>NZ_CP192103.1:3000000-5077500 GCF_050956065.1 Streptomyces sp. CA-111067 | reverse complement strand
GCGGTGACGACCTTCTCTGTCTGCGGGTCGACCTCAGGAAACTCGCGCTGGTAGGCGGCGATCTGAGCGTCGAGGTCAAGCTCCTGCGGGGCGCCCGCGGAACCTGCGGCTGCGGTCATCCCCCGAGTATGACACGAAAGAGCGTTGCACTAAAGCCCTTCGGTATGTAGCCTTTAGCTTCGAACTTTAACTCTGAAGTCTTCACCTCGAAGACTCGTACCTAGAGGGGTGAGTGTGACCACCGCCATGGGCGCAGCACTGCGCCGGATCCAGTTGGGCAGCGCACTGAGCGCGTTCGGCAACGGCTTCACCGTGCCGTTCACGTTCGTCTACGTGTCGCAGGTGCGGGGGCTCGGCGCGGGCACCGCGGGTGTGGTGCTCGCGACGTTCGCTGTCGCCGCGCTCTTCGTGCTGCCCTTCACCGGTCGGATCATCGACCGGCGCGGGCCGGTGCCGGTCGCGGTGGCCGGCACCGTGCTGGCAGCGGCCGGGTCGCTCGGCCTCGGGCTTTCCGGCAGCGAGCCGGTGGTGATCGTGGCGGCGGGTGCGCTCGGCGCGGGCTTCTCCGTGGTGCAGCCGGCGCTGGCCACGATGATCGTGTGGTGCTCCACGGCGGCGACCAGGTCCCGGGCGTTCGCCGGGCAGTTCTTCCTGACGAACCTCGGACTCGGGGTCGGCGGGCTGATCGGCGGGCTGATCGTGGACACGGCGCATCCGTCGTCGTTCATCCGGCTGTTCGCGATCGAGGCGGCGATGTTCCTGGTGCTCGGCGCGGTGATCTCCACCGTCCGGCTGCCGCACGCCCCGCACGTGACCCGCGCGGACCAGGCGGCGCTTCCGGAGGGACGGACGGCGGGCGGCTGGCGGGTGCTGGCCGGGGACCGTTCGCTGGTGATGGTCTGCGCGCTCGGCTTCGTGATGTTCTTCGCCTGCTACGGGCAGTTCGAGTCGGGCCTCTCGGCCTTCGCGGTCGAGGTCACCCGGATCTCGCCGGCCACGCTCGGTGTGGCGCTGGCCGCGAACACGGCGGTCATCGTGCTGGCGCAGTTCGTGGTGCTCCGGCTGACCGAGACGCGGCGGCGCAGCAGGGTGATCGCCGCGGTCGGCGTGGTGTGGACGGTGGCGTGGCTGGTCGCGGGGGCGTCCGGCCTGGTGCACGGCAGTCACGCCGTGGCCGTCGGCGCGATCATCGCGACGTACGCGCTCTTCGGACTGGGCGAGGCGATGCTCGCGCCGACCGTGGCGCCGCTGGTGGCTGACCTGGCGCCAGCGCGGATGGTGGGGCAGTACAACTCGGCTTTCGCGCTGGTGAAGCAGCTCGCGCTGGCGCTCGGGCCCGCGGTGGGCGGCGTGATGGCGGCGGCCGGCGCGTACGGCGCGTACATCGGGTTGCTGGTGGCCAGCTCGCTGGCCGTCTCGGCGATGGCCCTCCGCCTGGCCCGCCACCTCACCCCCGGCCAGGACAGCCCCCACCACCCGAGCCGCATCGTGACCGGCTCCCGCCCAACCACCGAAACCCCAGCCGCCCCGGTCCACTAGCCCCGGCAAGGGGCGCCCCGTCAGGGGCGCGGGGAACTGCGCGACCAGCCACGACGGGCCCGCGCCTGACCACCGGGCGCGGGCCCGTTGCGGCGGGCCCGGGCCGGGGGCCCGGAAGTCAGGGACCCGCCGGGAGGGCGAATTCGCACCAGACGGCCTTGCCGCCGCCCGGCGTCCGCCGGGAGCCCCACGCGGAGGCGACCGTCGCGATGATCGAGATGCCGCGGCCGGCCTCGTCGCCGGGGTCGGCGCGGCGGCGCCGCGGGAGGTGGTCGTCGCCGTCCGTCACCTCGATGATGAGGCGGCGATCCGTGCGGCGGAGCCGCAACCGCATGGGCGGCGTCCCGTGCTTCAGCGAGTTCGCCACCAGCTCGCTGGCCGCGAGCACCCCGAGGTCGTGCAGTTCGACGGGGAAGCGCCACGACGCGAGCACCCCTGAGGCGAAGGCGCGGGCGCGCGGCGCCGCCTCGATGCCGCCGAGGAGTTCGAGCGAGGCGTTGCGGAAGAGTTCGGCGTCCGCCCCGGTGTGCTCGGGGTACTGGAGGACGAGCACGGCCACGTCGTCGTCGTGCTCCGAGGTGACCCCGAGCGCCCGCATCAGCCGGTCGCAGACCACCTGCGGCGCCCCGGTCGCGCCGGCCAGCGCCCGCATGAGCGCGGTGACGCCGTCGTCGATGTCCTCGCCGCGGCGTTCGATCAGGCCGTCGGTGTAGAGCACGGCGGTGCCGCCGGGGCCGAGCGGGATGGTCGCGGTGGAGTGCACCCAGCCGCCGGTGCCGAGCGGCGGCCCGGTCGGCTCGTCGGTGCGCCGTACGGTGCCGTCCGCGTCACGGGTGAGGATCGGCAGGTGGCCGGCGCTGGCGTAGGAGAGCCGGCCCTCGCTCGGGTCGTGCACGGCGTAGAGGCAGGTGGCGATCTGGGTGGCGTCGATCTCGGACGCCAGCCCGTCGAGCAGCTGGATGACCTCGTGCGGCGGCAGGTCGAGCCGGGCGTAGGCGCGTACCGCCGTACGGAGCTGGCCCATGACGGCGGCGGCCCGCACCCCGCGGCCCATCACGTCGCCGATGACCAGGGCGGTACGGCCGGCGCCGAGGGTGATGACGTCGTACCAGTCGCCGCCGACGGCCGCGTCGGTGCCGCCGGGCTGGTAGGTGGCGGCGACCCTGAGGTCGTCGGGCTGTTCGAGCTCCTGCGGGAGCAGGCTGCGCTGGAGGGTGACGGCGGTCTCGTGCAGCCGGCGTTCACTCTCCCGGAGGCGTTCGGCCGACTGCACCTGGTCGGTGACGTCGGCGGCGAAGACCAGGACCCCGCGGCGTTCGGGGTCGGGGTCGTCGGCCCTGATCGGGGTGCAGGTGAACGTGAAGTAGCCCTGCCGGGTGAGCGCGGCGGCGGCGTCCGGGGTGACCTTGCGGGCCTTGACGGTGCGCGGCTTGCCGCTGCGGTGGACCTGGTCCATCAGCGGCAGCAGCCCGAGCTCGTCGAGTTCCGGCAGCGCTTCGCCGGCCGGCCCGCCGGTGTCGCGCGGGCCGAAGACGGCGACGTACGCGTCATTGACGAAGCTGACCCGGTGGGCCGGCCCGCGGGTGACGGCGATCAGCGCCGGGAGCTGGCTGAGGACGGCGGGGATGGACGGGGTGGCCGACGTGGCCGTTGCCGTGGCGGCCGCCGCGGCCCCGGCGGGTGCCACCGATGCGGCGGACGGTGCCGTGCCGTCGGCCGGGCTCGGCGGGGCCGCGCTCTCCGGCCTGGCCTCGCCGTCGGTGCCGGGGGCGGCGGTGGTCCGGGCGCCCGCGGTCCTGGCGGCGGCGGCCGTGGCCGGCGGCGACGCGGGATCGCCGGATTTGCCGCGGGCCGCAGGGACGGCACCGCGTCGCTGGGTTCCGGGCAGTCCGGGGAGCCGGGCGCTCCAACGCGTAAGGTTCAAACGTCCGATTCCTCGTATTTGTCACTCTTTGCAGGTGCTGGCGCACGCGTGGTCACCCGTCCAGTGTGGCCGACTCGCGGCCTCCGGGGGAATCGCGCGGCGGCCACGGCGGGTCAGATTGACCCGTAGAGGTCGGATGACCCGGTCAAGAACGGGTCAATCAGGACGAGTTCGGGTCGGTCGGTTTCCACCCGATCGGATCGCACCGGGAACGGCCCGTCGCACGATTCGGTGGTCGACGGCCGGCGCGACCGGGCCGGCCCGGCGATCCGACGACGGCTCCGGAAGCGTCCGTCCGCCGTCACACCCCGCCCGGACCGCGGCCCGGGCCCTCGTCCGTCCCGCCTCCCGGGCGCCGGTCGGGGCCCTCCCCGCCCGCCGCGAGCTCGAACTCGGCGCGCGGGTGCTCCAGCGACCCGAGCGACACGATCTCCCGCTTGAACAGGCCCGCCAGCACCCATTCCGCCAGCACCTTGGCCTTCCGGTTGAACGTCGGCACCCGGCTGAGGTGGTAGGCACGGTGCATCAGCCAGGCCGGGTAGCCCTTGAACTTCCGGCCGTAGACGTGCGCGACGCCCTCGTGCAATCCCAGCGAGGCGACCGATCCGGCGTACTTGTGCCGGTATTCGGTCAGCGGCCGGCCGCGCAGGGTGGCGATCACGTTGTCGGCAAGGACCTTCGCCTGCCGGACGGCGTGCTGGGCGTTGGGCGCGCACTCGGTGCCCGGGGCCTCGGCGGTGAGGTCGGGGACGGCCGCCGCGTCGCCCGCCGCCCACGCGCCAGGCGTGCCGGCCACCGCCAAGGTGGCCTCCGCGCGCAGCCGGCCGCGCGCGGTCAGCGGCAGCCCGGTGTCGGGCAGCACCGGGGCCGGTTTGACGCCGGCCGTCCAGACCAGCGTCCTGGTGGGCAGCCGGGAGCCGTCGGAGAGCACGGCCACCCGGTTCTCGCAGGAGTCCAGCCGGGTGTCGAGCCTGATGTCGACGTTGCGCCCGCGCAGTTCGCGGATCGCGTACCGGCCCATCTCCTCGCCGACCTCGGGCAGGATCCGCCCGGTGGCCTCCACCAGGACCCACTTCATGTCGTCGGCCCGCACGTTGTGGTAGTACCGCACCGCGTAACGCGCCATGTTCTCCAGCTCGCCGAGCGCCTCGACGCCCGCGTAGCCGCCGCCGACGAAGACGAAGGTCAGCGCGGCCTCGCGGACGGCCGCGTCCCGGGTGGAGGAGGCGATGTCGAGCTGCTCCAGTACGTGGTTGCGCAGCCCGATCGCCTCCTCGACGGTCTTGAAGCCGAAGCCGTGCTCGGCCAGGCCGGGGATCGGCAGGGTGCGCGAGACCGAGCCCGGTGCGATCACCAGCTGGTCGTACGGGATCTCCAGCGCGCTGTCGCCCTCCTGCTCGGTGGCGAGGGTGGCGATGGTGGCCACCCGCTTGCCGTGGTCGATGCGCTGCGCCTCGCCGACGATGATCCGGCAGTCGTGCAGCACCCGGCGCAGCGGCACCACCACGTGCCGGGGCGAGATCGAGCCGGCCGCGGCCTCGGGCAGGAACGGCTGGTAGGTCATGTACGCCTGCGGCTCGACCACCACGATCTCGGCCTCGCCCCGCTTCAGCCGCAGCTTGCGCTGCAGCCGGAGGGCCGCGTACATGCCAACGTAGCCTCCGCCCACCACGAGAATGCGCGGCGGCAGTGCCCTGGTCGTGCGCGAGTCGGTCATTGGTCCATGACGCAATGGATCAGCGCCGTTGTCCACAGGGCGGACGGCACGATTCCAGGAAATCGGCGTTCCTGCGGGTCAGAGGGCACGCATCAGCGGGCAAAGTCGGCACGGCGTGAAGTAGTCGGCAGAGGTTGCACGGGATCGCTTGCGCGTTACCGTCATCCGGCCCTCTTTTTTCTTGACCCGGCCTCAACTATGTTCGTATCTCGTAGTAGTGCGCACGCGGGTGTGCGCGAAACACGAACCCTGTAGATCGTTACGGGTGGGGAGTCTCCGGGGGGAGACATTCAATTTCCGGGGGATACTAATATGCACATTCAGGACTCACAGTGGGCGACAGCGACGGCTTCGGAAGGGGTCGGCGGGGCGGGCCGGGCGGCCCCGTTGCGGGTGGACGCGCAGCGCAACCTGGAACACGTGCTGCGGGCGGCGAGGGAAGTGTTCGGCGAGCTGGGTTACGGCGCGCCGATGGAGGACGTGGCGCGGCGCGCGCGGGTCGGCGTCGGCACCGTCTACCGGCGCTTCCCCAGCAAGGACGTACTGGTCAGGCGGATCGCGCAGGAGGAGACCGCGCGGCTGACCGAGCAGGCGCGCAGCGCGCTCGGCCAGGAGAACGAGGCGTGGTCGGCGCTCGCCCGCTTCCTGCGCACGTCGGTCGCCTCCGGCGCGGGGCGGCTGCTTCCGCCGCAGGTGCTGCGGGTGCGGCCGGCCGGCGGCGGGGCCGACTACCCCGGCGCACCGGGCGGCGATCCGCTGCGGGTGCCGCAGCAGCGCAATCCGCTGCCGGGCGCGGGCGCGGCGCCCGGACCGTACGAGCAGGCGGAGCAGGGTGATGCGGCCGAACGCCCCGACCACACCGGCCGGGAGGACATCGAGCAGGCGGCGGACGCGGCGAGGTCCACGGACCCGGGCGACCGGGCCGAGGACGAGGAGCCGGAGGGCGACGACGGGATCAGGACACTGCTCGACGTGGTCGGCCAGCTGGTGGAACGCGCCCGCGAGGCAGGCGAGTTGCGCGTCGACGTGTCGATCGCCGACGTCCTCCTGGTGATCGCGACAGCCGCCCCCGCCCTCCCCGACCCGGCCCAACAGGCCGCAGCCTCGGCCCGTTTGCTGGACATCCTCCTCGAGGGCCTCCGCTCCCGCCCGGGCGAACGCCCGGCGGACCGCGAGGCGGTCGAGCCGGCGGGAAACGGAACGGTGCAACCCTGACCGGCGGCTGAGGGGGTGGGGCCGGGGCCTGGCCTGGAGGCCCGGTGACCTGGTGAGCCGCCGGCCCCGGACCGGGCCGGCGACTCACGCCGGGGGCGGGGGCAGGGCCGACGGCCGAGCGACCGGCCCCGGTCGACCGACGAACGGGCCCGGTGCGGGGCCCGCAGGGCGGCCGTACACCGGCGCCTGACGGCGTCGGCCCGGCGCAGACTCGTCGGCCCGCCAGGCCACACAACACCCGCCCCACGCCGCCCAGACCGCGACGCTGGGGTCTGCACGGCGGCCCGCACACCGGCCCCGGTCGGCGTGGGCCCAGCCCGGCAGACCCGCAGGCCTGCCGAACGCCAGTCCCGCGCCCGCCCAGGCCGCGCACGCTGCGGCCGTACACCGGCCGCCGTGATCGCCAACCCGGCCCGGCGGAATCGCGAGGCCGCCAGACCACACAACGGCCGCCCCACGCCCATCCGGGCCGCGGCGCCAGGGTCCGCACGGCGGGCGCACACCGGCCGCCGTCGGCGTCGGCCCAGCCTGGGCAGGCCACGGGCCCGCCAGGCCACACAACAGCCGCCACACGCCCGTCCAGGCCGCGCCCGCCGCGGCCGTACACCGGCCGCCGTGATCGCTGACCCGGCCTTACAGACCCGCTGGCCTGCCAGGCCACAGAACGCCGGCCCCGCGCCCGGCCAACCGGCCGCCCGCAGCGGCTCAACGGCGGCCGGGGCACTGCTCGTTCGGGTGAACGTGGAGGATCCGTGAACGATCTGGTTCACGGACGGGTGGTTCCCGTCGATCGGCGCGCCCAGGGTCGGGGGGCTGTGTCACGCTTGCGCGGTGGATGAGGCTAACGGGGACTCGGGTCAGGCCGCTGCG
Organism: Streptomyces sp. CA-111067; assembly: GCF_050956065.1. Taxonomy (NCBI): domain Bacteria; kingdom Bacillati; phylum Actinomycetota; class Actinomycetes; order Kitasatosporales; family Streptomycetaceae; genus Streptomyces; species Streptomyces sp. CA-111067. The sequence goes on along the minus strand of NZ_CP192103.1, from coordinate 5,070,235 downwards.
GGCCCGGAAGCCGGTGAGGGGCTGCCCTCGCGGAGGGTGCCGGGGCAGCGTGATCCGGTGGCGCGGCCGGAAACGGCGCCCGGCATCCCGGAACCGGCCGCGCCCGCGGACGACGACCTGCGTCCGGCGCCGCACCCCGCCCCGTCCGAGGCGGAGGCGGAAGCCGAAGCCGCGCTCGCCGACGCCGAGTTGGTCGCCCGGGTGCGCGGCGGCCAGGACAGCGCGTACGAGGAGCTGTACCGGCGGCACGCCGACTCCGTGCGCCGCTACGCCCGTTCCTGCTGCCGTGACGCGCACACCGCCGAGGATCTCACCGGCGAGGTCTTCGCCCGGACGCTCCAGGCGATCCGCGGCGGCAGCGGCCCGGAGTCCGCGGTCCGCGCCTACCTGCTCACCACCGTCCGCCGGGTCGCGGCCTCGTGGGGCAACACCGCCCGCCGCGAGCAACTGGTCGAGGACTTCGCGGTGTTCGCCGTCTCCGCCGCCGGCTCCACGGCCGCCGCCGAGAACAGCGAGCAGGGCGCCGACGTGCGCGCGATGCACGAGGCCGAGCAGTCGCTCGCCATCCAGGCGTTCCGCACCCTGCCCGAGCGCTGGCAGACCGTGCTGTGGCACACCGCCGTCGAGGAGGAGTCGCCGAGCGCCATCGCGCCGCTGCTCGGCCTGACCCCCAACGCCACCGCCGTACTGGCCCACCGGGCCCGTGAGGGCCTGCGGCAGGCGTATCTCCAGGCGCACGTCAGCTCCACGCTGACCGGCGGCGGCGAGTGCGCGCGCTATGCCGACCGGCTCGGCGCGCACGCCCGCGGCGGCCTGCGGCTGCGTGCCGACCGGGAGTTGAACCGGCACCTCAAGGAGTGCGCGCGCTGCACCGCCGCCTCGCGCGAGCTGGCCGACCTCAACGCCACGCTCAAGGGCATGCTGCCGATCGCCTACATCGGCTGGTTCGCCGCCGTGGCCGCCGCCAAGGCGGCGGCCGGTGCCGCGGCCGTGGGCGGCGCGGCTGCCGCGGGTGGCGCCGCCGCGGGCACCGCCATGGCGGCTGCGGGCGGCTCCAGCAGCGGGGCGGGCGCGGCAGGCGCCGGCGCCGCGGGTGAGGGACTGGGCGCGCCCGCGAAGATCGGGATCGCCGCGGCCGTCGTGGTCGCCGCGGCCGGTGTCGCCTTCGCCTTCACGCTCACCGGCGGCCATGAGAAGCCGGCGAAGCCGCAGGCCAAGGCCCCGGTCGTGGCCCCGGTGACGCCCAAGCCGGCACCGCCGCCCGCGCCGAGCCCGGCGCCCCCGGCCCCCAAGCCGGCACCGCCCGCGCCGCCGGCCGCCTCCGCACCGGCGCCGAAGCCCACCGCGTCTCCCCCGGCGAAGCCGAAGCCCACGCCCAGCCCGAAGCCGGCGCCCAAGCCGGCCCCGAAGCCCACCCCGCCGCCGTCCCCGAAGCCGGCCCCGCCTCCCCCGCCGAAGCCCACGCCGACTCCGACCCCGACCCCGGCTCCGCCGCCCGCGCCGGTCGCGTACAAGCTCAACTCGCTTGGCGTCAGCGGCCTAGGTGACGACTCCGCGCCCACCATCCGCCCGTCGGCCCGCAGTTGGTGGTGGGACCGCTGGGGCCTCGGCATCGGCGGCGTCCAGTACACGCACGGCATCACCGTGCACGCCCCGTCCAGCCTGACCATCGACCTCAACCGCGCCTGCGTCTCGTACGACGCCAAGGCGGGGCTTGACGACCTGGCCAAGTGGGGGCGCGGCTCGGTGCGCTTCTCGGTCTACGGGGACGACACCAGGCTGTGGTCGTCCGGCCAGGTCAGCGCCGGTGACCCGGCGGTGCCCGTGCACGTGGGCATCACCGGGTACGACACGCTGCGGCTGGTCGTACGGCCCGCCGGCGGCGGCCCGTTCGGCCTCGCCAACCTGGCGGACTGGGCCGACTCGGTCATCAACTGCCCGTAGGGGCAACAGTCAGGCCGGTCGCCCGCCAGGAGCGGCGCCGGTCAGCGGTCAGGCCGGTCGCCCGCCGGGAGCGGCGCCGGTCAGCTGTCCGCCCCGGCAGCCGTGTCCTTGGCCACCTGTTCGAGCACCCGCAGGAACGCCTCGCTCTCCTGGCCGCCCTGCACCGCCCACTGCTCCTCGAAGACGAACGTCGGCACCGCGGTGATGCCCAACTCCCGTGCCTGCTCGATGTCGTCGAGCACCTCGTCGTGCAGTTCGTCGCCGTCCAGGAAGGCGGCCACCGCGTCCCGGTCAAGGCCGACGATCACGGCCGCGTCCGTCAGGTGCTCGTGGTCGCCGATGTCCATGCCCTCGCCGAAGTGGCCGGCCATCAGCCGCCCCTTGAGCCTGACCTGCGCCTCCGGGCCGTACTCCTCCAGGGCGAAGCGCAGCAGGCGGTGGGCCGGGAGCGAGTTGTTCTCCAGCACCGTGTCGAAGTCGAACGTGATGTCCTCGGCGGCGCCCATCGCGGCCAGCCGGTCGTCCATCGCGGCGGCCTGCGGTCCGTACTTGGCCGCGAGCACCTCGCGGTGCGGCAGCGGCTCGTACGGCGCCGACGGGTCGAGCTGGAACGGCCGGTAGACGACCTCGACCGAGTCGGCGTCCGGGAAAGCGGCGAGCGCGCGCTCGAACCTGGCCTTGCCGAGGTAGCACCACGGGCAGGCGATGTCGCTGTAGATCTCGACTTTCACGTAACGCTCACTCCCGGTCGTAAAACCCGGCCGTCGCTGTCCGGCCGGAAATTTTCCTTGAATTATCAAACAGGAATAACCCGAACCTCAATGTTCGTTATTCCCCGCTGTCCGGCAATCCGCTCGACTTTGCCGGCGGACATGCCGCGGCCAGTTCGGTGAGCAGCGACACCGCGTCGTCCGGGGCAAGGTCCGCGCCCTCGGCGGCCGCCGCCGAGCGGTCCGCCGCGGTCAGCCCGGCCGCCGCGCGGGCCTGCACCGCGTCCGCCCACTCCTGCTCGGGGACGGTTCGCGGCAGCGGGCCGCGCACCGCGGTCGCCGCCGCCCGCAGCACCTCCGCGGCACGCAGCTCGTCCACCGACGAGAGCATCTCGGCCGCGGAGTCCATCAGGCCGCCGAGGATCGGCTCGTTGCAGCCCACGCCGATCGCCCTGCGCAGCCCGCCGGCGGCCTCGGTCAGGGCGCCGTGCGGGTCGCCCTGCGCCGCGCTGATCCGGGCGCGGAGCCCGCTGAGCATCACGTGGAACGTGGGCGGCGGCGTGCCGTCGGCGATCTGCCCGCCGGCCAGCCCGCACAGCTCCGCCGCGGCCCGGACCTCGCCGCGCCGCAGCAGCAGCACGGCCCGCAGGTAGCGGATGTAGGTGCGGGCGTCGGGGACGTAGTAGCGCTCGGCCTCCTCCATCGCCTCGTCGAGCAGCTTGCCGGCGGCCTCGTCGTCGCCGTCGCGGTGCGCGATGTCGCCGAGCCTGGCGAGCAGGAACGCCGCCTCGCTGTTGGAGCCCAGGTCGCGGCCGAGGCGGTGGGCGATCTCGATGTTCGCGCGAGCCTGCCCGTACTGGCCGCGGGCGATCTGCACCTCCGCCCGCCCGCCGTGCACCTGGGCGCGGATCCAGCGGTCGCCGAGCCGCTCGTTGAGCGCTTCGAGCTCCGACCAGTCCGCGTCGGCGTCGGCGAGGCCGCCGGGCGCGTCGGCCGCCACATGGGTGCGGAACATCAGCGCCGCCGCGAGCTCCCAGTCGCCGCCGTGCGCCCGGCAGTTCTCGACCACGACCTGGGTGTGGTCGCGGATGTCGATGGTGTCGCCGAGCAGGTACGTGGTGAACGGCCAGAGCAGGCCGGGGAAGCGCGCCGCCTCCGGGCCGGCCCCGCTGTAGGCGTCCGCCAGCCGGGTCGCGGTCGTCCGCATCCCCTCGGACTGCCACTGCGCCTCCGAGGCGTGGTCGCTCTCCACGAACAGCCGCAGCATCCGCAGGTCGGTGCGCGGCCAGTACATCGGGTCGTCCCGGTCCTCGGGCATCTCGCTGAGCGCGGCCACCTGGCCGAGCCAGACGTCCGCCTCGTCGCGGTAGTTGCGCAGCCACCAGAACCAGCCCATGGCCAGCGACAGCCCGATCGCCTGCTCCTCCTGGCCGGCGCCGATGGTGCGGGCCAGGGCGGCGCGGACGTTGTCGAGCTCCGTCTCCAGGACGTCGAACCAGCGCATCTGGTCCGAGCCGCGCAGCCCCGCGTCGGCAGTACGGGCCAGCTCCAGGTAGTACGCGGTGTGCCGGCCGGCCGCCGCGGCCAGCTCGTCCGGCCGCGCGGCGGCGTGCTCGGCGGCGTACTCGTGGATCGTCTCCAGCAGCCGGTAGCGCACGCCGAGCCCGGTCGGCCGGTCCGCGACCACCAGCGACTTGTCCACCAGCTGCGCCACCGTCTCCAGCGCGCCCGGGCCGCACACCGCCTCCGCGGCCGACAGCGTGCAGCCGCCGGCGAAGACGCTGAAGGCCCGCAGCGTCGCCCGTTCCTCCTCGGTCAGCAGCTCCCAGCTCCAGTCGACCACCGCGCGCAGGGTCTGCTGGCGGGGCAGCAGCGTACGGCTGCCGCTGGTCAGCAGCCGGAAGCGGTCGTCCAGCCGGTCGGCGATCTGCCGCGGGGACAGCGCCCGCAGCCGGGCCGCGGCCAGTTCGATCGCCAGTGGCAGGCCGTCGAGCCGCCGGCAGATCTCCCGGACCGCCTGCTCGTCGGAGCTGTCGTACGAGACCGCGCCCGGCGTCACGGTGGCGGCGCGCTCGGCGAACAGCCGGTACGCGGTCGCCGGCGGCAGCGGCTCCACCGGCCGGACGACCTCGCCGGGCACGCCGAGCGGCTCCCGGCTGGTGGTCAGCACGGTGATGTCGGGGCAGCCGCCCAGCAGCTCGGCGGTCAGCTCGGCGGCGGCCGCGATGACGTGCTCGCAGTTGTCGAGCACCAGCAGCAGGCGGCGGGGCGCGCAGTGTTCGAGCAGCCGCGCGACCGGGTCCTCCTGCGCCGCTTCCAGCCGCATCGGGCCCGGCGGCAGGCCCTGGGCATCGCGGCGGCCCAGCGCGCTCAGCACGGCGTGCGGGATGGCGGCGGGGTCGTCCAGCGGGGCCAGCTCGGCCATCCAGACGCCGTCGGGGTAGCCGGCCTCGACGGACTCCGCGGCCTCCTGGGAGAGCCGGGTCTTGCCGGAGCCGCCCGGCCCTGTGAGGGTCACCAGGCGGGCGGTGGACAGGTCCGCGCGGATGTCGGCGAGGTCCGCTTCGCGGCCGACAAAGCTGGTCAGGCGGGTGCGGAGGTTGCTGCCGGGACGCGGCTTCTGCGCCTTGGCCGGCTGCTGGACGGGCTGCCGGCGCAGCAGCTCGGCGTGCAGGGCCCGCAGCTCCGGGCCCGGGTCCGCGCCGAGGGTGTCGGCCAGTACGGTCCTGGCCTCGTCGAAGGCCACCAGCGCGTCGGCGGTGCGGCCCTCGGCGCGCAGCGCCCGGATCAGCTGGACCCGGAACGCCTCGTCCAGCGGGTGGTCCGCGACCGCCTCGCGCAGCACCGGGAGCGCGTCGGCGGCGCGGTCGAGGGCGAGGTCCGCGTCGATGCGCAGGCGCAGGGCGGTCTGGCGCAGCGCCTCGGGGCGGGCGGCGGCGGACGCCCGGTCCGGGAGGTCGGCCAGGGCGGGGCCGCGCCACAACGCGAGGGCGCGGGTCAGGGTGTCAGCGGCGGAGGCCGGGTCGCCGGCGGCGAGGGCGGCTTCGCCGGCGTGCAGGAGCTGCTCGAACTCGTACAGGTCGACTGCGTCGCGCCCGGTGGTGAGGCGGTAGCCGCCCGGCTCCGAGGCGACGGCCTCCCGGCCCAGGATGCGGCGCAGCCGGGCCACCAGGGCCTGTAGCGCCCCCGTCGCGTCGGCGGGCGGCTCCCCCGCCCACACCTCCCCGACGAGCTCCTCCACGGACACGACGCGCCCCCCGTGCAGCGCGAGCGCGGCGACGAGCGCGCGCAGCCGGCCTCCGCCGAGGGGGACGACGCGCCCCTCGGCCCACACTTCCGTGACCCCCAACACCAGATACCGCACGCGCCCATTGTGTCGAACCCACCCGCACAGCGGGCGCGCGAGCCCACCCGAAGCGGCACCTGCCGGCCCGCCGTGGCTGGTCGCGCAGTTCCCCGCGCCCCTACCGGGGCACACCCCACGCCGGGGCAACCAAGCTCTACGGGTGGGAAGGCAAACGGCCACCCGCCGGTCCGCCGTGGCTTGTCGCGCAGTTCCCCGCGCCCCTACCGGGGCACACCCCCCGCCAGGACAACCCAGCTCTACGGGTGGGAAGGCAAGCGGTCACCTGCCGGTCCATCGTGGCTTGTCGCGCAGTTCCCCGCGCCCCTACCGGGGCACACCCCGCACCAGGACAACCCAGCTCTACGGGTGGGAAGGCAAGCGGTCACCTGCCGGTCCATCGTGGCTTGTCGCGCAGTTCCCCGCGCCCCTACCGGGGCACACCCCGCACCAGGACAACCCAGCTCTACGGGTGGGAAGGCAAGCGGCCACCTGCCGGCCCGCCGTGGCTTGTCGCGCAGTTCCCCGCGCCCCTACCGGGGCACACCCCGCACCAGGACAACCACCAAAGCGTCCGCGTTTGCCCCGGCCCGGGCCCCAAAGGGGCGCGGGGAACTGCGCCACCAGCCACGACGGGGCCGCAGGTCCGGGGCCCGCCGCGGGCCGGTGGGGGTGGGCTAGCGGGCCGGAGGGCGGGGATCCTCGTCGTGCGGGCCCAGCAGTTCGTCCGCCAGGGTGGGGAGATCGTCCAGGGGCGTCTCCTCCGCCCAGTCCGGGCGCGGGCGGCGCGGCGGCGTCGGGCGCTGGGGGGACTGCTGACCGGGGGGCATCTCGCGGGTGCGCTCGTCGCCGGACGGGTTCTCCGGGCGGAAGAGCCACGGCGGCACGCGGTCGGCCGGGTCGTCCCCGACGGGCGGGAGCACGGCGGTCTCGTCGGCCGCCGGGCCGGACTCCCCCTCGGTCGGCACCACCGGCGGAATCACCGTCGTCGTCTCGGACGAGTCCGACGGCGGCTGCTGCTGCGGGGCCACCGGCGGAATGACCGTCGTGGTCTCCGACGAGTCCGACTCCCGAACAGGCGGCAGCACAGCCGTCTCGTCAGCCGCCGGCCCGGTCTCCACCGGCGGCATCACCGCCGTCTCGTCGGCCGCCGAACCGGACTCAGCCTCGTCCGGCACCACCGGCGTCACCGTCGTCGTACTGTCGGACGAATCCGACCCCGCGTCCTGCGGAACCGGTCGCAGAACCGCCGTCCGTTCCACGTCATCGCCATCCGAAGCCTCGGACGCCTCCGACGGCGCCTCCGACGACACCTCGGACGACGTCTCCGAAGCAGCCGCCGCCGTCGCCGCGGCCGCGGCCGCAGCCGTGCGGGCGGCCTCCGCGCGGAGCAGCGCCTCCTCCGCCTTGCGCTGCTTCTCCACCCGCCGCTCCTCCGCCTCGGCGCGCAGCCGCGACTGCTCCTCGGCGAGCCGGCGCAACCGGGCCTGCTCCGCGGCGCGGGCCGCCTCCTCCGCCTCGCGGCGGGCGCGCTCCTCCGCGGCGATGCGGTCGGCTTCCTCCTGGCGCAGCCGCGCCGCCTCCGCGGCCCGCGCGGCCTCGCGCTCGGCCGCTTCCTGGCGGGCGGCCTCCTCGGCGGCGAGCCGCCGTTCCTCCTCCTCGCGGCGCAGCTTCTCCAGCTGCGCCTGCCGCTCGCGCTCGGCGCGCTCCTCCGCCGCCTTGCGGGCGGCTTCCTCCGCGGCCAGCCGGGCCGCCTCCTCGGCGGCCTTGCGCTCGGCCTCCGCGCGCGCCTCGATCTCCTGCTCGGAGAGCGGCAGGATCTGGTCGAGCCGGTGCCGTACGACGGTGGTGACGGCCTCGGGCGCCTGCCCGGCGTCCACCACGAGGTAGCGGCCGGGGTCCGCGGCGGCCAGCGTGAGGAATCCGGCCCTGACCCGCTGGTGGAATTCCACCGGCTCCGACTCCAGCCGGTCCGGCGCCTCGGTGAAGCGTTCCCGCGCGGCCTCGGGCGTGACGTCGAGCAGCACGGTCAGGTGCGGTACGAGGCCCGTCGTGGCCCAGCGGTTGATCCGGGCGATCTCGGTCGGCGCGAGGTCGCGGCCCGCGCCCTGGTAGGCGACCGAGGAGTCGATGTAGCGGTCGGAGATGACGACCGCGCCACGTTCCAGCGCGGGCCGCACCACGGACTCGATGTGCTCGGCGCGGTCGGCGGCGTACAGCAGCGCCTCGGCGCGGTGCGAAAGGCCCGCAGAGGAGACGTCAAGCAGGATTGACCGCAGCCGCTTACCGACGGCAGTGGCGCCGGGTTCGCGGGTGACGACCACCTCGTGGCCCTTGCTGCGGATCCAGTCCGCGAGCGCCTCGACCTGGGTGGACTTCCCGGCCCCGTCACCGCCCTCTATGGCGATGAAGAACCCGGTGGCCGACGCAGCTGTGTCGGGTTCGCCGCCGCGCAGCGACTCGCGCAGGTCGCGCCGCAGGGTGACGCCGCTGCGGTCGTCGGCCTTGGCCAGGACGAGCGCGGCGACCGGCAGCAGCAGCGCGCCGACCAGTATCAACGTGTAAGCGGCGCCGCCGTGGTCGAACGTGAAGTGCCCGTTGTGGATCCGGCGCGGCCCGATCGCGGCGGCCAGCAGCGGCGCGACGATCGCGGTGACGCCGAGCACGGCCCGCGAGACCGACCGCAGGTGTTCGGCGGTACGGGCCCGGCGCGGCTCCTCGGCCTCCTGCTCGACGAGGGTGTGCCCGGTGTTGGCCGCCACACCGGCCGCGATGCCGGCCAGAGCCGCGATCAGCAGGACGGTGGCCGGCTCGGCGACGACACCGGTCAGCAGCAGCCCAAGGCCGGTGACGCCGATGGACAGCGCGAGCAGCCGCCGCCTGGACAGGCCGGGCAGCGTACGGGGCGCGATCCGGATGCCGACGACCGTGCCGCCGGTCAGCGCGAGGACGAGCAGCCCGAAGCCGGTCGGGCCGAAGCCGAGGTCGGCGGCGTGCAGCACGGAAACCGCCACAGCTGCGGCGATCGCGCCGGCCACCGCACTGGTGGCGAGTACGAACAGCGGCAGCGCGCCGGTCCTGCCGTTCTCCGCGCCGGCCGGGCCCTTGGGCCTGCGCAGCCCCTCCAGCGGGGAACGCGGCCGGGACGCCGTGCCGCCGGGCAGTTGCAGCAGGTACAGCTCGGCGATCGAGGACGAGAACAGGCCGGCCGCGACGTACGAGGACAGCGCCACCTGGTGCAGGTGGAACCAGTCGATGCCGACCGCGATCAGCGTGTTCACCAGCGTGATGACCACCAGGGCGGCGGCGGCGATCGGGAACGCGACGAAGCTTGTCCGCAGGTCGAGCCGGTGCAGGGTGGCGAGGTGGTCGGGCGCGGGACGTACCGAGGTGTCACCGGGCGGCGGCAGCAGCAGGGGCGCGGCGCCGTCCTTGGCGACCGCCCACAGGCGTTCGGCCAGACCGGTGACGAAGGCGGTGATCAGCAGCCAGGCGATGGCCGAATCCGGTACCCAGGTGATCCACAGCGGCGCGATGATGAACAGCGCCAGGCGTACGGCGTCGGCGCCGATCATCGTCCAGCGGCGGTCGAGCGGGCCGTCCTCCGCGGTGAGCGCGGACAGCGGGCCGAGCAGCACGGCGCCGAAGAGCAGGGTGGCGAGCAGGCGGGCGCCGAAGACGATCGCGATGGCGAAGCCGACGCCGCGGTAGCCGCCGCCGAAGGAACTCGCGGAGACGGCGGCCTGGAAGGCGAGCACCAGCAGCACGAGGAGGCCGAGGCGGTCGGCGACCGCGCCCGTCATCTGGGCGCTCCACAGCTTGCGCAGGGCGGGGATCTTCAGCAGCGCGCCCACCGCGCGCTCGCGGGAGTCCGCGGCCAGGTCGGCGGCGAAGGCGTCGCCCGCGGACGCGGCGGAGGCGGAAACGTCGCTGACGTCTGCGGAGGCCGGCTGCTCGGATGGCGTCATCCCAACAGCCTAGCGGCCTCCGGCCCGGTGAAGCCGACGAGCCCTCCGCCCCCACCACCGCGCCGCCCCGCCCGGCCCGCACATCGCTCCCGGCCCGCAGGGGCGCTTTTCAGGGGCGCGGGGAACTGCGCCACCAGCCCACCACCGGCCTGGGGGCACCCCCGGCCGAAGGTTGGGGGAGGCCGGAAAACAACAGGACCAGCCCCTTCGGGCCGGTGGTAAGGCGCGCCACCGCCGTGGCTTGTCGCGCAGTTCCCCGCGCCCCTGGGGAAGCCGGGACAAATCGCGCCCACGCGGCGCCAGCCGCAAAAAGACAACAGCCCCGCGCCCCTGACGGGGCCCGTGCTCGCGCCCACGCGGCGGCAGCCGCAAATCGGCAACAGGCCCGCGCCCCTGGGGAAGCCGGGACAAATCGCGCCCACGCGGCGCCAGCCGCAAAAAGACAACAGCCCCGCGCCCCTTAAAAAGCGCCCCTGCCAGCCGGGAGCGATGTGCGGGCCCCGCGCGGCGGCAGCCGCTAACGGGGCCCCGGCCGGACGGGGGCTAGTCGGTGGCCGGGGCCGTGGACTTCTTCGCGGCTGCCGTGGTGGCCTTCTTGGCCGGGGAAGCCTTCTTCGCGGGGGCCTTCTTCGGCGCCGCGGCCTTCTTCGCCGGGGAAGCCTTCTTCGCGGGCGCCTTCTTCGCCGTCTTCTTCGCCGGGCCCTTCGCCCGCTTCTCCGCCAGCAGCTCGTACCCGCGCTCAGGTGTGATCGACTCGACCTCGTCGTCGCGCCGCAGCGTCGCGTTCGTCTCGCCGTCGGTCACGTACGGACCGAAGCGGCCGTCCTTCACGACCACCGGGCGCTCGCTGACCGGGTCGGTGCCCAGTTCCTTCAGCGGCGGCTTCGCCGCGGCCCGGCCGCGCTGCTTGGGCTGCGCGTAGATCGCCAGCGCCTCGTCGAGCGTGATCGAGAACAGCTGGTCCTCGTTCTCCAGCGAGCGCGAATCCGTGCCCTTCTTCAGGTACGGCCCGTAGCGCCCGTTCTGCGCGGTGATCTCGACGCCCTCGGGGTCCTTGCCGACCACCCGCGGCAGCGACATCAGCTTGAGCGCGTCCTCCAGGGTGACGGTGTCCAGGGACATCGACTTGAAGAGCGAGGCGGTGCGCGGCTTGACCGCGTTCTTGCCGGTCTTGGGGGTGTCCTCGGGCAGCACCTCGGTCACGTAGGGACCGTAGCGGCCGTCCTTGGCGATGATCGGACGGCCGGTGGCCGGGTCGTCGCCGAGCTCGAAGTCGCCGCTGGGGCGGGCGAACAGCTCTTCGGCGTACTCGACGTCGAGCTCGTCGGGCGGCAGGTCCTCGGGGACGTCGGCCCGCCGGTGGTCCTCCTCGCCCTTCTCGCCGCGCTCGATGTACGGGCCGTAGCGGCCGACGCGCAGCACGATGCCGTTGCCGACCGGGAAGGACGAGATCTCCCGGGCGTCGATCGCGCCGAGGTCCTCGACGAGTTCCTTGAGGCCGCCGAGGTGGTCGCCGTCACCGTTGCCGCCCGCGGTGCGGTGCGCGGCGGAGCCGGCGTCGCCGTTGCCGTTGCCGCCGGCCGGCAGCGCGGCCGTGGCGCCGTCGCCGTCCTCGGAGCCGAAGTAGAAGCGCCGCAGCCACGGCACGGACTGCGCCTCGCCGCGGGCGATCCGGTCGAGGTCGTCCTCCATGGAGGCGGTGAAGTCGTAGTCGACCAGCCAGCCGAAGTGCTTCTCCAGCAGGTTGACGACGGCGAACGACAGGAACGTCGGGACCAGCGCCGTCCCCTTCTTGAAGACGTAGCCGCGGTCCAGGATCGTGCCCAGGATCGTCGCGTACGTGGACGGGCGGCCGATCTCGCGCTCTTCGAGCTCCTTGACCAGGCTGGCCTCGGTGTAGCGGGCCGGCGGCTTGGTGGAGTGGCCGTCGGCGGTGATCTCCCGGGCGGTCAGCGCGTCGCCCTCGGCGACCTGCGGCAGCCGGCGCTCGCGGTCGTCGAGCTCGGCGTTGGGGTCGTCGGCGCCTTCGACGTACGCCTTGAGGAAGCCGTGGAAGGTGATGATCTTGCCGGACGCGGAGAACTCGGCGTCCCTGCCGTCCGCGGAGGTGCCGGCGACCTTGACGGTGACGGACTGGCCGACCGCGTCTTTCATCTGCGAGGCGACCGTGCGCATCCAGATCAGCTCGTACAGCCGGAACTGGTCGCCGGTCAGCCGGGTCTCGGCGGGGGTGCGGAAGCGGTCGCCGGACGGGCGGATCGCCTCGTGCGCCTCCTGCGCGTTTTTCACCTTGCCGGCGTGCACGCGTGGCTTGTCGGGCAGGTACTCCGCCCCGTACAGCTGCGTGACCTGCGCGCGGGCCGCCCGGATCGCGGTCTCGGACAGCGTCGTGGAGTCGGTACGCATATAGGTGATGAAGCCGTTCTCGTACAGCTTCTGCGCGACCTGCATGGTGGCCTTGGCCCCGAGGCCGAGCTTGCGCGACGCCTCCTGCTGGAGGGTGGTGGTGCGGAACGGGGCGTACGGCGAGCGCCGGTACGGCTTGGACTCGACGCTGCGGACCGCGAAGGCGGTGTCCGCGAGGGCGGCGGCCAGCGCGCGGGCGTTCTCCTCGTCCAGGTGCAGGACGGCCGAGCCGCCCTTGAGCGCGCCGGTGGAGGCGTCGAAGTCGCGGCCCTGGGCGACCCGGCGGCCGTCCACGCTGACCAGCCGGGCGTTCAGCGTCGACGGGTCGGAGGCGTCGCCGCTGCGGCCGGTGTCGAAAGTGCCGGTCAGGTCCCAGTACGAGGCCGTCCTGAACGCCATCCGCTCGCGTTCCCGCTCCACCACGAGCCGGGTGGCCACGGACTGCACGCGGCCCGCCGACAGCCGCGGCATGACCTTCTTCCACAGCACCGGGGAGACCTCGTAGCCGTAGAGGCGGTCGAGGATGCGGCGGGTCTCCTGGGCGTCCACCAGCCGCTGGTTCAGCTCGCGCGGGTTGCGGACCGCCTCCTGGATGGCGTCCTTGGTGATCTCGTGGAAGACCATCCGGTGCACCGGCACCTTGGGCTTGAGGATCTCCTGCAGGTGCCAGGCGATGGCCTCGCCCTCGCGGTCCTCATCGGTGGCGAGGAAGAGTTCGTCGGACTCCTTGAGCAGGTCCTTGAGCTTCTTGACCTGCGCCTTCTTGTCCGCGTTGACGACGTAGATCGGCTGGAAGTCGCTGTCCACGTTGACGCCGAGCCGCGCCCAGGGCTGGCCCTTGTACTCCGCCGGCACTTCGGCGGCCCCGTTGGGGAGGTCGCGGATGTGCCCGACGCTGGCCTCGACGACATAGCCGGGGCCGAGGTAGCCCTTGATCGTCTTCGCCTTGGCAGGCGACTCGACGATGACGAGCCGGCGGCCGGACGGTGCGCTCTCGCGGGTCGGGGACAACTTCGCTCTTCTCTCCGGTTCGAAGGGGTGTCGCTGCGGAGTGTGACCGTACCTCCCGGTCCCGTGTCAAACGGGAAAAGTCCACAACGCCATCCGAACGGTAACCCGACAAGCGGTCTGTCTGCCGCATGGACGGGCAGCACGGTCCATTTGCGCCGCCGGCCGGGCTCCGCACGGGATCGGGGGCGTCCGAGGTGGGCGGGGGCGGGACGCGGACGGGTCGGGGCTGCAAAGATGTCGTCTTACGACGACGACCGACGCACGCACAGCGCAGGGGGACGGGAATGTCCGAACAGAATCCGTATGGCCAGAATCCGTATGGCCAGCAACCGCCGCAGCAGCAGCCCGGCTACGGCTACCCGCAGCAGGGCGGCCAGCAGCCAGGATACGGCTATCCGCAGGCCGCACCGGGTGCGTACCCCGGCGGCCCGGCGGGCTACGCGCCCCCCGGCACCTTCACCGGTGACCCGAACGCGCCCTACGGCTACGACCCCTACGGCCGTCCGTATTCGGACAAGTCGAAGATCGTGGCCGGCGTGCTGCAGCTCTTCCTGGGCGGCCTCGGCATCGGCCGCTTCTACACCGGTCACACCGGCATGGCCCTCGGCCAGCTCTTCACCTGCGGCGGCCTGGGCATCTGGGCGCTGATCGACGGCATCATGCTGCTGGCGGGGAACAACGCGACCGACGCGCAGGGCCGCGTGCTGCGTGGCTGAGACGGTTCGTCAACCGCCGGCCGGCGCGTCCCCTCCGCGGGTGACGGGCCGGCCGGCGGTGCCGTTCCGCGTCCCGGGGCCGACCCGTGCCCCCCGGCCGGACGAGCCCGGCGGGCCCGGCGGCCTGCGCGGGCTGGTGGCCCGCTGGACGGGGCATCCGGCCGCGCCGCCGCTCGGGCTGCTGGCCGCCGGGATCGCCGGGTCCTTCTGGGTGTACCGCAACGACCCGCACCAGTCGGGGCACTGGCTGCCGCGCTGCCCGTTCAACTGGGCCACCGGACTGCTCTGCCCGGCCTGCGGCGCCACACGAATGGTGTACGACCTGCTGCACGCGGACCCGGTCCGCGCCTTCCACGAGAACGCGCTGCTGTTCGTCAGCTCGCCGGTGATCCTGTGGTTCGCCGGACGCTGGCTGGTGGACGGGCTGCGGGGCAGGCGGCGGCCGGTGCGGATGGGGCCGAGGGCGTCGTACGCGGTGCTGGCCGTGGCCGTCCTGTGGGCGGTCGTACGGAACGTCGTATGACCGGGCTTGTCTGACCGGCTTCCTGTCGTTCGACCGAGCGATGGCACCGGGCGCGCGCGTCAGTCGGTGACCGGCTCCAGGAAGCCCTGCTCCACCAGCAGCCGGATCGACTCCGGCGTACGGTCGCGCAGCACCACCGGGTCCTCGCCGAGCAGCTGGGCGATCGCGTCCAGGATCCGGCCGGCCGGCAGCGTGCCGTCGCAGACCCCGGCGAAGCCCGCGCCCACCGTGTCCACCACGGCGGCCCGCCGCATACCGCGCGCCGAGCGCAGCACCACGTGCTCCGGGTCCTCCGCGCCGGGCAGCCCCACCTGCTCCTGCACCACCTCGGGCGCCAGCCGGAACCTCGCCCCGAGCAGCGCCGCGTCATCGTGCGCGCGCAGGAAGTCCTGCCGGCTGAACCAGGCCGCGATGTGCGGGCCGAGCGGCTGCTCCACCGGGTGCGGCCACTCCTCCACGGTGATGGCGTTGCGGTCGCCGCCGGACTTGCGCAGCGTGATCCAGCCGAAGCCGACCCCGTTGACCTTGCGCTGCTCGAACTCCTCCAGCCAGGCGTCGTAGCGGGCGGCGTACTCGGCCGGATCGGCCCGGTGGTCGCCGCCGTCGCGCAGCCACAGCTCGGCGTACTGGGTGACGTCCTGCACCTCGCGCTGGACGATCCAGGCGTCGCAGCCGGCCGGCACCCAGGAGGCGAGCCGCTCGCGCCAGTCCTGGCCCTCGGTGTGCTGCCAGTTGGCGAGCAGCTGGCACCAGCCGCCGTCGTTGAGCCGGTCGGCTGACTGCTGGACGAGCAGCCGGCACAGGTCGTCGCCGGCCATTCCGCCGTCCCGGTAGGTGAACCGGCCCTGCGGCGAGATCACGAACGGCGGATTGGACACGATCAGGTCGTACCGCTCGTCGCCCACCGGCTCGTACAGGCTGCCCTGCCGCAGGTCGGCCTCCGGGGCGCCGGACAGCGCGAGGGTCAGCCGGGTGAAGTGCAGTGCGCGCGGGTTGACGTCGGTGGCCGTGACCCGGGAGGCGTGCCGGGAGGTGTGCAGCGCCTGGACGCCGGATCCGGTGCCGAGGTCGAGCGCGCTGCCCACCGGTTCGCGGACGGTCAGGCCCGCCAGCGTGGTGGACGCGCCGCCGACGCCGAGCACCAGGTCGGCCCGGGCCACCCCGGCGGCGCTGCCCGCGCCTCCGATGCCGCCCGCGCCGCCGACCGCGCAGCCGAGGTCGGACACGATCCACCAGTCCTCGCCGCCGTCGCCCGCGTAGGGCCGTACGTCGACGGTGGCCCGCACCTCGTCGCCGTCGCGGCGCAGCCAGCCGTCGGCCTCGTACCGCTCCAGGCCGTGCCGCTCAGGGCCGCCGGGCAGGGCCGCGCGGGCCTGCTCGTAGGGCACCGGGCGTTGCAGCAGGAACAGCCGGATCAGGCTCTCCAGCGGGCCGCGGCCGCGGGTGGCACGCAGCGCGGGCACGGTCTCGGCGCGGGACAGCGCCGCGTAGCCGGCGGCGCCGAGCAGATCGAGGCAGCCGTCGGCGGTGAAGTCGGCGGCGCGCAGGTCCGCGCGCAGGGACGGGGTACTCCCGGGGGCGGGGAGGAGGGGCGTACTCACCCGCCCATTGTCGCGGAACGGGGGCGGCCCGGCGCCCTTCCTGCGGGGCGCCGGGCCGTCGGGTGTGGATTCGCCGGGGTCCGGGGTCTCGGCCGGGCCGGTGTCCAGGACGGACCGGGCCGGTGTCCAGGACGGACCGGGCCGGTGTCCAGGACGGACCGGGCCGGTGTCCAGGACGGACCGGGCCGGTGTCCAGGACGGACCGGGCCGGTGTCTAGGACGGTGACGGCGAGGCGGAGCCGGACGGGGCGGTGGCCTGGCAGCCGGGCTGCTTGGCGAGCGCCTTGCCCATGTCGCCCTCGCGCAGCGTGTTGAGCGAGGTCTCCGCGCCGGTGACGGTCTTCGCCAGCGCGTCCGAGACGCCCTTGAGGCTCTGCGCGAACTTGGTCTGGCTGCTGGTGTCGAGCGCGTCCGCCTTCGTCTTGAGCGCCGCGTACTGGCTGGAGAGGTTGTTGAACGCCGACACCGCGTTCTGCTGGAACTTCGCGCCGTCGTCGCCCGGCGCGGGACCCGCCTTGGTGAAGATCGAGGCGAGCGACTCGTACGCGTCGGAGATCGACTGGAACGCGGCGGAGTCCGCCGCCTTCAGGTCCGCCGGCTTGCCCCCGCTGTCCACCTTGGAGATCTGCGCGTTCGCGTCGTTGATCTTCTTGGTCTGGGCACCGACCTGGTCGCAGACGCCCTTGGCCCAGTCGTCCTGCTTCTTGCCCGTGCTGTCGCCGCCGCACGCCGACAGGGCAAGCAGCAGGGCCGCGGCACCGCACAGGGCGGCCGTGGACTTCTTGTTCGCCTTCACCGAATGGGTTCCTTCCGTGGCCTCACGGCCCCGGAACTTACACGGGGGAAGGGTGGCAACCGCGAATCGCCGGGGTTCTTTGTCAATATTCGTCCAACAATGGAGCCGTTCGCAGCAAGGCGGCGGACGACCGGTCAGTTCCGGTCGTCCGCCGCCTGTCTGATGGTGCGACAACTCAGTCGGGGTCAGGTTGGTGCCGGGCTGACGCCCGGATCGGCGTCAGGCTCGGTGTCAGGCGATCACCGAGGGGTCGTTCTCGGTGCGGACCGGTCCGTCGCCGGCCCGCGCGTCGCCGCCGCCCTCACCGTCGTCGTCCTGATCCATCGTGATGCCGCGCCGCTTGGAGATGTAGACCGCCACCACGATGATCACGATGGACAGCGCGGCGACCGTGATCCGCACCGCCGCGTTGGCGTCCACGCCGTAGCTGAACTTCACCACCGCCGGTGCGATCAGCAGCGCCACCAGGTTCATCACCTTCAGCAGCGGGTTGATCGCCGGGCCCGCGGTGTCCTTGAACGGGTCGCCGACCGTGTCGCCGATGACGGTGGCGGCGTGCGCCTCGCTTCCCTTGCCGCCGTGGTTGCCGTCCTCGACCAGCTTCTTGGCGTTGTCCCAGGCGCCGCCGGAGTTCGCCAGGAACACCGCCATCAGGGTGCCCGCGCCGATCGCGCCCGCCAGATACGAGGCGAGCGAGCCGACGCCGAGCGAGAAGCCGACCGCTACCGGCGCCAGCACGGCGAGCAGTCCCGGGGTGGCCAGCTCGCGCAGTGCGTCCCTGGTGCAGATGTCCACCACCCGCCCGTACTCGGGCAGTTCGGTGCCGCCCATGATCCCGGGGTGCTCGCGGAACTGCCTGCGCACCTCGTAGACCACCGAGCCCGCCGAGCGGGACACCGCGTTGATCGCCAGACCGGAGAAGAGGAAGACGACCGCCGCGCCGAGCAGCAGCCCGACCAGGTTGTTGGGCTGGGATATGTCGAGCGAGAGCCAGCGGGCGTCGGACGCGGCGGGATGCGCCTTGTCCACCGCCGTGTCGATGGCCTCCTTGAACGAGCCGAACAGGGCGGTGGCCGCCAGCACCGCGGTGGCGATGGCGATGCCCTTGGTGATCGCCTTGGTGGTGTTGCCGACCGCGTCGAGGTCGGTGAGCACCTGGGCGCCCTCGCCGTGCACGTCGCCGGACATCTCCGCGATGCCCTGCGCGTTGTCGGACACCGGTCCGAAGGTGTCCATGGCGACGATGACGCCGACCGTGGTCAGCAGGCCGGTGCCGGCCAGCGCGACCGCGAAGAGCGCCAGCCACACCGAGGTGCCGCCGAGCAGGAACGCCCCGTAGACGGACAGGCCGATCAGCACCGCGGAGTAGACCGCCGACTCCAGGCCGAGCGAGATGCCGGACAGGATGACGGTGGCCGGGCCGGTCAGCGAGGTCTTGCCGATGTCCCGGACCGGACGCCGGCTGGTCTCGGTGAAGTAGCCGGTGAGCTGCTGGATCAGCGCGGCCAGCACGATGCCGATGGCGACCGCGACCAGGGCGAAGACCCGGGGGTCGCCGGAGTGGCCTGATATGTCGGTGCCGACGCCCTTGAGGTCGGCGTAGGAGGACGGCAGGTAGGTGTAGCAGGCGATGGCGACGCCCACCAGCGAGATCACCGCGGAGATGAAGAAGCCGCGGGTGATGGCCGTCATCCCGCCGCGGTCGTTGCGGCGGGGGGCCACCGCGAAGATGCCGACCATTGCCGTCAGCACCCCGATCGCCGGGATGAGCAGCGGGAACGCCAGGCCGGAGTCGCCGAACGTCACCTTGCCGAGGATCAGCGCGGCCACCAGGGTGACGGCGTACGACTCGAAGAGGTCGGCCGCCATTCCGGCGCAGTCGCCGACGTTGTCGCCCACGTTGTCCGCGATGGTGGCGGCGTTGCGCGGGTCGTCCTCGGGGATGCCCTGCTCGACCTTGCCGACCAGGTCGGCGCCGACGTCGGCGGCCTTGGTGAAGATGCCGCCGCCGACCCTCATGAACATCGCGAGCAGGGCCGCGCCGAAGCCGAAGCCCTCGAGCACCTTGGGCGCGTCGGCCTTGTAGGTCAGGACCACGGCGCACGCGCCGAGCAGTCCGAGGCCCACCGTGAACATGCCGACCACGCCGCCGGTCCTGAAGGCGATCTTCATCGCCTTGTGCGAGACGGTGGTCAGGTCGGCGGGCGGCTCACCCTCCGCCGGGGTGGCCTCCCTGGCCGCGGCGGCGACCCGTACGTTGCTGCGGACCGCCAGCCACATGCCCACGTAGCCGGTCACGGCCGAGAACACCGCGCCGACCAGGAAGAACACCGACCGGCCGATCCGCTGCGACGTACTGTCCGCCGGAAGCAGCATGAGCAGGAAGAACGCCGCCACGGCGAAGATCCCGAGAGTACGGAACTGCCGTGCGAGGTAGGCGTTGGCACCTTCCTGCACGGCAGCGGCGATCTTCTTCATGCTGTCGGACCCTTCGTCCGACGCGAGCACTTGACGTACCAAGACCGCGGCGAGCGCCAGAGCGGCCAGTGCGACCACCGCGATGATCCATACGAGGAGGCGGTTTCCGTCGGTGAGTACCGGCGCCGCCGCGATCGCGTGAGGGGTAGTGGATAGCCCCGCCATTCGTCCTCCTTGACGTTTGGCGCATGGGCGTGCGGCTCCTACGGCTCGACAAGCCGCGACGCTCAGGCGAGCTGAGCAAGATGGACGGATTGTAGGGAGCCGCAGATGATCGCAAAAGGGTGCCGGTAGGGAATTCCCCGCACAGGAGAGGGCCCGGCCGGGCATGACAGGGTCATGTCGGGTCGGGCCGGGAGCCTCGGAGAGGGCTCGGTTCAGCGGGTTCTTGAGGCGGACTAGACCGACGCGGTCGGCCAGCTCATCCGGATCACACCGCCGCTCTCACCCTCGATGACCTCGACGTCGTCCACCAGGCCGCTGATGACGGCGAGGCCCATCTCGCCCTCGTCGTCGGCGGCGTCGTCGCTGCCGGAGTCGGGGGAGGAGCCGGTCGCGTTGCCCGGCACCTCGTCGGCCACCTCGATGGAGAACTTCTTCTCCTCCTCGGTGAGCATCACCCGTACCGGCTCTTCCACGCCGTTGCTGCGGTGCAGCCCGACAGCCCGGCTGCACGCCTCGCCCACCGCGAGCCGGACCTCGTCGAGAGCCGCCTCGTCCACACCTGCCCGGCGCGCCACCGCGGCGGCCACGAGCCGTGCGGTGCGCACATGCTCGGGCTGGGCGCTGAAGAGCAGTTCTACGGTGGGCATGGCCTCCCCCTCGGTCTTCTGGGTGGGCATCACAGGGGCCCGGACGGCGACCCGTCCGGTACCCCTCTCGGGCGACATCGTCAGTCGGTCGCCGCGACAGCCTCGTCAACCGAGGTGTGGATGGGGAACACCTTGGTCAGACCGGTGATTCGGAAAATCTTGAGAATGCGCTCCTGGTTGCACACCAGACGCAGCGATCCCTCATGCGCGCGCACCCGCTTGAGCCCGCCGACGAGCACACCGAGTCCGGTGGAGTCGAGGAAGTCCACTCCCTCCATGTCCACGACCAGGTGATAACTCCCGTCGTTCACGAGCTCCACAAGCTGTTCCCGCAGCTTGGGTGCGGTGTACACATCAATCTCGCCGCCGACTTCGACGATCGTGCGATCGCCGACGGTTCGGGTCGACAGGGACAGGTCCACGGATCCTCCAGCACCTTGCATCGACGCGGCGCCCCCCTGGGGCCTCCCACCTGAAGGTAGGGGACGGAACGGCGCCGCGATGGCATTCAATCACTTCGCAGCGGGCCAGCACGACGCCTTACCGCGTTTGTCCGGCACGCCGGTGACACACTGAGTGCCGATGGCCCAGGATCAACTTCCGCAGTCGGCGCACAGGCGCCCTTCCCCCGGCGCCGCTTTGGAGCGGCTCGCCGCGGGGGCGGATCGAGCCGCACGCATCACCCATACGGAGCACCTGCCCCCGCGGGTCGGCAGCCATGCATCCTGGCCGGAAGGCATCCGGCCCGAGGTGGTGGCGGCGATCCGAGCCGCCGGAATCGACCGTCCGTGGGCGCATCAGGCGCTGGCGGCCACCCTGGCCTGCGCCGGCCGGTCGGTGGTCGTGTCCACGGGGACGGCGTCGGGCAAGTCGCTGGGGTATCTGGCGCCGGTGCTCAGTGCTCTGCTGGACGGGGCGGACGGGGTCGCTCCGGCGCGCGGGGCGGCTTCCGGGGTCGCTCCGGCGGGCGTGTCCGCTCGGGCGGAGGTGTCCGCTCCGGCGGACGGCGGCGGCGCGGCGGCCGGGGCGAGCGCCGGTGGCGGGTCGGAATCGGAGTTGAGTTCGAGTGCAAGCCCGGATGCGGGGTCCGGGGCGGGTGAGGGGGTTGGTGCGGCTGGGGTGCCGGAGGCGGGAACGGGCGCTGGCCCGCGGGCCGGGGCGCGGGCGCGGGGCGGCCGGGTGTCGGCTGCCGCGTCGGGGGCTTCCGGCTCGGCGTCGGCGTCGGCCTCGGCCTCCGCCTCGGTTGCCGGGTCCGCCTCGGGGGGCGGCCGCGGTTCGGCTGGTGGCGCTGCTCCGGGCGCCGGCCCGGCTTCCGGGGCCGGGCGGCGGCGGGCGGGCGGCGTCGGGGGCCGGGGCGCGGGCGGGCAGGGCGCGACGGCGCTCTACCTGGCGCCCACCAAGGCGCTCGCCGCCGACCAGCGCCGCGCCGTGACCGCGCTCGCCGCGCCGCTCGGCACCGCGATCCGCACGGCCGTCTACGACGGCGACACCCCGTTCGACGAACGCGAGTGGGTCCGCCAGTACGCCACCTACGTGCTGACCAACCCCGACATGCTGCACCGCGGCATCCTGCCCGGCCACGCCCGCTGGGCCTCCTTCCTGCGCAACCTGCGCTACGTCGTCATCGACGAGTGCCACACCTACCGCGGTGTCTTCGGCTCGCACGTCGCCCAGGTGCTGCGCCGGCTGCGGCGGGTGTGCGCCCGCTACGGCGCCGAGCCGGTCTTCCTGCTCGCCTCCGCCACCTCCGCCGACCCAGGCCAGGCCGCCTCCCGCCTCACCGGTGTCCCCGTCGCCGAGGTCACCGAGGACACCTCGCCGCGCGGCGAACTCGCCTTCGCCCTGTGGGAGCCGCCGCTCACCCAGCTCTCCGGCGAGCACGGCGCCCCGGTCCGCCGCACCGCCACCGCCGAGACCGCGGAACTCCTCACCGACCTGGTCCTCCAGGGCGTGCGGACCGTCGCCTTCGTACGCTCCCGGCGCGGCGCCGAGCTGGTCGCGCTGATCGCCCAGGAGCGGCTGGCCGAGATCGACGCCTCGCTGCCCGCCCGGGTCGCCGCCTACCGCGGCGGCTACCTGCCCGAGGAGCGCCGGGCACTGGAACGCGACCTGCACTCCGGCCGCCTGCTGGGCCTCGCCTCCACCTCCGCGCTCGAACTCGGCGTCGACATCTCCGGCCTCGACGCCGTCCTGCTGGCCGGCTACCCGGGCACCCGCGCCTCGCTCTGGCAGCAGGCCGGCCGGGCCGGGCGGTCCGGGCAGGGCGCGCTCGCGGTCATGGTCGGCCGCGACGACCCGCTCGACACGTACCTCGTCCACCACCCGGAGGCGATCTTCGAGCAGCCGGTCGAGTCCACCGTCCTCGACCCGGACAACCCGTACGTCCTCGCCCCGCACCTGTGCGCCGCGGCGGCCGAGCTGCCGCTCACCGAGGACGACTTCGCGCTGTTCGGCCCGGAGTCCGCCGCGCTGGTGCCGCAGCTGGAGCAGCGCGGGCTGCTCAGGCGGCGGGCGGCCGGCTGGTTCTGGACCCGGCGGGAGCGGGCCGCCGACCTCACCGACATCCGCGGCGAGGGCGGCAAGCCGGTGCAGGTCGTCGAGGACGGCACCGGGCGGCTGCTCGGCACGGTGGACGCGTCCTCCGCGCACACCACCGTGCACGACGGCGCCGTGCACCTCCACCAGGGCCGCACCTACCTGGTCAGGCAGCTCGACCTGGAGGACGGCGTCGCGCTGGTCGAGCGCGCCGACCCGCCGTACTCCACGATGGCCCGCGACACCACCTCGATCCGGATACTCGCCGACGAGCTGGACGAGCCGTGGGGCGAGGCGCGGATCCACTTCGGGTCGGTCGAGGTCACCCATCAGGTGGTCTCCTACCTGCGCCGCCGGCTGATCACCGGCGAGGTGCTCGGCGAGACCAAGCTCGACCTCCCGCCGCGCACCCTGCGCACCCGGGCGGTCTGGTGGACCGTCACCGACGACCAGCTCGACGCCGCCGGCATCCACCCCGAGGAGCTCCCGGGCGCCCTGCACGCCGCGGAACACGCCTCGATCGGCCTCCTCCCGCTCTTCGCCACCTGCGACCGCTGGGACATCGGCGGCGTCTCCGTCCCGCTGCACGCCGACACCGGCCTCCCCACCGTCTTCGTCTACGACGGCCACCCCGGCGGCGCCGGCTTCGCCGAACGCGCCTTCCACACCGCCCGCACCTGGCTCACCGCCACCCGCGAAGCCATCGCCGCCTGCGAGTGCGACTTCGGCTGCCCCTCCTGCGTCCAGTCCCCCAAATGCGGCAACGGCAACGACCCCCTGAACAAACCCGCCTCCCTCCGCCTCCTCACCTCCCTCCTCACTCCAGCCCCCCCGCCCCCAAAGCGACCCCGCCCGCCGAGGCAGCGCAAGGCCGTGTCGCCCAGGGCGGACGGGGTACCCGGAAGCGCGGCCCGGACGCGAGCCGGGGCCCAGCAGGCGGCCGCCGCGGCGACGCCGGAGCCGCACGGCGACGGGGCACCGGACAAGCGGGGCCGGACGCGAGCCGGGTCCCAACACGCGGGCGGGGCGGCCGGAACGCCGGAGGCCGGCGATGCCCCGGCGCCGAAGGCCGACGGCGTACCCGGAAGCCGAAGCCGAGCCCGAACCGGGGCAGCGAAGGTCAGCGCCGGCGAGGCACCGAAGGCCGACGACGCACCCGCGAACCGGGGCCGAGCGCGAACCGAAGCGCAGCACCCGGGCAGCCAGGCGACTCCGGAGACGCCCAGCGACGACGTACCCGCACGCCGGGGCGGCGATGCCCGGGCCCCGAAGGCTGACGGCGTGCCCGGAAGCCGAAGCCGGGCACGAGCCGGAGCACAACATCCCGGCCGGACGGAGGCGCCCAAGACCGACGGCGCACCCACAAGCCGGGGCCGAGCGCGAGCCGAGGCGCAGCACACGGGCAGCCAGGCGACGCCCGAGCCGGACGGCCACGCCGTAACCGCACGCCGGGGCCGGAGGCGAACCGAAGCGCAGCGCACGGGCGGCGAGGCGACGCCGGAGCCGCCCAGCGACGACGCGCCCGGCGACCGTGGCAGCGGGGACGAGGGCGGCACCGCTGCCTCCCGCCGCCGGTCGGGGGCCGGGGCTGCCGATGGTGGCGTACCCGGCAACCGGAGCGGCGAGGGCGAGAGCGGCAAGGCGCTCTCCCGTCGCCGCTCGGGGGCCAGATCCACCGGGGCTGCCGGGGCTGACGTCGAGGCCAAAGCTGCCGAGGGGGACGGCAGCACGACCCGGAACCCCGGCGGGGCTGCCGGGCGGCGGGGTGAGCGGGAGTGAGGGGCCGGCGCGGGACCTCACCCGTGCTCGGCCCACCGCGGCCACCACGTCGGCGATCTCGCCGGTCACCGCACAGCTGACCAGCCGGGCGCCCTGCGCGGCGGCGACCTGGGCGGCCAGCTCGCAGCCCGCCCCGGGACCGTCCAGCGCGTGATCGGCTGCCGCCAGCGCCGCCAGGTCGGCGGCGCCACCCGCCTGGTGCCTGGCCAGCACCGCGCGCTGCATGAGGAGTGCCGCTGTGAAGACGGCGAGCAGCACCACGACGAGCCCGAGCGACCAGACCGTGGCCGACCCCCGGTCATCGCGCCGCCTCACGGCTCCCCACCGCCGCCCACGCTGTCCTCGGCGAGGGCGACGGCCCGCGCGGTCAGCGTCATCGGCAGGTGCGGCGCCGGGGCCGAGACGGACACCGTCACCAGGTCCCCGGTGCGCCGCACGCTCACCCGGGCGCCCGGCGGCGCGGCCTGCTTCGCCGCCTTCTGCACGTCGGCGGGCGTCTCGGACCGTGCCGCCTCCCGGGCGCCCGCCCGGGCCGCGTCCACGCACTGGATCTGCGCGGCCCCCGCGCCCAGCCCGGCGATCAGCACGGCGGCGAGCACCACCAGCGCGGGGATCACGACGGCCGCCTCCGCCGTGACGTACCCGCGCTCGCCGCCCGGCGGCCCGGCCCGCTCAGAACGGCGCATGGAGTGCCTTCTCGATCACCGCGGTCATCGCCGAGCGCACCGCCGCGCTCGTCACGATCTTGTAGAGCACCGCCGCGAAGCCGCACGCCGCGATCGTTCCCACGGCGTATTCCGCGGTGCTCATGCCCGCATCGGCCACCGCACGGCACCTGCGGACCCGGCGGCCCAACTTGTCCGCCGCGTTCTTCCAGCCTGTCGTCGCTCGCTTCATCATCGATTCCCCCTGGGAACTCGGGTGTCGGGTCGTCATTGCGTTGTCGATCGGTTTGCCGGGGCCCGGCGCGAGGCTGGCCCCTTGGGTGGAAGTGCGCGCCGCTCAGCGGGAGCCGAGGACCGTGCCGGCCAGGCCCATCACCACCGGGGCGACCCCGACCAGCAGGAACGCCGGCAGGAAGCACACCCCAAGCGGCGCCGTCGCCAGCACGGCGGCCCGCCTGGCCCGGGCGAGGGCCGAACGGGCGTGCTCCGCCCGGTAGTCGGCCGCCAGCCGGGACATCTCCGCGACCGGCGCGCTCCCCGTGGTCGAGGCCCGGGCCAGGCAACGGCCCATCTCGCGGGCCGCGGGCAGCCGGCCGAACCGGTGCCAGCACTCCACGGGGTCGCCGCCGAGCCGCAGTTCGGCCTGGGCCCGTATCAGCGCGGCGCCGAGCGGGCCGTCCAGACAGCGCCCCACGGCGCCCGCCGCCTCACCGGGGGTGGCGCCGGCCGCGAGGCACGCGGCCATCAGGTCGGCGCAGAGGGGGACTTGGGCCGGGTCGCCGGCCTGATCCACCGCGGAGGCGTCAGCGTCCGTCTGCCGCCTTCTGAGCCACACCCTGGTCCCCAGAGCCGCGGCCACGCCTGCGGGCGCTCTCAGGGCGCCCCCCGCCAGCAGCACGGCCCCCAGCCCGGCCGCGATCACCGGCCCCCACTCCCCCAGCAGCTCCCGCGCCCGCCGCACCCCATCCGCGTGCCCCCGCCCCTGCCGCACCTCGCCCAACGCGCCGCGCAACCGGCTGACCCCCACCCGCTCCCGCCGCACCTGGCCTACGACCGCCAGCAAAACCCCACCGAGCGCGAGCACCCCAACCGTCATCCCCAGCCTGTGGAAACCCCCACCTCCACCAACCGCCACCCCCAGCCCGCCACTGACCCGCGCCCAACCGAACTCCCCGCCGGCGTTCGGCGCCGTCCGCCCGTACCCCGCAAAGCCATTGCGGGAGGCATCGCGCAGCCGTCCTGCTCGTGGACGCCGACCAGCCCACCGCCGAGTACCGGGCCGGGGGCCCGGAGCGCCACCCCGGGTCGCTCCGCCGATCTGCCGGGCCCTCATGACTGCCCCCGACCCGGTCGGCCCGAGGCCACCGTCTTGCGTTGGGCCGCAGCGGTCTGCCGGTTGGTGGCGGTGGGGGCTGAGCCCTGGGCGCCCCGGATGATGCGGGATGTCCAGACGAGTCCCGCCCATTCCAGGGCGCAGCCTGCTGCCAGGCAGGCCAGGCCCAGCGGGGTGTGCAGTAGGACGTGCGCGGGTGCGGCGCCCAAGCCTGTGCCGAGCACCACCCCGAATGCCGGGAGCAGCGCGAGCAGGACGGCGGTGGAACGTGGGCCCGCCAACTGGGCCCGTAGGTCGTCGCGTTGGTCGGCTTCGGCGCGCAGGGCCGCGGCGACCCGGTCGAGGGCGGCGGCCAGGCCCGCGCCGCCGTCCACGGCGACCTGCCAGCAGGCGGACACCGCGGCGAGCCCGTGGGTGCCCGGTAGCAGCCGGGACGCCTCGTGCAGCGCGTGCGGGACGTCGCCGCCGAACCTCGCGGCCGAGAGCAGCAGTCTTGCCGGTTCTGCCAGGTCAGGGGAGTCCGGCCAGCCGGCCGTTCCGACCGCCTCGGCCAGTGCCGCGTGCGGTGGCCGGCCGGCCCGCAGATCACCGGCGATCGTGCCGCACAGTGCGCTGACCGCGTCCGATCGCCGCTCGGCGGCGGCCAGTTCGGCCCGCCTCCGTACCGCGCGGCCGACCAAGGGCACGGCGGCGGCGCCCGCGAGAACCGGAACCGGTGACCGGGTCAGCACCGCCAACACCACCCCGACCGGCAGGCACAGCGCCTCGCGGCCCGACCAGCGCCGGAGCGGCCGGGGCAGCAGCTTCGCCCACCCCACCGGCAGCCCGCGCCGCAGCGCCTGCCGCCACCGGTCCACCGCGCCGCCGCCGCTCGCCGGTTCCTTCCAGCCGCCGACCCGCAGATCCCGCGCCCGCCGCCGCTGGTCGTCCCGTTGCAGAGCCGCCCACGCCGCCAACGCCGCGCAGAGCATCGCACCCCAGACCAGAGCCGTCATGACGCTCCCCCGCCATCCACGTCCACCCGGCCGTCGACAAGGCCGGCGCCGTCCAAGCAGCCCGCTTGCCGCGGCCGTTGAACACCGGCCACGAGGGCGGCTGCGGCACCCTGCACGCCAAGAGCACCGCCACCAGCGCCGTGCCCCGCCAACCACCGTGGCCGCGCCCCGCGTTCACCGGCCCAGCTGACCCACCGAGGAACCACCGACCCCGCTCCGGCCTCCGCGCGAACAGCGCCGGGCCCCGCCAACCGCCGTTGCCACAGCCCGCGTTCACCCGCCCGACCGACACACCGAGGAACCACCCGCCTCGCACCCGCCACCGCGCAAACAGCGCCGGGATCCGTCAACCACGGCTGCCACGAGCTGCGCTCACCCGCCGGAATCCTCGCAACTCGCGCGAAGGCAGCCGCCTGGACAAGGCGCCGGAAAGCCGCCGACTCCACACCGCTGACCGGGCAATCAACCTTCGGCCCTCCCACGCCACCCGGACCCCCGTCCACCCGGGACCCGCCCCCCGCGCCAGCGGCACCTCGCCCACCCGCACGCATCCGCGCGGCCAAAGCACCGCCCTGCCCCCTCATGCCGCACCTGCCGTGCACAGCTGGTCCAACCGCTGCCACCCCGGGCCCCGTTCGTGGCCGCCCCGCGGGTCGCGGACGATCGCGGGGGACGTGCTGACCAGGCCCTCGGAGGTTCGGCGCAGGACGTGGATCTCGGAGAGCCGGCGGCGGCCCATCGGATCGCGGGTCAGGTGGATGATCACGGAGAGCGCGGCGGACAGTTGGCTGTGGAGGGCCGCGCGGTCCAGGCCCGCGGTGGAGCCCAGGGCTTCGAGGCGGGCGGGGACGTCGGCGGCGGCGTTCGCGTGGACGGTGCCGCAGCCGCCCTCGTGGCCGGTGTTCAACGCGCCCAGCAGATCGGCGACTTCGGCGCCGCGGGCCTCGCCGACGACCAGGCGGTCGGGGCGCATGCGCAGGGCCTGCCTGACCAGATCGCGCAAGGTGACCTCGCCGGCGCCCTCCTGGTTGGCGGGGCGGGTTTCCAGGCGGACCACGTGCGGGTGGTCCGGGCGCAGTTCGGCGGAGTCCTCTGCCAGTACGATCCTCACCGCGGGGTCCACCAGGCCGAGCAGGCAGCTCAGCAGTGTCGTCTTGCCGGTACCGGTGCCACCGCTGATCATGAACGACAACCGGGCGTCCAGGACGGCCCGCAGCAGCCGGGCGGTCTCGGTGTCCAGCGTGCCGGCGGCGGTCAACTCGGCGAGCGTGAAGGCCCGGGCCCGCACGACCCGCAGCGACAGGCACGGCGAGCCGACGACGACCGGCGGCAGGACGGCGTGCAGCCTGGTGCCGTCGGGGAGCCGGGCGTCGACCCAGGGGCGGGCGTCGTCCAGCCGGCGGCCCGCGGTGGTGGCGAGCCGCTGGGCGAGCCTGCGGACGGCCGCGGTGTCGGCGAAGCGGATCTCGCTGCGCTCCAGGCCGGCGCCCCGGTCGATCCACACCTCGTCGGGCGCGTTGACCAGGATGTCGGTGACGGCCGGGTCGGCGAGCAGTGGTTCCAGCGGTCCGGCTCCGACGAGTTCGGAGCGCAACGCGGCCACCACGCCCAGCACTTCGCTGTCGCCGAGCAGCCGGCCCTGGGCGCGCAGCGCCGCCGCCACTCGCGCGGGGGTGGGTTCGCCGCCGTGTTCGGCCAGCCGCAGCCGTACCGCGTCCAGCAGTTCGGCGCTCATACCGTCACGCTCCCGCCGCCGGCCAGGGCGTGGCCGAGGAAGGCGGTGCAGAAGCGGGCCAGCGGTCCGCGGCCGGAGGAGCCCGGTGGTGCCCCGCCGGACAGGGCCTCGGCGAGGGCCGGTTCGGGCGGCAGCTCGCCGGCCAGCGGCAGTCCGATCATCCGGGCGATCTCGCGGTCGTCGAGGCCGGAGGCGAACGGGCCGCGGGCCACGATCCGCAGGTCCTTGAGGACCATGCTGACCGCCGCGGCGACCCGGGTGGCCGCGGCGATCGCCCGCAACTCGGCCGGTACGACGAGCAGTCCGACGTCGATCTGGGCCAGCGTCTCGGCCACCGGCTCGTCCACCCGCCGGGGCAGGTCGACCACCACCACTCCGCCGCGCCGCCGGGCGGCGCCGAGCACGGAGCGCATGGCCTGCGGCGGGATGAGTACCGAGTCGCCGCGGTCCCAGCTCAGGACGCTCAGGTTCTCCAGCCGGGGCAGGGATTCCTCCAGGGCGCCGCTGTTGACCCGGCCGCGCGAATCGGCGAGATCGGGCCAGCGCAGCCCGCCGGTGCGTTCGGCGCCGAGCAGGATGTCCAGGCCGCCGCCGAGCGGATCGCCGTCGATGAGCATGGTGCGCCGGCCGGTCCGGGCCGCGGTGACGGCGAGCGCGCAGGCCAGGGTGCTGGCGCCGGCGCCGCCGCGGCCGCCCACCACCCCTACGGTCAGGGCGGGTTCGCCGGCGCCTTCGGCGATGTCGGCGATCCGGTCGACCAGCCAGTTCTCCGCGTCGGGCAGGACGAGGACGTGGTCGGCGCCGATGCCGACCGCCTTGCGCCAGACCTCGGAGTCGTCCAGATCCCGGCCGATCAGCAGTACGCCCTTACGGCGGGCGGCCCCGCGTACCCGGTCCACCGCCTCGACACCGACCAGGACCAGCGGGGCGCCGTCCCAACTCGGGGCGCGCGGTGGCGCGCCGAAGACGACCTCGGGCTCCGTTCCCGCCGCCGCGCACAGGCGCAGCAGATCGTCCAGCAGTCCTTCGTCTTCGGTGACAATCAGCGGTCCGCCGGGCCGTTCAGCCGTGGCCGACTGCCGGTCGGGTGTCATGGATCGAACCATTTCTCTTCCCCCGTCGCTTGTGTTGCGAGCTGAGATGCGAGCGCGGTGTGCTTCGCCTGCGATCAGCTTGGGGCGAGAAGTGGAATTGAGATGATCTTGGTCGGAATCTGTGGACAACTCGGCGATTGTGGATAACTTCGCCACCCACACGGGTGAGTTCGCCGATCCGCGAAACGATTACGGACCGTCACACGTCGTACGGATCAACGACCACCGACGAGTTGAGGAGAGCACGATGACCAAGAAGGCCGAGCGCCGGACCGACCCGGGCAAGTACGCCGAAAACGGGTCTGGACATGCGACGACCCCCGCCGGGGGGGAGAGCGGGGGTCGTCCCCACGATCTGACTCGGGGGGGGGAGGAGCCAGACCGGGTTAGCACGGTCGCGAACGATCCGTGACTTCCATGGTGTACCCGATGGCCTTCTCAAGCAAACCCACGCGCCGGACCTTACGCCGAATGGTGGTTGCCTATGCTCGACCCGTGGAAAACCACCTGCCACCGCGCACCGCGGCGTTCTTCGATCTCGACAAGACCGTGATCGCCAAGTCCAGCACGCTCGCCTTCGGGCGCTCCTTCTACCAGGGCGGCCTCATCAACAGGCGTGCGGTATTGCGTACCGCATATGCCCAGTTCGTGTACCTGGTCGGCGGCGCAGATCACGACCAGATGGAAGGCATGCGCAAATACCTCTCCGAACTGTGCCGAGGCTGGAATGTCCAGCAGGTACGGGAGATCGTCGCGGAGACGCTGCATGACCTGATCGACCCCATCATCTACGACGAGGCTGCCTCGCTGATCGAGGATCACCACGCGGCCGGCCGTGACGTCGTGATCGTCAGCGCCTCCGGATCCGAGGTGGTCGAACCGATCGGCGAGATGCTCGGCGCCGATCACGTCGTGGCCACGCTGATGGTGGTCAAGGACGGCGCGTACAACGGCGAGATCGAGCACTACGTCTACGGTCCGGCGAAAGCAGAAGCCATCACCCGGTTGGCGGAGTCGGAGGGCTACGACCTGGAACGGTCGTTCGCCTACAGCGATTCGGTGACCGACATCCCCATGCTGGAGTCGGTCGGCCACCCCTACGCGGTGAATCCGGACCGCGCGCTGCGCCGGGAGGCAGTGGCGCGCGAGTGGCCGGTGCTCACCTTCAGCCGGCCGGTGCGGCTGAACCAGCGGATCCCCTCGCTGTCGATGCCGCCGCGCCCGGTGCTCGCCGCCGCCGCGGTGGGTGCGGCGGCCGTCACCGCGGGGCTGGTCGTCTGGCTCTCGTCCCGGCGCCGAGGATCGATCGCTATGTCCTGATTTGACCGAAAAGTAAAGATGTCCATCAAGGGGTTCCGCTGCGGCCCGGTCAGCGGTAGAAAGGTTGTAGCGGCCCGCGAGACCACGGAGTTCCGAGAGGAAGACCGCAGTTCACAGCAGACGGCCCACGGACCGAGCATGAAAATCGGGCACCCACGCGCAGCCGACCCGCTAACCGGGCCAGCCGCACCAGGCACCGGGCAGAGATCCCGGCCTGATCGGCTAAATTCGTGCACGCACTGGTAACCCGGTGGACATGCCCGCGGCGGCACCCCCGGTGCCGCCGCAACACTTTTCCGGGGCAGTCCCCCGACCTCCACACCAAGCAGGCCCGGTCACCGGCCGTCAGGCAGCGCCCCGTTGCAGCGCCTCGCAGACGGCGACGCTCTCCCGTACCCCCAGCTCAAGCGCCCGTCCGCAGTGCCCGATCCACTCGGCCATGCCCTCCGGCGTACCGGAGGCATAGCCCTCAAGCGCCTTGAGATATCCGGCCCGGCCCAGCTCCGCGTGGCCGACCTCCGCCGGGCAGATGGACTTGGGGTCGAGGCCGGAGCCGACCAGCACGATCCGCTCCGCCGCCCGCGCGACGGGGCCGTTGAAGGAGCCGAAGGGCCGCAGGCAGAGCAGTTCGCCGTGCACGACCGCGGCGGCCACCAGCGCGGGCGCCCGCGTTCCGCCGCGCAGCAGCTCGGCCAGGCCGTCCAGCCGGGCGGTGACCTCGGCTGGCTCGGGGAGCGGTATCTCGGCGATGCCGATCAGCGGCTCGTCCAGCGGCTCACCTGCCAGCCGCGGGCGCCCCACCGTGGCCTCGGCCACCGTGTCGCCCGCCGCCACCAGGTGCAGCCGGGCCAGCGCCTGCACCGGCGACTGCCGCCATACGCCCAGCAGTTGGCCGGCCTCGGCGGTCAGCCGCAGCGCCGCGCCAACGGTGACGGCCTGCTCGTCGGCCGAGTAGTCACCGCGCCTGCGGACCTCCTCCAGCGGCCAGTCGGCGCCCGCGAGCGCCGCGGAGCCGCGGGCCCCGCGCAGCGCCGCCTCGGACGTCACCTCGTTCGAGCGGCGGCGCATCACGCGGTGCCCGTAGACCCCGTCCACGGCCCGCCGTACGGAGTCGACCGCCTCGGGTACGCCCGGCAGCGCGCCGAGCACGGCCAGCGGGTCCGCCTGCCCGGGCCCGGAGGCGGGGGTTGGATCAGCGTTCGTAGCCATGCCCACGACCCTACGCACACCGCACGGCGGCGACGTTCCCCGAACGAGTGGCCTTCCCCACTCCCGACTCTCATTCTCCGTAGTCGTGCGACTACTCTTGGCGAATATGAAGATCGCTTTCGTCGGAAAGGGCGGCAGCGGCAAGACGACGCTGTCCTCCCTGTTCATCCGCCATCTCGCCGCCTCGCAGGCCCCGGTCCTCGCGATCGACGCCGACATCAACCAGCACCTCGGCCCGGCGCTCGGCCTGCCCGAGGACGAGGCCGCGGCACTGCCCGCGCTCGGCGCCCACCTGCCGGAGATCAAGGAGTACCTGCGCGGCGCGAACCCGCTGATCCGCTCGGCCGAGACGATGATCAAGACCACCCCGCCCGGCCGCGGCTCGCGGCTGCTGCGGCTGGCCGAGGACAATCCCGTCTACGCCGCCTGCGCCCGGCCCGTCGCGCTCGACCACGGCGATGTGCGGCTGATGGTGACCGGCCCGTTCAACGAGTCCGATCTCGGGGTCGCCTGCTACCACTCCAAGGTCGGCGCGGTCGAGCTGTGCCTGAACCACCTGGTGGACGGCCAGCACGAGTACCTGGTGGTGGACATGACCGCGGGCAGCGACTCGTTCGCCTCCGGGATGTTCACCCGGTTCGACATGACGTTCCTGGTCGCCGAGCCCACCCGCAAGGGCGTCGCCGTCTACCGGCAGTACAAGGAGTACGCCCGCGACTTCGGCGTCAACCTGGCGGTGATCGGGAACAAGGTGCAGGGCGAGGACGACGTCGCCTTCCTGCGCGCCGAGGTGGGCGACGACCTGCTGGTGACGGTCGGCCACTCGGACTGGGTGCGGTCGATGGAGAAGGGCAGACCGCCGCACTTCGACCTGCTGGAGGAGCCCAACCGCCGCTCGCTGCACGCCATGCGGGAGCGCGCCGACGCCGCCTACGCCCGCCGGGACTGGAAGCGCTACACCCGGCAGATGGTGGAGTTCCACATCAAGAACGCGCAGAGCTGGGGAAACGAGAAGACGGGCGCCGACCTGGTGGCCCAGATCGACCCCGCCTTCGTACTCGGCGAGTCCGGCGTACCGAGCGAGCCGAGCCTGTCCCCGCAGGGTACGGCTAGCGCGTTTCCGGGCTGATCCGGTCGGCGGGCGCGGCGGCACTCGTCCCCGCACCCACACCCGCACCCGCACCTGAGCCGGCGCCCGCGCCCGGTGCGCCCGCCGCGGTCGGCGTGCCGCCGAGGAAGGTGGTCCAGCCCGCCTTCGGGGCCTGCCCGACATCGAGCGTGCGCAGGTGCTCCAGCACCTTCGGGTCCTGGACGTCCATCCAGTCCGCGAGCTGCTTGAAGGACACGCAGCGCACGCCCGGCCGCCCGCAGACCTCCTTGATGGTGTCCTCGACGGCCTTCATGTACACGCCGCCGTTCCACGACTCGAAGTGGTCGCCGACGAAGAGCGGTGCGCGGTTGCCCCGGTAGGCGCGGTCGAACGCGGCGGCCAGGCCGTCGTGCATCTGCTTGCCCCACGCGGCCCGCTTGGCGGGGTCGCCCTGGGTGGTGACGGACTGGTTGGCCAGGAAGTTGTAGTCCATGGACAGCGTCTCGAAGGCGCGGCCGGGCACCGGGATGTCCTGCAGCGGGAAGTCCCAGACACCGTCGATCTTCGACGGCCAGACCTGCCGGCCGCCGACCGAGCTCGCGTCGTAGCGGAAGCCCGCCGCCTTCGCGGCCGGGATCAGGTTGTGCTGGCCCTCCAGGCAGGGCGCGCGCCCGCCGACCAGCTCCTTGCCGTAGTCGAACGGCAGCGGGGCGAGCGAGGTCAGGCCCGAGTTGGTCTTCCAGTTCTTCACGAAGCCCTCGGCCTGCTGGATCTCGCTGGTCCACTCGCTGCTCGACCAGGTGCCGACGCCGCCGTTCGGGCCGCAGAAGTGCCCGTTGAAGTGGGTGCCGATCTCGCTGCCGTCCTGCCAGGCCAGCCGCAGTTCGCGCAGGGTGTCAGTGATCCCGGCCCGGTCGTTGAAGCCGATGTCGGAGGCACCTCGGGAGTGTTCGGGCGGCGCGTAGGTCTCCTTGCGGTCGCCGGGCAGCATGTACACGCCGCTGAGGAAGTACGTCATCGTCGCGTTGTAGCGCTCGCCCACCTCGCGGAAGTGCGAGAAGAGCTTCTGGCTGTCCTCGCCGGCGCCGTCCCAGGAGAAGACGACGAACTGCGGCGGCTGCTCGCCGGGCGCGAGCCGGTGGAAGACGGGCTGGTTCGGCTGCGGGCCGGTGTCGGCGGTCGAGCCGTCGCCGATCAGCCGCACCGCCTGCGGGGCGGCCTGCTGCGGCCGGGCCGCCGCGCCCGGACGGCCCGCGGCCTGCCGCCCGGCGTTGCCGGATTCGGCCCGGCCGGCACCGGCGTGACCGGTGCCGGCGTGACCTGTATCCGCGTGGCCCGTACCGGCATGGCCCGCCCCGGTGTGGCCGGACGAGCAGGCCGCGGCGCCGAGGGCCAGCGCGGCGGCGGCGAGCAGCGCCGGAGCCTTGCGCAGGGAGTGCATACATACCTCGCATCGCAGAGGAACAGGAGATTTGACCAGAAAGTGACACAGTGACCCGCCGTAGCCGAATCGACCGGCCAGTTCATCTGTCAATTCACTCGATAGCCGTAAATAACCTCCCAATCAGTCCTCTGGACTTCACTCTCCGCAGTCGATTGATTACTCTCCATTTACTGCCACTTGGAAGTAGCGATTGCTGACGCAGCGCTACCTCTCCCGCCGCCCACCGAAGGAGACGGGAAAAATGAGAGTTCACAGGTCCGATCTGTCCGCCTCGATCACGGTCTTCCTGATCGCCGTCCCGCTGTCGCTCGGCATCGCGCTGGCGACCGGCGCCCCGCTGCAGTCCGGGCTGGTCGCCGCCGCCGTCGGCGGCCTCGTCGCCGGGGCGCTCGGCGGCGCGCCGCTCCAGGTCAGCGGTGGCGCCACCAGCCTGGTCGTGGTCACCGCCGACCTCGTCCAGCACTACGGCTGGCGCGCCACCTGCGCCATCACCGTGCTCGCCGGGCTGGCCCAACTGCTGCTCGGGGTGCTGCGGGTGGCCAGAGCCGCGCTCGCGATCAGCCCTGCCATCGTGCACGGCATGCTGGCCGGCATCGGTACGGTCATCGCCGTCGGCCAGCTGCATGTGGTGCTCGGCGGCAGCCCGCAGAATTCCGCGCTCGCCAACGTCGCCGCGCTGCCCGGCCAGCTGATGGTCACCAACCCCACCACCCCGGCGATCGGCGCGATCACCGTCGCGGTGATCCTCGGCTGGCCGCGGCTGCGCGGCCGGGTGGGCAAGGCACTGCGCCAGGTGCCGGCGCCGCTGGCGGCCGTGGCGCTGGCCACCGCGGCGAGCGCCGGGCTCACCCTGCAACGAGTCGAGCTGCCCGCGTGGCAGGCCCCGGTGCTGCCGGAGATGCCGCAGGGGCCGTTCCTCGCGCTGGCCGCCGCCGTGCTGACCGTCACCCTGGTGGCCAGCATGGAGTCGCTGCTGTCGGCCGTCGCGGTGGACGCGTTGCAGGCCCAGCGGCCCGGCCCGCACGCGCCGGCGGCAAAGCTGGACCGCGAGCTGCTCGGCCAGGGCGCGTCCAATGTGGTCTCCGGGCTGCTCGGCGGCCTGCCGGTGGCGGGCGGCGCGATGCGCGGCGCGGCGAACGTGGCAGCCGGCGCGGTCACCCGGCGGTCCACCGTGCTGCACGGCGTGTGGGTGCTGCTGTGCGCCGGTCTTGCCGCCGGCGCGCTGGAGCTGATCCCGCTGGCCGCGCTCGCCGCACTGGTGATGCTGGTCGGGGTGCGGATGGTGAGCTTCGCGCACATCCGGCACATCCAGCGGCACCGCGAGTTCCCGGTCTACGCGGCCACGCTCGGCACGGTGGTGCTGTTCGGGGTGCTGCAAGGGGTGATCGCGGGCATCGTGGTGGCCGTGGCGCTGGCGATGCGCCGGCTGACGCACACCCGGGTCACCGTCGTGCAGGACGCCGGCGTCCACCGGGTGCGGGTGACCGGACAGCTGACGTTCCTGGCGGTGCCCCGGCTGACCCGGGCCTTCGCCCAGGTGCCGCAGGGGGCCGACGCGGTGGTGGAGCTCGACGGCTCGTTCATGGACCACGCGGCCTACGAGGCGCTGCGCGGCTGGACGGCGCGGCACCGCTCGCACGGTGGCCGGGCGGTGCTCGGCGACGGCGCCGGACGGACCGTCAGCGAACCGGTCAGCGCGCACGCCTGCCGGCCGTGGACCCCGTGGCGCAACCACCACTGCACCCGGTCCGGCACGGTGCCGGCCACCAGCGGCAGCCAACTGCTCGGCGGGGTGAGCGCGTTCCAGCGGAACACCGCGCCGCTGGTCCGCGAGGAGCTGGCCCGGCTGGCCAGGGAGGGTCAGCGGCCCGGCCAGCTGTTCCTGACCTGCGCCGACTCCCGGCTGGTCACCAGCATGATCACGTCGAGCGGCCCCGGCGACCTGTTCACCGTCCGCAACATCGGCAACATGATGCCGCCGCCCGGCTCCGACGCCTCCTGCGACTCGGTGGCCGCCGCCGTGGAGTACGCGGTGGAGGTGCTCCAGGTCTCCAGCATCACGGTCTGCGGGCACTCCGGGTGCGGCGCGATGCAGGCGCTGCTCGGCTCCGACCACGAGCCGGGCGCGCAGACCCCGCTGGCCAGATGGCTGCGGCACGGCAGGCCGAGCCTGGCCCGGCTGGCCGGGAACGGCCCGCCCGGATCGGGCGGGGTGGCGCTCGCCGACCGCCCGGTGGCCGACGAGCTGGAACGGCTCAGCCTGGTCAACGTGACACAGCAGTTGGACCACCTGATGGCGCACGCCTGCGTGGCCCGCCGGGTCGAGGAGGGCAGCCTGCAACTGCACGGGATGTACTTCCACGTCGCCGAGGCGCAGGCGTACATCCTGGATCCGGCGGCGGGGGTGTTCGCTGCGGTGCGCCCCGGCGCGGCCGTCCCCGATCTGACCACAAAGGTCTAAACCATTTTTGCGGCCAGCCCTTGTCAGCGTGACCCAGGACTGATGAGCTAGTGGCGGGACAGATGGGACACCCTGACAAGGAGCTGGCGTGAGCAGCAACGAGAGCCTGGCCAACCTGCTGAAGGAGGAGCGGCGGTTCGAGCCTCCGGCCGAGGTGGCCGCCGCCGCCAACGTCACGGCCGCCGCCTACGAGCAGGCCTCGGCCGACCGGCTGGGCTTCTGGGCCGAGCAGGCCCGCCGCCTGACCTGGACGACCGAACCCACCCAGACGCTGGACTGGTCGAACCCGCCGTTCGCCAAGTGGTTCGCCGACGGCGAGCTGAACGTCGCCTACAACTGCGTGGACCGCCATGTCGAGGCCGGCCACGGCGACCGGATCGCGCTGCACTTCGAGGGCGAGCCCGGCGACAGCCGGGCGATCAGCTACGCGGAACTGAAGGACGAGGTCTCCCGGGCCGCCAACGCGCTGCTCGAACTCGGCGTCCGCAAGGGCGACCGGGTCGCGGTCTACCTGCCGATGATCCCCGAGGCCGTCATCGCCATGCTGGCCTGCGCCCGGATCGGCGCACCGCACTCGGTGGTCTTCGGCGGCTTCTCCGCCGACGCCGTCGCCTCCCGGATCGACGACGCCGACGCCAAGATCGTCATCACCGCCGACGGCGGCTACCGGCGCGGCCAGCCGTCCGCGCTCAAGCCGGCCATCGACGACGCGGTGGCCCGCAGCCCGCAGGTCGAGCACGTGCTGGTGGTCCGCCGCACCGGCCAGGACGTCGCGTGGACCGAGGGCCGGGACGTGTGGTGGCACGAGATCACCGCCCGGCAGCCGGCCGAGCACACCCCCGAGCCGGTCGACGCCGAGCACCCGCTGTTCATCCTCTACACCTCCGGCACCACCGGACGGCCCAAGGGGATCCTGCACACCTCCGGCGGCTACCTCACCCAGACCAGCTACACCACGCACGCCGTCTTCGACCTCAAGCCGGAGACCGACGTCTACTGGTGCACCGCAGACATCGGCTGGGTCACCGGCCACTCCTACATCGTCTACGGTCCGCTCTCCAACGGCGCCACCCAGGTGATCTACGAGGGCACCCCCGACACCCCGCACCAGGGCCGGTTCTGGGAGATCGTCCAGAAGTACGGCGTCACGATCCTCTACACCGCGCCCACCGCGATCCGCACGTTCATGAAGTGGGGCGACGACATCCCCGCCAAGTTCGACCTGAGCAGCCTGCGGGTGCTGGGCAGCGTCGGCGAGCCGATCAACCCCGAGGCGTGGATCTGGTACCGGGAGCACATCGGCGCCGGCAAGACCCCGGTGGTGGACACCTGGTGGCAGACCGAGACCGGCGCGATGATGATCAGCCCGCTGCCCGGCGTCACCGCGACCAAGCCCGGCTCGGCGCAGACCCCGCTGCCCGGCATCGCCGCCACCGTGGTGGACGACGAGGCCAACGAGGTGCCCGACGGCTCCGGCGGCTACCTGGTGCTGACCGAGCCGTGGCCGTCGATGCTGCGCACCATCTGGGGCGACGACCAGCGCTACCTCGACACCTACTGGTCGCGCTTCCCGGGCCGCTACTTCGCCGGTGACGGCGCGAAGAAGGACGACGACGGCGACATC
The DNA here is from genome assembly GCF_050956065.1 of Streptomyces sp. CA-111067. Taxonomy (NCBI): domain Bacteria; kingdom Bacillati; phylum Actinomycetota; class Actinomycetes; order Kitasatosporales; family Streptomycetaceae; genus Streptomyces; species Streptomyces sp. CA-111067. The sequence continues at coordinate 5,030,643 of NZ_CP192103.1, read as the reverse complement.
TGGCTGCTCGGCCGGGTGGACGACGTGATGCTGATCTCCGGCCACAACATCTCCACCACCGAGGTGGAGTCCGCGCTCGTCTCGCACCCGAAGGTCGCCGAGTCCGCGGTGGTCGGCGCGACCGACGCCACCACCGGGCAGGCCATCGTCGCGTTCGTCATCCTGCGCGGCACCGCGGAGGACAGCGCCGACCTGGTGGGCGCGCTGCGCGACCACGTCGGCAAGACGCTCGGCCCGATCGCCAAGCCCAAGCGGATCCTGGTGGTCTCCGAACTGCCCAAGACCCGTTCCGGCAAGATCATGCGGCGGCTGCTGCGCGACGTCGCGGAGAACCGGGAGCTGGGCGACGTCACCACGCTCACCGACTCCACCGTGATGGACCTCATCCAGAGCAAGCTGCCCTCGGCGGCCAGCGAGGACTGACGGCCCGTGAGGTGCGCCCGGCCGGCGCCAGAGCAAGAGCCCGGCCGGGGCACGCCCGAGGCCGGGACCGGGCGCACCTCACCCGTTCGGGTTAGGCTGGCGGGGCGTCGCGACAAGATCGCGACAGGATTCACAGGGCGCGCCGGGAAGTCTGGTCGGCACACAGCACAGCTGTGTCCGCCGCCGGCCGCACCGCCCTGGAGGTCCCCGTGCCCGAGCCCTCAGCACCCGAGACCTCGACGCCCCCGCCGCGGCGGGGCGCCGTACTGCTCGACCGCCTCCCGCTCCCCGAGCGCACCTTCGTCGCCGACGCGCTGCGCACCGAGACCGTCGGCGGCATCATCCTGCTCGCCGCGGCCGTCGCCTCGCTGATCTGGGCCAACACCCTGCACCACAGCTACCTGGCGGCCAGCGACTTCCACTTCGGCCCGAGCGCGCTCGGCCTGCACCTCTCCGTGGCGCACTGGGCGGCCGACGGCCTGCTCGCCGTCTTCTTCTTCGTGGCCGGCGTCGAGGTCAAGCGCGAACTGGTCGCGGGCGAGCTGCGCACCCCGGCCGCCGCCGCGCTGCCGGTGATCGCCGCCCTGTGCGGGATGGCGGTGCCCGCGATCCTGTACGCCGTGGTCAGCGGTGCCGAGGGCGGCTCGCTCAAGGGCTGGGCGGTGCCCACCGCCACCGACATCGCGTTCGCGCTGGCCGTACTCGCCGTCATCGGCACCGCGCTGCCCGCCGCCCTGCGCGCGTTCCTGCTCACCCTGGCCGTGGTGGACGACCTCTGCGCGATCCTGATCATCGCCGTCTTCTTCACCTCGGACATCAACCTGGCGGCGCTGGCCGGGGCGGCGGCGGGCCTGGTGCTCATGTGGTGGCTGCTGCGCGCGGAGGTACGCGGCTGGTACGTCTACCTGCCGCTGGCGCTGGCCATCTGGGGCCTGATGTACAACAGCGGCGTGCACGCCACGATCGCCGGCGTCGCGATGGGCCTGTTGCCGCGCTGCGCCACCCGCGAGGGTGAACGGCGCTCACCGGGCGAGCGCGTCGAGCACCTGGTGCGCCCGCTGTCGGCGGGGATCGCGGTGCCGCTGTTCGCGCTGTTCGCCGCCGGTGTGACGATCTCCGGCGGGGCGCTGGCCGATGTCTTCTCCGAGCCGGAGACCCTCGGTGTGGTGATCGGACTGGTGGCCGGCAAGACCATCGGGGTGTTCTGCGGCACCTGGCTCGCCGCCCGCTTCACCCGCGCGCAGCTCAACCCCGACCTCGGCTGGGCCGACGTGCTGGCGGTCGCCGCGCTGGCCGGCATCGGCTTCACCGTCTCGCTGCTGATCGGCGAACTCGCCTTCTCCGCCGACCCGCTGCTGGCCGACCGGGCCAAGGCCGCCGTCCTGGTCGGCTCGGTGATCGCCGCCGTCCTGGCCGGAATCCTGCTCAGGCTGCGCAACAACACCTACCGCCGCGCCGCCGGCCGGCCCGACTGGCGCGGAGAGACGGCGGACCCGGCGACATCTGAGGCATGATCGGGGGCAGATGACCCAGACCGAACCGAACGGAGGACCCGATGGACGCAGCCCACAGCGGTGACGGGCGCAGTATCGGGCAGTTGTTCGCCTCCGCCACGGCGGAGGTCTCCGCCCTGGTGCACGACGAGATCGCGCTGGCCAAGGCGGAGATCCGACAGGACGCCAAGCGGGCCATGTTCGGCACCGGGGCCTTCGTCGGCGCCCTCGCCGTGGCCTTCTTCTCGGTACCGATGCTCAGCATGGCCGCGGCCTACTGGATCCACTCCTCCGGGCTCGGCCTGGGCTGGTCGTTCCTGATCGTCGGCGGCGCGTTCGTGCTGGTCGCGCTGCTGCTGAGCCTGTTCGGCGTACTGAAGTTCAAGAAGGTGAAGAAGCCGGAGCGCTCCATCGCGTCGGCCAAGCAGACCGCCGCCGTGCTGGCCAAGGCCAAGCCGCACCCGCGCCCGCTGGACACCGACCCGACCCGCACCGGCGCGACCAGGGCGCTGGACTCCGGGCTGCCGGCGAACGCCGCGATCGGCACGGGGGCCACCTCAGGGACCACCGCGGCGGCCGGTTCCGGCACCCGTGGCCCGGACGGCCCAGCGGACGCCAAGATGTGACACGCTCTGCTCCATGAAGTTCGCCGGTGGATCGGAAAGCACGTCAGGTGCCTCGGGGGTGTCGGGCGGGTCCACCGCGTCGATCGTGCGGCCGGACGGCCCCTGGACCCACCGTGACATCGCGGCCAACGGCGCCCGCTTCCACATCGCGGAGGTCGGCGACGGGCCGCTGGTGCTGTTCCTGCACGGCTTCCCGCAGTTCTGGTGGACCTGGCGGCACCAGCTGACCGCGCTCGCCGACGCCGGGTTCCGCGCGGTGGCGATGGACCTGCGCGGCGTCGGCGGCAGCGACCGCACCCCGCGCGGCTACGACGCCGGCAACCTCGCACTCGACGTCACCGGGGTGATCCGCTCGCTCGGCGAGCCCGACGCCGCCCTGGTGGGCCACGACCTCGGCGGCTACCTGGCGTGGACGGCGGCGACGATGCGGCCCAAGCTGGTCCGCCGACTGGCCGTCAGCTCGATGCCGCACCCGCGCCGCTGGCGCACCGCGATGCTCACCGACCTGCGGCAGAGCAAGTCCGGCGGCTACATCTGGGGCTTCCAGCGGCCGTGGCTGGCGGAACGTCAGCTGGTCGCGGACGACGCCGCGCTGGTCGGCCGGCTGATCAACCAGTGGTCGGGGCCTTCGCTGCCCGACGAGGAGGCGATCGACCACTACCGGCGCGCCATGCAGATCCCCTCGACGGCGCACTGCGCGGTCGAGCCGTACCGCTGGATGGTGCGGTCGATGGCCAGGCCCGACGGGATCCAGTTCAACCGCCGGATGAAGCGGCCGGTACGGGTGCCCACACTGCATCTGCACGGGTCGCTTGACCCGGCGATCCGGCCGCGCAGCGCGGCGGGCAGCGGGGAGTACGTGGAGGCGCCGTACCGCTGGCGGCTCTTCGACGGTCTCGGGCACTTCCCGCACGAGGAGGACCCGGCGGCTTTCTCGTCCGAGCTGATCAACTGGCTGAAGGACCCGGAACCGGACCGCTGAGCGCCGACGGCTGACCGCCGGCCGCCGGGCCTGACGTCGACTCCCGGTATGACTGTCGTATCGTCAGCAAAATGCCGGACGCATAAGCCAATCGGGCGACCGATCGGCGATTACCGACCCTGGGGCGCGGGCACGTAGCTCGGTATGGGTTGGACGCACGACTACCGTGATGTGTCACGAAATCGCCGCAGCACCTCCACCGCCGCTAGCCGCGCGGTGCCCATGGCGCTACTCCCCGCCGGAGACCGCCGACTCGGAATCCCCCGGATACTGCGCCGCCGCGCGCGCTGGGTCGGCGCCCGGCTGCGCCATCCGCGCGACTGACCCGGCCGTCCTCACAGCGCGCAGCCCTGGCTGTCCACCTGCCGGTCCGCGGCGCGCCCGGCGCTCGCGTCCGCCGCGACCTCGGCCGCGGTGAGCGCGTAACCGGTGTTGTCGTCGTCCAGCGACTTGGCGAAGACCACACCGGCCACATGCCCGTCGGGCGTCAGCAGCGGGCCGCCGGAGTTGCCCTGCCGGACCGTCGCGTACAGCGAGTACACGTCACGCTTCACGGTGCCGCGGTGGTAGATGTCCGGGCCCTTGGCCTCGATGCGGTCCCTGACCCGGGCCGCGCGCACGTCGAAGCCGCCGTTCTCCGGGAAGCCGGCCACGATGGCGTCGTCCTTGGTGTGCTCGTCGGTGGTGGCGAAAGGCAGCGTGGGGGCGTCCAGGCCCGGTACGTCGAGCACCGCGATGTCGCGCTGCCAGTCGTAGAGCACCACCCGCGCGTCGTGCAGCCTGCCCTTGCCGCCGACCTGCACGGTGGGCTCCGACACGCCGCCGACGACGTGCGCGTTGGTCATCACCCGGTCCTTGGCGAAGACGAAGCCCGAGCCCTCGATGACCTTGCCGCAGCCGGACGCGGTGCCGACCACCTTCACGATGCTGCGGCGGGCGTCGGTCACCACCGCGCTGTGCGCGAGCGCCGGGTCCGGCGGCGGCACGGAGGTGATCGGCTCGGAGCCGAAGGTGCCGAAGACCTGCGGCAGGCCGTTCTGCGCGAGCGTGGTGCTGAAGTTGTTGAACCAGGTGTCGGCCTGCTCCGGCACCACCCTCGACACCCCGAGCAGCACCTTGGACGAGCGCACCTCACGCCCTATGGTCGGCAGCGCCGTGGTGGCCAGCGCGCTGCCGATCAGCCACGCCACCACCAGCATCGCCAGGACGTTGACCAGCGCGCCGCCGCCCGCGTCCACCGCCCGCGCGGGCTCCCAGGTGATCCGGGTGCGGACCCGGTTGCCCAGATACGTGGTGCATGCCTGCCCGACCGAGGCGCAGACGATGACGATCGCCACCGCCGACATCGCCGCCACCGAGCCGGGGGTGGCGTGGTCGGTCGCGTTGTCCCAGATGAGCGGGAGCAGGTAGACCGCGGCGAGGCCGCCGCCGAGGAAGCCGGTCACCGACATGATGCCGACGACGAAGCCCTGGCGGTAGCCGATCACGGCGAACCAGAGGGCGGCGAGGATGAGCAGGAAGTCCAGCACGTTCACAAGGGACACGGTCTCACGCGGGTCTGTCCGCGCGGGGCGGTAGCCCCAATAGCCCAACGGCTCGGACGCTTCCGGCCCGGCTCGGAAACGGTCGGGGACGGTCTCCGGGCGGTCTTCGGACCCCTCTCCGGACGGCCCGAGCCAACCCCCGGGCGGTCTCCCGGCCGCCCGGTACGCCCCCCGCGCGCTCCGGTACGGCCCCGGGCGGCCACGGCGGCGGCTCAGCCGAGCGGTACCAGACGCTCCTGGTCCCAGGGCCGCTCCCAGCCCGCGAACTGCACGACCTTGTCGATGAGGCCCGCGGTGAAGCCCCACACCAGGGCGCCGCCGACCAGGAACGCCGGGCCGCGGAAGCCGCTGGGGTGCACGAGGGTGGCCCGGTTGGCCGGATCGGTCAGCTCCGCGAGCGGCACCCGGAAGACCCGGGCGGTCTCGGCCGGATCGACCACGCCGACCGGGCTAGGGTCGCGCCACCAGCCGAGCACCGGAGTGACCACGAAGCCGCTGACCGGGATGTAGAGCCGGGGCAGCACCCCGAAGACCTGGACGCCCGCCGGGTCGAGCCCGGTCTCCTCCTCGGCCTCGCGCAGCGCCGCCCGCAGCGGGCCCTCGCCCTCCGGGTCGCCGTCCACCGGATCGAGGGCGCCCCCGGGGAACGACGGCTGGCCGGCGTGCGAGCGCAGCGCCGCGGACCGCTCGATGAGCAGCAGGTCCGGCCCGGGACCGTAGGCGGCAGAGCTACCGGAGCCGGCGGAAGGATCTTCCGTTCCCTCGCCCTCGCCGAACAGGATCAGGACGGCCGACTGGCGACCGCCCGCCGCCGGCGGCAGGAAGCGGCTGAGCTCCTCGGGCAGCACCTGCTCCGCCACGGCCGCGACCGGGGCCAGCCACTGCGGCAGCCCGGCCGCGCTGATCTCTGTGCGCGCGCCCGTCCCCACGCCCGGACCGGCATCCGCCCCGGCGCCCGGCCCCCGAGCCTGGGTCATGAGCCGGCCAGCGGGGGCGCGGGCTGCCCCGGGTAGTCGGCCGGGGGCTTCAGCCGCTGGCCGGGGAAGCCGCCCTTCTCGTACTTGAGCAGCTTCTTCGCCTTCTCCGGGTCCATCTCGCCCTCGCCGTAGGACGGGCACAGGTTGGCGATCGGGCAGGCGCCGCAGGCGGGCTTGCGGGAGTGGCAGATCCGGCGGCCGTGGAAGATGACGCGGTGCGAGAGCATCGTCCACTCGGACTTCGGGAAGAGCGCGGCGACGTCCTTCTCGACCGTCTCCGGGTCTTCCGACGTGGTCCAGCCGAAGCGCCGGGAAAGCCGTCCGAAGTGGGTGTCCACGGTCAGGCCGGGCACTCCGAACGCGTTGCCGAGGACCACATTGGCGGTCTTGCGGCCCACTCCGCGCAGCTTGACCAGGTCGTCGAGCCGGCCCGGCACCTCGCCGCCGAACGTGTCCCGCAGGTCGGTGGAGAGCGCGAGCACCGACCTGGCCTTGGCGCGGAAGAAGCCGGTCGGCCGCAGCAGCGTCTCCAGGTCCTCCGGGTCGGCCGCGGCCATGTCCTCAGGCGTCGGGTACTTCGCGAACAGCGCGGGTGTCGTCTGGTTCACCCGCAGGTCGGTGGTCTGCGCGGAGAGCACCGTGGCGACCAGCAACTGGAAGGGGTTCTCGAAATCCAGCTCCGGGTGGGCGTACGGATAGACCTCCGCGAGCTCCCGGTTGATCTTGCGGGCGCGCCGGACCAGCGCCGCTCGCGAGGGTTGTTCGCTCACAGCGGAACTCGGCTTCGCCGCCACCCGTTCGGCCGTCTTGGCCGCCCGTTTCTTCTGCACGCTCGGTGTTTCAGACACCCGGCCAGCCTAAGCCTCGGCACCGACAACCGCCCTCGGGCACGAAGATCGGACCCCCAATCGGACCCCCGGAGCACGACTGCGGCCAGACATAAGACATCCTTGTGATTGATCGCACTGTTTGAGATGGCATGCATCATGGGGATGACCCGGCGATGTCAGCAAGGAGAGAGCTCGTGGACGACGTTCTGCGCCGTGCCCCGCTTTTCGCGGCGCTCGACGACGAGCAGGCCGCTGAACTGCGCGCCTCCATGACCGAGGTCACGCTCGCGCGTGGCGACTCGCTGTTCCACGAGGGCGACCCCGGTGACCGGCTGTATGTCGTCACCGAGGGCAAGGTGAAGCTGCACCGCACCTCACCGGACGGCCGGGAGAACATGCTGGCCGTGGTCGGCCCCGGCGAGCTGATCGGTGAGCTGTCGCTCTTCGACCCCGGCCCGCGGACGGCGACGGCCACCGCACTGACCGAACTGAAGATGCTGGGGCTCGGCCACGGCGACCTCCAGCCGTGGCTGAACGTACGGCCCGAGGTCTCCACCGCGCTGCTGCGGGCCGTCGCGCGCCGGCTGCGCAGGACCAACGACGTGATGTCCGACCTGGTGTTCTCCGACGTGCCCGGCCGGGTCGCGAAGGCGCTGCTCGACCTCTCCCGGCGCTTCGGCGTCCAGTCGGAGGAGGGCATCCACGTGGTGCACGACCTCACGCAGGAGGAGCTGGCCCAGCTGGTCGGCGCGTCCCGCGAGACGGTCAACAAGGCGCTCGCCGACTTCGCCGGCCGCGGCTGGCTGCGGCTGGAGGCCCGTGCGGTGATCCTGCTCGACGTGGAGCGGCTGGCCAAGCGGTCGCGCTGACCCGTCACCGGACCCGTTTTTCGGACCACTTCCGGACACTGAGCAACCACTGAGGCCCCCGCCCTTCCCGGGCGGGGGCCTCTTCGCGCGACGGGACCCGCTGGGCCCGCTCCTCACCAGGCGAGCTGGGCGATCTCGTCGGCCACCGCGGCGCAGGCGGGGCTCGACGGGTCGATCAGCGGGAAGTGGCCGGTCGCGGGCAGCCACGCGGTGACGATCTCCTCCCCCGCGGCTGCCGCGGCACGCGCGAAAGCGGCGCTGACCTGCGGCGGAACCGTATTGTCAGTGGTGCCGTGCACGATGGTTGTGGCGATACCGGTAGGCAGCAGCGAGGCCGGGTCGGCGTGGGGAAGTCGGTCGGTGAGGTGGTCGGGGCCGCCGAGCAGGCCGATCACCGCGTCGGAGCAGACCCGCAGCCGGATCGCCGAGGTGAAGTCGGCGATCGGGGCGAGGGCCACGACACCGCGCAACGGGGGAGGTGAGGGGCGGTGCCAGGGGGAATCAGCAGGAAGCGCGTTACGGGCGGCTGCCCACAGGGCGAGGTGACCGCCCGCGCTGTGGCCGCTCAGTACGATCCGCCGCGGATCGACGGCCGCGGCGCCGAGCGCGGCCACGGCCAGCTCGGGCAGCGCGTCCACGACGGCCGCCACGTCGTGGAAGGTGCCGGGCCACCAGCCGGCGGGCGGCAGCGCCGGCTCGGGGCCGTCGGGCGCCTGTTCGGCCGGTGCTGGGGCCGGTACGGGGGCCGGGCCGTCCTCCGCCGGGCGCGGCCGGGCCGGTGCGGCGCCGCGGCGGTACTCGATCGAGGCCACCGCGTAGCCGTGGCCGGCCAGGTGGGCCGCGAGCGGCGAGAGGTGGGCCCGGTCGTGGGCTGCCCGCCAGGCGCCGCCGTGCAGCAGGGCCACCAGCGGCGCGGGGCCGGCCCCCGGTCTGCGCGGGCGGTAGAAGTCCACCACCTGGTCAGGGTGGTCGCCGTAGGCCGCGGTGGCGTCCGGCGGCACCGGTGCGTGCGCGAAGGCCGAGGACTCCTCGGCCGCGTCCTCGGCGGCCTCGGCGGCTTCGGCTGCCTCGGCCTGCGGCACCGGTGGGAAGGTGGCGGGGTCAGCGGCGGACATCGTTCAGGCGGTCCCTTCGATGACGTCGGCCAGCACGCGGGCGGCACGCAGCGCGTCGGCGTAGCGGGTGTAGAGCGGGGTGAAGCCGAAGCGCAGCAGGTCGGGCCTGCGGTAGTCGCCCACCACACCGCGCGCGGTCAGCTCGCCCATCACCTTGCCCGCGTCCGCGCAGCGCAGCGACACCTGGCTGCCGCGCTCGGCGTGCGCCTGCGGGGTCACGGAGGCCACCCGGCCGGCCGGCACGAGCGCGGCCACACACTCCAGGAAGAAGTCGGTCAGCGCGAGGCTCTTGGCCCGCACTTCGGCCAGGTCCACCCCGTCCCAGACGTCGAGAGCGGCGTCCAGGGCGAGCAGGGACAGGATCTCCGGGGTGCCGACCCGGCCGCGCGGCGCGCCCTGCGCGGGCTGGAAGTCGCCGGCCATGCCGAACGGGTCGGCGTGCGAGTTCCAGCCGGGCAGCGGCGAGTCGAAGCGCGGCTGGAGGTCGCGCCTGACGTAGAGGTACGCGGGGGCGCCCGGGCCGCCGTTGAGGTACTTGTACGTACAGCCCACCGCGAGGTCCGCCCCGGCCGCGTCCAGTGCGACCGGCAGCGCGCCCGCGCTGTGGCACAGGTCCCAGACGGCGAGCGCGCCGGCCGCGTGCAGGGCGGCGGTCACGGCGGCCAGGTCGTGCAGCCGGCCGGTGCGGTAGTCCACGTGGTTGACCAGGGCGGCGGCGGTCTGCGGGCCGGCCGCGGCGGCGATCCCGGCGGCCGGCACCGGCCGCAGGGTGTGCCCGGTCAGCCGGGCCGCGGAGGCGGCGATGTAGCCGTCGGTGGGGAAGGTGTCGGCGTCCACCAGGATCTCGGTGCGCTCAGCCGGCGCCATCCGCACGGCGGCGACCAACGCCTTGAAGACGTTCACGCTGGTGGAGTCGCCGACCACCAGCTGTCCCGGAGCCGCGCCCACCAGTGGCGCGATCCGGTCGCCGATCCGCTCGGGGGCGGTCCACCAGCCGCTCTCCTCCCAGGAGCGGATCCGCAGCTCGCCCCACTCCCGGTTCACCACGTCGGTCAGCCGGGGCAGCACGCCGGTGCTCAGGGCGCCGAGCGAGTTGCCGTCGAGATAGACCGTGCCGTTGCCGTCTTGTGCGGGATCGGCGGGGCCGGCCGGGACGGCCGGACCGGCGGGGTCGAGCATGAAGCGGTCCCGGAGCGGGGCCAGCGGGTCGCCGGTGTCGAGCGCGGAGGCGCGCGCGACGAGCCCGTCGTAGGGAGAGAGGCCGGCCGGGCGGCCGTGCGGCTCAGACATGGCTGCGGGCCGTCCACAGCTCGGGGAAGACGTTCTTGGCCGCGCGCTTCTCCAGCCAGGCCACCCCCGCGGAGCCGCCGGTGCCCGCCTTCGCGCCCATCGCGCGCCGGGTCGCCACCAGGTGGTCGTTGCGCCAGCGCCAGACGAGTTCGGCGACGTCGGTCAGCGCCTCGCCGAGCCGGATGAGCTCGGAGTCCTGGTCGTCGTCGGCGTAGACGGCCTGCCAGACGGCCTCGACCTCCGGGTCGGGATCGTGCCGCAGCGCCGGGTCGCGGTCGATGACGGCGGCCGGCACCGCGTAGCCGCGCCGCTTGAGCAGCCGCAGCACCTCGTCGTACAGGCTCGGCTCGGTGAGCGCCTTCTCCAGCTCGGCGTGCGCGGCGGGCGTGCCGCGGTGCGGTACGAGCATGGAGGCGGACTTGTCGCCGAGCAGGAACTCCAGCCGGCGATACATCGCCGACTGGAAGCCGGAGCCGTCGCCGAGGGCGGACCGGTACGCGTTGAACTGGGCGGGGGTGAGGTGCGCGATCGGCTTCCAGGAGGCGTTCAGCGACTCCAGCGTCGGCAGGCTGCGGCGCAGCGCGGTCATCGCCGTCGGCAGGTCGTCCCGGCGCAGCGCCGAGGCGGCGGTGGTCCACTCGTGGACCAGCAGGGTGAACCACAGCTCCATGACCTGGGTGGTGACCAGGAACGCCATCTCGCCGGGCTCGTCGGACAGCGGGTGCTGCAAGTGGGTGAGGACGGACGCCTGGACGTAGTCCTCGTAGGGGGTCGCGCCCTCGAACGAGAGATTCGGGGTCGCCGCCTCGTCGGTCGGTTGCTCGGACATGGGATACCTCCGGATACGTTCCCAGGATCGCTGGGCTACGCCGAGATCATCTGTGGTGCGGACCGATCCGGCAAGGCCGGAGCGGCCGACGGCCCCCGCGGTGAGGGGCGGGGCTACTGGGCGGGCGGGCCGCTGAGGTAGTGGCCCTGGGCGTCGTACGGCCACTCGTTGGCCTTGCAGCCGTCCAGGCCCTTGATCTGCTGCATCATCACCGGCGCCGGCTTGCCGGGACCGGGGCAGCCCTCGTGGCCGTGGCCGATGCGGTGGCCGACCTCGTGGTTGATGATCAGCGCCCGGTACTCCGAGATCGGGCCGTTGAACTCGGGCGAGCCCAGCATCCAGCGCTTGAGGTTGACCACGACGGTGGAGCCGACGTCGCAGTTGACCTCGCCGCCGGTGTCCAGGCCCGCCGCGCCGCAGATGTCGTCCACCGTGTCCGGGGTCGCGATCTTGACCACGAAGTCGGAGTGGCCGGAGGAGACCAGCTGGAAGGCGTCGTGGCCGTCGGCGGTCCAGCCGCGCGGGTTGGCGAGGATCGCCTCGATCTCGTGCGCCGCCGCACTGGGCGACAGGCTGATCCCGCCCTCGACCTGGACCTTGTAGCGGCGGACCGTGCCGTGCCCGGAGGCGCGGCCCGAGGCGTGCGCGGTGGCGAACTTGCTGGTGCCCGACTTCGGGACGCCGTCCGTCCGCGCGCCGTCGGCGGACGAGCCGCCGGAGGAGGAGCCGGACGAGGAACCGTCCGCCGGCGAACCGCCCTTGGAGTCGTCCGACCCCCCGGAGATCGCCGCCGACGCGTCGCCACCGTGCCCGGAACGATGCCAGGCGCCGTAACCGGCCCCGACGACGAGCAGCAGCACGACGGCGATCAGCAGCGGCCCGATCGCGATCCGCCCCCCGTCCGTGCGGTGATGAAGCGGACTGCGGCGGCGCGGTGCGGCCAAAACTCCCCCAGTGCTGGCACGGCGGGAGCCGGGCCCGGCCGCTGGTGCCCGGCCCCTGGTGGCGCTCCCCGCCGCGGGTGCGGACGTCGGAGTGACAACGATCGCATGAGCCCGCACACGAGAACGAAGGCGCCTGCCGCCTGTGCCACGACTGTGCCAGGACTGCGACATCGGGCCAGGTCGCGGGCGGCACGGGGCCGGGCCCGCCGGAGGTCAGCTCAGCGTGTCCCCCGCCGGAGGTCAGCTCAGCGTGTCCGCGGCGGTCGGCGAGCTGTCCCGCAGAAACGTGGTGCAGCGCTCGTACTCCTCGTTCTCGCCGATCGCCTGCGCGGCGCGGGCGAGGCCGTGCAGGGCGCGCAGGAAGCCGCGGTTGGGCTCGTGCTCGAACGGCACCGGCCCGTGCCCCTTCCAGCCGGCCCTGCGCAGCGCGTCCAGGCCGCGGTGGTAGCCGGTACGGGCGTAGGCGTAGGACTCCACGACCCGCCCGTCCTCGAACGCGTCGTCGGACAGCCGCGCCCAGACCAGCGAGGACGCCGGGTACTTGGCAGCGACCTCGGCGGGCGCCGCCCCGGAGGCGAGCAGCTCGCGCGGCTCCGGGTCGTCGGGCAGATGGGTCGGGGCAGGACCCCCGAGCAGATTCTCGTGATTGGCCATGCCCCCAGTCTGCCCGAGAGCGATGGCCGCGGGCCCCGCGAGCCCCCACGAAAACGCGCCCCGGAGGGGCGCGGGCCCGCATCTGTTGCGCAGCGGCGGAAAAGCCGGGATGAGCCGGGGCCGCACGGCCGGACCCCGTCCGCGGCCCGGTGGGGGCTGAGCGCGCAGTTCCCCGCGCCCCTTGGGGCTCGCGCCCCACAAGGCCACGGCGCGGCAGCCGCCCCGCCCCCCTGCAAGGGGCAGACGGCGCCGCGCCGTGGTGCGAAACCTGAGGCGAGCGCTACTTGCGGCGGTTGCCCGCCGAGCGGAGGTTCTGCGTCGCGACGACGACGCGCGCCGCCATGCCCGCCTCCGCGGCCTTGCCCCACACACGGGGGTCGTACGCCTTCTTGTTGCCGACCTCGCCGTCGACCTTCAGCACACCGTCGTAGTTGCTGAACATGTGGCCGGCCACCGGCCGGGTGAACGCGTACTGGAGGTCGGTGTCGATGTTCATCTTGACCACGCCGTTCTCCAGCGCCTCGTCGATCTCCTCGACCGTCGAGCCGGAGCCGCCGTGGAAGACGAAGTCGAACGGGTTGGCCTTGCCGTACTTCTGCGCGACCGCTTCCTGGAGCTCCTTGAGGATGCCCGGCCGCAGCACGACGTTGCCCGGCTTGTAGACGCCGTGCACGTTGCCGAACGAGGCGGCCAGCAGGTAGCGGCCGTGCTCGCCGAGGCCGACCGCCTCGACCGTGCGGAAGGCGTCGTCCACCGTGGTGTAGAGGTTGTCGTTGATCTCGTGCGAGACGCCGTCCTCCTCACCACCGGTCGGGGTGATCTCCATCTCCAGGATGATCCTGGCCTTCGCGGCCTCGGCCAGCAGCTCCTTGGCGATGGCGAGGTTGTCGTCCAGGTTCTCCGCGGAGCCGTCCCACATGTGCGACTGGAACAGCGGGTCGCGGCCGGCGCTGACCCGCTCCTGCGAGATCTTGAGCAGCGGGCGCACGTACGCGTCCAGCTTGTCCTTGGCGCAGTGGTCGGTGTGCAGCGCGACCGTCACCGGGTACTTCTCGGCGACGATGTGCGCGAACTCGGCCAGCGCGACCGCGCCGGTGACCATGTCCTTGCTGTACTGGCCGCCCAGGAACTCCGCGCCGCCCGTGGAGATCTGGATGATCCCGTCGCTCTCCGCCTCGGCGAGGCCGCGCAGCGCGGCGTGCAGCGTCTGCGACGAGGTGACATTGATGGCCGGGTAGGCGAACTTGCCTGCCTTCGCCCGGTCGAGCATGTCGCTGTAGACCTCGGGGGTTGCGATGGGCATCGTGTCCGCTCCTCATGATCTGCGGGTGGTCCTGCTGCTGAGCGACGTCGTTGTCGTTTTCGTCGCCCTCATCTTCCCAGACGCGCGCCGATACACCACCTCCGCGTGGAGGTGGTGTAGGCGGGCTACGCGTCGAGGCCGAGATCGGCCAGCGAGTACGCGGCGAGATACGGCAGCCCGGCCTCCGCGATCCTGGCCGCCGCCCCGCGGTCGACGATCACCGCGACGGCGACCACCTCGCCGCCCGCCTCCCGGACGGCCTCCACGGCGGTCAGCGGCGAGCCGCCGGTGGTCGAGGTGTCCTCCACGACCAGCACCCGGCGGCCCTTGACCTCGGTGCCCTCGATCCGGCGCTGCAGGCCGTGCGCCTTGTTGGCCTTGCGGACGACGAAGGCGTCGAGCCGCTGCCCGCGGGCCGCGGCGGCGTGCAGCATCGAGCCGGCCACCGGGTCGGCGCCCAGGGTGAGGCCGCCGACCGCGTCGAAGTCGAGGTCGGCGGTGAGGTCGAGCATCACCTGTCCGGCCAGCGGGGCGGCCTCGCCGTCCAGGGTGATCCGGCGCAGGTCGACGTAGAAGTCGGCCTCGAGACCCGAGGAGAGGGTCACCTTGCCGTGCACTACGGCCTTGTCCTTGATCTGCCGCAGCAGGGCGTCACGTGTCTGGTCACTCATGCGACCAGTATCTCCGGGACGGCGGCGGGCCAGGTGACGGCCCCGGTGCGGCTCAGCGGCCGCCGCTCAGCGGCTCAGCCGAAGCGGTGCCAGGACCAGGTCGTGCTGACCTCCAGCGGGTCGATCATCGTGACGAGGCGCGGCAGCGTGTTCAGGCCGTTGGGCGGCCCGGACTGCGGCTCCACGCAGACGGCCTCCGGCTGCTCGTCGTAGATCACGGCCCACTGCTCCGGGCTCTCCACCCGGACCCGCAGCTCGGTCGGCCAGGTCAGCGAGACGTCGACGCCGTCGGGCATGCCGAAGCAGTCGTCCCACGGCCCCGGCTTGGGGTCGATGCGGTTGCCGTTGGGCAGGTGGTTGTCGCCGCGCTCCTCCTGCCAGGCCGCGGTGAAGGCCAGCTCGACGTCCTGGCCGCCCTGGCCGAGGTTGCGCAGCCACCACGGGTGCCAGCCGGCCTGCGCGGGGAACGAGTCGCCGGCCGCCTCCACGCTCAGCGTCAGCTTCACCGAGTGCGGGGACAGCTCCACCGTGTGGGTGACCCGGCCCGGGTACGGCCAGGGGTCGGCGAGGTCGAAGTAGTACGCGGCCGTGGTGTCGGTGCCGGGCGCCGCCTCGTGCCAGGCGGTGTGCCGGCCGGTGCCGTGGATGGCGTGCGGCGGGTCGTCCACCGGGAGGTGGTGGGTGACGGGTCCGTTGCGGAAGGTGGCGTTCTCCGTACGGCCGCACCACGGCACCATCACGAAGGCGCCGAAGTGGTCCCCCTGGCGCAGGAGCTCGGTCCCGCCGATCTTCAGTGAGGCGATCCGGCAGCCCTGGTCGGGGCGCAGCGTCAGTTCGGCGTCGCCCGCCGTCAGCTTCTTCTCGGTCTTCTCAGTCTCCACGGCGTGAGCCTAGCGGGACGGTGCCGGGCAGGTGGGAACGGCTCTACCGGCGGCGGCGCAGCACGCGTCCGACGACCACGGCGGACGCGACCAGGGCGGCGGCCGCGGGGGCCGCCCAGCGCAGGGTGGCGGCGGCGGAGCCGCTCTCCGGGGCGGGGACGGGGGCGTACCGGCCACGCGGCGGGGCGTGGTCGACCTCCTCCGCGCTGCGGCCGATCATCGTGCGGCGGGCGTGCGCGGCTTCGGCGGCCGGGACGAGGTCGTCCAGGGCGGCGGCGCTCTCCGGGACCTCCACCTCGACCTCGACGAGCTCGAAGTCGTCCAGGTCGGCGGGCGGGGCGGGCTCGCCCAGGTCGTCCACGACGTCGTTCTCGGGCTCCGGTTCCCGCGCGGTCTCCGCGGCCGGGACGTCCCCGGCGTTCGCGGCCAGCTCGGCGGCGAAACGGTCCAGCAGGCGGTGGACGGCGGACTCCACGACGGCGGCGTCGTAGCCGGCCAGCCGGCCGTCGGCCTGGGCGGTGCCGCGGAACGTCAGCAGGGTGCCCGGTTCCGGGTGGGTGGCCTCGGCGAGGGTGATCTCCAGGGTGGCGGTCACCTTGCCCGTGCCGCGGACCTCCGTGCCGGTGGCCTCGACGGTGAAGCGGCCGGCGTCCCCGCTTTTGTCGCTGACGCGGTAGGAGCCCCGGTAGGTGATGGTGGATCCGCCGATCCGCAGCCGCAGGCGCCCCTCCGGGGCAGGGGTGTCCGGAGCGTCCGGGGCGTCGGGCTGCCAGCCCGGGAGGCTCGCCGCGACCACGGCGGGGTGCGCGAGGGCGCGGCTGAGGTGGGCGGGGCTGGTGGCCGGGACGAATGAGTCGTGCTCCATGCGGCGGAGCCTACCCACGATGCCCCTTTTCGCCCACCCACCCGCCCGCCAGTCCTCAATCGCCGGACAGGCTGAACGGGTGCACCGGGGCCGTCCTCAATCGCCGGACGGGCTGGGGGGACGCGCCCCGACAGGGGCGCGGGGCTGTATCTGATCTGCGGCTGCCGCCGCGTGGGCGCGACCAGCCACGACGGCGCCGCAGACGAAAACCGGACCGCAACCCAAGAAGGGGCGCGGGGCTGTATCTGATCTGCGGCTGCCGTCGCGTGGGCGCGACCAGCCACGACGGCGCCGCAGCCGACGAACCGCCCCTCACATCGCCACCCGCGGATGCAGCAGCGTCGAAGGCGGCAGCGCGTGCAGCGGTCTCGGCAGCAGCCGGAGGGGCGGCGCGGGCGGGAGAGGGGGCTGGCGTGCTGCAAGCAGGAACGCTGCGTTTGGGGTTTCTCGGGACGGCCCCCCGCCAGGGGCGTCGCACCCCCGGCCCGGGGTCCAGTACGGGGTGGTCTGGAGGCCCACGGCCTGGAGGGTCGCGTCGATCGTCCAGAACGGGTGGGCCGAGCCGTCGGGCGTTCCCGCGTGCACGGCCAGCCGGCCGTCCGGCGCGAGCACCCGCGACGCCAACCCGTAGAACTCCTCCGAGTAGAGCTTCGTGCTGCGCGAGATCCCCGGGTCGGGCAGATCCGCGACGATCACGTCGTACGGCGGCCCGTCCCGCGCCGCGGAACCCCGCAGCCAGTCGAACGGGTCGTCGGTGACCGTCCGCACCCGGGGGTCGTCGTAGGCGTGGCCGTTGAGCGCGGCGAGGCCGGGGTCGGTGCGGGCCAGCCGCAGCAGCTCGCCGTCGTCCTCGACGACGGTCGCCGACCGCACGCCGGAGTCGAGGAGCACCTGGTGCAGCGCGAGTCCGTCGCCGCCGCCGAGGATAAGCACCCGGTCGTGCGGACCCATCAGCGCGGGGCGCACGAGCGCCTGGGCGTATCCGGCCGAGCCGGGGCCGCAGACCCGCAGCCGGCCGTCGAGGAAGAGTTCGACGGGGGCGTGCGTCCGGCCGCCGCCGGTCACCACGATCTCCTGCACGGCGGTGTGCTCCGCGACCCGCACCTGCCCGCCGTAGACGGCGTTGCGCGCCGCCCGCTCGAACGGTCCCGCCGCCGCGGCGGCGGCGCCGAGCACGGCGAGCACGGTGACGTTCGCGATCAGCAGCCACCGCCGGGTGCGCCCGCTGAGGTCGCCGCGGAACAGCCACAGCACGGTGGCCCCGCCGGCCAGCGCGTTGACCACGCCGGTGGCGAGCGCCCCGGTGAGCTGGCCGAACCTCGGCAGCAGCAGGAACGGGAAGGCGAGCCCGCCGACCAGCGCGCCCACGTAGTCGGCGGCGAACAGGTCGGCGACGGCGCCGCCCGCGTCCTGCCGCCTGATCCGCTGCACGAGCGTCATCAGCAGCGGCACCTCCGCGCCGATCAGCACCCCGATGGCGAACGCGCAGCCCACCATGGCGGGTTCGGCCTGCCCGAACCACGCGAAGCAGGCGTAGAGCGCCATCACCGACAGGCCGCCGACCAGGGCGAGCGCCGTCTCGACGGCGGCGAAGCCGGCGGCGGCCATGCAGCGCAGCCGCTTGGCGAGCAGCGAGCCGCAGCCCATCGCGAAGACCATCACGGACAGGATCACCGACGCCTGGGTGACCGAGTCGCCGACCAGGTAGGAGGCCAGGGCGACGAGTTCGAGTTCGTAGACCAGGCCGCAGGCGGCGCAGACGAACACGGCGGCGAGGACCAGCGCGCGAGCCGCGCCCGCGGGCACGGGGAGCGTTAAGGCTGCGAGTCGGGGTGCCTGGCGGCCGCGCTGGTCGATCATGAGTGCACGCTATGTCAGTGCCGCGTCGCCACAAGTCACCCACAGGGGTGTAATCAACGGCAGTTGAGGGCGCCTTCGGGAACGCGGCGGCGCACCCGCCCCGGGGGCGCGTTCCCTCCCGCCGGCCCTCACGCCGCCGCCACGCTCACCCGCGTTCTGGTCGTCACCAGCCGCCCCTCCTGCGGGTACGCGTGCCAGGTGCGCCAGCGCACGCTGCCCTCGGTGCACTGCACGAGCATCGCGGTGAAGGCGTGCGGGTCGCCGGGGAAGGTGCCGGCCAGGCCGTGCGGGTGGTCGGCCACCAGCGCGAGCAACTCCTGTGCGCGGCCGGCGAACGAGCCCTGTGACAGCGTCTCGATCCGGGCCGCGAACTCGTAGTCCCAGCTGCCGACCCGGCGGGCGACGCCGAACGGCAGCGGCGCCTGGCTGCCGGGCATGCAGGCGACGGTCTCCGAGCAGCCGCCGTTGCCGGCGTCGACGAGCACCTGGTGGGAGGCGCCGAGCAGGCGTAATTCCACCTTGGCCCGCAGCCCGGGCGCCTCACCGACCTCGACGCCGAGCTCGGCGAGCGCGGGCAGCGGGTCTTTGCCGAGGCACCAGGCGAGGTCTCCCGCGCGGGTGTCGGTATACGAGGTCTGAAGGGTGGTGAGCATGGGTCGGCTCCGCAAGCACGCAGTGGATCAGACACGCAGTCGGGGTGTGGGGCCGATCCGCGCTGACGGCCAGCGGCAGCCAGGCGCGACGGCTCGTGCCCACGTGGGCGTGGGGTCCGTGGATCGAGTGGATCCGACAGCTACGGAATCATGAAACTCATGCCGCCCTCAGCCTTTTTACCCATCTGTGCGGACTTTCCATCCCTTGGAGCGCTTACGAGTTCAGATGTTCAGTTGTTGTCCGGTTGCGGCGGGCCGCCCGCAGAGCCGCGGCGGCCCGCTCTCAGAGCCGCCGCGCCGTGCGGAAGTACGTCGCGTAGTAGCCGTTGCCGTCGAGCCGCGAGGTGCCGCCCTTGTCGCCGATGGTCGGGCCGTTGACCTCCTCCCGGCTGGAGATGAAGATCTTGTGCCCGTCGGTGTCGTTGCCGAGGTAGATCCCGATGTGGTCGAGCCGGTTCTTGGTCCGCCCGTCCAGCTTGAAGATCACCAGGTCCCCGGGTTGCAGCAGGTCGATCGACGTCGGCCGGGTGTACCAGGGGCCGTTGCCGGCCAGCGGGATGACGGTGATGCCCTCGTGCGAGCGCGCGATGCCGTTGGCGGTGCGCGGCAGCCCGTCGCCCTGGTCGTCGGTGGGCGCCAGCGGGTAGCGGCCGCGGAAGCCGAACACCGTTCGGACGAAGCCGGAGCAGTCGATGTCCCGGTAGCGGCCGCTCTGCGGCTTCATCGTGCTGCCGTCCCTGAAGGTGTACGGGATGCCGAGGTAGTCGTAGAAGTCGGACTGCTCGTCCCGCAGGTCGTTGCCCTCGCTGCCGTTGGGGTTGATCGGGCCGAAGTTGGCGTCACCCGCGTAGGGGATGCCCTGCGCGTCCTTCTTCACCGGTGCGCCCTGGACGTACTGGAAGGCGTACGCGAACAGGTCGTCCTCCTCGCTGCCCGCGTACTTCTTGTACCAGTCCTTGAACCACTGGGCCTGTTGTGCGCCCGCCGACCACTTCTGCGGCAGCAGCCGCACCCAGTTCTCGGTCACCACCCGGGACTTGGTGTTGGCCGGCTCGGCGAAGGTGCGGCTCGGGCCGGTGAGGGTGGCGGTGCGGGCGCCGTCGGTGAAGGTGGCGAGCACCGCGCCGTTCGAGCCGCGCAGCACCGAACGCGCCGGGCCGGTCAGCCGCTCCCAGGTCTGCGCCTTGACCTGGGTGCCGGCGTTGGACGAGCTGAGCGCCGGCTTGTCGGTGACGGCCTGCACGGCGGGCGCCTTGGCCTGCTCGTCCTTGCGCAGCGCGACGGTGAAGTAGCCGCTGGCGGCGAGCAGCGCGGTGATCGCGGCGACGTTGACGGCCTTGCGGGTCCGGCTCTGGCCGGCCGTCCTGGTGGCGGGCATGCGAACAGCTCCGTTCTTCGGTGACTTCGGCTCTTCGGTGACTTCGGTGACTTCGGTGACTTCGGCTTCAGGCGGACGGCATGACGCCGAGCAGGATTCCGGCGGTGAGCACGACGTACGTGGTGAGCGTGGCGCCGCTGGTGGCCAGCAGCGTCGGCCCCTTGGGCTGCCTGACCAGCTGGTACGCGATCAGCCCGGGGACGACGAAGCCCAGCGTCTCGTTGGTGTACATCAGCGGGTACTCGTGCTGGAGCCCGATGATCAGCGTCCCCTGGAGCACCACGCCGATCAGCACCACGGCCGCGAACAGCCGCTTGCCGTAGAGGATCACGTACCGCTGGGTCAGCACGGTCAGCAGATACGTCAGCACGGTGACGCCGACCACCATCGAGGCCCGCTGCAGGTCCTCCACCAGGGTCAGCGCGAGCCAGCCGGGCGTGATCATGCCGCCCGGCGACAGGTTGGTGGTCAGGTAGCAGACCAGCGAGGCGAGCAGGCCGAGGGCGATGCCGATGGCGGCGATCTCGGGAGTGAGGGCGTCGGGGATCATCGGTGCTCTCCTGGGTTCTGCCATGACGTGGGCTGGGCCGGATACGGTGCCGGCGGGTCCGTCGGGGCGGGCTGCGCCCAGCTGGGGGCGGCCCGCTGGTACGAGCCCGGTTCGGGGTAGTAGTTCGGGTCCGCGTACAGCTCGGGGTAGGACGCGTCGCCGTACGGGCTGCCGTACGGGTCGGCGTAGACATCGGAGAAGGTGTCCGCCGCCAGGTCCCCCTGCTCGTCGTCGGCCGGCAGCTCCGCGAGCCGTTCGAGCAGCAGCTCGCCCTGGCCGTGGATGTTGCCGACGGCGACCAGCGAGGAGTCGGGGCCGAGCCGCCGCAGGATCTCGGCCAGCAGGCCGTCGGGGTCGCGCCGGTCGCCGCCGAGGTCGACGGCCCGCGACCGCCACTCCCCCGGGATCGCGTCGATCGCGCTCTTGGCCGGGTGGCCGATCACGAACACCTGGTCGGGGGCGAGTTGCGGGACGATCTCGCCCATCTGGCCGTTGCGCTCCACCCGGTCGGGACGGCAGTTGATGAGGACGTTCAACGGGCGGCTGATCGCCCCGAGGTCGAGCAGCTGGTTGACGTTCATCAGCGTGGACTCGGGGTCGTTGGCGGCGAAGACGTTCGCGAACCGGAGCCGCTTGCCGCCGGCCGGGAACCCGCCGGCCGCTGACGGGTCGTACGAGGTCTGCTCGTCAGGGATGAACGAGCTCTGCTCGTCCGGGATCCGGTAGCGCTGCACGGACAGCACACCTGGATCCGGCGGGGCCTCGTACATCCCGCGCAGCGCCGTCTGCCGCTCCACGCCGAGGAGTTCGGCGACCTTCAGCGCGATGGCCACGTTCTCCTTGAACGTGAACCAGCTGAATCCGCGCAGCTCCTCGTCGGTGACGGTGTCCGGGTCGGCGTAGACCAGCTCGCAGTCCCGGGCGTCGGCCTCCTCCTTGAGGATGTCGAACCGGTCCCGTTCGGCCGTCACGCACACCCCGCCGACCGGCATCGACCGGGACAGCGAGCGCGCCACGTCGTCCAGCGTCGGGCCCATCTCGGCGAGGTGGTCCTCGCGGACGTTGCAGAGCACGCCGATGGTGGACTGGATCAGCTTGGTCTGGTTGATCTCCTGGAGCGGCGGCATCACCGCCATGCACTCGATGACCAGCGCGTCGGGCCGGTAGGCGGCGGCCCGCCTGACGATGCCGATCTGCTCGACGATGTTGGCGATGCCGAACTTGCGGTAGACCGGCTCCTCGGTGGCGTCGGGGTGGATGAAGCGGGCCGCGGTGCCGGTGGTCTTGGCGACCGTCAGCAGCCCGCCGCCGCGCAGCGCACCCGCGCACAGCCGGGTGATCGAGGACTTGCCGCGGATGCCGTTGACCAGCACCCGTACCGGTATCTGGGTCAGGTTGGTGAAGTGCCGCCGCTGTTCGACGATGCCCGCGACCAGCAGCACCGCGCAGCTCACCACGAGGACGGAGAAGAGGAAGAGCACGGCGGGTCAGATCCTTCCGGCCGTCTGCGGGGAATCGCCGGGGTCGCGTCCGTCGGTACGAGGGTCCGGCGGGGCGTACCAATGGGGCTCGTCCGGGTGTCGGTGCTGCTCGGGCCGGCGGGACGGGTCGGGCCGGCGGGACGGGTCGGGCCGGCGCGGCTTCGCCTGCTGCAACTCCTGGCGGATCAGCTCCAGGCTGCGGGTCACCGCGCCCACCTCGTCGTGGTGCCGTGGGAAGAGCACGGTCCGCCGGTCGCCGTCCGCCAGCGCCTCGGCCTGCGCCGCGAGCTCCCGCAGCGGGCGGACCACCACGATGTGGAGCCAGCCGAGGCACGCGACGGCCGCGGCCAGTCCGAGCAGCCCGGCCAGCGTGGTGCGGTGCTGGAGCCGGTTCTCCGGGATGTCCAGGCCCGCCACCGGCTGCCAGCTGACCACCGACCAGCTGAGCGCCTTCGCCGGACCGCCGCCGGCGAACGGCGCCGAGGCCGCGATCTGCGCCTTGCCGTGGTGCCGGTAGACGACGCTGCCGGGGTGCGCGCCGGCGCCGACCTTCATGGCGGACGCCTCGGCCAGCTCGTCCAGGTCCTCCGTCGGCAGCGGCCGGAACGCGATGTAGCCGGTGTTGCCGGCGATCACCCGCCGCTTGGCGTCCACCACCCGGACCGTGCCGAGGCCGGGCCGCTTGAGCAGCGAGTTGAGGAAGTCGATCCGGAACTCGCCGACCAGCATGGCGCCGGCCCTGCCGGGTATCTCGGCGTAGCCGGCGATCACCGGCTCGCGGCCGGAGGAGTTGACCACCGTCACCTGGAGGTCCTTGGGCCGCTGCTGCTCCAGCTCGCGCGGCTTCTCGCCGGCCCTGGCCAGCACGTCGTCGCCGTCCAGCACGTAGAGCGAGCGGTAGCGCAGGTGGTCGCCCATGGTGCGGTCGAGCACCTTGGCCATCTGGTCGGTCGGCGTCTTGTTGCCGATCAGCGAGGCCACGGAGGCCAGGTCGGCCTGCCCCTCGTTGAGCGCGCGGCGCACCCGGTCGGTCAGGGTGTCGGTGCGCTCCCGCTGGTCGTTGACCACCTGCTGCGGCACGATCACCGTCGTGTCGGCCCGGTTGAGCAGCAGCATCAGCGGCGCGGACCAGGCCACCAGCAGGATCCCGCACAGGACGAGGACGATCCGGGAGCCGAAGCGCGGCAGCCGGCCGGCTCGCGGCGCACCCGCGCCCACCCCCTCGCCGCCGCCGGCGCCCGCGCCGCCGCCCGCCCCCGCGCCGCCGCCCGCCTCCTCGCCGTTCAGCTGCCGGCGCAGCCGTTCCAGGGCCCGGCCGATCCGGGCGGTCTCGCCGAACCCCGGCACGGTCACCGGTCGGGTCAGCTCGCCGCGGTGCAGCCGCCGGCTCTCCAGGAACAGCCGCAGCAGCGGCCGCTGCACGGTGCCGAGCAGCACCGCGACCGCCAGCGCGCCGAGCACCAGCAGCGCGCCCGCGGCCAGCAGGCCGAACAGCGGATGGTCGGTCCTGGTCGGGTCCTCGGCGACGCTGACCATGGCGAGCACGGTCAACCCGAGGTCGGTCGCCACCGTGCCCTCGCCCGGTTGCGGCGCGGCGAGGGTGGCGTAGCCGGCCACCGAGCGGTCGCCCTGGAACATCCCACCGGTCAGGCTGCCGCTGATCCCGAGGAAGCCGCCCTCACCGGGGTTCTTGGTGGTCAGCGGCTGCCGGGCGGTCTTCTTCGTGACGGTCCTGGCGTAGTCGGCCAGCTGCGCGTTGGACCGCTTCACGCCCTCCCGCTCGTCGGCGGTGAGCACCTGCTCGGGGGCGGGGATGCCGTCGGTCGACAGGATCGCGCCCTGCGCGTCCAGGACGGCGATGGCCCGGAAGTCGCCGAGGCTGATGCCGGGGAACTTCAGCCCGCTGGAGGCGATCAGCAGCTCCTGCGGCCGGCCCGGCCAGGACAGCAGGGCGAACGTCAGCAGCCGGGTCTCGCCGTTGCTGAGCTTGACCATCCGCGGGCTGAGCCCGCCCTCGTCGCCGAGCGTGCCGCGGTCGACGGCGGTGAGCGGCACGTTCTCGCCGCGGGCGGCCAGCAGCTTGCCGGAGCCGATCTCGATGACGGCGGTGCCGAGCCACTTCTGGTAGACGTTGCCGATCTTGTCGAGGACGGCGTCGGCCGGTACCGGCTGCCCCGCGTCGAACAGCTCGGCGGTCCTGGTCAGGTCGGTGACGCTCTCGTCGAGCGAGGCGCGCAGCGCGATGGCGCCGTCCTCGGCGAAGTGCTGCTGCGAGGTGAGGACGGCGCGGGGCTGGCCGGCGCTGTGCACCTGGCCGATGGTGAACGCGGTGACGCCGGCCAGCGCGAGCAGCGCCGCGGCGAGTGCGGCGATGGGCGGGCGGATGCCGCCGAGCAGCGACATGTCGGCGCGGCGCCGGGCCCTGTGGTGGCGGGTGCGGCCGCCCCGCGGACCGGGTGCGGCGGGTGCGCCCCGTGATGCTTGTGTTCCCCGTGTGGTCTGCCAGGCGGCCAACGGAGGTCCCTCCCCTGTGGTTTTGTCCGGTTCGTGCGGCTCGTGCGATCCGGTTCGTGCGTGGTCGTGCGTGCTCGGGCGTGGTCGTGCGTGGTCGTGCGTGCTCGCGCGCGTGGTGCGGCGCGCGCTTGTGATGCGTGACGGTGCTCCGTCGGACGACCCCCCGGTCGGTCCGGCGGCCCCCGGCTCAGTCCGCCGGCAGGTCGAGCAGCGGGGTGAGGCCGTCCTTCGCGGCGCCCCGGTTGAGCAGCGTGCCGCGGGTGCGTTCGAACGCCAGCCGGTAGCGGGCCCGCTGCTCGTCGGTCAGCGTGTGGTCGTCGCGCAGCGAGCGGGCGACGTCCACCAGCCGGTGGTCCGTGACCGGCGTGACCTGGCCGCCGTCGGGGCCGGTCGCGGTCTCGTCCGGGTCGGCCGGCAGATCGACGAACGTGGGCACGTACTGCGCCCGCACGTCCCACTTGCCGTCCCGCTTGCTGAACGTGAACCAGCCGATCACGCCCTCCTCGGTGAGCCCGATCGGCACGTCGTGCCGGGCCACCTGGTTGCCGAGGCCGTACGCGATCCAGGTGCCGTCCACCTTCTCCATCGGCTGCACGACGTGCGCGTGGTGCCCGATGACCAGGTTGATCGTCGTCTCGCGGGCGATCTGCCGGCCCAGTTCGAGCTGCGACTTGCTCGGGTTGGGCCAGTCCTCGCGGCCCCAGTGGATGCTGAGGATGACCACTTCCGCGCCGGCGGCGCGGGCCCGCTTCTCGGCCGCCTTGATCGCCTTGAGGCTGGTCTTGTTGACCAGCCACGGCTTGTCCTTGGGGACCTCGTGCGCGTTGTAGCCGAACGCGAACGACAGCTGCGCGACCTTCACGCCCTTGACGTCGATGATGTTCGGCGTGTCGTGCTCGGCCTTCGTCCTGGCCGAGCCGGTGTGCTTGAGGCCGACCTTGTCGAGGGTGTCGAGGGTCCGCTTGACGCCGCTGTAGCCGTCGTCCAGCGAGTGGTTGGAGTTGGTCGAGCAGGTGTCGTAGCCGATGTCCTTGATCGTGGTGGCGATCTGCGGCGGCACCAGGAAGTTCGGGTACGAGGACCAGGGCCCCGAGGGCTTGCCGAGCACCGGCTCCAGGTGGCAGATCGCCAGATCCGCCTTGCTGATCACCGGCTTGACCCCGGCCATGATGTCGCCGAAGTAGGGCCCGGGTACGTGCCTGCGCTTGGCGTCCAGCTGGGCCTGCGCGGTCAGCTGCGGGTGGATGAGGATGTCACCCGCGGCGGCCACCGTGAAGGTCGGGCCGCCGGATCCGGACCCGTGCGAACCACCGCCGCCGCCGCTGCACGCTGCGAGGGCGGTGAGCGCGAGCGCCAGGAGCAGCGCGCTCAGCGCCTGCGGGGACCGGTTTGAACTTCGTATCACTCGGGTATTGTGCTGGTTTCGTGGATGCAAACTCCCCTCGGCGAATAACAATTGGGATTACCTCAATGGTTGTACTGGCCGCGGGACTTTTTTTCGTGATATTCGGAATCGACGGTTCCGGGGCGGGTGGCCGCTCCGACAATGGGCGTTCGCCCGGAGGCGGCGGTTCGACGGCGCCCCGGGGCGGGGTCGACCTGGAGCGCCGCGTGACGGACTTCACTGCGGGGTTCGGCGCGGGCGGGGGCAGTGGGGCGGGTAAGGCGGCGCGCGGCGGCTACCGGACCCCGTCCCTCCTGGAGCGGACCACCATCGCCGACGGCGTCGGCCTGCTGCTCGACGGCAGGCGGTCGGCCGCGGTCGCCCGGCTGGCCGAGGTCGACTACGTCCTGCGCACCCTCACCGACTCCGGCACCGGGCGCAGCTTCGCCGAGATCGCCGACGCCCGCGAGAGCGGCACCGGCAACCGCGGCTGGGGCCGGGTCTACGCCGACCTCGGCGCCCCGGTCCGCTGGTCTGTCCAGGTCCCGCACCCGGTCGCCGACCAGGACAGCGAGACGATCGGCGTCGGCGTGCTGCGCGGTACCCCCGGCGGGGTGATGGTGCTGGCCGGCGCCCACCGCGACGCCGGCGAGGACGGCTCCGCCGACGTCGCGCACCGGGCCGACACCGTCTTCGACGCGATCTGCACCGAGCTCGTGCACCGCGGGCTGCCGGGGGTCCAGGTGCACGGGTTCGCCGACGCCACCGAGCCGCACTACGACGTCCTGCTGTCCACCGGCAAGGGGTCGGACGCGCATGCCGCCGCGGTGGCGCTGGCCCGCGGCTTCGGCGACCACGGCCTCGACGTCTGCCGGGCCTGGACGCGGGACTGCACGCTCGAAGGCCGCACCAACGTGCAGAGCGCGATCGCCGCGGCGGCCCATGTGCCGTTCCTGCACGTCGAGTTCAGCCGGTCGGTACGGGACAGCCCGCGGCGGATCGCGCGGGCGGTGGCGGCGCTCGACGCCACGACGGCGGGGTGGGACCGGGGCGCGGGGACGGCGGGGGCGAAGGCCGGGTAGACGGTTTCGTATACGTCCGGGCGAGGTCGCGGGTGACGTCGCGGTGGAGGTCAGGGTGAGGCCCGGGCGGAGATCCCGGCGGAGGTGCCGGTCGACGTCCCGCTGGTCAGCGCTTCGCCGGCGTTCACACGGAGTTGGTGTCGGGTCGGTTCGATGAGCGGGTAGCAGCGCCCGTCCCACGAGCGTCCCCCCGACCGTCCACCGCGTCTTCGCGCGCAGGTGAGGAGCTTCGCCATGGCCCCCGATCCGATGAGCCCGGCCCCCGAGCACGAGCGTCCAGGCGGCAGCGCCGGGACGGCGGCCTACGCCTCAGGCACGTACGCGGACACGTCCTCCGGCACCTCCTCCGGCACGTCCCGCCGCCGGTTCCTCCAGGGCACGGGGGTCGCCGCCGGGACGCTCGCGCTCGGCGGGACCGCCGCGGCCGGCAGCGCGTACGCCGCCGCCCCGCAGCCGCGCCGCGGGCTGTCGCACGGCTACCGGGGTGACATCTCCGACCTGCGGCACGTCGTCATCCTGATGCAGGAGAACCGGTCGACCGACCACTACTTCGGTACGTTCCCCGGCGTACGCGGCTTCGCCGACAAGCAGGCGCTGCGGTTCCAGGACGGCAGCACCGTCTTCCAGCAGAAGGACGCCGCCGGCGCCGTCGTCACCCCGCAGGTGGACGACGGCGCCTGGGGCAACGACCACGGGGCGTGGGGCGACGCCGACCACCGCAAGTGGGACCTGTGGGTGCGGCACAACGGCGCCAGCTGCATGAACTACCACAGCGACGGCTACATGGGCTTCTACCACTCGGTCGCGGCCCAATACACCGTCGCCGACCAGAACTTCTGCTCCGAGTTCGGGCCGACCGACCCCAACCGCAAGTACCTGTGGAGCGGCACCGCCAACAGCGAGACGGGCAACACCGACGAGTCCAACTACTCGCGCCCGTGGATCACGGTGGCCGAGCAGTTGCAGCAGGCCGGCATCGGCTGGCGGCTCTACTCCGACAACAGCGGCAACGGGCGGCAGGGCTACGTCAGTTCGTGGGTCGGCGACTACGGCGACAACGAGCTGAAGTACTTCAAGGGGTTCGACCCGGAGGGCCTGAGCGCCGACGACCCGAAGCTGCGGCCCGGCACCGGGCTGATCTGGCGCGGCAACGCCACGTACTACTCCGGGATGACGGCACCGAACGACGACTCCGACGGCAACCTCGACGCCGTGCTGAAGGACTTCCACGACGCCTGCCAGCCGGGCGCCGAGCACCCGCTGCCCGCGGTCTCCTGGCTGGTGGCGCCGTACGGCTGGTCCGAGCACCCGAGCGCGGACACCCAGCACGGCGAGCGCTACGTCAAAAAGGTGCTCGACGCCCTGCAGAGCAACCCCGACATCTGGAACCACACCCTGTTCATCCTCAACTACGACGAGAACGACGGGAAGTTCGACCACGTCCTGGCGCCGTGGCCGGAGCCGGGCACCGCGCGCGAGTACGCCGGCGACTACCCGCTCGGCTTCGGCCCGCGGGTGCCGATGCTGCTGGTCTCGCCGTGGACCCGCGGCGGCCACGTCGCCACGGAGGTCTTCGACCACACCTCGACGATCAGGTTCCTCGAGACGTGGGCGGCGCACCTCGGCAGGCCGTTCCGCTGCCCCAACATCAGCGACTGGCGGCGCTCGATCGCCGGCGACCTGACCAGCGCGCTCGACTTCGCCCACCCGCAGCCGGGGCCCGCCGCCTTCCCCGACCCGCTCGCCGAGCAGCCGGTGGTGGTCGCGGCCGGCCACATGAAGCCGCGCCCGCTGGACTTCCACCCGCACGCGACGATCTCCGAGGACCGCGCCGCCGGCACGGTCACGGCCAGGATGACCCTGGCCGGCGGCCCGTGGGACAAGGCGATGAGCTTCCAGGTCTTCCCCGACGGCCATCTCCCCTTCTCCGCGACCCCGTTCACCGTCTCCGCGCGCCGGCCGCGCGAGTACACCTGGGACACCGCGGGCACCGGCGGCAAGTACGCGTTCTCGATCTACTCCAACGACGGCTTCGTCCGCTCCTTCGCCGGCCGGATCACCCCGCCCGCCGGCTCCTCACGCGCGGGCCTCCCCCGCGTGGCGGTGGACCTGCTGACGGGCGAAGGCCCCCGGCCCGAGGCGCGGTTGAGGTTCGCCCTGCACAACGACGGCCACGACCCGGTGCGTTACACCCTCACCGCCCAGGACTACCTCGGCCGCACCCAGAGCGTCACGGTGGAGCGCGGCCGGACGAAGACCGTCACGTGGCCCACCCAGGACGGCTACTACGACGTGATCGTCACCGCCGGCACCGACCCGGCCTGGACGCAGCGCTACGCGGGCCGGATCGCCACGGGCGGCGAAACCGGCTGACCTTAGGCGTACGGCCGTCTCTCGGCCAGGATGGTCCCCGTACGACGTGATCCGGTGTCGTTCCGGGGATTGAGGACGGTGGAGAGATGGACGGCAGGCCGCTGCTGAACCGGGCCCTTGACGGGCTCGGCACGACGATCTTCGCGGAGATGTCCGCGCTGGCGGTGGCGACCGGCGCCATCAACCTCGGGCAGGGCTTCCCCGACACGGACGGACCCGAGTCCGTGCGGGAGGCCGCTGTCCGCGCGCTGCGCGACGGCCGCGGCAACCAGTACCCGCCGGGCCTCGGCGTCCCCGAGCTGCGCACGGCGATCGCCGCGCACCAACAGCGCTTCTACGGCCTGGAGTTCGACCCCGACACCGAGGTACTGGTCACCGCGGGCGCCACCGAGGCCATCGCGGCGGCGATGCTCGCCCTGCTCGAACCGGGCGACGAGGTGATCGCCTTCGAGCCCTTCTACGACTCCTACGCGGCGAGCATCGCGATGGCCGGCGGCGTCCGTGTCCCGCTGACGCTCCACGCCCCCGACTTCCGCCCCGACCTGGACGCGCTGCGTGCGGCCGTGACCCCGCGCACCCGCCTGCTCCTGCTGAACAGTCCGCACAACCCGACCGGCATGGTCCTCACCCGAGATGAGCTGACCGCGATCGCCGAACTGGCTGTGGACCGCGACCTCATCGTGGTGACCGACGAGGTCTACGAACACCTGGTCTTCGACGGCGGCGAACACATCCCGCTGATCTCCCTCCCCGGCATGCGCACCCGCACCCTCTCCATCTCCTCAGCCGGCAAGACCTTCTCCTTCACGGGCTGGAAGGTCGGCTGCGTCAAGCCGTTTTCACCTACCTATTGGACGCTGGCTGCGTAGGCGTGCCGGCGATGATCGGCCAGGATGGTCAACGGACGCGTGGTGTCGGGTTGAGGACGGTGGAGAGATGAGCGGCAGGCCGCTGCTGAACCGCAGGCTGGACGGGCTCGGGACGACGATCTTCGCGGAGATGTCCGCGCTGGCACTGGCCACCGGGGCGATCAACCTGGGCCAGGGCTTCCCGGACACGGATGGCCCGGAGGCGATCCGGGAAGCGGCCGTGCGGGCGCTGCGGGAGGGGCGCGGGAATCAGTACCCGCCGGGGATGGGCGTTCCTGAGCTGCGGACGGCGATCGTCGACCACCAGCGCCGCTTCTACGGACTGAGCTTCGACCCCGACACCGAGGTCCTGGTCACCGCGGGAGCGACCGAGGCCATCGCGGCCGCGATGCTGGCGCTTCTGGAGCCGGGTGACGAGGTCATCGCGTTCGAGCCGTTCTACGACTCCTACGCGGCGAGCATCGCGATGGCCGGCGGGGTACGAGTCCCGCTAACCCTGCGCGCCCCCGACTTCCGCCCGGACCTCGACGCGCTACGGGCGGCCGTCACACCACGCACCCGCCTTCTCCTCCTGAACAGCCCGCACAACCCGACCGGCATGGTCCTCACGCGAGACGAACTGACGGCAATCGCCAAACTGGCCGTCGAGCGCGACCTGCTGGTCGTCACCGACGAGGTCTACGAACACCTGGTCTTCGACGGCGGCGCCCACACCCCGCTGATCTCGCTGCCCGGCATGCGCGACCGGACGGTCTCCATCTCCTCGGCGGGCAAAACCTTCTCGTTCACGGGTTGGAAGGTTGGCTGGGTTACCGCCTCCGCTCCCCTCGTCGCGGCCGTCCGCACCACCAAGCAGTTCCTCACCTACGTCGCCTCGGGCCCGTTCCAGTACGCCATCGCCGAGGCCCTCCGCCTCCCGGACGACTACTTCACCGCCTTCCGCGACGACCTCCAGACGAAGCGCGACCTCCTGGCCGACGGCCTCACCGCGGCCGGGTTCGAGGTCTACCGCCCCCAGGGCACGTACTTCATCACGACAGACCTCGCAGCCCTCGGCGAGAAGGACGCCCTCACCTTCTGCCGCACCCTCCCCGAACGCTGCGGCGTGGTCGCGGTCCCCAACTCGGTCTTCTACGACAACCCCGACGCCGGCCGAACCCAGGCCCGCTTCGCGTTCTGCAAGAAGAAGGATGTCCTCCAGGAGGCGGCGACTCGCCTCCGCTATAGCAACTCCTGATCTCACCCGCATACGGACGGTTAATGCCGTGAGATCCAGGACGGCATGAAAGTTCCCGAACGGCCTGAATGAGATGCAGACTGAGACGCCTTCATTCTGCGACCAGCGCCCGGGAGGACTGTGCGTAATAGACTATCTGCGCACTCGAAATGTATCTCGCGACGATGCCTTCGATTCCACCCAATCCAAAAATTCATTCCACCGGATCTCCCAAATTTGGAGAAAATCACGCATCTCCCCGATCGAGTAGTTTCTTCCTACTTCCTCGGGTGTCATCCTTCCGTGGGCTACAGCATTTCTTTCGTTGACAATGGAGTCAATCCGCTGCCACGCCTCGCGAAGGATAGGGGCAGGATTTCCGAAATTAAATACATTGCAGAAGGTTGTCACCTGCGATCTTCTCATGTGGGAACCGTCATCTGGAAATAGATCACTGGAAATGGTACACGATGACGACGTTATAGCGTCTACTACGTCGCTTCCTGACCCGCTCCAAATCTTGGCCGGCGAAGAGTTGGTTAGTGATTTCAATTTAGGATGAACGGCGAAAATCTGCAGTCCAGGCATTAAACGCTTATTGGAGACACGAAGATTCACTACATGTTCAAGCACTGCCCTGCAGAGAGAATAGAGCATGTTTTCGTAGGCCGCATAGACAAGAACGATTCCCATCCCTCGCGCTTCTCTCGAAATGTCCAAAGTCGCCGAAGGAACGTAATCGTGCGTTGCGTCAAGAATGGTCGTGACAACCTTGAGTCTTCTCTGCATCTCGGATCGCTGCGGACTGCAGTCGAATGCCCTAGCCAATGAACTTGTCCCGACAAAACTCGATCCGATCCCTCACACGGGGGCGACTGTTCGTGGCACCCGTTACTAGATGCTTCAACTCTGGCGATTCGACCCACTCTAGATCGCTCGGCGGCTGTAGATCGGGTTCCTGAGAAAGCGCCAATGCGGCGCCGGCCGACAGCGCCTCATAGAGATTGACTGGCGTCTGCCCTTTACGCGTCTTGATTCCTTCCGGGAAACATGCAGATAGATACCTGAAGGTTCGGTGGAACTTTTCCTTCCTCTCCTCTGTTCTTGGATTTTCGAATGCATCCTCCATGAAAGCCTTGAGGAAATCTTTCACGATGTGCTCAAAATCTGCATACGCTTCAGAGTACGCAAAATATCTCAGCACAAAATCCTTGGGTGTGCCGTCCTTTGTCCTGGCTTCGGGTAGGATTACGACTCTCTTGAAGTCATCGGAATCTGCCAGCTCTCCAAGAAGATCCACGAAGTCCCCCCGGTAGACACACTCGCGAATTTCCTGCTGAGTAAGTGCGATACCACCTGTATTCAATCGTTCAAACAGGTCGAATCGAACCTGAAGCTGACTCTTGTCGTTGAGGATAATGATCTTTAGAGGCCGATCCTCGAACGCCGAACGAATATCTTCCGGAAGAGACTCGAAGGTGCACCTATTGAAGGACTCAAGTTTTTCGAGCTTTGAGAGAGTCAACCTATCTGTCGTCAGCTTGGCGGAAGTCCTTGTCTTCTGGTCCCCTGCAAAATTCACGAGAGTGAGCAAACGCTGTAGTCCATCGACAACTTCCCAGCGGTTTTGCTTATTCGCATCAATGTTAGTCGCCATGAAAAGCGGGGGAATTGGGATTCCAAGAAGAACTGACTCGATCAGCGTAGATTGCCGTTCCGTATCCCAGCGAAACTGCCGTTGGTAGACGGGGGCGATATCGATGCGTTTCCTCTGAACTCGTCGGAGAAGTTCATCTACTGTTACGTCGTAGGTATCAAAATCTACCTGCCGTCGCTGAGCACTCAGCTCATCACGTTGTTCATTAGCAGTAAGTTGTAGAGCCATCGGTTCTCCTGGGGGCGCGTGGCGAAGAAAAACACTGTACCTAGATCTATCACCTTCATGCCGAAAATGTGCGAAGTCCGTCGGAGACGCCAGAGTGGTGATCGGTACCGCCCTGGGAAAGCGCTGACCACGTGCGCTTGTAGGTCATCAGGCTGGGTGCCGTCCGAACTCAGCTCGGGTCGCTGCATAGAACGACGCAGTCCTCCGCCAGATCCATGGTGTCCAGGCTCTCCTCCTCGCCACGATGGGCGGGGTTGCGACAGTTCCGTTAGGCCCATGGCACGTTCTCGACCTCGCCGACCCAACGGTCCAGCTTCGCGAGGTGGGCGTAGGGACCACGGTAACCGAGGGATTCCAGGATCAGCAGAGTCAGGTAGTGGCGTGTCAGCAGCCAGGTCTCTGTAACAACTCCTGGAATACGGTAAACGACATCCTGCGAACCACTAGGGTGTACTAGCTTATTGCGAACCCACGTTGACACATCCGGGCCATCCATCTGCGCTCCGGTCTCCCGGCGCCTGTATTCGACAAGCTGTGATAGGGCGGGAAGTTGCTTGTCGTCGATTGACAGCGGAATTCTGACGTCTGTTAAGACCTCTCGCAGAAGTGAATGCGCTGGACGCCCGTTGTACTGCGACCGGGTCAAACGTCCGCTCAGCACGAGGCGCTCCCACATCACGTGTTCCAGGCCAGCAGCCCCGATCATTACTCGTTGCTCCACGAACCCCACGTCGTTGGTGGCTGTTATCGCGTAGTTAATTTGGAGCCGGATCGGCTCGGCCTTAACGGAGTCAGCGAAGGCCGGGACCAATTTATCGAGCAACATCGATAGCGATTGGCTATCCAGCGCGTTCCACCATCCGTTGCTACTCTTGCGGGCAGGGGCACAATGGTTTGGTCCCCACTCCTCCCATACGACATTGTTGTCAGCGTCGAGCCCTACGGGAAGAAAGGGCGCAACCCAGCGGCCGAGCCCAAAAGAGAAGCCACAGTGCAAGGCGGCCAGAACTGGCGCTGCCTCGTCGGCAGTGAAGGTAGCGCCGTTTTCCCGGGAGATCTCCATGATATGCGTCATCACGTAGACATCGGACTTGTGAAGATCTTCCCAGACGTCTCTGTGGTCGGGGCGCACGTCGATGGTGATCGTCCATCCGTCCACTTCATGGACCCATCGGCCGTCCGACCACATTCGGTCACCTTGACCTGTATGCTCGGCCAGATTTTGCTGCCCTGGGAAGCGCGGAATGTTGAACCAGTGGGCGATGATCCGTTGCAACGGCGCCGCCGGATCGCCGAGAGCCGTCCCATTCATCCAGCCATCGAACGGGCCTCGGACCTTGACTGGGATGGTCACATTTCCGTAAGGGCGGCGCAACTCCAACGTGAGCGAATCACGAAGTCCGGGGAAAATCCCCGGAGAGGGATCCAAGTACCATTCGATTCCCGGTTTCGGCGAGCAACGAAGCGTCACACAGCCGACTGCCTCATCCTCGGTGGCTCCGCATATAGGGCCATCGTGGAGTACGATTGCCTCCCCTGGGGCATTGAAGGCATAGATGCCTTTGAGGGGCTTCGCAGCTGAGCCCCACGGCGAAACGATCACCATCTTGGCCCTCCGAACATGCGAGATGCGCTCCAGACGCGAGCCTCAACTCTACAACGCTGCCTTGGTCATTGCGATCCTGATGACCATGCCCAGAGACACTTATGTCGTGTCGCTCGTGAGTATCCGTGGCGTCGGCGAACCGCCCTTTCCAACAACGTGTCCATCGTCTTGGCTCACTCGAACGTCAGTGTCCGGAAGGGGTCGCGGATGTCGGAGAGGGGGGCGCGGTCGCGGGTGTAGTAGAGCTTGTTCGAGAGCAGGACGGCCCACCTCTGACGGGACGGGGAGATCCATAGGGCCGTGCCGGTGAAGCCGTAGTGGACCCACACGTCATCTGCTTCTGGGTCGGTGCCGGGGGCGGGGTGCCAGAAGAAGCCGCGGGGTGGGGTGAGGCTGCCGGTGTGGACCCGGAGGGATTCCTGCACCCAGCCGGCGCCGAAGGCGGACTCGGTGGGCGTGAGCATGTGGCGGGCGAAGGTGGCGAGGTCGGCGGCTGTGGTGAAGGCGCCGGCGATGCCGCAGACGCCGCCGAGGAGGCGGGCGGAGAAATCGTGGGCGGTGCCTTTGAGGTGGCGGCCGGTTTCGTCGTCCAGCTCGGTGGGGGCGCTGCGGGTCACCTTTTCCGGGCTCAGCGGGCCGAAGCTGGTTTCCGTCATACCGAGGGGCTGCCAGACGTGGGTTGTGGCGAGCTGGTCGAGGGGCTCACCCGCGAGGTGTTCGGCCAGGTAGCCGAGGATGAGGGCGGCTCGGTCGGTGTATTCGACGGCCTCGCCGGGTGGGCGGTGCAGGGCTTCGCGGAGGACGCCGTCGCGGATGTCCTGGGGGTCCGTGCCGTAGAGGTTGCGCAGGTTGGCGCGGAGCGGGAGGCCGGCGGTGTGGGTCAGGAGCTGCTGGGCGGTGACGTCGGCGAGCGGGTGGCCTTCGGTCTCGGGCCAGAACGTGCCGAGGGGGGCTTCGAGTTGGAGCTTGCCCGCTTCGACGAGGGTGCCGATCGTGGACCAGACCGCCAGGATCTTGGTGAGGCTGGCGATGTCGAAGATGGTGTCGAGTCGCATCGGGTGGTCGGGCTCGTCGGGGTCGAGGAGGCCGACCGCTCCGCTGGCCGTGGTGCCGTTGGCGTCGCCGGTGGCCCAGACTGCGCCGGGGTAGACCTTGTCGCGTACGCCGTCGTCCAGGAACTGGTGGATGCGGTCGGTGTCGAGCGTCATGGTCTCCCCGTCGAGTCCCGGCAGTTGCCCTCCGGCCAGCGTAGTAAGACCGGCGAGGAGGGTTCGGGTGCCACGGCGGTCATCAGTTGAGTTGGTTGCCGAGAGCGGTGAGCGCTGCTGCGGTGGCGCTGAGCGGGTAGCGGGCGGCGTTGGCGCGGCCTGCCTCGCGGAGGGCGTCGAGTAGTCCCGGTACCGTGCGGAGCCGTTCCAGGTCGCGGGCGAGAGTGGCAGGGCTGGTGAAGTCGGTCGCCAGGCCGCTCGTTCCCACGGACTCGTTGAGGCCCGGGACGGGCTGGTAGAGGACGGGAAGCCCGCAGGCTTGCGCTTCGAGGGCCACCAGGCCCATGGCCTCCAGAGTGGTCGACGGCATGACGAGCACGTCGTGGTCACGGAAGGTTTTCCACAACTGTGGACGGCGGAGCCAGCCGAGGTAGTGAACGTGCAGGCCGAGTTGGTGGAGGAGCGGCGCCAGGGCCTGGAACTGAGCCGGTGGGGCCGCCACGCTCAGCTCGACGGCCGGGGCGTAGGCGAGCGCCCGCAGCAGTAGTTCGATGCCCTTCTCCGCGGTCAGGCGGCCCGCGTACAGCAAGCGCAGATGGTCCGTGCGGCGTGGACTCTGCTGCGCCCGCGGGGAGTTGAGCAGGTGGTCCGGGATGCCCCAGGGGATGAATTCGATCTTCTTGCGGGCTTCCGGGGCGAGCGTGAGCAGTCGGTCGGCCATCGCGTTGGTCGGCACCACGATCGCGTCGGCGGCGCCGGCGCAGTGCTGGAGGACGGCGAGCTGGTCGGCGTACCTCTCGGCGTACAGCAAGTCGGTGCCGTGGATCAGGGCGATGCTGCGGGCGGTCGGTAGTGCTGCGAGCAGAGCCGGTGAGGCACCGAAGGCGAGGTGGTGCAGGTGGAGCGTGCTGATGGCGGTCGGGTCGATGGCCCCAGCGAGTGCCTGGCGCAGAGCCTTGAGGTAAGCGCGGAGGCCGGGGCCTTCGACGCATTTGCCGGGGACGGTGAGGACACTCAGCCCTCTCGGGAGCGACGTCTGCTCGGGTCGATTGGCGAGCATGAACGCGGAAGCCGGGATCAGCGGCCGGTCGCCGGTGTAGAGGTCGAGGAAGAGTTCGACGCTTCCGCCGGGGCTTGGGTAGGGCAGGTCGAGCGCGGTGGCGACTGACGGGTTCACGGTCGGCCGCCGGGCAGTTCCTCGTACAGTCGGGAGGTCTCGGCGCCTCGGCTGGTGACGTACTTCAGGCCGTGCTCCTGGTAGCTCGCCGGGGCGCCGAGGGTGTGGAGGAACGCGAGCTTGCCGAAGGTCATCCGTGGATAGACGCGCACGGGCCTGGCCGCGCGGATCTCCAACGTCCAGCGGATAGCGTGGCCTTGGTGTCCCAGCGGGGCGGAAACGTGGACCCAGATGCCGAGGGCGCCGATCGTGCGCGAGCCGTTGAGGAACTGCGCGTACCGCTCCGAGCTCGTTCTCTCGTATGTGCTGCCGAGGTACAGCACACCCGGGTGCAGCACGAACCCCGATGGCGGGATGTTCAGTTCTCGGGCGAGGGTGGGCTGAGCCGAATCGAGTGCGTCGTCGCAGATGTGTAGGGTCTCGCCGAGTCGCCAGTCGTAGGCGTTCGGGGAGAGCCGTCGGGGGTCGTACGGTTCGATGGCTATCTCGCCAGTGGCGCGAGCGGCGGCTATGGCGGGGCCGGTGAGGATCACGAGACGACCACCGGTGCCGGCCGCTCGTCACGCCAGAAGGCGGAGGGCCTGGGACCCTCCGACGCCTGGTACTTGCCTGCATAGGGCGTGATCGGGCCGACGGCCACGAAGAACATGATCTGCCCGATCTTCATGCCGGCGTAGACCCGCAGCGGGCGGATCGAGGAGAGCATCAGCGTCCACTGCCCGTGGAAGCCGATGTCGCCGATCGGAGCGGTGATCTCCACGAAGAGTCCGAGGCGTCCGACGGACGAGCGCCCGAAGAGCAGCGGGACGAAGACGTCGGAGCCGACGTGCTCGACGGTGTGACCGAGATAGAGCTGGCCGGGTTCCAGCACCTGTCCCTCGGCGCCGATTTCCACGTGCCGGGTGAGGTTGGGGCGGTGGGGGTCCAACACGTCGCCGGTGTAGACGAGCAGGCTCCGGCCGAGGCGGACGTTGTAGCTGTTCGGGTTGACCTGGGTCTGGTCGAACGGGGTGATCCGTAAGCGGCCGTCGCTCGCCGCCGCGGTGATTTCGGGGCCGGTGAGGATCATCGGCCAACTCCTTGGGTGAGGGCCTGTCGTACGAGCTGCGCGAGCGGTGGACCGGTTGCGTCCGCAGGTACGCCGATGGCGTCGGCGAGGTAGCCGGTGGTCAGTACGGTGTGCAAGCGCCGCGGGAGCGGGTCCGGGGCCGAC
Source organism: Streptomyces sp. CA-111067 (assembly GCF_050956065.1). Taxonomy (NCBI): domain Bacteria; kingdom Bacillati; phylum Actinomycetota; class Actinomycetes; order Kitasatosporales; family Streptomycetaceae; genus Streptomyces; species Streptomyces sp. CA-111067. Next base: position 4,991,898 of record NZ_CP192103.1, on the reverse strand, counting down.
GCCATCGGGCCCGCGTGCTCGGTGAGGCGGGCCATCAGCGAAGCCGGGTCGCTCCGGAACCTCTCCGGGAGGGTCGTGCGCACGAGTTGGTTGCCGAACGGCTCGACGGCGAGGAGGTCGCCGTAAGTGAGCACGTCGTTGAGCTGGACGGCCCGCAGCGCCGTCTCGTTGAGAAGGACGGCGTCCACGGCGCGCTCCGCACCGATGCGGGCGATGATGTCCGTCAGCAACGATCGGCGGTTCAGGGTGGTACGCCGGTACGGCGCCGCCACTATGCCAAGCCCCGCGGCGAGTTCGCGCGCGATGGAACTTATCTGAGCGCGAACGTCTTCCAACCCGTCCGGTGGCGGGGACGACGCGATCAGGTCGAACCGCGAGACCCGCGCTGTCCAGCCGCATTCCGACGGCTCGGCGTACGCGAAGCCCGCGCCCAGTTCGTATCCCTTGAGGACGTTCACGCCGCCCACCTGCACGGGACCGTACTGGTCGCCGTGGCAGTGGCCGGCGAAGACGAGGTCGAGGAAGGGGCACGCGTCAGCGAGGAGTAGGTCTTCCTCGAAGCCCGAGTGGCTGAGCACTGCCCAGGACTCCACCTCTTCGTGCGCGAGCCTCAGTTCACGCAACGCGTGGGCCGGATTGGTCACGTGCTGGCCGGCACGCTCGGCGTACGGAATGGCGTTGAACGCCTGGTGGCCGAGCACGCCCGTCACGCCGACCGTTCGACCGCCGATGCGGCGTATGTCCACCGGCCGGAACAGCCGGCGACCGTCGGCGCCGTACGCGTTGGCGCAGACGGTGATGCGGTGCAGGTCAGGTTCGAAGTAGTGCTGCCAGCCATGGTTGCCGGGGGCGATCACGTCGTACAGCGCGAGCAGCGTGGCTCGTTCGAGGTAGCCGCGGCCGATGCGGTAGTAGCCGGTGCCCTCGAAGAAGTCGCCGCTGTCCACAATCAGGGTGTCCGGGCGGGTGGCCGACAGGTGGGCCAGCAACGGCGTGGCGTCATCGAAGTTGGAGTGGAAGTCGGTGGTGGCCATGATGCGCGCGAGTTGCCGTCTCACGGGGTGACCTCGCAGATGTCGGCCCCCAGCGAGCGGAGTTTGCCCGGTAAGTCGGCGTGGCCTCGGCGGAGTTGTTCGAGGCCGCCGAGGGTGGTGATGCCGTCGGCGGTCAGTCCCGCGATGAGAAGCGCCGCCCCGGTGCGGATGTCGGTGGTCTCCACGCCTGCACCCGACAGCCGTTGCGGGCCGGCGAACCTGCACTGCGTAGGCGAGATCTCCTCGATGTCCGCGCCCATGCTGCGAAGTTGTGGGATCAGGTTCGCGTGCCGGCCTGGGTTGATCGTGTCCGCGAAAGCGTGGGCGCCGGGAACGCCGAGAGCCAGAGCGAGCAGAGAGGGCTCGAAGTCGGCGTCGAGTCCGTCGGGAGAGAGGGAAGCTGAGGCGCGCATCGGGCGGTCGGTGGGACGGATTTCCTGAGCGTCGACGACGATGGCGTCCTGCTCATCGGTGATCGTGACGCCCGCCCGACGCAGTTGCACCAGTGCGGGGCTGGCGTCACGGCTCCGGATGCCTTCGATGCGGGCGGTGCCGCCGGTGGCGGCGACCGCACAGGCGAGGGTTCCGGCCTCGATCTTGTCGCCCGGCACGGACCAACTGCTCGCGTCCTCCGCCGGGTGGCGCGGCGGGACCAGCGTGAGGAGATCGCGGCGGGTGTCGAAACTCCAGCCGACCGTCCCCAACGCACCAAGAACGCTGAGCACTTCGGGCGAGAGGTTCGGCGTGGCCAGCCGCAGTTCCTGCTCGGAGGCGACAGCACGCAGGATCGCGGCAATCGTCGCTCCCCGGGAGCGAAACGGCAGGGCAAGGGACACGAGTCCTTGAGACGAACGCGCCATCGTGACGGCGTAGCCCTGCCGGTGGCTCGTGCAGCGGTCGCCGAACGCCTCGTACACCCGGAAGTGCTGTTCCATGCCCCGGTCGCCGATGCGGCAGCCGCCGGGCCACGGCAGGCGGGCTCGGCCGTGGAGCGCGACGAGTACCGGGACCAGGTAGTAGGAAGCGCGGATGCCGCTTGCTGCGGCGAGGAGTTCGGACGCCGGACCCCGAGAACCGCCCGGCGTGATCAATGCGGAGTCGGCGCTGCCGAGAAGCCAGGTCACGTCGAGCCCGGCAGCGCGTAAGAGCGCGATCATGACGTGCACGTCGCGGCTGCCAGGAAGGTTGCTCAGCCGCACCGGCGTGCCGAGCACCGCCGCCGCGGCCAGCAGCGGCAAGGCCGCGTTCTTCGAACCGTCCACGCGCACTGTGCCGTTGAGCGGCAGCCCGGGCCGAATGGCGATGACCTCGGCGGCCGTTGCCCGTTCGGCGCTTCTGGTGTTGGCGTACGACTCTTCCATGCGTGTCCCTCCTCGACGGCGACGGGTACGGATCACCACGAAACCGTCGACCGAACGGGACGTTCCAGCCGAGCCGCTGGTGCGGCATGGCCTATGCAGACTGCGCATGACGGATAGGCGGCCTGTTGCCGGCTGTGGTCCACGGGGCAGGATCGACGGCAGCGGAGGGAGTCGGCGCGCATGGCCGCAGACCAGGACGAGGCAAAGAAGATCGGCGGGATTCTCCGGCATGCGCGGATGCTCGCGAGACGTTCCCAGACGGAGGTCGCGACCGCGCTCGGCTACCACCAGTCGAAGGTCAGCCGGCTCGAACAGGGCAAGGGCACCGAGGACTTACGCGTTCTTCGTGCCGTTGCCGCGGAACTTCGTATCCCTTTGCACACGCTGGGGCTTGCTCCGCCTCCCACCGTCCGCAGCACAGATCGAGAGACCCCAGAGGACATGCACCGCCGCACACTCCTTGCCGCAAGCGTCGCCACGTTCGCCGTACCCAGCACCGCTCCCGTCACGTACGGGACGCTTGTCCAGGCGCTCCTTCCCGGTGTTGCTTGCCCCGCGGGAACCGGCGAGGAGAGCGTGCCTCAACTGGCCGACAGAATGGTTCGGTTGCGTGCGCTCTTCGCCGCCTGCGATTACGGACGCCTGGAGGTTCAGCTGCCTTCGCTGATCGGTGACCTCCGACGGGTGGCCGCCGATTCCTCGGAGGCGACCGGCCTTCTGGCAGCCGCGTATCAGACCTCGGCGAGTCTTCTGCTCAAGCACGGCGATCATGGGCACGCGTGGCTCGCCGTCGGCCGGGCGATGGCGGAGGCCGAACGGTCCGGCGACCCGGTCGTCCTCGCCTCCAGCGTTCGCCTGCATGCCCACCTGCTGGCCAGGGAGCGCCACGCTGCCCAGGCTGTCGGCTTGGTCCGGCACACCGTGGACCAGATGTCGGGGTCGTACGACCGTCGGTCGCCACGCCACCTGGCGGTCCTCGGGATGCTTCTCCTTCGGGGGGTGACGGCTGCCGCTCTGGGAGGCGACCGCAGCTCCGTCCAGGGCTTCCTGGCCGAGGCCCGGGAGGTTGCGGGCCTGGTGCCGGATGGGGCTCCCGACAGGTGGTCCAACTTCGGCACAATCAACGTTGAGTTGCACGCGGTGAACGCGTCCGTCGTCCTCGGCGACGCCGGCCTGGCGCTCGACGCGGCACGGCCGCTCATGCGCCGGCACATTCCCGTTCCGGAGCGCCGGGCCGCGTTGTGGACGGACGTCGCCCGCGCGTACAGCCAGCAGGGCCGACTGGCCGACGGCTACCAGGCGTTGCGGATCGCGGAGGGTTGCGCCGCCCAGGACGTACGGCGTCCGGCGGTGCGGGAGCTGGTGGCGGACATGGCGGCGCGGGATCGGCGCCGTACGCTGCCGGAGTTGCATCACTTCGCGCGTCAGCTGGGGGTGCCCGCGTGAGCGGTGAGCCGAAGAGGCCGTTCCTGTACGTCGTGGTGTGCGCGGCCGGGGTGGCCGGGAACGTGGGGACGCTGATCTCGGCTGCGCACGCGCGGGGTTGGGGTGTGGGCGTGGTCGCCACCCCGATGGGTCTGGGGTTCATCGACCAGGATGCGGTCGAGGCGCAGACGGGGTTCCCGGTGCGGTCGGCTTGGCGCAGGCCCGGTGACGTGCGGCCGTTGCCTCCTGCTGATGCGATTGCGGTGGCGCCGGCGTCGTTCAACACGGTCAACAAGTGGGCGGCCGGGATCGCCGACACCCTGGCGCTGGGCATTCTGTGCGAGGCGTACGGGCTGGGGGTTCCCACGGCGGTGCTTCCGTATGTGAACAGCGCGATGGCCGCGCACCCGGCCTACGGCGAGAGCCTGGACCGGCTGCGCGCGATGGGTGTCCTGGTCAGCGGCTACGAGCCGCACCTGCCGAAGTCGGGCGGCGGCGCGGACCGTTTCCGGTGGGAAGAGGCACTGGAACTGCTCGCGCCTGACTTGCACGAAAAGGGCTGACGGCACGAGCTTCGTCTGCTCACTCCTCTTCGCCGCCTTCCGTGACTGAGTTCACCACTGTCTGTGCGGCCGTATGCGTGCCCTGCATGGGCGGAAGCTCCATGTGCATCGGGCGTGGCCCGCGAGGCACCCGAACCGTTTTGGTCTTCCTGAGACGCATCAACAGTTGCTCAGGGAGGAGACCTGATGACGGATTCCGGAAGCGACGACGAACCGCCGACCGTGGTGAGGGGGTGGCCGGGCCGCGCCCGATGTGTGCGCACGGCTCGGCGGGAACTACGAAGGGACCTCGAAGGCTGGGGGTTGGGCCGGCTGACGGATGCCGCCGAGGTGGTCCTGTCCGAACTCTTCACCAACGCCTTGCTGCACGCTTGTCTCCCGCCTGGGCACCAGATCGAGACCCGCTATCAGCCGGCCGAAGCAGGGGTGCGCATCGAGGTGCGCGACGCCAGCACGGTCCGACCGGTGATGCGCAGGGACTCGTTGACCGCGGAATCCGGGCGCGGACTGCCTCTCGTCGACGACATCACGGAGGGCCGCTGGGGTGTGAGTGAGTGCGGCGAAGCCGGTAAGTCCGTCTGGGCACTTGTCACGGGCGGCCGGCCTGACGAAGGACCGCGGTGATGGGCGGCTCATCGGCTCACGCGCGGAGCAGCGGACGGGCGGAGGTCGGCTCTCGCATCGGCACGCGGGAGTTGACGTCGCAGACGAACCTGGTGCCGTTCATCGCGCGGTGGAGCGGGGAGCGGAACCTTCCGATGCCGGTGGTGGCACGGGGCGGCCAGTGGACCGGGATCGCGTACGCGGACCGGCGGGCGTTCGACCGGGACGCCAACGGGGTGCTGTGGGTGCGGGCGGTCTCGCGGCAGGGGATGGGGCGGCCGGAGTACGGGAAGGTCCACAGCCAGCGGCAACGCCTGTGTATGGAGCGGCTGTTGTGCCAGATCTGCGGTGGGCCGGCCGACCGCACCGCCGAGGGCACGCTGTGGCTGATCGACGCCCATGCCCGCAGCCTGCTGCTGATGGGCGAGATCACCACCCACCCGCCGGTCTGCCTGCCCTGCGCCCACCGCTCCGTCCGCGCCTGCCCGCACCTGCGCCCCGAGTGGGTGGCGCTGCGCGTACGGACCGCAATCCCCTACGGCGTCAACGGCATCCTCTACCAGCCGGCTGACCCGGCCCCGGTCACGGTCACCGCCGCCGACGTCCCGTTCCACAGCGCCCGCATCCCCTGGGTGCTGGCCAGCCAACTCATCATGCGCATCAGCGACTTCACCGTCGTCAACCTGGAGGAACTACAGCCGTGAGCACGATATCGATCACACGTCCCGAGCACGCCGCCACAGCGGACAGCTCGGACTCCGAGTCCTCGGCCGCCACCTGGACCGTCACCACGACCGCCGGCTTCACCGCCGCCGGCTATCTGCCGGCCTGGGCGGACCACGACCCGTCCGAGATCGGGGTGCCGCTGGAGCGGCTGCACGCCGTGCTGGCCGACGTCAGCCACCGGGCGGCGTTCGACGGGCCGCTCGTTCCGGTGTGGTCGCCGGAACGCGACGGCGACGGCCTCCGCGAGGAACGCGTCCTCTGGGGCGCCATCGGCTGCCGCCCCTACGCTGAGGACCAGGAGCCGCGGATCCCTGTCGTCGATATCGCGATCGTCGACGACTACTGGATCAACGGCCTCGACCCCGACGACCTGGCCGACCTCGCAGCCAAACTCCGCGCCCAGGCCGACCACATGGAACACGAGGTACTTCCTCAGCTCGTCGCGGCCCGCGGGGACTGGGCCGCTCACCACGGCGCCTGAGCAGTCCAAATCCGCGGAGTCGCCTCAGGCGCCCGGCGAGCGAAAGGCGGCCCAGGGCGGCTGGCCAGCAAAGTCGCCCGCTGCCTTCGCGTCGATCGCCCCGCCGGGCCCTTTCGCGAGACCGGCGGGGTGGGTCGCGGCCGTTCAGCTCTTTCGGGCGGTCCCGGTGATGCGGCCGATGATGTCCGCGGCCTGCTCGGGGTGCTCTTCCAGCCAGCTGCCGAGGTGTTCCCGCACACCCTCTCCGACGTAGGTGCGTACGGCGGTGTTGCCCAGCACGTTGCGCGTGGCGCCCTCGAACTCGGGATGGTCCAGCTTCACCGACACCACCGCTGTCAGGCCCTCGCCGATCTGGTCTGGGCTGAGGTCGGGGTCGGCCGCGGTAAGCAGTTCGCACTTCCGGGCGTGGGCATTGATCGCAGCCGCCGTCCCGTCGTGGAAGCCCGCCAGGTGCGTGCCGTCGTAGGGGGTGGGCCGGCTGTTGGCGAAGCCGCGGACCCGTTCTTCGCGGGTGTCGCACCACCGCAGGGCTACTTCCGCCGTCCCGGCCATCCGCGGATCCTCCCACTCGAAGTGGATGACGTCCGGATGTAGGAACGTTCCGGCCGTCGCGTCGAGGGAGGCGACGAAGTCTCGTACTCCGCCCCGGAATCGGAACTGCACCGATCGAGGCTCACCCGAAGGCCGCGTGTCGGTCAGGGAGACGTCCAAGTCTCGGTTCAGGAAGGCCAGTTCCCTGAAGCGCTCTGCCAGCACGTCGAACGAGCACTCCACCGTCTCGAAGATGTCGGCGTCGGGCCGGAAGGCGATGGTGGTCCCGCTTCCGGTCGCCCGTCCTACGGCGGCGGGCGGGGCGACCGCGACGCCGTGGGCGTATTCCTGGACCCAACGGATTCCCTTGCGCCGCACCTCGGCGGTCAGGCGGCTCGACAGGGCGTTGGTGACGCAGGGGCCGATGGACACGAAGCCCACAAGCGCGGCGTTGTGGCCGATGGGTTCCCGCCAGTCGTCCATGCGGGTCAGCAAGGCTTCCAGGCCCGGCCCGACGGAGTCCCCGGCGGCCTCAACGGGAACCCCCGGCCCGTCATCGGCGACACTCACGCCGCCGCCGGGCGTCAGAACGACCTCGACGACACTCGCCCGGCCGGCCAGAACCTCGTTCACCGCCCGGCTCACGACCTCGAACACCGCCTGGTGCAGGCCGCGTTGGCTGGTCGAACCGACGTACATCCCGGGCCGCCGCCGGATGGCCTCCCAGCCGTGCACCACCGTGATGGCGGAGGCGTCGTACCTCTTGGCGTCCTCACTCACGAAGTCCCCCTCAGACCGCGTTCAGCAGAGCTGCCAAGCGTAGGTGAAATCGCGGAAAACAGCAGGTCAGGGCTGTTTCGAAGAAGGCAGGGGCGGGCGCGTGAGGGCCTGCCCGGATACGTCCGGACCAGGAGTCGCCGGTAACAGTCCGAACGCGGCGGTGCCCTGGCCGAGGCCCCGCACGACCCCTACTCCGGCGGCGCGTAGCTCCCCAATTCTCAGCGTCGCCTGGCACGGACTGTCACTCGATCTACACTCCGCAGCCGCACGGATGGCAGTCATAGCATCAGATCAGTGCCGCATGCGCGGGTGACAAGGGCTCGTACTCAGCGGTGATGGCGCGGTGGGCGTCCGGGCGGTTCGGGGCTGGATGATCGGGTCGGCTCGGCCGGGCGTGGTGTTCGGTCGACCTTGAAGGTGCTGCGGGCTTGGGCTGCGCGGGCCCGGGGGCTCGGGGCCGGGCGGGCTGACAGACGTTGGAGGCGCCAGACCAGTACCTGGGCTGGTGAGCGGGCGTCGGTGAGGGCGCGTTGGTCGGCCGCCTGACGGAGGAGACGGGCAGGGTCGTGGCCTGCGGTTTCTGCATCGGTGAGGGCGGTGGCCAGGGCGGGCCAGGCGGGGTCGGTCACGATTTGCTGGGCGTGGGTCGGGATCGATTGGCGTACCCGTTCAACGTGGTGGTCGGTGACCGGCGGTGGTGGTGTGCGCTGGGCAAGGGTGGCCAGGGGTGCTGCAGCAGCTTGGTCGTAGGCGGCTTGGAGGTGGGCCAGGGTGCGGTGGGTGGCTTCGACTTGCTGGTTGTGGTGGCGGGCGGCGTACCAACGGCGGGCGGCGATTACGGCGAGGATCGTGGCGTCGAGGAACATCGCGAGTGTGGCGCCGTCACCGGTGGTGGGTTGGCGGGCGATGGTGCGGATGGCGTTACGGAGGGCGCGGGCGTGCTGGTGGTCGGCGGTGGTGCGGGAGCGGCTGGCGCGCTCGAAGTCGACCGCGGCCTGTCGGAGCTGGGGGAGTATCTGCGCGGGTGCGTAGAAGGGCAGGGCGTCCAGAGCTTCGGCAACCGCGGCGATGTGGGCCTGCGAGGCTGCGTCGTCGTTCTGGTCCAGGTGGTGGGGGATGCGTTCGGTGGCGGCAGTGGCCTGGTGCCACGGGTTGGGCCGGCGCGGGCCGATTGCCGGGGCCGGGTCGGTGGCGGTGAGGCGGTCGCGGATCCGGCGCTGCTAGGGCAGTCGGGGAGTACCCTCACATACTTGGGATGCGCGGCCGGGCCGCGGTTCCTGAGCCGGTCCTGGGTCGGATGGACCTTCGTCAGTGGGCGTCTGTGTCGGGGCGCGGGAGTTCGTCGAGGTCCAGGGTGAAGGTGCGGCCGTCGGCAAGGGGGATGGAGAGCTTGCCGGTGCCGTACTTGTGGGTATGCGCAGCAATGTAGCCGGTGGCGGTCGGCTGGGTATGGAGGACGACTTCCTGGGTGTACGGGTCGACCACCAGGTAGGCGGGAATGCCGTAGCGGCCGTACTTCGCCGTGCAGTCGTCGTAGTCCTTGCGGGCCGAGGAGGTCGAGACCACTTCCGAGATCAGCAGGACGTCTTCGAAGCTGTAGCGCGTGCCTTCCCGATAAGCGTCCTCGCGGATGATCGCCAGATCGGGAGCTGAGTTCTCGTCGGCGGGGAAATCGATGTAGACGTCGGAGGTGACCTTCGCGTGGCGGCCGAGAGCGAGAGCCGAGTCGATCTGCATCGACCTGATGGTGCTGGAGTGCTCTTCGCTCTGCGGGGTCATGATCACCTTTCCGTCGGCCCCGAACAGGACCGTGTACCCCTTGGGGAACTCAGTGTGCACGATCGCATCGACGCTCATGGACGGCTCCTTCCCGTGTGTGGTCAGAATACGGCGGACAGCCCCGGCACCACCGGACCCGATGAGCCGGGAACGCGATCGATCGCGCCAGGCAGACGAAGCCGACCGCCGTGTACCGACAGGCGCCGCTCGCGTGAGCGCATGAGTCAGTGGGCGGTCCGTGCTTCAAGCCAGCGTGCCGCGGCAGTCTCATCCACCGAGTAGAACGCCTCCGCGGTCTGCTTGCCGTCCACCTCCCCACCCCAGGTAAAGGTCATGGGCCAGTTCCCGCGGCCGTAGTGCGCGTGGATATGCCGTGTGAGAGCAGCCAGCGATCCGCGCAACTGATCACGCTCGATACCGAGCCGGTCGACGAGGACCGTCGTGCTGAATCTTGTACCGGGGCGCCCGGCCAACACGTCGAGGACCGCCGTGACCCGGCTGATCGATGGCAACTTGGCGGCGGCCAAGGAACGGAGGTCTGCCACCTCCCACTCGACATACGGCCGTTTCGCGTCGGGATCAGCGCCCTTCGTACCTCCTGGCAGGGGGCTCACCGCTCCGGGGTCAGCGCGCCCGTCCAGTGCGGCGATGAACGCGTACACCTTCATGACGTACTCCTGCGGCACGTGAACGGACACGAACTGCCGGTCTCGGTCTTCCACGGCCCGACCTCTCACCCGGTACGCCATCTACTCCCTCAGTAGACAGTATCCATGGATAGAGACACTGTCTACTGAGAGAACGGACAAGCGAGCCCTCACCCGAATGAGTGCATGAACGAGGAGTGGCCTGGGTGACCAGCTCCCCCGAGCTGGTGGCGGCCGTCCGCACGACGAAGCAGTTCCTGACGTACGTGGCCTCGGGCCCGTTCCAGTACGCGATCGCCGAGGCCCTGACCCTCCCCGACACCTACTACGCCCACTTCCGCGACGACCTCCAGGCGAAGCGCGACCTCCTGGCCGCGGGCCTGCGCGACGCCGGCTTCACCGTGTACGAACCCCGGGGCACGTGGGCCGCACCCAAGTCCGCTTCGCCTTCTGCAAACAGCAGGACATCCTCAAGGAAGCGGCCGCCCGACTCCGCGGGTAACCGCTCGCGGGCGTTCGGCCGCCGCACCCGTTTGTGGTGGGCTTCCCGTCCGCTCCCACTTGGCAAGCGGTCCCCGCGGAAGATTGTCCACAGCTGTGGACGGCGGAGCCGGCGAGGTCAGGAGTACACCGGGTCGAAGGGCTCGTCGTGCCAGCGCCAGCCCGCGGTGCCGTCGTCGTAGATGCGCAGCATGAACTCGGCGACCCGACCGCCGTCGGGGAACGTCATGGTGAGGGCTGCGCAGATCCGGGTGGAGCAGGCGTCGAACAGCTCCCAGTCCTCCTCGTCGGCGGCCCGCTCCTGCTCCGAGAAGAGGGGACGGAACTCCTCGAAACCGGGAAGCGATTCGATCCCGGCGTGAGTCCAGGGCATGTCGGCGCCGGTCACGGTCAGCCGGGCGATCTCTTGGTCGCCCTTGTGGAGCCGCCAGATGCTGCCGGCGGCCAGGTTCGGGTTGGTCATACCTCCATGGTGGCGACCACCACTGACAGCGGAGCGAGGCCATGGGGCCTTCTCGTTCGCCGGCGCACCCACTCGGTGTGCCCGATCGCGTCGGCGCTCATGGCTGTCTGTACGCGTTCGGCGGGGTCGGGGTGCATATGCAGGACTGGCGGGGGCTGGTCGGGGTCCAGGGGGTGCCTGTCAGGTTGCCGTCGCGGCGCAGGAGGTGGAAGCCGTTGGCGGTCAGGAGGTGGGTCAGTTCTGCCGGGAGGATCATCCGGAGGTCCACCGGCAGGACCCAGGCGTCGGCGCGGTCGGGGGTGGACACGTACCAGGTGGCGCGGTCCACCTGGGTGACGGGGTCGTACTCGTCCGTCGCCTCGACGATCAGGTCGCCGAACACCGGGGAGTCGACGCAGGTGAACGGGGTCCGCTCGCCCGCGCCGCGGACCAGCTCCGCCGGGTCCGGGTTGAAGATGTCGAAGGCCAGCACCCCGCCGGGCCGCAGGTGCCGGGCGACCGAGCGGAAGAACCGGCGGTAGTCGTCCTCGGTGAGCAGGTGCAGCAGCGAGTGCCTGGCGATGAAGATCAGCGAGAACCGCCGACCGAGGTCGAAGTCGCGCATGTCACCCTCGGCGAGGGTGACCGTGACTCCTTCGGTGCGGGCCCGCGCCTCGGCAGCCGCCAGCATGCCGGGCGAGCTGTCGAGTCCGTACACCTCGGGCACGGTGTGCGCGAGCGGAACGAGTAACTGGCCTGACCCGCAGGCGAGTTCGAGGACGCCGCCGGGATGGCGGGCGGCCAGGCGCTCGTAGTACGTGACGTGTTCGGCGGAGACGGGCAGGATCTCGTCGTAGAGTTCCGGGTCGTCGTACAGCATCAGGGACCACCTCCGTGGTGCGGCATCGGCGGGCGTCGGCGCCAGGACGGCGGAACCCGGTGGGAGAAGCGGCGGGGCCCGGCGTCGGGACGGCGGGCCCGGCGTCAGGGCAGCGGGAAGGGCAGTTGGAGGCCGTCGTGCGCCCGGGCGCAGACGCAGTCGCGTTCGGCCTCGGCCGGCAGAGCGGGGACGACGGCGGCGAGAAGCGTGCGCAGCCGGTCGATGTTCCGGCCGAAGATCTCGAAGACGTCCTCCTGGCTGACCGCCGACTCGGCGTCCACCCCCGCGTCCACATCCGTGACGAGGGCGATGGAGGTGTAGCAGAGCGCGAGTTCGCGGGCGAGCGCCGCCTCCGGGAGGCCGGTCATGTTCACCAGCGACCAGCCCTGCCGGGCGTACCACCGGGACTCGGCGCGGGTGGAGAAGCGCGGGCCCTGGATCACCACGGTGGTGCCGCCGTCGGTGAGTTCGAGGCCGAGTTCACCGGCCTGCTTGAGCACGGCGGTTCGGCCGGCCGGGCAGTACGGGTCGGCGAGCGAGACGTGCACGGCGCCGTCGTCGAAGTAGGTCTGCTCCCGGCCGCTGGTCCGGTCCACGACCTGGTCGGGTACGACGAGGCTGCCGGGACCCAGCTCGGCCCGCAGCGAGCCGACGGCGCACGGCGCGAGGACCTGGCGTACTCCGAGCGAGCGCAACGCCCACAGGTTGGCGCGGTAGTTGATGCGGTGCGGCGGGTGCGCGTGTCCGGTGCCGTGCCGCGGCAGGAAGGCGACGCCGCGCCCGTCGATCTCGGCGACGGCTATCGGGGCCGAGGGCGGCCCGTAAGGGGTGTCGACCCGCACGTCCACCGTGTCGGGCAGCAGGCTGTACAGGCCGGTGCCGCCGATGACGCCGATGTCGGCACGCGGCCCGGCGGTGGCGGCGCTGATGGTGTTCGTCATGACATTCCTTCCGGGAAGCCGGACGGGAGCGGGGTGAGCGGGTTCAGGCCGGGGACGACGAGGTGGCCGCCGGGCGGCGCCGCCTCGTCGTCGGGGCGGCGGACGCCGACGGTGTGCCAGCCGGCCGCCCGGGCTGCGTCGAGTTCGCGCTGCGCGTCGGAGAGGAAGAGCAGATCACCGGGGCTCTCGCCCAGAGCGCGGGCGATGGCCAGATACGAGTCGGGCTCGTCCTTGGCGCCCGCGTTGCGGAGGTCGAAGTGCCCTCCGAAGTACGGCAGCAGGTCACCGTAGGCGGTGTGGCCGAACCAGGCCCGCTGGGCCGCGACCGAGCCCGACGAGTAGATGTGCAGCCCGAGTCCCTGCCGGCGCCAGGCGGCGAGTGCCGGCGGGACGTCCTCGTACACGTGCGCCGCCAACTCGCCCGCCGCGAAGCCCTCTTCCCAGATCAGTCCTTGCAGGGTCTTGAGCGGAGCGACCTTCTCGTCCGCGCTGCTCCAGTGCTGCAACGCGGCGGTGATCTCGTCGCGGTCAGCGGTGGCGAGGCCGGCGGCCAGCCGGGTCTCGCCGGCTATCGCGGCGATCTCCGGGCCGCCGCGGCGGATCCGGCCGGGGATGCGGCGGTGGGCGTACGGGAAGAGGGTGCGTTCGGCATAGCGGGCGGAGCTGACGGTGCCCTCGATGTCGAGGACGACGGCGCGGACCATCAGACGGCCGCAGAGTCGAGCAGCTCGTCCAGGGCGGGGATGCGCTCAGCCAGCGGGTCGCCGGTGAAGTCCCCTACCCAGCCGTCCTCTTCGCGGAAGAACCGGATGGCGCAGAAGTCCGGCACGGAGCCCATGTCGAACCAGTGCCGTACGCCCGCGGGCACCGACAGCAGGTCGCCGCGCTCGCAGACGACCGCGTACACCCTGCCGCCAAGACGCAGGTAGAAGCAGCCGTGGCCGGCGGTGAAGAAGCGGACCTCGTCCTCCTCGTGCCGGTGCTCGGTGAGGAACTTCCGCCGGGCGGCGGCGGCCTTCCCGGCCCAGTCGGGGTCGCCGGGGTCGGGGTGCAGCCGGGCGACGTCGACGAAGCGGTAACCGCCCTCCTCGCACAGCCTGTCGACGAACGGACGGTGCGCTTCCAGGACGTCGCCGGCGACGTCGGCGGCGTCGGCCGCGTCGGCGGCGTCGGCCGCGTCGGCCGCGTCGGCCGCGTCGGCCGCGTCGGCCGCCGGATGGGTCTCGTAGCGGACGCCGTGGCCGGCCAGCGCCTCGGCGATCTGCCCCAGGTCGGTGACGCGTTCGGCGGTGCCCGGGTCGTTCTCCGGGAAGATGTGCAGGGTTGCCATGTCATGCTCCGATGTCGCTCAGCTGAACTGCCGGTCGAGTACGAGGAGTTGGCTGAGCGCCTCCAGGCACTCCAGCCGGTTGCGGGCGGTGGCGAGGTCGGGGCCCCAGGCGGTGGCGCCGTGCCGGGCGATGAGCAGCAGCGGCGGCCGGCCGGCCCCGGGGCGGCCGAAGTGGGCGGCGATGTCCCGGCCGATGGCGCCCACGTCACGGTGGTTGGCGAAGACCGGGACGGTGGTCGCGGACGGGTCCTGGAGGCCGAGCCCCTTGAGCAGTTCGTAGTCGGCGAAGTGGACGCCCTCCTCGCCTCGTTCGGCGGCCCGGACGGACAGCGCCGTGGCGTACGGGAGATGGGCGTGGATGACCGCGCGGCATCCGGGGTCGGCGCGGTAGAGGGCGAGGTGGATGGCGGTCTCGGCGGACGGCCTGAGGTCGTCGGCGTTGATCGCCTCACCGGTGTCCGGGGCGACGCTCACCACGTCGCCGGGGGTGAGCTCGCCCTTGCTGCGGCCGCTGGCGGTGATCAGCACGGGGCCGGCGGTGGTACGCACCGACACGTTGCCCGAGGTGCCCTCCATCCAGCCGCGCGCGTACAACGCGGCGCTGTAGTGGGCCAGTTCGGCGCCGACGGATCGGGTGACGGGTTCGCGTACGGCAGTGGTCATGACGGGCTCCCGGTGGGTTCGTGGGCCGGCCGCTCGACGCCGCCGACCAGGACGCGGCGCTCGGTGACCACGGCGGTGATCAGCTCCGCGGGGGTCACGTCGAAGGCGGGGTTGTACGCGCGGGTGCCGGGCGGGGCGACCGCATGCCCCGCGTAGCAGGTGACTTCGGCGCCGTCCCGCTCCTCGATCTCGATGTCCGCCCCCGTCGCCGTCGCCGGGTCGATGGTCGACTCGGGGGCGACGACCAGGAACGGGACGCCGGACCGGTGGGCGGCGACGGCCAGCGCGTACGTACCGATCTTGTTGGCGGTGTCGCCGTTGGCGGCGATCCGGTCCGCGCCCACCACGACGGCGTCCACCAGCCCGGAGGCGATGGCCCAGGGCCCGGCGGAGTCGGCGCAGACGCGGAACGGTATGCCGTCCTCGGCAAGCTCCCAGGCGGTGAGCCGGGCGCCCTGCAGCAGCGGCCTGGTCTCGTCGGCGATGACCTCGGCGAGGTCGCCGGCCGCGGCCAGCTCCCTGATCGTGCCGAGTGCCGTGCCCCACGCCACGGTGGCCAGCCGCCCGGTGTTGCAGTGGGTGTGGATCCGCAGCGGCCGGCCCGGGCCGAGCAGGCGCGCCAGGTCGGCGGCGCGCCGGCTGGCGGACCGGTTGATCCGCTCGTCCTCGTCGAGGAGCCGCCGCGCCTCGGCGAGCACGGCCGCCGCGCCGCCCGGGAGCGCGCCGAGCGCCCGCTCGACGCCGCCGGCCAGGTTCACCGCCGTGGGCCGGGCGGCGGCGATCCGCGCGGCGTCCTCGCGTACGGCGGCGCGGTCCAGCCCGCCGGGACCGGTGTGGCGGTGCGCCGAGAGCGCGACACCGAGCGCCCCGGCGGCGCCGAGCGCGGGCGCGCCGCGCACGGCGAGCGAGGTGATGGCGTCGACCAGCTCGCCGACCCCGGTCAGCCGCAGGGTGCGGCAGGCGCCGGGCAGTGCCCGCTGGTCGATGGTGACGACGGCACCCTCGTCCCAGTCGATGGTGCGTTCCATGGTCTCCTCCTCGCTGTGAGGTCGGTCAGGAAGGGCGCGGCACGAAGGGCCGGTCACGAACGGCGGGTCAGGAAAGCCCCGTCAAGAAAGCCGGGTCACGAACGGCGGTCACGAAGACCGGTCACACGCCCGCCGACGCCCGGTCGCGGCCGGGCCACCCGGCGTAGGTGCGCAACCCGTACAGCAGCGGCCGCGGTTCGCGGAGCCGCCGCACGTCCAGTACCCGGCCGAAGAGCACCTGGTGGGTGCCGACCTCACGGTCAGCGATCAGCTCGCAGTCGGCGAAACTGTGCGCGCAGTCCACGAGATGGGGGCCCGCGTCCTGCTCGGCGCTGCCCACCCACGGCACCCGGTCGAAGCGGCGCGGCTCTCCCGAGGAGAACAACTCCGCGGTGGACCGGGCCTGTTCGGCGAGCAGGTTGACGCTGAACGCCCGGTGTTCCAGCACCGACCGGAGCGTGGGGCTGCCCCGCCTGAGGCACACCAGCAGCGTCGGCGGCTCCAGCGTCACGCTGCACAGCGAGGAGCAGGTCATACCCCACGGAGTGCCGTCGCGGGCGAACGTGGTGATCACGGCGACGCCGGTGGGAAAACCCGCCATCAGGCTCGTGATGTCCATGGCTCAGCCCTGGTGCAGCTTGAGCAGGAACTCGTGGTTGGTCGGCAGCTTCCGCAGCAGTTCCTGCTGCTGCCGGGCGATGTCGGCGAACCTGCTCTCCGCCGTGCGCAGCGAGTCGGTTCGCAACTCCAGTGCGGGCATGGGGCGTTCGGGCACCGTGCCGAGGCCGGCGAGCACGCAGTAGTAGTTGCTGTTGGTCCAGAAGTTGCCGAACTCGACCTCGAAGTTCTGGTAGTAGGAGTCGGAGTCGGCGTGCGGCATGTTGACCGGCAGCCCGGCGAGATAGGTCGTGATCTTCTCCTCGAACTCCGTGCCGAGCACCAGCTCCTTGTTGGCCCGCCAGAACTCGGTGTCGTCGCGCGGCGAGAAGTAGTAGTGGGCCTGGATGAAGTCCCGGGTGTCCTCGAACATCGTCTCGATCTCGCGGTTGAAGCGGTCGGCGAGCACCGGGTCGAAGCGCTTGTCGGGGAAGTGCTTGGCCAGCTGGTAGACCGCGGCGTAGATGAAGTAGATGCCGGTGGACTCCAGCGGCTCGACGAAGCAGGACGCGAGGCCGACGCCGACGACGTTCTTCACCCAGGCCCGCCGGTTGCGGCCGATCCGGAACCGGACGTGGTTGAGCTTGGCCGTCGAGGGGTCCAGGCCCCACAGCCGGCAGAAGTCCTCGGTGGCCTGGTCGTCGGAGGTGAAGTCGCTGGAGTAGACGTAGCCGGAGCCGAACCGCCCCAGCATGGGGATCTTCCAGGTCCAGCCGGCGTCCATGGCGATCGAGGAGGTGTAGGGCTCGACGCCGCCGTCGTTCTCGTCGTCGTGCGGTACCGAACTCGCGATGGCCCGGTCGCACAGCAGGTGGTCGCCGGAGTCGATGAACGGCTCGCCCATCGTCTTGTTGACCAGCAGCGAACGGAAGCCCGAGCAGTCCACGAACAGGTCGCCGTCCAGGGTGCGGCCGCCCTTGGTCTTCAGCGCGGTGACGAAGCCGCGTTCGTCCTGCACGACCTCCACGAGTTCGTCCTCGATGTGCGTGACGCCCTGCTTCTCGGTGGCGAAGCGGCGCAGGAAGTCGGCGACGAGATGGGCGTCGAAGTGCCAGGCGTAGTTGGTGGCCCGGGTGCCGTCGAGAGTGCGCGGCGCCAGGTTGTGGTCGAACAGCGGCGGCTCCTTGTAGCAACTGCGGTCGAAGTCGGCCGTGTTCGGGTCCTGGTTCCGCTTCCGCAGCCAGTAGTGCGACAGCGGCACGCCGTCGTGGGTGGGCAGCTGCCCGAAGATGTGGTGGAAGGCGTCCACGCCGCCGTCCGCGGTGGCCCGCGGCAGCGGCGCACTCTCGCCGGCGGTACGCCAGTTGATGAACTTGATACCGAGCTTGAAGCTGGCGTTGCACTCCCTCATCCACTCCGACTCCTCGATGCCCAGGAAGTCGAAGAAGGCCGTCTGGAGGTTGGGGATGGTGGCCTCGCCGACGCCGATCCTCGGTACCGACGGTGCTTCCAGGACGGTGATGTCGACGGAGTCGTGCAGGGCCTTGCCGAGATAGGAGGCGGTCATCCAGCCGGCGGTGCCGCCGCCGAGTATGACGAGTTTCCTGATGCGGTCGTCCATGATTTTCCCTTCAGTGCACAGGGGGTGACGGAAGCGGGAGATCAAGTTCAGTCGGTGATGCGGGCCTCGGAGGTCCGGAAGAGGGCGAGGCTGCCGAGCGCGGCGAGGGCGAAGACGACTCCGAAGGCGAGGTGGCCGGCGCTCAGCACCCAGCCGCCGAGCACCGGACCGACGAAGAAGCCGAGGTACCGCAGTTCACCGAAGCCGAAGTACGCGCCCCGGGCCGCCGCCGGCGCCGTCTCGTGCAGGTAGATGTCCGGCATCGGCATCAGCACGGACTCGCCGAGCGCGAAGAGCAGCACGCCCGCCGCGAGCAGCAGCAGGCTGGTGCCCGACGCGGCGAAGAGCGGGAACGAGGCCGCGATGCAGGCGGCGCCCCAGGTGACCAGCGTGCGCCGCGGCACCCGGTCGGCGAACACCACGATCGGCTTCTGCAGCCCGATGGCGAGCACCGCGTCGGCGATCAGCGCGGCCGAGTAGATCCCGACCGCCCGGCCGCCCTCGACGTCGTGCAGCAGCAGCGGCAGCATCGAGTCGAACTGGCCGAAGACGGTGAAGAACACCAGGCCGGTCGCCGTGATCAGCAGGAGTCTGCGGTCGCGGAGCGCGCTGCGGAAGGAACGCGGCCCCTGGTCGGTGTCCGGCTCCTCGTGCCCGGTGAGCACCGACCTGCGGGCGACGATCAGCACCAGGTAGGCCACCAGCGCGCAGCCGGGGATGAGGAAGAACGGCTTCGGCCCCAGGTGGTAGAGCAGAGCGCCGATCAGCGGTCCGCCGATGGCTCCGGCGGACACGACCATGTAGCGGATGCGGAAGATGTTCGCGGCGGCGCCGCCCGCCGTCGCCGACATCAGCTTCTTCGTGGCCGGTTCCAGCACCATCCTGACCACGCCCATCAGCGCCAGCAGCGCCACCACGGCGCCGGTGGTGCGCAGGAAGGCGAGTCCGGCGTACACACCCGCGTACGCGATCATCGCCGCGGTCATGAACGGGACCGCGCCCCACCGGTCGATCCAGCCGCCGGCGACGGAGCCGCCGAGCGCCGAGATCAGCGCGACCAGCCCGGCGATCGCGCCGGCCGCGGGCTTGGAGAGCCCGGCGTGGTCGGACAGGTAGATGGTCAGATAGGGCAGGGTGGCGAAGTACGCCAGCGAGGTCAGGAACTTGCCGGTGACGAGGATGGTCTGGGCCTGCTGCGCCCGGCCCACCCTGATCTCGTCGGGGGCCACCGTGTCGATCACGTCAGCACCAGGTCGATCATCCTGCGGTCGCCGTCGCTGAGGGCCTTGTTGCGGCTGCGGGCGCCGACCATGTCGTCGAGGGTCTGCTGGTCTTCTGGAGAGCTCAGGAAGTACATCAGGTTCACGTACCACAGCCAGCCGAGCTCGGTGGTGAGCCACTGGTCGCTCGTCTCGGTGACCATCCCCTCGGCCTTGAGCGTCTCCAGCCGCTCCAGGGTGCCGGCCGGCACCTTGTCCCACGGGATGCGGGACTTGTCCACGTACCCCATGTACGGCAGGTTCATCACCAGGCCGCGGTCGTACGGTTCGCGGTCGCTGACGGTGTGCCGCACGGTCAGCTCGCCGTCGTCCATGATCGACCGGATGTACGAGGTGCGGTTCGGGTCGTTCTGGAGGACGTGCCGGCCGTTCTGCGAGATCGCGCTGGAGCCGAAGCCGACCACGTCGCAGTCGTGGTGGCCGAAGATGGCCACCGAGTTGTAGTAGTTGCGGTAACTGCGGTCGTACGGGGCGGGGGCGGCCGGGTCGTCGCCGCGCAGGTAGCCGTGGCCGTTGTGGCGGCGGAAGCCGGCGCCCTGGAGGTAGCGGTCGAGGTAGGCGGTCATCGCCATCTTGTCGATGTACGGGGTGGGCTGCAGGCCGCGCTTGGCGTAGCCGCTGTGCAGCGAGCCCTGGGCGGCGATGTTGGTGATCGGGTAGAAGTCGATGGCCTCGGTGCCGGCGTCGATGGCGCCCTGGATGTCGCGGGACAGCGACGCGAACGACTGGCCGTGCATCCCGTAGATCATGTCGATGCTGCGGGACTCGAAGTGCCGGCCGGCGATGTCGATGGCCTTGTGCACCTGGTCGGGTGTGGCGGTGATGTTGAACAGCTCGCGGTACTGCGGGTCGAAGGTCTGGATGCCGTACCGGGAGCGGTTCACGCCGTACTCGGCGAGCACCGCGCACTTCTCCTCGGTGACGGACTTGACCTCCATCTCGAAGATCCACTCCTTGAGGTCACTGAGGTCGAGGTACTGCCGGATGGCCTGGCAGATCCGCTCCAGCTGGTCGGCGGAGAGCACGCTCGGGGTGCCGCCGCCGAAGAAGATGGTGCGGGCCGGGGCGCCGGCGACCCACGGGTCCTCGGACTTGAGCTGGATCTCCCGTACCAGCGCCTTGGTGTACTGCTCCAGCGCCTCGTCGCCCTCGCTGCCGAGACCGCGGTTGAGGGTGCAGAAGGTGCAGATGGTGTCGCAGAACGGGATGTGGAAGTACAGCGCGCGCTCGCGCACCCCCGTCGGGTCGAGCTCCGGCGCCACCTCGTCGAAGGTGACGGCGCCCAGCTCCTCACCGCGCACCGGGTGCATCCAGTTGTAGACCGGGAACTGGGAGTCGAACTTGATCAGGCTCTGTGAACCCGTGTTGAGTTTCGGCATGGCGTCCCTCCTGGAACACGTGCGGGAAGTGGATGTCGGTCAGCCGACGAGGACTTTGTCGCCCTTGACGAAGGTCTCCGCGGAGTGCGCGCTGTCCAGGCTGATCCCGCGGTCGATGACGCTGGCGGTGTACGAGCAGTCGCCGAGCGACTCGAGCAGCGCCTCCAGGATCCGTCTCGGGTCCACGGTGCTGCCGCAGGTGAACACGTCCGCGAACAGGGCGCGGTGCTCGGGGTAGGTGTGCACCGAGACGTGCGACTCGGCGAGCAGGAACACCGCGGTCAGCCCGGCGGGGTCGAACTCCTTGATCTGGATGCCGCAGAGCGTCGCGCCGGAGCTTCGGATGCCGGAGGAGATCTCGCTGACGATGCGGTCGTTGTGGGTGATGACGGCCGGGTCGATGTCATAGGCGTCGCACACGAGGTGCGTGCCGGCGTATTGGAAATCGGTCATTCTTCATTCCCAGTGTGTGAGTGTCGCTGACATCCCGATGCATTCGTCGAGCCGCTTGCGCAGCATCAGGTTGGTCTGGTCGTGACAGACGAAGGAGCAGACGGTGTCGGTGCTGGCACCCGCGCCGGTGAAGGTGCGTGGGGTGGGTGTCGCGACCCTGAAGAGGTCGAGCCAGTCGTGCGGCCGCGGGCTGTCCACCGCGGTGACCGTGCCGGCCCGCGGCGGCACGAGCACGAAGCCGTAGCGCGTCTCCGGTCGGATGACGGGGATCTCGGCGGGCAGCCCGGCCTGGGCGCGGACCGTGGTCGCGGCCGGGTTCACGCCCGAGGACAGCGCGAGCACGTCGACGATGTGACCGCCGCCGAGCCGGGCGGCGATCTCGCAGAAGACCAGGCCGCCGCCCTCGCGGGTGAACAGCTCCAGGTGGAAGGGCGACCGGTCCAGCGGCGGCAGGGCGGCGACCACCCGGGCCGCGAACGCCTGGGCGCGCAGGTGGAGATCGCCCTCCGGGTCGAGTTGGGCGCTGGCCAGCGGCCGGCTCTCCTGGAAGGCCAGGCATCCGTGCACGTACTCGGAGACGGCGCAGCTCAGCAGTACGCCCTCGTGGCAGAAGCCGTCGATGTGCAGCATGCCGCCGGGGACGTGGCTCTCGATCATCCAGCGGCCGTCCGACGTACCGGCGAGCGCGGCGTCGACCTCGTCCTCGGTACGGCAGACGGTGACACCGCGGGAGGCCGCGCCGTCCCGTGGCTTGATCACCACGTGGTGGCCGTGCGCGAGGGCGAACTCCCTTGCGGCGTCCGGGTCATGGCCGATCGCGGCGAAGTCCGGCACCGCCAGGCCCGCCTGCCGCACCCGCCGCTTCATCAGGATCTTGTCGCGGTACGGCAGCAGGTCGCGGTACGAGGGGCCGGGGATGCCGAACTCGTCCCGCACCCGGGCGGCGCGCAGCAGGTCCCCCTCCGTGAGGTGCACGATCCGCCGCACACCGCCGCGGGCGCACAGGGCGCGCAGCTCGGCCACGACCGCGGGGTTGTCGTCGTAGTCGGGGAAGGCGCGGACGTCAGGCAGGTGCGGGCGGTAGCCGGGCGCCGCCTCCTCGCTGGTCAGCAGCACCACGTCGTCGTCGAGGCCGGCGAGCCAGCGGTCCACGGGGGTGCCGGCCCGCGGCACCCGGTCGAGCAGCACGGTGGTCATCGCGCGCCACCTCCGGGCACGGCGGCGGGAATCCGCTCCTCGGTGCGCAGGACGACGGTCGCGCGCACGAGGTCGCACAGCCGCAGGAAGTGCTCGGGGCCGCTCGCCCGCAGCGCGACGGTCAGCGCCACCGATTCCAGGTCGCTGGTGGTACGCAGCGGCCGGCCGACCAGCGCGTTGCGGTGCACCGCCACCACTTCGGGCAGCCGGGCGACCTCGTCGAGCCCGTCGATGCCGTGGAGCACGGCCTCGGGGCCGGCGTGCCCGATGAAGCACTGGCCGAGCACGTCGTCGCCCACGCCGCCGAGACCGGCCAGGCGAAGCACCGGATGGGGCACCTGCCGGCGCAGCAGCAGATCGACGCAGGCACCGAAGGCGTCGAATCCGCCCTCGGAGAGCCAGAGTTCGGGGATGTGCGCGCCGGGCAGCCGGGCGCCGATCTCGATCAGCCGCGGCCGGCCGTTCTCGGTCTTCAGCTCGATGTGGCAGGGGCCGTGCCGGATGTCGAAGGCGTCGAGCACCTGGTGGGCGAAGCGGCGCAGCGAGGGAGTGACGGCGTCGTCGGCGGGCACCTGGCAGGCGTTCCAGTACGGCTGGTCGTAGGGCCGGTCGTCGGGCTGGTGCTTGCGCCACACGTCGATCACGGTGTGCTGGCCGTCGCGGGTGAAGGTGTTGACCGCGTATTCCGGCCCGTGCACGTACTCCTCGACCAGCCGCTGTGCGACCGGCCCGCCGAAGACGTCCCGCTCCGGCAGCGCGTCCAGGCTGTCCGCCGGCGAGGTCAGCAGCGTGACGCCGTGCGAGGCGGCGCCGGTGGTCGGCTTGATGATGCAGGGGTAGCCGGTGCGGGCGACCGCGGCGGGTATCTCCGCGGGCGAGCCGACCAGGTGGAACGTGGGCGTCGGCACGCCGCGTTCGGCGGCCAGCAGGCGCATGTGCCACTTGTCGCGGCGGGCAGCCGTCGTCTCGACCGGGTTGCCGGCCAGGCCGAGCAGCGCCGCGAGCCGGTCGGCGGTGGGGACCGCGGGCTCGGTGCAGGCGATCACGGCGCGCGGTCGGAAGCGGCCGGTGACGGCGGCGGCGATGGACTCGATGGCGCCGTCGTATTCATGCAGGGAGAGATCGTCACCCGTGCCGTAGGAGAGATCGTCCGGATTCGGATTGGCGATGGTGTAGACGCTGATCACGTCAAGGCCCCGGGCACGGACGGCTGTCTTGAATTGCACACCGCTGCGAATCGGGTCGACGAGTACGACACCACTCGATTTCCCTGCCGCGGCGGTCCGGCTGTTCATGCTGCCTCCAGTGCGCTGGCTGACTTCGGGATTCTCATTGCCGGTCGATCGTGGAAGCCGAATACACGTGCCATTGGGCACAGTAGGGAGCGGTACGGGTCACCCGCCGGGACAGTTCGATTGCCGCGGCACTGGCCTGCTGGGGACCGGCCGCCTGCATGAAGAGCACCAGCGCGATCCGGCTGTCGCCGGCCCGCCCGACCCGTACGTGGCTCAGCCCGTCGGAGGGCACCGCCAGTGACCAGTAGATGTCTGTCAGGACGTCCGGGGCGACGGCGTGTGTCCGGGCGGCCGGCACGGCCAGTGAGACTGCGACCATGTACACGGTCTCTCCTATCGGAGCGCCCCCGTGCGGATGCTGGCCAGGTCTGGTTCAGCCCCACCCGAAGCCGTCGTCGCCACCGTCCGCCACCGCGGAGGTTCCGTGCGCCGGCGCCGCGATCGCGGTCGCGGTACCGACGCCGGCGGTGAGAAGGCCGAGGAGAAGGGTGGTGGCAAGGGAACGGATGATCCACGAATCGCGCATGGCTGACACTCCTTGACGAAGAGCGGATTGATTGCCGTTGGCCGCTGATTCGTTTTGCAGTCGGCGGCTTTTCTGCGATGTCATGGAGTCTCGATGGGCCACTCACCGGTGTCACTGCTTTACGCGTTACACCAAAGTGCCTGGCAGAAGGGTGACAGCCTGGCCGGCGTTCTGATCACGCCGCTCACCAGCACCGTTCAGGCCCGTGTCCTGAAGCGGACTGGCACCCTCGTGCCAGGGCGCGGGAGTTCTCCGGTAAGGCGTGTGCGTTCCCCGACAGCAGAATGACCACTTCCGCTAATGGCGTGTTCCCGTCACCTGGGTCCGATACCGGTGCCGCTCCACCATCCTGTACAAGAGTCATGGCCACGCGGACGCGTGAGGGGGAGCGCTTGATGCTGGAGCCACTGGGCCTGGAACCGCACGTGGAGGCGATCTACCGCCTGGTGCTCGAGAATCCGGCCATGGGACCGGACGAACTCGCCGCGGAGCTGCGCGTCCAGCCGTCCGAAGTGCACGACGCGCTGGACCGGCTGGCGGACCTGCACCTGCTGCTCCCCGCGGGCGACGGCAGCAACCGGCTGCGCCCGGTCAGCCCCGACGTGGGACTCACCGCGCTGCTGGCCCGCAGCGAGGTCGAACTCAACGCCCGGCAGCGCCAGATCGAGGCCACCCGCAGCGCGGTGGCGGCGCTGGCGTCCCAGTACCGCGCGGACG
Source organism: Streptomyces sp. CA-111067 (assembly GCF_050956065.1). Classification (NCBI taxonomy): domain Bacteria; kingdom Bacillati; phylum Actinomycetota; class Actinomycetes; order Kitasatosporales; family Streptomycetaceae; genus Streptomyces; species Streptomyces sp. CA-111067. Next base: position 4,967,118 of record NZ_CP192103.1, on the reverse strand, counting down.
CCGAATACGCCCCCGAGGTGGTCCACCAGCTGGTCGGGCTGGACGCCGTGCGGAAACGGCTGAGCGATCTCGCCGAGTCGGCGCGGGTGGAGTGCCTGTCGTTCTTTCCGGGCGGCGCCCAGATGCCCGACACGATGGAGGCCAGCAAACCGCTGGACCAGCAGGCGCTGGAGCGGGGGGTGGATCTGCGGACGCTGTACCAGGACAGCTTCCGCAACGACCCCGAGACGCTGAAGTACGTGCGCTGGCTTGGCGGTCTCGGCGGCCGGACCCGGACCGTGCCGAGCCTGCCGATGCTGATGGTGATCGTCGACTCCGAGGCGGCGCTCGTACCGCTCGACCCGGACGACGGCCGGCGCGGCGCCCTGGAACTCCGCAGCCCCGGCGCGGTGACCGCGATGCGCACGCTCTTCGAGCAGTTCTGGTCGGTGGCGACGCCATGGAACGAGGTGCCGCCGCCGAACGAGAACGGCCTGTCCGCCCGCGACCAGGAACTGCTGCGGCTGCTGGCGACCGGCCACACCGACGAGGCGATCGCCCGCAAGTTCGGCGTCTCCCTGCGCACGGTGCGCCGCGCGGCCTCCGACCTGATGAGCCGCCTCGGCGCGAGAAGCCGCTTCGAGGCCGGAGTGCTGGCCACCCGCTCCGGCTGGCTCTGACCCCGGCCGCGCTGCCGCCGCCGTCGCACCCGAGGCATGTGTACTACTCTTGGTACATGTCCATGAAGCGCACGAACGTCTACGCGGATCCTGAGGATCTCGCGATCATCAAGGAAGCGGCGGCTCGTCGCGGCATCAGCGAAGCTGAGATCATCCGCCAGGGCATCCACCTCGCCGCCATGGCCAGCCGCGTCTGGGACGAGCCTCTGTTCTCGCGCACCTTTGAAGGGCCCGGACGCACTCCTTCCAAGGAGGACGTGCGCGATGCGGTGGCCGACGCCGTCCTGCGTGAGGGAGAATCCGGGACCGCCGCATGATCGTCGTCGTCGCCGACACCTCCGGCCTGCTGGCCGCTCTCGACTCGGCGCACCCGGAGCACCAAGGAGCCAACGAGGCTCTGATGGCCGCCGGCCTCCTCGTGATGTCCCCGTTGCTGCTTGCAGAGATCGACCATGTCGCCACCCGCGAGCTGGGACGGCAGGCCGCTTCCAGCGCCATCGACGACATCCGGCGGTGGATGCGGGTGAGCCGGATCGTCGTCCCGGAGATCACCGAGTCCCACCTGGAGACGGCACAGTCCCTGCGGGCCCGATATGCATCGCTCGACCTCGACCTCGCCGACGCGGTGAACGTCGCTCTCGCATCCGACTACGACACGGACGCGGTTCTCACCCTCGATCGGCGCGACTTCCGCGCGGTGCGCCCGTTGGGACGGCACAAGTGCTTCCGGCTTCTCCCCGACGACTTGCCCCTGTGACCGCATGAGTGCGTGACCGCGGTCCGGCCGCCGGTCGGCGGCTGCTCGTCGGGCGTCACTCGTGCGGGGGAACGCGGTGGGCGTTTGCCGTGGTCAGGGGGTGGGGCGGGGGGCGTGGGGGCTGAGGTGGGGGTGGGCTTGACGATACTGGCGTGATGGGGCCGCGTCGGTCGGTGGCGCGGGGTGGAGGGGGAACGATGTCCGAGGTGGAACTGGTGGCCGCGGCTCTGGCGGCGGGGGCGACGGCCGGATTCTCCGAGACGGTGCAGCGGGTCGCGCGGGACGCGTGGCGCAGGGTCACCGCAGGGGTGGGCCGGGGGCGGGGCGCCGCCGAGCAGCCGGCCGGCGGACCGGACGAGGCGGCCGCGTCCGGCGACGGGCCCTGCCGCAGGGGCCGGGCCGGGCGCCCCGCGACGATCGTCGCGCACGAGATCAGGGGCGTCGTACTGGGCGACAACGCCCGCCAGAACAACCACTTCCACTGACCCGTGACGGAAAAGAGCTCCGGCGGGGGTGGCGGCTCCCACTACACGGTTCACGCCAAGAAGATCAAGACCGCGGTGTTCGGGAACGAGGCCGACCAGCACAACGACCTCCAGTCCCAGCCCAAGCACCAGCCGTCGGCCAAGTCGAAGGGCACCACCGTCCTGGTGGCGGTGGCCGCGGTGGCCGCGGTCACCGCGCTGGCCGCGTTGGTGGCGCTGGCCGTCGTCCTGTTCCATGGCGACGACGGCCCCGCGGCGTCCGCCCGGCCCGACTCGTCCGCGCTCCCCGGGCCGCCGTCGGCCTCGCCGACCACGCCGGGCCCCGCTTCGAGCCATCGGACGAGTCCTGCGCCGGGCCCCGGCCCGGGCCGTCCGCCGGACGCGTCACCGTGGGAGCCGGGCCTCCCGCCCGGACCCCTGCCGACGGTTCACGCCACGCGGCCGCCCGCCAAATCCGCCCCGTCCGCCCAGCCCGCTTCGCCCGCGGCCCCCGCGGCCCCGGCGGCCTCCACGACCCCAGCGCCCCGGCCGTCCTCGGCGCGCCCCTGCCCGTCGCGGGACGAGTACCGGCTGACGAACAAGGCCCAGGTGTGGAACGCCGAGGGCGAGCACATCGGCGACGTGTCGTCGGGAACCCTCTTCTTCCGCCAGGAGGTGGCGAGTTACCCCGCGCCCGTCTACGACCGCTACTACGGCACCGTCGACCAGCCCCTCTCCGGAAGCGCCACGGGCTACGTCCTCAGAAAGAAGCTCGACTACGTCGGCACCGTCGAGTCCTGCCGCGGCACCGCCCCGTAGACCCGGGCGGGCGTCGACCCCGACCGCGGCTTTCAGTTCTTGACGATGCCGGCGGCGCGGGCAGCGGCCAGCCACTGCGGGAACTCCTGAAGCAGCCGGTCGTAGAGGTCCGCGTCGGAGATGGACGTGGGCGAGCCCCCGGCGGCGAAGAACCCCGCGTTGTCGACCACCCGGCGGGCCGGCACCGGGAGATCGTCGAGTCGGTGCAGGAAGCGGAACTCGTCGTCGCCGAACCCGACGAACTGCCAGAAGATCGGCTGCCGGGCGGCCGTGCACAGGACATGCTCGGCCGCGGCCTTGGAGGTGGGGGAACCGTCGGTCTGGAAGACGACGAAGGCCGGGTCCTCGGCGCCGCACTTCTCGTAGTGGTCGATGACGGCCTGCATGGCGAGGTGGTAGTTGGTACGTCCCATGTGGCCCATGGAGTCATGCAGCGGGCTGATCCGGTCGCGGTACGCGTCGAGGCTGATCTCGGCGGTCCCGTCGATGTCGGTGGAGAAGAAGACGACGGGCACCACCCCGTCGTCATCGAGGTTGGCGGCCAGCGCGAGCGTCTGCTCGGCCAGGTGCTGCACGGAGCCGTCGCGGTAGTACCGGCGCATGCTGCCGGAGCGGTCCAGCACGAGATAGACGGCGGCCCGCTCCCCGCCGACCTGGTTCTTGACCAGCGAGACCGCGGCGGTCTTGTACAGACTGACCAGTCCGGGAGCGTGATCGGCGACCTTCTCCAGGCTGATGGCGGAGGCGGTGCCCCGGGGTCTCTTGCGGTAGTCGATCCGCGACGGCTTGCGGTAGTCGATGGTCATGCACCGCGATTGTCCTCGGGCCGAGCCGCGCGCGTCCGCTTTCGCAAGATTCTCCCGGCGAACGGCGAACGGCGACGGCACCGCAGCCGGCGACTGTGCGCGGGCCGCGGCATGAAGATCACCTGACCGGGCCGCCCGGCGGTCCCCGGGGGACGGCGGAGCGGGCCCCCTCGCGTTTGAGGGGGCCCGCTCCTGGACGGGGAGGGCGTGGCCGGGCGGGGGGAGTTAGCTGAACCAGCTGCCTATGCCGCGGACGATGCCGGAACCGAGTTCGATCGTGCCGTCGGCGATCTTGATGACGGATTTCGCGCTGTTCAGGCCGGGGAGGTCCAGTGCCTCGTCCAGCGTCTTCAGGTACTTGCCGGCGCCGAAGGTGATCATGGCGAAGGTGGAGCTGCCGACCACCTTGCGGAATTCCGGGCTGTCCGGGCCCCAGCCGAAGTAGGCGGCCACGACAGCGGTGACGTCGAGCCCGATCGAGACGAGAGACGCGGCGCCGGCGACGGTCTCGAAGACGGCGGCGGCCTCCGGGACCTCGGCGAAGAAGACCCCCTCCAGGGCGATGATCCCGGCCATGCTGCTGGCCGTGGCGCTGTTCGCCTCGCAGGCTTCCGCCAGTTTCCTGGCGTCCTCCTGCCACTTCGGGATGTCGTCGTCGTCGCGGTTGTCGTTGTCCGGGGTGTCGATCGGGTTCTTCTGGTTGGTGGCGTCCACGGCCCGCTGCAGGGCCGCCGCCTCTATCTCCTTCTGGCGCTTCTCCCGGGCACTCTTGTGCGCGTCGCTCGCCGCCTGCGCCGCCGCCGCGGCGTCCTTGCCGGCCTGGACGGCCGAGGCGCGCGCGGAGACGGCCGACGCCTGCGCCGAGGTGGCGGAGGAGACGGCGCTGCGCGCGGAGGCGGCGGCGTTGTTGGCGGAGTAGTTGGCCATGCGGGACGCCGTGCGGGCGGACGTGGCGGCGCTCGCCGCCTGGTTGGCCGACGCCTGGGCGTCCTGGGCGGACTGCTCGGCGGCATCGGCCAGGGTGTTCGCCTGCACGGCGGCCGCGGCCGCGTCGCCGGCGGACTTCGCCGCCTGGTCCTTGTACTTCTGGGCGTCGGCGGCGGCTTTCCGGGCGTTCGCCGCGGCCTCCTGGGCGAGGCAGGCGTTCTGCAGGGCCGTGTGGGCGAGCTTCGTGGCGGCGAAGATGGCGCCCTGCATGGCGGCGATGTGCGTGGCCGAGTCGTAGTCGAGCTGGGCGCTGGTGTACTGCACCGTGCTCAGGAAGTGCCGGCGCATCCAGGCCGGCCCCTCCATGGCGGCCTGGGCGTATGCCTTGGTGTACGGGCCCGCCGAGCCGAGCAGGTTCGCGGTGGCCACGGCGTCGTCCTGCATCTGGGCCGCCGGGAGGGCCGTCTGGAAGAAGTCGAAGGCGGCCTGGGCGGTGTTGGCGTCCAGCGCGTCGTTCGCGGCCTGCTTCACCAGCCGGCCGGGCCCCGCGGCGAGGATGCGGGCGATGCCGATCTGGTTGCCCGTCCGGGTGGCGTCCTTGATGCCCGTGTCCAGGAACGTGGCCGCCGCGCCCGCCTGGTCGCTGCCGAGGACCGTGACCACGGCGTTGCAGACGTCGGCGCTGCCGGCCTGGGCGATGGCGAGGACGGTCTCGCGGTCGTCCTGGTCCTTGGCGAGGGCGCGGTCGGCGCCGATCCAGGTGTGGACGTCGGTGTCGGCGCCGGCCAGCGCGAAGCGGGCCGCCTCACGCGACCAGGCGGCGCCGGAGTTCATGACGGCGACCGCCGCCTTGCGTCCGACCGCGGTGGCCTGGTCAAGGTTGTCGGCGGCCAGCGCCGCCTCGGCCTGGGAGATGAGGTCGAGGGTCGCCGCGGCGGTCCGCTGGTCCTGGGTCCGCTGGACCCTGAGCACCGCTCCCTGCACCGTGTCCAGCAGGGCGATCTGCCGGCAGTCCTTCATGGCCTGGGTCTGGTCCTGCGCGAGCCTGTCCCACTCGGCCTGGCGTGCCGCCGCCTCGACCGCCGCGGCCTGGGTGACCGCGGCCAGCGCGTTGTTGGCGGCGGTGGTGGCCGCGTTGGCGAACGCCGTGGACTTGTTCGCGTAGTCGATGGCCTTGCCGGCGTACTGCGCGGCCCAGTCGGCGGCGTCGGCGGCGGCGTCGGCATGGTCTGCCGCGTCGTTCGCGGCGTCCCGGGCGGCGCGTGCCGCCGATGCCGCCTGGTTGGCGAAGGACTGGGCCTTGGCGGCGGCGTCGGTGGCGATGGCGGCGTTGCTGCTGGCGATCTGTGCCTGCCGGGCGGCCTCGGCGGCCTCGGCCTGGGCGACACCGGAGGCGGAGCTGGCCGCCTGGGCGCTGGCGCTCGCGGCGGAGGCCGCCTGGTTGGCGGCGGTCGCCGCGGACTTGCCGGCGGCAGCCGCCCTGTCGGCGATGCCGGCCGCCTTCTCGGCGGCGGACGCGGTGGTACGGGCGCCGGCCGCCGCGGTGCGGCACGCCGTGGCGGCGGCCTTGGCCGCCGCGGCCTTCGACGCGTCCTTGGACGCGGCGACCGCGCAGTTGTACGCGTTGGCCGCGGCCGAGCCGGCCACGGAGGCGGCGTGGCTGGCGGACATGGCGGCGCGGGAGGCACGGCGCGAGGCGTCGATGGCGGCGGCCGAGGCACTGATGGCCACCCGTGCCGCGTCGGCGGCGCCGCTGGCCGCCTGTGCGGCCTTCCGGGCGGCGTTGCCGGCCTTGGTGACGTCGTTCGCGGCGGCGGCGGCCTCCGCGGCGGCGGTCGCGGCGGCGGCCTTTGCCTTGTCCGCGGCCTGCACCGCGCGGGCGGAGGCGTCCTCGGCCTGTTGCGTCTGGTTGGCCGCCCGCTCCGCCTCCCGCTGGACCACCGCGACCAGTTCGCCGATCTCCACCGCCTCCTGGTCACGGGCCCGGGCGATGAACTGCCCGGTGTCCAGGAACCACTCGATGTCCGTGGCGGTGCCGTCCAGTGCCCGGGAGGCGTACGTCCGGACCTCGGGCCCCGCCCCCACCGAGAGATTGGCGGTCTGGATCTGCATGTCCAGGAGGGCCGCCGTGAACTGCCCGTTCCCGACGAATGCCTCCAGGGCGTCCTGGGTGCCGGCGTCCAGAGCGGCGCTGCCGGCGGCGGCCACCCGCTTGCCGCCCGCCGCGATCAGATTCGCCGTGGTGATGGACAGGTCCGTGTTGTAGGCGGCCTGGAAACCGCCCTGGAGGAAGGCGAGGACGGCGTCGTCATCGCCGTCGAGTGCGGTGGCCGCCGCGCTGCTCATGCGCGGTGCGGCCTTGGCCATGACCGTGATGACCGCGGCACGGTTGTCGGCCGCCGCGGCCGTGGCGAGGCCGCCGGCCAGGAACGCCTGGACATCGGAGTCAGAGCCGGTGACGGCGGCCTCCGCCGCGGCCTTGACGGCCGGCCCACCCGTCATCCACGCCTTGACGACCTGCCCCCGGTCCGTGTCGGGCAGCCCGAGGATGTCCGGGTCCGCCGGCGGATCGTCGGCGTACGCGGCTGTGGGGTTGAGAACCAGGCTGGAGGCCAGGACACCGGCCGTGGTGGCGGCGAAGGCACCGAGCAGATGACGTCTGCTCAGATAGGGGTTGTTCACGTGTTCCTCCGGATCGTTGCGGCGCCGGACGGAGTCCGGTCCTACTGGCCCTACTGGTCGGCGCTGGAGAAGCTGCGAATCCCAGCGGAATGGAGAATTCCGCGTACTGGAATGGTTAATTCCAAGTTCATTGACACGGACGATGCCGCGAACCCGTGTCCTCATACATGGCCCTAAAGGACATCTGACTTGCCCGGAAATAATGTTTGCCCGGGCCTTTGCGCCGGTCATCAGGGTCGCCGTCCGTGCGGCAGCGGCGACCATCCCACCCCAGGCGTCACCTCCGTGGCGTCGGCCATCAGATTAGAGAGCGAATTCATCTATTGCAAGGGATGCTGACCGTCCCTATGCTTCTGGAGGCCGCGACAATGGGCTCGCGCGGAAACGATGTTGCTCTGGTCTTCAAACTTTCTGCATACCACGCCGCCAGCGCCGCAGGACACCGCACGGACTTGGGCGACTCAAGGGAATCGAGTGTGAGGACCGAGATGGACACAAATGCTGCAGCCGAGCCGCGGACGAGGCACAGGGCGCTCCTGTGGCGGATCGCCGGTACCGCCGCGGCGGCCGGGCTGGTCGCGGTCGTGGTGACGTACGGCGGCTCGTCCGGTGCGAAGTCGTCGCCGGACTCGGTGCCCCTGGCCGCCGCGCCCGCCGCCGGCGACTCGCCGGGCTTCGCGGTGGAGGACTACAACTACCCCGGTGCCGACGCGATCCTCGCCGCGCAGGGCATCACCCTCAAGCGCGGAGACGGCCACATCATCCTGGCCGACTGTGCGGGCAGCGGCGAGCTGCTGGAGATCAAATCCGGCCAGACCGCGGGCGACATCTGTTTCAGCGTCATCGGCAGCAGTGGCTGGCTGACCATGGAGATCCCCGACGTCTTCACGATCAAGGGCAACGACTACACCACTCAGGTGGACATGACCGCCGGTACCGAGCACCGCACGTACGACATCACCAAGAACCTCTGGACCGGTGTGGGCCAGGGCGGCGGTGAGTCCGACTCGTACGCGCTCGTGGAGATCAGGACGTCCAGGTGACCCCGCTGCCGGCGCGGTCCGCGCCGGCAGCGTTCGAGGGGCGGGCAGGGCTCAGCGGCAGCCGTGCGTGCGGGCGCCCGCGTCAGGCGCTCGCGGCGCGCTGGTCGTAGGCGCTCACGATCGCGTGGACCGCGCCGCGGGCCTGGAGGGTGATCTCGTTGCCGTCGTCGAGAGTGATCCTGACGTCCTGCCAGGTGCGGCCGGCCTCCGCGTGGAGCGCCGCGATGCGGGACAGCGGGACCGAACCGATGTGGTCGTGGACCTGGTTGAGCATCGGGTCCGCCTTCCACACGTGCAGCGCGTCCGCGGTGATCCCCAGCACCATGGCCGCGTCCAGCGGTATCTCGGTGGCGTCGGTGATCTTCCGGGCCGCGGAACGGGCCGCGGGCCGCGCGACCAGGTAGTTGCCGAGCGGCGTGAACATCCGCGCGGCGCTGAGCGCGGTGTTCAGCCGCGCGTACGACGCCGCGGCCAGCGTCTCGCCCAGTTGTTCCGACAAAGTGGTGGCCAGCTCGCTGTCTTTGATGTGCATGGCAGGGGAGCATAGCGACGCCCCCGGTACGAACCCCGGCCTTCGTCCACGGCCGGGGCCGCACCCGCCTCCGCTCCTCGCCGATGAGTTTTCGGCCGCCGACCGGTCTGCAAGAGGACAGACATCCAACAGGAGGCGATCATGTTCGGTACGACCAAGGCTTTCAGCGGGTTCTCGGTGGACGACATCCCGGCGGCCAGGAAGTTCTACGGCGAGACGCTCGGCGTGCGGGTGTCCGAGGAGAACGGGATGCTGACGCTGCACATCGCCGGGGAGCGGGACATCCTGGTCTATCCCAAGGCCGACCACGTCCCGGCGGCGTTCACGATCCTCAACTTCCCGGTCGACGACATCGAGGCGGCGGTCCGCGAACTGGCCGACAAGGGCGTGCGCTTCGAGCGCTACGACCAGCTGAAGACCGACGAGCACGGCATCTTCCGCGGCGGCGGCCCGCTGATCGCGTGGTTCACCGACCCCGCGGGGAACGTGCTGTCGGTGCTGCAGGTACCCGCGTAACGCGGCCCGCACGTGAGCGGCCCGGGCGTGAGCGGCCCGCACGTGAGCGACGCGCCCAAGTCGCCCCTTCGCTCAGGTCAGTTCAAGCGTCGGCCGGTAGATGTCCATCCACAGGGCCAGGTCCAGGGTCCGTTCCAGGCCGCGCCGGGACGCCTGGTTGATCTGCGGGGCCGCGTTCCCCACCGCCCGCTTCAGCCAGTCCCGGCTGACCAGGTCGAAGACCGGGTGCGAGGGCGTGGCCAGCAGGTCCCGCAGGCCGCGTTGCAGCGCCACCGCGTAGGCCGGGTCCTGGGTGGAGGGGTACGGGCTCTTCACCCTGTCGTACACCGACCGGGGCAGCACGTCAGCGGTCGCCTCGCGCAGCAGGCTCTTCTCCCGGCCGTCGAACGACTTCAGCGCCCAGGGCGCGTTGTAGACGTACTCCACCAGCCGGTGGTCGCAGAACGGCACCCGCACCTCCAGGCCGACGGCCATGCTGGCCCGGTCCTTGCGGTCGAGCAGCACCCGGACGAAACGGGTCAGGTGCAGGTGGCTGATCGTCCGCATCCGGAACTCGAAGTCGCTCTCCCCGTCCAGGCGTTGGACGTCCGCGACGGCGGTGGCGTAGCTGTCGCGGGTGTAGCCGTCCAGGTCGAGGAGCTTGCCGACGGGCTCGGTGAGGATGCTCTCGTCGTCGCCGAACTGCTCGGCGAAGCGCACCAGCCAGGGGAACGTGCGGCCCTTGCGCGCCTCGGGGTCGAAGAACTGCAGGTAGCCGCCGAAGACCTCGTCCGCCGACTCGCCGGACAGCGCCACCGTCGACTGCCGGCGGATCGCCTTGAACAGCAGGTACAGCGAGGCGTCCATGTCCCCGAAGCCGGCCGGCAGATCGCGGGCGCGGATCACCTGGGAGCGCACCTCGGGGTCGGCGAGCTGGTCGGAGTCGAGCACGATGTCCTCGTGCTGGGTGCGCGAGGCGCGGGCCACGTCGTGCACGTAAGGGGTGTCGGGGGTGGTGCGCAGGGCGTCGGCGACGAAGTTCTCGGCCTGGCCGACGAAGTCGACGGCGAAGCTGCGCACCCGTTCGCCGCTCTCGGCGAGCCGGCGGGCGGCCAGCGCGGTCATCGCGGAGGAGTCGAGGCCGCCGGAGAGCAGCGTGCAGAGCGGGACGTCGGCGACGAGCTGCCGGTTGACGATGTCGTCCATCAACTCCCTTACGTGCGCGATGGTTTCGCGCTGGCCGTGCGGGTGCGGACGGGTCTCCAGCGACCAGTAGGCGTGGCTGCGGATGCCGCCGCGGCCGACGGTGACCACGGTGCCGGGCTCGACCTCCCGCATCCCGTCCCAGACGGCGTGCCCGGGCGTCTTGACGAAGGCGAACAGCTCGCGCAGCCCGTCCGCCGTGACGGCCCTGCGGGCCAGCGGGTTGGCGAGGATCGCCTTGGGCTCGGAGCCGAACAGCACGCCGTCCGGGGTCGGGGCGTAGTAGAACGGCTTGATGCCCATCCGGTCGCGGATCATCACGAGTTGCTGCTCGCGGTCGTCCCAGATCGCGAACGCGTACATGCCGTTGAGGCGTTCGGCGACGGCCGCGCCCCACTCCAGGTAGCCGTGCAGCACCACCTCGGTGTCCGAGCTGGTGCCGAACCGGTGCCCGCGCGAGGCGAGTTCGGCGCGCAGTTCGGTGAAGTTGTAGACCTCGCCGGAGTAGACCATGGCGACCGGGCCCCGCGGTGTGTCCACGCTCATCGGCTGCCGGCCGCCGGGCAGGTCGATCACGGCGAGCCTGCGGTGCCCGAGGGCGGCCGGCCCGCGGACCCAGGTACCGCGGTCGTCGGGGCCGCGGCAGGACATCGTCTCGGTCATCGCGTCCACGGCGGTCTGCTGCGTTTCAAGGTCGCGCTGGTAGGAGATCCATCCGGCGATTCCGCACATGCGTCTTCCTCCGCTTCGGTCGGTGCCGGACACACGGATTCGTGTGTAAAGGGCACCCAACTGCGATCGTCATGCGCGCTGTGCGGCCCGTCAACGGGCCCTGGGCGTACGGTAGTTGGTGAAGGCAACTTCGGGCCAACGGCGCTGTGAGCTGCGAGAACGGGGTCGCCGGCCGTGACGTTCTGACGCTGCGTACATCGTCAGGCCAGAACTTCCGGCGCCGGGGCGGCTGTTGGCGGGCGGGGCGGAACCCGGGCCATCGGCGCAGCTCCGCCGCCCTTTCGTATACGGTCCGCCGCGTTCCGGTCCGCGCCCGGGGGCCGACGGGGCCGCGGCGGCGGGGACGCCCCCGGCTCCTCGAACAGTCCTAAAACGCTCCCACCCGGGAGCGGCAGCGGTGGGACCGGGCGGGCTGTTCCAGTTTTTCGGTACATAGTGTCACTAGCGATACATGATGCTTCCACCCCGGGCAGCCCGCGCGTTATGCTGCGCACATGCCGAGGATCTGGAGCGAGACGATCGCGGCCCACCGCGACACCGTCCGCGAGGCCACCCTGGACGCCACCGCCGAGCTGGTCGCCGAGCACGGGCTGACCGGCCTGACGATGTCGCAGATCGCCAAGGCGAGCGGGATCGGCCGGGCCACGCTGTACAAATATTTCCCCGACATCGAGTCGATCCTCGCGGCCTGGCACGCCCGGCAGATCGGCGCGCACCTGCACAGCCTCGCCGTGGTCAGCGAGTCGACGGCGCCGGACGAACGGCTCCCGGCCGTCCTGCGCGCGTACGCCGGACTCGCGCACGGGCAGCGCGACCACGGCGATCTGGCGGCCGGCCTGCACCGGGGCGAGCACGCGGTGCGCGCGCACGCTCACCTGAACGGGTTCGTCACCGAGCTGATCGCCGAGGCGGCGGAACGGGGCGAGGTCCGGACCGATGTGCCGGCCGCCGAGCTGGCGGCGTACACCCTGCACGCGCTGACGGCGGCGACGGCTGTCGCGGCGGAAGCGGCCGAAGGCAGCGGGGCCGGCGGGGCCGGCGCCCCCGCCCTCGACCGGCTGGTCGACGTGACGCTCGCGGGCCTGCGCCCGCAGGAACGGGGCTGACCCCGCAGGTCGGCGAAATGCCGTGATCGCTGGCGTGTCCCGGCCGGGCGGACTCCGGGGATCACGGATAGTCGGATTGTCCGACTTTGAGAACGACATCATGATTCGCCCCCGAGGAGCGGTCTCCTTGTTCACCGCTGAACCGGCACCTTCAGCGTCCCCCGAATCGCCCGCCGAAACGTCCCCCGAATGGGCCCCGGAAAGGGCCCCGGACCCGTCCCCGCCAGGAGCCCGGTCCGGCCGGGCGGCCCTCACCGCCGCCTGGCGCCGCGCGGCCCCCGCCGTCACCGCCTTCGCCGTCGCCCGCCTCGCCGGCGTCGCCGTCCTCACCCTGTGCGCGCACCGCACCGGCGGCCACCCGCGCAACCTGCTCGGCCTCGCATGGGACGCGCTCTGGTACCACCGGATCGCCGGCTGGGGCTACGGCACGTTCATCCCGTCCGGCGAGGCCCCGGGCATGCGCTTCGACGACCTCGCGTTCTTCCCGCTCTACCCGATGACCGTCCGCGCGGTGGACGTGGTCAGCCCGGTCGGCTCGGTGGTCTCGGCGCTGCTGGTGGCCTGGGTGAGCGCCGCGGTCGCCGCGTGGGGCGTCTTCGCGGTCGTCGACCGCTGCTACGGGCGCCGGATCGCGACCGCGACCGTCATCCTGTGGGCGCTGCTGCCGCACGCGATCGTGCTGTCGATGGCGTACACCGAGGCGATGATGACCGCGCTGGCGGCGTGGGCGCTCTACTCCGTGGTGGCGCGGCGCTGGCTGACCGCCGGGGTGCTGTCCGTACTGGCCGGGCTGTGCCGGCCGAACGCCGTCGCCGTCGCGGTCGCGGTGATCGCCGCCGTGCTGGCAGACGCAGGGCAGCGGCGCCGGTCGGGCCGGCCGCAGGACCGAAGGGCGTGGGCCGCGGCGGTGCTGGCGCCGCTGGGATGGGCCGGTTACGTGGCCTGGGTCGGCCTGCACAGCGGGCACGGGCTGCGCGGCTACTTCGAGGTGCAGACCCGGTGGGGTTCGACCTTCGACTTCGGGCACTACGCACTGCACTACGTCAAGCACCTGGTGCTGCGCCCCGACAGCCTCTCCGCCTACATGGCGACCGCGCTGTGCGCCGGCGCCGTCATCCTGCTGGTGCTCGCCGCACTCGAACGGATGCCGCTGCCGCTGCTCGCCTACACCGCCGTACTGGTCGCGATCGCGCTGGGCGGCGCCAACTTCTTCTCCTGCAAGCCGCGCTTCCTGCTGCCGGCCTTCCCGCTGCTGGTGCCGGCCGCGGCGACCCTGGCCAGAGCCCGGCCGCGCGCCGCCGCCGTGACGGTGGTCGCGCTGACCGGGCTCTCACTGGGCTACGGGGCCTACCTGCTGACCGTCGTGACCGTCCCGCTCTGAGCGGGGCCGCCGTACGGCCGTGAGTGCGGGGGGGGGGAGCTACTCGCTGCCCTCTTCGCCGCCCTCACCGGGCTCGCCCTCGGCGTCCTTCTCCAGGCCGAGCGTCTCGCCGACCCACTTGTCGAACTCGATCGACGCGCGCACCCAGCTCACCGTGCTCGACACGAAGTGCTCGAGCCCGACGCCGAGCCCGATCAGCAACTGCGCCTCACCGATCAGCCGCACGCTGCCGTCGTCGTGCGTGTGCGTGTAGACCTTCGGCCACAGGGTGCGCCGGTTCCAGTCGTCGATCACCTCGTGCAGCTGCGGCTTCTCGTCCACGGTGTACCCGTGGTCGTAGAAGGTCCGGACGGCGAACACCGCCTGGTCCCCCTCCCCGCGGAACATGAAGTAGGTGCGGAACTCCTCCCACGGCGCCGCGAGGTCACCCTCCTCGTCAACGAGGTACTTCAGCTCCATCTGCTCCAGAAGCTGCTTGACCAGGTCCTGGTCAGGGATGACCACGCTGCCGGCGGGTCCGGTCGGCTCGGGGTCCGGCTGGCCCCCGAAATTCGGAATCGAGGACGGGTCGATGCTCACCGTGAAGTCCCTTCGTGACGTCTCCCCACCATCCTCCCTCATCCCGCCCCGCCGATGGCAACCCGCGGCTACTTGGTCAGGTCGGGCCCGGTTTCCTGGCCGCCGTCGGGGCCGGCTTCCTGGCCGGTGTCCGGGCCGGTGGTCGGGCCGATGATCAGGCCGTCGTCGGTGCGGTCGGCGCGGATGGTCTGGCCGTCGGTTACCTCGCCGGAGAGGATCGCGCGGGCCAGGGGGTCGCCGATCGCGGTCTGGACCAGGCGGCGTAGGGGGCGGGCGCCGTACGCCGGGTCGTTGCCCTCCTCGGCGAGCCAGTCGAGGGCCGCGTCGGTGATCTCCAGGGTGAGGCGGCGGTCCCTGAGGCGCAGCGCCAGCCGCTCGGTCTGCAGCCGGGCGATCCGGCGCAGCTCCTCCTTGGTCAGCGCGGTGAAGACCACGATGTCGTCCAGCCGGTTCAGGAACTCCGGCTTGAAGGACGCCCTGACCGTGTCGAGCACCAGCTGCTTCTTGCGCTCGGCGGACAGCTCGGGGTCGACCAGGTACTGGCTGCCGAGGTTGGAGGTCAGCACCAGGATCGCGTTGCGGAAGTCCACCGTCCGGCCCTGGCCGTCGGTCAGCCGGCCGTCGTCGAGCACCTGGAGCAGGACGTCGAAGACCTCCGGGTGCGCCTTCTCGACCTCGTCGAGCAGCACCACGCTGTACGGGCGGCGGCGGACCGCCTCGGTGAGCTGGCCGCCCTCCTCGTAGCCGACGTATCCGGGCGGCGCGCCGACCAGCCGCGCGACGGAGTGCTTCTCGCCGTACTCGCTCATGTCGATCCTGACCATGGCCCGCTCGTCGTCGAACAGGAAGTCCGCGAGCGCCTTGGCCAGCTCGGTCTTGCCGACGCCGGTGGGGCCGAGGAAGAGGAACGAGCCGGTGGGGCGGTCGGGGTCGGAGATGCCGGAGCGGGACCTGCGGACGGCGTCGGACACCGCGCGTACGGCCTCGGACTGGCCGATCAGCCGCCGGCCGAGCTCGTCCTCCATCCGCAGCAGCTTCTGCGTCTCGCCTTCGAGCAGCCGGCCGGCCGGGATGCCGGTCCAGGCGGCGACGACGTCGGCGATGTCGTCGGGGCCGACCTCCTCCTTGACCATCGTCTCCTGCGCCGCGGCCTCCTGCTCCTCGCGGGTGGCCTCCGCGAGCTCCTCCTCCAGCTTGGGCTTCTCCGCGTACATCAGCTTGGACGCGGCCTCGAAGTCGCCGTCGCGCTGGGCGCGGTCGATCCGGGTGACGATGTCGTCCAGCCGCTCCTTGAGCTCGCCGACCCGGTTCAGGCCCTGCTTCTCCTTCTCCCAGCGGGCGGTCAGGCCGCGCAGCTCCTCCTCGCGGTCGGCGAGGTCCTTGCGGAGCTTGTCGAGCCGCTGGACGGAGCCGGGGTCGGTCTCGTTCTTGAGCGCCATCTCCTCCATCCGCAGCCGGTCGACCGAGCGCTGCAGCTCGTCGATCTCGACCGGCGAGGAGTCGATCTCCATCCGCAGCCGGGACGCGGACTCGTCGACCAGGTCGATGGCCTTGTCCGGCAGGAAGCGGGAGGTGATGTATCGGTCGGACAGCGTCGCGGCGGCGACCAGCGCGGAGTCGGCGATCTGCACCTTGTGGTGCGCCTCGTAGCGGCCCTTGAGGCCGCGCAGGATCGCCACGGTGTCCTCGACGCTCGGCTCGGCGACCAGCACTTGCTGGAAGCGCCGCTCCAGCGCCGGGTCCTTCTCGATCCGCTCCCGGTACTCGTCCAGCGTGGTGGCGCCGACCATCCGCAGCTCGCCGCGGGCCAGCATCGGCTTGAGCATGTTGCCCGCGTCCATCGCGGAGTCGCCGCCGGCGCCCGCGCCGACGACGGTGTGCAGCTCGTCGATGAACGTGATGACCTGGCCGCCGCTGTCCTTGATCTCGGCGAGTACGGCCTTGAGGCGCTCCTCGAACTCGCCGCGGTACTTCGCGCCGGCCACCATCGCGCCGAGGTCGAGCGCGACCAGCCGCTTGTTGCGCAGGCTCTCGGGCACGTCGCCCTTGACGATCCGCTGGGCCAGGCCCTCCACGACGGCGGTCTTGCCGACGCCGGGCTCGCCGATCAGCACCGGGTTGTTCTTGGTGCGCCGGGACAGCACCTGCACCACCCGGCGGATCTCCTGGTCACGGCCGATCACCGGGTCGAGCTTGCCCTCGCGGGCCGCGGCGGTGAAGTCGGTGCCGTACTTCTCCAGTGCCTTGTACGTGCCTTCCGGATCCTGGCTGGTCACGCGCTGCCCTCCCCGTGCGTCCTCGAACGCCGACAGCAGCGCCTTGGCCTTGGCGCCCTGGCCGGCCAGCAGTTCCCCGGCCGGACCGCCCTTGACGGCGATCCCGATCAACAGGTGCTCGGTGGAAAGATACGCGTCGCCCAGCTCGGCGGCCCGCCGGTTGGCGTCGGCGATCACCGCGAGCAGGTCGCGGTTGGCGGCGGGCGGCGCGACCGTGGAGCCCTGGACCGAGGGCAGCGCGCTCACCAGCCGCTCCGCGCCGGTCTTCACCGCGGCGGGGTCGGCGCCGGTGGCGGCCAGCAGGTCGGTGATGTTCTCGTTGTCCGTGCCGCTCAACAGGGCGAGCAGCAGATGCGCGGGGGTCAGGTCCGGGTTCCCGCCGGACAGGGCCCGGGCGTTGGCGGCGTTCAGCGCTTCCCGGCTCTTGTTGGTCAGCTCGGCTTCCACGGGCGTCGGGGTCCTTCCCACTGGTACGAACAGTCTGTCTTCTGCCTTGCCAGGCTCAACATGAGCCAAGTTGAGTCTATTCCACTCAAGTTTGTTTCGGGAGCTGATTCGGGAGCCTATGCTGGGTCGTGTTCCGGCACCCTTTCCGCTTTGCGTGAACGTTGAATCACCGGCGTTCGCGGTGACACAATGCCTGCTCCAACTCCACAGCAGCACAAGGGAGTTGGTCGAATCCCGCCGATCGCGCGTGAGGACACTCATGACCACAGCGCACCCGCACCCCATGGACCCGACCGGCTCCGACGTGCATGCGGACGCCGCCGCCCTGCGGGAGGCCGGCGCGGCCTGCCCGGTCATGCTGCCGGGCGGAGTGCCCGGGATGATCATCTCCAGACACCGCGAGCTGCGCGACTTCCTCGCCGATCCGAAGGTCGCCAAGAACGCCAGGCACTTCGCCGCCCACCAGGAGGGCCGGATTCCGGCGCAGTGGCAGCTGAACGCGTTCGCCCTGGTCAACGGGATGACCACGGCCGACGGTGACGACCACCGGCGGCTGCGCGGACTGGCCACCAAGGCGTTCACCCCGCGCCGGGTGGCCGCGATGCGCCCCTGGATCGAGGAGCTGACCGCCGGGCTGCTGGCCGCGCTGCCCGGCCGCGCCGACGCCGACGGGGTGGTGGACCTGCGCCGGCACTTCGCCTATCCGCTGCCGATGGGCGTGATCTGCGAGCTGCTCGGCGTCGACCCGGCCTACCGCGACCGGCTGCACAAGCTCACCCACCTGATGGTCAGCACGTCGAGCGCGGCCGGCGACGCGATGGCCGCGCAGGCCGAGCTCCACGCGATCCTCGGCCAGGTCGTGGTGGACCGCAGGGCCGACCCCGGCGACGACCTCACCAGCGCGCTGATCGGCGCCCGCGACGACACCTGGCACGACGGCGGCGAGCGGCTCAGCGACGACGAGCTGACCGGCACGCTGCTGCTGATGATCGTCGCCGGGCACGAGACGACGCTGAACCTGATCACCAACGCCGTCCGCGCGCTGGCCGGCCACCCCGCGCAGCTCGCCATGGTGCTGGCCGGCGAGGTGAGCTGGGACGCGGTGGTGGAGGAGACGCTGCGCTGGGACAGCCCGGTGGCCAACTTCCCGTTCCGCTACCCGACCACCGACCTGGTCGTGGACGGTACGACGGTGCCGCGCGGCACCCCCGTCCTGGCCGCGTACGCCGCCGCCGGGCGCGACCCGCGCGAGTACGGGCCGGACGCCGACCGGTTCGACGTCACCCGCCCGGCCACCCGGCACCTGGCCTTCGGGCACGGCGCCCACTACTGCCTGGGCGCGCCACTGGCCCGCCTGGAGGCGGTGATCGCCCTGCGCGCGCTGTACGCCGCCTACCCCGGCATCACCCAGGCCGTCCCCGACAAGGAGCTGCCGCCGCTGCCGGGATTCATCGGAACGAGTGTGGCGGAGCTACCGGTAAGGCTGAGCTGACGCCCGCGGGGCCGCCGGTAGGGCTGAGCTGACGGCCCGGGTGCCGGTACGACGAACTGACCGTCGCGGGGCCGCCCGTACGGCTGAACCGGCCGCCGGCGTACGTACGGTGGCCGGCGGTCGGTTAACGTCGGCCGCATGGCACGCCGCGATCCCCGCTCCCCCGAGCCCGGGTATCTCGCCTTCTGGCGCGAGTACCACCTGTGCACGCTCACCACCCACCGCCCGGACGGCTCCCCGCACGTCGTCCCGGTCGGCGTCACCTACGACCCGGAGGCCGGCCTCGCCCGGGTGATCACCAACACCCACAGCGCGAAGGCGGCGAACGTACGGGCCGCCGCCGGCGAGGCGGGCGCGCCGGTCGCGGTCTGCCAGGTCGAGAAACGCCGGTGGGCCACCCTGGAGGGCCTGGCCACGGTCTCCCAGGACCCGGCCCGGGTCGCGGAGGCCGTCCGCCGCTACACCGAACGCTACGGCCGCACCCCTGCCCCCAGCCCCGACCGCGTCGTCATCGAGATCGCCCTGACCCGCGCGATGGGCAACGCCTGACGCCCCCGGGTCAGCTCTTCGCCTTGCGCGCGGCGGCACTCTCCGCCCGGCGCCGCTCGTCGTCATGCTCCCGCAGCCGCAGCGTCAGCGTGCTCGACGTGGCCAGCATGGCGCCCGTGATGCCGAGCGGCGTGGACACCAGGAGCGCGGCAAGCGGCTGCGGCCAGTCCCGCCCCTGCGCGCACCACACCGCCTTGTCGTGGTCGTGCTCGTCAGGATCGCCCACTCCAGGGTCGGTGTAGAGCTGGTCATGGTCGGCGAAGGCCGGAGCCGAACAGTGCCCCGACCGGTCCGCGCTGTAGGGCACGAACATCTCCCACCCCGCGTAGACCCACAGCAGCGCCGCCACCACGAGCAGCCCGACCCCCCACCCGTGCCGACGCCCCAGCCGTGCCCTGAACTCCTGCTCAACCGCCAACGGATGCACTGAACGCCCCTCCACCCCGAACCCCGCCCCCGCCCCGTATCGGGCAGACCGCCGCACGGACTATAACCACCCCACCCGCCCACCCCGGCCCCTTCACACTCCCCCCACGACCGGAACGCCGACGGCCCCTCAGCCCGTCCGATCCGGCCGGCTCCCGTCGGCGATCCGCTCGACAAGCCGCCAGACCCCCGTCGCCGGATTCACCTCGCACTCCCGCCCCTCGTCCGCCAGCCGCCTGGCCCGGACACCCGCCGCCCGCCAGCCGTCCCGGTAGTCGGCGAAGTCCACCCGGGTCTTGTCGTAGCCGGGACGGTGCCTCTGAAGATACGGAAGCAGCGCCTTGTAGGTGGCCGCGTGCGCGGTGTGGTCGGCGAAGTGCAGCAGCAGCCACAGCTCGAAGCAGGGGTTCGAGACCGCCACCTCGATGCCGCGCCGCCTCGCTTCCTCCCGGCTCGCCTGGCTCCGGCGCAGGCCCGACTCGAACGCCGGGCGCGGCCGGCCGCTACTCTTCGGGGTCCGCGCCACCGTCCGCCCTCCCCCGGGCGGCCACTGCCGCTTCGAAACGCTCGTCGCTCAGGAAGGGCACGGCGCCGTAGCTGCCGCCCAGGTAACGGCGTTCACGGTTCTCCTCCTGGCGCGGCTTGAAGTCGGACAGCGGGAACAGGGTCGTCTCCCCGTACTCGTTCTTCTCCACGAACCACACCTGGTCGCGGCGCAGTACGTCCTCGCCGCCGCTGCGGCCGAGCAGGCTCGCGTCGTGCGTGGTCAGGAGGAGTTGGGCGCCCTCGGGATTCGTCGCCGGGTCCTGGAACAGCTTGATCAGGTGCGCGGTCAGCCGTGGGTGCAGGCTGGAGTCGATCTCGTCCACGGCGAGCAGACCGCCGTCGCGCAGCGCCCCGAGCACGGGTTCGGCATAGGACAGCAGGGCGCGCGTCCCCTCCGACTGGTCCTCAAGTCCCATCCGCACCGGACCGTTGCGCCCGCGCTGCCCGACCCAGACCCATGTCGACGGCTCGAAGTTGCCGGTGAACCCGGCACGCTTTGCCAATATCAGTTCCATCTCGTCAACGGCGAACGTCTGGACACCGGCAGCCTCGATCCCCACATCGGCCGCGCGCAGCAGCGCCACGACCGCCGCCGCCTGGTCGGCGTCCCTCAGGATTCGAGCCATCCTCCGTCCCATGCCGCGCGTGGATCGGCTGACCCCTCCTTGCCGGAAGCCCAGCGACTGGAAGAACCACTCGTACACCGGCAGGACCACCTCCTGCCGGGACCGCGCCGCGATCGACAGGAAGAGCACGTTCGGCTCGGTGATGTTCTGCACGAGATCAAGCTCGCGCTTCGGCGCCGAGTCGCCGAAGTGGATCTCGTCGCCCTCCCGCTGGAACACCGTGCGCTTGCGGCCCTTGGGGTAGCTGTACAGCCACTCGTCACGCACGCGCTCGTCGTCCACGCTGAAGCCGTAGACGTAGCGGACGCCCTGGAGCAGCAGGTCCACCACGTACCAGGACGGATCGGCGGCGCAGGCCGCATCCAGCAGGAAGGGGGTGCGGCTGATGCCGGAGCCCGGCTCGGCGTTCCGGTGGGAGGAGCGCACCATGTCCGCCATGAAGCGCAACGCGTCCACCACGTTGGACTTGCCCGCCGCGTTCGCTCCGAACAGCGCGACCACCGGTACGGCCTCGCGGGCGGTGCCCTCCGGCCGGTCGGTGTCGTACACCGGGGACAGCAGCAGTTGCTGCTCCTCGCGGATCGACCGATGGTTGGCCACCCGGAAGCTCAACAGCACCCGAACCCCTCCGTCCAGCCGGTCAGAATCCGTTTCGTGCGGGAAATCCGCAAGGTCAGCATGATCTTCCCTAGTAACAAGCGTACGACGTCTGCACAAACGGCAACAGGCCCGCCACCCGATCGGGTGGCGGGCCTGCGTGGAAGGCCGACGTCAGATGTCGCGTTTCGGGCGCCAGACCACCAAAGCGCTGGTGTGCTGGACGTCCTGGTAGGGGACCAGGTCGCGGCGGTAGGAGGCGTGGACGGCTGCCTCGCGTTGTTGGATGACGGCGGCGGCGCCCTCGACCGCGGCGGTCAGTTCGGCGACCCGGGACTGGAGGGCGGCGACCTGGTTCTCCAGCTCGATGATCCGCTTGATACCGGCCAGGTTGATGCCGTCGTCCTGCGACAGCCGCTGCACCTCGCGCAGCTGCTGGATGTCGCGGGCGGAGTAGCGGCGGCCGCGGCCGGCCGTGCGGTCGGGGGAGACCAGGCCGAGGCGGTCGTACTGGCGCAGGGTCTGCGGGTGCAGGCCCGACAGCTCGGCCGCCACCGAGATGACGTAGACCGGGGACTCCTCGGTCAGCTGGTACGGGTTGCGGCCCGCCGAACCGCGCGGACCACCGGGACCACCGGGGCCGCGCAGCCCACCGCCGTCGATGCTCATCCGTTCACGCTCCCTTTGCGGCCTTGAACAGCTCCGCCCGCGGATCGAACTCCGCGGTCGCTTCCCGGTACGACTCCAGGGCGTCGAGCGCCTTGCCCTCGGTCTTGCCGGGCACCGCCACCTCGACGGTGACCAGCAGGTCGCCGCGCGAGCCGTCCTTGCGGACCGCGCCCTTACCGCGGGCGCGCAGCGTGCGCCCGTTGGGGGTGCCGGCCGGGAGCTTCAAAGTGACCGGCGGTCCGCCGAGGGTCGGCACCTTGATCTCGCCGCCGAGCGCCGCCTCGGTGTAGCTGATCGGCACGGTCACCGTCAGGTTCGCGTCCTTGCGGCCGAACACCGGGTGCTGCCCGACGTGCACGACGACGTACAGGTCGCCGCCCGGGCCGCCGCGCTCGCCCGGGGCGCCCTTGCCGCGCAGCCGGATCCGCTGCCCGTCGGTGACCCCGGCGGGGATGCGGACCTGCATGGTGCGCGAGGAGCGGGCCCGGCCGCTGCCCTTGCAGACCTCGCAAGGGGTCTCGGCGATCAGGCCGCGGCCCTTGCAGTCGACGCAGGGGTCGGTGAGCGAGAAGCCGCCACCGCCGCCGCGCGAGACCTGCCCGGTGCCGACGCAGGTGGGGCACACCCTGGGGGTGCCGTTCTTGTCGCCGGTGCCGGAGCACGCCTTGCAGGGCGCCTGCGAGGACATCCGCAGCGGGACCGTGGCCCCGTCCACCGCCTCGGTGAAGCTGAGGGTGACCTCGGACTCGATGTCCTGGCCGCGCCGCGGCTGCACCCGGGTGCCGCCGCCGCGGTTGAACAGCCCGCCGAACACGTCACCGAGGCCGCCGCCGAAGCCGCCGCCCTGGCCGGTGCCGGTGCTGGTCGGGCCCTGGGCGCCGCCGAAGAGGTCGCCCAGGTCGAAGTTGAAGCCGCCGGTGCCGCCGCCGGCGCCCGGAGCCTGCCGGAAGCCGCCGTTGCCGAACAGCGCGCGGCCCTCGTCGTACTCCTTGCGCCGCTTGGCGTCCGACAGCACGTCGTTGGCCTCGGAGATCTCCTTGAAGCGCTCCTCGGCCTTGGCGTCCCCCTTGTTGGCGTCCGGGTGGAACTCCCGGGCCAGCTTGCGGTACGCCTTCTTGATCTCGGCCTCGGTGGCGTCCTTGGGGACGCCGAGGACCTTGTACAGGTCCTTCTCCAACAGGTCCCTACCGATGCTCATCCTCGACGTCCCTCCTCTCCGTCACCGTCACCACGCCGTCAGCCCTCGTCCGGGCCACCGGTCTCCTCGTCGTCCGCCTTGTCCGCGCTCTCCTCGGACTTGCCCTGCGCGCCGGGCTGCGGCTCGGCCACCGCGACCCTGGCGGGCCGCAGATTGCGCTCACCGAGGCGGTACCCCGGCTGGAGGATCTGCACGCATGTCGTCTGTGTGACATCCGGCGAGTAGCTGTGCATCAGCGCCTCGTGCACCAGCGGGTCGAAGGGCTCGCCCTCCTTGCCGAACTGCTGCAGGCCCAGCTTGGCCGCCACGGTCTCCAGCGACTCGGCGACCGACTTGAAGCCGCCCACCAGCTCGCCGTGCTCCCGCGCCCGCCCGATGTCGTCGAGCACCGGGAGCAGCTCGGTGAGCAGCCCGGCGACCGCGATCTCCTTGACCGCGACCCGGTCCCGCTCGACCCGGCGGCGGTAGTTCTGGTACTCGGCCTGCAGCCGCTGGAGGTCCGCGGTGCGCTCGTTGGCCGCGGTACGGACCTGGTCCAGCTGCGCCCGCAGGGCCGTCAGCTCCTTGCTGTCCCCGGCCGGGGCCGCCGGGCCCGCCTCCTCGGCGGACCCGGCCTCCCGTTCGGCGTCCTTCCCGGCTTCCGGCTTCTGGTCGCCGGTCTCGGAAGGGACGTCGGGCTCCGACGACTCGAAGCCCTTCGGCTCCTCCGTCACGCGGCACCGTCCCTCTTGTTGGCGTTCTCGTCGTCCACGATCTCGGCGTCCACGACGTCGTCGTCGGCCTGGGCCTGGTCGCCGGCCGGCGCGTCGGCCGCGTCGGGTCCTGCGGTGGCGCCGTCGGCCTGCGCGTTGGCGTAGAGCGCCTGGCCCAGCTTCTGGCTGGTCGCGGCGACCTTCTCGGTGGCCTCGCGGATCGCCGCGGTGTTGTCACCGTCGGTGGACTCGTTCTTCAGCTTCTCCTTGAGCTCCGCGATCGACGCCTCGACCTCGGACTTGACGTCCTCGGGCAGCTTGTCGTTGTTGTCCGCGATGAACTTCTCGGTCTGGTAGACGAGCTGCTCGCCCTGGTTGCGGGTCTCGGCGGACTCGCGGCGGCGGTGGTCCTCGTCCGCGTACTGCTCGGCCTCCTGGCGCATCCGGTCGACCTCGTCCTTGGGCAGCGAGGAGCCGCCGGTGACGGTCATCCGCTGCTCCTTGCCGGTGCCGAGGTCCTTGGCGCCGACGTGCATGATGCCGTTCGCGTCGATGTCGAAGGTGACCTCGATCTGCGGCATCCCGCGCGGGGCCGGCGGCAGGCCGGTCAGCTCGAACATGCCGAGCTTCTTGTTGTACGCGGCGATCTCGCGCTCGCCCTGGTAGACCTGGATCTGCACCGACGGCTGGTTGTCCTCGGCCGTGGTGAAGATCTCCGAGCGCTTGGTCGGGATCGTGGTGTTGCGCTCGATCAGCTTGGTCATGATGCCGCCCTTGGTCTCGATACCGAGGGACAGCGGGGTGACGTCGAGCAGCAGGACGTCCTTGACCTCGCCCTTGAGGACACCGGCCTGGAGGGACGCGCCGATGGCGACGACCTCGTCGGGGTTGACGCCCTTGTTGGCGTCCTTGCCGCCGGTCAGCTCGCGCACCAGCTCGGCGACCGCGGGCATACGCGTCGAACCGCCGACCAGGACCACGTGGTCGATCTCGGACAGCTGGATGCCGGCGTCCTTGATGACGTTGTGGAACGGGGTCTTGCAGCGGTCGAGCAGGTCCGTGGTGAGCTGCTGGAACTGGGCGCGGGTGAGCTTCTCGTCCAGGTGCAGCGGGCCCTCGGCGGACGCGGTGATGTAGGGCAGGTTGATCGTGGTCTCGGTGGAGCTGGAGAGCTCGATCTTCGCCTTCTCCGCGGCCTCGCGCAGCCGCTGGAGGGCCATCTTGTCCTTGCCCAGGTCCACCCCGTGGCCGGACTGGAACTGCTTGACCAGGTAGTCCATCACCCGCTGGTCCCAGTCGTCACCACCGAGGTGGTTGTCGCCGTTGGTGGCCTTGACCTCGACCACGCCGTCGCCGATCTCCAGCAGCGACACGTCGAAGGTGCCGCCGCCGAGGTCGAAGACCAGGATCGTCTGGTCGTCCTTGTCCAGGCCGTACGCCAGGGCGGCGGCGGTCGGCTCGTTGACGATCCGCAGCACGTTCAGACCGGCGATCTCGCCGGCCTCCTTGGTGGCCTGCCGCTCGGAGTCGTTGAAGTACGCGGGGACGGTGATCACCGCGTCCTGGACCTTCTCGCCCAGGTACGACTCGGCGTCGCGCTTCAGCTTCTGCAGGATGAAGGCGCTCATCTGCTGCGGGTTGAAGTCCTTGCCGTCTACGTTGATCTTCCAGTCGGTGCCCATGTGGCGCTTGACCGAGCGAACGGTCCGGTCCACGTTGGTCACCGCCTGGCGCTTGGCGACCTCGCCGACGAGCACCTCGCCGTTCTTGGCGAAGGCGACGACGGACGGCGTGGTCCTGGCGCCCTCTGCGTTGGTGATGACGGTGGGCTCGCCGCCTTCGAGAACGCTGACGACGGAATTAGTCGTGCCCAGGTCGATGCCGACCGCACGTGCCATGGTGAGTCCTCCTGCTGACTGACTTGAGTGGATCTGGCTCAAGCGTGCCTCAGCTCGGAATTTCTGTCAACAGAGGTGAGTCGCAGCGACTCAACTTTACTCTGCGTGTGACGCGCATCTCATCGTTTCGGCTGGTCATCGGGGCGGGCGCGGACGCCGGCAGTGAGCGGACGGTCCGCGCGGAGCGCGGCGAGGAGGCGGCCGGCGGGGGTCGCCGCGCCGGGGGCTCCGGGCTCCGGCGCCGCCGGGAGGTCCGTGACGACCAGCCGGTCGGCCGGCACCTTGCGCAGCCGCCCGGCCAGCTCGTAGAGCGCGGGCAGCGAGCTGAGCCCGGGGTCGGCGGTGATGGACGAGGTCGCGGTGTCCAGCACGCCGTACAGCCGGGCCGGGTGGGTGAGCGAGCCGCCGCGCGCCTCCTGGGCGAGGGTCCGCAGCAGGTCCCGGCGGCCGCCGGCGAAGCCGGGCACGTCGTCGACCACCAGGTGGTGGTCCACCCGGATGCCGCTGAGCCGCTCGAAGGCGCGGATCGAGCAGGCCGCTCCGCCGTGGGCGAAGGCCGCGCCGAACGGCTCGTACGCCGCCGGGCTGGTGCCGCCGCCGTCCGGCCGCGGGCAGCTCGGCGCGCTGACCATCAGGCCGCCGGGCACCCCGACGGCGGCGGCCCGGCCGCGGTCCGCCGACAGGTGCAGCAGGACGGCCGCGTCGGCGCGGGACCCGTCCGGCTTCTTCCGGCCGGCGGTCGCGCCGAGCACCAGGATGTTGCGCGCCTGCGGGACGAGGGCGCGGGGCCGCTCGCCGGCCCGTTCGGCCGCCGCCAGCACCCGTTCGGTGGCCTGGTCGGTACGGATGTTGCCGCTGAACTTCCGGTAGGCGGCCATCCCGAGCGCGGCGGTCGCCATCATGACGAGCCCGGCGCCGATCGCCACCCACCGCAGCACGGCGCGCATCCGCGTGTCCCCTTCCTTCTGTCCGCTTGCACCATGTCTGTCACCTTTGGCAGCGGTTCAATCGCCTTGAAGAGGCTTCGACTCCGACGGCGTGCCGCGCGACACAGATCACGAGTGGCGCGGCTTCATTGCCCTGTGGATAACGGGTAACCTCAGCGGAGACCGGGGTAAGTTACCGCTTAGTACGATCAGTGGAGCCCCACCCCGTCAGAACCAACCCGGCCCAGCCAGGCCCCGCCCGAGGAGCGCCCCATGCAACTCGCCGCGATCATCGTGTCGCTGGTCCTCACCGCGGTCGGCGTCGCGCTGATCAGCCTCGCCGTCGCGCAGATCTACCGCTTCGTCAGGCTCGGCCAGCCGGTGCCCGCGGGCAGCCGCACCGACGACCCGGTGGCCCGGACGAAGACGCTGACCAAGGAGTTCGTCGGCCACACCCGGATGAACAAGTGGGGCGTCATCGGCGCCGCCCACTGGTTCGTCGCGGTCGGCTTCCTCACCCTGGGCCTGACGATCGTCAACGCCTACGGCCAGCTCTTCAAGGCCGACTGGATCCTGCCGTGGATCGGCACCTGGCTGCCGTACGAGGTGTACGTCGAGTTCATCACGCTGCTGACCACGCTCGGCATCCTCACGCTGATCGCGATCCGGCTGCTCAACCTGCCCTCCCGGGCCGGCCGCAAGTCCCGCTTCGCCGGCTCGACGGCCTGGCAGGCGTACTTCGTGGAGTACGTGGTCCTGGTCATCGGCCTGGCCATCCTCACCCTGCGCGCGCTTGAGGGCGCGCTGCACGACGTGGACCACTACGAGGCCGCGTACTGGGTGTCGTACCCGCTGGTCGCCGCCTTCCGGGGGCTGAGCACCGGCACCCTGCAGAACCTCGTCTACGCCGTCGCGATGATCAAGCTCAGCGTCACCATGATCTGGGCGATCGTGCTCGGCCTGAACACGAACATGGGCGTGGCCTGGCACCGCTTCCTGGCGTTCTTCAACATCTGGTTCAAGCGGAACGCGGACGGCCCGGTGGCGCTCGGCGCGCTCCAGCCGATGGTCAGCGGCGGCGTCCCGATCAACTTCGAGGACCCCGGCGAGGACGACGTCTTCGGCGTCTCCCAGGTCGAGCAGTTCTCCTGGAAGGGCATCCTCGACTTCTCCACCTGCACCGAGTGCGGCCGCTGCCAGTCGCAGTGCCCGGCCTGGAACACCGGCAAGCCGCTGTCGCCCAAGCTGCTGATCATGTCGCTGCGCGACCACGCGCACGCCAAGGCCCCGTACCTGCTGGCCGGCGGCGGCAAGACGGCCGAGGGCGAGGAGAAGGCGACCGCCGAGCAGCTGGCCGGCGTGCCCGCCGCCGCGCTCGCCGAGGCCGAGCGCCCGCTGATCGGTACGGCCGAAGAGAACGGGGTCATCGACCCCGACGTGCTGTGGTCCTGCACCACCTGCGGCGCCTGCGTCGAGCAGTGCCCGGTGGACATCGAGCACATCGACCACATCGTCGACATGCGCCGCTACCAGGTGATGATCGAGTCCTCGTTCCCGTCGGAGGCGGGCACGATGCTCAAGAACCTGGAGAAGAAGGGCAACCCGTGGGGCCTGCCGAAGAAGCAGCGCCTGGCGTGGGTGAAGGAGGTCGACTTCGAGGTACCGGTCGTCGGCGAGGACATCGAGGACCTGACCGAGACCGAGTACCTGTACTGGGTCGGCTGCGCCGGCTCCCTGGAGGACCGGGCCAAGAAGACCACCAAGGCGTTCGCCGAGCTGCTGCACATCGCGGGCGTGAAGTTCGCGATCATGGGCGGCGAGGAGAACTGCACCGGTGACTCGGCCCGCCGGCTCGGCAACGAGTTCCTGTTCCAGCAGCTCGGCCAGGAGAACGTGGCCATGCTGAACATGGCGTTCGGCGAGGAGCTGGACGACGACGGCAAGGTGGTCGCCGGCGGTGCGAAGCCGCGCGCGTCCAAGAAGATCGTCGCCACCTGCCCGCACTGCTTCAACACGATCTCCAACGAGTACCCGCAGCTCGGCGGCGAGTACGAGGTCATCCACCACACGCAGCTGCTCCAGCACCTGGTGGACGAGGGCAGGCTCGTACCCGTCACACCGGTCGAGGGCCTGATCACGTACCACGACCCGTGCTACCTGGGCCGGCACAACAAGGTCTACACGCCGCCGCGGGACATCATCGCCAAGGTGCCGGGCCTGCGCAGCGAGGAGATGCACCGCCACAAGGAGCGCGGCTTCTGCTGCGGCGCGGGCGGCGCCCGGATGTGGATGGAGGAGCGGATCGGCAAGCGCGTCAACAACGAGCGGGTGGACGAGGCGCTCTCCCTGAACCCGGACATCATCTCGACGGCGTGCCCGTTCTGCCTGGTGATGCTGTCGGACTCGGTGAACGGGAAGAAGAACGACGGCGCGGCGGCGGAGTCGTTGCAGGTGGTGGATGTGGCGCAGTTGCTGCTTGATTCGGTGCGGGTGCCGGTCGGGGTGACGGCGGGGCCGGGGGTTGACGCGGGCGGCGCGTCGGACGCGGCGGCCTCCGAGTCGGCGTCAGCTGCCGGGGAGTCGGCGTCAGCCGCCGGGGAGCCGGCCGAGACGGCCTGAGCGCTGGTGCGACGGGCGGCGCGCCCGTACCCGCCGGGGTACGGGCGCGCTGTCGTCCGCCGGGGCGCGGTGCGATCGGGGCGGGCGCGGGCTATGAGATGCCGTGCTGCTTGAGCAGCGTGTTGAACAGGTCCGGGTCTTCGAGATCCTCGACCTTGTTCCGCGCGAGCTCCCCGTCGATCCGCACGGCCGGCGTTCCCGCCACCTTCGAGGCCGTGAAGGCGGTCTCGGCGCGGGTCACGAAGTCGAGGTAGCCACCCGACTTGACCGCCGCCTGGAAGGCCGGCGTGTCCAGCCCCTTGACCTGCGCCGCGAGGCTGAGCAAGCGGTCGTCGGTGAAGCCGTCCGAGCTCTCGATCGGCTGGTGGGCGAAGACGACGGCGTGGTAGGCCGGGAACCCGTTCTGCTCCACGG
Organism: Streptomyces sp. CA-111067; assembly: GCF_050956065.1. Taxonomy (NCBI): domain Bacteria; kingdom Bacillati; phylum Actinomycetota; class Actinomycetes; order Kitasatosporales; family Streptomycetaceae; genus Streptomyces; species Streptomyces sp. CA-111067. The sequence goes on along the minus strand of NZ_CP192103.1, from coordinate 4,937,558 downwards.
CGGCGCGCAGCGCGTTGACCGCCCGCTTGGAGCCGTTGCCGTCGTCGTTGTTGTCCACGAACGAGGCCAGCGCGTACTGGATCCGCAGCTTGCCGGCCTGCGCGAGGGCGTTCAGCCGGGCCCCGTTGACCTTCTCGAAGACGCCGCAGGGCTCGCAGCGCGGGTCCTCGTAGAGCAGCACGGTGTGCTTCGCCGACGGGTTGCCGACGGTGATCGTGGCGCCGTCCGCCTCCACCCGGGCGGGCAGCTGGCCCTTCGCGGCCGGGGGCGCGGTCGTCGTCGTGCCGCCCGACGAGTCCGGCGGCGGAGGGGGCGGGGACGGCGGCGTGTCGGTCGCGCTGCCGGACGCGCTCGGGGTGGCGGTGCCGCTGCCGCCCGGGCCGAGCTCGAAGCCGGGGATGGCCTTGGACTTGTGGTCGCCGCCGCTGCCACCGCAGGCGGCGAGGGTGGTGAGGGTGGCGAGGAGGGTGACGGCGGCGGCCCCCGCACGTATCCGTCCGCGCGTCCGACCGCGTTTCGGTTCGCGTTTCCGTTCGCGTTTCGGCAGACCCATCAGCACGTCCCTTCCCACCCGTTCGGACGCCGTGTCCGTGTACGCGGCACGCTACCGGGCGTGTCACGCGTGTCACAGGTTGGCCGCAAAGCACCGGCCGCCGACGACCGCCAGGCCCGGCCCGGCGGCGTACCGGGTACGTTCGAAGGCATGGCCGGATTCAGGAACCGACGACAGCAGGACCGGAGCGCGCCGAACGGCTACCCGCCGCAGCAGCCGCACGGTGGACAGCAGTCGCACGGCCGCGGGCCCCAAGGCGGCCCCCAGGGTGGGTACGGGCAGCAGCCGCGGTCGTACGGTCAGACCCCGCATGCCTCGCAGCCCTCGCACGGGCAGCAGCCGTACGGGCAGCAGTGGGAGCACGGGCGGGCGGCGCCGCAGGGCCAGGGGCCGGCCGGTTACGAGGCCCAGCCCGGCTACAACGCCCACGGCGCCGGGTACGACGCTCACGGCGGCGGTTACGACGACTCCCCCGGCGGCACCCGCCAGTTCACGCTCGGCGAGCCGGCCCCGCTGGCGTACCCCGACGGCCCGGCCCCGTCCTACGACCAGCCCTACCAGGACGACGGCTACGGCACCGGCAACGTGGCCACCTACCGCGCCGGCCAGTCCGCCACCCCGCCGGCCGGCCCGCGCCTGCACTGGAAGCAGCTGCTGAGCGGCGTGCTGCTGCGCCCCGGCCGTACGTTCTGGCAGATGCGCGACCACACCATGTGGGGCCCCGCCCTCACGGTCACGTTCGTCTACGGCCTGCTCGCCGTCTTCGGCTTCAACGCGGCCCGGCACGACATCCTGAACGCGACCCTGTCAACCAGCATCCCGTGGGTGCTCACCACCGGCGTGGCCGTCGTCCTGTGCGGCCTGACCCTCGGCGCGGTCACCCACACCCTGGCCCGCCAGCTCGGCGGCGACGGCGCGTGGGCGCCCACCATCGGCCTGTCGCTGCTGATCACCTCGCTGACCGACGCGCCCCGGCTCTTCTTCGCCCTGTTCCTCGGCGGCGGCAACAGCTTCGTCCAACTGCTCGGCTGGATCACCTGGTTGGGCTGCGCGGCGCTGCTGACGTCGATGGTGGGCAAGTCGCACGACCTGCCGTGGCACAAGGCGCTCGGCGCGGCGTCGATCCAACTGGTGGCGCTGCTGATGCTGTTCAAGCTGCCGCTGATCTGAGCGGGCCCCGGGCTCCGCCGGGGGGACGGCCCCTAGACCTGCGTACGGTGAAAGTTGAGGTACGAGCGGGAGGCCGTCGGCCCGCGCTGCCCCTGGTAACGGGAGCCGTAGTGCTGTGACCCGTAAGGGAATTCGGCGGGTGAGGACAGCCGGAAGAGGCACAGTTGCCCGATCTTCATGCCGGGCCAGAGCTTGATCGGCAGCGTGGCCACGTTCGACAGCTCGAGCGTCACATGCCCGGAGAACCCGGGGTCGATGAAGCCGGCTGTGGAGTGGGTGAGCAAGCCGAGCCGCCCGAGGCTCGACTTGCCCTCAAGCCGGGACGCCATGTCGTCCGGCAGCGTGATGACCTCATACGTCGAAGCGAGCACGAACTCACCGGGGTGCAGGATGAAGGCCTCATCGCCCTCCTGCTCCACCAGCCGGGTCAGGTCCGGCTGCTCGACCGCCGGGTCGATATGCGGATAGCGGTGGTTCTCGAACACCCGGAAGTACCGGTCCAGCCGTACGTCGATGCTCGACGGCTGCACCATCGACGGCTCATACGGGTCCACGCGCACGCGCCCGTTGTCGATCTCGGTCCGGATGTCCTTGTCAGAGAGAAGCACGCCAAGAGGTTACCCTCCTACCGCCGCTCCCCCGGCGCCCGCTCCTCCACCGGCACGGCCTGCCGCAACCGCCCACACCCCGGACACCTCAACAACCGCCCGGGCCCGAGCCGATCAGCTCCGAGATGCTGCATCGGAAACGATCCGGTACTGAACACGTGCCCCTCGGCACAACGAACAACGGTGCGCTCCATCAGGTCCCTTCCCCACCATCCGTGGACGACAAATCCACACACTAGGGGATCAACCCACCAACACCCCGCACCCCACCCCGCCCACCCCGGATGCGCTACAGTGTCACCAGACCAGCGCCCCACGCGGCGCCCGGCGGATGTAGTTTAATGGTAGAACATGAGCTTCCCAAGCTCAGAGCGCGGGTTCGATTCCCGTCATCCGCTCCACGACAAAGGCCCAGGTCAGCGACCCGGGCCTTGTTTGTTGTCTGGACCAATTTAGGCGTCCCGTGCCCGTTGCGTGCCCGATGCCGAATCCGCCTGCCGGGCCTTCGCTTTCCTGCGGTCGGCACGAACCCGAGCGTCCAGCCCCTTTGCCACCTCCTTTTGCCGCTCGGTGTCTGAGTGCTGGTAGCGCATGGCCGCCTTCTCCGAGGACTGGCCGGCGCGCACCATCGTGTCCTTGAGCGTCGCGCCCGATCGCGTCGAGAGCGTGTGCCCGGTGTGCCGCAGGTCGTAGAACCGGAAGTCGTCCGGCAGGCCGACCAGCGCTCGGGCCTTGCGCCACTTACGGCCGAAGGTGGAACGGCGAAACGGCTTGCCCCGCTCCCCCACGAACAGCAGCCCATCCGGAGCTTTCTCCGCGTACCAGTCGAGATGCCGTTGCAGATCAACCGCCATGAAGCCGGGCAGCACGACGAACCGCTTGCCCGCCTGCGACTTGGTGGCCCCAGGGGCACGCCGGCCAGTGGTCAACTCCGGTTCAGCCGTACGAATCCACACACCGAGGCTGTCCAAATCCACGTCCGGCCGGCGCATCGCCGCCTGTTCCTCCGGTCGGGCAGGCCCGTACGCAGCGATGTAGACCATCAGGCGCCAGCGCGGCCCCATCGCGTCGGCGAGGGCATCGACCTGCGCCACCGTGGCAATCGGCCGTTCCTCCGCCACCTCCTTGCCCGCGCCCTTGATCCGGCAGGGATTCCGACGGATCAGCTCGTCATCGACCGCCGTTTCCAAAACGGCCTTCAACAGCCGGTACGCCTTCGCCACCGTGGTAGCGGCCCCCGTCGTGGACAGCCGCTCAGCGCGCCAGGCCCGAACACACGGCGCGGTGATCTCATCCAGGTCGAGCCCGCCGAAGGTCGGCAACAGGTGAATCCGCAGCAGGCGCCGATACAGCTCATCCGTGGTCGCTGCGAGACCGCGCTCAGCCACCCACGTCAGTGCATAGCCCTCGAACGGGATCTTCCCGGCGTCAGGATCCCGCCAGGTCCCGTTTCGGACCTCCCCCTGTCGCTCAGCCAGCCAGTCATCCGCATCAGCCTTCGTACGGAAGGTGTTCGGCGCCGGCCGGTCGATACCGTCAGGCCCGAGGTAGCGAGCCTGGTACCGCCCCGAAGGCAGCTTCCGCACGCGTCCGAACGAGCGCTTCTTCCTGGCCATCACGCCACCCCCCGCAGGTGCCGAGCACGGCGCGACTCAACCGTGTTCGCCGTCACGTAGGCAGCCAGGACACATTCGGAGATGCGCACGTGCTTGCCGACCTTGACGTAAGTGATGCGCCGTTCCTCGATCAGCCGCCGGGGGAACCGCACAGAGGTCCCCAGCCGTTCGGCCACTTCCTCAACGCTCAACAGACGATCGGCCATGTTCACCAGTCCTCCCCTTCCTGGTCTTGGAGTTCGGCGCGTGCTTGGCGTGCGGTGTCGCGGTCTCGGGTGATGTCGCGGTGGATCTGCTGCGCGAGCCAGGATTCGCCGGGTGTGTGTCCGTGGCCGGCGTAGGCCCAGTGCGCGATGACGAGGGTGGACGCGTCCGGGTCGGCGTCGAGGTCGGGCAGGCCGAGGTCCCGGCGTTCCTGGTCGGCGCGGTAGTCGGCGCGTGCCTGGCGGAGCGCTCCGAGGGTGGTGGAGTAGCGGCGGGCTTTGGTGGAGAAGTGGCCCCGGAAGCCGAGCATGTGTGCCCAGGCCCATAGCCGGCGGTCCGGGTACAGCCCGTCGAGTTCCCAGCAGGCGGCGATGAGGCGGCGGGTGTGGGCGGGCAGGTCGGGCAGCTTGTCCAGTTCGGCGAGTTCGCCGATGCGGCGGTCTACGGTGCCGGTGGTCTCGGCGGCTTTGGTGGCGTACTTGGCGACGTAGGAGGCGACGGCTTGTTCGGTGAGGTCTTCGCCGTGTCCGAAGGCGCCGATGGTCTGCACGTCGAGCTGTGTGCCCCAACCCAGGACCCGGGCCGGCTGGTCATGGGCGGCGGGAACGGTCACCGTGGCGCGGGCGGCAGCGGCCCGGAGCGCGTCTTCCAGGAGGTTGGCGGTCGCCCATGCCGGGGGTGCGGTGTCGGGGCCGTCGGGTCCGTCGAAGCGGATCACGGCGTGGAAGTGGATCGCGCCGCGCTTCTGGAACTCGGCCACCTTGCCGTACGAGACCCGGAGGCGTTCGCGCAGTTCGCGTTGGGTGATGCCAGTGCGGGCAGCGAGTTCGCGCGGGAGGTAGATGGTGACGTAGCGCCACAGGTCGCCAGCGTGGTTGTTCCACAGCACCGCGCCGGCGTAGTCGTAGGTGTCCGGGTCGAGGGGCGTGCCCAGCTCCGAGGCCTCGTCGGCGTGTGCGGTGCCGCAGCGGCAGCGGCCGGCGGCGGGGCGGTTGTGGACGGGGCCGAAGGAGGGTGCGGTGAGGGTGGCGAAGACCCGGGGGTGGTCGGTGACCGTTGCGGGGACGCCTTTGCCGCCGGTGAGGCCGGACAGGATGAGCTGGTAGGTGTCGCCGGCGTAGGTCCAGGCGCAGGCCGGGCAGCGCGAGGCGCGGCGGTTGCCGCAGGCGACCCGGAGCCGGCCGCCCGGCTCGGCGGTGGTGGCGTAGGAGTACAGGACCTGGCCGGTGGTCCGGTCGATGGTGGCGGTGGAGCCGGTCAGGTGGATCGGGTCGGAGCAGCCTCCGGTGCGGCGTACTTGGTCGTTCCAGCGGTCGAAGCCCGGTTGCCCGGCCACCCGCAGGAAGTCCTGCCAGGCGACCGGGTCCAGGCCCGCCGGGAGGGCGGTGGTCACCACTCGATCACCTCCTGTCGGGCGGTGAGGAAGGCGCGGCCGATCCATTGGGTGAAGGCCGGCGGGATGGCTTCGGTGAGTTCGCCGCGCACGTCGGTCCAGGTGATGCCCATGGCGTGCTGCATCTCGGGAACGGTGGCCTTGCCGCCGCCGGAGCCGTACGCGGCGACGTACGGGCCGTCGCGGTACTGGCCGTGCCGGTAACCGCGCACGTAGCCCCGGTGGCGGGGGTGCGCCGGCTTGGTGGTGGACCAGCGGCCCAGTTCGAAGGTGCGGTGTCGCAGCACTCCCAGGCCGAAGCTCTCCCCGCACAGGGTCAGGTCGCGGCGGACCGGGGCCTTACCGGTGGGCTGTTCGATCACGTACGGCAGGCCGGTGGCGTCGAGCAGGGTCCGCAGTGCGGGGATGAGCTGCGGGTGGTCACCACCCCAGCCGCGTGCGGCGTTGGTGCCCACCGTCAGGGCGCAGCCGGCCTGGCAGGGCGGCGAGTTGTGAATGAGGGCGTACCGCTGGATCTCGCCGGTGGCGATCAGGCGCGTGAGGTGTTCCAGGGCGTCGGCCTGGACGATCGGGAAGGGGTAGCGATGCCGGGGGACGATGTCCACGCCGTCCACGGCGAAGCCGGCGCGGTGGTAGCCCATCGCGGCACCGCCGGCGCAGCAGAACAGGTCCAGCACCCGTAGCCCGTTCGGGGCGGTGGCGATCACCGGCCCTCACCGCCCTTCTGCGGGTGGGTGTCGAGCCAGTTCTCCGCGCACACCTTGTGCACGGGCTTGCCCCTGTCAGAGCGCAGCGGAGTGGGCTTGTCGCAGAGCACGCACGGCTTGTCGCCGGTGTGGTCGTAGTGCTTGGCGTCGCGCCAGTTCAGGAAGGCCATGGCGGTCACCGGCCGGTGGTGGTCAGGACCCGGCGGGCGGGGGCGGTGCCGGTGCCCTTGCAGGCGGGGCAGTTGGCCCGGATCGTGCGGCGGGTGCCGTCGGGGTTGCGGCCACCGGTGGTGATCGCGGCGGTGGCGAAGCCGTCGCAGTGGCCGCAGATTCGTCCCGGGGCAGGGGTGTGCTTGGGCATGATGGTGAGTTCCGTTTCGGGTCCGTTGGATCAGGAATGGGGCAGGCGCCCGGGGCGGCGGATACTTGGCGGTTGAGGCCGCCCCGGGGGCCGTTACGAGCGGCGGCGGTTGCGCCGGGTGGAGTAGGCGGGCGGGATCGAGTTGTAGACGTCCTGGCCCTGCTGGAACGAGGCCGCGTCGCTGTCACCGGTCGCGGTCCGGTCGAACTCGCGGGCGATACGGCGCACGGTCTTGCGGTCGCCGTGCCGTTTGGCGTTGGCGAACTCCCGGCCGAGCTCGGCCATGGCCGGGTTGGCCGGCGTGGAGTCGGTCTTGCGGCTGAACAGGCCCATGACAATCACCGGCCCTTGCGGGTGTCGGTCAGCAGCGAGCGCAGGACTACGGCGACGACCGCGATGGACACGGCGGTGATGGCGACGGCCAGCAGCATGGAGACCAGGACGACGCCGACGACCAGCACCACGGCGGTGCCGCCGGCGATGAGCATGGCGGTGCTGCCGGGGGTGAGCTGCACCACCGGCCGGGTGGTCTGCGGGGCGGGAACCGGGGCGGTCGGCTGGACCGGTGCCGGGGCGGTGCCCGGCTGGTCGGCCGGCGGTGCGGCCGGGGTGGTGTAGGCGGTGACGGGAGCGGTGTAGGTGTAGTTCGGCGGGTACTTGGGCTTGAACATCAGCGGTGTCCTTTCAGGTCAGGTGGTGCAGGTGTGGGTGCGGGCGGCGAGTTCGGCGGCCGAGCGGCTGGCGTAGTCGTTGGACCAGCCGCAGCGGGGGGCGGTGCAGGTGGCGACGCTGGCGTTACGGCCGTGGCGGTCGCGGTGGTCGCCGACCTGGACGGGGCCGATCCTGGTGACGTTGCGGAAGCGCTCGAAGCGGGCCATAGCGGTACTCCTTTCGGGTCAGGCGAGTTGGTCGGCGATGGCGTCGGCCAAGGCCGGCGGTACGCCGAGGCGGGTGCGGAGGGTGGCGGTGTCGATCGGGTGGCCGGTCGCGGCCTGGTGGGCGTCGGCGATCTTCCGGGCGTGCACGACCAGCGCGGCAGGTACGGAGGGTGCGGTCGGGGCCGGCGGCAGCTCCGGAGCAGCAGCAGGGGCTGGGGCGGCGGGTGTGCGGTCGAGGGTGACCGGCGGTGCCGGATCGGCCGGCGAGTCGGGCAGCGGCTCGGCGGTCGCCGGGGCGGGCACATCAGCCGGCGAGCTGTGGGCCAGCAGGGTGCCGCCGAGGAAGGCCAGGGCGGGCCAGCCGGCGACCAGCACCCGCAGGGTCGCGGGCACGTGGTGCAGGTCGAGGAGCCCGGCGGTGGCCACGTTCGCCCCCAGCGACGCGGCCAGGGCGATCACGAACCAGGTCCACGCGGCGCGGGCCGGGCGGTCAGTGGCGCGAAGGGTGCGCATGCGGCGCCAGGCCGCGACCAGGAGCAGGTCAACGCTGATCGGGTAGGCCCAGGCTTTCCAACCGGCTTGCCCGGCAGCGTCGGCGATGTCGTGGAGATGCGCGAAGGACAGCGAACCGGCGATCACGGCCTGAATCAGGATCGGATCGAGACGCAGCGAGCGGGCCATGAGGGTCCACCTCCTTTCTGGGGATCAGGGCCCGGGGCCGGGCCTTCGCGGTGGCAGTACGGCCCCGGGAGCGGTTGACGGGACGTCAGGCTTCGCCGGTGCCGAGGCAGGACAGGCACATGCCTTCCTGCTGACCCACGGGGCGGTGCCGGCGTCCGACCCGAACGGTCACGGCGACCAGTCCGGTGCCCTCGCAGACCGTGCAGGGCGGCGGCTGGACCGGTTCGGCGGGCTTGGCCGGGCGGCGGGCGGCGGTCTTACGGGCGGCCATGGCCGGTCACCGGGCCTTGCGGGGGTAGCGGTGGCCCTTGGGCGGGTAGTCGTCCCGGTTGGCCTCGCGGCGCAGTTGGGCCTTCATCGAGCCGAGGACCCTGTACGAGAACTCGTCGGGGTCGTCGGAGGAGTCGTAGAGGTCCTGGGCGGATTCGTAGAGCCGCTGGCTACGGGCGTGATCGTCTGTCTTGCCTCGTCGGAACATAAGCTTTCTCCTTCAATGCGGGCCCGTCCGGGCATGGGGCGGGTAGGGACCTGGCGCGGGGGTGGTCGCGCCGACCGATGGAGCGGGGTGGGGTCAGGCGGTGGCGGGCACCGGCTTGCCCGGGGTGCCGGGCGTGGGGATCGCGGGCAGCACGGGCCGGAAGTCGGCAAGGGATGCCACGTCGGGTGTGAGGTCGGCGTGCCGGTTGCAGGCGGCTACCGCGTCACGCAGCGAGGTGTGCGGGGTCCGGACGCGGGCCCAGCCGCCGGAGGTGTCGGCCGCCACGGCGGTGCCCGGCTGGTCAGGGGCGATCGTCAGCACCGAGCCCAGTGCCTCAGGGGCGATGTCGCCGAAGGCCATCTTCGCGGAGGCTTCATCGTTGACCCGGTGGCAGACCCGGCCCGTGAGCTGTGCGCGGAGCATGGTCACGCCGTCGCCCAGCTCGGAGCCGAAGCGCTGCCCGCACACTTCGAGGTAGATGCCGGCAGACCGGGCGAGCTGCCCGAGCCGGATCAGCGCGGTGATGATCCGCTCCCGCCGCTTCTTCTGCGACGAGCCCGCCACGAGCAGCAGCTCGGCGACCTCATCGACCAGGACCACGATCGGCACCGGCCGATCCGCTTCCGGCAGGCCCCAGATGTCGCTAGTGATCTCCGCATCCGGGGTGTCGGAGCTGATGCGCTGAGCGGTCCGGATGAGCTGGAACCGCTCGATCATCTCCACCACCAGCGCGTCCAGGAGATCGGCGGCAGCGTCGGGGTTGTCGGCCAGCGCGGTCAACCGGCGGGCCAGCGGGGACAGTTCCACGCCCTGCTTGCAGTCGATCCCCACCAGCGCGACCCGCTGACGCGCCAACTCCTTGACCAGCCCGCGCTGATACACCGACTTCCCCGAGTCCGTCGCGCCCAGCACCAGACTGTGTGGCACCTTCCGGAAGTCCCGGTAATGCACCGTGCCGTCCTCGCGCATCGCGACGGGAACCCGCAGCGCAGTCCGTTCGGTCCTGGCCGGCAGATGCACCCGGTCCAGCACGTCGTAGCCGGTCATCGACAGCTCCAACAGGCCCGAGCGGATCTCCTTGACCGACACCTGGTGCAGGCGCCAGGAGTGCCGCAGCCGGTCAGCGGCGGTGATCACGTCGAACGCGTCCTGACCCGGCCGGAGCCGGATCCGGGCCACCAGGCCCGTGCGGGTCACCCGCAGCCGCAGCAGCTTGGGCGGACGGTTGGCCGGCATCTCCCGCCGCAACGCACGGGCGACCGCGATACGGGCCCGCGACGGAGGCACGCTCAGCCCGCACGCGTCCATCACCGACCCGTACGACCAGCCGACCCGGATGCGAGCCGCCGGGCCGCCGACCAGCACCCAATACAGGTCAGGACGGACCCGGCGCAGAATCAGCACAGCCGCGATCCCGGTACCGGTCAGCACGAGGACCGTCACCATCGCAGGTCAGCCCCTGCCGTTCGAGGCCGCCGCCGGCATCAACGCCGTAACCGCGACCGCACGGAAGCTGATCCCGTGCCGCTTCTGCCCGTTGAACTCGTTCTCCCAGTCCCGCGCCCGCAGCCCGATCACCGTCACCGGCGTACCCGGCGTCAGCGTCGCGTCGATACCGGTCTCCGGGATCGTCACCTGGAACAGGTCACCCTGTCCCTCGTCCGAGACCAGCAGACCCACCGTCCTCAACGGCGCCTTCGTCTCGCGGTCGATCGCGATCTCGCCGGTCTGCTTGCTGACCAACTTCGGCACGGGCGGGGTGGCCACGAACACCGTGGCCGTCGAAAGGTCGATCTTGAACGATGCCATGATGGCAACTCCCTTGTACGAGGGAGGAAGCGGCGGCTTGCTTGGCGGTAGGACGCCGCTTCCAACTGGCTTGAGCCACTTACTGGCTTAAGCCAGTTGAGCACACGGGGCGACGCGAGTCAAGGCACTGGCTTGAGCCACCTGTATGCTGCTGGTCATGACCCCATCCGCCCCTACTCCGCAGCAGCCACCGAGCCGCCGTATCGCCGAAGAACTTCGTGCACGAATCGCGCGCGGAGAGCTGGCGGCCGGCGACAAGCTCCCGTCCGAACGGGCCCTGGCGGAGGAGTACGGCGCGGCGCGCAACACGGCCCGGGAAGCGATCCGCATCCTCGCCGAACAGGGCTTGGTGACCGCCAAGCAAGGCAAGGGCGTGTTCGTACGAGAGCCGCAACGGCTGTTCCGATTCGGCAGCGATCGTTACTCGATCAAGAATCGGGAGACCGGCCTCACGCCGTTCCGCCTGGAGACGAAGCGCCAGGGGAAGACGCCACGGATCGAAGTGCCGAGCATCGCTCGCGAAGTACCGCCAGCGGACATCGCCGAACGGCTCCAGGTCTCGGCCGACGACGCGAGCGTGGTCCACCGGGAGAACCACTACTTCGCCGACGAAGAGCCGGTGCAGATCGTCTCCACTTACCTGCGGTGGGAGGAGGCCCGGGGGACGCTGCTGATGGAGAAGAAGTCCGGCCCGAACGGGATATACGGACGCCTTGAGGAGCTCGGCCACGTAATGACCCGGGTGCGCGACGAGATCAGCGCCCGGATGCCCACTCCCGAGGAGGCCGGCATTCTCGACCTGCTTCCGGGAGTACCTGTGCTGGACGTGCTGCACACCAGCCTTGACCAGAACGGCGAACCGTTCGAGGTCACGCGGTACGTCCACCGTGCCGACCTAACAGGCTTGCTCTACGAACTCCCTGTCGAACAGTGACCCTGTGGAGGCCCCATGACCAGCATCGTCGTACGACCGATCACCGATGCCGATGTTCCCGGTGCAGCCGCAGCGTTGACCGAGGTACACGCGACGGACGGCTATCCCGTTGAAGGCGTCGGCAATCCCGAAGCGTGGCTTCGTCCGCCGGCAGTTCTCGGCGCATGGGTGGCGGAGGAAGCGGGGAAGATCGTCGGCCACGTGGGGGTGATGCGCCCGCAGGGTGAGGGGGCCGTAGACCTGTGGCGGGAGAAGAGCGGGGAAGCTGAGGAGCGTATCGGCGTACTGGCCCGACTGTTCGTCGTCCGCGAAGCACGCAAGCACGCTGCTGGCGAACGGCTAATGCGCGCGGCTATGGACTACGCCCGACAGGGCTCCATCCGGCTCGTACTGGACGTGATGACGAAGGACACCGCCGCCATCCGCCTGTACGAACGCCTTGAGTGGCAGCGCATCGGCGAAGTAGAGCACCACTTCGGAGCCGGCGAGCACATCCCCGCAGCGTGCTACATCTGGCCCGCCGCCTGAGCTGTTACAGGTTTCTCTACCTCATCAAGGCACCCGCCGCGCACGCGCGGCAGGCGCGGCCCGGCGGCTCGGGCCGCCGCCCCTGTCTCCGCCGGGCGGTGGCCCGGCCGCCGGCCGCACGCCAAGGCTCAGGGTCGATGGGTGCGAACCACGCCAGCCCACCACACGGTCACGACATGCCTCCGGCGGGGGCGCTCCGGCTTCCAGGATGGACCCAACTCGCTGGCGTCCGCGGGTTCATCGTGGTGTGCGCGGGGCTCCCATCCCACCTGCCATCGACCCGGGCAAGCCGAGCAGTCGCGGCCCAGGGCGTCAAGGTCGTTCGTACAGTGGCGCGCTCCACCTTGACGCCCTGAACCACGCCCGCTCCACAGGAGTGCGGGCCGACGGCAGACGGGATGGGAGAAAGAAGAGGTGGCAGCGGTTGTTGCTAGATCACGCCGACATGTATGCGTCACCGCGTCTAGAAACGTGACGCCCTGCGCTGATCGGTCGGAACACAGGAGGCATAATTGCTGGGATGGACGCAGGGGGAGTGGCTCTGGTAGGAGCAGTCGCTGCTGTAGTAGGAGCAGCAGTTGGTGCAGGTGGTGCGGTAATGGCAGCCGCAGTGGCGGGTCGTGGGCAGAATCAGCAGTGGCGGCGGCAGACCCGTCGTGACGCCTATGTGGCGTTCTTATCAGCGGCTCTTGCAACGCACCGAAGATTTGATGAGATGACGCGCGGTGTCCTCCGTCGGACTTACGGGGACAGCGATTGGTCCGAGCAGGTCGCTCTAGCGCGGGAGGCTTTCGGCTTATTTGAAGCAGCCCGCATCGTTGCCGCACTTGAAGGTCCGGATTCTGTCATTGAGGCTGGCTACGAGATTTGGCGCGCAAGTAGTGAATGGCAACGAGAACTACTCCGCGCAGACCCCGTTCAACTGGGTGACGATATCGTAAGAGGCGTCCTTTACGCTTGCCAGGATGAGTCGAAGGAGAGTCTGGAAATGGCCCATGTCGCTTGCAGACTGGCCCTCTCCCCTTGATGGCCTACCAGAGCCCACACCAAAGTGGGGTCGCGCTAGCTCGCCGGTCGCCGCACACGTGCCCGATCCATGCCCGATACGGTGGGGAACCACGGGGAAAGTCGGTGGCCAGCGGTGTCGCAGCTTGCTATCCCCATCGGGGTATAACAGCAGATCAGAGGCCATTTCGAAGTCTTTTCGACTGGTGATTCCCAAGCTCAGAGCGCGGGTTCGATTCCCGTCATCCGCTCCATAAAGAAGCCCCGGGTTATGAACCTGGGGCTTTCGTGCTGCCCAGACCAATTGAAGAACCCGCACCAGTTCGGCACCACATCTGGCGGTCAATCGGCGCACCCGTCCCCAGGAGAGCGTCGGCTTTCTGGCCGCCAGAAGCCAATGGGAAGCTCTTGCCTTGAGTACGCCGCCCACGTCATGCCGACCGGTGAACCTCGGACAGCAGTCGCAGACTTGCGGAGAACTGCCTGCCGGAAGTTCAGAGCGGTAGGACCGGCCGGGTGGAGAAGTCCTCGTAGAGACCTGCACCGTCCGGGCCGTGGACGAACTCGGCCATGAACGGGTTGCGATTGGCGGTGGCCAGGGGGAGCCATCCCAGCAGGTTGCCGTAGCCGCCGCACGCGGACTCGCCGCCGTCCCCGCCGTGCGCCGCGGTGACATCGCTCGTCAGTTCCGTGCGGTAGGTGTCGTAGGCGATGTGCAGGCTCAGGGAGTTCAGTCGGTGTTGCGGGCCGTCGCCGTCCTCGTAGGGGATCCGGTCGAGAGGGCAGTCGCTGCCCCAGCGAAACAGCGTGTCCGCGCCGGCCCCACACGCGTGCTCCCACTCGTCGGCGCTCGGCATCCGCAGACCGCGGGCTGCGAGCACGGCCGGCATTGCGGCGGGCGGTGCGGTCAGATTCTCGTCCTCCACCGCCATGAGCACCGTGGCCAAAGTGACCGTCCGGCGCGGGCTGAGCAGCTGCGCGAGGTGGGCCCGCAGGTCTGGGCCGTATCCGAAGCCCTGCGCCAGGCTCTCGGCGTAGTCGGCGGCTTGCTCCGGCGTCGGCTCCCAGGCATCGAGATCAAATCCGAGTGTCACGGTGCCACCCGGTATCAGGGCGAACTCCGTCGCGTTCCGCTCGATCCGGACACGGTGCAGCGGGGCACCGAGATGCTCTACGACGTCGATGCCAGCTACGCGGCCCTCGGCCAGGTCAGCCGCCTCCATCGCGATTCCGCGGACGGTCGAGGGGTCAATTGACCGCCACTGGTCGAGAGTGAGGTTGGCGAGAGTCACATGCCGCAGTGTCCCATCAGCGTCTGGCACAGCCGGAGTCGGACCTTCCTTAGACGAGGGTTGAAGTCAGGCTGTCGGCCCGCTCTCAAGAGCCGTGCCAGAAGAACACCCGCGCTCCCTGGGCCGGCTCAGGCAGAATCGCAGCCAGCCTCGCCACGTTGGAGAAGTCGCCATGGACGCAAGTACGGCAGCCATCGCCGGAGCCGCGATCGGTGCGTTAGGAGGACTCGGCGGCGGCTGGCTCACGATGCTGGGACAGGGTCGCCATCAGGACCGGCAGCGCGATGCGGAGCGTGAACGGTGGCGCGACGACGTCCGGCGACAGGCCTACAACGACTGCGTCGCCAGTACGAAACAGCTCTCCGCGGCCTGGTGGAAGATGTCCGACTTGCTGTGGGCAGCCGGGAGCACCCCAGAGCACTGGCAAGCCGGTTTCATCACCGCACACGATGCCTGGACACGATTCAGCGCTTCCGTCGCGGCCGTGGCGATCGTGGGTCCACGCTCCGTCGCCGATCGCGCTGACGTCCTTCGGCAGAGCATGTACGACTGGGACATGATCGGAATGGCCTGGCATGACGCTGCCCGTTGCGAGGGCCACGGACGCCTCGACTCATTCGCCCGCCGGTTCAAAGTGGCTGCTGAGGCAAAGCGGTCGCCTGACAGGGAATTCCAGGCAGCCGCGCGCCAAGCGCTCGGCACTGACGACTGACCTTCACCCTCCGGCCGCGCCGGCTGGCGCTCGGGTTCGGCATGCCGACCCAGCGAGTACGAGCCACATCCGCCGGGGTCTGGTAGGGACGCCGACTGGTTCCAGTGGGAAGAGACGCTGGAACTGCTCGCGCCGCGAGGGAACGTCGGTGCTCAAGAGGCGCCCGGCCCTCCGAACGAATAGCCCCGATCAGGCCACCCTGTACGACCGAATTCCCGCAGTTGGCGCGTCGGAAGGAGAAATCGGGCACAATCTGCTCGTAGTACAACATCTTTGGGGGGATCAGCTTGGCAGTGGTGCGGCGGCGTGGCGCACAACGTGGGAACCCGGCTTTACGCCGTTCTGTCGCACGGGCCGACCGATGGATCGTGGTCAGTGGTGCGGCGATCGGGGTGATCGTGCTGGTCAGCCTTCTCGCCGCTCATCCGGTCCTCGGAGTGCTGATGATCCTCGGCCTCCTCGGCGCCGTCGTAGCCACGGTGGTGCGAAGCGTCAGGAGGCGGACCGAGGCCCGCGCGGTGTGGGCCGCCCGAGCCCAGCACGTGGAGGCTTACCAGAACATGTCGCCAAAAGAGTTCGAGCACGCTCTGGCGTTCCTGTGCCAGCGGGACGGATGCCGGGACGTCCGAGTCGTGGGCGGCTCAGGAGACCTGGGCGCGGATGTCATCGCGACCGTTCCCGACGGCCGACGTCTTGTCCTCCAGGCGAAGCGGTACGGCCCGAACTCCACGGTCGGCAGCGGTGACGTACAGAAGGTGAACGGTACCTACCAGCACGCACACGGCGGCCACCTGGCCGCAATCGTCACCACGAGCCGCTTCACACGGCCGGCGCGCGACTACGCGGTACGCGTCGGCATACGACTTTTCGACGCCGACGCCCTGGCCGGTTGGACTTCTCGGACCGGTCCTGCACCCTGGCACTGAGGAACGTCATCGACCGGTGACGAGGAACAACAGGTAACGGCGGAGAGAGAGGCCACGCCCGGTCCGGCGCGCGAGGGTCAGTGCGGCGTCGACAGCGGCGCGGTCGTCCCGCAGCAGGGCGAGTTGGGCGCGTCGCTGACTCATCTCGGCCCTGGCGCGCGCGTCGTCGGCACGGGCCGCCTGCTGAGCGTCCATGACGGCACGCTGTTCGGTGGTGATGCGCGTCCGCAAGCGGTCCCGATGTGTCTGGGCATCCGTCTGGGCCCTCTTGCGTTCGCTGTGGAGGCGGCTGCGCTCGGCTGCGGTCTGTGCTGCCAGACTGTTTAGCTCGGCGGGCGAGAGCTTGACCGGCGCGGACCGACGCGCCCGGTTCTCGATATCCTTGCGCCAACTCTCCAGTGTTCGGGCGCGCTTCTCGCCGATGCTCGGGACTTTGACCTGGCGGCCGTTCGCCAGGACGAACATGGCAGTCACATTGCCGTACCCGCCGCCCGTGACGTAGTGGACCGCGGTGAAGTCAGCGGCGGTCCTGATACCCGCGCCGATGAGCGCGCTGGTCGTCCCGGCACCAAGATTCGAGAGCTTCGCGGTCTCGCCGATGGGAGTGCGCCGGAGCTGGTCCTGGATGTGGCTCCGCTGAAGCGGCGCGAGTGCCCTGTCACGTCGCTCCTGCTCCCGGCGGGGCAGCGCAGCGAGTTCACCGTCGATGGCGGCGAGCCGCTGGTTCAGCGTGATGGTGACGCGCGCGCCTTCGTCGTTCTGCTCGGCCTGCAGTTGTCGAATGCGAGCGGAGCCTTTCGCCTCCCGGTCCTGGATGTGCCGGTCGAGTGCCTGGGCTTCCTGGTCGAGACTCGCCAGCGCCTTCTCCGGGTGCCCGATCGTCTGGGAGCGACGGCGCAGATCGCGTCGAAGCAGGCGTAGTGCCCGTACCTCGGACCGTGTGCGGCGGCTTGCACCGCCCGCTCCGAAGGCGGCAAGCATCGCTCCCCCTTGCGCGGTGGGGTAGGCCGAGGCAGCGAGGAGGGAGCTTACCGTGAGCAGCGTCGGAGCGAGGACCAACAACGTCATGCAGCAGGCGAGGACGACATCAGCCCTCCTGCGGCGCTGAAAGCCCGAACCCGCCGATGCCGATGCCCCAGAAGACGCGGATACGGAGACGGAGGCGGTCGGCGGCGCAGGGACGGTCGAGGGCAGATGACCGGTCAGCCACGAGGGGTACGAGCCGGAGTTGGACGGGGCCGAAGGATGCGGAATCGAGCCGGAGTGCACGGACGGGCGCGCCCGGGGCGGAGCCGCAGGCCCGGAGAACATGCCTGGCGGCAGAGTAGGAAGTTCAGACAACGGCTGCGCGGATAGGTCCCTCATACGGCCGGCCAGGTCGCGCAGCCGCGGATCGGGATGGCTCAGCAGCGTCCCAAAGCGGAACGACGCGGCCGGCGCCCGGAAGTCGTCTTCCGTCAGGAGCAGGAACTCGCCTCCAGATTCGTGGAGTTGGTCCCACAGCATTGGATCGGCGGACAGAGCGGCCAACGAGACGTAGATGACCCACGCCGAGAACCGGTCCAGGCCGGGACCGAAGTCGGTGTCCGAACGCTGCGGCGACTGGTAGTTGCGGTGACCCATCTCTGTGGCCCGGTAACCCGCCAGGGCGGGGACGAACATGCCGTCGTAGTCGACGAGCCGGAAGGTGCCGTCCCGGGCGACGAGGAGGTTGCCGTGCTGAAGATCTCCGTGGGCGACTCCCGTGGCGGCCAGGTCCGCGGTCAGCGCGGCAAAGCGGTCCGCGAGTGCACCGAGCGCAGCAGGGTCGGCACGGTGGTCCTCGATCCAGCGGATCAGGCTGTTCCCCTCCGCCCACTCCATCTTGAGCAGGGGATACCACTGACCGGCGACCAGGACGCCCTGTGGCTGATACTCGAAGCCGATGTTCCATGGCTGGGACAGCGCCGCGCGGTCCAGTGCGGCCAGATGGCGGCTGATCGCGTCGTAGCGCGACTCCTGGGCGGCGACGTCCTGGGTGAAGCACTTGACGGCGTAGCGGTGCCCCGAGCGCGAGGTGACCGAGAAGACGCTGGCGAAGTTCCCGGAGATGGGCTTGGGGCCGAGCACGGGATCGCGGCCGACCGTGCCACTTTTGAGCTCGGGTTCCCTGAAGCACACAGCGGTGTTCTGCAGTGCCTCTACGTACTCCCCGCCAGTGGGGAACCTGCGGATGCTCCCTACTCCTGGGCCAGTTCGCCCATTCGGATCACTCGCCGTCGCGGCCATCGGCATCACCGGGCCCTTCGTCCCGGACGACGATCTGCACCAGGGCGACATCGTCATTGCGCATCGACCCGTTCTCGCGTCGCTCACGAATCCATGCCGCGAACGTCGACTGCCCTTCCGCGGTCGCTGTTTGGAGTTCAAGCCACGGACGGGACCGGTTCTCGCAGCCCCGGAGGAACCATGCGGCCAGGGCGTCGGTCGCCAGCAGGAGTTCGTCTCCCGCACGCAAGCAGCCGCGGGCGTACGACAGGCGGTCCGCGATGAGGTCGACGTCGTGGTTTCGGCTGCCGAGGAGTTGTGGATTGAGCCCGAACTCCGCCGACCCGGTGAGGGGGAAGGACGTGGCCTCGTCACCGGAGACGTGGAACAGACAGCTGTCCCCGAGCGCGACAGCCGTGTAGGTCCAGGCACCGCCCTGCGCCACAAGTTGCGGCTCGTCCAGAGTCGCGGGTGACGGCGGTTGGACGCGCACGGCGACGAGTGTCGCGTAGGCGCCCTTCTCAAGTCCCGGCTGCTCGTACCACTGCAAGGGACGCCCGTCGGCCTCCCGGCGGGCGCTGTAGTCCTTGATCCGATCGTCCCACGGCTCGACGGCTCGGCGCACCAACTCAGATGACAGCGGGTGGCGTTCGTCGAATATCTCCGGGTACAAGAAACCCACATCTGCCGTCTCGCTCACCAGCGATCTGGCCCACCGCGAGGCCAGCATGCTCTCCGACGCACCGTCGGCGACGGCGGCGCAGAGTGCTGTGTCCACGGCGTCGTCGGCGTCCAGACTCGGGCGCACCTCGATCGCGTCCTCGCATTCGAGGTCAGAACTTCCCTGCTTCGGAACCAGGAGCCGGTTCACGAAGAGTCTGGGCGCCAACCCCGTCACCGCAGTTCGGTGGCTCGGGTCCCGATGTCCAGGAACTCCACGACCGAGGTGATGTCAGCGTTGTAGACGAAGCCACGGGTGCTCTC
Organism: Streptomyces sp. CA-111067; assembly: GCF_050956065.1. Classification (NCBI taxonomy): domain Bacteria; kingdom Bacillati; phylum Actinomycetota; class Actinomycetes; order Kitasatosporales; family Streptomycetaceae; genus Streptomyces; species Streptomyces sp. CA-111067. The sequence continues at coordinate 4,918,472 of NZ_CP192103.1, read as the reverse complement.
CGAGACGCGGTGACCCTGCGAGGCCGCATAGGAACGCATGTGGCTCGGCAGGACGCTGGACATCCCGAAGAGCGTCTGTGCATACGTGTCGGGGAGACCAGCCTCAGTGTCGGGGAATGTGACCGGAGAACCACCGCCGGCGGAGACGTGCAGATTGAACAGGAGCACCGTGCCGTCCGCTGTCGCGTGCGACGCAATGGATATCGCCGCGCTCGTCGGATCGCCGTCGGTCGACTCGCCGTCGGTGAGGTTCAGCACAATCGGCGGGAACCCGCCGGGGTGCTCCTCGATCCACCGGGCCACCAAGGAACCCGCGTATCCCAGCGCACGGGTCATCGGGGTGCCGCCCTGGGCCACCGGATCCATCCACACCGGGAAGCTGATACTGGTCTCCACCAACCCGCCGGCGCCATCCGGGATCTTCTTCGACCGGTTCTCGACCCGAGCCGGATTGTTAGCCACCTCGCTCAGCGGGACGAGGTCGCGGCCGGCCAGCGCGCCTCCGAACGCGGAACCGACCGAATGCCCGTAACCGACGACGGCGACGTGGAAGTAGTCCCTGACGCCTTCCTCCTTCGCGCACTTGACCGAGACTTCGGTCAACAGCCGGTTGATCGCGTCCGCAACGACATCTGCCTTCTTTTGGGCGCTCTCACCGCCGATCGCGTCGCTCATGGAGGTCGACTGGTCGACCAGGAAAATGAAACATCCCGGATTGGTGCGGCTGATCTCTGCGGAGTACGACATAACGGAGACCTGAGCTTCTACTTCGGGTACGCCGACGGGTGCTCACGCCACGCTGGACAGGCCCCCCTTGTGGGGACCGATGCTAGCCGGTCCCGACGTACCTGGTGGGGGTTCACTGTGGATTGCGCCATGATCATCGGAGGCGGAGGACTGTCGTCGTCCAGTCGGCTAACACGTCTGGGATGGACGGAAGCGGCACCGGTGGTGACACGGCCACAGGTAGGCCGCTACCGCTGACCTGAGGGCACGGGGATCAGAGTGATGCTCTGTGGTGAGTCCGCGACTGCGCTCGTGTCGGCCTCACCGGAGAGCTGTTCTTCTTCCACACGGCCAATCCGCTCTAGTACTGCAACGGTCTTTGTCGTGACGGGTGGGCAGGTCGGTCGTTGGGGTTGTCGTGGGTGGGGTTCTTGCTGAGGTCAGTTCGTGGGCTGGTGAGTTGAGTGCGGTGCACGAGCGTTTCGTGCACCGGTTCAACAGGTCGGAGCCGCGGGAGTCGGCGCTTGCCTATATGCGAGGGCTGATAGCGCCGCTGGAGCGGAAGAACGGCTGGACGCTGGCGGAGGAGGCCGGCCATACCGGGCCGGACCGGATCCACCGCTTGCTGAACCGGATCGAGTGGGACGCTGACGACGTCCTGGACGATGTGCGTGACTACGTCCTGGAGCACCTCGGTGACCCCGGTGCGGTGCTGATCGTGGACGACACCGGGTTCTTGAAGAAGGGCATCCGGTCGGCCGGGGTGCAGCGGCAGTACTCCGGCACGGCGGGCCGCACCGAGAACTGTCAGGTCGGTGTCTTCCTCGCCTACGCCGCCCCGCTCGGCCGCACACTGATCGACCGCCGTCTGTATCTGCCCACGTCATGGACCGACGACCGGCAGCGGTGCCGGGACTCGGGCATCGGCGACGAGGTCGGCTTCGCCACGAAGATCGCCATCGCCAAAGCCATGGTCCGCCGCGCGATCACCGACAAGATCCCGTTCCGGTGGGTGACTGCGGACGCCGGCTACGGCTACAGCAAGGGCTGGCGCTTCGAACTGGAACAGGCGGATGTCTTCCACGTCATGGCCACCACCCGGCACGACACCGTCGTCACCCACCACGCCATCGACCACCCTGTCCAGGAGCTGTTCCCCGGCCTGACGAGGCAGAAGTGGCAGCGCCGCTCGTGCGGGACCGGCGTCCACGGGCCCCGCGTCTACGACTGGGCCCGGGTCGAAGTCCGCCCATGGCACCGGCCCGACCGACAGCACTGGGTGATCGCGCGGCGCAGCATCGCCCGGCCGCAGGAGATCTCCTACTACATCGCCTACTGCCCCGCCGGCACCACGCTGGACGAGCTGATCCGCGTCGCGGGCAGCCGCTGGGCGGTCGAGGAGTGCTTCCAGACCGCCAAGGGCGAATGCGGCCTGGACGACTACCAAGTCCGCCGCTACGACGGCTGGCACCGCCACACCACCTTGGCGATGGCAGCCCACGCCTGCCTGACCGTCCTGCGCCCGCCAGCTGGATGCCGGGAAAGCAGAAACGGATCCTCCCAGCTCATCCACCTCAGCCTCGCCGAGATCAGACGCCTGATCCACCGCCTCATCAACCGCCGGCCCGCACCCGCCGAGCACGTCCTGCACTGGTCGACCTGACGCCGAAGACGACAACACCAAGCCCGCACCAGCCACTACAAACGACGAGGCCACACCCCACCAACACCTGCCCACCCGTCACGACAAAGACCGTTGCAGTACTAGTCGACCTGTCAGCTACGAGCAGCCCGGTCAGCCCGGAGAAGGGCAGTGGTCCGGCCGGGAGGTGAAAGCAGCCAGTTGTGACGGCATGCATCGCCTCGACAAGCGTCAGTGCAAGGCGGCCTACGTTCAGGCGGCCACCGTGTTCGATCTTCCTTGGGACCGGTCCGCAGAAACCCGACACGTAGCGCAGTTCAACGTGGACACATCGATGCCAGACGAGTAGACGAGCACGGGAGGCTCCCGGTGCGACAGGCGATCTTGGTCGTGAACCCGCCTACCAGGACACTCTTGACGTTCGAACACCGCCCATCACCCCAGTACCCCGTCCATCTGGTCAGGACGGAATAGCTCACTGGCTCAGGGCGACCACGCAATATCGTGCCGGGTCATCTCCGGCTCGCCAGAGGACCAGTAACCCCTGACAAGCAAGGGTGCTCCCGCAACCGCTGCCCGTAGCGCGCCAGCCTCTGGTTTCACAGACTGTCACACTCGTCCCACCGCACCCAGATTGGTCGCTCTCACACGACAAGTGCTGGCGAACGGTCTATCATCCAAGATGCGGATCGTAGAGCAGTGTCTTTGCACACTTTGGCTCACAAACGAGGGTTTGTGAGATCTTGATCAACGCTGATCACTCGAAGGGAAATCCCTTATGAGCAAGGTTGAATCGGCCGACGACGTGGCAGCCCCAGCACCTGTGGCCCCATCGTTGGAGATGAACAGCGTCGCCCTACAGCGTTTGATCGAGGAGGTCCGGACGAGCGAACCAGTGGCGACCGCCAATTACAACCGGACCCATAATCGCCACAACCGTTAGAGGTCAGTCCTGAATCGGCAGATTGATACCGTACTGATCAAGACGGCTAGTCGGTGCAACCTGGACTGCAACTACTGCTACGTCTACAACCTCGGTGACGATGGATGGAAGAGCCAGCCTCGCCGTATGACAGATGCGGTGATGAGTGCTGTCATTGATCAGTTGGGCGGGCTAAGTCAGTCGCAGACGCACCCGCTGAGCGTAGTACTGCACGGGGGCGAGCCGCTCCTACTCGGCATCGGCGCAACTGAACGTTTCGTCGAAGGTCTCAAGTCGGGTCTGCGTGAAGATGCCGGTCTACACATCCAGACCAATGGCGTTCTGTTAACAGACGAGTTCATTGACGTCTTCGATCGCTACGACGTGGGAATCTCGATCAGCCTGGATGGTCCGGCCGAGATACATGACCAAAATCGTCGGGACCGACACGGTGACGGTTCACACGAGCGCGTGGTGGCCGGCGTTGCTCGACTCGTCGCACACCCGGCGCGAGACCGACTGTTCAGTGGATTGCTCGCGGTTGTCGATCCGACGTCAGACCCTGTCAACGTGTATGAATTCCTGAAGGCCACCGGCGCGCCATCATTCGACTTCCTCTATCGAGACGGAAACCACGAGGTCCTCCCTCCAGGAAAGAGTCAGACGGACTCGACCGAATACGGCGACTGGATGGTGCGCCTACTCGACCACTACCTCGCGGACCTGACCCCGCCCCGAATCCGCGTACTCGATGATCTCATCCGTCTCATCCTTGGCGGCCGAGGTCGCAAGGAGGGTGTCGGGCAAGAGGAGTACGGCATTCTTGTAATTGACACCGACGGTCGCATAACTCGCAACGATACACTGAAGGTAGCTTACCCCGGCGCTGATCGCTTTCAACTTGAGCGTTCAATCATCAATCGGGATCTCCTTAACCAGCTCACCGGCCCAGAATTTGACGAGTACTTCGCCCTCCAGTATCCGACGTCCCCGGCGTGCGCAACCTGCCCCGAACTGGCGGTATGCGGCGGAGGAATGCCTGCTCATCGCTGGTCTACCAAGAATGGCTACTCCAACCCGACCATCTTCTGCAGCGACCAGCTCACACTGATCTCGGCGGTCAGAGGCCGTCTCTCCATCGCCGCCAAGTAAATGACCGACACGAGGGATCGTCGTGACGACCAACTCTCCGCCTGAACAAGGCGCATTGCCGGCATCCGATATGACGGCATGGCCGCGGCCAGACCTGGGTAGCCCCGAAGTGGCCGCAACTCCTTTTCGGTACGCGACTTTGATTGAGTGCTTCACACCGCAGATCGGTGAGCACGTCCTCGAGTGGTTTGAGCGCGACGCGCCGTGGATCGCGAAGCGGACCGACTTCTACGAGCAGTACGAGTTCAGCTGCTGGGACAGCACATCGCCGGCAGCTTCCTACCTGACCAGACCCGACATCCTCGATGCTGTCGGCACCGCGATGACAGGAATGTTCGGATGCGAGTTTGAGCCGGACGTCAACGTCGTGTGCCACAAGCTCGTGCGCGGGCATCGAATCGGCATACACAACGACCATCTCATCGGGGAAGAGTCGCACCGACTAACCATCCAACTGAACCGTGGTCTCGCTGACACCGATGGCGGCTTTTTGATGCTCTTCAGCTCCGGCGACCCCGCCGATGTCCACCGTGTGCTGCGTCCGGAACACCTGAGCGCACTTGCGTTTGAGATTTCGCCCGACTCCTTTCACGCGGTTTCCAAGATGCATGGAGGAGCGCGATACACGGTCATTTACTCGCTTCGAGCTCGATGTGATTAGCTCACTCAGTCTGCGCCTGGGCAAGGAGGATCGGCTTTGGTTCCCTGGTCTGACGGCCGAACTGGTAGCGGACTTCATATCGCGCAATCAAGTGAAGCCAAGTCTCGTCGAACAATATGGGACGTCTCGCTGGTTGGCGGGCGATAAAATTCCTCCCGCGCCCGACGGCGGTGGAATTCACATCGGGTCTCACGTAGCGAAGATCGAGTACCTGTCGAGCGAGACAGCAGCAGAATTCGCCGGGCTGCACTTTGCTGACAGTCGTGATCCGGAGATGCGTGAGCGGATCCAAGCGGCGGCCGACGTGCTTACACACGTCCCGGGCATGGCCGAAAGCATCGGCTCGGTCGTGAAGGCAATTCATCCACTTCAATGCCTGAGGGGCTACGACGTCAGCCACAGCACGCCCGAGCTGCCATTCTCAATTTTTGTCTCGATACCGGAGAAGGACGAGCGAGATGCATCGCTAAGGCTGGCCGAGTCACTCATCCATGAATCGATGCACCTCCAACTCACTCTAGTAGACATAATCGAGCCTCTAGCCGTAGATGATCGCGCAAACGGCTACTCGCCGTGGAAGAATGAAATTCGACCCGTCACCGGACTTCTGCATGGCCTCTACGTCTTTGCCGTCATCCACCAGACGTTCGGCATTCTGACGGGCATAAGCGGCGAGTGGCGCCAATACTGTCGCAAACGTAGTAGTGAGATCGAAGTTGAGATCGCCTCACTCTCGGAGGCGCCGGAAGGACTTTCCAAAATGGGCATCGATTTGTGGCGTCGCTGCCGTGAGAATATTGCAGCCTGAGTAACAACGGCTAACACAATGAGGTGGATCGGTCCTGGTGGCCGTGCCCGGCCTGCGAGTTGAGCGTTGGGCTGGTCGTGGGAGCCTCGCCGTGGATCGTGTCGGATGAGCTGTGGGAGTGGATCGAGCCGCTGCTGCCGAGGAGGGAGCGGCGGTTCCGGTATCCGGGTCGCAGGCCGGTGCCGGACCGCGAGGTGCTGTGCGGGATCCTGTTCGTGCTGCACACCGGCATCCAGTGGGAGCATCTGCCGCAGGAACTCGGGTTCGGATCCGGGATGACGTGCTGGCGGCGGCTGCGGGACTGGAACGAGGCCGGCGTGTGGCAGGACCTCCACGAAGTGCTGCTCGCCGAACTGAACGCCGCCGCCCGGCTGGACTGGTCCAGAGCCGTGGTCGATTCCTCGCACGTGCGCGCGTTAAAAGGGGGCACCACACGGGCCCCTCGCCGGTCGACCGGGGCAGGCCGGGCTCGAAGCACCACCTGATCACCGACGGCCACGGCACCCCCCTGGCCGTCATCCTCACCGGCGGCAACCGCAACGACGTCACCCAGCTCCTGCCGCTGATCGACGCGATCCCGGCCATTCGCGGCCGGCGCGGGCACCCCCGCCGAAAGCCGAACTCGCTGTTCGCCGACCGCGGCTACGACCACGACATCTACCGCGACCAGGTCCACGCCCGCCGCATCGTGCCGGCCATCGCCCGCCGCGGCACCCGCCACGGAACAGGACTGGGCACGTACAGATGGGTCGTCGAGCGCACCTTCGCCTGGCTCCACGGCTTCAAACGACTCCGCATCCGCTGGGAACGCAGAGCCGACATCCACGAAGCCTTCCTCAAACTCGCCTGCTGCCTCATCACCCTGCGACAGATCAACTCATTGTGTTAGCCGTTGTAAGGCTCCGAAAGTCAACGGCCGTCGCACTTATTCACGCGAGCTCTGCGATCAGAAGGGCTCGGTCTAGTTAGCACGGGAGGCAAGCTGGGGCGCAGGGCTCCCAACCTCGTGATCGCCGTCATCACCAAATAACTGCCCCGTATTCACCACCAACCCGACAAAGCTCGACGGCCTACTCACTGTCGTGCCCATATTCTGGCCCGTCATCAGGCACGGGCGGTGACGCTCGCCCGCCACACCATTTCCGCACCACGCACAGCGGTACACAGCGGTCATCTGCGGCCACCCACGACGCTGGTCTCGCGGGCACTGCACGGTGCCTCGCGCCGCTGAACAACAGGCAGGCTTCGGATCTTGGCGCGTTTCGCAGAGTTGGGGCGGCCGGCCTCCTCTCGGCCGTAGACCCGGCCCGGGCCTCGTCGAGGGCAGCCACCCGATGGTCACAGCGTCCGTCGTCCACCAGCGCTAGTCCGTAGCACCATGAGACACGACGCGCTACACTCAGTTCATGAGATCCATCACCCAGCGCGAGTTCCGCAACGAATCCGCAGCCGTCATGGACGCCGTCGAAGCCGGCGAGACCTTTCACATCACCCGTAACGGCACCGAGGTCGCAGAACTGCGCCCCCTTCACCGCAGGCGTCGCCTGAGCGCCGAAGAACTGGTGGAACGGCACCGCAGACTGCCGCGCGTCGACGCCGCCGGCATGCGAGACGAAGCGGACGAGTTCTTCGGGACCGAGGACCGGGCCGGCGACGACGACCCCTGGCAGCGCAGCCGTGGCTGAGCGCCACCCGGCCGGTGTGCTCGACACCTGCACGTACATCGACCTGGACCTGCTCGACCCGGCGGACCTTCCAGCGGTCCCCGAACTCACCGCCATCACGATGGCCGAGTTGCAGCAAGGGGTCGCCATGGCCAAGGACGCCGCCGTGCGAGCCGCCCGCATGGAAAAACTGGGCGCGGCAGTCGCCGATTTCGACCCCCTCCCGTTCAACGGCGACGCAGCCGCCCGCTACGGCACGCTCGTAGCGCTTGCCATCGCCGCAGGCCGCGATCCCCGCCCCCGGAGGATGGATCTCATGATCGCCGCCATCGCCTCCGTCCAGGGCCTTCCCCTCTACACCCGCAACGCCGACGACTTCAAGGGACTGGGCGGCTCCCTGACCGTCGTCGCCGTCTGACGGACCCGCCATACGCGGTTTGCATGCACCACATCCGCACCACTCACAGCGGTACAAGACGGTCAACCCCGGCCAGTGCTGAAGGCTGCGGCACACCCGCTTGTCAGCACGAAACCGCGCCGACCAGCACCTGTTTCACGACGACTCATGTGATTCCCAAGCTCAGAGCGCGGGTTCGATTCCCGTCACCCGCTCCACAGAAAAGCGCCAGCTCGGCGAGTTGGGGTTCCGTCGTTGCCCGGAACAATTCGCGGACGAATGCCATTGGCCTGCCGTTCCGCGGCGAAAGCTCGTGCGCCTACGCACCGGATGACCGTGATCGGTCGGCTGGCGCCGCGGCGCTCGGATGGACCGCCTGCCGACGCCGGGGCCGATCAGCCGTGCCGCGGAGCATCGCGCCGTCACTTCTCCGTCGTCGACTCCTCGCCGGGGTCGCTGTCGTGGTCCGCCGGGTAGACGTGGACGAAGACGAAGCGTTCGTCGTTGGTGGGCCTGGACCAGTCGTTGGTGTCGGCGCCCGCGCCTATCCCTGGAGCCAGTGACGGCCGGCGGGGGTCCAGCCGACGAGCCGGCGGGCGCCGCCGTGTGCCGGGCCGCCGCCGGGGCCGAAGTCGCCTCCCGCACGCACGAGACGCACTCCCGCCAGAACCGGAGCCAGGCGAACACGGGCATGGTCGGGATACCGCGCCACGTCGTCGTCGAACTGCTCCAGGACGGCGCCGCGCTCGTCGGAAGTGGCCATTGACAGGTAGAACAAGACCTGACGCCAGGCGTAGGCCATGTCTTTGATGGTCGTCAGCGGCCGTGGGTTGCCGTGAATCCGCGCGGCCAGGCGGCAGGTGGTGGCAAACGCCCCGCGAGCCGGCGCCGCCCAGCCGGACGGTGGAGTCACGCCGACCGGACCGGCGAGCAGGGCGAGGTTGTGCGTGGTGAGGATCTGGGCCTGCTCGATCACCGCGCCCCCCTGGGCGACCGACAGCCAGGTCGTCCCCACGACGCCGGCCCGCTCGTGGCACAGCGCCGCGAACTGCGAAGCACCGCTGGGCCCTTTGCCGTCGGCGGCCTCCTGCGCGATGTCGGCGACGGCCGCGCGGTCAATGCCGTAATAGGCCGCGTACAGGGTGCCGTCGAGGAGTTCGGCCGCCATGCGCGCGGCGACGGGGAACTTGGACGTGAAGGTGCCCATGAAGATGTCAGCGGCGAGCTCCTCGGTCCACGGCAGGGTGAGCCCCGCGGTTCGGGTGAGCGTGGCGAGTTCGCTCACCAGAGGGTTGGGCAGGACGGTGCCGGGCCAGCCCAGCAGCGCGAGTTCGCCGAGATCGGCCAGAGTGCGTCGTGCCGTGGCGCGCACCGGGTCGGTGGCCTGCCGGTGCCGTTCGACGGCCCGCACCCAGGGCAACTCCTCGAAGCGGACCTGGTGTTGGAGGTTGACCAGGAGCAGCGAGCGCCGGTTGCGGAACGCCCCGTACGCGGCGGCCATCAGCCTGCGCAGCTGGGGGTCGGGATAGCCGGCGGCGGTCCCCGTCGCGACGAGCTGGGGTACGAGAGCGGCCAGCACTTCCGCGGACGGCACGACGCCGGCCCCGATGAGCGTGGGGACGTCGGCGGCCAGCGCTCGGCGTACCAGTCGGGCGATGGGCTCGGGCACGTCGGCGCTGACGGGCAGGCCCGTGGTCGCGTGTTCGGCGGGGGTGACCGGGACCGTGAAGCTGTCGGCCTGCGAGGTGCCGGTGTCCGCCGGCAGGTCGGCAAGACGCCCGGCGACAAGCTCTGCCAGGGCATGGTGCGTCGGACGGCCGGCGTCCGCGGCCTGGTGGGCGCGCAGCGCGCTGTGTTCGGGCGTGCCGGGTGCCCCGCGGCGGCGCACCATCGACTCGACAGCGTGCTGCACCATTCCGTGGCGCCGGGCGTCCAAGTCCCGTCCGTGGACCAGGTCTTCCAGCGCGGTCCGGAGGATGAACGCGTTCTCCTTCGGACGACGGTGCTTTCCGCACAGGGTGTGCTCGGCGGCAAGTGCGCGGTAGCGCTCCAGCAGGGCGGTCGCCTGCTCCTTCCACTCCGGCGCGGGGGTCCCGGCCAGGACACGGCCGTCTCGTACGGTCTTCAGCCAGTGGTCGAGCAGGTCGTCGGCGAAGGGGTTCCACACGGACAGTGCCTCGTTCATGGCCTCGACGTCGGCGTGCGGGCGACGTTCCCGCAGCCGCTCGCGCACTTCTCCGACCGTCCAGCGGAACACGATGCCGCTGTTCGCCCCCGAGGGCGGGGCGGGTACCCGACGCGGCAGGAATCGCAGGCGATCGGCGAACGGCTCCAGCACGTCGAGGAGTTCCAGCGCAGCCGCGGTCTCCCCGTGGTCGGCGAGCCAGGCAACGGTCAGCAGGGCCGCTTCTTCGGGCAGGTCGATACCGTAGGCGCCCGATGCCAGCAGGTCCGTCAGTTCGGCCAGACCTGCCGTGGTCAGGGCGTACGCGAACAAGGCACGGCGCTCGGCCGGCAGACCGGCGCGGCGCGCGGCCTCGGTTTCGTGCGAAAGCAGCGGCCCGCCCGCGGCCGGGGTGCCGGTGGCGAAGCCGCCGCGGACGACCTCCGGTGTGACCCAGGCGGGCAGGCCGGCAACCGGGGTGCGCGATCCGACGGTCAGCGTGCCGTCGGCCATGCCGGTCAGGATCTTGCGCCAGCGGGCCACCCGGTCCTCGGCGCGGGCCCGCACTCGCGGGTCGTGATGGGTCAGGGCCGTGGTGAATGCCGTGGCCAACTGGCCGAGCGGATAGGGGCGGTGAACGTCGGCAGGTTCCCGACCGGACGGGCCGGACAGGGGTGCGTCGTGGCCGTCGTCGCGGCTGGAGTCGTTGTCCATAGCCAGCGTGGCGGGCTCCGCCCCCGCGCCCTCCGGGTTCAGAGCCCGGTGCTCTTCTGACTGAGCTACACGCCGATGTTCATGGTGAGGCTACTGGCTGGGCATCGGCCCCGGCCAACAGTTTTGTTGCGCCTGAGGGGTGGCTAACCGCTGAGCGGACAGGCCCGACTCCGATCAACTCCACCTCGGAGCGGGAACCCTGCTCCATACTCCCAACTGCAGTTCATGGACGGCCGAGAGACGAAGCCCAGGTCGATTGAGGGCACAACGTAGCGAAACGGATTGGACGGTATGAGCACACCACTCACCCGCCAGATGCTGGAGTCGGTGTTCGCGCCGGAGGAACTGCTCACGGTCCCGCCGGACCTCCTGGGGCAGATACCGAACGCAGACGTGGTGGAAGTGCTGGGCACGTTGGGAATCCCGCGCTGGGAGAACCCGGTGTTCGACGTGGACGTCACGTTCGGCACGCGCTTCGAGACGGTCGCCGACTGGGACTGGACGCTGGAAGGGAACTACCCGAACGTCCCGGCCGGCGCGGACGACTGGATCGGCCTGGCGCTCTCCTTCTACGACAGCCTCGCGTTCGACCCGGTGTCCGGGACGGTCTTCTGCATTCCCCAGGAGGGCGAGATCCACCGGGTGAACAGCAGCCTGCGGGCGTTCGTGCACTTCCATTACGTACTCAAGTCCACCAAGTCTGAATGGGACTTCGCGGGGAGGTCGGCTGACACCGAAACGATCCGACGGCACCTGCTGGACGGGATGACCGACGTGGACCCGACCGCGCTGGAGATCCCCGACTCGTGCTGGCCGCGAGTCATCGACTACCTCGCAGACCCCGACGTGCTGTGACCCCCGAACAGCCCACGCCATGTCACGTGGGCACTTCGAGGCGGCTCGCTCAGCCGACCGTAGACTTCCCGCTGTGGCGTATGAGCTCAACTCCCTACTCAGCCGACTCGTCGGCTTCCGGCTGTACTCGGTGCAGTTCGTCATGGATTACGTCCAACTACGGTTCGACGGCCCGACCGACGAGACGCCCGTCCTCACGTGCGACGTGCTGCCGACCGTCACCCTGGCCGGAGAGAGGTTCTCGCCGGCAGAGGCCAACTGGGCCGGAGCACTACGGGGGTTGATCCCGCAAGACGTGATCGCCACCCGCGAGGAGACCGGCATCGGGATCAAGGTGGACTTCGGCGCCGGTTCCCTCCAGTTGCATCCCAGCAGGGACGAAGTCACCGGTCCGGAGATCGCCATGCTCAACGGTTTCGGAGATCGCTCGTGGATGGTCTGGCGGCCCGGCGAAGATGCCTTTGAAGACCTGTAGACGCGATCGGGCCGTACGGGCAGGCGATCCATCAGTCTCGGAATGCGGCGAAGAGGTCGGAATGCGGCGAAGAGGAACGAGCGGACGGGCCTCGGTGGCGTCAGCCCTTGTCCTTCGAGGGCTTGAGCCGGGACGTGGACCCCGAGCAGCTGACGGCCGCGCAGATCTACCCGCTCCTGTCGAGGCGGTGGTCGCCGACGGCGTCGTACGTGGCCTGGAGTGCCTTGCGCGCACTCGGTAGATCGCGCTGGGCGACGCCGATGAACAGGCAGTCGATGACGGTCAGTTGGGCGATCCTGCTGGCCGTCGCGCCGGATCGGAAGGTGGTCTCGGGTGCCACCGTCGTCAGCAGGTGGTCGCAGACCTCGCGGATCGGCGAGCGGGGGAAGCTCGTCAGGCCCACGGTGGTCGCCCCGTGACCGCGGGCGATGCGCAGCGCCTCCACGGTCTCGGCGGTGGCGCCGGTGTGGGAGAGCCCGATCGCGACGTCGCCCGGGGTGAGCACGGCCGCCGAGGTGAGCATGATGTGGGTGTCGCTCCAGGCGAAGCTCACCCGCCCGATGCGGTGCAGCTTCTGCTGGAGGTCGGCCGCTACGAACGCGTTGGCGCCGACGCCGTAGATGTCGACGCGGCCCGCGTCCGCGACAGCGGCGACCACCCGCCGCAGGGTGGCCACGTCGAGTTGCCGTGCGGTCTCCTCGACCGCGCGGGCGTCGGCGAAGGCGACCTTGCCGACCACCTCGCCGAGGTCGTCGCTCGGCGTGATGTCGCCGCCGAGCCGCCGGTCGTCGCGGACCTCGGCGCGGGCGGTGTCGGCGGCCAGCGCGATCCGCAGATCCGCGTAGCCGCCGACCCCGATCGCCTTGCAGAACCGGATCACCGTGGTCTCGCTGGTGCCTGCGGCCTCGGCGAGCGCGGTGATGCTGCGGCGCGCGACCAGCCCGGGGTTGGCCAGGACGGCCCTGGCCACGCGCTGCTCCGCCGGGGCGAGATCGGGCAGCAGCGACCGGATGCGGACCAGGGGGCTCGCCGTGGACGAACCACTGACGGAATCGGCTGCTACCACGTGGAGAACTTACTCACCGTGATCAAGCAGGTCAACGCCGTCGGGCCGGCCGCCGGGCAAGCCCCCGTACCGGTCAGCCGCCGAGGACATGCGGGCTCTTCGGCCCGCCGGCGGCCGGCAGTTCCTGCCAGGCGCCCGCCGGGGTGAGGCCGGCGGCATCGAGGAGGTTTCCTCCGCCGGCGGTCACCTTCAGGTGCGCGAGATCGACGCCCCGGCCTTCGTAGACGGGGTCGGTGGTGTACCGCCAGCGCAGTTGTACGGGTCCGGTGGCCTGCGGGATCTCCGCGTGCACCTGCCACCAGGCGCGGACGCCCTGCCCCGACAGCGACGTCGGGCTTCCGGGCGGCGCTCCGGTGCCGGTCGCCCGGAGCGCGAGGGGCTGCCAGGTCGCGCCGCCGTCGGCGGAGGTCTCGACGTAGAGCCGGTCGGTCGACTCGGTGTTGACGAACGCGGAGAAGTCGACGTTCAGCGGGGTGCCGGCCGTGAGCGGTGTGCCGACCGTCGACGGCGTGCCGGCCGTAAGCGGTGCGCCGGCCGTAAGCGGTCCGGTGGTCAGCGGTCCGCTGGTCAGGGTGCTGGTCGTGCCGCCGCCCTGTCCTGAGAACCAGGTCGGGCCGCCACCGGGCGGCTCGACCCGCATCGCCTGCGCCATCGCCTCGCCGATGGCCCGCCGCGGCGGGTTGGTCGACGGCGTGTTCCGCGTCGGGTGGACGCGGTTGCTGAGCAGGATGACGAAGGAGCGCGACTGCGGATCGATGACCAGTGACGTACCCGTGAACCCGGTGTGGCCGAGGGTCTGCGGGCCCGAGAGGCCGCCCATGTACCAGATCTGGTCGAGTTCGAAGCCCAGGCCGTGCGAGTCGCCGGGGAACGCCTCGTTGAAGTTCTGCTCCATCAGCCTGACGCTGTGCCCGCTGAGGATGCGATGGCCCTTGTACGTACCGCCGTTGAGGATGGACTGCGCGAGCACCGCGAGGTCGTCGACGGTGGAGAAGACGCCCGCGTGGCCGGCGACGCCCCCCATGGCCCAGGCGTTCTCGTCGTGGACCTGGCCCCGGACCATGCCGCGCGGCGGGCTCGTCTGGTACTCGGTCGCCGCGATCCGCGGCAGTTCGGCCGCCGGCGGGTTGTAGCCGGTGTCGGTCAGGTGGAGCGGCCGGGTGACGCCGTCGCGCACGAGGGTGTCCAGCGGCTTGCCCGTCACCTTCTGCAGCACCAGCTGAAGGCTCAGCATGTTCAGGTCGGAGTACAGATACGTGGTGCCGGGCGGGTTGATCGGCTTGGTGTCGAGGATCGCCTTCTCCCGGGAGGGGATGTCGGGATAGCCCTGCCACAGCGAGGGCACCGGGTCGGCGTCGAACCCGGAGGTGTGGGTGAGGAGTTGCTCGATGGTGATGCCGGCCTTGCCGTTGGTGGCGAACTCGGGCAGGTAGTGCGCCACGGGGGTGTCCAGGTCGATCCGGCCCGCTTCCAACTGCTGCATGGCCACGATCGAGGTGAACAGTTTCGACAGGGAGGCCAGGTCGTAGATCGTGTCGGTGCGGGCCGGGACCCACTGGTCCTGCGGGAGTTCGGTGGTGGCGTCGGCGTACTTCACCGCGTAGCCGCCGGCCGCGCGTTCGGCCACCACACCGTCGTGCGCCATCAGCGTGGTGGCTCCGGGGAAGAGGTAGTTCGCGCCGCCGGCCGGGTCCTCCCACTGGGCCATCTGGCTTTCGAACGCGTCAATCGGCGCCGCGTCGAGCCCGGCTGCGCCGGGTGTCCCCCGGCGCAGCACCGTGTCGGCCGGGGCGAACGCCGAGTACGGCCGGTCGAACCGGCCGCTGTCGCCGTGCCGGGCCGGCGGGGTCGCGGCTGCGGCGCCGACGCCGGCGCCGGGAAGGGCGAACGTGAGGGAGGCGAGCAGCGCTGCCGCTGCGGTGAGCGCAGGGATCCGCATGTGAACCTCGTCCGTGGAGGTCGTCGTACGCCTGCCGGGCCCGGTCGCGGCACACAGTGGCGAGCGCGCCACGGGACCCGGTTTGGAAAGTTTCTGACCAGAAGATGATCGGCATCGGTAAGTTACTGACCACCGCGGCGCGGGTCAACCACTCGGCCCCCAACAACCTCTGCAGGAACGCTCTCTGACCACTCGGCACGGCGGCGCGGGGGCGGCGCTTGCGGCGCGGGGGCGACGGCCGCGGCGGTCCATCCCCGCTCGTACGGGGAGCAGTTGATCTGTACGTACTCCGCGTTCAGGCTCGCGGGTCCATCCCCGCTTGCGTGGGGAGCACCACTCGACACACGACGCGCAGCCGGAAAAGGAGAATGGCAACCGCGGGTCGCCGTGGGTGGATCTGCTTGCAGATGAAGCCGAACACGTGCGAGCGTCGGGCGTGACCGTGACGCTGGGAGACAGGCGCCGATTTGCCGCCGAAGTCGGTGAATGGGACAACGTGGCTTTGTTTGCGGGAACCGGCTCTGGCTCAGCTTCTGTGACGCGGCCACTCTGAGTGACAGCCGGACCTCTATGAGCCGTACACGAAGTCGCCCGAAAATGGCCCGTTGGCCCGGCGGTTGGGCTGACAGTTCGGGGCCGTGGAAGAGGTCGTGGTCCGGCTCAAGGAGTTGTTGTTCCCGTCGATCGCGGACGTCGCGGTGCTGTCGGTGGACGTGAACACCGAGACAGTGCGTATCGATGCGCACGGCATCGCGAACGGTGCCGTGTGCCCGGTCTGCGGAGCCTGGTCGAACCGGGTGCATGGTTCCTACCTGCGGTTTCCCACTGATGTGCCGAGCGGTGACCGAAGCGTCGTTCTCCAACTGAGGGTCCGTCGGTTCACCTGCGAGAACTCAGGCTGTGCTCGCCGTACCTTCGTCGAGCAGATACCCGGTCTGACCCGTCGGCACGGTCAGTGGACAGAGCGGTTGCGCTCCACACTGGCCGCAGTCGGCCTGGCCCTCGCGGGCCGGGCCGGGGCCCGTCTTGCCCGTGTTCTAGGGGTGCCCGTCAGCCGCAGCACGGTGCTCCGGCTGGTGGACGCTCTTCCCGAACCCGAGATCCCCGCGCCGCGGGTGGTCGGCGTCGACGAGTACGCCACCCGCAAGGGCCGCCACTATGGCACTGTCCTCATCGACATCGAGACCCGGCGCCCCGTCGATCTGCTGCCGGACCGGGAGGCGTCCAGCCTGGCGGCTTGGCTTGCTGAACGGCCATGCGTCGAGGTCGTCTGCCGCGACCGGGCGCCGTTCTTCGCCGAAGGCGCCTCCGCCGGCGCCCCTCAGGCCCTCCAGGTTGCGGACCGGTGGCACCTCTGGCACAACCTGAGCGAGGCTGCCGAACGGGCCGTCGCCCAGCACCGCCGCTGCCTGCGAGCCCTTGTCCCGGCCGCCCCCGAAGCCGAGCCTGTGCCCGCCTCGGAAGACGAGTCGTCCGGTTCACCCTGGCCGACGGGGCACCGGTTCGCCGACCGCACCAGGTCCCGGCACGCCGCCGTTCACGCACTCCTGGAGGCTGGACACAGCCTGCGTTCGGTCCAGCGGCAGCTCGGCATGGCCTGGCACACCGTCAGACGGTTCGCCGACGCCGAGAGGCCCGATGATCTGTTCACCGGCCAGTGGCAGGACCGGCCCTCGGTGCTCGACGACTACAAGCCCTACCTGGACGACCGGTGGAACGAGGGCTTCACCAACGCGTGGAAGCTGTGGGAGGAGATCGTGCCGCTCGGCTACAAGGGCAGCTACCAGCGCGTTCGCGCCTACGTCCACAAGAAACGCATCTCACCGCGACCCGTGACCGCACGGCCCCCGTCGCCCCGAACGGTCTCCGGATGGATCCTCAGACGCCCGGAAACCCTCACCGAGCCCGAACGACTCCAGCTCAAGGCCGTCCGCACCCAGTGCCCCGAACTGGACGCCCTCACCCGACACGTCCGGTCCTTCGCGACCATGCTCACCTACCGCCAGGGCGAGCGCCTCCCGGCCTGGCTCGACGCCGTCCGGCGGGACGACCTGCCCAGCCTCCACACCCTCGCCGCCGGCATCGACCGCGACCTCGACGCCGTCATCGCCGGATTGACCTTGCCCTGGAGCTCGGGCGCGGTCGAAGGCCATGTCAACCGGATCAAAATGCTCAAGCGCCAGATGTTCGGCCGAGCCGGCTTCAAGCTGCTACGCAAGCGGGTACTACTCGCGTGAGCCAGCTGGCTGAGTTCCGGCTACTTCAGGAGCCGGAAACCGGACTGTTGGGCCCACGCTCGGAGGAATTCCGCCGAGCCGTACACGGCGGGCCACGGATCGGTCATCGTTGCGACGATGCCGGGAAGGCCGGCCACGATTGCAACCTGATCTTCTCGCAGCTCGGCGTTAGCGACACCACCGATCACATCCATGACGGCGGCGGTCAGCAGGGCCGTGACGAGGTGGTCGACAGGACGGTTGCAGAACGCGATGACGTCGACCGCGTGGGTGGGGGTGAAGCCGATGAGGGGTTCCTGGTCGACTTCGTCGGCGTGCTCGGCATCGAAGATGGCCTCGTCACCGATCCCAGGCCCCATGAGAGAGACCAGGAGAGGCCGACGTCCATCTACGTCCCCGGCATCCGCAATCCCGAGGCCCTCCGCGCGAATGTTCAGGTCGTACTCGCCGACCCGCTTCTCCTCAAACCGTGCCGAGGCGCCAAGAAGGAACTCGCGGAGCCGCTGGATCGCCACGCGAGGGACGGCCTCCGCCAACTCGATCACCAACACCGGTCCGCTCATGGCCCGGAGCCTAACCAGCCAGGAATGCCATCCCCAACCGATTACTCAGAGTGGCCGCGTCACAGAAGCTGAGCCAGAGCCCGTTCTGGTGGACAGAGCCACTCTGTGGTGGTTACCGGGGCATGACGACCGGCGGTCCGCTCCGGCTCGGCGTTTTTCTGCGCTGTGTCATTCTCTCCGCATGGGTGAGGATGTCTGGGCAACGCTCAGCGCGATAGAGCATGCGCTGCTGATCTGTGCGCAGGAGGCGACAGGGATTCTCCCCTATGCCGAGGCCGACATCGACGAGAGCGAGGACTACGAGCAGGCCGACCTTGTGCGCGGTGTGCTCGGGCTGGTTGATCACGGCTGGGTACAGGTCCATCGGATTGTGCCGTGGACCTCACCAGAAGGGCGCAGGGGACTCACCTACGGCCCACCGATTCCGCGCGAGCAGCTCCCCTCGATTCTTGAAGACCCGGCGACCTGGGACGACCCGGAGGACGCCAGGTGACTCGGCGCGGTCACGCTCTCTTTCACTGACGCGTGGAGAGAACTTCGCCGCCAGAAGTGAGGGAAGAGGTGCTGAGCGACCCCCCACCCGGCCCGGCTTGAACGGGCTGGTCCCCTCCACAACGGGTCAGGTGCCGGGGGTGCGGCTCCTGACCGACGCGAGCCGCCGCAAGTCTATGCGCGGGGTTCCTTGCTGGAAGAATTCAGCCGATTCGAATCGGGCGGGACGATCGGAGGAACGGGTGGCTGCTCACGAGCACTCTGGTGCGGTTTCGGCGACGGTGGGAACGGACGCCGGGATGCTTGTCCTGTGGGATCCGCGGCGGTTCGAGGGCGTCGTCGATCACGAGACCTGGGAGGACGAGCTCCTGGAGGACGAGGACATCGTCCGGCACATCCGGGCGGGTTCCCTCGTTCCGCTCCACGTCGACAGCGACGGCGCGTTCCGTGTTCTGGTGCGGGTGGGTACCGCGTCCGTGCCGGCCGCGTTGACCGAGCGCGAGAGGGGCCACCAACTGGCCGCCTCCCAGCCTTATCTTTTCGTCTCCGGCGGTCGCGCGATCGTCGGCGGGATCGAGGACGTCAGCGGCGACGCCTCCGACGGCACGATCGAACAACCTGTGCCCGAGGGGCGCTGTGCCGTGGTCGTCCACGTGATCGACTGGCAGGCCGAAGCAGGCAGCTACGACGAGACCGGGCGGCCCCTTCCGGGCGCCCTGCCGGACTTCGTGGTGCTGATCAACCCCGCTCAGCCCGGTCATGGCACCTTCCGGACCGTGATGAACACGTTCGAGGCCCCGAACGGCTGACGTGGGCGGGCCGGGGACCGGGTGGTTATGTGCGCGACGGGGCGCGGGGTGGTGCGGGGCGGGGGGAGTTGTCGGGATTGGGCGGCTCCGGCGGGGATGGGGTGTCAAAATGGGAGTTCGCGGATGCCAGGCGGCGGGCGCTCGGGGAGGGGTGCTGTTGGCGGGGACGGATCCGGTGGGCACGGCGTGGCGCATTCATGCGGCGTTGGCGGAGTGCACCGGGCGGGTGGATGCCAAGGCGAGCTTCGCGGTGAGTCGGGAGTCCGCGGGGCTCGCCGCACTGTCCTGGATGGTGGGGTAGCGCGTTGACCGGCACGGGGCGAACGGGGAACGCGACGACCTTCTGGGCCTCGCTGGGTGCCGCGGACCGGGCCGAGTTGAGCCGGCTCGGGACGAACGTGGTGCGCCCGGCGGACACGCAGTTGCTCGCTCAGGGCGAGGCGTCCGACTACCTGATCGTGGTGCTGCACGGGTGGATCAAGGTGGCCGCGCACTCGTCGGGCGGCTACCGGGCGCTGCTCGCCTTACGCGGTCCGGGGGATCTGCTCGGCGAGCAGGCGGGGTTGGAGGGGCGGCGGCGGGGCGCATCCCTGCACACCGCGACGGATGTGAGCCTGCTGCAGGTGACGGCGGACCGCTTCGGCGAGTTGGCCCGGCGGCGGTCCTCGGTCGGACGGTCGGTGGAGCAGTCGCTCTCCAGGCGGCTCCGGGAGGCGGACGTCCAACGGGCCGGTATCACCGAGCCGGTGTCGGTCCGGCTGGCCGCGGTGCTGCTCGACCTGTGCGAGCGCTGCGGGGAGCCCGGCCGCGGCCCCGGCGAGGTGCGGATCGGCCTGCCGCTGTCCCAGGACGACCTCGCCGGGCTGGTGCTCAGTTCGCGCCGCTCGGTCAGCAGGGTGCTGGAGGACTGGCGCGGCAGGGGCGTGATCGTCACCGGCCGCAGGTCGCTGTCGGTGATGTCGGTGGACCGGCTGAAGATGCTCGGCTCGGACGGCTGACCCACCTCACGAGCCGTGTCCCGGCCGCCGCCGCGCGCCGCGAGGGCCGTCCACAGAACACCCGGCCCGTTCACAGCGCGTCCACGTCGATCCGCACCACGTCCGGCACGCCCCTCCCCTCCAACGCCCGCTCCAGCGCGGCGATCCAGTCCGCGAACCCGGGCCTCTGCCGCGGCGCCGGACTCATGCTCAGCAGCGCCAGGTACTCCAGTTCCGGCGACACGGTCCCCAGCGGACCGGAGTCCCGAGACCGGCCGTCCCCGGCGAACATCCGCACCGCCATCAGGCCGAACTTGAACATGTCCGTCCAGGGGGTCGGCCCGCCTCGCTCCGGTGGCTCCCAGCCCGCGGACTCGGCCCGGGCGAGGGCCGGACTCCCCCGCCAGCGCATCAAGTCGCAGTGGGTGAGCAGGCAGCGCGGCCAGACAGCGACGGTGAACAGGACCCGGTGCGGCGCGAGGTCGCCGACCACCACGCCGTGCCGGTGCAGGCGGCCGATGATCTCGGCCAAGTCCTTGAGCAGCCGCAGCCGTTGCGGACGTCCGACGGGCAGGCCGAGCCGCTCCAGGTACGCGTCGGAGCGCAGCAGGAGTTCCACACCCCGCGGCCGGGGGCCCGGCAACTCCGGTGCGTCGAGCAGGAATTCGGCCGGGATCCGCCTCATCAGGAAGCCCGACGTCGCGCCGGACCGGGTGCCCAGCGCCAGCGGCCAGAGCAGACGCGAGTCGAGGAAGGCACGATCGGCGGCGCTGAGGGTGGTGGGGAACGCGGCCATGGTCGCCAGCCGTTGGGGGTCGGCCAGCCGCCCGGGCCGGTACTCCTTGTACGCGAGGTGGCCGGGCAGCCCGGGGTACGGCCTGGTGACCGTGTACACCACACCGTCCCTGCCCTCGCCGAGCGGGATGTCCCGGTAACCGGCGGCGTCCTCGACCGAGGCATCGGCCCCCGTACCCCCGGCAACGGCATCGGCATCGGCAACGGCCCCGGCGCCCCCGGACCCGGCATCCGCAACGGCCCCGGCATCCCCCGCACCTGCAACGGCCCCCCTCCCAGCCGCCCCCGGCACCAACCGCGGTGCCCGGTACCCCCCAGGCAGCCGCACCCACGCCCGCACGCCCCCGCGCTCCCCCGTCCCGATGTCGAACGACCCGTACTCCGCCGCCCGGATTCCGCGATACCCGCCCGTCACCACCGTCTGGTAGATCCGGTCGGACACGACGACGACCATGTTCGCGTCCGGCACGGCCCGCAGCGCCCGCCGTACCGGCTCGGCTCCGACCAGTTGGGCGGCCTCACCGACCGCCCGCCCGGCCGGCCGGCCGCCGTGCTCGGCCACCGGACCGTCGGCGAACCCGACCCGCAGCCGTATCCGGCGGTCGGCACCGGACCGTTCGCGCAACACGGAGAGCAGGCCGTCGAGTACGCGCACCATGTCGCGCAGCAGCGTCGCGGCGCTGTACCGCTGAGGCACCAACAGCAGTACCCCTGACCCCTGTTCATGCGACACGCACAGCTCCCGGTCGATGCCCGCCAAGGTCATCGCGTGGTCGACGGCCTTGTGCCACTCCTCCGACCTGCGCGCCCGCGATGCGTCCGCGCCCGCACCCGAACCCGCCCCCGCGCCCGCGCCCGCCCCCTCCCCCGTGCCCGGCCCGTCGACGGCCAACTGGACGATCCAGTACGGGACCGGATCAGCCCACCTCACCGGGCCACCTCAGCATCCGCTGTGGCTGACGCCGCCCCGGGGCGCCTTGAGGATGTGGTACTCACCGTCCGTGCTGGTCAGTTCATAGGTCACCGCCCAGTCCGTGCAGGTCTCGTCCTCCGCGCCGCCCGGTCCGTACCCGGGGTCCTGGTGGCTGCGGAAGGTCACCGAGGCCATGGTGTCGGAGCCCGAGGCGGTGAGTCCGACGAGGGCGACGTCGGACTCCTGGGTGGTGCTCATCGTGTGCTTCCACCGCGAGGTGCTGGCGTCGTCATTCACATCGACCGACGTCGTCCGCGGGTCGTAGAGCGACAGCGCGGTGTCGTAGTCCTGGGCGTCGATCGCCCCGTAGAACCGGCTGAACAGGTCGCCCACCGCGACCGCCTCGGGATCCGTGTCGACCGCGGAGGTGTCCACCGGCAGTTGACCGTCCGGCAGGTCGGGTGTGGTGCTCTCCTCGGTACCGGGGTCGTCGGTGGGGGTGTCCGGGTATCCGCCCGAGGAGTCGTCGGTGCCGGGGTCGAGAGCGGTCTCCTGGGTGCTCGGCAGTCCGGTGTCCTCGGTCGTGGGCAGACCGGTGTCCTCCACGCCGGGCTGGCCGGCGTCCTGCGTGCTGGACACGCCGGTGCCATTCGAGGGGCTGCCCCCGGAGGCCTGGTCGATGCCGAACCCCAGGAGGGCCAGGACGGTCAGCGAGACGGCCAACGACACCACGCCCTTCGCCCGTCCGGGGGGCCGCGGCGGCCGGCCGTAGGGGGTGTGCTGCGACGGGACGACCCGGGGCGGCAGCACGAAGCCCTGTGGCGGTGCCGGTGCGGCGGCCGGCGGCGGCGGGTGGCTCGGGGTCGCGTACAGGACGGAGGACAGCGCGGTCTGCGTCTGCTCCGGGTCCGGCACGGGCGGTTCGTCCAGCATCCGGTCCAGCGCTTGCTCCAGCGGCTCCACCCAGTCGTCCACCGTCGGCCGGCTGCCGGAGTCGGGCAGTTGGCTCTGCCGGGCGAGGTCGGCCAGGGCCGGTGAGATCGCCACGAGCGGCTTCGCGTCAAGGCTGTCCTGGTCGCCGTTGAAGAGCCGGACGGCCAGGCGTCCGAACTTCAGCGCGTCGGAGGACGGCGTCGCCTTCTCCTCCCCGTCCGGCAGCTCCCAGCCGGTCGTGTCCACCTGCTCGACCACCGACTGCCCGCGGTAGCGCATGGAGTCGCAGTCGATCAGCAGGCAGCGCGGCCGTCCGAGGAGGGTGAACAGCACGTTCTTCGGCGAGAGGTCTCCCACCACCACGTCGAGCCGGTGCAGTCGGGCGATCAGGACGGCCAGGTCCTTGAGGAGTTCGAGGCGTTGGGCGTCGTCCACGTGCAGGCCGATGGCGCGCTGGTACGTCTGCGCGTTGAGCAGATACTGGAGGCTCTGGGCCTTGGAGCTGCCGGCGATCTCGATGAAGAACGCGGTCGGCACCCGCCGCATCAGGAATCCGGTCAGCCGCGCGTCCTGCCGGCCGAGCGCGATCGGCCACGCCAGCCGGGAGTCGAGCAGCCTGCGGTCGTCCGGTTCGACGGAGTCGAGGAACCCGGCCATCTGCTCCAACAGGTCGGCGGAGACCGGGACTCCGGGCAGGTACTCCTTGTAGACGTACTCCCCCGTCAGCCCGCCGGGCGGCGTCGGTACGCCGAACACCTTTCCCTGGCCGCCCTCGTCCAGCAGGCGGTCCTGGTACGGCCCGAGTTCGGCGGGGTCGAAGTGGATCACGCTCACGCCGGTCGCACCTCCGACCCGTGGCCGGTGTTCCACAGCGCGACCAGGGTCCGGTCGTCGTCGAAGGTCTCCCGGGAGAAGTCCAGCAGATGGGCGAAGCGCAACGGGCTGACGGGCTCCCGGAGTTCGCGGACGAACAGCCGGGCGACGTCTCCCTCGCCGTCACCCACCGGGTCGCCGAAGCCGTCGGTGCCGACCAGGACGACGCTGCCCGGGTCGAGGTAGAACGTCTGCGGCCGGAAGTGCTGGGGGATGCGCGGCAGCGGGCTGACGGTGGAGGAGACCAGTCCGTCGGCGGTGGAGTCCTTGCCGCCGACCAGCCGGTGGATCCGGCCACCCTTCAGCTGCCAGACCCCGGAGTCCCCCACCGACACCACGGCGACCTCCACCCCTTGCGGCGTGGGCGTGGCGGTGCCGGCCACCAGGGTGGTGGCGAGCAGCTCCTCGGTGGCGAGCACGTCGGCGTCCGGCCGGTGCAGGATGCGCCGGGCCTGCTCGACCAGTTGCCAGTGGACGGTGGTCAGCAGCCTCGACCAGTCGGTGTTGTGCACACCGGACGCGGTCAGCTGGCTCAGCAGTTCGTCGACGGCGCTGCGGCAGGCGAGTTGGGACCCGACGTGCGGCTGCCGGGCGTCGGACACCCCGTCGGCGACGGCGAAGGCCACCGTGCCGGTCTCCGGGTGGTAAGCGGCGGCCGCGTCGTCCTCCCGCGGACGGCCGTCGTAGCGGTGCTGGTAGCCGCGTACGGACGCAAGTCGCAAGTGCAGCGCCGGAGTTGACCATCCGTCGCACAGCGTGTCGGGCCGGTAGGACAGGCCGGTGGGCGGCGCGGCCGGGAAGTCGGCCACCGGGCGGCCGACGACGACCGGCCGCCAGGGGTCGGTGCGGTCGGCGGTGCGCGAGGCGGGCGGCTGTGGGTCCTTCGCGTGCCGGGGCTGTGCCGCAACGGGGCCGGGCGGCAGCACGTCCGGCCCGTACGCCGCCACGGGCTCCGGCGGCTGCACGTCCTGCCCGTGTACTGCTGCGGGTCCCGGCGGCAACACGTCGTGCCCGTAAGCCGCCACGGGCTCCGGCGGCAGCAAGTCGGCCCCGGGCGGCCGGGGTTCGGTGGCCCTGCGGCCGAAGAGGGACGCCACGTCAGATCACCTCGATCGCGAGGGTGAAGCCGTCCGGGCGGTCCACCACGAGCTGCGGATCGGCGGAGTTGAGCGAACGCCCCGACGCGATCACGCTCTTGGTCAGCGAGGTGCAGAACTTGGCGATGGCAGCGCCCACGTCCACCCCCTGCCTGGCGACGAAGCCGAACTCCTCCTGGGTGGCCACCTCCGCGATCGTCGCCGCGTCCGCCTCGCCGATGCCGCAGGCGATGATGTTCGGCGCGGCCGGGGTGGACGCCTTGTCGGTGAGCCGCCGGTGCACCGACCGCCAGTCCTCGTCGGGGTTGGGCGCGCCGTCGCTGAGGAAGAACACCGCGGGCCGGTGCACCTTGTAGCCCTCGCTCTTGAGGGCGGCCACGTCGCGCGGGATCCGGCCGGCGAGGTCGGCGAACGCGGTGGCGTAACTCGTCATGCCCCGCGTGTACAACTGGGGCAGTTCCGCGGCGGTGCGCAGGTCCACCATGCGGACACGTTCGGCCACGTCGTCGGCGAATCCCAGCACGGAGAAGCGCACCTTGGCCGCGGCCATCGGTTCACCGAGCAGCGCCTGGTGCAGCGAGCGCAGCCCGTCGTTGAGGTCGCCGATGTCGTCGACCATCGAGCCCGACTCGTCGGCCAGGACATAGATGGGGAGCAGGTGTCCCCGGTTGCCGTCCATGATTGTCGAAGTCCTTCCAGGTACGCCGTGCATACGGGCTCAGAGAACGTCGGTGGCCGGCCGGAAGCCGTCCGGGGCGGGCACGTTGAACTCGCTTCTTCCGGCGGCGAGTTGCTGCCCGAAGTCGAGGACGCAGTCGCGCAGGTACGCCGCGTAGCTGTGTGCCGCCGACGCCGCGTCCGAGTGCGGCGCGGCGACGTGGCCGAACTCCGCGCGGGAGGCGATGCGCCCGATCGCACCGGGCTCCGCCTCGCCCAGCCCGCAGGCGATGATCTGCGGCGCCGACGGGTGCCGGGACACGTCCACCAGTTCGTCGTGCGCGTCCGACCAGTTGCCGTCGTCGGGCGCGTGGCCGCTGAGCAGGAACACCATCGGCCGCAGCACCGCTGTGTGCTGCGACTTGACCAGGGCCACGTCCTGCGGCAGCAGCATGAGCAGGGTGCGGAACGCGTGCGCGTAGGACAGGCCGGGGCGGCGGACGAGGATGGGGGTCCGCGTGCCCGGGCCGACGTGATCCAGCGTGAGCCGTATCTGCGTGTCGGCCGCCATGCCGAGTACGCACAGCCGGACGGCGGCGGAGGCGACCGGGTTGCCGGACAGGGCGTCGTGCAGCGCGCTCAGGCCGCGGTTGAGCTCGTCCAGCGCGCCGGGCGCGAGCGACTCGTCCAGCACCAGGTAGATCAGCGTGGCCGCGGGGAACGCGGGGGACGCGGGCGGTTTCGCGGTCGGCGTGACGAGCGTCGGCTCGTAGAACTCCCCGGCGCCCTGGGGGGCTGCGGCCCCCGCCCCGTCCTGGCCGGCCCGGGGGTACCGCGGCGGGGGTCCGGCGTGGGCCGCGGACCCCGCCGCGAACCCCGCCGCGGCCGCGTCGCCCAGCGCCAGCGGCGTGTCCCAGCCGACGTTCGGCCGTGCCGGATCGGCCGCCAGACCGCCCGTGGCGGCCTGCACCTGCCCGACCAGCTGGTCCCGCATGGGGTTGACGTCACCCGGCAGGATGAGCCCCTTGTCCGTCATCATCTTGAACAGGCCCAGGGCGCGGTCGTACTGCTCGCCGGTGTGGTGGGACCTGGCCTCCTCCAACTGCCGCATCATCCCGACCGCGCTGGCCGCGTCCTCGGGGTGCGTGACCAGGTAGTAACGGATCATGCTCTCGCTGGTGTTGAGCACCGAGCCGAGGGCGGCGTCCTGCCTCCTGGTCGTCTCCAGGTCGGCCAACTGCCGCTGCGTGTCCAGTTCGATCCGCCGGCTCAGTTCGCCCACGTCGGCCTGGTGCACGGCTCGGCCCGTGGTCTCGGTGCGCCGGGCCTCCAGCAGGCCGTTGAGGTAGGACCGGGAGGCGGCGTCCGGCCGGACCGACACCCGGCAGTCGTGGAAGCGAAGGCCCGGGTGCAGCGGCACGGATCCCGCGCAGTGCTGGTTCAGCGCGCTCTGCAGGCCGAAGGAGTCCTCGATGTCGAAGTTCTGACCGGTGCTGTGGAAAAGGGAGTTGACGTATCCGTAGACCACCGCGAGCGCGTCCGGCTGCCCGCCGGCCACCCACGCCTTGGCTCCCTCGATGCCGTCGATGTGGAAGCCGAAGGTGACCGTCACCTCGAACTCGTGCACCTTGTCCCGGGAGACGATCGGGGTGCGGCCCAGCAGGACCGTACGGGACTGGTCGCGCATGTCGACCTCGTACCGGGTGCGGTACCGGGAGAAGACCTGCCGTGACGGCGACAGCGGGCGCCCGTCGAAGCACTCGACGTCGCCGCTCGCCGTGGCGTACACCACCGCCAGGTACGGGAGTTTGCTCTTGGTCGGGCCCAGCGCCACCCGGGGCACCGAGGTCTGGCTGGCGATCAGTGACACGGGTTCGGCCACCGTGGCACCTCCTCAATCGGATCGTGTGGACGCGGAGGGAAAGCTCTGGCCGGTTCCGGCGGGACGGATCGCGGCGGGACGGCGGGACGAATTCCGGGGGGCTGGGCGGCCCGGGGCTCGGCGGCCCGGCCGTCCCCGCCGGCCCGCCCGGTCACGGGTTCAGCACGGACCGCAGCAGCGCCGCCGCCCGGTGCAGCGGGCGCAGGCTCCCGCGGGCGTCCCAGCCGACCGCGTAGCGCAGCAGCAGCTCCCGGGTGCGGGTGTCGCGCTGCGCGAGGTCGCGCATGATGCGGACGAACGCGTCCAGCAGTTGCGGATCCGCCTCGGACTGGGCGGCCCAGCTGGTCAGCACCCCGGCCGCCAGGTCGCCGTAGAGCTCACCGCAGATCACCTCGGACCACAGTTGGGCCAGCAGACCGCGCAGCCGCTCGTCGGTCATCGACAGGTGCATCAGAGTGGGCCGGCTGGCGGCGGAGGCGCCCGGCGCGGGCTCGGCGTCCTCGATGACCAGGGTGTCGGCCAGGATGAGAAAGCTGAGGTGCCCGCACTCCCGGGTCTCGGGCTCCGCCACCATCCTGACGAGCGTCCGCAGGACCAGCGGCGCGTTGCCGGCGAGATCCTCCTCGATCAGGTCGGCGAAGCTGTCCCCGACGGCGACGTCGACAGCCACGTCCCCCACCGTGCCCAGCCGGGACAGACCCTCCAGGGCGGCCGTCAGGTCGGCGCCGCCCAGGCACCGTCCGTAGGCGCGGGCCGCGGCGGCCTGCGACTCCCACTGCCCGGACATGAACCAGGCGTCGACCAGGGCACTGACCCCGGGCCGCAGCTCCGGATTCCGCACGCACACCCGCAGCGCGTGGGCCACCGCGTCACGGCGCCGGCGGCCGTGCTGACGGTCCGCGATCCACTGCGGGAACACCCGGGCACTCAGCAGGTCGAAGGACACGGAGGCGATCAGACCGAGCGCGGTGCCGGCGAAACTGAGGATCTGGTCGGAACCGGAGTCGACCAACTCCCCCAGCCACGCCAGCAGTTCCTGCTGGGCCCGGTACTCCGTCCACACGTGCCGGATCAGCCGGCTCGGATCGCCGCCGTCCCGGTACTCGATGACCGTGCACGGCACATCACCGAACTCGCCGCGGGTCAGCCCCGAGGACGTACGGGCCCGTAACCGCTCCAGCTCGTGCCGGTGCGACAGGGCGAACGGGTCGCGGACGCGCGGGAGTTGGTCGGTGTCGGCGGCGGACCCGATCACCCGGCCTTCGGGTTCGAAGCGCCGCAGCAGTGCGGCGCCGGCCAGCGCGATGTCCTCCTGCGGCAGGCCGTTGAGGACGGCGAGGGCGACGGCGTGGGTGCGCAGCACCGGATCGGCGAGCTGCTCGAACCGGGTCTCGGGGTCCTCGCTCTCGCTCTCCTTGATCAGCGCCCTGACCCGGTCCCAGTCCAGGGCGCCGCCGAGGTGCTCGTCGGCGAGGACGTCGGCGGCCAGGGCCGCGGTCCTGCATGCCGCGTTCTCCCCGAGGTGGTCGGCGATCAGGGCTGCCGCCTCGGGCCCGGCGAGCAGCTCCGCGGCCTCGCGTTCGCTGACGCGGCGCACCAGGTGGGCGAGCAGGACGTCCCGGAGGTCCTCGGGCCGGGCCAGCCGCTTCAGGTAGCCGGCCAGGTCGCGGTCGAGCCGGGGCTCCGACCCCACGGTCAGCACCAGGTGGGCGCCCGCCTTCTCCAGCATGTCCTCCAGGCCCTCCAGGCGCGCCTCGCGCAACTCGGCGGCGTCCTGCGGGCTGGTGACCAGCAGGCCGGGGCGCTCGCCCAGGCTCTCGACGTCGGTCAGCCAGCCGAGGTCCGCGACGGAGTCGAGGAAGTGCCACGAACAGGCGCCGGCCTTCAGCAGGAGCCTGAGGGCGGCGGCCGTCTTGCCGCAGCCCGCCGGGCCGCGGAGCACCATCGAGCGCTTACGCCAGGCGTTGTCGTACAACTCCGCCCAGTGCGGCGGCGGATGGAAGG
The DNA here is from genome assembly GCF_050956065.1 of Streptomyces sp. CA-111067. NCBI lineage: Bacteria > Bacillati > Actinomycetota > Actinomycetes > Kitasatosporales > Streptomycetaceae > Streptomyces > Streptomyces sp. CA-111067. The sequence continues at coordinate 4,889,055 of NZ_CP192103.1, read as the reverse complement.
CGTGCCGTGCCGCCTGCACGTACGCGTCCGGCACCGGCCGCGGCCGCACCTGGCGCCAGGTGCCGTTCACGTAGATCTTGTCGCCGGCGACGGAGTCGCCCTCCACCTTGATGCGCGCCTCCTCCTGGAGGCGTCTGCGCTTGCTGCCCTGGCCGGGGCGGCCGGTGGCGCCGGCGGCGTTCGCGTCCTGGCCGCCGCCCGGCTGGTTGGCGTCGGCGGCCTTGTCGGCGCCCGGGGGCGTCGCGGAGGAAGGGTCGCCGGCGGGCGGCGCGTTGCCGGGGGGCGGGGCGCTGCCGTTCGCCGGGGGCGCGGTCGTGGGCGGGGGCGTCGTGGGCGTGGCCGTGGGAGCCAGGGCGGGCGGGGTGGTCATGTCGTGACCGGGCCCGTGGTGTGGATCGTGACGATCTTGTCGGCCACCTGCTTGGTGAAGTCACCTGCGACGCGGACGTGGTCGCCCGCCACGTAGTCGCCACTGATGTGGATCGAGCGGCCCGCGGGCCCGTCCTCCTGGTTCAGGGCGGCAGGGACCGGGGCGGCCGGGATCGGGGCGGCAGGGTCCGGGGCGGCCGGGGCCGGAACGACCGGGATCGCGGCGGCCGGGACCGGGACGGCCGCATTCGAGGGGAGCGGGGCAGTTCCCCCGGCGGCTGCCCCGCCCCCCGCTCCCGGGGCGGCACCGGGCACGGGGGAGCCCCCCTCCGCTCCCGCGCCCGACCCCCCTTGCGCCGCCGGGAGCCCGGGCGGGGACGGGTAACCCGGAACGGTCACCCATCCCCGCCGAGCCTCTTGGTGCTTGGTGACGAAGTCGAACGGCAGGTAGGCCGCCGGGTCGATGCCCGGATGCCGGCCGACCACCACCGACTGGTGCACGTACTCCGAGACCACCAGCACCATGTGCGCGCGCTCGGCGGTGGCCAGCACCCGCCTGACCGGGCCGGCGTCCACCAGCCGCGACAGGTCGTTGATCGCGTCGCTGGTCAAGCGGTTGCCGTTGACGTTCACCGCGCCGTGGTGGAGCCCCACCCTCAGCCGCATGGCGTGGTCCTCGCGGTACGAGGCGTGGTGCGCGGCGAGCGCGTCCTGCAGCCCGCGCACCAGCTCCCGCAGCAGCACCGCGGTGCTGACCGTGGCGGGCAGCAGGTACAGCACACCGTCGCCGCAGTCCTGGTACCGGCACGCGGACTCGTCGATCCGGGACTTCCGCAGGGCGAACGACAGCACCTCGTACAGCCGGTCGTGCAGCAGGGCCTGGACGGCCTGCGGCCTGGTGCTGAAGTTCTCGATGTCCACAAGGAAGATCGACTGGTTGACGGGGTCGCTCGATTCCACGCGGGTTCCCTCCCCTGACCAGGCGGGCTCCCCGCCCCCCTGGCTTACTTGGATATGCCTAGCCTGCGAACGCGTCTACGCCACCTGGCGCACAGAGCCGGGACGTGATCCCCCGATCCCCGAGACCGCGCCGCCGACGGTAGGTGAGCGCCTTCCCCCCATGTACGGGAAAGCGAGAAATGTACGCGGAAAGCATGACGGTCCGTCATAATCACTGCGGTGCCCGGCCGGGGCGCCACGGGTCGGGCGGCGTCCGCCATGAAGTGAGGGGCGGGCGGGGCGGTGCCGCTCCGGTACGGGCAGCAGCAGGTCGGCAGCGGACCGTGATCGTCGCAGGCGGCTCGGCCCCGGTGCGCCTGCCGGGGTCAAGGGCGGCGGGGCTCCGCTTGTACTGTGCAGACCTGAACATCGAAAGGAAAACCGCCGTGAAGACCTTCATCATGCCCGGCACCGACATCCTCGCCCCGAACATCGTGCTCGGCCTGATGCGTATCGCCGACAAGTCCGACGAGGACGTCCGCGAACTCGTCCGCGTCGCGCGTGACGCGGGGATCGACTTCGTCGACCACGCCGACATCTACGGCGGCAAGCTGCACGCATGCGAGCGCCGCTTCGCCGAGGCGATGGCACTGACCCCGTCGCAGCGCGACGAGATCACCATCCAGACCAAGACCGGGATCGTGCCGGACGGGCCGTACTACGACTTTTCCTACGAGCACATCATCGAGTCGGTCGAGGGCTCGCTCGCGGCCCTGGGCACCGACCGCATCGACATCCTGCTGCTGCACCGCCCCGACGCGCTCGTCGAGCCCGAGGAGGTGGCCCGCGCGTTCGACGAGCTCGAGTCCTCGGGCAAGGTGCGCACGTTCGGTGTCTCGAACCACACTCCGCGCCAGATCGACCTGCTGCGCAAGTACGTGCGCCAGCCCATCGTGGCCAACCAGCTCCAGCTGTCGATCACGCACGAGCCGATCATCGCCCAGGGGGTCGCCGCGAACATGCTCGCGGAGCAGCAGGGGGCCACCCTCGACGGCGGCGGGATCGTCGACTACTGCCGCCTGAACGACATCACCATCCAGGCGTGGTCGCCGTTCCAGGCCGGCTTCTTCACCGGTGTCTTCCTCGGCTCGTCGGACTACCCCGAGCTCAACGCCGTCATCGACCGGCTCGCCGCCCAGTACGACGTCCCCGCCATCGCCATCGCGACCGCCTGGATCACCCGCCACCCCGCCCAGATGCAGGTCGTGCTCGGCACCACCACCCCCGAACGCGTCGCGGGCGCCGCCCAGGGCTCCGACCTCCGCCTGACCCGTGCCGAGTGGTACGAACTCTTCCGCGCCGCCGGCCACCTCGTCCCCTGACCCCGCAGGCAGGGGGCGGGCGCGGACCCGCCCCCTCAGGACCCGCCCCCTCAGGAGTACGGGCTGTCGTCCATGCGCTCTTCCTCCGGGGTCCGGTGGATCATCCACAGGCCGAAGGCAGCTCCGCCGATCCCGCCCGCGGCAGCCGCCACCCCTCCCCAGGAGCTGCTTCCCCCGAGCCCCAGAGCGAGCAGCCCGGCCAGCAGGACACCAAGCCCCGCGTACATGACGACGATGAAGACCGCCGCCATGTGCCGCTCCCGCAGCGGCGGCAGGCCGCCGTTCACCGTCCCGCTCCCGAGGCGGCGGCCGGACGGAGCCGGCCCCGCGCGGCGTTCGTCGCCGCGAAGGTCGCGGTGCGTCGGGTTCGTTGCACGGGGGCCTCGATTCGTCGTCCCGGCCGACTTCGCCTTCTTGCCGTCTGCCCCTGATCCGGCGCGACAAGGCACACCTGGAGCAGTCCCTGCCGGCAGGTGTCGACCTGGAGTCGTCCCGTTCGTCGTCTGTGCGGACCCCGTTCCGGGGTCGTGGACGGATGCGGAGGGAGGCCGCTTGACGGGGACACGGGAGCAGGAAGCGCCGTCGGGTGGGAGCGGGCGAGGGGCGGCCACGGGGTCGTGGCGTCGGTCGCGACGGCCGGGCTGTCCCGGCCGGCGTCCAGATCGGCGCGCACTTCGTCGGGGCGGCGGCGGGTACCGGTCGTCGGCGGCCTCGTACGCGGTCGGCTGTTGCCGGCCGCCGCTGCGGACCGCCTGCGCGTGAATGGGCGACGCGGCGGCGTCGCGGGTTCGGCCTCCGGGACGTCGTCGGAGCGGCCTCAGCGGCCGGCCCTCAGGTCCGGTTCGGTCACGTTCCTGAGGAAGAACACCGGGGTCGCCGCGGTGACCAGTGCGAACAGGCCGAACGCCGTTCGCATGCCGGCCAGTTCGGCCAGCACGCCCACCAGCGCCGCGCCCAGCGGCATGGCGCCGAAGGTGAAGAGCCGGGATGCCGCGCCGTAGCGTCCGAGCATCTCGTCCGGGACCATGTTCTGGGTGAGGGTACGGGCGTTGACCGACCAGAGCGTGCCGCCCATGCCGCCGAGGAAGGCGCCCGCCGCTACCGCCCAGATACTGGTGGTCACGGCGGGCAGAGCCACCATCGCGGTGGTGCCGAGCAGGTCGGCGAGCATGGCCCTGCGCGCGCCGAGCAGCCGGTTCACCCAGGTCACGGCCACGGCGCCGGCCAGACCTCCGACCCCCAGGGCGCTGAGCACGATGCCGTACTGCCTCGGCCCCAGGTGCATGGCCTCCCTGGCGTAGAGCGGCATGATCGCCAACCAGCCGCCCCAGGTGGCGGAGAGCACGGCGACGACCACCGACAGCGTCCGCAGCAGCCGGTCCCGCCACAGGAAGCGCATCCCCTCGGCGATCCGGCTGTTGACGGAGGCGGACGGCGCCCCCGCGGCCAGTGCCACTGCGGACGGTGCCCCCGCTGCCAGCATCCCCGCGCCCGGCGCCCCCGCAGCGCGCCCCTCGGCCCGGAAGCGGCCCGCGAGCAGCAGCAGGACGAGGGCCGCGACCGCGTAGGCGGCGCCGGCGGCTCCCAGCGCCAGAGCCGTTCCGGTGGCCAGCAGCAGTCCGCCGACGAAGGGGCCGGCGAACTCCTGTCCCACGGTCTCGGCGCCCACCATCCAGGTGTTCACCCGTTCCCGACCCGCCGCCGGTACCGCGGCCGGGACCAGGGCGGACGCGGAGGTGGCCGCCAGCACGTCGGCGACGCCGAGCACCGCGCCGGCCGCGAAGAGCAGGCCGAGGCTGATGCCGCCGGTCACGGCGGAGGCGGTGAGCAGGCCCATTGCCACCAGCCGCATCCCGTTCGCGCCCCACAGCAGCCACCGGCGGTCGAACCGGTCCACGAGCACACCGACGTGCAGGGCGACGAGCAGCCAGGGCAGCGTGAGCGTCAGGGAAGCGGCGGTGACCTGGGACGGAGAGCTGGTGAGGCGGGCGGCGAGCACCGGGAGCGCCATCTTCATCACGCCGTCGGCGAGGTTGGTCACGGCGGTGAAGCCGACCAGCACCACCGCGTTGCGGCGGCCGGAGCCGGGCAGCGAGCCGACCCCGGACCGCAGGGGTTGCGGCAGCGAGCCGGCCCCGGGCCGTACGGGTTGCGGCACCGAGCCGGCCCCCGGCTGCACGGCTTGCGTGCCCCGGCGGGCGCCGCACGCTGCGGATACTGCGGTTTCCATGGGGTACCCCCGAGTTGGCCGACCGGTGCTTCAACGGGTGAGAGCCGTGCGACCCGGTCTCACGAGGCCGGCGGGCGCCGCCCGTTGTCCAGCGGACGCCCCCTGCCGTCCAGCGGGCGCGGTGTGCGCTCCGGCCGGCGCCGCGTACGCTCCAGCGGGCGCCAGGTCAACCGCTCGCCGTCCCGTTCGGCGTGCCCGAACATCACGTCACCGAAGTGGATGCCGAAACCGAACGTGCCGGGCTCCGCCAACTCGGCGACCAGCCGGCGCCGATGGCCGGCCGACCCGACGGGGTCGTGGTCGAACGCCGAGGACCATTCGGGGTGGGCGACCTGGATCGGCGAGTGCAGCGCGTCGCCGAAGGCGATCAGCCGGCTGCCGCCCGAGCTGATGACGAACTCGGCGTGTCCGGGCGTGTGTCCGGCGGTGATCCGCATCCGTACGCCGGGGAAGACCTCCTGCCCGTCGGCCACGGTGCGTACGTTCGGGGCCAGCCCGGCGGCCTCGTGCGGCTCCAACTGGTCGCGGTGCGAGGCCCATTCCGGCGCGGAGACGAGGTAGTCGGCGTGGGCGAACGCGGGGCGGCCGAGGTCGCCGGCGGGATGCCAGGCCCAGCCGGTGTGGTCGGGGTGCAGGTGGGTGATGGCCACCGCCTCGATCTCCTCGGGCCGGCGGCCGAGCCGGGCCAGCTGGTCCAGGAGGCCGCCACCGTGGATCGCGCCGCGCGGGCCGTCCGGCGCGGGCGGCAGCGACCGCGGTCCGAAGCCCGCGTCGATCAGCAGCGCACGGTCGCCGCTCTCCACCAGCAGGCCGCCGATGCTCGCCACCAGGCTGCCGGAACGGTCGAGGAGTTCGGGGTGGGCGGCCCACGTCTCGCGGGTGCTGTCGGGAAACATCTCGCGCGGTCTGAGCAGCACCTCCCCGTCCGGTACGTATGACACCCGGGTGTCGCCCAGCAGCAGTGAACGCGTGCCGGCCGGCACCCGCAGCTGTTCGGTGGCGGACTGCGCCATGATCCTCATCCCCGTCCTCCTGGCAGGTCGTCGCCCGGCATTGCGGGGCGACGGCGCCACCATATGAGTCAAGTTAGAATCATGCAAGTTAGAAATATTCTTACTTGATGGACTTGCTAGGATGAAGACATGACGACGCCCTCGCAGTCACACGCCGCCGCCGAGCGGGAGCTGTGCGGCCTGCTGAACGGAATGGCACAGCGGATCGCCCAGCACGTACGCGAGCGCGCCGTCCCGCTGGGGCTCACCGCGGCCCAGGCGACGGCGCTGCGCGAGATGACCGGGCCGATGACCATGGGCGAGCTCGCCGAACGCATGAGCTGCGAGCCGTCCAACGCCACGTTCGTCATCGACAAGCTCGCGAAACAGGGCCTGGTCGAACGCCACCCCCACCCCACCGACCGCCGCGCCAGACTCCTGGTCCTCACGCCGGCGGGCACCGATCTGCGCGAGCGGCTTCTCGAACTCCTCGTCCAGGACTCACCCCTGGCCGGCCTGAGCGCCGACCAGCAGCGGGTCCTCCAAGGCCTCCTGGAGCAGGCGATCACCCGGCCTTCGGGGTGACCGCTCACAGACTCGGCCTGCCGACGGCACCCGGCGCTCCAACGGTGTTGAGTCGCTGCCGTCATTGCCGGCCATCATCCGGTGCGGCCAGAAGGCGGCGGGCCAGGTCCGCGAGATCGGTCGCGTCGAGGACGCGGTGGGGGGCGGTCGCGCCCGGGAGGGGGACGTGGAGGGGGTCCGTCCACCGGGTGGGGACGGCGCTGAGGCCGTGGACCGCGCCGGCCAGGGCGCCGGTGACCGCGGCCACGGTGTCGGTGTCGCCGCCCAGGTCGATCGCGGCGCGTACCGCCGCCTCGTAGGAACCGGTGGTCCGCACCGCCCAGACGGCCGAGCCGAGGCAGGGCCAGACGGCGCCGTTGAACTCCGTGGCCTGCTCGGGCCGCCAGTCGCGGGCCAGCACCGTCGCATAGCGCTCACGGTGCTCGGGGCGCGCGGCGGTCAAGGTGTCGGGGATCGCGGCGATCGGATCGCCGCCCGTCAGCGCCACGCGCAGCAACTCGTGGAAGATCGCGGTGCCCTCCCACGCGGCCGGGTCTCCGTGGGTGAGCGCGGCCAGGCGCCGCCCGGCCTCCATCGTGGCGGCCCGGCCGTGCCCGGCGAAGTAGACGCCTGACGTGGCCGCCCGCATCAGGGCGCCGTTCCCGGCGGCACGGTGATTGGTCCGGAAGTGCTCCTCGGCCGCGCGGTCCCACGGCAGGCCGGTGGTCAGGACGTCCTCGGTCTGCAAACCGATGTCCTTCGGATCGGCCGCCGCCCACCGCCGGAAACGCGCGAAGACGTCCGGCAGGTCCAACCCGCCCCGCTCCACCAGCGACTCCCCGACGTGCACGGCCATCTGCGTGTCATCCGTCGCCTCCCCCGGCTCCCAGCCGCCGCCCCCGCACATCTCCCCACCGACCCCGGACTCCGGAAACCGCCCCGAGAACACCCCCGCCGCCCGAACTCGAACGGCGCACCCAGCGCGTCCCCCACCGCCGACCCGACCACCGCCCCACCGGCCCGCTCCACGTCATCCACCCCCGCAGCGTAGAAGCCCGCCGGCTCCGCCTCCCCGCTTCAGGAAAACACCCCCGACCAATGCCGCCTCGCACCCCTCCCGCGCCCCCGCCACTGGCTACCGTTGACCCCCTGGTTCCGGCTCACTTCGGGAGCTCGCATGGCAATCGTGAAGCACGCCTACGACGCAACGCTGCACAACAAAGGCACCGTAGGACAGCGGGGCGGCTGCTCCTGGCACGGCGAGAGGGCCTGCCGCGAACAGCCGACCAGCAGCTACGAGACGCCGAACGGAATGATGGCCGCCTGCCCCCGCGGCGAGCGCCAGATCGAGGACCTGTACGGGCCCCCGGCAGCCGGGTGAGCCCAGGACCGACCCTCGCGCCGACGTGCGACCGATCTGGCAGAACAGGGGCGACGATTCTGGCATTCATGGGCCGACCGACCCGCCCCGGTCTGCATCGATGAGTCGGGCGGCGGGCTAGAGGGTGTTGACCAGGCCGCCGTCGATCACGTAGTCGGCGCCTGTGATGTTTGCTGCTCGGGGGCTCGACAGGAAGAGGATCAGGTCGGCCACCTCCTCGGGGTGGGTGAAGCGGCCGGTGGGGGCGTCGGCGGCCGCCTGGGCGGCGATGTCCTCGGGGGTGCCGCCCGCCGCGCGGGCTACGGTCGCGGCGACGCCGTTGTCGGAGAGCCACAGGGATGTCGAGACCGGGCCGGGGCTCACCGTGTTGACGCGGACGCCCTGGGGGCCGACCTGCTTGGAGAGCGACTTGCAGAAGTTGGACAGGGCGGCCTTCGCCGCGCTGTAGTCGATCACCAGGGGGTCGGGCAGGAAGGCGTTGACGGACGAGACGGTGACGATGCTGCCGCCGTCCGCCTCCAGCAGGTGCGGCAGCGCGGCGCGGGTGGTGCGGACGGCGGCCAGGAAGTTGACGGCCAGGGTGGACGTCCAGTCGTCGTCGGTCACCGAGAGGAAGCCGTCGGTGCGGGGGCGGACGCCGCCGACGTTGTTGACGAGGATGTCCACGCCGCCGTACGCCGACACCGCGGCCTCGACCATCGCCGCCGGGCCGTCCTGGGCGGTCAAGTCCGCCTTGACGGTGGTCAGTTCGCCCGCGGCCGCGAGCGCGCTCAGCTCGTCGGTGATCTCGCGCGCGCCGGCCACCACCCGCGCGCCCGCGTCGAGCAGTCCGCGCGCCACGGCAAGGCCGATGCCCCGGCTCGCGCCGGTCACGACTGCGGTACGGCCGGTCAACTGGAGGTCCATGGCTGCTCCCTTGGGGTGGGTGTGCGATCAACGGGACACGACGGGGGGCGGATCACGCGGCCCGGGACGCCCGGGCCGCGCCTCACGCGGACGTCACAGCGACTGCTGCCGCAGCCACGTGAGCGCCGCGTCAGCCACCTCCCGCCAGCCGGCGTCGATCGTCAACGAGTGGCCGCGGTCGGGGAAGTCGATGATGTCAGTGACCGCCTCGGAATGCCGGTACTGCTTGAGCGTGGCGCGCACGACGGCCTCCGGCACGGTGTGGTCCCGGCCGCCGGACATCAGCAGCAGCGGTCCGCGGCTCTCGTTGCCGGTGTCGACCTTGGCGGGCGAGTGCGGGTTGAAGTTGGCCGCGGCGGCCTCGAACAGCGGCTTGCCGGGCGCCGGGATCGTCCACTGCTCGTAGAGGTCGGCCGACTCCTGCTCCGGCAGCGCGTTGCCGAACGCGAACCGGAACTGGTCGGCGGTCAGCGAGACCGCCCGGTGCTTGTTCCCCGGGTTCTTGAACACCGGAAGCGTGGCGCGCAGCGCCGACAGCGGCACCGGGAGCACGCCCTTGATCTGCGCGGCGTCGATCGCGACGGCCGCGAGCGCCAGATCCCGGCCGAGCAGCTTCTGCGCGATCATGCCGCCGAAGGAGTGGCCGACGAGGATGGGCTTGGCGTCCAGCGAGCCGATGATCTCGGCGTAGTGGTCGACGACGTCGTCGATGCCGTGGTCGGCGATGCTCTCCGGGTTGGCACGGGCCTCGGGAACGGTGTCGGGGTCGCCGGGCCAGCCCGGGGCGGCGGGCGCGTAGCCCTCGCTGCGGAAGAGGTCGACCCACGGGGTCCAGGAGGTGGCGTGCAGCCACAGGCCGTGGATGAAGAGGACGGGGGTCGGGGCGGCGGACGGCGGTGGCGTGGTCGGGGATTCCGGGGTCGTCATGGCGGGCGGCCTTTCGGTGCGGCGGGTCTACGGCGATGCGGAGGCGTACGGCGGGTACGGCGGGCGGGTACGGCGGGTACGGCGGGTACGGTCGCGGGCAGTACGGCGGCGATGCGGCTTACGGCAGCGTGCGGAAGTCGGCGGCGTGCGGCGGGTCCGGAGCGCGTCCGAGAGGGGGTTCGAGAGCGGGATCAGCTCACCACACGGCGCGCGGATTCGTACCGTGGAAACACCCCAGTCCCTTCCACCTCCCGCGGAACCCGGTCCCCCGATCCTCGGCGGATCTCTCCCCTTCGGGCCTGGTCAAGCCCTTGCGCGGCTCCGTAGCGTTGCCCCATGACCGTTATCGGACCGGCGGGCCGGCAGCCTCCCGCACCGCCCGTCCCACCGGCGCCACCACCCGCACGGGCACCCGCCCGCGCACCCGTCCCGCTGCTCGGCCGCGAGGCCGAACAGCAAGCGCTCGACGCCCTCGTCGCCGCCGTCCGCGAAGGACTGAGCGGCGCCGTCGTCCTCGTCGGCGAGGCCGGCATCGGCAAGACGCGCCTGCTGGAGTACGCGGCCGGCGCCGCCGCCGACCTCCGCACCGCCCGGATCGTCGGCATGGAGACCGAGGCCCGGCTCGGCTTCGCCGCCCTGCACCGGCTCCTGCTGCCGTTCCTCGACGGGCTCACCCGGCTGCCGGCACCCCAACGGGACGCGCTGGGCGCCGCGTTCGGCCTCGTCGCGGGCCCGCCGGCCGACCGCTTCCTGACCGCGCTCGCCACCCTCACCCTCCTCTCGGACGTCGCCAGGACCGGCCCGCTGATGTGCCTGGTGGACGACGCCCAGTGGCTGGACCGCGAGTCCCTCGAGGTGCTGGCCTTCGTCGGGCGCCGGCTGCACGCGGACGGCATCGGGCTGATCATCGGCGTACGGGGCAGCGGCGGCGAGGACGGCCGGACGGGGCGGGCGCCGAGCGGGTGGGACGGCGACGGGCCCGGCCTCGTCGTCCTGGACGGGCTGCCCGTCCTCCGGCTGACGGGCCTGTCCGAGGCGGACGCCCGGCGGCTGCTGGCGGCCAGTTCCACCGGCCTGTTCGCGGCCTCGGGGCCGTCCGACGTGACGGGGCCGTTCGCGGCCCCGGGGCCGTCCGACGCAGCCGGGCCACCCCCCACCACCGGCCCGCCCCCCACCACGGGGCCGCACACGGCCCCCGGCCCGTCCAACGACCCCGGCCCGTCCGCCGCCACGGACGCGCCCACCAGCTCGCCGACCGGCCCGTCCACCCCCACGAACGCCAACCGCCCCACCCCCGCCGGCCCCACCCCCGCCGGCCCCTCCGCCGCCACCGCCGTCGCCCGCATCGTCGCCGAGACCCGCGGCAACCCCCTCGCCCTCATCGAACTCGCCGCCGACCTCACGACCGGACCCCTCCCTCCCCCGTCCGCCCCGCTCCCGATCGGCCCGCGCCTGGAGGCGCACTTCCTCACCCGGGTCCGGGCGCTGCCCGCCGAGACGCAGGCCCTGCTGCTGGTCGTCGCGCTCGCGCCGTCCGACGATCCGGGGGTCCTGTGGCGGGCCGCGGCGGCGCTCGGGCTGCCGGCGCACGCGCTGGACCCGGCCGTGGCGGACGGCGTACTGACCCGGGACCACCGGCCCGTCTTCCGCCATCCGCTGATCCGTTCGGCCGTCCACGCGGGGGCGGCACCGGCGCGGCGCCGTGACGTCCACCTCGCGCTCGCCGCCGCGACCGACCCCGGCAGCGCGGCCGACCGCCGGGCCTGGCATCTCGCGGAGGCCGCGCCCGGCCTGGACGACGCGGTGGCCGCCGAGTTGGAACGCGTGGCGGAGGGCGCGCGCAGCCGTGGCGGCTACGCGGCGCAGGCCAACTTCCTGGTCCGCGCGGCTGAGTTGACCTCCGACCCGCGCGGCCGCGCCGACCGCTACTTCACCGCCGCGCAGGCCCATCTCGTGATCGGCGACGTGACGATGGCGGAGGCCGTGCTCGACCAGGCCGTCCCCGGCCTCGGCACGCCGGCCACCCGGGCCCGCGCCCAGCGCCTGCGCGCGGCCATCGCCTGGCTGCGCGGCCGTGCGGTGCTGGCGCCGTCGATCCTGATGGCCGCCGCGGCCGAAGTCCTGCCGTACGACGAGCGGTTGGCGCGCGACATGGTCTTCGAGGCGCTCGCGGTGGCGATGATGACCCGGGAGCACACGGTCGGCATCGCGCTGGACGAACTCGCCGCCACCGTCCTCTCGATGCCGTGGGACCGTTCGCTGCCGATGCTGGTTCCGGACCGGGTGGTCGAGGCCTACTGCATCCGCCTCGCGCACGGGTACGCGGCGGCGGTGCCCGAACTGCGGCTCGCGGTAAAGGCGTTGAGCACCACGGAGACGGTGGAGACGGGCATGCCGTTCGCGCTGCTCGGCTATCTCGCCGCCGAGGAGCTGTGGGACGACCGGGGGTTCCAGGCGGTGGTCGAGCGGCAGGCCGCCGCCAGCCGTGCGCAGGGAGCGCTGCCCGCGCTCAACGTCACCCTCAACACCCTTGCGTACACCGAGCTTTGGGCCGGCCGCTTCCAGGGCGCCGAAGCGTGCTTCGAGGAGGCCGACGAGATCTCCCGGGCGCTCGGCGGGCCGCCGCGCGAGTCCTCGCACCGCGTGGAGCTGGAGGCCTGGCGGGGCCGCGCGGCGCAGACCCGGGCGGGGACGGACATCGCGATCCGCGTGTGGGGCGACCAGCTCGGCTACGCGGTGGTGGCCGGCCACGCGCATCTGGCGCTGACCGTGCTCGAACTCGGCGCCGGACGCTACCAGGAGGCACTCGGCTGGGCGCTGCGCGGCTTCCGCGACGACATACCGGGGCAGGGCAGCCGGCTGCTGCCCGACCTGGTCGAGGCCGCGGTGCGGGCCGGTGACCTCGGGGCCGCCTCGGCCGCGCTCGCCCGGCTCGCCGAACGGGCCACCCTCAGCGGCACCCCGTGGGCGCTCGGCGTCCTCGCCCGCAGCCGCGCACTGCTGGCCGACGAGGGCAAGGACGGGACCGGGACGACCGGCGAAGCCGGCGCCCTGTACGAGGAGGCGATCGAGCATCTGTCCGGCACCGGCATCGCCACCGAACTCGCCCGGACGCACCTCCTCTACGGCGAGTGGCTGCGCCGCCGCAAGCGCCGCACCCACGCCCGCGTCCAACTCCGCCTCGCCCACGGCATGTTCACCACCATGGGCGCGGAGGGCTTCGCCGAACGAGCCCGCGTCGAACTCCAGGCCACCGGCGAGCACTCCCGCAAGCGCACCGGATCGGCGCACGCCGACCACGTCCTGACCCCGCAGGAGCGGCAGGTCGCCGGGCACGCCGCCGCCGGCTCCACCAACGCCGAGATCGCCACCCGGCTCTTCATCACCGCGTCAACCGTCGAGTACCACCTCAACAAGGTCTTCCGGAAGCTGCACATCACCTCGCGCCGCCAACTGGCCGCGCTGCTCAACGACTTGGAGCCGCCGGCGGAACGGAATCCGGCCGGGACGGGATCACCGGTCGTGGCCCGCCCGGTGCCGGGCTCCGACGATGATGGGGCGGGAGGCGGACGGTAAGGGCGCCGTCCCGCCTGCCGCACATTGTCATACCCACGGGCGATGCGTGACGCGTCGCCCCACGGTCACCGCGCGGTCGCGGCCGCGCACGATGGAGGGACATACCCATGACGGTGAAGTACGGGCTGCTCGTGCAGTTGGAGGCCCAGGCGGGCAAGGCGGACGAGCTGGCCGCATTCCTGGAGCAGGGACAGGCGCTGGCCGAGGCCGAGCCGGACACGGTGACCTGGTACGCGTTCCGCATCGACGAGCAGCGGTTCGGCATCTTCGACACCTTCGAGTCCGAGGACGGCCGCCAGGCGCACCTTTCCGGTCCCATCGCGGCGGCCCTCGGCGAGGTGGCGGGAACGCTCCTGGCCAAGGCCCCGGACATCCAGCCGATCGGCCTCATCGCGGCGAAGTAGTCCCCGAGGCGTACGCCGCCGGGCCCGTCGGAAAGCAGCTCCGACGGGCCCGGTGCCGCACATCGCTCCGACGGGCCCGGCGCCGGATGTCGGGTGCGGCCGACGAGAAAACATTGGCGACGTTACGCGAGTCGTCAAACACGGAGAGTGACCATTTCTGTACGGTCATAGCGTCATCAATGCCGTACACCTGGAGGATCCGTGGCACGTCTCCGCAAGCACCTGACGCTGCTGAGCTCGACCGTCGCTCTCGCGGCCGGCGCCCTGGCGCCCGTGCAGCTGGCCGGTGCGACCCCGGCCGCCGCGGCGAGCTACTCGTGGGTGGCCCTGGGCGACTCCTACACCGCCGGGGTCATCCCGGCCGCCGGAGACGTCTTCGAGTACCCGCGGGACGGCTGCGAGCGCACCGACCGGTCCTACCCGCAGGTCATCGACCGTGACTTCGGCTCGCTGATCGACCTGACCAACGTCAGCTGCGGCGCCGCCACGATCAAGGACGTCACCGACCAGGCGCAGGAGCCGATCGGCCGCCACATCCCGGGCGTCTCCGAGGACCCGGACTACCCCTTCTTCCCGGTGCCGCCGCAGTCCGAAGCGGTCAAGTCCGACACCGACGTCATCACCGTCGGCGTGGGCGGCAACACCCTCGGCTTCGACCAGATCCTCACCAAGTGCCTGCAGCTGGGTCTGGAGGGCGACGGGGCCGGTACGCCCTGCAAGGACGAGCTGGCCGCGACCATCCCCGGCCGGCTGGCCACCGTGACCAAGCAGTACGGCCAGATGCTCGCCAAGCTCCACGAGAGGGCCGCGGACGCCAAGATCCTGGCCGTCGGCTACCCCACGATCATCCCCGCCGACACCTCCAAGTGCACCCGCAACAACCCGCAGCAGTTCCTGTCGATCACCCCGGGCGACCTGGACTGGCTGCGCTCCGACGTCCTTGAGCCGCTCAACACCGCCATCGAGAAGTCCGCCGACGCGCACGCCGCCAGCAGCTTCGTCAACCTCTACGACTCCTCCCGGAACCACAGCGTCTGCGACACCGGCAAATGGGTCGAGGGCATCCTCGACAGCAACAACCGGCCGGCCCTCGTCCACCCCAACGCCCAGGGCCACCGCAACGCCGCCGACCACGTCGCATCGGCGATCCTGAACGCCATCGCGCCGTAGGACTGCCCCACACCCCGAGGTGCGGGACCGCCCTCGCGACCGCGAGCCGTCTCCGGCGGCACAGCCGGGGGCGGCCCGCGCCGTCTCCGGCCGGCCGGCCGGCCGAGGCGTACGGGGTCGGGTTCGCGGAGCCCGAGGTCGTCCACGTCAGGTCGCCGCCGCCGGGCGGCGCCTGCTGATCCGCGGCAGGTACGTCACCGCGTAGACGGCCGTCGCGGTGGCCAGGATCGCGAAGCTCGGCGGCATCTTCGGGATCGCGTAGCTGAGGCCGAGGCCGGTCCACATCTCCGCGACGGCCAGGCCGGCGGACAGCGCGAGCGCCCGGTACGGGCGGGCCGTCAGGCGCTGGGCGGCGCCCGCGGGGGCGGCGAGCAGCCCGAGGATCAGCAGGGAGCCGACCGCCTGGGTGGCCTCGGCGGCGCAGGTGCCGGTGATCGCCAGGAAGGCGAAGCCCAGCAGCCGTACGGGCACGCCCCTTGCCGCGGCCACCGCCTCGTCCACGGTGGCGAACAGCAGCGGCCGGGCGACGGCCAGCACCGCGGCGCAGATCCCGGCCCCCACCAGGGCGGCGGTCAGCGCCTGTCCGGCGGACAGGCCGAAGATCGAGCCGAACAGGACGTTGACGCCGGCGCCGCCGTTCCCCGCGCTGCGGGAGGTGGTGTACACGGTGAGGAAGAAGACGCCGAGGCCGAGCGCCCAGGAGAAGACGCTGCCGATGGCCACGTCGTCGGCCCGGCCCCGCTTGCCGAGCGTGCCCAGCAGGACGGCGACGACGACGGTGGCCGCGTACAGGCCGATCCGCGGGTCGACGCCGTAGGCGAGCGCCGCCAGCGCGCCGGTGAAGGCGACGTGGCTGAGGGCGTCGCCAGTGAAGACCTGGGCGCGCAGCACCAGGAAGTAGCCGGTCAGGCCGGACGCGGCGGCGACGGCCGTACCGGCGAGCAGGGCGTGCTGGAAGAACGGGTGGGTGAGAGCGGCGCCCCAACTGTGCGCGGCGAGAACGGTGTCGGGCGGGGCGGACATCCAGGCGGGGCCGGTGCCGTGGCCCAGGCCGGGGCCCGTGGCGTGACCCGTGCCGTGTCGCATGCTCTGGATCACGGCGGGGCTCATGCCGGACCTCCTGCGGGAACCGGGTGCCGTACGGTACCGGGCCGCCGGTCGGCGGCCAGCCGGCCGAGCCGGGCCGCCACGTAGCCGCCGAACGCGAAGCTGCTCACCCAGAACCCGATCGGATAAGGGGAGTAGTAGGCGACGGTCAGGCCCAGCCAGGTCACGGCCACGGCGACGGCCACCGACAGCAGCAGGCTCAGCGCGGGCCGGGCGGTGAGCGCCTGCGCGGTGGCGGCGGGCATCACCAGCAGGGCGAACACCAGCAGCGTGCCGGTGATCTGGCTGGTCTCGGCCGCGGCCACCCCCAGCAGCACCAGGAAGGCCGTGGACAGCAGCCGGGTCGGCACTCCGCGTGCGGCGGCCACGTCCGGGTCCACCGAGGCGAAGAGCAACGGCCGCCCGATGGCGGCGAGTACGGCGAGCGCGCCGGCCGCGACCGCGAGCAGCACCCGCACCTGGCCGGTGGTGATGCCGAGGAAGCTGCCGAACAGCAGCGACGTCACCCCGCCGAGCAGCCCCTTGTAGAGCGCGGTGAACAGGAACCCGCAGGCCAGCAGGAACGCCTGGACGGTGCCGGTCAGCGCGGACTCCGCCACGCCGCCGTCCGCTCCCCCGCGCGGTATCGCCGCGATGACGAGGGCGGCGGCCACACAGAAGGCGAAGTAGCCGTAACCGGCGCTCACTCCGATCAGGACGGCTCCGGCTGCGCCCGGGAAGCCGACGACGGCCAGGGTGTGCCCGGCGAAGCTCTGCCGCCGCAGCACCATGAACCAGCCCATCACGCCGGCGGTGACCGCCACGATCGTGCCCGCGCGGAAGGCGTTGACCATGAACGGGTACGCCCACATGTCGCGCAGGTCGGCCGGCAGGTTCCAGGACCAGGGCGGGTAGCCGCCGGCCGCGATCGTGGTCACGGCGTTCACGCCGGTCACCGTGCGCTCCCGGTCGCCGCACGGGGGTCTGCGCGGCGGTCTGCGCGGCGGTCCGCGTGCCGGTCCGCGTGCCGCGCCGGGGCCTCGGGCTGGCCGACCACGACCAGCCGCCCGTCGGAGGTGTGCAGCACCTCGACCGGCGTGCCGTACAGCCGGGAGAGGATCGGCCCGGTGATCACCTCGGCGGGGGTGCCGGAGACGGCGCCGCCCTCGGCGAGGTAGACCACCCGGTCGAGCCGGGACAGGATCGGGTTGACGTCGTGCGCGACCATCACCACCGTGACCCCCTCCTCCCGGCAGATCCGGCCGATGAGCGCGGCGACCGCAGCCTGGTTGGGCAGGTCGAGGCTGTCCAACGGCTCGTCCAGCAGCAGTAGTTCGGGCCGCCGCACCAGCGCCTGGGCGATCAGCAGCCGCTGCTGCTCACCGCCCGAGCACTGCCCGATCGGCCGGTTCGCGTACGCGGCGGCGCCCACCAACTCGATGACGTCCGCGATGCGTTGATCCGCGGCCCTGCGCCCGCCCACCGCCCTGCCCCTCCCCACCCGCGGGACGGGGATGCCCCAGCGGTCCCCGTCCCAGCCGAGGCGGACGATGTCGGTGCCGCGCATCCGCAGCGACGCGTCGAAGCTGCGGCGCTGCGGCAGATAGCCCACCCGGTGCCCGGACCTGCCCGGTTCGGCGCCGAGCACCCGCACCTCGCCGGTCGCGGCCGGCAGCACCCCGAGCAGCATCTTCACCAACGTGGACTTGCCGACGCCGTTCGGCCCGAGGACGGCCACGAACTCCCCCGCGCCGACTGCCAGTTCGACCCCGGCCCACAGCGTCCGGCCGCCGACCCGCACGGAGGCGTCGTGCAGGGTGATCAGCGGGTCGCACGCGACGGCGGTCATTTTCCGGTGGCCTTGGCCAACGCCTGCTGGATGCCCCGGAGTTGGCGCACCTGCCAGTCCTGGAACGAGGCCCCGGCCGGCGTGAGGGTCTCGGTCACCGTCGCCACCGGGATGCCCGCGGCCTTGGCGGCCTTGACCTGCTGCTGTACGTCGGGCGTCGCGTTCTGGCTGTTGTAGACGTAGACCTTGATCTGCTTGCCGGTGATCTGCCGGTCGATCTCGGCCTTGTCGTGCGCGTTCGGGTCGGTGCCCTCGCTGATCGCGCTGAGGAACGAGTACGGGGTGAGCATCTTCAGCCCGAGGCCGTCGGCGAGCGGGCTGACGATCGACTCGGAGGCGCCGATCGGGGTGCCCGCGTAGGTCGACTTGATGCCCGTTATCAGGGAATTGTAGGTCGCCAGGGTCTGGGTCTCGAAGGTGTTCTTGAGCTTGTCGAAGTCGGCGGCGTCGGCCGGGTCGATCTTCTTGTAGTCGGCGGTGATCTGCTCGGTGACCTGGTGGACGTTCGCGGGCGAGTACCAGCGGTGCGGGTTGCCGCCCGGCTTGATCCCGACGAGGTCGCCGACCTTGAGGTCGGTACGGCCGGCGGCGGGGTTGGCGGACAGCAGCTTGTCCGCCCAGGCGTCGTAGCCGATCCCGTTGACGATCGTGTACGTCGCGCCCGCGACCGTGCGGGCGTCGGAGGCGGTCGGCTCGTAGTCGTGCGGGTCGGCGTCGGGGTTGTTGATGATGCTGGTGACCTTGACGTGGCCGCCGCCGAGCTGGGACGCGATGCTGCCCCAGAAGTTCTCCGCGGCCACCACCTGGATCGTGGTCCCGCTCCCCTTCGCGGGCGAGCCGGCCGCCCCGGCGGACGCGGCGCTCCCGGACGTGGACGTGTCGGAGCCGGACCCGGAACCGGAGTCCGACGAGGTGGAGCACGCGGCGAGCGACGCCGCGGCGAGAGCGGCGGCGCCCCCGAGGGCGGCGAACCGGAACGGCCGGTGGCGGTGGGGACGGGACGGGACAGCCTTCATGACGCGGGAACTCCTCGATCGGGCCGGCCGCACAGGCGGTCGCCGGCGCATCCGGACGAGGGCCACGCTAAATGGAAACGACTTTCAAAACCATCCCGAATCCGTGAGATATGAAAATCATTACCATCCCGTGACTCCCCCGCCCGCCGGCCGCCGACCGCCGTGCCCCGGCCGAAAGGCCCCGGCCGCCAAGTCCGGCGTCAGGAGGAGAGCAGCTTCCAGTGCCCCTCGGAGATGACCTCGACCGTGCCGTCGGACACCCTGAAGGCGGTCTCGTCGTCGATCGCGTACGCGGGTACCGGCATCTCGGCGGCCCACCTGACCGCGTCGGCCATCGTGTTGTGCGGCAGGGACGGGTGGTCCAGGTGCGGGAAGATCGCGAAGTCGACCACGCCCAGGGTGCCGTCGCCGCCGTCCGGCTGCTGCCAGCCCACGAAGTACTCGCCGATGCTGGGCGCCATCACCATGCTCCCGGCGCTCACGCCCACGTACACCGCGTCGCTGAGCGACGGCAGCAGGTCCGCCAGCCCGGACTGCCGCATCCAGTACGACAGGTACAGCGGATCGCCGCCGGCGACCAGCAGCGCGTCCGCCTCCCGGACCGCCGGCACCCACAGCTCCTCGTCGATGCTCGGCAGCGCGGTCAGCTCCAGCACCCCCAGGCTCTTCCACCCCAGCTCGCACAGCGGAGTGCCCGCGCTCCCGTCGATCACCCGCCGCGCCATGGCGGCACCACCGGCCATGGCGTGCACGGCAGTGGGAACGCACAGCGCGCTCGCCTCGGACACCGGCTTGCCCAGCATGTCGACCAGGGCGCCGCGAATGCTCGCGTTCTTGACGCCGGCGGAAGTCAGAAGAAGCTCCATGCCGCCGCAGTCAACCACCCACCCTTGATTCGCACAAGTGTACGAACACGGCCCCGCTCCCCCGCGTCGGGAGGACGGCGGGCGGTCATAGCCGTCGGCTATCGCGAGGGTTCTTGGACAGCGCGGGGGTTCCGGGCCGACGATCAGGCCGTCGTGGCGGGTTGGGCGGAGGGAGAGAGCGCTGTGCGTTATCGGCTGTTGGGGCGGACCGGGTTGCGGGTCTCGGAGGTGTTTCTCGGGGGGATGACCTTCGGGGAGCAGGGCGGTGTGGGGGCGCCGGCGGAAGAGTGCCGGAGGATGCTGGACGCTTATGCCGACGCCGGGGGGAATGTGGTCGACACCGCGGTCAACTACCGGGGCGGGGAGAGCGAGACCATCCTCGGGGAGCTGCTCGAAGGGCGGCGCGAGCGGTTCGTGCTGGCCACCAAGTACACCGTCTCGCGGGACGGCAGCGATCCGAACGCGGCCGGCAACCACCGCAAGAACCTCAACCAGTCGCTGGAGACGAGCCTGCGGCGGCTGCGCACCGACTACATCGACCTCTACTGGGTCCATCTCTGGGACCGGCACACGCCGGTCGAGGAGACCATGCGGGCGCTGGACGACGCCGTCCGGGCCGGGAAGATCCTCTACGTGGGCATCTCCGACGCCCCCGCGTGGGTCGTCTCCCGGGCCAACACCCTTGCCGAGTGGCGCGGTTGGACGCCGTTCGCGGGCCTCCAGGTCCCGTACAACCTGCTCAACCGGGACATCGAGCGCGAACTGCTGCCCATGGCCGAGGAGTTCGGGATGAGCGTGGCGAGCTGGGGGCCGCTGGCCGGCGGGATACTGTCCGGCAAGTTCACCCGGGCCGGCGGCCCCGCCGGGCCCTCCCGGGTCGCCCCGGACTCGCTCGGCGAACGCGAACTGGCCGCCGCCCGCGCCGTCCAGGAGATCGCCGACGAACTGGGCGCCACCGCCTCGCAGGTCGCCATCGCCTGGACCCGCGCCCGGTCCCGCGCCGTGCACCCGATCCTCGGCGCCCGAAGCGTCGAGCAGCTCAAGGACAACCTCGGCGCCGTCGACCTCACCCTCCCCGCAGAGGCGGTCCAACGCCTCGACGCGGCAGTGGACTTCAGCGCCGGCTTCCCCACCGACTTCATCGACCAGACCAGCCCCTGGGTCTTCGGCGAGGTCTCCGCTCGGGTCGACGGACGCCGCTGACCGCCCGCGCCCACCGCCGGCTTCTGGCGTTTGCCTGGTTTCGACAGCGGCATATGCGGGACACGCGCGCGGCGCTGCCGGGCCAGGTGGCCGGTGCCTACTGGAACGGGTGACGCCGGACCGATCAACGGTCCGGCCCGCACCGAAGGAGGTGGGCACCGTGACCGACACCACCTCGGGGTCCGACGCCCCGCAGCCGTACGTCAACGTCACCGGCAGCCCGTACAGCCTCGACATCACCATGACCCCGGCGACCGTCAAGGCGCTGGCCGACGGCCGCTACCAGCTCTTCATGTTCAAGGCGGTGCAGAGCGCGGTCGGCGGCGGCAAGCCGACCGTCTGGTCCGCCACCAGCCGCTACTCGGCGCTGACGAAGGTCAACTGGACCGAGCAGTACTACGCCTACGCCTCGACGCAGGAGATCCGCAACGGCGTCAACTTCCTGGGCAGCGACACCGCGCAGATCAACCTCGGCCAGTACCTGGACGTGGCCGCGAACGCCCTGGTGTCCGTCAGCAACGGCGGCACGCCGCAGGGCATCACGTCCCGCAACCTCACCACGACCGCGTTCACCACCGGCCTGGCGCAGCCCGGTCCCGGCAGCACCGAGCCGGCCCCGATCTGCGCGTTCCCGCTGTACGGCAAGAACCTCGACCTGATGATCCCGCTGCAGAAGGTGGCGCTGGTCTTCGCGGCCGCGCCGCTCCAGCAGGGCATGGTCATCGAGAGCTCCATCGGCCCGGCCGTCCTGGTCGACCTCACGCTGCAGAACTCGGCCACGCTCGCGTACGACGTGAACAAGGGCTGGTCCTGGAACGGGAACGTCGCCTCCGACATCCCGGCGGACCAGTTCGTGCAGACGCTGATCGTGCCGAGCGCCGACAGCGCGGACAGCCCGGCGTCGGCGTTCGCCACCGACCCCGTGCTGTCCGTCGGCATCTGGACCCCGTCGCCCTCGAAGTGGTACAAGCCGCTCAACATGATCGCGTCGTCGCCCGACGGCGGCTACACCGACGCCCGCTCGCTCGCCTGCAAGCTGGTCCCGGCCGCGTCCAACTCGGACCCGGTGACGAGGGGCGAGACCTACCTGGCCACCTACCGCAACACCGACAACACCTCCGAGATCTGGCAGGTCCGGTGCACGTACGTGCCCGGCTCGCCGGACAACCCGTACGACTTCGCCAAGATCCAGCGGGCCGACGATCTCTGACGGGACGTCTGACCGATGGAGTGTCCGTCCGCGGTTCCCGGCCGTGCCGCCACGCGCGCCCGGGAACCGCGGACGGGGCGGGGGCCCTCGGACATAGCGAGGCCGGGGCCGCCGGACGCGGGAGCCGGCGAGGTGGAGTGAGGCCGACGGGGAGGCGACATGGAGCGGACGGCAGCGGCGCCACGCACCGGCCCGGCGGCGGCCCTCGCCCCGGCACGCCGGGGGGCGGCGAACGCAACTCGCGCTGACGCGGCGGTGGGCGCTCCCGGTGGGGAGGTGACCGCGTCGACCACCGGAGCCGCCGGCGCCGCGAGCACCGTTCGCGGGAACGGGGCAGCCACCATCCGCGGGAACGGGACCACCCTCACCACCCGCCCGCCAGCCACCGCGCGGACCGCCGTTGTGCCCACCCCCTACACCACCCCCCGCTCGTACACCCTCACCCTGACCCTCCCCCCGGCCACCGTCAGCGCACTCGCCGCCGGCGGCTTCCGGCTCTGCCTGATGCACGCGGTGCGCTGCGACACGGCGGACGGGGTGCCGCTCGTCTGGGCCACGACCACCGGGTACGCCACGGCGACCAGCCTCAACTGGCCTGCGGAACCGTACGGTTACGCCGCCACCAGCCGGACGGCCGACGGTTCGCCCGGCGGGGCGCGGGACATGCGGCCGGTCGGGCTCGGCCGGGTCCTCGACGTCGGCGCCAACGCCCTGACGAGCATCAACCCGCTTCCAGGCGACCCGCGTTACGTCACCGCGCGGAGCACCGCGTCCGCCCCGATGGTCTGCGGAGCGGCCGAGCACGCCCCGGTCGGCCCGGACGCCCCGGCGCCGTACTGCTGCTTCCCGCTGCACGGCGGGGCGTTCGTCTTCTTCACCCCGCTGCCCCAAGTCGCCCTGGCCTTCACCGCGTTGCCGCTTGCGGCCGGGACGGCGGTACGGCATCTGCCGGGCCCGACGGTGCTTGCCGATGTCGGCGCGAGCGGCCGGGTCGAGCTGGGTTACGACATCGACGCCGGCTGGTCGTGGCAGGACCAGGACGTCACCCCCGTGCCGCTGAACGGGCTGACGCGGGCGCTGGTCGTCCCGACCGGATAGCCCGCGCGCGGCCGGCACGCACACTCACCACGATCACGACCCGCGAAAAGGGGAGGCCTCCATGGCAGTGCGGAGCCCATACGGCACCCATGGCACGCAGGGCCGGCCGGACGTACGCGGCGGCCACGAGCGCTCCGACGAAGCGCCGCGCGGACCGTACCCGGCGGCCTACGGAACGGGCCGCGAGCACCCGGCGACCGACGTCGCCGCCGCGCCCGGCACCCCCGAGTTCCGCCGACCGTCCCGCCCCCGCGCCGGAAAGCGGACCGCCGACCCCTTCGACCCGGTGTGGGTCGCGACGGAACTACGAGCCCTGGCCGAACGCGCCCTGCGGGCAGGCGGCGCCGAACTTGACGCCTCCGGCACGTGCGCACTCCCGGGCCACGACCGGACGCCCCCCGGCACCCCGCCCGACCTCGCCGCACGTGCCCGAACGGGCATGGCGGACCCCGACGCACCGGCCGACTCGGGCGCGACCACCGCGCGCGACCACGCCGGCGACGACCGGACGTGCCTGGCGTGCCCCGACGCACCCAGCGCACGCCAGCACACCGGCCACGACCGGCCCGGCCCGGCGAACCCCGCCGCACCCGCCGACCCCGGCGCACCCACCACGCGCGACCACGCCAGCCTCGACCGGACAGGCATGCAGGACTCCGACACACCCGCCGACCCCGACGCGGCCGAGCCCACCGGCCACGACCGGCCCGGCCCGGCGAACCCCGCCGCACCCGCCGACCCCGACGCGGCCGCCACACCCGAGCACACCGGCCGCGACCTCACGGCCCCCGCCGGCCCCGGCGCGCCCACCGCCCGCGACCACACCGCCCCTACCCCGTCGGGCCCCACCACCCCTCCCACCCGCTCCGTCAACGACCAACTCCTCGAAGCCCTCTGGCCCTGGGCCCTGCGGACCGCCGCGCATCAGGCCGCCCGGCTGCCTCCCGGGGCCGATCGGGATGCCGTGCACGGGGAGATCCTCTGGGAGGTCTTCCAAGCCGTCCGCCGGATCGACTGGCAGCGCTACGACGTCTGGCCCGCGCTGCTCAAAGCGCGGCTGCGGGCGGCCTGGAGTGCCGCCGCTCGCGCTGAGGACCCGCTCACGCGGGGGGAGCGGCAGGCGCGCACCGCGTACTTGGCCAGGGTGGAGGCCGAAACGCAGCGGCTCGGGCGGATGTTGACGTCGGCCGAGCGGTACGCGATCGCGCGGCGGCTGCGGCCGTCCGGCGGGACGGCGACCGTCGTGCTCGGCCGCCGACTGCTCTCCTCGGCCGGCGGCCCGGGCGGGCTCGGCGATCCGGCCGCCATCGTCCAGGCGGCA
Organism: Streptomyces sp. CA-111067; assembly: GCF_050956065.1. NCBI lineage: Bacteria > Bacillati > Actinomycetota > Actinomycetes > Kitasatosporales > Streptomycetaceae > Streptomyces > Streptomyces sp. CA-111067. The sequence continues at coordinate 4,864,566 of NZ_CP192103.1, read as the reverse complement.
ACGGCGACGACGCCGGACGACGATCCGGCCGACCTGCTGCAACGCGACTGGCTGCGCTGCGCCGTCCGCCGGTGGGTCGCGCACGACCTGCCCCCCGACCTCCGCAGCGAGGTCTCCGCGCTCCTCGAACGCGACGAGGCCGACCGCATCGGCCACGCCCTGCTCCGCCGCCTCGCCCCGTACGCCACCGCCCTGCACCGCCGCATCGACGACTGACCGCCGGGGCATCCCAGGAGGCGGCCGCCCGGGCCGATTACTCCGATCGTGTGCACTCCGTCGACCCGCGCGGTGAATCCGGGCCGGAGCAGGGTTGATCCCCACCACCCGGAAGCACCAAAAAAACATGATCGATACCACTTTCGCGCTGTTCGACCGGGGCTGGACGCCGACCGTGGTCACCGACGCCGCGGGATTCGTCCGGGACGCCAACCCCGCCACCGCCCGGCTGACCGGCCGTCCCGCCGAGAGCCTGGCGGGGGTGGCCCTGCACCACCTGCTGCCGCCGGATGCCTGCACGCTGCTCGCCACCCGCCGGGCCGCCCGCCCGGACGGCTACGCCGACGCGATCGCGGTGGTGCGCCGCGCCGACGGCCGCCGGGTGCCGGTGCGCGCGGTGACCTGGCCGGCCGGGGCGCCCGGCGGTGACCTGATCTGCTGCCTGTTCCCGCTGGTGCCGACCCCGGTGCAGCACGCCGGCGCGCCGGACCACCCGTCCCTGACCGCCGCCGAGTCCCGGATCGTCGAGGGCCTGGCACTCGGCCTGACCAACGTCGAACTGGGCCGCGAACTGCACCTGTCCCGGCAGGGGCTCGACTACCACATCGACCGGCTGCGCCGTAAGTTCGCCGCCCGCAGCCGCGCCGCGCTCGTCGCCCGCGCCTACGTCACCGGCGTCCTCGACCCGGCCGCCTGGCCGCCGCGTGCCCGCGTCCTGGGTGATCCGCACACCCCGCTGCCCTCCCCCCGCTGACTGGCGCGCGGGCGTAGGGAGTCGGGCGCGGCCTACGCACGTGCCGGCGCTCCCTCTGCTCCCGCGCTCCCCCTCCCGTGGGGTTGGCACGCCGGATTTGCCGCGAAAGGGTGGCGACGCGCCGATTGGCGACCGTTCGTCGCCGTCCGGACCGGGGAGAGTTCCGGCGGCAGTTGAGGCGGGCGGACTCCACCGAGGGGGGACACACCCATGCCGTGGGACGAGCTCAAGCAGGAACTCCGCGACCAGAAAGCCGTGTTCGCGGAGGGCAATCCCGTGTGGACGGTCACGGGGACGAACAAAGCGGCCTTCCGCGCGCACCCCGCGTTCCTGGACTCGGTCCGGATCGCCGGCAGCCTGCCGGACCTGGTCACCGCCACCGACGGCACGTTCATCACCGCGATCCGCGACTGGCGGGTGACCCTGGACAGCCACCTGGCGGAGGTGCCGGCGGTGCGCACCGCGCTCGGGCTGGCCGCCAACCGCTTCACCACGCTGGACGAGCAGGTCGCGCTGCTGCGGTACAACGACACCGCGAGATCCCAGCCCGGCAGCGAGAACCCGGTGGTCGCGGCCGCGGCGACGGCGTTCGCCGACCGCCAACACGCGCCCACGGTGGGCGACTTCACCCAGCTGCACGCGTTCTTCCTGGCCGCGGCGGCCAGCTTCGGCAAGCCCTACGACCCGCACACGTACCCGGGGCGGGTGGACGCGCTGTACGCCCTGGCGATCGGCTCGCCCGCCGCCGTGGCGGCGGGGCGGATCCGGCTGGGCGCCGAGGCCGACTGGAGGACGCACCAGGCGGAATTCGCCCTGGCCGCGCACGCCGAGGGGGCCCGGCTCAACTTCGGCACCGGCAACGCCCTGGTCGGGCACGCCCTCAAGCACACCCTGCGCGGCAACCCGCAGATCCCCACCGACCAGGCCGGCGTGGAGAACCTGGTCGCCGCGTACCTCAAGGACACCCGGGACAACGTCATCGCCACCGTGCCGAACAAGGTCACCAGCGCCCTGGCGCAGAACGGCTCCGCCCGCACCTACCTCTTCGGCGTCGTCAGGCAGCAGGCGACCACGGTCGCGGTCGACTCCTCCGGTGACGCCTGGATCAGCACGTACTACGGGCCGAACCGCGTCTGACCGCCCGGCGGCGCCGCGCTCAAGCAGCGCGGCGCCGCAGTGCGGAGTCGAGGAGCGCGGGCGGGGTGTCGTGCTTCTCGTGGGCGGCCAGGTCGGTGCCGGGAGCGACGATCGCGTCGATCGCGTCGAGTACGTCGGAGGGGAGCACGGTGTCGGAGGCGGCGAGCTGCGAGTGCAGGTGGTCCAGCGTGCGGGGGCCGATGAGCGCGCTGGTCACGGCGGGATGGGCGGTCACGAAGCCGAGCGCGAGCTGGATCATGGTCAGCCCGGCGCCGTCGGCCACCTCGGCCAGCTGCTCGACGGCGTCGAGCTTGGCCCGGTTGGCGGGGACCGAGGTGTCGAAGAGCTGCGGCATGAACGCGGAACGGCTGGTGGTGACGTCCTGGCCGGCCCGGACCGCGCCCGACAACCAGCCCGAGGCCAGCGGGCTCCACGCCAGGACGCCGAGCCCGTACTGCTCGACCACGGGCAGCACGTGGCTCTCGATCCCGCGCTGGAGGATCGAGTAGGCGGGCTGCTCGGTGGTGTAGCGGCCCAGGTGGTGTTCGCGGGCGGCCGACTGGGCCTGCACGATGCGGTAGGCGGGGAACGTCGAGGAGCCGAAGTAGCGGATCTTTCCGGCCCGTTGGAGGTCGGTCAGCACCGACAGCGTCTCCTCGTCGCTGGTGGCCGGGTCCCAGCGGTGGATCTGGTAGAGGTCGACGTGGTCGACGCCGAGCCGGCGCAGGCTGCTCTCCAGTTCGGTGACCAGCCACCGGCGCGAGGCGCCCTGGTGGTTGCGATCCTCGCCCATCGGCAGGCCCGCCTTCGTGGCCAGCACGATGTCGTCGCGGCGGCCCGCGAGGGCCTTGCCGACCATCTCCTCGGACTCGCCGCCGCTGTAGACGTCGGCGGTGTCGATGAGGTTGACGCCGCTTTCGAGGGCGGCGTCGACGATCGCGGTGACGTCGTCCTGGGTGGTGCGGCCCAGCGTGCCGAAGTTCATCGCGCCGAGCGCGAGGGAGCTGACCTGTACGCCGGTGCGGCCCAAGGTGCGGTACTGCATGATCGCGGTCCTCCAGTGCGGGTGAAGCGTGGTGGTGGCGGTCGGTCACGGCTTGGCCGCCGGCTCCTGCTCTGGCATCATGAGCAAACGGAACCCTGTCCCGTTTGACGATACGGAACAGTGTCCCGTTTAGCAAGCACGGCTCGGGCAGGGGTGCCCGCGGCACGTCACAGGAACGGCAGCGGCAACGGCAACGGCAACGAAGGGAACGGCGCGGTGAAAGACGGCGACCCGGACACGGCGGCGGACACGGGGCAGGACGCGGGCCACCCGGCCCCGCCCAAACGCGCCGACGCCCGGCGCAACAAGGAGGCCCTGCTCGACGCCGCCGCCGCGGTCTTCGTCACGTCAGGCGTCGAAGCGCCGGTGCGCGACATCGCCGCCGAGGCCGGCGTCGGCACGGCCACGATCTACCGGCACTTCCCGACCCGCGCGGACCTCATCATCGCCGTCTACCGGCACCAGGTGGAGGCCTGCGCCGAGGCCGGCCCGGCCCTGCTCGCGAGCAGCCCGAGCCCGTACGCCGCCCTGGAGCAGTGGCTCAACCTGTTCGTCGACTTCCTGGTCACGAAGCACGGCCTCGCCGCCGTCCTCCAGTCCGACAACGCGGCCTTCGAGACGCTGCACGCGTACTTCCTCGACCGGCTGCTGCCGGTCTGCACCCTGCTCCTGGACGGCGCCACCGCCGCCGGCGAGATCCACTCCGACCTGGACGCCTACCAGCTCATGCGCGGCATCGGAAACCTGTGCATTGGCGCCGACAGCGACACGCGTTACGACGCCCGCCGGCTGGTCGCGCTCCTCGTCGCGGGCCTGCGCCAACCGCGCTGACCGCACGCGGCGGGCCCGGCGGCCTGCGGGCTTCACTGACCGCGGCGCCGCATGTAGAGCGCGAAGGCGCGGTAGATCGACGAGCGCAGCGGGAGGTCCCACTCGCCCGCGTACCTGACCGCCCGCCCGCCGGTGCCGACCTTGAACTGGATCAGGCCGACGTGCGGATCGTCCGCGTCCAGCGTCGGGGTGATGCCGCGCAGGTCGTAGACGTCGCAGCCGGCCGCCAGCGCGTCGCGGATCATCGCCCACTGGCAGGCGTTGGAGCCGCGCACCTCGCGCTTCTCGGTGGAGGAGGCGCCGTACAGGTACCAGGCGTGGGCGCCGACCCGGACCATGATCGTGGCCGCGACCAGGTCGCCCTGGTGGCGGGCCAGGTAGAGGCTGATCCGCCCGGGGTCCTCGGCGCTCATCGCCGCGAACATGGTGGTGAAGTAGTGCGGCGGCCGGGGCGTGAAGCGGTCGCGCTCGGCGGTGTGCACGTAGAGGTCGTGGAACGCTTTCAGGTCGTCGCCGATCGCGGCCCCGGCGCCGGTGGTGGACGCGGAGGCGACCCCGGCCCCTCCCCCGCCGACGACCGTGACCTCGACGCCCTCCTTCGCCGCCTTCTTGATGTTGCGCCGCCACAGCTGGTTCATGCCGCCGAGCACGTCGTCCTCGGTGCGGCCGGCCAGCGGGAGCTCGTACGTGAACTGCGGCTGGCCGGCCCCGAAGCCGTTCTCCGGGCTCTGCGGCAGCCAGCCGGCGTCCCGCAGCCGGCCGGTCACCCGGGCGCCGACCGGGTCGGGGTGCTGGTCGGGCAGGTCGGTGAGCCGCCCGGCGCCCGGGTCGGCGATGCCCTCCTTGACCTGGGCCGCGCTCCAGCTGTTCGTCCGCACCGGCGGCCCGAGCCGGATCGCGAACGCGCCGGCCGCCTTGAGGTGCGCCGCCAGCGGGTCCAGCCAGCGGGCGATCTCGCCGGTCCAGTCGATGTCCGGGCCCTGCGGCAGGTACGCCAGCGTGAAGCGCTCGAACCGCGGCACCGGGCGGTGCAGGACGAGCCCGGCGCCGACCAGCCGCCGCCCGTCGAACCAGCCGAGCGACTCGCTGCGCCACTCGGTCTTGACCCCGCCCCACCCCGGCGTCTGAAGGAAGCTCACCGACCGCCGGGTCCGGACGAACGCCAGGTGCTCGGCGGCACTGATCGGTCCGACGGTCAGCGCCGCCGTCCGTACCGATGCGAGTCGTGCCGGTGCTGCGGGTCGCGCTGCTTCTGGTCGTGCCGGTTCGCGGGAGGACATGCCCCCAGTCAAAACACCTGCGGTGTTGCCGGCACGTATGCGGTTTTGGATATGCCGACGATATGCGGCGACTCGTAGCATTGGCACCATGCGTGTGCTGATCGTCGAGGACGAGCCCTTTCTGGCGGAGGCCGTCCGCGACGGGCTGCGCCTGGAGGCGATCGCCGCCGATATCGCCGGTGACGGCGACACCGCGCTGGAACTGCTGCGGATCAACGACTACGACATCGCCGTACTCGACCGCGATGTCCCCGGCCCTTCCGGTGACGAGATCGCGAAAAGCATCGTCGCCTCCGGCAGCGGGATGCCGATCCTCATGCTCACCGCGGCCGACCGCCTGGACGACAAGGCGTCCGGCTTCGAACTCGGCGCCGACGACTACCTCACGAAGCCGTTCGAGCTCAGGGAACTCGTCCTCCGGCTGCGGGCGCTGGACCGCAGGCGCGCGCACAGCAGGCCGCCGGTGCGGGAGATCGCGGGTCTGCGGCTGGACCCGTTCCGCAGGGAGGTCTACCGGGACGGCCGCTATGTGGCGCTGACCAGGAAGCAGTTCGCCGTCCTCGAAGTGCTGGTGGCCGCGGAGGGCGGTGTGGTCAGCGCCGAGGAACTCCTCGAACACGCCTGGGACGAGAACGCCGACCCGTTCACCAACGCCGTCCGCATCACTGTCTCGGCGCTGCGCAAGCGGCTCGGCGAACCGTGGATCATCGCCACCGTGCCGGGCGTCGGCTACCGGATCGACGCGCAGCCGGCAGCCGGACAGACGGCGGCCGAGCCAGCGGCCGGCGAGCCGGCGGCCGGACAGGCGGGAGGCGACCATGGCGACGATGGAGACCACGGGTAGGGTCCCCGGCCTGAGCGTCCGGCTCAAGCTCACCCTCAGCTACGCCGGCTTCCTCATGCTCGCCGGGGTCCTGCTGCTCGCCACCCTGGGCGTGTTCATCCTGGGGCACCTCGGGCCGCCGCACTCGGGGCTGGTGCGCACGACACAGTCCGACGCCGTGGTGCGCGCCTTCGCCCCGACGGCGGTCGCCACCATGCTGTTCCTGCTGGTCTTCGGGCTGGTCGGCGGCTGGATCCTGGCCGGCCGGATGCTCGCGCCGCTGACCCGCATCACGGCCGCCGCCCGGATGGCGGCCGGCGGCTCGCTCTCCCACCGGATCCACCTGCCGGGCCGCAACGACGAGCTGCGCGAGCTCGGCGACGCGTTCGACACGATGCTCGCCCGGCTGGAGACGCACGTCGCCGAGCAGCGCCGATTCGCCGCCAACGCCTCACACGAACTGCGCACGCCGCTGGCGATCTCCAAGACGCTGCTCGACGTGGCCCGCACCGACCCGTACCGCGACACCGACGAGCTCATCGACCGGCTGCACGCCGTCAACACCCGGGCGATCGACCTCACCGAGGCGCTGCTCGTGCTCAGCCGCGCCGACCAGCGGTCCTTCAGCCGGGAGCCCGTCGACCTGTCCCTGCTGGCCGAGGAGGCCACCGAGACGCTGCTCCCGCTCGCCGAGAAGCACGGCGTCAGCATCGAGACGAGCGGCGAGATCGCCGCCACGGCCGGGTCGCAGGCGCTGCTGCTGCAACTGACCACGAACCTCGTGCACAACGCGATCGTGCACAACCTGCCCGAGGGCGGCACGGTGTGGGTGCACACCGCCGTCGGCCCGAAGAGCGTACGGCTCACCGTCGAGAACACCGGCGAGCAGCTGCCCCCGCGACTGGTCGCGACGCTCACCGAGCCGTTCCAGCGCGGCACCGAACGCGTGCACACCGACCACGCGGGGGTCGGGCTTGGGCTTGCGATCGTCAAGACGATCACGCAGGCGCACGACGGGCGGCTCACCCTCGACCCGCGCGCGGACGGCGGGATGCTGATCACCGTGGAGCTGGCGGCGGCTTCCGGGCTCTGACCGCGCCTCGACGTTCCCGGGCCGCCCCGGCGCTGACCGCGTGACGCCGGCCGGCCTGACGTGCCGGGTCCCGGCTGATCGGTGCGCGTTCACCAGTCGAGGCCCGCGGCCACCGGCAGGTGGTCGCTGCCCGTGTCCGGCAGCACCGACGCGTTCTGCGGCTTCATCCCGCGCACCAGGATCTGGTCGATCCGGGCCACCGGGAACTTCGCCGGCCAGCTGAAGCCGAAGCCGTCCCCCGCCACGTCCTGCGCCGAGCGCATCTGCGAGCTGAGGCCGGAGAACGCCCGGTCGCCCATGCTGCCGTTGAGGTCGCCGAGCAGCACCACCCGCTGGTTCGGCTCGGCGGCGACGGCCGCGCCGAGCGCCGCCGCGCCGGCGTTCCGCTGGCCGGTCGAGAAGCCCGCGCCGGGGTTGACCCGTACGGATCCGAGGTGGGCCACGTACACCGCGAGCGGCCCGCGCTTCGTCTGCACGGTGGTGCGCAGCGCCCGGGGCCCGTAGCCGATCTCGACGTCGACCACCCGGGTCTGCGACAGCGGGAGCTTGCTCCACAGCCCGACCGTGCCCTGCACCGTGTGGTACGGGTACGCCGCCGCCAGCGCGCTCTCGTACGTGCCGACCGCCTGCGCCGGCAGTTCCTCCAGCGCCAGTACGTCGGCCCCGGCGGCGACCAGGTCGCGGGCGGTGCCGGCCGGGTCGGGGTTGGCGGCGTTGACGTTCTGGCTGACGACGGTGAGGTCGCCGCCCGGGTGCGACTTGTCGCTGAGCAGCCCGCCGAACAGGTTCAGCCACACGACGGCGGGCAGCAGCAGCGCGAGCGCGGCGGCGGCCGAGCGGCGCAGCAGCGCGCCGGCCAGCAGCAACGGGATGAGCAGGCCGAACCACGGCAGGAACGTCTCGGCCAGGCTGCCGAGGTTCCCGATCCGGTTCGGGATCCGCGCGTGCAGCAGCATGAGGAGGCCGAGCAGCAGGGCGAGCGCGGCGAGCAGCCGGCCGCGCTTCCAGGGGCCGGGGCGGGAGTCGGCGTCGATCGCGCGGCGGAGGCGGGCGCGCCAGATTCCGGGGTGGTGTTCGGGGCCCGTTCCGGCGTTGGTTTCGTGGCCGATGGCGAAGTGGGTCGTCTTGAGGCTCATCAGCTGACCGGGAAATCGAAGTAGGTGTCCGGGTAGGGCTCGTCGTTCAAGGTGTAGTGCCACCACTCGCAGTCGTAGGCGCTGAATCCGCTGGCCTCCATGAGGAAGCGCAGGTGCCGGCGGTTCGCCGCCTCGGTGCGCGTGAGGCCGGCCGCTCCGTGGTGCGAGAGCGCGTCCATCAGGTCGTGGCCGCCGCCCATGGGGGCCAGTTCGCCGGAGTCCAGGTGGTAGAGCGTCAGGTCGACGGTGCTGCCCCGGCTGTGGCCCGACTTGGCGGCCACATAGCCCTGTTCGAACATCTCGGCCCGGTCGATGTTCGGGTAGTGCCGGGGCTTGGTCAGGCCGTCCTCGGGCTGCTCCGCCCAGCGCAGGAAGCAGTCCACCGCGCGCTGCGGGCGGTAGCCGTCCCAGAGGAGCAGGCCGAGGCCGAGGGTCTCGGCCTTCTCCCGGGCTGTTTGCAGCGCCTCGCACAGCGCGCGGGTGCCGATGATCCGGTTGGCCAGATAGCCGTCGACCGGTTTGCCGGTGAAGTTGTCCCAGGTGGCGTACTTGGCGTCCCAGCGTATGCCGGGCACGGACTCGTCCACGAAGAGGAAGCCGTCGTTCATCGGTTCTTCCCCGCCAGTGCCAGCGCCACCGCGCGGTCGATCACCTCGGCGAACGGCAGCCCGGCGGCGGCCATCATCCTCGGGTAGCGGCTGTAGGAGGTCAGCCCGGGCAGCGTGTTGACCTCGTTGAGTACGACCTCCCCGTCGTCCTTGAGGAACAGGTCCACCCGCGCGAGCCCGCCGCAACCCAGCGCGCGGTACACCGCTTTCGCCGTCTCCTGGACTCGGGCCCGCACCTGCGGCGGAATGTCGGCGGGAACGATCGGCGTGGAGTTCTCCGAGCCGGTCTCGGGCTCGTCCTCCTGGTGGATCCGGAAGAAGCCGTGCGAGAGGGCGATCCGGTCCACCTCGCCCACCGTCAGGTCGGAGCCGTTCCCGAGGATCGCGCACCCGACCTCGCTGCCGGCGACGGCCGCCTCGATCAGCACCTTCGCGTCGTACCGCCGGGCGTCCTCCACGGCGCTGTGCAGCTCCTCCTCGCCGGCCACCTTGCTCACGCCGAAGGACGACCCGGAACGGGCCGGCTTCACGAAGACCGGATAGCTGAACAGGCCCGGGTCGGGCTTCTCGTCCGGCCCGAGGATCCAGAACTCCGGCGTGCCGATTCCCGCGCTCCTCGCGACCACGTAGGCAAGGGACTTGTCGATGCAGAGCGCCGAACTCGGCACGTCACAGCCCACGTACGGGATGCCGGACAGCTCCAGCAGGCCCTGGATCGCGCCGTCCTCGCCGCACTTGCCGTGCAGGACGGGCAGGACGACGTCCAGGCCGATCGTCCCGTACCGGCCCTGCTCCAGGACCAGCAGCCCGCGGGTGCCGCTGTCCGGCGACAGCACGGCAGGACGGCAACTGCCCTGCTCCCAGGCCGGGTCGGGGCCGTCGCACAGGTTCCACGTGCCGCTCTTGGTGATCCCGAGGTAGAACGGCTCGTACTTCTCGGTGTCGAGATTCCGCGCGACTTCCTGCGCGGACTTGACGGAGATGGGGTGTTCCTCGGAACAGCCGCCGAAAATGATGCCGACCTTCAGCCTAGCCATGGTGGTCCCCGCTTTCGAATTCAAGGCAGTTGATGAGGGAGTTCGCGACGGTGTCGCGCAAGGCGTGATCCGTGTAGTAAGCGGTGTGCGGGCTGATCAGCACGTTGGGCATCTCCTGCAACCGCAGCAGGTTCTTGCTCGCGACGGAGCCGTGCCGGCGGTCGGCGTAGAAGATCCCCTCCTCGCCTTCGAGGACGTCCAGCGCCGCGCCGCCCAACTCGCCGCTTTCCAGGGCCGATACGAGAGCGCCGGTGTCGATGAGCGCGCCGCGCCCGGTGTTGACGACGAACGCGCCGGGCTTCATCCGCGCGATCCGCCCGCGGTTCAGGAGGTGGTGCGTCTGCGCGGTGAGCGGGGTGTGCAGCGTGACGATGTCGCTCAGCCGCAGCAGTTCGCCGAGCGGCACGTATTCGGCGACGGCGACGGCGACGGCGGTGGCGACGGCGGTGGCGGCAACGGCCTTGGGCCGGTTGTCGCAGGCCAGCACGCGGCAGCCGAACCCCCGCAGCCGGTCGAGCACCGCCGTCCCGATCCGCCCGGTCCCCACCACCCCGACGGTCAGATCCCGCAACTCCCGCCCGCGCACATCGCTCAGCCGGTAGTCATGGGCGTCCACCCGTCGGACCATGGCTTTCGCCTGCCGGACCGCCATGAGCATCAGCATCAACGTGTAGTCGGCCACGCTGTCCGGCGAATAGGCGACGTTCCCGACCGTGATGCCGACGCCCGCCGCGTATTCCACGTCGATGTGGTTGTACCCGACGCTCCTGGTGGAGATATAGGCCACGCCGACCCGGCTCAGCGCGCGAAGGGTCGGATTGCTGATCCGCGTTTTGTGACCGACGCTGACGCAGCGGTTTCCGCGTGCCAGTTCCGCGGTGGATTCCGACACCGCGGCTTCCGTGAGGGTCGGCGTCACGCCGAAGCGCGGCGCCATCGCCCGAAAGAGCCCGGCCTCGTCCGGCCCGCACGCGTACACGGTGATTCCGGTGGTCGGGACGAGCACCGAGGACGCGCCCGGGGACCGGGTGCGGCGGTCCGCTGTTCGTGCTGGTTCGCTGGAGGTCACCTGTCGAATTCAAGAGACCTGGGTGTTGCCACCGCGTATGCGGTTTTTCATACACCGGCGATATACCGGGCTCCCTTCACTGGAGGCGTGACCTCCAGTGAACGCGGCCCCGCCGACCCGCTCCCGCCCGCCGGGCTCGGCGAATGATCCCGCTCGGCGTCGCGGAGATCGCCACGATCGTCGGCGGGACGGTCGAGGGCGACGGCACCGTGACCGTGACCGCGCCGGCCGTGCTCGACAGCCGGCTGGCCGAGCCCGGCGGCCTCTTCGTCGCCTTCGCCGGCGAGCACACCGACGGCCACGACTACGCGGGCCGGGCCGGCCGGTCCGGTGCGGTGGCCGCACTCGGCACCAGGGCCACGGCGCTGCCCACCGTCGTCGTCGACGATGCCCGGGCCGCCGTGCAGGCGCTCGCCGCCCACGTGGTGGCCCGGCTGCGCGACGGGCTGACCGTCGTCGGGCTGACCGGCTCGCAGGGCAAGACCAGCACCAAGGACCTGCTCGCGGCGGTGCTCTCGGCCGCCGCGCCGACGACCGCCACGCTCGGCTCGCTCAACAACGAGCTCGGGGTGCCGCTCACCATGCTGCGCGCGGACGCCGCCACCCGGTTCCTGGTCCTGGAGATGGGCGCCCGGCACATCGGTGACATCGCCGCGCTCACCGGCCTGGTCGCGCCCGACACCGCCGTCGTGCTCAACGTCGGCCAGGCCCACCTGGGCGAGTTCGGCTCCCGCGAGGCCATCGCCGAGGCCAAGGGCGAGCTGGTCCGGGGCCTGGCGCCGGGCGGCACCGCGATCCTCAACGCCGACGACCCGCGCGTCGTCGCCATGCGCTCGTTCGCCGAGGGCCCCGTGCTGACCTTCGGCCGGGCGGCGCACGCCGACGTCCGGGTACTCGACCTGGCGCTCGACGCCCTCGGCCGGCCGTCCTTCACGCTGCGCACCGCCGACGCCTCGGCCCCCGTCACCCTGCCGCTGGTGGGCGCCCACCAGGCGCTCAACGCGTCGGCCGCCGCAGCGGCGGCCCTCGCGGCCGGGGTCCCGCTCGACGCCGTGGCGGCTGCCCTGGCCACCGTCGCGCTGTCGAAGTGGCGCCTCGAAAGGCGCGCTCTCGCCTGCGGCGCGACCCTCCTCAACGACTCCTACAACGCCAACCCCGACTCGACCCGCGCCGCCCTGGACGCCCTCCGAGCGCTGGCCGTGCCCGCGGGCGGCCGCCGGATCGCCGTCCTCGGCGCGATGCTCGAACTCGGCGCCGAGAGCGCGGCCGAGCACCGCGCGATCGGCGCGTACGCCGCCGCCCGCGCCGACCTGGTGGCCACGGTCGGCGCGGCGGCCCGCCCGATCGCGGACGGCGCGGGCGACCGCGCGGTGCCGCTGCCCGACAACGAGGCAGCCGCCGACTGGCTCCGCACCCACCTCACCTCGGACGACACGGTCCTCGTCAAAGCCTCCCGCGGCGCCCGCCTGGACGAGGTCGCCGCCGCCCTGGCGTAGCGCCCGGAAGCCGAGGGGCTGCGCTGGGGTCAGAGGGCGACGATGCCCTCGCCGCCGGCCGCGTTCGGGACGGTGACGGTGCCGGTCCTGGTCAGCGAGCCGTCCCGCTGCACGCGGAAGGCGTCGACGGCTCCCGTGCCGCCGGTCTGGACGTACAGGAAGTGCGCGTCGGGGGTGACCGCGGAGTCGACGGTGCCGGCGCCGGTCGCCGTGGTGCCGAGCGGCTGGAGGGCCGGGCGGCGGGTCTGGTGGAAGCCGGAGAGGGTGTTGCTGCCGGCGTTGGAGGCGTAGAAGCGGTCGCCGGCCCGGACGATCCAGCAGGTGGCCTGCTGGCCGGTCGGCGCGTTGTCGAGCTTGACGGTGCGGCCGTCCTTGCGGACCGCGAACGTCATCACCGCGTTGGCGCCCGCGTCGGTGACGACCAGCCGGCCGTGCGCGTCGAAGGTGAAGCCGAACGGGACCGAGCCCGTCTGCTTGTTCACGACCGGACGGGCGGACAGCTCGCCCGACCGGCTCACTGCGAAGACGGCGACGCTGCTGCCGCCGGCCTTCGTGCTGACGATCAGCTGCGAGCCGTCAGGGGTGAGGGACACCTGGCCGGGGGTGTGGGTGAACTCCGGCGCGGTCGCGGTGTCGAGGTGCAGCTGCCGGTTCCAGCCGGCCACCGGCTCCAGCGTGCGGCCGGCGGCGATCCGCTCCGACTTCCGGCCGGCGGCCACCCGCTCCGACTTCCGGCCGGCGGCGATCCGGTAGCCCTGCACGGACCCGCCCTTGCGGGCGTTGAGCACGTAGACCCGGTCCTTGTGGACGGTGACGCTGACCGGGAAGGTCCCGCCGGAGGACACGACCTGCTCGCGGCGCAGCCGGTCGCCCTCGACGGAGAAGACGGTGAGCGTGTTGCTGCCGGCGTTGACCGCGAAGAGCAGGTGGTGGTCGCAGTCGTAGGTGAGGGAGCCCTGCGAGGCGAGGTGGTCGACGACCGAGCCGCTGAGCATGCCGCCCTTGCCGCCGGTCGGGAAGGTGCCCTGCCGGTGGAGGGAGCCGTCGGCGGCACGGCGGTAGGCGACGATCGCGTTGCCCGCGGTGTTGTCCGTCTGGACGAACACCGGGCCCTGGTGCGCGTCGCCGCCGCGCGGGGCGGCGGCGGAGGCGGAGGTGCCGGGCGCGGCGAACGCGGCGAGGGCGGCGGCCAGCACGGTGGCGGCGGACGCGCGGACCGCCGTGGACATGGACACGGGCTTCATCGTTCCCCTTGGGGTGGAGGAGGGTGCGAGCTGAGGTGGAGGAGGGTGCGAGCGAGGGAGACACACGGGCCTGCCCGCTTCGACGCGGGCCGGTCCGGCCTCAGCATCCGGTCCGCCCCGGGGCGGGCCCGCGACCGACAGGCGCTCGTCCCCCTTGCGGTGTCGGCCACCCCGCCGAACGGCCCTCGCACGCCCCCGTACGCGGAGGGTCCGGCGTCGGGATCAAGGGGAGCGGCGGAACGGTCAAGTCGATGCGTGGCATGCGCATGAGACTGGGCGCATGACCTTTGAGGGCTATGTGAGCAGTCCGGAGTGCGAGGTGCCCGCGGGCGCGGACCGGCCGTCGGTGGACGGTGCCGGGGCCGCAACGGACGCCTCCGCCGAGACCGGGGCCGCCGCGCCCGGGGCCGCGCCCGGGGCCGTTTCCTGGGCGCCTGTCGCCGCGCTCACCCTGGGCATCGCGACCCTGGTGGGCAGCGAGTTCCTGCCGGCGAGCGTGCTCCCGGCGATGGCGTCGGACGTCGGCGTCAGCGAGGGTACGGCCGGGCTCGCCGTCGCGGTGACGGCCATCGCCGGCGCCGTCACCGCGCCCACGATCGCCGTGCTGCTCCCGCGCACCGACCGCAGGACCGTCCTGATCTCCCTGCTCGCCGCCGCCGTCGTCTCCAACGTGGTGGTCGCGCTGACCCCGAACTTCCCGCTGCTGCTGGTGGGACGGCTGCTGCTGGGCGTCGCCATCGCGGGCTTCTGGTCGTTCGCGCTCGGCGCGGGCACGCACGCGGTGCCGGGGCGCGACCACATCGTGTCGACCAGCCTGGCGCTGGGCGTGAGCGCGGCCACCATCATCGGCGTGCCGCTGTCGTCCGTGCTCGGTGACGCCGTCGGCTGGCGGCCGGTGTTCTGGGCGGCGGCGGGCCTGAGCCTGCTCGGGGTGTTCGCGGTGGCGGCGACGCTGCCACCGGTGCCCGCCCAGCCGGGGTCGGGGCTCGGCATGCTCCGGCAGGCGCTCGCCAACCGGCGGCTGATGGCCGGGGCCGGCTGCATCGCGCTGGTGGCGTTCGGCAACTTCGCCGCGTACCCCTACATCCGGCTGGCGATCGAACGGGTCACCGACGGCGGTACGGTCTGGCTGCTGCTCGGCTGGGGCGTCGGCGGGCTGGCCGGCAACCTCGCGGCCGGCGCGCTCTCCCGGCGGCTCGGGATCGCCGTGGTCACCGCGCCCGCGCTGCTCGGCGCGAGCCTGCTGGCGCTGGCCACGGCACCCGGGCTGGCCGCCGCGACCGTGGCGATCGTGGTCTGGGGCTTCGGCTTCAACATGGTGCCGGTCGCCTCCCAGCTGTGGGTGACCCGGGCCGAGCCGAAGAGGGTGGAGTCGGCGCTGTCGTTGCAGGTGACGGCGTTCCAGGTGGCGATCACGGCTGGTTCGGCGATCGGCGGGGCCGTGGTCGACGGCGGCGGCGTGCGGGCCGCGCTACTCGTCGGAACCGTCGCCGCACTCGCCGGAAGCGTCGGCTTCGCGACCCTGCACACCGGCTCCCGGCGCTGACCGCCACGCCTGCGGCGAGCTCCCATGATGAGCGGAGAACGCCCGGCTGAACGCGGCGGCCGACCCGTACCCGACGCTGAACCCGATCTGCTCGACGGCCCGATCGGTCGACGCAAGCAGCTCACGCGCATGCCGCATCCGCACCTCCCGCAGCACCTGCGCGGGACTCCGCCCGAGCTCACGCCGAAACCGCTCGCCGAGCGATGACCGGGACAGGTGGGCGACACGAGCCATGCTCTCGACGGTCCACGGCCGCCCGGGGTGAGCGTCGAGAACGGACACGAGAGCGGTGAGCTGCGGGTCGGGCGCCACGTCGAACCGCCCGTCGGACCCCGGCTGCCCGGCCGAACCGGGCGCCGCCCCGAACCGGGCCTCGGGTCCCGGCCGCCCGTCCGGCTCCTGCTCCGCCTCGAACCTCAGGCCGTCCCCCCGCCCGGAGGGCCACCCCGCCGCGTCCTCGACCGCCTGCACCATCGCCGCCTGGATCAGGCCGGCGTAGCTCGCGGCGAAAAGGGGCTGCTCGCGCGTCGGGTCGAGCGGGCAGATCCGGACCAGTTCGACGATGCCGCGGTTGCTGTGCGCGAAGTCGCGGGCCACCAGGGGGCTCGGCAGCGGCGGGACCGCGCGCAGGGTGCCGACCGTCACCTCGGCCCGGGTCAGGGCGACGAGCCGGTAGGCGGTTCTGGCGTCCACGTGGAAGGCGTCGCCCGCGTGCAGCCGCTCGACGCCCGCCGCCGTCTCCAGGCGCGCGTCGCCGTCCAGGAGCAGCGCCCAGATCGCGCCGTCCGCCCCGTCGAGCTGCTCCATGGGCGCCAGCCGGCGCTTCCGTACGGCCACCATGTCCCACGTCGGCATGCCGACCACACCACTGCCGGGCGCGGCCGCCCATTCCGCCACCGTCATGAACGGGCTAGCGCTCGCGCCGCGCGCGCTATTCCGCCACGCGCC
Organism: Streptomyces sp. CA-111067; assembly: GCF_050956065.1. NCBI lineage: Bacteria > Bacillati > Actinomycetota > Actinomycetes > Kitasatosporales > Streptomycetaceae > Streptomyces > Streptomyces sp. CA-111067. The sequence continues at coordinate 4,848,303 of NZ_CP192103.1, read as the reverse complement.
CGGCGGGTGCTCGCCGTCACCCGGTCCGCGCACCGACACTGGCCCCATGGCTGACATCAGACGCAGCGCGGGCCTGCTCCTCTTCCGCCGTACCGCCGCCGGGGCCGAGGTGCTGCTCGGCCACATGGGCGGGCCGTTCTGGGCCCGCAAGGACGCGGGCGCGTGGTCGGTGCCGAAAGGCGAGTACGGGGACGACGAGCAGCCGTGGGACGCGGCCCGCCGCGAGTTCCGCGAGGAGCTGGGGCTGGCCGCCCCGGAGGGGACGCCGCTGCCGCTCGGCGAGGTCGTGCAGTCGGGCGGCAAGCACGTGACGGTGTGGGCGCTGGAGGCCGACCTCGACCCGGCGGACGTGGTGCCGGGCACGTTCACGATGGAGTGGCCGCCGCGCTCGGGCCGCACCGCCGAGTTCCCTGAGCTCGACCGGGTCGCCTGGTTCACCCTGGACGCGGCCCGCGAAGCCCTCGTCAAAGCGCAGGCCGCGTTCCTCGACCGCCTCGCGCAGCAGCTCTGACGCGTTGGCCCCGGTCCGCTCGGTCCGCCGCTCGCGGCGGGATCATCGGGCCGGCGGGATCAGGGAATCAGCGTCCTGTGGTCCGTGGCGAGGCCGTGCGCCGGGCAGGGCTGCCCGGGGTCGCGCGGGCACAGCACCCACAGCTGCGACGCCGTCGCCCGGTAGAGGCGGTACGGGGACGCCCCCGTGACCTCCTCCCGCGTGAACGGCGTGACGCCCGCGCCGCCGGGCCGCGGATACGACGCCAGCGCCTGGTCGACCTCGGCGTCCGACACCTCGCGGGCCTCGCCGACCGCGTACACCGCGCGCCCGTGGTACGGCGCGACGGTGGAGTCGAAGACGACGATGCTCACCTGCGGGCGCTCGGCGAGGTTGCGGGAGTGCCGGGCGTCGGCGGCGGACAGCCAGCAGAACTCCCGGTCGCCGGCCGGGGCGAAGTAGACGGGCGAGGTCCACGGGCTGCCGTCCGGGCCGACGGTGCCCAGGGTCAGGTAGAGGTTGCCATCGACGACGGCCCGCGCGTGGGCGGCCAGATCGGCGTCGTACGGCATGGCCTGGTGGACGGCCGGATCGTCGTCGTGCGCCATGGGCTGGACCGCCGGTTCCTCGTCATGCGTCATCGCGTGCACTCCTTGTGCTCATGCGTCATCGCGTGCACTCCTTCGCTGCTCGGGGGCCGGCGGCCCCGGTCTAGCGGCGGACCTTGAACCGCAGGTGCAGCACCCGCTCGCCCTGGATCACCACGTGCGGATCCTCCAGCAGCAACTGCCCGTCGATATCCCCGAAGTAGCGCTTGCCCGAGCCGAACACCACCGGCACCACGTCCATCGCCACCTCGTCCACCAGGCCGGCCGCGAGGATCTGGCCGCCGACGTCGCCCGCGTTCACGGCGACAACCCGGTCCCCGGCCAGTTCCTTCGCCTTGTCGATCGCGGCCGCGACGTCCGCCACGAAGTGGTACGACGCCTCGGGGTGCCAGCCCTCGGGCTTGGGCCGGTGCGACACCACGACCACGTGGTCGCCGGTGGGCGGATCGCCCTCCCACCCGTTCACCAGGTCGAACAGCGTGCGGCCCATCACGATCGTGCCGACCGACTCCCACGTCGTCCGGACGTACGCGGCCGAGGCGCGGGAGACCCTGAAGCCGTGGCCCTCGCCCGAGTGGTCGAAGCTCCCGTCCGCGTCAGCCTCGCCCGGGACGATCGGGGTGTCCCCGCTGAAGTACCACTCGTGCAGCGGCCCGACCTCGTCGTTCCGGTCGGCGATGAAGCCGTCCAGCGACACCACGTTGTGCATGATCACCGTGCTCATTGCGTCTCCTCGACATCTCGTCCCATGTACGTACCGTTCCGGTGCGGCCCGTTGAGCAGCGCACCTCGCACCCCATCCGCAGCACCCGTCCCGCGCTCAAAGCGGCCGGAACGCGCCGGTCCGTTCGACGGCCCCGCCGCTACGCTTCTGCTGCTCTCGCACAGCTCGCTCCCCCCAAGCCCCGGCCCACCGCTGGCCGGGGTCAGCCGGCTATGGAGGATGACATGCGCAGCAGATACGCCCGTACGACGATGTTCGGCACGATCGCCGCACTCGCGCTGGCCGGCGGGGCGGTGGGCCTGCCGTCCGCGTCCGCCGCCGTGGTCGACCCGGCGCCGATCGGCCCGCACCAGCTGTTCGTCGGCCAGGTCAACGGGGTCTCCGTGGACGCGGCGATCAAGGTGGGCTGCTTCGGTCCTGTGACGCCCGGCGAGACCGGCCACCCGCTCGCGGGGCAGACCGTGGACGTCATGCCCGTCGTCCCGCCGACGAGCTCGCTGACCGGCTACACCGGTGAGTCCGCCGACCGCATCGAGGTCGGATTCGGCGTCACCTCGTCCTCGGCCGTGCCCGTCACCCTGCGCTACACCGTCGTCAGGGCGGCCATCCCGACGACGCTCAACCTGCCCTGCTTCGGCACCGGCCAGGTCGCGTTCGTCCCGGCCCCGACCAGTGCGACGGCCCGTACCTCGTTCGTGAAGGTCACGTACGTGAACGTCGGCGCCTGAGCTCTCGTCGGCTTCCCGGAGCCGCGCTCCTCGCGGCTTCACTCTCCGCTGCCGACACCGCGGTCGGGCGCGGTCATGTCCCCCGTCACGGGTACGCCCTCGGCGAGCCCGTACCGCAGGTAGACGGTCCCGCGCGGGCCGGACGCCGGCGGTTCGAGGAGCGTGAGGTTCGTGGGCACGGCGCCGCCGTCGAACACCTTCTTCCCGACGCCGAGGACGATCGGGTGCACCCAGAGGTCGAGGCGGTCGAAGAGCTTCTCGCGCAGCAGGGTCTGCACCAGGTCAAGGCTGCCGACGACCTTGATGTGCTCGTGCCGGTCCCGGATCTCGCGCACCGCCGCGGCGAGGTCCGGGCCCAGCTGGCTTGACCCGTCCCAGGACAGGTCGGGCTTGCCGCGGGAGGCCACGTACTTCGGGACGCTGTTGAAGATCGTGGCGATCTCGTTGTCCAGGCCGCCTTTCTGGTGCGGCCAGTAGGCGGCGAAGATGTCGTACGTGCGGCGGCCGAGCAGCAGCGCGTCGGTGTCCGCGTAGGCGGCGACGGCCTGCGCGCCGCCGACCTCGTCCATGAGCGGGGCCTGCCAGCCGCCGAACGGGAAGCCCTGCGGGTCCTCGTCGGGGCCGCCGGGGGCCTGGCCGACGAGGTCGAGGGTCGCGAACATTTCGATGTGGATGAGGCCCATGGTGTGCTCCCGGTGAGGTGGTCGTGTGGCGGTCGTCGTTCGGTTCAGCGGGTAGACCGGGGGGCGGCGGAAAACTCATCGCCGGGGGGCGGCCGGAGCGGCGGCCGGGGCCCTGCCGGAAACGGGGCCAATTCTTACCGGGTGATGTCAACCGGCCCGGACGGCCCCCGCGGCGGTAAGGCGGAGGGCCGCCGGCGCGGCAGATCCCGTGACGGGGCCGTCGGGGCCCCGGATCAGCCGCAGGCGGTCGGGACAGCCGCCGCACGTCAGTGAGGTAGACCCATGGGATACGACATCAGGACCCTCCGGATCGCGGGCGCCGCCGTCATCGCCGCCGCGTCGGTCGCCGTCTTCGCCGGATCGGCCTCGGCGCAGCCGGCGCACGCACGGCACGCGGGGGGATCGGGCGCGCCGGTCTTCGTGCAGAGCGACCGGGTCGCCGGGAACACCGTCGTGGCCTACAGCCGCGCCGCGGACGGTTCGCTCGACCAACAGGGCGTCTACGCGACCGGCGGCCGCGGCGGCAAGCTGGACGGCGCCGCCGTGGACGACCTGGCCTCGCAGGGCTCGCTGACGTACGACAAGGCGCACCAGCAGCTGTACGCGGTCAACGCCGGCAGCGACACCGTCACCGTCTTCGACGTCCGCGGCGACCGGCTGATAAAGCGCCAGGTCGTGTCGTCCGGCGGGAACTTCCCGGTGAGCGTGGCCGTGCACGGCGGCCTGGTCTACGTACTCAACGCCTTGGACGGCGGGTCGGTGCAGGGTTACGTCAACGTCGGCGGCCTGCTGGTGAAGGTGCCGTCCTGGCACCGCGCGCTCGGCCTGGACACGGCGACGGCGCCGCAGTTCACCCACACGCCGGGGCAGATCGGGTTCACCCCCGACGGCGGCAAGCTGGTCGTCACGACGAAGGCGGCGGGCCAGAGCATCGAGGTGTTCCAGGTCGGCCTGCTCGGCCTCTCCACCCGGCCCGTGGTCACCCCGGCCCCCGACGCCGTGCCCTTCGGCTTCACCTTCGACGCGGCCGGCCGCCTCGCGGTCACCGAGGCCGGCCCCAACGCGGTGGCGACCTACCAGGTAGCCCGGGACGGCCGCCTGACCAAACTCTCCGAGGTCGCGACCGCCCAGGCGGCAACCTGCTGGATCGTCCGCGACGGCGCCACCCTCTACGCCTCCAACGCCGGCAGCGCCTCCCTGACCGCCCTGCACACCGGAACGGCCGCCTCGCCGCGCGTCCTCGGCAACACGCCGACGGGCGCCGGAACGGTCGACGCGGCCGTGTCGTCCGACCGCGCGTTCCTCTACGTCCAGACAGGAGCGACGGGCGGAGTGGACGCCTTCCGAGTGAACGCCGACGGTTCACTGACGGCGGCCGGATCGGTGACGGTACCGGACGCGACGGGTGGCGAGGGGATCGTCGCGCTCTGAGATCGAGGACGGGGGCGACCGGCGGCGCCGGAGACGAGATCGTGCGGGCCGGTGCGGAGGTGATCAACGCCCGGTGCGGGGCAGACGACGGGCATGGATCCGGCCGAACCGCCCCCGAAGCCGTCTCGATCGCCGGCGGCAGCCACTGCCTCACGACCTGACGCGCCCCCGCAACCCCCGCAACCGCCCGGCCGGTTGCCGCCCGGCCATGCCCCGGAGGCACCCGGGCCCGGCGGCCGGCGGATATCGGGCCCGCTGCTGCTCGCGGTGCTCGCCGTCGCCGCGGTCGTGGTGCTGCTGCTGGTGCTCACCGGCAACAGCAGCAGCCATCACGGCTCCGGGCCCCCGTTGGATCGGCATCCGGCGCCTTCGGACGACCGGAGGACGACGGCGGGGACGTACGATTTCCACGCCGCCGACACCGCACTTGTCGCCCTCGACGGGGTCTCCGGCAACGTGCAGGTCACCGCCGACCCGCACGCCCGCGGTGTCACCGGCAGCTTCCACCGCTCGGACGGCGACGCGGTGAGCCTGCACGGGACCGCCGTCCACGACACCGTCACAGGTCACGACGCGCTCGCCGTGACCTGTGACGACGAGAACGGCACCCAGGTGCCGTGCGCCGGCGACCTGGCGCTGACCGTACCCGTGCACACCGGACTCCGGCTGCGCCAGACCTCCGGGCAGACGGTGCTGGCCGGACTGGGCGGCGACATCACCGTCGACGCGTCCTCGGTGCAGCTCACCGCGAGCGACCTGCGGCCCGGTGAGGCCCACTTCACCCTCGTCTCCGGCAGCGCCGACCTCTCCTTCGGGGCCCCGCCCGACGACTTCGACCTGCACGAGACCTCGGCCTCGGTCACCGCGCACCTGCCCGGTTCCCCGGACGGATACGCCGTCACCACGGCGGCCTCCTCCGCCAGCACGCAGGTCACCGTCCCCCGCAACCCCGCCTCCGGCCACCGCGTCTCCCTGGCCGTCACGTCGGGCTCGCTGAACGTCTCCGCGGACGCGCGGTGACCAGCGGGGCGGCTGCTCCCGCCGCCCGGCGCCGCAACGGTTCGACCCGGTATTCGCGGACACACTCCGGTCATGGCTGAACAGTGCAGGGCGAAGAAACGGCCCGGGCCGCGGGCGGTGTCCTTGCTCATGATGTCCCTCCCTTGTCGTTGGAGCGAGTCTCACGGAAGGGGCCGCCCGGCTGATCCGTGCTCCTACTCAACCGCCTCCAGGTAGGAACGGCGGGTCGGGCTCGGGGTGCGGCTGGGGGCGCTCGCCGGATGCTCGGGGGTGTCGTTCAGGCGGGGGGATGGCAATTTTTGGCAAGCGCTTTCCCCCGCCAAAACGCCGGATTACAGTCCGGTTTCCCACCCGTGAACCGGCACTCACCGGATCGCCCAGGAGGAGACATGAGCATTCGCTTACGTGCGCTCGCGGCCGCCGCGGCCGCCCTCGCCACGCTCGTCGGCGTGCAGATCGCGCACGCCGCCGACGACCCGCCACACGCCGCGTACCAGGAGATGCACGCGGACTGCACCGTCAACCACATGCTCAGCGACGACCCGATCGTCTTCCCCGGTCAGGCCGGGGCGTCGCACAACCACACCTTCATCGGCAACCCGGCGACGAACGCCTCCTCCACGCCGCAGTCCCTGGTCGGCGGCGCCACCTCCTGCGAGGATTCGCTCGACGCGTCCGGCTACTGGTTCCCGACGCTGTTTCAGGACGGCGTCGCCCTGACACCGGACAAGCCGGTCGTCTACTACAAGTCCGGCGTCAAGGACTACCGCACGGTGCAGCCGTTCCCGGCCGGCTTCAAGCTCCTCGTCGGTGATGCCCGCAACATGGACCCGGCGGCCTTCGCCGGCAACTGGAAGTGCCCGGGCTACACCGGCGCGACCTTCCCGGCCTCCTGTCCGGACGGCTCCTCGCTCGTCGTCCGGCTGCAGGCCCCGAGCTGCTGGGACGGCGTGCACCTGGACTCCGCCGACCACAAGTCGTACATGGCGTACCCGGTCAAGGGGGTCTGCCCGGCCGACCACCCGGTGCCGCTGCCGATGCTGGAGACCAAGATCCCGTACCCGATGCACAACGGGAACACCGCCGGGCTGACGCTCGCCTCCGGTCCCGCCTACACGTTCCACTACGACTTCATGAACGGCTGGGACCCCGCCCGGCAGGCGTACCTCGTCGACTACTGCATCCACGGCGGACGCCAGTGCAACGGCTACGGCGTGGACCCGAAGAAGCCGTAGGCCCCGGCCCCGAAAGCCCCTCGCCGGCGGTGCCCGCACCCGCGGGCGCCGCCTCCGCAGAAGGCCGCCGCCTGCCGCGGCGGCTCTCGTCCCCCCGCCAGGGAGGTACCCCCCCATGCGCATCCCACCCTTACGCCGCCGGCTGGTGGCCTGGCTGACCGCCATGGTGCTGGCCGCCGTCGGTCTGGTGGCCGGCATCAGCGGCACCCCCGCCGCCGCGGCCGGCTGCGACACCGCGACCAACACCGCCCTCGACCGGCCCGCGACCGCCTCCTCCGTCCAGGGCAACGGCTATCTGCCGGCCAAGGCCGTCGACGGCGACCCGGACTCGCGCTGGTCGAGCCGGTCCAGCGACCCGCAGTGGCTCCAGGTCGACCTCGGCTCCGGCAGTTCGATCTGCCAGGTGGTCATCAACTGGCAGACCTCGTACGCCAAGGCGTTCCAACTCCAGGTCTCCGACGACGCGACCACCTGGAGCACGCTCTACTCCACGACCGCGGGCACCGGCGGCGTGCAGACCCTCGACGTCTCCGGCACCGGTCGCTACCTGCGCGTCTACGGCACCCAACGGGCCACCGGCTACGGCTACTCCATCAAGGAGCTGACCGTCCACGGCGGCGTCGGGGGAGGGGGCGGCACCGGTTGCCAGGCCCCCGCGCCGGTCGCCCAGGACCTCGGCCCGAACGTCGTCACGTTCGACCCGTCGATGTCCAAGGCGTCGATCCAGAGCAAGCTGGACGCGATCTTCGCCCAGACCGAGACCGCCCAGTTCGGCAGCTACCGGTACGCGGTGATGTTCAAGCCCGGCACCTACAGCGGCATCAACGCCAACACCGGGTTCTACACCTCCGTGATGGGCCTGGGCCGCAACCCGGACGACGTCACCATCAACGGTGACGTGACGGTCGACGCCGGCTGGATGCAGGGCAACGCGACACAGAACTTCTGGCGCTCGATCGAGAACCTGTCCATCGTCCCGAGCAACACCTCCGACCGGTGGGCGGTCGCGCAGGGCGCACCGATGCGCCGGGTGCACATCCGCGGCGACCTCAACCTGGCGCCCAACGGCTACGGATGGGCCAGCGGCGGCTACATCGCCGACAGCAGGATCGACGGCAAGGTAAGCCCTTACTCCCAGCAGCAGTGGTTCACCCGCGACAGCCAGATCGGCAGCTGGGGCAACAGCGTGTGGAACATGGTCTTCTCCGGTGTGAAGGGCGCCCCGGCCAACACGTTCCCCGACCCGCCCAACACGACGCTGGCGACCACTCCGGTGATCCGGGACAAGCCCTACCTCTACCTCAACGGCAGCAGTCTCAGCGTGTTCGTGCCGAGCCTGCGCACCAACGCCTCAGGGACGACCTGGTCGGGCGGTTCGACCCCGGGCACCTCGGTGCCGCTGACCCAGTTCTACGTCGCCCGTCCCGCCGACTCGGCCGCGACCCTCAACAACGCCCTGGCCTGCGGCGAGAACCTGCTGTTCACGCCGGGCGTCTACCACCTGAGCCAGACCCTGAACGTCACCCGGCCCGACACCGTCGTGCTGGGCATCGGCTACCCGACGCTGATTCCCGACAACGGCGTCAGCGCGATGAACGTCGCCGACGTCGACGGAGTCAGGCTCGGCGGGCTGCTGTTCGACGCGGGCCCGGTCAACTCGCCCAGCCTGCTCCAGGTCGGTCCGGCCGGCGCGACCACCCGGCACGCCGCGGACCCGACCACCGTGCAGGACGTGTTCTTCCGGGTCGGCGGCGCCGGCCCCGGCAAGGTCACCACGGCGATGGTCGTCAACAGCGCCGACACCATCATCGACGACACCTGGGCCTGGCGCGCCGACCACGGCAGCGGCGTCGGCTGGACGGTCAACCCCTCCGACACCGGGCTGATCGTCAACGGCTCCGACGTCTCCGCGTACGGGCTGTTCGTGGAGCACTTCGAGAAGTACGAGGTGCTGTGGAACGGGCAGAACGGCCGCACGGTCTTCTTCCAGAACGAGATGCCCTATGACCCGCCGAGCCAGGCCGCCTGGCGATCCGACGGGAACGGGTACGCGGCCTACAAGGTGGCCGACTCCGTCACCTCGCACCAGGGCTGGGGAATGGGCAGTTACTGCCTGTTCACCGCCGATCCGGGCATCGTGGCCGACCGCGGCTTCGAGGCCCCGGACAGACCGGGCGTGGCGTTCCACGACATCCTGACGATCTCGCTCGGCAAGGGCTCCATCAACCACGTGATCAACGACACCGGAGCGTCGACCGGTACCACCGTCTCACCGGTGCACGTCGTCAACTACCCCTAGTCGAGCACCCCTGGCGCGGTGCGGGTCCGGTCGACTCGCGCACCGTCAGATGCGTCGGCAGCACGGCGGACCGCCGTGTTGCCGACGCGCCGTTCTCAAGGCGTGCCAGCAGCATCGACACCGCGACCCGGCCGACCTGCTCGCCCGGGGCGGTGAGCGTGGTGAGCGAGGGATGGCAGAAGTCCGACCCGAAGATGTCGTCGCAGCCGACGATGCTGATCTCCCGGGGCACGCCGACACCACGCTCGTCCAGGCGGGCCAGCATGTTGATGGCGAGCAGGTCGTTGAAGGTGATGCAGGCCGTGGCACCGGTGTTGATCAGCGCGTCGGCGGCGGCGGAGCCGGACATCCGGTCGGCGGGGAAGGGCCCCAGCCGGCGGGCCGACAGCCCGTGCTGTCCGGCCACCGTGGACAGCGAGCGCCATCGTGCCTCGTTGGCCCAGGAGTTCTCCGGTCCTGACAGATAGACGATCTCGCGGTGTCCGAGCGAGATCAGGTGCTCGGCCGCCTGCCGCACCCCGGACGGTGAGTCGATCACGACGCTCTGGACGCCGTGGACCCGGCGGTTGATCGCCACCAGCGGCAGATCGGCGTCAAGTGTCGCGAGCAGCCGGCCGGATAACCGCGAGGCGGTCAGGATCGCCCCGTCGATCGACCGGCGGACCTTGGACAGCATGTGCGACTCGAGTTCTCCGGAATTCTCGCTGTCGAGCAGCAGATTCGCATAGCCGGCCGCTTTGAGCTGGTGCTGCGTACCCCTGATCAAGTCGAAATAGAACGGATTGGTCACGTCGGAGACCATCACCGCGATGGTTTCGGTGCGGCCCGGAGTATGCGCGCCGGCCTGGGTGTTCGGCACGTAGGACATTTCCCGTGCCACTGCCTCGATGCGCCGGCGCGTGACCGGGTTGACCCGGCCCGGCCTCGACAGCGCGCGGGACACGGTCGACGAGGCGAACCCGGTGGCAGCCGCTATGTCGTTGATCGTGACGCGCCGAGGACGTTCCACGTCGTCGTGACTGTCCATGCGTGCAAGAATCCACGACACGGCAATAGACGGCAACCCCTCTGTTCACACTTCCGTCCTTGAAATCGCCCGCGATACAATGATGATCCGGACGCGGAATAGGAAAGGTGTTTTCGCCGGGCCGCCTCGCCCGGGAGGACGTCCCGCGCGCCGCAGCGCGGGCCGCCCGGGTGACTACGCGTGCGGACGAAGTTGAAGCGCTGGGCGCTGGGCGCGCCGCCGGCCGGACAGAAGCCGTTGTCCGGGTAGCCGTAGAAGAACATCACGCAGCACTTCGGGCAGAACCGGAGTCGGTGGGCTGGGACGCGCGCTTCACGCTGCTGGACTCGTTCCTCGAAACCCGGCTTCAGACCGGTCCTGTGATCCCGGCCGGTGTGGTGCGGGCCTGGCGGCAGATCGCCGCCCAGTCGTGGCGGCGAAGCCCGGCGCGGCTGCCGCTCGCGGCAACACTCGCCCCGCCCCGCACGGCTGCGGGTCACGCGGGCCTCGCTGCCTGCGCGTCCAGATGCCCCGTGGCGACCAGCCGGTCGCGCAGCTTGCGGCGGGCGTCGAACATCGTCTTGTAGACCGCGTTGCGGTTCGTGCCGAGGCGGTCCACCAGGGCGTCAAGCGGCACCCCGCTCACCACCAGCGCCATGAAGACACGCCGCTGGTGCTCGGTGAGGGTGTCGGCGACGGCCGCGCGGAGGCCGTCGAGCAGTTCGCGTGCCTCGGTCTCGGCGGCCGGGTCCGGGCCGAGCCGGTCGGGGAGCCGGTCCCAGTCGTCGGCGTCGAACGCGACGCCAGGCGTGCGCCAGAAGTGCCGGCCCAGTTTCCCCGAGACCTCGAACACCACGAAGGTGAACGCCCACGTGGTGAACTTGCTCTCGCCGCGGAACCGTCCGACCTTCCGGACGATCGCCAACAGGGCGTCCGCGGCGGCCTGATGGGCGAGGTCGTCCAGTTCAGGACCGGTGACGTGGTGGCCGCCGGCCCGCCGGGCGATCTCGGAGCGGGCGATCCGCAGCAGCAGCGCGTGCAGACGGGCGCAGGCGTCCTCGTAGACCTCGCCCTCGGATTCGAGGGCCCGCACCCAGCGGGCCGAGTCCGGATCGAGCCGGACCCGGCCGGCGCCGGGGACGTCCCGAACGTCCCGCCCCGCGCCGGGCCCGGCGTCCCGAACGCCCCCGTCCACAGCGGGAGTTGCACGGACGTCCAGGCCCGCGCCGGAGGCGTCACCGTACGCCGAGCGTCTCTGCGCGACTTCGGAGCCGGCCATCCCCGGCTACCGCGACCGCGCCGGATCCCCGGTGGCCCCGGGCGCCGCCGCCACGTCCCAGATCCGGCCGGTCCCGTCCCCGAGCAGCCGCTCCAGCAGCACGGCCGCCGACCGTTCCGGCGTGATCAACCGCCCCTCGGCGTGCGAGCTGACGAACCGCTGGTGCAGCGCCTCGCCGATCCGCTCAGGATCCTGATCGCGGATCCACTCCTGCATCGCGGTGTCGACCGTGCCCGGCCGGTAGACGTTGGCGGTGACCCCGGTGCCGTCGAGCTCGGCGGCCAGATTGACGGTGTGCGCCTCGAGCGCCGCCTTCGTCGTCACATAGACGTTGCCGCCGACCATCCCCTCCGGCCGCGCGACGATCCCGCTGGACACGTTCACGATCCGCCCCCACCCCCGCCGCACCATCACCGGCAGCAGCGCGGAGGTCAGGGCGACGGCGGACAGGACGTTGAGCACCAGCGCGTCGAGGATGTCGTCCTGGTCCAGGCGCGCGGTGCCGCCCAACGGGGCCACCCGGGCAGCGTTGTTGACCAGGATGTCGACGCCGCCCGACACGTCGAGCACCTCATCTCCCGCGCTCCTGACACCTCGTGGGTCTTCGAGGTCGGCGCGGATCGGGTGAGCGGTCCTCCCGAGATCCCTGATCTCCCCGGCGACCGCGGCGAGTTGGTCCGCGGAGCGCGCGAGCAGCACGAGATCGGCGCCGGCCCCGGCCAGCGCGAGGGCGGTCGCCCGGCCGATCCCGCGCCCGGCGCCGGTGACGAGCGCGGTCCGCCCGGCGAGCGGGTGATCGTCCAACACCGCCTGCTCCCCGCTCACTTGTCGCCGTGCGAGCGGAGGTACGTGATCAGCCCGACCACGTCCTCGGGCACGAGCCGGCCGATGGCCCCGCTGGAGTAGACGCTGACGACGACCCGCCCGTCGGGGTCGAGGACGAACCCGGTGGACTGCAGATACGTCGGCTCGTCGTTGACGAACGCGCCGGTGGCCTCGGCGAACTCCCGCGCGTCGGCGCTGTGTCCGACCGGATACTCCAGGTGCAGCTTGTCGACCAGCGCTTTGGTGGTGGCCTCGTCGTCCACGGAGACGGCGACGACGCTCGCCCCGGCCTGCGCAAGGCTCTCCTGCGCCCGCTGGAACGCCCGCAGTTGGGCGTTGCAGTACGGGCACCAGGACCCGCGATAGAAGAGCACCACCCCGTACCCCCCGGCCAGCGCCTCGGGCAGCCGGATCGCCTCCGCCCCGACCGGAGAGACCTCCAACGCGGGAAACAGTTCACCGGGCTTGAGCAGAACCATGAGCGCACTCCCATTCCACACGACCACCGGAACTCGTCCCGGCACCCCCTCCCCATTCTGGAGAGATCACTCCAATAACACCCCCCACCCCACCCCCTGTCAACCACCCGACTCCCCCGCCCAGGCCCCCGCCCAAGCCCCCTGACCAGCCCCTTCACCGCACCACGGGCCACCCGGGCCTGTTCTTACGAAGCGATGACGTCCCGCCCGCCCGCGCGGGCTCCCGAGCCGTCAACTGAGTCCGCGTTTCAGCTTCTCGGCCCGGATGAACGCCCTGGCCCGCTCAGTCACCGTGCGGACCCAGCCCTGCGGATCGGCATCGTAAAGAGCGCAGTTCTCCTGCCACCGGGCGAGACCGCCGACGATGGCATCGAGCGAGTGGTACCACTCACCGTCACCGGCCGCGCCGTGCCAGAGGGAACCGGGACGTGCCGGATCCTGGCAAAGGTCGAACCCGTGCAGGTACTGCAGGGCCGTCACGACCAGCGGGTCCTCGAAGTCAGCGAGCGCCCCTTCGCCCTCCACCCATGGCACCGCCCACGCATGCGCCTCCTCACGGGTCGCCTCCCCCTCCGCGAGGGCATGCCAGCATGCCGCCACTTCCACCCGGCCCGGCGGAATGCGCGTCCCACCCAGAGCGCTCATAGGCCCACCCTCCCAGCCGAGCGACCCGAGGACGACACCAATTCGCCGCGGCCTCCCGCTCGCTCGCCGGAAGCGGCTCAAGGGTGATCCGCATGCCCAGGGCAGCCGCAACCTCAGCCAGCGTGCCCAGCGTCGGGTTCACAAGCTGGGAGAGGGGTCAGAGGTCGGGCAGCGTCGCGAAGGCCCCCGGATACCGGCCCTCCTCAAGGCGGAAGAGGTACCGGCGCAGGTCGGTCGCCAGGTCGCCGGCGATGTAGGCGGCATAGTCCCGCAGCCCTTCGGCCGCCTCCGTCTCCTCGGGATTCTCGCTGGCGGACCAACCCGGCAGCAGCGTCGCCAACTCCTCCGTGACCCGCCCGCGGTCCCGCCACCAGTCGCGGACGGAGCCCGGGGTCCACCAGGTGTCGCCGTCGCACGCGTATCCGCCGTACGGATCGTCCCGAGCCGCGGCCACCACACGGTGGACGTCGGCGGGAGTCGCCGGCTGGCGGTAGACGTACTCACCGAGGTGCTCGCCGCCGTAGAGCACGTGCCGCGGTGCGTACTCCCGGCCGGTCCAGCAGTTGTCGGCCATTCCGGTGTAGAACGGCCCGGGGACGTTCTGCCAGAGGCGGTCCTCCCACCGGCCGCCGAAGGACTTCCCCGGCTCGCCCTCGGGAAGCGCCGTCAGTGGATCCCAACCTGCCCCTTGACCCGTCACCCCAGCAGCCTAAGCTCCGGCGGATGGCCCGCCTCCATGACATCGTCTTCGACTCCGCGCACCCCGCTGCCGCCGCCCGGTTCTGGGCGGCCGCGCTCGACGGGTACGGGGTCGCGCCGTACGACGAGGCGGAACTCGACCGCCTGCGCGGGCTCGGGGTCGACGGGCCCGAGGACGATCCGACGGTGCTGGTCGAGCCGGCCGGAGGCGGGCCGCGGCTGTGGTTCCAGCTCGTGCCCGAGGCCAAGCGGGTCAAGAACCGCGTGCACCTGGACCTGCGCGCGGCCGACCTGGACGCCGAGACCCGGCGCCTCACCGCCCTCGGCGCCTCGATCGCCGCCCGCCACGACGACCACACCGTCCTCGCCGACCCGGAGGGCAACGAGTTCTGCCTGTTCCCGGCCAGCGGGTAGCCGGGCGCAGGCCGGCCGCCGCGGGCGCGTCGGTCGCCTGTCGGGCCGGGCCGGGCGGCAATATCCTGAGGACACGGCCAGTGATCAGCGTCCAGGCCCGGGCTGGAACCCCGCTCTTCCCGCGGGCCGGAAAAAACTTCCGCGAACCTGTAGAGAAGCGCGGGCCGGCTCCGACGTCCCCTGTGAGAGCCGCCCACCACGGGCGGCCCGAGCCGAAGGAGCGGAATCATGAAGTACCTGGTGATGGTGCAGGGCACGCAGGCGGACTACGAGACCCAGGCGGGCAAGCCCACCGCCGGCCTCCCGGTCTGGAGCGACAAGGACATGCAGGTGATGTTCGAGCACATGGGGGCGATCAACAACGACCTCGCCGAGAGCGGCGAGCTCATCGACGCCCAGGGGCTGGCCGAGCCCGCCAGGACCCGCCTGGTCAGCGCCGGCGCGGACGGCAGGCCGCTGATCACCGACGGCCCGTACGGCGAGACCAAGGAAGTGATCGCCGGCTACTGGCTCCTGGAGTGCGAGAGCCTGGAGCGGGTCACGGAGATCGCCGCGCGGGTCACCCGGTGCCCCCTTCCCGAGGGCGCGAACACCTACCCCGTCGTCATCAGGCCGCTCGGCGAGATGTGAGCAGGGGAGATCGTTGCGACGTACGAGCGAGGTCGAGGACCTGCTGCGGCTGCACGCGCCGCAGGTCCTCGGCGCGCTCGTCCGCCGGTACGGGCATTTCGACGCCGCCGAGGACGCCGTCCAGGAGGCGCTGCTGGCAGCGGCAGGGCAGTGGCCCGAGTCGGGAACTCCGGACAACCCGCGTGGCTGGCTGATCAAGGTCGCCTCGCGGCGGCTCACGGACGCGCTGCGCAGTGATCAGGCGCGGCGGCTGCGCGAGGAGAAGGCGGCGGCGCTCACCCCGCGCGACGCCTTCACCGCGCCGCCGCCCGGGCCCGATGCGCCCGGGCCCGACCGTGCGCCCTCCGAGGACGACACGCTGACCCTGCTCTTCCTCTGCTGCCACCCGGATCTGCCCCCGCCCGCCCAGATCGCACTGACGCTGCGGGCCGTCGGCGGTCTGACGACGGCCGAGATCGCCCGCGCGCACCTGGTGCCGGAAGCGACGATGGCCCAACGGATCAGCCGGGCCAAGCAGCGGGTGAAGGGCACGCGGTTCGGCCGCCCCGATCACTGGGAAGAGCGGCTGCCCGCCGTCCTCCACACGCTCTACCTGATCTTCAACGAGGGCTACACGGCCACCTCAGGAGCCGCCCTCCAGCGGGCCGAACTCGCGCGCGAGGCCATCCGGTTGGCCCGCACCGTGCACCGGCTGCTGCCCGACGACTGCGAGGTCGCCGGCCTGCTCGCCCTGATGCTCCTCACCGACGCCCGCCGCGCCGCGCGGACCGGGGCGGCCGGCGAACTGATCCCCCTCGACGAGCAGGACCGCGGGCTGTGGGACAAGGCGGCGATCGACGAGGGCGTGGCCCTGGTGACCCGAGCCCTGTCCCAACGCCGCCCAGGCGCGTACCAGTTGAGGGCCGCGATCGCCGCCGTCCACGACGAGGCGGACTCGCCCGACAGCACCGACTGGCCCGAGATCCTCGGCCTCTACGACGTCCTCGTCCATCTCGTCCCCAACCCCGTCGAACGCCTCAACCGCGCCGTGGCCGTCGCCATGGTCCACGGACCGGAGGCCGGCCTGGCCGAACTCGACGCGCTCGCACCAGAGTTGACCACCGGCCACCGCCTGGACGCGGTCCGCGCCCACTTCCTGGAACGCGCCGGCGACCCGGAGGCCGCCCGGGCCGCCTACGAGTCAGCCGCCGCCAAGACCCTGAGCCTCCCCGAACAGCGCTACCTCCGCGCCCGCGCGGCCCGCCTCGGCTGACCTACGGGAGCTACGGGAGCTACAGCGTGGCGGGTGTGCATTTGGTGAGGTGGACGATGAGTTGGGAGGCGAGGAACCACTTCTCCAGGTCGGGGCGGTGGCGGTAGGGGAGGTTCTCGTCGGCGGGGTAGGGGACGGCTTTCGCGTCGTGGTTGGGAACGTAGAACCCGCCGGACACCCCCCAGACCCGGGGGTTGGCGCTGCGGACGCAGACGGGGTCGGTCAGGTGCGGGCACAACCGGACGGCCAGCCGGGCGCACGGCGGGCAGATCGGCGGCTTGGAGGTGAAGCCCTGGTTCGCCGAATCCCCCATCGCTCGCGTCAGTCGGGTGAACTGCGACAGGAACAGCCAGCCCTGTTCGGTGCGTTCGGCCGGCTTCCCGCAGACCTGGCACAACCGGTGCAGCAACGCCTCCCGCTGCCGTACCGAATGCATCGCCTCGAACACCGGCCGCCCCGACCCCGGCGCCGACGCAATCCGCGCCCACAACACCCCGCGCTCGTCGCGGTCTTCGGGCCGCTCATCGCTGTACGCGAGCCCCGCCCCGAACGGCCTCGCGATCAACCGGCTGATATCCGGTTCCTCACCACTCCACGCGGCGGCGAACGGAACGGGCAATTTCTTGGCGCCCCAGGTCAGTTGTGGCGGCCGTGCCCCGGTCGTGGACATCAGGCTTTCCTTTCTCAGGTGGCGGTTGGGATCCGCCGTTCGTTTCGTCGAGCCGTATTTGTTGCGGGTTCCTTCTAGCCGGGAATTCGGGCCCAGACGGTTTTCCCGCCGCCGCGCGGATCCCTCACGACGCCCCACCGCCCCCCGGTCAAGGCGTCCACGAGCCCGAGCCCGCGCCCGTTTTCGGCGTCCGGGCCGGCGGTGCGCAGCTGGGGTGCGACGGGGCTGCCGTCCGACACCTCAAGGCGCACCCCGCCCGTGCCGTCGCGTTCGTACCTGGTCCCGACCTCGCGGGTCCGCGCAGCGGCGTGCCGGACAGCGTTGGTGAGGAGTTCACTGAGCACGAGCTCGGCGGCGTCGGCGAGTTCGGACAGCCCCCAGTCACCCATGACGGCCCTGAGATCATGCCGCGCCCGCGAAATGGACGAAGCGGCGCACGGCCAGTGCGTAATTACGCGTGGCGGCATGATCAATACCGCCGGGGCCGGGGTGTGGGGTGTCGTGTTCACTGTCGCCCTGCTTTCGTCCGCCGGGGTGTCCCCTCGTGAACAACCATCGCCAAAAAACGAAGAGAGGTACACGGAGCGCGTGTAACCAAATACCCTGAGTGGACAAGCCTTTGAGAGGGACGAAGCGGCATGGAACTTGAGCCGGAAGCTGACGCGATGCCCGCTACACCAGCAGGGATGCTGGCCAGTCGAGTCGCGCGGGCTCGGTCCAGATCGGGCCTCTCGCTGCGCGCGCTCGCTGAGAAGTTGGGCTACCCGCACACGTATCTGAGCCGTGTGGAGCGGGGGGAACAGGTTCCGTCGCCAGCGCTGGCCGACGCCTTGGACGACTTCCACGGCACTGACGGGCTGATCGCCGAGTTGCTGGTCGTCGCGATGGCGGCGGAAGTCCCAACGTGGGGTCGTCGTGTGCTGGATGAAGAGAGGCGCGCGGCGCGCATCCAGACGTTCAACAGCAGTGTTGTCCCTGGCCTCTTACAGACCGAGGCCTATACCTCTGCGCTGTTCCGCGAGTCGATGCCCGGCAAGGACAGCGAAAAGGTCGCCCTGAGAGTGGGCACGCGCAGCCACCGCCGTGCCGTGCTCGACTCGGCTACGCCGCCGCTCTATTGGGCGATCATGGACGAGGCGGCGCTGCGGCGACCTGTCGGGGGCCCGGCCGTCATGGCGGAGCAGATCCGCCAGATCCTGAACACCGCCGAGACCAACAGCGCAGTGCAGGTGCAGGTACTTCCCTTTGCGCGTGGAGTCCACCCGCTGCTTGGGGGTAGTTTGAGCCTGCTGACCCTTCGCGACGGCCTGACATTCGCGTACGTCGAGTCGTTCGCGTCGGGAGTGTCCGTGGATGCCCCGGCCGATGTGCTGGAGCTGACGACGCTGCTGGACATCGCCCGTTCGAAGGCCCTTGACAGCGGGGAGAGCGCGTCTCTGCTGCACCGGTACCTGAAAGAGTATGAGGGATGACATTGAACCCCGTTGAAACGGCGCCGCTCGCGTGGCGGAAGAGCACTTACAGCAACGGTCAGGGCGGCGAGTGCATCGAGGTCGCCGACGGCCTCGCCGACGTCGTCCCGGTCCGCGACAGCAAGGACCCGCACGGCCCCGCTCTCGCCTTCGCCTCCGATGCCTGGGCTTCGTTCGTCGCGGACGTTAAAGCCGGCCACTTCCCGGTCTGACCACCAACCCCCAACGGCCCCGCCACCCAACATGGGTGGCGGGGCCGCCTTGTGGGTGGCCCCGACGCGGACGCCCGGTAGATCGGGGGCATCGGGGGCCTCGGTTCACGCGGCGTGCGCGATGAAAGCGACAGTGGAAGTGCCGGCGTCGAGAGCGATGTTGAGTGACGCGTCGAGTGCCTCGGCGAGCCGGGCGAGCAGCGGAAGGGTGGGAACGGTGCCGCCGAGTTCGAGTTTCGACACCTGGGGTTGTGTCATGCCGGCTCGCCTGGCGAGCTCGGTCTGGGAGATACCCAGTTCGGTCCGCCGGTTGTACACCGCTTGTCCCAGGTCGAAGGCCATGCGAATCTCGGTGCGCATCGATTCCACCTCGGGAGACCCGGTGTGGCCTTCCGCGGCCTTCCGCTCGCGGGTGAGCTTCCACTGGGCGTGGTTCACAGATCCTCTCCCTTCGTGATATCCCGAGTGAATTCATCGTGAGCTGTGTGGCGCTCAGCCTCACAGAGTTTCCTGGCCTGCTTGGCGCGGTCCACTTCCGCATCCTCCCGCATCCGCGTCTTTCGGAACACGGTCAGCAGCACGATCCGGCGATCAGGGGCGAGCCAGTAGGTCAGACGGACGGCGTTGCCGTCATGGCCCAGGCTGAATCGGAGTTCGCGTAAGCCCTCGCCCAGGTGTCGCGCGTACGGTTCGGACAGGGTGGTCGGTGCTTCAAGCAGACGTTCAGCCGCATGCTCGGCTACGAGATAGTCACGGTCAGGCAGGTTGTCCAGCCAATGCCGGACTTCCGGTTCGATCTCGATCTCCCAGCCGCCACTCATACAGTTAACTGTATAGATAGCCAAGTATATGGGCAAGCGACGGCGCCAGGGTGCCCCGCGCCAGCTGTAGGACGGGCGGGCCGCAGTTCGCGGACACTTCCTCGGCGATCGTGCCGCGATCGACGTGCACCGGGGCCGCACCCCGGAAGCCTCCGGGACCGACCACCAGGGGCCGCCAGGCCGGGTAGACCGCCACCGGCGCCACCCCACGCCGGGCCCGGGCCAGGGGGTCAGACCCCCGCCAGCGGAAAAGCGGGGGCGGCGGCGGCCGGAGCCGCCGGCGCCCCCGCAGGGTCAGGCCGGGAGGACCGAGACGGAGGTGACTCGGGCGTCGCTGCTGCGCCGCCCCCGCACCCGCACCGCCACATACCGCGCCGTCGCCTTCGCCGCGACCGTTGAACCTCCGCCGTGGCCAGGACGGAAGGTGGCCGCCGAGGTGTAGGTCAGGCCGTCCGTGCTCAACTCCGCCTCCGCCGCCGGGACATGGCCGCGCGTCCAGGCCAGCCGAACCTCGCTGATCGGGGTCGGCGCGCCCAGGTCGACGACCATGCGGCCGTCCGTGCCCGGGGTCCAGGACGTGTACGGGTCGCCGTCGACCGCCGCCGCCGGGTCGGACATGCCGGGCGGCAGCGGCACCGCCGGGAAGGTGATGCGGCCGAGCGCCAGGTCGGCCAGCGGGTAGGCGGTGGCACCCGGCACGTGCACCTCGGCGGTACGGCCGCGGCGCACGCTGACGTACGTCTCGCGGCCGTCGTCCGACGGGATGACCGTCAGCAGGCAGGACGGGCCGGTCAGCCGGAGCGTGGCACCGTCCACCACCTCGGCCCGCAGTCCGGCCGGGACGCGTCCGCCGCCCACCGGGCGCAGGACGAAGCGCGACGCCGCCAACCGGGCCTGCGCGGCAGGGAGTTCAACGGCGTAGGAGGTACCGGCCGCCGTCACCGTCTGGGTGCCCGCGTACAGCCGCACCGCCCGGGTGTCCTGCGGCACGGACACCGTGGTGCTCACGGCAGCGGCCGACAGGTTGAACAGGCTGAGGTGGCCGCCCGCGACGCTCGCGCGCACGTCGGGGTGCGCGGACGTGGGCGCCTGCCGCCCGGCCGCCGCCTTCACCGCAGCCGTAGCCCCGTTGACGTACCCCTCCACGACTACGCCCTCAGCAGGACCGTCCGACAGGATGACCGTGTCGCCGTAAACGGCCAGCGGGTTCTTCGCCCCGCGGACGACCAGGCCGGCCCGGCCGTCCACCGACAGCCACCCGCCGGTGCTGCTGAGGTCGGCGTGCGGGTAGCGCGCGAGGTCCGTCCAGGACTTGCCGTCGGTCGAGCCCTGCACGGAGTACGCCCGGCCCGCCGCTGCCTCCCACCGCAGGGTGACGCGGTCGAACTCCTCCGGCTGGCCGAGGTCGACGGTGATCCAGCTGTCCGCCCGCGCCCGGTCGCCGACGGCCACGGCCCACCGGGTGCTGAGGTCGCCGTCCACGGCCAGCGCCGCGCCCTTGCCGGTGTCGGCGGACGAGGCGGTCGCGGTGGCGCCCTGCGCGAGGTCCGACCCGTCCGCGCCGTCGCGGATCTCGATCGCGTACAGCGAGTAGCCGTACTTGGGGTCCGGGGTGATGCCCTGCATCCGCAGCTGGCTGTAGGTGGCCTTGGCGAACGTGATGTCGTCGGTGCGCCCGGTGGCGGCGGGCGCCGAGGCGGTCCCACTGTCCGCCGCGGCAACGGTCGTTGACCCCTCCGCCGCCGTGTACGTACGGCCGCCGTCGAGACCGGCGATCCCGGGCATGGTGAAGTTGTGCACCTCAAGGTGGCCCTCACCGGCCGCCGTACCACTCGTGGCGTAGACGACGTCACCGCTCGGCAGCGTGTTGAACCCGGCGAAACCGGCGGCCAGCGTGAACAGCGTGGCGGTGCCGTCGAATCCGTCCCGCAGCGCGCTGTACGTGACCGCCGAACGGGCCGCCGGGGTGCCGGCCGTCGCGGGCAGGAACATCGGCGTGGGCCCGCCGAGCGCGAACAGCCAGTCGTCGTGCGCGGGCTGCCAACCGAACTTCACGAAGCCGGGCTTGCTGACGGCCGCCGCCCACGCCGCCGGCGACTGGTGCGCGACGAGCCCCGGCCCGGTGCCGAAGTCCCGTACGCCGCTCGCCTGTTGGAACAACTCCCGGTCCGTGAGCGGCCGTACGGGCCGGCCCTGCGCGGCCCGCCACTCGTGCAGCAGGTAGCTGATCGCGACCTCGGCGCGGGCCTCCGGCTCGTACTTCGGCTCACCGGAGAACTTCGTCAGCCGGTTGACCGGCGGATACGCCTGGTACGCGGCAAGGCGCTCGGAGAGCGCGACCTCGGCGCGGGCCGCGGCCCGGTCCCCCATCACCTGGGCGAGGAACGCCAGCGGGATGACATCGCGCCCGTACAGGTGCTCGCGGTCGTCCACCATCGGCATCAGCGGCTCACCCGCGTCGCTCATCACCATCAGGATGGAGTCCCACAGCAGTCCGCCGTTGGGCTGATGCGTCAGCACCTCGGGCATCGGCCGCCCGGCGGTGATGAAGTGCGCGGAGTTGCGCCCCGACGTACGCCACAGCTCGGACTGGTAGTGCGGGCCGAACGAGCCGTGGTTCTCGACGATGAACGTGTCGTAGAGGTTCTGCGCCGTGTTGTCGCTGATCGCGACGCCGTCCACCAGGGCCGGGTTGGCACGGTCCGCGGCCGGCAGCCCGGTCTCGTTGCGGCTCCAGCGGCCGAAGGCGTCCCGCCACTGCGGGTACGTTGCGCTGTCGGACGCCCAGGCCAGACCCGGCGCCAGCGACTGCGCGTAGACGCCCATCTCCTCCAGCTTCGTGTCCCCGACGAACCCGCCGGTCAGACCGTGCGGCGTCCACCCGGCCGACGCGGGGTCGTCACCCGTACCCAGACCGGTGGTGAACTCCGCCTGCGCGCGGACGATCGTGTCCACGTTCGCCTGCGTCGCGCTGTCGAGCCGGTCCCACAGCAGCCGGGCGGCGAGCACGAAGTACAGCTGGAAGGTGGTGTCGAAGAACAGGGTGCGGCCCCACTCGGTGCCGCCGGTGAGGCGGTTGGAGGCGGCGAAGTGCTTGATCGAGTCCAGGGTGTGGGACAGCAGCGTCGCCTCGTCGATACCCGTCTGCTCCGCGTCGTACGTCCCACGGGTGAGCAGCAGCGCGTTGCCGAGGACGACCGCGAAGCCGAAGTCAGTGGCCGTGTAGTGGCCCTTGGCCGCGTCCCACTGGGTCTCCGACCAGCGGGTATGAGTCAGCAGCGCCTGATAGTACGCGGCGGCGACGTCATCGGGGGCGGTGTGCTGCGCGGCCCCCGGCCGGTCGTCGGCCATGGCCGACGTGGCCCCGAGGGACGAGGTCGCGGCCAACGCCACGGACAGGCCCGTCAGTTGGGCGAATCGCCGCCTGCTCAGCTCGGCCGGGTGGTGGTTCACGCGGATGCGCCTCCTGGGTTCGCCGCTCGACAACGTTGTCAGAGCCGCGTTCATTCTTGGTCGACGAACCCGCCCCGTCAACCCCCGAGCCCCGCATCCCCGCGATGGGGGACCGCGAACGCGCACCCCCACCGATCACCCCCAGCGGCCGTGAAGCCGCCGTCCGGACCCGGGAGGGGACGGGCCGGGGTGCCCCCGCAGGATTTCCGACAGACCGGGGTGCACCCGAAAACGAAGCCCGCACGGAGGAAATCCGAGGAGGTGCCACGGACCGGCCCCGACCCCACCCACCAGAAAACGTGCACCCAAGGACGCACCCGCACGGGCGGGGCGGTGGGAAAAACGGCAGGCACGGCGCCGAGCCGGGGAAACGAACCTCACCACCCACCCGGGCCGGGTCGTAGCCGGACGCCCGGCCCCGCACCCGGGCCAAAACAGAACCCCCCCACCCCCAAAGCAGCGGTGCGCGCCGACTTACCTGTGCGACACACGCACAAGCCCCCCACGTAACACCCCCCTGCCAGAGTCCCCTGCGGCCAGTGAAGGAAAGGGGACATCACCATGACCCAGTTCAACCGACGCGCGTTCCTGCAGGCAGTGGGTGCCACCGGCGGAGCCGGCGCCGTGCTCGCCACCATGGGGGCGCTCGGCCTGACCCAGAGCGCCGAAGCGGCCACCAGAGAAGCGGCGAGCTATCGGGCGCCACGCGAGGGCGACTTCACGCTCTCCGGACGCGGCGCCGCCAAGGTCGTCATCCTCGGCGGCGGCATCGCCGGGCTCGCCACCGCCTACGAACTCGGCAAGGCCGGCTACGACTGCACGATCCTCGAAGCCCAAGGCCGCCCGGGCGGCCGCAACTTCACCGTCCGCGGCGGCACCACGACCACCGATCTGAACGGCACGAAGCAGACCGCCCGGTTCTCGGCCGGGCAGTACATGAACGCCGGGCCGGCCCGGCTCGCGCAGTGGATGGTCACTCTCGACTACTGCCGTGAACTGGGCGTCCCCATCGAGGTGTTCACCAACGTCAACGCGGACACCTTCCTCTACAACGAGTCAGCCGGCATGACCGCCCCGGTGCGCTACCGCGCGGCGAAGGCGGACGTGTTCGGCTACACCACCGAGATGCTGGCCAAGCTCACCGACCAGGGCGCGCTGGACCAGCAGTTGACGGCCGCCGACAAGGAACGCCTGATGGAGTTCCTGAAGGACTACGGCGACCTCGGCAAGTCCTACGACTACACGGGCAGCACCCGCCGCGGCTACACCCAGTGGCCGGGCGCGGCGGGCCAGCCGGGGGTGGTGGCGGGCGATGTGCCGTCGGCGTCGGACGTCTTCGCCTCCGGCGTGGGCCGCTACTTCGCCTTCGAGTTCGAGTTCGACCAGGCCATGCTGATGTTCCAGCCGGTCGGCGGCATGGACCGGATACCGTACGCGCTGGCCCGCGCGATCGGCGGGCACCGCATCCAGTACGGCAGCGCCGTCACCCGGATCACCGACACCGCGCACGGGGTCACGGTCGCCTACAACCGCGACGGCCGTCCGCGCAGCATCGACGCGGACTTCTGCGTGTCCGCGATGCCGCCCAACATCCTGGCGAAGGTCCCGCACAACCTCGGCTCGGGCGTGCAGACCGCGCTGGAGGCGATCAAGCCGTCGTCGGCGGCGAAGATCGGCCTGGAGTACCGGTCCCGCTGGTGGGAGACCGACTACCGGATATACGGCGGCATCACCGAGACCGACCTCGACGTCACGCACATCTGGCACCCCTCGCACGGCTACCACGACGAACGGGGCCTGCTGATCGGCTACTACAACACCGGTTCCAACGCCGACTCGTACGCCCCGCTCACCCCGGCGCAGCGGGAGGCCCGCGCGGTGGCGGCCGGCGTGAAGATCTACGGCCCCAAGTACCGTACGGAGCTGGCCACTTCGTTCTCGCACCACTGGCGGCAGTTCCCCTACCAGGAGGCCGCCTGGCACAGCACCCCCGGCGGCCCGGACGACCCGAGGTACAAGCCGCTCACCCAGCCCACCGGCCATGTCTACTTCGCCGGGGACTGGTTGAGCTACATGGACGCGTGGCAGCACGGCGCCTTCACCTCGGCGCGCAACGCGGTGACGGCGCTGCACCAGCGCGTCCTGGCCTGAGTCCCCGCGCCGAGGACACCCCGGCGAAGACACCCCGACGAAAGCGCCCCGCCCCGCGCCGGACGAACCGGCGCGGGGCGGGGCCATAGGGCTACGCGTGAGGCATCAACTGCACGTCACATCGGCCGTGTTGACCAGTGCGACCCGGTGGTTGTACTGGATCGTGTAGACCGTTCCCGCGCCCTGGATGTACGTCTCCGTGGGGCGGGTCGTGCCGTTGGCCGGGTAGAAGTCGTCCCGGTGGGCCGGTGCCGCGGTCGCCACGTACTCCTGGCCCGCCGGGAAGGCGTACTTGCTCAACGGCGGTGCCACGTCGGGCGCGAGGCCCGCGGGGTACTCGGACGCGTCCGGGTACGCCTCACCGAACACCGGCGCGCTCGCGCCCGCGGTCGTGAGGATCTTCACGTGCTGCGCCCGTACCGTGTTCCTCCCGTACGGGTTGTCGAACCACACCTTCTGGCCACCGAACCAGATCGCCGTCCAGTCGCCCTGCCGGCCGGCCACCACGAACTGCTGGCCCGAAGAGACCGTGGCGCTCCAGTCGTTGATCTCGTCCGTGCCGGGCGAGCCGTCGGTGTGGACGTACGGGTCGTTCGCCAGCGGCGCGGTGGCGCTGGGCGCGGTGCGCACGTAGAGGAAGTTCGACGGCTGCGTCTGGTCGGTGCAGGCCGGGGTCGCGCCGGTCGGGTCGTCGGCCGGACAGACGTTCACCGTCTGCTCGTTGGACCGGAAGGCCGGTGCGATCGTCACGGCGGTGCCGACCGGGCCGACGCCGTGCCCGCCGTGGTCGGTCGGCGCGCCCACCATGGCCATGAACAGGTTCCAGTCCCAGTACGGTCCCGGGTCCCAGTGCATGCCGGCGACCAGCGAGTCGACCGGCCCCGGCACGTTGTCGTGGCCGATGATGTGCTCGCGGTCGAGCTTGATGTGGTACTTCTTCGCGAGGTACTTGACCAGCACGGCGGTGTTCTCGTACTGCGCCTGGGTGTACCAGGTGGCGCCGTGCGCCGCGTAGCCCTCGTGCTCGATGCCGATCGAGTGCATGTTGAAGCCGTAGTTGCCGGCGTGGAAGGCCAGGTCCTTGGCGGCCACCGACTGGGTCAGCGCGCCGTCCGAGGCCCGCATCACGTAGTTCGCGGCGGTGAGTCCCCCGGGGGTCTGGAAGGTGTCGATGGCGGACTGGTAGGAGGACTCGGTGTCGTGGATGACGATGTAGTCGATCGTCATCCCGTCGGCGGGGCGGTTCGCGACCTGGTAGTTGGTCGTCGCCGCGGGCGCCGACTCGCAGTCCAGCCGGGCCGGGCAGTCGGTGCCGGTGGACGTGGTCTTCTTCAGGTGCAGCGCCGTCAGACCGCTGGTGTCCGCCCGCAGCGAGGGGTCAGCCGCCAGTCGTACGCGCTGTCCTCCGGTGGCGGTACGGTCCGCGCCCGACGTCATCGTGCCGAACACGTGGTCGGCGAAGTCCGCGGCGGCGCTCTGGTCGGGTGACCCGCTGTACCGGGCGACGGCGGCGTACCACTGCGCCGGGTCCTTCGGGGTGTCCCCGTGGATGCCCGTCTCGTACGAGGCCAACAGGGCTGCCGCAGCACGGATGTTGGTCCGCCGGTCGGTGCGCGCCTGCTGCGCGGGGACGCCGAGCAGCTTCGCCGCCGCGGTCAGCGTGTGCAGCGACGGGTCGGCCGCGGCCGACGCCGCCTCCGCCCGGCCCGCCATGCCTGCGCCGCCGTCCGCGAGCATCGACGGCGTGACGTCCGTCAGGCTCATCAGCCCGTATCCGCCACTGGTGTTGTGGCCCTGGTGGTCGTCCCACCGCGACTCCTGGTACGCGACGGCCATCAGCACGGCCTCCGGCACGCCGGACTCGTGCGCGGCGTACGCGAAGTCCTGCTGCTCGCCCGAGGACGCGGACGAGGACACGGCCGAGGCCGTGTTCGAGCCCGACCCGGTGACGGTCCCCGGCTGGTCGGCCAGCGCCGCCGGCGCCACCGCACACCCCACGATGACCGACGTCGCCGCGCTCACGACGTACGTCGCCAGCATCCGCTTCGATCTGCGCCTGTGACCCAAGATCCCTCATCCTCCGCCGGTAGCTGCGATGCGATGCGTTCCCGATCATCACATACAGCATCGCGGTGGTCCTGGAGGGGCGGATGAGCATAAGGAGGAGGAAGCTGTGCCGATTCTTCACGTGCGGGACGCGGCCGCCAGCTGGCACGACGGGAGCCCGTCCCTCCGCGGGCGGGCTCCCGTTCCGCTTGTGTCACAGGGGTGTCCTGGCCTCGCCTCACCGGCAACTGCGCTGGTGGCGGCGGTGTCTGGAAGGGCAGTAGGGCTCACCCGATACGGGCGGGCACCCGTTTCGCGGAGGAGAAGACATGCGCATCCGGAAGATCTCGACCGTCGCCCTCGTCGCGGTGGCCGCGGGCCTGTCCCTCACGGCCTGCGACGGCGGCAGCGGTAACGACTCTTCCCCCGCGCCCAGTTCGTCCTCCCTGACGCCCCCCGCTCCCCCGGCCGCCCCGACCTCGCAGAGCGGCGGTACCGGCTCCCCGGACTCGACCTCGCCCACGCGGCCGAACCCCTCACCGACGAAGGCCCCCGGCACGGCCCAGGTGGCCGCCTGCCAGACCTCGAACCTCACGTTCACCCACTCGTTCGGCATGGCCGAGGGCGAGATCCTGATCAACCTCACGAACAGCAGCTCGTCCACCTGCACGATGCACGGCTTCCCCGGCGTAGACCTCAAGGGCCAGGACGGCACGGTCAGCGCCGCCCGCAGCCACCTGAACGCCCCCGACGTCACCCTCCACCCCGGCGACGCGACCCGCTTCACCCTCCACTACCCCCCGAACAACTCCGGCGGCACCGGCGTCACCTTCACCACCCTCCTGGTCACCCCGCCGAACGAGACCCACTCCCGAACGATCCCCCTCTCGATCAACATCCCCGCCACCGCCGACGCCACCGGCCCCACGATCACCGTGGACCCCGTGGGCGCGGGCAAGTAGCCCACGGCCCTCAGGGCCCTCGCGGCCGTACCGCCCAACCCGCCCCGCGCGCACAGCGAACTGCTAACTTGATGCGTACACGTGTTCGCACTGCGTAGGGGTGGGGATCTTGAGACGTACGGAACTGTGGCGGTCCGGCATGCCCGGAAGTCGGTTCAAAGGGCGATTCCGAGGGTGGGCCGCCGCGCTGGCCGCGGGGGCGCTGCTCGCGGTGCTGCCGGTGACGGCGGCCGGCGCGCAGGCCGCCGGGAAGCCGGACGTGCCGGCGCCGACCGTGCCGACCGCGCTCGGCATCCGGGCCGCGGGCGGTCTGCTCTGCTCAACTGACAAGGCCGCGCCGACCGTTGTGGGGGACCCGAACCCGCAACTGAGCGCCACCGTGCACGCCGCGGCCGGCAGCACCCAACCGCAGCACCTGCGGGCGCACTTCGACATCCAGGCCCGGCAGGCCCCGGGCAAGTGGACCGCCGCGGCCACCGAGTTGCAGCCGGCTGCGCCCGTCTCGGCGACCGACGGCCAGGTCGTGACCACCCTGGTCACCGACCCGCTGGCCGCGGGCACGCTCTACCGACTGGCTGCCTCCACCTGGTCGTTCACGAGCGACGGCACCCAGCACGTGGCCTCGCCGCGCACTTCCGCCGCCGGCGGCTGGTGCTACTTCACCGTGGACCCGACCGGGCCGCTGGCGCCGACCGTGACCATCGGAGCGCCGTACACCGCGTGTACGGCCGACGACTGCGTGGCGCACGGCGGCCCCGGCGTACCGGGCAGCTTCACCTTCGCACCGGGTGAGGGCGACACGGGCGTGGTGGGGTACGACTACCAGCTCGGCTTCGCGGCGCCGACCAGCGTTCCCGGCTCCCCCGCCACCGTGACGCTCACCCCGCAGAACGAGGGACTGGTCACGCTGGAGGTGCGGGCGCAGGACGCGACCGGCCGCTCGGGCGCGTGGACCCAGGTCAGCTTCAAGGTAGCGCCGCCCGCCTCCTCCGTCGGACGGTGGCACTTCTCCGACGGGCAGCCCGGTGATACCTCGACGGCCGCGGCCGACACCGCGACCGGCCCCGGCGACCGGCACGCGGCTGTGCTCTCGGGCACGGGCGCGGACTGGACGGCGCTGGGCCGCGGCGGCTCGATCGACGGCGTCAGCGACGAGGCCCTTACCCTGGACGGCAGCTCCGGCCACGCCACCACCGACGGCCAAGTGATCGACCCCGCCTCGTCGTTCGCCGTGTCGGCATGGGCCTTCCCGGCCGACCTGGCGCAGGACCGCACGGTGCTCTCGCAGACCGGCGCCGATGGCTCCGGCTTCACCCTGGGCTACGCCGAAGCCGACCAGGCGTGGCGCTTCTCGTACGCCTGGACCGACGGCAGCGGCGCCCGCCAGGTCGCGTACGCCGAGGCTCCGGCCGGCGGCGAGCGGGTCTGGACGCAGCTCGCGGGCTCCTACGACTCCGCCGCGCACACCCTCACGCTCTACGTCAACGGGCTGCCGCAGGGCACCCCGACGGCCCTGCCGTCCACCGCAGCCGCCCAAGCCGCCTCCGGTGAACTGGAGTTCGGCCGGAACACGGTCCCCGGCAGCCCCGTTACCTACGGCGGCTACTGGCACGGCCACCTCGACGAGGTGCAGGTCTGGCAGCGGACCCTGTCCGCTGCCGACGCCCTTGAGGACGCGCGGTTGAGGGAGCCGGATCGCGCCTGGTTCGACGTCGCGCACGTCGCCGCCTGGAACGCGACCGGCGCCAGCGGCACGACCCTGGCCGACACCACGACCGGCTACGGCCGCACCCTCACCACCGAGGGCGGCGCCCGACTCGACGGCGGGGCACTCGTACTGGACGGCGTGGACGACGCGGCGAGCACGCCGGGCCCGGTGGTCGATAGCAGCGGGTCCTTCACCGTCAGCGCCGTCGTACAGCCCGATATGTCAGTGATCGCCGACAAGCCCGACGGGTGGACAGCCCAGGTCGCGGGGCAGAGCTCGGCGGACGGCTCGGCATGGGGTGTGTGGTTCCAGCTCGCCGGCCACTCGCACACCATCGACGACGACGGCAACCTCATCTCCGTGCCCGACACCAGGTGGCTCGTCGGCCGCGTCGCTGACGACGGAACATTCACCGGTGCGCAGTCGAACCTCACGGTGTGGAAGCCGGGTACCGCCGCCACGCCCGTCCAGGTGGCCGGTGTCTTCGACG
Organism: Streptomyces sp. CA-111067; assembly: GCF_050956065.1. NCBI lineage: Bacteria > Bacillati > Actinomycetota > Actinomycetes > Kitasatosporales > Streptomycetaceae > Streptomyces > Streptomyces sp. CA-111067. The sequence goes on along the minus strand of NZ_CP192103.1, from coordinate 4,817,871 downwards.
CCCAGGACGGCACCGCGTCGGTGTACATCGGTGGCAACAACGAGTCCACCGTGCCCTTCACGCCGGTGGCCGGCGTCGGGGACCTCACGGTCGGCAAGGCGTACCTCAACGGCAGCTGGGGCTCCTACTTCCCGGGCAGCGTCAGCTCGCTCGACCTGTGGACGGGCGCTGTCGACGGCGACAACCAGCTCTCGATCCTGATCGGCGGCTGAGTCCGCTCGCACACAAGCGCCGCGTGCCGGGGGTTGGTTCGCCCGGCACGCGGCGTGATCTTGCGGGGAGGTGCGGTACTACGGGACGGGGGTCATGAGGCCGTCGGAGGCATCAGTTGGGCCATGTTGAAGCCCGCCACGTCCTTGCTCGAGCCGATGCCCTCGCCCCACTGGTCGTAGCCCTTGCGGACTCCGGTGTCCTTGTCGTTCACGTCGATCGAGAACGAGAAGACGGTGTTCGCGGTGGGCTGGACCGAGGTGAGGTCGGTCCAGGGGACGGCCAGTTCGTACAGGGTGGTGTGGGCCGTGTCGTCCCTGGTCACGTTGACGGTCGCGTCGGTGACCGGGCCGGCGCCCTCGGTCGGGGCGATCCAGCGGTACAGCTGGGCCTCGGTCGCGGTGAGGGCGGCGCCGTACTCGTAGTGGCCGTTGACGGAGGCGGTGGTCTCCGTCGCCGAGGAGCCGGGGACGCCCGAGGTGGCGGCGAACTGGAGGCTGTCGCCCTGCCAGATGTCGGCGCCGGCGGCGGGCTGGGACTGGACGTCGTCGGTCAGGTTCGCCGTGATGTAGAGGTTGTCGGCGTCCCAGTTGAGCCAGACCTTGCCCGACAGGTCGGGCGCGCCGCCGTACGGCTGCGCGGCGTCCAGCGACTGCCAGTTGCCGTCGGCGGTGGTGGCGAGGTCGACCGCGGGGCCGTCCTGGACCTGGTCGAGCGTCCAGGACTTGCCGAGGCTCTTGTTGACCACGGGGAGGAACGTGACGTGGCCGGAGAACGCCTCGGAGGACAGGTCGCCGGAGATCACGCTCGTCACCGTGAACGGGTACTGCTTGGCGAAGGTGATGCCGGTGACCGGAACGTCCACCGTGGCCGTCGCGTTGGGCGCGATGGTCGCGCTGACCGGCTGGGTGCCCGACTGGCTGCCGAGCTTCCAGTTGACGCCGGTCACCGAAGTGGGCGTGTCCGACGGGTTGGTGAGGACCACCTTGAGCGAACCGGCCGCCGGGTCGGTCCCCGTGACCATCGGGGTGACCTGGTCAGGGGTGGCGCCCGAGGTCACGGTCAGCGGGCTGACCGCCGCCTCGGAGTACGCGCCGGCCCCGCCGGTGAACTCCGCCGTGGAGTCCAACTCGGCCTTGGCGCCCGGACTCGCGCTCGCCGGGACGCTGACGTTCCAGGTGGCCGTGACCTTCTGACCGGGGGCGACCCGGGACAGCGTGACCGGTGAACTCGCCTTGGCCGTCCACCCGGTGGGCGCAGTCAGGCCCAACGTGAGCCCTCGGACGGTGTCCTTGCCGGTGTTGGTGAACGAGGCCGTCGCCGTGATCGTCGTGTCGGGCTTGACGATGCCGGTCGCGTCCAGCGTGAACGGGTCCTGGACGACGATCGGCGCGGTGCCGGTCACGCCGTTCACCGTCACCTCGATCGTCGCGGCGCCGGGTGCCTTCATGGTGACCACGCCGCTGCGGCTGACCGTGGCGACCCGCGGGTCGCTGGTGCGGTAGGTGACGTGGGCGCGGGACAGATCGGCGAACGACTGGTCGTTGTCGGCCGCTTCGACGATGTTGTCGGCGGCGGCGTGCTTCTGCTCCAGCGTGGGGTCGGTGTCGGCCGCGATCCACGGGTTCTTGGCCGTGAGGTCGAGGTTGTCACCGGGGGTGAAGACCGTGCCGGTCGGCTGGACGGTGACCGACTTCACCTTCGGCGTGATGGCGCCGTGCACCCGCACCGTGCCGGAGCCGGCCACGGTCGCGGAGTCGGGCCCGACCCGGAACTGGTAGGCGCCGTCGTGCACGACCTGCTTCAGCGCGTTCTCGTCCCACTGGCTGAGGTCGGCCGCCTTGACCGACAGGCTGACGTGCTCGGTGTGTCCCGGCGCGAGCACCGAGGTCTTCTTGAAGCCGACGAGCTGCTGCTTGGGCAACTCCGTTCCGGGCACGGTGAACTGCGGCGCCGCGTAGAGCTGGGCGACCGTCGCGCCCGCCGACTTGCCGGTGTTGGTGACGTCGAAGCGGACGTTCACCTTGCCGTCGGCGGACACCGAGCCGGGTCCGACCTGTACGTGCGAGTACCTGAAGTCGGCGTAGGACAGGCCGTATCCGAACGGGTAGGTCGGCGTGGTGGTGGAGTACATGTACGTACGGCCGAGCCCGTCGGTCTGCGACGGGGTGAGCCCGTAGTTGTCCATCGGCGGGATCTGCGAGTCGTCGGCGTACCAGGTGAAGTCCAGGTGCCCGGACGGGTTCTGCGCGCCGAAGAGCACCTTGGCGAGCGCCGAGCCCTGGCTCTCGCCGTTGTAGCCGCTGAACACGATCGCCGGGAAGTCCTTCTGCGCGGCCTTGATGTCGTACGGGCCGTCGGCCTGCATGACCATCGCGGTACGGGGGTTGCCGAGCGCGGAGATCTGGTCGATCAGCGAGTCGTAGTTGCCGGGCATGGCGAGCGCCGGGCGGTCGGTGCCCTCGTCGGCCACGGCCATGTCGGAGCCGACGGCCACGATCACCAGGTCGGCCGCCTTCACGGCGCTCTGGGTGGCGGCCGAGCACGCCGCCGGCGTGGTGGCGGTGGTCGAGGTGCCGCAGGCGTCGAAGGTGACGGTCGCCGACGGGTTGGCCGCCTTGACCGCGTCCGTGATGCCCTGGACGGCGTCGACCTTCAGCGTCGGCTGCCCCGAGTAGCCGCCGAGCGTCGTGGTGTCGGCGAGGTTGCCGACGATGACGACGTTCTTCAGCTTGGCGGGGTTCACCGGCAGCAGCGGGACCGAGGTGCCGGAGACCTTGTTGTTCTGCAGCAGCACCAGGTCCTGCGCGGCGACCTTCTCGGCCAGCGCCTGGTGGGCGGGCGACTCGACCTGGTCCTTGGTGATCTTGGTGTACGCGACCTTGCTCGCCGGGTCGAACTCGCCGGTCTGGAACCGGACGGTGAACAGCTTGGTCAGCGCGCTGTCCATCACGCCGGGAGTCAACAGGCCCATGGAGATGGCGGCGTCGATGTTCGCCGAGGTCAACTCACCCCCGGCGCAGTTGAGTTGGGTGCCGGCCCGGAGGGCGAACGCCTGGCCGCCGGCCGCCGCCGGGACCTCCTTGCCGGTGCTGGTGTTCGTCCACGTGGTGCCGTTGGTGGTCCAGCCGGGCGGCGCCCAATTGTGGCCGCCGGAGGAGTAGACGTCGCCGATGGCACCGCAGTCGGAGGTGGTGTAGCCGCCGAACCCGTAGGTGGCCTGGAGGAGTTCGTTGACGGTGTAGGTGCTGGCGGGCGCCGGCGTGCCGTTCACCGCGTTGTACGACGTCATCACGCCGGACACGTGCGCGTCCTCCACCAGGCTGGCGAACTGCTTGGTGTAGTAGTCGCGGACGTTCGCGTCGGTGGTGTTCGCGCTCTGCGTGTGGCGGGCGTTCTCGTCGTTGTTCAGCGCGTAGTGCTTGGCGGTCGAGGCGACCTTCAGATACGGCGTCATCGGCTTGCCGCTCTTCGTCTGCCCCTGGTACCCGTTGACGAACGCGCCGGCCATCGTGGAGGCGAGGTAAGTGTCCTCGCCGAACGACTCGTTGGTACGGCCCCAGCGCGGATCGCGGTCCATGTTGACCGTCGGCGCCCAGAAGGTGAGGTCGCCGTAGTCGGACACGGACGGGCCGATGTTGTTCTGGCCCTTCCCGAAGAGTGACTTGTCCAGGACGCCGCGCGCCTCGTCGGAGATCGCCGTCGTCTCCTGGTACGTCAGGTCGGGGTCCCAGGACATCGTGGACGCGAAGTTGACCGGGAAGCTGGTCGCCGTCACGTCGAGCTCGCCCTGCCCGCCGGCCTCGGTGTCGGCACCGAGCCGGTTGAGGCCGTGCTGGCCCTCGCTCCAGTACGTGTACTGCTGGACGCCGAGCCGCGGGATCGCGGGCGCGTTGTTGGTCTGCAGTTGCGCCGTCTTCTCCGCGAGCGTCATCCGCGAGACGAGGTCGGCGGCGCGCTCGGCGAACGTGTAGTGCGTGTTGAGGTAGATCGGCGTGCTCGACGCGGCGGCGGACCGCCCGGCGGGCTGGGGGCTCGCCTGCGCCACGGCCGGCAGGCCGGCCACGACGGTCACCGCCACCGCGGCGGCCAGCACTCGTCCGGTCGCTCGTGTGATGGGTGTTCTGAGTCTGCGGGAGCGCATGGTTGTCTCCTTCACGTCACGCGCGGGTGGGGGCGCAGGTTCATGCGGAGTACGCGGGCCCGGTGGGGGGTCCGCACGGGGTGCACGATCGCTGGGGGTGGGGACCCGGGGGTGTCGGCGCGACCCGGTCGCGCGGCCCGGTCCCGCTGGGCCGGTTGAACCGGCTGAACCGTGGAGCCGACATCGTTGTCCTCCTTCGCGCTCCGCGCACGAGGCACGGCGCGAGCGGTCGCCCACCGAACGGATGAGAACTGGCGAACACACTGTTTAGCTTGCAATGAACAAAAGTCAAGAGATCTTTCAGGGCTCACGCTGAGTCGCACGGGGCGTCAGTTTGTTTGCGTGACACGGATATCCGCCTGTCGGGACGGACGGGGAGGGGCGCGCGTTCGCCCACTCGACCCGCTCAAACGGGGTGATAGCTGCCCGTTCCCCCCGTCTCGGGAGCGCCCGACCCCGCCGGGGCCCCGGCCTGCGCCGGAGGGCAGCCCCTATGCGCGGGGACGGGCGCAAACCCCGGCCAAACCGAGGGTCTTTTGACTAACTTCGTCAAAACTCTTTGCCGGAGCTAGCGAGTCGGTGCCACCGGCACGCGTCGGCACTTCGGACAGGACGCGGCCCGCTCGGCGCGCTCGTTCAGGAAGTCGGCGCACCAGGCAGCCGCAAGGGCGGCCACCACAGCGGCGGCGACCCCGAGCCCGACCGGGTGAATCGCAGCCGGCCACGCCACCAGCCGACGCCGGAGGCCGTTCCACGGGTGTACATCGGTGAAGCAGGGCCGGCGGCCGGTGGGGGCGTCCCCCGGGGCAGCCCCGTGAGCCCCGGGAGACGGGCAGGGGGACGGGAGGCGCACCCCGGTGCCGGTGGGGTGACCGGCCCGGGTGGGGGAACTCATCGGTCCGGCGGCGGTGCCTGCCATGACGGTCCGGGGCACGCAGGCGGTTTCTCGCGGGCAGCCCCGCCCGGGGGCCCGGTGGCAGCCCCGGTGGTGCCCGCGTGGTGTCGGCGTGGCACCGCATAGTGCCATGTGGTGCCATTAAGGGTTGCGCGTGGTGCCATGGTGGTGCCATCATCAAGGCATGGACCTCACCCCGTATGTCGACGCCCTGCGCCGCGAGCTCGCGGTGGCGGCGGAAGCCGGTGGCGACGATGCGCGCGAGCTGGCGGAGCGGCTGACCGCTCCGCTGGAGTCGGCGACCCGTCTGACCATGCTCAACGTGCTCTCCGCCGCCATGGACGAGATCACCCGCGAGCTCGCGCCCGGCTCCGTCGACCTGCGGCTGCGCGGGCTCGACCCCGACTTCGTGGTGACACCGGCGCCCTCCGGCGGGCCGGCCGCCGCGCCCGTCGAACCGCTCGCCGCCGCGCCGGCCGACGGGGACGAGGGGAACACCGCTCGCGTCAATCTGCGGCTGCCCGCCAATCTCAAGGCGCGGGCCGAGCAGGCCGCCGGGCGCGAGGGGCTGTCGGTCAACGCGTGGCTGGTGCGGGCGGTGTCGGCCGCCGTCGAGGGCGGTACGCGCCCGCGCCCGCCGGAGAAGACCCGCACCATCGGCCAGAGCTTCACGGGCTGGGCGCGCTAGCCGCGCACCCGGCACCCGCCCCACAGCTTCAGACGAACCCCTTCACGTCCCTGACCAGCGGGGACGGCCAGCAGACCCAAGAGGACGGGACGACCATGCCTACCTTCGACACCCCCGGACCGATCACCACCACCGCGCACATCGGCGCCGGCTCCATCCGTCTCACCGCGGCCGACCGCGCCGACACCGTCGTCGAGGTCCGGCCCAGCGACCCGAAGCGGGACAAGGACGTACGGGCCGCCGAGCAGACCGAGGTCACGTACGCGGGCGGCACCCTCGCCATCAGGACCAAGGAGCGCTACCTCATCGGCCCCTCCGGCTCGGTCGACGTGACCGTGGACCTGCCCACCGGCTCGCACGTCGAGGTGACGGGCTCGTGGACGCACGTGCTCGGCGAGGGCCGGCTCGGCGAGGTGCGGGTGAAGACCTCGTCGCAGGACGTCCGCCTCGACACCACCGGGCCGCTCCACATGACCTCCTCGCACGGCTCGATCACCATCAACCGGATCGACGGCCCGGCGGAGATCACCACCAGCACCGGCAGCCTGCGGGTCGGGCACATCGGCGGCACCGCCGTACTGAAGAACTCGAACGGTACGACGACCATCGGCACCGTGACCGGCGAGCTGCGGGTGAGCGGCACCAACGGCGGCATCGACGTCGCGCGCGCCGAGTCCTCCGTCACCGGCACCACCACCAACGGGCACCTGCGGATCGCCGAAGTCGGCGCCGGCGAGGTGCAGTTGGAGACGTCCAACGGGCCGATCGAGGTCGGCGTACGGGACGGCGTCGCGGCCTGGCTCGACGTCAGCTCCAGCCGCGGGCAGGTGCGCAACCGGCTGGACGCGTCCGAGGCGCCGGAGCAGGCCGAGGACACGGTCAGGATCCACGCCCGCTCCAACTGGGGCACCATCGACATCCTGCACGCCGGCGCCCAACAGGTCTGACGCTTCCGCCCTCCGGGCCCGGTGGTCCTGAGCGGACCGATCTGCCCCGCCGGGCCGGTGGCGGAGCGCGGCCCCGTCGCGGCTGACCGCGCGCCCGCGCGGCGGCAGCCGCAGACCGAGCACGGCCCCGCGCGCCCCATCCCGACTCCCCCACCACTTCGTTCTCGAAACGGACACACCCATGCCTTCATCTGTCATGCCCACGTCCAGAAAACCGACCGAACCGCACGCCCCCGCCGCCGTCTCCGCGATCGGCCTGCGCAAGTCCTACGGCGACAAGACCGTCCTCGACGGCCTCGACCTGCGTATCCCGGCCGGCTCCGTGTTCGCCCTGCTCGGGGCGAACGGCGCCGGCAAGACCACCGCCGTGAAGATCCTCTCCACGCTCATCACCGCCGACGGCGGCCACGCCCAGGTCGCGGGCCATGACGTCGCCGGCTCCCCGGACGGGGTGCGCGCCGCGATCGGCGTCACCGGGCAGTTCTCCGCCGTGGACGGCCTGATCACCGGCGAGGAGAACATGCTCCTCATGGCCGACCTGCACCACCTGCCCCGCCGGGACGGGCGGCGGGTCGCCGCCGAACTCCTGGACCGCTTCGACCTCACCGACGCCGCCAAGAAGCCCGCCTCCACCTACTCCGGCGGCATGAAGCGCCGCCTCGACATCGCCATGACCCTGGTCGGCAGCCCGCGGATCATCTTCCTCGACGAGCCGACCACCGGCCTCGACCCCCGCTCCCGGCACAACACCTGGCGCATCATCCGCGAGCTGGTCGCCGGCGGCGTCACCGTCTTCCTCACCACCCAATACCTGGACGAGGCCGACGAACTCGCCGACCGCATCGCCCTGCTCCACGACGGACGGGTCGCCGCGGAAGGCACCGCCGAGGAGTTGAAGCGGCTCATCCCCGGCGGCCACGTCCGGCTGCGCTTCACCGACCCCGACGCGTACGAGTCCGCCGCCTCCGCGCTGCGCGAGGTCAGCCGGGACGACGAGGCGCTGGCGCTCCAGGTCCCCAACGACGGCAGCCAGCGCGAACTGCGCACGCTGCTCGACCGGTTGGACGCCGCCGGCATCGAGGCCGACGAACTGACCGTGCACACCCCCGACCTCGACGACGTCTTCTTCGCCCTGACGGCCGGCCCGGCCGGCCCGAACAGCCCGGCCGGCACCGGCACCGGCCCCGCCGACAACCCCAGCACCGTCCCCAACCACCCCAAGGACGCCGCCCGATGAGCACCCTCGCCCTCGCCGTACGCGACTCCACCACGATGCTGCGCCGCAACCTGCTGCACGCCCGCCGCTACCCGTCGATGACCCTGAACCTGCTGCTCACCCCGATCATGCTGCTGCTGCTCTTCGTCTACATCTTCGGCGACACGATGAGCGCCGGCATCGGCGGCGGCGACCGCTCCGACTACATCGCCTACCTCGTCCCCGGCCTGCTGCTGATGACCGTCGGCAGCACCACCATCGGGACCGCCGTGTCGGTCTCGATGGACATGACCGAGGGCATCATCGCCCGCTTCCGCACCATGGCCATCCACCGCGGCTCCGTCCTCGTCGGACACGTCGTCGGCAGCGTGATGCAGGCGGTGGCCAGCGTGGTGCTGGTCGGCGCGGTCGGGGTGGCGATCGGGTTCCGCTCCACCGGCGCCGGCGTCCTGGAATGGCTGGCGGCCTTCGGGCTGCTGGTGTTCTTCACGGTGGCGCTCACCTGGATCGCGGTCGGCATGGGCCTGATCAGCCCGAGCGCGGAGGCGGCGAGCAACAACGCGCTGCCGCTGATCTTCCTGCCGCTGATCAGCAGCACGTTCGTGCCCGTGCACGCGATGCCGGGCTGGTTCCAGCCGATCGCGCGGTACCAGCCGTTCACCCCGGCCATCGAGACGCTGCGCGGCCTGCTGCTCGGCACGGACATCGGCGACAACTGGTGGATCGCCCTCGTGTGGTGCGCGGGCCTGACGGTGCTCGGCTACCGCTGGTCGAAGGCGGTGTTCCAGCGCGACCCGAAGTGACGGACCCGGGCCGGCCCCGGCCCACCCCCGGCCCGGCCGCCGGCGCCCCAGCCCGACGCCCCCGCGCCCCGGCGCGTGCCGATGACGCGCGCGATGATCGGGATATCGTCCGGAGTGGTGACGCGCCGACCAGGCGACAGGGCCCGCCGGGGCCCCGCGGGGAGAGGATCGAGATGGCCGAACGGCAGCATGAGGCAGCGCGGCTCGCCGTGGTGGTCGGCGCGCTCGGCGTCGTCTTCGGCGACCTCGGGACCAGCCCGCTGTACACCCTCCAGACCGTGTTCAGCCCGGACGACCCGCACCCCGTGCCGGTCTCGCAGCGCAACGTCTACGGCGTCGTGTCGCTCGTCTTCTGGTCGGTCACCGTCATCGTCACGGTCACCTACGTCCTCCTCGCGATGCGCGCCGACAACGAGGGCGAGGGCGGCATCATGGCGCTGATCACCCTGCTGCGCCGCGGGAAGGCGAAACGGGGCCGGCGCACGGCCCTCGTCCTGGTCGCGCTGGGGATCTTCGGCGCGTCGCTGTTCTTCGGCGACAGCATGATCACCCCGGCGATCTCGGTGCTGTCGGCGGTCGAGGGGCTGAAGGTCGTCGAACCGTCCCTGCACGAGGCCGTCGTGCCGATCACGGCGGCGATCATCGTGGTGCTCTTCCTGGTGCAGCACCGCGGAACGGCCGCCGTGGGACGGGTGTTCGGGCCGGTGATGATCCTCTGGTTCACGGTGATCGGCGCCTGCGGGATCAACGGCATCGTCGACCACCCGAGCATCCTCAAGGCGCTGTCGCCCACGTACGCGCTGGGCTTCCTGTTCGGCCACTTCGGCACGTCGTTCTTCGCGCTGGCCTCGGTGGTCCTCGCCGTCACCGGCGCCGAGGCGCTGTACGCCGACATGGGGCACTTCGGCCGCCGCTCGATCACCCGCGCGTGGGCGCTGCTCGTCCTGCCGGCCCTGGTACTGAGCTACTTCGGCCAGGGAGCGCTGGTGCTGGCCGACGAGCACAACGTCAGCAGCCCGTTCTTCCTGCTGGTGCCGCACTGGGGCCGGCTGCCGATGGTGTTCCTGGCCACCGCGGCCACGGTGATCGCCTCGCAGGCGGTGATCACCGGCGCGTTCTCGGTCGCCTCGCAGGCGGCCCAACTCGGCTATCTGCCAAGGCTGCGGATCGCGCACACCTCCGAGTCGACCATCGGCCAGATCTACGTACCGCTGGTCAACTGGCTGCTGATGGTCTCGGTCCTCACCCTGATCTTCGCCTTCCGCAGCTCCACCGCGCTCGCCGCCGCCTACGGGATGGCCGTCACCGCCACCATCGCCATCACCACGCTGCTGTTCTTCTACGTGGCACGCACCAAGTGGGGCAGACCGCTGTGGCTGGTGGTCACCGGGGCGACCGTCCTGCTCGTCATCGACCTGCTGTTCGTGGCCGCCACCTTGACCAAGCTGATCCACGGCGCGTGGCTGCCGCTGCTGATCGGCCTGTGCGTGTTCACCGTGATGACCACCTGGCAGCGCGGCCGGCAGATGGTCACCAGGGAGCGGGCCGAACGCGAGGGCTCGCTGCGGGAGTTCGTGGAGGAGCTGCGGCACAGCCCGACGCCGGTGCTCCAGGTCCCCGGCACGGCCGTCTTCCTCAACCGGGACAAGCGCACCACGCCGCTGGCGATGCGGGCCAACGTCGAGCACAACCACGTACGGCACGACCAGGTCGTCATCCTGTCGATCGAGACCAAGCCGGTGCCGCGGGTGCCGGAGGCCGACCGGATCCTCATCGACGACCTCGGGTACAGCGACGACGGGATCATCCATGTGACCGCCAGGTACGGCTACATGGAGAGCCTCGACGTGCCCGGCGCGCTCGCCGCCCTCGACCCGGCGCGGACCGAGGGGCCGCTGGACCTCGGCGAGGCGTCGTACTTCCTGTCGAAGATCGAGCTGCACCGCGGCCCGGCGAACGAGCTGCGGCCGTGGCGCAAACGGCTGTTCATCGCCACGTCCTACATCACGGCGGACGCCGCCGAGCACTTCAGCCTGCCGCGCGAGCGGACGATCATCATGGGCTCGAACATCGAGGTGTGATCGTCCGCCCGCGGGCAGAACGGGTCAGCCGTCGTTCTCCGCCGACGGGATGTACGCGCCCGGCACCTCGTCGGGCGCCAGGATCTTGCTGTCACCGGGGTACGGCGTCGTCCAGTTGTGCGTCTGGTACCACGTGAAGCGGTCCATCTGCTCGGGGTTGGCGTAGTCGGGCACGGCGGTGGGGCCGGTCAGCCGCTGGTGCGACTTCCAGCTGTTCCACTGCGCCGCGATGCCCTCCTCGGGGGCCGGCACGGAGAGCGTCTTCGGCACCGGGGCCGCGTTCGGGTCCTGCGCGGCCGGGGTGTCGACGCCGCAGGTCGGCGCGGTCTTCAGACCGTCGGTCAGCGACGTCCTGTTGGGGACGGCGTTGAACGGGGTGTAGTCCGGCTTGTTGGTGAACGCGCTGAACATCGGGGTGGCCGCGCTGTCCTTCTGGTTCATCGGCTTGATCCCGAGGATCTGCTCGATGGTGCGGACCATGGTGATCTGCGAGTAGTAGTGGTTGTCCACCGTGCCGTGCTGGGCGTACGGGCTGATCACCTGGACCGGCGCGCGGTGGCCGTCCACGTGGTCCAGGCCGGCCTGCGAGTCGTCCTCCACGACGAAGATCGCGGAGTCCTTCCAGTCCTTGCTGTGGCTGATCTGGTCGACCATCTTGCCGACCGCGAGGTCGTTGTCGGCGACGGCGGCGGCCGGGCTGGTCGGGCCGCCGGTGTGGTCGTTGGAGAACCAGAACATGTTCAGGTCCGCCGCGCCGCTCTTCTGGAAGTCCTGCTTCCAGACCTGCTCCTTGTACGTGTCGGGCACGTCCAGGTCGAACAGCGGGAAGCCGGGCACCGACACGTCGTTGAGCGACGGGATCGCGGAGCCGGTCTTGATCGGGTAGGCGCTGGGGGCGCCGGTGCTGTCCATGGTCTTGGTGTCGCAGTACAGGTTCTGCCAGGTCGCGCCGGCCGGCTTGCTCTCCAGCGACTGGAACTCCCCGTAGTCCTTCACGGACTTGCCGGCCGCCTGCGCGCCGGTCCAGATGAAGCCGGTCTTCTGGTGGCCGAGTACGTCGTTCTCGGTGTCGTAACTGCGGGTGTACTCACCGGCGGAGGACTCGGTGTACTCCGGGTTGTCGGACTGCATCAGCCAGTTGTGGCCCTCGGCGGAGTTGGTGCCGACGTCGTAGAAGTTGTCGTAGAGCCCGAACTGCGCCGCCAGCGCGTGCTGGTTGGGCGTCACGTTCGCGCCGAACTGGGTCAGCGCCGGGTCGCCGTCGCCCTGCGGCATGTCGCCGAAGACCTGGTCGTAGGTCCGGTTCTCCTTGACCAGCAGGAAGACGTGCTTGATCGTCGACGGGTCGCCGATCCTGGCCGGCACCGGTACGGGCTTGGGCTGGTGGCCCTTGCCCTTGTTCTTGGACGTGGCCGAGGCGGTGTCGACGGAGTCGCGGTCCCAGCCGTTCTGCTGGAAGACCTTGGCCGTCTGGTCCCTGATCACCCGGTCGCTGGGCAGCGTGAACTGGGTCAGGCTGGACGTGGTGTCGTGGGTGCCGTGCCCGGCGGCCGTGGTGGGCCGCAGGGCGTCGATGCCACGGGTGTTGGAGACCACGACCTTCTTGCCGACCGTGGTGATCTCGGCCGGGAAGTAGTCGGTCGGCAGCAGCCCGACGTAGCTGACCGGCTGCTGCGCGCCGGAGTACCGGTAGACGGCGACGGCGTTGGCGCGGCCGAGGGTCACCAGCAGGCGGCCGTCGTCGGTGAGCGTCACCGCGTTGGGCTCGTAGCCGACCGACGCCTCGGGCCACGGCTGGGTGGAGATGGTCTGCACGACCCGGTCCCGGCGGCTGTCGATGACCGACACCTTGTTGTCGGCGGTGTCGGTGACGAAGACCGTGCCCTTGCTGGCGTACACCGCGGTCGGGTGCAGGCCGACGTCGATGGTGCCGACGGTGGCGGACGGGTCGGTCACCTTGATGACGCTGACCGTGCCGGTGGTGGAGGCGCCGGTCTTCGGGTTGGCCGGCACATCGGTGCCGTAGGAGTTGATGGTGGTGTCGCCGGCCTTGGCCGCCCGGCCGCCCTCGTTGCTGACGTAGAGCTTGCCGCCGACCAGCGCGAGGCCGCGGGGGGCGGTGCCGACCGTCCAGCTCTGCTTGATCGCGCCGGTGGCCGCGTCTATCGCGACCACCCGGTTCTGGCCGTTGACGGCGGAGTAGACGGTCGAGCCGTCGGCGGCGAACACCGCGGCGCCGACCAGCGCCTGCTTGCTGCCGTCGGCGGCGATCGGCACGGCCACCGGGGCGGCCAGCGTGCCGTCGGCGTTCACCGTGAACTTGGTGTAGCCGTCGGCCTGTCCGAGCCACAGCTGCTTGCCGTCGGGCGAGTACGTCGGGCCCTCCTGGCCGACGGCGACGCTGGTGATCCGCAGGCCGTCGGCGGCGTTCGTGCCGATCTTCTGCTTCACCTGGCCGGACTTGAGGTCCACGATGACCAGCGCCGCGTCACCGTCGGTGACCGCCGCCGCCATCGTGGCGCCGTCCGGGCTGACCACGGACGACATGATCTTGCCGTCGTTGATCACGCTGCGGGTGCCGTAGGGCTTGATGTACTGGTCGTCGGCGACGACCTGGCCGTTGCGGGTGGTCTGGCCGACCTGCTGGGTGCCGAACTGCTGCGTCGAGGCGACCGCGGTGCCCGTGACGCCGAGGGCGACCGCGATGCATGCCGTCACCAGGGCGCCTCTCCGGCCGACATGCCGGCCGAGCAGGTTGATCTGCGGCTTCTCGTCGATCCGCCGCTGCCTTTTGACCTGCATCGCGTTATCCCTGTCCCTTCGAGGAGGTGTGAAGCAGCTCGACATTGCCGTCGAACTGCCACAGCGGGTTCGGTGCGTCGCCGTGTGCGGTGCGCACCTGGAAGTAGCCGTTCACTTCCTTCGGTCCGTCGCCGTCGGCGACGTACCGCCCGTCAGAGGTGATGTCGAGCTGGTAGACGGCCGTGCCCGCGACCTGCACGCCGGGCAGGTGCCAGGTGACGACGCAGCGCCAGTCGTTGCCCGCGCCTTCGTCGTCGGTACGGTCGCCGCCCTTGTCGCAGGCCGCCGACACCCGCAGTTGAGCCTCGGTGACGGCGGGGCGGTTGAGCTCGGCGGTCTGCATCCGGTACAGGTGGCCGAACACCGTCGACAGCGACGCCTCGACCTTCGGCCTGTCGATGCCCGACCCCGTGGACGGGGTCGCCAGGCCGATGGCCGCGACGGTGGCGGCGGCCAGCGCCACCAGCGGCACGAAGCCGGTGATGACGGCGCGGCGGCCGGAGTTGTCGTGGGTGAGGTTGGTGAAGTCGCGGCGCAGGAACAGCAGATAGGCGATCAGCGTGGCGAGTACCGCCCACAGCAGGCTGATCACGATGCCGATCAGCAGCGGTTTCGTCTGCCCCGGGGCGGTGAACAGGCCGTTCCAGGCGATGAACGCGTAGCCGGGCAGCGCCATCCGCACCGCGACCGGCAGCGGCAGCATCTGCGCGAGCTGCATCACCAGCGCCGCAACCGCGGGCAGCAGCAGGCCCATCGGGGACCGTCCGAGCGCGACCGAGCCGATCAGGCCGATGCCGGCGAGCGCCAGCGTGGGCGCGATCACGCAGGCCCAGGCGAGGAAGACCTCGCCGGCGGCGTGCGAGGGCGACAGCAGATGGCCGTCCAGGCCGACCAGCGACCGGTTGCCGACAGCCAGCAGGCCGCCGACCGAGCCGGAGGCGGCGAGCCCGACCAGCATCAGCAGGATGACGGTGAGGCTGGCCAGCGCCTTCGCGGCGAAGATCCGCCGCGGCGACCTGACCGCGACCAGCAGGTGCCGCCAGGTGCCGAGCCGGTCCTCGGAGGCGAAGACGTCGCCGGCGACCACCGAGGTCAGCAGCGGCAGCGCCCAGGTGCCGGAGAAGCCCAGCACCACCAGCGGTCCGGCCCAGCCGGTGGCGTGCATCCAGCGGCCGAAGAGGGTGTCGGTGGGCAGCGTGCTCTGCTGGCTCACCGCGGCCACGAACAGCGCGGGCGCGATCCAGCAGGCCAGCACCAGGAGGCGGATCCGCCACTGGGAGAACTGCTTGACCAGTTCGAAGCGGTAGGCGCGGGGGACGGAGACCGGGCCGACGCGCACGGCCGCCTCGTCGTCCTCAACTGCCCTGGGAGGTGCGGTCGTTGTCATCGGGCGGTCTCCTGCTGTTCGGTCAGGGCGAGGAGCGCGGCTTCCAACGGCGAGACGACGGACGCGAGTTCGCGCAGCGCTATGCCGTCGCGCACCAGGCGCGAGACGAGTTCGTCGAGCGCGGGGGTCCGGGCGCGGACGATCAGCGCCTGCGCGCCGCGCCACTCCACGCCGTCCTCGACGACGTCGATCCCGTCGGTCGCGTCGGCCAGCAGGCGGGCCTTGCCCGGGTCGGAGGTGAGCAGCCGGTAGTCGAGCTCGCGGTTCTCCGCGACCAGCTTGCCGAGCGGGCCCGAGAAGACCACCCGGCCGACGGACAGGATGGTGACCTCGGAGCACAGCGCCTCCAGGTCGTCCATCCGGTGGCTGGACAGCACCACGGCGGTGCCCTCGGCGGCGAGCCGGGTCAGCACGCCGTGCACGTGCCGCTTGCCCGCCGGGTCGAGGCCGTTGGACGGCTCGTCCAGCACGAGCAGCCGCGGCTTGGTGAGCAGCGCGGCGGCCAGGCCGAGGCGCTGCCGCATGCCGAGCGAGAAGCCGCGGGCCCGGTCGTCGGCGACGTCGGTGAGCCCGACCTCGGCGAGCGCGGCGTCGATCCCCGCGGCCGCCGGGTCGCTGCCGCGCAGCGCGGCGAGCGCGGCGAGGTTCTGCCGCGCGGTGAGGGAGGGATACAGGCCCGGGCCGTCCACGAACCCGGCCACCCCGTCAGGAGCGGCGTAGGCCCGCCCGACCGGCGCACCCAGGATCTCCAGCTCGCCGCCGTCGGCGACGGCCAGCCCGAGCAGCAGGCCGAGCAGCGTGGTCTTCCCCGCGCCGTTCGGCCCGACGAGACCATGGATCTGCCCCCGTGACACATCCAGGTCGATGCTGTCGAGGGCGACGACTTCCCCGAAGCACTTGGTGATTTCCCGCGCGCGGACGGCCTGCTGCGTATCCATAGGACCCTTCTCCCAGCACCTACGGAGACTGTAGGGAGGCGGTAAGACGGGGGTACGGAAGCAGAGTTGAACGTTCGGGGAACGGGAGGCGACCCGCACTCGCTGCACTATTGCCCCGGCAAGGTCGCGCCCCGTGAGGCGCACGGGGCACCCGGCGAGGTGTGCGCCCCGTGAGGCGCGCGGCGGACCCCGGCGAGGTATGCGCCCCGTAGGGGCGCGGGGAACTGCGCGCTCAGCCAGAGCGTGCCCGCAGGCGACCGACCGCCAAGCCCCTTCCGGCAGTTGCCGGACCACCGGCCGGTGGTGGGCTGGTGGCGCAGTTCCCCGCGCCCCTGGTGATGCCGGGGTAAGTCGCGCCCACGCGGCGGAGCCGCACATCGACAACAGCCCCGCGCCCCTGGTGATGCCGGGGCACACCGCGCCCACGCGGCGGAGCCGCACATCAGACACAGCCCCGCGCCCCTACGGGGCGCAACCTCGCCGGGGCGCCCCTCAGCCGGGGGCGCCCCCGCGCCGGGGGCTAGCCGGCGCGGCGGCGGCGGGTGAGGGTGCGGAAGGTGAAGCCGGTTGCCACCGCTAGCGCGGCGATCAGGAGGGCGGCGATCGTCCAGCCCTGGACGCCGGTGTCGGGGAGGTGGCCGCCATGGCCGCCGTCGTGGCCGTGCGGCGGAGTGGGGGTCGGCCCCGGGGGCGTGGGCGTCGGGGTCGGGGTGGGGGTCGGCGGAGCGGGGGGCGTGACGTGGTGGTGGGTCGCGCAGCGCCGATCGGTCGAGCCGGCCGGGCAGTTGGAGTCCGCCAGCCCGACCACCGCGTTGGCCAGCTTCAAGTCACCCTTGTCGGGGTCGTCAACCGTGACCGAGTACGTGATCCTCACCGTCTTGCCGGCCGGCACATCGCCGTTCCAGGACAACACCGGCGCCGCGTACGACACCGTCCCCGACGAAGCCGAAGCATCCCCGTCGTACGCCGCGTCGTCCAGCACCTTCGACAGGTCGTCGGTGAACGACGCGGCCGGGTAGTCCGCGGTGCCGGTGTTCCTGACCGTCACCGTGTACGTCACCTTGTCACCCGGCTTCAGCGGGTGCGGCGCCACGGAGCGCTTGGCGATCCTCAGTTGTGCGACGGGCACGTCCGTGGAGCAGTCCGGGTCGTCCGAGCCGGTCGCGCAGTTCGAGGTGTCGGGGCCGACGACGGTGTTGGAGAGCCGCTTGTCGCCGTTGTCGGGGTTGTTGATCGTGACCGAGTAGGTGATGGTCGCGCTCGCGCCCGGCCGCAGCACGCCGGTCCAGCCGACCACCGGTGCGCGGTAGACCGCGCGCCCCGTACTGGCGGCCAAGTCCCCGTCGTAGGCGGCGTCGTCGAGGTCGCCGGACAGGTTGTCGGTGAAGTGCGCCGCGAGCAGGGTCGCTTCACCGGTGTTGGTCACCGTGATGGTGTAGGCGACCTTGTCCCCGGGCTTGGCCGGGCTCGGTGCCTTCACCGTCTTGGTGATGGCCATCGTCGCGACCGGCACATTGCCCGAGCAGGCCCGATCGGTGGAACCCGGGCCGCAGTTGGAGTCCGCGGGGCCGACCACCGTGTTGTCCAGCACCCGGTCGCCCTCATCGGGGTCGTTGACGGTGACCGAGTAGGTGATCGTCACCGTGTCACCGGCCGCCACATCGCCGTTCCAGGACAGGACCGGGGCCGTGTACGACACCGTCCCCGACGAAGCGGAAGCGTCATCGCCGTACACCGCGTCGTCCAGCACCTTCGACAGGGCGTCGGTGAACGAAGCGCCCGGGTAGTCCGCGGTGCCGACGTTCCTGACCGTCACCGTGTACGTCACCTTGTCGCCCGGCTTCGCCCGGAACGGGCTCGCGTGCTTGCGGATCTGCACGTCCGCGACCGGCACGTCGCCGGAGCAGGCCGGGTCCTTGGAACCGGTCGCGCAGTTGGAGTCCGGCGGGCCCACCACCGTGTTGTCCAGCGCCCGGTCGCCCTTGTCGGGGTCGTTGACGGTGACCGAGTAGGTGATCGTCACCGTGTCACCGGCCGGCACATCACCGTTCCAGGACAGGACCGGAGCCGCGTACGACACCGTCCCCGCCGTGGCGGAAGCGTCCCCGTCGTACGCCGCGTCGTCCAGCACCTTCGACAGGTCGTCGGTGAACGAAGCGCCCGGGTAGTCCGCGGTGCCGGTGTTCTCGACCGTCACCGTGTAGGTCACCTTGTCCCCCGGCTTCGCCGGATTGGGCGCGTTGGACGCCTTCGAGATCCGCAGCGCCGCGATGCCGTCGTCCGTCGCGCACGCCGGGTCGGTCGAGCCGGCCGAGCAGTTGGAGTCCGGCACCACCGCGGCGTTCGCCAGGTTCTTGTCGCCGGTGTCCGGGTTGTGCACGGTGAGGGAGTAGGTGATCGTCACCGTTCCGCCGGCCGGCACGTCCCCGTTCCAGGACAGGACCGGAGCCGCGTACGACACCGTCCCGGCCGTGGCGGCACCGTCCCCGTCGTACGCCGCGTCGTCCAGGTCGGAGGTGAGGTCGTCCGAGAGGGAGGCGCCGGTGTAGGGGACGGTGCCGGGGTTCTGCACCGTCACCGTGTAGGTGATCTTGTCGCCGGGCTTGACCGGCGACTTGGCGTCCGAGGTCTTCGCCACCTGGAGTTCGGTGACCGGGACGACGTCCGAGCAGTCCGGGTCGCTCGAACCCGTCTCGCAGTTCGAACCGCCGGGCCCGACGATGGCGTTGGTCAGCTTGCCGTCGCCCGCGTCGGGCTTGTCCACGGTGACCGAGTAGGTGATCGTCACCGTCTGGCCCTCCGCGACGTCCCCGCTCCAGGACAGCACCGGCTCCGTGTACGACACCGTCCCCGAGGAAGCGGAAGCGTCATCGCCGAACGCCGCGTCGTCCAGGACCTTCGACAGGTCGTCGGTGAACGAGGCGTCGGGGTAGGTGCCCTTGCCGTCGTTGGTGATCGTGACGGTGTAGTTGACCTGCTGCCCGGGCAGCGCCGTGCTGACGTCCGAGGACTTCTTCATCGTCAGATGCGGCACGTAGACGGTGTCGGAGCAGCCGGCCTCGGTCCCGTCCACGCAGTTGGAGTCGTCTCCGCCGGTCACGACGTTGGTCATGACCTCGTCGCCCGGGTCCGGGTCCTTCACCGTGACCGAGTACGTGATCGTGACCGTCTGGCCGGGCGCCAGCGTGCCCGACCATGTCAGGTGCGGGCTGGTGTAGGCGGGCGCGGCGCCGGAGCTGGACGCCGCGTCGCCGTTGTAGTCCGCGTCGTCGAGCACCTTGGTCAGGTCGTCGTCGATGCTCGCGGGGGCCGGGACGCTGCCCGGGTTGTTCAACGTCAGGGTGTAGGCGACCGTGCTGCCCGGGGCGGCCGAACCGCCGTCGGCCGGGTCCGAGGTCTTGGCGATCGTGTAGCGCGGCACGGCGAAGACCACGTCCGCGCAGTCCGGCGGGTTCACGCCGTTCAGGTTGGAGGCGTTGGATGCGCAGTTCTGGTAGGTGCCCGCGGTGTCCGAGGTCACGTCGACGGTGAACGTGCAGGACGTCTGACCGTTGTCGAGGTCGCCGGCCATGTCGATGCCGGCCGTGCCGGACGTCGTGTTGATCGTGCCGTTCGTGCAGGTCGTGGACGTCGCCGCCGGATCCGCCACGGTCAGGCCGGCGGGCAGCGTGTCGGTGAACGACCAGCCCGGCTTGGCCGTCAGGTCGGTGGTGTTGGTGACGGTGAAGGTCAGCGTCGAGGTGCCGCCGACCGCGACGGGGGTCGGCGAGAAGGACTTGCTCACCGTCGGGGTCGCGTCCATCAGGCTGATGTTGTCGACCGCGCTGTCGTTGCCGTTGCCCGAGGCCTGATCGTTGATCATCTGCAGGGACAGCGAGGAGCCGGTGAACGGCAGGGCCGCCGACGTCGTGTAGGTACCGGTGTGGACGTTGGTGGTGCCGCCGGCCGGGGACGGCACCGCGATGTCCCGGCCGCGCGGGTCCGTGCAGGTGTCGATGTCAGCACCGACCGGAGTCACGTCCGAGCCGTTGACCAGGTTGAACCGGAGCAGCGGGGGGCGGTCGGGGCAGTTGACCGCTCCGGCGTCCACCCCGAACAGGATGTAGTGCTTGCCGGTGCCGGAGGGCAGGTCGATCGGCTGGACGGTCTGGAACTGGACCTTCCCGGCCCCGGGATCGACCGGGATGTTGTTGCCCGTGTCGGTGTACGCCGACAGCGCGTCGTTCTGCGTCGGGTCGGCGGCGCCGCGCAGGTCGCCCAGCGCGTACGCCATGGGCCGCAGATTGTTCATGCCCGCCGGGCCCGCGGCGCAGTTCGCGGGCAGCGCGGTCATGGTGTAGTTGAGGATCTCGCCGTTGCAGTCGCTCAGCCACGCCGGGTCGGCGGTGTACTGCTCCCCGTTCGCGCCGGTGTAGTCCGCCAGCGGCACCGGCACGTCACTTGAGGTGTTCTGGAAGTCCTCGGTGAACACGACGGCCGGCGCGGCGGGCGCGGGCGCCGCGCGGTTGCCCTCCCGGGCCCCGGCCACGCTCCGCACGTGCGCGCCCTTGCCCGCCGGCCCATGCTGCGCCGCGGGCGCCGCGTCCGCCATGGCTGAGGCGGCCGTGCCGCCGAGACCGAGCACCGCGCTGAGCAACACCGCGAGCACTGACGAGGGTCCAGAACCCGACCGGACGCTCGAAAAGGGAACGACCCGCCGCATACGGAACCCCATTCGCTATTCACCTGAGCACTGACCTGGGCAATAACATCTGTTTCGGCATATTTGCAGGTAAATGCTCTATAGAATGAACGCCATCTCCTGCGGCTCGGAGAGTCCACCCGTACGGCCCAGCCAGGGTGGGCACCGGCCCGGCGGCGTTCCTACCGTGGCCTCATGTCCCCCTCCGCGTCTGACGCCGCCGCCCCGCTGCCGGGCCCCGTTCCCGGATCGCGCATGACCGACGAGTACCTGCGCACGATGGGGCGGGTCGCCTACCTGTGGGGCTGGCCACTGGTGAACATGCACAACCGGCTGACGATCATGGAGAAGCTGCCTGTCCCCGGGCTGCTGGGCGGGGTCGTGCCGGCCGGGCCGCCGGGAACGGTGGGCATGCTGCACGACTACATCGCGCCGGACGAGCGGATCGTGGCCTGCCCGAACCAGGACGTCGTCTACGGCTTCGGGATCATGGACGCGCGGCGCGGGCCCTCGGTGATCCAGGTGCCCGACTTCGCCGACCGGTTCTGGGTCTACCAGGTGGTGGACCAGCGCACCGAGTCCTTCGCGCGGCTCGGCTCGATGTACGGCACGAAGCCCGGCTGCTACCTGCTGGCGGCCGAGGGCTGGGACGGCGAGGTGCCCGACGGCATCGCGGGGGTGTTCCGGTTCGACACCCGGATCGCGGTGTGCATCCCGCGGGTCTTCATGAACGACACCGACGCCGACCGGGCCGCGGTCCAGCCGCTGGTCGACCAGGTCATGATGTACCCGCTGGCCGAGTACACCGGGCAGCCGCGCAGCACGGACTGGTCGCAGGCGCCGTCCTTCCCGGCGGGCGACGCGACCGGCGGCGAGCAGGAGACCCAGTGGGTCGATCCCGCGGCCTTCTTCGACGCGCTCCCCGCGATCCTCGACGAGGTCCCCGCCCGCCCGGGTGAGGAGGCGCTGCACGAGGTGTTCCGGTCGCTGGTGGCGCGGGCCGCCGAGGACGAGAGCGCGGCGAAGGTGCTGCGGGACGCGGCGGCCGACGCCGACACCACGCTGGTGCGGGAGCTGTTCGAGTTCCGCAACATCGGGGTGCCGCTCGACCACCACTGGAGCACCCAGCGCAACGGCGCGGCCTTCGGCGGCGACTACCTGAGCCGTACCGCCATGGGCAAGGCGAACATCTTCGTCAACACCCCCACCGAGACCGCGTACTTCTACCAGGACCAGGACGAGAGCGGGGAACTGCTCACCGGCGAGCACGGCTACCGGCTCACCTTCCCGGCCGGCGCGCTCCCCCCGGTGCGGGGCTTCTGGTCGGTGACGCTGTACAACGAGCACCACTTCTTCCACCGCAACGAGCTGCACCGCTACTCGCTTGGCACCAAGAACAAGAGCCTCAGCCACGGCGACGACGGCTCGCTGACGCTGTACGCCGGGGCCCGTCCCCCGGCCGACGGCGACGAGGCCAACTGGCTGCCCGCGCCCGACGGGCGCTTCTCGCTGTACCTGCGCGCGTACTGGCCCGACGAGGCTGCGCTCGACGGCAGTTGGCGGCCCCCGGCGGTCAGCAGGACCGCGCGCTGACGCGTAGACCTCCGCCGCAACCTGACCGTACGGCGCCGCCGCCGGTAGCCCGGCCTACAGCCAGCCGCGGGTAGCCGGGCGGGCTACAGCCAGCCGCGGCGCATCGCCTGGGTGCCGGCCTGGAAGCGGCTGGTGGCCTCCAGGCGTCTGACCAGGTCGGCGATTCTGCGGCGCAGGGTGCGGTGGCTCATCTCCAGCTGGCGGGCGATGGCCTCGTCCTTCAGGCCGGCGTTGAGGAGTTGCAGCAGGGCGCGGTCGGTCTCGGAGATCTCCGGGTGCGGGGCGGACTCGGCGGCCGGGGTGTCGAACACCGGTGTGGCCTGCACCCAGTTGGCCTCGAAGAGCTCCACCAGGGCGTCGCACAGCCGGGACCTGCGGACGAACGCGGCGGTCGTGCGCGTCCCCTCCTCGCTCGCGGTCAGCGGCAGCACCGCCTCGCGCTGGTCGACCACGACCATCTTCATCGGCACCTTGGGCAGCACCCGCGCCTGCTCGCCCGCCGCGACCAGCCCGCGCAGCCGTTCGGCCAGCGCGGGCACGGTGAGCACCTCGCTGGCGTAGACGGCCCGTACGCTCACGCCCCTGGCCAGCACGGTCCGTTCGGAGTCCGAGGCGGTGCCGTCGGGGGTCACGTACGGGGGCGCGTCGAAGGCCAGGATCTCGTGCTCGGCGCTGACGGTCAGTTCGCGGACCCGCCGGGAGATCTCCGCGGGCCCCTCGACCACCTCCACCAGCAGCCGCGGGTCGGTCCGCAGCCGGCGCTCGTGGTACTCGGCCGCGTAGGCGTCCGCCGAGCTCAGCACGCTCTCCAGGGCGGCCTGCCGGGAGCGGACCAACCGCACCAGGCCGGTGCGCGGGTCCACCGGCAGGTAGTGGGCGGGCCGGCCGGGGCGGCAGGTGGCCAGTCCCGCCGCGACCAGCGCGTCCAGGATCTGCCGGGCGCGGGCCGGCCGTATCCCCAGTTGCTCCGCGAGCGCTCCCGCGGCGAGGGACTCATGGCGCAGCAGCAGCCGGTAGACCCGCTCCGTTGACTCGTCAAGACCGACCGATTCGAGCACTCCGGACCCCTTTTCCCGCGTTGTCGCAGCGCCGCAGCCTACCGCTCGTGGCCGCCAGTGGCCGCTGGCCGCAGGTGGCCACCGCTCACACTCCCCTCAGTGGCGGCCCGGCTGGAACAGTACGAGCACCCCCGAAGGTGATGACCACCAAGTGACGGAGCCTCGATGAGATCCGGAATATCCGGCATACGTACGGTGGCGGTGGCAGCGGTACTCGCCGCCGCGACCGCCGTACTGTCCGTACCCGCCGCCCATGCCGACCCGGCGGAGAAGCCCCCGCTGCGGCTGACCGCCGCCCAACTGGCCAAGCTCAGCGACCGCTACACCCCGCGCAGCGACGGCACACCCGGCATCGTCGCCACCGCCGAGCGCTCCACCGCCGCTCCGGCCGCCGGGTCCGACCCGGCCACCGGGGCCGGTCAGACCGGCACGGCAGCCGCCGCGCCCGCCGCCACCACCCCCGCGATCGACCAGACGGCCGGCTGGGAGACCGCGCGCGGCGCCGCCTCGACGCTCGCGCTCAGCGGCACCGGCGACTGGGTCTCGGTGTTCTCCGGCGGCACGGTGACCCGCTACGACGCCAAGGGCGACCCGGTCTGGCAGCGCACCAGCCACTCGCTCTACACCGACTGGCAGGTCAAGCCGGTGATCCCGTACCAGGCCCAGGAGTTCACCCCGGTCCTGTACGAGGGCTACGACCCGTACCAGCCGTCCTCGATCGGCACCCACCCCTACGCGCAGGCCGACTTCAACGGTGACGGGGTGGCCGACATCGCCGTCGCCTACTCCGTGGGCGACAGCCCGGCGCGCGACTTCACCACCCCGGACTCCACGCTCCAGTCGGGCACCTTCGTCAGCGTGCTCGACGGGCGCAGCGGCGCGATGCTGTGGCACCAGCTGCTGCCCGGGTACGTCGGTTCGCTGCTCGCCACCGACGGCAAGCTGATCGTCGCCGACCGCACCGGCCCGGACTGGTACGCCAACCCGGTGCCGGCGCAGGGCGACAGCCGTAGCTCGCTGCTCGCCTACACGCTGACCCCGGCCGCCGGCGGGAAGCTCAAGGCCCGCACCGCCTGGACGTACAACACCAAGGCGCCCTGGGCCAGTTGGACCGACGTCGAGGCGCTGACCGGCGGCCGGATCACCGTCGGCTGGACCGACACCCCGATGGGCCTGGGCAGCCCGCGTCCGGCCGCCGGGCACGTCATGGTGCTCGACGCCGCCGGCGGGCAGGTCACCGTGGACACCAAGACCCCGGGCTACCCGCGGATCCTGCACCAGGACCCGGGCTCGGACCGGGTCCTGGTCGCCGAGCAGAACGATCCCTACGACGCCGTCCGTTGGGACCTCACCGCGGTCAACGCCCGCACCGGCGCCCGCAAGGTGCTCGCCTCCCGCGAGGGCACCATCCCCGAGGCGTTCCTCGTCAACGGCCAGGCGCACGGCAAGCAGGCCCGCTACGCGGTGGCCGAGCTCGGCATCGACCCGGTGGACCTGAGCGACGGCCAGAGCACCGTCTCCGGCTGGGACGACAAGGGCGAGACCGTCTGGCACTACCAGACCGCCAGCACCGTGGGCGGCGCCAACGCGCCCACCATGTCGCTGAGTTACGACCCGAGCGGGCACGGCCAGGTCGTCGCGGCCGTGGCCGACCCCACCTACGTGACGCCGGACGCGCCCGAGGGCATCTACCACAGCCAGCTCATCGCACTCGACGCGCGCGACGGCGACATCGCCTGGCGCCATGAGGGCGATGTCGCCGCCGACCAGGTCACGCCCTACCGGGGCGGCCTGCTCACCGTCGGCTACGACCTCAACGCCTGGACCACCGAGCCGAAGAGCGGTGACAGCACCGCGATGCCGCTGCTCGGCGACCAGTACGCCGCCGCGGCCACCGACGTCAACGGCGACGGCGTCAAGGACCTGATCGTCGGCGGCCAGAGCCACGGCGTCTTCGCCCTCGACGGCCGCGACCTCGACAAGCCCACCCCGCGCGTCCTGTGGCACAGCGCCGTCAACGGGGCCGTCCACCAGCTGCAGTTGGCGACGGTCGCCGACAAGCAGGGGAAGTCCGCGCAGCGGCTCGTCGCGGCCACCTCCACCGGCTTCGCCGTGCTCGACCCGCACCAGGGGCGGGCGACCGCCCAAGTCAGCACCGGCGCGATGCAGTTCGGCGTCGCCGTCACCGGCGGCAGCGTGATCGCCAGTGGCACCAAGGGAGTCAGCGCCTACACCGCCGACGGCACCACCCGGTGGACCTACAAGCCCGCGGGCACCAAGGGCAAGCAGGTCACGTACTCCACGCCGTCCGCCGACGGGGACGGCCGCGTCTTCCTCGAATACGGCGGCGCGCGCACGGAGTTCTCGACCGGGGCCAGCGACCCGGCCCCGACCGGTGTCGCCCTGGACGCCACCACCGGCGCCCAGCTGTGGGACCAGCGGCCGAGCGGCACCAACTCCGCCTGGATCGAGGCGCAGGGCGGCGTGCTCGCCAGTCCCGGCGTCCCCGGCGCGGGCGGCCACGGGGTGGCTTTCGCCTGGGGCGGCGACAAGCCCACCTCCTCGCACCTGGTGCAGATCGTGGACGGGGACACCGGCAAGGTCGTCTCGACGGACGTGTCCGTCGGCGCCGCCACCTTCCAGGGCTTCGCCGCCTCGCAGAAGTACGGCCTGATCGAGATGCACGCCTACGCGGCCACGGTGCACCCGGCCGACGGCAGCGCCCCCTTCTGGGACCGCGTCAACGAGAACCTCCAGCAGGGCGTGTTCGCCACCACCACCGGCGGCAACGAGACGTTCGTCGGCGCCGCGGGCGGCCTGTACCAGTTCGCGCAGCCCTTCCCGGACCTCGGCCTCGACACCTACCTCGACGCCAGCGCCGCCGGCTTCTCGCTGAACGCCGGCTCCGTCACTCCCGCCGCGCTCGGCAAGGGCACCGGCACCGACCTGATCGGCCTGCCGGAGGACGTGACCGCCTACGCGGTGAACGAGGCGCTCGGCGGGTACGGCGCCGATGTCATCGCCACCGACAGCTACCAGCACGGCGTGACCGTCCAGCGGGTGGGCGACGCGGCGGCGGCGCCTTCAGCGAAGCTCAAGTCCCCGCTCGGCAAGGGCGCCCAGCCCGGCACCGACCCGAAGTCCACCACCGACCCGACGGCCCGCGCCGTCAAGAACCCGGCGCTGCCCAGCGGCACCGCGACCCCCGACCTGCGGGTCCAGACCACGTACAAGGTGAACCCGGCGGACGACACCGAGACCGCGCCCGGCTACACCCCGCAGCAGATCAAGACCCGGCTCGGCCTGACCGGTGACGGCACCGGCCAGACCATCGCCATCGTCGACGCCTACGACTACCCGGCGGCGAAGGACGACCTCAACCACTTCGCCGCGCACTTCGACCTGCCGCCCACCTGCGACAGCGTCGCCGCGGGCACCGACTGCTTCGACTTCCAGCAGGTCTACGCGGACGGCCACCAGCCGGCCGCCGACGCCGGCTGGAACGAGGAAGCCGCGCTCGACATCGAGTGGGCGCACTCCGTCGCGCCGCACGCGAAGATCGTGCTGGTGGAGGCGGCCGACGCCTCGGCGGCCGGCCTCTACCAGGGCGTGGACAAGGCCGCCTCGCTGCATCCGGCGGTCGT
The DNA here is from genome assembly GCF_050956065.1 of Streptomyces sp. CA-111067. Lineage (NCBI taxonomy): Bacteria > Bacillati > Actinomycetota > Actinomycetes > Kitasatosporales > Streptomycetaceae > Streptomyces > Streptomyces sp. CA-111067. Next base: position 4,790,784 of record NZ_CP192103.1, on the reverse strand, counting down.
CAGCAACAGCTGGGGCATGTCGGAGTTCTCCGAGGAGTCCTTCTACGACGGCCACTGCGATCTCGCCGACTCGGTGTGCACCCAGTCCACCGGTGACGCCGGCTACCCGGCCGGCTACTCCAGCACCAACCCGAACGCCCTCGCGATCGGCGGCACCAGCCTCCAACTGGACGCCTCCGGCCAGACGTTGAGCGAGACGGCCTGGTCCTCGACCGGCGGCGGCCTGAGCTACTTCGAGAAGCGCCCGGCGTACCAGAACGGCGTCCAGTCGTCCCGCTACCGGGCCACCCCCGACGTGAGCTTCGTGGCCGACCCGCGTACCGGTGTGGCCGTCTACACCTCGGCGCTCGGCACCCCCGAGTGGCTTGAGGTCGGCGGCACCAGCCTGTCCGCGCCGGTCTGGGCGGCCATCCTGACCGCCGCCGACCAGCTGCGCGCCACGTCCGGCAAGCCGCACCTGGCCGTCGCGGGCCCCGCGGGCGACACCGCCCACCGTGACGTCTACGCCCTCGGCGGCTCGCTCAACGACGTGACCACCGGCTCCAACGGCGAGTGCGGCACCCAGTGCACGGCCGGCCCCGGCTACGACACGGTGACCGGCCTCGGCTCCCCCCTCGCGGGAGTGGACAAGGCCCTGAGCACGATGCGGTGACCCCGGTTCCGTGCGCGCGCACTCCCGAGTGGCGCGCACGGATCTGACCCCCTGGGCCGGCAGCGCACCCAGCGCCGCCGGCCCCTTCACGTCAGCCGCAGACCGCGGGCATCAACCCGGCTGACCGTCACCGGACTTGACGAAGTCGCCCGGCTTGTACTGCCGGTCGAAGAACGCCTGATCGGGGCCGTACCACCGGATGAGGGCGAACCAGCCGCGCCCGGGCACCGACGCGATCCAGTTGCCGGCCTCCTCGGGCCGCTCGGGTCCGACATGGATCGTGACGGACCGGTCGGCGTTGAAGACGATGTCGTTCATGCCGTTGAGCGAGGAGTACGTCTGGCCCTCGGCGTCGACCTCGGCGGCGGTCTCGGCGTCGTACAACGTCAGCGACCAGAACAGCCGGGACGGCGGGTCGGCCGGAAGGTCGATCCGGTACGTGCGCTCCCCGGTCAGCAGCTCGCCGTCGTGGTCGCGGTAGGTGTTCGCGTACTTCGCGCCGGCCCCGACGACGGAGCTCATCATTCCGGTGCTGATCGAGTAGTGGTTGACGAACATGTGCGCCTTGGCGTTGACGTCGGTGTGGCCGGTGGCGCGGTCGCGGAACTCCTCGTCGAGCAGGGTGTGCCAGAAGTCGTCCTGGGCGGTCTTGGCGTGCGCCACCCACTGCCGGTCGGCCCACCACAGGGCGCCCGGCTCGCGGTCGAAGCCGGCGGCGAGCGTCTTGGCCGTCTTCCAGCCGGTCCGCGCGGCCAGGTCCAGCAGTTCGCGCCCGCGGGGTGTCGGGCTGAAGTCCTGCCCCTTGCGGATGCCGAGCGCGGCGAGGACGCCGTGCATGTAGGGGTCGGTGCGATCGACCCGGTCGGCCTGGATGAACGCGTCGAGCAGGTGGAAGAAGCCGAGGTCGCGCGGGTACAGCGCGTCGGCCGGGGTGTCCGAGGCGTGCGCGAAGCGCATCGGCGTCGCGTCGCCGTGCAGCGGGTGCAGATGGACGCCCTCGATCGAGGCGACCCCGGGAGAGAGGTCGTCGACGGAGCTGAAGAAGCCGCGCAGCAGGAAGTAGATGTTGTCGGTGGGGCTGCGGTAGACGAAGTAGTCGTCCCACTCGCCGTCGCGCCGCGGCTCGTCGCCCTCGGGGACGATCAGGTACCGGCCGCCCTTGCCGCGGTCGGGCCCGGGCAGGCCGATGTCCCCGAGGAACCGCACGCCGTCGATCAGCGGGCCGTGCAGCGGCCGGTGCCAGAAGTCGTCCACCAGTCCCTGGATGCCGGGCGGCGCCTCCACCACCAGCGGCCCGGTCCGCCCGAGGTCGGCGAACGCCATCCCGTAGATCACGTCGCAGTTCGGGGTGGTGATCAGCGTGCCCGGCTTCAGCCGCTTCTCGAACACCGACATCACGTGGTACCCGCTGCCGAACGCCGCCCCGAGCCCGTCCCGCATCGCACACGCGTTGACGGCCGGCAGCGCCCACAGATACGCCTGCACCGCCCGCTGGAAGAACAGCTCGTCCTCCAGCGTCCGCGCGGTCTCCTCGGTGGGATACCCCCCGGGCAGCGGCAGCCCGGCCAGTTGCTGATAGCGATCGGTCGCGGACGTCATCGGCGAACACCTCCGGTACGGCGGGGGACCTGGGAACCGTAAGCGAGACGCTAGCCCATATCGGGACAATTGCCGCGCTTCTCGGAAGCGCACGCGCGGACGCTCACACCGGGAGCCATCCGCGCAGGATCGCCTGGACCCCGGCCTGGAAGCGGGTCTCGGCGTTCAGCACCCGCAGCAGGTGGCTGATCCGGCGGCGCACCGTGTGGACGTGCAGCCCCATCCGGCGGGCTATCGCCTCGTCCTTCAGACCGGAGGTGAGCAGCGTCAGCAGCTCCTGGTCCTGCTCGCTGATCTCGCCGTACGAGGCGGAGCCGATGGGGGTGGCGCGCTCCCAGACCGCGTCGAACAGCGGCACGATGGCGTTGCTCAGCAGCGAGTCGCTCACCACCAGGGCCGACGCGGTGGGGTCGGCCGCGTCGGTCGGCGGCAGCAGCGTCACCCGCCGGTCCGCGGTGATCAGCTTCGTGGGCAGCGCGACGCCCACCCGGATGTGCACCCCTTGCGCGGACAGCTCGTTGAGACCGCGGGCCCGGCCGGGGAAGTCCAGGCCGTCCCGGTCCACCACCGTGCGCACCCGCACCCCGCGCCGTACCGCGTCGGTGACGGCGAGCGGGGCGGGCGTGCCCTCCGGTGAACTCGCCGCGTAGGGCGGCCGGTCGAGCAGCGCCAGATCGTGACTGGCCGACGCCAGCAGCGAGTTGACCCGTTCGGCGATGGCCTGCCGGCCGTGCACGGCCTCGATGCCGAGCGCCGGGGCGTACCGTACGGTGCTCAGCAGTTGGGCGGCGAGCCGGTCGACGGAGCCGGCCAGCGCCTCGACGTCGGCCGACTTCCGCAACAGTTCCGACTGGCGCTGGTGGACGAGGTTGCGCAGCGCGGTGGCCGGCGGGACGGCGCGGGGGAGCTCGGAGTCGCGGGCGGCGGGCAACGTGAAGCCGTGCGCGCCGAGTCGGCCGAGGGCGTCCGCGACCCGGCCGGCGGGCAGGCCGAGCGCCTGGGCGACGGCGTCGGCCGAGGAGGGCGCGGGGGTGTCCCACAGCGCCTCGTAGACCCGGAGTTCGTCGCTTCCCAGCCCGAGAGCCTGCCAGTCCGCGGGGGTTCCGTTGCCGCTCACTCCGTTGATCTTCGCCCGTTCGCGCAGGCCACACAAGTGTGTACGTCCACAAGTCGGCAGCCGTGATGCCTTGTTCACCAGCCACTGCGGCCACTTGCATGACGGTGTCCATTCACGCACCACCGGCATCCGAGGGGTACACCGTGGGCAGTCGAGCACGCAGGAGATCCGTGGCGGCGGCAGGGGGAGAGCCGGGCGGAGCACGCCGGTCGCGGGGATGGACGGGCCCTAGGGGAACAAGGGGTAAGCGGGGTAAGGCCGTCGGCCAGGGCCTCGCGGCGCTGTTCGCGGCGGCCGGACTGGTGATGACCGCCATGCCGGCCGCCCACGCGGACTCCGGGCCCGCCGCCGCCCCGTCCGCCGCCCCCTCCGTCGTCCCCGGCGCGCGGACCCAGACCCCGGCACTGGTCACCGGACTGCACGACGCGGCCGACGCCAAGGCGAGCGCCGCCGACGCCGCGCGCGGCCACCTCGCGGGGAAGAAGAGCCGCTACCACATCGCCGATCCGGCGCGTGACCTGAAGACGGTGTCGACGGACAAGCGCGGCACCGACGAGACCGTCCGCCTCCAGCAGGACTACGACGGCATCCCGGTGCTCGGCGGCCAGTACGTCGTGCGGATGACGACGGGCGCGGGCAAGCGCACCGTCACCGGTACCTCCGGCGAGTACTTCTCCGACCTGGACCTGGCCACCACGACGCCCGCGGTCTCGGAGAGCACCGCGATCACCCGCGCGGTCGGTTCCGTCACCGGCCAACTGGGCGCCGCCCCGCTGACATTGGCCGCCGCGCCGGTGGGAGGGGCCGGGCCGGCCCTCACCGGCACCGCCGACGGCCTGGCCGTACTGCCCCAGGGCGACGGCGTGCTGACCCGGCACATCACGGTCAGCGGCACCAACCCGCGGACCGGCGAACCGGTCCGCCAGGAGGTGTACGTGGACGCGCACTCCGGCTACCCGGCGTTCCAGTACAGCGCCCTCCAGACGTTCGCCGCGGCCAACACCACCACCGGCGCCGCCGCGAGCACCCCGGCGGATCAGCCGGGCACCCCGGCCGCCCCCGCCACCGTCCCGCAGCAGCTCGTCGTCAAGGGCACCGGCGTCCGCTACAACGGCCGGCAGACCGAACTGAACCTCTACCAGGGCACCGACGGCGCCTACCAGACGATCGACTACGGCTTCCGGGCCGCCGGCGGCACCAACGTCATGCTGGCGACGTACGACGCCCGCGGCACGGAGGTCACCGCCGCGTCCGGCGCCTGGCCCAGCGGCATCAAGACGTTCAGCCCGCCGACCACCGACCTCGGCCCCGAGTACACCGACTCCGGTGCGGTGGACGCGCATTGGGGCGCCAGTCAGGTCTACGACTACTACCACACGAAGTTCGGCCGGGACGGCCTCGACGGCAAGGGCGGCTTCATCTACTCCCTGGTCGGCGTGGTCAGTCAGGGCCAGCCCTACAACAACGCCTTCTGGGACGGCACCAAGATGGTGTACGGCCAGGGCGGCGGCGACTACCGGACCTTCTCCGCCGACACCGACGTGGTCGGCCACGAGATGACCCACGGCGTCATCCAGAACACCGCGAACCTGGTCTACGCCGGCCAGTCGGGCGCCATGAACGAGGGCCTCGCCGACTACTTCGGCAACGCCATCGACGACGACGCCAACCACATCCCGATGACCGACCCCGACGCGTCGCTGCTCGGCGAGGACCTCTGCGTCACCGCCTCCCCGCGCGACTGCGCGCTGCGCGACCTGAACGACGGCGCGACCACGTCGAAGAACTTCGTCGGCGCGAGCTTCCAGAACGACGACGGTGGGGTGCACGAGAACTCCACCATCTTCTCCGGCGCGCTGTGGGACATCCGCCAGGACCTCGGCGGCGACCTGGCCGACCAGATCGTCTACCGCGCCCTGACCGCCTACATGACCCCGCTCGACGGCTTCACCCAGGGCCGCGCCGCGGTCATCGCCGCCGCGCAGGAACTCGGCGTCACCAAGGCCCAGTTGCAGTCGGTGAAGCGGGCGTTCGCCGCGCACGGCATCGTGCCCGGCTGGGAGACCGCGCTCGGCGTGGACGCCGACACGCTGGTCGGCAAGGTCAACACCGTCGGGACGACCCTCGGCGCGGGCGGCGGCAAGTACGCGGTCTCGCTGAGCAACGAGGACGGCAGCGAGCCGTACTCGGTGTGGGCGGGCAACACCAGCGGCAAGGGCAGCCCGACCCTGGTCAGCCCCAACAACGGTGACTACAACGTCTATCCGGACACCGACGGCAAGAACGTCGCCTGGGCCGACTTCGGCCCCACCTCGGTCACGATCAAGGTGCGCCCGCTGGCCGGCGGCCCGGTGAAGACGGTCTACGGGTCCGTCACGGACATCACCTCCGTCGCCATCGACGGCGACTACGTGGTGTTCACCGAGACCGACCCGTTCGGCGGCCAGCACGTGGGCTACCGCAACATCAAGACAGGCGACGGCACCTGGGTGGACGGCGGCCGGTACGAGATCGGCACCGCGCTGCCCTCCGTGCACGCCGGGGTGATCGCCTACGCCAAGCTCTGGCCCGAGTCCGACGGCTACAAGCTGGGCGTGGAGACCACCGACCTGAACACCGGCAAGGTCACCCTGATGCCCGTCGACAAGAACAAGACCCTCGGGATCGGCCAGACCGCCGTCACCTCCAACAGCGTCTACTGGCTCGCCGACACCGACCCCACCGACGGCGGCAAGCTCTCGGTCGACCGGGCGAACCTCGACGGCTCCGGCCCCGTCACCCTCGACCCGGAGACCCGGGGGACCGCCCTCTACAGCTACTCCCTCACCGCCTCCGACGCCGCGGTCACCGTCCTCAGCGTGCCGCCGGCCACCACCTGGGCCAACGACACGCTGCCGAAGCTCTACCAGTTCGCCGCGGACGGCACCGGCGGCCCGCAGCGGGTCTCCTGCGACCGTGGCGACCAGCTCTTCCCCGCCGCGGGCGACGGCACGCAGGTGCTGTGGCTCGACGGCACGACGGGCTGGACCAACCTGGTCAAGCGCGACCGCCCGGCGGGCACGTGCACGTGACCGGCACTTCGTGACCTGACCTGCACCTGACCGGCGCTCTCGGGCGCGCACCACGAGCAGTCGGGTTTCCGGGGGCCCCGAACCCCCGGAAACCCGGCCAAATGTGTGCCGTGTCCCTGCGCCGCCCGGCCGCTCCCGGTCCGGATACTGGGCGCATGCTCGGCCACTTCCGCGACTGGGTCCTGCCGGACCGCCAGCGACGCTCGCCGGCGGAGCTGCGGGAGGATCTGGATCTGTCGTCCGGGGACAGCAGGTCCAAGCAGTCGGCGTTCTGGGCCATGCTCACGCTGTCCTCGGTGATCGCGGCCGGCGGGATCCTCACGGACTCCACCGCCACCGTCATCGGGGCGATGATCATCGCACCGCTGTCCACGCCGATCATGGGCATCGCGCTGGGCGCGGTGCAGCGCCGCCGCACCACTGCCGCCGCCTTCGTCGCACTGGGGTGCCTGCTGGTGGTGCTGGTCGGGGCGGGGGCGTCGCTGGTGGTGCCGCGCACCTACGACCTGCTGTCGAACGGCCAGATCTCCGGCCGTACGTCGCCCGGGCTGCTCGACCTGATCTCCGCGCTGGCCACCGGGTTCGCCGGCGCGGTGGCGCTGTCCCGCAAGGACGTCGCCGCGGTGCTGCCGGGGGTGGCCATCGCGATCTCGCTGGTGCCGCCGCTGGTGGTCACGGGTGTGTGCGCGGGGCAGACGTCGTGGTGGCTCGCGCTGGGCGCGCTGGTGCTTTTCCTGTCCAACCTGTTCGCGCTGGTCTTCGCGGGCATGGTGGTCTTCGCCGCCCTCGGGCTCAAGCGCGCCGGCGAGCGGCACGGCCCGCGCCGGGCCTACGTCATGCTCGGGCTGCTGTTCACGGCGGTGCTGCTGCCGCTGGTCGCCAACACCGTCACCACCGTGCTGCTCGACACCTGGACCTCGCGGACGAAGAACGCGGCCGAGAAGTGGCTCGCCCACACCCCCGGCGCGTCCGTCACCAGCGTCGACACCCAGTCGAGAACGGTGTACGTGCACGTCCGCGGCCCCGGTGACCTGCCGCCGGTCGGCGACCTGCTGCACGACCTCGAAGGCCAGGTCCCCGACGGCGTCCCGATCGTGGTGGACGCCGTACGGGGCCAGCAGATCGCCGCCGGAAAGGTCGGCGGCTGATCCGCGACGCCGGGTGGCTAGACCCGCTTGAACTCGCCGTCCTGCATGCCGCCTTCGAACGCCGCCCACTCACCGGCGGTGAAAACGAGAGCGGAGCCGTTCCCGTTGTCCTTGCTGTCACGCATCGCCACACGACCGTCCTCGAGGAAGGCGACCTCGACGCACTGGCCGTTGTTCGCCGAGCGGCTGGACTTGCGCCACACCGCCCCTACCAGGTCGGAACTCTTCACTGCCTTAGCTCCCTTGCTGCTTGCTGAAGGAGACGCATGGTGTCCTCGTGTTCCAGGCAACGCGCCCAGATTGCTTGGAACGCCCCGTCGTAGCGCTCGATCTCGTTCGGCTTGTCGAGGTAGAGGTCGCCGGTGAAGCCGTCGACGTAGACCGTGGGCGGCTCTGTCGGCTTGCCGTCGCCGCCGAGCGGGAAACGCAGCATCGTGAACGACCCGGACAGCAAGCCGTGATGCAGACCCGCCTCGTACGGCACCACCCTGATGGAGACGTGAGGCAGAGCCGCCAGTTCGAGCAGATGTTCAAGCTGTGCGGCCATCACCTCGCGACCTCCGACCGGCCGACGCAGGATGACTTCGTTGAGCGCCACCTTCATCGTAACCGGACTGGTGAGCCTGGTCAGCAGCGCTTGACGGGCCATCCGCACGTGCACTCGGCGGTCGATCTCCGTGTCCTCGACGCCGGGGTTGTCCTCGCGGATCAACGTGCGTGCGTAGTCCGGAGTTTGGAACAGGCCGGGCACCAACTCCGCGCTGTACTGCTGCAGGCGCTCCGCCGCTTCCTCCAGCCCGATGTAGAGGTCGAAGGTCTCGGGGATCACGTCACCGTACGAGTGCCACCAGCCGCGCCCCTTGGTCTCCTTGGCCAGCCCCATCAGCCCCTGGGCCAGCTCCGCCGGCGCCCCGTAGATCTTGCACATCGCTTCGACGTCGAGGCTGCGCAGCGAGGTCTGGCCGGTCTCGATGCGCCAGATCTTGGGCTCCGACCACTCCAGTTCCTTGGCCGCCGCCCGCACGGTCAGCCGCGCCTGGTTGCGCAGTTCGCGAAGGTGCCGCCCGAGCTGCCTGCGCGGCACGGTCGATCCCGTCGTTCCGTCCGGCATACGTCCCACCCTTCTCCTTCGGGGCACTCTTTCACTCGATATGAAAGCACCCCAACATCCGATTCACAATACTGATATTAGTGTTCGATAATTCTCTGATGATGACTCTAAATGTAGTCTTGCAGAAACCCGGCTGACGGTGCTTCACTCAGTGACGTGACGAAACAGCACCTGCACGGTTCGTCACCTCGGGCGCGCACGGGCTTGGACGGAACGCCGTCGCCCGCGCCCACTCACCAGGGAGGCGAGACATGGGGCGACCCATCTACGGCTACATGCGCGCGTATGAGGCGACACCGGAATCCGAGACCATGAAGGACGAATTACGGCTGTTCCGCTGGGCCCAGAACGAGGGCTACGAGTTGGCCGTCATCTACCAGGAGGTGGAGGAGGGCAGCACCGCCGTCCTGACCGAACTCCTCACCGAGCTTCGACTCGTCGGTGACACCGCCGTGCTGGTGCCGTCCACCGAGCACTTCGGAACGGGCCGGGTTCTGCGGGAACACCTGACCGCCTACCAGGTGCACTGCGCCGACATCCAGTTGTCCGAGGTGGACGTGCGGTGACGGCGCCTACGACTCTCTGCGTTTCGCGCATTCAGCTGTCCGCGACGCCGACGGCCGTCGGCATGTCGCGGGCTTTCGTCCGGCAGATGCTGCGTACGTGGCAGCTCGCGGACTTCACCGACAGCGCCGAGCTGATCGTCTCCGAACTCGTCACCAACGCCGTCAGGGCAACCGGCAGCGCCGAGCCGTGCCCGAAGTGGCAGTCGGTCACGGCAGATCACGTCATCGGGGTGCAGCTGCGGTTGCTGCACGGCAGCCTGTTCATCGAGGTCTGGGACAGGGGCGACGGCAGGCCGGCCGTGCCGGAGCAGTCGGACGACGCGGAGTGCGGCCGTGGCCTCTTCCTGGTGCGAGCGGTCAGCGAGAAGTGGGGCGTTCACCGTCCTGACACGGGTGGCAAGGTCGTCTGGGCCAAGCTGACGCCGGAGTCGGGGTCGGCGGCATGACGGCGACCGGCCGGGCCGTGGCCTACGGGTACATGCGCGTTCCCCGTGCCATGGAGGACGAGGAAATCCAGGTCATCGAGCGCCGGATGGAGGAGTACGCCGTTTCGCAGCAGCTCGAAATCATGGCAACCCACTATGAGTACGGCGACGGAACGACGAACGTGTCAGATCTCGTCTACTTCCTGCGGCGCAACAATGCGGAGCATGTCATTGTGCCGTCGATGGAGCAGATCACCGATCACCTCGTGATCCAGTCCATTGTCACCACCGCCATCGTTGACGGCATCGGTGCGACCCTCCATGAAGCATCAGAGGAATCACCGAGTGGATGAGATTCGCCGCCTAAGCACCGGGCAGTCCCCCGGTCAGGCCCGGTCGGACGGCGGCGGGCCGCCGAGGCCCTGGGGGTCGGGGGTGGTTGCCGTCGTGGTCAGGGAGGGGTCGGGGAGGGTTTGGGCGGTGCGGTTGAGGGCCGCGCGGTAGGCGGCGAAGGACGTGGCGCGGGGCTGCGGGGCGGCGCGGGTGAGGGTGTCGAGCAGGGCGCGCAGGCGGCGCTGGATCTGGAGCGAGTCGGCGCCGTAGAGCAGGATCTCGGCGAGCGCGAGGTCGAGGAGCACGTCCCAGCCGGGGCGGGCGAGGGTGACGCGGGCGGTGCCGTCGGCGTCGCGGATGACGGCGGGGCCCAGCGGGCGGGTCGCGATCCGCAGCAGGACGGACTCGATCTGGTCGAGGGTCTGGACGGCGGTGGTGGGGTCGTTGACGGCGGGCGACAGCGCGCGGATGGCGACGTCCACCAGCAGGCGCAGCCCGTAGGCGGGGTCGTGCTCGATGTGCCGGGCCGGCCCGACACGCACGGCACGGGCCAGCTCGCGGGCGCCGGCGGCCGGTGCGGCGGGGCTGACGCGGAGCAGCGGCGCGCCGGGTTCGGTGTAGCTGCCGACGGCGACCAGGCCGGTGACGCGGACCCCGAGGCGGGCGGCGGTCGCGGCGAGCGCGGCCCCGTCGACGCGCTGGACGACACCCGCCTGGTCCGCGGCGATCTCGCCGTCGGCGTTCCCCGGACCGGCGGCCGGGCCCTCCGGCTCGCGCCACTCCCGGTCCAGAGCGGCGTGCAGTTGCAGCCCCACCGTGCGGACCAGGCCGCCGCCGGTGACCACTTCGCGCAGTTCGGCGAGGCTGCGCAGGATCGCCCCGCTGGACAGCACGACGAAGACGATCGCCAACGTGACCGACAGGCGCGGCACATGCTCGTCGCTCACCTGCGCGAGGACGACCAGCGCGTAGACGGCCGTACCGGTCAGCGCGCCGAACAGCACCAGCGAGCGTTCGAAGTAGCCCAGCACGCCGACCAGTCGGGGCGACATGGCCTGCACCGACTGCACGACCAGGGTGACCGCGGTGAGCACGAAACCGGTCAGGGTGATCACGCCGGACGCGATGGCGCCGAGGGTGGCCTGCGCGGCGGACGGGTCGTACGACAGCCCGCCGAGGTGGCGGGAGCGTTCGGCGTGCGGCAGCCACCAGCCCAGCAGCGCACCGCCGGCGACGAGGAGCAGGGCCAGCCCGCGGTTGGGCCAGGCGGCGCGTGCCGCGCGCCGGTAGCCGCGGCGGCCCCGCCTGGACGCGCGGTCGCCGCGCCCGGACGATCCGAAGCCGCGCATCACCCCGTCACCCCCGCCCGCCCGCAGGCGGCCCGCCCACCGCCGTCATCGCGTCCTCGACACTCGCGTGCACGGCCCCGGGCGCGAACCGCCCCGCCAGGTGGTGCCGGTCGAACTCCCGCCGGGCCCGGGCCCGCAGCCGGGCCAGGTGCAGTTCGGTGCCCTGCCGGTCCAGGCTGTCGCGCAGCTCGTCGAGGGTGTCGAGGACGGGGATGCCGAGGTGGTACGTCCCGCTGAGGTCGAGGACGACGACCCGCGGCGCCGGGTGGATCGCGGCGGCCAGCGCGAGCACGTCCCGGCGGGTGCGGTCGACGTTGCCGAAGAACAGGGCGCCGTCGGGGCGGACGGCCAGCACGCCGTGGACGGTGGTCGCGTCGGGGTGCTGCTCGGTGTCGCCGTACCGGCGGCTGCCGGGCAGCCGGCCGAGGACCGACAGGTGCGTGGTGCTCGCGGCGGCGATGAACAGCACCAGCGACAGCGCGACGGCCAGCAGCAGCCCCGGCAGCAAGTCGAAGAGCAGCACCCCGACCAGCGCGGTCAGCGCCACCCACAGGCTCGCCCGGTCCGCCGCCGCGTACCGGCGCAGCTCGGCGGTGGACAGGAAGCCGCGGACGGCGACGATGACGATCGCGCCGAGCACCGGTTCCGGCAGGTCGGTGAACAGCGGGGTGAGGAACGCCCCCGTCAGCAGGATCAGACCGGCGGCGATCACCGACGTCAGCCGGGACCGGGCGCCGGCCTTGGTGGCGGCGGCGCTGCGGGAGGCGCTGCCGGAGACGGTGAAGCCGCGGAAGAGCCCGACGGCGATGTTCGCGACGCCGACCGCGGCCATCTCCCGGTTGGCGTCCACCTCGTCGCCGTGCTCGCGGGCGAACCGGGAGGCGATGCTGAACGCCTCGGCGAACACCACCAGTGCCACCCCGCACGCCCCGGCGGCCAGCTTCCACCAGTCCCCCGCGGTGATGCCGGGCAGGTGCGGCACGGGCACGGCCGACGGGATCTTCCCCACGACGTCGACCCCGTGGTCCTTCAGCCCGGCCGCCGCCGACACCACCAGCCCCAGCACCAGCACGACCAGCGAGGCCGGGATCCGGGGCAGGAACCGTTCGAGCGCGAACAGCGCGGCCAGCGCCACCGCGCCGACCGCGAGCGAGGCGAGCGACCAGTCGGGGGCGTGCCGCAGCACCGTCCACAGCCTGGGGAAGAACTGGCCGTCGCCGCTGGAGACGCCGACGATCTTCGCGGCCTGCCGGACGACGATGGTCAGCGCCATCCCGAACAGGAAGCCGTACAGGGCCGGTTCGGCCAGGAAGTTCGTCACGAACCCGAGCCGGGCGATCCCGGCGGCCAGCAGCACACCGCCGGCGATCACCGCGAGCGCCGCCGACAGCCCGACCGCCTGCTTCGGGTCGGAGCTGACGTCGGCGACGGTGGCCCCGGACAGGACGGCCGCCGCCGACGTCGCCCCGATGATCAGGAACCGGGAGCGGCCCAGCAGGACGTACGCGACCAGCGCGACGGGCGCGGCGTAGAAGGCGTTCTGCGGCGGCACCCCGGCGATCTGCGCGTAGGCCACGCACTCGGGCACGATCAGCGCCCACGCGGTGAGCGCGCCGAGCATGTCGCCGCGCGCGGTGTCCCCGCTCAGGCCGCCGAGGCCGCCGAGCCTGCCCAGCCTGCCCAGGCCGCTGAGCGCGGTGCCCCGCTTCACGGCGCCACCACGATCACCGCGACGACGAAGCCGGCCAGCAGGAACATCGCCACGGTGACCAGCAGCGCGCCCAGCCCGCTGGTCAGCGGCTCGGGCCCGCCGATCCGCGCCTGCCGGTTCCGCCACTGCACGTAGCCGGCCGCCGTGACGCCCGTCGCCAGGGCGACGAGGTAGGCGCCGAGCGCCAGGCGCAGCCCGCTCGGGGTGATGCCGGTCAGCTTGACGACGGCGAAGGAGGCGGCCAGCAGGCCCAGGCCCGTACGGGACCAGGCCAGCAGGGTGCGCTCGTTGGCCAGGGTGGTGCGGAGGTTGCCGCCGTCGACCTTCCGCCGCCCGGGGGCGCCGGGCGGCACGTCGTCCGGCGGCACGTCACTGGACGGGACGTTGCCGGGGGGCACGTCGTCCGGCATCAGCTGCCTCCTCCGCGCGGGGCCGTTCCTGAGCCGGTCAGGGGGTGACGATGGCGAAGTCGGGGTCGGGGGCGCTGAGGTGGCCGAGGAGTTCGGCGAGCTTGCCGGGGTCGCCGGTGGTCTCGGCGCGGCCCTGGGCCGTCAGGGCGTCGAGTTGGACGGTGCCGAGGAGCAGGGCCCGCAGGTCCGCCTCGGCGAGGGCGATGTCGAGGTCGGGCTCGGGCGCCTCGGGGGTGGTCCCCGTGATGTGGACGAGCACGCCGTTGCGCAGCCGCAGGACGGCCGGATCGCCGTCGCGCAGGCTGAACCGGATGGTGAGATCGGCGTCCCAACTGCGGGGCCCGTCAACCCTGATGGCGAGGGAGTCGAAGAGCTGGCCGAGGGTGAGGGCCGCCAGCAGGTCGGGGGCGACGACGGCGGTGGGCGTGCCGACCGGCCCCTTGCGCAGCTCCAGCGCGCCCATCAGGAAGAAGTTGCGCCAGGTGCCGTTCTCGCTGCCGTAGCCGAGCTGTTCGAGCGCGTCGGCCTGGAGGGCGCGGGCGTCGGCGTTGTCCGGCTCCGCGAACAGCACGTGGTTGATCACCTGGGCGACCCAGCGGTAGTCGCCCGCCGCGAACGACTCGCGGGCGCGCCGCACGACGGCGTCGGCGCCGCCCATGAAGTCCAGGTAGCGCTTGGCGGACTCGGCCGGCGGGTGCTCCCACAGGTGGGCCGGGTTGCCGTCGAACCAGCCCATGTAGTGCTGGTAGACCGCCTTGACGTTGTGGCTGACGGAGCCGTAGTAGCCGTGCGTGTTCCAGGCCCGCTCCAGCGCCGGCGGGACCGTCATCTCCTCGGCGATCTCCAGCCCCGTCATGCCCTGGTTGAGCATCCGCAGCGTCTGGTCGTGCAGGTACGCGTACAGGTCGCGCTGCTCCGACAGGAACGTCAGCACCCGCTCGCGGCCCCAGACCGGCCAGTGGTGCGAGGCGAAGGCGACATCGACGGAGCCGGCGTGCAGCGCGATCGTCTCGGTGAGGTAGTGCGCCCACACGTGCGGGTTGCGGACCTGGGCGCCGCGCAGGGTCAGCAGGTTGTGCAGGTTGTGGGTGGCGTTCTCCGCCATGCACAGCGCCTTGTGGTCGGGCAGGTGGACGTTCAGCTCGGACGGCGCCTCGGTGCCGGGGGTGAGCTGGAAGACCATCCGGACGCCGTCCACGGTCTCGGTCTGGCCGGTGGCGGTGACGTCCAGGGTCGGCGGGATCAGCCCGACCGAGCCGGTGGAGGTCGTCTGGCCGAGCCCGGCGCCGATCTGGCCGCGCGCGCCCTTGGGCAGCGCGGCACCGTACATGTACGCGGCACGGCGACCCATCGCCGTACCGGCGTAGACGTTCTCGCTGACCGCGTGCTCCAGGAAGCCCTCGGGGGCGATCACCGGCACCCCGCCGTCCACGTCGTCCTGGGTGATCACGCCCCTGATGCCGCCGAAGTGGTCGACGTGGCTGTGGGTGTACAGCACCCCGGTCACCGGCCGCTCGCCGCGGTGCCGCCGGTACAGGGCCAGGGCGGCGGCGGCCGTCTCCGCGCTGATCAGCGGGTCGATCACCAGCACCCCGCGGTCGCCCTCCACCAGCGTCATGTTCGACAGGTCGAAGCCGCGCACCTGGTAGACGCCCTCGACCACCTCGTACAGGCCGTGCTGCGCGACCAGCCGGCCCTGCCGCCACAGGCTGGGGTTGGCGGTGTCGGGGCAGTCGTCGTCGAGGAAGCCGTACGAGTCCAGGCCCCATACGGTGCTGCCGTCGCTGCCGCGGACGGTCGGGTCGTCGGCGGTGCCGATGAAGCCGCGCTTGGCGTCGTCGAAGTCCTGGGTGTCGTCGAAGGGGTAGCGGTCGCGGACGGCGGCGTTGCCGGTGGCGACGCCCGGTTGGGCCGCCTTGGAGTCGGCCGTCTTGGGGTCGGTGGGCTCGGCCATGGTGGGCTCCCTCGGGGTGCGGCTGGTCCGGCGGCTTGCGGTTTCGGCCCCGGCGGCTTGCGGTTCGCGGCGCCGCTGTTCGTGGTCGGCGGCGCGGGCTGGGGCACTGCCACGCTGACGGATGGGGGGTGGGGCGGCCACTTGGGTGGTCCATCCGGGGGCGGGTTGGGGAGGCGGGGGCGGGGGCGGGCGGACGCGGGGGTGGGGCCGGGGGGGCGCGGGCGCGGGTGCGGGTGCGGCGGCCGGGATGTCATGGACCCGGCGACGTTCACCCGTACGGCTCGGCCCGGCGCGCGGCGCCGGCGCCCACCCCGTTGACTGACCTGACCTGCACTTTTCCACCGGGAGTGGCTCATGGGCGACGCGATCGGGCAGATCCTGGCTTCGGCGGTCGGTATCGCGATCAGCCCCGTCCCGCTGATCGCCATGGTCCTGATGCTGGCCACGCCTCGCGCGCGTAGCAACGGGCTCGCGTTCACCGCGGCCTGGGCGGTCGCGCTCGGCGTCGTCGTGACCGCCGTACTCCTGGCGTCCTCCGGCGGACGCGCCTCCGCGGGCGACGGCGACCCGGCCACCTGGACGCTCTGGGTGAAACTCGGCCTCGGCGTCCTCTTCCTGGCCATGGCCGTGCTCCAGTGGCGCGGCCGTCCCGCCGAGGGGCAGCCCGCCTCGACCCCCGGCTGGATGAAGGCGCTCGACACCTTCACCCCGCTCAAGGCCGCGGGCCTGGCCGCCGCACTGGCCGTGGCCAACCCCAAGAACCTCGTCCTGACGGTGGGCGGCGCCCTGTCCATCGCCGGAAGCGGCGGCTCACCCGGCGGCCGTACGGTCGCGGCGGTGGTGATGGTGCTGATCGGCTCCCTCTGCACGATCGTCCCGCTGTCGGTGTACCTCCTCGGCGGCACCCGCTCGGCCCAGGTGCTGGGCGGCTGGAAAGCCTGGATGTCCGCCCACAACGCGGCGATCATGATGACGCTGCTGGCGGTGCTCGGAGCGAAGTACATGGGGGACGCGGTGAGCGGGCTGACGAGTTGACCGACGCGGGCCGCCGGCTGGGTTGCGCGGGGCGGCAGTTGGGCGGTGCCCGCCGGTTGGCGGGCACCGCCCGGGTACGTGGCGGGGTGGGGCCGGGTCAGCCGGTGGCGGACCACAGGGTCGCGGTCGGGGTCTGCTGGGTGAGGGTCGTGCTGCCGGTCCAGGTGATGAACGAGTCGGCCGGCAGGTAGTCCTGCTGGAGGAGGAACGCGCGGCTGACGCCCGTCACGGTCAGGGACGCACCGGTCTCCACGACGGGCGTGCGCAGCGCGACGACCTCGGCGACGTCCGACTCCTGGGTACCCGGCGGGAGTTCGACGGTGGTGGCCGCCGCGCCCTCACGGGTGATGGACGAGGTCGGGATGGCGTGGTCGGAGCGGTACAGCGTCGGGTCGCCCTTCAGGCGTACGCCGATGGACAGGCCCACGTCGGCGGCGTCGGCGGACGGGGCCGCGGTGTGGGTGACGGCGAGGTACAAGTAGGCGCGCTGGTCGCCGAGTTCGGGGGTGGCCGGGTCCGAGGGGGATTCGATCTTGCCCTCCCGGGTCATCTCCTGCGCCATGACCGGGTACAGCCACGGGTTGACGTCCATCATGTGCTCGCGCGGCTGGCCGGCCGGCAGTGACTGGGTCGGCGCGAGCGAGAACCGCATGCTGTCGTCGACGGTGTCGCAGAGGTTGTTGTTGGACGTGCAGGTCTCCAGCCGCGGCCGGTCGCCCTCCAGCCGGCCGGCGAAGGCCAGCGTCTGGTGGTTGGCCGCCTGGTACACCCCGCTGCCGGGAACCGGCTCGCCCTTGGCGTCCACCTCGACCCGGTAGGCCCACTCGATGTCGGTGGTCCGGCCCCAACGGGCCATCAGGGCCGGGGAGTCGGTGCCGCCGTCCTCGTTCGTCCAGATGACGGTGTACTGGATCACCTTGTGGCCGGGCGCCGTCGCCGGAAGGATCTCGTGGTACTCGAAGAGCGGGCTGTCGGTGGTGCTGCTCTGGAAGGCGCTGCCCAACTCGGGCAGGTCGCGCCCGTAGAGCACGGGCGCGTTGCGCAGGACCAGCGCCTCGTCGGTGTTCTCGCCGTACGACTGGACGTCCACGTCGCTGAGTTGGGCGCGGGCGGCACCCTTCGGCGAGCGGTCGGCGGCGAACCGGAACGTCAGCAGGTGCAGCCCGCGGTTCAGGTGCCCGAGCGAGAAGCTGCGGGAGATCGGCTGGTCGGACGGGATCACGATGTCGGTCGCGTACCGCCCGTCCACGTACGCCGACACGACGGCGGACTCGCTGCCCGCCGTCCCCCAGGACACCCCGGGCGCGCGGGAGTTGAGCGTGACGACGGCCTCCCCGGTCTGCCGCACGACCACCGGCACGATCCGCGGCGCCCCACCGCGCGACACGGTGACCCCGGCCGCCGGGTGCGCCTGCGCTCCGCTCGCGACGGCGGGAGAGGCGCCGAGCGCGAGCCCGGAAGCGGCGAGCAGGACGGCGGCCACCCCGCCCCCCAAGGCGACGCTGCGGTGTCGCGACCTGCGGATGACCTTCATGTCGGAGTTCCTCTCAGCCGGTGTCCGGACCGTGCTCGCACTGCGCTGCTCCCCGAAGACCCTCCCCCGGCTCTGCAAAGCGCGAGCGACGCGAACCACAACCCCACCTGAATTCCCTCCCTCCCCACCCACACCCCTGGTTACGCCCGAACCGGCTAGCGCAACGCGGTGAAGTCGACGGGCCGGGGCGGGAGTTCGGCGGTGCGGCCGGCGCTACGTGCGGGCGGACCAGGTGGCGAGGCGTGCGGCCGTCCAATCGGTGTGGCGTCGGCGCAGGCCGGCGGCAGTGAGGTCGGTGCGGCCGAGGTCGTGGTAGTTGGGCAGCCAGGTCTCCACGGAGCGGTGGGAGTTGGCGAGGGCGAACAGGTCCCACAGGGCCGGCTCGCCCGGCGCCTCTCCCGCCGCCTCCTGGTAGGCGTCCAGGAACGTGTCGGCTACGGCCGGCCCGTGCAGCAGCACCAGGTCCAGACGGCACCAGCTCACGTCGAAGCCCCGGGGCGCGAGTGACGCCCCGGACCAGTCGACGATGCCGGTGAGTTCGCCGTCCTGCCACAGCACGTTGCCGGACCAGAAGTCGTAGTGCGTGAGCACCGGTTGCTGCTCGGCGAGGCGGCGGCCGGCAGCGGCCAGGCTCGGCGCGGCGGGGCCCGCGTCGCGGACGTCAAGAGGGAAGGCCGTTGCCATGACGTCGCGGAACCCGGCGAGCCGGGAGATCGGGACGGCATGGATACGGGCGAGCGCGGCTCCCAGTTGGGCCGCCGCGGTGTCCGGGTCAGCCGGTGTGACGTCGGCGTGACCGGACAACCGGGTGATCAGGGTGGCGGGTTCGCCGATCCGGCTCCCGTCGGGATCGGCACCGACAAGGCGCGGCGCCCAGCCGTCCAGCCCGTCGAGCGCCTCGAGCACCCGCGCCTCCCGCGCCGCCGCCTCGTCACCGGGCGGGAAGCGCCGCAGCACCAGTTCGCGGGTGGGACGCTCGGTTCGCAGCAGATGCGTGGCGGCATGCGTGCCGCCCGCGAGGCGCCGCACGGTACGGGCGGAAGCGGCTGGGCCGACGACCTGAGCGGCCCAGGCGAGCGCTTCCGCGGGCGGGGGCGATTCGATCACCGCGCCATCCTGCACGATCGCGCGGGCGCGAGCCACCGCGTGGCGAGGGGAATCCTCGCCCTCCGCGTCCTCGTCCTGCTGCTCCCGGTGGCCGGAAAGGGGGGAGTTCACCGGATCCCCGGTACGCCTACAGCACCCGCAAGGCGTCGTCGGTGTCACGTTCGCGTCTGGTCAGTGCGTGCAACACGGACTGGTCGCCGTGGCGTTCGCGGGCGGCCGCGACGAGTACGTCGATCGCGATGGCGAGGGCGGCTTCGGGGACGGGGGTGCGGGCGTTCACGCTCAGGGCCAAGTCCTCACAGTGGACGGCCAGTTCGACACACCGTGTGTGCAGGTAGCCGTCGAGGAGCATTTCCTCTCCCGGTCGGTGGAGGATGGCGACTCGCCGGTCGGCCGGCTCCCCTGTCAGCCGCTCGGACAGCCGCTGCCATGCGGCCCGCGCCTGCTCGGCCACGGCGGTGGGGCCGGCGGTGGCCGTTTCCTCGCTGCGCGCACGCACGCCGACGTTGAGCTCGGAGTCGGGTGCGGAGGTGCCCTTGAGCCTGGCGTAGTAGTGCACAGGTGTCACCGGCTCGGCGCCCTCGACCTGGCCGTCAAGGAACCATTCGACCTGCAGGACGCTGCGCGCGAGGTGACCGGCCAACCCGCCCACCGACATCCCCGGCAGCACGGACTCCTTCTGCCAGCGGTCTGCCACCGCTCCCTCCGCCAGAAGGTGCGCGGCCGTCTCAGCGGCCTGCAGGTACGCGGTGCGGATCTCGGTACTCGTCATGACAGGCATGGTGCCCACATGATGATCACCAACCTAGGGGCCGTCCATATACTGACACGCATATCCAGCATGTGGATTCGGGTCAGAACGGATAGGCGCTGGGGCGGGCGTACGCGCGGGTGTGGATCTGGCGCAACCACGGGGCGCGGACCGCCGGGAGCCGGGACAGGGTGTGGAGGAACACCTCGTTGTCGGGGCGGAACGGGAAGATCGGGTGGAGGGGGCGCGGGTAGTCCTGGAAAAAGCCCGCGGGGAGGCCGCCGGTTGCCGGGAGGGGGAACTCCTCGTAGGGGAAGGCCAGATACGACCACACCTCGGCTGCCAGCGGTACGACCTCGCCGCCGTCCGGCGGCTGCCACACCGCTCCCGTCACCGGGTGGACGGGGACCAGCGCGATGTCGGGTGCGGAGCCGGGCAGACCCGGGCCGGCCAGGGCCGCGCGCTTGTCCGGCTGGCCCGGCGGGAGCAGGGCGTCGAGCCCGCGGCCGAGGAAGTACGGGTTCAGGCTGTCCGCCAGGACCACCCGCCTACCCCCGGACGCCGCCAGCAGGTGCGCCAGCGCCGCCCCGGCCGCCGCCTCCCATCGGGCGCTCCACCCCCCGTACGGCTCGACCGGCGGTGTGCCAGGCTCCGCCGCCAGCGCGTCCCAACTGACCGGCGGGTCAACGGGGTTGCCGGTGGGGAGGCGGCGCACCGCGTCCGGGGCGAGCCATACCGCCTGCCGGAACGAGCAGTCGTCGATCCGGGTCGCCACCGGCCGGCCGCAGCGCGCGCAGGCCAGGTTGGGGCCGTCCCGCCCGTCCAGGCCCAGGCAGTAACCGTCACATCGCTCGGGGATCAGGACGGTGCCCCGGATGTCGCCCGGGGCGACGACGCTCGCTCCCGGTGACCCGAAGGACAGCGCAGCGACCGGCGCGAACACGCCCCGGGCCGCCGCCTCGTCCGGGTCGATCTCGTTCCACAGCCGCCACGGCGGCCCGGACGGCTCCAAGTCCACGGCGTATGTGCCCGGTTGCATCAGCGCGGGCAGCAGGTCGTGGCCCCAGTGCTGGTGGGTGTGGACGGGCAGCGCCACCCGCGACACCGGCGCCGTCAACTCCGCGCCGCACCCCGCGCATACGAACACGTCCACCGACACCCCCCGCATCATCCCGGGCCGGCGCCCGGCGGCCAACGTGTTTTCCGCGCGGGGCCGAAGGGGTCACCGGGAGCGACGGGCACCGGTGACTGTCCGTTCATCACGGGGCGCCCCCGCCACCGCGTGGCGCGCGCTTTCCAACCAGGACAGGCACTCGATCGCCCGACTTCATCTCGCGTCTGCCCAGCTCCGGCCCCTTCTGGCTAGCGTCGTTCGGGCTTGACGCCATCGACTCGGGAAGAGGGCCCCAATGTGTACTCACGGTGACAGTTCGTCACAGGAACCGACCGGTCAGAACCGGCGGGGGTTTCTGCGGAACGCGGCGCTGGCCGGGGCGGGGGCCGCGGCCGTGGGCGTCGGCGGGGGCGTGCTCGGCGCCGCGCCCGCCTCCGCCGCCGACGCCTCGACCGCCGGCGCAACCGATACGGCGACCGCCCACAGCAGCGGCCACGCCGGCCGCTGGAACCCCGACCCCACCGCCCTCCAGTTCACCCTGGCCGTCATGCCCGACACCCAGTTCCTCTACTGGGGCAGCCAGGACAGCGTGAACCGGACCCCGCAGGAGGAGTCGTTCCGCTACATCATCGACAACAGCGGTGTCGCCGACAGCAACATCGTCTTCATGGCGCACCTCGGCGACCTCACCCAGGACGCCGACCCCTCCTCGTTCCAGCAGGTGGACAAGGCGTTCGCCATGCTGGACGCGAGCGGCGCCGCGTACAGCGTGCTGGCCGGCAACCACGACGTGACCGGTGACGACAGCCGCGGCGACACCCCGTACCTGCGGACGATGGGCCCGCAGCGCTTCAAGCGCGCGAAGACCTTCGCCGGCGCCGACCCCACCGGCTACAACACCGCGCACATCTTCCAGGCCGCCGGCCGCTCCTGGCTGGTGCTCGCGCTCGACTGGCGCACCACCGACCAGGGTTACGAGTGGGCCAACTCGGTCATCAAGGCGCACCCGAAGATGCCGGTGATCCTCACCTCGCACGACATCGTCGCCTCCCCCTACGATGACAACGTTTTCCCGTACGAGTCCGGCGACCCGGAGAACAACGCCGTGATGGCGGAGAACGGGCAGACGATGTGGGACAAGCTGATCGACGCCAACGATCAGATCTTCCTCACCCTCAACGGCCACTACTGGCCGCCCGGGCGGATGACCAAGAAGAACGCCGCCGGCAATGACGTGTTCCTGCACATCACCAACTACCAGAACCGCTACTTCGGCGGCGGCGGCATGATCCGGCTCTACCACTTCGACCTGGTCCGCAACACGATCGACGTCGAGACGATCAACCCGTGGATCCTGGCCCAGGACCCCGAATCCCGCTCGGAGTTGGCGGCCGAGCACGCCCGGATCACCGGCCCGGTGGACAACTTCTCGATGCCGGTCGACTTCGAGCAGCGGTTCAGCGGCTTCGTGCCGGTGCCGGTGCGCCCGGCCCGCCCGGCCAGCAAGGAGCTGGTACGCGGCACGGTCGCGTACTGGCGGTTCGACGGGCAGGGCGCCGCCGGCACCCCGCTCGGCGCGGGCCAGACCGTCCGCGACCTGTCCGGCAAGGGCAACGACCTGACGGTGGCGACCACGCCCGGCACCGCCGCCGACGCGCTCACCTGGTCCGCCGACCACCACCCCGACCAACCCGGGCACGCCAGCCTGAAGTTCGTCGGCGGCCGCAACCCGCTGCACGGGGCGTACCTGACCACCGGCGACAAGGCCCCGCTGAACGGCGAGACGTTCAGGAGCGGCTACACCATCGAGACGTTCGTGATGATGCCGCTCGACTGGGACGCCGGCAACAACGGCTGGGCGGCGATCCTCAGCCGCCGCGGTTCGGCCGGGGCGGCGGGCAAGCACGGCGAGAACACCGACCCGGGCGAGCCGGTGCTCCAGCTCGCGATCTCCAACAACGGGCGCGAGCCGCAGTTCAACCACTACCCGCTCAACGACACGTACCCGACGACCAACTGGGGCCACGGTCTTGTGGAGTTGAGGTGGTGGCACCTGGCGGTGGTCAACGACGGGCGGCACACGAAGCTCTACGTCGAGGGCGCGCCGGTCGTGGACAACCCCGACCGGGTCTCGACGGGGCTCACTTCGCTCGGGCTGCCGTGGCTGGTGGGCGGCCACGAGTACGCGGGCGCGGTGGACATCGTCTTCCACGGCAACGTCGGCGACATCCGGATCGTCAACAGGCCCTTGCGGGCAGCGGAGTTCCTGACCGCGCGGTAGGACGCGTGCTCCGCGCCCGGTGCCGGCCCGGCGTGCCAACGCCCCCGGCGCCGGGCGCGGGCCCCGCGCGCCCCATTGACACCACTACTACCGCCTCACCACCATTGTGCGCGTCATCCCTGCCCGGAGATGTCGCAAACCCCGCCCCAACGCGCACGATCGCGCAGACCGCCCGCCGTCTCAGCCCGAGGCGCGGGCCGTCTGAGCCTGAGCCTGAGCCGCCCGCCGTCTCAGCCTGAGCCGCCCGCCCCCACCGGACCGTCAGGAGAAGCACCCGTGCCCAACGTCGACCGCCGCAGGTTCCTCCAGCTCGCCGGAGCCACCGCCGCCGCCTCCGTCCTCACCGGCGGCATCGCGAGAGCCGCCTCGATCCCGGCCGCCGCCGGCACCGGGACGCTGAAGGACGTCGAGCACATCGTCGTCCTGATGCAGGAGAACCGGTCCTTCGACCACTACTTCGGCACCCTGCGGGGCGTCCGCGGCTTCGGCGACCCGCGCCCGGCGACGCTGCCCAGCGGAAAGTCGGTGTTCCACCAGGCGGACGCGGCCGGGCACGAGACGCCGCCGTTCCGGCCGGACGCCGACAACCTCGGGCTGCAGTTCATCCAGGACCTCGACCACAGCTGGTCGGGCACCCACCAGGCGTGGAATGGCGGCGCCTACGACCGCTGGATCCCGGCGAAGACGACGACCTCGATGGCGTACCTCACCCGCGAGGACATCCCGTTCCACTACGCGCTGGCCGACGCGTTCACCGTCTGCGACGCGTACCACTGCTCGATGCTCAGCTCCACCGACCCCAACCGCTACTACCTGTACACCGGTTACGCGGGCAACGACGGCAAGGGCCGCGGCCCGGTGCTCGGCAACGAGGAGGCCGGGTACGGCTGGACCACCTTCCCGGAGATCCTGGAGCAGGCGGGTGTCTCCTGGAAGGTCTACCAGGACGCGGGCACCGGCCTTGACAAGGCGGGCAGTTGGGGCTGGACGGGAGACGCGTTCATCGGCAACTACGGCGACAACTCGCTGCTGTACTTCGACCAGTACCAGGGCGCGCAGCCCGGCAGCCCGCTGTACGAGAAGGCCCGCACCGGCACCGACGCCCAGGGCGGGGAAGGGTACTTCGACCAGCTCAAGGCCGACGTGCTGGCCGGGAAGCTGCCCCAGGTGTCCTGGATCGCCGCGCCCGAAGCCTTCTGCGAGCACCCCAACTGGCCCGCGAACTACGGCGCTTGGTACGTCTCCCAGGTGCTGGACGCGCTCACCGCCGACCCCGACGTGTGGAGCCGCACCGCCGTCTTCCTCACCTACGACGAGAACGACGGCTTCTTCGACCACGTGGTGCCGCCGTTCCCGCCCGCCTCCGCCGCCCGCGGGCTGTCCACCGCCGACGTGACCCAGGACCTCTACACCGGCGGCCTCTCCGGGTACGCGGCCGGTCCATACGGGCTCGGGCCGCGGGTGCCGATGCTGGTCATCTCGCCCTGGAGCACCGGGGGTTGGGTCTGCTCGCAGACCTTCGACCACACCTCGATCGTGCAGTTCGTCGAGAAGCGGTTCGGCGTGCACAACCCGAACGTCTCGCCGTGGCGGCGCGCGGTCTGCGGCGACCTCACCGCCGCGTTCGACTTCACCCGCAGCAACGCGTCCGCGCCCGCGCTGCCCGGCACCGGCGGCTACGTCCCGCCGAACCACGACAACCCCGGCAGCTACGTGCCCGCTCCGCCGTCCACCGGGACGGTGCCGGCGCAGGAACCGGGCCTGCGCGGTGCCCGGGCGCTGCCGTACGACCTGGCCGCCGACAGCCAACCGGTCGACGGGCGGATGCAGTTCACGTTCCGCAACCTCGGCGCGGCGGGCGCGGCCTTCCTCGTCACGTCCGCGGTGCGCTCCGACGGCCCCTGGCCGTACACCGTCGAGGCCGGCAAGACCCTCGCCGACACGTGGGCGATGCCCGCCGCGGCCGACCGCTACGACTTCTCCGTGTACGGGCCGAACGGCTTCCTGCGCCGGATGGCCGGCACGGCGGGTTCGGTCGGCCCCGAGGTGACCGCCCGGCACGACGCCTCAACGGGCCAGGCCACGCTGGTGTTCAGCAACCCCGGGCCGGGCGCGGTCACGTTCACCGCCACCGACGCGTACGCGCCCGACGACCACTACACGTACACCGTGCAGGCGGGTGCCTCGCGGAGCGTGCCCGGTTGGGGCGTGTCGTCCGCCAACCACTGGTACGACGTGACGGTCACGTCCAGCACGGACGCGGCTTACGTGCGGCGGTTCGCCGCGCACGTGGAGACCGGTGCGCCCAGTACGAGCGACCCGGCGACGGCGACGGCCTGACCGCAACCACTGGGCTGGGGGCTGGACTTGGGCGGTGTCATGCGCGTCCCCCAGCGGGCCGGTGGGTGGAGCGGGTGGAGCGGGTGGCCGCCGGGTACAGCACGGCGGTCAGGATGAAGACGGCCGCCGCCGCGAGGAAGAGGCCCCTCGCGTTGCCCGCGAACCCGGCGGCGGCCGGGGCTCCCGCGGCGGCGCCGAAGATCGCGACGCCGAGCGCGCCGCCGGTCTGCCTGCTGGTGTTGCTCGCACCGGACGCCACCCCCGGTGCCCCGGGCGCCGCTTGGAGCGCGGCGGACACGATCGCGGGCGTGAGGACGGCAAGTCCCGCGCCCCACAAGGCGAGGGAGCACAGCAGCCAGACGTAGCCGGCGCCGGAGACGGTGACCGCGATCCCGGCGAAGCCGGCGGCGGCGCCCAGCAGCCCCACCGCGCTGGTGCGCCGCACCCCGATCCGCGCGATGAGCCGGCCGGCCGGGGCGCCGAGCAGCGGCAGGGGCAGCATCGCCGGAAGCGTGCCGAGCCCGGCCTGCAACGGGCTGAGCCCGCGCACGTCCTGAAAGAGCTGCGTCAACAGGAACAGGCTGCCGAGCACGCACAGGTTCATCACCCCGCCGACCAGGCACGCCGCCCCCAACATCCGCCGCACACCGCGCGGCACATCCACGAGCGGACGCGCGGCCGACCGCTCAACCCGCCAGAACGCCCCGCCCGCGCAGAGCGCACCGAGAGCGAGCAGCGCTGCGGGCAGCAGCGCGCCCCGCGCCTGAATGATCGCCGTCACAGCGCACCCCAACCCCACCACGAGCAGCGCCGCACCCGCCCGATCCACGGACCCCTCCGCCCGCGCGGCGTTGCCCGGACCCGGAGGCTGCCCGACGGGCGGCGGCGCCGCGCGATCCACGTCAACGTCCGCCCGCGCGGTCTGACCCGAGACCGGACCCCGCCCGGCGTTGCCCGGTCCCGGGAACCGCACGCCAGGCAGCGGCGCCGCATCCGACCGATCCGCGTCATCGTCCGCCCGCGCGGTCTGGCCCGCCCCCGGAAGCCGCACCACAGGCACCAGCGCCAGGGCGATCACCGGGACGCTCAGCCAGAAGACCGCGCGCCAGCCGGCGGATTGGACCAGGAGGCCGCCGAGCACCGGGCCCGCCGGGAGGGCCGCTCCGCCGATCGCTGCCCACACGCCGACCAGCCGGGCCCGCGCCTCCGTGTCCGGGGTGGTTTCGACCAGGAGCACGAGGGTGCCCGGCAGCATCAGCGCGGCTCCGACGCCCTGTACCGCGCGGGCGGCGACCAGGGCCGCGATGGTCGGCGCGAGCGCGCACGCCACCGACGCCGCGCCGAAGGCGGCGAAACCGGCGATGACGACCGGGCGGTGTCCGAGCCGGTCCCCGATCGCGCCCGACGCGAGCAGCAGCGCCGCCAGCGGCACGGCGTACGCGTCCACCACCCACGCCGTCCCCGTCCCGACCGCGTGCAGGTCGGAGCCGATCTGCGGCAATGCCACGTTGACGACCGTCACGTCGAGCAGGACGAGGAAATAGCCGGCGCACAGTGCGGCCGTCAGCAGCAGACGGGGCCGATCCCGTCCTTTGCGTGGCGCGCGTGCCGTGGGTTCGGGTCGTTCGGGCCGTTCCAGGCGTTCCATGCCTTCGATATTCGGCCCGGAATACTTCACGCGACGTCGAAGCGTTTCGCTCCTACGATCGAAAGCATGGACAACCGGGCAATGCGAAGAGCGCGAGCGGAACCGGGGGCGCGAGCGGAATCGGGGCCTCAGCTCGCGCCGCGCGAACCAGCCGCGCTCGGCGAGCCGGACATCGCCCGTGTCGCCTCCGCCTTCGCGGACCCGCGCCGCGCCCGCGTGCTGTTCGCGCTCGCCGACGGGCGCGCGCTGCCGGCCGGGCGGCTCGCCGAGGAGGCGGGGGTCGCCGCGTCCACCATCAGCAACCACCTCGCCGTGCTGCGCGACCACGGCCTGGTCACCGTCGAACAGCAGGGCCGCAACCGGTACTACCGGCTGGCCGGCAGCGAGGTCGAAGGCGTCCTGGAAGCCCTCGCCAAGCTGGCGCCCCGCGCACCGGTCACGTCGCTGCGCGAGCACACCCGGGCCGCGGCGCTGCGCAGCGCCCGTACCTGCTACCGCCACCTCGCCGGCCGGCTCGGCGTCCGCGTCTTCAGCGGGTTCCTCGACGCGGGCTGGATCACCGGCGGCGACGGCCTGCACCACCCCGCGACCAGCGGCGACCGCCTCTCCGCGCCCGGGAAGGGCACCCGGTACCGGCTCACCGCGGCGGGCGCCGACGCGCTCGCGGCATGGGGGATCGCGCCGGGCGCGCTGTCCACGGAACGTCCGCTGCGCTACTGCGTCGACTGGACCGAGCAGGCCCACCACCTGGCAGGACCGCTCGGCACGGCGTTCGCCGACCGCTGCTTCGAGCTCGGCTGGATCACCCGCGGCCGCGTCCCGCGCAGCATCACGGTCACCCCGGACGGGCAGCGCGCACTCGCCGCCCTGGGCGTCACGGACATCGGACCCGGAAACGTCGGGAACGGGAACGTCAGGAACGGGAGCGCCGGAAACGGGAACGTCGAAACCGCGTCCACGCCCTCGTCCAGCCCCGGCCCCGGCCCGCCGATCAGTCCAGCGGAGTGACCCACTCCGTCCCGCCGAGCGGATAGACGTAATGCGGCCGGCCGGTCTCCGCACTCGTACGGAACGGCGTCCCGTCGTCGTCGATCCGCATCGTGCCGCTGCGCTTGCCGCTCGACCAGTCCATCGTCAGCTGCCAGCGCACGTCGTGCGCCGTGGTGTGGGCGACGACGTAGAAGACCTCCGGGTCGGACTCGCTGACGCTGTAGGGGAAGTCGCGCTGGCCGCCGGTGACGCCGACCGAGGGGCTGCCCTTGTCCAGGTCGATGTCGAACGACTTGATGTCCACGGGCCCGCCGCAGCCGTCGCCCATCGCGTAGACGTTCCAGGGCAGCGGCTCGCCGCTCGCGACAACGTTGACGTGCAGCGACTCGAGGACGACGGTCTCCGGTCCCGTGCCCTGCACGGTGAGCGCCACCCGCTGCTCGCCGGCCGACACCGCGCTGTTCGCGGCGGCCCAGCGCTGCGCGTCCGCCTCGGCCGCCGGCGGGCCGACCTTCCCCGGCGGGCTGTTGACGAGGAAGTGCTGGCTGCACGGGTTGCCGTCCTCGTCGTCGTAGTCGTACGGACGGGTGCGGACGGTGAAGGGGACGGCGTCGGAGCTGCCGGTGGTCTGGCTGCCGCCGGTGGGGCCGGCCGGGGCGCCGTGCTCGGGGCTGCCCGGCGTGCCGGTGGTCCCGGTGCTGGTGGGGTGGGTGGCGGCGGGCGAGGTGGACGGCGTACGGCTCGGCCCGCTGGTGGACGGGGTGGCGGTCGGGTCCATGGCGGCCGGGCCGGTGGTGACGGTGGAGCCGGCGGCCCGCTGGTCGCCCGCGTTGTCCCCTCCCCCGTTCCACGGCTGGGCGACGGCGAGGCCCGCGGCGACGAGGACGGCGGCCACGGCGGCGGAGGTGACGATCGCGGTGCGGCGGCGGCGCGGGGCGGAGGGGTGCGGGGTGACGCGGACGACGACGGGTTCGTCCGGGCCGGCCGGTTCACGTCCGGCCGGTTCGCGTCCGGCCGGTTCGCGTCCGGCCGGTTCACGTCCGGCCGGTTCGCGTTCCTGGCCCCCGGGGCCGGGCGCGGCGGCACCGCCGGGCATCCCGCTGCCGGCGGCCGGGTCAGCGTTCCAGGACGATGCGGCCGGGTCGGCGTTCGCCGGAACCGGGCCCTGGCCCGTGCCCGCGTCCGTGCCCGCGTCCGTGCCCGCGTCCGGCTTCGGGGCGGCCGGCTCGGCCCGGACGCCGCGCTGCGCGTCCGCCAGGATCCAGGCCCGGTGCAGTTCGACGAGCTCCTGCGGGGTCGCCCGGCACAGCCGCGCGAGCCGCTCCACCGGCGCGTAGTCGGTCGGGACGGCGGTGCCGTGGCAGTACCGGTGCAGCGTTGACGTGCTCATGTGCAGCCGGGTCGCCAGTGCCCCGTAGCTGAGTCCCGAGCGGTCCTTGAGCTGCTGCAGCAGCCTCGCGAACTCCTCGGCCTCCCGCCCGTCCGCCGACCCCGATGACCCCGACACCTGTTCCTCCATCCCGCCGCCGTCCCGGCGCGTCCCGTTCCCGCGTTCCAGGGGCATCGAATCCCCCCTGGTCAGAGGGGGTTTTGCCGTTCCAGCGTCCCCAACTGGCCGCCGACCGTGGCGGCTGGGACGGATCGCCCCACAAGCTCAAGCCATCCAAGCACCACACCAGCCGGAACAGCTAAAGAGGCAGGTCCACATGTCCAGCATGCGAAACTCCCGTACCCGTACTCGTACCCGTCTGCTCGCCGCCGCCGCGACCGCCGCACTCGCCGCGCTCGCCCTGACCGCTTGCAGTGACGCGTCGGGGGCCCGCGACGAGGGTGCCGGTCCCACGTCCAAGTCGCTGACGCCTTCGTCCACGGCGACCGCCAAGGGCGGGTCGCCGACCGACGCCCCGCCCACGGTGCCGTCGACCGCGGACTCGTCAGGGGACTCCGCCGGCTCCAAGGGCAAGGAGCCCAGCGACACGAAGGGCTCGGACGGCTCCTCCGCCACCTCCGGCTCTTCCGGCTCCTCCGGCTCCAAGGGCTCGGACGCGGCCGCCGAGGCCGCCAAGCGGGCGTCGGGCGGCAGCGGCAGCAAGACCGCCACCTGCGAGGGCTCCAACACCAAGACGGTGGCGGCGCCGTTGCAGCGCCCGGTGAACCACATGCTGATCACGGTCACCAACACCGGCAGCAAGACGTGCTACCTCTACGGCTACCCGGAGCTCCAGTTCACCGGCGCCCAGGCCGTGCCGCCGGCCTTCGAGGACTCCAAGCCGCAGGCCGTGGTCACCCTCAGCCCCGGCCAGTCCGGCTACGCCTCCGTCGCCCTGTCCAACGCCAAGGACGGCAGCGGCACCAACGGCCGCACGGCGAAGTCGCTGACCGTCTACTTCACCGGCCCCTCCGGCGGCAGCGAGAACGTCGGCACCGGCGGCCACCCGTCGCTGCCCTCGAACGGCGTCCACATCGACGACTCGCTCACGACCTCGTACTGGCAGCAGTCGATGACCGACGCCCTGGCCTGGTGACCCCCGGGCCCACCCGGCCCCGCACCACCGGCTACCGCACCACCGCACGTCAGACGGCCCAAGCAGCAGTGTCCAGCGTCCCGCAGAACCGATCCGACAGGTGATCCCCCATGCGCAGCACCCGCAAGATCTCCCGTTTCGTGGCCGCTTTCGCCGGCGCGGTCCTCCACGTGGTCCTCCTGGGCGACCTCGGCACCCTGGGTGCCACCGCCCAGGAGGCCGGGGTGTCCCCCCGCCCCCACCACTGACTGCCGGGCACCCCGTTCTGCTTTTCTTCCGACCTGTCCGGTCGCCCGGTAATCGAATTCGGGGCCGGTCGAGGGGGCGTTGAGCGCCTCGCATAAGTTATGCGCAATGGCGACAGGCGCCGAATGAAAGAAGGCAAAACATGAACCGCGATGTTCGCCGAAAGATAATTTCGCTATTCACGACGGCCGTCGTACTCGGCGGTGGAATGCTCACCGTCGGCGCGGGCAGCGCGGGGGCGGCGGCACCCGGCGCCGGGCCCGCCGCGGGCACCCCGCGGGCACCCCGCGGGTCATCGTGCAACCGCAGGCGTCCGGCAACATCCTCTACCTGATCGACTTCCCCGACCTCAGCGGTACGACCGCGGGCTGGGTCGAGTGGAGCCAGGATCCCTCGGGCGGCGACCCGGGCGACTCGATGCGGGTGACGGACTCCTGGGCCGACGGCTACGGCGTCGAAGCGGACCTGGACATCAGCAGCTCCAACTTCCGCATCGCCACCACCGCGGGCCACAACTCCCCTTACACGTCGAAATGGGCGTCGGGGAACCTGCCCGAGCGGCACAAGTACAACATGGACATCTGGATGGTCAAGGGCGGCCAGCACACCTGGGTCGACAGCATCACCGTCACGTCGTAGCGCGCTCGGCACCTTGCGGCTCGTTGTCCTCCGACTGGTCCTGCGGGTTCGGGGCCCCGGCCGGGGACAGCGGGCCTCGGGTGAGGACGTAGGCGAGGAGGACGGCCATCACGGCGACGCCCGCCCACATCGCCTGCTGCCAGCCGTCCACGAACGACTCCTGGGAGGCGCGGATCAAGGTGTGGGCGTGCGGGCCGCCCGCCGCGTGGGCGGCCTCAACCGCGTTGGCCACGCCCTCGCGTGCGGTGTCGGCGGTGCCGCGCGGGACTCCGTCGAGGCGGGAGTCGATCGCGCCGCGGTAGCCCGAGGAGAGCAGCGCTCCGAGCAGGGCGACGCCGAGCGCGGTGCCGAACTCCCTGGTCACGTCGTTGAGCGCGGAGGCGACGCCCTGGCGCTCGCGGGGCAGCGCACCGGTGATCGCCTCGGTCGACGGCGTCATCGACAGCCCCATCCCGAGCCCCATCGCGAGCAGCCCGGGCAGCACGGAGAGGTAGCCGCCGTCCACCGAGACGAACGTGGCCATCACGGCGAGCCCCGCGCCCGTCAGCAGGATCCCGGCCGCCATCGTGGACCGGCCGCCGAAGCGGGCGGCGGCCTTCGGGGCCAGACCGGACGCCGCCATCATCAGGACGGCCATCGGCATCAGCGCCAGCGTGGCCAGCAGCCCCGACCAGCCCAACACGACCTGGAGGAACGGGAAGAGGACCACGAAGACGCCGGCCTGCACGCCGAAGACCGCCAGCAGCGTCAACGAGCCGCCGGCCAGCGAGCGTTCGCGGAACAGTCGCACGTCCAGCAGGGCCCCGTCCCGGCGGCGCAGCTCCCACGCGGTGAAGCCGGCCGCGGCGGCCAGGCCGACTGCCAGGCCCGCCAGGGCCGTTGGGGACGTCCAGCCCCGCTCGGGCCCCTCCTGCAGGACGAAGATCAGGCCGACGACGGCGACGACGGAGCTGAGCGCGCCGACCGTGTCGAAGGAACGCGCCGAGCGCTCGCGGGAGTTGGGCACGGACCGCAGCGTCATGACGAGAGCCACGGCCGCGAGCGCGACCGGGAGGACGAACAGCCACCGCCAACTCGCCACGTCCACCAGCGCGGCCGACAGGAACATCCCCAGGATCCCGCCGCCCCCGGCGACCCCCGTCCACACGCCGATGGCCCGGCCGCGCTCCTCCGCGGGGAAGGTGGACGTGATCACGGCGAGCGTGATCGGCATGATCATCGCCGCGCCGACCCCGCTCAGCAGCCGTGCGGCCAGCATGACTTCGGTGGACTGCGCGAGCCCGGCGAGCACGGCGGCGGCGCCGAACACGGTGAGCCCGGCGAGCAGCATCGGTTTGCGACCGAGGCGGTCGCCGAGGGCGCCGAGCGGGAGCAGCAGGGCGGCCAGGGTGAGGGTGTAGACGTTGATGATCCAGAGGACGGCGCTCTGGGACGCGCCGAAGGTGCGGGCGAGGTCGGGCTGGGCGACGTTGAGGCCGGAGACGGAGGCGATCACGGCCATCAGTGCGACGCACACGGCCAGCAAGATGGCCCGCCGCCCGGCGGCGCCGGGCGCCCGGTTCGTACTCATGAGGGTTCCTTTCGGGTGAGCGTGAGGGACGGGCCCCGCAAGGGGCGCGAGGAACTGCGCGACAAGCCACAGCGCGCCGGCAGACGGCAACGAACCCGCCGGGGCAGGACCGGCCCCGATAGGGGCGCGGGGAACTGCGCGACAAACCACGACGGCGCCGCGCCCGGCAACGGCCCAGCCGGGGGCAAGACCGGCCCCGCAAGGGGCGCGAGGAACTGCGCGACAAGCCACAGCGCGCCGGCAGACGGCAACGAACCCGCCGGGGCAGGGCCGGAGCCGGTGGGCGGCCAGGGCCTATGCGGAGGTGCGGGTCGACCCCGCCGCGGCAAGAGCGGCGTCCGTGTCGGCGGCCACCAGGTCCGCGTTGAGGTGCGCCCCCGCCATCGCCCCGCCCGCCGCCGACGCCCCCACCTGCGCCGTCAGGTCCGTCGCGTTGCCGGCCACCCACACCCCCGGCACGTCCGTCGTCCCCGCCATCCCCGTGGCGAACCGGCGGCCCATCCCGCCGGGCAGCTCCTCCGTCGGCAAGGCCAGGCCGGCCAGGCCCTCCGCTCGGGCCTGCATCAGCGTCGCCACCGCGAGAATCCGCCGGGCCACCACCGTCCCGTCACCGAGCCG
The DNA here is from genome assembly GCF_050956065.1 of Streptomyces sp. CA-111067. NCBI lineage: Bacteria > Bacillati > Actinomycetota > Actinomycetes > Kitasatosporales > Streptomycetaceae > Streptomyces > Streptomyces sp. CA-111067. The sequence continues at coordinate 4,756,940 of NZ_CP192103.1, read as the reverse complement.
GACGCCGGCGATGGCGCCGTGCCCGTCGGTCACGACCTCCTCCACCGGCCCGTCGACCACCGTGATGCCACGCGCGGCGAAACGCGCGCGCGTCTCCTCGTCGAGCTCGGTGCCCCGGCTGAAGTAGACGAGATCGTCGGTCAACTGGCGGAACAGCAAGGCGTGGTGGACCGACGCCGGCCCGACGGCCAGGACGCCGATGGGCTCGTCCCGCACCTCCCACCCGTGGCAGTACGGGCAGTGCACCACGCCGTGCCCCCAGTGCGCGGCGAGCCCGGGGACGTCGGGCAGGACGTCCCGCAGCCCGGTGGCGACGAGCACGCGCCGGGCCGTGACCGTCCGGCCGTCGGTGAGGGTGATCGTGAAGCGCGGGTCCCCGTCCGGGGCGGGGGCGGCCGGGGCCGCGGAGGCGACCTCGCCGGTGACGACCAGGCCGCCGTACCCGCGTACCTCCTCCCGCCCCTTGCGCAGCAGCTCGGCGGGCGCGATGCCGTCGTGGCCGAGCAGGCCGTGCACGCCGTGGGCGGGGGCGTTGCGCGGGGTGCCGCTGTCGACCACGACGACCGAGCGGCGGGAGCGGCCGAGCATCAGCGCGCCGTTCAGGCCCGCGGCGCCGCCGCCGATCACGACGGCGTCGACGGTCCCGCCGGGCAGTTCGTCGCTCGCGAACGCGGCGATGGCCGCGAGGGCGGAGGGCGCGGAGGGCGCGGTGGGCGCGGTGGGCGCGGTGCTCCCGTGGGTCCCGTGAGCGCCGTGAGCGCCGTGCGTCCCGTTGGTCGCAGCCATGGCGTCGTACCTCTCCTTCGCGCGGGCCCCGGTCGTTCCGGGTGCCGTGCTCCCGACGATAGGCACAGCTTGCGGCTCGGGCATACAATGTTGCCTATGACGCAAGAGGATGGCGAGCTGGACAGCCTGGTACGCAAACGGATCCGGGCGCTGCGGGTCGCGCAGGGCTGGTCGCTGGAGGAACTGGCCGGCCGGGCCCGGGTCAGCCAGTCCACGCTGAGCCGGATCGAGAACGGGCAGCGGCGGCTGGCGCTCGACCAGCTCGTCACCCTCGCCCGCGCGCTGGACACCACGCTCGACCAGCTCGTGGAGACGGCTGCGGACGACGTCGTCACCAGCCCGGTGATCGACGCGGCGCACGGCCTGATGCGGTGGCCGATGAAGTCCGACCCGGGCGTGATCGTCGTCCGGCAGCGGATGACGAACCCGCCCCCCGACAACCCGTCCCGAATGCGCGCCCACCCGGGCAAGGAGTGGCTCGTGGTGCTCTCGGGCACGGCGGTACTGCTGCTCGGCAACCGCCGCTTCCGGGTGGAGACCAACCAGGCAGCGGAGTTCCCGACGATGCTGCCCCACGCGATCGGCGCGGAGGGCGGCCCGTGCGAGACGCTGGGCATCTTCGACCACGACGCCCGCAGGGGCCATCGCGGCGGCGACGAGGGCTGAACGCGGCGGGGCGCGGCCCGGGCCAGCCCTGGTCGGCGGCGAGGACTGAACGCACCCGGGCCACGCGAACGACCCCGGCGGCCCGGGCCAACGCCGGTCGGCGGCAGGACCCGCACAACCGCCGTGCGGCGGGGGCTAGTTGGCCGCAGCGCCGACAGCCGGGGCCGGGGTCCGACCCCCCGGCGTACCCCTCACGCCGCCGCCAGCGGAACCGCCCGACCCGTCACGCCCGGCCGTCCCCCGCTGGGCCCGGGCCCAGCGGGCCGAGTGCTGTCTGGCCCGGGGCGGCCGGGCCGCCGGGGAGGAAGATGCGTTCTCTTGTGAACCAGCCGATCGACCCGCTCACCACGAAAAGCGCGCACGCCGCCAGCATGCACCAGAAGCCGAAGTCGACGTGGACGGCGTAGCTGATGTTCCGGCGGCCCGAGCCCGTGCCGCCGAAGGTGATGAGGACGTGATGGGTGGGGACGGCCGCGCGGCAGATGCCCAGCAGGGCCAGGGAGGCGAGGCCGATCAGCGCGCCGGGGCCGGCTCCCTCGCCGGGTTCGGGGTCGGCGGGTGCGGTGCGGCCGCGGCGCCAGTCGGCGAGGGCCGGGACCCGCCACCACTCCCTCAGCGCGCCGAACCAGCGGCCCGCTTCGAGCAGCATGAACACCGGGCCGGCCGCGCCCAGCCACTCCACGGAGAAGGCCCCGTAGCTGTGACCGGTGCTGTCCCAACCCGCCGAGCCCGGCGGCACCGTGCTGTACCAGTGCGTGACCAGGCCCAGGAACGCGGCCACGCCGCCGGCCACGAAACCCCAGGCCCACCGGGGCGCCGGCCGGCTCACCGCGCGTCCCCGACGGCGCCGGCCTCGGCCCGCGCCCCGTCCGCCCCGGGCTGCTGCGGCAGCGTGCCCTCCGAGACCTGCCACTGCGCGGGCACGGCCGCCCGGGCGGCGGTCAGGAAGGCGCCGGCGTGTGCACGCTTCTCCGGCCCCTCGAAGAAGAAGCTGGTGAAGTCCGGTTCGCGCAGCGCGCTTTCCGCTCCGCCGTGGGCGACGGCCAGCTCCGGCAGGGTGCTGTCGAGCAGCGTCCGCTGCTCCGCGGACACGTCCGTCCCGTGCTGTACGGCAACGGCCCGCGCCCCGCGCATGTCCATCGCGATGGACGCGGTCAGCGCCCTCGGGCTGAACAGCGGGGTGCGGAACTCCCACGCCCTCGGCTCGGGCGCCGGGAAGCCGTGCTCCGCCAACTCCCGCAGCACCAGCCGCCGTCGGTGGTCACCCTTCGTCTCGCCGTCGTCGTCGAGGGACGGCAGCGCCATCAGCAACGGGCCCCGGCTGAGATCCTGCCGCTGCACCTTGGTCAAGAACCGCCCGAGCGGCGGCTCTTGGCCCCGCAGCACCAGCCGGAGCTGGTAAGTGGTGCCCGAGTTCGGGGCACTTGAGCCCCGCTCGGTGTAGACGAGGCCGGCGATGTCGGACCACAGCACCCGCCGGCGGCGCGGCACCCGCACCACCGTGATCCCGTCCTCGTCGAACCGCAGTTTCACCAGGAAGCGCATCTGGAGCCAGTGGAAGACCACCACCGCCCCGATCACGGCGAACGCGCCCGGCCCGCGCGCCTCGGACCCCGTACCGAACACCACCACCCCGTACAGGACGATGAAGAACACCAGGTCCACTCCCAGCGCCCGGGAGTGCTCCTCAAGCAGCGGACTGAGCCGCACGGTTCTCGGCATGCGGCACAACCTACGGGCGAGCCGGGCAATGCGGACAGGCTGTCGCACACTGGTACCGCAGTCGTTACGATTCCCGGTCCCCGCCCCGCGGCAGGCCCCCGGCACGCCCCGCACCCGGCCCCCGGGCGACCCGCGACCCGCTGCCCCGGCCCGGCCCGCCCCGCGGACCAACCCCCACGTCAGCCGCCGATCTGCCGACTCCCCGCAGCCGTGAGACGGTGATCACAAGGACCGCGCGACCCCGGGCCGCCCCCGGCCCGCCGCCCGCCGCGCCCGGTGAGGAGGACGTCACGATGCGAGCACTGGAGACGATCGGCACCGCCCTGGTGATCATGGCCTTCTCAGTCGGCCTCCTGCTGTTCCTGATCGGCGGAACGTCCTACCGCCGCAAAGACTGACCCGCCCGTCACGACCGGCAGCCAGCCCGGCCCGCCCCGGCAGACGCCACCCCGGCCTGGCCGCGGCAGACCCCGCCCCCACCGGGCTCGCCGCGCCGGGCCGCCCCGCAAGCCCCGCCGGCAGACGCCGCGCCCCGCCGGGGCCGCCCGGCAGACCCTGCCCCCTGGCCCCGACCCCCACCCCCTGCCCCGCCGGGCCACCCGGCAAGCCCCACCCCCGCCGGGCCACCCGGCAAGCCCCACCGGCAGCCGGCGCCCCCGGCCGAGGCCGCCGGGCCGCCCCCGGACCCCCGACCTCCCTGCCCAGCCGCCCGCAGGGCCACCGCTGGGACCCCAGCCGCCCCACCCCGATCACGCGAAACGCCCCCACCCGAAGTGGTGGAAACAGGCGCTGGTTCGTGGCGAGCGTTCACCAAGGCGCGGTGCGGCGTTCATCATGGAACGTCAAGTTCAGGGCTATGACTTCACGACCCTTCTCGCGCAAGCGCAGCCGCATCGCCGTCGCGATCGTCGCCTCCTTCGCCGTGGTCGGCGCGGGGACCGCCGTCGCGCAGGCACACGGGTGGCTGTCCGCGCCCACGCACGACTTCGGCGCGAGCGCCGACTCCTTCTCCGGGCACGGCACCGTGACCGGCAACGTGATGCGCAACGACCGCGGCGCCACCGCGGTCGTACGGCACACCGACCCGTCGCACGGCACCGCGACGGTCGACGCGGACGGCTCGTTCACGTACACCCCGGCGTCCGGCTTCAAGGGCACGGACACCTTCACGTACACCACGACCGACGCCGTCCAGCTGTTCAAGGACGCGCAGTCCAACGGGGCCCCGCTGCCCCCGCTCGGGAAGGTCGCCGGCCCCGGCGGCACCACCACGCAGATCTCCGGTGAGGGCTACGGCTCCTCGCTCGCCCCGGTGCCCGGCCACTCCGGCTACTTCTACGGCCTCACCGACCGCGGCCCGAACGCGGACGCGCCCGACGGGAACAAGTCCGAGATGATGCTCGGATTCACCCCGCAGATCGGCGAGTTCAAGCTCGTCGGCGGCAAGGCCGAGCTGGTCAAGAAGGTCACCCTGAAGGGCCCGAAGGGGCTCGGCGGCGTCCCGTACAGCGGCCGTCCGCCGCACGACACCAAAGAGACGATCGACGACGTCAACGCGACGAACGCCAACGGCGGCACCCCCGTGCCGGTGCAGCGCGACCCGTACGGCTACGACTCCGAGGGCCTGGTCGCCCAGCCCGACGGAACGTTCTGGGTGTCGGACGAGTACGGCCCGTACATCACGCACTTCGACCGGGACGGCTACGAGTTGGGCCGGCTGACCCCCTACCGGGACAGCCCCGACAACGCCTATCACAAGATCCTCGGGTACCTGCCTGCCGAGCTCGCCAACCGCCTGACGAACAAGGGCATGGAGGGCCTGACCATCACGCCCGACGGGTCGACCCTGGTGGGCGTCATGCAGGCCGCGCTCCAGCAGCCGGACCTGAGCAGCAAGGCCGGCAACACCTCGCCGACCCGGATCGTGACGATCAACCTCCGCACGTACCAGGCGAAGCAGTACCTCTACCTGCTGGACGACCCGGACGACACCGGTGACGCCAACAGCGAGATCACCGCGCTGAGCAGCACGAAGTTCCTGATCGACGAACGGGACGGCAACTACCAGCCGTTCGCGCAGAAGAACCTCTACGAGGTCGACACCAACGGCGCCACCGACGTCAGCGGCCTGACCATCGGCGGCAAGTCGCCCGAGGCGTTCGTCGGCAAGGACGGCACCAACGACGCGCTCGCCGCGCTGACCGCCGCCGGCGTGAACGTCGCGCAGAAGCAGCCGTATCTGAACGTCGGGACGCTGGTCAGCCAGCTCGACCCGAGCGGCACGTTCTTCGCGCACGACAAGGTCGAGGGCGTCGCCACGACGGACGCCGGCAAGACGGTCTACCTGTCGAACGACGACGACTTCGGCATCGACACGATCGCCGTGGACCCCGACGGCAAGTGGACCGTCCACCAGAAGGTGCTGCCGCCGACCGGTGCGACCGACAGCGGCGAGATCCTGAAGGTCGACACGACGAAGCTGCCGGCGGTCCTGAAGACCGTGACGGTGACGATTCGCGTCCGCTGACCTGCCGCTGGCCTGTGCTGACGCGCTGACCTGCGCGGATTCCGCGACCTGAGCACGTATGCAACCGGGCCCGTCCACTTCGGTGGGCGGGCCCGGCGGTTTTCCGGGGCCGCACCCCGGCCGGACCCGGTCAGCAGGAAAGCGCGGCCGAGCCGATTTACCGTGGAGTAATGGGACCTGTTTCGTGGTGGGCCGTGATCTCGTCCAGCTGCGCTCCTGTCCTGCTGATCGGTGGTTCGACGATCGCGACGGTGGTTGAGGGGCCGACCTACAACCCCGTCCGGCAGACGATCAGCGTGCTGGCGGCGGGCAACACCGCTGCCTACTGGGCGCTGACCGCGACGCTGATCGCACTGGGCGTGTGCTACCTGGCGACCGCCTGGGGCCTGCGGGCCGCCAAACCCGCCGGACGGGTGGCGCTCGGCGCCGCCGGGATCGCGGCGATGGTGCTGGCGTGGGTGCCGGCGCCGCTGACCGGCGGTTCGCTCTCGCACGGCACCGTGGTCGCCGTCGGATTCTCGCTGATGACGATGTGGCCGATCCTGGCGTCCAGCCGGAGCGGGAACGGGCCGTGGGGGCTGCGGCCGGTGCCGTCGCTGGCGGCGGCCGCGCTGATGGTGGCCGGCTCCGCCTGGTTCCTGGTCGAGATCCAGGTCAACGGGGCCGCCGGGGTGGCCGAACGGGTGCTGACCTGCGCGCAGGCGCTGTGGCCCGTCGTGGTGGTCGTCTCCTGCCTGCGGCACTCGGCGGCACCCGTGCCGGAGGCGGGCACGCCCGGCGGCGGTACGGCGAAGGCGCACGGAACCTGGGCCGGAGGCCCGCTAGACCGTCTCAGCCCCCGTGAGCAGGGCGTCCAGCTCGGCGGCGTAGAGCAGCCCGGGGTCGAACCCCATACCGGTGAAGTGGCCCGCAAGCTCAAGGGACAGGACGCCGTGCAGCCTGGTCCAGAAGGTCAGGGCCCGGTGCAGCGCTGACGCCGGCGCGGGGTGCCCCTCGGCCCACGGGCGGTGGGTTTCGAGGTGGACGGCGAACGGGGTCGCGGGTGCGGTGGCGGGCAGGCCGACGACGGCGTCGAGCAGCGACGTCATGATCTCGCGGGCGATCCCGGTGATGTCCTCGGGCGCGTGGTACCCGGGGACGGGCGTGCCGTAGATGAGGAAGTAGCGGTGCGGGTCGGCGAGGGCCCAGGCGCGGAGCGAGCGCGCGAGGGCGGTAAGGACGGCGCCGGGGTCGGTCCCGGCGGGGCCCGGGACGGAGGCGGGGCCGGCGCCGGACGGGTCCGGGACAGGAGCGGACGGACCCGGGACAGGGGCGGACGGGCCCGGGTCGGGGACGGGGTCGGGGCCGGACGGGGCTGGGGCCGGATCTGCCGCTGAGGCCGCGGCGGCGACGAAAGTGTCGGCCAGGCTGCGGTACGCGTCCCGGATCAGCTCGGTGATCAGCTCGTCGCGGCCGGCGAAGTACCGGTAGAGCGCCGGGCCGCTCATGCCCATCTGCTTCGCGATCGCGTTGAGCGAGAGCGCGGACGCCCCCGCCGAGGCGATCTGCTCCCAGGCCCGCTCCTTGACCTCCGCCCGCACCTGCGTGCGGTAGCGCTCGCGCGGGGTCGCCGTCTCCGCCATGACCTGCACCTTTCCCCACCGGGATGACCACCTTCGGTCCAGCGAGTTAGAGGCTATCACGCGAGCTATTGACTCTCACAGAGCGATGGAGTTATAACTTCTAACGAACGCAATAACAGCTAGCCAGCGGAGGTCGCCATGAACACCCGGACCGTCACCGAGGAACTGACCGAGGTCGTCCTGCCGGGCACGGTGGAGCCGGAGGGGCTCCAGATCCGGCACGGGGCCGTCCCCACCGCGGGACCGGGCCAGGTGCTGATCAGGACGGAGGCCACCGGGGTCTCGTTCGCCGAGCAGCAGATGCGCCGCGGGCGCTACTACGACCAGCCGCCGTTCCCCTTCGTGCCCGGCTACGACCTGGTCGGCACGGTGCTGGCGACCGGCGAGGACGTGGACCCCGCGCTGGCCGGGCAGCGGGTCGCCGCGCTGGTCAAGGTCGGCGGCTGGGCCAGCCACGTGCTGGTCGAGGCGGCCGACACGGTGCCGGTGCCGGACGGGATCGGCGCGGCGGAGGCCGAGACCGTGGTGGTCAACGGCATCACCGCGTGGCAGATGCTGCACCGCAAGGCGCGGGTGCGGGCGGGGCAGACGATCCTGGTGCACGGTGCGAACGGTGGGGTCGGCTCGGTCCTGGTGCAGCTGGCGCAGGCGGCGGGCGTGAAGGTGATCGGTACGGCGTCGGCCCGGCATCACGATGCTTTGCGCGAACGGGGCGTCAGCCCGGTGGACTACCGCACCGGCGACATCCCCGCGCAGGTCCGCGCGCTCGCCCCCGGCGGGGTGGACGCGGTGTTCGACCACGTCGGCGGTCGCGGCATCACCGACTCCTGGCGGCTGCTCGCGCCCGGCGGGACGCTCGTGTCGTACGGGAGCGCGGCGACGCGCGATGACGCGGGTTCGAAGCAGTGGCCGGTGTTCAAGCTCCTGGCCAGGATCTGGCTCTGGAACGCCCTCCCCAACCGCCGCAGCGCCTACTTCTTCAACGTCTGGGCCGGCCGCGCCTTCTCAAAGCCCCGCTTCCGCTCCCGCCTCCGCACCGACCTCACCCACGTCTTCACCGCGGTGACCCGCGGCGAGGTCACCCCCCAGATCGCAGCGACGTTCCCCCTGACGGCCGCCCCCGAGGCGATCCGCCTCGCGGAGTCCGGCACCGCGGCCGGCAAGGTCATCCTCACCCCGTGACCCGGCCCCGCCGACGGGCTGCGCCCCGGCTTCCCCCGGGGCGCGGGACAGCTGCCGATATGCGGCTCCGCCGCGTGAGCGCGATGTGCCCCGGCTTCCCCAGGGGCGCGGGACTGCTGCCGATATGCGGCTCCGCCGCGCGGGCGCGATGTGCCCCGGCATCACCAGGGGCGCGGGACTGTATCTGACATGCGGCTCCGCCGCGCGGGCGCCACTTACCCCGGCTTCCCCAGGGGCGCGGGACTGTATCTGACATGCGGCTCCGCCGCGCGGGCGCCACTTACCCCGGCTTCCCCAGGGGCGCGGGGAACTGCGCGACCAGCCCACCACCGGCCGGGTGGTCCGGCACTACCGGAAGTGGCTAGGCGGTCGGCCGCCTGCAGGCGCGCTGTGGCTGGTGGCGCAGTTCCCCGCGCCCCTACGGGGCGCAACCCGGCCGGGGCAACACGCTCGCGCGGCGGAGCCGCACACCAACGACAGCCCCACACCCCCGGGGGGTTAGTCGCTCGCCGGGAGCAGGTCCCGTTGCCCGGATTGGGTCGGGGCGGGGATCTGCGGGCGGGTGCCGCGGAGCACCGTTGCGGCGATGAGGACCGCGGCCACCAGGAGCGCCGCTCCCAGCGTCAGACCCAGGCCGTAGCCCGCGTTGAGCGTGGCCGGCGTGGTGAGCGAGCCGGTGCGGTGCTGGGCCGCCGTGCCCAGTGCGGCCAGGCCCAGCGACGCGCCGATCTGGCGGGAGCTGTTGAGCAGGCCGGACGCCGTGCCCGTCTCGTGCGGGGCCACCCCGGCCGTGGCGATGGAGACGACCGGGCCGAGGCAGAGGCCGAAGCCGGCGCCGCCGATGATCGAGGGGCCGAGGATGTCCGCGGCGAATGAGCCGTCGGAGCTGATCAGGCCGAACCAGCCGAGGCCGACCGCCGTCAGCAGCCCGCCGGCGATGAGCAGCGTGCGCGGCGGCAGCCGGTAGCCGAGCTTGACGGCGAGCACCGAGCCCGCGATCAGGGCGAACGTGAACGGCAGGAACATCACACCGGTCACCGCGGGCCCCTTGCCGAGCACACGTTGCAGGTACAGGGACACGAAGTAGAACGCCGGCGTCATGGCCGCGCCGACCAGCAGGTTGTAGCCGTTCGCCGCGGCGACCGACCGGTTGGCGAACAGGCCGAGCCGGATCAGCGGTTCGCGCGCGGTGGTCCGTTCGACGTACAGGAACGAGGCCAGCAGCACGACGGCGACGGCGAGCGTCGCCAGGGTGACCGCCGAGGTCCACCCGTGCTGGTCGGTGCGGACGACGCCGAACACCAGCAGCGTCATGCCGCCGGTGGCCAGGACGGCGCCGAGCACGTCGGGCCGCCCGCCGCGCGCGGCACCGGCGTCACGGGTGCGCGGCCGGTCGGCGACCCCGCGCCAGGCCAGCGCCAGCGCCCCCGCCGCCATCGGCACGTTCACGAACATCACCCAGCGCCAGCTGGCGTACTGCGTGAGCAGACCGCCGATCACGACGCCGAGCGCCCCGCCGGCCGCGTTCATCGCGCTCCACACGCCGAAGGCGCGGACCCGCGGCCGGCCGCTGGGGAAGGCCGTGGTCAGCAGGGCCAGCGCGGCCGGCGCGAGCGAGGCGGCGCCGATGCCCTGGACCGCGCGGGCGGCGACCAGCTGGCCGGGTTCCTGCGCGAGGCCGCCGGCCAGCGAGGCGAGGCCGAAGAGGCCGAGCCCGAGCAGCAGCACCCGCTTGCGGCCGTAGCGGTCGGCGGCCTTGCCGCCGAGCAGCAGCAGCCCGCCGAAGGTGAGGGCGTAGGCGTGGATCACCCAGGTCAGGCCGACCGGGCCGAAGCCGAGGCCGGCGGCGATCCGCGGGAGTCCGACGTTCACGACGGACAGGTCCAGCGACACCATGAACTGCACGACGGCCACCACGGCCAGGGTGCGCCCCGGCCGCACCGCCGACCCGTCCGGCGGCGGCACCGCCGGCTCCTCACCCGGCCGCACCGCCGGCCCACCAGAACTATTCGTCATCACGCGACCCGCTCTTTCGTCTCGACTTTCGGAACATGTTCCGAAAGTAGCACCGGTAGCAGTCGCTCGTCCACGCCGATAGGGGCGGGGGTCGGCGGCACACGGGTGGAGAAGGGGGTGGCCGGACGCCGACGAAGGCCCGCACAACAGGTGGCCGGACGCCGGCAAGGCCGCCGCACGCCGGGGCGGCCGGGCGTGCGCGGCACACCGCGAACCCCGCGCTCCCGCCCGCGCGGCACACCGCGAACCCCGCAGCCCCGCCGGCATACCGCGAACCCCGAGCCCCCGCCGGCACATCCGCGAACCCCGCAGTCCCGGAACCCCGCACCGCCGCCCGCGCGGCACACCGCGAACCCCGCACCCCCGCCGGCATACCGCGAACCCCGCAGCCCCGCAGCCCCGCCGTCGCGGCATGATGGGGGCCATGCCCCGACCGCCCGCCCGACCGTCCGACCGCCCGCAATCCCGCCCGCCCGCGCCCGGCGGCCGTACCGGGCGGCCTCCCGTCACCTCGCGGGACGCGATCCTCACCGCGGCCCGGCTGCTCATCGACCGCGACGGCTGGGAGAAGCTCACGATCCGGCGGCTCGCCGCCGAGATCGGCATCGGCGCGACGACGCTCTACCACCACATCCAGGACAAGGACGACCTGCTGATCCAGGTCCTCAACCACCACATCGACCTGCTGGAGCGCCCGGTCCTGCCCGCCGACCCGGCCGACCGGATCGTGCTCGCCGCGACCGCGATGCACGACGCGCTCGCGGACTGGCCGTGGGCGGCGGAGGTGCTGACCACCGACGGCTTCGTCGGGCTGCTGGACGAGTCGGCGCTGTGGATGGTCGAGGCGATCATCGCCGGGGCGGACGACCACGGCTGCACGCCCGAGCAGTCCGTGGACCTCTTCCGCAGCGTCTGGTACTTCACGGTGGGCGAGATCCTGGTCCGCGCGCACTCCGCCCGCCGCCGCCCGGCCAAGGACCGGCCGGCGTTCCGCGACTCCTTCGACCCTTCCCAGGTCCCGCACCTGGCGGCGATCGGCCCCCGCTGGCACGCGCTGGCGGTTCGCGACACCTACCCGGCGGGCCTCCGCGCCCTGGTCACGACCCTGCTCGCGCAGAGCGGCCCGGCCGCCTCGACGGGCTGAGCGGACCCCACTCGCACCTCACGCGGACGTCGCTCGAACGTCACCCGTACGTCACTCGGACGGCAGCGGCGGGGCCGGCGGCGCGGCGTGGATGTCGGGCTGACGGCAGCCGGCCGTCCACCGGCCGTCCGCGCGGGTCCACTCGCCGTCGCGGGCGAAGCCGCACTGGTCAAGGGTGCGGTCGAGCTCGGCGGCCGGGAAGCCGTCCGGCGAGTCCTGGGGGTCCTGAGAGTCCGGCGAGTCCGGGGTGACCGTGATGACGACCGCGTCCACCTCGCCGCGGTCGGGGTGGTCGTCCAGCCCGCTGACCGTCAAGTGCCACTGCTCACCGTCGCGGGACGCGTGAGCCCGGTACGGGGGCCGCGGCGCGCCGCCGTCGTCGCTCTCGGCCTGCGCGGCGGCGGCGCCGTCCAGCGGCGGACTGGTCGCCTCGCTCCTGTCTGCCTCCTCGGGCGCTTCGGTCTCCGGCACGGACGCCTCCTCATGGGTCTCGTCGTGCAGGAGCCTGCCCGCCATCGCCCGGCGCATCCGGGAATTCCCCCACCTGGCCCGCCCGCGCCGACCAGCGGGTCTGTCCCGGCGGTTCGCGGGCAGGCGGGTCCGGGAGACAACGGTGGAGGAGACGGGCGCGGCGGCGACCGCGGCGGACGGAAGCGGACGGAAGAGGTGGGCCGGTGAGCGGGGTACGGGTGACGACCACGGCTGAGGTCGCGATGGAGCTCGGCACGTACGGGGCCGAGCGGCAGCAGCAGATCCATGAGGCGCTCGACCGGCTGGCGGACGCGTCCGCGGTCGGGGTCGGGACGCCGGACGGCGTCGGGCTGCGCGCGGAGGTGATGCCGGGCATGTACGCGCACTGGGTGCTGCTGGAGGCGCCCCGGCTGGCCATCGTATGGCAGGTCGTCGTCAGCGGCTGACCGGCCCGGCACGGGCCCTGCAAACGCCAGGCCCGGAAACGCCGACGGCCGCCCCGGCGGCGGAAGTTCGCGCCGGGGCGGCCGTATCGGCCGTTCAGGAACGGGTGTTCAGACCCGAGACGTCATCCGAGACGCCATCCGGTCCGCCGTCCGGGACGTAATCCGGGACGTCAACGGACGTCCTCGTTCACGTTCTTGGACTGGCTGTAGAAGTGGTGCGCGTCGGTGTCCAGGTACGTGCCCCAGGTGCCGTCGCCGTACGCGGGAGTGGTGAAGCTGTACTTGCCCGCGGAGTTGGTGTAGCCCTTCTGGACCCAGTACCACTGCGTGTCGCCCTTGGGGCGGTACACCAGCACCACGTGCGCGTGGTTGTAGTGGATCCAGCCCTTGGACGACATGGCGATCGTGACACCGGTGAAGGTGATCTTCGAGTTGGCGCCGGCCGGCCGGGTGGTGCTGGCCGCGATCGACATCTGCGTGTCGATCCGGTTGAGCCGGTGCGCGGGCTGCGCGTAGCCGAGCAGCTGCGGGCTCTCGAAGTGGATCACCCGGTAGTAGCCGTCGGTGTAGCCGTACGCCTGCATGAAGAACGAGGTGTACGTGGACGTGGTGTAGCCCGTCGTGATGTGCGACAGGTTCTTCCAGTTGGACTTGCCGTTCGGCGAGTACTGCAGCCACAGCGACTGGTTGGAGGAGTTCCCCGTCAGCCGCCCGGTGGTCTTCACCAGCCCGTACTCGTCGATCGAGAACGCCGGCAGCGTCACGCTCGTCGCCGTGGGCACGTTGACGGTGTTCTGCTTCTCGTTGATGTACGGCAGGTACGGCGACGGCGCCAGGTACGTGTGCAGCGTCGTCGTCATGTTGGCCGTGATCTGGTACGAGAAGCTGCCGTCGGCGGCCGTGGTGGCGCCGGTCAGCCGGTGCGGGACGGTGTAGGCGTAGTTGTCCGGGTCCACCGAGGTGGTCACCACCGGGGCGCCGGCGAACGGCAGGTCGTAGGTGCCGTTGGCGGAGTCGTACCGCGACACCTTGCCCTTGACGGTGATCGACTGGCCCTTGTGCACGGTGGCCGGGGTCGACGTGACGGCGATCGAGTACGAGTCCGAGCTGACGTCGACGTCGGGCACCGTCCCCGCGGTCCGCGTCGGGATGGTGTCGGACGTGCCGACCACCTGCGCGGAACCGTTGATCAGGGTGCCGCCGGGCGTCACCGGGAATGTGAAGCCGCCGCCGCCGTCGGTGTCGACGGTGGCGGTGCGCGACACCCGGGAGGCCGGGGACACGTCGTCCCACCAGACCAGCCGGACGGTGACGCCCGCGCCGGCCGGGGTGTTCTTCCCGGTGGCCGGGTCGAGGACGTTCACCTTGCCGCCGATGGTGACGGTGCGGTGGGTGAAGTCGGTGCTCGTCCGGTCGGTCGTCACGTCCTCGACCGACGCGTGCTTGCGGTAGTTGAGCGAGCCGAGGTGGGCAGTGTGCTCCTGGGTGCCGTCGCTCAGCTTCCAGTTGACGTCAATCGGGTAGTCGCCGTACGCGGTGCCGGACGGCAGCTCGAGGGCGTCGGTGGTGTGCGTGCCGGTGAAGCCGGACGCGTCGACCGTGGCCAGGACGGGCGCGTCGTCGGCGGTGGACGCCCGGACGCTCAACTCCACCGAGCCGTCCTGGACTTCACCGGTGGTGTAGAAGCTCACGGTGCCGTCGTCGTTGGTGACGACCTGGTACACCGAGCCGGGATTCGAGTCCGCGAAGGCGGCCGGCGCGACGGCGACGGCGAGGCTCGCGGACATGATGATGGCGGTGGCGCCGATTACGGCACGCCGCCGAGTGCGCGTCATGCGCATCGTGTGGACCCCCCACAGGTCATGAGCAGCATCCGCAGACGGCGGAGCGCTGGAAGGGCAGCGTAGCCCCTCCCGGCACACGCGGAAACCCGGCCCCACCTGCTGTTCATCCGACCGCCACCGGAACGGTCCGGTCCGCTTTCTCAGCCGTCCCGGGCGGCCTGTTCGCGCAGCCGGGCGGCGGTCTGCCGGATCCACGGCAGGTCGTCGTAGAGGGACTGGCCGGGGCAGTCGGTCTGGTACGCGTCACGGTGGCCGGAGATCACGTTCATCTGCACGGCCGTGCCCTTCGGGTACCGGCTGTCGTCGCTGCTCGACACCAGCCTGACCTGGCCCAGCGGGTTGACGCCGGGGGCGAGCTTCCAGGCCGCTATGGCCGCGATCGACTGGAGCATCGGGCGCGGCGGGATCTGCCCGGGCCCGAACGTGCCGAGGGCGGCGATGCCGACGGTGCCGGCGTTGAAGCCCTCGGTGTGCGCGCCGCGCACGTCACGGTCGGCGCTGCCGGTGCGGCCCTCGTAGATGCCGCCGCACCGGTCGACGACGAAGTTGTAGCCGAGGTCGTCCCAGCCCAGCGCGATGTGCCGCTGTTCGAGCGCGAGCAGCATGGCCGGCACGTCGGTGCCGCAGGTGTACGCGTTGGGGTTGTCGGTGTGGTGCACGAACACGGCGGTGGCCGAGGCGTCGTAGAGCAGGCCGCCGCGTACGTCCTTCTGGTCCGCGTGCCAGGCCGCCCGCGTGATGAGCGCCGGGCGCAGCGACACGGCGTGCAGGCGCTCGGTGTCCGGCCCGTGCGCCGGGTGCAGGGGCGCCGAGCAGGTCGCGAGGAAGGCCAGTGCCGCCGCATACGGCACCCGCCTGAAGGTATGCGGACGCATGCCCCCCACCCTCCGCGCTTCCCGCCGCGCGGGACATTCGCGTGAGCCAATCGAGTGATTTACCCCGGCATCACCAGGGGCGCGGGGAACTGCGCGACAAGCCACGACGGTGGCGCGCCTTACCACCGGCCCGAAGGGGCTGGTCCTGTTGTTTCCCGACCTCCCCCAACCTTCGGCCGGGGGTGCCCCCAGGCCGGCGGTGGGCTGGTGGCGCAGTTCCCCGCGCCCCTGGTGATGCCGGGGTAAGTCGCGCCCACGCGGCGGCAGCCGCAAATCGAATACAGTCCCGCGCCCCTGGTGATGCCGGGGTAAGTCGCGCCCACGCGGCGGAGCCGCACATCAGACACAGCCCCGCGCCCCTGGAGAGCGCCCTTGCGGGCCGGGAGCAACGTGCGGCCCGGGCGACGCGGCAGGTCGCGTCAGCTTGCCACCACGAGGAGGATCACGATCAGCAGCAGAACCACCACCGCGATCAGCGCCGTACGGCCTTGGTGCGCCCGCACCGGGGCAGCCGGGGGCCGCGGGGGCGGCGGGGGTACCGGCAGGTTGAAATCGTCCTGGCCGGTGCGCCGCTCCCGTTCGCACCAGGGGCACCCGTCCAAGTGGGAGCCGTAAGCGTGGTGCGGCCGCGCCGGGCAGCGGCGGACTCGGGCGCGTTCCTGGTCCAGGGCGCGCAGCCACTGCTCGGCGGACGGGCGGGCGGCCGGGTCGAGCACGCCGGGGCCGAACGCCGCCCGGGCCAGGGTCAGCAGCGGGGGCGGCAGCACCGCCGGGTCGAGCGCGCCGCGCGGGACGATCAGCCGCTCGGGCTGGACCACGTACGAGCAGCTCGCCGCGATGTTGTCCTTGACCGTCGCCTGCGAGTCGCTGTCGTGCGGCACGCCCCCGAAGGGGTGGTTGCCCACCGTGAGCAGCTGGTACACGAGCACCGCGAGCGCGAAGTCGTCGGTGGCGGCGGTCGCCGGGCCGCCCTTCTGCCGTTCGGGGGCGCAGTAGTCGGCGGTCTGCATCAGGCACGGGAACGACTCCCGCGTCGTGGGGTCGGTGAACGCGATCGAGTCGCAGTCGAGGAAGGTGACGTAGCCGTTGCCGTCCACCACCACGTTGTTGCTGGAGAAGTCCCCGACGACCAGATCCTCCGCGTGCATCCGCGCGGTCATGAACGCCAGGTTCCAGCACACCCCGAGCAGGAACCGCCAGTCCGCGTGCTCGGGGAACAGCCGCAGCCGCTGCGCCCGGGTGAACAGCCCGATCAGCCGCACGTGTTGGGGTTCGCCGAACCGCCGCATCGCGTAGCCGAGGAAGTCCCCGTCCAGGCCGCGGGCCGACGCGGTGGGCCAGGCCAGCTCGGACGGCTGGGACGACCCGACCGGCCGGCCGCCGAGCGGGTTCATCAGCAGCATCCGCTCAAGTCGCCGCTCCTGCTCGGGTCCTGGGGTGTCCCGGTAGAGCTTGACCACGACGCCGTCGTCACCGGCCACGGTGAACACCGCGGCCTCGCCGCCGCTCTTGAGCGGCTGCTCGGACAGCTCGGCCGGCCGCCCGTTCAGCAGGATCCGCCGCCCGCTCACGGCCGCACCGCCCGCAGCAGCGTCTTGTCGTCGGCGTTGACCTGGGTCAGCCGGTCCGAGCGCAGCAGCGCCGCCAGCGCCTCGTGGTCCTGGTCGGGGTCGGCGCCCGGCGCGTCCAGGCTCTGCAGGACGGCCGTCACGAAGGACTGGCTGGGCTGCTGCGGGGCGCCGTCGGCCCAGGTCAGCGCGATCTGCGCGAGGCCGTCGGTGGACAGCAGCACCCCGTCGACGCCGGGGTCGCGTACGCAGTCCACCCGGATCCACCGGTCGGCCTCCGCGGAGGTCAGGAACACCGTCTCGTTGCTGTACTCGCTGGCCGCCGCCGGCTGCGGCAGCAGGTGGAACTGCCGTACCCCGTCCACCGATCCGGCCCGCAGCACCGCGAAGCCGTCGCCGACGCTGAGGTGCCCGGTCCAGTCGGGCGCGAGCACCACGACGGTGAGCGTGGTCGCGAACTCCGCCGCCTCGTCCCCGGTTCTGCGCAGGAACTCGGCGCGGATGTCGAGGAATCCGTCCCGCAGCCCGTCCCGCACCCCGGCGGTGGTCTGCGGCCAGCCGGCCGCGCGGCGCGCGAAGCACTCGACGGCCAACTGGACGGCGAGCGCGGAGCCTTCGTCGGAGCGCGAGCGGCTGCCTGCGCCGTCCGCGACCGCGAGCACTGTCACCCGTGCGCCGGGCGGGCCCGACACCTCGTGCCGCCAGGCGTCCTGGCAGGGCGTGCCGGTCCGCCGGTGCCGGTAGCCCTCGACGCTGACGCCGTGCACCCGCCAGGGCCCGGCCGTCACGCCGGACCGCCCGGCGGTGGATGTGATACCTGCCATCGTCGTCCCCCAAAGTCCCTCGGACCAGCGGTGGTTCAGGCTTCCCAGGCGGGGCGCTGTGTCTTGAACTGGCTGAAGATCTTCTCGAAGACCTCGTCCCCCGCGCCGCGTTGCTCGGCGTTGGCGCTGGCCGACATCATCTGGAGCAGCTCGCGGAACGGGAACCCCTGCAGGCGGGCGTTGAACGTCGGTGCGAAAGCCCGCAGTACGGCCTCGCCGCGGTCGGTGATGCTGCCGACGCCGATCGCGTAGAGCCGGAACCGCCTGGCCTGCTGCGCCTCGGTGACCACCGGCACCACCTGCTGCCAGCTGTCGCTGAGGTGCCCGGTGGCGTCGGTCGGCAGCCCGTCGGTGACCAGGCACACCTGCGGACGGTAGTACTGGAGGCCGAGTTGCCGCAGTTCGGCCTTGCGGGCCGCCACCACCTGCATCGCCAGCTCCAGCGCCTCGGCCATCTGGGTCACCCCGGCCGCCCTCAACTGCGGCGGCTGGAACCGGTGGGCGGGCACGAACGGGCTGACCGGGCTGTTCGGCGGCAGCACCGTCGGGCCCTGCCACGCGTTCACGCCGTTGTCCCCGAAGGTCAGCACGGCGACCTCGACGCTGTAGCTGAGGGCCACGTCGTCGTGCAGCTCCCTGGTCCAGGCGCGCAGCGCCTCGTTGAGCGAGGCGATCGGGGCGCCCGACATGGAGTGCGAGGTGTCCAGGCACAGCACCAGCGGCAGCCGCTGCGCGTTGTTCTCGATCTCGATGTCGGCGTACTGCTGCGGCATCGCCGCGGCCTGCGGGTTGTTCAGGACGGTTCTGGGGTGGGTGTCATCGCGCATGGTGTCTCCCTGGAGCTGGCGGGTCGGCGGGGAAGGCGAGCAGGACGCCGGGGTCCCGCGAGTCGTCGTGCGGATCGGGGTGCGCCACGGCGACGGACTCGCCCGGGCCTGGCGGGAGTTCACCGGGTTCCGCCCAGGTCGCCCGGTAGAGGCAGTCGTCGATGGCGACGTAGCCCTGGGGGTGAAGATGGGTGCTGACGGTGGCGGGGCGCAGGCCGGGCGGGCGCGGGGTGGCGGCGGTACGGCGCGGGGGCGGGACGGGGGCTTCGGCCGTGGTCGGGGCCGGAGTCGGGGCCGGCGGGCGCCTGGTCGCCGGGCCCGCCGACGCGCGGTGGGCGTACGGGACGGCGGCCGGGGTGTGGGCCGGCGGGTGCGAGGTGCGGCCGGAGCGGCGGATCGCGGTGCCGAGCGCTGTGCACAGCACCAGCAGGCCGGCGGCGATCGCGCCGGGGACCAGCCAGCCGTGGCCGCCGCCTGTGGACGTGCCCGGGCAGGGGCTCGGCGAGGCGGTCTTCTTCTTTCCGTCCTTCCCGCTCGAACTCTCCTTGCTGCCGGACACTTTGACCACGGTGATCGTGTTCGAGGACGACTGCGGGGTGGTGGCGCCGGCTTTGGGCGTCGGGGTCGGGGTCGGCGTCTGCGGGCAGGCGGTCGTCGTCGTGGCGGGGCGCGGCGAGGTGTCGGCCGCGGCGGGACCGGCCGCCGCCAGGCCGAACGCCAGCAGCCCGGCCAGCCCGGTGGCCGCGATGGCCGCGATGGTCACGGCGACCGGGCGGCGGCGGCCCCGGCGTGCCGGGTCGGACGAGCGGTGTGCCGTATCGGATGACACGTGGGGCCCCTCCGGCTAGAGCTGGAACACCCGGTGGCACCGGGTGAACATCTGGCGTGCGTGCTCGGCCCACCTGTCGGCCAGCACGCCGAACTCCCGCCGTGACATCCGGCAGGTGAGCGGCAGGACGCAGACCCCGGCCAGACACGGGCTCGGCCCGCGCACGTCCCAGACCGACAGCATCGGGAGCAGCTGCTCGGTGTTCCACGCGTTCGACGCGGCGGCGCCGATCGCCAGTTGGTCGGGGCGCAGGGTGTTGCCGTCGGTCATGAAGGCGACCAGCAGGTCCCTGGCCGTCATGAAGCGGATGGTGATCCGGCGGCCGGTGGCCGGCAGGTCGAACTCCAGGGACAGCGAGTCCTCGTCGCCGGTCGCCGGATAACCGCCCTGCTGCGCCCAGGAGTTGACCAGCGTCCGCCAGTCGGGGCCGAGTTCGAGCTGCTCGTCGGCTGCGGCCTCGGGGTCAGACACGGCGCACCGCCCCGGCGACCATGGCGTCGGTCAGCCCCGCGTCGAGCAGCGTCCGGGCGTGCAGCAGCAGATAGGACGGCACCGCCGCCGCCGAGGAGCGGGTGTCGACCCGGGCCGCCAGGTCCTCGTTGCGCTGCCGGATGTCGTCCACGACGGTCGGCGGCGGCCACTGGGTGCCGAACTCGGGCGCGGGCCACGGCTGTTCAGAGGCAACGGGTCCGGTGACGGTGGCGGGCTCGTCTTCCCCGTCCGGGCCGACGATCTGCTCCAGCAGCCGGGCGAGCCCCGGCCGTTCCTCCGCCCGCTTTGCGAGGCAGCTCTCGACCAGCCCGCGCAGCCCGGCCGGAACCCCGTCAAGGACGGGCAGTTCATGGCTGATCCGGTACATCACCCCGGCGCCCGACCCGAACGGCGGCACCCCGCTCGCGGCGTAGGCGAGCACCGCGCCGAGCGAGAACACATCGCTCGACGGCCCGGCCGGCCGGCTCGCGCACTGCTCGGGCGACATGAAGGGCGGCGTGCCCATCACCGTCCCCACCTGCGTCATCGTGCTGGGGGCGCCGAACAGCGAGATGCCGAAGTCGATGACCCGGGGCCCGTCCTCGGCCAGCAGCACGTTGGCGGGCTTGAGGTCCCGGTGCACGACGCCGACCGCGTGGATCGCCTGTAACGCCTCGATCAGCCCGGCCGCGAGCGCCCGCACGGCGGGTTCGGGCAGCGGCCCGTCGGCCCGTACCGCGTCGGCGAGCGAGGGCGCGGGCACGTAGAGCGTCGCGAGCCACGGCGGGTCGCCGGTCGGGTCGGCGTCGACGACGGGCGCGGTGAACGCGCCGCTGACCGCGCGGGCGGCGTCGACCTCGCGGGCGAACCGGCCGCGGAACTGCGGGTCGGACGCGATCTCCGGCCGCACCACCTTCACCGCGAGCGCCCGCCCGCTGGCGGACCTGCCGAGGTACACCCAGCCCATGCCGCCGGAGGCGAGCCGGCCGACGATCCGGTACGGCCCCACCATCAGCGGATCACTTATCGGAGTCCGCACCCCGCCCCCTCACGGGCCGCGCAGCCGGACTCGGTCCGGCGCGACCCGTTGCCACTCGCCCCCTGGAAACGCCGTCAGTGTCCCGCACCGGGAGGCGGGCCGTCCCGGAAACGGCGAGATGGCAGCGGAACCCGCACTTTGCCGCAACGGGGCCGTTGCTTTACCGACATTTGCCGACGCCGGCCCCGCCGATCCGCCCCCGTCCGGCGGTAGTTGACGCGCGACGCCGGCCCCGTTCAGCGGTAGTAGCACCCGCTTCCGAGGTCCCCGGCCAGCGTCGGTCCGCCCGGTGTCCAGCCGAGCACCGCGCGGGTGGCCTCGGAGGCCGCGGCCATGTCCGTCTCGTAGAACCGGCTCAGCCAGCCGAAGTGCTCGGCCGCCCGGTCGGCCGGGACGGAGGCAACCGGAATGCCGAGGCCGCGGCCGATCGCCTCGGCGATCTCGCGGGTCGGGACGCCGGTCTCGGCGGCGGCGTGCAGCACGGTGCCGGCCGACAGCCGCTTGTCGAGGGCGAGTTGGACGATCCGCCCGGCGTCGAGACGGTGGACCGCCGCCCACCGGTTGGCGCCGTCGCCGATGTACGCAGAGACGCCCTTGGCGCGGGCGGTGGCCACCAGCGCGGCCGTGAACCCGTTGTCGCCGTCGCCGTGCACGGTCGGCGCGAACCGCGTGACGATCGTGTGGACGCCGCGCTCCGCGAACTCCAGCGCCAGGTTCTCGCTGCCGCCGCGCATCGAGTCGATCCCGTGGAACGGTGACCGGTCCTGCTCGGTGGCCACCCGGCCCGGCGCGAGCCGGAACATGGCGGCGGCGAGCACGAACGGCCGGTCGGAACCGGCGAGTTCGTCGCCGATGGCCTGCACGGCGCCCCGCTCGGCCTTGTTGTTGAGCGCCGGGCTGGCGAAGTCGTGCTTGTTGGCGAGGTGCACGACGGCCTCCGCGGCGGCGGCGCCGGCCCTGATCCCGTCGAGGTCGTCGAGGTCGCCGCGCAGCGCCGCCGCGCCTTTGGCCTCAAGTGCGGTGGCGGAGGCGGCGGAACGGGCAAGACCGGTGACGTCGTGCCCGGCGTCGAGCAGCTGGTCCACGACGGTCGAGCCGATCCAGCCGGTGGCTCCGGTGACGAAGATCCGCATGTCTGTCTTCCTTCTGGTGAGCGTGAGGGCTTACGGGGGTGGTCAGTTGGCGGCGTCGGCCGGGGTTCCGGCGCCGCGCCGGGACAGCAGCGACTGGAGCAGGACGAGGGCGCCGAGGACCAGGACGGTCACGCCGATCGCCCGCAGCGCGCTGTCCGCGCCCGAGACGAACGCGGTGACGATGTCGTGGGCGCGGCCGGGCGGGGTGGTGGCGAGCGCCTGCGCCACGGTGTGCGGGTGGTGGTGGCCGCTGCGGAGGTCCGGCGGCAGCGCGGCGACGAACCGCGCGGTGAGCACCGTACCGATCACCGCGACGCCCAGCGCGCTGCCGAACTCCCGTGTGGTGGACTGGAGTCCGGCCCCGACGCCGGCCTGCGCGGACGGCAGCGCGCCGGAGATCGCACCGGAGAGCGTCGGCAGCGACAGCGTCACGCCGATGCCGGTCAGCACCAGCCAGCCCGCGTATCCGGGGTAGGGCGTGTGCGCGCCGACGGTGGACAGGCCGAGCAGCCCGCAGCCGACGAAGGCGAAGGCCAGCGCGATCGTGGCGTCCATGCCGATCCGCCGCACCAGGTGTCCGACGTACCGGCCGCCGAGGATGATCGGGACGGTCAGCGGGATGATCCCCAGACCCGTCCGCAGCACGCTGAAGCCCTTGCCGTACTGCAGGAACGAGGCGTTGACGTAGAACAGCGCGAACATCCCGAAGAAGATCGCCGTCATGCCCAGGCAGGCGCTGCGCAGCGCCGGGACGCGGAACAGCCGGGGGTCCAACAGCGGGTGCTCGACGCGCAGTTCGACCAGCGTCCAGGCCGCGAACAGCGCGGCCGAGCCGGCGAAGCCGCCGATCACCAGCGGGCTGCCCCAGCCCTGTTCGGGGCCCTGCACGATGCCGAGCAGCAGCGCCACGCAGGCGCCGACGAGCAGCAGCGCGCCGACGGGATCGAGCCGGCGGTCGTGCCGCGCGGACACCGGCACGATCCGGGCCGTCAGCGCGGCGAGCAGCAGCGCGATCGGCACGGCGGCGGCGAACAGCCAGCGCCACGAGCCGCCGGACAGCACCGCGCCGCCGCCGACGTTGCCGATGACGCCGCCGATGCCGGTCATCGACGCCCACACCGCGATCGTCGGGCCCTTGCGGGCGGCCGGCACCGCGTGCAGCAGGACGGCGAGGGTGTTGGGCAGGACGGCGGCGGCCCCGGCCCCGGTCACGGCCCGGCCGACCAGCAGCAGCGGCACGTCCGGCGCGACCGCGGACAGCATCGCGCCGGCCGCGAACAGCCCGAGGCCGGCCAGCAGCACGCCCTTGCGGCCGAAGCGGTCGCCGGCGGCGCCGCCGGGGATCACCAGGCACGCGAAGAAGATCACGTAGGTGTCCACGATCCAGACCAGTGCCGACGCGGACGGATGCAGGGCGCTGGCCGCGAGCATCGGGACGGCGAGGTTGATCGCGGCGACCATGCCGACGACGAGGACGACGCAGGCGCACATCAGCGCGAGGAGGGCGCGGTGCGGGGCGGGCGGGGGCTCGTCGCGCACGGCGGGGGCGCGGATCAGGTCGTTGGTAGCCATGCCGACGACGTTAGGTTCGGCTTACCTGTTCGCGCCACGCAACTTTGGCAAGGAGTTATTGCGTAGGATGCAATTATGCCTGCCGCGGATCAGCTCGACCTCAACCTGCTGCGCGTGTTCGACGCGCTGCTCCAGGACGGCAGCGTCACGGCCGCGTCCGAGCGGCTGCACCTGTCGGTCCCGGCGACCAGCCGCGCACTCGGCCGCCTGCGGCGGGCCATGGGCGACCCGATCCTGGTGCGGGCCGGGCGCGGGATGGCGCCGACGCCGTTCGCGCTGCGCACGGCGCCGCGGGTGCGGTCGCTGCTGGAGGAGGCGTCCGCGCTGATCAGCGCGGATCGGGAGGTCAGCGTCGGGGACCTCGAACGGACCTTCAGCATCCGGATCAACGACGGGGTCGCGGCGACGCTGGCGGTGGCGGCCGTCGAGGCGACGGCGGCGGTCGCGCCCGGGGTGGTGCTGCGGTTCGTCGGCGAGGGCGACGAGAGCGTGGAGGCGCTGCGCGACGGGTCGGTTGACCTGGACATCGGGGTCAACGACGTGGTCGCGCCCGACATCCGCTCGGCGCTGCTGTACCGGGAGCGGGTCGTCGGGATCGTCCGCGCGGACAGCCCGCTCGGCCGCCACCGCCGCCCGAGCCTGCGGGAGCTGTGCCGTCACCCCCACGTGTCGGCCTCCCGCCGGGGGCGCACCAGGGGCCCGCTGGACGACGCTCTGGCCGCGGCCGGCCTGCAACGCCGGGTGGCGGCGGTGGTCCCCGCTTTCGCCCTGGCCACGCTGCTGGTCGCGTCCAGCCCGTACGTGGGCCTGGTCCCCCGGCGCCTGGCCGAGCAGTACAGCCGGACGCTCGCCATCCGGTGGTTCGAGATCCCCGCTCCCCTCCCCGAGCTGGACGTCAGGCTCCTCTGGCACGCCCGCCTCGACGCCGACCCCGCCCAACGCTGGCTCCGCCAGTCCCTCAAACAGGCGAGCACCCCTCTGTAACGCGGCGGCCGGGGCCCCCACCGCCCAGCCCCATCCGGCCGCCCCCGGCCCTCGGCCCCGTCGTGGCTTGTCGCGCAGTTCCCCGCGCCCCTATCGGGGCGCATTCCCCACGCCGGACGCGAACAGAACGCCCTACAGGCGAGCCCCCGCCCAGCCCCATCCGGCCGCCCCCGGCACCCGCCCCCGTCGTGGCCGGTCGCGCAGTTCCCCGCGCCCCTGTCGGGACGCATTCCTCACGCCGGACGCGAACAGAACGCCCTACAGGCGAGCCCCCGCCCAGCCCCATCCGGCCGCCCCCGGCACCCGCCCCCGTCGTGGCCGGTCGCGCAGTTCCCCGCGCCCCTGTCGGGGCGCATTCCTCACGCCGGACGCGAACGGACCGCTTTTAGGGGCGCGGGGAACTGCGCCGCCAACCACAGCGGACCCGCACAAGCCCGACCGCCGCGACCGGTTGCGGTCGCAGAGGGAACCCCGGGAACCGGATCCGCATCATCCCAGGTGAACCCCGGCGGTCGCCGGCGAGCGGTGAGGCGGGACGAGACGTGATGCGCGTGAGATCAGGGCCCGGGAAGTGGGCCAGGGCCGTCCTGGCGGCCTCGGCGGCAGCCGGGCTGGTGATGGCCGCCGCCACCGGGTGCTCCGGGTCGAGCGCGGCCGCCGGTCCGCCGACCGGCTCGCCCGCCCCCGTCCGGCCCGCCGCGACGCACGCGGCCAAGGCCCCGGGGGCCGACCGGGCCGCCGCGTTCCACAAATGGGGCGTGCCCCTCCTCCCGCTGCCGCCCCACCCGCCCGCCGTCAAACCCGTCCGCACCGGCCCCGGGCTGATGCCGGTCGTCAGCCGGATACCCACCACCCAGAAGATCGTCTTCGTCACGTTCGACGACGGCGCCGAGAAAGACCCCCGCTTCGTCGCGATGATGCGCGACCTGGACATCCCGTTCACGATGTTCCTGACCGACGACATCATCAAGAGCGACTACGGCTACTTCAAGCCGCTCCAGGCCCTCGGCAACTCCATACAGGACCACACCCTCACCCACGCCGACCTCCCCACCGACTCGGCGGCGGGCCAGCGCGCCGAGATCTGCACGCAGCAGGCCAAGCTGACGCACGAGTACGGCGTCCGCCCCGGCCTGTTCCGCCCCCCGTACGGCGACTGGAACGCCGCCACCCTCGCCGCCGCGAAATCCTGCGGCGGCCTGCGCGCGGCCATCCTGTGGCGGGAGACCATGCAGATCAAGCGGGTCACGTTCCAGGACCCGACCAAGAAGTTCCACCCCGGCGACATCGTCCTCGCGCACTTCCGCGGACCGTCCCAGCTCAAGGGCGAGTCGATGACGAAGATGGTGGGGATCATGCTGAAGTCGATCGCCGCGCAGGGCTTCACCGTGGCCCGGCTGGACGACTACGTGTGACCGCCGCCCCGGGCGCAACAGGCACACCAAGTGCCCCGAACGCCCCTGGCGCCGCACCCCGCGCTGGCTACCCTCAGGGTGTGTGCGCAGACATCATGGTCGCTGAAGACGACGCCAAGCAGGCCGAACTGGTCCGCCGCTACCTGGAGCACGAGGGCCACACCGTCACCGTCGTCGAGGACGGCATGGCGGCGCTGGAGGGGGTGCGGCGGGCGGAGCCCGACCTGCTCGTCCTCGACGTGATGATGCCCAGAGCCGACGGCCTGGACGTCGTGCGGATCCTGCGCGCCGAGCGCCGCGAGGTGCCCGTGCTGATCCTCACCGCCCGCAGCACCGAGGACGACCTGCTGCTCGGCCTCGACCTCGGCGCCGACGACTACATGACCAAGCCGTTCAGCCCGCGGGAGCTGATGGCCCGGGTCCGTACGCTGCTGCGCCGCCGCCGCCCGCCGGCGGCCCCCGCTCCCGAACCCGTCCAGGCCGTCGCCGACGAGGACGGCCCGCTGTCGGTCGGCGCGCTGAGCGTCGATCCGGCCAGGCACGAGGTGTCAGTGGACGGCACGCCCGTGGTCTGCACGCCGGGCGAGTTCCGGATCCTGGCGGCGATGGCGACCGAGCCGGACCGGGTCTTCACCCGGCAGCGCCTGCTGGAGGAGCTGCACGGCTTCGAGAAGTACATCAGCGACCGCAGCGTCGACGTGCACGTCATGCACCTGCGCAAGAAGATCGAACGGACCCCGCGGCGGCCGGCCCGGCTGATCACCGTGTTCGGCGTCGGCTACAAGCTGACCGACCCGGCCAAGAGCGACGCGAAGAACATACGCCGTGCGACGCCCTGACCGCCCGGCCGGCACACCGCGCCGGACCTGGACACCGCGCCCGGCCCGCACACCCGGCCCGCCCCGGAGCCCCCGCCCCGCCAAGACCCCCCGCCGCGCCCGGATGCCGCTCCGCAAGAGCCTCCTCGGCCGCCTCCTGATCGTCTCCGCCCTCGTCGCGTCCTGCTCCGTCGCCGCCACCGCCTGGCTCGCCGTGCAGACCACCACCGGCGCGATCCACCAGGAGCAGGGCCAGACCCTGAGCGCCGACGCCGAGATCTACAACGCCCTGATGGGCTACGCGGCCACCCACCCCGACTGGGACGGCGTCGGCGACACCGTACGGAACCTGGCCCGGCAGTCCGGCCGCCGGATCGCCCTCACCACCCAGGACCGCCGCCCGATCTTCGACTCCGCCACCGGATCGGCCGGATCGTCCGGCGGGTCCGCCACCACCCCGCTGCCCGCGCAGTCCGCCGCGGTCGTCGATCCGCTGTCCGTCGACACCGCCCTGGTGCCGGACGCCGCCGAGGCCGGCGCGGACCGGGTCGATCCGCGGGCGGTCGGCCCGTTCCAGCTGCCCGCGAGCGAGGTCGCGCAACTGCGCAAGGCCGCCGACCGGAGCGTGAGCTGCCTCAGCAGTCTGGGCATCGCGGCGGACGTCGCCATCGGCCCGAGCGGCCGGCCCCGGGTGCAGTTCGTCGGCGACTCCACCGACACCCTGACCGAGGAGAAGTGCCGCGACACCGGCGCGGACGCGCCCACCGCGACCGAGAAGAAGGCGCTCGGCGCGCTCGACCAGCTGGCCGACGCCTGCCTGAAGCGGCAGGGGCGCCCGGCGGTGAAGCTCAAGCTCAACCCGGATCTGTCCTGGGACCGCGGGTACGCGACGCGGGCCGGCCAGAGCCCCGCGACGGGCGGGGAGCCGGCCACCGCCAGTCCGACGCCGTATCCGTACCCGTACCCGTCCGGCGATCCCGCCGCCGCCCCCACGTCCGGCACGAGAGACATCAGCGCCGCCCGCGCCGAGAAGAAGCGGGCCGCCGACGAGCAGGCCGCCCAGAACCGGTCCGCCGCCGCCGCGAAGAAGGCCGCGGAGGCCAAGGCTGCCCAGGAGAAGGAGCGGTCGCCCAGTGACGCGGGCAAACCGCTGACCGCGCCGCTGCCCAAGGCCCTCAACAGCGCCGACGACCGGGCCATCGGCTCCTGCGTGGACAGCGCCCGGCGCGAGCAGTTGACCGCGTACGTGGCCGCGCCCGCCCTGCTGTTCATCGACTCGCCGGGCGCGGTCAGCGTGCCCGGATTCGACCTGTCGCCGTCCAACACCGCCCGGATCGCCGGGGTCACGGCGCTGGTGCTGGTCCTCACGGTCGGCGCCTCGGTGATCGCCGGGGTACGGCTGGTCCGCCCGCTGCACGCGCTCACCGGCGCGGCCCAGCGGATGCGGGACGGGCTGGCCTCCGAGCCGGTGCCGGTCGGCGCGGACAACGAGATCGGCCGGCTGGCGGCCACCTTCAACGACATGGCGCTGCACCGCTCGCGGCTGGAGGAGCAGCGCAAGGTGATGGTCAGCGACGTGGCCCACGAGTTGCGTACGCCGCTGAGCAACATCCGCGGCTGGCTGGAGGCGGCACAGGACGGACTCGCCGAGCCCGACCCGGCGTTCGTCGCGTCGCTGCTCGAAGAGGCGGTGCAGTTGCAGCACATCATCGACGACCTCCAGGACCTGGCGGCGGCGGAGGCGGGCGCGCTGCGGCTGCACCTGGAGCCGGTGCGGGTGGACGAGCTGCTCGGCCAGGTCGCCGCGGCGCACCAGGGCCGGGCGGAGACGGCCGGCGTCACGCTGGTGGTCGCCGGGCCGCCCGAAGGGGGCGCGTGGCCGGCGGAGTTCGACACGTTCGACGCGGACCCGGTGCGGCTGCGGCAGGCCGTGAGCAACCTGGTCTCCAACGCCCTGCGCCACACGCCCCCCGGCGGGACGGTGACGCTTCGCGCGCGGGCCGCGGGGCCGCCGGGCGAGATCGTGCTCGAGGTCGCCGACACGGGCAGCGGCATCTCCGCGCAGGACCTGCCGCACGTCTTCGACCGCTTCTGGCGCGCCGACAAGTCCCGGACGCGCAGCACGGGAGGCAGCGGCCTCGGCCTCCCGATCGTGCTGAAGCTCGCCGAGGCGCACGGCGGGACGGCGGGGGTCACCAGCACGGTGGGCGAGGGTTCCGTTTTCACGCTGCGGCTGCCGACGGCGGGGCGCCCGGGGGAAGTTGAGGACGGGCCGGAGGCGGCCGGGTCGTCACACCCGCCCCACGGATGATGCGATCACTATGACTTCCTAACAGGTTCCTCACAGGTCGTTGCCAGTCTGGGAGCACGCCCGGAGCCTGCTGCCACCCGGCAGACAGGTACCACCGGCCGGGCTGGAACTGGAGCCTCACATGTCCCGCCACCTCCGCCTCCGCTTCGCCGTCCTCACCGCCGTCGCGGCCGGCACGATGCTGCTCCCGGCCGCAGTGGCCGTCGCCGACTCGACCCCGAAGCCCACTCCCACGGCGTCCGCCGCCGCGTCCTCCCCCCGCGACAAGGCCGTCGCCGAGAAGAAGGCCGCGGCCGACCGGGCCGCGCAGGCCGCGAAGGCCGCGAAGGGCGCAGCCCCGACCAAGACGATGCCCCGCGGCCCGGTGGCCGCGGGCGAGGCCCCCGCGACCCAGGGCGGCGGCAGCAGCAACACGACGTCAACCCTGATCGCCTCCTCCGCCGCCGCCCTGCTCCTGGCCGGAGCGGGCACGATCGTCCTCCGCCGCCGCTCCACCGCCCACGAGGCGAACTGACCCACTCGCCGTGGGGGGCGCGCGACCGCAGTTGGGGCCACCGGCCGCCGGCGCCGGACGGCCCCAACACCGCAACAGGTTGCGGTCGCCCGCGACCCACCGCCCGGTGGGGGCTGGTCGCGCAGTTCCCCGCGCCCCTGACGGGGCACCCGTTGACGCCAACCGTCAGCGAAACGCCTCTCGCGCGAGCGGAAAGCACGCCAAGCCGCGCCAGCAACGCCCGACGCGAGCGGACCGCATGTAAGGGGCGCCCGTTGACGCCAACCGTCAGCGAAACCCCTCTCGCGCGAGCGGACCGCATGTAAAGGGGCGCGGGGAACTGCGCCGCCAACCACAGCGGACCCGCACAAGCCCACCCACCGCAAACGGCTGCGGTCGCAGCCCAACCCACCGACAGGTGGGTGCCGCCCGCCCCCGTGGCGGCGCCCACCGCGCGAGCGGACCGCACGCCAAGCCGCGCCAGCAACGCCCGACGCGAGCGGACCGCGTTTTAAAGGGGCGCGGGGAACTGCGCGCTCAGCCACAGCGGGCCCGCACAAGCCCACCCACCGCAACGGGCTGCGGTCGCAGCCCAACCCACCGGCCGGTGGGGCGGTGCGATCGCGGGCCCGTTGATCTTCGACTAGCCGTACCGGAGCCAGCCGTGTCACCTTTCAAGCCCGCCGCACGGCGAGCCACCGCCGTCCTTCTGCTCGTACCCGCCACCCTCGCCGCGCTGGCGAGCTGCTCCTCCACCTCGGGCACCGCCACCACCGCGGCCACGGTGCCCGCCACGGTGCCGGCCGGCACCACCCCGGCCACCCCCGCCGCCCCCGACGCGTCGACCGCGTCGGCTCCCCCCGCCGCCCCCGCGAAAATCGTCATCCCCTCCATCCACATCTCCGCCTCCCTCATGCGCCTCGGCCTCCAATCCGACGGCACCGTCGAAGTGCCGCCCCCCGACAAGGGGATGACCGCCGGCTGGTACACCGGCGGGCCGATGCCGGGGCAGCCGGGGCCCGCCGTGATCATCGGGCACAACTCCACCCGGTACGGCCGCGCCGTGTTCCATGACCTCAAGGACATCTCCAAGGGCGCGGACATCACCGTGACGGACGCCCGCGGCGAGTCCTCGCACTTCACCGTCACCTCCACCGAGAGCGTCAGCAAGCAGGCGTTCCCGACCCAGCAGGTCTACGGGCCGACCCCGGCCCACGCCCTGCGGCTGATCACCTGCGACGGCGCGTTCGACGCGAACGGCCACCCCGTGGACAACCTGATCGTCTTCGCGACCCAGAACTGACCCGCACCTCCGCGTTCCGGGTACCGCGCGCTGCCCGCCAGGCACGGCGCGTTACGCTCGGTGGCCCACACGCAAGGGGGTGGCCGCTGTGCTGATCCGGTTGCTCGGGCCGGTGGAAGTGGAGCGTTCGGGGCAGAGCCGGCCGGTCGGCCCGCCTCAGGTCGCGCTCGCGCTGACCGCGCTGGCCTGGGAGGTCGGCCGGGTGGTGCCGGTGGAGTCGCTGCTGTCCAGGGTCTGGGGCGAGCAGGTGCCGGCCGGCGCCCGCCGCACCCTGTACACGGTGATCACCCGGATCCGCCGCGAGGTGCTGGACGGCGACGGCGACGTCGTCCGCAGGCTCGGCGGCTATCTGCTGGACGTGGACGAGTCCGCGGTGGACGTGCTGCGGTTCCGCCGCCTGGCCAAGTCGGCGATGTCCGCGGCCGATCCGGCGCCGGGCCTGGCGGAGGCCCTGTCGCTGTGGCGCGGCGATCCGCTGACCGGGCTGCCCGGCGAGTGGGCGGAGCGGGCCGGCCGCCGGCTGCGCGACGAGCGCAAGGAGGCGCTGCTCGACTGGGCGCGGGCGGTGGGCGACCGGGACGCCGCGGCCGTGGTGTCGGCGCTGTCGCCGCTGGCCGAGGAGTACCCGCTCGACGAGTTGGTGTCGGCCGCGCTGATCGAGGCGCTGCACGCCAGGGGCCGTACGGCGGAGGCGCTGACCCACTTCGCGCAGGTACGCCGCACGCTGGCACGGGAGTTGGGGGTCGAGCCGGGTACGTCGCTGCGCCGAGTGCACCGGATGCTGCTGCGCTCGGGCGAGCCGGCCACCGGCGCTGCCCGCCCCGTACCGCTCCAACTGCCCATGGTCTCGCGGCACTTCGTCGGGCGGGAGGCGGAGCTCGGCCGGCTGGCCGCGATCGGCGCCGACGACCGGCCCGGCCCGGCGGCGGTCTGCGCGATATCCGGGCCGCCCGGGGTGGGCAAGTCCTCGCTGGCGCTGCACTGGGCGCACCTGCGCCGCGACCGCTTCCCCGGCGGCCAGCTCTACGCCGACCTCAGCACCGTCGACCCCGATGACGCGGGCGTGGTCCTGTCCCGGTTCCTCGGCGCGCTCGGCGTCCCCGAGAACAAGGTGCCCTCCGGGCTGGACGCCCAACTCGGGCTCTACCGCAGCATGCTGGCCGCGCGCCGGGTGCTGGTCGTGCTCGACAACGCGCACGGTGCCGGCCAGGTGCGGCCGCTGCTCGCGACGGGAGCGCGCTGCCTGACGCTGGTCACCAGCCGCTCCGAGCTGTCGGGCCTGGCGATCTCGGCGGGCGCGTACCTGGTGCAGATGGACGTCCTCACGGCCGAGGACGCCCACCAACTGCTCGCGGCCTGGCTGGACAAGGGGCGGCTGGCGGCCGAACCGGCCGCGGCCGAGCGGATCATCGAGCGCTGCGGCCGGCTCCCGCTGGCGCTGGCGATCGTCGCGGCCCGGCTGTCCCGCCGCACCGACCTGCAACTGGCCGAGGTCGCCGACGACTTGGAGCAGTCGGGCACGGACCTGGAACCGTTCGCCCACAGCGACCCGTCGATCGACCTGCGCCGGGTGTTCTGGCGCTCCTACCGGGAGCTGTCGGAGCCGGCCGCGCTGCTGTTCCGCCGCCTGGGCCAGCACCCGGCTCCCGACCTGCCGCTGGCGGCTGCCGCGAGCCTGGCCGGCTGGACGGCCGGCCGCACCCGGGAGCAGGCCGCGCAGCTCGACGGCGCCAATCTGGTCGAGATCCGGCCGCCGGGACGGCTGTACCTGCACGGGCTGCTGCACGCGTACGCGGCCGAGCAGGGGCAGGCCGCCGACGGCCCGGCGGTCCGGCACGCGGCGGTGAGCCGGCTGCTCGACTACTACCTGCACTCGGCGTGCGCCGCCAACGACCTGTGCTACCCGCACCGCGACAGCCTCGACCTCGACGCGCCCGAACCAGGCGCCCTGGTCGAGCGGTTCACCGACCCGGCGGAGGGACTGCGCTGGTACGCCGAGGAGTCGGTGGCGCTGCCCGCCCTGCTGACGGCGGCCACCGAGGCGGGACTCGACCGGCACGCCTGGCAACTGCCGTGGGCCTTCGCGGAGTTCATGCAGCGCCGCGGCCTGTGGGAGGAGATCGTCCGGGTGCACATGGTGGCGCTGGACGCGGCGGTACGGCTCGGCGACCGGCTCGCCGAGGCCCGCTGCCACAACAGCATCGCCCGCGCGCACCACCGGTGCGGACGCGAACGGCAGGCCGTCGAGCACTTCCAGCAGGCGATCGAGCTGCACAAGGACCTCGGCGAACCGGTGCTCCAGGCACACGTACTGATGGGCCTGGTCGGGCAGTTGGGCGAGCAGCCTGAAGAGGCGCTGCGCCACACCCTGCACGCGCTCGACCTGTTCCGGCAGGCCGGCGACCGCGTCGCGGAGGCCAGGGCGCTGAACAACGCGGGCTGGCTGCGCGCCCAGACCGGGGCGTACGACGCGGCGCTCGCGGACTGCCGGCAGGCCCAGCGGATCCTGGCGGGACTCGGATACGCCCAGGGCGAGGCGCACGCCTGGGACAGCGTGGCCTACGTGCTGCGCTGCAAGGACGACCCGGCCGGCGCGGTGGCCGGCTTCCAGCGGGCGGTGGAGCTGTTCCGCGGCTGCGACGACCTGCACGGGGCCGCGGAGACGCTGGTCAGGCTGGGTGAGACGCACCTGGCGGCCGGTGACGAGGCCGCGGCGCGCGAGGCATGGTCGCGGGCCGCGGAGTTCTTCGAGAAACTCGGCGACGCCGAGGCCGGCAGGATCCGGGCCCGGCTGGCGACGGGCAGCGCCTGCTGAGGGGCCGGGGCGCGAGTCGCCTCGGCGTCGAGCCGCTGACCTGGGCGTTCAGGCGCCCCAGCCGGGTCATTGAGAAGTCATTGAGAAAACGCTCAGATCCCTGGCTCAGGCTGCGCCGTGCGACCGGGCGAACCGGCCGCCCCGCCGGCAAGACGGCGGTCAGCTCGCGCACGTTCCTTCCGCACGGAGGTATTAGGCAATGGTCTCTCCTGTCACCATCGTGAAGCCCGTCGGCACCCTGTGTCTGCCGAACGCGGCAACCTGGTACCCGACCGACTGACGCACAACCGTTCCGCTCGGCGGCTGGTCTAAGGGGCGGGATCAGTCGCGGGTGGGGCACGGGATCTTGGGGTCTCCCCCGCCGAGAAGGGGGACTTGACCATGCGAGCGGGTTTTCATCTCAGTACGTTGACCGTCGCCGCCGTCGTCACCGCGACCGCCGCCGCCGGCGTTCCGGCCGCGGTCGCCGCACCGGCGGCCCACACCGCACGAGCCGGCGCGGCACCGGCGGCGGCCCCGGCCTGGCACACCGTGCGGGCCGGCCAACTGACCAGCACCGCCGACCTGTTCGACGTCACCACGGCCGGCCCGGACGCCGCCTGGGCGGTCGGCATCCAGACCGTGGACGGCGGCGCCACGCAGGGCGTCATCCTGCACTGGAACGGCACCGCGTGGCGGCGGCAGGCCACCCCGGGCGTCCCGGCGACCGCCACCTGGGAGGCGGTCAGCGCGGCCTCGGCGCACGACGTGTGGGCGTACGGCTGGGACCAGACCCGCGAGACGCTCGCGCACTACGACGGCACCCGCTGGAAGAACGTCGAGCTGCCCGCGCTGCCCGACGGGCAGATCTACGGCTTCGCCGAACTCGCGGCCGTACCCGGCACGTTGTGGGTGGCCACCGACTCCGCCGTCGCCGCGTACTCCGGCGGCACCTGGACGAGCACGGCGCTGCCGGCCGGCACCTTCGTCAGCTCCGTACAGGCCCGTTCGGCCACCGACGCCTGGGCGGTGGGGCAGACCGTGAGCGGGCTGACCTCCCGCCCGGTGGCCCTGCACTGGGACGGCCACGCCTGGCAGGACGTCTCGCCGACCGGAACCGGGCTCCAACTGACCGACGTGTACCAGGAGTCGGCGCGCAGCGTGTGGGCCACCGCGGTCACCACGGCCACCGAGGACACCCCGCAGCAGACCCGGGTGCTGCACTGGGACGGCCACGGCTGGCTGGACGCCACCGGGCCGCGGCTCGACCTCGGCTCCAGTGTGATCAGCGGCGACGGCAAGGGCACGGTCTGGGTCTCGGGCGACCCGAACGGCTACGAGGGCCCGGCCGTCTACTGGCGGCTGCGGCACGGCGTGTGGACGTCCGTGCCGGGCGACACCGTGCCCGGCGGCGTCACCCAGTCCTACGACGTGACGGGCCTGGCGCCGATCGGCTCGACCGGCCGGTTCTGGTCGGTGGGCAGCTACGAGCTGATCGTCGGCGAGGCCACCTCGGCGACGTACGAGCTGATCCAGCGCTCGCCCCGCTGACAGCGCGGCAGCGAACACGGCTGACGCCGGCGCCGGTTGATCGAACGGCGCCGGCGTCAGCCGGACTCAGGTCCCCCGCGGGGGCTCAGTGCAGGGTGAACTTCTGGGCCGCGGAGCCGTTGCAGTCCCAGATCTGCAACCGGGTGCCGTTGCCGGTGGCGCCGCTCGGCGAGTCCAGGCAGCGTCCCGACTGCGGGTTGAACAGCGAACCGTCGGACCGCTGTTGCCAGACCTGGCCGCCGACACCGTTGCAGTCCCACAGCTCGACCTGGGTGCCGGCCGCGGTGCCGTTGCCGTTGATGTCGAGGCAGCGCCCGATCGTGCTGAGCGAGCCGTTGGTGTGGTGCGTCCAGAACTGGTCCTCGGCGTAGGACTGGCAGTTCCACAGCTGGACGGCCGAGCCGTTGCCGCCGGTGTCGTCGGCGGCGACGTCCACGCACTGGTTGCCGGGGCCGGTGATGGTGCCCTGCGGGCCGTTGGGGACGTTGGTCTCGCCGGAGTAGCCGACCGAGACGACGTTGGCCTGCACCGCGTTCTCGGCGGCGTCCGTCGGGTAGCCGGCCACCATCACGCCCTCGAACCACGTGCCCATGTTCCGGTTGCTGTTGTCGCCGCCGGTGCCCAGGATGATGCCGCCCTCCTGGTGCATCGGACGGTAGCCGCCTCTGGTCGGCAGCCCGCCGTTCCACCACGTGGACAGGCCGCCGGACTGGGAGTTGCCGCCCTTGAGCGCGTACGTCGTCTGCCCGTTGTTCTTCAGCACGGCCGTCACGAACGCGCTCTTGTTGCCGGCGTTGGCGGTGTTGGAGCCGTTGTCGCCCTGGAACATGCCGTTCTCCATGTCGGCCTCGACCCAGGGGCCCGAGCCGTTGCACGGCGCGAAGTAGCAGGTGGTGGCGATGCTCACGGCGTCCATGTGGCCGTTGCCGGTGTCGGCCGGGGTGCTCTCGGCGTTGCCGTAGTCGAAGCAGCAGTCGGAGCCGACGTGGGTGCCGCTGGCCACCATGTAGGCGCCCTCAGGCTGCCCGTTCACCGCGGCGCCCGAGGCGGCGCCGTGCGAGCGGTAGCCGACGCCCGGCGAGATCCAGATCCCGTAGACCTTGTGCCCGCCGGCCGTGACCGCCAACTCGGCGGCGTCCGCCCCGCGATCGACCCCGCCGGCCGTGCCCGCGGGCCCGGGGTAGAGGTCGTTGTGCCGCGAGGTCTGGTCGTAGACCTTGCTGATCCGGCACGTGGTGTCCGCGCAGAACGAGTCCTGCTGCGCGGCGTTGGCGTACCCGCCCGCGGCGAGCACCCCGATGTCGGCGGTGCCCCCGTTCGAGGCGCGGGTGACCTGGTAGAGCGGCCCGTTGTACGACGAGAAGAGTGCACGGGTGGTGCTGTGCGCGGCCACGCAGGGAGTCCCGGCCGCGGCATAGATGTCGCAAGGCTGCGACCCGGCGGCCTGCGCGGCCCCCGGAAGCGTGAGAAAGGCACCGAGAAGGAGCCCGAGGACAGCCGCGGCGCCCAGGAAGGCTCTCGCGGCGGAGGAACGGATGCGGCGCATGTGTGCTCCTGGATGGGGGGTGGGAGCGGGGAGTTGAGCGCTGTGGGGGGCTACGAGGACGGAAGTTACGCGCGCTGATTGGTTGCGTCAATATTTGTTTCCTTTCCCGGGAGCCTCCGGTGCCACACTGTCCAAATCTGTTGCTTTCCCGGCTCCCCCTGAGGTCCCCCCACCCGACTCCCTCTGCCACATGCGGCAGTTGCCGGGCCCCCGGCCGGCGATGGGCTGGCTGCCCCCGGCCAGGGGGCGCCCCAAAGGGGCGCGGGGAACTGCGCCACCAGCCAGAGCGCGCCCGCAGGCGGCCGACTGCGCAGCCACTTGCGGCAGTTGCCGGGCCCCCGGCCGGTGGGCAACCGGCTAGAACCTCATGCTCGCGGGAGCGTGCGCGTAGCCGTGGTGGCCACCGTCGTGTAGCGCATCGTGAACGTCCCGCCCGCCGCGTCGATCGCGGCGCCGAGCGCCCCGAGCAAGTCGGCCACGCGTTCGGGCGGGAAACGCGTGTGGTCCCCCGTGGTGGGGACCTGGTCCAGCCACTCCTCACGGGTGTACGGCCGCTGCCACGCAAAGCGCCACTCCTCCGGCTCCTCGAAACCCCCCACCCCCCGCATCCCCTCCGCCGCCTTCGCGGCGAGCCGCGCGTAACCGGCCACCGACGAGGCCGTCGTCCACCTCCGCGCAGACAGCGATTCGGGCAGCAACCGGCCGTATGCCTCGCCGAACGCCGCCGCCAACCCGGCCGGAGGCCGATCCGCGTTCCAGAAGACCGCGAGCCGCCCGCCGGGCCTGAGCACCCGCGCCGCCTGCGCGGCCCCGGCGACCGGGTCGAGCCAGTGCCAGGTCTGGCCGGACACCACCGCGTCGAACTGCCGCCCCGCCGGGTCCCAGTCCTCGAACCTCGACGCCGACGCCTCGAACCCCTCGCCCCGCGCGTAAGCCGCCATCCGCGGGTCCGCGTCGACGCCGAGCACCCGGCAGCCGGCCGCCCGGAAGAGCCGGGCCACGATGCCCGTCCCGATCCCCACGTCCAGCACGTCCCTTCCGGGACACCCCGCGAGGACCCGCCCCGCCAGCGCCTCGGGGTAGCGCGGCCTGGCCCGGTCGTAGCGCTCGGGCGCGGAACCGAACGACTCGGCAACGGGGCGCGCGCCGGGATCGCCCGGGCCGCCC
The DNA here is from genome assembly GCF_050956065.1 of Streptomyces sp. CA-111067. NCBI lineage: Bacteria > Bacillati > Actinomycetota > Actinomycetes > Kitasatosporales > Streptomycetaceae > Streptomyces > Streptomyces sp. CA-111067. The sequence goes on along the minus strand of NZ_CP192103.1, from coordinate 4,718,994 downwards.
GGCGGTAGAGTGGTCATCTGCCCACTATGAGTGGGCGGTCGCCCACTCGTCAACGGGGAGTTGCCACCTTGCCCACCGGAGTAGCCCTGCGCGACCCGCGCGAGCAGCTCTTCGACGCCGCCGAGCGCGTCCTGCTCAGGGACGGCCCGAGCGCGCTGACCAGCCGCGCGGTCACCACGGAAGCCGGCTGCGCCAAAGGCGTCCTGCACAAGCACTTCGCCGACTTCGACGCCTTCCTGGCCGAGCTCGTCCAGGACCGCATCGCCCGGATCGGCGCCCAGTCCGCCGCCCTCCGCGCCCGCGCCGGGACCGGCACCGTCGCCGGCCACCTCACCGAAGCCCTGACGACCCTCTTCGCGTCCGTCGCGATCGCGATCGTCGGCCTGGTCATCTCGCGGGACGAACTGCGCGCCCGGCTGCGGCAGACCACGCCCACCGGCGTCCCGCTGCTGATGGAGGCCACCGCGATGATCGCCGGCTACCTCACGGCGGAACGGGACCTGGGCCGGATCGCGGCCGACACCGACGTCAACACCCTCGCGCCCACCCTCGTCGGCACGGGGCACCTGCTGTTCGCGGACCGGGAGAGCGCTCCGCCGGACGCGGAGGCCGTCCACAAGGTGGTGGCGACGGTCATCGCGGCCGCGGTGGCGCCGCGGAGCTGAACCCCGCCTGCACCTACGCCTCCGCCGTACCCTCCGCCTCGTCCGCCACCGGCGCTTCCGCACCGCGCGGCGGCCGTACCGTCACCCGCCCGGACGCGAAATCTATCGGCCCGCGCGCGGGATCGCTGCTGCCCTCGTCCTCACGGGTCAGCGCCAGCCGGTTGCGCTCGTCCTCGGTGTGCTTGCGGCTCGGCACGAACAACTCGTCCATGAGGTTGAACATGGTGACCTCCCTGGGGGCGATTCGTGCGGCCCACACCAGGCTACGCCCGCGGGTCCCGAAACGGGCGGCCCCGATTCTCCGCCCCAGCCGCCCCGGCTTCCCGCCCGCCACCGCCTCCCACCGCCCGCCAAACCCCGCCAGACCCGCCCCCACCGCACGACATCTGTACTCACCACGGGGTTCACCTCCGCGTCGTCCACGGAAACTACCGTCATCGACCATGGAACATCAGGAAAATAGCGCCATGGACAACGCGGTAGACACGGCACCGAGTACCACGGACAACCCCAGCACCCCGGACATCACCCGGCGCGGCCTCATCGTCGGCGCGGTCGCCGCCGGGCTCGCCGCCACCGGCGGAACGGCGGTCGCCGACACGGGCACCGGCACCACCACCGGCCGGCCCAGACCGGCGGACGCCCCCGCGACGACGACCCGCGGCCCCCGCTTCCCCGGCTACCCGACCCCCTCCTACCAGGTGACCGTGCCCGGTGAGTCGGTCGAGAGCGACCGGGTGGACCGCCCGGTCGCGCCCGGGATCGTGCTCACCTCGTTCGACACCTTCGGCCGCACCGGCTGGACGCGCGTGCACGTGCTCAACGCGGATCTCGGCGACGCGTCGGTCGGGGTGGACCTGATCACCGGCCAGGTCAGCCAGGCGCGTCCGCTGGCGCAGGCGGCCGACGGGCAGCAGGCCGTCGCCGCCGTCAACGGCGACTACTTCGACATCACCGAGACGTACGCGGCCGAGGGCCCGGAGCTCCAGCACGGGCAGCTGCGCAAGGGGACCAACCAGCCGTCCACGGTCGCCTCGATCGGCGCCGACCGGGTCGCCCGGCTCGCGGACCTGATGCTCACCGGCACCGTCACGGTCGCGGGTGCGCGGAAGCCGCTCGCCGCCCTCAACTCCCCTGTCACGCCCGCCGACGGCGTCGCCGTCTTCACCCCGCTGTGGGGAGCCGGGCAGCGCACGCTGCTCCAGGACCCGGGCCCGTACACGGAGTTGGTGGTGTCCGGCGGCCGGGTGACCGCCGTCAACGCGCAGCTCACCGACACCGCCGTGCCCGGCGACGGCTGGGTGGTGATCGGCCGCGGCGCCGCCGCCTCCGCGCTGGCCGGTACGAAGCCGGGCGACGCCGTCAGCGTGACGTTCGCCCCGCAGACCGACGCACCGACCGCCCTGCGTACGGCACTTGGCAGCGGCTCCGTGCTGGTCAAGAACGGCACGGCGATCGACTTCCCGCCGAGCACCGGCAACGACGCGCCCAAGCCCCGTACGGCCATCGGCTGGCTGGACGGCGGCCACCGGCTGCTGCTCGTCGCGGTGGACGGCTCGGCCAACTTCTCCGCCGGGCTCAGCTTCGACGACATGGCCACGCTGCTCGTACGCCTCGGCGTCACCGACGCGTTGATGCTCGACGGCGGCGGCTCCACCGAACTGGTCGCGCGGCGGGCCGGCGATGTCGGGGTCAGCGTCGTCAACACGCCCTCGGACGGTGCGGAGCGGCCGGTGCCTGACGGTGTCGGGCTGTTCGGCCGGAAGGGCTCCGGGCGGGTGCGCGGGCTGGACGTGCGGCCGGGCGCCGACCGGGTGGTGCCGGGCCTGACCGTGGACCTCGGCGTCGCCGGCTACGACGAGAGCTGGTCGCCGGCCGCGACCGACGAGCGGCACGTCAAGTGGTCAGCCTCGCCTGGCTCGTTGGGCCGCGAGCGCGACGGGGTCTTCCGCGCCGACCGGCCCGGCGCCGGTGTGCTGCGGGCCCGTTCCGGCTCCGCGTCCGGCGAGCACGAGCTGCGGGTGCTCGGCGACCTGCACCAACTCGCCTTCTCGCAGCGGGCGGTGACCATCGACCCGGGCGCGTCGGCGACCGTATCGCTGATCGGGAAGGACGCGGACGGCTTCGACGCCCCGGTCGCGCCGCGTGACGTCCGACTCGACTACGACAAGGCCGTGTTGACGGTGACGGCGGCCAGGTCCGGCTTCACGCTCACCGGCGGCGCGGACGCCGGCGGCAAGGCGGCGACCGTCACCGCGACCGTGCAGGGCGTGACGGCGAAGCTGCCGGTGTCGGTCGGCCTGATCGACGTGTCCCTGGCCGAGTTCGAGCCCGGCGAGACCTGGACGGCGACCTCCGCGCGGGGTACGGCCTCGGTCTCGGTGATCGCCGCCGCCGACCGTCCCGGCGCCGCCGCCGATAACCACGCGCTGCGGCTGACCTACGACTTCACCGGCCAGGCCAGCACCTCGGCGGCCTACGCGGTGGCAGGACCCGGCCCCATCACGCTGCCCACCGGCACGAAGAAGCTCGCGCTGTGGGTCAACGGCGACGGCCAGAACCACTGGCTGCGCGCGATGCTCTCCTCGCAGGGCACCACCAACGTGCCGTTCACCTTCGCCACCGTCGTGGACTGGACGGGCTGGCGGCGGGTCGTCGGCGACATCCCCGACGGCTTCTCCGAACCCGTCACGCTGGCCAGGATCTACCTCGCCGAGACCTCGCAGACCAACAAGAACGCCGGGCAGCTGGACTTCGACGGGCTCGCCGCCCAGGTCGGGCAGCAGCCGGACGCCGCGGAGCCGCCGCAGCCCGACCCGTACGTCGTCGAGCAGGGCGAACTGCCCGGCCGGCGCTGGACGTTCGCGGTGCTGTCCGATCTGCACATCAGCGCGGCGGCCGGCCTCGACTCGTTCTCCGGCCGGCAGGCGGTGGCCGCGCTCGGCCAAGTCGTCGCCGGCAAGCCGGACTTCATCCTCATCAACGGCGACTTCGTGGACAACAACAACCCGGAGGACTTCGAACTCGCCGACGGGCTGCTGGCCGACCACGTACCGGCCGGCCTGCCGGTCTACTGGACGCCCGGCAACCACGAGGCCGGCCTGTCGGCGACCGGCGGCCTCGACGCGTTCCTGTCCGTGACCGGCCGCCCCAACCGGCAGGTGTTCGACCACAAGGGCACCCGGTTCATCCTGCTCGACTCGCACACCGGGGACATGCGGACCTCGGACTGGGACCAGGTGCCGCTGCTCCAGGCGGAGTTGGCGAAGGCGGCGAAGGACCGGTCGGTGACGGGGGTGGTGGTGTCGTTCCACCACCCGCTCGTGGACCCGTCCGGGGCGGGCGCGTCCCAGCTCTCCGACCAGTTGGAGGCCGGGCTCTTCAAGCGCTGGCTCGCCGACTTCCGCGAGACCTCAGGCAAGCCCGTCGCGCTGTTCACCGGCCACGCCCACACGGCGTCGGTGACCCGCACCGACGGCGTGCTCGACGTCACCACGCCGGCGGTCGGCAAGACCCCCTACAGCTCCCCCGACCAGGGCGGCTTCTTCGGCTGGATGCACATCGGAGTCGACCCGCACCCGGCTCGGGTGCGCCCCGGCGCGCCGAGCCCCGAGACGCGCGACTGGCTCCAGGCGGAGAGCCGCCCCCTGATCGACGGAATCGACCTGGCGGTCCCGCCCCAGCTCGCGGTCGGCGCGAGCGCGGCACCGGCCGCGACGGGCATCACCAGCGAGTTCGGCCTGCGTTTTCCGCTGCGCTTCCCGGCGACGGTGACGTGGTCCGGCGACGCGGGGGTGGCGATCTGCCGATCGCAGGCGGAGGTGAGGTCGGCGCGGCGTCGTTCGCGGACGCTGGCGATCCTGGATCTGACGGCTGCGCCGAGCGTGACGGCTGTGCGCCGGGGCGAGGTGACGCTGACGGTCACGTCGGGAGGGTTGAAGGCGTCGGGCACGATATCCCTCACATAACGCCTGCGGCGAGCTGAGCGGGTAAGCGGCCCCGGCCCGGGTCCCGCCCCGTATCCCCCGACCTGCGGCCCGGCGGTGGCTCGTCGCGCAGTTCCCCGCGCCCCTGAGAGGCTGCCCCCTGAGGTTGCATCGTCGGCTGACCGCCGCTCGTGGTTGCGCGCGCAGTTCCCCGCGCCCCTATCGGGGCCCGGTTCGCCGGGTAATACCCGAGGCGAGCGGAGCGCTTTTCAAGGGGCGCGGGGAACTGCGCGACAAGCCACAGCGGGCCCGCAGCCGACGACGCGACCCTTCCGAGAGGCCCGCCCCGCTCACGGGGCGATTGAGGCGAGCCACTCGTCGATGGTGAGGGCGTTCCCCCACAGGGGGAACAGGTTCTCCGTGATCACCCGGTGCAACTCCGCGTCCGTGTCGAGACACCCATCCACCAGCACCGTGAGCCCGAGGTCCATGTCAATCGCGCGACACGCAGTCGAAAGCACCACCGCACTCGTCGCGATCCCCGCAAGCACAACCCGGTCGATATCCCGCGCCCGAAGCACCAGATCCAGGTCACTGCCCGAGAAAGCGCTCGCCCGCCGCTTGACGACCACCACCTCACCGGGCTCGGGTGCGATCTCGGGGTGGATCTCCGTGCCGGGGGCGCCCTCGGTGAAGAGTCCGGCCTGCACCACGTTGGTGCCGACCTTGCTGCGCGCGCTGACCGGGGGATCACCGGCAGTGAGCCGCATGACCACGTAGATCACCGGGATCCCGGCCGCCCGGGCCCCGTCGATCGCCCCCCGCAGCCGCTGAAGGTATCCCGAACGGTCACCGACGATGTCCACGACATCCCGCTGGACGTCCATGACCAGTAGCGCACTCCCACCCACGCCCGCACCCCTTCCGCCGACCCGAACGAAGGTCCAAGTATCCCCGGACGCCCCCTCGGCCGCCTCCCGCAGCAGGTCCTCCTCGGTCGGAAAGACCACGTCCGGATCGAGAACGTTCCGAGCGGTCGCCGCCAACCGCTCCCACAGAACGGCGGACTTGCCCGTCAGCCCCATCGAGTAGATCCGCAACTGCCTGATGACGGGGGACGATTCGACGACCTCCGCCGGCAGCACGCCGAAGAGTTCGACGGGGCCCAGCTCCCGTAAACAGGCCAGCGCCACCCCGGCGGCCTCACCACCCGCCCCCGCGCCCCGCTCCCGACAGGCGCGGAAGAGCGCGATCGCGATCACCCCCTTCACCCGCCCCGCGAACAGCGCGAAGTCCATCCCCCACGCGGCACTCGAACCCTCCAGCCGCGCCCGGAACTCTTCCTCCCCCATCCGCCCGTCGAAGAGTTCCCCCGCCTCCCGCTCGCACCGCCCGAACAACTCCGGCGACGCCGACCCGCTCATCACGTCCTACCCCCCTACCCCCCGATCCCCGCCCGCCGGCGCCTCCGCGTCGTGTACGAGCCCACCACCCCGCTCAGGAACATCAGCACCACCAGCGCCACCGGCCCGTGCGGCCGGAACACGTACCCCACCGGCAAGGCCAGCACCAGCGCGACCACGTCGATCCACAGCTCCAGATCGTCGGCCGCCGGCCCCGTCTCCGGGGACAGCCGGTGCCGCCGCACCTCCCGGCGGATCCGGAGCAGCGCGATCACAGCGAAGAGGTTGAGGGCGGCGTAGACGACGATCGCGATGCCGTCCCGGCCACCGTACGTGCCGAGCAGGTTCGCCGCGAAGGGCAGCGCGCACACCACGAGCAGCAGCGGGAGCGTGCGCCCCACGAGTGCCGGGTGGCCGGCCCGCGCCGTGCGCATCTCGGTGTTGTGCCGCCGCCAGTAGCTGGCGATCACGTAGAAGCTGAGCAGGAAGGCCAGGTAGCGGCCGCGCTGGTCGGCGAGCGCGTGCCGGAGCACGTGGTCGGTGGGGTGCTCGCCGAGGTCCGGCACCCGCAGGTCGAGCGCCAGCAGGGTGATGGCGATGGCGAACACCCCGTCGGCCAGCCCGAACAGCCGTCCCGTCGCGCGTTCGTCGACCTGCTCCTGGGTCGTTCGGCTCATCGTGCTCATGACCTGGCGGTTCCCCTACGCTCCGGCGGTCGTACACCCGCTCCGGGCGGGTCGTACGTCGTCCCGCGGCCCGATATTCCAATGAAGACCGGTGAAAAATAGAACCTCACACACCGACATGTCAAACATGGAGGGTAGAATGGCGGTATGAGTCTCCGCCACGCCGTCCTCGGCCTCCTCGTCGACAAGCCCGCCAGCGGCTACGACCTGATGAAGCGCTTCAACACCTCGCTGGCGAACGTCTGGCCCGCAACCCAGAGCCAGGTGTACGGCGAGCTCGCCCGGCTGGACGCGGCCGGCCTGATCGACGTCGCCGCCGAGGGCCCGCGCGGGCGCAAGGAGTACACGATCACCGACGCCGGCCTGGCCGAGCTGCGCAGGTGGCTGACCGAGACCGAGCCCAAGCGGGTCCGCAACAACGACGCCGTGCTGCGGGTCTTCTTCCTGAGCGTGCTCACCCCCGAGCAGGCCCGCGGCTACCTGACCGGCCTCGCCGAGCAGGCCGCCGCCACCCACACCCGCCTCCAGGAACTGAAGGACACGGTGGACTGGGAGGAGGACGGCATGGTGACGGTCAACGGCCGGCTGGCCCTGGAGTACGGGCTGCGGCTGTTCACCATGTACGAGGAGTGGGCCAACTGGGCGGCGAAGGAACTGGCCGCCTCGAAGGAGCCGGGCGCTTCGGAGGAGCCGGGCGCCTCGAACGAGCCGGGCGCCTCGAACGAGTGAACGTTCAAGGCATCGACACGGGCGCGTGCGGCGGAGCCGGCGGCCGCCGGTTCGCCAGCGAGCGCAGGTGGAACGCGTGGATCAGCTCGGCGACGCCGAGCACGAGCAGCCACAGCCCGGTGATGAGCGTCAGCACGGCCAGCGAGTGGAACGGCAGCACGATCATCACCACACCCGCGACGAGCGTGATCCCGCCGAAGAACGCCTGCCATCCCCGCCCCGGCATCCCTTCCGTGTACAGCGCGATCCCGAGCATCATCAGCCCGCGCATCAGCCAGCCGAACCCGATCCACAGCGCCAGCAGGAGCAGCGATTCGGCCGCGCCGCGGAAGCAGATCAGTCCCAGCAGGACGCTCAGCGCGCCGGTGACGAACTGCAGCGCCCGCATCGCGCCCGGCACGTGCGGCCCGAAGGCGGCGGCGAGCTGGAGCACACCGCTGATCACCAGGTAGATGCCGAACAGCACGCCGACCACCCGGAGCGTCTCGCTCGGCCAGGCGAGCACCCAGATCCCCAGCACGATCGCGACGATCGACGCGACCAGGAGCACCTGCCAGGCGGACTTCCTGAGTGCGGCGAGCGGACTGCCGGGCCCCGGTACTCCCGGTACCTCGCCGAGGTGTTCGGTCATGGCGCGCCGCCTTTCGCGGGCCGGAGGGGGGACGTCCGGCCGTCGATATACAGATATGTCCATCTTCAGCCGGGGCGGGCGGCTCCGCACGGCAGGGAGCGGCGGACGGGCCGCGGCCCGTACCGACCCCGTATCGTCACGACCGGATCAGACGGACCGGGGGCCGGGACCCGATCAGAGCCGGCCGGTCCGGCGAGCGACGGAAGGACGCGTTGCGATGGCGCAGCAGCACATGACGGGTACGGCGGCCACGGGGATGACGGGGGCGGCCCGATGACGTCCACCCCCGCCGCGCGCGTCGAGCACCTCGTCACCTCGGGAACGTTCTCCCTGGACGGCGGCACCTGGGAGGTGGACAACAACGTCTGGATCGTCGGCGACGACCGCGAGGCCGTGGTCATCGACGCGGCCCACGACGCCGAGGCCATCGCCGAGGCGCTCGGCGACCGCCGCCTGGTCGCCGTCCTCTGCACCCACGCCCACGACGACCACATCGACGCGGCCCCCGCCCTCGCCGCCCGCACCGGCGCCCCCGTCCTCCTGCACCCGGCGGACACGGAGCTGTGGCAGCTCACCCACCCCGACCGCGCACCCGACGCCGAACTCCACGACGGCCAGCGGCTGTCGGTGGCGGGCACGGAGCTGACGGTGCTGCACACCCCCGGCCACAGCCCCGGCGCGGTCAGCTTCTACGCCCCCGCCCTCGCCACGGTCTTCACCGGCGACACCCTCTTCGCCGGCGGCCCCGGCGCGACAGGCCGCTCCTTCAGCGACTTCCCGACGATCATCACCTCGATCACCACCCGCCTCCTGACCCTCCCCCCGCAGACCACCGTCCGCACAGGCCACGGCGAACCGACGACGATCGCGTCGGAGTCCCCCCACGTCCAGGAATGGCTGACCCGCGGCCACTGACCCGCAACGGAGACGCGACCTGCCGGCGCCGGGCCGGCCCGGTGGTACGTCCGCTAGGATCCCGTGCGGTCAAGGCTCCGTTGCGCGGCCCGGGGCTTCTTCTGTGGACGTCCCCGGGGGCCGGGCGTCGGGGGTGGGGGATCATGGGTTTCAGTGCTGCCGCAGTACGAGGCGTCGCGGCCGTGGGTGCCATGTCCGTAGTGGCTCTGACCGCCGCGTGCGGCGCGGACGACGACGGCAGCATCCCGGTCCGCATGAAGGCCGCGCCCGCCACGCCGTCAGCCTCGGCGACACCGGGCGAGACCGCGAAGGTGCTCGGCCAGCGGGATCTCGACCGGCTGGCGTTGAACGCCCGGGACCTGCCCGGATACCGCGTTTCCGACATCGTGGGCAAGGGCGCCCCGGTGGGTCCCGGCCCGCTCGCGGTGTACCGCGCCGTCACGCCGTCGGAGTGCCGGCCGATCTACGCGGCCGCCGAGTCGCGCAGCCTGCACAGTGTCTCGGCCCAGGTCGAGGAGGATGTCGTGTATGCCTCCGACGCGATGGGCCGGCACGCGAGCGTCGGCCTGTCGTCGTACCGGGCCGACGACGCCCAACAGGTGATGACCGAGCTGCGCGCCGCCCTGTCCCGGTGCACGACCGCGGCGATCCGCCCGTCCGCGTCCCATCCCGGCGACGGCCTTGAGTACCACAGCCCCTATCAGCGCACAGCTCCCGGTGTCGGTGACGAGACCCTCGCCTTCGAGGCGAGCGAGGTCGCCGACGGCGGCCGGAGTCTGGTGATTCCGCTGGGTGTCCTGGTGGTCCGGAGGGGTGCCACCGTGGTGACCTTCGCGTCCCTCAATCCGACGGCCACCCCGGTCATCCCCGATGACATCGTCCACGCGCAGATGGACAAGCTCGGCTGACGGCGGGGCGCGCGGGTGGGGGCGGGTGGGGAGAATAGGGGGGTGCCGTTTACTTTGAGTCATCCTGCTGTCGTACTGCCGCTGCTGCGTGACGGGCGGGGGCGGGGGCGGCTTGTCGGGGGGGCGCTGGTGGCCGGGTCGATGGCGCCGGACGTGCCGTTTTTCACGGACTCGATCGTGCGCGGAACCTATCAGTACGGGACCTTCACGCACAGCTTGTGGGGGGTGGCGACCGCTGACGTGGGGATCGCGGCCGTGCTCGTCGGCGGGTGGCACTGGCTGCTGCGGGAGCCGCTGGTCGCGCTGCTGCCGGGGCGGTGGGCCGATGCCGCCGACGCCTTGACGGCGCCGTCCGGGCGGCGCCGGGATGCCGGGGCGGTGGGGTGGTTCGTGCTGTCCGCGGTGATCGGCGCGGCCACGCATGTGGCGTGGGACGCGTTCACGCACGGCGGGCGGGTCGGGGTGCGGCTGCTGCCCGTGCTCGACCGGACGGTCAACGGACATCCGCTGTTCTATCTGCTCCAGGCCGGCTGCTCGGTCGCCGGGCTCGGCGTGCTCGCCTGGTACGTGCCGCGGGCCCTGCGCCAGGCGGCGGACAAGGCGGACGAGGAAGGGGCCGGCGAGCGGGTGCCGCGGCTCTCGGGGCGGGTCAAATCGGCCGTCGGCGTGCTGGTCGGCGCGGCGGCGGTGGCCGGAGTGGTGCAGCGGCTGTCCCGGTGGGACGCGGGTTCGCTGCGGAACGCGGCCGTCACGGACCTGATCCCGCCGGTCGCGTTCGGCGCCGGCATGGGCGCCGCGGCCGGGCTGGCCTGCTACGCGGCGCTCACCCGTGTACCGGCGGCCCGCCGCCTCGCCCGCCGCCTCGGCTGAGCCGCGAGCCACGAGCCACCAGCCGGGAGCCCCCGGGGGCGCCCCCGGCCCAGCTCCGCCCGGCCCCGGCGGCCCGTCACCACGGCCGCCCCCGTGTGACCTCCCCCACCTCGGGTACGCGCAGTGTGCTGCCGACAGCGCGCGGAGGTACCGATGCCCGAAGCCACGTCCAAAGCCACGCCCAAGGCCACGCCCAAGGCCACGCCCGAAGCCACGCCCCAGACCCCCCACCCCCCGGCCACCAACGGAAGCGTCGCCCACCGCCTGATCGCCGACCACCTCCTCGAGGGCCGGATGGAACCGGGCGAGGAGATCGGTCTGCGGATCGACCAGACCCTCACCCAGGACGCCACCGGCACCCTCGTCATGCAGGAGCTGGAGGCCATCGGCCTCGACCGGGTCCGTACCGAGCTCAGCGCCCAGTACGTCGATCACAACATCATCCAGACCGACGAGCGCAACGCCGAGGACCACGCCTTCCTCCGCTCGGCCGCCCACCGCTTCGGCGTCTGGTACTCCAAGCCGGGCAACGGCGTCTCGCACCCCGTGCACATGCAGCACTTCGGCGTGCCCGGCAAGACGCTGGCCGGCTCCGACTCGCACACCTGCGCCGCCGGCTCGCTGGGCATGTTCGCGGTCGGCACCGGCGGCCTGGAGGTGGCGCTCGCCATGGCCGGCCGCCCGCTGCGGATCACGATGCCGGAGATCTGGGGCGTCCGGCTGACCGGCGAGCTGCCCGACTGGGTCAGCGCGAAGGACGTCGTCCTGGAAATGCTGCGCCGGCACGGCGTCAAGGGCGGCGTCAACAAGGTGATCGAGTACCACGGCCCCGGCCTGGCCGCGCTCACCGCCATGGACCGGCACGTGATCGCCAACATGGGCGCCGAGCTGGGCGCCACCACCAGCGTCTTCCCCGCCGACGAGGCCGTCCGGGACTTCCTGCGCAGCGAGGGCCGCGAGGACGCCTTCCGGCCGGTCGCCGCCGCCGAGGACGTCACGTACGACCTGACCGACGAGATCGACCTGTCGGCGCTGGAACCGCTGATCGCGCGGCCGACGTCGCCGGGCAACGTCGTCCCGGTGCGCGAGGTGGCCGGGGAGCCGTGCGGGCAGGTGGTGATCGGCTCGTCCGCCAACCCGGGGCTGCGGGACTTCGCGATGACCGCCGCGATGGTCTCCGGCCGGCAGACCCCGGCCGGCGTCAGCTTCGACGTGAACCCGACATCCCGCGACACCCTCCAGGACCTGACCAGGTCAGGCGCGCTGTTCGAGCTGATCGCCGCGGGCGCGCGCATCCACCAGGCCGGCTGCCTCGGCTGCATCGGCATGGGCCAGGCCCCGGCCGCCGGCCGCAACTCGCTGCGCACGTTCCCGCGCAACTTCCCCGGCCGCTCGGGCACCGAGGACGACGCCGTCTGGCTGTGCTCCCCGGAGACGGCGACGGCCTCGGCGCTGACCGGCGCCATCACCGACCCGCGGGAGTGGGCGAAGGAGGCCGGTCTCGTGGAGGCGCCCGCCGTACGGGGGCTGCGCCGCGAGCCGGCGAACGACGCGATGCTGGAGGCGCCGCTGCCCCCGGACGAGGCGCGGCGGGTGACGCTCGACCGCGGCCCGGGCATCTCCGCGCTGCCCGACCTCGACCCGCTGCCGGACGCCCTCGACGCGCCCGTGCTGCTCAAGACCGGCGACAACGTCTCGACCGACGAGATCTCCCCGGCCGGCGCCCGCGCGCTCCCCTACCGCTCCAACATCCCCAAGCTCGCCGACTTCACCTTCACCCGGATCGACCCGGACTACCCGAAGCGGGCGGCCGAGCAGCGCGACGCGGACGGCAGCAGCGGCCATGTGATCGTCGGCGGCGACAACTACGGCCAGGGCTCCTCGCGCGAGCACGCCGCCCTGACCCCCCGCTACCTGGGCCTGCGCGCGGTGATCGCGAAGTCCTACGCCCGCATCCACTGGCAGAACCTCGCCAACTTCGGCGTACTGGCCCTGGAGTTCGACGACCCGGCCGACTACGACCGGATCGAGCAGGGCGACGACCTCCGCTTCGAGTCCCTGCACGCGGCCCTCGCCGCCGACGCCGACCCGCACGTGACGGTCCGCAACACCACCCGCGACGAGACCTACGCCCTGCACCACCACCTGCCGCCGTCCCGCCGCGCGACGGTACGGGCGGGCGGCGTGATCCCGGCGATCGCGGCGGAGGAGGAGGGCTGAGGTACACCCGGTGTGCGGCGCGCCTGCGGTGGGCTGCTGGTTGAGGCGCGCGGTCAGTCGGCGGTACGGGAGCGGCGCTGGTCGGGCGGCAGCAGCAGCACTTCGAGCGCCGCCGCACACGCGTGGGCGCGGGAGGTGAACCACGGCAGCCGGGCGTCGGTGAGCACGTCGGGCGTGGAGCGCAGCGCCAGCGCGGAGTGCGCGTGGCCGGCCGCGTCGAGCACCGGCACCGCCACCGTACGGACGCCGTAGGCGGACTCGCCGTCGTTGAGCGCGTGCCCCGCCGCCCGGACCCGTTCCAACTCCTCGCGCAGCGCGTCGAGTTCGGTGATCGTGCGGTCGGTGTGGGCGTGCAGCGGGGGCAGCGCGGCGAGATCCTGCTCGCCCGGCCGGGCCCAGGCCAGCAGCACCTTGCCGAGCGCCGTGGAGTGCAGCGGCCGGCGCAGGCCGAGGCCGGCCGCCGGGTTGACCGATCCGCCGACCAGGATCACCGCGTGGGCGCCGCTGCGGATGGCGAGGTCGGCGGTGGTGCCCGTGGCCCGTGCCAGCGCGTCCAGTTCGGGGCCTGCCCGGTGCATCCCCCGCTGGTGCAGGGAGAGTTGGCCGAGTTCCGCGACGGACGGGCCGAGCCGGTACCGGGCGCTGTGCCCGTCCTGCTCCAGGAAGCCGGCCGCGACGAGGGTCCGGGCGAGCCGGTGCGCGGTGGACACCGAGAGCTCCATGCGGCGGGCGAGTTGGGAGGCGCTCAACTCGCCGGTGTTGTCGCGGAAACAGTGCAGCAGCCGGAGCGCGCGAGTGACCGCCTGCGCTCCCGGTGGCGCGTCTGCGGCCTTCGAGCGCGCGTCCGTGGTCATGGGGCAAGCATGCGGAGGCTGCCACGTTCTGGCAACTGTTGCCAGAACATTGCGCCACGTCTCGTGGTGTGAACTCTCTCTTGCACAACCCTTCCCACATCATGGGAAGGGTTGCCCTCGGCCGAACGCGTGTGCCAGCCTCCGTTCGAGACCACACGCCACGCACCGGACCCGGAGGGAGCAGCCCGCGATGACCATGCCGACCGCCGCGCCGGGCCTGCTCAGCCCGTTCCGCCCGATGCTGTCCGCCCGGCTGTACCTGGACCTCGCCCGGTCCCGCGGCGCCTCCTGTCGCTGACCGACGGCCGGCCCCCGCTCGCGGCACTTCTCGCGTGGTGGTGCCAACAGCCCGCGCCCGCACGGCCGCCCCGTGCCCGCGCCCCGCCCTTCGCCTCTGCCGCCTGGAGCACCCATGTCGCAACCGCACGAGATCTGGTTCACCCGCTGCCCCGTCCCCACCGCCACCGGCATCGCAGCCGAACGCGGCAGCCTGGCCGCGGAGTTCGCCCCCGACGGCATCGCCGTGCGCTCGCTGCGCGACGCGGCCGACCGTGCGGAGGCCGACGGGCTGCCGCTCAGCCACTACACCCACGAACTGACCGCGCTGTTCCGCGAGGGCGGCAACGTCCCTGCCCTGTGGGCGCGTTCGCGCGGCGAGGCGACCCGGCTGATCGCGCTGACCTGGATCGAGGAGCGGCAGTCCATCCTGGTCCGCGAGGGCAGCGACCTGCGCTCCGCCGAGCAGTTGCGCGGCCGGCGGCTTGCCGTACCCCGCCACGACATCGCCATCGACTTCTGGCGGGCGATGGCGCTGCACGGCCACGCCGGCGCGCTCGGCCTGGCCGGACTCTCGCTGGCCGACGCCGAACTCGTCGAGGTGCCCGGCGTACGGCAGGGCCAGTGGGAAGGGGAGCTGGCCGCACTGCGGGACGGCCGGGTGGACGCCGTCTACGTCAAGGGCGCGGTGGCCGTGGAGACCGCCCGCCGGTACGGGGCCGAGGTCGCGATCGACCTGGACGCCGTACCGGACCGCCGGGCCCGGGTGAACAACGGCACCCCGCGGCCGATCACCGTCCACCAGCGGCTGCTCGACGAGCGGCCCGACCTGGTGACGCGCTTCCTCGCCGTACTGCTCGAAGCCGCCGACTGGGCGGCGGGGCACCCCGGCGACCTGGCCCGGATCCTCGGCGCCGAGACCGGGGCCGGCCCCGAAGGGGTGGCCGGCGCCTACCGCGAGGGCACCGCCGACAGCCTGCGACTCGACCTCAGCCAGGAGCGGTTGTCGCTGCTGGCACGGCAGGAGCGGTTCCTGTCCGAGCAGGGCTTCCTGCCGGCGCCGGTGGACGTCGCCGGCTGGGCGGACCACGAGCCGCTGCGCCGGGCCCGCGAACTGCGCGCCGCCCGGGCCGCCGCGGCCCCCGCCGGAACCGGCTCGGCCGCAACCGCCGACGCCGGAACGGCCGGCGCTGGAACCCCCGGCGCCGGAACCGCCGGCGCCGCCGAAGTCCCCGCCACCACCCCCTGAATCCGCGCCGACCCCGGCACGCACCTCCTGGAGAACCTCCGTGAACGTCCGTCAGCTCGCCCTCGCCACCACCTCACTGCTCGCCGCGCTCGGTCTGGCCGCCTGCTCCTCGTCCTCCGCCGGCTCGGCCCGGGCGGACACCGCCGGCGGCGGTTCCACCATCACGGTCCGCATCCCCGACGGCGGCAACTCCGGCGTGCTCGCCCTCGGCCGCAAGGACGGCTCGCTCGCCAAGGCGCTGGCCAAGGTGCACGCCAAGGTGGCGTGGACCGGCACCGCGGGCGCGTTCGCCCCGGCCGCCCAGGAACTCGACGCGAATGCGCTGGACTTCGCCGAGGGCTCGATCACCTCCGCGATCGCCGCACTGGCCCAGACGCCCGGCTTCAAGCTGTTCGCCGCCGTCGACCCGGACAAGCTGGGCGAGGGCATCCTGGTGAAGAAGGACTCCGGCATCAACAGCGTCAGCGACCTGGTCGGCCGGAAGGTCGCGGTCTGGCACGGCGGCACCAGCGAGTACCTGCTGCTGAAGGCACTCCAGCAGCAGCACATCCCGGTGGACAAGGTCAAGCGGGTCTACCTCCAGCCGAACCAGGTCGGCCCGGTGTTCAACTCCGGGCAGGTGGACGCCTGGTCCACCTGGGGCACGTACTCCGTCCCGACCATCGCCAAGGCGGACGCCCGCTTCCTGACCACCGGCGGCCAGGTCGGCTCGGAGAACTACGCGGTCTGGACGGTCCGCAACGCCTTCGCCGACCAGCACCCCGAGGTCGTCAAGGCGCTCTACGACTACCTGCACGAGGCCGGGCTCAAGCAGCAGCAGAATCCGCAGGCGTACCTCAACGTCAAGACCGACTCGGGACCCGAGGCGGTCAACGCCGCGCAGCAGGCGGTCGAGCTGCCGATCGACAAGGCGCTGGGCACCGCGCAGCCGATCGGCGCCACCCAGCTCCAGCACTTCGCCACCGTGGCGGCGTTCTTCGCCGACCAGAAGATCACCAAGGGCGCCTTCGACGTCAAGCCGCACGTGATCGACATCAACGCGACCGCTGCGAGCGGCAAATGAGCACCCTCACGATCGGTACGTCGGCCGACCCGGAGGCGCCCGGCCTGGTCGCGCCGCGGCCGAAGGTGGCCAGGCCCCGCCCGCGCACCCTGAGCCTCGGCCTGCGGCTGCTCGGCCCGGTGGCGCTGGTGCTGCTGTGGATCTGGGCGTCCGCGTCCGGCACGCTCAGCCCCGCGCTGCTCGCCTCGCCCCGGCAGGTGCTGTCCGCGTTCCGGGAGCTGTGGACCAGCGGCCAGCTCGGCGACGCGCTCTCGGTCTCGCTCACCCGGGCCGGCCTCGGCCTGGCCATCGGCGCCTCGGCCGGCCTGGTGCTCGGCGTGCTCACCGGCTTCTCCCGGCTCGGCGAGGAACTGCTCGACTCCTCGCTCCAGTTGCTGCGCACCATCCCGTTCCTGTCGCTGGTGCCGCTGTTCATGGTCTGGTTCGGCATCGGTGAGACCGCCCGGGTGGTGCTGATCGCGGTGGCGACCAGCTTCCCGATGTACGTCTCGGCGGCCGGCGGGGTGCGCAACACCGACCGCAAGCTGGTGGAGGCCATGCGCAGCTTCGGCCTCGGCCGGCTGGCACTGGTCCGCGAGGTGGTGCTGCCGGGGGCGCTGCCCGCGCTGCTGTCCGGGCTGCGGCTGTCGATGACGCTCAGCGTGATCGCGCTGATCGCCGCCGAGGAGATCAACTCCACCGCCGGGATCGGCTACCTGATGTCCACCGCGCAGGAGTACTCGCGCACCGACATCCTCACCGTCTGCATCCTGATCTACGCCCTGATCGGGCTGGTCGCGGACGGCACGGCGCGGCTGCTTGAACGGCTGCTGATGCCGTGGCGCGGCCAGGGGAGCGCACGATGAACAAGACACTGGCCGACACCGACACCGACACCGACACCGACACCGACACCGGCGGGACGCGGCGCGGCGAGCGCGTGGCCGCTGTCCGCATCCGGGGCCTGCGCCGCACCTTCGGCGCCCGCGATGTGCTGGCCGGCCTCGATCTGGACGTCGCCCAGGGCGAGTTCCTCGCGCTGCTCGGCGCCAGCGGCACCGGCAAGACCACGCTGCTGCGCATCCTGGGCGCCCTCGACCGGCACGACGAGGGCACCGTGCTGGTGCCGGAGGCGCGAACGATCGTCTTCCAGGAACCTCGGCTGGTCCCCTCCAAGAAGGTACTGGCCAACGTCACCGTCGGGCTGCCGCGCGGTCCGCGCACCAAGGACGCCGGCCGGCGCGCGCTCGCCGAGGTCGGCCTCGACGGGCACGCCGACGCCTGGCCCGCCACCCTGTCCGGCGGCGAGGCTCAACGGGTCGCGCTGGCGCGGGCGTTGCTCCGCGAGCCGGAACTGCTGCTGCTCGACGAGCCGTTCGCCGCACTGGACGCGCTGACCCGGCTGCGGATGCACGACCTGGTCGGCGAACTCTGCCGCCGGCACCGGCCCGCCGTGCTGCTCGTCACCCACGACGTGGACGAGGCGATCCGGCTGGCCGACCGGGTGGCCGTGCTGCGCGACGGCCGGCTGGCGACCGACGAGCGGATCGCCATCGACCACCCGCGCGACAGCGCCGACCCGCGGTTCGCCGCGCTGCGCACCCGGCTGCTCACGGAACTCGGCGTGCACCGCGGCGAGCCGGCTGCCGCACCCGCCGCCGGGGCAGCCGCTTCCGGAGCAGCCGCGTCCGATCCCGCCTCCGACTCCGCACTCGACCCCGCACCGCCGTCCGCGCCCGCACCCGCGTCCGCCCAAGGCCCGGCCATCTCGAAGGAGTTCAGCTCATGACCGTCAACATCGGTGTGCACAAGGCCAACCCCTCCCTCTACCACCTGTCCCGGCTCGGCCTGCTGGAGGAGCTGCTCCGGCCGTCCGGTGAGACCGTGGCCTGGCACCAGATCGGCGGCCTCGGCACGGCTGCGGCGCTGGCCGCCGGCACCATCGACTTCGGCGGCACCGGCTCCACCCCGCCGCTGTCGGCGCAGGCGGACGGCCACGACCTGGTCTACGCCGCCGTCTCGGCACCGCGTCCCGGCCACGGCGCCCTGCTGGTCCGCGCCGACGGCGACATCACGTCGATCGCCGACCTCAAGGGCCGTACCGTGCACCTGGCGATCGGCTCCTGGCAGACCCACTTCGTGGCCAAGTCCCTTGCCCAGCAGGGGCTTTCCTACGGCGCCGACATCACCGCCGAGCGCTCCACCGCCGACTCCCACCAGGACCTGCTGGACGGCAGGACCGACGCCTGGGTGGGCCAGGGCGCCGAACTCTCCGCGGCCCGCCGCGAGGGCGGGGTCCGCACCCTGGCGGAGGCGGG
Organism: Streptomyces sp. CA-111067; assembly: GCF_050956065.1. Taxonomy (NCBI): domain Bacteria; kingdom Bacillati; phylum Actinomycetota; class Actinomycetes; order Kitasatosporales; family Streptomycetaceae; genus Streptomyces; species Streptomyces sp. CA-111067. The sequence goes on along the minus strand of NZ_CP192103.1, from coordinate 4,700,302 downwards.
CGACCTGATCGCGGACCGCTCGGTCTTCTTCACCCGCCGTGAACTGGCCGACGCCCGCCCCGAACTGGTCGGTCTGATCACCCGGGCCCTCCAGGCCGCCGACGACTGGGCCGCGAGCCACCTGGACGAGGCCGCCGGCATCGCCGCACAGGACCAGGGCGGCTCGGCCGCGGACTGGCGGCAGGCGCTGGCCGCGCTGCCCTGGCGGCTGGAGCCGGTCTCGGACGCCTTCGTCGCCGAGCAGCAGGAGGCCGCCGACATCCTCGCCGCGGCCGGCTTCCTGGCCCGTCCGATCACCGTCGCCGACGCCCGCCACCCGGGCCTGGACGCGGTCGCCGCGCAGTCCCTGGCCGCCACCGCCGCAGCCCCCGAATCCGCGGAGAAGTGACCGTGCCCACCCCCGAGATCCTCTGGTACATCATTCCGCGCGAGGGCGCCTACCCCTGGGAGCCCGCCGGACGCCGCACCGCCGACCTGGCGTACCTCCAGCAACTGGGCGTCGCGGTCGACCGGTTGGGCTACGACGGCGCGCTGTTCGCCACCGACCTCTACGACGTCTGGCCGCTGGCCAGTGCGGTCGCCGCGGTGACCAGGCCGAGCTTCAAGCCGCTGCTCGCCGTGCACCCGGGACTGATCTCGCCGACCATGCTGGCCAAGATGGCGCTGAGCTTCGCCCACCTCTTCGGGCCGGACCGGCTGCGGTTCAACGTCGTCAACGGCTCGACGGAGGCACTGCGGCAGGCCGGACTCCAGCTGGAACACGACGAGCGGTACGAACTCAGCGCCGAGTACTGGGACATCGTCAAGCGGCTGACCGCCGGCGAGGTCTTCGACCACAAGGGCCGGTTCTACGAGCTGACGCAGGCCGGCGCGGGCCTGCGGGAGCTGACCGCGATCCAGGGCGGGGCGCACACCCCGCTGTGGTTCGGCGGGTCCTCCGCGCCGGGCATCGAGATGGCCGCCGAGCATGTGGACGTCTACCTCACCTGGGGCGAGCCGCCGCACCTGCTGAAGGAGAAGCTGGACCGGGTGCGCGAGCGCGCCGCGCACCACGGCCGCCAACTGCGGCTCGGGCTGCGGCTGCACCTGATCGTCCGGGACACCGAGGAGCAGGCGTGGGCGGCGGCCGACCGGCTGCTCGACGTCACCAGCCAGGCCACGTACACCCGGATGCTCGGGGACCCGGAGGGCAAGGACGGGGAGGGCTGGGCCCGGCAGTTCCGGCAGCACGGGGGCCGAGTGCCGCGGCACGCAAGGGAGTTGGAGAAGCATCCCAATCTGTGGCCCGGGATGAGCCTGTTCAGGCCGGGGCCCGGTACGGCCGTCGTCGGCAGCACCGAGCAGGTCGTGGAACGGCTGCGGGAGTTCCAGGAGCTGGGTGTGGACACGTTCATCCTGTCCGGCAATCCGCTGCTGGAGGAGTCGTACCGGATCGCCGAGACCGTACTTCCGGCGCTGCGCGGTGGCGGGGGATGAGCTGATCGGCCGGGAGCCGGCCCCGCCGGGGACAGCGGACGGACCGGGACGGCCGAGTCGGGAGTGGGCGCCGGGTCCTCTCGACCCGGCGGGGCGCGGGCGCATACGCTGGCCGGCGGGCGGAAGGCATCCGTGCCGCGAAGGCGGGAGCGAGAGGGTGAACGGTATGCGCAGCCTCACCAAGCGGCGCCACATCGACCTCGCGCGCGTCGCCAGCGCCACCTGTCGCCGCTGACCGCGAGCCGCCGCCGCACATAAGCCCGCCGCGCATAAGGCCGCCGCACGTAAGGCCGCCGCACATAAGCCCGCCGCGCATAAGGCCGCCGCACGTGAGCCCGCCGCACGTAAGCCACCGTGCCGGATCCGGCCGGGCCGGCGGCCACGCCCCGCCGCCGCGCGTGCAGCGCTGGAGGCGCCACACGTGCGACGCCCCGGGAGACATCCGCCGACGAGGCCCCCGTACCCGCCGCCCCGGAACGTGGCCGCGGCTGGTGACAACCCTCTCCCGCCCCCGTCGTCCGACTCCGCCGCCTCGACCGGAAGACCGCCGTACCCCGAACGGAGACCCCGTGACCCTGACCTTCCACTGGTTCCTGCCCACCTACGGCGACAGCCGGCACATCGTCGGCGGCGGCCACGGCACCCCGATCGCGGCCGCCGGCGGCGACCGGCCCGCGACCATCGGCTACCTCACCCAGATAGCCCGGGCCGCGGAAGACCTCGGCTTCGTCGGCGCGCTCACCCCGACCGGGGCGTGGTGCGAGGACGCCTGGCTGACCACGGCCATGCTCGCCCAGACCACCGAGCGGCTGAAGTTCCTGGTCGCCTTCCGCCCGGGATCGATCTCGCCGACACTCGGCGCGCAGATGGCGGCGACCTTCCAGCGGCACTCCGGCGGGCGGCTGCTGCTCAACGTGGTCACCGGCGGCGAGAGCCGCGAGCAGCGCGCCTACGGCGACTTCCTCGACAAGGACGCGCGGTACGCGCGTACCGCCGAGTTCCTCACGATCGTCAAGGGGTTGTGGGCCGGGGAGACCGTCGATCTGGCCGGGGAGCACCTGCGGGTGGAGGGCGCGAAACTCGGCCGGCTGCCGGACCCGGTGCCCGAGGTGTACTTCGGCGGTTCGTCTCCGGCGGCCGGCGAGGTCGCGGCCCGGTACAGCGACGTGTACCTCACCTGGGGCGAGCCGCCCGCCGCCGTCGCGGAGAAGATCGGCTGGATCCGCGCGCTGGCGGAGAAGGAGGGCCGCCGGGTGCGGTTCGGCATCCGCCTGCACGTCATCCCGCGCGACACCGCCGAGCAGGCGTGGGCGGAGGCGCGACGGCTGCTCGACCGCCTCGACCCGGCCCTGATCGCCGCCGCCCAGGAGGGCCTCGGCCGCAGCGAGTCCGAGGGCCAGCGGCGGATGCTGGCGCTGCACGGCGGGAGCACCGCGAACCTGGAGATCTCACCCAACCTGTGGGCCGGCTTCGGCCTGGTCCGCAGCGGCGCGGGCACTGCCCTGGTCGGCAGCCACCAGGAGGTCGCGGACCGCATCGCCGAGTACCACGCCCTGGGCATCGACGAGTTCGTGCTGTCCGGCCACCCCCACGTGGAGGAGGCTTACTGGTTCGGCGAGGGCGTCCTCCCCCTCCTCCAGGCCCGGGGCCTGTGGACCCACCCCCACCGGACCGTCTGAGCTGCGGCTACTCGCCGGACGGTGAGCACGCGATGTCCGGGACGGACGTCTGCGCGGCCGGGCCGGCCGCGGAGGCGGGGGCGACGGGGTCGGCGGCGGCGTCGAGGCCGCGGGCGGTGTGGATGCGCAGGAGTCCCTCGATGCCGCGCATCAGGGTCTCGCCGGCCTGGACGGGGTCGCCGAGGTAGCCCGCGCTCATCGCCCCGTCGCGGCACATCACGAAGTGCCGTCCGGCGTGGTCGGCCTCCACGGTGGTGATCTCGGCGAACAGGCCGGTGACCGTGCGCAGGTACCAGTCGCGGTGCTGCACGACGGCCCGGTGGACCGGGTGCTCGGGGTCGGGGAACTCCGCCGCCGCGTTGAGGAACGCGCAGCCGCGGTAGCCGGGCGAGCGGATCTGCTCGACGAGGGACGCGCCGATGCCCAGCAGTATGCCGTCCGGCCGCGCGTCCGCGGTCATCAGGGAGTCGAGCTGGCCGCGGATCGCCTGGTCGACGCTGCCGATGTAGGCGACCGCGAGGTCTTCCTTGCTGCGGAAGTGGCGGTAGAACGTGGCGTTGGTGACCTTCGCCTCGGCGACCAGCCGGTCGATGCCCACGGTGTGGATGCCGTACGCGTAGAAGAGCTGCCCGGCGGTCTTCAGCAGCCGCTCGCGAGCCGCGGAGACCCTCTTGCCCGTGCCGGTGCTCACATCCGTCTGCGTCATACGTCCACCTTAGCAGGTAGAACGCTCTCTCTTGTTTTGCGGCCGGGAGTGTGCCACGCTTCGAACAAGAGAGACCGTTCTCTCTACATCACGATCACGACCCTCACCCACAGGAGAACCCCATGGCAACCGCCGTCCCCACCGAGCCCGCCCCCGCCCCGCACACCGCGCCCGCCCTCAGCCGGCTCTACCTCATCCGCTTCGTTTTCGCCGCCGCGTGGGCCGTGCTCCTGCTGGTGTCCGGCTCCGACCTCACCACCGGGGCCAAGCTGCTGCTGTTCCTCTATCCCGCCTTCGACGTGGCCGCGGCGGTCGTGGACGCCAGGTCGGCGCGGGCCGCCGGGCCAGGGCGGGTCGCCGGGGCGGGGCCGGTCAAGGGCCTGTACGCGAACATGGCGATCAGCGCGCTCGCCGCCGTCGGGATCGCGGTCGCCAGCGCTTCGGGGACGGCCGACGTGCTGCGCGTCTGGGGCGCGTGGGCGGTGGTCTCCGGCCTGGTCCAGCTCCTGGTGGGACGGGCGCGGCGGGCGATGGGCGGCCAGTGGGCCATGATCGTCAGCGGCGGCGTCTCCGTCCTGGCCGGCGCGTCCTTCTTCCGCAGCGCCTCGCAGGACAACCCGTCACTGACCACCCTGGCCGGCTACGCCCTGCTCGGCGGGATCTTCTTCCTCGTCTCGGCGTTCCGGCTGTCCCGCTCGGCGGCCGCGAGCCGGCCCCGGCCGCAGCCCGACGAGCAGGCCCGCCGGGCGAGCTAGGTCGCGACCGCGCAACCGGCCCAGGCCAGGCCGACCGCCACCGAGTCCTCCAGGACGGCCCCCGGCCAGTCCGGCCGGTGCCGGGACTGCGCCCGGCGCCACCACGCCCCGGCGAAGGTCGTCGCGACCGACGCGACCGCCCCCAGCGTCGCGGCGACCGCGACAACCGCCGGGTCCTGGCCGGCCGGCGCCGGGTAGGCGTCCTCGCTGAACCAGGCGTCACGCGGCCCGCCCGCGACGGGGGCCGGGACCGGGACCGGGGCCGGGACGGCATCCAGGGGCTCCGGGTCACGGGCGGCCGCCGCCGCCAACGCGGCCGCCGCCAGCGCCCCGAGCAGCACCCTCGACGTCACCCCCGCCGGACTGAGGCGGCTCGGAATCCCCGGGAACTTGTCCGCGACGATCTCCCCGACAGCCGCCGTCGCGGCCCCGACACTCCCCCGGTGCCCGGACAGCAGCGCCACCGGCCGGGACACGTGCACGGCAGGCGTGGTCAGGGCGACGGCCGCCAGGCCGGTCTGGCTGCGCAGGCCGCTCGCCGCCCCGACCAGGGCCGCCCCCACCAGAACCGGCAGCGCCGGCACCGCCCCCGCGAGGGCCCCGCGCACCAGCGTTCGCATCATGAGACAACGGATTCCCGTGAATCGCGCACCGCGAAACCCGAAGCAATCCGTACGAACCAGTCAAACTGATCAGCGATCAGCGATCAGCCGGCCGGCCGCTCGGCGTCCGGCGTCCGACCCGTCAGATCGTCGCCGTGTCGATCACGAACCGGTACCGCACGTCGCTCGCCACGACCCGCTCGTACGCCTCGTTGATCTGGTCGGCCGAGATCACCTCGATCTCGGCACCGAGCCCGTGCTCCGCGCAGAAGTCCAGCATCTCCTGCGTCTCGGCGATGCCGCCGATGGGCGAGCCGGCCAGCGTCTTGCGGCCGGAGATCAGCGAGAACATGTTGACGGAGACCGGCTCCTCGGGCGCGCCGACGTTCACGAAGGCGCCCTCCACCTTGAGCAGCTTCAGGTACGAGTCGATCGGCAGCGGCACCGAGACGGTGGACAGGATGACGTCGAACGAGGACGCCAGCTCCTCGAAGGTGGCCGGGTCGCTGGTGGCGTAGTAGTGGTCGGCGCCGAGCCGCAGCCCGTCGTCCTTCTTGCGCAGCGACTGGCTGAGCACGGTCACCTCGGCGCCGAGCGCGTGCGCGAGCTTGACGGCCATGTGGCCGAGGCCGCCGAGGCCGAGCACGGCGACCTTCTTGCCGGGGCCGACGTTCCAGTGCCGCAGCGGCGAGTACGTGGTGATGCCCGCGCACAGCAGCGGCGCCGCGACGTCCAGGCTCAGGCCCTCGGGTATCCGTACGGCGTAGTGCTCGTCCACCACCAGGGCGGTGGAGTAGCCGCCGTACGTGGGGTCGCCGTTCTTGTCGCGGCCGTTGTACGTGGCGACGCTGCCGTTGGCGCAGAACTGCTCCTGGCCGCGCAGGCAGTACTCGCACTCGCGGCAGGAGTCCACGAAACAGCCCACGCCGACCCGGTCGCCGACCGCGTACGCGGTGACGTCCGAGCCGACCTCGCTGACCACGCCCGCTATCTCGTGGCCGGGCACCATCGGGAAGATCGCCTCGCCCCAGCCCTCCCGGGCCTGGTGGATGTCGGAGTGGCAGATGCCGGCGAACTTCACGTCGATCAGGATGTCGTGCGCGCCGACCGCGCGGCGGGCGATCGTGGTGCGCTCCAGCGGTGCCTTGGGGGCGGGGGCGGCGTAGGCGGGCACGGCGGAAAGGCTGGTCATACGGGGTTACTCCTCAGAAGCCAAGCGAATGTGTGGCACGGCGTCGGCCGTGGCACCCATCGTTCAAGGCGCTCGGCAGCCGAACCATTCCCGGACGGACCGGGCATGCGATCTGGATCACGGGGCAGGGCGGCCAGAGAGGAGCGGTGCGGGCCGAGCGGGCCCGCGCGCTCGACGCAGGGCGAGGAGGCGGTTCATATGACGCCGGAATCCGGGTCACCGGGCGGTTCTGGAGACGGTTCGCGGGGCGCGTCTCCGGGCGGCCCCTCCGGCGGAACTCCGGACGGCCCTTCCGGCGGAGCTCCGGGCGGCCCCTCCGGGGGAGCCCCGGGCGGCCCCTCCGGCGGAGCAAAGGGCGGCGGCGGCGCGGAGAAGCCGCGTCTGCGCCGCGACATGGGCCGGGTCAGCCTGCTGTTCGCCGGCGTCGGCTCGATCATCGGCTCAGGCTGGCTGTTCGGTGCGCTGAACGCGGCCAAGGAGGCCGGCCCCGCCTCGATCTTCTCCTGGGCCATCGCCTCGGTGATGATCCTGCTGATCGGCCTGTGCTTCGCCGAGCTGAGCACGATGTTCCCGGTGTCCGGCGGCGTCGTCCGCTTCCCGCACCTGTCCTACGGCTCGTTCGCCAGCTACACGATGGGCTGGATCACCTGGGTCGCGGCGGCGACCGTCGCCCCGATCGAGGTCGAGGGCGCACTCCAGTACGCCACCAGATGGGCGAACTTCACCCAGCTCCACAAGTCGTCCGGCGCGTACACCCTCACCGGCCTCGGCTACGTGGTCGCGGTGGTCGCGATGGCGTTCTTCGTGCTGCTGAACTACTTCGGCATCCGCTGGTTCGCCCGGGTGAACAACGTCCTGGTGTGGTGGAAGCTCGGCATCATCCTCACGGTGATCATCGCGTTCGCGGTCACGGCGTTCCACGGGCACAACCTCACCGCGCACGAGTACGGCGGTTTCGCGCCGGGCGGCGCGAAGGGCGTGTTCACCGCGATCTCGACGGCCGGCATCACGTTCTCCTTCCTCGGCTTCCGGCAGGCCGTCGAGCTGGCCGGCGAGACCGACGACCCCAAGCGGAACGTGCCGTTCGCGATCATCGGCTCGGTGCTGCTCACCGGTGTGATCTACGTGGCACTGGAGATCGCCTTCCTGGCGGCCGTCCCGGCGCACGACCTGAAGTCGTCCGGCGGCTGGCTCAGCCTGTCGTTCACCAACGACTTCGGCCCGCTGGCCGCCATCGCCAGCGCGATCGGGCTGGGCTGGCTGGCGTATCTGCTGTACGTGGACGCGGTGGTCTCGCCCGCCGACACCGGCCTGATCTACACGACGGTCACCGCGCGCATCTCGTACGCCATGGCCCGCAACGGCAACGCGCCCGAGCCGCTGTCCCGTACGACCTCGCGGGGCGCGCCGCTGATCAGCCTGATCGTGACGTTCGTGCTGGGCCTGATCGTCTTCCTGCCGTTCCCGAGCTGGCAGCAGCTCGTGGGGTTCATCACGTCGGCGACGGTGCTGTCGTTCGGCTCCGGCCCGCTGGTGCTGGCGGCGATGCGCCGCCAGGTCCCCGAGCACGAGCGGCCGTTCCGAGTGCCCGGCGGTGACGTGATCCCGTTCCTCGGCCTGTACTCGGCGAACCTGATCGTCTACTGGGCCGGCTGGAACACCAACTGGAAGCTTTTCGCGACGATCGGCATCGGCTTCGTGCTGCTGGTGATCTTCGAGGCCACGAACCGGTCCATGCCCCCGGACCTGGACTGGAAGTCGGGCGCGACCTGGCTGATGCCGTGGCTGGTCGGGCTGACGGTGCTGAGCTGGGCCGGCGACTACGACGGCGGTCGCGGCTGGATCGGCCTGGGCTGGGGCTTCGCCCTCAACCTGGTGCTGGCGGCGATCGTGTACTTCCTGGCGCTGCGCTCCCGGCTGCCGAGGGACCGGGTCCTGACCCACATCGAGGAGGCCCGGACCGAGGCGGCGGTGGAGCAGGAGGCCCTGGCGGACGCGGCGTGAACGATGCCGGGCCGGGGTCTTCGCCCCGGCCCGCGCCGCCTCCGCGCCGGAGCCCCCGTCACCCGGCGCACCCGTCACCCTGTACCGGCCGCGCGCAGGTCACCCCGGCTCGCCCGCTCGGCCCGGTCCGGCGTCGGCGCCCGGGTCCGCGTCCGCCGACGCCCCCGCCCCGTCCCTCCGTCCCGCGTTCGCGTCGGCGATGATCCCCTGGAGTGCCGCGATGTGCCCGTCGAACGCCTCGCGCCCGGCCTCCGTCAGGCGGGCGCGCACCTTTCTGCGCGTTCCGCTGAGCCGCCGCTCGGTCGCCACGTAGCCGGCCTCTTCGAGCGTCGCGAGCTGCTTGGACAGGGCCGAGTCCGACAGCCCCAACTGGTCCTTGAGGTAGGCGAACTCGGCCCAGTCCGCCGCCGTGAGCGTCGCCACCAGGGACAGCCGCGTACTGGGGTGGATCAGCTCGTCGAACCGCGCCTTGGTCATGCCCGGGCCCAACGCCGCAGCACCCGCAGGATCTCCGGGCCGCCGAACCCGACGACCGCGGCGACCAGCAGCGCCGCCCAGATGGAGGCATGGTCGGCCCCGTCGGCGTCGAGCCCGAGCGCGGCCAGGACCGTGATCGCGACGAGCCCGACCAGCATGCCGATCACGACCAGCGGCAGCCGGCGGCCGGCCACCGCCCGGCTGACCCGCAGCCGGTCGGTGCGCCGCCGCCCGTCCAGCAGCCGCGACGCGACCGTCGTGTGCGCGGCGCCGAACACCACCGTCGCGGTGCCGGCCAGCCACGCGGGCCCGACGCTGCCGAGCCCGCCGAGCAGCAGCCAGCCGCCCGCCAGCCCCCACCAGTAGCCGCGCGGCAGCCCGACCTCGGCGGCCACCTGTTCTCTGGCCCGATCGGCGACGTCGAGCGCCGCGAGGGCGTCCTCCGGAGCGATGTCGTTCATCGCCACACCTCACTTTCCTTGTTGGAAAGTAGCGTCCCACTTTCCCACTCGGAAAGTCAACAGGAGGCGCACGCCGCCCGCGGCCGGAGGCGTCAGCCCTTGGTCACGTTCAGCGTCCCGTACTCGCTGAGCCACGGCCCCTGGCCGTCCCGCGGCTGCACGGTGAACGTCCAGCTGTACGTGCCCGCGCCGGTGTAGCTGCCCGAGGCCGTCTTCAGGTCCCACGACGCCGTGACGTTCGTACCGTTGCGGGCTGTGCCCGTTCGGGTGGCGACGACGGTGCCCGCCGCGTTCTTGACCGCCAGCGTCCAGGGACCCGTCGGGCGGGAGTAGTCCCACTGGCCGGTGAACGGCGTGACGGTGCTGCCGACGCTCGCGCCCGAGACCTGGGAGCGCAGCAGGTTGATGTTCTGCGGGACGATGTCGGCCAGCGGCAGGACGTGGATGTGCCGGGTGGCGTCCACGTAGGCGACGCCGCCACCGTACTTGTCCACCGACCAGGTGACCCCGCGGTCGTCGGTGTAGTTCCCGGCGGCCAGGTCAGCCACGTCACCGGTGACCGCGGTGCCGCTGTGGAAGTCGGTCAGGACGAGCTTGCCGCGGGACTTGTCGTGCCGCACCAGGTAGCCGTCGCCGAGCAGGGTGTCGGTACCGGCGGGTACGGGGATGTTCTTCCCGGTCTTCCAGTCGTAGACCCCCGCCGTGCTCCCGCACGACCAGTACAACCACCGGTCGTCCGCTTGGAGTTCGGTGAACGAGGCGCAGGTCGCCGCGGTCTGGAACGTGCTGCCGAACGTGCGGTTGGTCAGGTTGTACGGGCGCACGCTGCCCTTGCCCGCCGTGCCCGGCACCCAGAAGATGTTGCCCCACAGGGCGGCGGCGCTGGTGGTCCGGCTGACCTCGATCTGCCCGGTGTAGCCGAGGCCGAGGTCGGCCACCCACTGCTTGCCCTGCGAGGGGCTGGTGATCAGGGTGTGGCCGTCGGACGCGTCCGAGACGACGTTGTCCGTCGCGCCGGTGTCCACGTCGCGGATGACGTTCGACTGGCCGGGCACCGGCGCCTGGACCCCGTCCCTACCGGGCGCGGGGGTGGCGGCGGTGCCGGTGCCGAGGCCGGTCAGCGGCACGCAGGGCGCGGTGGTCGGCCCGCAGTTCCTGATGGTGGGGACGGCGGCGGCGTTCCACGGCTGCGTCGCGGCGCCGACGGTCGGCGTGGCGCCCGTGCCCACCTCGCGGCTGACCAGCGTCGAGGGCTCCACGACGTTGGTGCTGTAGAGCAACTGCCCGGCGGTGTACGTCATTCCGTAGATCACGGCGGGCACCGGCGGCAGCGCGCGGACCGTGGTGAGGACCGGGTCGGCGCCGCTGGCCGCGGTGACCTTGCGCACCGCCCAGTCGTCGGAGTCGGTGCCGCCGACCACCAGCACCGAACCGTCCGGCGCGATCGCGTAGAACTGCTCAGAAGCGGTCAGCAGGGTCTGCGCGGCTCCGCCGCCGACCGGAACGCTGAGCAGCGGCAGGCCGGGGACCTTGGGCCCCAGGTCTGACCCCTCCCGCAGGAAGAGCACCCGGTCGCCGACCGGAACCGGGATCATCGGCGGGGCACCGAGGAGCGCGGGGAAGGGGGTCGTCTCGACCGTCCCGGCCGGGTCGTCCAGCCGCACGGAGTATGCCGTCGAGCCGCCCGGCTGGGATATCAGCACCCGGGTGCCGCCGATGACCGTCCGGTACCCCGTCGGGTCCGGCACCGACGCGAAGATCTCCCGCACGGAGGCGTCGGCGTAGCTCAGCAGGTAGGTGCGGACGGTGCCGTCGACTTTCACGTGGAAGACCGCGAAGTCGGTGCTCTGGGCGACCCGGGAGTAGTCGAGGGCGCCGGCCGGCGTGCCGGTGACGGCCTGGTCGGTCGTCGTACCGTCGGCCGCGGTGCGCAGGATGTGCAGGCCGTCCGTGCCGTCGGTGCCGGTGCCGTCCGTGACGACGGCGTCGGACCGGAAGACCCCGGTGAACTGCTGGCCGGCCGGCACCTGGACGGTGGCCGCGGCGGTGCCGGTGGCGAGATCGGTGACCGTGACGGCCGTGCCGCTCTGGCCGGCCCTCAGGCCGCCGTTCGTCTGGCCCGCCCCGGTGACGGGGGCTCCCTGGGCTCCCGTTGCCTCGTCCACCCACCGGGTGGTGCCGGCCTCGTTGGTGGAGAGATAGCCGGAGTCGCCGGCGGAGAAGAGGACCTCCCGCGTCGGCGCGAAGCGGCTGCCGGCCGGGACGACGGTCTCGGGCTCGGCGGCCCGCGGGGCCGCCTTGGCGGTGCTGTTGGCGCCGGTGTCGGCGTAGACCGCCGGGGCGAGCCCGGCGCCGAGTACGACGGTGGTGGCGGCGGCGGTCAGGCCGCGGGCGAGCACGCGCCGAGGCACGTGTCGTTGGGCAAGTCGGTGCACGTGGTTCATCGTCCTTCGTCGAAAGGGCGCGGGGCCGCTGCGCGGGCCGCGGTCGGTCCAAGTGGACCGGGGCTGCGGGGAGTCGGGCGAAGCGGCGCGGATTCCGGCGCCGTGCGAGGGCACGTGCGAGGGCGCGTGCGAGGGCACGTGCGAGGTCGCGTGCGAGGTCGCGTGCGAGCGACATGCGGTCCCGTGCGAGAGACATGCGGCCGCGGCCGTTCCCGCGGCAAGGTCCCCACCCTGTCCATCACGTTCCCCTGCTGTCACGCCGGCAACCGGGCCGATCCGCCTCTCGCGACCCGCCCCGTCGGTCCCCCCCGGGAGCCATCTGGCGGCGGTAAAGTATCAGTCCCATATGAACTCCCTCCGAACACAAGGCAAACCCCCCGGTCACCGGGGCGAAGGGTGAAGGCTCACAGGCCCGCGCCGCCGGTGGCGTCGATCACCTTGCCGGTGACCCAGCGCGCCTCGTCCGAGGCGAGGAAGGCCACGATGTCGGCCACGTCCTCCGGTCGGCCGACGCGGCCCAGTGCGGCCAGCGAGGCCGCGTGGGCTTCGGCCTCCGGATTGCCGCGCAGCCAGCCCGCGTTGACGTCCGTGTCGATGATTCCGGGGGCGACGGAGTTCGCCGTGATGCCCTGAGCGCCCAGTTCCTTGGCGAGGTTGCGGGTGAAGTTGTCCAGGGCGCTCTTGGTGGCGCCGTAGGCGATGGCCTCGGGCATGGCGAGGTGGGCCGCGCCGCTGGAGATGTTGATGATCCGGCCGGCGTCCCGCAGCCGCTTCCTCCCCTCCTGCACGATGAAGAACGGCGCTCGCACGTTCACGGCGAAGACCTCGTCGAAACCGTCCTCGGTCAGTGACGTCAGGTCCGCACTGCGCCCTATGCCGGCGTTGTTGACGATGATGTCGACGACCGGCTCGGGCGTGTGGTGGGGAATCCGGGCGTCGAAGGCCGACCACAGGGCGGCGGCGTCGCCGTGACTTCCCAACTGCGCGTGGAGGGCGAAGGCCCGGCCGCCGGCCTTCCGGATGCGCTCCACGACCTCGTGCGCCGCGGGCTCGTCGCGGGCGTAGGTCAGTGCGACCACGGCGCCGTCCCGAGCGAGCCGCTCTGCGACGGCGCGCCCGATGCCCCTGCTGCCTCCGGTGACGAGTGCGGTCTTTCCTTCAAGTCGCCGCGTACCCATGGTGGTTGGCCGCCTTCCATTTGTTGAGTGATCGACCAAGAAAAAAGCTAGCACGGTTTCTTGGTCGATCGCTCTAAAATGTGTGCATGACCGAGACACCCAAGCGCGGCCGCCCGCGCACCTTCGACCGCGCGGCGGCGCTGACCGCGGCCACGCGCCTGTTCTGGGAGCGAGGCTATGAAGGCGTTTCCATCGGCGAGCTGACCGAGGCGATGGGGATCCGCTCAGGGAGCCTGTACGCGGCCTTCGGAGACAAGAAGTCCCTGTTCAAAGAGGTGGTCGACGCCTACGGCCGGTCACCTGTCGGCGCCTTCGCGGGGGTGGCGCTCCAGGAGGAGTCCACCGCGTACGGGGCATTCGCGCGCATCCTTCGAGAGGCCGCGACCATCTACCCGGATCCCGCCCACCCGGCCGGCTGCCTGGCCATCAGCGCGGCGACGAACGTCACTCCGCAGGACGCGGAGGTGCGGGCGTTCCTCCGCGATCTGCGGAACAAGAACGTGGACGGGTTCGAGGCCCGGCTGCGAGAGGCGCAGCGCGCGGGGGAACTGCCCGCCGAGACCGAACCCCGGGCCCTGGCCGACTACTTTGCCACCGTCCTCCAGGGGCTTTCCCAGCGAGCCCAGGACGGAGCCAGTGCCGCCCAACTCACGGCAGCGGTCGAACTGGCACTGGCAGCCTGGCCGGCAGCGCAACGCTGATCGCGCCGCCCTATGGCGGCGGGGCGCTCACGAGCGCGGGTGGTTGCAATCCGCCGAGACCGTCAGCGACTCGTACGGAACACCGGCATCGCCCGGGATATCGGTCACCCGCGTGACGAACAGATCCCAGCCGTTACGCGTCAGATGCGTCTCGTCGGTCCCCGCCGTGGTGTCACTCCGCCAGCCCTCCCCCCGGAGGAACCCCACCACGGACTCCCGGGCGCGGGTGTGCCCGGCCTTCGGGTAGATGCGGTAACGGTTGATGAGGCAGTAGTGGTACGGGTCGGTATCCCTGTCCAACTGCACGGGTATCTCAGCCTGTTGGAACCCCCGTTTGATCTCGTCGGTGATCTTCTCGTACTCCGGCCGCCGCTGAGCCGCAGGGTCAGCCGTCGTGGCCGTCGCACTGGGCACGGCGGCGGGAGCGGCCGAGACGCTGGATTCGACGGGTACGGCGGCAGCGTGCCGGGTGCCCCCGGAGTCCCCACTGCCGCAGGCTCCACTGAGGAGCAGCACCGGAGCCGCAACAAACAAGGCGGCGGTTCTCTTCATACGCGGATCGTAGTGACCGAGCCACCCGCCCCGACAACGCGCCCGCGGGCGCGGGGACGATCTCCGCGTGCGCCGGGCAACACCGGCCGGCTCTCGACATGGCCCAGGGAATCGGCTACCTCATCGCCTGCCTCGGCCCGCTCGGCCTGGGCCTGCTGCACTCCGCGAGCGGGGGATGGACGCTGCCGATCGCCATCCTGCTCGCCGTCCTCGTCGCCCAGACCGTCGCGGCCTTCGGCGCGAGCCGCGACCGCCACGTCCTGACGTCCCCCCGAGGGACCGGGGCTCGCGAGCGCGGCACACCTTACGCGCGGGGCGCGGGGGCAGTCGCCGCCCAGGGGCAATCAGTTCGTACTCGACGATCCCAACGGCGAGGGCACACCCCGGCTTCCGCCTCAGGGGCAAGTCGCCGAAACGGTCAACTGCTGATAGGTGACTCCGCCGTCACCTTTTATATCGGTGATCCGGGACACGAACATGTCCCAGCCGTTCCGGGTCAGATGCGTCTCGTCGGTGCCCGAACTGATCGCGCTTTGCCACTTCTGCTCCCGGAGCAACGCGACCATGCTCTCCCGGGTGCGGTGATAGCTGCTCATCGGGGCGAGAAATGTGCGGGTGACGTTACAGTCGCCGTTGTTCGCGTACTTGTCCCGGCCGTCCGGCAGATGCGCCTTCTTCAGATCCTGATCGACCTCGGCCTGGATCTTGTCGCGTTCGCGCCGCAGCTTGAGCGCCGGATCAGCGGTGGTCGGCGTCGAGGTGGGCACGATGGCGGGGGAACTGGAGACGCCGGAAGCCACGGCCGTGGCAGCATGTTCGCTGGCGTGCTTGGTGTCGCCGGAGTCGCTGCTGCTGCATGCTGCGGCCAGGAGAAGGACAGGGGCCGCAAGAAGCAGAGCGGCAGATATTTTCATACGGGGATCATAATGGATGGTCCGACCGCCCTGCTCACCTTTATCCGCCGGGACACACGTCACCTGTGCGGACGCATTACCCGTCGTCGTCCAGCGTGGCGGGTGTGCATTTGGTGAGGTGGACGACGAGTTGGGAGGCGAGGAACCACCTTTCCAGGTCGGGGCGTTGGCGGTAGCGGAAGTTCTCGTCGGCCGGGTACGGGACGGCCTTCGCGTCGTGGTTGGGGACGTACATTCCGCCGGAGACGGCCCACACGTGGTAGTTGGCGCTGCGGATCGCGACCGGGTCGGTCAGGTGAAGGCACAGGCGGACGGCCAGTCGCGCGTACGGCGCCCACACCGGGGGCTTGGACGTGAAGCCCTGGTCGCCCGAGTCCCCCATATCCCCCGTCAGTGCCCAGACCGTCGCAGCCTTCGGAGCGAGCCGTGTCACGTCCTGGCGCCCTCCTGAGGCGCCGGGTCCCGCGGGCGCGGGGACGATCTCCGCGTGCGCCGGGCAACGGCCAGGGCAACGTCACACCGGGAGCTGCCAGTTCGGCCCGCCCGGTTCGCCGAGCCAGACCGTCTGCGTCTCGTCGGTGACCGTCATCCCGAACGCCGTCTGATCGGGCGACCCTGCCCCCTGCCACGCCAGAAGAGCGTCCTCGACCTGGTCCCACAAGCGCAGCGGCCCGTGCTGGTGGACCTCGCCGGCGTCGCTCCACGCCTGGGATCCGGTGGCGACATCGGCGAGGACGACGCGGCCGTCGTTGCCCGAGTTCCAGAACTCCGCGGAGGGTGCGGCGAGTTGAGCGACGAACAGCCCCGTCCAGTCCTGGAGGAGGCCAGGATCGACGCGGCTGGCCCGGGACTGTCCGGGGAGCCGGTGGAACATGGGCCGGGGCGGCCGTTCGTGCGGGCGCGCGAGCATGTACGAGATCCGGTCCCCCTCGAACCGGCCGGTGGCGGCTCCCTCGTCGTCGAGGGTGAGGCGGATCAGGCCCGACGCGAGTATCCAGCCGCTGAGAGCGGTCGTGATGGTGCCGCCGTCGCGGAGCTGCCACAGCCAGTGGCGCGGGATGTACCGCACCGCGCAGGTGGCGACCACCGCGTCGTACTCGGCGCCCTCCTGGTGCCCTTGGAGACCGTCGCCGTTGACGAGCGTGGGGCCGTACCCGGCTGCCCTCAGATGACCGGCGGCGCTCGCGGCCAGACCTGCGTCGAACTCGACCGACGTGACGTTCCCCTCCCCCAGCCGGTGGCACAGAATCGCCGTGGAATACCCGGTCCCGGTGCCGATTTCCAGTACCTTGTCCCCGTCCTGGAGACCGGCCACTTCGAGCGTCCGCACCACCAGGGAAGGCAGCGTGGAGGACGAGGTGGGGCTGCCGACCACCGGCCCGTCGGCGTCGGCAGCGCTCGTGCCGTCGACCTGGGTCACCCACGTGGTGTCGGAGTAGACGAGGCCCAGCCACTCCTCCTCGCTGACGTCGGCGCGGCGCACGGGCTCCCAACTGCCCCCGCCGGACCGGTAGACAGCCGTATCCACGAAGAGCTCCCGGGCAACGGCCCCGACGGCGGCGCACCATGCGCGGTCGGTCCGGGCGCCGCCGCCACAGATCCGCTCGGTGAGGGCACGGCGGAGCGCGGTGGAATCAACGGTCATGATTTTTGCCCTTGTTGCTGAAGTCGGCGGTCAAGTCGAAGCCCGCGAAGACCAGGTCAACGCGCCCAGGTAGGCCCGCACGCGCCGGCCGCGACCCTCGAGCGCCGCGAGACACGACTGCCCCGTTCGAACGGATCACCCTCCGCACCTCCGCGCAGCGCACGGCGCGGGATCGGCCCGGGCCGCAACTCGCCCCGCCCGAGCAACAGCTCTCACGACCCGTCGTCGTCCAGCGTGGCGGGTGTGCATTTGGTGAGGTGGACGATGAGTTGGGAGGCGAGGAACCACTTCTCCAGGTCGGGGCGGTGGCGGTAGGGGAGGTTCTCGTCGGCGGGGTAGGGGACGGCTTTCGCGTCGTGGTTGGGGACGTAGAAGCCGCCGGACACCCCCCACACCCGGGGGTTGGCGCTGCGGACGCAGACGGGGTCGGTCAGGTGCGGGCACAACCGGACGGCCAGTCGGGCGCAGGGCGGGCAGATCGGCGGCTTGGAGGTGAAGCCCTGGTTCGCTGAGTCGCCCATTGCCTGCGTCAGTCGGGTGTACTGCGAGAGGAACAGCCAGCCCTGTTCGGTGCGTTCGGCCGGCTTTCCGCAGACTTGGCAGAGCCGGTGCAGGAGCGCCTCGCGCTGGCGGACGGAGTGCATGGCCTCGAAGACCGGCCGCCCCGACCCCGGCGCGATCGAGAGCCGCGCCCACAACACCCCGTGCTCGTCCCGGTCTTCGGGCCGCTCGTCGCTGTACGCGAGCCCCGCCCCGAACGGCCGCGCGATCAACCGGCTGATATCCGGCTGCTCACCGCTCCAGGCGGCGGCGAACGGCACGGGCAGTTTCTTCGGCCCCCAGATCAGCTGGGGCGGGCCGGCCACGCCGGAGTCAGCGGCGGGCTGTTGCGCTGCGGGCATCATCTCTCCCTGGTCAACGGTCATGTATGGCTGCCGGGTTCGGCGGGGCCCCGGCGCCCCGGGGCGCGGCAAGCGGGGAGCGGGGGGCGGGGGGGCGGGGGGGCGGGGGGGCGTTCACAGCTTCCGCCCGAGGATCCCGAGCCGACGCCGGCTGTCGCAGTCGTCCCGAACCCGTTCCCGCAGTGCGCGAAGTACCGCACTCTCCTCCCGCTCCCTGCGCACGTTCGGCGCGGCCTTGAGCGGGCAGTCCGGCTTCGGGCACTCGCAGGGCGGCCACGACAGGGCGGAGCGGATCGGGGGCTCCCCGTTGACGGGGAAGTCGGCGTCCCCGGGGTCGGGTTGACGTGGCCGTGAGGGCATGATCCGCTCCTCTCAGTAGCTGTTCCACTACCAGATGCGCCCAGAGTGACGTAGCGTCAGAGGCGCTTCAACCTGTGAGTTATGAGCGGAAGGTCGGTAAAAAGCCAGTGAACCGCAAGGAGTTAGACCCGGACAGCAGCCCCGAGGCGGCCTTCGGAGCACGAGTGCGCAGCTTGCGCGAAGCCCGAGGCTGGAAGCAGGAGGATCTCGCCGACGCGACGGAATATTCCAGCACGCATATTTCGGCCGTGGAAACTGGTCGCAAGATGCCAACTCTTCGCTTTTCACGCAGCCTTGATCTCGCGTTCGGGACGGCCGGCAGCGAAGACACGTTCGAACGCGATTGGCGCGAGCTCAAGCACGGCTCGCTGCTGGAGGGCTTCCCGCAGTACGTGGGGTACGAGGGCCGAGCCGTGGAGATCCGGCTCTACGAGATCGGGATCATCCCCGGCCTGCTCCAAACACCGTAGTACGCGCAGGTATTGGCCGACGGGGCCGTACGGCGGGGGACGATCAACCGTGATCAGGCGGCCGAGCGGCTCTCGTTCCTGGCGGAGCGCCAAGCCGCGCTGGTACGGCCGCGCCCTCCGATGATGCTGGTGGTGATGGACGAGAGCTGTGTCCGCAGGCGGGTGGGCGGCGATGACGTCATGGACGCGCAGTTGGCGAGCCTGATCGAGTTCGCCGAACTGCCCAACACCGTGCTCCAGATCGCCCCGTTCGAGATGGGTGAGCGCCGCCCGTTCAACCTGCCGATGAACCTGGTGACGATGTCGGACCTGTCCGTGTACGCGTACGCGGAGTCCCAGATGCGCGGTCACCTGGAACGCGACACGAAATTCGTACTACCTCAGCTGACGGCCTACCATCAACTCCAGGCCGAATCGCTGTCTCAGGCGGACACCGTGGCCATGATCAGCAAGTTGCGAAAGGGCGCCCCGTGACGAGCACGACCGAATCCCCCCGCTGGTTCAAGTCCTCCTACAGCGACAATGGCGGCAACTGCGTCGAGGTCGCCACCAACCTCACGGACTCACGCGGCGTGATCCCCGTCCGCGACTCAAAAAACCCGACCGGCCCGATCCTGACCTTCCCGGCAACGGCGTTCACGTCGTTCGTGGCGGCAGTGAAGGCCAACGAGTTCCCCACCGCGTAACCCGCCCGGCCATCCCCACGTGCGCGGGGAGCAGGCCGTGTACTCGACGTCCGTGCCGTCGTCCGCGGGGCCATCCCCGCGGGCGCGGGGAACAGCGCGGCGACTGCCCGTCGCTAGCGCGACCGGCAGCTCACCCCCGTGAGGCGGGCATCGGGGCTGCCTGCGCCCGCAGTTCCGCCAGACGGCGCTGGTAGAGCGGCCCGGCGACGTGCGCCGCCCGGGCCTCGCTGGGAGCGGACTCTTCGATCAGGTGGTGGGCCACCGCCTTGAGGTGCGCGGACCACGCCAACACGTGTTGCTGAGCGCTCCGACCGCACTCCTGGGGCTCGCCGGGCAGACACAGCGGCAACGCCGGTCCCACCTTGTTCGCGGCGTGCCGGATGTACCCGGCGATCCTCGCCCAGTCTTCCTCGCTCCGCCGCATCGCGGTCGCGTTGCCGTCCGTGCCCCACCGGCCGAAGTCGTCCCCGTGATCGTCCATTTGGTGCGCTCCTGGTGATCTCAAAACTCACGCGGGTGTGTCGATCGTATCCGGACCCGCCCCAGTGCCGGCCTCCGTCGGATCGCAGTGCCCGACGGACGGAACGCACGGACTGCACGGCCCGCACATCGGGAGGAACTGCGGGGGCGTACAGGACTGCGCGCCTTCTCCGTGCACGGCCGTGATGTCGGCAAGCACGTCGGCCATACGCGCACCGCCCCAGATCTCCGGAAGCGGCCTCTCCAGCACGTTACCGAGGTTCAGGAACCGCCCAAGCACGCACGGCCACACGGCACCGCTGGGGCCGATGGCGCACTTCTCGTACGCGCAATGCCCGCAGAGATCACCGATGGTCGGCTCGGCGCCTGCGCCGGCCCTTCCGAATGCTCGGGCCCGGTCGCCGCCGACCGTACCGACTCCCAGCGCCGAAAGATCCCGCGCGGCCTCGTGGACGCGCTGGCCCTTCTGTACGGCCACGACGCCGCCGCGAATCGGAATGCCGAGGTCGAGCGCTTTCTCGATGTTGACCCGGGTCCTTCTGTGCGAGCCTCGGAGCCTGGTTACGCCGTCGTGTTCTTCCGGCGTGTCGGAGTAGTAGGACGTAGCCAGTTTGACCTTGCAGTCCGTGAACGTCTCCCAGAGTTCGGGCCGGATGTGCGTCATGTTGGAGAACACTTCGACGGACAGCCCGAAGTCGTACGCATGGCGGATCAGTTCCGCAAGGCGCGGGTACAGCGTCGGCTCTCCGCCGATGAACTGAACATCCAGCGCACCCATACCCGAAAGCTCGTCGATGACCCTTGTCCAGTCCCGCACGGTCATGATGCCGTGCGTTCCCTTCGGTGACGAGTCGGCATAGCAGTGATGGCAGAACTCGTTACACAGACCCGTTACCTCTAACCACGCGAACTTCAGCCCGTTTCGGATAGCTCTCATCCCGCACCCCTTACGATGGGAAAACTCATCCGCATCCAACGTAGAGGCGAGGAGTGCCGATTCTCAGAAATATTAGCGTTGTCGATTAAAGATCATGGACCACTCGGCCAGGAGGTCCCGACATGCGTCCCCGAAGACCGCGTGCTTTTCGTATGTATCAAAGTCGGCAAGATATGCCGACACGTCTCTATGATCCTGTAGGATCAGGACTCCTGTACCCGTTTCCACGGTGGCCAACCTCCGGTCGTACACCGTAAAGGTGTTCAGCGGCCTCTCTGGAATGTGACCACCCAGCGGGATGACACCCAGACGCACGCTCGGAATACGGGACAGGGATGCAAGACGGTCGAGTTGGACAGCCATTGCCATAGTGGGCAGCAGAGGCCATCTGGCCGCCTGCTCCGTGAGAATGAACGTGAATGACTTTGAGGGGTCGTAAAGCACTTGCTGCCGTTCCAGCTTCTTCGCGATGGTCTTTGACTGATCCCCGGAAACATCGGAGATGCTGGCGCGCACATACTCGGGCGTGGCAAGCAGTCCGGTGATCCTGCCACTCCGTGTTGGCGGTTCTGGCCAAGGACAAGACCTCTGCCGCTGTGGCCTTGTCCGCCCCGAGGACCCCAAGGATCAAGTCGATGTCGACCAGTGACGGCATGAGTTTGCCGCTCTCGATGTTGCTGACCTTGGTTTGAGACATGTTGCAGCGGCGAGCGAGCCAGGTCTGCGTCTTCCCAGCCCGCCTGCGCTGACTTCTCAATGATTCCGCTAGGTCTGATCTGGACTGACCCAGCTTCTCGGGCTCAAACGTCAAGACCCTTCACGTACTCCTCAAAGGACACCGACTCGGCGATCGCGATCCGCTGATATTCGGTGAACCGGTCGACATCGCCCTCGTGGACCTCACGGTTGATCTGCCGTCCGTCCGGGTGGTAGTTCATCAGCACCACCTCGGAGCGGTCGAAGACCCAGAAGTCTTGAACCCCGTCCAAGGGGTTCGCCCGGTCGGTCACGTCCAGAATACGGATCTGTTCACCGGCCAGTGCATGAGGTGCGTAGTACTGGGAGAACTCGAATCGCAGGTAGTCCGAGAGCGGTCGGGATACAACATGCACACGCCCCTGCGAGCGTCCTTCCGCAACCTGTCGTCGCAGCCGGTCTGTGTAGTCATTCGAGACGGCATCGGGGTCGACACGCGCCCCTGCCTTGAACGCCTCGAACTCCTCTTCCTCCTGCGGCATGCGGTACTGGGGCAGAGTCTCAAGCCTCCAGGCTTCCTGCCGGAAGCCCTCAAATCGGGCCGCCCAGTCCTCACCAGCCAAGAACACGTACGGCCTCCCTCAGCACGCTTTCGGGGATCTCAACGAGCCCTTCCCCTGCAGGCGGCAGGAACGCCTCAGAAATGTTCCCCTGAACGATGATCGAGCCGCTGGCGGTGCGGTAGACATTCGGGCAGTCATCCTTTCCGCACTCCCCGTTCCCAGTACCGGTAAGTCGGGTCAGTTCCTCTCGCGCCATGCTGAAACCCCTATGCTTCCCGGCCTCGTTGGGCCACTGAAGTCGACGGTACGGGGGCTCGTCCAGGTCGTCCATGCGGCAACACGAATATTCGCGTTGTCGGGTAAGAATCCTCGGCGTCGCCGGCCGGGCGAGGCCGAATCGACCAACTCCAACCGTCCGCCGCGCCCGAAGCTGACCGCCACGGAGAGCGGCCTTACGTTCGTCAAAGGGGACGTCCCGGCCCTCAGCCTTCGAGGGCGACCGGGTGGACCTGGATGTCGCTGTCGCCGTACGGCCCCTGAAGCGGCGGGGCGCCGGCCGGCCACTTCAGCGAGACGGTGTGGGTCTCGTTCGGCGGCGTCGTGAGGATGGCGACCGGGAGGTAGAGGCGGTCGCCGCTGTGATCGACCGGGTAGGAGATGCTGAAGCTCGCGGTCTCACCGGGCTTCAGGTCCGTGACCTTGGGCACCTCACGGCCCCGGTCGACGGAGACGGAGGTGCCGTCGCTGTCCTTGATGTCGGCGCCGGGGAAGCCCGCCGCCGAGCAGGTGCTCCCGCCCTTGTTGGTCATGAGGACGGTGACGTCGCCGGTCTGGGCGTCGGGCGAGGTGTTCTTGGCCATCATGGCCAGGTCGGCCGTGTGGCAGATGGGGGTCTTCCCGCCACCGTCGGCGACGGTGTTCCCGGACCCGCCCGTGCTGGAACTCCCGCTGGTCGGAGGGGTCTTGGCCGAGGGCGCCGCCGGGGCGTCGGTGGACGGCGCGGAGGCGGACGGGGCCGTGGCGGACGAGGACGGGCTGAGGGTGACGGCGGGGGCCGTGGAAGATGGCGCCGGCGAGCTCGCGTTGTCGTCGTCCCCGGACCCGCACGCGGTGGCGGTCGCGGCGAGCGCCGTCATGACGGCGGCGGCCAGGAAAAGGCGGGCGGAACGGGTGGCGGGACGCGGACGACGCATCGTGATCTCCAGCGGCTGTCGGTGTCGGTGTTTCCTGCTGACACAACGACACTAGGGAGGGTCCGATCCTGAAACGATCCTGTGAGTGTCCGGATTCTGTCCCGGCAACTCCGGTTCCCCCAAACCGGAACTCAATCCAACAACCCCATGCTCACCGCCCTACGCCCGACCCAACACACCCCTATCCCGGCAAGCAGCACGGCGCGGCCGGTCGATGGCCCGGTGGGCGACCGGCTGGCCCGTGCCGCGTCAGAAGCCTGGGGGCCTCACTCGCCTGTCTCGCCGTCGATGAGTTCGCGGGCGACGTCGAGGTGGCCGAGGTGGCGGGCGTACTCCTGGAGCAGGTGGAAGAGGATCCGTCCGAGCGAGGGCGCTTGGTCTGGCGTCTTGAAGCGGCCCCCGAGGCGCGCCTTGTCGCTCAAGGTGGCAGTCCTGGTATGGCAGTTCGCAGCGGTCACCTCCGCTTGGTACGCGGCCATGACCTGCGTGGTAGAAGTGCCGGCGGGGACCGTCCACTCGTCCGCGTCTCCACCGGGCGGATAGGCGGTGACGTCCTGGGCGCCGAACCCCCATCGCAGCCATCGGCGTTCGACCCAGCCGAGATGCTGGACTAGTCCGAGCGGCGACCAGCCAAGCGGTTCGACAGGCGTGCGGAGCTGGTCGTCGGAGAGTCCGGCGAGCTTTCGCATCAGGGCCTCCCGGTACCACTCCAGGTAGCCGACGAGCAGTTCATGGGCGTCGGACACGTCGACGGCCGGGCCGTCAAGGAGCGCGGGAACCTGTTCCGGCGGCTGCTGCATCCCGTGAACCTAGCGCGAGCGCAGAGCCTGACGCACGACCCTGGCTGAGCCCGCTCGTCGCGCTGCCCGACGCCGCCTACCGCGCCGGGCTGCGGCCACTCGAATACGACATGTAGCCACCCGCCCCGGGGAGTTCGGGGTCACGCCGTGCACGGGCTTGGGGGCGGGCGGCGGCCCGCGGTGAAGGCGGCCGGGGGGACGCCCATGAAGTGGCGGAACTCCGCGGCCATGTGGGACTGGTCGTAGTAGCCGGCCGCCGCGGCGACGGCCGCCCACGCCCACGCGTCGGGCGCCGCGAGCACGGACCGCACGCGCTCGATCCGCGCGAAGTGCTTCGGCGACAGCCCCGTGCCCTCCGTGAACAACGTGTGCAGGCGGCGCTCGCTGATGTGCAGCCGGGCCGCGGTCGCCGCGACCGTCCTGCCGGGCAGCAGGTGAGCGGCCTCCTCCACCAGCGTCCGGGGCTCGGACGGCTCCGGGCGCCCGGCCAGCGCTTCCCCGAGCGCGGCGATCGGATCAGCGGCGAACCGGCCGACGTCCAACCGGCCGACGTCCAGGCGCTCGACGTCCACGTCAGGTAGCTCGCGGAGCGGCACCGCCCGGTCCGCGAGATCCCGCAGCGAACGCCCGAGCAGCGCCCGCGCCCGCCCCGGCCGCATCCGGACCCGCAGGCACGACCGCCCGCCGGCCTCGGAGTGATAAGCAGCCCGGGTGCGCGGGCCCATGACGATCAGCTCACCCGTATCGGTGCGCAGCACGAGCGTGGTGGCGTGATCGGGCACGTCGACCGCCGTCGAACCGGCCGCCGTGGCGACGTCGATCCCGTCCACCCAACGCCGCAGCGCGGGCGGCACGGCGAGAGAGCTCACGCGGCCCACGATAGTGCCGAATCTTCCTATAAGGCGGGGCGAGCGCGATGCGATCGTCACCACATGATTCTTGTTACCGGTGCTACGGGCACCATCGGCAGTCACGTGGCCCGCCAGCTCACGGAGCGGGGCGTCCCGTTTCGCGCGATGTCCCGCCGCGAGCGGCCCGACGGCGTACCCGGGCTCGACGGCGCACCCGGGCCCGACGGTGCGCAACCCGACTGGATCCGCGCCGACTTCGACGACCCCGCCTCCCTCGCCACCGCCCTCACCGACATCGAAACCGTCTTCCTCGTGACCGCGCCCCCCACCCCCACCGCCGCCCACGACCTCGCCCTCCTGACCGCCGCCCGGGCAGCAGGCAGCGTCCGCAGAATCGTCAAGCTGTCCGCGATCGGCACCGGCGAGCAGTTCGACGGGGCGACCGTCGGCGCCTGGCATCACGCCGCCGAGCAGGCGATCGAAGCGAGCGGCCTCGCCTGGACGATGCTCCGCCCGCCGAGCTTCGCCTCGAACGTCCTCTTCTACCGGGCCCTGATCCACGCCGGTGAGCCGATCCCGAACCTGGTCGGCGACGCCCGGCAGGCCATCGTGGACCCGAGGGACGTCGCCGCCGTCGCCGTCGCCGCGCTGACCGGCGACGCGCACGACGGGCAGCGGTACACCGTGACCGGGCCCGAGCTGCTGACGTTCGCCGACCAGGCGGCCGTCCTGGAACGCGTCCTGGAACGCGTCCTGCAACGGCCGGTGAAGGTCGCCGACGCGCCCGGGCCCGACGCGGTGCCGGCCGCAATCGTCACCGAGATCGGCTGGGCGCGGGCCGGCGGCGCCGCCTACGTCACCGACCACGTGCGGCAGGTGCTCGGCCGGCCGGCGGGCACGTTCGAGCAGTGGGTACGCGACCACCGCGAGTCGTTCGCGGCGACGCCGTAACCACCGTCCACCCGGCGAGCGCCGTACCCGGCTACCCCGGCGAGCGCTGCACGAGGTCGAAGACGTCGAACGGCACCGGCCCCCGGTGGAGAACGTGCGGCACGTCGCCGAACGGCAGCGCGGGCTCGTCCGGCCCGAGCGTCCGCAGCCGGTCGAGCGCGCGCACGGTCAGCTCGGAGACGGCGCGGAGAGCGGGGGTGGTCAGCGGGAGGTAGTCGTCCTCGGTGCCGGGGTCGGCGGTGCGGGCGCCCCGCGTGACGCGCATGAGCCGGATGCAGCACCGGCCGGGGTCGAGCCGCGAGGCGTCGAGCGTCCAGAACGGGCCGCCGAACGCGCGCCGGCCGGTGCCGCGGACGGCGTCGAACAGGACCGTCGGATCGAGCGGCGACAGGAACACGACGTCGGACCAGGTGCAGTCCAGGGGCAGTACGCGCTCGTGGAGGCGGTGCTCGCGGCCGGCGTATTTGGCGAGGTGGCGGGCGTGGAGGTCGGGATAACGGCGGCGGAGCATCGTCAGCGGCAGCAGCGCATCGCCGCGCGGGTCGGCGACCGCGGTGTGGAAGAGGGTGCCGCGGGCTTGGCGCGGGGCGGGGTGAGTGGGCATGAAAAAAGCGTCGACTCCGCAGGTGGGAGGTCGACGCGCTGCAATTGATTATACCGGTGGGGGGTTGGCCGGGGCAACCGGATCGATCCCCTCGGCGAGCACCCTGCCTGAAACTGAGCATCAGCGCATGTCGAACTGCCCTTGCGGACAACCACTGCTGCCCCAGGGGCACCTGACCCTATGGCCCGGCTGACCTAGCGTGGCAGGGTGAGCCTCTGGACTTCGCTGGAACCCGCGTCGGCCACGGTCGATCCGGGCAGCACCACCACCGTGCAGCTGCGCCTGCGCAACACCGGTGACGTGGTGGACGAGTACCGCTTCGAACCGGTCGGCGACATCGCCCCCTGGACGACCGTCGAACCGCAGACACTGCGGCTGTTCCCCGGAACCACCGGCGCGGTCGCCCTGACGTTCGCGCCGCCCCGCACACCGGACGCGACCGCCGGGCCGAACCCGTACGCCGTGCGGATCACCCCGACCGAGCACCCCGAGGCGACCACCGTCCCCGAAGGCAACCTCACCATCACCCCGTTCACCGAGATGCGCGCCGAACTCGTCCCGCCCACCGTCAAAGGCCGCTTCCGCGGCCGACCCCGGCTCGCGATCGACAACCTCGGCAACACCAAACTCACCGCCTCCCTGGACGGCAACGACAACGGCGACCAGCTCTCCTACGACATCCGCCCCAGCAGCGTACAAATCGAACCCGGCCGCGCCGTGTTCGTCAAAACCACCCTGCGACCCCGGAAGATCATCTGGTTCGGCACCAAAGAACAACGCCCCTACCGGCTCTCCGTCCTGCGCTCCGGCAGCAAACCCCACCCGGTGGAAGGCACCTACGTCCAACGCGGCTTCCTACCCCGCTGGCTCGCCACCTTCTTCGGCGTCATCGCCGCCCTCGCCCTCACCTTCGTCATGCTCTGGATCGCCCACAAACCCGCCGTGAACTCCGGCGCCACCGAGAAGGTCGTCGAAGCCGGCGCCACCCTCACCCCCACCCCCACGGCGACCCTCGCCCCGCCGCCGCCCAGCACAGGTCCGGCCCAACCGACGCAGCAGCCCACGTCCGGGGCATCGGGCGGCAGCACGCAGAAGCCCGCGGCCCCGCAGCTCCCGAAATCTCCGCAGGCCCCGAAGTCCCCTAAGATCCCGAAGCCGATCGACTACTGGCCGATCAGGCCCGGCGCGCTGGGCGCGGACGAAACCGGTGTCCACCCGGCCGCCGTGTCCAACGTGACCGGCACCGGCGGGCACGGTGGCGCGGGTCTCTTCAACGGCAAGGACAGCCAGCTGACCACGTCGGAGATGGTGGTTCCCACCGGACCCGACAAGAGCTTCACCATCTCGGCCTGGGTGTACCTGAACAGCACCAACGGCTTTGCCACCGCGGTCAGCCAGAACGGGGCGCACGACAGCGGTTTCTACCTCCAGTACTCCCTGGAGGACGGGCGCTGGGCGTTCTCCCGGGTACAGACGGACGGCGGCGATTCCGACAAGACCCACTACCGCGCGCTCTCCCTGGCCCCGCCGGTCCTGCACACCTGGACCCATCTGGTCGGGGTGTTCAACGCGGGCAACGACAACATGACGCTCTACGTCAACGGCGCGCCCCAGGGCACCGCGCAGGACATCGCGCCGTTCGCCACGGGCGGCAAGTTCGTCATCGGGCGGGGCCGGTTCGGCGACGCCGCCGTTGACTGGTTCAACGGGCAGATCAACGAGGTCACGGTGTGGGGCCGGGCGCTGACGGCTGCTCAGGTCAAGTTGCTGCACTGAACGAACGCCGCCGCGTCCGGTTCGCGATGTTTCACGTGAAACACTCCCCCGGCCCGTGCCCCGCCCCCACCCCGCCTCAGGGCCGCCGCGCCCAGAACAGCACGTGCCCGCTGTCCCCCTCCGGGACGAACTCCTCGTGCGTCACGTCCAGTCCGGCCACCTCCAGCCAGCCACGGTTCGTGGCCGCGTCCGCGTGGCTCCACCACATCGTGGCCCCGCCGTCGAGCCAGTTGTCGTCCGTCCCCGTCCAGGCCCGGTGCCC
This sequence comes from Streptomyces sp. CA-111067, assembly GCF_050956065.1. Taxonomy (NCBI): domain Bacteria; kingdom Bacillati; phylum Actinomycetota; class Actinomycetes; order Kitasatosporales; family Streptomycetaceae; genus Streptomyces; species Streptomyces sp. CA-111067. Next base: position 4,671,985 of record NZ_CP192103.1, on the reverse strand, counting down.
GGTGGTGGCCAGCAGCCAACCTCCCGGGCGCAGCCAGGACGCGATCCGGCCCAGCAGGGCGGGCTGCTCCTCCACCGGAATGTGGATCAGCGCGTAAAGGGAGGTCACGGCGTCGAAACTCGCCTCAGGGAACGTCAGCGTGGTGACGTCCGCCCGGATGAACTCGCCCGCCGGCACGAGCTCTTGGGCCCGCCGCACCTGAACGTCGCTGATGTCGACCCCCGTGACCCGATGCCCCGCCGCGCTCAGCGACCGCGCCAGCGGAATCCCGTTCCCGCACCCCACATCCAGTACGTCGCCGCCGGCCGCCGGAAGACGCCCGAGCAGCTCCTCGATCCAGTCCCCGTACTTCGTCTCAGCGCCGTACGCCCGCTCATACTGCCCGGCCAGCAGGTCATACCCGCGCCGAACCACATCCTTGGGATCCCCATTCATCACACCGCCGGACGCTAACGCCCCCGTCCCCCCGAAGCGATCGCATTTTCCCCGGCGCCGGCGGGCCGGCCCCCAGTAGGGTGACGAGGCATGATCGAATCCCAGACTGAGATCAGCGAGGATCTGGTGCGCGAGCTGCTGCGGGACCAGCATCCGGATCTGGCCGCGCTGCCCATCCGCGAGGTGGTGGGAGGCTGGGGCAATCAGATGTGGCGGCTCGGGGACGAGCTGGCCGTACGGATGCAGCGGATGGACGTCGATCCGGCGGTGCTGCTCAAGGAGCGCCGGTGGCTGCCGACCCTGGCCTCGCGCCTGCCGCTGCCGATCCCGGTGCCCGTGCGGGAGGGGACGCCGTCCGAGCGCTTCCCCAAGATCTGGACCGTCATGTCATGGGTTGAGGGCACGCCGCTCGACCTTGGCTCGATCACCCGCGGCGACCACGCGGCCGACACCCTGGCGGCCTTCCTCACGGCGCTGCACGTGGAGGCGCCCGCCGAAGCGCCGGACAGCCCGGACCGCGGCATCCACCCCAAGGAGTGCACGGGGGGCTTCGAGCACTTCCTGGGTGACCTGGATCTCGGCCACTTCGCCGAGGACGACATTCGGGCCGTGTGGGACGACGCGGCCGCGGCCCCCGGGTGGGAGGGCCCGCGGGTGTGGATCCACGGCGACCTGCACCCCGCCAACGTCGTCGTCGCGGACGGGACGTTGACGGGGGTCGTCGACTTCGGCGACGTCTGCGCCGGTGACCCGGCCTGGGATCTTGCCGCCGCCTGGGTGCTGCTCCCCGAGGGCGGCGCGTCGCGGTTCTTCGACAGCTACGCGCGGGCGGACGACGCGGCGATCCGGCGGGCGCGCGGGCTGGCCGCGATGAAGAGCCTGTTCCTGATGCTGATGGGCCAGAGCGGGGACCGGGGTCTGCCCGGGGGAAAGCCGCACTGGGGACCCGCCGGGCGGGCGGCACTTGAGCGTGTCCTGCGGGGCATCTGACGTCGGCACGGCTCGACGGCCCGGCACCAAGGCCGCGGAACCGGTGCCGATCGGGTTGCCGGGCGCGCGGGGAGCGGGGCGGCGGGCGGCCTGCCGCAGCCACTGCATCGGGGTCAGCCCCGCGCCAGCGGAGCCCGACGTGTGCGTCAGCAGCACCCCCGCACCGGGAGCCCCGGCCCGGCCACCGCCGAAACGCTACGCCCCGGGCGAACCCGCCACCTCCGCCAAGACCCGCGCCGGCCCCGTCAACGGCCGGCCCGCCCTGTACACGCCCCGCAACGTCCGCGAGAGGTCGAGTCCCGCCACCGGGACAGCCACCACCGCGCCGGAGGCGAGCTCCGCTCGGACGGACAGGGAGCTGAGGACCGCCGGTGCCACGCCCTCCGCCACCGCCGTCTTGATCGCGGTCGTCGACGAGACCTCGAGCAGGGGGGCGGCCACGTCCGCCTCGTTCACGCCGGCCGCCCGCAGGGCGCGTTCGAGGGAGAGGCGGGTTCCGGAGCCGGGCTCGCGGGTGACCAGGGAGGTCGCGGCCAGGGCGGCCGGGGTGAGGCGGCGGCGGCCGGTGCGGCGGGCCCACGGGTGGGACGGGTGGACGATCAACGTCAACTCGTCCTGGCCCACCGGGAAAGCGGTGACGCCCGGCGGCACCGTCGGGCCCTCCACGAAACCGATCGCGGCAGCCCCGTCAAGCACAGCCGCCGCGACCTCATCCGAATTGCCCGTCGTCAGCGCGACCGCCACCACCCCCTCCGGCGCGGCGGCGGCCACCGCGCGGAACCGTACGAGCCAGTGCGGCAGCAGATACTCCGCGATCGTCATGCTCGCGGCGACCGCGAGCCGGCTCTCCGCCGTGTGGTGCAACGACGTGATGCCGGCTTCGAGCGCGGTCGCCGCGTCCAGCGCCGTACGGGCCCAGTCCGCGACCAGCGCACCCTGCGCGGTGAGCCGCGAACCCTGCGGGGAACGTTCCAGCAGCGCGACGCCCACCCGCCGCTCCAGATACTGGATCCGCGAACTCGCCGCCGGCTGGCTGATGCCGTGCGCCCGCGCCGCCGCGCCGAGACTGCCCAACCGGGCAACGGAAAGCAGCAGGTCGAACGGTCCGAGGTCGGTCACACGGCTGGCTAGCGGCATAACCCGAGTCTATGACGTCATGCCCGATTGCTCCCTACCGGCACCGGCCGCACCCGGCGAGGGTGGACGCATGACCTCGGCCGCCGTACGCCCGCAGAACCCGGAAACCGCACCGGAAGCCACGCCTGAACAGACGCCCCAACCCCCGGACCGGCGCCCGAGCGAACCCGCCCCCGCCACCCGCCTGCTGCGCGAACTCGACCGGCCCGCCGACCTGTTCAGGCACCTCGGCCCGAACTGGTTCGCCACCGTGATGGGCACCGGCATCGTCGCGAACGCCGCCGCGACCCTCCCCCTGCACACCGGCGGGCTGCGGACCGCCGCCACCGTCGTCTGGGCGGCGGCGGCCCTGCTGCTGGTGGCGCTGACCTGCGCCTGGGCCGTGCACTGGACCCGGCACCGCACGCAGGCCAGGGCGCACGCCGGCCACCCGGTGATGGCGCACTTCTGGGGCGCCCCGGCGATGGCGCTGCTGACGGTGGGCGCGGGCACGCTCACCCTCGGGCAGGACTGGATCGGGACGCGCGCGGCGATCGGCGCCGACGCCGTGCTGTGGACGGCCGGAACGGTGCTCGGCCTGGTCACCAGCGTCTGGATTCCGTACCGCGCGATGACAGGCGCGCTGACCGGAGCGAAGGCCGGGGCCAAGGCGGGCACGGACGCCGGCGCGAAGGCGGGCGACGACCCCGGCGCGAACGACGCCGGGCAAGGTGCCGCGTTCGGCGGCTGGCTCATGCCCGTCGTCCCGCCGATGGTCTCCGCCGCGACCGGCGCGGCCCTCATCCCGCACCTGCCCCCGGGCCAGCCCCGGCTGACGCTGCTCCTCGCCTGCTACGCGATGTTCGGCATCAGCCTCTTCGCCGCCGTTGTGATCATCACGCAGATCTGGGCGCGGCTCATGCGGTACGGGGTCGGCCCCGCCGCGACCGTCCCCACCCTGTGGATCGTGCTCGGGCCGCTCGGGCAGTCGGTGACGGCGGCGAACGCGCTCGGCGCCGTCGCCCATCTCGCGCTGACCGGGACGGACGCGGCACCCTACGCGTCGGCCGCCGAGGCGTTCGGCTTCCTGTACGGCGTCCCCACCTGGGGTTTCGCGATGATGTGGCTCGCGCTCGCGGCAAGCGTGACCGTACGGACCGCCCGGCGCGGGCTGCCGTTCTCGCTGACCTGGTGGAGCTTCACCTTCCCGGTCGGCACGTGCGTGACGGGGACCAGCGCGCTGGCCGTCCACCTCGGCTCGACGCCGCTGCGGGTCGCGGCGGTCGGGCTGTACGTGCTGCTGCTCGGCGCGTGGGCGACGGTCGCCACCCGCACGGCCAGGGGCGCGGCCCGCGGCAGCCTCTTCCTCCCGCCGACGCCGGCTCCCGCCCCGGAGGCGTGACGGCCCACCACAGCCGCTACCGGGGCAGCCATAACCCCGGGCAACCGCTAGCCGGCGATAAGCGCCGCCACCGCCTCCCGCACCACCTCGCGCCGCCGGGCGACATCCGCCGGGCCGAGGCTCGCCTCGAACTCCGGTATGTTCGCGCTCCAGAATCCCGACAGGTGCAGCACCAGCCCGAGCAGTTCCTCCGCGCTGAACCGGTCGGGCAGGATGCCCGCCCGCTGCGCCGCCGCCACCGCCTCGATCTTCATTCCGTTGCTCTCCAGGACGACCGTCAGCATCACGCCCGTGCCCGCTCGCTCCAGCCGGTACCAGGTGGCGAGCCGCTGCACCCACGGCCGGGCCTCGTAGGAGTCGAAGAGCCTGGCCGCGTAGCCGGGGAGGTCGGCCGCGTCGATCGGGACCTCGTCCACCGTCTCCCGGCACATCGCGTCGAAGACGGCGTCGAACAGGCCGTCCTTGCTGCCGAAGTAGTGGTAGATCTGCGCCTTGTTGCTCTGGGCCGCGGCCGCTATCCGGTCCACCCGCGCGCCCGCGATCCCGTACGCGGCGAACTCGTCCGTCGCCGCGCGCAGCAGCCGGCGCCGCGTCGCCTCCGCATCCCTGTTCATCACCGCGTTCATGACGTCGAGCCTACCAACTAACTGGATAGTTGACAAAGGTCGACCCGGGGTGTTCCATGGGACTTACTAATCAACCGGTTAGTCAGGAAGCCCCGGAGTCGCCGGGCGCTCCCGGCCCCGGAACCCGATCGGAGCCACCATGACCTCCCCGGCCTCCCCGAACGTCCCGCAGAGCCCCCTCCCCACCCCCTCCGTCTTCCTGGTCAGCGGCGCCTCCCGCGGCCTCGGCCGGGAGATCGTCCGCGCCGCCGCGGCGGCCGGCCACCAGGTGGTCGCCGGCGTCCGCTCGCCCTCCGCCCTGGACGACCTCGTGGCCGAGTTCGGCGCCGACCGCGTCGCCGTCGTACCGCTCGACGTGACCGACGCCGGCCAGGCGCGGGCCGCCGTGCAGACCGCCGTCGACCGGTTCGGCCGGCTCGACGTGCTGGTCAACAACGCGGGGTACGCCAACATCGCCCCCATCGAGGACGTCGACTTCGACGACTTCAGCGCACAGGTCGACACCAACCTGCTCGGCGTCGTCCGGCTCACCCAGGCGGCGCTGCCGGTGCTGCGGGAGCAGGGTTCCGGGCACATCGTGCAGGTGTCCTCGGTCGGCGGCCGGATGGCCACGCCCGGCCTGGCGGCCTACCAGTCCGCGAAGTGGGCCGTCGGCGGCTTCTCCTCGGTGCTGGCCGCCGAGGTCGCCCCGCTCGGCATCAAGGTGACCGTGCTCGAACCGGGCGGGATGTCGACGGACTGGGCCGGTTCCTCGATGCGCGTCGCGCAGGTGCGGCCGGAGTACGAGCCGACGGTCGGCAGGTCGGCGGCGATGCACAACAGCGGCACCACCTCGGCGAGCGACCCGGTCAAGGTCGCCCGGCTGGTCCTCGATGTCGTCGCACTGGCCGACCCGCCGCTGCGGCTGCTGGTCGGCGCCGACGCCTACACCTACGGCACTGCGACCGGCCGCGCGCTGCTGGCCGAGGACGAGCGGCGCCGGGAACTCAGCGAGTCCACGACGGCGGACGACGCCACCGCCGCCCACCTCGACCCGCTGGGCCACCATGCCGACTGAGGGCCCCGGGCGCCTACACCGCGCCCGGCGCCCCCCGCACCACCGGCGGCCCGTGACCCGGCCGCGGGCCGCTACGCGCCGCGGCCGGTCACTCGCCGCGGCCCGTCGCCGTCAACTCGCGCTCCTCCAGCTGGTGTTCCAGCCGCTGCCCCTCGATGTCCGGGTCGGGGATGTACTTGGCGAACCACTGCGGGTGGTACCAGAGCTTGGAGCGGACGATCGCCATCACCGCCGGCACCAGCGTCAGCCGGACCACGAACGCGTCGAGGAAGACGCCGGCCGCGAAGCTGAAGCCGATCGCCTTGATCGTCGGGTCGTTGGTGAACATGAACGCCACGAAGATGGAGAACATGATCAGCGCCGCCGCGGTGACCACCCGGGCGGACACGCCCGTGCCGCGCTGCACCGAGCGCCGCGCGTCACCGTTCTTCGTGTACTCCTCCTTGATCCGCGAGACCACGAACACCTCGTAGTCGCTGGAGAGTCCGAAGATGATCGCCAGCATGATGATCGGCAGGAAGCTGATCGTCTCCGACGGGGCGATGCCGAACACGTGCTGGCCCCAGCCCCACTGGAAGGTCGCCACCTGCGCGCCGAGGGCCGCCGCCATCGACAGCAGGAAGCCGAGGATCGACTTGATCGGCACCAGGATGGTCCGGAAGGCGAACGTCAGCAGGATGAAGGCGAGTCCGACCACCACGATCAGGAAGATCGGCAGCGCGCTGGAGAGCTTGGACGACACGTCGATGTTGGACGCGGTGGTGCCGCCGACCAGGATGTGCGTCCCGGTGTCGCCCTCGATCGTGGCCCGCTCGTCGCGCAGGGTGTGGACGAGGTCGGCGGTCTTGGTGTCGTTCGGCCCGTACTTGGGGACCAGCCGGATCAGCGAGACGCCGTTCTTGGCGGCCAGCGGGGTGATCTTCTGGACACCCGGCACCTTGGCGAGCGCGGTCGCGATCTGCGCGGTGTCCTTCGGGGAGTCCACGTCCTGGTTGACGATCAGCAGCGCGCCGTTGAAGCCGGCGCCGAAGCCCTCGGTGGTGAGGTCGTACGCCTTGCGCTGGGTGGTGCTCTTGTTCTGCGACGCGGCGCTGGGCAGGCCGAGTTCGATGTCGAACGCGGGGATGGCCAGCACGCCCAGCAGTGCCACGCCGCCGATCAGCACCAGCACCCGGTTGCGCACCACGAACCGCGCCCACCGGGCGCCGAACGGGCTCTCCGGGTCGGCGGCCGACCGCCGGGCGACCCGCTCGGCGCGGGCGCCGAGCCACGGCAGCCGGGTGAAGTGCGCGACCTTGTCGCCGGCGAAGCCGAGCACCGCGGGCAGCAGCGTCAGCGCGATCAGCAGCGCGACGGCGACCGAGGCCGCGGCGGCCAGGCCCATCACGGTCAGGAACGGGATGCCGACCACGGTCAGCCCGCACAGCGCGATGATCACGGTGAGGGCGGCGAAGACGACGGAGCTGCCGGCCGTGCCCATCGCCAGCGGCACGGACTCCTCCGGCGTCATGCCGTTGAGCAGGTTCGTCCGGTGTCTGGAGAGCACGAACAGGCCGTAGTCGATGCCGCACGACAGCCCGAGCATCAGCGCGACGGTGGTCGAGGCGGAGGCGATGGTGATCACCGACGCCACCGCGGTGACACCCATCAGGGTGGTGATCACGCCGATGATCGCGCTCAGGATCGGCATGCCGGCGGCGGCGAACGAGCCGAAGGTGATCATCAGGATGATGAACGCGATCACCAGGCCGATGAGTTCGGGCGCCTCGGAGATCTCCACGTGCCAGCCGGGGAAGACGCTGCCGTTGTACTCGACCTGGACCCCGGCGGCCTGCACCGGCTTCATCGCGTCCTTGAGGGCGTCGAGGTTCTTGTCCTTGACGTCCAGCGGCTCGGCCGTCCACTGCATCTGGCCGAGCGCGATCTGCTGGCTGCCGGAGACGAGCTGGCCGGTGAACGGGTCCACCACGGAGGAGACCTGAGGCACCGACCTGAGCCTGGCGAGCGACTGCTCGATCGCCTTCTTCTTCGCCGGGTCGGTGACCTTCGCGCTGCCGCCGGTGGTGGCGAAGACGATGGTGGTCTGGCCGCCGCTGAAGGCCGGCAGCTTGGCGGACAGCACGTCCGAGGCGTGCTGGGCCTCGGTGCCCGGGATGGTGAAGTCGTCGTTGGTCTTGCCGCCGCTGGCCTGCGCGACGGCGATGGCCGCGACGGCCGCGGCCAGCCACAGCACCAGCACGAGTCGCCGTCGCCTGAACGCGAACCTGGCGAGTCGGTACAGATAGGTGGACATAGGCAGGTCTCTCCACAGCCGGTGCGGGTATCGAGCATCGAACGCCGCTGCCGACGCTAAGCATTCACTAGCCGAAGGTCAAGTGAATCGCTAGCCGATGGACGGTGAGTCGCCAGCCGAGTGATGGGTGAACCCTGTTGGTCGTTCACCGGGTGCCGGACCCGCCACCAGCTTGTATGCTGCGGGACGCGCAGCGACGAAGGAGGGGCGTTTCCCATGCGGATGCCGGGCAAGTGCACGACCGCTCTCGGTGCGGCCACCCGCGGCGCGGGCCGCACCCGTGGCCGGTCGTCCCGCGCCGAGCAGGCCGAGCAGACCCGGCAGCAGATCCTGGAGACCGCCCAGCGGCTGTTCACCGAGCTCGGCTACGGGGCGACGTCGCTCCAGCGGATCGCCGACGAGCTGGGGCTGACCAAGGCGGCGGTCTACTACCACTTCCGGGCCAAGCACGACATCCTGCACGCGGCGATGCTCCCCGGCATCCACCGGATGGCGACGCTGCTCGACGAGGCCGAGGCCATGCGCGGCCGGCGGGCCCGGATCGCCCACGTGGCAGCCGGCTTCGCCGACTTCATGGTGCAGAACCGGCACATCGCGGTGATGGCGTCCACCGACCCCGACGGCGGCCACGAGAAGAAGCCCGCGACGACCGAGGCCGGCATCCTCCACACCCGCGCGCTGTCCCTCTTCTTCGGCGACCACCCCACCGGCGCGGAACGCCTCTCCTACCACGCGGTCGTCTCGATGCCCGACACCCTCCCCGACCTGACCGACCTGACCGACCCCGAACTCCGCGAGGCCCTCTACACCACCATGCTCCGCATCCTGAAAGTCCCACCCCCGCCCCGCGACCCCGCCTGACCGCCCGGCGAGCCGGGCGCCGGGGCCCGCCGGGCAGCAGACTGGCGGGATGACGCCGCCTGCCGTGATCCACCCCGTGCCGTACTACGCCCAGTGGGAGTCCGCCGATCTCGTACCGCGGATCATCGCCGGCGAACTGGACGCCCGGGAGGACCCGCTGTGGCAGAAGTCCGGGGCGGCGAGCGCGGAGGAGTACGCGTTCTGGTCGTGGCGGCTGTGCGGGGTCGCCTGCCTGCGGATGGCGCTCGACCACTGGGGCCAGCCGGTGCCGCCCGCGCTGGCGGTCGCCGAGGAGTGCGTGGCCGCCGGGGCGTACGTGCGGCGCGGTGATCGCGTGGACGGGCTGATCTACGCGCCCTTCGCCGAGTACGTGTCAGCGCGGTGGCCGCTACGGGCCGAGTCCCGACCGGAGTTGCCCGCACCCGAGGTCCGCGAGGCGGTGACCGCGGGCGCCCTGGTGATGCTCTCGGTCCACCCTTCGATCCGCGACCTCCCCCGCACCCCGCCGACCCGCGGCGGCCACCTGGTACTCGCGGTAGGCGTCACGGCCGAGGCGCTGATCATCCACAACCCCTCCGGCTTCCCACCCCACACCCAACGCTTCGCCGAGATCCCCTGGCCGGCCCTCCCCCGCTTCTACGCGGCCCGCGGCATCATCCTGTCTGAGTGGTCGCAGACGGTAAAGTAAGATTCAATCTACGTAAGAATCGATCTACCTTTAGCCGTCGGGAGCCACACGTGGAGTTCCAAGGCCGCGCCAGGGACCTCGCACTGCTGACCGAGCAGTTGCGCGTCGTCACAGAAGGTGATGGCAGCTCTCGCGGGCAAGCCGTGACGGTGATGGGGCGCCGCCGCGTCGGGAAGTCGCGACTCGTCCAGGAGTTCTGCGACCGCTCCGGGGCTCCGTATGTCGTGTTCCAGGCCAGCCGCGGGCGCAACCCGGTCGCCGAGCGGGCCGACTTCACCGCGGCCCTGGCCCAATCGAGCCTGCCGGGCGCGGAGTCGGTCGCCGGTCTCCAGCCGCAGGACTGGAATCAGGCGCTGCGGTCACTGGCATTGGCCGTCCCTGAGCAGACGCCCAGCATCGCGGTCATCGACGAGGTGCCCTGGCTGGTCGAACAGGACCAGGAGTTCGAGGGCGCGCTGCAGACCGTGTGGGACCGCCATCTGTCGGCCAGACCGGTACTCCTTCTCCTCGTCGGCAGTGACATGTCGGTGATGGAGGCCCTGCAGACGTATGGGCGGCCGTTCTTCGGACGAGCGGCGAGGATGGCCGTCCAGCCGTTGCACCTGGCCGATGTGCAGGCCATGACCGGGCTCGACGCGGCAGAGGCCGTCGACGCGCTGCTGATCACCGGCGGGTTCCCGGAGATCGTGCAGTCGTGGCGGCCGGGCATGAGCCGCGGGCAGTTCCTACGGGCGTCAACGGCGAACCCGCTGTCGCCGCTGCTCGCGGCAGGCGAGCTCTCGCTGCTCGGCGAGTTCCCCGAGGCATCACATTCTCGGGCGGTGCTGGAAGCGGTCGGCAGCGGTGAGACGACGTTCGGTGCGATCGCGGCCCGGGCCGGCGGGGCCGGGGCGCTGCCGTCCGGCACGCTGTCCCCCATCCTGACCGCCCTTCAGGCCAAGCGGATCCTCGCCGCCGACCTGCCGCTCGCCGCGAAGCCGGACAGCAAGAACAAGCGGTACCGCATCGCCGACCCGTATCTGCGGTTCTGGCTGGCGCTGCTGAACCGGGCGATCCCGCTCATCGAGCGGGGCCGCGGCGACGTCGCGCTGAAACGCATCGAGCGCTCCTGGCCCAGCTGGCGCGGTCGCGCCGTCGGACCGTTGATCCGGGAGTCCCTGCTGCGCCTGCTGCCCGACGACGAGTGGCCCGACGTCGAGGCGGTCGGCGGCTGGTGGAACCGGCAGAACAAGCCGGAGATCGACCTGGTCGGGGCGGACCGGGAGCCGGTCGCGCGGCAGGTGCACTTCGTCGGCTCGGTCAAGTGGCTGGAGGCGGCGCCCTTCGGACGCCACGAGTACGAGGCCCTCGTCCGCGACGTGCTCGCCGTCCCCGGTGCCGAACCCGGCACGCCGCTGGTCGCGGTCTCCCGTGCCGGGGTGGTCGAGGGGCTGCCGCTCACGGCTCATTGGGGGCCGGAGGACCTGGTGCGGGCCTGGGCGGCGGGGTAGGCCACGGAGTCAGGGGTGGGGGAGTTCGCGGGGCTTCGCCGCGGGTGGGGTGAGGGGCTTGGCGGTGGGGGGTTCGGGGGCGTGGCGGGAGCGCCAGTAGGGGTTGTCGTAGGGGAGGCGGCCGCTTACCCGGCCGTACATTCCGAAGGTCATCAGCAGCAGGCCGACGATGAAGCTGAACAGCACGTTCTGCATCTTGAACGCCAGGAAGTTGTTGCTGGTGTCGAGCAGGGCCAGGTTCACGAAACCGCTCAGGATGAACGCCAGGCCGATGACCATGTTCAGGGTCGAGGCGAGGTTGCCGCCGACCACCGCTCCGACCAGGAGCAGCGCGCCGATCACGATGGAGATGGTGCTCAGCGCGCCGTTGGTGTTCAGGCCCGCGACGCTGTCACCGCCGGTGTTGAAGAAGCCGATCTTGTTGATCAGGCCCAGGATGCCGAAGACCACCAGGAACAGGCCGAAGAGGCCGGCTCCGAAGCGGTAGACGCGGCTGAGCCTGTGGTCCACCGGCAGGTGCTCGTCGAGCCGTACGTGGCGGTGGTGCGAACGGGTCGCGTGAATGGCGGCCATCGGCTTCTCCTCCCGTACGGGGTCGCCTCCGGCGCGGACGCTGCCCCGTCTCGTTCGGGTCCGGCCGCCTTTGCGGGCGGGATGCCGGATACGACCAGTTTAGAGCCGGTCGGCGCCGGCCCGCAGTCCGGAACATCCGGTTTCCCGCCCGGCGGGCGTCAGGCGATGCCCAGGCGGCGCATGGTCAGGCAGGCCAGCGCCACATCGCAGGCCGCCACGCCCTGCACGACGGCGAGAATGCGCTCGTCGGGGGCAGTGCGGCCGGGCATGGTGCCGGCCGCGACGGCCGGCAGCGAACCGGTCAGCCGGGACAGCACGGTCTCGGCCGGCAGCCCCGCGGCGAGCCAGCCCGCCACCGAGCCGATCTCCCGCGCGTACCCGAGGTCGTCGACGAAGAACCGCTCCACGCCGCTCCCCTCACCGGCCCCGCCGCCCGAGCCTGCCCCGCTGCCCGGGCCCAGCAGCACTGCCCCGGCAGCCGGGCCGGTCGCGGAGGCCGGGCCGGTCGCGGAGGCCGGGCCGCCCGCGGGCGCCGCGCCGAGCGGCACCGCCGTCCCCGTCAGGATCTCGGGGGCTATCTCCGGGCCGCCGCCCAGCGCGATCAGGGTCACACCGGGGGACAGATGGTGCGGATGGATGATCGGCAGGCGGGACGAGGTGATCGCCACGATGAGGTCGGAGCCGGGGGCGGCGGCGTTCAGGTCGGTGCCCGTGCTGAACCGGACACCGGGCAGGGCGTGCGCGGCGGCGAACTCCTCCGCCGAGGCGGCGGCCCGCGTCACCACCCGGATCTCGTCGAGGCCGAACACCTCGGCGAACGCGGCCGGCACGAACGCGGCGATCCGCCCCGCGCCGACCAGCGTGAGCACCCGGCTGCCGGGCCTGGCCAGCAGCCGAGCGGCCACCGCCGCCGAGGCGGCCGTACGCAGCCGGTGCAGCCAGGTCTCCTCGACCGCGACGAGCGGGCGGCCGGAGGCCGTCTCCAGCACCAGGCACCAGCTGTTGCGCCCCTCCGTGTGCCGCGGGGTGATCCGCACCCCGGCCACCCCGTAGCGGTCGAGCAGCGCGCCCTTCAGGCCGAAGCCCTCGGCGCCCTCGCCGAGCCGGGTGATGGTCGGGCTGGACAGCGCGAGCCGGGCCGCGCCGAAGTCGGCGTAGGTCCGTTCGACGACATCGAGCGCGTCGGCGACGGTGATCACCGAGCGGACGGCGGCGTCACTGACCATGGGCAGCGTCGGCAGGCTCATACGGCGCCACCCGCCGACCCGGCAACCGCCGATCCGACGACCTCCGTTCCGACGACCGGCGACCCAACTGCCGCCGGTCCGGGGCCCGCCGGTCCGACGATCGCCACGCACAGGCCGCCGCCGTCGGGCGCCTGGTGGACGGAGTTGGCCGAGATGAACATCCGCCCGGTGCCGAGCACCGCGCCCGCGACCCCGCTCATCACCGCCCTGGTGTGCTTGTCCGGGTCAAGATGGCTGGTCAGTACGGTGGTTCTGGCGCCGCGCAGCGTTCCGTCCTGCCGGTAGCCGGACTTGATAAGCAGCGCGGCGACCCGCTCCGGCTCGCGCACCGACCCCTCCGGCGTCAACTCGGCCCCGGCGGCGGCGAGTACGCGGCGGATGCCCGGCGCGTCGAGGACGTCGTCCAGCAGTCCCGAGGCGATCCGCAGGTCGCCGCCCGCGCCGGGGCGGTTGCCGAGCACCAGCACCTCGACCCGGGCGGCCTCAGTGCTGGAGAAGACCATCGTGCGGCGGGAGTACAGCGCCAGGTCCCGGCCGAACGCGGCCGGCACGACGTCGGCCCGGTCCACCTCGCCGAGCGCGAGCGCCGCGCCGAGCGCCCCGACCGCCTTCGCCTCGGCCGAGGTGACCCGGATCGGCTCGTCGGTCGCGGTCAGCGGGGTCTTGACGACGGCGAGCGCCACGTCGGCCGGGGTCAGGCCCGCGTCGGCGACGGCCTCGGCGACGGCGCGCTCCGCCAGCTCGACGTGCTGCGCCGAGCCGACCTCCGAGCCGCGGATCGTCCGGCTGCGCCCGACACCCAGGGCCAGCGTGCCCGTTGGCCTCGCGGACGCGGAACCGCCCGTCGACGCGGACCGGCCCGTGGACGGCGACCCGCCGGTGGCCCCGAACCCGCCGGACCCCCCGGTGTCCCCAGGCCCGGACCCGGCCCCGAACCCACCCGCGGCCCCAGGCCCGCCCGTGCCTGGCGCACCACCACCCGGCGCAGCGCCGCCCGTCCCCGGCCCACCCCCACCCGGCGGCTCCGCCTCCTCCACGATCAGATACCCGAACGGCGTCATCGCCCCCTCCGACCCCGTCGAGTGCAGGAACACCGACCGTTCCAGCAGCGCCTCGCCCCCGTGCGCGAGCACCACCTCCCGCGCCCGCCAGGACGCCAGCTCGCGCGAGAAATCGTTCACGTCCGCGCTGCCCTCGGTCTTCACCAGCAGGGCGAGCCGCCGTATCCGGGCTGGATCGTGGCCGCCGAGCCGGGCCGCCAGGCCGTCGGTGTCGCCGGGCCCTGCCGTGTCGAAGGAGTCGATCCTCACTGCCATGATCAGGCGCCTTTCGAGGGGGAGTTGGGGGACGCGTCCACGTCCGCCGGGCGGTCGGACGGCCTGGGCTGCGCCGGCGCCGACGACGGCGCCGCGAGATCCGGCCACCGGTCGGCCCAGCCGTACGCGGCCTCGTACGCGCGGGCCAGATCGAGCAGCGCCCGATCGGCCCCGTACCGTCCGATCAGCTGGAAGCCGACCGGCATGCCGTCGCGGGACGGCGGGCCCGGCAGGCTGAGCGCGGGCACGCCGGTGGCGTTCGCGATGCCGGTGAACACCCGCTGGTAGGGGGGCGCCAGCTGGTCGGCGGCCCACGGCATCGCCCCGGCGACCGGGGTGAGCAGCAGGTCCGTCGGCGACCCGGACTCCTCCCCGGTGAAGAACTCCGCGAGCTGCGCGAAGAGTTCACGGAAGGTGTCGAGCGCGCTGACGTAGTCCACGGCGGTCAGTGACGCGCCGTGCTCGACCATCGGCGGGTAGATGTCGGCGACCTCGTCCCGCCAGCCGTCACGGTCGCGCAGCAGCCAGGCCAGACCGGTGGTGCCGATGGTCCGCCAGTGCGCGTCGAACCGCCCGAAGTCGAACGGGACTTCGCCGGTCTCCACGTGGTGGCCGAGCGCGGTGAGCCGGTCGGCGGCGGCCAGCAGCGAGGTGTTGACGGCGGGTTCGACCGGGTAGTCGCCGAACCGGCCGACCAGCCTGATCCGCAGCGGCCGCCGCCCGGCGGCCGAACCGCCCGCGCCCAGCGGCTCGTCGGGCACGCCGAGCGAGCGCCGGTCGCGCGGGTCGGGCCCGGCCACCGCGCCGAGCAGCGCGGCCAGGTCGGCCACCGTGCGGGCCACCGGCGCGACCACCTCCAGGTCGTGCAGCACCGTCGGCAGCCCGTCGAGCCGGGCGATCCGGCCGACGGTCGGCTTGAGGGCGACCAGACCGCAGTACCCGGCGGGCCAGCGGATCGAGCCGCCGCCGTCGGTGCCGAGCGCCACCGGGCCGACCCCGGCGGCCACCGCCGCCGCGCCGCCGCCGGTGGACGCGCCGGTGGTGAGCGCCGGGTTCCACGGGTTGCGGGTGGTGCCGTGCAGCAGGGTGCTGACGTTGCCGAGGCCGAGGGTGAACTCCGAGACGTTGCTCTTGCCGAGGATGACCCAGCCGCCCGCGCGCAGCCGCCGCACGCACAACTCGTCGCGCTCCGGGACGAGTTGGCGGAACACCCGGCTGCCCCAGGCGCAGGGCATCCCGGCGACGGGGATGTTGTCCTTGACGGTGAGCGGCACCCCGTCGAAGGGGCTGAGCGGTGTGCCGCGCCGCCACCGGTCCGCGCTGGCCGCGGCCGAGGCGCGGGCCTGGTCGAACGCCCGGTGCGCGAAGACGTTCAGCCGCTCGTCCACCGGTCCGGCCCGCTCGATCACCGCCTCGACCACGTCGACGGGCGAGGCCGAGCCGTCCGCGTAGCCGGCGGCGAGCTGCCGCGCCGACCGCTGCCACCAGGCAGCCGCGCTCGGCCGCGGGTCCGGCGGTCCGCCCGCCCGCGGGTCGGGGGCGGTGAACGGCTCGGCCTCGGGGCTCACTTGGCGGGCTCCAGGTTCCAGTAGAGGGTGACGGGTTCGGGGGTGAAGGTCAGACCGGTGATGCCCGCGGCGCTGACCAGGGTCCGGCCGGTGACCACCAGCGGCAGGAACGAGGCGTCCTGCGCGGCGAGTTGCTGGATCTTCTGGTACGCCTGGTCGCGCGCCGGGCTCGGCGGCGCCATCGCGTACTGGTTCTGCAGCGTGTCGATCTCCGGGACGCTGGTCCGGGAGAAGTTGACGACGCCGCCGGTGACGCTCCACAGCTTCACCGGGGTCTTGGCGTCCTCCACGTAGGTGGACAGAGTGCTGAGCACCATGCCGTCACCGGCGCCGCCGGCCGACTTGGCGGTGGCCCGGCCGATGATCGAGGTGATCAGCGCCGCGGAGGTCTGCGGCTGAAGGGTGACGTCGATGCCGAGCGGCTTGAGCGCGCTCTTGATCAGCTGGGCGGCGGTGGCGAAGTCGGTGTTCTCGCTGGGGTAGCGCAGCTTGGTGGAGATCGACGGGTTCCCGGCCTGCCCCATCAGCGACTTGGCCTTCGCCTCGTCGCCGTACGCCTTCCACGCCGGGTCGTAGCCGGGGGCGCCCTTGGTGACATAGGTGTCGGCGCGCTCGGCCTGCCCGTAGTAGACGTTCTTCAGCAGCCCGTCGTAGGGCAGCGCCTCGGCGACCGCCCGCCGCACCAGCGGGTCCTTGAACGGGCCCGCGTCGGAGGCGAGTTGCAGGTAGAGGTAGCTGGAGGTGTCGGCGTGCGCGACGTGGAAGCCGGCCGACTTCAGCGACTGGGTGTCGCGCGGACTCAGGCCGTACTGGGCGACGTTGACGCTGCCGCCGCGCAACAGGGCGGCCACGTTGCCGTCGTTGACGACCCGCAGCGTCACCGCGGCGAACTTCGGCGCGTCCAGCACGGCACCGGGCACCGCGGCGAGGTCGATGGACTGGCCGGTCTGCCGGCTCTTGACGTAGTAGGGTCCGCTGCCCGCCACATGGCTCTTGAGCCAGTCGGCGGCGATCGGGTCGGCGGCGGTGGCGTGCGCCTTGGCGGCGACGGAGTCCACGATGCCGTACCAGCAGGTGCGCAGCGTGGCCACGTTGACCTCGCTGGCCTTGACCGGCTTGCCGTTGCCGTCCTGGTAGCGGATCGCCACGTGGGTGGCGTCGGGGGCGGTGATCTGGCCGGCGTCGAAAACCCCGCTGTTGTTGAGCTCGACGGCGCCGTTGAGCTTCAGCGAGCGTTGCAGCGACCAGACCGCGTCCTTGGCGGTGACCGGGTTGCCGCTGGGATGGAACGTCAGCCCGGCCCGGATCGCGAAGGTGACGGTGTCGCCGGAGATCGTCCACGAGGAGGCGACGGCGGGGGCCGAGGCGAGCCCGTCGGAGACCGAACTGCCGTCCTTGGCCGTGGTCTTGTAGCCCACCAGATTCTGGTAGACGTTCATCGCCAGCTCTTTGTCCTGGTCGGTGTTGACATTGCCGGGGTCCATGGTCGAGACGTCGCTCGGCCAGGCGGCCACCAGCGCGGCCGGCGGTTTCGCCCCGCCGCCTGAGCCGCCGGCCGAGGACGAGCAGCCGGCCAGCAGCGCGGCGAGCGCCACCGCCGCGGCGCAGCCGAGCCTGCGGGCACGGCGTGGAGATTCACTGGTCATGGATACGTTCCTGCTCTCTACGCGTGGCCGAGAGGTCGGCGCCGGCCTGCCGGCCGGAGACCTGCGGGTCGGTGACCTGCCGGTGGGTGACGGGACAGGCGGCCTCGTGCGTGCCGCCGAAAGACAGCTGCGGGGGCCGGCCGGCCGTGCAGGACTCCTCCGCCAGCGGGCAGCGGGGGGCCAGCGCACAGCCGGCCGGCAGATCGAACGGTCCGGGGTTCTCGCCGCTGAGCCGCACCGTCCTGCGGTGGCCGCCGTGGGCGGCGACCGGAGCGGCGTCGAGCAGCGCCCGGGTATAGGGGTGCGCGGGGTCGCGCAGTACCTCCTCGGTCGTGCCGGACTCCACGACCCGGCCCACGTACATCACCTGGACCCGGTGCGCGATCCGCCGGACGGCCTGGAGGTCGTGCGAGATCAGCAGGTAGGCGATGCCGGTCTCGCGCTGGAGCCTGGCCAGCAGGTCGAGCACCACCCCGCGGGTGGACGCGTCGAGCGAGGCCGTGGGCTCGTCGAGGATGACGGCCCTGGGCTCGACGGCGAGCGCGCGGGCGATGCCGATCCGCTGCCGCTGCCCGCCGGAGAGCTGCGCGGGCAGCCGGTCCAGTACGGTCTCGGGCAGTTCGACGGCGGCCAGCAGTTCGCGGACCCGGGCCTCGCGCCGCTCGGCGGGCAACTTCAGGTGCAGCCGCAGCGGTTCGTCCAGGATGGAGCGGATCTTCTGCCGCGGGTCGAGCGAGGAGCGCGGGTCCTGGAAGACCATCTGCACGTCCCGGTAGACCTCGCGCCGGTTCCGGAAGTCCGCCAACGGGCGCCCGGCGATGGTGACATGGCCGGAGGCCGGTTCCACCAGGCGGAGGATGGAACGGGCCAGCGTCGACTTGCCCGAGCCGCTCTCGCCGACCACCGCCAGCGTCTCGCCGGGCCGCAGGACGAGGTCGACGCCGTCGACCGCGCGCAGGGTGTGCCGCAGGCCGCGGCTGCGGACGGTGAACTCGGTTCGCAGGGCGCCGACTTCGAGGACGGGCGCGGCGGCCCCGTCCCCGCCGGTGGGAGCGGGCTTGGCGAACGGGGTCATGACGGCCTCCCGGCGTCGTCGGCCTGAGCGGTGTCCGTCCCGGCGTCGCCGGCATCAACGGCGTCGGCGCCGGCGGCATCACCGGCGTCGGCGCCGACGGCATCACCGGCGTCGGCGGCCTCGCTGCTGTCGTCGGCGTCAACTGGGTCCGTCCCGCCGTCCAGCCGGTTCGCGGCCAGCAGCATCCGCGAGTAGTCGGCCTTCGGCGACCGGAAGAAGTCCTGCGCGGCGGCCTGTTCGACCACCGTGCCGTGCCGCATCACCACCACCCGGTCGCAGGTCTCGCCGACCACCCCCAGGTCGTGCGTGACCAGGCACGCGGTGAGGCCGTCCTGCCGGGCCAGCTCGACCACCAGCTCCATCACGTCGGCCTGGGTCGTGACATCGAGTCCGGTGGTCGGCTCGTCGAGCAGCATCATCCGCGGCCGGCACAGCAACGCCATCGCGATCATGGCCCGTTGCGCCATGCCGCCGGAGAACTGGTGCGGGTACTGCGCCATCCGCCGTACCGGGTCCGGGATGCGCACCCTGGCCAGCGTCTCGGCGACCATCGCGGCGGCCGCCTTCTTGTTCACGCCGTGGTGCAGCCGCGCCACGTCGCCGAGTTGGCGGCCCACGGTGAGCACCGGGTTGAGCGAGGAGCGGGCGTCCTGGAAGACCATGGCGATCTGGCCGCCGCGCAGCCGCCGGTAGCCGTCCTCGTCGAGCCCGAGCAGTTCATGGCCGTCGAACCTCACGGAGCCCTCGACGGACAGCCGCGGCGGGCACAGCCCCATCACGGTCAGCGCGGTCAGCGACTTGCCGCTGCCCGTCTCGCCGACGATCGCGGTGATGCCGCCGCTGGGCACCTCGAAGCTCACGTCCCGCAGCACCTGCGTCTCCTCGCCGTGCGCGGTGCGGAAGGCGCCGGACAGGTGGGAGACGGTGAGCAGCGCCGTACCGGCGGCGCCCTCGCCGCGCGACGCCTCGCCGCGCGAAGCCTCGCCGTCCGCCGTGCCTGTCCGGCCCGGCCCGGTGGCCTGTCGTCCGCGTTCGGCCGCGGTCGCTCCGCCGTTCATCGGTCGTCCTCCCGCTCAAGGAGCCCGTCGCCGAGCAGGTAGAAGGCCGCGGCCAGCAGCAGGATGCCGAGGCCGGGGAACAGCGAGATCCAGTACGCGTCCGGCGAGTCCTTGCCGCCGGCGATCATCGAGCCCCACTCCGGGCTGCCGGGTTCGATGCCGACGCCGACGAAGCCGAGGCTGGAGACCACGATCGCCACCCAGGCGGCGTTCACCGCCGCGTACGAGACAAGCGGGGTGAGGCCGTTGGGCACCAGGTGCCGGGCGAGCACCCGCGGGCCGCTGTTGCCGGCCAGCACCGCGGCCTCGGTGAACTCCCACGACTTGCGGCCCATCACCTCGGCGCGGAGCAGCCGCAGGTAGCCGGGCAGTCCGACGAAGGCGACCACCACGATCACGTTGAGCAGGCCGGAGCCGAGCGTGGTGACCAGCAGCAGCGCCAACAGCAGGGCGGGGAAGGACTGGAGGATCTCGGTGACCCGCATGATCACCGCGTCCGCCCAGCCGCCCCAGTACCCGGCGATCGCGCCGAGCACGCTGCCGACGACGAACGCGATGGCGACCGCGACGAGCGTGAGCCACAGGTCGGTCCAGGTGGCGGCGAGCGTCTTGGAGAAGACGTCGGAACCGGCCTGGTCGGTGCCGAACCAGTGCGAGCCGCTCGGCCCCGAGTACGGCAGGCCGGCGCCGGGTGCCTCCGGGTCGTACGGCGTCCAGATCCGTCCGACGGCCGCGGCCAGCAGCAGCACCGCCATCAAGGCGAGGCCGAGCCGTACGGTCAGCGAGCCGCTGCCCGGCAGTTGGCGCCGCCGGCGGCCGGCCGCGGGGGCGGCGGGCGGCGGCGCGGACAGGACGGGGGCGGGAGCCGGGGCGGTCATGAGCGGATCCTCGGGTCGGCCAGCGAGTAGGCGAGATCGACCAGCGCGTACAGGACGACGTAGACGACGGCCGCGTAGAGCACGAAGCCCTGGAGCGCGGGGAAGTCGGACTGCTGGACGGCGGTCAGCGCGTACTGGCCGATGCCCGGCCAGCCGAAGACGCCCTCCACCAGCACCGCGCCGGTGAAGGCGAACGCGACACCGCCCGCGATCATGGTGATCACCGGGAGCAGCGCGTTGCGCAGCGCGTAACTGCGGTAGACCCGGGCCCGGCTGAAGCCGTAGGCATGCGCGGTCCGCACGTACTCGCTGCGCAGCGCCTCGACCATGCCGGACCTGGCGACCCGGGTGATCGGCGCGAAGATGCCGCAGATCAACACCACACAGGGCAGCACGAGTTGGAGCACCGCCTGGCGGGCGGTCTCCCACTGGCCGGCCAGCACGGCGTCCAGTACGTAGCTGCCGGTGACGCCCGGCGGCGGCGCGACACCCGCGGGCAGCCGGCCGATCGGGCCCGGCAGCCAGCCGAACCTGACGAAGAACACCGAGAGCAGCACCAGGCCGAGCCAGAACTGCGGCATGGCCAGGGCCGCGACGGTGACCACCCGGATCGCGTGATCGGCGGGCTTGCCGCGCCGCACCGCGCTGATGACGCCGAGCGCGGTGCCGAGCAGCACGCCGATCACCAGGGCGGGCACGGCGAGTTCGAGGGTGGCGGGCAGCCGGCTGGTCAGGTCGGCGCTGACCGCGCGGCCGGTGCCGAAGGACGTGCCGAGGTCGCCGTGCAGCAGGTCGCGGAGGTAGATCAGGTACTGCCGGAACACGCTGCCGTCCAGCCCGAGGTCGGAGCGCACCTGGGCGCGGGCCGCCGCACTGGCCCCCGGCGGGACGAGCAGGCTGGTCGGGTCCGGCGCCACCACCCGGGCGACGACGAACGTGAACGTGACCACGCCCCAGACCACCAGCAGCATGCCGCCGAGCTTGCGGGCCACCAGCAGGAGCGCGCCGCGCGGCAGCAGGCCGCGGGGCCGGGCTCCGGGCCGGCCCGGGGCGGCCGGGTCTCCGGCGGCGACCGGGTCTCCTGCTCCGGCCGGCCGGGCCGGCGGCGGAGGTTCGGCCAGGGTGGCGTCCGAGACGGTCATCACGCCTCCTTCCCTTGTTTCCGTGAGGCGGAAACTACGATTCCGCGGTGCGGATTGGACAGTATTGGAACGCCGAACTCCGGCTGTCAAGGGTTGGGTGGCTGATGACCTCGGGGATTGGGGAGTCCTGGGCTGCACGTTGCGGGAGTGGCATTGACAGCGGCTGAGCAGGGCTCGGATACTCCATGGGACAGAGCCGTGTTGTTGATTCCGTGTTACGGAAATGGACGCGAAGGGCCGCCGGAGGTAACGGCGGCGAAACCAACGGGATGGGGACTACTTCATGGACAAGAGCGGCGAGGCGCCGGAACGGGCCGGGACGCCTGACCGGGGCGGAGCCTCGGAGCGGGCCGGCGCCTCGGAGCGGGCCGGCGCCTCGGAGCGGGCCGGCGCGGACAAGCCGATGCATGTGGTGGTGCGGGCGCTCTCGGTACTCACCCACCTGTCCGCGTACCGGCAGGGCCTGACCCTGCAGCAGCTCCACCAGCAGCTGGAGATCCCGGTCGGCAGCATGCACCGGGTGATGAGCACGCTGGAGCACACCGGCTTCGTCAGCAGGTCGCCGACCACCAAGCGGTACGTGCTCGGCGCCGCCGCGCTCGGCCTCGGGCACATCGACGACTACGAGCCGTTCGTGATCCAGCCGCCCGCCGCGCTGGTGGAGGCCGAACGGCGGTGCGGGGAGAGCGTCGTGCTCACCCAGCTGATCGACGGCCGGGTGGTCGCCGTCTCGATCGCCGGCACGAAGCGCCCGCTGCGGCTGTTCGTCAGGCTCGGCCAGGAAGTGCCGCTGCACGCCGCCGCGTCGGCCCGCGCGATCCTCGCCTACCAGGACCCGGCCTTCGTCGAGACGCTGCTGACGTCGTACCCGCGGGCGTCCTTCACCTCCGGGACGGTCCGCGAGATCAACCGGCTGATCGACCACCTGGCGGTGGTGCGCGAGCGTGGATTCGACGTCTGCGACAACGAGTTGGACGAGGGTGTGTGGGCGGTCTCGGCGCCCGTGCGCTCGGGCGCGGCCGGCCGGGTCAGCACGGCGGTGACGGTGTGCGCGGCCTGGTCCCGGGTCGCGGACCCCGCCGACCGCGCGGCGGCGGCCCGCATAGTGCTCGACGCGGCCCAGGCGCTCTCCCGCGAGCAGGGCTACGACCACTCCTTCGCTCCCGATCCGACGCAGGAGGAGCTCACCGCCCTGCTGGCGGCGGACGCGGAATCCCCCGACTCGTTCACCACGGGGGCGACCTTCGCGACGGGCGAGCGATGACACCCCCCTCGGGCGGGAGGCCGAAACTCCCCCCGAACGGGGACGGTTCGGCCGCCGCCGGCCCACGGGAGAGTGCGCGCCCCACCGGCGCACCGCCGCCGCACGACGTCCGGAGGCCCGCCGAGCCCACCCCCGGCACCCCCAGCCGGGGCGCGGCCGCCCCGGACAGCCCGGTGGTCGACGGCGGGACGCCGGACGGCCCAGGCCCGGGCGCGGCCGCCCCCGGCAGCCCGGTGGTCGACGGCGGAACGCCGGACAGCTCCGGCCTCGGCGCGGACAGCCCGGCGGCCGACGGCCAGACGCCGGACGGCCCAGGCCCGGGCGCGGCCGCCCCCGGCAGCCCGGTGGTCGACGGCGGAACGCCGGACGACTGCGGCCTCGGCGCGGGCAGCCCGGCGGCCGACGGCCAGACGCCGGACAGCCCAGGCTCTGGTTCCCGCGGTGCAACTCCCCTTGCCCCGGGGTTGGATGGGCTCGTACGGGATGCGGAGGTCGTGGCCGGAGAGTTGGCGGGGGATCTCACGGCGGCGGGGCTCGACGGGGGCAGCGGCACGGGATGGCTGGACCGGGCGTCGTTGCTGCGGCGGATCGCCGCCGGACTCGCCGCGGAAGTGCCGGCCACCGCTGACCGGTTGGTGGCCGTGGGCCCCGGGGCGCAGGCCCTCGGCGCGGCCGTCTCGCTGGAAACGGGCCTGCCCTTCGCCGCGTTCACCCCCGGCGCGCCGGACCTCGGCGTGATCCACCCCGGCGAAACGGTCGTCGTCCTGGCGGTGGACGCGGCAATGGCCGCCGCCGCGTTGCCCGTTGTGCGCGCGGCGGGAGCGCTCTCGCACACGGCGGCGGTGATCGTCGCGGACGTCCCCGGCCGGCCGGCCGCCGTGCCTACGCCTCTCGCGGGCACGGAACCCGACGCGTCCAGCCGCGCGCAGCGCGACGAGTCGCAACCCAGCAGCGGCAGCCTCCCCGCGCCCCGCCAACCACCCACCGCGCCGGGGCCCGTCGGGGGCGTCGTCCCCGCAGAGCCACCGGCACCCGGCCGCGCGCAGCGCGAAGGGGCCGCCGGTGCCGGGCAACCGGCCTACGTGCCGACGCCCACCACGCCCGATCGCGCGACGCGCGATCAACCCCAACCGGGGCCGGGCGAGGCCGCGTTCAGGCGGCGGTCCGCTCTCGTCGTGCGGGCCGCAGGCCGCTTCGTGGTGGCCGGCGTCGCCCCCGAGCCGGAATCGACCCGACAGGAGAACGTCATGTCCCGTGCACAGGCACCGCTCCCCCGATCCGCCTCCCCGGGGGCTCCGTTCGCGGACGACCCCGCGAGCGTCGAGCGGGCCGGGGCCGAACTGGCCGAGGCCGCCGGGGAGTTCGGTGCTCAGGCCGTGGTCAGTTGGGATGACACCCGGGAGGTGCTGCTCGCGCATGTCGTCGCTCGTACGCTCGGTGTGCCGCGGCGGGTCGTCGTGGCCGATCTCGGGCGGCTGGTGGTCGAGGACGTGCTGCCCGGGGAGCGGACGGTCGTGATCAGCCTCGGCGGTGAACCCGCCCCCGATCTCACTCCGTTGATCCGGACCGTCACCGGGCACGGCGGCGAGGTCGTCGCCGTCTGCTCGCTGACCGCGCCACCGGTCGCGATCGGCGGCGCCGCGTCCGGGGCGGAAGCATGACCACCGCGACCACCGCCGCCTCCCCCGTCGACGCCGGCCGGATCGACGCCCACCTCGCCGCGTTCGCCGCGCTCACCGAACCCGGCGGCCCGGGCTGCACCCGCCTCGCCTACAGCCCGCTGGAACGCGACGCGCACGCCGTCTTCGCCGCGCACATGGCCGGGCTCGGCCTGACCGTCAGCACCGACCACGCCGGCAACACCGTCGCCGAACTCCCGCCCGACCAGGCCGCATCCGGGCCCGGCGGGCTCCCCGCGGTCGGCACCGGATCGCATCTGGACACCGTCCCGCAAGGCGGCGGCTTCGACGGCATCGTGGGCGTCGTCGCGGCCATGGAGGTCGCCGAGATCATGGTCAGGCAGGCGGTCCCGCACCGCCGCCCGTGGCGCTTCGTGGCGTTCGCCGCCGAGGAGGGCGCGCGGTTCGGGCAGGCGTGCAACGGCAGCAGGATGGCCGCCGGGCTGACCCGCGCCGCCGACCTGGCCGGCCTCACCGACCGGGACGGCGTGACGATGGCCGCCGCGATGGCCGCCGTCGGGCTGCGCCCCGACCTGGTGGACGGCTCGCGTTGGCGGCCCGACGACTGGTTCGCGTTCGTCGAACTGCACATCGAGCAGGGCGAGGTGCTGCGCTCGCAGGGCCTGCCGCTCGGCGTGGTGGACGTGATCTCCGGCAGCACCCGGCTCCGGGTGCGGGTCGAGGGCCGCGCCACCCACTCCGGCGGCACCCCGATGCACCTGCGGCGGGACGCGCTGGTGACGGCGTCCGAGTGCGTCCTGCTCGGCGACCGGCTGGCCAGGGACCCCGCGCACCGCGGGGTGCGGGTCACGGTCGGCCGGCTCGGCGTCGAGCCCGGTTCGATCACCACGGTGCCGGGCGCGGTCGAGTTCACCGTCGACGTGCGGGACGTGGACTCCGTACGGCAGCGGGACACCGCCAGGGCGCTGGCCCGCGACTTCGAGTCGCTGGCGCGGGCGCGCGGGGTGGAGCTGGTGACGGAGGTCATGGCGGACACCTCGCCGGTGATCCTGCCCGGCTGGGTGGCCGCGGAGTCCCGCGCCGCGTGCACCGAACTCGGCCTGCCCTACCGGGTGCTGCCGAGCGGCGCGAGCCACGACGTGCAGCAGATCGGCCATGTGATCGCTGCGGGACTGCTGTTCGTGCCGAGCCGGGACGGACTCAGCCACGTACCCGACGAGTTCACCCCCACCGACCAGATCACCCCGGGCGTGCACGCGCTGCTCGAAACGCTGCGCAGGCTCGACGGGACCACCCGGTGACCCCCGCGGCGGGCCCGCCGGCCGCCTGGACGCTGCGCGGAGTCGGCATCGCGGGACGGGACGGCGGCTGGGACGTCGTCGTCGCGGACGACGGCACGATCGCCGAGATCCGGCCGGCCGGCACCGCGGACGGCGGCGTCCTGCTGCCGGGCCTCGTCGACCTGCACACGCATCTGCGCGAACCCGGCGGCGAGGAGGCCGAGACCCTGGAGAGCGGCGGGCGCGCCGCCGCGGCCGGCGGCTTCACCGACGTGTTCGCGATGGCCAACACCTCCCCGGTCACCGACACCCCCGAACGGGTGCGGGCGCTACGGCAGTTGGCGGCCGGCGTACGGGTACGGGTGCATCCGGTCGGCGCCGCCACCGTCGGCCTGGCCGGGAAGGAGGCGGTGGACGTGGCCGCGCTGGCCGCCGAGGGCGTCACGCTGTTCTCCGACGACGGGCGCTGCGTGGACGACGCCGGGCTGGTGCTGGAGTTGCTGACCGCGATGGCCCGGCAGGGCACGGCCTTCGCGCAGCACGCGCAGAGCGCGTCCATCGTGCGCGACGGTGTCGTCAACGCGCCCGTCGCCGCCGGGCTCGGCGTGCCCGGCTGGCCGGCCGCAGGCGAAGAGGCCGTGATCGGCCGGGACCTGGCGCTGGCCGCGGCCACCGGCGGCCGGCTGCACATCTGCCATGTGTCGACGGCCGGGGCGGTCGCCCTGGTCAGGAGCGCCAAGCGGGACGGGCTGCCGGTCACCGCCGAGGTCACCCCGCACCACCTGCTGCTCACCGACGAGACCGCCGCCCGCCGCGGCCCGGCGCTCAAGGTCAACCCGCCGCTGCGGTCCGCCGAGGACGTGACCGCGGTCCGCGCGGCGCTGCGCGACGGCACGATCGACCTGGTCGCCACCGACCACGCACCGCACCCGGCCCGTACCAAGACCTGCTCGTGGCAGGCCGCCGCCTTCGGGCTGACCTCGCTGGAGACGGCGCTGCCGGTGGTGGCCGAGGTGTTCGCCGATCCGGCCTCGGGCGCGGTGGACTGGGCGGCGGTCGCCCGCGTGATGTCGGTCCGCCCGGCCGCCATCGGCGGCATCCCCGGCCTCGCCGGCCGGCCCGTCACCGCGGGCGGTCCCGCGACCTTCTGCCTGGTCCGCGCGGAGCGCTGGCAGGCAGGGCCGGACGGCTGGCAGAGCCGGTCCGCCAACTCCCCTTTCACCGGGCGCGAGTTCGCGCACCGGGTGGTGCTCACCGCGCTCGACGGGCGGATCACCCACGGCGACCGCCCGGCGGGCTAGGACGGGTCCGGCGGTCAGCCGGCCGGCGGCGGCTCGTCGTACCGCACGCGGGCCGCGTTGACGTCGTTGATGTGCCGCTCTGCCCACTGCCTGACGGCGGACAGCGGCTCGTCCAGCGTGCGGCCGAGCGGGGTGAGGCCGTAGGCGACCTGCGGCGGGACGGTGGGCTGCTCGTGCCGGACGACCAGGCCGTCGCGCTCCAGGCTGCGCAGGGTCTGGGTGAGCATCTTCTCGCTGATGCCCTCGACCGTGCGGCGCAGTTCGGCGTAACGGAGGGTGCCGTCGGCCAGCGCCCCGACGATCAGCGCGGTCCACTTGTCCGCGATCCGGTCGAGGGCGGCGCGGGACGGGCACATCGCGCTGTAGACGTCCGCGGGGCGGCCGTCGGGCAGCAGAGTCGGCACCCGCCCAGGAGACCCGGGCCGCGGACGGTGACTGCGAGACGTCGGCATACCCGGCACGCTACCGACCGGCTCAGACCGCCGCACACCCCCGGCAGGCTCAGGCCGCCGCACACCGCCGACCGGCGCCCCGTCCCGCACGCGGAAGCCTCCGCGCCTCACCACTCCGTGGTTCGCCGCGCACCCGAGCGGCCGTCCTGCCAGGCCCGCAGGGAGCGCGGCGGCAGCACCCGGCCGAAGACGTGGTCCGCGAAGTGGCCGCCGGCCAGCACCGTCCGGCCGTCTTCCAGCTCCTTCAGCAGCCGCTCCCTGGTGGCCGAACCCTGCACGGGATCGACGTCGAAGCGGAACGTCCAGCCGCTCTCGGCGACCTGGACCCGGCAGTGCATGACGTCGCCGAGCACCAGCACCCGCGGGCCGTCGTCACCCGCGCCGGCGGGGTCGGTGACCGACAGGCTGATGTGGCCGGGGGTGTGGCCGGGCGTGGCCAGCACCCGTACGCCAGGCGCGATCTCGTCGCCGTCCGCCACGAACTCCACGACCTCCCGCAGCGGTTGCAGCACGGCGGCGTCATCGGGGCCGGGGAAGCCGGGCGCCGCCGTCCAGTGCTGCCACTCGGCCTCGGTCACCAGGTGCCGGGCGACGGGGAAGGTCAGGCCGCGCGCCACCGTGCCGGCCGGCACGCCGGGGGACGGGGCCACGTCGCTGGTCCAGCCGACGTGGTCGTGGTGCAGATGGGTGAAGACGACGGTGTCGATCGCGGCCGGGGTCAGCCCCTCGGCGGCCAGCGCGGCCGGCAGCCCGCCGCCGGTGAACCACACGGCGTTCGGGATGGAGAAGTCGACGGCGCCCAGGCCCAGATCGACCAGGATCGACCGGCCGCCGGTCCTGATCAGAAACGATCCGATGCTGACCGGGAAGCGTCCGCGTTCGTCCAGCTGGTCGGCGTAGCGGGACCAGTCGCTGCCGGGGAAGAACGCCTCGGGCAGCGCCCAGCCGACGCCGTCGGGCAGGTAGGTGACGGTGGTGTCGCCGACGGCGATCCGGGCGCGCGCAGCGGGCCGGAGCATGAGGACCTCCCAGGTCCGGGGGTTGGTGGAGGAGTACGCCTCCACTGTCGGCCCGGTCACGCGCGGCCGGAAGTACGCACTTGCAAGTGCGCGGCGCCCTCCACGCCGGCCCCGGCCGCCTCAGCCGCGCCGCCGCCCGACCCGACCTGCCCGATCCCGCCCGGGTAAGTCGCCCCTGTTGTCGGGGCATTGCCGGAACACTCCGATATCGCCCGCTTCTGGGCAGATATCTGACAGCTTTATCTTCTGCATTCGGTAAAGCCGCAGCTCTCAGCACTAATGGCTATTCCGCGAACTATGTGTGGCGTGCACACTACAGGCCAACGCATGGCATAACCCTCACCACCAGCTCGCCTTCTACCGATGCCTGGAGTAGTCATTTCCACCATACGAATGCCCCGCGTCTCGCGGGCCCGCACAGCCGTCGTCGCGGCCGCATCCCTGGCCATGGTCGGCGGCTCCCTGATGCTCGCCATCCCGTCGCAGGCGTCGAGCCCGGCCGGTGCCGCGAAGACCATCAGCGGAAGCCACCCTGACTGGGCCACCGCTTCCACCGACGCCGGTTCCGTGTCGGCCTCCACCGAGATCACCGGAACCGTCTACCTGGCCGGCCAGGACGCCGCGGGGCTCACCGCGTACGCCACCGCCGTCTCCGACCCGCACAGCGCGAGCTACGGCAAGTACCTGAGCGCGGCCGACTACCAGGCCAGGTTCGGCGCCACCAAGGCGCAGATCTCGGCCGTACAGAAGTGGGCCCACGACTCCGGGCTGAAGGTGCTGAAGACCACCCAGCACGCGATCACCGTCAAGGGCACCAACTCCGCGCTCACCAAGGCGTTCGGCACCGGTATCCACCAGTACCGCGTGCAGGGCGCGCTGCGCCACGCGCCGGCCCGCAACGTCACCGTGCCGGCCTCCGTGTCGTCGGCGATCCTCGGTGTCAGCGGCCTGTCCTCGGCCGGCGGCAATGTCGCCAAGCCGGACAGCATCAGGGTCAACACCCCGGCCACGCAGGCCGGTTCGAACCACAAGAAGCCCGACAGCGGCCTGCCGACCACGGCGACCTGCTCGGACTACTACGGCCAGAAGCTCGCCAAGGGCGCGCCCGAGGGCTACACCAAGGGCGCGGTGCCGTTCGACCAGTGCTCGTTCTACCCCTCGCAGCTGCGCAAGGCGTACGGCATCACCGCCTCCGGTCTGACCGGCAAGGGCGCCACGATCGCCATCGTGGACGCGTACGGCAGCTCCACCATGGAGTCCGACGCCAACACCTACGCCACCAACCACGGTGACAAGGCGTTCAAGCCGGGCCAGTACAGCGAGGTCGTCGACCCGTCGCAGTGGAACAGCCAGGACCTGTGCGGCGGCCCCGAGGGCTGGGCGCCGGAGGAGGCGCTCGACGTCGAGATGGCGCACGGGCTCGCCCCTGACGCCAAGGTCGTCTACGTCGGTGCCAACTCCTGCACCGACGACGACCTGTTGGGCGCGATCAGCACGATCGTGGACAACCACCTCGCCGATGTCGTCTCCAACTCGTGGGGCGAGATCATGCACACCACGGACAACCTCGACATCACGGCCTCGGAGATCGCCGCCTACGAGCAGGTCTTCAAGGAGGCCGCGGTCAAGGGCATCGGCATCGGCTTCTCCGCGGGCGACTGCGGTGACAGCAGCCCGACGGCCGCCGCGACCGGCGTCAACTGCCAGGCCGACACCTCCCGCGCGCAGGCCAACTGGCCCGACTCCGACCCGTGGGTGACCTCGGTCGGCGGCACCGCGCTGGGCCTGGGCGACAAGAGCGGCTCGTACGGCTTCGAGACCGACATGGGCACCCTGCGCTCCAACCTGTCGGCGGACGGCAAGAGCTGGACCCCGCCGGTCCCCGCCCCGTTCTACTTCGGCGGTGGCGGCGGCACCAGCGAGGACTTCTCGCAGCCGTTCTACCAGGTCGGCACCGTGCCCAGCTCGGTGTCGCACACCCTGATGACCGGCCAGCACACGGGCAGCGCCAAGCGCGTCACGCCTGACGTCTCCATGGTCGGCGACCTGTACACCTCGGTGCTCGTCGGCATCTCCGACGGCGCGGACTACAGCGAGGCCGGCTACGGCGGCACCAGCGTGTCGTCGCCGGAGTTCGCCGCGGTGCAGGCCGACAAGATGCAGGCCATGCACCACGCGCCCGGGTTCGCCAACCCGCTGATCTACGCGGGCTCGTTCCTGCACCAGTTCAGGGACGTGGTGGACCAGCAGGCTCAGCAGCACAAGGCGCCGCTGAGCAACGTCGCCGACTTCGGCGTCGTCAACGGCGCACTGACCGTACGGCTCGCGGCCTTCGGCCAGGACACCTCGCTCAACGCCGTCCACGGATTCGACTCCGCGACCGGCGTAGGCACCCCGACCGCGTCCTACCTGAGGTCGTTCCTCTGAGGCTCGTCCTCTGAGGTCCTGCCTGATGACAGCGACACGGCGGTAGTACCGCACCAGCACCCCGGGCCCGGCGGAGAAACCTTCCGCCGGGCCCGGCGTGCGTCCGGCCCCCACTCGTCAAACCCCGCGCCCGCACAGGACGTTGGATCGAGCGCTCACGCGATGGGGTGGCAGCCGCCCCGACCAGGCCGGAAGCCGCCGCCGGACGCTTAGCGTGAGCTCCTGACCGTCGCTCGGGGGGCTCTGGGATGGCAGCGCGCAAGACCGACGCCCGGCCGCGGCTGCGGTACCGGCTGCGCTACCGGTTCGACAACGTGCTCGGCCACGGCACCACCGCGCTGGTCGGCTGGCTGACGCTGCTGTGCCTGCTGGTGGTGCTCCCGGCGAGCGCCGGACTGGTCTGGTCCGAGACCGGCACCCCGGACGGCCGCCGGGCCCAACTCGCCGCCGTGTGGCGGGAGGTCGGCGGCACCCTGCGGCTGGGCGGCGCGGTCGGGCCGCCGGTGTACGTGCTGCTGTCGGTGCTGCTCGCCCTGGTCACGCTGCTGTTCGTGTCCACCCTGGTCAGCCTGCTCACGGCCGGTTTCGACCGGCGGCTGGCGGCGCTGCGGCTCGGCCGCTCCACCGTCATCGAGGAGCGGCACACCGTGCTGCTCGGCTGGTCCGACCAGGTCTTCCCGGTCGTCTCCGAGCTGGTGGTCGCGAACGCGGGCCGGCGCCGCGCGGTGGTCGCCATCCTGTCGCCCAACGACAAGGTGGGGATGGAGGACGAGATCCACACCAAGGTCGGCCGGACCAGGACCACCCGGGTCATCTGCCGCAACGGCTCGGTCACCGACCCCGCGCTGCTCGCCCGGGTCAGCCCGCACACCGCCGACGCCGTCCTGGTGCTCTCGCACGGCGCGGACACCGCCGATCCCGGGGCGGGCGGCGACGCGCTGGTGGTGAAGACGCTGCTGGCGCTGGCCGCCGCCGCGCCGGACCGGAACCGCACCGTCGTGGTCGCCGCGGTCCGCGAGGCCCGGCACCACCTGGCCGCGTCCCTCGCCGCCGGGCCCGGCGCGCACGTCCTGGACATCGACACGATCACCGCCCGGCTGATCGCGCAGACCGCGCGGCGCCCCGGACTGTCCCTGGTCTACGCGGAGTTGCTGAGCTTCGCGGGCGACGAGTTCCACACCGTCAGCGAACCGTCCCTGGTCGGGCGGGAGTTCGGCGACGCCCTGCTGGCGTACGCGACGTCGTCGGTGGTCGGCCTGGTGCGGGCCGACGGGGGTGTGGAGCTCAACCCGCCGCCGCGCAGGGTGATCCGGGCCGGCGACCGGCTCGTGGTGATCACCCGGGACGACGACTCGGCGGTCCCGGCCGGTGAGCCGCTGGTGGTGGACGAGTCCGCGATCACCGGCCCGCAGCCCCGTCCGCCGTATACCGAACGGCTGTTGCTGCTCGGCTGGAACCGTCGGGCGCCGATGGTCGCCGCCCTGCTCGACGCCTACGTGGGCGCCGGCTCCCGGCTGGACGTGCTGGCCGGATACGGCAACGGGGACGGCGCCAGTGACGCCGGCGCGGCCGGCACGCTGCCGGCCACCGAGCGGCTGCGGGTGCGCTTCCTGGACGGCGACCCCGCGCGTCCCGGCACGCTGGACGGCCTGGACGTGCCCTCGTACGACGCGGTGATCGTGCTCGGCCACGACCCGCCGGGGTCAGGCGGCCCGGCAGACCGCGAACAAGCCGTCCGCGACCCGGCCGGCACCGACCTCGCCACCCTGACGACCCTGCTGCACCTGCGGGCCCTGGAGCAGACCACCGGCCGCGAGCTGTCCGTCGTCACCGAGCTGACCGACGACCGCAACCGGCTGCTCGCCCCGTTCCGGGCGGACGCCGACTTCATCGTCAGCGGCCGGCTGATCAGCCTGCTGATGACCCAGATCTCGCAGAACCGGCACCTGGCCGAGCTGTTCGACGACCTGTTCACCGCCGAGGGCAACGAGATCCACCTCAAGCCGGCCACCGACTACGTGGTGCCCGGCCGCGAGGTCGGCTTCGCGACCGTGGTGGAGTCGGCCCGCCGGCAGCGGCAGTGCGCGATCGGCTACCGGCTGCACGAACAGGCCGCCACCGGGCCGTCGTTCGGGGTGCGGCTCAATCCGGACAAGCGGCAGCCGGTACGGCTCGGCACGCGGGACCTGGTGATCGTGGTGGCACAGGACCCGCTGCCGGCCCGGAAGACCCTCTAGCGTCAGCCCTGCCGGAACGGGTTCTGGCCCTGGTCCTGCTGGCCGGCCGGCTGCTGCGGTGCCTGCTGGCCGGGGCCCTGCGGGGCGGCCGGGGCGCCGGCGGCCTGCGCCTGGAGTTGCAGTGCCTGCTCCTTGGGCAGTTGCTGCTCGACCCCGCAGAAGGTGCACTGCGTGGAGAACTTCGTGCTCATCGGGAACAGCGGCACGAAGAAAAGGGTGAATTTCGTGACGCGCTTACGCAATGTGTGCGCGGCGGGATTCCCGCACCGGCCGCAGACCAGGGTGAGCATGGCCAATTGGTACAGGTAGCGTCTGGTGCCGAAGATGATCACGTAAATTCCCTCGTTTCCCGATTCCCGCCCCTGCGGGGGACCCGCTCGACGGGCTCTCGCCCGCCCAGGACCCCCGCGCGTATATGCAGAGTGTGCCGCACGGCTCCGGGGGCGCGGCAGCCGGGCGGCGGCTCCGCGAATGCGCCCGGCGCACGCGGTGTGCGCCGGAGGGCGGGTTTGTACGAACCGGCGCGCGGGTCTGGCCGTATCTGGGGCACACGCGCAGAGTAGAAGCACTCGTCAGCCGGACGGCGTAGCCCCATGGGCCACGGCAGGCGACCCGTGTTTCGGTGAGAAGGAGTACGAGGAGCAGCGCAGGCGCAGGACTAGCCACAGCCGGCCGACGCACGGCCGGCGGAAAGCGGGAATTGATGCCGACACGTGCACGCGGATCCGGATCAGGACTGGCCGGCGAGTTGGCGGCGGAGTTCGCCGGGACGATGATCCTCATCCTGATCGGCCTTGCCGTGGTGGCCCAGGTGGTCGCCGGTGGCGGCCTGACCGACCCCCAGGGCGGCCTGGGTGACCACGACAGCATCGCCTGGGCCTGGGGCCTCGGCGTCACCCTGGGTGTCTACGTCGCCGCCCGGCTGAGCGGCGCGCACCTCAACCCGGCGGTGACCCTCACGCTGGCGGTCTTCAAGGGCTTCTCCTGGAAGAAGGTCGCCCCCTACATGGTGGCGCAGGTGGCCGGCGCGTTCGCCGCCGCCCTGGTGGTGCGCTGGAACTACACCGAGATCCTGGCCAAGTTCGACCCCGGCCACACCCTCAAGAGCCAGTTCGTGTTCTCCACGCTGCCCGGCAACGGCTCGCTGACCGCCGGCGTGCACGAGTGGGGCGCGTTCCGCGACCAGGTGATCGGCACCGCGATCCTGCTGATCCTGATCCTGGCGATCACCGACGCGCTGAACAACCCGCCCGGCGCCAACCTGGCCCCGTTCATCATCGGCCTCATCGTGGTCGCGATCGGCATGGCCTACGGCGCCAACGCCGGTTATGCGATCAACCCGGCCCGTGACCTCGGCCCGCGGCTCGCCCAGTACATCACCGGCTACAAGTCGGCATGGCGGGACCAGTGGGGGAACCTGTACTTCTGGGTGCCGATCGCCGGCCCGCTGGTCGGCGGCCTGGTCGGCGGCGTCTTCTACAAGCTGTTCGTGAGCCGCTTCCTGCCCGGCGCGGCGCCGGAGCCCCCCGGCCGCGAGCCGGTCGCCGAGTCCGCCAGCGAGCACTGACCCGGCGGGCCGAACAGCCCGAAGGGCACCGTACGTTCACGCACCACCCACGAAAGGCAGCGATTCATGGCGGACTTCGTCGGCGCGGTGGACCAGGGGACCACCAGCAGCCGCTTCATGATCTTCGACCACGACGGCAACGAAGTGGCCAAGCACCAACTGGAGCACACCCAGTACCTGCCGCGTCCCGGCTGGGTCGAGCACGACCCGGTGGAGATCTGGGAGCGTACGAACGTCGCCATGCAGACGGCCGTCCGCACCCTCGGCATATCGGCGACCGACCTCGCGGCGATCGGCATCACCAACCAGCGCGAGACCGCCGTCGTCTGGGACCCGCGCACCGGCCGCCCGTACGGCAACGCCATCGTCTGGCAGGACACCCGAACGGACTCCATCGCCAAGGCACTTGAGCGCGACGGGCACGGCGACACGATCCGCCGCAAGGCCGGCCTGCCGCCGGCCACGTACTTCTCCGGCGGCAAGATCAAGTGGATGCTGGAGAACATCGACGGGCTGCGCGAGGCCGCCGAGCAGGGCAACGCGCTGTTCGGCACCACCGACTCGTGGGTGCTGTGGAACCTCACCGGCGGCCCCAACGGCGGCATCCACGCCACCGACGTCACCAACGCCAGCCGCACCATGCTGATGGACCTGGAGACGCTGGACTGGGACGACGAGCTGCTGCAGATCTTCGACATCCCGCGGGCGATGCTGCCGAAGATCAACCCGTCCTCGCACGCCGAGGCGTACGGCACCACCCGCACCTCGCGGCCGCTCAGCGCCCCGGTGCCGATCACCGGCGTGCTCGGCGACCAGCAGGCCGCCACCGTCGGACAGGTCTGCTTCGCGCCCGGCGAGGCGAAGAACACCTACGGCACCGGCAACTTCCTGCTGCTCAACACCGGCACGGACCTGGTGCGTTCGGAGCACGGCCTGCTCACCACCGTGGCCTACAAGTTCGGTGACGCGCCGGCCGTCTACGCGCTCGAAGGGTCGATCGCCGTCACCGGCTCGGCCGTCCAGTGGCTGCGCGACCAGCTGC
Organism: Streptomyces sp. CA-111067; assembly: GCF_050956065.1. Taxonomy (NCBI): domain Bacteria; kingdom Bacillati; phylum Actinomycetota; class Actinomycetes; order Kitasatosporales; family Streptomycetaceae; genus Streptomyces; species Streptomyces sp. CA-111067. The sequence goes on along the minus strand of NZ_CP192103.1, from coordinate 4,636,295 downwards.
ACCTGATCTCCGACGCCGCCGAGAGCGAGCGGCTGGCGAAGACGGTGGACAGCTCCGACGGCATCTACTTCGTGCCGGCCTTCTCCGGCCTGTTCGCGCCCTACTGGCGCTCCGACGCCCGCGGCGCGATCGTCGGCCTGGCCCGCTTCCACACCAACGGGCACATCGCGCGGGCCACGCTGGAGTCGATGTGCTACCAGAGCCGTGACGTGGTCGAGGCGATGGAGAAGGACTCCGGGGTGCACCTGGAGGTGCTCAAGGTCGACGGCGGCGTGACCGCCAACGAGCTGTGCATGCAGACCCAGGCGGACGTCCTGGGCGTCCCGGTCAGCCGCCCGGTCGTCGCCGAGACCACCGCGCTCGGCGCCGCCTACGCGGCGGGCCTGGCCACCGGCTTCTGGCGCGACACCGACGAGCTGCGCGCGCACTGGAACGAGTCGCGCCGCTGGGAGCCGCAGTGGGACGACGAGCAGCGCGCGGCCGGCGTGAAGGGCTGGAAGAAGGCGGTCGAGCGCACGCTCGACTGGGTGGACGTGGAGTAGGCCCCCGCCGGCCCGCGCCTGACGCTGCTGCCTGACCCGCTGCCCGATGCGGACGGCCGCCGTACGGAGATCCCCTCCGTGCGGCGGCCGTCGGCATGTCAGCGGACGATGCCGGCCTGCCGGGCCAGCCTGAGCCAGCTGGGGAACTCGCTCATCAGGGCGTCATAGAGGGCCGCGTCGGGGCGGGCCCGCGGGTCCTCGCCGGCCGGGAAGAACCCGGCGTTGTCGATGACCCGCCCGGTGAGGGTGTCCAGGCTCTGCAGGAAGCTCAGATTGCGGCTGTGCCCGAAGCCGACGAACTGCCAGAAGATCGGCAGCGCGCTGGTCTGGCGCAGCAGATCGACGGTCTGCCGGCGGTCGAACGGCTCCCCGTCGGTCTGGAACACCACGAACGCGGGGTCGGTGGCGCCGCTGGCCCCGTAGTGCTGGATGACCGCCTGCATGGCGGGCGTGTAGGCGGTACCGCCCCAACGGGCCTTCTTCTGCAGGGCCTGGACGCGGTGGGAGTAGTTGTCGAGGCCGATCTCGGAGACGAGTTGGACGCCGTTGGCGAAGAAGACGAGCGGCACGATCCCGTCGTCGTCCAGGTTGGCCGACAGCCCGAGCACCTGCTCGGCGAGGTGCTGCATGGTGCCGTTCTTGTAGTGCCCCTTCATGCTCGACGAGTGGTCCAGTACGAGGTAGACGGCGGCCCGTTGCCCCGCGAGCCCCTGCTTGGTGAGCGAGATCCCGGCCTGCTTGTAGAGGTCGACGAGGGCGGGCGCGGAGCGCTGCACCTTCTCCAGGCTGATCGCGGGCGCGGCGACCGGCGGGGCGGGAGGGGGCGGCGGCGGGGGCGGCGGCGGCGGCGGCGGGGTGAACGGCCTTGCGGGCGGCGGGGGTTGGACCGGCTGCTCGACCGGCTGCGGCGGGGCGGCCGGGCCCGGGTCGTCCACCACGACGCCGAAGTCCGCGGCGAGCCCGGCCAGTCCGGTGGCGTACCCCTGCCCGACGGCCCGCGCCTTCCACCCGTCGCCGCGCCGGTAGAACTCGGCCAGCACGACGACCGTCTCCCCCAGGTGCAGCGGCGGCGGCGTGAACTCCAGCTGCTGCCCGCCGTCGCTGATCTCCACCCTCGGCGTGCTCGCCGCGTCGAAGACGGCGCCGGGCCTGGCCGCGTCCACGCTCGCCACGACGGCGACGGTCTGCACCTCACCGGGCATCCGCGCGAAGTCGATGCCGACGCTGTCCGCGTCCACGGTGACGCCGTCCTGTGCGGGATGGTTGTAGAACACGAGGTCGCCGTCCCCCCGCACCTTCCGCGCGGCGGTCAGCAGCACGGCCGACACATCCACCGGCGCCCCACCCGCCACCACCCGCGCCCGCGCGCCGCTCCCGCGAAGCTGCGCATTCCCTCCCGGCGCGAGCGCCGTGACACCCCCCATAAGGAACTCCTCCTCACGACAACCGTCCCGCCATTCTCCCCCGCACCGACGAAGACGCGCCCCGGCAAGGGCGCCCCGGTCTCGTTCTGCGGCCCCGAAAGTTGACAGCACAGGTTCTTCCGCCATACTGCCCGCCGTGGAGCAACGCATAGGACCGATCGTCCCGCCGATGCACGCTGCCGGGACAGATCCGGCATACGTACCCGGACTGCTGCCGCCGCCCCCCGCCGAGGGGCCCGCGGCGGAGGAGCCGGAAGAGGCGGTGGCGGCACCGCCTGAGAGCACCGCCTCCGAGGAGGCGGCCCCCGCCGTGCCCGCGATCCTGACCGTGGACGAGGACGACGAGGACGAGGCCGCCGCGGAGGCGGCCGAGGAGGAGGACGTCGAGGACGACCTCCCGGTCTTCGAGATCTCCGACCGCCGCGCCTCGATCGTCGCGAACCGGCCCGGCATCACGTTCACGCTGGACGGCGAGGTCGCCGAGTTCGGCTGGGACGAGATCGGCGCTGTCGAGATGGACAGCCCGCGCTTCTCCCGCCGGTTCAGCGTGACCGTGTACACGACCGGCCGCCGCTCGTACCAGGCCGACGTCGAGGCGCCGTCCCGCGGCACGCTCAAGCAGTGGACGGCCGACCTGGACGCCGTACTCGACGCCCGTTTCGAGGACGCCCCCGACGAGGTCGAGGAGCCGGAGGAGCCCGAGGAGCCGGAAGCCCCGGACGCCGAGACGGCCGCCGAGGCCGAGAAGGCCGACGCCGAGCCCGAGAAGACCGACGCCAAGGACTGACCCCCGCGCCCGAAAAACCGAGAGCGCCATCCGCGAACCCCGCCCCGGGTCGCAGATGGCGCTTTCGTCATTCCTACCCCATCAAGCCCGTCCCGCCCCACCCGTTTTGCAACGACACACAGAATCACCGCAAGAAATAAACGCTCGCCCGTACCTCACCGGCAAAGATGCGAAATCATCTCGCACGAACCTTGTGGAACGTGACGCTCCGGCTCTAATGTCACCTCGCCTGACGCTCTCTCCGCCTCCCCGCGCCCAGTGCGCCTCAGGCGCTCACGCTCCCGACACTCTCCCGAGAGAATCGAGCTTTCGATGTCACGTCGCATCACAGGTGCTGTGGCGAACTGGTCCGGCAGATCGCGCCGAAGAACCGCCGTAGCCGTCGCGTCGGTGACCGCGACCGCCGTGGGCCTCGGCATGCTGGCCGGCGCCCCGGCGTTCGCGGGCACCGGTCACGGAACCGGGGCCGGGCACGGCGCGCCGGCCGCCGCCCCGGCCGTCACCCGCGCCGCCCTCGACCCGTCGCTCAGCGCGGGCCGCGGCGCGAACGTCGGCTTCGCCGAGCAGGAGGCGGAGAGCGCCGCCACCGACGGCACCGTCATCGGCCCCGGCCGGGACGCGTACACGCTGCCCGCGGAGGCGTCCGGCCGCTCGGCGGTGACGCTGAAGCCGGGCCAGTACGTGGAGTTCACGCTGCCGAGCGCCACCAACGCGATCAACGTGCGCTACAGCATCCCGGACGCGCCGACCGGCGGCGGCATCACCTCGCCGCTGAACGTCACGGTCAACGGCGGCGCCAAGAAGTCCATGACGCTGACCTCGCAGTACGCGTGGCTGTACAACCTGTACCCGTTCTCGAACGACCCCAACGCCGACATCCTGCACCCCGACTACTGGGTGACGGAGTGCAGTTGCGTGCCGCAGGACACCACGCCGACCCCGGTGTTCGCCAAGCCGTTCCGGCCGAACCACTTCTACGACGAGCAGCGGATGCTGCTCGGCCGTACCTACAAGGCCGGTGACAAGGTGCGGCTGGCGGTCCCGGCCGGCGCCGCGACCACCACGATCGACCTGCTCGACTCGCAGCTCGTCGCGCCGCCGAAGATCGACATCGTGGCCGCCAACGTGCTGCTGTTCGGGGCCGATCCGACCGGCCGCCGGGACTCCGCGCCGGCCATCGACAAGGCCATCGCGTTCGCCAAGGCCGCCCACCTGAAGGTCTACATCCCGCCGGGCACGTACCAGGTCAACCGGCACATCATCGTCGACAACGTGACGATCGAGGGCGCCGGCAACTGGTACACGGTCATCAAGGGCCACCAGGTGACGCTGAGCACCCCGGCGCCCGACGGCTCCGTGCACTCCGGCGTCGGCTTCTACGGCAAGGACGCTTCGGCGGGCGGCAGTTCGAACGTCCACCTGTCCGGTTTCGCGATCCAGGGCGACGTCCGCGAGCGGGTGGACACCGACCAGGTCAACGGGATCGGCGGCGCGCTGAGCAACTCGACCATCGACGGGCTGTACATCCAGCACACCAAGGTCGGCATCTGGCTGGACGGCCCGATGAAGAACCTGAAGATCACCAACGACGTGATCGTCGACCAGATCGCCGACGGGGTCAACTTCCACACCGGCGTGACGAATTCGTCGGTGTCGAACACCTTCGTGCGCAACTCCGGTGACGACGGCCTGGCGATGTGGTCGGAGAAGACCGAGGACGCGAACAACACGTTCGACCACAACACCGTCCAGACCCCGGTGCTCGCCAACGGCATCGCGATCTACGGCGGCACCGACAACACCGTCTCGGACAACCTGATCGCGGACCCGATCCGCGAGGGCAGCGCCATCCAGGTCGGCTCCCGGTTCGGCTCCGAGGCGTTCACCGGCAAGCTGTCGATCACCGACAACACCACGGTCAGGGCCGGGACGTACGAGCTCAACTGGAACATCGGGCTCGGCGCGATCTGGTTCTACGCGCTGGAGAAGAACATCGACGCGGACATCCAGGTGACCGGGGACAACTTCCTCGACAACACCTACAACGCGATCATGCTGGTGTCCGACTTCCCGGTGAAGGACCTGTACTCGATCACCAACGTGCACTTCAAGGACATCAAGGTGGACGGCACCGGTACCTCGGTGCTCAGCGCCAGGTCGTCCGGCGGCGCCACCTTCCAGAACGTGGACGCCCGCAACGTCGGCGCGGTCGGCATCAACAACTGCGGCTCGTTCAACTTCACGCCCACGGGCTCGGAGTTCGCGGTGACCGACCTCGGCGGCAACGACGGCGGCGGCACCACCGGGCCCTGGCTGGCCTCGTGGGAACTCCCGAACACGATCACCTGCGACGACCGCCCGGCCGTCGTCCCGCCGCCGGCCCCGACCACCTGGTAAGGACCGGCAATCCGGTGAACACCGCGCGGCAGCTTCCTGTGGATCTTGCACAGGAGCGCCCCGCGGGCCGCTACCGCGAGTAGCATCCACAACTGCACCGCACAAGACCGCGCGGCCGTCCGGGAACACCCCCGGGCGGCCGCGCATACTGCGATCAGGGCGCTTTCGGGGGTCAGCCGAGCCAGTAGTACGGCAGCCGCAGCAGTTCGGCGACGCGGCCGGCGACGGCCGGGGCGTGCGGGGGTACGCCCTCGCCGTCCGCGAGCCCGCGGACCAGGTGCAGGTGCAGGGCCTGGAGGGTGGCGAACGTGTTGAACGCCCACGGCTCAACGGCCCCGGGCCCGCCGCCTTCGAGCCGCGCGGCGACGATGTCGAGCCAGCCGGTGGCCTCCGCTTCGGTGAGGCCGGGGGCGAGCAGGATCCGGGTGACCGCCCGGGCCAGCCGGGCGTCCTCCATCTGCACGTAGCGGTAGTCGGTGTCGGTCACGGTGAACCGCGTCGCGCACAACTGCAGGATCTCGCAACGGAGTTCGGGCACCGCCTTGGCGAACGCGGCGGCGGCGTCGGCCCCGTGGGCGACGGCGTGCAGCCACCCGAGCTCGTCGTCCCACCCGCGCACGTCCCGCTCCCGCGGATACCACCCGGCGAACGCGCCGTACCACCGCCGCACGTCGCCCTCCCCGACAAGCCCCCGGTCGAGCACCACCCGCAACACCAGCGGCGCGAACGCCCGCGCCTGCACCTCAGAATGCGTCAGCCGCTCCGCGGCGGAATCCCCCAAAACGCCGAGCACGCCATCGAGCCGCCCCTCCCCGACCCACCGCGCGGTAGCGGTATACCCGCAGTCATCCCGCAAACCCGGATCCCGAGCACCAAGCACCCGCCCGAGCTCCCGAGCCACCCCCGCAGCATCCCCACCGGGCCACAAAAACCCCCGTTCAACAACCCGCCCCCAGTCAACCCCACCCTCAACACCCATCGCGCCACCTTCCCACAAGCCCCCGCGGGCGCGACACACGCCGGGGCGACGCGACCCGAAAGGGGCGCGGGGCTGTACCCAATCTGCGGCTGCCGCCGCGCGGGCGCGACACACGCCGGGGGACTCGCGCCGGGGGCGACGCGACCCGTAAGGGGCGCGGGGAACTGCGCCACCAGCCACAACGGACCCGCACCCGACCGCGCGACCTCAGGGGCCACCCACCCAGGGGCGCGGGGCTGTACCCAATCTGCGGCTGCCGCCGCGCGGGCGCGACACACCCCGGGGCGACGCGACCCGAAAGGGGCGCGGGGCTGTGTCCGATTTGCGGCTGCCGCCGCGCGGGCGCGACGCACCCGGAGGAGACGCCCCGTCAGGGGCGCGGGGAACTGCGCGACAAGCCACAGCGGACCCGCAGCCGACCGCGCGACCTCAGGGGCCACCCACCTAGGGGCGCGGGGAACTGCGCCACCAGCCACAGCGGACCCGCACCCGACCCCGCAACCCCAAAGCGTGCGCGCCTAACCTGGCCGGATGGCCGACCCATGGGATCCTTCCGCCCCCGGCGTGCTGAAGCTGCCGTCCGGGCGGCTCATCCTCGGCCGCGGGTTGCGGCACCCGCTGCCGGAGGGGCCGGCGCCGACCCTCGGCGTCTATCTCCTGGGGAAGGCCCCACCCGCGACCCCCTGGGAAAGCCACTGGCTGCACTGGCCGGACTTCCGCCTCCCCACCGACCGCGCCGCGACCGCGCGCCTCCTCGCCGACGTCTGGCACCGCGCCGAGCGGGACCGCGTCGAGTTCGCATGCGTCGGCGGCCGCGGCCGCACCGGCACCGCCCTGGCCCTGCTCGCCGTCATCGACGGCGTCCCGCCCGCCGAGGCGGTCGCCTTCGTGCGCCGGCACTACGACAGCCACGCCGTGGAAACCCCCTGGCAGCGCCGCTACGTCCGCACGTTCACACCGAATTGACGCCCTCCTGCCCCGGGGACCGGGCCCGTAAGGGGCGCGGGGCTGTGTCCGATCTGCGGCTGCCGCCGCGCGGGCGCGACGCACCCGGAGGAGACGCCCCGTCAGGGGCGCGGGGAACTGCGCGACAAGCCACAGCGCACCCGCACCCGACCACGCAACCCCAAGGCGCACCCCCAGTCATGAGCCGGCCCGGAGGGCCCCCGCTCAGAACTCGACCCGCATCACGACCCTCCGCAACGTCGGCTTGCTCACCTCCGTGAAGCCCGCCTCCTCGAACACCTGCCGGCTGCCGACGTACAGCTCGCCCCACGTGATGTCCACGCCCGGGCGGGTGATCATCGGGTAGCCCTCCAGCGCTCGCGCGCCCCGCTCGCGGGCGAAGGGGATCGTCGCGCGGGCGAGGGCGTAGGTGACGCCTCGGCGGCGGAAGCCCTTGCGGGTGACGAAGCAGGTCACCGACCAGACGCCGGGGTCGTCCTTGTCCTCGTCGCGGCCGGTCCACGGGACGCGGGTGCGGGTCAAGCGGGGGTAGGCGGTGCGGGGTTCGACCGCGACCCAGCCGACGGGCTCGCCGTCCAGGTAGCAGACGAGCCCGCTGGTCGAGGGGGCGCCGGGCGTCCCGCAACCGGTCTGCTCGCGCAGGCCCGCCGCCCGTTCGCCGACCGGCACCGAACTCCAGTCCTTGTCCCGGATCTTGAAGAACTGGCAGCGGCAGCGCGCCGGTTCACCGGTCGTCCCGAAGACCGCTTCGAGGTCGTCGCGTGAAGCCTCGTTCGCCGGCAGGACGGTGAACCGTTCTACCGCGATCGGCCCGCCCGGCTCCTGCGCCTGCTCCTGCTCCCTCTCCGGCGGCGTCACTGCGGCGGGTCCTCTCCGACCAGGCCGTCGACGGACTCGCGGATCAGGTCCGCGTGCCCCACGTGCCGCGCGTACTCCTCGATCATGTCGACCAGCAGCCGCCGCAGGCTGGGCGATTCACCGTTCCTGAACGTGATCGCCCCGGCGAACCCGGGCCCGCCCTCCTCCAGCGCGAGCCGCACGCCCGCGCGCGACCGCGCCACGGACTCCTCCCAGAGCGCCATCAGCTGCTCCGGGCTGTCGTCCGCCGCCGTCCGCCACTCCCAGTCGGGGTCCGCGTCCCAGTCCACCACCGCCCAGGGCGGCGACAACTCCCGCCCGAGCAGCCGCCGCGAGAACATGTCGTCCTCCACCAGCGCCAGGTGCTTGAGCAGTCCGCCCAGCGTGACCGGCGACGGCCCGACCGTCTTGCGCAGCCCCGCCGCGTCCAGCCCGCCGCACTTCCAGGCGAACGTCCGCCGCTGCCGCTCCAGCGAGCCGATCAGCGTATCGGCCTCGTTCCCCGCGACCGGCGGCTCCCGCAGGACCGCCTCGTTGCTCTCATCCATGGGCGGCAAGCTATCGTCCATTCCGGACGATCCACGTCCGGAATGGCGGCGAACCGCGGGGAGGAACCCGATGGGACCGGACGAGAGCCCGACCGCCCGGGCCCTGCTGCTCCTCGAACTCGTCCAGAACAGCCCCGGCATCACCGCGGCCCGCCTCTCCAGCCGGCTCGGCGTCTCCGAACGCGCGGTACGCCGCTACGTCGGCATCCTGCGCGAGGCCGCCGTCCCGATCGAGTCCGCCCGCGGCCCGCACGGCGGTTACCGGGTCGGGCGCGGACTGCGGCTGCCGCCGCTGATGTTCACCACGACCGAGGCGCTCGGCCTGGTGATGGCCGTCCTCGACGGGCATCACGACGCCGCCGACCCGGACGATCCGGTGGGCAGCGCGATCGGCAAGATCATGCGGGTGCTGCCGGAACCGGTGGCGGGCCCGGCCGAGGCGATCCGCCGGGTCAGCACCTACGGCGGCGACACCGGTGCCTCCAGCCCGCACCCGGAGACCACCGCGCTCCTCGTCCAGTCCTGCGCCGCCCGCCGCCGGCTGCGGATCGGCTACTGTCCGGGCCCCGGCCGGGACCGCACCACGGACGTCGACCCGTGGGCCGTCGTCGTCAGCCGCGGCCGCTGGTACCTGCTGTGCTGGTCGCACGCGGTGGACGCCCGCCGGGTGCTGCGGCTGGACCGGGTGACCGCCGTCGACGTCCTCGACACGACGTTCACGGCCCCGCCCGGCCTGAACCCGGTCCAGGCCCTGGAGGAACACCTCGCGGAGGGCTGGCAGTACGACGTCGAGCTCACCGTCGAGGCCCCCGCGGCGACCGTCGCCACCTGGATCCCCCGCAGCCTGGGCCGCTGCGACCCGCTCACCCCGACGCGCACCCGCGTGGTGGCGACGACGGAGGACACGTCCTGGTACGCGGCCCAACTCACTGCGATCCAGGCTCCGTTCAAGGTCGTCAAGCCCCCCGAACTCCAGGAGGCCGTCCACACCGTGGGCCGCCGCTTCCTGGGCTGACCCGGACACGACGAAGGGCGCCCCGCCGCCGGGGCGGTGGGGCGCGTCATCACTGCCGCACAACGGGTCTGCTGCTACAGCGCGTTGAACTCCCCGGCGGCCACGCCGGACACGAACGCGGTGAACTCCGCGGCCGGGAAGACCAGCGCCGGGCCGTCGGGGTTCTTGCTGTCGCGCAGCGCGCGGGCGCCGTCGGGGAGGGCGGCGACCTCGACGCAGTCGCCGTTGTTGCCGGAGAAGGAGGACTTCACCCACTCCAGGCGCGCGGCCGAAGCAGACTCGATGTGCGACGTCATTGCGCTAACTCATTTCCTTGAGGGCGTCCGCGATGAGCGCCCGTGACTTGGTGACGCTTGATGCCGCCATGTTGAGGCGGCGGAACAACGTGGTGTACGAGTCCACGTCGGGGGTTTCCTCGTAGTACACGGTGCTGGTCGGCGACTCGGTGTAGACGATGTCCGTCTCGGCCGTCGAGGCGAAACTCATGATGACGAACGGCCCGTAGAGGCACGCGTTCATCGGGTCGTCCTGCGGCAGCACCTGGAGCTGGACGTTCGGCATCCGGCTGTCCTCGATCAGCGCGTCCAACTGCTCGGACATCACCTTCTTGCCGCCGACCTGGTGGTACAGCACGCTCTCCGCGACGATCCCCCAGAACTGCACGGGCGTCGGCTTGGTGAGCACGTTGCGCCGCTCGGCCCGCACCTCGCGCTGCGCCGTCACGTGCTCCGGTGTCGCGTCCGGCACCTGCAATTCGATGAGCGCCTGGGTGTATTCGGGGGTTTGCAGCAGGCCGGGGATCAGACTGGTCTGCACGTTGTACAGCTCGATCGCGTCCGATTCGACCGCCGCGAAGGAGCCGTACTCCGAGTCGACCGCGTTCGAGTAACGCGACCACCAGCCCTTCTTCCTCGCGTTGCGCGACAACGTCTCGATGTCGGCGCGCTCCGCCGGATTCGTCACCCCGTACGCGTCCAGAAGCGCGCGCAGGTCGGGCAGGCGGATGCCGGACTGGCCGCCCTCGATGCGGCTGATCTTCGACTCGGCGGACTCGAAGACGCGGGCGACGTCCGCGTGCTTGAGGCCCGCGGCGACCCGCAGGTCGCGGAGTCGGCGGGCGAGGCGTCGCTGACGGATCGTCGGATTGTGATTGATGGGCACGGGCGGGGTCGCCTTCCTCGTACTTCGTGCAGGTCAAGTGTGCCGTTCAGTGGCTGCGAGAGCAACACGTATTGGAAGTTCACCACTTTGGGTACTTGACACTTTGGAAGGCCCAAGGTGCACAGTACCTACTACGGCCGGGATCGATCCTGGCTACGGCACTCGCCGAGCATGGCATCGCAGCCAACTACCATACAAGGGGGTAAACATGACGGTTCATCGGATGGAACAGGTGCGCTATCGCCGTTTTCGTCCCGCTGTTCGATCGGCCCGGCTCCGGGCGCGGGAGTTAGCCGATGAGTGGGGACTCACCGAAGTGGCCGATGCGCTCGAATCGGCCGTGAGCGAGCTGGTCGCGAACGCGGTCGTCCACGGGCGGGCGGCACGCGGAAGCCGAGTGTCGGTGACGTACCGGCTGGAGGATCGCGGGCTGCGGGTGGAGGTGCGGGACTGGGCGACCGGGATGCCGAAGCTCGGCCGGGCCCCGGCGCCCGACCCGGCCCCGGACTGGGTCCCGGACCCGGAACCCGCCCCTGACCCGGCCTCGGACCCCGTCTCGGCCTGGGACGACGTCGAGGCGGAGAGCGGCCGGGGGCTGCGGATGGTGGCGGCGCTCACCGACCGGTGGGGGGTGGTGCCCCGGGTGATCGGCAAGAGCGTGTGGTTCGAGCTGCGGGTGGCGGTGCCGCCGGCGCGTCCCGCGTCCACACTGCCCGCCGGGCCGCCGGAGCCGCCGGAGCCGCCCGGGGCCCCGATACCGTCCGCGCCCCCTTCGCCTCCCGAGGCGCCGCCGCCGTGGGACGCGCTGCGCAGAGCGGTACGCGGTACGGGGCTGCCGCTGCCCGGCTGCTGTCAACGCGCCCGCCGGGTGCGGACGTTCACCCCGGCCGCCCCCGCCGCCACCCGCCCTACGGAGCACGCATGACCGACAGGCCCGTACCCGACAACCCCTTACCCGACAACCCCTTACCCGCCCGGGCCGGGGCGCCGACGGCCTACGCGGCGCGATACCCCAACATCCCGTACATCGCGGCCTGGAGCGCCGAACAGCCGCTGCGCCCAGGGCTGTTCACCGACCGGTGGGGCCGGATCGCCTACACCGACGAGGTCGGCACGGACCGCGACAGCAACGGCGTGCTGTGGACGCGGGTCGGCCTGCGGCAGGGGCAGGGCGTGCCCCAACTCGGCCGTATCCACCCGCTACGGCAGCGCCGCGTGATGCGCGGACTCCTCTGCCAGGTGTGCGCGGGCCCCGCCGACCGCAACGAGCAGGGCATCCTGTGGCTGCTCAGCGACCAGACCGACCGCCCGGGTCCCGACTGGCCGGACTGGCCGGAGGACACCGCCGCCACCCACCCCCCGGTCTGCCTCCCCTGCGCCCGCCTCGCCACCCGCGCCTGCCCCCACCTCCGCGCCGGCCACGTCGCCGTCCGCGTCCGCGAGGCCCCGATCAGCGGCGTCTACGGCGCCCTCTACCACCCCCGCTCCCCCACAACGGTGGACGACGCCCTCCTCGACCACGCCGACCCCCGCACCCGCCACCTGATCGCCGCCCAACTCGTCCGCAAACTCCACGCCTGCACGATCGTCCCCCTCCCCTGAGCCCCGGCTCCGCCACCGGCCTCACCGCAGAGCGTCGATGGCCCGCACGATCAGCTCGCGGGCGTCGGCCCCGTAGACGGCCATCTGCCGCAGCTGCTCGAACGCCTGCAGATAGAGGGCGATTTCACTGGGCTGCGTCACGTTGACCTGCGCGGACAGCAGTTCGACGGCCACCAGGGACTGGTCGAAGACGCTGAAGGTCTCGGCGGCCCACAGCCTGCGTTCACGGGTCGCCATGGGGATGATGCCGAGCGAGACGGCCGGCAGGGCTCCGGCGCTGAGCAGGTAGCCGAGTTGAGCGGCCATCGCCTCGGCGTCGCCGAGCTGGTAGCGCAGCACGGCCTCCTCGACCAGCAGCACGAACCGGTGCCCGGAGTCATGGATGATCTTCGAGCGTTCCAGCCGCGCGGCCGCCGCTTGCTCGCCGTCGTCAGGCAGGCCGAGGAAACGGGCGTTGGTGCTGAGCAACGCCTGCGCGTAGCCCTCGGTTTGCAGCAGGCCCGGGACGAGCGTGGTGGTGTAGATCCGGAACGTCTCCGTGGAGCGGTACAGCGTCAGATAGCTGTCCTGCAGCTTCCTCAGCCCGTCGCGGGCCTTCCGCCTCCACTCGGTGTAGAGCGACTCGGCGTGCAGCGACGCGGCGACGAGGTCCGCCACCTGATCCTCGGCGCCCGCCGCGCGGCACCACAGCCGGATGTCGGTCGGGGAAGGCGGGGTGCGGCCGTTCTCGATCCGACTCGTCTTGGCGTGATGCCACCCGCACCGACCGCCCAACTCGACGACCGTCAGCCCGGCCGCCCGCCGCAGCCCGCGCAGCCGCCGCGCGACATCGTCACGTGCGGCCTGGGCTGCGGAGGACGGGGAGGTGGGCATGGTCAGGTCTGCGGGTGCTTTCTGGTTAGCGGATCTCGTACTGGTCGTGCGGTACGGCACGCTCCCAGATCGTCTCGAACGCCTCGGAGCACTGCCTGGCAACGGCCGGGTCAGTGGTCAACTCCATGTCAGTTGCGGACCAGTTGCCGTCGCCGGTGAAGTGGTTGAACAGTACCGTCGCGCCGTCGAAGACCCACAGGTCGCTGCCCGGCACAAGAAGGGTCGCCGCCCGCCGCCGGGGCAGCCACCGAACCTCCTCGCCGGCGAGGATGTTCACGGCGGTGCCCGCGTGCTCGTAGCGGATGTACTCGGTGACCGGCTCGGAGACGATCCGGGCGCGGCGCACGGCCACGCCACGGCTTCGAGCCCTGGAGATCAGGTCCATCCACGGCGCCCAGTAGTCGGAGGCCGGATCGGCGTCGCGCCGTCCGCTCTTCCGCCAGTCGGCGAAGTCGTCGGCCTCGTCTTCGACGCCGTAGACATCACGCATCTCCAGGTGCACGGCGGAGGCGCGGGCGGAGTCCATGAGGGTCTTAAAGTCGATCTGCGGCATCGCACGCCTTCCTGAGCAGCGGGATCAGGTGGGCCGGGAATCGGATGACGGTCTCGTGGGCGGGGATGCCCTTCACGTGGCCGGGCACGGTGTTCTCGGTGGCTTCTTGGCGGGTCGCGTCGTCGGCGGTGTAGCTCTGCAGGACGATGTCGCGCGTTTCGGTGTCGACCCACGCGGTGGGTGATCCGTTGAGTCCCGTCTCGGGGTCGACGCCGACGAACAGTAAGGCCATGGCGGTGGTCTCCCTCATGTGGTGCGCTGTTGTGCACCACTGTCGAGCTGGCACGCGCAGCCGTCAAGAACGCATTCAGCCATCTGGACCGGCCGAAGCAATCTGCGCACACTGGTGCACAAGGCTCGCGGTCGTGCGGCGTCCGCTCGTAGCGTCAGCAGCACAGTGCCTCGCGGCCGGTACATCCGGCCCGGGGCGGCGCCAGGAGAGGGCGGCCGGATGGATGAGTGTGCGGGGGAGCTGCCTTCGGTGCGCGGGTTGTTGGACGAGTCCATGCCCGTGCCCCGGGTCAGGTCGCTGGAGGCCGCTTGCGGGCGGATCGCGGATCGGCCGCTTGCCGGGACGCTCGCCGAGCTGCGGCAGGCGCTCGCCGGGCCCGTCAGCGGGGAAGCCCGGCGGCGGCTGCATGTGCTCGTGAGCACCCTCTACCACCGGGCCGGCGCCTCGCTGCCGCTCACCGAGAAGCTGCGGGCCGAGATCGAAGCGGCCCCCGGCAACCAGCACACCGAGGAGTGATCACCATGTCGTGTTCGAACCCCGACTGCCGCAAGATGGGCTGCCCCACCGACCCCCCTCCGGGCAATCACCGGCAATGAAACACCGACCGGCGGGCACGCACAGAAACGGAATTCTCACGGTGCGTGCTGAATGCGTTCCTCGCGAATCCATGGGGGACGCGCGACCGGTGGGAGGGGTGTTTTCTGTGGGGCGCGGGGCGGGAAAGGGGTAATTCGGCGGGCGGTTGCCTGACTACCGGTCGGCAATGGCCGCGTGCATATTCACTTTTGCCGCGCTTGCCGGCGCGCTTACCCGCGGGTGCCGTCAGACCTGGAGGTCGCTCTCGATGCCCCGGAGCACGTGGCGGGCCAGTGCCAGGTTGGCGCGGCTGCGGTCGAGCGCGAGGTACAGGAAGAGGGAGCCGCGGGCGCTGGTGAGCAGCCGGATCAGGTGGTACTGGGAGCCCAGGGTGATGAGGATGTCCTCGATGCTGTCGTCGATCGCCAGCATCGACAGCGTGCGGATCTTGGCGCGGACCACCTCCGTGTTGCCGGCCGCCGCCACCTCCAGGTCAAGTCCCCTGCCTCCGCCCTGAGTTCCGAGCGCCATGCCGCTGTCGTAGTCCACGAGGGCGACTCCGATCGCGCCCTCGATGGACATCGCTTCTTTGAGCGCCGACTCAATGTTCACTGGGAATTTCCTTGGTTCGGGCGGGTCCACCGCTGGCACGGGCAGCACAGGTGCGTACAGCACGGGCGCGGGACCGGCGTGACTTGAGAATCGCCATACGCGATCACGATCGAAAGACTTCGGCGTTAAAGTAACCTGCCAAGTGTTCGAAAGTGAAGGGGTGCTCCGTGGACGCGCTGGACTCGGTACTCGGCGAAGTCCTTTCCGCCGCGGGTGCGTCCGGCGCGGCCGTCGTGGACGCGGTGACCGGGCTCACCTACGCGGAATCGGGCGACTGCGCCGCGGCCGGCAGCGGATCCGAGGTCTGCCGGCTGCTGACCCTCATCGACGAGCGGCTGCACGAGGCGGGCGCGGAGGGGGAGTTGGAGAACGTGGTGGTGACCGGCTCCAGGACCTACCACGTCGTGCACGTCGTGCCCCGGCAGGGCGATCCGGTGCTGCTCTCCGCCGTGCTCGACCGCGCCGACGCCAACCTGGCGCTGGCCGCACGGCAGTTGGCAGCCGTCGCCGGCGGCCTGCACGCATGACGGCGGCGGGCGGCGGGCGCCGCGAACCCAGGAACGTCCCCTCGCTGCTCACCTCCCTGCGGCAGGAGGGCTTCACCGGCGCGGTCGAGGTGGAGGGCGGGCCCGGCGGCACGATCTTCCTGCGGGACGGCCTGGTCGGCGCGGTCGAGACCCCGGCCGCCCCCTCCGCCCGCTCGCTGCTGCTCAGGTCGCAGCGGATCGGCGAGGAGGACTGGGAGGCCGCGCTCGCCGCCTGCGCTGACGGCGAGCGGCTGGAGGCGGCGTTGACGGGCCGGGGCCTGATCTCGGCCGCCGAGCTGTCGATCGTCTGCACCGCCGCGATCTTCGACGGCGCCTTCGCCATGGCCCTGCATCCGGTGACCGGTTGGCGCACCAGCCCCGGCAGCGTCCCCGAACTGGCCGCCTCCCCGGGGCAGGAGCCGGCCCGGCTCACCGAGGAGACCGCGCTGCGGCTGCGGACACTGCGCGAACGGCTGCCGTCCGTCGGCGAGTTCGCCCGGACCGCGGTACGTCCTGCCGCCCGCTCCGACCTCGACCGGCTCGCGGCCCGCAGCCGCGCGCTGCTGCTCGACGCCAACGGGCGCCGCACACCGCGCGATCTGGCCTTCACCTCGGGGCGCGGGGTGTACCCGGTGATGCTCGACCTGGCCCGGCTGGCCGCCCGCCGGTTCGTCGTCCGGGACGGTGACGCGCCGCCGGCCCGCCCGCTGCTGACCGCCCGGGCCGCCGAACAGCCCGCGTCACCGCGGACCGGCGACGCGCCGCTGCCCCGGCGCAATCCGGGCGGCAACCTGCCGGCGGCGCGTGCCGCCGACCGCCCGCCGCGCGCCGGAGCCCCCGACCGGGACCAGGACGCCGTGCACGGCCTGCACCTGCTGCGCCAGGCCCTGCTGGCGTCGTCCGCGGAACCCGCCACCCGAGCCCCTGCCCGCCACGGCACCGGCCCGCACGACACCGCCGGCCACGACCCCGCCGCCCGAGCACCCGTCGCAGAACCGCCTGTCGCCGAGAGCGGGGCAGCGAACGACCGCCCCGAGGAGAGTGCACCATGACCAGTTCCGCACCGTACGAAGCGCTCGTCGGATCGCTCAAGTCCCTGCGCGAACGCGTCATGGGCGTCAACGAGTCCGTGATCTCCACTGCGGACGGCCTGCTCGTGGCGGCCGACACCGCGACCGCGCAGCCCGAGTCGGTGGCCGCGCTCGCCGCCGCGAGCCTGGGTCTCGGCCGCCGTACGGCCGCGGAGGCCGGGCTCGGGGGCTTGCGTGACGTCGTCACCCGGTGCAACGGCGGCTACGTCGTGGTGCTGGCCGTCGGCGACCACGCGCTGCTGGTGATCCTCGCCGACGAGGGCCTCGACCTGCCGGGTCTGCACCGGGAGTCGCCGGCCACCGTCGAACAGGTGCTGTCCCTGCTCAGCGCCGCCTGACCCGGTGATCGGGCCTCGCCCCGAGGGTCGCGGCGCCCGCTAAATCGCGGGCGTTCCCGGCGGCCGGGATGGCACTCTGGCGGCTCGGCCGCTCGTCGGGAGCGGTCGTCGCGGGGAGTGGAGGGCTGGGGCGAGATGGTGACTGGGGCGGTGCGGACGCTCAGGGAGGACGTCGAGGCGGCTGTGGTCGGGGCCGTCCGGCGCGCCATCGGCCCAGGTACCGAGGTGGATCCGCTGGTGCGCCGGTCGGAGCGGGCCGACTTCCAGTCGAACGTCGCGCTCTCGCTCGCGAAGAGCCTCGGGCAGCGGCCCGCCGCGCTCGCGCAGGCCGTGCGGGACGAACTGACCGATGGCAACCCGTGGTTGGCGGACGTCACCGTCTCCGGGCCAGGGTTCCTCAACCTACGGCTCGCCGATACCGCGTTGACCGGGCGGCTGGCGCAACGGCTCGCCGACCCGGCGCGGTTGGGAGTGCCGTGCTCGCGGGAGGGCGAGGTCACCGTCGTCGACTACTCCGGGCCCAACGTGGCCAAGGAGATGCACGTCGGGCATCTGCGGTCCACCCTGATCGGCGACTGCCTCGCCCGGACGCTGGACTTCCTCGGCGCGGACGTCATTCGGCGCAACCACGTCGGGGACTGGGGCACCAACTTCGGCATGCTCATCCAGTACCTGCTGGAGCACCCCGATCTGCCGTGGCGGGAACGGGACTTGACGCCGGCCGGCGGTGATTCGGCCGCACCCGCCACGTCTCCCGCATCCCCCGTCTCCGCGCTCGACGAGCTCTACCGGGCCGCCCGGGTGGTCTTCGACGCCGACCCCGCGTTCAAGGAGCGGTCCCAGCGGCGGGTGGTCGCGCTCCAGGCGGGCGACGAGGCCGCGGTGGCCGCGTGGCGGGAGATCGTCACGGAGTCCACGGCCGCGTTCCAGCGGGTCTACGCCCGGCTCGGCGTGCTGCTGACCCTGGACGACGTCGCCGGCGAGTCCTCGTACAACCCCGAACTCGCCGGTGTGCTCGGCGAGTTGCAGCAGGCCGGGATCGCCGTGGAGTCGGAGGGCGCCTGGTGCGTGTTCTACGACGACATCCGGGGGCACGACGACCGGCCGGTGCCGCTGCTGCTCCGCAAGAGCGACGGCGGGTTCGGCTACGCGGTCACCGACCTGGCCGCCGTACGGCACCGGGTGCGGGACCTCAAGGCGACCCGCATCCTCTACATGGTCGACGCCCGGCAGGCGCAGCACTTCACGATGGTGTTCAGGACCGCGCGGCGGGCCGGCTGGTTCGGCGACGAGGTCGAGACCGCGCACGTGCGGAACGGCACGATCAACGGCCCGGACGGCAGGCCGTTCCGGACCAGGGCCGGCGGCACCGTACGGCTCGAGGACCTGCTCGACGCGGCGGAGCGGCGGGCCGCGCAGGTGCTGGCGGAGAAGGCGCCGGACACCAGGCCGGCCGAACTCGCCCGGATCGCCCGGCTGGCGGGCATCGGCGCGGTGAAGTACGCGGAGCTGTCCACGTCCCGGTTGAAGAACTACAACTTCGACGTGGACCAGATGGTGTCCTTCAGCGGCCAGACCGGCGTCTACCTCCAGTACACGCACGCCCGGATCGCGTCGATCCTGCGCAGGGCGGCGGACGACGCCGCCGCCGGCTTCGCGCCGGGCGCCGGACTGGAGCCCGCCGAACGGGAGTTGGCGCTGCTGCTGGACGAGTTCCCCGCCACCCTGGACGCGGTGGCCGGCACCCTCGAACCCCACCGGCTGGCCGGCTACCTCTACGCGCTGGCCAAGACCTATACGGCGTTCTACGAGTCCTGCCCGGTGCTGAAGTCCGCGCCGGCCGTCCGGGCGACCCGGCTGGCACTGTGCCGGCTGACCGCCGCGACCCTCTCCCAGGGACTGACGCTGCTGGGCATCACGGCCCCGGACCGGATGTGACCGGCGCCCGTCACGCGATGTGACAGGTGGCGGTCACCGGGGCCGCGTGAGGCCCGTCAGCGGGCCCGGGTGAGCGGCGCGGGCTGCGCGTAGAAGACGCTCAGGACCGGGTTGGTCTTGGGCGTCCGCTTGACGCTGACCACGTGCAGCGGGCGGTACGGGGCGCGTTGGCCGACGATCAGCTTGCGCAGCGCGCCGGCCTGGGCGCTCGGGCCGGTCGCCAGGTACGTGTCCACCGAGGCGATGTCCATGCCCGTGCGCGCCATGGAGGCGTCGGCGCCGGGCGACGGGGCGGCGAACGCGGTGACGCTCACGGTGTGCGCCCTGGTCAGGTTCGCGAGCAGCGCGCACAGCCGCAGGTCCACCTGGCCGGCGACGAGCGCGGCGCGGGCGCCCGGGGTCAGGACGAGCCGTTTGTTCTTCAGCAGGGCCGCGCCGGAGAGCTTGCGCGCGGCCAGGTCCGCGGCCAGCGCGGTGGTGTACGACTGCGGGCCGGCGGGGGCGACGGACACCACGCTCGCCGGCCGGCCGCCGGGGCCGAACGCGGCCAGCGGCTGCCCGGCGGTGAACCGGTCGACGGTCTCGGCGCTGAGCAGGGTCCGCAACGGCCCGGTGACGACGGCGAGGTCGGCGCTCAGCAGGTCCTCCGCGCTGCCCCGGACCTGGCGCACGGCGGCGGCCGGGAGGCCGGCCTTGCGCAGTTCGGTGCAGACGGCGGCGTCGCAGGCCACCACATGGCCGGCGCCGATGTGCGAGCTGACCCACAGCGCGACCTGCCGCCGCACCTCGGGCGACGGCTCGGGCGCCTCGGGCAGCGTGGGCTGCGCGGTGGTGGCCGGCGCGGTCGGGGCCGCCGTGACGGTGGGAACGGCCGCGCCCGGCTTGGGAGTTGCGGACGCCGACACCTTGCCGTGGTCGGCGTGGCCGTCCCCGGAGTTCATCAGCACGATGGCGGTGGCCACCACCGCGACGGCCACGGTCACCGCGACCGGCAGCACGATCCGCCGCCGGGACCGTCCGGGCCCGGGCTCCCCGTCGCGCGGCCCGAACTCCCGTGGGGCGATGGGCGCCAGCCCGAGCCGCCGACGGGTGAACGAGCGCAGCGTGTTCCAGTAGATCCGCAGCCAGGACGGCTCTTTGGGAGGCAGCGGCGGCGGAGTCGGAGCCGGCGGTGCCGCGCGCGGGGGTTCGCCGCGGGGCGCGACGGGCGTGCGTGGTTCAAAGAAGTTCTGCGGCATCGCACTCGTTAGTGAGAAAAGGCAGCGGGCTGACCAGGCCGTGCCGAGACGAGCCGACAACAGGCAAGCGAATATCAGCACACCTGATCGAAACTGGCAAGGCCGGTCACCTACCGTCATCTCCGGGCACGATCAGCAAGCCACACCCCTCCCAGACGGCACCGTCGAACCGGCAGCACCCCTGGCCCGCGCCCGGCACGGGCCAGGGAGCGCCCCGGGCGTCAGGGCGAACCGGGAGCGTTCCCGGGGGTGGCCGCGGGCCCGGCGGGAGGCTCGGCCGAGCCCCCGGACGGCAGGCCGAGGCCCACGGACGGCAGGCCGAGGTCCACCGGCCCGGTGGCGACGGACTTGCAGGAGTCGTGGCAGTCCCGCTCCAGGCTGCAGCACAGCGAGCACACCGCGCCGCCGTGGAAGGGGCAGCCGGCCACGTCCGGGCGTTCGAAGTCCTCCGCGCAGACGGAGCAGGTCACGATCGCGGCCGACAGCAGGCCGTTCTCCAGGAAGAGCGGCTCCACCTGGTCGTCGGTGCGGGCGATGTAGTACCGGCCCTTGGTCGCCCAGGCGATCAGCGGCGACAGCACCATGGCGACGGCCAGCGCGATGAACGGCGAGAACGCCTTGCCGTACGCGCCGAAGGCGTGGAAGTACGCGGCGATCGAGACGGCCGAGGCGACCAGCATCGAGCCGAAGCCGACCGGGTTGAAGTTGTACAGGTGCGCGCGCTTGAACTCGATGTACGAAGGGCTCAGCCCCAGCGGCTTGTTGATCACCAGGTCGGCGACGACCGCGCCGATCCACGCGATGGCGACGTTGGAGTAGAAGCCGAGCACCGTGTTGAGGAAGCCGAAGACGCCGACCTCCATCAGGGTCAGCGCGATGCCGACGTTGAGGAAGATGTAGACCACCCGGCCGGGGTGGCGGTGCGTGAGCCGGGAGAAGAAGTTGGACCAGGACAGCGAACCGGAGTACGCGTTCGTGGTGTTGATCTTGATCTGGGAGAGGATCACGAAGAACGTGGCCAGGCCGAGCGCGACCGGCGCGGCGAAGGTCTTGATGCCGGAGACGTACTGCTGGATGGGCTCGTTGGCCTTCGACAGGCCGACGCTGCCGGCGATGTAGAACGCCAGGAAGGCCCCGCCCATCTGCTTCGCCGCCCCCAGCACCACCCAGCCCGGCCCGGCGCTGAGCACCGCGGCCCACCAACGGCGGCTGTTGTCGGGGGTCTTGTCGGGCATGAAGCGCAGGTAGTCCACCTGCTCGCCGATCTGCGCGATCAGCGACAGGGCGACGCCGGCGCCCGCGCCGACCCCGAGCAGGCTGAGCGACGAACCGGTGGGCGAGTTGCCGGCGAAGTGCGTGAACTGCTGGAACTTGTGCGGCTTCTGGATCGCGATCGACACGAACGGCGCGACCATCAGGACCAGCCACACCGGCTGCGTCCACACCTGCATCTTCGACAGCGCCGTCATCCCGTAGAACACCAGCGGCAGAATGATCAGCGAGCAGATCAGATAGCCGACGGCCAGCGGAATGTGCAGTCCCAGGTCGAGCGCCTGGGCCATGATCGAGCCTTCGAGCGAGAAGAAGATGAACGTGAAGCTGGCGTAGATGATCGAGGTGAGCGTCGAGCCGAGATAACCGAATCCGGCGCCTCGGGTCAGCAGGTCCATGTCGATCGAATACTTCGCCGAGTAGTACGAGATCGGGATACCGGTCAGGAAGATCGTGACCGCCGCCGCCAGAATCGCGATCATCGCGCTGCTGAAGCCGTTGGAGATGGCGATGGAGCCGCCGATGGCGAAGTCCGCCAGGTAGGCGATGCCGCCGAGGGCGGTGGTGGCCACCACATACGGGGTCCAGCGGCGGAAGGACTTCGGTGCGTAGCGCAGCGAGTAGTCCTCGAGCGTGGTGTTCTTCGTCCAGCCGTTGTAGCTGCGGGTCCTGGCTTCCGGTTCCGCGCCGGGGGGCGCTTGCGTGCCGAGTGTGTCCGTCACGGTGATCCCTCTTCCGCGCAAGGTGTCCGCCTCCCGGACGCCCCGGGCGGCGAGGGAAGAGTCCCGCCGTATTGTTTCTCCGCAGTTTCCGGTCCTTTAAATTGGCGGACCGCGGACGGAATTCGCATGACGCGCGTAGATGATAAGCCGCGAGGAATTCAGAAGGTAATTCGAGAGGCGCGGCGCCGACCGCGGGGAGGGTCGGCGCGGGACGGTGCCGCCCTCGGGGCCGCCGCCAGATGCTTCCCCTAGAAAGTATTTCCAGGGGAAGCTATTGTCAACGCCCAGGCAGGAGAAGCAGGTTGCCGCTCGCCGCACCGACTCCCGGAGGGGGGTTCAGAGTTGGGCCACCACGTCGAAGTCGAAGGCGTCCGCCCGTGCGAGGTAGACCCGCTGGTCGAGGTGGTTGCCGCGCAGCCGCAGCGCGCCGCGCGGGCCCTCGTAGCCCACGGTGCCGTCCGTCTCGCTGACCCTGCGCAGCGCCGCCACGGCCGGCGAGCCGGCCCGCTCCACCAGCGCGCCCAGCAGCCGCAGCCCCTCGTAGCAGGACTCCCCGAGGCTGCCGACGACCGGCGCCTCGACGCCGAAGCGCAGCGCGTACCGCCGGTTGAAGTCCAGGCTCTCGGCGGTGGCCAGCGTCTCGAAGTAGCCGGCCGCGGCCCACAGCCCGGCGGTCGCGTCGGCGCCGGTGGCGAGCAGCATGTTCTCGTCCATGTGGGTGCTCAGCCGCAGGCAGCGCTCGTGCAGGCCGCGGTCGGCGAAGGCCCGGTTGAAGCGGACGGCGTCGGCGCCGACCAGCAGCATCAACACCGCGTCGGCGCGGGCACGTTCGATCCGGCGCAGCACCTGGGCGAAGTCCGCCGTGCGGGTGCCGAGCGGGACGAACGCCTCGCCCAGCACGCGGCCGCCGCACCGCCGGGCGTGGCCGCGGGCGGCGCGGGCGGTCTCCCGCGGCCAGACGTAGTCGTTGCCGACCGTGCACCAGCGCCGTACGCCCATCGTCTCGGCCAACGCCCGCATGGCGGGCAGCAGATGGGCCTCGTCGGTCTCACCGGTGAGGAACACCCCGGGAGTTCGCTCGCCGCCCTCGTACTGCGCGGTGTAGACGTACGGCACCAGGTGCGCCACCCGCGGCGCCAGCGCCTTGCGGACCGCGGAGGTGTGCCAGCCCACCACCGCGTCCACCGCGCCGAGCCGGACCAGCGCCTCGACCTCGGCGGCCACCCGCTGCGGCGGCCCGCCGCCGTCCACCGCGGCCAGCCGCACCTCGCGGCCCAGCACGCCGCCGCTGACGTTGAGTTCCTCGGCGGCCAGCCGCGCGGACAGCTCGCAGGACGGCCCGAAGATGCCGCCGGGGCCGTGCAGCGGGACGACCAGCGCGACCGTCAGCGTGTCGTCCGCGGCGGCGCGCAGCCGCGGGATGTGCTGAGGTGGGACGTGCTGAGGTGGGCGCGGGGGCGGATCGGGTGGACCGGACGAGCCGGGTGGGTGCGGTGGTCCCAGGGACACGCGGCCACCTCCGGGGACTGTGCGGGCGACGAGGGTCGTGAACCCGGCCCCGGCACCCTTGCAGAGACCCCTGATGTGGCCGAACAGTAGACCTAGGGAAGGACACCGGCAAACATGCGATCCGATCCGGCAGGCAGGCCGTCGGCAGCCGCCTCGCCACAGCCCTCGCCGGCACCGCGGCGGGAGCCGGTGGCGGTGGAGGTGGGCGAACTGGCGCATCTGCTCAGCCATGCCGAGCGGCGGCTGGTCCGGCGGCTGAACTCGGTGCTGGCCGAGGTGGGTTGCACGCTGGAGCAGTGGCGGGTGCTGTCCGCGGTCGGCGACGGCGCGGGCCATCCCATGACCGAGATCGCCGACCACGCGCTGATGCCCGCGCCCAGCCTGACCAAGCTGGTGGACGCGATGGTGGCCGACAACCTGGTCTACCGCCGCCCCGACCCGGGCGACCGGCGCCGGGTGCTGCTCCAGCTCGCCGCCCGGGGCCGCACCCTGCACCGCCGCGCCGCCCGGCGGCTGGCCGAGGACGCCCCCCGCCTGTCACCCCCGGCCGGCGGCCTGGCGGCGGAGGGTGACACGGCAGGCGACTCCGAACTCGCCTCACTCGTCCAGGCGTTGGACCAGCTGACGGCCGCCCTCGGCCGTCGCGGCCCGCTCAGTGGGTGAGGTGCGCGAAGACGACGATGTTGCCGTCGTACGCGTGCGTGCGGGCGTTCCAGTCACCGCAGGTGATCAGCCGCAACTGCGGGTCGGGGGTGTTGCCGTAGACGTCCAGGGTGGGGAAGTCCTTCTTGGCGTAGGAGCGCACGGAGTCCACGCTGAAGACCGCCACCTTGCCGTCCGCGCGGGTGACGCGGATCTGCTGGTGCGGCTTCATCGCGCCCAGCTTGTAGAAGACGGCGGGGCCGGTGGCGTACGAGTCCACGTGGCCGAGGATGACCGACGGGCCGACCTGGCCGGGCGTCGGCGAGCCGTGGAACCAGCCCGCCTGCAACGGCTTGCCCGGCACCTGGACGCTGCCGTCCTTGTTCTGGCCGAGGTCGAGCAGCGCGCCGTGCACCCCGATGGACGGGATGGCCAGCTCGGTGGGCCGGGAGGCGGGCAGCGCCGAGCCGCCGCCGGTCGGCGCCGTGGCCGACGGGGTGCCGGCCGACGGGCCCGGCACGGCCGGCGCGGAGCCGCCCATGCTCGGGTCCATGCCCGGATCCATGCTCGGGTCCATACCCGGGTCCATGCTGTGCGTCGGCTGGCCGGCCGCGGCCGGGCCGGGCTGCGGCGGCGGTGAGGCACCGCCACCGCTGGTCCCGACCGCGACGGCCGTCAGCCCGCCCGCCACACACAGCACCGCGAGCACGACGAGCGCGACCGCCGTACGCCGGGAGTGACCGGTGCGGTCGGCGCGGTCGTCCCGGTCGTCCCGGTCCGCGGGTTGTGCGGCGTCGTCACTCATCGGGTGACGCTGCTCCGCCTGCGCAGCGCCCAGGTGCCGGCGCCGACACCGATCAGCACGGCGGCGCCGCCACCGGCGATCATGCCGTTGTCCGTGCCGCTGCCGCCCTGGGTGGCACCGTCACCGGTGTCCGCCGCGCCGTTGGGCATCGACGTCATCTGCGAGGCGGTGAACGCGCCGCAGAGCGCCGGGTCGGTGGCCTCGGCGGGCAGCGTCTTGTCCAGCTCGCTGGCGCCCAGCACGTTGTCGTACTTGCCGTTGCTGTTGTAGTCGATGCCGTGCACGACCAGGACGGCCTTGCCCGACTTCAGGTTCGCGGCCACGTCGTCGGAGACCTCGATCGTCCGGCTGTAGTTGACGCTCGACCCGGCCGGGAAGCGGGTGACGGCCAGCGCGCTCTTGGCGGTGCTGTCGCCGCTGGTGGTCAGCGACGTGCCGATCATGCCGTAGTCCTTCATCGCGTCGGCGACGTTGGTCGAGCTGTGGCCGTTGTGCGACTTGGCCTCGGAGGGCGTCGGACACGCCCCGGCGCCGTCCACGTGGATGTGCATGGCGTGCGGGGACGCGCCGCCGACCAGCCCGGAGGCGGTGACGGTGATCTTCGCGGTGTTGCCGGACAGCTGGATCATGGCCTTGCCGCTGCCGGTCACGTGGTTGGCGGTGACCGGGTTCAGCGTCGCCTGGTACGGGGTCCACGCCACCGCCGGTTCCGCCGGTGCCGCCCACGCCGCTGCCGGAAGTGCCAGCGGTACGGCCGCCACCGCCATGGCCGTCAGGACCCGTGCGTGTATGGAATGCATGGCTGTGCCCTTCACTCGCGGTGACCGCTCGGTCCGGCGGACCGCGAGTCGCGGCCGGCTGCCGCGGCTGCCACGGGACCGGGGCGGCCGGAGAAGGTGTCTCCAGCGGTGCATTCGGAGCGGGCGCGGGTGAGGATTGGAACACGGGAGCGATTGGCGTAAATGTTCCCTATGTACGGGTGGGGCGGTAGGTACTGATGGGCGGATCGGGGCGATTGGCGCGGTTTGCGGTCCCGGCCGGAGCCGGGGTGGGAGCGGGGGCGAGGGCGGGAGCCGGGGCCGGGGCGAGAGCGGGAGCCGGGATCGCCCGGGCCGCCGAGCCGTTGGCCGGCGCCGAACCGCCGCCCTCCGGGGTGCGGAAGCGGATCAGCAGCATGGCCGCGTCGTCATGCAGCGGTCCCTCCGAGTGCTGGACCAGGTCGGAGCGCAGCGCCTCCAACGCGGCGTCCGGGTCCGGATCCTTGAGTAAGTGGGCGCGCCGGCCCAGCGGATAGAAGGCACCGGTGTGGTCCCTGGCCTCGGTGACCCCGTCGGTGTACAGCAGCAGCTGGTCGTCGGGGGCCAGCGCCACCGGGAACGGCACCGGCCGGTCCTGGTGGTGCGCGCCCAGTCCGAGCGGCAGCGAGAACTCCGGTGGCTCGGGGAAGCTCACCCCGCCGTCCGGGTGGACGATCAGCGGCGCCGGGTGCCCGTAGTTGAGGAAGGTGGCGCCGCTGTCGGGCCGGATCTCGGCGATGACGGCCGTGACGAACTTCTCGCCGTCCAGCGCGCGGTCGGCGGCGCGCTGCACCCGCTCACCGACACCGGTCAGCTCCGTCTCGTCATACGCGGCCTCCCGGAACGCGCCCAGCACCACCGCCGCGGTCTCCACGGCCTCAAGTCCCTTGCCCTGCACGTCGCCGATGATCACCCGCACCCCGGCCGGGGTGGCCACGACCTCGTACAGGTCACCGCCTATGCGGGCCTCCGCGACCGCCGAGGTGTACGACACGGCCACCCGCAGATGCCCGGCGCTGCGCGGCACCGGGCGCAGCAGCACCCGCTGCGCGACCTCGGCTATGGAACGGACGCTGGCGAGCTCCGCCTCGCGGCGCTGCCGCATCACCGCGGCGATCAGCCCGGCGATCGTGACGCCGACCACCGACGCCATCGCCGCGAAGCCGCGCCGCTCCTCGAACAGGTCGTCGTAGACCCCCAGCGCGCAGCACAGCGCGATGGCGATCACCCCGACGAAGGCCGTCCGCCGCCAGCCGCCGACCAGGCCGGAGAACGCCGGCCCGAGCGAGATCATCGGCAGCAGGCCCACGCTCGACCCGGCCGTCATGTCGACCACCGTGACCAGAGCCATCACGGCGTACGGCAGCACCACCAGCGAGGGCGGTACGGCGTGCCGGTCCGCGGCGCGCCCTGCCACGGCGTGCGCCGAGCCCACGTCATCCGCGAGCGGTACGGCCTCCGCCGGGGATGCCCGCCCGCTGCCCGCCGTCATGCGCCCCATCGCGCCCACCTCCCCGCACTTCCACCGCCCCGGCCCACCCCGGTGCAACTTCACTCAACGTTAGCGAATCCACGCGGTGTCGGGAGAAAGTTATCCACAGGCTATGGACACGACTCCGCAACCGGCCGTCGGCGAACGTAACCGGCATAACGGACGCGGCGGGGTTGGTGGGCGGCCCGGCGCGGAAAGACCGGGGTATGAAGAGCGCATATGACAATGCTTATGAGGACGACCGGCTGGCGGGCGCCTACCAGGACGGCAACGCGATGCCCGAGGAATCGCTGCGCGCCTGGGCGGAGCTGATCGGCTCGTTCGCCGCCGCCGACTCCCCCGACCTGCTGGAGATCGGCGCCGGCACCGGGATGTTCTGCGCGGCGATGGCCCGCTGGCTGCGGCCGTCGAGCGTGCTCGGGGTGGAGCCGTCACTGCCGATGCTCAGCCGGGCCCGGCAGGTGAACGCGCACGCCGGCGTGCGGTACGAGGCCGGCAGCGCGGACCAAGTGCCCGCCGGCGCGGACGCGTTCGACCTCGCGCTGCTGTCCCGGGTGATCCACCACGTCCCCGACCGGCCGCGCGCGGCAAGGGAGTTGGCGCGGGTGCTGCGGCCCGGCGGGGTGGTGGTGATCCGCACGACGTTCGGCGAGAGCTTGGACGCGCTGGTCTACGACTACTGGCCGCGGCTGCGCGACCTGGACGCGGTGCGGTTCCCCTCGCAGGCCGCGGTGCTCGCCGACTTCGCCGAAGCGGGCTTCACCGTGCGGACGGTGACGAGCTTCGCGCAGCCCGTCACGGCGAGCCTGGCCGAGTACCACGACCGGATGACGTCCCAACCGCAGTCGAAGTTCGACCAGTTGACGGCGGAGGAGTTCCAGCAGGGCCTGCGGCGGCTGGCGTCCGAGGTGGCGGGACTGCCGTCGGGCGGCGAGCCGGTGCGGGAACGTTACGACGTCGCGGTGCTGGTCAACTCGGGCGGCTGACGGGGCAGTCGGAGTGCCGCGCATCCTTCGCGCCGAGCCCCGTCACGTCCAGGCGCCGGACCGCCGTGACCGCGTGCCGGACCCCGTCACGTCCAGGGCCCGGGGCCCGTCACGTCCGGGCCCCGGGGACCGTCACGTCCAGGAGTACAGCTCCTTCAGGCGGTTGACGACCAGGTTGAAGCGGCCCCGGTCAAGGGCGCACGCCTCGCGGCGCATTCCCTCCTCGTGCAGGCGCATCACGCGGTCGACGGCGACCCACGAGTCGCGGCCCGCGCGGTCCCACGGGCCGACGCCGATCGGGACCCAGTCCCGGTCCTGGTCGTGCCGCTTGCTGGAGAGCTGGACGGCGAGCAGCGTGCCGCCCGGTTCGCGCGCCACGACGAGGACCGGGCGGTCCTTGCCCCGGCCGTCGTTCTCCTCGAACGGGACCCAGGTCCAGACGATTTCGCCGGGGTCGGGGTCGCCGTCGTGCACCGGGGCGTACTCGGTACGGACCCGGCCCACCGCGTGCGGGTCGATCTCGGTGGTGGCCGACGGGCCGCTCGAACCGGGGAAGGCTTCGGGGTGATCGGGGCGATCAGGGGAGGTCGTCATCCGCAAGACGGTAGAGCGTACGGGTGCCTGGACGGCGCGCGGGTCGGCGTTCGGCGCGCCGGACGCGCGGACGGGCGCGGACGTGACGGCGCCGGGCGCCGGGCCGGGCGGGCACGTCGTGGCCCGCGCGGCCCGGTCAGCGTCCGGCGGTCACCAGCGGTCGTGCACCTGGGCCCTGATCCGCCGGTCGTACAGGTCGCTCACCGCGTCCAGGGTGGCCTGGTCGAGCGGGGCCAGTGCCGCGGCGGCGGCGTTCGCACGGGCCTGCTCCACGGAACGCGCGCCCGGGATGACCGAGGTGACGCCGGGCTGCTGGATGATCCAACGCAGCGCCGTCTGCGCCGGGGTGGCGCCCGCCGGGGCGAGCGCGGCGAACTCGGCGGCGGCGTCGAGGCCCGTCTCGAAGTCCACACCGGAGAAGGTCTCGCCCTGGTCGAATGCCTCGCCATGCCGGTTGTACGCGCGGTGGTCGTCGGCGGCGAAGACCGTCTCGCGGGTGTACTTGCCGGTGAGCAGGCCAGAGGCGAGCGGCACCCGGGCGATGATGCCGACGCCCGCGGCGGCCGCGGCCGGCAGGACCTCCTCAAGTGGCTTGAGGCGGAACGGGTTCAGGATGATCTGCACGCTCGCGATGCCCGGGTGGGCGATGGCGGCGAGCGCCTCCGCGCAGGTCTCGACGCTCACGGCGTAGGCGGCGACGCGCTTCTCCGCGACCAGGGTGTCCAGGGCGTCGTACACGGCGTCCGTGGAGTACACGGGGGTGGGCGGGCAGTGCAGTTGGACGAGGTCGAGGGTGTCGACGCCGAGGTTCGCGCGGGAACGGTCGTTCCACGCGCGGAAGTTGTCGAGGGTGAAGTTCTCCGGGCGCTGCTCGGCGCGGCGGCCCATCTTCGTGGCGACGAACACGCCGGCGTCGGGGCGCTGCCGCAGGTACCGGCCGATGAGCTGCTCGCTGCGGCCGTCGCCGTAGACGTCGGCGGTGTCGAAGAAGGTGACGCCCGATTCCACGGCGGCGTCGAGGACGGCGAGGGCGTCCTCCTCGCGGACGTCGCCCCAGTCGGCACCGAGCTGCCAGGTGCCCAGGCCGATGACGGAGAGGGGGTGGCCGGAGAAGGGGAGTGAGCGGTGTTCCATGCCCCGATGCTACGTCGCTGGCCGCTGAGCCCTCCCACCCCCAAGGTGCACCTTTTTCCCCCGATACCCCTGCCCCGGGGCCCCGGCGCCCCGGCCCGTTCGGGCTCGCGCCCCTAACGGGCCCCCGGTCGGCGGTCAGGTGCAGGCTCGCTGTGGCTTGTCGCGCAGTTCCCCGCGCCCCTATCGGGGCGCCCCGGTGAGCGGTCACGTGCAGCCCCGTCGTGGCTTGTCGCGCAGTTCCTCGCGCCCCTAACGGGTCGCCCGCTCGCCTCGGGCAGCACTGCGGCGCCTCCCGAAAAGCGGTCCGCTCACCGCCCAGCGC
Source organism: Streptomyces sp. CA-111067 (assembly GCF_050956065.1). Classification (NCBI taxonomy): domain Bacteria; kingdom Bacillati; phylum Actinomycetota; class Actinomycetes; order Kitasatosporales; family Streptomycetaceae; genus Streptomyces; species Streptomyces sp. CA-111067. Next base: position 4,605,763 of record NZ_CP192103.1, on the reverse strand, counting down.
CACCACGGCGCCCCACAGGGGCGCGGGGAACTGCGCGAGCAACCCACCACCGGGGCGCGAGGGCGAGCGCAACCGGTGCCATTGCGGCGGGTGGCGCCCATAGGGGCGCGGGGAACTGCGCGATCAGCCACCTACCGGCGGGCGGGGGCGGGGCGAGTGGAAGCGTCGCGGGGGGTGGTCACCCGGAGGTGCGCCGGGAGTGGGGAGGCTCACCTCGCCGGATGGCGACGGCGCGTTGACGGGGGAATGGGGAGCGTGGTCACATGACATGACAATCCGAATGCAACCGCCCAGGGGAAGCCGGTCCGAATCCGGCGCTGACCCGCAACCGTAGGCCCACCGCATGGTGGGCGAGCCGGAATGCCTGGGCCGCGCATGCACGTCACGATCGCCGTCGAGGACTACGGCGCGGACCACGGCGCCCCCGCCGAGCGGGGTGGGCGCCCGCCTCCGCGGTCGGGGTTCGTGCCGGCCGACCCGGGGGAGACCGGTGCAGAAGTCTGTCAGCCGTCGCGGTGCCCTGCCGCGCGCGGCAGCCGTGGGCGGCGCGCTGCTGCTCACCGTGGGGACCGCCGCCGCGGGCGCGCTCGCCCTGGCCGGGCCCGCGACCGCCGATCCGCTCGGCGACTGCACGCCCACCACCGGCGCGGTCGTCGCCGTCGACTTCGCGCACTGGGGCGGCGGCGTCGCCCGCGGCTGCGACGCGCACCCCACCACCGGCATGAACCTGCTGCACAACGCCGGGTTCACCACCACCGGCACGGTCCACGACGGCCCCGGCTTCATCTGCCGGATCGGTTCGCCGGACAACGACAACGGCACCGAGTACCCGACCGCGGCCGACGAGCCGTGCACCTCCACCCCCCTCCCGGACGCCTACTGGTCGTACTGGATCGCGCCGGCCGGCCAGGACACCTGGACGTACAGCCCGAAGGGCGCGCTCAGCGACGTACCGGAGGACGGCGAGGTCGAGGCATGGGTCTTCGGGCCCACCGACATCGGCGGTACGGACGGCGGCCCGTCGTTCACGCCCGCCTCCGTCCGCGCGCAGGACGCCCCGACGACACCGCCGCCGACCACGCCACCGCCGACCACCCCCGTCACCACCCCGCCGACGACCACCCCGGTCACGACGCCGCCCACCACCGCGCCGGCCGAGCCGTCCGCCACCCCCGACCTCGGCAAGGCCGCCCGCTACCTCACCGACCCCGCGAACCTGATCGACGGCCACTACTACGAGGCCTTCCCCGACTCCGGTTTCGCCGACTTCGGCCTCACCATCGACGCCGCCCTCGCCCTCGCCGCGACCGGCGGCAGCGACGACGCGCTCGCGAAGATCACCGACTTCGTGCAGAGCGGCAAGGACGGCTCCGACCGTACGATCGCCGACTGGACGGGCGTCGGCACCGCCTACGCCAGCGGCGGCTCGATCGCCAAGGAGGCGCTGCTCGCCGAGGTCACCGGCGCCGACCCGCGCGCGTTCGGCGGCCACGACCTGATCGCCGAGCTCGACGCCACACTCTGCGCGAAGGCGAGCAAGGCGCCCGACACCAGTTGCGCCGCCCCCGGCAACTACTCCTACGCCACCTCGGTCTTCTCCCAATCGCTGGGCGTCATCGCCCAGTTGCGGGCCGGCGACACCGGCAAGGCGGCCGGCCCGATCGCGTACCTGGAGAGCCTCCAGCAGCCCACCGGCGCGTTCCCGAGCCTGCTCCCGCCGACCGGCGACTCCGAGGTGGACAGCACCGCGATGGCACTGATGGCCCTGGACCTGGTGCCCGGTGACACGGCACAGCAGGCCGTCGCCAAGGGAGTTGCCTGGATCGCGAAGCAGCAGGAGACCGACGGCGGCTTCCCCGGCGCGTCCGGCGACTCCGTCAACTCCGCCGCGCTGGCGGTCCAGGGGCTGAGCCTGGACGCCGGTACGTACGCGGAGCAGATCGCGAAGGCCCGCGCCTTCCTCGCCCACGAGCAGAACAGCGACGGCGGCTTCAACGTGTCGTCGGACGGCGACCCGTCGGGCTCCGACGTGCGGGCCTCGGCGCAGGCCACCGGCGGCGCGGTCGGTACGTCCTTCGGCACGCTGGTCCGCGACCTGGGCGCGCACAAGTCCGCCGCGTCCGGCGCCGGTTACCTGGTCAAGCAGCTCACCGACGGCAACCACCTGGCGAGTTCGTTCGGCCCCGACTACGGGCTGACCGCCGACCTGGCGCTCGCGCTCGCGGCCTCCGGCGGCCAGGACGAGACGCTGGCGAAGGTGGACGGCTACCTGTTCGCGCACGTCGCCGACTACGCGGACCCGGCCGGGACGTCGGCCTACCCGGGCCCGTACACCGGCTCGGCCGCCAAGCTCACGGTGCTCGCCGAGGTGACGGGTCAGGACCCGACGGCCGTCGGCGGCTTCGACCTGCTCAAGACGCTGACGGACAACGTGTGCACGGCCGCCACGACCGACGGCTTCTGCACCGCGCCCGGTGACTTCTCGCAGGCGTACTCGACGGTCTCGCAGGCGCTCGGCGTGCTGGCGCTGGCCCGCGCCGGCGTCGCCCCGCCGGCCGCCGCGCTCGACCGGCTCGACCAACTCCAGTGCGCGGACGGCGGTTTCTCCTCCACGCTGATCGCGCCCGGCGCCGACTGCGTGTCCGACGTGGACACCACCGGTTACGCCGTGCAGGCCCTGTCGCTGCTGCCCGCGCAGGCCGACCGGACAGCGGCGGGCCGCGCCTTCCTCGTCAAGTCCCAGGTCAAGGGCGGCGGTTTCCCCGGCGCCGCGGGCGTCAACGCCAACTCCACGGCGCTGGCCCTCCAGGCACTGACCGCCACCAGCAAGGGCCGCCCCCAAGAGGTCGCCGACGGGCAGAAGTTCCTGGCCGGCCTCCAGAACACCGACGGCGGCTTCCGGATCACCGCCGACGCCGACCAGACCGACTCCGACACCCGCTCCACCACCCAGGCCGTCCCGGCACTCGCCGGCACCGCGCTGACCGACCTCACCCACGTGGTCGCCCCCGCGGGCGACGGTACGGGGGACGGCGGTACGGGTACAGGTACGACGACACCCGCGCCGCCCACGAGCACGGGTTCGGGTACGGGCACGGCGACGGCGACGAGTTCGGCTCCGGCCGCGGGCTCGGGCGCGAACGGCGGTGACGGCGACGGCACTGTCCCGGACGGGAACTCCGGCGGTTCGCTCGCCGCGACCGGTACCGACGTACTGGCGCTCGCCGCGCTGGCCGGGGCGCTTGTCGCGGTCGGCGGCGTGTTCACGGCGGCCCGCCGCAGGGCGCGACCGAACGGGAGGCACCAGTGACACCGGGCATCGAGGCGACGGGCACGACCGGGCCGACGGGCACGGGCACGCGCGCGGGCAGCGCCACCCCAATCACCGGCGCGCGTAGGGGCGTTGCCCGGCTCCGGCGACTCGGCGGCCTCGGGCGGCTCGGCCGGTTCGGCGCCGCGCTCGGCTTCACGCTGGCCGCGGCGGTCGGCGGCCTGACGGCGGCGGCCACCCCGGCCGCCGCGTCGGCGCAGTCGATCGGCCAGTGCACCACCACCTCGGGCGTGGTGCTCGCCGTGGACTTCAGCCACTGGGGCGGCCCGCTGCTGCGCTCCTGCGGCACCACGCCGACCACCGGCTACGCGCTGCTCAACGAGGGCGGCTGGCAGACCACCGGCACCGTGCACGACGGCCCCGGCTTCGTCTGCCGGATCGGCTACGGCGGTTACCAGGGCGGCACCGCCTTCCCCAAGCCGGCCCAGGAGGCGTGCAACCTCACGCCGCCGTCCACCGCCTACTGGTCGTACTGGCACGCCAACCCCGGGCAGAACAGCTGGACATACAGCACGCTCGGCGCGATGAGCTACCACCCGAAGCCGGGCAGCGTCGACCTGTGGATCTTCGGCGCCACCAACGTGCAGGGCACGCAGGGCCGTCCGACGGTCTCGCCGGACGCGGTGCGGGCGCACAACACCGCGCCGACAGGCTCGGGTTCGGGGTCGAGCAGCGGGTCGGGATCGAGCGGCGGCTCCAGCGGCTCCGGCGGTTCAAGCACCTCGGGCGGGTCCAGCGGCTCCGGGGGCTCCGGCGGCGGCAAGCCCGCCACGCACGCCCCTTCGTCGCCTGGATCGTCCACGCACCAGTCCGGCAGCGGCAGTTCGGGCGGCGGCGGCACCTCGCACACCTCGGGCTCGTCCAACGGCAAGAGCGGCGGCACCCCGGCCACCTCCGCCGCCCCCGGCAAGGGCAAGGCCACGGCCACCCCGAGCGGCGGCCACCCGAGCACGTCCGCGGGCGCGACCCCGTCAGGCAGCACGGGCGCCGCGGCCTCCACCGGCGGTTCGTCCGGCGGCTCCTCGCCCACGCCGCGGATCGTGAACGCCGAGCCCACCAGCGCCGCGCACCACTCGTCCGGCTCGATCCTGCCCGTCGCGATCACAGCTGTGGTGGTCGCGGGTGTCGGCGCCGCCACGATCGCCACGATCCGCCGCCGGCGCCAGGCGGACTAGGCCGTGGTTCCGAAATCCCGCCCGCCCGAACCGACCAGCACCTCAGGCACGACGAACACCTCCGGCACGACCGGCGCCACCGACGGGGCCGGCACCGCCCACACGCCCCCGCCGCGCGCCGCCACCCCGTCGCGCGGCGGGCCCACGTCCGACGACCAGCCCGCGCCCGACGAAGGGTCCGCGCCCGGCGGCGGGCCCGCGTCCGAAAACGGGCCCGCGGCCGCCCCGCCCCACCAACGCCCCGCCTACCAGGGCCCGCCCGGGTCCGGGCGCCGGCTGCCGCGCACGCTGCACCCCGTGGCCTGGTGGATCTGGGGCATCGGGCTCGCCACCGCCGTCAGCCGGACCACCAACCCGCTCCTGCTGCTGCTCGTTCTGGCCGTCCTCGGCTACGTCGTCACCGCCCGCAGGACCAACGCCCCCTGGGCGCGCGGCTTCCACTACTACCTGCTGCTCGCGCTCGGCGTGATCGCCATCCGGGTCGTGTTCCGCTGCGTGTTCGCCAGCGGCATCAGCCCGGCCGACCACATCATGTTCTCGCTGCCGCACATCCCGACTCCGCACTGGTACGCGGGAATCCAGCTCGGCGGCCCGGTCTCCCTCGAAGCCACGCTGTCCGCCGCGATCGACGGGCTGCGGCTCGCCTGCCTGCTGTGCTGCATCGGCGCCGCCAACACGCTGGCCAACCCCAAGCGGGCGCTGCGGGTGCTGCCGGGCGCGCTGTACGAACTCGGCGTCGCCGTCACGGTGGCGATGAGCGTGGCGCCCCAACTGGTGGAGAGCGTGCAGCGGGTGCGCCGGGCGCGCCGGCTGCGCCCCGGCCGGACCAAGGGGGTCAGGGCGCTGCGCAGCATCGTGATCCCGGTCCTGGAAGACGCGTTGGAGCGCTCGCTGCACCTGGCCGCCGCGATGGATTCGCGCGGCTACGGCCGGGCCGGCGACGCCACCCGCGCGTCCCGGCGGATCACCGGGGCACTGATGCTGCTCGGCATGCTCGGCCTGTGCACGGGGGTGTACGGGCTGCTCGACGGCACGACACCGCGCTCGCTCGGGCTGCCCGCGATGCTGGCCGGGGCGGTGCTGTGCTGCGGCGGGATCGCGCTGGGCGGGCGCCGGGTGCGGCGCACCGGCTACCGGCCCGACCCTTGGCGCGCCCCGGAGTGGGCGGTGGCCGGCTGCGGTGTGGTGACGGCGGTCGTCCTCTTCGTCACCGTCGGCTATCACGCGAACGACCTCAACCCGTCCCTGTACCCGCTGAGTTGGCCGACGCTGCCGCTGCTTCCGGCGGTCGCGGTGCTGCTCGCGGGAGTGGCCGCGTTCGCCTCCCCGCCGCCGGGCCGCACACCCGCCGCCCGCCCGGCACCGGCACCGTCACTGCCAGCGGCCCAGAAGCCGCAGCCCAGCAACCCCACCACCCACTCCGAGGCCGCCCTGTGATTCGGTTCGAGCAGGTCAGCGTGCTGTACGACGGAGCTGCCGCCCCCGTGCTGCGGGAGGTGGACCTCCAGGTCGAGGAGGGCGAACTGTGCCTGGTGGTCGGCAGGACCGGCGCGGGCAAGTCCACGCTGCTCGGCGCGGTGAACGGCCTGGTGCCGCACTTCACCGGCGGCACGCTCGCCGGGCGCGTCACCGTGGACGGCCGGGACACCGCGCACCACCCGCCGCGTGAACTGGCCGACGTGGTCGGCGTGGTGGGCCAGGACCCGCTGGCCAGCTTCGTCACCGACACCGTCGAGGAGGAACTCGCCTACGTCATGGAGCAGTTGGCGGTGCCCCCGGACGTGATGCGCAAGCGGGTGGAGGAGACCCTCGACCTGCTGGGCCTGGCCGACCTGCGGCACCGGGCGCTCAGCGAACTCTCCGGCGGGCAGCAGCAGCGGGTGGCGATCGGCTCCGTACTGACCGCGCACCCGCGGGTGCTGGTACTGGACGAGCCGACCTCCGCGCTCGACCCGACCGCCGCAGAAGAGGTGCTGGCCACGGTGACCCGCCTCGTGCACGACCTCGGGGTGACGGTGCTGCTCGCCGAACACCGCCTGGAGCGGGTCGTGCAGTACGCGGACCGGGTGGTTCACCTGGTCGGCGACGGCACGGTCGCCGACGGCCCGCCCGCCGCCGTCTTCCGCACCGCGTCCGTCGCACCGCCGGTGGTGGACCTCGGCCGGCTGGCCGGCTGGGACCCGCTGCCGCTGTCGGTACGCGACGCCCGCCGCGCCTCGGCCGCGCTGCGCACCCGGCTCGGCGGCGCCCCGGTGCCCGCGCCGCGCCCGGCACCGCCGGCCGGCCGTACGGTGCTGACGGCCGGCGGTGTCGTGGTCCGCTACGGGCCGGTCGTCGCCGTCCGCGAGGTCGGGCTGACGCTGGAGTCCGGCCGGGTCACCGCGCTGATGGGCCGCAACGGGTCCGGCAAGTCGTCCCTGCTCTGGGCACTTCAGGGCTCCGGGCCGCAGCAGGCCGGCACGGTGGAGGTGACGCTCGACGAGGAGCCGCGGGACGATGCCCAAGGCAGGCCCGCCCGGAGGCGGTTCGGCCTGTTCGGCGGCCCGCGCAAGGCCGAGGCCGGCGGACGGCGCGGCATCGGCCTCGTCCCGCAGACCCCGACCGACCTGCTCTACCTGGAGACCGTCGGAGCCGAACTCGCCCAGGCCGACCGGGAGTCGGGCGGCGCCGCCGAACTCACCGCCCGGCAGATCCTGGACCGGCTGGCGCCCGGCATCGCCGACGAGGCGCACCCCCGCGACCTGTCGGAGGGCCAGAAGCTCTCGCTGGTGCTGGCCATCCAGCTCACCGCCGCGCCCGCGGTCGTGCTGCTCGACGAGCCGACCAGGGGCCTGGACTACCAGGCCAAGCGCGCGCTGATCGCGATCGTGGACGGGCTGGCCGCCGAGGGCCGCAGCGTCGTGGTCTGCACGCACGACGTGGAGTTCGTCGCGGCCAGCGCGGACCGGGTGGTGGTGATGGCCGAGGGCGAGATCGTCGCGGACGGCCCGACCGCCGAAGTGATCGTGGCCTCGCCCGCGTTCGCCCCGCAGACCGCCAAGATCCTGGCGCCGCTGCCGTATCTCACCGTCGCCCAGGTGGCCGAGGCCCTGGAAGCGACCGCCGGAGCGACGGGGGAAAGCGCATGACGGGCCTCGTGACCGGGCGGATGACCGGACGCCTCAAAGGCCGACTCGGCAACGGAGCCGGCGGTGGACCCAAAGGCGGCCCCGAAGGCCGGCCCGGCGGCCGGATGACCCCCTCCGCAGTGCGCGTGCACGCCGGTGCCGTCACCGCCATCGTGCTGGCCGGCTTCATCGGCCTGGTCGCGTTCTTCTGGCCGTTCGTCGCCGCGCCCGGCCACTTCGGGGCCTCCTACGCACCGCCGTTGATCTTCGGCGTGCTGCTGGTGCTGGTCCTGGCCGTGGTGTTCGCGGAGATCGCGGACGGCGGGATCGACGCCAAGGCGCTGGCGATGCTCGGCGTGCTGTCCGCGGTGAACGCGGCGCTGCGCCCGCTCGGCGCGGGCACCGCCGGTGTGGAGACGGTGTTCTTCGTCCTGGTGCTGGCCGGGCGGGTGTTCGGGCCCGGCTTCGGCTTCACGCTGGGCTGCACCTCGCTGTTCGCGTCCGCGCTGCTCACCGGCGGTGTCGGGCCGTGGATGCCGTACCAGATGTTCGGCTGCGCGTTCGTCGGGATGCTCGCCGGGCTGCTGCCGCGGGCCCGCGGCCGGGCCGAGGTGATCCTGCTCGCGGTGTACGGCTCGGCGTCCGGCTATCTGTTCGGCTTCCTGCTCAACCTGTCGTTCTGGCCGTTCTCGGTGGACCCCAACAGCTCGATCGCCTACCTGCCCGGGCTGCCGTTCACCCAGCAGTGGCACCGGTATCTGGCCTTCGACGTGGCCACTTCGCTCGGCTGGGACACCGGCCGGGCGGTCACCAACTTCGTCTGCCTGCTGATCGCCGGCCCGGCCGTGCTCGCCACTTTCCGGCGGGCGGCCCGCCGGGCCAAGTTCCAGGCGGCGGTCACCTTCACACCGCCGCCCGGAACCCCGCCGCCCGAAGTCCGGCCGGAGACCGTCCCTTCGGATGACGCCCCGCCGGACGACGGCCTCACCCCGCGAGCTTCGTCAGATCGACGTTGAGCTCCAGCACGTTGACGCCCGGTTCGCCGAGGAACCCGAGGCTGCGCCCCTGCGTGTTGTCCGCGACCAGGCCGCGTACCGCCTCCGGCGACAGCCCGTTGGCCTTCGCGACCCGGTTCACCTGCTCGTAGGCGTACGCCTGGGAGATGTCGGGGTCGAGCCCCGAGCCGGAGGCGGTCAGCGCGTCGGTGGGCACCTCCTTGGGGTTGACGCCGTCGAACGCGGCGACGTCCTTGCGCCGCTGGTCGATCGCCTTGACCAGGTCGGGGCTGTTGGGGCCGAGGTTGGACGCCCCGGAGGCCAGCGGGTCGTAGGACCCGGCCGACGGGCGCGGCTGGAAGAACTTCGGGTCGGGCCTCGCCGCCTCGTTGGCGTCGTCCGGGTTCTTCTTCGGCAGGTCGAAGTTCTGGCCGATCAGCCGGGAGCCGACGACCTTGCCGTCCACCTTCACCTGCGAGCCGTCGGCCTTGTTGCCGAACGCCGCCTGGGCGACACCGGTGACGGCCAGCGGATAGATGACCCCGGTGATCACCGTGAGCAGGAGCAGCAGGCGCAGCGCGGACAGATAGCGGCGGACCACGGCGGGAAGGGAGTGGGACATGTCGTACACCTTCTTTCTGTAGACGGTCGGTCCGCGGTCAGCGCAGTCCCGGGATGAACTGGATGACGAGGTCGATGAGTTTGATGCAGAGGAACGGCAGCACCAGGCCGCCGAGGCCGTACACCCAGATGTTGCGGTTGAGCAGTTGGGACGCCGACGACGGCCGGTAGCGCACTCCGCGCAGCGCGAGCGGGATCAGCGCGACGATGATCAGCGCGTTGAAGATGATCGCGGACGAGATCGCCGACGTCGGGCTGTGCAGCTTCATGATGTTGAGCTTGTCCAGGCCCGGGTACACGCCGGCGAACATCGCCGGGATGATCGCGAAGTACTTCGCCACGTCGTTGGCGATCGAGAAGGTCGTCAACGCGCCCCGGGTGATGAGCAGTTGCTTGCCGATCTCGACGATCTCGATCAGCTTGGTGGGGTTGGAGTCCAGGTCCACCATGTTCCCGGCCTCCTTGGCGGCCGAGGTGCCGGTGTTCATGGCCACGCCGACGTCGGCCTGGGCCAGCGCGGGTGCGTCGTTGGTGCCGTCGCCGGTCATCGCGACCAGCTTGCCGCCGGCCTGCTCCCGCTTGATCAGCGCCATCTTGTCCTCGGGGGTGGCCTCGGCGAGGAAGTCGTCCACGCCCGCCTCCTCCGCGATGGCCCGGGCCGTCACCGGGTTGTCGCCGGTGATCATCACGGTGCGGATGCCCATCGCGCGCAGCTCGTCGAACCGTTCGCGGATGCCCTCCTTGACGACGTCCTTGAGGTTGATCACGCCGAGCACCTCGGCGGTGACCGTCTCGCCGCGCCGGACGACCTCGCCGACCACCAGCGGGGTGCCGCCCGAGGCGGCGATGGTGTCCACCAGCGGGCCGACGCCCTCGGTGGGGTGGCCGCCGTTCTGCCTGATCCAGTGCATGACGGCGGTGGCGGCGCCCTTGCGCAGGAACCGCCGGCCGCCGTCCGTCACCAGGTCCACCCCGCTCATCCGGGTCTGCGCGGTGAACGGCACGAACTCCGCGTTGCCCAGCTCCCCTTGGGCCCGGCCGCGCAGCCCGTAGCGCTCCTTGGCCAGCACCACGATGGAGCGGCCCTCAGGCGTCTCGTCGGACAGCGACGACAACTGGGCGGCGTCGGCGAGGACTTCGAGCGAGACCTTGTCCACCGGCAGGAACTCGGCGGCCTGCCGGTTGCCCAGCGTGATGGTGCCGGTCTTGTCGAGCAGCAGCGTGTTGACGTCGCCGGCCGCCTCGACGGCCCGTCCCGACATCGCCAGGACGTTGCGCTGCACCAGCCGGTCCATGCCGGCGATGCCGATCGCGGACAGCAGCGCGCCGATCGTGGTCGGGATCAGCGCCACCACCAGCGCGGTGAGCACCACGAGGGACTGCTCGGCGCCCGCGTAGACCGCCAGCGGCTGGAGGGTGACGACGGCCAGCAGGAAGACGACGGTCAACGAGGCCAGCAGGATGTTCAGCGCGATCTCGTTCGGCGTCTTCTGCCGGGCGGCGCCCTCGACCAGGGCGATCATCCGGTCGATGAACGTCTCGCCGGGCTTGGAGGTGATCCGCACGACGATCCGGTCGGACAGCACCCGGGTGCCGCCGGTGACCGCGCTGCGGTCGCCGCCGGACTCGCGGATGACGGGCGCGGACTCGCCGGTGATCGCCGACTCGTCCACCGAGGCGATGCCGTCCACCACATCGCCGTCACCGGGGATGATCTGGCCGGCCTCGACCACCACGTGGTCGCCGAGCCGCAGTTCGGCCGCCGGCGCCGGCTCCTCGGCGGCGCCGGCCACCGGGGCGCCGTGCCGCCAGCCGGTCAGCCGGCGGGCGACCGTCTCGGTCCTGGTCCTGCGCAGCGTCTCGGCCTGCGCCTTGCCGCGGCCCTCGGCGACCGCCTCCGCCAGGTTGGCGAAGATCACCGTCAGCCACAGCCAGACCGTGATCACCCAGGCGAAGACCCCGGGGTCCTTGATCGCGGACACCGTGGTCAGCAGCGCGCCGACCCCGACGACGAACATCACCGGATTGCGGCCCAGCACACGGGGGTTGAGCTTGCGCACCGCGTCGGGGAACGACACGAGCAGCATCTTCGGGTCGAGCAGGCCGCCGGAGATCCGGTGCTGCCCGCCGTCGGGAACGGCCTTGCCGCCAGGGCCGCCGGAGCCGCCGGAGGGGACCGGTGGCCGGTCAGTGGTCAGGGACATCAGTGCAGACCTTCCGCGAGCGGGCCCAGCGAGAGTGCGGGGAAGTAGGTGAGGCCGACCACGACGACGATCACCGCGGTGAGCAGGCCGACGAACTGCGGACGGTGGGTGGGCAGCGTGCCGGCGGTGACCGGGACCGGCTGCTGCCTGGCCAGCGAACCGGCCAGCGCCAGAACGAAGATCATCGGCAGGAAGCGGCCGAAGAGCATCGCGAGGCCGAGCGCGGTGTTGTACCAGTGGGTGTTGACCCCGATGCCGGCGAACGCCGAACCGTTGTTGTTGGCCGCCGAGGCGAACGCGTAGAGCACCTCGGAGAAGCCGTGCGGGCCGGAGTTGAGCATCGAGGCCCGCTCGCCCTTGAGCGACATCGCCGTGCCGGTGCCGATCAGCACCACCGCGGGAGTGGTCAGGATGTACAGCGAGGCGAACTTCATCTCCCGGGCGCCGAGCTTCTTGCCCAGGTACTCAGGGGTGCGCCCGACCATCAGACCGGCCACGAACACCGCGATGACCGCCAGGATCAGGATCCCGTACAGGCCGGAGCCTGTACCACCGGGCGCGATCTCGCCGAGCATCATGTTGAAGATCGTCATCCCGCCGCCACCGGGCGAGAACGAGTCGTGGAAGGAGTCGACGGCTCCGGTGGAGGTCAGCGTGGTGGACGTGGCGAAGAGCGCCGACGCCCAGACGCCGAACCGCTGTTCCTTGCCCTCCAGCATGCCGCCGGCCGCGTGGCCGGCCGAACTGCTCACGCTGTGCAGCTCGTTGACGGTGATGATCGCCACCGACGCGGCCCAGATGACCGCCATCACCGACAGGATCGCGTAGCCCTGCCGGTGGTCGCCGACCATCCTGCCGAACGTGCGGGGCAGGCAGACGGAGATCACCAGCAGCAGGTAGATCTCGATGATGTTGCTCAGCCCGGTCGGATTCTCGAACGGGTGGGCGGAGTTGGCGTTGTAGAAGCCGCCGCCGTTGGTGCCGAGCTCCTTGATCACTTCCTGGGACGCGACCGGACCGCCGGTCAGCGACTGCTTGTCGCCGAGCAGGGTGCCGATCTCGTGGACGCCGTGGAAGTTCTGGATCGCGCCGCACGCCACCAGCACGATCGCGAAGACGAACGCGATCGGCAGCAGCAGCCGGACGGTGATCCGGGTGAGGTCCACCCAGAAGTTGCCGACCCGCTCGGTCCTGTTGCGGGTGAAGCCGCGGATCAGCGCGGCGACCACGGCGATGCCGACGGCCGCGGAGACGAAGTTCTGCACGGCGAGGCCGGCCATCTGGACCAGGTGGCCCATGGTCACTTCGCCGCTGTAGGACTGCCAGTTGGTGTTGGTGACGAAGGAGGCCGCGGTGTTGAATGCCTGGTCGGGCTTGACCGGTGCGAAGCCCAGCGACAGCATCAGGTGGTTCTGCAGCCGCTGGAAGCCGTACAGGAACAGCACGCTGATCACCGAGAACGCCAGCACGCTGCGCAGGTAGGCCGACCACTTCTGGTCCGCCTCGCCGTCGATGCCGCCGAGCTTGTAGATGCCGCGCTCGACCCTCAGGTGCTTCTTGGTGGTGAGGACGTGGGCGATGTAGTCGCCCAGCGGGCGGTACGACAGCGCCAGGACCGCCAGCAGGGCGAGGATCTGGAGCCAGCCCGCGAGAGTGTCGTTCACTAGAACTTCTCCGGGAAGATCAGGGCCAGCGCGAGATAGCCGAGCAGACAGCAGGCCACGATGAGGCCGACGACGTTGTCCACGCTCACAGCCGCTCGACCCCCTTGGCCACGAGGGCGAGAACGGCGAACACCGCGATGGTCACGGCGATGAATACGACATCGGACATGGGCGGGAATCCTTGGATCGACGCGATGGCTCTGTGGGTTCAGGGCTTCTTGGGCGGGCCCGGCGCGGGGAGGCGCCGGGACTCACCGAATCCACTGAAACCCCGGGGGCGGGGTCGCGTCGCGGGCGTTAACGGGTCCCTGTCGTCGCAGGTGGCGGCCTTGACGGGGCCTTGACGGCCGCTTCGGGGGCGGCGCTGTGGACCGACTGGAGCAACCCGTGCTGCGGGGTGGTCACGCAGCGTGCACGGTCGATGGCAGGGGTCGGGATTCCGCCCGGCAGCCCCGACCCGCGCCGCGACACGGCGCGGGCCCGTACCGACCCGCGCCGCGACACGGCGCGAGCCCGTACCGACACCGCACCACCGACCGGAAGGACCGCCGTACCCATGCTCACCATCAAGCGCGCCGGCGCGATCGCTGCCGCCGCCACCGCATCCCTGGCTCTGGCCGCAGGCGCCGCAACCGCCGTGGCACCCTCGGGCTCAGGCCCCTCCTTCGGTGCCTTCGGTGCCTTCGGTGCCTTCGGTGCCGCTCAGGCGGGCGGCACGCTGCTGCCGGTGCCGACCAACCACGTCCGCGCGATCGGGCACGCCTCGGTCAGCGTCGTCGGCGACACCGCGCTGGTCACCGTGGACGCGACCGGCCTGCTCGACGGCGTGCCGCACGCCATGCACATCCACATCGACGGCGCCGGCACCTGCCCGACCGCCGCCGCGGCCCGCGACCACAACGGCCACAAGACGATCAACGTGGCCGACGCGATGGCGAACTACGGCATGATCGGCACCTCGCTCACCACCAGCGGCGACAGCAGCCCGGCCAGCGGGCTCGCGGTGGACCGCTTCCCGGCGCACGGGACGTTCCACTACCAGCGGCTGCTGCACCTGTCCGCCGACACGGTCGCGAACGTCAAGGCCGGCAAGGCCGTGGTCGTCGTGCACGGCATCGACTACAACCACAACGGGACGTACGACGGCGTGCTCGGCGCGAGCGAGCTGGACCCGTCGCTGCCGGCCGAGGCCACCGACCCGGCGCTCTGCGGGACCCTGCACCCGGCCGGGCTGGGCTGACCCGGGCAGCGCGTTTGCGCGGCGGGGCGGCGGGCGTACGCTCGACCGTGGAGGGTGTGAACCACCGCAAAACGGAACGAGGTGTGGGCATGTCCACCACTGGTTCGGAGCACCGCAGAAGTGTGGACCCCGCCGTCCTGGAGGACGGGCACCGGCGGGCGCTCGTCTTGAGCGAGGTGGCCGTGGAGGGGCCGATCGGCCTCTACCGGGTACTGAGGCGGGCCGCCGCCGGTGATCCCGACGCGGCCGGGCTGACCGTCTCCGCCCTGGTCCGGGCGCTCCCCGGCGTCGGCGCCTACGACACCCACGACCTGCTGGCCCTGGCCCACATCCCCTCCACGGTCGCGGCCGGCGACCTCACGCCCGGCCAACGCGTCGCCCTGGCCACCCAGCTGGACCGCGCCCTTCCCCCGGACCCGCTCTAGCCGCGCCCGCCCGGCCGGGGCCGTCAGAGCGCGCCGAGAACCCGGAGGACCGCCGTCGAGAGGGAGGCGCGGGCGTCGGGCGAGGACATGCGGCCCGCCGCCGCCTCAGTGGACGCCGTGTGGGACAGGGCGATCACCGCGGCCGCGGCCCAGACGGGGTCGAGCGCCGGGTCGAAGTCGCCGTCCCGCTGCCCCCGCCGCACGAGCCGGACCAGCCGGACGCTGACGGACTCGTGGCGCCCGGTGTCGCCGGGCAGCTCCCCCGCCGTCACCTGGCTGAGCACGGGGTAGTGGGCGGCCAGCCGCCACCCGATGTCGATCAGCCGCAGCAGCGCCGCCGGCGCGGAGCCCTGGTCGAGCCCCGCCGCGTCCATCGCCCCGGTCGCCTCGGCGGTGAGGCGGTCCGCCACCGCCGCGACCAGCGCCTCCCGCGAGGCGAAGTGCGCGTAGACCGTCTGCCGGGTGACCCCGGCCGCCTCCGCGACCGCCGCCAGCCCCGCGTCCGGCCGCTCCGCGAAGCACCGCACCGCCGCGTCCAGCACCGCGCCCCTGCTCCGCTCGGCGTCGGCCCGCCGCCGCCTGGGCGCCGCGGAGCCGTCCCCCGCGCCCGCCGCCCCGTCCTCCATCGAACCCCGCTCAGCCAAACTCATACACCCTTGTCAAATTTACTCCTGCGCCATATCTTACAGTCATGTCAGAGATATGGGCCTGCCGTGGCGCCGCCACCCCCGAAGCGTTCATCGCCGAATTCTTCACCTCCTTCACCGAGGCCGCCCTCGGCGACGAACCCCCCGCCGACGTCGTCGACCGCTACTACACCCCCGACCTCCGCCAGATCAGCGACGGCGTCAGCTTCGACCGCGAGCGGATCACCAGCCACCTCGGCCCGCTCCGCCGCAACCTCCTCGACTGCCGTTTCGAGGTGCACGAGGCCCTCGCCGACGGCCCCCGCATCGCCGCCCGCTACACGATCCACTCCCGGATGCGCAAAGCCGGCCCGGCCGTCATCGACGTCCAGCTGATCGCCGAGCTCGCCGCCGACGGCCGGATGCGCCGAGTGCACCAGCTCACCCGGGACGTGCCGCCCGCGTAGGGCCGGACCGGACCGGACCGGACCGGCTGGCGCGGCGCGCGCTCCGGGACGCTTGCCATCGAGCGCACTCCAAGGTGTTTGCTGTCGTCGCATGAGATACACGCAGCTCGGACGCACCGGACTGAAGGTCAGCCGGCTCGTGCTCGGCACCATGAACTTCGGCGCCGAGACCGGCGAGACCGGCAGCCACGCCATCATGGACTCGGCGCTGGACGCGGGCATCAACTTCTTCGACACCGCCAACATCTACGGCGAGGACGACCACAAGGGCCTCACCGAGGAGCTGATCGGCAGCTGGTTCGCGGGCGGCGCGGGCCGCCGGGACAAGGTCGTGCTCGCCACCAAGCTCTACGGCAACATGACCAACGACGGCACGCCGTGGCACCAGGAGTCCTGGCCCAACCACCACCGGCTCAGCGCGCTGAACATCCGCCGCGAGGTGGAGGCCAGCCTGCGCAGGCTGCGCACCGACCACATCGACGTCTACCAGTTCCACCACATCGACCGGGCCACTCCGTGGGAGGAGATCTGGCAGGCGATGGACGTCCTGGTCGCCCAGGGCAAGATCCTCTACGCCGGTTCCAGCAACTTCGCCGGCTGGCACATCGCCCAGGCCAACGAGGCGGCGGCGCGCCGCAGTTCACTCGGGCTGACCTCGGAGCAGTGCCTGTACAACCTGGCCGAGCGGCGCGCCGAGATGGACGTCATCCCGGCGGCTCAGGCGTACGGCCTCGGCATCATCCCGTGGTCCCCCCTGCACCAGGGCCTGCTGGGCGGCGCACTCCGCAAGGAACGCGAGGGCACCGGCACCCGCACGAAGGCCGGCCGCTCGGCGGCCGGCCTCGCCGACCCGGTGGTCCGGTCGAAGGTCCAGCGTTACGAGGACCTGCTCGCCAAGCACGCCCTGGAACCCGGCGAAGTGGCCCTGGCCTGGCTCCTCACCCGCCCCGGAGTGACCGGCCCGATCATCGGCCCCCGCACCCCCGCCCACCTGACCTCGGCCCTGAACGCCGTAGAACTCACCCTGACCGCAGACCTGTTGACGTCCCTGGACGCCATCTTCCCAAGCCCCGGCCCGTCCCCGGAGTCCTTCGCCTGGTAGACCCCCCGGTTCCCCCCGCCCGCCCGCCAGGCCCGCACGAGGCGTGGTTGCGCGTTCGCTCTCAGTCGCTACGGTGTCGAAGGGACCGAACAAGGGGGGAACCATGGGCGACCCGACGACCCAGAAAGTGGCCAATCCGCACCTGGCCGCGCTCAGGCAGTTACGCTCCGATCTCGCCGCCGCGACCGAGACGTTCCGCGCGGCACTGAAGACCACCGCCGCCGACATGGGCGGCCAGAAGGTGTGGACCGGCAGAGCGGCCTTCGGCTGGGAGCAGACCGTCAACCACCAGCGGTCCAGGGTGACGTCCCTGGTCGACAAGCTGCTGCCCATCATCGACGCGGAGATCGCCAGGACACCGGCCGAAGTCACGGCGGACCAGGCCAGGCAGTGGAACCAGCAGCACTACTACAACGCCTGACCAACGTCGGTGCCGCGGAGGCACCCACGCCGCCGAAGACCGCCGATGGGGGAGCAAGTCATGCCTGGAAAAAACGACTTCTCGGGGATAGACCCGCTCGCGTTACACACCATGATGGCGTCGTTCAGCACCGACAAGGAGACCTTGCACGGCGCCTACAACTCGTACTTCTACCGCTTCAGTGAGTACGGTCTCGACACCCAGCCGCTCAGCGGCCTCAGCAGCGTCGCGCTGTGGATGGACGACCAACTACCCGGCCTCAAGCGCCGCTACTCCCTGGCGATGGGCCTGGAGCGAGGCGGCGACTTCAAGCACGTGGTGCAGGTGCCGGAGCCGGTGATCAGCACCACGGAGGCGCGGAAAGAGGCCAAGCAGCTCGCCACACAGATGAGTTCGATCACCCGGCTGGACGGCGACGCAGGCGACCAGTTCCACACCATCGCCCTCGACCTGGCCGCCCACAAGGACGATCCCGAGTTCTGCGCGGCCTTCTACGGGTCGCTCGACCCCAGAACCCGCGCGCAGGACCTGCCCAGCCTGTTACCGGCGACGGGCAGCAAGACCGCCGCGGACGACCTGGTGATCTACAGCAAGGCGCTCGGCAGCGCCACCCGCGACCCGTACCCTGACCCCGGCTTCGACCAGGTGAAGAAGCTCTACACCACGCCGGTCCCCAAGACGGAGTACCAGGCCGGCTGGAACCGGGCGGCGATGATGCACTTCGGCGACTTCGACACGAAGTTCCTGGCGTCCGCCACCCGCGCGTCCGTCCTCGACCAGGTGGCCAAGGACAAGGACCAGGACTTCAGCGGCAGCCTCACCGACAGCATCGCGCTCGGACTGCCGCAGGACACGGTGGCGTTGGCCCTCTCCGACCTGGACCACGACGGCACCGCGGCCTACACCGCGTTCTCCCAGATGGGCGACCCGAAGCACCCCGACCTCCAGACCAACCTGGACACCCTCTTCCAGTACGCGAAGGCGGACCCGGACGCGCAGGACGGCCTGACCCGGGCGGTCAACGCCGGGGCGGGAGTGAAGGGCCACACGGACTCCGCGGGCGACTGGCACGTGGACCCCGAGAGCCACGACGACTACCAGAACGCGTTCGCCATGGCCGCGATGATCGCGGCCGGCCGCAACAGGAACGAGATCAACGCGTCCTACGACGGCACGTCCAAGATGGACCTGGGGCGGCTGGCGGCGTCCTACCCGAACGAGTTGTTCTCGGGCGGCAACGGGCTCAACTCCAACATCAAGCAGTCCACGCTCGGCGTCCCGACTGACTACACCGACATCCCGGGCGTGACCCCGTCTTTCGTGCTCAGTCCCGAGGACACCTACAGCTTCCTGGAGACCTTTGCCGGCGACGACTCCTCCACCGCGCCCTACGACGAGGTCATGGGGAGCCTCCAGCACACCGTGCTCATCAAGTGCGCCCAGGTGGACAACGCGGCCGTACGAGCCGGCAAACAGGACCCGCAGCACTACGAAGATGCCGCCCAAGGCTTTGGAACCGTGCAACGGATGCAGTACGAGGCAGAGATCAAGGTGCGCGGCGACAAGGACGCCATGGACGAGGCCACCCGCGAGAATCAGAAGCGGTTGCTCATCCTCGGCGGCGAGCTGGCCGGCGAGCCGGAGTTGAACTTCGCCCTCAGGCAGGGCTGGCGGGCTGGCATGTTCACGGTCAAGGAGTTCGGCGGCTCGGCGTACGTCGATTCAGGCGTGGAGCGCACTGAAGGGGTCGAGGACAAGAACTACGAGATGCTCATGCAGACCCGCTACACGATGACCTCCACGCTGCTGGACGGCGGCTGGAAAGTCACCACGCCGCTGCCCGATGACCTCCGGGGCCCTGACGGGAAGCTCAAACCGTACGAGGAGTTGGCCAAGGACAAGAAGCTCGACGACTTCGACGACTGGGTCAACGAGCAACGCGGCGGGCCGGAGGCGCTCCAGCACAAGCAGTCCATCGCCGGCAGTCTGCTGAACAACAACGCGGCCGACCTCATCGCCCACGAGGTGGATGAGGGCTGACGACCTGGCTGAGCCGTGCGGTCAGATGGCGCGGCTCAGCCGGTGCGCAGGCAATCCGTCCGGCCGGTGGTGGTCCAGAGTTCGGTGGTGGGGTGATCGCCTGACGCGGTCGCCGTCACTGTCAGGTGGATGTGAGCCTTCTTGTTGATCAACACCTCTGAGTTGCGGGTGTAGTAGTCGTTGTCCGGCTCCACGTCGAAATCAAGGCCATATCCACGGGGCATGAGCCACGACTCCGTCGCCACCGTGCTGTGGTTCAGGTACGTGTGCACAGGTCCGATGCGGAACGTCTGGTGCCCGGCGAAGGAGTAGCGCTCCTTGCCGTGCCCGCAGGACACCGCCTGTGTGGCGTCCTGGGTCACCTTGTAGTCGGTCGTAGCGGTGAAGTAGCCCCGGGCATACTGCGCCAGCCAGCGCGCGTCCGCCGCCATCTTCGCCGCTGACTCCTTCGCCTTCGGGCCGGACGGCGACGAGCTGCATGCCGACGCCGTCAGCGCGAGCGCCACCGTGGCGGCCGCGCACACCAGGGACCGCGCCGCCGGGCGGCGGCGGCTCGGGCGGGGTAACACAGGCATCGACGTCATGCGCCCGGACACTAACGCACCCGGACACCCGGGCGGGAGTATGCCTTTTCGGGCGGGCGCGTGGCGGCTAGGACGGGGTGGAGGTCGGGGCGCCGGAGGGGCGTTGGGGGAGGAGGGCCTTGCACGTGTTGTACGCCTTGGCCGTCTTCGGGTCCGACGTGTTGAGGCCGCGCATTCCGCCGAAGCCGCCGGCGCCCCTTGCGTTGGTGGCGCCGGGGGACGGGGTCGGGAGGGTGACGCCGTGGTCCTTCAGGCAGCTGGTGAACGCCTTGAGTGCCGTGCTGTCCATGCCGCCTGCGCCACCGCGCTGGCCGTTGAACTGGGGGCGCAGCGAGTCGCACGCCTTCATCGCCGCCGCCGTCTTCGGGTCGGCCGACGCCCCGCCGAAGCCGCCGTAGCCTCCGAAGCCGCCCCGGCCACCGCCGCCGCCCGAGCCTGAGGGGCGTCCTGACGGACGTCCGCTCGGCGCTCCCGACGGGCGGCCGGCGCCCGGCGAGAAGGACGGGAGCGTCACGCCGTGCTGGGTCAGGCAGTCGCGGTACTTGCTCATCGCCTGCGCGTCGACGCCCGAGCCGCCCGCCTTCCCCGAGGCCGAGGCCGACGTGGAGGCCGACGCGCCCGTCGTGCTCGACGCCGAGGACGAGCCGGAGCTAGAACCGCACGCGGACAGCAGCAGCAGCGCGCCGGATGCGAGGACGGCGACGGACGCGCCGGCCCGCAGCGCGGTGCCGCGCGGCGTGGTCGGCCGGAGAGTGGTCCTGGTCATGTCCGTGGTCTCCTCGGAAGAAGCGGCAGAAGGGGCGGGCTCGCGGCTGGCGCGCGCACGCCGGTGGTGGCGGGCCCATGACTGAACCGCACGGAGGTAGGGACTCCCAGGGGGCCGGCTGTGAGTTCGCGGGGAGTCAGACCGGTGGATATCCCCGCCCGGGGTCACTCAATGACCGCTTCTCTACCTATTTGGCAGGGTTCGCTGACGGCTCACGCCCCCGCACGCGACCCGCCGCTCCCAGCGAACTCCCAGGGTTCTCCCAGGGCTTCAAAGGCGTACCCGGCCAGGATGCGCGGCATGAAGGTGCTCCCACGGCGGCGCAGGGCCGTCCTGATCAACTCGGTGCTCGGCGTGGTGGTCCTCGCGGGCGCCGGCGGTGCCTACGCGGCGGTGCACAGCGGCGACAGCAGCGGCTCGTCCGGCAGCGGCAGCGCGCGGGTGGCCACGGTGTCCACGGGAACGGTGCTCGCCACCGTGTCCGGCTCCGGGACGCTCGCCTCGCCCAGCGACGCGGGCCTGGACTTCACCACCGGCGGCACGCTCACCGAGGTGGACGTGAAACCCGGTGACAAGGTCAAGAAGGGCCAGGTGCTGGCGAAGGTCGACCCGACGTCGGCCAAGGAGACGCTGACGCAGGACGAGGCGTCGCTGACCGCCGCCCAGGCCAACCTGACCAAGGTGGAGGCCGGCGAACTCCCCGCGTCCACCGGCAACTCGGGCTCCAATTCAGGCTCCGGCTCCGTCGACGGCCGCGACGCCGTCACCCCGACCCCCACCCCCTCGCCCACCCCGACCGTCGACCCCGCTCAACTCGCCCAGGCGCAAGCCCAGTTGGCCCAGGCGCAGAACGCCGTGGACGCCGACCAGCGCGCGGTGGACGGCTGCGTACTGAAGGCCGCCGTCTCCGGCACGGTCGCCTCCGTCTCCGCCGCCAAGGGCGACACGGTGACGGGCACCGGCGGCAACGGCAGCAGCTCAGGCGCCGGATCGGGTTCGGGCAGCGGCTCCAGCACCGGGTCGAGCAGCTCCAGCTCCTCCTCCAGCTCCACCCCTTCGGGCTTCGTCGTGCTGACCAACCCCTCCGGCATGCAGGTCTCCGCCGACTTCTCCGAGGCCGACTCGCTGAAGATCAAGGCCGGCCAGTCCGCGACCGTCACGCTGAACGCCGAGTCCGGCACCGTGCTCAACGCCAAGGTGCTGTCGATCAGTTCGCTCCCGGTCAGCAGCGGTTCCGGCTCGGGCTCCGGGAGTTCGAGCGGCAGCGCCGTGCAGTACGCGGCCACCCTGTCCATCACCAGTGACACCTCCAGCCTGCGCACCGGTCTGAGCGCCAGCATCTCCGTCACCACCGGCTCCGCGTCGGACGCGCTCAGCGTGCCGACCGCCGCCGTGTCGGGCACCGGCGCCAACCGCACCGTGCTGGTGGTCAACGCCGACGGCTCCACCACCCGTACCAACGTCACCGTCGGCGTCGAGGGCGACAGCACCGACCAGATCACCACCGGCCTCAAGGCAGGCCAGCAGGTGCAGATCCCGACGGTCGCCTCGTCCGGCAACGGCGGCTTCCCGAGCGGTGCCTTCCCCGGCGGCGCGGGCCGGCTCGGCGGCGGCACGGCCGGCGGTCTGCGCGGCGGCGCGGGTGGAGCGGGCGGCTTCAGCGGGTTCGGCGGAGGTGGCCGCGGATGAGCCCGGACAGCCGTTCCGGGCCGGCTCCCGGAAGCCGTTCGGTGCGCAGCAGGCCCTGGCAGAAACTCGGTTCGCGCCTGAGCCGGCCCGGCCAGCACCGCAGGAGCGACGACGCGGCGGACCCCCTGGCAGACGACCCCGAGCAGAGCCCCTGGGGGCCGCCCCCCGTCATCGAGGTGCGGTCCCTGCTGAAGACGTACGGCATCGGCGACGCCGCCGTCCGCGCGCTCGGCGGCCCGGCCGACCCGGCGACCGGCGAGTCCCCCGGTGTCGACCTGCTGGTCGAGCAGGGCGACATGGTCGCGGTGATGGGCAGTTCGGGCTCCGGCAAGTCCACCCTGATGAACATCATCGGCTGCCTGGACGTCCCCACCTCCGGCCGCTACCTGCTGGACGGCATCGACGTCGGCGGCCTGGACGAGCACCAGCTCTCGCTGGTCCGCAACCGCAAGATCGGCTTCGTCTTCCAGTCGTTCAACCTGGTGCCGCGCACCCCCGCCCTCGCGCAGGTCGAACTCCCCCTGGCCTACGCCGGGGTGCGGTCCGCCGAGCGGCGCCGCCGGGCGCTCGCCGCGCTCTCCCTGGTGGGCCTGGCCGACCGGGTGGACCACCGTCCCAACGAGCTGTCCGGCGGCCAACAGCAGCGGGTCGCGGTGGCCCGCGCGCTGGTCACCGCCCCGGCGATGCTGCTCGCCGACGAGCCGACCGGCAACCTCGACAGCCACAGCACCGAGGAAGTCCTCGCCATCGTCGACCGGTTGAACGCCTCCGGCCGCACCGTCGTCCTGATCACCCACGAGGACGAGGTGGCCCGGCACGCCAAGCGGGTACTGCGGCTGGTGGACGGCCAGATCGTGGAGGACGTGCGGCGGGCGCCCGTCGACGGCCCGCCGCCGGCCCTCGCCAACCCCGGCGTCTTCGCCGCGCACTCGCCGCACGCCCTGACCGGCGGCAACAGCGGCGGACTGACGGGCGGAGGCACCCACCTGTGAACCCCTTCGAGACCCTGCGCTTCGCCGTCGGCGGGCTCGCCGCGAACAAGGTCCGCTCCGGGCTGACGATGCTCGGCGTGCTGATCGGCGTCGCCGCCGTGATCATCCTGCTGGCGGTCGGCAACGGCTCCTCGCAGTCCGTCAAGGACTCGATCGAGAAGCTCGGCACCAACTCGCTGACCATCTCCTCAGGCGGCGGTTCGACCGGCGGCGCCTCGTCGGGCACCGGCACCAAGCCGCTGACCGTGGACGACGCCCGCGCGCTCGCCGACCCGACCAGCGCGCCCGACATCGAGTCCGTCGCGCCCGAGGTGACCACCTCGCAGACCGCGCTGTACGGCAGCACCTCGCACACCGTCGGCCAGGTCGTCGGCACCTACCCGGCGTATTTCAAGACGTCCAACAGCAAGGTCGCCAAGGGCGACTACTTCAGCGCCGACGACGTGCTCAACTCCCGCAAGGTGGCGGTGATCGGCTCGACCACGGCCACCGACCTGTTCGGCACGGTGAGCCCGGTCGGCAAGAAGATCGTCATCGGCGGCACCCCGTTCACCGTGGTCGGCGTGCTGGAGACCAAGGGCGGCACCGGCTTCCAGGACCCGGACGACACCGTGGTCGCGCCGCTGCCGACCGTGCAGAACGCGTTCACCGGCTTCGGCCCGGTCAGCCAGATCCTGGTGGAGGCCAAGTCGGCGCACGCCACCACGCCCGCGCAGAACGAGATCACCACCGTGCTGATGGCGCAGCACGGCATCAAGAACGCCAACTCGCTGGACTTCAGGGTCAGCAGCCAGGAGTCGCTGCTGAGCACGCAGTCCGACACCAACAAGACGTTCACCGTGCTGCTCGGCGCGGTAGCGGCGATCTCGCTGCTGGTCGGCGGGATCGGCATCACCAACATCATGCTGGTCACGGTGACCGAGCGGACCCGCGAGATCGGCATCCGCAAGGCGATCGGCGCGCCCAAGGGCGTGATACTCGGGCAGTTCCTCGCGGAGTCGACGCTGTTGTCGCTGGTCGGCGGCGGGCTCGGGGTACTGGCCGGGCTGATCGGCTCGCGCTTCACCATCGTCGGCATCAAACCGGTGATCATCCCGGAGTCGGTGTGGGGGGCGTTCGGCATCGCGGTGGCGATCGGGCTGTTCTTCGGCAGCTACCCGGCGAACCGGGCGGCGAGCCTGCGGCCGATCGAGGCGCTGCGGCACGAGTGAGGTACGGCACGAGTGAGGCACCACGCGAGTGAGCCCCGGCCGTCCCGCCACCAGGGGCGGCCACCCACGGACAGACGACGCACAGACAGGGAAAAGGGAGAAGCGGACATGGCGCGACGCCGCACCGAGCTTGTCAAGGCCGACGCCGACACGGACCTGCTGCCGCGCGTCCCCGAGGCCGGCCGGATCGAGATCATGGAGCAGCAGGACGGGCACGGGTTCGGCGGCGAGGTCGCCGAGCGGCCCGAGGACGTCCTCGCCTCGCCGCCGGACGCGCGGGACATCTCCGCGGAGCTGGCCGCGCCGCCACGGCGCAAACTGCCGTGGCTGACGCTGCTGCTGTCCGCGTGCGTGGTGGCCGCGGGCGCGTTCGCCGGCGGGGCGCTGGTGGAGAAGAACCACCTGAACGGCTCGTCGGGCGGCGCCGCCCGCGCCTTCCAGCAGGCGGTCGCGGGCCGGGCCGGCGGCAGCACCGCGGGCACCGGCGGCCGGACGTTCGGCGGCGCGGGCGGTACGGGAACGGGCACCGGCACCGCGTCCGGTGGCGCCGGCGGCGGGACGGCGAGCGGGGTGACCGCCGGCACCATCAAGCTGGTGGACGGCAGCACCATCTACGTCACCGACGCCCAGGGCGACATCGTCAAGGTCACCACCAAGGGCACCACGAAGGTCAGCGAGTCCAAGGACGGCAAGGTCGGCGACCTCAAGCCGGGCCAGAGCGTGACCGTACGCGGCACCGCGAACTCCTCCGGCGACATCGCCGCGAGCACCGTCACCGAGGGCGCGCTGCCCACCGGCGGGTTCGGCGGCGGCTTCGGGGGCTTCGGCGGCGGTTCAGCGGGCGGCACGGGCGGTGCGACGGCCGGCGGCAGCCAGGGTTGATGCCGCGTTTACGCTGGTGAGGCGTAGTGTGCGGCGGCGACGCTGAGGAGGATTGCGGAGGACCCATGGACATGCCCGAGGCCAGCCTGCTGGTCGTGGACGACGAACCGAACATCAGGGAACTGCTCTCCGCGTCCCTGCGCTTCGTCGGCTTCAAGGTCGTGTCCGCCGCCTCCGGCGCCGACGCGCTGGCCGCCGTCGCCCGCGAGCGCCCCGACCTGGTCGTCCTGGACGTGATGCTGCCCGACATGACCGGTTTCGCGGTCGTCAAGCGGCTGCGCGAGGAGTCCGGGCCCTACGCACGCAACGGCAGCGGCGCCGACGACCGGCTGCCGGTGCTCTTCCTCACCGCGAAGGACGGCGTCGAGGACAAGATCAGCGGGCTGACGGCGGGCGGCGACGACTACGTCACCAAGCCGTTCAGCCTGGAGGAGCTGATCGCCCGGATCCGGGCGATCCTGCGCCGCAGCGGCGGCCCCACCGACGACGGCCGGCTGGTCGCGGGCGACCTGGAGCTCGACCCGGTCGGCCACCAGGTGCTGCGCGCCGGGCGGCCGGTGTCGCTGTCCCCCACCGAGTTCAAGCTGCTCGCGTACCTGATGGCCAACGCGGACCGGGTGGTGTCCAAGCTCCAGATCCTGGACCACGTGTGGGCGTACGACTTCGGCGGCGACCTCAGCATCGTCGAGTCGTACATCTCGTATGTACGGCGCAAGGTGGATTCCGGCGCGGACGGGGCGGCGAAGCTGATCCACACGGTGCGCGGGGTTGGTTACGTGCTGCGCCGCCCGCAGGGCCAGGGCTGACGTGCGCGCCTTCCGCGTACGCGGCTTCCGCGTGCCCGGCGTCGGCGTGCGCGGCTTCGGCGTGCCCGGCGTCGGCGTGCGCGGGCTTCCCGGACGCCGCTTCTCCGTGCCCGGCCGGTCCTCGCTCGCCGCGCTGCGGCCGTCCGCGCTGTCGCTGCGCTCCCGGCTGGTGCTGCTCGCGCTGGTGCTGGTGCTGCTCGGGCTCGCGGTCAGCGACACCGTCGTACTCGGCTCGGTGCGCGGCCAGCTCGTGCAGCGCGAGGACCAGCAGCTCCAGCGGTACGGCGAGCCGCTGGCCGCGCGGCTGGGCACCGACGGGGTGCCGGCGCCGCGCTTCGTCCGGCCCGGCGGGGACGGCAGGCCGTGGCTGCCGAGCCAGTTCGTGGTCGCGTTCGCGGCGGCCGACGGGACGATATCGGACCAGTTCCGGCTGCCGGTTGCCGCCGGCGACCCGCAGCCGCTGTGGCCGACGATGGACGCGGCCTCGCTGCGGGCGCACCTGGACAAGCCGTTCGACGTCGCCGCGGACCACGGGGGCGGCCGGTGGCGGGTGCTGATCGTGCCGGTGAGCGCGACGGGGACGGGGGGCGTGCCGGGCCACCGCGGGGGCGCGGGTCGGATACCGGCCGGGACGACGGGTTCGACGGCGACGACGGGGACGACGGGTTCGACGGGGGCGGGTGCGTCCGGCCCGGCCCCGGCGGCCCGTGCTCGTGACGGCAGCGCGCTGCCCGCCGGCGTGGTCGTCGCCGCCTCGCTCGACGAGGTGTCCTCCACCACGAACCACCTCAGCACAGCCTTCCTGCTGATCGGCGGCGTGGTCACCGCGCTGCTCGGCATCGCGGGCTGGTTCGCGGTACGGGCCGGGCTGCGCCCGCTGCGGCAGATCGAGGCCACCGCCGTCCAGATCGCGGCCGGCCGGCCGCTGTCGCACCGGATGCCGGAGGCGTCACCGCGCACCGAGGCGGGCCGGCTGTCCACCGCCCTGAACAGCATGCTCGCGCAGATCGAGTCGGCGTTCGCCGCGCGCGCCGCGTCCGAGGAGCAGATGCGCCGGTTCGTCGCCGACGCCAGCCACGAGCTGCGCACCCCGCTCGCCGGGATCCGCGGCTTCGCCGAGCTGTACCGGATGGGCGCGCTGCCCGACGAGGCCGACGTCAAGCGCACGATGGCCCGGATCGAGAGCGAGTCCGTCCGGCTCGGCGGCCTGGTCGAGGACCTGCTGACGCTGGTCAGGATGGACGAGCAGCGGCCCGTCCAGCTGGCGCCGATGGACCTGCGCTCGCTGGCGGTGGACGCGCTGCACGACACGACGGCCCTCGACCCGTCCCGCCCGGTCTCGCTGACCGGTCCCGGCGGCCCCGGCACCGCGCCGGGGCCGGCACCCGTCCTCGGCGACGAGTCGCGGCTGCGCCAGGTGGTCACCAACCTGGTCGGCAACGCGGTCGCCCACACCCCGCCGGGCACGCCGGTGCGGATCGGCGTCGGCACGGTGGACGGCCACGGCGTCCTGGAGGTGTCCGACGCGGGCCCCGGCCTCACCGCCCCGCAGGCGGCCCGGGTCTTCGAACGCTTCTACCGGGTGGACGCCTCCCGCAGCCGCCAGGCGGGCGGCGGCGCGGGCCTCGGCCTGTCCATCGCGGCGGCGCTGATCACCGCCCACCGGGGCCACGTCGACCTCACCACCGCACCGGGCGAGGGCGCGACCTTCCGCATCCGCATCCCGTCGGCCCGGCAGCCGTGACCGGGACCTTGTAGAACGTCCCGGGCCTCAGCCGGCCAGGTCGGCCTGCGCGGTGACCTTGTCGATCCGGGCCCTGACCAGGTACTCGCCGGGCACCCCGTTGCGCGCGCCGAACGCCTCCGCCTGCTCGGGGCCCATGTAGCGGTGCGCGATCCTGGTCGCCCACGTGCGCAGCGGCTCCGGGTCCTCGATGAGTTCCGCGGTGCACTCCAGCAGGACGAACGAGTACGGCGGCCGCTGGTCGTCCACGGCGAGCGCGAAGTGCGGGTCGCGGCGCAGCGCCTTGCCCTTGAGCGTGTCGACGCCGGTGTTGAACACCACACGGACGTCGGACGGGTCGCTGTCGTCGAGCACGAACCAGACGGGCGTGACGTGCGGGCGGCCGTTGGCCCGTTCGACGGCGATCTTCCCGGTGCGGGTGCCGGTCGATACGAAGGTGCGCCACTCGGCGTCGTTCATGTGATGCATACGGTCAGCGTAGGACTCACCCGGCGGCGGCGCGCGTCCCCGCGCCGCGCACCTCGAGGTGGTCGAGCAGTTCGGCGGTGGCCGCGGCGACGGCGGCCACGGCGGCGTCGAACGCCTCGCGGTTGTGCGCGGCGGGCGCCCGGAAGCCGGAGATCTTCCTGACGTACTGGAGGGCGGCCGCGGTGATGTCCTCGTCGTGGACGTCGGGGGTCATCGGGGGGCGGAGGGTCTTGATGCTTCGGCACATGCCTCCAGTGTGGCGCGCGGACCGTTCCGACGTCATGCGCGGCCGCGATCCCGATTCACGCCCGCCCCTTGGCTCGCGGCCGTCACAGTGCTTCAATACTCCGCATTGGTTAGGAACCTTTCCTAACTGCACCGTCAGCCCCCGCAGTTGGCCGCTGTCCGCGGCCGGAAACGGAGACGCACGTGCTGCCTTCCTCCCCCCACTCCACTCCTTCCTCACCTCGCCGGGCCGGCCACGCCGCACACCGCTCCCGCCGCCGGATAGCCATGATCGCCGCCGCGGGCGTCCTGGCCGCGGGCGGCACCAGCCTCGCCCTGGCCGGCACCGGCAGCGCCGCCGTCACGCACGGGGAGGGCGCTGTCACCGCCGTCGCGCCGAAGGCGTCGGGGCCCGGCCTCGCCGACCCGCACAAGAAGGAGATCGCGATGGAGCTGGTCTCCAGCGCGGAGAACTCCTCGCTGGACTGGAAGGCCCAGTACAAGTACATCGAGGACATCGGCGACGGCCGCGGCTACACCGCCGGCATCATCGGCTTCTGCTCGGGCACCGGCGACATGCTGGAGCTCGTCCAGCACTACACCGACCTCAAGCCGGGCAACGGGCTGGCCAAGTACCTGCCGGCGCTGGAGGACGTGAACGGCTCCGACTCGCACGACGGGCTCGGCTCGGCCTTCGTCAGCGCGTGGAAGACCGCGGCGAAGGACACCGTCTTCCAGACCGCGCAGAACGACGAGCGGGACAGCGTCTACTTCAACCCGTCGGTCAACCAGGCCAAGTCCGACGGCCTGGGCACGCTCGGGCAGTTCATCTACTACGACGCCATCGTCATGCACGGCCCCGGCGACGACCCGGTCAGCTTCGGCGGCATCCGCAAGACGGCGATGAAGAAGGCCAAGACGCCGGCGCAGGGCGGCAACGAGACGACGTACCTGAACGCGTTCCTCGACGCGCGCAAGGCCGCGATGAAGACGGAGGACGCGCACGACGACACCAGCCGGGTGGACACCGAGCAGCGGGTGTTCCTCCAGGCGGGCAACCTCAACCTGGACCCGCCGCTGAAGTGGAAGACGTACGGGGACTCGTACCAGATCCTCACGCTGCCGTAGCGGGAACGGCGGCTCCGGGCTGCCGTGGCGGGACGACGGGTGTCGGGCTGCCGCAGCGGGACGGCAGCGGGGCCCGGCCGGGAGGTACCGGCGCGTGCGGGGCGCGCGTGCGGTGTCCGGCCGGGCCCTCTACGCTCGGGGCGGTCCGCGTCAGAGATCGGACGTATCTCTCGTCCGCCATGCCCAGGAGTCGCCGCCATGCTGCGCTACCAGCTCACCCACCCGACGATTCTCGCCGCGCTGGCCTCCGCCGGCCACGGCTCCCGGGTACTCATCAGTGACGGTCACTACCCGCACACCACCGGCGCCAACCCGGCCGCCGAACGCGTCTACCTCAACCTCAGCCCCGACCGGCTGCTGGTGACGGAGGTGCTGGACGCGCTGACCGACGCCGTGCCGATCGAGTCCGCGACCGTGATGTCGCCGCCGCCCGAGGACCCCGAGCCCGCGATCTTCGCCGACTTCCGCGCCGCGCTGCCGGCCCTGCCCGGCCTCGACGCCCTGGACCGGTTCGCCTTCTACGCCGCCGCCCGGACCGCCGACACCGCGCTCGTCATCGCCACCGGCGACCGGCGCACTTACGCCAATCTGCTGCTCACGATCGGTGTGCGCGCGGACTGAACTGTGCTCCGGGGCCCGGGGCGTTCTACTCTTGACGGGTCTTGACGGGTCAAGGACTGCACGACACGGGGGTTGCCGAATGCAGCAGTGGATGTGGTGGCTGGTCGGCCTCTTCTTCGCCTTCGGCGGCTTCGCGTCCGTTCGCGAGGCCGGGCGCAACGCGCTGCGGACCCGGCACAAGCGCAAGATGGAGCGGCTGAAGCACGAACGCCGGGAGCGGCAGGCGCTGGAGGCGGCGAACCGGCCGCCCGAGCCGGTCTGCGGCTGCACCCACCACCTGGCCAAGCACGACAAGAGCGGCCGGTGCCATGAGGCGGTCGAGGTGCCGACCGGGTGGGACGCGGACCGCAAGCCCACCAGCTACGCGCCGGGGTCTTGTACGTGCCAGCAGTACGTGGGGCCGCAGCCGTTGAGCCGGATCTACGCGGAGGAGATCGCCGACCTCTGAGGGGGACCTCTGAGGTGGGGTCCGCGGCCCTAGGCGCCGGGTGGGGTTGCCTCGGATGGGGTTGCGTCGGGGGCGTTTGCCTCGGGCGCGTTTCTGACGTGCAGGTGCCCCCGGTGCGGGAACATCGGCGGGAACGGGGCCAGTTCCGACCGCAGTTCGTAGCCGCACTTGGTCGCGACCCGGCAGGAAGCGGGGTTGGCCACGGCGTGCATCAGCTCGATGTGGCTGACCGGCCACGGGAATCCCGGCGCGAACACCCAGTCCGTGACCGTCCGCACCACCCGCGGCGCGATCCCCCGCCCGCGGGCCGCGGCACCGGTCCAGTACCCGATCTCCGCCGCCCCCGCCCTCTCTGCCCGCTTGACGGCGACGTGCCCGATCAGCCGCCCGCCGTCCCCTCGTTCGACCACGGCGAACGCGAACCGCTCCCCGGTGGCCCACCCCTTGGCCTGATCCGCCAGCCAACTCCGGGCGTCGTCCTCGCCGTCCACCCACCGGGCCAGCCGCAGCCGCATCTCCGGATCACGATGCTCCGCGGCGAGCGCGGCGGCGTCCGCGTCCCGCCAGGCCCGCAGCTCCAACTCCGGCTCGCCCGGACCCGCTTCGACCACCAGCACGACGTCCATCCCCCCATCCAACCAGCCGGCCGTCCTCAGTACGCCTGGACCCCGATCACCGGGCTGGCGCTGACGTAGTGCGTGGAGTCCGGTTCCAGGGCAGCGGACCAGAAGGCGTGTCCGTACTTGCCGACGTCCAGGGTGAACGAGAAGCGGCCGGCCGCATCGGTGTAACCGCTGACCGTCGGCCACCAGTCCGAGTAGTTGCCGGACTGGTACGCGTGACGCAGCACCACATGTGCCTTGTTCTCGTGCACCCAGCCGGTGGAGCCGAGCTGGATGACCACACCGCTGAACGTGACCTTGCTGCCGTGCGCCGGGCGGGTGGTGGACACCTTGAGCGACATCTGCGTACGGGTGCGGCGCAGCCGGGGCGTCTGGGTCTGAACGGCGAGCATCTCCTTGGTCTCCGGGTGGTAGACGCGGTACCAGCCGTCCCAACCGCCGTTCGCGAAGAGGTAGTACGAGCAGTAGCCGTTCGTCGCGGCCGGGGCGGTGCTCTCGCCGATGTTCCGCCAGCCGGTCCTGCCGTCGGCCGAATACTGGAGGTAGAGCGGCTGACCCGCGCAGTTCCCGTTCAGCCGCCCGGTGGTCTTCACGGTCGCGTCCTGGTCGATGGTGAACTTGGGAAGCGTGATGCTGCCCGGCGTCGGCACGTAGATCGTGCTCTCCACGGAGGTGGTCGAGAGGTAGGCCGACGGATACAGGAACGTGCTGAGCGTCGTCGTCGCGTTGCCGGTGATCTGGTAGGAGAACGTGCCGTCCGCGTTCGTGGGCATCGAAGCGAGGAGGTGATCCGCCGTCCCCCGCGACCAGTTCGGCCCGCGCGAAGCGGTGTAGACCGGCACCCCGGCGAACGGCTCCCAGGTGCTGCCGACCAGCCGCTGCACCGAGCCGTGCACGGTGAACGTGCCGCCCTTGTGCACGACGCCGGGGGTCGGCGCCGCCGAGACGCGGTACTGGGTGACGACGGCGGGCAGGTCGGGGATGTGGATCGACGGAGCGTTGGCGGGGACGTCGGTGTCGGCGGTCGTGGGCGTGTAGACCGTTCCCAGGAACACCTCCCCGCCGGGCACCAGGGAACCGCGGAAGTCGCCCTTGGCATCCGTCGAGAGAGCGGCTGACCTCGACTCGCTGCTGCCCGGTCCGGAAACCTCGTAGTTCGCCGACAGGGGGATGCTCGACGGGAGCGGACCCCGTTCACCGGTCGCCGGATCGACCAGGTCGGCATGCCCGCTCAACACGGCCGTGGGGTGGTCATAGTCCGTGCTGGCGCGGTCGAACGAGACGTCGCTGATGGCAACGTGCCTGCGGTAGTCGAGCATGTTCTGGTGCAGGGGGTCGAGGCCGGACGTCCAGTGCTGAACGGTGCCGCCGGACACTTGGAAGTCCACGTCCACCGGGTAGTAGCCGTAGCCGGTGCCGGCCGGGAGCCTGACCATCGCGTCGGTGGTCTCCTCGGCCAGGTCGGGCACGGGGTGGCTCAGCGAGACGTCCTCGGTGCTGTAGAGGACGGCGGCGTCCGCCGCGGTCGAACTCCTGACGGTGACCTTCAGCCAGTCCGGTGTGACGTCATGGTCCAGATACACCGACACCGTTCCGTCGGCATTGGTGATCACGCTGAACACCGATGCCGGTGGCGGCCCGCCGGCGAACGCGTTCGGAGCGACCCCCGCCCCGAGCGCGCCGGCGATGACGAAGACAGCGGTACGGGCCGCGGCCCGCCGCCAGGTGCGCGCAATGCGCATCAAGGACCCCCCACAGGTCTCAACGGCCCCTCGCAGAACGCGAAGTGCCGGACGCCGGAGCCTAACCCGTGTCCCCGCCACCTAAATGGCCCCGCCGGTCTAGAAAGGGCAAAGCTTCCCGAACGGCCGGCGGGTCAGGTTCCCGGTCAGGCGTCGTTCACCGTGACGTAACCCGCCCCGGTGGAGAAGTGTGTGGAGTCGGGCAGCAGTGCCGCCGTCCAGGAGCCGGAGCCGTATCTGCCGGCCTCCATTCGGAAGGAGTAGCGGCCGGCGGCGTCGGTGTAGGCGTCGAGCCCGACGGCCCCGCCCCACAAGGTGTCGCCCTTTGCGCGGAAGTACAGCTGCACGTGCGCCTTGTTCTCATGCACCCAGCCGGCGCCGGTCAGTTGGATGACCACGCCGCTGATCGTGTAGGTGGTGCCGTAGGCCGGGTGGGTCGAGGAGACCGCGATCGACATCTGCGTGCGGGTGCGGCGCAGCCGGGGCGTCTGAGTCTGCACGGTGACCATCTGGCTGGTCGCCGCGTGCCGGACCCGGTACCAGCCGTCCCAACCGCCGTTGGCGGCGATGTAGTACGAGCAGTAGCCGCCGGTGGCCGCGCCGGTGACGGTGTGCGCGATCGTCCGCCAGCCCGTGGTGCCGTTGGGCGAGAACTGGAAGTCCAGCGTCTGGTGGGCGCAGTCGCCGTTCAGCCGCCCGGTGGTCTTGACGGTGGCGTCCTGGTCGATCGTGAACTTCGGCAGCGTGATCGACCCCGCCGTCGTGGAGACCGTGCTCGTCGCGACCACGGGGGACAGGTACGGCGACGGGTAGACGTACGTGTAGAGCGTGGTCGTCTGCTTCGCCGTGATCGGGAACGAGTAGGTGCCGTCGGCCTTGGCGGCGCCGCTGGTGATCACCGACTCGGGGTAGCCCTGGTCGTAGTCGGGCATGCGGGTCGCGACGTCCACGGCCGCCCCGGCGAACGGCTTCCAGCCGTCGGCCGTGAGCCGCTCCACCTTGCCCTCGGCGGCGAACCTGTCGCCCCGGTAGAGGACGGCCGGTCGCGGCACCGCCGTGATCCGGTACTGCGAGACGACGACGGGCAGCCTGACCTCTGCCCAGTCGCCGGGGGTGATGTCGGCGGAGGCGAGCGCCTGGACGTAGCCGAGGACATCGCCTCCGGGCGCGGAGGTGTAGCTGAAGTCGCCGTCGGCGTCCGTGGTGACGTCCTCGCCCGATGTGCCCGTCCACTGCGACGCCCACCCCACCTGATAGCGGACGTCCACCGAAGTGCCCGCCGGGGCTGGGGACTTCGCCCCGGTGACCGGGTCGAGCACTTCGACGTGCCCGGTCAGGGTGGCGGTCCGGTGGTCCCAGTCGGTGCTGGCGCGGTCGAACGTGGCGCTGGTGACGGAGGCGTGCTTGCGGTAGTCGAGCCAGTTGCCGGCGGCGTGTCCGGCGGCGGACCAGTGCTGGACGTCACCGCCCGGCAACTGGAAGTCCACGTCGATCGGATAGCTGCCGTACGGGGTGCCGGCCGGCAGCACGACGCGGGCGCTGGTGGTCGCGTAGTCGCTGCCGCCGATGATGCCGTTGGTGACGTCCCGGGTGCTGTAGAGCGTGGCCGCGTCCGCCGCGTCCGTGGCCCGGACGTTGATCTGCAGCCAGTCGGGCGCGACCTGCCCGTTCATCCGCACGGCCACGGTCCCGTCAGCCTTGGTCGCCACACTGAACACCGTCTCCGGCGGCCGCCCGTCGCCGAACGCGGCCGGAGCCACCGCCGCCCCGATCGCACCGGCCATGACGAAGACGCCCGCACGGAACCCCGCACGCCGCCAGGTGCGCGCAATGCGCATCAAGGACCCCCCACAGGTCTCAACGGCCCCTCGCAGAAGGCGAAGTGCCGGACGCCGGAGCTTACCGGCTCTCCGGAGGGCCGCCCCGACAGGGGCGCATCGCGACGGGCGGCGGCAGCTGCGGACGGCGGACCGGCAAATGGTGGGAAGGCGGGGTGAACAGTGCTCGGGCGGCGATAAGGTGCGAAGCGCGCGGGACGCGATCAGGCCCGGTCAGCGCCCCGAAGGGGCGCGGGGAACTGCGCGCTCAGCCAGAGCGCGCCCGCAGGCGGCCCGACCGCCAAGCCACTTCCGGTCGTTGCCGGACCACCGGCCGGTGGAGGGCTGGTAGCGCAGTTCCCCGCGCCCCTGGGGTAACCGGAGCCGCACCTTCGGGCCCCGGCCGGGCGCGAGTGGGGACGGGGACGCGGATGTGTCCGTGTTGCTGCTCGACGGGGACGGGAAGGTCCGGAGCGACGCGGACTTCTACTTCTACAACCACCCGGCCGCCGAGGACGGCACCGTGCAATTGCTCGGGAAGACGCCGACGGGCGACGGCAGCGAGGACCGGATCAGCCTCGACCTGGCGGCGACGCCGCCCGAGGTGCAGCGGATCGTGCTGGCGGCCAGCCGGTACGGGGGCGCCGGGTTCGGGGACCTGGACGACCTGTGCCTGGTGCTGGCCGACCGGGCCGGCGAGGACCTGCTGCGGTTCGCCGTCGAGGACGCCGGCGAGATCCGCGCGATGATCTTCGGCGAGCTCTACCGGCGGGACGGCGGCTGGAAGTTCCGGGCCGTCGGGCAGGGTTACGAATCCGGTCTCGCCGGGCTGGCCACCGACTTCGGCATCGACGTCGATGACGACGACGAGCAGGTGGCGGAGGCGGCCGCCGAACCGCTGGAACCGGCCCCGGCGCCCGAACCCGTCAAGTCGCTGGTCCCGCCGCCTCCCCCGGCGCAGGAGCAGCAACAGCAAACGGCAACGGCCCCGCAGCCGCCCGCCCCGGCGCGCCGCCCCCGTACCGCCAGAAAGAAGATCACCCTCCCCGTCGTCGCCAAGAAGTCCCTCGCGGAGAACGACAGTTGGCACCAGGCCCGGCTGTTCCCGGTCGGCACCCTCAAGAGCGACCGCGAGCGCGAGATGCGGGCGACCTCCGTGCTGCTCGCCGTGATGACCCAGGTCCCGGAGTTCGGGCGGCGGTTGACGGCCGCGTTCGGCGCCCCGGCCGGCCGGATGGAGACGTTCACCGAGGTCTCGCTGCCGCACGGCGACAGCCCGCGCCGCCCGGACGGCCTGATCCGGGTCGAGCGGGCCGGCAAGCTGTGGACGGCGCTGGTCGAGACGAAGACCAACGGCAACCCGCTCCGCGCCGTCCAGGTGCAGGACTACCTCGACATCGCCGCTCGGCGCGCGCTGGCCAGAGGGTGCTGCCGATACCGGGCGCCGACGCCCCCGTCGGCCGGGGGCTCGATCGGGCCGGAACTCGCCCCGTCAGGGGCGCGGGGAACTGCGCGCTCAGCCACAGCGCGCCCTGCGGGCGGGCCGACTGCCAAGCCACTTGCGGTAGTTTGCCGGCCCCCGGCCATCGGTGGCTTGTCGCGCAGTTCCCCGCGCCCCTGGTGAAGCCGGGAACGCCCACGCGGCGGAGCCGCACATCGGACACAGCCCCGCCCCCCTAGTGAAGCCGGGAGCGCCCGCACGCGGAG
The DNA here is from genome assembly GCF_050956065.1 of Streptomyces sp. CA-111067. Classification (NCBI taxonomy): domain Bacteria; kingdom Bacillati; phylum Actinomycetota; class Actinomycetes; order Kitasatosporales; family Streptomycetaceae; genus Streptomyces; species Streptomyces sp. CA-111067. The sequence continues at coordinate 4,568,892 of NZ_CP192103.1, read as the reverse complement.
CCGCGCACGCGACAAAGCGCTGCACGCCGACCTTCGTACCGGGCGGCTGCGTACCTCGATCGAGATCCCGGCGCCCGAGCAGGGGCAGCCGCTCACCTGGGCCAAGCGGCTGGTGCGCCAACTCGCGGACGCCCCGGCCGACGTGCACGTGGAGACCCTCACCGACGGACCGGGCAACGGCCCCCGCGGCACCCTGGAGCGCCTGCGGCCCGAACCGGCCGACCTGCTCCCCCGGGACGGCGCCGCCATCACCGGTTTCCGGCTGTCGCTGCTCAAGACGATGGGCAGCACCCGCGGCAGCGCCGAAACCGGCTTCATCCGCAGCGTGGACGAGGCCGTGGACCGTTTCCACGCCACCGTCGTCACCGCGCTGAACCGCGGCACCCGGTAGACGGCGAAAGGGGGCGCCTGCGCCGGAGCAACTCCGGTGCGGCGCCCCCCTGTTGGGACAACGGGTCAGTCCGGTGGGGCTAGCGGATGTCCACCGGGATCTGCGGGGTCTCGCTGTAGAAGTGCGTGGCGTCCGTGTCCAGGTACGCCGCCCACGTGCCGTCGGTGAAGTCGCCGGTGTTCAGGTTGAACGTGTAGCGGCCCGCGGTGTTCGTGTAGCCCTTCACCACCCAGTACCACTGGGTGTCGCCCTTCGGGCGGAAGAGGAGCACCACGTGCGCCTTGTTCTCGTGCACCCAGCCGTTCGCGCCGAGCTGGATCACCACGCCGCTGACCGTGAACTTGGCGTGGTTGGCCGGGCGGGTCGAGGAGACCGCGATCGACATCTGGGTGCGGGTGCGGCGCAGCCGCGGGGTCTGGGTCTGGACGGTCAGCATCGCTTGCGTCTCGGGGTGGTAGACCCGGTACCAGCCGTCCCAGCCGCCGTCCGCCGCGATGAAGTACGAGCAGTAGCCGTTCGTGGCCGCGCCCGTGACCGTCTTGGCGATCGTCCGCCAGCCGGTCGTGCCGTTCGCCGAGTACTGGAAGTCCAGCGTCTGGTCGGCGCAGTCGCCGTTCAGCCGCCCGGTGGTCTTCACCGTCGCGAACTCGTCGATCGTGAACTTCGGCAGCGTGATCGAACCGGCCGTCGGCACGTACACCGTGCTGACCGCGCCCGCCGGCACCAGGTACGGCGACGGGTACAGGTAGCTGTGCAGCACCGTCGTGTTGTAGCCGGTGATCGGGTACGAGTACGCGCCGGAGTCGTTGGTGGCGCCCGCGGCGATCATGCCGTTCTGCCGGCCGGTGGTGTAGTCCGGCTCGTGCGTCGCGGTGTAGACCAGCGCACCGGCCGGGAACGGCTTCCAGTCGCCGCCGGTGGTCTGGAACTCCACCTTGCCCTGGATGCGGAAGACCGTGCCGCGGTGCACCGAGGGCGGGTTGGGCGCGGCCGTGAGCCGGTAGCTGGAGACGACGATCGGCAGGTCCGGGCTCTTGCCCGGGTTCCCGGGCATCGTGTCCGGGCCCGCGGCGGTGACGAAGGCCGCGCCGCCGGTCACCGCGCCGTCGACGTCCGTGGAGTAGCGGAAGTCGCCGTTGTCGTCGGTCTGGGCGACGGCGGTCTCGGGGACGTTCGCCGCCGGGGTCTGCTGCTCGGACCAGTTGAGCTTGACCTTGGTGCCGGCCGGGGCCGGGCCGGTGCGGCCGGTCGCCGGGTCGAGCACGTTGACGTGGCCGCTCAGCGCCGCGGTGCGGTGCCACCAGTCGGTGTTCTCGCGGTCGTACATCAGGCCGCCGACCGAGGCGTGCTTGAGGTATTTGAGCCAGTTGGCGTCGTCGGTCAGGCCCGCGGCGTAGTGCTGGACGTCGCCGCCGGGCAGCTGGAAGTCGACGTCGACCGGGTAGTCGCCGTAGGCGGTGCCGGACGGGAGTGTGACGAGGGCGTCGGTGGTCGCGGTGACGGCGCCGGCGGACGGCGTCTCGGTGACGTCCTTGGTGCTGTACAGGGCCGCGGAGTCGGGCGCGCCCGAGGCCCTGACGGTGATCTGGACCCAGTCCGGTGTCGTGTCGCCCCGCAGGCCGACGGAGATCGTGCCGTCGGCGTTGGTGGTGATGCTCGTCACCTGTTCCGGCGCCGAGGCGGAGTTCGCGTCGGCGACGGCCGCGGGTGCGAGTGCCGCACCGATCGCGGCGGTGGTGACGAAGACGGACGTGCGGAAAATCGCACGCCGCCGGGTGCGCGTATCGCGCATCGGTGACCCCCCACAGGTCTCAACAGCCGTCGCGGAACGCGAGGGGCTGGAAAGCCGGAGCATAGCCGCCGCCGCGGGCCCCCCAGCACCCACCCCCGGCCAGGGGCGCCCCGCGGGCGGGAAAGGGGCTCAGCCGTAGGAGAGCTTGGAGCACGGGTCCGCGTCCGCGCTCCTCGCCTGCTGGGTGAGCGTCGAGGGGAGGGGCTTCGGGGTGGCCGGGGTCGGGGCGGCCGTGGCCGTCGGGTTCGCGGCGAAGTCCTTGCCCAGGACGACGTTCACGCCTGTCGTGTCGAGCTGGACGAGCTGCGCGCCGGGGAAGAGCCTGGCCACCGTTTCGGCCTGGGTCTTCGCGTCGGGGGCCGTGCCGTACTCGATCCTCGTCGTGTCGTGGTCCTGGGACTGCGCGGTGGTCACGTTCATCACCTCGAAGCCCGCGGCCTTGAGCTTGTCCGCGCCCTTGCCGGCCAGGCCGTCGGTGACGGTGCCGTTGTAGACCGACACCATGATCCCCTTGCCGTCGATCGCCGGCGGCGCCGTCGGCTTCGGCGTGGCCGTGGTGGTCTTGCCGGACGCGTTCACGCCTTCCAGCGTGCGGTCGGCGCGCAGTTCGGCGAAGAGGTTGTCGACGTCGGGGTGCACCAGGTCGATCCGGGCTCCGGCGTACTTCCACGGCGCGGTGATGAACTGGATGTTCTTCAGGTCGATGTTCTTCAGCGACAGCCCGAACGACAGCAGCTTCTTGGCGCTGCCCAGCCCGGAGTCGACGGTCAGCGACTTGGTGGCGGCATTGGCCAGCGGCAGCAGCGTCGTCGGGTTCATGCCCTCGCCCTTGACCTTGCTGATCAGCGCGGACAGGAACGCCTGCTGGCGCAGCATCCGTCCGACGTCGGAGTTGTCACCGACCCCGTGCCGTACCCGTACGTAGTCCAGCGCCTGCTGCCCCTGCAGGCTCTGCGTGCCCTTGTGGAGGACGATCTTGCCCTTGTAGCCCAGGTTGGGGTTCATGTCCCCCTGGTAGATGTCGTTGGGCACGCAGACGCTCACGCCGTGCACGGCGGAGGTCATGGAGGCGAAGCCGGCGAAGTCCACCACCATGGTGTGGTCCACCCGCAGCCCGGAGAGCTTCTCCACGGTGTTCTGTGTGCAGGCCGGGTTGCCCTTGGCCGTGTCGCCCATCGAGAACGCCGAGTTGAACTGGGCGTTCGGCTGGTCCGGCGACCACTTGCCGTTCGGCAGCAGGCAGGGCGGTATGTCCACCAGCGAGTCACGCGGTATCGAGACGCCGACCGCGTGTTTGTGGTCGGGGTAGACGTGCAGCAGGATCGTGGTGTCCGAGCGGCCGACCGGGCCGGAGGCGGAGCCGCCGAGCGCCCCGTTCTCACCGGCGCGGGTGTCGGAGCCGATCAGCAGGACGTTCTCGGCCTTGTCCCCGTTGGCGTCGGCGGCTGCCGCCGACGGGCGGTTCTTGCTCAGCCCGGCGGAGTCGAAGGTGGCGATGTTGGCGTTGAGCTTGAGGTAGATCGCCCCGGCGCCGCCCACGAGCAGCACGACGAACGACACCGCTATCGCGATGATCCACCGCTTGCGACTGCGTTTCTCAGGCTTGCGCCCACGAACGCCCATTCCCACACCTTCGGTCCGGTGGCTCGCGCGCACGTCGGCGAGGCCCCACGTTTACCATCAGTGACCCGGCCGTTCTATGACGTGGGTCACATCTGTTACAGGCTCGGGCGGTTGCCCGGCCAGCCACTGTACGTGGTCCGGAATTCGGTGACCATAAATGCGGGATGGGTGAGGGTTCGGCGGTAATAGCGGAATTGCCGCATTGCGCTCCGCACCGGGGCGGCCGGCTTACCGCCCGGCCCCGGTCCGGCTACTCGGCCAGCGCCTCCGGCAGCGTCCTGACCGGATGGAACACCCCGTCAAGACCCGTCATGGACAGCAGCTTGCGGGTCGGCCGGTGGTCGCAGGCCAGCCGGAACGAGCCGCCGCCGTCGAGCACCCGGCGCCGGGTGCGTACCAGCAGCGACAGCCCGTAGCAGTCGATGAACTCCAGCGGCCCGAGATCGACCACCACCCGGCGTGGCGAACGCCACAGCGTCACCGCGTCCAGGTGCTGGTGGACGTGCTGCGCCGTGCCCAGGTCCAGCTCGCCGCGCAGCTCGACCACCACGGCCTCACCGGACCGGTACGTACGGGCGTACGGAGTCGGCGGCGGCGGTGCGTCGCCGGACCGCCCCACCGGCTCCGGCGGTTCCCCCTGGTGCACCCTCGTCCCCCTCACGTGACCTGCGGTAAACGTAGCGGCGCCCTGTGGCGGTTCGGGAGGCCGCCAAGGGCATAAGGGGTCGATGTTCACCCGGAGGGATGAAGATCGCATCCGGGGACGATACGGCGGGTACCGGCACGGGCGGCCCCGGCAGAGCGGCCGGCCCCGTCAGAACGGGGCAGCCGCCGCCGAGGCCGTGGCCGTCAGAGCACTCGCCGCCAGAGCAGTCGCCGTCAGAACGGGAACCCGCTCCTGCCGTGCTGGATCGAGATCCACTGCACGGTGGTGAACGCGTCCACCGTCGCCTCCCCGTTCAGCCGGCCGACGCCGGACGCCTTCTCGCCGCCGAACGGCACGATCGGCTCGTCGGCGATGGTGCCGTCGTTGACGTGCATCATGCCGGTGGCGACCCGCCGGGCGAAGCGCACGCCGCGCTCGGTGTCGGCGGTGTGCACCGCGCCGCTCAGCCCGAACGGGGTGTCGTTGGCGATCCGCACCGCCTCGTCCTCCCCGTCGAAGGGCACCAGCAGCACCACCGGGCCGAAGAGTTCGCGGTGCAGGATCGACGCGTCCGGTGCGAGCCCGGTGAGCACCGAGGGGGACATCAGGGTGCCGTCGAGCTCGCCGTGCAGCAGCGCGGTGGCGCCCTGCTCGATCGCCTCGTTGACCGCGGTGCTCAGGTGGTCGGCCTGGGTGGCGTTGATCAGCGGGCCGAGCTGGGTGTCGGGGTCGGCCGGGTCGCCGACCCGCAGCGAGGCCACCTTGGCGACGAACTTCTCGGTGAACTCCTGCTCCACCGACCGGTCGACCAGCACCCGGTTGGCGGCCATGCAGACCTGGCCCTGGTGCGCGAACCGGCTGAAGACCGCGGCGTCCACGGCGTAGTCGATGTCGGCGTCCTCCAGCACGACCAGCGCGCTGTTGCCGCCGAGCTCCAGCACCGTCCGCTTGAAGTGCGAGGCGGCGACGGTGGCGACATGGCGGCCGATGTAGTCGGAGCCGGTGAAGGAGATCACCTTGGGCACCGGGTGCTCGAGGAAGGCGTCCTCTATCTCGGCGATGTCGGTGATCACCACGTTGAACAGGCCGGGCGGCAGGCCGGCGTCCTCGAAGATCTTCGCGATCAGGGTGCCGCCGACGATCGGGGTGTTCTGGTGCGGCTTGAGCACCACGCCGTTGCCCAGCGCGAGCGCCGGCGCGATGGACTTCATGCCCAGGAACAGCGGGAAGTTGAACGGGCTGATCACCCCGACCACGCCGACCGGCACCCGGTAGACGCGGTTCTCCTTGCCGTCGACCGGCGAGGGCAGGATGCGCCCCTCGGGGCGCAGCGCGATCTGCATCGCCTCGCGCAGCATGTCCTTGGTGAGGCCGATCTCGAAGGCGGCCTTCAGGTACGTGCCGCCGAGCTCCGCGATGATCGCCGCGGTGATGTCGGCCTCGCGCTCCTCGATGATCCGCAGCGCCCGTTCGAACACCAGCCTGCGGGCGTACGGGTTCGTCCCGGCCCACTCGCGCTGCACCCGCTCCGCGGACCGGTACGCCTGGTCGACCTCGTCGGTGGTGGCCACCGCTATGGAGGCCAGTTTGTCACCGTTGTACGGATTGAAATCGACTATGTCCCACGAACCGGAACCGGAACTCCAACTTCCGGCTATGTACTGCTGCGCCAGGTCGGAAAAGTAGGACACATCATCCCTTTCGTCAGGGTGAACTCGATTCACAGCTCGCGCTGAAATGAATTCAACCAGTCAAGGGATTCGGTCGGCGTAAGGGCTGCCCGTTCAAGGCCGTTCATCGCCCGGCTGTACTCGACCATCTCGTCGTGCTTGTCGATGTAGAGGGCGCCGGTGAGCTGTTCGAGATACACCAGATCGGGCAGATCGGACTCCGGGAAGCTCAGCAGCGTGAACGCGCCGCCGCCGGCCGCGTGGCCGCCGGTGCTGAACGGCAGCACCCGGACGTCGACGTTGGGCGCGGCGGCCGCGTCGAGTATGTGCCGGACCTGATCGCGCATCACCTTGGATCCGCCGAACGGCCGACGCAGCGCTCCCTCGTCCATCACCGCCACGAAGTGCGGTGCCCGCTCGGAGACGAGCAGCTTCTGCCGCTCCAGGCGTAGACCGACTCGTCTCTCCACCCAGGCGTCTGCTCCGTCGGGGTGACCAAGCCGGATCACCGACCTGATGTAGTCCTCCGTCTGCAGCAGGCCGTGCACGAACTGCACCTCGAAGGTGCGGATCAGCGCCGCCGACTCCTCCAGGCCCACGTAGGTCTGGAACCAGGTCGGCATCACCTCGCCGTAACCGTGCCACCAGCCGGCCGCGTTGGCCTCCCTGACCAGGCCCAGCATCGCCTGTCGCTCGCCTTCCTCGGTCACGTTGTAGAGCGACAGCAGGTCGGCCACATCGCGCTCCTTGAAGCTGACCCTGCCCAGCTCCATGCGGCTGATCTTCGATTCGGACGCGCGGATCGAGTAGCCCGCGTCCTCCCTGCTGATGCCCCTGGACTCACGCAGCCGCCGCAGCTGCGCCCCGAGCAGCATTCGTCGCACGATGGACCCGCCTCCCGGCTGCCCTGCGCTCATAAGTCACGCTCCGCCCTTGGTTCGTCAGCAGTCTGCCACTAATGGACTCCGGGCAGTACCCGTACGGTCACTCTCCATCGTCACGTGCATAAATTCCTTGCAGATGCACGTGCAGACGCCCTTGCACAGCAGGGTGCTGATCCATGAGCATGGTGGGCGTGCAGATACTCCGGGGGCACGTATGAGGTCAGAGATGGCGGCACCCGTGTTGGAGCCGTTATGGCAAGGCGTGCTCGCGCCCGAGCGACTCGCCGCCGGTAACGGCGCCACCTGTGAGCTGCCCGCCGTCCTCGAGTCGGTGCGCGAGGCGCGCCGCTTCACCCGGAGCACCCTTCAGCGCTGGGAACTGGGCGCGCTGCGCGATTCCATGGAACTGGTCTCGTCCGAACTGGTCACCAACGCCCTGCGCTACGCGGTACCGGCCGGCACCCCCGGCGCGCCGGTACGGCTCAGCCTGGTGCGCTGGACCTCACGCGTGGTCTGCGCGGTGCGCGACCCCAGCGGCGTGGCACCGGTCACCAAGGAGGCGGACTTCGTGGCCGAGACCGGCCGCGGGCTGCATCTGGTCGAGTCGTTCAGTGAGAAGTGGGGCTGGGCACCGCTGAGCGGAGCCGGAAAGGTGGTCTGGGCGCTTTTTCTGGCGCCCGGCGGGCCCTGCTGACGCATCGGGCACGGGGCCGCCTTACGGCTGCCCCGCCAGGTGATCGAACTCGCCCGCCTTGACCCCGATGATCATCGATTCGATCTCGGCCCTGGTGTATATGAGCGCCGGGCCGTCCGGAAAGCGTGAATTGCGCACCGCGACGTCGCCGTCCGGCAGCGCCGCGAACTCCACACAGGTGCCATTGGCATTGCTGTGCCTGCTCTTCTGCCAGACCACGCCCGTAAGGTCTTCTGCGGCCATTCCGTTGTGCGTCCGGCGCATAGCCACTCCCAATAGGTGCCATTGTCTGGTACCAGTGATGATAACTCGTGTCGAGAGCACGTGCATGTGCACGTGCATGTGCACGTGCAGTCACGGCGCGTGATCTTCAGGCCCGACCCGTGACCGTCATCGCCCGTAATGTGAAATGCGGTCGCGGTTACCCCCGTACCGTCAGATACGATTGACGGTCGGAAGCTGAATTCCTCACTCCACGCAACGAATTGGGAGCAGCCTGCAATGGCTCGTCACCTCATCACCTCTGCCCTCCCCTATATCAACGGGATCAAGCACCTGGGCAACATGGTGGGGTCCATGCTCCCGGCCGACGTGCACGCCAGGTATCTGCGCAGCCGCGGGCACGACGTCCTGTACATCTGCGCCACCGACGAGCACGGCACCCCCGCGGAACTCGCCGCGAAGGAGGCCGGGCTGCCGGTCGACGTCTTCTGCGCGCAGGCGCACGACGCGCAGAAGGCGATCTACGACGGCTTCGCGCTGTCCTTCGACCACTTCGGCCGCAGCTCCTCGGCGCAGAACCGGGACATCACCCAGCACTTCGCGCGGACCCTCCAGGCCAACGGCTTCATCGAGGAGCGGGCCATCCGCCAGGTCTACTCGCTGGCCGACGAGCGCTTCCTGCCGGACCGCTACATCGTCGGCACCTGCCCGCACTGCGGCTACGACAAGGCCCGCGGCGACCAGTGCGAGAACTGCACCCGGGTGCTCGACCCGACCGACCTGATCGACCCGCGCTCGGCCATCAGCGGCAGCAGCGCGCTGGAGGTCCGCGAGACCAAGCACCTCTTCCTCCTCCAGTCGAAGCTGGCCGGCGAGGTCGAGGAGTGGATCGACGCCAATGGCGACGACTGGCCCACCCTGGCTTCCTCGATCGCCCGTAAATGGCTCACCGAGGGACTTCAGGACCGGGCGATCACCCGCGACCTCGACTGGGGGGTTCCCGTCCCCGCGGACACCTGGCCTGAGTTGGCCGCCGAAGGAAAGGTGTTCTACGTCTGGTTCGACGCGCCGATCGAGTACATCGGTTCCACCAAGGAGTGGGCGGACTCGGCGCCGGACGGTGAAGTGCGGGACTGGAAGTCGTGGTGGTACGAGGCGGACGGCCCTCAAGACCCGGTCCGCTACACCCAGTTCATGGCCAAGGACAACGTGCCCTTCCACACCGTGATGTTCCCGGCGACCCAACTGGGCACCAGGGAACCGTGGAAGAAGGTCGACTTCGTCAAGGCGTTCAACTGGCTCAACTACTACGGCGGCAAGTTCTCCACCTCGCAGCGCCGCGGCGTCTTCACCGACGCCGCACTCGAACTGCTGCCCGCCGACTACTGGCGCTACTTCCTGATCGCCAATGCGCCGGAATCCGATGACACTTCGTTCACCTGGGAGTTGTTCGCGGCTTCGGTGAACAAGGATCTCGCCGACACTCTCGGCAATTTCGTCAACCGGGTGCTGTCGTTCTCGCGCAAGCGCTTCGGTGACGAGGTGCCGGCCGGCGCCGCGGCCGGACCGGCCGAGGAGCGGCTCGGCGTGCAGATCGCCGGCCTGCTGGCCGAATACGAGGGCCACATGGAAACCCTCCAGTTCCGCAAGGCCGCGCAGTCGCTGCGCGCGCTGTGGAGCGCGGGCAACTCCTACCTGGAGGAGAAGGCGCCCTGGATGGAGATCAAGACCGACCCCGAGGGCGCCGCGCTCACCCTGCGGATCGCGATGAACCTGATCCGGCTCTACGCGGTGGTCTCCGCGCCGTTCATCCCGTCCTCCGCCGCCGCGATGCGGGCCGCGTTCACACTGCCCGGCGACGACGCGGACTGGGTGACCCGGTCCGAGGCGCTGACGCTGTCCAGCGTGCCCGCGGGCACCCCGTTCACGGTGCCCCCGGTGCTCTTCACCAAGATCACCGAGGACGATCTCGCGGGATACGTCGAGCGGTTCGGCGGCGACCCGGACGCGGACTCGGCGGCGTAGCGGGACCGGCCGGGCGGCCCGGTCCGCCCGGCCCGACGCGCTTACTGTGCCAGCGACTTGGCGTCTCCCATCACCACCACCGGGTGGTGGGCCGGGGTCAGGGTGCGCAGCAGCGTCTTCATCACCGCGGGCGGCAGCGACACGCAGCCCTGGGTGGGGCCGCCGTGGTCCACGTGCAGCCAGATGCCGCCGCCGCGGGACTCGCCCAGCGGGCGGGTCCAGTCGCGCGGTGAAGTGCCGGGCTTGCGGTTGTAGTTGATGGCGATCACGTAGTCGAACGCGCCCCTGAGCGACTCGCCGTGGAAGCCGGTGCCGTGCACGGTGAAGCCGATCGGCGCGTGGTCGTAGCTGAGCCTGGTGCCCGGGTCCGGCAGCCGGCCGCCCGCGTCGGTGAGGTCGAACACCCCGACCGGGGACCGCAGATCACCGGTGTGGTGCTGTGCGGTCCAGCCGCGCAGCGCGTTGTGGGCCGGCCAGGCGGGGCCGGCCGCCGTCCAGCTCGCGTCCGCGTCGGTGCGGACGTAGAGGGTGACGCTGGACGTGTTCGCGTCCGGGCCCGCGCCGGTGACCAGGACGGCCTGGGTCGCGTCGGCCGGCACCTCTGCGGCGGTCTTCGGGCCGACGCCGGGCAGCCCGGCCGGGGCCGGGGTGGTCGCCGGCGCGGCGTTCGCCGGGACCGGCGCGGAGCGGCCCGCCTTGCCGTTGACGACGGTGCTCAGCGGGCCCTCCTCCGACACGTGCGACCGCCGGACGCCCGCACCGGAACCGGAGCAGCCTGCGACGGCGAGCAGGGAGGCCGCGGCGAGGGCCGCCAGGGTCGCCGTGGCGGCGGAGCGGCGGGTCGAGAGCATGGAACGGGCCTTTCGGAGCGGGGCGTTGATCGGTGGGGGGACTACGGGCGGCCGCGGTGGGCCGCGGGCGTCAGGTGAACTTGGCGCCGAGCACGAGCTCGCGGGCCTCGTCCTTCCGCCGGCCGGTGGGTGGCGCCATGCATATCGACGCGGTGACCACCACGTCGCTCTTGGGTCGGCTCGCGTCGGCGAGCAGCACCTCCAGCTCGCTGCTGCCGCCGACGACCCGGCAGGACTTGGGCGTGTCGACCGCCCGGGCCGAGCGGTCGAAGCCGGCCTTCCTGGCGAGCACCGCGTTGTGCTCCGCCACGAGCAGCACCAGCACCCCGCCGGGCCGCAGCGGGGCCGCCAGCGGCGAGCAGTAAGGGATCTTCTTGACCAGGCACTTGGCGGGCGCGAGCGGCTGGGTGGCCACATACCCGGTGCCGGTCGTGGCCGCCCGGTACCAGCCCGGGGGCAGCGCGAGCGTCACCCCGCCGGCGTCCGGGAAGGCGGCCTCGTCGTAGCGCGAGTCGGTGGTCGACGCCCGGGTCGGCGGGTGGGTGGGCGGCTCGGTCCCGGTGGCGGACGCGCGGGTGGTCGGCGCGATGAGCGCGGCCGAGGTGCCGGCCGGCGCCCCGGCCGACTCCTGGGACCGTACGGTGCCGGGCAGCGTCAGCCCGGCCAGCGCGACGGCCGCGACCGCGGTCGCGGCCAGCCCCGCCTGCCGGCGCCGCCTGCGGACCCGGGCGCGGGCCTTGATCCGTTCCAACCGCTGCGCGGGCCTGGGCAGTTGCGGCACCACCCGCTCCAGCAGCACCCGCAGCTCGCGTTCCTGAGGCGTCGGCTCACTCACAGACGTCCACCTCCTCCGCCGTCGCCGGCAGCCGGCCGCGCAGCGAGTGCAGCGCCTTGGACGCCTGGCTCTTGACGGTGCCCTCCGAGCAGCCGAGCACCTCGGCGGTCTCGGCCACGCTCAGGTCCTCGAAGTAGCGCAGCACGACCACGGCCCGCTGCCGTACGGGCAGTGCGCGGATCGCCGAGGCGAGGGTCTGCTCCAGGTCGACGCCGGCGAACGGGTCCGACGGCGCGGCCCGGTCCGGCAGTTCGGCGTGCGGCACCTCGCCGCGCCAGCGGCGCCGCCACCAGGAGGCGTAGGTGTGCACGAGGGCTTTGCGCACGTACGCTTCCGGGCTCTCGTCCGCCAGCCGCTGCCACTTGGGCCAGACCCGGGCGAGGACGGTCTGGAGCAGGTCCTCCGCGAGGTGCGCGTCGCCGGTGAGCAGCCAGGCGACGCGCAGCAGTCGCTGCCCGCGCGCCGCCACGAACTGCTCGAACCCGCCGTCGCCCAACGTGTTTCCCTTCCACACCCCCGTTAACCGGGTGACCCGGCCCCCCGGTTGCCTCCTGGCGGAGGTTGCCTCCCGGCAAGGGTGCGCCCCGATAGGGGCGCGGGGAACTGCGCGACAAGCCAGGACGGTGGCGCGCCTCACCACCGGCGCGCGGGCCCCCGGGGCTAGACCTTGGGAGCGGGCTTGCGGAGCGCGATGTGGAGCTCGCGCAGCCGGCTCTCCTCGACCTCCGACGGCGCTCCCATCAGGAGGTCCTGCGCGTTCTGGTTCAGCGGGAACGCGATCGTCTCGCGGATGTTCGGCTCGTCCGCGAGCAGCATCACCATCCGGTCGACGCCGGGGGCGATCCCGCCGTGCGGCGGGGCGCCGAAGTGGAACGCCCGCAGCATGCCGCCGAACTCCGCCTCGACCGTCTCCCGCGAGTACCCGGCGATCTCGAACGCCTTGTACATCACGTCGGGCTCGTGGTTCCTGATCGCGCCGGACGACAGCTCGATGCCGTTGCAGACGATGTCGTACTGCCAGGCCAGGATGTCCAGCGGGTCCTTGGTCTCCAGCGCGTCGAGGCCGCCCTGCGGCATGGAGAACGGGTTGTGCGAGAACTCGACCGCGCCGGTGTCCTCGTTCCGCTCGAACATCGGGAAGTCCACGATCCAGCAGAACCGGAACACGTCCTCCTCGAACTGCCCGGCCCGCTTGGCCGCCTCGACCCGCACCGGGCCCATGATCTTGGAGACCTCGTCGAACTCCCCCGCGCCGAAGAAGATCGCGGTGCCCGGCTTCGCGCCGACCGCGGCGGTGAGCGCCGCCACGTCCTCCTCGGTGAGGAACTTCGCGATCGGCCCGCTGAGCGCGTTGTCGTCGCCGACCCGCACCCACGCCAGGCCCTTGGCGCCGAGCGAGACCGCGTACTCGCCGAGCTGGTCGAAGAACTTCCGGGACTGGCCCGCGGTGTCCGGCACGGCCAGCGCCCGTACGTGCTTGCCGGCGAACGCCTTGAACCCGGAGCCGGCGAACACCGCGGAGACGTCCACGAGTTCGAGCGCGGCGCGCAGGTCGGGCTTGTCGTTGCCGTACTTGAGCATCGACTCGCGGAACGGGATCCGCGGGAACGGCGAGGTCACGCTCCGGCCGCCGCCGAGCTCGGTGAACAGGTCCGTCATCACCTTCTCGATGACGCCGAACACGTCCTCCTGCTCCACGAAGCTCATCTCGACGTCGAGCTGGTAGAACTCGCCGGGCGAGCGGTCGGCGCGGGAGTCCTCGTCGCGGAAGCAGGGCGCGATCTGGAAGTAGCGGTCGAAGCCGGAGATCATCAGCAGCTGCTTGAACTGCTGCGGGGCCTGCGGCAGCGCGTAGAACTTGCCCGCGTGCACCCGGGAGGGCACCAGGAAGTCGCGCGCGCCCTCGGGGGAGGTCGCGGACAGGATCGGGGTGGCCAGCTCGTTGAAGCCGAGCGCGGTCATCTCGCGGCGCAGGAAGGAGATGACCTGGCTGCGCAGCATGATGTTGCGGTGCATGCGCTGCCTGCGCAGGTCCAGGAAGCGGTTGGTGAGCCGCATCTCCTCGTTCGCGTTGTCCTCGGGGAAGACCGGGAACGGCAGCGGGTCGGCGGCGCCGAGCACTTCGAGGGAGGTGACCTCGACCTCGACCTCGCCGGTCGGCAGCTCCGGGTTGACGTTCTCCGCGGAGCGCGCCACCACCCGGCCGTCGATCCGCAGCACCGACTCCTTGGACTGGCCGCTGAGCCGGTCGTAGACGGCCGATCCCGGGTGCACGACGAGCTGGGTGAAGCCGTAGTGGTCGCGCAGGTCCACGAAGAGGATGCCGCCCAGATCGCGGCGATTGTGCAGCCAGCCGGAGAGGCGGACGTCGGCTCCGACGTCGGTGGCGCGCAGCTCGCCGCAGGTGTGGGACCGGTACCGGTGCATTCGCTTCGTCCTAGGGGATCGCGGTTCAGGGGTTTGGCCGGGCCAGTGGCCGCACTCAGCCTACCGGCGCGAGGTGCCCGCCCCCATCCGGTCAAGGGCGCCCCCGGGCAGCCCCGGACGGCTCGGGAGGCGCCCCACATTGCCCTATACCATCCCAAGCCCCATAAACTGGGAAAATGCGCACCGAGGACGTCCTCGACGCCGTCGGCTCCGGCCTGTGGCAGTGGGACGAGGCCACCGGCTCCGTCACGGTGGACGACCGCACGGCCCGGCTGCTGGGGCTCCCAGGCGGCGCCGCGACGCACCGGTCGTCCACCGTGCGGGCCTGTCTGCACGCGGCCGACTACGTGTCGCTGTCCGCCGCGGTGTCGCTGGCCGCCGCCGAGGGCACCGTCGCGGAGGCGCTGCTGCGGGTGGTCGGCGACGGCGGGCAGATCATCAGGACGATCCGCACCCGGATGCGCCCCGAGGGCCGGGCGATCCTCGGCATCGTGCACGAGGTGCGCGGCGGCAGCCTGCCGCGCGGCGCGCTGCCCACCGGCGACTGGCGGCGGGCCCGCGAGGCGTTCCTGCTGGACGCGGGCCGGGCGCTGGCCGAGGCCGACTCCACCGCCGAGGTGCTGCGGGTGGCCGCCACCTTGTCCATGCCCGGCTTCTCACCGGACGGCCTCGCGGTCTTCGGCGTGGAGGGCGACCGGCTGGCGATGCGCGGCCACCACGGCCAGGAGCTCGCCGAGGGCTTCCCGCTGGACATGCCGCTGGCCACCGACTACCCGGCCGCGCTGGTCGCCCGCACCGGGCAGGCGGTCTACCTGCCGAGCCCGGCCGCGTACGAGGAGCGCTTCCCGGTCACCTGGCCGCTGATCAAGCCGTACGGCCGCACCTCCTGGGCGTATCTGCCGCTGATCGTGGCGGGCCGGACGATCGGCGCCTGGATGGCCGCCTTCCGCGATCCGGTGGACTTCACGCCCGACGAGCGGTCGGTGCTGACGACGGTGGCCAGGATGCTGGGGCAGGCGCTGTCCCGGGCGCAGCAGCAGGAGTCCGAGCGGGCCCTGTCCGACGGCCTCCAGCGCACGATGCTCCCGGCCAGCGAGCCGGGCGTCAGCGGGATGGCCGTCGCCACCCGGTACGTGCCCACCGGCGGCGGGCTCCAGGTCGGCGGCGACTGGTACGACGTGATCGACCTGCCGTCCGGCCGCACCGCGATCGTGATCGGCGACGTCCAGGGGCATGACGTGCAGGCCGCGGGCCTGATGGGCCAGCTGCGGATCGCGCTGCGCGCCTACGCGGCCGAGGGGCACGGGCCGGACGCGGTGCTCTCCCGCACCTCCCGGTTCCTGGCGGGCCTGGCCGACCAGGGGCGCTCGGCCGACGTACGGTTCGCGACCTGCCTCTACCTGGAGGTCGACCCGCTGACCGGCACCATCGACGTCGTACGGGCCGGCCACCCCGAGCCGGCGATCAGGCTCGGCGACGGCACCACGATCCAGCGCCGCACCGCCGGCGGGCTGCCGCTGGGCATCGAGCCCGACACCGACTACCCCACCACCCGGCTGGTGCTCGAACCCGGCGAGGTGCTGCTGCTGTGCACCGACGGCCTCATCGAGACCGGCGGCCACGACCTGGACACCGGCTGGCGGCGGCTCAGCAACGTGCTCGCGGCCGGTCCCGCCGACGACCTGGAGGAGCTCGCCGACGCCCTGGTCGGCGCGGTGCACGGCCCCGCCTCCCACCACACCACCGGCCCGCTGGCCGACCGCCGCGAGGACGACATCGCGCTGGTGCTGCTGCGCCGCGAGCCGGACGGCCCGACCTGCGCGGTGCCCGTGCGCCGCACGGTGCTCACCGTCTCGCAGGACGACCCCGGCCAGATCAGGTCCTGCCGCGAGGACATCAGGGCGCTGCTGCACGACTGGGTCTCCGGCGACCAGGTCGAGTCCGGCGTGCTCCTGGTCTCCGAGCTGGTCACGAACGTCCTCGTCCACACCGACGAGGACGCGGTCCTGGTGGCCCAGGTCACCGGCATGCCCGGCACCCGCCGCCTCCACGTGGAGGTGGGCGACCGCTCCGACGACATGCCCCACCGCCGCTCCCCCGGCGAAATGGCCTCCTCCGGCCGCGGCCTCCTCCTGATGGAGGAACTGGCAGACGCGTGGGGGGTGGACCCGCGGGGCGACGGAAAGTCGATCTGGTTCGAGCTCTACGAGGCGCCTCCGGCGGGGGTGGGAGCGGCTTAGCGCCACCGGACCGGTGGGGCCGCGCCCGGCTACGGGGCGTATTCCGGGGCCGGGACGGGGTCGGCGGGGGAGAGGGCGGGGGTGTGGAGGAGGAGGGCCGGGGTGGTCAGGAGGAGGAGGCCGGCCGCCGCCAGGGCGAAGCGGGGGCCGGTGAGGGCGGCCAGCAGGCCCCAGAGCGCGGTGGTCGCCGCGATCACCGCCTTGCTGGTGACCGACCAGGCGGAAAGCGTGCGCGCGAGCCGGTCGGAGGGCGTCTGCTCCAGCCGGTACGTCGCAAGGACCGGCGTGTACACCCCCATCGACGTGATCACGCCGAGCTCCACCGCCATCACCGTGACCAGCCCGGCCACCCCCGGGCGCACGAACGCCAGCCCCACCGACCAGCACACCCGCAGCACCCCCGACGTGAGCATGACCCCGCGCCGTCCGTACCGCGCGACGAGCGGCCGGGCCAGCCGGGAGCCGACCAGTCCGCCCACGCACGGCACCGAGAAGGCCAGCCCGTACTGCCACGGCGCGAACCCCAGCCGCCCCAGCATGAGCACGGCAAGCACCGGCGACGCCGCCATGATCAGCCCGTTGACGAGCACGGCGTTCAGGAACAGCGGACGCAGCCCCCGGTGCGTCAGCAGGTAGCGCCACCCTTCGAGCAGGTCGCCGACCCGCCCCCGGGACGCCTCGGTGCGTTCCGGGTGCCGCTCCGTCCCGCCGATCGCCCGGATCCCGGCGGCGGACAGCAGGTAGCTGACGGCGTCCGCCACCACCGTCGTCACCGGCCCGAACATCCCGATCGCCGCGCCCCCGACCGGCGGCCCGATCACGCTCGCGGTCCAGTTCGTCGACTCGAACCTGGCGTTCGCGACGAGCAGGTGCTCCGGCCGCACCAGGGCCTTCACGCAGGCGCCGGCCGCCGAGGTGAACGTGATGTCGGCCGCCGCGACGACCACGGACACGACGACGAGCTGCCCGTACCCGAGCCGTCCGAACCCGTACGCGAGCGGAACGGAAAGCATCGCCCCGCACCGGATCAGGTCCATCGCCACCATCACCGGCCGCTTCCGCCGGAACTCCACCCAGGGCCCCAGCGGCACCGCCACCACCGCCCCGACCGCGAGCCCGGCGGCCGCGAGCGCCGACACGGCGGCGGCCCCCGAGTGCAGCACGACGACGGCGATCAGCGGGAGCGCGTCGAACGCCAGCCACGTCCCGAAGGTGCTGACGGCGAACGCCCCCCAGAGCCACCCGAACCGCTCCCCCAGAGCCACCCTGCCCACGCCGCGCCCGCCCCCTCGCTCCCCGGCCCGCCCGGGACCCGAGCATCCAATCGAGGCCGGCCCCGGCGATCAAACAACCGCCGCGCCCGCCGCCCACAACCGCGCGTTGTGCGCGCCCACGCGGGGCACGTCCGGCCCGGGCGGCTACGCTCAGCCCGCATGGAGCTCGGGGCCGTTCGCACCTTCGTGGCCGCGGCGGACGCGGGGCAGTTCCAGGAGGCCGCGGTCGACCTCGGGGTCAGCCAGCAGGCCGTGTCGAAGCGGATCGCCGCGCTGGAGCGGGACCTCGGCGTGCGGCTGTTCACCCGCACCGCGCGCGGCGCGCGGCTCACCACCGACGGGCAGGCGTTCCTGCCGCACGCCCGGGACCTGCTGCGGGCCGCGGAACGGGCCGCCGCCTCCGTACGCCCCGGCCACCGCGCGCTGCGGGTCGACGTGATCAACCCGCGGATCGCCCCCGCCGGGCTGCTGCGCGAATTCCACCGCGCCCACCCCGGCACGGCCCTCGACGTGGTGACGCTCTTCGACGCCGACAGCGCCGTGGAGGCAGTCCGCTCGGGCGCGATCGACGCGACGTTCCGGGCCGTCACGCGGCCCGCGGACCGGCTGCCCGAGGGCGTCGAGACCGCCCGCGTCCTGGACGAGCCGCTCCAGCTGCTCACCGGTCCCGGCCACGCGCTGGCCGCCGCCCGTACCGTCACGCCCGCCGAGCTGGCCCGGCACCGGCTGTGGATGCCGACGATCGCCGCGGGCACGGAGTGGGGGGCGTTCTACGACGCGTTCGCCGAGGCGTTCGGCTTCACGATCGACACGGCGGGGCCGAACTTCGGGACGGACGCGCTGCTGGAGGTGATCGCGGAGTCGCCGGGGCTCGCGAGCTTCGTGGGTGAGCAGACCCGGCTCGTGTGGCCTGCCGGCCAGGGGCTGCGGCGGATCGGGCTCCGCGGGCCGGTGCCGCTCTACCCCCACTCGCTGATCTGGCGCGCCGACAACCCCCACCCGGCCCTCGCCGCCCTCCGCGCCCACCTCTCCCCCGCCCCACCCCCCGCCCCGGCCACCTGGACCCCCGCCTGGTCCCGCTAGCCCCGGCTGAGGGGCGCCCTCTGGGCGGGGCGCAGGCCCCGCGGGCCTGGCCGGGGCATGTATCTGGCGCCGTCAGCGCGAGCGGGTCAGTGGCCGAGGGGCGAGTCCGCCGGGATCGTCCCCAGGCGGCCGGCCTGGAAATCGTCGAAGGCCTGCGCCAGCTCCGCGTGCGTGTTCATCACGAACGGCCCGTACTGCATCATCCGCTCCCGGATCGGGAGGCCCCCGAGCAGCACCACCTCGAACCGCGGCGACCGCGCCTCCTGCACCCCGTCAGCACGCAGCGTCAAAGCGTTGCCGGCGCCGAACACCACCGCCTGCCCCGTGTGGAACGGCCGCGCCTCGGGGCCCGCCGTGCCGCTGCCGGCCATGCCGTAGGCGAGCGCGTTGAAGTCGGGGCGCCAGGGCAGCGTGACCTCGGCGCCGGGGGACAGCGTGAGGTGGATCATCGTGATCGGGGTGTGGGTGGCGCCGGGGCCGGTGTGGCCCGCGAGGTCGCCGGCGATCAGCCGGATGAGGGCGCCGCCGTCGTCCGACGTGAGCAGCTTGAGGCCGCCGGCCCTGATGTCCTGGTACTTCGGCGCGATCATCTTGTCCGCCTTGGGCAGGTTCACCCAGAGCTGGAGGCCGTGGAAGAGCCCGCCGCTCATGACCAGCGACTCCGGCGGCGTCTCGATGTGCAGCAGCCCGGAGCCCGCGGTCATCCACTGGGTGTCGCCGTTGGTGATGGTGCCGCCGCCACCGTGCGAGTCCTGGTGGATGAACGTTCCGTCCATGATGTACGTGACCGTCTCGAACCCGCGGTGCGGGTGCCAGGGGGTGCCCTTGGGCTCGCCCGCCGCGTACTCCACCTCGCCCATCTGGTCCATCAGGATGAACGGGTCGAGGTGCTTGTAGTCGATGCCGGCGAAGGCGCGGCGGACCGGGAAGCCCTCGCCCTCGAGTCCGGTGGGCGCGGTGCTCACGGCGAGGGCGGAGCGCTGCTGGGTCTCAGCGGGCGCGGGCGCGGAGACCCTCGGCAGGGTCAGCGGGTTCTCTACGGTCACGGCGGGCATGACGGCCTCCTTCTGGGATGCTCTGCGTTCAATTTAGTTGAACTCTGAACATCTCGCAAGGCGTAATCATTCCAGCACGGGCCGCCAGCACGGAAGCCCGACACGCCGCCCCGCGGGGATTTTCAGCCGTACATCCGGCGCATGGTGAAGTCCACCATCTGCTCGACCGCCTTCGCGTCGAACACCATCCGGTGCCGGCCGTCGATGTCGAGCACGAACCCGTACCCCGTCGGCAGCAGGTCGAGCACCTCCGCCCCGGTGATCACGAAGTACTTCGACTCCTTGCCGGCGTACCGGCGCAGCTCCTTCAGCGAGCTGAACATCGGGATGACCGGCTGCTGGGTGTCGTGCAGCGCGAGGAACCCGGGGTTCTCGCCGCGCGGGCAGTAGACCTTGGACGTGGCGAAGATCGCCTGGAAGTCCTCGGCCGACATCGATCCGGTGGTGAAGGCGCGTACCGCGTCGGCGAGCGACGGCGGGGACGGCTCCGGGTAGCCGCCGGGCATGGCGGCGGCCCCGGGGACCGGCCCGGGACCTGGGTTCGCACTCTGCTCGTAGCCGTACACGGCCCCTAGGGTAACGGGGGCGGCGCCCCACCCGAGCCCTCCTGCCACCGCGAGGAACCGGTCACATCCCGCCGTCCGGGGTTGCTTCTTATTACCGACCGGTAGCATCATTTTCCCAACGACCAGTTTTCGACAGCAGCAGCGATACGGAGCCGCCGTCATGGGCCACTACAAGTCGAACCTCCGCGACATCGAGTTCAACCTCTTCGAGGTGCTCGGCCGCGACCAGCTCTACGGCACCGGACCGTTCGCGGAGATGGACGTGGACACCGCCAAGGAGATCCTCGGCGAGCTGGCACGGCTGTCCGAGACCGAGCTCGCGCAGTCCTACGCCGACGCCGACCGCAATCCGCCGGTGTTCGACCCGGAGACCGGCACCGCGCCGGTCCCCGAGACGTTCAAGAAGAGCTACCAGGCGTTCATGGACGCCGAGTACTGGCGGCTCGGACTGCCCGAGGAGATCGGCGGCACCACCGCGCCGCGCTCGCTGATCTGGTCGTACGCCGAGATGGTGCTCGGCGCCAACCCGGCGGTCTGGATGTACTCCTCAGGCCCGGCCTTCGCCGGCATCCTCTACGAGGAGGGCACCGAGGAGCAGAAGAAGATGGCCGCCCTCGCCGTCGAGAAGCAGTGGGGCTCCACCATGGTGCTCACCGAGCCGGACGCCGGCTCCGACGTGGGCGCCGGCCGCACCAAGGCCGTCGAGCAGGAGGACGGCAGCTGGCACATCGAGGGCGTCAAGCGCTTCATCACCTCGGGCGAGCACGACCTGTCGGAGAACATCATCCACTACGTGCTGGCCCGCCCCGAGGGCGCCGGGCCCGGCACCAAGGGCCTGTCCCTGTTCATGGTGCCGAAGTTCGAGTTCGACGCCGAGACCGGCGAGCTGGGCGAGCGCAACGGCGTGTACGCCACCAACGTCGAGCACAAGATGGGCCTGAAGGCGTCCAACACCTGCGAGATGACGTTCGGCGACAAGCACCCCGCCAAGGGCTGGCTGATCGGCGGCAAGCACGACGGCATCCGGCAGATGTTCCGGATCATCGAGTTCGCCCGGATGATGGTCGGCACCAAGGCCATCGCCACCCTGTCCACCGGCTACCTCAACGCGCTGGAGTACGCCAGGGAGCGAGTGCAGGGTCCCGACCTCGCGCAGTTCATGGACAAGTCCGCGCCCAAGGTCACCATCACCCACCACCCGGACGTGCGCCGCTCGCTGATGACGCAGAAGGCGTACGCCGAGGGGATGAGGGCGCTGGTGCTCTACACCGCCTCGGTGCAGGACGCGATCCAGGTCGCCGAGGCCGCGGGCGACGACAGCACCCGGCTGCACGGGCTCAACGACCTGCTGCTGCCGATCGTGAAGGGCTACGGCTCGGAGAAGTCCTACGAGCAGCTGGCCCAGTCCCTGCAGACCTACGGCGGCTCCGGCTACCTGCAGGAGTACCCGGTCGAGCAGTACATCAGGGACGCCAAGATCGACACCCTGTACGAGGGCACCACCGCGATCCAGGGCCAGGACTACTTCTTCCGGAAGATCGTCCGCGACCAGGGGCAGGCGCTGACCTCGCTGTCGGAGGAGATCAAGAAGTTCCTGGCCGAGGCGGTAGGCGGCGAGGAGCTCGCCGTCGCCCGCGACCAGCTCGCCCGGGCCGCCGCCGACCTGGAGGCGATCGTCGGCACCATGCTCACCGATCTCGCGGCCACCGAGCAGGACGTCCGCTCGATCTACAAGGTCGGGCTGAACACCACCCGGCTGCTGCTGGCCTCCGGTGACGTGGTGATCGGCTACCTGCTGCTGCGCGGTGCCGGTGTGGCCGCGGAGAAGCTGCCGTCGGCCGGCCCCAAGGACCGCGCCTTCTACGCGGGCAAGGTCGCCGCGGCGAAGTTCTTCGCCACCGACATCCTGCCGAACGTCGGTGTGCAGCGGGCCCAGGCCGAGGCCGTCACGCTCGACGTGATGGACCTGCCGGAGGAGTCCTTCTGACGCCCCGGGGCTGACTCCCGCCCGCTTGCCGCCCGCTTGCCGTCCGCTTCTCTTCCGCTTCCCTTCCGCAACCGCGTGCCGCGACCCGTCCGGGTGGCGGCACGCGGTTTTTCCTATGCTGGCGCGTATGAGTCCACAGCCTCGTACGTTCGACCGCGCCCACACCGACGACCTCGCCGCATACGTGCAGGCCAGTCCCTCCCCGTACCACGCCGCCCACACCGCGGCCGAACGCCTGGAGAGGGCCGGATTCAGCCAGGCCGTGGAGACCGCCGCCTGGGACGGGGAGCCCGGCGGGCACTACGTGCTGCGCGGCGGCACGCTCATCGCCTGGTACGTGCCGGCCGGCGCGCGCCCCGAGACGCCGTTCCGGATCGCGGGCGCGCACACCGACTCGCCCTGCCTGCGGGTCAAGCCGCAGCCCGACATGTCCTCGGCGGGCTGGCGGCAGGTCGCCGTCGAGATCTACGGCGGCCCGCTGCTGAACAGCTGGCTCGACCGGGACCTCGGCCTGGCCGGCCGGCTGGCGCTGCGCGACGGCTCGACGCGGCTGGTCAACGTGGACCGCCCGCTGATGCGGGTCCCGCAGCTGGCCGTGCACATGGACCGAGGGGTCAACGACAACGGGCTCAAGCTCGACAAGCAGCGGCACCTCCAGCCGGTGTGGGGCCTCGGCGACGCCGCCGACGGCGACCTGATCGGCTTCCTCGCCGACGAGGCCGGAATCCCCGCCGACGACGTCACCGGCTGGGACCTGGCCGCGCACGACGTGCAGCCGCCCTCCTACCTCGGCCGCGACCGCGAGCTGCTGGCCTCGCCCCGGCTGGACAACCTGCTGTCGACGCACGCCGGCCTGGCCGCGCTGATCGCCGTCGCCGAGGGCGACGACCTGCCGTTCGTCCCGGTGCTCGCCGCCTTCGACCACGAGGAGACCGGCAGCGTCTCCGACACCGGCGCGCAGAGCCCCCTGCTCGGCAACGTGCTGGAGCGCTCGGTCCGCGCCCGCGGCGGCTCCTACGAGGAGGTCCGCCGCTCCCTGGCCGGCACCGTCTGCGTCTCCTCCGACGTCGGCCACTCCGTCCACCCCAACTACGCCGAGCGCCACGACCCGACCCACCACCCCCTGGCCGGCGGCGGCCCCATCCTGAAGACCAACGTCAACCAGCGCTACGCCACCGACAGCGCAGGCCGCGCCCTCTTCGCCGAGGCCTGCGACCGCGCCGGCGTCCCCTTCCAGCACTTCGTCTCCAGCAACTCCATGCCCTGCGGCACCACCATCGGCCCCCTCACCGCGGCCCGCCTCGGCA
The DNA here is from genome assembly GCF_050956065.1 of Streptomyces sp. CA-111067. Taxonomy (NCBI): domain Bacteria; kingdom Bacillati; phylum Actinomycetota; class Actinomycetes; order Kitasatosporales; family Streptomycetaceae; genus Streptomyces; species Streptomyces sp. CA-111067. The sequence goes on along the minus strand of NZ_CP192103.1, from coordinate 4,545,320 downwards.
TCACCACGGTGGACATCGGAGTCCCGATCCTCTCGATGCACTCCGCCCGCGAACTCTGCGCCACAACCGACCCCGCCCTCCTGGCCGCCGCCCTGACATCCTTCCTGGCGGGCTGAGCCGCAGCCCGCCTCCGGCGCCGAACCCGCTTGGCCGGGGGGTCGGCTGAATGGACGTCAAGCCTTCGGGTAGGCGGTCCGCGAGCAGTGGTTGCTCAAACTACTTCTGGAGGCGGGCATCGTGGGCATCGGAGGCTGCATCATCCTGATCGCGGTCGGCGCGATCATCACCTTCGCCACCGATTGGCACATGAAGGGCGTCAACACCGATCTGCTCGGCCTGATCATGATGGCCGTGGGCATGATCGGCCTCGCGGCCTACGTGAGCATCTTCAAGCGGCGGCGGATTCCTCCGACGGCGAGCGGCGATGTGCCGCCGGTCGTCGAGGAGCGGTACTACCCCGGCGAGCGCCGGTACTGAGCGGGCGCCGGGCCGGGGAATGCCCCGGCCGGCCCGTTCACCCCGCTCCCTGGAAGGCCAGGACTCAGGCCGGCTGGGAGCCCTCGTCCATTCCCGTCTCGTCCAGGCCGGCCAGTACCAGGGCCAGCCGGGACCCGCCGTCCGCCGTGAGGCGGACCGGCACTCCCCAGTCCTGCTGGTGCACATGGCAGGCCGGGTACTCCGCCGCGGGCTGCGAGCCCGCGGGGTCGTCGCAGGAGGCCGCCATCGCCGAGACGTGCAGCACGCCCTCGCCGACGGCCGGATCCAGCACCAGGTCGCGGCCCAGGTCCGTGCCCTTGCCCGCGCCCTCCGCGAGGAGTTCGGGCGGGGTGGCGCTGACCAGCAGCCGGGTCGACGGGCCGTAGCGCTCGTCCAGCTTCTGCCCCTCGGGCGCGGAGAAGACCACGTCGAGCCGGACCGGGCCGGGCGCCATGTCGGTGGCCGCGCGGCGCGTGCGGTGCGCGACGGCCGCCACCCGTACCGCCTCCTCCGGCAGCCGCATCCGGGTCAGCCGGTGCCGGGCGGACTCCACGACCACGATGTCGCCGTCCACCACCACCGCGCCCGACGGCTCGCGCAGATCGGTGGCGAGCGTGCTGACCTCGCCGGTCGCCGGGTCGTAGCGGCGCAGCGCGTTGTTGTACGTGTCGCTGACGGCGACCGAGTCGTCCGGCAGCACGGTGACGCCCAGCGGGTGCTGGAGCAGCGCCTGCCCGGCCGGGCCGTCCCGGTGCCCGAAGTCGAACAGGCCGGTGCCGACGGCGGTGCGGACCACGTAGCCGTCGCCCTCGGACCGCTCCACCCAGCGCAGCGCGGAGTTCTCGGAGTCGGCGACCCACAGCCGGCCCAGGCCGTTGCCGGCCGCCGCGAGGCCCGACGGCTGCGCGAACCAGGCGTCGGACGCGTGCCCGTCCACCAGGCCCTCGTTGGTGGTGCCGGCGGCGACCTCGACCCGCTCGGTGGCCGGGTCGTACGTCCACAGCTGGTGGACGCCCGCCATCGCGATCCACACCCGGTCCTCGAACCAGGCCACGTCCCACGGCGAGGACAGCTCGACCTCGCGGGCCGGTCCGCTGCTCGGTGAGCCCTGCCACCACTGGCTGCCGGTGCCCGCGACGGTGGTCACCCGGCCGCTCTCCACGTCGAGCCTGCGCAGCACGTGGTTGACGGTGTCGGCGACGATGACGCTCCCGTCGGGCAGCAGCGCCAGCCCCTGCGGCTCGCTGAACCGGGCGGTGGCCGCGTCGCCGTCCACCAGGCCGCGCTCCCCGGTGCCGATCCGCCGTACGACGCTCTCGCCGTCCGCCGCGAGCTCCACCAGGGCGTGCCGGGTGGAGTCGGAGACCAGGTAGTGGCCCGAGCCGGGCAGCGCGAGCGCCTTGCCGGGGAAGCGCAGATCCGTCGCGACCGGCTCCGGCGGCACGTAGGGCCCGTCGCCGCGGCGCAGCGTGCCCTTGGCGGCGTGCTCGGCCTCCAGCGCGGTGACCAGGGTCTCCAGCGCGTGCGCGTGCCCCTCGCCGGCGTGCTGCGCGACCACGTACCCCTCGGGGTCGATCACCACCAGCGTCGGCCAGGCCCGCACCGCGTACTGCCGCCAGGTGGCCAGATCCGGGTCGTCGAGCACCGGGTGGTGCACCTCGTACCGCTCGACGGCGTCGACCACGGCCTGGTGCTCGGCCTCGTGCACGAACTTCGGCGAGTGCACCCCGACGATCACCACAGTGTCACGATGCCGCTCCTCGAGCTCCCTGAGCTCATCGAGGACATGCAGGCAGTTGACGCAGCAGAACGTCCAGAAATCCAGGATCACAATGGATCCGCGCAGGTCAGCGAGGGTGGGATGGTTGTCGCCAGTATTGAGCCAGCCGCCCTTGCCGATCAGCTCGGGCGCCCGGACGCGTGCACGTGCAGTCATATCCCCATCCAACAGCATGGTCCGGGGTAGGCATTCCCCCATGAAATACGTGGTGCGGGAGAAGATGTTCGCCATCGGCGACGACTACTGGATCGAGGACGAGGACGGCCGCAGGGCGTTCTACGTCGACGGCAAGGTGATGCGGGTCAGGGAGACGCTGGAACTGCAGGACCCCAGCGGGGCCGTGGTCGCCGTGATCCGCAAGAAGCTGGTGAGCCTGCGCGACACGATGACCGTGGAGCGGGAGGGCGAGGTGCTGGTCGAGGTCAAGAAGAAGCGGCTGCACCTGCTGCACGACGTCTTCCGGGCGGAGCTGGCCTCCGGCGAGGAGCTGGAGATCCGCGGTGACATCGTGGACAAGGAGTTCGACATCGAGTACGAGGGGGAGCGCCTGGCGCGGATCTCCCGCAAGTGGTTCACGCTGCGCGACGCGTACGCGATCGGCGTGGAGCGGGACGACGCGGACGCGGGCATGCTCATCGCCATCGCGATCTGCGTGGACCGGCTGGTCGACAAGGAGCACGGCGACGACTGACGGCCGCTCGGGGCCGCGCCCCGGCCGGGACTACCGACCCGGGGCCGGCCGGGGCAGGCCGAGGACGCGGTCGCGCAGGACCGGGAAGTCCGCGCGCGTCGCGGCCACCCGGGGGATGTCCAGTTCCGCGGACAGCGGCTGCTCCGACGGGCCCGCCTCGGCCAGGATCTCGCCCCACGGGTCGACGACCATGCTGTGGCCGGACTGCTCCACGCCGGCGTGCGTGCCCGCCGTGCCGCAGGCGACGACGTAAGCCTGCGACTCCACCGCGCGCGCCCGCACCAGCAGCCGCCAGTGCGCCAGCCGCCGGGCCGGCCAGCCGGCCGGAACCACCAGCACCTGCGCGCCCGCGTCCACCAGCAGCCTGAACTGCTCGGGGAAGCGCAGGTCGTAGCACGTGGCGAGGCCGAGCACGGCCTGCGGCAGCCGCGCCGTGACGATCCGCGTGCCCGCCGCCATCAGCGCGGCCTCGCCCTCGTCGAAGCCGAACCGGTGGATCTTGCGGTAGGAGGCCCGCAGTTCGCCCTCCGGCGAGAAGACCAGCGAGGTGTTGTAGAGCAGGCCGTCGTCCTCGCCGCGCTCCACGATCGAACCGGCGTGCAGCCACACCCCGGCGTCCCGTGCGGCGGCGGCCATCGCCACCGCCGTCGGCCCGCCGTCCACCCGTTCCGCCTCGGCGGCGAAGTCGGCGGCCGCGAAGGCGCCCACCGGCCACAGCTCGGGCAGCACCACCAGATCGGCGCCGCCACGTTCCCGCACCGATCCCCGTACCGACCCGCGTCCCGACCCGCGTCCCGACTCGCGTACGGACGCCGCCACCCGTTCCCGCCGCGCGGCGACCGTTTCCTTCGGGTCTACGTCGATCTGCAACAGCGTCACGCGCACCTGTGCACCGCCCATACGTCCGGTCGTCAAGTCGGGCCTACCATCGTCACTCGAAAGCACTGCGTGGGCGCCCGCGCGCAGCGTAACTTAGGCGCCAACCGCCACGACCGAGCACCGACCGTCGAGGGGTCCCGTGACCGTCCACAGCAAGCTCCAGCCGTATATCGACGCCTGGACCCACTCCATAGAATCCATCAACGACCTCGTCTCCCCGCTGACCGAGGGGGAGTGGAGCCGCGCCACCGAGTGCCCCTACTGGTCGGTGCGCGACATCGTCTCGCACATCATCGGCTTCGAGTGCGAACTGCTCGGCGACCCGCGGCCGATCCACACCCTGCCCAGCGACCTGCGGCACATCCACAGCGAGTCCGCCCGCTACACCGAGGTCCCGGTCGACATCCGGCGGCACCACACCGCGCCCGAGATGACCTCGGAGCTGGAGTACACGATCATCCGCAGGTCCCGCCAGCTGCGCAACGAGTCGCGGCAGCCGGACGCGGTGGTCCGGGCGATCAGCGGCGGCGAGACCACCCTCGAAGAGCAGCTGTGGGGACGGGTGTTCGACGTCTGGACGCACGAGCAGGACCTGCGCCGGGCGCTGGACAAGCCGGGCAACCTCGCCTCGCCCGCGGCCGTCCTCGCCAGGGACCACGTCCTGCGGCTGCTGCCGCAACTGGTCGAGGAGGCCGGCGCCAAGGCCGGCTCCGCGGTGGTCTTCGACGTGCACGGCCAGCTGGAGTTCATGCGGACGGTACGGGTGAACGCCGAGGGCCACGGCACCATCGACTCGGCCGTCTCGCTCGGCCCGGCGGTGACCTTCGTGGTGGACTGGGAGACGTTCCTGCGGCTGCTGGCCGGCCGGGTGCGGGCGACCGCGGTGGCCGACCGGCTGAAAACCGAGGGCGACCCGCAGCTGGCGGAGGCGATCCTCACGCACATCGCCGTGACGAAGTAGCCCAAGCAGGGCACTGCGGGTACGACTTCGAGTGCGCCGGGTTGCGCGCCGGCGCATGTGGGCATTGTACGGGGCGTGATCTTCTGGTAACGGTCCGATGACCGATCATCCGGGATACGCCCGGGAACAGTGGGTTGAGCGAGTAGATTGTGGCCAGATCGCTCAGCACTTCCCGCGCACCCCCCGTACCAGTACGTCAACGTCCCCGGCACGGCGGGCGGCTGTCGGCCTCCCGTCATGAGGTACCGATTGATGTCAGCCCATAACTCCTCGTTATCCACACCCCCCGCGATATCCGGGGCGCCGCGCGCCAGACCCCCGGTAGTGCTGACCTTCGGTGTTCCGCTGGTGGCGATGGCCGCGGCCGGCGCCGGCTGCTGGTGGGCGCTCGGCCGCGCCGCCGAACAGGACCGGCGGCTGGTGCTCGGCGCCGGCGTCCTGGTCGCGGTGCTGCTCGGCGCCGCCATCGCGCTGGCGATGTCCAGGCGCCGCTTATCGGCTGAACTGCGGCAGCGCGTCACGGCGTTGCACGCCGAGGCGGCCATCACGGTCGCCGAGCACGCCGACACCGCGCGCCGCGCCGCCCTCGATCTGGAGGCCGCCCAGCGCCGGGTGCGGATCGCCGAGACCCAGCGGCGTACGGCCGGCGAGGCGCAGGTGTCGCTGCGGGCCGCGCTCAAGTCGGAGACGGCGCGGGCGGCGGCCCTGGAGGGCGAGACGGCGCGGCTGGCCGAGGTCACCGTCCCGCTCGCCGTGGAGCGGCTGCGCGCGGGCACCTCGGCCGACACCGTGCTCGCCCGGCTCCCGCAGCCCACCGGCACCGCCCACCAGCGGCTGCTGGGCGTCCTGGTGCACGAACTGGGCACCGGTGAACGGATGCGGGCGGCCGGCCTGACCGCCTGCGCGAGCGCCGCCGGGCGCATGCAGGCGCTGACCACGGACATGCTGGCGTCGCTGCGCGAGATGGAGAACCGGCACAGCGAGGAGGTGCTCGGCGACCTGCTGCACCTGGACCACTGCACCGCGCAGACCGGCCGGCTGGCCGACAGCATCGCCGTCATCACCGGTGCGCGCACCGGCCGCCGCTGGACCAAGCCGATCGTGATGGAGAGCATCCTGCGCGGCGCGATGGGCCGGATCGACGCCTACCGCCGGGTGAAGCTGCACTCCGCGAGCGTGGTCGCCGTCGCCGGGCACGCGGCCGAGGGCGTCATGCACGCGCTGGCCGAACTCATGGACAACGCGGCGAACTTCTCCCCGCCGACCGAGGAAGTGCACGTCTACGTGCAGGAGACGCACTCCGGCGTGGTCGTCACCATCGAGGACGCCGGGCTCGCGATGCCCGACACCACCCTGTCCCGCGCGCAGCACCTCGTGTCGGGTCAGCCGCAGGACGCCCGTGCGCTGCCCGGCACCCGGCTGGGACTCGCGGTGGTCGGCCGGCTGGCCGGAAAGCACGGCCTGACGGTCTCCTTCCGGCCGTCCTCGCGCGGCGGCACCGGTGTGGTGGTACTGATCCCGCCGCGGCTGCTCACCCAGCCGCCGGCCGACTTCCCCGTACCGGAGCCGCAGTACGCCGATCCGCGCGGCGGGCAGCGCTCCCCCGCGCGCAGCGGTGCCGCCGACCCGGCCGCCGTGGCACTGCCCAAGCGGCCCCCGGGGCAGACGCTGGCCGCCGCCGAGCACGGCGAGCCCGGGGCCGAGTCGGGCGGCGCCCGGCAGTCGTCCTCCGCAGGGCTCGCGCCGGTGCCGCCGCCGTCGCCCTACGCACGCGAGCGGCAGGACCGCGAGGCGCGGGCCAGGGCCGACGCGGGCGCCCGCTTCACCGCGTTCCGGGACGCGAGTCTCGGCCGCACCGCGGGCGAACGCTCGGTGGGGGCGCCGGCCGGTGACGACCCGTCGGGCCGCCGGCGGGCCGAGCGCGCCACGGGCGAGCCGTGGAGCCCCCCGGACAGCCGGACGGGAGCCAGGCCGCCCGAGGAGGAGACCGCCGGGCAGCACCGTGCCGCGGGACGGGGCGCGACGGGCCCGTGGACGGACGAACGCGGCCCCGCCGGACCCTGGGACCGGCAGCCGCCGCAGGGGCCGCCCAGCGCCGACGAGGACACCACGGCGCAGCACCGTTCAGGCGGGCGCGGCGCCATGGGCCAGTGGGCCGGCGCACCGGCCGAGCGCAGCGGCGTCGACCCGTGGACCGGGCAGACCGCCACCCACCCCGCGACGGCCGGGCCCGCCCCGGCCGAACCGTGGACGGCCGAGCGGCCCGGCCCGCAGGACACCGAGCACCCCGCCGACCGCCCGACCGGGGACGCCCCCGGCGGCGACACCACAGGCGGCCGGCCGCCGGGACCGGAGCGTGGCCGATGACGACCGCCGAGCAGAACCTGGCGCAGCTGGCTGACCAGCTGGACCGGCTCCTGATACGAACGCCGGGCGCGCGGCACGCGCTGGTGCTGTCGAGAGACGGCCTCAAGCTGTGCCACTCGTCCGGCCTCTCGGCGGACCAGGGGGACCAGTTGGCGGCCATCGCCTGCGGGATCCAGAGCCTGGCGCACGGCGCGTCCGTGGAGTTCGGCGACGGCAGCGGCGGGGTGCGGCAGTCGATGACCGAGTTCCACGGCGGCATCCTGTTCATCGTGGCGGCGGGCGAGGGCGCACATCTCGCGGTGATCGGCGAGGAGTTCGCGGACGCGGGCGAGATCGGGCACGCGATGAGCGAGCTGGTGCCGCTGATCGGGCGGCAGTTGCGGATCGTGCCGCGGCAGTACACGGGGGCGCGGGAACCGGCGGAGCGGGAGCTCTCGGTGCCGGGCGGCCCGGGTGCGCGTGGCGGGTCGACGGCGTGACCGGCGGGGGGCCGGTGGACAGTGGCGGGCCTGACCGGCTCTACACGGTGACCGGGGGGCGCAGCCGGCCGCGGGACAACGGGCTCGACCTGGTGACGTTCGTGATCAGCGAGGGCGAACCCGTGCTGGGCATGCAGTCCGAGCACGTACGGATCATGCGGTTGTGCAGGGCGTACCCGGTCGCGGTGGTGGAGATCGCCGCGCATCTGAACATGCCGGTGGGCGTGGTGAAGATCCTGCTCGGCGATCTGCTGGCGGACGGCCGGGTCAGCGCCCGGCGCCCGCGCAGCGTGACCCGAGGCGACCGGCTGCCGCCGTCCGAGACGCTGAAGAAGGTGCTCAGTGGCCTTCACAAACTATGACGGCGGCGGGGGCCCGCCCCCGGGAGACGACGGTACGGGGCCGGCGTCGTACGCGGACGACTCGCCGTACCCGGACGACTCGCCGCACGCGGCCGGGACGCCGCTGCGGTCGACGGCCGCCGACGGCCTGAAGATCGTCATCGTCGGCGGCTTCGGCGCCGGGAAGACCACGCTGGTCGGCGCGGTGAGCGAGATCCGCCCGCTGAGCACCGAGGAGACGATGACGGCCGCGGCCATCGGCCTGGACAACCCGGACGGCATCGGGCTCAAGTCCCGTACCACCGTGGCCTTCGACTTCGGCCGGATCACGCTCGATGACGAGATGGTGCTGTACCTGTTCGGCGCGCCCGGGCAGGAGCGGTTCTGGTTCCTGTGGGACCGGCTCTTCTCCGGCACCCTGGGCGCGGTCGTGCTGGTCGACACCCGGCGGATCGCCGACTGCTGGTACGCGATCGACCGCCTTGAGCAGCACGGCCTGCCGTTCGTGGTGGCCCGCAACAACTTCACCGAACCCGACCACACGCTCGCGGAGTTGCGGCACGCGCTCTCGCTGCCCGACCACGTGCCGCTCGTCGACTGCGACGCGCGGCAGCGGTCGTCGGCCAAGCAGGTGCTGATCACGCTGGTGGACCATCTGCACGGGTTGTCGGCGGCGCGGGAGAGGCGGGAGGCGCAGGCTTCGGGGATGGCCGGGGAGGCGGCGGAGGCCGGGGAGGCCGGGGAGGCCGCACAAGTGCGCGCGGCCGGGGAGGCCGCGCAGTTGCGCGCGTCCGGGCAACCCGCCGCAGTTGCGCCGGTTTCCGAGGCCGCTGCCGAATCCGGCGCCGAGGCCGGGCAGCCGCGGGAGATCACGCCATGACGGCGCAGGGCCCGGTGCGGCTGTCCTCGCCCGCGTTCCAGCACGACCCGGCCGAGCTGTACCGGATGCTGCGGCAGACCTACGGCCAGGTCGCCCCCGTGCTGCTCGACGGCGACATCCCGGCCTGGCTGGTGCTCGGTTACCGCGAGGTGCACTACGTGACCGGCGCCCCCGAGCTGTTCGCCCGCGACTCGCGCCGCTGGCACGCCTGGGACCGCATCCCGCACGACTGGCCGCTGCTGCCCTATGTGGCGCACAACGCCTCCGTGCTGTTCACCGAGGGCGCCGACCACCGCAGGCGGGCGGCCGCGATCAGCGACGTACTGTCCACGTTCGACCCGTACCAGCTGCGGCTGGACGCGGAACGGACGGCCGACGCGCTCGTCAACCGCTTCGCGGGGGTGGGGCGGGCGGAGCTGGTGGCCGAGTACGCGGGACCGCTGCCGATGCTGGTGATGGCCGGTCTCTTCGGGCTCGACGGCGACGAACCGGCGGAGCTGGAACGGGACATGGCCGCGTCGCTCGACAACGGGCCCGGCTCGGCGGCCGCCTACGGGCGGATCCACGGCACGATGGAGCTGCTGCTCGAACGGGGCAGGCGCCGGCCGGGCCCCGACATGGCGTCACGGCTGCTCGCGCACCCCGCCCGGCTCGGCGACGAGGAGATCATCCAGGACCTGATCGCGGTGATGGCGACCGGCCAGCAGCCGACCGCCAACTGGATCGCCAACACCCTGCGGTTGACGCTCACCGACGACCGGTTCGCGGTGACGCTCTCCGGTGGGCGGCGCAGTGTGGGGCAGGCGCTCGGCGAGGTGCTGTGGACGCAGACGCCGACGCAGAACTTCATCGGCCGCTGGGCGACCCGGGACACCCAGCTCGGCGGTCAGCGGATCGCGGCGGGCGACTGCCTGGTGCTCGGCCTCGCCGCCGCGAACACCGACCCCGCGGTGCGCCCGGACTTCGGCTCCGGCAGCAACGGCAACCAGGCCCACCTGTCGTTCAGCCACGGCGACCACCGCTGCCCGGCTCCCGCCCCGGAGATGGCCGAGATCATCGCCCGCGCGGCAGTGGAAGTCCTGCTGGACCGCATCCCGGACCTCCAGTTGACCCTGCCCCCGACCCAGCTCCAATGGCGCCGCTCCATCTGGCTCCGCGGCCCGGTCACCCTGCCGGTGACCTTCACCCCGCTGTAAGCCGGGGCGCGGGCTACTCGGTCAGGGCCACCGATCGGTGGACGCTCTCCACCCGGCTGACGGCGATCCGCTCGCGCTCCAGCCGTTCGCTGCGGCGGCGCAGGCGCAGGATCTGGGAGGTGCCCACGGCCTGGAGGACGAAGACGCTGCTCCACGCGATCCGGTAGTTGTCGCCGGTGGCGTCCAGAAGCACGCCGATCGCCAGCAGCGTCACCATCGAGGCCGTGAACCCGCCGATGTTCACGATCCCCGACGCCGTGCCGAATCGTTCCGGCGGGTTCGCCGGGCGAGCGAAGTCGAAGCCGATCATCGAACCGGGGCCGCACGCGCCGAGCACCACGCACAGCGCGACCAGCAGCCACAGCGGATCGTGCCCGCCTCCCGCGAGCGCCGGCCAGCCGAGCACCGCCGCCCAGGCCAGCGCCGTCGCCCCGATCACGCCGAGGGTCAGCGGCATCCGCACGTTGTGGTGCCGGGCGATGAGCTGGCCGAAGACCATGCCGAACACCATGTTGGCGACCACCACCACGGTCAGCAGCCCGCCGGCCGCGCCGCGCGAGAGCCCCTGGTCCTCCACCAGGTACGGCAGCCCCCACAGCAGCAGGAACACCATCCCGGAGAACTGCGTGGTGAAGTGCGTCCACATGCCCAGCCGGGTGCCGGGCTCCCGCCAGGCGTCGGCGATCTGCCGCCGTACGTAGGCCAGTCCGGCGTGTTCGGCCGGCGCCGGCTCGTGGCCCTCCGGGTGGTCCTTCAGGAAGAGCGCCACCAGCACGATCACGAACGCGCCGACGATCGCCGTGCCCAGGAACGTCGGGGTCCAGCCCGCCGAGTGCAGCAGCCGGGACAGCGCCACCGTCGACACCAGGTTCCCCGCCACCCCGAACAGCGCCGCGCCCTGCGCGATCAGCGGCCCGCGCCGGGCCGGGAACCAGCGCGAGCCGAGCCGCAGCACGCTCACGAACGTCATCGCGTCACCGCAGCCGAGCACCGCGCGGGCCGCGAGCGCCATGCCGTAGGAGTGCGAGAGCGCGAACGCCCCCTGCCCCGCGGTGAAGAGCACCGCCCCGCACAGCAGCACCTTCTTGGTGCCGAGCCGGTCCACCATCAGCCCGACGGGTATCTGCATGGCCGCGTAGACCAGCACCTGGAGGATGGAGAACGTGGACAGCGCGGAGGCGCCGATGTGGAAGCGGTGGGCGGCGTCGATGCCGGCCACGCCGAGGCTGGTGCGGTGCACCACCGCGACGAGGTAGACCGAGGTGCCGACCCCCCAGACCATGGCGGCGCGCCGGCCGCCCGGTGGGTCGCCCGGCAGTGCCTTGGCGCTCACCCTTCCCCCCTGGCCAGCACGTTCACCCAGGACACGTGCCGCTCGACGACGTCGGCGGCGGTCCGCGCCGCGCCGTCGCGCAGCGCGTGCAGGATCTCGGTGTGCTCGGCGAGGTTCTTGGCGACCCGGCTGGGCTCGGCGTGCATGGTGGCCACGCCCATCCGCAACTGCCGGTCTCTGAGCTGGTCGTAGAGGTGCGCGAGGATGCGGTTGCCGGCCGCCTTGACGATCTCCGCGTGGAACTGCCGGTCAGCGACGGCGAACGCGGCCAGGTCGCCGGCCTCGGCATGTCCGCGCTGCTCGGCGAGCGACTCCTCCAGCCGCTCGATGAGCCGCTGCGGCACCGCGTCCACCACCTTGGCCACCGCGTGCAGCTCCACCAGCAGCCGGGTCTCCACCACGTCGGCGATCTCCTGCACCGACACCGGCAGCACCAGGGCGCCCTTCTTCGGGTAGAGCTTGAGCAGCCCCTCCGCCTCCAGCCGCAGCAGCGCCTCCCGGACGGGCGTGCGCGACACCCCGACGGCCTCGGCGAGGTCGCCCTCGGTCAGCAGCGTGCCGCCCTCGTAACTGCGGTCGAGCACACCGCCCTTCACATGCAGGTAGACGCGCTCGGCGGCGGCCGGTGACTTGGTGGCGGCGGGTGTCGTGAGGGCGGTGGCATCCATGATGCACGCATCATAGATACAACAGGTATCCCGTCGGCACGGCCGTCCGCGATCCGGACACCGCGGCCCCGCCAGGCCCTCAGACCACGCAGAACTCGTTGCCCTCGGGATCGGCCATCACCACGTGGTCGGGCCTGCCCTGCAGCAGGTCCTCCCGGATCACGCTCGCCCCGGCGGCGGTCAGCCGCTCGACCGCCGCGACCACCCGCGGCCAGCGCACCTCCCAGGGCGTGTCCCGCCCGCCGCCCGCCTGGATGTCGATGTGCACGCGGTTCTTGACGACCTTGCCCTCCGGCACCTGGAGGAACGAGATGCTCGGCCCCACCCCGTCGGGATCGCTCAGCGCGGCCCCCTCCCCCCACTCCTCCTCGGGCACCCCCATCTCCGCGAACCACTCCTCCCAGCTCCCGTATCCCACCGGCGGCGGCTTCTCCACGTACCCCAGCGCCACCCCCCAGAAAGCCGCCAGCTCCCCCGCCTTCGCGCAGTCGATCGTCAGTCCCCACCGAACGCCCATCACCCCTCCTGTCGCCGCCGCGGACACCGCCGTACGGTGTGATCCCAATGAACCGATCGTGGCACCGGGGTCTGACACCGTCCTCTCCCGGCGCGTCAGCGGACGGGACGGACCCGGTCTACCTGGAGCGGCGGGTCGCGCTGCGGTGGCCACTCGTGGGGGTCGGGGTGGTCGCGCCGGGAGTGCTCGCGGTGGCGTTCGTCGTGGGGGTGGTCACGGGGGTCGGGGCGCTGTGGGGGGTCGCGGCGCCGGCTCTCGTGCTGGTGCTGGTGATCTGGGGCGCGCTCGCCTTCCGCAACTGGCCGACCGGCATCCGGATCACCGGCGGCGAGCTGTGGATCGGCGCCATCGGCTCCAGGCGGGCCGCGGGCCGCGGGCCGACGGTCACCCACCAGAGCCGCGCGCTGTTCTGCTGCCCGCTGGCCGGGGTGCGGAGCATGGACGTGGTCACCGACCCCGCCCGGATCCGGCAGATCAAGCGGTCGCCCGACCTCTTCACGCTCACCAACCGCTGGGGCAAGCCGCGCGGTGCAGGTGTCTGCAAGCTGGGCGTTCTCACCTCGCCGTTCATGCGGGCCGCTCTCGTGGTGGAGCTCGACGGTGGATGGGCGCGGTTTCCGGCCACCCGAAGCGCCTGGTTCTTTCCCAACGCCGCCGGACGGCCGCTGCGCACCCGGCTCACCGGCGAGGAGAGCCTGACCTGGGTCGTGCCGACCCGCAGACCCGAGCGGCTGCGGGCGGCGATCGGAGCGTAGGCCGGGCGGCTACGGGTGGAGGGTGCCGACCAGGTCGGCGGCCGAGGCCACGGTGGACTGGATGGTGGGGGCGAGGCTCGTCGACGCCAGGCAGAAGCCGAGCAGGACGCAGGTCACGGCGTGGCTGGGCTTGAGCGTCTTGGCGTTCAGCAGCAGCGCGGTGAGGACCAGGAGCAGCAGGACGACGGACACGGAGACGACCATGGGCTGATGGCAGCACAAATCGTCCGGTAAGTGTGCGAACCACGCACGGGAGAGGGCCCGGCCGCACACCTGTCCGACACATGAGTGTCGGCAGATGCCCGACCGGGCCCGCTACCCGTACCCGTCGCCTGTGTGCGCGCCGCACATATGCGCGGGCCTCACCTCTGTGCGCACCACACCTCTGTGCGCGTTACGCCCAGGTGATCAGCCGCTTGGGCTGCTCCAGGATCGCCGCCACATCGGCCAGCACCCTGGACCCCAGCTCGCCGTCCACCAGCCGGTGGTCGAACGACAGCGCCAGCGTGGTGACCTGGCGCGGCTTGACCTTGCCCTTGTGCACCCACGGCTGGAGCTTGACCGCGCCGAAGGCGAGGATCGCCGACTCACCCGGGTTGAGGATCGGCGTACCGGTGTCCACCCCGAAGACGCCCACATTGGTGATGGTCACCGTGCCGCCCTGCATCGCGGCGGGCGAGGTCTTGCCGTCCCGCGCGGTGGAGATCAGCTCGGACAGGGACGCCGCCAGCTCCGGCAGCGTCTTGTCCTGGGCGTCCTTGATGTTGGGCACGATCAGGCCGCGCGGGGTGGCCGCGGCGATCCCCAGGTTCACGTACGACTTGTGCACGATCTCCTGGCTCGCCTCGTCCCACGCCGCGTTGACCTCCGGGTGCCGCTTGATCGCGACCAGCAGCGCCTTGGCGACCAGCAGCAGCGGGCTGACCCGCAGCCCTGCGAAGGCCCGGTCCTCCTTGAGCTCCTGGACCAGCCGCATCGTCCGCGTGATGTCGAACGTCACGAACTCGCTGACGTGCGGCGCGGTGAAGGCGCTGGCCACCATCGCCTGCGCGGTGGCCTTGCGCACCCCCTTGATCGGCACCCGCGTCTCGCGCGCGCCGGGCGCCACGGCGGCAGCCGCCTCGGCGGCGGCCGACGGCAGCGGCGCCGGCGGCGCGGCCGCGGCCCGGATGTCGTCACGCGTGACGACCCCGTTCGGCCCGGTCGGCACCACGGTCGCCAGGTCGATGCCGAGGTCCTTGGCCAGCTTGCGCACCGGCGGCTTGGCCAGCGGCCGGTCGGCCGGCGCCGCCACAGCCGAAGCCGGGGCAGCGGAAGCCGGGGCAGCGGGAGCGGCCGGAGCAACCGGAGCCTGAGCGACCGGAGCCGCGGAAACGGCACCCCCGCCGTGCCCGTTCAGCTCCGCCCCCTGCGGCGGAACCGCCGCCTTGCGCGGCCTGCGCGTCGTGGACGCCTGCGACACCCCGTATCCGACGAGGACGGCCTCCCGCTTGGCGGCCGGCTCGGCCGGAGGCTCCGGCTCGACGGTCACCGGACCGCCGTCGGCAGCGGCAGCGCCGCCGCCAGGGGCCTCGTCCGCGGGCCCGGCGCCGCCGGCACCCGCGTCCACCACGATGATCGGCGTACCGACGTCCACCGTCGTGCCCTCGTCGAAGCGGATCTCGCTGACCACCCCGTCGAACGGGATCGGCAGCTCGACGGCGGCCTTGGCCGTCTCCACCTCGCAGACCACCTGGCCGTCGGTGACCGCGTCACCCACGGCCACGTACCACTTGAGGATCTCCGCCTCGGTCAGTCCCTCACCGACGTCCGGCATCCTGAACTCACGGAAGCGCTGGGCCTGTGCATGCGGCCGTGCCTGTGCGGTCATGGTCGTCACCACCCTCCTCCTCAGAACGCCAGAGCGCGATCGACGGCGTCCAGTACCCGGTCGAGACCGGGCAGGTACTCCTCTTCGAGGCGGGCCGGCGGATAGGGCGCGTGGAACCCGCCCACCCGCAGCACCGGGGCCTCCAGATGGTAGAAGGACCGCTCGGTGATCCGCGCGGCGATCTCCGCACCGGCACCGTAGAAGACCGGCGCCTCGTGCACCACGACGAGCCGGCCGGTCTTCTCCACGGAGGTCTGCACCGTGTCGAAGTCGATCGGCGACATCGACCGCAGGTCGACGACCTCCAGGTCGCGGCCCTCGTTCGCGGCCGCCGCGGCGGCCTCCAGGCAGACCTTCACCATCGGGCCGTACGCCACCAGCGTCGCATCCGTGCCCTGCCTGGCGACCACCGCCTTGTGCAGTGCCCCGGGGACGGCGGAGGTGTCGACCTCGCCCTTGTCCCAATAGCGCCGCTTGGGCTCGAAGAAGATCACCGGGTCGTCGCACTCGATCGCCTGCTGGAGCATCCAGTACGCGTCGAAGGGGTTCGAGGGCGAGACCACCTTCAGGCCCGGTACGTGCGCGAACAGCGTCTCGGGCGACTCGCTGTGGTGCTCCACCGCGCCGATGCCGCCGCCGTACGGGATCCGGATGACGACCGGCACCTTGACCTTGCCGAGCGCACGGGCGTGCATCTTGGCGAGCTGGGTGACGATCTGGTCGTAGGCGGGGAAGACGAAGCCGTCGAACTGGATCTCCACCACCGGCCGGTACCCGCGCAGCGCCAGGCCGATCGCGGTGCCGACGATGCCGGACTCGGCCAGCGGGGTGTCGATCACCCGGCCCTCGCCGAAGTCCTTGTACAGGCCGTCGGTGATCCGGAAGACGCCGCCGAGCTTGCCGACGTCCTCGCCCATGATGAGCACCTTGGAGTCGTTCTCCAGCGCCTTGCGCAGCGACTCGTTGAGGGCCTTGGCCAATGCCATCTGCGTCATGTCAGTGCCCCTCTTCCCCGGCGCCGGCATGGCTGCCCGCGCCGGCGTCCTCGAACGAGGCCAGGTAGTCGGCGAACTGCGCGCGCTCCTCGTCCACCAGCGCGTGCCCGTCGGCGTAGACATGGTCGAAGATCGCCATCGTGCCGGGGTTCGGCATGCTCCGCACGCCCTCGCGGACCCGCTTGGCCAGCGCGTCGCTCTCCTGGTCGATGCCGGCGTAGAAGTCCTCGTCGGCCAGGCCCTGCTTCTCCAGGTACGTCTTCAGCCGCGCGATGGGGTCCTTGGACTCCCACTCCCGGTACTCCTCGTCGTCCCGGTAGCGGGTCGGGTCGTCGGTGGTGGTGTGCGCGCCCATCCGGTACGTGAACGCCTCCACCAGCATCGGCCCCTGCCCGCTGCGCGCGTGCTCCAGGGCCGCACGGGTGACGGCGAGCACCGCGAGCACGTCGTTGCCGTCCACCCGGACGCCCGGGAAGCCGAAGCCGGCCGCGCGCTGGTAGATCGGCACCCGGGACTGCTTCTCGGTCGGCTCGGAGATCGCCCACTGGTTGTTCTGGCAGAAGAACACCACCGGGGCGTTGTAGACCGCCGCGAAGGTGAACGCCTCGGCCACGTCGCCCTGGCTGGAGGCGCCGTCGCCGAAGTAGGCGATCACGGCCGCGTCCGAGCCGTCCTTGGCCACACCCATGGCGTAACCGGTGGCGTGCAGTGTCTGCGAGCCGATGACGATCGTGTACAGGTGGAAGTTGTTCTCGTTGGGGTCCCAGCCGCCGTGGTTGACGCCGCGGAACATGCCGAGCAGGTTCAGCGGGTCCACGTCACGGGTCCAGGCGACGCCGTGCTCGCGGTAGGTCGGGAAGACGTAGTCGTCGGCCCTGGTGGCCCGCCCCGAGCCGATCTGGGCGGCCTCCTGGCCGAGCAGCGAGGCCCACAGGCCCAGCTCGCCCTGCCGTTGCAGGGTGATCGCCTCGGCGTCGAACCGCCGGGTCAGCACCATGTCCCGGTACAGGCCGCGCAGCTCTTCCGCCGTCAGGTCGATGGAGTATTCACTGTGCTCGACGCGCTCGCCCTGCGGGGTCAGCAGCTGTACGAGTCCGGGCTCGGTCTCGGGCCCGGTCGCGGCCCCACGGCGCTTGGCAACGGTGCCGCGGGTCGTCCGCCCCCTGCTTTTGGCGGGGGTGCCCCCAGCGGCAGTGCTCTTCACGCTCACGTTCGCTCCTCCGTCTGTCCGGCCCCCGGGATCCGCCGGGCGACCAGTGCGGCCTACCTGGTACGACGTGTCGCACGGGGTGTGTGCGGCATGGCCGAGCCAGGCGTGACAGGTGCCCCGGCAAATGCCCTGCAACTCAGACGTTACCCATAACGCAACGCCTGCGCGTACGCGCGGGGCATAGTTTCTGACCTGCGGTTTTGCTTGGATTTCCTAGTAAGTGGGCGTTACCGCAGGCCACACCGGAACAACGGCACCGTATCCCGGATGGAGAAACTCCGTAAGAGGCGGGAAGATCACAGGGGTGCGAGGCTGGACGGGTGTCGGAGGAGCGAAACGTCCGGGTATTCCTGCTCGACGACCACGAGGTGGTCCGGCGGGGCGTCCACGAGCTGCTCTCGGTCGAACCGGGCCTCGAGATCGTCGGCGAAGCCGGTAACGCGGCCGAGGCGCTGGCCCGCATCCCCGCGGTCCGGCCCGACGTCGCCGTGCTCGACGTCCGGCTGCCGGACGGCAGCGGGGTCGAGGTGTGCCGCGAGATCCGCTCCCAGGACCCGTCGGTGAAGTGCCTGATGCTCACGTCCTTCGCGGACGACGAGGCGCTGTTCGACGCGATCATGGCGGGCGCGGCCGGCTACGTGCTGAAGGTGATCCGCGGCACCGACCTGATCACCGCCGTGCGCGACGTCGCCGCGGGCCGCTCGCTGCTGGACCCGGTGGCCACCGGGAAGGTGCTGGAGCGACTGCGGCAGGGCGGCGGGCGGGACGGCTCAGGCCCTGCCGCGGACGGCGGCGGCGACCCGCTGGCCGAGCTCACCGACCAGGAGCGGCGGATCCTTGACCTGATCGGCGAGGGCCTGACCAACCGGCAGATCGGCGAGCGGCTGCACCTGGCGGAGAAGACCGTCAAGAACTACGTGTCCTCGCTGCTGTCGAAGCTGGGGATGGAGCGGCGCACGCAGGCGGCGGCTTATGTGGCACGGCAGCAGGGTGCCCGGGAGCGGGGCCAATAGCACGAACGCCGTGCGCGCCGCCAGTTCTCGGAAGCCCGAGCTCGTTGTGATCTACGCTTTGGCACGTGACGAGCACGGCAACGGAGCCGCCGGCGCGGGCCTCGCTGACCGCTCTGCTGCACCGGTACGAAGACGCGGGCACCCCGCTGAGCTGCGAAGTCGTCCCCCGCGGGCTGCTCAACCGGGGCTGGCGGATCCGCACCACACGCGGCGAGTTCTTCCTCAAGCAGTACGTCGCCCCCGATACCGCCGATCCGGCGGTGATCGCCCGCCAGCACCGCGCCACCCGCGGCCTCGCCCGGCTGGGGCTGCCCGCCGCGCCCCCGCTGCCGGACGTCTGCGGCCGTACGGTGACGCTGCTCGGCGGCGACGGCTACGCGCTCTTCCCGTGGATCGACGGCAGCCACCGCGAGGGCACCGAGCTCACCACGGGCCAGTCGGGACGGCTCGGCAGGCTGCTCGGGCTGGTGCACGCCGGCCTGGTCCGGGTGCAGCCGCCGCCGTCCGCGCCCCTGCACCCCAGCGCGCACCCGGTCCGCACCCACGCCCAGATCGACCAGCTGCTGGCCCTGGTGCGCGGCCACCGCCCGTACGAGCCGTTCGACGAGCTGGCCGAGCACCGGCTGCTGGAGCGCCGCGACCTGCTGCTGCGGCACGCGCACCGCCGCCCGCCGGACGCGCAGGGGCCGGTCAGCGGCTGGGTGCACGGCGACTTCCACCCGCTGAACCTGCTCTACCGCGGCGACGAGCCGGCCGCGATCGTCGACTGGGACCGGCTGGCCGTACAGCCGCGCGCGGAGGAGGCGGTCAGGGCCGCGGCGATCTTCTTCGTCCACCCGGTGGACGGCCGTCTCGACCTGCGGAAGATCGCGCCCTACGCCCGCGCCTACCGGGCCGCGGCGGGCGTCGGCGGCGACGAGATCGCCGCCGCCGTGCACCGGGTCTGGTGGGAGCGGCTGAACGACTTCTGGATGCTGCACTGGCGCTACGAGCGGCGCGACCGGCGCTCCGACCCGCTCTTCCCGGCCGCGGCGGCGCTCGCGGTGTGGTGGACGCAGGAGTACGACGCGGTGCTGGACGCCTTCACGGCGTGAGCCGGGGCGGCTGAGGCCCCGGCTCCCGTGACGGCCGACCGGGTCGGCCGTCGCCCCTGATCAGTTGTCGTTCGGCGGGGGCTCTTCGGTGGTGGGCGTCGTCGCGGGCGTCGTCGGCGCGGTGGTCTCCGGCGTCGTCGGGGCCGTCGTGGGCGGCGTGGTCTCCGGCGTCGTCGGCGCGGTCGTCGTCGGCGTCGTCGGCGGGGTGGTGTCCTTCGTCGGCGGCGTGGACGTCGGCTCGTTGCGCGGGGCCGTCGTCGTCTCCTCCTGCGTCGGATCGGTGGGGACCTGGCTGTCGTCCGTCGGCTCGTCGGTCGGCTGCTCGGTCTGCTGCCCGCTGGTCTGCGTCACCGGGGGCGCCGTCGTGGTGCCGGGGTCGGCGCCGCCGCCCCCGCCGTTGCCCTTGGTGGCCAGGTACACGCCGAGCGCGATCGCCAGCACCACGGCGATCGCGAACAGCACCGGCTTCAGCCAGCGGTTGCCGGCGCCCGGCGGGCGCTCGCCGTAACCCTGCCCGCCGTCGTCCGCACCGGCGCCGGACAGGCCGGTCAGCAGCGGCAGGCCGAGCTCCGCGGTGGAGCCGGTCCGCCCGCCGGGGCCGCCCTGCGCGACGACGGTCGGCGCGGTGCCCGGGCCGCCCCGCGGCGGCGCGACCGCGGCCACCTCGCCGGTGTTCCACATGCCGCCGGTCCAGCCGCCCTGCTGGGTCAGCGCCTGGTGCGCGTAGCCGACGACCCCGCGCATCTCCTCGGCGCTCTGGAAGCGGTCGTCGGGCTGCTTGGCGAGCGCCCGCAGCACCATTCCGTCCAGCTCGGGCGGCACCCGGTCGGCGGCCAGCGACGGCGGCTGCGCCTCGTCCTGCACGTGCTGGTAGACCACCGACAGCGGGGTCTCGCCGGTGAACGGCGGACGCAGCGCCAGCAGCTCGTAGAGCAGGCAGCCGGTCGCGTACAGGTCGCTGCGGTGGTCGACGGACTTGCCGAGCGCCTGCTCGGGCGACAGGTACTGCGGGGTGCCCATCACCATGCCGGTCTGCGTCATGGTGCTCGCGGCGCCGTGCAGCGCGCGGGCGATGCCGAAGTCCATCACCTTGACCGCGCCCGTCATGGTGATGATCACGTTGGCGGGCTTGATGTCACGGTGCACGATGCCGTGCTGGTGGCTGTAGGCGAGCGCGTCCAGCACACCGGAGATGATCAGCAGCGCCTGGTCCACCGGCGGCGGGGTGGGGCCGCCGAGCAGCTCCTTGATGGTGTGGCCCTCGACCAGCTCCATCACGATGTACGGCACGACGCTGCCGTCGGGCGTACGGTCCTCGCCCGAGTCGTAGACCGCGACCACCGCGTGGTGGTTCAGGCCCGCCACGGCCTGCGCCTCACGGGTGAAGCGGGCCTTGGAGACCGGGTCCTCCGCGAGGTCGCCGCGCAGCAGCTTCACCGCCACGATCCGCCCGAGGCGCACGTCCTCCGCGGCGAACACCTCGGCCATCCCGCCGCGGCCGAGCCGACCGGTCAGCCGGTAGCGGCCCTCGCCGACGACGGTGCCCACGCCGAAGCTGCCGGAGGTCCCCGACGCTCCGGTGCCGGCGGTCGTCTCGTTGGGGTCGACCATCAGTCCTCGCCGTCGTTTCGTCCATGGCCTTGAATGCGCTCCGCGCATGGGCCCGGGGGCGCCACCGTATCGTCTTTCTGGTAGGTCCCAGGAACGCCCGCGCCAAGTACCGCGATGTGCGGGGCCGATGCGCATCAGGTGACGAGATGGTCAACGAACTTGACGTGCCCGCCCGATCAGCCAGACTTGGCGGGCAGGATGGGGGGTCTGTGCCCCCGCCCGGACCGTCCGGTGGATAATCCGGTGGACTTCTCGGATGGACTTCTCAGGGGGTAGCGGTACTGATGAGCGGGGACGCCACGCAGGGCGGCGGCGAGTACACGGGACGCTCGGTCGGCGGCGGGCGGTACGTGCTGCGTCAACTGCTCGGTCAGGGCGGCATGGCCTCGGTGCACCTGGCACATGACACGGTCCTGGACCGCCCGGTGGCCGTCAAGACCCTCCACACCAACCTGGGCAGCGAGCAGTCCTTCCGCGAGCGCTTCCGCCGCGAGGCACAGGCCGTCGCCAAGCTCAACCACACCAACATCGTCTCGGTCTTCGACTCCGGCGAGGACACGATCGACGAGCGGAACGTCCCGTACATCGTCATGGAGTACGTCGAGGGGCAGCCGCTCGGCGACGTCCTCGACGCCGCCGTGGCACAGCACGGTGCGATGCCGGCCGACCAGGCGCTGCGGATCACCGGCGACGTGCTGGCGGCCCTCGCGGCCAGCCACGAGATGGGCCTGGTGCACCGGGACATCAAGCCCGGCAACGTCATGCTCACCAAGCGCGGCGTGACCAAGGTCATGGACTTCGGCATCGCGCGGGCCATGCAGTCGGGCGTCACCTCGATGACCCAGACCGGCATGGTGGTCGGCACCCCGCAGTACCTGTCGCCCGAGCAGGCGCTGGGGCGCGGCGTGGACGAGCGCTCCGACCTGTACTCGGTCGGCTGCATGCTCTTCGAACTGCTCACCGGCCGGCTGCCGTTCGACGCGGACTCGCCGCTGGCGATGGCCTACCAGCACGTGCAGGAGACCCCGCCGGCGCCGTCCGGCTTCAACCGGGCGATCACCCCGGCGATGGACGCCCTGGTGGCCCGCGCGCTGCGCAAGAACCCCGCAGAGCGGTTCCCCGGCGCCGACACCATGCACGAGGAGCTCGACCGGGTGCTGGCGGCCACCACCCGCAACACCATGCCGATCATCTCCGGCGGCGGCGCCGTCGGCAGCCGCGGCGAGGGCGTGTCCGCCTCGGTCTTCCCGTCCGCGCAGGGGCCGGTGCAGAGCCCGCCGCAGCAGATGCAGACGCCGTACGCGCCCACGCCGCAGCCCTTCCAGCAGCAGCCCTCGCAGCAGCAGGGCGGCTACCGGCCGTCCACGCCGCCGCCGTCGGCCTACGGCTACCCGCAGCGGGCCGCCACGCCGCCGCCCGCGGCCACGCCCGCCTCGGCGTACAACCTGACGCCCTCGCACCAGGTGCCGGCCCAGCACCAGGGGCCGGGCCGGACGGGTGGCGGACCGGGCGGGGGTCCGGGCGCCGGTGGTCCCGGGGGCAAGAAGAACACCCCGGTCATCATCGGCGGGATCGTCGCCGTTGCCGCGATAGCGGTCATCATCGCCATCGTCCTGGCGATGAACGGCAGCCCCGACAAGGGCGAGGCGGACAACACCACTCCGCCGCCCACCACCACGGCCAGCCCCACGGCCCCCGTGACGACGGCGCCGACCGCCACAACGGGCGCCGACGCCGTGATCCAGGGCGACCAGAGCCGGACCATCGACTCCGGCGAGTGCACCAAGGCGCACAACGACATCATCAACCCGAACAATCCGAACATCGTCACGATGCCGGACTTCACCTCGATCTACGTGGACTCCGTCACCGCCTGCATGAAGGCGGCGCACTGGAGCTACACGATCAAGTACACGAACGAGCAGCAGTGGGGGAAGGGCGCGATCACCGACCAGTCCCCGAAGTACCTGGACGACTTCAACCCGAAGGCCGGGGACAAGGTCACCATCTGGGTGTCCACGGGCAAGGGCTCCGGCTGACCCCGGGCACCGTCTTCCGCGCGTGACAGCGGGCCCCGGCCGACGGCCGGGGCCCGCTCTGCGTCTGGTCGCCGGTCTGGTCGTCCGTCTGGTCGTCCGTTTACAGGTACGGGCCGGAGCGGGCGCCCTGGTGGTCGCCCGGGTCGTCGTCACCGCCGCCGACGCCGGGCGGCAGCGCGCGGCGCATCTGCTCCAGCTGGGCGCGGGCCGCCATCTGCTGGGCGAACAGCGCCGTCTGGATGCCGTGGAACAGCCCCTCGAGCCAGCCGACCAGCTGGGCCTGGGCGATCCGCAGCTCGGCCTCGCTCGGCACGCTCTCCTCGGTGAAGGGCAGCGACAGCCGCTCCAGCTCCTCCACCAGTTCCGGGGCGAGACCCGCTTCCAGCTCCTTCACCGAGCTGGCGTGGATCTCCTTGAGCCGGACCCGGCTGGCCTCGTCCAGAGGTGCCGCCCGTACTTCCTCGAGAAGCTGCTTGATCATGCTGCCGATCCGCATGACCTTCGCCGGCTGCTCGACCATCTCGGTGACCGGGATCTCCCGTGATTCACCGCCGCCGGTGCCGCCGCCCAGGGCCATCCCGTCCGGCCCCACCACCAGGACTTGCGGATTCTGCGCGTCCTGGTGGTGCGGCGAGCTCTCCGGCGACCGTTCGTTCCTGGGAATCTCCATGTGCCCAGTGTCCCGCACCCCCGTCCAGGACGGCGGCTGGCCCCCGGGTCCCGGACTACGTCTCGGCGCGCCGGCCCAGCTGACCGCGGGACCGGGTCACCAGCCCCGCGAGCAGCGCGGCGCCGACCGGCACGGCTATCAGCAGCAGCCCGAGCGTGCTCCACGGTATGACGATCGGCACATGCGGCTTGCCCTGGCCCGCCCAGCCGGAGCTGACGCCGTTCCAGTAGTCCACCCAGGCCAGCCGCCGCTCGTTGCGCCGCAGCCCGATCGCCGGCAGGACGCCTGCCGCCGATCCGAGCAGCACGCCCATCGCCGCGACCACCCCGCACTGGAAGGCGGACAGCAGCCGACGCACCCGCGGTGGCGCCCCGATCGCGGACAGCGTCTTGAGATCGGGTTCGGCGTCCGC
Organism: Streptomyces sp. CA-111067; assembly: GCF_050956065.1. Lineage (NCBI taxonomy): Bacteria > Bacillati > Actinomycetota > Actinomycetes > Kitasatosporales > Streptomycetaceae > Streptomyces > Streptomyces sp. CA-111067. The sequence continues at coordinate 4,521,082 of NZ_CP192103.1, read as the reverse complement.
CTGTGCGAGACCGGTGGCGATACCGGCCGCGCCGACCGTGACCAGGCCCGCGAAGAGGGTGAGCGCGAGCAGCACCAGGCTGTTCTTCGCGGTGTAGCCGCGTTCCACGTACGTCTCGGTGTTGGTGCCGATCTTGGCCAGATCGCTCTGCAGCCCCTGCCGCTCCTTGCTGTCGGGCATCCGGGAGGTGGTGTAGTAGGAACCGGCCGGTATGGTCCTGATCCCCGCGTCGGCCGCCGCCTTCGGCGGCACCAGGGCGACCAGGCCGTAGGTCTGCTTGACGCCCTCGTGCGCCACATACACGGGTACCGCCTTGACCGGGCCCACCGGCTCCTGGCCGTCGGGGACGTACTTGTTGACGTCCGTGACGATCTTGAACATCATGCTGCCGCGATCGGCGTAGGTCTTGTCGAACAGCACGGTCTCGCCGCGGGCCAGTGCCTGCTCGGCCGCCTTGTCGTGCACGCCGAGGCTGTGCATCACGTCCGCACCGCCGACCAGCACACCCGAGTTGCCGGAGATCGCCACCGACAGGGAGTCGCTGCCGCTCGCACAGCGCGAGTCGAAGGCGAACGCGCGCCGCTGCGCCTCTGTGTACGTCTCCTGGGCGTTGTCCTCGTTCATCGGGCACTTGTTGGCCTTCGGCACCTCCGGTTGGATGTCACCGCAGTCCTTGCTGGTGGCGCTGTAGTAGCTGCCGTAGTCGCACTTCGTCGGTCCGACGGCCAGTTGGGACACGTCGGCGCGGTGCTCGACCGGGAACCGCTTCTCGACCGCCGCCCGCACCGTGTCCAGGTCCTTCCCGTCATAGGCGACGACGGACACCGTGCCGTAGGGCAGCCGCGCCTGGTACTCGTCACGGCTCCCCCGGTCGTTGCTGGTCGCGTAGGTGGCGACCGCCACGGTGCCGGCCACCGCGGCGAGCACCGCGGCCACAGCGGGCGCCGTACGGCCCCGGTTGCGCACGGCGTCGCGCAGGGCGAGCCGCGGCGCCAGCGGCAGCCACCTGCCGAGCTTGCCGAACAGGCCGACCAGGGTCGGGGTGAGGGCGACCACGCCCAGCTCCGCGATGCCGGAACCGGCGCCGACGGCCATGGTGTTGCTGGTGCGCATCGAGCCGAAGACGGCCACGCCTGCGCCGAGGCAGACCGCGCCGAGGCCGACCACCGGGAGCACCCGGTTGGCGTGCCTGATCCCGCGGCGCCCGGTCAGCGACATCAGCACGCTCTGCCGGGAGGCGGTGACCGCGGGCGCGATCGCCGCCAGCAGCCCGGTGAGCACGGCGAGCGCGGCGATCCCCAGCAGCTCCAGCGGGCGCAGGGTCAGGCCGCCGAACCGCTTGCCGACGAACTCCTCCAGCGGACCGCGCAGCACGGCTGTCAGCAGCAGGCCGAGGACCGTGCCGCAGACGGCCGCGGCGGCTCCGATCACCAGACCGCCGGAGAGCACGATGGCCCTGATGTGCCTGCGGTCACCGCCGTTGGCGCCGACGAGGCCGAGCTGCCGGCGGGAGCGGCGGGCGCCGACGGCGAACGCGGGGCCCGCCAGCAGGCAGATCTCCAGCATGGACAGGCCCACGATGGTCGTGGCGGCGGCCACCTGGGTCGCCCGCAGCGAGCTGCTGCCCTCGAGCGCCGGGGTCCCGCCGTGCGGCGCGGTGAACAGCGGCACGTCGGCGTGGGCGGGCGGGTGCAGGCGCACCGCGTGCGAGTCCACCACGACGCCCTTGGTGTTGGCCTTCATCACCATCTGCCAGGTGAAGTCACCGGGCACCGAGACCAGATACGACTTGCGGGAGTACGGTGCGCCGCCATTGGCCGTCTGGTCGGCGTCGTAGGGCTCGATGAACGCCCCCGGCAGCGCGTTCAGCTGCACGGTCTTCAGCTCGTTCGGCAGGTCGTACGCCCCGACGATCCGGTAGGTGCGGTCCAGGTCGTGCGGCTTGAGGGTGGAACCGACGTGCAGACCGCTGGACTTGAGAAACGCGTTGGTGGCCATCACCTCGTCGAGCGCCTCGGGGTAGCGGCCCCGGTCGAGATCCATGATTCCGCGGGCCATCGGGTCGGCGGCCTTCAGCTCCCGCATCTCGGAGTAGAGCAGGCCGTACTTCGACTTGAACTGCGCGTAGTCGTTCGCGTCGAGCAGCCAGCGCGCACCGGGCGGCATCGCGGCCGGGACGTCCACCGCCGGCAGGTCTTCCTCCTCGCCCTGGTCGGCGTTGTCCGTGCCGTCATTGCTCGCGGTGCTGTTCGCGTCCTTGGCGGGCATCCGGCTCTCGTCGCCCGCCGGCGCCTGGTAGATCGGCACCGGACCGAAGTCGCCGTCGCTCAGCCGCGCGTCGGCCGCCCCCAGGTCCCGGGTCACCTTCTGCTCGGGCGACAGCTGGGAGCTGCGGATGGTGATGTCGGCGGCGCTCACCCCGACGATCGGCAGCGCGATCATCGCCAGCACCATCGCGCTGCGGCCCTTGGCGCGCCAGGCGTCCCGCCGGGCGATCCGGACCGCGACCCGCCAGGAGTTGAACCGGCCGGCGAGGCTGAGCCGGCCCTCGGATCCCGGCCGGCCGGCGCCGGTGGTGTCCTCGCTCACTGCGCCGCACCGCCGGTCCCGGTCAGCAGCGAGTCCGCGGAGGACCGCAGCGTCATGTCCACCACGGAGCCGTCCCGCAGGAAGACCACCCGGTCCGCCCAGGCCGCGAACCGCGGCTCGTGCGTGACCAGGATGCCGGCCGCACCCGCGTCGCAGCGGGAGCGCAGCAGCGCCAGGACGCTGTCGCCGGTCTCCGAGTCGAGGGCGCCGGTGGGTTCGTCGGCGAGCACCAGGCGGCGGTCGCCGACCAGCGCCCGGGCGATGGCCACCCGCTGCTGCTGGCCACCGGACATCTCGTCGGGGAACCGGTCGGCGAGGTGCCCGAGGCCCATCTCCTCCAGCGAGGCGAGCGCTTCGCGGCGGGCCTTGCGGGCGCCGCTGCCGTCCAGTTCGCGGGGCAGCGCCACGTTCTCCACGGCGGTCAGCGCCGGGATGAGGTTGTAGTCCTGGAAGACATAGCCGATGCTGCGGCGGCGCAGGGCGGCGATGTCCTTGCGGGCGGCGGTGGTCAGGTCGGTGCCCTCGACGATCACCCGGCCCGAGGTCGGCAGGTCCAGGCCGCCGGCGATGGTCAGCAGGGTGGACTTGCCCGAGCCGGACGGTCCCATCACGGCGACGAGCTCGCCCGGATTGACGTCCAGATCGATCCCGCGCAGCGCGTGCACCTCGGTGGCGCCGCTGCCGTGGACACGGGTGAGCCCCTCCAGGCGGAGGACGGGGGCGGAGCCCGCGGACTTGGCGGGCGGCGCGGCCGAAGGCTCGCGCGGTGCGGGTGGTGTGGGCCGGCTGGACATCGGTGCTGCATCCCCCTGGGTCGGTACGGCGGTCGGGCACGGTCTGGAGCTGCTGAGCTGCTGAGCTGGTGGGGCTTCTGGAGCGGTCTGCCGCGGTCTGACGTGGTCTTAGGCGGTCGGCGTGCGGGTGGGGCGGGCTAGTTGCGCGGACGGGAGCGGCGCAGAGCGGCGCGCAGCCCTCCGTCCGCGGCTGCGGCGACGGGGCCCGGATCGGGTTCGCGTTCGGGGTCGGCGGCGGGGTCGGCCGGGGCGGTACCGGGGCCGGGGGCGGTCGTCGCGGACTTGGCGGCCACGTTGGCTGCGGCGTTGGCATCGGGGTCGGTGTACGCGGTGGCCGACAGCCGGACGAGCCTGGTCTCGCAGTGGTCGAGCCAGCGGGCCTCGGCCTCCGCCTGGAAGATCAGCTGGTCGAGGACCAGCTGCCAGGCCACGTCGTCGGTGTCGGGAGCGCCCTCGCCGCGGGCCGCCGCCTCCAGGGCCTGGCTCTTCAGCCTCGTGTAGTCCTGCATGGCCCGGATGGTGTGGACGCGCTGGGCCTGGATGACCGCGCGCACGTCCACCTTCGCGGAGCCGACCGCCATCGCGAGCTTGATGGCCAGTTCGTTCCTCGGCGGATTCGCCCGGTCGACCGGGCTGGCGAACCACGCGCGCAGCTCGTCCCGGCCACCCTCAGTGATCGCGAAGAGGGCATGGCCTCCTTCGTCCTCACCCGCGGGCACCACCAGGCCGTCCCGTTCCAGCCGGGAAAGCGTGGTGTACACCTGCCCGACGTTGAGCGGCCAGGTGGAACCGGTGCGGGTCTCGAACTCGGTGCGGAGCTGGTAGCCGTAGCGCGGGCCCCGGTCGAGGAGGGCCAGCAGGCCGTGACGGATCGACATACTGAGTATGTATACCGAGTAAGGTGGTGGATGGCAAGGCCGATCCGGGATCGGGGATCCGACTTCACTCGAACGAGTGGTCGATTAGCTCGGGGCTTTGAGATCGACCGAGGGAGGGGTAATCATGATCCCATGTCATCACAGAGAGTAATCAGCCGAGACGTCACTGACGCCGCAGCCGTATCCCCAGAAATCCCAACCCCAGCCCGATCAGCGCCAGTCCGGCCCCGAGCGGCAACACGCGACGCGCGGGAATGTAAGCGGCCACCTGATCGCGGGGCTGCTCCGGCCCCGCGACCGGAACCACCGCCACCGGAGCGGCCCCGGCCGCGTCCGGCACCAGCGACTGGCTACCCGACGAACCCCGCGCGGGCGGCCGGACGACCAGCCCGCGGGCGGTCAGGTCCAGCCGCGGCGCCGGCATCGGCGGCGGCCGGTGATGCAGTGCCGTTCCCCCGGCCGGCGCCCGCGCGGGTGCGGTCGGGGCCGGCGGCCGCGGCGCCGTCGTCGGCACGGCCGTGGAGGGAAAGGCCGCGGCGGGAGAAGACGAGGGGGTTGGCGTCGTGACGGCGACCCCGCCTGCCGAAGGCAGGCCCTGCCCCGGATCGTCGGTGATCCCGGTCCCGGCGGCGGGTTCAGCGGGATCGGCGGCGGCGCCCGCCGCGCCGACCGCGCTCCCGAGCGGAGCGCCGGACGGCCCGGATCCGGCCGCCGAGTGCTGCGGAGCAGCGGGGGGTTCGGTGGTGGCGGGCTCCGCGGGAGGCTGCCGCGGATCGGTGCCGCCGCTGCCGGACTCGGCGGAGCCCGGGTCGCCGGCCGGCGGGCCGCCGACGGCCGGATCCCGGTCGGGACCCGCGAGTCCGGGCAGCAGGCCGTCCACCAGCGCGGACAGGCCGGTTTCGCCCGGTACGGACGGCAAGGGCAGCGGGGCTGCGGCCGGGCCGACGGGGAACCGTCCGGCTCCGCCCGGCATTCTCAGCGCCTTGGTGACGGCCGGCCGCCGGATGTCGTGCCGTGTGGCGGCGGCCGCCTGGTCGGCGGCCCACACCGTGGCTGCCGCCGGGCCGAGCAGGGTGGCCGCCAGGATCAGGGGCGTCGCCCGGCGGGTGAGAACCGCGGTCGGCGCGCTGCTGGGAATCCGATCGGCGGCCCCCGCGGCGGCGGAAGCCGGAGCGGCGACCGGCGCCGAGCGACCGGCCGTGCCCCGCCGGGTGCGTATTGCGTCTCGCCTGCCGGATGGCCACCGCACGCGTATCGCCTCTCCGCCGAACCCTGTGTGCGTTCAGCGTCACACGCGGCGACAATTCCGGCATCTCGGGCGCGAGGCAAGCCTGGTGGGGAGGGCCGGCCCGCGGTCAGACGGCGAGCAGGATCTTTCCGATGTGCGCGCTGCTCTCCATCAGCCGGTGCGCGTCGGCGGCCTCCCCGAGCGGCACCACCCGATCGACCACGGGCCGCACGACTCCCGACTCGATCAGCGGCCAGACGTGCTCGCGCACGGCCGCCACGATCGCCGCCTTCTCGTCCAGCGGCCGGGCCCGCAGGCTGGTGGCGAGGACGGCGCCGCGCTTGGCCATCAGCTTGCCGAGGTTCAGCTCCGCCTTCGTCCCACCCTGCATGCCGATCACCACCAGCCGGCCGTTGAGCGCCAGCGCGTCCAGGTTCCGGTCCAGGTACTTCGCCCCGACCACGTCCAGGATCACGTCGGCGCCGTGCTCACCCAGTTCGGCGACGAAGTCCTGCTCCCGGTAGTTGACGGCCAGCTCGGCGCCCAGCTCCCGGCAGACCGCGAGCTTGTCCGCGCTGCCGGCGGTGGCGACCACCCTCGCCCCGACCGCCTTGCCGAGCTGGATCGCCATCGTCCCGATCCCGCTGGACCCGCCGTGCACGAGCAGCGTCTCCCCCAGGTGCAGGTGGGCGAGCTGGAACACGTTCGACCACACCGTCGAGGTGACCTCGGGCAGCGCCGCCGCCGTCACCAGGTCGACGCCCTTGGGCACCGGCAGCAGCTGCCCGGCCGGCACGGCGATCTTCTCGGCGTAGCCGCCGCCGGCCAGCAGCGCGCAGACCTCGTCGCCGACCGCCCAGCCGACCACCCCGGCCCCGACCTCGGTGATCCGCCCGGAGCACTCGAGTCCGGGGTAGGGCGACGCACCCGGCGGAGGCGCGTAGTGCCCCTGCCGCTGGAGCACGTCGGCCCGGTTCACCGCCGAGGCCGCGACCTCGACCAGCACCTCGCCGGGCCCGGCCACCGCGTCGGCAACGTCCGCCAGGACCAGCGCCTCGGGACCGCCCGGCTCGTCAATCGTGATCGCACGCATGCTCCCGACGTTAGCGCCCGCCGGACCAGGGACGAAGGTCGGCGCCCCCGTTCGATGGTCCGGACCTTGTGCTCGGCATTTACCACCCCGCAGGGTGGACATATGATCGATTCTCGGCAACGCGCCATCGCGCTTCTCGTCTCGGGCTGCCTGTTCATGGAGAACCTGGACGGCACGATCGTCGCGACGGCCGCACCGCGAATCGGCACCTCGCTCGGCGTCTCGGCGACCGCGATCGGCCTGGTCGTCACGGCGTACCTGCTCACCCTGGCCGTACTGATCCCGCTCAGCGGCTGGCTGACCGCGCGCCACGGCGCCCGGCGGGTCTTCCTCACCGCCATCGCCCTGTTCACCTTCGCGTCACTGGCCTGCGCGTGCAGCACCAGCCTCGGTGAGCTCGTCGGGCTGCGGGTGCTCCAGGGCGCCGGCGGCGCCATGATGGTGCCGGTCGGCCGGCTGACGGCACTGAGCGGCGCAGCCAAGCCGGACATACCGCGACTGGTGTCGTTCATGGTCTGGCCCGCGCTGCTCGCCCCCGTCATCGCGCCGCCGCTCGGCGGGGCGATCGCCACCTACGCCAGCTGGCGCTGGCTGTTCCTGATCAACATCCCGCTCGGAGCGGCCGCGTTCGCCTTCGCCAGACGGCTGATCACGGCCGGGCCGCAGTCCGTGCCGCCGCCGCTGGACTGGCTGGGCGTGCTGCTGACCTCGGCCGGCCTGGGTGCCCTCACGTACACCGGCCATCTGCTGTCCGGCACCGGCGGATCGTGGCAGCTGCCGACGGCGTTCGGCTCCGCGTCGCTGCTGCTGCTCGTCTTCGCCGTCCGGCACCTGCGGCGGGCGCGGCACCCGCTGATCGACCTGCGGACGCTGCGGCTGCAGTCGTTCCGGGCGACCGTCTCCGGCGGCTCGGCGTTCTGGGTGGCGGTCAGCGCGGTGCCGTTCCTGCTGCCGCTGCTGTTCCAGGTGGTGTTCGGCTGGAGCGCGGTCAGGGCGGGCGCGGTCCTGCTGTTCGTCTTCGTCGGCAACATCGGCATCAAGCCCGCGACCACCTACCTGTTCTCGCGGTTCGGCTACCGGCCGCTGCTGACGCTGTCCGGGCTGGTGCTGGCGGGCACCATGGCCGGCTTCGCCTTCATCACCGCGGGCACACCGCTCGTCCTGATCGCCGTGATGGCCGTGGTGAGCGGCGCCGCCCGCTCGCTCGGCCTCACCGGCTACACGACGCTGGCCTTCGCCGACATACCGCCGGAGGAGATGCGCAACGCCAACACCCTCAACGCCACCATGGGCCAGCTCGCCGCGGGCCTCGGCGTCGCCGCCGCGACCGTCGCGCTGCGGCTGGGCGGGCCGCTGGGCCGGCTGTCCACCGGCCACCGCGTCTCGCTCGGCACGGACTACGGGATCGCGTTCTGCCTGCTCGCCCTGAGCGCGCTCGCGGCCACCGCGGGCGCGCTGCGGCTGCACCCGAGCACCGGCCACGCCATACGCGGCCAGGTCCCGGGGCAGCGGCGGGAGCAGGCCGGGCTCAGCCGAAGTTCGCCTTGAGCGCCTTCAGGCCGGCGATGTCCCACGGGGTGTACTCGCCGGCGTGCTGCTCGGCCCGGGTCACGCTGCCGCCGCTGCCGGCGCCGTAACCGCCGTTGGGCGAGCACATCAGCGGGGTGTCCTTGCTGCTGTTGGTGACGCACTCGTACGGGTCAGCAGTGGAGTCGGCGTCCGAACCGTCCACGTTCGGGTGATCGAGGCCGACGGCGTGCCCCATCTCGTGGCTCTCGACGTTCGCCAGCCGCCACGGGTCGATGGTCCAGACGGCCGGGTTCCAGTACTCGCTGTCCATCCAGATCCAGCTGCCCCAGGCGGAATTGTTGGCGCTGGCGTAGCAGGGCCAGGTCTGCGACGTGCCCGGCTTGGCGCCGGGGGCCGGCCGGTAGCGCAGGCCCACCACGATCACATGGCGCTCCGCGGTGGTGCAGGAGGTCTCGGCCGAGTGATAGGTGCTGGAAAGGGTGAACGTGGTGCCGGTGATCGACGTGAGCAGCGCGGCGGTCCTGGTCAGCTGCGCCCGCAGTTGTGCCTCGGCGGTCTTGTTCTGCGCGGCGGTGAGCTTGTCGCCGGTGGTGGGCTTGACCAGCTGGATCACATACGGGTCGGGGCTGAGCGAGTGGATGCCGTTGTAGGTCTCGATCTTCCAGCCCGTCCCGGAGTACACGGGGGCCGCGGCCTGCGCGGGCACCGCCAGGGTGACCAGGCCCACCGCCGCGGCGAGCAGGCCGAGGGCCCTGAGGAGCTTCTTCTTCACCAACATGGCCTCCTTGAGGTGGGGTGTGCCACGAGGAGCCCGGACCGCGGCGGGTCCGGCCGGGTGGCCGGACGCCCGCTGGGGAGTCCGGGCCCGGTCGAGGCGCATCGGGCCGGAGACCGGTTCGATCTTCCCTCGAGTTTCGCCGTACAGCTAAGCATTCCCGCGCACCCGGCGTCCCACGGGGCATCCGGCGGCCCGCTGGACACACCCGTGTTGACGACGGGTCAACCGCCGCTCCCCCAGGCGGAGTCGAGCACGCCGGTGTCGAGCACCGCGGTGTCGTCTCCCGCCCGGGCGCCGCCGGGCGGGATCACGGCCATGCCGTCGGCGGCGGCCAGGCCGCGCAGCATCGCCGGGCCGGCGAAGTCCAGCGGGCGGGCGGCGGACTCGTCGTCGAAGACGACCGGCACGAGCCGGGTGTCCACCGGGTGGCCGGGCACGTCGGCGGTGAGCGGCGCCGCGTAGGGGGCGGGCACCGGCCGGCCGGCGAGGGTGCGCAGCAGGGGAGCGGCGAGCGTCAGCGCCCCTGCCACGGCGGCGAGCGGGTTGCCGGGAAGTCCGATGAGGTGACCGCCGGACGGCAGCCGGGCCAGCAGCATCGGGTGCCCGGGGCGTACCGCCACCCCGTCGACCAGCAGCCGGGCGCCGGCCCTGGCCAGCACCGGGTGGACGTGGTCGCGCGGTCCGCCCGCGGTGCCGCCGGTGGTGATCACCAGCTCGGCGGTGCTGCCGGCCACCGCCTCGTACAGCTGTCCCTCGTCGTCCGCCAGCCGCCGCACGGAGGTCACTTCGGCGCCGAGCGCGCGCAGCCAGGACGGCAGCATCGGGCCCAGCGCGTCCCGTACCCGGCCGGCCCGCGGCAGGCCGTGGTCCAGGAGTTCGTCGCCGAGCACCAGCACCTCGACCCGGGGGCGGGTGGTGACGGCCAGCTCGTCGTAGCCGGCCGCGGACGCCAGGCCGAGTACGGCCGCGGTGACCACGGTCCCGGCGGGCAGCAGCTCGTCGCCGCCCCGGCACTCCTGGCCGCGCCGCCGCACTTCCTGCCCGGGCTCCGGGGCCCGCCGGTCCGGCCGCAACCGCAGCCACTCGCCGTCGGTGCGCCGTTCGATCCGGCCGTGCTCGCTGCGCAGCACCGAGGTCGCGCCGGGCGGCAGCGCGGCGCCGGTCGCGATGTCCACGGCGTGCCCGTCGTGCAGCGGTTCGGCGGAGCGGTGTCCGGCCATCAGCCGTCCGCGCAGCCGCCAGGGGCCGTTGCCCGCCACCGCCCAGCCGTCCATCGCGGAGGTGTCGAACGACGGCAGGTCGGTCAGCGCCACCAGCGCGCGGGCCAGCGCCATCCCGAGCGCGCCCTCGCCCAGCTCCGCGGTCCGGGCGGGCAGCCGCCGCCCGGCGAGCCGGGCCGCCTTCCGCGCCTCGGGCCACGGGATGCCGTCCTCGGCCTGCGCGGGGGAGCGGCCCGGGCGGCCGGGCGGCTCGGCGGCGGGGTCTGACCCGGTGTCCTCGCGGCCGAGCCCCAGCGCCACCGCCAGCGGATCGGCCGCCGCGCCGGGTTCGCGCGGTCGCTCGGCCGGCCGGGCGGGCCGCGGCGGCTCGTCGTGGCCGAGGGCGACCGACAGCGGGTCGTGGGGATCCGGGGGGGTCGCGGGGCTGCCGGGGGCGGACGGCCGGCGCCGCTCGTTGGCCAGCGCCAGGGCGTCGTCGAGAGCCCGGTCGGCGGCGTCCTGACCGCCTGGGCCGCTCATCTCGCCGGGTCCGAGTCGCCGTCGGACTCCTCGGCCCAGCGCAGGGCGAGCGCCGCGGCCTTGCGGGCCGCCTCGCGCACCGCCTCGGGGCCGCCGCCGGCCTGCGCCGCCGCGTAGCCGACCAGGAACGTGGTCAGCGGGGCGGCGGGGCGGGCGACGCCGTGCGCCGCGTCACGGGCGAGGTCGAGCAGGACGCCGGTGTCCACGTCGAGGTCGATGCCCAGTTCGGTCTTGGCTGCTGCGATCCATTCGTCCAACACAAGCACCATCGTCCCTGATCCGGCCCGCCGTGCCCGGCAGGCTCACCCCTCGGACGCCGCGTCAGACCGGGCCCGGGCCGCCGCGACATCGTCCCAGGTGTCGCAGTCGAACGACGCCTCGCCGGTCGGATCGGGCATCCGGCGGAGCGCCAACTCCCCGGTCAGCAGCCGCAGCGGCAGCCCGGACAGACCGCCGTGCTCGGCCGACAGCAGCGCGATCTCGCGGCGCAGCGGCTCCGCGCGGTAGGCGGCCGCGAGCGGCTGGTCCCGGCCGCCGGCGTCGACGAGCAGCACGCCCTCGTCCTCCGTCGCGGCGAGCGAGCCGGCCAGTGCCGCCACGGTGTCCGCCGTCAGGAACGGAAGGTCGGCGGCGAGCACCAGCACGATGCCGGGGCGCTGCCGCCCGCCGGAACCGCCCTCCCCGGCGCCGAGTGCGGCCAGTCCCGCGGCGAGCGCGGGCAGCGGGCCGCCGCCGGGCGGTTCCTCCCGCGTCCACCGCACCGGCCTCGCGGTCGGCCGCCGCGGCCCGACCACCACGGTGCCGGCCGCCGAGGCGCAGGCCCCGAGCACCCGGTCGAGCAGCATCAGGCCGCCGACCGTCAGGGCGGGCTTGTCCGTGCCGCCGAGCCGGCTGGCGGCGCCGCCGGCCAGCACCACCGCGTCGAAGCCCGTTGTCGTCATGCCCGCGAGTATCCCCGAGCCGCGCGCCCCGGCCCACCGCTGCCGGCGCCGCTCATATCGCCGCGAGCAGCACCGCCGGGTGCTCCACGCAGTCGGCCACGAACCGCAGGAAACCGCCCGCCGTGCCGCCGTCGCACACCCGGTGGTCGAAGGTGAAGGACAGCTGCACCACTTGGCGTACCGCCAGCTCGCCCTGGTGCACCCACGGTTTGGCCGCGATCCGGCCGACCCCGAGCATCGCCGCCTCCGGGTGGTTGATGATCGGCGTGGAACCGTCCACCCCGAACACCCCGTAGTTGTTCAGGGTGAAGGTGCCGCCGGTCAGCTCGGCGGGCGAGAGCGCGCCGGTGCGCGCCGCCTCGGTCAGCCGGCCGATCTCGGCGGAGAGCGACGCGGTGGTCCCGTCCTGGGCGTCCCGCAGGACCGGCACCACGAGCCCGCGCTCGGTCTGCGCGGCGAAACCGAGGTGGACGGCGGGCAGCCGGACGATCTCGTTGTGCTCGGTGTCCACCGCGGCGTTGAGGTCGGGGAACCTGGCCAGTGCCGCCGTGGTGATCCGGGCGAACAGCGCGAGCACCGAGATCCGCCAGTCGCCCGCCGCGTTCATCGCCGCCCTGGCCGCGAGCAGTTCGGTGGCGTCGGCGTCGACCCAGCAGGTGGCGTCGGGGATCTCACGCCGGCTGCGGGTCAGCTTCTCGGCGACGGCGCCGCGTATGCCCCGCAGCGGCACCCGCTGCCCGGCCGCGTCGGCGGACGTGGCGGCGGCAGCGGGGGCGACGGCCGGGGCAGCGGCACGTGTCACCGCCCGCTCGACGTCGGCCCGCAGGATCAGCCCCTCGGGGCCGCTGCCGGTCAAGGCCCGCAAGTCCAGGCCGTGTTCCCTGGCCAGCCGCCTGACCAGCGGCGAGATGACGGCCACCGGCCCGTCCTCGGCGCCCGCAGGCACATCCGTGGCAGCGGCCGGCGCCGCGACCGCCACCCGCGCGCCCGCGTCCGTCTCCGGAGCGGCCGGGGCCGCGACCGCGTGCGCCACCTCCCGTACCCGGCCCCGCCGCCGGGCCACCGCTGCCCCGGTGCCGTAGCCGACCAGCACGTTTCCCGAGCCCGCGTCGTCCGAACCGCCGGGAGCCTCGTCCGACGCACCCGACGACCCGACCGCCACCGTCACCAGCGGCCGTCCGACCGCCAGCGAGTCGCCCTCCGCGCCGAAGCGCGCGGTGACCACACCGCCGTACGGGCAGGGCACCTCGACGACCGCCTTGGCCGTCTCCACCTCGACCACCGGCTGGTCGACGGCCACCACCTCGCCGACCTCCACCAGCCAGCGGACGATCTCCGCCTCGGTGAGTCCCTCGCCCAGGTCGGGAAGGGTGAACTCCTTGACCGCGGCCATCACCCCTCCTCCCACTGCAGGCGCCCGACGGCGTCCAGGATCCGGTCGACACCGGGCAGGTGGTGCCGTTCCAGCATCGGCGGCGGATAGGGGATGTCGAATCCGGCGACCCGCAGCACCGGCGCCTCCAGATGGTGGAAGCAGCGCTCGGTGACGCGCGCGGCGATCTCCGCGCCGATGCCGCCGAATCCCGACGACTCGTGGACGACGACCGCGCGTCCGGTGCCGCGTACGGCCGCCGCGACGGTCTCCTCGTCGAAGGGCACCAGGCTGCGCAGGTCCACCACGCCCAGGTCCCAGCCCTCTTCCTTCGCCGCCTCGGCCGCCTCCAGGCAGACCGGCAGCGAGGGACCGTAGGTGATCAGGGTGGCCGTGCGGCCGGCCCGCCGCACCTGTGCGCGCCCGATGGGCGCCACCTCGGCCGGCTCCGCCGCGGACCAGTCGGCCTTGGACCAGTACAGCCGCTTGGGTTCGAGGAAGACCACCGGGTCGTCGGAGGCGATGGCCGCGCGCAGCAGCCCGTAGGCGTCCTCGACGGTGGCCGGGGTGACCACGTGCAGCCCGGGGGTGTGCGCGTAGTACGCCTCGGAGGAGTCGCTGTGGTGCTCGACGCCGCCGATGCCGCCGCCGTATGGGATGCGGATGGTGATCGGCAGCGGGAGCGCGCCCCTGGTGCGGTTGCGCATCCGGGCGACATGGCTGACCACCTGCTCGAACGCCGGGTAGGCGAACGCGTCGAACTGCATCTCGACCACCGGCCGCAGCCCGTACATCGCCATGCCGACGGCCGTACCGAGGATGCCGGCCTCGGCCAGCGGGGTGTCGGTGCAGCGGTCGTCACCGAACTCCGCGGCCAGGCCGTCGGTGATCCGGAAGACGCCGCCAAGCGTGCCGATGTCCTCGCCCATGACGTGCACGGCCGGGTCGGCGGCCAGCGAGTCCCGCAGGGCCTGGTTGAGGGCCTGCGCCATGGTGGCGGGTTTGCGGGCCGGCGCGGCGGCGCGGCCGGCCGTGGGTGCCGCGGTCGTCATGACTGGTGCTCCGCTGCCAGTTCGGCCCGCAGCTGCGCCGCCTGGCGGGTCAGCTGCTGGGTGGGTTCGGCGTAGACGTGCTCGAACAGCTCCATCGGGTCGAGCGCCGGGTCGGCGTTCATGCCCTCGCGCAGCGCGGCGGCCATCGTCTCGGCGGCCTCCTTCGCGCTGCTCCTGGCCGCGTCGTCCAGCAGCCCGCGGCCGGTCAGCTCCCGTTCGAGCAGCGTGATCGGGTCGTGTGCCTTCCAGGCGGCGACCTCGGTGTCCTCGCGGTAGCGGGTGGCGTCGTCGGCGTTGGTGTGCGCGTCGATCCGGTAGGTGACGGCCTCCACCAGGGTCGGTCCGCCGCCGCCGCGCGCCCGGTCGAGGGCCTCGGTCAGCACCTGGTGCACGGCCGCGACGTCGTTGCCGTCGACCAGCCGTCCGGGCATCCCGTAGCCGACCGCCTTGTGGGCGAAGCTGGGGGCCGCGGTCTGCTTGGCGAGCGGTACGGAGATGGCGAAGCCGTTGTTCTGCACCAGGAAGACCACCGGGGCGCGCCAGACGGCCGCGAAGTTCAGCGCCTCGTGGAAGTCGCCCTCGCTGGTGCCGCCGTCGCCGACCATGGCGAGCGCGGCCACGTCGTCGCCGCTGAGCCGGGCCGCGTGGGCCAGGCCGACCGCGTGCGGCAGCTGGGTGGCCAGCGGGGTGCTGAGCGGCGCCACCCGGTGCTCGTGCGGGTCGTAGCCGGTGTGCCAGTCGCCGCGCAGCAGGGTGAGCGCCTGCACCGGGTCCACCCCGCGGGCGACGACCGCGAGGGTGTCGCGGTAGCTGGGGAACAGCCAGTCCTGGGGGCGCGGCGCGAGAGCGGCGGCGATCTCGCAGGCCTCCTGGCCGGTGCTTGACGGGTAGACGGCGAGCCGGCCCTGCCTGGTCAGCGCGGTGGCCTGCTGGTTGAACCGGCGGCCGCGCACGAGCTGCCCGTACAGCCGGCCGAGCAGTGCGGGGTCGATGCCGTCGGCGGCGGGGGTGCCGAGCAGCCGGTACGGCTCCGGGTCCGGCAGCAGCGGCGCGGCGGCAGTGCGGGGACGCCACGCGGGGGTGTCAAGCAAGGTCATCACGAGCACCTCCTTGTGATCGGTGACCGAAGGGCGTGAGCGTGTTCGCTCCCTACCGATTGTTCGGTTGCCGGAGGCATTTTGGCTACCGGGTGGTTCTGCCTGTGGACAAACGGTTCTGCACAGCCTGAGATGGAGCCAGTACGTCCATGGTAAGGAGGCCCCGGGGGATGGCGAGCGAACAGATGGCCGAAGAGGAGCCGGCGGTCCGGCCGCTGGATTCCATCGACCGCACGATCCTGCGGCTGCTCCAGGAGGACGGCCGGGCCTCCATACGGTCGGTGGCCGAGCGGGTGCACGTCTCCCGCGCCAACGCCTACGCCCGGATCAACCGGCTGATGGAGGACGGGGTGATCCGCGGGTTCACCGCCCGGGTGGACCACGAGCGGGCCGGGCAGGGCGCCTCGGCGTACATCACGCTCAAGATCGTCCAGAACTCCTGGCGCACCGTCCGCGAGAAGCTCGTCACTCTTCCGGGCGTCGTCCACATCGCACTGGTGAGCGGGGATTTCGATGTGCTGCTGCTGGTGCACACGGTGGACAACCGCAGCCTGCGCGAGCTGGTGCTGACCCGGCTGCAGGCGATCGAGGAGGTGCTCAGCAGCCGGACGCTGCTGGTCTTCGAGGAGACGGACCCGGTGACCCGCGGTTGATCAGGCCCGCCTACGTGCGCAGGCCGTCGAACGCCAGCCGCACCACCGCGTCCACCACCTGCTGACGGTCCGCCGAACCCTTGGCGTCGGGGCGGTACCACTCCACGATCGAGTTGATCATCCCGAACAGCAGCCGGGTGGCCAGCCTGACGTCCACGTCGGCCCGCAGGTCGCCCGCCGCGGTCGCGGCCCGCAGCAGCTCCGCCACCCGCTGGTCGAACTCCCTGCGCCGCTCCATCGCCCAGCGCTCGGTCCTGGTGTTGCCGCGCACCCGCAGCAGGAGGGTGACGTACGGCAGCTCGTCCATCAGCACCTCCGCCGTACGCCTGGTGACGTGCTCGAGCCGGCCCACCTCGCGCCCGCTGAGCGCCTCCGGCTCGTCCAGGATGCCGAAGAGGCCGTCCAGGGCGCGGCCCACCGCCCGGTTCAGGAGTTCCTCCTTGCCGCGCACATGGTGGTAGATCGACGACTTGGAGATGCCCGCCGCACGCGAGAGGTCCTCCATGGACGTGCCGTCGTAACCGCGCTCGTTGAAGACCCCGACGGCGACGGCGAGCAGCGAATCAGGCGTATAGGTGTCGCGCTTGGACATGGTCATGAGGAGACCACACCTCCTTCCGCGGCCGCACGCCGCCTCAGCTCGGGGCAGGGCGCGTACCGGCCGCCGGGGTACCAGACGTGCAGGGCCTCGAGCAGATCGCGCACATAGGAGGCGGAGATCCGCTCGCCCCACTCCAGCGGGCCCAGCGGGTAGTTCACGCCCTGCCGCATGGCGGTGTCGATGTCGCGGGCCGAGGCGATCTCGCCGGCCAGTGCGTCGAGCGCGAGGTCGACCAGCATCGCGACCGTCCGCGCCACCACCATGCCCGGCACGTCCCTGATGACGCTGACCTCCTTGCCCAGCGCCTGGAAGAACCCGACGGCCTGGTCTACGTCCGCGGCGTGCACCGGGCCCGAGGGCGCGATGCCGATCCGGGTGGCGGCCCGGTAGTCCAGCGCCAGGTCGAACTGGATCCCCGGCCCGTCCGGCAGCCGCCCGTCGGCCAGCCGCATCGGTGTCCCGCTCGGCAGCAGGATCGCGGCGTCGCCCGCCGAGGGGTCCACGGCCACCTCGATACCGGACTCCGCGGCCAGCTCCGCCAGCGCCCGCGCGGGTCCCAGCGAGCCGCGCACCACCACCCGGCCGGGCCCTGCGGCGGGCTGCGCGTTCCGCGGTCCCGCCGCCTCCCCGTGCGCGCCGCCCATCCGGTGCGGGGCGCCCTCGTTCTGCGAGTCGTACGAGAACCAGCCGCGCCCGGACTTGCGGCCGAGCCGGCCCGACTCGACCAGCCGGCGCTGGGCGAGCGACGGGGTGAACTTGGGATCGTGCAGGAACGCCTCCCAGACCGAACGGGTGACGGCCTCGTTGACGTCCTGGCCGATCAGGTCCATCAGTGCGAACGGGCCCATGGCGAAGCCGCCGCTCTCGCGCAGCAGCGCGTCGATGGTGGCCGGGTCCGCGGCCCGCTCCTCGTACACCCGCAGCGCCTCGGCGTAGAAGGGGCGCGCGACGCGGTTGACCAGGAAGCCGGGGGTGTCGGTGCAGTGCACCGGGGTCTTCCCCCAGGCGGCGACCGTGTCGTAGGCGGTCGCGACGGCCGCGGCGTCGCCGGCGGCGCCCGCGACGACCTCGACCAGCGGCAGCACCGGGGCCGGGTTGAAGAAGTGCAGCCCGACCAGCCGGCCGGGCCGCGCCAGCGCGCCCGCCACGGCCGTCACCGACAGCGAGGAGGTGTTGGTGGCCAGCAGGCAGTCCTCGGTGACGACCTCCTCCAGCTCCGAGAAGAGCCGCTGCTTGGCGGCCAGGTCCTCCACCACGGCCTCCACCACCAGCGCGCATCCGGCCAGCTCCATGACGGACTCGGCCGGCGTGAGCCGGGCCATCGCGGCCTGGTGGTCACGGGGTTCGAGCCGGCCCTTGGCCACCAGCCGGTCGAGCCGGCCGCCGATCCCCTCGGCCGCCGCCTGCGCCCGGCCGGGCGCGGTGTCGTGGAGCAGCACGCGATGGCCGGCCAGCAGCGCCACCTGCGCGATCCCCTGGCCCATCGTGCCGGTGCCGACGACGGCCACGGTGCTCTCGCGGTCAAGTGCGGTCACGGTCTGCACGCCTTCCTGCCGGTTCCTGCCGGGTTCTGAAGTTATCCACAGGCCGGGATCTCTCCCCTTGTCCCGACCGAACATTCGGTTAATCTAGCCGTGTCGCATCCACTCAGCCCAGCTCGGCAAGGAGTTGGTCCCATGTCCGCCGATCCGTCCCCCGTCTCCACGATCGAACCCGCGCCCCTGCTCGAACGCCACCGCGGCACGCTCGACAAGGCGCTCGACGCGATCAGGACCCGTGCCTACTGGACGCCGTATCCCGAGCACCCGAAAGCGTATGCCGACGCCGAGGAGGGCCGGGCGGCCTTCGAGGCGCTGCTCGGACACCGCTTCGCGCTCGACCAGCCGGGCACCGACGAGTGGACCGGCGGCGAGCGGTCGCCGTACGGCATCGAGCTGGGCGTGACCTACCCGCACCCCGATCCGGACGTGCTGCTGCCGGCGATGCGCGCGGCGATGCCCCGCTGGCGGGACGCGGGTCCCGAGGCCCGGGCGATGGTGTGCCTGGAGATCCTGGCCCGGATCAACGCGCGTACCCACGAGTTCGCGCACGCGGTGATGCACACCTCGGGCCAGGCGTTCACGATGGCCTTCCAGGCGGGCGGCCCGCACGCGCAGGACCGCGGCCTGGAGGCGGTGGCGTACGCCTATGTGGAGCAGGTGCGCACCCCTGACAGCGCCGAATGGATCAAGCCGCAGGGCAAGCGCGATCCGATCAACCTGCGCAAGACGTTCACGGCGGTGCCGCGCGGCATCGGCCTGGTGATCGGCTGCAACACCTTCCCGACCTGGAACGGCTACCCGGGCCTGTTCGCGTCGCTGGCCACCGGCAACGCGGTGCTGGTCAAGCCGCACCCGCGGGCGGTGCTGCCGCTGGCGCTGACCGTCGGGATCGCCCGTGACGTGCTGTCCGAGGCGGGCTTCTCCCCCGATCTGGTCTGCCTGGCCGCCGACCGTCCGGGTGAGGGCCTGGCCAAGACCCTGGCCCTGCGCCCCGAGGTCCGGATCATCGACTACACCGGCTCCACCGGCTTCGGCGACTGGCTGGAGGCCAACGCCCGGCAGGCGCAGGTCTTCACCGAGAAGGCCGGCGTCAACACGGTGGTGGTGGACTCCACCGACGACTACCGCGGGATGCTGGCCAACCTCGCCTTCTCGCTGTCCCTCTACAGCGGCCAGATGTGCACCACCCCGCAGAACCTGCTGATCCCCCGGCACGGCATCACCACCGACCAGGGGCCGCGCACGTACGACGAGGTGGTGGCCGATCTTGCCGCCGCGGTGGACGGGCTGCTCGGTGACGACGCCCGGGCCAACGCGCTGCTGGGCGCCCTGGTGAACCCGGAGGTCAAGGCGCGGCTCGACGCCGCGCCCGGCATAGGAGAGGTCGCCCTCGCCTCGCGGAAGGTCAGCCATCCCGACTTCCCCGGTGCGACGGTCCGCACCCCGGTGCTGGTCAAGCTGGACGGGGCCAAGCCGGACCCGGAGGCGGCGTATCTGTCGGAGTGCTTCGGACCGGTCGCGTTCGCCGTGACCGTGGACTCCACCGAGGACGCGCTGGAGCTGCTGGGCCGCACGATCCGGGACAAGGGCGCGATGACCGTCGGCGGCTACACCACCTCCGCCGAGGTGGAACGGCGGCTGGAGGAGGTCTGCTGGGAGGAGTGCGCCCAGCTGTCGCTGAACCTGACCGGCGGGGTGTACGTCAACCAGACGGCGGCGTTCTCCGACTTCCACGGCTCGGGCGGCAACCCGGCGGCCAACGCGGCGCTCTGCGACGGGGCGTTCGTGGCGAGCCGGTTCCGGATGGTGGAGGTGCGGCGGCCGGCGTGAGAGCCGCCCGGCGCGCCGGGCGCTCAGTGCGGGTCGGCGGCGGACAGGCCGGGGACCAGCGGGGAGCGGGAGGTGGCGGCCCAGTGGTAGAGCGCCATGCCGACACTGGTGGCCAGGTTGTAGCTGGAGACCTGGGCCCGCATGGGCAGTGCCACCAGCGCGGCCGCCCGGCCCCGTAGCTCGTCGGAGACCCCGTGCCGTTCCGAGCCGAAGACGACCAGCGCGTCATCGGGCAGCTCGGTGCGGCGGATGTCGGCGCCTTCGGGGTCGAGGACGTAGAGCGGTCCCGGCGGCAGCGAGTCCGGGGTGAGGCGCTCCACGGCGGTCGCGTAGTGCAGTCCGGCGCCGGAGCGCACCGCGTTGGGGTGCCAGGGGTCCAGGTCGCCGGTGGTGACGACACCGGTGACGCCGAATCCCGCGGCCAGCCGGATCACCGCACCCACGTTGCCGAGGTTGCGCGGGCTGTCCAGGACGACCACCGGAGCGAGCCGGGGCGTGCCGGAGAGGGCGGCCAGGTTCGCCGCCCGCTCGCGGCGGCCGGCCAGCGCGGCCACCCCGGTGGGGTGCACCCGGCCGACCAGGCCGCGCAGCACACCGGCCGGGAGCCGGCTGAGCCGGGCCGCGAGGTCCGCGGTCAGGTCGGGGGCCAGGTCGGCGGCGAGCCGCAGCGTGGCGTCCTTGTCGGCGCTGACCGCGACCCGGACGTCCGCGCCGAAGCGCAGGGCGTGCTTCAGGGCGTGGAAGCCGTCGAGCAGCACTACGTCGTCGCTGCCGTCGGCCGCCCGCCAGTGGCCTACGACGGCCTCCGCGGGCCCTTCGCCGCCCTCGTCAGGGGCGGTGCCGCCCGCCGCCGTTCCGGCGTCCTCGGTCATGCCGTCAGCGTACGGGGACGGCGGCGGCCCGGATCACGTCACCGCACTGGGCGGCGGCCGGCCCACCGCTGACTCCTCGGAGGGCGCCTCGCGCTGCCCGTGGATCACCGGCGCCGGTGTCTCCCGGCGGGGGCGCACCAGCCGGGTGAGCCGGTCGCCGGCCCAGACCAGGAAGCCGGTGGGCAGGAAGACGACGTCGGCGGCGATCATCGCCAGCGAGAAGAAGGGCAGGCCGAGTACGACGGCGATGGAGGCGTGCTCCAGGATCATCGCCACCAGCAGCACGTTCTTGACCCGGCGGTTGAACAGTGTGAAGGGGAAGGCGACCTGGACCATGACCGTGCCGTAGGTGATCAGCATGACCATCAGCTCGTTGCCGGCCAGCGCGTGCGACAGCGCGGGCCAGGGCGTGAAGTCGTCCAGATGCAGCGGGTAGTACAGCGCGGTGCCGTCCTGCCAGCGGCTGCCCTGGATCTTGTACCAGCCGGCCGTGGAGTAGATCAGGCACACCTCGACGACGATCACCAGCATCGCGCCGTTGTGGATGATGTCGGCGAAGATGTCCATCACCGTGCGCGGCTCGCCCGGCGCGTACCGGCGCACCGTCCACCAGATGCCCTGGAGCAGCCAGCCGCCCCAGAAGGCCAGCGCCCAGCCGGTGCTGAGCTTGCCCGCGAGCGAGGCGGCGAGCAGCGCGGCGCCGAGCACCGTCCACAGCGCGATACCGGCGGGGTCGAGCCCGGCTCCGAGGGGCCGGGCAACGGCGGCGGGGGGCTCCGCGCCGTCCGGACTGCTGGTCGCCGCCTTCCGCGTCCGCTCGGCCCGGTCGGCGAGCCAGCGGTCGAGCGACCAGACCTGGCCGCAGCGGGTGAAGACGAGATAGATCGCCATCAGGTGGATGACGTTGTCGCCGCCGTCGCCCATGAAGACGCTGCGGTTCTGCAATGACAGCACGGCGATCATGAACAGCACCGACGCGGTCCTGGTCCGCCAGCCGAGCAGCAGCATCACGCAGGCCGCGATCGCCCCGACGTAGACCAGCTCGAACCAGGCGCGGCTGTCGCTCCACAGCAGCACGGTGAAGGCGTGGTTGCCGGCCACCAGCTGTGTGGCCAGGTCGAAGCCCCAGGCGCTGTCCGGTCCGTACAGCGCGGAGCGGTGCGGGATCTCGCGCAGCAGGAACAGCAGCTCGGTCAGGGCGAAGCCGATCCGGACGATCGCGACCTGGTACTGGCCGATGGCGCCGCCGGTGATCCGGGCCAGGCCGCGGGCGATGCCCCGCTCCATCCCGGCGGCCAGCCCGGCGAACGGGGAGGGCGGCGGGCCGTCGGCGGCGAGGTCGGCGTGCGTGCGGGGGGCGCTCATGAGGCGTTCTCCTGCCCGGCCGAGGTGCCGCTGAGCGACCACCAGGGCAGTACCCGGTACTGGGTGGTGACGGTCTGCGCGCCGGTGACGAACGGCTGCGGCAGCGGGGTGGTGGCCGACCGCGCCTGGATCCGGACCACGGAGCCGCCGTTGAGTCGCGCGCCGAACCGCTGCTGGATGATCCGCTGCAGGTAGGTCCGGCTCAGGTCGCTGCGGTCGCCGCTGTTGGGCTGGTCCTGCGCGTCGTGGGTGTCGGTGTAGAAGCCCCACGCCCGCCGCAGCTCGTTCTGCTGTGCGTGGCTGGGCAGCGGATCGTGCCGCATCGCGCTGATGTCCTGCGCGGTCAGGTCCACCCAGCCGGTGGTCCGCGTGCTGCCGTCGGCCATGCGGACCTCGGCACGGGCCTGGACGTGCACGTTCTGCTGCACCGGGTCGGGCGCGAACAGCTTCCAGTTCTGCTCGAACTCCGGATAGATGTACTCGGTGACCGCCGCGCTGTGGTCCTTGCTGAGCGAGTTCGACGGCGCGACATGCAGGAACACCATGCCGAGGTGGTAGAGCGCGCCGACCGCGACGGCGCCCACCATCACCGCCACGGCTATTCGCGCCGGCAGCGAAAGCCCCGCCGTTCTGGGCGGCGGCCCGTCCAATGACTGCATGGTCTCTCCGCTCTCACCTGCGCCCCGAATGCGGTTGCCGCGCAGCACGCTACCCATCACGGGCTCCGGCGGTGACCTTACCGAGTTATCCACAGGCTGAGGAACGGGTTGACACCCCTACCGCGGCACACCGACCATGGAGTGAACCGAACGATCGGTCGGTTGGTCCAGGACCGATCGGCGGCCGAGCAGGAGTGGGAGGCATCCGGATGACGACGACGGCGACGACCGCGGCGGCGGGCGGGACGACGGCCGGTCCGACGGCCGGCGGTGCGGCGGCGCGGGACGCGGACGCCCTGCTGGCCGCGTTCGACGCGACGGTGGCCGCGGACGGCAGGATCGAGCCGCGGGACTGGATGCCGGACGCCTATCGGGCCACGCTCGTCCGCCAGATGGCCCAGCACGCCCATTCCGAGATCATCGGCATGCAGCCGGAGGCCAACTGGATCAGCCGGGCCCCCTCGCTGCGCCGCAAGGCGATCCTGATGGCCAAGGTGCAGGACGAGGCAGGCCACGGCCTCTACCTCTACAGCGCCGCCGAGACCCTCGGGGTGGGCCGGGACGAGCTGCTGGACAAGCTGCACGCCGGCCGCCAGCGCTACTCCTCGATCTTCAACTACCCCACCTTGACCTGGGCGGACGTCGGCGCGATCGGCTGGCTGGTGGACGGCGCGGCGATCACCAACCAGGTCCCGCTGTGCCGCTGCTCCTACGGCCCCTACGCCCGGGCCATGGTGCGGATCTGCAAGGAGGAGTCCTTCCACCAGCGGCAGGGGTACGAGCTGCTGCTCGCCCTCAGCCGCGGCACCCCGGCCCAGCACGCGATGGCGCAGGACGCGGTGGACCGCTGGTGGTGGCCGTCGCTGATGATGTTCGGGCCGCCGGACGACGAGTCGGCGCACTCCTCGCAGTCCATGGAGTGGAAGATCAAGCGCCACTCCAACGACGAGCTGCGCCAGCGCTTCGTGGACATATGCGTCCCGCAGGCCGAGGTGCTCGGCCTGAGCCTGCCGGACCCCGATCTGCGGTGGAACGAGGCACGCGGCGCCCACGACTACGGGGCGATCGACTGGACGGAGTTCCAGGAGGTGCTGCGGGGCAACGGGCCGTGCAACGAGGAGCGGCTGGAGCGGCGGCGCACCGCGCACGAGGAGGGCGCCTGGGTCAGGGAGGCGGCCTCGGCGTACGCGGCCAAGCAGGCGGCGGGAAAGGCCGGTCCGGCCGGACCGGCCGGCGGGGAAGACGCGGAGGCGGTCGCATGAGCGGGCAGCAGCAGGGCGACTGGCCGCTGTGGGAGGTCTTCGTCAGGAGCCGGCGCGGGCTGAGCCACAGCCACGCGGGCAGCCTGCACGCGCCCGACGCGGAGATGGCGCTGCGCAACGCCCGGGACCTCTACACCCGGCGCGCCGAGGGCGTCTCGATCTGGGTCGTGCCGTCGGCGATGGTCACCGCGTCCTCGCCGGACGAGAAGGACCCGTTCTTCGAGTCGGCCGCGGACAAGCCGTACCGGCACCCGACGTTCTACGAGATCCCGGAAGGGGTGAAGCACCTGTGAGCACGCAGACCACGCCGTCGACCACACCGCCCGCCACCCCCGAGGCCAGCCCGGCGGCCGCGGCGGCGACCGCCCGCGCCGCGCTCGCGCTGGGCGACGACGCCCTGGTGCTCGCCCAGCGGCTGGGGGAGTGGGCCGGGAACGCGCCGGTGCTGGAAGAGGACGTCGCCCTCACCAACATCGCGCTGGACCTGCTCGGCCAGGCCCGCACCCTGCTGTCCCTGACCGGCGACGAGGACGAGCTGGCCTACCGCAGGGAGCCGCACGAGTTCAGCAACGTGCAGCTGGTCGAGCGGCCCAACGGCGACTTCGCCGACACCATCGCCCGGCAGCTGTACTACTCCGTCTACCAGGAGCTGCTGTACGCGGCGCTGGCCGCCGCCGGCGGCGAGCTGGCCCCGCTGGCCGGCAAGGCGGTCAAGGAGGTCGCCTATCACCGCGACCACGCCGAGCAGTGGACGCTGCGGCTCGGCGACGGCACGGAGGAGAGCCGCCGCCGGATGCAGCGCGCGCTGGACGGGCTGTGGCGGTACACCGGCGAGCTGTTCGAGCCGCTCGAAGGACTCGGCGTCGAGCTGCCCGCGCTGCGCGATGCCTGGCTGGAGCGGGTCGCGGGCACCGTCCGCCGGGCCACCCTGGAGATGCCGGAGGGCCCCGACCGCATCGCGTGGTCGGCGGGGGCGGGCAGGCAGGGCGTCCACACCGAGGCCCTCGGCAGACTGCTGGCCGAGATGCAGTATCTGCACCGCGCCCACCCGGGGGCGTCATGGTGACCACGACCGCCACCCCGCTGGAGGAGGAGCTGCTGCGGCTGGCCGGGGCGGTGCCCGACCCGGAGCTGCCGGTGGTCTCGCTGGCCGAGCTCGGCGTGCTGCGCGGCATACGGGTCACGGGGCCCGGCCGGGTGCAGGTGGAGCTGACGCCGACCTGGACCGGCTGCCCGGCGCTGGACACGATGGCCGCCGACATCACCGAGGTGCTCACCGCGCACGGCATGTCCGAGGTGTCGGTGCGGACCGTGCTCTCCCCCGCCTGGTCCACCGACGCGATCAGCGCCGAGGGCCGCCGCAAGCTAGCCGAGCACGGGGTGGCGCCGCCGCGCCGGCTGCCGGCCGCCGGGGAGCCGGGCCCGGTGGCGGTGGACCTGGCCGTGCGCTGCCCGCACTGCGGCTCCACCGACACCGTGCTGCTGAGCCGCTTCTCGTCCACCGCGTGCAAGGCGCTGCGCCGCTGCGAGTCCTGCCGTGAGCCGTTCGACCACTTCAAGGAGGTGTGAATGTTCCATCCACTGCGGGTGGCGGAGATCCGCCGGCTCACCGAGGACTCGGTGACCATCGCCTTCGAGGTCCCGGAGGAGCTGCGCGCCGCCTACCGCTACGCGCCCGGCCAGCACATCGCGCTGCGCCGGCTGTCCGACGGCCCCGAGGTGCGCCGCACGTACTCGCTGTGCGACCCGGTCGCGGCAGGGGACGGCGCACCGGGCAGTGCCCCGGACGGCGGCTCGCCCGGTGCCGGTCCGCGGCTGCTGCGGGTGGGGGTGCGGCTGCTGGAGCAGGGCGAGTTCTCCACCTACGCGGCCAAGGAGCTGGCGGTGGGCGACGAGGTGGATGTGATGACGCCGGCCGGCCGCTTCGTGCTCGACCCGCGCCCCGGCCGCTTCGCTGCGGTGGTGGGCGGCAGCGGGATCACCCCGGTGATGTCCCAGATCGCCACCGTGCTGTCCCGCGAGCCCGGTGCCACGTTCTGCCTGGTGCGCAGTGACCGGACGGCGGCGTCGACGATGTTCCTGGAGGAGGTGGCGGACTTCAAGGACCGGTGGCCGGACCGGTTCCAGCTGGTGTCCGCGCTGTCCCGCGAGGAGCAGCAGGCCGGCCTGCCCTCAGGACGGCTGGACGAGGCCCGGCTGACGTCGCTGCTGCCCGCCCTGCTGCCGGTGCCCGAGGTGGACGGCTGGTACCTGTGCGGGCCGCTGGGGCTGGTGAGCGCCGCCGAGCGGGCGCTGCGGGCGCTCGGGGTGCCGCGGTCCCGGGTCCACCAGGAGATCTTCCACGTGGACGAGGTCCCCGCGCCGACCCCGGTCGGGGCCCTGATACCCGGCGGCGCCACCGTGCGGGCGACGCTCGACGGGCGCGGCGGCAGCTGGCCGTCGCTGGAGGGCGAGTCGGTGCTGGAGACGGTGCTGCGCAACCGGTCCGACGCGCCCTACGCCTGCAAGGGCGGGGTGTGCGGGACGTGCAGGACCAAGCTGGTGTCGGGCGAGGTGCGGATGGACCGCAACTTCGCGCTGGAGCCGGAGGAGACCGAGGCCGGCTACGTCCTGGCCTGCCAGTCGCACCCGGTCACGCCGGTGGTCGAGGTGGACTTCGACGGCTGACAGGACGCGCCGCCGGCGGGGGCTGCGCGAGGAGGGGCTAGGCGACGTAGCCGTCGGCGCCGCTGTCGTCGACCACCGGGCGGCCGGCGGCCTCCCAGTCGAGCATGCCGCCGCTGACGTTGACCGCGTCCAGGCCCTGGCCGACCAGGTACTGGGTGACCTGGGCGGAGCGCCCGCCGACCCGGCAGACCACATGGATCCTGCCGCCCTCGGGGATCTCGCCGATCCGGCCGACGACCTCGCCCATCGGGATGTGCAGCGCGCCCTCGGCGTGCCCGGCGGCCCACTCGTCGTTCTCCCGGACGTCCAGCACGAACGAGTCGGCGGGCACGGCGGCGGCATCCACCGCGGGCAGTTGGGAGTTGAACATCGGACGCGCCTCCTGAGCACGGGGAGCACGGTCCGCCCGAATCGCGAACCGTTCACAGCAGTCTGGAAAAACTACCTCAGCCGGCGGAGGCGTCCTTGACCAGTTCGGCGAGCTTGGCCTCGCGCACGCCGACCTGGGTGAGCAGCTGCTCGGCGATCTCGTTGAGCAGCGCGTCCGGGTCGTCGGGGGCGAGCCGCATCATCTGGCCGATGGCGCTCTGGTCCAGCTCGGCCGCGATCACCGACAGCTTCTCCTTGCGCTCGGCCAGCCACTCCAGCCGGGCGTAGAGCACCTCGGCCTCGTCCGGCAGCGCCTCCTCCGGCGGCGGCCCGGCCGCCCACTCCTCGGCCAGGGCGCGCAGGGCGTCCTCGTCGGCGTAGGCGTAGGCCTCGTTCACCCGGGCGATGAAGGCGCTGCGGCGCTCCTTCTCGGCCTCGTCCTGGGCCAGGTCGGGGTGCGCCTTGCGGGCGAGCTCCCGGTAGAGCCGCTGGGCCTCCTTGCCGGGCCGGACCCGGCGCGGCGGGTTGGGGTCCTCGACCGGCCGCACGCCGTCGCTGCCGAGCAGCCCGCCGAACAGCTCCTCCACCCCCGGCATCGGCATCACCAGCGCCCGGGCCTCCCAGGCCCGCTCGATGTCGGCGCGCTCACCGCTGTGCGCGGCGACGGCCTCCGCGATGAGGGCGTCCAGCTCGTCGAGCCGGGCGTACATCGGGCCGAGCCGCTGGTGGTGCAGCCGGGAGAAGTTCTCCACCTCGACCCGGAAGGTCTCCACGGCGATCTCGAGCTCGATCAGTGCCTGCTCGGCCGCCCGGACCGCCTTCGCCAGCCGCTCGTGCGAGCCGGCCTCCGGCGCGGCCGAGGCGGCGGAGGAGGCGGTCGGGGAGCCGGTTCCGAAGGTGTTCGTCACCCGGACAGCCTAGGCCCTGCGCCGGCCCGGTGCCGGTGATCAGCCCGGGGGAAGGACGCAACCGCGCGCCCGAGATGTTCCACGTGGAACCACGCCCCCGGCCACATACGGTCCGGCCGCCGTCCGCCCCGCCGCCCCGGCGACAGCGCCCCGGCCCGCCCCCGCGTCAGCCCCACGCCTCCCAACTACCCCACGGAGGGGGTATTCCGGCCATTCGGTCGCCCTGCCCGCCGTTTCGTGCTTGCCTTGGTGCAGGACATCACTCAGCGCCGAACCGCAGGTGCACGACGTTGGACGAGATCACCCGGTATCCCGAGGACACCGACGCAGACCACCACGACGCAGATCACCAGCCCGGGCCCCCGGCCCGGTCACACGAGCAGCGCGACGAGTACGAGCACCGCAGTCCCGAGGCCGTCCGGCAGGTCAAGGCGGTCATCAGGGACGTCCACGACCGGGCCGCGCAGGGCGACGGCCCGGCCGGCCACGACCGCCCGTTAACCGCGGCGGTGAAGGCCGGCGACGACGCCCCGGCCGACGCCGGGGTGGCCGCCCTGCTGCGCCTCGCCGTGCTCTGCGTCGATCCCGACGGCCGGATCTCGTACTGGAACCGCGGCGCGGAGGAGCTCTTCGGCCACCGCTGGGAACACGTCTTCGGCCACCGCGCCTCCGGGCTGCTCACCGGGGCCCGCCCCGCCGCGGCTCCCGCGGCCCGGGCGTCCGGCGCCGTCCCGCAGCACGACACCCTCGACCTGCTGGACGAGCTCACCCAGACCGCCTGGTCCGGCACCCTGGCGGCCACCGACCGGGACGGCACCCTGCGGGACGTCCTGTGGTGGACCTACCGGATCGAGGAGCCGGCCGGCAGCACCCTGCTGGCCATCGCGGCGCACGCCAAGCCGCTGCGCACCGGCGGGCTGCGGATCGCAGTCGGCGGCCGGATGCTGCCGTACACCGCCGAGGGGCCGCAGCGGCAGGACATCGCGCTGGCCGCCGTGCTGGCCCCGGCCGCCGATCCGGCGCAGGCGCACGCCCTGGCCGCCCGGCTGGGCAGCGCGCTGCCCGGAGCGAGCCCCGGCCGGCTGGACCGGATCGCCCGGCAGATCGCGGCGCTCGGCCGGCCCGCGCTGGAGGTCGAGGGCAGCGCCCGGCTGCCCGTCGTGCCGCACGACTACGCCCGGGTGGCGGCGGCGTCCGGGACCGAGCCCGCGCCCAGCAGCGTCCGGCGCGAGATCCTGCCGGGCCCGCGTCCGGTACCGGCGGACCCCGGAAGCCCGCCCGGCACCGTCCACCCCGACGGCACCGGCCAGGACGCGCCACCGGCAACCGCCGGGGAGGACCGTTCGAGCGCGTCCGCGCTCACCGCCGTCCCCTTCCCGGTCCTCACCGGGCTCGGCCCCGGCCACCCGCAGAACGGCGGCGGCCCGCACGCGAGCCAGGCCCGTGCCGAGCACCCCTCCGCCGCCCGGCTGCCCGGCAACGCGCTGGACGAGCAGGTGGCGCTGCTGCGCGAGACCGGCTTCGTCGTCGGCTCGACCCTCGACCTGCACACCACCGCCCGCGAGCTGTGCTCGGTGACGGTGCCGCGCTTCGCGGACTTCGCGGCCGTCCTCGTCGTGGACCAGCTCTTCTCCGACACCGAGCCGCCCAAGGACGACCGCCCGCCGGCCAGCGTGATGGTCCGCCGGGTGGCCACCGCCTACCAGGGCCCGCCGGGCGTCTGGGAGCCGGTGCTGCCGGAGGGCGAGCTGCTCACGCTGGTCGCGAACGGCGTCGTGCCGCGGCTCGGCGAGCCCGTACTGATCCCCATGGTGGACGCCACCCTCGCCCCGGACATCGCCGCCGACCTCGGGGTGCCCGCGCTCGGCCCGCTGCTGCCCGGCCACTCGATGATCATCGCGCCGCTGACCGCGCGCGGCACCGTGCTCGGCCGGGTCTGCTTCCTGCGCTCGCCGGGCCGCCGCCCGTTCGACGCGCGGGACGCGGCGAGCGCGGCCGAGATCGTCGCCCGCGGCGCGGTGCACATCGACAACGCCCGGCTGCACCGGCTGGAATCGCGCGCCGCCGCCACCTTGCAGCGTTCGATGATGCCGACCAAGCCGCCGAAGATCCCCGGCGTCCGGATCGCGCACCACTACATGCCCGGCGACCGGCAGGCGCAGGTCGGCGGCGACTGGTTCGACGCGATCCAGCTGCCCGGCGGCCGGGTCGCGCTGATCGTCGGCGACGTGATGGGGCACGGGTTGCAGGCGGCGGCGGTGATGGGCCAGTTCCGTACGTCCGTGATCACCATGGCCGCCCTCGACCTGCCGCCGGCCCAGCTGCTGCGGCACCTGGACAACCTGGCCCACCGGCTGGGCACCGAACACCTCGCCACCTGCGTCTACGCGGTCTACGACCCGATCAACCGCACCCTCACCCTCGCCAACGCCGGCCACATCCCACCCGTGCTCGCCGGCTCCGACGGGCGCGGCGAGCTGCTGCAGATCCCCGGCGGGGCGCCGATCGGCGTCGGCGGCGTGCCGTTCGAGACGGTGGAGATCCCGGCGCCCGACGGCAGCTGGCTGGTGCTGTGCACCGACGGCCTGGTGGAGGTGCGCGGGCAGGGGATAGACGTCGGGCTCGCCGCGCTCTGCGCCAACGTCATCGAACCGCAGCAGACCCCCGAGGACGTCTGCGCGCAGATCCTGGACCGGGTGCACACCGAGGACCGGGCGGACGACGTGGCGCTGCTCGTCGCGCGCTTCGAGGGCATCGCCCCGCAGGACGTGGTGCAGTGGACGCTGCCGCTGGACTACCGCGAGGTGGCCACCGCCCGGGAGCTGACCCGCCGCCAGCTGGCCGTCTGGGGACTCGAACGGCTCAGCGACACCGCCCAGTTGCTGATCAGCGAGCTGGTGACCAACGCGATCAGCGCCGCCTCGCACGAGGTCGAGGTACGGCTGATGCGGGTCGGCAAGCTGCTCGTCGAAGTCACCGACGACAATCACAATCTGCCCCAGTTGCAGCCCGCGGACGCCGATGATGTGGAGGGGCGCGGTCTCGCGCTGGTCTCGCATCTGTCACGGCGCTGGGGGACCAGCCGGAAGGCGGTCGGCAAGGTCGTCTGGTTCGAGCTCCCGCTGCCCGCCTGAGACAGCGACAGCTGATATAGTTGCAATCTGCAACCTATCGGGGGAGGAGCGGCGCGATGCCGGTACAGGAGTCGTCACAGCAGTCGCCGGCACGGAAGCCGGAAAGCGCGCCGGAAGCGCCGGAGGCACCGGAGCCCGCGCGGCAGTCGGCGCTGGAGACGATCCAGCGCGAGCTGACCGGATTCGCCCGCCGGGCCCGCGCCACCGCCGCGCGGATGCACCCGGACCTCTCCCTGGTGTCGTACACGATCCTGGCGCACCTGGAGGTCCAGCAGGACTGCCGGGCGACCGACCTGGCCGCGCACTACCTGCTGGACAAGTCCACGGTGAGCCGGCAGGTGGCCGCGCTGGAGCGGCTCGGCTACATCGAGCGGCGGGTGGACGCCGCCGACCACCGGGTGCAGGTGCTGCACCTCGCGCCGCGCGGCGTCGAGATCCTGGCGGCGGCCCAGATCAGGCGCCGGGAGGCGTTCCAGGAGCGGCTGGCCGGCTGGGACGCGGACGACCTCTCGCGCTTCGCGGAGTACCTGGTGCGCTACAACCAGGACGCCGCCCCGTACCCGGCGCCCGACCCGGACCCGGACTCGACGGCTGACCCGTACCCGGCAGCGCCCGACCCGGACCTCGCGCCGGACCCGGACCTCGACGCGCCCACGGACTAGTTCTCCGCGGCCCGCACGCCGGCTAGTTCTCGGCGGCCCGAGCGGCCAGCGCCTCCGCGTCGACCTCCGTACAGGGCTGCTCCACGCACGGCCCCGTCTCGGGCAGATACTCCTCGGCCCACCGGGTCAGCTCCTGGAGGGCCGGCCGGATGGCCTTGCCCGCCTCCGTCAGCCCGTAGCTGACCCGCAGCGGCGGCCCCGGATCCACCTCGCGCACCACCAGGCCCGCGTCGGCCAGCTCCGAGAGCCGGTCGGAGAGCATCCGCTCGCTGATCTTGGGGATCGCCCGCCGCACCTCGGCGAAGTAGGCCGCGCGCTGGGTGAGCACCGCCACGATCAGCCCCGTCCAGCGCTTGCCGAACAGCTCGAAGACCCTGGTCAGCCCCACGTCGACGGCCGAACACTCCACGTGCTCCCGCGCCTGCGGCCCCTGACCCATGCTCACAGCGTACTCCCCGCGTACTCACGCACCGTAGGTGCTGCAAAAAAGTAAGTATCTGTGTTATCAATAGCTACGAACGAACTACGGGTTCGTCAGACGTCTTCCGAGAATCTGTGAATGAGGCATCCATGGCCACCCTGCTGCACATCGACTCCTCGGCCTTCCACGAGTCGTCCGTCTCACGCGAGGTCACCGCGACCTTCCGGCGCGAGTGGGAGAGCCAGCACCCCGGGGGCACCGTGATCTACCGCGACCTCGCGAAGGACCCGCTGCCGCACCTGACCGCCGACGGCTTCACCGGCTCCAACACCCCGTCCGAGCAGCGCACCCCGGCGCAGGCCGAGGCCGTCGCGCTGCGCGACGCGCTGGCCGACGAGATCGAGCAGGCCGACGCGATCGTGATCGGCACCCCGATGTACAACTTCACCGTGCCGTCCGCGCTGAAGGCGTGGCTCGACCAGGTGATCATCGGCGGCCGGACGCTCGGCCCCACCTCGACGACGGCCGGCAAGCCGACCACCGTGGTCGCCGCCCGCGGTGGCGGCTACGGGCCCGGTACGCCGCGTGAGGAGTTCGAGTTCCTCACCACCTACCTGGGCAAGGTGCTGACCGAGCTGCTGGCCCTGGACGTGGACTTCATCATCCCGGAGCTGACGCTGGCCAGGACCGTCCCGCAGATGGCACCGCTGATCGACGCCGCCGACGCCTCCCGTGCCAAGGCGCACGAGGATGCCGCGGCGAAGGCCAAGACGCTGGCGGCCAAGCTCGCCGCCGCCTGAGACCGGTAAAGCGCAGGCCCGGGCCACCCGCACACCCGGTCCACCCGCACACCCGGTCCACCGCGCACCCGGCAAAGCGCAGACGGGGCCCCTCGGTTCACCGACCGAGGGGCCCCGCGCGCGTCAACCGTCGTGAACGGTCACCGTCATGAACGGTCAGAGATTGACGCCGAAGTCCTGCGCGATGCCGCGCAGCCCGGACGCGTAGCCCTGCCCGACGGCCCGGAACTTCCACTCCGCGCCGTTGCGGTACAGCTCGCCGAAGACCATCGCGGTCTCGGTGGAGGCGTCCTCGGTCAGGTCGTAGCGGGCGATCTCGGCGCCGCCCGCCTGGTTCACCACCCGGATGAACGCGTTGCGCACCTGGCCGAAGCTCTGCTGCCGGCTCTCGCCCTCGTAGATCGAGACCGGGAAGACGATCTTGTCGATCTCGGCGGGCACGGTGGCCAGGTTCACCTTGATGGCCTCGTCGTCGCCCTCGCCCTCACCGGTGAGGTTGTCACCGGTGTGCTCGACGGAGCCGTCAGGGCTCTTGAGGTTGTTGAAGAAGATGAAGTGCTTGTCGGAGACGACCTTGCCCTCGGTGTTGAGCAGCAGCGCGCTCGCGTCGAGGTCGAAGTCCGATCCGGTGGTGGTGCGGACGTCCCAGCCCAGGCCGACGGTGACCGCCGTCATGCCGGGGGCCTCCTTCGTCAGTGAGACATTGCCGCCCTTGGAGAGGCTGACACCCATGGTGGATCTCCCTGCTCAGTTCGGCGCGGGCCGCGCCTCTTGACGATTCCTTTGCCCAATGGCTCCAACGGACACCACCCTGCCCCGGTTCCCGGCGCTCTGCCACCCTGACGGGATTTCCTTGTCGTCCCGCCGACAACCCCCGAGCCCTCACCCGACATTCCACTGTTGACAGGTCATTGAGCGACCTTCTATGTTTGCCATGTCAAACTTGGAATGACGAGATCGGGCGCCGTCGAGCGGCGCGGATCGCCGTCGGACGCCGGAGGGCAACGCCATGAACTACCTGCGCGGCTTCATCCCGTGGATCGCCTTCGCGGCCGTCTCGCCGTTCGGCTGGCAGTGGGGCGCCCTGGCCGGCCTGCTGCTCGGGCTGCGGCTGGTGGTCAAGTACCGCAGGGCGGGCGAGGCCGCGGACTCGCTGATCCTGGAGCACAGCACGCTGCTGTACTTCGCGGTACTGACCGCCGTCGCGTTCGCCCGCACCGACAGCGGCCTGCACCACTACACCGGCGCGCTGTCGCTCGGCTGGCTGGCGGTCACCGCCTGGGCCACCCTCGCCGTCCGCCGCCCGTTCACGCTGGGCATCGCCCGCCGGCAGACCCCGCCGGAGATCTGGCACACCCCGGTGTTCCTGCGGGTCAACGTCGTGATCACCAGGGCCTGGGCGGCGGCCTTCACCGTGACGGCCGGCATCCTGACCGCGGTCGCCGCCGCCGGCCTCGGCGCCGCGGTCTCCGTTCCCGTGCAGGTCGCCGGCTTCGTCCTGCCGGCGGTCTTCACGGCCCGCTACCCCGCCCGGGTCCAGGCCCGCGCGACCGCCGCGAACCCGCCGGTCCCGGTGACCGGGTCCTGACCCGAGACCCGAGACCCGAGACCCGGCCCCGGTCGCCAGTCACCGGTCACCGGTCACCGGCTCCCGACCCGAGCGCGCGGTCACCCCGCCGGCTGGAACGTCCACAGCAAGTTGGGGCTGTCCTGCCACGTCCACTGCTTGCAGACCGAGCCCGAGGCCACCGCGCCGCCGCCGTCGAGTACCAGGCCGGTGGCGCGGTTCGCGATCGAGTAGCGGGCCGTGCCGCGGTCGGTGATCTGCCACTGCTGGTTGTTGCCGCCGCTCCAGGCCGACTCCCTGACCGGGTCGCCCGCGGTCGTCGAGCCCCAGCCGTCGGCGACCATGCCGTTCGTACGGTTCACCAGCCGGTAGTAGCCGGTGCCCAGGTCGATCACCTGCCACTGGAGGTTGGTGCTGTCCCCCGGCGTCCACTGCTTGAGGCTGGAGCCGGAGGCGACGCTGCCGCCGCTGTCGAGGGCGAGGCCGTCAGTGGCGTTGACCAGCTGGAAGTAGCCGGACGGGTCGAACGTCACCTTCAGCGAGACGATCGCGTCGTTGTTGCCCGTCTGCCGCAGGTCGGAGGCGTCCGCGGTGAACGTCCAGGCGGTGCCCGCGAAGTTGTCCGCGGAGTAGCCGGTGACCTGGTAGCCGCGCGGGATCCGCAGCGAGGAGATCGCCGACGGCCCGACGCCCGCGGCCGACAGCCGGGAGGCGGTGTACGTGCCGAGCGGCAGCGCCGCGCTCGCGCCGGCGTAGTCGACGTCCGTGAACGCCGTCGTGCTGAGCGTGGTGGCCGGTGTGCCGCTCACCGCGACGCAGACCACGGAGTCGGACGCGTTCGGCGCCGCGGCCGGCACGGTGACGTTGATCTGGCCGCCGCTGATCGTGAACGGCAGCGAGGCCGACGGGTTGTTCATCAGGTAGACCCGGCTGACGGCGTTGGTGAGCGCCGGGATCTGCAGCTTTCCGCCGGCCGGCCAGCTGAAGACGTGGGCGAACAGCGTGCCGTCCTTCTTGGTGGCCCGGCCCCAGGACGGGTCGGTGGCGTACGGGCTCGCGGTGGTGCCGTGGACGCTGTCGCCGTAGGTGGACATCCAGGAGGCGAGGCCCTGCAGGACGGTCACCGAGCCGGGGGTGACGGTGCCGTCGCCCTTGGGGCCGATGTTGAGCAGGTAGTTGCCGTCCCGGGAGACCACGGTGACCAGTTCGCGCACGATGTCGGTGACGGACCGGTAGGAGTTCTCCGAGCCCGAGTTGTAGCCCCAGGCGCCGTTCATGGTGGCGCAGGTCTCCCACGGCCGGGCCAGCGGCGCGGCCGGCACCGTCTGCTCGGGGCACATGAAGTCACCCAGGCCGAGGTTGCGCTTGACCCGCTCGTTGACGACCAGGTTCGGCTTGCGGGCGATCAGCCAGTTGTAGAGGTCCTGGCCGTCGGCCTTGAGCCACCAGTCGTCCAGCGTGGGGCTGGCCGGCTCGCCGAACCAGTCGCCGTCGAACCACAGCACCGCCGGGTCGTAGCGGTCGAGCAGCTCCTGGAGCTGGCCCTTCATGTCCGCGATGTAGCTGGTGCGGGCGGCCAGCGAGGACATGTGGGTGAGGCCGCCGCGGTCGGTCTGGGAGGGGTGGTTCCAGTCGAGGATCGAGTAGTACAGGCCGAACCTGATCCCCCGCGCCTCGCACGCGGTCTTCAGCGACGCCAGCAGGTCGCCCTGGTAGGCGGTGTAGTCGTGCAGGTCGTACGTCTTGGCGCCGGTGGTGTCGGTGAAGCCGGCCACATTGGAGTCCCACATGCCGAAGCCCTCGTGGTGCTTGGCGGTGATCACCAGGTACTTCATGCCGGCGTCGGCGGCCAGCCCGGCGATGGTGGCGGCGTTGAAGGAGGCCGGGTTGAACCGGGCGGACACCTGGGACTGGTAGTTCGCCTTCGTCCAGCTCTCGTTGGTGAAGGCCCACTCGCCGTGGCCGAGGTAGGAGTAGGACCCGAAGTGGATGAACATGCCGAACCTGGCCTGGTACCACCAGGCCATCTTGGCCGGGACGCTGTACGCCTGGGCGGGCGTGGCCCGGAGGATCTGCGGCAGCCCGAAGGCGACAGCGCCGCCGGCCGCGGCGGCGGCCTTGATCAGGGAGCGGCGGCTGATGGGCAGGGGTGCGGGCATGGAGGACACAGGGCGGCTCCAGCGATGTGGGGGGTGGACCGGCGGGGGGATCCGTGACATCGGATGAATGTATAGAGCCCGCCGAGAGCCATGTCCAGGGCCCTGGCAAGAACCCGGCAGATTCGGACCCCGCGCCCCCGAGATCCACCCACCACCCCAGCCATAGATCGGATCTCTGACCGCCCCTCACTCCGCACCCACGAGCAGCCCGCCCGCCAACTCACCACCAACCCGCCGCCAGGCCGCCACCACCCCGCCCCGACATGCGAAACGGGCCCCCGGCCGCGACTTTCGTCACTTCCGGGGGCCCGTCTCAGGGTTACCGCTCTGTGCGCGAGGGGGGAGTTGAACCCCCACGCCCTTTCGGGCACTGGAACCTGAATCCAGCGCGTCTGCCTATTCCGCCACCCGCGCATGGGTGTCGCCGTCCGATTCTCACTCAGCCCGTTGACTTGTGGTCAGGGGGTGGGGGAGTGCCTTCCGACATGCAGAAGGTTAGCACGGTGCCAGGGGTGGAATCACATCCGTTTGGGGCCGCCGCGCACGCCCGGGGGACGGTGACGGGGACGCGGCGCCGGGGCGGTCAGGGGTGCGGGACACTGGACGGGGAAGAGGAGCGGAGACGGCGGCCGGCGAACCGGGGACCGGCGGCACCGGGCGCATTTACCATCACAGTGGGCAGGGGCGGCGACGGACACACCGGCGCGGAGGGTGCGGAGAGCCGACCGGTGCCATGGGAGCGATGTGAGGGTTGACACTGCCCCGGCCAGCGGGATCGGGGAACCAGCTGTTTTTCCCGCGCGTGGATACGATCAGTAAGCAGTATCGGAAGTGACCTCAGGGAAGGTCCCGACGAAGCCCGAGGAGGGAGGTGCCCGATGGGAGTTCTGAAGCGCTTTGAGCAGCGCCTTGAAGGTCTTGTGAACGGCACCTTCGCCAAGGTGTTCAAGAGCGAGGTGCAGCCGGTCGAGATCGCCGGCGCGCTGCAGCGCGAGTGCGACAACAACGCCACGATCTGGAACCGCGACCGCACGGTGGTGCCCAACGACTTCATCGTCGAGCTGAGCGCCCCCGACTACGAGCGGCTCAGCCCGTACTCGGTGCAGCTCGGGGACGAGCTGGCCGGCATGGTCGCCGACTACGCCAAGCAGCAGCGGTACACGTTCATGGGCGCCATCAAGGTGCACCTGGAGCGGGCCGACGACCTCGACACCGGCCTGTACCGGGTCCGCAGCCGCACCCTCGCGGCCAGCGAGTCCCAGCACGCCCCGCAGGCCCAGCAGGCACCGGCCCCGCACGCCCCGGCCGGCTACCAGCAGCCCCGGCAGCCCGCCCCGCAGCAGGAGCAGCCCCGGGCCGCCGCCCCCAAGAGCCAGCTGCCCCGCCCCGGCGGCCGGCACGGCCAGGGTCCGGCGGCCGCGCTGCCCGGCGGTCCCCCGCCGCGGCCGGGCGGCCCGCCCCCGATGCCCGCCGCGCCGCCGCCCGGGCGCGGCCACGCACCCGTGACCCGGCTGCCCGGCACGGGCGTTCCGGCCGGCTCCGCCGCCGCCTCGACCCGCCGCTGGATCGAGATCAACGGCAACCGGCACCAGATCTCCCGCGCGACCCTGGTCCTGGGCCGCTCCACCGAGGCCGACGTCCGGGTGGACGACCCCGGTGTCTCCCGCAAACACTGCGAGATCCGGGTCGGAACCCCCTCGGTCGTGCAGGACCTCGGGTCGACAAACGGCATTGTGGTGGACGGACAGCACACCACCCGCGCTACGCTCCGCGACGGCTCCCGCATTGTGGTGGGGAGCACCACCATCGTTTACCGGCAAGCCGAAGGGTGAAGCGGGGGCAATGTCAGAGCTGACCCTGACGGTCATGCGGTTGGGTTTTCTCGCCGTGCTGTGGCTGTTCGTGATCGTCGCGGTGCAGGTCATCCGCAGTGACCTGTTCGGAACCCGGGTGACGCAGCGCTCCTCGCGCCGCGGGGACGACCGGTCCCGCCCGCCGCAGCAGCGCCAGCAGCAGGCGGCCGCGCAGGCCGCCGCCCAGCGGCAGCAGCAGGGCAGCGGCCGGCAGCGCCGCGGCTCCCCCACCAAACTGGTGGTCGCCGAGGGCTCGCTCGCGGGTACGACGGTGGCTCTCCAGGGCCAGACGATCACCCTGGGCCGGGCACATGACTCGACGATTGTGCTCGACGACGACTATGCGTCCAGCAGGCATGCCAGGATCTACCCGGACCGCGACGGCCAGTGGATCGTCGAGGACCTGGGATCCACTAACGGCACCTATCTGGACCGGAACCGGCTGACCACGCCGACCCCGGTCCCGCTGGGTGCGCCGATCCGCATCGGCAAGACCGTCATCGAGCTGCGGAAGTAGTCGCACAATGGGCGAGCGGAGCCACGACGCGCGAGCGAGAGGGTGGGCAGCGTGCGGATGTACCCGGAGCCGACGGGGGAGGTACGCATGTCTCTGAGCCTGCGTTTCGCCGCCGGTTCGCACAAGGGCATGATCCGCGAGGGGAACGAGGACTCCGGCTACGCCGGCCCCCGTCTGCTCGCGATCGCCGACGGCATGGGCGGCCAGGCCGCCGGAGAGGTCGCCTCGTCCGAGGTGATCTCCACCATCGTCACGCTCGACGACGACATCCCCGGCTCCGACATCCTGACCTCGCTCGGCACCGCCGTGCAGCGTGCCAACGACCAGTTGCTGCACATGGTCTCCGAGGACCCGCAGCTGGAGGGCATGGGCACCACGCTGACCGCCCTGCTGTGGACCGGGCAGCGGCTCGGCCTCGTCCACGTCGGTGACTCCCGGGCGTACCTGCTGCGGGACGGCGTACTGACCCAGATCACCCAGGACCACACCTGGGTGCAGCGGCTGGTCGACGAGGGCCGGATCACCGAGGAGGAGGCCACCACCCATCCGCAGCGCTCGCTGCTGATGCGGGCGCTCGGCAGCGGCGAACACGTCGAACCCGATCTGTCGATCCGTGAGGTGCGGGTCGGCGACCGGTATCTGATCTGCTCCGACGGCCTGTCCGGCGTGGTCAGCCAGCAGACCCTGGAGGACACCCTCGCCGGGTACCAGGCACCGCACGAAACCGTGCAGGAGCTGATCCAGCTCGCGCTGCGCGGCGGCGGTCCTGACAACATCACCTGCATCGTCGCCGACGTGCTCGACACCGACGACGGCGACACGCTGGCGGCGCAGCTCAACGACACTCCTGTGGTGGTCGGCGCGGTCGCCGACACCCAGCTGCCGCTGAGCGACGCCCGGCACCTGCAGACCCCGGCCGGCCGCGCCTCCGAACTCGGCCGCACCCCGCCGCCGCAGCAGTCAGGGCCCGCGGGCTCCTTCGGGCCGCCCGGCAGCGGCGACCCGGTCTCCGGCGGCCCGCTCGGCAGCTTCGGCGGCTACGGCGAGGGCGACCTCGGCAAGAAGGACACCCGGCGCAAGTGGCCCAAGCGCACCCTGGTCTCGGTGATCGTGCTCGCGGTGATCGCCGGCGGGCTCTACGGGGCGTACACCTGGACCCAGACCCAGTACTACGTCGGCGCCAAGGGCGATCATGTCGCCGTCTACCAGGGCATCGACCAGAAGCTGGCCTGGATCAAGCTGTCCAAGGTGCACAAGGACCGCTCCGACATCGAACTCAAGTACCTGCCCTCGTACCAGCGCAAGCAGGTCGAGGACACCATCGCGCTGAGCAGCCTCGGCCAGGCGGACGACAAGGCCGACGAGCTGGCCGCGCAGGCGCTGGTGTGCAAGAAGGTCTCTCCTGCCGCCACCACGACCGCCCAGGGCACCTCCGCCAGGGGCACCACCTCGGCAGCGGGCACCGCCCGGGCCGTCGCGGACCGGCTGGCCGCCCCGGCCGGCACCCCGGCCGCCGGCGGCAAGGCGGGCGCCCCCGCCTCGGGCGGCACGGGCGCGCCGGCCTCCGGCGCCCCCGGCACCAGCCTGACCCCGGCCGGAAAGGCGCCCACCGGCACCAAGCCCACCACCCCTCCCACCACCAAGCCCGCCCCCTCGCCCACGCCCTCCCTGACGCCCGAGGAAAAGAAGCTGGCCCAGCAGTGCGGCAGCACGGGCCAGCAGTAGCACGGGGACCAGTAGGAGGTATCGGCTCTTCATGAGCGCCAGCAACACCACCACCATCACCTCGATCGGCGCTCCCAACCGCCGCAACACCGAGCTGGCCCTGCTGGTCTTCGCGGTGCTCATCCCGGTGTTCGCCTTCGCCAACGTCGGCCTGGCCAAGAACAACTCGCTGCCGGCCGGCCTGGCCGGCTACGGCCTGGGCCTGGGCGCGCTGGCCTGCGTCGCCCACCTGGTGGTGCGCAAGTTCGCGCCGTACGCGGACCCGCTGATGCTGCCGATCGCCATCCTGCTCAACGGGCTCGGCCTGGTGCTCATCTGGCGGCTCGACATGGAGCCGTCGATCACCACCGCACGGCTCGGCGGCGCGCTGGCCCCCAAGCAGCTGGTGTGGTCCGCGCTCGGCCTCGGGCTGTTCGTGCTGGTGCTGGCGTTCCTCAAGGACCACCGGATCCTGCAGCGCTACACGTACATCTCGATGATGGTGGCCATGGTGCTGCTGGTGCTGCCGGTGTTCTTCCCGGCGGTCTACGGCGCCAGGATCTGGATCACGCTGCCCGGCATCGGCTCCCTCCAGCCGGGGGAGTTCGCGAAGATCTTCATCACCGTGTTCTTCGCCGGGTACCTGATGGTCAAGCGGGACGCGCTGGCGCTGGCCAGCCGCCGGGTGATGGGCCTGTACCTGCCGCGCGGCCGCGACCTCGGCCCGATCCTGGTGATCTGGGCGATGAGCCTGCTGATCCTGGTCTTCGAGACCGACCTCGGCACCTCGCTGCTGTTCTTCGGGCTGTTCGTGATCATGCTCTACGTGGCCACCGAGCGGACCAGCTGGATCGTCTTCGGCCTGCTGCTCAGCGGGGCCGGCGCGGTCGCGGTGGCCTCCTCCGAGAGCCATGTGAAGGTCCGGGTCCAGGACTGGCTGCACCCGCTGAAGCTGGCCTCCAACGGCGGTGTCACCGAGACCGCGCAGTCCCGTTACGCGTTCGGCTCCGGCGGCATCTTCGGCTCCGGGCTCGGCCAGGGCTACTCCCGGCTGATCGGCGGCATCGCGCCCAAGAGCGACTACATCCTGGCCACCGTCGGCGAGGAGCTGGGGCTGGCCGGCCTGATGGCCGTCCTGCTGCTCTACGCGCTGCTGATCGAGCGCGGCATACGGACCGCGCTGGCGGCCCGCGACCCGTTCGGCAAGCTGCTGGCCATCGGCCTGTCGGGTGCGTTCGCACTCCAGGTCTTCGTGGTGGCCGGCGGTGTGACCGGGCTCATCCCGCTGACCGGTATGACCATGCCGTTCCTGGCCCAGGGCGGCTCCTCGGTGATCGCCAACTGGGCCCTGGTCGCGATCCTGCTCAGGATCAGCGACACCGCGCGGCGGCCGGCTCCCAGCCCCGCCCCCTCCCCCGACGCCGAAGCGACCCAGGTGGTGCGCAGCTCGTGAACAAGCCCCTGCGACGGGTCGCGGTCTTCTGCGGCCTGCTCGTCCTCGCCCTGCTGGTGCGCGTGAACTACGTGCAGTTCGTCCAGGCGGACCAGCTGTCCAACGATCCGAACAACCGCCGGGTGGCGATCAACCAGTACGCCCAGCCGCGCGGCGACATCATCGTGGACGGCAAGGCGATCACCGGCCACACCGAGACCGACGGCAGCGACTTCAAGTACAAGCGCACCTACGTGGACGGCCCGATGTGGGCGCCGGTGACCGGGCACGCCTCGCAGGCGTACGGCACCACGTTCCTGGAGGGCGTCGAGGACAAGTTCCTCACCGGCAACGACGACCGGCTGTTCTTCAACCGCACCATCGACCTGCTGACCGGCAAGGACAAGCAGGGCGGCAACGTGGTGACCACGCTGAACGCCAAGGCGCAGACCGCCGCGTACAAGGGGCTCGGCAGCAAGAAGGGCGCGGTCGTCGCGCTCGACCCGCGGACCGGGGCGATCCTGGCGATGGCCAGCACCCCGTCCTACGACCCGTCCAGCATCGCCGGGAACTCCACCACCGACGAGAAGAACTGGATCGCGCTGGACAAGAAGAACGACCCCGACGACCCGTCGCAGAACCGCGCGCTGCGCCAGACCTACCCGCCGGGCTCGACGTTCAAGCTGGTCACCGCGGCGGCGGCGCTGGAGTCAGGCGCGATCACCGATGTGAACGCCCCCACGCAGTCGCCTGACCCGTACAAGCTGCCCGGCACCAACTTCAACCTGGTCAACGAGGGCAACATCAAGTGCAAGGACGTCTCGATGATGCAGGCGCTCCAGGTGTCCTGCAACACCGTCTTCGCCAAGATCGGCGCGGAGAAGGTGGGCCTGAAGAACATGGTCAGCGAGGCGGAGAAGTTCGGCTTCAACAAGGAGATCGACATCCCGGTCCGGGCCGACGCGAGCAACTTCGACACCAAGATGAGCGACGACCACGTCGCCCAGTCCTCGATCGGCCAGTTCGACACCGCCGCCACCCCCCTCCAGATGGCCATGGTCGCCTCGGCCATCGCCAACAACGGCAAGCTGATGAAGCCGTACATGGTGGACAAGCTGGAGGCGCCGAACCTGAGCACCATCTCGCAGACCGACCCCAGCGAGATGTCGCAGCCGCTGACCCCGGAGAACGCGCAGAAGCTCCAGGCGATGATGGAGAACGTGGTCCAGAAGGGCACCGGCACCAACGCCAAGATCGACGGTGTCCGGGTCGGCGGCAAGACCGGTACCGCGCAGCACGGCGTGGCCAACAGCCAGAAGCCCTACGCCTGGTTCGTCTCGTACGCGATGACCGACCAGGGCTCGCCGGTCGCGGTCGCCGTGGTGGTCGAGGACAGCGACGCCAGCCGGGACGACATCAGTGGCGGCGGCCTGGCGGCGCCGATCGCCAAGAAGGTGATGGAGGCCGTGCTCGACAAGTGAGGCACGACGGCCACCACAGGGCGTGACCTGCCCGGTCGGCACGGATACCGGACGATCAGGTACCGGTCGGGTATCGGCGGACGGCCGGGGCACGGGCCCCGTGGGAACGCCCGGTAGCGTAGCCCCGAGCAAGCACAGGGCAGTGGTTGACGGAGTTCGCGCAACGCACATCTATTGACGGGTTTGAGGAGAGGGCAGAGCTATGGAAGAGCCGCGTCGCCTCGGCGGCCGGTACGAGCTGGGCTCGGTGCTCGGCCGAGGCGGCATGGCCGAGGTCTACCTCGCCCATGACACCCGTCTCGGACGCACGGTCGCCGTGAAGACACTGCGGGTGGACCTCGCCCGCGACCCGTCGTTCCAGGCCCGGTTCCGCCGTGAGGCCCAGTCGGCCGCCTCGCTCAACCACCCGTCGATCGTCGCCGTGTACGACACCGGCGAGGACTACGTGGACGGGGTCTCGATCCCGTACATCGTGATGGAGTACGTGGACGGCTCCACGCTCCGCGAGCTGCTGCACTCCGGACGCAAGCTGCTGCCCGAGCGCGCCATGGAGATGACCGTCGGCATCCTGCAGGCCCTGGAGTACAGCCACCGGGCCGGCATCGTGCACCGCGACATCAAGCCCGCCAACGTCATGCTGACCAGGACCGGACAGGTCAAGGTCATGGACTTCGGCATCGCCCGCGCGATGGGCGACTCCGGGATGACGATGACGCAGACCGCGGCCGTGATCGGCACCGCCCAGTACCTGTCCCCCGAGCAGGCCAAGGGCGAGCAGGTGGACGCCCGCTCCGACCTGTACTCCACCGGCTGCCTGCTGTACGAGCTGCTGACCGTCCGGCCGCCGTTCGTCGGCGACTCGCCGGTCGCGGTGGCCTACCAGCACGTCAGGGAGGACCCGCAGCCGCCGTCGGTGTACGACCCCGAGGTCACCCCCGCGATGGACGCCATCGTGCTCAAGGCGCTGACCAAGGACCCGAACTACCGCTACCAGTCGGCCGACGAGATGCGCGCCGACGTGGAGGCCGCGCTCGACGGCCAGCCGGTCGCCGCCACCGCGGCGATGGGCGCGGCCGGCTACGGCTACCCGCAGTACGCCGACGGCGGCGCCACCACCGCCATGCCGCAGCAGTCCGACCAGCACACCTCGATGCTGCCGCCGATGCGCGAGGAGGACGGCGGCTACGGCTACGACGACCGCCCGGACCGGC
Source organism: Streptomyces sp. CA-111067 (assembly GCF_050956065.1). NCBI lineage: Bacteria > Bacillati > Actinomycetota > Actinomycetes > Kitasatosporales > Streptomycetaceae > Streptomyces > Streptomyces sp. CA-111067. The sequence continues at coordinate 4,476,323 of NZ_CP192103.1, read as the reverse complement.
GGCGGCAGAAGAAGAGCAACAACACCTCCACCGTGCTGCTGGTGATCGCCGGCGTGCTGGTGCTGGTGGGTGCGATCTTCCTGGGCAAGGCCCTGTTCAGCAACGGCAACCCGGGCAGCGACGCCAAGGTGCCGAACTTCGTCGGCTCCACGCTCGCCGACGCCAAGGCCAAGGCCACCAACGTCGACCTGACCCTCGTCAGCGACCCCAACGGCGCCTTCTGCGGTCCCAAGGGCCAGATCTGCAAGCAGGACCCGCTCCCCGACGCAGCGGTGCCCGACGACAAGACCGTGAACGTGACGGTCTCCAAGGGCTCGGCGCCGGTCGAGGTGCCGGACGTCAAGAACGACACGCTGGACACGGCTCAGCAGCAGCTGACCGGCAAGGGGTTCACGAACGTCAAGGTCTCCTACCAGGTGTCCACCACCCAGGACCCGAACATCGTCCTCAAGCAGGACCCGGACGCCGGTACCAAGCTGGACAAGGACAAGCCCATCACGCTGACGGTGTCGAAGAAGCCGGCCACCGCGGTTCCGGCGAACGTCACCCACGACAGCTACGACGATGCCGTGAAGGCGCTCAAGGCCCAGGGCTTCACCAACATCACCAAGGCACCGCAGGACCAGCCGTCCCCGGAGACGGACAAGGGCGATGTGATCAGCCAGTCGCCGCCGCCGTCCGACGGGGCGATCTCGCTCGACACCGCGATCGTGCTCCAGATCTCGTCCGGACCGGCGCCGACCACCCCGCCGACCAGCGACACCCCGCCGGCGGCGACGATGCCGCCGACCGCGGGGCAGACCCTGGGCGCCATCAAGCAGCAGCTGGCCGCGCTGAACCTGAACATCCAGGTCCAGGTGGTCAACGGGCCCGATGACGACAACGCCTTCGTGTTCAGCAGCAACCCGGGGCAGGGCAGCCCGCTGACCCAGAACCAGACCGTGCAGCTCGTGACCTTCGGCGGCGGGGGCAACCCCGGCGGGCACTAGCCCGGCGGCAGGAGACACGGGACGCGGGAGAACGCAGCAGGACCGGATACGGGGCCGCCACCGCGAGCTGTTACCGCAGCTCCGGTGGCGGTGTCCGTTGCGGGTCCACCTTCTGGGTCCTGACCAGCTCGCCCCACACCACGTAGCGGTAGCGGGAGGTGAAGACCGGGGTGCAGGTCGTCAGGGTGATGTAGCGGCCCGGCTTGGTCTTGCCGGACTCCTTGGGCACCTGGTCGGTGACCGCGACGTTGTACTTCGAGGTCTGGTCGAGCACCTTGTAGACCTTGTAGACGTACCAGGCGTCCTTGGACTCGAAGACCACCGGGTCGCCGACGTGGATCTTGTTGATGTTGTGGAACTTGGCGCCGTGGCCGTCCCGGTGCGCGGCGACGGCGAAGTTGCCGGTCTTGTCCCACGGCATCGCGGTGGGCGGGTCGGTGTAGTAGCCGGCCACCCCCTCGTTGAGCACATCGGTCGAGGTGCCCTTCTTCACCAGCACCTCGTAGTTCCTGCCCATCGCCGGTACGTGCAGGAAGCCGATCCCGCTCTTGGTGTCCAGGCCCTTGGGGGCGGCGGCCGGCGAACCCTGCGGGCCCTGCGACCACTGCTGCCTGACCTTGTCGGCGGCCTTCTTCTCGTGCCGGTCGGCTATCACGTTGGTCCACCACAACGAGTAGGCGACGAAGAGGGCGAGGACGACGCCCGCGGTGATCAGGATCTCGCCGATGACGCTGACGGTGGCGGCGACCGGTCCCCGCCCGCGGCTCGTGCTGCTCGTCACGCTGTTCCGTTCTGGTCTGCTGGTCCGGGGCCGGGTCACTCCACCAGGGCGTCGGGCTTGCCCTTGCTGCGCGGCCGTTCCTCGATGAGTTTGCCCCACACGATCAGCCGGTTGGTGCTGGTGAACTCCGGGGTGCAGGTGGTGAGGGTGATGTAGCGGCCGGGCTTGGTGAAGCCGGAGCCCGGCGGCACCGGCTTGATCACGCTGGTGTTGGACGGCGGGGTGGACGGCAGCGTGCTGGTGACCTGGTACGTGTAGTAGGCGGTCGCCGTCTCGACCACCACCTTGTCGCCCGCGACCAGGTGGTTGATGTAGCGGAACGGCTCGCCGTGCGTGTTGCGGTGCGCGGCGACGGCGAAGTTGCCCGTCTTGTCCCAGGGCATCGCGGTGTTCAGCGCGCCGTCGTAGTGGCCGATCATGCCCTTGTTGAGCACCTTGGTGGTGCTCACGCCCTGGGCGATCGGCGCCTTGACGTCCAGCTTGGGGATGTACATGATCGCGAAGCCCTGGCCGGGGGAGAAGGTGCCGGGTACCCGCTTGGGGTCCTGCGGGGCGCTGTCCCACTGGTGCTGGAGGTTGTTGGCGGCGCCGTTGGCCTGCTGATGGGCGCGGACGTTGGTCCACCAGAGCTGGTAGGTGACGAACAGCAGCATCAACACGCCCAGTGTGATGAACAGTTCGCCCACCACGCGGCTCAGGACCACCGCGGGGCTCTCCTTGGCCGCCCGTGCGGCCTTCCGGGCCTCGACCCGGCTCAGCGGCGCGGAGGGGCCCTCCTGCGCCCCCTGCGCCTCCGCGGCGGGCGCGGATCTGCCGCCGGCCCGGTGACCGCCACCGCCGCCCTGCCGTGCGGCCTTCCGCCGCGCGGCCCGCCCTCCGTCGGCCGGCGCCCCGGCCAGGTCGGGCCCCGGCGGGGGTTCCTCGACGACGACGGGCATCTGCGCGGTGGCGTCGGCCTCCTGGATCGCGGCGGTCTCCGGGATCGCGTCCGGGACCTCGGGAACCTCCGGCATCGCGGGGGCCGCGGGGAATTCGGGCGCCGGCGGGAATTCGGGGGCCGGTGGGGCCGCGTGCCTGGCCGTTCGTATCGGGGCGACCGGCGGGTCCGGCACGGGAACAGGGCCCGGGGCGGGCTGCGCGGGCGGCTCGGGGACGTCCTCGTAGGCGGGTTCCGCGAACTCCTCGTACGCCGGCTCCGGGAAGTCCTCGGGCGCGTCGGGGACCGCGGGCGGGCGGTCGGGGAGGGGGTCGTTGAGCGGGTCGGCCAGTTGTTCCACGACGGCTTTGAACTGCCCGGTGTCCTCATAGGACATCGGGCCGTCGGCGGGACGCTCCGGCCGGAGCGTGGTCACGCCCCCGCCCTCCCCGCGGCCCCGGCCGGACTGCGGCCGACCACCGGCGCCAGCCCCGTCGAGCGGCCGACCGCGGCCGGATCACCGCACTCGGCAAGCCAGTTGGCGAGCATCAGGTGCCCCCACTCGGTGAGCACCGACTCCGGATGGAACTGCACGCCCTCCACGGCCGCGTCCCGGTGCCGCAGGCCCATGATGATCCCGTTGCCGGTGGTGGCGGTGACCCGGAACTCGGCCGGCAGGCTGTCCCGTTCGACGGCCAGCGAGTGGTAGCGCGTGGCGGTGAACGGCGACGGCAGCCCGGCGAACACCCCGGTGCCGTCGTGCTCGACCGGCGAGGTCTTGCCGTGCAGCAGCTCGGGCGCCCGGTCCACCACCCCGCCGTAGGCGACCGCCATCGACTGGAGCCCGAGGCAGACACCGAAGACCGGCACCCCGGTCGCGGCGCAGTGCCGCACCATCTCCACGCAGACCCCGGCCTGTTCGGGCGTGCCGGGCCCGGGCGAGAGCAGGACGCCGTCGAAGGCTCCCCCTGGCTTCGCCGGGGGGACCCCCAGCGCGTGCGCGGGCGTCACCTCGTCGTTGCGCAGCACCTCGCACTCGGCGCCGAGCTGGTACAGGTACTGGACCAGGTTGAAGACGAAGCTGTCGTAGTTGTCGACCACGAGAATGCGTGCGCTCATCGGATAGCGGCCATCCCGTTGTCCACCGTGACATCGTTGAACGGCAGCAGCGGCTCCGCCCACGGGAACACGTACTGGAAGAGGATGTAGACGACAGCGAGCACCATGGCGACGCAGAGTGCGGACCGCACCCATGCGTTCCCCGGCAGATGCCGCCAGACCCAGCCGTACATCTCGCTGCCTTCCTTGAGGTTCCCCGGAACAGAGTAAAGGGAGATCGCCCGGTGGCGGGTGGCCACTCGACAAAGCTTCGGTTAGGGAACGGGCTGTGCGTAGCGCAGATCCACCACCCCGGTGTATGCGGGCAGCGTGACCCGGCGGGGGGCGGCGACCTTCCAGCCGAGGCCGTAGGCGTTCACGTACTGGAGGTAGTTCTGGATGGCCGGGCTGTCGTCGATGGCCTTGCGCAGCTTGCCCTGGTCGCCGACCGCGGTGATCCGGTAGGGCGGCGAGTAGACCCGGCCCTGCAGGATCAGGGTGTTGCCGACGCAGCGCACCGCGCTGGTGGAGATCAGCCGCTGGTCCATCACCTGGATCCCCTGGGCGCCGCCCTGCCACAGCGCGTTGACCACGGCCTGCAGGTCCTGCTGGTGGATGACCAGGTCGTTGGGCTGCGGATCGGGCACGCCCGGCACCAGCGCGGTGGCGTTCGGCGGGGCGTCGTTGAGCGTGACCTCGATGCCGGCGCCGGTCAGCGGGGCGGTGCCGGCCGCCTTGTCGAGGGCGTCGAGCCTGGCCCGCTCGGCGGCGCTGACGCCGCTGCCGTGCCGGGTGAGTTTGTCCACATCGGCCCGCACCCCGGCGAGCTGCTTGTCCAGCTGCTCATTGCGGGCGTTTTTGGTGCGAACGGTGTCAGAGAGCTTCAGCAGCGGGTCGTCACTGCGGATGTCGACGCCCTTGGCGGTGTCGAAACTCATCCAGAAGATGAGTCCGGCCAGCGCGAAGACTCCCGCACTGAGCACTCGCAGCGCTACGGTGCGGTGGACAGGACGGGAGGAGGGGGTGGGGGGCGCGCCCCCGGATTCCGTCACCGTACCCTGTCTCCTTACAACCCGATGAAGCACTACGCTAACGGACGCCCAGCGGCGGAAGTGCCTTCGCCAAACCCCCATATCCGCCCGGATTGCCCGATATCACCCGCGCGGTACGCAGCGCATCGACAGGAGAACCCCTCGTGCCGAAGTCACGGATCCGCAAGAAGGCCGACTTCACTCCGCCTCCGCAGAAGACCGCCACCGCGATAAAGCTCAGTAGCGGCCACGGCTGGGTGGCGCCGGTGATGCTCGCGTTCTTCATCGTCGGCCTGGCCTGGATCGTCCTCTTCTATGTGACCCAGGGCGATATGCCGGTGGACGCACTCGGCAACTGGAACATCGTGGTGGGCTTCGGCTTCATCGCCGGTGGGTTCGTCGTCTCCACGCAGTGGAAGTAGCGCCGCCGCACGGTGCGACTACCACACCCGACCCCCGCGACGGTGTTTGTCCACACGGTTATCCACAGTGGGGAAAAGGTCGGAAGATCTGTGGATAACCTCTACGAGGTTGACGCCGGTACGACCGGTGGCCGGATCACGGGCCACCGGTCTTTCGCTGTCCGATGCTGATCACCGCAGGTCCGAGGGGTAGCCGCGACGGTACGGGGACCGGTTGTGCACAGGCGGCGAGGTCTCACCTACCCGCTGTGGATAACGTGTGATCAACGCCAGTGGACACGGCCCTCAGGACGTGACCTGTGCCACAGCGACCGCGGTCAGGACGAGCGACAGCACCAGCACACCGGCGGCCGTCCCCCACTGCACCAGGTCGCGGCGCTCGCGCGGCGCGTAGGCCATCGCCACCGCGACCACCGAGCCGGCCGCCAGACCGCCCAGGTGCGCCTGCCAGCTCACGTTCGCCCAGGTGAAACTGAACAGGATGTTCAGGCCGAGCAGGATCAGGATCGGCCGCATGTCGTAGCGCATCCGCCGCATGAAGACGGCGGTGGCGCCGAAGAGGCCGAAGATCGCACCGGAGGCGCCCAGGGTGGGCGTGCCGGGCGCGATCAGCAGCACCGCGGCGCTGGCGGCCAGCGCCGAGACGAAGTAGAGCGCCAGATACCGGGCCCGGCCGAGCAGCTGTTCCAGCGGGGCGCCGATCCACCACAGCGAGAGCATGTTGAAGCCGATGTGCAGCGGATTGTGCTGGTCGTGCAGGAAGGCCGCGGTCAGTACCCGGTACCACTCGCCGTTCGCGGCGCCGAAGCACTGCTGTCCGCCGAACCCGTTGGGCAGGCACCCTGCATAGAGGTCGTAGTCGTTGACGAACCGGTTGCCGATGGCCAGTTCCAGCAGGAAGACCGCGATGTTCAGCCCGATGAGGATCTTGGTGACCAGGTACGGGTCGCGGGCCACCACACCGCCGGCCACCGTACGCGGCTGCGGCACCCGGCCGGAGCCGCCGCCCGGCCTGCCGCCGGAGCTGCCGGGGCCCGCGGACCCCTGGCGTACGCACTCCGGGCACTGGAAGCCCACCGAGGCGCTGATCATGCAGTCGGGGCAGATCGGCCGCTCGCACCGGGTGCAGCGCACTCCGGTTTCCCGGTCCTGGTGCCGGTAGCAGCGGACCGCCTGGTCCTCCATGGTGTGCACTCCCCTGTCGACGGCTCGACGGCGCCCCTGCCGCGCCGGAACGCCCCGCCCACATCTTCCATACGTGCGGGCAGGGCGTGACGTTCCCGAAGGGTACGGGATCAGCTGTCGCGGCGCTCCACTACCACCGTCTCGATCACCACGTCCTCCAGCGGACGGTCGGTGCGCGGGTTGGTCGGGGTGGAGATGATGCCGTCCACCACCTTCTTGCTGGCCGCGTCCACGATCTCGCCGAAGATGGTGTGCTTGCGGGTCAGCCAGACCGTCGGCGAGACCGTGATGAAGAACTGCGAGCCGTTGGTGGCCGGACCGGCGTTGGCCATCGCCAGCAGATACGGCCGGTCGAAGGCGAGGTCGGGGTGGAACTCGTCGGCGAACTCGTAGCCCGGGCCGCCGGTGCCGTTCCCCAGCGGGTCGCCGCCCTGGATCATGAAGCCGGAGATCACCCGGTGGAACACCGTGCCGTCGTAGAGCCTGGCGTGCGAGGGCTCGCCGGTGTTCGGGTCGGTCCACTCCTTGGTGCCCTCGGCGAGACCGACGAAGTTCTGCACGGTCTTCGGAGTGTGGTTCGGCAGCAGCCGGATCACGATGTCCCCGTGGTTGGTCTTCAGGGTGGCGTAGAGCTGCTCGGCCACGGTCTACCTTCCATAGTGTTCGCTGACGGGCAACAAATCCTCGCACGGCCGGCAGACCCCCGGCGCTGTCCTTCCCGCGGCACCGCCCCGGACCACGGCAATCGGTTCGCTCTGACCCGTATGCCTTGCCGCACATGCCGTACTCCGCGCGGCCAGGCATGATTTCAAACCGGGTGGAAAGGCGAAAAGCGTACGCCACCGAAGAGGAGGTTCCAGTGACCCGCATCGACAGCGTGCGACACGCGGCCGACGTGACGAAGGACAGCGTCCGGCACGCCGCGGAGGTGGCGGCACCTTACGCGAACACCGCCAAGGACAACGCCGTCCAGTACGCGCAAGTGACCGGCGCGCTGGCCCGGCAGCAGTACGACGACAAGCTCGCCGACCGGGTCGGCCAGGCCACGGACAAGGTGACCGACAAGGTCGGCCAGGCCACCGACAAGCTCGCGGACCGGGCCGGACAGGCGCGCGACCAGGCCAGGGCCGCGGTGCCGCCGAAGGCCGCGAGCGCCGTGGAGACCGCGGCCAAGCGGACCAGGGAGACGGCCAGGACGGCCGCCGACTACACCGCGCCCCGGGTGGGCGCGGCGGTGGCCGCGACCCGTTCGGTCGCCGGGCCCGCCAAGGACGAGGCCGTGATGCGCGGGGCGGCGGCGCTCCAGGCGCTGCGCGGCCAGGTGACGGCCGCCGACATCGACCGGCTGGTGCGCCGCAGGGCGCGCAGGCGGCGGACCGGCCGGGTGTTCACCACGCTGGTCGTCGCGGGGCTGGCGGCGGGCGCCGCCTTCGCCGCCTACCAGTGGTGGGCCAAGCAGGCCAACCCCGACTGGCTGGTGGAGCCGACCGAGCCGACGGAGTCGGCCGACAAGTCCGGCGGCGGCACGCTGACGGTCGTGGTCGACTCGGCCGAGCTCACGGACGTCACGGACCTGGCGGACGACGGTGCCACCTCGTCGCTGAACGGCTCGGCGCCGCAGGTGGACCGGGTGGACGGTTCGCCGGACGCGGCCGGGCTCGACCCGGAGGTGGAGGCCAAGCAGGCCGAGGCCGACGAGGACGGGCCGGCGGTCGGTCTGGACGAGATCGACGGGCACGAGCACGGGCGGGGCGACAGCCGCTCGTAGCCCTCCGGGCCTGGATGCCGTAGCCCTGCGGGCCGGACCAGCCGGTCCTGGCCCGGCAGGACGCGTCCGGCCGGCCCTGGCCGGACGACCCCTGCCGAGCCCGGCCTCTCCGGACCGCGCGTGCCGCCTGACGCTGACGCCTGACGCCCGAGCCGCCGTGACCGCGGCAACGCACCGGAGGGCGGGAACCCCGCAGTGGGGTTCCCGCCCTCCGGTGCGTGCGCGTACGTCCCCGTGCGGCGCGGCCCGCGCGCGGCTCATGCGGGGCTCATGCGGACGGCGACGGCAGCGGTCCGGCCGCGCGCTCCTGCGCGGCCTCGTCCAGGTCCTCCTGATGCTGCGGCAGCTCCGCGGGCACCTTCCGCAGTGTCACCAGCGCGGCCAGCGCGCCCAGCAGCATGATCGCCGCGGCCACCAGCATGGTGCTGTGCATGCTGGTCATGTACGCGCTCCTGGCCGCGTCCACCACGGTGTGCCCGGTCGCGCCCGGCAACCGGCCGCCGGTCTCCACACCGGCGGTGACGGACTCCTTGGCCGCGCTCGCCGATCCCGCCGGCAGCCCGGTCGGCAGCGCCAGGTTGTTGCGGTAGACGACGTTGAGCACCGAGCCGAGGACCGCGATGCCCAGCGCGCCGCCCAGTTCCATCGCGGTCTCCGACACCGCCGCGGCGGTCCCGGTCCGGCCGCGCGGCACGCTGGTCAGGATGGTGTCGGTGGTGACGGAGAAGATGAAGATGATCCCGCAGCCGTTCACCACCAGCACCGGGAGCAGCTTCCAGTACGCGGTGTCCGCGGTCACCAGGGCGAAGGCCGCGGTGCTCGCCGACAGCAGGACGAGTCCGAGCGCCACCGTACGGGCCCGCCCCAGTTTGGGGATCAGCACCGAGCACAGCGGCGCGGCGAAGGCCGCGGAGAGCGGCCCGGGCAGCAGCGCCAGCCCGGCGGTCAGCGGCGACCAGCCGCGTACCACCTGGAAGTACAGCGAGCAGCCCAGCGACAGGGTGGTCGCGGTGAACATGGTGACCGCGTTCGAGCCGACCGCCCCGGAGAAGGCGGTGTTACGGAACAGCCGCAGGTCGAGCAGCGGCTGCTCGACGGTGGTCTGCCGGCGCCAGAAGGCCAGCAGTGCGACCACGCCGAGCGCGGCGGCCGGCCACCAGGCCGTGGTGTCGTGCAGACCGTCGCGGGCGGCGGTCTTGATGGCGTAGATGACACCGAACATCCCGGCCGCCGACAGCGGCACGCTCACCCAGTCCAGCCGGCCCGGGTTCGGGTTGCGCCGCTCGGGCAGCACGAGGAAGCCGGCCACCAGGACCACGGCCATCAGCGGCACGTTGATCAGGAAGACCGAGCCCCACCAGAAGTGGTCGAGCAGCAGACCGCCGACCACCGGGCCGAGCGCGAAGCTCGCCGCCCCGATGCCGCCGCTCAGGCCGACCGCGGTGGTGCGCTCCTTGGGGTCGTCGAACGCGGCACGGACCAGCGACAGGGTGGACGGCATGATGGTGGCGCCGAACAGCCCGAGCAGCGCGCGGGCGGCGATGAGGGTGCCGGGGCCGGGCGCGTAGGCGCAGAGCGCGGAGGTCGCGCCGAACCCGGCGACGCCGATCAGCAGCAGCTTCTTGCGGCCGATCCGGTCGCCGAGGTTGCCCGCGACGATCAGCAGGCCGCCGAGGACGAAGCCGTACACGTCGACGATCCACAGCATCTCGGTGGAGGACGGGTCCAGCTGGCGGGACAGCGACGGCAGGGCGTAGTTGAGGACGGAGTTGTCGATGCCCAGCAGGGCGGAGGCCACGCAGCAGATGACCAGCACCAGCCAGCGGCGGCGATCGGCGGGCGCCGCGGCGGCCGCTTGTTTCGTCGGGTTCTTCGTCATGCCCAGGAGAATGCGCGCCCCCGCTGACCGCCCCCTGACGCCCGCCGCACCGCGCACTGACCGCGACGGGCGGCCCCTGGCAAGAGGCTGACGCGGCGCGGCCGGCACGGCGGCGGCCTGCGGGAACGGGCGCGGGGCGAGCAGCCGGCTCGTGCGGTGCCCGGCTGGGGCCCCTCTGGCGAACGGACGCCTTCCGCACCGGGCCGCGGAGCGAGGGGCCGGCGCGAGGGCGGGCCACGGCGGCCCGCTGCCGTTGACGGGTCAGTCCCCGGCGGCCGGCGACCCCTTGCTCACGTACGCGCTCAGCGTCTCCAGCGCGGTGTCCCGGTCGTCGGCCGCCGCCAGGCGGAAAGCCGTCTCGTACGGCTCGTCGCCCAGGGCGGCGCGGGACGCCGCGGCGATCCGGGCGGCGCCCGCGCCGGACAGGGAGCTGCCGTGCATCGCGCGGGCCGCGCCCATCAGGGTCGCGGCCTGCCGCGGGTCGCCTTCGAGCAGCGCGAGCTCGGCGGCGGCCTCCGCGGCCAGCGAGCCGGCCATCGGCAGCCGCATCGCGGCGATGTCCGCGGTGACCGCCTCCCGGAAGTGCTCGCGGGCCGCTGCCGCGTCGCCCTCGGCGACGGCGAGCTGCCCGAGCGCCACCAGCACGGTGGACCGCGCGCTGTTGCTGGAGAACCAGCCGGTCGGGCACTCCGCGAGGGCCTGCTCGCACAGGGCGCGGGAGCCGGCCAGGTCGCCGCGCAGCCGCGCCGCCTCGCCGAGCCGGGTGTGCGCCACCGCCAGCATCTCCGGCGAACCGGCCCTGCGGGCCAGCGTCACGGCCCGCTCGCAGTCGGCGACCGCCGAGTCGTAGTCGCCGGCCCGCAGCCGGTAGGCGGCCCGGTTGCCGAGCAGTTCCGCCATGTCGAGCGCCGAGTCCAGCTCCTCGGCCAGGTCGAGCGCGGCGCCCAGCAGTTCGGCGGCGCGCGGGAGTTCGCCCCGGTGGTCGGCGAGGTCGGCGAGCACGTTCAGGCAGGTGATCATGCCCCAGCGGTCGCCGGCCACCCGGAAATCGGCGAGCGAGGCATCGCATTCCCGCTGCGCCCGCGCGGGGTCGGCGTGCAGGATCCAGGACTGGAAGCCGAGCCCGAGGTGCGCCAGCGCCCGGTACCAGGGGTCGTCGGCCGCCACGGCGAGGAACGCCTCCAGGGTCGTCGACGCGTCGAGGTCGCCCTCGGGCAGCCCGGCGAAGGGCGCCCACAGCAACGTGAGCGCGGGGAAGCGCCGGCCCAGCCGGTTCATCCCGTCCACCACCCGGGACGCCGCGGCGACGTGCTCGGCGTAATCCGCCGGGTCCGACAACGTGCCGACCACGGCGAGCACGCACAGCGCGTACTCCTCCTCCAGGTCCTCCGGCGGATTCGGGCCGAGGTGCGCGAGGACCTGCCGGGCCGGTTCGACGCCCTCGTTGCGCACCCCGCGCAGCAGCCAGTAGAGCGACAGCGCGGCGATCAGCCGCATCGCGGTGCGGAAGTCGCCGTCGGCGAGGGCGCGGTGCAGCGCGGCCTGGAGGTTGTCGCGCTCGTCGGACAGCAGCCGCAGCCAGTCGAGCTGCTCGGCCCGGCGCAGGTGCGGGTCGGCGCGCAGCGCGAAGTCCAGGAAGTAGGCGGCGTGCGCGCGCAGGCTCGCCTCGGTCTCGCCGGCCGCCGCCAACTGCTCGGCGCCGTACGCGCGGATCGACTCCAGCATCCGGTAGCGGACCCGGCCGGCGCCGTCCGGGTGCTCGGCCACCACGAGGGACTTCTCCACCAGCGCGGCGATCAGGTCCAGGATCTCGTCGGGGTCCTGCGCCGGGTCCGCCGCCGGGTCCGCGCAGACGGCCTCGGCGGCGGCCAGCGTCCAGCCGCCGGCGAAGACCGAGGCGCGGCGCAGCACGGCCCGCTCGTCGGCGGGCAGCAACTGCCAGCTCCACTCCACGACCCCGCGCAGGGTCCGCTGCCGCGGCTGCGCGGTCCTGCTGCCCCGGGACAGCAGCCGGAACAGCGCGTCCGGCCGGACAGCCGCGCTGTACGGGGCGTCGTCGCAGTCCGGCGTGCTGCCGAGCCGGGCGGCGATCTCGGAGACGGACAGCGAACGCAGCCGGGCCGCGGCCAGTTCGATGGCCAGCGGCAGCCCGTCGAGCGCGGTGCACAGCCGCAGCACCGAGTCCACGTCGGCGGCCGGGTCGAAGTCGGGCCGCACCGCGGAGGCCCGCTCGGTGAACAGCCGGACGGCGGGGGAGGCGAGCACCTGGGCGCGGCCGGTGCCGGGCTCGGGCACGTCGAGGGTGGGGATCGGGCACAGCGCCTCGCCGCCGATACCGAGCGCCTCACGGCTGGTGGCCAGGATCCGCAGCCGGGGGGAGGCGGCCAGCAGGCGTTCCGCGAGCGCCGCCGCGTCGGCCACCACGTGCTCGCAGTTGTCCAGCACCAGCAGCAGCGGCCGGCCGTCCAGCGCGGCGGCGATCCGGTCGAACGGGTCGGGAGCGGCGGCGGGACCGCCCGGCGCACCGGCCCGCAGCCCGCCGTCGCGCAGCCCGAGCGCGTCCAGCACGGCCTGCGGCAGTTCGGCGCCGCCGGTGATCCCGACCAGCTCGATGAAGCAGGCGTCCTGCTGATGGCGGCGGGCGGCCTCGATCGCGAGCCGGGTCTTGCCCGCGCCGCCGGGGCCGATCAGCGTGACCAGCCGCTCCCGCTCCAACTGGCCGCAGATCCGGCTGAGCTCGGCGTCCCGGCCGACGAAGCTGGTGAGCGGGGCGGGCAGCCGGTTCCAGGGCGAGTCGTCGGCGCTCTGACCGCCGGCCGGGGTGTCCGTCGCCGGGTCAGGACCGGGTCGCGGGCCCGGCTGCGGGTCGGGTCGCGAATCGGGGCGCGAATCCGGTCGCGCATCGGGGCGCGAATCGGGCGATGTTTCACGTGGAACATCGGGGGCCGGCGGAAGCGGTTCCGGAGCGCCGCGCAGCACAGACAGGTGCACGGCGGCCAGTTCGGGCCCCGGATCGGCGCCCAGCGACTCCGCCAGCTCGCGCCGCGCGTCCTCGTACGCCGCCAGCGCCTCGCTCTGCCGGCCGCTGCCGTACAGCGCCCGCATGTACTGGCCCCGCAGCCGTTCCCGCAACGGGCGTTCGGCCACCAGCTCGCCGAGGTCGGCCACCAGCGTGCGGTGCCGGCCGAGCGCGAGGTCCGCCTCGACCCGGTCCTCCACCGCGCCGATCCTCAGCTCCTCAAGGCGGACGGTCTGCGGCCCGGCGAAGGGGGCGTCACCGACATCGGCCAGGGCGGGCCCGCGCCACAACGCGAGTGCGTCCCGCAGCAGTTCGGCCGCGCGGGCCGGATCGCCGGCGGCCAGCGCCTCCCGCCCCCGCGCGCTCAGCCGCTGGAACCGGTGCGCGTCCACGTCGTCGGGATCGACCGCGAGCCGGTAGCCGGCGAGCTGCCCCTCGAGCGGCACGGGCAGCACCTGCCGCAGCCGCGACACCTGCGACTGCACCGCGTTGGCGACCCCGGCCGGTGCCTGCGCCCCGTACAGCCCGTCGATCAGCCGCTCGGTACTCACCATCCGCCCGGCGTCCAGCATCAGCAGGGCCAGCAGCGCCCTGCGCCGCGGCCCGCCCAGCGCAATTTCGGCGCCGTCCGCGCCCACCACCCGTGTCGCACCGAGTATCCCGAACATCACCCCCCGATTCTGTCGTATCGCGCCCCGCCGCGACCGGTCAGGAGGCCGCCGATCAGCGCCGGGGCGCGGTGGCGAGCACCGGGCCGAACGCCTGCAGGAGGTCGACGAGCCGTTCACCGGACGGCGGGAGCTGGGCGGGCAGCGCGAGCGGCGGTCCGGGCGGCGGCGCGGTCGCGGGAGCGGTCACCGGCGCGGTCGCGGGCCGGTGCGGGGCGGCCGGGAGGTGTCCGGTGGCGGTCTCCCACAGCGGCCTGAAGTACGCCGGGTCGCCGCCGAGCGCCTGCACGAGGTCGGCGAGCAGCGGCCAGTACGGCAGGTTCCCGTCGAGCGCCGCGCTGATGTCCTTGGGCCGCAGGGTGTGCCGGGTCGCCTCGGCGAGAACGTCGGGCGCCGGGTAGCCGGCCTTGACGTGCAGGGTGTGCAGCGCGATCCGCAGCCGTTCGGCGGGGTCGTCGTCCGCGGCCGGCCGCCCGGCCCGGTCGGAGGGCTGGTCCTCGCGGAGTTTCTCGTCCTCCCAGACCTTGCGCAGCACCATCGGATCGGCCCCGCAGGCCCGGGCGAACCGCTCGGTGAGATGCCAGCTGGGGAACCGTTCGCCGGACAGGATGCGGGACGCCTGCGACGGATCGATGCCCAGGCGCGCCGCGAGCGCCCGCAGCGGCATCCGGGAGGCGCGCTGCAACCGGGAGAGCACCGGCGCCAGATGCGACCGCGACCGGTTGGCGGCCGTGGCCGCCTCCGGGGCCGGCGGCCGGGGCGGCGGCGCTGCCGGACCAGGTGCTTGCGGCCCCTTCGCGCCGGCGATCCGGCGGCCCACTATGTCCGCGCGGAACGCCCGCCGGGCGGTGTCCGGCTGCATGGACAGCGCGGGCCCGAGCCGCCCCCACGGCACCCGGCCCCGCCTGGCCCGGCCGACCAGCGCGGCGGTCAGCGCCTCCACCGCCCGGTTCAGGTTGACGGCCTGCTCCACCGGGTCGAGCAGCGGGGCGTCGGGCCGGTCGAGGACGCGCAGCAGGTGCCGGGCCTCCTCCAGCATGTCCTGGGCGAGTTCGCGGACGACGGCGTCGGCCGCGGTGCCGCCGGGAACGGGTTCGACGGTCGCGGCGACGCCTGCGTCCGCGACCGTGTCCGCGCGGCGGCGCCTGCGGTAGGCCGCCTGCCGGCAGAGCGTGCCGCAGTAGGCGGCCGGCCGGCCGGACGTCCCGGCGCGGGTGCGGAGTTCGGTGCCGCAGTTGAGGCACTCGGTGGTGGGGGACACGGTGTTCCTCCTCTGGATGTGCGGGGTGCTGCGGGCGCGGGGTCACGGGTTGCGGGTGGTGCGTTGCGCGGGGCGTCGCGGGACGACCGGCCGACCGGGGCCACCACGACGACCGGCCGGCGGCGACGAAACGGGGGCCGGCCCGCCCGTTTCGTCGCCCGGTGCGGCCGGGCCCCGCCGTTGCGTCGCCGCCCGCCCCGCCATGCCGTACCTCCCGGCGCGGCGCCGAGGACGGCCGCGGGCCCTGCGACCCGCGGCCGTACGGTCACTTGCGGCCGGTGCCGCCGTGCACGTTCAGCCAGGTGGCGAGCGCCGAGCCGGCCAGCGCCGCGAGCAGCGCCGCCGGCCCCTGCGGCAGTTGCGGCAGCCGGACGTCGGCCGCCCCGTAAACCGGCAGCGCCACCGTGGCGTTGACAACGAGGATTTTCCATGCAGGCATTTGCGGCCGGCTGTTAACCTGGGTTACCCGGCGGCGGCCTTTGCGTTTGCCGGGACGGCGGTCGGGGGATGTCGGCATTGCCGGCTCCTTCGCATCGTGGGATTGCGCAGAGCCCCGGCTCCCTGGTGGCAACCGTGACGGGTCGGGGCTCTGCGGCCGAGCGGAGGAATCTCCGTCGGCAGCGCCGAGATTAGGGCGCGACGGGGATCCGGTTCCACCGCATTCGACCCGCCGCACCCCGTACCGGCCGGCCGCCCCGTGATCATCGGCGAATTACGTCGCCCGGACCGAGGAAAATCCTGCCGGAATTCGCGGGACCCGTTCCTTCACCGCCTTTTTCTGGTAGGCGCCGCGGGATATCGAACCTCTTTCCATTACCGCAGGTGAGCCCGGGGTTCCGGTCCGTGACTCCGCCAACTCCCGGGCGTGCGGGGCCTGTTCGGCGCGCACGCCGCCGGCCCGGCCGCGCGCCGGAGCGCGGCGGCAGAAAAAGTTGCCCGGGGCGCGCACTTGCAGACCGGTCCGCTCCTGCCGCCGTCGCAGGAGAGACAAGAGTGCTCCCGTGTGAAGCATGAACTCACCACGAGGTGGTCATCATTAAGAACGGGTAGGCGGTCTGCAATTGCAGACCGCGCGTCATGATCACCGTCGCGCACCGGGCCCGGCGGTGAGCCGAGCAGTGAGGTGAACGCGATGAACGAGCTCAAGTGGCGGAAAAGCTCTTACAGCAATCATGAGGGCGCCTGCGTCGAGTTGGCCGTAATCGATCAGTGGACGATCGGATTCCGCGACTCGAAGGACCCGAGCGGTCCGATACTGGCCTTCGACCGGGCCGAAGCGGCGGCGTTCCTGTCCGGCACGGCCCTCGGGGAATTCACCGACAGGCGATAATCGGCCAACTGCACCGAACCCGCCGTGCCCTGGGCCCGACGGGGGCAGGATGGGTGGGCTGTAACGGGGGAGCACACACGTTCCTGTCCAAAGGAGAACCCACCCGTGCCGGTTCAGCCATCCCGCGGTCAGCGTGGACCGCGCATCGTCAGCGATTTCACCGGCCGGGCACCCACCGCCCAGCGCATGATCTACGGCGAGATCCTGCGGCGGCGCCGCGAGGCGTGCGGCCTCACCGAAGTCGAGGCCGCACGCCGTACGGGCTTCTCGACGTCGAAGATCAGCCGCCTGGAGAACGGGCTGCACGACTTCAAGGAGGCCGACGTCCGGCGGCTGCTGTCGGTCTACCAGGTCACCGACCCGGTCGATCTCGACGGGCTGCTGGAGATGGCCCAGGAGGCCAACGAGCGCGGCTGGTGGGACCCGTGGAGCGACGTGTCCACCAAGGCGCTGCAGATCCACGTCAGCCTGGAGGACATCGCGCAGCGCATCCGCTCCTACGAGAACGGCCAGCTGCAGGGCCTGCTCCAGACCGCCGACTACACGCGGGCGCTGATCAGGGCCAACGCCCCCGGCAAGAGCCGGCAGGAGATCGACCGGATCATCGAGCTGCGGATGCTGCGCCAGCAGCGGTTCACGCAGTCGTCCAACGCGACGCTGTGGTGCGTGATCGACGAGGTCACGCTGGTGCGCGGCTACGGCTCCAAGGCGGTCATGCAGCGCCAGCTCGACCACCTGCTCAAGCTCGCGGACCACCCGCGGATCATCTTCCACATGGTGGAGATGGCCAGCCTGAACATGCCGGTGCAGATCGGCACGACGACCGTCTTCGACTTCGAGAACGGCCGGCTGCCCGACATCGTCTACGTCGAGCGGTCGCGCGGCGGCCTGTACCTGTACGACCCCGAGCAGGTGGACGAGCATGTGATGGGGTTCGACCGGCTGCTGGTCGCCTCCATGCGGCAGCGGGCCTGCATACGCAGGATCCACGACCACCGCAAGAGGCTCGGCTGACCAGGCTGTTCATCCCGCACAGTGCGGGCTACAACCTTGCGGGCTACACCTTGCGGGCGACTCCGGCGTAGAGGGACACCTGCTGGTCGGTCACCAGGCTCGGGCCGCTGGCCGGCTCGGGCTGCCAGCGGTGCGCGACCACCACTCCGGGGTCCTCCAACTCCAGGCCGTGGTCGAAGAAGCGGGTCACCTCGGCCTTGCTGCGCACCTGGGTCGGGGTGCCGCCCTTGGTGTAGATGTCCACGATCGCGGCCCACGCCTCGGGGTCGAAGTCCGGTGTGCAGTGCGAGATCGTCAGATACGACCCCTCGACCAGGGCGCCGACCAGCTCCTTGACGATCTCGTACGGCCCTACGTCGTCCGGTACGAAGTGCAGCACCGCGTTCAGGCTCAGGCCGACGGGCCGGCTGAAGTCGATCAGCTCCGCGTCGCGTACCTTCGCCAGCAGCGCGCCAGGCTCGCGCACGTCCGCCTCGACGTAGCCGGTGCTGCCCTCCGGCGAGCCGCCGAGCAGGCTGTCGGCGTAGACCAGCACGATCGGGTCGTTGTCCGCGTAGGCGATCCGCGCCTCCGGGGCCTCCCGCTGCACGACCTCGTGCAGGTTGGGGGCCGTCGGGATGCCGGTCCCGATGTCGAGGAACTGCCTGATCCCCCGTTCCCTGGCCAGGAAACCCGCCGAGCGGTGCACGAACGCCCGGTTCACCCTGGCCACCACCCGTATCGCCGGGAAGTTGCGGATCACGTCCTCGGCGGCCGCCCGGTCCACGGCGTAGTTCGTCTTGCCGCCGAGGTAGTAGTCGTACATCCGCGCACTGTGCGGCAGGTCCTGCCGTAACCGGTCGGTCGCGTCGAGACCGTCCTCGGAATACGACACCTCTTCCTCACCCACGCTGTCCCCATCCGTCTCGCCCCGACCCCCTGGACCGGGGCTCAAGTCCACCGTCGTGCGCGCCAATCTAGGGGGCGGCGCGGTCGCGGACCATCACTGGCTTACCCAGCGGGCGGACGTCCTACCCGGGGCGGCCGGGCCCGGGGGTATGCGGGACCGGCACGGGGAGGGGAACGGGGCCGGACATGCCGGGGCCCGGGCCCGTTGTCCGGGCCCGGGCGGCAGACCCGGGGTCGGCCTGGTCGGCCCGAGGTCAGTCCTTGTCGCTGTCCTTGTGCCGATTTTCGAAGATGTCCTTCACGGCGTCCTTGGCCTTCTCGGCCGCCTCGCGGGTGTGGCCCTTGGCCTGGTCGGTACGGCCCTCGGCCTCAAGGCTCTCGTTCCCGACCGCGTGCCCGACGGTCTCCTTGACCTTGCCCTTGGCTTCGTCGGTCTTGGCCTCGACCTTGTCGCTGTCACTCATGTCGGCTCCTTCTTCATTTCGGCTGCTGCTCGGCGGTTCATTGACCGCCCGGCGATATCACCGCGGCCCGCGCGGGCATACTCCCGGGCTTTTCCAGCCTCGCCCGGCGGATCGCCGGCTACCAGCGGTACCAGCGGTTACGTCCGCCACCGGAGTGAGTGCCGCGCATCAGGAACCCGAGCGCCCACAGGACGATCACCACAATCGCGATCCACCACAGCAGATGCAGAGCGAATCCCGCGCCCAAAAGGATGATGGCGAGCAGAAGTACGAGCAGCAGCGGTCCCATGATTTTCTTCCTTCAGTTCGTCGGCTTCTCATCACGCCGACTTCCCCGCGAGGAATCCCCCATGCGCAAGCGTGAGCGATTTCCCCACCCACCCACGAACCCGTCCACCCACTCACCCATCCACTCACCGGCCCGGGCAGCCGGGCGTTCGCGTACGGTTTCGCCGGGCGGGACCGGCAACGAGGGCCCTACGCGGGCAGCGGGTGGGAGCTGGATGGCTGGCATGACCACGGCCGAGTGGTGGGAACGGCTGCCGGCCGGCATCCGCAAGCAGGTCGACGGGTACGTCCTGCAGGACGCCGTCTTCCAGGCGATCCGTACCGCCTACGAGGCCGGCCGGGCCTACGGTCTGGGCCTGCGCGAAGCGCAGGACGTCGTCGGCGACCGGTGTCGCCACTACGGCGACGCCGTCGCCCGCACCCCTGACAGCCCGGTCGATCTGGCGTCCCTGACCGCCCGCGCCGCCGGGTGCCCCGGCCGCGTCGCGGCGATCGAGGCGGTCTGGGACGGCGACACCGTTCACGACTGGTTCGTCCAGCTGCTCGCCATCACCGCCGATCCGGCCGGCGAGTACCCGCTGGCCACCGTCTACCGGGCCGCCGCGGAGCGGAACCTCGCCGGGGCGGAGGGCTCGGAGCGGAACCTCGACGGGGCGGAGGGCTCGGAGCGGAACCTCGACGAGGGGGACGGGGCGGGGCCGCGTCACCCGTCGGCGGTGGTCGCCACCAGGGCCGGCCAGGACCTGGCCGCCCACCTCTCGGTACCGTTCCGCTTCGCGAGCCCCGACACCCCGGACGACAGCGCCCCGCGCTGGCAGCCCTGAGATCCCCGCGGGCTGGTCCGTGACGGTGAAGGGTGCCCGGTCCAGGTCGAAGCCGGTCTCGTACGCGATGAGCCGCTCGTCCAGCGACCGCCGCCACACCTCCCCCGGCACCGACGTCTCGCGCACCGCGCCTCGACGCAGAACCGGAACAGGCAGCGCAGATGGGGCGGTTCGATCCCGCCGTTCTACCCCACGCCCGCCCCGGGCCGGCGGCCCGCGCTAGTCCAGCCAGATCACCACGGCGTCGCCGGCCGCGGCTGCCGCCTGGAAGAACGGCACGAGGGCGTCGTAGTGGTGGGTGACGTACTGGAGCCAGTCCGGGTCCTGCCCCGCCAGTTCCGGATACAGGTCGGCCGCGGCCAGATCAGCCATGGTGACCCCTCTGACCAGCACGTCAGCCGGCAGCGGCCCGAGCGCCGTCGCCGCCACCCGAACCCTTTCAGGACTGAGATAGCGCGGGGGCGTGTACCCGAAGTCGTCGGCGCCGGGTATCTCCTCTTCCCCCCGCACGATGTCCACCGGAAACCCGACCCGCCCCAGCAGAAACCGCAAGGTGTCCCAGGCCTTGTCCACGTCCATGCACCGCGCCGACCCCCCGTCCTCGATCATCTCGTACACGAACCGCCCACCCAGCGCCCGCCCCAGCTCCGCCGGCGTAAGCCGCGCGTACTCCCCGACCATCCCCATCCCGCCACCGTAGATGTCCCCTCTGACACCCGGCCCCGCCCGCCCGCCCGCAGCCGCTATGACCGGCGATCGCGCCGGTGCGCGGCGGCCTCGAACCCGAGGTGCTCCTCGGCGTTGGTCCGGAGCCAGTCGGTGAACGTCGGGGCGCTGCGGAACGGCGTGACCGGGTACTGGTGGACCTCGGTGTAGGTCCAGACTTCCGGATCGGGTCCGGTGCCGCGCAGGAAGTCGAAGCAGTAACCCTGGTGCATGAGGATCACCCGGTCCGCGGGGGCCAGCGCGACCGGGATGCCGTTCTCCACCAGCAGCTCGTCGGCGGCCTGCCGCAGCCCAAGGACGTGAGGGTGAAAGACGTCGCTGCCTTCCAGGAAGAGGCCGACCCCACCGCCGACCAGCTCGAGAAACCGGCGGTAGCCCCCGCCGACCGCGGCCGGCTGATCACGGACGATCTCCTCAACCTCCCCTCGCCCCAACCCGATCGCAGTCGAGGCACTACGGGCGCGCCGATCAACCAGCATCCCGACCACCGCCTCGACCCGCTCCTCCGGCCCCATGACCGTCCACGCCCGTTCATCGATCAACACCGGCCCACCGTCACCCCGTCCACCCGCAACCGCCCCGCGCCCGCGCCGAGTCCACCTCTGAATGCCCACTTCGCCCCCCGCCCGCGCGCCACCGATAGGGCTCCGCTCCCGCGTCCGTGCTGCGTCGAAGCCCATCGGGACCTTCCCTGGTCGGGCTGGAGGCTGAGCGCGTACCGTCCCGGGTGACGGACCGGCGGCCATCGCGCGGGCCGGTGGGGTTCGCAGTGCCGATCGGGAGGGCTCGCCGTGCTCAGCGTAGACAGCAACTGCCGCAGCAGGACGCCGCCCGTCATCTGGGCATCACGTACGCCCGCCTCGTGATGGTGCTCACCAACGGCCATCTGACCATGGCGGAGAATCCGGCCGGGCGGGCCGGGGTGACCGTCGCAAGCGTCGAGGCCGAGAAGCGCTGGCGGGCGAACGCGACGATCCGGGCGAGATCGGCCCGTCTCCTGAAGGACACGTTCAGTTGGTTCTGATCGCCGAAGACGATGTGCGGCCGGCGGTGCTCGTGGGCGGCATGCTGCGGGCGTCCTGGCGGCGCGAGCTCTACCGGGCGTTGGGGGGCTCCGGGGACACCGTCGCGCTCTGGAACGCCGTCGAACGGGCGGCGGCCGTCGCGGAGGCGTCCGGCGCGCAGCTGCGCGAGATCGTCGAGGCCGTGGTCGCCGAGGGGTACGAGGAACTCGGGAGCGGGTTCGTCGGCAACCCGGGCATCCCCGAGGACTACCTCCTCGAACTGTGTGAACGCGGCCTGCTCATCGACGCGTTGGGGCACCGCGCCGGCCCGCGCCGCCTGCTGGCGCGCATGTGCGAACTGCACCGGTACCCGGAGGCGGTGCTGACGCTGGGGCTGGAGCTCTACCGCGATCCGGCCGTGCCGCCCGGCGAGTTCGCCGGCTTCGTCGGCCGGTATCTCTACGTCTCGGAGGGCTGGTTGCTGCGCGCGCTTGCCGAGGCCACCCCGGACTCGGCGCTCAAGCAGGCCATGTACGAGGACGCGCTCGGCGCCGCGACGTCAGCACACGCCCGGCAGGCGGCCGGAGTTCACGCCCGCCACCTGGCGAACGAGGCGGGCGCCGACGCCGTCCAGCTCGCACGGTTCCTCGACCGGCACCCCGACGCGCAGGTCCTCGTCCTCCCCCTCGATTCCCGCGTCCCGGACCCGGCCCGCAGCGACCTGCTCGAATCCCGCGCCCGCGCGTCGGCCGACCCGCGCGTCCGCGAAGCGCTCCGGCGCCGGGAGCAGCGCCGGGACGCGTCCGGGCCGTCCCTGGACGCCGAGGCCGCCGCCGTCCTCGCCGCGACCGGCACCCCGGACGTCCTGCTCCTGCTGGCCGCGAACCCGCGAACCCCGCGCCCGATCCTGCGCGAGCTGAGCCTGCGCCGAACGTCCCCCGGCGCCCGCGCGATCCGCAGCGCTGCCGCCCGCACCCTCCGGTCCCAGGGCCGGCGGGAGCGCTGACGCCCAGGGCGCGCCGGTCGCGCGCATGCGGTCCAGCCGGAGGAGGACGACTGCCGGCCCGCGCGTCCCATCGGTCCCGCTACACGTACACGCCGGCGCTCGGTCACCCGGGCGCCGTCGGCGGCCCGGACGTGCCGGGGCGGGCCGTGCGCGGGAGCAGGGCTCCGCACAGGACGGCGCCGCCGAGGAAGATCGCGGCCGCGACCCAGAAAGCGGTGCGGTAGCCGTGGATCGCGGCCTGGGCGGCGACCGCCCGGGTCGGCGGGGCGTGGCCGGTCAGGTAGTCCCGGGCGGTGTCGGCGGCGAGGGTGCTGAGCAGCGCCACCGACAGCGAGCCGCCGATCTGCTGCATGGTGGTGACCAGCGCCGAGCCCACTCCGGCGTCGGACTCGCGCAGTCCGTGCGTCGCGCTGGCGATCGACGGCGCCATGATCATGCCGAAGCCCAGGCCGCCGACGAGGAGGGCCGGCATCACGTGCGAGACATACGCGGTGTCGGCGCCCACTCGTGTCAGCAGGGCCATGGCAACGGCGGTGAGCAGCATCCCCGGCCCGACCAGCGGTTTGGGCCCGGTCCGCGGCATCACCAGCGAAGTGCTGACGGCGGCCGCGACGATGATGGCGGCCACCAGCGGCAGAAACGCGATCCCGGTTCCGAACGGGCTGTAGCCGCGGCTGCGTTGCAGGTAGTAGGTGAGGAACAGGAAGATCCCGAAGATCCCCGCGCCGCCGATGCCGATGGCGAGATACGAACCGCCGCGCGTCCGGTCGCGCACCACCCGCAGCGGCAGCAGCGGCTGCCCGACCCGCGCCTGGAGCAGGACGAACAGGCCCAGGACCGTACCGCCGGCGACCAGCATCACGATCGTCAGACCGGCGCCCCAGCCGTGCGTTTCGGCGTTGGAGAAGCCGTAGACCAGACCGAACAGCCCGGCCGACGCGGTCAGCGTGCCGGGGACGTCGATGTGCGGCCGCCGCGCCCCGCGGTCGTTGTGCAGCAGCGCGAGCGCGCCGGCCACCGCCGTCGCGGCGAACACGAGGTTGACGTACAGGCACCAGCGCCAGGACAGCCAGTCGGTCAGCGCGCCGCCGAGCAGCAGACCGATGCCGGCCCCGCTGCCTGAGACCGCGCCGTAGGCGCCGAACGCCTTGCCCCGTTCACGCTCGTCGGTGAACGTCGTGGTGAGCAGCGACAGCGCCGCCGGCGCGAGGACCGCGCCGAACGCGCCCTGCGCCGCGCGAGCGCCGACCAGCGCGGTGAAGTTCTGCGCCGCGCCGCCGACCGCCGAGGCCGCGGCGAACCCGGCGAGACCGACGACGAACGTCCATTTGCGTCCGAAGAGATCGCTCAGCCGGCCGCCGAGCAGCAGGAGGCTGCCGAAGGCGAGGGAGTACGCGGTGATGATCCACTGCCGGTTGTCGTCGCTGAACCCCAGGGAGCGCTGGGCCGAGGGCAGCGCGATGTTCACGATCGTCACGTCGACGGTCACCATCAGCTGGGCGATGCCGATCATGGCGAGGATCAGCCATCGGTGGGGGTGGGGCGGGGGCGGGTCGCGCGGGGGCGGGTCGCGCGGCGGATCTCCGGCGCTGTCGCACGGCGCCGTGCGTGAGGGCTCGGGTCGGGCGGCGCCCGGCGGCGGGACGGAGAGGGCGCGGCGGCGCCGGCCGGTCTCGTGGTCGGGCATGGCGGGCTCCTTCATCTCGACCTGCGCGGCCGGTCAGCGGCAGCCGCGCACACGCGTTTTTCATCGCTGCTGAATTGACCGTGCCAGTCGTCCCGGCTAGATTTCAATGGTGATGAATAAAGGCAGGGGCCGCGGCCGCCCGGCCAAGGGGGCGGACGGGACGGACGCAACGGACACCCGCGGCGCGATCCTGAAGGTGGCGCGGGCGAGGTTCCTGAGCGACGGCTACGAGCGGGTGACGATGCGCTCGCTGGCCGCCGAGGCCGGGGTCGACGCCGCGTTGATCAGCTACCGCTTCGGTTCGAAGCGCGGCCTGTTCGCCGCGTGCATGGAACTGTCCACGAACCCGGCCGACCTGCTGGCCGAAGCACTGTCCGGCCCGGCGGAGGGCCTGCCGGAGCGGATGATCGCCAACATCATCCGGGTCTGGGACGATCCGGAGGCCGGCGCGGCCCTGCGCGCCCTGGCGGAGGCGGCGGTGAGCGAGCCCGACGTGTCCCGGCTGTTCCGGGAGATGGCCGAACGGGAGATGATCGGCCGGATCGCCGACCGCCTCTCAGGACCCGACGCGCCCAAACGCGCGGCGCTCGCCGCGAGCCAGCTCATCGGACTGGTCTTCATCCGCTACGTACTCCGCCTCGAACCCCTGGCGTCGATGCCCCCCGATGAATTGACCACCCGCACAGCCCCCTCCCTCCGCACAGCCCTGACCACCCCCCGCCCCCCGGCCCCCGCCCGGATGCCGCGCCCCAACCCCCACCCACCGCCACCGCCACCGACCTGACCGTCACCCGGAGTTGGTGGCCTTACGCCCTTGCGCCGCCCAACGCGGGGACCGAGCACCACGACTCGACGCCAGTCGCGCTGTCAGCGGTTGAGGTCGAGGAAGGGGACGCCCCGCCCCTCATACGCCTTCGGAGCAACCGTGGCGACCAGCGCATCCGCTCCCCACTCGGGAAGGTGGCGGACCGCATGGATGGCCGCTCCGACTCCGGTGGGAACGCCGTCCCGGCGCAGTTGGGCGACGGCGAGCGCAGCCGGGTAGTCGAGGTCCAGGGTGTGGATGACATCGAGCTGGCCGATGTGCTCGGCGAGGCCCAGATACTCCGCGTCCGCTTCGAGGATCGACAGGACCGGCGCCCACAGCCGGGTCTCCGACTCGAAGTGCGCCCGATGGATCAGCGCGGACACCTGGCGGTTCCCCGACAACGCCAGCAACGTCGGCGCGTCCAGCACCAGATGATGCTGGATCACGCGGCGGTGTCCTGCTGATGGGTGAAGGCATCACGGAGCTTGCGCCCCATCGCCGCGCTCTCCTCGTCCGACACCTCGACCCCGAAGTGCTCAGCCAGATAAGCGCGCGTACGCTCCGCCCGCTCACGCCGCTCCTCATCGGTCAACGTCGTCTCGGCGAACTCCTGAACGAGCGAGCGAATCGACGTACCCCGGGCCTCCGCAAGGACCGCAAGACGGTCCCGCACCTCAGCGGGCACTCGGATCATGGCATCAGACACAGGCCGAGTATACGTCCGCGTATACGCGCACGAAGCCGGCTTCCGACATCGCGCCCACCTAGTAGCACCCGCCGGGGCGTCCATGAGGCCCGACGCAGACATCGAAACGGATCCTGTCCGAGCTGGGGCCTTCCTGCGTCACAGAGCGGTCACGGTCTACTGCGGTCAGCCGGGCCTCCACGAAAATGAACTGGTGCGTTCTCGAAGCTCTGTGCGCAGCCTGGCGTGGTTCCGCCGCCACAGCCTTGCTCTGGGACTTGGACTCGGCATCCCCGCGACGCTGGGTGCGATCCTCCTGGTATTGGGCCCTCTGTCTTGGTCGGTGGCGGGCGACACCGTGCGGTCTTTGCGCGGCACAGAGCGAGCCGACGCGATCAACGCGGTGAGACAGACCGTTCTCGGCTCCGTAGCCGGCGCCACGGTCTTCGCGAGCCTGGCGTACACCGCCCGCACCTACCTGTTGTCCCGCCGCGGTCAGGTGACGGAACGGTTCCGGGCGGCCGTGGACCAACTCGCCTCTGACAAGCTGGAAGTGCGCCTGGGGGCGATCTACAGTTTTGAGCACGTACTCAACGAGTCGCCGCAGGACCACCGTGCGGTGGTGGGCGTCCTGGCAGCGTTCATCCGCAGCAGCACCTGGACCGGCGAGATCTCCGAACCTGGGCTGCTTCCCGAAGAGGGCAATGCAGGAAGGCCCGTCGCCGGCTGGGGGACACAGCCGCCGGTGGACATCCAGGTGGCGGTAGAGGTCCTTGCCCGCCGCCCGGAGGTCAGCGACCCGATCCGAGTCGATCTGCGGTATGCCTCGCTGGCGGGTCTGCGACTGCACGACTACGAGTTCAAGGACGTCCCAGGACTGCGGAATGTGTTCCTCACCTGGGCGAACCTGCAGCGTATAGCGCTACGAGGCGTAGATCTACGAGGCTCGATCCTCAACGGCGCCGATATGAGGGATGCTCGGCTTGACAGTGTTCGCCTCGACGGAGCGCAACTGAACCGGGTAGACCTTCGAAGCGCGAACTTGTACAACGCGACGCTGACGCGGACTGACCTCAGGGGTGCGGATCTTCGTGACTGCGGAGGACTCACCGCAGAGCAACTCGCCGGAGCAGGCATTGATGCAGAAACCCGGCTCCCGGCCGAACTCCAGCACGACCGCTGGGTTGCAGCCCGCCTTGCTGACTGTGTCGCCTGGGACGCGCAGACGGATGGTCACCGTTCTGTGCCTCCTGCAACCCCTGAGCCATGACCAAACACTGCGAACGAGATCCACATCGAGGACGGCAGCACGTTCTACCGCCTTACCTGTGATGCATGTGGTGGAGCAGGAGGAGCGCGGCGACCGCGTTCGCCGAGCGGATTTCGCCGCGTTCGATCAGGGTGGGGGCCGTGGACAGGGGGACCCATTCGCGGCGTTCGGATTCGAAGTCGTCTTCGGGGTGTCCGACGTATTCGGCGGTGGTGGACCAGTAGACGTGATGGCGGCTGTCGGTGAAGCCGTTGGAGGGTTCGACCGTCAGGAGGTGGCGGAGGGGGCCGGGGCGCCAGCCGGTTTCTTCGAGCATCTCGCGGGCAGCGGCGGCTTCGAGGTCTTCGCCATGCTCGACGACACCGGCGGCGAGTTCCCAGCCCCAGCTGTCGGTGATGAAGCGGTGCCGCCACAGCAGCAGGGCTTCGCCGGCTTCGTTGACGGTGGTGGCCAGGGCGACGGGGCGTTGGCGGATGAGGTAGTGGTCGAGGTGGCGGCCGTCGGGGAGTTCGACGTCGGCGAGGTTCAGCGTCATCCACGGGTTCTCGTAGACGGTCTTCTCGCCGTGGTTCTTCCAGACCGACACGTACGCTCTCCGTCCCTGGCTGCCTGCTCGGTGCCTGGGACGGTATCGCACCGAGCCGGTCACAGCGGCAGGGACAGCGAGGCGTCGATCTGCTCGACGGCGGCCCGGCCGGCGGCGGAGCCGTGGTCGGCGAGCAGGCCGCGCAGGCGGGTGAAGCGGTCGCGCAGACGCTGGGACTCCTGGCCCTGGGCCAGGGTGAGGGCGGTGAGGCTGTGGACGGCGGCCTGCTCGGGGTTGCCGTGGCCGAGGTCGGCGGTGGCGAGGGTGGCCAGGCGGTGTACGGAGCCGCGGGCGTGGGCCTGGGCGCGTACGGCTTCGGTGGCGTAGGTCCGGGCCGGTGCCCAGTCGCCCAGGCTGATCAGTGCTTCGGCGAGCTGGGCCTCGACCAAGCCGGGTTGTACGTAGCCGAGTTCGGCCGGCTCGTCTGCCGGGCGGATGCGGGCGGCTGCGGCTTCCGCGAGGAGCATGCAGCGGTGGGCGGCGGCCTGGTCGCCCATCCGGGAGAACGCCTTGGCCTGCATGGCGTACAGGTCGGTGGCCAGTGCGGGTGAGATGTGGGCGCCCGCGGTACGGATGCCGGCCTCGGCGAACGCCACGGCCTGGCGGAAGTCCCGCATGAAGACTGCCTGGTTGACCAGGAGCGCTATCACGTAGCCGCCGAACGCCCGGTCCCCGGACGCCTTGGCGAGGCGGAGCGCCTGGTGGAAGTAGCGCTGGGCCAGGCCCTGGGCGTCGGAGTCGTAGGCGCAGATTCCGGCGACGGCGACCAGTCCGCCCACCGCGCGGTGCAGGTCGCGGCCGGTGGCGTCGGTGTAGGCGCCCCGCACCAGCGGGGAGGTGTGGTCGGCGAGGAACCGTACGATCCGCCCGCGCGTGGCCACGCCGCCCGTCTGCCGGTACATCGCCTCGTAGTGGGTTCGGGCCACTCGGAGCACTTCGACGTCCGCGCGGCCCACGTGGAGTTGGCCGCTGCGGGAGACGTCGAGGTCGTCGGGCGGGTTCTCCCACTCCCAGACCGGTCCGATCGCGGCCATGCCGGTGATGAGCGGGGCTCGTTGGAGATCCTCGCGCTGCTGACCGTCTCCTCGCCACAGCGCGGTCGAGCGCTCGATGAATCCGGCCAGCGGGGCGGCGGGTTCGTCCCTGGCCGGATTGCCCATGCCGATGTCGTCCAGGGTGATCGGTCTGCCCAGCCGGGCGGCGATGACGTCGCAGATCAGGTCGGGAACGATGCCGCGCGGACGTTGCCCGCGCAGCCAGCGGATCACCGAGGAATGGTCGTAGCGCATCTGTCTGCCCCTGGACCGGCCGGCGGCGTTCACCCGGGTGGCCAGACCGACCCGGGACATGCCCGCCTCGTCGAGCAGCGCGTCAAGCAGCGTGTTTGGCTCCATGTGGTCCTCGCATCACTCAGTGCAGCGAGCGTAGCCAATCCCGTTTCACACAGTGTGTGTTTCCCACCCTCACGCCTGGGCCCCGCACACACTCCCGCTCGGACGGTTATCGGCCGAACCTCGTCTTACGGCCGCTTGATTGTCGGCGGCCGACCCGTATGCAGACGGCTTCGCCACGACCACAGGACCGCCGTTCTGCCTGCCGGCCCCCGCGGTTTCGATGCGAAGCGGCGAAGTGCCCTTCTTATCAACCCACTTACGAGAGGTGGAGAACATGTCGCGCTGCAACTCACCGGGCACGGAACGGCCATATGCCCGTCAAGTCCCACCAGACGGAAGCGACGGACCCACCACCATGCCCTACGGCTTCCTGGTGCCGGCCGAGGACGTCAAGGTGTCGGCGGCTCGGCGCAAGGTCGTTCGGATCGTGCGCGCCTGGG
This sequence comes from Streptomyces sp. CA-111067, assembly GCF_050956065.1. Lineage (NCBI taxonomy): Bacteria > Bacillati > Actinomycetota > Actinomycetes > Kitasatosporales > Streptomycetaceae > Streptomyces > Streptomyces sp. CA-111067. The sequence goes on along the minus strand of NZ_CP192103.1, from coordinate 4,446,892 downwards.
GTGTGCCGCTGACCGACGAAGCGCTCGGCTATCTGGCGCTCATGGCCAGCGAAGTGATCACCAACGCGATCCGGTACAGCCAGGCCCCGTGCGCTGTCGCCATGCGCTGGAGCGGAACGCGGGTGCGGGTCGAGGTAACCGACACCGAACCGGGTCGGCCGGTACCGCGCGACGGGGCGCTGGATGCGGAGGGCGGGCGGGGGCTGCTGCTCGTCGGGGCGTTGGCCGACGACTGGGGATGCGCGGCCGTACCGGGCGGCAAGACCGTCTGGTTCGAGATCGGCCCGGCAGCCCGCACGGCAGCTCCCGCCACCAGCCCGGCCGCCTACGAAGGTGCAGTGCGATGAGTACGACGAGCAGCCACGCAGCCCCCGCCCATCGAAGCCGGCCCGCCGGACGGCCGGACATGGTGCCGTTCATCGCGCGGTGGAGCGGGGAGCAGGACCCGCCGGTGGCCGTGGTGGCGCGTGGCGGGCAGTGGACCGGGATTGCTTACGCCGACCGGCGGGCCTTCGACCGGGACGACCCCAGCAGCGTGCTCTGGACCCGGACAACCTCACGCCTGGGAAAGGGTGTTCCGCAGTACGGGAAGGTCCACAGCCTGCGGCAACGCCTCTGCATGCAGCGGCTGTTGTGCCAGATCTGCGGCGGCCCGGCCGACCGCACCGACCAGGGCACGCTATGGCTGATCGACGCCCGCGCCCGCAGCCTGCTGCCCGTGGCCGAGATCACCACCCACCCGCCGGTCTGCCTGCCCTGCGCCCACCGCTCCGTCCGCGCCTGCCCGCACCTGCGACCCGAATGGGTGGCGCTCCGAGTGCGGACCGCCGTCCCCTACGGCGTCAACGGCATCCTCTACCAGCCCGCCCACCCCGCCCCCGTCCAGGTGGGCACCGCCGACTTCCCGTTCCACAGCGCCCGACTCCCGTGGGTCCTGGCCAGCCAACTCATCATGCGCATCAGCGACTTCACCGTCACCGACCTCACCCCGTGACCAGCAACAGCAACCAACAAGGAGACACCACCGTGACCTCGGCGACAACCACCCGCCCCACCGAACCGCCGACCAACGTCTTCGGCCGGACCTGGACCCTCACCACCACCAGCGGCCACACCCTCACCGGGCACCTGCCCGACTGGGCCGACACCGACCCCAGCACCACCGGAATCCCCCTCGAACGCCTCGGCGCCCACCTCGCCGACATCCGCCACCACACCGCCTTCCCCGGCCAGAACGTCAACACCGTCCAGGGCAGCGGCCGACCGCCGCAGGACACGGAGATCCTGTGGGGCCACATCACCTGCCACCCCTACGCCGAGGACCCCGACCCCCGCATTCCCGTGGTCAGCATCGCCCTCATCGACGACCACTGGATCACCGACCTCGACCCTGAGGGCCTCACCGACATCGCCCGACAGCTCCGCACTCAGGCCGACTGCCTGGACCGCGAGATAGTGCCGCGGCTGGTGGCCGCCCGCACTGACTGGGCCGCCCACCACGACGACTGACGTCCTCTGGCGGCACCCGGGTGCCCACTACCGGCGGCGCGGAGTGCTGCGCACGTCGGCAGCGGGCGTCCGGGCATCAGGCACTGGCGCAGCCGGACCCGGCAGCGGTGCCTTCTTGATGGGGCTGCGGGCTCGGGCGGCTTGGGCGCGGCGGTCGGGAGCGGCGGTGAGGCGCCAGATGAGGGCTTCGGCCGGAGAGTGGGCGGTGGCCAGCTCACGGTCGGTCGCGGTCTCCGTCAGGAGCTGTGGGACGTGGTGGCCGGCGGTCTCGGCCCGGGCGGGCCAGGCGGGGTCGGCGAACGGCGATCCGTGCCCCTCAGCGCCTTCCTCATCGACGAGCTGAAACCGCACGTCGAAGGCCGCGATCCCGACGAACTCCTCTTCACCGGTCCCCAGGGCGGCGCCCTGCGCGCCAGCAACTTCGTCCGCCGGGTCTTCGACCCGGCCGTCCAAGCAGCCGGCCTCGGCAACCTCCGCGTCACGCCCCACAAACTCCGCCACACCGCCGCCTCACTCGCCATAGCCAGCGGCGCCGACGTCAACGTCGTCCAGACCATGCTCGGCCACAAGTCCGCCACCATGACCCTCGACGTCTACGGCCACCTCTTCCCCGACCGCCTCGACGAGGTCTCCAAGAAGATGCACAAGCGCCGCGCCCGCGTCCTCGCCAAGGCCAGGGCCAAAGCCGAGAGGACGAAGCAGAAGGCCCAGGAGGCGGCGGCCGATTTGTCCACCCTGGAGCAAGCTGCGGCCTGAATCCTGACGCTGCCAGTTAGCAGTGGCCCCTCACCCAAGGGCGAGGGGCCACTGGCCTAGAGCATGGCGGGACCTGCGCCCGGCAGAGGCGCTCACCAGGAACTCCAACGAAATGAGTGCTGGGGAACGGTAGGCTCGTTGGCCATGAGTCAGAGCGGTTCGCAGGCGGCAGCATTCTTCCAAGATGTCCGCCAGAGCCGAGTCGTCTGGCTCGTCCGGGATGACGACGGAAGCCCGACCCACCTCTCCGAGGACGGCACGCGGAGTCTTCCGTTCTGGTCGACCTCGGCCCGCGCCCAGAGGGCAGCGAGGATCTGGGGGCATGGGCTACGCGTGGGTTCCATGCCATTGGACACCTGGTGCGAACGCGTACTGCCTGACGCCGCCCGGGATGAGCTCGTGATCGGCATCAACTGGAGTGGGCAGCGCCTGGTCGGCTGGAGCTTCACCTCCGAGGAAGTTCTCAACCGGCTGGCGGCGACTGACTAGCTGTATTGACCCGCAGGGTTGTTGACACGGCTGATCGGGGGTTGTCCTCCGAGTGCGGTGTGGCAGCGATGGTAGTTGTAAGCGTGCAGGAAGGGTGCGAAGGCTTCGGTGCGTTCGGTGTTGCTGGCGTAGGGCTTGAGGTAGGCCCATTCGTCGAGCAGGGTGCGGTTGAAGCGTTCTACTTTCCCGTTGGTCTGGGGCCGGTAGGGCCGGGTTCGTTTGTGGGTGATCCCGGCCGCGGTCAGGGCGTCGCGCCAGGCGTGGGATTTGTAGCAGGAGCCGTTGTCGGTCAGGACACGCTCGACGGTGATCCCGTGGCCGGTGTAGAACGCCTGGGCCCGCTGCCAGAAGGCCACGGCGGTCTCTTTCCGCTCGTCGCCCAGGATCTCGCTGTAGGCCAGGCGGGAGTGGTCGTCGACGGCGGTGTGGATGAAGCTGTAACCGATCTTCGGGGTGCCGGAGGGGCTGCGGGCGGGTGTGGTGGCCTGGCGGTTCGCCTCGCCGGCCTGGCGGTCCATGACGCGGTGGCCGCCACCGTCGGGAATGTTCCCGAGTTTCTTGATGTCGATGTGGACCAGCTCGCCCGGCCGGTCCCGCTCGTAGCGGCGGATCACCGTGCCGGTCGGACGGTCCATCCAGGCCAGCCGGTTCAGGCCGTGCCGGGTCAGGATCCGGTGCACCGTCGATGTCGGCAGGCCGAGGACCGGGCCGATCCGGGCGGGCCCGAGCTTGCGTTCCCGGCGCAATTCGCACACGCGCACTTCGATAGCCGGCTCAGTCCGGTGCGGCGTGGTGCGGGGTCTGCTCGGCCGGTCGGCCAGACCCGCCTCACCCTCGTCCCGCCACCGCTTCACCCACTTGTAGCCCGTTGCCCGGGAGATTCCCATCTCGGCTGCCACATGAGCCACAGGCCGGCCGGCATCGACCCGCTGAACCAGCAGCCGTCTGCCGTGAACGGTCAGCCGGGCATTACGGTGGGACACGAAGACCTCCATGCGGTGCAGTCCTAGACAGCTCCACTGCATCGGAGGTCTTCGCCATGATCAAGCCCGACACGTGTCAACAACGCTCGTGATCAATACAACTAGCCCGCAGCATCGCTCGCGAGAGCGCGCAGCACGCTGCGGCCGGATGTGTACAGAATGTGTACAGGACGCCAGCGGCCCCCTCGCCCTACCCGGGCGAGGGGGCCGCTGACCTGCACAAACACTGTGGAGCCTAGGAGATTCGAACTCCTGACATCTGCCTTGCAAAGGCAGCGCTCTACCAACTGAGCTAAGGCCCCTCTTCGGCAGACAGCGTACCTGGTTCGGCGGGTGGGGGCCGAACGGGATATGGGGGGCGCCTAGGATGGTTTGCGGGATTCGCATGCGCAAACGCGGGAGTGGACATGGACGGGTCGGCGCAGGACGCGGGGGCCGGGGGGCGGGCGCTGGAGGCCAGGGAGCTGCAGCGCGGGTGGTACGGGGAGCCGCTGGGGGATCTGTTCCGGCGGCTGATCGGCGGGCTGGGGCTCAACCAGGCCCGGCTGGCGGGGGTGCTCGGGCTGTCCGCGCCGATGCTGTCGCAGCTGATGAGCGGGCAGCGGGCGAAGATCGGCAACCCGGCGGTGGTGCAGCGGCTCCAGGCGTTGCAGGAGTTGGCGTGGCAGGTCGCGGAGGGCCGCACCGGGGCGATCGAGGCGGCGGCGCGGATGGACGAGATCCGCGAGTCGGCCGGCTCGTCGGTGCTCGGCAGCACCACGCACTCCGCGACCGGCGAGCTGCCCGCCGCCTCCGCCCGGCAGGTGGTGCGCGGCATGCAGACGGTGCTGCGCTCGGTGGCCGGCGCGGACGAGATCGAGCGCGCGGCACGCTCCCTCGCGCGGGCGCACCCGCAACTGGCAGAGTTCCTCCGTGTGTACGGCGCCGGGCGCACCAGTGACGCGGTCGCGCATTTCGAGGCGCACCAGGACTGACCGGCGACCGGCCGGCGACGGACGGGATACCGTCGGGACACCGTCGGAACGGAACGGCGAAGGGGGCGGGCGGTACACCATGGGAGAGGTCTTCGCGGGCCGGTACGAGCTGGTGGACCCGATCGGGCGCGGCGGCGTGGGCGCCGTGTGGCGCTCCTGGGACCGGCGCCGCCGCCGTTACGTGGCCGCCAAGGTGCTCCAGCAGAGCGACGCGCACGCGCTGCTGCGCTTCGTACGGGAGCAGGCGATGCGGATCGACCACCCGCACGTGCTGGCCCCGGCGAGCTGGGCGGCCGACGACGACAAGGTGCTGTTCACCATGGACCTGGTGCACGGCGGCTCGCTGTCGCACCTGATCGGCGACTACGGGCCGCTGCCGCCCCGCTTCGTGTGCGTGCTGCTCGACCAGCTGCTCGCCGGACTGAGCGCGGTGCACGCCGAGGGCATCATCCACCGCGACATCAAGCCCGCGAACATCCTGCTGGAGGCGACCGGCACCGGCACCCCGCACGTACGGCTGTCCGACTTCGGCATCGCGATGCGCAAGGGCGACGCCCGGCTGACGGAGACCGACTACGTGGTCGGCACCCCCGGCTACTTCGCGCCCGAGCAGATGCTCGGCGCCGAGCCCGACGTGCCGGCCGACCTCTACGCCGTCGGGCTGGTCGCGCTGTACCTGCTCGGCGGCCGGAAGCCGGACGCGCAGGCCATCGCGGAGCGCTACCTGGCGATGGGCATGCCGCCCGCGCCGATCGGGGTGCCGGAGCCGCTGTGGCAGGTGGTCGGCGCGCTGCTGCAACCCGACCCGCACGCCAGGTTCCGTACGGCGACGGGCGCGCGCAAGGCGCTGGCGACCGCCGTCGAGCTGATCCCGGAACCGGCGCCGGGGGAGGAGCCGGTGGAGATCTTCGACCAGATCGGGCCGCTGCCCGACGGCTTCGGCGCCGAGGGTCCGGACGATCCGGCAGGCCCCGCCGGTCCAGCGAGCGCGAACGGCCCCGCGGCGGGCGCACCGTTCCGCGACCCCGGCCTGAACACCGCCTTCCCGCTGCCCCCGCCGCAGGCCCCCGGCGAGCAACCGGTCCGCGCCCAAGGCGGAAGCGGAGGCGGCGGCCGGCACGCCGCCGGCAACGGACCGGAGCGCACCCCGCAGGCACCGTACGAGCTCCAGCCGCAGCACGGATTCCCGCAGCAGGGCGGGTTCCAGGGCCAGGACCCCCGCCAGGCCGGCGGCCCGCCGAACGCGGGAGGGCCGCAACAGGCCCCGGGCCACGCCGACCCCCGCCGGATCCACCCGCCGCAGGACCCGCCCCCGCTGCCCCCGCAGCCGAAGGTCGACCCGACCACGCACACCAGGACCCGCGCGGAAGCGCACGCGGGCGTCCAGGGCCACCCGCAGCCCCACGCCTTGCCCCAGCCCCAACCTCAGCCGAACTCAGGCGAGTTCAGGGTCCCGCAGCCGGCCGCCGCCCACCCGGCGGCGCCCTACGGCACGGCCCCGTCCCCGGCCGGGCGCCCGCACTCCGGCCCGCCCGCCAAGGTCGCGATCACCGTCCTCGTCCTGGCCGTGCTCTGCTTCGCCGTCGGCATCGTGGCCTTCGTAGCGTCCTGACCGGGAGGTCGCCTCCCGACCGGGAGACCCGGAAGCCTCGACTCCCCTCCCGCAGGGGCGACTTCACCACCCCTGCGGCGGCACCGCGTCCACCGTCCGCCGCGACCGCCGCCGCGCCGTCCCGTACCACCCCGCCAGCGTCAGCAGCAGCACCACGCCCGCCCCCATCGCCGCGAAGGCGACGAACCGCAGCCCGGACGTCCCGGACGAGGACGACCCCGAGGCCGACGCCGTGTGCGAGCCGCCGTCCGCCGAGGACACGTCGTGCGCGTCCAGGCCGATGCCCGCCGCGCCCGGGTCCGAGACGTACGCCGGCGCCGGCTGCGCGGTGCCCTTGACGTCGATCCGCAGCGTCACCGGCACCGGGCCGCTGACCGCCTTGGACACGTCCGGGTGGACGGTGACCGCGAAGTAGTACCAGCCGGCCACGCTGGTCATCGTCACCTCCTCGCTGTCGTCCGTGCGGTTGGCGTACGCGACCGGCGCCGTCTGGTAGTCGAGCGAGGCGGCGGAACCGGAGTAGGAGTGGCTGGAGTCGTCGATCAGGGCGCGCACCGGGCTGTAGCAGCCAAGGCGTACGCCGTCGCCGATGTACTGGGTGTCGTCCTTGACCGGGGCGGTGGAGAAGTCGGAGAAGACGGTGGCCTGTTGGCCCCAGTCCACCGGGACCTTGTAGAAGCGGGTCTCGCCGGGCGCCACCCGGTCCTTCCAGATGCCGGTCTTCACCGCGGCGGCCGTCTCGAAACTCGGGCCGCCGTGCGCCTGTTGGGGCGTGCCGGCGATCAGCGGGGTGGGCGAGGCGGAGCCGAAGTCGGGGGCGGGGCGCGGGGATGCGCCCGCCCTGAGCCCGGGCTCGGAGACGAAGCGCAGTTCGAGCGGCCAGATCCCGGGGTCGGACGCGGGGTCGCTGACCCGGGTCACCCGCACGGTGTACGCGTTGGCCTCCTGGCAGGACGAGGCGTCCGGGGCGATCACCCGGGAGACCGCGGTGCCTACCGGGTGCGCGTCCTGGTCGGAGCCGAAGTGCACGCTCTGGCTGTCGCAGTCGGAGCCGTCCGCGCTCTGCAACTTCAGCTCCAGGCCGTCGTTGTAGGCGACCCGCGAGCCCATCGTCGGGGTCGCGAACGCCGAGACGTACGCGGACGACTTGGCGTCGAGCGCCAGCGCGTAGAACTTGGTCTGGCCGGGCCCGATGGTGTCGCGGTACGCGGTGGCCGGCCGCATCCCGGGCGCGTCCGCGGAGTTGGCGGCGCCGGCCAGCAGCTTGCCGGACGGTGCCCAGGTCGGATCGCCCGCCGCGGGGGTGCCGTCGGCCGCGGCCCGGCCCTGGAGGGCGGCGAGCGCCAGCAACGCGGCCGCCGCGGTGATCATCGTGCGCTTCATGCCCCACCCCTGTTCGTACCGTTCATGTCCTGGCCGCCGTTGTGGTCCTGGCCGCCGTTCCGGTCCGGGCCGTTCTGGCCGCTCGGGCCGTTGAGGCCGCCCGGGCCGTTCTGGCCGCTCGGGTCCCACGGGTCGCCGCCGGAACCGGTGTACGCACCGCCGGGGCCGTCGTACGGTTCGGTGCTCGTGTCGCCGGGGCCGCCGTACGGGCTCCCGTACGTCCCGGTCGGGTAGCCCGCGTTGGCCGCCGGGTGAGTCGCCGGGTGAACCGGCCCGGCCGGCCCGCGCGTCCTGGCCCGGTGCACCAGCGCCGCCACGCCCACCCCGGCAGCCGCCACCGCGCCCCCGGTGCCGGCCGCGAGCAGATCCGTACCGGTGATCCCGCCGGAGGCGGAACCCGAGCCGGAGCCGGAGCCAGAACCGGACCCGCCGGACGTCGAACCCCCGCCCCCCGCCTGCTCGTTGACCCCGCCGGACGACGTGCCGCCGCTCCCGCCGTTCTTCGCGAGCGCGGGCGCCTGGTACTGCGGCCCGGCCAGCTCCTGCCCGCTGACGTCGACCCGCAGGATCACCCGCACCGCCGTGTTCTTCGCCAACTTCGCCGCGTTCGGGCCGAGTCCGACCGCGATCCAGTAGTCCCCCGCCTGGTGCACGGCGACCGCCGACCCGGTGTCCACCCAGCGGTTGGTCCACGTGACCGGCACCGTACCGAGCCCGACCGACAGCGGCTCGCCGTAGTACGAACGGCTGTCACGGGCGTCGGACGCGTCCTCGACCGGCAGCCTGCCGGGTGCGTAGGCGGTGGTGTCCACGAAGGTGGACTCGCCGGCGGCGCTCTCGTCGAGCAGCGGCTCGTTGGCGAACTCGGCCGCGTAGGTGAGCTGTTGGCCCCACCCGACGTGCACCTTGTAGTAACGGGTCTGCGCCGGCAGCAGCTTGTCCCGCCAGACCCCGGTGCCCACCCGGGTGGCGTCGTTGAAGCCGGTGCCGCCGGTGAGGTCGTGCGGGGTGCCGGTGACGGGCGCGGGCGCGCTGCCGTAGTCGGTACGGGCGCCGGCCGGCACGGTGCCGGGCGGCAGCGGCGCCTCCTTATCGAAGCGCAGCTCCAGCGGCCAGCGGCCCTGGTCGGAGCCCGCCGCGCTGGTGCGGTGCACCGACAGCAGGTAGCGGCCGGCGGCGTCGCAGGGGCCGTCGTGGGCGTGGCTGGGGATCCGGCTGACCGCGCCGGTGAGCGTGGTGGCGCCCTCGTCCTGGCCGAAGTGCCGGGACTGGGTGTCGCAGGTGCTGCCGCTGCTGCCGCCGCTGCCACCGCTGCCACCGCTTCCGACGGAGGTCAGCGACAGCTCGATGCCGTCGCCGTAGCCCACCGGGACGCCCGGCTGCGGGACAGCCGTCGCCGACAGGTCGGCGGTGCTCGCCGCGTCGAGGGTGCCCGCGTACCAGCGGGTCTCGCCGGGGCCGATGGTGTCCAGGTACTGGTGGCCGGCGCTGATCGCCGCCGCGTGCCCGGCGGACGGGCCGCCGGCGAGCTTGGTGCCCTGCAACAGGTAGGCGTCGGCGCTCAGTTGGGACGCGCGGACCAGCTGCCTGCCGAGCGCGGCGGCGTCCGGTGCGTCGTAGTAGGCGCCGTGCCCGGCGCGGGCCACGCACTCCAGCTCGTCCCTGGCGGCGCCCTTGACCTGGAAGCCGACGGTGTCGATCCGCAGCCCGATGCCGTCACCCGCGAGCTGCGCGGCGACCTGGCAGGGCTTGGGGGTACCGCAGTTGGACTCGCCGTCGGAGATCAGCAGGATGCTGCGCCGGCCGGTGGCGGGCAGGTCGGCGGCGGCCCGCTGGAGCGCGAGCGCGGTGGGGGTGTCGCCCTTGGGCTGTACGGCGGCCACCGCGCGCTTCACCGCGGCGCGGTCGAGGGGGGTGACGGGCTGCACAAGGCCGGTGTCGTCACAGCCGTGCGCCTTGCCGGCGCCGTAGACCCGCAGGCCGGTGGGGTAGCCGTCGGGCAGCGAGTCCACGACGGAGCCGACGGCGGTGCGGGCGGCGGCGATCCGGGTGTGGCCGGAGCCGTCGGGGCCGGCCATCGAGCCGGAGGAGTCGAGCACCATGATCAGGCTGCCGTCGCTGCCGGCGGCGGCGGTCGGCGCGGCGGGTGCCGCGGGTGCGGCCGGGGCCGCGAGGGCGGCGGGCGCGGCCGCCAGGGCCGCCCACATCACCAGCAGCAGCCCGGCTGCGGCGGCGCCAAGAGCCGGGGCGGCGGCCCGTGAGGCGGCCCGTATCGCCGTGCCGGGGCGCCTGGTCACGGCCCTGGTCCGAGCCCTGGTCAGGGCCCTGGCCAAGGCCCGTATCGCCCTGCCCGGCGGCCTCTCCGGCGGTCGTCGTTCCATGGCGTTCCATCCCCCTCGCACCCACACAGCAACGTTTGCTTAAGCAAAGTATTACCTTTGCTCACGCAAACTCAAGGGGCCGCGGTCACGGTCTGGCAACAGCGAAGCCCCGACCGCGCTGTGCGGCCGGGGCCCGGAGACGGCTCGACACCTGCCGGCGTCTCACTGGCGTCTCACACGTTGGCGTCGGCCCCGCCGGAACCGGCCGGTACCGCGTCAGTGGCTTCCGTCCAAAGGTCCTGCTCGGCGCGGTCCGCCTGAATCTGTCGGTACACGAACAGCCCAGCGACGGCGGCCAAAGCGACCAGGAGAATCTTCTTCATCGCGTGGCCTCCTCCTTCTTCCATGGGGACAGCTTCTGACCCGCCCGACTATACACAGCAGCCGATACCGAACGGTTACCTTGCTTGCCGGACAGATTCCGGACAACTGATGTCGCCCGTAGATGTCAACAGCCCCCCACGGTGGCCGTGAGGGGCTGTTTGCGCGAGTGGGGCTACCAGGACTTGAACCTGGGGCCTCTTCCTTATCAGGGAAGCGCTCTAACCGTCTGAGCTATAGCCCCGCGCTGCACCGAAAGATTAGCGCACCCGGGGCCTTGTCCCAAAATCGGTATCCGCGACCTCGATCTGCGGCTACCCGTCGCTACTCGTCCTCCGCCAGCGTCAGCTCGATGCCGCCGACGAAACCGGCCGACAGGTTGTAGATGAAGGCGCCGAGCGTGGCCAGCGCGGTGGCCAGCACCACGTCGATCACGGCGATCACCGAGGTGATCATCAGGACCCGGGACAGGGACAGGAACGACACCAGGTCGAAGCCGCCCTTGCCGCCCTGCTCGGACGTGGTGGCCTCGCTGATGGTCGAGCCGACGGTGCTGAAGACGCCGATCGCGTCGAGCACCATCCACAGCACCGTGACCGCGATGATCGTGCAGATGCCCAGAGCGATGGACAGCAGGAAGCTGACCTTCATCACCGACCACGGGTCGGCCTTGGACACCCGCAGCCGCGCCTTGCGGGTGCGCGGCATGGTGCGGGCGGCCGGACGCGGCCTGCGCACCCCTGCCGCGGCACCGGACGAGGCGGCCCGCGCCGACGGGCCTGCCGTGCCGGTCGCCGCCCCGCCGCCCCCCACCGCGGGCGCGCCCGACGGCGGCGGCGGCGTGTAGGCCGACGGCGGCTGATGTGGCGGCTGACGGGTGTCCGTCACGCTGTATCCCCCCTCTTGAGGACCGTTGAGATGGGACGAGCCATGGGCACCCCCGGTCCTGCCGGGCCCACCTGCGGCGCCCGTGGCTCCACTCACGGTTTACTCCTCCGGTTCACCGGCCGCGGGCTGCTCGCCCTCGGCCACTGCGTCGTGCTCTCCGTCGCCGGCCACCGCGGCCACCACCGGATCGTCCTCCGCCTCAGCATTGCGCGCGATACCTACGACGGCATCCCGCTTGCCGAGATGGATGAGCTGAACGCCCATGGTGTCACGGCCGGTCTCCCTGACCTCGTTGACCCGCGTGCGGATCACTCCGCCGCCAAGGGTGATGGCCAGGATCTCATCGCTCTCCTCGACCACCAGCGCCCCGACCAGCGAGCCCCGGTCCTCCACGATCTTCGCCGCCTTGATGCCGAGGCCACCGCGGCCCTGGACGCGGTACTCGTCCACGGAAGTGCGTTTCGCGTAGCCGCCGTCGGTGGCTGTGAAGACGAACGTACCCGGCCTGACCACATTCATCGAGAGCAACTGGTCACCCGTGCGGAAACTCATACCCTTCACGCCCGAGGTGGCACGGCCCATCGGGCGCAGCGCCTCGTCCGTCGCGGTGAACCTGATGCACTGGGCCTTCCGGCTGACCAGCAGCAGGTCGTCGTCGGCGGAGACCAGCTCGGCGCCGATCAGCTCGTCGAAGCCGCCCTCGACGTCGGCCTCCCGCAGGTTGACGGCGATCACGCCGCCGGCCCGCGGGGAGTCGTAGTCCTTCAGGGCGGTCTTCTTCACCAGGCCGGACTTGGTGGCGAGCACCAGGTACGGCGCCGCCTGGTAGTCCTTGATCGCCAGGATCTGGGCGATCCGCTCGTCCGGCTGGAAGGCCAGCAGGTTGGCGACGTGCTGGCCGCGGGCGTCCCGGCCGGCGTCGGGCAGCTCGTACGCCTTGGCCCGGTAGACCCGGCCCTTGTTGGTGAAGAACAGCAGCCACTGGTGGGTGGTGGTCACGAAGAAGTGGTCGACGATGTCGTCCTGCTTGAGCTTCGTGCCGCGTACGCCCTTGCCGCCGCGCTTCTGCGACCGGTAGTCCTCGGTCTTGGTGCGCTTGACGTAGCCGCCACGGGTGATCGTGACGACGATGTCCTCCTCGGCGATGAGGTCCTCGATGGACATGTCGCCGTCGAAGGGCACCAGCTTGCTGCGCCGGTCGTCGCCGTACTTGTCGACGATCGCCTGCAGCTCCTCGCTGATGATCTGCCGCTGCCGCTCGGGTGAGGCCAGGATCGCGTTGTACTCGTCGATCTTGGCCTGCAGCTCGTCGTGCTCGGCGATGATCTTCTGCCGCTCCAGGGCGGCCAGCCGGCGCAGCTGCATCTCCAGGATCGCGTTCGCCTGGATCTCGTCGATGGTCAGCAGGCCCATCAGGCCGGCCCGCGCGGTCTCGACGGTGTCGCTGCGCCGGATCAGCGCGATGACCTCGTCGATCGCGTCGAGCGCCTTGAGCAGGCCGCGCAGGATGTGCGCCCGCTCCTCGGCCTTGCGCAGCCGGAACCGGGTGCGCCGGACGATGACCTCGACCTGGTGGGTCACCCAGTGCCTGATGAACGCGTCCAGCGACAGGGTGCGCGGCACCCCGTCGACCAGCGCCAGCATGTTCGCGCCGAAGTTGGTCTGCAGGTCGGTGTGCTTGTACAGGTTGTTCAGCACGACCTTGGCGACCGCGTCCCGCTTCAGGACGATGACCAGCCGCTGCCCGGTGCGCGAGGACGTCTCGTCGCGGACGTCGGCGATGCCGCCGACCTTGCCGTCCTTGACCAGGTCGGCGATCTTCTGCGCGAGGTTGTCGGGGTTGGTCTGGTACGGCAGCTCGGTGACGACCAGGCACTGCCGGTTCTGGATCTCCTCGACCTCGACGATCGCCCGCATGGTGATCGAGCCGCGGCCGGTGCGGTACGCGTCCTCGATGCCCCTGCGGCCGACGACCAGCGCGCCGGTCGGGAAGTCCGGGCCCTTGATCCGTTCCATGAGGGCGTCGAGCAGCTCCTCAGGGGTGGCCTCGGGGTTGGCCAGGCACCACTGCGCGCCGTCGGCGACCTCGCGCAGGTTGTGCGGCGGGATGTTCGTCGCCATGCCGACCGCGATGCCCGCCGAGCCGTTGATCAGCAGGTTCGGGAACCGGGCCGGCAGGACCGTCGGCTCCTGGTTGCGGCCGTCGTAGTTGTCCTGGTGGTCGACGGTCTCCTCGTCGATGTCCCGGACCATCTCCATGGACAGCGGCATCATCTTGCACTCGGTGTACCGCATGGCGGCGGCCGGGTCGTTGCCCGGGGAACCGAAGTTGCCGTTGGAGTCCACCAGCGGCATCCGCATCGACCACGGCTGCGCGAGCCGGACCAGCGCGTCGTAGATCGAGGAGTCGCCGTGCGGGTGGTAGGTGCCCATCACGTCGCCGACGACGCGGGCGCACTTGTAGAAGCCCTTCTCCGGCCGGTAGCCGCCGTCGTACATGGCGAACAGCACGCGGCGGTGCACCGGCTTGAGGCCGTCCCGGACGTCGGGCAGCGCGCGCGAGACGATGACGGACATCGCGTAGTCGAGATAGCTGCGCTGCATCTCGGTCTCGAGCCCGACGGGCTCGATCCGCAGGCCGCCGGCCTCGTTGCGCTGGTCCATCTCCGACTCGGGGACGTCGGGGGTGGGGGGAAGGTTGGAATTCTCGTCGGCCATCGCTGTCAGATTGTCCTTTCACACCGCTCACACGGCTGCCGCGGCCGGTCGGGGCCGACTCGGGTTCGGGGTGGGCCGACTCAGATGTCGAGGAAGCGGACGTCCTTGGCGTTGCGCTGGATGAACGAGCGCCGTGCCTCCACGTCCTCGCCCATCAGCACCGAGAACAGGTCGTCGGCCTGCGCCGCGTCGTCCAGAGTGACCTTGCCGAGCACCCGGTGGTCGATGTCCATCGTGGTGACCCGCAGCTCTTCGGCGTTCATCTCGCCGAGGCCCTTGAAGCGCTGGATGGAGTCCTCGCGGATCCGCTTGCCCGCGCTCTTGCCCAGCTCCACCAGCGCGTCCCGCTCGCGGTCGGAGTACGCGTACTCGAAGTCGTCGCGGCCCCACTTGATCTTGTACAGCGGGGGGCGGGACAGGTACACGTGGCCGGCCTCGACCAGCGGGCGCATGAAGCGGAACAGGAACGTCAGCAGCAGGGTGTTGATGTGCTGGCCGTCCACATCGGCGTCCGCCATCAGGATGATCTTGTGATAGCGGAGCTTGGCGATGTCGAAGTCCTCGTGCACACCGGTGCCGAAGGCCGAGATCAGCGCCTGGATCTCGGTGTTCTGCAGGATCTTGTCGATCCGCGACTTCTCGACGTTCAGGATCTTGCCGCGGATCGGCAGGATGGCCTGGTACTGCGGGTTGCGGCCGGACTTCGCGGAGCCGCCGGCCGAGTCGCCCTCGACGATGAAGATCTCGCACTTCGTCGGGTCGTTGGACTGGCAGTCGCTGAGCTTGCCGGGCAGCGAGGCCGACTCCAGCAGCCCCTTGCGGCGGGTCAGGTCCCGCGCCTTGCGGGCCGCGACCCGGGCGGTGGCCGCCTGGATCGACTTGCGGATGATGTCCGCGGCCTCGACGGGGTTGCGGTCCAGCCAGTCGGTCAGGTGCTCGTGCACGACCTTCTGGACGAACGTCTTCGCCTCGGTGTTGCCGAGCTTCGTCTTCGTCTGGCCCTCGAACTGCGGCTCGCCGAGCTTGATCGAGATGATCGCCGTCAGACCCTCGCGGATGTCCTCGCCGGCGAGGTTGTCGTCCTTCTCGCGGAGGAACTTCTTCTCCCGCGCGTAGCGGTTGACCAGGCCGGTCAGCGCCGCGCGGAAGCCCTCCTCGTGAGTGCCGCCCTCGTGGGTGTGGATGGTGTTGGCGAAGCTGTAGACACCCTCGCTGTACTGGTTGTTCCACTGCATCGCGACCTCGATGGACAGCAGCCGCTCCTTGTCCTCCGCCTCGATGTCGATGACGGTGGGGTGGACCAGCTCGCCCTTGCGCGAGTTCAGGTACTTCACGTAGTCGACGAGGCCGCCCTCGTAGTGGTACGTGACGCCGAGCGGCTTGCCCTCCTCGTCCACGTGGTCGGCGCGCTCGTCGGTCAGCGAGATGCGCAGTCCCTTGTTCAGGAACGCCATCTCCTGGAAGCGGCGCGACAGCGTCTCGAACGAGTAGTCCGTGGTCTCGAAGATGTCCGGATCGGCCCAGAAGGTGACGGTGGTGCCGGTCTCGGTCACCGCCTCGTTCTTGGCCAGCGGCGCGGTGGGCACACCCAGCTTGTAGTCCTGTGTCCAGCGGTGGCCCTCGGTGCGGACCTCGACCGCGACGCGCGTCGACAGCGCGTTGACCACGGACACGCCGACGCCGTGCAGGCCGCCGGAGACCGCGTAGCCGCCGCCGCCGAACTTGCCGCCGGCGTGCAGCACGGTCAGCACGACCTCGACGGCCGGCTTGCCCTCGGACGCGACCATGCCGACCGGGATGCCGCGGCCGTTGTCCACCACGCGCACGCCGCCGTCGGGCAGGATCGTGACGTCGATGGTGTCCGCGTGACCGGCCATCGCCTCGTCGACGGAGTTGTCGACCACCTCTTGCACGAGGTGGTGCAGGCCCCGCTCACCGGTCGAACCGATGTACATGCCGGGGCGCTTGCGCACCGCGTCGAGTCCTTCCAGCACGGTGATCGCGCTGGCATCGTAGGACGTGTTGGATTTCTCGTTGGGGTTGCCGGAATCGGCCACGAAGCGCCCTTTCTGGCACAGCACGAGTCGTCCCCCCGCACCGGGGGGGCGACTGCGTTTTCGACAGGTTCCGCTGGGTTACCCCTGTCTGCTGCCAGGGGAGGGCGGTCTGCCTACCAGTCTACCGGTAGCGCGGACGTGAATGGGGCTTTGCCGGTACCTGAGTTCCCATGTGCCGTGCGAAAGGGCTGTCGTCCGACTCCCTACACGCGGACCCGGGGCCGAAACCGCTCACACGGGCGTCCAGGGCTTCGGGTGTCAACCCCCGGCAACGCTCCGGCTACCCTGAGCAGGGAACCGGCCGCCGGGCCGCGGCCGGCCCGCTCACCCGTACGTATCCGCAGGTCTCAGCCGTACGTATCCCCGGGTCCGCGGCTGCCGGGCGCCCGCAGCCTGCCGTAGCTCCTGGGCGGGCCCGCCGGGCCGAGCACCTTGATGAGCTTGACCGTGCCCTGGCCGAGATCGGCGTTCAGCCGGGCGACCAGGGTGGGGGCGAGCAGCCGCAGTTGCGTCGCCCACGCGGTGGAGTCGCACTGCACGGTCAGGACGCGCTCCTCCTCGTCGTAGCGCGCGGGCGCGCAGTGCTGCGCCACCTCCTGGCCGACGAGCTGCGGCCAGCGGCCCATCACCCCGCCGACCGCGGCCGGCGCCTCCCAGCCGCGCTCGGTGATCAGCCGGTTGATGGCCGCGCCCAGCGGCAGCGGGTCGCGGCCGTCGGCGCGGGCGCCGCTGCGCAGCCCGCCGCGGCGGGCCTGCTTCTTCTGCACGGCGGCGGCGCCGCGGGCGCGGGCCTGCTCCTTGGCGGCGCGCAGCGCGACCCGGGCGAGGTCGACGCCGGAGGACTCGGCGCCCGCCGGTTGCGCGGCCGGGGACGGCTGCGGGGGCTGGGCGGGAGTGCCGCGGCCGGGCGGCTGGGTGTCCTGGGGCGGGATCGGCTGGGCCCCGGGCCAGGCGCCGGGGCGGCGGGGCGCGGCGGAGGGCGGGTTCGCCTCCGCGCCGGGGCGGCGGGGTGCGGCGGAGGGCGGGTTCGCCTCCGCGCCGGAGCGCTCGGTCGGGGCCGACCCGCCGCGGCCCGTCCTGCCACTGCCGCCGGAGGCGCCTGCCTGCTTCGTCACAGTCGTTCCACCGTCCCGTTCTGCACCGTGAAGCGGGCGCCGGCCAGGGCGCCCGGCACGTCGTCGTCGACCGCCGCCGTCACCAGCACCTGCTCGCCGGGGGCCACCAGCTCGGCCAGCCGCTCGCGACGGCGGGTGTCCAGCTCGGCGAAGACGTCGTCGAGCACGAGCACCGGCTCGCCGCCGTCGGCGCACAGCAGCTCGTAGGAGGCCAGCCGCAGCGCCAGCGCGTACGACCACGACTCGCCGTGGCTGGCGTAGCCCTTGGCCGGCATCGGCCCGAGCTTGAGCACCAGGTCGTCGCGGTGCGGGCCGACCAGGGTCACCCCGCGCTCGACCTCCTGCCGGCGGTTCTCGCCGAGCGCCGCCAGCAGCCGCCCGAACAGCTCCTCGCGGCTGTCGGCGCCGGCCAGCTGCTCGTCGCCCATCGAACTGCGGTACTCCAGCGCCACCGGGCCGCCGCCGGGCGCCAGCTGCTCGTACGCCTTGTCGGTCAGCGGCTGCAACGCCGCGACCAGGTCGAGCCGCTGCGCGAGCAGCTCCGCGCCGACCCGCGCCAGATGCTGGTCCCACACGTCGAGGGTGGACAGGTCCGCGCCCTTGCCGCCGTGCCTGCGGGCCATCGCGGCCGTCTTCAGCAGCGTGTTGCGCTGCTTGAGCACCCGCTCGTAGTCGGCGCGCACCCCCGCGAGCCGCGGCGCCCGCGCGGTGAGCAGCTCGTCGAGGAACCGGCGCCGCTCGCCCGGGTCGCCCTTGACCAGCGCCAGGTCCTCCGGCGCGAACAGCACGCTGCGCACGATCCCCAGCACGTCACGCGGCCGCACCTGCGAGGAGCGGTTGATCCTGGCCCGGTTGGCCTTGCCCGGGTTGATCTCCAGCTCGACCAGCTGCTGCCGGTCGCCGCCGGTCACCTGGGCGCGCAGCACCGCGCGCTGCGCGCCGACCCGCACCAGCGGCGCGTCCGAGGCCACTCGGTGGCTGCCGAGCGTGGCCAGGTAGCCGACCGCCTCGACCAGGTTGGTCTTGCCCTGGCCGTTAGGCCCCATGAAAGCCGTGACGCCCGGGTCGAGAGGAACCTCGGCCCGGGCGTAGGAGCGGAAGTCGGCGAGCGAAAGGTGGCTTACGTGCATCGCGTGCTGTGGCGCGGGTGCCGCGCCGACCTCCCTGCTGTGACGTGCGGTGCTGCCGGGCCGCCCGGCCGTGGTGCGGCGCGGGCGGCGGCCGGCGGGTCGCGGCGGCTACTCCGCGGCGGTGACGGCGTGGCCGCCGAACTCGTTGCGCAGCGCGGCGATCATCTTCATCTGCGGGGAGTCCTCCTGGCGGGACGAGAACCGGGCGAACAGCGAGGCGGTGATCGCGGGCATCGGCACCGCGTTGTCGATGGCGGCCTCGACCGTCCAGCGGCCCTCACCGGAGTCGTCCGCGTAACCGCGCAGATTGCTCAGGCTCTCGTCCTTGTCCAGCGCGTCCACCGCCAGGTCGAGCAGCCAGGAACGGATCACCGTGCCGGACTTCCAGGAGCGGAACACCTCGCGTACGTCGGTGACCGAGTCCACTGCCTCAAGCAGCTCCCAGCCCTCGGCGTACGCCTGCATCATCGCGTACTCGATGCCGTTGTGGACCATCTTCGCGAAGTGGCCGGCGCCGACCTTGCCCGCGTGCACCGCGCCGGAGTCGCCCTCGGGCTTGAGCGCGTCGAAGATCGGCTGCGCCTTGGCGACGTCCTCGTCGGTGCCGCCGTACATCAGCGCGTAGCCGTTCGCCAGGCCCCACACGCCGCCGGAGACACCGCAGTCGACGAAGCCGATGCCCTTGTCGGCCAGCTCCTTGGCGTGCCGCTCGTCGTCCGTCCAGCGGGAGTTGCCGCCGTCCACCACGACGTCGCCGGGCGACAGCAGCTTGCCCAGCTCGTCGATGGTGGACTGGGTGGCCGCACCGGCGGGCACCATCACCCACACCACTCGCGGGCCCTTGAGCGAGTCCACAAGCTCCTTGAGGCTGTGGACATCGGCGAGATCGGCGTTGCGGTCGTACCCGATGACAGTGTGGCCGCCGCGGCGAATGCGCTCGCGCATGTTGCCGCCCATCTTGCCGAGACCGATGAGACCGAGCTCCATCGCAGATCCTTCGTTCGAAGCGTGACTGACCTGAGAACGAGCCTACGTGGGCCCCTTCGCTCCTGCTCGTATGCCCTGCACTCAGCGCTGGACTCAACCGGCCACGGGCCCGCGAGGGGCGCCAGGCCGGACACGGGAGCCCGGCTGTCGACGGGCGCTCAGCCGGACAGCCGCACCGGCATGATCAGGTACTTGTACGCGTCGTCGGCCTCGGCGTCGACCGCGGGACGGCCGCTGAGCAGCGCGGGCTTGGTGGAGGTGGTGAACGCCAGCTGCGCCACCGGGGAGTCGATCGCGCTCAGCCCGTCGAGCAGGAAGGTCGGGTTGAAGGCGATCGAGATGTCGTCGCCCTCCAGCTTGGCGTCGACCCGCTCCACAGCCTGTGCGTCGTCGCTGGAGCCGGCCTCCAGGGTGAGCACGCCCTGCTCGAAGCTCAGCCGCACCGGGGTGTTGCGCTCGGCCACCAGGGAGACGCGCTTGACCGCCTCGACGAACGGCGGGGTCTCGATCACCGCGATCGAGGCGAACTCGGTCGGGAACAGCGTGCGGTACTTGGGCAGGTCGCCTTCGAGCAGCCGGGTGGTGGTGCGCCGGCCGGCGCCCTCGAAGCCGATCAGGCCCTCGCCCTCGCCGGAGCCGGCCAGCGCGATGGACACGGTGTCGCCGCTGGTCAGCGACTTGGCGGTGTCGAGCAGCGTCTTGGCGGGGACCAGCGCGACGGCGGAGATGTCGGACTGCTCGGGCTTCCACAGGAACTCGCGGACCGCGAAGCGGTAGCGGTCGGTGGCCGCCAGCGTCACGGTGTCGCCCTCGATCTCGAACCGCACACCGGTGAGCACCGGCAGCGTGTCGTCCCGGCCGGCGGCGATGGCCACCTGGGCCGCGGCGGCGGCGAACACCTCGCCGGGCACGGTGCCGGACGCGATCGGCATCGCGGGCAGCGCCGGGTACTCCTCCACAGGCAGTGTGTGCAGGGTGAACCGGGAGCTGCCGCAGACGACGGTGACCCGGACGCCCTCGGTGGAGATCTCCACCGGGCGGTTGGGCAGCGACCGGGAGATGTCGGCGAGCAGCCGGCCGGACACCAGGACGGTGCCCTCCTCGTCGACCTCGGCCTCCACCGAGACCCGCGCCGAGACCTCGTAGTCGAAGCCCGACAGGCTCAGCAGGCCCTCCTCGGCCTTCAGCAGCAGCCCGGCCAGGACGGGCACCGGGGGACGGGCCGGGAGGCTGCGGGCTGCCCAAGCCACCGCCTCGGCAAGTACGTCGCGCTCCACCCGGATCTTCACCGGAACCGCCTCCTGCTTGTTGCTGACTGTCGGGGAACAGTCTGACGCACAGGACTGACAGTCGGTGCGGGTTGTCGTCAAGCCGCGACACGCGTCGCCCGACGAGCCGGGCCGAGTTGTGCACACCCCGTACTTCGAAGCAGTTTCCCCGCTATCTACGTGTAGTCGTAGTAGTAGGGGGTGTGGATACCGTGGATAACCGGTTCCGGTGCAGGTCAGGCCGCGTTTTTTGTCCACCGCGGCTGTGGACGCCGCCCGTGGATAACCAGGGGTCGCTGTGGACGCGGAAAAGTTGTGCACACGCCGCCCACAGGGGGACCCGGGTTACCCCCAGCTCCGTACACAGAAATACCCAGGTTCTCCCCAGGCCAACCGCCCTCCTTGGTGTGACGCGGTTCACTCCTGCGAGGGACAGAGGGCATTTCGTTGCCGAACAGTGGACAAAGGTGTGGAGAAGCGGGGCCAAGCTGTGCACAAGTGGCCCTGGCCTGTGGGCGAGCGGTGGACAACCGGAACCGGCCGACTGTGGACGCCGGTTGCGTCCACAGTCTGTGGATCGAGGTTGCCCACATTTCCACAACCGGCTGAGCTGGGCAGACGATCTTGCGGGCGGGTCGCCTGTGGAGATCATCTGGATAACTTCGCTGTCCCCAGGGTGTGGACGGCCCGATCGCCACAAACCTGTGGAGAACTGCCCTGCGGCGCACGGGAATCGAACAGGACGGCCACGATCGAGTGAATGCCGGGGGTGGCGCGGCGGGCGAACAAACGGCGGCGCCCCGGGAGTTGGACTCCCGGGGCGCCGCCGTACGAGGCGTTCTGTGGACGTGTGCGGCCGTCTGTGGGCCGGTGCGGGGGGCCCGGCGCGGGCCGGCCGCGTCAGCTCTTGATGCGGTTGGTCAGCTCCGTCACCTGGTTGTAGATGGAGCGCCGCTCGGCCATCAGCGAGCGGATCTTGCGGTCCGCGTGCATCACGGTGGTGTGGTCCCGGCCGCCGAACAGCGCGCCGATCTTGGGCAGCGACAGGTCGGTCAGCTCGCGGCACAGATACATCGCGATCTGCCGGGCGGTCACCAGCACCCGGCTGCGTGAGGAGCCGGACAGGTCGTCCACGGCCAGCCCGAAGTAGGCGGCGGTCTCGGCCATGATGGCGGTGCCGCTGATCTCCGGCACCGAGTCCTCGCCGCCCGGGATCAGGTCCTTGAGCACGATCTCGGTGAGCTGCAGGTCCACCGGCTGCCGGTTGAGGCTGGCGAACGCGGTGACCCGGATCAGCGCCCCCTCCAGCTCGCGGATGTTGCGTGAGATCCGCGAGGCGATGAACTCCAGTACCTCGGGCGGGGCGTTGAGCTGCTCCTGCACCGCCTTCTTGCGCAGGATCGCGATCCGGGTCTCCAGCTCGGGCGGCTGGACGTCGGTGATCAGGCCCCACTCGAAGCGGTTGCGCAGCCGGTCCTCCAGGGTGACCAGCTGCTTGGGCGGCCGGTCGGAGGACAGCACGATCTGCTTGTTGGCGTTGTGCAGGGTGTTGAAGGTGTGGAAGAACTCCTCCTGCGTGGACTCCTTGCTGGCCAGGAACTGGATGTCGTCCACGAGAAGGATGTCCATGTCCCGGTACCGCTTGCGGAACGCGTCCGCCTTGCCGTCCCGGATGGAGTTGATGAACTCGTTGGTGAACTCCTCCGAGCTCACGTACCGCACCCGGGTGCCGGGGTACAGGCTCCGCGCGTAGTGCCCGATGGCGTGCAGCAGGTGGGTCTTGCCGAGCCCGGACTCGCCGTAGATGAACAGCGGGTTATACGCCTTGGCCGGCGCCTCGGCGACGGCCACCGCGGCGGCGTGCGCGAAGCGGTTGGACGCGCCGATGACGAAGGTGTCGAAGAGGTACTTCGGGTTCAGCCGGGCGGTCGGCTCCACGGCGCCGCCCGAGCTGCCGGAGCCGCCCGATCCGTGGCCGCCGGGCGCGCCGTGCCCGCGGTTGCCGGGCGGCCGGCCGCCGAGCTGCTCCGAGCGCGGCGCGGGCGGCTGCGGCGGAGCCTGCTGCTGGTAGCCGGACTGCGCGGGCGGGTACGGCTGGTGGCCGCCCTGGTGGCCCTGGTGCGGAACGGTCGGGTAGCCGTCGTCGTGCGGGTCGCCGCGGTAGCGCTGGTCGCGGCCGTCGCGCGGGTCGAGGTGGTCGCGCGGGTCCCTGAGGTCGCGCTGATCACGCTGGTCGTGCTGGTCGCGGCCGTCCCGGGGGTCGAGGTGGTCGCGCTGATCCCGGAGGTCGCGCGGGTCGCGCTGGCCGAGGTCGCGGGCGTCGCGCTGGTCCCGCTGGCCCATCGGGTCGGGGTCGCGGTCCTGGTAGCCGCCGGTGGGGACGCCCCAGCTGCCCAGCCGGGGCTGCTGCCAGCCGTCGTCCACCTGGCGCGGCGGCCACTCGTCGGACCGGTGGTCGGGGTAGGCGCGGCGCATCCGCGGGCCGTCGTCGTGCTCGTACGGGTCGGGGGCCTGCTGCTGCTCGGGCCGCGGGGCGGGCGGCTGCTGTCCCTGGCCGGGACCGGGGCCGGGGCCGGGGCCCTGCTCCTGGTCGCCGCCCGAGGCCACCGCGATGGCGATGCCGACGGGGTGACCGAACTCATGGCTGAGCGCCGCGGTGATCTGCGGCAGCAGCTGCCGGCCCTCCAGCTTGCTCTTGGCGAACTCGTTCGGCGCGGAGAGCACCGCCGTGCCGGCCACCAGCGCCAGCGGCTGGGTGCGCTTGAGCCACTCCGCGTCCTGTGGCCGCAGGTCCTCGCCGTCCGCCAGGAGTTTCTCCAGAACACGCGGCCACACAGCGGCAAGATCGGCAGTTACGTCAGCCACGGGGCACGCTCTCTCGGATCGCTTGGTGGTGCGAGGACTCCGCGAAAGGGTGGTCCTGGAGCCTGGTCGGAGGAGTACGGAGTTCAGCCACGGTAGTCAGCGCGGCCTGCGCGGTTCAAGTCGTTGTCCACAGGGTGTGTACAAATGGCGGGGGCGGCACGACCGGGTTTGACCGGATGGCCTAGCCGCACGTACCGTATCGAGGTCGAGTTGTCGATGGCTGCTGCCGCCTGCCTACCGATGGGCGAGGATCTCCCGGTTGTCCCCGGGTGGTCGTCAAGCGGTGCACCCGAACAGTCCGCGAGCTTTCGTGGGCGCACGGTGACAGCCACGCGACGCCCCGCAGGACACGATTTCCCTGGAGCCCCCGAGTGAGCAAGCGCACCTTCCAGCCGAACAACCGCCGTCGTGCGAAGACCCACGGCTTCCGTCTGCGTATGCGCACCCGCGCCGGCCGCGCCATCCTCGCGACCCGCCGCAGCAAGGGCCGCGCCCGCCTGTCCGCCTGATCGACTCAGGTCTCGTGCCGTGCTGCCCACCGAGAATCGGCTGAGGCGGCGGCAGGACTTCGCGACGGCGGTTCGCCGCGGACGCCGGGCCGGTCGCCCGTTGCTCGTCGTCCATCTGCGTCGCCAGACCACGGACCCGCATGTGCCGGGGGGGAACCTTCCCCCCGCGCGTGCGGGTTTCGTCGTGAGCAAGGCGGTCGGCGGCTCGGTGCAGCGCAATCTGGTCAAGCGCAGACTGCGTCATCTGGTCCGGGAGCGCCTGTCGCTCCTTCCCCCCGGTAGCCTGGTAGTGGTACGCGCGCTGCCGGGGGCCGGGAGCGCGGAATATGCACAGCTAGCCCTCGACCTGGACGCCGCGCTGCGGCGGCTGGATCGTGACACCCATGGCGGAGCCGAGGGGAGGGTGGCTCGATGAAATACCCGCTGCTTGCACTGATCAAGCTGTACCAGTGGACGATCAGCCCGCTGCTCGGCCCGGTGTGCAGGTACTACCCCTCGTGCTCCCACTATGGCTACACGGCCATTGACCGGCACGGCGCGATCAAGGGCACCGCTCTGACCGCGTGGCGCATCCTGCGGTGCAACCCCTGGTCGCCAGGCGGTGTGGACCATGTCCCGCCGCGTAAGCGCCCGCCCTGGCACGATCGGCTGCGCCGCGCACTGCGGGGCGGCTCCGACGGGCCCGCCACAACCGAGCCCACCGGACCCTCTCACGCCCAAGGAGCCTGACCGTGGGGATCCTGAACCCCCTCTACGACGCCGTGTCGTGGATCATCATCCAGTTCCACTCGTTCTACAGCCTGATCTTCGACAAGAACAGCGGCTGGGCGTGGGGCCTGTCCATCGTCTCGCTGGTGGTCCTGATCCGGATCTGCCTGATCCCGCTGTTCGTGAAGCAGATCAAGTCGACCCGCAACATGCAGGTGCTCCAGCCGAAGATGAAGGCGATCCAGGAGCGCTACAAGAACGACAAGCAGCGCCAGTCCGAAGAGATGATGAAGCTGTACAAGGAGACGGGTACCAACCCGCTCTCCTCGTGCCTGCCGATCCTGGCGCAGTCGCCGTTCTTCTTCTCGCTGTACCACGTGCTCAGCAACATCGCCAAGGGCAACAAGGTCGGCGTCCTCAGCCAGGCGCAGGTGGACAGTGCCCGGGACGCGCACATCTTCGGCGCCCCGCTGTCGGCGAAGTTCACCGACGGCGCCGCCAAGGTGCACGAGCTCGGCGCCACGCTGTCCGATGTGCGGATCGTCACGGTCGTGATGATCGTCATGATGTCCGCCTCGCAGTTCTACACGCAGCGCCAGCTGATGACGAAGAACGTGGACATGACGGTGAAGACGCCGTTCATGCAGCAGCAGAAGATGCTGATGTACGTCTTCCCGCTGATCTTCGCCGTGATGGGCATCAACTTCCCGGTCGGTGTGCTGGTCTACTGGCTGACCACCAACGTCTGGACCATGGGTCAGCAGATGTTCGTGATCCGGCGCAATCCCACTCCCGGCAGCCTGGCGTTCCAGCAGCGCCAGGAGCGGCTGCGGGCCAAGGGCAAGCTGGTGGAGCCGCCGGAGGAGATCGCGGCCAAGGAGGCCGTCGAGGTCGCCCGGGCCAACAGGACGCAGCCCAAGCGGCAGCCGAAGGCCAAGCGGCAGGCGGCGCCCGGCGGCGCGGCGGGCAGCGCGGGTGCGCCGCGGGCCGGCGGTACGGCCAAGACGGCCGCCGACGCCCCGCAGGACGAGGCCCAGCAGACCCCGGCGAAGACCACCCCCAAGCAGGCGGCCGGCAAGCAGCCCGCGAACCGGCAGAACCCCGGCAAGCAGCGCGGCGGCGCGCCCAAGGCCGGCGCCCCCCGTGCGGGTGGCGGCGGCAGCAGAAACGGTGCGGCCAGGTCCGGCGGCGGTACGGGCGGCGCTGCCGGCGGCGGCGCCAAGCAGGGCGGCGGCCAGCCCGGCAGGCAGTCGGGCAACAAGTCCAAGCCGACCAACCTGTCGAAGAAGAAGTAAGAGGAGTCCAGGCGTGAGCGACGTCAACACCAGCACGGCCCCCGTGGAATCCGCCGGCGACGCCGGCCAGGACTCCTCGGAAGGCGCCCTCTCCCGGCTGGAGCAGGAGGGCGAGATCGCCGCGGACTACCTGGAAGGCCTGCTGGACATCGCCGACCTCGACGGCGACATCGACATGGACGTCGAGGGCGAGCGGGCGTCGGTCTCGATCATCGGCGACCCGTCGACCCGGGAGCTGAACAAGCTGGTCGGCCGGGACGGCGAGGTGCTCGAAGCGCTCCAGGAGCTGACCCGGCTCGCGGTGCACCGGGAGACCGGTGAGCGCAGCCGGCTGATGCTCGACGTGGCGGGGTTCAGGGCCCGCAAGCGCGCCGAGCTGGCCACCCTGGGGGCGAAGGCGGCGGCCGAGGCGAAGCAGTCCGGGGAGCCGGTGAAGCTGGACCCGATGACCCCGTTCGAGCGCAAGGTCGTGCACGACGCGGTGGCCGCCGCCGGACTGCGCAGCGAGTCCGAGGGCGAGGAACCGCAGCGCCGGGTGGTCGTGCTGCCGGTCTGACCGGCGTTCCGCGCCGCTCCGGCCCCGTCATGTGTCGGCCCCGTCTGTTCGCAGGCGGGGCCGAAGCTTGTCACCCTGATGGTGCACGGAGCGATCCCGACAGTGGTGTGATCGCGGTATCCGCGGTGAACGGGTATCCGTACTGGAGAACCTAGGAAAGGACAGTCCCCGTGACGGAGGCAGCAGCGGAGCTTCCCGCGCCGCCGGAGCAGGCCAGGACGGTATTCGGCGACCGGTTCGCCGATGCCCTGCGCTACGCCGGGCTGCTGGCGGACGTGGGGGTGTCACGGGGGCTGATCGGTCCGCGGGAGGTGCCACGGCTGTGGGACCGGCACCTGATGAACTGCGCGGTGCTCTCCGAGGTGGTCGAGCGGGACGTGTCGGTGTGCGATGTGGGCTCCGGCGCCGGGCTGCCGGGGATCCCGCTGGCCCTGGCGCGGCCGGACCTGGAGATCACCCTGCTGGAGCCGCTGCTGCGCCGGACCACCTTCCTGGAGGAGGCGGTCAAGCTGCTCGGCCTGGCCAATGTCACGGTGGTGCGCGGCCGGGCCGAGGAGATGATCGGCAAACTGCCGGCGGTGGACGTGGTGACCGCCCGGGCGGTGGCGCCGCTGGAGCGGCTGGCCGGCTGGGGGCTGCCGCTGCTGCGCCCGCACGGGGAGATGGCCGTCCTGAAGGGCGACACGGCGGCGGACGAGCTGAAGGCCGCCCGGGCCGCGCTGGACCGGCTGGGCGCGGTACGGGCCACTGTGGTCCAGGTGGGGGTGGGCCTGGTCGATCCGCCGGCCACGGTGGTACGGGTGCTGGTCGGTGAGAGCCCTGGCGGGGTGCGGGCGGCCACCCGGCGGGCGAAGGCGGCCCGGGCCAGCCGGGCGCCCCGGGGCGGCAGCGGCGGACGCCGGCGCCGCTGACCGCCGGCACCGGTCTTCGGCGCCGGGTTCCCGTAGCGTTGCATCCTTCGCTCTACGCCATAAAAGCGGCCAAAACGGCATAAGGCGGAGTGTCTGCGGAGATAGTGCCGTGGCGCTGTGCATCGTGTTCCACGTGAAACGTCGCTCGCTGCTTCCCGGAGTCCTCAGCCGCGGCCGGGCCGCCGCCGAGGCACGCGCCAGTAAATCTGCTAAGCCCACCCCTCCTGTGGATAATTCTCGCGATTTATCCACAGGAGGTCGGGCCTCGCTGGTTCAGCACCCCCTGGGCATGGCAGGCTCTTCTCATTGCGAGCCTGAAGTCGAGGAGAGTGAATCCTTGCGGTCCGACGCCAACATCGCGGGGCCGATGGCCGACCCGGTCCCCGGTCCCCGCACAGCAGATTCCGCCGGGGGCCCGCTGTCCGTGCCCCCGGGGTTCGGAGACGGTGTTTCACGTGAAACATTGCCTCCTATGGACGACACCCCCATCGGCCGCGCCGCTCAGATGGCCGTCGAGGCACTGAACCGTACGGGTGAGGGGCTGCCCAGACCAGCCCAGACCCGGGTGATGGTGGTTGCCAACCAGAAGGGCGGGGTGGGCAAGACCACCACCACGGTCAACCTCGCGGCCTCGCTGGCGCTGCACGGTGCCCGGGTGCTGGTGATCGACCTCGACCCGCAGGGCAACGCCTCCACGGCGCTGGGTATCGACCACCACGCCGAAGTGCCGTCCATCTACGACGTGTTGGTGGAGAGCAAGCCGCTCTCCGACGTGGTGATGCCGGTGGCCGATGTGGAGGGGCTGTTCTGTGCCCCGGCCACCATCGACCTGGCCGGTGCCGAGATCGAACTCGTCTCCCTGGTCGCTCGCGAGAGCCGGCTGGAGCGGGCCATCCAGGCATACGAGCAGCCGCTGGACTACGTCCTGATCGACTGCCCGCCGTCCCTCGGCCTGCTGACCGTCAACGCCCTGGTGGCCGGCGCCGAGGTGGTCATCCCGATCCAGTGCGAGTACTACGCGCTGGAGGGGCTCGGCCAGCTGCTGAAGAACGTGGACCTGGTCCGCGCGCACCTGAACCCGAAGCTGCATGTCTCCACGATCCTGCTGACCATGTACGACGGCCGGACCCGGCTCGCCGCACAGGTCGCGGAGGAGGTGCGCACCCACTTCGGCAAGGAGGTGCTGCGCACCAGCATCCCGCGCTCGGTCCGCATCTCGGAGGCGCCCAGCTACGGCCAGACCGTGCTGACGTACGATCCGGGTTCCAGCGGTGCGCTGTCCTACCTGGAGGCGGCCCGGGAGATGGCCCTGCGCGGCCTGCCCGAGGCCGTCGCCGTGGAGTACGACCCGAAGGGTGAGTACCGCCCGCAGGGTGAACCGCAGCACAGCGAGCACAACCCGCACAGCATGTCGGAGGGGATCCAGTGAGTGATCGACGCAGAGGGCTCGGCCGCGGACTCGGCGCGCTGATCCCGGCCGCGCCGCAGCCGGCAGGTACGTCCCAGGGTTCAGGACCGGTGCTGACCCAGGAGCGCGGGGTCGCGGCGGCCAAGGTGGCCGGCCTGCCGGACCGCCGGACGCCGGAGTCCGCGCCGCCGGTGGTGGACATCCCTGTTTCACGTGAAACAGAGCCGGAGCTGACCGCCGAGCGGGCACCGGTCTCCGGGGCGTACTTCGCCGAGCTGGAGCTGGACGTCATCACGCCGAACCCGCGCCAGCCGCGCGAGGTCTTCGACGAGGACGCCCTCAACGAGCTGATCACCTCCATCAAGGAGGTGGGTCTGCTACAGCCGGTGGTGGTGCGGCAGATCGCCACCGACCGGTTCGAGCTCATCATGGGCGAGCGCCGGTGGCGGGCCTGCCGGGAGGCCGGTCTTGAGCGGATCCCGGCGATCGTCCGGGCCACCGACGACGAGAAGCTGCTGCTGGACGCGCTGCTGGAGAACCTGCACCGGGCGCAGCTGAACCCGCTGGAGGAGGCCGCGGCTTATGACCAGCTCCTGCGGGACTTCGCCTGTACCCATGAGCAGCTGGCCGACCGGATCGGGCGGTCCCGCTCGCAGGTCTCCAACACCCTGCGGCTGCTGAAGCTCTCCGCCCCGGTGCAGCGCCGGGTGGCGGCCGGGGTGATCTCCTTCGGTCATGCCCGTGCCCTGCTGTCGCTGGACGACGCCGAGGAGCAGGACCGGCTCGCCCACCGGATCGTGGCGGAGGGCATGTCGGTGCGCGCGGTCGAGGAGATCGTGACGCTGATGAACAACGAGCCGAAGGCGGTCAGGAAGACCGCGGCGCCGCGGGCCGGCCGCCGGGTCTCCCCGGCCCTGACCCACCTCGCGTCCCGGCTCTCGGACCGCTTCGACACCCGGGTGAAGGTGGACCTGGGCCAGAAGCGCGGAAAGATCGTGGTGGAGTTCGCCTCGATAGAGGATCTGGAGCGGATCCTCGGTGCCATGGCCCCGGGCGAGGGCAAGGTACTGGAGAGCAAGCTGGACGACGAGCTCGACGAGGACGAAGAAGAAGAGTGATCAGCGCGGCGCCCCGGCGGTTATCGCCCGGGCGCCGCGGGCATGTGGACCGTAAGGGGAAATGGGGGTCGGTGGGCTTATGGGGCGTCGGCTCGTACCGCTCACTCTGGACAACCTCCCGGATCTCCCCCGACCCTGCCGGCACTGCGTCTTCTGGGAGCTCGACCCGGTCAGTGGTGAGGCCGCCGTCCAGGCCGGCAAGCCCGAGCTGGAGAAGGAGGCGTGGATCTCCGCGGTGCTGCTGGAGTGGGGATCCTGCGGTCGGGTGGTCTACGTGGACGAGGTGCCGGCCGGCTTCGTGCTCTACGCGCCCGCCGCCTATGTGCCGCGATCGACGGCGTTCCCCACCAGTCCGGTGTCGCCGGATGCCGTCCAGCTGATGACCGCCCGGGTGCTGCCGGGCTACCAGGGGCAGGGCATCGGACGGGTGCTGGTGCAGACCGTCGCCAAGGATCTGGTCCGGCGCGGCTTCAAGGCCATAGAGGCGTTCGGGGACGCGCGGTGGTCCGCGCCGTCCTGTGTACTGCCCGCCGATCATCTGCTGGCCGTCGGCTTCAAGACCGTCCGCCCGCACCCGCGGTATCCCCGGCTCCGGCTGGAGCTGCGCTCGACGATCTCCTGGAAGGAGGACGTCGAGATGGCGATCGACCGGCTGCTGGGCGCCGTCCAGAAGGAACCCGCGCTGCGTCCGCTGTAGACCCCCGCTGGATGACAGACGAGAGACGGCGGCCGTCGTGTTCCACGTGGAACACGACGGCCGCCGTCTGTGTGCGAGCGGGACCGGGTCAGGGTCAGCCGATGAAGTCCGACAGGTCGCGCACGAGCGCGGCCTTCGGCTTGGCGCCGACGATGGTCTTCACGACCTCGCCGCCCTTGTAGACGTTGAGCGTCGGGATGGACATCACGCCGTACTTGGCCGCGGTGACCGGGTTCTCGTCGATGTTCAGCTTGACGATGGTGATGGCTTCCTCGTGCTCCGCCGCGATGGCCTCCAGCGAGGGGGCGATCTGGCGGCACGGGCCGCACCACTCGGCCCAGAAGTCCACCAGGACGGGCTTGTCGCTGGAGAGCACCTCCTCGGCGAAGGTGGCGTCGGTTACGTGCTTCGGCTTGCCGGCCACGGCAGTCTCCTCAGGTGTTGATGCGTTGCGCGGGTGCGGTGCTGGTGTGCGGGTGCCTGGGGCGGGGCTCAGGCGGTCTGCTCGGCCTTCTCGGCGTCGGCGAGCGCCGCCAGGTACTTCTCGGCGTCCAGCGCGGCCGAACAGCCGGTGCCGGCGGCGGTGATCGCCTGGCGGTAGGTGTGGTCCACCACATCTCCCGCGCCGAACACGCCGGGGATGTTGGTACGGGTGCTCGGCGACTGCACGGTGAGGTAGCCCTCGGCGTCCAGGTCGAGCACGCCCTTGAACAGCTCGGTCCGCGGGTCGTGACCGATCGCGATGAACAGCCCGGTCACCGGCAGCTCGGAGGTCTCGCCGGTCCGGGTGTTGCGCAGGGTCAGACCGGAGAGCTTGCCGTCACCGTGGATCTCGGCGACCTCGCTGTCCCAGACGAAGGAGATCTTCGGGTCGGCGAACGCCCGGTCCTGCATGGCCTTGGAGGCCCGCAGGGTGTCCCGGCGGTGCACGATCTTCACCGAGTTGGCGAACCGGGACAGGAAGGTCGCCTCCTCCATCGCGGTATCGCCACCGCCGATCACGGCGATGTCCTGGCCCTTGAAGAAGAAGCCGTCACAGGTCGCACACCACGACACGCCACGCCCCGACAGCAGGTCCTCGTTGGGGAGGTCGAGCTTGCGGTGCTGCGATCCGGTGGTGACGATGACGGACTTGGCCCGGTGCACGGTACCGGCCGAGTCGGTGACGCTCTTGATCTCGCCGGCCAGGTCGATCGCGACCACGTCGTCCGGGATCAGCTCGGCGCCGAAGCGCTCCGCCTGGGCGCGCATGTTGTCCATCAGGTCCGGGCCGATGATGCCGTCCCGGAAGCCGGGGAAGTTCTCCACCTCGGTGGTGTTCATCAGCGCGCCGCCCGCGGTCACCGAGCCTTCGAAGACCAGCGGGTTGAGGGAGGCGCGTGCCGTGTAGAGCGCCGCGGTGTAGCCCGCGGGCCCCGAGCCGATGATGATCACGTTACGGACGTCGTCGCTCACGGGTGTCTTTCCTCGTCTCTGCGGACTACTGCGGGGGCCCTGGCTGGACTCTCGTCCTGCCTAACGGATCCTACGGGTCCGGCATTCCCGTGGCCGCGCCCGTGCGGCGCGTGCCGCTAGGGACGCGGGTAGCTGTGCTGGAAGAGCACCGCGCCGGGGGCGGTCCCGGTGCAGGAGGCGTCCACCACGAAGGCGTCGACCTCCTTGTTGTCGCCGGGCTGCGGGAGCACCACCAGATAGGCGTCGGTGCCCTGGTACGGCGTGCGTTGGGCTGCCAGTGGCGGGTCGGTGTGACCGGTGCCGGCCAGCACGCAGGCGGGCACCGAGGTGGGGCTGGCCGGTCCGTTGGCCGTGGTGTGGCCGGCCCCTCCGCTGACCATCGGCGATGCGCCGCTGTTGTCCGGTGCGACCGGGGCCTTCTGGTGGGGCGCGGTGGCGAGCAGCCGACGCACCTGGTCGGCGATCGGATCGGCCTGGCGGCCCGCGGTGGTGCCGCTCTTGGTCGAGGCCGCGTCGTTGTTCCCCGAGCGGCTGTCCCCCTGGGAGACCAGATAGCCCAGTCCGGCCACCGCCACACAGGCAGCGGTGGCGAGCAGCCCCCGGCGCCAGTTCCGCGGGTTGCGCAGGCCGCTGGGGCGGCGGCCGTCCGGGCGGCCCGGCCCGGTGGGCGCCGTGGAACGACTCGCGGGGCCGGTCGATGTTCCACGTGGAACACCCGCTTCGGACGGTCCGACCGGGTCGGTCGATGTTTCACGTGGAACATCGGCCGCTGTGGAGTCCAGCAGCGCCTCGGCGGCGAGGGCCGCGTCGATCCGGCCGGCCACGTCGGCCGGCATCCGCTGCGGTCTCGGCAGGGTGCCGAGAGCGTCCCGGATCTCCTCAAGAGCGCTGAGCACCTCGGCGCACACCTCGCAGCCGGCGAGGTGCTCGCGGACGGCGGCGCTTCGGTCCGGCGGCAGCAGGCCCTCGGTGAGGTCGGAGAGCTCCGTGACCTCGGGATGCGGGTCCGTACCCGTCGTCTCTGTCATCGGTTGCCACCTCCGCCCATCTCCGTGCCTGCCTCTGGGACGGATGTCCCCTGCGTCCGGTTCCTTCCGCCGCCCGGATCGGCACCCGGATCGGCACCCGGATCGCCACCCGGTTCGGCGCCCTCACCGCTGTCGCCGGCTCCGGCCCGCAGATGGGTCAGCAGCGGCAGCAGCCGGGCCCGGCCGCGGGCGCATCTGCTCTTCACGGTGCCGGTCGGCACGTCGAGCACGGCGGCGGCCTCGGCGACCGGATAGCCCTGCATGTCGACCAGGACGAGGGCGGCACGCTGCTCGGGCGGCAGGGTGGCCAGTGCGGCGATGAGCTCCCGGTGGAGTTCGTCACGTTCGGCCGGTGCCTCGGCGGACTCGTGCGGTTCGAGGATGGTGTCGAGGTTCTGCTCGTCCGACACCGGCGCGGTGCGCCGGGAGGCGGCCCTGCGGACCCGGTCCAGGCAGGCGTTCACGGTGATGCGGTGCAGCCAGGTGGTGACGGCGGACTGGCCGCGGAAGGTGTGGGCGGACCGGAAGGCCGATATCAGCGCGTCCTGTACGGCGTCCGCGGCCTCCTCGCGGTCGCCCAGGGTACGCAGGGCGACCGCCCACAGCCGGTCGCGGTGCCGGCGGACCAGCTCGCCGAAGGCGTCGGGGTCGCCGGCGACATGCCTCGCGAGCAGCTCGGCATCGCCGAGTGTGCTTCCCTCCAAGACGCGCCCCCTCGTCCGCTGTACGCCGACCGCTCAGCCCGTGACGTGGATCTCGGACACCTGGGCACGGTACTTGCCGTCCGTGAGCGGCAGGCTGGTGATCCAGACGAGTACATAGCGTGTGTGGAGCGCCTTGCTCGGGGTGAGCGTCACATCCGTGCCCCTGCCGCTGGCGACCTTGGTGAAGGCGGTGAAGTCCGTCGGCATCGTTGCTGTCGACGCGGGCGCTGCCATCAGGTCCACCGGCGTCTGCCCGGTGAAGTCCACCTTCACATTGCTGATGTGCTTGGCGCTGCCCAGGTCCAGGATCAGCCCGACGCCCGACTTGAGGTTGCCGAAGTTGGAGCTCGTGTACGACTTGGTCTCCCAGCTCGTGGCGGGGTCGTTGTCGTAGGCCAGCTTGACCTGCTTCGGGTTCTCGCCGTCCTCGCCGAACGGGTCGAAGTCCTTCAGGCCGGCGATCTGCAGCGGCTTGGGCGCCGCGGTCGTCGGATCCTGCGCCGCCTTCTGGCCGGTGGGCGTCGACTGGCGGCCGGTGGACTGGTCCTCGCGGGACTTCAGCACGTCGGCGAGCTGCCAGCTGCCCAGTCCGATCGCCACGATCAGCAGCGCGGCCACCGCCCACTTCAGGGCGCTGCCGGTGCGGCCCGGCAGCGCGGGCGGCGGAGAGGGCGGCGCCATCGGCTGCCGGGTGGCGCCGGCGGGCGGCGGTGGCTGCCGGAACGCGGCCGCCTCGTAGGCCGGCGGCACGTGCTGCTCCGGCGGCCGGATCCGCGGCAGGCCCGCGACGGCCTTGGCCAGCTCCTCCGGGGTGGTGCAGGGCGGCTCCTCGCGGGAGGCGGTGGCGCCGTCGTTGACCAGGGCGCGCATCGCGATCTCCGACAGCCCGCGGTGGACGCCCGCGCGCACCTGGTCGGGAGCGACCGGGCCGGCGCCCTGCGGAAGCCCCGACAGGCCGTGCGCGTCCTCCTCGTACGGCCAGCGCTGGGTGAGGGCGGCGTAGAGCAGCGCGCCGATCGCCTCGGTGTCCTGCCGCTGCGGGCCGTCGGAGTCGAGGCCGCGCAGCGCGGCGGCGACGGCCAGGCCGCGGATGCGGTACTGGCCGGAGACCGTGCGCAGCACCGAGCCCGGGTCGAGCCGCAGGTGGGCCAGGCCCTCGCGGTGGGCGGCGGCCATGCCCTGGGAGACCTGGCTGACCATCTGGTAGGCCTCGTGCGGCTCCATCGCCCCGGTGACCAGCAGGTCGGCCAGCGAGGTCGCGTCCGGCAGCCACTCGTGGATGACGTAGACGAGGTCGTTCTCCTCGACGGCGTCGAGCACCTGGACGAAGCGGGGGTCGCCGAGCAGTGCCGCGGAGCGGGCGGCGGCCAGCACCTTGCGGGCCCGCGGGTGGTCCGCGGGCAGCAGGTGGATGCCGACGGCGCGGCGCAGCTTCTCGTCCACCGCGCGCCAGCTGCTGAAGCCGTCCACCCGGGTGACGCACTCGGCGAGCTGGTAGCGCCGGGCGAGCTTGTGGCCGCTGTGCAGCTCTGGCGCGGTGCCGAGGTACCCGGCGGACCCGGGCCCGGTCTTAGGGCGCTGTGCGGGCCCCTGGGCGTTCCTGGAGGCCGTGTCGGCTACCGCCGGGGGGGTGGCTGAAGAAGTAGCCGCGGCGGGGGCGGCGGCCGCCGGAGCGACGACGGTGGTCTCGTCGTCCGGGGCGCTCCGTGGCGCCTTGCCGTTCTTGGGCGCCTTGCTGTCCTTCGACTCGGTGCCGCTCTTCCGGGCAGTGCCGCTCTTCTTGTCGGCGGCCGGCGGGTCGTTGACGATCTCGAGGGTTTCGGTGGTCCCGGTGGCCTTGGCGGCTCCGGTGGCGGCTGCTCCGTTGCTCTCGCTGCTCTTGATGGCGGGCTGTTCGCCTTCCGGCTCTTCCGGGGGGCTGCCGGCTGCGGCGTTCTCGCTGGTCTGGTCGTCCGTCGTCGTTCCGTCGGAGGTGCTGCCGTCCTGCTGGGCGGCGGACGGTGCCTCGCCGCCCTCGTTGGCCACTCCGACGGCGGCCGTGCTCCGATCCGCCACCGTCGTTCCTGCCTCCCCATCCGTTGCGCGCTCATCAGGTCGAGCCGATGACAATTGTGCCCGCACTCCACCGCTATGCACGACACGTGGCGGGGGGTGATGGTTGCCTGCCCGGCCCGGACAGTGCGCCGTTGGCCGGTTCCGGCCTCCGTCAGCGGCCCAGCCGGCCCCGGACCATGCCGATCATGCCGTTCAGCTCCTCGATCCTCATCCGCTTGGCGGCCAGCAGGAACAGCCCGACCAGCAGACCGCCGCCGACCACCAGGGCCGCCAGCGAGCCGACCGCGCCGCTGCCGAGCGCACCGGTGACGAGGTAGACGGCCAGTCCCGCGACCCCGGCGGCCGGGATGCAGGCCCCGACCAGCCGGGCGTAGGTGCGGACCACCCGCCGCCCGTCCAGGTCGCCGCGCAGCCGCGACCTCAGTCGCTTGGCGGCTACCCCGACTCCGACGGCGTACGCGAGGCCGTAGGAGAAGGCCATGCCGACCACCGCCCAGCGCGAGGGCAGCGCCACGAAGCAGATGGCGGAGGCGAGCGCGTTGACGGCCGCCACGATCACCGTGTTGTAGAAGGGGGTCCGGGTGTCCTCGAAGGCGTAGAAGCCGCGCAGTATCACGTACTGCACCGAGAACGGGATCAGGCCGAGCCCGAAGGCCATCAGGATGAAGCCGATGTTGCGCGCGGAGTCGCCGCCGGTGCTCGCGTAGAGCACGCTGCACATCGGGACGCCGAGCGCCAGGAAGGCGAAGGCACCGGGCACGATCGCCACCGCCGAGGTGCGCAGCCCGTAGGAGATGTCGTCGCGCACAGCGGTGATGTCGCCGTCGGCCGCGGACCGGGAGATCCGCGGCAGCACCGCGGCCATCACCGAGACCGTGATGATCGCCTGCGGCATCTGCCAGATCAGCAGTGCGTTGTTGTAGGCGGTGATGCCGGTGCCCTGGAAGCCGCTCTTGTCGGCGTTGGCACCGGCCCAGGTGGCCAGCTGGGTGACGACGATCAGGCCGGCCTGGTTGGCCAGGACGAAGAAGAACGTCCACTTGGCCAGCTTGGCGGCCTTGCCCAGGCCGTGGCCGCGCCAGTCGAAGCGCGGCCGGAACTTGAAGCCCGCGTCGCGCAGGTAGGGCAGCATCGCCAGCGACTGCACGACCAGGCCGAGCAGGGTGCCGAGGCCGAGCAGCCTGACGCCCTCCGGAGTGATCGTGGTGGCGTCCATCCGGGTGCTGCTGGACGGGCCGTAGACCCAGATGAACATGCCGAAGGTGAAGATCACCACGATGTTGTTGAGCACCGGGGTCCACATCATGGCGCCGAACCGGCCGCGGGCGTTGAGCACCTGGCCCATCACCACGTGGACGCCCATGAAGAAGATGGTCGGCAGGCAGTACCGGGCGAAGGCGATCGCCACGTCGTAGGTGTCGGGGTTGTCGGCGATCTTCGCCGACATCAGCCGGATCAGCAGCGGCGCGGCCAGTACGGTGACCGCGACGATCCCGCCGAGCACCACCATCACCACGGTCAGCAGCCGGTTGGCGTAGGCGGTGCCGCCGTCGTCGTCGTCCTTCATGGCACGGACCAGCTGGGGCACGAACACCGAGTTGAGGCCGCCGCCGATGGTGAGGATGTAGATCATCGTCGGCAGCGTGTTGGCGACCGCGTAGGAGTCGCCGAGGGTGGCGACGCCGATCGCCGCGGCGATCACCAGGGTGCGGACGAAGCCGGTGACGCGGGAGGCCAGGGTGCCGACGGCCATCAGCGCGCTGGACGCCAGGATGCCGCCCTTGCCGGCCGCCTTCCCGCCGACCGCGGTGGCTCCCGCGGGCGGCGGCATGACGATGACCGGCATGGTGCCGGTGGAGTCCGGCGACTCGGCGCCGGGCACCATCGGGTACTGCGGCTCCACCCGCGGCTGGTACGGGTAGGCGTAGCGCGGGTCGGTGTACCGCGGGTCCACGTACCCGGGGTTGGTGTAGTTCGGGTCGGCGTAGCCGGTGTCGGCATACTGCTGCGGGTCCTGGTAGCCGGCCTGGCCGTACGGCGGCTGCTGCTCGTAGACCGGCTCGGAGTAGCCGGTCCCCTCGTTGTCGGGGGGCGTCTGCGGGTACGCCGACGGGTAGGCCGCCTGCTGCTGGTAGTCGGCCTGCTGGGGGTAGCCGCTCCCCTGCTGCTGGTAGCCGGCGTCCTGCTGGGGGTACCCGCCCTGCTGCTGGTACGGCTGCTGGCCCTGCTGCGGCTGCGGGTAGCCGTACGCCTGGGGCTGCTGGCCCTGCTGCGGGTAGCCGTACCCCTGCCCGTGCTGGCCGTGCTGCTCCTGGTGCCCGTGCTGCTGACCCGGGCCCTGGCCCTGCTGCTGCGGATACGGCTGCTGGTAGTGCTGCTGCCCGGCGTCCTGCTGCGGCGGCGGCTGGTAGGGCTGCGCGCCGGGCCGCTGGTCGCGGAAGAGGTGCTCGAAGGCGTCGTACTCCTGCGGCTGCTCCTGCGCGTACTGCGGCGCCTGGCTGCCCTGGTACGGCTGCTGCGGGTAGGACGCCTGCGGGTACTCCTGGCCGTAGGCCGGCGGCGGGTGGGCGGCCCCGTCGTACAGCGCCTCGTCCACCGGGTCCTGCGCCGAAGCGTCCTGCTGCCGGTACGGGTCGTGGGTATAGGTGTTCTGCAGATACGGGTCGGGTGCCGCCGGACGCTGCTCGGGAGATGGGGGCATCTGACCCGCAGAGTCGCGATCACCGTCATACGGCGCGTTCATCAGTGCCCCACCTTATTGTCCGCCGGCTATCCGTCCACCTTCTCACCTGCCGGGGACGGCACCTGGCTATCCGCACCGGAGTCAGCGGCGGGGTCACCCGGCTGCCCGGGGTCCCTGCCGTCCCCAGGATCCTCTCCCGAACCGTCCCCCGAGCCGTCTCCCGAAAGGTCCGGGCCCTCCCCGCCGCCTTCCGCGGCGGCACGGCGCTTACGTTGACGGTAGATCCGTACTCCCGCGAGCACCAGCAGCAGCAGGCCCGCGGCGATGATCAGCATCACCAGATCGGTGACGTTTGTGATCTTGACCTCGAACTTGATGGTGCCCGCCGTGTCGTTGGTGCCGTTGAGCCGGCCGCCGTAGAGCGAGCCGTCCGGCGAGTAGAGGGCGGCGGTGATCTGGGTGCTGCCGTTGCCCCTGGCGGTGGTGCGGAACTTCAGCGTCTTGGTGTGGCCGGCCTCGATGAAGATCGGCTGCTGCGGGCCGCTGATCTCCAGCCGGATGGTGGTGCCCGACGTGAGCCGCAGATGCAGGCCGGTGATCGCCTGCCCGAGATCGTTCTTGACCGTGACCGGGATGGTGCCGCTGCGCCCGGAGAGGGTGAGCGGGGTCTTCTCCAGGATGTGCACCGCGCCGATCAGGTCCTGGAGGTAGACGCCGTTGGCGGAGGAGAAGGCCTTGGCGTGCCGGGGATCACCCCGCCACCCGTTGGACATCGCCCGCAGGATCGCGTTGCCGAAGGGCACCGTCACCCGGTCCTTGCGGGTGAGGATCACCACAAAGCCGTCGAGCCCCTTCTGCTGCTCGTGGATCTGCCCGAAGTACTCGTTGGACAGCTCCGCCTTCCGCAGCCGGCTCGGGTAGTTCTTGGCGGACGGCACCTTGCGGCTGGCCGCGGGGTCCGGCTTGGTCTTGGCGGCGGTGTCGAAGGTCACGGCGGAGGTCCACGGGCCCTTGGTGTTCAGCGCCTGGATCGCGTCGGCCAGCGCGTCGGCCTGGGAGAAGGTGGGCTGCCGCTGCGGGGCCACCACGATGGTGCGCTGCGTCTGCGGCGCCTGCATGGTGATCAGCAGGCTCTGCGCGAGGAAGTTCTGCACCGCGAGGTTGGCCGTCTGGGCGTACACCGTCTGCCCGGAGAAGGCGGTGGACAGCGACGCGTCGGTGACCACCGCGGTGGTCTTCCCGCCGATCGGGCGGGCCGAGGTCGGGTTGTAGGGCAGCGAGGGGTTCTCCGCGAAGGTGTCGCTGCGGGCGATGATCGTGCTGTCGCCGGCGGCGCGGGCCACCGAGACGATCGACGGGTCGAGGGCGCCGTCCACCGGCCAGGCGACGTCCGCCCTGGCCTTCACCCCGAGCACGGTCTGCACGGTGCTCAGGCCGAGCGCGTCGGCCGTCTTGAGGTGGGCGGTGGTGCCGGGCACCGAAGCCCCGTGGTGGGCCATCGAGGCCAGATCGGTGTCGCCGAAGGGCAGCGCGATCACCTCGGCGTTCATCACCGCGCCCTTGAGGTCGTTGAGCCACTTCTTGGCCACGTCGGTGCCGGTGCCGGGCGTGGTCTTGGCGATGTCGCCGTTCACCGCCACCCGGTAGCCCTTG
Organism: Streptomyces sp. CA-111067; assembly: GCF_050956065.1. Lineage (NCBI taxonomy): Bacteria > Bacillati > Actinomycetota > Actinomycetes > Kitasatosporales > Streptomycetaceae > Streptomyces > Streptomyces sp. CA-111067. The sequence goes on along the minus strand of NZ_CP192103.1, from coordinate 4,406,676 downwards.
GCCATCGCGTCCACCGAGGCGAGCAGGTCGGGGTCGACCACCCAGGTGACCGGAAGATCCGTGCCCCGGTCGACCATCTCCCTGAGCCGGCCGCCCGGGGCCAGCTCGGCGGCCAGCTCGTCGTTGAGGAAGATCGGGCTGGTCTGGGAGTCGACGTCGCCGCGGGCGGCGATCCGCGGCTTGTCGATCAGCGGCCACAGGTAGTTCATCCGGGTCGCCTTGGCGCTCTCGTCCGGCCCCTGCCACCACGGCAGGAAAGTCCGCTTGATGCCGAGCACGTGGCTGTACGGCTCGGCCGCGGTCTGGCCGCTGAGGCTGACGCCGAGCTGGTAGACGCCGGTGCCGCTCAGATCGAGCGCGCTGACCGGGACCTTGAGGGTGAACGGCTTGCTGTCGCCGGCCGCGAGTGAGGCCACAGCGACCGTGCGGCCGGAGATCTCGGTGCCGTCGTCGTCGGCGGCGCCGAGCCGGGAGGCCGCGCTGTTTATGTCGCTGCGGGTGTGCAGCGGGCCGTTGTCGGCCATCCGCACCCCGACATGGGCCGCGGTGATGGTGGACTTGCCGTTGTTGGTGACCGAGCCGGACAGCGTGAGGGTGTCACCGGCGGCCGGGATCCGCGGGCTGAGGCCGGTGAGCGCCACCGCGACGGTCTGCGAGCCGCTGCCGGCCGCGGCCTGCGCCCCGGTCCCCTCAGCGGTCTGCAGCAGCCCGGTCAGGAGCGCGCCGGCACCCAGCAGTGCCACCACCCGGCCGGCCCGCCGCGTGAGCCGCCGGGAGGCTGACGGGGGTCTTCCGGGTGCCTGTGCCGCCTCGCCCACGCGTTCGCCCGTCCCTCGTCTTCGTCAGTCGTCGTTCGTCGGTAGTTCGTCGGTCGTCGTCGATCGGATCCATCGGATGTGCGTGCTGGCATGTTAACGATCGGCGCTGTGCCAAAGTGCTGCGGAGTACCCATGCGGCAGTGCGGGAAACCCGGGCGCCAGGGGTGCCCGCGGACCCGTACCCTTTTACGTTGTGCCGAACGCCGATAACGCCTCCCTGACCGTGTCTCCTGTCGCCGAAGACCTCGGTCGCCGTTTCAGCGCCGCCGGGTTCCGGCTGGCCCTGGTCGGCGGCTCGGTCCGGGACACGCTGCTGAACCGGCGCGGCAACGACCTGGACTTCACCACCGACGCTCGCCCCGAGCAGGTGCTGCGGATCCTCCGGCCCTGGGCCGACTCGCTGTGGGAGGTCGGGATCGCCTTCGGCACCGTCGGCGGGATGAAGAGCGCCCGCGAGGGCGACTCCGTCCGCGACTACCAGGTCGAGGTGACCACCTACCGCTCGGAGTCGTACGACCGCACCTCCCGCAAGCCGGAGGTCAGTTACGGCGACACCATCGAGGAGGACCTGGTCCGCCGGGACTTCACGGTCAACGCCATGGCCGTCGCGCTGCCGGAGGGCGACTTCATCGACCCGTTCGGCGGCCGGACCGACCTCGCGGCCGGACTGCTGCGGACCCCGGGCACTCCCGAGTCGTCCTTCTCCGACGACCCGCTGCGGATGCTGCGCGCGGCCCGCTTCGCCGCTCAGCTGGACTTCGAGGTGGCCCCCGAGGTGGTCGCGGCGATGACCGCGATGGCCGACCGGATCACCATCGTGTCGGCCGAGCGGGTCAGGGACGAGCTGAACAAGCTGATCCTGTCCGACCATCCGCGCAAGGGGCTGCGGCTGCTGGTGGACACCGGGCTGGCCGACCTGGTGCTGCCCGAGCTGTCGGCGCTGCGGCTGGAGAGCGATGAGCACTTCCGCCACAAGGACGTCTACGAGCACACCCTGACGGTGCTTGAGCAGGCGATCGACCTGGAGGAGGACGGGCCGGACCTGGTGCTGCGGCTGGCCGCGCTGCTGCATGACATCGGCAAGCCGAAGACCCGCCGCTTCGAGTCGGACGGCCGGGTCTCGTTCCACCACCACGAGGTGGTCGGCGCCAAGCTCACCAAGGCGCGGATGACGGCGCTGAAATACTCCAACGAGCTCGTCAAGGAGGTCTCGCGGCTGGTGGAGCTGCACCTGCGCTTCCACGGCTACGGCAGCGGCGAGTGGACCGACTCCGCCGTCCGCCGCTACGTGCGGGACGCCGGGCCGCTGCTGGACCGGCTGCACAAACTGACCCGGTCGGACTGCACGACCCGCAACAAGCGCAAGGCGGCGGCGCTGTCCCGGACCTATGACGGCCTGGAGGCGCGGATCGCGGAGTTGCAGGAGCAGGAGGAGCTGGACTCGATCCGGCCGGACCTGGACGGCAACCAGATCATGGGGATCCTGGGCGTCCCGCCCGGCCCGGTGGTCGGCAAGGCATATCAGCACCTGCTGGAACTGCGGCTGGAGAACGGCCCGATGAGCCAGGACGAGGCGGTGGCCGCGCTCAAGGAGTGGTGGTCGGCGCAGGGCTGAACGGCCGCCGCTGCCCTCGGGGCCGGGTTGATGTTCCACGTGGAACATCAACCCGGCCCTTCCTCGTCCGCCGATGTTCCACGTGGAACATCGCAGCGGCATCGCCGGGTCCGTATGTTCCACGTGGAACATCACCCCCGTCGCCGTGCCATGCCGAGCGCCGCCCCCGCGTAGACCAGGGCGAGGAAGAGGACGAGCACCGGCGAACGGCCGTCGGAGGGCAGCACCAGGGCGGCGAAGCCGGCCGCCCCCACGAAGGCGGTGTTGAAGGCGACGTCGTAGATCGAGAAGATCCGGCCGCGGTAGCCGTCGTCCGTCTCCGACTGCACGACCGTGTCCGTGGCGATCTTCGCCCCCTGGGTGGCCACGCCGAGGAAGAAGGCGGCCGCCAGCATCGGGGCGGTGGCGAACGGCAGGCCGAGCGGGGGCAGCAGCACCGCCGCGCCGGCCGAGCAGCCGATGATCCAGCCCGCGGTGCCCAGCCGGGCGGTGGCCCATGGGGTGACTACCGCGGCGACGAAGAACCCCGCGGCGGACAGTCCGACGGCCAGGCCCAGCAGCGCGAGCCCGGCGTCGGTGTCGTCGGGATCGGACCAGGCGTAGCGGCAGAGCATCAGCAGCATGACGGTGAGCGCGCCGTAGCAGAACCGCATGGCGGTCATCGCGGTCATCGCCCGCATCGCGCGCCGCCGCTGCCGCAGATGCCGGACTCCCGCGCCCAGCCCGCGGACCGTGCTCGCCAGCGCCGCACCCAGCCGCGGCTGGATCAGCGAGGTGTCGGGGCCGAGCAGGTCGCGGCCCATGGTGAGGGAGGCCAGCCCCGCGCAGAGGTAGAGCAGCGCGCCCAGCGCCACCGTGACGGCGTTGGCGCCGGCGCCCTCGGGCAGGAAGAGGTGCACCACGAAGGCGAAGCCGCCGCCCGCGGTCGCCGCGAGCGTGCCGGCCGTCGGGGACAGCGCGTTGGCCATCACCAGCCGCTCGGCGTCCACCACCCGCGGCAGGGCCGCCGACAGGCCCGCCAGCACGAAGCGGTTGACGGCGGTGACCGACAGCGCGGACAGATAGAACAGCCAGTCCGGCACGTGCAGCAGGATCAGCAGCGCCGTGCCGCAGGACAGCACCGCCCGCAGCAGGTTGCAGTAGAGCAGTACCTGCCGGCGCCGCCAGCGGTCGAGCAGCACGCCGGTGAACGGACCGAGCAGCGAGTACGGCAGCAGCAGGACGGCCATCGCCGAGGCGATCGAGCCGGCCGAGGTCTGCTTCTCCGGGGAGAAGACCACATAGGTGGCCAGCGCGACCTGGAAGACGCCGTCGGAGAGCTGGGACAGCAGTCGTACCGCGAGCAGTCGCCGGAAGTCGCGCAGCCGCAGCAGCACCCGGAGATCGCGCACAACAGCCATGATCACACCCTCACACGGCGCGAACGGCCCCGGGTCCAGGACCCGGGGCCGTTCGTCGTCAGTTCAGCGCGGAAAGCGCGGAAGGCGCGGAAGGTGTCAGCGCTCGACTTCGCCGCGGATGAACTTCTCCACGTTCTCGCGGGCCTCGTCGTCGAAGTACTGCACCGGCGGGGACTTCATGAAGTACGAGGACGCCGACAGGATCGGGCCGCCGATGCCGCGGTCCTTGGCGATCTTCGCCGCGCGCAGCGCGTCGATGATGACACCCGCGGAGTTCGGGGAGTCCCAGACCTCGAGCTTGTACTCCAGGTTCAGCGGGACGTCGCCGAACGCGCGGCCCTCGAGACGGACGTAGGCCCACTTGCGGTCGTCGAGCCACTGCACGTAGTCCGACGGGCCGATGTGGACGTTCTTGGCGCCCAGGTCGCGGTCCGGGATCTGCGAGGTGACGGCCTGCGTCTTGGAGATCTTCTTGGACTCCAGGCGCTCGCGCTCCAGCATGTTCTTGAAGTCCATGTTGCCGCCGACGTTGAGCTGCATGGTGCGCTCGAGCAGCACGCCGCGGTCCTCGAAGAGCTTGGCCATCACGCGGTGCGTGATGGTGGCGCCCACCTGGGACTTGATGTCGTCACCGACGATCGGCACGCCGGCCTCGGTGAACTTGTCCGCCCACTCCTTGGTGCCCGCGATGAACACCGGCAGGGCGTTGACGAAGGCGACCTTGGCGTCGATGGCGCACTGGGCGTAGTACTTCGCCGCGGTCTCGGAGCCGACCGGCAGGTAGCAGACCAGGACGTCGACCTTGCGGTCCTTGAGGATCTGGACGATGTCGACCGGGGCCTCGGTGGACTCCTCGATGGTCTCCCGGTAGTACTTGCCCAGGCCGTCGTTGGTGTGGCCGCGCTGCACGGTGACGCCGGTCTGCGGAACGTCGCAGATCTTGATCGTGTTGTTCTCGCTGGCGCCGATGGCGTCCGCGAGGTCGAGGCCGACCTTCTTCGCGTCGACATCGAAGGCGGCCACGAACTCGACGTCACGCACGTGGTAGTCGCCGAACTGCACGTGCATGAGGCCAGGCACGCGGCCGCTCGGGTCGGCGTCCTTGTAGTACTCGACACCCTGCACCAGCGACGCGGCGCAGTTGCCTACGCCAATGATGGCTACGCGAACCGAACCCATACCCGTTGCTCCCTGTGTAATCGTCACGCGGTTCCCCGGGTTTCGGGTCGGCCGCCGTTCTCTTGGTTGTGGTGGTGGTCGTCGTCCCGCTCGGCAGCCGGCCGCTCGACGCGTCCGGACCGCTCGGTCTCGATCAACTCGTTGAGCCAGCGGACCTCGCGCTCCACTGACTCCATGCCGTGCCGCTGCAACTCGAGCGTGTAGTCGTCGAGCCGTTCGCGGGTGCGCACCAACGAGCTGCGCATCTTCTCCAGGCGTTCTTCGAGGCGGCTGCGCCGCCCTTCGAGCACCCGCATCCTGACGTCCTTCGACGTCTGGCCGAAGAAGGCGAACCGAGCGGCGAAGTGCTCGTCCTCCCAGGCGTCAGGGCCGGAGTTGGCGAGCAGCTCCTCGAAGTGCTCCTTGCCAGCCGCCGTCAGCCGGTAGACGATCTTCGCCCGGCGGCCGGCGAGGGGCGCGGCCTGCGGATCGATGTCCGCGGCCGTCTCCTCGATCAGCCACCCCTGGGCGACCAGCGTCTTCAGACAGGGATAGAGAGTCCCGTAACTGAAGGCGCGGAACACCCCGAGCGAGGTGTTGAGCCGCTTGCGCAGCTCGTAACCGTGCATGGGCGACTCACGCAGCAGACCGAGAATCGCGAACTCGAGGATTCCGGAGCGCTTGCTCAATCCCTCGTCCCCTCGTCCGCGACATCGACATCGAACCACTGGCTGAATCCAGTGTCTCGGTTCGATGTATCGACTCGATACATCTGGACGATAGAACGGCCCGACACATCATGCAAGGTGGCTCGTGGTGACCGGTGTCACATCGGCAAACCTGTGAGCCGTCAACCGCCCGGTATGAGACGAACCTTCACATGGCGGGTCTTTTGGCCATGCGTACTCTGTTCGCCATGCAGAGCACTGGGAACCCCGTGGCGTCGGCGTGCGTCTGGTTCCTTGGTGTGGTGCGACCTGACACAGTCGCACGCAGGGGGACCGACCGGACTGTCATCGATGCCTGCAGGCGATCCCGCCTGTCGAGGAGTATCTGTTCATGAGCGAGCACCGTCGCAAGCCGCCGCAGTCCCCGTCCGGCGGACGTGCTGCCGCCCGGCGTGGTGGGGGGCAGCAGCCGACGCCGCCGCCGGCCTCCGGTGGCCGGCGCGCCGCCGGCGGACCCCCGGCCGGAGATCCGCGGGGGGGCACCCCCGCACGCGGTGTCCCCACCGGCTCGCCGAGCGGTTCGCACACCGGCCGGCCGGCCGGCGGCACCCCGCCCGGTGGCACTCCGCCTGGTGGCACCCCCTCCCGCGACATCCTCTCCGGCGGCCGCTCCGGCGCCGGCGAGCAGGGCCCGTACCAGGGCCGCGCCGCCGCCCGCCGCGCCGCGCAGGGCCGTGGCGGCGGCCGCCGCAGGGGCGGCTCCGACGGCGGCGGGCCCGGCGGCCCCGGTGGCCCGGGCGGTCCCGCGGGCAGCGGCCCGGCCGGCCGCGGCGATCGCGGCTCCGGCCGCCGCCCCGGCAAGAAGCGCTTCATCGACTACCCCCGCTACGGCAAGGAGGGATGGCGGCACTGGATGCCGTCCTGGCGCCAGGTCACCGCGATCTTCATCGGCTTCGTCGGCACCCTGGTCGGCATCGCCGGCATCGCCTACGCCATGGTGGACATCCCGGACGAGAACAAGGCCGCGGTCGCCCAGAACAACGTCTACTACTGGGACAACGGCCAGCGGATGGTCGCCACCGGCGGCGGCCAGGTCAACCGGCAGAACATCACGTACGACCAGATCCCCAAGGCCATGCGCTACGCGGTGATCTCCGCGGAGAACAAGACCTTCGAGACCGACTCCGGCATCGACCCCAAGGGCATCAGCCGGGCGCTGTTCAACATGGCCAAGGGCGGCGAGACCCAGGGCGGCTCGACCATCACCCAGCAGTACGTGAAGAACTCGATGCTCGACCAGTCGCAGACGATCAGCCGGAAGTTCAAGGAGCTGTTCATCTCGATCAAGGTCGGCGCGAAGGTCGACAAGCAGGACATCATCACCGGCTACCTGAACACCTCCTACTTCGGCCGCAACGCCTACGGCCTGCAGGCCGCCGCCCAGACGTACTACGGCGTGGACGCCACCAAGCTCAACCCCAGCCAGTGCGCGTTCCTCACCGCGCTGCTCAAGGGCCCGACGTACTACGACCCGCTGGGCGCCACCGACATCGACAAGGCGGCGACCGCGGCCAGCAACAAGGCCAGGGCGGAGGAGCGCTGGGGCTGGATCATGGACCAGGAGGTCCAGGACGGCCACATGACGGCCGCGACCCGCGCCCTGTACCCCAAGTTCCCGATGCCGCAGGGGCTCAAGGCGCAGGCCGGGATGACCGGCCAGATCAGCTATCTGGTGGACACCGCCAACCACTACGTCGAGCAGCACTCCGACATCACCAGGGCGCAGCTCGCCAAGGGCGGCTACCAGATCTACACGACCTTCAACAAGGCCGACGTGGCCGCCCTGAAGACGTCCGTGGACGACGTCAAGAAGAAGAACATCAAGCCGGGCGGCACGCACAAGAACCAGTTCGGCCAGGACGCCGACACCGACGTGCAGTACGGCGCCGCGTCCGTGGTGCCGGGCGACGGCAAGATCGTGGCGATCTACGGCGGTGAGGGCTACGAGCACGGCCAGTTCAACAACAACGCCGACACCCAGGGCGTGCCCGTGGGCTCGACCTTCAAGCCGTTCGTCCTGGCGGCCGGCATGCAGTACGGCACCAACTACAGCAACGGCAAACCGATCACCCCGGACACCAAGTACAACGGTGACGACGATCTGAAGATCAAGGACCACAACGGCGATCCGGTCAAGAACAAGGACGGCTCGCTCTTCAAGCAGCAGAACGAGACGAACGCCAAGCCCGGCTACATCACGCTGAACACAGCCATGCAGAACTCCGTCAACAGCCCGTTCGTGCAGCTCGGCGAGGACGTCGGCCTGGACAAGGTGGCGTCCACCGCGGAGAGCGCCGGACTGCTCAAGGGCAGCCTGGCCGACCGGGTCGCCTCGTTCTCCATCGGCACCTCGACACCGAGCGCGATCCGGATGGCGGACGCGTACGGCACCTTCGCCAAGTCCGGTGTCCAGGTGGAGCCGTACTCGGTGACCAAGGTGCTGCGCGACGGCGACACGGTGTCGGGATTCACCCAGCCCAAGCCGAAGCAGGCGCTGCCGGCCAACATCGCCAACACCGTCACCAAGGTGCTGCAGAACGTGGTCAAGAAGGGCACCGGCACCAAGGCGCTGGCCCTGGGCCGTACGGCGGCCGGCAAGACCGGTACCACCGACAGCGTGAACGGCACCAGGTCCGCGTGGTTCGTCGGCTACACCCAGCAGCTCTCCACGTCCGTGGTGATGTACCGCGAGGACACCAAGACGCACACGCTGCTGTCGATGTGGGGCACTGGCGGCAACTCGTCCATCCACGGTGGTGACCTGCCGGCCACCATCTGGACGCAGTACATGAAGGCCGCCCTCGGCAGCCAGACCGACCCCGGGTTCCCGGTGCCGACCAAGATCGGCGACGGCAAGGCGCCGAACGAGCCGGGCGCGCCGCTGCCGACTCCGTCGAACACGCCGGTCACCACGCCGCCGACGACGCCGATGACGACGCCGCCGACGACGCCGCCCACCACTGCGCCGACGACGCCGATGACGACGCCGCCGACCACTCCGCCCACCACGCCGCCGACCAGTACGACGCCGCCGGTGTGCATGCCGTGGGATCCCACCTGCGGGTCGACGACCACGCCACCGCCGTCCGGTGGCGCCACCACGGAACCGGGCAACTCCGGTGGGCCGCCCGGGCGCAACAACAACGGCAATAACACCGGGCAGGGCAACTGACGGATCGCCGACATACGGCAGGATGGCGCCATGACGAGCGTGCGCTACCGCGGAAAGCGCGAAGAGGACGAACAGCCGCCGGTACCCGTGCGGCCCACCGACGAGGACCCGCTGGCCGCGGCAGGCAGCGAACTCATCGGCGGGCCGGCCGGGCGGTGGGCCGCGATCGGCGGCAGCCGCTGGTGGAACCCGCTGCGCGTGATGGTGCTCGTGGCCATCGGGATGTTCGCGCTCGGCATGGTGCAGAAGGTGTCCTGCTACAACTCCGGGTGGTTCAAGCCGGGGGACGCGCAGTACATCCACGCCTGCTACTCCGACATCCCGCACCTGTACGGCACCCGGGGCTTCGCCGACGACCTGGTGCCGTACTTCGACCGGATCCCGGACTCGGTCTCCGGCAGCGGCTTCCACTTCCTTGAATACCCGGTGCTCACCGGGCTGTTCATGGAGGTCGCCTCCTGGCTGACCCCGCACGGCGGCAGCATGCAGCACCGGCAGCAGATCTACTGGATCGTCAACTCCGGCATGCTGCTGGTCTGCGCCGCCGCGCTGGTGGTGTTCGTCTCCCGCACCAACCTGCGCCGCCGGCCGTGGGACGGCCTGCTGATCGCGCTCTCCCCCGTACTGGCGCTGACCGCGACCATCAACTGGGACCTGTTCGCGGTGGCGCTGGCCGCCGCCGGGATGATGCTGTGGGCGCGCAGCCGCCCGCTGGCCGCCGGTGTGCTGATCGGCCTGGCGACCGCGGCCAAGCTCTATCCCGTCCTGCTGCTGCTCGCGCTGTTCCTGCTGTGCCTGCGGGCCGGGCGGATGCGGGCGTTCGGCGCGGCGCTCGGCGGCGCGGTGCTGTCCTGGCTGGTGGTCAACCTGCCGGTGATCCTGCTCGCCAGGGACGGCTGGTCGGAGTTCTACAGCTTCAGCCGCACCAGAGGCGTCGACTACGGGTCCGTCTGGCTGATCATCATGCAGCGCACCGGCAACCCGCTGAGCAACGTGAGCGTGTACGTGGCCGCGCTGATGATCCTGCTGACCGCGGGCATCGCGGCGGTGGTGTTCTACGCCCCGCGCCGCCCGCGGTTCGCCCAGGTCGCGTTCCTGCTGGTGGCCGCGCTGATCATCAGCAACAAGGTCTACTCGCCGCAGTACGTGCTGTGGCTGCTGCCGCTCGCGGTGCTGGCCCGGCCGCGCTGGCGCGACCTGCTGATCTGGCAGGGCGCGGAGGTGCTGTACTTCGTCGGGATCTGGATGCAGCTCGCCTACGTCAACGGCGGCACCAAGCACCACGGGCTGTCCATGGACGGCTACCACCTGGCCATCGGCGTCCACCTGCTCGGCACGCTCTACCTGTGCGGCATGGTGCTGCGGGACATGATGCTGCCGGAGCACGACGTGCTGCGCTGGGACGGCGACGACGATCCGGCCGGCGGGGTGCTCGACGGGGCCGAGGACGTCTTCGTCCTGGGCGAGCAGCCGCACGACGCGCGGCACGCGGCGCCGTTCTCCGGGCCGCCGGTGGAGTGGGGCCTCGATCCCCTGGAGCGTGCCGCTCTGGACGGCAAGGACCCGCTGCCGCCCGAGTAAGGGCGGCTCAGCCGGGCGGCTCTGGCGGGGCGGCTCTGGCGGGGCGGCTCAGGCCGGGTGCCGGTCCACGATCCGGTCGAACTGGGTGGTGGTGTGCCGCAGATGCGCCACCAGCTCGTCGCCGACTGCCGGCGGGGCCACGTCGCTCGGCAGGAACAGGATCGAGACCTGCATGTGCGGCGGCTCCGCGAACCACCGCTGCTTGCCCGCCCAGACGAACGGCGACAGGTTGCGGTTGACGGTGGCCAGGCTGGCCCGCGCCACGCCCTTGGCCCGCGGCATCAGCCCGTGCAGCGCCTTCGGCGCCTCCAGGCCCACCCCGTGCGAGGTGCCGCCGGCCACCACCACCAGGTGCCCGTCCGCGCCGGCCTTCTCCTGCCGGTAGCCGTACCGCTCGCCCTTGGCGATCCGGGTGACGTCCAGTACCGCGCCGCGGTACTCGGTGGCGTCGTGGTCGCCCAGCCACATCAGCGTGCCGATCCTGGCCCGGAACCTGGTCTGCGGGAACTGCTGGCGCAGCTGCGCCAGTTCGGTCGCCTTCAGATGGCTGACGAACATGGTGTGCAGCGGCAGCCTGGCCGCCCGCAGCCGCTCCATCCAGCCGAAGACCTCCTCCACCGCGTCGCTGCCGTCGGTGCGGTCCAGCGGCAGGTGGATGGCGAAGCCCTCCAGCCGTACGTCGTCGATCGCCGTGTGCAGCTTGACCAGGTCGTCCTCGGCGACGCCGTGCCGCCGCATGCTGCTCATCACCTCGATGACCACCCGCGCGCCGACCAGGCCGCGCACGCCCTCCACCGAGGACACCGAGCGGATCGCCCGGTCGGGCAGCGGCACCGGCTCCTCGCCCAGCCGGTACGGGGTGAGCACCAGCAGGTCGCCGCTGAAGAAGTCCTTGATCCTGGCGGCCTCGTACGTCGTGCCGACCGCCAGCATGTCCGAGCGCAGCCGGGTGGCCTCGTCGGCCAGCCGCTCGTGGCCGAAGCCGTAGCCGTTTCCCTTGCAGACCGGCACCAGGCCGGGGAACTGGTCGGCCACGGACAGCTGATGGGCACGCCAGCGTGCGGTGTCGACGTACAAGGTGAGGGCCATGGCCTGATCAGGACCTTTCTTCTGCTGCTGTCTACCGCTGCCGGCCGGCCGCCGTCAGCGTCGTGACATGTAGATGTCGAGAGCCTTGTGGAGCAGCTTGTTGAGCGGGAAGTCCCACTCGCCCAAGTATTCGGCAGCCTGGCCGCCGGTGCCCACCTTGAACTGGATCAGGCCGAACAAATGGTCGTTCTCGTCCAGCGAGTCGCTGATGCCGCGCAGGTCGTAGACGCTGGCGCCCATCGCGTACGCGTCCCGCAGCATCCGCCACTGCATCGCGTTGGACGGCCGCACCTCGCGCTTGTGGTTGGCGGAGGCGCCGTAGGAGTACCAGACGTGCCGGCCGACGGTGAGCATGGTGGCCGCGGCCACCGGCTCGCCCTCGTGCACGGCCAGGTAGAGCCGCATCCGGTTGGGGTCCTCGGCGTTGAGCTTGGTCCACATCCGCTGGAAGTACGACAGCGGGCGCGGCCTGAAGTGGTCCCGCTCGGCGGTGACCTCGTAGAGCTGCTGCCAGGTCGGCAGGTCGTCGTAGGTGCCCTGGATCACCTGCACGCCGGCCTTCTCGGCCTTCTTGATGTTGCGCCGCCACAGCTGGTTGAAGCCCTTGAGGATGTCGTCCAGCGAGCGGTTCTCCAGCGGCACCTGGTAGACGTAGCGCGGCTGCACGTCGCCGAAGCCCGCGCCGCCGTCCTCGCCCTGCTGCCAGCCGAGCCGGCGCAGCCGGTCGATCACCTCGAAGGCGCGCGGCTCGATGAAGCCGGCCTCCACCTCGCGCAGCCGCTTGACGGCCGGGTCGGCGATACCGGCCTTGACGCTGTTCGCGTCCCAGCGGCGGATCACCACCGGCGGCCCCATCTTCACGGTGAAGGCGCCCTGCTGCTTGAGGTGCCGCAGCATCGGCTGCAGCCACTCCTCCAGGTTGGGCGCGTACCAGTTGATCACCGGGCCCTCGGGCAGATACGCCAGGTACCGCTTCAGCTTGGGGATCTGCCGGTACAGCACCAGGCCGACGCCGACGAGCTGCCCGCTGCCGTCGTCGAACCAGCCAAGGCTCTCCGAACGCCACTCGGACTTCACATCGGCCCATGCCGGGACCTGGCAGTGGCTCGCCTCGGGCAGACTCTGGATGTACGCCAGATGCTGCTCTCGGCTGATGGTCCTCAGGCTCAGGCTCATGCGGGGCGCTCCCCATGCTCACGACGGTCTGTGGCGGCTTTGCTGGCCCGAAGCCTACTGTGCGGGGGGAGCGCCCCTGACTACCGCACGCCGGAGGTCCGGTACCGCCTCGGGCACCTCCTCAGGTGTTGCCGAAGAGGCCGCCGTGGGCCATGCCGATATAGAAGCCGACCGCGGCCATCCCGAGTCCGATGATCAGCGCGAAGCGCTCCGCCGTGGTGGCCGAGATGAACTGGCCGTAGCCGCCGGTGAAGATCCCGGCCAGGCCCGACCAGGAGCTGAGCAGGTGCTGGCTGTTGAACGCCGACGCCACGATCGCGATGCCGCCGAGCAGCACGGTGACCGCGACCAGCGTGTTCTCCAGCGGATGGGGGCGGCCGTCGGTGTTGAACGTGAAGTGAGTGAGGCGATGGGTCCGGTCCACTTGCTGTGCCATGAGGCACCTCCGTGACGGAGTAGCGGCGCACTGTGGCGCCCTTCACACCCGATGTGTACAGATTGAGGGCATAAGGGGGCGGATTTCAACCCGGGGGAACGGTGCGGGTAGTCTGTACGGTCTGCACCGGTGTCTTCTGCGCGCGGCCTGATTGTCAGTGGCCCGCGTTACCGTTGCGACGCAAGCCAAACCCTCCTGCCACGGAAACGCCGTGGCCGCTGAGACCAAAGGAGGTGGGTTCCACTATGCGTCACTACGAGCTCATGCTCATTCTCGACCCCGATCTCGAGGAGCGCGCTGTCTCCCCGCTGATCGACTCCTTCCTCGCCGTCGTCCGCAATGGCGGCGGCAACGTGGAGAAGGTCGACACCTGGGGCCGTCGCCGGCTCGCCTATGAGATCAACAAGAAGCCCGAGGGCATCTACTCGGTCGTCGACCTCAAGGCATCACCCGAGGTCGTCAAGGAGCTGGACCGTCAGCTCAACCTGAACGAGTCGGTGCTCAGGACCAAGGTCCTGCGCCCGGAACTGCACTGATCCCACCAGGGTTCGGGGCATTTCGGTAACCGAGTAGCAGCAGCCGGTCACCATCGGCTGTCGCAGCAGCAACCAGAAGCAGTCAGCACACGCACCCGCCGAGAGGTCATGCCATGGCAGGCGACACCGTCATCACGGTCGTGGGCAATCTTGTCGACGACCCCGAGCTGCGCTTCACCCCGTCCGGTGCGGCGGTCGCGAAGTTCCGCGTCGCGTCCACTCCCCGCACCTTCGACCGGCAGACCAACGAGTGGAAGGACGGCGACAGCCTGTTCCTGACCTGCTCGGTCTGGCGGCAGGCGGCGGAGAACGTCGCAGAGTCGCTCCAGCGCGGCATGCGCGTGATCGTGCAGGGCCGTCTCAAGCAGCGCTCTTACGAGGACCGCGAGGGCGTCAAGCGCACGGTCTACGAACTGGACGTCGACGAGGTCGGCGCCAGCCTGCGGAGCGCCACGGCCAAGATCACCAAGACAAGTGGTGGCGGCCGTAGCGGACAGCAGGGTGGCTACGGCGGCGGTGGCGGCCAGGGCGGTGCCCAGGGTGGCGGCAGCTGGGGCGGCGGCTCCGGTGGCGGCCAGCAGGGCGGCGGCGGGGCTCCCGCCGACGACCCGTGGGCGACCAGCGCTCCGGCTGGCGGCGGCCAGTCCGGCGCGAGCGGTGGCGGCGGCGGCAACTGGGGCGGCGGCTCTGGCGGCTCCGGCGGCCAGTCCGGTGGCGGCTACTCGGATGAGCCGCCCTTCTAGGGCGGACACCTCACACTTCTTGATCGCATAGGAGAATCACCATGGCGAAGCCGCCTCCGCGCAAGCCGAAGAAGAAGGTCTGCGCGTTCTGCAAGGACAAGACCGTGTACGTGGACTACAAGGACACGAACATGCTGCGGAAGTTCATTTCCGACCGTGGCAAGATCCGTGCCCGCCGCGTCACCGGCAACTGCACGCAGCACCAGCGTGACGTCGCCACGGCTGTGAAGAACAGCCGTGAGATGGCGCTGCTGCCGTACACGTCGACCGCTCGATAAGGGAAGGGTGACCGAGAATGTCGAAGATCATCCTGACCAACGAGGTCAGCGGCCTGGGTGCCGCCGGCGACATCGTGGACGTCAAGCCGGGCTACGCCCGTAACTACCTGATCCCGCGGGGCTTCGCCATCGCGTGGACCAAGGGTGGCGAGAAGGACGTCGAGCAGATCCGCCGCGCCCGCCGTATCCGCGAGATCCACTCGCTGGAAGACGCGACCGCGGTCAAGGCGCAGCTCCAGGGCGTCCGGGTCAAGCTCAGCACCCGCGCCGGGGACACCGGCCGGCTGTTCGGCTCCATCACGCCGGCCGACATCGCCGCGGCGATCAAGGCCGCGGGTGGGCCGGCGGTCGACAAGCGCCGGGTCGAGGTCGGTTCGCCGATCAAGACGCTGGGCGCGCACAAGATCTCGGTGCGACTGCACCCTGAGGTCGAGGCTGTGCTCGACCTGGAGGTCGTGGCCGCTTAAGGCGGCGCAAGCGCATGTTCCACGTGGAACATCGGTACGTGGTGGGTGCGCGCGGAGGGCCGGACGTCCTGGGGGATGTCCGGCCCTTTGCCGTGCTCAGCGTGCGGCGCCGGTGACGATCCAGCGGCCGGAGCGGGTGCGCGGCCACAGCGCCGCGAGACGGGTGAGCATCATCAGGCCCATCGCCCACCACAGCGCGGTGAGGCCGCCGCCCAGCGCCGGGACGGCGAACGCGACGGGCGCGAAGACCGCCAGCGTCGCCAGCATCGACCAGGCCAGATACGGCCCGTCGCCCGCGCCCATCAGCACCCCGTCCAGGATGAAGACCACCCCGGCCACCGGCTGGGCGATCGCCACCACCAGCAGCGCGGACGCCAGCGCGTGCCGGACCGCCGGGTCGGAGCTGAACAGCGGGCCGATCAGCGGCCGGGACAGCACCACCAGCAGCCCGAGGACGACCCCGCAGGCCACTCCCCACTCGACCATCCGCCGGCAGGCGCCCTGGGCGCCCGCCGGATCGTCGGCGCCCAGATACCGGCCGATGATCGCCTGTCCCGCGATGGCGATCGCGTCCAGCGCGAAGGCCAGCAGCGACCAGACGGTCAGGGTGATCTGGTGGGCGGCGATCTCGGTGTCGCCGAGCCGGGCGGCGACGGCGGTGGCGATGATCAGGACGGCGCGCAGGCTGAGGGTACGGACCAGCAGGGGCGCGCCGGCCCTGGCGCAGGCGCGGATCCCGGCGGCGTCCGGGCGCAGCAGCGCCCACCACTCGGCCCGGCCCGGCGCATCGGCCCCCGGGTCCCGTTCCGATCCCGCGTCCGGCCGCACGTCCGGCCCCAGGTCCCGTCCCGAGCCCCACTCCGGTTCCGTGTCCCGCCGCGCCTCCGCGGCCTCCGCCGCCTTGCGCCGTACCCCGCGCACCACCACCGCCAGGTAGACCGCCGCCATGCCGTTCTGCGCGATCACCGTCCCCCAGGCGGAGCCGGCGATGCCGAGGCCGGCGCCGTAGACCAGCCCCGCGTTCAGGCCAGCGTTGGCGGTGAATCCGGCCACGGCCACGTACAGCGGGGTGCGGGTGTCCTGGAGGCCGCGCAGTACGCCGGTCGCGGCCAGCACCACCAGCATCGCCGGGATGCCGAGCGAGCTGATCCGCAGATAGCTGGTGGCGTACGGGGCGGCGGTGTGCGACGCGCCGAACAGGTCCACCAGGGCGGGCGCTCCCGGGAGTACGGCGGCGATCACCAGCGCGCCGAGCAGCAGCGCGAGCCAGATGCCGTCCACGCCCTGCCGCAGCGCCCCGAGCGGATCGCCCGCGCCGACCCGGCGGGCCACGGCGGCGGTGGTGGCGTACGCGAGGAAGACGAAGATGTTGACGGCAGTGGTCAGCAGGGTGGCCGCGACGCCGAGTCCGGCCAGTTGCGCGGTGCCCAGATGGCCGACGACCGCGCTGTCGACCATGACGAAAAGTGGTTCGGCGACCAGGGCGCCGAAGGCGGGCAGCGCGAGTGCGATGATCTCCCGGTCGTGCCGCCGGCGCGGCCCCGGGGCGGTGCGGCGGGTGCGCCGGGCCGGGCCCTGGCCGCGGGTGCGGCCGGCCGGGTCCTGCTGCTCGGGTGGCTCGACCAACGGATTCACAGGCACAGCCTAATCGTCCACAAGTAAGAGTCCAATAGCTGATTCGGTTATTACTGCCGACTGCATAGAGTGATCTACTCCGCCGTGTTTGTGGCGATCTTGAGCCGCGGCGGAAAGTTTTTCTCCTGCACAGCCTATGGATGGAGAAACCGCAGGTCAGGATGGCTACGGCGAGCTGATTGTCAGCTTGTCCACAGCACTGTCCCAAGGGCTGTACACAGGTTCGGGGCACTTCTCCACAGGTATGTCGCCGCTGTCCACACCCCCTGTGGATAACCGGGTTGGTCAGGGCGCCTGCTACCCCTACGGTGGAGCCTTCCCGACGCGCCACGAGCACGGCCGGGTGGCTCCGTTCTCGGGGCAGAGCCGTGAAAGAGTGGCACGCACGCGGGGTCCGGCCGGACCGGTCGGACAGGAGGAGGTGGCGGCGATGAGCCAGCCCGAACCCTCCGACGACCCGTGGCCGGATATGCCCCCTGAGGACCGGGACCACGCCCCCGAGCGCGCGCCCGTCAGCCAGTTCCGCAAGAAGAACCCCGGCGACGACGGCGGCTCCGGAAACAGCCGCTGGTCCGAGGGCGGCGGCGGCTTCGAGCGGGTCCCGCCGCAGGACCTGGACGCCGAACAGTCCGTGCTCGGCGGCATGCTGCTCTCCAAGGACGCCATCGCCGACGTGGTGGAGGTGCTCAAGGGTGCCGACTTCTACCGCCCCGCGCACGAGACCATCTACACCGCGATCCTCGACCTCTACGCCCGCGGCGAGCCCGCCGACCCGATCACCACCGCGGCCGAGCTCACCAAGCGCGGCGAGATCGCCCGGGTCGGCGGTGCCCCGTATCTGCACACCCTCGTCAACGCGGTGCCGACCGCCGCCAACGCCGAGTACTACGCCGAGATCGTCCACGAGCGCGCCGTCCTGCGCCGGCTGGTCGAGGCCGGCACCCGCATCACCCAGATGGGATACGCGGCCGACGGCGACGTCGACGAGATCGTCAACAACGCCCAGGCCGAGATCTACGCCGTCACCGAGCAGCGCACGTCCGAGGACTACCTGCCGCTCGGCGACATCATGGAGGGCGCGCTCGACGAGATCGAGGCGATCGGCTCGCGCAGCGGCCAGATGTCCGGCGTGCCGACCGGCTTCACCGACCTCGACTCGCTCACCAACGGCCTGCACCCCGGTCAGATGATCGTCATCGCCGCCCGCCCCGCGATGGGCAAGGCGCTCGCGCTCGACACACCGCTGCCGACGCCGGCCGGGTGGACGACCATGGGCGAGGTCCGGGTCGGCGACGAGCTGATCGGCGCCGACGGCCGGCCGACCCGGGTGGTCGCCGCCACCGAGGTCATGACCGGCCGCCCCTGCTACCGGGTCACGTTCGACGACGGCACGGCGGTCGTCGCCGACGCCGACCACCAGTGGCTCACCGAGACCGCAGCCTCGCGCCGCGCCACCGGATCGTCGACCGGCCCGTCGACCAGCCCCTCATCCGGTCCTTCGTCCGGCCCCGCCGTCAGGACGACCAAGGAGATCGCCGGGACGCTACGCTGCGAGACCCGCGCCGACCGGCGGCTGAACCACACCGTCCGCAACACCGCGCCGCTCGCCCTGCCCGACCGCGACGACCTGCCGGTCCCCCCGTACGAGCTCGGCGCCGCCGCGGCGTCCCCCGCACCCGGCTCGCCCGACCGCATCCCCCCGGCCTACCTGCGGGCCTCCGTCGCCCAGCGCCGCGACCTGCTGGCCGGGCTGCTCGACACCGCCGGAACGGTCACCGCCGCCGGCACCGTACGGTTCACCGCCGCCACCTCCCGACTGGCCGCCGACTTCCGCGAGTTGCTGACCGGCCTCGGCTACCGCTGCCGCACCGCCGCACCTGGACCGGCCGGGGCGCGCGCCGCCGAACCGTCCCCCCGCACCGTCACCTTCGCCACCGACGACGAGGTCTTCGGCGCCGCACCCGAGCAGCGCCTGCACGCGCGGCGCCGCCGCCCCGGCAACCCGCGGCCGACCCGCCGCTTCATCACCGACGTCACCGAGATCGACAGCGTCCCCGTCCGCTGCGTCCAGGTGGCCAACCCCGAACACCTCTACCTGGCCACCCGCTCGATGGTGCCCACCCACAACAGCACCCTCGCCCTGGACTTCGCCCGCACCTGCTCCATCGCGCACAAGATGCCCAGCGTCATCTTCTCCCTGGAGATGGGCCGCAACGAGATCGCGATGCGCCTGCTGTCCGCCGAGGCCCGGGTCGCCCTGCACCACATGCGCTCCGGCACGATGACCGACGACGACTGGACGAAGGTCGCCCGCCGGATGTCCGACGTCACCGAGGCCCCGCTCTACATCGACGACTCGCCGAACCTGTCGATGATGGAGATCCGCGCCAAGTGCCGCCGCCTCAAACAGCGCAACGACCTGCGCCTGGTGGTGATCGACTACCTCCAGCTGATGCAGTCCGGCGGCTCCCGCCGCCCCGAGAGCCGCCAGCAAGAGGTCTCCGACATGTCCCGAAACCTCAAGCTCCTGGCCAAGGAGCTGGAGGTTCCGGTGATCGCCCTCTCCCAGCTGAACCGCGGCCCCGAACAACGCACGGACAAGAAGCCCATGGTCTCCGACCTGCGCGAATCCGGCTCGATCGAACAAGACGCCGACATGGTGATCCTGCTGCACCGCGAGGACGCCTACGAGAAGGAGTCCCCCCGCGCGGGCGAGGCCGACCTGATCGTCGCCAAGCACCGCAACGGCCCCACCGCCACGATCACGGTGGCCTTCCAGGGCCACTACTCCCGCTTCGTGGACATGGCCCAGACCTGACCGGCTGCTTGTCGCCAACCGCCCTGCCCTGGAGCTGACATGGCTGACGTGATCGCGCCCGACCCTGTCACGCGTGACGTTCTCGCGGTCTTCGAGAACGTGCGGTTCCGGCTGTTCGAGCGGATGGAGGGGCTGACCGACGCCGAGTACCTCTGGGAGCCGGTCGGCGACTGCGTCAGCATCCGTCCCGGTGACGACGGGGTCTTCCGCGTCGGCACGCTGTTCCCGGAATCCGGGCCGGGGGAACCGGACCCCTTCACGACGATCGCCTGGCGCGTCTGGCACATCGGCAACCTCTGCCTGCGCGGCTATGTGATCCACTTCTTCGACGACGTTCCCGGACTCGGCGACCGCCACGAGTGGCCGGGCACGGCGAAAGACGGCGTCCAGGCGCTGGCCGACGACTGGGAGCACTTCATCTCCCGTATCGCGGCCCTCGGAGACAGGCGTCTCCTGGCGCCGATCGGCATGGGCCCCGGCGGCTGGGCCGACGAGACCTATCTGAAGCTCACGCTGCACGCCCTGAAAGAGGTCACCCACCACGGCGGCGAGATCGGCCTGCTGCGCGACCTGTACCTGCGCGAAGGCGCCTGAGTTCCGGCATTGGGCGGACGTTCTCGTGGGGGCGTCGGCCTGGGAGGGCGGCGGGGCGTCAGGTGGGTTGGAAGAAGGCGAGCATTTTTTGGGCTGCGTCGGGGGAGGACAAGAGGGACTGCATGTCTGCGGACATTCGGGCGGCCGTGCTTGTGCGGTCGAACATCTCGCGTTCGTAGGTTTTGAGGGCTGTCGGGACGGCGTCGGGGTGGGCCGCCAGTGACAGGGCGAGGTGGGCGGCGTCGAGCAGGGCCATGTTGGCGCCCTGGCCGACCGGGGGCATCAGGTGGGCGGCGTCGCCGAGCAGGGTCACGTCCGGGGTCGAGGGCCAGGTCAGGCCGGGCGGGAGGGTGGTCAGCGAGCGGGGGACGATCGTGTCGTCGCAGGCCGCGATCAGTGCGGTGAAGCGCGGGTGCCAGCCGGCGAACAGGTCGATCAGCCGCAGGCGGGCGGCGGCCGGGTCGTCGAACGGGATGCCGCTGGTGGCGAGCCAGTCCTCGTCGGCGGTGTGGAAGCTGAGGTAGACGCGCACGCGGCCGTCCCCGTTGCGCTGCGCCGACAGTGCCTGCCGGTTGCCGAGCACCCAGTAGTTGCCGCGCCCCACCATCGCCGCGAGGTCGGGACGGGTCCGGTCGGCGTCGGGGATGCCGAGCTCGATGACGTGCTGGCCGATGAACGCCGGGCGCGCGTCGGTGAGCAGCGCGCGGACCCGCGATTCCGCGCCGTCGGCGCCGACCAGCAGGTCGTACGGCGTGCTGCCGCCGCCGGTGAAGTACAGCCGGCCGCCCTCCGCGCGTTCGAACGCGTGGCCCCAGCGGACCGTTCCCTCGGGGAGCGAGTCGAGCAGCAGGGCGCGCAGGTCGGCGCGGTCGACCTCGGGGCGGGCGGACGGGGCGCCGTCGGGGGTGTCCTCCTGGTGCAGGAGGGTGCCGTCCGGTTCGAGCAGCCGCATGTCCTGGCCCTCGGGGCGGGCGATCGCGTGGAAGCGCTCGATCAGGCCCGCGTCGCGCAGCGCCCGCTGCCCGGAATGTATGTCGAGCATGCCGCCCTGCCCGCGCGCGCCGCGCGACCGTTCGCGCTCGTAGACGACGGAGCCGATGCCGTTCACGTGCAGCACGCGGGCGAGGGCCAGCCCGCCGAGGCCCGCCCCGACGATGGCGATCCTGGTGGTGGGCGTGGTTCCGGTCATGCGGATGCCTCCTCGATACGGCGTACAGGTCGATACACTGTATCGCTCCATGCGATGTACTGTGGGCGCCATGTTGGTGTGGGAGCGGCCGGAGCCGCCGGACCGGCCGGTGCCGGCCCCGTTGAACCGGGAGCGCATCGTCCGCGCGGCGATCCGGCTGGCCGACGCCGACGGCCTGGAGGCGGTGTCCCTGCGCAAGGTAGCCACCGCGCTGAACGTCGGGCCGATGCGGCTGTACGGCTACCTCGCCGGCAAGGAGGAGCTGCTCGACCTGATGGTCGACGCGGTCCACGCCGAGATCCGGCCGGCCGGGGACAGCTGGCGGGAGATGCTGCGGTCGCTCGCGGAGACCACCCGGCAGGCCGCCCACGAGCACGAATGGCTCGCCGACCTGCTCGGCGGCCGCCCGCAGCTCGGGCCGAACGCGCTGGCCAAGGGCGAGGTCGTGGTGGCCGCGCTCAGCGGCGCCGGCGGCATCGACGTGGACTCCGTCATGCCGGTGGTCAGCGCGGTGAACGCCTACGTGATCGGCGCGGTGCGCCGGGAGATCGCCGAGCGCCGCGCCGAACGGGCCACCGGGATGGACGAGAAGCGCTGGCAGGTCGCCCTCGGGCCCTACCTGGACCGGACGTTCGCCAGTGGACGGTTCCCCGCGCTGGCCACGGTGGTCCGCGACGCCGCGCACCACGACGCCGACCACACCTTCCGGGTCGGCCTCGACTTCCTGCTCGACGGCATCGAGGCCCGTCTCGTCTGACGGTGCGGCGCGCGCCTCGCGGTGGGGCGCCTGTCGTCTCACGGGGACGCCCGGTGGACGGGGTGAACCGGCGTCCCGGCCCGCGGAGTTGTGAGAGTCTCGGGGTTCCATGGCCGCACCTGGCGACCGCCATGGCTCGGGGGGAACAGTGATCAGGAGAGTGGCGCCCGCGGTGCTGGCGCTCTGCGCGGTCGCCGCGGCCGGCGGGCTCACGGCCTGCGGCGGAGGCGGCACGGCGGACGGGAAGCCGAAGCTGTCCGCGTCGGCGAAGACCACGGGCGCGAAGACCACGGCCGCGACGGCACCGGCCACGAAGGCACCGGCGGCGGCAACGCCGGCCGCGACAACGCCGAGCGCGACGCGCGCCGCGGACTCCGTGCTCGACGGGCGGCAGCTCACGTCGCTCCTGGTCGGGTCGACCGACGTCGGGAACTTCACCTTCACGCCGGTCAAGGAGGGCGCGTTCGGCAGCGGCATCGACCTCGGCATGCACCTCGGCTCCGCCGCGAGCACCGAGGTCAAGCCCGCCGCCTGCCAGCCGCTGCAGAACCTCACCGGCTTCGACAGCGACCCCGACCCGCACGCGTTCGCCGAGCAGAAGGCCGTCTCCGTGTTCACGTACGACGGGGAGCTCGGCCTGACGATGTCCCTGGCGTCCTTCGCGGGCGGCGGCGCGCACCAGGTGATCGCCGGCCTCACCGCCGCCCTGCACTCCTGCCGGCAGTTCACGGTCAGCTCCCGCATCCTCACCGTCGCCTACGGCCACCTCACCCAGGTGCGGACCCCCGACCTCGGGGACGAGGCGGTGTCCTTCCGGCTCACCCAGACCGTGGACGACCACAAGTCCGGCCCGCACACCACCCCGGTCGTCTTCACGGTCGTGCGGACCGGCAAGGTGATCGCCGCTTTCTACACCACGACGCCTGACGTTCCGGGGCACGACCTCACCCACAGCGTGATCGAGCCGCAGGTCGACGTACTGGCGCTTCCCTGAGGACGTGAGGACGTGAGGACGTGAACACGTAGGACGCCGGGCCCCGGCCGGGCTCACGCTCTCGGTGCGGCGGCCAGCGTCGGATAGTCCGTGTACCCCTCCGCCCCGCCCGTGTACATCAACCCCGCCTCCCTGACCTGGTTGATCGGGCCGCCGACCTCGATCCGGTGCACCAGGTCAGGATTGGCCAGGAACGAGCGCCCCAGCGCGATCAGGTCCGCGCCCGCCGCCAGCAGCCGCTCGCCGGCCGCCCGCCCGGCGTCGTCGGGCAGCGGACCGCCCCACCCCAGCACCGGGTTGGCGATCAGCGGGCCGCGCCAGGCCGTCCGGATCTCCCTGAAGAGCGCGCTGCCGGGGTCGGCGAACACGACGTGCAGGTACGCGAGCCCGAGACCGTCGAGCGCGCCGAGCAGCGCCGGGTAGATGGCCTCGGTGTCGCCCTCCTCGATGCCGTTGACGGTGATCCCGGGCGCCACGCGCACCCCCACCCGTTCCGGTCCGATCGCGGCGGCCACGGCGCGGACCACCTCCACCACGAACCGGATCCGGTGCGCGACCGGGCCGCCGTACGCGTCCGTGCGGTGGTTGGTGTTCCCGGCCAGGAACTGGTGCAGCAGGTAGCCGTTGGCCGCGTGCACCTCGACGCCCTCGAAGCCGGCGTCCACCGCGTTGCGCGCGGCGGACGCGAAGTCGGCGACGGTGGCGGCGATCTGATCGGCGGTCATCTCCTCGGGGACCACCGATTCCTGGTGGCCGCCGGGCGTGTGGATGCCCTCGGGCAGCGGGATCGGCGAAGGCGCGACAGGGGTCAGCCCGGCGAGGTTGTTCTCCGGGTGCCCGATGCGTCCGCCGTGCTGCAACTGCAGGAACATCCGGCCGCCGGCCGCCCGTACGGCATCGGTGACCGTCCGCCAGCCGGCCACGTGCTCGGGGCGGTGGATCGCCGGGATGTTCGGGTACGTCTGGCCGACGGCGTTCGGGGTGGCGGCCTCGGCGATGATCAGACCGGCGGACGCGCGCTGGGCGTAGTAGCCGGCCATCAGCGGCCCGGGGACGCCGTCGGCGCCGGCGCGGTTACGGGTCATGGGCGCCATCACCAGGCGGTTGGGCAGGCGCAGGGCGCCCAGCCGGGCGGGCGTGAGCAGTGCGGAGACGGCGGGGGACTCGGGTGCGGTCTGAGCCGCTGTGATCGTCATGCCGGGACGGTAGATCCTGACACCGGTGTCAGATTCAAGTAGCCTCGGCCACCCGGGATCGGGAAGCAGGAACGTCGGGGAAGCAGGGAACGACGGGGGAGCTTGAACGACGGGGAAACGGGAACGGGGAGGGATCGGCATGCGGATCGGGGAACTCGCCCGGCGCACCGGAGTCAGCGAGCGGTCGCTGCGCTACTACGAGCAGCAGGGCCTGCTGCGTTCCGAGCGAACGCCCGGCGGCCACCGCGAGTTCGGCGACTGGGCGATCGACCGGGTGATCCGCATCCAGGCGCTCTACGCGGCCGGCCTGGCCAGTAAGAAGATAGCCGTACTGCTGCCCTGCATGCGCGACGCCGACGGCGGCCCGTCCGAGATCGCCGACCGCAAGCTGGTCGACGAGCTGTGCACGGAACGCGAACGCATCGACCGCATGATCGCCGACCTGCGGCGCTCCCGCGACATCCTCGACGAGGTGATCGACGCGGCCGCGCTCAGGACGGACGCGGCGGAGGCGTAAGGGGGCGGCCCGCGCTCGCCACGGTCCCCGGGCGGGCCGGTAAACCGGTGGAACCGCTGGAGCGGCCGGCCGTACGGTCCCCGGATGACGTATCTGAGTCCGCTGGGATTCCTGCTGGGCGTCGAAGGCGCCGCGCTGCTGCGCGGCTTCCGGGAGGGAACCGCCGACCGAGCGTTCGTCGAGGCCCGGATCGCCGAGATCCGCGCGCTGCTCGACGCACCCGACCTCGCCGGGGCCGAGCCGCTGACAGCCGCGCCGGGCACGATCAGCACGGCCGAGGTCTACCGGACCTGGGCAGCGTCCTACGACGCCCCCGGCAATCAGATGATCGACGTCGAACAGCCCGTCGTCCGGCGGCTCCTGGACGCCCTGCCGGTCGGCACCGCCCTGGACGCGGCCTGTGGCACCGGCCGCCACACCGCCCACCTGCACCGGCTCGGCCACCGGGTGATCGGCATGGACGCCTCACCGCAGATGCTCGCCCGGGCCCGCGAGCGCCTGCCCGACATCGGGTTCCAGCAGGCCGACCTGCGCCGGCTGCCGCTTCCCGACAACGCGGTCGACACCGTCGTCTGCGCCCTCGCCCTGACCCACGTCCCCGAACTGGCGCCCGTCATGGCCGAGTTCGCCCGCGTCCTGCGCCCCGGCGGCCACCTGGTGATCTCCGACGCCCACCTGCTCGCGTCCTACCTCCGCCCGACGGTCCCCCGCCGCGCGGCCCCCGGCGCCGTCCCGTCCCTCCCCGCCGAACACCACCGCCCCCTCAGCGCCTACCTGACCGCGGCCCTCCCGGCCGGCTTCCAGGTCCGCCACTGCGAGGAGCCGACACGCCCCCGCCGCCCCGCACGCCCCGCGACCACCCCGCTCCCGGACCACCCGACCTGGGACCTCCTGGACCGCTACCCGGAAGCGTCGGCTGCGGCGCTCGACGACTCCCCGGTAGCGGTCATCTGGCACTTCCAGCTCGCGGAGGTCAGGACACCTGGGTGATGTACTTGAAGTAGTTCTTCGCGTACAGGCGCGGGGCGGCCATGCCGGTGCCGTTGGTGGTGGCGTTGATGACGAAGACGCCGCCGCCGGGGGTGCGGCCGAAGAGGTCCTGGCGGCCGTCGTGGTCGATGTCGCCGCTTGCGACGAGTTCGCGGTAGCCGGAGAAGCCGGTGCCGAACTTGACGCGGGTGAAACCGCTTCTGCCGTTGCCCTTGAAGAGCCACAGCGTGCCGGCCTTGTCCACGCCGAGGAAGTCGGCCAGGCCGTCGCCGGAGTAGTCGCCGCGGCCGGTGAGCTGGGTGTACGCGTTGAAGCCCTGGCCGAGCAGCGAGCGGGCGCCGTAGTTGCCCTTGCCGTTGCCCTTGTAGAGCCACAGGTTGCCGGAGGTGTCCCGGGCGATCAGGTCGGGGATGCCGTCGCCGGAGAAGTCCCGCTCGGAGAAGATCGAGGTGTAGTGGCCCCAGCCGTTGCTGAGCCAGGTGCCCTTGGTCGTGTCCAGGTTCGGGTTCTGCCCGAGCGACGGCTCTCCGTAGCTGTAGAGAGCGCCGCCGGGGGTCCTGGCGAGGACTTCGCCGGCGCCGTCGCCGTTGAGGTCGCCGGCCTCGGTGAAGAAGGTGAACGGCTTCAGTTCGTAGACGAGCGCGCCGCTGTTCGGGGTGCACCCCACGAGCTTCCCGTAGACGGGGTTGATCCCGCAGAACGCGACCACGCCGCCGTGGCCTTGGGCCTGGCGGGAGGTCACCGAACCGGTGTCGATGAAGTTGTAGTCGATGTCGTGGGCCCACCCGAGCATCTGGGCGCGGTACGCGGAGACGTTGGTGTACAGCCGCAGACCGTCCGCGGCGATGCAGCCGCCCGCGGGGGTGGCCGAGATGCCGAGCACCTTGCCGCCGGCGACCAGGACGCCACCCGCGTCGCCGCTGCAGCGGTCGCCGGCGGGAGGCGGCGTGGTGCCGGGCGCCGGCAGCGTGCAGAAGGTGCCGGAGAGTTGGGCGTGGCCCAGGTGTGCGGCGCAGGTCGCGGACGACAGGATCGCCACCTGCTCGCTGTGGGTGTGCCGATCGGGCGACGCCGGGCTCGAACCGGCCCAGGAGGAGAAGGTCGCCTTCGCGCCGGGCGAGTAGAGGGCGGCATCGGCGGTGCTCGCGAGCGCCGGTCCGTGCACGGTGGTGTCCTGACCGACCGTCATCACGGCGTAGTCGGCCTGCCGGGTCTGCGCGTTGTAGCGCGGGTCGGCGTGGTAGTCGATATGGAAACCGGCCTCCGGGTTGCCGCCGTTGTAGATGAAACCCGAGTCGTTCACGCCGCGCCCGGTGATGCAGTCCACCGGCATCAGCAGCCGGTCCCCGGTGAGTTCGACCGCGGAGCACTTCTTGTAGACGGAGCCGCTCACCGTCTCGACGCCCACCAGCCAGGACGGCACCGACACCGCCGCCTGCGCGGGCGCCGCCCCGGAGCCCAGCAGCCCCCCGCCGAGCAGCGCCGCCGCCGTCGCCAGCGCGGCCAGCGAGCGCCGCCCCCGTACCCCGATCCGTACCGCGCGCATCGCGCCCCCCACCTCTCGGTTTCGCCCACCGGATCCGGCGGGCCTGTTGTCGGGCTTGTCCGGCGGCTCGGTCCGCCGCCCGGTCGGGCCCCGCGATCAACCGACCGCGTATGCCTGGTTCACGTACGTCTGCGTCGAGTTGCCCGCCGTGTCCGTGACCTTCGCGCTGAGCGAGACCTTCCCGGAGGCCGGGTTGGGGACGGCGGTCTGCCAGGTGGAGCCGGTGTGCGTGACGGGCAGGCCGTGCCACGTCTTGGCATTGTCGGTGGAGTACCAGGCCTGCACGGTCTTGACGGTGTCGCCGTGGAACGGGATGCCGAGGCCCGGTGTCGAGTCGGTGCGGTCCATGAACAGCCCGACCGGGGTGGTGCTGCGCGTCCTGGCGTGGCCGCGCTCGTCCAGGCCAGTGGTCAGGAAGCGGGTGAGGAAGCCCGGCGCGGACTGCTGCACGCGCGGGTCGGCCCAGAAGTGGTACACCACCCGGGAGGACGGCGAGAGCATCCCCGCGGGGAAGGTGACGCCCGGGTTGTACCGGACGGCGTAAGCGTCCAGGTTGTACCAGCCGGGGTTGGCCACCCGCGCCTCGAACATCGGCGGCGGGTAGGTGGTGCCGGCGCCGGTCTGCCGGGCGATCACCGCGCCGTCCCGGCTGAGCGTCGAGCTCACCTTGGCGCTGTGCTCGCCGCCGGTCACCGTCGGGTCGTCGAACATGTGGTCCGTGTCGAAGCGCAGCTCGCCGGTCTCGATGTACGGCGTGGTGTGCGCCGGGCCCCAGGCGGGCCGGTAGAACGTCTGCTGGTACGACTTCCCGGCCGCGTAGTCGTGGACTCCGTCGTAGTAGCCCAGGGTCCCGATCGCGTCGGAGTAGTCCATCGACTGGACGTCCCACTTCCCGGCGACGACCCCCGCGGTGTACGAGTAGGCCCCCTCGACGTTCGCGCGGACGTTCGTCTGCAGCTGGGCCTGGCAGGGTGAGCCGCTCGGGACGAAGTTGAGGTCACGCGCGTTGCCGGCGTTCGGGCCCTCGCCGGACTGGACGTGCACGGTCGCCATGGCGGCCGAGTGGAAGGCGCCGCCCGGCCGCGCGGGCAGCCCGACCGTGCCGCCGGTCGCCAGGAAGCCGTTGACCGGCGATCCCGAGTCCCAGACCGAGACGTAGCCGAAGCGCAGCAGCGTCGAGGTGTTGGGGATGACGTAGAGCTGCTGCGGACTGTCCGGTCCGAGGCCGGAGTCGCTCAGCGATTCGCGTCCCGCGCAGATCACGTCGGAGAGCCGCTGGCCGCCGGCGTCGGCGGTGTCGAGGGACACGTCCAGCGGCTTGCCCTTGCGGGCGTCGATGGTGGTCGTGGTGGCGCCGGAGACCGTGACGACGGCGGCGCCGAGCGTGTTGTCCTGGTCCCGGTCATCGCCGATCAGGGCCAGGACGACGTACTTCCCGGCGGGCAGCGACAGGGTCCGGCCGCCGGCGCCGACGGCCGCCCGGCGGCCGGTCCCGGCGTCGACGACCTCGACCTGGCTGTGGGCGGCCGCGGCACCGTTCCGGCCGATCGCGTCGACCTTCAGCGACGGGCCCGCCGCCGAGGCGGGGCCCGCGCCCGAGACGATGAGCAGTGGTGTGACAAGGGCGGCAGCCGCCAGGGCCACCCGCAGATGACGGCGCATGAACTGTCTTCCCCCCCGGGAAACCGGCCGCCGCGAGATGCGTGGCCTGTGCATGAGGAGCAGAGCGTAGCAGCGCGGACCGACAATCGGACCAGGGCGGCGGTAGCGTGCTGGGCGTGACGCAGACGGGCGACGAGACGGACGAGGTGCTGGACGGCGGGCTGGCCAACGCCGGTGCGGTGGTGCGGCGCGGGGACGTGGTGCGGCGGCCTGCCCCGCGGAACGCGGCGGGGCTGCACGCCTGGCTGCGGGCGGCGCGGCGGAGCGGGTTCGACGGGCTGCCGGAGCCGCTGCGGCTGACCGGTGACGGGCGGGAGGAGCTGACGTTCGTGGCCGGGGACGTGGCCCTGCCGCCGTTCCCGCGCTGGGCGATGACGGCCGACGCGCTGCGCTCGGTGGGCGAGCTGCTGGCGCGGTTGCACGCGGTGAGCGACACCGTGCCGGTGGACGGATCGGCGCCCTGGTCACGGGAGATGGCCGACCCGGAGGTCGGGACGGCGCCGAACGGCGGGACGGGCCCGGAGGTCGGGACGGCGCAAGGGAGCGGCATCGTGCTGTGCCACAACGACGTCTGCCCGGAGAACGTCGTCTTCCGCGCCGGCCGCGCCGCCGCCCTGATCGACTTCGACCTGGCCGCCCCCGGCCGCCCGCTGTGGGACCTGGCGATGACCGCCCGCTACTGGGTCCCGATGCTCGACCCGCGGTCCGCCGCCTTCTCCTACCCGGACCCGGTGGACGCCCCCGCCCGCCTGCGCCTGCTGTCCGACGGCTACGGCCTCGCCCGCGAGGCGCGCGCCGAGCTGCCGACGGTGATCGAACAGGCCACCGCCGTCTGCCGGGAGTTCGTCGAGCGGCGGGTCGCGGACGCGGACCCGCCCTTCCTGCGGACCTTCACCGAGCGCGGCGGCTGGTCCCGCTGGGACCGCCTCCAGACCTGGCTGACCGACCACCGTGAGACGTTCGTCAACGCGCTGACGCAGGCGTGAAGTCCAGGAAACCGCTCACCACGTGAAGTACGGCTCCCGGCCTGCCGCCCGCTCCCGCTCCTCGAACTCCCGGGCCAGCAACCCGAACTGGTGCAGATCCCGGTACCTCCCGCCCTGGAAGGCGTGCTCGCGGCGCACCCCCTCCTCGGTGAAGCCGAGCCTGCGCTGTAGCGCGAGCGAGGCCGCGTTGCCGCCGTACACCTCGGCGTAGCAGCGGTGGTAGCGGCGTTCGCCGAACATGAAGGAGAGCATCATCCGGACGGCCTCCGAGGCGTAGCCGCGCCGCTGATGGGCCGTGCCGAGCGAGATGCCGTAGTGGAAATGGCCGTTGAGCCGGTCGCAGCCGCCCACCGAGAGGTCGCCGGCCAACTCGCCGCCGTCCAGGGTCTCGACGACCATGGTGTAGTCGTCCGACGCGCCGCCCGGCGGCTTCTCGCTCTGCTCCTGCGCCCACTTGCGCCCGAGTACGGCCGAGATCGGCGCCAGCAGCCGGTCGCCGTCGCGCTGCGTCTCGCCCTCCTGGTTGATCGCGGCCAGCTGCTGCCAGTCGTCGGGCTCCATGGCCCGCAGCCGTATCCGCTCGCCCGTCCAGAACCGCGTCGGTCCGCTCATGTCCGTCTCCCCCTCGGGTCCGCCCTGTCGGCAGGACCATCCTCGCAACCGTCACGGCGTTACGGCGTCGCGGCGGCCGGACCGGCGTCCGTCGCGGGCAGGAACGCGGCCAACGCCTCGGCCACCAGGCCCGGTTGTTCGAGGGACTGCATGTGGGGGGTGCCGGGGAGTTCCTGGTAGACGGAGCCCGGGATGCAGGCGGCGATCGCGCGCATGATCTCCGGGGTGGTGGACGCGTCCGACTCGCCGGCCAGGACCAGGGTCGGGGCCGGGAAGCCGGTCAGCCGGCCCTGCACGTCGAGGTCGATGAACGAGCGCCAGGCCGCCGCCCAGTCGGTGGCGTTGCCGCGCAGGACGCGCTCGCGGGCGTAGCGGACCGGCCACTCGTTGCGGGCCAGTGCGCCCGGGGTGAACCAGCGGGTCAGGGAGGGGACGATCTGGGCGGCCATGCCCTCGCGTTCGCCGGACGCGGCCCTGGCCTCGAAGGCGTCGAAGGGGTGGTCGGTGGTGGCCAGCAGGGACAGGGAGGCGAAGCGTTCCGGGTGCGCGACCGCCGCAGTCTGGGCGATGCCGCCGCCGTAGGACAGGCCGACCACGTGCGCGCGGTCGAGGCCGAGGGCGTCGAGTACGGCGACCAGGTCGTCGGCGGTGTCGGCCGGCGTGAACGGGCTCGGCGAACCGGCCGCGCTGCCGTGGCCGCGCAGGTCGTAGGCGAAGACTCGGCGTCCGACGGCCAGTTGGTCCATCACCTGCTCCCACATCCGCCAGTCCAGGCCGAGCGCGTGCAGCAGCACCACCGGCGGGCCGCTCTCGCCGCGCCGCGCGACCTGCGTGTCGTGGTCGCGCAGCCGGATCGTGCGCAGCCGCGCGGGGCGGGCGGCGCCGGACTCGGTGAGCGCGCCGTCGATCACTTCGAGGGCGGCCAGCGCGCGCGGGAAGCCGGCGTAGACGGACACGTGCTCGGCCAGCGCGCGCAGTTGGGAGGGGGCGATGCCCTGGCGGAGCGCCGCGCGGGCGTGGGTGGCCAGTTGCGGCGCCTGCCCGCCGAGGGCGGCCAGGATCGCGACGGTGGCCATCTCCCGGTCGGCGCGGGTGAGTTCGGCGTGCGCCATCGGGCCGCCGAACGCGCCCTCGACCACGGTCTCGTACAGCTGCGGAGAGCGGGCCAGGACGGCGCCGAGGCCGTCCTCGGGGTCTGTGCCCATTAGCGCCCGGTACTCGGCCCGGCCGCGCTCGGCGCGCTCGCTGCGTTCTAGGCGTTCGCCGCGCTCCCCGCGCGAGGTGCGCCCCGCCCCCGCCGTGCGTTCTGTACGTTCCGTACGTCCTGCGCCTTCAAGGCGATCGTGGTCCTGGTCGTGGTCGTGAACCATGGTGACTGCGTCCCTTCGCGGCGGCCGGCCCGGTGTTCCCCGGGCCCTGCCGGTACGCCGTCCACGATCGCCGACCGCCGGGTCAGTCGTCCAAGACCTGATCGGTCTGATGATCAGACGTCAGAGTTATCACCGGCAGCCTCCCCACACCGGTCACCGGGCCCCGGAGCCGCGAACTCCGCGTGCCCCACGACGAAGTCGATGAACGCCCGCAGCGCGGGTCCCGGCCGCCGCCCCGCCGACCACGCCAGCGTCGGCGTCCAGTACAGCTCGGGCTCCAGCCCCACGACCGCGACCGGCGGCCCCGGCGCCCGCGCCACCGACCGCGGCATGACGGCCGCGGCGAGACCGACCCCGGCCAGAGCCCGGGCGGTGCTGTACTCCCGGCTCTCGAACCGCTGCACCGGCCGCGCGCCCGCCGCCGCCAGCGCCGCCGCGACGATCTCGCCCACCGCCGAGCCCGCCGGATAGACCACCAGGTCCTGCCCGTCCAGCGCGGCCACCGGCACCGTCTCCCGCCCGGCCAGCGCCGACCGCGGGCCGGTGACCAGCACCAGCGGCTCCGTGCCGAGCGGGTGCGAGGCCAGCCGGCGGTCGCCGGGGGCGGCCGGCGCGGCGAGCGTCGCCACGTCGAGCCGCCCGGCGGCCAGCCCCGCCACCATCTCCTCGGTGTTCAGCTCGCGCAGCTCCACCTCGACGCCGGGGAACTCCCGGCAGAACGTGGCGAGCACCCGGGCCAGCTGCGCCATCAGCCCGCGCGCGGTGCCCAGCCGGATCCGGCCCCGTACGCCGCCGGCCCAGCCGAGCATCTCCTCCTCGACGGCCGCCAGGTCGGACAGGATCCGGTCGGCGTGTTCGAGCAGCGCGCCGCCCGCCGCGGTCAGCGCCACGCTGTGGTTGTCCCGTTCGAACAGGGTCACGCCGAGCTGCCGCTCCAGCTTGCGGATCTGCTGGGACAGCGCGGGCTGCGCGATGTGCAGCGATTCGGCGGCCCGGGTGAAGTGCAGCTCGCGGGCGACCGCCTGGAAGTACTCGAGCTGCCGCGAGCCGATCATGACTGGTTGCCGCCCCGGGTGAGGATTTCCATCAGATGGCCAGGAGCCGCGGAAGCGGCTGCCCCTCCACGGACATGATGGCTCAGTCTCAGGTGAGGGCGGTGACCAGCAGGGTGAAGGCGGCGATGAGGACGGCGACGCGGGCGTAGTGGTAGCGGTCCCAGCGGTGCGCCTGCTCCTTCCAGTCCTCGGGCCGGTTCTCAGGGGTCCATTGCTTGCTCTGGTTGTTGATCGGGACGAGCAGCAGGACCGACATGACCACGCTGACGACCAGCAGCCCGGCGCCGGCGACGACGAGGCCGGCGCCGTGGTCGCCCCATCTCGCGGCCGCCCAGACGGCGGCGAGGACCAGCGAGCCGATGTACCAGAACGGCATCACCGCCCCGAGCATCCGGCCCCCGTGGGCGCGGCCGAGCTGCCCGCTGTCCTCGGGGAGCGCGTCGAGGATCCGGTTGATGACGAAGGCGACGGAGAACTCCACGCCCACCATCAGGCCGACGACCACGGTGGTGAGCACCTCGAGTGCGTTGAGCATGATGATCGGTCCCCTCGGAATCTAGTGTTGCTAGCTGTTGATGCAACGCTAGCTCTAATGTCGCTTGTTTGTCTAGCGATGCTAGGATCGACTCATGTCGGTAAAGGAACGCAAGGAGCGCGACCGGTCGGCGCGCGAGCGGCTCATCTTGGCGACGGCCCGCGAGCTCGCCGAGCAGCAGGGCTGGGACGCCGTCACCACCCGCCGGCTCGCCGAGCGGATCGAGTACAGCCAGCCCGTCCTCTACAGCCACTTCCGCGGCAAACGGGAGATCATCGGCGCCGTCGCCCTGGAGGGCGCCGCCGAGCTGGCGGCGGCGGTGCGCGCCGCGACCGCCGGCGCGACCGCCCCGCGCGAGCGGGTCGCGGCCCTCGCCCGCGCCTACCTCGACTTCGCCGAACGCAACCCGGCCGTCTACGACGCGATGTTCCAGCTCGACGGCGGCCTGGCCTTCGCCCAGGAGGACACCCCGGAGCCGCTGAAGGACGCCTTCGCCGCTCTGCTGGAGAGCCTGGGCGAGGTCGCCGGCGACGGCGTCGAGCCGGGCGTGTTCACCGAGGTGTTCTGGGCGTCCCTGCACGGGCTGGCGACCCTGTCCCGCGCGGGCCGGCTGCCGCCGGAGTACGCCGAGACCAGGGTGGCGGTCCTGGTGGACCGGCTCGCGGTGCTCTGACGCTCCGCCGGCCGCGCACCCTGGCAGCTCCGGCAGCCGGGGCCGGAACGGGGAACGCCCCCGAAGCCTGCGCACCAGGGCTTCGGGGGCGTTCGTCAGAGCCGGACCGCCACGGCTACGTGGTGGTCCAGGGGAAGGTCGCCGAACCGGTGGCTCCGGTCGGCGACGTGGCGGTGACCGTCACCGTGCTGGTGCCGGCGCGGGTGCCCGCTCCGGTGAACCGGCCCTCCGGGGTGAGGGAGATCCCCGGGGGGAGGCCGGTCGCGGTGTAGGTGGTGCCGGTGGCGCTGTTCTTGTCGAACGTCCAGTTCACCTGGGCGTGCACGGGCGTGCTCATGCCGTGCGGGTTGGGCACCGACAGCGGCGCCGGCGACGGCCCCGCTCCGGTCGACGGCCCCGCGCCGGTCGCCTTGGCCGCCGCGGGGGCGGCCACGGTGCCGGAGACCGTGGTCGGCACGTTGAGCGTGCCGGTCTGGCTGAGGCTGCGCGAGGAGTCGCCCACCAGGATCTGGTAGGTGCCCGCCGCCGTGGTCCAGTTGCTGCTGCCGGTGTTCCAGTACGCCAGGTCGTGCGTGCTCACCGTGAAGGTCAGCGTCTGCGCCTGACCCGGGTTGAGCGTGACGCGCTGGTAGCCGCGCAGCTGGTGCACCGGCTCACCGGTGGACGCCGGATCGCCGACGTAGAGCTGCGCCACGTCGGTGCCGGCCCGCGTCCCGGTGTTGGTCACCGTCACATGCACGGTGGCGTTCCCGCCGGACAGCGCCCCCACCTGCAGGTTGCTGTAGCCGAAGGTGGTGTACGAGAGCCCGAAGCCGAACGGGAACAGCGGCGCGATGTTCTTCGCGTCGTACCACCGGTAGCCGACGTTCAGGCCCTCGCTGTACTGGACCTGGCTGTTGGTACCCGGCCACTGCGCCGGGGTGTTGGCCGGCACGTCCGCCAGCGACTTCGGGAAGGTCACCGGCAGCTTGCCGGACGGGTTGACGTCGCCGAAGATCAGCGCCGCCATCGCCGTGCCGATCTGCTGGCCCGGGTAGAACCCCTCGAAGACGCCCGCGACCTGGTTCAGCCACGGCATGTTGATCGCCGAGTTGTTGTTGAGCACCACGATGGTGTGCGGGTTCGCCGCGGCCACCTGGGCGATCATGTCGTTCTGGCTGACCGAGCTGCCGCCGTTGTTCGGCAGGTCGAGCGTGGTGGTGTCGTGCTCCTCGTTGCCGTAGTTGTCGCTGGCGTAGACGATCGCCACGTCCGAGCTGCGGGCCAGCGTGACGGCCGAGGCCAGGTTGGTGGCGTCGTTGTACTGCACCGTCGTGCCGGTGCCCGCCACCCGGTTCTGGATGCCGGTGATCGGCCACACCGTTCCCGAACTGGTCGTCGTACCGCTGCCGCCGCCGATGGTCTGCACCCCGGCGCCGCCGTCCCAGCCGATCACCGCGATCGACTTGGTGGTGGCGGTGGACAGCGGCAGGATGCCGTTGTTCTTCAGCAGGACGGTGCCCTCTTCGGCGCCCTTGAGCGCCACGGCGACGTGCTCCGGGGTGGTGACGGTCGCGTCCCGGTTGCCGCTGGGCGCCTTGTCGAACAGGCCGAACGTGAAGAACTGGGTGAGCAGCCGGCTCACCATGGTGTTCAGCGTGGCCTGGCTGACCGTGCCGGCCGCGACCGCCTGGGCCAGGAAGTCGGCGTAGAAGTACCCGTTGGGCATCTCCACCGTCAGACCGGCGTTGGCGGACTCCACCGTCGAGTGGGTGCCGCCCCAGTCGCTGGTGATGAAGCCGCCGAAGTTCGCCTGCTGGTAGAGCCCGGTGTTCATCAGGTCCGGGTTCTGGCAGGCCGGCACGCTGTTGACGACGCTGTACGCGCACATCGCCGCGGCCGGCGAACCCTGCTGGACGGCGGCCTGGAAGGCGGGCAGGTAGATCTCCTGCATGGTCCGCTTGTCCACCACGACCGTGCCGGCCGGATTCTCGATGTTGTAGACGGCCACGTGCTTCATCTCGGCCATCACACCCTGGCTCTGGATGCCCTTGATGTCGGCCGTCGCCATCTGCCCGTTGAGGTACGGGTCCTCACCGAACGTCTCGAACGCCCGGCCCCAGCGCGGGTCGCGCACGATGTTCAGCGTCGGGCCGAGCGCCACCTGCACGCCCTTGCCGGCGAACTCCGCGCCGATCGAGGCCCCGTACTGCTGCTCCAGCGCGTTGTCGAAGGTCGCCGCCGAGGCGTTGGCCGACGGCATCTGGGTGACGCCGCCGAGGCCGTCGCCGACCCCGTGCGGACCGTCCTGCAACCCGATGTTCGGGATGCACAGCGACGGGATGCCGGTGATGTTGCCGATGTACGGTGTGGCGTTGTTGTTGCCGTGCAGGATCGAGACCTTCTGCGCGGTGGTCATCTGCGCCATCACCTGGCCGACCCGGGTGGCCACCGGTGCGGTGGAGCCGACCCACGGGCAGTCCCCGTTGCCGCCGCCGGGCGGCGGGGTGGTGGTGCCGCCGGGCGTCAGGACGGTGAACTCCCACAGCGAGTAGCCGTACGCGGTGGCCCGGACCGTGCCGTACATCCGCACGTACCGGCCGGTGCCGGTGAAGGACAGGTTCTCCACGCCGCCGGGCCCGGTGGTCGTCGAGTAGACCGTGTTCCACGTGGAACCATTGTCGGAGACCTGGATCTGGTACGCCTTCGCGTACGCGGTCTCCCAGGTCAGCTGGGCGCCGCAGATCGACTGCGACGAGCCGAGGTCGACCTGCACCCACTGCGGGTCGGACGCGGCGCTCGACCAGCGGGTGCCGGCGTTGCCGTCGAAGGCCGCCGAGGCCGGAGTACCGGCGTTCTCGGTGGACGAGGCGGTGGCCGGCTTGCCGAGCGCGGCGGTGGTGGTGCCGCAGACGGCGGGCGGAGTGCCGCCGCCGCCGGAACCGCCGTAGACCTGGAACTCCCAGAGCGAGTAGCCCCATTGGGTGCCGCGCTGGGTCCCGTACATCCGCACATAGCGGCCGGTGCCGGTGACGTTCAGGGTCTGGTTGCCACCGGTGCCGGCGGTCGTGGAGTAGATGCTCGTCCAGTTGCTCGCGTTGTCCGAGACCTGGATCTGGAACGCCTTGCCGTAGGCGGTCTCCCAGTTGAGCACTACCTGCGTGATGGGCTGCGACGAGCCCAGGTCCACCTGTATCCACTGCGGGTCGGAGGCGGCGCTCGACCAGCGGGTGCCGGTGTCGCCGTCGACGGCCGCGCCGGCGGTGAACGCGTCCTGCACGGAGGACGCGGTGGCCGGCTTGCCCTGGGACAGCAGGGTGGGGGTGGCGGCGTGCGACGGGGTGGGGGCGAACGTCAGATACGCCGAGGCGATCATCGCCAGGGCCAGCAGCATGACGGCCTGGGGTGATCGTCGGAAACGTTTACGGCTTGCGGAGAGCCCGGGTGGGGTGACCCTCATTCTTGCTCCTGTGGTCGATGCGGCCCGCGAGAGGGAGGAACCGGCATCGCGGACCCGCGCCGCTGCCCGGCCGGTGGGTCCGGTCGGGTGGAATGTGACGCTGCCGTGGTGCGGTGGGGGGCACCGGCCCCGTTCTCGCGGCCGGGGTCGGCGGTTGCTGCGTACTACGGCGTGGAGCGTTGGTTGTGCTGCCGTGCTGTGGTGTCCGTGCTGGGTGGTGCTGTGCGGTGCTGCCGTGCGGTGGTGCGGATGGTGCGGGCGGCCGGGAGAGCTGACTGAGAGCGCTCTCTGACCGACGTGATGTCTACGCCCGCCGTAAGGGGCTGTCAACCTTCCTGACCGTCCCGGCCGGATGGGCCACTGGCCGGCCACCGGTGAGAAGGTGGGGGAATGAGCGAGGAGACGTCGGGGCGCACCGAACGGGCGGGGGAATCCGGGCAGATCAGGGCCGGGCTGACCGGCGTTCCGGAAACCGCGCTGTGGAATCTGTACAACCGGGCGGCCGAGGCGAGGCGATCGGGCCGGCGGGTGCTGAGCGATCCGCGGGCGGTGGAGCTCGTGGAGCGGATCGACTACCCCTTCGAGCGGTTCGGCGGTTCCCCGATGGCGCAGTGGCACGCGCTGCGGGTGCGCTGCCTCGACGACGAGGTGCGGCGGTTCCTGGCCGAGCGGCCCGGCGGCACGGTGGTGGCGCTCGGCGAGGGCCTGGAGACGCAGTTCTGGCGGGTGGACGACGGCCGGGTGCGCTGGCTGACGGTCGATCTGCCGGAGAGCGTCGAGCTGCGCGACGCGCTGCTGCCCGACGATCCGCCGCGCCGCCGCACGCTGGCCTGTTCGGCGCTCGACCTGCGCTGGATGGACGAGGTGGCCGACGCGGATCCGGCCGATGTGATGGTCACCGCGCAGGGGCTGCTGATGTACCTGCCGCCGGAGCAGGTCAAGCAGCTGATCGCGAACTGCGCGGAGTGCTTTCCCGGTGGGCGGTTCCTCTTCGACGCGCTGCCGCGGGCGATAGTGGCGCGCAGCAAGGCGGCCGGGCCTGACGCGTCGTCGGACGGGGCGTCGGGGACGGGCCCGAGCGGTGCCGGTTATCGCGCGCCGCGCTGGGAGTGGGGCATGGACACCGGCGAGTACCGCAAGGTGGCCACCGCCTCGCCGCGGATCGCCGAGGTGCGCAGCCTGCCGTTGCCGCGGGGCCGCGGCCTGTACGCCATCGCGCCGCTCTCGCACCGGATTCCCGGGCTGCGCGCGATGCGCATGTCGATCATCTCGGTGCGGTTCGGCGCGGCGGATTATCGTAAC
The DNA here is from genome assembly GCF_050956065.1 of Streptomyces sp. CA-111067. Classification (NCBI taxonomy): domain Bacteria; kingdom Bacillati; phylum Actinomycetota; class Actinomycetes; order Kitasatosporales; family Streptomycetaceae; genus Streptomyces; species Streptomyces sp. CA-111067. Next base: position 4,367,609 of record NZ_CP192103.1, on the reverse strand, counting down.
GATCTCGCCTGACGAACCAGGCGCGACGAACCAGGCGTGACGAGCAGACGCGCCGGCCGGGCCGGGCGGCCGGGTGCGGCGACGGGCCGGCCCGCCGGCCAGGCGTGAGAAAAGGTGAGTGCACGTGACCGAACAGCCCGGCGAAGAGTTCGGATACGGGAGCGAACTGCTCCCCGCCACCCGGCGCGCGCTGCTGTACCGGGTGGCCGTGGGGCAGGCCGAGGGCCGTACCCCCTCGCTCGCCGGCGCGGTGGTGCGCGACGGGCGGATGGTGTGGTTCGGCTCGCGCAGCATGATCGACGGGCACGCGCCGGACGCCGACACCCAGTACCGGATCGGCTCGGTCACCAAGACTTTCGTCGCCGTGCTGGTGATGCGGCTGCGCGACGAGGGCCTGCTCGCGCTGACCGATCCGCTGGAACGCCACCTGCCGGGCACCACCGCCGGCGGACTGACCGTCGGCCAACTGCTCTCCCACACCTCCGGCCTGGCCTCCGAGACCCCGGGCCCCTGGTGGGAGCGCACCCCCGGCGACCTGCGCCCGGAGCTCGCCGACCTGCTCGGCGACGGCCCGTCCAAGCACCCGGCCGGCCGCCGTTACCACTACTCCAACCCCGGGTTCGCCCTGCTCGGCGCCCTGGTGGAGCGGCTGCGCGGCGCCCCTTGGGGCGATGTGCTGCGCGCGGAGGTGCTGGCCCCGCTCGGCATGGACCGCACCACGCTGCTGCCGGAGCCGCCCGCGGCCGGCGGTTTCGCCGTCCACCCGTGGGCGGACGTGATGGTGCCGGAGGCGGTGCAGGAGACCGGCCGGATGGCGCCGGCCGGCCAGCTGTGTTCCACCGCGGCCGACCTGTCCCGCTGGGCGGCGTTCCTGCTCGACGGCGACGGGCGGCCGGCCGGCGAGACGGTGCTCGGCGCCGGGAGCCTGGCCGAGATGCGCGAACCGGCCGCGCCGCCGCAGGAGATCGACCCCGCCGCCGGCTACGGCCTCGGCCTGCAACTGCTGTGCACCGGCGGCCGGTCGCTGTTCGGCCACACCGGCTCGATGCCGGGCTTCCTGACCTCGCTGTGGGTGAGCGAGGCTGACGGCGTCGGGGCCGTGGTGCTCACCAACTGCACCTCGGGGCCCGCCACCAGCGCCGTCGCGACCGACCTGCTGGCGATCACCGCCGACGCCGAGCCCGCGATGCCCGCGCCCTGGCGCCCGGCCGACGCGCTCGACGCCGGGCTGCTCGACCTCGCCGGGCCCTGGTATTGGGGCACCCACGAATACGCGCTGCACGTCAGGCAGTCCGGCGACCTCCAGCTCGCGCCGCTGACCGGCCAGGGCCGCGGCGCCCGCTTCCGCGCGGGCGGCGACGGCACCTGGACCGGTCTTGAGGGTTACTGGGCGAGCGAGACGCTGCGGCCGGTGCGGCGCGCGGACGGCTCGCTCAGCCATCTCGACCTGGGTTCCTTCACGTTCACACGCTCGCCGTACGATCCGTCGGCCCCGGTGCCGGGCGGCTTCCCGGGCTGGCCGACGACCCGCTGACGCCCCCGGTCTCGCTGACGGTGCCGGGCTCGCTGACGCCGTCGGCCTCGCCTGCGGTGCCGGCCTCGCTTTCACCGCCCGTCCCGGCTGAGCCGCCGGTCACCGCCGCCGCCGGCCGGCCGGGCCGCAGCAGCACCGCGGCCAGCAGCGCGGCGGTCCCGAGCAGCCCGGCGGCGATCACGAAGGCCAGGTGGTATCCGCTGGTCAGGGCGTCCGGCAGGGCCGCCCCCGCGGCGGTCCTGTGCGCGGTGCGGGTGGCCGCCAGGGTGGCGAGCACCGCGAGCCCGAGCGCGCCGCCGATCTGCTGCGCGGTGTTGAAGACGCCGGAGATCAGCCCGGAGTCGGCGGGGGTCGCGTCGGACATGCCGAGCGTCATCAGTGCGGGCATCGCCAGTCCGAAGGAGGCGCCGAAGACCAGCAGCGCGGGCAGCAGGTCGGTGGCGTACGAGGCGTGCGCCGACGGCGCCCTGGCCAGCAGCAGGAAGCCGGCGCCGAACAGCAGCAGCGACGGCAGCAGGACCGTACGCGGCCCGAAGCGCGCGCCGAGCCGGGCGGAGAGCACCAGCGACATCACCCCGATCACCAGCCCGACCGGCGCGAGCGCCAGGCCGATCTTCAGCGGGTCGTAGCCCAGCACCCGCTGGAGGTAGAGCGAGGTCATGAACTGGAAGCCGAAGGCGCCCGCGATCATCAGCATCAGGACGATGTTGGCGCCGGTCACGTTCCGCGACCTGAACACCCGCAGCGGGAGCAGCGGTTGCGCGGCCCGCTGCTGCCTGAGCAGGAACGCGGCCAGCAGCACCAGGGACAGCGCGCCGCCGCCCGCCGTGGCGCCCGAGGTCCAGCCGCGGTCGGCGGTCTTGACGATGGTGTAGACGCCGAGCATCAGCGCGGCGGTGACCAGGGCGGCGCCGGACGCGTCCACCCTGCGCGCCCCGGGCCCCCGCCGCCCGGTCGTGGCCGGGCGGTCGTCGGGCAGCAGCCGCACGCTCAGTACGGCGGCGGCCGCGCCGATCGGCAGGTTGACGATGAAGATCCAGTGCCAGTTGAGCGCCTGGGTCAGGATGCCGCCGGCCAGCAGGCCGAGCGTGCCGCCCGCGGACTGCACGAAGCTGTAGACGCCCATCGCGCGGGCCCGGCCGCGGGGCTCGGAGTAGAGCGCGATGACCATGCCGAGGCTGACGGCCGAGACCATCGCACCGGCCGCGCCCTGTACGAAGCGGGCGGCGATCAGCAGGCCGGCCGAGTTCGCGATGCCGCACAGCAGGGACGCGCCGGTGAACGCGGCGAGGCCGCCGACCAGGATCCGGCGGCGGCCGAACAGGTCGCCGAGCCGGCCGGAGAGCAGCAGCAGACCGCCGAACGCGATCAGGTAGGCGTTCACCACCCAGGCCAGGCTGGACGGGGAGAAGTCCAGGTCACGCTGGATGGACGGCAGGGCGACGGTCACGATCGTGCCGTCGAGGATGATCATCAGGGTGCCCACGCTGAGCACCGCGAGGGCCGCTCCGGGGGAGTACGCGCGCGGGGTCGCGTTCTGGGGCGGGCGCTGGGAAAGAGCTGGCATCAGAGGTCGCCTCCTGGCGGATGAAGTGCCAGGAACGACCGTAGCAGATGGTTTTGTTGAGGACTATCTCTTTCGGGTCCACTTGGTTTTGGCGGCCGCGGGAGCGTTCGCGGACCCGCTCGGGATGCGGCCCGCGGCCCGCTCGGGATGCGGTCCGCAGGGCTACTTGCGGGACTGCCGGGGCCGGCGCACCCCCTGGATGCCTTCCGGTGACTCGACCGGGGTGGCGAGGTGGCCGGTGGCCAGCCGGTTCAGCGCGCCGACGAGCACCGCTCGCTCATGCTCGGGCAGCGCACCGAGCACGTCCTGGTGGATCTGGTCCACGATCTGCTGGCCGGTGGCCACCACCTTCCGGCCGGCCGGGGTGACCTTGATGATCCGCGCTCTGCGGTCGGTGGCGGACGGCACCCGCTCGGCCAGCCCGGCCCGCTCCAGATGGTCGACGGTCACCACCATCGTGGTCTTGTCCAGGTCGGCCAGGTCGGCCAGCTGCGCCTGGGTGCGCTCGGCCTGGTCCGCGTGCGCCAGCACGCAGTGCGCGCGCGGTGACATGTCGATCTCGGCCAGTGCGGCGGTCATCTGGGTGCTCAGCACATGGGCGGTGTGGTGGAGCAGATAGGACAGGTCAGGGCTCGCGCTCAACGGGGCCGGCGGGGCGCTGGGGGTGGACGCGGGTGTGGACGCGGGTGCGGACGTGGACTGCACGGTCATGAATCGAGGGTAGCAAGATAGGTCGGCTACGGGATTGTTCTGCGGCGGACCTATTTCGGCCCCGGCCGGATGTTCCACGTGGAACATCGGCGCCGGTGCGGCAGCCGAGCCGATCGATCCTAGGGGAGCAGACTGCCCCGGTACCCGTCCTTCGGATTATTCGTCCCCTCCGATCACCCTCGGTGCCACGCTCGCTACGCACCATGCACTGGCGGGCAGTTCGCAGAGCGGCGAACGACGAGGAGTTCGGGGCAACGCTGACCATGGACGCCAACACCACTTACTCCGCGGCACCCCCCGAGCCCTCGGCGGCACCTGCGGCAGCGCGGGAGTCCGCCGGGCCGCCGGCGGCTGAACCGCCGCCCGACCCTGACGTCCCTCCGTCGGCCGGCGCCCCTTCGCCCCAAGGCGCGCCTCCGTCCGCCGACGCGCTGCTGATCCGGCGCACTCTCCAGGAGATCGAGCCGGTCGGCGACAAGGCGGTCTCCTACTTCTACGCGCTGCTGTTCATCCGGCACCCCGAGCTGCGCGAGCTGTTCCCGGCCGCGATGGACACCCAGCGGGACCGGCTGCTCAAGGCGCTGCTCACCGCCGCCGGCCAGATCGACGACCCGGGCGCGCTGCACGGCTACCTCTCGCATCTCGGCCGCGGGCACCGCAAGTACGGCACCCGCGCGCAGGACTACCCCGCCGTCGGCGAGGCGCTGCTCGGCTCGCTGGCCCGGTACGCCGAGGCCGTCTGGACCCCGCAGACCGAGGCCGCGTGGGTGCGGGCGTACCGGACGATCTCGCAGATCATGATCGACGCGGCGGCGGCCGACGAGCAGCACGCACCGCCCTGGTGGCAGGCCGAGGTGGTGGCCCACGCGCTGCGGACGCCCGACATAGCGGTGGTCACCGTACGGCCCGACCAGCCGTATCCGTTCCTGGCCGGGCAGTACGCCACGATCGAGACGCCGTGGTGGCCGCGGATCTGGCGGCACTACTCGTTCGCCGCCGCCCCGCGTGACGACGGCCTGCTCACCTTCCACATCCGTGCGGTGCCGGCCGGCTGGGTGAGCAACGCGCTGGTGAACAGGACCAGGGTCGGTGAGACCGTCAGGCTCGGCCCGCCGGCCGGCTCGATGGTGGTGGACCACGGCAGCGACAACGGCATGCTCTGCCTCGGCGGCGGCACCGGCATCGCCCCGATCAGGGCGCTGGTGGAGGACGTGGCCCGGCACGGCGGGCGGCGCCCGGTGCAGGTGTTCTACGGTGCCCGGCGCACCCACGACCTCTACGACCTGGACTCCATGCAGCGGATGCAGCGCGAGCACCCCTGGCTGTCGGTGCGCACGGTGGTCGCCGACACCCCGAGCGACGCGCTGACCGGGCCGCTGCCCGAGGCCGTCCGCGAGTACGGGCCGTGGGACGCCTACGACGCGTATCTGGCGGGGCCGCCCGGCATGATCCGCAGCAGCCTGGACACGCTGGTGCGGATCGGGGTGCCGTCGCACCGGATACGGCACGATCAGGTGCAGGAGCTGTCCCTCAGCCCGCGCTGACCGTCGGGTCCACCGTTCCGTCCTGACGAGGACGGCTCCGCGCCGGCCGCAGCGCCGTGGGTCAGTCCAGGTCCGGGCCGAGCAGCCCGAGTACGCCCTCGATGTTCGCGTCCAGGTAGTGCCGCAGGGTCAGCGGCATGATGTCGACCGAGGCGATGCCCAGCCGGCTGAACGGCACCCGCACCACCTCGTACTCGCCGCACGGCTCGTCGATCTCCGGGCCGTGCCGCCGGTCCAGGTCGAGCGCGGCCAGCCGGCAGGCGAAGAAGAACTGCACCTTCACGCCGTGCGAGCCGTCCTCAGCGATGTGCTCGACGGTGTCGAGGAAGGCCGGCACCACGTCGGTGACCTTGCCGCCGAGCTCCTCGTCGATCTCGCGGTGCAGCGCGGCGAGCACGCTCGCGTCGTCGTCCTCGACCCCGCCGCCGGGCGTGAGCCAGTACGGTGCGATGCCGGGCTTGGTGCGCTTGATCAGTACGAGGTCGTCGCCGTCCAGGATGATGGCGCGAGCCGTGCGCTTGACCACCGGGCGAGTGGTGGCGGGGCTGGAATACGTCTCCGGGGGCATGCAGGAGATCTGCCGCGGCGGGGCCGGGGGCAAACGTGCCCGCGGCCCCGAATCGGAGCGTTCGCCTCCCCCCGTGACCCGCCGCCGCGCCCTGTGCGCCCCTGCCCCGGCCGTCCGCTTCCGCTGCCGCCCGGCCGCCCGGAGCCTGCTCCCCCGGGCCGCGCGCCGGGCGCCGTCAGCCGGCCGCCGGACCCGACGCCGCCGCGTCCAGCGCCTGCCGCACGTCGGCCACGATGTCCTCCGCGTCCTCGATGCCCACCGAGAACCGGACGAAGCCGGGCGGCACCGCGTCGCCGCCCCAGCGGGCCCGCCGCTCGGCCGTGCACTGCACGCTGCCGAAGCTGGTGGCCTCCGCCGTCAGCCGCAGCGCGGCCAGGAAGCGTTCTGCGTGCGCCTGGTCGGGCAGCTCGAACGACACCACGCTGCCGAAGCGCCGCATCTGCCCGGCGGCCACCTTGTGCGCGGGGTCGGACGGCAGGCCCGGGTACCGTACGCCGGTCACCTCGGCCCGGGTCAGCAGCGCCTCGGCGAGCGTCAGCGCGTTCGCCCCCTGCCGGTCCACCCGCAGCGCGAGCGTGGCCAGCGAGCGGTGCGCGAGCCAGGACTCCATCGGCCCGGGGATCGCGCCGATCGTCTTGCGCCAGTACCGCACGCCCGCCGCCAGCTCGGGATCGCGGGTGGTGACGTAGCCGATCAGCAGGTCGCCGTGCCCGCTGAGCGCCTTCGTGCCGCTGGACACGGAGAAGTCGGCGCCGAGCGCGAGCGGGCGCTGCCCGAGCGGGGTGGCCAGGGTGTTGTCCACGGCGACCAGCGCGCCCGCCGCGTGCGCCGCGTCGGCCAGCCGCCGGATGTCGCAGACGTCCAGGTCGGGGTTCGACGGCGACTCCAGCCACAGCAGCGTGGCGCCGTCGAGCGCGGCGAGCTGCGCGTCGCCCGCGGTCGGCGCCAGTCGGACGGTGATGCCGTAGGACTCCAGACGTTCCCGCAGCGCCCGCGTCGTCTGGTAGCTGTCGGACGGCAGCACCACCGTCTGCCCCGCCTTGAGCTGCGAGAACAGCACGGCCGAGACCGCCGCCATGCCGGAGGCGAAGGCCAGCGTGGACGCCGCCGGGTCGCCGGGCGCCTCCAGCTCCGCGATGGCCTGCTCCAGCAGGTCCCAGGTCGGGTTGTCGTCCCGGCCGTAGACGTGCGGCCCGACCGGCTCGCCCGGCAGGTGGTAGTGCGAGACGAAGACCGGCCCCGGCAGCGACGGCTCATAGGCGGTGTGCGCCGGCCGCCCGGCGTGCACGCTGCGGGTGCTGTCGCCCGACCCCGGAACCCCCGCCTGCTGCGCGCTCACTCGTCGTCCGGGAGAACGACGTGCAGCGCCCAGGACACGATGCTGATGATCAGACCGCCCAGTACCGCGGTCCAGAAGCCCTCCACGTGGAAGCTGAGGCTGAGCTTGTCCGCGAGCCAGGACGTCAGCAGCAGCATCAGCGCGTTCACCACCAGGGTGATCAACCCGAGGGTGAGGATGAACAGCGGGAAGGACAGCACCTTCACGATCGGCTTCACGAGCCAGTTCACGACGCCGAAGACAAGTGCCACCAGGATCAGCGTCAGCACTTCGTGTGCCTTGTTGTGCCCGGTGAGGGTGATGTCCTTGAGTATCCAGGTGGCCACCGCGAGGGCGCCGGCGTTGGCCAGGGTCTTGACGAGGAAGTTCTTCATGGTGTGATCGTCGCAGAAGTGATCGGCCAGGCAAGGGACCGGACAGGGTCCTGACCGGCTGTGACAGAAGGGGTACGCATGAAGGTGTTCCGGCTGGACGACCTGGATGCGGAGCGGGCCGCCAACGAGGGCGCCTATCTGCGCTTTCTGCGCGAGCGCAGCATGTCGGCCGGGCTCTACGCACTGAAGGCGGGCGAGGTGGACGCGCAGGCGCCGCACGCCCAGGACGAGATCTACCTGGTGGTCAGCGGCCGGGCCGCGATCACCGTGGGGGAGGAGACGACCACGGTCGCCCGCGGCAGCGTGGTCTTCGTCTCAGCCGGCACCCCGCACCGGTTCCACCACATCACCGAGGACCTCAGGGTCATGGTGGTGTTCTCACCGCCGGAGCCCTAGGGGTCGGTTCAGGGTCAGATCGGGCCCTTGGACGGTCCGCGGCGGGGGTAGGTGGCTCTACAGTCGAAGGGACGGCGGAGGACCGCCGGCGAGGTACGGGGGAACGAAGGGGAGACAAGGCGTCATGGACAAGCTGTTGAAGGGCATGCCCTGGTGGGTGAAGTGGGTCGCCATCCCGGTCATCGCGCTGGTGATCTTCGGCGGCCTGATCGCGAGCCTGGTCGCCGTCGTGGTCGGACTGCTGTTCAAGGTGATCGTGTTCGCCATCCTGGTCGGTGCGCTGGTGTTCGTGGTGAAGCGGGTCGGGTCGTCGAAGTCGTCGAACCGGCGCGACTGGTAGCTGCGCGAGCGGGCGGGACGGGTCTTTCCCGCGAGCCGGCGTGACGGGTGGCCCGTCAGGGCTTTCCGTGCCGGCGGTGGCCGCCGCCCGCGCCCGTCGGACGGGGCGCCGGCACCGTATGGCTCCCGTCATGTGAGGGATCGGCGCCCGCCGGGCGCCGGTCGGCGCTCACCACCAGCGCGGCCAGCGCCGTCGTCAGCGGCACCGAGGCCACCAGGCCGATGCTGCCGACCAGCGTACGGACGATCTCCTCGGCGACCAGTTCGCTGCTCGCCACCCTCAGCACCCCGCTGCGCGCGATCGAGAACAGCAGCAGCAGCGGCAGCGCGGCGCCCGCGTAGGCCATGACCAGCGTGTTCACCACCGAGGCGATGTGGTCGCGGCCGATCCGCATGCCGGCGCCGTACAGCTTGCGCCAGCTCGCGCCCGGGTCGGCGTCCTTGAGCTCCCACACCGAGGCGACCTGCGTGACGGTCACGTCGTCGAGCACCCCGAGCGAGCCGATGATGACGCCCGCGAGCAGCACCCCCTTGATCTGGATGTCCGGGTAGAGGCTGTGGATCAGGCCGGTCTCGTCCGAGGTGTTGCCGGTCAGGTGCGCCCACCCGATGAAGACCGAGCCGAGCAGGCCGATCAGGAACAGCGAGCACAGCGTGCCGATGACGGCGACCGACGTGCGCGCGTTCACCCCGTGCGAGAGGTAGAGCGCGATCAGCATGATCGCGCTGCCGCCGACCACCGCCACCAGCAGCGGATTGTCGCCGTGCAGGATCGCCGGGAGGATGAACAGCGTCAGGATTCCGAACGAGATCACCAGCGCGATCAGCGCCATCACCCCGCGCAGCCGCCCCACGACGATCACGGCGAGGGCGAAGATGCCGGCCAGCAGCGCCAGCGGCAGCCCGCGGTCGACGTCGGTGACCGAGTAGCGCATGCCGGGCGGGGCGTTGGGGGCGTAGGCCAGCACGACGCCCTGGCCCTGGGTGTAGCGGCGGCTCTGGTCCGGCTGCACGATCTCGGTGAACGTGGTGCCCTTGTCCGGGCCCGCGGCGACCTCGATGGTGGCCTTCTGGCAGGCGTCGCTCGGCGCTTTTCCGCCGGTCGGCTGCGAGGGCTCGGCGTCGGCCGCCTTGCACGACACGTCGACGAGCCGGGTGACCGTGCCCTCCCGGGTCTGCTGGTCGAAGCCGACGCCGGTCCGCGCGTGCCCCGGCGCGCCGCCCGGCCACAGGATGACGAGCCCGGCCAGCACCACGGCGCCGAACGGCACCAGGATCGCGGCGATGACCTTGCGCAGATGACGGGAGACGGGCGGCACCGGATCGTGCGCGTGCGTATGGGGTTCCACCGGCCGATCATCGCAAGGGCCCCTGGTGCGCGTCCGGCGGGTGCCGCTAACGTGAGAGCACCTTTGCACACGCGGGAGCTCGGAGCACCGGGCTGAGAGGGCGCTGACGTCGCTGCGCCGACCGCCGAACCTGTTACCGGGTAATGCCGGCGTAGGGAGTAGGTCTCATGACCATGCGGGACGCAAGCACGCCTGAAACCACCGAAAGCGGCCGGGAGATCGGCTGGCACAAGGGGTATCTCCAGGGCTCACGGCCGGACCTGCGGGTGCCGGTCCGTCAGGTCCACCTCACCAACGGCGCCGACGTGACGCTGTACGACACCTCGGGCCCGTACACCGACCCGTCCGTGACCACCGACGTCCGGCGCGGGCTCGCCCCGGTCCGGGAGAACTGGATCGTCGCGCGCGGCGACACCGAGGAGTACCCGGGGCGGCCGGTCCGCCCCGAGGACGACGGCCTCAAGCACACCTCACCGCGGGGCGGCCTGCTCCGAGGCGGGGCGGGCGGGCTGCGCAACCTGGACGCGGTCTTCCCCGGCCGGCCGCGACTCCCCCGCCGCGGCCGCCCCGGCACGCCCGTCACGCAACTCGCGTACGCCCGTCGGGGCGAGGTCACCCCGGAGATGGAGTACGTGGCGCTGCGCGAGAACGTCTCCCCGCAGGTCGTCCGGGACGAGATCGCCGCGGGGCGGGCCGTGCTGCCCGCCAACGTCAACCACCCGGAGATCGAGCCGATGATCATCGGCAAGCGGTTCCTGGTGAAGGTCAACGCCAACATCGGCAACTCCGCGGTCACCTCGTCCATCGAGGAGGAGGTGGACAAGATGACCTGGGCCACCCGGTGGGGCGCCGACACGGTCATGGACCTGTCCACCGGTCGCAACATCCACACCACCCGCGAGTGGGTGCTGCGCAACTCCCCCGTGCCGATCGGCACCGTCCCGCTCTACCAGGCGTTGGAGAAGGTGGACGGCCGCGCCGAGGAGCTGAGCTGGGAGGTCTACCGGGACACCGTCATCGAGCAGGCCGAGCAGGGCGTTGACTACATGACCGTGCACGCCGGCGTGCTGCTGCGCTACGTGCCGCTGACCGCGCGCCGCAAGACCGGCATCGTCTCGCGCGGCGGCTCGATCATGGCGGCGTGGTGCCTGGCGCACCACCAGGAGAGCTTCCTGTACACGCACTTCGAGGAGCTGTGCGAGATCCTCGCCGCCTACGACGTCACCTACTCGCTGGGCGACGGGCTGCGCCCCGGCTCGATCGCGGACGCCAACGACGAGGCGCAGTTCGCGGAGCTGCGCACGCTCGGCGAGCTCAACATGATCGCCAAGCGGCACCAGGTGCAGACCATGATCGAGGGCCCGGGGCACGTCCCGATGCACAAGATCAAGGAGAACATCGACCTCCAGCAGGAGATCTGCGAGGAGGCGCCGTTCTACACGCTCGGCCCGCTGACCACCGACGTCGCCCCCGCGTACGACCACATCACGTCGGGCATCGGCGCCGCGATGATCGCCTGGTGGGGAACGGCGATGCTCTGCTACGTCACCCCCAAGGAGCACCTGGGCCTGCCCGACCGCGACGACGTCAAGACCGGTGTGATCACCTACAAGATCGCCGCCCACGCCGCCGACCTCGCCAAGGGCCACCCCGGCGCGCAGGACTGGGACGACGCGCTGTCCGACGCCCGCTTCGAGTTCCGCTGGGAGGACCAGTTCAACCTGGCCCTCGACCCGACCACGGCCCGCGCCTTCCACGACGAGACCCTCCCGGCCGAACCCGCCAAGACGGCCCACTTCTGCTCGATGTGCGGCCCGAAGTTCTGCTCGATGAAGATCTCCCACGACATCCGCGCCACCCACGGAGCCGCGGCCCCGGCCGAGGAGATCGAGGCGGGCATGGCGGCGAAGTCCAAGGAGTTCGCGGCAGCGGGCAACCGCGTGTACCTGCCGCTGGCTGACTGACCGAAGCGCACGCGCTCCGCGCCGACCGGGCGTTGTCAGTGGTGGGCCCTACGGTTCTCGGTAGGACAGGGGATCGGGAAGGGGGCAGTTCATGGGGACCACCTACGAAGGCATGCTCGTCATGGCAGATGCGGCGCCGGTGTGCGCGGCTCTGTCAGCGGCCGGGTGGACGGCGATCGTCGCCCCGGTCGGCGCGGGGCGCACCGCGGTGGTGCCGCGCGAGGGTGCGTACGGGATCGCGGAGGTGGACACGCTCGGCGAGCTGCTCAGCGGTGCCGGCGCCGGCTTCGACGTGCTCGTCCACAGCGTGTTCGACTCCGACCTGCTGAGCCTGTACGTGTACCGGGGCGGGGAGTCCGTGCACGTGTACCACTCCGAGATGGGCTACCTGGGGCAGCCGTTCGAGGACGAGCACGGCGTGATGAAGATCGAGTTCGACGACGTGCTGTACGACGCCGACGACCCCGCACTGCCGATCGGCCCCCGCGGCGCCGACCCCGCCGCCTTCGCCCCGTTCGGCACCGGCACCGTGGACCTCGCCCGCCTCGGCGCCCTGCTCCGCGGCGAGAACCTGACCGAGGACGAGCAGATATTCGCCGAGCACCGGCACTGGTCCGTCGCCGAATCCCTGAACCTCCGCCCATCCCCCCTGACCACCGCCTACCGCCACACGAAGGCATCCGACCACCCGGAAGCGGTACTGATCGCCGCCGGAACGTCCGACTAACCCTGCACCGCCAGCGCCCGGCTGGTGAACCCGAGGCCGACCAGGCGCTCGCCGGCCCGGGTCACGTCGTATCGTCGGCATCCGGCACTGGGTGGGGCTGAGGTTCCGGGGGCGGACGAGAGGGGTGGGGTGGTGATCAGTTTGACGGTGGGGGCTGAGGTGCGGTCGCTTGTCTGGGAAGGGGACGAGCTCGTCGATGTGGTGGGCGGGGGGCGGCGGTGGGGCGTTGACGGGGTGGAGCGCGGGGGGCCGGCGGGGCTGGGGGCTGCGGACGTGGGCGTTGACCGGTGTGTCGTCTCGCCGTCCGGGCGGTTCACCGTGCTTTATGGCGAGCGCGGGACCGACGCATTGCTGTTCGACGGGGACCGGCTCGTCCGGGAGCTGCACCGGAGCAGTTATCACGCGGGCGACTTCGACTACCCGGTCGCGCTCGGGGCGCTGCCGGACGGGCGGGAGATCCTCGTGCACTGCCCGGACCGCTACGAGGTCCTGGAGATCGAGGACGCGGAGTCGGGTGAGCGGCTCACCCGTGGGGTCCGCGCGCCGGAGGACGTCTTCCACTCGCAGCTCGCGGTCAGCCCGGGCGGGACACACCTGCTGTCGGCGGGCTGGGTGTGGGCTCCTTACGGAATCGCCGCTGTCTTCAGCCTGAGGGAGGCGCTGGCGGACGCCGTCGTGCTGGACGGGCCGGGCTTGCTGCGCATGGCCCCCGGGATCGACGCCGAGGTGGTCTCCGCCTGCTGGCTCGACGACGACCGATTGGCGGTGGCGACCGGCGAGGAGGGCTTTGACGACGAGGAGCAGCCCGACCTCGGGCCGTGGGAGCTGGGGGTGTGGTCGCTCGCCGAAGGGCGGTGGCTTCGGCGCAGCCGGGTCGGCTTCTGCCTCGGCATGCTGATCGGGCGCGGCGACACGGTCGTGTCGCTGCACGGGCACCCCCGGCTGGTCGACGTCATGACCGGTGCCGTGGTGGCGGAGTGGCCCGCCGTCGAGGTGCCCCGCTGGGAGGGCAGCTACGGGGGCGGCCACATCCCGACGCCTGTCGCGGCCCTGCATCCGGACGGCACCCGGCTGGCCGTCGCCCAGCCCGGGGGCATCGCGCTCATCACCCTTCCCGCGGAGGGCGGGGCGTAGCGGGCCGGGTCAGTTGGCGTTCGGGGGGAGGGGTGGGGGCCAGCCCACCGTGGAGAAGCTGCGCCAGACGCCTGTGCCGCCGGTGTTCAGGGAGAACGTGGTGGCCAGATAGTCGCTGCGGCTTCCGAGCGGGCTGGTGCAGTGGGTGCCGCGGTAGAGGCGGATGTCCACGGTCGTGTGGTTGGTGACGTGGTCCACGCCGCCGGTGCCGAAAGTGGTGCAGTTGCCGCTGCCCTGGGGCGGGTTGGTGATCGAGCGGGTGAAGACCTCGCCGCGGGTGCCGACGACCGGGCCCGCGTTGGAGTCGGAGCAGGCCGACGCCACCAGGACGAGCGGGGCGATCGTGCACAGTGCTGCGAGCGGACGGCGGCGGACGCGCATGGCTTCTCCCGTACTGATCACGTGCAGGCCCGTGACCCGTGAACCGTTCTGATCCCGTGCTGACCAGGTACGGAAGAAGTCAAACAACGCCCGGGCCGCCCCGCGAGCGCAGCGCGCCCATCCGGGCGGCGCGCCCGGTCGCCGGCGCCCGGCTAGCGGTCGTTGTCCGGGCCGCCGAAGTCCGGGCTGGTGAAGTCGGGGCTGGAGTAGCGCGGCCCCTGGTGGCGCGGCGCGGACTGCGGGTCCTGCGGCGAGGAGAAGTCCGGCCGGGAGTAGCCCAGGTGCGGCATCCGCGAGGCGGGCCGGGCCGCCGGGAACGGCGACGGCGGCTCGGGCGCCGGGGTCAGGGCCGCGCTCGCGACCGCCTCGTCCAGAAAGGGCAGCATGCCCCGGTCGAGCAGCGCCTGGTGCCACCGCTCGCGTGCCCGTGCGACGTCGGGCGGCAGCGCCTCCGGCGAGTCGTGGATCGCCGACGAACCGTCCCGCAGCGCGGTGAGCAGCAGCCCGATCCCGCCGAGCAGGACGGCCGCGCCGGTGACGATCGCGAAGAACCAGCCCGCCGTGCGCAACGGCGACGCGATGGCCGGCTCCGGCGACACCGCGCTGAGCAGGTAGCCGATCAGCAGGAAGATGACCGCCGCCGCACCGGCGAGCAGCGGCGTCAGCACGGCGATGACGGCGGCCAGGCCGGCCCCCGACCCGGCCTCGTCGGCGACCCCCATCGCCGCGTAGCCGAACCTGCGGCTGTCCCGGAGCGACGCCGACTCCCGCGCGTCCTCCCGGGTCTCGGCGCGCAGCATCACGTACTCGTGGTACTCGGCGGCGGCCTGCCGGCTGATCTCCTCGGCGGCGGCGAGCGCCAGCGTGCGCAACTGCTCGGCGTTGAGCAGCCCGTCTCGCCCGGCCAGTCCGTCACGGCCGGTCAGCCCGTCACGTCCGGACATCGGGTCTCGCCCGGCGGCCTCGTCCCGGCGGCCGGCGGGCCCGGTGCTGCCGCCGGCGAGCCCCTCCTCGTCCTCGAGCACGATGCGCAGCGCGTCGTCCAGGACGTGTGAGAAGTCGGGGCGGTCCTCGTTGAGCAGGTGTGGAGCGGTGGTCATGCTGCATCCCCCGATGCTCCGACTCTCCGTGCGCGGCCGGTGTCCCTGGAGGGGGAACCGGCTCGGCCGGCCGAGTGCCCGGAGAGCGGTGTGCCTACGGATACAGCCGATGGTAGAGCCGACGGTCAGGCCGTGACAGGGCGCAACCAGGAAATGTGGAGTGTCGGGCGCTGCACGGATCGGGTCTGCCGGTCGCACCGGTGCGTGGGTCCGGGCCGGCCGGCGGCTGACCGACCGGCGGGAACCGTACGACCCGCGCCTCGGGCGGCCGGCGGGAACCGTACGACCCGCGCCCGGACCGATCCGCGCGCCCCCGCCCGGGCCGGCGGCTAGCCGACCGTCGGGAGCCGCGCGACGAGCAGCCGGCCGTCCATGGTCACGCCGCCGTCCATCGCCATCGCCAGACTCTCCGCGTAGACCATCGGCCCCTCCACCGGACGGCTGTGCTCCTCGCCGTCGCCCTGGTACTCGCCGCCGACCTCGCCCAGCAGGTACGGGATCGGGCTGTGGCCGTGCACCACCCGCTTGCCGCCGAAGGTGCCGAGCAGCTCGCGGGCCGCGTCCGGGCCGCCGTCGCCGCGGAACGCGAAGCGCTTGGTGAGCTTGCGGAACAGGTCCCAGCACTCGTCGGCGTCGCCGCGCTGCAGCACGCCGGTGACCGCGTCGTTCATCTCCTCGATGCTGCGGCCGTAGTCCAGGTACGCGGTGGTGTCGGAGTGCACCAGCAGGTGGTTGTCCGTCAGATGGGCCGCGTCCAGCCGGGAGATCCAGGTCAGATGGCGGTCCTCCAGCCGTTCCATGTCGGTGGTCTGGCCGCCGTTGAGCCGCCAGGCGGCCAGGAACGAGGCGGTGCCGCCGGTGGAGTTGACGGGGGTGTCGCCGAACCGGTGGGCGCCGAGCAGCAGCAGCTCGTGGTTGCCCATCAGCGCCCGGCAGTAGCCGCCGGCCGCGGCGGCCTCGGCGGACAGCTGCATGACGAGCTCGATGACGCCGATCCCGTCCGGGCCGCGGTCGGTGAAGTCGCCGAGGAACCACAGCCTGGCGCTGCCCGCCGACCAGTGGCCCTCCTCGTCCACCAGGCCCTGCGCGGCCAGCTCGGCGAGCAGTTCTGCCAGGTAGCCGTGCACGTCGCCGACCACGAAGAGCGGTCCTGGCGGCTGGTCGCCGGGGTCGGGCGAGGCGCTGATCACGGGCAGGTCCTGGGCGGTCGGCGTGTAGCCGTCGGGCACCAGCTGGGTGTCCCGGCGGGTGGGCTCGTAGCCGGGGGGCGCGGAAGGGGGCGCGAGGGGTGCCGGCGGGGGCGCGGACGCGGCGGGCGGTGGCGGCGGGGGCACGGAGCCCTGCGCGGCCAGCGGTTCGCGCGCCTCGGCGCCCAGCGGGGCGTCGAGCTGCGGCTCGACGTGCTCCCGGCCGGAGTTCGCGACCGGCGCACCCGTCACAGGGGAATGCGCCCCCGCGTGCTCCGATGCGCCCGCGGACCTCTGCACGCCCACCTGGCCCAGCCCGCCCGCGGACGGTTCCACGGCCCCGGAAGGCTGCCCGCCCGCCGCAACGGAAGCCGCGCCCGCAACCGGGACCGCGCCCGAAACCGGGACCGAGCCCGCAACAGAACCCGAGCCCGCAACGGAACCCGCGCCCGCGACCCGGGCCGCGCCCGAGCCCGCGACCGTCTCCCCGCCAACAGGCGGCAACCCGCCCGCGACCGGCTGAACCGCCCCCGCTCCGTACCCTGCGGCCGGCTCATAGGAGGGCGTCGCCCCGTAGCCGGGCGCGGGTTCGTACCCGGAACCGGGTTCGTACCCCTGACCTGCCCCCTGAGTCATCGACCCCTCCACGATCGCGCCGCCATCCGCCCATCATAGGAATGCCGCTGTCGCGTTGTGACATACCGGGGCGCCTGGTTTTTGCAGGCCGCAGACAAAACATCCCTTAGTCCCCCTGGTCGGGCCGCGATCACCCTTCGTCGCGGGCCGGACCGCGCGGATGGCTCACCGTCGTGCGGTGCGCGCGGCGCTGGGAGGACGTTCTGATGATCAGCTCGGTCGGCATCACCTGCTGCACCGGGTGCGCGGGACCGACACCCTCGATCGCGTCGATCAGCAGCTGCACCACCGCCGTACCGATCCGCCGCGGCTTGAGCGACAGCGTGGTGATCGGCGGCTCGGTGGCCGCGTAGCCGGTGCTCTCGCTGCAGCACACCAGCAGCAGGTCGTCCGGCACCCGCAGGCCGTAGCGGCGGGCGGCGGCGAGCAGATCGGTGCCGTTGGGGTCGAAGAGGCCGTAGACGGCGTCCGGCCGGTCGGGACGGGCGAGTAACCGGTCGGCGGCCACCGCGCCCGCACACGGATCGTGCGCGGGATACGCCTCGTAGACCGGCTCCTGGCCGACCCGTTCGCACCACTCCAGGTAGGCCGTGGTGGACAGCCGGGTGTACGTGTCCGTGCTGGTGCCGGTGAGCAGGCCGATCCGGCGGGCGCCGGCCTCCGCGAGGTGGTCGAGGATGCCGAGCACGGCCTCCTCGTGGTCGTTGTCCACCCAGGCGTGCACCGGCAGGCTGCCGGCCGGGCGGCCGTCGCTGACCACCGGCACGCCCTGCCGGACGAGTTCGGTGACCACCGGGTCCTGGTCGGACGGGTCGATCACCACGGTGCCGTCCAGCGCCACGTTCCCCCACACGTCGTGCCGGGAGGAGGCGGGCAGGATCACCAGGGCGTAGCCGCGGGCGAGCGCCGCGGAGGTGGCGGCCCGCGCCATCTCCGCGAAGTACGCGAACTCGGTGAAGGTGAACGGTTCTTCGCCGTACGTGGTGACCGTCAGCCCGATCAGCCCGGAGCGGCCGGTGCGCAGCGTGCGGGCGGCGGCGGACGGCCGGTAGCCCAGCCGGTCGGCGACCTCCCGTACATGGCGTCGGGTGGCGTCGGGCAGTCGGCCCTTGCCGTTGAGTGCGTCGGAGACAGTCGTGATCGAGACTCCGGCGGCGGCGGCGACGTCCCTGATGCCCGCCCGCTCCAGCCGGCGTCCGATGGGCCGGCTCGCCTGGTGGTTCCCTGCTGCTGTCATGGCGTGCCGATAGTAGGGCGGTGCTGGTCCATCCAGCCTCCGCCTCCTGAACCCCCCTGAAGATAGGTTTCTGCAAGATCGAATAACGGGGTTTCTCTGGCATATGCAGGCGGCAGGCCCCGCGCACGCCGCCATCCGACCCTCGTTCCGTCGATCCTCCGGTCATTGGTTCAGCGAATCGAGCGACGGCGTCTCACTCCTACGGGGGACGCGCGCCACCGCGCACGCCAGGGCGCGTGCTCCGGGAGCGGGTGGTCTCCCCAGCCGTCCGCGCCCCTCGTAAGGTGTGGCCATGACCCCCAAGCTGCGCGCGGAACTGGACGGCATCCCCACCTACGTACCCGGGCGACCCCCGGCCGGTGGCGACGGCGACTCCGACTCGGGGCCCGCCTTCAAGCTGTCCTCCAACGAGAACCCGTACCCTCCGCTGCCCGGAGTGCTGGAGGCGGCCACCGCCGCCGCGGGCGCCTTCAACCGCTACCCGGACCTGTCCTGCGCCGCGCTGGTCGCCGAACTCGCGGAGCGCTTCGACGTGCCCGCCGGGCATCTGGCCACCGGCACCGGCTCGGTCGGCGTGGCACAGCAGTTGCTACAGGCCACCTCGGGGCCCGGCGACGAGGTGATCTACGCCTGGCGGTCCTTCGAGGCCTATCCGATCATCACCCGGATCAGCGGCGCCCGGCCGGTGCAGGTGCCGCTGGACGCGGCCGAGACGCACGACCTGGACGCGATGGCGGACGCGGTCACCGATCGGACCCGGCTGATCTTCGTCTGCAACCCCAACAACCCGACCGGCACGGTGGTGCGGCGGGCCGCGCTGGAACGGTTCCTCGACCGGGTGCCGGCCGACGTGCTGGTGGTGCTGGACGAGGCGTACCGGGAGTTCAACACCGACCCCGACGTGCCCGACGGCATCGAGCTGTACCGGGACCGCCCGAACGTGGCCGTGCTGCGCACCTTCTCCAAGGCGTACGGCCTGGCCGGGCTGCGGATCGGCTTCGCCGTGGCGCACGAGCCGGTGGCGGCCGCGCTGCGCAAGACGGCGGTGCCGTTCGGGGTGAGCCAGCTCGCCCAGGACGCGGCGATCGCCAGCCTGCGCGCGGAGCCTGCGCTGCTGGAGCGGGTGGCCGCGCTGGTGGCGGAGCGGCACCGGGTGGTGGAGGCGCTGACCGCCCAGGGCTGGACGGTGCCCGAGACGCACGCGAACTTCGTCTGGCTGCGGCTGGGGGAGCGCACCGCGGAGTTCGCCGCGGCGGCGGAGCGGGCCGGTACGACGGTCCGGCCGTTCGCCGGCGAGGGCGTGCGGATCACCGTCGGTGAGACCGAGGCGAACGATCTGCTGCTGCGCACGGCTGAGGCGTTCCGCAAGGAGCTGTAGCCCCTTGAGGCCGGCCGGCGTCCGCGAGTCCGCTGTGGCCGTTCGCGCAGTTCCCCGCGCCCCTGGGTGATTGCCCCCTGAGGCCCGCTCCACCTGCGCCTTCGCCCCCGTTCACCCCCCGGTGAACGGGGGCGAACTGCTGTGCGTAAACTGAGCTTGTGAATGTATTCACGTTCACAAGCTCATCAGGTAAGACGCAAAAGGAGGCGTATCGTGCAGCAGCTGGCTCTGGGGCCACTGGACGTCGCCCGTTGGCAGTTCGGCATCACCACCGTCTACCACTTCCTGTTCATCCCGCTGACGATCTCGCTGTCCGCGTGCACCGCGGGGCTGCAGACCGCCTGGGTGCGGACCGGCAACGAGAAGTACCTCAGGGCCACCAAGTTCTGGGGCAAGCTCTTCCTGATCAACATCGCCATGGGTGTGGTCACCGGCATCGTCCAGGAGTTCCAGTTCGGGATGAACTGGTCGGCCTACTCGCGGTTCGTCGGCGACATCTTCGGCGCCCCGCTGGCCTTCGAGTCGCTGATCGCGTTCTTCTTCGAGTCCACCTTCATCGGGCTGTGGATCTTCGGCTGGGACAAGCTGCCCAAGAAGATCCACCTCGGCACCATCTGGATGGTCTCGCTCGGCACGATCCTGTCGGCGTACTTCATCCTGGCGGCCAACTCCTGGATGCAGCACCCGGTCGGCTACCACTACAACCCCAAGACCAAGCGGGCCGAGCTGAACGACTTCTGGGCGGTGCTCACCCAGAACACCGCGCTCGCCCAGTTCTTCCACACCATGTCCGCGTCCTTCCTCACCGGCGCCGCGTTCATGATCGGCATCTGCGCCTACCACCTGGCCCGCAAGCAGCACATCCCGGTGATGCGCTCCTCGCTGCGGCTGGCGCTGGTGGTCGCGGTGGTGGCCGGGGCGCTCACCGCGATCAGCGGCGACACCCTGGGCAAGGTCATGTTCAAGCAGCAGCCGATGAAGATGGCAGCGGCCGAGGCGCTGTGGGACGGCCAGAAGGGCGCGCCGTTCTCGATCTTCGCGTACGGCGACGTCGCCAAGGGGCACAACAGCGTCGAGATAGAGCTGCCGAACCTGCTGTCCTTCCTCGCCGACGACTCCTTCACCAGCTACGTGCCGGGCATCAACGACGTCAACGCCTCCGAGCAGCAGAAGTACGGCCCCGGCGACTACCGGCCCAACATCCCGGTCGCCTACTGGGGCTTCCGCTGGATGATCGGCTTCGGCGTGGTGTCGATCGGGGTCGGCGCGGCCGGGCTGTGGCTGACCCGGCGGAAGTTCTGGGTGGCGCCGGAGCACCGCACCGGCGAGGACGAGGTGCCGCACCTGATGCTGACCAGAGGGATGTCCCTCGGCGAGAAGCTGGGCCGCTGGTACTGGCGGATCGCCCTGCTGACCATGGTCTTCCCGCTGCTCGCCAACTCCTGGGGCTGGATCTTCACCGAGACCGGCCGCCAGCCATGGGTGGTCTACGGCGTGCTGCGCACTCGGGACGCGGTCTCCCCGCACGTGTCCACCGGCGATGTGCTCACCTCGGTGATCGTCTTCACCCTGCTGTACGGGGTGCTCGCCGTGGTCGAGGTGCGGCTGCTGGCGAAGTACGCCAAGGCGGGCCCGCCGGAGCTGACCGACGACGACCGCCGGTCCCCCACCCGTATCGGCGGCGGCGGTGACGGCGACGCGGACGCCGACCGGCCGATGGCCTTCTCCTACTAGGCCGCGAGGAGCGCGACATGCATCTGCACGACGTCTGGTTCGTCATCATCGCGGTCCTGTGGACCGGCTACTTCTTCCTCGAAGGGTTCGACTTCGGGGTCGGCGTCCTCACCAGGCTGCTGGCCCGCGACCGCACCGAGCGGCGGGTGCTGATCAACACGATCGGCCCGGTCTGGGACGGCAACGAGGTCTGGCTGATCACCGCGGGCGCCGCCACCTTCGCGGCCTTCCCCGAGTGGTACGCCACCCTGTTCTCCGGCTTCTACCTGCCGCTGCTGGTCATCCTGGTCTGCCTGATCGTGCGCGGGGTCGCCTTCGAGTACCGCGCCAAGCGGGACGACGAGCGCTGGCAGCGCAACTGGGAGCACGCGATCTTCTGGACCTCGCTGGTGCCCGCGATCCTGTGGGGCGTGGCGTTCGCCAACATCGTCCGCGGGGTGAAGATCGACGCCAGCAAGGAGTACGTCGGCGGTTTCTGGGACCTGCTGAACGGCTACGCGCTGCTCGGCGGGCTGGTCACGCTGGCCCTGTTCACCTTCCACGGCTCGGTGTTCGTCTCGCTCAAGACGGTCGGCCCGATCCGGGAGCGGGCCCGGGCGACGGCCACCAGGGTCGGGCTGATCACGGCGGTGCTCGCGGTGGTCTTCCTGGTCTGGACCCAGGCCCACACCGGCAACGGCCGCAGCCTGGTCGCGCTGGTCGTGGCGGTGGCCGCGCTGGTGGCCGCGCTGGGCGCGAACCTGGCCGGCCGGGAGGGCTGGTCGTTCGGACTGTCCGGCGTGACGATCGCCGCGGTGGTCGCCATGTTCTTCCTGGCGCTCTTCCCCGACGTGATGCCGTCCTCGCTCAACAGCGACTGGAACCTGACCGTCAGCAACGCGTCGGCGACCCCGTACACGCTGCGGATCATGACCTGGTGTGCGGCCGTGGCTCTGCCGCTGGTGCTGCTCTACCAGGGCTGGACGTACTGGGTGTTCCGCAAGCGGATCGGCACGCAGCACATCGCGAACGCGGCGCACTGATGTTCCACGTGGAACATACGGCGCGCATGGCCTGGATACGTCGAGACAGCTCGAAAGGCGATGTTTCACGTGAAACCTGTTGATCCGAGGCTGCTGCGGTACGCGCGGACCACCCGGTGGTTTCTGGCCGGGTCGGTGGCGCTGGGGCTGGCCGGGGCCGGGCTGATCGTTGCTCAGGCGGCGCTGATCGCCGATCTGGTGGTCGGCGGGTTCCAGCACGGGGACGGGGCCGGGGCGCTGCGCGGTGAGCTGCTGTGGCTGGCGGCCGTCGCGGTCGGCCGGGCGCTGGTGGCGTGGCTGACCGAGCTGTGCGCGTACCGGGCCGGGGCGGCGGTGAAGTCGGAGCTGCGCGGCCGGCTGCTCGCGCACGCGACCGCGCTCGGTCCCGGCTGGCTGACCGGCCGGCGCAGCGGCGAGCTGACCACGCTGGCCACCCGCGGGGTGGACGCGCTGGACGACTACTTCGCCCGCTATCTGCCGCAGTTGGGGCTCGCGGTGGTGGTGCCGGCGGTGGTGATCGCCCGGATCGGGTCCGCGGACTGGGTGTCGGCGGCGACCATCGTGGTGACGCTCCCGCTGATCCCGCTGTTCATGGTGCTGGTCGGCTGGGTCACCCGGGACCGGATGGACCGGCAGTGGCGGCTGCTCGGGCGGCTGTCCGGGCACTTCCTGGACGTCGTCGCCGGGCTGCCCACGCTGAAGGTGTTCGGCCGGGCGAAGGCGCAGGCCGAGAACATCCGGGCGATCACCGGCGACTACCGGCGCGCCACGCTCAAGACGCTGCGGATCGCGTTCCTGTCCTCGTTCGTGCTCGAACTGCTCGCGACGCTGTCGGTGGCGCTGGTCGCCGTCGGCATCGGGATGCGGCTGGTGCACGGGGAGCTGTCGCTGCGCACCGGGCTGCTGATTCTGGTGCTCGCGCCCGAGGCGTATCTGCCGCTGCGGCAGGTCGGGGCGCAGTACCACGCGGCGGCGGAGGGGCTGGCCGCGGCGGAGCAGGTCTTCGAGGTGCTGGAGACGGCGCCGGCCGCCGCCCGGGCCGGCGCCCCGGCGCCCGACCTGCGGACCGCCGTGATCAGCGTGCGGGGGCTCGCGGTGCGGGACGAGGGGGTGCTCGCCGCCACCACGTTCACGCTCGCGCCCGGCGAGACGGTCGCCGTCACGGGACCCAGCGGGGTCGGCAAGACGACGCTGCTGAACGCGCTGCTCGGCTTCGCGGCCCCCGCCGCCGGGCGGATCCTGGTGGACGGCGCCGACCTCGCCGGACTCGACCAGGCGTCCTGGCACCGGCAGATCGCCTGGGTGCCGCAGCGCCCGCACCTGTTCGCGGGCACGGTCGCGGACAACGTCCGCCTCGCCCGCCCCGACGCCGACGACACCGCCGTCCGCCAGGCCCTGGCCGACGCCGGCGCACTGGACTTCGCCTCCCCCGCCGACCTGATCGGCGAGGACGGCGCCGGCCTGTCCGCGGGCCAGCGCCAGCGCATCGCCCTGGCCCGCGCCTTCCTCACCGACCGCCCCCTGCTCCTGCTGGACGAGCCGACAGCCAACCTCGACGGCGACACGGAGGCCGAGGTGATCGCCACCCTCCGCCACCTGACCCGCTCCCGCACCACGTTGCTGATCGCCCACCGCCCGGCCCTCCTCCCGCTGGCGGACCGCGTGCTCCACCTCTCGCCGGAGGCGGCAGCGGACCGAGAGGGGTCGCCCGGCGACCGCGCCGGCGCCGGCGCCACGGCTGCCGCCGCCCGCCGCGCAGGGACGGCGCCTGTTGCGGCCGAGCGCGAGCCCGGTCATGGGGGCGCGGCTGCCGCCCGGCAGGCGGAAGCCCGGCCCGTCGGCGGACGGGTGCAGGTCGACGCCGGCCAGCCGGAGCGGGAGCCGGCCGGCGACGGGCGGGCCGAAGCCGGCGCTCCGCGTGCCGGCGTGACGGCCCCGGCCGGCCGGCCGCACGACGAGCAGCGAGATGGCCCGGGCGGGACCGGCTCCATGGCGGACCCCCGGCCGCCAGCCGTGGCAGCGGCCGGTCGGCGGGTTGGGACGCTGCCCGTCGCCGCCGTGCCCAACCGGCGCGCGCCCGATCATGGCGCCGCCGACCGGCGGGCGGACGACGACACACAGCATGCCCGCGGCCGCGGCCTCCGGCCTGCCGGGCGGAGCCTGCTCGGGCTCAGCGACGGCGGCCTCGGCGGTGTCACCGGGTTCCGGCGGCGGTTTGTGCTTGCCTGCGCTCTCGGGGCGGTCGCGCTGCTGAGCGCGGTCGGGCTCATGGGGACGTCCGGGTGGTTGATCAGCCGGGCGTCGCAGCAGCCGCCCGTGCTCTATCTGATGGTGGCGGTCACCGCTACCAGGACGTTCGGGATCGGGCGGGCCGTGTTCCGGTACGGGGAGCGGCTGGTCGGGCATGACGCGGTGTTCCGGGCGCTCGCCGGGGTGCGGGTGGCCGTCTACCGGCGGCTGGAGCGGCTGGCTCCCGGCGGGCTCGGCCGGGCCCGCCGCGGTGACCTGCTGTCCCGGCTGGTCGCCGACGTGGACGGCGTGCAGGACTACTTCCTGCGCTGGCTGCTGCCCGCGATCACCGCGGGCCTGGCGGCCACCGCCACCGCTGCCTTCGTCGGCTGGCTGCTGCCCGCCGCCGGGCTGATCCTCGCCGCCGGGCTGCTGCTCGCGGGGGCCGCGGTGCCGGCGCTGTCCGCCGCCGTGGCCCGGCGCACCGCCGCCCGGCTGGCCCCGGCGCGCGGCGAGCTGTCGGCCCGGGTGCTGGGGCTGTTCACCGGCACCGCGGAGCTGACGGTGGCGGGCGCGCTGCCCGAGCGCCGCCGCGAGGCCGCCGCCGCGGACCGCACGCTGACCCGGATCGCGGCCCGTTCGGCCGCCGCCACCGCGCTCGGCGCCGGACTGACCGCCCTGGTCGGCGGCCTGACGGTGACGGCCTGTGCCGCCGCCGGCCTGCACGCCGTCCAGGCCCACCACCTCAAGGGCGTGCTGCTCGCGGTCGTCGTCCTCACCCCGCTCGCCGCGTTCGAGGCGGTCGCCGGGATGCCGGTCGCCGCCCAGCAGCGGCAGCGCAGCCGCCGGGCCGCCGACCGGGTGCGGGACGTACTGGACGCGCCCGCGCCGGTCCGCGAACCGGAAGCGCCCGCCGAGCCGCCGGCGACCCCGTTCCCGCTGGTGGTCAGCGGTCTGACGGCCCGCCACCCGGGCCGCACCGCCCCCGCGCTCAAGGGCGTCAGCCTCACCCTCACCGCCGGCCGCCGGATCGCGGTGGTCGGCGCCTCGGGCGCGGGCAAGACCACGCTCGCCCACGTACTGCTGCGCTTCCTGGACGCCGAGGAGGGCACGTACACCCTGGCGGGCCGGCCCGCCGCCGAGCTCGACGGCGACGACGTCCGCCGCCTGGTGGGCCTGTGCGCGCAGGATGCGCACGTCTTCGACAGCTCGGTGCGGGAGAACCTGCGCCTGGCCCGGCCCGGAGCCGACGACGCCGAACTGCGCGAGGCGCTGGCCGCCGCCCGGCTCGACCTCGACCTGGACACCGCGGTCGGCGAGCACGGCGCCCGGCTGTCCGGCGGCATGCGCCAGCGCCTCGCGCTGGCCCGCGCGCTGCTGGCCCGCTTCCCCGTCCTCGTCCTCGACGAACCCGCCGAGCACCTGGACCTGGCCACCGCCGACGCGCTGACCGCCGACCTGCTGGCGGCGACCCGCGGCGTCACGACGCTGCTGATCACCCACCGGCTGGCCGGCCTCGCCGCGCGGGACGGCGCCGACGCCGTGGACGAGATCGTCGTCCTCGACCGCGGCCGGGTCGTGCAGCGCGGCACGTACGCCGAACTGGCCGCCGCCGACGGCCCGTTCCGCCGCACGCTGGAGCGGGAGCGGGCCACCGACGCGGCGGCGGCCCCGCGACGGGTCGCGGTGACCGTCGCGGCTTGACCGGGTCCGGCCCGGCGGACGAAATACCGTGACCCCCATGACGGACAAAAAGGGCACCGCAGACAAGGCTTCCACGAGGGCCGCCGACCCCACCGTCCTGAGCTTCCAGGACATCAGCTCCCGGATCACCGACCGGCTGCCCGAGCTCCTGGAAGCCGTCGTCTCCGTCGGCAGCGGCATCGGCCTGCACGCCACCCTGCGCAGGATCGTGGAGACCGCGGCCGAACTGGCCGGCGCCCGCTACGCCGGCCTCGGCGTGCTCAAGCCCGACGCCGCCGCGCTCGCCGACTTCATCACGTTCGGCATCAGCGAGGAGGAGGCCGCCGCCATGGGCAGGCTGCCCGACGGCCACACCGGCCTGCTCGGCGAGCTGATCAGGCACCCGGTCCCGCTGCGGCTGGCCGACCTCAAGGCCGACGCCCGCTCCTCCGGCCTGCCGCCCGGCCACCCGCCGATGCACAGCTTCCTGGGCGTGCCGATCCGCGTGCACACCGAGATCTTCGGCAACCTCTACCTCACCGAGAAGCGCGGTGGCGCCGAGTTCACCGACGAGGACCTGCGCATGCTGCGGATCTTCGCGCTGGAGGCCGGCATCGCGATCGGCAACGCCCGGGTCTACGAGGCCACCCGGCAGCGGGAGCACTGGATCAGCGGCTCGGCTGCCGTCACCACCGCGCTGCTCACCGGCGTCGAGGGCAGCGCCGCGATGGACGTCGTCGCGGCCGAGGCCCGCAAGCTCGCGGAGGCCGCCGCGGCCCTGGTGCTGGTGCCGGACCGGCGCCAGGACGGGACCGAGGACGACCTGGTGGTCGTGGTGGCCGCCGCCGACGACCGCACCGAGACCGGCGATCCGGGGACGATGGCCGGCACCGTGCTGACCTCGGACAGCCCGATCGCCGCGCAACTGCTGCGCGGCGAGCCCGTCTTCATCAACGACTGCGCCACCGATCCGCGCACCAGGACCAACCTGGCCAGCCGGTTCGGGCCGTGCATGATGCTGCCGCTGGAGAACAACGACCGGGTGATCGGCATCCTGGCGCTGCCGCGCGCGCACGGCGCCCACCACTACACCGACGCCGAACGCGTCCTGGCCACCCAGTTCGCCAAGCAGGCCGCGCTCGCCCTCGTCCTGGCCGACGTCCAGCGCGACCGGGAACGGCTCGCGGTCTACCAGGACCGCGACCGGATCGCCCGCGACCTGCACGACCTGGTCATCCAGCGGCTGTTCGCCACCGGCCTGATGCTGGAGGGGGCCGGCCGCAGGTCCCGTACCCCCGAGGTCGGCGAGAAGATCGGCCAGGCGGTGGAGGAGCTGGACGCCACGATCCAGGAGGTGCGCACCGCCGTCTACGCGCTGCACCACGGCGAGGACGACGACGCCCCGTCCGGCTTCCGGGCCAGGGTGCTGCGGGAGATCGGCACCGCGGCCGTCCCACTGGGCTTCCAGCCGTCGGTGCGGTTCAGCGGCGCGGTGGACACGCTGGTCGTCGAGCCGACCGCGCGCAACCTGGTCGCGGCGCTGCGCGAGGTGCTCTCCAACGCCTTCCGGCACGCCCGCGCCTCGAAGATCGAGGTGGACATCGACGCCACGGTCACCCTCCCCGACGGCCGCGGCGGCGTCCGGATGACCGCCACGGACGACGGCGTCGGCATCCAGGAGGGCGGACGGCGCAGCGGCCTGCGCAACCTCCTGCGGCGGGCGGAGGCGCTCGGCGGCACGAGTACGTACGGGCGCGGGCCTGACGGGAGCGGCACGACGGTGGTCTGGGAGGCCCAGCTCCAGCCCCCGGAGGCGGTGGCCGCAGGTCCCGGGTCCGCCCGGGGCGTCACGGGCGCGAGCGGGGACGCGGGCTGAAGCAGCGGCGTCACGGGCGGCGGGCCGCGATGATCCGCTCGATCACCCGGGCGACGCCGTCGTCCTCGTTGGACGCCGTCCGGCGCGTGGTGGCCGCCAGCACGTGCGGGTGGGCGTTGGCGACCGCGTAGGACGTGCCCGCCCACTCCAGCATCGCCAGGTCGTTGGGCATGTCCCCGAAGGCGACGACCTCGGCGGCGGTCACCCCGCGCGCCGCGCAGCAGCGGGCCAGGGTGGTGGCCTTGCTGACGCCGGTGCCGCTGACCTCCAGCAGCGCCGACTCGCTGGACCGGGTGATCTCGCCGTGGCCGCCGGCCACCGCCAGGGCGGTCGCCAGGAATTCGTCAGGATCGATCGTGCGGTGCTTGGCCAGCAGCTTCAGAAGCGGGCCTCCGCTGTCGTCGGCGAGCAGTTCGTCCACGGAGGCGCAGAGCACGTCGGGGATCGGTTCGAGGGTGACGTAGTCCGGCTCCCGGCGCAGCATGCCGTCGCCGCGCTCGACCGCGTAGGTGGTGCCGGGTACCGCCTCGCGCAGGGCGCGGGCCACCGCGAGGGCGTCGGCGGCGGCCAGCGGGAACGCCTCGGCCAGCCGGTCCTGCCGCAGGTCGTACACCGCGGCTCCGTTGGCCAGGATCGCCATGCCGTGGCCGGCCAGGTGCTCGGCGACCACGCCCATCCAGCGGGCCGGCCGTCCGGTCGCGAAGAAGACCTCGATCCCGGCCGCTTCGGCGTCGGCGAGCGCGGCGACCGTGCGGCGCGACACCGTTCCGTCGCGGCGCAGCAGCGTTCCGTCCAGGTCCGTGGCGATCAGCCGCGGTGAAGGCGCGGCGAACGCGGCGTCCGGATCAGGGGACTGGGGCTGCCCGCCGGGCTCGATGGTTGAGGTCACGCCCCCATCCTCCCGTACTCCGCGCCGGGCCTCCGCACAAAGGTGCGGACGGCCGCTCAGCCGAGCCCGTGGGAACGGGTCGTACGGCCGGGGGGCGTACAGAAGCGGCAGGCGTCACCGCAGGTCTGAAGTTCTGGGGTGGTGCGTCTCACACACAGGTGGTGCGGGTCGTGCTGTTCCTACGGGTTCCACGAGTCGTACCGGTGGTGCAGGAGGGTCTGTCGTGCGGTGTTCGCGCTGCGTACGGGGGCGGGGTCAGCAGACGGCCGGCTCCGGTGCGCGGTCCGCGCCGGTGCGCCGCTCGCGGGCGTCGCGGTCCTCGTAGGCGTCGATCGCGTCGGTGAACACGTCCCCGCTGAGCACGCTGCGCGCGGAGGGTGAGGCGCCGTGTGCCTCGGCCCTGATCCGCTGCTTCATCGTCGGCGGCAGCGACCGCTCCCGTTCCCGGCGCGGCGCCGGCAGCAGGGTCCCGGTCCGCGGCGCGGTGGGGGTCGCGGCGACCGCGGGGGCGGCGGCCGGAGCCGGGGCCACCGGCTGGACCTTCGTACGGGCGGGGGTCGCGAACCCCAGCGCGGCGACGCACTTGAGGAGCACGCTCACGAACGCGCTCCAGAACGAGGTGATACCGGTGACAGCCATGATCCAGGTCCTCTTTCGATCTCGTCATACGGTGAGCTGACAGATCTGATCATGGGGAAGCCAGCACGGATTCACGTGAGCCGCACCCGGGATTCGCCGATATTCACATCAACGCCACTCGGTTGGTCCAATCCCGGCTGGATAAGCTGCCGAGCATGTCAGAGCGCGCCGCCGTCGCCGCCTTCCGCCGGTCCCTCGGCCTGGACTCGTTGATCGACGTGCACACCCACTTCATGCCGGAGCGGCTGCTCGCCAAGGTGTGGGCGTACTTCGACGCGGCCGGCCCGCTGGTCGGGCGCCGCTGGCCGATCGCGTACCGCGCGGCGGAGAAGGAGCGGCTCGACGTGCTGCGCGGCTTCGGCGTCAGCGCGTTCACGTCCATGCTCTATCCGCACAAGCCCGGCATGGCCCGCTCGCTCAACGACTGGGCGGCCGAATTCGCCGCCCGCACCCCCGACTGCCTGCACACGGCGACGTTCTTCGCCGAGCCGGGCGCCGGCCAGGACGTGCGGCGGGCGCTCGGCCAGGGCGCGCGGGTGTTCAAGTGCCACCTCCAGGTCGGCGGCTTCGACCCCAACGACCCGCTGCTGGACGAGGTGTGGGGCCTGCTGGCCGAGACCGGCGTCCCGGTGGTGACGCACTGCGGCTCCGGGCCGGTGCCGGCGGCCTTCACCGGCCCCGGCCCGATCGCCGCGCTGCTGGCCCGGCACCCCCGGCTGCGACTGGTCGTCGCGCACCTGGGGATGCCGGAGTACGAGGAGTTCCTCGGCCTGGCGGAACGCTTCGGGCGGGTCATGCTCGACACCACCATGGCCTTCACCGACTTCAGCGAGTCCGCCGCGCCCTTCCCCCGGGCCGCGCTGCCCCGGCTGGCCGACCTCGGCGACCGGGTGCTGCTCGGCACGGACTTCCCGAACATCCCGTACGCGTACCCGGACGCGCTGCACGCCCTGGAGCGCACCGGCCTCGGCCCGGCCTGGCTCCGCGCCGTCTGCCACGACAACGCGGCGCGGCTCTTCGCCCTCTGAGGCCGGGCCCCGGCGGCTAGTCCACCGTGCCCGTGTCCGCCGTCGTCACGATCGTGCCGGTCACCCCCGTCAGCGCCTTGGAGTTCGCGTCGATCCAGCTGCCGTCGCTGTGCCTGATCGTGTGCAGCAGCCGGCCGTCGGAGGTGACGAAGGTGGCCTGGAGCTCGTCGTCCACCCGGGCCGCGCCGACGGACTCCAGGGTCAGGCCGGCGGGCAGCGTCACGGTCAGCGAGCGGAACGGCTCCCAGGAACCGTCCGAACTGTGCCGCAGCGTGTGCTGGTACTTCGTGCCGCCGTTGCTGAGGACGATCATCTGGAGGTCGCCGTCCACCGCGGCGACCGCCACGTCCGTCGGGTCGCCGGTGTCGCCGGCCTGGCCCTCGACGTTGCCCCACTGCGTCCAGGTGCCGTCGGCGTGCCGGATCGCGTTCCTGACCGTGCCGGGCACCACCACCGCGATGTCGAGCTCACCGTTCAGCGACGCCAGCGACACCGCACTGGCGACCCCCGCGTCACCGGTCTTGCCGTAGACGTTGCCCCAGTCGTCCCACGTGCCGTCCGCGTGCCGGATGGTGTGGTAGACCTTGCCGCCCGCGACCGCCGCCACGTGCAGCTCCTGCCCGATGGAGACCGCGGCGACATCGGTGACCGCGGCCGGCAGCTGGCCGACCGGGCCCTCCACGTTCCGGAACGGCGACCAGGAGCCGTCGCCGTAGCGGATGGCGTGCATCAGCTTGCCGTCGGTGGTGACGGCCAGGACGTGCGTGTCGTCGCTGATGCCGGCGTCGGCGACCGCCGCGATGTCGCCGATCGAGCCGCTCTGGCCCTCCACGTTGCCGAACGTGGTCCACGTCCCGGTGTCCGCGCGCTGCGCGTGGTAGACCCGCTGCGAGGTGGTCACCAGCGTGTGCAGCGTCCAGTGCTTCGGGGGCGGCGGCGGGGAGTCCGCGCCGATCTTCTTGTAGCGCAGCCCCGTGTAGTGCGACGCGGGCCAGCCGGCGATGTTGCCGCCGTCCACGTCGCCGGTGCCGTACTCCATGTCGATCGACGGGTTGGCCTCCTCGTAGAAGGCGAAGGTGCCCGCGCTCTGGTCCAGCCACTTCACGAACAGCACCACATGGCCGTCGCCGATGTCGTTCAGCGCGTCACCCGGCTTGAGGCTGTGCTTGTCGGACACCGTGTTGGCGTAGCCGGGCAGCGTGTTGGTGTTGGCGCTGGTGGTCATGTGCCAGGCCATCGACACGAAGCCGGAGCAGTCCTGCCGGTAGGTGTGCCCGCCGTCCACGTCCGAGGCGTACGAGGTCTGGCTGTACTGGATGTTGCGGTCGTACCAGTTCTTGGCCCGCGAGATGACCTCGCTGCGGTCGATCGTGCCGCCGGCGCTCGACGCGGCGGACGCGCTCGGGGCGGCCACCAGGCCGGTCAGCCCGGCCGAGGCCAGGGCGGTGATCACGGCGATGTTCGTGGCTAAGCGCTTACGGGACATGGGTGCACTCCTGGCGGTGAGGACCGGAAAAGGGCAGCGAAAGGCGCGCGAGGAATTCGCGTGGTGTTTCGCGGGGTGCGTGCCGTGCGAATTGCCGCCGACGGTTTCTTCGGCGGCGGGACTTTGCCCGCCGCTCGTCGGCGGCCTTACATTCGCGGTTTTCCGGGGGGCGCGGAAGGCTCACCAGCTGGACGGATGCGGCCGGGGCCGTATCCGTCCAACGGTGCTCGCATAACGCGTACCTGCGGCTTCGTGGCCCATACAGCTCTGCTGCGGCGGAATCGCCGCTTTATGGGCCCCGGAATTGCCGGTTCCGGAATTGTCAGCTCCGGAAATCGCTGCCGGGAGTGCTTGGTGCGTTCTCGGTGTGCGGGTTATTCGGCGGGCAGCCAGTGCCGCTGCACCGCTTTGACGCCGGCCTGGAAACGGCTGCGCGCTCCGAGCCGTTCGATCAGGTCGGTGGCCAGCCGGCGCGCGGTGCGCGGCGACACGGCCAGCCGCTTGGCGATCGACTCGTCCGTGTGCCCCTCCGCCAGCAGCGTCAGTACGGCCATCGACTGCGCCGTCAGCCCATTGTCGGCCGGGGCCGGCGGCGGACCGAGCGGCTGCGCGCCGGCCCACACGCTGTCGAACAGCGCGCAGAGCGCCGTCAGCGTGCCCTGCCCGGTGAGCACCACCGCGCCGGCCGCCGTGTCGTCACTGCTGACCGGTATCACCGCGCGCCGGTGGTCGATCACGATCATCCGGGTCGGCAGCGTGGGCACCGTACGGACCTCGGCCCCCTGCGTGGTCAGCCACTCGACGTAGCCGATCGTCGGCGGGTGGTTGCGCACGCTGTCCTGGTAGACGGTGCGGATCTTCACCCCGCGGCCCAGCAGCTGCTGATCGAGCGGCCGGGCCGCGTCGATCCCGCGCTGGGTGTGGGCGCCGCCGGCCGCGAACGTCATGACCTCGGTGGTGACTTCACGGGTCAGGGTCGCCAGCCGGTCCCTGATCTGGTCGAGGCCGACCAGCTGCTCGACGCCGGGGCTCGCGGCCCGTGGCCTTAAATCGGCGTACTCGGCGATGAGTTGGGCCGCGGTGGCCCGCGAGGCCTCCAACCGCTGCTGCTGCGCGGCGAGTTCCGCCTGCTGGCGGGCGAGCAGGATCTCCATGCCGAGCTCGGGCGGCACCGCCCGCAGCTGGCCGTCGTCCTCGTGCGACGGGCGGGTCAGCGCCAGTTCGCTCAACGTGTCGAGCGCGGTGCGGACGTCGTCCTCCGGCAGACCGGTCGCCGTCCCGATCGCGGACACGCCGTGCTGAGGGTGGGCGAGCAGGATTCGGTAGACCGCTTCTGACGCGGTGTCGAGTCCGAGCATCGTGAGCATGCGCGACCCCCCGGGGAGTAGATGTCTGTACCACCAGGCACGGAGGGTTATTGTCGCAAACCTGTCCGGGGGCGCGCGGGTTGATGGGCAAGTTGGACGGTTCCGGCCATTGCCGGAAGGGGCCCGCCGTTGCGACTGTTCCCCGTCGCCGGACGTTGGCACGCTCGACGTCATGTATCTCGTGCACGTTCGGCTGCGCGGCGCCCTCGGTCGGGCGCTGCCGGAGCAGACCGGTTCCTGGGTACGTGCGGCGGCCGGGCTCGACGACGGTGTGGAGCACGTCTCCGTGCACCGCAACGCCCGCCCGGACCCGGTACTCGGTGTCTACGTGATCGCCGACTTCCTGGAGGCGGCGGAGCGGGTGGCCGCGGCGGTCTGCGCGCGGGCACTGCGGCTGCGCCCCGAACTCCGGGCGTGGGCGGTGCTCGACGGGCAGGTGCCGCTGATGCTGCCGTACGGCGTGACGGAGGCGCGGGGTGCCGCGCAGCCGGCGTACGGCGCGTCGCAGCCCGCCTACGGCGCCGCACAGCCCGCTTACGGCGCGGCGGAGAGGCGGGGCGTCCAGTCGTAGCGGCCGCCGGGGGCGCCGTCGCGGACGGCCGCAGGTGGCGCGGGGCGGGCCCGGGCAGTCGCCCGGGGATTCGAGGGGCACGCAGGT
The DNA here is from genome assembly GCF_050956065.1 of Streptomyces sp. CA-111067. Taxonomy (NCBI): domain Bacteria; kingdom Bacillati; phylum Actinomycetota; class Actinomycetes; order Kitasatosporales; family Streptomycetaceae; genus Streptomyces; species Streptomyces sp. CA-111067. The sequence continues at coordinate 4,333,533 of NZ_CP192103.1, read as the reverse complement.
GTGCGGCGGGTCCAGGCCATAACCGGCCAGGGCCCTTTCCGTCCAGCCGAACCCGCTTCCCCTTGGTTTGACCTGCGGGGAAAGTAGTGATCGCCGACGGGGGAACCCGCCGAACCGGCTGGGACACGTCACCGCGGGACGCGTCGCCGGACCGAAACACTCCACCCCTCAGCGACAGAACAGGACACCCCCATGTCCCGCACCCGTCTCTCCCAGGCCGCCGCGGTCGCCACCTTCGCCGCCGCCTTCGCCCTCGCCCTGCTGACGCCCGCGGCCTCAGCGGCCTCGGCCGCCCCGCAGCCGGCCGCCGCCACCCAGCCCGCCGCCGGCGGCGCCGCCACCGTCAGCCCGCTCAACATGATCTGGGACTGACCCCGATGATCTGGGACTGACCCCGGCCACCGAGCCGACCTCGCGACGCCGCCGAGCCGCCCCCCGTGGGCCGCTCCGCGGCGCGCCGGGCTGTCCGGACCCGGGGCGCCCCCGCCGCGCTGTGCGCGGGAGAGCCGGGCGACTCCGGAACCCCCGTCATGCCGGCCGGGCCCCGTTCGTCGGTGCCTGGTTCGTCGGTGCCTCGGAGCCGACGGCCTCCGAGCCGAGCGCGACGATCTCGCGTACGGCCTCGGCGACGGCCCGGTAGTCCTTCTTGAGGATCGCGTCGTGGTTGCTGGCGACCTTCGCGCTGATCTTGATGTTCGCGTTGCGGGCCACCACCGCGTCCAGGCTGGCGCGGATCCGCTCCTGCTCGTCGCCCTTGCTGCCGAGGGACGCCCCCGAGGCGACCAGATACCGCACCGGGACGGTGATGCCGTCCAGTACGGGCCCCAGTTCGCGCTCGCGGGCGAGCCTGCCGAGCTCGATGTTGCACTCGGCCATCTGTGCGGCGTTCATCCTCGGCGTCAGGCCGGTCGGGCGCAGCAGCGGCATGATCAGGTTCAGCCGTCGGAAGGTCTTCCGGATCCGCTGCTCCATGGCCTCGTCCAGCCAGTCGTGCGGCTGCGCGCCCTCCACCAGGACCGCGCCCAGGGCACGTTCGGGATTGCGGCCGGCCCAGTGCGCCGCGACGAACGCCCCGTAGGACCAGCCCACCACCAGCGCCCGGTCCACGCCCCTGGCCGCGAGCACGGCGTCGACGTCCCGGACGGCGGCCTCGAAGGAGTAGTCCGCCGAGCGTTTCGACTTCCTGCCGCGGGCCCGCTCGTCGTAGGTGATGTGCCGCCACTGCGCGCCGAGTTCGGCGACGACCCGCCGCCAGTACCCCTGGGTGGCGAACTGGCCGTTGAGGTAGACCACGGGGACACCGGAGCCGCCGGTGTCGGTGACGGCCAGGGCCGAGTCGTCGACCGGCACCATGCCGGTCCAGTGCTCAGCGGCCGCGGCCGGGCTGTTCTTCGTCATGCGTTCCGCCTTGTCGTGTGGGGTGCCGGTCGCACACCGGATCAGGCTGCGGGCAGGTCGAGCTGGCACTCGTGGGTGCGTCGGTAGGAGCGGAAGCCCAGCTCGAGGTTGACCGCGAGCATGTGGACGTTGTCCTCGGCGTTGTCGGTCTCGATCTCGGTGACATGGGGGTGCTCGGCGCGCAGCCGGCGCACCATCGCCGCCTTGAGCCACAGCCCCAGGCCGTGGCCGCGGTGCGCGGGCACCACCGCGGTGTCGTACTGCTGGGCCCGCGGCGGGGCGCCCTGCGGGAGCAGGATCTCGGTGTAGCCGGCCATCGTGCCGTCGAAGTGGACCGCGGCGAGCGTCAGCAGGGTGTCGCCGCGACGGTCGACCACCTGCGCCATGGTCCGCACCCGGTCGGCGTCCCAGTCCACGCTGCCGTAGTCGAGGTCTCCGACGGGCATGTCGTTCATCGCGTTCTTGGCCTTCGCGAAGGCGTCCGCGAGATCGTCGGGCACCGTGCCGGTCCATCCGGCCAGGCGGTAGCCGGGATGCCCGGCATCGCTGAGCGCGGAGATCCTGGCCGCGTCGGTCTCGGCGAGGCGCAGGATCAGGTGGTCGAGCGTCAGGGCCCGCCGGAAGCCCCACCGCTCGCAGAAGGCCGCACCAGGGCTGTCGCCCGGGACCTCGGCCATCAGGCTGCGCCGCTTCTCGGTGCGGCAGGCCGCCACGACGGCCGACAGCAGGCGTGAGCCGGTTCCCCGGCGACGGTGTGCGGGGTCGACGTGCAGCTCCAGCTCGGCCAGGTGGTCCCTGCCCGGTGAGGCGAAGAGCCGCAGGCCCGCGACTGCGACCGGGGCGCCGGACGACCCGGTGGCCATCCAGGTCAGACGATGGCTGTCCATGGTGGGCTTGGTGAGCTGGGCATGGATCTCGCCGGGCCCGGGTGGCGGCACTCCCGGCAGGTCATGGGCCATCGAGGAGGCGACGACCTGATGCCATCCGGCGGCGTGGGTGACCGAGACGCGATGCAGCGGGGTGAGGTGGACGCTGTCGGACAAGGCGCTGCTCCCGAGGTCGGGTGGGCTGGTGAAGTGCCTTGACGCTAGGGGAGGGTGGCGGGCCCCCACATCGGTCGGCATGACGTAACGCGATGCCCGCGAACCCGGGGGCGTTAAGTAGGTTGGGCTCATGCTGTACGGGCGGGGGGCCGAGCAGGACCGGATACGCGGGCTGCTCCTGCGTGCCCGTGAAGGCGTGAGCGGCGCGCTGGTGGTCCATGGCGATGCCGGGATCGGCAAGACGGCGCTGCTGGGCTATGCCGCCGAGGTCGCGGCGCCGGCGTGCGTGCTGCGGACCGTGGGCATCGAGACGGAGATGGAGCTCGCCTTCGGGGGGCTGCACGGGCTGCTGAGACCTCTTGCCGACCACGTGGACCGGCTGCCCGAGCCACAGGCCGCCGCCCTGAAAGCGGCGTTCGGGCTGTCCGGTGCGGGGGTGCGCGACCGGCTCGCACTGGGGGTGGCGGTGCTGACGAGCCTGTCGCAGGCCGCGGCCGGCAGCTCCCTCCTGTGCCTGGTCGACGACTGCCAGTGGCTGGACCAGGCGTCACTGGACGCCCTGACCTTCGCCGCCCGCCGGCTCCACGGCGAGGGCATAGTGATGCTGTTCGGCCGCCGCGACGGAGTGCCGGGCGGGCAGATCGCCGGCCTGCCGTGCCTGCGGCTGCAAGGCATCGACTCCGCGGCCGCCGACGCCTTCCTCACCGACCACGTCGCCGACCTGTCGCCCCACGCGCGGGACCAGGTCGTCGAGCAGGCCCAGGGCAACCCGCTGGCGCTGCGGGAACTCCCCGCGGCGCTCAGCGCCGGACAGCGGGCCGGCCGGCTGAACCCCGTCACCCTCCCCGCCGGTCCCGCTTCGCCCACGAGCCGTATCCAGGAGAGCTTCCAGGAGCGCCTCCGGCGGCTGCCCGAGGCCACCCGGTCGATGCTGCTGGTGGCCGCCGCCGACGACTCCGGCGACCTCGACCTCGTGCTGCGGGCGTCGGCCCGGTTCGGCGCCACGTTGGACGACCTGGAACCGGCCGAACGCGCCACGCTCATCCTGCTGGCCGACGGCACGCTGTCCTTCCGCCACCCCCTCATCAGATCGGTCACCTACCAGGACACCCCGCACGCCCGGCGCCTCGCCGCCCACCGGGCGCTGGCCGACGCGTTGGGCGACACGATGGGCGGGGTGCGGCAGGCCGACCGCAGGGCCTGGCACCTGGCCGCCGCCGCGACCGGGACCGACGAAGCCGTCGCCGACGCCATGGTGGGCGTCGCGCAGCGGGCCGGCGGCAGGCAGGGGACGGCCTCGGCCTCGGCCGCCTACGAACGCGCGGCGCAGCTCACCGCGGTCCCGGCCAGACGCGCCCGGCTGCTGGCCTCCGCGGCGTTCACCTCGGCCGAGGCCGGGCAGTTCTCCCGCACGGCGGCCCTCACCGACCGGATCAACGCGCTCGCCCTGGATCCGGCGCTGCTCGCCGACTTCGCCCGGGTCCGCGCCATCGTGGAACTGGACCGCGGGACGCCCCGCCGAGCCACCCGCATCCTCCTCGAATGCGCGGACCGGCTCGGCTCCTCCGCCGACCTGGCTCCGGTGCTGGCCGAGGCCGCGCTGGCGGCGCAGTCGGCCTGCGACCCGGCGCTGATGAGCGAGGTCGCGGCGCGGATACCCGTCCCGTCGGAGCACTCGATCACGGGTGCGATGGCGGACCCCGCCGGTACCGGATACCCGGCTGGGCGGACGCCGGCCGAGGGCGCCGGATTCGCCGAGCGGATCCTGGCCGGGACCTACGACCGGCTCACCGCGGACCACCCCGCCGCGCTCAAGGCCGCCGCCGCGTGCGTACGCGACTGCCGGGACCACGACGTGGTCGGCTGGCTGCACACCGCGTTGCACCTCCTCGCCGAGGCCCAGATGTCCTTGGGGCTGCACGAAGAGGCCCGCAGCACCGCCATGGAGGGGCTCGCCGTCGCCGAGCAGTTCGGCCGCGACCACCGGGCGGCGTACCTGCGGGGAACCCTGGCGGCGCTCGCCGCGCTCCGAGGCGAGCAGGAACGCTGCACCAGCCTGAGCGAGGCGGCTCTGCGCCACGCCGACGCCCACGGGATCGAGCTGGCCGCCGCGCACGCGCGTCGGGCTCTCGGCCTGCTCGGTCTCGGACTCGGCCGCCCGGAGGACGCCCTCGGACACCTGGAGGCCGCGAGGGCCCGCGTGCGGCACCCCGCGCTGTCAGCCTTCCTCCTGCCCGATCTCGTGGAGGCCGCGATCCGCGCGGGACGGCCGGACCGGGCGGAGGAGCCGGCGCTGTCGCTCGCGCGATGGGCACAGGGCGCGGGCCGCCGCGCGGCCGTCGCACTGGCCCGGCGCTGCCAGGCGATGACCGGCCCGGGCGACGAGGCCGAGCAGCACTTCACCGCGGCGCTGCACCTGCACGACGACGAGGGCTCGGCCCAGCCCTTCGAACGCGCGCGCACCGAGCTGCTGTACGGGGAATGGCTGCGCCGCGAAAGGCGTCGGACCGACGCCCGCCACCATCTTCGCGCCGCACTGGAGACGTTCGAGACGGCCGGCGCCCAGCCGTGGGCGGCCAGGGCCCGCGGCGAACTCCAGGCCAGCGGCGGGGCCGCCGGCTCCGCCAGTGATCCGAACGACCTGTTCCACCGTCTCAGCCCGCAGGAGCGGGAAGTCGTGCGCCTCGCGGCCACCGGCGCGACCAACCGTGAGATCGCCGAGCAGCTCTTCCTGAGCCCCCGGACCGTCGGCCACCACCTCTACCGCGCCTTCCCCAAACTCAACATCAACTCCCGCACCGAACTCCCCCACCTCTTCCCCCACACCGACTGACCCACCGCGCGTCCGACGCCCCCGGCCCGCTCCGCCCGCGGCACATGCCGCCCGCCGGCGCCGTGGCATCACGGGCTGATCTGCGGCTCAGAGGCTGATGAGCCCGATCTGCCTGCCGCACAGGCGGGCCATGTCGTCGATGTCGGACGTCAGGAGGACCACGGGTCCGGCCTGCCGTAGAGCCGCCTCCGCGACGGTCGCGTCGATGGCGTGCTCGTGACCGTTCAGGCCGGCCGCCTTGAGCAGCCGCGCCGCTTCCTTCGCCGTCTGCTCGGTGACGGGCTCCACCTTGACCCGGGACAGTGTCCACTGGAGCCGCGGCAAGTTCACGCGGGAGTGGCTGACCTTCACGAGGGTGTTCGCGCTGATGATCAGATCCGCGCCCATCTCATGGAACACTTTCAGCAGGCCGAGAACCTTCCGGTCCTGAGCGACCCAGGCGGACAGGCCCTCTGACGGCCGCAGCCGGCGTGACCGTCAGCATCCGGCTGGGAACCCTCGTCACGTCGGTCAGGCCGCGTTCACGCATCACGGGCTGACCATAGAGTGATCCTACGGACGACGGCGAACGTGAGAGCCCCCAGTCCTACGAGGCCGGGTTGAAGCAGCGCAGCACGCGGGCCGCCCGGATGGGCCGCTATGGGGCGGTGTCATCCTTCGTCAAAGCCGCGGAAGCCCCCTGGTCCATCGGCGGCATCAGCGAACTCCGCAAAGTCCATATTGGCGATGCTGAGGTTGGCTGACACGTCAGGAAACCACTGAGCCGGAACCCTGAACGTTCGCCCGGGTTCATCCGAGAGGTCCACGGCCAGGAGAGGGTAGTCCGGATCCTCCATCGTGGTCGTGTCCGCCAGGAACAAGTAGATGATCCTGTCGTCGTCCTCGGCGGCAGTCACTTCGTCCAGCAGTGCCTGGACGCCCACGGCGGCGAAGCGAGGGTCGCCGACGTAAGTGGCATGGGAGAACTCGTCAGCAGCGTCGAGTGCGGCACGCACCGCGTCCCAGGCCCCGTCGTCACCGAAGTCGGTGCGCAGGACCAGCGACGTCAGATCATCGGGGTGAGGCAGAGGCATGAAGGTGATCCTCGCATCCACCCCTGACACGGACCCGAAAGCGGCACCCACTGTGTGCGCTTGTCCCGGTGAGTCCTGAGGTGGTTCGTATCTATCAGGCATTCCAGAGGCCGCCGTGACGGTGGCGAACCGGAGGAATGTCCGCGTCGTCCAGGTCGTGGCCGGCGTAGTGCAGTCCGCGGATCCGCTGGGCTTCGAGCCGGCCCTGGAGCCGGGCCCGGCCCTCAGCCGTGGCGATCTCGGTCGAGAACCAGCCCTTCCGGCAATAAAGGGCCATGCACTGCCAGGAGGTGATCCGGCGCAGCGTCTTCGCCGGGACAGGGCGACGGCCCTCACGGGCGGCCCTGGCGATTTCGGCGTGCGTGTAGCGCAGGTCGTACAGGTACATGGTCTCCGAGGCGCCCTCCAGGACGCGGAGCCGGCTGGGAGTCGTGCGGACGGTTCTGGACATCGAGAGCCTCCGTAACGACCTCTGGGCTTTCCAGAGGTACCTACGGGGGGTGGGCGGTGGTCAGCACGGCTCAGCTCCCTTATCGATCGGACGGTCTACCGGCAGCACAGTAGCCGTACGGAGATACGGGAGGCCGGGATTTTGTGCTCGCCCTTGTTGCCTGGTCATAGCTCTCCGAGAGCTTTCGCGGAACTGCTGGCACAGCCGTCTCGGTACATCCGAGTAGGTAGCCTGATCAGGCGAAGCTGCGTCGGATGGTGCGCTCACTCGAACGGATCGCCTCTGTGAGGGACTGGTGCAGATCGGCAGGAAGCGCTCCGGCTCCGAGCGCACAATTGCCGATGAGGGCACGGCATTCCTCGGCCTCCCGGTCGGTGGCGAGTTCCGTCAGCGCTTCCACGCGTTGAGGCAGGGGAAGGCAGGCCGGCGAGATCGAGACCTCGATCCTCCTCCACGCCGAACCCGACCTCGTCCGCCCCGGTTACGAGGCCGCCGACCACTCCGCCCCCGATCGCCCCTTCCTCCTCACCCACGGCATGCGCGCGTACACCGACACCGGCGTCATAGGCCACCCCTCGCACGCCACGGCGGCGAAGGGCAAGGCGGTCCTGGCCAGCCTCACCCAGGACTTCGAGGCTCACCTCCGCGCCCTGGGCGAGGCGGAGCCCGCCGCCTGAACGGAGTTCGGCGGCCTCCGAGTCGATGGCTCGCGCCACGCGGCGCAAGGGCGGTACTGAGCTGGGGACGGCCGTAGGCTCCCAGACATGAGTCTGCGTCTGAGCACCGTGATCCTGCCGATCTACCGCTGGACCGAGGGGCGGAAGGTGTGGAAAGGGGCAGAGGAGCTGGGCTTCCACGCCGCCTACACCTACGACCACCTGTCGTGGCGGGTGCCTTTCCGGGACCGGACGTGGTTCGGGGCAATCCCGACGCTGACAGCGGCAGCCGGCGTGACCGACAACATCCGGCTGGGAACCCTCGTTACGTCACCTAACTTCCGGCATCCTGTGCCGTTCGCCAAGGAGTTGATGACGCTCGACGACGTCAGTGGCGGCCGGGTGACGCTCGGGATCGGGGCCGGCGGGACCGGGTTCGACGCCGTCGTGCTCGGGCAGCAGCCCTGGACGCCGAAGGAGCGCGCCGACCGCTTCGCGGAGTTCGTGGAACTCCTCGACCGGTTGCTCGGCCAGGGCGACATCACCTTCAACGGCACCTCCTACTCGGCCGTCGAGGCCCGCAACATCCCCGGCTGCGTGCAGACCCCGCGCCTGCCGTTCGCGGTCGCCGCCACCGGCCCGCGCGGCATGAAGCTCGCCGCCAGGTACGGACAGACATGGGTGACCACCGGCGACCCGGCCCTGTACGAGACCGGCACCCCCGAAGAATCCCTGGCCGCCGTCCGCGACCAGATCGACCGCCTCGCCACCGCCCTGCGCGACGCCGCCCGCGACCCCGACAGCGTCCCCAAGATCCTCCTCACCGGCTTCACCCCCGACCGCGCCACCCCCTTCGAGTCCGTGGACGCCTTCGTGGACTTCGCCGGCCGCCACGCCGAGGCCGGCATCACCGAGATCGTCATCCACTGGCCCATCCCCGACTCCCCCGACTTCGCCTACGACCACGCCGTCTTCGAACGCATCGCCACCGAAGCCCCTGGCCAACTCACCTCCTGAGCCGGGCCCGAATCCGGGAGCCGACCCAGCCACGGACGGGTCAACGCCCTGGTCAGTCGTCGTAGCTATGAGTTACCGCGAATTCGGTTCCATCGAGACTCGCGCCCACGTGCGTACCAGCCCACTTGGCGAGGATCGCCGGCTGCCGTTCCACCTCGTCCAACAGGCGGGTGAGGCCGTCCGCAGATGGCGGCCCAGGAAGTTCGCAGCGCACATCCGAGCTGCCAGTCGCACTGCCGCAGTCCTCGTCCTCCGGATCATCGGACTCCCAGTGGCCGATCTCGATCTCCCAGCTGGCGGCCTCTCCCTTCCTCGGCTCCGGCGTGTGGACCGAGAGGTAGTAGCCGTCGGAGTCGTACGGTTCCGAGAAGATGCTGAGGGGCCGGGAATCCAATGCAGTCTGTTCACTGGAGCACTGGGCGTGGGCGGTGACGAGTACTCGCAGGTTTGCGACGGCCCGCGCGCGCTCTTCGGACGAGATGCCGTCTTCGGCTCGGTCCAATTGTTCCCGCATCTCGGTGCCCAGCATTTCCATCCCGCCGTCGTACGCCACGAAGGGGTGACCGAAGTCCCAGTCCCGGCGCTCGTCCGTCTCCGGGACATCGACACCTTCCGAGTACTCCGCCAGCGCGTTCCGCAACTCGCGTGCCTCCGTCTCCAGTTCGACGGTGATCGCGGTCAGGACAGGCGGCGGCACCGCTGCGGTGGCGGCGTCGAGATCGCTGAGCGCCCGGTGAAGCTCCAGGCAGACGTACTCGTACCAAAGGCTGTGCGCCCCAACGAGGAGGTCGGCGCGCGCCTCCCGGTCGGTCAGCGCAGCAAGGTGCCGCTGTGGGTATTCGTTCACTTTGCCCTCACGGTGATCGAAGACGCTCAACGGGACCGTCGCCAGGGCAGAGATCCGGTTGAGCGCATCCACGATCGGCGCAGCCAGGTCAGGTGAACTCAAGCTCGTCACCGTGGATGACGCGACGCCTTTCGGACTGTCGAAGGTCGCCAGGATCTGCGACTTCCCACGATTCGCGTGCAGGGAGTAAATGGTCATGCCTCACCTCTCGACCGCTAGGCCGATGGCACGCCAGCGGTCATGGCTTCGTTGGGGGAAAGGCGGTGGCGAGGGCATGATCCGACGCTCCGTGCCTTCAAGTTCAGCGGTGGTCCAGGCGCTGTCCCAGACTCCTTGCTGACACGACGATAACGCGCGCGCCACCGGAAGGCAGAGAAGTTCCACAACTCGGACGTCCGCAAACCTACGCAGCCCGCTGCTGGTATTGGTTGCCTGGGCGACGTACGCATCCCGCTGTTGCCTAGACGAGGCCAAGCAGAACAGGCTCCGTCCAGTACCAGTCTCCGACCCACCATGGCCAGCCTTTGTAGGCGGCGTGGAAGCCCAGTTCCTCTGCCCCCTTCCACACCTTCCGCCCCTCGGTCCAGCGGTAGATCGGCAGGATCACGGTGCTCAGTCGCATGAGGACGACAATACGGACCGTCCACAGACCGGTGCGGCCAGGCGTGGGTGACGTTGTGCACGAAGCAGCCAGGCTTCCTGGTCGTCGGGGACTTTCACCAGCCGTCGGCTATGAGTTCGTGGTGGACTTCCGACCATGCAGACAACGATCAAGTCTCCTTGGGGAATCACCAGTTACGGCGCGGCAAGCGTGCATGCCGCACCCGGTCTTGCCCGGATCAGGCTCGGCGTCGAGCGAACCGAGGCGACACCCCAGGAGGCGTTCACTGCCGCTCGTGCCGCGATATCCAGCCTGCGCGAAGCAGTACGAGCCCATGGGGTTCAGGATGCACAGGTGTCGGCCTCAAGACTCGACCTGCAGACCTCTTGGAGTGGTTTCGGTCAGGACCGTCAATTCCTCGGCTATCGCTGCCATGCAGCGTTCGCCATCGAGTGCCGCGACCTCGACTCCCTTGAACCGCTGCTGGTCGCGGCCGTCGATGCGGGGGCGAACCAGGTGGAGGGCGTCGACTTCGATGTTCGCAACAAACCGGAGCTGAGGGCCCAGGCCCGAGAGAAGGCCGTCCACACCGCAAGGTCCAAGGCCGAGCTATACGCCGCAGCCGCCGGGGTCCGGCTGGGCCAGGTCATCCACGTCGAAGACGTCGATCCCGAAAGCATCGGAGCAGGTCGCTATCGCGGGCACAGCGACCCCGGCAGTGTCTCCGAGGCAGACCTTTCTCCCGGCGCCGTCGTGGTCTCGGCCGCGGTGGTGCTGGGATTCGCGATCGCGGCCTCATAGGGCCGTCCCCGCGCGCCTGATCGACTGCCTAGTCCCCAAACCACCCACGCCGGGTGGTCGTACATGCCGGCGCGTAGAGGTCCACGCCTCACGCGGCACCGCAGGACGAGCGGCGCCCGTCCTATTCACACATCATGTACTACACTGGGCGTCATGGATACTCCCCGCTCCGGCAAGACCAGGGTCACCAGCGTGTCCCTGCGCGCGGAGACCCTGGAGGCGATTCGCTCGCGCGCGGGCAAGCAGGGTGTGTCCTCGTACATCGAGGAAGCCGTGCAGCGTCAGCTCCAGCGTGAGGCTGTGGACGAGTACATCGCGGAGTACGAGGCTGAGCATGGTCCCGTCGACCAGGCCGAGGTGGCCGCGCGGGCGGAGAGAATCCGGGCACACCACGCTGCGCACCGTGGGGACGCCACGCCGGCGGACGCTGCGTGAGCGGCACGCTCGTCCTGGACAGCGAAGCCCTGTCCAAGCTGTCGAGGCGGCACCGCGACATGACGGTCTGGCTGGACGTGGCTCGCAGCCTCGACCTGCTGATCGTGACCAGTGCGGCAACCCTGGTCGAGGCGCGCGATCCCAAGGTGGTCCAGGCGGCGTTCGACTTCGCGGTCTCCCTCACCAAGGTGCGACCGATCACGGAAGAGACCGCCCGCTCAGCGAGCAAGCTTCTGGTCTCCGAGGGACTTCATGGTCACAAGTACGCCATCGACGCGATGCTGGCGGCCACCGCACATACGGAACACGGCGACGTGACGGTCGTGACCAGCGATGTGGACGACCTGCGTCGGCTCTGCCACCCGCGTATCGCCATCGAGCCGATCTGACATTTGCATGCACCCGCCACGACAGGTGGTCGTAGGTGTAGGCGGCTGCGAGAGCACCTCAGGCCGTGGACTCCGCCTCGCCCAGCGCGCGCAGCAGAGGACGAAGGAGGACTGACCGCTTGGTTCATCGTCCGCAAGCACCCGTCTTGGCGAGCGCGCTACCAGCCTGCCGCTCAAGCCTTGTCGCTGACGTGATGTGGCGAGGGGAACGGCTGGTCGCCGACGCGGGCGAGACCCTTCTCGGCCGCCTCGGCTATCCACCGGGGATGGAGCTCGGAGCCGACTTCCAAGGCGTGCCTGTAGTGGTCGTGTGCCGACGCGAGGTCTCCGGTCTGCTCCGCGGACTTGGCGGCGTGGATGAGGCTCCAGCCGACCAGGGAGTCGTTGTGGCCGGCGCGGCCGGCCCGTGCGGCGGCTTCGTAGTGCTCCCGCTCCTGGTCGAGGTTCCCTTCGGCCCGCGCCAGCTCGGCCAGCTTGTGGCGGGTCCAGCCTGCGGGCGTGTGGCACCGGTGGGCCTCAGACACCGCAAGGGACCGCTCGAGGAAGTCCACGGCCGCCGGCACGTCGCCGTGCTCGCAGCGGTCCACACCGAAGTTGTGCAGTGACCATGCCTTCAGGAGGGCGTCGCCCGTCTCGTCGGCGATGCGCAGGGCCCGGGTGAAGAACCTCACCGCCATTCCGAAGTCTTCGGCTCTCCAGCGGCAGGAGCCGATTCCGTCCCAGGCCCAGCCTTCCTGACGCCTGGCGCGGTGCTGTATGGCCAGGTCGAGAGCCGTCCAGTAGCGCTCCTCGGCCTGTTCGTGCGCGCCCGAGTCACGCTCCTCGGTTGCCTGGTCGAGCAGACGTTGGATCTCCGCCGGATCGACGGCTGCGGCTGGGGGACGCCCGGCGGTCTCTCCCACCGCGGAGGCCGCCGCGGCGGACACCTTGCGGCTGTCGTCGTCCGCCATGAGCCGGAGCTGTTCCGCCGTACGGGCGCGGACCGTCGCGTTGCCGATGCGGTGCAGGCGGCCGAGTTGCTCCACGGCGCCGAGCCGCTCCGTCACCAGCAGGCTCTCCAGGGCGTTCTGCAACTGCGCGGGGAGGCACCAGTTGGTGTTCTGGGCGATGACGGTACGGCCCGCGATGTTCTCCTGCTTCTTGGGCCGCTGCTGTGGCATCTCGGCCACAACCCTGTCGTAGACGTAGGAATACAGCTCGTCGAGGGTGATCTCGCCGTCGCCGTTGAGGTCGGCGCTGCCGTCGCGCAGGCCTTCCACCAGGTGCTTGGTGAAGACCGAGCGGCTGGCGCTGCCGTGCAGCCGGTCGCCGTCGAAGGCGTGTTGGGCCGCATCGGAGGCGGTCAGCACGGTACGGCCCTGGCCGCGGAACCGCTCCAATGTGTGCATGTCGTTGTCGCCCTTGGCGAGCCGGCCGGCGGGGAAGGCGCCGCTGTAGCAGCAGTCGAGGATCAGCACCTGCTGCTGCGACATGCAGGCGGTCATGGCCTGGTCGATCTGCTCAGCCGGCAGCGAGGTGAACATCCGGTTGGTGAGGCGGGTGTTGACCGTGGCCAGGTGAAGGCGGCCTTCGTCATCCTTGAGGCCGTGCCCGGTGAAGTACAGCAGGATGAGGTCGTCGCGGCGACGGTCACGAAGGAAATCGCCGATGGCCGGGCCGACCTCGTAGTGGGGCCGGTTGACGAGCGACGTCACCTCGAACCCAGCGATATCCGGGTCCCGCAGCACCTCGGCCAGTGCCTCGGCGTCGTGGGCGGGTGCTGTCAACTGCTGCAGCCCATCGTCCTCGTACGCATAGGTGGCGATCAGCAGGGCGAAGCGTCCTCCCACGGTCACTCCCCGTCCGCCTGGTGACCGTCCACGATCGCGTCGATCAGCTGCTGCTGTTGCTCGGGTGTCAACAGCCCCTCCACTGTGTTGCCGTTGAGGGTGATCGAGACACGGTTCCTGGAGGCTTGCCGACCGAGCCAGTCCTGCACCAGGCCAATAAGTGACGGAAGCACGCCACCCGGAACGCTCAGTGCCAGAACGACCGCACCTGCGGCGACCGCGTCCCCCTTGGAGCGAGCGGGCGGAGCGCCGCCGGCCACGGTTTCGCACGTGTCGAGGTCGAGCTCACGCAGCTCGGCCCGCAGCCGAATCGCCAACCGTTCGCTCTCCTCTGCGCTCGCAGCACTGTCCGGCACCAGGCCCAGCAGGACGTCCATGATTCGCACCCTCCATCGGCCGCGGAGCCCCTTCTCCACGGCGTAGCCAGTGTGGAGAGGGAAGAGGCCTCCCGGGGGGCGATTTGCGAAAACAGGCGAGCCACGCCCGGAGGCGTTGGCGGGCTCAGGCGTCGAGGCTGTTCCAGTGTTGAGGGTCGGGGGTGGTGGGGCGGGAGCGGTAGACGATGTAAGGGCGGAAGAGGTATTGGACAGGGGCGCTGAACATGTGGACCAGGCGGGTGTAGGGGACCACGGCGATCAGGAGCATGCCGAGGACCGCGTGGATGCGGTAGGTGACCGGGACGTGGGTCATCAGGTCGGTTCTCGGGTTGAGGGCGAACAGGCTGCGGGCCCACGGGGCGATCGTCGTGCGGTAGTCGTAGCCGTGCTGGAACGAGGAGTTGGTGAGCTTGGCGTACAGGCCCATCGCGATCTCGCCGAGCAGCAGGACGTACATGAACTTGTCGTTGCGGGTGGTCGCCAGCAGCACCGGGGCGTTCGTGCGGCGGCGGTAGATCAGCGCGGCGATGCCCGCGATCGCGAGCAGGCCCGCCAGCGTGCCGCCGATCAGCGAGAACAGGTGGTAGACGTGCTCGTCCACGCCGATCGCGTCCGTCCAGGAGGCCGGTACGAACAGGCCCAGCAGGTGGCCGGCCAGGACGAAGAGGATGCCGTAGTGGAACGCCGGCGAGGCGATCGACAGCAGCCGCGACTCGTAGATCTGCGACGAGCGGGTGGTCCAGCCGAACGCGTCGTAACGGTGCCGCCAGACCAGGCCGCTGACGAGCAGCGCGAACGCCACGTACGGCAGGGCGCCCCACAGCAGAGTGTTCATCGGCGGTCTCCGGTCTCCGGGCTGTCGGCAGTGAGTACGGGCAGCAGACCCAAGTGGCCGTACGGTGTCAGGCCCACGTCCTCGGTCGGCGGGCCGTTGCGGGCCATCGCCATCGCCTGCGCGCGGTCCGCGGGTGACGCGCCGGGCAGGGTGGCGCAGACCGCTTCCAGCACCCGGGCGTAAGGCGTGCCGCTCTCGGTCAGGGCCAGCCGCAGCAGTTCGAGGGCCGGGCGGTGTTCGCGCAGCAGTACGTCGGTGCGGGCGAACGCGCTGAACTCCAGGACCACCGGCAGGAAGTCGGGCAGGTCGTCGTCGCCGGGCGCGTCGGTCGGTTCGAGGCCGTGCGCGCGGTAGCGCTCCTTGAAGCGGACGAGTGCCGCGCCCCGCCGACGGGTGTCGCCGTCGGTCCACCAGGTCAGGTGCAGGCAGTGCCGGCTGGTGAAGTCGAAGGTGCGGACGTACTCGGTGGCGAGCGCGGGCAGTTCGGGGCCGGTGAGGTGGTCCACCAGGGGGAGCAGCAGCCTGGACGGTTTGCCGCCGGTCGCCAACGCGGCGCGCAGCAGCGGGAGATGGTCGACCAGTGTCTGGTCGGGGTAGACCAGCAGCCGGGCCGCGGCCTGGTAGAGGACGGCGGTCTCGTACGGCACCGGCGACGGCCCCGACCGCCGCTGCCCGCTCACCGCTGCTCCTCGTCGTCGCTGGTCTGCCGCCTGCGCAGCGCGTGGAAGTTCTCCAGCGTGACCAGCGGCAGCCGGCGCCGACCCGAGTCCTCGCCGAACGGCCCTTTGCCGTCAGCCGAGTCGCCGATCCCGCCGCCCATCCCCGGCCCGCCGTCGTGGTCCAGGGAGCACTCGGCCGGCATCGCCGACTCCTCAAGTCGCCGCGCGTCGCCCACCGCCGCGGTCGGAATCACGTACCGCTCCTCGTACTTGGCGATCGCCAGCAACCGGTACATCTCCTCGATCTCCGTCCCCGACATGCCGACCGCCCCGGCCGCGTCCGACGGCGAACCGGCGGCCGCCTCACCGAGGTTGACCGCGCGCATGTGCGCGCGCATCGCCGCCAGCTTCTCCAACGAGGCCCGGACCGGGGCCGGATCGCCCGCCGTGAACAGCTCGGCCAGGTACTCCACCGGGATCCGCAGGCTGTCGATCGCGCCGAACAGGTTGCCGGCGTCCTCCCCGTCGAAGCCGGTCTCGGTCAGCGCCTCCACCACCGGGGACAGCGGCGGGATGTACCAGACCATCGGCATCGTGCGGTATTCCGGGTGCAGCGGCAGCGCCACCCGGTGCCTGCTGACCAGCGCGTACACCGGGGAGCGGCGGGCCGCCTCGATCCAGTCGTGGGCGACGCCGTCGCGTTCGGCGGCCCGCCGCACCGCGGGGTCCTCCGGGTCGAGGAACACGCCGAGTTGGGCCTCGTGCAGGTCGCGGTCCTCCGGGACCGAGGCGGCAGCCGTCACCGCGTCCGCGTCGTAGAGCATCACCCCGAGGTAGCGCAGCCGGCCCACGCAGGTCTCTGAGCACACGGTGGGCAGCCCGACCTCGATCCGCGGGTAGCAGAACGTGCACTTCTCGGCCTTGCCGGTGCGGTGGTTGAAGTAGATCTTCTTGTACGGGCAGCTGGTCACGCACTGCCGCCAGCCGCGGCAGTGGTCCTGGTCGACCAGCACGATGCCGTCCTCCTCGCGCTTGTAGATCGCGCCGGAGGGGCAGGAGGCGACGCACGACGGGTTCAGGCAGTGCTCGCAGATCCGCGGCAGGTAGAACATGAAGGTCTGCTCGAACGCGGTCCGCACCTTCTCCGCGGCCCGGCCGGCCTGTTCACGAGCCTGTTCGCCCGCCTGCTCCCCGTCCTGCCCGCCGTCCTGCCCGCCGTTCCGTCCGCCCGCCTGCTCGCGCGTCCTGGCCACCAGCGGGTCCGCGTCCCCGAGCTCGACCGAACCGCCCAGGTCGTCGTCCCAGTTGGAGCTCCACTCGATCTTCATCGGCTTGCCGGTGAGCAGCGAGCGCGGCTCGGCCACCGGATAGTCCTCGCCCAGCGGGGCGTTGACGAGGTTCTGGTAGTCGTACGTCCACGGCTCGTAGTAGTCCTTGATGCCCGGCAGCACGGGGCTGGCGAAGATGTTCGCCAGCCGGGCGATCCGGCTGCCGGCCCGCAGGGTGAGCGCGCCGCGCCGGTTGAGCCGCCAGCCGCCGCGCCAGGTGTCCTGGTCCTGCCAGCGCCGCGGGTAGCCCTGGCCGGGCCGGGTCTCGACGTTGTTGAACCAGGCGTACTCCATGCCGCGCCGGTTGGTCCACGTCTGCTTGCAGGTGACCGAACACGTGTGGCAGCCGATGCACTTGTCGAGGTTCATCACCATCGCGACCTGCGCCATGACCCGCATCAGTACGTCACCTCCTGGCTGCGGCGGCGGATCACGGTGACCTCGTCCCGCTGGTTGCCGGTCGGGCCCAGGTAGTTGAAGGCCCAGCTCAACTGGGCGTAGCCGCCGATGAGATGGCTGGGTTTGACCAGCAGCCGGGTCAGCGAGTTGTGGACGCCGCCGCGGCGGCCGGTGCTCTGCGACTTCGGGACGGCGACGGTGCGCTCCTGGGCGTGGTGCATGTAGACGGTGCCGGCCGGCATCCGGTGCGAGACGATCGCGCGGGCGACGACGACGCCGTTGCGGTTGACGGCCTCGATCCACTCGTTGTCGCGCACGCCGATCGCGTCCGCGTCCTGCGGGGACATCCAGATGACCTGGCCGCCGCGGGACAGCGACAGCATGAACAGGTTGTCCTGGTACTCGGAGTGGATCGACCACTTGTTGTGCGGGGTCAAGTAGCGGACGGTGACCTCCCGTTGGCCGTCCGGGCCGAGCACCGGTTCGCCGAACAGCCGGTGCATGTCCAGCGGCGGCCGGTAGACCGGCAGCGCCTCGCCGAGCTCGTGCATCCAGTCGTGGTCGAGGAAGAACTGCTGGCGGCCGGTGAGGGTGTGCCACGGCTTGAGCTGCTCGACGTTCTGGGTGAACGGGCTGTAGCGGCGGCCGCCGGACTCGCTGCCCGACCACTCGGGCGAGGTGACGACGGGAACGGGCGCGGCCTGCGTGTCGGCGTAGGTGGTCCGCCGGTTCTCGTCGTGCTCGGCGAGGTGGGCCATCGGCCGGCCGGTCTTCTTCTCCAGGGTGCGGAAACCCTGCACGGCGAGCCGGCCGTTGGTGGTGCCGGACAGCGCCAGGACGGCGTTGGCCGCCTTCACGGCGGTGTCGAGCAGCGGCCGGCCGTCGGCGAGGCCGCCGCCGGTGGCCGCGCCGTTGAGCGCCCGCAGCACCTCGACCTCGGTGTCGGGGCGCAGCGCGATGCCCTTCGCGGGCAGGCCCAACTCCTCCACCAGCGGGCCGAGCGCGGCCATCTTCGCGGCGATCGCGGTGTAGTCGCGCTCCACGACGGTCAGGCCGGGCATGGTGGCGCCGGGCACAGGTGCGCACTCGCCGCGCCGCCAGTCCAGGGCGAGCCCGCCGGGCTGGGCGATCTCGCCGGGGGTGTCGTGTTGCAGCGCGGTGGCGACCAGGTCCTTGCGGGTGCCCAGGTGTTCGACGGCGAGTTCGCTGAACCGGCCCGCGATGGCGTGGAACGCGTCGAAGTCGGTCCTGGCCTGCCACGGCGGGTCGATCGCCGGCGAGAAGGCGTGCACGTACGGGTGCATGTCGGTGCTCGACAGGTCGTGCTTCTCGTACCAGGTCGCGGCGGGCAGCGTGATGTCGGACAGCAGCGTCGAGGACGTCATCCGGAAGTCCAGCGACAGCAGCAGGTCCAACTTCCCCTCCGGTGCCCGCTCGTGCCAGACGACGTCCCGCGGCCGGACGTCCGGGCCCGCCTCCTGCGCGCGCAGCGAGGAGTGGGTGCCGAGCAGGTGCTTGGTGAAGTACTCGGCGCCCTTGGCCGAGGAGCCCAGCAGGTTGGCCCGCCAAAGGGTCAGCACCCGGGGCCAGTTCCGCGGGGCGTCCGGGTCCTCGCCGGCGAACTTCAGCGTGCCCGCGGTGAGTTCGGCGACCGCTGACCCGACCGGATCGGGCGCCTCGCCGAGGTCGAGCGGGTTGCGGTCGAACGTCGGATAGGACGGCATCCAGCCCGCCCTGGTCGCCTGCGCCAGGCAGTCGGCCGCGGTCATCCCGGCGAACCGGCCCTTCCCGAGCGGCGAGGCGAGCACGTCGGCGGGGAAGCGGTCGTAGCGCCACTGGTCGGTGTGCAGGAACCAGTACGCGGTGCCGATCGCCTGCCGGGGCGGCCGGGACCAGTCGGCGGCGCCGGCCAGCGTCGCCCAGCCGGTCGACGGACGGCACTTCTCCTGCCCGACGTAGTGCGCCCAGCCGCCGCCGTTGCGCCCCTGGCAGCCGGTGAGCTGGAGCAGGGCGAGGAAGGCGCGGTAGATCGTCTCGGAGTGGAACCAGTGGTTGGTGCCCGCGCCCATCAGGATCATGCAGCGGCCCTCGGACCGCTCGGCGGTGGCCGCGAACTCGCGGGCGATCCGGACGCAGGCGGCGGCCGGCACGGAGGTGTGGGCCTGCTGCCAGCCGGGGGTGCCGGGGCTGTCGGCGTCCTCGTAGGAGCCCGGCCAGTCGCCGGGCAGGCCGTCGCGGCCGACGCCGTACTGCGCGAGCAGCAGGTCGTGGACGGTGGTGACCAGCCGGCCGCCGGGCAGCCGGATCGCGGGGACGCCGCGGCGGACGACGTCGCCCTCGCCCTGGCCGTGCGGGCCGCCGTCGGTGTCGAAGCGGGGGAGCAGCACCTCGGCGGGGGCGGCGCCGGGGCGGCCGAGGAGGGTGAGGGCGGGGGCGATCGGGCCGAGGTCGAGGTTCCAGCGGGGGGCTTCCGGTTGGCCGGGGCCGACGGGTTCTCCGGGGGCGGCGGGGCCGGCGTCCTGGGCGGGCTTCTCCCAGCGGAAGCCGATGGAGCCGCCGGGGACGGCCGGGCGCTCGGTGGCCTCGTCCCAGACGGCGGTCTTCCACTGGGCGGAGCCGGGGTCGTGACCGTCCGGGCCGGCGCGTCGACCGTCCGGGCCGGCGCCTCGATCGTCCAGGCCCACGTCCGCGTCCGGGTCCGCGTCCAGGTCCGCTTCGCGGAGGAACTTGTCCGGGACCCACGCCCCGTCCCGCTCCGCCAGCGTGACGAGGAACGGCAGGTCGGTGTACCGCCGCACGTAGTCCGTGAAGAACGGCACCTGCCGGTCGACGAAGAACTCCTTCAGGATGACGTGGCCCATGCCGATCGCCAGCGCCCCGTCCGTCCCGGGGTGCGGGTGCAGCCACTCGTCGGCGAACTTGGCGTTGTCGGCGTAGTCCGGCGCGACCACCACGACCTTCTGGCCCCGGTAGCGGGCCTCGGCCATCCAGTGCGCGTCCGGCGTGCGGGTGACGGGGACGTTGGAGCCCCACATCATCAGATACGCCGCGTCCCACCAGTCGCCCGACTCCGGCACGTCCGTCTGGTCGCCGAACACCTGCGGCGAGGCCACCGGCAGATCCGCGTACCAGTCGTAGAACGACAGCATCGGGGCGCCGATCAGCGACATGAAGCGGGCGCCGGCCGCGTGCGAGACCATCGACATCGCCGGGATCGGCGAGAAGCCGGCCACCCGGTCGGGGCCGTACGCCTTGATGGTGTGCACATGCGCGGCGGCGATGATCTCCACGGCCTCGTCCCAGCCCGCCCGCACCAGGCCGCCCTTGCCGCGGGCCTGCTGGTAGCGGCGGCGGCGCTCGGGGTCGGCCTGCAGGTCGGCCCAGGCGAGCACCGGGTCGCCGAGCCTGGCCCTGGCCTCCCGGTACAGGTCGAGCAGCACGCCCCGGATGTAGGGGTAGCGGACCCGGGTCGGCGAGTAGGTGTACCAGGAGAAGGCGGCGCCGCGCGGGCAGCCGCGCGGCTCGTACTCGGGGCGGTCCGGGCCGACGGTGGGGTAGTCGATGGCCTGGGTCTCCCAGGTGATGATGCCTTCCTTGACGTACACCTTCCAGCGGCAGGAGCCGGTGCAGTTCACGCCGTGGGTGGAGTTGACGACCTTGTCGTGGCTCCAGCGCTCGCGGTAGAAGCGGTCGCCCTCCCGGCCGCCCTTGAGGTGCTCGCTGTGCAGGTCGGGGGCGGTCTCGCCGCGGCGGAACCAGCGGCCGGCCTTGAGCAGCAGGGCGCCGGCGTCAGGCCCGGTGTTCGTCCCGGTGTTCGTCCCGGTCCCGGGCCCGGCGGGGGTGGCCGGGGCAGCGGTGGCGCCGGCGCCGTCGCGTGGTCCTGAGTCGTGCGCGCTCTCCCGCATGCCGGCCTCTTCCAGGACGAACCATCTCGAATGGTTCACGTTGGCCGATCGGGGTCCCGGGGACGGCCGCGACGCGCCGCCGGTCCTCTCTTCGGCCCCGCGCGGTGGCGCATTGGCGCGCGGTGCAGTGCGATGAAACGGTGAGCACACTCTCGGGCCGTCCCGACCACGGATCCGGCGCCGCACGCGCGCTCGATTCGCTGCGCGCCGTCCCGCCGGGCGCCGGGGCCGCCGTCATGGCGACCGGCATCCTGTCGGTGGGGATGCGGCTGACCCAGCACGCCGCGCTGTCCGCCGTCCTGCTGACGATCGCCGCCGCGCTGTGGGTGGTGCTGGCGCTGGCCTTCGCCGTCCAGCTCGGCTACGACCGGGCCGGGTGGCAGGCGAGCGCCGCGAACCCGCCCGCGCTCACCGCCGTCGCGGCGACCTGCGTGCTCGGCACCCGGATCTCGCTGGCCGGCGGGCAGTCGCTCGCGCTGGCGCTGCTCGCGGTGGCGGCCGTCGCCTGGCCATGGCTGCTGGTGTCGGTCATGCGGCACTGGAAGCGGCCGGAGCCGGGCGCCGTCTTCCTGGTGTGCGTCGCCACCCAGAGCCTGGCGGTGCTCGGCGGCACCCTGGCGCTGGCCGGCTCCGGCGACTGGCTGGCCCGCGCCGCGCTCGTCGTCGGCTGCCTCGGCGTCGTCCTCTACGCCGAGGCGCTGGTCCGGTTCGACTTCCGGCAGGTGTTCACCGGGGCCGGCGACCACTGGGTGGCCGCGGGCGCGCTGGCGATCTCCGCGCTGGCCGGCTCCAAACTCACCGCCTCACCGCTGTGGACGGGCGACGCCCACCGCGCGCTGCGCGCCGCCACCCTCGTCCTGCTCGCGCTCGACCTCGCCTGGTACGCGGTGCTGGCCGCCGCCGAGATCGCCCGGCCGCGCCCGCACTACGACCTGCGCCGCTGGTCGACCGTCTTCCCGCTCGGCATGACGGCCGTGGCCTCGCTCTCCACCGGCCAGGCCGCCCACGTGTCCTGGCTGCACGGCCTCGGCACCGTGCTGCTCTGGATCGCCGCGGCGGTCTGGCTGCTCACGGCGGCCGGATGGCTGGCCTCGGTGGTCCGGCGCAGGCGCGCCGCCTGAGCCGGGCCCGTCTTTCGGGGGCTGCTACTCCGGGCGGACGGTGAGGGTCGTGATCCGCTGGGCGCCGTCCGCGCCCGACGGGTGCGCGCTGGTCAGCGTGAGCCGCAGCGTCGCGGTGCTGACCGGGCTGAAGGTGACCGTGGTCGGCGCGTCGGACGCGGTGGCCCACTCGGTCGCCTGGCCGCGGGCCGGGACGTAGCGCTGCCCGTCCCAGTACGAGACCGCCACCGCCGCCGGGAGCGTGTGCCGCGCGTCGGCGGTGAACGAGACCTCGACCGCGTCGACCGTCCGCTCCGACTGCCAGCTGACGGACACCCAGTCACCGGGCCGCGCCTGGCTGAAGGCCGGCAGCAGCGCGGTGGCGGACTTGGCGAACGCGTTCGACCAGCCGGTCGCCGGGTCGCCGTCGAGCATCGCGGCCGGCACGGTGTCCGGGGCGCCGGAGTAACTGGCGTCCGCCAGCGGGTAGACGGGCGCGGCCGGCCCCGGGTCGGGCGCGAAGGCACGCGGCGCGGTGCTGGTACGCGGCTGCGCGGGGGTGGCGCGCAGGGTGACGGTGGTCGCGCGCAGCCCGTCGGCGCTCGCCGTGACGGTGATCGGCCCCGGCCTCGTACCGGACTGGACGATCGCCAGCGCCTTGCCGTGGAACGCGGTCCTGGTGCTGGCCTGATAGCGCTCGGCGCTCTCCTCGCGGCCGTTGTCCACCCCGGCGAGGGAGCCGCCGCCGGTGACCCGGAAGGTGATCAGATCATCGGCCTCGGGCACCAGCACGCCGTGCGCGTCGATCACGTCGGCGGTGAGGTACGCCAGCGACCGGCCGTCGGCGCCGATCGCCGTACGGTCCGCCGTCAGCCGCAGCGCGTGCGGCGCGCCGGCGGTGCGCAGCACGTCGGTGGCCACGGTCCGCTCGCCGCGCCGGGCCACCGCCTTGAGCTCGCCGGCCGCGAACGGCACCTGCCAGCTGAGGTGCAGCTTGCCCGCGCTGCCGTTGGGGCTGGTGTAACTGCCGGGGTAGGGGCCGGACGTGACGGTCTTGTCGTCGCCGGTCGCCTCGGTGGTCTCCAGATACCGGCGGCCGTCGACGGTCGTCTTCGTGTCGAACCTCCGCACGCCCAGCGACCGCCCGTTCAGGAACAGCTCGACGGTGTCGACGTTCGCATACGCCCACACCTCGACGGTCTCGCCCGGCCGGTAGCTCGTCCAGTCCATCGGCAGCAGGTGGACCATCGGCTCCCGGTCCGCCGGCACCCACTGGCTGCGGAACAGGTGGTAGGCGTCCTTGGCGAAGCCCGCGGTGTCCACCGCGCCGAAGAACGAGGCCTTCACCGGGAAGACGTTGTACGGCGTCGGCTCCCCGATGTAGTCCGTGCCCGACCACAGGAACTGCCCGAGGAAGAACTTCCGGTCGCGGTCCTTCTTCAGCCCGTACTCGCCGCTCATCGTCCACGAGGAGAGGTTGTTGTCGTAGGACGAGGTGGCGCGCCTGCCGGGGGTGTAGTTCTCGCCGGTGTTCAGGTGCGCGGGGTCCTGGTAGGTGCCGCGGGTGGAGGTCTCGGAGGACGACTCGGACTCGAAGAGGAACAGGTGCGGATAGCGGGCGTGCAGGCCGTCCACGGAGTCGGCGGGGTTGTAGTTCAGGCCGAGGCCGTCGAGCTTGCCGAGCATCAGGTCGGCCGCTGAGCCGGGAGCGGGCAGCGAGCGGTACTTGTCGGAGCCGATCACCACCGGGCGCGAGGCGTCGAGCGCGCGGATGCCGTCGATGATCCGCTGGGCCATGGCGAGGCCCGCCGTGCTGGTGGAGTCGGGGATCTCGTTGCCGATGGACCACATCAGCACCGCGGGCGAGTTGCGGGCCGCGCCCACCATCTCCGCGACATCCCGGTCGCACCACTCGTCGAAGAAGCGCCCGTAGTCGTGGGCGGTCTTGCCGGTGTGCCAGCAGTCGAACGCCTCGACCATCATCAGGATGCCCAGCTCCTCGCAGACCGAGATCATCTCGGGCGAGGGCGGGTTGTGCGAGGTGCGGAACGCGTTGACGCCCATCGACTTCATGATCGTCATCTGCCGCAGCAGCGCGTCCCGGTTGATCGCCGTGCCCAGCGCGCCCTGGTCGTGGTGCAGATCGACGCCCCGCAGCTTGGCGTACTCGCCGTTGACCGTCAGCCCGTCGTCCGGATCGACCGCCAGGTAGCGGATGCCGAACGGGGTCGTGTACGTGTCCACCGTCCGGCCGCCGACCCGCAGCCGGGTCTGCACGCTGTACAGATACGGGCTGTCCAGCGACCACAGCCGCGGCCGGCTGACGGTCACCTCCTGCACGACGGTCTCCGCTGCCGCGCCCACCGTGCGGGCGGTGCTGCTCTCGGCGACCGCCCGGCCGTCCGCGCCCCGGATGGTGGACGTCACGGTGACCGCGGTGCCGGCCGGCCCCGCGCCGGACTCGTTGACGACCGCGGTCTCCACCCGCACGGTGGCCCGGCCGCGGGCGAGGTTCTCGACGAGGTCGGGGGTGGTCACATAGGTGCCCCAGCGCCGTACGTGCACCGGGTCGGTGACGACCAGCCGCGCGTTGCGGTAGATGCCGCTGCCGGAGTACCAGCGGCTGCTGGGCAGCTGGTTCTGCACCTTGACGGCGATGACGTTGGCCGTGCTGCCGTCGGTGTGCAGCAGCCCGGTGAGGTCGAAGGCGAAACCGGTGTAGCCGTAGGGGTGGTTGCCGGCCGGCTCGCCGTTGCAGTAGACGTACGAGTCCATGTACACGCCGTCGAACTCGACGCTGATCCGCTTGCCCGCCAGGCTCTTGGGCAGCGTGAACGTGTTGCGGTACCAGCCCAGGCCGCCCGGGAGGAACCCGGTGCCGCCGGTGGTGCCGGAGTCCGGGGTCGGGGTGAGCTCGATGCTCCAGTCGTGCGGCACCGGAACCTCGCGCCAGCCCGAGTCGTCGTACCCGGGGTCGGCCGCCTCCGCGTACGCCCCGGTCGGGTCGCTGATACCGGCCGGGTTGACCAGGGCGAACCGCCAGCCGTCCGCCAGCTCGACCGACCGCTGCGCGGCCTCGGCGGGCAGCGGCCGGGCGGCTGCGGCCCGGCCGGACGCGGCGACGGTCACCAGCGGCCCCGCCGCGGCGCCCACCGCCAGGAACGACCTGCGGTTGATCGGCACGATGCCATCCCCTTAAAGCCACCATCAGTCAACAGATCACCCAACAGAACGCACCACAGCTCAACGAATTCTTGCAGCGGCTGTCTGCGCACCGTCAAGGGCCGCGCCACACCTTTCTCACCCGGCACCCGGCGCCCCGGCAAACACGGCGCCCCCGCGGGTCAGTCCCGCCCGGCGAGCCGGTCCATCCGGCGGGCGGCGGCCTCCCGGTCCGCGGCGGCGGCCACGAACGCCGGGACGTGGTCGTCGCCCACCAACTCCCGCACCGCGGCCACGGTCGCGGCCGGCAGCGGCACGGCGACCTCGGCGGGACCCGGGCCGGGGCCGTCCGGGCCGGGGCCCGCATCCGGGCCGGGATCTGCCGGGGCCAGGGCGGGGGCCGGGGCGGGGGCGCCGGGGAGGACGGCCTCGCCCAGGTGGTGGCGTATGTGCGCGGTCGCCGTGGACCGCATCGCCCTGGCCAGCTCCGCGTCCACCGTCTGCTGCGCGAGCGGGCGCAGCCTGCGGATCAGGGCCGCCGCCTCCGCCGCCTCCTCGTCGGTCGGCGGGTGCGGCTGCAGGAACCGCTGGAAGACGTACTCGGTGGTGAACTGCAGGAACCGCTCCGAGATGTGCTCCACCTGCACCCGCAACTCGCCCAGATGCGCGGTGATCGCCGGCAGCGGCACCCCGGCCGTGTGCAGTTCGACGGCGACGGCCAGTTCCTGCGGGCTCGGCACCAGGAACTCGTCCTCCCGGCCCGGCACCGGCTCCAGCACGCCCAGCCGCAGCGCGTCCTGCACCGCCGTCAGATCGGTGACCCCGCCGAACGACGACGTCAGCTCGTCCAGGCTGATCCGGGCCGGCCGCTCGTCCGACCACGGCCGGTCGACCTCGCCCACCAGGCCCAGCACCCCGCCGAGCCCGGTGCCCGCGTCCCACGCGGCCAGCAACTCCTTGATGCTGGCCAGGGTGTAGCCGCGCTCCAGCAGGTCGGCGATCTGCCGCAGCCGGGCCAGGTGCGTGTCGTCGTACACGTTGGCCCGGCCGTGGCGCTCCGGCTTCGGCAGCAGCCCGCGGTCGGTGTACGCCCGGATCGTGCGGACCGTGGTCCCACTGAGGTGGGACAGGTCCTCGATCCGGTACGCGCGCTGCTCGGCGGCGGTGGTCACGCGGTCACGCCCCTCACTTTCTCGGTCGCCCCCACTTCCGGGGGCCGCCCTCCGGTCGGCAGGACGCCCCCGGTTCACGAGGCCGCGGTCGCGCCCTTCGCCCCGCCGGCGGCCCGGGCGGCGGGGGAGGCCGCCAGATACGCGACGGCCTTGCTCATCGAGCCCTCCTGGGACGGATGGTACGACCGCCGCAGGTAGCGGGGCATGGTCGCGTGCAGCGACGGCCAGGACGGCAGCAGTCCCCGGCGGGCGGCGGCCCGGTGGTCCTTGAAGCGGTAGCGGCCCTGGTCGAGGGTCGGGTCGTGCCGCAGCAGGTACCGGGCACCGGTCACCCACAGGTAGAACAGCGTCGGCCAGGCCAGCGCCATCCCCTCCGCCCGTCGCAGGTAGCGCACCACGCCCCGGCCGGTGTCCGCGGTGTGCTGGTACATGTCGAACGCGACCGCCCGGTGCTCCACCTCCTCCGCCCCGTGCCAGCGCAGCAGGTCGAGCATCACCTCGTCGGTGCCCGCTCCGTCCAGCGCCTCGGCGTCCAGGATCCAGTCGCCGAGTACCGCGGTGAAGTGCTCGATCGCCGCGACCAGCGACAGCCGGAACCGCAGCCACTCGCGCCGGGATATCGGCGCCCCCCACGGCGGCTTCTCGCCCAGCAGCACGTCGAACATCCACTCCACATGCCGGGTGTACCCGCCGGTGTCGAGCCGCTGCTCCGCCAGGTGCTCCAGCACATACGCGTGTTGCACGCTGTGGGTGGCCTCCTGGCCCATGAACCCCTTGACGTCCTTGAGCAGTTGCTCGTCGGTGACCAGCGGCAGCGCCTCCTTGAACACCTTCACGAACCACCGCTCGCCGGCCGGCAGCAGCAGATGCAGCACGTTGATGACATGCGTCGCGGTCGGCTCGGCCGGAATCCAGTGCAGCGGGGTCTGCTTCCAGTCGAACGTGACCCGGCGCGGCTTGATCGCATAGCTCACGGGCGTGCCTCCTTACAGTGGGGGATCTATTCGGGCCAGGGTCCGCAGCGCCCCGGGGGACAGCCGGGACAGCATCCGCAGGCCGTGTGCCTCCGGGGTGACCGGGACGACCGCTATGTCGCGCCGCACCGCGCGCACGATCGCCCGGGCGACCTTCTCCGGCGGGTAGTTGCGCAGCTTGTAGAGCTTGGCCGAACGCGCCCTGCGCCGCTCCTGCTCCTCCGCGCCGACCCCGGTGTGCCGGGCGCTGCCGGTGATCGGCGTGTTGACCAGGCCGGGGCAGATCGCGCTCACCCCGATGCCGAACGGCGCCAGCTCGGCCCGCAGGCACTCGCTCAGCATCAGCACGGCGGCCTTGGAGGTGCTGTAGGCGGGCAGCGAGCGGGACGGCTGGAAGGCCGCGGCCGAGGCGGTGTTGACGATATGGCCGCCCTGCCCGCGCTCCACCATCTGCCTGCCGTACAGCCGGCAGCCGTGGATGACGCCCCACAGGTTGACGTCGAGCACCTGCTTCCAGTCCTCGGGCGTGGTGTCCAGGAACCGCCCGGCCAGGCCGATCCCGGCGTTGTTGACCACCACGTCGGGCACGCCGTGGGCGGCCAGGGTGCGGGCGGCGAGCTTCTCCATCGCCTCGCCGTCCGACACGTCCACCGTTTCCGGCCAGGCGCCCGCGGCGCCGGCCGCCTCGGCCTCCGCCGCCGTCCGCGCGGCTCCCTCCCCGTCCCGGTCGACCGCGATCACCCGCGCCCCGGCCTCGGCGAAGGCGAGCGCGGTGGCCCGCCCGATGCCGCTGGCCGCGCCGGTGACCAGCACGAGCTGTGCGCCGCTTTCCGGCGCCGGTCCCTCGCCTTCCGGGGCCGGCTCCGCGTCCTCCACCGCCACCACGTGATCGGCGATCCACCGGCCCATCTGCTCGGGCTGGGACCGGGGCACCCAGTGCTTGGCCGGCAGGGTGCGCCGGGTCAGCTTCGGTACCCAGCGCTCCAGGTCGTCATAGAGGTGCGGCGAGAGGAAGGCGTCGCCGGTCGGCACGATCAGCTGCACCGGCACATGGGCGTACGGATCCTGCCGCGGGCTGCCGAGCCGCTGCCGCACGTTGTCCCGGTACAGCCAGGCGCCGTGCGCCGCATCCTCCCGGAGCGAGGATGTCGGGTAGTGGTCCGAGGGGATCTTCTCCGCGCGGGCCAGCAGCTTGGGCCACTGCCTGCCGAGCGGCCCGCGCCAGGCCAGTTCCGGCAGTACCGGGATCTGCAGCGCGTAGACGTACCAGGACTTGGCACCCTGGCTCAGCACCTGGACGGCCCGGCGCGGGGTGGGGCGCCGCACCCGGCGCTTGATCCAGTGGCCGAAGTGGTCGAGGCACGGGCCCGAGACCGAGGTGAACGAGGCCAGCCGGCCCCGGGTGCCGGCGACGGTGGCGAACTCCCAGCCCTGCACCGACCCCCAGTCGTGGCCGACCAGATGCACCGGGCGGTCGGGGCTGACCGCCGCCGCCACCGCGAGGAAGTCCTCGGTCAGCTTCTCCAGGGTGAAGCCGCCGCGCAGCGGCTCGGGAGCGCCGGAGCGGCCGTGCCCGCGTACGTCATAGAGGACCACATGGAAGCGGTCGGCCAGCAGCGCCGCCACATCGGACCAGACCTCCTTGCTGTCCGGATATCCGTGCAGCAGCAGGACCGTGGGCAGCTCCGCGTCTCCGTACTCGGCCACGCACAACCGCACCCCGTCGCCACCCGTGACGAACCGCTCCCGCGCCTGCCCGCTCCCGCTCATCGCGCTCCCCCGCCTCTCGCCCTCCCGCGCCAACACTGACATCAATCAATGTGACATCGGCTCGTGGGAGGGTCAAGGGTCCGATCGGGTGAACGGCAGCGGAGGTACGACCGGGGGACGACCGCGATACCACTGAGGGACAACCCTGGTGAAAAATCAGCCCCGCCCTCATTCCCCTTACGGGGTGGTCAGTCCGCAGGAGTACCCGAATCCAGACCCACGGG
This sequence comes from Streptomyces sp. CA-111067, assembly GCF_050956065.1. NCBI lineage: Bacteria > Bacillati > Actinomycetota > Actinomycetes > Kitasatosporales > Streptomycetaceae > Streptomyces > Streptomyces sp. CA-111067. The sequence continues at coordinate 4,304,255 of NZ_CP192103.1, read as the reverse complement.
GGGACGACCGAGTGTGGTGCGGGCCACTACCTTCGAACACGTGACTGTGATCGCTACCGAAAGCCTGAGCAAGCGGTTCCCGAGGGTGACCGCTCTTGACCGGCTGACCGTCGACATCGCCCCCGGCGTGACCGGGCTGGTGGGTGCCAACGGCGCCGGCAAATCGACCCTGATCAAAATCCTGCTGGGGCTGTCCCCCGCGACCGAGGGTCGTGCGGCCGTGCTCGGGCTCGACGTGGCCACGTCCGGCGCGGAGATCCGCGCGCTGGTCGGATACATGCCGGAGCACGACTGCCTGCCGCCGGACGTCTCGGCGACCGAGTTCGTGGTCCACATGGCCCGGATGTCGGGCCTGCCGGCCACCGCCGCCCGCGAGCGCACCGCCGACACGCTGCGGCACGTCGGACTGTACGAGGAGCGGTACCGCCCGATGGGCGGCTACTCCACGGGCATGAAGCAGCGCGTCAAGCTCGCGCAGGCGCTGGTCCACGACCCCCAGCTGGTGCTGCTCGACGAGCCGACCAACGGCCTCGACCCGGCCGGCCGGGACGAGATGCTGGGCCTGATCCGCAAGGTGCACACCGACTTCGGCATCTCGGTGCTCGTCACCTCGCACCTGCTCGGCGAGCTGGAGCGCACCAGCGACAACATCGTGGTCATCGACGGCGGCTCGCTGCTGCGGGCCTCGTCCACCAGTGACTTCACCCAGGCCACCGCGTCGCTGGCGGTCGAGGTCACCGACCGCGAGGGCGACCTGCTCGCCGCGCTGACCGCCGCCGGGCTCACCGCCCAGGCCAGCGGCCACCTGCTGCATGTGGACATAGCGGGCGACGAGACCTACGACGCCGTCCGGGACGCGGTGGCCGGGCTCGGCGTCGGCCTGGTCAGGATGGAGCAGCGCCGGCACAAGATCGCCGAGCTGTTCACCGACGACGAAGCGAGTGACGACGAAGAGACCGCCGGCGAAGAGGCCGGCCACGAGGCAGACAAGAGAGGAGACGACCGTGACGCAGCCTGACCTGGCCACCCCCGGCAGTACCCCGGGCCGCCCATCGGCCGGCTCGCCGCCCGACGTCATCCACAACATCGGGTACCGCAAGTACACCGGCCCGCGGCTCGGCCGTGCCCACTCCCGCAAGTCGCTGTTCAGCCAGAGCCTGCGCGGCGCCTACGGCCTCGGCCGCAGCGGCAAGTCCAAGGTGCTGCCGATGCTGCTGGTGGGCGCGATGTGCGTGCCCGCCCTCATCCTCGTGGCGGTTACGATCTTCACCAACCGCACCGAGCTGCCGCTGGAGTACACCCGCTATGTGGTCGTGCTCCAGGCGGTCATCACCTTGTTCGTCGCCTCGCAGGCGCCCCAGTCGGTCTCCCGCGACCTGCGCTTCAAGACCACCCCGCTGTACTTCTCGCGGCCCATCGAACGGGTCGACTACGTCGCCGCCAAGTACGCGGCGCTCGCCGTCGCGCTGTTCATGCTGACCGCGGTTCCGCTCGTCATCCTCTACGTCGGCGCTCTGCTGGGGAAGCTCAGCTTCGGCCACCAGACCGCCGGGTTTGCGAAGGGCCTGTTGTCCGCCGCACTGCTGTCCCTGCTCTTCGCCGGGATAAGCCTGGTCATCGCCGCGATCACACCGCGCCGCGGCTTCGGCGTCGCCGGCATCATCGCGCTGTTCGTCATCACCTACGGGGCCGTCTCCAGCGTCCAGGGCGTGGCGAACAACCAGGAGAAGCACGACGTCATCGGCTGGCTCGGCCTCTTCTCGCCGATCACCCTGATCGACGGCTTCCAGACCTGGTTCCTCGGCGCCACCTCCGCCTTCCCCGGCGCCGACGGACCGCCCGATGCGCTGGCCGGCCTCGTCTACCTGGTGGCGATCCTCGCGATCATCGCCGGCACCTTCGGCCTGCTGATGCGCCGCTACCGGAAGGTCGGTCTGTGATGACGACGATCACCATCGACAACGTCTCGCGCTGGTTCGGCAACGTGGTCGCCGTCAACGACATCACCATGTCGATCGGCCCCGGCGTGACCGGCCTGCTCGGCCCCAACGGCGCCGGCAAGTCCACCCTGATCAACATGATGGCCGGCTTCCTCGCCCCCTCCACCGGCGCGGTCACCCTGGACGGCGCCGTGATCTGGCGCAACGAGCAGGCGTATCGCGAGATCGGCATCGTCCCCGAGCGGGAGGCGATGTACGACTTCCTGACTGCGCGGGAGTTCGTGGTCGCCAACGCCGAACTGCACGGCCTGACCGACCCGGCGGCCGCCGCGCAGCGGGCACTGGCCACCGTGGAGATGGAGTACGCGCAGGACCGGCGGATCGAGACCTACAGCAAGGGCATGCGGCAGCGGGCCAAGATGGCCTCCGCGCTGGTGCACGACCCGTCGGTGCTGCTGCTCGACGAGCCGTTCAACGGCATGGACCCGCGGCAGCGGCTGCACCTGATGGACCTGCTGCGGCGGATGGGCGACGAGGGCAGGACCGTGCTGTTCTCCTCGCACATCCTGGAGGAGGTCGAGCAGCTCGCGCACCACATCGAGGTCGTGGTGGCCGGACGGCACGCGGCCTCCGGCGACTTCCGCAAGATCCGCCGGCTGATGACCGACCGCCCGCACCTCTACCTGGTCCGGTCCAGTGACGACCGGCAGCTGGCGTCCGCGCTCATCGCGCACGGCTCCACCGCCGCCATCGAGCTGGACGGCGCCGAGCAGGCGCTGCGCATCCAGGCGGTCGACTTCGCCGGGTTCACCGAGTTCCTGCCCCGGATAGCCCGTGACCACGGCATCCGGCTCTTCACCGTCTCGCCGTCCGACGAGTCCCTGGAGAGCGTCTTCTCCTACCTGGTCACGGCGTAAGGAGCCGACGACATGTCCACCACCGCCGCCGTGCCCCGTTCGCAGGCACCCGCCGCAGGTTTCTCCCTCTTCCATCCGACCGTCGGCCGGCTGACCTACCGGGCGCTGCTCGGCCGCCGCCGCGCCCTGCTGCTGTTCGCGCTGCCGCTGCTGCTGCTGATCATCGTCGTCGCCGTCCGGGCACTGACCGGCGCCGACGACCAGAACGCCAGCGACCTGCTGCAGGGCTTCGCGCTCAGCACGATGGTGCCGCTGGTCGGGGTCATCGCCGGCACCGGCGCCATCGCGCCCGAGATCGACGACGGGGCGATCGTCTACCTGCTGGCCAAGCCGATCAGACGCTCCACGATCATCTCCACCAAACTGCTGGTCGCGATGGGCGTCACCGTGGCGTTCTCGGCGATTCCGACCCTGCTGGCCGGCTACATCCTCAACGGCAACGGGCAGAACATAGCGGTCGCCTACGCGGTCGCCGCCGCCGTGGCCTCGCTCGCCTACGCGTCGATCTTCCTGATGCTCGGCGTGATCACCCGGCACGCGGTGGTCGCCGGACTGGTCTACGCGCTGGTGTGGGAGACCGTGGTCGGCAACGTGGTGCCCGGCGCCCGGACGCTCAGCGTCCAGCAGTGGGCGCTGGCCATCGCCCAGAAGATAGGCCACGGCGACATCATCAGCTCCGACGTGGGGCTGCCCACCGCGGTCATCCTGCTGGTCGTGGCATCGGCACTGGCCGTCTGGTACGCCGGCCGCCGGCTGCGCACCCTGAAGCTGGCCGGCGAGGAGTGACACGCCCGGCTCCCGGACGGCGGCACACAGGCGGTCGGCACACAGCCAGTCGGTGAAGACTGGGGGCGATGGCCCCCGAGACCTCGCCGACCGCCCGCCCCGAGCCCCCGGCCGGAGCCGGGCCCTGGGCCCGTGCCGCCGCCGGGAGGCTGCGGCGTGCCACCGCGCGGGACGCCGGGCGGCTGGCCGTGCGCTGGGTGCGGTCCTCGCCCGGCACCCACATCTGGCTGCTGATCCTGGCGGTCACCAGCAGCATCGTGGCCGCCGCGCCCCGGCACACCCGCTGGCACCTGCTGCACCACGTCAGCACCAACCTGGTGGAGCTGCACCAGCACCCGCTGCGGGTGCTGGTGGCCAGCGCCCTGTGGATAGAGACACCGTCGGGGCTGCTGACCTACGGGGTGCTGTTCGAGCTGGTGCACGCGCCGGCCGAGCGCTGGCTCGGCACCTGGCGCTGGCTGTTCACCGTGGCCTCCGCGCACATCGGGGCCACCCTGATCAGCCAGAAGGCGGTGTTCTTCGGGATCAGGGACGACCGGCTGTCACCGGCGCTCGCGCACACCGTGGACATCGGGGTGAGCTACGGCCTGGCCGGCGCCCTCGGGGTGCTGACCTACCGGATCCCCTGGCCGTGGCGGCTGCCGTATCTGGCCCTGGTGCTGGTCTACTTCGGCGGCCGGCTGGCCGCCGACCGGACCTTCACCAACCTGGGCCATCTCGCCTCGGTGCTGATCGGGCTGACCTGCTACGCGCTCACTCCGCAGTTCCGGCAGCCAGCCGGTCGAGTACCAGCGCGATACCGTCCTCGTCGTTCGACGCGGTGATCTCGTCGGCGACGGCCTTCAGGTCGGGGTGGGCGTTTGCCATGGCCACGCCCTGCGCGGCCCAGCCGAACATCGGGATGTCGTTGGGCATGTCGCCGAAGGCGATGGTCTGCTCGGCGGTCACCCCGAGCCGGCGAGCGGCCAGCGACAGGCCGGTGGCCTTGGACAGGCCGAGCGGCAGCAGCTCCACGATGCCCTCGCCCGCCATGGTGACGCCGACCAGGTCGCCGGCCACCCGCCGGGCGGCCTCGGCCAGCTCGTCGTCGGTGAGGTCGGGGTGCTGGAGGTAGAGCTTGTTGAGCGGTTCGCGCCACAGCTCGGAGTCGTCGGTCAGGTGGATGACCGGCAGCTTCGGGTTGTAGAGGTAGCCCGGGCCGATCAGCACCTCGCCGCTGAGCCCGTCCCGGCTGGCGGCCAGCGCGAGCGGCCCGACCTCGGCCTCGACCTTGGCCAGCGCCAGGGCGGCCAGCTGCCGGTCCAGGGTGACGGAGGTGAGCAGCCGGTGGGCGCCTGCGTCGTAGACCTGCGCGCCCTGGCCGCAGACCGCAAGACCGTCGTACCCGAGGTCGTCCAGGACGTGCCGGGTCCACGGCACCGAGCGGCCGGTGACGATGATGTGCACCGCGCCCGCGGCGGTGGCCGCCGCGAGCGCGTCCCTGGTGGTCCGCGAGACGGTGTTGTCCGAGCGCAGCAGGGTGCCGTCCAGATCGGTGGCCACCAGCCGGTACGGGAAGGGGCGCACCCGCGCGGAGGTCACTTGGCGGCGCTGCCGGCGCCCGCGGCGGCCACCGGTTCGATCAGCTCGCGCCCGCCCAGGTAGGGCCGCAGCACCTCGGGCACCCGCACCGAGCCGTCCGCCAGCTGGTGGTTCTCCAGGATCGCCACGATGGTCCTGGTCACCGCGCACAGCGTGCCGTTGAGCGTGGCCAGCGGCCGGGTGCCGGACGCGTCACGCATCCGCACCGACAGCCGGCGCGCCTGGAACTCCAGGGTGTTGGAGGTGGAGGTCAGCTCGCGGTACTTGCCCTGGGTGGGGATCCACGCCTCGCAGTCGAACTTGCGGCTGGCGGACGCGCCCAGGTCGCCGCTGGCCAGCTCGATCACCTGGAACGGCAGCTCCAGGGCGGTCAGCCACTGCTTCTCCCAGGCCAGCAGCCGCTGGTGCTCGGCCTCCGCCTCGTCCGGGGTGGTGTAGACGAACATCTCGACCTTGTCGAACTGGTGCACCCGGAAGATGCCCCTGGTGTCCTTGCCGTACGAGCCGGCCTCGCGCCGGTAGCAGGGCGAGAAGCCCGCGTAGCGCAGCGGCAGCCGGCCCGCGTCGATGATCTCGTCCATGTGGTAGGCGGCGAGCGGCACCTCGGAGGTGCCGACCAGGTACAGGTCGTCCTTGTCGAGGTGGTAGACGTCGTCCTCGACCTGGCCGAGGTAGCCGGTGCCCGCCATGGCGGCGGGCTTGACCAGGTTGGGGGTGAGCATGGGGGTGAAGCCGGCCTCGGCGGCCTGGGCGATGGCCGCGTTGACCAGGGCGAGTTCGAGCAACGCGCCGATGCCGGTCAGGTAGTAGAACCGCGAACCCGACACCTTGGCGCCGCGTTCGGTGTCGATGGCGCCGAGCAGCTCGCCCAGCTCCAGGTGGTCCCGGGGGGTGAAGCCCTCGGCGGCGAAATCGCGCGGGGTGCCGTGCTGTTCGAGGACGACGAAGTCCTCCTCGCCGCCGATCGGCGCGTCGGGATGCACCAGGTTGCCGAGCTGGAGCAGCAGCCGCTGCGCCTCCTCGGCGGCCTCGTGCTGCTCGGCGTCGGCGGCCTTGACCGCGGCGGACAGCTCGCCGGTGCGCTTGAGCAGCGCGGCCTTCTCCTCGCCCTGCGCCTTGGGGATCAGCTTGCCCAGCTGCTTCTGCTCGGAGCGCAGTTCGTCGAAGCGGGTGCCGGAGGACCGGCGCCGCTCGTCGGCGGAGAGCAGGGCGTCGACGAGTGCGACGTCCTCTCCACGGGCGCGCTGGGAGGCGCGCACACGGTCGGGGTCCTCACGGAGCAGGCGAAGGTCGATCACGGTGAACAGGCTACCGGGGGACGGGCGGCGGGCGCGACAAGTTAGGGGCTTTATGTCCAATATGAGCGCTTCGCCGAGAAAGCGAGGGAAATAGGGATAAGGGGGCTAAAAACCGCGCGTCAACCCATTTCCGGGCATCCCACCTGCGGGTCATCCGGCTTGTGGAGAACCGGAGTTGATCCTGTGCGGAACGCGGTTGCGGTCCGAAGTTATCCACAGGCGGTTCGCGGATACCCGCTGTTTGTCCACAGGGTGTGGGGAAGATCTGTGGAGGAGCGCGGAGATCATTTCCCGGGGCCCGAGTTCGGCAAAGGATTCCCCGTCCAAACCGGTTCCACACTCACTTTCGAGTGAGAAATGCTCCCTCGGGAGAGTGGGTTGGGCGGATTGGGCTGACGAGGAGTGACCTGGGCCACTCTGGCCCGCTCTGGTGTCTGTGTACCAATTTATCGACTACGTCGGATTGTTCTGTCGACATGTCCCCAGTTACCCACAGGCTGCGAGCCCTGCCTGTGGATAACTTTCCCGCATCTGTGGGTAAGTCGGGGAACCGCAGCTCAGCCGCGTCCGTCCAGCGTCCGGTTCAGCCAGTCCGCGGCCTCGGTGAACTCGTTGTCCGTCGTCCCGCGGGCCGGGGTCACCGGCTGCTCGTCGGCCCGCGGATACGAGCCGAGGAAGCGCACGTTCAGGCAGCGCCGCCGCAGCCCCATCAGCGTCTCGCCGACCCGGCGGTCGGTCAGATGGCCCTCGGCGTCCACCGAGAAGCAGTACTGCCCCAGGCCCTGCCCGGTCGGCCTCGACTCGATCCGCATCAGGTTCACCCCGCGGATGGCGAACTCCTGGAGCAGGTCGAGCAGCGCGCCGGGGTGGTCGTCGCGCAGCCAGAACACCGCGGTGGTCTTGTCCGCGCCGGTCGGCGCCGCCAGCCGGGCCGGCCGGCCCGCCAGCACGAAGCGGGTGGTGGCGTTCTGCGCGTCATGGATGTCGGTGGCCAGCGGCACCAGGCCGTACGTCGGCGCCGCGAACTCGCCGGCGAAGGCCCCGTCGAACCGGCCCTCCTGCACCAGGCGGGCGCCGTCCGCGTTCGACGCCGACGACTCCCACACCGCGTCCGGCCGGTGCTTGCCCAGCCAGTTGCGCACCTGGGCCTGCGCGGCCGGGTGGCCGGTCACCGTCTTGACGTCGGTGAGCTGCACGCCGGGCCGCACCAGCAGCGCGAACGCGATCGGCAGCAGCACCTCGCGGTAGATCATCAGGGGCCGGCCGAAGGCCAGCTCGTCCAGCGTGGCGGTGATGCCGCCCTCGACGGAGTTCTCGATCGGCACCAGCGCGCCGCCCGCCTCGCCGTCGCGCACCGCGTCCAGCGCGGCGGGGACGGAGATCATCGGGACCAGCTCGCGGGTGGCGGCCTCCGGCAGCATCCGAAGCGCCGCCTCGGTGAAGGTGCCTTCCGGACCGAGATATGTGTAACGGCTCGCTGACGACATGCGATCAGCCTAACGGCCCGCGAGAGGGGCCGTACGGGTTACGGGCGTCGGTACGATCATCGGTCCGGCGCGCCCCAGTCCGCCCCGGTCCGCCCCGGTCCGCCTCCGCCCGGCGAGAGCAGACCTCCGCCCGGCGAGGGGCGGCCACCGGCCACCGGTGGCGGGAACCGCGCGATCCCGGCCGCGTGTCGTTCCTTGTATCCGCCCCGGACCCCCCGGACGAGCCGATGTGAGGTCGAGATGAAGCAACGAGTGACGAGAATGGTGGCCGCCGCCCTGCTGGCGCTCATCGCCGTACCCACCGTGGCCGGGTGCTCGCAGGAGAAGCGCGGGACGGCGGACGCGCCGGTCTCCGGCCACCGCGGCGACGACAGCCCCGCCAACGTGACCAACTTCCCCGACCACTACGCCAACATAGCGACCAAGTGCGTCGCCGGAGCGCCCGGTTTCCGCGCGTTCGTCACCACCCGCGACGCGGCGCCGATCATCATGGCCGACGCCTCCTGCAAGGGCTGACGGCGAGCAGGGGGTCGGCCGGCGAACGAAAGCCGGCACCCCCGCGTCCCCCTGCCCGCAGCGCCGCCCGCGCTCCCGCGCCCGTAACGCCGCGGCTCCCGCGGCCCCGCCCGGGCCCGCGCCCCGACCCCCGACCCCCGCCCCCGGCGGCTCACCCCGGCAACCCTCACCCCTCAAGCAGCCGCTGCCCCACGTACTCCCCGGGCCCCGCCCCGCCCGGCACCGCGAACAGCCCGCTCGCCTCGTGCCGCAGAAAGCGCGTGAGCCCGTCCGCACCCTCCAGCTTCCGCTGCACGGGCACGAAGCCGCGCAGCGGATCGGCCTGCCAGGCCACGAACAGCAGCCCGGCGTCCGGCGACCCGTCCTGGTCGATGCCGTCGTGGTACGAGAACCCGCGGCGCAGCATCTTCGCGCCGCTGTTGGACGCGGCGGCGGCCACCCGGATGTGCGCGTCGCTCGCGATGGCCAGCGAGTTGTCGGCGTTGAACTTCTCCAGGTCGGGCGGGGTGTCGGCGCCGCCGCCCGACAGCGGTGAACCGTCGGACTTGCGGCGGCCGATCACCTTCTCCTGCCGGGCCCGCGACAGGTGGTCCCAGCTGTCGAGCAGCATCCGGATCCGGCGGACGACGGCGTACGACCCGCCCGCCATCCAGGCCGGCGACCGCTCACCGGCGCCGCCCGCGGACACGAAGATCCGCGCGTCGAAGTCCGGATCGGTCTGCTGGGGGTTGTTGGTGCCGTCGATCTGGCCCATCAGATTGCGCACGACCACCGGCTTGGCGGCGGCTCCCGGCGTCCGGTTGAAGCCGTTCATCTGCCAGCGCACGGCGGCGGCCGAGCCCGCGGCCTTCTGGATCACCCGCAGCGCGTGGAACGCGACGAGCGCGTCGTCGGCGCCGATCTGCACCCACAGGTCGCCGTCGCTGCGCTTGGCGTCGAGGTGGTCGCCGGGGAAGTCGGGCAGCGGCGCGAGGGCGGCGGGCAGTCGCGCGTCCAGGCCGGTGCGGCCGAAGAAGCTGCGGCCGAAACCGAAGGTGACGGTGAGCGAGGACGGCCCGGCGTCGTACGCCACCTGGTCGTCGTACGCCGCCGGGGTGGTCGGCCGGCCCGCCCTCGTCATCTCCCGGACCGCCTCCGACCAGCGGCGCAGCAGCGCGGCGGCGGCCGTGCGGCCGGACCCGGCGGCCAGGTCGAACGCGGCCAGGTGGCCGCACGCCTGGGCCGGCTGGAGGATGCCGGCCTGCCGGACGCCCTCGAACGGGACGGCCGCCGCGCCGACCGAGGTCAGCGCGACCGGATCGTGGCGGGTCCCGGCGGCGACGGCCGCATCGGCCCCGCCGCCGACCACGAGACCGGCCGCTCCGGCGGCCCCGGCCGTCCCGAGCAGCCGCCGCCGGCTGAAACCGCCGCCACCGCCCGTACTCGTACGGTCGTCGGCCCCGTCCCGGCCGCCGGTCCCGACGGCCGCCCCGTCCTGCCTGCTCACCTGCTTGTTCACCTGTCCGCTCACTGCGTCACCTGCACGTTCTTCGTCACCGTGACCTCGTCGATGTCCGACGTGCGGACCGTGATCGAGACCTGCCAGGTGCCCGCCAGCGGCAGCTGGACGCCCGCCGCGGTCCAGTGGCCCGGCACCAGGCGGTGCAGCGGGACCTGGATCGGGCCGATGTGCTGGGCGTTCAGGGTGAACGCCAGCTTCGCCTCGGGGGCGTTCACCGCGGCCCCGTTGGGGGCGGTCAGGATGAGGTGGGTCTCGTTGCCGCCGACCCGGCCGGGCGCGACGGTCACCTCCGCGGTGCCCTTGCCGCCGGTTCCGCCGGTGTCGTACGGGACTTCGAGGATGATCTGCTGCGCGCCGCCGGGGGACGCGGGCGCGGACGGCGCCGCCGGGGCGTCCTTGAGCGCCTTCTGCTCCTCCGCCGCCCGGCCCGGCTGGCTGCCGGTCAGCAGGGTGGTGACGGACAGCAGTACGGCCGCGACCACGACCTCGGCCAGGACCGAGCGGCGCAGCGCGCGCCGTGCGGGATCGGCGTCCCGGGTCCTGCGGGCCCGCGCGGTGTCGCGCGCGGCCTGCTGGCGGCGCAGTTGGGCGGCCCGCCCGGGGTCACCGGACGCGGACGGCGCGGAGCCCGTCGCCGCGTCGGACCCGGCCGCGTCGCCGGAGCCCGCAGCAGCCCCGGAACCTCCCGAGCCGCCGGAGCCGCCGGAACCCGCCGCCGAGCCCTTCCCCCGTACGGCCGTACCCCCGGGAGCCGAAGCCCCCGCCTGCTCCTCCGCCTCCCCGCTTGCCGTCCCGCCGCCGGAGCCCGAAGCAGACGCCGAGGCCGAGGCCGACGCCCCGACCGCCTGCCGTACCGTCGCCGACCTGGCACCGGGCACCGCCTGCGCCGCACCGGCCTCGCCCAGCGCCCCCGTCCACTTCCGGGAGAACCACGCCACCCCCACCAGCGAGGCGACCAGAGCGATCTTGATGATCAGCAGCCGCCCGTAAGAGGTGTCCACCCACCCGTCCCACGAGAAGCCGATCTGCCGCCACGCCTGGTACGTGCCCGTGCAGATCAGCGTGGTGACGGCGGTCAGCGCCATCGTGGAGAAGCGGCGTACGGCGGCGCTTTCGACCGTACCGGCCGTGGAGGGCGCGCTCAGCGCGGTGACCAGGGTGATCAGCCCGCCCAGCCAGACCGCCATCGACAGCAGGTGGACGATGTCCACCGGCATCGCCAGCTGGTGCTGGATGCCGACCGAGGCGTGCTCGGCCATCGCCCAGGTCGCGGCGATGCCGACGGCCACCACCCCGCCGCCGATGCCCAGGCCCCAGGCGAGGTCGGCGCGTTCGGCGGGGTCCTCCCGTTTGGCGTAGCTGCCGAACAGCACCGCGAGGAAGACGGCCGCGGCGGCGAGCAGCAGCAGCCGGGAGATGAGCGCGGCGCCCGGTCTGGTCTCCAGCTGCGCGCGGATCACGTCGAGGTCGAAGACCGCACCGAGCCCCTTGTTGTCCGCATAGGGGCCGCGCAGCATGATCAGCGCGATGGTGGACACCACCAGGGTGGCCCAGCCGCCCGCCGCGAGCTGCCGCATCGGGCGCAGCAGCGCGCCGCGCGGCCAGCACACCGTCAGGAAGACGGCGCTGCCGATCAGCAGCGCGAAACCGGCGTAGGCGAGGTAGCGGCCGATCCCGTACAGGGTGCTCGCCGTGCCGTTGCCGGCCGAGGCCGCCCCTGACAGGTCCACGCTGGTCTTGGAGGCCGCGCCGATCGAGAAGGTGAACGCGCCCGCGACCGGGTGGCTGTCCTGCGAGATCGCCCGCCAGGCCACGGTGTACGTGCCGTCGCCGAGGCCACCCTTGAGCGGCACGGTGGACGTGGAGCCGGCGTCCTTGCCGGCGGCGTGCTGCGGCGCGGCGGCGGCGATGTCCTTGCCGCGCGGGTCGAGCACCCGCAGCGAGTCCGCGGACAGCAGCACGCCTTCGGAGAAGGTCAGCACCACGCGCTGCGGGGCCGTCTGCACGACGGAGCCGTCGGCGGGGTCGGTACGGATCAGCGCCGCGTGCGCGGAGGCGGGCGCCGCGACGCCGAGCAGCAGCGCGAGCAGCGCGCCGAGCAGTGCGGCGAGGCCGGCCAGCCGGCGCGGCGAAAGCCACCGCAGGGCCCGCCCCCGCGACGGCCCCCTGCTCGCCCGGGGCGCGCCCCGCCCGGAGCCCTCTCGGACCTGAACTGCCTCGTGCCACCGTGGTCTCATCGGTCGTCAGCCCTTCGGGCTATACGTCGTCGGCCGCACGGGCACGGTGACCGTGATCGTGGCGGGCACGGCGTGGGCGAAATGGAGCCGCAGGGTGACCCGTTCGCCAACCTTCGGCTTGTGGGTCAGGGTCTCCAGCATCATGTGGTCGCCGCCCGTGCCGAGGGCGAGCTTCCCGCCCGCCGGTACGGTCAGCGCCGTCACCTGGCGCATGGTGGTGCCGGTCGTGTCGTGCAGGGTGGTGTGCGCGGCCAGTGCGGTGCTCACCGAGGTGAGCTGGGCGTCGGTGCCGCCGGTGTTGGTCACCGTGACGTACGCCGCCGCCTCGTCGGTCAGCAGCGGCTGGGGTATGTACCCGCCGCTCACCGTCAGCTTCGCCGGGCCGTGCCCGCCGGAGTGGCCGGTCAGGCCGGTGGCCGCGCCGGTCGCGGCGGCCACCGCGACGACCCCGCCCAGCGCGCCGAGCAGCGCCCGGCGCCTCACGGGGCCTCACTCCTGATGATCTTGGGCAGGTCCTTGGCGTACTGCTGCGCGGTGGTGCCCGCCATATAGAGGACGTGCCCCTTGTCGTCCTTCGGCCAGAACGCCAGCACCTCGGCGCCGTGCGTGACGGTCACGCTGCCGTCGTCCTCCTTCTTCGGCTTGTCCAGGCCGACGCCGACCGACCGGGCCGCCGCCTGGATCACCGGGAACTTGCCGGCGCCGGTCAGGCCGATGAAGCTCTTGTCCATCGCGCCCAGCCACTCGTTGAGCCTGGCCGGGGTGTCCCGCTCGGGGTCGGAGCTGACCATGACGATCCGCAGCTCGGCCTGGTCGGCCTTGGACAGCTCCGACTTGGCCAGCGCGATGTCGCTCATCGTGGTCGGGCAGACGTCCGGGCAGTGGGTGTAGCCGAAGAAGAGCAGCGTCGGGTGCCCGGCGGTCTCCTTGACCAGGTCGTACGGCTTGCCGTGGTTGTCGGTGAGGACGAGCGAGGGCTTGGTGAACGGGGTGTCGAGGGTGGTGCCCGCGCCCGGCGCGGAGCCGCCCGCGATGTTCGCGGCGGCGTTGCCGGAGTCGGCCTTGAGGCCGGAGCCGCCGGAGCCGCCGGAGCTGCCGCAGCCGGTGAGCAGCAGGGCGCCGGCGGCGAGCGCGGCGGTGCTGGCCAGGGCGGCGCGGGTGTGACGGGTCTGACGGGCGCGGCTGCTGCCGCTCCTGCCGGGGGTGCTGCTGGTGACGCTGGTGGTACGCATGCTGGTGGTCCCCAAGGTGCGTTGGCGGGTGGGCCGGGCGGCGGCGGTCCCGGTGGGTGTTCGCCGCCGCCCGGCTGATGGCCTGGTCAGGCGGACGGGCCCGATCCGTCGCCGGTGCTGCTGGTGGTGCCGCCGGTGCTGCCGGTGTCGGCGACGGTACGGCGGCGGCCGGCGAGGACCCCGAAGCCGACGCCGAGCGCGCCGACGACGATGCCCACGATGCCGAGCGTCCGGGCGGTGGTGTCACTGCTGTCGGACGACGAGGCGGCGACCGGCTGGGTGCCGCCCGGTGCCGCGCCCTTCGCGTCGGCCGCCGGCGAGGGGGAACCGGTCGCGGGGGCGGAGCCGGAGTCGCTCGCGGCGGCGGTCAGCGTCAGGGTCGGCGCCGGGTTGGCCGGCTCGGCGGCGCCGGGCTGCGGGATCTCGATCCAGCGGACGATCTGCCCGTTGTCGTACGTCTGCAGCGCCTTGAACGACAGCGAGTCCGCGTCGTCGGGCAGCGGTCCGAACGAGACCGGGAACTGCTGGAACTCGCCGGGCGCGATCTTCCCGCCGCTCCAGGTGATCTTGGTGACCGCCTTGTCCACCGTGCCGTCGTCGGTCTTCAGCGGGGTGGCCAGCTTCGACGTGGTGACCTTCGCGGTCCAGCCGGGCACCGGCTCGATGGAGACCGACGCGACCGGGTGGTCGGTCGGCAGGTTGACCTCGAGCTTGACGGTGTTCGCGCTGTCCTGCTCGTTCGGCACCTTGAACGCGACCGTGCTGTAGCTGCCCTTGGCGGCCGTGTTCGGCGTCACGGTGACGTGCGCGAAGGCGGGCACGGCGGCCAGCAGGACGGCGGAGCCGGCGAGCGCGGCGACGGTCGCGGCACGGCCGCGCATACGTGAACTGCTCATGGCAGGTTCTCTCCACGGTGAGGTGATGCTGACGGTGGCGTGGCACCCGCTCGGCGCAACAGCCGGCGGGCGGGCCGCGGCCCCGGCTGGTTCCGGGGGAGCGGCATCGCGGGCCCGCGCGCCGTCAACGGTCCACCTCCGCGCGCTCACCCGTTCGAAGACGGGCGTTGACCCGTACGAAGACGGGCACAGACCCGTACGAGACCGGGCACTCACCCGTACGAAGACGAGCGTGAGCAACACGTGACAGAGGTACAGAGGAACCGGAGAAGCCGCGTCAGGCCGTGGCGAAGCCCACCGGGGGACCGCGCCTGGCCACCGAGTGCCGCAGCCAGACCGTACGGTGCCGGCCCGCCGCCGGGTCCGCGCCCGCCCTGATCCGCAGCCAGCCGCCGGGAACACCGGCCGCCAGCGCCGAAACCAGCGCATATGCGCGGCGCAGCGCCGCGGGCGCCAGCACCGACAGCGAGGGCAGTTCGGACGCGCCGCGCACCGAGAGCCTGACCAGCCGCCACAGTGCCGACTCGCCGCGCCGCAGCAGCCAGCCCGCCACCACGGCGGCGAGCAGGTGGCCGAGCAGCATCGGCAGCGAGCAGAACGGCATCACCATGACGGCGTGCGCACCGGCCCCCGAGCCGCCGCCCGGCATCGACATGCCGGCCATGCCGGAGCCGCCCACATGCGTGACACCGAGCTTGGAGGGGTCGAGCCCCGCTTCCAGCACCACCTGCCGGGCGGTCGCCGGGGTGAGCCGCGGTCCGTCGGCGGCGCACACCAGCCGGGTGGCGACGGCCATCAGGCCACCGCCCGAGCCCGCGCCGGACGTTCCGGAGGCGCCGCCCGCGGCAGAGGCGGCCGCCACGCTCGCGCACACCTGGCCCACGTTGAACACCGAGTGCAGCGCGATCTGTCCCACCGCGAGCAGGCCCGCGATGCCGGGCATCGACCGTTCCCGCCCGGCCAGCGGGGCCGCCACCGCGAACACCACGACCCATCCGACGGCCAGCGACCAGCCGGGAACGCCGCGCCCGGAGGCGAGCGTGTGCCCGGCCGCGGCCAGCACGACGCAGACCGCGGTGAACACCGCGGCCCGCAGGAGTCGCATACCGGCGCCGGCGCGCACGGCGGTGGCGGGAGAAGCCATGACGGCGGACATCCTCTCACCGCGCGTGCCGGCCGGATACGGAGGGGTGAGGACACGCACCGGCTCGTGGGAGCGTCCGGGCATCCGTCCTCTACACCCGTACGCCGGGCGTTGGCATCCGCCGAATGAGCGGTATCACGTCAACAAGACGCTTACGGAGTGCTCTTCGCGGCAATACGTAACCGTATGTCGAGCCGCAGCCAGGAGGCTGGAGCATGAGCATCTGGTGGTCACTCCATTTGCGGCGCGAGGCTGCGAGCGTTCCGCTCGCCCGGAGGCTCCTGATGGGGACGATGGAGACGGCCGGGGTCGATCCCGACATCTCCTTCGACCTCTCGGTGGCCCTGTCCGAGGCGTGCGCGAACGCCGTGGAACACGCCGGAACAACCACGGGCTACTGCGTCACCGCGCAGATCGACGGCGACCGCTGCCGGATCGAGGTGGCCGATTCAGGACCCGGCCTGCCCCGGGACCGCTTCCGCCACCCGCCGCGCCCGCTCTCACACCGCGGCCAGTACGCCGAACACGGCCGCGGCCTGTTCCTGATCGAGGCCCTCGTCGACCATGTGCACTTCGACGACCGGCCGGGGCACGGCACGGTCGTCTCCTTCGACAAGGTGCTGAAGTGGCGGGACGGGGCGCTGGCGAAGGCGTCCTGACCCGCGCTCACCCGAACGGGCTATCCGCGCAGACGCGCCATCCACGCCTCGACCTCGTCGGAGCGCCGCGGCAGCCCGTCCGACAGGTTGCGGCAGCCGTCGTCCGTCACCAGGATGTCGTCCTCGATCCGGACGCCGATGCCGCGGTATTCCGCCGGCACTGACAGATCGTCGGCCTGGAAGTACAGGCCGGGCTCCACCGTGAGCACCATGCCGGGCTCCAGGGTGCAGTCCACGTACGCGTCCACCCGCGCCTGCGCGCAGTCGTGCACGTCGATGCCGAGCATGTGGCCGGTGCCGTGCAGCGTCCAGCGGCGTTGCAGCGCGAGTTCGAGCACCCGCTCGACCGGGCCCTCGACCAGGCCCCACTCGACCAGCTTCTCGGCCAGCACCCGCTGCGCGGCCTCGTGGAAGTCGCGGTAGGCCGCGCCGGGCTTCACCGCGTCGATGCCGGCCTGCTGCGCCTCGTAGACCGCGTCGTAGATCTTGCGCTGGAGTGGCGAGAAACGGCCGTTGACCGGGAGGGTGCGGGTGACGTCGGCGGTGTAAAGGGTGTGGGTCTCCACGCCCGCGTCGAGCAGCAGCAGTTCGCCGGAGCGCACCGGGCCGTCGTTGCGCACCCAGTGCAGGGTGGTGGCGTGCGGCCCTGCCGCGCAGATCGAGCCGTAGCCGACATCGTTGCCCTCCACCCGGGCGCGCAGGAAGAACGTGCCCTCGATGTAGCGCTCGGAGGTGGCCTCGGCCCGGTCGAGCACCTTCACGACGTCCTCGAAGCCGCGGGCGGTGGACTCGCACGCCTTGGCCAGCTCGCCGATCTCGAACTCGTCCTTGACCAGCCGCAGCTCGGACAGGAAGATCTTCAGCTCCGCGTCCCGCTCGGCGGTCACCTTGTCGGTGAGCGCCGCCTCGATCCCGGCGTCGTGGCCGCGCACCACCCGGACCGGGCCGGTGGCCTCGCGCAGCTCGGCGGCGACGGTCCGCACGTCCTTGCACGGCATGCCGAGCAGCTGCTCGGCCTCGGTCAGGCTGTGCCGGCGGCCGACCCACAGCTCGCCCTGGCCGTCGAGCCAGAACTCGCCGTTCTCCCGGTTCGAGCGCGGCAGCAGGTAGGCGGTCGCCGCGTGTCCCGCGCCCTCCCCGCCCTCCTCCGTGGCCAGCGGCTCCAGGACCAGGACGGCGTCCTGCGTCTGGTCACCGGTCAGGTGGACGTACTCGGTGGCGGCCCTGAAGGGGTACTCGGTGTCGTTGGACCGGGTGCGCAGATTGCCCGCGGGGATCACCAGACGCTCGCCGGGGAAGCGGGCTGACAGCGCGGCCCGCCGGCCGGCGGCGAAGGCGGCCTGCGCAACGGGGCTCAGCCCGCGCAGCTCGGTGTCGGCCCAGTCGGACTTCATCACGGTGGCGAGGGCGTCGGACACGGCCGGGTACAGGCTGTTCTTGCGCTGCTTGATCGGCTTGTCGCCGCTGCCGCCCTGCCCGCCCTGCTCCGGTCCGCCCTGCTCCTGCCCGCTCTTCGTGACCTGCTCCCCCTGCTGGTCTGCGGCCTCCGCCACGTCCTGCCTCCTCCTACTAGACCTCCGTCCATCGTATGTGCGGGTGAAGGGTGCCCGGTCGGGGGTGACCTGGCCGGAAGCGTCCCGGTAGCGGGGGCGGCGGGTCCGGTCCGCGGGGCCGTGCGGAGGCCGGCCGAACGGTTCCGGCCAAGTCGCGGCGGGCGGCGGTCAGTCGAAGCTGACGGCCAGCAGGACGACGTCCTCGGCGTCGTCCGTCCCCTGCCGGCCGGCGGGCAGCAAGGTGTCCAGAACGTGATCGGCCAGCCGCTCGGGATCGGCCCGCACCTGCCGTGACGCGCTCTGGGCGGCGCTGTGCAGCCGGGCCATCGCCCGGTCGGCGGTCTCGCCGGTACGGTGCAGCAGCCCGTCGGTGTACAGCAGCAGCGTCTCGCCGGGGCGGGCGTGCAGCTCCACGCTGGGCGCCTCCCAGCAGCTCAGCATGTTCAGCGGCGCGGACAGCGAGGTCTCCACGAACTCGCAGCGCCGGTCGCCGACCACCAGCGGCGGGCAGTGCCCGGCCCCGGCCAGCGTCAGCAGCCGGCTCTCCTGCCGGGCGCCGGGCAGCGCGGGCCCCGCGGCGTACGCGAACAGCGCCGTCGCCGACCGGGCCGGCTCGGTCAGCCGCATCAGCAGCTCCAGGTCGGACAGCACCGCGACCGGGTCCTCGCCCTCCATCACGGCGTACGCCCGCAGGCTGGCGCGCAGCCGTCCCATGGTGGCGACCGCGCCCGGCCCGCCGCCGGTCACCCCGCCGACGGCCAGGCCGACCGCGCCCTCGGGCAGCGGCAGCGCGTCGTACCAGTCGCCGCCGCCGCGCGGCCCGGTCAGGTGCCGGACGGCCATCCGTACGCCGGGCACCCGCGGCAGCCGGGCGGGCAGCAGCTCGGCGGCCAGCGCCTCGGTGGTGGCGCGGGCCCGGCTGAGGTCCAGGCAGCGGGCCAGGTGCTCGGCGGCGAACCGCAGGTAGAGGCCGACCAGCCGGCGCTGCCTGGCGGGGGGTTCCGCGGGCTCGTCGTAGAACCAGACGGCGGTGCCGAGGTGGCCGGTGCCGCGGGTGGCGAGCCGCAGGGCGTAGCAGGCGCCCAGGCCCAGCTGGGCGGCGACCTCGCGGGGGCGCGGGCCGAGGCCGGGGGTGTGCAGCAGGTCGGGGTGGACGGTTTCGGCCGGGGGGCCGGGGTCGGCGGCGTTCTGGTCGGCGTCGGTGGGGGTGGTGGCGGGGGAGCTGACGGTGGGCGCGCCGGTGGTGGGCGTGTCAGTGGTGGCGGGGCCGCCGGGCTCGGTTGCGGGGGCCGGGCCGCCCGCTCCCTCTGCGGCCGGTTGTTCGTACGCCGCCGGGCAGGCCGTGAGCTGCGGCACCGTCTCCAGCGTGCCGAGTTCGGCGTGGCCGAGACCGAGCCCGACCGTACTGGCCGGCCCGAGACCGTCCGACGGTGCCAGCGCGATCAGCCCGCGGCGGGCGCCGACCAGGGTGGCGCCGGCCCGCAGCACCTCGCGGATCGAGTCGTCCAGCGTCCCGGTGCGGGCCAGCCGCTCGGTGAGCTCGTGCAGCAGCGACAGGTCGCAGACCCAGGAAGCGAGCCGGTCCTGTACGGCGAGTGACTGCTCGGGTGAGCCGCGCTCGGGCATCGTCACCGAGCGTTCCGAACCGGGCGGTGGCGCGGCCGGCCCGCCGGGTGCACTGTGAGCGTTGGCGCTTTCCGAACTGATATGTGAATCGAGGTCTGTTTTCGAATTGAGTTCCGTGGCGGAAGAGGCCGCCGTGACAGGGGTGGTCTGACCCGTTGTGCCGGTCCGCGCGGAAAGCGGCGGCGTGGCGGCAGTGTGCGCCGTGGAAGCGGCAGTCGGCTCGCTTCCGGCCACTTTTCCCACGTGCGCCGGGCTCATGCCGGGGAACTTCCGGCCACCGGCCTACAGGCGTGGGGACCAGCACTTTTCGTCCGCAATGCGCGGAGCATCTGCATGAATAGCATCGCAAACCCCCATGTCGTGGCGCGCCGCTATCAGGAACCCACTTCTACACGCACGATCACGGGCATGTCCAGGATTGTCCTGGTAGAAGGAAAGGTGTCGGGCCGCTTGCGGTCGCGGCGGCCGACACGTACGTTGGCTGAAAACAGCTACCCCCGTTCCATGCGCACGATCGACTGATCCCAGCCAACAGCGCGTCATATTGCGGGTGATGGGTAGGAACCCGAAGTCCGGCTCAAGCGTCGTAGTACGTAAACAGTTGACGGCCGACCCAACCCCGAGTGGCGAGGGGTGCTGCGCCCGGCGGGAACCACCTCGGTGGCTCACGACCAGGGGAGCGTGAGCGACACAAGCGCCATGCGCGCGCCATCCCAAACCATGTTCCACGCTCGGCAGGCGGCGAAATGCTGCCTCGAATCGCGACATCTCATGTGTGCGGTGTGCTCGAAAAGTAACGCTGTGTAATGAGCAGATCCCTGGGCGTTAACGGAAAGGAACGAGCGCTGATGCGCGAGATCCTCGGAAGGCGACGCAAGCACTCACTGCGACGAAAGGGACGGTCCGCATTGCTGAACGCGGCACTCACCTACGCCGAGCAGTGGCAATGGCGCGTGGTGCCCGGCGTCGGGTACGACAAGCGCGGCATCTGGCGGACGGCCGAAGCTGTGCCCTGCGCCTGCCCGCGCCCCAACTGCCCGGTGCCCGGGGCCCATCCGCTGGACCCGGGCCTGCTCGGCGCCACCCGCGACCCGCGGATGGTCCGCTGGTGGTGGACCCGTACGCCGGACGCGCCGATCGTCCTTGCCACCGGCGACCGGGTGTCGGCGGCGAGCCTGCCCGCGGAGGCCGGCGCACGGGCGCTGGCGGCCATGGAACGGCTCGGCGTGCGGCTCGGCCCGGTGCTGGCCACCCCGACCCGGCTGGTGATCCTGGTCGAGCCCTACTCGCTCGCCGAGCTCGGCGAACTGCTCGACAGCCAGGACTGGGTGCCGACTTCGCTGCGCTACCACGGTGACGGCGGCTACGTGGCGCTGCCGCCGTACAGCAGCAACGCGGCCCAACTGCGCTGGGTACGGCCGCCGGTGGTCGACCCGGGCGCCAGCACGCCCTGGCTGCCGCGGATCGGCAACCTGGTGGACGCTTTGGTGCGGGCGGGCCGTACGGCGCCGGACGGCGACCGGTTGAGGTACTGAGCGACTGATCCACCGCTTTGCCTGAGTGAGCCCGGCCGCGCACGCGATGTGCGCGGCCGGGCTCACTCGTTCGGGTAACGGGGTCGGGCAGATGTGCGCTGAACGGCCCTCGGGCGGCCGGGAGATCGTCGCGGCCAGCTATGTTCGGCCGTGACCGCCACCCGGGGCCGGCCGGACCGCACAGCACCGAAGGGGTCGCCGGTGAAGTCGCCGTCGCAGCAGCACCAGCACCAGCCACCACAACCGTCGCAGGACAACGGGAGCCGGTTGCGGCTGGTCGCCGCCGCGAGCGTCGCCGCGCTGGCG
Source organism: Streptomyces sp. CA-111067 (assembly GCF_050956065.1). Taxonomy (NCBI): domain Bacteria; kingdom Bacillati; phylum Actinomycetota; class Actinomycetes; order Kitasatosporales; family Streptomycetaceae; genus Streptomyces; species Streptomyces sp. CA-111067. The sequence continues at coordinate 4,283,041 of NZ_CP192103.1, read as the reverse complement.
GTCGTCCTGCCGCTGGCGGCCGCGGCCAACGACGGGCCGCGGTCGAGCGGCGCGGAGCACGGGGCGCCGCAGGTGCCGCGGGCCGGGGACCGCTGAGCGCTTTCCGCCGGGGACGGGCGCTGGAGCGGTGGGACGCGGGCGATGAACCCGTGACATGGAAAGGCCCGGCCGCTGGCGACGGGGGATGCACCAGCGACCGGACTGTTTAAACGGTAACAAGACTTGGCCCGATCGCCAATTCACCGAACGGGCGCGGTCGGTCGATTCTGCGCCAAACAGCGGGAGTTGTGACGGGAATCACTGACCAACCGCTCAGTCTGGACCTTTCCCCTGGTCCACTGCTGGTCCGCCGTTCGCGCGGCCCGTTCGGCGGGCGGGGCAATTGGCCCAGGCCAATTCAAGCCAGTGCCCCGTCTCGCTTTGCGATCGGTGTTCAGCTCAGCGTGATCTGCCGGTTGGTGAAACCGCTGCGTGCGCGCCGTTCCTCCGCGTTCAGCGGCTCGGTACGGCCGAAAGTTTCGGCCAGTCGCTCGGCAAAGGCGGCGGCGGGCTTTTCGACGTCGTCCGCGCCCATTCCCACCGGCAGGTCCCACACCGGGACCAGCAGGCCGTGCGCGCGGAACGAGCCGACCAGCCGGGTCCCGTCGCCGAGCGAGGAGGTGCCGGCCGCGTGCAGCCGGGACAGCGCGTCGAGCAGCGCGTCCTCGTCGTGCGGCATGACCCAGCGCAGGTGGTTCTTCTCCGGGGTCTCGCACCAGTACGCGGCGTCCACGCCGGTGAGCCGGACGGTCGGGATCGCGGCCTCGTTGGCGCGTTCCAGCGAGGCGGCCACCTCGCCGGTCGCCGCGTCGGCGTCCTCCAGCCAGAACTCGAAGCCGGTGTGCACCTCGGGGACGAAGGGGGCGTCCGGGTCCAGCAGGTCCTGGAGGCGCGGGCCGTCCGGCGCCGGCCGGCGGCCCTCGACGGGGTTGCCGGGCTCGGCGGTGAGCGCGCGGTGCAGGGTGTCGGCGAGGTCGCGGCTGATGTCGCCGGAGGCCGCGTCGTTCTGCAGGCCGAGCAGGACGGCGCCGGTGTCGCGGCGCAGGCCCGGCCAGGCCATCGGCAGCACGGTGCCGAGCGTGACGGACGGCACGCCGTCGGGCAGCGGGTCCTTCAGCGTCAGCGGGACGGTCGCGGCGGGGACGAGTTCGCGCAGCGCCACCCAGTCGCACTCGCCGGGCAGGCCCTCGAACGGCCGCCGGACCAGCTCGGTGACCGCGTGCGCCGCTTCCCGCCCGTGGCACGCCTTGTAGCGCCGCCCCGAGCCGCAGGGGCACGGCTCCCGCGCGCCGACCACCGGCACGTCAGCGCTCGCGCTGGCGTTGCCGGCGGACTGACCCGCCCCCGTCCTGATGGCGTTCGCCCGCTTCTTGCCCATGGCCAGATCTCTCCCGTCGCGGCATCTTCCCGACCCGCGAGCCTATCGCCCCCCGGCCCTCCGGCCCGACCACCCAAGCCCCCGCGCCGCGGGCGTCCGTCCCGTGCCTTGGGTGCGGGTGCGCTGTGGCTGGTGGCGCAGTTCCCCGCGCCCCTGGTGCCGTGGGGGTTCCGGCCGTGCCCTGGGTGCCGGTCCGCTGTGGCTGGTGGCGCAGTTCCCCGCGCCCCTGTCGCCGTTGGGGCTCCGGCCGTGCCCTGGGTGCCGGTCCGCTGTGGCTGGTGGCGCAGTTCCCCGCGCCCCTGGCGCCGTTGGGGCTCCGGCCGTGCCCTGGGTGCCGGTCCGCTCTGGCTGGTCGCGCAGTTCCCCGCGCCCCTTTGGGCGCGTCGCTTGCCGGGCACGGGTGAGGGGCCCCGTTAGGGGCTTGGGGCTGTGTTTGATCTGCGGCTTGCGCCGCGTGGGCGCGAGCGGGGGCCCCGATAGGGGCGCGGGGAACTGCGCGACGAGCCACGGCGGGCCGGGACGGGGCCGTGCACGGTCGAGGTTGCGGTGGTGGGCGGGGCCGCCGGGGCGGGGCGGGGCGGGGCGCGGCGGGGTAAGCGGGACCGGGAGCGTCAGGCTCCCGCGTAGGGGTCGCCCGCCAGGAGGGGAGCGTCGGCCTCGTCGCGCCGCGCATGCCGCCCCCGCACAGGCAGAAGCGCCCACACCGTCACCTCACCGGGAGCGTCGTCCCGCACCCCCCACCGCAGCGCCAAGCTCCCCACAATGCCGAGCCCCCGCCCCCCGTGCGCCGTGAGCGAGGGGCTGGCCGGCCGCGGCCGGGTCGGGCCGCCGCCGTCGGTGACCTCCACCGCGAGCAGCCCGTCCGGGTCCACCCGCCAGGTCGCCCGTATCCCGCACCCCCCACCCGCCGCCGACTCCTCCAGCGGCCGGGCATGCCGGTAGGAGTTGCTCAGCAACTCGGAGAGCACGAGCACGGCGTCGTCGATCACCGGATCCGGCACCGCCTGCGTGTCCAGATCGCAGCGCAGCTTCCTGCGCGCGGCCGCGACGCACTTGGGACCATGTGGCAGGGCCATGGTTGAGGACGTCGGCACCTCCTGCGCCACCATCAACGACACCCCCGAGACCTCCTTCACCCCAACGCCACGAGATGGATGCCCTCTGTGATGCGGCCGGAAACAGGCCAACCAGATCTATTGACGCACTCTGTACGTCCTGACGTGATAAACGCGGGAAGGGTGTGCGTTTCGACGGATCGGGCGCCGTCCGCGAGCGCCGGAGTGCACGTCTGCCGGGCCTGCCGGGTCGGCGGAGTCGCCGGGGGCGCGCAGAGGCCCCTGGAACTCCTGTGACGCCTGGGGCGGCAAACGTTCACTGAGGTCAGCGGGGCAACCGCCCGCACCGACCGCCGTCGGCCGCCCCGGCCGCACCGGGTCCCCGGCCCCCACCCCACCCGGCCTCAGCGCCCGAGCTGCGCAAGCACCTGCCCCGGCCGGTTGGTGATCAGCGCGTCCACCCCGAGTCGTACGCACAGCTCGACGTCGCCCGGTTCGTCCACCGTCCAGACGTGCACCTGGTGTCCGGCCCGGTGCAATCGCGCCACGTACCCCGGGTTCGCCCGGACGATCCGCATGCTCGGCCCGGCGATCCGCACCCCGGCCGGCAGCCGCCCGTCCCGGTGCCGCGGCGACACGTACTGCATCAGGTACACCGTCGGGAGCGCGGGCGCGGCCAGCCGGATCCTGCGCAGTGAGCGCGACGAGAAACTCATCACCCGCACGGGTGACGGCTCGTCCCGCCCCGGCGCGTCGAGTCCGAAGCGGTGCAGCAGGTCGAGCAGCCGCTCCTCGACCTGCCCGGCCCACCGCGTCGGGTGCTTGGTCTCGATCGCCAGCTCCACCCGTCGGTCGGTGTCGGCGACCAGTTCGAGCAGCCGCCGCAACGTGAGCACCCTGCTGCGCTCCGCCAGGTCGTATCGCTCGGGCGCCTCGGGGTCGGTGTGCTGGCCCTTCCAGGAGCCGAAGTCCAGCGCGGCGAGGTCGGCCAGTTCGAGCGAGGAGACGGCGCCGCGGCCGTTGGACGTACGGTTCACCCGCCAGTCGTGCACGCACACCAGCTCGCCGTCCGCCGTGAGCCGGACATCGCACTCCAGGGCGTCGGCGCCGTCTTCGATGGCTTTCCGGTACGCGGCGAGCGTATGTTCTGGTACGTCCTCGGAAGCGCCCCGATGGGCGACGATCTGGACGGGTCGCCCGTCCGGGTCGGCCTCCGGGACCGCGTGCGCATGTGTCACCGGCCCATGGTGCCACCGCCCGGGGCACGCGCGGACGCGTGCACAGCCGCGCGGCCCCGCGCGCGCCCGGTTGCGGGCGACGCGAGCGCGAGCGGTCATGTACATGAATTGCGGCAGCGCGGTCATGGACATTGCACAGCTACCGCTTACGGCGGTCCGACACGCCGTGGGAAATGCTGTGTTCAAGCCCGACCCCTGTAGTGACCGCTGTAGTGACCGCCCGTCCTGACCAACAAGGAGACACGCTGTGAGCACCGAGAACGAGGCCGGGTCCGACCCGGCTGCGGAGTCGGCGGCGACCGCGCCCGACGGTGCCCCCGCGGTATCCGGTTCCGGCGCGGCTTACGAGTCCGGGGCGGCGGGGTCGGCGGGGTCCGGCTCGTCCACCCGTTCGGATGACGCCGCCCGTTCGTCTGATTCGTCACACTCGTCCGACCACGCGTCCGGATACGCCTCCGGCTCCGCGTCCGGACCGGCCTCCGGCGACGCCGGCTCGCCCGACCCGACCGATCGGGACCAGCGAGTTCCGGCCACGCCTGCCGCTCCCCCGGCAGCGCCGCCGGCCGCCCCGGCCGCCCCCTCGTACGGCGGCGGGGACTCCGCCGGCGAGGGGCGGACCGAGGCCCTGCCCGTACAGCCGCCGGTCGGGCCGCCGTCGCCCTACGGCGCGCCGCCCGCGCAGGTCACCAACCCGTACGAGCGCGGGTACCAGCCGCCGCAGCAGCCGACCCCGCCGATCGCGGACGACTCGCGGCCCACCCCCTCGTACTCCACCCCTTCCTATTCGACGCCGATGTACGAGGCCCAGCGCGCCACCGCCGCCTTCGCGGCCGAGCAGCCGCCGGCGGGCGGTCCGTACGGTGACCAGCCGCCGTACGGCGGGTCCGCGCCGAAGGACCCGTTCGCGTCGCAGGCCGCCCCCGGCCAGAACCCTTCCGAGCAGAACGCCTCCGGCCAGAACCCCTCCGGCTCCTCCGACCCGTTCGCGCCGCCGGCCCAGCCCGGCTCCCCGTACGTGGTGACGCCGCACGGCCAGCCCGGCCCCGGCGGCCCCGGCGGCTCCGGACCTGTCTGGGGCACCCCCGTCCCGATGCCGCCGGACGACGGCCGCAAGCGGCGCGGCTTCGGCAGCCTGGTCGCCGCGGTGATCGTGGCCGCGCTGGTCGCGGGCGGCATCGGCGGCGGCATCGGCTACGCGGCGGCCCGGCACGACAACAACAACGACGGCTCCACCACCGTCTCCTCCACCGCCAACCAGAAGGCGCTGAACCGCGCGCCCACCTCGGTCGCCGGCATCGCCAAGAACGCGCTGCCCAGCGTCGTCACGATCAAGGCCACCGGCAGCCAGGAGAGCGGCACCGGCACCGGCTTCGTCTACGACAAGCAGGGCCACATCCTCACCAACAACCACGTGGTCGCCCCGGCGGCCGACGGCGGCAAGCTCACCGCGACCTTCTCCAACGGCAAGACGTACGACGCCGAGGTGGTCGGCCGCGCCCAGGGCTACGACGTGGCCGTCATCAAGCTGAAGAACGCCGGCGGCCAGCAGCTCGACCCGCTGCCGCTCGGCAACTCCGACGAGTCGGCGGTCGGCGACGCCACCATCGCCATCGGCGCCCCGTACGGCCTGTCCGGCACCGTCACCACCGGCATCGTCAGCGCCGTCCACCGCCCGGTGGCGTCGAGCGACGGCCAGGGCACCAGCGTCTCGTACATGAGCGCGATCCAGACCGACGCGTCGATCAACCCCGGCAACTCCGGCGGCCCGCTGCTCAACGCCAACGGCGCCGTGATCGGCATCGACTCCGCGATCCAGCCCACCGGCAACAGCGACTCCGGCAGCCAGCCCGGCAGCGTCGGCCTCGGCTTCGCCATCCCGATCAACCAGGCCAAGCGGGTCGCCGACCAGCTGATCAAGTCCGGCCAGCCGATCTACCCGGTCATGCTGGTCACCCTCGACACCAGCTACGAGGGCACCGGCGCGAAGGTCAGCGACTCCCAGGACGCGGTCACCGCCGGCGGCCCCGGCGCCAAGGCGGGCCTGCGCTCCGGTGACATCATCACCAAGTTCGACGACACGATGATCGACTCCGGCCAGACCCTGATCGCCGAGATCTGGCAGCACAGCCCCAACGACAAGGCCACCATCACCTACACCCGCAGCGGCGCCACCCACACCACCACCCTCACCCTGGGCAGCCGCACCGGCGACTCGACCAACTGACCCGCTCCACTAAGCTGTCCCCGCGCGCCGCCCCCGGGCGGCCCGCGGGGAGGCTTGCCCGAGCGGCCTAAGGGAACGGTCTTGAAAACCGTCGTGGCAGCGATGTCACCGTGGGTTCAAATCCCACAGCCTCCGCGGTAGTGCTTGGCTCAGGTGGGGGCGGCTCCCGGTTATCCCGGGAGCCGCCCCCATTCTGTTTGCGCGCGGCGGGACGGCGGGGTGCTGGGCGTTCGCGCGGGTCTGGAGAGGTGGTGGCCGTTGTGGGCGGGCGGGTTGTCGACGTCATCACGGCTGTTCACGGGCCGGCGGCGGGTTTTCTGGGGGAGGCGTATGAGTCGCTGCGTGCGCAGGAGCTGCCCGGGGGGTGGGGCTGGCGGTGGGTGATTCAGGAGGACGGTGCGGGGGACGCGGTCGCGCCGCACGTTCCGGACGATCCGCGGGTCACCTTCCGGCAGGGGCGGCCGGGTGGGCCGGGGGTGGCGCGGACGATGGCGTTGGCGTTCGGGCGGGGCGAGTACGTCAAAGTGCTGGACGCCGACGACCAGTTGCTCCCGGGGGCGCTCGCCCGCGACCTGGCGGCGCTGGAGGGTGACCCGGAGCTGGGCTGGGCCACGTCCCGCGCTTTGGACCTGCACCCCGACGGTTCGACGACGGCCTTCGACACGGACCCCGCGGAAGGCACCCTCGCCCGCGGCGCCGTCCTCGCCCACTGGAAGGCCAACGACCACCGCCCCCAGGTCCACCCGGCGACCCTCTTCACCCGCCGCCCCCTCCTCCTGGCGCTCGGCGGCTGGATGGCCCTCCCCGCCTCCGAGGACACCGGCCTCCTCCTCGCCCTGAACGCCCTGTCCCCCGGCTACTTCACCCGCACCCCCGGCCTCCTCTACCGCAAATGGCCGACCCAGGAAACCGCCCAACCCACCCACACGGCCGCAGCGGAACGCGCAGCACGCACGGCGGTCATCGAGGCGCGAGCCAAGGCGCTCACCCGCTTCGAGTGGTGCAGTCCCAGTAGCGTCAACGGATAAAGAGCGACGAGGAGGGCAGCGTATGCCGGGGAGGTCGGAGACAGCCGAGGCTGTGAACCTGCTGGAGGCCGAATTGCGTGCCGGGCAACGGGAAATTTCCAACCTGGGCGTCGAAGATGTGTGGCTTGCGTTCCTCCGCTTCGGCCGGCGACGATTTGCCACACCGAACACGCCCGATGCCGACGGGCTGCTGTTCCAGTACGGCACCTACTCGTTCGGTGAACTCCCCGAGTTCGCACTGGATCTCACCCGCCAGTTCGAGATCGGTCACGGCGATCTCGCTCACTACGTCCAGGTTCACTGTGAAATCCGCTTCGGTCAGGACGAAGAGCTGAAAGCCCTCGGGAGCTTCGATTCCTGGTTCTTTCATCACAGCGGCGATGACCTCGAAGACTGGTCTCAGGGATTGAGCCGACGACAGTCCTGGGCGATCATCTGCTCACGCAAACCCACGGGGACCAGCGTCTACCAGGAGCAGGTGTAAGTGCGTTCACCGCCGTACTGCGGCTGAAGTGAGCCGGGGGGATACTGGGACTGGGCGAATCTTCGGCTTTGGTCTCAAGCAAGGGGCGCCTCATGGCTCACCAGAAACATCCGGGTGGCTGCTCACCAGGCAGACGTCGCCTGCACCGGGTGCGCATGCTCTTCGGCCTTGGTGCCGCCCTTACAGCGCTGGTCGGACTGGTCGGCTTCGGTATCCCACCCGCGGCTACCGGTGCTCAACTCGGGGACACGGCAGTCGCTACGGTTGATTCTTCGACTGCGTCTGATCTGCCCACTCAGGATCAGTTGAAGGCCGCCCTCCTGGATCCCGGTGATGTCGGCTTCAAGAAGGATACGAACAGTAGCGATGACGATGACTCGAACGCCACTGGTTGCCCGGCGTTCAACAGCGATTCTGGTCAAACTGCTTCGGGTCAGGTCACACAGGCAGAAGTGTCCCTTAAGGCGGGAGATTCCGGACCGTTCCTTTCGGAATATCTCGCAACCGAGAACCCCAGAGTATTGGCTGCTGGATACGCGGCCCTCAAGAAGGAGTTGGCCTCGTGTCGGACGCTGAAATTCTCGGAGGGCGGAGCTGATTTCAATTTTGAGCTGAGCCCGATCAAGTTCGGAGGGCCGGATTCCATGGCGTTTCGCATGGACGGCGACGTCAACGGCATCTCCCTCAACGGCTACTTTGGGTACGAGCTATTCGGGCCAGTTTTGCTGGGATTCTTCTACTTCCAGGTGTTCGACGGTTCCTCGATGGTCGCATCAACCGACTACAAGTTGGCCGTGGCCAAGGTCCATCGAATGCTGCCCCAAACGAACGGTGCCCCGTCGAGTAGTGCCTTGGGCAAGCTCCGCCGCCCAGCCGATCACGCGCAAGCCGGCGCGCGGAGCGCCGGGGCGGTCGTGGACACGGGGACGTGACGTAGGGGCAGTGGGAAGACTGGCGGGCTGCTATGGCAGCGTCTCGGCTTCGGTGCGGGAGAAGATGAGGTCGGATTCGGTGGTGACGGGGCCGCGCCAGCGGGTGGGGACGGCGGTCGGGCCGCGGAGGGCGGTGGGGTATGTGGCGGGGGCGTACTCGTTGGGCAAGCGGTAGACGTGGAAGCCGTGGTCGCGCATCGTGCGCAGCAACTCCTCGACGTCGTCGCCGAGTTGGGCCATCCGCTCGGGCGTCACCTCGACGGTGATCTCCGCGTCCGGGCGCAACCGGTCGAGCAGCGGGGCCAGTCCGCGGACGACGCTGCCTTCCGCGCCCTCCACATCGATCTTGATGACGCGGGCGCGCGCGATCTCCTCGGCCTGGAGCACGTCGGGCAGCGGGAACGCGGCGATCTGGAACGTCGATTCGGCCGGGCCGGCGTACGGGACGATGCTGTTCGCGCCCATGTTGGCGGAGCTGGCGAGGACGAACGTGAGGGTCTGGCGCCTGTCGGAGACGGCCGTGTGCACGGCGCGGATGTTCGCGCGGTCGTTGAGCGCGGCGTTCTGCACGAGCCGCCGGTGGAAGTCGTGTGACGCCTCGATCGCGACGACCCGCCCCCCGGGGCCGACCAGCCGCGAGGCCAGGACGCTGAAGTACCCGATGTTCGCGCCGACATCCACGAACGTGTCCCCGGGCCGCAGCCGCCGCTGGAGCCACTGCGTCATGCGCGGCTCCCACACCCCGAACAGGTACAGGTAGCGCTGGATGAGGTCGCGTGTGTCGACGGCGAACCGGGCCCCGGTCGCGGTCTCGGTGACCCGGCGCCGGGGCTCGTCGCGCAGCCGCGGGTTGAGGTGGCGGGCGGCCAGCGGCGCCTTGCCGACCGCCCCGGGCGCGTTGCGCACGTACCAGCGCCCGAGGGTGACCAATGCCTCCGCCGCGGCCCCGCTCATCCGCCCGCCCCTCCGCATCCCGCCACCCCGCGACGTTAACACCGCGCGAATGTCGCACCCCGCTGGCAGGATCGGGGCGTGGTGATGGGGATGCGGGAGGCCGGCGCGGTCACGTACGAGACGCACCTTACTGTCGGCTGCGGGGATCAGGCGGGGGTCGAGGCGCTCCGGGAGTGGGCGCGGGCGGGCGGCGTGAAGTTCACGCATATCGTGCTGGCGCGGGGGCGGACGGTGTCGCAGCCGATGCTCACGGTGCGGGGCGGGGGCGGGGTGGACGTGCAGCGAGACGCGGCGGAGGAACTGGCGGGACGGCTGCGGGCGGCCGGGTTCGTCCCGGTGCGGGTGAAGGTCGAGGCGCCGGTGTGGGCGCCGGAGGTACCGCGAGCGGACTCGGGTGCCACGAGCGGGCGTTACTTCGAGCATCACCTCAAGCTCCTCCTGGACGCCGGGTTCGACCGGGACCGGCTCGTCGCGACCGTCGACGGCCACCGGGCCCACGTGTCGTGGAACGCCCGGCGCGAACTCGACGGGCAGCACGAGCGGTTCGTCACGCAGCGCGCACACGGTGTCGGCGCCCCCACTGCGGCCGGGCAACTGGACGCGCTCAAGGGAGAGTTGATTCGCGCCGGATACCGGATCACCTCCGTGGAACGGGAGTTCGTGCTGTACGACAGTGATCTGACGGTGGACGACGGCTGGATAGAGGAGGCGACGGCATGACCGATCCCAGGGAGGAGGACTCCCGGGCGGACTCCGGAGGGGACTCCTGGCCGGAGCAGCCCTTCCCTCGTCGCCGGTGGGATGCCGAGCAGCCGGAAGCCGAACTCGCCCGGCGCGAACGGGAACTGCCGCGCACGCTCATGGACGTGACCGAGAACGGCACCCAGCGGGCCCCGGGCACGCAGGAACCGGGAGCCGTCCGTCAGCAGGCCGTCTTCGACCCGGCCCTGCTGCACTTCTCCCGGGCCTTCCGCGTCGGCGAGCCCCGGTTCGACGACCCGGCCACCGCCGACCGGTGGCGCGCCACGCGCCGCCAGGCGCTGGACGCCGTGCTGACCGCGATCGCCGGGTCCGCCTGGGCCGGCTCCCTGGTGTTGCGCGGCAGCGCGCTGCTTGCGGGCTGGTTCGGGCCGGCCGCACGCGAGCCCCGCGACCTCGACTTCGTCGTGGTTCCGGCCGACTGGCGGATCGAGGAGGCCCGCACGGGGCGGATGCTCCAGGAGGTGGCGGCGGCGTCGCAGCAGGCGGCGGCCACCCGTGACGGCGGTCCGGCCCTGCTCGCGGGCCAGGCCCGTTCCGAGTACATCTGGGCGTACGAACGGGTGCCGGGACGCCGGATGGTCCTGCCCTGGACGGCCGCCGGCCTGCCCGGTGGTGTCGTCCAACTGGACTTCGTCTTCGGCGAGGAACTGCCCGTCGCCCCGGTCCGCAGCCGGGTGCGCCTGGCGGAGGACGAGTCACCGGGGGCGGAACTCCTCACCGCCACACCGGAGTTGTCCCTCGCCTGGAAGCTCCTGTGGCTGGTCACCGACATGCACCCGCAGGGCAAGGACCTCTACGACGCCGTCCTGCTCGCCGAGCGCTTCCCGCTCCGGTACGACCTGCTCAACGTCGTACTCAGCCGGGAGGAGCCCGTCAGGTCCAGGGGGCACGTGACCTTCCACGACATCGAGCAGGCCGCCGACCCCTTCGAATGGGAGCACTTCCACCAGGAGTACCCGCACCTCGCCGACGACCAGCGCCGCTACGCCGACCGTCTGGTCGACGCCCTCCGGCCGGTCTTCCCGCCGGCTCCCGGGACCTCGTGAAGCCGTCGGTGCGCCGGGCCCAGGAGCGAGCCCCGGAGCCGGGTGGGAAAACCCGGGAAAAAACTTGGATCGGGCCGCATCCATTTGGTGCGCTCCGACGTCTCATGATCGAGCGGCGTCCTCAGGTGGCCGCACCGCAGGGGTATTTGGAGTATTCGCCTTGATAAACACCATCAAGTCCATCCGTCGTATAACCGCGGCGCTCGTCACCGCGGGTGCCGTCGTCGCGGTCGGCGCCTTCGCCGTGCCGGCGCAGGCGGCCTCGGCACCGACGATCGTCGCCAAGGGCGGCTATTCAATGGACAGCGGCACCGGTCGGTCGCTGTTCCTGAAGGCGTGGAACACGCCTCTCTCCACCGGCTCCACCACGAAGATCATGACGTTCCGGACACTGCTCTCGCTGAAGACCTTCAACCTGGACACCAAGCTCCCGTTCCAGAAGGTCTACAGCGACTACATCGTGGCGAACAACGCGTCCTCGGCCGGCCTGATCGTGGGCGACAAGCCCACCGTCCGCCAGCTGGTGTACGCGATGATGCTGCCGTCCGGCTGCGACGCCGCGTACGCGCTCGCCGACCACTACGGCGTCGGCAACACCCGGGACGCGCGGGTGGCGAACTTCATCGGCAAGATGAACACCATCGCCGGGCAGCTGAAGCTCACCAACACCCACTTCGACTCGTTCGACGGCATCGGCAACGGCAACAACCACTCGACGCCCCGCGACCTCGCGGTGATCGCGAAGAGCGACATGCAGTTCGGCGCGTTCCAGGCCGTCGTGCGCACGAAGTCCACCGTGCAGAAGGTCACCACCGCCAGCGGCGGTTACCGCAACTACACGTGGACGAACACCAACACGATGCTCAGCTCGTACTCGGGCATGACCGGCGTCAAGACCGGCTCCGGCCCGGAGGCCGGCTACTGCCTGGTCTTCTCCGCCACCCGCGGCAACAAGACCATCATCGGCGCGGTGCTCTCGTCCACCAACGAGACGACCCGCACGGCTGACGTGAAGAAGATCCTGGACTACTCCTGGGGCGCGTAGTCGTACCCCGACAAACCCCCGCACGTAGCTCCACAGCATGACGCGTGACGCACGGACGTGAAGAACAGACGTGACGTACAGGCGGTGACGTACAGAGGGGCCCGCTCGCGACCGGAAGTCGTGAGCGGGCCCCTTCGCCGTACGGACAGCCGACGGCCCGACGGTCAGGCGTCGTTCGCCTTCGGTGCGGACGAGCCGCGGTGCAGCAGGGCCGAACCCGCGAGGACGGCCGCCACCACCGCACACGTCATCGCCGCCGCCGGAGCGCCGGTGAACGAGTGGCCGAGGGTGTCCCTCAGCAGGTCCACCCGGCTGAAGGCCGCCGCCAGCGAGTGCACGACGATCGTGCCGATCGCCGCCGCCGCGCTCGCGGCCCAGACCCACACCGCGTCCTGCGCCGCCAGCAGTACGGCGAGCACCAGGCAGACGGCAGCGGCCGCCAGCGACGTGCCGGTCGCGTAGTCGCTGGACCGCAGGCCGGGTACGTGGACCGGCAGGTGGATCACGCCGATCACGAACAGGGCGGCGGCCGTCGGCCAGCGCAGCGCGGCGCGCAGCGAGGCGGTGTCGGCGGCCGGGGCCGGCTGCTGGGGCTGTGACGGGGCACGACGGCCGGCCTCTTGCGGACGGGGGCCGGTGGCCGAACCGCTGGCCGAGCCGTCAACGGAACCGCTGCCCGCACCTGCACCGCCGGCCGGGACGCTGCCGGCGTCACCGGTCGTACGCGCCGCGCGGGCGATACGAGCCGCCCGCGCGATCCGGCTCGTACGCGCCTCCTCCGGCTGCGCCACCTCGCCGCCCTCCGCCGAACGGGTGACGGACGCCCCGGGCGCGAGCGCGTTTCGGCCACTCGCCGGACCCCGGGCGCCGCTGCCGGCGTCAAGAGCGGCCCCGCCCCGCCCCCCGTCGAGCGCGACGATCGCCCCGGCCCCCGTCCCGGCGGACCCGGAAGCCGCCGTACCGGAAGCCGGAGCCCCCGGGCCCCCCGCCTCGAACGCCCCGATCAGCTCCGCCACCTCCTCGATCGGCCGCCCGACCGCCGCCGCGCGCAGCGCGGTCGCCGCCTCGCCGGTCTCGTACGGCGCCTGGTTGAGCAGCGTGACGAGGTCGCGGACGTCGTCCACCGAACGGGAGACCGCCGCCACCCGCAGCGCCTCGTCGCCCGCGCTCGGCGGCGCGTCGTCGGGCTGCGCCGGGTCGTCGGCCTGCTTGAGCAGGCCCACCAGCGAGGCGACCTCGTCGAGCGGGCGGGCGGTCGCCGCCGTCCACAGCAGCGTGTCTCTCGGGCCGTCGCCCTGGTCGTCGGGGCTGTCGTCGGGGCTGTCACCGGGACTGTCGCCGGAACCGGCCGCGGGTATCGCGTCGGCGCGGGCCGCGGGATTCTCGTCGGAACCGTGCGGTGGGCCGTCCTGCGGTGGGTGCTGGGCGGGGGCCGGATCCTCCGGGGGCCGCAGGTCGTGCGGTGGGCGCATGACCTGGGCGGGGCGCAGACCCTGAGCGGGATATTGATCCTGGCTGGGACGTTGATCAGATGCCATGGGGCTTTCCTTTACCGAACTTGCCGGACCTCCAGGGGGGACGCCCTGTCGGTCACCGTGCGTCCATCGGGGCGCACGTCTTGTTACATAACATCCCATATGTCGGGATCGCGCCATCGGGCGCCGGCCCGCTCCGCCGGGACGCCCGCCGAGCCAGATTGGCCGAAACCCGGCCGGAACGTTAAACCGCAAGGGCCGTACGGAATCGCACCCCCGGCGCGCGGCCGGACCATGCCGAATGCCCCCAAATCGCGCCTGCCGGAGGTTTGTTGGCAGGCCGTCACGCGTCCGAGGGAACTGGTCGAAAGGGACGGATGCGGCACGCGCCACGTGGGCAACTCTGGTCTCGGCGACGCCACAGCAGCACCCGGCGGGGCGGACGGCCGACCGCCCCGCCGATCCAGCAGTCCCGGCAATACCTGTCCCCTGGGAGGGAACACCATGGCAAGCATCCGTACCGTCCGCGTCCTGGCCACGATGGCCGCACTGCCCCTGGCGGCGGTGCTGTTCGCAGGCACGGCCTCGGCCGACGACGGCGGGTTCGCCAACGACCACTCGAACGCGACGGTGGTGAGCAACTCGGGCGGCAACGTCGGAGGCGGCAACTTCGGCAACGTGACGACCACGCAGCAGGCGGCGACCGGCGCCGGCGCCTCCAACCAGAACAACACGGCGAGCGTGGCCGGCTCCGGGTTCACCGCCATCGACCAGAACAACGTCAACATCCACTTCGCGCAGCTCTGGTGAACCACCCGGCGGCGCGCCGGCCCGGCGCCCGCCGCCACTCCCGGGCATCGAGCGTGCCTGACCGGTGAAGCGAACGCGCGGCGGCACTCCAGGTGCCGCCGCGCGGTCGTGCCCCGGGTGCAGGATGGCCTGCGGCCCGCTTGCACGGCCGGCGCGGCCGGGGGCACCGGGTGGCCCGGTCCGCCCGGCGGGCGCCGAACCCGTCCACAGCCTGTGGAAAACATCCGGAGCCCGCCGGGCCCCCGGCCCTCGGGGCCCGCCGCCCCTGACCCCGGCCCGGCCCGTCGGGCCCCGGGCCCTGGCCCCCTGGCCCTCGGGGCCCGGCGCTTCCGACCCGGTCTCCCGACCTCCGCCCCAGAGCCCTCCGGCTCGGCGCCCTGGCCCTCGCCCCTGCCCCGACCCGGAGCCCCGGGGCCCGCCGCCCCGGCCCGGAGCCCGCCGCCCCCGGCCCCCGCCCGCAAGCCCCCGCGCGCCCCCGACGACTCCGTACGGCCGCCTCCGGACGGGTGGGCGGCGGCGTGTCTCCGGAACCGGGGCCCACCGCCCACGTTGACTCGCGGAATGAGGAAAAGAAGTAGTTTTATCCCTTACGTTCTTGCGTCGGCCCTCACGATGACCTCGGGCCTGCTGCTCTCCACGGCCGCGACGGCCGCGACGGCCGCCACCCCCACCACCAGCACGGCGGCCCCCGCCGCCGACCGCTCCGCCACCCCCCGCCTCTTCAGCGGTCGCGGCTTCGACACCTGCGAGACCCCCGACCTCGCCACCATGAAGGCGTGGCGCGCCGCCTCCCCCTACCGCGCCGTCGGCATCTACTTCGGCGGCCGGGCCCGTGCCTGCAAGACGCAGCGCAACCTCACCACCAGCTGGGTCGGCCAGACCACCGGCGACGGCTGGTCGCTGATCCCGATCTACGTCGGCTCGCAGAGCCCCTGCGTGACCGGCGCGAAGAAGAACCCGTACCGCATCGACCCGTCCCGCGCCTGGGCGCAGGGCACCAGCGAGGCGAGCGACGCGGTCAAGGCCGCCCGGGCGCTCGGGCTCGACGCGGGCAGCGCGCTCTACCTCGACATGGAGGGCTACGACGACTCCAAGCCGGCCTGCGCCGACCCCACCCTGGAGTACGTACGCGCCTGGGACCGGCGGGTCCGCGCCGAGGGCTACCTCGCGGGCTTCTACGGCAGCGCCGACTCCGGCATCCAGCACCTGGACAAGGCCCGCACGGCCGGCGTCGCCGACCTGCCGGACGCCGTCTGGTACGCGCGCTGGGGCGTGGCCCCGAGCGTCACCGAGGAGCCGGTGCTGAGCGACAGCGCGTGGACGCCGCACGCCCGGATCCACCAGTACAGCGGCGCCGGCACGGAGACGTACGGCGGCAAGAAGCTGTCCGTGGACCGCGACCTGGTGGACGCCCCGGTGGCCGTCGTGAACTGAGCCGGACGGCGCCCCGGCGGCCGGTGCTGAACCGATCCACCGGGCGATCTGTCGTCCGTCTCCGGGATGACCCCGGTACGACCACGGATGACGTCAGGTAAAACCCCTGCGGGACGGGCGGTCCCGGCTCCCCCCTCGGGGGGTGGGGACAGCACCCGTCCTACGACCTGAGGGGGATTCGGCTTCGGCACTTGCGGCCGATTCACCGGCGCCGCCCGGCTCCTAGTTTTGAGCTATGACCACGCCAGTGTGCACCAGCGCCAACACGACGCAGTTCACGGCCTACGTTCGCACCAAGGGCCCGACGCTGCTGCGCACAGCGCGCTCCCTGACCCCCAACCCCTCCGACGCCGAAGACCTGCTGCAGACCGCGCTCACCAAGACCTATCTGGCCTGGGACCGGATCGAGGACCACCGGGCGGTGGACGGCTACGTGCGCCGCACCCTGGTCAACACCCGAACGTCCCAGTGGCGCAAGCGCAAGGTGGACGAGTTCAGCACCGACGAGCTGCCCGAGCCGGACGGCACCGGCGGCGCCCCCGACCTCACCGAGCAGCAGGCGCAGCGGGACGCGCTGCTGCGCGCGATCAGCCGGCTGCCCCCGCGGCAGCGCGCGATGGTCGTCCTGCGGTACTACGAGGACATGAGCGAGACGCAGACGGCGGAGGCGCTCGGCGTCTCGGTCGGCACGGTCAAGAGCGCGGTGTCGCGGGCGCTCGGCAAGCTGCGCGACGATCCGGAGCTGGAGCTTTGCGTGGCCTGAGGGGGTTTCCCGCGAGCGGTCCTGAGGGGGTTTCCCGCGAGGGGTAGTGACATACCGATCGGTATGCCAGCACAATCGCGGGAAAGCGACCTCGCCGGGCGGCCATCAGCCTCCGGGCGTAGTCGGAGCCGCGTAGCCGCCGGAGGCCCCCGTGCTGAGCACGATGCAGGACGTACCCCTGACCGTCACCCGCATCCTGGTGCACGGGACGCTGGTGCACGGCGCGTCCACCGTCACCACCTGGACCGGGGAGGGCGAACCGCGCCGCCGCACCTTCCGCGAGACCGGCATCCGCGCCGTACAGCTCGCGAACGCGCTGCGCGACGAGCTCGGCGCCAACGACGGCGACCGAATTGCCACTTTTATGTGGAATAATGCTGAGCATCTTGAGGCGTACCTCGCGATCCCCAGCATGGGCGCGGTCCTGCACACCCTCAACCTGCGGCTGCCCACCGACCAGCTGACGTTCATCGTCAACCACGCGGCCGACCGGATCATCCTGGTGGACGGCAGTCTCATCCCGCTGCTCGCGCCGCTGCTGCCCGAGCTGAAGACCGTCGAGCACCTGGTCGTCGTCGGGCCCGGCGACCTGGCGCCCCTGGACGGCTGCCGGCCCGCCGTCCACCGCTACGAGGAGCTGCTCGACGGGCGGCCGACCCGCTACGACTGGCCCGAGCTGGACGAACGCCAGGCCGCCGCCATGTGCTACACCTCCGGGACGACCGGTGACCCCAAGGGCGTGGTCTTCTCGCACCGCTCGATCTACCTGCACTCGATGCAGGTCGGCGCGGCCGAGACGATGTCGCTGACCTGCCACGACACCTCACTGCCGGTCGTGCCGATGTTCCACGTCAACGCGTGGGGCCTGCCGCACGCGGCGTTCATGACGGGCGTCAACCTGCTGATGCCGGACCGCTTCCTCCAGCCGGGGCCGCTGGCCGAGATGATCGCCACCGAGCGTCCCACGCACGCCGCCGCCGTCCCCACCATCTGGCAGGGCCTGCTGACCGAACTCACCGAGCGGCCCCGGGACATCACCAGCCTCGCCCGGGTCACGATCGGCGGCAGCGCCTGCCCGCCCGCGCTGATGAAGGCGTTCAAGGAGCAGCTCGGCGTGCAGCTCAACCACGCCTGGGGGATGACGGAGACCTCGCCGCTCGGCACGGTGGCGCTGCCGCCCGCCGGGGTCAGCGGCGACGAGGAGTGGGGCTACCGGATCACCCAGGGACGGTTCCCCGCGTCGGTCGAGGCGCGGCTGATCGGCCCGGACGGCTCGGTGATGCCCTGGGACAACGAGTCCGCGGGCGAGCTGGAGGTGCGCGGGCCGTGGATCGCGGCGGCCTACTTCGGCGGCGTCGGCGAGGAGCCGCTGCGCCCCGAGGACAAGTTCAGCCCGGACGGCTGGCTGCGCACCGGCGACGTCGGCGTCATCTCCGAGAACGGCTTCCTCACGCTGACCGACCGCGCGAAGGACGTCATCAAGTCCGGCGGCGAATGGATCTCGTCGGTTGACCTGGAGAACCACCTGATGGCCCACCCCGACGTGGCCGAGGCCGCGGTGGTCGCCGTCCCCGACGACCGCTGGGGCGAACGCCCGCTGGCAACGGTCGTCCTCCGCGAGGGCGCGAGCGCGGACTACGAGGCGCTGCGCGATTTCCTGGGGGAGCGGGTGGCGCGGTGGCAGATCCCGGAGCGGTGGACGGTGCTTGAGGCTGTGCCGAAGACGAGTGTGGGCAAGTTCGACAAGAAGGTGATCCGCAAGTCGTACGCCGACGGGGCTCTGTCGGTGACCCGTACGACCCCGCCCCCTCGCTGACCGCCGCGACCCCGGCTGGCCCCCGGGTGGGGGCTTTCAGGGGGTGCCCCCTGAGCCCGCACTTCAGCCGCGGGTACGTCGTGGCTTGTCGCGCGGTTCCCCGCGCCCCTGGTGTGACCGGGAGCCACTGTGCGCCCGGGCCAGGCACGCGCTCTTAGAAGGGGCGCGGGGAACCGCGCGACGAGCCAGAGTGAGCCGGCAGCCGAACGGGGGCCTCAGGGGGCAACCCCTGGCCGTCAGGAGCCGATCTTGCTCAGGAGGTCCACGATCCGCGACTGGACGTCCGTGCTCGTCGAGCGTTCCGCGAGGAACAGGACCGTCTCGCCCGACGCCAGTCGCGGAAGCTCGGACGGGTCGATGTCCGCCGACGTGTAGACGACCATCGGCGTGTGCGTCAACCGCGCGTTGCCGCGCAACCAGTCCACGATCCCCTGCCGGCGGCGCCGAATAAGCATCAGGTCCATCACCACCAGGTTCGGATGGACCTGCGCCGCCTTCGTCATCGCCTCCGTCTCGGAGTTCGCGTGCGTGACCTGCATCCCGCGCCGCTCCAGCGTCGCCGAGAACGCCTGCGCGATCGCCTCGTGGCTCTCCACGAGCAGCACCCGCGGCGGGTGCTGCTCGCTGTCGCGCGGCGCGAGCGCCTTGAGCAGGACGGCGGGGTCGGCCCCGTACGCCGCCTCCCGGGTGGCCTGCCCGAGGCCGGCCGTCACCAGGACGGGTACGTCCGCCGCCGCCGCGGCCTGCCGCAGCGACTGGAGCGCGGTCCGGGTGATCGGCCCGGTCAGCGGGTCGACGAACAGCGCCGCGGGCGGCTCCGCGACCTGCGCGTCCACCTCCTCGCGGGAGCGCACGATCACCGGCCGGTAGCCGCGGTCGGTCAGCGCCTGCCGGGTGGAGACGTCGGGCTCGGGCCACACCAGCAGCCGGCGCGGCTCGTCCAGGCCCTCGTCGAGCCGGTCGCTGGCGACGTCCGTGACGTCCACGGCGCCGTTCGGCCCGTCCAGCGGCTCGGGCCCCTCGTCGGCACCGGCGGCCGGCGCCCCTATGGCGTACGCGCGTCCGCCCGACGCCTGGTGCGGCACGTTCGGCGGTTCCGCCGGGACGGGACGCAGCAGCGCGGTCTCGTGGTCGCCGGGCAGCCGCGGCCTCGGCGGCTCCGGGGCGGTACGGCGTACGGGCAGCTGCCCGCTGTCGGGCTCGGCCTGCGGGTGCTGGCGCGCCTGCGGCTCGCCGCCGGGGCCCTGGTCCTGCTCCTCGCCCTGACCCTGGCCCGGGTTCGGCGGCTGCGCCGGGGGCTGGTTCGGCGGCGCGCTGAGCCGGCGCCGCCGGCCCGACCCGCCGGCCGCGACCTGCGCGGGCAGCGGCGCCTGCGCCTGGACGGCCTGGGTCTGGGTCTGCGGGTCGCCGCCGTGCTGCCCGAACGGCATGCCCTGCCCGAGCGTCCGCACGCTGATCGCCCGCCCGTGGCTCTGCTGCGACGGATCCTGCGCGGCCGGCCACGCGGACGGCGGCAACGGCACGCCGGGACGGTTGCGTTGCGGCTGCGCCTGCCGCTCCGAGGGGTCGGGCCAGGGCGCGACGACGCCGAACGCGGCGGCCGGCGGCTCCTCCTCGGCGGCGGGCGCGGGCTGCTCGGGGCCCTGCTCGCCAGGGCCGGGCCAGGCCGGGTTCCCGTCGTCGCCGGGACGGCGCGGGTCCTCGTCCTGCTCGTGCCCCTCGTCCCGGCCCTGCTCCTGCTCCTCGTCCTGATCGCCCGCGCCGCGCCAGCCGGACGCGGCGGCGGCACTCGCGGGGCCGGAGGGCTGCTCGGCGCCGTTCCGCCACGCCGGGTGCTCACCTTCGGCGGACGGCTGCGGGCCGCCCGCATGCGGCCACGAAGAGGCGCCGCCCTGCGGACCGTTGCCTTCGGCCGCCGGCCCCGGCCGGTTCGCGGCGTTCGGCCACGCGGGGACGTCACCTTCGGGCGACCGTGCCTGGTCCGCCGCCGCAAGCCACGGCGGCGGACTGCCCGCGCCCGGCCCGGCCTGCGGGTTGACGTTCCTGCCATCGGGGCCGGTCTGCGGGCCGCTGCTTTCGTCGGGGCGCGGCTGGTTGGCGGCAGCGTTGGGCCAGGACGCGCCGGGCCCGGCTTGCGGGTTGACGTTCTTGCGCCCGGGTCCGGCCTGCGGGCCGTTCCCTTCCGCCTGATGCGGCTGGTCGGCGCGAGCGTTGGGCCACTGCGGGCCGGGCCCTTGCGGGTTGACGCTCTTGGGCCCGGGTCCGCCTTGCGGGGCGTTGCCTTCCGCCTGATGCGGCTGGTTGGCCCCGGCGTTGGGCCAGGACGCGCCCGGCCCGGCTTGCGGGTTGACGTTCCTGGGCCTGGGCCCGGCCTGCGGGCCGTTGCCTTCCGCCTCGCGCGCCTGCCACGGCGCACCGGGCCCACCCTGCACGTCTCCGCTCGCCACCGGCCGCCCGGGCCACGGCGTCGCGGCACCGGACTCCGCCTGGGGGGCGTCGCTTTCGTCGGGGCGCGGCTGGTCGGCCCCGGCGTTGGGCCAGGAAGCGCCGGGCCCGGCTTGCGGGTTGACGTTCTTGAGCTCGGGTCCGCCCTGCGGGCCGTTCCCTTCCGCGTCGCCCGGTGCGTTCGCGGCGCCGTTCGGCCAGGGTGAGTCGGGCTCGCCCTGCGGGTTGACGTTCCGCCGTCGGGACCTGCCTTGCGGACCGCCTTCCACCGCGCGCGGCGCATTCCCGGCGTTGGGCCACTGCGGGCTGCCGTCTTCCGCGTCGCCCGGCTGGTTCGCGGCAGGGTTCGGCCAGGGTGAGTCCGGCTCGCCCTGCGGGTTGACGTTCCTGCGTCGGGACCTGCCTTGCGGGCCGCCTTCCACCGCGCGCGGCGGGTTCTCGGCGTTGGGCCACTGCGAGCCGGGGCCTTGGGGGGTGACGTTGCCAGGTCCGGATTCGCTCTGCGCGCCGCCCTCCTCTTCCGCCTCGCGGGCCGCGTTCGGCCACGGGGTCGGGCGGGGGGCGGGGCCCTCGGGCGGCGGGGTCGCGTCGGAGGACGGGTCCTGCCAGGGGGCGCGGGGGGCCGGGGCGTCGGGGTGCGGGCCGGTGCGCCCGGGCCACGGTCCCGGGCCGGGGTCATCGGGCTGCGACGCCGGGGCGCTCTGCTTGGGCGCGGGACCCGTGTCGATGGCCCGCCGGGCACGGCGTCCCGTGCCCTCCTGGGGCTGTGCCTGCGCCGGGACCTGGGGCGCGGGACTCGCCGGGGGAAGGGCGTGCGGGGTCTGTGCGGCGGGGAGTTCGGGGCGGCCGGCCGGGCCGTCCTCCGGCGTCTCGGGACGCGCCCGCCTCGCGCGGCGGCCGGTCGGCGGCGGGGTCGGGGCCCCGGCCTCGCTCTGCCCGCCCGCGTCCGGCTGCTGCTCCTCGGGCCTGCGCAGCGCGCGCCGGCGCCCGGTCGGCGCCTCGGGCTCGGCGGCGGCCGGAACGGCCCAGGGCGCGACGATCGTGCCGTCCGCGTCGTCCGCGGCCCTGCGCGGATGCGGCGCCCGACCCGTACCCGTACCCGCACTGCTCAAGCCCGTGCTCGTACCGGCGGACGCGTCGTCCGGGCCCTGCGTACCGCGAACCGGCTGCGAAGGCACCGGCATCACCGTCGTGTCGGACTCCCGCGGCTGGCCGCCGGTGTCGTCCGAGCCCGCGCCCGTACCGGAAGACCCGGAAGAACCCGCGGACCCGGAGCCCGCGCGCCGCCCGGAACCGCCGGGCCCGCGGCCCCCCGCCGTACCGACCGGCACCTCGAGTACGTACGCACTGCCCTGCCCGGGCACCTCGTGCGTCTGGAGCACGCCCCCGTGCCGTTCCACGATGCCCCGCGCCAGCGGCAGATGCACCGGGTCGCCGCCGGCCCGCGGGCCGCGGACGTCGAGCCGTATGACGTCGCCGCGCTGCGCCGCCGCGACGACGATCGTCGAGTCGCCGGTGTACGCGATCGCGTTGCCGGCCGAATCGACGCCGGCCACGTCGGCGATGAGGTGCGCGAGCGCCTGCGCCATCCGCTCGGCGTCGATCGACGCCTCGATCGGCGGCGCGTGCACCGCGTACTGCGCGCGGCCCGGGCCGATCAGCTCGATCGCGCCGTCCACGGCCGCGGCGATCACCTGGTCGAGGCCGACCTCCGCCCGGTTCAGCTTGTCCTCGCCGCGGTCGAGCCGCTGGAACGCGAGCACGTTGTCGATGAGCGTGGTGATCCGCGCGTAGCCGGCCGACAGGTGGTGCAGGATCTGGTTGGCCTCGGGCCAGAGCTGTCCCGCCGGGTCGGCGGCCAGGCCGCTCAACTCGCCGCGCAGCTCGGCCAGCGGGCCGCGGAGCGAGGTGTCGAGCAGCGCCCGGAGTTGTGCGCTGCGCGCGTCGTTGGCGTCGTACGCCGTCCGGTCGGTGAACGTCATCACCGCGCCGACCAGCTGGTCGCCGTCCCGCACCGGCGCCGTCGTCAGATCGACCGGCACCGGCTTGCCGTCCTTGCGCCACAGCACCTGGCCGCGTACCCGGTGCTTGCGGCCCGAGCGCAGCGTGTCGGCGAGCGGGGTCTCCTCGTACGCCAGCGGCGAGCCGTCCGGGCGTGAGTGGTGCACCAGCGGGTGCAGCTCCTTGCCGCCGAGGTCGGTGGCGCGGTGGCCGAGTATCTGCGCGGCCGACGGGTTGACGAGCACGATCTTGCCCGCCGTGTCGACGCCGACCACGCCCTCGGCCGCGGCGCGCAGGATCATCTCGGTCTGCCGCTGCTGGCGGGCGAGTTCGGCCTCGGTGTCGACCGTGCCGGACAGGTCGCGGACCACCAGCATCAGCAACTCGTCACCGGTGTAGTGCGGCTGCTGCGGGTCGCCGTAGTCCTGGTACGCCTCCGCGTACGGGGTGCGGCCGTCCTCCAGGTTCGCGCTGGTGATCTCGACCGGGAACTCCGTGCCGTCGGTGCGGCGGGCGGTCATCCGGGTCGGCTTGGTGCGGGTGTCCTCGGCGGCCTCGCGCGGGCTGCGCATCGAGCCGGGGATGCGCTTGGAGTCGAACGTCGGCAGCAGGTCGAGCAGGCCCCGGCCGACCAGGGCGGTGCCCGGCGACTCGAAGGTCTCCAGCGCTATCGCGTTCGCGTTCACCACGGTGCCGTTGACGTCGACGAGCAGCAGGGCGTCGGGCAGGGCGTCGAGTATCGAGGCGAGGCGAGCAGCGCCTCTGGATGGCCTGCTGCTCACGAGACGCGTCCTCCCTGTTACCGCACGTGCTGCACTGCCCGGGGCTGCGCCGTTGAGCCGCTGCCGGTCCGTCCGCCGGTCCGCTTGCCGGGCCGCAGGTGGTCCGGGCGGCCGACTGTCACGGGCGGCCCATCTTGCCGCCACCCCCGGGGCCTGTCACTAGAGGGAGTGTACGTGGCAGGCCCCGCGCCGTGGCCTTGGATGCTCATGTGGGCCCAGGTACATCGGGGTTCGGGTACGGGCGGGGCGGGTGTGGCATCCGTCACGTGGGGGTGCGGGGTGGGGGGTGCGGGGACGCGGGCGGTGCTGGTCAGCCGCGCAGCGGGCGGAGGTCCTTCTTGATCGGGGTGTGGGGGGCGGGGACGGCGGGGAGGGTGCTGACGCCGGGCGTGTCGGCGGTGGTCGGGACCTGGGTCTCGGCGGCGGCGGGGGTCTGGGTCTGGCCGCCGGGGGCCTGGGCCGCGGTGGGTGCGGGCAGGGCCGGGACCATGCCGCTCCAGCGGGCCACCTCGCAGCCGTTGGTCCTGCGGTACGTCTCCGTCCGCGGCCGGCCGTTCCACACGCCGGTGACCGAGGCGGTCTGCGGGCCGCCGTAGATCATCGAGCACAGCTGGTCGCCGCGGACGGCGGGCAGCGGGCCGCCGATCTGCCGCAGCCGGTCGCAGCGGGCGGCGTCCGCGGCGCGCTCGCTCTGGCCGCAGTCGACGGTGTACGTGTGCGGGTGGGAGTCGCCCGCGTCGTAGGTGACGGCGAGGTGGTCGTCACCGGTGACGGGACCGGCGCCGGCGGCCTCGTCACCGTTGGGGCCGAACGGTCCAACGGGACCGGCCGGTCCCGCGGGCCTGGGCAGGCCGACGGCGGCGGCACCGTTGTGTGAACCGAACAGCAGGAGGGCGGCTCCGCCGAGGAACAGGGCGGCGGCGGAGGTGAGACGGGCAGATCGCATGCCCCTTCTCTTACCGGGGCGGGGGCCGACACCCCGGCGAGGTCACCCGATGGTGGGCGCGGCTCGCGGGGCGCGGGGCCTGTTGCGCCGGGGACGTCCGGGAGCGGGGGCGCCGGCGCGGCCGGATCGCGACCGGGGCGCGTCCCGGAGCCGTGCGCCGGGGGACGGCCCGGTGGCCGTGAAGCCCGTTGCGCGGGGAGTGTCCGGGCGGCCGGCAGGCGCGTTGCGCCGGGAGTGTCCGGGCGGCCGTCGGGCCCGTTGCGCCGGGGCTTCCGGGGAGCGCGGGGCCCGTTGCGTCGGGGCGTCCGGGGGAGCGCCGGGCCCGCCGCGCCGGGGACGTCCGGGGCACGTTCCGGGGGCTCGCACCGCGCCAACCCCTTTGCCCTGCCGACCGGCGGCCTTGTACCGTAGTCTGCGATTGGTCGCGGCCCGCTGGGCTGTGCCATCATCTGCACACGTGCCCGCTCGCCCGGGCGCGTACCCAGGAGGCGTCGCCTAGTCCGGTCTATGGCGCCGCACTGCTAATGCGGTTTGGGCTTTACCGTCCATCGAGGGTTCAAATCCCTCCGCCTCCGCCACCACATCAGGGAGCCCGCGCCATCTGGCGCGGGCTCCCTGATTCGTCTCCGGGCCGCGTCCGGCTCGGCTCCAGCTTGCCTCCGGGACGGCTCTGGCTCAGGTCCGGCTCGCCTCAGGGGCGGTCACCGGGCCGTCTCCAGGGCCGGGCCGGGCTGGGGAAGTGACGCCCGCTCAGGGCTGGATGTTCTCCAGGTCCGCCAGCAGGCTCGGATGCCTCGGCTCCCAGCCCAGCGCCTGCCGGGTGTGGGCGCTGGACGACGGCTGGTCGCTGGCGAAGATCGGGCCGAGCGGCCCGTACGTCTCCGCCGGCACCTGCTCGACCGGCAGGCCGAGCCGGCGGCCGATGACCTCGGCGATGTCCCGTACCCGGTCGCCCTCGTCGGCCACGGCGTGCCACGAGGTGCCGGCCGGGGCCTGTTCCAGGGCGAGCCGGAAGAGGACGGCCGCGTCGAGCGCGTGCACGGCGGGCCAGCGCTGGGTGCCGTCGCCGGGGTAGCCGGAGACGCCGCTCTGGCGGGCGATCTGGGTCAGCAGGCCGGCGAAACCGCCGTCCCCCTTGTTGTGCACCGTGCGCGGCATCCGTACGGCCGAGGTGCGGACCCCGCGCGAGGCCAGGCCGAGGATCGCCGTGACCGTACGGCCGCGGCCGCCGACCGGCCCGTCCGTCGGCAGCGGGTCGTCCTCGGTGGACAGCCGGCCCTGCACCCAGGGCGTGCCGGAGACGGTGACGAAGGGGCGGTCGGTGCCGACGAGTTCCTCGCCGATGGTCTCCTGCGCGGCGGTCTCCTCGGCGACCGACTTCGCGACGGCCTCGGGGCTGCTGAAGTCGTTGCCGAACGCCAGGTGGATCACGCCGTCCGCCATGGCGGCTCCGGCGCGGACGACGTCCAGATCGGCGAGGCCGCCCCGCAGCGGCTCGGCGCCGGCCGCGTCGGCGACCCGGGCGGAGTCCTCGGAGCGGGCGAGGGCGAGGACGGTGTGGCCGTTGCCGAGCAGTTCGGCGACGACGGCGGACCCGATCAGGCCCGTGCCGCCGGTGACGAAGACGCGCATGGAGGATCTCCTGCTCAAGTGATGGGACTCTTGTCCCATCAGCCTAACAGGGCGATGGGACAAGAGTCCCGTCACATATGATGGGCTGATGAGCCGATGGGAACCGGGGGCGCGCGAGCGCCTCGTCATGGCTGCCGTCGACCTCTTCACCGAGCAGGGCTACGACGCCACGACGGTCGCCCAGATCGCCGAGCGCGCCGGGGTCACCAAGAGCACCTTCTTCCGGCACTTCCCCGACAAGCGCGAGCTGCTGGTGGCAGGGCAGGAGACGCTGAGCCGGCTGCTGGCCGAGGGCATCGCCGAGGCCCCCGAGGCCGCCGGGCCTCTCGACGCGGTCGCCGCCGGCCTCGACCGCGCGTCGGCCGCGATGGGCCCGATGAACCGCGAGCTCGCCCCGCGCCTGAAGGCGGCCGTCGCCGCGAGCGCCGAGCTCCAGCAGCGCGACGCCCTCAAAGACGTCGGCCTCGCCACCGCGATGACCACCGCCCTGACCGCCCGCGGCATCCCCGAGCCGACCGCGGCCCTGGCCTCCGAGCTGGGCCTCCTGGCCTTCAAACGCGGCTTCGCCGCCTGGTCCGCCACCCCGCCCTCCCCCGCTTCCCCCCTGTCCCCCCACGTCCAGTCCGCCCTGACCGAACTCCGCCGGGCCACCACCACCCTCACCTGACCCGGCACCCGCGCGCCCGGCGGCCCGGGCGCCGCCCGCGTGCAGGTTCTACGCTTCCCAGCTGATCGGCTCGGCCAGCCTGGACCGCATCCAGGGGTACGGGTCCGTGACGGATTCCCGTCGTGACCGGACGTCCGCGCGGATCTCGAGCAACGGGCTGGCAGCGGTGTAGTGGCTGCCCCGGCCGGATCCGTGAGCGGTGAGAAGTCCGATCCTGGCAAGGTGCGCCAGATCCCTGGTGGCCGTCTGCCCCTCGATGCCGGCGCGTTTCATGTAGCCGCCGCGTCGGATGCGGTAGCCCAGAATGGCGTCGAACAGCGGGTCCATCACCCGTTCCGACAGCTTGTGCCGGGCGGCGATGGCATCCAGATGCACCCAGTATCGGCTGGCGTCCTCGAAGCGCTGGGTCATCGTCTGTGCTTGCATGTGGTGCGCCCGCAGGCAGAAGGACAGCCAGATGCCCGCGTCGGGGCGCGGAGCCCACCTGCCGTGCCCCGTGTGGCCGAGAGCGGCGTAGTAGTCCAGCGTGTTGGACTTGACGCCGAGCCATTCCTCGATCGACGAGAACGCCGGCTCGCCGATGTCCGAGCGGGTCAGGACAAGGGTGGCCAGCGCGCGGGCCATGCGGCCGTTGCCGTCCCGAAAGGGGTGGATCATGACCAGGTTCAGGTGTGCCATCGCGGACCGGACGACGGGATCGTGCTCGTTGTTGCCGCGCAGACTGCTGACGAGGGCGCCCATCAGGTCCGGAACGACTTCGTGGTCCGGGCCCGCGTACACCTGCTGCTCGGTCTCGTGGTTGTGCACGTAGATCGCGCCCCTGCGGAAGCGTCCCGGTGACTTCGACGGCTCGTGCTGCAACATCATGAAGTGCATGGCACGCAGCTCCGCCGTGTCGTACGTGGCGAGACTGTCGCCGCCTATGGCAAGCACGTAGCTCATGGCGCGCTGATAGCCCTTGACCTCCTCGAAGGTCTTCTCGTCGGCGCTCATGGGCTCTTCGTCATCCAGCGCGGCGATGGCATCGTCCTCGGCGACCTCGTAGCCCTCGATGCTGTTGGAGCCCTGAATGGCCTTGGCCAGGACAGAGCGCCGCAGCCCCCCTTCCCAGCGCCGGGGTGTGCGCAAGACATGCCGCATCGCTTTGCGCATCTGGTGGATCTCGCCCAGCACGGCCTGATCCTCGCTGGTCAAGCGAGGAACGGCATACAGTTCCAGCGTGCTGGATGTTTTGTTCATGTCGTCATGATAGCTCAACGATGACTATTTAAACTATTCATTCATCACCCGCCCACGAGCCCCGCGAGTCCGTCCGTGCCCCTGACGCCCGCCCGCCGAGGCCGGGCCCCTTATCGATTTCACCTCCCGCACCGCCTCATGTAATGTTGTCCCCGCGACGCAGACCGGCCCCACCAGCCGCGAAGCCGAGCACTCGTAGCTCAACGGATAGAGCATCTGACTACGGATCAGAAGGTTGCAGGTTCGAATCCTGCCGAGTGCACACAGGTCAAAGGCCCCCTGGACATTGTCCAGGGGGCCTTTGACATCACCGGCTGACATCAACGCGGTCCGGGGGCTCCCGTCAGGCGGCGGCTTCGGGGCCCGCGTCGTCCGTCTCGGCTTCCTCCCGGTCGTCCTCTCCGAGCGCGTCATCCATGCGGTCGGCGGCGGCCCGCAGGGTCGTCTGCATCACGTGCGCGTAGGTGTCCAGGGTCATGGTGATGGTGCTGTGTCCCAGCGTCTCCATGATGGTCCGGGCGTCGACCCCCTGCGCGAGTAGCAGCGAGGCGCAGGTGTGCCGGAGGTCGTGCACGCGTACTCGCCGGACCTTGGCGTCCCGGCACAGGATGGTCAGCATCCGGTTCAGGCTGCGCGGGTCCGTCGCCCGCCCGGTGGCGGTGGTGAACACCAGGCCGCTCGGCTGACTCGGGACCGGCTTCCACTTCTCGCCGGCCACCTTCTGCTCCCGCTCCTGTGCGTTCCGGTGCTCGGTGAGCGCCTGCACGCATCGCTTGGGGAGAGAGATGGTGCGGAGCGAGCGCGCCGTCTTCGGAGTGCCGAAGATCAGTTCGCGTTTGATGCGCTGGAGATTGCGCCGCACGCGAAGCTGCCCGTTGACCAGGTCGATATCCGACCAGGTGAGGCCGAGCACTTCCCCGCGTCGCAATCCGGTGGAGATCAGCAGTAGCCATAGGGCGTAGAGCCTGTGGGAGCGGGCGGTCTTGAGCAGCATCCGGGCTTCCGCAGCATCCAACGGACGGACCTCCTGACGTTCGACGGTGGGGGTTTCCACGATCCGGGCGACGTTGCGCGCGATCAGCTCTTCCCGGACCGCCTGTTGCAGCGCGGACCGCAACACCGCGTGCACGTACTGGACGGTTCGGGCGGACGGTCGGCGCTCGCAGCAGCGGCCTACCGCGCAGCAGTGCCGTTCCTCCTGCGGACGCGCCTTGTCCACCCCGCGCAGGCAGCACAGGCAACCGCTCTTGAACTGCGCGAGGAACAGCCGGATGTCGGCGGGCGAGAGGCGGTTGAGCTTCTTCTTGGCCAGCGCCGGAAGGACGTAGAGACGGGTCAGACCCTCGTAGCTGTTCAGCGTGGCGGGCTTGAGTCGGGTGGGCGCGATGGTGGTCAGCCAGTAGGTCAGGTACTCGCCGAACGCCATGGCGGAAGTCGCGGCGGGGACGCCCTGCCGGGTCTTCTCCTGGAGTTCCGTGAGCTTGCCGGCCACGTCTTCGCGGGTCCGGCCGTAGACGAACTTCCGGACCCGGGTGCCGTCCGGGCGGTAGACGTAGGCGGCGGCTTGGTACCGGCCGTCCGCCCGTTTGGTGATGGTGCCTTCACCGTTGGCGCGTCGTTTGGCCATGCTCAGTCCTCGTCTTCGGTGCGGGTGCGGATGTAGGTGGCGAGCGCTTCCACGGAGATGCGGCGGGAGCGGCCGATGGTGAAGCTCACGAGTGCGCGTGAGCGGATGAGGTCGTAGACCTTGAAGCGGCTGACTTTCAGTGCGGCCATGACTTCGGGGACGGTCAGGGCTTGCGGCGTGGCGGTGGTCACCGTGTCCTCCTGGTCCGGACATGGGCCGTCCCCCGCAGCGGTGGCGCTACGGGGGACGGCGAGGAAGCGACGGCAGGGGGAGGGGGGTACCCCCTCCCCCTGGAAGTCCGCTACATCCGCTATGCCGCTACATGGCTGGTCAGCGGGCTGCGGGGCGTAGCGGTGGGGCGGCGTGTAGCGGCTACCGCGCTTCGCGGGAAGTTGCGGTAGCCGCTACATGAGGGGGTGTGCGCTACGCGGGCATACCCTGTGAGCTGGGCTGTAGCGGCTGTTGCGCTTGTAGCTGCTCTGCGGGGGGCGGGGGGCAGTAGCGGGCCCACGCGTCGGTCAGGTCGCCGGTGTAGTAGCCCTTGAGGACGCCGCCGGCGGTGCGGATGTTGCGGGAGGCGACGGGCTCGTTGTCGGCGGTCATGTACTCGCTGAGCATTCGCGACAGCCGCCGGGAGTCCAGCGGTTTGCCCTGGAGGTCGGCCCAGGGGGCGTCGTCCAGGGCGTTGAGCCGGTCGAGGATCGCGACGGTGGGCAGCCGGTCCATGCCGATGAGTACCTGGTCGCGCAGGTCGGTCAGCAACCGGATGCCGAGTGAGTGTTTGTCGCCGGTCTGGGCTGCCTTGACCAGGGTGAGACAGGCTGCGCGGGCGCGTTGCGGCCAGGTCCCGCCGGCGGCGTCGGCGATGGCGAGCAGGGGTTCCCATACGTCGGCGGGGCGGTCGGTGACGCCTTCGGGCATCTCCGGCCAGGCGCCGACGATCTGCGCGCGTACCTGCTCGGCCCATGTGGCGAGGCGGTCGCTGAGCTTGTGTCCCTGGTGTTCGTGGATGCGGGCACGGAACGGCTCGACGTGTTCGTTGCGGGCCCTGCGTCGCATGCGGATGATGACGCTGCGGGACATGATCGTGTCGGGCAGGTTGCCGAGTCCGCCGACCGCGACCGCGCAGTACGACGGGAAGGCTTGCACGGTCTGGTTGCCGCCGTCGCCAATGCACCGGTAGGTGACGCCCGAGCGGCGGTGGCCGGCGTTGAGGAAGCCGCGCAGTTCCTCGTTGTCCCCGGCTTTGGGGCCGAAGACGGTGTCGATCTCGTCGAACAGGATGGTGGGCCGTCCGTCGTTGCCGGAGACCGCGCGGAACAGGGCGGCGGCGGAGGCGTTGACGGCGGCCATCGGGTGCGGAACGAGGGTTTCGACCACTTCCAGGGCCCGTGTCTTGCCCGACCCCGGTTCGGGCGACAGGAAGGCCAGGCGGGGGGTGGAGTCGAAGCAGTCGAGCAGGTGGGCGTGCGCGTCCCACAACGTCACCGCCGCGTATGCGGCGTCCTGAGGGAAGACGTTGAACCGGCGGTGGAACCGCTCGACTTCGGCGAGCAGGTCGGCGCCGTTCTCGGTGGCTGTCATGCGGCGGCCCTCCGTTCGGGTGCGTTGTGCAGCGGGCACACGGCGCGGTGTTCGACGTGGCTGGCGACCAGGGCCATCACGTCGGTCCGGCCGTGCGCGGTGAGGTGGCGTCCGCAGTCGCAGTGCGAGGTAGCCGACACCGGGGCCCGCCAGTTCGACGGGGCCACGATGTGGAGCCACCCGATCACCCGGGGCCCGGGGACGTGCTGCCGGTCAGGGAGAACGCCGGAGGGGACGCCTTCGGCGACGACCTTCGGCGCGCTACTCGCGGCGGGGGTGCCGGCCGGTTCGGCGAGGTGAGGCCGGGTGGCAGGTGCAGTGAGGCTTTTCAGGCGGGGGGATCGGCCCTGCTCGGTCATGCCGCCTCCCGCGATCGGGCGGTGCGGATGGACCAGTTCAGAGCGCTGCGGATGGTGGCTCGGCACTCGGCAGCCGGTAGCCCGGCAGCCTCGCCCCCCGCCTGAAAAGCCTGCTCGACGCTGGCGCGGTCGAGATCTCCCCATGCCACGAACCGGCCTACCGCCCTTACGGCGCGCAGCAGTTCAGCGTTGCGGCTGCCCTCGGTTGCGATGGCCACGGCGGCGGTTTCCCGGTGCAGCACGACATCGGCGAGTCGCCCCCTGTGGCGGGCGGGCATCGGCCGGATCGGTACCGTGTGGGCCCTCTGAGGGGCTGTCAGGGCACTTTGAAGCCATTCGGGTAGGTTTTGCAACCGGGGAGTCATCCAGGGCCGCATACGGGCCCTGAGGCGTCCCGGACCCGGGTGCGACGACCTGTCCGCCCCACGCGCGGGTGTCGACCTTCTTCGCGAGGGTGCTCGCGGTGTTGGTCAGCCGAACCCCTGCCGGGGCGGCGAAGTACAGGTGCTGCCCGCCGGAGGGAGTCCGGATGCGGCGGGTGGAGGGCATCACCTGTCCGGCGCGCTCGCAGAGCGCCAGGAAGTTGCTCGCGCCGTCAGGCGTGCCCTTCTCGTCTGTCGGCTTGAGCGTGTCCAGGTCGACCACTAGCAGCCCGGCGGGCCCGGTGGCGATGCCGACGTTGTACGGGCCCGCCGCCCAGCAGCGTTCGATGCGGGCGGGGTCGGTGGTGGCGCGCTGCTCGAACGTGCGGTGCCCGCCGGCGCAGTCACCGGTTCCGGGGCAGCGACGCTCGCCGTGCAGGGCGGGGACCTTCCCGCCGGGGCGCAGGGGGATGACCGGCCAGCCGCGTTCGGCGGCGGCCAGAGCGGCGGTGAGGAGTTCGGGCCTCATGCCGCCACCGCCGTCTGCCGGGCGCCGGTGAGGAAGGCGGTGCCGATCCACTGGGAGTAGGCCGGGGGGATGGCTTCGGTCAGTTCCTCGCGCACCGAGGTCCAGGTGATGCCCATGGCCTGCTGCATCTCGGGCACGGTGGCCTTGCCCCCACCGGAGCCGTAGGCGGCCACATAGGGGCTGTCGCGGTAGATGCCGTGCCGCCAACCGCGCACGTAGTCGGGGTGCTTGAGGTGACGCGGCTTGGGGGTGGACCAGCGGCCCAACTCGAAGTTGCGGTGCCGGAAGACCTTCAGCCCGAACTGGACGCCGCACAGGCTGACGTCCTTTCGGATCGCGGCCCGGCCGTTGGGCTGCTCCATCACGTAGGGCAGGCCGGTGGCGTCCAGCAGTTCCCTCGTCGGTGCGACGAGGTCTTCATGGTCGCCACCCCAGCCGCGGGAGCGGTTGGTCCCGATGGTCAGGGTCGTCTGGGCCTGGCAGGGCGGAGAGGCGTGGACAAACGCGTACCGCATGATGTCGCCGGTGGTGATCAGACGGGCGAGGTGTTCGAGCGCGTCGGAACGGTGGAAGGTGAAGGGGTAGTTGGGGCGGTCGGCGATGTCCACGCCGTGCACGTCGAAGCCGGCGCGGTGGTAGCCGGTACCGGCGCCGCCGGCGCAGCAGAACAGGTCCAGCAGCAACGGCCTGATCAGCCGTCGCCGCATGGGGGTGGGATGGGTCATGCTGGTGGTTCTCCTGTCCTTCGGGATGGAGGAGGACCGTGGCGGCGGATTGTCCTTGGTCGGGAGCCGCCGCCACGGGCGTTGTCAGGCGTTGGGGTGGTCGGCGCAGGGCCAGCAGCAGCAGCCGAGCGAGGTGGGGATGACGTAGCCGCGATCGGTGCGGCAGGCCGGGCAGGTGCGGCGGGCGCGCATCATCGCGGCGTGCGAGCGCCAGCGGCCCGGGGTCATGGGCTGGACAGGTCGCGCGGTGGCGGGGTCGTAGAGGTAGGCGACGCGCCGGCCACGGCGCCAGCGGATCTCGCCGACGACGGCGGCGCGGGCTGCGCTCAGTCCGTGCTGCCGGAGTTGGCGGCGGGTCATGAGGCCGTGCGGGGCTTGGCGGTAGCGGTAGATCGGGAGTGCGGCCACAGGTGGTTCCCTTCGCTCGGGTGGTGGCCGTGATGGTGACTGTGCGTGCAGGGAGGGAGGCATAGCGATGCCCGGGGCCCTGTTTTTCGGGGGTTTCCGCAGGTCCGGGGCGCCTGCCTCCCTGACTCCCCACGGTGGTGTTGTCGCAGATCAGGTGAGGGAGGCGGGGCGAGGGAGGCGGTTGGGGAGTTCTCCCTGCCTCCCTCGCGACCTCCCTCTACTCAGCGTCACGATCCGGGGTGTCTTCGGCAGCCGCATCGCGCTGGTCGATGGCTTCGCGGACCAGGTTGGCGGACACGACCATCACGCCACCGGACTTGTACGGCGCGGCTCCGGCGGCGTCCAGGACTCGGCTGAGATCCTGCGCGGTCCAGGTCCGGTACTCGCGCGGGTTGCGCTCGGTCAGGCGCTGGCGAACCTCGTCGGTCCGCATCCGCTTCGCGTCACCGAGCACCGCGCCGATGTCGGCGAGGTGGTCAACCTGCTCCCCCTCGCCAGTGTCGGCGGCGGTGCGGGTATCGACTCCGGCACGACGGGCCTTGATCCGCTCAGCGAGTTCGCCGGCGGTGTCGCCGTCGATGTAGTGCGTGCGGATCGTGACGGCGGGCTGCCCGGGGGCGAGCTTGACGCCGTCACCGGCGACCACGACCGTGCCCTTGTCCAGGCCCTGCCGGAGCTTGTGCGGGGCGGCGCCGGCGTCGATGGGGTTGTCCCCGAGCGCCATCCGCGCCTGTGACTCGGTGCCCAGGACCAGGCTGGCGCGGATGTGGTTGCCCTCCCTGCTCCGCTTGGGCAGGTTCTCGTTCGTCGGGTCCTGGGTGCCTTCCCAGATGGTCACGTTCACCGCGCGGCCCTGGTCGTGGATCTTCTTGACGGCCTGGAAGTACCGGGAGGTGGCCTTGCTGCCGCCGTAGGGCGCGCCGTAGCGGATGGTGCCGTTGTCCGTGACGTAGGTGTCCCGGGCTGCGGAGCCGTAGGCGACCTGCGCTTCGTCCACGATGAACACCAGCGGCGGGAACGTGCTGCCGCTGGGGGCGAGCAGGCGCCGGTTCATCTCCTCAACGCCCTCTTCGACCATCTCGGTCACGGCGATGACGTGGTCGTCGGTCGGCCCTTCGATCAGGACCTGAGCGATGCCGGTGAACATCCGCCAGTCCCCGATGCCCTTGAGGTCCCCGATCCGGAACAGCACCGCCGCATCGTGCGCGAGCCACAACGCCAGCGCCCGAAGGCTGGCGGTCTTGCCCTGGTTGGACAGGCCCGTGATCAGCATGTGCCGCTGGAACAGCGAGACCAGCGCGGCATCCCCGCGCAGGTCAACACCCCACGGGGCACGCCCCGTGGCGTAGTCGGCGGAGGTGTCGGGGTCGGTCACCAGCGGGGACGGGCCGATCGGCTCATCCAGCGCCCCGGAGTCGGCGATCCACGCCCGGACCGTGCGCGCGGCCGGCGCCACCGACAGGTGCACCTCGTGCTCGTGCCGGCCGAGGTTTTCCGCGAGCTTCCGGCGCCGGGACAGGACTTCCTCGGTGCTGGATCCGGACGGCAGGGTGATGTCGACTTCGACGCCGCATCCGGCGAGCACGATCGGGGAGAGCATGCCGGCGCCGTTGTCCTCCATGGCCTTGATCGACGCGCGCAGCGGCGCGATGCCCAGGTCCCGCATAGCGGTGACGACGATGGACGGCGTGATCGGCGCCCCGTCGCCCCGCTCGCGGGCGGGCAACGCCCACCGGGGGGCGGCCCCCCGCATCCGGCCGGTGTTCCACAGGCCGAGGAAGGCCAGCCACGGGGCCAGGAACAGCGCCGGGCCCCACACGATCGTCACGATCACCACAGCCCAGCGAATCGCGTCGATGGTGCCCATCACCGGGGCGAGCACCATGCCCGGATCCTTGTCCGCGATGGCCAGCAGCACACCGAGACCGAGCAGACCGCCGGTCGCGGTGGCGGTGCCCACAACGGTGCCTTTGGCGACGCGTTGCGGCATGGTCAGCAGGTCCATACGCCGCTGGTGGCGGGCGGCGCGGAAGGCGCGCCCGCGCTCCTCCCACTCCTTGGCCTCATCGGGGTTCCCCGCGGCTTCGGCGATGCGCATCATGCGTTCGTAGCGGGCGGCGGACCGGCCGTCCCAGGTGCGTTTGGCCAGCACACCGGCACCGCCGACCACGTACGAGCCGTGCCGGGCCACCAGCCGGGCCCCGGTCTTGGTCCGGTCATGGGTGGCGGCCACGCGCAGCGCACGGGCGCCGTAACGCAGCGCCGCGCGGCCGGCGGCGGCCTTGCCCTGTCCGGGTATCCCGGAGGGGATGACGACGCCTTCCAGCACCTCGCGCGGCGGCGTCGGTGCGTCGGTGTCGTGCTTGGTCAAGTCGATGACGCGTCGCTGGCGGGGGCGGTGTGCGTCCAGATTGATGATCTCGGTCATGCTGGAACTTCCCTGCTCTCTGGTGTGAGGTGCGGGGCCCGGACCGGCCGGTGTCTTGGCGGATGACGGCCGGTCCGGGGCAAGGTCACTTGCCGGCCGCAGCGGCGGCCTTGTCCGCGCGCCTGCGCGCGGTGGTGAGGATGCGGTCCACCTTCGCCTGCAAGTCGCCCTGGTAGACGTCCTCACCGGCGATGGCGCGTTTGGCCATACGGCCGATGTACCAGGCGACCTTGGCCGCTTCCCCACTGGTCAGCGGGGGGTCGTTGGGGTGGGTACGGATCACTTGCGCCGCCCCCCTCGGATGTCGCGGTAGATGCCGTAGACCACCAGCGCCACCAGTGCGACGGACGCCGACGCGATGGCCAGCGCCACGGCGGCGAACGCCACGGTGATCATGAGCATGGAGCCGCCGACCGCGACGGCCAGCCACTTGCCCGCCGTACCGGACTGCTGCACGGTGACCGGCGCCGGCGGCGGAACGGGCTGCTGGGCCTGGATGATCTGAGCGGCCTGGATCGCGGCGAGGATCACCGCGAACTGGTCGCCCTGCCGGGCGGCTTCGACCGCTTCGGCGGACGCCTTGCTGATGTCGGTCATAACCTGGTCTCCCGTTCTCACAGGGCGGCGGCGGTGTCGGCGCCCTGATCGGTGTCGACCAGGTGCAGGGGCGCCGGGGCGGTGCGCTCAGCGCGCAGCGCGTCGCGCAGCAGCCGGCCGTTGGCGGATGAGGTGTGCACGACCTTGCGGATCGCCTCGCCGGTCAGCGCGGCATCCGACCAGTCGGCAGTTGCCTGCCGTGCCTGGCTGAGCAGTTGATCGGCGGTGCGGGTCGGTCGGGGCGACCGGGCCACCTTCGGTACCGGGCCGGTCGGTCGACGCGGAGCCGCCGGGGCAGGCTCGACGGACACGGGAAGCGGTGCCGGGTCGGTCGACTCCGGCACGGTCGTGGCGACCGGCGCGGGCGGTGTGGCGGGAGCCGACTCCCGCAGGTCAGACCCCAACCGATTTGCGGTAGAAGGGATGGTCTGATCCTGGTTTGCGACCGGCGTCGGTCGGTGGTGCAGAACCTTGGCGACCAGGTCGGAGCCGAAGAAGATGGACCCGACCGGCAGCGAGGTGGCCAGCAGGACCAGCACGCAGTTGGCGGGCCCGTAGTCGACCAGGTGCATCCGACCGGCGGCGTGCGTGTGCAGCGCGGGCACCAGGCCGTGAACGTAGTTCAGGACCAGCGAGGCGAGCGTGTAGCCGGCCAGTACCCGCAGAGCGAACTTCCGATCCGGACCGGTGAGAACCAGCGTGGCCACCAGCGCGAGCGCCATCAGACCATCGACCACGAACGGGTAGAGCAGGGCGGCGGTCGGGTCGGCGCCGACCGTGCTGGCGATGTCCCGCAACGCGTTCCAGGACACACGGAACGCCATGGTGACCACGACCACCAGCGCCGTTACGAGCAGGGTCTTGGCGGTCCGGTTCATGCCGCCAGCCCCTTCCTGCCGGGTCGGCGGCGGACCACCGAGGCGGGGCGGGGAGCGGGGGCGAGGTGCAGCAGCTCCGGCATGGTCCGGCCGATGGTCTCCACCGCGAGCGCGGTGGTGCGGTCGACCATGCCCGGGTCGTCGGCGAGGATGTCCCGGGCCGCCGCCTCACGCGCGGCCCGCTCCTGCTCGCTCTCGCCCTCGACACCCAGCCACAGATCCAGCGGGGTGCCCAGCGCGAGTTCGATGAACTCGGTCGTGCTCACGGCCCGATGGGGCCCAACGAAGTCGTACACGGGGTCGTCTCCTGACGATGGATGGAGGGGCCCGGCACGGCGGAATGTCCTTGGTCGGGAGCCGCCGAACCGGGCAACAGGTGGTGCGAGAACCCCGGGCCGGATCTGATCCGGCGCCCTCACGGCTGGATACCGGGGCTGACGTGCATGTCTCCTTCGGACCAGCGGCTCCCGTATCAGGTAGAGCCGCCTAAGCCCGCTTTAGGCAGAGACGTGACCTTTCGGTCTGTGCCCTCCGGATGCAAAGGCTCCGGGCGCCTCCCCCCGACCAACGCGGGGCTCCTGTAGTTATTGTCCGTACAATGGCTACAGACAGGATGTTGGCAGACGGGCGTTGTGGCGTCAAGCCCATTGCCTCCATTGACTGGACAATGGCCTCTAACTGCGGCTTTCATGGAAGGCGTGACCGTGAACAGACTCGGACGAAACCCGATGTACCAGCAGATTGCCGACGCTCTCAGGGGTCAGATCGATACTGGAAGCCTGGAGCCGGGGGCCAAACTGCCCACCGAAGCGGAGCTGCGAGACGACTACGCCGTGTCGCGCGAGACCGTTCGTAAGGCGCTGGCCCTGCTCGTCAACGAAGGGCTTGTCGTCTCGGCTCGGCCGCAAGGCCACTTCGTCCGACGCCGTCAGCCGATGGTGTTCCGGCCTCAGGCTGAGTTCCGGAAGCGTCCCTCATCGCCGGAGATGGATGCCTTCGTGACCGAGTTCTCAGCGGAGGGGCGCGAACCGCGTCAAGACATCGAGGTGGCGATCGTGGAGCCGCCGGCGGACGTGGCCAAGCGACTTCGCCTTGAGCCGGGCGAGCTAGTCGCCGTCCGCAAGAGGGTCCGCTACCTGGATGGCGAGCCGTTCAACATCAACGACAGCTACTTCCCGCTGAGTATCGTGCGCGACTCCGAGATCATGCGTCCAGAGGACATCAGCCGGGGCGCGAACGAAGTGCTTGCCGAACTCGGCTACCGGCAGGAACGGGCACTTGATGAGCTGTACATGCGAATGCCGACACCTGACGAGGTGCACCGGTTGGACCTCGGGCCAGGCACGCCTGTCGGCTACCACATCACGACCGGTCACACGGCGGACGGGCAGCCAGTGCGAGTGGCCATCACTGTGCTGCCTGGTGACCGTCACGTGATCTCTTATGAGCGTCGCCGCGAGACGCCGGGCGAGGAAGCGTGACCGAGCTGCACATCCGGTCCGCGCGACCCGACGAACTCGGCATTGTGGAGGGCCTGCTGGGCGAGGCGTCAGCTTGGCTTGCCGCGCGTGGGATCGATCAATGGCAATACCCGCCGCACACTGAGCGCATCCGCGCGGCGATACAACAGGGAGAGGTCTTTCTTGCCTTCGGCGGCGATCGACCTGCGGCAACGCTGCAAGTCGATGCTTCCGCAGACCCCGAGTTCTGGACGGCGGAAGACCGGCCGGAGGATGCGCTCTACGTCCACCGCATGGCTGTGAGCCGTGCAGTGGCAGGCGCACGTCTCGGTAGCAGCCTGCTCAACTGGGCTGCCGATCGAGCCGCCGGAGCGGGCAAACCGTGGCTCCGACTGGACGCGTGGAAGGACAACCCCGGATTGCACCGCTACTACGAGAGTGAGGGCTTCACCTTGGTCCGGGTGATCGACCTACCGCACCGGCGATCCGGGGCGCTGTTCCAGCGGTCTACGCGTCGAACCGATCAGTCCCGCACCTCGCGGTAGGCACGCCAGAGAGCGGCGGCGGTCTCGCACTGGAACGTGGATCGCGGGCAGTCGTCGCAGTCACTCGCATGGTCAAGGTAGGCCCGGTAAGCGGTGTGCGCCCGTCCAACAGACGCGTTACCGGAAATCACTGCGAGGGGTTGCGGGCCATTGCCCGTGTCCAGCCATCGCCCGTCTGTACGCTCGGCCATGTCGGCTCCTTGCGGTCGGCCATCCCCCGGACCGGCTGCACGGTCGCGGGGGTCTTCCCTGCTCAGACGGTACCGCTATATACCGCTCCATGGTGCACTGTATGGCTACCTGTAGATGCACGGCGCGGAATGCCGCCGTACGTTCCGACCATGAGCGGAGATCTCCCGCAGTACGTCTATGTTCAGGTCGCCGACAAGGTTGAAGCCGAGATCAAGTCCGGCCGCCTGCCCATCGGCGCGCGCCTGCCCAATGAGCGCGACATGGGCGCGCAGTACGGCGTAGCGCCGGGAACCGCCCGCCGGGCCGTCGCAGAACTACGTGATCGGGGCTTGGTGGCCACGTTGCCCAACAAGGGCACGTTCGTCGTGGCAACACAGGGTTGACGCGCAAGCTTCGGTAAACGAGAAGTCGCACTTCAGGGCCTTGGTTCGCAGGCCGCGCGCCTCGGACGACGGGTCTCAGACGTGCAGCCGGCGCTTCCAGTACATACGGAAGTGCCTTGCCACCAGTCGGCCAGTCTTAGATCAAACGTACGAATTACCACAATCGAGATATAGAATGTCCCGAGTTGTCGGTTGACTGTGTGCCTCATGGCTCTACGATTGGTAGTGCACGGATGGTCGTCTGCTGGTCGGAAACGTCAGCACCCGCCTAGGGCGGTCTACAGCCGGCCGACGTGCTTCACAAGGCCGCCACCCACGGGTAGGCGGCCTTCGTGCTGTCGTTCCAGGGGTGCATCTTCAGGCCATAGGACGTGATCGGCGAGGCCCCGCGCCGGTACAGGCGAGGACTCAGCTCCTGCAAGTACCGCGGTTCAGTATTCCCGAACCGATCGGGATTGAAGGCCGCGAAGGTTGCCGAAGCCGCGATGTCGGCGCACTGGAGCAGTTCCACTCGTGATGGCTGATCAATATGCCCACCCTTCGGGTCCAGTGCCTGCCAGGCAATCTGCGTACCTTGGGTGCGAAGGATGGACTCGTACTGCCGCAGCTTCGCTGTCTCCATCCGCAGGATGTGCGCAAGCGTGTAGGACAGGATGGCGGACGAATCACGTGCCAGCCATGACAGTCGTTCCAGCAGGTAGCGCAGGGTATACAGGTATGCCTGATCTTCGTTGAGCTGAGTTGTGGCGATCAGATGACGCTTGCAAACGACCACACTAGAGATCATGACCCATGATTGACTCCCGAGGGAGCGGGCGGCGTGGAGTCGGTCGCTGTGGGCTTTAAAGTTCTGCCAGTGGAGGGTGTCACCTGGTCGGCGCTTGAGGTCTCTGCGGAGTTGCGCCAGGAAGCTAGCAGCATTGGGAAGTCCTTCATCGGGGACGACGATCGCAGACATGATGAAGTGATCGCTCGACGCCTTTGAGTGCGACCGCACGCCTGCCTCATCAATGAACGCGTGAAGCGCGCGAGGTATGAGGGTTTGGCCGGGCGGTACCACAGCCTGCGCGTGAGTCATCCGGGATCACTCCAATCCCACGAACCAGATGGTGACCTGCACGCGCAGCCGCCCGCTATCTGACGGTGGATCGGGTGCATCACTGCTGATGTTGACACGTAACTGCCCACTGTCAAACCAGTTCATCCAAGCCCATTGTGGATAGAGGCGGTCAACTCTGTGGAAAACAAGGGCACTTCTGTGGACAGCCATGTGCATGTACGTGTGCACAATGTCCGTTGCAAACTCCAATATGGCACCTGACCTGCACTTTTTGATTCTCCGTCCTTGAAGACGCCAAGTGCGACAGAGATCTGTGCACAGATGTTGGCATGTACTCGCCGGAACTACCTTCATTCGCCCTTAAGCCACCGTGCTTGCCTCGGTCGTGGCCTTCTGGCGTCGCAGCAGTGTTACTAGTATTTGCCCTACTTGGTCCCATTATCGCCGCTTCCTAGGTCGGACGCCATGTCCTACCTAGTGCCCTCGCTCGCTCCGGTGCAGATTCGGGACCTAGAAGCGTCTGATTCGCTCGCAAGGTGACATCAGCACGTGACATCAACGTGAGCGCATACCAGCGCACTCCCACAGGTGCGGAGGTCATTGGAAGGGTGGATAGGACGCAGCCATCGCCACTTCGGAAGGGAGGTGCACGCGCCTACGGATCAGAAGGTTGCAGGTTCGAATCCTGCCGAGTGCACAGCAGGTCAAAGCCCCCGCCGGATCATCCGGGCGGGGGCTTTGTCGTGCCGTGCAGCAGCGAAGTACAGCAACCGCTGCGAGTCGTGGCGGCGAGCGGGGCCGGGCGGGCGGTGTTAGCGGAAGTCTCCGGTGGACCAGGCCAGGGCGCGGGGCTTGTTGTCGGTCGCGGGGCACTCGACGGACTCGAAGTGGTCGCTGTAGACGGGGGCGTGGGGTTCGCACGCTTGG
Source organism: Streptomyces sp. CA-111067 (assembly GCF_050956065.1). NCBI lineage: Bacteria > Bacillati > Actinomycetota > Actinomycetes > Kitasatosporales > Streptomycetaceae > Streptomyces > Streptomyces sp. CA-111067. The sequence goes on along the minus strand of NZ_CP192103.1, from coordinate 4,240,782 downwards.
GGCCGCACGGGCTGGCCCAGGAACCAGCCCGCCGCGAACACGGCGGCCAGGAGAGCGGCGAACCCCAGGCGGCGCGGGGTGGGTGACGCGGGTCTCGGTAGGTGCATGGCCAGCGAGCATACGAGTGCCCGCGGTGCCGCTGGGCCCGGGGCCACCCGCTGAGCGGGTGGGAGTGGGATCCTTGGGGTTATGGGGGGATCGGGCGGGGTGTACGAGGTGCGGCGGGCGTGGACGCGGGCCGGGGTCAGCTGGTTCGCGGCTGCCGCCGTGCTCATCGGAGTGTGCTTCGTTCCGCATGTGGAGCCTGCCGATACGGATCACATCGAGCTCGTGTTCGCGCCCTTCGCGCTGTGGGTTGCCGGGGTGTGTTCCAGCCGGCGCGTGGCCGTCCGGGTGGGTGAGGACGGGATCACGTTGTGCCGGGTCGTGCCGTTCCGGAAGCCGGAGTTCGTGGGCTGGGCGGACGTGGTGGCGGTGGACTGGTCGGATGACGAGCACTTCTGGGGGCGCACAAGCAGGCTGACGCTCTACCGCCGCACCCCGCGCCCGGTCGCCGCCCTGCCCGGGAACCCGGGGCTTGAGGGGCTCGACGCCTATCTCGCCACCCAGGTGGACCCCGACTTCGTCGCGACCTTCCGCAGCACAATCCAGGTCGAGCGGGGCACCACCCTGACCGACGTCGACCCGGCCCGGCTCGCCGCCGCCCTGACCGCCCTGGCCCCCACCGTCCGGCACTTCGGCGACCTCGGCGACCTCGGCGGCGCCACCCCCGCCACCCGCCTCACGCCCGGCCGCTGAGCGCCGCTCGAACGTCTCGACGACCTTCTGGGTCCGTGCCGGACGACGCCTTGCGCGGACGAGCGTTTCACGCGGCGTCGCGGAACACGGCGTCCTGGGGCATCGCCTGAACGGAGCTGGGCAGCAGGAAGGCCGCGTTCGAGTTCTTCCACATGAGGTCGACCCATTCCTTCATCGTCGCCGCCAGCGGAACGTGCACGAGGCCGGTCGGCTTCGACCGGCGCTTCGTGGTCATCGTGGCGGCGAAGAGCCGGTCGGCCATGCTCATCAGCACGACGTCGTGACCGTGGCTGAGCACGCGTTCCATCACGTCAGCCGCGGGCTCCGACTGCCCGGCGATGATGATGACATGACGTCCTTGCCCGTCGAGCGTGCCGGAGTTGTCCGCCAGTCCGCGGACGAGACCGAGGAGGGTTTCGGACCGCTCGAGCTCCTTGCGGATGGCATCCCGCTCCGAGGCGAACTCATCGTCCGGACAGTCGAAGGTGATGGTCGTGGTCAACGTGGTGAGCAGTGCGTGGTCGATCATGGTCATCTCGTCGCGGCTCGGATAGCGCAGACCGTCGTCGAGGCCGATGCCGCGCAGCCAACTGTTGACCTCGGACCACAGCCACACCTTTGAGCGCCCGGCAGTGCCTTCGGAGGGCGGGAAGGGCGCCGCGTCCGCCTGGCGCACACCGCTCACCCATTGGGCCACGTTCTGCCGGCTGCGGCCGGTGCGCTGGGCGATCTCGGCAATGCCGACGAGGTTGCGGTCGAGCCGGTGCACGCGCAGCCGCGGTACGGCGTTGACGGCACACGTGGCGGCGTACCGGGCGGCGCTGACAGGGTCGTCGCCGGTTGCGCCGAGGGTCAGCAGATCGACCCCGCCGCCGCGAAACAGCATCGCGTCGAGCTCTTCCAGCGCATCGACAGCGTCTTCATCATCGACGGATGCGCCGGATACGACGAAGGTCAGTTCGTATTCCATACGATCCTCTCCACGCGGGCAAGGATGGCAGAGCCGTTGTCATTCGTCAACGGACATATAGTGACGAATACTGTCTTTCTATGCAGGTGGCTGAGCGGGTTCCCTCTTTCGTGCGACGCTGCGCTGCGGTGAATCCTCCGGCTTCGGACACCTGCCGGCCGCAGCCCGGATCCGCCGGGCAGCGGTGCCCGCGTTCTTCGGGGTGCCGGGGATCGGGATCGTGGTGCACCCGGTGGGGCAAGGGCAGTACAGCCGACCCTTGTGCCCCTCTTTGCGAGCGGACCATCCCGCCTCGACCAGGCTTTCGACGACCTCGCGAATCTCCTTCTTGAGCTCGGAGGTCTTGAGCGGCTTGCCGACCACGTCAGCCACCCAGCCCGGCGTCGCCACCTCGGGTGCGGGAGCGAACGTCCGACGAAGAGCGGCCGACGCCCGTTATCGCCGTGGTGATCGCAATGGTGTCGGTCGCGTTGGGGCCGGCATGTGCCACCGAGTCCTCCCGTCGTGGTTGCCACGCTCCACGGCGGTACCGATCTGCGCGGGGGCAGCTTCGTGCCCGGTCGCGCTTCTGTGCGGAGCGGACCTGACCGCTGAAGCCTACTCCCCGTCACCGACACGAGAGGCGGTCGACGAGTCGTCAGGTCCCGTCCACGGATGGGCAGTTACTGGTTCTCGACTGACCTGCGGTGGTTGACAACGCTGTCCGAACCGCGCCCTACTGCTCACCGAAGGGCTCTCGCCCAAGTATTACTCTCTGTAAGTTGGCCGCTGCGGAGGCGGGCCGTCACGCCGCCGTGCGGCCGCCGTCCACCGGGAGGGTGGCTCCTGTGATGTACGTGGAACGGGGGGACGCCAGGAAGGTGACCGCCGACGCGATCTCCGCCATGCTCGCGTGGCGGCCGAGCAGCGTCGTCTTGCCGAGCGCGCCGACCATTTCCAGGGGGGCGCTCTCGGTCAGGGTGGGGCCGGGGGCGACGGTGTTGACGCGGACGCCGGACGGGCCGAACTCGGCCGCCCACGTGCGGGTGAACGATTCCACCGCCGCCTTCGTCGCGCTGTAGACGGACGCGCCGGGCAGCGCGATCGACGCCGCCATCGTACTGATGTTGATCACGCTGCCCTCGCCCCGCGCGGCCATCCGCGGCGCGATCGACGCGGTCAGGAAGTACAGCGCCCGCACGTTGACCTGGAACATCTCGTCGTACGAGGCGACGCCCTGCTCCTGCGCCGGGGCGAAGTCGAAGATGCCGGCGTTGTTGACGAGGACGTCCACGTCGGCGGCCTCCTCGGCGAGCCGGCCGACCGAGTCGAGGTCGTTCATGTCGGCGGCGGCGAACCGCGCCTTCCCGCCCGCGTCCTCGATCGCCGCGACCGTCTCCGCGCCGCGCTCCTCGTTGCGCCCGGACACGATGACCTCCGCGCCCGCGGCCGCCAACTGCTGCGCGATCACCCGGCCGATGCCGGAGGTGCCGCCGGTGACCAGTGCTTTGCGGCCTTCAAGTTCCATGATGATCTGCCTGGTTTCTGTCGTGGTTCGGTGTCGGGTCGGGCCGGGCCGTGCTGCCCCCCTGCCAGCCCCTGCCGGCTCGCGCAGCGCCGTGCGGGCGTCCGGCCCGGAGGTTGCTCGGTCGCTCCGTGAAATGGAGCGATGGCTCCATTCTTGGCACGACAGGAATGGAGTGTCAACTCCAGAAATCGCGTACGATGGTCGTATGGGGACTGAGGAGAGCACGGTGCCGACCGCCGTCCAGGGCCTGACCCGCAAGGGCAGGCTCACCCGCGGCCGGATCGTCGCCGCGGCGGCCGAGCTGATGTTCGAGCACGGCGTGGCCGGGACCAGTACGGACGACGTCCGCGCGGCCGCGGGCGTCAGCACCTCGCAGATCTACCACTACTTCGAGGACAAGTCGGCGCTGGTCCGCGCGGTGATCGCGCACCAGACCGAGGCCGTGCTCGACGCGCAGGAGCCGCTGCTCGGCCGGCTGGACTCCATGGAGGCGCTGCGCGCCTGGCGTGACCTGGTCGTCGACCTCCAGCGCGCCCGCCACTGCACGGGCGGCTGCCCGATCGGCTCGCTCTCCGCCGAACTCGCCGACACCGACCCCGAGGCGCGGGCCGAGCTGGTCAACGGCTTCGCCCGCTGGGAGTCCGGCATCCGCAGCGGGCTGCACGCGATGCGCGACCGCGGCGACCTCGCGCCGGACGCGCGCCCGGACGACCTCGCGCTCGCGGTGCTCGCCGCCCTCCAGGGCGGCCTGCTCCTCACCCAGGCCCGGCGCGAGACGGCACCCCTGGAGGCGGGGCTCGACGCGATGCTCGACCACATCGAATCGCTGCTGCGGACGCCCGCGGAGGCGGCGGCAGCACGTACACCGGTGGGACGGGGGCCGCGCGGGCAGGCGGCAGGGTGAGTACGGGCCGGAGGCCGGCGGAAGGCGCGGGCCGGCAGGCGGGTACGGGTCAGGCGGGCACGGGTCAGAGGCCGTCGGCCGCTACGGGTCGCGGGACGAGTACGTCTCGGAGGCCGTCGGCAGGTACGGGCCATGCGCCGGGTACGGGCCGGAGGCCGGTGGAAGGTGCGGGCCGCGGGACGGGTCGGAGGTCGGCGGGGGACGCGGGCCGCGCGCCTGGTACGGCCCCGAGGCCGTCGGAAGGCGCGGGCCGCCAGGCGGGTGCGGCCCGGCAGCCGTCGGAAGACTCACGCCGCGCGCCGGGTACGGCCCCCGCGCCGGCCGAAGACCCGGCGGGGACGGTGCTGCCGTCCATCGCCGACGCCGACGCCGACGCCGACGCCGACGCCGCGCCGCGGACCGCGCGCCGCCGCGGCGCAGCCGCACCAGTCCCCACGCCCGCCGAGCGGATCTGGTACGTCTCGTACGGCTCGAACATGCACACCGCCCGCCTCCGCTGCTACCTCACCGGCGGCCGGCCCCCGGCCGGTGGGAACCGGGTCTATCCGGGGTGCCGCGATGCGCGGATGCCGAGCCGGTCCGCGGCGGTCGAGCTGCCCGGGAGCCTGTACTTCGCCACCGAATCGCTGGTGTGGACCGGCGGCCGGGCCTTCTACGACCCCGACGCCGGCGGGCGGCTGTGGGCGCGGGCGCATCTGGTCACCGCGGGGCAGTTCGCGGACATCGCCGCGCAGGAGATGTACGCGGCGCCGGGCCGCGATCTGGACATCGGCGGCGTTCTGGCCACCGGCCGCGCCGAGCTGGGCCCCGGCCGGTACGAGACGCTGGTCTGCCCCGGCCGGCTGGACGGCTACCCGCTGCTCACCTTCACCGCGCCCTGGCGCATGGACGACGTCGCCCCGAACCCGCCGTCCGCCCCCTACCTCCGCCACCTGGCGGCCGGCCTCCTCGAAGCGGGCTCCTGGGACGCCCCGCAGATCGCCGGCTACCTCGCCACCCGCCCCGGTGCCGCCGGCCACTGGACCCCGGCGTCCGTGAGCCGCCTCATCACCGAGAACGCCTGACGCCCCGGCGGCCGACGCCCGATGTCAGAGGCTGCCGATACGTTTCCGCACGATGAGGCGGTCACCTTTCGGCAGGGCGGGGCGTGTATCTATGTGGGACGAGATGGTGCGGCGATACGGCTGGTTGCACGGTGACGAGCGGGTGCGAGGAGGTGAGCTGTTCGAGTCATACACGGTGAGCGTGATACGCGGGAGGACGGAGGACGAGGTGATCAGCGGTTTCGGAGGTGACCCTGCGGTGGAGCCGCAGATGCTGACGCTCGCGGAGGCCATCGAGGAGGAATCGGCACATGGCGGCTATGCCGATGACTACGCCCTTCTCAGGGTCGTCAGCAGTGGCGAGTACGTGGTGGCGACAGAGGTGGGGTACCGGGGCTCCATACCGGAGATCGCCCGGCGGTTGTCGGCGGACGGGGGCGAGTTCTTCAGCGCGTATGCGAACGTCAATGCGCGCCATCAGGTGATGCACGCTCAGGACGGCCGGGTGGACGGGAGGTTCGACCCGTTCGACGTGGCCGATCTGGAGGATCGGGGAGAGGACGATCCGCCGGAGGAACTGCCCGCCTGGGCGCAGGACGTGGCCTTCCACATGTACGAGCTGGACGCGGAGGCCTTCGCCCTGATGGAACGGACGATGGGCCTGCCGATCCGTGCCGAGTGGTTCAGCAGCAGGCTCAGGACGGTTCCGCTGGCCGCCGAGGAGACGCTGTTCGACGACGCCGAGGCGGCCTGGGAGGTGTGACCTCCGGTCGGTGAGGGCCGGGACCCCGGCGCCCCGCCCCGCCACCGCCCCGCCCCACCCCCGGCACCGCGCCCAGCCCCCGCCCCCGTCCCCGCCGCGCGGATTCTCAGACGTTTCACAGAAACGGGCAAGACTGCTCTCATAGCCCCCCCACAGGGTGGTCACCATGCCTTCCACCTCGACCCACGCCGTCCCCGCCGCCATGTCAGCCACCGCCGCCGGGACCACCGCCACCGTCACCTCCCCCTCCGCTCCCACCGCCACTGCCACCGATCTGGCCCGCCCCGACGGTTCGCCGGTGCGCGTGCTCGTCGTGGACGACGAGACGCCGCTCGCCGACCTGCTGTCGATGGCGCTGCGCTACGAGGGCTGGCAGGTCCGTACCGAGGCCGACGGCGCCGGCGCGCTGCGGGCGGCCCGGGAGACGCGGCCCGACGCCGTCGTGCTCGACGTGATGCTGCCCGACATGGACGGGCTGGAGGTGCTGGCCAAGCTGCGCCGGCAGACGCCGGACGTGCCGGTGCTGTTCCTGACCGCGAAGGACGCCGTCGAGGACCGGATCGCCGGGCTCACCGCGGGCGGGGACGACTACGTGACGAAGCCGTTCAGCCTGGAGGAGGTGGTCGCGCGGCTGCGCGGGCTGCTGCGCCGCTCCGGCGCGGCCGCCGTGCGCAACGAGTCGGTGCTGACGGTCGGCGACCTGGTGCTGAACGAGGACAGCCACGAGGTCAGCCGCGGCGGGGCCAACATCCACCTCACCGCGACGGAGTTCGAGCTGCTGCGCTACCTGATGCGCAACCCGCGCCGGGTGCTCAGCAAGGCGCAGATCCTGGACCGGGTGTGGTCCTACGACTTCGGCGGCCAGGCCAACGTCGTGGAGCTGTACATCTCCTACCTGCGCCGCAAGATCGACGTCGGCCACGCACCGATGATCCACACCCGGCGCGGTGCCGGGTATCTGATCAAGCCCGGTGACCCGGCGTGACGTTGGCGTCGTCCCTGCGCGGTCCCTGGTCGCTGCGCCGCCGGCTCGTGCTGTCCTGCGTGGCCCTGGTCGCCGTCGTCTGTACGGTGATCGGCGCCGTCACCATCTTCGCGCTGCACGACTTCCTGTACTCCCAGCTGGACGGCAAGGTCCAGGACATCACCATGCGACCGGCCGGTCTGCACCCGCCCGGCGACCGCATGCCGGGCGGCGGCGGGCAGGACCGCCCACCGGCCGACAGCTTCGCGAACCTGGGCTTCCTCGGCGGCGGCGGCCAGCCGGGCGAGACCGTCGGCGCCGTACGTGACGCGGCCGGCGACATCGTCAAGTCGGCCGTGAGCGCGACCAGTTCGAGCAGCTACAACCTCGTGCCGCACCCGCTGTCCGCCGCGCAGTCGGCCGCGTTCGCCAAGGTCCCGCTGGACGGCAAGCCGCACACCGTGCACATCGCCGGGCTCGGCGACTACCGGGTGGAGTCCGCGCAGACCTCGCAGGACGGCAGCACCGTACTGGCCGGGCTCTCCACCTCCGGGGTGCAGGACACGCTGTCCACCCTGATGTGGGTGGAGATCTCGGTCGCCGCAGCAGGGCTGGTCGCCGCCGGACTGGCCGGCGCCGCGCTGATGCGGATCGCGCTGCAACCGCTGCGCAGACTCGCCGCGACCGCCACCCGGGTGTCCGAACTCCCGCTGCACCAGGGCGAGGTGGCGCTGCACGAACGCGTTCCCGACTCCGACACCGACCCGCGCACCGAGGTCGGCCAGGTCGGCGCGGCGCTCAACCGGATGCTGGGGCATGTCGGTTCGGCGCTGCACGCCCGGCAGGAGAGCGAGACCCGGGTCCGCCGCTTCGTCGCCGACGCCAGCCACGAGCTGCGCACCCCGCTCGCCTCGATCCGCGGCTACGCCGAACTCACCCGCCGCGGGCGCGAACCGGTCGGCCCCGACACCCGGCACGCGCTCGGACGCGTCGAGTCCGAGGCCGCCCGGATGACGACGCTGGTCGAGGACCTGCTGCTGCTCGCCCGGCTCGACGCGGGCCGTCCGCTGAGCCTGGCCGTAACGGACGTGTCCCCGCTGGTGGTTGACGCCGTCAGCGACGCCCGCGCCGCCGGCCACGGACACGCCTGGCGGCTCGACCTGCCCGACGCGCCCGCCACCGTGCACGGCGACCCCGAGCGGCTGCACCAGGTGCTCACCAACCTGCTCGCCAACGCCCGCACCCACACACCGCCCGGCACGACGATCACCGCCCGGGTCGTACCGCGGCCGGACGCGGTCCTGCTCCAGGTCGAGGACGACGGCCCCGGCATCCCCGAGGAGCTGCGCCGGCACATCTTCGAGCGGTTCGCGCGCGGCGACGCGTCCAGGTCGCGCGGCGAGAGCAAGGCCGGCAGCACCGGGCTCGGGCTGGCGATCGTGCGGTCCGTGGTGTCCGCGCACAGCGGCACGGTGACGGTGGACAGCGCGCCCGGCCGGACGGTCTTCACGGTGTCGCTGCCCGTGTCCCAGCCGCAGGCCGGGCCCGTCGCCGCGAGCTCCCAGCCGCAGGCGGGGCCCGCCGCCGCGGACTCACAGCCCCTGCCAAGGCTCAGCACAAGGTCATGACAGCGCGGTCGCCGAGGGTCGTCACATGCGAACCAATCTCGGCAATCTGCCCGCCCGGCAGCACCTGCCGGGCCCGGCTCCCGATGACGTGGCCGGCCCCGGCGCCCCCGTACTCGACGTCGTCATCCCCGTGTACAACGAGGAGGACGACCTCGAGCCCTGTGTGCGCCGCCTGCACGCCCATCTGACCCGCACGTTCCCCTACCCCTTCCGGATCACCGTCGCGGACAACGCGAGCACCGACCTCACGTCGGCGGTCGCCCGGTCGCTGGCCGCGGAGATACCCGAGGTCGAGTCGTTCCGGCTGGAGCAGAAGGGCCGCGGACGCGCGCTGCGCACGGTGTGGACCGCGTCCGAGGCGCCGGTGCTCGCGTACATGGACGTGGACCTGTCCACCGACCTCAACGCGCTGCTGCCGCTGGTCGCCCCGCTGATCTCCGGCCACTCCGACCTCGCGATCGGCTCCCGGCTGACCCGCTCCTCCCGCGTGGTGCGCGGCGCGAAGCGGGAGTTCGTCTCCCGCGCCTACAACCTGCTGCTGCGCGGCTCGCTGGCCGCGCGCTTCTCGGACGCGCAGTGCGGGTTCAAGGCGATCCGCGGCGACGTGGCGCAGCGGCTGCTGCCGATGGTCGAGGACAGCGGCTGGTTCTTCGACACCGAGATGCTGGTGCTCGCCGAGCGCGCGGGCCTGCGCATCCACGAGGTCCCGGTGGACTGGGTGGACGACCCGGACAGCAGCGTGGACGTGATCCGCACCGCGACCGACGACCTGCGGGGCGTCATGCGGGTCGGACGGGCCCTGGCCACCGGGCAGTTGGCGCTGGACCGGCTGCGGCGGCCGTTCGGCGACGACCCGCGGGATCGCGAAGTGCCCGGCGTTCCGGCCGGGTTGGCCCGGCAGCTGGTCGGCTTCTGCGTGGTCGGCGCGATCAGCACGCTGGCCTACCTCGGGCTGTTCTCGCTGTTCCGGCTCGGCACCGGCTCCCAACTGGCTAACGCGCTGGCTCTGTTGGTCTCCGCGTTCGGCAACACCGCCGCCAACCGGCGGCTGACCTTCGGGGTGCGGGGCCGTGACCAGGCGGTACGGCACCAGGCCCAGGGCCTGGTGGTCTTCGCCATCGGCCTGGCACTCACCAGCGGTTCGCTCGCGGCGCTGCACGCGGCCACCCCGAGCCCCGACCACAGCACGGAGCTCGCCGTCCTGATCGCGGCGAACCTCGCGGCGACCGTGCTGCGGTTCCTGCTCTTCCGCGCCTGGCTCTTCCCGCCGGACCGGGGCGTCCCGCAAGAGCGCGAACTGCCCCAGGACCAGGGCCTCCCGGGCGCCCCCGCGTATCAGCCGGTCGCGACGGCCGACCCGTATCAGCCGGTCGTAACGGCGGACCCGTATCAGCCGGTCGCAACCGGCGACCCGTATCCGCCGCAGCCCGGCACCCACCCCCACGACCTGAGGAGGGCGCGATGACCGCGCCGAGCAACATGCCGTCCGGCGACCCGGCCCGGCTCGTCCGCGCCGCCGGCCGCCCGCCGGCCCACGACCCGGAACCGGGCTACTGGCCCCTGCCGTCCTACGACACCGGGCCGCCGGCCACCTCCCCGTACGAAGACGGCGGCGACGCCGGCTCCCGGCACGCCCAAGCGCCGCCCGAACGCGGCTCGTTGCCCCGCCGCGCCTGGCGCGGCCGGCCCGAGGACCCGGTCTGGGCGCGGCCCGCGCTGCTCGCGCTGCTGCTCGGCACCCTCGTCCTCTACCTGTGGGACCTGAGCGCCTCCGGCTACGCCAACTCCTTCTACTCCGCGGCCGTCCAGGCCGGCAGCGAGAACTGGAAGGCGTTCTTCTTCGGCTCGTCGGACGCGGCGAACGCGATCACCGTGGACAAGCCGCCGGCCGCGCTGTGGCCGATGGCGCTGTCGGTACGGCTGTTCGGCCTCGGATCCTGGCAGATCCTGGTGCCCGAGGCGCTGATGGGGGTGGCCACCGTAGGGGTGCTCTACGCGGCCGTACGGCGCCGGTTCAGCGCGGGCGCGGGCCTGCTCACGGGCGCGGTGCTGGCGCTGACGCCGGTCGCCGCGCTGATGTTCCGCTTCAACAACCCTGACGCGCTGCTGGCGTTGCTGATGGTGGTGTCCATCTACCTGGTGCTGCGCGCCCTGGAGGACGGCCGCACCAAGTGGCTGCTGCTGGCCGGAGTCACCTTCGGCTTCGCGTTCCTGACCAAGACGCTCCAGGCGTGGCTGATCCTGCCGCCGCTGGCGGTCGTCTACGCGGTCTGCGGGCCGCCCCGGCTGCGCCGCAGGTTCGGCCAACTCGCCGCCGCGGGCGGGGCGATGGTGCTGGCCGGCGGCTGGTGGGTGCTGATCGTGCAGCTGTGGCCGGCGTCCTCCCGCCCGTACATCGGCGGCTCGCAGGACAACAGCTTCCTCGGACTGACCTTCGGCTACAACGGGTTCGGCCGGATCACCGGCAACGAGACCGGCAGCGTGGGCGGCGGCGGAGCAGGTCCCGGCGGCGGGGGCGGCGGGGGCATGTGGGGCGAGACCGGCATCGGCCGGCTCTTCAACTCCGAGATGGGCGGCCAGATCGCCTGGCTGCTGCCCGCCGCGTTCGCGATGCTGCTGGCCGGCCTCTGGCTGACCCGGCGGGCCCGGCGCACCGATCCGGCCCGGGCCGCGTTCCTGGTGTGGGGCGGCGCGCTGCTGATCACGTTCGCGACCTTCAGCTTCATGTCCGGCATCTTCCACCAGTACTACAACATCGCCCTCGCGCCCTACATCGCGGCGCTCACCGGCATGGGCGCGGCGATGCTGTGGCAGCGCCGCACCCACCTGGCCGCGGCGGCCACCATGGCGGCGACCGTCGTCGGCACGGCGGTGTGGTCGTACGTGCTGCTCAACCGGTCGGCTGACTGGCACCCGTGGCTGCGGACCACCGTCGTGGTGGCCGGCATCGTGGCGGCGCTCGGGCTGCTGGCGGGCGTGACTCGCGTACGGAGTAAGGGTGTTGACGGGGCCGCCGACTTCCCGGACGACGGAACGGCGGCGGCTCGTACCGGCGTACGGTCCCGGATCGGCTCGCGGCTCGGCGTCGTGACGGCCGTGGTCGCGCTGGCCGCGGTGCTCGGCGGACCGGTCGCGTACACCCTGGACACGGTCACCACCCCGCACGCCGGGTCCATCGTGACCGCGGGCCCCGCCGTCCAGGGCGGCATGGGCGGCCCCGGTGGCCGTGGTCCCGGGGGCGGCGGCCGGATGTTCGGCGGCAACCCGCCGACCGGCACCGGCGCGCAGGGGGCCGGGCCCGGCCAGGGCCAGAACGGCTTCCCCGGCGGCGGTACGAACGGCGGCACCGCGCCGCGGTTCGGCGGCCAGGGCGGCACGGGGACGGTCCCCGGCCAGGGCGGAACCGGCACCGGGACCGGAACCGGCGGTACGGGCACGGCCCCGGGCAGCACCGGTACTGGCACCGGCGGTACGGGCACGGCTCCCGGCCAGGGCGGTACGGCGGCCGGTGGCGGCGGGCGCACGGGCGGCGGCGGCCCCGGCGGCATGGGCGGACTGCTCAACGGCGCCACCGTCAGCTCCGCGATGAAGGCGCTGCTGCAGAAGGACGCCGGCGACTACACCTGGGTCGCGGCGGCCATCGGCTCGCAGAACCAGGCCAGTTACCAGCTGGCCACCGGAAAGCCGGTGATGGCGATCGGCGGCTTCAACGGCAGCGACCCGTCGCCCACGCTGGCGCAGTTCCAGAAGGACGTGGCCGGCGGCCGGATCCACTACTTCCTGGGTGGCGGCACCGGCGGCGGCGCGGCGATGGGCGGTGGCGGCACCTCGGCGAGCATTTCGAGCTGGGTCGAGGCGCACTACACCGCGAAGACGGTCGGCGGTACGACCGTGTACGACCTGACGGCGCCCAAGTCGTCCTAGCGGGCGGCCGAAGCAGGGACGGGGCCGGGTGCGACGACGCGCCCGGCCCCGTGGCGTGTGCCGGGGCGGTTCACAACGAGCGTTCCATGCACAGCAGTTGGCCGCGCTCGTCCCACGACTCGACGGCGACGAAGCCGAGCCGGCCGTACAGGCCGATCGCGCCGGTGCGCCACTTCCACACCGACAGCGCGACGGTGTCGGCGCCGTGGCCTGCCGCATACCGCAGCGCGGTCTCGACCAGGCCGGACGCGATGCCCCGGCCGCGGAACTCCGGGTCGGCCCACAACCGCTTGATCTCCGACCGGCGTTCGGCCGGGGCGGTCAGTATCAGGCAGCCCACCGCCGTGCCGGCGCTCGACGCGACCAGCACCACGTCCTGGGCGAACACGGCGGCCGGGTCGAGGACTTCGGCCCGGTAGCGGTCCGGGAGCCCGGCCACGTCGTCGACGGGCGCGCCCTTCTCCGCCTCGGTCCGCAGGTGGTAGGCGGCCAGCAGGCCGGCCGGGCCCGGGCCGTCGGCATCGTCCCCGGACCAGCGGGAGACGGTGATCTCGCCGAGGTCAGGGGCGGACGCGGGATCGGCGCCGGGGCCGCTCGGGGAGGTCAAGCCAGCCGCGCCGGGAAGCCGCCCGTGGCGATCGGGCCCCAGCGCTCCGGGGTGACGCGGATCAGCGACTTGCCCTGGCGGATCATCGCGGCGCGGTACTCGTCCCAGTCGGGGTGCTCGCCGCTGATGTTCCGGAAGTACTCCACGAGCGGCTCGACGGACTCGGGCGCGTCGATGACCTCGGCGGTGCCGTCGATCTGCACCCAGGGGCCGCCGAAGTCGTCGGACAGCACGATGACGCTCGCGCGCGGGTCGCGCTTGGCGTTGCGGGTCTTGGCGCGCTCGGGGTAGGTCGACACCACGATCCGGCCGGCGTCGTCCACGCCGCACGTGAGGGGGGAGCCCTGCGGGCGGCCGTCGGCGCGGGTGGTCAGGAGGATGGCGTGGTGGCGGGGGCGGACGAAGTCGAGGAGTTCGGGGAGGGTGGCGGTGGTGTTGGTGGCGATGTTGGGGGCCATACGTTGCACTTTACGTCTCCCCGTCGCGGTATCCCGGCCGCGCCCGGCCTCCCCTCGACTCCCCGGTGCACGGGGCACCCGCTCCCGCCCCAACCCCGAGGGGTTGCCCCCTGAGGCTCCCCTTTCGGCTGCCCCGCCGTCGTGGCCGCTCGCGCAGTTCCCCGCGCCCCTTACGGGGCGCATCCCGACCGGGCTCAATTGCGCCCCGGTTCACCCCGAAAGGCGCGCTTACCGCGCCCGGTTCACCCAAGGGGCGCGGGGAACTGCGCGACGAGCCACGGCGGCGGGGCAGCTGGGGGCGGGCCTGGGCCCGTTGCGGTCGGTTTTGAAGGCGGGGCCCGGCGGGAGGCCGCGGAGTGGACGTCCCGGGCCAGTTCCGCGGGCCCGCCGGGCCCCTTCCGTGCGGGCCGGGGCCCGCCCCCTCCGCTGTGGGGATGGCCCGGCCCGTACGGAGATCTACCGCTCGCGGGCGGAACCCACGGGCTCCGGCGCCCGAGGCGAGGAAGCCTGCTGGAGGCCGCTGCGCGTCCTCAGCGGGACCTCCTTCACGAAGACGATCAGCAGGAAGGACACCAGGGCGAGCGGCGCCGCGTACAGGAAGACGTCGGCGATCCCGTGCCCGTACGCGCTCTCCACCACCCCCCGCACCGGCGACGGCAGCGCCGCCACATCCGGGATGCCGCCCTCCGCGCCGGGCGCGGCCTTGACGTGCAGGGCCGCGAGCCCGTCGGAGACGAAGTGGGTGACCCGGTTGCCGAGCACCGCCCCGAGCGCGGTCACCCCGACCGCGCCGCCGAGCGACCGGAAGAACGTCACCAGCGAGCTGGCCGCGCCGAGATCCGCCACGCTCACCTGGTTCTGCACGGCGAGCACCAGGTTCTGCATCATCATGCCGACGCCGAGTCCGAGCAGCGCCATGTAGATCGCGACCTGCCAGTACGGCGTGTCGTACCGGATCAGGCCGAGCGTGGCCGCGCCCGCGGTGAGCAGCAGGCCGCCGGAGACCAGGAACGCCTTCCACCGGCCGGTCCGGGTGATGATCTGGCCGCTCGCGGTCGAGGCCAGGAACAGCCCGGCGATCAGCGGGATCGTCATCACCCCGGACATCGTCGGGGTCCTGCCGCGGGCGAGCTGGAAGTACTGGCTCAGGAAGACCGTGCCGGCGAACATCGCCACGCCCACGAACAGGCTGGCCACCGACGTGAGCGCGATCGTCTTGTTGCGGAACAGCCGCAGCGGCACGATCGGCTGCTTCGCCCGCGACTCGACGAAGACGAAGCCCAGCGCGAGCAGGATCGCGGCCGACACCATCAGGTAGCTCTGCACGGACAGCCACGGGTAGTTCTGGCCGGCCAGCGAGATCCAGACCATCAGCAGCGACACGGCCGCGGTGATCAGGAACGCCCCCGTCCAGTCGATCTTCACCTCCCGCTTGACCACCGGCAGGTGCAGCGTCTTCTGCAGCACCACCAGCGCGACGACGGCGAACGGCACCCCGACGTAGAAGCACCAGCGCCAGCCGAGCGCGGAGTCCACGATGACCCCGCCGACCAGCGGGCCGCCGACCGTGGCGACCGCGAACGTGGCGCCGAGGTAGCCGCTGTACCTGCCCCGTTCCCGCGGCGCGATCATCGCGGCCATGATCACCTGGGTGAGCGCGGACAGCCCGCCCGCGCCGACGCCCTGCAGCAGCCGGCAGCCGATCAGCATGCCGGGGCTGGTGGAGAAGCCGGCCACGATCGAGCCGACCACGTAGATCACCAGCGCCAGCTGGATCAGCAGCTTCTTGCTGAACAGGTCGGAGAGCTTGCCCCAGATCGGGGTCGTCGCGGTGACCGCGAGCAGCGAGGCGGTGACCACCCAGGTGTACGCGCTCTGGCCGCCGCCGATGTCTCCGAGGATCTTGGGCAGCGCGTTGGAGACGATCGTGGACGACAGGATCGCCACGAACAGCCCGAGCAGCAGCCCGGACAGCGCCTCCATGATCTGCCGGTGCGACATGGGGGCGTCGGGCCCTGCGGGCGCGGTGGGTGAGGCCATCAGCGGTCGGTTCCTCCTCAGAGTGGTTGGCTTATGCAACCGTAAGCTAATTAGTTGCCCCGGGCAAGCTTTTGTGCCGCGCATCACACCGCACAGGCAGCGCACAGCACCCCCACAGCCGGATCCGGGCAGCGAAAAGCCCGCCCCCGCCGGCGCTCGGCGGGGACGGGCGGTGATCCAGGGGTCCGGCTCAGGCGGAGGCCGCGGTCAGCGCGGCCACCTCCTCGTCGGTCAGCTTCAGGCCGGCCACCGCGACAAGGCCCGGCACCTGCTCCACCGTGCGCGCGCTGGCGATCGGCGCCGCCACCGTCGGCTGCGCGGCGAGCCACGCCAGCGCCACCGTGGCGAGCTCGGCGCCGTGGGCTGCGGCCACCTCGTCCAGCGCGGCGAGCACCTTCGGGCCGCGCTCGGAGGCGAGGTACGCCTCGCCCTTCTGTGCGCGGGCGCTGTAGACGGCCGTGCCGCCGCGCCGGTACTTGCCGGTCAGGAAGCCGGCCGCGAGCCCCGCGTAGGGCGCCGCCGACAGCCCGCGGGCCGCCACCAGATCGGCGAGCGGGCCCTCGTACCTGTCCCGTTCGACCAGGTTGTAGTGCGGCTGGAGTATCTCGTACCTGGTCAGGCCCTCGCGCTCGGCGAAGTCGAGGGACTCCGCCAGCCGCTCCGGTGTGATGTTGGACGCACCCAGGGCGCGTACCTTGCCCTCCTTGACCAGGGCGTCGAGCGCGGTGACGATCTCCTCGACGGGGACGTCGGGGTCGTCGAAGTGCGAGTAGTAGAGGTCGATGTAGTCCGTGCCGAGCCGGCGCAGCGACGCCTCGGCGGCCGCCTTGATGTTGTCGGCCCTCAGCCCCTTGAAGTCGGGGTGCGCGCTGACCTTGGAGGCCACGACGACCTCCGCGCGGTTGCCGCGGGCGGCCAGCCAGCGGCCGATGACCGTCTCGGACTCCCCGCCGGAGTTGCCCGGCGCCCAGGACGAGTAGGCGTCAGCGGTGTCCACGAAGTCGCCGCCGGCCGCGGTGTACGCGTCCAGGACGGCGAAGGACTGCGGCTCGTCGGCGGTCCAGCCGAAGACGTTGCCGCCGAGGGAGAGTGGGAAGACGTCGAGTTCAGACCTGCCGATACGTGCCATGTGCAAACACAACGGCGCGGGGGTGCGGACTATTCCATCGGCGGGCCGACAGGCTAGGGTCTGGCGGCATGTCGAACAACCCTGAGAACAACTACGACCCGGCCGGCAACACCCAGATGTTCCGTGCCTTCGTCGAGGAGCAGCCGCCGGTCGCGGAGGTGCAGCGCGCGCAGGGCCGCAGCAAGGCCGGGCTGGTTATCGGTGTGATCGTCGCCCTGGTCGTGATCATCGGTGTGGTCGCGCTCGCGATGAAGTAGTGACGCGACGGGTCTGACGGGGGCCGTCCTGCCCGCCGTCGAACCGTTGGTCCTACTACCTACGACCACCCCGCGGAAGACGGCTCCGCGGGGTCAGCTCGTCACGCCTCGGCGGTCAGTCCGTCGCGCAGCTGGGCCAGTGTGCGGGTCAGCAGCCGGGAGACGTGCATCTGGGAGATGCCGACCTCCTCGCCGATCTGCGACTGCGTCATGTTCGCGAAGAACCGCAGCATGATGATCTGCCGCTCGCGCGGCGGCAGTTGCGCCAGCAGCGGCTTCAGCGACTCGCGGTACTCCACCCCCTCCAGGGCGGTGTCCTCGTAGCCGAGGCGGTCCGCGAGGGTGCCCTCGCCGCCGTCGTCCTCGGGCGGCGGGGAGTCGAGCGAGCTCGCGGTGTACGCGTTGCCGACCGCGAGGCCGTCGACCACGTCCTCCTCGGACACACCGAGGCAGACGGCCAGTTCGGCCACCGTCGGGGAGCGGTCGAGCCGCTGCGACAGCTCGTCGCTCGCCTTGGTCAGCGCCAGCCGCAGCTCCTGGAGCCGGCGCGGCACCCGCACCGACCACGAGGTGTCCCGGAAGAACCGCTTCACCTCGCCGACGATGGTCGGCATCGCGAACGTCGGGAACTCCACGCCGCGTTCGCAGTCGAACCGGTCGATCGCCTTGATCAGGCCGATCGTGCCGACCTGGACGATGTCCTCCATCGGCTCGTTGCGACTGCGGAAGCGGGCCGCGGCATACCGCACGAGTGGCAGGTTCAACTCGATGAGCGTGTCGCGTACGTAGGTGCGTTCCGGGCTGTCAACCGGCAGTTCCGCAAGGCGCAGGAACAGTGAACGGGACAGCGTACGGGTGTCGATGGCCTCGCTGTGCTGAGGAGCTTGCGGAGCATCGTGCGGTGCGTCGGTACCGAGCACCTTGGGACTGCCCACCTGTACGGACATGCCACCCCCTTGAGGTCGCGGACGGGTGTCGCGAGCGACGTTGTGTGTTCCTCCACTGGAATACCGGAGGCGCGCTCGCGACAAACGCGGTATCCGCAGAATGTCACATGTCGGCAACACGCTGTAGCGCCAAGTCGATAAATCTTTGCAGGTGACTTAATCCTGTTCAGCTACGCTTCGATCTGGTTTGCGGACCTCAGCCGGGCGAAGCTGCGGGACAGCAGCCGTGACACGTGCATCTGCGAAACCCCCAGCTCAGCGCTGATCTGGGACTGCGTCAGGTTGCCGAAGTAGCGGAGCAGCAGAATCCGCCGTTCCCGCTCGGGAAGTTGCACCAGAAGGTGCCGGACGAGGTCGCGGTGCTCGACACCGGACAGCGCGGGGTCCTCGTAGCCGAGCCGGTCGAGCAGTCCGGGGGCCCCGTCGCCCTCCTGGGCGGCCTCCAGCGAGGTGGCGTGGTAGGCCCGGCCCGCCTCCAGGCAGGCCAGCACCTCGTCCTCGGACAGCTTGAGCCGCTCGGCGATCTCGGCGGTGGTCGGCGACCGGCCGTGCAGCACCGTCAGGTCCTCGATGGCGCCGCTGACCTGGACCCAGAGCTCGTGCAGCCGGCGGGGGACGTGCACGGTCCGCACGTTGTCCCTGAAGTAACGTTTGATCTCGCCGACCACCGTCGGCATGGCGAAGGTCGGGAACTGCACCCCGCGCTCCGGGTCGAACCGGTCGATGGCGTTGATCAGCCCGATCGTGCCGACCTGGACGACGTCCTCCATCGGCTCGTTGCGACTGCGGAACCGGGCCGCCGCGTAGCGCACCAGCGGCAGGTTGACCTCGATCAGCGCGGCCCGCACCCGGTCGTGCTCGGGGGTGCCCGGCTCCAGCTTGGTGATCTGCTCGAAGAGCACCTGGGTGAGCGCGCGGGCCTCGGTGGCGTTGGCGCTCGGGGTGCGGGTCCGGCCCCGTGGATACGTTGTAGACGCCGTATGGGCCGACATCGGCATACTCACCCCTCATCGGTCCACTTGTCCGGCAAAAGCGGTCATAGCATCACAATTCATGTGTGCTTTGTGCAAGCACCGCATATTGCCGTGTTGTACAACCGGGGGCGGCCTCAGGCCGGGTTATTCGTATGCCCGTACGAACAACCCGCGGGTACGACGAAGCCCCCGCCGGACGGGCGGGGGCTGTGCGGGACGACGGGCCCGGTACCCGAATCGGGCCCGGCTCAGAACTCGTAGTCGGCGATCACCCAGGTGGCGATCTCGGGCCACGGGGCGACGGCGCTCTGGTGGGCCGGCGACTCCAGGTACGTGCGCAGCGCGTCGGCGTCGGCGACCGAGGCGTTGATGCCGAAGTCGTACGCGATCGGCCGGTCGGAGAAGTTCCAGCCGCACTCCCAGGAGGCCAGCTCGGGCACCAGCGCGCCCAGTTCGAAGAACCCGCGTGCCGCGTCCACCACCCGCGGCTCGTCCCGCGTGACGCCCTCGTTGAGCTTGAACAGGACCAGATGACGGATCATGACGCGCTTCGCCCTTCTCGCCGGTCGTACCGCCGGGCCGTACTGCCCGCGCGCACCGCTCAGTTGGCCAGGTCGTGCATGAACTGGCCGATGCTCTTTGCGGCGTTCGATATGCCCACGAACCCTACCTGCACCAGGTCGGCGGCCCTGGACGGCTGGTTGATGATCGTATAGAGCACGAAGATCACCAGCACGTACATGGTGATCTTCCTCGCCTGCGCCATGCTCCTCGCCCTCCCCAGCGGCAGCTCCGCACCGACCGTCACCGGACCAGCGGTCGCAAGTGTGCAATCAGCAAAGTCTATCCATCAGATGGAGCAATCAGACGATCAGTCGGCGATCACTTGAAACAAGTAAGGCGCCCGCCGGCTCCGAAGAGCCGGCGGGCGCCTTGACTGTCTTGCACGAGCGGTAGCGGTGGGATTTGAACCCACGGTGGAGTTGCCCCCACACACGCTTTCGAGGTCCGCACCCGCCTCCGGCCGGCGCCGGCCGGGCCGTCCGGACCCGTTCACCGCCGTTCATACAGGGCCCGTGCCCCCTCTCGGCCGGGGCGTCCGAACGGCGGTGAACCCCGTTGAACCGGAGCGACTGAGACGGAAACTGAGACGGAGCGCGGTGGCCCTGAGCTGGCCTCATGCGTCCCCGGCCGGTGCGGCGGGCGGCGCGATGACGTAGACGCCCATGCCGTTCACGGTCTCGACAAGCCCCTCATCCTTGAGTACCTGCACCGCCTTGCGGAGGGTGTCGCGGGCCACGCCGTACTGCTGCTCCATCTCCACCATGCTCGGGATGCGCCGACCGACCGGGATTGATCCGTCCGCGATGTGCTCGCGCAACTGGTCGGCGATCTGCCGGTAGGGCGGAATGGGTCCCTCGCGGTCGATGGTCATGATCCGCAAGCTAGGCAGGTGCCCACGTCCAGGCATAGCTACCCACGGGGGTAGCAGGGGGTAGTACGGTCAGATGGAGGACAAGAAGAACCCCGCAACCGTGCAGCCGGTCCGGGGGATGGCCGACCGCAAGGAGCCGACATGGCTGAGCGTACAGAGGGGCCCTGGCTGGACACGGGCGATGGCCCGAAACCCCTCGGAGTGATCAGCGGCAACGCAGCCATGGGCAAAGCCCTCACCGCCTACCGGGCCTACCTCGACCACTCGAAGGACTGCGAAGACTGCCCGCGCTCCACGTTCCAATGTAAAACAGCGGCAGACCTCTGGCGTGCATATTGCGAAGTCCGTGGCTCGTCTAGTCACCCACGCAACACCGCTCTCATCCTCGCGAAGAGGGAACTGGGTGAATCACGGTAAGTCGGCTCCTCGCCTATCATGATTCGCTAGGCTAAGGGGGAGGGCAGACCA
This sequence comes from Streptomyces sp. CA-111067, assembly GCF_050956065.1. Taxonomy (NCBI): domain Bacteria; kingdom Bacillati; phylum Actinomycetota; class Actinomycetes; order Kitasatosporales; family Streptomycetaceae; genus Streptomyces; species Streptomyces sp. CA-111067. The sequence goes on along the minus strand of NZ_CP192103.1, from coordinate 4,219,966 downwards.
GCTTGAGAACCGTTGATCGCAGGAGCAACTGTGCCACCTGGGCAACCACCCGTAACACCAATCGGTATGGCCATGGCTCCGCAAAGAGAGCCCGTACGTGCCTGGGTTAGGCGAACATTCCGTTCGCGTCGATCATTGTCTGGGTTATCTCAGTGGGTTATCGATGCTGGTATTCCAGTTTCATTTGTAATAATTCTCACCTGGGCTTGGGCTGCTCATTCGATAGGGGGAGGCTGGCATGGGGGCTGGCTTGGGACCTACGAGTCGTTCACCCTGATTGAGAATCCGTCACATCTGTCAACGTGGATATCGTCCACCATCGGATGGCTTATCGTACCCGCGCTCATTGGTGGAGTAGCCGGTCACGTAATTGCTACTAGAATTTCTCGGGCAAAGGATGCTACATCCGTCAATCTATTTAAACGCAGAGGCTTTCTGCGGCGCATTTCTCTACCGCCACGTATTAGCTTGTTGCGAAAACTTCTCTCAGATGCAGCAAGGAAGGATTTCGTAATAATCTTTGTTCGAGATGCCCATAGTAACGATTGGGGAAAAGCTCAAGACCATTGGGAACTAATGGTCAGCCACTTAATGTCTACGGGTGAATTTGCAAAATTCTACCGCGAAGAATGCCATGGAGTGGCACAGGACACGATAATCCTGACTCTGCTTACACCCATTCTTAGGGGAATCTGCCCAGTATGTAGGGCGCGACCGTAGCTCACGAGGTATGACGGGATGGCGACATATGCGCACGGGAAACGCACTGGACATTATAAGGAACGCCCTGGAATTAGCATTTCCGCAGGCCACGGATGCGGGTCTCGATGAAGCAGCGCAACTTATACTGCGCTGGGGTTCTCAAGGAATCGTGGATGGACTGAACGCTGCGAGAATCCAGCATCTGGTGAATGAAATGCGGATAATTACCGAAGATTCTCGCACGCCATTCCCTGTCTTTGTAGATTTTGAGCACGTGAACCTAGATGATCCAGATAATCAGCCAAACTGGCGTCGCAGCAGAGGTCGAAGGTAAGCACCCGCCCCGGCTGGCGGCGCGCCGCTAAAAACAGGAAGCTACGATTAATCAGTTGAGCTCCAAAGCGGCTCTCTGGATGTGCTTGAAGCGCGAAAATGGGCGCCGTTCATCGCCAATATTCCAGAGACTTCGAAGGCGGTACGGCATCGGTGAGTTCGGCTTTCGTGGGGCGGGCGGCGCGCTGAGCTAGCCAGCCGGAGACACGGGGGCCGCCATTGACGGCGTCGCCTTCGCGGACCGTGCGGACGTGCTTGAACCCTTGGCCGAGGTAGTAGCGCTGCAATGCCTCGTTCGTCGTCCACGCGTCGAGCCGTAGCCATTTCGCGCCTGCCCGGTAAGCGCGGTCTCCTGCCCAATCGAGCAACTGTCCGCCGAGGTTTTGGCCGGCGTGGGTGCGGGCCACGGTGAGCTTGTTGACGAGCACGGATGGCTCGCTCAGTTCCTCGTCAGTCCAGAGACCTTGCTCGGGCACGCTGGTCAGGGTGATGGTGGCCGCGGTCCTGTCGCCGTCGCGGACCATAAAGACGGTTCCGGCCTGGATGGTCGCCATCAGTCGATCGGCCGGATACGGGCGGCTCCACTGGTCGCTGCCGAGTTCGGTCAGCCATCCGGCTGCCTCTTCTCGGAAGGCCAACAGGGTGGCCAGGTCATCAGGTCGGGCAGGCGTGATGATCACAGGTTCTCGTTTCTCCCCGACAGGTCGCCGATCTCGTAGTTCATCCGGTTGAGGTCCCCACGGAACGTCGTGATGGTGCAGCGTATGGGCCTGGTCGCGGAGTAGCCGGTACGCGTCCAGAGCATGACCGGGACGCCGGCGCCGATCTCCAGTAGGCGCGATTCTTCCGGAGTCGGCATGCGCGTGGAGATCTCATCGAAGTATCCGACCTGCGCGATTCCGTGATCGGCCAGATACCGCGTTGTGCCTTCCTCGATGTCGCCCGGCTCGGTCAGGCGTGGCGCCTGGTCTGCTAGCCACGCCGGGTAGTAGGTCGCCTGTGTGGACCACGGCACGTCGTCCACGTAGCGGTGACAGAAGCGCAGAACGGCTGTTGAGTCCGAGTCCACCTTGAGGCGTTCCGCGACGGCATCCGGTACGGGCATCAACTCAACGCGGAACGTCTGGTGGGGGCGCCGGCCCGCGTTGGTGACGTCCGTGCTGTAAGCGTCGCCTGCCTGCGGGAAGTTCAGGTTCTCGAAACGTGAGGCGTTCAGCTCGAACACCTCATGCGACTTGACCTCATAGCCAAGCCCTTGGCTTGACGTGATCAGACCTTCGGTGACCAGCAGGTTGAGACCTGCCCGCACCGTGTTGCGTGCTGCCTTGAAATCCGCGCTCAACACGTTCTCGGAGGGCAGGCGCGAGCCCGGCCCGTACTTGCCCTCGACAATCTCGCGACGCAGGGCATCGGCAACGACGCGGTACTTCGGCTGCTGGCTCATCCCCCCATCATGGCGCACTCGCTCAACTTGTTCACACAAGCGCTTGACATCTCACGCTCGGTGGGTGCAGCATCACGTTATCAACTTGTTCAAACAAGTTGAGCAAGAGGTGCAAGCGCGTCTGAACGGCCTGTCGTGGGTCGGGAGGGGAGCGCTGGTTGGTTGAGAACTGAACAGAGTGCCTATGTGTCTTCCGCTCGGCTTGCCGGGTGGGAGATCGCCTCCGGTCCGGCAGGGCTAGGGAGGCTGCTCGGGGTGACCCGGGCCGCACGTGCCGCGCGTGGATACGCGGTCCGGGTCCACCTACCTGCCCGGGGTGAGAAAAGGGGCCCTGCCTGCTGATTCCTTCGGGAGCGGGCTGGGGGTCGTGGCTGCGCTACCCCGGCTTTCCGGTCGGCAGGGGATGGCCACGGTCAACGGATCACCCGAGATCCGCGCTGCTGGAGAGGAGACCCGCTGATGGGTCGCCGCTTATGTACGTGGGGCGCCCGCCGGCCGTGACCTGGCCGGCGGGCAAGGCCCCGCCCGCGTCATCGCGTGATGCCGAATACGGCGGGATAGCCGCTGGCGTCGCGAGTGCGTGTCGAGCGCGCACGGCGCGGCATCGTCACCCGGTCCGGGTGCCGATGTCGGGCCGCGGGTTGCTCGAACGATCAGCCCAACGAGCGCGGCACCCCGGGGCGCAACCCGAGGTGCCGCTGTACAGGAACCCTTGGGAGGAACCTGTGGTCACCAGTCTGACAGACGCCGAACGCGCGGAGATGTCGCGCAAGGTCGCCGAAGCCAACAAGCGCTCCGAGAACGGCAGCGGCCGGTGACGGCCGCCGACGCGAACACCGCGTGGAACCTTCAGCAGCGGGGCGACGCGCTCGCCGCCCATCTGGCCGACCAGGACCCGGCACCGGCCGGTGGTGACCTGGTCTGGCAGCAGGACCAGATCCGCAGCACGTACGAGGACGCCGCTCATCTGGCCGACCAGCCCCGGGGGCGGTAGCCGTGCCGTTGAACCCCCTCGCCGCGATCGTCGCGATCGTGCGCCTCAAGACCGCCGGCAGGGCACTCGCCGCGCTCGTTGACGAGACCGACCGAACGCCGGCCTGGTACACGGCCAACCGCCGTGTCGAGCACGCTGAGGCCGACCCGAATCTGCCTCAGCGCTTCCTCGATCCCCGCGATCGCGACAACGCCCACACCCTGCACTGCCGGTGCCTCCGCGCCCGTCCCGGCGCCAACGGCTACTGCGACGGATGCGGCTGCCACCGGTAGGAACCCAACCCCCAGCCCCGGACCCGGCATGACGCCGCGGGATCGAATCCCGCCCGGGGCACTCTCACCGCCCATCCAGGCCCGGGACGGCCGCACATCCGCCAAAGACACCGGCCGGCCCGGTCCCCCTTCACTCCGTTCGGAGACTTCCCCATGCGTGATTTCATCGGGCCGCACACGGCCCTGACCACTGACGACTTCCTCGAACTCGCCCTGGGCACGCCGCTGGCGCTGTGGTTGGGCGAGGACGGCGAGACGCCCGACGAGCGCGCCGCCCGTGAGGCCGCGGGCCGCGACATCCTCGCCGACGACCCCGGCCTGTTCGACCGCACCACCGCGCTCGCCGCGGACACGATCGGCCGCACGATGCCGGAGCTTCTGCACCTGGCCCCCGCCGGCCGCCCGGCCCTGACCGGCCGCCGGCGGAACCAGACCCGCGGGAAGGGGTGGGCGGCATGAGCACCACCGTGCGCGCGCTGATGTCGAAGCACCCTGACGGCCGGTGGCACCTGTTCGTGCCGCTGACCGGTGTTCCGCTGTCGCAGCATCCGGAGCTGGCATGGGCGGCCGGTGCGCCGGTCCCGACGCCGGCCCTGCGCCGTGACGCCCTGGCCGATCTCGGCTACCAGGCCGCGCCCGGGGCGGAGTGGGAGTGGTTCGAGGCGTCCCCGGACCCCGACGACGCCGACACCACCGTTGTCGAGTTGATCGCGTCCCTGGACGTGCGGCCCGCCGGTCTGGATGGCGGTGCGGCATGAACCGGCGCACGCGCATGACACGGACTCTGCTCACTGTGGCGCCGGCCGTTGCGATGACGGCCGTGTCGATGGTGCTGACGCTGGCGGTTGTGGTGATGTGGCTGGGCACGGCGATGCCGTGGCCGGTCGCGCTGGTCGTCGGGCTCGGGCTGGACGGCGGTTGGCTGGCCACCCTGGCCTACGAACGGCGCCTGGCCGCGCAGGGCGACCACTCCCGGCCGGTGACCGCGGTCGGCTGGTGCTTCGGCACCGCCGCAACGGGCGTTCTGGTCGCCCACGCGATGCTCGCCGGCGGCTCGGCCGGGGCGTGGCTGGCGGTGGCCTGGCTGCCGCTGGCCGCGAAGGCGTTGTGGCTGGTGCACGGGCTGTGGGAGCGCACTGCGCTCACCCCGGCCGCGCTGGACGCCATCGCAGGTATCCAGCAGGAAGCGCGCGATCAGGCCGCCGTGGCACGGGCCCGGCTCCATGCGGACTCCACCACCGAGGAGACCCGGCTGACCGCCGTGACGGCCGCCGGCGCCCGGGTCGCCCGGGTTCAGGCGCACACCGCCGCGACGCTGTCGGACGCCTGGTCCACGCTGGAGAAGGCCCGCGCCGGTGAGGACACCTCACGTGCTCTGGCCAGCATGACGACCGGTGGCACTGCCGTCACGGCACGGTGGGAGCTGCCGGTGTGGGGCCCGGTCGAACCGGTCCCGGGTCCGGCCGCGCTGGATGCCCCGGCGCTCAGTGACGCCGAACTCGGTCAGATCGTGGCCGCGCTGCTGGCCTCCCAGACGCCTCCGCCGTCCTACCGGGAGCTGGCCGCCCGGTTCCGGGCCGCCGGGCACAGTGCCTCCGAGGTCCGGCTTCGGGCCGCGTGGAAGCGCTGCACCGCCGACACCGTCACCGGCTGACCGGGGCGAGTTGGCATGCGCGCGTTCCCTCTCGCCGTCCTCATCCTGGCCGCACTCCTCATCCGAAAGGCCCTGGTCACCATGACCGACCTCGCCAAAGCGACCGCGGATGCGGTCGAAGCCGCCCGGCAGGGCGAACAGTTCGCCGTCATCCTCGCCGCAGTCCAGGCCGCGCAGGTCATCCAGGCCCAGCAGCCCGCCGCGCCGCCCCCGCCGCCGGTCGCGGTCCATCCCTCTGGCACGGCCGGCAAGTGGCTCGCGGTCGCCGTCGGCGGCTCCATGCTCATGATCACCGTGGCGTTCGCCGCGGTCGCCCTGGCCATCGCGTCGGCGTCCGTCGCGCTGGTCGCGCTGGTCGTCTACGGCATCTACCGCGACATCCGCCGGGCCGGCAAGTGAGGCCCGAGTGCGCGCAGTGCGTGGCGCACGCCCGGCTGCACCGCGGCAATTGGTTCGGGTTCGGGCGCGGCAACGCCCCGTGCCCGCCCTGCCAGGACCACGCCCGCAACGGCTGCCCCGGCATCAACCGCAAGACCGGCCGTTGAGGAGAACCGATGATCCGTACCCACCCCAACGACCCGCCGCTGACCAGCGCCGAAGCGGCCAGGGTCGCCTGGTACATCGGCCGTATGGCCAAACGCGCCATCGCCGGTGAGGACGTCTATCAGGCCGACTTGCAGGCCAAGGTTGACCGCATCCTGGACGGCGCCCGCAAGCGCGCCGTCAGGGAGGCCGCCGCGGCCCGCACGTAGCTCCGCCCCGGGCCGGCCGCACATCCGCCAAGACACCGGCCGGCCCAGGCCCCTGAACTCCCCATGCAGGAAGCAGGAGACCCCAGCATGACCGAGATCATTCACCTTGACGAACGGCGGGCCCGCACCCGCGGCCCAATACCCGACCTCACCGAACATGACACCCCGCCGGCCACCGGCACCGCCACCGACGCCCCGCGCACCGTGCTGGAAGGCGTTGTTCTTCCCCCCGACGACACCGCGGGCAAGTCCGCTGCCGGCCGGGCGGCGGTGCGTCACGTGGTGCGCCTGCGCCGTGCCGCAAGTGTGACGGCGCACGTCATCACCCATGACCGGACCAGGACCGGTGTGCGGCTGGCCGTGCGGCACACCGCCTACATGGTCGGCGGTGCCCGCATCATCGCGAAGCGGACCTGGGACGGGCGCACGGTGGCCCGGCACGAGCGGATGATGCGTTCGGCTGAGGTGGCCGGTCAGCATGAGGTGGCGATGGAGTGGGAGCAGCGCGCGGCGCTGTTCCGGCAGCAGCGCCACCAGCGCCGTATGGACCTGCTGACGTCCGGGCCGCGGCTGGTGAAGTCCGCGACCGTTGCCACCCTGGGTGCGACCGGTGGCCTGCTGGCACTCGGCACCGTCCTGGCCATCGCCGAACGCGACCCCGCGATGGTCATCGGCCCGGTGATGTTCACCGTGGACATGATCCGCTGGGCGGTGCTCATCGTGTCCGTGGTGTGGGGCCCGGCGCTGTTCCTCGCGCCGTGGCTGACCTTCCTCGGGTTGTGGAACACCGGCCGGCGCGGGCAGGCCGCCCCCCAGTGGGCCCTGCCCGCCGGTCAGCAGGACAAGCGGGACGTGGTCCCCGATGAGGGCGCGATCCTGGACGCGCTGCGCAACCTGGGCATTGCCCGGATGAACAAGGCGTTCAAGGACGGCTGGCAACCGCGCTGGGTCTCCCCCACCGTGCGGCTGGGCAACGGCTACCACACGCGGTTGCAGCTCCCGATGGGCGTGACCGTGGAGATGGTCAACACCGCCAAGAAGGTCCTGGCCCACAACCTGCTGCGCCTTCCGGTGGAGGTGTGGCCGACGGAACCGCGCGACCAGCCGGGCGTGATGGATCTGTGGGTAGCCGACCAGGGATCGCTGTCCGGGCAGGTTCCGCCGTGGCCGCTGCTGACCGAGGGGACCGCGGACTACTTCAAGGGCGTGCCCGTCGGGGTGTCCCAGCGGGGGGAGCCGGTGTTCGGCAAGCTCATGGCCGCCAACTACATGATCGGCGGGATCATGGGCACCGGAAAGTCGTCGCTGACCGTGGGTCTGCTGCTGGGGGCGATGCTCGATCCGCTGGTGGACATCGACGTCTACGTCATGGCCTACAACATCGACTACGACCCCATGCGCGAGCGCCTGCGCACGCTGGTCAAGGGCGATGAAGACGAGCAGGTCGAAGCGGCCCTGAAGGCGTTGCGGGACCTGCGTGACGAGGTCACCGAGCGGGGCAAGCTGCTGGCCGAGTTGGGCGGGGACGACCCGAAGCTGACCCGGGAACTGGCCCAACGCGACCCGCGGATGCGCCCCCGCGTCGTGGTGTTCGATGAGTGCCACGAGCTGTTCATGCACAAGAAGTACGGCGAGGAAGCCGCTGAGCTGGCCATCAAGGTGATGAAGAAGGCCCGCAAGCTCGGGATCACCCTGATCTGGGTCACCGTCTCGCCGACCGCGGACAGCATCCCGAAGGACGTCACCCGCAACACCTCCCACCGGGCCGCGTTCGCCGTCGGCGACCACGTCGCCAACGACGGACTGTTGGGCACCGGCAAGCACCGCGCCGGCATCACCGCCACCACCCTCAGCGCGTCCGAAGACGTCGGCACCACCCTGACCGTGGGCTTCACCAAGAACACCTTCGAGCTGCTGCGCACCTACTACGTCCGCAAAGACGCCGGCACCGACCAGGTGATCCCGGTCGTGCAGCGCGCTCTGGCGCTGCGCGAGGGTGTCACCCCATCGGCCACCGCAGTGCCGGCCGGTGAGGTGGCCGATCACCTCGCCGACATCAACACCGTGCTCGGCGAGCAGGAGCGGATGCGAACCCAGGAGGTCTTGCAGCGGTTGGCCGCGCACAACCTGCGCGAGTACGGCAGTTGGACGTTCCTGGACCTGCGCCGCGTCCTGGACCCGTTCGACGCGGTCCGCAAGTCCGACGGCCGCATGGTCGTGGACCGCGACCGCGTCCGCGAAGCCCTCGCCGACCGCGACACGGACGCCGACTCCTTCGCTGATGGTGACTGAGAGTTCAGGGAGGGGGTCAGGGAGGCAGGGAGAACTCCCTGACCCCCTCCCTGACCCCGCCTCCCTGAGCTGATCTGCGACAACTCCCCTACAGGGAGGCAGGGAGGCGCACTCCCGCGACCTGCGGAAACCCCGAAAGCACTGGTCTTCAAGGGTTCCCTCTGCCTCCCTCCCTGTACGCACAGTCACCAACACGGCCACCACCCGAGCGGAGGGAACCCCTGTGGCCGCACTCCCGATCTACCGCTACCGCCAGGCCCCGCACGGCCTCATGACCCGCACCCAACTCCGCGCCAAGGGCCTGAGCCACGCCCGCGCCGAAGTGGTCGGCGAACTGCGCTGGCGCTCCCGCAAAGCCCGCCACACCGGCGGCTGGCGCACCGCCAACCTCTACGACCCGACCACCGCCCGACCCATCCGACCCATGACCCCCGGCCGGTGGCGGGCCCACGCCGCGATGATGCGCGCCCGCCGCACCTGCCCGGACTGCCGGCGCGACGCCGGATACGTCATCCCCACCTCGCTCGGGGCCTGCTGGCCCTGCCACAACCGCAACGAGGAGACCCCATGACCGACACCACCATCCCCGCCGCGCAGGAAAGGCCCGTCCCGGAACGGCTGCTCGGCGTTCGGATCGCTGCCACCGACGGCGGCGGCGCACAGATGGACATCTACACCCGCACGCCCGACGGAACCTTCTACGACGGCGTTCTGACCCTGGAACCGCACGTGGCGGACATGCTGCGACAGGCCGTCGTCCGCGAGATCCCTGACCGCCCCCGACTGCCGGTCGCCGCGCAGGTTTTGCAGCAGCGTATGGAGGGGTGGTTCGTCCCGGTGGCTGCGGAGGCCATCTCCCGCTGCCCCGCGGCGCACTCCGATGACCCCACCCCGTGCGCCGGCCCGGTCGCCGTCACCGTGCTGGACGCCGACAACGCCGGCGCGGACGGGTGCGAGCACCACGCGGCCCGGCTGCTGGCCTCCCTGGACGGCGGCAGGGTCTACGCCGTGCCCGACGCCGCTGCCGGCGTGGCCCTGCGGGTGTTCACCGCCGCCGCCGACACCCGGCCCTTCCCCTGGATCACCGGCGACCCCGGCACCGACCCCGACGGACTCGTCACCGTCCAACTGGACTGCGACGACTGGCCCGAGCCCGAGTGCCGCACCCTGACCCGCCGCGAGCTGGCCGAACTCCTCACCGGTGGCCGCGTCACCGCCACCGAGATCTTCTGACCCCGCCCGGGACGACCGCGCCTCTCGCCAAAGTGTCGCGGCCGTCCCGGCACCAGCAATCCCGTCAAGGAACTGGAGACACCAGCATGACCCATCCCATCCATTCCGGGACCGCATCGGGCCCACCGCCCCGCGCGCTGGCGCTGTGCGCCGGCTACGGCGGTCTTGAGTGCGCTCTGTCCGCAGGGCTTGGCCTGGTCCCGGTGGCCTACGCCGACAACGACCCGTTCGCCGCGACGGTGTTCGCCGCCCACCACCCGAGCATCCCCAACCTCGGTGACATCACCACCGCCGACTGGCAGACCATCGCGGCCACGTTCGCACCGCAGGTGGTCGTGGCCGGGTTCCCGTGCCGCAACATCTCCAACGCAGGAAAGAGGGACGGTATCCATGGCCAGTGGTCGCGGATCTGGAAGAACGTCCATGCGGCTGTTCGCGTCATTCGACCGCGCTACGTCTTCCTGGAGAACGTGGCGGCGCTCCGCTCGCGGGGGCTGGACGTCGTCGCCGGCGACCTGGCCCAGGACGGGTATGACGCGCGGTGGACATGCCTACGAGCTGGTGACCCCGAAACCGGCGCCCCGCACGTCCGCGACCGCTGGTTCTGCCTCGCCCATCGCGCTGATGCCGACCCCGACGACCTCGGACGGCACTGGCGGACCCGGAACCTCCCCCAACCGCCGCGGCGGGATGAACCTGCGGACCCTGGTCACCAGGCTCCCCGACCCCGGGTCGGGCTCGACGACCGGGCCCTGACCCCGCCGGCGCTGCTGCCGACACCGGCGGCCCGGGACTGGAAGTCCGGTGCGTCGAACCTGATCGGCACCAACTCCCGGCCGCTGAACGAGGTGGTCGTCAACCTCCTGCCCACCCCCAAGGCCAGTGACGGGCCGCACGGCGGGCCCAATCAGCGTGACACCCACGGCCGGTACTACCTGCCCGGCCAAGCCGTCCGCCTGGACTCCCGGTGGATCGCCCACGACGGCACCGACTACCGCCCCGCCATCCACCGCTGGGAAACCGTCACCGGCCGCCCCGCACCCTGCCCCACCGAACCCGGCACCCGCGGCAACCGCCGCCTGTCACCACTGTTCGTGGAATGGATGATGGGCCTGCCCGCCGGCTGGGTCACCGACGTGCCCGACATCCCCCGCGCCCAGCAACTCAAAATCCTCGGCAACGGCGTCGTACCCCAACAGGCCCACCGCGCCTACGGCCTGCTGCTGGGAGCCGACCAGGCCACCACCGACCAGCGAACGGCGGTGGCGGCATGAACCACCACCTGCTCACCGCCGCCCTGGACGCCGCTCGACACGGCTGGCCCGTCATCCCGCTCCGTCCCGGGCGCAAGTACCCCGCCCTACACGGCGAAGACGACTGCCCCCGCACCGGCGACTGCACCGCCGGGCACCGCAAGTGGGAACAGCGCGCCACCACCGACCCCGACCGCATCCGCACCGCCTGGACCGTCGCCCCGTACAACATCGGGCTGGCCACCGGACCGGCCGGCCTGGTCGTCATCGACCTCGACATGCCCAAGACCAAGGGCAACGGCAGTACGGACACGCCTTCCGGCGTGACGACCTTTCGTGCGCTCTGCGAGCGCGCCGGACACGCCGTCCCCACCACCTACACCGTCCGGACCGCGGGCGGTGGACTGCATCTGTACTTCACCGCCCCGGCCGGTGCCCGGCTGTCCAACACCGCCTCAAGCTTGGGCCCGCTGATCGACACCCGCGCACACGGCGGCTATGTCGTGGCCGCCGGCAGCGTCGTCAACGGCCGTCCCTACGAACGGATCACCGCCCCCGTCGCGCCCCTGCCGGAATGGCTGTACGCCGATCTGACGGCCCGTCAGTCATCGCGGGCACTAACGGCCCCGGCCGTGCCACACAGGGGCGCAGGCTACGCGGCGGCCGTCTTCACGGCCGAAACTGCCGCCGTTGCCACCGCGAACGAGGGTGGTCGCAACACCGAACTGCTGCGCGCTGTGCGGGCGGTGGGCCGGTTCGTGGCATGGGGCGACCTTGACCGCGCCACCGTGGAAGCGGCTTTTCAGGCGGCGGGGGAGTCGGCGGGACTGCCGGCGTCCGAGTGCCGCGCCACGATCCGCAGCGCCCTGGACTGGTCCATTCGTACCGCCCGGGCCCGGGATGCGGCATGACCACCACCAGCACCCCCCGCCTGAAAAGCAACTCCCCCACCCCCGACCGCGCCCGGGCCGCCGAAACGCCCGACCCCACCACTGGCCGTAGCGCGCCGAAGGCCGCCGCCCGGCAGGGCGTCCCTTCCGCTGGTCTCCCTGACCCACGCCCGGCCGCCGAGCCCAGGGTGATCGGGTGGCTGCACATCGTGTGCCCGTCGGACTGGCGAGCCCCCGTCTCGGCCACCTCGCACTGCGACTGCGGACGCCACGTCACCGCCCGCACCCGTCCCGACGTGATCGCCCTGGTCACCGCCCACCACGACCACCGCGCCCACTGCCCGCTGCACACCGCACCCGAACGGAGGCAGGCAGCATGACCACCACCCGGGAAATCCCGGCCGAGACCGGCGCCGACCTGCTCAACGAGATCGAGCGGTTCCACCGCCGGTTCAACGTCTTCCCGCTGGAAGCCGCCTACGTCGCCGTCACACTCTGGGACGCGCACGCGCACCTGATCGAGTGCTTCGACTCCACCCCGCGCATCGCGTTCCTGTCCCCCGAACCGGGATCGGGCAAGTCCCGCGCGCTGGAGGTCATGGAGACGCTGGTCCCGCACCGCCTGATGGCCGCCAACGCCACCACCAACGCCGTGGTGCGGGCGGTGTCCGCACCCGAGGGCCGCCCCACGATTCTGTTTGACGAGGTGGACGCCATCTTCGGCCCTGCGGCCGGAGGCGACGAACAGCTCCGGGCGTTCATCAACGCCGGGCACCGCCGCGGCGCCGGCACCCTGCGGTGCGTCGGTGAGGGCAGCATCCAGACCCCGACGGAGTTCCCGTCGTTCTGCGCGGTGGCCATGGCCGGACTCGGCTCGCTGCCCGACACGATCCTGACCCGCGCCGTCATCGTCCGCATGCGGCGCCGCGCCCCCAACGAGAGCGTCGAACCCTGGCGGCTGCGCACCCACGAACGCGAGGGCCATGCCCTGCGCGACCGCCTCGCCCACTGGGCCGGTACGGTCCGCGAACAGGTCGCCGACACCATCCCCGCCATGCCCGAAGGCGTCACCGACCGCCCGGCGGACGTGTGGGAACCGCTGCTCGCCGTCGCCGACGCCGCCGGCGGGGCCTGGCCGGAGCGGGCCCGCGCCGCCTGCCTGGAACTGGTCACCGCCGCGAAGAAGGACGACAAAGCCAGCATCGGCATCCGGCTGCTGACCGACCTGCGCGACAACGTGTTCTGCGGGGCGCACCGCATGCCCACCGCGCACATCCTGGCCACCCTCAACGGCATGGACGACGCACCGTGGGCCGACATCGGCGGCAAGCCGCTGGACGCCCGCACCCTGGCCAGGCGCCTGGCGGAGTACGTCACCACGGACAACGAGCCGGTCAAAGCCCGCAACATCAAGACCGGCGACGGCGTCGCCAAGGGCTACTACGCCGCCGACCTCGCCGACGCCTGGAACCGGTACTGCCCCCCGCCCCCGGAAAATCCGCTACCTCCGCTACCGGGCCTGGAAAACACCGCCTGACCTGCGGGAACGAGGTAGCGGCAAACCATGCCGCATCCGCTACCCGTCCGCTACCGCAAGCCCGCTGCCGCTACCGGCGCCCGCCCCCGCCGGTAGCGGCACATCCGCTACCCGCTACCCCATCCGCTACCACGAACATGCCCCTGACCAGGGCGGTAGCGGAGGTAGCGGAGGTAGCGGACCTGACAGGAAGGGGGCCGCCGCCACCCTTCCCGACGCGCATCGCATTCGCGTGAAGGAGTCGCAGTGACTACCGCCGTCATCACCGAGTTCGTCAGCGACACCACCACCGCCGGACCTGAAGTCGTCCTTCTCACCGTTGAAGAAGCCGCCCGCCGCCTGCGGATCGGGCGAACCACCTGCTTCAAGCTCATCCGAACCGGGGCCCTGGAATCCGTGCCCATCGGCCACCTGCGACGGGTACCTGCCGCTGCCGTTCCCGAGTTCGTTGAGCGCCTGCGCGCAGAACAGCGCGCCGCCTGATCACCCTGCCCGAAGTGGTGGCATCCCGTACCGGGGTGCCACCACTCCGGGTTTTCCGTTCGTCCACAACCACGGAGTGAACCTGTGGAAAAAGAACCGAAGAAGACCCGTAGGCCCAATGGCGCGTCCACCATCTATTTGGGCAGCGACGGCAAATGGCACGGACGCGTCACGGTCGGCGTCAAGGATGACGGTTCGCCGGACCGGCGACACGTGGAGCGAAAGACCGAAGCGCAAGTCATCAAGGCCGTGCGGGAACTGGAGAAACAGCGCGACACCGGCGCCGTCCCTAAGGCGGGCAAGCCGTGGACCGTCAAGGCGTGGCTGACGCACTGGATGGAGAACATCACGGCACCCCCGGTGATCCGGGAATCCTCGTACTCCGCCTATCACTCAGCCGTGTACGTCCACCTGATTCCGGGGATCGGCAAACACCGGCTCGACAAGTTGGAGCCGGAGCACCTGGAACGGCTCTACGCGAAGATGCAGCGCGCCGGCAGCAAACCCGCCACCGCTCACCAGGCCCACCGCACGATCCGGGTTGCTCTCAATGAGGCCATGCGCCGCGGGCACGTCGTGCGCAACGTGGCGACGCTCGCCAAGCCACCGCGCATCACCGAAGAGGAGGTAGACCCCTACTCGGTCAAGGAAGTACAGCGGCTCTTGGAGGAAGCCGCGAAGAGCCGGAACAGCACCCGTTGGGCCATCGCGTTGGCCCTCGGACTCCGGCAGGGCGAATGTCTCGGAATGCGGTGGCGGGACGTCGATTTCGACGCCGGCGCGATCCGCGTGCGTCGCAACCGGCTTCGGCCGAAGTACAAGCATGGCTGTCAGAAGCCGTGCGGCCGGAAGCATGCCGGGTACTGCCCGCAGCGGCTTCGCAAGAACGAGGACACCGCCGAGACCAAGTCGCGGGCCGGTAAGCGGATCATCGGCTTGCCCGACGAACTCGCCGATCTGCTTAAGCTGCACCGGGATGCGCAGGGCCGCGAACGGGTCGCGGCTGGCGGGGACTGGACGGCGGGGGACTGGGTGTTCGCCACCGAGACCGGTGAGCCGCTGAACCCACGGTCGGACTACGACGAATGGAAGCGGCTGCTCACCGGCGCCGGAGTGCGGGACGGGCGACTGCACGATGCTCGGCACACCGCGTCCACCGTCCTGTTGATCCTCGGTGTGCCCGAGCGGACCGTGATGTCCATCATGGGCTGGTCGTCCACCGCGATGGCCGCGCGCTACCAGCACGTGACCGACTCGATCCGTCAGGACGTCGCCAAGCGCGTCGGGGGACTGCTCTGGACCCGTGCGGCGGAGGGTGGTGGAAACGTCCCGCAGGAGCCGTCTGGGGGCCCCACAAGCGGCAAGTGAGACGGGAACTGAGACGGAAACAGGTCCGGGCTGACTGCTAAGTTCGCAGTCAGCCCGGATCCGTGCTGCTCAGAGCGGTAGCGGTGGGATTTGAACCCACGGTGGAGTTGCCCCCACACACGCTTTCGAGGCGTGCTCCTTAGGCCACTCGGACACGCTACCGAGACAGATCCTAGCCCACGGTGGGCGTCGGCCCGAAATCGGTTGTTCCGGCGGTCAGAGGTGAGGGGTCAGCGGGGGGCGGTGCGGAAGAAGTGGGTGAGGAGGTCGGCGGCGGGGGACGGGAGGACGCCGGCGATCACCTCGGGGCGGTGGTTGAGGCGGCGGTCGCGGACCACGTCCCACAGCGAGCCCGCCGCGCCCGCCTTGGGGTCGGCGGCGGCGTAGACCACGCGGTCGAGCCGGGAGAGCACGATCGCGCCCGCGCACATCGTGCACGGCTCCAGGGTGACCGCCAGCGTGCAGCCGGTCAGCCGCCACTGGCCGACGGCCTCGGCGGCCCGCCGGATGGCCAGCACCTCCGCGTGCGCGGTGGGGTCGCCGGTGGCCTCCCGCTCGTTGCGGGCCCTGGAGAGCACCGCGCCGTCCGGGCCGAGCACGACCGCGCCCACCGGGACGTCACCGGTGAGCGGGGCGTGCTCCGCCTCGGCCAGGGCGAGCCGCATGGCGGGCGCCCAGGGGTCGCGGACGGGGTCCCCGTGGCGGGGCGGTGGGTCGGATGGCGTCAGCGGACCGCCTCCAGTACATCCGCGCAGCCCAGCGCGTCGGCGATCTCGCCGAGCGCCTCGCCGGTCAGTGCGCCGTCCCCGCTCAGTTCGAGCAGCTGCGCGGTGCTCATGCCGAGATCGCCGAGCAGCCCGGTGTCACCGAGCGGGCCGGCCGGCACGTGGTCTTCCGAGGGGCCCGCCACGGCGTCCTCGGCATCGTCGTTGTCGCCGTCCTCGGTGCCGTCGAGATCGACCAGGTCGTCAAGGTCTTCCGGGTCGCGTCCGAGCACCTCGTCGGTGAGCAGGATCTCCCCGTACGAGCTGCGGGCGGCTGCCGCCGCGTCGGACACATAGATTCTGGGGTCCTCCTCCCCATCGACCCGGATGACGCCGAACCAGGCGTCCTCCTGCTCGATGAAGACCAGAACCGTCTCCTCCTCGTCGCCGGCCGCGCGGGCCAGATCACTCAGATCGGCGAGGGTTTCCACATCGTCGAGATCAGGTTCGCTCGCGTGCCAACCGTCCTCGGTGCGCGCGAGCAGTGCGGCGAAGTACACCGTGACTCTCCCACTGGGTCTCAGGCCGTCCGGACCGGGTAAGGTCGCCTGGCATTTCATGATGACTGCTCATGATGGCTGATCGTGCGATGCCGCTCAGTGTCGCCCTGTGCGACGTCGTACGTGCTGGCCCCATGATGGCCTCATGATGACCCCACCCACTCGGCATCGTGGCAGAAACCGGGGCGTCGCGCGGGGTCTTCGGCACCCCGACGTGCCAGGTCTTGGTCACTTTTTGCCCTAGGGGCCGTTCGGCGCGGCGCGCGGCGGCTACCAGCGGAAGGTGCGCATCCGCATCTGCTGGCGCAACCGGGCGGTATGGGCGCGTCGCGGCTGGACCCGCTCGCGCAGCTCCTTCGCCTCGTTCAGCTCGCGCAGGAAGAGGGCGCGCTTGCGGCGCCGCTCGGTGTCGCGGTCCGGTGTGTCGGTGCGGCCGGACGTGTCGGACGCGGCCGGCGGATGCGGGTCCGCGTCCCGGTCCGAGCCCTGCGACCTGCTGGGACGGCCGGACTTGGCAGGCATAAGGGCCACCATCCCTGTGATCGGGTCACCCGGGTGCCCGCCGGGTGTATACAGCCCAGTTTCCCTCGTACGGGCGGTTTACCCCACCGGAGCCACAAGAGGTGCGGGTTCTGCGGCGGGACGGCCGCGGATACAGTCAGGCCATGCGTCTCCACGTCATCGACCACCCGCTGGTCGCGCACAAGCTCACGATCCTGCGCGACGAGCGCACCGACTCGCCGACCTTCCGCCGGCTCGCCGACGAACTGGTCACCCTGCTCGCCTACGAGGCCACCAGGGACGTGCGGACCGAACAGGTCGACATCCGCACGCCGGTCGCGCCCACCACCGGCGTACGGCTGTCCCACCCGCGCCCGCTGGTGGTGCCGATCCTGCGCGCCGGGCTCGGCATGCTCGACGGCATGGTGCGGCTGCTGCCGACCGCCGAGGTCGGCTTCCTCGGCATGGTGCGCGACGAGGAGACGCTCGCGGCGCAGACGTACGCCACCCGGCTGCCGGACGACCTGTCCGGGCGGCAGGTGTACGTGGTCGACCCGATGCTCGCGACCGGGGGGACGCTGGTGGCGGCGATCAACCTGCTGATCGAGCGCGGTGCCGACGACGTGACCGCGCTGTGCCTGCTGGCGGCGCCCGAGGGGGTCGAGCTGATGGAGCGCGAGCTGGCGGGCAAGCCGGTCGCCGTCGTCACGGCGGCGGTGGACGAGCGCTTGAACGACCGCGGCTTCATCGTCCCCGGCCTGGGCGACGCGGGCGACCGTCTCTACGGCACGATCGCCTAGCCGGCGGGGCTCCCCCCGGCCCCGCGGCGGGCCCCGGCACCCTTCCCGCGCCCCGGTGGGGGCGGGGCGGCCGATGAACCGGGCCCGGGGGCTAGTGCTTGGTCGCCGGGTGCGCCGACGGGGAGCAGGAAGGCTTCGGGGGCGGTGGATTCGCCGCCACGATCCGCGCCTTCGCCGCGTCCGCGGGGGTCGCCAGCGTCGAGAACGCCGTGCCGATCATCACATCGACCATCTTGTCCCGCCGCTTCGGGTCGATCTTCACCGTCGAGCCCGCCACCTGCGTCCCCGCCTCGCGGGCCGCCGCCTCGCCGGCCGGGCCGGCCACGATCAGCGCGGACTGGCTGACCTTCTTGTCGTAGCCGGGCGGCGCGTTCCCGAACTTGTTCACCTTGAAGCCGCGCTTGGCCAGCTCGTCAGCCGTGGACTTGGCCAGGCCGCCGCGCGGAGTGGCGTTGAAGACGTTCATCGTGACGCCGGCCGGCTGCGGCATCGGCGCCAGTTTCGCGGTGTGCGTCGGCACCGGCGCGGGCGAACAGGTCGGATTCTGCGGGGCCGCGTTCGCCTTGGTGTCGCCCGAGTCCTTGCCGTTGAAGACATGGAAGAGCTGCAGCGCCCCCCAGCCGAAGAGGCCGAGGACGACGACCGAGGCGATCATGGCGGCCACGAAACGGCCGCGCCGTCTCGGCGGGCGCATCTTCGGATACGCGTTCCCGGTGACCCGGTACTTCCCGCCCATCCCGGAGGGGGTCAGCATGCTCATGAGCGCAGCGTAAGCGGATTGTCAGTCCATCTCCAGGACCCGGGCATGCAGCACCTGTCGCTGCTGGAGCGCGGCGCGCACCGCCCGGTGCAGGCCGTCCTCCAGATAGAGGTCGCCCTGCCATTTCACGACGTGCGCGAAGAGGTCGCCGTAGAAGGTCGAATCCTCCGCGAGAAGTGTCTCCAGGTCGAGCTGTCCCTTGGTGGTCACCAACTGGTCCAGCCGCACGGGACGGGGCGCGACGTCCGCCCACTCGCGCGTGCTGACCCGGCCGTGGTCCGGGTACGGCCGCCCGTTTCCGATGCGCTTGAAGATCACACGGAAAGCCTACCGGCCCGGGTTGTCCGGGCGCAGCCGAGGCGCGGGGATGCGCGGCTGGCAAATGCCGCACATCAGCCCAAAGGGGTGACCAGGTTCGAACTAACCCCAGCACGTTCCTCCAGCCCCGCCCTCCCCACCCCGGGCGCGTCGCCCGAACCCGTGCACCGGGGCGGCCGCTTACCCGGCGCTCCGCCTCGGGCGGGACAGGGCCGCCGCCGCGCAGATCGCCGTCGTCAGGAACAGCGCGCGGGCCATGCCGTGGTCGGCCCGGGTGGCCGCCGGGGGGAGGGTCAGGAAGGCGCCGAGGGCCGCCACGCCCAGCGTCGCACCCACCTGGCGTACCGCGTTGAGCAGGCCGCCGGCCGAACCCGCCGCTCCCGGCGGCGCGAGCGTGATCACCGCCGTCGTCAGGGCGGGCAGCGCCAGGGAGACGCCGAAGCCGGCCGCCGCCAGGCCCACCGCCAGCAGGGGGTAAGGGGCGGCCGACCAGACCGCGGCGCCCAGTACCGCGCCGGACACCGCGAGCAGGCACAGACCCGCGAGCACCGGGCCGCGCGGGCCGATCCTCGCCACGATCCGGCCCGTGAGCAGCGGGTTGAAGGCCGTCGGCAGCGTCATCGGGAGGAACGCCGTCCCGGCGAGCAGCGCGCTGTACCCCAGGTGCTGCTGGAACAGCAGCGGCAGTACGAAGAGCATCCCGCTCAACGTGAACCCGACCGCCGCCCCGGCCACCAGCATCGTGCCCATGCCGGGCGCCCGCAGCACCGCCCGGGGCAGCACGGGCGAGGGGCTGCGCCGTTCCCGTACCGCGAAGAGCGCCCCCGCCGCGAGCGTCCCGGCCGCCGACCAGCCCACGTGCGTCCAGCTGCGCGCGCCCAGCGCGATGAGCGCGTCCGTGCCCAGGGCGAGCGTCGCGCACGCCAGCAGCTGGGCCGGCCAGTCGATCCGCCGCTGCGTGGTCGGGCAGTGCACGGCGTTACCCGCGACCAGGGTGAGGGTGAGCGCGGCGAGCGGCACGTTGACGAGGAAGATCGCCCGCCAGCCCGCGAGGCCGACCAGCAGTCCCCCGGCGATCGGCCCGGTGGCCAGCGCCGCCCCGCTGACGGCCGCCCACACCGCGACCGCGCGGGCCCGCCGTACCGGGTCCGGGTACAGCCGGGTGATCATCGCCATGGAGCTGGGGACACAGGCGGCGGCCGCCGCGCCCAGCACCGCGCGCAGGACGACGAGCGTCCACAGGTCCGGCGCGCCCGCGCACAGCAGCGAGCCGAGCCCGAAGGCCGCGACCCCGCCCCGGAACAGCCGGTGCGCGCCGTAGCGGTCGGCCGCGGCCCCCGCGGACAGCAGCAGCGCGCCGAAGGCGACCGTGTAGCCGGTCACCGCCCACTGCAGGCCGGCCACGGAGCTGCCGAGCGAGTGCGCCAGGTCGGGTTCGGCGACCGACAGCACGGTCATGTCGAGCAGCACCATGAAGTAGCCGAGCGAGATGCCGAGCAGCGCGTACGGTTTCGGTGCGGCGCCGGGCGCGGGGGAACGCGCACCTGGTGCGGGCGTCACGGATGGAGCGGCGGCGGACGAGCCGCCGGGTATGCCGGGCATGAAGAACTCCGGTTCGCGTGTTCAGGGGGAAACGGCGTCCAGAGTGCGGCGCGCCACCGTGCCCGCTCCACCGGCCCGGCCGCACGCTGCGTTCGGCGAAACCGAAAGCGGGGGAGTGAGCGATGGAACCCATGGAGTTGCGGCAGCTGCGCACGTTCGAGGCCGTCGTCCGGCACGGCAGCGTCACCGACGCGGCCGTCTCGCTCGACCTCGCGCCGTCCTCCGTCTCGCAGGCCGTCCGCACCCTCGAACAGGCCCTCGGCGTCAGCCTCTTCGTCCGCGGCCCGCGCGGCATGCGCCCCACCGCGGCCGGCGAGCGGCTGCTGACCTGGGCGGGCCGGCTGCTGGAGCAGGCCGAGCTGGCCAGGCTCGACGTGCTCGCGGCGGACGCGGCCGGCCGCGAGGTGACCACCGTACGGCTCGGCGCGCTGGAGTCGATCGCCGCGGAGATCGTGCCCGCGATCGTCACCCGGCTGGCGGCCCGCCGCCCCGACCTGCGGGTGGAGGTGCGGGCCGAGGCGTCCCGTGCCGCGCTGCTCGCGTCGGTGCAGGCCGCGGAGCTGGACGCCGCGCTGGTCCTCGACAACGGCGCCGCGCTCGGCGGCCTCGGCTTCCCGGTGCCCGCCGAGCGCCCGCTCGACTTCCTCGACCTCGACCCGGTGCCGCTGGTGCTGGTCGCCGCCCCCGACCACCCGCGGGCCGGCGCCGGCCCGCTCACCCCGGCCGACTTCCGCGGCCAGCGGCTGCTGGTCAACGCGGCCTCGTCGTGCTCCTTCGCGCTCGCCGCCAACCAGATCTTCGACCCGGAGGTGGAACGGGTCCAGGCCGGCAGCGTGGCCGTCATGCGCGCCTGGGCCCGGCAGGGCATGGGGGTGGCGTTGCTGCCGGCCTTCGCGGTGGCCGCGGACCTGGCGGCCGGCACGCTCACGGCGCTGCGGCTGCCGCTGCCCACCCTGCACTTGCGGCTGACCTGGCCGCCGGCCCGCGCGTCGCTGCCCGCCACCCGCGCGCTGCTGTACGCGGCCGGGTCGTAGCCCTGTCCCCGGCTCCCCCGAGCCGGCTCCGCCACGGCGGCCAGAACGGGCCGCACCCGGGCTGTTTCCCCGGCCGTGTCCTGCTGCGACGATGTGGGTAGTGATCGGGAACGCCGTACGCAGGGGGCGGCCGGACCCGGACCGGAGAGGTGGCGGGTCGGCATGAGGCGTACGCGGGAGGCGAGTCGTTCGTGACCGAGGTGTTCACCCGCCGCATGTCCAGATGGCAGGCCGAGCAGCAGCGCGAAGACGTCGCCGACGTCTACGTGGAGGCGTACCACGGCCCGGCGGGCCAGGAGTTCAGCCAGCGCCAGGACTTCCTGCGGCGCTTCGCCGACGACATGCGGCGGCCCGGCTTCGACATGGTCGTCGCCAGCGAGCGCCGGATGACGGGCGCGGCCTACGGTTTCCGGCTCGACCGGGCCGACGGGTGGTGGCGCGAGTTCACCGGCGGCGCGCTGCGCCAGCTCGAAGAACTCACGGCCTCCGGCCAGGTGTTCGCCCTGGCCGGCCTGATGGTGCTGCCGGCCTACCGGCGGCAGGGGATCGCGACCCGGCTGATGAACCAGCTCCTCCTGCGCAGCGACGCCGCGCTGGCCACGGCGCTGGTGGACCCGGCGAGCGAGGACAGCGCGCCGGCCGCGACGACGCTCGCGGCGTGGGGGTGGAGCAGGATCGGCGAGCTGGGCGCGGGGGAACGCGAGGTGTGGAGCAGGTCGCTCCCCCGCTAGGTGTATTGATCACGAGCGTTGTTGACACGTGTCGGGCTTGATCATGGCGAAGACCTCCGATGCAGTGGAGCTGTCTAGGACTGCACCGCATGGAGGTCTTCGTGTCCCACCGTAATGCCCGGCTGACCGTTCACGGCAGACGGCTGCTGGTTCAGCGGGTCGATGCCGGCCGGCCTGTGGCTCATGTGGCAGCCGAGATGGGAATCTCCCGGGCAACGGGCTACAAGTGGGTGAAGCGGTGGCGGGACGAGGGTGAGGCGGGTCTGGCCGACCGGCCGAGCAGACCCCGCACCACGCCGCACCGGACTGAGCCGGCTATCGAAGTGCGCGTGTGCGAATTGCGCCGGGAACGCAAGCTCGGGCCCGCCCGGATCGGCCCGGTCCTCGGCCTGCCGACATCGACGGTGCACCGGATCCTGACCCGGCACGGCCTGAACCGGCTGGCCTGGATGGACCGTCCGACCGGCACGGTGATCCGCCGCTACGAGCGGGACCGGCCGGGCGAGCTGGTCCACATCGACATCAAGAAACTCGGGAACATTCCCGACGGTGGCGGCCACCGCGTCATGGACCGCCAGGCCGGCGAGGCGAACCGCCAGGCCACCACACCCGCCCGCAGCCCCTCCGGCACCCCGAAGATCGGTTACAGCTTCATCCACACCGCCGTCGACGACCACTCCCGCCTGGCCTACAGCGAGATCCTGGGCGACGAGCGGAAAGAGACCGCCGTGGCCTTCTGGCAGCGGGCCCAGGCGTTCTACACCGGCCACGGGATCACCGTCGAGCGTGTCCTGACCGATAACGGCTCCTGCTACAAATCCCACGCCTGGCGCGACGCCCTGACCGCGGCCGGGATCACCCACAAACGAACCCGGCCCTACCGGCCCCAGACCAACGGGAAAGTAGAACGCTTCAACCGCACCCTGCTCGACGAATGGGCCTACCTCAAGCCCTACGCCAGCAACACCGAACGCACCGAAGCCTTCGCACCCTTCCTGCACGCTTACAACTACCATCGCTGCCACACCGCACTCGGAGGACAACCCCCGATCAGCCGTGTCAACAACCCTGCGGGTCAATACAGCTAGGCCGGCTCCCCCTGAGGCCGCGCCGGCCGACAGCCGACAGCCGGCCGCCTCCGGGGCAGGGGCGGTGGTCGGAAGAAGGCGGTCGGAAGAAGGCGGTCAGAAGAAGGCGGTCAGAAGAACTCGGGCAGCTCGGTCGCCAGCGCGCTCCGGATCCGCTCCCGCACCGGGGCCCCGGCCTCCGGTGCCTCGAACGCGAGACCGGTGACCCGCTCGAACAGGCCGACGTACTTGGTGCTGAACTCGATCAGCGTCTCGACCGGGATCTCGGGGATCGGCTCCCGGTAGGGGTCGCAGCGGCTGACGACCCACAGACGCAGGAACTCCTTGTCGAGGCTCTCCGGCTCCTCCCCCGCCTCGAACCGCTCGCGGTAGCTGTCCGCCGTCCAGAAGCGGCTGGAGTCGGGGGTGTGGATCTCGTCGGCGACCACGAGGGTGCCGTCCTCGTCCACGCCGAACTCGTACTTGGTGTCCACCAGGATCAGCCCCTTCTCGGCGGCCATCTCCTGCCCGCGCGCGAAGAGCTTCAGGCTCACCTCGGCCAGCTCCTCCCACTGCGCGGGCGTGACCGGACGGTCGCGCAGGATCTCCGCCTCGGTGATCGGTTCGTCGTGCCCGCCGTCCAGCGGCTTCGTGGTGGGCGTGATGACCGGCCGGTCCAGCTGCTGGTTCTTGACCATCCCGTCGGGGAACGGGTGGCCGTAGAGCACCCGTTCACCCTTCTGGTAGCTCGGCCACAAGCTGGTGTTGGTCGAGCCCGTCAGGTACGAGCGCACCACGATCTCGAGCGGGAGCATGTCCAGGTCCTTGGCCAGGACGACGTTGGGGTCCGGGTAGGAGATGACGTGGTTCGGGCAGATGTCCGCCGTCTCGTCGAACCAGTGGCGCGCGGTCTGGGTCAGCACCTGCCCCTTGTGGGGCACCACGCCCAGGACCTGGTCGAAGGCGGACTGCCGGTCGGTCGCGATCAGCAGCCGGCGCCGGTCCGGCAGCTGGTAGGTGTCGCGCACCTTGTTGCGCCGGTAGCCGGGAAGCTCGGCGAACTCCGCGTCGCGAAGGCAGTTCTCGACGAGTCGGGAGGTGCTGGTCGGCTGCGTGTTCACATCGGCTCCACGAGGATGTCCATGATCCGCCGATCGTCGGGCGCGAGCACCCGGACGTCAAGCCCGTCCCGCCCGGCACCCCGGCCCGGCAGCGCAGGGCGCGTACCCGCGGGCGCGCGCACCCGGGGTGAGCTTCCCGGCGCGGGGGGAAGGCGGGTCATACGATGAAAGCCCGCTGCCAGCGCGAAAGGCCCCTGCCGTGACGATGTCACTGACCCTCGCCGAAATCGCCGCCGCCACCGGCGGGGTCCTGCATGACGTGGGCGATCCCGAGGCGATCGTCAACGCGCCGGGGGCGAGCGATTCGCGGGCCGTGCGGGACGGGGGGCTGTTCGTCGCCGTCAGCGGGGCCCGGGTGGACGGGCACGACTTCGTGCCGGAGGCCGTTCGCCGCGGGGCCGCCTGCGTGCTGGCCGAGCGGCCGGTGGGGGCGCCCGCGGTCGTCGTGGACGACGTACAGGCGGCGCTCGGGCGGCTCGCCCAGTACGCGCTCACCCGTACGGCCGACGCCCAGATCGTCGCGTTGACGGGCTCCGCCGGGAAGACCACCACCAAGGACCTGCTCGCCCAGGTGCTCGGGCGGCACGGCGAGACCGTCGCCACCCCGGGCAGCTTCAACACCGAGATCGGCCTGCCGCTCACCGTCCTCCTCGCGGATGAGTCCACCCGCTACCTTGTGCTGGAAATGGGCGCCCGCCACAAGGGCGACATCGCGTACCTGACGACGCTCACCCCGCCCCGCATCGGCATCGTGCTGAACGTCGGCTCCGCGCACGTGGGCGAGTTCGGCGGACGGCAGGCGATCGCCGAGGCCAAGGGCGAGCTCGTCGAGTCGCTGCCGCCGGCCGCCGACGGCGGGGTCGCCGTGCTCAACGCCGACGACGACCTGGTCGCCGCCATGGCCACCCGCACCGCAGCGGCCGTCGTGACGTACGGCACCGGGCAGGACGCGACCGTACGCGCCACAGATGTGCGCACCGACGCCGGCCGGGCCGCGTTCACCCTGCACACCCCGGACGGGTCCGCCCCGGTGCGACTGCGGCTGCTGGGCGCCCACCAGGTGCACAACGCGCTCGCGGTGGCCGCCGCCGCCCACGTCCTGGGCATGGACACGGCCGCGATCGGCGAGGCGCTGTCCGCCGCGGAGCCCGTGTCGGCCGGCCGCCTTGAGGTCCTGGAGCGCGCCGACGGCGTCACCATCGTCAACGACGCGTTCAACGCCAACACCGAGTCCACCCGCGCCGGACTCCACGCGCTGGTGTCGCTGGCCGCCGGCCGCCCGATGGTCGCCGTGCTGGGCGAGATGCGCGAACTGGGCGACACCGCGCGGGCCGCGCACGAGGAGATCGGCGGGCTGGTCGCCGAACTGGGCGTCGGCACCCTGGTCACCGTCGGGACCAGCGACGAGATCACCGCCCTGGCCGGGGCCGCTCGCCGCGGCGGCTGCCCGCGGATCGAGTCGGTACCCGACCCGGACGCGCTGCTGCCGGTGCTGAACGGCCTGCTCGACCCGGCCGACGTGGTCCTGGTGAAGGCGTCCAGGTCGGTCGGCCTGGAGAAGTTCGCCGACATCCTCCAGGCCGAGTGCTGACGCGGGCTGAGCGCTGACGGGGGCCGAGTTGCTGACGGGGGCTGAGCGCGCCCCGCAGCCCACCCGTCAGGCCCCGCGGCGGGCCCGTCAGGCCGTCCAGGCGTCCGCGTAGCCGTCGAGCGCGGCCCGCAGCGTCGCGCTCATCGTGGCGCTGCCCTTGTGGCCCGAGTCGGAGACGACCTTGAGCGTGGCCTCAGGCCACGCCCTGGTGAGGTGCCAGGCCGTCTCCACCGGCGAGCTGAGATCGTGCCGCCCGTGGCAGAGGGTGCCGGGAATCCCCTTCAGCAGGTGCGCGTCCCGGATCAGCGCGCCCTCCTCCAGCCAGGCGGCGTGCGCGAAGTAGTGCGTGGTGATCCGGACCATCGCCAGCCTTGCGCGGTCGGGCCGGTCGCTGTACGGGCGCGCGCTCCCGGCGGGTTCGAGCGACACCGCCGCGTCCTCCCACGCGCACCAGTCGGCGGTGGCCCGCTCCCGTACGGCGGGGTCAGGGTCGTTGGCCAGCCGGGCGTAGGCCGCCACCAGGCCGCCGGCCAGCTCGTCGGAGGCGTCGACATCGGGGCCGGCCGCCGCGCGGAAACGTTCCCACTCCTCCGGGAAGAACCGGCCGACGCCCCGGTAGAGCCAGTCGATCTCGGCCCGCCGGGTGGACGTCACACCGTTGATGACGATCTCCGTCACCCGCTCCGGATGCCGCTGCGCGTACGCCAGTTCCAGCGTGGAGCCCCACGAACCGCCCATCAGCAGCCAGCGGTCGATGCCCAGGTGACGGCGCAGCAGCTCCATGTCGGCGATCAGGTGGTCGGTGGTGTTGCGGCTCAGGTCGGTGGCGGGGTCGGCGGCGTGCGGGGTGCTCCGGCCGCAGCCGCGCTGGTCGAACAGCACGATCCGGTAGCGCGCCGGGTCGAACAGCCGCCGCTGCGAGGGCCGGCAGCCGGAACCGGGGCCACCGTGCACATATACGGCGGGTTTGCCGGCCGGGTCGCCCGACACCTCCCAGTGCACGAGGTTGCCGTCGCCGACGTCGAGCATGCCCTCGTCGTACGGCTCGACGGGCGGGTAGAGCGGGTCGGGGCTGGTCACTGCGTGCTCCTTCGTGCTCGCGGGGGCGCCGGGGCGCTGTGGCGCGGTCAATCTAACAGCGCTGTTATATTATCGGATCATGAGCACACCCCCCGGTCCCGAACTCCTCGGCACCCGGCTGCGCCACCTCCTCGACCTGCTCGACGGCGAGCTAGCCGCCTGCTACCCCGCCCTCGGCCTGGACGACGGCTTCCGGCCGCGCTTCACGCCCGTGGTCCGGGTGCTGGCGGCCGGCGGCCCCGCGTCGATCAGGGAGCTGGCCGGGGCCCTGGGCGTCACGCACTCGGCGGCCAGCCAGACCGTCGCCCAGATGGCCCGCCAGGAGTTGGTGACCCTCACACCGGGCGCCGACGCGCGGCGCCGGATCGTCCGGCTCGCCCCGAGGGCGGAATCCCTGCTGCCCGCGCTCGAACGGGAGTGGGCCGCCACCACTGCGGCGGCCACCGCCTTCGAGGCCGAGCTGCCGTACCCGCTCAGCAGGCTGATCGGCGAGGCGCTGGCGGCGCTGGAACGCCGCCCGATGCGGGACCGGATCGGCGAGGCCGTCCAGGCCGCCGGTGACCAGGAGCAGCAGGACGGGCCGCAGCAGGACGGCCCGCAGCGGGCCGGGGCGCCGCAAGCCGGGTCGCCGCAGGCCGGGCAGCCACGCGCGGAGCAGCCGGAAGCCCCCTGAATCGCCGACTCGCGGCCCTGCGGGCACTGTGGAACGTACCCGCCGGCGACGGCCGGCCCCGCGGGCCGGTCCCGTCCGCCGGTCCGCGAGCCACGGCAGCCCGGCCCCGCCGCCCGGCGGCCCGACACCAGGAGGAGGACCGCCGATGCCCGACGACGCTCCTCCGCCACCCGCGACCCCTCCGCCGTCCGGCCTCCGGCCCCAGCCACCGGACGGCCCGCGCCCCGCGCCCGCGGACACCCCACAGACCGCCCCGTCCCCCTCCGACCCGCGGCCGACCCCGCCCCCGTCCGACGTCCCCGCCCAGTGGCTGCTGGGCCAGCTCCTCGAAGGCACCGCCGCCGGCGTCGCCGTCCTGGACACCGACCTGCGCTACACCTACGTCAACGCCGCCCTGGCCCGGATGAACGGCCTGTCCGCCGCCGCGCACCTCGGCAGGACGCTGCCCGAGGTGATCCCCGACGTGCACTCGGACGACGACGTCCTGCGCCAGGTGCTGGCCGACGGCAAGCCCCGCGAGATGGTCTCCAGCGGCCAGACCCGCGCCGACTCCCCGCACCGGCTGCGCTACTGGCAGGGCAGCTACCACCGGCTGACCGACCCCGACGGCCGGGCGCACGGCGTGTGCGGGGTGATCCTCGAGGTCAGCGCCGACCGGGAGATCCTGCTCCAGCTGGAGCAGGCCAGGGAGCGGCTGCTGCTGCTCGACGCCGCCGCCGCCCGGATCGGCTCGACCCTGGAGATGGACCGCACCTGCCAGGAGCTGGCCGACCTGCTGGTCGAGGTGATCGCCGACACCGCGACGGTGGAGGTGCTGGCGATGGGCGGCGGCGAGGGCCACCGGCCGCCGCCGGACGGCACCGTCAGGCTGCGCAGGGCGGCGATGGCGTCCAAGCCCGCGCTGCGCGAGCAGGTGCGGATCTTCGGCACGCCCGGCGAGTACGTGGACTACCAGCCGGGCTCGGCGATCCCGCGCTGCCTGGAGTCGGGCCACCCGGTGGTGCTGAACCTGCTGCCCGACGAGCAGATCAGCAGGACCGCGCCGAACGCCGAACGGGTGGCGGCCTACCGTGCGGCCGGCATCCACTCCGCGCTCGTGGTGCCGCTGTCGGCGCGCGGCAGCCGGCTCGGCACGGTCACCATGGTGCGGGCCGGCGGCTCGCCCGCGTTCGGCGACGAGGACACCGCGATCGGCCGCGCGCTCGCCGACCGGGCCGCGATCAGCCTGGACAACGCCCGCCGCTACAGCCGCGAGCACGGCATCGCCGTGGAGTTGCAGCGCGCGCTGCTCGCCACTCCCGGAAACCCGCAGCCCGACGTGGACGTGGCCACCCGCTACCTGCCGGCCGGCGCCACCGACCTGGTGGGCGGCGACTGGTTCGACACCCTGGCGCTGCCCGGCGGGCTGACGCTGCTGGCGATGGGCGACGTGATGGGGCACGGCGTGGGGGCGGCGGTGGACATGAGCCACTACCGGGCGATGCTGCGGGTGGTGGCGGGCGACGGCGAGCCGCCGGACCGGATCCTGCATCGGATGGACGGGCTGCTGGCGGCGGCCCGCGCGGAGCGCCCCGCGACCTGCCTGCTGGGGCTCGCCGACTCCGCGCGCGGCGGCTGCTGGTTCGCCAGCGCCGGCCATCTGCCGCCCGCCGTGATCAGCGCCGAGGGCCGGGTCCGGCTGCTCGACGTGCCGCCGGGGCCGCCGCTGGGCGCGGACCTGGGCGGCGTCTACCGGACGGTGTATGTCCCCTGGCAGCCCGGCGAGACGCTGCTGCTCTACACCGACGGCCTGGTGGAACGCCGCACCGAGGACATCGACGCGTCGCTGTCCCGGCTCGCCGGGCTGGTCCTGCCGCGCCCGGACGGCCCGCTGGACGCGACCCTCGCCCGGATCCTGCGCAGCCTCGTGCCGTCCGCGACCGAGGACGACGTGGCGCTGCTGGCGGCCCGGGCCCGCACGCCGCTGCCGTAGCGGGACGAGTCCGTACGCGGCTGCCGTAGCCGGCCGGCCCGCGGAAGTTATCCACAGGGCCGTCCCGCCGGTCGGGCGCCCCCTTGTAATCTCGGAACCAGAGCTTGCCGCTCTCGGAGCCCGAGGCCGCCGCCCGGGATCCGAGCCTGCCGATCCACGCGAGGAGTGAGGTATGACCGAACGCAAGCCGCCCGGCGTTCCCTTCGAGACGTGGGTGGACAAGCAGATCCGCGAGGCCGAGGCGCGCGGGGAGTTCGCCGACCTGCCCGGCGCCGGCAAGCCGCTGCCCTCCCTCGACACGCCCTATGACGAGCTGTGGTGGGTGCGCGGCAAGATGCGGGCGGAGGGGCTGTCCTACCTGCCGCCGACGCTGGTGCTGCGCAAGGAGGCCGAGGACGTGGTCGCCGCGGTGGCGAAGGCGCGCTCGGAGGAGAAGGTGCGGCAGCTCATCGCCGACATCAACGACAAGATCCGCGCGGCGATACGCAGGCCGCCGGAGGGGCCGCCGCTCGGCCTGGCGCCGTTCGACGTCGAGCAGGTCGTCGCCGACTGGCGGGCGGGGCGGGAGTCCTGACGTGCGGTTCGACGCGGTGCCGATGCCGCCGACCGTCGAGGGCCGACCGCGGGACGAACGCGGCTACCCGGTGCCGGCGATCACCCCCTGGGAAGGGGACGAGCCGCGGTTCGCGCTCACCGACTACGCGCGCAGCGCCGACTGCGCGCGGGAACGGCGCTGCTCGGTCTGCGACGTGCTGATACCGCGCGGCCCCGTCTGGCGGGTGGTCGGGGCGGCGGAGAGCGCGGCGATCGGCGAGGCGCTGGCAGCCGGCCGGCCGTACCGCAACCTCACGCCCACCCTTGAGGGGCCAGGCCACCGGGCGTGCATGCTCTACGCCTCGATGGTCTGCCCCTACCTGGCCCGGCCCAACGCCCGCCGCGGGCTGGGCGCGGAGCGCCCCGACGACCTGACGTCGCATGTCGTACGGGGCGCGGCGCGCGGCAGCCTGGGCGCGGTCGTCGGCTTCGCCGACTACGAGTTCGCGGTCACCGCCGACCAGGTGCTGTTCCGGTTCCTGGACCCGGTGGAGTTCCTGCCGCACGACACGGCCGACGCGCATCTGGACGAGCTGCGCGCCGAGCTGGCCGCCCGGCGCGGCTGACGGCCGGTCAGCGGAAGGCGGGCAGGCCCTGGTAGCCGGACACCTTGACCGGGGCCGCGGAACCGTCGGCCGGCAGCGTCACGATGCCGGCGGGGGTGCGCGCCGCGATCGTACGACCGTCCGACGACCAGGCCGGCTCGGTGTAGTCGGTGGTGGCGTTCGGGGTGAGGTCCCGGTAGACGGGGCCGCTGTCGGTGGAGTGCTCCACGAACAGGTGGTCGTGGCCGCCGGTGGAGCGGACGAAGACGATGTCCTCGTCGTTCGTCGGCCCCATCGCCGGCTCCGAGCCGGGGGTGAGGGCCGAGCCCTGCTGCCGCAGGTAGTCGTCGCGGATGTAGACCTCGCCGGAGCCGGCGTTGGCGTAGACCGAGGAGCCGTGCTTGCCGCCGGCGTTCGGCCAGGCGTTGCCGGTCTGCGGGAGCGGCTTGACGTTGTCGTCGAACTCGCGGTTGAGCGTGAGCAGGTGCGGGGTGCCGTCGGTGCCCTGGGCGCTGACGCCGTAGAGCCGGGAGACGCCGTCCTTGCGGGCGGCGAAGAGGATGTCGTCCACCGCGGGCAGCGCGCTCTGCGTGTCGGCCGGGCGCACCTGCCAGGTCGGGTGCGACCAGTTCTGGTCGCCGGGGTTCTTGGCGATGACCCGCCGCCCGCCGCCGTCGGGGCCGGCCACCGCCAGGTCGCCGTCGCCGTCGACGAACGCGGCCAGGCTGCCGTCGGGCGACCAGGCCAGGTCGCGGACCTGGGTGCCGAAGTCCACCCGGGTGCCGTTCATCACCACGTACCGGGAGCCGTCGCTGATGGTCAGCCGGCTGTGCGCGGTGCCGTTGAGGGTGGCGGGCACGGCGGGCGCGCTGGGCGTGCCGGCGCCCTTGGGGTCGTCGGAGGGCGAGCCGGTGGAGCCGTTGGCACCGCTGCCGCCGGTGCCGCCGTTCGAACCGGCCGTCGCCGTCGGGCTGCCGCTCGCCCGCGGCGGCGCGCAGCAGGCGGTCGCGTCGTTCGGGCCGCACGCGCTGAGCAGCAGCGCGGCCCCGGTGGTGAGGCCGACGGTCATGGCGACGGCCGCGGCGGTGCTGCGGCGGCTTCGGCGACGGTTGCCTGCGGACATGGCGGATCCCCCCGGAAACGGTGGTGCTGAGCTGACGGTGTGACGGTGTGACGGTGTGACGAGAGAAGCCTGCCCGCCGGACGTCGTTGCTCTGTGCGGCAGTTGTCACGGCCGCGCTACAGCCGTGGCGGACGCTGAAGGGCGGTAAGGGAGGCGGTCGTTCGTGAGCGTGGGCGGAAGGGTCGAAAGGGCCGAAACGGCGGAAGATGGCGGAAGAGGGCGACCGAACCGGCCGGTACGCGTGCCCTGCGCGCGGTTCACGCGTTGTATCGATCATGAATGGAAGCCGAATCCTCACGTCCGCCGCGGCCGGCACCTTCCTGCTGACCGCCGCCGCCTCCGCCGCCCCGGCCGTCGCCCAGGCCGCCGATCTCGGCAGCACGCTCAGCAGCACCGCCGTGACGGCCGCCGCCGCGGGCCAGCAGGCCAAGGGCGCCACCTCCAGCGTCCTCGGCGAGTACAAGGTCGACCAGAAGGTGGGCGCGGTGAAGCACGCCGTGCAGGCCGGCACCGACGCGGTGAGCGCGGGGAACGAACTCGTCAACGGCTGACACCCGGCCACCGGCACGCGAACGGGGCGCCCCCGGGACCTTCGAGGTCCCGCGGGGCGCCCCGCTTCTTTCGTCGTACCGCCGCCCGGGCTGCCCGGGCGGCGGCGGCCCGGCTCGCGCCCGGCCGCCCGCCCGCGCAAGGCCCCGCGGCCCGCCCCGGCTACAGCCGCAGCGTGCTCACCGGCACCAGCACGTGCGCCCCGGCCCCGAGCGTGTCCTCGTCGCCGACGAAGGCCATCAGCGTCTCCTCGGTGACCTCCTGGCCCGGCACCGCCTCCGGCCACGGCCGCCCGGACAGGATCACGTACACCGTGCCGCGCTGCCTGGCCGCCGTCACCCACTGGTCCGGCACCGGGCAGGTGACGTGCAGGTACGGCATCGTCAGCACCGCCTTGCCGCCCTCGACCAGCACCTTCACCGGCGGGTTCGCCGCCCGGGAGACGTCCAGGATCATCCCGCCGACCGGCAGCCCGGCCTCGTGGGCGACGGCGTGCACGGTCTCCTGCACCGCCGCGGGCCCGCCCACCCCGTCGCCGAGCGAATAGGCCATCAGGAACGGCATGTCCTGGCCGTCCTCGTGGTGCGCGCCGGCCCACGGGATCACCACGAGGGTGCCAAGACGGCTCAGGACTGACGTGTCGTTCGCGGTATTCGTCTGGCTCATGCGCCGGACCCTAACGGCCGCGGGCAATCCCCTGCCGCCGATATCACCTCAGCGGGCGACCCCGGCCGCCGGATTCCCCCGTTAGGGGAGCGGTCGAATCCGCGTACGCACTCTAACGGCCCATCAGCGGGCGACGTCCGGTAATTCCCGTGCTGCGGCGAAGTCGGAACACCCGACCGGTACTTCGCGATTCCGGTCCGCCGGTTGCCGCCGGGCCGCGGCCCTTTCCCGATTTCCCCGGTTGCGGCCTCGCGGCCCCCTTTTCACCGTGGTCTGCGTAGCCGTTCTTTTCCACCGAAGGGAAGCTGTCCCCATGCGTAACCCCCGGATCACCGGCGTGGTCGTCTCCACCGCGCTCGCCGCCTCGCTCGCCGGCGGTGTGCTCGGCGCCAACGCCGCTTCCGCCGACGTCCACGGCACCAACACCTCGGGTGCCCGTCCCGCCGCTGCCGTGCCCGGCGCCGACGCCGTGCTCGCCCAGGCCGGCACGCTCGGCCAGCTGGGCGGCGTCCTCACGCCGGCCACCGACCTGCTGCAGGCCGCCCTGACCCAGCCGGCCGACCCGGCCAAGGTCACCGCCGCCACCGACGCGGTCAAGAAGGCCGTCGACGCCGCCAAGGCCGCCGCCCCCGCGGCCCCGGCAGCGGTCGCCGTCCCGGCTGCCCCCGCCGGCCAGGCCGCCCAGGCCGCAGGCAACGCGGCGAAGTCGAGCAGGACCGCGGCGGCCCCGCGCGACCTGCGCGCCGACGCCCTCACCGCGCTCCAGGCGGACGCCGACGCGCTGGCCAAGGCCGCCGGGACCAAGGACGCCAAGGCGATGGTCGCCGCGGGCACCAAGGTCGTCACCGGCCTGGTCAACGTGGTCGTCGCCACCGCGCTCGGCGGCGGGCTGCCCAAGGCCGACCTGCCCGGCCTGCCGGCGCTGCCCACGCTGCCCGGCGCCCCGGCGCTGCCGACGCTGCCCGCCGACTCGGCGCTGCCCGGCACCCCGGCGGTAGCGGCCCCGGCCCAGGCGGCTGCCCCGGCGCACGTGGCTGTCCCCGCGCACCCGGCGGCTCCGGCGCAGCAGGCCGCCCCGGCGCACCCCGCGGCTCCCGCGCACCCCGCCGCTCCCGTCCAGCAGGCCGCCCCGGGCGCCGTGCACACCCTCCCGGGTGCCGTGCACGCCGCTCCGGTGCGGTAGTCACCCGCACGGCGGAATCTGCCGCTTCGTCACCGGTTCAGCTCAACTTGCGTGACTATTCATGATCTCGTCCCGTTGCGCAGAGCGTCATAGCCGCAGCTGTTGCGGCTGGTTTCGTCTCAGGGAGATCTTGATGTCGCGTATCGCAAAGGCTGCGGCGATCACCGCTGCCGCGGGTGCCGTGCTGGCCGGCGGCGCTGGTGTGGCTGCGGCCGACGCCGGTGCCCAGGGTGCTGCGGTCGGTTCCCCGGGCGTGCTGTCCGGCAACCTGATCCAGGTTCCCGTCCACGTCCCGGTCAACGTCTGCGGCAACTCCGTCAACGTGATCGGTCTGCTGAACCCGGCGTTCGGCAACCACTGCGAGAACGCCTCCGTGCACGGCGGCGAGTGGTAGATCCGCACCACCACCGAACGGCCCCCCGTCACCCCCTGGGTGTGCGGGGGGCCGTTGCGTACGTGGGGACACCGTCCGTGCTCAGTTCTCCTCGTACGAGTAGAACGGCCGCTGGTCGAACATCTGCGACGGCTTCGTCCCCCACGGCGGCATCGGCTCGTCCGTGCTGATCACCCGGCCGTGCTCGGGGTCGTTGGCCGCCAGCGGGCGGCTCGGCAGGTACGGGGACTTCGGGTGCAGCCGCTGCCAGCGCACCCAGATCAGGTCGATGAAGGCGTGGTGCAGCCAGAACACCGGGTCGTTCGGCGAGGCGCCGCCGATCATGTGGCCGCCGACCCACTGGTGCACCCGGTTGTGCAGGTAGCCGCCCTTGGTGTCGCTGACCGTCCAGCCCTCGATCTTGTTGCGGAAGCCCTTGGTGGTCGGCGCGGAGTTCCACGGCGCCGTGTCGTACACCGGCATCGCCAGCGCGCCCGACAGCTCCGCCTTCGTCGGCAGCACGATCGGCCGGTCGGGGCGGCCGATGTTGCGGGTCAGGTACTTCTCGGTGGTGACCCCGTAGGTGATCGGCCAGTTGCCGGTGCCGTACGCGAACGGGCCGTCCATCACCTGCCCGTCGCTCACCCGGCCGTTGCCGCCCATGAAGTCCGGCGCCCACAGCGGCGACTTCGCCGAGTTGTCCACCGTCCAGTCCCAGTACGGGATGCTGACCTCGGGGTCGAGCATCTGCAGCTCCGACTCGAACGCCAGCAGGAACCGCCGGTGCCAGGGGAAGAACGTCGGCGCCATGTGGGCGACCCGCAGCCCGGTCTCACCGTCGGCCGCGAAGTACTTCGCGTGCAGGCGCACGTACTTGTCGTAGGAACCCATCCGCTTGAGCTCGACCACCGCCTCGACGAAGCGGGTCCGCTGGCTGCTGGTCAGATGCCTCTGGTTGATCCGGGTGTACACGGATGCCGACCCCTCGTCGTGGTCATTGGTGGTGCTCGGTGTCCATGTCCATGGCGAGCTCGGCGCGCCCGATCACGTCGACCGCGCCACGGGCCGTGGCGAGCGGCGTGGTGTAGGGCTGGTAGTGGTTGGCCATGCTGATCCAGCTGCCGTCCACCCGGCGCATGACGTGCAGCGGCATGCCGTCGATCCGGATGTCGAGCCGCGCGTCGTCGGTGGACGGGTAGCCCTGGATCCGGCGCCCCCGGTAGACCTCGTCGAACAGCGCGGGCGCGTCCTGCGGGGCGCCCTGCGCCAGCGCCTCGGTGTCGTCGCCGCTGCCGTCGTCGAGGCCGTCGCCGGAACGGGAACCGGCCTCGTCGCCGGTGCCGCCCGGCTGGCCCGCGGCCAGCATCGGCCGCAGCGCCGCGCCCGTACCGGACACGGCGGCCACGGTGGTCAGGCCCCTCCTGATCAGCCGCCTGCGGGTCACGCGTGACCGTGCGGTCTTCATCCGGCTCCTCTGGCTCGCGGGCGGTCGTTCGGCAGTCTTCAGGCAGTCGTCCGGTAGTCGTCCGGCGGTCGTTACCGAGCCTCATCATGCCGCCGTAGGGGTGAGCAATCGCGAATAATCGGTGATCGCTGCACGAAAATTCATCCGCCCGAGTGATGTCGCTCTGGGCTTCCTGCCGCTATGAGCTGGGTATCAGCGGACTTCGTATCGCCTTGGTCAAGGAATGCGGTTGACGGTGTGTCGGATGATTACCGGGCACCGAATGCCCGCTGCTGAACGCGGCTCGCCTACGTCCGATTGACGGACCGTCTGCCGGGCAGGCTCGGATGGCCCAGGACAACGGGCGGCGCAATTCTTCCTACGTTATGACTGACCGTGAGGAGAGCTCTTGCACAACGGTGCTCAGCATGCTTCAACGACGAGGGAGTGACCATGGCCAACCGACGCCACTGGGTGGCAGGGACGGGTGTCGGTGTCGTCACGGCCGCCCTGCTGATGACCGGGCTGACCGATTCCGCGCTCGGCTCGGCGGTGTCGGCGGTGTCATCGGTCTCCACCGCCGCGACCTCCGCCGGCCGCTCGTTCGCCGGTGTCCCCGCCGGTACCGCCGCCGGTGACGCGCCCGAGGCGGCCGGCGGCCCGGTCGGCCACCCCGCCCCGCCGAACGCCTTCGCGTTCATGGGCGCCTTCACCGACTCCGGGTCCGACGGAGTCCAGCACATCCCGCAGCTGGAGACCTGGCTCGGCGGCACCGAACTGCGCGTCGGCCACACCTACCTGCCCGGCGACCGCTGGTCGAGCATCGAGGGCGACCCGAGCCTGCTCCAGCCGTGGGCCGACTGGAAGCGCGCCGAAGCCGACCGGCTGTTCGTCCTCAACGTCCCCATGCAGCAGAACAACGAGGACGGCCTCGACGACGCCGAGGTGCGCTCCCGGATCCAGCAGGGTGCCGCGGGCGACTTCGACAGCCACTACACGCGGCTGGCGGAGCGGCTGGTGGCGATGGGCGTGCCCGACACCGTCATCGTGCTCGGCTGGGAGATGAACGGGACCACGTACTCGCACCGCTGCGGGCCCGACCCGGCGGACTGGAAGACGTACTGGAACCGGATCGTGGCCGCGATGCGCGCGGTGCCCGGCCAGAAGTTCCGCTTCGACTTCGCACCGAACCGCGGCCAGGACGCCATCGGCTGGACCCAGTGCTACCCCGGCGACAAGTCGGTGGACATCATCGGCATGGACTCCTACGACCAGCCGCCCGGCGAGACCTTCTACGACGAGGTCAACGAGCCGTACGGGCTCCAGGCGCAGGTGGACTTCGCCAAGGAGCACGGCAAGGCGATCTCGTACCCCGAGTGGGGCCTGTTCAGGAACGGCGACAACCCCGACTACATGAGCCTGATGCTGGACTGGATCGGCGACCACAAGCCGCTCTACCAGACGATCACCGACTACTGCCCGCACGGCGTGTGGCAGTGCGGCGAGAACCCGAAGGCGTCGAAGGTGTTCAGGACGGCGCTGTTCGACCGGAAGTCGGTGGTGGAGCCTACGGCTACGGCTACGGCTACGCCTACTCCGACGGCCACGGGGACGGACGCCGGCACCGGTACGCCGACGCCCAGCGGGACGCCGAGTGCCACGGGGACGCCCACTCCGAGTGCGACGCCGACGGACGGTGTGACGCCCACGCCCAGTGGGACGGCCACGGCTACCGAGACGCCGGGGGTGACCCCGACTGCCGGTGTGACTCCGGTGGCCGGGGAGACGGCCGCTCCCGGGGCGGCCCCGGTTCCCACGCCGACCGTCACGCCGACCCCGACGGTCAGCTCCGCGCCCACGGTGGCCCCGGAGCCCACGCCGTCCGGTACGCCGACGCCCACACCCACGGTGGCGCCGACGCCCACTCCCGCGCCCACCACGCCCAAGCCCACGCCCACCCCGACCGCCGTTCCCGGCGCCGCCCCCGTCCCGAAGCCGGTCAGCACGCCCGCGCCCGCCGTGGACGCCTGCCTGCCGATGGAGCTGACGCCGGAGATGAAGAAGCAGTACGCCAGCGGGCAGGTGTGCTTCCGGCTCCAGCCGAAGAAGAAGTAGGGGCCGGGCGTAGGGGTGGGTCCGCGCGGTGACGGGGTTCAGGTCGTACCGGAGGTCGTACGGGACCTGAGGTCGTTCAGCCGGGCCCGCCAGGCGCGGAGCGCGGGCACCCGGCGGGCCGCGGCCCCGGCCAGCCGGGTGCGTGCGGTGACGGCGGCGTAACGGGCGTGCAGGAGCGCGGCCAGCGGCCGGCCGGCCAGCAGCAGCCGCTGGTTCGTCACGTGCTCCGGCCGCCAGTGGAACTTGTGCGGCTCCGCGCCGCGCAGCAGGCTCAGCGCGCCCCGGCCGCCGCCCGCCGCGTGCCGCACGCCGTGCCGCATCAGCAGCGTCGTGACGTCCACCTTCGTGGCGCGCAGGTCCGGGTGCGCGCCGTAGAGGTAGCCGCCGGCCAGGCTCGGCGAGAGCACGGTCAGGTTGGCGGCCAGCACCTCGCCGCCGACGCTGAACTCGGTGACCACCGCCTCGCCCGAGGCCGTCATCAGCCCGGCAGCCCGGGCGAGGTGCTCGGCGAAGCGCGGCCGTACGTGCTCCGGTGTCACCCCGCGCCCCTGCCACTGGAGCAGGTGCAGCCGCAGCATCGTGCCGACGGCGGCGGGCACGTCGGCCGCCGGCACCTCGCGTTCGACGACCCCGGCGGCGTCCAGCTTCCGCAAATTGGCGCGGATCCGCTGGCCGCGGGAGCTGCCCACCCGGGCGATCAGCTCGTCCATCGGCAGGCCGGGCAGCTCCAGGCAGACGGAGTCCGGGAGCCGCCGCTTGGGCCCTGACCAGTGCGCGTACAGCCGCTCGGCGGCGGCGCCAGGGCGCACCTCGGGCAGGTCGATCAGCGCACCGCGCGCGGCTTTGCGCAGGCCGGCGGCGAGCGCGGCGGTGACGGTGCCTGTGTTTGTGCCCGTGTCGGCGTCAGCGTCGATCAGGACGTCCGTGAAGTCGGTGATCTCGCCGCCGAGCGGGACGAGGACGGGCAGCGGCCCGCGACCGCGCATCAGCGCCGCCGCCCCGACAAGACGCTCGCCCCGGCGTACCAGCACCACCCGCAGCCGGCGCGCCCCGCGCCGGCCGCCGGTCCCGTACGACAGCCACCAGGAGTACAGCCACGCGTGCGACTGGAACGGCGTGGCGACCGGGCACCGCCGGTGCAGGTCGGCCCACTCGCGCGCGAGGGCGGCGAAGGCGACGGGGTCGCGGCAGATCGTGACGGTCAGGTCGGGGGCCCCGGCGCCGGTTGACGCGCCACCGGGCGCGGGGACGGTCGCGCGGCGGGCTTCCGCTGCGCGGGCGGCGGGGGTGGCCGGGTTAGCCATGGCCGGGACAACGGGGTCGGCCGGGACCGGGTCGGCCGTGTTCGCGCTGGCCACGTCAGGGGGGTCGGCCGAGATCGGGCCGGCCGGGTTCGCGCTGGCCGGGGCGGCGGGGTCAGCCGTGGCTTTGGCGAGCGGGTCAACCCGGGCAGCAGGGGCAGCCCGGACCGGGGCGGGCGGGCTTGCCGTGGCCCCGGTCAGCGGGTCGGCGGTGGTCACACCGTCTCCCTGGCCGCCGTCCGGGCGGGCTGCTCGCGGACCGGCTCGGGCGCGGGGCCCGGCACGGCCGCGGCGGGCTCCTCGCGGCGGTCCTTCGGCCGTACCAGCAGCACCAGCCCGCCCAGCAGGCCGCCCGCGCTGGCCCCGACCGCGCCGGACAGCGTGACCGAAGGCGACGAGGGCGAGGTCGGGGCGGCGGCCGGCGAGAACACCAGCAGGCGTACGCCGGTGCTGGCCGCGTTGCGGTTGCCGGTCTCGGTGAGCGAGCGGGCCACGGCGTTGGCGACGGTGGCGGCGGTCTGACCGTGCGATCCGGTGCCGGTCACGGAGATCATCGGCGCGTCGGGGGAGGTCGCGGCCTGGACGCTGCCCCGCAGATCGTCCACGCTCATCTTGGTGGTGGCCTGCGCGCCCGCCAGCACCGCGGACCCGGTGACCACCCGCCCGTACGCCTGCGCGAAGCCGAGCGCGGTCGCGGAGTCGCCGTGCACGGGCACCACCATCACGTAGCTGGTGGCGGCGTACTGCGGCGACGCGGTCAGCCCGTAGCCGACCCCGCCGAGCAGCCCGACGCCGATGCCGAGGCCGAGCGGCAGCCAGCGGGGCAGGCCGCGGCGACGGGTGGGGCCGGCGGGGCGGCTGCGGTTCTCGTCCATGCGGGTTCTCATTTCTCGACGGTTCGACGGGTGGACGTCCGGGTGGTGGTGGTGCGGTGCTCGGTGACGCGCGTGTAGAGGTCCATCACCAGGTCCGCCGTCCGGGCGATGTGGTACTGGCCGACGGCCGGCGGCACGGGCAGCCGGCGCGGCCCGGCCGCGACCTCCGCGGCGACGGCGGCGTCCAACTCCCCGGCGCTCACCAGGCGCGCGCCGGGAGCATCCGCGGCCGGCAGGTCCTCGACGGCCGGGCAGGCGGCGTGCAGCACGGGCAGGCCGGCCGCCAGCGCCTCCAGGACGGCCAGCCCGAAGGACTCCTCGGCGGAGGGCGAGACGAACAGGTCGATGGCGGCGAGCAGTTCCGGCACGCCGAGCGGGGGGCCGTCGGTCGCGGACAGGATGTGCGTGCGGCCGGCGATGCCCAGCGCGGTGGCGAGCTCGCCGAGCGCGGCGCGCTCGGGGCCGGCCCCGGCGACCAGGGCGTGGGCGTGCGGGGGCGCGGCGGCCACGGCGTGCAGCAGGACGTCGAAGCGCTTCGACGTGACGAGCCGGCCGACGCCGCCGACGACGTACGCGTTCGCCGGCAGGCCGAGCCGGGCGCGGGTGGCGGCCCGCACGGCGGGATCGAACCGGAAGCGGTCGGGTTCGATGCCGTTGGGCGCGAGGTGGATGCGGCCCTCGGGCACCCCCCAGTCGCGCAGCCGCCGCGCGACCGTCCCCGACACGGCGAACGTCCCGGCGCCGAGCCGCTCGGTGGCCCGGTACAGCGTGCGGGTGCCGCGGGTGAGCGGGCGCCCCTCGATCTGCGACTCCCCGAGTGAATGCTCGGTGGCGACCACCCCCCGCACCCCGGCGAGCCGGGCGGCCGGGCGGCCGTAGACGCAGGCGCGGTACAGATGCGTGTGCACGACGTCGTACCGCCCGCGCCGGATGAGCTTCACGAGCCGCGGCAGCGCGCTCAGATCCCGGTTCCCCCGCATCCCGAGATGCGTGACGCCCGCGGTCCCGTCCGCGAGGATCCCGTCGGCGACGGCCCCCGGATTGGTGAGCGCGACCACATCGGACCGAACGCTCTGCGGCAGGACCCGCAACAACCCCCGAAGCTGCAGCTCGGCCCCCCCAACCCCAAGCCCGGTCACCACATGCAACACCTTCACGCCCACGCCTCCCGCTCAGGTTCGCCGCCCGACTCCCGTCCGGCGGTAACTTGTCGCGCAGTTCCCCGCGCCCCTGGTGATGCCGGGTCTGCGGCTGTCGCCGGCTGCCCGCCGCGCGGCGTGGGGTCGTTGCCTGGCTCCCGGCCGGTGGGGGTTGGCCGCGCAGTTCCCCGCGCCCCTGGTGATGCCGGGGCGTTGTCGCGCCAGGCGCGCACGCTTGCCCGGTTGGACGGGGCCAGCGGTGCACCGGGGTTGCCCCGGTGCATATTAGGGGCGCGGGGAACTGCGCGACGAGCCACGGCGGGCCTGCACGCGGGGTGGGTGCTGAGCCAGTTGCGGGCTTGGCCTTTGCCGCTCGGGGTCGTCGTAGTGCCGGGACGGCACTGGTTGCGGGTGCCCCGGTGCATAAAAGGGGCGCGGGGAACTGCGCGACGAGCCACGGCGGGCCTGCGCACGGGCTGGAGGGTGAGCCGGTTGCGGGGTTGGCCGCGGGTCGGGGTCATTGGGGGGTACCGCCCGGGGAGGGCATCAAGCGTTCGCGGCGCGCCGCGTGCAGGAAGCGCTTCGCCCGCAGGCGAAGGGAACCGTCCCGCGCGCCGACGTATGTGCGGGGAAGCGCGAACCGCCCCGCGAGCGCCCCCGGATCCACCGCGCACGCGTACGCGTAACCCGCCCGCCGCACCGCGAGCAAAGCGCGCGAGTTGAGCGCCCCGTACGGGTAGCAGAACCCCTCCGGCGCCGCCCCGGTCAACTCGCGCAACAGCCCCCGGCTGTCCGCGACTTCCGCATCGAGCGCCCCCTCCTCGCAGATCCCGGTGAGCCGCCTGTGCACGAGCCCGTGCGACCCCACCTCCATGCCGGCCGCGGCCACCGCCCGGATCCCGTCCGCGGTGAGCAGCGGCTTGCGCGGCCCCTCCGCGTCCCACGCGTTCTCCCCGCCGAGCCGCCCGGGCAGCGCGAACACCGTGGCGGTGTGCCCGTACCGCCGCAGCAGCGGCACCGCCTGATCGAGGAAGTCGGCGTACCCGTCGTCGAAGGTCAGCCCGACCAGCCCCCGTGCCTGCCCGGCCGCCCGCGCCCGCAGCAGCCGGCCGACGGAGACTCCGGTCAGCCCCCGGTCGCGCAGCCACCGGAGTTGGCGCCCGAGCCGGTCCGGGCTGACGGTGACGAGATACGGATCGTCGGCGTCCTCGCTCACCGAGTGGTACATCAGCACCCACGGCGCGAGCGACCGCCGCCCGCCCGCGGTCCTTTCCGTATCGGCCGTCCTGACCGAG
This sequence comes from Streptomyces sp. CA-111067, assembly GCF_050956065.1. NCBI lineage: Bacteria > Bacillati > Actinomycetota > Actinomycetes > Kitasatosporales > Streptomycetaceae > Streptomyces > Streptomyces sp. CA-111067. The sequence continues at coordinate 4,177,043 of NZ_CP192103.1, read as the reverse complement.
CCGGTCGAGCCGGTCGAACCGGCTGATCCGGCCGATCCGTTCGCTGCGAGATCAACTGGCATGGCTGAGCCTCCGTTTCACCGTGCCGAACAGATAGGGCACCTCCGGCACCCCGGCGACCGCCGCCGCCGCGGCGAACACGACGGGCACCACCACGCACCCCGCGAGCACCCCGAGCGCGGGCCCCGGCAGCACCGCCGCCACACCCCAACCCGCCCCGGTGGCAGCGGCCGCCGCCACGACCACCCGTCCGAGCCCACCGGTCAGGGCCCGTGCCCTGACCGGCACGCCCCGGGTGGCGAGGCCCCGCAGGAGCAGCGCCGCGGTGACGGTGATCCCGGCGGCGTTGCCCGCGGCGATCCCGTAGCTGCCCCACCGTCCGACGGCCGCCGCGTCCACGCCCGTGGTCACCGCGAGGCCGACGCCCATCACGGCGGCCGGGTACCAGGTCGGCCGCGCGGCCGAGAAGTAGGGCCGGATCAGCGCCCCGACCAGGCACTGGCCGAGCAGCCCGAGCGCGTACACCCGCATGACCGACGCCGTCGCGCCGGTGTCCGCCGCGGTGAACGCACCGCGCTGGAAGAGCACTTGGACGATCTGCGGCGCGCAGGCGATGACGTACGCGGTGCCGAGCAGCACCACCAGGCAGGCCAGCATCAGGTCGTGCTCGACCTGCCGCCTGGCCCGTTCGCGGTCGCCCTCCGCGAGCGCGCGGGAGACGACGGGGAAGGTGACCGTGCAGATCATCAGCGACAGCACCATCGGGATCTGCGCCACCTTCTGCGCGTAGTTGAGGTGCGAGATGGCGCCCGCTTGCAGGTCGGAGGCGAAGAACCGCTCGATCAGGACCTGGGCCTGGCGGCTGACGGTGAAGACGATCACGGGCGCGAGCAGCGCGAGTCCGAGCCGCCGTCGCCGCCCGCCCGCCGGTTCCGTGAGCCGCTCGACGGGCCGCGCCTCGGCCTTCGGACGGCGCGTCTCCCGTACGAACGTGGGGAGTTGGACCAACACCATCAGCACGCCGCCGATCGCGACCCCCGCCGCTGCGGCCCGTACCCCGAACCGCCCGTGCAGCGTGACCAGCGTGACGATGATGCCGACGTTGTAGGCGACGTAGATCGCGGCCGGGGCGAGGAACCTGCGGTGCGCGCGCAGCGCCGCGCTGAGGTAGCCGGTCAGGCCGAAGCTGAAGACGGTGACGGCGGTCAGCCGGGTGCAGTCGACCGCGAGCCGGGTGTCCCGCAGCCCGGGCGCGAGCACGTCCACGATGTACGGCGCCCCGACGACGAGCAGCGCGGTGACGGCGGCCAGCACGGCGACCAGCCGCGGCAGCGTGTCCCGCACCAGCGACCGCACCCCGCCCCCGCCGGCCCGCGCGAGCACCCCGCTGAACGCGGGCACGAGCAGCAGCGCCATCGCGTCCTCGATCAGGACGGTGGAGGCGAGTTCGGGCACGGTCCACGCGACCAGGAACGCGTCACTGGCGGCCCCGGCGCCGAACAGGTGGGCGATGGCCTGGTCCCGCACCAGACCGAGTACGGACCCGGCCGCACTGAGCCCGGCGGTGATCCCGGCGGCCCGGACGAGGAACCCGCCGGCCGAGCGCGAACGCGAGCCGGTGGAGGGTGGTGAAGCGGTCCCGGTCTGGGGCGAGTTCGGGCTGACGTCGGCGGGCTGATCGGCAGCCGCCAGGTAAGTGGGCCCGGTCTGGGGCGCGCTGAACGGTGTGCGGGGGTCGGACGCGGCCGCGAGGACCGGTTCGTGGGCCGCCGGGCGCGGGACCGGGCCCTCCGCGCAAGTCGGCGCGGTTCGGCGTACGTTGGCGCCGACGGCCCCCGGCCTGCGGGCGTTCGTGCAGGCCGGTACGGGCTGGTGCGCGGTGGCGGCCGGGAGTTCCGCCGGGTGCGCGACCGCACCTGCGGCCGGGGAGACCAGACCTCCGGCGGTCCCCCAAGTCGTCGCTGTCCGAGAGGACTTGGACCCGGCCCGCCCGCTCCGCTCTTCCACGACCGCCGCGCCCCGGCGGCGCCCGGCCACCGCGAACGCCGCACCCGCGAGCGGCAGCCGGGCCGCCTGGCCCGGCCCCGTCCTCGAAGCGGCCGTCGAACCCGCCGACCCCAGCCCCGCCCCCGACCCGGCCGTCGAGGCAGGTGACCCCGGCCCCGGGCCGGGCACCCGCGGATCCCCGCCCATCACGCCGTCCCGTTCGCCGAGTTGAGCGACCACCACGCCGCCAGCCCGATCACCATCGCCGTCAGCACCGTGCACGGCCCGCCGATGTCCGCGTACAGGAAGTCCACGCACTGCCACAGCAGCAGTCCCACCGCCGTCAGCCCGCACGCGGCCGCCCCGCCGTCGCCCGCCGCGCGCCGGCCGCGCAACCGCCGCGTGCCGAGGGCCAGGAACGCGGCCCAGCCGCCGACCAGCGCGGTCACCCCGATCAGGCCCTGCTCGCTGAGCGCCAGCAGGTACATGTTGTGCGGGGACAGCAGCGGTTCGCGGACGAACGACTGGCCGGCCCCCTCGGTGTCGCTCGCGGCGGACAGCGCCAGCGAGGCGTGGCCGTCGCGCTCCTCGGGGAAGCGCTTGAGGCCGACGCCGGTCGCCGGGTGCTCACGCCACATGCTGATCGCCGCGGCCCACAGCGCGTAGCGGTCGGTGACCGACGGGTCGGGCGCGTCCGTGACCTGCGTGATGCTCGCCGCGCGCTCGCTGATCATCGCGGAGCCGACGCCGAGCCCGCCGACCAGCAGCACCGCGCCGGCCGCGAGCACCGCGAAGATCCGGACCGCCCGCCGCCCGCCCGACAGCACGATGAGCGCCGCGCACGCGGCCCCGGTGGCGATCCAGGTACCGCGGCTGAACGACACCGCGAGCGGTACGACCAGCGCCGCCGCGCAGCCGAGCGCCACCGGCCGCAGCCAGGCCGGCATCCCCGCCGTCGCGGGCGCGAGCGCGCAACCGACGCAGATCACCAGGCCGTACGCCACCACCGTGGCCATGCCCATGATGTCGGAGGGCCCGAACGTGCCGACCGCGCGGATGTTCTCGCCCATGTACGACGCCCCGGTGGCCGTCGCGTACTGCGTCACCCCGACCGCGCCCTGCACGAGCGCGAGGACGACGACCGACCCGGCGACCACCGCGAAGTCCCGCCGGTCGCGCAGCAGGAGCACCAGCGACGCGGGCACGGCGACGAACACCTGGACGTAGCGCAGGAATCCGGCGACCCCGGCGCCCGGGTCGAGCGAGGTCATCGCGGACAGCGCGAAGCCGACCGCGGGCGCGCCGAGCAACAGCGCGGCGGCCAGGGTCAGCGGGCGGGACCGGTCCCGCAACAGCCGTACGGCGCAGGCCAGTACGAGCACGGCGGAGGCCGCGTCGGCCGGGGTGACCTTGCCCGAGGTGCTGACGTCGCCGGTGCTCACCGGCGCTGCCAGCAGCAGGACGGTGGCGAGCGCGGGCAGCAGCGGGGCCAGCCACCCGAGCCTGGCCGGCCAGGGTGCCGGGGCTGGAACGGGGGCCTGCGCGTCGGCCTGCCGCCGGGCCGCCGGGAGCGGTTGCACGAGGATCGTCATGGGTCAGCTACCGCCGAACGTCATGGGCTAGCTACCGCCGAACCGGAAGAGGGAGGTCGCGGTCCGCAGCAGGATGGAGACGTCCTGCCAGAACGACCAGCTGTCGATGTAGTGGTTGTCGAACCTGGCGCGGTCGGCGATCGAGGTGTCGCCGCGCAGCCCGTTCACCTGGGCGAGGCCGGTGATCCCGACCGGCATCCGGTGCCGGTCCCGGTAGCCGGGCAGCGTCTGGCTGAACTGGCTGACGTAGTAGGGCCGTTCGGGGCGCGGCCCGACCAGGCTCATGTCGCCGCGCAACACGTTCCAGAACTGCGGGAGTTCATCCATCGAGCTGCGCCGCAGCAGCCGCCCGACGGTACTCATCCGGCTGTCGTGCGCGACGCTCCACAGCGTCGCCGACTCGTGCGCGTCGGCGGGCCGCAGCGTGCGGAACTTCAGCAGCGTGAACGGGCGGCCGTTCAGCCCGATCCGCTCCTGCCGGAACAGCACGCCGGGGCCGTCGGTCAGCCGGACCGCCAGCGCGCACGCGGCGAGTACCGGCGCCAGGCAGAGCAGCGCGAGCGCTGCGGCGCTCGCGTCGAGCGCGCGTTTGGCGGCCCGGGCGGTGCGGCTCGCGGGGGCGGTGGCCGGGTACGGGTCGAGCCGGCGGCACGCGAAGCCCCACAGGTGGTCGGGGGCCGGCGGGCTGCCGGGCCCGGTGCCGTGCCGCCCGGCGGTGACCTGCCACACCTGGCAGCCGCGGGCGGCCAGCAGCCGTACGGTCGCGGTGGTCTCGTCGTCCAGCGGCTGCGGGCAGGTGACGACGGCGTGCCGGACGGCGTTCTGGATCACGGCCCGGGTCACGTCGCCGGGATCGCCGAGCACGGGCAGCCCGGGCAGCGGCAGTTCGAGCGCGCCGCGCGCGACGATGCCCACCGGGCGCATCCCGTACTCGGGGTGCGCGTGCAGCGCGGCGGCCACCTGCTCGGCGGTGCGGTCGCCGCCGACGATCAGCGTCGAGGCGGGACGCCGCCGCGCGGCCCACCGCCGGGCCCGGTAGGCGACGGCCCGCGCGGAGACCGTGACGACCACGGTGACGGCGATCGCGACGGCCAACACGGCCCAGTCGAGCGCGTGTCCGGGATCGAACGCGGCGATCCCGGCGGCCACGGCCCCCCAGACGAGTGCGACCCGCCCGGTGACGGCCGGCAGTTCCCTGAACGCGGCCGGCGCGAACCCCGGCCGATAAAGCCCCGCCCGCCGATGCGCGAGCACAACCCCCCCAAGCACCCCGCCCAAGACGGCAAACCCCATCCCGGGCCCCACCACCCCGAACCCGGCCAGCCCCCCCACGCAGTCCGCCGCCACCAGCATCCGCACGGCCCCCCACTCCCGCACCCGCCGATGCCTGGGCGCTCCGCGCCGGATCCCGGGTGTGGGCGCGGCCGTTGCCGCGGGCGTCCCGGGCCCGCCACCGGAAGCGGCGGGGGTGGGTGGCGTGCCGCCGCCGGCTTTCCCGGTCGGCTGCGCCGCAAGGGTGGAGAACCCGGCCTTCGCGGCCACGGGGCTGAGGTCGGCGGTCAGCCCGCGGGACCCGTTCGTGGGTACGGGGCTGAGGTCGGCGGTCGGGCGGCGGGTTCCCGGCGCGGCCGGTGCGTTGCGGTCGGTGAGGGATGCGCGGGTGTCGTTGGCGAGGACGGGGCTGCGCGGCCCGTTCGCGGATGCGGAGTTGACATCGGCGGTCGTCCGGCGCGCCGTCGATACCGGCGGTGCGTTGCGGTCGCCGACCGCCCCACGCGAGCCGCCGGAGGCACCGAGTACGGCCCGGCGCAGATTGCCGGCCGCGGTCGCCGCCTCGGCCTCGGGGGAGCCCAGCGGCAGCGGCGCCGCGTCGATGGCGGCGAGTGCGGCGGACAACGCGCTGCCCCCGCCGACCCCGCGCGCCAGCACCACCCGCCCGCTGGAGGCCCCGTTCCCGATCAGCCCCCAACCGGCCCCGCCGCCATCACCGCGCCCGCCACGCGTCACCGCGGCAACCACCGACCCCGTCAACCCACCTGAGGCTGCCGCCCGAGCGATCACCAGATACGGGTCGGCGCCCGGCGAAGCCGAATCATCCCCCTGCCCACGGAAGTCCGTACCGCCAGCCGCCTGCGGCGTGGAGCGTGCGTCCGAGCCGGGCCGCGTCGAATCGGGCATGGGTGAGCCGGAGTTCGGGCTGCCGGTGAGCCTCGGGCCGGGTGTTGCCGTTACGGCGTGGCCGCCGGCCTGGGGTGCGGGGCCGGGTCGGCTCGGATCGGTGGTCCGTGTGCCGGGGTTCGATGCGGAACCCGCAGCCCCGCCCGTGCCGGCGGCCTCCGGGCGCGGGCCCGCACTCGGCGAAGCCGAATCACGCGTCCGCGCACCGGAGTTCGGCCCGTCGCTCGGCTCCAACGCGCCCGCCGCCGCGGGCTGCTCGCCCGGCTTCGGGGTTCCCGCGGCCGTCAACTGCGGGTCCCCGCCCGGCGCGGGGGAAACGGGGCTCGGGGCAGCGGAGTTCGACGCGGCTGGCGGCGGCGTGGGGGTGGCGGGGTCCCGGGTCATCGGAGGGCACTCTCCCTGCGCTCGGGGCTGGGCAGGGCGAGGACGTCGCCGTACAGGGCCGATACGGACGCGGCCGTTCTTCGGATGTCGTGGGACGCCCGCACGTGGGGGAGCGGATCGGCCGGCGCCGGGGCCGTCAGACCGCGGACGATCGCCGACGCCAGGGCCGCCGGGTCCCCGACCGGGACCACCGAGGCGGCGTCACCGGGGGGAAGGCTTTCGCGGGCCCCGCTCACGTCGGTGAGCACCACCGGCCGGCCGCAGGCCATCGCCTCCAGGGGCGCCAGCGCCATCCCCTCCCAGCGGGAGGGCAGCACCACCAGGTCCGCGGCCTGGTACCACGGCACCGTGTCGGCCGCCGAGCCCGCGAAGACCACGCCCTGCGGCGCGTCCCGCAGCAGCCGCGTGCGGTCCGGGCCGTCACCCACGAGCACCAGCCGCGCGCCCGGCACCCGTGCCGTCACCTCGGGCCACGCCCGCAGCAGCACGTCCTGCCCCTTCTGCGGGCAGAGCCGCCCGACGCACACCACCAGCGGCGCCCCGGCCGGCAGGCCGGACAGCGCGGGCAGCGCCGCCCGCACCGCGGCCGGATCGCCGGCGGGCGCGTAACGGCCGAGGTCGACGCCGTTGGGGATGACCGACCAGGCCGCACGGATCCCGGCCCGCTCGCCGGCCAGCCGCTCCGCCTCGCTGACGCACACCACGCGCGCGCTCCAGCGCGCGGCGAACCGCTCCCAGCGCAGCGCCGCGTACCCGACGGGGCCGCCGGCCGCGTCGAACGACCAGGCGTGCGGCTGGAACACGGTCGGGACGGTGCCGCGCACCGCGAGCCGTCCGGCCAGTCCGGCCTTCGCGCTGTGCAGGTGCAGCAGGTCGGGGCGGACGTCCCGCACCAGCCGGGCCAGCGCGCGCGTCTCGGCGCGCAGCCCGGGCCCGGGCGACCTGCGCGCGCTCCAGTGCGCCACCCGCGCTCCGGCGCGCTCCACCTCCGCCGCGAACCGGCCGGACCGCTCGGACGGCCCGGACCGCCCGGACCGCTCGGACGGCGCCAACGGCCCGGCGACGACCACCCGCGCCCCCGCCCCACCCTGCGCGGCGGCCAGGTCGGTGACGACGCGGGCGACCCCGCCTTCGACGGGCTGCGTGACATGAAGCACCGTCAGCCCCGCGAGCCCTTCCTGGTGTTGCGCTTGCCGCATCGCGCGCCGTTCTCTCTCTCCGAGTCGTGGGAGAAGCCGAAGTCGTGATTCACATCCCGCGGCCCCTGCTGTGCAGCCCGCGTGATCTCAACGAATCGCCTGCCGGTCAGGTAATCCTCGGGGAACAGGAATGCACCGTGGCAGACGCCGGGGCGCGAATCACGCGCGACGCGCGGCCGGTCAGCAGGTTGATGCTCTTACGACGATCACAAGAGCCATGTTGACGAAGCGTCAACATGGCTACCCGCAATACACCCTTGTGTGTGACGGCCGGCGGCGGACGGCCGTCCCTATCCATTCGAGTGAACAATCATTACTATTCGCGCGCGCCGAGGTTAGCCACGACAGACCCACCTTCCGGGGCAATCTCACCAAAGAAGGACCTACCGTGATCAAGAAGTTCCTCGCCACGGCCGCTGTGGCCGTCTCCATCGCGGGCGTCTCGGCGACGGTCGCCCCGTCGGCGATGGCCATCGGTGACGACCACGGCACCACGACCGCCAACGGCAACGGTTCCGAGCAGTCCTACGGCAACACCTACACCAGCGGCTACATGAGCCCGTCGTTCGCGCTGATCCAGGGCTCGCTCAACAAGCCCTGCATCGCGCTGCCGGCCAAGGCCAACCTCGGTTCGCTGGTCGGCGTCGTGCCGATCACCGTCCAGGACATCAACGTGCTGTCGTCGCCGCAGAACCAGCAGTGCACCGAGAACTCCACCCAGGCCAAGGGCGACGAGCCGCTGTCGCACATCCTGGACGACATCCCGGTGCTCTCCGGCAACGGTGCGGGCAACCACTGACCTGCCCGCCGCACCAACACCGGCCCCGGCCCCGGCTTTCCGCCGGCGGCCGGGGCCGCCCCCTTTTCCGCGGCCCCTTGCCGCGCAGCCTTTCCGCGCCCCTTCCGCATTCCCGGCCGAATCCGTCCGGTGCCATCTGGCTGTATCCACCCGTCCATTCGGGTGGATGATGACAGGTCAGCAACGCTGGGGGGTTTCTCCCGTCATCACCGGTCGTTAGCCCGGTCGGTAACGGTGTGCACGGAGGCGGCTTTTCGTGTCCGGCCGCGACGATGGTCGTCGCGGCACCAGACACCGTGCCGGAAAAGGAGTTAACCGTGAAGTTCTCCAAGGTTGCGGCTGTCGCCGCAGGAACGGTCATCGCGATGGGCGTCGCCGCCCCCGCTTTCGCCGACTCCGACGCCCACGGCCTCACCGCGGGCTCCCCGGGCGTCCTGTCCGGCAACAGCATCCAGGTGCCGGTGCACGTTCCGGTGAACCTCTGCGGCAACACCGTGGACGTGATCGGCCTGCTGAACCCGGCGTTCGGCAACACCTGCGTCAACCAGTGACGTCAGGCAACTGACGTTGGGAAAGCGGCGTCGCGCACGTGACGTTGACCTGGCGGGCGGTCAGCTGCCGGCCAGGTGCCGCCCCGGAGCGCGCGCGGCGCACTCCGGGGCGGCTTTCACCGCACCCGGGGTACCGCCCCGGGTGCTGATCGGTCCGAGCGGAGAAACGAGTCGATGCGACAGATCCTGAGCCGGAGTCTGCTCACCGCCGCTGCCGCGAGCAGCATCATCGCCGTCACCGGCGGCTACGCGTACGCGGATTCCGGCGCCCAAGGTGAGGCGCAGGGCTCGCCCGGAATTCTGTCCGGGAATTCGGTGGAGATTCCGCTGAACGCCCCGGTCAACGCGTGTGGGAACACCGTTGACGGAGTGGGTGCGCTGAATCCGGCGATGGGCAATTCCTGCGGGAACGGGGTCGCTCCGGCCACGCCGCAGGTGACCACCCCGCCGCCGTCGAGCCCGCCCGCCCCGCACCACGCGCCCCCGGCGCACGAGGCGCCGCCCGCGCCCTCCACGCCACTGAAGCAGCAGGTCACGCCCCCGCCCGTCAGCCATCCGACGCAGGATCCCGCGGTGTCGTCCGGGCTCGCCGAGACCGGTGTGTCCGGCGGCGAACTGGGCGCGGCGGCGGGCACCAGCGCGGTTCTGCTCGTGGGCGGAGCCCTGCTCTATCGCCGTGCGGCGCGCCAGTCGCGAATTCGCCGGGCGATTGACTGAGTGTCGGGCGACTGACTGGGCGTCGGGCGATTGACCGGGCGTTTCCGTTGCTATCGCCGGTCGTTGTTCATGGCGACAGACTCCGGCGTTCCTGAAAGGGTGGCAAGTGAAGTTTTCGAAGGTTGCAGCGGTCATGGCCGGCTCGATGCTGGCGGTCGGCGTCGCCGCACCCGCCTTTGCCGATTCCGTCGGCAGCGGTGAGTCCGGTGGCACGGCCGGTATGACGGCCATGCCGCCGACCAGCATCACCGGCGGCGTCAACGAACTGACCGCGCAGCAGCCGCTGCAGCAGGTCGGTGACAACGCGCCGGTGGCCCCGCTGCTGGACGAGGCCGGCAAGGCCGGCCAGACCGTCCAGCAGCTAAAGGACGCCGCTCCGACCGACGAACTGCTCGGCCAGGGCACCACCGCCGTGCGCGACAGCGCCAAGTCCGCCGTGCTGGGCGCCGTCCCCGGCGCCTCGCTGCTCGGCGGCCTGCCGCTTGGCGGTCTCGGCGGCGGCTGAGCCGCCCGCTGGGCCGTCCGCGCGATCAGGTACTCCGCCATCGGAGTGAACCGCCGGAACCAAACCCGTCGGGAGCGGTTGATCAGATCGCTTCAGACCTTCAGAACCGTGCAATCGAGCACCACAAAGGGACTCATAATGATCAAGAAGATCCTCGCGGGCGCTGCCCTCGCTGCTTCGGTCGTCGCCGTCGGCGCGACCACCGCTCCGCAGGCGATGGCCCTCGGCGACGACCACGGCACCACCACGGTCAACGGCAACGGCGCCGCCCAGGCGTACGGCAACACCGTGACCGGTGGCACCGAGAGCCCCCAGCTCGGCCTGGTCCAGGGCAGCCTGAACAAGCCGTGCGTCGGCCTGCCGGTCAAGGCCAACGTCGGTTCGCTGGTCGGCCTGGTGCCGATCACGGCCCAGGACATCAACGTCCTGTCGTCGCCGCAGAACCAGCAGTGCGCCGAGAACAGCAGCCAGATCAAGGGCGACGAGCCGCTGTCGCACCTGGTGGACGACGTCCCGGTCCTCTCGGCCAACGGCGTCTCCAACGGCTGACCCAGCCCCACCGCCCCACCGCGGGCCGCCGGCCACCCCCTGCCGGCGGCCCGTTCGGCATGTCCGGGACCGGAGGTGCCCGGCGGGCCGACGTACGGCCGGCTGAACGGGCGGGAGTCACCGCCCGATCGCTATCGGTGCCGGCGGCACGCCCGAGGTGAGCAGCGCCGTCAGCCGGTTACCGAGGTCGCGCGGCGAGAAGCGATCGGGCCCGCGGTGGCCGATGATCTCCGCGGGGTCCCACCAGGCCAGCCCGCTGATGTTGTCGGCGGCCAGCTCGGCACCGGACAGCGCGCCACACGGGGTGAAGCGGGCGGTGCGGATCAGGAAGTAGTCATTGAGCGTGCCGTCGTAGCCCGGCACGTGCCCGGGGTCGGGCGTGGGCACGGGGCGTCTCCTTGGGCGCGGGCGTTCGGCTCGCGGGGGGCTGGTGCGTGCCCCATCTCATCGCGCCGGCCGCTCGCCCGGCCACCGGTTCTGCCCGGCGGCCGGCCGCCGGCTCCGGGGGCGTAGGAAGGCTGCGGCGGCCGTCGCGCCGAGCAGGACCAGGGACGCGTTGACGGCGATGGCGGTGGTCACGCCGTGGTGGATCGCCGCGGGGGTGGTGGCGCCCGCCGTGGTCGCGGTGACGACCGCGGACATGATCGGCGTGCCCATCGTGATGCCGACCTGCTGGGACATCGACGCCAGGCCGGTCGCCAAGCCCTGTTCCGCGTCCGGCAGTCCGCTGGTCGCGGTGACCATGAAGCCGACGATGACCAGCATGTTGCCGATGCCGCCGATGAACGTCGCCGGCAGCAGCAGGGCCAGCGAGGCGCCCGTCGTCGTGCCGAGGAAGAGCAGCGCGGCGGTACCCGCCGCCTGGAGCAGGCCGCCGCCGACCAGCGCGGTCAGCAGGGACGTCCGCGCGATCACCCGGGGCGCGAGCAGGCCGCCCGCGACCGTACCCGCGCCCAGCACGCCGAAGGTGGCGCCGGCCGCGAGCGGGGAGAAGCCCAGGGTCTCCTGGAGGTACAGCGTCAGCAGGTACACCAGCGACGTCTCGGTGACGAACGCGAGCAGCCCGAGCACGTTCCCCCAGGCGACGTTGCGGCGCCCGAGCACCCGCAGGGGCACCAGCGGCTGCGCCACCTGGCGTTCGATCAGGAAGAACCCGGCCAGCAGCAGCACGCCCGCGGCCAGCCCGGTCACGGCGTGCGCGCTCGTCCAGCCGTGCTCGCCGGCCTGGGTGAGGCCGTAGACGAACGCGAGCAGGCCGCCGGTGACGGTGAGCGCGCCGGGCAGGTCGAGCCGGGGCCGGTGGGCCGGCCTGGACTCGGTGATCACGGCCGGCGCGATGACGACGACGGCGAGCGCGACCGGCACGTTGAGGAAGAACGACCAGCGCCAGGACAGCAGGTCGGTCAGCGCGCCGCCGAGGATGGCGCCGGTGGTGAAACCGGCGGACATCAGCGCCCCGTTCACGCCGAGCGCCTTCTGCCGCAGCGGGCCCTCGGGGAAGGCCGTGGTCAGCAGGGCCAGGCCGGCCGGCGTGGCCGCGGCGGTGGCCAGCCCCTGCGCGACGCGGGCGGCGAGCAGCACGCCGGGCGTGGTGGCCAGACCGCCGACCAGCGAGGACAGTCCGAGCAGCGCGATGCTGCCGATGAACATCTTCTTGCGGCCGGCGAGGTCGCCGATCCGGCCGAGGAAGAGCGTGAAGCCTGCGGCGCTGAGCGCGAACGCGGTCGCGATCCACTGGAGGCCGGCCAGCGAGAAGCCGAGGCCGCGGCCGATGGTGGGCAGCGCGACGTTCAGGATCGAGAAGTCGACGGCCAGCATGAACTGGGCGACGAGGAGGACGGCGAGGACGAGCTTGAGGCGGCCGGTGAGCCGGGGCTGCTCGGGCCCGGGCGCGGACGGCGGGGCCGCCGCCGTCGGGTGGGTGGCGGCCGGCCGTGGCGCGTTCGTGGTGGACATGGCAAGGCTTCCTTGCTCGGGGATCTGGTTAACGGGACTGAGGTTCCGTTAAGACAGGACAGTAGCATGGGTCGCGTCGCTAAGGGAACTCCTGTTCCGATAAGCTGTCCGGTATCGCGACCCACCGCGGAAAGGAAAGAGGGCTCATGCCTGACGTGCCACCCGCCGCAACCGTGGCTCCACCCGGCGCCCAGCGCCCCGGCGGCCGCACCGCCCGCGTCCGCGAGGCCGTCCTCCGCGCCGCGGGCGAAGCCCTCGCCGCCCACGGCTTCGAAGCCCTCGACCTCGCCGAGATCGCCCGCCAAGCCGACGTCGGCAAGACGACGGTCTACCGCCGCTGGGGCAGCCCCGGCGCCCTCGCCGCCGACCTGCTGGCCGACATGGCCGAGCAGTCACTCCCCCGCACCGACCACGGCACGCTCCACGCGGACCTCCGCGCCAACGCCCGCCTCGTCGTCAAAACCCTCACCGACCCCCGCCAGAGCCGCCTGTTCAAGGCCCTGATCGCCGCCTCCCTCTGCAACGACCAGGCCGCCGAGGCCCTGCACCGCTTCTACGCGGTCCGCATCGAGGAGTGGGCGGGCTGCGTCCGCGACGCCGTCACCCGCGGCGAGGTCCCCCCCGGCACCGACCCCCACGCGGTGATCGCCGCCGTCTCCGCCCCCCTCTACTACGCCTTCCTCAACACGGGCACCTCCCTCACCCCCACGGCCGCCGACCGCGCCGCGTCAGCGGCCACCACCGCGGCCCAGGCCGGCACGTGGTCCGACCGGGAAACGCCGACGCCGGCCCCCGCGGTGGAGCCGGGGCCGGCGTCGTGATCTCTCGTGTTTCTCGTGTCCCTCGTGATCTGCCGTATCAGGTCTTCGGCCGGTGCGCGGCGACCCACGCGGGGTCGGTGATGTGCGCCGGGCCGCCGCCCTTGGACGGCGGGTTCGGTGCCGTCACCGTGTAGCCGCCCGGCAGGTAGCCGGGGGAACGGGTGCCCGGCGAGTATCCGGCGAGGTCCAGGACGACGTCGTACGTGCCGACCGGAACCTCGTAGGTGTTGAGCAGCACGGTCAGGCTCGTGCCGTCGGCGCTGACCGAGACCGGGGTCGACATCGGGTACTCGGCCGGCCGATCGGCGTTCTGTGCCAGATCCACCTCGGTGCCGAGCGTGAGGTTGCTGCCGTGGATGACCACCTTGTTGTTCCCGTTGGTCGGCCCGGAGGCCGGGGAGACCGACGTGACGTCAGCGGCCTTGGGCCCGGTCGAGCACTGGGAGCTGCACACGCCCTGGACGGTGTACTGCACCGGGAGCCGCGTGTTGCCCGGGCTGATGACGAACACCACCTGGGTGGCGGCGCCGAGGACCAGGCACGAGTAGTGGAACCCCGGGCTGTACTGGGTGCACTGGTAGTCGAAGTCGATGGTCTCGCCGGGCCAGTTGGCCGAGCTGTACAGGCCCAGCGCCGGTACGCTCGTCGAGCCGGCCGCCGTCCCGTAGACCTCGAAGCGCTGCCCCGGCTTGACCTGCATCACCCCGCAGAAGGCCGCGGACGTCTGCGTGAGGGAGCCGCTGCGTGGCCCGAAACCGTCCGGGGAAAGGGAGTTCGCCGTGCACTGCGGTACCCAGCCGGCCGTGGTGCCGATCCGCCAGGTGTCCACATGGGCGGCGATCGGCGTGCCCGCGTAGCCCGAGGCCAGCAGGATGACCACGTAGGACGCCGAGCCGGTCACCCGGCACGCGACGCCGTGCTGCCAGCACACGGCCGTGCCGGTGGAGTCCACGACGATCAGATCCGCGCCGGTCTTCGCGGCGGCGTCCGGCGTCCGCACCGACAGCCACAGCTTGTCAGCGGCGGCGGCCTGGACGCGCAGGCAGCGGGAGTCCAGGGCCGAGGTGAAGCTGTAGTCGGTCGACTGGCCGCCGATCGCCAGCGAGGCGGGCGCGGCGCAGGTCGCGGTGGACGACACGTCGCGGTGCACGAGGTGGTAGGTGTCGGCCGTGCCGGTGCCGACCAGTACGGCCGTGTAGCCGACGCCGGCGGTGAACCGGCAGGTGGTCGTGGAGCTGCCGACGGTGCTGCACACCTCGTTGCCGGCGGCGTCGTACACCCGCACGGACGCGTTGACCTTGTTGGTGGTGTCGGTGTAGTCGAACATCTCCGCCGTGGAGTGGCCGTTCGCGGGGAGGGCCAGGCAGACGGTCTGCTGCTGCGCGGTGAGTTGGAACGGCGTACCGGTGGAGCCGCCGAACGCGGACTGCGGCCACGCGGCGCAGCCGGCGGTGTCAGCGGTGCGCTGGACGGTCAGCCCGTAGTGGCCGGGCACGGGCGCCGTCACCACCACGTGGAACGGGGCGGTGCCGGTCAACTTGCAGACGTCGAAGGCGTATTCGCTGTCGCACTGCTGCACGCCCTTGACGTCGTACACCGTCTCGACCGGATCCGCCCCGATGTCGGGATCGTCCGAACGGGACACCAGGTAGAGGCCGTTGCCGGATGCGGTGGACAGCACAAGGCAGTCACGCCGGCCGGCCGCGGTCAGGTCGAAGCTCACCGGGGCGCTGGTGAAGCCGGTGTCGGAGGTGGCCACGCACCCCCTGACCTGGGTGTGCGAGACGAAGACCGGAGTGAACGGGGTGTCGTCGAGGAAGCTCGGCCGGAACACCATGGCGTAGGTCCCGGCGGCCGGGAACGTGCAGGATTCGGCGCCGTCCGCGCAGAACCGGGTGCCGTCCTGGTGGTAGACCCGCGTACCGCCGACGTCGTACGTCCCGGCCGCGGGCACCTGGAGCAGCCAGCACGGGTTGTTCGAGGAGGCCGGCGCGCCGCCGTACGTCTGCGGGGCCAGCGGCGTGCAGCCCGCCGGGTCCGACAGCCGGGCGATCCGCATGGTGTACGCGTCGGTGTAGCCGTTCCAGCTGGTGGTGATCACCCGGTAGGGGCCGCTGCCGGTCAGCACGCAGCCGTCCTGGCTGCTGCCGTCGCCGGCGTCGGTCGAACAGCTCGGCGTGCCCGACGGGTCGACGATCGTGGATGCGAGGCCGCCGCCCGCGTCGCCGCTCGTGGTGAGGTCGATGCGGTCGCCGGCGGTGCCGCTGAAGGGCTGGCAGTCCACCTGGACCGGCGAGGCGAGGGTGCGGTGCAGCAGCGGCAGGTCGTAGGCCGTACCCACGCTCGTGGCGCACCCGTTGGTACCGGTCAGCGGGATGACGGCCGCGGTGTAGACGACCGCGTCGAAGATCGAGGTGTTCTCCAGCAGCAGCGTGTAGGTGCCGGCCCCGGGAAGGCTGTCGCAGACGGCGTCGCCGATCCCTTCGCAGACCTGCTGGCCGTCCGAGGTGTAGATCGTCCAGACCAGGTTGCCGCTGCTGGACACCCCGCCCTCGACGGAGACCCGCGCGGATCCGTCGGGCAGCGTCAGGCTGCGGCACTCAGCGGCGCCGACCGGCAGCGTGCCCGACACGACCGCCTGGCCCGGGTCGCCGAACGGGGCCGCCGCCAGCGTCGTACAACCGGCGGGGTACGAGACCCGGTTCAGGTTCACCTCGTACGTGACGGCCTGCGCGTAGTCGTCGCGCAGGATCACCCGGTACGGGGCGGTGCCGGTCAGCGTGCAGGTGTCGCGGCCGCGCTGGAGGTCGCAGACCTCGGTGCTGCTCGCGTCGTAGACGGTGGCGCCGAGCTCGTCCGGCAGGCCGCCCACCCGCAGCAGGTCGCCGCTGCCGCCACCGGTGGGGGCGTAGCAGGCGGACGCGCCACCCGCGGCGAGCGAGCCGGTCAATGCCGGTGCACCGAAGGTCAGTTGGGAGGCGGTGAGCCCGGTGCAGGGCGAGGACTGGAGGGAGGACACCGAGAGCGAGTAGCCGCTGGTGTCGTAGGCGTCGCTGACGACGAGGGTGTACGTACCGGCCGCGCCGGTCGGACAGTCGGCGGGGCCGAACCAACTGGTGATCTGGCAGCCGGTGTCCGTGCCGTCAGGGCCGGTGAGCGTCCCGGTGACGGCGCCTTCGCCGGTCTGCGTCAGCTGGACCGTCAGGAGGTCGTCGGCCGAGGTGGTGGTGAGCGTGTACGTGTCGCTGCCGCCGTCGGCGATCGAGGCGCAGGCGTGCACGGTGTCGAACGCCAACGGGCCGCCGCACGAGGTGGCTTGGGTGTTCTTGGCGGAGGCCGAGGAGAGGGCGTGGGCCGCGGCCTTGGCGCGCAGAGACTTCACCTTGGCGGCGGAGGGCGCGGAGGTGGCGGTGGTGGACTTCGAGGGTGCGGACGTGGACGGGCCGGACGCCGAGGGTGCGGACGTCGAACGGCTCTGCGCCGAGGGCTTGGACGTTGCTGGGCTGGTTGCCGCAGGCCGCGGGTTCTCCGCCGGGGTGGCCGCGGCCTTGTGCTGCGGCGCCGCGGACGTGGCACTGGCCGTGGGCTTCGCACCCGCCGATCCGGTGCTGGCGTAGCTGGGCCCCACCCACCCGAGAAGCGCGACGGCGGCGCCGGTGACAAGCGCGGTGATCGCGGTCGTACCCGCTCTTCTTCGACGACGCTCGCGGCGGCGTGGCTTACCGCCGGACAGCTCTGACATACGGTCCCCCCCTGGAGACGTCGCCCCGGCCCCGTGACGATCACGAGGGCCGTTCAGGGCCAGCGAATCGTATCGGTTCCGTAGGACATCCGACAGGGAGAATCCCCGCGCTGTCCCGCCTCCGCGGCGGGCCGCCGGACGCCGGTGGCGGGTGGTCTTCTAAGCTCGGCGGCGCGCGCCCTTTCATCCGTTTCGCCCCGCAGGAGACGCACGTATGGCTGATCAGGACAGCGAACGGGGCCTGCGGGCCCGGACGTTCGGGACGGTCGCGGAGGAGTACGCGCGGCTGCGGCCGGCGCCGTGCGGGGCGGCGGTGGACTGGCTGGTGCCCGAGGGCTGCGGGCGGGTGCTCGATCTGGCCGCCGGGGCGGGGACGTTGACCGCGATGCTCGGGGAACGGGCGGGCGAGGTGGTCGCCGTGGAGCCCGACGACCGGATGCGGGCCACGCTCGCCGACCGCTGCCCGGACGCGACCGTACTGAACGGCACCGCCGAGGAGTTGCCGCTCCCGGACGGCCAACTCGACGCGGTGGTCGTCGCCTCCGCCTGGCACTGGTTCGACCCAGAGCGTGCGGTCCCCGAGATCGCCCGCGTGCTGCGCCCCGGCGGCCGGCTCAGCGTCGTCTGGAACACCCTCGACATCACGGTGCCGTGGGTGGCGGAGTGGTACGCCGGCCTGCGCCCCGACCCTGCCGCTCCCCGTGAGGCCCCCGGCCCCGCCGCCTCCCGTGAGGCCCCCGATCCCGCCGCCTCCCGTGAGGCCCCCGATCCCGCCGCCTCCCGCGAGGCCCCTGATCCCGCCGTCCCCCGTGAGGCCCCCGACCGGCGCCTGGCCTCCCGCGGCGCGCGCCTGCGCGAGGACCTGCGCGCCGCCGGCCCGCTCTTCGAAGACCCCGAGGAGAACGCCGTCACCTGCACCCGCCGCACGACCCCGGCCGATGCGGCGGCCCTCCTCGGCACGTACAGCCGCGTGATCATGCTTCCCCCGGAGGACCGCCGCCGCCTCCTGGCGAAGGCCGAGACCACCCTCCGCGCCCGCCTGTCCCTCCCCGCCGACGAGGAGTTCGACCTCCCCTTCCGCTCGCTGTGCTGGCGCGCCACCCGCACCGCCACTCCCGCGCAGGTGGGGCGCGGATAGGGTGCTGGGGGCTTGAGGAGACGAAGGGGCGGCGCGGCGGTTCTGTGGCGCCTTCACTGTGAGGGGCGGCGAACAGGGACATGTACATCAGCCCGGCCACCGAGGCCGACACCGGGGAGCTGTCCGTCCTGCTCGGCGAGATCGAGGGGCACTACGGCGGTGACCCGTCGCCCCGGGATCCGGTCCGGATCCGGCGCGCGCTGTTCTCCGGGCAGCCCGTCGCCACGGTGCTGCTGGCCCGCGAGGGGGATGGCGGCGGTGGCGGTGCGGGGGCGGTTCTCGGGCTCGCCTCGTACTCGCTGCTGTGGCCGGCCTCCGGGCCGGACACGTCGCTCTTCCTGAAGGAGCTGTACGTGCGCGACGGCGCCCGGCGGGGCGGGGTCGCGCGGGCGCTGATGGGCGAGCTGCGCAAGGTCGCCGCCGACGCCGGCTGCATCCGGATCGAGTGGACCGCCGACACCGACAACCCGAGCGCGCTCGCCTTCTACGCCTCGCTCGGCGCCGAGCACAAGGCGGACAAGATCTTCTACCGCACCACCATCTGATCCTTCGGGAGCCCCGTCGCGGGTCAGCCCATGCTCTTCGCGCCGTCCAGGGACTCGCGGATGATGTCGGCGTGGCCGGCGTGCTGCGCGGTCTCGGCGACGATGTGCAGCATCACCTGGCGTACGGACCAGCGGGCGCCCGGCTCGAACCACGGGGCTTGCGGCAGCGGGTGGCTCGCGTCCAGGTCGGGGAGCGTGGCGACCAGGTCGTCGGTCCTGCGGCCCTGCTCGGCGTAGGCGTCCAGGACGCCGGCCAGGGTGTCGCCGGGCAGCATGCGGAACTCCTCGGCCCGCCGCTGGTAGTCGGCCTCGGTCATGGCGCTCGCGTCGCCCATCGCGGACGGCCCGTGCACGGCGAACTCCGCCCAGCCGCGCTCGACGGACGTGACGTGCTTGATGAGGCCGCCGACGCACAGCTCGCTCGCGGTGGTCCGCTGCCCCGCCTGCTCGTCACTGAGGCCGCGCGCGGTGAACCGCAGAAAGTGCCGCTGCTTCCCGAGCGCGACAAGCAGATCCCCCCGTTCCCCACGAACCGCCCCGCCGCCGTCCCCATCGGTGACCGGCTTGCTGTCGATGGTCGTCGTCTCACTCATGGTCGGCGCCTTCCGTCCTACTGCCCACCGGCGGGTTCCCGTTTCCCCCACCGCTCATGGACCACGTTAGGAGCCCTTGCGGACAGCTACGGTCCTCAATCGAGAGGACGACGACGAGCCGGACACCCGGCCCTAAAGCCGGGCGCAGGATCGTCGCCGCCATGCTCGCGAAGCGGCCCCCGCCGAGGGGCACACCGGGCCGCACTTCATCTTCCGGCAGTTCCACGGGCAGGGGCATCCGCTGCTCGCCTTCTACCTCAGGACGGGGATCGACGGGCTGGCAGGGCAGTTGGTACGGTCCGGTCTCGGCATCGAGCAGCCGGAGGGTGTGCAGGTGGCCACCACGATCCCGCCGTGGCCGTACCGGCCCGGCGGCCCGCACGTCGACGGGCTGACGCCGACCGAACCGGACGGCAGGCCGGGCACGTTCACCATGCTCGCCGGTGCGTGGCTGACCGACCAGACGGCACCCGGCCGGGGCAACCTGTGGCTGTGGCCCGGCACGCATCTGCGGTTCGGCCGGTACCTCGCCGAGCGCGGCGGCGCCGCCCTCACCCGGATCGACGACATGGCGCCGGGACCGTACCCGAAGGTCGAACTCGGCGCTCCGGTGCAGGCGTTGGGGCCGGCCGGCAGCGTGCTCTTCGCGCACTACCTCCTCGCGCACAACACCGGCGACCACACCGGACCGTCCGGCGAGGAGCCCCGGGAGACCCTTTACTACCGGCTGCGGGCGGACGGGCACCGGGAGCGGTGGGAGACGGCGGTCACATCGCCGTTGAGCGAGTTCGGCTGAACGGCCCGCTGCCAGCCGGGAGTTCGCCCGCCGCGGGCGCCAAGCCGGTGGTCAGCCGAAGATCGCCCTCGGGTCGCCGGTGAACCACGTGTTCGTGATCCGCATCCTCCTGATCACCCAGCGTGAGCCGTCCCGCACCGCCTCCACCTCGTACGGGTTCTTCAGCAGCGCGTACGTGCCGGGGTCGGCGGACAGCAGGTGCTGGGCCTCCACCAGGGCCGTGACGTGGGCGGTGTCGCCGTTGCCGGTCGGGGTGATACGGATGTTGGTGACCTGGTGGGTGGTGTCGACGCGGTTCTCGAAACCGCTGAGGATCGTGGAGACGATGGAGTCGCGGCCCACCATCAGCGGCGGCGCCGCGCCCCACTTGGCGGCGGCCGGGCGGAAGTCGAGTTCGGCGTCGGCGGCGAAGGACGAGGCGAAGAGTCCGGCGTCCTTCAGGTCCTGGCCGAGGCCGAAGCGGTACAGCGCGTCGGCGATCTCCGCGCGGTCGCGCAACTCCCTTACGACGGCGGCCGTTTCGTCGGGCATGGGCGTACTCCTGTGCAGCTCAGGGGGGTTGGACGTGCCGGTGCCGGCACGTCCTCGACTATCCGTCGCACCGGAGCACCCATCAATGCCCGGCCGCGCAAGGGTCGTAAAGTCACGCTTGACGATGCGGCGGCCGGATCGAACGGGCGGAAGGGGAAGCCGGGTGCTGGAGCGGCGCGAGCTCGACGCGTTCCTCACCCTCGCCGAAGAGCTGCACTTCGGCCGCACCGCCGAGCGCCTGCACGTGTCCACCGCCCGGGTCAGCCAGATCGTCGCCACGCTGGAACGCCGGCTGGGGGTACGGCTGTTCAACCGCACCAGCCGCCGGGTGGAGCTGTCGGCGGCCGGCCGCCGGCTGTACGAGGAGGTGCACCCGGCCTGGCAGCAGATCACCGCGGCGGTCGAGCGGGCGGTCGCGGCCGGGCGCGGCCTGACCGGGACGTTGCGGATCGCCTTCGTCGGCGCGGCCGGGGGCCAGCTGCTCGCGGGCGCGGGCGCACTGTTCCGCCAACGGCACCCGGAATGCGAGGTGTTGCTGCGCGAGGCGCAGCTCACCGAGATCGCGGACCGGCTGCGCGACGGCACGGCGGACGTCGGCCTCGACACGTTCCCGGCCGGTGACGCCGACCTCGCCCAGGGCCCGGTCCTCATCACCGAGGCCCGGATGCTCGCGGTGCCGCACGGCCACCCCTTCGCCCGCCGCACGGCGGTCGGCGTCGAGGACCTGGCCCGCGCACCGATGATCCAGCTGCCGGACGACCTGCCGCCGGCCCGCCGCGCCGCCCGCACACCACACGCCACCCCGGCCGGCCGGCCGATCCCGCCGGGCCCCGCGGCCTCGACGCTCAACGAGATCCTCACCCTGGTCGGCGCGGGCCACGGCGTCTTCCCCGTCGGCGCGCACACCCGCCGCTACTACGCCCGCCCCGACGTCGGCTACGTGCCGTTCAGCGACGCCCCGCCGCTGGAATGGGGCCTGCTGTGGCGGGCGGACAACGCCACCGAACGCGTCCGCGCCTTCACCGCGGCGGCGCGCGACCTGCTCAGGGACCGCTGAGCCCGGGGGCTTACCCTGCTGCACCGGGACGGCGAACGGGACCGCGACGTCAAGGGCGTCGCGGCCGTCACCGGCCGGCCCCTCCATCGGTACGGGCCGGACGCCGGGAAACAGTGACGGGAACGACGGGGGAGCAGCATGGCGGTCGGCGTCAAGGGCTGGGCGGGCGGCGGGGCTCAACGCGCCGCGGACGAGGTGCGGCTCTGCCGGGAGTATGTGGCCGGCGGGGATCTGGCGCATGCCGCGTCCCATCTCGGGTGGGCGCTGTTTCTTGCCCCGGCGCTTCAGGACGCCTACGTCGCGCTGCGGGAGATCGTCGCCGCCGCCGGATCGTCGGAAGCGGCGCGGGAGTTGTTCAAGGGGGACGGCCGCACCATCTCTCCCGGCAACGCCGCCGCGATCCTCGTGCTGCTCGCCGAACGGGGGGAGACGTCCGAAGCGCTGCGGATGCTCGGGAAACTGGTCGCCGCGCATCCGGAGAAGCCATGGACCGCCGCGCCCTGGTTCAGCCCTGAACTGGGCGACTCCGTCCCGCTGCTGGCGATCGGCAAGTGCGTCACGTCCATCTGGGAGGCCGTGGACAACCCGGCGCCACCGGAGATCGCACCGCTGCTGGCCCCGTGGCTGGCGCTCGCGCGGAAGGCCGCCGCCCGCGCCGAGGTCGGCGCCGACGTCCTGTGCACCCTGTCCGCGCTGGCCAGACGGCTCGGTGCGTACGAGGACGCGCTCGCATGGTGCGTCAAGGCCGAGGAGTGGGAACGGTCCAACAGCCGTGCCACCCAGCTCACCCTGATCATGCTCGGGTACGCGCTCCGCGACGGCGGCCGGAGCGAACGGGCGATCGGCGTGTGGCAGCGGGCCGCCGCGATGCCGCCGGAGAACGCCGAACTCCTCCTCGACCTCGTGGACATCACCGCCGACCAAGGCGACACCGAGCAGTCGCTGCGGTGGGCCGAGCGCGCGGCGGCCGCCGGCGGGTCAGCGGCCGGCGGCCCGGCGCTGAAGCCGCGGGCGGCGCTGCTCGCCGCCCGGTACCGGGCCGGCCGGGAGAGCGGCCGCGCGGCCGAAAAGGGCGGCGACATCGCCCTGTTGACGCAGCTCGTCGACCTCACCCTCGCCCATCCGGAGCAGCCCTACGTCCACAAGTGCCTGGCCCGCGCCTGCGCCGGGTTCGTCTGGCTACAGGTCGTCCACCCGCCGACCGAGGCGCTCTGCGAGTCGTTCGGGCACTGGACGCGGATCGAGACGTCCGGCCAGGGCCAGGTCGGCGCCGGCACCGCGCAGATGTCGTCCATCGAGGCGCCGACACCGACCGCCATCCACCGCGCGCGCTTCCCGCAGGTCACGATCTCGGTGCCGCACCAGCGGAAACCCGATCCGCGGAAACCGGTCAGGACGGACTTCGGCCCGCCGCTGTGGAGTTACCAGGGCGCCGACGCCACCGAGGCCACCGCCTCCGTCGGACCGCCCTCGCCGGCGGCCGTCGCGCTCCTCAACCGGGTGGCGGCCGGCTTCTGGACCGACCCCCTGCTCGCGTTCGAGCACGCCGCGCCCCTGGGCCGGCTCGGATCGGCCGAACTCCTCGGCCTGCTCGCCCACATACCGCACCCGCGAGCGGAGAAGTGGGTGGAGGCGCAGCGCGAACACCCCCTGTACTGGCAGCGGTTGGCCCAGGCATGGGTCTGCGTCGGCATCCTGCACCACCGGACCGGCGAGCCATGGGCCGGCTCGGCCCGGCGCACGCTGCTGATGCGGCTGCTGTTCGGGCCCGACGACTGGACGGTCGACGCCGCCGCGTTCGCGCTGTGCGTCGCCGCGTGGCGGCAGCGCGGGCACCGCACGGAGATCGCCGAAGCCATCGCGGAGCGCTACCTGCGCGCGGCCGAGGCGGTCGGCAAACGGCCCACGGAGCTGCACGATCCGCTCGCCCACATCGTGCTGATCTGCCCGGGCGTTGACCCGGAGGTGGTGCGGCTGGCACGCCGGAACCTCGCCGTACGCAACGATGCCGCCGACGAGCGGCCCGACCCGGAGCGGATCAAGCGCTCGCTCCTGCGGAAGGTGCGTCCGCGCAAGGGGCGTTGACGGCAGAACGGGAGACCGGGGAGAAACCGGGGAGCGGGAACGTCGAACCGGGCGGCGCGGCCGGCGTCAGGCCGCGTGACCGCCGTGCCGCCCGCCGCACAGCCGCAAGCTGCTCTCCAGGCACACCGCCGCCGCCTCCTCGCTGCTCATCCGTCCCGTCACGACCTGCTCCGCCGCGGTGTGCTGGAGCCCGAAGACGGCGGCGGTGAGCCAGGCCGCCGGCAGTGAAGCGTCGAAGTCGCCGGCCTGCTGGCCGCGTTGGATGACCCGCTCCAACCGCGGCGGTACGACGTCATGCGGATCGTTCTCCGGCCGCGGGATCCGTGGCGCGGTGGGGTTCAACTGGCTCAGCACGACCGGGTAGCGGTCCATGAACCGCCAGCCGACGTCGAGGAATCCGGCCAGCGCGTCGGCGGGCGGCGCGGTGTCCAGGCCCACCTCGTCGAGCATCGCGTCGTACTCGGCCGACGCGGCCTCGACCAGGCCGACGAGCAGCGCGTCACGTGACGGGAAGTGCGCGTAGACCGTCTGCCGGGTGACCCCGGCCGTGACCGCGATCTCCTCCACGCTCGCGTCCGGCCGCTCGCCGAGCACGACCCGGGCCGCGTCGAGGATGGCGTCGATGCTGCGCCGGGCGTCAGATCTGCGGCGGCGGCGCCGGGGCGGCTGGGCGGTTTCCTGCGTGTCGGACATCGTCACCATGCTATGCCTCCGAGCTTAACCTTGACAAGCTGACAGGGATAACTAACTCTTACAGCATGTTGGAGAAAAGCTTGAGGGAAGGCCCGGGCGGGGATGCGGCCGGGAACGCGAGCGGGCACCCGGCCGGAGGCGCGAGCCGACACCCGGCCGGAGGCGCGAGCCGACACCCGGGCGGGAGCGAGGCCGGAGGCCGGCCGGCGGTCGAGGCGCGCGGCCTGGTCAAGGTCTACGGCGAGCACCGGGCGCTGGACGGCATCGACCTCACGATCGGCCGCGGCCAGGTGTTCGGGTTCCTCGGCCCCAACGGCGCGGGCAAGACCACCACGATCCGCATCCTCGCCACCCTGACCAGACCGGACGGCGGCACCGCCCGGCTACTCGGCCACGACGTGCTGACGGACGCGGACGCGATCCGCGCCCGGGTCGCGGTGACCGGCCAGTTCGCCTCCCTGGACGAGGACTTGACCGGCTACGAGAACCTGCTCGTCCTCGGCCGGCTGCACGGCCTGTCCCGGTCCGCCGCCAGGCGCCGCGCCGAAGACCTGCTCGCCGCGTTCGACCTGACCGGCTCGGCCGGCCGCCCGGTGAGCGGCTACTCGGGCGGCATGCGCCGCAGGCTGGACATCGGCGCCAGCCTCGTCGTCACCCCTGACCTGCTGTTCCTCGACGAGCCGACCACCGGCCTCGACCCGCGCAGCCGCAACCAGGTCTGGGAGCTGGTCCGCCGGATCGCCGCGGTCGGCACCACCGTGCTGCTCACCACCCAGTACCTGGAGGAGGCCGACCAGCTCGCCGAGCGGATCGCGGTCATCGACCGCGGGCGGATCGTGGCGGAGGGCACCAGCGCGCAGCTCAAGTCCCGGGTCGGCTCGAACACGCTGCACCTGCGGCTGCTCGACGGGGCGCAGCGCCCGGAGGCGCTGCGGATCCTGGCCGCCGCGCTGGAGGGGACGGTCCAGGCGGCCGGCGCCGATCCGCTGGCGGTGTCGATGCTGCTCACCAGCCGGACGGGGGGCGGGCAGGACGTTGCCGGGCCGGATGCCGACCGGGCCGACGTGGGCCGGCTGATCGGACGGGCGGCGACCCGGCTCGCCGACGCCGGGGTGGGCATCGCCGACCTGTCCCTCGGCCGCCCCAGCCTGGACGAGGTCTTCCTCGCCCTGACCGGCCGGGAGGCGACGCCAGACGCGGCAGCCGGCCCCGGCACCAGTCCCGACGGCCCCGGCGCCGGACCCGCCACCGACGGCCACCAGGCGGGCCCCGGCCCCGACAACCGCGAGGAACTGACCGTATGAGCACCGCAGCCGCCACCCCCGCCGTCACCACCCCCGTCACGAACCCCGCCGCGCCCGGCGCCGACCCGATCGACGCGCTGCTCGCCGCGGGCCGCACCCGCCGCCGCGCCGGGCCGCTCACCGCCTCCGCCACCTTCGGCAGACGCGCGATGCTCAAGATCAAGCACGATCCCAAGCAGCTCGTGGACTCCGCCGCCATCCCGATCCTGTTCACCGTGCTGTTCACGTACCTGTTCGGCGGCGCGGTCAGCGGCTCGACCGGCGACTACCTCACGTCGCTGCTGCCGGGCGTGCTCAGCATGAGCATCGCGATCGTCACCATGTACGGCGGCGCCCGGCTGGCCCAGGACGTACGCAGCGGGGCCTTCGACCGGTTCCGCGGACTGCCGGTCTGGCGCGGCTCGTTCGTGGTCGGCGGGCTGCTCAGCGACGCGGCCCGCTACCTGTTCGCGTCGGCCATCGTGGTCCTCCTCGGCCTGGCGATGGGCTACCGCCCGGCCGGCGGCGCCCCCGGCGTGCTGGCCGCGGTCGCGCTGGTCATCGCGTTCGGGCTGTCGCTGTCCCTGCTGTGGGCGGTGGTGGCGCTGCTCATCCACGACGCGGCCGTGGTCGTGAGCATCGCCAACGCCGTCCTGATGCCGCTCTCGTTCGCCAGCAACATCTTCGTCCAGCCGAGCACCATGCCCGGCTGGCTCCAGGCCGTCGTGAACGTCAACCCCCTCACCCATGTCGCCACCGCAGCACGGGACTTGATGAACGACACGGGTAACACCGGTGGGGCGGTGGCCTGGTCGCTCGCGGCGACCGCCGCCCTGACGCTGTTGTGCGCGCCGATCACGCTCCGCCTCTACGGCAAGCAGGAGTAGGGGAGTTGGCGTCGTCCCCCGGGCCGTACGGCTACCCGCCGCACAGCGCGTCGTCCAGCAGCTTGGTGACCGCCGCCTTCGCCGGACGGCCGGTGCCCCAGGACACCGACAGGGTGACGGACCGGCCGCCGGGGGTGGCGAAGGCCCAGGTCGAGCTGCCGAGCGCGTCCCCGTCGTGGCCGTAGGCGGTTGCCCCGCAGGGCAGTTCGACGGGTTCGAGGCCGAGCCCGGTCTCGGACGGCGCCGACACCGTCGTCATCTCCCGCAGCAGCGGCGGCGACAGCAGCCTGCCGCCGAGCAGGGCGCTGGTGAACGTGTTGAGGTCGGCGGCGCTGGAGATCAGCTCGCCGGCCGCGTTCATCACGGACGGGTTCATCTCGGTGATGTCCACGACGCCGCCGGTGCCGTCCGGGATGTAGTTGTGCGCGTGGCTGCCGCGGATGTGCGGGTCCGTGCCGGGCAGCGAGGTGTCGGACATGCCCAGCGGCCGCAGGATGCGGCGGGTGATCTCGTCGGCGTAGGAGTGGCCGGTGACGCGCTCGACCAGCAGGCCGAGCACCAGGTAGTCGGTGCTGGAGTAGTGGTACCCCTGGCCCGGCTCGAACAGCGCGGGCTGCGCGGTGCCGCGCCGCACCAACTCCGTGGTGGACCAGGTCCGGTAGCGGATCGGCAGGAACGCGGTGGGCGGGCTCAGCGGCAGCGTGTCGGTGACGTCGTAAAGGCCGGTGGTGTGGTTCAGCAGCTCCCGTACGGTGATCCGGTCGCCGGCCGGTACGAGTCCGGGCAGCCACCGGTCGACCGGGTCGTCCAGCCCCAACCGGTGCTCCTCGACCAGTTGGAGGACGGTGGTGGCGACGAACGCCTTCGTGACGCTGCCGGCCCGGAACAGCCCCGCCGGGTCAACGGGCTTGTGCGTACCGGCGATTGACGTCCCGGACGTGGCCCGGACGGTCCGCCGCCCCGCGCCCTTCACCTCGACCAGCGCGCTCGTCGGGCCGCCGGCCGCCACCGCGTCCAGGTCCTGCTGCAACACCGACGCCTCCTTGTGGCGCGCCCCGTCGCTTCTCCCCGCCGCCGTGGCGGTCGTGGCTGTCGCGGGCAGTGCGACGGCGACAGCGGCGACGACGGCCGCACCTGCGATCTTGCTGCGGTACTTCATCAGGGGCTCCCTCTCAGTGGTCCGTGCGAAGGAACCTACGAGGGGTGATCGGCCCCGAACATGAGGCAAGTCCCCGTGTCGGTACGGGGGTTGACCCCACCCGTACGGGTCCCCCTCAGCGCCCTGCCAGGGGCGCGGGCAGGCGGCTGACCGGCTGGTTTCGGGTCCGGAGCCCGGTCGCGGGCTACCGCAGGGCGTCCCGGAGCAGCGCTACGGCCGGCCCGATCTCGGGGTCGGTGAGGTTGCCGTAGCCGAGGACGAGAGCGGGGTCCGGCGACGGTGCCACCCGGTAGTCGTCCAGGTCCGAAAGACGCAGGCCGGCCGCCGCCGCGGCGCGGACCGTCGCGCGCGGGTCCGCGCCGGGCGGGAGGTGCAGCAGGACGTGCAGGCCCGCGGCCGTTCCCGACACCCGGGCCTGCGGCAACTCGCCCGCGAGCGTGCCGACCAGCAGGTCGCGGCGGGCGCGGAACCGCCGCCGGGCCGCCCGCAGATGGGCGTCGAACCAGCCCCGGTCGATGAACGCGGCCAGCGCGAGTTGGTCGAGCACCGGCGGCGCGGCGGCGACCGGGTTCGCCGCCCGCAGGCCCGGGGCGAGCGCGGCGGGCGCCAGCAGCCAGCCGAGGCCGAGCGCGGGGGAGAGCGTCTTGCTGACCGAGCCGAGCAGGAAGACCCGGCCCGGGTCCATGCCCTGCATGACGGCGACGGGGTGGTGGTCGTAGCGGAACTCCGCGTCGTAGTCGTCCTCGATGACGAAGCCGTCCACCTCGCGGGCCCACCGCACCAGGCCCGCCCGGCGGTCGGGCGACAGCACCGCGCCGGTGGGGAACTGGTGGGCGGCGCCGACGATCACGGCCCTGGCCGGTGTGCGGGCGAGGCCGCCGACGCGCAGGCCGTCGCCGTCCACCGGCACCGGGTGGACCCGCAGGCCCGCACTCGTCGCCGCGGTCCGCAGCCGGCCCCACCCCGGGTCCTCCACGGCCACGTCGGCGATGCCCCGCTCGCGCAGCGCCCGGCAGGCGCGGACCAGGCCGTCGGTGACGCCCGCGCAGACCGTCACGGAGCCGGGGTGCGCGTCGGCGCCGCGCGAGCGCCGCAGGTACTGGGCGAGGGTGCCGCGCAACTCCGGGTGCCCTGCGGGGTCCGGCAGCCCGAGGTCGTAGTGGACGGCGGAACCGGTGACCGCCCGTACCGCCTCCGCCCAGCGGCGGCGCGGGAACGCCCGCAGGTCGGGCAGGCCGGGCGCGAGGTCGTACCGGACGGGTGGCGGCGCCGGGGCCCTCGGCGCGGTGGGCCGCGGCGGGGCCGTTCGCGGTGACCAGGCGACCCGGGTGGCCGAGCCGACCCGGGCCGACAGGTAGCCCTCGGCGGTGAGTTGGCCGTACGCCTCGGTCACCACCCAGCGGGAGCAGCCGAGTTCCTCGGCGAGGGCGCGGCTGGGCGGCACGGCGGCGCCTTCCGGGAGCCGTCCGTCGCGGATCGCGGTGCGCAGCGCCTGCGCGAGGCGGTCGTGCAGGCGGCGGTTCGGGGCGCCCGCCGACCCCGTCGCTCGGACGGCCAGGAGCGTCGCCCACGCGAAATTGGTCTGGGAAACCGCCACGGCATTGGAGCGTACCGCCGAACCGAACGCGCCTAGCGTGAAGCGCATGACAGACAAACTCGTACTCGGCGCCATGCTGTTCGGCACCGTCCAGGACGAACGCCGGTCGTTCGAGATCCTGGACCACTTCGTGGACGCCGGCGGCGTCTGGATCGACACCGCCGACTGCTACGCGTTCTGGGCCGACCCGACCGGCTTCGGCGGCCAGAGCGAGGCGCTGCTCGGCCGCTGGCTGGCGAGCCGCCCGGGCGTCCGCGACCGGGTCAGGATCAGTACGAAGGTGGGCTGCGAACCCGCCGAGGCGGGCCGGTTCCCCGAGACGGCCGAGGGGCTGTCGGCCGCCGCCGTCAAGAACGGCATCGAGGGCAGCCTGCGCCGACTGGGCACCGACCACGTCGAGTTGTACTGGGCCCACATGCCCGACCCCGGCACCCCGCTGGAGGAAACGGTGGGCGCCTTCGACGAGTTGGTCGCCGCGGGCACGGTCGGCCGGCTCGGCTGCTCCAACTACCCGGCCTGGCAGGTCGATCGCGCCCGGCAGATCGCCCGCGCGGCCGGCGGCACCGGCTTCACCGCCGTACAGCAGCAGTACTCCTACCTGCGCCCGCGCCCGGGTACCCGGCCTAGCGTGTCCCACCGCTTCGGGGCCGTCACCGACGAGGTGCTGCACTACCTGGAGCAGCACCAGGACATGGCCCTGTGGGCGTACACCCCCCTGCTGAGCGGCGGCTACACCCGCCCGGACAAGCCACTCCCCCCGGAGTACGACCACCCCGGCACCACCCGCCGCCTCGCGGCCCTGGACGAGGTCGCCGCCGAGACGGGGGCGACCCGCAACCAGGTGGTGCTGTCCTGGCTGACCGGCGAGTCCCCGTCCGCCACGCCGATCGTCGGCGTGAGCAGGGTCGAGCAGTTGGACGAGGCGATGGCGGGCGTCTCCCTGCGCCTGACCCCGTCCCAGCACACCCGCCTGAACGCCGCGCTCTGACGCCCCCGGGCCGATCACCGGGCGCGGCCCGGCCCGTGTCCGGCGTCGAGGGCTCAGGCGAAGGCGGCCCACTCGGTGATGGTGAAGGCGTCGTCCTTGCGGCCGATGCGGGCGGCGCCCTCGGCGCGGAAGTGGGCCGGGAGGATGAGCGCGCCGCGGTCGGCCGCGTGGCTGAGGAGCCGGTCCCGGCTGGTGCGGGCCGCGGCCGGGTCCTCGCAGAAGCAGCTGGCGAGTTCGGGGTGCGAGACCTGGAGCGGGCTGTGCAGCAGGTCGGCCGCGAAGACCGCCGACTCGCCCTTCGAGTCCAGGGTCACCACGGCCGACCCCGGGGTGTGCCCGGCGGCGAGCTCCAACACCAGGCTGCCGTCGATCCGGTGGCGCTCGCCGTCCCACAACTGGAGCTGTCCGGCGGCCTGTACGGGCGCCACGCTGTCCTCGAACGCGTTCTGGTTGCCGCGGCCGAAGCCTGGGGTGGCGTCGCCCTCCGGGTTCCAGAAGTCGAAGTCGGCGCGGTGCACGAGGTATTGGGCGTTGGGGAAGGTCGGCACCCACTCCCGGCCCTCCAGCCGGGTGTTCCAGCCGACGTGGTCCAGGTGCAGGTGCGTGTTGACCACGAGGTCGACGTCACCGGGTGCGACGCCGAGCGCCGCGAGGTCGGCCAGGTAGTCGCTGTCGTAGTGCGACCACACCGGGACGTACGGCCGCTCCTTGCCGTTGCCGAGGCCGGTGTCGACGAGGATCGTCCGGCCCTCGCTGCGTACGACCCAGGTCTGAACGGCGGTCTGCACCTGGTCGTCGGCGGCGGTCACGAACCGCGGCGCGAGCCAGTCCCGGTTCTCCTGCCAGACCCCCGGGTCAGACCCGGGGAAGAACCCCTCGGTGGTGAGGCCGACGGGGCCGGAGAACTCGACCACCCGGCCGATCCGCACGTCGCCGATTTCGAGCTGGTCCATGGTGGTGCACTCCTTGGTCGTGCGGTCGTTGTGTCCTGCCGACGAGCCTGCCGGGGCGCGCGGAACCGGGCCACACCCTGCTTTGGCTACCACCGGCAGGGGCAGGCAGCGGGGCGGCCGACGCGGCGCCGGTGCGGCAAGGCGGACGGTCGGCGGCCCGGCGGATCAGGCGAGGACGGTCGTGAGCAGGCCCGTTCGCAGGTCGTAGGTGTGGCCGGAGACCCGCACCCGGGACGACAACTGCGTGAAGGCGCGCAGCAGTTCGACGTCCTCGCGGACGGTGGCGGCCGGTTCGACGACGGCGAGCGCGGCGATCGTCCGGTCGTCGTACCCGCCGCGGGTGACGAAGTCGTGCCGCAGGTCGTCGTCGGCGTACAGGGCGGATCCGCAGTCGGTGTGGTGGATGACGGCCAGGTCGAACCAGTCGGCGTCCGGCGTCTTCGCCTCGTGCAGATGGCTGATCCAGGCCACGTCCTGGAGGACGGCGGGGGTCACCCGGCCGCCCACCGAGCGCAGCACGATGGCCTCGCCGAGCCCGACACCGAGGATCGCGGCCGGCTCCACCCGGGGGTCGATGCAGGTGATCACGAAGGTCTGCTGGAACGGGACGAAGGGGATCGGCGGGACGGCGAGCCTGGCGTCGGTGTCCGCGAAGGTCTTGTTGCGCTCGATGAAGGTCGAGAAATGGGACACGGGGGTTCTCCCGGGGGTGGGCTGAGCGGGTGGACAAGAGATAGACAGAACATTCGTTCTGCCTTCGACGCTACGGACCGCAGGGGCGGGTGTCAACAGAACGTTCTGTCTCTACACTGGACGCATGCCTGAGACCGCCGCCGTGCCTTCTGTGCCCGCCGCGGCTTCCGCGGCCGCCGCGAGTCCGCGCGAACGCCTGCTGGAGACCGCGAGCCGGCTCTTCTACGCCGAGGGCATCCACACCGTGCCGGTGGACCGGCTGGTCACCGAGGCGGGCGTCACCCGGGCCACCTTCTACCGGCACTTCCCGGCCAAGGAGGACCTGGTCGTGGCCTACCTGCGGGCCACCGACGACCGGCTGCGCGCGGCCGTCGCCGAGACCGTCGCGCGCGGCGAGGCGGCCCGGGGCGTGTCAGCGGTGCTCGACCTGATCGGCGAGGTGACCTGCGCGGCCGGCTTCCGCGGCTGCCACTTCATCAACGCGGCCGCCGAGTACCCCGACGCGTCCGACCCGGTCCGCGAGGCGATCACCGACCACCGCGCCTGGTTCCAGCAGACGGTCACCGACCTGGCGTCCCTGGCCGGCCACCCCGACCCCGCCTACGCCGGCCGCGTCCTGGTCCTCCTCCACGACGGCGCCCTGTCCGCCGCGGAGCTGGACGACCCGGAAACCGTCCGCACCACCGTCCGCCGCGCCGGCCACGACCTCCTGGGCCTCCCCCAACCCGACTAGTCCCGCCTCCGCCGCTCTCGGGCATGATGACCGGGTGCCGCACCCCTCCGCCCGCTCCGCGCTGCTCGGTCATCTCCGCGAGAGATTCCCCGCCCGCGTCATCGACGAGCTCCCGGCGATCGACGCGCGCATCGACAACCGCGCGCCCGGATTCCAGGTGCTCCGGGTCCACCCCGCCCACCCGGGCGACTGGTGGCTGCACGTGACGTCCGGGTGCTGGGAGTCGACCCAACACGAAGGCCACGGGGTCGAGTTCGTCCTCGCGGCGCCACGCGACGAGTGGCTCAACCTGGAGAGCGCCACCGTGAACGCGTACTACCACTGCGGCCCGGCCCACCAACGACTCGACGTCGGACACACGGTCACGATCGGCAGGCCATGGCTCGACGACTCGCCCTGCGACCACTACCTGGTGAGCCTGCCGTATCCCTTCGGGCCGGATTTCGAGCTCTGCACGTGGGGCGACGGCGCCCACGCCCGCATCCTGTGGCTGCTGCCGATCACCGGGGCGGAGAAGGACTTCCGGCACGAGGCCGGCCTGGAGGCACTGGAGAGCCGCTTCGACGAACAGGCGATCAACCCCGTCGATCCGCAGCGCGCATCCGTGGTGTGACCGCACGGTAACCGCCGACTAGTGACCGGCCTTTCCCGTGTTCGTGGTCTGGTACACGCTCCTCCTGCTCGGCGGCATCGGCGTCGCCGAGAAGGCTGAGGCGCGACGAACCCCCGCCGTAACCCCTGCCGCGGCGCCGGCAGCCCCGCTAAGACCCGGCCAGTAGCGGGTCGTAGGAGGTGGAGTGGCGGCGGCCGGACATGAAGGAGAGGAAGTCCTGGATGAAGGCGGTGCGCGTGTAGCGGGGGGCCGCGGAGGACATGGTGCGGTGGAAGCCGGTGCGGAAGAGCGCGCGGTATTCGGTCGCGTCGATCGAACCGTCGGCGTCGGCGTCCGTGGCGTCGAAGAGTGCCTCGGCGACTCTGATCAGTGCCGGGCCGGCCAGGGAGGGGACGGCGGCGGCGTATTCGGGGCCGCTGATCCGGCCGTCGCCGTCCGTGTCCAGGGCCGCCTGGAGTTCCCGCCACCAGGCGGCGTACGCGGTGTAGAGCGCGGTCTCGGCGGGCTCGTCCAGGTCGAGCCGGGAGGACAATTCCCGTGCCATGGCGGCGAGATCGGGCCAGTCGAGGTAGCCGTCGCCGGTCTGGTCGAGGACGGCCGTGAAGAACTCGTCCGCGCTCCACCGGGGCCCCTCGGCGGGGGCGGCCCGGACGTCCCCGGCGGGGGAGTCCTCGGCCGGGCCGCGCTGCGCCGGGAAAGGCGTGACCAGCCGGAACAGCGCGCCGGCCCGCTTCATCTGCCCGCGCAGCGCCGCGAGCGCCGCGTCCCGCGGCTCGCCGTCCCCGGTCGACGGCCCCGCGGACGGCCCCGCGGACGGCCCCGCCGGCGGCTCCGGCGCCAGCACCTGCGACTGATACAGCAGCCGCGTCAGCGACTCCGTCCTGATCAGGTGGTCCGGCAGGAAGCGGGCCAGCCCCGCCGCCGTGTACGCGCCCTGCATCAGCACCTGCGCGCCCGGGATCTCGGGCAGCCCGGCCCGGCGGCGGAACGGCTCGGGCAGCGACGCCACGGTGATCGCGCCGATCACCGGCCCGGCGAGCGCGCGGCCCGCCGCCCACACGGTGGGCAGGCCGTCGAGCAGCGGCGGCGCCGGGAGGTGGTCGAAGAGCCGGTAGAGGATGATCCGCAGCGCCTCGGTGCTCTCCAGTTCCTCGTTGACCATCCGGTCGTAGTACCGCCAGAACTCCGGCAGCCCGGGCGGCAGTTGGCCGGCCGTACCGTCAAGGGCCGCGTGGAAGGCGCGGAATTCGGCGTACAGCGCCTCCATCGAGTCCCGGTCCAGGGGCTGTCCGGCCACCCGGCACATGTTCACCGAGCTCTCGAAGAGCGTCGCCACCACCCAGCCGCGGACCTCGGGGTCCATCGCGTCGTACGGCCGGCTCCGCTCGTCGGTGCCGTTGATCCGCGCGTGCATCCGGTTGAGCCGGGCCGCCTCCCGCTGCCGGACGCTCTCGTCGGGGCCGAACATCCGTTGCAGGCTGACGAGCGTGTTGCGCATCCGCCGCCAAGGGTGCGCCACGAACGTGGAGTTGTCGATCAGCGCCGCACCGATCTGCGGGTGCGCGGCTTCGAGGACGGTGGCCCGCACCATGGCCAGCGCCCAGCGCGGATCGTTGAAGAAGCGGTGGAACTGCGAGTCGGGGCCGAACAGTTCACCGGGTTGTGCGGCGGGCGCGCCGGTCCGGGTCTCGGTCACGGGCGTGGTTCTCCGTTCACGTACGGCGAGGGCGACGGCGGCAGCGACGGCGAGGGTGACGGCACGCCGCCGAAACGGCGCCCCCGCTGCCGGTAGGTGTGCAGGCACTCCAGAAAGTGCGGCGCGCGGAAGTCCGGCCAGAGCACCGGCGGGAAGATCCACTCGGCGTAAGCGACCTGCCAGAGCATGAAGTTGGAGATGCGCTGCTCGCCGGATGTGCGGATGACCAGGTCCACGTCCGGTGTGTCCGGGAAGGGCAGATGCGCGGCGAAGAGCTGCTCGTCGACGGCGTCGGCCGGCACCCCGTCGCGGATGAGGGAGCGGGCCGCCTCGACGATGTCCCGGCGTCCGCCGTGGTCGAACGCCACCGTCAGCGTCATGCCCCGGTTGCCGGCGGTCAGCGTCATCAGGTCGGCGAAGTCCCGGGCCAGCGGGGCGGGGATGCGCGGGTCGGCCACCCCGAGGAAGCGGCAGCGGATGCCGCGCGCGTGCAGCAGCGGGGCGTGCTTGCGCACCACCCGGCGCATCAGGTGCATGAGGAAGTCGATCTCGCTGCCGGGGCGGCGCCAGTTCTCGGTGGAGAACGCGTACAGGCTCAGCCACCGGACGCCCGCCGTCCTGGCGGCCTCGATGACGTCGATCACCGGGGCTTCGGCCGCCTGGTGCCCGGACGTCCTCGGCAGCGCCCGCAGTTGGGCCCAGCGGCCGTTCCCGTCCATCACACACGCCACATGAAGCGGCACGTCCTTCGGCCCGGCGTCCCCTCGCATGACAACCCTCTGCCCACGCGTGGCCCTGGTCACGTCGAGATCAGCGGATGTTCACCCCTCGCGGGTCCGTGCGATTTCGCGAGCGACGTGCCCCGGTCATCCCAAGGGGCGCGGGGAACTGCGCGACAGGCCCGCCACCGGCGGGAGGTCCGGCGACGGCCGCAACGACCCCGAACCGTCGGAACCGGAAGCGCTCACACGCACGAAGGGCACAGCCCCCGGTACGTCACCACAGCCTCGGACACCGTGAACCCGAAGCGCTCCTCGGCCGGCAGATCGGCCAGCGGGCTGTGCGACGGGTGGACGTCCCGGACGGTGCCGCAGCCGGAGCACACCAGGTGCTGGTGCGGGTGGTGCGCGTTGGGGTCGTAACGTTTGGCGCGGCCGTCGGTGGTGACCTCTATCACCTCGCCGAGCGAGACCAGCTCACCGAGCGTGTTGTAGACGGTCGCCCGGGAGATCTCGGGCAGCCGCCGGGCCGCGCGGGCGTGCACCTCGTCGGCGGTGAGGTGGACGTGGTCGCCGTCGAGGACCTGTGCGACCACCCGCCGTTGGGAGGTCATCCGCCAGCCACGGCCACGCAGTCGCTCCAGCAGGTCGCTCATATGGGTTCACCTTTTCAGGTCCGTGGGACACCCGAGATTACCAGTGGTCGTCCGGATTCCGACGAGATACGCAATTGGTGCGCTTCTTGACTTGGACTCCGTCCATCGTAGGATCGGTTCCGGCGACAGCCAACCGCCGCCGCACCGCACGACCGCCCCACCCCGATCGTCCGCAGTTGCCGAACCCCGTGATCCGCCCTGGTCCGGAAGCCGGAAGAAGGATTCCCATGTCTGAGAACCATGATGCAATCGTCGTAGACGCGAAGACGGACGAGCAGCCGGAGGCCGCCGGCGGCTGCCCCGTCGCGCACGGGCGCGCCCCGCACCCGACGCAGGGTGGCGGAAACCGCGAGTGGTGGCCGGAACGGCTGAACCTGAAGATCCTCGCGAAGAACCCCGCCGTCTCCAACCCGCTCGGCGAGGACTTCGACTACGCGGCCGCGTTCAAGGCCCTCGACCTCACCGCCGTCAAGCAGGACATCGCGCAGCTGCTCACCACCTCCCAGGACTGGTGGCCGGCTGACTTCGGCAACTACGGCCCGTTCATGATCCGGATGGCGTGGCACAGCGCGGGCACCTACCGGATCAGCGACGGCCGCGGCGGCGCCGGCGCCGGCCAGCAGCGGTTCGCCCCGCTGAACAGCTGGCCCGACAACGCCAACCTCGACAAGGCCCGCCGCCTGCTGTGGCCGGTCAAGAAGAAGTACGGCCAGAGCCTGTCGTGGGCCGACCTGCTGGTGCTCACCGGCAACGTCGCCCTGGAGACGATGGGCTTCGACACCTTCGGCTTCGGCGGCGGCCGGGTGGACGTCTGGGAGCCCGAGGAGGACGTCTACTGGGGCCCGGAGACCACCTGGCTGGACGACCAGCGCTACACCGGCGACCGCGAGCTGGAGAACCCGCTCGGCGCCGTCCAGATGGGCCTGATCTACGTCAACCCCGAGGGCCCCAACGGCAACCCCGACCCGATCGCGTCGGCCCGCGACATCCGCGAGACGTTCCGCCGGATGGCGATGAACGACGAGGAGACCGTCGCCCTGATCGCCGGCGGCCACACCTTCGGCAAGACCCACGGCGCCGGGCCGGCGGACGCGGTCGGCGACGACCCCGAGGCCGCGTCGATCGAGGCGCAGGGCCTCGGCTGGCACAGCACGCACGGCACGGGCAAGGGAGCCGACACCATCACCTCGGGCCTTGAGGTGACCTGGACCACCACGCCCACGCAGTGGAGCAACAACTTCTTCGACAACCTCTTCGGCTACGAGTGGGAGCTCACCGAGAGCCCGGCCGGCGCCAAGCAGTGGAAGCCGAAGGACGGCGCCGGCGAGGGCACCGCGCCCTCCGCCCACGACGCCACCAAGAAGATCGCGCCGAACATGCTCACCACCGACCTGGCGCTGCGCTTCGACCCGGTCTACGAGCAGATCTCGCGCCGCTTCCACGAGAACCCCGAGCAGTTCGCCGACGCGTTCGCCCGCGCCTGGTACAAGCTCACGCACCGCGACCTGGGCCCGAAGTCGCTCTTCCTCGGCCCCGAGGTGCCGGCGGAGACGCTGCTGTGGCAGGACCCGCTGCCCGTCGCGGACTACGAGAGCATCGACGCGGCCGACGTCGCCGACCTCAAGGCGAAGATCCTCGGTTCCGGTCTGTCGGTGGCCCAACTGGTCTCCACCGCCTGGGCGTCGGCCTCGACGTACCGGGGCAGCGACAAGCGCGGCGGCGCCAACGGCGCCCGGATCAGGCTCCAGCCGCAGAGCGGCTGGGAGGTCAACAACCCGGAGGAGCTCTCCACCGTGCTGCGCACCCTGGAGGGCGTGCAGCAGCAGTTCAACGGGGCCTCCGGGGCCAAGAAGGTGTCGCTGGCCGACCTGATCGTGCTCGGCGGCTCCGCCGCGGTCGAGAAGGCCGCCAAGGACGCGGGCCACGACATCGAGGTGCCGTTCACCCCGGGCCGGGTGGACGCGACCGACGAGCACACCGACGCGGAGTCGTTCGCCGCGCTGGAGCCGTCCGTGGACGGCTTCCGCAACTACCTCGGCAAGGGCAGCCGGCTGCCGGCCGAGTACCTGCTGCTCGACCGGGCGAACCTGCTCCGGCTGAGCGCGCCCGAACTGACCGTGCTCGTCGGCGGGTTGCGGGTGCTCGGCGCGAACTACGACGGTTCGAAGCTCGGCGTGCTCACCGACGCCCCCGGCACCCTCACCAACGACTTCTTCGCGAACCTGCTCGACCTGGGCACGGCGTGGAAGTCCACGAACGCCGACCAGTCGCTCTTCGAGGGCCGCGACCTCGCCTCCGGCGAGGTGCGGTGGACCGGCACGCGCAACGACCTGGTCTTCGGCTCGAACTCCGAACTGCGGGCAGTGGCGGAGGTCTACGCGAGCGACGACGCAAGCGAGAAGTTCGCCCGCGACTTCGTAGCGGCCTGGACCAAGGTGATGAACGCGGACCGCTTCGACGTGGCGTAACCCCCACTCGATTCCCCCCGGAGGGGCCCCACCGACGACAGGCGGGGCCCCTCCGGCCTGCCCCGGCCGGGCCCGGAGGGGGGTTAGTAGCCGCCCACGCTCGGCGTCTTCGGGGACGCCTTGATCTCCTTGCCGTTCGTGCCCAGCACGTACCACTTCGCGCCGAAGTTGGTGAGCCCCTGCCCGTTCGTGTCGCCGGACTTCGTGTCGCCGGCGAAGAGGTAGAGCGGGTGGCCGTGGTAGGTCACCTGGAGCGCGCTGCTGTCGGGGCGCTTCGCCGTCGTGAGCTGCTTCTGGTCGACGCCGCCGGCCGCCGTCGGCTTGGCCTTCACCGTCAGCGGCGGCCACGCCTTCGCGCAGGCGCCCGTGCAGGTGGACTTGCTCGTCTTGTCCGCCTCGAAGACGTAGAGCGTCATCCCCTTCTCGTTGACGAGCACCTTCCCCAGCGGCACCGACTTCGTCGAGACCGTCGCCGGCGCGGCGTGCGCCGCCTGCTCGGGGGCGTACGTGGCGGGGGAAGCGGTGGCGGCCGCCGCCGCGTGGCTGCTGTCACCGCTGCCCGAGCAGGCGGTAGCCGTCAAAGCGGCGAGTGCGGTGCCGGCGATCGCCGCGACGGCTCTGGCGTGGTACCTCACGAGGTCTCCTCGGGTCGACGGGCCGCCTGACCGGGGCCGCACACCCCCACTACACGACGGCCCCCGCCACCCGGCCACACGGAAGCGCCGTCCGGGTTACCCGCACACCGGCAGTCGGGAGGGTCCCGTGGCCGCCGCACTCGTGCGGGACGGGCAACTTCCGTACGGCCGACGCAAGTTCGGCGGTCACGGCGGCCCCCCGGGGCTACTCGGTCGGGGGCGCGGCGCCCCGGGGCTACTCGGTCGGGGGCGCGGCGCCCCCCTGGCTACTCGGTCGGGGGCGAGGGGTCGTCCGGGGGGATTGTGACGAAGGCGGTGACGCGGGCGGCCAGGGTGGCGTACTCGGGTGGGGTGAGGCCGGTGCGGGCCTGGCGCAGCAGCGCCTCCAGCATCTGCCAGCGCTCGTCGACCCGGGACTGCGGGCCGGTGGCCGCGCCGGTGTCGGCCAGTGCGGCCCGGCCGGCCTCGGCCTCCGCCTCGATGATCTCGCGGAGCGCCGCCGCCGCGTCCGGGCGGTCGACCGCGTCCAGTTGCTCGGGGGTCACCTCGACCACCCGCGCCATCCGGGCCAGCGTGCCGCCGGGGCCCGGGTCGGCGACCCGCTGCTTGTTGATCACCTGGTAGCCGGCGGCGATCTGCCGCCACCTGGTCTCGCTGATCTTGGCCCGCTTCGCGGCGGCGCGCTGCGAGAGCCCCGCCCTCACGAGGGCCTGCTTGATCAACACTCCGACGGGTGGCTCATCCGGCTCATCCGGCTGCTCTGTCATGCGACGAGCTTCGCACAACTACGCGCTCTGCGTCCATATCTGCGCACCCCCTAAAGGTAACAGCTTGCCTGAGCTGCGTATATTCGCATCACTACGCTCTTTATAACGCGTAGCTCGCACGTAGTTATATGGAGCTCGTGCTACTTTTTCCCCATGACGCCCCGCCCACGCACCCGCCCCAGCAGGCTTCACCAGGAGCCGGAGGCGGTCACCTGGGCGCGGGAGCGGTCGGGGCTGACCAAGCGGGCGCTCGCCGATCTGGTCGGCATCTCCGAGCAGTTGATGGGCGAGATCGAGTCCGGCTGGCGCAGCGCCACCCCCGCCAACCTCGTCAAGATCGCCGCCGCGCTCAACTGCCCGCTGGTCGCCCTGGAGCGCAAGCGCTACGCAGCCGCGGACGAGCCGTTGGCGGACCAGCGCTCAGTGCGCGAGCGCAAGGACGAGTGAGCCGGCGGCCAGCGCCAGATACGTCCCGGGGAACGCGATGTTGTAGAACACCCGGGCTTTGACGTGCGCGCCGACCGCGCCGACGAAGAAGAGCACCAGCCCGGTCGCCGCGGCGACCCCGAGCGGGCCGGCGCCGAGCAGCCCGAGCAGCAGCCCGAGCGCGCCCGCGGCCTTGAGCGTCGCCAGAAACGGCAACCAGTTGGCCGGCGTGCCGACTTCGGCCGAGTTGGCCCGTACGAACTCCGCCTTCGCGAAGTCGGCGCCGGCGATCCCGGCGTTGGCCGCGATCGTGACGGCGGTGACGACCACATAGGCGACGAACACGTCTCCCACTCCCCGTTCCAGCTCCCCGTTCCGGCTCCCGGTCCCTCTTGCCGGGCACTGCCACCGAGCCTCGCCGCACCGCCGGTTGGCGTCCAATACCTGCGTCTATAACCTGGAAGCATGGATGTGGACACCCGGCTGCTGCGCTACTTCGTCGCGGTGGCGGAGGAGGGCAGCCTGACCCGGGCCGCCCAGCGGCTCTACGTGTCCCAGCCCGCGCTGACCAAGCAGATCCGGCAACTGGAGGCGCAGCTCGGGACGCGGCTGTTCACCCGTTCCCGTACCGGCATGGCGCTCACCGAGCCCGGCCGGGCGCTGGCCGAGCGGGCCCCCGGCGTGCTGGCCGGCTGGGACCGGGTGCTGCGCGACACCAGGAGCGCCGCCAGCAGGGCCGCCCGGGTGCTGCGGGTCGGCTTCATGGCCAACGCGGCCGGTGAGGCGACCCAGTTGATCGTCGCGGAGTTCGGCCGCCGCCGGCCGGGCTGGCGGACGGAGATGCTGCAGGCGTCCTGGTCCGACCCGAGCGCAGGGCTCGGTTCGGGCGAGGTGGACGCGGCGCTGCTGCGGCTGCCGATCCCCGGCCAGGACGCGCTGCGGGTCGAGCCGCTGTTCACCGAGCCGCGGTGGGTGGTGCTGCCGGCCGCGCACCCGCTGGCCGACCGCGAGGTGATCGCGTTCAGCGAACTGTGGGACGAGCCGTTCGTGGCGGCGAAGGCGGAGACCGGCGCGTGGCGGGACTACTGGCTGGCGGCGGACGAACGGGACGGCCGGCCGGTCAGGATCGGCGCCGTCACCGAGCACCCCGACGACTGGCTGAACGCGATCGCCAACGGCTACGGCATCGCCCTCGCGCCCGAGTCGGCGACGCGCTTCTACGCCCGCCCCGGCATCGTCTACCGCCCGGTCAGCGGGGTCAGCCCGACCCGGGTCGGGGTGGCCTGGGCGCCCGCGGACGACGACAACCCGGTCGTACGGGACTTCGTCAGCTGCTGCCTGGACAGCTGCCCCGGGGTCTGACGGTGGCTGGGTGCGGGCGGACGGCGGTCGGAGGGCGGGCCGACGTTCGTCGGCCGATTCGCGGCGCGCCGCCGCAGATCAACTCCTCATAGTGATCATTCGGATACTCTGCGTGAGTAGACGTACGGGCGTACGACTGCGCCATGTACGTACGAAGATCAGGACAAGAGGAGTACGCGGTGAAGGTACGCAAGAAGGTCGCACTCATGGGCTCGGCGCTGACTCTGGCGCTGACGGCCGGTCTCACCGCGCTGGGCTCGCCCGCGCTGGCCGACGCCTCGGTGAAGGCGGCGCCCGCCTCGGTGAAGGCGGCCCCCGCCAAGCCGGCCGCCGACTGCGGCGTGCACTCCGACGGCCGGCTGTACTGCAGCGGCCGGGCCGGCGCCAAGGGCTACGCGGACCGCTCCTACCGGTCCGCCACCCGCGGCCAGCTCAACGGCACGTACAACTGGTTCGTCTGCTGGGGCCACGGCGACCCGCACGCCGGGCAGAACGACATCTGGTACTGGACCGAGCTGGACAACGGCGCCTGGGGCAACGTCCCCGCGGTGGACGTGAACACCGGCCAGGACCCGGCCCCCGGCCTGCGCGAGTGCTGACCTGATCCGACCTGACCGGCGGCGGCCACCGGGTGCCGGGGCACCCGGTGGCCGCCGCCACCCAACGGTTCCGTCCCGGGCCTACGAGGCCGGGGTCGGCCAGGGGCCGCAGTACGGGGTGCCGTCGATGCCGGAGTTGCCGCCGCCGTCCGTGACCGTGAAGTTGTTCCCTTCGCAGTTGTAGACGGGCGCCGAGGCGCCGACGCCGGTCGCGGTCACGTTGCTGAACTTGGCCGCGCCGCCGGTCTGTTCCTGGAGCGCGAACGTGCCGGCTCCCGAGATCGTCACGTTGTCCAGGCTGACACCGCTGATCGTGCCCTCGACCCACTGGACGGCCTCGTACGGGCTCTGCTGGATCAGCGCGTTGCTGACGTTGATCGGTCCGGCGATGGCGCCCTGGCTGCCGTCGAACCACAACGCGCCCACGCCGAACTGCCAGTTCGGGTCGAGGCCACCGTCCCTGAGCAGCGTGTTGTTGGTGATGTTGGTCGTGCCGACCGGCGTGGACGTGAAGCGCTGGCCGACGTGGATGCCGCCGCCCTGCGCCAGACCGGTGTCCACCACGAGGTTCCCGGACACGGTGTTGTCGTGGCCGCCGTAGATCGCGATGCCGTTCGCCAGGATCTGCGTGCTGACGGTGTTGTCGGAGATCGTGTCGTTGGCGTCCGCGCCCAGCGAGGAGTCCGCCCAGGTCGCGATGCCGTCGTCACCGGTGTTGCGGATGTCGCTGTTGGTGACCGTCGAATTGGTCACGCCACCATGGAAGTTGATCCCATCGGCGGTGGTGTCCCGGATCCGCATCCCGGAGAACGTCAGCTTGTCCATCGGGCCGTCCATCCAGGCCCCGACCTTCAGGTGGTCGATCCACACGTTCGACACGGTGGAGTTGCTCATCGCGCCGCCGATCCCGTTCACCTGCGCGGAGTCGTTGCGCTCCTGCACATCGCCGAAGATCGCGAAGTCCTGGAGGTGCACGCCGGTGCTGGCCGAGGGAGCGGAGTTGCCGTAGAAGCCGGGAGCGGCCCCGGTCACGGTGGAGCGCCACATGCCCGCGCCCGCCACCGTGACGTTGTTGACCATGATGTGGCCCGGGACCTTGAACGTGCCCGCCGGGATCCACACCGTGCCGCCCGAACCGGCCGCGGCAATCGCCGCGTTGAACGCGGCGGTGGAATCCGCCGCGCCCGTCGGGTCGGCGCCCTTGTCGGTGACGGACACCGAACCGGACGGCTGCGCCTTCGCCGCGGCCACCTGCTCGAAGTCGGCGTAGTCGATCGTGTAGGACGACGCCGAATCGCCCGCGTCCACCTGCAACGTGAAGGTGGTGCCGGCCGGGTAGGTGGTGTCGAAGAGCCGGTGGGCCTCGTCGTAGAAGTGGTGCGGGTTGCTGCCGGGGGAGTTGGTGAACGGGTAGCTGCCGTAGTACCAGCTGTAGGCGTTGGTCAGCGTGACGTCCGGCTGCTTGGTGCCGTTCACGTACAGCGACAGCGGGGCGGTGTAGACCGAGCCGTCGCCGGTGTCGGGGATGCTGTAGCGGAAGTCGATCGAGTTGGTCGCCACCGGAGTGGTGAAGGTGACGTACTTCCCGCTGCCCTGGAGCGTGACCGCCTTGCGGTTGGATGCCTCGTCGGCGAGCTGTCCCGCGGTGTAACTCGGGCCGATGGCCGAGCCGTTGGTGGCCGAGCTCTCCGCCTGCACCTCGGAGTAGGGCAGGTCGGCGCCGCTGCCGCCGGTCGCCGCCGCGAAGGCGGGCTGCGCGGTCAGCGCGAGCGCGCCCGCGGAGACCAGCAGCGCGCCGCTGCCTCCTACCGCGACCGCCCGCTTGAGCTTTCGGAGGGACGTATGCACGTTTTCTCCTCTCGCCACAACTCTCGCCTCAACGCCGGGCCTTGGGGCATGTGGTGTCTGTGGGGGGTGAGTG
Source organism: Streptomyces sp. CA-111067 (assembly GCF_050956065.1). Lineage (NCBI taxonomy): Bacteria > Bacillati > Actinomycetota > Actinomycetes > Kitasatosporales > Streptomycetaceae > Streptomyces > Streptomyces sp. CA-111067. Next base: position 4,132,471 of record NZ_CP192103.1, on the reverse strand, counting down.
ATCTCGTGTGACAACGAGAGGGACCGTAACCGCCGAGAAACCGAGCCGCAATATCTGAACCCGTTTTCGTCGGATCAGCATCACTTGCTGCAAATTCCGACGTCATCACGCAAGAAGGCCCTGTGGCCTGCGCGTTCACCCTCCGACCGGTGCCAGGCGGCAGAGCGGCGCTCCTACCGCGCCGAGTGCAGCGACTCCGCTCCCACCGGCCGGAACCCGGCCGCCTGGAACGCCCGGATGCTGCGCGCGTTTCCCGCTGCCTGCTGCGACCACACGGCCGCGCCGGCCGGCACGAGGTGCCGGGCCGCGGTGGCCAGCGCCCGGCCGAGACCGCGGTGCCTGGCGTCCTCGTCCACCTCGATCGCGGTCTCCCAGCGGCCGGCCACGCCGCGGCCGAGGACGAGCACCCCGCCGTCGGCCGCCCAGACCCGCACGCCGTCCCGCCGTTTGAGCGCGCGGGCCACCCTGGGGTGCGCGGGATCGGTGAACTCCCGCAGCTCCAGCGGGGGTTCGCCGGGCAGCGCGGTGCCGACGGAGAGCAGGTCGATGGTGTCGGTGGTCCGGCCGGTGCGGTCGAGCAGCGCGCACAGGAAGCGCGGGTTCATGGTCGCCGCCAACTCGTCGCAGTCGAGGGCCGCGAGGGTGGCCCGCACCCACCGCGGGTCCTGGTCGGTGAACACCACCGAGTGCGCGGTGAACGCGATCACCCCGGCGTCCCGGTGGCTCGGCTGCGGGACGACGGTGGTGCGGCCGTCGGGCGGCGGGAGCCGGCCGGCGGCGGCCGCGTCGAGGATCTCCGCCAGGGTCCGTCCGGTATCACCAGCACCACCAGTAACGCGCGTCACGCCGTGCCACTCCCTCTTCTGGCCACTTGCGCTTCACTGCCGTCAAACACCAAATTTTGCGCAAGAAAGTTTCGATTGAACAAAGATACGTCTCGATATTGCGGACTCGTGTCCATGAGATTACGGTGCCCCTTGCGCCGTCTCCCCCCTGTTCCGCAGCTTCTCCCCCACCATCCTCTCTGCTTCGCGCGCCTCGCTTCCCCCCTCCCGCCGATGGCGGCCCAGACGGTGCACATCCGGCATTCCGTGTCGACCAAGGAGCAGAAGTTGTTCCAGCCCATCAGATATCTGGGGCGAACGATCGCCCTGGGCAGCACCACCGCGCTACTGGCCGCCGGCGCCGTCGCCATGGCCGTCCAGCCCGCCGCGGCGGCCTCCACCGCGACCGGCGGCAACGGGGCGAACCTGCCCTACGTCGAGGTGCAGGCGGAGAACTCGGCCACCAACGGCTCGGCCATCGGCCCGAGTTACGCCGCCGGCCAGCTCGCCGACGAGGCGTCGTACCGCAAGGCGGTGACGCTGTCGGGCAGCGGGAAGTACGTCACCTTCACCACTCCGGTGGCGACCAACTCGATCGACTTCCGCTACAGCATCCCGGACACCGGCAGCGGTTCGGTCTACACCGCCCCGCTGTCGTTCGCGATCAACGGCGCGGCGCAGCCCGACTTCACGCTGACCAATGCCTACAGCTGGTACTACGGCGGCTACCCGTTCACCAACCAGCCGGGCAGCAACCAGCACCACTTCTACGACGAGGTGCACCGGCTGCTGCCGCAGACGTATCCGGCCGGCACCACCTTCACCTTGCAGACCGGCGGCAGCAGCGCCGTCACCACCCTCGACTTCGCCGACTTCGAGCAGGTCGGCGGGGCCCTTCCGCAGCCGTCCGGTTCGGTGTCGGTGACGAGCAAGGGCGCGGACGCCTCGGGTGCGGCGGACTCCACCGCCGCGTTCAACGCGGCGATTGCCGCGGCCGGTTCGGGCGGCACGGTGTGGATCCCGCCGGGCACGTTCAAGGTCCCGGGCCACATCATGGTCAACAACGTCACGGTGGCGGGCGCCGGCATGTGGTACTCGTCGGTGACGGGAGCGGCGCCGGGCTTCTACGGCAACTCGGCCCCGTCGGCCAGCACCAACGTCCACCTGCAGAACTTCGCGATCTTCGGTGACGTCCAGGAGCGCAACGACTCCGCGCAGGTCAACGGTGTCGGCGGCGCGATGAGCAACTCCACGGTCTCCAACCTCTGGATCGACCACCTGAAGGTCGGGGCCTGGATGGACGGCCCGATGGACAAGCTCACCTTCTCCGGGATGCGGATCCGGGACACCACCGCGGACGGTATCAACTTCCATGGTGGGGTGACCAATTCGACGGTCACCAACAGCGACATCCGCAACACCGGTGACGACGGCATCGCGACCTGGGCCGACTCCGGACTCGGCGCGGACGCCAACGACACGATCTCCAACAACACCGTCAGCACGCAGATCCTGGCCAACGGCATCGCGATCTACGGCGGCCACGACAACACCGTCAGCGGCAACCGCGTCGTCGACACCGGTCTGGCACAGGGCGGCGGCATCCACGTCGGCCAGCGCTTCACCTCAACGCCGGTCGGCACGACCAACATCACCAACAACACGATGATCCGCGACGGCGGCCTCGACCCCAACTGGCAGTTCGGTGTCGGCGCGCTGTGGTTCGACGGCAGCCAGGGCGCCATCACCGGGCCGATCAACGTCAGCAACGCGCTGATCGAGCAGAGCCCCTACGAGGCCGTGCAGTGGGTCGAAGGCACCGTCAGCGGCGTCAGCCTGGACAACGTCACCATCGCCGGCGCGGGCACCTTCGCGCTCCAGGAACAGACCGGCGGCGCCGCGAAGTTCAGCAACGTCACGGCCACCGGGATCGGCGCCTCCTCGCCGATCTACAGCTGCGAGGGCAACAACTTCGCGGTGACCGACGGCGGCGGCAACTCCGGCATCACCGGTACGCCGATCTGCGGCCCGTGGCCGGCCCCGGTCTTCCCGCCCTACCCCAACGAGGGCGTGACCGCCTCGCCGGGCGCACTCAACTTCGGTTCGGTGGCGACCGGTTCGACCAGTGCCGCGCAGAGCGTGACGGTGTCCAACCCGACCGGGTCGGCCGCGGCCGTCTCGGCGATCACCGCCAGCGGTGACTTCAGCCAGACCAACACCTGCGGGTCGTCGATCGCGGCGCACGGATCGTGCACCGTCAGCGTGAAGTTCGCGCCGACGGCGGCCGGCAGCCGCACCGGGACCCTGACCGTCAACGCGGGCGGCAACAGCAGCACCGTCAGCCTGTCGGGCAGCGGTGTGGCGCCCGGTCCGATCCTGAACACCGACCCGGGCGGCCTGTCCTTCCCCGCGACGGTGGTCGGCCAGACCGCCACCTCGAAGACGGTGACCGTCAGCAACTCCGGTACCACCACGGCGACCGTCTCCGGCGTCACCGTGAGCGGTGACTTCACCCAGACCAACAACTGCTCCAGCCTCGCGGTCGGCGCGACCTGCACGGTGACCGTCGGGTTCAAGCCGACGGCCGGCGGCGCCCGCACCGGCAGCCTCACCATCGCCAGCAACGCCAACAACGGCCCGACCACGGTGGGGCTGAGCGGCAGCGGCATCGACAGCACCACCAACATCGCGGCCGGCCGCCCGGCGACGGCGAGTTCCAGCAACTCGCTGTACACGGCCACGAACCTCACCGACACCGACGCGTCCACGTACTGGGAGAGCACGGGCGCGTTCCCGCAGTGGGCGCAGGTCGACCTGGGCCAGAACTACAGCGTGGGCAAGGTCGTTCTGAAGCTCCCGCCGGCCGCGGCCTGGGCGGCGCGCACCGAGACGCTGTCGGTGCAGGGCTCCACGGACGGCAGCAGCTTCTCCAACATCGTCGGCTCGGCCGGCTACACCTTCGACCCGAGCGCCAACAACAACACGGTGACCATCACGTTCAACGCGGCCACCGCGCGGTACGTGCGGGTCAACATCACCGGCAACACCGGCTGGACCGCGGCCCAGTTGTCGGACCTCCAGGTGTTCCCGAGCAGCGGCGGCACCAGCCCCTCGACGGGAACGCTGTCCACCGACCCCGGTTCGCTGACCTTCGCCGGCCAGGCGCCGGGCAGCACCAGCGCGGCGCAGACGGTCACGGTGAAGAACACCGGCTCGGCGGCCGCGTCGGTCTCCGGGGTCAGCACCTCGGGTGACTTCTCGCAGACCAACACCTGCGGGACGTCGATCGCGGTGAACGCCACCTGCACCGTCAGCGTGAAGTTCGCCCCGACCGCGTCGGGCACCCGCACCGGCACCCTCACCATCGCCGGCAACGCGTCCAACAGCCCGACCACCGTGGCGCTGACCGGCACCGGAACCGGCTCGGTGAGCACCAACCTGGCGGCGGGCAAGCCCACCGCCGAGTCCAGCCACGCCGACGTGTACGGCTCGCAGAACACCACGGACGGCAACCAGAACAGCTACTGGGAGAGCGCCAACAACGCCTTCCCGCAGTGGCTGCGGGTGGACCTGGGCTCGTCCCAGAGCGTGTCCCGCGTCGTCCTCCAGCTCCCCGCGGGCTGGGGCGCCCGCAACGAGACCCTGGCGGTCTCCGGCAGCACGAACGGCACCACCTTCACGTCGCTGAAGTCCTCGGCGTCCTACGCCTTCACCCCGTCCGCCAACAACACGGTGACGATCACCTTCGCCGCCGGCACCGCGCGCTACATCCGGCTCGACGTCACCGCGAACAACGGCTGGCCGGCCGCCCAGATCTCCGAGTTCCAGGTCTGGACCACCTGACCGACCCGCCCCCGCCCCCTGAACAGGTGCCGCCGGCCGCAACAGCGCCCGGCGGCACCGCCATGCCGGGACGGAGCCGACGCCGCCTCACACCGCCCCGAGGTCCGCCTCCACGCCGAACGGCGCGACCGCCTTGACGACACCGGCGAACACGTCGCCGTCCCGGTAGCTGCCAGTCGCCGGGTCCAGGACGTAGGTGTAGACGAGCGGGACGCCTGAGGCCGCCTGCTCGACCCGCCAGTAGAACGGGATCCCGGCCCTGGCGTACTGATCGACCTTGACGATCCGGTCGGTGGTCTCAGAGCCGGGGGAGACGACCTCCACGACGAGCAGCACGTGCTCCGGCCGGGTGGGGGTGACGTCGATCGTGTCGGCGCGGTACACCACGACGTCCGGCCGGCGGTTGCTGAGCGGCACGTCCTGCAGCCGGACGTCGAAGTCCGTGTCGGCGTTCCACTCCTCCCCGGAGGCGGCGTCCAGGGCATTGGCGAGGATGCGGGCCAGCCGGTTGTGCCGCTTGGACGCGCCGGGCCTCACGACGACCATCCCGTCCTGGATCTCGACATCCGTGCACTGCTCCGCGGACCAGGACGCGTACTGCTCCGCGGTGACCGGCGCGCGCATCCACGCGGGCACAGTCATCCCTGCGGTCGGCGCCTCGTTCACAGCGGCCCCAGCCCGCCCAGGCCGCTCACCCCGTTCGGGTGGCTGCCGGGCAGCCGCTGCTCCACCCAGATGATCTTGCCGGAGCTCGTGTACCTCGTTCCCCAGTGCTCGGCGAGCTGCGCCACCAGGAAGAGGCCGCGGCCGCCCTCGTCCATGGCCGCGGCGTAGCGCAGGTGGGGGGAGGTGTTGCTGGTGTCGGCCACCTCGCAGATCAGGCTGCGGTCGCGCAGCAGGCGCACGCCGATCGGGCCGGACGCGTAGCGGATCGCGTTCGTGACCAGTTCGCTCAGCACCAGTTCGGTGGTGAACTCCAGCTCGCCCAGGCCCCATTCCTCCAGCTGCCGGTTGGCGGCGTCGCGTACCGTGCCGACCGCGGCCGGCTCCGCCGGGACCTCCCAGTCGGCGATGTGGTCGGCGGGCAGGCCGCGGGTGCGGGCGACCAGCAGGGCGATGTCGTCCTTGGGGTCGGCGGGCAGCAGCGCGCCGAGCACGTCGTCGCAGGTCTGCTCGGGGGTGCGGTCGGCGGTGGAGAGCGTCGTCCGCAGCCGCTCCAGGCCGACGTCGATGTCCCGGGTGCGGTCCTCGACCAGCCCGTCGGTGTACAGCACCAGCCGGCTGCCCTCGGGCAGCACCCGTTCCACCGCCTCGAACGGCAGGCCGCCCAGGCCCAGCGGCGGGCCGGCCGGCACGTCGAGGAATTCCGCTGAGCCGTCCGGGTGGACCAGGCCCGGCGGCAGGTGCCCGGCGCGGGCCAGCTCGCAGCGCCGGGTGACCGGGTCGTAGACCGCGTACAGGCAGGTCGCGCCGGTGATCGGGGCGCCGCCGCCGTCCGCGGCCTCGTCCTTGTCGATCCGGCCGACCAGGTCGTCCAGGTGCGCCAGCAGCTCGTCGGGCGGCAGGTCGAGCATGGAGAAGTTGTGCACCGCCGTCCGCAGCCGCCCCATGGTCGCGGCGGCGTGCATGCCGTGGCCGACGATGTCGCCGACGACCAGCGCGACCCGGGCGCCGGACAGCGGGATGACGTCGAACCAGTCGCCGCCCACCCCGGCCTGCGCGGGCAGGTAGCGGTAGGCGACGTCGAGCGCGTCCTGCTCGGGCAGCCCGTGCGGCAGCAGGCTCTGCTGGAGGTTCACCGCCATGGTGTGGTTGCCGGTGATGGCGGAGTCGATCTGCTCCTGGGTGCTGTACTTCGTGTCGAAGAGGCCGCGGTTGCGGCCCGTCCGCAGCACCGCCACCCGGTCCGCGACCGCCCGCACCTCCTCCATCTCATGGCTGACCAGCAGCACCCCGACGCCCTGCTCGGCCAGCCGCCGCACCAGCTCCAGCACCAGCGTGGCCTGCCGCGGCCCCAGCCTGGTGGTGGGCTCGTCCAGGATGATCAGCTCGGGGTCGCCGATCAGCGCCCGTGCGATGGCCACGCCCTGCCGCTGTGCGGCCGACAGCGAGGCGACCGGCACCCGCAGGCTGGGGATCTTCACCGCCAGCGTGTCCAGCAGGCTCCTGGACCGCTTCTCCATCCTGACCGAGTCGAGCATCCCGAACCGGCGCAGCGGCCGGCCCAGGTACAGGTTGTCGACGGTGTCGAGGTTGTCGCACAGCGACAGGCTCTGGTGAACGGTTGCGATGCCCAGTTTCTGCGCGTCGGACGGCCGCCGGATCTCCACCGGCCGGCCGTTCCACTCGATCACTCCGCTGTCCGGGGGAAACACCCCGGCGATGGCTTTGACCAGGGTGGACTTGCCCGCGCCATTGGTCCCGACCAGCCCGACGACCTCGCCGGCCCCGATGCTCAGATCGACGTCACGCAGCGCCTGCACCGCCCCGAACCGCTTGGAGGCGCCCCGGACGGTCAGCAGTGGGTGGCCGCGCACGCGAACCACCTCCTCCGCTTTCGGCCGATCCGGGCGTCGGGTACTGAGTTTGCCCGGCCGACCGGCCCACCGCATCGTGGGCGCAGGAGAAAGATGTTGCGGTATGGACGCGGCGCCGGGCCCGGACGGCGGGGCGGCGGAGGCGGGCGCCCGGCGCTCACGGCAGCGGGCCCCGACCGGTGGTCCGGTCGGGGCCCGCGCCAACTGCTGCCGGGGCCGGAGAGGCCCGTGAGGAGAGGGACGGATCAGTTGGTCTTCCAGGCCGTCCAGGACATGTTCCAGCCGTTCCAGCCGTTGTCCGGGGCGATCACCTTGTCGGGGGAGTTCACGACCTGGACGACGTCGCCGACCAGGGTGTGCGCGTAGACCCAGGCCGCCGGGGTGTTCGGGTCGCCGCCGCCCTTGACGTCGTGCAGGCCGACGCAGCCGTGGCTGGTGTTCTCGTGCCCGAAGGTCGAGCTGGGCCGCCAGTAGTTGCCGTGCTCGAAGGTGCCCGAGCTCGACAGCCGCATGCCGTGCGGCACGTCCTTGATCCGGTAGGCGTTGCCCAGGCCCACGGTGTGCGAGTCCATGTCCACCACCGGGTCCTTCTCCATCACGACCATCTGGCCGTTGTAGGTGGTGTGCTGCGCGTCACCGAGGCTGGCCGGGAACTGCTTGATCAGCGTGCCGTCGTGGTAGATCTTGAGGATCTTGTCCTTGTTGTCGACCACCGAGGTCTGGTTGCGGCCGATGGTGAAGGACACGTCCTTGGCCTGCTGGCCGTAGACACCGGGCGCGGTCTTCACGCCGTTCAGCTTCAGGTGCAGGGTGACCTTGGTGCCGGCCGCCCAGTAGTGCTCCGGGCGGAAGTCGATCCGCTGGTTGCCGAACCAGTGGCCCTGGACGTCCACCGGCGGGTCGGAGGTGACGGTGATCCCCTTGTGCACCGCGCCCATGTCGGAGCCGTCGATCGCCTTGTTGAACTGGATCGACACCTCCATGCCGACGCCGTACGTCGCCCCGGCGTCGACGTTGAAGACGCCGTAGTTCACGGCCTTGGGGGTCAGCGTGGTGAAGGTCGACTGCTGCTGGACGGTCTTGCCCGCGGTGTCGCTCGCGGTGGCCGCCACCGTGTACTTGGTGCCGGTGTGCAGCACCCCGGACGGCGCCCAGCTGGCGCCGTCGGCGGATATCGCGCCGTCGACCGTGGCACCGCCGCCGGTCACCGCGACCTTGGTGAGCTTGCCCTTGGCCGCCGAGATCTTCAGCGCGCCCGCGGTGTCCACCCCGGTGGAGCCGTTCTTGGGCAGCACGGTGAGCGATGCCTGCGAGGCGTTCGGGTTGGCGGTGGACGAGGCCGCGCCCTGGCTGCCGCCGCCCCCCTTGCCGTCACTGCCGCTGCCGCTGTCATGCCCGCCGCCACCACCACCGCAGGCGGTGGCACCGAGCAGCACGGCGCCGAGGGCGAGCGCGAGCAGGCCCTTCGTCGTCCGCCGCGCCGAGCGCCGGGGGCCCATGGCCGAGTCCCTGTCCCTTGCGGCGGTGTCCGCCGACTGTGCCGTGATCAATTCGAGTCTCCCCATCTCGCAGGTCGCACTGTAGGAGGGCGCGCCCCGGGTCCGCGGTTGCGGCTGTTGCACGACTGATACGCCACACCGCAATCCCTCCCAGTATCCCCTTCCGTTTGGCACCTCTGTCCCCGGTCCGAATTGAGGTGATACGCGGCTACTGCGGTGCCCTGGGCGGGGGTTGGGGGCGCCGCCGCCGGTTTCGGGGAGGTTGCGGATCGGTCTCCGTAAACGTTGCCGTTCTTCTTGACAGCGCACCGGCGAGGGCCGACGCTCGCTGAGAGCGCTCTCACCACGCGCGCACACACGCCTTCACCCCCCACAAGGCCGCCCGGCCCGGCGTCCCGGCGGCCCTCCCCCCACAGGAGAAGGAGTACGCATGTCGATCAGACGAAAGCGCCTTCGCATGCCGCACGTCCGGCGGTTCGCCGTCGGGCTGCTGGCGGTCGGCGCCACCGCGGCGGTCACGCTGGCGGGCACCCCGTCGGCCTCCGCCGACCAGACCGCCGCGACCCACCGGGCGGCCGCCTCGGCCGTACAGCCGGCCGCCGCCAAGCCCGCCGCCGTACAGCCCGCGGCCGTGCCCGCGCCGCCGGCCGGCTTCAGCACCACCTGGAGCGACGACTTCAACGGCGCCGCCAACGCCGGTCTGAACACCGACACCTGGCGCTACGACGCCGGCGCCGGCTGGACGTTCGGCACCGGTGAGATCGAGACGATGACCAACAGCACGTCCAACGTCTACACCGACGGCAACGGCCACCTGGTGCTCAAGGCGCTGCACACCGGCACCGACCCGGCCGCCAACTGGACCTCGGGCCGGGTCGAGACGCAGGCGGACGGCTTCGGGGCGCCCCCCGGCGGCGTGGTCCGGATGCAGGCGTCCATCCAGCAGCCGAACGTCAGCACCGCCAACGGCGCCGGCTACTGGCCGGCCTTCTGGATGCTGGGCTCCCCGCTGCGGGTCGGCGACCCGTGGCCGGGCTCCGGCGAGGTCGACATCCTGGAGGACATCAACGGCCGCAGCTCCGTGTTCGGCACCCTGCACTGCGGTGTCGGCTCCGGCGGCCCCTGCAACGAGACCACCGGCATCGGCAGCGGCGAGCACGCCTGCTCCGGCTGCCAGACCGGTTACCACACCTACGCCGTGGAGCTGGACCGCTCGACCTCCCCCGAGCAGATCCGCTACTACCTCGACGGCGCGCAGTACTTCACGATCAACTCCAACCAGGTCGACGCCGCCACCTGGGCGCATGCCGTCGACCACAGCTTCTACATCATCTTCGACCTGGCGATAGGCGGCGGCTTCCCCGCGGCCTTCGGCGGCGGCCCCAACGCCGCCACCGTCTCCGGCGGCCAGATGAACGTCGACTACGTGGCCGTCTACAACAAGAACCCCGACCACGGCGCCAACATCGCCAAGGGCAAGCCGACCACGTCCTCGTCCAACGAGAGCGCGCTGTTCCCGGCGTCCAACGCCACCGACGGCGATGTCACCACCCGCTGGTCGAGCGGCTTCAGCGACCCGCAGTGGCTCCAGGTCGACCTCGGCCAGAACTACAACATCAACCACGCGACGGTCACCTGGGAGGCGGCGGCTTCCTCCGCCTACCAGTTGCAGACGTCCACCGACGGCACCAACTGGACCACCGTCTACAGCAACAACAACTCGCCACTGGACATCCAGGACACCAGCCTGAACGCGACCGGCAGATACGTCCGGATCAACTCCACCGCGAGAACCTCGCAGTACGGCAACTCGCTGTACGAGCTGGCGCTCTACGGCACGCCGACCTCCGGCGGCGGCGACCCCGGTGACCCGGGCAACCCGGGCGGCGGCCCCACCAGCCTGCTGTCGCAGGGCAAGACCGCGACCGCCTCGTCCTCGGAGAACGGCAGCTTCACCGCCCCGATGGCGGTGGACGGCAACACCGGCACCCGCTGGTCGAGCGGCTTCTCCGACCCGCAGTGGCTCCAGGTCGACCTCGGCGCCAGCCACACCATCAGCCAGGTGGTGCTCAACTGGGAGGCCGCGTACGGCAAGGCGTTCCAGATCCAGACCTCGGCCAACGGCACGAACTGGACCACCGTCTACTCCACCACCACCGGCACCGGCGGCATCCAGACCATCCCGGTCACCGGGACCGGCCGCTATGTGCGGATGAACGGAACCGCGCGCTCCACCCAATACGGCTACTCGCTCTGGGAGTTCCAGGTCTACGGCAGCTGATCCCGGCCGCCCCGGCCCATCGACGGCCCCGGTGCTCGCGCCCTCCCCGGCGCGAACACCGGGGCATCTCCTTTCCGGAACCCGCCGGTTGTGCGCCGCCGCCGACCCGTGAGCTTCTTGGGTAAAGCGTTATCAGGAATTTCCTGCGAGCGGAGAAGACGCACAGGTAGCATCTTGCTGCCTCAGTGCGGCGCAGACGTGGCGACGAACACGTCAGCCCCTGTGCCCACTTGACGAGCAGAACTTATGGGGGATCATGCGCATCAAGATGCTTTCGCTCAAGGCTGTCGCCGTCGCCACACTGGCGACCGTGGCCGGCACGCTCGCGCTGACGGGAACCGCGCAGGCCGACACGAAGTCGCCGCGGGCCGCGGCGACGATCTCGATCGCCACGAACAAGCAGACGTACTACTACAACGACAACGCCACGGTCACCGCGCACATCGGCGCGACCGTCAGCCGGACGCTGAGCATCGTCGCGCAGCAGTACGGCGGCGGGAAGGTGACCATCAAGAAGGGCACCGTCGACTCGCACGGCAACCTCACCACCACGTTCCACGTGACCCGCAGCACCAACTTCAGCGCGGTGTTCGGCGGTGACAGCAAGTACGCGCCCAAGACGGTGACGCTCGGTGTCCGCTCGTACGCGAAGGTGGGCCTGACCCAGGGCCGCTACATCAGCAGCGTGAACGTCGGCAGCACGCCGTACAAGCTCTACCACTCGTACACCAACCCGCTGATCAAGGCCGTGGTCCAGCCGACCCACGCCAACGAGTGCGTCTCGTACTTCGCGCAGATCTACACCCGCGGTGCCTGGCGCAACCTGACCACCGCGTCCTGCGTGCGCACCTCCTCCGCGAGCGCCGCGTTCGCCGAGCTCACCGGCAGCCACCCGACGAACCTGCACTACCGGGTCCGCGCGGAGTTCGTGCACCCCGCCAGTGACGGTGCCAACGTGAACACGTACAGCTACTGGACGTACTTCGCCTTCACCAGCCGCTGAGCAGCTTGAGCAGCCGCTGAGCAGGCCGGCCGGCCGCTGAGCAGGCTGACCGCAGCGTCCACGAACCGCGCCGACCCGGGAACGTCCGGGTCGGCGCGGTTCGTCGTTGCCCCGTTTGGGCCGCCGGTGGGCGGCCGGAGTATCTTGATGTCGAGACACAAACGGAAGACAAGCGGACCGTAGAGAACCGTAGAAGACACGAAGCGGAGCATCGGTGACTGACTCGACCATCATCTACACGCACACGGACGAAGCCCCCGCCCTGGCGACGTACTCGTTCCTGCCGGTGGTGCAGGCGTACGCGGCCACCGCGGGCGTCACCGTGGAGACCCGCGACATCTCGCTGGCCGGGCGGATCGTCGCGAGCTTCCCCGAGTGGCTGGAGGAGGGGCAGCGGATCTCCGACGACCTCGCCGAGCTCGGCGAGCTGGCGAAGACCCCCGGTGCCAACATCATCAAGCTGCCGAACGTGTCGGCGTCGATCCCGCAGCTCAAGGCCGCGGTGGCCGAGCTCCAGGCCCAGGGCTACGCGCTGCCCGACTACCCCGACGACCCCAAGTCCGACAAGGACCGGGACGTCCGGGCCCGCTACGACCGGGTCAAGGGCAGCGCGGTGAACCCGGTGCTGCGCGAGGGCAACTCCGACCGCCGGGCGCCCGCGTCGGTGAAGAACTACGCCAAGGCGCACCCGCACCGGATGGGCGCCTGGACGCCGCAGTCCAAGACGAACGTCGCCACCATGGGCGTGGACGACTTCCGCTCCACCGAGAAGTCCGCGGTCCTCGCCCAGGACGACGTCCTGCGGATCGAGCTCAAGGGCGACGACGGCTCGACCACCGTGCTGCGCGAGTCCGTCCCCGTGCTGGCCGGCGAGGTGGTGGACGCGGCCGTGCTGCGGGTCGCCGCGCTGCGCGAGTTCCTGACCGCCCAGCTGGCCAGGGCCAAGGCCGAGGACGTGCTGTTCTCCGTCCACCTCAAGGCCACCATGATGAAGGTCTCCGACCCGATCGTCTTCGGCCACGCGGTGCGCGCCTTCTTCCCCGACACCTTCGCCCGCCACGGCGAGACGCTGGCCGCCGCCGGGCTGAGCCCGAACGACGGCCTCGGCGGCATCCTCAAGGGCCTGGACGCGCTGCCCGAGGGCGACGAGATCAAGGCGTCCTTCGACGCCGAGCTGGCCGCCGGCCCCGCGCTCGCCATGGTCGACTCCGACCGCGGCATCACCAACCTGCACGTCCCCAGCGACGTCATCGTGGACGCGTCCATGCCGGCCATGATCCGCACCTCGGGCCACATGTGGGGCCCGGACGGCAACGAGGCCGACACCCTCGCCGTCATCCCGGACAGCAGCTACGCGGGCGTCTACCAGGTCGTCATCGACGACTGCCGGGCGCACGGCGCCTTCGACCCGGCCACCATGGGCTCGGTGCCGAACGTCGGCCTGATGGCGCAGAAGGCCGAGGAGTACGGCAGCCACGACAAGACCTTCGAGATCCCGGTCACCGGCAGCGTCCGGGTCACCGACCGGTCCGGGGCCGTCGTGCTGGAGCAGGCCGTCGGCGCCGGCGACATCTTCCGGATGTGCCAGACCAAGGACGCGCCGGTCCGCGACTGGGTCAAGCTCGCCGTCTCCCGGGCCCGCGCCACCGGCGCCCCGGCCGTCTTCTGGCTGGACGAGAGCCGCGCGCACGACGCCCAGCTGATCGCCAAGGTCGGGGAGTACCTGCCCGAGCACGACACCGAGGGCCTGCGGATCGAGATCATGACGCCGGAGGACGCGACGCGCTTCTCGCTGGAGCGCATCCGCCGCGGCGAGGACACCATCTCGGTCACCGGCAACGTGCTGCGCGACTACCTCACCGACCTGTTCCCGATCCTGGAGCTGGGCACCAGCGCCAAGATGCTGTCGGTGGTCCCGCTGATGAACGGCGGCGGCCTGTTCGAGACCGGCGCCGGCGGCTCCGCGCCCAAGCACGTGCAGCAGCTGCTCAAGGAGAACTACCTGCGCTGGGACAGCCTCGGCGAGTTCCTGGCGCTCGCGGTCAGCTTCGAGCACCTGGCGCAGACGACGGGCAACGCGCGGGCGCAGATCCTGGCCGACACGCTCGACCGGGCGACCGCGACGTTCCTGAACGAGGACAAGTCCCCGAGCCGCAAGCTCGGCGGCATCGACAACCGCGGCAGCCACTTCTTCCTGGCCCTGTACTGGGCGCAGGAGCTGGCCGCGCAGACCGAGGACGCGCAGCTCGCGGCGGCGTTCGCGGCGCTGGCGGGGACGCTGGCGGAGCAGCAGCAGACGATCGTGGACGAGCTGATCGCGGTGCAGGGGTCGCCGGTGGACATCGGCGGGTACTACCAGCCGGAGCCGGCCAAGGCGGCGGCCGTGATGCGGCCGTCGAAGGTGCTGAACGAGGCGCTCGGGACGCTGGGCTGACCGCTCGCCGTTTTTTGAGGTGAAGAAGGGCCCTGACCGTTCCCCTGGAGCGGTCAGGGCCCTTCGCTTGTGTGGTGCCGGGCTTCTCGGTGGCCGGGTCAGGACAGCGTCTTGCAGAGGTCCTCGTACGGGCCTGCCAGTGCCAGCAGGGAGCGGGTGGTCTGCCCGTTCACCGTGGTGATCTTCACGGACATGAACGGGCCCGCGATGATCCACTTGTTGTGCACGGGGCGGTCGGCGGTGTGGAAGCCGGCCGACCAGTCGTTGCCGCTGAGGATGTACGAGTCCGGGTCGGGATACGTGATCACGCCGTCGCCCGAGATGTTCCGCTCGACGGTCTGGCCGGTGTCCAGGTTGGTGGTGCGCTGCACCAGGGGGCCGGTCTCGGTGGCGAACACCGGGTCGCCGGCGGCGTCCACCCAGGTCTTCATGGTGAGGTCGTCCACCGGGAAGTCGGTGTGCGAGGGGAAGGCGCAGACCTCGCCGGCCGGGTAGTCGAACGCGGTCTCGGTGGGGTGCGTGATGATCGGTCCGCGCGCGCCGGGAGGTGGGCTCGGCTGTGCGGCGGCGGGCGTGCTCGTTTGTCCGGCGGCCGGGGGTGTGCGCGCCTGCGCGCCGGCCGGGGGTGTGCGCGCCTGCGCGCCGGCCGGCACGGCGAGGAGTGCGGTGAGCGCGCTCGCGAGCAGTACGACGTTCCTGGTCCGTAGCCGCATGGCCATCCCTCGTTCCGGTCGTGGCTGGCTGGTTCCGACGGCACCGGCCGCCCCCTGTCCGGCCGGCGCCGTCCCTGGGGGCACGCTGCCATGTACAAAGGGGGGAGGGACATACGTTTCGGCGGTGCCCGAAAGGCCGGGGTGGACGGGCAGGGGCGGCGGCCGGGCGTCCGGGATCCGATCGTCCGGGATCCGACCGTCCGGGATCCGACCGTCCGGGATCCGCCGTCCAAGGGGGAGCGGTGCGCATTCACTTCGGCCTGACCGATCTGGCCCGTACCCGGCTGGCGGGCGCGCCGAGCCCGCTCACCGCCGCCACCCTGAGCGTCTTCGGGCTGTCCCGCCGCCCCGGGCGCGGCGACCTGGACGGCTGGCGGCGCAGCGTGCGGGCCGAACTGCCCGGCGCCGCGCTCGCGGTCTTCGGCAGCCTCGCCCCGGTCGAGGCCGCGCACCCGGCCCCGCGCTTCCTGCGCCCGCCCGCCGGACTGCCCACGCTGGACGAGGAGTTGGAACGCCTGCTGCGCACCCCGCGCCGCGAGATGCGCGCGGACCTGGCCTACGTGGCGCGGCACCGCCCGCTGCCCGGCTGGACCCGCGCTTTCGCCGACGGCGACCGGGGCGCGGCGACCGGCCTGGCCCAGGCCGTCCGCGACTACCACCGGGTGGCGGTGGCCCCGTACTGGCCGGAGCTGTCCGCACTGCTCGCGGCCGAACGCGCCTCGCGGGCACGCCAGTTGGGCGACGGCGGCATCGAACGGCTGCTGGCCACGCTGCACCCCCGGATGCGCTGGCGGCCCCCGTACCTGGAGATCGACACGGTGTCCGAGGGCTCGTACGACTACCGGCTGTCCGGCCGCGGCCTGCTGCTCGCCCCCGCCGCGTTCACCTCGTACGTCCCGTGCGACCCCGACGAGGAGCAGCCGACCCTCTACTACGAGGTCACCAGAGACCGCCCCCTCCCCGAACTGACCGGCCCGCACGACGGCCTCGCCGCCCTCCTCGGCCACAGCCGCGCAGCCGTCCTCCAGGTCATAGCCGAGGGCGTCTCCACCGGCCAGCTGGCCCGCCGCGTCGGCCTCTCCCCAGCCTCAGCAAGCGAACACGCGACGATCCTCCGGAGGGCGGGCCTGATCACCACCCACCGCACCGGCCGCACCACCCACCACACCCTCACCCCCCTAGGCGCCGAACTCCTCCTCCACGCCGCAACCCCCGAGGTTCCCTGACCCGGCGACGCAGCCTCGTTACTACTTGCAACACGCCCTCGGGTTCCAGGTGCACGACGTACGGCACCCGCACCGGGAGCGGCGACATGGCCGAGCTGAGATCGGCTGGAAGGCGGCACGCACGATGGCTGACTGGACGGAACTCCCCTACGCGGTCGTTGACGTCGAGGGGAACGGCCACCAGCCGCCCGACCTCGTGGAGTTGGCGGTCGTCCCGATTGTCGGCGGCGTCGTCGGGGCGCCGGTGTCGTGGCTGGTTCGCCCTGACCAGGCGATCACGCCGATGGCGCAGCGCGTGCACGGCATCAGCAACAAGGCCGTGGCCGACGCCCCGGTGTTCGCGGACATCAAGGACGACGTGCTCAAGGCGTTGGACGTCTCGGCCTTCGTGGCGCACAACGCCCACGTGGATGCCAACGTCCTCCGCCGCAAGATGCCCGGCTGGACGTGCCCCGAGGTCTTCGACACGCTCAAGCTCGCCCGACGGCTCCTGCCCGGCCAGCAGAGTTTCCGACTGGTCTCGCTGGCCGAGGCGTTGCAACTCGCCGAAGGCCTGCCCCCCGGCATGCGCCCCCATCGGGCCGACTACGACGCTTTGGTCGCGGCCCGCCTCTTCGTCCACCTCGCCACGGTGGCCGGCTCGCTGGAAGAGCTGCGCGGTCTCCCGCCGGGCGGGGGCCCCGATGAAGCTCCGACCCTTTTCTGACCCGCCCGCGCTGTGTCCGTCACCGCGCCCGTCCCAGCGCCGCTCGGGCCCGGACCACCCCGTGTTCGGAGCCGAACGGCCCGGCTATCCGTCCGCCACGGGTAGCGGGCCGCCGTCGAGGGTCAGGTAAGGGGGAACTCCCCGGCTTTGACGCCCGCGACGAAGAAGGCGAACGCGTCGGCGGGGAAGGTGAGGGCGGGGCCCTCGGGGTCCTTGGAGTCCCGGACGGGCACGACGCCGCGCGGGGCGATGAGGTTGCCGGCGACCTCGATGCACTGGCCGCCGTTGCTGCTGTACGAGGACGTGAACCACTGCGGGGTGTCGGTCGTCACGGGGTGCCCTTTCGTAACTGTTCGATCATGGCCACGGATGTCGTTTGCGACAGTGCTTCGGCCTGTAGCTGATGGTAGGCCGTCAACATGGGCTGAACGAAGCGCGTATCGCGCTCCAGCAGCCCCTGCTGCGCGGACTCCGAGTAGGCAATCTGTGACCGATCCGGGAGCATCAGGAGAGTCACCGGAAGGTCGAACGCGCGGCGCTCGCCGAGATCGAACGGGGCGATCTGGAACACAGTGGACGGCAGCTCGGCGAACGCAACGAGCTTGTCCAACTGGGCAGCCATGACTTCAGATCCGCCGACCGGCCGCCGGATACAGCTCTCGTCCAGCACCGCATAGACGAATGGCGGGGGTGTCCGCCCTAGCGCCGCTTGTCGCTCGGCAAGAAGAGCCAGCCTTTCCTCTGCCTGCTGCTCCGTGATCGACCCCCGCCGCAAGGCGCCCGTGGCGATGGCCGCCGCGTATTCCGGTGTCTGGAGTAGACCCGGAACGATCCCCAGTTCGAAGAGGCTGATCTCTGCGGCCCGTAGCTCCTGCCGTACGTACTCCTGGAACCCCTCCAGCAGCGCCGTGTTCTGTAGCGCACTCACCATGCGCTGAAACTTGTCGCCGGTACCGAACGCCCTGTCAGCACTTGCCGCGAAGCGACTAGTTGGAGGGCGGCGACCAGTTTCGACGGCGGAAATGTGGGTTCCGGTGCACCTCATGCGAGCGCCCAGGTCGTCCTGCGTCCATCCGTTCTCGTCTCGAATTTGCCGCAGACGCTGCCCGAACCGGGCCGCTGGAGACGCATCGAGGTCTAGATCCTTCCGGTTCACCATGCAGAACCCCTAACTCTCCGAGCAAAATGCGCAAGTTGATGACAGCGCGACTGTAGACCACTCTGGACAGCCCTGGTAGTCGTACCGCTACGGAGAGGAGCGGATCATGCTCTCTAACCCTCACCTCAACCTCAACGCGTTACCCCCACGGGTACCTGAACCCGTGGGACACGGGGAGTGCGCGGCCCCCCAACCCGCGTGCCGGGTACCCCTGGTCGTGGTTGCGGCCTGGCCGTGCGTCGCGGCCTCCGTGCCGGCCGCGCGGCACGACTTGCGGGCCGTTCTCGCCGACTGGGGGGTGGCCGAACTCTGCGATGACGCCGAGCTGGTGTTGAGCGAGTTGCTGACCAACGCGGTCAACGCGGGTGGGCACGAGCGGGAGATCGAGACCCGGTACGAGCGTGGCACCGTGGGCGTGCGGCTGGAGATCGCGGACGGCAGTCCCGCCGACCCGGACATGCGGAACGCCGCGCTGGACGCGGAGAGCGGCCGGGGGCTGGCCCTCGTGCACGCGGTCACCGGGGGGCGTTGGGGGTTCGCCGACGACCCGGTGACGGGCGGCAAACGAGTCTGGGCCCGGGTCGTCGGAAGCGTCGGGGCCGGCCGAACCGTGAGCCATGGGGCCGCGCCCGCACCCCGTACCCGGCGGCGCCCGAAGCATCTCCGCCAGGACCCGGCCGCCGTGACGTGGGCGCGGGAGAAGTGCGAGCTCACCAGACGCGCGCTCGCCGACGCCGGCGGTATCTCCCCGGTGCTGATGGGCGAGATCGAGTCGGGATGGCGAAGTGCGACGCCGCCCAATCTCCGGCGGATCGCCGACGTACTCGGCTGCCCGGTGACCGCCCTGGAACGCCAACGTCCGCGCGCCGGGCGGGGAGAAAGGTGACCGGGCGCGCCATGGTCACCGTTCCCTACATTTCCACGTGGAGCGAGGAGACCACCGAACGCCCGCACCGGGTCATGGATTTCCTCGGCCGGGTGGCGTACCACGACGAACGGCCCACCGACCGGGACGAGCACGGCGTGCTGTGGAACCGCATCGCCCACCAACCCGGCCAGGGCGAACCCCAGTTGGGGAAGGTCCACTCCCTACGCCAACGCGAAGTCATGACCGGGCTGCGCTGCCAAGTCTGCGCCGGACCCGCCGACCGCAACGACCAAGGCGTGCTGTGGCTGCTGCACGACGACCGGGGCGGCCCCGACGACTGGCCCGGCTGGCCCAACGACATGGCCGCCGTCCACCCCCCACTGTGCCTGCCCTGCGCCCGCAGATCCGTCCGCATGTGCCCCCACCTCACCAACACCTACGTCGCCGTCCGCGTCAAACACCACCCCATCGTCGGCGTCTACGGCGCCCTCTACGACCCCCGCAACCCCCACCGCCCCCTCACCGACGCAATCGTCGCCTACCACCACCACGAAATCCGCTGGACCATCGCCTCCCAACTCGTCCGCACCCTCCACGGCTGCCACCTCACCAACCTCGACGACGAGATGGCAACCCATCGAGCAGGCTGATCACCCGGCGGCCCCGGCCGGGGACGGCACCCGCCCCTCTCGCGAGGCGGCGCCGGACACGCAGCGGAAGCCGAGGTGGCAGGTGGAGGTGTCCTCGGTCTGGCGCTGGCGGGCCGCGGGGCGGTAGCGCAGGCAGTAGTTGGGGGCGCAGAGGTAGGAGCCGCCCTTGATGACCCGGGGGATCAGCCGCGCTGCCTCCGCGTCCGCACCGGGCCCCGCGGACTGGACGGTCTGCGGCATGGCGGGTGCGCAGCACGCCGCGGGGGCGGCGCCTCGGTGCCTGGGGAAGTAGCGATCGGCGGTCCACTCCCACACGTTGCCGGTCATGTCGAACAGGCCGTATCCGTTGGGCGGGTAGCTGCCGACCGGCGTCGTGTCCGGCTGCGCGCCCTGCCCGCGGGCCGGCTGGAACTGCCAGGGGAACTCGCCGGCCCAGGTGTTGGCCATGCGCCGGCCTCTGGGCTCGAAGTCGTCGCCCCAGCTGTAGGTGGCGGCGTGCAGGCCGCCGCGGGCGGCGTACTCCCATTCGGCCTCGGTGGGCAGCCGCTTGCCGGCCCACCCGGCGTAGGCGAGCGCGTCGGCGTGCGCGACCTGGGTGACGGGGTGCTGGTCGCGGCCGTCGAGACTGCTGTCCGGGCCGAAGGGGTGGCGCCAGTCGGCTCCCGGGACGTAACTCCACCAGTGCCGCCAGTCGTCAAGGGGCACCGGTCCCCGCGTGCGCCGGAACACCAGCGCGCCGGGGACCAGTTCGGCGGGTGCGGCACCGGGATAGTCCGCCGGGTCGAGCGGCCGTTCCGCCACGGTGAGATAACCGGTGGCCTTCACGAACCGGCGGAACTGCGCGACGGTCACCGGGTGGGTGTCGATCGCGAATTCCGGCACGCTGACCTGATGGGCCGGCTTCTCCTCGGGAAAGAAGTTCTCGCAGCCCATGGTGAACGTGCCGGCCGGCACGTTCACCATCCCGCGTGGAGGGCGTCCCGTCTCAGTCGCGTCGGAACAGGGCCTCGGATTCGCGTTCGAAATCAATGCTGACGTCGTCCCCGGTCGTGACCACGACGTGGTCGATGGTGGCCCCGGTCAGCATGAAAGGCGACCGGTAGTCAGAAGATACCGGCTGGCCGCGGTCCCGCCCCACATTCGTTCCCTCGCCGGAGAGGGAGAAGAACGCCGGCTGCACTTTGATCTCGCTTTCCGCCACCACGTCACCGTCGATGAGCAGCCGTGCCGTTCCGGTCGGCGACGGCCCGTCGGTGCCGCTCTTCACGAACTCGGCGCCGACGACGATGGTCCGGCCTGTTGCCACCGGCTTGTCGGACACAAGCTTTTGTTCGAGCTCGCCGAGCCAGTTGTAGACGTAGTGCGGGACACCGTCGAGCAGGTAAAGGGAATGGCCGCCGAAACGGCCGCCGCTGGCGAACAGGATGCCGGCGGCCCCCGGATCGTCCACGGTGAGGGTGGCGGAGACGGAGAAGGAGCGCCCGATGATGACGAAGGCCCGCTCGGGGACCTCGGCGCCGCCCGGAAGGAGCATCAGCCGACCGGAGGTGTCGGCGACACTCGGCTGGTCGATGTTGTTGAGGTCGGCCGCGGTCCGGTCGTCGAGCGGGTATCCGTTGAACGAGGCGGCCTGCTCGTCCCACAGGGCGATCAGCTCGGCCAGCAGTTCCGGCTTCTCGGCGGCCAGGTCGTCCATCTGGTTGCGGTCGTGGTCGAGGTGGTACAGCACCCACTTGTCCTCGTCGAAGTGCCCCCAACCGGACGGGGCCGGCGGGTGGATGGTGCTTGCCTGCCAGCCGTCCCGCCAGATCGCGCGGGTGCCCAGCATCGAGTAGAACTGGGTGTGCTTGGGGCTGCTGCCCTCGGGGCCGCGCAGGACGGCGCCCATGTCCACCCCCTCGATCGGGCTCTGCTTCACCCCTTCGAGCCGGTCGGGCGCTTCGACCCCGAGCAGCCCGTACAGCGTGGGCACCACGTCCATGGCGTGCATGTACGCGTGGCAGACACCGCCCTGGTCGGGCAGGCCCTTCGGCCAGGACACGATCATCGGGTCCGCGGTGCCGCCCTCCCAGGAGGCGTGCTCCTTGTACATCTTGAACGGCGTGTTGAAGGCCATCGCCCAGCCGTTGGAGAAATGCGGATGGGTCCATTCGGTGCCGAGCTGGTCCAGGTGCCGGATGTTGTCGTCGAGATTCTCCGGGACGCCGTTGTACCAGCGGTTCTCGTTGACCGACCCCTGCGGACCGCCCTCGGCGGAGGCCCCGTTGTCCGACATCGTCACGATGACGGTGTTGTCGAGTTGGCCGGTGCGTTCGAGGAAGTCGAGCATCCTGCCGATCTGCGCGTCGGTGTAGCTGGCGAACGCCGCGTACACCTCGGCCTGCCTGATCAGGAGCTTGCGCTCGTCCTCACTGATGTCGGCCCACGGGCGTACGACCTCAGAGTCGAGCCACGGGGTGCCGTCCACGCTGGTCTCACCCGCCAGCGGATTGATGTCCGGCAGCTCCAGGTGCTCGGGCACGATGCCCAGCTGCTTCTGGCGGCGCAGCACGATTTCCCGGTACTTCTCGTAACCCATGTCGAACGTGCCCCGGTAGCGGTCCGACCACTCGCTGAAAACGTGGTGCGGGGCGTGGCAGGCGCCCGGCGCGAAATACATCAGCCAGGGCTTTCCCGGGGCGGTGGCCCGCGAGTCCGACAGGAACTCGATCGCCCGGTCGGCGAGGTCCTTGGACAGGTGGTACCCGTCGTCAGGGCCGGCCGGCGCGTCGACCTGGTGGTTGTCGTACCAGAGGTCGGGATACCACTGGTCGGTCAGTCCGCCGAGGAATCCGTAGAAGCGGTCGAATCCGCGCTGCACCGGCCAGGTCCGCTTGGACGCCCCCATGGACATCTCCGTCGCGGGCGACAGATGCCACTTGCCGACGGCCATCGTGTTGTAGCCGCGCGCCCGGAGCGTCTCGGAGATGAAGCCGTTCTCCCGGGGGATCACACACGAGATGTTCGGGAATCCGTCCGCGAACTCCCCGATCGTCGACATGCCGTTGGAGCCGGGACTGCGCCCGGTCAGCAGACTCGACCGGGTGGGCGAGCACAGCGCCGTCGTATGGAACTGCGTGAACCGCACTCCGCGGTCGGCGATGCGCTTCATATTCGGCATCTCGATCAGGCCGCCGTAGAGATCCCACGACCCGAAACCCATGTCGTCCCAGACGATGTAGAGCACATTCGGCGCCCCTTCCGGCGCCTTCGGCTCCGCGAACGGGGTCCAGTCGGGTACGGAATCACGGACGTCATGAGCGATCTTGCCGGCATATTCTGGCGCCACTTGTCTCTCCCATGCTGAGGAATTCGCACGGTAGCATCGTGGTGCCCTGTGCCATGTCGGGAATTACCCGGACGGCGTATCGGGGAAATGCCGCTACGTCGGCTGCGGTTCGAAATCCCAGTACGGGCGCGCTCCCGAGCGCATGTACACCGTCTGTTCGTGGTCGCTGCCGTACTCCGCGGACAGCACCGACACCGCTGCCCGCTCCAGCGCGTCCGCCTCGTCGTCGCGGCCCAGGGTGCGGAGGTCCTGGGCCAGGCCGGCGCGGAGGTTAAGGGAGAGGACGTGGCGGTCGCCGACCGCGGTGATCGCTCGGGCCAGGGCGTCGCGGCCCAGGCGTTCGGCGGATTCCGGGTCGCCTACCGCGGCCATCGCCGCCGTGCAGTTCATCGCGCAGCCCACCGTCCATACGTGGCCGCGGCCGATCGTCTCCTCCAACTGGCGCATCGACTGCTCGGCCAGGTCGCGGGCCGCTTCGAGTTCGCCGTCGTCCAGCATCAGCATCGCGTTGTTGTTGCGGGCGCCGATCGCGTACGGGTGGAGGGCGCCGAGGCGGTCGGCGTAGGTCTGGGCGCTCGCCTCGGCCAGGCCGCGGGCCTTGGTGCGTTCGCCGAGGACGCGCAGCAGCATCGAGTAGTCCAGGGAGACCATGAGGACGTCAGGGTGGTCGGCGCCGCTGAGGACCAGGAGGCGGCGGCGGGCCTCGCGCATCTTCTCCCGGGCCGGCTCCAACTCGCCGTCGCGCCGCAGGCAGAGCGCCAGGTTGTGCTCGGCCAGCAGGGTCTGCCGGTGGGCCTCGTCCAGGGTTCTGCGCAGCAGGTGCACGTTGTAGTCCTGGAGGCTGCGGGCCTCGTTCAGCCGGCCGAGCAGCCGCAGCATCCGCGCGGTGTAGTAGCCGGACTGGAGGGTGCGGCGGGCCCGCGAGCCGAGCAGTCCCACCCGCCGTTCGTACACGTCGCGGTGTAACTCGCAGGACTCCGCGTAGTGGCCCTGCATCCCGGTCGCCAGCGCGAGGTTGGTGCGGAACTGCAGGGTCTGCGGAACGTACCGCTCGCCGAGCCAGTCCGCGGCCTCGCGCGCGGCCTCCTCGTACAGCCCGCGCGCCTCGTCGTACCGGCCGCGCGCCATCAGTGTGGCGCCCAGCCCGTCCTTGGCGCGCAGCAGCTCGATGCCGTCCTCGACGCCCGTTCCCGCGAACAGCGCCAGCAGCTCCCGGTCGGCCTTCTCGGCCTCCTCGTAGCGGCCGAGGCCGCGCAGCATCCGCGCCTCCTGGTACGCGGCGGCCAGCACGCGCTGCTCGGTCGGCGCGAAGACCTGCCGCCAGCGCTCCAGCACCTGCCGGGCCAGCGCCCAGCCGTCCTGGTACTCGCCGCGCACCCGCAGGTAGTCGATGCAGTGCAGCAGCAGCCGGTGGACGTCGGGGTCGTCGGATTCCAGCGCGCCGGACGGTTCGAGGTGCGGCAGGATCTCGGCGTAACGGCGCCAGTTCCAGGGGGACTCGGGCTCGCCGGGGTCGGCGCCGACCAGCACCCGCGCGGCCGTCGCGGAGTACGCCCGCTTCTCCTCCGGGGTCAGCCCGTCGCGGATGAACCGGCGGAAGCTTCGGTGCATGCGCAGCGACATCACGCTGGTGGAGTCCTGCTGCGGCTCTGTGCCGAACTCCACCCGCATGGACGTCAGTTCGGAGATCGTCAGCAGCGCGGTGTCCCGGCTGCTCGCGTCCGTGATGAGGGAGGCGAGCCGCGGCGGCAGGTCGCTCGGGCGGGCGGAGTGCAGCAGCCGGACCGGCAGCATGTCGGGGGAGAAGAACGACAGCAGCAGCAACAGCTCGTGCACCCGCGGGGACCGCTCAGCGAGCCCGGTGAGCGTCCGCTCCCACACCTGGCGGTGGGCCGACGGCGCCTGCGGGGGTGTCCGCGCCGGCACCGACTCCCCGGCCCGAACGGCCCCGACGCCCCCGCCTCCCCCACCGGCAGGCTCCGCCCCGCCGTCCCGCGCCCCGGCCCCGCCCAGAACCCGCACATAATCCGCGATGTCCGTCGTCGGATGCGCGTCGATCCACGCCGCACTCTGGTCGATCACCAGCGGCAAGTCCCCGAGCACAGCGGCGAGTTCCGCCGCCTGCGCCTCGTTCAGCCGCGGCGCCCTGCGGCACGCGAACGCCACGCTCTCGTCCCGGTCGAACGGCGGCAGCTCGCGCGGCTGCACCCCGAGCCGCGTCCACCCGGTGTTCTGCGCCGTGATCAGCACCTGCCCGCGGCCCGCGGGCAGCAGCTCCGCGATCCCGTCGATGTCCTCCGCGCCGTCGAAGACCACCAGCCAGCTGCCCTTCGGGTCCTTCTCCAGGGCCGCCCGCACCGCCTCGATCTGGCCGGTCAGCTGGTCGCCCTCGCCGAGGCCCACCTCCCGGGCCAGCGCCGCGAACGCCTCCCGCGCCGCCGCCTTCGTCGCGGCCGGCACCCACCAGGTCACGTCGTACTCGCCGGCGAACCGGCGCGCGTACTCGGCCGCGGACTGGCTCTTGCCGACCCCGGGCGGGCCGTGCAGCAGCACCCGGACGCCCGCCCCGTTACCGGAGTTGAGCATGTCGTGCAGCTCGTTCAGCAGGTCCTCGCGGCCGGTGAAGCGCGGGTTGCGGCGCGGGGTGTTCGCCACGGCCGGCGGGTCCTCGGGGTAGCGCGGGCTCTCGTCCTGCCGCTGGTAGGGCGAGGACGGCACCCGCCCGACCACCTTCAGCAGCCGGCGACGCGCCTCCTCCGGGCCGACCCCGCGCAGGGTGACCGCGCCGAGGCTCACCGACTCGTCCGGCAGCGCCCGGGTGGTCACCGTGACCGCGCCGACCCGGCCCCGCAGCCGGGGCATCACCTCGCGCAGTACCTGGGCCCACTCCCGGCTGCGGCCGGTGTCGAAGCGCAGGTACCAGTCGTCGAGGACGAGCAGCACCCGGCCGGGCTTGGCCAGGAACTCCTGCAGCTGCGACACCTCGGGCAGGTGCCCGAACGGCCGCCAGCGCACGTCGTCGACCGTCCAGCCCTCCTGGGCGAGCACCCATTGGATCCACTGCGCCCAGCCGTTGCTGATCCCGGCGTAGACGACGGATACGTGAGGGGGGTCGGTCGCGCGCACTGTGGTCGTCATCAACGGGCTCCTGGAGATTCGCGGAAACCGGCGGCTCACTGCAACAAATACCCTAGTTTTTCGTACAGTTGCGGTCACGAGAAGCGCGGGATCAGATCGGTTGCGGCTCGAAGTCCCAGTAGGGCCGCACCCGGCGGCGGGCGTCGCGGGCCTGCGGGTGGTCGGTGCCGAGGGTCTGGCCGAGCACCTGGACCGCATCCCGTTCGTACGCGGCGGCCTCGGCGGCCCGGCCCAGGTTGCGCAGGTCGTCGGAGAGCGCCGTCTTCGCCGCCAGGGTCAGCGGGTGGGTGGGGCCGACCAGCCGGGTGGCGCGCCGCTCGGTCTCGGCGCTGAGCCGGTACGCGCCCTCGTTGTCGTACACGCGGCTGCGGGCGCCGCAGACGTTCAGGGCGCAGCCCAGCACCCACGGGTGGTCGTCGCCGAGCGCCCCGGTCATGGAGCGCAGCGCCGCCTCCGCCAGGTCCAGCGCCTTCTGGTGGTCGCCCGCCTGCCCGAGCGCGAGGCCCAGGTTGCCCAACGTGCCGATGCTGTAGGGGTGTTCGGCGCCCAGTAGGCCGTCGAAGCGGTCCGCGACGGACTCGGAGTGCCGCAGGGCGGCGTTCAGGTCCCCGTACTCGCGCAGGAAGGTCGCGTAGTCGGCCTCCATGATGAGGGTGTCGGGGTGGTCGGGGCCGAGCACCTGCGCGGCCCGGTGGAAGGCGCCCGACAGCCGCTCGCCGGCCTCGGCGAAGTCGCCGGCCCGCCGCCGGGACGCGCCGAGTTGGTGGTCGGCCATGATGGCCTGCGGATGGCGTTCGCCGGAGATCTGCCGCAGGGTGCGCACGATCTGCTCCAGCCGCGAGACCGACTCCGGGTAGTCGCCCATCAGCCGGATCAGCCGTGCGTAGACGGTGCCGGTCAGCAGGGTGAGCTGGTGCCGGGACCGCAGCCGGCGCTGCCGGATCTGCAGCACGTCCCGGTGGATGGCGCGGGCCTCGGTGTAGCGGCCGAGCATCAGCAGGGCCAGGCCCTGGTTGTGCCGGGAGGCCAGGGTCAGCGGGGCCTCGGTGCCGAACTGGTCGGCGAACCGGGCCGCGGCCTCGGTGAACAGGTCGAGCGCCTGCGGGAACCGGCCGAGAGCGAGCAGCGTGCTGCCCAACCCGTCCTTGGCGCGCAGCAGTTCGGGCTGGTCGTCGGAGCGTGCCTCCGCCAGCAGCCGGACGACCGCGCGGCCGAACGTCTCGGCCTCGGCGTAGCGGCCGGCCAGCCGCAGGATGTGGCACAGCCGGTGCCGCAGCGACAGCAGGGCGCCGTGGGCGGGGTCGAGGTCGCGCTGCCAGTGCGCCAGGATCTCCTCGCAGAGCCGCAGCGCGGTGCGGTACTCGCCGCGCACCCGCAGGTACTCCACGCAGTTGAGCAGCAGTTCCTGCACCGCCGGGCGGGCGGAGTCGAAGGCGCCGGCGAACTCCAGGTGCGGCAGCAGCAGCGCGTACCGCTCCCAGTCGCGGGTGTCGCCGGGCCGCCGCGGGTCCGCGCCGACCAGCACCTGGCAGGCGATGTCGGCGTACGCCTGCCGCTCCTGCGCGCTCAACGTCTCGCGCAGGAAGCGGTGGTAGAGCCGGTGCATCCGGGCCTGCTCGACGGCGGGGGAGTCGGCCGGCTCCTGCTCGTAGTCAAGCCGCACCGCGGTGTTCTCCGACAGCCGGCGCAGCGCCAGGTGCCAGGAGCGCTGGTCGTGCACCAACTCGTCGAGTGGGGCGGGCAGTTCGCCGTGCCTGACCTCGGTGAGCAGCCGGACCGGGATCTCGTTGGGCGAGAAGAAGGCCAGCAGGCGCAGCAGTTCGACGGTGTCCTCGTGCTTCGCCCGCAGGGTGGCGAGCGTGGTCGTCCAGGCCGTGCCGAAGCCGAGCGGGTAGCCGCCCTCCGGGGCGTCGGCGAGCAGCCGCCGCACGTAGTCCTCGGGCGGTTCGTCGTTGGCGTTCAGCCAGGCGGCGGTCTGGGAGAGCAGCAGCGGCAGGTCCCGGACGGCCGCGGCGAGTCGGTCGGCTTCCGCCGCGGTGAGGCGAGGGGCCCGGCGCCGTACGTAGGCGACGCTCTCGACGCGGCTGAAGGGCTGGATGTCCAGGACGTGGGTGCCGGGCACCGCGGACCAGTCCCGAGTGGCGCCGGTGAGCAGCACGTGCGCGCGGCGGTCCGGCAGCAGGTCGGCCAGCTCGGCGGGGTCCTCGGCGCCGTCGAAGACCACCAGCCAGGTGCCGCCCGTGCCGGCCCGGGACGCCTCGTGCAGGGCCCTGATCCGCTCGCCGATGCGTTCGCTGACCGGCAGGCCGAGCAGCGGGGCCAGCGCGGCCAGCCGCTCGCGGGCGCCGGCGCGGTGCGTGGCGTCCACCCACCACACCACGTCGTAGTCGTTGCCGAAGCGGTGGGTGTACTCGGCGGCGATCTGGGTCTTGCCGGTGCCGCTGCCGCCGCTGAGCACGACCCGGCCGGCGGCCCCGGCCGCGCCGGCCGTCAACAGGCTTTGGATGCGCTCCAGTTCGGCGTCCCGGCCGGTGAAGCGCATGTTGCGGCGGAAGGTGTCGACCACCGCGGGCGGCTCGTTGGGGAAGCGCGCGCCGGAACCGTCCGCCGGCACCGGTGCCTCCGCCGCGTCGATGGAGAGCCTGCGCAGCAGCCTGCGGACGGCCTCCTGCTCGTCCAGGTCGCGCAGGTCGGCGGGATCGAGCAGCGACACGGCGTCCGGCACCTCGCGGGTGGCGACGGTGACGGCGGTCAGCCGGTCGGCGTGCCGCGGCACGGCCTGCCGCAGCACCCGGTCCCAGTCGGCCTCCGGGACCGGCCCGAGGCCGAAGTACCAGTCGTCCAGCACCAGGACGACGTTCCCGGGCCCGGCGAGCAGCGCGCCGAACTCGTCCTCGAAGGGCACGTCCGGCCGCGGGCTCCAGCGCCGCATGGCCGCCTGGTGGCCGCGCCCGGTGAGCTGGTGGGCGATCCAGGCCGCCCACGGCCGGTTGAACCCCGCGTAGCTGATGGTGAAGTGCCGGCCGTCGGCCGTGCTCCGGCTGTCCATGCGCCTGGTCTCCTTGGGCGACCGCCGTACCCGGGTCCGGCGTCCTGGTGAGGGTCAGATGGGCTGCGGTTCGAACCGGTGCGGGCCGGATCGGCCGCGGCTCGAACCGGTGAGGTCAGATCGGCTGCGGTTCGAAGTCCCAGTGCGGCCGCTTCAGCGCCTCCGCCGACCTGGTGTGCGGGTGCTGCGGCCCGAGGCTGTCGCGGAGCCGGGCGACGACGTCGAGCCGCAGCTCCTCGGCCTCCTCGGTCCGGTCCAGGGTGCGCAGGTCGCAGGCGCGGGCGGTGGCGGCGGCGAGGCTGAGCGGGTGTCCCGCGCCCAACTGGCGGGCGGTGGGCTCGATGAGGTCGGTGTCGTGGGCGAGCGCCTGCTGCGCCTGCCCCGAAAGGGCCAGCCCAGAGGCCAGGTTGAGCCGGCAGCCGAGCGTCCACGGGTGGTCGTCCCCGACGGCGCGGACCATCTGCCGCCAGGAGGTGTGCGCGGCGGCGTCGGCCTCGCCTCGCTCGTCGCCGTCGGACCACTGGGCGAGCGCGAGGTTGCCGAGCGAGCCCGCGGTGTAGGGGTGGTCGGGGCCGAGCAGCCGCAGGTAGCGCTCGTAGACGGTACGGGCCAGTTCGTGGGCCTGCCGCGGGCTGGTCGAGCGCAGCAGCGCGGCCTGGTCGGAGGCCATCATCAGCGTCTCCGGGTGGAGTTCGCCCTGCGCCTGCCGGGAGCGTTCGACGACACTGGTGAACAGGCTGGTCGCCTCGTCCAACTGGCCGTCCCTGCGCAGGCATTGGGCGAGGTTGTGCTCGGCGCGCAGGGTCTGCGGATGGTGCGGGCCCAGCACCCGGCTGTGCAGCCGGGCGTTCGGCTCCTGCACCGCCAGCGCCTCCCGGTAGCGGCCCAGCAGCCGGGTCATCCAGGCCAGGCAGAGGCCGGAGTACAGCGTCCGGAAGTGGTCGGCCCCCAGGCTGCCGCCGCGCAGCTCGAACAACTCGAGGTGAATCTGCAGGGATTCGGCGTAGCGGCCGAGCAGGCCCAGCGTCAGCGCCATGTTGCCCCTGGCGCTGACGACGTAGGGGTCCTGCGGTCCTGACCGGTTCGCGTAGCCCCGCCAGACCTCCTCGAACAGGGCCCGGGACCGCTCGAACTGGCCGAGCGCCATCAGGGTGCCGCCGAGGCCGTCCTTGGCACGCAGCAGGTTCGGGTCGTCGGACTCCGCGCTGCCGGCCAGCCCGTCCACGACGGCCCGTCCGACGGCCTCCGCGTCCCGGTAACGGCCCACCCGGCGGAGGATGTTGGCGTGCTGGTGCCGCAGGATCAGCATGTCCGGGTGGGTGTCGGGGTGCCGCGGCCCCCAGCGGGTGACGGCCTGCTGGCACAGCCGCAGCCCGGTGTCGTACTCGCCCCGCAGGACGAGCGTGTCGACGCAGTCAAGGACGAGCTTGCGCACCTCGGGTTCGTCGCGGTCCAGAGCGCCGGCGTAGTCCAGGTGCGGGATGAGGCGGGTGTACGCGGGCCACTCGCGCTGGTCCCGGGGCCGGCCGGGGTTGGCCGCGGCCAGCACCCCGCAGGCCACGGCGGTCAGCGCGGTGCGGCGCGGGCCGCTGAGGTTGCCGCGCACGAAGCGGTGGTAGAGCCCGTGCATCCGGGCGGTCTCGACGCCCCACTCCCGCGACGGGTCCTGGGAGTAGTTCAGATGGATCGCGGCGAGGTCGGCGAGCCCGGCCAGGGCGTTCTCCCAGCGGGTGGAGTCCGACACCGTGCTGGCAAGGCCGCCGGGCTGGAACACACCGGGCGGGGCGGCGGCGATCAGCCGCAGCGGGATCGCGTCCGGCGAGAACATCACCATGAGCTCGATCAGTTCGGCCGACTCGGGGTTGCGCTGCCTGAGGGTGCTGAGCAGCAGCCCCCAGGCCCGTACGAAGCCGTCGGTGTAGTCGGGCTCGGTCCGCACCGCGAGCTCTTCCGGTGACTGCCGTTCCAGCGCGTCCAGGTAGTCGTCGACCGGCTCGTCGGGGTTCGAGCTCAACCAGCCGGTGGTCTGGGCCAGTACCAGCGGCAGGTCCTCCGCGGCCTCGGCCAGCCGGTCCGCCTGCGGGCCGGTGCTGTGCGGTACCCGGCGGCGGATGAAGGCCGTGCTCTCGGTCCTGGTGAACGGGCGGACGGTGAACTCCTGGAAGCCCAGCATGACGGCCCAGTCGCGGCTGAGGCTGGTGACCAGCACGTCGCCGTGCCCGTCGGGCAGCAGGTCGCGGATCTCGCCGACGGTGTCGGCACCGTCGAAGATCAGCAGCCAGCGCCGGCGCGGCTCGCTGCCGGCGCCGCGCAGGGTGCTCTGCACGGCGCGGACCCGTTCGCCGACGTCACGGCCCACCGCGATGTGCAGGTGGGCGGCCAGTGCCGCGAACTCCTCGCGTGCGGTGGGTCCTGAGGTGACCCACCAGACGATGTCGTACCCGTCGCCGTAGCGGTGCGCGTACTCGGTGGCCAACTGGGTCTTGCCCACGCCCGAGATGCCGTGCAGGACGACCCGGGCGCCGGTGGGGCCGGGGTCGGCCAGCAGCTCCGACAGCTCCTCCAGGTCGTCCTTGCGGCCGGTGAACTGGGTGTTGCGCCGGGGCGTCTCGCGGGCCCGCAGCGGGTCGTTGGGGAAGCGCGGGCCGTCCGGGTGCGGCGGGTCCTCGCCGGGATCGACGCCCAGCGTCTCCAGCACTCTGCGCCTGGCCTGGCTCTCGTCGAGTCCGGCCAGGTCCACCGGGCGCAGCAGCGCGGTGGCGCCCGGCAGCGGCTCGCTGAGCGTGATGGCCGCGAAGCGGTCCCGGTTCGGGGCGACGACCAGCCGGAACGCCTCGGCCCACGCGGCCTCGTCGTGCAGATCGGGCCGCAGCGCCCGGTCGTTGATGAGCAGCAGCACCTGGCCGGGCGCGGCCAGCAGCGAGCCCAGCGACTCGGTGGGGGTGCGGGAGGCGGTGTCCCAGTGCAGCAGGGTGGTGGTCTGGCCGGCCGCCTCGATCAGATGGGCGGCCCACTTCGCCCAGGGGCGGCTCTCCCCGGCGAAGCAGATGCTGATGTGCCCGGTGGCGCGGTGCCCCGCCGGCTCGTCCCCCTCGGAGGTGGGCCCGCCACCCCAAGAGTCGTCAGGCAGGGGGGAGTCGGGCTGCGTGACGACCGGGGAGGGCAGCGCGTACGTCGATCCGTCCGCGGTGTGCAGCCGGCCGCCCTCCGGCCCCACCCACTCCTCCACGGACGCGTCCCGGCCGACGAGGATGGTCCGTACGGAGTTGGCCGTGACCAGCTCCACGATCCGCGGATCGGTGTCGGGCACCATGACGGCGAACTCGTCGGGCCCGAACGGGACGTCGCTGAGCCGGAGTCGGGGCCCCTCCCACGCCAGGTGCAGCGGCGCCTTGGGCAGCCCTTCCGCGATGACGGCGGCGTCGCCGAGCGCGAGCCGCGGCGGGCGCGGCCCGGCCGGCGGGTCCTGGTCCAGCCGCGCGGCCGACAGCGTCAGCAACTGCCAGGCGGTGGTGGAGCGTTGCACGCGCTCGGGGAACGTCTCCCACGCCTCGGTGAACCACAGCGCGATGCCGTCCCGCTCCTCCTCCACCAGGGCCCGCAGGGCCGGCCGGAGCGCCTCGTCGATCTGCCAGTCGGCGTCCGGATCGCCGCTGACCGCGCGCCAGTTGGCGGTCTCCTGGGCGATCATCGCGGGGGACTCCCCGACCCGCAGCTCCACGAAGGTGGGCCACAGCCGGTGGACGGGGTCGCCGTCGGCCGCCTGGCGCAGCTTCGCGGACAGTTCGGCCCGCAGTTCGCCGAGCAGCTGCGGGTTGAGAACGACATGGCCGTAGCCGCGGTGGGCGACCAGGCCGCCGAACCAGAAGTCCACCTCGGCGGCGACATCGAGGCCGGGCGCCGCGCGCAGCCGCACCGCCCGCATCAACTCCGGTTCGATCCGGGCGGCGATGCTGAGCAGGACCGCTAACTCCCGCCCGGGGCCCGGCTGCCCGGTCACGGCCTGACCCCCGACGCCTTGCCCACGGTGGTGCCGCGGTCCCAGGCCAGCGTCGGCAGCAGCCCGCGGGCCCAGCGCGGGTGGTAGCGCTCGGGCAGCGGCACCAACGCCACCGGTTCGCAGCCGCGTTGACGGATCATGTCGATGGTGGCGCGCCACTCCTGCTCGGTGGCCCGCCACGGGTTCATGGCCGGACCGCCGGCCCCGAGGTCGGACAGGATCAGCACCCGCACCCGCGGTCGCGGCGGCCGGTAGGGCCGCCGCCAGGTGACCCGGGAGCCGGGGCCCGCCCCGCGCAGGGGGACGTCGGCGAAGCGCAGCACCTGCGTGCCGGTGATCCCGGCCAGCGCCCTGACCTGGCCGACGACCTCTTCGACATCCCGCGCGAAGGGCTCCATCGCGCCCGAGGTGTCGGCGAGTATCTGCACGCCGTAGCGCAGCGTGGGCAGCGGCAGCCGGGGGAGGTCCGACAGCGGGCGGGCGTGCGCCAGTTCCTCGGTGGCGCGCTCGACGTCGAGCTCGCCCTCGTCGGTGACCCGGGACAGCACCATGCTGAGCAGCGCGGCCGTGGAGCGCGGCGCGAGCAGCGACAGGTGCGGGGGCCGCCTGGCCCGGTCCCGTCCGCCGGGGCGGGGCAGCGAGGGGGTGGCCCAGTGCAGCGCGGGCCGTTCCGCGTCCTGGACGGGAACGAGGACGTTGACGGTGTCGGCCCGGGCCGGCCGCCGGCTGCGGCCGAAGACCGACGGGTCGTCGGCGGGACGCGGCAGCGCGGGGTCCTCGTCGTCCTCCCGGGCCGGCGCCTGCCGGGCCGGGGCGCCGTCGCCGGGCGGCTCGGGGCCCGCGCGCCGGGGGTCGGCCGGCCGGCCGCCCATGCCGAGCAGGGCGGCGATCCTGCCGTACTCCGCCGGGGACCCGGCACCCAGCGCCCTGGCCGCCCTGACCACGTCGCCGAGCCAGATCTCACCGGTCATGCCTGGTCACCGGCCATCTGCTGCGGCTTGAGCAGGACGTTGCGGGTCAGCATCTCCCACTCGGCGCCGCCGGGGCGGATGTTCAGCGTCCGGCAGGCGCGCAGCGCGTCCAGGTACTCGGCGGTGCTCGGCCGCCGCACATCCCGCCGGTCGGCCTCCTCGCGCACCTCCACCAGCTTGTCGGCGATCTCCTCGGCCAGTTCCTCGTCCTGCGGGGTGAGCCCTCCGGGCCACGTCCGCATGTGCTCCTTCGCGATGCTGATGAGCATGTCCCGGCCGTGCGCGGGCAGTTCGTGCACCACGCAGCGGCGTAGCAGCGCCTGCGGCAGCTCGCGCTCCTCGTTGGTGGTGAAGATGACCAGGTGGTGGGTCTCCACGGCGTCTTCGACGGCGTCCTTGGCGGCGGGCCGCGCGGCGGGGTCGGGCCGTTCGGTGCGGATCTCCTCGCCGATCTCGGTCACCAGGAACTTGTGCAGGCCCAGCGGGACGAGAAGGCTGTTGGGCACGTCGGGATCGGCCTTGTCGATCTCGTCGATGAGGACGACGGCGTGGTCGGGGCTGCGGTCGCGGTTGTCCTCGGACGGGTCGGGGCACGGATCGGGGATCTCGGCGTCCTCCCGCCTGCCCCTGCGGCGCGCCGAGCGGGGCGCCAACGCCCACCACAGGACGCCCGGTTGGATGTACGCGGCGTCGTCGGGCCGCTCCCCGGTGCGGCCTGCCACCTGCGCGTCGCCGAGCCTGCGGACGCTGTCGAAACTCCACAGCAGTTCACGCGGCTGGGTGCGGTAGGTGACCACGTGCTCGTAGTAACGCCAGCCCCGTTGGCGGGCGATGAACGGCGCCAGGGAGGACTTGCCCGACCCCGGCATGCCCCGTAAGAGCAGCGGGCGGCCGGTGGCGAGGGCGACCTTCACCGCGAACTCCAGGTCGCCCGGCATGACGTAGACGTATCCGTCGCCGCGGTCCGGCGTGTCGAGCCATTCCTGTTCCGCGGCGCCGTCCGACGGCTGCCCCGCACCGCTGTGCTGCTCGCTCACCACGACCTCCCGTTGACCGTACCCACCTTGTCGGCCACGCGCAGTACGGCGGACTTGACCACATTCTCATGACTCGCCTCGAACGGTGGATCGAGAACCAGCACTTCGTCGGGACTTCCCGGCCAGCGCTCCCGCGCGTTCGCGCCCCGGCCGGGAATGACCAGCACCTGCATCCAGGGGACCTTCTCGTGCAACTGGGCGATGACCCGGTGCACGATCCGCAGATCGCACCGCTTGGCGTCGAGCAGCAGGAAGAACCGGCCGAAGCCGGCCGGTTCCTTCAGGGCGCCCAGCTCGTCGTGGGGTTCCAGGCCCAGCGCGGCCTTGACCGCGCCCTCGCACTGGTGGAGCAGGTACGACTCCGGGTCGTCCTCGCCCAGCGGCCGTCCCACCGCCTGCGCGATGTAGTAGCTCCTGCTGTTGACGCAGAACGCCCGGTCCAGGTACTGCTGCCCGATCAGCGGGCTGTCGACGTTGAGGATGATGACCCGGCGGACCGAGCCGTCCGTGTCGCGCACGATGCGCCGGGCCTCGTCACGGTCGACCCAGGCCGGGAAGACCATCGTCGCCAGCAAGGCGGTGCGGCGCGGTTCGAGGCCGCCGTCCAGCGCCGCCAGCAGCGTCTTGAGCAGTTTGGCGATGTCGTGCGTGTCGAGCATCTGCGAGGCGAGCAGCACCGGGGCCATCCCGGGGACCAGCTCGGTGTGCTCCTCGGCGGGGATCTCCAGCTCCTGGGCGATCTCGGCGAAGGTGGACTCGTGCTTGATCTCGGAGAGTTGGATGGCGATGTTGCGCAGCCAGCTGCTCACCGCGTCGTTGCCCGCCCGCAGCACCTTGGGGAACATCGCGACGAGCCGGCCGACCTCCGCCGCCGAACCGGCCGAGCCGCCGGGACCGATCTTCTCCAGGTCGTCCTCGGCCAGATAGCCGATCTCGGAGTTCCGCAGCTCCTCCGGGCTGACCGCGCCCACCAGCACGGTGACCAGCACCATGGCCGGATTCAGCGTCTTGCGCCAGTGCAGGATGTTGGTCTCGCGACGCACCCAGTCCGATGTCAGGGCCGCCTTGTTGACGAGGACGAGGGCCGCGTCGCACTCCCCGAGGAAGCAGGCGAGCTTCAACTGCCAGGGACGGCTGGGCCGCCGGATGCGCACATCGAGCAGGACGTCGTACTCCCGGCCCTTGAGGCCGTCGGCGATGCCGTCCCTCAACCGGGCGGTCCTCTTGTCAGAACTGGTGCTGTGGCTGATGAACAACTTGACCACCCTCGCCCCGCCTTCAAGTCGCAGTCCACTTGGCCGTCCAGCCCCGTGCCGCAGCCCCGCCCCCGTCAGTGCTCAGGACAAGATTCTGACGCTGCTTCACCTGCCGTGCAACGACATCTGGCTCACAACGGGTTCACTCGGGCGGCAGCGGATTCACTGGGACAGCAGCGGACCGGAGCGCAGCACCGGCTCGATCCGGTGCGCCACATGGCGGATGAGCAGTTCGAGGTCGGCGCAGTACACCGACCTGTTGCGGAAGCCGCTCTCCCGGCGGTAGCGGTGCGCGTAGTGGCCGCCACCACACACCCGCAGCACCGGGCAGGTCAGGCAGTCCGCGCCGAGCGCGTCCAGGCCCAGGTGCCGGGCCGCGATGCCGGGGTGCTCCAGGACGTCGTCGAAGCTGTTCCTGAAGACGTTCATGCCGGTCGTGGGGGCCTGTGAGTACGCCGCCTTGAGGCTGTCCACCTGCTCGATGTCACCGTCCGTGTCCACGAGTACGGCGGCGACCGGGGAGAGCCCGACGGCCTCCGCACGGCTCGGGAAGCCGAGCAGCAGCCCGATGATCTCGGTGAACAGCCGTACCCGAGTGCGGTACTTGCCGCCGTCGAACCACCGGTCGAAGACCTCGGCCAGCCACTCTCCGTACGGTGCCGCGCCGGCGCTCGACGGGCCCTTGCCGGGTGGCGGCGACTCCCAGTTGGCGTGCGGGAGCAGGAAGTCCAGGGCCGGCGGCCGGAGTTCCATCAGCGAGTCGTGGACGTCCCGCGGGTCCAGGTCGAGGTCGATGGTGCACAGCAGTCCGGCGTACGCCTCCGGGTGGTCGGCCAGCAGGGCGAGGCCCCGGGTGGCGGCGTGCCA
Source organism: Streptomyces sp. CA-111067 (assembly GCF_050956065.1). Classification (NCBI taxonomy): domain Bacteria; kingdom Bacillati; phylum Actinomycetota; class Actinomycetes; order Kitasatosporales; family Streptomycetaceae; genus Streptomyces; species Streptomyces sp. CA-111067. The sequence goes on along the minus strand of NZ_CP192103.1, from coordinate 4,095,082 downwards.
GGAGGGCCGGCCCGCGTGGTCGACCCGGCGCTTGTTGTGCTCGGCCCGGCCGCCGTCGAGGCTGACACCGACCCGGACGCCGGCCTCCGCGAGCCGGCGCACCACCTCGGCGGTCAGCAGGGTGCCGTTGGTCTGCACGCTGACCTGCACCTCGCAGTGCTGCCCGGCGGCGGACTCGACCGCGGCGCGCACCTCGGCGACCTGCCGCAGCGCGGTGTCCACCCCGCCTAACAGGGGCTCGCCGCCGTGCAGTTCGACCCGGATCTGCCGCAGCCCGTGCACGGCCACGTGCTCGCCGATCCGCTCCGCGCTGCGTTCCAGCACATCCTGCCGGACCCGCGGCGGCCGGTCCCGCCAGGACTGGTCGGCGGCGTTGTAGACGTAGCAGTAGCTGCACAGCAGGTTGCAGCGGCTGTTCAGCTTGAGGACGAACTGCTGGAAGGGCACCGGCGGGGTGCCCGCGTGCCGGAGGGCGGCCACGTCGAGCAGCCGGTGCGGCCACGGAGCGGAAGCGTGCACGTCCGCCACGTCCGCCACATCGGCGGAGCCCGTCGCTCCGCCTTCCGGACGATAACCCACCTCAGGGACTGTCCTCGTAGTACGCGATCGGCAGGCCCACCGTCTGCGCCTGGCGCTCCAGCAGATGGCGCAGCACCTCGGTCAGCACCGGATGGTCCGTGCCGCTCCGCAGCAGCTCGGGGCTGACGCCCGCAGGAGGACGGAACCGGTCGGCCTGACCGGGCCCCTCGACCACGGGGCGGTCGTCCAGCCGGGGATTCGACACAGTGCTCCCTCCACGATCAGCCACCATGGACGTGGCTGTGCCGTCTCCCGTCGTGCGTGACACGGCGACGGGGCCATGCTAAAGCCCGCCGCGGGTCTCCGAGTCCTCAACGCGGTTTCACAGCGGCGCGAGTCCGCTTCCTGTCACTCCGGCACCCGCGGACGACAGCGCGGAACCCCGGCTCAGGCGGTGGCTGAGCCGGGGTCCGGTGCCCGGGCGTACGTGGTTCAGGCGGCTGCGTTCAGGAGCGGGTCAGCAGGCGCCGAGGTCCTGCCAGACGCCCCACTCTCCGGTGGTGCCGGGCTCCTCGCCCTGCGTCCACCACTTGGCGTTCCAGTTGTGGCCCTTCCACGAGACCTTGTTGCCGCCGGTGTAGATCTGCGAGGCGCTCCACGAGGCGTTGGCGCAGGTCGACGAGCCGCCGGTGGTACCGCCGGTCGTAGTCCCGCCGGTTGTCGTACCCCCGGTGGTGGTACCTCCGGTGGTCGTACCGCCCGTGCTCGTACCGCCGGTCGAGGTGCCGCCGTTGCCGCCGGCGAAGCGCTGGAACGCGTCGGTGAACGCCAGCGTGTTCTGGCTGATCTCGCTGCACGTGGGGAGCGAGTTGGCGTTGCCGCCGCACGGCTGGTCGCGGGTGATCGCCCAGAACGCCAGCCGGCCGACGTTGTTCTGGGTGGCGAAGTTCACCACGGTCGTGGCGTCCGCCAGGGTGAACGTGGAGCCGTCGTCGTTCTTGCCGATCATCGGGGTGATGCCGAGGTTGGCGTAGGTGTAGCCGGAGTCGACGGACTTCATCTGGGACATGGTGGCCTGGGCCGCGGCGACCGAGCCCTGGCCCATCTCGGTGCCGGTACCCGAGTAGTAGTCCATGGTCATGATGTTGACGACGTCGATCTTGATGCCGGCGGTCTTGGCGGCCTTGAGGATGTTCACGCCGTCGTTGGTCAGCCCGCTGGCCAGCACCGGCAGCGTCATGGAGAACTTCAGGCTCGGGTTGGACGCCTTCAGGTCCTTCATCGCCTGCATCTGCCGGGCCGCGGCGGCGGTGTCCGCGATCGCCGCGCCCTCGATGTCGAAGTCCAGCTGGGTGACGCCGTAGTCGTTGATCAGCGCCTGGTAGCCGGCGTCGATCGAGCTCTGGTTGCTACAGGTCCAGGCGAGCGCAAGGCCGCTGGCGCCACCGGAGGAGATGATGACGGAGGCGCCCTCGGACTTCGCCCTGGCGATCAGCGGGTCGGTGAAGGAGTCGTTGCCGATGGGGAGGGTGTCGCCCCAGATCTGGTTGCAGCCGGAGCCGATCACGAAGGCGGCGGTGTAGGCCTTCAGGCCGTGCCCGGTGATGGCCGTGTCGAGCAGGCCCTCCTGGCCGTTCGACATGTCGGTGTAGGGGGCCACGGAGTAGGTGCCGGTGGCGGCCGGACTGGCCGCGGTGGTCGCGGCGGCGTTGCCGTCGGGGGCCAGGGCGAAGACCGCGCCGGCGGACGCGAGTATGAGCGCGGTCGCTGAAGTCGTCCATTTCGCAAGGTGCATGGGAGTCCCTCGGACGTGGGAGTGGTGGGGGGAGTGTGCGTCTCGGGGCCTGAGTTGGTACGTACCAAACCGCGCGGCGGGCGTCGCGTCAAGAGGACTAGACCAACTTGCTGTTTTGCGGCGCCACTTCGCCTGCTGCGCGGGGCCGCGCACCGGGCCTCGCACGGGCGCTCCTACCGGGCCCCGCACGGGCGTTCCTATCGGGCGTTCCTGCCGGGACCGGCGGTCACCTCGTGCTGTCGTCCTCGGAGGTGAGCGCCTGGGAGGCCGTGGTGCCGAGGAAGGTGAGGAATCCGGCGGCGAGCGAGTCGCGGGGCAGCCCGGTCTTCGTGTACGCGAACTCGGTGGCGTGGAACGGGTAGGTGGCGCTGCCCGGCGCCAGGCCGCCGATGGTGAGGACGGTCGCCTTCTGCTGGACGGCGGTGGTCAACTCGGCGTAGCCGATCGAGCCGGGGACCTTGCGCACGGTGGCTATCACGTCGTCGGTGTTGGGACGTTCGCAGCGCAGCACCTGGCCGTCGGAGCCGGGGAACCTGCGCACGCAGTCCTCCGAGGTCTGCGCGGCCTCGCCGCCGCCGTTCAGCAGGGTGTCCCGCAGCACCTTCCTGGTGCCGGAGTCGCTCCGGCGGCCGACGAGTACGACCGGCAGCGGACGGCCGTCACCCCCGCGATCGGCCTCCTGCGTACCCCAGGCCGGCGCCCGGCCCGTGAAGAGCGCGCGGATCCGGTCCGCGGTGAGGTCGCGGGCCCGCACCCCCGGTCCCGCGATGACCGCGAAGTCGACCTTGCCCACCGGGGCCGCCGTGAGCCCCTTGGTGACGGACGCGTCCGCGGAGCGCCCGTCGCTGAACGCGATGACGTGCGCCGGGTTGTCGGACTGCTGGAGCACCGACAGCCCGCTCTCGCTGCCCTCCGCGTCCACCCGGACCGTCGAACCCGGGCACAGCGACTCGTACTTGCGGCTCAGCGTCTGCACGGTCGGCTTGAACGCGGTGGACCCGACCACCGTCAGCGTGCCGCGGTGGCAGAAGTCCGGGTGCGCGGTGCGGTCGGGGCCGAAGACGAGGTAGCCGCTGAGCCCCAGCACGCAGGCGAGCAGCACCCCGAGCAGTCCCTGCGCCGCCCGGCTGAACCGGCGCGGGAGGTCGTCCACCGGGGCCGAGCGGTTCTCGTGCACGTCGCCGTCGATCAGCTCCGGGCTGACCTGGATCGCGTTGCCCGGTTCGCCGCCGGTGAGCAGCACCAGCAGCTTGAAGTGCTCGCCGCGCGGGAGTTCGACGCGCGGTAAGTGGAGCACCGACTGGTCGTGCCGGTCCTGGCCGAAGCCCTGGTCCTCGGTGAAGTACCGGTTCAGATAACGGGAGTTGCGCGGGAACAGCACCGAGTACTTCGAGATCCGTCGGCGTTCGAAGTCCACCGAGAGGCCGTGCTCGGGACCCGGGTAGTCCGAGCTGTGGATGTCGTGGGAGCCGTCGTTCTCGATCCGCAGCAGGACCAGCGATCCCGGTTCCACGCCGTCGAGTTGGAAGATCCCGGTCGCGGACGCGGTGGCAGGGTCGGCCCCCCGCCGGTCCACCGGCACGTCCATCTGCACCCGGTACCCGATCCGGCGCCGGCGCGGCCTGCGGTCGGCGACGAACGGAATGAGCGTTGCCGCGGTGCCGATCACCGTCCCCACGACCGCGATGACGTTGTCCGCCGACAACCAGTCCTGCACCGGGTCCCCTCCCCCGCGACACCCACCGCCCCCCACGCTAACCACGCCCAGCCCCGCCCCCACCCCCGCTCACACGATGTTCGACGGCCGTTCACCGCCCGTCCGACCGGCGGGTCCCGATCACCGGGTGGGCGGGGGTTGCCGGGGGGCCGGCCGGCGGGCAGGGTGAGGGGATGGGGGAGGAGACGTCGGTGGAGGCCGGGGCGCGGGGGGCTTCGCGGGGTGAGGTGCTGCGGGATGCCGTGCTGGGTAGGCGCGTTGAGGAGATCGAGCGGCTGGTCGAAGCCGGTGCCGATCCGGGCGCGCCGTGGGACGACGGCACCGATCCGGTGGCCTGGGCGGTGGACCACGGCGAGCCGGACGTGCTGCTCGCGCTGATCGGGCGCTCCGGTGACGACGCGGCGAAGCCGGACAGCCGACACCGCCGGGCGCTGCGGCTCGCGCTGCGCTGGCTCGACATCGATCCGGAGGTCGAACTGCGGCGCCGGCTCGGCGTGTCCGACGCGGCGGGCGTCACCGTCAGCCACCGGACCGTCCCCGGCGAGGACTACGGCCCGACGGTGCTCCACGTCCGCGTGACCACCGCCGATGGCCGGCACGCCGAGACCCGCAAGGCCCACTGGGCGATCGTCAGCGACCTGGAGAGCCGTCTCGGACTGCGCACTCCCTGCGAGGAGTTGGTGGCCCGCGCGATGCACTACGCGTGGCCGGACTCCGACGACTGGTCGGAGTCCCTGGTTCTGCTCTCGATGCGGGAGGACACGGAGACGTACCGCTGCGCCGCCGCGCTGGTGGGGGACGAGTCGTCCGCCGCCCGGCGGCGGTTCGGCGCGGAGCTGCTGCACTCGATGAGCTTCGACGAACGGCCTTTCGGGGCCGAGGCCGTGGAGCTGCTGCGCGGCCGGCTCGGCGTCGAGACCGACCCGGGCACGCTGGACTCGCTGCTCGGTGCGTTCAGCGAGTACGCCGGCCGGGTCGTCGGCGACCTGGGCGCCGACGACCTCGGCGCGATCCTGGCGCACGCCGCCCACCCGAACGCGGACGTCCGCCAGCGGGTGTGCGGGGAGATCGGGTTTCCCCGGCCCGCCGACCCGCCCGAGGTGCTGTCGGCGCTGGTCGCCCTGGCATCCGACCAGGACGGGCCGACCCGGGGCAGCGCGCTGTACGTCCTGGGGGTCTCCGCCCTGGACACCCCGGAGTTGCGCGAGCTCTTCGCCGCCCGTCTGACCGATCCCTGCGCGGAGGCCGCGCTGGAGGCGGCCTGCGCCCTCACCGTCCGCCACGACGACCGGGCCCGCCCGTATCTGACGCGCATCCGCCTTGAGGCCGAGTACGAGGGCCAGGTGTTCTGGCGCCTGGACCAACTCGACCACGACTCGCGCGTCCGTAAGTACCCGGTGGACTAGCCGTATCGCGGACCGCGTCCGCCAACTCCCTCCGTGGGCAGCACCCTTGAGGAGGCGGACGCCGTCCGCTGCCGGGTCAGCGCGAGGAGGCCAGGGACCCCTGGGCGGACCAGACGTCCACCACCACACGCTGCCGGTTCGGGAGCAGCGCCTTCGCGCCGGAGGCGTAGTAGCGGTCGACCTTCGCCGCCTCGGACGCGTTCGGCTTCGCGTTCGTGCACGCGGTGCCGGGGCCGTGGCCGGACATGATCTCCGAGCAGGGGCCCGTGTAGTGGTCGAGCAGGCCGAGGATGTGGCCGGTCTCGTGGGCGGCGATCCGGGTCATGTCGTAGCCCTCGTCCACCGCTTCCTGGCCGAGCTGCACCTCGCCGCTGCCGCCGGGGAAGATCGGGCCCAGCGTCGTCTGCGGCCAGCCGCTGGTCGCCACGTAGACGTAGTCGGCCGCGCCCGGCGAACTCGCGGGCTGGAGGCGCACGTTGTGCTCGGCGGCGTTCCAGTTCTGCACGCCCTGGGTGATCGCGCTCGCCCACTGGCCGGCCCGGCTGGCGTCGTAGGTCAGGGTGATCACCGCCGCGGGCGCCTTCGCGGCGGAGTGGGCGGAGTGCGCGGGCTGCGCCGCGGCGACCCCGGTCGCGGTGCCCAGCATGGCCGGGATCAGTGCCGCCACGGCGACTATTCGCTTGATCATGAGACTCGTCCGCCTCCTCAGAAAACAGGTGTCCCGTGCGCCACAAGGGCACCACGCCGGTGACCGGCTCCACAAGTACGCCGTACTCCGCTTGTGTTGAGGACGAGGCCGTCGGCCCGCTCGGCATCCGGGTGCCGGATGATGGGGGTTGACGGCGGTGGGGCAGTGGATGCGAGGGGTGGCGGGTGCGGTGACGGAGAGCGAGTCCATCCGGGCGGAGCGGGATGTTCGGGCAGCCGGCGGGGAGTTGACGAGCGACGTGACCGTCGCGGGACCCGAGGCCGGACCCCAGGCGGGGTCCGCCACCGCACCCGGCACCGTGCCCGATGCCGGGCCGGAGACCGAACGCCGGGGCGAGCCCGACACGGGACTTCAGGCCGTGCCCGGGCCCGGGCCTGACACCGCGCCCGGCAGCCAACCCCAGGCAGCGTCCGAAACCCCGCCCGGCAGCGGACCCCAGGCAGCGTCCGCAACCCCGCCCGGCAGCGGACCCCAGGCAGCATCCGCAACCCCGCCCGGCAGCGGACCCCAAGCCGAGTCCGAAACCCCGCCCGGCACCGGGCCCGTCCCCGTCCCCGCACCCGGAAACCCCCGCCGCCGCCCGCGGCGGCGGATCGTCATCGTCCTCCTCGTCCTCACCCTCCTCTTCGCCCTCCCCTGGTGGACCCTCTTCGGCTCCGGCGCCGGCTGGCCGTTCCCGGTCTTCCTGGCCGGCACGGTCGTCTTCGCCTGCTGGATGGCCACCTTCCCGTTCCTGATGGCCGCCGGCCACGGGCGGCACAACGACCGGGCGGCGCGCATCGCGGACAGCACGCTCGGGGCGGTCTGGGTGCTGTTCACCTGGTCGGTGATCGGCGGGCTGGTGCACCTGGTGCTGATGGGGCTCGGCGTCGGCGGCGCCGACCGGGCCAGGGTCGTCGCCGTGGCGGTCGCCGCCGTCGTGGCCGTCCTGCTGGCGTGGGGGAACCGCGAGGCCATGCGCGTACCGCGGATCAAGCGCCTGGACGTCCAACTGCCGCGGCTCGGCGCCGGGTTGGACGGGACCCGGGTCGTCGTCCTGGCCGACACCCACTACGGGCCGATCAACCGGGCCCGCTGGTCGGCGCGGGTCGCCGAGGAGGTCAACGCGCTCGAACCGGACGTCGTCGTCCACGCCGGCGACATCGCCGACGGCACCCCCGCCCAGCGCCGCGGGCAGTCCGCGCCGCTCGGGACGATCACGTCACGGCTGGCGAAGGTCTACGTCACCGGCAACCACGAGTACTTCGGCGAGGCCCAGGGCTGGCTGGACCGGATGGCCGAACTCGGCTGGGAGCCGCTGCACAACCGCCACGTCGTGGTCGAACGCGGCGGCGACCGCCTCGTCCTCGCGGGGGTGGACGACGTGACCGCGGAGTCCTCCGGCCTGGCCGGGCACAGCGCGAACCTGTCCGGCGCGCTGGAGGGCGCGGACCCGGACCAGCCGGTCCTGCTGGTCGCCCACCAGCCCAAGTACGTCCCGCAGGCCGCGGCCGCCGGCATCGACCTGCAGATCTCCGGCCACACCCACGGCGGCCAGATCTGGCCGTTCAACTTCCTGGTCAGGATCGACCAGCCGGTGGTCCACGGCCTGAGCCGGCACGGCGAACGCACCCAGCTCTACACCAGCCGCGGCACCGGCTTCTGGGGCCCGCCCTTCCGCGTCTTCGCCCCGAGCGAGATCACCCTCCTCACCCTCCGCGCGACCCCGGCCGCCGGCTGACGGGGACCTCAACACCGGGGCCCGTGTCCGTCGTTCGGTGGACGGAGGGCGGGCCTCGCGGGGGACCCGCCGCCCGGCCAGGGCGGGGACCTTGGGGGTATGACTCAGGAAGCGGTACGCGTACGGGGGCTTCGCAAGCGGTATGGCGACGTCACCGCGGTCGACGGGGTGGATCTAGGTATCCGGCACGGCGAGGTGTTCGGGATCCTCGGGCCCAACGGGGCCGGCAAGAGCACGACGGTGGAGATACTCCAGGGGCACCGGAGCAGGGACGCCGGCGAGGTGTCGGTGCTCGGGGAGGATCCGGGGCGGGCGAACCGCCGTTGGCAGTCGAGGGTCGGGATCGTCTGGCAGGACGAGTCCGCGCCGGCCGAGTTGACGGTCGCCGAGACCGTACGGCACTTCGCGCGGTACTACCCGAAGCCCCGTGACCCGGACGAGGTCATCGCGCTGGTCGGCCTGGCCGAGAAGGCCGGCAGCAGGACCAAGGCGCTGTCCGGCGGCCAGCGCCGCCGCCTGGACGTCGCACTCGGCGTGATCGGCGCCCCCGAACTCCTGCTGCTGGACGAGCCGACCACCGGCTTCGACCCGGCGGCCCGCCGCCAGTTCTGGTCCCTGATACGGGACTTGGCCGACGAGGGCACCACCATCATCCTCACCACCCACTACCTGGACGAGGCCGAGGCGCTGGCCGACCGGCTCGCGGTGATCGCGGCCGGCCGGGTCGTCGCGGAGGGCGAACCGGCCTCGCTCGCGGGCCGGGCGCAGGACCGGGCCACCGTGCACTGGGCCGAGCCGGACGGCTCGCCGCACAGCACCGAGACCGACACCCCGACCAGGACGGTCGCCGAGCTGAGCGCCCGATTCGACGGGGAGATCCCCGAACTGCGGGTCACCCGGCCGACGTTGGAGGACATCTACCTGCGGCTCATCGGACAGGAGGCCAACTGATGGCTGTCAGCCGTACCGTCACCACCAACTCCGTTCCGGCGCAGACGGGTTCAGGGGCATCAGGCCCGGAGAGCTCCGGGCGGCTGCCCGGGGCCTGGTCGCTCGGCCTGCTGCGCGGCGGCCTGGAGATCAGGCAGTTCTTCCGCCGCAACGAGCAGGCCATCTTCACCTTCGCCTTCCCGATCGTCTTCCTCTTCCTCTTCGCCACGATCTTCGACGGCACGATGAAGGGCGCGGGCGGCGCCACCGCCCCGCAGTACTACGTCGCCTCGATGACGGCCGCGGGGATCATGTCCACCAGCTTCCAGTCACTGGGCATCTCGATTGCGATCGAGCGGGACGAGAAGGTGCTGCGCCGGCTGCGCGGTACGCCGATGCCGCCGGCCGCGTACTTCCTCGGCAAGATCTGGTTGGTGCTGTTCACCGGCCTGCTGGAGACGGCGCTGCTGCTGGTGTTCGGCTCGCTGGTGTACGACGTCAGCCTGCCGTCGGACCTGACCGGCTGGCTCACCTTCGGGTGGATCTTCGTCCTCGGGATCACCGGCTGCGCGCTGCTCGGGATCGCGATCAGCAGCGTGCCCAAGTCCGCGCAGAGCGCCAGCTCGGTGGTCGTCCTGCCGTTCCTGGTCCTGGAGTTCATCTCCGGGGTGTACATCCTGATCGACGCGCTGCCGAACTGGATGCTGACCGTCGGGGCGTTCTTCCCGCTGAAGTGGATGTGCCAGGGGCTGCGCGGGGTGTTCCTGCCGCACGCGGCGGCGGCGCTGGAACCGGCGGGAAGCTGGGAATACGGGCGGATCGCCCTGGTGCTCGGGGCCTGGTGCATCGGAGGATTGGTGCTGTGCCTGCTGACGTTCCGCTGGAAGAGCCGTACGGACGGGTGAGCGCCGGCCCGGGGCCCGGGCCGGGGCGGGGTGTGGCCGGGCCGGGGTGGCTCAACTCTTCGGCCGGGGCCCGGGCTTCGCACGCCTGGGAGGGGTTCCGGCCCTGGGACCTCTACTTCGCGGTGGTCTGGGTCGTCACCGAACTCTTCGCGCTGGCCGCCGAGAACCCGGACCTGAAGGTCCGGGTGGTGTCCGCCGGGCTGTTCGCGCTGCCGGTGCCCTGGTACCTGTGGGCGCGCCGCGCGGTGCTCGGCGTCACGGACGAGGACGAGGTCGCCGCGCGCCGGTACATCGTCGTCCTGGTGCTGCTGTACCTGCCGCCCGCCGTGCTGGTCGGCGAGACCAGGCTGGCGGCGTTCGCGCTGGTGCCGCAGTGCTTCATGCTGCTGCGCCGGGGCACGGCGCTGGCCGCGGTGTTCGTGGTCAACGTGCTGCCGATGGTGGGCTGGGCGCTGCTGTGGCGGCCGGAGCCGCACGACCTCTACTACAACTCGCTGTTCGCCGTCGTGACGCTGGCGTTCTCGCTGGTCGTCGGCCGGTGGATCATGCGGATCATCGCGCAGAGCGAGGAACGGGCGGACCTGGTGGCCGAGTTGGACGCCAGCCGGGAGGAGGTCGGCCGGCTGTCGGCGGAGCGCGGTGCGCTGGCCGAGCGGGAACGGATCTCCCGGGAGATCCACGACACGCTCGCGCAGGGCTTCACCAGCCTGCTGATGCTGGTGCAGGCCGTGCAGTCGGAGGTGGACCGCGACCCCGAACAGGCCCGCAGGCACCTGGCGTTGATGGAGGGCACGGCCCGCGACAACCTGGCCGAGGCGCGCGCCCTGGTGGCGCACGGCACCCCGGCCGGGCTCGACGGCGGCTCACTGCCCGACGCCGTAAGGCGGTTGGCGGCCCGCCAGGAGGAGCAGACCGGCGAGCCGGCCGCCGTCGAGATCACCGGGGCGGTCAGGGCGCTGCCGCCCGCGGTGGAGGTGGTCGCGCTGCGCACCTGCCAGGAGGCGCTGGCCAACGCCCGCCGGCACGCCGGCCCCGGCGCGGTCGTCGCGCTCGGCCTCGACTACACCCCGCGGGCGCTGCGGCTCTCCGTCCGCGACACCGGCTGCGGCTTCGACCCCGACCGCCCCGCCCGCGGATACGGCCTGCCCGGCTTGCGCGCCCGCGCGGCGGAGATGGGCGGCACGGCGGTGATCCGCAGCGCGCCCGGCGAGGGGACCACGATCACCGTCGAACTGCCGCTGGCGGACGGCGACTTGCCTTTGGCCCCGGCAGTCGGGGGTGAGCGGTGATCCGGATCCTGCTCGCCGACGACCACCCCGTCGTCCGGGAGGGCCTGCGGGCGATGCTCGACGCCGAACCGGACCTCGAGGTCGTCGGCGAGGCGTCCAGCGGCCCGCAGGCCGAGGCGCTGAGCGCGTCGCTGCGGCCGGACATCGTGCTGATGGATCTGCGGATGCCCGGCGGTGGCGGCGTGGAGTCCATCGTGCGGATGACGGCGGCCGGCCTACCCTCCCGGGTGGTCGTCCTGACGACGTACGAGACGGACGGCGACATCCTGCGCGCCGTCGAGGCGGGCGCGGCCGGCTACCTCCTCAAGGACCTGGCCCGCGCGGAACTCGCCGACTCGGTCCGCTCGGCCGCCCGCGGCGAAACGGTCCTGGCCCCGTCAGTGGCGGCCCGCCTGGTCGACCAACTCCGCCACCGCCCGGAACGCCCCCGCCTCTCGGAGCGTGAGACCGCAGTCCTACGCCTGGTAGCAGAGGGCTGCACGAACGCGGAGATCGGCCGCCGTCTGTTCATCGGCGAGTCCACGGTGAAGACGCATCTGCTCCGCAGTTTCGCGAAGCTGGGAGTAGCCGACCGCACGGCAGCGGTGACGAGCGCGATGCGCCACGACCTGCTCTGAGCCGGGCCCTCCGCCGGGCGGGGACGGGGGGTGGCCGGGCGATCAGCCCGGTCGATGAGGTCCCATCTCGTCGTCGAGGTTGGTGAGGTGGCAGCCGTGGAGGGTGCGGACGAGTTGGGAGGCGATGGTCCAGCGGATTTCATGGTGGTGGTAGGCGACGATTGCGTCGGTGAGGGGGCGGTGGGGGTTGCGGGGGTCGTACAGGGCGCCGTAGACGCCGACGATGGGGTGGTGTTTGACGCGGACGGCGACGTAGGTGTTGGTGAGGTGGGGGCACATGCGGACGGATCTGCGGGCGCAGGGCAGGCACAGTGGGGGGTGGACGGCGGCCATGTCGTTGGGCCAGCCGGGCCAGTGGTCGGGGCCGCCCCGGTCGTCGTGCAGCAGCCACAGCACGCCGTCCTGGTTGCGGTCGGCGGGTCCGGCGCAGACCTGGCAGCGCAGCCCGGTCATGACTTCGCGTTGGCGTAGGGAGTGGACCTTCCCCAACTGGGGTTCGCCCTGGCCGGGTTGGTGGGTGATGCGGTTCCACAGCACGCCGTGCTCGTCCCGGTCGCTGGGCCGTTCGTCGTGGTACGCCACCCGGCCGAGGAAATCCATCACCCGGTGCGGGCGTTCGGTGGTCTCCTCGCTCCACGTGGAGATATAGGGAACGGTGACCATGACGCGCCCGGTCACCTTTCTCCCCGCCCGGCCCGCGGGCGCGTAGTTTCGCGTGCTATTGCGCTCCCGTGGTTTTCGACAATGCGCGCCCATACGCGTTTCCCGCCGATACCCGGGTCACGGTCAAACCCCCAACGCCCCCCGGTGATGGCATCCACGAGCCAAAGCCCCCGCCCGTTCTCCGCCCCCCGGTCCGGCCGCCCGCATGACCGGGATGACGCCGCTGCCGTCCGCCACTTCCACCCGCACACCAGCGGGTTCCCGCTCATACCGCGTCTCGACCTCCCGCCCGCCCCCACCCGCGTTGACGGCATTGGTCACCAACTCGCTCACCACCAGCTCAGCGGCATCGCGGAGTTCGCTCAACCCCCACTCGGCGAGCACCCCCCGCAATTCGCGGCGCACGGCCGGCACCGACGAGGGGGCGCACGGCCAACGCCCAACCACCACCGGCGGCACCCGGTCCGCGTCGTCCGGAACCCGGCGCTCGGTGCGCGCCCCGGGTTCGAGTAACGGCATGCCATTCGCCGGAATCGTGCCTTGGAATGTGCTGCTCACCGTTCGCCTGCCTTCGTCGTCTGGAGGGGTGTGGGGCCCGCGTCCATTCGCTGCGGTCCTTGGTTGCGGGGGTGAATCACCCCCTCGTGCATTTGCAACCGGGTCTACACACACAGTGACCTGCGAGGCGTACTCTCGACAGTGCTGAGCCCATGCCAACGCGCCCGGCATAAAAGAGAACCGGCTTGGCATACCGGGGAGTTGAACAGGTGAACGAGAACGCAGACCGTGATGACGGCGCCCCCAGGGACGCAGCCTCATTCTTCGGCGAGGAAGTGAAGGCACTCAGGCGGGCGCTCGGACTGTCGCAAGAGGAGTTCGCCCTCAAGCTGCGCTACAACCAGGGCCAGGTCTCGAAAGTGGAGAGCGGCAACGTGATGGCCTCCGAGTCGTTCGCAAAGGCCATGGACCGGGTCGCCGGCACGCCGGGGGTGTACCTGCGGTTGCGGAACAAGCTCGCCAAGCGGGGCATCCCGGACTGGTTCGCACCGTACGTCGCGCTGGAGCAGAAGGCGGAGGTGGTGAAGATGTTCCACCCCACGCTGCTACCGGGGCTCGTACAGATCCGTCCCTATGCCGAAGAGGTCCTGCACGCCGGTCGGCCGACCAACTTGGCGGACCTGATCCGTGTTCGGATGGAGCGGCAGGAGATCTTGACCCGCGACGATGACCCGGCCAGGCTCTGGCTGATCCTCAACGAGTCCGCCCTTCGCAACCCGGTGGGGAATGCGGAGATCATGCGTTCCCAACTCCGGCACATCCACGAGCTCGCCGAGACCCCAAGGCATCGTGTCCAGATCATCCCCAGGGGCAAGGTCAACAATCTGGTGGTCAGCCCCTTCGGGCTCCTCACCTTTGCGGACGGGCCGGACGTGGCGCACGTCGACGGCTTCCCGCGCGGCTTCGTGCTGTCGGAACCTGACGATGTTGCTGAAGCCCGGGATGCCTATGATTTGTTGGTGGCCAAGGCCGCGCCGCCGGATGAGACGGCCGAGTTGATCAACTCCATTGTGAAGGACTGCTACTCATGACTCACGCCGACCGGCCCGAGGCCCCCGACTGGACCTCCTCCAGCTACAGCCAGAGCAACGGCGGCGAGTGCGTCGAGTGGGCGCCGACGCACGCGGCGGCCACCGGTGAGTTCCTGGTCCGGGACAGCAAGGACCCCAACGGCCCGGTGCTGGCCTTCCCCGCCGACGCGTTCGCCTCCTTCGTCGCGGGCGTTAAGGCCAGGGAGTTCCCCACCGTCTGACCCGCCCCACCCACGCCACAGGCCAACGGCCCCGCCGCCCCTCACCGGGCAACGGGGCCGTTCGGCATCCCGCCCCGGCCCGCAAGTCGTGCCGCGCGGGTGCGTTCTCCGCCGGGGGGCCGCTTTGGGGGGCCGGGACCGGGCGAGGGGACTTTGGGACACTGGGGAGGCGGGCATGATGGCACCTGAGGGCATCGGCGCCGTACTGCGTGCGGCTCGTGAGTCGGCCGGACGCACCCGCGAGGAGCAGGCGGCGGTCCTGCAAGAGGCCCAAGGCGGGCGTTGGTTCGACCCGGAGAACCTGAAACGCTGGGAGACCGAACGGCGGTTACCGATTCCCGCCTGGCATGCGCTGCTGGCCCAGGTCTACGGCCTGACGGCCGCGGAGATCGCCCAGGCGCTGAGGGCGAGCAGGCAGCGGCGCAGGCTCCAGCGTCAGGCCGGCGCGGACACCGGAGAGGAGGACACGGAGGTGGACCGACGAAGGTTTCTCGGTGCGGCGGCGGTCGCGGCGACAGGCACGGTGGCACTGCCCGGTATCGCTGAGGCGAGGCAGGGCATCGACGCGGCGCTGTCCGGTTCCGATGCCGGTGATCTCGCCTATCTCGACGGGGCGTTCGAGCGGCATCGTGGCGGATACCACGGCCGGCCCCCCGCCGTCGCCCTGGCGCAGATGCACGGTGACCTCGACCTGCTGCGGAACCTGCTCAGCCGCCCGCATGCCGCGAACGCGCGGGCGGACCTGGCGCGTACGGCTGCCGGAATCACCGGGCTGGTGGCGATCATCCAGCACGACCGCAGCGACCAGCGCGAAGCACACGGCTGGTTCGCCACCGCCGAGCGGGCGGCCCGCGAGTCCGGTGACCGGCAGATGCTCGCATGGGCGCTGGCCCGGCACGCGATGGTCCCGCTCAACTACGGTGCCCCGAGGGCGGCTGCCGACCTCGCCGTCCGGGCCCGCACGGAAGCCGGGCCGCGGCCGTCAGCGGCTGCCGCGCTCGCATCGGCGGTCACCGCTCGGGCTCTCGCGGCGGTCGGCGACCAGGAAGGCGCGCTCCGTTCGGTCGCCGACGCGCGCCGCATCGCCGAGCACCTGGACGGAGCCCAGGCCGCCGACACGTGGTTCGGCTACCCGCCGCAGAAACATCACGTGCACTTGTCCCAGGCGTTCACCCTCCTGGGCCGTACGCGTGACGCGTATGCCGAGCAGGAGGCGGCGCTCGCCCTCACGCGCTCACCCTCCGTGATGACCCGCGCGCTGCTGGAGATGGACGCGGCGACGTGCCTGAACGCGGACGGTGATCCGTCGGCCGCGGCGGACAAGGCGGTCGGCGTCTGGCAGCGGCTGCCGCAGCCGTACCGCGACGGCCTCGTCAGGTCCCGTGCCGAGACCCTGCACCAACTGCTTCCCGGCACCGCCCACGCCAGGCTCGGTGAGGCGCTCGGGAGTTGACGGCTCGCACGGACGGTGACCGTGCACCCGGAATGCTCGCGTCGCTGTCGACGCCGGACCTGGTGGCGGGCACGATACGGGGCACCAGGCACACTTCACGTGTCGCTGTCCCAACCAAACAGAAGGACCACGCATGATCACGCTCAAGAAGGACGATGAGCCGGCGGACCTCGGCGGGGTGACCCATCTGTCCATCGGGGTGTCCTGGGACCCCACCGCCGGGAGCAGCGGCGGGATCATGGGCAAGATCCGGCAGAAGTCCGGCACCGACCTCGACCTGATCGCGATAGCGATGCAGGGCGCCGACCCGGTGCGGCTGGCCGGGCTGGACTCCCTGGACCCGTTCGGCAATGGCTCGTTGGTGCACAGCGGCGACAACCAGACCGGGCGCGGCGACGGCGACGACGAGACGGTGACCGTCGTCCTCGACCGGGTGCCGCCGATCATTACCTCGATCGTGTTCATCGCCGCCGCGTACAAGAAGCGCAGCGCCTTCCAGAACGCGCGGAACGTCAGCTTCAAGGTGTACGACGCGACCGGCGGCACGACCGAACAGGTCGCCGACATCTGGCCGAGCCTGCTCAGCAACGACAACGGCTGCGCGGTGGCCAAGGTGACGAGGAGCGCGGAGGGCTGGAAGCTTCAGGTGATCAACGAGACGGGCAAGATCAAGCAGGGGGACGAGCAAGCGCTTATGCGCTTCGCGACGAGCAAGTAGCCGCGCCGCAGCGCGCCGGCGGGCGGGCCGACTGCCCAGCCCCTTGCGGTGGTTGCCGGGCCTCGGGCCGGTGGTGGTCCCCCAACCTTCGGCCGGGGGTGCCCCCAGGGCGCAGTTCCCCGCGCCCCTGGGGGTATCCGGGGCAGCCGCCGCTGCGTCCGCCACGCCTCTTGGGGTTGCCGGGGTCCGGCCCGGTTCCGTCGCGCTGCGCCCGCCCGGCGCACGAGGGCTCCCGGCCAGGTATGCGCCCCGTCAGGGGCGCGGGGAACTGCGCGCTCAGCCGGAGCGCGCCCGCAGGCGGGCCGTCCGCCCAGCCCCTTGCGGTGGTTGCCGGGCCCCCGGGCCGGTGGTGGTCCCCCAACCTTCGGCCGGGGGTGCCCCCAGGGCGCAGTTCCCCGCGCCCCTCGGGGTAGCCGGGGCCCTTGCCCCGGACACCCGCACCCCCCGGGGGTAGCCGGGGCGCCGACACCGCGGCCCCGCCCCCCGGGCACCCGGCGCGCGAGCCACGGGATTGATCGCGTCACCCCCGCGGAGCCCCCGCCCGTTCGCCCCCCGGAAACCTTCCCCGTGTCTGATAGTGGACGTCCGCGACCCCCGCGGGGATACTCCCCCCTGTCCACTGCCGTCTTCACTCTGCACGCTCCAGTGTTGGGCTGACAACGATGT
The DNA here is from genome assembly GCF_050956065.1 of Streptomyces sp. CA-111067. NCBI lineage: Bacteria > Bacillati > Actinomycetota > Actinomycetes > Kitasatosporales > Streptomycetaceae > Streptomyces > Streptomyces sp. CA-111067. Next base: position 4,078,165 of record NZ_CP192103.1, on the reverse strand, counting down.
CTGCCGGGTTGTGCGTGCGTACCGCGACGCCCCCGAGAGGCCTCATGTCCAGCAGAACCCGTACTCCCCTGCTCCGTGCCGTCCTTCGCAGACCCGCGCGCGGCACGGTCGCCGTGCTGCTCAGCGGGGCGCTCGGCCTCGCCGCGCTCGCGGGGGCCGGTGTCGCCGGCGCGGCGCCCACCCCGCCCGCGTCCGCCGGCACCTCCGCCGGCAAAGGCACCAGCACGGACTACACCAAGCTCGTCGACCCCTTCGTGTCGACCGCCGGCGACGACGGGAACGACCTGCCGGGCGCCGAGGCCCCGCACAGTCTGGCCAAGGTCAATCCGATGACCACGCCGAACCGCAACCACTCGGGGTACGACTACAACGAGGACCACATCGCCGGGTTCACCGCGACCGACCTCGACGGCGTCGGCGGGTCGGGCGGCGGCGGGGACCTGCTGGTCGTCCCGACCTCCGTGCGGTACGACAAGCGGCCCGCGCCCAGTACGTACGCGCACCCGTACAGCCATGACGACGAGAGCGCGACGCCCGGCTCGTACCGGGTGGGGCTCGGCGCGCTGTCCGGGACCGGCTCGGCGGTGACGCAGGGCCCCGGCACCATCGGCGCCGAGATGACCGCGACGACGCGCACCGCCCTGGAGCGGTACACCTTCCCCGCGGGCTCCGACCCCGAGCTGGTCTTCGACCTCGCGAACAACTACACCAGCCGCACCCGCGCGACCATGAACGCGACGAAGCTCGCGGACGGCACCACCTCGATCACCGGGCTGATCGCGGGTTCGTTCAACGGCGCCTCGTACCAGCTGTATTACGACGCCACCACCAACGTTCCCGTGACCTCGCTGCGGAGTTGGGGCAACGACGGCACGCTGAGCGACGCGACGCAGCAGGACGGTACGGACACCGGCGCCGTCCTCGGGTTCGACCCGTCCGCGGGCAAGGACGTCGAACTGCGCATCACGCTCTCGCCGATCAGTGCCGAACAGGCCGCGACCGACCAGCACAACGAGCTGGGCGGCCGCACCTTCGACCAGACACGCGAGCGGACGAAAGCGGACTGGAACAGCACGCTCGGCGCCGTCGCCGTGCACGCGTCCGCGACGTCCGACCCGGGGTCGACGCTCACCAAGGAGTTCTACACCCACCTGTACCGGATGTACGGCCTGCCGGTGAACGCGACCAGCACCAGCGGGACGTACCGCGGCGCCGACGGGGCGGTGCACACCGCCAACGGCTTCACGTACTACGACGGTTGGTCGACCTGGGACGACTTCCGCAAGTACTCGGTCGAGGCGTACATCGACCCGGCGACGTACCGGGACATGGTGCAGTCGCTGATCGAGCTGTTCGCCGACGTGCACGGCTCGGGCAAGTCCATCAGCAGCCTCACGCACTCGGTGCCGACGGTGCGCTGGGAGCGCTCGGCGGTGGTGATCGCCGACGCGCTGTCGAAGGGCTACAAGAACTTCGACCGGCTGGACGAGGCGTACCCGGCGCTGATGTCGTACGCCGGGTACTACACCGGCGCGCAGCTGCGGCAGGGGTACGTCTCGGGCGACCCCGGTACGACCGTCCAACGGGGCTACGACCAGTGGGCGTTGTCCGTCATCGCGGGCGCGCTCGGCAAGGACGCGGACGCGGCCAAGCTGCGCACGCAGTCCACGATGGCGATCGACAACCTGGTCAAGTCCGGTGCGTGGACCGCCTCCGACGGCACCCAGGTCGGCCTACTCACCCCGCGCGCGTCGGGCGGTGACTGGCAGAGCACGGACTACGCGAAGTTCGAGGCGGCCGGCCTCTACCAGGGCACCCTGTGGCAGTACAACTGGTACGACGCCTACGACATGGGCGGCCTCATCAACGCCATGGGCGGCGACAAGGCCGGAAAGGCCGCCGTGGAGCACATGTTCGGCGAGGACTCCGCGGCCGCCGACGGCTCGACCATGCTGCACTCCAACGCGAACGAGATCGACCTCCAGGCCCCGTACCTCTTCAACTACGTCGGTGAGCCCAGCCTGACGCAGAAGTGGGTGCGCTCGATCTACACCGGCACCACCTGGAACCGGTACATCGCGACCGGCTCCACCAACGAAGCCCCCAGCTCCGGCGGCGAGTTCACCCCGCCGGTCGACACGCAGGTCTACAAGCTCGCGCCGGACGGCTTCCTGCCGACGATGGACAACGACGCCGGCACGATGTCAACGATGTTCGTCGCGGCGGCCCTCGGCCTGTTCCCGGTGACGGCCGGTTCCAGCCAGTTCCAGATCGGCAGCCCGTTCTTCGACTCCACGACGATCACCTACCCCAACGGCTCGCAGTTCAAGGTCCAGGCGGACGGCGTCTCGGCGAGCAACTACTACGTGCAGAACGCGACCCTGAACGGCTCGCGGTTCGACAACACCTGGCTGGACTACTCGCAGATCATCGCCGGCGGCACCCTGGACTTCACGATGGGCGCCAAGCCCTCGCAGTGGGGCGCCCACACCAAGCCCGCGTACTCGCTGGACACCGACACGGGGAACGGCGGCGGCGGGACGAACGGCCACGGCACCGTCGTCTCGGCCCGCCCGGACACGATCGCCACCACCGCGGACGGCACGATCGGCGGAAAGCACGGCGGCAGCGTCCAACTCGCCCTGTCAGGACCGGCGTCCTTCGCCGCCCGCAGCGGAACGAGCCTCACCAGGACCGGCGCCGCCACCGTGACCGGCCTGCCGCACGGCGTCACGGCGGACCTCCGGGTCAGCGGCTCGCGCACCGCCACCCTGACGCTCACCGGCAGCACCACGACCGACGTGCGCTTCGGCATCACCTTCACCGACGCGGCCTTCGCCCACGCGCGGGCCTCGACGGTCAGCGGCGCCGGGGTGTCGGCCACCGACCCGCTGGTCGTCTCCGCCGCCGCCGTGCACCGCGCGGAGTTGGCCGCGCTCGTCGGCCAGGCGTCCCTGGTGCGCGCCGCCAACTACTCCGACGCGTCCTGGAACACCTTCCAGGCCGCGCTGGAGCGCGCCCGGACCGTCCTCGCCGACACCGCCTCCGGCACCGGCACCCTGATGGCCGCGACGGACGCGCTGCGTTCGGCCATCGACGCGCTCGCCATCGACGAGGGCGGCTACGCCGTACTCCAGGCCGAGAGCCCCGACCAGAAGGAGGGCCCAAGCCTCACCAGTGAGGCGTACTACTCCGACGGCGACCTCGGCGGCGTGACCGACGGCGCCTGGGAGCAGTACGGCAAGCTGGACTTCGGCGGGGTCGCCCCGCACAGCGTCTCCGTCCGCTACGCCAACTCCCAGCCGGCGAACGCGACACCGAGCAGCGTCGACATCCACGCGGGCGGTGCCGACGGCCCGCTGGTCGGCACCGTCACGCTGCCGGGCACCGGCGGCTGGCAGTACTACAGCACGGTGCAGGCCACCATCACGGAGCCCGACCTGCTGCTGAACGCGGGGAGTGCGACGTTCGTCTTCCACGCCCCGGCCGGCCAGCAGTGGGTGTCCAACTTCGACTGGTACCAGTTCTCGCCGGACCAGACGTCGTCCCCCACGACCACGCTGGCCACGCTGACGGCGGGCGGTGCCACCACGACCGGCGGCGGCACGCTGCCGCTCAACCTCTCAGGCGGCATCTTCGAGAACACCACCAACGGCGCCTGGGCGCAGTGGAAGGACACCGACCTGCGGGACGGCGCCGACACCGTCACCGTCAGCTACGACAAGCCGCAGTCGCGGGCGGCCTCGGACTCGCACATCGAGCTGCACCTCGGCGCGAAGGACGGCGCCAAGAGCGTCACCATCCCGCTGGCCTCCACCGGTTCGGGCTGGGGAACGATCGGCACCGCGACCGCGCACCTCGATCCGAGCGTGTTCAACGGCGTCCAGGACGTCTACGCCGACTTCGTCTCCAGCACGCAGACCGACGCCCAGCCGTACGTGGCCAACGTCTACTCGCTGACCCTGACGCAGGACGCCGGTGCGCCGACCGCGTTCGACGCCACCGCGTTCACCGCCAACAGCGGCAACGGGCTCAAGAGCGAGCCGGTCGGCTGGAGCGGCTCGGGTTCGAGCACCGACCTCGGCGGCACGTACGACGGGGCCTGGCTGGACTACGGCACCGTCGACTTCGGCAGCGCCACGAAGGACACCGCCTCGATCACGTACGTCAACAACTCCGCGCGCTGCGGCACTGGTTCGGCCGTCCAGCTCTACCTGGACTCGTTCGACGCCTCCGCCCCCGGCACGCCGTATGCGACGATCCCGCTGCCGGTGACGGGAGCGGCGTGGTCCTCGGGAGGGACGGCACGCCTGACGCTGCCGAAGGCGGTCACCGGCCGGCACGACGTCCACCTGCGGCTGGTGACCACCCCGGACTCCTCGCACCCGTACGTCGCGAACCTGGGCCGGATCACCTTCGACCACGTCAGCACGCCCGCCACCACCGACAAGTCCGCGCTGAAGAAGGCGATCTCGCAGTACCAGGGGCTCGCCGACGACGCGAAGCGGTACGACGCCGTCGACTTCGCGGTGTTCACCCGTGAACTCACCGCCGCCCGGGCCCTGGTGGCCGCCGACGGCACCACCCAGCTGGAGGCCGACAACCAGACCCGCAGCCTCACCCTCGCCGCCGACCAGCTGATCCCGCTGCCCAGGCTGCGACTTGAGAACCTGGTCACGACCGCCTCGGCGCTCGATGACGCGCGCTACACGGACCCGACGTGGAAGGCGTTCACCACGGCGCTGGCGGCGGCCAAGACGGCGGTCGCGGACAGCGCGGCCACCGACGACGTCCTCACCGCGCGCTACACCGCCCTCGACCACGCCATGTCGGCGCTCACCGCGAAGCCCAAGACGGCGCCTGCCGCGCCCGGCGCGGTGTCGACCACGTCGTCCGGTACGAGCGTGACCGTCGCCTGGTCCGCGCCCGAGGACACCGGCGGCTCGCCGGTCACCGGCTACACCGTCACCCTCGACGGCGGGCACGGGGACGGCGGACACCAGGTCCGGGTGAACGATCCGGCCGCCCGCAGTACGGCGTTCACCCGGCTGGAGTCGGGCAGGTCCTACACCGCGCGCGTGCAGGCGGTGAACCGCTACGGCACCTCGCGCCCGAGCGCGGCCACCGCGCCGGTGCCGACCGGCGGCCACCAGCCGCAGCAGCCGGCCGTGACCGGCGCCGTCACCGACGGCAGCCAGGACGCGGCCGACCCGGCGTACACCGCCTCGCCCTTCCCCGACGAGACCCTGAAGGCGGACTACGACTCGGACAAGTGGCCTGCGACCGGGGACGGTTCTGACTACTTCAACGACCTGCTCAGCGGTTTCCGCGACCTCGGTCCCGGCACCCTCGCCCCCAACACCAAGGTTCCCGACGGCACTCCGCTCACCGCCGAGAACGACAAGACCGCGGTCGCGATCAACAACGCGGCGACACAGGCGCAGGTGGACCGCGCCGAGGTCGACGCAACCAGCAGCCCCACCGTCACGATGTCCGACGGCCTCGGGTCCCGGCTCGGCAAGATCTACCAGGACGCCCTGAACAGCGGGGCGTTGCCGAAGACGAACGCGCTGTTCGGCCGGGTCACGCAGGGCATCGACACGCACGCCGCCGCCAAGGACTACTACGGCTCGCTGCGCCCGTACGTACGGCTCGGGTTCGTCGGCGACGGCGGTGACATCTACGAGTCGCAGGACGGCTCGTACGGCGGCCTCGCCGGCGACGGCTCGTACCCCAGCGGCCACACCTACGGCGGTTACGAGGCCGGGACGATCCTCGCCACGCTGCTGCCGGAGCTGGCGCCGTCGATCCTGGCCCGCACGTCCGAGTACGGCAACAACCGGATCGTGCTCGGGTTCCACTACCCGCTGGACGTGATGGGCGGCCGGATCACCGGGCAGGCCACCGTGGCGCACCGGTGGGCCGACCCGGCGTTCGCGGACCTGCTGACGCAGGCCCACACCGAGATCGAGAACGTGCTGCTCGCGCAGTGCCAGAAGGAGGGGTACGGCGACACGCTCGCCGCCTGCGAGGGTGACTCGTACGACGGGCTGAGTACGACCCAGGACGTCAACCTGTACACCCAGCGGCTGAGTTACGGCTTCTCGCAGGTCGGCAAGGCAGGGCAGACGCTCCAGGCGCCGTCCGACGCGGCGGCGCTGCTGCTCACCGCGTTCCCCGGCCTGACCGCCGAGCAGCGCACGCAGGTGCTCCAGCAGACCGCGACGGACTCCGGCTACCCGCTGGACCTCACCGGGGACGGCGGGGCGAGCTGGGAGCGGATCAACCTGGCGGCGGCGATGACGGCGCAGGTGGTCGTGGGCGCCGACGGGTCGGTCACGGTGACGAACGTGCCGGACGCCACGAAGGCGAGCGTCGCCGACGCCTCCGCGATCACCGTCGGCGGCGTGCCGATCGACGGGTTCGACGCGGACGTGTCGACGTACGTCGTCAACTGGCCGAAGAACGGGCGGATTCCGCCGGTCGGCGCGGTGCCGGCCGAGCACGGGGCGCGGGTGCGGGTCACCGACGGCAGCCCGGTCCTCTCGTCCACCGGGTCCCGGATCAGCACCCGCACGATCAGGGTGACGTCGGCCAACGGGTCGGTCACGCGCACCTACACGGTCGGCTTCCAGGAGGCGGACCGCGGCCGACGGTAGCGCCCACGGGGCGAGTTGAGGATCTGGCCGGGCCCCCGGGTGAACCACCGCGTTCACCCGGGGGCCCGGCTGCGCGTTGTGTGTGGGCGGTTGTAGCGCTACGGTTGTAGTGTTGGAGTCGCCCACTCGAAGGAGTCGTCATGGCGCTGCCCGGCAGGTCCGCGGTCAAGGAACTCGACCCGGCGTTCGCGGAGATGGCCGCCGTCAGCTTCCGACTCGCGCAGTCGGGGCCGGAGTTGACCGCACGCGAGGCCGCGCTGGTGAACCTCGTCGCGGACGTGTGCGAGCAGACGCTCGGGATGCCGTTCGAACTGCACGTCCAGAGCGCCCTGGAGACCGGGCTCGACGCCGACGACCTGCGGGAGCTCATCCGGTTCGTCTCCTACGACAGCGGATACCCGGCGGCGCTGGCCGCGTTGGAGCGGCTGGCCGAGGTCGAGCGGACGCACGGCCTGCCCGGTCCGGCCGGCCCGGTGCCCGAAGTGGACGCGAGCGGCACCGGGAGCCAGATCCCCGCCGAGGTCCGCGCCCAGGCGAGCGCACTGGACCAGGGATTCGCCGACTACATGGACCTCCAGTCCCGGATCCGCGCCGGCATCTCCCGCTTCACCGGCCGCGAACGGGCCTTCGCCACCCTGACGGTGGACGTCCTCTACCAGACCCTCCAGGAGAGCTTCGAAGCGCACGTCGGCCGCGCGCTGACCGCCGGAGCGACCCCGGCGCAGATCCGCGCCGTCGTCCGCGCCACCGCCCCGTTCGGGATGGCCCGCACCTGGCGCGCCCTGATCGTCCTCGGCACCGTCCTCACCGACTGACGTCCGGACGCGGGGCGGCCGCGAGCCCGCGGTGACGGCGGTCCGCCGGGGGCAGCCTCACAGGCTCCGAGCGGTCGCTGCGCGAGTCCTTGACACGGTCGGTGCCCGCGTCGTACACCTCTCCCTGAGATCCCTGAGAGCGCTCTCCAAAGGTCTGTACCGCAGCTCCGCGGCCGCGTCACCCTGTTGGGAGACGAGGCCGACCTGCCCTGATCCACGCCGCCACCGGGAAGCCGTCACCGGAAAGCGCACTCGAAGGGACACCCCCACGCATGTTCTCCTTACCGCGCATCATCGGCCGCAGCCCACGCCATCGTGCAGGGCCGCGCGGGCGTTCGGTGGTCACCACGCTCGCACTGCTCGCGGCCGGTCTGACCGGCGCCGCGGCCACGACGCTGGCGGTCGCGCCGGCGGCCTCCGCCGCCACTGTGCCGCCCGCACCTCCCGGCTGGACCACCGTCTTCGGGGACGACTTCGCCGGCGCGGCCGGCTCCGCCCCCTCCTCGGCGAACTGGTTCTACGACATCGGATCGGGCTTCGGCACCGGTGAGATCGAGCACACCACCAACTCGACGAACAACGTCTACCTCGACGGCAACGGCCATCTGACGCTCAAGGCGATCAACAGCGGCGGGAGTTGGACCTCCGGCCGGATCGAGAGCACCCGCGGCGACTTCCAGGCACCGCCCGGCGGCAAGCTGGAGATGACCGCCTCGCTCCAGCAGCCCAACCCGGCGAACGGCCTCGGCTACTGGCCGGCCTTCTGGGCGCTCGGCTCGACGATGCGGACCGGCGGCGGCTGGCCGCAGTCCGGTGAGATCGACATGATGGAGGACGTCAACGCCCTCAACGAGGGCTCCCAGACGCTCCATGACGGCGCGGGCAGCAGCGGGCACGACCTGATCCCGTGTCCCGGGGCCGGTTCGAGCTGCCAGACCGGCTACCACACGTACTCGGTCATCGTGGACCGCACCAACACCAGTGCCGAGACACTGCAGTTCCTGATGGACGGCACGGTGGAGAGCACGATCACCGAGGCGTCGGTCGGCACCGCGGCCTGGCAACAGGCCATCGACCACGGCTTCTTCATCATCTTCGACCTCGCCATGGGCGGCAACTACCCGGACGGCATCCACGGTTCGCCGACCCCCACGTCGGCGACCACGTCCGGCGGCACGCTGAGCGTCGGCTACGTGGCGGTCTACGAGCAGGGCGGCAACTCCACGCCGACCGGCACCCCCACCTCGACCGGGACCGTCACCGGCCCCGGCGGCCTGTGCGCGGCCAACCAGAACAGCCTCAACACCGAGGGCAACCCGATCGGCCTGGCCGGCTGCAACGGCAGCGCGGGCCAGCAGTGGTCGCCGTACACCGACAACACCGTCCGGGTGCAGGGCGGTTGCCTGGACGTGACCAGCGCCGGCACCACCAGCGGCACCACCGTCCAGTGGTATCCGTGCAACGGCACCGGGGCGCAGAACTGGACCCACCAGGCCAACGGTGAACTCGTCAACAACAACTCCGGCCTGTGCCTGACCGATCCGGGCGGCAACACCGGGGCCCGGCTCGACATCGAGACCTGCACCGGCGCCGCCAGCCAGCTGTGGACACTGCCCAGCGGGGGATCGTCCCCGCACGTCACCGTCACCAACCCGGGCAACCAGAGCTCCACGACCGGCTCCGCGGTGAGCACCCAGATCCACGCCACGGACTCCACGGCCGGCCAGACCCTCACCTACAGCGCCACCGGCCTGCCCGCCGGGCTGTCGATCAACCCCAGCACCGGCCTGATCACCGGCACCCCGACGGCGGCCGGCACCTCGACCGTCAACGTCACCGCCAAGGACGGCGCCGGGACCACCGGAACGGCCACCTTCAGCTGGACCGTCACCACGGGCGGCGGCGGCACCTGCGGCACCGCCAACCTCGCGCTGAACAAGAGCGCGACGGCGTCCTCGGCGGAGAACATCGCCTTCCCCGCCCCCAACGCGGTGGACGGCAACAACGGCACCCGCTGGTCGTCCGGCTTCGCCGACCCGCAGTGGCTCCAGGTGGACCTCGGCGCGACGCACTCGATCTGCAAGGTCGTGCTGAACTGGGAGACCGCGTACGGCAAGGCGTTCCAGATCCAGACGTCCGCTGACGGCACGGCGTGGACGTCGATCTACTCCACCACCACCGGCACCGGCGGCAACCAGACCCTGAACGTCACAGGTTCCGGCCGCTACATCAGGATGTACGGCACCACCCGCTCGACCCAGTACGGCTACTCGCTCTGGGAGTTCCAGGTCTTCGGCCAGTAGCCGGGACCACGACCGAGGTGCGGGGGCGGCCTGTTCGGCGCCCCCGCACCCATCCAGGCAGATCACAGGAACGGGGCCGCCGTGACCGTGCGTCTCTCCCTCGGCCACATCGACGTCTACGACGGGCGCGTCGCGGCCTTCGCACACCAACTCGGCCTGACCGGCGTCCAGTTCCACACCCCGGACCTGCTTCCCGGCGAGGCCGGCCACTGGAGCCTGGACGAACTGCGGCGGCTGCGGGAGCGGTGCGACGCGGACGGCCTGCGGATCGACGGCCTGGAGAACGTCCCCACCGCGCACATGTGGCAGATCCACCGCGGCCTGCCCGGCCGGGACCGGCAGCTCGAGAACTACCGCAAGACCGTACGGAACATGGCCGCCGTCGGCATCGACGTGCTCGGCTACCACTTCATGCCGACGTACGTCTGGCGCACCGACATGGCGGCGCGGGGCCGGGGCGGCGCCCGGGTCACCGCGTTCGACCTCGACGCGGCGGACGCGGGCAACTCCCTCGCCGCCTACCGGCTCTCCCCGGTGGAACCGCTCGGCGAACCGCTCGACGCCGAGCGGATGTGGGCCAACCACCAGTATTTCCTGGACGCGGTGCTGCCGGTGGCCGAGGAGGTCGGCGTCCGGCTCGCGCTGCACCCGGACGACCCGCCGGTCGACACCCGACTCGGCGGCGCGGCGCGGATCTTCACCACCCCCGCCGCTCTGGTGCGCGCCCGCGAACAGGCCGGCCGCAGCCCCGCGTGGGGTCTCGACCTGTGCCTCGGGACGGTCTCCGAGATGGGCGGGCAGGCGGCGGTCGACGAGGTCATCGACACCTTCGGGCCGGCCGGCGCGATCGCGTACGTGCACTTCCGCGACGTGCAGGACACCGTGCCGTCCTTCCGCGAGTGCTTCCTCGGCGAGGGGAACCTCGATCCGGCGCGCGTCGTCCGCAAGTTGCACGAGGCCGGCTTCGACGGGTTCCTGATCGACGACCACGTCCCCGCGATGGAGGGCGACCTCGACACGTGGATGGACATCTCCTCGGCCGCGTACACCAGTCGGGGCCGGGCGCACGCGATCGGCTACCTCCAGGGGGTGCTGCGGGCGCTGGGCATCGGCTGAACGTCCTTATGGGTGGGGCCGGTTGGGCGCTTTTGGCCTCCTGTTTGCGCCAAGCCGGCTCTCGCGCCGGGCCCTTGGCTGCGCCGGGTCCTCGGTACCGCCGGGCTCTGGGTCACGTCGGGCTGTCGGTCTCCCGGTAGAAGGAGAGGAGCGCGTCCGCGAGCCGGTCGGGCGCCTCCATCGCCACGTAGTGGCCGACGCCGTCGATCGAGGCGGACCTCGTGTCCTTGGCGACCTGGCGCATCGTCGTCGGCGTGAACTCTCCGGACCTCGCTCCGACCGCGAGTACGGGGGTGGTGAGGGGCGGCGACGCGAGTTCCCTGATCTCCGCGCCCTCGCTGAGCATCGACCGGTAGAGGCCGGCCGCGCCCGCGAACGCGCCCTTCCGGGTGTAGGCGCGGGTGAGCTCGTCGATGTCCTGGTCGGTGAACGCGCCGGGGGTCGCGCAGAGGGAGGGCAGGGCGTACTCGGCGAGGAACGCCCGTTCCCGGCCGGCGAGCAGCATCTCGGGGATGCCGGGGGCGGTGAGGACGCCGATGTGCCACGCGCCGCCGTGGGTGACGTCCGCGAGCCGTTCGACGCCGAAGCCGGGCAGCCCGGTCTCGATCGCCGTGTAGCTCCGTACCAGGTCGGGGCGGGTGGCGGTGAGTCGGAACGTGGTCGGGCCGCTGACGTCCTGGCCGGTCAGATGGACCGGCCCGACGTCGAGCCGGGTGATCAGCTCGGCCAGGTCGCGGGCGGCGGTGGCGCTGTCGTGGTCCGGCCCGGCGGTGGCGGAGTCGCCGAAGCCGCGGAGGTCGGGCGCGAACACCCGGTGGTGCGCGCTGAGCAGCGGGATCAGCCGGTGGAAGACCCACCAGGTCTCCGGGAAGCCGTGGAAGAGCACGACCGGGGAGCCGCCCGTGCCGGCCGAGACGTAGTGCAACTGCGTTCCGTTGACGCTGACGTGGTGGTGTTCGACGCCCGGGATGGTGGCGCCGCGGGTCCTGGTGTCCATACGTTCCCTCCGCGTTCTGAGTCGACAACCTGGTTGTCAATCTACCGATAGACAACCAAGTTGTCGACCCGGGCGGAGGCGCGCTCGTATGATGGGCCCCATGGCACGGTCACCAGGTGCCGAGCTGGCCCTGCTGCTGCTCGGCGGCTTCCAGTCGATGCTGGACGAGGTGCACGCCGAGCTGGCGAACCGCGGCCACGAGGGCGTACGCGCGTCCCACGAGTTCGCCCTGCGCGCGATCGACGGGGGCGCGGACACCGCTACCGAGTTGGGACGCAGCCTGTCGGTGTCCAAGCAGGCGGCCGCCAAGGTGGTCGTCGCGCTCGAACGGCTCGGATACGTCGAACGTGAGGCCGATCCCGGGGACGCCCGTCTGAAGCGGCTGCGGGTCACGGCCCGCGGCCACGAGATGACCACGCTCGGGGCGGCGCTCTTCACCGAGGTCCGGGAGCGGTGGGCGGCGGAGATCGGGCCCGAGCAACTGGCCGCCCTCGAAGCGCACTTGGCGCAGGTGACCGGGAACCGGCGGGCGAGTACGAAGAACCTGGCGCGGCTGCACGAGGATCTGGGGGAGGGGGCCTGAGCGGGAGGTTCGACCCCCAGCCGGGCCGCTGCGCGGAGCTCTGCCCCTCGGCCGGGGCGTGCCTTTTGCCCGGCCGAGCCCTGGGCGACGGTCACCGCGCCCGAACCGCGTAGTTCAGGTGCGTCATCCGCCGCGTCGGATTGCGTGGGGGCGGTCACCGCCTGCCGCGGGGGGCCGGTGTCCTCGACTATCCGGCCGAGGTGGTCGAGGATCCGACCTCTGCCGCGATCGTGAGCGCTGAGCGCTCCCTGGCCGCCGAGTTCCCGGCCGACGCGCAGGCCCGCCAGGTCCTCGGCGCCATCGGTGCGGGCGAGCGGACCCACACGCTGATCGGCAGGGCGGCCGGCGGCCTGCCCGCCACCTCGCTGAACCGGTCGTGTCCGACGACACGGGGGTGGTCGGCGGGTATTGGACGCGTACCAACAACCCGGAGATCGACATCGTGGGCGCGGACCGCGGACCGGTCGCCAAGAGGATCACCGGGGTCGGTTCGGTCAAGTGGCTGGAGAACCGGCCGTTCGACTCCCACGACCTCACCGAGCTGATCATCCACCGTTCCCAGCTGCCAGGTGCCGACGAGTCGACGCCGCTGGTCGCGGTGACCAGAAGCGGCAGCGCGGTGGCCGGTGTCCGGACGATCGAACCCGAGGACCTCATCAGTGAGTGGCGGTGACACGGGCTCCGGCCCGCAGTCTCGGGCGTCATGGGCCTGGCGGGTGGTAGCCGGTGCACGGCTGCCTGCGCGGCTGCCTGCGCGGCCACGCTCCGTGCTTGCAATAATTACGTAACTACGTATATTGGCAGGATGGAGCTGGAGGAACGGGTGAGCGCGCTGGAGCGCAGGCTCGCCGAGCTGGAGGGCCGGGGGCCGCGCGACACGCCTGCCGCCGGCGCGGTGAGCGGCGGCGACTTCTGGGCGCTGGAACACCTGAAGGCGGAGCTGGACGAGGCGGGCGTCACCGCCGGCGCCGTGCTCTTCACCGGCGCGGTCCAGCTGTCACCGCAGGAACGGTACGAGTGGCAGGCCACCACGCCCGCCGACGCGCTGCTCGCCGAGGACGAACCGGCCGACTCGGCCACGGCGGACGCCCTCGCGGCCCTCGGCCATCCGCTGCGCCTGCAGCTCCTGCGCGGAGTCCTCGGCGGCATCCACACCGTCGCCGAGCTGGCGGAGCTGCCGGAGGTCGGCACCACCGGCCAGATCTACCACCACCTGCGGCAGTTGGCCGGCGCGGGCTGGCTGCACACGACGGGACGCGGCAAGTACGGGGTGCCGGCGGCCCGAGTCGTGCCCCTGCTCGTGGTGTTGTCCGCCGCGCGGCGGTGACGACGCGGTGGCCGTACGGGGACGTGGGCCGGCAGCCGCCCCCCGTACACGATGCGGAAGTCCCGAACCAGGAGGGGTGTGACACGTGATGTCGATACGCAAGCTCAACAGGGCCGCAAGCAGGGTGTGTTGGTGGGTCTTCCTGGGCCTGGTGGTCGCCGGCCTCTTCGTCACCCCGCCCTTCGCTCAATGGTGGGTCTACGTTCCCGCGCTGGCGGCGACCGCCTGCACCGTCATCGGCGGACGGTTGACCGCCCGCGACATCCAGGCGGTACGGCGGGCGCCGATCGAGGTGGCCGCCCCCGTCTCCGGGCGCTGGATCGCGTTGAACAGCCCGGCCACGCGGGTGCCGAGCCACGGCACGCACGCGTACGGGCAGTCCTACGCCATCGACCTCGTGGCGGAGCCCACGTGCGGCTCCCGCCCCGCCTTCGCGCGGGTGTGGCCGATCTCCCGGCGCGAGGAAGCCTTCCCGGGCTTCGGCGCACCGGTCCTCGCCGTGGCGGACGCGACGGTCGTCCGCGCCGCCGACGGCAGACGCGACCACCGCAGCCGCAACTCCCTGCTCGGCGTGCTCTACGTACTGGCCGTCGAAGGCCCCGCGCGCGACATGGCAGGCCCGGGACGGCTCCTCGGCAACCACGTGATCCTCGACCTGGGCAACGGAGCGTACGCGCTGTACGCACACCTGCGCCGAAGCTCGCTCACCGTACGCGAGGGCGACCGCGTCCGCGCCGGCCAGCCCCTCGCCCGCTGCGGCAACTCCGGCAACTCCACCGAGCCCCACGTCCACTTCCAGCTGATGACCCACCCGGACCCCGACGCGGCCACCGGCCTCCCCTTCCGCTACCAGAACGCCGAACTCCCCCCAAACGGAAGGGCGTTCCACGCCCCTCCGCCCACCCCCGCCCTCCACAAACCCACCCCCGCCGAACCGATCCCGACAGACCAGCCGGCCTGGCGATAGGGCGGATCTAGGACGAGTTCAGGACGCTTGAGGCTAGCTTCGCCTCACATCGGAGCGACTCCGGTGATCCACGGGGGTGGTCACCGGGGCAGGGGAACAAGCGGAAGGTCACGGGTTGCAGCCGGCGGGGGCGCGGGGGCAGATGTCGGCGTGGGCGGTGGGATCGCCGTCCTGGGCATCGCTGCTGGCCGGAACCACGGCGGTGGTCCTGCTCGTGGTCGGCTGCTCCATGGAGGCGCTGCACCCGCAGGCCGCCGTTGGCGTCGGTCGGTCGCGGGCGGTTGCCGCTACGCGGCAGGGCTGTCGTAGTCGTGGAGAAGGGGGGTGTGCCGCTCGGTGAGGGGGCCGACCCCCAGATCCTCGCGCATGAGCTTGCGCATCTTGGCAGCCGCCAGACCGCGTGCCTCCCAACGGGCTTGATCCTCCGGGCCGCTGACAGCAGCACCGTCGATGTAGCCGTCGCAGATGCGCCGCAGGCAGTGGAACACGCCGTTCGACGCCTTGACGACGGGTTCCGGAGCGATGAGCCACATCCGTTCGGACGCCAGGGCGATGCCCGACTCCCGAAACGCCTCGCGCAACGCGAACGCCCGCTCACGGTCGGAGGCATGCTCCCGCTCGGCCAGCGCCCGCAGCGTCTCACCGAGCACCTTCACGGCGCTCGTGTACTGCGTGTAGACGTCCAGCCGCAGCCGAAGAGCGTCCTTGTCATCCTCGCGCTTCCAGCGATTGCGATCCGCGATGAGCGTGGCGACGATGCCGATCGCAGCACCGGCCAGCGTGGAGAGCAGTGGCAACCAGTCCATGCGGGCCACCATGCGCCATCCGCCAACCTCCGCACCAGGGGCGGACGTTGTCCTGCCCGGTGAGGCACTGGCAGATCGAACTTGCACGGGCTGAATTGCCAGGCGGCGGGTGAAGAGCACGGACCATGGGCAATCCCGCCGCCGGGCGACGGCTCGGGCGCTCCACCTGCGCTGGCGCGCGCCCTGCGCGCGCACGCCACACCAGATGCTTCTCGCACGCCCTTTCTGCTCGAATCCGGGGCTAGTTCCCTGGCCGGGTAAGCACTCAGGTTTCGACTGCGAGGTGGGTATGGAGCGCGCGATGCAGGGGTCGGCAGGGCGCGGCACGGATCACATCGGTGGGCCGCGGCCGGCCCGATTCCTCAGCAGCCTGTCGGGGCCGGTCCGGGAGGAACTGCTGAGTATCGGTTCGCCGCAGAAGTATCCGCCGGGGGAGAAGATCCTGGTGGAAGGGGCACCGGGCGACTACCTGGTGCTTCTGAGGACCGGCTGCGTGAAAGTCACCGGCAGGCTCGGCAACGGGCACGACGCCCTGATCGGCATCCGGGTCGGCGGAGACGTGGTCGGGGAGATGGCCGTGATCGAGGGCGCGCCCAGGTCTGCCACGGTGACGGCGTGCGAAGACATCGACGCACACGTCGTCCAAGGCCGAGCGATGCGCAGCTTCCTCGACAAGTGGCCGGAGGCCGCTATTCAGATTGCGCGGCTCAGCAATCGCCGCGAGCGCACGGCGAATTCCTGGCGCATCGCCTTCAGCGCGTTCCCCGCCCGAGTGCGGCTGGCCCGGGCGCTCGTCGAACTGGCCGAGAACCACGGCCGTCTCGTCCGCACCTACGGCCGTCCCGCCCGCTCGTACACCCTTATCTGCGTGAACCTCACGCACATCGAACTCGCTGGGCTCATCGGAGCGAGGCAGGGCACGGTTCAGAAGACTCTGGCGACTTTCCGTGCCGAAGGGATCGTCGCGACCGCCAACCGCCGGATGGAGGTGTTCAAGTTGGACCGCCTCCGGGCGATCGGACTCCTGCCGGCGATCGGCCGCTGACAGGACCGAGGAATCCGCATTTTTGCGGCCTGCTCCGAGATTTGGGCTCACCGGCAGCACAGTTGGCGTCCAGCTCAGCCAATTGCCCAACCTCCATTGAGCAGGTGATGGTTCTCATGGCATCGCATTCGGCCGGCAGTCCCCCGGGCAAGCCCCGACCGGAAATCACCCGCCGCCTCTGCCTGGCGGCGGACATTGAGCAGTACAGCCGTTTCGACACCCCGCATCAGGAGGCCGTACAGGCCCAACTCGATCGGGTTCTGCGGGCGGCAGCCGAACGAAGTGGGCTGGACCACAGTGAGTGGTCCACCCAACCGCAGGGCGACCTGGAGTTCGCGGTCCTCCCGGCCGGCACTCCTGAGCAGCTGGTGTTGGGCGAGTACGTCACGCACCTGGCGGCCGAACTCGGCGGCTACAACGCCACCCGCCGGCCGGTCGGCCGGATGCGGCTTCGGCTGGCCATCGACGTCGGCGTGGCCGTTACGGCCGCTCTGGGCTTCTCCGGCCCCGCCCCGATCGCGGTGGCCCGTTACCTGGACGCACCTGAGGTGAAGCAGGCTCTGGCGGCCACCGGGTCGGCGAGCCTGGCCGTCGTGGTCTCCGATCGCCTCTACCAGGACGTGGTGCGCTCGCGGTTCCACGGACTTGACCCGGAGCAGTACCGCCGCATCCACGTGCGGCAGAAGGGGTTCGCCGGGTATGGCTGGCTCCGGTTGCCCGGTGCGCACCCGCAAGACGCGGCGGAGCCCTCGCCCGGTGCGTCGGAGGACGGTCCCCGGTCCCCGGCGCGAGCGGCGGAGCGGGAGCAGTCGAGCTTTGTGCAGCACGGCGTCCATGGCACCGCGATACAGGGTGTGATTCACGGATCCGTGGTCTACAGGGCGATACACGGCGAGGCAGGCCGATGAGCGGCGACGCGCCCCTCGGAAGCCGGATCCCGTATGAAGACATCCCGGGCGGCAACCGCCAGCAGGATATCCGGGGCCTGTCCGTCCAAGGCCGGACCGGCGACGTGTATTTCTACGGTGCCGCGTGCGGCCACCAGTCCTCCGCGAGCACCCGGCGGCGCGCGGCCGGCTTCTCACCGGTCCCGTACGAAACGCTGCGCGAGGAGTTGCACCGGATTATCCGGGCCTGCTCGCGCATCGTGGACGACCTGCGTGACGACACCGACGACTCGGGGGGGTCAGCATGGGGCTGATCCACTACAACCGGGTCTTCGACCTGCTGGAGCACCGCTTCCGGGCCGCCGAACTGCCTTTCGCGGTCACCACGGCCGATGGCCCGGCCCGAGTGTCCGCCCTGGCGGCCCGGCGGGTGCTGTACGGCAGGTCGGCGGATCTGCGGATCCGCCAGGAGATCTGGTGCGAGGCCGTTGCTGCGGCGCAGTGTGACACGGGCGCGGCCGGACACGACCGGCTACTGCTGCTCTGGCTGGCGCTGCCCGCGATGCGGCGCACTCTCTACCGCATAGCGGTCCGGTGGCCGATCGACCGACGGGAGCTCGAATCCGAGTCGCTTCTCGCCCTGTTGACAGCACTCGCAGACGTGCCTCCGCAGGCCCAGGAGGCCGGCCGCGCACTGCTTCGGCCCGCCATCAACCAGGTGTGGACGTTCGCCCAGGCCCGCAGGGAACGGCCGGTCGCGGATGTGGCGGCGCTGGCAGCCGCCCACCTCGCCGTGGAGGCGCCGGCGGAGTCTCCCGTCAGCGACTGGCAGGACGGTTGGGAGCTGTGCGTGTCGCCGCCTGCCAGGCCTGACGGCTTGTCCGCGACGGTGCGGTTCAGCGTCACACCAGAGCGCCTGGAGAGCTTCCGACTGGGCGAACTGGCAGGCCACTTGGGCCTCGGAGAGATCGTGCACCGGGCACGGCGCCCGAGCGAGGGCAGCCCGATCGGCACCCTGTCGCTGCGTCCGGTCGGAGGGCGGCGATGACCCCTCGCTCCGGCACCTGGCTCTCGTTCGGTGAAGCATTCGACCTGCCGCTGGCCGTCGATCTGCGCACTGCCGCCCGTGCGCTCGGGCTCTGCCCCGCCACCGCATACAAGCTCATCCACGAGAACGATTTCCCCTGCCCGGTCCTGCGCCTCGGATGGCAGTACCGGATCCCCACCGCCGACCTGCTTCGGGCGCTCGGCATCGACGAGCGCCCCGTCTACCCGCCTGAGCTGCGAGCCGGCGCCGAATTCGCGGAGCAGCGCGATCGTGCGACGGAATTCGAAACGGAGGACTACGCATGAGCATCATGGCCGTTACCGATCCGGCTCCCGAGGAGGTACCGATGACGACCTGCTTCGTCATCGCGCCCATCGGCAACGAGCACGCCCCGGACGGGAGCCCGGAACTCCAGGCGTTCGAGGAGAACCTGGAGATCTACGAGAAGGTGATCCTTCCTGCCTGCACCAGGCACCGAATCGTCCCGATCCGGGCTGACGGGATCGCCGACTCGGGCGAGATCACCGAGCAGATCTGCCGCCACGTGCTGCAGGATGACGTCGTGATCGCCGACCTCACCGGGGGCAACGGCAATGTCACATACGAGCTCGGGATCCGGCATCTGACCGGCAAGCCCGTGATCCACATCGGTGAGCACGGGCAGTTGCCGTTTGACCTCTCGCAGATCCGGACGATCATGTTCAAGCGCAGCCGGAGCGGGCTGGTCGCGGCGCGGCGGGATCTGGAGACCGCACTGGAGGGTGTCCTGCACAACGGCTTCGAGCCGCTGACCCCGGCCCGGATCCTGTTCGGGCTGCCTGCCGCGACGCCCTTGCCGGCCGTGGTCGAGCCGGAGCCGGAAGACCCGGAGACCCCCGGGCTGATCGACCGGTTCGCCCGGGTGGAGGAACAGACGGAGGCGATGGGCGAGACCACTGAGGCGATCGCCGGGTTTATGACGGTGATCTCCGAAGTCGCCCTGCAGATCGGTCCCGTGCTGGAGCGGGCCTCCCAACCTGGGTCGCCGATGAGCGCATGGCTGCCGGCGATGAACGAGCTGGCGAAGGCGATGGCCGAGCCGGCCTCCGGTCTCCGGGAAGCGTGCACCCGCTTCGCCGGGCAGATGGTGGAGATGGATGCGGCAGTCCAGACGACGTTCGACGTCATCGAGGCGATGCCACCGGAGCACCGCGAAGGATCGCCGACCGGCTTCCTGGAGCAGATGGTCAGCGTCGCCGAGTCCACCCATGAGGTGATCGGCATGCTCAGTGAGGTCGAGGCCGGCATGCGGTGGCTGGTGAAGATGAGCCGGGAGCTGAGGGCGCCCGGTCGAGACATCTCGGCCGCGGTCAAGCAGGTCAGTGGTGTGATGACCCGGGTCGCGGACTGGGAACACCGGGCCCGCGCGCTGATCTGACCGCCCGGCGGGTGGCCCCGGCGACGGTTGCCGTGGCCACCCGCCGATGGCATGGCGGAAAGGAGCGCGTGCCGTCGCCCGATCTTTGAGGAAACCGGTGCCCGCCGCATGGCTTGGAGGGAAGATTGCGAGCGGTACCGACTTGGCGGGAGGGACGTCTGAGATGGCAGGCAACGGGACTGGCCCCGGCGGTGAAGCCGCGCTGGAAGCGAGCCGCGGCATCTTCGACGGGTTCGTGGAGTATCGCACCCCTTCCGCAGAGGACTACCGTCGGCTGTTCGACGAGGGCTTGGTCGTCGTCGACACCAACGTCCTCCTGACGCTGTACCGGTCGAACCACCGAACGCGTGATGATCTGCTCACCGTTCTTGAGCGGCTCGGCGAGCGGTTATGGGTGCCACACCAGGTTCTCGTCGAGTTCTGGCGCAATCGTGAGAATCCGTCCGTGCTCGGACATCATCGAGCACGGGCGCGTGAGGTGCACGCCGCGTTGTCGAAGGCGGGCCGGTCTGCCAACGACGCGCTCGATCGATGGCTCAAGCAGGTCCATGTCGGCGACGAAGCCGAAATAAGCGCAACGATCGCTGAGCACCGTGGCAGGCTCGATGGGGTTCTGCAGAGCATTCAGTCCCTCATTGCGGGGCAGGCAGACGGCGATGCGTTGGCCGGCGCCAGCGACACCAACGCCGATCCCGTTCTTGCCCGTCTGGAGCGCATCTTCGCAGGCCGCGTCGGGCCCCCGCTGACGCAGGAGCAGCACGAGGCTGCGGTTCGGGAGGCGAAACGACGAGGCGAGGCCGAAGAGCCCCCGGGCTACGAGGACTTCAAGAACAAACCAGAGGATCTGGCGACAGGTGACTACCTCGTCTGGGAGCAGATCCTTGTGGAGGGTGCTCTGCGCTCCTGTGAAGTGCTGCTCGTCACAGGGGACAGCAAGGAGGACTGGTGGAGGCTCAGGGACGGAGATGTGCCCGCCCGTCCTCGCGCCGAACTCGTACGGGAAATGCTCGAACGGACGGGACACCGACTGTTCATGGTGCAGCCGAGCGGTCTGCTGGAGCGGGCACAATCCGTGCTGGACCTCAAGGTGGAGAGCGCTTCGGTACGCGACTTGGAGCAGTTGCAGACCACCACCTCCGATGCCGGTACCGAATGGACCTCCGAGGCCCTAGAGGCGCTGGTGGACCTTCTGCTCGGGCAAGCGCAGGTGCAGGCTCATGCTCTGCTTGAGGCGGCGCAGAACGACGGGTTCGTCAGCAGGGCCACCGTTTACCAGATCGGTGGCTACGACGAGACCAGGATGCTTCGTGGATTCACCCGCCCCGTGAAGACGGCAGCCCGGCGGCTCGAAGAGCAGGGTATGACCGTCGGTGACACGGATCGGCTGTTCCTCGCCGTCTACGATCCTGAGTTCGACGCCGTATCAGCCAGCGGGTTCCGCATCGCCCCGGAGGCGGTTCCACTGTTGCGCCCAATCGCGGCGAAGATCCTCGACGACGAGTCCTGACATCCTCCTGCTGACCATGCGTCGGAATGAGTAGCCCTGACGACAGGTCGATCGAGGCGCTCGTCGGTTCCCTCAACTCATTCTTGGCCGATCGAGGTCGTTCGTGAGGCCGTTTACTTCTCTGAGAGGGCGCCTACGTGATCGGACTCGGGGTCCGTCTCGAACGAGTGTGGACGCCGGGTCGACATCTTCGTTGCGCCCGTCCCGCTCGAGGACTTGGGCGACTGGGTGGCCGATGCCGGCCATCGAGAATGTGTCGTTATGCCGCGTTCGAGTCTTCGGCCGTGGGCAGCAGTCGCATCAGTTCTCCCCGTCCGCGACGGACGACTTCGTACGCCATGGCCAAGTCTGTCTCCGGGGGGAGCGGTCGGTCGGTCAGCAGATCGATCGGGGAGAACGGTGTGACCAGCCATCGTTGGAGTGCTCGCCAGTCGTCAGTTCGCTTGGGCGACAGGCCAGAGGACCACGGTTCTGTCTCGTAGTCGGTTCTGTCGTCGCCGTTCGCGTGGAGCAGGCCGGAGCGGCGCACCAGGCAGGGAAAGCAGACGCCACAGTTGGCATTGCGAGGACCTCTGCTGCGACGGGCCGGCGGTTTCCCGCAACTGAGGGTGTCCTCCAGCGCGGAGGCAGGGAGAGAGGTCGCCGTAGCCGCGCGGCACACTTCCCCTTTCGTCAGCAGGGCCAGAGGGTTGACGACTTGTACCGCGTTACCTGCTCCGGAAAGGGCGTGTACGAGAGCGTTCAAGTGGTGCAGCGTCCACGGGTGTACCGAGCGCGTGGACAACGCACCTGAACGTGCAGGTGTCAGAGCGGGGTTGAGGGCGAGTTGGCCGTTCTCCGGTATGTGGACGGTCGTCACCCCGTGACCGGTGGCGGCGCGGATCGCCCCTGCCGCGTACAGTAGACCGCGGGTACGAGAGGAGGTTTCGAGTCGTGACTCGGAGCCGTCTCCTTGCGGAGTCTGGCTCAAGGGCATGAGCAGTATGTCGCGGGTCCTCTCCAACTGCCGGACGGCTGCGTAGACGCGCCGTTGCAGTCTGAGCAGGCCGATCTCCCTGAACATCACGAGAAGCAGGGGCCCAGCATCGGCCGCACGGGCGCGAGTAGCTGCCCAGCTCATGGAATCCAGCCCGCCGGAGAACAAGGCCACTTCGGATGCCCGAGGTAAGGGGACGTCAGGCAAGGGATCCTGAATGTATCGGTGGCCGAGGCGTCGGAACTCGATGTGCCATTCGTCCCCGGTGAGAAGTCGTAGGAGCGCGGTCAGGTGGGACTGCGCGGCCGTACTGTGCCAGCGCCCAGGCTGCGACACCGGAACGGAGAGGCGAATTCGGCGACTCCAACGGTCCTGGGTACGGGTGCGGCGAACGTACTTGTCGGCGATGAACACGGCTCTCGCGACGCGGAAGAGCTCATCAGCCCACTCGGGCACAGGTCCTGGCAGCCGGTCCGGCCCGATGATGCGTTGTTCACGCTCCAGAAACGAGTGCCCGCCGATTTCCTTCCAGCGGGAGCCTTGCGGCCGCTCATCATGGCTCTCGCGCCACCAAAGGGAATGCGGAAGTTCCGTCATGCTGCGTCCTCCTCGTCGGCCGCCATGCCGGAAATCAACCCGAGCACGCTGCCGACCGCTCGCGGCACCAGTGAGCGGGCCATATCCGAGAGCGCGCCGACCGGGTCCTCCACTGCGTCCGCGACCGACTGCGCAGTAGCCGCCGCTTCGGCAAGTTCGGTCGCCTCGGCCGATTCCTCACAGGGATTTGGCACCAGGTCGACGAGCTTCTCAGCCACCCAGTCAGCCACCCGATCTTCCGGATCGACCGCGAGTAGCACAGGGGCGGCCAGCTTCACATGCTCCGCAACGGTGGCTTTGAGGAACTCGCCCACGATGTCGGCGAAGAACACCTGGTAGAGGTCGCAGAGTATGTCCCAGGTGAGTCCGCCGCCTGAGCCTTGGCCCAGCATGGCGCCGTCCAACTCCGGCTTTCTGCGGAGCACATCATCGACGGTGGCGGCAGCAGCGCGGCGCACCGCGGCGTCAGCAAGCGTTCCGCCGTTCCCACCGACTTCCGTGACGAGGCGGATAGTAAGGGCATCCCGCGAAGCGGTTCCCTCCGTGGCCAGAGCATCGAGGATGCCGGCCAGCCGCTCTCCGGCCGCACAGGACGCCTCATAGAGGCCGAAGGCCGAGCGATCCGCCTGGACCGCCTCCTGGAGGGCGCGTAGATGGCTTGCGGCAGCCTTCTCCAACCATCGGTCATCGGCTGGATCACCTTCCCAGCGCGCCAACTGCCTCCTCGCCGCGGTCCACTTTCTTCCGCTCGGACCCAGCCATCGAGTGGACGTGCCCACAGCAGCCCCCTACGCCGACGGTCTCCCCCCCACACTCGTGCCATGGCATCAGGACTGACGGGCTCCGTACAGAGCGCGACTCAGCCACCTCGACCGGAATCGCGCTATTGGACCGGGTCAGTCGACATCGACCCCGTAGGCTCGCGCGAGCCCGTCAAGTCCGTCCGCCCGCTTCCCACGCTGATCCTTGCCGCTCGCGGGCCGACGGACGTCCGGACGCCACGAGTCGAGACACGCACACTCATCCCGGGCACACCCACACGAAAGCCGAAGCCCATCCTGCCTCCTTTGGCCGCGAGGCAGCAGTCTGCCACTGCTGAGGAACTGAAGGCGCGAATTGGACATATACGGCTCGACCGCGTTGCGGTCGGAGGTGCGGGCCGCGGTCAGGTCGTGGGTTCGGCCCGTGCAGAGCGGCCGAGAATACTGCCGCGTCGATGTCAGTGCCTGCCCGTACGGTTGGCTCGGCGATCGCAGCGTGTGGTCGCCCGCTCACCAAGGGGGTTTATTACATTGCGCATACGAAGATTTGCGGGAGGGGTGGCGCTCGCCACGATCGCCGCTTCAATGACCCTGCTCGCCGGCCCGATCCCTGCGCAGGCGCAGGGCGTCAGCAGCGGCATCGTCCTCCCGGTGAACTCGCACTGGCAGACGCTTGCCGACAGCCAGCATGTGTACGTCAGCGCACCGGGAGACGACGCCGTGCTTGCCACTGACCACGACGGCCATGTGCTCAAGAAGATCGAAGGACTCGAGGGTGCTCGCGGCATGACCCTGTCCTGGGACGACGCCACCCTTTACGTGGCGCTGCCCGAAGCCGACGCGATCGCCGCCATCGACACCACCACTCTGACGGAGACCCGCCGCTTCGCCACGGGGGAGGATACCGAGCCAGAAAATCTGGCAGTCGCGGGTGGCAAGCTCTGGTTCTCCTACCAGGCCACCGTCTTCGACGCCGGCATCGGCTCGGTCAGCGTCGAGGAGGCCAACCCGGTGGTCGACTTGGACCGGGACCCGCTGTACTACGGCAAGCCGCAACTCGCCTCCTCGCCCGCATCCCCCGACCGCCTCGTGGCCGCGGAGAGCCAAGGATCGCTGGGAATGCGGGTGTACGACGTGGGATCGGGCACCGCTCAGCAGGTCGCCTACACCGACGAGGTCGGAAGCGTCGAGGATCTGGCCGTCACCCCGGACGGACAGAGCGTGGTGACGGCGCGGGGATCCAACTACGCCCATCAGCTGTGGAGCATGTCGGATCTGACCGAGATCGCCACCTACGACACCGGTCCCTACCCCAACTCCGTCGCCGTCGCCCCCGACGGTACGGTTGCCGCGGGCATTGTGGCCGGCGGGGACTGGGACGTCTACCTCTACAAGCCCGGCTCGACCACCGCGATACGTAAGATCGCTATGTCCTGGCCGAATATGGACCTGCTGCCACGAGGGCTGGCCTGGGCCCCGGACAGCAACCGCCTCTTCGCCACGCGCTTCCCGTACTCGGGTGAGGTGATCCTCGACATCATCACTGATGTCCACAAGGCGTCCAGCGACATCACCTTCCAAGCACCGACATCGAGCCAGGTCGGAAAGCGCCTGACCGTGCACGGAACCATCAGTTCCCTGCTGCCTTACCGGTCTCACGGACAGGTCACGGTCTCGCGCTCCGGTGAGCAGATTGCCACCTCGCAAGTGAAGCGCGACGGCAGCTTCACATTCACCGATCGCCCGGCCCTGACCGGCTGGTACGAGTATTCCGTCAGCTATGCGGGAGACCCCGACCACGTCTCAGAAACCGCCTCCGTCAGCGTCGAGATCGTCAACTGACCTCGGGCTCCATAGGGGCTGGCCACTGAAACCTTCGAACGTCGATGGGCCTCACCACGGACGGTGGGGCCCATCGCCGTCGCGCCCGGTGAGGCACTGGCGCGGAAAGGATCAGGAGCGGGTCCGCAAGGTGCACCGGCCGGTGAGACGGGCCGGGCTGGACGTCGTCCCGAATGCTGTGCTGTGGGCTTGGTGCCCTTCGTCCGCGGTCGCCGACTGGCGTGACGGGCGTGACGTCGTGCGCCCGTGCGGTGCTCGGTCGGTTACTGCGGGTCGGGTGGGGTGGGGGACCAGCGGGTGGAGGACCAGCCGTAGGCCGGGTCGTTCTTCATGCCGATCGTGCGGAAGGGGGTGCCGTGGTCGTCGACGCGGAGGGTGCCCTGACGGGCGCCGCAGGTCCAGACGAGGTCGAGGTACCAGCGGACGTCGTGGTCCAGGGTGTGGCCGTCCACGTCGAGGACCTGCGGGTCGCTCGCGGAGATCCGGAACGGGAAGTCGACGGTGGCGGCCTTCTCGCCGTTGTCCACCGAGCCGCGTACGGCACGGGCCCGCGGCGCGGTCGTGTCGAGGTCGACGGCGAACGACGCGGGGTCGAGCCCGCCGCCGCAGCCGTCCTCGGGCGTGTAGACGTTGCCTTTCGGCGCCGCGACGCTGCTGAGCACCTTCACGTACATCGCGTGGAGCACCACCGGCTCGCCGGGCAGGCCCTGCGCGGTCAGTTGCAGTCGCAGGTGCCCGGCCGGTATGCCGCCGAGCGTGGCCGCCCAGGCGTTCCCGTCCTGCAGCGACGGCGGTGGTGGGACCTCCGCCGGTGGCTGTTTGAGCAGGAACCACTGGCCGCACTGGGTGTCCCAGTTGTTCGCCAGCACGGTCACCTGGAAGGGCGGCTTCCCGCCGGTGACGGGCCGGTCCGACGCGTTCGGCGCGGGCGAGGATTTCGGGGCGGTCGCCCCGGACGACGTGCTCGGCGTGGCCGTGGTCGTGGCCGGAGCTGCCCCGCCGGCCGGAGCGTGCGTTCGGCCTGACGCCGGCACGGAGGGGGACGGGCGCTCCAGCGCGCTCACCGTCGGGTGCGGGAGCGGGGACGAGGTCCCGGTGTCGTCGGCGCCATGGCCGGAGTGCGACACCAGCGGGAGTACGGCGGCGAGCGCGGCGGCAGCCGCCAGGACGACGGTGGTACGGCGCGCCCGGCGCCCGCGCCACTTGCCGCCGGACGCGGGCGTGTGCGCGACGTCGGGGAGGGCGGGTACGCCGGGGGAAGGGGGTCCGGGGGGCGGCGCCACCTCTGCGTGCAGCGCCGCCACGGGAGCGTGGCCTACGAGGGCGTGCTCTTCGGGTGACCCGTCTCCGGACGGCCCGGCTTCGGACCGCACGTCTCCGGACGGCCCGTCTCCGGACGGCCCGTCTCCGGACGGCCCGGCTTCGGACGGCCCGTCCATGGACGGTCTGTCCTCGGGCGGCACACGCACCGCCGGGAGCCCGGCCGACTCCCCCTCCGTCGCGGCGTCCGACGGACGGTGAGACTCCCGGCGCTTGGCGGCATCCGCCAGCAGCCAGCGCTGATGCAGCGCGACCAACTCCTCCGCGCTCGCCCCGCATTGCCGCGCGAACCGCTCCGCCGGGGCGTACTCGAAGGGGACGGCGGCGCCGTTGCAGTAGCGGTGCAGCGTGGACGTGCTGACGTGCAGCGAGGTGGCGAGCATGCCGTAGCTGCGGCCCGAGCGCTCCTTGAGTTCCCGCAGCTGCTCCGCGAACTCCTCGATGTGGGTGCCCATTCCACCCTCGCCCCCGTTCCGGCCCGGTGTTCCAGACCAGGACATCGTCGCAGTTCAGGGTCGCCGGAATCATTCCAGCGTCCCCACCTGTGGCGGAACTGTGGCATTGCGGGCGGAGCACGGCGCAGGGTTGCGGCATCCCAACCGATGACAGCGAGGGCCCAACGCCATGTATGTGAAATCCGCTCTGTCCTCCGCCGCGGTCCTGCTGGTCAGTGCCGCCGCCCTCACCGCCTGCCAGCCCGATTCGGCTGCCTCGGCGAGCAGTTCGACGCCCTCGCGGCAGGCCGGTGCGGCCTCCTCCCCGGCGGACACCACGGCGCCGGCCCCGCCGCCGTCGACGACCGCCTCACCACCTGACGGCACCGCCTCGCAGGTCTCCAGCACTTCGAGCACCTCCAGCAGCGGCAAAGCCGGTCCCAGCAGCGCCAAGCCCGCCCCCGCCAAGCCCAGCCCCGCCAAGCCCGCCCCCGCCCCCCGCAGCCGCTACGCCACCAGCGACAGCTACGCCTGGAAGCACCCCTGCTCCAGCAAGCAGATCTCCGTGCACCTGGTCCGCCGCGCCTCGGCGCCCACCCAGCGGGTGATCGAGGTCCGCAACAACGGCGCGCGTTCCTGCGGCCTGAGCTACTACCCGCACGTCGTCCTGTGGAACGCCGATTCGGCGACCGGCGGGGTGACGATCACGCCGCTGGTTCCCGACGGTCTCGGCGGGCCGCCCGCGAGTCCGGTGTACGCCGGCCGTACCGCGTACGCCGTCGTCGACCTCGACCCCAGCGGCGCGACCAAGGGCACCGCGTTCGGGGTCAACGAGATGAACGTGCTGGCCGACGGCGACCACATGTCGAGCCGGGAGACGGTCCAGTTCCCGCTCGGCGCCGGCGCCCACGTGCTCAAGCCGAAGCTGGGCCTGTACGAGGACACCGTCGCGCGCGCGGTCGCGAGCATGGAGTCCGCGGACATCCAGCCCTGATCGCCCGTGCCGCCGCCGCAGGGGAGCGGCGGCACGGGTTCGTTCCCCCGGTCAGTTGGTCAGAGCGCGGTCAGGACGGGTCGGGGGCGGCCAGGATGCACAGCAGGGAGCAGGCCACCGCGCTGGACGGCGGCGAGGTGGCGGACGGGGTCCCGTGCGGGGCGCCCGCCGGGTAGTAGGTGGCGCTGGCGGTGTTCTTCACCGGCAGGGCCAGCAGGAAGGAGTTGCAGTAGACCTGCCTGGTCGCGCCGGCCGCCAGCGTGAAGGTGCCGGCCGCATGCGAACAGGCGGGT
This sequence comes from Streptomyces sp. CA-111067, assembly GCF_050956065.1. Lineage (NCBI taxonomy): Bacteria > Bacillati > Actinomycetota > Actinomycetes > Kitasatosporales > Streptomycetaceae > Streptomyces > Streptomyces sp. CA-111067. The sequence goes on along the minus strand of NZ_CP192103.1, from coordinate 4,049,471 downwards.
GTGACCGCGTCGTTCACGGTGACGCCGGACGCGTCCACCGGCCCGGTGTTGGTGAGGGTGATCCGCCAGTAGGCCGTGCCGAGCAGTTGCAGCAGGCCGACGGGACTGGACTTGGCCCATGGGCCCGCACCGCCGGGACCGCAGGCGTGGGACGAGGAGACCGTGCAGATCTCCTTGTTGACGGTGACGTGCGGGTGGCACTGCGCCCCGGGTGCGACGGCGACCGAGACGGGGTTGGAGGTCAGCGCGCCGGTGCCGTCGGTGCCGGTCGCGGTGTCGTCGACGTGGGTGGTCGCGCAGTCCGCGGAGACGACGGTACGCAGGCAGATCTGCGGGTCGTCGCCCTGGAAGGACGCGGTCAGGGCCGGGTGGTTGGTGGCGGTGAAGTCGCTGGTGTCGGTCAGGCTGAGCTGCACGGTCACGGTGATCGACGGATGGTCGGCGGCCGAGATGCCGGACAGGTCGACGGTGCCGTCCGGGGACAGCTGCGGGGTGGCGAGCACCGTGCCGCCGGGGTCGGTCACCGAGACGGTGGTGCCGGCCGGATCGGTGTGCGCGAGGTTGAGGCCGGTCAGCCGGGCCTCGGTGTAGGCGGCGACGTGCCCGCTGCCGCCGTCGCAGTAGAAGTCCGCGGGCGTGAGGGTGACGGACGTGCCGCTGTGCAGGCACGGTGAACCGCCGGTCGCCGGGTCCATGGAGAACAGCACGCCGGCGTCGCCGAGCCCGATCAGGCAGCGGGTCGTCGAGTCGTACGCGTAGCCGTAGTCGCGGGTGACACCGCCGTTGACGGCGGGGTGGCCGGCCACCGCGGGGAAACCGGCGCAGGGCTGGGCGTGCGTCCAGCTGTAGCAGACGGTGTCGCCGGGCAGCGGTCCGCCCCACACGCCGAAGTAGCTGCGGGTGTCGCCGCCGGAGGTGACGACCTCGGGGGCGAAGGTCAGGGTGCCGGCCGGCAGCGCGTCAAGTCCGGTGGCGGGCGCGGCCAGTGGGCCGCCGTCCAGCGCGTAGCAACTGGTGGAGGGTGCCCCGGCGGTGGCGTTGGTGGTGCACACGCCGTTCGGATGGCCCGCGGTGTCATACGAGGTGTACGCGCTGTAGGTGTACGCGCTCGTGCTCGGGCCGGCCGGGTGCGGCGTCGTCCAGCCGGCGCACACCGCGCCGGTGGCCGGGTCGAAGCAGCCGAGTGCGGTGACCCCGGGCGTCGTCGAGGCGGCGTTCGGGGACGACGAGGCGTAGACGCGGCCGTCGGCGACCGTCATGCCGCCCTGGTAGAGGGCGTACGTGTTGCCCGGCACGTCGTGGTTCGGCGGCACGATCGCGGCGAACGGCTGCCCCGCGCACGGGGATTGGCCGGCGATGTCGAAGCACAGCACCTGGCCGGTGCTGGCGGTGGCGTACGCCTTGCCGCCGTAAGCGACCAGCCCGGCCAGGCCGTTGGCGCTCGACGGGGTGCCGCCGCTGGTCTCCAGCGGCACGAAGCCGCAGTTGGCGCGGGCGCCCATGTCCAGACAGCCCACGCCGACCGCGGTGGAGGTCGTCGCCGGGTAGTAGACGACGCCCGGCCGGCCGGGATCGAGGACGTACTGCGGCGACAGCGGCGTGAAGATGTTCCCGGTGTTGCCCGAACCCAGCGGTCCCGAGGCGGTGTTGAGCGGGCGCGGCCAGGGGCCGCCGGTGCACGGCTGGCCCGAGGACAGGTCGTTGCAGACCACCACCGGGTTCGCGGGGCCGGTGTGGTGGTAGATGTTCCACGCCTCGACGTCCCCGGACGGATCGTGGAAGAGGATCGGGGTGAAGCCGTCGCCGCCGGTGGTGCGGGTGGCGGCCTGCACCGGCGGCAGCAGGTCGCTGCTCACGCCGGTCCCGGCGCCGGACGTCACCGGGCCGGTGCCCCGGACGGCGGTTGTCGCGGCGCCCTGGTCGGTGCCGGTGAAGGTGCTGCCGTCGGTGGACCACGAGGGCGTCCAGCCGGGCGGCACGTGCAGCGAACCCGGCACGTAGGTCTGCGCGGTGCCCGCGCCGGTGATCGGGTCGGTGATGGTCGCGGCGGCCGGGTCGCCGGTGGCCGTGTTGTGGTAGCCGACGGTCCAGTTGACGGTGTCCCCGTGCTGGACGGGGAGTTGGCCGGGGCTGGTGACGTTCTGCGCGGTCTTCAGCAGCGTGGAGCCGCCACTGGCCGGCGGCGGCGTACCGCCGGAACCGTCATGGGCCATGACGGGCTGCACGGAGCCGGCGGCTATCGCGAACAGCGCCGCGGACACGGCGACGGCCGCTCTTCCGGCGAGCGGCCGCGATGGTCTGGCGGAGGAGGAAAGGGATCGTAAAAGTCGGAGCATGTGTGTCCCCACCTTCGTCTGGAAGGCAGCGGGCACCAAGGAGTGCCCGCACCGCCGATTACGGTAGGGAGGAAAGCGCCAGCCGTCACCCGCACGGGCGAAAGAAACAAGGCGCTGAGCGCAATTCTCCGTTTGCTTTCGCGTCCCTGCCTGAAACGGCACTTGACCTGCTCTTTGTCCGACCGTGAATGTCCGCGGAAGAGTGCGGTGAGAAAAGAAGAGCGGGGCGTACAACCGGCGCACGCCGGAATTCAATTCCCGCCCCGCGTGCCGGGCCGGCGGCACTGTCACAGGCGTGCAACAGGTGTGCCACAGGCGTGCCACGGGAGCAGCAGGACACCTGCGGGGCACGTGAGAAGATCATGTGACGCCGGATCAAAGTAGCGAGAGCGCCACATTCGGCCTTTTTAGGAGATTTCTGATGATAATTCAGGTACGTCACCTGCGGATAGCGGCGACCGTCGGCATGGCGCTGGCAGCGGGCGCGGCGCTCACCGCCTGCGGGAGCGATTCAGGGAACGACGCGGCCGGCTCCAGCACGGCGCCGACCTCGGCGGTGGCCAGTGCGGACGCAGGGGCGACCACGCCCACCGGCGCTGCCGACGGGACCACGTCCACCCCCGCTCCGCCGACGAAGGCCGCCGACGGTGGCACCGGAGGCGCGGGGAACGGCACCGGGGACGCCCCCGCGAGCAGCACGCGCTGCCAGACCTCGAACCTCGGCTTCTCCTTCGGCCCCGGCAGCGGCGCCCAGTCGGTGGACAGCCAGGGAGGGATCGACGTGGTGCTGACCAACAAGGGCAGCGGCACCTGCGCCCTCCAGGGCTTTCCGGGGGTCGACATCGTCAGCACGAGCGGCTCGCACTGGTCGCTGAGCCGGCAGGCCAAGACCGCCGGCAAGGTGACGGTCAAGCCGGGCGCCGACGCCTCCTTCGAGATCACCTATCTGCCTTTCGACGCCGGCAACTCCGGTGGCTCCGTGGCGTTCCACGCTGCGAGCCTCCTGGTCACCCCGCCCGGTGAGACCCACTCCGCCACGCTGAAGTGGGACGGTTTCGCCGACGTCATGGACCAGAGCGGTGCCACCCACCCCGGGACCTACGTCGCCCCGGTGGTGGCCGGCGACGGCAGCTGAGGACCGCTCAGCGCAGGCCGGCGAAGAGGTCGTTCTCGGGGACGGGCGCGCCGGTGGTGTCCCGGACGCGGACGAAGGTCTCCATGCCCATCAACTCGCCGAACCTCTCCCTGCCCATCTTGAGGAAGAAGATGTTCTCGCCCTGGCTGGCGTGCGCGGCCAGCGCGTCGAACTTCTGGCCGCTGAACGCGGTGGTGTCCACCCATGTGGTGATCTCGTCGTCGGGGAGGCCGATCTCGGCCATCGCGGCGGTCTCGGCAGGATCGGGTTCGGGCATGTCCTCACCGAACTCGCGCATGACCTCGCCGAACCGCTGCATCATCGAGCGGGGCGCCGTGGTCCAGTAGACCTTCGACGCCGGGGCGGTCGTCTCCGGCGCGGCCGTCCCCTGCGCGGCTGTCTCCGGCGCGGCCGTCTCCAGCGCGATCATGTCCAGCGCCGCCATCGTGATGCGGTGGGCCTGGATGTGGTCGGGGTGGCCGTAGAAGCCGTTCTCGTCGTAGGTGACGACGACATCAGGCCGGTAGTGCCGCATGAGCGCCGCGAGCCGGGCGGCGCCCTCCTCGACCGGGGTCTGCCAGAACGCCCCGGGGGCGTCGTTGGTCGGCCAGCCCATCATTCCCGAGTCGGCATAGTCCAGCATCTCCAGGTCGCTGATCTTCAGGACGTCACAGCTCGCCCGGAGTTCCTCCCGGCGCATCGCGGTGACCGCCGCCGGATCGTGCCCCGGATCGCCCGGCTTGACACCCTCCGGTCCGTCACCGCAACCGCCGTCGGTACACGTCACGAGAACCGTGCGAATGCCCTGCGCCGCGTACTGGGCGAGGATTCCGCCGGTTCCGGTGGCCTCGTCGTCGGGGTGGGCGTGTACTGCCATGAGCGTCAAGGGCCGGTCGGTCATGAAGAAGTCCTCCTGCGGAAATACGTCGTGCGCGGGGATTGACGCCGTCGCGTGGTGCGGAGGTTAATGCTAACGCTGCGTATGGGAGCGCTCCCATGCAGTCGTTCCGACGAGCCTTCGCCCCGCCACGTCCGCTGCCCCGAGGAGCCCACCCCCCATGACCATCCGCGCCGGCGGCCGTACCGCCGCAACCCGGGACGGCGGCCGTACCGCCGAAGTCCGGCCCCGCAGCCGTACCCGCTCCCTCTGCGTCGCCGCGGCCGCCGCACTGGCCGCCGTCACCGCCGCCGTTCCCGCGCATGCGGCCACCGCCGCCGTCCCCGCGCATGCCGCCACCCCCGAACACCGTGGGACGCCGTCCGCGCGGCTGTTCACGCCGCCCGCCGACCCCGCCGCGAACGCCCAGGTCCTCGACCTGCTGCGGCACGGGAAGCTCCTGGACGCGGTGGGCGTCCGCGCCATGACCCTCACCCCGCAGGCCGTCTGGTTCACCGGCGGCGACGCCCCCGCGGACGTCCGGGCGTCCGTCAGCAAGACCGTCGGCGACGCGGCCCGCCTGCACGCCCTGCCGGTCCTCTCGCTCTACAACGTCCCCGGTCGCGACTGCGGGCAGTACTCGGCGGGCGGCGCCGCGAACACCGCCGAGTACGAGGCGTGGATCGACGCGGTGAAGGCGGGCATCGGCGGCCGGCCGGCCGACGTCATCCTGGAGCCGGACTCGCTGGCCCTGCTGCCGTCCGACTGCGGAGCGGACGACGCCCAGGGCAGCAGGACCGCCGAGCGCTACGACGAGATCCGGTACGCCGTCGACGCGCTGCAGTCCGCCGCCCGCAGCGAGAAGGTGTACATCGACGCCGGCCACAGCGGTTGGCACAGCGTGAACGACATCGTGCCCCGGCTGATCAGCGGCGGTGTCGGCGACGCGAGCGGCTTCTTCCTCAACATCTCCAACTACCGTTCGGACAGCGAACTCGCCTGGTACGGCAAGCTCATCTCCTCCTGCCTGAGCTACGTCCAAAGCGGTGGCGACGCCGCCTCGTGCCCCAACCAGTACTGGGCGCAGGCGGACGCGCAGGCGTGGCTCGACGCGAACGTGCACGCCGCGCCCGCCACGATGAAGCACTTCGTCACCGACACCAGCCGCAACGGCCAGGGCCCCTGGGTGCCGCCGGCCGGCGTCTACTCGGACGCGCAGGACTGGTGCAACCCGCCCGGCCGCGGTCTCGGCGCCCTCCCCACCCTCAACACCGGCGACCCGCTGCAGGACGCCAGGCTGTGGGTGAAGATCCCCGGCCAGTCCGACGGCCAGTGCACGCGCGGCACCGCGGGCCCGAACGACCCTGAGCGCGGCTACCCCGACCCGGCGGCCGGCGCGTGGTTCCCGCAGCAGGCCCTGGAGCTGGTGCACCACGCCAACCCGTTTCCCCGGCCCTGAAGGAAATCGGTGACCCCTGTCGATCCGGTCGGGTCCCGTTCGACGCCATGGTGTGCGGCGCTTCGCCGCACGCTGACGGGACCCGACCTGATAGGGAGAGCCATGAGCCAACTGCTGCGGGTGCAGAACTTCAGTATCTCAAGCGACGGAATCGGAGCCGGCGAGGACCAGACGCTGGAGCGTCCGTTCGGCCTGGACCACCAGGAGAGGCTGCACGAATGGGCCACGGCCACGGCGAGCTTCCCGGGCCGCCCGGGCTCCGGGGGCAGCCGGGGCCTGGACGACTACTTCACCCGGGACTTCTCCCACAACATCGGCGCCGAGATCATGGGCCGCAACAAGTTCGGACCGCAGCGCGGGCCCTGGCAGGACCACGAGTGGCAGGGCTGGTGGGGGGAGGAGCCCCCGTTCCACACGCCGGTGTTCGTCATGACCCACCACGAGCGCCCGTCGTTCACGCTCTCCGACACCACGTTCCACTTCGTCGACGCCGACCCGGCCACCGTCCTGACCCGGGCCCGCGAGGCGGCGCAGGGCAAGGACGTCCGCCTCGGCGGCGGCGTCCGCACCATCCGCCAGTTCCTCGACGCGGACCTCGTCGACACCCTGCACGTGGCCGTCACCCCGGTCGAATTCGGCTCCGGCCTGCGCCTCTGGAATTCCCCCGACGACCTCCTCGACCGCTTCCACCTCGAGGTGGTCCCCAGCCCGAGCGGCGTGACCCACCACCTCTTCTGGCGAAGGTGACACGAGCCCCCACCGCGAGACGCACGGCGCCGCGGGACCCCGACCGCTCGCGGCGGGGGCCCGCGAGGTCGTGCCCGGTGAGATCGCTGGGCGTCACGTCAGAGGAACCAGACGACGAGACGGACGTTTTCTGGGCCGTGGACATCGCTGAGGGTGCTCATCACCTTCCACACCGGGCCCCAGCGCGTGGCGTTTCCCGCCGCTGACTGGCGGCTGCGGGTGCCGGAGAGGTCCGTCTCCTGCCAGTCGGCGGAGGCCAGCTCTGCCCAGGAGATCCATGTGGTCCCGTGGAAGTGTCCGGAACCGCCGCATGAGGCGAGCTCGCCACGCAGGCGGTCGGACGCGTCAGCCGGCATGCCGCGGCCCTCGGAGAGGGGACGGAAGCCGAACGTGTTGCGCACACCGAAGAGGCAGGCGAGAGCGTCGTAGGCATTGCCCGTGTTGAGGAGCCAGAGGTCGATGCCGGCCTGCCACACGGAGTCCTCGTCGTCGGGCCCCCAGAGCCGGGCACCGGGTCTGCACTCGATCATGCCGGTCACGTCGGTGGACATGCCTGGATTCTCTCCGGAGGACGCCCACGCCGTCTGAACGGCCGCGCATGCAGACCGGACCGCAACCCCCGGCCCCCTCCTGCGGCCCCCGGTGTGCCGTGCCCCTTCGCGAGCGTCGAGCTCACTGGTGCACGTGGGCGCGCTGGCCGTCACGGTCGAAGACCATGATCAACTCGGCCGGGCCGTCCAAAGCCGTGATCGAGTGCGGGACCATCGTCGCGAATTCCGCCGCCTCCCCGGTGCCGACGTCGATCCGTCGCTCGCCCAGCCACAACCGCACCCGCCCCTCCAGTACGAGGAACCAGTCGTGGCCCGGGTGCATCCGTTGACCGGGCGCTGCGTCGGGTGGTTCGGATGGTTCGGGCGGTTCGAGGCGCATCTTCACCGCGACCGTCCGCCCGTCCGGACGGCTCAGCGGCCATGTCGTCCGCGTGCCGCTGCTGTGCGCGACCGGACGGATGACGACGTCGTCGTCGGTGGGCACCTCGAAGAGCACGTCCAGGCTCATCTGGAGGGCGTTGGCCAGCGGCACGAGCACGTCGAGGCTGAGGGTGCGCCGGCCCGTCTCGACCCGGCTGATGGTCGACGGGCTGAGGTGGGTGCGCTCGGCCAGCTCGTCGAGGGAGTACCCCAGGGTGGTGCGCATGCTGCGCAGGCGCGACCGCGCCAGGGCCTCGATGTCGGCGACTTCATGCATACGTCCATCCTCCACCGCGTCTTGCTGATTGTGCAAGGGCCATTGCGGAAAGCGCAGGGCGCTGTACCGTCGGATTCATGAGCGAGCACGCCGCACACAGCCCGTCCTCGGCCCACTCCGAGCCGTCCGAGCAGGTCAGGAACACCCCGCACCCCACCATGGAGCGGCACTGCGACGTCGCCGTGATCGGCGGCTCGGCCGCCGGTCTCGCCGCCGCCCTGCAGCTCTCCCGCCAGCGGCGCGGCGTCGTCGTGGTCGACGACGGCACCCCGCGCAACGCCCCGGCCGCGCACATGCACGGCTACCTCGGCCACGAAGGAGCCGCCCCCGGCGATCTGATGGAGATCGGGCGCGCGGAAGTGCGCACCTACGGCGGGGAGGTGCTTCCCGGCCGGGTCGTGGCAGTGCACCGTCATGACGACGGCCGGTTCCGCCTCGACCTCAGCGGCGGGCACACACTGGTGGCCCGCCGCGTCCTCGCCGCGACCGGCCTGTCCGACGAACTTCCCCCCATCGACGGCCTCGCCGAGGGATGGGGACGCGGTGTGATCCACTGCCCCTTCTGCCACGGCTTCGAGGTGCGCGACCAGCGCCTGGTCCAGATCGTCACCAACCCCCTGGGCCTGCACCCCACTCCGCTGTTCCGGCACCTGGCCGGCCGGCTGACCGTCGTGCTGCACGACCCGGCCGGGGTGGACGAGGGAGTCGTCGAAGCCCTCGCCGCCTCCGGCGTCGTCGTCGAGCGCGGCAAGGTCAGCCGGGTTCGCACCGGGCCGGACGGCGAGGTGTCGGGCGTCGAACTCGGCGACGGTCGCGTGCTGGAGGCCGACGCCGTCGTGGTCGGCTCGCGGTTCCGAGCGCGCGCCGAGGTGCTGGCCGGCGTCGGGCTCACCGCCACCCCGCACCCGACCGGTGCCGGCGACGTCCTCGCGGTCGACGCGCGAGGCGAGACCGCCGTACCGGGGATCTACGCGGCCGGCAACGTCACCGACCCGAGCCTGCAAGTGCTTCCGTCGGCCGCTCAGGGCAGCCAGGTCGGCGCGATGATCGCCTTCAGCCTCGCCGAGGAGGATCTGCGCGACGCCGTCCGGCACTCGGGCGAGGAGGCCGACTGGGACCACCGCTACGCGGGCCCCGGCCGGGCGTGGAGCGGCAACCCCAACGGCGCGCTCGTCCACGAGGCCACCGCTCTGTCCCCGGGCCGGGCGCTCGACGTCGGCACCGGCGAGGGCGCCGACGCCCTCTGGCTGGCCCAGCACGGCTGGAAGGTGACCGCCACCGACATCTCCGGCAACGCGCTCGCCCGGGTGCGCGCCGAGGCCGAACACCGCGGGCTCGCCGTCACCCTCGTACGCGGCGACGTCAACGACTCCGCACCCTTCGGCACCGGGACCTTCGAGCTGGTCTCCCTGCAGTACGGCTCGTTCAAGCGCACCCCCGACCAGCGTGGCCTGCGCAGCCTGCTCGCCGCGGTCGCCCCCGGCGGCACGTTGCTGGTCGTGCACCACGACCTCACCCCCCTGGGCGGCCCGGTGGACGTGGCGAACCAGACCCGGATGTACGACCCGGAGGCGTTCGTCGGAGTCGACGAGATCGCCGCCGCGCTCACCGCCGACCCCGGCACCTGGCAGGTCCAGACCCACGAAACCCGCCCACGCCCCGCCGGCGCGGCCAGCACCCACCACGTCAGCGACGTCGTACTGCGCGCGACGCGACGAACGCTCTGATCCCGCCGCCGCGGCTGTCAGCGTGCTCGCCCGGTCACCTGGTCGCCCGGTCGTTTCGGTCCCGCGACTGCCGGTCATGGTCAGTAACCTTGGCGCCGGCCCCTGGACTTCGCGCATGAAGAGGTGGCGATCGTGGCACGCACCTGGCTGTCCATCCGGGTGGAACTGGTCCGTTGTCCGACGGCACACCGGTCAGCCCATTGGACTGGTGGGACGGCGAGGCCCCGGAGGGCACCCTGGACGGCCATGCCACCGAGCTGAGCAGGCTGCGGGCCGGCGAGCAGTTCGCCTACGTCTTCGACCTGGGTGACAACTGGGCCCACCTGTGCACGGTGGCGGAGAAGCGCATCGATCCCCTCGACGAACTCGATGAGACCCCCGAACGCCCGGTTCCCTACCGGGGCTGGGGCAGCCTTCCGGACCAGTACGCGCGCCACTGGGACGGTGACGACGGGGAGTCTCCGCCGCCGAAGCGACCAGCCCGCGGGCTCAGCGACCTGCCTCCGATCCTGCCGGGGTGGGGCGACGGCCGTCGGAGGTAAGGCCGACAGGGGTGTCCTGCGGGCTGATGGGGCACCTGACCTGCGGCGGAAGGTTCATTCGACAGTCGGCCAGATGCGGCTGAACGCCGGCGAACGAGACCAGACCAGAGACCCCCGGCAGTTCTACGACGCAGAGGGAGGGGAGGAGCTGGCTCGCCATTCCAGTGCCTCGGGCTCTTCGGTGAACTCCACCAGGTGCTGGCCGGCATAGCGTTGCAGCGCATCCCGCACGTCACCGGGGGTGACGTAGAAGAACTCCTTGCGCCCGTTGACGCGGTTGACTCTGCGTGATGCGAAGGTCTGGTGGAGTTGCGCTTCGAGGCCGACGGCGTCCTTGCTGAAGATCAATGCGTGGACGTCGAACCGGAAGGGCACGGCGGCGCCGCTGAGTTCTTGTACGCGTTCCAGGGGTTCGAGTCGCCGGGTCAGGCCGATCTTGACCATCCGGTCGCCGAAGGCGCCGATGTTGGAGATGACGTAGACGTAGCCCGTGCGGATGTTGGCGGCTCTGGTCTCCACATCGCGCAGCGCGGATTCGATCTCGGCGAGTTTGGCTTCCATCTCCTGGACCGCCGCGTGGTCGCCGCGCTCCCGGAGGCGCTGGAGCGCGGCCTCGTAATGGCCTTGCTCCTTCCGCAGCTTCTCCCGTTGACGGTCCAGTTCGCGCTGTACCGCGGCCTCTTCCTTCTCGCGGGCCCGCAGTTCGCGCTGGGCCTCCTTCTCCTCGTCCTTCTTCTGCAGGAAGTCCGATGTGAGCTCCAACTCCCGCACCCGGGCGTTGTGGTAGTTGTCGGAGATGCGGATGTGCATGGTCGCGCCGAGCTTCGCAATGGTCTCCCGGCTCTTGTAGAGCCGGTCGATCAGCGAGTTCAGACGGTGCGGACGCATGGCTCGTACGGCGTAGTCCGCCTCCGCGTTGTAGGCGCGCAGCATGAGCTTGGAAAAGTCGCGGACCATCTTCTGGCCCTCGCGCCTGGAACCGTTGACGGTCCAGTCCGTAGCCCCGAGCACCGCCTGGTTCGCACGCGCAAGGTTCTTGATCTCCGCCTGCAAGGAGTCGAGACGGCTGCGGTAGGCCACGGCGTCGTGCAACTGGTGCCGGTAGGAGTAGATCCCCACTTCCTGGAGCAGCGCTGTCTCGTCCGTGGTGACGATTCTGGCTTGCGTCGCGGCGAGGTGTGTCTGCGCCTCGTAGGTTTCCCGGCGGTACTTCTCCGCGTCCTTCTGAAGACGCTGGGTCTCCTTCGCCGTCTTGCGGGCGTCGTCCAGGATCTCCTTGGCCACGTCTCGGGCGTCGTTGCGGATGCCTTCGGCTTCCCTCTGGGACTCCGCCCTCAAAGCCGCTGCCTCAGAACGTACTTGATGGATGAGTCCGGCAATGTGCTCCGCGCTCGCGCCCTGTGTCCTGGTGATCCACGCACGTAACTCGGCTGCCTCTGAGGGTTCGTCGCGCCGCCGGCGACCGAACAGGCCCCCGCGTTGCGGCGGTAGCGCCGTCGGTACCGCGATCTCAGGCACACCGTTCGGTGATGGCCCGGCGGCCACACCGTGGTCGTCCGGCACTGCCGGCTCTGCGGCGCCCGCATCCGTACGAGCCCAGGAAGGGCCTCTGTTTCCCCGCTGGTTTCCAGGCTGATCCATCGCACGCCCCTCTGACCTCGCTGCGCGCGAACGCGCTCACCTGACGATCTCCGCGTGCCAGCACGTACCGTGATCTTGTCGGTGCGGAGAGGGATATCCTGTCGGATCGCGTCGACCCAAGGCTGGAAAAGTCCCATCATTGTGACCTTGTCGTGATTGGTGAGGCATCGCGTCGCGGAGCGCCAGGCCGGGATCGCTGGGCGTCAGGTCAGTGGAACCAGACGACGAGACGGACGTTCTCCGTACGAGATGCACCCCGAGGTCTCGTTCCAGGCCATGGCCGGCGGTACTCCGCTGAGTCAGAGCAAGAAGAGCTGGCGGGGCCAGGCCGTACGCCGTGCTCTCCTGGCCGCCGCTGGCATTCAGCTCGGCGACGAACTCGGCGAGGCCGACTCCGTCCCCACCGACGACGTACTGGATGCCGCCGCCGCGGCGTGGTCCGCGCACCGCATCGCTGTCGAAACCGCGCAGCGCCTGCCCGCCACCGCGGAACGGGACGCGGCCGGCCGCCTCGTGGCCATCTGGTACTGAAGAGCCGGCGATCGGAGATGATCCCGAAGAGGAAACCTGCCGAGGAATCCGGCTTTCCGTGCTGATCGCGAGAACCGGAGCCGCCGCCCGCAGTGTGCGAATCATGGCGGACCGCGGATCACTTGCCCAAGGATGTGGCCCGAGCAACGGCGGAGGGGCGGACGATACGAGATGCGAACTCGTGAGGCGTTGCCCACAACACGCTTTCCAACGGGTCACGAGTGGCCGTGGACGGCCCCGAACACGGTGACCCGAGAGAACCTCCGAGGACGAACAGTGTTCGTGCTGGCGGGCTACTTCCCGGGGTCGGGGCCGTACCACTGGAGGGGCTGACCGGTGACGGCGGCGATGCAGTCGAAGTCGCGGTCACGATGGAGGAGGGTCAGCCCCTGGAGCTCCGCCGTCGCTGCGACCACCAGGTCCACCGCGCCCGCGCTGCGGTGCTGCCCTTTGCGGGTCAGCAGCTCCTGGACCCGCCAGGCGCGGTCGTAAGCCCGGTCATCCACCGGCACCCAGCCGAAGAGCAGGCGCATGTCCTCGATGCCCCGGGCCCGGTCCTCAGCAGAACGCGCACTGTAGAAGAACTCCAGCTCGGTCACCGGGCAGGTCGCGATGAGTCCCGCTGCCGCTGCCCGATCCCAGCCGTACTGCCCGGCGTCCCCCCGCAGGAAGCGGGCGAGGGCGCTGGTATCGATCAGGAACTGCGCCGCACTCATCGACGGTAGTTCCTCTTGTCCTCAAAAAGGTCCAGGTCGAAGCCGCCCGCGTCCGCCGCCGTCCGCAGCCGGGTGAGTGCCAGGGCGCGCCGCCGGTTGTCCAGCACCTCACGGAGAGCCGTGTTGACCGTGTCCTTCTTCGTGCTCGTGCCCAGTGCTTGGGCTACATCTGCCAGCAGTTCGTCGTCGAGGTCGATCACCGTCCGACTCATGGCTACCTCCCTTGATATCGATGATGGGAATGATTATATATCGCTGGATGTATAGAGGGCAGGGGTCGGCGGAGCCCTTCTGAGGGGGTGCCCCTAGCCCGCTTTCCGACTGCTCGTCCGAGGGTTCGTGACAGTCCGGCAGGGTGGACCCGTCGGCCGGCGATAACTCCTCCTACCCGGGCTTCGCCGACGGCTGGGAAGGCCCCGCCCCGGCGGGGCCGCGGGTGAGTGCGGTCAGGTAGTCGTCGAGCAGCTCGATCTGGCGCTCGGGAGGGAACGCCGCCGGGTCCAGCAGCGCCTGCACCACCAGGCCGAGCGCGAACGACTGCGCCGACGCGGCGACCCGGTCCGGGTCGCCCGGGGGCAGGTCGCCCGCGTCCTGCGCCGCGGCCACCCGTGCGGCCAGCACCCCACGGCTGTGGGCGTATCTGCGCGCGTGGTCGCAGGTCAGCTCCGGGTCGGCGAGCGCTGAGTCCCACGAGGACACCCAGATGCGGTTGCCTGCCACGGCGTCCGCGTCCAGCGGCAGGATGTCCAGCAGAGCCGCCCGCAGGCCGTCGAGGCCGCCGCCCGCCTCGCGGCGCGGGCGGGCGGCGGTGCGCTGTTCCAGCAGGTCGAGCGCGTACTTCACCAGGGCGTGCTTGCTGGCGAAGTAGTGGGTCAACAAGCCCGTGCTCGAGCCGAGTTCGCCGGCGACGGCCCGCATCGTCAGGCCGGTGAAGCCACCGGCGGACATGACCCGCCACACCGCCTCCGAGACCTCGCGGCGGCGGCTCTCGTGATCTCCCTTGGGACGCGGCATCCTCCTACGCTACATTCACAAAACACTTGTTGTGCAATCAGGGAGGTACCCGTGTTCGCACTGCCGCTGAGCGATGACGCCCGTCTCGCCCCGCTGGAGGTCTGGCACGCCGACGAGTTCGCCGACCACCTCGACCGCGCCCGCGACCACATCCGGCCTTGGGTGGGCCCGGCCTTCGTCACCACCGGTGTCGAGGGAGCGCGGTCCACGCTCGCCAGGTACGCCGAACAGCAGGCCCGCGACGCCGCCCGGCTGTACGGCATCTGGTCGCGCGGTGTGCTGGTGGGCGGCGTGATGTTCACCGACTTCCAGGCCGCCGCGGGCTGCTGCGAGCTCGGCTGCTGGCTGGAGCCCTCGGCGGAGGGGAGGCGCCTGGTCACCCCCGCCTGCGCCGCCCTGCTGGACTGGGCGTTCCGGAAGCGCGGGCTGCACCGGGCCGAGTGGCACTGCCGCGCCGACAACCACCGCAGCGCCGCGGTGGCCAAGCGCCTGGGCATGTCCCTGGAGGGCGTCCGCCGCGAGGCCTGGCCCTACGCCGGCGAGCGCTACGACAAGCAGGTGTGGTCCCTCCTGGCCCCCGAGTGGCCGCCCGGGAACTCCTGAGCCTGCTCCCCTACGACTACGACGCGAGAGGCCCCACCCGTTCCGACGCTTCGACCGCACCTTCCTCCGTCCGACAGGGGTGTGATGGCCCCGCGCGCACGTGTACGGGAACGCCGCGGACCGGCCGGACGGAGTGCCGCGCTATCCGTCTGACATGACCGACGCCGAGTGGGGCTTCCTGGCGGACCGTAGCCAATCCGCTCCGGGGGACCGGCGCCGAGACCGGGCTGTGCGTCGGCTCCGCGGTGAAAACCCGGTGGCCCGCGGCGGCACCGACGGTGACCATGGCACCTGTGTCTGTCGTGACGCGCGAGATCCGCGCCCTCTACTCTGCCGAGACGATCACGGTCTACCAGGCCTACTCGCCGGAGATCGCCTGCCCGGCGGCTGCCGCGGGACGGTTTCCCGACCGATACGACCGTGGGCGGATGACGTGGATCAAGCCCTCGTTCCTGTGGATGATGTACCGCAGTTCCTGGGGTACCGCAGCGGGGCAGGAGCGGGTGCTGGCCATCCAGATCCGCCGAGAAGGGTTCGAGTGGGCCCTCGCCCACAGCGTGTCGTCCGGGTACGACGGTCGTATGCACGCTTCTCGCGACGAGTGGAAGCGCGAGATGCGCCGCAGCTCCGTGCGCATCCAGTGGGACCCGGAGCGGGACCTCGACCTGCAGCCGATGCCGGCTCGGTCCCTCCAGGTCGGCCTCCGGGGCGAGGCTGTCCACCGCTACATCGACGAGTGGATCGTGGGGGTTGATGATGTCACCGAACGCAGCCATGCGGTCCACGCACTGACCAGGGAGGGCCAGGCGGCTGAGGCCGGCCGGCTGTTGCCGGTCGAACGCCCCTACCCGCTGACCGGAGGACTCGCGTCCCGCATCGGCGCCACGCACCCGCAGTTGCCGCTGACCGACGCACAGCCCGACGGCTCGGGCGCCGGGTGAGAGGAGAGCACGGCGGGGGAGAGGAGAGCACGGCGGGTGAGAGGGGAGCACGGCCGGTGAGCGATCTTGAGTTCTACGCCGATGTGCTCAGCTCAGGCACGGTCCTGGGCCTCGATGCTCACAGCACGCCGGAGCAGGTGACTGCCGTACTGGGAACGGATTTCGGTGAGCACCGGACGCGCGAGGTGATGACCCGCGATTTCGGGTTGGTCGAGTTCACGTGGGAGCGTCGGCGGGCTGACCGGACGTGGCGGGGAGTGGGTTCAGCTGTTCAGGTCCACCGGCTGGAGACGGTCGGCCCGGAAGTGGTCAACCCTGCGATCCGCGCAGCCTACGGCCCGTTCTCCTCCGCGATTCCCCGCCTCGGGGAGATAAGGGCGCTGCTGGATGCCGAGCGGTGGCCGCTGAGGGATGTGCCGGGTGCCGATCCGGAGTTCCACGAGCTGTGGCAGCCCGAAAGCGAGGTCTTCGTCCTTGCCGGCCCGCGAAGGAGCTCTTTGTCCTGCGGTACGGACGACCTGCCCCTCTACCGGATCGGAGCGCCGCTGACGCTTGGGCAAGCCGTCGTGCGCTCCCAGGGCTCCGCCAGCCGGCGCCCGGCACTGGACCGTCTCGACCACCTGCTCCGGGCCACCCCGGAAGAGCAGTTGAACTGGCTCGCCCGTCACGGACCCGCGCCGGAAGAGGGACGGACCAACTGGTGGCTCTACCACCTGCAGGTCATCGACTTCCGCATCAGCCAGGAGGGAGAGAACCAGGGCTCCTGGATCGGACTCAAACTCCGGCTCCTCGACGAGGGTGAGCGGCAGGGGCTGTTCACCACCTTGGCCACGGTGGAATCCCGCGCCTGGTTCGTCGCGGCGCTCCACGACCGCTACGCCCCACTGCCCGATGACGTCACCGTGCCAGAGGCCGACACTCTGGTCCGCGACTGTCTGGCTGCGATCCCCGGCACTCCCGCCGATCTCGCCCGCCGTTCCGACCTCCACCTCTGCTCCCGCGCCGAGTTGCTCCGCTCACGCCAGGCCGGAAACCTCATCCGGGCCGCGGAGCAGCACCGCGGTCGCCTCCGGGATCCTCTCCTGGCTGCGCGGCTGGACGAATGGTCCAACCTGCGGCCCCGGTTGGTGTGACGGTGAGACCGGCGGACGCCGAGGTATTCGCGGGCCAGGGCGTCAGGCGTCAGGTGCCCTTCTGGGAAGCGGCGGGAAGCGGCGGGGAGCGGACGGGCGAGGACGGCCTCGACGCCGTCGACGTGCCGGGCCCGGGCGGATCTCGCGCGGGGCCGCTCGACGAGGGGACAAGCCGGGTGGCCAGGCGTCCCTCTCGTTCCAGGCGCGTGAGCGCGGGATAGACGGTGCCAGGGTCGCCCGGTGCCGGTGCCGGTGCCGGTGCCGGTGACGGTGACGGTGAGTGGTCCGGTGCGGGGCGGGCGGGATGCTTCGGCGGGTGTGACGATGGTGCGGTGGGAGCCGGTGCGGTGGCAGCCTTCCGGCGTTGTCGGGGCGGCAGAGCGAGGAGGCGGTGTCGTGACCGATCACAGCGCGAGCACACCGGAGCAGCGGCTCTCACCGTACGAGAGCGCTGCCCTCGGCAAGTCGGTGCGAGCCCGCGTCCCTCGCTCGGAGCACGGCCATTTCGAGCCGTCCGGGGCGCGCCGGGACCCCGTGGACGTCATCGAGAGGCAGTCGGCCACCCGTCTGGAGGAACTGGTCCCGCTCCGCTACGGACGGATGTCGGAATCTCCGTTCCGCTTCTACCGGGGCGCCGCCGCGATCATGGCCGGCGACCTTGCCACGACACCGGATTCGGGCCTGCGCGTCCAGCTCTGCGGAGACGCGCACATGCTGAACTTCAGGCTGCTGGGCTCACCCGAACGCAACCTGCTGTTCGACATCAACGATTTTGACGAGACCCTGCCCGGGCCGTGGGAGTGGGACGTCAAGCGGCTGGCCGCCAGCCTGGTCATCGCGGGACGGGAGAACGGCTTCAGCCACGGCCGGCGCGCGAAGATCGTCCGCTCCACGGTGCGGTCCTACCGCGAGCGGATGCGCGGCTTCGCCGGCATGCGCCATCTCGACGTCTGGTACGCGAAGGCCGATGTCGGGCGGTTGCGGGAACTGGCCTCCGAGCGGCTGCCGCGGCGGGAGAGCCGGCGGTTGTCCGCCGCCATGGCGAAGGCGCGCACGCGTGACAGCCGCCAGGCGTTCGAGAAGCTGACCGAGGTCGTCGACGGCGAACGGCGCATCGCTTCCACACCGCCCACTCTCGTGCGCGCGTCCGACCTGCTGCCCGAGCTCGAACGCGGACAGTTGGAGGAGATGTTCCGGGATCTGGTGTCGCGGTACGGGCGGAGCCTGCCCACCGACCGTGAGCATCTGCTGCGGCAGTTCACCATGGCCGACATGGCGCGCAAGGTGGTCGGCGTCGGCAGCGTCGGCACCCGCTGCTGGATCATCCTGATGCTCGGCAGGGACGGGGACGATCCGCTGCTGCTCCAGGCCAAGGAGGCCGACGAGTCGGTCCTCGCCCCCTACGTCGGTGCGAGCGAGTACGTCACGCAGGGGCAACGGGTCGTCGCCGGTCAGCGGCTGATGCAGGCGGCCAGCGACATCTTCCTGGGCTGGGAGCGTGTGCGCGCGCCCGATGGCAGGGAACGGGACTTCTACGTTCGCCAGTTGCGCGACTGGAAGGGCATCGCGGTGCCCTCGCGCCAAGGGCCGCAGACCATGGAGGCATTCGGTGAGGTCTGCGGCGGAACGCTCGCCCGGGCCCACGCACGTTCCGGGGACCGGATCGCCATCGCCGCCTATCTCGGCCGCAGTGACGTCTTCGACCGGGCGGTGGCACGGTTCGCCGAGAGCTATGCCGACCAGAACGAACGCGACCACCAGGCACTGCTCGACGCGATCGAGACGGGCCGGGTCAGCGCGCAAGCGGGATAGGGGGGCGGGCCGGGTCAGCGCGCGAGCGGCGTAGGGGACGGTCCGGGTCCCGGGCGGCCAGCGTAGGGGACGGTCCGGGTCCCGGGCGAGCGGCGTAGGGGGTGGGCCGGGGTCCCGGGCGGCCGGCGCCGTGCACGGCCGGGTACGTCTCGCCGCGAGTCCTCTGACCGGCTGTTCCCCGGTCCCGCGCTGTTCCTGACCCGGCCCCGGCTCCGCCGCCGCTCCGTGTCGCCTCGCGCAACGCTGTGCGAGAGGTCCGGAGCTGAGGCCGTGTGCCACGACGCTGAGAAGCACGTGCAGACCACCACGGGAACCCCACCTCGCGCCCGACGTGCCAACGCGATCACCGCCGCGCCGGCGAAGTCCTCTACCGCCCCCTTCCTGAGCAGCGCCCAGCACAGCACCCGCCCCGCGACCGCCCTCCAGCGCGAGCGTGATCTCCGCCAGCGTCGTGACCGCAGAGGGCGAGGGCCCCTGCCCCCGACCGTGTGACACCGCGCCGAACGTTCTGCGGAGACGAATGGTCCGGCCTGGCGCCTCCAGACCGTGCGCGGCGAGACTC
Organism: Streptomyces sp. CA-111067; assembly: GCF_050956065.1. NCBI lineage: Bacteria > Bacillati > Actinomycetota > Actinomycetes > Kitasatosporales > Streptomycetaceae > Streptomyces > Streptomyces sp. CA-111067. The sequence continues at coordinate 4,030,447 of NZ_CP192103.1, read as the reverse complement.
TCCGTGATGGGAATCTCGGTGTCGACGAGCAGGTATAGGACTGTGCTGTCGGGCCCGATGCGCATGGACTCCACGTGGCCGGCCTGTGTCAGACCCGACGATCTTGCCGACGACGATTGGGTGAGGACCGCTACCCGCCGCGCAACCACGTCTCAAGTGCGCCGAAGTCGGCGGCGGTGAGGCCGTGACGGTGGTCGACGCGGTGCAGGAAGGTCCGGGCGGGGTGGTGGACCTCGGCCCAGGTGCGGTCGGCATCGGTGATCTCGTCGTCGAGCCAGGCGAAGGGGCGCCCGGCGGCCCACTCGACGAGTGTGCGGGTCTTCCAGTGCAGGCCCGCCGGCTCAGGCCCGTCAGTCGGGTCGGGCCAGGCGACCACGGGGAGCTGCGGCAGACCCAGGAGCGGCGCGAGGCTTTCGTTGGCCTCGGTCTCCCACGTGGTGGCCCACACCAAGTCGCACGGCAATGCGAGCAGTTGCGGCCCGATCGCCGGATTGACCCTGGCCAGCAGCGGATTTCCGCCGGCTCCCTGCGGCACGTACGTCGGATACCCGTCCGGATACTGCTCCCGTGTCCCCCCGAAGGGGATGAGCGGCCCGTCCACGTCAAGAAAGAGGACGGCCGGCGGCGGGGAATCCATCACCACTGCACCCTAGGGTCAGCCCGGTTCACCCCGGAAGCGGACCCCGTCCTGGCCTGCACTGCAACAGGCTCGGGACGTACGGCGAACGCTCCTGGACAGAGACGAACGCAACTGGAACTGCAACTGGTCGAGGCCCCGTCAGCGACCCTCTGACCTGTGGCGTCCCCGATCCCTCGGCGGATCCGGACGTGTGGTGTCCGCCTTGCGGAATCCCGCTCGGCTGCGACGGACGCGGTCTGCTGGACTACGGCTTGACTGGGGTGGTCCGCAGGCATGTACAGGTCGGCCGTTCGTCAGGGCACCACGGCGTCGGCGGCAAAGGCATCCATTTCCATCGAGCACGTGCTCACCACGCCCACCGGTCATATCTGGGTGGGGTACTTCGACGAAGGGGTCTACGGCAACTACGGCTGGGGCGACAGTGGCGCCCCGAGGCCGATGGGAGCCAGCGGACTGGTCCGGTTCGCCCCCGACCTTCGCATGGACTGGCACTTCCCATGGGAGGCCGGCCTGTCGAGAGGAGCGATCAGCGATTGCTATGCGCTGAATGTCGACGGGGAAACCGCCTGGACCTGCTACTACACCGACTTCCCCATCGTTCGCGTTCGAGACGGCGCTCTGACCGGGTGGCGCAACCCCGTCCAGGGGCCGAAAGCGCTGGCGGTGGAGGGCTCCCGCGCTGCCCTGTTCGGGGGCTACGCCCCAGAGCGCGATCGGTTGGCCGTCGGTGTCCTCGAGGATGGCGACTTCCACGTCACCGGCGAGTATCTGGTCCTGCTTCCAGACGACCAACCCCTGCCCGCAGAAGCGCAGTTGCTCGGGCGGGGCCCCGATCTGCACGTCCTGACAGCCGGCGACTGGTACCGGCTCGGCCTGGAGCACGGACGGACCGGCGCGGCCTGGGCCCGATGACGAGCCGGCGGTGCGGCCGTACCCGCAAGCTGTACTTCGCAAGCAACACTGAGGTCGTGCCCGGCGGGCCACCCGTGCGCCAGGCCCGCCGGCTGGTCTGTCGCGGAGGTGATGTTCACACCGATCGCAATCAGGATGATGCAGTCTCCGACGCCTACGACGTGCGTCCGCAGCGGGAGGTGAGTGGTGCAAGGAGTCACCCCCACCACGCGCCATCCGGTGAAACATTCCGGCGGTTCCGGCGCGTCTTAACTGTGACGACCTTTCACAGACTGACGGAGATCCACCCATGCGATGGCGTACCGGAGCGGCGACAGCGGCGGCGATAACTCTTCTGCTGCTCGGCGCCGGCGGAACCGCGCAGGCGGAAGGGTCCCGCTTCACCCCGGTCCCGCTGCCACCCGCAGGTGGCACGCTGCTGGGCGGTGTGAGCGTCGGCCCGCACACCACTTGGGCGTATGGGGTGCGCGTCACGCAGGTGCCCGGCAGCAAGGCGCGGAGGACCACCCCGCTGCTCTTCAGCGGCGATGGACACGGCTGGCGGGAGGTAGCGCTGCCTGCCTTCGACGGCGAAAGCCGCATCACCGCGGCAGCTGTGGTCCCGGGCGATCCCGACGACGGGTGGATCGTCGGCGACGAGGTCGACTCGCTCGGCGGGGTCCTCACCGAGCACTGGGACGGCTCCTCCTGGCGGATCGTCACCGCGCCGCTGCCGGACGCCGCGCGCGGCGGCGGGCTGCTGTCGGTCTCGGCCAGGGCCGCGGACGACGTCTGGGGGGTCGGCTGGGCCGAGATCACCGACAGCGAGACCCCGACGCCCGGCAAGCCGGGCGGCACCACGGTGGTCTCGCACTTCGAGGCGCTCGTCGAGCACTGGGACGGAACGGCCTGGCAGCAGACGGCCGTCCCCGACGCGGCCCACGTCAACCTCTCCTCAGTGACCGCGCTCGGCCCGCGGGACGTGATGCTCGGCGGCTACAACGGCGACGACCAGCCGCTGATACTGCACTATGACAAGTACGGCTGGAAGTCCGCCGCCCTGCCGGCTACCGGGTTGAACGGGGAGGTGTACCAGCTCGGTACGGACCGCGACGGGGTGCTGTGGGCCACCGGGCGCACGCTCCTCGACCCTGACGACCTTGGCCACGCCCTCGTGCTGCGCCGGGTCGGCGGCGCCTGGCGACAGGTACCCGTTCCCGCGGCCGCCGGCCGCCTCTACGGCTTCACCGCCACACCTGGCGGCATCACCACCGTCGGCGACACCACGGTGCTGCGGTGGGCCGCCGGCCACTGGACCTCCCTGCCGCTTCCGTCCGTGCCCGACGGCGCCGGCTTCTGGCTGGACGCCGCCCTCGCCTCCCACGGCACCCTCACCGTCCTCGGCGGCACTCTCCCAGCGAGCACCGACATCCCCGAGCCGTACGCACTGACGACCAGGCTCTGAATCGCGTCACCCTCGTTGGGGCCACAGTCTGCGAGGCCGGAGGATCAGGAACTCTCGCGCCGGCCTGGGCAGGATCGGAGGAGGCACTGCAAGATCGACCGTGTCAGGGCACTGACCGACAAACCCTCTGCGTCGGGGCCGGATCGTCACGCTTTACCGGCCGAACCGGGGCATCGTGTATCGGCCGTAGGGCTCGTGCGCCCCAGACCTCCGCGACGCGATAACCCGGGAGCCGGTGCCGTTCGCCCTCGAACGCGACGAAGCTGCGGACTCGCCCGGCGGCCGGCCCTAACCTCGTCGGAGGCGTGGTGGTCCGGGTTCCGAATGCCCTCGGACGGAACTGAATGAGACGAGAACTGAGACCGGTGACCCGCACGCGGCGTGGGGGATCAAGGCGACTGTCGAGGTGCCACCGTCGAGGGGGATCTCCGTGCCTGTCGCTTCTAGACGTTCAGTCGCGAGAGCGGCCTGGCCCCCGGTTGCCCGCGAAGTTCGAGCCTCGATGTCCGAAGCCGTGAGGTCAGGTCGGGTCGTTGGTGGGGGCGGGCATGGAGGCGATGACTTTGGCGAGTTCGGCCGAGGTGAGCGGGGGCCCGTCGGTGGCCAGGGCCCATTGCCAGGCAGGGTCGGTCCATGTGTGGACGACGATGGAGGGGTCGCTGAAGATGCCGCCCAGGTACGGTGGCTCGCCTCGTCCACGGCGGGCGAGGCGGGCATCGAGCGGACTGCTGCACCCCTCCGCTCCGTCGAGGTCGAGGCCGAGGTCGATCACCAGCAGTCCGCTCTCCGGATCCCCGTCGAGGATGGCTGGCTCAAGACGGGGAGTGGGCCAGTAGCCGGGGACGGGAAGCGGGCGGCTCCGCCAGGCGAGTCCGGTGGCACGCCAGCGTTCCTCCCAGGCCGTCCTGGCAGCCTCCTCCTCCCGCCGGTCGAACAGGGCGGCCGGGAAGCGGGTGGGGAAACGCAGGTCGGTCAGCTCCTCACGGTAGGCCCCGTCCGGGGACGCGACCTGCAGGAGGAAGAAGCCGGCGGCGTCCACGACGACCCTCAGCCGGCCGGCCAGGGGGATGTCGAGGTCGACAGCCCAGGCCGTGCGATCCGCGCAGACAGTGCCTTCGGGTACGGACAGCGGCACGGCGGCTGCGAGCGGGCCTCCCGGGCGAGCGAGGACGAGCCGGTCGGGAGACTCGGCGAAGTCCCAGGGGAAACCGCCTTCTCCGTAGGAGAGACCGCCCCCGTCCGACTCCTCGGGGGCCGTGATCGACAGCGGGCCATCGGCACGGCCGAACGGATCGTGGTAGGAGCGCCGCCACCAGCCTGGTGGCCGGAAGGCGAAGGCCTCACCGGCGGCGACGAACCCGGGTTTCATACCGTTGCCGGAATCACGGCGGGGGCGGGCCACCGAGTACGTACCGGACAGGGCGGGGCGCTGCCGTGAGACCACGGCTCTCCACAGCTCGTCCCAGGTAGGTGCGGCCATGGAGAGCTCCCCGCTCTGAGAGGGCCAGGTCTTGTTTCTAGTTGCCGTCGCCCGTCTTCCCGCACATCTTAGTGGTCGTGGCTCGGACGCAGACGTCCCAGCCGCGGAACTTCTCGCCGGTGTGGCCGTCGTCGCCGATCGCCGAACTCCCGTCGGCGAACTTGACGTCGAAGCGGACCATCGGGAACTTCGTGACGTTGGTGCTGGTGCCGAATCCGTGGTTCAGGACCGTGCCGTTGTGCGCGGCGCCGGCAGCGGACACGTCAGCGTGGTCGGAGCGCCAACTGGCGCAGGTCTTGTCCGTGGCCCCGGCGATGTTGACACCGCACTCGTAGTAGTACCGCAGGCTGAAGGCCGCCGGGCCGCTCCAGTGGCTGGCGTAGAGAGTGAGCGTCCAACGCTTGGAGCTCTTCCCGACCGCGGTTTCCTTGAGGTACAGCTTCACCTGTTGGACCGGCTTGCAGCCGTTCGATCCGCACGATGCCTCGACCGCCCAGACGTTGGCGGACTGGTAGATGTAGCTGGACTTCAGTGCGCCCTTGCGCAGTTTGTAGCCGCGTGGCGTCGCGATCTCCGGCGTCACGCTCCCGCCCGCGAGCTGGGCGCGCGCTTCGGCGGGCAGCGAAGCCGCAGGCACCGTTCCGCCGGTACTGAGCGGCTGATACGCCAGATACGACACCTGCCGAGCCGTTGACACGTCGGCTCCCGCGAGCGTCGTGGCACCGGTCGACGACGCGGAGGCCGCCCACGTCGTCGTGGCTGACGCAGGTGCCAGCACAAGGGCGCCGCTGACAGCGGCGATCATGAAGGCAGGACGAGGCTTCATCTGTATTCCCCCTTGCCCGCCCGGATCGTCCGGCGGGCCTTGGTTGCCGGTGACCCGATCTCCCCCGAACGGGTGCTTCCCGGTGACAGACGTTGATGCTGCCCCCCAGATTTATGAGTTTCAACCGCATTTCGCAATATCACATGCGGTTGGCACCGGTATCAGACATTCCGCAATCGGCATGGTTCGCCAGAGGAGAGACGACTGCGGCATGGATGCGCGCGAGCCGACGCGCCAGGCCCGGGCATCCCGCCGCCCAGTTGCAACTGACCGCCGGCGGACACTGGGCCGGTTCGCGCGAAGCACGGACGCACGAAGCCCTTGGGGACTTCGAGGCACGTGGACTGGCTCGGGCCGCACCCGCAGCAGGAGCTGGACGAGGGAGGCGGCTTGTCACCCCGAGGGTGCTACGCGCCCGGTGGCCGCGGCCGGCGCTCGGCTTCGAGGCCCGCAACGATGTCCGGCAGGGCAGGATGCGCTGGATCACGGTCGGCCCGGCCGGTCAGCCGGGCACGTCACTCCCCCACGCCGTCCTGATTTCCGGCCCTGCATCGAAGGGCTCGGCTGGAGGATCCAGAACGACTTCGGCTTCTCGGTGTTCTTCGCATCGGATGGCGCCTCGCCCGTCGGCTTCTACAGCCACGACGGCCTGGCCGACCAGGTGGGCACGGACCAGGAAGGCAGCGGCTTCAGCGGACTGGTCCTGACCTACGCCGTCCGCAGTGAGGCGCGGGTCGACGAGATCATGGCGGAGGCCAGAAGGCCGGCGCCACGGTCCCCAAGCCCGCCGGTGCTCTGCCGTGGGGCGGGTACGGCGGCACCTCCGCCGACCCGGACGGCTACATCTGGAGTCTCGGCTACAGCGCCCAAGGAACCGACCAGCCCTACGCGGAGCAGCCGCGCTCTCCTGCCTCACAGCCGTCCGGGAGGGCGCGGCGCGTGTCGCAGCCGTCCCGGACACGACGATGGTTCTGTGGGGGGAAGTGGGAGCGGCGACGGAGCCGAGCGGGCCGGATCCGCGGTGGGCAGGCAGAACAACAGGAGGAAGATCATGAAGTTTCGCACCCTCGTCGAGCCACCCGAGCCCATGCGGGGCCTGGAAGTTCCGCCCGAGGTGGTAGCAGCGCTCGGCGGGGGCGCGGGGCCGCCGGTGACGATCACGGTCAACGGGCATTCCTGGCAGAGCCGGGTCGCCATCATGCGAGGCCGCCATCTGCTCGGCCTCAGCAACGCCAACCGGCAGGCCGCGGATGTCGCGATCGGCGAGGAGGTCGAGGTCGAGCTGGAGCTCGACACCGAGCCGCGCGTCGTCGTCGAGCCCCCGGACTTCGCTCAGGCCCTGGACGACGACCCACTCGCCCGCGCCGCCTACGACAACCTCTCCCATAGCCGCAAGCGCGAGCACGTGCGCGCCGTCGAGAGCGCGAAGAAGCCCGAGACGCGCCAACGGCGTATCGAGAAGGCCATCGCCACCCTGCGGAGCTGACCCCCGAAAGCAAAGACTCCACGCGGCAGTGAAATCGCCGCGCGGGGCTGCTCACAACTGGGAGCCGCTGCGATTGGCACGGCTCGCCGTAGTAGCACCGTTTATGACGTGGCTCCCAGCTGTGCTGCGACTGCCGGAAAGTGCGCGAATGCCGGCGGCGTCGGCGGGGATCCTGCTCGTGGCCATCTCGCTCGGAAGCACGTAGCGAGGATCCAGCGGACGGGACTGGACGACGGCGAATGAGACCAGAGCTGAGACCGGACGACGGTGTCATACCTTCTTGACGACGACCGTGTTCGGAAGCAGCTTCTCCAGGTCGTCGACATCCGAGGTGAAGACGGTGACCTGGCCCTGCTGTCGACGGGCAACGACGGCGAGCACCGCATCGATCGCGTACTTGTGACCGTGCAACTTGGCATCGGCCAGGAGCCGGCGGGCCTGCCGGGCTTCGTCCTTTCCGATGTCGGCGACTTTGAGGCGAGAGAGCACCCAGTCCCAGCGCTGCTCGGTGATCCGACCGTCGTACGCCTCGACCAACGTCATCGGAGATGTCACCACCTCGGCTTCGCCCCGGGCCGCGAGGTCGAGCCAGGCGATCATCTTCCGGTCACCGCGTACGGCCAGGGACAAGGCTTCGCAATCGAGCACGAAGGCCCGGAGCGTGGGCCCGTGCTCGCCGCCTCGCTTCTTCACGCGGCGTCTCCGACACTGCTGGTCCGACGACGCTCGTGCTCCGCGTCGAGGTTGTTCAGCTCGTCGAGGGCCGTCGTGCGTTCGTCTTCGGTGACCGGGCCGTGCTCTTCCTCCATCCAGCCGACGAGTTCCACGAGCCGGTCCCGGTCGCGCTTGACCCGCAGTGCCTCAGCGACGTACGCCGACAGGCCGCGCTCAGCCGCCTCCGCTCGGATCTCGTCAAGAAGATCCTCGGGGATCGTCACCGTTACTTTCTTACTCGCCATACAACACACCATACTCCTGGTGCTTCGGGCCTGCCACGTAGATTCGTGCCGACACGCACGGCCCGTCAGAGGTCCGTTCGATGTCGCCCAGCACGTCGTGAAGGTCGTCGTGAAGGCGTTCGGGTCTGTGCCGAGTGCAGCGCAGATCACTCGGTGTCGTCCGTCCCTTCCACGGGAGCGACGGCCACAGCGGTTGCCGGGCTTGCGATGGCGCTTCCAGGATTGCGAACTGCGTGACTCCGACCAAGGGGAGGAGCGTCAGCGCATTCTCGAGGTAGCTCTCCATGTCGGCCTGGTCGGATCGAGTCCGCTCGTTCTCGTCCTGCCCGAGGAGTGTAGACACCTGTGCGCCTGGCCTCGGGCCGCCGGCGGGCACCCGCGTAGCGTGCCCGGTGAGGCACTGGCGGAGGATACGAGATTCGAACTCGTGAGGGGTTGCCCCCAACACGCTTTCCAACTGTTCGTCGGGTGATCCGCAAGAGTTCGCCATCGTTCTGAGCTGGTAGGCAGCACCGGCCCGTGCGACCTGCGGACGTACTTGAACGGGGGCGAATGCAACCCGAACTGCAACCCTCCGAGCCGGTCATATGACGCCCGGGCGGAGGCGGTGGCGAGCGCCGGCGCCAGTCCTGCTGGAGGGCACCCCGGGCCGCGCCCGGGCGGAACGGGAGGAATCCCCGGTCCGTCCGGGCTTCCGTGACGCGGCTGAGGTGGCGGACATGGCCTGATCCTGGTTGCTCGGCCGTCGGTGAAATCCTGCGGGTGCAGGCCGTCGAACGACCTTCAGTCGAATACCAGCCCAGCTATATGCTTGAACAATCACCCTCGGTGTACCCTGCCGACCAAGACCTTCGTCACGTTCGGGCACCGAGAACGCGGTCGAGGGCGCCGACGGCCGGATGCCGTTTGCCACGGGGTTCCGTGCGCGGGCGGAAATTAACTTGGCATGGAAGTCTGCTGCATTCGCCGTCCGGACCTATATGAAATCCCGGGGTCCTTGGAAAAATACGCGGATACGGTGATCCTTCTCCATCGTGAGAATGCATACGACCGAGAGTCTCCAAGAGCGGGTGAAGCAGACCTGATCGTCGGGAAGAATCGGAACGGACCTAACGGTATAGCAACGGTTGCTTTCCAGGGGCACTACGCAAGGTTCGTCAGCATGACTGGGGATCGCTGAATAGTTTGTAGGTTCTCAGATCCCGTGTCATTCTCTCAGTCGCGATGTCATGTGACTGGCCGAACTGACACGGGATTTAGAATCGCTGGCCACTGCCGTCACTCGTTTGAGGACTCCGTTGCCAGCGGGATATCGCACCGCGGGCAGCCGTTTGCGTGGTTGTCCTGGCAGACGTAGCCGATGGCACCTTCCACGCACCATTCGGCGGCCTCCTCGGACAGCAGGTCGGGCCCGGCAAGGAGCAGACGACGAAATTCCGTGGTGTCCGCAATGTCGGCCGGCCGGTTGGTGAACCACTCGTCGAACCAAGGCTTGTCCCGGTGTATGCGCCAGTGCGCATTCTCCCGGTCGTCGACAGCCGTAAGGAACCGATCGACGATGCGCCCCCAACTCGGTTCCCCGAACCAGCCGTTGTCGGACGCGCACAAGGATTCGATCAGGGTTCGCAGGCCGAACTCCTTCTCGCTAAGGCAGTACCTTCGCCCCCATGAGATCGCGACCTGTGCCATCCCCGCGAGTTCTACGCGCGGATCAACCTCGTGTGCCGGGTCGTCAGGGTTGTGGCAGGCCAGCCCGAGCTCGAGGACAGACTGCCCGGTCGGTAGAACCCGGGACGGGTTGACGATCGCGAGACCGAGACCGATCCAGTCGACATGGTCGAACGACAGCATCGAGCGTACGAGTCGGGTGGTTGCCGTGTTGATCCGCATCATTGTGCCGTCGTGGAGCGGACTCTTCCCGGCATGCCAGTTCTCGACGGGTGTGTTGCGCCACACGGCGAGCGTGATGCGGGTGGCAGCGAGCCACAGTAGGGCGTCGTCGTCGAGGTGCCCGAACCGCTTGGCACATTCCTGGGCGCCGTAGGTGATCAACTCTTCCGGTTTCGGCCACCTGTGGCTGTCGGGCCCTTCAGGTGCGTACTCGTAGTCGTCGGCGTACTCGTCGAGGATCGCGCTCAACTCGGCTGCGTTGTAAGCCTCGCTGTACTCGGAGCTGTCCGGCTCCTCGACGGTGTACATGTCGTGGTCCCAAGAGACGTACACGTCGCCCCAGAGCACGACGTCATCGCACTCGCTAGCGTTGTCCGTCACAACCGGCCTGATGGTGATCGGGGCAGTACGCCCGTCGGTTCGCTCGCCGTCCTTCTTGGCTGCCCATGCGGTGAGGACCTCGAGCGGCTTCGGAAGGAGAGGGCCGACCTTGGTGATGCTGAACGGCTCGTCGTCGTCATCGGTGTCGAACCGGCTGTTGACAAACGCGACCGCCTCGGAGGGCGTGCTGACGATGGACTGGATACCACTCTCGTTGTCAACCACTCGCCACAACTCGCTGTTCTTCACAATGCTCTCCGATCGCGGTGAGTGCACGGGGGCGGGTGCGATGCGCCGGGTCGCTCGGTACTGACTCCAATTATGGGCTGATCAACCCGTCCGTAGTCCCGCAGGCGCTTGTCGGCGACGACGCTCGGGACGTTCGTTCACCAGGGCGTTAGGCGGCCCGCTGAGCCCGAACAGGAAGCGGCTCCTGGTGGACGCACGGGTGCGGGACGGCCGGCTGCACGATGCCCGGCACACTGCGGCCACCGTGCCCATGCTGCTCGGGGTCCCCGCCCGGGTCATCGACCAGATCATGGGCTGGGAACCGGGTACGTCCGCCCACATGCGGGCGCGCTACCTCCATGTGCCGGACGCGATGCTGAAGGACGTCGCCAAGAAGATTGCCGACGCCATCTGGGACCCTCGGCCTTCTCTGTGGACAAAAACCAGGACAACGAGGGCTGAGGAACGTCTGATGGGCCCCGCTGCGAGCAGCGGGGCCCATCGACGTCGTGCCCGGTGAGGCACTGGCGGAGGATACGAGATTCGAACTCGTGAGGGGTTGCCCCCAACACGCTTTCCAAGCGTGCGCCCTAGGCCACTAGGCGAATCCTCCGCCGCAAACAGTACAAGACGTGGAGGGGTGGTAGCGAACTCGTTCGGGGGTGGGGGATCGGGTAGGGTTGGGCGCAGCCCCTCACGTGGCGCTATCTCGCTGAACTCCCCCAGGGCCGGAAGGCAGCAAGGGTAGGTGGGCTCTGGCGGGTGCGTGGGGGGTCTTCGCATGCTCGGGGCCCCGGGGGAGCTGGGGTGGGGTCGGATGTCAGTGGGCCCGGATATCGTCGTAGGCGTGTCTCTCGCTCTGTATCGCCGCTATCGTCCCGAGACCTTCGCCGAGGTCATCGGGCAGGAGCACGTCACTGACCCGTTGCAGCAGGCGCTGCGGAACAACCGGGTCAATCACGCGTACCTGTTCAGCGGGCCGCGTGGCTGCGGCAAGACGACCAGTGCGCGGATCCTGGCCCGCTGCCTGAACTGCGAGCAGGGGCCCACGCCGACCCCCTGCGGTGAGTGCAGGTCGTGCCTCGACCTGGCCAGGAACGGGCCGGGGTCGATCGACGTCATCGAGATCGACGCCGCCTCGCACGGCGGTGTGGACGACGCCCGTGACCTGCGGGAGAAGGCGTTCTTCGGGCCCGCGGGCAGCCGCTACAAGATCTACATCATCGACGAGGCGCACATGGTCACCTCGGCGGGGTTCAACGCCCTGCTGAAGGTGGTCGAGGAGCCGCCGGAGCACCTGAAGTTCATCTTCGCGACCACCGAGCCCGAGAAGGTCATCGGCACCATCAGGTCGCGCACCCACCACTACCCCTTCCGGCTGGTGCCGCCCGGCACGCTGCGCGACTACCTCGCCGAGGTCTGCGACCGCGAGGCGATCCCGGTGCAGGACGGGGTGTATCCGCTGGTCGTACGGGCCGGGGCCGGTTCGGTACGTGACTCGATGTCGGTCATGGACCAGCTGCTCGCCGGCGCCGCCGAGGACGGCGTGACGTACGCCATGGCCACCGCGCTGCTCGGCTATACGGACGCCGCGCTGCTCGACGATGTGGTGGACGGCTTCGCGGCCGGCGACGGCGCCGCGGTCTTCGGGATCGTCGAGCGGGTGATCGAGGGCGGGCACGACCCGCGCCGGTTCGTCGCCGACCTGCTGGAACGGCTGCGGGACCTGGTGATCCTGGCCGCCGTGCCGGACGCCGTCGACACCGGGCTGATCGACGCGCCCCGCGAGGTGGTCGAACGGATGCGGGCCCAGTCGGCCGTGTTCGGCGCCGCCGAGCTGAGCCGCGCCGCCGATCTGGTCAACACCGGGTTGACGGAGATGCGCGGCGCCACCTCGCCGCGGCTCCAGCTCGAACTCATCTGCGCGCGCGTGCTGCTGCCCGCCGCCTACGACGACGAGCGGTCGGTGCAGGCCCGGCTGGAACGGCTGGAGCGAGGGGTCGGGACGGGGGCGGGCATGATGACGGGCGGCGGATTCGCGGCCGCCGGCGCCGTCGGACCTGGCGCACCCGCCGGGCCCGTCGGGCCAGTGGAGAACGCGCTCGCCGGCGCGCTTCAGACCGGCCCGCAACAGCACGGCGGCGGCCAGCCCGGCCAGCCCGTCCCGCCCGGCGGTGGCGCTGCCGCCGCCCGCGCCGCGATGGGTGGCGGGGCCGGCAACCGTACGGCCGGTGAGCCGCAGGGTCAGCAGCCGGCAGCCCGGCAACCGCAGGCCACGCCGCCCCCCGCCCAGCAGACACCCGTCCAGCCACCGCAGGCCCAGCAACCGCAAGCCCAGCAGTCGACACCCCCGCAGGCCCCGCAACCTCAAGCCGCCGATGCCGCCGCCCCCGTCCAGGCAACGCCCCCCGCGGCCCCCGCCCCGGCCCCCGCCGCCCCGCGCCCCGGCGCCTGGCCGACGACCGCGGGCGCCCCCGCGAGCCCCCCGGCGCGAGCACCGCAGCAGCAACCCCAGCCTCAAGCGGCGCCGCCCCCGTCCCAGCCGGCCGCAACCCCCGCCCCCGCCCCCACCCCTGCCTCGGCGTCGGCGGGACCTGGCGGCGACCCCACCCGCGTCCGCCAGGCGTGGCCGCAGATCCTGGACGCCGTCAAGAACCGGCGCCGGCTGACCTGGATGCTGCTGTTCAACAACGCCCAGGTCTCCGGGTTCGACGGCGAGACCCTGCAAATCGGCTTCGACAACCTCGGCGCCCGCAACAGCTTCACCAACAGCGGCAGCGAGGACGTGCTGAAGCAGGCCGTCCATGACGCGCTCGGCGTGCAGTGGCGGATCGAGGCGATCGTGGACCCGTCGGGCGGCCAGGGCGGTCAGGCCGGCGGCCCGCACCAGCCCCCGCAGGGGCCACGCCCTCCCGGGCCGCAGGGCCAGGGCGGCGGCGGATCGTACGGCGGCGGATCGTACGGCGGCGGCCCCTCGGCGTACGGCAACGGCCCCGGCGGCCAAGGTCCAGGTGCAGGTCCCGGCGGTCAAGGCCAGGGTCAAGGCCCAGGTCCGGGCGCAGGCCAGGGTCCGGGGGGCCCCGGCCACCCTCAAGGCGGCCCGCAGGGCGGCCCGCCCCCCGACACGCAAGGCGCGCTCCGCACCGCCGCCGCGCCCCCCGCCCCCCGTTCCGCGCCGGCCCCCGCCGCCCGGCCCGACTTCACGCACTCCGTCCCGCCGGACGACGACGACCCGCCGCCGCCCCCGATCGAGGACGACATCCCGGAGGACGACGATCCGGATCTGGAGGTTTCGGCCGTCCAAACCGGTCACGACCTCTTCATAAAGGAACTCGGCGCCACCGTGATCGAGGACATCAAGCACGTCTGACCTGCGACGACACCCCGTCTGCAACCAGGGCGGTACTCCGGGCGGAGGCAGCGCCGTTCCGATCCTCCGTACGGCGTAGGGCGCTGCGCCGTACGAGCACGTAGGCTCGCCCTGTGAGCTGAAAGGTGGCCGCGCGGCCACCGCGGAAGGCTGTTGAACGACCGTTCAACAGCCGGCGAACGACCGTTGTCGTAAGGCAGGAGCGAACCCGTGATCCCTGGTGGTCAGCCGAACATGCAGGCGCTGCTCCAGCAGGCCCAGCAGATGCAGCAGGACCTCGCCGCGGCCCAGCAGGAGCTGGCCGAGACGGAGGTGGAGGGCACCGCGGGCGGCGGCCTGGTGAAGGCGACCGTCACCGGCGCCGGCGAGCTGCGCGCGCTGGCCATCGACCCCAAGGCGGTCGATCCCGAGGACACCGAGACGCTCGCCGACCTGGTGGTGGCGGCCGTCCACAACGCGAACGAGACCGCGCAGGCGCTCCAGCAGGCCAAGCTCGGCCCGCTCGCCCAGGGGCTCGGCGGTATCCCCGGCCTGCCGTTCTGACCCAGGTCCGGAGCCCCGTTTCGCACGGGTCCCGGCCAACCGGGTCCCCGGTCCCTCCCGTACGACCTATACGACCCCTACGACCTGTACGACCAATGCGACGAGGAACAAGGAAGGCGTCGGCGTGTACGAAGGCGTGGTTCAGGACCTGATCGACGAACTGGGCAGGCTGCCCGGCGTGGGTCCCAAGAGCGCGCAGCGGATCGCCTTCCACATCCTCCAGGCCGATCCGGCGGACGTGCGGCGGCTCGCGCACGTGCTGTCCGAGGTCAAGGCGAAGGTGCGGTTCTGCGGTGTGTGCGGCAACGTCGCGCAGGACGAGCTGTGCCGGGTCTGCCGTGACCCGCGCCGCGACCCGTCGGTCATCTGCGTGGTCGAGGAGCCCAAGGACGTGGTGGCGGTGGAGCGTACCCGGGAGTTTCGCGGGAAGTACCACGTACTGGGCGGGGCGATCAGCCCGATCGAAGGCGTCGGTCCTGACGACCTGCGGATAAGGGAACTGCTCGCCCGGCTCGCCGACGGCACCGTCACCGAGCTGATCCTGGCGACCGACCCGAACCTGGAGGGCGAGGCGACAGCGACGTATCTGGCCCGCATGGTCAAGCCGATGGGGCTGCGGGTGACGCGGCTGGCCAGCGGCCTGCCGGTGGGCGGCGACTTGGAGTACGCGGATGAGGTCACGCTGGGGCGGGCCTTCGAAGGGAGGCGGTTGCTCGATGTCTGACACCGTGGTGAACAAGAAGAACAAGAACGAGAACGGCGCCGGCACGGGCTCAGGCCCCGGTACCGGCAGCGGTACGGACGCGGGCGCCGAACCGCGCGAGCCGCAGGAGCCGGACGAGTTCGCCGTCCAGATCAGCGACCAGATCGAGAGCTTCATCCTCTCGGTCCGCGAGGTCGCCAAGGGCGACGACCCGGACAGCGCGGTCCCGTACCTGCTGCTCGAGGTCTCGCAACTGCTGCTGGCCGGCGGCCGGCTGGGCGCGCACGAGGACATCGTGCCGGACGAGCGGTACGAGCCGGATGTCGGCCCCGAGCCGGACGAGGACGACCTGCGGCAGCGGCTGGCCGCGCTCCTGGAGCCGATCGACGTCTACTCGGAGGTCTTCGACCCGTACGTGCCCCGGTCCACGCCGGTGGCCTGCCGGATCTCGGACGACATGGCCGACGTGGTGGCCGATCTCACGCACGGCCTCGCGCACTACCGGGCCGGGCGGATCTCCGAGGCGCTGTGGTGGTGGCAGTTCTCCTACCTGTCGAACTGGGGCTCCACGGCGAGCGCGTCGCTGCGCGCGCTGCAGTCGCTGGTCGCGCACGTACGGCTGGACAGTCCGCTGGACGAGCTGGACGGCCTGGACACCGGCAGCGACGACGATGACGATGACGCGCTCGCGGAGAAGGCCGGCAAGGTGATGGAGCAGGAGCTCGGCACGCTGGGGCTGCGCCCGGCCACGTGATGACGGAGGCTGCGTCCAGCTAGGTGATCACGGGGGCTGCGCCCGGCGACGCGATCACGGGGGAGGGGGCCGGGGCCCGTCGTGGCCGCCCTCCCGCAGGTGATCACGTACTGAGCGACATGTCTCACCATGCAATACGCCCGGGGCGGATCCGGCCTGCTCGTTAAACTGGGCCGACCGCAACAGAAAACCCCTGAGCGAGGAGCGCACGTGGGCCTTGTCGTGCAGAAGTACGGCGGCTCCTCCGTCGCCGATGCCGAAGGCATCAAGCGCGTCGCCCGACGGATCGTCGACACCAAGAAGGCCGGCCATCAGGTCGTCGTCGTGGTGTCCGCGATGGGCGACACGACGGACGAGCTGATCGATCTCGCGGAGCAGGTGTCACCCATCCCCGCGGGCCGCGAGTTCGACATGCTGCTGACCGCCGGAGAGCGCATCTCCATGGCGCTGCTGGCGATGGCGATCAAAAACCTCGGCCACGAGGCGCAGTCCTTCACAGGCAGCCAGGCCGGTGTGATCACCGACTCGTCGCACAACAGGGCCCGGATCATCGACGTCACGCCGGGCCGGATCCGCACCGCGCTCGACGAGGGCAACATCGCGATCGTGGCCGGCTTCCAGGGCGTGTCGCAGGACAAGAAGGACATCACCACGCTGGGCCGCGGCGGTTCCGACACCACGGCGGTCGCGCTCGCCGCGGCGCTGAACGCCGGGGTGTGCGAGATCTACACCGACGTGGACGGCATCTTCACCGCCGACCCGCGGGTGGTGAAGAAGGCCCGCAAGATGGACTGGATCGCCTTCGAGGACATGCTGGAGCTGGCCAGCTCCGGTTCGAAGGTGCTGCTGCACCGCTGTGTGGAGTACGCCCGCCGCTACAACATCCCGATCCATGTACGGTCCTCGTTCTCCGGGCTTCCGGGCACCTGGGTCAGCAACGAACCACCGCAAGGAGACAGGCCGATGGAGCAGGCGATCATCTCCGGTGTCTCGCACGACACGTCCGAGGCCAAGATCACGGTGGTCGGGGTGCCGGACAAGCCGGGCGAGGCGGCGACGATCTTCCGCGCGATCGCGGACGCCGAGATCAACATCGACATGGTCGTGCAGAACGTGTCGGCCGCCGCCACCGCGCTCACCGACATCTCCTTCACGCTGCCCAAGACCGAGGGGCACCGGGCGATGGAGGCGCTGACCAGGGCGCAGGCGCTGATCAGCTTCGACTCGCTGCGGTACGACGACCAGATCGCCAAGATCTCGCTGGTCGGCGCCGGGATGAAGACCAACCCCGGGGTCACCGCGACGTTCTTCGAGGCGCTGTCCAACGCCGGCGTCAACATCGAGCTGATCTCGACATCCGAGATCCGGATCTCGGTGGTCACCAGGGTCGACGACGTGAAGCCGGCCGTCCAGGCGGTGCACTCGGCGTTCGGCCTGGACAGCGACAGCGACGAGGCCGTCGTGTACGGAGGCACCGGCCGCTGAGGGTGAACGGCTGAGGGCGGCCCGCTGAGGGTGGGCCGCGGAACGGCGAGGCGTGAAACGGCGGGGCGCGACGAGAAAATCGTTGCGCCCCGCACGTGATTGTGATGAAACTGCAGGTCTGGACCACTTGTGGCAGCACACTCACCCGTTGGAGAATTTGCTCTCCCGTGACTGCAACCGACCGTCACAGGGGAGCGTCTTTGTGTCAGCGAACTGCCCCAGGGCGAGGCACATCGCTCGGGTCACAGGGGGCGTCGGTGCGAGCGGGGCGTTGAGGAAGAGCTGGTACGCATGGGGATGATCGACGCCGGACCGGCTGCTGCTGCCGTTGTTGCCGCCGCTGTCGCCTCGCGCGTGAACTCCGGTGCGTACTCGAACGGTTACACCTGCGCCGCGTACAACCCTGACGGGGGGATGCGTGTCATACAGGCGTGGCGGAGGCACTGGGGATCGAAACGACATTCGGGCGGCTGGGCGGAATCGCCCCTCCGCTCGTTCCGCGACCGCATTCGCGCACCCCTGGTGCCGGCGGCGGGCACGGGCATGGCGGATTTCCGGTGATCGCGCCTTGGCCGGTGCGTGTGGGCACTGCCCCCGAGAGCGAGGGCACTGACGCCGCGATGGCTGTTGGCACCACGGTGGACCATCTCACCGAGACCTACCGCTCCCACTACCGTTCACTGCTCGGCCTGGCCGCGCTGCTGCTCGACGACACCGCCTCGTGCGAGGACGTGGTGCAGGAGGCGTTCATACGAGTGCACTCCGCGCGCAGCCGGGTCCGCGACCCCGAGAAGACGCTCGCCTACCTGCGGCAGACCGTCGTCAACCTCTCGCGCTCCGCGCTGCGCCGCCGCATCCTCGGCCTGAAGCTGCTCTCCAAGCCGATGCCTGACATGGCCAGTGCGGAGGAGGGCGCGTACGAGATCCTGGAGCGCGACCAGCTCAAGGCCGCCATGCGCAAGCTCCAGCGGCGGCAGCGCGAGGTGCTGGTGCTGCGCTACTTCGCCGACATGACCGAGGCACAGGTCGCCGAGACGCTGGGCATTTCGCTCGGCTCGGTGAAGGCGTACGGTTCGCGGGGACTCGCGGCGCTGCGCGTCGCGATGGAGGCGACCGCATGAGCCCCTCGAACGTTCCCGACGATCCGCAGGGCATGGACCACCAGAACTCCGAGCCCGAGGCGCAGCCAGAACCCGCGCCCGAGGTCGAGCCCACGCTTGAGGGCGCCGCTGAGGCCGAGCCCGCTGCCGAGGCTGAGGCCGAATCCGCGCCCGAGGCCGTCGCCGAGGCGGACGAGGCGCCTGAGGCGGACACCAAGCCCGAGCCCGCACGGGAGCCCGAGGCCGCGCCCGAGCCGGAGACCGCGGCCGAGAAGTCGGCGCCCGAGCCGGATCCGGAACCCGAGCCCGAGGCCCGCTCCCCGCACAGCGAATGCGAGGAGTCATTCGACGAGGCCGCCGTGCGCGCGCTCATGCGTGACGCCGTACGGTCCATCGAGCCCTCCGCCGCCGCCCTCGACTACCTGCAGCGCGCCGTCCCGGCCCGCCGCCAGCACCGCCGGCAGGCACTGGCCGGCGCCGTCGCCGCCGTACTGCTCGTGGGCATGGCGGTGCCCGCGCTGATGCGGGTGGCCGGCCACGAGAGCCGTACCAGCGCCTCGGCCGTCAGCACCGCCAGCTCCCAGGCCCCGACGCTCGGCGGGCACTCCGGGTCGGCCGGCGGCTCCAACGGCTCGGTCGGGGTGCCCGGCAAATCCCCGGGCGTGCCCGACGGCAGCGGCAGTACGAGCCAGGCGCCGCCGCAGGCCGGCCACGGCGGCACCTACGACCCGCCCGGCACCTCCAGCTCCCACACCTCCGGCCACAACCCGGTGCCGGCCGACGCCCCGCTCTGTGCGGGCTCGCAGCTCGGCCAGGGCGCGAGCGACGTCCAGGCGCCGGACTCCGGCGGCAAGGTCTACGGCTGGTTCCGGGTCGCCAACGTCTCCAGCACTCCCTGCAAGGTGCCCAACGGCGGCCAGGTGGACGCGGTGGCGCACGGCGCCGCCGACGCCTCCAAGATCGCCGTGGTGGACCACACCGCAGGCGACCCCGCCGCCGGACTGCCCTCGAGCGACCCGGACCAGCCGATCGTGCTCGGCCCCGGCGAGGACTACGAGGTCGCCTTCGCCTGGGTGCCGGCCGACACCGGGCCGGGCGGCTGCCCCGTGCCGACCACCCCGCCGGACACGCCCACGCCGACCGACACCCCGACCGCCGACCCGGGCAGCGCCGACCCCGGTGGCGCCGCCGCCCCCGGCACCGACTCCTCGGACCTCGCGCCGCAGCTCCTCATGGACGAGACACCCGATCCGTCCGTGCCGCAGGCCAGCGTGGCCCTCAACCACACCGCCGTACCGGGCGCCCCGACGGTCGACGGCCCGGTCATCCAGGACGCCTGCGCCGGCACCATCTACACCGCGACCGTGCCGCCGGCCCCGACCGACACGGCCACCCCGACGCCCTGACGGGTCCCGGTTGCCGGGCCGGAGAACCGCCCCCGTACCGTTGAGGCGTGTACCGGTTCCTGCTCACGCCCCGCTGGCTGGCGTTCAGTGTGCTCGCGCTGCTGTCCGTGCCTTTCTGCGTGTTCATGGGGAGCTGGCAGCTGAGCAGGTTCGAGGGCCGGGTGGACCAGCACAAGTCCGCCGTGCACAGCCAGAGCGCGGCGGCCGCCGCCAAGGCGGTGCCGCTGACGGCCGTACTGCCCACCGCCCGCGCCCAGGTGAACGGTGACGACTCGGGCCGGCTGGTCAGCGCGACCGGCCGCTACGACGCCGCCCACCAACTGCTGGTCCCCGACCGCTCGCTGGACGGCCGCACCGGCTACTACGTACTCACCCCCCTTCGTATCGGTGGCGGCGGCGCCGCCCTTCCCGTGGTCCGCGGCTGGCTGCCCGGTGACGTGACCGCCGCCCGCGCCGCGGCCGTGCCCGCGGCGCCGACCGGCGAGGTCACCGTCACCGGCGCCCTCCAGTACCCGGAGAGCAGCGACACCGCCGGGGTCTACGACGGTGGCGCGCTGCCCGCCGGCCAGCTCGGCATCATCAGCGCCGCCTCGCTGGTGAACGTGCTGCCCTACCCGGTCTACGGCGGCTGGATCACCGCCGCCGACCCGGCCGCGCCGCTGAAGGCGGTGCCCACCGCTGCCCCGCCGGACAGCGGTCTCGACCTGCGAGCCTTCCAGAACCTCGGCTACACCGGTGAGTGGTTCGTCTTCGCCGGCTTCGCCGTGTTCATGTGGTTCCGGCTGGTCCGGCGCGAGGGCGAGGCCCGCTCCGACGCCGCCCTCGGCCTGCTGCCCGACCGCCCCGGTCTCGGCGGGCACCAGGACCGAGCCCAGCCGGTGCAGCAGGAGCAGACCGGGCAGCCGGAGCAGGAGGCCGCCGCCCGGTCCGCCGCCGCGGAGGCCGAGGCCGGCGCCGACTCCGGTGCCTCAGCCGCCCACGTGCCGTAGGGCGAAGGCCAGCTCCAGCCGGACCTGCTTGATCCGCTCCTCCACCACCAGCGAGCCGTGTCCGGCGTCGTACCGGTACACCTCGTGCGGCTTGTCCAGCTCCCGCAGCCGCTCGACGTAGTTGTCGATCTGCCGTATCGGGCAGCGCGGGTCGTTCATACCGGCACTGATGTAGACCGGCGCGCTGACCTCCTCGACATAGGTGAGCGGTGACGACGCCTCGTACCGCTCCGGGACCTCGGTGGGGGAGCCGCCGAAGAAGGTGCGGTCAAGGGCCTTGAGCGCCTCCATCTCGTCGGCGTAGGCGGTGGGGTAGTCGGCGACCGGCACCGCGGCTATCCCCACGCTCCACGCGTCCGGCTGGGTGCCGAGGCCCAGCAGGGTCAGATAGCCGCCCCACGAGCCGCCGGTGAGCACCAGCCGCGCCGGGTCGGCCAGGCCCGAGGACACCGCCCACTCCCGCACCGCGGCGATGTCCTCCAGTTCGATCAGGCCGACGCGGTGCTTGAGCGCGTCCGTCCACTCCCGGCCGTAGCCGGTCGAGCCCCGGTAGTTGACCCGGACCACCGCGAATCCGTGGTCGACCCAGGCGGCCGGGCCGGCGGCGAAGGAGTCGGAGTCGTGCCAGGTCGGGCCGCCGTGGATCTCGAAGACGGCCGGGAACGGGCCCTCCCCCTCCGGCTGCTGGACCAGTGCGTGGATCGGCCCCGCCGGACCGTCCACCCACACGTCCCGCACCGGCACCGAGGCGGGTGCCCGCAGCCCGGGCGCCTCCAGCACGATGACCCCGGTGGTGGACCGCACCGCCGGCGGCAGCTCGGCCGACGACCACAGGTACTCCACCGTGCCGTCCGGCCGGGCGCTCGCCCCGCCGATCGAGCCCGGTGCGCTGTCGAGCGGGCTGAGGGTGCCCGTCGCCAGGTCGTAGCGGAACATCTCGCCGCGGGCGTGGAAGTCGTGCACCACGAGCAGCGCGGAGCCGTCCGGATACCACTCCGCGTGCACGTCGCCCGGCAGCTCGATGGCCAGGGCCGTCTCCTTGCCGCTCGCCACGTCCCAGATCATCGGCAGCCAGCGGTCGGCGCGCTGGTGTCCGACCAGCAGCCGGGTGTCGCCGGCCGTCGGCGCGAATCCCAGGCAGTCGAGGCCGAGTTCGCGGCGGCCGCCGTCGGTGTCGTCGAGCTCGGCCACGACCGAGCCGTCCGCCACCCGCAGCACCCGCAGCGCGCTGTGCATCGCGTCACCGTGCTCGGTGTGCTCGATGACGACCAGCGTCCCGTCCTCCGACAGGTCGCCGACGCCGCCGGACTCCGCGTGCCGGTAGATCTCGTAGGGCTCACCGCCGTCCGGCGGTATCACATGCACCGACGTGCCCTCGTCGTCCGTGGAGCGGCCGACCACCGCCAGGCCGTCGGCGCCGAGCGCCAGGCCCGCGGGGTAGGAGGGGTCGAGCCCGGGCGCCGCCGGTATGTCGTCGCCACCGCCGAACGGCTGCCGCATCCACACGCCGAACTCGTCGCCGTCGGTGTCGGAGAACCACCACACCCACGCGCCGTCGCGGCTCAGGGTGCCGTCCGTCGTGCCGTTCGGCCGGTCGGTGACCTGCCGTCGCCCGCCGGTCGCGCGATCCCACGCGTACAGCTCGTAGGTGCCCGTCACGTTGGACACGAACAGGCTGTGGTCGGGGGCGTCCTCAGCCCACTCGGGCAGTCCGACGCGCGGCGCGCGATACCGCTTCTCCCACTCGGGCATGGACCCGGTGGCGGGTCCGGTGATCTCGTTCATGGCCCTATGATGCTCCGCCCGGCGGTCATCCGGGGCGGCGATCCCCCCAGCCTGTGGATAACCTCCTCAGGTCACCTGGCCTGTGGATAACTTCCGCGGGCGTCGACCCCGGGCTCGTAGGATGACCGTCGAAGGGCCGGCGCCGCCGCACCGGCCCGACCGCCCCAGTCCCCGTCCCTACTACTCAGACACCCCTACTATTCCGGCCGGCTCTGCTACTCGGACTTCCCGCGCACCACCACGACCGGGCAGTCCGCGTGCAGCGTCACCGTATGGCTGACCGACCCCAGCAGCGTCGAGCGGAACGTGCCGTGCCCGCGTACTCCGACGACGATCAGCTCGGCGCCCTCGCCCCGGTCGAGGATGGCCTGCGCCGCGTTGCCCAGCACCGGGGTCTGCACCACGGCGGTGGCCTGCTCCGGCGGCAGGGCGGTCTCCACCGCCTGGGACAGCGCGTTCGCCGCCGAGTCCTCCAGGTCGAAGCCCTCGGGTATGCCGGGGATCATCCCGGTGCCGTACAGCGACGGCATCTCCCAGGCGATCACGGCCTCCAGGGACGCGCCGGTCAGCGCGGCCTGCCTGGCGGCCCAGCGCAGGGCGTGCAGGGAGGGCTCGGAGCCGTCCACACCCACCACGATCCGGGGGGTGGCGGGCTCCATGGCCTCGTCGGGGCCGGACTGCTCGCTCGGGGCGGGACGGTCGGGGGCCGCCGCTTCCGACCCCTGGCCGTTCCGGGTCTCCCGCAGGGACTCGTACGGCGTCTCACCGGTCGGTTCGGCAATCGGCTCCACCATGGTCTGCTCCTTCGCCTGTCGTGCCGTGGTACCCACCTTCGGCTGCCCGGCGAGCCCCGTCGCAAACGCCTCCCGGGGACAAGCCGCAGGTCAGGGGTAGGGGAGCGGGGCCCGGGCGCTGCCCGGGCAGGCCGGCTCGGGCAGGCCGGTCCGGGCGGGCCGCGATGAGTTTCGGCCGCGCCCGTTGTCTCTATTCGGGCAGGGGTCTTCCCTGCCCGGAACCCGAAGTGAGTGGACCCGAAGTGAGCGAGGGAGTCGCGGTGAGCACGGTGAGCAGCGAGCGGCGCGCAGAGCACGCACGGGCCGGGGACCTGCGGGCCGGTGGGCCGCGGACGGGTGATTCGCGGGCCGGCGGCGTAGGGGTGCCGGGCGGTGGGGGCGGTACGGGCACGGACCGGGACGGGTTCATGCGGCTCGCCGCGCCCTTCCGGCCGGAGCTGCTCGCGCACTGCTACCGGCTGCTGGGGTCGGCGCAGGACGCGGAGGATCTGGTGCAGGAGACGTATCTGCGCGCCTGGCGCGGATACGACCGCTTCGAGGGCCGCTCCTCGCTGCGCTTCTGGCTCTACCGGATCGCGACCAGCGCGTGCCTGACCGCGCTCAGGCACCACAGCCGCAGGGTCGTCCCGGCCGGGCTCGGCGGTCCGGCCACCGACCCGGACGCGACGTACAACCCGGCGGGCCCGGAGATCTCCTGGGTGCAGCCGCTGCCCGACGCGCTGCTCGGCTCGGCGCCGGGCCCGTTCACCGCCGACCCGGCCGCGATCGTGGTGGAGCGCGGCAGCGTACGGCTGGCGCTGATCGTGGCGCTGCAGCGGCTGCCCCCGAAGCAGCGGGTGGTGCTGATCCTGCGGGAGGTGCTCGGCTGGCGGGCGGCCGAGGTCGCCGAGCTGCTCGACACCAGCACCGCCGCCGTCAACAGCGCGCTGCAGCGGGCCCGTTCGCAGCTGGACCAGGACGCGCTGACCGAGGACGACGTGCGCCCGCAAGGGCTGGACGCCCGGCACCGCGAGCTGCTCGACGGCTACGCGCGGGCCTTCGCCGACGCCGACATCGAGGCGCTGCTGCGGTTGCTGCGGGACGACGTGACGCTGGAGATGCCGCCGGAGCCGTACTGGTTCGCGGGCCGCGCGGATGTCGGGCGGTTCATCGGGCGCCGGATCTTCCGCGCGCCGGGGGTGCTGCGGACGCTGCCCGTCACGGCGAACGGCGGGCAGTTGGGCCTGGCGATGTACTGGCGCGACGAGGCGGGGGACGGCCGCGGCGGCGAGCTGTTCCGTCCGCACTGCGTGCAGATGCTGACGTTCGGCCCCCGGGCGGGAGCGGAAGCGGGTGCGGGTGCCGGTGGGGCGGGCGCCGGCGCCGGTGACCCGGGCGTCGCGGGGATCCTCGCGTTCCGCGACCCGTCGATGTTCAGGCTGTTCGGCCTGCCCGCCGTGCTGAGTTGAGCCGGTCGGGCGCCGCGCCGAGCCCGGCCGGGGGCTGTGCCCGATGAGTTCCGCCGGTGGCCGTGGTCTTTATTCACCCCCCACGACCACCGGCACAACTCACCCTCCGGTAGAGGGACTCCACGAGCGGAGTACGTCCATGTCCAGCACGTTCTTCACGCCCAGCGCGCACAGCACGCTCCGCGTGCTCCAACCACCCAGTCCCCCGCACCCGGCCGCGAACTGGCTTCCGGGCGAAAACGGTTCAGGCACAGGCACCAAGAGGGACGGCCGCTGATGTCCGTTCCGCAGACCCAGCAGCGGGCCGGCTGGACGCTGGTCCTCGGCTCCATCGGCGCGTTCGTCGCCTCCCTCGACGTGGTGGTCGTCTCGACCGCCCTGCCGACGCTCCGCGGCAGTCTCGGCGCGAGCCTGTCGGACCTTGAGTGGACGATCAACGCGTACAACCTGGCGTTCGCCTGCCTGATGCTCACCGGCGCCGCGCTCGGCGACCGCTTCGGCCGCCGCCGGATGTACGTACTCGGCATGGGGCTGTTCACGGCCGCGTCCGCCGCGTGCGCGCTGTCCGACTCCGTCAACGGGCTGATCGTCGCCCGGATCGTGCAGGGAGCGGGCGCCGCCGTGATCCTGCCGCTGACCCTCACGCTGATCAGCAACGCCTTCCCGGTGGAGAAGCGCGGCGCGGCGATCGGGGTCTGGGGCGGCATCACCGGACTCGGCGTGGCCGCGGGACCGATCGTCGGCGGGGCGATCATCCAGGGGATCTCCTGGCAGTGGATCTTCTGGATCAACGTGCCTGTCGGCGTCGTCACCATCGTGCTGTCGCGGCTGCTGCTCACCGAGAGCCGCGGGCCGCGGCCGCAACTCGACCCGATCGCGGTGGTGTTGGTGCTCGCGGCGCTGTTCGCGCTGACCTGGGCGCCGGTCCGCGCGCCCAGCGCGGGCTGGGCCAGCGGTGAGGTGATCGGCTCGCTGGGCGCGGGCGTGGTGCTGCTCGCCGGGTTCGTCTGGTGGGAACGCCGGGCGCCCACACCGATGTTGCCGCTCGGCTACTTCAAGCGGCGGGCGTTCTCGACGGCGAACGTCGTCGTGTTCTTCCAGGCGGTCTCGCTGATCGGCTCGCTGTTCATGATCGCGCAGCTCTTCCAGACCGGCCTGGGATACGACCCGTTGCAGGCCGGGTTGCGGATCCTGGTGTGGACGGCGATGCCGATGCTGGTCGCGCCGGTCGCCGGGGTGATGTCCGACCGGTTCGGCAACAAGCCGTTCATGGTGGCCGGGTTGCTGTTGCAGGGCGGCGGGCTGGGCTGGCTCGCCGCGGTCACCGAACCGGGCGTCAGCTACGGCCGGTTGGTGATGCCGCTGGTCATCGCCGGTATCGGGATCTCGCTGTGCTTCCCGACGGTCGCGAACGCGGTGGTCGCGTCCGTGCCCGTTGAGGACGCGGGGGTGGCGGCCGGGGCGAACACCGCGCTGCGGGAGTTGGGCGGGGTGTTCGGCGTCGCGATCCTCGCGGCGGTGTTCGCCGCGCACGGCGACTACTCCTCGCCGGGGCGCTTCATCGACGGGTTCAAGGCGGCGGAGGTGGTGGCGGCGGTCGTCGCCGTGACGGGGGTCGCGGCGGGGTTGCTTGCGCCTGGGCGGCGGGCCGCGCGGGCGGAGGCGGCGGCTTGGATGGTCAGCGGGCAGGACGACGCCCCGGCTGAGGGTTCGGTGGCGGTCGGGGCGGGGGTGTCCGACTCGGCGCCTGCGGCTGGGCCGGGCGGGGCGGCGTAACGCCCACACGCGTGGTGGGCCGGGCCGCGATACCTCCCGGCTCGGCTCATCACCCCCGTCGGCGGGTTGCCGTCCCCTCGGCGGGGGCCGGTAAGCCCCGGGGCGGCCGGTGGGCCGAGGACAACTGGGCTGCTCCGTTGGGCCGGTGGTTGCGTGCCGGTCGTCGGTGGCTGGTCGCGCAGTTCCTCGCGCCCCTGAGGGGGTGGCCCCTGGTGTTGTCGGTTGGATGACGGCCGGTGGGGGCTGAGCGCGCAGTTCCCCGCGCCCCTGTCGGGGCGGAGCCCCGTCTCCCAGGTGCCGGTCCGCTTCGGTTGCTCGCGCAGTTCCCCGCGCCCCTGAGGGGGTGGCCCCTGGTGTTGTCGGGTGGCTGACGGCCGGTGGGGGCTGGCCGCGCAGTTCCTCGCGCCCCTGTCGGGGCGGAGCCCCGTCTCCCAGGTGCGGGTGCGCTTCGGTTGCTCGCGCCCCTGCGGCCGGGGCGCTCGCCCCCCGCTCCACCCCCCGCGTCAGCGGGATGATCGGCCCGGCGGGGTCGGCGTCTGTTCTGCGAGTACCACCGTCGCCCGTTCCAGCAGGCCGCACAGCTCCGCGTACTCGGTCGGCGTGAAAGCCGCCGTCAGCGCGCGTTCCAGGATGATCACCTCGGCGTAGGCGCCGTCGAGTTGGGTGCGGCCGTGCTCCGTGAGGGTGCTGATCTGGACCTTCGCGTGCACCGGGGACGGCTCGCGTTGGATGAGGCCCTTGCTGTCCATCGTGGTGAGGACGCTTGCCATGCTCTGCTGCGTCACGCCGCACGCGCGGGCCAGTTGGGCGCCGGACATGCCGCCCTCGCGCGCGAGGGCCAGCAGGGCCGTGTACTGCGTCATCGTCAGGCCGTAGCCGCGGAGTACGGCCTCGTGGTGGCCCATCAGCACCTGTTCGGCGCGCCTGATCCGGTTGCACAGGTACTCCTCGATCGCCTCGACGGGGATGTCGGCCATCGCTCTCCTCGCTCCTTCGCTCGGGCCCGCGCCCGCGCCCGCCCACTCGGCACGTGCACGCATGTTCCTGTGTTGACTCAGGTCTCTTATACAGCTAGTTTTCGACAGGTCAGGTGACACAGGATACTGAGTCAGCTCAGGAGGCTACATCCCATGACCGTGATGACCACCATGCAGGCCGTCGTCCTCGACGCGCAGGGCCGCTACCAGGTCACGGACCGGCCGGTGCCCGTCGCCGGCCCGGGCGAGGTGGCGGTCCGGGTCGGGTACGCCGGGGTCCAGTGGGGGGACACGATGGTCCGGGACGGGCACTTCCCCGTGCCGCGCCCCTTCGTCCCGGGCTTCGAGGCGGCCGGACGCATCGTGTCGGTGGGCGACGGGGTGGACGGCGGCCGGGTCGGCGAGGCGGTCGCCGTGCTGACCGCGTCGGGCTGCTGCGCCGAGGTGGTCGTGGCGCCCGCCGTCCTCGCGCTGCCCGTCGGACGGCTCCCGCTGCGTACGGCCGCGGCTGCCGGCTGGAGCACGCCGACCGCGTACGACCTGGTCAACACCGCCGCCCGGGTGCGGCCGGGGGAGCGGGTGCTCGTACACGCCGCCGCCGGAGGAGTGGGCACGCTCGCGGTCCAGTTCGCCCGGCTGGGGGGCGCGGCCTCGGTCACCGGTGTGGCCGGAAGCCCGGAACGGGCCGCGTACGCAGCCGAGTTCGGCTACGACGAGGTGCTGCTGCGCGACGACTTCCCCGCCGCGCTCGGCGACCGGCGGTTCGACGTCGTGCTCGACCCGGTCGGCGCCGGCACCCGCCGCGAGAGCCTGCAACTGCTCGCGCCGCACGGCCGGTTGGTGGCCTACGGCAACATCGCCGGGTACGAGCCCATCCTCGCCGACACCAACGACCTGCTGATGCGCGGCGCGTCCCTGCTCACGTACAACAGCAGCCTGCTGAGCAGCACCCACCCCGAACGGCTGGCCGCCTCCGTCCGCGCCGCGCTGGACCTGCTCGCGGACGGCAAGGTCCGGGTGGACGTCACCGCCGAGTACGAGCTCGGCGAACTCGCCCTGGCAGTCGAGCGGTTGGCGGACGGCACCACCAGGGGGAAGAGTGTGCTCCGGGTGGGCGGTCCTGCCGTTCACCAGAACATCTGAACGGTCTAGGCTGCAACCGCCCTGGCGGGACGATCAGTTGTACGGGTCGGCCGCCGGGCCCGAGGAGTCAGTCGAGACGTTGAGGCGGAAGGCGGTCGTACAGATGGGTTTGGCGATTCGGAGGGCCGGAGCGGACGACCGTGAGGCCGCGGCCCAGCTGCTCGACCGGGTGTTCCACGATGACCCGGTGAGCAGTTGGATCTTCCCCGACGTGAAGGACAGGCGGGTCGGCAACCCGATGATGATGGGCGCCTTCGTCGACATGGCGCTCGCCGACGGCTATGTGGACATCGCCGAGGACGGCTCGGCGGTCGCGCTGTGGATGAGCATGCCGGCCGGCGGCGCCCACGGGGACGAATCCGCCGACGGGCCGGCCGAGTTCCGCAAGTCGATCGACCCGGACAACGAGCGGATCGAGCAGATAGTCCGGATACTCGACGAGTCGCACCCCACCGACCGGCCGCACGAGTACCTCCAGTTGATCGCCGTCTCCACCGAACTGCACGGCCAGGGCAGGGGCGCCGACCTCATCTCCAACGTGCTCGACCGCTGCGACCGGGACGGCCTGCACGCGTACCTGGAGGCGAGCAGCCTGCGCAGCCGCCGCCTGTACGAGCGGCTCGGCTTCGTTTTCACCGGCACCACGATCGACCTGCCCGGCGGCCCGCACATGTACCCGATGTGGCGCGAGCCGCAGGCGCAGCGCCAGCTCTGAGGCCGGTCCCCGGCCGGGGAGAAGCGGCCGGCGGGCCGATCGCGGGCACCTCTGCTCACGGGGAGCGCCGCTGCCGGGCGGCGGCGCTCCTCTAGAGTGCTGCGGTCAGTACCCGTCACACCCCGTCACCTCATGACCCCATGAACAGGTGACCTGGTGGCCTGAGAAGGACCAACGGATTATGCCGAGCGAGACGTTCGAGTTCCAGGTGGAAGCCCGCCAGCTTCTGCAGATGATGATCCACTCGATCTACTCCAACAAGGACGTGTTCCTGCGCGAGCTCGTCTCCAACGCCTCAGACGCGCTCGACAAGTTGCGGCTGGAGGCGCTTCGCGACGACACACTCGGCGCGGACGTGTCCGACCTGCACATCGACATCGAGGCCGACCCGTCGACCCGGACGCTGACCGTACGGGACAACGGCGTCGGCATGTCCCGCGACGAGGTCGTCGACCTCATCGGGACGATCGCCAACTCCGGTACGGCCACGTTCCTGCGGGAGCTCAAGGAGGCCCAGGACAGCGGGAGTTCAGCGGCGAGCGAGGGGCTGATCGGGCAGTTCGGCGTCGGCTTCTACTCCAGCTTCATGGTGGCCGAAGAAGTCACGCTGACCACCCGCCGGGCCGGCGAGAGCGAGGGCACCCGCTGGACGTCCGACGGCGAGGGCACGTACACGGTGGAGACCGTCGAGGACGCCCCGCAGGGCACGGCGATCGCGCTACGGCTCAAGCCGGAGGACTCCGAGGACCAGCTGCACGACTACACCTCGCCGTGGAAGATCCGGGAGATCGTCAAGCGGTACTCGGACTTCATCACCTGGCCGATCAGGATGGCCGCGCCGCCGGCCCCGTCCGCGGCGCCCGGGAAGACGGACGCGGCGCCCGGGGAGACGGACGAGGCCGCGACCGATGCCGAGGTGGAGCCCGCCGCCCCCGCCGAGCCCGAGACGCTCAACTCGATGAAGGCCCTGTGGGCGCGCTCGCGCAGCGAGGTCACCGACGACGAGTACCACGAGCTGTACAAGCACATCAGCCACGACTGGGTGGACCCGCTGGAGACCATCCGCCTCCAGGCGGAGGGCGCGTTCGAGTACCAGGCGCTGCTGTTCATCCCGTCGCACGCCCCGCAGGACCTGTTCCGGCAGGGCTACAAGCGCGGCGTCCAGCTCTACGTGAAGCGCGTCTTCATCATGGACGACTGCGAAGCGCTGATGCCGCCGTACCTGCGCTTCGTCAAGGGCGTGGTGGACGCGCAGGACCTGTCGCTGAACGTGTCACGGGAGATCCTGCAGCAGGACCGGCAGATCCAGCTGATGCACCGGCGGCTGGCCAAGAAGGTGCTCTCGACGGTCAAGGACATGATGACCGCCGACGCGGACAAGTACGCCACGTTCTGGCGGGAGTTCGGCCGCGTGCTGAAGGAGGGGCTGCTCGGCGACCCCGCCGACCGCGCCGCGATCCTCGCCGCGTCCTCCTTCGACAGCACCCACGACAAGGAGCGGCCGACCACGCTCGCGCAGTACGTGGAGCGGATGAAGGACGGCCAGGAGCACGTCTTCTACCTCACCGGCGAGTCACGGCAGGCCGTCGAGAACTCCCCGCACATGGAGGCGTTCCAGGCCAAGGGCATCGAGGTGCTGCTGCTGACCGACCCGGTGGACGAGGTGTGGGTCGACGCCGTCCCGGAGTTCGAGGGCAGGCAGTTCCGGTCCGTGGCGAAGGGCGAGATCGACCTCGGCACGGAGGAGGAGAAGAAGGAGGCCGACTCCGAGCGAGAGGCGCAACAGGAGCAGTTCAGCGGCCTGTTGACGTGGATGACCGCCCAACTGGACGAGAACGTCAAGGAGGTACGGCTCTCCTCCCGGCTCACCGTCTCGCCCGCCTGCATCGTCTCCGACACGAACGACGTGACTCCGGCGCTGGAGAGCATCTACCGCGCGATGGGCCAGGAGCTTCCGCATGTGAAGCGGATCCTCGAACTCAACCCGAAGCACCCGCTGATCGTCGGCCTGAACAGGTCGCACACCGAGCGCGCGGACGACCCTTCGCTGGACGAGACGGCCGAACTCGTCTACTCCATGGCCCTGTTGGCCGAGGGCGGCGAACTCCCCGACCCGTCCCGCTTCGTGAAACTCCTGGCGGACCGCCTCGAACGCACGCTGTAGCTAGGGGTTCGCCGCGCAGCGCCGCGCCGCGCCGTTACGGTGTCGGGTCGCCGGCGGCCCCGCCCGGGAGTGTGCCGTCTTGGCCGCCCGGGGTGGCCGTCGGCGCCGGGGCGGTGGTCGCGGGCGGTGCGGAGGCCGGCGGCGGGGCCGACGGGGAGGGGCTGCCGCCCGGCCCGTCACCGGTGCCGGGGCCGGTGGACGGCGTGGACGGCGCGGACGTGGACGGGGTGCTCGCGGACGGCGGGGTGGACGGGGCCGAAGTGCTGCCCGGTCCTGGCCGCCCGTTGCCGTCGCTGCGGTGCGGCGTGCCGGTGGCGCCGTCCGAGGGGGTGCCGGTGCCCGTGCCGTCGCCGGGGGCGGGGGTGGGAGTGCGGCCGGTGCCGCCCGAATGGGACGAGTTGTGGCCGCTGACGGCGTTGCCGACGGTGGTGCCGTTGCCGTGCCCGCTGATGTTCTCGCCGGCGATGGCCTCGTAGCAGGTGATGCCGCCCATGGTCAGGCCGAAGGCGAGGGCGAGGGCGGCGACGGGGCGCTTCCAGCTGCGGGAACGGGCCGGCCGGGGGTCCGGGGTCGGACCCGGACCCGGGTCCGATTCTGCGGACGCCGATTCTGCGGACGTCGGTACTGCGAGCACCGGGTCCGTGGGTGCCGGGTCCGTGGGTGGCGGGGCCGCCGCTTCCGTCGAGTCCGTCGCGTGCGTCTCCGTCGGGCTCTGGTCCTGCGTCTGGTCCCGGCCCCGTGCCTGCCCCCGGATCCGGCGGACCCCGGGGCGCGCCTGCACGGCGACCTCCTGCACCTGCCGGCCGGTGTGCCGGAAGACGTGCTGGAGGAACGTACCGCCGCAGGTGCCCAGAGCGCTGACCACGCCCGCGCCCAGGATCGTCCCGTACACGCCGAGATTCGACGCGAGTTTCGCGGCCACGACCGCGGCGACCGCGCTGCCCGCCACCTGCGGCACGCTCAGGTCGAACCTGCGCTCACGATCCTTGCCGGAGGTTGCGTCCTCCGGGCGCTCGTGGTCGCCGCGTGCCTCGCCCATGCCGGACTCCGCCTGCCTTTCCCGATCGGCCTCGTGGGGTCAGACGGGCGGGTGAGCACACAAGTTCCTTTTGTCGGATTTTCGTGAGGTACGCCACCATGGGGCGGGGAATCAGGGAACCAAGGACCGGGGAACCCTGGGGGTGCGGCACCTGCCCGTCCTAGACCCGCGGCGTCGCCGCGCCCGCCTGCTCGGCCGTCCACCGGTCCATCCGCTCCCACTGCCCGAGCAGCCACTCCCCGCCCGCCGCCTCCCCGCGCGGGATCTCCGCGGCCGGTATCCGCCACCAGTGGACCCGTACCGGACGCCGGAACGGAAGGAAGTCCCAGGCCGCGCGCGGCGAGGCGATCACGTCGAGGCCGGCGTGCCCGACGAAGACCACGTCGGCGGTGGGGGCCGCGGCCAGTGCCGCGAGGGTCCCGGCGTTCCGCGGCGGCAGGACGTAGTGCAGCCCGGCCGCGCGCGACGCGCGCCGGTACTGGCCCAGGCGGCGGAGCGAGGCGACGGCGCGGCGGTGCCGGCGCGGGGTGAAGTTGCCGCCCTCGGGGAAGATCACCAGCGCGTCGCGCGGTCGCAGCCCGGCGGCCAGCGCCGCGACCGCGTCCTCGGCGGTGCCGCGGGCCGGCGGCAGGAAGCAGTGCGGCACCCGGCCGAGCAGCACGTCGAGGCACGGATCGGCCCGCAGCGGGCCCTTCAGGACGGTGTGCGGCAGCAGACCCCCCTCGGTGAGCAGGATCTGCAGGATCAGGAACGAGTCGCCCAGCCCCGCGTGCCGGACGAGCACGGCTGCGGGCGCGTCCGGCTGCCTCGCGGTGGCGAGCGGCGCGGGCGTCATCTCGACCTCCAGCCGGAACAGCCGGTCCGCCGCCCGGCGCAGCACGGCGAGCAGCCGGGCGAGCAGGGCGAACGCGTCGGCCGCCCGCCGATCCCGCGCGGCCGGCCCGGTGAGCGGCCGGCGTACGAACAGCGCGGTCGCCGCGAGCAGACCGGCGAGGTCGACGACGAGGTAGGTGAGCACGAACGCGGCCATACGCGTCGGCCGCCACGGCCCGCGGGTGGCGAGCGAGACGGGCGCGCCGAGGACCGTCACGGCGAGCAGCACGGCGGCGACCAGCGGGAGCATGGCAATCAGGAGCGAGGTGGTGATCACCCGGCGGGCCCCGGTGACCAGCGCTTCTCCGGCGGCGGCGCGCAGGGAGCGCGGGGCGACGGTGGTGGGGTGGGGGTGCGGTCGGCTGTCGGCCGGCACGGCCCGGCCGGCGGGTGGGTAGGGGTGAGGCCGGGCTTGGGCGGGTACGGTGCTGCGGCCGGTGGACGGGTCGGGGTGCGCTCGGGCTTGGGCGGGTACGGTTCGGCCGGCGGGCGCGGCGGGCGGATTGGGCTGAGGGGGCGCCGCCGGGCTCGGCGGCAGGTCGTCGGCCGGGACTTCGGCCGGCTCCTCGCCCGGGTTCGCGGTCGGGGCATGGGATGGGCCGTGGTTCGAGTTCGCGGCCGTGGCTTGGGCCGGTACGGTCTGGCCGGCCGGCGGAGGGGACTGAGCGGGCACTGCCGGGCTCGGCGGCAGGTCAGACGTCGGGACTTGCGCAGACCCCTTGTCCGGTGTCGCGGCCGGGACTTGCACCGACCCCTTGCCCGGTGTCGCCGCCGGGACTTGCGCCGGCCCCTCGCCCGGGTTCGCGGCCGGTTCGCCGAACGGCTCCTCCTCCGGGTTCGCCGCCCGGCCCCTCACCTCTGGCCGTTCGCCGCGTCGAGTGCCGTCGACAGGTAGTCCGACGAGGCCGCGTACGCCCGTTCGATCCTTTGTGCCGTCCGACCGAAGGTCCGGTGGCGCAACTGGCCCAGCGTTCCGGCTGCTTCGGCCGGGGCCGCGCCGCTGGGCAGGACGTGGACGGTCACCTGCGGCGGGAGGTCGGCCATGTCGCGGGCGAAACGGTGCCTGCGGGCGATCTCGAACGCGACCGTGGCGACCTGCCACGGCAACTTCGGTGGGGCCAGCGGCCGTTCGATCCGGCCGACCTGCAACACGTAGATCTCGCGGGCGCCCAGCGCGACCGCCCGGCCCACCGGGATGCTGTTGACCAGGCCGCCGTCAACGAAGTGCTCGCCGTCGATCCCGACCGGCGGCAGCAGCCCGGGAACGGCCGACGACGCGAGCACCGCCTCGACCAGCGGTCCGCTGTCGAACCAGTGCTCCGCGGCGTGCTCGATGCTCGCCGCGACGCACTGGAACGGTACGGCCAGTTCCTCGATGAGCGTGACCGGCAGGTGGCTGCGCAGCAGGTCGAGCAGCGGCGCCGGGGTGTACAGATGGGTGCGGCTGCGCACCGCCGTGGACAGCCGGCCCACCAGCGAACCGGAGAAGACCCCCGCCTGGCCGAGCCCCGTCCACAGATCGATCAGCCGGCTCACCGACGCCTGCGACGGTTCGGCGGCCACCGCCGCCCCGTTGATCGCACCGACGGACGTCCCCAGCACCAGCTCGGGCTTCACCCCGGCGGCGAACAGCGCTTTGAGCATGCCGACTTCGTACGCCCCGAGCGCACCGCCGCCGCCCAGCACGAAGGCCGCTCCGGGAGTCTCCTGCGCACTGCGTTCCATGGCTGACGCGTGCCCTCACCTCGCCGATCCAGTCGTGCGATCCAGTCCGCCGGTCCGGAACGCCGGTCCGGAACGTCGGTCCGGAACGCACGCTGCGGCAGGCCCCGTTCACCGCCGCAGGCGCTCGGCGCGGATCTGCCGGGCCGCCGCGTCGGCGGCCCGTTTCGCGAGCCGGGGATCGGGGTCGCCCTCGGCGATGGCGAGGGTGATGCGGAGCCGCTCGGCGGGGTCGGGTTCGTTCAGCAGCCGGAATCCGGCCCGCCGGACGGCCGCCCGGTCGCGGTCGGCCAGCAGCGACCGGGCCAGCCCGTCCGGCAGTTGGCCGACGACCGTGCGGAGGGCGGCGGTTGCCTCCCGGATCACCTTCGTGGACGGGTCGCGCAGCAGCGGGACGGTGGCCCGCACCGGCACGGCGTCCAGGACGCGCAGCGCCCGCAGAGCCGCCGCCCGGACGGCGGACTCCGGGTGGCCGAGCAGCGGCGTCAGCAGGACGGCGTCGCCGGCGCGGCCGGTCTCGCCGAGGCCGGCCATCGCGCCGGGCGCGGGCGTGCCGGCGGCGGCGAGCGCGCTGCGGTACCAGCCGGGCGCGTCACCGCCGGCGCGGCGGACCGCGTCGCGGGCGACTGCGCGGACCAGCGGCGAGGTGTCGTCCAGGTATGACGTGACCTCGGCGCCGAGCCCCGTTCTGACCAGGCCGGTCAGCGCGACCACGCGGACGTCCGGGTCCCGGCTCCCCGCGAGTTGGCGCAGCAGGTCGGTCCGCGCGGTCCACACCGCCTCGCGCACGGCGGCCTCGGCAGCCATGCCCCGGCAGCGCCGGTCGCCGTCGCGCTTCGTGATCGCGACGAGGGCCGCGAGCGGCAGCCGCCGGGAGTCGAGCGCGGCGCGCAGGACGAACCGTCGCACCAACGGGTCCGGCGCGGCCAGGAGTTGCTGGACGAGGTCGGTGCGGGGCGCGGACAACAGCGCCGTGCGCACCTGGCGTTCGGCGAACCCGCCGCGTTCCCGCCGTGCGAGCAGCAGCGTGACGGGCAGCGCCGCCGGAACGAACCGCTGCGGCTCCGCGTCCAGCAGCACCGCCAGCGCGGCGCGGGCCCGGTCCCGTACCGGCCGCACCCAGTCTGCGGTCCGCAGGATCAGGAACGGCAGCAGGTCAGCGGGGAGTTGGCCGTCACCCAGCA
Organism: Streptomyces sp. CA-111067; assembly: GCF_050956065.1. Classification (NCBI taxonomy): domain Bacteria; kingdom Bacillati; phylum Actinomycetota; class Actinomycetes; order Kitasatosporales; family Streptomycetaceae; genus Streptomyces; species Streptomyces sp. CA-111067. Next base: position 3,994,231 of record NZ_CP192103.1, on the reverse strand, counting down.
ACTCGACGAGCCGGCGCACGGTCCGTTCCCGTACGCGCCCGTCGGGATGAGCGGACGCCAGCGCGACGCCGAGCGGCCCGTCCGACCCACCGGGCCCGGCCTCCCGCCGAGGCTGCCCACGGCGGGGCAGGTGGTAGCCCCACGTCCGCCGTACGGCCTCATCCAGCCGGAGTAGCCCCCGGGGCTGATCAGCCAGCAGTCGTAGCACCGCGGCGGACTCCCCGGCGCCGGCGGCCTCCGCGCCCCGTACAGCCTCGACGAGCCGCTCGTCCTGCTCCAGACCGTCCCCACCCGGAGCCGCCGAAGCCGCCAGGGCAGCCTCGACCCGTCCCACCGCCCGCGCGGCCCCGCGCCCCGGCTCGGATTCCCTGAAGACAGCACTGGCAGCGTCCGACATGCCCCTATGCTGCCGGACCCCGCACGGAACGGCCCCTGGATTTCCGCCCACCCGCCCCGCTGCCTCGGGCCCGCACGTGGGCACGCCCGCGCGAGCCGAGTGCGGCGCTCAGGCGTCCCAGGCCGCGCCCAGCGCCAGCAGCCGGTCGCGGTACTCGATCGCCTCGACCCATTCGGCCGGCCAGGCCGCCACACCGTGGTGCGCGCCGGCGAAAGCGCCGGCCAGGGCGGCGATGGAGTCGGAGTCGCCGGAGGAGTAGGCCCCGCGGCGGACCACCGCGGGCGGGTCGTCCGGCAGCATCAGGAAGCAGTACAGGCCGGTGGCGAGCGCCTCCTCGGCGATCCAGCCCTGGCCGGTGGCCAGGCACGGGTCGGCCTCCGGGTCGGGTGCCGCAAGTGCGCCCTCCAGCCGGTCGAGTACGGCCAGGCACTCGTCCCAGCCGCGGGCGGCGAAGGACGCACGGTCGTGGTCGTGCGCGCGTTCGGCCAGGTCGCCGAGCCAGTCGGCGGGGTAGTGCTCCCGGTTCTGCCGGGCGTATTCGCGCAGGGCGGGCAGCAGTTCGGCGGGCCGGGTGCCTTGCGCGAGCAGCCAGACGGTGTACGCGGTGAGGTCGCTGGCGGCCAGCGCGGTCGGATGCCCGTGGGTCAGCGCCGACTGCAACTGGGCCGCGCCCGAACGCTGTTGGCGGTCGAGACCCGGGATCAGGCCGAGCGGCGCGACCCGCATGTTCGCGCCGCAGCCCTTGGAGCCGACCTGGCTGGCCGCTCCCCACTCACCGCCGCGGCTCAGCGCCTCGCACGCTCTCAGGCAGGTCGTGCCCGGTGCGCGGTTGTTCTCCGGCGACTGCCACCACTCCACGAAGTGCGCGCGGACGGGGGGTTCCAGCCGTTCGGCGGTCAACGGGCCGCCGTCCGCGAGCGCTTCGAGCAGCCCCTCGCCCAGCGCCAGCGTCATCTGCGTGTCGTCGGTGACGTACGCCCGTCCCGCGGAGAGCGGCAGCGGCATCGTGTGCCACGGCCCGTTCTTCGCGGCGATCTGCGCCATGTCGTTGAACTCCGTCGGAAACCCCATGGCGTCGCCGACCGCCAGCCCCACCAACGCCCCTGTAGCCGCCTGCCGCACGCCGTTCCCCCGTCCAGTAGTGCTAGTAGTGCCAGTGCTTCCCCCCGGATTCCACCACGCATGTGATCGGGCGGCCCGACGCGTCCGTCGTCGACTTGCCCAGGTCCGCGTTCCGGCAGAACTGGCCCGCTTTGTAGCAGTTGCCCGCGTTGGAGCGGATGCTGCACACCCCGGTCGGGGCCGGGGGCGCCGTGGTGCGGTGGACCGGCGGGGGCGTGGTGTGGCGGACGACGGGCGCGGCCTTGTGGGTGGGCGGCGGGGTGGTCGTGCGGTGGGTCGTCGGCGGAGCCGTGTACGGGGCCGTCGTGGCCCGCGTCGTCGCGGGAGTCGTCGGGGGCGTGGTCGGTGCGGTCGTCGGCGGGGTCGTGGGCGGGGCGGTGGTGGTCGGCGCCGGGGTGGTCGGCGCGGTGGTGCTGGTCCTCGGGGCGGCCGCCTGCGGGTCCTTCGCCTCGGCCGCGCCGCAGGCGGCGAGGGTGAGTGCGGCGAATCCGGCGACGACTGCTGCGGCTATGCGACTGCGTTCCATGGCCGGCACGGTATTGCCGCCCACCGGCCCCCGACCGGCGACCACGGGCCGGCTACGTACAGCGCCGCCGCCCCCGTAGACGGAACGCCCGAATTCAGCGCGCCCTCAGCCGCAACCGCCCCACCCGCCTCAGCGCCTCGGAGCCGCGCCGACCGCCGTGCCCAGCGCTCGCAGCGGCGTCATGACGCTCTCGCCCTCCGCCACGACGGCCTGGAGGCGGTCGACCAGTGCCTGTTGGTCCTGGGTGTCCGGGTGGGCCATCCGCTCGTGCAGCCGGGCCATCGAACCCTCCAGCTCGTCCTGGTAACTCTCCAGGCGCTCCACGAGGTTGGCGATCAGGTCCATGCCCTGGAGGCCGATGGACAGCTCGAACGACTCCCTCACCTCGCGCGCCTCGCTGTCCAGAGCGGCGATCCACTCCCGCTGGGTCACCTCCAAGGACGTGGCCCGCGACCGGCGGCGCTGGACTCCCATGTAGACCAGCATCGACAGGCCGAGCACCGCGATCGCCGGGGGGAAGACGAGTCCGGCCGCCGCCATCCCGGCCATCCACGATCCGGTGGCGACGATCGGCGCCGAGATGCCGAGGAGCGCCGCGGTCTGCTGGACGAGATCGCGGCCGGCCGGCCGCTCGATCCTCGCCCGCGGCATGGTCAGGGTCTCGATGTCGAAGCTGTGGCCGTGGAGTTGGCGGGCGCGGTCGTCGGCCCCCAGCTCCTCCTTCACCCTGCGCACGATCTCCCGCTTGAAGTGCTCCACCTGCCGCTCCCACAGGGCGGCCGGGCCGTCCGGCCGCGCCTCGATCCAGCTCTGCATCTCCTGGGTCTTGGCCAGTTGGACCTGGTTGGCCTTGGTGGGCCGCTTCACGTCGGTGGCGAGGATCTGCGCGTCCAGTACGGAGTGCAGATGGGCCGCCAGCCGGTCGAAGGGCCGGCAGGCGCGTCGGGTGTGCTCCTTGAGCTGCTCCTCCAGCTGCGTCCTGAGCCGGGGAACCGCGGCCCGCACCTTGTGCAGCTCCGACTCCTGCGCGGACAGGGAGCCTTGCAGCTCCTCGATCGGGGTCCGCTCCATCCGGAGCCGGTCGCTCAGCCAGTTGAGCCGGTGGTCGAGCAGGCCGCTCGCCTCGTCGGCCACCCTGGCCAGGTGCGGCTGTCCGGTCTCCCGGCTGATCAGGTCGTCGAGCATGGCGCGGAGGCCGTCCATCCGGCTCTCGGCGGCCTTGGTCCGGGCCTCGGCCAGGTTTCCCTGCGCTTCGAGGGCGATCGACCGGGCCTCGGAGGCGGGCGACACGGGAATGAAGCCCTCGTTGATGAAGCCCATGTCGGGTCGCCCGTCGAGGGTGAAGTTGTCCTTGAGGTAGGTGTTGTTGCGGTCGACGTTGGCCTGCCAGGCGCGGACGTTGCGGTGGTCGAGATGGGTGGCCGAGTCGATGGCCGTGACGAGCCAGATCACCGGCTTCTTCGAGATCTTGTGGTGGGCGTAGAGGAACCGGATCAGTTCGAGGTCGTCGTCGGACATCGAACGCGAGGCGTGCACCACGTAGATGAAGCAGTCCGCCTTGCTCATCGCCTGTCTGATGATGGTGTCGTGGATCGCGTTCACCGAGCCGGCGCCGGGGAGGTCGTAGAGCATCGCGGGCAACCGGTAGGTGGACAGCAGGATCTCGATCTCGGCGACCTCGCGGTCCCAGTGCTGCCTGAGCCGTTCGAGGGGGTCGGCGTCCTGCATGGCGTAGGCGGCGACCACCGACGGCGCCGGTGAATTGCCCACGTCCTCCCACTCGTCGTCCTGGGAGTCGGTGAACTGCACGCGCAGGAAGCCGCGTTGGGAGGCGTCGTGCGCGGTGTCCTCCGGCTCGACCGGAACAACGGTCGCCGGGCACGCGGTGGTGGGAACGGGAGAGGACGGCAGCAGTCCGACGAACTTCTCCGCGGGGATGCCGTCCCGGTCCGGCACGGTGACGAGTTCGAGCCCGCCCTGCAAGGCGCTGAGCAGGAAGCTCTTGCCCGAGGAGAACGCCCCCAGCATCGCGACCTTGATCAGCGACGATGCCGAGCGGGTCCGCAGCCGCAGCATTTCGGCGGCGGCGTCCAGGGCCGTCCGCTCCCAGTCCTCCGGTGCCCCGTCCATCGCGGCGATCCGCCGGAGCCACGACTCCCCGTCGATGAGCGTGTCGCGGAGTTGGATGCGCAACCCGTCGAGCTCTGTCGGAGTCATGGGCAAATTTATACCGAGCTTTGCCACGAGGCGGGGGAGGAACCACCAACGGGGTGTCGGCGGCCCGGGGCGGACGGCGCAGGCCGCCCGCTGGTGGCGGGCGGCCTGCGGTGTTCACGCGTGCTCTTGCGGGTCGCGCGCTCAGTGCGTGGGGTGTGCCTTCGCACGCGCGGCCGGCTCAGGCGGCGGTCAGTTGTGGTGGCCGTGGTCGGGCAGTTGGCGCGGCATGGACTGAGTTCCGCCCGGCCGGGGCGGCATCGGCTTGGTCGCGGACGTGGTCTGGGCGGCGAGGTTCGCCGCCGTGGTGGCCGGGTCGAACTGCGGGTTGGTCGGGGCCGGTTGGCGGTCGTGCAGGTTCAGCGCGCCGGTGAAGTCGCCGAACGTACGGCGCCGCCACTTGCTGATCGGCGTGAACGTGACCGGGCCGTGCCCGGACAGGCCGCCCGCCGCGGTGATCGTCTCGATGAACTGCAGGCCCGAGGTGTGGTCGGAGACCTCCGAGAAGATCCGGCCGCCCACCGTCCACGGCGAGACGATGATGCACGGCACCCGGAAGCCCGCGCCCACCGGCAGGCCGCCGCCCGGCGTGCCCTTCGGCGACGGCATGGTGACGAACTCCTCCGGGTACTGGCGCAGGTTGGGCACCGGCGGCGGCACGTGGTCGAAGAACCCGTCGTTCTCGTCGTAGTTGAGCACGAACACCGTCGAGTTCCACAGCTCCTCGTTGGAGGCGAGCGCCTCCAGCTTGGCCGCCAGGTACTGCGCGCCCGCGGCCGGCAGGTTCGGCGGGTGCTCGTCGGCCTCGCTCGGCATGAACAGCCAGGAGACGTCCGCCAGAACGCCGTTGGCGCAGTCCTCCTCGAAGGCCAGCGCCGGGTCGGCCGCCGGGGTCGGGGTGGTCGGGATGCCGACCCGGCCGGGGGTGCCGTCGCCGTACAAAGTGCCCCCGCTCATCACGGAGTTGTAGAGGTCGAGCGGCAGCGTCGCCTTGTTCTGGAAGTTCGCGAACCAGGCGAAGACGTTGAACCCGCTGGTGGCGCCCGAGAAGTACGTCTTGACGCTGTACCCGGCGTCGTGCAGGATCTCCGCCGCCGACGGGTGCGTCATCGGGTTCGGCGTCACCGTCTCCAGGCACGGCCCGCCGAACTTGCCCTCCGGGTCGTTGGTGCCGGACATCCACACCAGCCGGTTCGGGTCCGTCGGGCCCAGGATCGAGCAGTGGTAGTTGTCGAGCAGCGTGAACGACTCGGCGAGCGCCCAGTGGAACGGGATGTCCTCCCGGGTGAAGTACCCCATCGTGTAGGACCCGTTGACCTCGCCGTCGGAGGCGAGGTGGGTGGTCAGCCAGCCGTCCATCGCGCCCTGGTTCCAGGAGGCGTGCTGGTCGCGCCAGTCGTGCGAGAGCGACGGGACGGCGGCGGCGCCGGTGCTGATGGTGGACATGTGGAACGGCTCCAGATACCCGTCCGGGTTCGCCGGATCGGGCTGCTGGAACACCGAGTTGCCGTTCGGCAGCCTGATCGCGGTGCGGTCGCTGAAGCCGCGCGCGCCCGGGAACGTGCCGAAGTAGTGGTCGAACGACCGGTTCTCCATCATCACGTACACGACGTGCTTGACCTGGGAGAGGCTGCCCTTGGACGGGCTCGCGGTCGCGGCCCGCGCCAGGTTCTCCGGCAGGATGCCGGCCATGCCGGCGGCGCCGGCCAGCGTCGCCGCGCTCGCGACGAACCGGCGGCGGGATATGCCCGCGGGGCCCGAGGGGTGGGAAGCGGTGCTGCTCATCGTCTCTCTTCTTCTCGTGGACGTCGGGGCGTGCGCGGGCTGTTCGGCGCGGTCGGTGCGCGGGTGGCCGGTGCGCGGGTGTTCGGTGCGCGGGTGTTCGGTGCGCCCGGGGTCGGGATCGCTCGCCATGTCAGTGCCTCCCGGGGGCCACCGGGCCCGCCGCGTTCCCGGCCTGGGCGACCCCGAGCACCTGCGCGACGGCGCTGTTGTTCGTGTCGGCGATGTAGAGCAGGTGCGTGGACAGGTCGACCGCCACCGCGTACGGGGTGTTGAGCCTCGACGCGGACGGCGCCGCCCCGCTGCTCTCCCCGCCGGGCGCGGCCTGGGAGTTGACCACGGTGCTGATGGTCCCGGCCGGGGTGACCTGCCGGATCGCGTTGTTGAAGGTGTCGGCGACGAAGAGGTTCCCGGCGCCGTCGACGGCCACGCCCTGCGGGTCGTTGAGCCGCGCCGAGGTGGCCGGGCCGCCGTCGCCGGAGAACCCGCCGAGGCCGTCGTCCGCCTTGTCCGCCGCGTAGTCGCCGGCCACGGTGGTGATGACGCCGGTCCGCGCGTCGACCCGGCGGATCACGTTGTTCGCCGAGTCCGCGATGTACAGGTTGCCCTTCGCGTCCAGCGCGAGACCGGTCGGCTGGTTGAGCTGCGCGCCCCACGCCGTCCTGCCGTCACCGGCGTAGCCCGCCTTGCCGGTGCCGATCACCCGGACGACGATCCGCTTCGCGTTCACCTCGAGCACCCGGTTGTTCTGGGTGTCGGAGATGAACACGGTCTTCGCCGAGTTCACCACCACCGCGGCGGGGCGGTTGAGTTGGGTCGCCGAGGCCGCGAGCGACAGCCGGCGCCCGGCGGTGCCGGTGCCGGCGAACCGCTGGATCACCCCGTCGGTCGTCACCTCGCGGATCACGTTGTCGCCGCTGTCGGCGATGTAGAGGTTGCCGTCGGAGTCCACGGCGGTGCCCGCGGGCTGGTACAGCGTGGCATCGGCGGCCTTGCCGCGGTCGCCCTTCTCGCCGTAGCCCTCCAGCGAGCCGGCCAGGATCGACGTGTCGCCGTTCAGCAGCCTCGCCACCACGTTGTCACCGGTGTTGGACACGTACACCGAGCCGCTGCCGCCGCCGCGCAGCTCCGACAGCACGTTGGTGCCGACCTTCGGCGCGTGCGCCGAACTCGGCGCGGACCCGCTGTCGACGGAGACGCCCGCCGGGCGGTACAGCGCGCCCGGTGTGGTGTTGGGGACGACCGCGCCGGTGCCCGGGTCCACGTGCGTACCGGGCACGTCGCCGACCGACGCGTACGGCATCGTCTGCAGGATCGGTCCCGTCGGCAGCGCGCTCGAACCGACCGTGAGGCTCAGGTTGTCGGCGGTGCCGTCGCTGTTGGCGCCGCTGCTGACGCCCGCCGTGGCGACGATGACGACGATCTTCTGCGTACCGGCCGGCACCGTCCCGTACCAGGCCTGGTGCAGCAGGCTGGAGACGTTGTCGCGCTGGCCGGCGGTGACCGGCCCGATCACGCCGGAGCCGAGCGTGGCGCCCTGGGCGTCCTGGAACCTGGCGGTGACGGTGGCGTAGTCGGCCTGCGTCGCGTAGCCGCCGAGGTCGCCCGACAGCTTGAACGGCCGGCCGCCGGCGTCGAGCGAACTGACGTCCACCGACTGGGTGCCCGTGGTGGTGATACCGGGGATCGAGACGGTGCTGGGGTTGGTGCCGCCGTAGAAGACCCGGCTGCCGGTCACGCCCGGGTAGGTGGACGTCCTCGACTCCTGCGTGCCGTCAGGGGCGTTGAGCGGCGAGGCGCTCGTCCAGCAGTCGGCGACCGTCTGGTCGTCGCCAAGTGGCGCGCCCAGCGCGGTCGCTGCCGTGAAGTCCTCGGCGCCGGGGTTGGCGATCAGGTTGGCGTCCAGCGCCGGGGCGACCTTGTCGGCGGTCGGGCAGGGAGCGTCGTAGCTCTGGCCGACTGACTTCTGACCGATCGTCAGGTTGAGGTCGTCGGCGGTCCCGTCGCTGTTGGCGCCGCTGCTGACGGCCACCGTGATGACGGTGACGGTGATCTTCTTCGTACCGGGCGGGATCGTGCCGTAGCGGGCGTCCGCGAGGAGTTGCGAGGTGTTGGCACGCTGGGTGGCGGTGGCCGGGCCGATGCCGGCGGTCCCCAGGGGTTTGCCGGCGGCGTCCTGGAAGGTCGCGACGACCTGGGCGTAGTCGCCCTGCGTGGAGTAACCGCCCACCTGTCCTGCCAGCTTGAACGGCTGGTTGTCGGCGTTCAGCGAGCTGACGTCGATGACCTGGCTGCCGGTGGTGACGACGCCGGCGACCGCGACGGTGCTGGGGTTGGTGCCGCCGTAGAAGACCCGGCTGCCGGACGTGCCCGGGTAGCTGGACGTCCTCGACTCCTGCGTGCCGTCAGGGGCGTTGAGCGGGGAGTTGCTCGTCCAGCAGTCGGCGACGGTCTGGTCGTCGCCGGCCGGGGCGCCGAGGTCGGTGGCCGCGGTGTAGTCCTCGGCGCCGGGGTTGGCGATCAGGTTGGCATTGAGCGCCGGGGTGACCTGATCGGCGCTCGGGCAGGGCGCGTTGTAGCTCTGGCCGGTGCCGGCCGCGGCGATCGTCAGGTTGATGTTGTCGACGCGGCCGTCGATGCCGTAGCCGGCGCTGACGCCGGTCGAGCCGACCGTGACGAGGATCTTCTCGGTGCCGGCGGGGACGGTGCCGACCGCCGCCTCCGGGATGAGGCTGGTGACGTTGGCGCGCTGCCCCGCGTTGACCGGGCTGAGGGCCGCCGAGCCGATGGTGGCGCCGCTGCCGTCCTCGAACGCGGCGGTGACGGTCGCGTAGTCGCTCTGGTTGGTGTACCCGCCGAGCGCGCCGGTCAGCGTGAACGGTTTCCCGCCCGCGTCCAGCGAGCTGACGTCGATCAACTGCGTCGCGGTGGTGGTGACTCCGACGATCGAGACCTGCGGGGAGTCGTAGTCGTAGCCGCCGTAGAACGTACGGCTGCCGGTCTGCCCCGGAGTCGCCGAGGCGTACGACTCGATGACGGCGCCCGGCGCCTTCATCGGCGAGGACGCCGTCCAGCAGCCGGGCACGTCCTGCGGGTCCCCGTCGGGCGCGCCGAGGTCGGTGACCGCGGTGTAGTCCTCGGCGCCCGGGTTGGCCACAAGATTGCTGCCCAGGGCGGGAGTTACCTGGTCGGCGGCCGGGCAGGCGGCGCTGTACGTCTGCCCGATGCTCGCCGCGGAGGCGTTCCCGTTCCCGCCGAGGACATCGGCCCCCGCGATACCGCCAGCCGCGACCACGGCACCGGCGAGCGCCGCCACGGCTCTCCAGCGAACCTTCTGATAAGGAATCATCCCCCCATTGATGTAGACACCAAGAGACACCGCGCGGCCCACTCCTGTCCCGCCGGCAACTCCCGCATGAACACTCGTCAGTTGGCCGGCGAACTTCGCCCGGTCTGTGGGGGTGCGGGGCGGGGTGCTCCGGGTTCCGGTCCGGCGGGTGGGGGCGCGCCGGGTGGGGGCGCTATGCGCGGGGGCGCTCCGCGCGGGGGTGAGGTTTGTGGTGCGCCGGGGGCGCGGGTACGGGGGTCGTCACGTAGCCGGTGGTGATCCCTCGGGTGGACCGAGGGTGACCGTCACCCGTGGTCGTAGACGGTGACCGGCACTTCGGCGGCGACGAGGCGCGCGACGATCAGGGGCTCGACCCGCTCCCACTTGCCGCCCGCCAGGCCGCAGCCGATCCGGGGCATGTGGACCGACGCGCTCAGCTCGGTGGCCCGGGCGGCGACAGCCTCCAGCGCGGTGTCGATCGCCTCGTAGCGCACGGGTACGCCCTTGCTGCCGGTGCGCATGCCGTGCTGGCCGATCATGTTGGCCACCCACACCAGCCGCCCCACCTGGACCAGTTGCACGGCACCCAAAGCGAAGTCGTTCTTCGACCGCTCCCGGTGCCACCGCCGGTAGGCGGCCTCCGGCTCGGGCCAGCGCCGGGATATCGCGAGCACGAAGCCCTTGCCCCAGCCGCCCAGGTCATTGCACACGTGCGCGATCACCTTCGGCCCCTTGCCCAGCGGCGTCGTCGCGTCACCGCGCACGTAGTCGATCCCCGTCCCCATGCCGGCCAAGGTATCCGGTGCTGCGGACAGAACTCCCCGACGGTCTGACCGATGAGTTCCCGGGGCGGCCGGGGTCTGCCCTGGTATGACTCGAATCATCGCTGACATCTCGATGTCCCTCGACGGCTTCGTGACCGGGCCGGACGCGGGCCCGGAGAACGGATTGGGGACCGGCGGGGAGGCGCTGCACACGTGGGTCTTCTCCGAGGATCCGGACGACCGCCGGCTCCTGCGCGAGGGGACGGCCCGCTCGGGCGCCGTCGTCATGGGCCGGCGGCTCTTCGACATCGTGGACGGCCCGGGCGGCTGGGACGACACGGTCGGCTACGGCGCCGCGGAGGTCGGCAAGCCCCCGTTCGTCGTGGTGACGAGCACGCGGCCGGCGTCGGTCCGGCTCACCGACCTCGACTGGACGTTCGTGACCACCGGCCTCCCCGACGCTGTGGCCGCCGCCCGCGAGCGCGCCGAGGCGGCGTCCGCGTCGAGCGGCAAAGACCTGGACGTCGTGCTGATGGGCGGCGGCGCGACGATCGGCTCAGCCCTGGCATCCGGCCTGGTAGACGTCCTGTCCCTGCACCTCGCCCCGGTAATCCTGGGCGCCGGCACCCCCCTCTTCCCCCCGGGCACCCCCCGCGCCCTGACCCGCCGAACCGTCACCCTGACCTCAACGGCAACCCACCTGACGTACGACGTCCACTGACGCGGGCCCCGCGACGCGGCACGGACCAGCAGCACGTTTACGGACGTCCGCCGCCGTGCCTATCCTCTGCGGGTGGAACACGACCGGCCTCTCCTTCGGGTGGTCTTCCCCGATCTCATCGCTGAGCTGACCGCTCTCCTGGAAGCCGAGGGCGAAGGGGAGTTGGCCGTCTCCGCACGGGAGCTTCGCCTCCTCGGCGAGTGCGACTGCGGTGACGACTTCTGCCAGAGCATCCTGACTGCCGACCACCCGCGGGGCGAGCCGTTCGGTGAGGGTCATCGGTGTGTGGCGCTGCTGCCCTCCGAGGGGATGCTGAACGTGGACGTCGTTCACGGTCGGATCATGTACGTCGAGATCATCGGTCAGCCGGCGATGCTGCGCCGGGATGGGCGGTCGTGACGTCCGACCGGCGTGGTCGGCGTCCTGGCACCATGGCCGCATGGAACGTGTGCTGGGAATCGGCGGGTACTTTCTGCGGGCGGGCGATCCGGCGGGCCTGAGCTCCTGGTATCGGGACTGCCTGGGGTTGGACGCCGACGAGAACGGGCTGTGGCGGCAGGAAGCCGGGCCTACGGTGTTCGCGGCGTTCGAGTCCGGGACCGACTACTTCGGGGCGCGCGGGCAGCAGACCATGCTCAACTTCCGCGTCCGCGACCTGGACGCGATGCTCGCGCAACTGCGAGCAAGGGGAGCGGACGTGGCCGAGGAGACGCAGGACATGGACGGCGTGGGCCGGTTCGGCTGGGTCACCGATCCGGAGGGCAACCGGATCGAGCTGTGGCAGCCGGCGTGATCGGCGCCGTCACCTCCGATTCCGGGGCCCCGCCTGGCGCGACCGGCTGACTTCCCGGTCGGCCGGAGGAAGGGACACTGGGGAGATGGCCGAAGTAGGTGGTGCCCCCGTGATCACGAGTGATGAGCGTGGCTCGTTTGCCTGGAGCGTTCTTGCCGAGCGGCATCCCGCTCTGATTCAGCAGGTTCGGGACGCGTTTCCCTATCCGCCGGAGCAGCAGCGGGCGTTGGACGCCCTGCTGGAGGAAACGCAGAGCGGGGTTGTCGAGGCCCTGCCGGGCGGAGCCGCTGACGCGGGGGTGTGGGCGTCGTGGGGGCGGGAGCACGTCGGGCGGTCGTGGTTCGAGGTGCCGTTTCTCTGGGCGGAGAGCTACTTCTATCGCAGGCTGCTCGACGCGGTCGGGTTCTTCGGGGCGGGGGCTTGGCGCGGGGTTGATCCGTTCGCGCCGTTCAAGCGGGGGGAGTTGGGTGGGGCGGCCGTCGCGGAGGAGCTGGCGGCGCTCGATGACGTGGGCGGGCTGGGGCTCGACGCGCGGGATCAGGCCCTGCTCTCGGGCGCGTTGTGGGGGAACCGGGCCGATCTCGGGTTCCGGATCTCCTCCGGGGATCCCGGTGAGGGGGAGGACGGCCGGGTCATCGTGGACGACAGCGACGCGTTCTGGCGGCACCTGGCGGATGCCGACCGCGCCACCGTCTGCCTGATCGCCGACAACGCCGGGCGCGAGCTCATCCCCGACCTCATCCTTCTGGACCACCTGCTCCACACCGGGCGGGCGGAGACCGCCGTGCTGCACGTCAAGCCGTACCCCTACTTCGTGTCCGACGCCACGACGGCGGACGTCATCGACTGCCTGCGCCGCATCACCGAGGCACCTGGCCGGGCCGGGAAGATCGGCGGCCGGCTGTGGGACGCGCTCACCAGCGGCCGGCTGGACGTCCGCAGCCACCCGTTCTCCTGCGCGCCACTGCCGTACGCGGACATGCCCGGCGACCTGCGCGGCGAGCTCGCCCGGGCGACGGTCACCATCGCCAAGGGCGACCTCAACTACCGTCGCCTGGTGGGCGATCGGCGCTGGCCCGGGACGACCCCATTCGACGAGCTCACCGCGTACTTCCCCGGCCCGCTGCTGGCCCTGCGCACCCTCAAGTCCGAAGTCGCCGTCGGCATCGAGCCGTTGACGCTTGCCGCGCTGGAGGAGAGCGGCGACGCCTGGCGGACCAGCGGCACACATGCGGTGATCCAGTTCCGACCCTGAACGGTCCACGGGGGCGGACGAGTTGCACGGACGTCGTCGGCCCCCCGGGTCACCTGCCGGACCGGGCGAGGCCGGACTCGTAGGCGTACACCACGGCTTGGACGCGGTCGCGCAGGTGGAGCTTGGACAGGATGCGGCTGACGTGGGTTTTCACGGTGCCCTCGGTGACGTGGATGCGGGCGCCGATCTCGGTGTTGGACAGGCCGCGGGCGATGAGCGCCAGCACCTCGCGTTCGCGGTCGGTCAACGCTCGCAGGCCGGCGGCGGTCGGGGCGGGGCGCTCGGGCAGCGTGCCGGCGTAGCGGTCGATGAGGCGGCGGGTGACGCTGGGCGCCACCACCGCGTCGCCGCGGACCACGACGCGGACGGCCGACAGCAGGTCGGCGGCGAGGGTGTCCTTGAGCAGGAAGCCGCTGGCGCCCGCGTGCAGGGCGGCGTAGACGTACTCGTCGAGGTCGAAGGTCGTCAGGATGACGATCCGGGCGTGGCCCGCGCCGCCGGCGCAGATCCGGCGGGTCGCCTCGACGCCGTCCACATCGGGCATGCGGACGTCCATCAGGACGATGTCCGGGCCGGTCTCCGCGGCCATGGCCGCCGCCTCGGCGCCGTCGCCCGCCTCGCCGACCACCTCCATGTCGGGCGCGTTCTCCACGATCATCCGGAAGCCGGTACGCACCAGGGCCTGGTCGTCCGCGAGGAGTACGCGGATCATCCTGACCGCCCGCCGCCGGCGTGGATGGGCAGGCCGGCCCGTACGACGAAACCGCCCCGGTCGGCGGGCCCGGCGCTGAAGTGGCCGCCGAGCAGCGCCACCCGCCGCCGCATGCCCGGCAGGCCGTTGCCACCGCCGACCGGGGCGGTGCCAGGGCCGGGGCCGGGGTCGGTGCCGGTGCCCGTGCCGCCGCGTGCGCTGATACCGCTGAGCGTGCCGCCGCTCCCACCCGGGCCCGGCCCCGCCGCCGCTCCCGTCCCCGCCAGCCCCGCACCCGCCCTCATACCGGACGCCGCCCCCGTCCCCGCGTCCGACCCCGCGTCCGACCCGCCGCCTACGACCCCCACCCCGTCGTCGTACACCTCGACGGCGACCTCGGTTGCACCGTACGAGACGACGACGCCCGCGGCCGCCCCCGCACCCGCATGCTTCATGACGTTCGTCAGCGCTTCCTGCACGATCCGGTACGCCGACAGGTCGACCGCGGCGGGCAGCGCCGCCGAGGTTCCCTCGATCCGCAGGTGGACGGGCGTGCCCGCCTGCCGGACCCGGGTGAGCAGGCCGGGCAGCCGGGCGAGGCCGGGTTGCGCCTGCCAGGGGTCGTCGGGCTCGCCGAGCGCGGCGAGTACGCGGCGCATGTCGGCGAGGGAGTCGCGGCCGGCGGTGATGATCGTCCGCAGCGCGGTACGGGTGTCGGCGGGGTGGTTGTCGAGCGCCGCGTCCGCGCCCTGCGCCTGCACGACGATCAACGACAGGCCGTGTGCGACCACGTCGTGCAGGCGCAGGGCGCGCTCCTCGGCGACGGCGAGGGCGGCCTCGTGGTCCCGTTCGCGTTCCAGATCCTCTGCACGGGCGTGCAGTTGCTCCAGGTACGCGCGCCGGCTGCGGTTCCCCGCCCCGACCGCCCACGCGGCCACCAGCACCGATCCCAGCACCGGCAGGGCGCGCCACGGACTCGGGTCGTCGTCCTCGCAGGCCGGGCCGGCGCTACCGGTGCTCCGGGTGCTCCAGGTGCTCCAGGTGCTGCCGGCCAACGCCGGTTCAGGCGCGGCGACATGGCGGGCGCACACCCGCGATGTCGGTATCCGCAGCGGCTGTTCGGCCGGCCAACCGCCGATCAGCCAGGCCGCGGCCAGCAGCAGCCCGGCCAGGGCCGGCAGTGACATCGGCCGCGGGCAGCGGGCCGCGACCGTGTAGAGCAGCACCGGGACCGCCAGGTCCATGACGGTCGGAAGGACGCCGACGCCCACCCGCGCCACGGTGGACAGCGCGCACACGACGAGCATCGGTACGGGCCGGCACCGCCGCAGGGCGACGCAGGCCGCGGTGAGCGCGGTCGCCGTCCACCACACCCACACCACTCCAGGACCGCTCCACCGGCTGTCGCCGGTGCCGTCCGCCTGCGTCCGCACCAGGGCGAACGGGTCGTTGACCAGCAGACATGCCACCAGCAGGCCGCAGGCCAGCGCCGCGTCCTGGAGCGGCGGCCGACGGACCCACGCCCGGAAAGTGCGAGCCGCGTCCCTCATGACCGCGCAAAGTGTACGGGCGGCTGCTGTGTGCGGTCGTACGTCCTGCGGGAGGTGCACGTACGCCCTGCGAGGGGTGCACGTACGCCGTGCGGCTGGCGGCCGTAGCCCTTGCGGGAGAGGACGGTCGTACCCGTCCCGCGGGCGGGCCGTACGCCTGCGGGAGTCGGTCGTACACATCCTGGAGCCGGGAGTACGACCTGCGGAGGGTGCCCGTATGTCCTGGGGAGGAGGCGGGGGAGCCACGCGTATGTCCCGGGACAGACGCGGCAGTCGGGCCTGAGCCAGATGTGCGGCCCGGCCCGCCGGCGGCAAGGTCGTGGCATGACCCACCAGACGACGAACGATCACACCCGCACCGGCCTGGACCGGCGCCGCTTCCTCCTGAAGGCCGGCCTGGCAGCCGGCGCCGGCGCGCTGCCGCTGCTGGGCGCGGCGGACACCGCCCACGCGTCACCGCCCCGCACCCCCGAGCCCCGCACCGCCCGAACCACCACCCCGGAGCACCGCCCTCCGGCGCCCCGAACTTCCGTCCCCCCGGCGGACCCCACCGCCGACGCCGACCAGCTGTTCACGTCAGGACAGTTCGCCGCCGCGGCCCGCGGCTACGCCCGGCTGCTGCGAGCGGACCCCGACAACGCCCACGCCGCCGCCCAGTCGGGGTACATCCACCTGCTGTCCGACCGGCTCGAACGCGCCGAGTCCTTCCTCCTCAAGGCACTGCGCCTGGCCCCCGACGACGTGTTCACCCGCGGCCGGCTCGCCAACTGCCTGATCCGCCAGGACGATTACGCCCGCGCGGCGCCGCTGCTGCCGGAGCCGCTCGGCGTGCAGGCCGCCGCCGTCACCGGCACCCCCTTCGAACAGCACGGACCACCGGTCACCCGCGTCCCGTTCCTCGCCGTCGACCCGCTGCCCCAACTGGAGGCGTCCGTCGCCGGGTTGGCGCCCTGGCGTTTCGTCCTCGACACCGGCGCGGGGGACATCACCCTCACCACCCAGCGGGCCGAGCAGGCGGGGCTGCGCGCCGTCGCGTCCACGACGATGACGATCAACGGGCGCCCCAGCACGACGTATCTCGGCGTCGCACCGAGCCTGCGGATAGGGGAGATCGAGCTGCGCCACGTACCGGTCACGTGGATCGACGAAGCGATCCTGGCCTTCCCCGACGGCACGGTCCCCGACGGCACCATCGGCTGGTCGGTCTTCTACCGCTTCCTGACCACCCTCGACTACCGGCGCAAGGCGCTCGTCCTGCGCCGCAAAACCCCGGCGCAGCAACGGGAGTTCCGCACCGAGGCGGCCCGCACCGGACTGCGCCCGCAGCCGATGTGGCTGCCGGATCACGTCCCGTGCACGCCCGCGAAGCTCAACGGGTACGGCCCCGGGATCGCCGGTATGGACACCGGCACCATCGGCGCGGGCCTCAACACGAGCGTGGCGAACGCCGAACGGGCCGGCATCACCGTCGACTTCGACCACCCGACCCCGGTCAACGGCGGCGCGGCCACGATCTACCCGATCACCGCCGACCGGGTCAGCATCGGGGACGCCGTCGGCCGCCACCTCCCCGGCTCCGCGGGCCCCGTGCCGGGGGAGGGCGCGGTGCGGTTCGACCTCATCGGCAACATCACCCACGAGTTCTTCAAGCCGTTCGCCGTCACCTTCGACTACGCCGCCATGCGGCTGTACGTCGGCTGAGCCGAGGCGCTCCGCACCTGGCGCTCGCGGGGCGACCCGATACTTGCGGACGTAACCGCTCTTTCCGGGCGCGCATAAGCGGACCGATGAGTTGTGAGCGGCCCGGGAGTCTACCTCCGGAAGGCACCCGTAAAAGGCAACCGCTCACCCGGAGGCACCATGTCCACCAGCAGTAACGCCAACGCACTGCCGCCCGTCGCCGACGCCGTCACCTGGGAGAAGGAGCTGGCCGCGCTCCGGGTGCGGGAGAAGGCCGCCACCCGCGAGCTCGACGCCATCGCCGCGCAGCGCCGGCGGCTGCCGATGGTGGAGATGCCCGACTACGTGCTGGAGGGCGAGGAGGGCCCGGTGCGGCTCGCGGAGATCTTCAGCGAGCACCCGCAGTTGATCGTCTACAACCACATGTGGCACGACGGCGCCGAGTGGCAGTGCGGCGGCTGCACCGGCTTCACCTCCCAGTTCACCCGGCTCGTGGGGCTGGAGAAGTTCGACGCGCGGTTCGTGATCGTCACCCAGGGGCCGATCGGCGAGGCGCTCGCGTACAAGCGCAAGGTCGGCAACACGATGAGCTGGTACTCGACGGCGAACAGCCCGTTCGGCAGCGACGTCGGCGCCGCGCCCGACGACGGCTTCGCGGTCAACGTGTTCCTGCGCGACGGCGACAAGGTCTACCGCACCTGGCACACCGATGGCCGCGGCACCGAGCAGCTCAGCTATCTGTTCCCGCTGGTGGACGTCCTGCCCTACGGCCGCCAGGAGGAGTGGCAGGACTCCCCGGAGGGCTGGCCCAAGTTCCCGACGTACAGCCGCTGGGCGTCCTCGCAGGAGATCGCGGCGGCGTACGGTGAGGGCGCCAACTGAGGTGTCCGGGGCGCACATTGGGGCGGGGCATCTCCGGGACGCCGGGCACGTGAGCGGCTGAACGGGCAGCCCGCGCACCCCCGTTGCCCCGGGGCGCGGCCCACCCGCGCCCCGGGGCACCGAACCCTCAGGCCAACGACGTGTTGTACGCCGTGTCGTCCCCGGTCACGACACGGCTCTCCGCCCCGCTCACCGACACCGGCGTCTCGCCGACCAGTGTGATCCGCTGCACGCGCCGCGGCTGGTCGCCGTAGTCCGCGACGGCGTAGTGCTGCGTCGCGCGGTTGTCCCAGAACACCACGTCGCCCGGCGCCCAGCGCCAGCGCACGGTGTTCTCCAACTCCGTTACGTGGCCCTGGAGTACGCGCAGCAGGTCGCGGGAGTCGCTGCCCGTCCAGCCGACGAAGCGGCGGACGAAACCGCCGAGTACGAGGGCCTTCTCGCCGGTCTCCGGGTGCACGCGGACGACCGGGTGCTCGGTGACGTACTCCGTCGAGGTGAAGACCTCGCGCCGCGCGCGGGCGTCCGCGGTCTCGTCGCCCTGGCGGGCGTCGGCGACGTAGTCGTACGCGTTGGAGTGCACGGCCCAGAGCCGGTCGGCGAGTTCGCGCAGCTCGGCCGGCAGGGTGTCGCGGGCCCGTACGGTGTTGGCCCACACGGTGTCGCCGCCGTACTCCGGGATGGTGACGGCGCGCAGGATCGAGCCGAGCGGCGGGTGCTGGACGAACGTGACGTCGGTGTGCCAGTGGTTGGCCCGGCCGCTGCTGCGCGAGTAGTCGAGGTCGAGGACGGCCGGGCTGCCCTCCAGCGACGGGACGGTGGGGTGCGCGGCGGTCGGCGTCCCGAAGCGGCGGGCGAACGCCTCCTGGGAGGCGGCGTCGAGCTGCTGGCCGCGGAAGAAGACGACCTTGTGCGCGAGGACGGCGGCGCGGATCGCCGCGACCGTCCCGCCGTCGAGGTCCGCGGCGAGGTCGACGCCGTCGATCTGCGCGCCGATGTGGCCGGCGATCCGGGTGATGTCGAGTTGGGTGGAGGTGCTGACGGTCATGGGTGTCTCTCCTCGCGGTGGGTGGGGTGCGGGGTTGCGCGCGGGCCGGACCGGTCCGGGCCGGGCAGCGGGCGTTGGGCGCCGGCCGGCCTCCGCCGGCCTGCGCGGGGCTACGCGCCGACTGGCCTGCGCCAGCGGGAGAAGCGGTTCTCCAGGGTCACCAGGGCCTGGTTCACGACCAGGCCGAGCAGGGAGATCGTGAGGATGCCCGCGTACATCTGCGGGATCTCGAAGTTGTACTGGTCCGCGTTGATCAGATAGCCGAGGCCGGCCTTCGCGCCGGTCATCTCCGCCGCGACGAGGACGAGGATCGACGCGGCGCCGGCCAGCCGGATGCCGGTGAAGACGGTGGGCAGCGCGGCGGGCAGCACGACCTTGCGGAACAGCTGGAACGGCCGGAAGCCAAGCGAGCGGGCCGACTTGACGAGCAGCGGGTCCACCGACCGCACCCCGGCGATGGTGTTGAGCAGGATCGGCCAGGTGCAGGCGAACATGACCAGCGAGATCTTGGAGCTCTCGCCGAGGCCGAGCAGCAGCACGAAGACCGGCAGCAGCGCCAGGGCCGCGGTGTTGCGCAGCAACTCCAGCAGGGGGTTGAGCAGTTCGGCCAGCAGCGGGTACCAGCCGATGAGCACGCCGAGCGGGATCGCGACCAGCACGGCCAGCGCCAGGCCGGTGAGCGAACGCACCAGGCTGGCTTCGAGGTTGGTCCACAGCTGCCCGTTCTCCAGCAGGTGCCACCACGCCTGGGCGACCTTCGAGAACGGCGGCAGGAAGACGCTGTCGACGGCGCCGGTGCGCGGCAGGATCTCCCAGCCGGTGAGGAAGAGGGCAACGGCGATGGTCCGCCGGAAGACAGCCAGCAGGGCGCGTACTGCCGTACGCAGCGCGCCTGTTCCGCGGGCCGGCGCGTCCGGCGCCGCGATCAGGGCGCGTTCGAGGTCGGCGGCCGACGGGACGGGGTCGGGTGTGGGTACGGTGACGGACTCAGCGGCGGTCGCGGCGGGCGACGTGGGGGGCGCGGACGCCGGCGATACGTTCGCGGCGGCCGGCGTTGCGGGCCTCGCGCCCGGCCCTCCGGCGCGTGCGGTGTCAGACATGGACGACCTCTCCTTCCGCGTGCGGCGCCGGCCGCACCTCGGCGCCCGGGCCGCCGCCCACGGCTTCGTCCCGCAGCAGCGACCAGATCGCGTGCCGGTGGCGGGCGAACTCGGGGCTGGAGCGCACGTCCGCATCCCCGCCCCGGTCCGGGAGCTCGACGGTGACGACCTCCTTGATCCGGCCGGGCCGCGCGGTGAGCACCGCGACCCGCTCGCCGAGGTAGACGGCCTCGTCGATGCCGTGCGTGATGAACACGACCGTCTTGCCGGTGCGTTGCCAGATCCGCAGCAACTCCTCCTGGAGCAGCTCGCGGGTCTGCGCGTCGAGCGCGCCGAACGGCTCGTCCATCAGCAGCACCCCGGGGTCGAACGCGAGGCTGCGGGCGATGGCGACGCGCTGCCGCATGCCGCCGGACAGCTCGTGCGGGTAGTGGCCGGCGAAGCCGTCAAGGCCGACCAACGAAAGGTAGTCGCGGGCCCGTTCACGCCGCTCCCGGCGCGGCACCCTCTTGGCTTCGAGGCCGAACTCGACGTTGGCCTGCGCGGTGCGCCAGGGCAGCAGCGCGTACTGCTGGAAGACCACCCCGCGGTCCAGGCCCGGCCCGCTGACGGGTTCGCCGTCGACCAGGATGCGGCCGGTGGTGGGTGTGGTCAGGCCGCCCAGCAGGTCGAGCAGCGTGGACTTGCCGCAGCCGCTGGGCCCGACGACCGCGAGGAACTCGCCGGCCCGGATCTCCAGCGATATGTCGGCTATCGCCGCGAAGTCCGCGGAACCGCCCTTGCGCACGGGGCTGTTCGCGTGCGTCGTGGGCCCGTTCGCGCCTGCCGGTCCGCTGCCGCCCGCGGAGCCACTTTTGCGCGCACCCCGCCCCGTCCGCCCCGACCGGCTGCCGCGCTCCTCCCTCGCCGGAAAGCTCTTGCTGACCTGTTCGAAGACTATGCCGCTGCTCACGTCGCTCCTCGGGAGGCGTACGGATTGAACCGGTTGGTGTAGAGCTGCGAGACGCTGAGCTGGTGGCGGCCGACGATGCCGGTGTCGACCAGCCGGTCGAGCCAGACGGTGAACTCGCGTTCCGCGATGACCGCGCCGCGCTCCGCGATGCCGTAGCCGTGCCAGAACTTCAGCTGGGAGTCGTCCTCCTGGCGTCTGCGGGCCTTGATGATCCGGGCGAACTGCTCGACCACCCGGGCCCGCGGCTGCGTCTGGCTCCACGCGACGGCCTTCGCGGTGCCCGCGACCACGGTCCGTACGGTGTCGGGGTTGTCGCGGATGAACTTGTCGCGCATCACGTCGCAGCCGCAGGTGAACGTGCCGAGCAGCCCGTAGTCGGTGAAGACCGGCCGGATGCCGCCGCGCGACAGCGCGAGGTCGCGCAGTGGACCGCCGAGCACGGCGACGTCCAACTGCCCGGAGCGCAGAGACGATTCGGCGCTGACCGGCGGGACGACCACCAACTGGGCGGCGTCCTCGTCCAGTCCGGCCTGCTTGAGCTTGAGTTTGAGTACGTCCTCGGTCTGCCCGCCGATGGTGTTGGCGCCGATGGTCTTGCCGGGCAGGTCTCTGACCGAGCGGATCTCGCTCTTCTCGCGGACGTAGAAGCCGCTCCAGATGGTGGAGTCGATGCCGTAGTAGCCGTACAGGGACGTGATCGGGGCGCCCGCCGCGATGAGCCGGATGATGGCGCCGTTGAACGCGCCGCCGATGTCGGTGTCGCCGGTGACGGTGGCCTGGATGTCCTGCGGGCCGCTGATGCTGTTGCCGATCCAGTCGAGCCGCACGTCGCCGAGGTAGCCGAGCGAGGACGCCAACTCCAGTGGCAGGACGGTGCCGACGCTGCCCTGGTAGCGGATCACCTTGCTCTGGCCGCCGGAGGCCGCCCGGGCCGGACCGCCGCAGGCCGCGGTGGCGCCGAGGCCGGCGGCGGCGCCGAGCGCGGCGAGTGAACCGGCGAACCGGCGCCGGGAGATGACGGGGAGCGGGCTCAACTCGCCACCTCGGCGGGGGCGGTGGCCTGGGAGAGCGCTGCCTCGGGCACCCGGGCCTCCGGCCGCGCGAGCCCGTAGTGCTCGCGCAGCGTGCTCCCGCTGTACTCGGCGCGGAACAGCCCGCGCCGCCGCAGGATCGGCACCACCTGCTCGGTGAACACCTCAAGTCCCGCGGGCAGTACGGGCGGCATCACGTTGAACCCGTCGGCGGCGCCCTGCCCGAACCACTCCTCGATGTGGTCCGCGACCTGTTCGGGCGTGCCCACCACGACCTGGTGGCCGCGCCCGCCCCCGAGCCGTCCGACCAGTTGCCGCAGCGTGAGCCGGTCGCGTTCGGCCAGGTCGCGGATCAACTCGAAGCGGCTCTTGGCGCCGTTGATCGCGGTGACCGGCGGCAGCGGGGGCAGCGGCGCGTCCAGCGGATGGTCGGAGAGGTCCACGCCGAGCAGCGAGGACAGCACGCCGATGGCCCGGTGCGGGATGATCAGCTCGTCCAACTCCCGGTCCAGCGCCCGCGCTTCGGCCTCGGTCGAGCCGAGCACCGGCACGATGCCCGGCAGGATCTTGACCTGCTCCGGATCGCGGCCGAGCGCCGCCGCCCGCCGCTTGAGGTCGGCGTAGAACTCCTGCCCCTCGGCGAGGGTCTGCTGCGCGGTGAAGACCGCCTCCGCCCAGCGGGCGGCGAACCCCCGGCCGTCCTGCGAGGATCCGGCCTGCACCAGCAGCGGGTGCCCCTGCGGGCCGCGCGGGATGTTCAGTGGCCCGCGCACCTGGAAGTGCTTGCCGACGTGGTTGATCTCCCGCACCTTGTCCGGGTCGGCGAAGGCGCCGCTCACCCGGTCCAGCCGCAGCGCGCCGTCCTGCCAGCTGTCCCACAGCGCGGTGGCCACCCGCAGGAACTCGTCCGCCCGCTCGTAGCGCGTCGCGTGCTCCTGGTTGGCCGTGCGGTTGAAGTTCTGCGCGGCCCGGTCGGTGGCGGAGGTGACGATGTTCCAGCCCGCCCGGCCGTGCGAGATGTGGTCGAGCGAGGCGAACTGCCGGGCCAGGTTGTACGGCTCGGAGAAGCCCGTCGACACCGTCCCGATCAGGCCGATGCGGCTGGTCGCGGTGGCCAGCGCGGCGAGCAGCGTGAACGGTTCGAAGTGGCTGGCCAGGCTGTGCGCGGTGTCGGCCCTGGCCTCGACGCCGTCGGCGAGGAAGACGGAGTCGAAGGCGGCGGCCTCGGCGGTGCGGGCGAGCCGCTGGAAGTGGCCGATGTCCGCGAGGTCAGCCGGGTCGGTCGCCGGGTGGCGCCAGGCGGCCTCGTGGTGGCCCACGCCCAGCAGGAACAGGTTGAAGTGCAGCTGGCGGCGGTCGGCAGAAGGCATGGCTCGGTCTCCCGGTGACGGAGGGGCGGAAGGCGGGGCGGGCGGTGACGCGTCCGGACGTCGTACGGGGGTGTGCGCCGGCGCGGCTGGGTGCGGGCCGCGGCGCGGCCGTGCGAGCGGTGACCCGGGTGCGTACGGTCAGGACGTGGTTCGTTCGGAAAGCGCCTGGGGAAGTGCTTCGCGAAGCGCTGGACGTCGGTGTGGTGCGGACGTCAGCGGCCCGGCGCCGGACGGGCGTCAGGAATGCGCGGGGCGGCGACAGCCGAGCCCGGCGAAATGGTGGAGGCGAAAGGCGTTGACCGCCTGCCGACCTGCGGCGGCGGCCACGGTGGCCTTCCCTCGTGCGTCCATACGTTGATTCTGGGGTGCGGCCGGACCTGCGGCAATCATTTGCGACGGGCTGGAAGTAATCCCGGCGGGCCTCATCCGGCGGCCCGCCCGTCACGGTCCGGGCGCCGGTCCCGACCCTTGCCGCGGTCGCGGTGACCGTCCCGTACGGCGTCCCGCAGGCCGTCTCGTGCGCCGTCCCGCACACCGCCGCCCCGCGTGCCGTCCCGCCGGACCGTACGCAGCTCCATCGGCTGCCGGTACACGGCGTCGAGCACCGTCGCGCCCGCCGCCACCGCAAGTACCCGGCGGCCGAAGCTCGTTGGGACGACGACCCGGGCCGGGTCCTCGCACAGGTGGGAAAGGGCGGCCACCTCCCGGTGGAACTCCGGTAGCAGCTGCGGCAGATGGATCACCGCGGCCTCGGTCAGCACCAGCACGGACGGGTTGATCATGTCGAGCAGCAGCGCGGTCGCCTGCGCGACGAGCCGCAGACGTTCGCGCAGCAGATCGAGCGCGCGGGCGCGGCCCTCCATGGCGGCGACCAGCAGCAGCGTGAAGTCCGGTGCGGGGATGAGGTGTTCGGCGTGCGCGCGCTCGGCCAGCCGGCGTTCCGAGACGGCCGCCTGGAAGCAGCCGCGCCGCCCGCACCCGCACAGCTCGGTAGCCCCGTTCAGCGGCATGTGCGCCATGTCGCCGGCGCCCGAACGGTGGCCGCGCAGCACGGTGCCGCCGGTGGCGATGGCCGCGTCGACGACGTTGCCGACGAACAGGTGCACCAGTTCGGAGTGTTCGCGCCCGGCCCCGAACAGCAACTCGGCGCGGGCCAGCGCGCGGGCGTGGCTGTCGACGTGCACGGGCAGCCGTACGCCGGCGCCCGCCGCGCCGCTGAGCTCTTCCCGCACGGGCACGTCATGCCAGCCCAGCGGGGCGTGCTCGATGACGGTGCCGCTCTCCGGATCCACCCAGCCGCCGGTGACCACGCCGAGTCCCAGCGGCGAACGGCCCCCGGTGTAACGGGCGGTGAACTCCGGCAGCCGCCGCCGGATGCCGGCCAACACCTCCGCGGCGTCGCCCTCGCGCGGGTAGCGGCGCTCGGTGATGACCCAGCCGCGCAGGTCGACCAGCGCAAAGGTGACCCACGGCACCCCGATGTGCACGCCTAGCGCGACATGGTGGGCGGTGTCGATGTCGACCGGCAGTTGCGGACGCCCGGCCCGCGGCGGCCGTGCGGGCGGCGGCAGTTGGCGCAGCATCCCGAGATCGGCGAGGGCGGCGGTGTGCCGCGATACGGCCGCCGGACTGAGCCCGGTCAGCCGCCCCAGCTCCGTCCTCCCCACCGGCCCGCGCCCCAACACGGCCCGCAGCACGGCCCCGGCCCCGCCCCCCTCCGCGGCCCACGCTCCTGGCTCAACTCCCGGGACAGGCACGGCAACCAGCGGCGGCGGCACCTGCCCGGCGTTCCGTTCCACGGCGACGGCCATCGGACCTTCCCCCAGCGTGTACGAGGTCACCGCGCGCGGTGACACCCGCTGCTACGGCGATTTCTCCGACCAGCCCGAACACTCCCGCATCGCCCCACCTCGCTCCCCCTCGATGCTGGCAGCCCCCCGCCCAGAAGGTCAACGTTGCTACGTTGCAGCCACATGACGGTCCTGCGAACCCGTTCGCGTAACCCCCCCGGAGCACGCCGTCAGATCAGACGGCGGGCCCATGTGGCCTGCCGTTGTCAGGGGTTTGGGGGAGGATGCGCGAGACGCGTGAGGGGGAAGTGTGGCTGAGGGCATCGGGTGGATTCTGGAGCCGTATCTCGTTGACTGCGTGACCTTCGCGCGGGGTGTCGAGCCGGCGGAGCTTGCCGCTCGACTGGGCGCCCGCCCGGGGCAGGAGGCGCGTTCGGGGTCCGCGGAAGACGCGGCGGGGTTGCTCGGTGGCGGGGCGGCGTCGACGGTTGCCAGGGTGGGTCGTGCGGGGGAGTGGGCCTTCGCGGTTGAGTACGGCGACGCCGTCGGCTCGACCGGTTCCGGCCTGCGGGCCGCCTCGGCGGGGGCGGCCGAGGCGGTCAACTTCCTCCTGACGCCGTGGCATCCGCCGTCGGTGTTCAGCTACTTCCGTGACGGCGACGCCATTTGCTCGTTCGGCATCGGCGAGGAGGGGCAACGGTGGGGGGAGCGCCCTGATCTGCTGGCCCCGGCGCTCACCGAGGCGGATGTCCTGCCGGCGCGACCCGAACTGCGTGCGGCCGAAGCCGAGGCCGAGGCCGAAGCCGAGCGTGTCCGCCGGCTGAGCGTGCTGACGATCGGCGAGCACTTCGGCCTGCGGCTGCCCCGGGGGGCTGTGCTCGACGGGGAGCTGCCGATGTTCGTCGTCCGCGGCGCGTGATCGCCGGTGGTGCCCGAGTCGTACCGGGGCGGGGTGAGTTCCCGCTGGAACGGCGTCGCGAAGTGCTGGTTTCCGCCGGGTCAGGAGGACAGGGACGTCATCAGGTGGTGCATGGCCGTGATCATGGCGGGGCGGAGGTGGCCGAGGTCGGGATCGGCCGGCTCCTCGCCGGGGCCCGTGTCGGATCCGTCGAGGCTGTTCCATTGCGTGGAGCCGCTGACCTGGAGGGTGAGGACGGCGCCGCCGTGGAGGACTTCCAGGGTCTGCTCCTGGGACGAGTGGGGCGTCAGCAGGTATCCGGCGTCGCCGATACCGGTGACGGGATGCACGTCGGCCGCGGAGGTGTAACCGTTGTCGGTGACGGCGACCGAGAAGCTACCGCTCGTGTTGTAGCCGGGGAGGGTGGAGACCTGGGCGTGACGGGTGTCCTCGAACTCGGCACGGGGGTCGGTCTTCTTGTGCAGCTCCACGCTGACGCTGATGGAGTAGGTGGTCGCCCATCCCTGGCGGGCCGGCGGCGAGCTGGCGAGGAAGCAGGACAGCTTGTCCATCGCGGGCCCCTTGCTCACGGTGCCGTTGAACGCGGTGAAGTCCCGTGCGCCCGTGGCCTTCTTGAGCGGATCGAGAGCCTCACCGCTGCACGGGTTGCCGTCCACGTGATACCCGTGCAGGTCCGGCCCCGACCCCCCGCTCCCGTGCAGCACCGCCCCCCACACCGCCGAAGCCATCACGACCCCGCCGACGCCCCAAACCCACGGCCGCGGTTTGCGCACCGCCGCCGTCCTCGCGCCACCGGGCTCCCCGGAACCGTCGAGCAATTCCCCCGACGCTTCCCCGCCTTCCTCGCCTTCCCCGTCACCCATCTCCGGCTCACCGATCACACTGACTCCCCCCACCCCATTCCCCCACCCTATGCGTCCGTCCCCAACGGGCGCCGGGGGCCCGGCAGTCGAGCCTCCCGCGGTCCCCGCGGAACGCCGTGAGAGGCGGACCTCCTGGAGCGGGACGGGGTCAGGTGCCGGCGCATTCGTCGATGACGGCGCAGGCCAGGCGGATGCCGCTCAGGTAGCCGGAGATGCCGTCGTCGCCGTGCATGTGGGGTGCGTCCTGGAACCACTGCCGCCACAGGCCGCCGTCCTGGAGGAAGCGGCCGGCCCGGTCGTCGTGCAGGACGGAGCCGGTGTAGGCCAGGGCGCCCATGGCCGTCGGCTGGTCGTAGGCGAGGTCGGGTCGGCGCAGGTAGCGGTCGAGGTAGGTGGCGAGCAGGTCGGCGTCCCGCGCGGTGCCGAAGCTCGCCAGCGCCGCGCAGTAGGCCCCGCCGGCGTAGCAGACCTCGCTCTCCAGCAGCAGCGTTCCGAGACGCTCGCGGAAGTGGTCCCGGCGCGAGACGGCGGCGAGCCAGGCCGCGGTGCGCCGTTCGCGCCAGCTGCCTTCGAGGAGGGTGGTGAGCTCGGCGTCGGAGACAGCGTCCGCATCAGCGGCCAGGGCGTGGACGAACGGCTCGTACTCCTCGCGCGGCATGCGCAGTACCGCTCCGCCGAGCTTCAGATAGCGCCGCGCGGGGAGGCAGTAGCGGCGGTACAGGGCCTGTATCTCGGCGTCGTGGCGGATCACCACCCCATCCTCCCTCTCGCGACGAGCACGCAGCTGAGGTGCCCGGCGGCTCCGGCCCGTGCTGCCGGAAGCGGCGCACGGACGTGGTGCGAGGCGCGGGCGGGCGTTCCGCTGCCTAGGGGGTGCCGCTACGCCGGTAGCCGGCCCAGAGCCGGCCTCCTGCCTGGTCCAGCACCTCGTCAACAGCCGCGGCCAGCGGCGCCGTCCGGCCTTCGAGGGCCTGTCGGACGGTG
The DNA here is from genome assembly GCF_050956065.1 of Streptomyces sp. CA-111067. NCBI lineage: Bacteria > Bacillati > Actinomycetota > Actinomycetes > Kitasatosporales > Streptomycetaceae > Streptomyces > Streptomyces sp. CA-111067. The sequence goes on along the minus strand of NZ_CP192103.1, from coordinate 3,966,469 downwards.
TCGTGCAGGCGCGTGCTCAGGCCGGGGGCTGCTTCGTCCTCGTCGAGGCGGCGGGCGAGCCATTTGCCGCCGCCGTTCCAGGAATTGTGGACGGCGAGGGCGAGTTCGGCGGTGCGGTTGGCGATGTCGGCGCAGATGAAGAGGAGTTCGCCGGGATCGGTGCAGCCGGCGAGGTCGTCGAGGAGGTCGGTGAGCGCGTAGCGGCGGCTCTCGATCTCCTCGACGGGCGTCGGCGGGGGCCCGGCCGCAACCAGCGACTCGGCGCGGGCCTTGATGCGCGCGCCCACGCCGCCGGTGTCGAAGAGCAGGGTGCCGCCGGCGCACATCCACATGAGCGGGGAGCTGCGCGTGGGCACTTCCCGTTCGATGAAGGCGTGCCAGGACGCCTCGGTGTGCACGAAGATCTCGACCGGCCAGCCGTGCCGGTGGACGCTCAACCGGTACGGTGCCGGCTCGCCGTCCAGCAGGATGACGACGTCGAGGTCGGATGTCGCCGTGCGGCGGTCGGTGATGACGCTGCCGCAGAGGAAGGCGGCCCTGGCGTCGGGGTGCAGTTCCTTGACGACGGCGTGCGCGGCTTCGGTCGGTTCCATGGGAGAGATTGTCGATCACCTCGGGGTCGCACGCATCGTGGATTCAGGCGTCGGTCGCTGGCCGCTGGTCGATGGCCGATGGCCACGTGCTCGCGGTGGCGCGGGGCCCGGCCCGCGGTGGCGGGGCGCCCTGCTCGCCGGGGCGGGGCGCCGTGCTCGCTGCTGCGCGGTGCCCTGCCCGCTGGGCTGCGCGCTCGGGATATCCGGGTGCGCTTCGTGGGTGGCCGTGGCAGGGTCCGGGTATGCCGATCGTCGAGGTGTCTCCCGGGGTTTCCCTCGCGTATGAGACCTTCGGCGACGCGGGAGATCCTCCCGTCCTGCTCGTGATGGGCTACGGAGCGCAGATGCTCGCCTGGCACGAGGACTTCTGCCGGCTGCTGGCAGAACGCGGACGCTACGTGATCCGGTACGACAACCGCGACTGCGGGCTGTCCACCAGGTTCGACGATCGCCCCGTCGACATCGGGGAGTTCATCGCCGCCGTCAGCTCGGGCGACATCCCCGCCGCCCTCGCGATGATTCCCTACCGGCTCCTCGACATGGCCGCCGACGGCTTCGGGCTGCTCACCGCGCTGGGCATCGAACGCGCGCACGTGGTCGGCGCCTCGATGGGCGGAATGATCGCGCAGACGATGGCCGTCTCGTCCCCCGAGCGGGTGCTGACCTTGACGTCGATGATGTCCTCGACGGGCGAGCCGGAGTACGGCCACCCCAGCCCGGAGGCGCAGGCCGTCCTCTTCAGCCCGAGACCCGCGGACCGCGAGGGGTACGTCGCGGCGGCCGAGAACGAACTGGTGTGGGCCTCGAAACGATACGGCGACGCGACGGCGCTACGCGAGTCGGCCGCCGCCGGCTACGACCGCGCCTACCACCCCGCCGGTATCGCCCGGCAGCTCGGCGCGATGATCCTCAGCGGATCACGCGCGGACGCACTGCGCGACCTGCGCGTCCCGACCCTGGTGATCCACGGCCTCGACGACACCCTGATCGCCCCCAGCGGCGGAAAGCGCACCGCGGACCTGATCCCCGCCTCCGAACTCCTGCTGATCCCCGACATGGGCCACGACCGCCCCCGGGCACTCTGGCCCACGATCATCAACGCGCTCCTGACCCACACCAATTGACCCACCACCGGGCACCGGCAGGCAGACGCGCCTCCTGACCGGGAGATTTGAACCCGCGGCCGCTTCACCCCGAAGGCAGTCGGAGTGTTGCGCTGACCTGCGAGGTTCGGGAAACAGCAGGTCAGGAGTTGGGTGGGCGTTGGTCTGAGCGGGTCGCGGGAGGCGGTTTTTTCATGATCATCTCCCAGAGAACCCAGCCCCCTCACCGATCCCTATCCTGCATCGTTCACGGGAGCCTCGGACCCATGTTGTTCCACAGACATCGAACCGGTACTCCCGTCCTCTGATCCCGCCCCCAGCAAGGCGTGGCGCGGTTGCCGGAGCAGGGCGCGTTCCTCGTCCGGGATGTTCATCGACTCGGCCAGCACGGCCGCGAGCGCGACCACCTGTGCGTCGTCGACGTCGGAGTCGAATGTCCACCGGATGTTGTCGTCGGACGTGATGAGGTCGATCACCGTGCGCCCGCTTCCGTCCCGTGCGGCCGGGGCCCGAACGTAGCGCACCCGGTCGACCGGGATGTCCTGACCGATTTCACCCTGCCCGAGAAAGGCATGAGTCCTGGCCGTGATGATGCGGCGGTCCGTGACGGCAACGAGGTTCCTTGCCGCCGCTTTGTCCATCGCCGGCGCCACCTTCCCCTTCGCTCCGTCGAGGAGCGCACCGATGCGGGCGGGGGCGTCAAGCCCGAGGACGCGGAGGGTCTCACCGTCCTCCAGGAACCATCGCAGGATGCGCAGATACCGTTCCGAGTCCAGGGCCTTGGGCGCGCATAGGACTTCGGGGGCTTCGAGTGGCGGAGCCGGCGGACGGAGGGCGTCGGCCAGAGGCTGGATAGCTTCCAGAAGTTGGGCGCTGGTGAGCCGGGCCTTCTTCGCGTCCTTTCGCTTCCCCAACAACGGCACTGTCGCGCGTCCGGGCAGCTCGGCGATGATCCGCAGCTCCCGCGCGAGCGCGTTGACGAGCCCAGTCGTCTCGGCCAGGGCGGTGCTGATCTCCTCGCCGGTCTCGCGCTCGATGATCTCGACGAGCCGTGCCTCGTCGGCCTCTTCACGTCCGGCGGCTCGCGCACGCGAGGCGTGGAGCGTCTGGTAACCGGTCCATGCCATGAGCGAGGACAGGAGGGCGTAGGCGTCGAAGATGACCGCGGTGGCGTTCGTCTCGAGATACTGACGTCGGGCGGCCGTGTCGAGCAGACCGAGCTGCCGGACGTGCTCGCCGACGTTCAGCCGGTACGTCTCGCGCTGCGTACGCAGGGCGTCCTCTTTGGCCGCGACCTTCTCCCACTCGGTCGTCGCGACCGACCCGAGTTCCTGCGCGCGGCCGACCGCGCGATCGATGGTGTCGACCAGCGCCGACAGCTCGGCCCACTTGCCGAGGCGCATCGTCTTGAGGACCTCGCCTGTCAGTGCGATGTTGGTTCTGACAAGGCCCGCGACCTGGCTCAGCATCATCTGGAGCGCGACCATGGCCAGGGCCGGCCCGATCGCGACCGCGAACTCTGCCGCGCTGACCGCGGTCACGGGGATCAGCCGGGCCTGATGAACGACCCGGCCGTTGACGAACACCCCTCCGAGATTCGCACCGTCCTTGACCGCGAGTGCTCCTCCGGCGCTCAGATACGCCCGCGTGGCGTCGCTGAGCCGGTAGACACCCTCCACACTGGCGAATGCGTTCGCGATATTGCCGCCAACGGCCGCCGTGTTGCCGATCGAGGCGAGGGTTGCGGCGATGCGCGAACGGTCGTCGTCCGACAGGAGCCCAACATCGACCGGATCGAGTTTCAGCTCCGCGACGAGCTCTGCGGAGACTTCCCCGAGGGCGACGGCAACCCCGGGCCGCACCTCCACCAGCGTCGTCGACGCCTCCGCCGAGTCGTCACCCGGGTGGGGTGTCGCAGATTCCTCTACACGGGAGTCGATGGTCTCGCTCTGACCCCTTTCCCCAAGGTCAGCCGATTCCATCGAGTCCGAAGGGTCTTGCATGTGATCTCCTCCCCCAGGGGACGCACAGCAGCCCGACGTCGCTGGTGTCCGTGCCGAAGGCTACGGCAGGCCACCCTGCGGCGGGTGACGTTTCTCGGCGGTGGTCCCTCACGAAGGCGGCCTGTCAGAGCCATGGCCGAGTATGGCTCCTCTGCTCTTCCCCGCTGTCGGCCGCTCATTGGCAGGAGTTGTGTAGCGTGGTCCGGCTGCCGCTGGGCGACTGCCGCGCGCGTGCTCTCGGCGTTGATGAAGATTTCCGTTGTCATTCCAGGTGGAAATGCTCGTTGAGCACGGTGGGAAGTTCGGGGTAAGTGGGGGAGCGAATGGCTGATCAGCCGGTATTCGTCCTGGGAGAGGAACTGCAGGCACTGGAGCCGGCCGAGTTCGAGACCGAGGCGGAGTTCCAGGAACTGCTTGCCCGTCACCCGCGAGTGCTGGACTTCGGCAGTCTGGCCGACGGCCGCCCGCTCAGACTGGTGCTGGTGGCGCGGGAGATGGGTGTGCCGACGAGCGCGGAGGGTGGTTCCGTGTACTCGTTGGACCATCTGTTCGTCGATGCCGACGGAGTGCCGACGCTGGTGGAGGTCAAGCGGGCGACCGATACGCGCATCCGGCGGGAGGTGGTGGGACAGATGCTCGACTACGCCGCCAACGGGTCGCGTTATTGGCCCGGGACGCTGCTCCAGCGCTCCTTCGAGGCGACCTGCCTTGAGGACGGCCGATCGATCGAGGAGGCGTACGGCGAACTGATCGGCGACCGCTCCCCGGAGGAGTTCTGGACGGAGGTCGAGGAACGCCTGTCCGCCGGGCAGATGCGGCTGCTGTTCGTGGCGGATCGGATTCCGCTGGAGCTGAGGGCGATCGTCGAGTTCCTGAATCGGCAGATGCGGCACACGGACGTCTATGCCGTAGAGCTGACCCAGTACCGGGGCAGCAGGGACCTTCGTGTCCTCGTCCCGCGCGTCCATGGTGAGGTCGCCACCGCTGCCAAGTCCCCCAGCGCCCGTCGCACCGCACAGCGGACCACCAGGGCCGACATGGACACCGTGATACGGACCCGGCTCTCACCGGAGCACGGGCGGATCGTGACCGCGCTGCTCGACCACGCCTCGGCCAACGGACGGTTGCTGGGCGGCACCGGCAAGTACCCGAGTATGTCGGTCTATTACACCGTCTCGGGACGGCAGGTTCCGGTCTGGACGATTTCCCTGTACGACAGCCCTGCCAAGGAGGAGATCTCCTTCAGCTTCGGATCGATCACCCACCATCTCGGTGTCGAGACCGCTGCCGCGTTCGCGTCTTCTCTTCCGGCGTCGCCTCTTCTGGCAAAGGGACGGGAGGTGCAGAAGGAGAGGAGCTACAGGGGTTGGCTGTCCGTCCCGTTGACCGACGTCGCCGCCGAACCCGACGCGGTGGACGTGATCCTGGCCGCGGTCCAGCGACTCATGGCCGGCCAGGGGGCGTCCGCCTGATCGGCGCGACGGAGCCCGCCAGTTGACCTCGGTCACGGGGGAGCGCGTTGCAGGCTGGCGAGGCCCCCGCCCCGCCGCACCGCGCATCACCAGTGATCAGGCCCGCACAACGCTCCGGCGCGCGTCCACCAGCTCGCGCAGCCTTGCCTGGCTCTCCGGATCCGTCGAGTACACCACCGTGCCGACCATGCCGCGGGTCAGCAGGACCTTGTAGGTGTTGCGGATCAGGCGGTCCACGTCGGCGTCGGACGCGGCCTTCTTGAACGCCGGGTCCTTGGACTTCGTGCGGTCGGTGACCCAGCGGTCTCCGCGCCAGACGAAGTCGGGGCCGAGGATGACACCGGACCAGTCGTACTCGAAGCCCTGCGCGGTGTAGACGCAGCCGATCTGTCCGAAGCCGGCCGGGTCGGTGGCCCACAGGGCGGACGGGGGCGCCCCGGAGATGGCACGCTCGCCACGCAGGTTCCACGGGCGCGCCCATTCGCCGATCACGACGTCCGCCGGCAGCGGCTGGCCGGGTTTCGCCTCCGACCAGGGCCAGCAATAGCCCGCGGTCATGCGGGCGCCGTAGTGCTCGCTGCGCCGAGCTTGGAGGAACGCCTCCATCTCCTCCGGGTTCTCGGCCACGCGGAGCTGCATGCGGTCGTCGGGCTCCCACGGGACCGGGCCTCCCGGCTCCAGGCCGAGGAGGCGCACGACCCACCGCAGGTAGGCGTCACTGCCCCCGCAGCGGTACTGGCTCTCCAGCCGTACGACCGCGCACTCGACGCCCTTGCGGGTGGCGGCAGCCTTGATCTCGGCCACCGTCCCCATCTCGCCGGGGCGCACCACCTGATGCTCGTCCAGGAGGAAGACCGGGACCCGGGCCACGTCGATCAGCTCGTCTATCTGCGGCCGGCCCGTCCGGTGGGTCGCGGAGGTGAAGCGGTTGGCCGAGGTCTCCCGGATACGGTGTGCCTCGTCGCAGATCAGCACGTCGAGGGAGTTCTTCTCAGACGTCATGAAGCCGTTGAAGAACTTGAAGAGGTCCTGCACCTCGCGCTTGCGGGCCCCCGCCACCTTCCGCATGGTCTGGGTGAACGACTTGGAACCGGTGGCGTGCAGTGCCGGCACGCCCTGCCGGTACAGCTCGCCGAGGACGGACAGCGCGATGACGCTCTTGCCGGTGCCGGGCCCGCCTGTGACGACCACGACCTCCTTGTAGTCGGACTGTTTCGCCTTGCGGACGGCGTTCAGCACTATCCGGTACGCGACCTGCTGCTCGTCGAGCAGGACGAACTGCTCGCGCTCCCGCACCTCTTGCGCGGCCAGCGCCATCAGCTGCCTGGATGGTGCCGCCTTGCCGGCCAGGAGCTCGTCGGCCGCTCGTGCTCCCGGCTGCCTGTCGCTCAACTTGGCACGGAGGTGGTCGAGGAACGCACCCCTGCCCTCGGCGGTGAAGAGCTGCCCCCGGTCGTCGGTCTCGATCTCCCGCAGCCCGCTCACGCCGAACTCCGTGGCGTTGTGGAGGTACGCCACCCCGCTGACGCGGTCAGGGTGCTCGGCGAGGGCGCCGTTGAAGTTGACCAGGTACTCGCAGTAGCGCCGCACCTGCTCGATCGGGTTGAGGACCGGCTGTGCGTAGGCGTCGACCTGGCAGAGCACGGGGTCGTCGTCGTGCGGCTCGGCCTGGCTCCACTGCTTCAGCTCGACAACGACGTAGGACGGCTCCCCGCTGACCGGGTGCACGCCGGCGAGTACAGCGTCAGCACGCTTGCTGTTGAGGGGCAGCGCGTACTCCAGCATCACTTCGACGTCACCGAGGCCGGCGTCGCCGAGGGCCGAGGCCAGCGCGGGAATGCTGCGCTCCCACGAGCGGACCTCGGAGTTTCCGGGACGGTATCCGTGCATGTGGACGAACTGCTCGGTGAGGTGCAGGAAGAGCGAGCCGTCGAGCGCCATGACAGCGACCGTCCTGGCTGACGCGCGGAACAGCAAGGACTTCCCCCAGGCAGCACGAAGTGACTCGTGCGGGTGGGGGCATGTCCTTCGAGACTCCACCGGGGTGGAGCGGAAGCCCGTCGGGCCGCGATGACTATGGGACCAAGGTTACCCGGGCTTTCTCGGGTACCCCATGGGCTCTTGGATGACGAGGCGACCAGGAAGGCTCGTCGGCAATCGAGACGGCTTCCCCTTCTCGAAGAGCGCTGTGCGATGCCTCCGGCCGTGGGCCTGAACAGCGGCGTCTGTCGGCGAGTACGTCGCTGGGGAGGAGGGTTGCCATCGCCGATCCAAACCTCAGGTGTGGGAGGCCAACTCCGCCTGACAGCAAGGGTATTGACGTGATGTCATGGGCCAGCGACGCCAGAATGGTCCGCTCTGACAGATTCGCTCGCAGTCACACCAAGTAGCTGGTAATGCGGCGCCGGACACAGGCGTAGCTGGCAAGATGATGGAAGGCGCGGTGAACACCCGTGGCGGCAGTCAACGGTTCGGCATCCTCTCAACCGAAGCCGGCACCCAAGCCCGCCCCGCCCAGGATCCAGCGCTGGCACCAGACCCGCACGTCCCCGTTCCCCTGGGAGCAGGACGCGCTCGACCACATCAAGCGGCTCATGCCGCAGACCGAGCCATATCGGGCCTGGGCCACCTTCTCCTTCACCGCCGCCTCGGGTCGCGTCAACGAGTGTGACCTGTTCATCGCCGTCCCGCGCGGCCTCTACCTGGTCGAGCTCAAGGCGCACCCTGGACACCTCGTGAACAGCGGAGCCACCTGGTCGTTCAAGGGCAGCGACAAGCGACGGACCATCTCCAATCCGCTGCACCTGACCGACCTGAAGTCGAAGGAACTCAAAGGCCAACTCGTATGGGCCGCACAACGGCTCTACCCACGCCTGCGGATCCCGCGTGTCGAGCCGGCCGTCTTCCTCTCCGACCCCGGCCTCGTCAGCGAGCTTGACGAGGTCCAGCGTGTCCGGGTCTACGGGCGCGACGGTATTGCGAGCGGGCTGCCCGGGATCTGGGAGGGACTGCTCGGCCAGCCTCCGCAACGTGAGGGCACCCGTGTCACCGCGGACTTCGTCCGTCACCTCGACGACCTGATGCGCAAGATTGGCGTCCGAGCCTCCACGGCGCACCTCGACTTCGGAGACTGGCGACTGGAATCACGCCCCCTCGACGCCGGCGATACCTGGGAGGATCGTCTCGCCACGCGCCAGGGACTGCTCCACGAGGAGGGCCGAGTTCGCGTCTACCTGGTGGAACTCCAGGCCACCGAGACGGCACGCCGCTCCACCGAGCGCGCTGCTCTGCGCGAGTACCAGGTGCTGCAGGGCATCGCGCACCCCGGCATAGCCCAGGCCGTGGACTTCCGCGAGCACCACGGCGGACCCGCCATCTTGTTCCGCCACCGCCACGACGACCTGAGGTTGGACGCCTACCTCGCCGCACACGGCGCTCAGTTCAGCGATGAGACCCGCCGCAACATGGTGCGCCAACTCGCAGACGCCCTCCGCTACGCCCACCGCCGTAGCCTCTACCACCGTGCGCTGTCCGCACGTTCGATCTACGTCACCGCCCGCCCTGACGGCGGGCAGCCCGTGCTGCGTATCACCGACTGGCAGAGTGCTGCGCGGGACTTCGAAGCCACTTCGCTCAGATCGCTGGGTAACAGCCCCCTCGGCGAGGAGCATATTCAGGATGCTGCCGAGGCGTACCTCGCCCCGGGTTACGGCGAGGAGTACGCCGACCCGGTCGAACTGGACGTCTTCGGTCTGGGCGCGGTCGCCTACCTCATCCTCACCAGCACCGCTCCCGCCGACCGCCGCAGTGAGCTGATGGCCCGTTTGGGAGCCGACGGTGGCCTGCATCCCTATGCGGTCAGCGACAGCATCGCCGCCTCCCTGGACGAACTCGTCTACCAGGCCACGCGTGCCGACGCCGCGGATCGTCTCGAATCCGTCGACGCCTTCCTCAGACGGCTCGACATAGCCGAGCAGGACGTCAACTCGCAGGCCGCCGCTGCCGAGGTGGATCCGCTGAGCGCAACTCCCGGCCAGGCTCTCGACGACGAGTGGACCGTGGTCCGCGTGCTGGGCAGCGGCGCCACCGCTCGCGCCCTGCTTGTGCAGAGCGATCCCGAGACGGGAGCGCCTCTCCCACACTTACGTGTTTTCAAGGTTGCGCTGGACGACGACAAGGACTCCCGGCTCCATGCCGAGGCCATAGCACTCAAGCAGGTCGGCGGCGGCCGCATCGTCCGACTGCTCGAGGGTCCACGCACCCTGGGTCGGCGAACCGTTCTCGAGCTGGAGTACGCGGGCGAGCAGTCCCTCGCCCAGCGTCTGCGCGGCCAGGGCCGCCTCGGCTACGAGGCCCTCGAGAGCTTCGGCGAGGACCTCTTCAAGGCACTGGAAGAGCTCACTGCAAAGGGCGTCCGCCACCGGGACATCAAACCCGACAACCTCGGTGTCCAGCGCGGCGCGGACGGCCGCGAGCACCTGATGCTCTTCGACTTCTCCCTGGCCGATGTACCCGATCGGGATCTGAAGGCAGGCACCAGGGGCTACCTGGACCCGTTCCTCGACCACGGACACCGTCGCGAGTACGACGACTATGCCGAGCACTATGCCGCAGCCGTCACACTGTACGAAATGGCCAGCGGCGAGCGTCCCGTCTGGGGCGACGGCACCGGCGACCCGCGCACGACCAGCGACGAGCACCCGGCGCTCGCAGAGGACCTCTTCGAACCCGGCCTGCGCGAAGGCCTCACCGCGTTCTTTGCTCGAGCCCTACACCGTGACACCGCCCGCCGCTTCGACTCCCTCAAGCAGATAGGTGCGGCATGGCGCGACCTGTTCACCCATGCCGACGCCGTCCCGCCCGCCACCACCCCCGCCACGGTCACGGCTGACGCCGCCACCCTGCAGGAGATCCGCGACGCCGCGGCGCTGGCCGCCGAGCCGACGACGGAGCTGGTCGCCGCCGGATTATCCCCACGCGCCGTGTCCGTCGCCGCAGACCTGGGCGCAAGCAAGGTCGGTGAACTCCTGGCGTTGCCACCGCACCGCTTCTCGCAGGCGCGAGGAGCGGGTGTGCTCATCCGCAACGAGCTGAAGCGCCGTCACAAGCAGTGGACGATGGCGCTGCGTAGCAAGCCCGCGGCGGGAACGGCGGGGTCCGGAAAGCCCCCCAAGGCTGCAAGCACGTCGGTCAGTACGGTCTTGGGCGCCTCCGGAACCGGTGAGACAGTCCTCGATCAGATAACTGCCCGCGGCTCCATCGACCAACTCGCCGCGTTACTCCGACCCGGGCCTGCCCGTGCCAACTCCAACAAATCCGAGGTGCTCCGCGCGACCCTCGGCCTGCCGGGCGACGGTCCCGAACCCGATCCCTGGGACGGAAAACTCGCACCCTGGCCCACCCAGGTCGCCGTCGCCGGCGCTCTGGGAGCCGCCCAGCCCACCGTTTCCCGACACCACGTTGCCGCCATCAAGGGGTGGGCGGAGACCGGGTGGTTGCAGCACATACGCAACGAGCTCGTCGCTCTCCTGGACGCGGGCGGGCGCGTGATGACCGTCCATGAACTCGCCGTCGAACTGCGCGTCCGTCACGGCGCCGGCTCCGACACGCCGGTACGGACCCTGGCCAGGGCCCGGGCCGTCGTCCGCGCAGCCGTGGAGGCCGAGGCCCTGCCCGACGGGCGGGACGAGGAACACCAGCCCCGATTAGCCGTGCTTCGCCGCGGCGATCGGGTGCTCGTCGCTCTGGAATCCCTTCCGGGATCCGACGCACCCAGCGCCCCTGACCTGGCTGACTACGCCACCAAGCTGGGTGCGAAGGCTGATGAGTTGGCCGCGTCTGACCCCCTCCCCGGCCGGGCCTCGGTCGTACGCGACCTGCGCGCCGTCCCCACGCCCGAGGGCATGGCGCCGCTCGCCGAGACCCGCCTTGTCGCCCTGGCCGCCGCGGCTGCGACGAGGGCGGCAGCATCGCCGAGGCTGGAGTTGTATCCGCGCGACCTGGCCCTGGACCGGGCACTGCGCATCTCACAAGCCCCGGCGGGTGTCCGGCGTGACTTGGGCATCACGGTCGAGGACTTGCTGGCCAAGGTTCGCTACCGCTTTCCTGAACTGGACTTCGGCGCGCCGACGCACGTCACGGTCGAGGACGCGCTCAAGAAAGCGGACTTCCAACTGGAGTACGACACCGCCGCGCACTGCTTCCGTCCCCCCGCGCCCTCGGTGAACGGAACCCAGCTGCGCAGCGGAGTGTCCACGGGCAGCCTGACCGCTGCGGGCGGCGTTGCGATGGGTGCGGCCGCGGCCGGGCGAAGCCCCGATGCGCTGCTTATGGCGAAGCTGCGGAGCGCTGTCGCGCGCGGAGGGTTCGTGGCTTTGAATGTGCACCTCAAATACCTCGCGGGCGCAGCGGAGGCGGTGTCCGGGGCCCTCCCAGTGGTGCCGGTGAATCTCGCCCAGGTGTTCCTCTCGGAGTTCCGTGCCTTCGCGGGTGAGCGCGGGACGGACTGGGCGAAGGTGCTCGGCGCCGACGCCACGTTCACGCGCTCGGGCGAGCTGCCTGGGGGCTTGCGTTCCTACGTCACACGGGTGTGGCCCCGGGTCGGCGAGCGTCTCGCGGAGACAGCACGAGAGCGGCAGAGTGACGTCGTCTTCGTACACACGGCCGGATTGCTCTCGCGGTACTGGGAGGCGGGCGGTCGCGAGGTTCTCGTTGACCTGCAGAACACCGCACGCCGGGGCGGTGAGACCCCGCACGGGTTGTGGCTGTTGTGCCCGTCGGAGTCCCCGCGCGGAGCCTCCCACCTCGATCGGCGCACGGTCGAGGTGCTGGCGGAAGCCGAGCGGGTGGTATTGGAGCGGTCGTTCCTCGATGCCATGAGGGCGGAGGCGGCGGAACCGCTGGTCGGCTGAGCGACCACCGCTCGGGGAGGGCGGTGGGCGGTGCTGCGGGTTGCCGTCGTGGTCAATGAAGACGAAGAGGGGTGGGGCCTGTGTCCGGGCGTGGTGTGAACCAATTAGAGCTGCTGAAGGACCTGCGCAAGCAGGTGAAGACACTTGAGGGCGACCTTCGCGAGCGAAGCGAGGACGTAGCTGAGTACAAGGCCAAACTGGAGGCCGAGTACGCGCAGGCGCGGGAGGCCAAGCGCACGGCGGCGACGTACGGGGCGTGGCGGGACGAGCGGATCACGCAGGTCGCGGCGGCGTGGGTACTGGCCTGCGTTTTTGTCCGCTTCTGCGAGGACAACCTGCTGATCGCCGACCCATACCTGGCCGGCCCGGGCGAACGCCTGAAGAACGCTGAGGACCGTGATGCCGAGTTCTTCCGCCTGAATCCGGAGAAGAACGATCGCGACTGGCTGGTGCACGCATTCGATTCGCTGGCGGCGACGAATCCGGCGGTTGCCGGCCTGTTCGACCGTGCACACAACCCGCTGTGGGAACTGGAACCGTCGTACGAGGCGGCGAGCGCGCTGCTGAAGTTCTGGCGGCGGCCCGGGCCGGACGGCGAGATCCTGCACGACTTCACCGACGAGCCGGTGGTCGGCGAGGACGGCGTTGTTGAGTACGAGGGGTTGAGCACGCGCTTCTTAGGTGACCTGTACCAGGACCTGAGCGAGCATGCGCGGAAGATGTACGCGCTGCTGCAGACACCGGAGTTCGTGGAGGAGTTCATCCTCGACCTGACGCTGGAGCCGGCGGTTCGGGAATTCGGGCTCGTTCCGGAGACCAAGATCGGTCGGGACGAGCGGATCGTGACGGGCCTGAGAGTGATCGATCCGGCGTGCGGATCTGGGCATTTCCTGCTGGGGATGTTCAAGCGGCTGCTGGCGAAGTGGAAGGCTGCTGCGCCAGGCACAAATGGCGGGGTCCTGATCCGGCGCGCGCTGGAGTCAGTGCACGGGTGTGACAAGAACCCGTTCGCAGTGTCGATCTCTCGCTTCCGCCTCCTGATCGCGGCTCTGCAAGCTGGCGGCGCGAAGCGACTCGACCAGGCACCGGCGTTCCCGATCAATGTGGCGGCAGGTGACTCGCTGCTGCACGGACGGGGTGCGGCGGGCATCCAGGGTGACCTGCTGTCGGACGGCGAGGCGTTTGCTTACCGGACAGAGGACGTCAAGAAACACGAGAAGCGCTACGACCTACTGGGCGTTTCGACGTACCACGTGGTGGTCGGCAACCCGCCTTATATCACGGTGAAGGACAAGCAGGAGAACAAGAACTACCGAGCGTACAAGTCATGTTCGGGAAAGTACGCGCTGTCCGTGCCGTTTGTCGAGCGCTTGTTCCAGTTGGCAGTGCGGACGAGTGGGTCGGATCGCGCCGCTGGTTATGTCGGGCAGATCACGGCGAATTCTTTCATGAAGCGGGAGTTTGGCAAGAAGCTGATCGAGGGGTTCTTCGTCAGTGAGCGGGTAGGGGTTCACTTAACTCACATCATCGACACCTCGGGCGCATACATACCGGGGCACGGGACGCCGACGGTTATCCTGATCGGACGCAACCACATTCCGCGGCAGAAGGAGCCTGTGCGGGCAGTTTTGGGTGTGCGCGGCGAGCCGTCGCAGCCTGAAGAGGCGGCAAAGGGGCTGGTGTGGCAGGCAATCGTTGGCCAGGTGGGAAATCCAGGTAGCGAGTCGGAGTGGATTTCGGTCGAGGATGCAGAGAGGAGACGATTTGCGCTCCACCCTTGGTCGGTCAGTGGCGGTGGTTCGGGCGGCCTGGTTGGTCTCATCGAAGCCGCAGCCACAGCCAAGCTTGCCAGAATTACCGACTCTGCTGGGATCACTTCAGTAACAGGTGAAGATGATCTCTTTTTGCTTCCTCGCAATGGCGCTGCCGCCCGATTGGAGGTCTCCGCAACGCGTCTTCTAGTCACCGGCGACGTGATTCGTGATCACGCCATGAAACCCATGTATGAAGCGCTGTGGGTCTATGGTGATAATTTCGAAACCTTGGCCTTTGAGGAGGTCGGCTCATCTGGGAAACTGCTGCTTTCTTATCGGGCGGCTATTTCCCACCGAAAGCGCTTTGGTGTGCCCATGTTGCAGCGAGGCATGTCCTGGTATGAGTGGCAGGAAATCTACCCAAATAAACTACAGGCGCCTCTGTCGATTACGTTTGCGGAGGTGGCGACACACAACCACTTTGTGCTGGACAGAGGCGGGAAGGTCTTCAAGCAGACAGCCCCAGTGATCAAACTGCCCGTTGAGGCTGGCGAGGGTGAACACCTGCAGTTGCTGGGAGTCCTGAACTCGTCAACTGCCGCCTTCTGGCTCAAGCAGGTCTGCCATAACAAGGGAAATGGGGCCGATAGCAGGGGCGCCCGTACCACTTCAGTTCCCTGGGAAGACTTCTACCAGTTCAACAGCACCAAGGTCAGTCAGTTCCCGCTCTCCGCTCAGCTCCCCCTTGCGCTCGGCCGCGCCCTCGACCGCGCCGCGCAGGAGCTATCCACTCACGAGCCTTCCGCCGTCTCTGCGGGTGATGCCATCCCCACTCGTGACCACCTCGACGCCGCCCACGCCGTTCACACCGCCACCCGCGAGCGCATGATCGCGCTGCAGGAGGAGCTCGACTGGGAGGTCTACGGAGCCTACAGGCTGGTCCAGTTGAGCAGGACACCTGACCAGTGCCTCACCGTTCCCGATATCGATGTGCTCCCGCCCGTCAGGCTCGGTGAGCGCGCGTTCGAGATCGTGCTTGCGCGCAAAGTCGCCGCCGGGGAGCAGGAAACCGCGTGGTTCAGCCGTCATCGCTCGACGCCTATCACGGAGATCCCCTCACACTGGCCTGACTGGTACCGTGTCATCGTTCAGAACCGCATTGACGTAATTGAGAAGCACAAAGACATCGCGCTGATCGAGCGGCCGGAGTGCAAACGCCGCTGGGCGTCGGAGCCGTGGGAGAAGCGGGAAAAGGCAGCCCTCCGCACTTGGTTGCTTGACCGCGCCGAGGACCGCCGCCTCTGGTTCAGGCTTCGCGACGGGTTCGAGCAGCCGCGCCCGCTCACGGTCAGCCGGCTTGCTGACGAACTCGCCAAGCTCGATCCCGACGTGCCCGCCGTCGCCGCGCTCTACGCAACCGACCACCTTGGCAAGCGCGACCTCCCGCTCGAAGCCGTGTTGGCCGATGCGCTCGATACTGAGCACGTCCCCTATCTCGCCGCTCTCCGCTACAAGGACACCGGCCTGCGGAAGCGCGCCCAGTGGGAGGAGGTCTGGGATCTCCAGCGGGAAGAGGATGCAACCGGCGAGCGCTTGAACATCCCTGTCCCGCCGAAGTACGGCTCCGTCGACTTCGCCAAGACCTCCTACTGGTCCAACCGCGGCAAGCTCGACGTCCCCAAGGAACGGTTCGTCTCCTACGCGGGTGCCAGCCCCGACGCCGATCCCACCCTGCTGCTCGGCTGGGCCGGCTGGGACCACCGCGACCAGGCCCAGGCACTGGTGAACCTCGTCAAGGACCGCACCTCCCAGCTGAGCTGGGACAACGACCGCATCACGCCGCTCCTGGCCGGCCTGGTCGAGCTGATGCCGTGGGTGCGTCAGTGGTTCGGCACCGACGACCAGGAGTGGGGCGGCAACGCCGCTGAGGAGTTCGGCACCTTCCTGGATACCGAGCGCACCAAGCGCGGCTTGACCACTGAGCAGCTCGCAGCCTGGCGTCCCGCGCCGAAGACCCGGAGCCGCAAGGCCGCCGCTCCACGTACGGCGAAAAAGACCGACACCTCCGCCGCCGACACGCTGGCGGCTGAGTGGGAAGAGGGAGACCACCGCCCATGAGTACTTCTAGCGACGCCCTCTACCTGAAGGACGTCCTCAATCTGCCGGAGTCGGTCCTTGCGGGCGACTTCAAGGTTGAGTTATCCGGCGGCTTCGGCGAATCCGCGCAGCGGGTGCGCGAGTACGTCGTCACCGACCAGCTCGAGCAGGCGTTCCGCAAATCCCTTGGCATTGTCAAGGCGTCGGTCCGTGACAACAGCTCGCACGCCGCCTACCTGCACGGGTCCTTCGGTTCCGGTAAGAGTCACTTTCTCACCGTCCTCCACGCGATCCTCAACGACAGCGCGGCAGTGGCCCGCGACCAGCCGAAGCTGCAGGCGGTCATCGCCGACCACGCCGACTGGCTGGTGCAGGAGGGGACGAGGAAGCGGTTCCTGATGGTGCCGTACCACCTGGTCGGCGCCGCATCACTCGACTCGGCCCTGCTTGGCGGCTACGTCGCCACCTCACGGCGGCTGCATCCCGGCGCACCCGTGCCGCCCGTCTACCGAGCCGACGCCGCACTCGCCGACGCGCGCCGGCAGCGCGACTTCCTCGCTGACGACGGGAAGTTCATCCAGTGGCTCAGCGACCCCTCCGGCCCAGATGCCCTTACCCAGGGCGATGCGGGCGACGGTGGCGACCTGGACGATCTGGACGCGAAAGACGCTCCCGCCTCCGGTTGGACCTCAGCCAGCCTGGATGCGGCCTTCGCCGCTGCTCCCGGCGACGAGCTGCGCAACGCACTTATCTCCGCGTTGATCTCGGACTCCGGCCCCATGTCGGCCTACGCCCGGGGCGCACAGGGCGACAAGAACGCATTCCTGCCGCTGGAGAACGGCCTCGCGGTTATCAGCCGGCACGCACGAAGCCTCGGTTACGACGGACTTGTCCTCTTCCTCGACGAGCTGATCCTTTGGCTGCAGGCGCACCTCTCCGAGAAGGCGATGGTCAACGACGAGGTCAGCAAGCTCGTCAAGCTGATCGAGTCGGGTGACACCGACCGGCCGGTCCCGATCGTGTCGTTCATCTCCCGGCAGCGCGACCTCTCCCAGCTCGTCGGCTCCGACGTGGTCGGCGCGGAGGTGAAAAACCTCGAGCAGCAGGTCGGCTATCTCGCCGGCCGCTTCGATGTCGTGAGCCTGGAGGACCGCAACCTCCCCGCAATCATCAAGGAACGCGTCCTTCAGCCGAAGGACGACGCTGCCCGCGCCGCCTTGAGCAGCGCCTTCGCCGCAGTCGAGTCTTCCGACGCCGCCGTCCGCGAGGTGCTGCTGGACGCGGCCGGGGCGACCCGTGCGGATTGGGGGGACTTCAAGGAGCTCTACCCGCTCTCGCCCGTCCTGCTCAATGCCCTCGTGGCCCTCTCCGGGGCGCTGCAGCGCGAGCGCACAGGTCTGAAGCTTATCCAGGAGATGCTCTACCGCCGCCGGGGCGACATGAAGCTCGGCGACCTCATACCCCTGGGCGACCTGTGGGACGTCCTTGCGGAGGGCATGGGCGAGGCGTTCACCGATCGCCTGCGCGCCCAGTCCGAGGCCGCAATCCGCTTCCACACCAAGGTCCAGGCGTTCCTCCTGCAGAAGTACGGCTCCACCGAGGATCCGGGCTACCGTGCCGACGACCGCTTCGTGAAGACTCTCCTCCTCGGCTTCCTCTCACCGGAGGTCCCTGCCCTGAGCCGCCTCACGGGGGGACGCCTTGCCGCCCTCAACCACGGTTCGCTGCGTTCCCGCGCCGTGACGCCGGGCGAGTTGGCGGTACGTCGGCTCCGCGAGCTTCAGGCGGAGTTCCCTGGCGAGCTGCGCAGTGACGGCAACGACGCCGATCCGGTATTCACCCTCCACCTGTCCAACCTCGACGTCGAGCCGATCCTGGACGCGGTCGGCGAGAAAGACAATGTCGGGCAGCGCCGCATCTGGGTCAAGCAGCAGCTGTGGCAGGCGCTGGGGGTTCGTGACACCGGTGCGTTCGTGTGTGAGCACGAGGTGGTGTGGCGCGGTACCAGGCGCATCGCCGAGTTCGTCTTCGAGAACGTCAAGGAACCGGCGACCATGCCGACAACGCAGTTCGCGCCCAGTGTCGAGGGCCGCGTCCGCTTCGTCGTCGACTATCCCTTCGACGAGTCCGACGGGCATCCCAGCGACGACACCGCGCGCATCCAGTGGTTACGGCAGGACGGCTTCGAGGCTCCCACCGTCGTTTGGCTGCCGTTCTTCTTCTCCCCGCAGCGCTCGGCGCAGCTCGGCCGCCTGCTGAAGATCCAGTACCTGCTGGAGCGGGACCGGCTCGCCAACTACGCCGCCCATTTGCCGTCTGACGACCAGATCCGGGTGAAGCACCAGCTCGAGGCCCAACGAGACACCCTCACCAGCCAGCTCACCGACGTGCTGCGACAGCTCTACGGAATCGCGAGCGTGGACGAAACCAACGTCGGCGCGGAGACTCCTGACGGGCTGCATGTCTACTCCCTCTACCCGGGACACACCCCGCAGCTCCAGGGCGGCGCACCGTTCACGTACAACCTGGCCAAGCTTGCGGACGGGCTGTTCGCCGCGCTCTACCCCAAGCACCCGGACTTCGACCCGCAGGAGAGCCGGAAGGCCGTCACCCCCGGCGAGCTGAAGACCGTCTACGGCTGGATCACTCGTGCCATGGAGGACGGTTCGCGTCGTGTCGTCGTGGACGGCAAGCAGTTGGGCTTGGTCAAGCGGATCGTGCACGCACTGGAACTTGGCGAGGTCCACGACGGGCCGCTGAACGTCGGTACCGAGTGGCGCCGCCGTATCGAGCAGCACGCCACCGCGCACGGTGTCACCGGCGACTACGAGGGTGAGGACATCCGCCGCTGGATCGCCGAGCTGGGCTGGACCGGCCTGGACAAGGCGGTCAGCAACCTGCTGATCGCCGCGTACGCACTGGTAGCCGACCGCTCCTGGGTCTTCAACGGCGCCTCGGCCGCGGCACCCGAACTGGACCGTATCGGTACCGGGTGGGCACTGCGCGCTCAGGAGCTGCCCAGCGAGGAGGAGTTCACCGCCGCGCACGAGCGCGCCGCCGCGCTGTTCGGGGAGAGCGTGCCCCGGGTGCGCTATGCCCGCAACGTCAACGACCTGGCGGACAAGGTACGAGTGAAGGCGCAGCGTTGGGAGGCCGCCGTCAACGGGCTGCGACGCTCACTGGCCAACCACCGGGGTGCCCTGGGTCTCACGCAGGAGCAGAGCGCCCGCGAGCTGGCGGTGCATGACGCAGCAGACCTGATCGCCCGCCTGGTTCGGCACAAAGATGCAACGGCCCTGGTTCGGGAGCTGTCCGCACTTGGCTACGCCACAACGGACGACGCGCTGGCGAGGACCATGTCCTCGGCGCAGATCACCCTGGACGCGCTGGACCGCGTCAAGTGGCAGCTGCTCGGCAGCGTGCGCGGTCTCGTGAGCCGGGGTGACGGGCTCGCGGACCGGGCCGAGCGGCTGCTGACGGAGATCGCCGAGACGGCCGCGGCGCTCGAACGCGATCGGGAGTTGGCCCCGGTGATGAACCAGGCCGAGAGCCGGGCCGTCGACATCATCAGTGAGTCCGGCCGCCTCAATGCACTGGCCGCTCCGGTACCTCCTCCCGCTGCGGCACCTGCTTCCGTTCCGGCCCCGAGAGACGCCGATCAGGTCAGCCTGGCGGTCCACGGTCATCCCCCGTTGCCCGCTGCCGCGCCGGCAGCAGCGGAGATCGAGGACATGCCTAGCACTCTGGCGGCACCCAATCGGCGCCGCCGCCTGATCGTCGCGACCAGCCCCGACAGCCTGGGGGCGGACCTGGCCCGGGCCCTGGCCGAACTCACCCAGCAGATCAAAGCCCACGCCGCCGCACACCCCGGCGCTGAGATTGAGATCGGCTGGCGGGAGCGCGAGGGTGATGCTTCGTGACCCAGGCAATCAGCGGGACTGTCCCCGAGATCGACCAGCGCGCGGTCGAAGCACTGCTGTGGACTGCCTTGCCGCACGCGAAGGGCAGTCGCCTGGTGCTGGTCCGCGGCCGTTACCGCGACGGTGCTCCTGACCATTTCACGACCCGTCTCGTCACGGACTCCGCAGAGAACGGCGAGCCGGAGCAGCGACGCGTGCACGTCAGCCACCAGTCCTCGGTGCTCGGCATTGTGGACGCCTGGCAGAACCATCTCGCCAGGCAGGTCGACGGCAACAGCGGCAGCGACGTCCTCGTCGTCACCACGGACGCTCCCGACACCCGTCCGATGCCATTGGATCTGCGTGGCGAAGCCATCGGCCGCTCCCTGCTCACCGTGGACCGCGTCGAGATCGTCAAACAACGCTTCGGTGCCATGGACGTCGACCCGCGCATCCGCCGCGAGCCCTGGCTCGCCGACGCGCTGCTGGCCGCGGAACCAGCCGGAGGATGGCTCCCTGTCGGCTCCGTGCTCACCCTGGACGCTGCCATGCGTGCCCTTGTGCAGGCCCGGATCAGTCTGGGCGACGGCTTGTCCACCGATGCCGTGCCCTTCGACGTGGAGGCCCTGCTCACCTGGTCCCGCACGGCCGGCGGCCCAGCCCGTTTCGCGGAACTGCAGCCCGAGGAGCGGGCCGGTCTGACGAGCTGGCTGGACCATGCGGTGGGCGACTCAGCGCCGCTTCTCCTCACACTGGCGCAGGCTGGGCGCGGTGGCGATGCGATGGCGCTGGGCGTCGTCGCGGCAGTCCTGACGGGACCGAAAGCCACGGCAGACGCGGCCCTCGCTGTGGGAGCGCTATTCGGTCCTGTCCCCTTCCGACCGGAAGAACTGCGGCACTACACCCGAGCCGTCGACGGCGTCGTCGCCCGGTGGATCACCCAGGCATCTGCTGGCGGACCGCGTAGCGCTGAGGCGCGCACCAAGGTCTTGGACGTCCTGGAACAGGCCGACCACCTGGCCGACCGGGCGGGTCTGCGTGAGGCCCTTGCCGACAGCGGTTTCCTGCCCTCTGGCTTCCGTGCTCGGCTGCGGGCGCTCGCAGCTACCCTCACGCCGCGCCCTGACCAGCATGGCGTTGCGGAAGCCGAGGCAGCCCTAGGCCAGCTGAGGAGCCACCACCTTGCGGGTCTGCTGTTCCGCGAGCAGGTGCAACTCGCCGAGATGGCCGTACGCCTCGAACGCTGGCTGATGATCCCCGAGGCTCAGGTTGCGCCCGGCTCGGGTGAGGTAGCCGCCGCAGTTCACTCCCATCTCGGCGACTGGGGCTGGGCCGACCGCGCTCTGAATCGGCTGTGGGCCGGGGACGGGGCGGCTGACCCGCACGTCAACGAGGCGTACCGGGTGGTCCACGACGCTGCCCGGGCCCGCCGCGACCACCTGGACCGCGGATTCGCCAAGGCCCTGGCTACTTGGACACAGCACGCCACCACTACTGCACCTGACGGGGCGCTGCTCGTCGAGGATGTGCTGCGGCACCTCGTCGTGCCACTCGCCGCGAAGCGGCCCCCGCTGATCCTGCTCCTCGACGGGATGACCAGCGCGGTTGCCG
This sequence comes from Streptomyces sp. CA-111067, assembly GCF_050956065.1. NCBI lineage: Bacteria > Bacillati > Actinomycetota > Actinomycetes > Kitasatosporales > Streptomycetaceae > Streptomyces > Streptomyces sp. CA-111067. The sequence continues at coordinate 3,945,026 of NZ_CP192103.1, read as the reverse complement.
CCCAACTGGGTGAGGAACTGGGCAGCCCGCGCTGGACCGAGGCCGCACGGGAGGCCGGCCGGCGGGCCGCCGCTGTGGCCGCGATCCCCTCGGTCACCACCGTCAGTCGCGCCACGCTCCTCACCGGTGGCCTGGTGACGGGGCGCCAGAATGTGGAGAAGGACGGCTTCGCCGCGTTCTGGCGGAAGCGACGGCACGAGGCGGCGCTGTTCCACAAAGGCGACCTGCCGGGCCCGGCAGGGCACCGGCTGGCACCCGAGGTCGTCGAGGCCATCGCAGGGGACGGCGTTGTCGGAGTCGTCCTGGACACGATCGACGATGCGCTCGAACACGGGCAGGAGGGTGCCAAGGGCGACTGGACGGTGGACAGCGTGCGCTACCTGTCCGAGCTGCTGGATGCGGCGCGCGGCCAGGGCCGCCCGGTGGTGCTGGTTGCCGACCACGGCCACGTCCTGGACCGCACCACCGAAGGACCGCTGACCGCACATGGCGTCGAGTCGGCGCGGTGGCGTATCGGCACCCCCAACGAGCAGCCTGGTGAGGACGAGGTCCGACTGTCCGGGCCGCGTGTGCTCGAAGGCGATGGCGAGGTCACCGTGTTGTGGCGTGAGGACCAGCGCTACACCCCCCGCCGGGCCGGCTACCACGGCGGCGCGGCCCTGGCGGAGATGACCGTGCCAGTGCTGGTGATGCTGCCGTCGGCAGAGGCCTTGCCGACCGGGTGGTCGCTGCTGGCCCCGGAAGTCGTCACCCCGGCGTGGTGGCACGGCGCGTCGCGCACCGGCGCGATCAATGCCACGCCGTCCGATGCCGTGTCCGGCCCAGCGGCCCGGACGAAGGCCGAACCAACCAGCTCCGACAACACTGCGACGCCAACGACCCTCGGCGTGAGAGTGGTCGACACCAGCGTGTACGTGGCGCAGAAGCAGTTCGTACGCAGAGGCCCGGAGAAGAAGGCCGTCGTCGCCGTCATCGACGCGCTGGTTGCGGCGGACGGTAGGCTCTCGCTCGCCGCAGTCAGCACGGCCGCCGCATCCTCGGGCGGGCGTGCGCCACGCAACGCGGAGTTCTTCGTCGCGGCCTTGCAGCGGCTGCTCAACGTCGAGGGGTACCCGGTCCTGGGCCTCATCGACGCGGGCGCGCGAGTCAAACTCGACATCACACTCCTGCAGGAACAGTTCGGGGTTGGGGCGTAGATGAGCACGGTCTCTCCGATCAGTGCCGCCCGCCGCCGCGAGGTCGTGGACGCTCTGCGGCGCGGTACCGTGCCGCAATCGGGCCTGGATCTGTTCGCCGTCGGCCTGGATCGCTTCTCCGGAGCCCTGGACGACGACCTGGCCACCGCGGCACGTGGGGGCGCGGCCTTTCACGCCGTCCGCGGCGAGTACGGCTCCGGCAAGACCTTCTTCGCCCGCTGGCTCGCCGAACGCGCCAAGCGGGCCGGACTGGCGACCGCCGAGATCCAGATCTCGGAGACCGAGACCCCCCTGCACAAGCTCGAGACCGTCTACCGCCGCCTCACCGAACGCCTCACCACCGCCACCCATCCCCCGAGCGCGCTGCGCTCTGTGATCGACTCGTGGTTCTTCACCCTCGAGGAGGAGGTCCTCGACGCAGGCGAGATCGACGAAGACGACGCGGATACCCTTGCCGCAGCCGTGGACGCCCTCATGGAGCAACGCCTCGCCGAGGTGGCCCGCACCACTCCGGCTTTCTCCTCAGCGCTGCGCGGCTACCGCCAGGCGCGCGCAACCGGGGACGCGCCCACCGCCGAAGCACTCATCGCCTGGCTCGGCGGTCAGAAGTCCGTCGCCGCCGCGGCGCGGCGTTCCGCCGGCGTACGCGGAGACCTGGATCACTTCGGTGCCCTCGGATTCCTTCAAGGCCTGCTGACCGTACTGCGGGATTGCGGCCAGCCAGGGCTGCTCGTGGTCCTGGATGAGATCGAGACCCTGCAGCGGGTCCGCGGTGACGTCCGGGAAAAGGGCCTCAACGCGCTGCGGCAGCTGCTGGACGAGATCGACGCCGGACGCTTTCCCGGCCTGTTCCTTGTCATCACCGGAACCCCAGCGTTCTACGACGGGCAGCAGGGCGTCCAGCGGCTGCCCCCGTTGGCGCAGCGCCTGGCCACGGACTTCTCCACTGATCCCCGCTTCGACTCGCCACGAGCCGTGCAACTGCGCCTACCTGGCTTCGACCTGGCCAGACTCGGCGAGCTCGGCCGCAACATCCGCGACCTCTACGTCGACCAGGCCACGCACCCCGAGCGGATCGCCCGGGCCGTGGACGACTCCTACGTCAGCCAGCTCGCCACAGCTGTCACCGGCGGACTCGGCGGCAATGTCGGCGTCGCACCCCGCTTGTTCCTGCGCAAACTCGTGGCGGACGTTCTCGACCGCGTCGACGAGTTCCAGGACTTCGACCCACGCAGGCATTACGCACTCACCGTCTCCTCCGCAGAGCTCAGCGACGTCGAACGCAACGCCGCCGCATCGAGCGCCGACGACGTCGAGCTGGACCTGCCGTGACGGCCACCGCCGGGGACGACTCGCTGGAGCGACTCGACACCGTACTGATGCACCACATCGTCAACACCCTCGGCTGGAAGTCGCTCCGCCCGCTCCAACTGGAGGCCGTCGACCCGCTGCTGGCCGGAACCGACACCGTGCTCCTCGCCCCCACCGCGGGCGGCAAGACCGAGGCCGCCACGTTCCCTCTGCTGTCCAGGATGGCCGCCGAGAACTGGACCGGCACGTCCGTGCTCTACGTGTGTCCCCTCAAGGCACTGCTCAACAACCTGCTGCCGCGCCTGGAGACGTACACCTCCTGGCTCGGCCGCACGGCCGAACTGTGGCACGGCGACGTCTCCCACCCCAAACGCAAAGCCATCCTGCGGCGACGCCCCGACATCCTGCTCACCACCCCCGAGTCGCTGGAATCGATGCTGGTGAGCGTCAACGTTGATCACCGAGCCTTTCTGGGCGGTGTACGCGCCGTGGTGGTGGATGAGGTCCACGCCTTCGCGGGTGACGACCGAGGCTGGCACCTCCTCGCCGTACTGGAACGCCTGCAACGCGTCGCCGGACGTCCTGTGCAACGCGTCGGGCTCTCCGCCACCGTCGGGAACCCGGAGGAACTCCTGAGCTGGCTCCAAGGCTCAGCCGCAGGGTCGCGTCCCGCGCAGGTGGTCGCCCCACACCTGCGCGTTCAAGCCGATGCTTCGCCGGGCACGCAGACTGGGCCGCCGCCCGGCGACGTTCAACTCGACTACGTCGGCTCGCTCAGCAATGCCTCCACCGTCATTGCTGCCCTGCACCGGGGCGAGAAGCGCCTGGTCTTCTGCGAGTCCCGACGGCAGGTCGAAGAACTCGGCGAGAGCCTGCGCACCAAGGGCGTCACCACCTTCCTCTCCCACGCCTCCCTGTCTGTGGACGAGCGCCGCCGCGCGGAAGAAGCTTTCGCCGACGCGCGCGACTGCGTCATCGTCTCCACCAGCACCCTCGAACTTGGCATTGATGTCGGCGACCTGGACCGCGTCATCCAGATCGACGCTCCCGGCAGCGTCGCGTCCTTCCTGCAACGCATCGGGCGCACCGGACGACGTACCGGATCCATCCGCAATTGCCTCTTCCTCGCTGTCGACGAGGGTGGCCTGCTTTCTGCGGCAGCCCTGCTGCTCCAGTGGTCCCGGGGCTGGGTGGAACCCGTAGTATCCCCGCCTGAGCCACGTCACATCGTCGCTCAGCAGATCCTCGCCTTGTGCCTGCAGGAACACCGGATCGGCGACAAGCTCTGGCAGGAGTGGTGGGGTGGTCTCGGCCCGTTCGGCCCGGCTGCCGAGCCCATTGTGCGTCACTTGGTTCGCGAGGGCTTCCTTGACCAGGACGGCGGAATGCTGTTCATCGGCCCCGAGGCGGAACGCCGCTTCGGGCATCGGCACTTCATGAGCCTGACGGCCGTGTTCACCGCTGCACCCGAGTTCACCGTCCTCACCGGACGCACAGAGATCGGCAAGACGGACCCTGCCCTCCTCACTGAGGAATGCGCTGGGCCGCGGCGCCTGCTGCTTGCCGGGCGAAGCTGGCAAGTCACCTACATCGACTGGCTCCGCAAGCGCTGCTTCGTCGAGCCGGTCGACGGGGGCGGCAAGGCCAAGTGGAACGGAGGCGGCCTGCGCATGGCGTCTTTCGACCTGGCCCGTGCCGCTCGTGAAGTCCTCCTGGGCGAGGACCCTCCGGTCGCCCTCACCAAGCGTGCGGAAGGGGCGCTGGCGCAACTCCGCCAGGAGAGCAGGGAAACCGTCCACCCCGGCGGGAACACGATCGTCCACCACAGCACGGACAGGGATCTGAGGTGGTGGACCTGGGCCGGCCACCGGACCAACGTCACTCTGGCCGCCACCCTCAATGGCGTCGCCGACCCGCTCCAGCGGGGCAACGACCTTTACGTGCGGCTACGTTCCGACCTCACTCCACTGATGTGGGAGGAGAACCTTGTGGACGCCGTCGACCATCTGAGCCTTCCCGAGGTCGACCCTCGTGCTCTGAACGGCCTCAAGTTCAGCGCTGCACTGCCTCAGCGCCTAGCAGAGGCAACCCTCGCCGCCCGCCTTGCCGACTTGGACCACGCTGCCCAGGTCCTCTCTGAGCGGGCGCGCTTCGTAGACTTTCGGAGTTAGCGTGCCCTGGTGTCGTGATTGATGGACACGCTGCTTCCTGGTCTCGCCGGGCGGCGCGGGCATGCTTCAGCGTGGGCAGGCAGCATCGCTCGGTGGGTCGGGAGAGGCGCGCCTCAGGGCAGGGACCGGCGCGGGGCGGCGTCAGCCGTGAGGATCGGGCGGCTCAGGCTCTTACGGAGGCCGGCGTGCCCGGGGGACTCGCGCCGAGGGCCGCGCGGACCAGAGCTCGGCCGCGTACGGCGGTACGGGCGCGTTCGTCCGCGGTCTCGGGCGGGACGGCGTCCAGGCCCGCGCAGGTGCGGCAGATGCCTTCGTGCGGGCTGGGGCGTGCGCACGCGGCGCACTCGTGCAGGTGGGGTTTCGGGGGTGTGGTGGCCGGCTCCGGTGCAGGAGGGAGCTTGCGGGTCAGGCGGTCACGCAGCAACGCCGAGGCGCTGTGGACGCGTTCGGGCAGGCCGTCGAGCAGGGCGTGGGACAGCTCGCGGGCGCCGTGGCCGTGCTCCAGCCATCGGGCCACCAGCGGTGCGAGGGCGACTGCTTCCGTCGTGCCGAGGCGCAGGCGCGGCTCCGCCGCCGTCACTCGGTGGAGCAGCGCCGCCGCCTCTGACCTCGGGGCGTCCGGCGGCTCGACGCGGGCGAGGTACGTGGACGGGATCTCCCCCCGTCCTCCCGCGCGGACGCCGGGCACGGCGTCGGCCGCCGTCCGCTGCCGGGGGAGGGAGGGTTCTTTCCCACGGTCCTTTACGGGGTGGGCGTCACGCGCGCCGCCAGCCGGTCGACCGGAGCCCGGAAGCGCGGCACTCGGTCCCACCTGGGGCGGGGTGTCGTAGACGTGGGTCTCGCTGACGAAGGTGCCGTCCGGGCGGCGCACCCGCTCGACGCGGTAGTAGCCGAAGGCAGCCAGCTCGCGCAGCGCCTTCGCCACGGACAGACGTCCCTGCGGGCTGGTGTCGGCCATCCGCCTGCCGTCCTCGCGCCAGCCGTCGGGCCGGGAGAGGAGGTCGGCCAGCAGGCCGCGGGCGGTGTAGGACAGCCGCCGATCCTGCAACACGGCGTTCGGTAGGACCGTGAAGCCGCGCGTATGGCGGCTACGATGAATCCGCATGGGGAGTTCGCGCTCCTTGTGCCGGACCCCGGAGCGTTCGCGCGCTGCCGGGGTCACTCTATTGAGTTCGTTGGTGACAGAACGTACCACGTGATTCGCCCAAGATCGACTGGTCTTGAGCCGCTTCTGAGCTGGCGAAACGTTCCGCCCGAGCACCGGCCCCGGAACGCCGGCGTGGGCCTGAACCGTCCTCCCCGATCGGCCCGCGAGCGGCAGTGAGTCTGGTCGGCGGGCCGTTCATCGGCGAAGCTTGCGCCATGCTGCTTCCCACTGCCGCTGTGCAGACGGAACTGATCGACGTCGTCCGCATCACCGAGACCATGAGCAGCCCCTGGGCAGATGCCTTGGCCGGTGAAGACACCGCGCTGTGGGAGGCGGACCAGGTCCAGCAGGCGCTGCTGCTGGTCGCCGAGTTGCCCGAGGGTGAACTGCAGCGCTGCTTCTTCCCTGGCTGGGGCATTCGAGCCCGCAAGGCCAGTGAGTCCCTCTTTGAGATCGCGTTCTGCTTCCGCTGCCAGGGCGCCCGTCTCTGGGGGCCTGTGGTGCCCGCGGATCAGCAGGGGATTCACAGCTTCGACCCGGACAGCGCACCTGGCCGTGCGCTGCTTGCCCTGTTCCAGTCCACCGACCCGAGCTGAAGGCGTGTTGCTGGTCATCGCGCGAGTATCCCGAGCCGGGCTCCGGGCCCTCAACCAGCCTTCGTCTACGGAAGTATTGACGCTTCGTCAGACTGAGTAGTCGCCCGGCACCCTGCCCGTCCTCGGCCGGCCTGCCCACGCGCGCAGACCGGGTCGGCGCGGTTCAGCCGGTGATGTACCAGTCGCCCTTGAGGTACTCCAAGGTGGAGTCCCCGAGTTCGTCTCCGCTGAAGGTCATGGAGGCCATGATCGCTCCGGCCGGTATCTCGGCCTTGTCGGACGAGCGCATCACGACGCGCTGCGGGTCGACCGTGGCGGTTTGCAGGGCCTTCTTCTGCGCGGGCGAGATCAGCTTGAACGTGACGGGAAGCGTCGAGGTGCACGGGCCGAGGCCCTGGTCCTCTGCCTGCTTCGCGGCGGGTCCCGCCACGTCGCAGACCGTGTTGATGTCCTCGTGGCCGACCGCGTGGAGGAAGACCTCGTACCGCTGGATCGCGCCGGCCTTCGTCTTGGGCGCGGGCCCGGCGCCGGCTGTCGGTTCGGCCGACGGAGTCGCGGTCCGGGCCGACGCGGACGCCGTGGCTGACGGCTCATGGGTCGTCAGCGTGGAAGCCGAGGACTGTGCAGGCTTCGCGCCCGTGTCCTCCTTCGACTTCTCCGGACCGCACGCGCCCACTGCCAGGGCCACGCAAGCCGTTACCGCCACGCTGACCAACGTCCGTGCTCTCATCGGGTCCCCTCATTACCAGCCGACAACGTAGACAGGTCACGCAGGATCCGGGGGAACGGTTCCCGGGTTTCGTCGGAAGTGGCGGCCGTCCAGGGTTAGACGACGGCCGCCCGGCGCGGGGGCGGATCCCCGGGCCGGGCGGCCGTCGTTCAGCTCAGCCTGCGGCTACATCAGTTGTGGGCACCGTTGTTGCGGCGACGGGCGAAGTAGACGGCCGCGCCGCCCACGACGAGGAGCGCTGCGCCGCCGCCGATGAAGGCGACGTTCTGCGAGCTGTTGCTGCCGGTCTCGGCGAGGTCGCCGTTCCCGGACGGAGAGGTGGCCGGCGGCACGGACGGGGTACCGGTCGGGGCCGTGGTGCTCGTCGGGACGCTCGTGGTCGGCGACGGGGAGGACGTGTCATCGACGCTCGGGCTCGGGGAACCGGTGGTCTCGGTCGGCGTCGCGGTCGGAGACCCGGTGGTCTCGGTCGGCGTCGGGCTCGGCGAGTCCGTGGTCGCCGTCGGCGTCGGGGACCCGGTGGTCTCCGTCGGGGTCGGGCTCGGCGAGTCCGTGGTCGCCGTCGGCGTCGGGGTGGGCGACGACTGGCATTCGTGGCCGCCGTTCCACGCCGTGATCAGGTTGGTGGGCGTGGCGGAGTTCGGGTAGTGCGGCAGCGGGCCGTGGGCGCTGCCGGCACCCCCGTCGAACTCGGTGCCGTTGCCGTACAGGTCCACCTGTCCGAAGCAGGTCGGGGCGCTCCCGCTGACGTCGAGCGTCGCGGACTTCTTGCCCTTGTTGAGGGTGACGGTGTCCCAGCCCAGGAAGTCCTGTTGGCCGGAGTTCTCCCACGCCGGGCCCTCGGCGCTGTAGGAGGCGAGCGACACGTCGTACCGGCAGTTCTTGCCGGGGTTGTCCGTCAGCCGCACGCTGATCTTGGTGGGCGGGGTGTCCCCGTTGATGCGCCCGCTCGTCGTCCAGTGGCCGCCGTCGATCTTGTACTCGATCCCGACGCTGTCGCAGCCGGCGCCGTTGTTGCCGCCGTTGTTGCCGTGCGCGGAGGCCGTACCGATGCCTGCGAGGGTGACGACGGCCGTGATGGAGCCGATGGTCGCAGCAACGCCTACGGCTCGTTTGGTTATCGCTCGCACTTGAGTCATGCTCCCTGAATGCTGGTCGGGCAGCCAGGTACAGGCAGGCGGGTGAGGACTGACTCCACGCATGAGGAGAGACGCGCCCGGTGGCCTGCGAGGCGTCTCGCCGCCGAAAGTCTTCGCTGGAGGGCCAGTTGGCCCAGGCGACCGATTATGCCCCGCAAACCCGGTTTCTGTACAGCCGCGAACGTCGGTTTTCCGTGCAGCTCATACAGCCCGCGGCAATCTCAAACCTCGATCACGCCGTCCGATTGTGGCTAACGCAATGAGTTGATTTGTCGACGCCTGGACGTAAGCCTTCAGAAGGCCGTACGCGATCTGATGTCGGGTCTGGTGCAGGCCGGGTGACGTCTGATGACGCTGTTCACGTGGATGCGTAGCGCGGCCACCGACGAAGGGACTCTGCCGGGACAACCGCTGGTGGAGGGTGTTCGGCAAGAAGCGTGGCCGGGCGAAGGGGGCCGGAGCGCCCGTGCACGACGACCTCGTCCGCCGCGACTTCACCGCCGCCGGACCCAACCGTCTGTGGCTCACCGACATCACCGACATCACCGAACACGCAGCAGGAGAAGGGAAGCTGTATCTCTGCGCGGTCAAGGACGTCTTCAGCCCATGAAAATGCCGTGGCCGGACGTGAAAACGTCGCCGGGTGCATTCTGCACAGCGATCGCGGATCGCGGTTCCGCTCCAGGAAATTCGTCCGGGCGTTGGAGCGGAACCAGATCGTCGGGTCGATGGGAACGCGAGGACGTGTGACGCTCAACGGTGGTAGCCGGCACCGGCTTTCACAGCATGGCGCCGTAGTACGCCGCGCCGTGCCTCACGGCGGCGGTGGTGCCGTCGGTCCGGACTCCGGTGATCCGGAAGTATGTCGTATCGCCTCGAACCACCGGCAGGCTCGCCTGAAAATGGGGGCCTTTGGAGCTCGGGACGGTTTTGCGAGGTACGTAGGTGTGGGTGGAGGGGTTCCAGGTGTCCACGTGGTACTCGGTGACGCCGGCGCAGACGGATTCGTCGTCGCACGTCCACTGCACGTTTCCGTACGTGCCCATCGTGGTGGGGTTGACGATGGTGAGCGGGCCGGTTTCCTCGCCGCGGGCGTCGTCGGGCCTGTTGTCGGGTTCGGTGACGGTGACGGTGGGGGCGTCGGTCCAGGCGATGTGGTTGTCCCACCGGTCGAGCGCCACGACGGCGAAAGTCACCGTCTCGCCGTCCGGGGCTCCTGCGCACAGCAGCGCGTTCGGTACATCCTCGCCGGGATAGGCGGAGCCGAGGTCCTGGCAGCCGGTGCTGTCGGAGTGGATGCTGCCGTCGGGACGGTGGATGACACGAAAGGCGGTGTAACTCAGGCCGCTCTCGGCCGGGAGGTCCCAGCTCAGGACGACGCCGTCGGCGCGCGGCGTCGCGGTCAGGCCGGTGAGCGCGGGCGGCGGAACGCTGTCCGGGGTCACCGTGACCGACTTCGACATCGGGGACACGTTGCCCGCCGCGTCGGTGACCGCGGCGGAGTAGGTGTAGGTGGTGCCGTCGAACGCCGGCAGCGCGTCCACGTAGTCGTCGACCGACGGTGAGGCCGCCGTCAACGTGGCGATCTGTTCCGGGTGGTCACCGAGGGTGTCGCCGGTGGCGCGGTAGAGGGCGAGGGTGCCGCCGCCGAGCAGCTCCTGCTGGGTGTTGTTGACGGGTTGGTCCCAGCCGATGTCCAGGGAACTGGCGGTGCCCGTCTTGTGATTGACGGCGAGGACGGGTGCCGTCGGAACGGTGGTGTCGGGCGGGCTGACCGTCAGGGCGGAGGCCCTCACGGACACGTTCCCCACGCGGTCCTCGGCCTCGACGGTGTACTGGCGGAGCCTGCCGTCCTGCGACACGTCGGGGTCGGTCCAGGTGGTCTTGTTGATCGGCCCCGAAGCGAGGTCCCAGCCGCTGTCCCCGATCTGTCGGTACACCTGATAGGGGTAAGAGGCCAGATCCATCTCCTTGTTGGGCGCCCACGTGAGGGTGGCGGAGTGGGTGCCCTTGTCGTACACCACCTTCAACCCGGCGGGCGCGAGCGGGGGAAAGTGGTCCCAGCCGGAACCTCCCGGCGTATAGCCGAAGTTGACGGCGGCGGCGCCGTTCCAGTTGACGTAGTCGACGCGGAGGGTGTGCGTGCCCTTGGGGACGGTGAGGTCGACCGTCTTGGAGACGGTGGTGGCGCCGTTCTTCCACAGGTCGATCTTGCGTACGCCGTCGAGGTAGACGCGGATGCCGTCCTGGCCGGAGGCGGCGAACGTGAACGGGCCGCCGGAGCCGAAGTCGCGGTTCACGCTCCATCGGACACCGAAGCTGTCCGGGCCGACACCGGCCACGCCGGGCGAGTTGGTGCCCCAGTTCTCGGCGATCGAGGCGTCGCAGTCCGTGCGCTTCGCCGCGCCGGAGAAGACGGTGTTGGCGAAGAACTGCCGGGTGTAGGTGTTCGTCGCGCACGACGCCGCCGATGCGGCCGACGCCGACGAGGTGACGCCGGCGACGAGACCGCCCGCCAGCGTGACCGCGACCGCGGTCACGGCAGCCAGACGGGATCTTCCGACACTGCTCACTGAGTCCCCTTGTGGACACATGACTGCCCCGCGGCCAGTCGCACAAGATGTGAGATGCCTGAGAACAGCCGGTGGTTGTACGTTCAAGCCGCTTCTCGTCGCTTTAGACGGGGGTGTGTCGCGCGAGGCATTCGGCGTCGGCAGTCCGTATTTTTCGCACGGGAAGCGGGTCTGGCAGTACTGCTGGGCGTCGGCGGCCACCCTGCCGAGGATCGCGGCATTCATGCCGGCACCGACAAGGACACCTACGACCGGCACGACCTTGGCCACGTCCTGAACCGACACCTTGGAGCCGGCCCGCCCGAGTCGTTGGCGACGGCGTCACCTGGGCGACGGATCGGCTCCTTGACCTTCTCTGGCACGGCTTCTCTCACCCGGCACACGGTGTTTCCCGCCACATCCCCGGTGCGACCGAGCGCGGTGCTCACCCAGTTCGGCAGAGTCTGGCGGTTGTCGCTGCGCTCCCAGTGCTCATCAGGTTCTCCATTTCGACTGTGCTCACCGGGCCCGCGAAGTCCTGGCGGCCGAATCGAGCGGTCGCTTCGGTGGCCGCTGACCCGAATGCCGGGCCCAGGACCGGCTCGACGACGGCACCCTGGTGGTGCACAACTACGGCCACGGAGGTGCGGGCGTCATGTTGTCCTGGGGATGCGCTAAAGAGATACAAGCGATCGACGAGGTCGCCCGGGAACGGAGTGGTGATGCCGGATGACCGCCACGCCGAACCTTCGGTACTTGCTCTCCATCAACTCCGAGAACGCTTGGAGCGACCTGCTCGCCACCCTGATGGACGCTGATCAGATGACGACCCGCCACAGCCTGGGAATTGCTGGTGACGCCCCGCTGGTCATCCGCCGGGAAGTGGCCAAGTCGCGGGCCCGCAAGCTGTCGGATCGGCCCGACCTGGTCGTCGAATCCGACGGTCGGACGGTGGCCGTCATCGAGGTCAAGCTGCTGGCCGGGCTCGGTGATGAGCAACTGGAGCGCTACTACCGGTACGTCGATGAGTCCGACCGTGAGGGTTGCCGGTTCCTCGCCGTCTCGTTGCTACGCCTGCGCCTCAACACCGAGCACGCGGTGGAGTGGGACAACCGGACGTGGGAGGGCCTGCTCGACCCGTTCGTCTCGTCATCGGTTCCCTGGGTGGCGACGACCGCGGCGGCATGGCTGCGTCACATCGCCGCAACGGTGTCTGCCGTCGACGGCGCGACGGTGTGGAACCAGGTCGAGGGGGACGATCTGTACCTCGGGTTGCGGCTGCGTTCTGCCTACCTCCGCGAGAACGTCGGCGTTCCTCCGGGGTCTTCTTCGGCGGTGCAGGAGATCGGCTCCGGCGGTCTGTACGCCGCCATGGTTGATGCGCCTGTTCCGGGCAGCAGTTACACGGTGCGCTGGGAGGCGACCGAGCATCTGCCGACTCAGGACGTCGGCAAACTGACCGACGGCTCAGGGTTGCGCGGACCAGAAGTCCGCTTCTTCCTCGTGCAGCAGAACGTCACCTCGTCCCGGACTTACGACTGGGATCACCTGAACGTCCTGTGGCGGGAGTACCTCGCAGCCGAGCACTGGATACCGTGGCGAGCGCATCCTCCTCGCAAGAAGCTTCCGTGGGAGATCGACGGTGTGGCGCGGCTGCGGCAGTTGGGCAGCCCCGTCTTCCTCGGCTACGGCTTCGGCGAAAGACAGGCCGCGCTCAGTGGTGAAGTGCATTTCGGCGCCCGTTTCGTTCTGCCGCCGACGGCTACCTTGGCCGAGGTGACCGACATGCTGAGCCGTGTAGCGGTGATCGGTTCCCGCATGGCCATGCACCCGATGGCACCGCGGACCGCCCATACCGAGTAGGACCACGGAGGCCTCCCGCGTCGTTTCAGCAGTGGGCCGGGGCGTTTTTCGTGCATCGCACGGCGTGTGTCCGGGACGCGGGAAAATAGTGGTTTGGCAGCCACCGGGCGGCCTGCAAGCATGCGGCCATGCCCACTCCGGCCCCGAACGGTGATTACGCGCTCACCGCGATGTACTCCGTAGCAGACGACGCCTGGTACCTGGAGTTGGACCTCGCTGCCGATCGGCGGACGGTCGTGATGACGATCGTCCCCGACGAGGATCCGGCACGGGAGCCGACGGTGTGTTTCGTCCCTGCTGGGCGCCACTTGGACGTTCCGTACGAGGTCATGCGCTGGTTCATGGGTCAGGTCGAGGAGGAGATCCGCACGTCTCGCGCTTGGATGCGGCTGCGGCCGGACCTCGTGGAGGTCATCCACCGACTGCGCCGGGAACACGGGGGCGCCATAGACGACGAGGAGTTCCCGCGCGTGCTGGCGGAGGTACGTACGGACGTCGCAGAGGTTGACCTCCCCGCCGTACTTGCGGCGGCCTTCGGCCGCAATCCCGATGGCACCGTCACCGACGACGTCCAAGCAGTTTTGGCTGTGGGGGGCACGAAGGGCAGACCCTAGGAGGCCGCCGTGCGGGGCGCCACCGTTCTGGGGTGTGTGGGGTCGAAGTGGGTCTCCGAGGCCGCGGCGGCGGACGTGCGGACGTGCGGACGCCATGATCGCAAGCGTGTCCTCGTGGCGGCCAAGCACGCTGAGGGCGGAGGCCAGATGGATCCTGAGCGCCTGGGCGTCCTGGTGACCGGCGGCGAGCCGGGCTTCGTGGGCTGCGAGCGCGGTCCGCGCCGCGGTCTCAGCGGCGGCAGGGTTGAGTGCGGTGATCTGCGCCGCAGCCGCAGCCGCAGCCGCAGCCGCGGGCGCGGGCAAGCGGGTCCGCTGGGCGGTGCTCTGCCTCTCGTCTGCGCCCGAGCTTCCCGAGCAACCGCTCGGCATCCTCCGCTCGTCCCCGCGCCAGCAGTTCTGTGCCCTTCGCGAGCTCGGTGTCCTGCCGCCGTGCATTGCGGCGGCCGGCGTGGCCGGGTGACTCGCGCCGAGGGCCGTGCGGACCAGAGCTCGGCCGCGTACGGCGGTACGGGCGCGTTCGTCCGCGGTCTCGGGCGGGACGGCGTCTCATCGGGCCCCTCATTACCAGCCGACAACGTAGACAGGTCACGCAGGATCCGGGAGAACGGTTCCCGGGTCGGTCAATGCTGGTGCTGTGCCCGCATACGTTCGTCGGGTTGTTGACCCTGCCGCCCTACCGAAGGGCCGGATTAGAGTGGACATCGCGATGCGGCAGCGGCGGCTGGGAGGGCGCGTGGCGGAACTCGAGGTCGAGGTTCCTGGGCCGGAACCGGATTGGGAACGGGCGCCGGTATATCAGGGCGGGAAGCGCAACCCGGCTTTCCAGCGGGGCCTGTGGGAGTACGCCACGAGCTCGTTCCGGCTCGTGGCAGGTCTGTCGCCCTCGTTGGATGTGCTGGCCGCGCGGCTGCGGCTGGATGTCGAGCGGAGCTGGGAGGACCTGGGCTGGGTGGATGCGGCGATGTTCAGCATCCGGAAGTTCCACTTCGCGCTCAGCCGTCTGGAGGGCGGCCCTGCTCCCGACGTCTTCGTCTGGGTCAGCCGAGATCATGCCGACGTCGATGCGGCGCTTGACGTCCTGCTCGACGCTCTCGGCGTCGGCAGGGAGGCCGTCACCTTCCTGGGCGACATCGAGACCGGGTTCGTCGACATGCGAGACGGCTCGGGGGCTTGAGAGGAAGAAACACCGTGGCCTCGGCTGGCTCTGTCCGCGCGAACGGGCTCTGGCTCGACTTTCCTGAAGTCCTGTGCCCTCCAGCCCCCACGGCCCGCTCGTCCCCACGCAGCCTAGGCTCGGCGTACGCGGCGCGGACAACATCGCCGTCCACGCGGTCGGAGACGAGAAGCCTCCTCCATGCAGCCTCGGTGATGTCCTCTGCAGTAGCCGTCGCGTCCATGGGAACAGGGTGCCAGAACTCGGCTTTACCAATACGGCCTGCGGTGACCGCCCCGCCCCGCGCACTTGCCCCACCCAATTCCACAGAAGGTGAGCCGGAACCGGTTCTCGCCTGCGCAGCCATCTACCGAATTCTCGGCGCGCGTCCGGGATCTCGTGGCTACGGCCGTGACGACGAGGTACACCAGCACCTCCGTCGTCCACCGCCTGCGAACGTACCGCCAGAACGCTGGGCTCATGCGTTCATCGGTCCGTCGCGCCCGGCCGACTGGGGCGGGGCTCAATAACCGCAGGGTCCAGCGCAGGTGGACGTGTCCGCCGGCACGGAAGGTCCCTGTCAGCGCGAGATGGTTGTTGAGCCAGACCCGTTCGCCTTCCCAGCCGCGGAAGTCGCGCTACATCCGCAAGGAAGTCGCTCGGGTCGCCGACCCCATCCCCGACCAAGATCCTCTCCCAATTTTCTCCCAGAGGGGCCCCGGAACGCCGTGAGGGGCGGTCTTCCGAACCGGAAGACCGCCCCTCACCTGCAGTGTCACCAGTCGGGGTGGCGGGATTTGAACCCACGGCCTCTTCGTCCCGAACGAAGCGCGCTACCAAGCTGCGCCACACCCCGGTGCAACGTCGTTTACTTTAGCGGACGGGGGGCCGGAGGCGAAATCCGGTTTTGGGGGGTGAGGGTGAGGAGGGTGGCTTCGGGGGGGCAGGCGATGCGGACGGGGGTGTAGCGGTTGGCGCCGCAGCCGGCGGAGACGTGGAGGTAGGACGTGGAGCCGGTGGCCGTGTGGGTGGAGAGGCCCTTCACGCGGTCGGTGTCGAGGTCGCAGTTGGTGACCAGGGCGCCGTAGAAGGGGACGCAGATCTGGCCGCCGTGGGTGTGGCCGGCCAGGATCAGCGGGTAGCGGTCGGCGGTGAAGGCGTCCAGGACGCGCAGGTAGGGGGCGTGGACCAGGGCCAGGTTGAAGTCGGTGTCCGGGTCGGGGCCGCCGGCCACCGGGGCGTAGCGGTCGCGTTTGATGTGCGGGTCGTCCAGGCCGGTCAGGCCGAGCACCGGGCCGTGGTCCAGCTTGATCCGGCCGCGGGTGTTGCTCAGGCCGACCCAGCCGGCCGCGTCGAACGCGTCCCGCAGGTCGCCCCAGGGGTTGCGGATGACGCCGTGCGCGGTGTGGTCCTTGCCGTTCAGACCGTGCTGGCCGCGGGCCTTCTCCAGCAGGTAGCGGCCCGGGTTGCGGAACTTGGGCCCGTAGTAGTCGTTCGAGCCGAACACGTAGGTGCCGGGGAAGCGGAGCAACGGCCCCAGGGCGTCCAGCACTTCGGGGACGGCGGTGGGGTCCGACAGGTTGTCGCCGGTGTTCACCACCAGGTCCGGGCACAGGCCCGCCAGCGACTGGAGCCAGCGGCGCTTCTTCTTCTGGCCGGACACCATGTGGATGTCGGAGAGCTGCAGGACACGGATCGGGCGCATGCCGTCGGGCAGCACCGGGACCTCGACGCGCCGCAGCCGGAACGACCGCGCTTCGAATCCGGCCGCATAAGCCACGCAGGCCGCTGCGGTCGCCGTCACACCGAGGGGGATTCCGTATCGCGCGCGCATACGCCCATCGTGTCAGAGTCGGCGGGCCGGCGGCGCTTCGGCTGCGCTCGCTCTTCGCGCGGGTCGTGGGTCGCGGGGGTGCGGGTGGGCGCTTCGGGGTGGGCCCCGGGGTTAATGGGGCGCCGGGGCGCGCCCGGGGTGCGAAAATCGGGGCATGACCACGACGCTCAAGCAGCGGCTGAGGGACGATCTTACCTCGGCCATCAGGGCGCGCGACGAACTGCGCTCCGCCACGATCCGGCTCACCCTGACCGCCGTCACCAAGGAGGAGGTCTCCGGTACCGCCGCCCGCGAGCTCTCCGACGAGGAGGTGCTGAAGGTGATCGGCCGGGAGGCGAAGAAGCGGCGGGAGGCGGCGGAGGCCTTCGCGCAGGGCGGGCGGACGGAGTCCGCGGAGCGGGAGCGGGCGGAGGGGGAGGTGCTCGCGGAGTACCTGCCCAAGCAGCTCGGGGACGAGGAGCTGGCGGTGATCGTCCGCGAGGCCGTCGCGGAGTCGGGGGCGGAGGGGCCGCGGGGGATGGGGGCGGTCATGAAGATCGTTTCTCCGAAGGTGGCGGGGTTGGCGGAGGGTGGGCGGGTTGCGGCGGAGGTGAAGCGCCAGCTTGCTGGCTGACGCCGGTCGTGGGGGGTGTCCGGGCTGCGCCCGGGGCCCCGGCTTCCGCCGGGTTGTCGCCACGGTGCGGGTGCGCTGTGGCTGGTCGCGCAGTTCCCCGCGCCCCTTTGGGGCCTGCGGCCCCGGCTTCCGCCGCGTTGTCGCCCGAGTGCCGGTGCGCTGTGGCTGGTCGCGCAGTTCCCCGCGCCCCTTTGGGGCCCGGCCCGGCCCCGCGCTCCCGGTCCCGCGCGCCCTTCGGGCCCGGCCCGCCTCGCGCCCGCGCGGCGGAGCCGCAGGTCAGGTACAGTCCCGCGCCCCTTTGGGGCCCGGCCCCGCCCCGCGCTCCCGGCTGCGCTCGCCCCTTCGGGGCCCGTCTGGGCTCGCGGCCCGGCCCCGCCCCGCGCGGCCCCTCGGGGCCCCCGCCCCCCAAACGTAAGGGGCGCCCCCAACCGAAGGCGCCCCTTACCGCGTCAACCCACCGCCCCTACGGGCCGTTCTGGCCCGTGCCGCCCGTTGTCAGGCCGGGGAGCGAGGGGAACGGGTTCGGGCTGCCGCCGGCCGTGGTGCCGGCGTTCGTCGTCCCTGCCGTGCCCGCGGTCGTGCCCGTGGTCGTTCCGGCGGTTGAGCCGGACGTCGTGCCCTGGTTTGCGGCGCCCTCGTTTGTGGCTCCGCCGCCTGTCACCGGGGCGCCGGTGATGGGGGCGCCGGTGTTGCCCATCGTCGTCGCTCCGCCGTGGTGGCCGTGGCCGCCGTGGTTCTTGCCGTCGCCGGCGGCCGGCGGGGTGGTGGTGTCGCCGGGCGTGGCCGGCGGGTTCTGCTTCTTCGGGTCGGGCGCGTTCAGCGGCACCGTGACGAACGACTCCGGCGGCACGCCGTCGAGCGCGCCGGACATCGCGGCCTGCCAGATCGGCGCGGGGCCGTCGGCGCCCTGCACACCACCGTAGAAGTGCTTGGGGCCGATGGTGATGTTGCTCATCTCCTTGCGGTGCTTCTCGCCGTGGCCGCCCGGGTCGCCCATCCACACCGCGGAGGCCAGGTTCGGCGTGAAGCCGGCGAACCAGGCGTCCAGACGGTCGTCGGTGGTACCCGTCTTACCCGCGGTGTCGCGGTCGGGGAGGTTGGCCGCGGTGCCCGTACCGTCGTCGACCACGCCCTTGAGCATGGTGTTCAGGGTGTCCGCGGTCTGCTGCGACATGGCCCGCGAGCAGATGCTCTTCGGCACCGGCAGCGCCTTGCCCGCCGGCGACGTGACCGCCTCGATCGCGATCGGCGTGCAGTACACGCCACGGTTGGCGAAGGCGGCGTACGTGGAGGCCACGGTGAGCGGCGACACCTCGTTGACGCCGAGCGTGAGGGACGCGCCCTCGCGCAACGGCTTGCCGTCGGCCCGTCCGAAGCCGAGCTTGTCGGCCATCTTCATGATCGGGCACAGGCCGATGTCGTGCTCAAGGGCCAGGAAGTACGTGTTGATCGAGTGCTTGAGCGCGTCCGGCATCGCGTAGGGCCCGACCTCGGTCGGCATCTCGTTCTGCGTGTGGGCAGTGCTGTGAAGGGTCTGCCCGCTGCACGTCGTCACGTCGGGGTACGTCGTCTGGTACGGCGACGGATACGCCTGCGCCGGTTTGTAGCCCGCCTCCAGCGCCGCCGCCGCGGTGATCGGCTTGAACGTCGATCCGTTCTGGAAGCCGCCGCTGTTACCCATGTCCATGTTGACCGAGTAGTTGATCTGCGTCTCGTTCTTGCCGAAGCCGTACGGCTTGCTCTGGCCCATGGCGACGATCTTGCCGGTGCCCGGCTGCACCATCGTGTCGGCCGCCGCGATGACGTCCGTCTTGTAGACGTGCTTGTTGACGCTCGACAGCAGCGACGCCTGCGCCTTGGGGTCGAGCGTGGTCTTGATGGTCAGACCGCCGATGTCCCAGGTCTTGGCGCGCTCCTCCTTCGTCTTCCCGAAGGCGGCGTTCTGCAGGAACGTCTCGCGGACGTAGTCGCAGAAGAAGCCGGCGCCGTTGACCGCGGTGATGCAGCCGTTCTTCGGGCTGCTCACCTTCAGCGCCAGCGGCGCCTTCTTGGCGGCCGCCTCCTGCGCCGGGGTGATGTCCTTGAGCTGCGCCATCCGGGTCAGTACGACGTTGCGCCGGTCGATGGCCTGCTGCGCGTCGGCGATCGGGTCGTAGAGGCTCGGCGACTGCACCAGGCCGGCCAGCATCGCCGCCTGCGGGAGGGTGAGCTTGCTGGCGTCGGTGCTGAAGTAGCGCTGCGAGGCGGCCTGGATGCCGTACGCCTGCTCGCCGAAGAACGTGATGTTGAGGTAGTTCTCCAGGATCTTCTTCTTGCCGAGCTCCTTCTCGACCTGGATCGCGTACTTCATCTCCTTGATCTTGCGGCCCACGGTCTGCTGGGTGGCCTGGGCGACCTTGGTCGCGTCGTCACCGGCCTCCTCCACGAAGACGTTCTTCACGTACTGCTGGGTGAGCGTGGAGGCGCCCTGGGTGCTGCCGTCCGAGGCGTTGTTGCTCAGGGCGCGCAGGATGCCCTTCACGTCGAGGGCGCCGTGCTCGTAGAAGCGCGCGTCCTCGATGTCCACCAGCGCGTTGAGGATGTTGGGGCTCATCTGCGTGATAGGGATCACGGTGCGGTCCCGCGAGTAGACGGTCGCGATCAGACCGCCGTTGGCGTCGAGGATCTTGGAGGCCTGGCTCAGCGGTGGCGCCTTGAGCTCGCCCGGCAGATCGTTGAAGCCCGCGGCCGTACCCTTCGCGGACAGGCCGAGCGCACCGGCGGCGGGCAGGGCGATCCCTGCCAGGACCACGCCGGCGAGCACGCTGACACCGAGGAACTTGGCGGCTTGCTGGGCCGTGGTGAGCCCCCCGCCGGAACGCTTGTGAGCCATGAAGGCAGCCTACGTTGTCATTTCCCGGACGTGCGCCCAACTGTTCGCCTACTCTGTAACGGACGGGGCGCGAACGTCGGGAGCGTCACTGTCTTCCTTTGTCACTCTTGTGAGTGATGAGAACTGTCCGAATTTGGGCATATGCCGAGGGACTTGGCCCCTCCGCAGGGTGAACTGTCGAGATACGTCCGATAGTTCCGTTTTGGCGCTCGCTCACTCCGCTGGGTGATCTGCCGCGCACGCATAGTCCATTCGGGCCATGCAAGATTGGGCCTGAAAGGGCTGTTGCGCCGCGCCTACCTTCCGTAACGTCCTCAACTGGCAACGGTGAATATGCCGCTTGCCGCCGTGGGGGAGCCTCGATTCGGGAGAGGACGGCGCCAGCATGAGTAGCTGGGTAACCGACTGGAGCACGCAAGCGGCGTGCAGGACCACTGATCCGGACGAGCTGTTCGTCCAGGGTGCGGCCCAGAACCGGGCCAAGGCGGTGTGCACCGGCTGCCCGGTGCGGACCGAGTGCCTGGCCGACGCGCTCGACAACCGGGTGGAGTTCGGTGTGTGGGGGGGTATGACCGAGCGTGAACGCCGTGCGCTGCTGCGCCGCCGGCCGACCGTGACCTCGTGGCGCCAGCTGCTGGAGACGGCACGCACGGAGTACGAACGCAGCACGGGGCTGCTGCCGCTCGACGACGAGGACGACTACGCGGCTGCCGGCTGAGGCCCCGGGGGCCTACGTGGCTGTGGGCTTACGCCGCCGTGGGACGACCGTCTGCCAGCCGGTCACCGATCGCCCGCAGGCCGGGCAGATCGTGCACGTCGCCGGGCAGCGCCGTCACGTCCACCATCGGGACCTCCGGGTGCACCGACACGAAACGGTCGCGGGTCCTTCGTTCCCGCGCGACCACCTGCATGCGTTCGGCGTGCAGGCGCAGCAGTCCGGCAGCGAGCCGTTCGGTTCGGGCCTGCGGGCCTCCTTGTGTGCGCTCCTGGGCAGCCGGATCAGCGGGATCAGCCGAATCAGCCGTACTGTCGGGGGTACGGCCGGGGTTCCGGGAGTCAGCCTTCCCGTGCGGTAGATCCACAATGCGGCTGTCTTCGAGTTTTTCCGCTTCGGCGTCGCGGGAGCCTTCGTCCGCGCCCTCGTGTGCGTCGTCCGCGTCGTCGGCCGCGTCCTCCAGCGCCTCGGCGGCGGCCAGCGCGCGTTCCGCGGTGAGCTGGGCGGCGCCGCTGCCGTGCACCCGGTTGAGCACCAGGCCGGCCAGCGGCATGTCCTCGGCGGCCAGCCGCTCCACGAAGTAGGCCGCCTCGCGCAGCGCGTCCCGTTCCGGCGCGGCGACCACCAGGAACGCCGTGCCCGGCGCCTGGAGCAGCCGGAACGTGGCGTCGGCGCGGGTGCGGAAGCCACCGAACATGGTGTCCATGGCGGCCACGAAGGTCTGCACGTCACGCAGCAGCCCGGTGCCCATCACCTTGCTGAGGGTGCCGGTCATCATCGACATCCCGATGTTCAGGAACTTCACCCCGGCCCGGCCGCCGACCTTCGCCGGCGCCATCAGCAGCTTGATGAACCGGCCGTCCAGGAACGAGCCGAGCCGCTTGGGGGCGTCGAGGAAGTCGAGCGCGCTGCGGCTCGGCGGGGTGTCGACGATGATCAGGTCCCAGGCGTTCTGGGCCCGCAGCTGGCCCAGCTTCTCCATCGCCATGTACTCCTGGGTGCCGGCGAATCCGGCCGACAGCGACTGGTAGAACGGGTTCTCCAGGATGGCCCTGGCACGTTCGGGGTCGGAGTGCTGCACGACGACCTCGTCGAACGTCCGTTTCATGTCGAGCATCATCGCGTGCAGGGTGCCGCCGGCCGACCGATCAATTCCGGCCACCTCGCGCGGGGTGTTGTCGAGTTCGGTCAGCCCCATCGACTGGGCGAGCCGGCGGGCCGGGTCGATGGTGAGGACGACCGCGGTCCTGCCGCGCTCGGCCGCCCGGACGCCGAGCGCCGCCGCGGTGGTGGTCTTTCCGACGCCGCCGGAGCCGCAGCAGACGATGATCCGGGTCTTCGGGTCGTCCAGCAGCGGGTCGATCTCCAGCAGGGGGCTCTCCAGGCTCATCTGTCTCCGACCTCGGGTCCCTCGTCGTCGGTGTGGCCGTCGTCTTCCTGAGCGGCCGCGATCCGGGCCGCGTCCGCGTCCAGGCCGCCCTCGTCGGGGATGTCGGCGAGGCCGCTGTCCGGCAGCGGGACGGCCGCGGCCTGCTTGCGCAGGCTGTCGGCGAGCCGGTAGAGGCCGCCGAGGTCGACGCCGTCGCTCAGCAGCTCCAGCTCGCGCACCGGCAGGCCGAGCCCGCCGATCTCGGCGCGCTGCTCGCGCTCCAGGACGACCCGCTCGGCGTGCTCGTGCGCCTGCGCGAGCAGCGGATCGACCAGCCGCTCGGCCACCCCGCCGCGCCTGGCCCCGCCGAGGCCGGCCTGCGACAGCGCCTTGGCGACGGCGGTACGGCGCTTGGCCTGTCCGTTGCCGCTGCCCGACGGAGGGCTGCCGACCGCGGCCAGTTCGGCGTCCGACAGCAGGACCGGACGCAGCATGTTGACGATGACGGCGCCGACCGGCAGTCCGGCGGCGCGCAGCTCGGCGACGCCGTCCATGGTCTCCTGGACCGGCATCTCCTCCAGCAGGGTGACCAGGTGGATCGAGGTCTGCGCGGACTTGATCACCCGCATCACGGCCTGCGCCTGGTTGTATATCGGCCCGACCCTGGCCAGGCCGGCCACCTCGTCGTTGACGTTCAGGAACCGGGTGATCCGGCCGGTGGGCGGGGCGTCCAGCACCACGGCGTCGTAGACCGGCCAGCCGGCCTTGTCCTTGCGGCGGACGGCCTCGCAGACCTTGCCGGTCAGCAGCACGTCCCGCAGGCCGGGTGCGACGGTGGTCGCGAAGTCGATCGCGCCGAGCTTCTTCAGGGCCCGGCCGGCCCGGCCGAGCTTGTAGAACAGGTCGAGGTAGTCGAGCATCGCCAGCTCGGCGTCGATGGCGAGCGCGTGCACCTCGCCGCCGCCGGGCGCCGACGCGATCTTCCGCTCCGCGTACGGCAGCGCCTCGGTCTCGAAGAGCTGGGCGATGCCCTGCCGCTCCTCGACCTCCGCGAGCAGCACGCGGCGGCCCTCGGCCGCGAGGGCGAGCGCCAGTGAGGCGGCGACCGTGGTCTTTCCCGTGCCGCCCTTGCCGGTCACGATGTGCAGCCTGGCGGCTGATGACTGTTGAGGGCTCACCCTTGGGAGCCTAACCACTGATGGGGTGGGATAAGCGGGTGGAT
The DNA here is from genome assembly GCF_050956065.1 of Streptomyces sp. CA-111067. NCBI lineage: Bacteria > Bacillati > Actinomycetota > Actinomycetes > Kitasatosporales > Streptomycetaceae > Streptomyces > Streptomyces sp. CA-111067. Next base: position 3,921,929 of record NZ_CP192103.1, on the reverse strand, counting down.
GGCTGTTCGGGTGGCGGCGCGCGGGGGAGGGGGTGCGGCGGGGGCGCTTCGCGCGGGGCTGGCGGGGGCCGGCGCGGGGGCGTCGCGGGTGACTGATCGGGGGTGGCGGGGTGGCCGTTGGGGCGGCGGCGGAGGCATTACAGTCGCCGTATGGCTACGAAGTGGGAATACGCGACCGTGCCGCTGCTGGTGCACGCGACGAAGCAGATCCTTGACACCTGGGGCGAGGACGGCTGGGAGCTGGTCCAGGTCGTGCCGGGGCCGAACAACTCCGAGCAGCTGGTGGCGTACCTCAAGCGGGAGAAGCAGGCATGAGCGGGGGCGCTGTCGCGGCGCGGCTGGCCGAGCTGGGGCTGACGCTGCCCGCGGTCGTACCGCCGCTCGCCTCCTACCAGCCCGCGGTGCAGTCGGGCAGGTACGTGTACACCTCCGGCCAGCTGCCGATGGTCGACGGCAAGATGCCCGCCACCGGCAAGGTCGGCGCGGAGATCACGCCCGAGGCGGCCAAGGAGCAGGCCCGTACGTGCGCGCTCAACGCGCTGGCGGCTGTCGCCTCGGTCGCCGGCGATCTCGACCGGATCGCCCGCGTGGTGAAGGTGACGGGTTTCGTGGCCTCCGCTCCCGACTTCACCGGCCAGCCGGCTGTGGTGAACGGGGCGAGTGAGCTGCTCGGCGAGGTGCTCGGCGAGAAGGGCGTGCACGCGCGGTCCGCCGTGGGCGTGGCGTCCTTGCCGCTGGACGCGGCGGTCGAGGTGGAGATCCAGGTCGAGCTTTCCGAATAGCCGGCCGCGAGCGGCCTCCCGCCGTGGGTGGCCGAGGGCGAAACGTGGCCCTGAAGGGGCGCGGGGAACTGCGCGACCAGCCCACCACCGGCGGGCAGCCGAAGGAACAGACCTGGGGTAGCCGGGGCGCAGCCCCGGCCGCCGGCGGGCAGCCGGGGAAGAGGCCGGCGGGGGTCGAGCAAGGGGAGTGGATGCACGTAGCATCCGGACATGAGCATCAACGCGTCCGGAGTGCCCGCCTCGTGGCCGGAGCGGATTCGGGCGCTCGCGCGGGGGGAGCTGACGGCGGTGGTGCCGCGGGCCGCGGCCACCGTGTTGTTGCTGCGGGATCGCGACGGGGGCGGGACCGCCGTTCACCTGCTGCGGCGGCGCGCCTCGATGGCCTTCGCCGGAGGCGCTTACGCGTATCCGGGCGGTGGGGTGGACGCGCGGGACGAGCGGCCGGTGCGCTGGGCCGGGCCCGGGCTGGACTTCTGGGCGGCGGCGCTCGGCGTCCCGGCCGAACGCGCGCAGGCCGTGGTGTGCGCGGCGGTGCGCGAGACGTTCGAGGAGTCGGGCGTCCTGCTGGCCGGGCCGGACGGCCACACCGTTGTGGCCGACACCACCGCCGACGACTGGGAGGCCGACCGCGCCGCCCTCGCCGCCCACGAACTCTCCTTCGCCGACTTCCTGGCCCGCCGCGACCTGGTGCTGCGCTCTGACCTGCTGGGTCCGTGGGCGCGCTGGATCACCCCGGAGTTCGAGGAGCGCCGCTACGACACCTGGTTCTTCCTCGCCGTGCTGCCGCCCGGCCAGCGCACCCGCGACGTGTCGGGCGAGGCGGACCGTACGGTCTGGCTGCCGCCGGCCGAGGCGGTGGCCGGCTACGACCGCGGCGAGATGGTCATGCTGCCGCCCACCATCAGCACCCTGCGCGACCTGCTCCCCTACGGCTCCGCCGCCGCCGCGCTGGCCGCCGCCCCGAGCCGCGACCTGACCCCGATCCAGGCTCGCGCCGCGATCGGCGCCGACGGCACCGTGCTGCTGAGCTGGCCGGGCCACGACGAGTTCACCAAGGTCGTCCCGCGCGCCCCGCGCCCTGCACCGGCCTCGCGGCCGGCCGACGCCCCTCGCCCGGGCGGGATCACCGGACGCGGTGTGGACCCGCGGCGCGGCGGGGACGTGCAGCCGTGACCGCCGGGACCCCGCCGGGGCAGCCCCGCGACGTCGTCGGCGGCCGGGCCACCGCCCGCGCGCTGTGCGTGCTCGCGCCGAACCCCTCGCCGATGACCCTGGACGGCACCAACACCTGGATCGTCTCCGAGCCCGACTCGCCGCTGGCGGTCGTCATCGACCCCGGGCCGCTCGACGAGGCGCACCTCGCCCGGGTGGTCGCCACCGCGGAGGAGGCGGGCAAGCGGATCGCGCTGACCCTGCTCACCCACGGCCACCCCGACCACGCCGAGGGCGCCGCCCGGTTCGGCGAGCTGACCCGCACCCAGGTACGGGCGCTGGACCCGGCGCTGCGGCTCGGCGACGAGGGGCTGGCCGCGGGCGACACCGTGACCACCGGCGGCCTGGAACTCCAGGTGATCGCCACCCCCGGGCACACCGCCGACTCGCTCTCCTTCCATCTGCCCGCCGACAGCGCGGTGCTGACCGGCGACACCGTGCTCGGCCGCGGCACCACCGTGGTCGCGCACCCCGACGGCCGGCTCGGCGACTACCTGGACTCGCTGCGGCGGCTGCAGACCCTCACCGTGGACGGCGGCGTGGACACCGTGCTGCCCGGCCACGGCCCGGTGCTCGCCGACGCCCGCGGCGCCGTCGAGTTCTACCTCGCGCACCGCGCCAACCGGCTCGCCCAGGTCGAGACCGCCGTGGAGTCCGGACTGCGCACCGCCCACGAGGTCGTCGCCCGCGTCTACGCCGACGTGGACCGCACGCTGTGGCCCGCCGCCGAGCTCTCGGTACAGGCCCAACTCGTCTACCTGCGAGAACACGGACTCATCGACCTGCCATGAACCACATCGCCCCCTCTCCTTCCCTGCCGCCCTTCGCCCCCTGGTCGGAGACCTTCGTCGCCGACCCGTACCCGGCCTATGACGCCCTGCGCGCGGCCGGCCGCGCGCACTGGTTCGAGCCGACCCGGCAGTGGCTGATCCCGCACCACGACGACGTCAGCGCCCTGCTGCGGGACCGCCGGCTCGGCCGCAGCTACACCCACCGCTTCAGCCACCAGGAGTTCGGCCGGACCGCGCCGCCGCCAGAAAACGAGCCCTTCACCACCCTCAACGGCAACGGGCTGCTCGACCTGGAGGCCCCGGCGCACTCCCGGATCCGCCGGCTGGTCGCCAAGGCCTTCACCCCGCGCACGGTGGAGCAGCTGGCCCCCACCGTGGAGCGGCTCGCCGCCGAACTCGTCACCTCCTTCCACGCCGACGGCGGCGGCGACCTGCTGGCCCGGGTCGCCGAGCCGCTGCCGGTCGCGGTGATCGCCGAGATGCTGGGGGTGCCGCCGGCCGACCGCGGGCTGCTGCGGCCCTGGTCGGCGGCGATCACCGGCATGTTCGAGCTGAACCCCACCGAGGACACCGCCCGCCGCGCGGTCGCCGCCAGCGAGGAGTTCTCCGGCTATCTGCGCGGACTGATCGCCGCCCGCCGCACCGACCCCGGCGAGGACCTGATCAGCGCGCTGATCGCGGTCCAGGACGACGGGGACACCCTCAGCGAGCAGGAGATGATCTCCACCTGCGTGCTGCTGCTGAACGCCGGCCACGAGGCCACCGTCAACACCACCACCGTCGGCTGGCTGACCCTCTTCCACCACCCCGAGCAGCTGGCCCTGCTGTCCGAGTCGCCGGACCGGCTGCGCGACGGCGTGGAGGAACTGCTGCGCTACGACACCCCCTTGCAGATGTTCGAACGGTGGGTACTGGACGACATCGAGGTCGGCGGCACGGTGATCCCGCGCGGCTCCGAGGTCGCCCTGCTCTTCGGCTCCGCCAACCGCGACCCGGCCCGCTTCCGCGACCCCGACCGTTTCGACGTCACCCGCCCGGCCGCCGACAACCGCCACCTCACCTTCGGCGCCGGCATCCACTACTGCCTGGGCGCCCCGCTGGCCCGCCTGGAGCTCAGCGCCTCCTTCGGCCGCTTCCTCCGCCACGCGCCCGGGATGCGGCTGCTCGCCGAGCCGCGCTGGCGGCCTGGCTATGTGATCCGCGGGGTGGAGGAGCTGCTGGTCAGTTGGTGAGGCGTCGCCTCCGGCGCGGTCGCGTGAGACCCGGTGCGCCGGGGCCTTTCGCCTTCAGCCGGCGGCGCGCCGCCACAGCCGGGCGCGAGCGGCCACCCGCCGTCGCGGGTCCGGTCCTTCCCCGTCCGCGCGCCGGTGGGGGCTTGTCGCGCAGTTCCCCGCGCCCCTGGTGAAGCCGGGACCTGCGCTGGTCGCGCCCGCGCAGGCGGTAGCCGCACATCGACAGCGGCCCCCGCGGCCTCCGGGTGAAGCCGGGACCTGCGCTGATCACGCCCGCGCGCCCGGGGCGTGCGCTGATCACGCCCGCGCAGGCGGTAGCCGCACATCGACAGCAGCCCCCGCGGCCTCCTGGTGAAGCCGGGACCTGCGCTGATCGCGCCCCCCGCTACCCGCTCACCTCGGCACCGTCAGCCGCCACGCCGACGGCTCCACCGTCCACGTCCTGGTCCGCACCGGACCGGTGATCGCCGAATCCGCCCGGTAGCGGAAGTCCCGGCCGGAGACGGTGATGCTGCGCGCCGTCGTACGCACCTGTGCCGCGCCCGCCGTGCGGCGGACCAGGATCTCGGCCAGGCCGGCCGGTGCCGGGCGGACCGACACCTCGTGCACCGGCTGGTCCAGGTCCGTCAGCAGCACCCCGTCCGCCTCCACCCGCAGCCGCTGTGCCCGCGGCGGCGGCTGCCCGTTGACCGGGATCGGCGCCGTCAGCGTGCGCACCAGCGAGCGCGCGGTCTTCTCCACCGGGGTCCACCAGTGCGCGGCGGTCTGCGAGACCGGCGCGCCGCACGGGATGCTCAGCGCGCCCAGCACGATGCCGCCGCTCTCGTCCACCAGCAGGTCGAGTTCGCGCGCGGTGCCGTCGAGCACCGCGCGGGCCGCCGCGGGCACCTGGCCCGGCACCCCCAGCGCCCGGGCCAGCGCGGAGCGCGGTCCGATCGGCACCAGTGACACCGGGCAGTCGTGCAGCGCGCGGTCGCGGTGCAGCATCCGCACCATCCGCAGCAGCGCCGCGTCGTCGCCGAGCACCACGGGGTGCCGCCGCCCGCGGTGCGCCAGCGCGCGTTCGACCTCCTCTACGGAGTCGGGCAGCGCGATCTTCACGGAGGCCGCGCCCGCGCAGAGCACATCCTTGGCGATCCTGACGGATTCGCCGTCGACGGCGCGCGCCGCGGGATCGACCACCAGGAGCAGGGGATGACCCCTGCCGGAGTCCGGGGGAGGATGCCCAGGAAGCTGAGCCGACACCTTGGTCCTTCCTCAGGTAAAATCTCGGTGCAAGAGCCCCTTGCGCCTTTGCGTCAGGGGCTTCGTCTATTCCGGGGCAGGTTCGACGGCTCTCTGCACGTTGGACATGCCCCGCCCGGAAGGGGTGTACGCCTGTGCCCGCACTTGTGCTGCTCGGTGCTCAGTGGGGTGACGAGGGCAAGGGGAAGGCTACCGACCTGCTCGGCGGCTCCGTGGACTACGTGGTGCGTTACCAGGGCGGCAACAACGCCGGCCACACGGTCGTCGTCGGCGACCAGAAGTACGCGCTCCACCTTCTCCCGTCCGGAATCCTCTCGCCGGGCTGTGTCCCGGTGATCGGGAACGGAGTCGTGGTGGACCCGTCGGTCCTGCTCTCCGAGCTGAGCGGGCTCAATGAGCGCGGCGTTGACACGTCCAAGCTCCTGATCAGCGGTAACGCCCACCTGATCACGCCTTACCACCAGACCATCGACAAGGTCACCGAGCGGTTCCTCGGCAGCCGCAAGATCGGCACCACCGGGCGCGGTATCGGCCCGGCGTACGCCGACAAGATCAACCGGGTCGGCATCAGGGTGCAGGACCTCTTCGACGAATCGATCCTCCAGCAGAAGGTCGACGCCGCGCTCCAGGACAAGAACCAGATCCTGGTGAAGATCTTCAACCGGCGGGCGATCAGTACCGACCAGGTGGTCGAGGAATACCTCGGATACGCCGACCAGCTCAAGGACTTCGTCGCCGACACCACCCTTGTACTGAACAAGGCGCTGGACGAGGGCAAGGTCGTCCTCATGGAGGGCGGGCAGGGCACGCTGCTGGACGTGGACCACGGCACCTACCCCTTCGTCACCTCGTCCAACCCGACGTCCGGTGGCGCCTGCACCGGCAGCGGTGTCGGGCCCACCAGGATCACCCGGGTGATCGGCATCCTCAAGGCGTACACAACGCGTGTGGGCTCCGGACCGTTCCCCACCGAGCTCCTGGACGAGGACGGCGACAAACTGCGCACGATCGGCCGCGAGTTCGGTGTCACCACCGGGCGCGACCGGCGCTGCGGCTGGTTCGACGCGGTGATCGCCCGGTACGCCACCCGCGTCAACGGCATCACCGACTTCTTCCTCACCAAGCTGGACATCCTCACCGGCTGGGAGCGGATCCCGGTCTGCGTGGCGTACGAGATCGACGGCCGCAGGGTTGACGAACTGCCGTACAACCAGAGCGACTTCCACCACGCCAAGCCGATCTACGAGTTCCTGCCCGGCTGGTCCGAGGACATCACCAAGGCGACCACCTTCGCGGATCTGCCGAAGAACGCGCAAGCGTACGTCAAGGCTCTGGAGGAGATGTCGGGCGCGCAGATCTCGGCGATCGGGGTCGGGCCCGGGCGTACGGAGACGATCGAGATCAACTCGTTCCTCTGAGCGGGTCCCCTGCGGGGTGCACGCCACGGGTAAGTCCCGCCGTCCTGGACGGCGGGACTTACCCGTGGCAGTTGTGCCGGTCAGCCGGTGTCAGCTGGTGTCAGCCGGTCAGTTGATCCGCTCGTACGTCAGCGGCGCCTTGTCGGAGTCGATGTTGTCGCGGCGCAGGTGGTCCTGGTCCACCAGGACCAGGGAGGTGCTGCCGCCCGGTTCGCACAGCCCGGCCGGCTTCGCGCTGACCACCATGGACGGGCTCAGCACGGTGGGCGGGCCGGCGTCGGCGACGTGCATCAGCCACTGGCAGGTGTAGTCGGGGCTCTGCCCGTCGAGCACCACCCGGCCGGTCGGCTTGATGTCCAGCAGCCGGATGTTGTCGTGCCCGTCGCCCGGCGTGCCGCTGAGCGTCGCCCGCCACGTGCCGACCATCAGCGGCGGCGGCTTGACCGCGTCGGCGAAGTCCGGATCGGTCGGGGCGACATGCCCCTTGGGGCTGCCCGCCGCCGGGGCCGTCGTCAGTAGCGGGGGCGCGGAGGACGACGGGCCGCCCCGGCCGGCGGCCTTGCCGTCGTCGTGCCGGCCCTCGCTGACGACGACGTACGCGGTCGTGCCGCCGGCGATCACCGCCAGCAGGGCCAGGACGGCGATCAGGCCGCCGCGTCGGCCGCGTCCGGCGGCCCGCTGACCCGAGGACCGCTCGTCCGGCTCCGGGGCGCCCACGGCCGTACGTGGCGGCGCGGCGCCCGCCGGGGGCATGGCGTCGGCAGGACGCGCGACCGGCGGCGGTGCGTTCCCGGTCGTCGGCCCGGCGCCGTACGCCGGCCCGGCCGCTGGTACGCCCCCAAACCCGGTCGCCGTTCCAGCCGGTCCGGTCCCGTTCGTCGGCCCGCCCCCGGGCCCCGCCTCCACCGCAGGCCCGCCCCCTGGCCCGGCCACCGTCGGCGGCACCGGCCCGCCCGCCGTCGGCGCCGTCCGCACGCCCGGCGCGCCCTGCACCTTGGGCGCGTTCGGCACCGTCTGCTCATGCTGCTGCGGCGGTAGATCCGCCGCCCGCACCACCGGCAGCGACCCCGTCTCCGCCGCCTCCATCTCCAGCAGCCGCACCGCGTGCCGCCCCAGCTGCGCCACGATGGCGCCCGGCAGCCACGGCTCGGCGGCCCGGCCGCCGTCCGCCTCCTCGGGTATCTCGCCGATCCGCTCGCGCACCTGTGCCAGCGTCGGCCGCTGCTCGGCGTCCTTGACCAGGCACGCCGCCACCAGGTCGCGCAGCCCCTCGGGGACGGGTGCCAGGTCCGGCGGCTCCTGCGTGATCCGGAACATCTGTGCGTGGACGCCGCTGCTCGCCGCGCCGAACGGTTGCAGCCCGGTGGCGGCGTAGGCCAGGACGGAGCCCAGGCAGAAGATGTCGGCGGCCGGGGTGACCCGGTCGCCGCGCACCTGCTCGGGCGACATGAAGGCGGGGGAGCCCACCATGGCGCCGGTGTACGTGAGCGTGTGGTCGTCGGCGACGGTCTCCAAGGCGCGGGCGATCCCGAAGTCGATCACCCGGGGGCCGTCGATGGTGATCATCACGTTGGACGGTTTGAGGTCGCGGTGCACGAGACCGGCCGCATGGATGTCGCTCAGCGCGTGCGCGAGTCCGGCGGCCAGCACCCGTACCGAGCGCTCCGGCAGCGGCCCGTAGTCCTTGCCGACCACCTGGTGCAGCGACGGCCCGGCCACGTACCCGGTGGCGACCCACGGGATCTCCGCCTCGGTGTCGGCGTCGAGCACCGGCGCCGTCCAGCGGCCGCCGACCTGCCGGGCGGCCCGCACCTCACGCCGGAACCGGGTGCGGAACTCGTCCTGCTCGGCCAGTTCGGCGCGCACCAGCTTCACCGCGACCGTGCGGCCGCGTTCCGAGCGGGCGATGAAGACCCGCCCCATGCCGCCGGTGCCGAGCCTGCCCAGCAGCCGGTACGACCCGATCCAGCGGGGGTCGTCCGTCCTCAGCTCTTCCATCCTCGTCCCCCGCCCGCCCCGCGTCCGGCGCCACCGACATGTCGTTTCCGCTCCCCGTAGGCGAACAATATTCGTATGAACGCCGGAGAGTGAGTGGCGCGCCTCACCGGATGGGGTGAGCGTGGGAAACGGCGGCCGTCACCGACTGCCGCACCGCGGCCCCGGCCGACCCCCTATCGTGTGCGCACAAGCCACACGGATGTACGGCAACCGGACACGCGCCCGTATGCCAGACACGCGCCCGTACGCCGGACGCCGAACCCGCGCCCGTATGCCGGACGCCCCGAACCCCGCGCCCGTATGCCGGACGCACAACCAGACGCAGCTGTGCGCACGACGAGGCGGCGAGGAGAGCGATGAAGGAGGGCGGCGGATCGCCGGTACGGCGCAGCAGCCTGCGGCAGCAGATCGCCGACGCGCTGCGCGACGAGGTGCTGACCGGCCGGCTCCAGGCGGGCCGGCACTTCACCGTCAAGGAGATCGCCGACCTGTACGGGGTGTCGGCGACGCCGGTGCGCGAGGCGCTGGTGGACCTCGCCGCGCAGGGCCTCCTGGACGTCGAGCAGCACCGCGGCTTCCAGGTGCGGCGGCTGGGCTCGGCCGACTTCAGGTCGCTCACCGAGGCCCGCGTCTTCGTGGTCGAGGCGGCCTACCGGCAGGCGGCCGAGGAGGGCATCGGCGAGCTGCCGGCCCCCGCCGTAGCGTCGGTACGGCGCCGCGCGGAGGCCGCGGCGAGGGCCGCCAGGGCCGGCGTGCTGGACGTGCTGATCGGCTGCGACCTGCGCTTCTGGCGGGAGCTCACGGCGATCGGCGGAAACCCGCACATCTGCGAGTTCCTCGACCGGGTGCGGATCCAGACCTGGATCTACGCCGTACCGCACCTGCGCGCGCTCGACGACCTGGCGGGCGTCTGCTGGGCCGGCCACGAGGGCCTGGTGGACGCGGTCGCCGCCCGTGACATCGATGCCGCGCGGCAGCTCACGCACCAGTACAACGACCACACGCTGCACCTGATCGAGAAGTTGGTGCCGTGAGCTGACGGCACCTCACGGCACCTCACGGCGTCTCACGTACCCGATGCACAGGGTGGCGGCCGGCAGCATCAGGACCCCACCCGCTGACGGGACCGGCACCGCCGAATTACGCTGTACGCTCCCGACCGGATGGAGTGTTCGTGGCCTGCGACCTGTGGCTCGTGCCGCTCGTGGACGTGCTCTGCCACAGCCCGGAAAACCCCTTCGCCGAGGAACTGGCCCGCTACGACAAGGCCCTCACCGACGCCGGCCAGCCGCCCGTGCCGGTCTACAGCTACATGCCGGGCCTGTCCGGTGACGTCGGCCCGGTCGCCTGCTTCGACTACGACGCGCTGCACTTCCTGCGCCGCGCCTACCTGTTGAGCCTCCAGGGCCTTGAGGTGACGCCGGTCGACGCACTGGGCGGCGACTACGAGCAGCTGCTGGAGATGTTCGAGCCGACCGCGCAGCGCTCGCACCTGGTGTGGCACTACGACCACGCGGGCGCGTACGTCCCGCTGGACTTCCCGCAGCCGGTCGTCAACGACGAGCTGCTGGCGGGCGGCGGCCCGCTCGGCTCCAGCCACGGGCTGCTGCGCGAGCTGGAGTTCGTCGCGCCGGTGATCGGCATCGACCCGGCCAACCCGCCCCGGCCGCCGGAGCCCCCGGCCCACCACACCACGCTGGAAGAGCCCGCGGCCCCCACCCTTGCGACCGGTCCGTTCGCCCGCGAGCACCAGGTCTGGCTGGGCCTGCACGCGGCGGCGACCCGCTCCCTGGGGCAGGGTTCGATGATCGTCTTCAGCTAGCGGGCGGCCCCGGCCGGCTTCAGGCGGCGGGCGGCCCCCGGTCAGCGCCCCGGGTTCTCCGGCGGGCGCTGCCGGGGCATGTTCGGGCGGGTGCTCGGGTGCGGGAGGCGGCGCGGCGGGGACGTGTCGGGGCGCGGGATCGGCCAGGCGGCGGACTGGGTGCGCAGGGCCGGCAGCGCGGCGCGCGGGGCGCAGTCGAGCAGCCAGTCGGAGGTCTCGGCGCGCACCAGGTCGGCGACGTCGTCGCAGAACCGGCGCAGGATCGTCAGACAGCGCTCGGCCGCCTCCGCCGCGGTGCCCTCGGTCGGGCCGAGGATCTCCCGGACGCTCTCCGAGGCCCAGTCGAAGCGCAGCGCCTCCAGCCGGCGTTCTACGGCCTGCGCGGTGGAGACGTCCCGCATCCAGGCCGTCGTCAGGCCGAAGACCCGGTCGAAGCCGACGCAGATCGCCGCCGCCAGCAGCGCCAGATAGCTCCAGCCGGCCGTGGAATCGGCTGCCCCGGTGAGCTCGACCAGCGGCAGGGCGAGGCCGGCCGCGCCGAACAGGGCCGCCGCCGCGCGCAGGGAGCGGGCGGCGCGCCGCTTGCTGATCCGGTCGTGCAGATACCAGTCGGCCGTGCGCTCGGCGCCGGACTCCGCCCACCGGTAGAGCTCCTCGAGGCGCTCGGCGGGCTCCCCCCAGTCGCCCAGCGGAAAGGGCAGCGCCCGCAGGTCCTCGTGCTGGTGATGCAGCGCCCGCCGCGCGGGCTCTTCCCGAGGGGTCTCCTCGGGAAACATGTCCGGCTGGCCCACTGCACGCTCCCTCGTCGACTGCCCGGCCCGGTGGTGAAGCTCTCTTCTTACCGCCGAACGGCTGAGCAAGAAGGACAGAACCCGGGTATTACGCCCTTAAGTGGCGGGTGATCAGGTATAGGACGGATCGTGCGGTCGCCCGAAAGAGTGAGGGCGGCCCGCGGAGCCGCGGACCACTACCCTTGTGCGCGTGAAGGTCCTTGTCATCGGCGGCGGCGCCCGCGAGCACGCCCTGTGCCGTTCCCTGTCCCTCGACCCCGACGTCACCTCCCTGCACTGCGCGCCCGGCAACGCCGGGATCGCCGAGGTGGCCGAACTGCACCCGGTGGACGCGCTGGACGGCGCGGCTGTCGCCGGTCTGGCCGCCGATCTCGGCGCGGACTTCGTGATCGTCGGCCCGGAGGCGCCCCTGGTGGCCGGGGTCGCCGACGCCGTACGCGACCGGGGTATCGACTGCTTCGGCCCGACCCGCGAGGCCGCGGCGCTCGAGGGCTCCAAGGCGTTCGCCAAGGACGTGATGGCCGCGGCCGGCGTGCCGACCGCCCGCGCCTACGTGTGTACGACGCCGGAGGAGATCGACACCGCGCTCGACGCGTTCGGCGCGCCCTACGTCGTCAAGGACGACGGGCTCGCCGCGGGCAAGGGCGTCGTCGTCACCGAGGATCTCGCCGCGGCCCGCGAACACGCGCTGAGCTGCGGCCGGGTGGTGATCGAGGAGTATCTCGACGGCCCCGAGGTGTCGCTCTTCGCGGTCACCGACGGCGACACCGTCATCCCGTTGCAGCCCGCCCAGGACTTCAAGCGGGCGCTCGACGCCGGCGAGGGGCCCAACACCGGCGGCATGGGCGCGTACTCGCCGCTGCCGTGGGCCGACCCCAAGCTGGTGGACGAGGTGACGCGGACGGTGCTCCAGCCCACCGTCGACGAGCTGCGGCGGCGCGGCACGCCCTTCGCCGGGCTGCTCTACGCGGGCCTGGCGATCACCTCGCGCGGGGTGCGGGTGATCGAGTTCAACGCGCGCTTCGGCGACCCCGAGACCCAGGTCGTGCTGGCCCGGCTGAAGACCCCGCTGGCCGGGCTGCTGCGGGCCGCCGCGACCGGCCAGCTGGCCGCCTTCCCCGAGCTTCGCTGGAGCGACGGCGCCGCGGTGACCGTCGTCATCGCCTCGTACAACTACCCCGACACCCCGCGCACCGGCGACCCGATCACCGGCCTCGCCGACGTCGCCGAGAAGGACAGCCACGCGTACGTGCTGCACGCCGGCACCCGTCTCGCCGACGACGGACGGGTGGTCAGCGCCGGCGGCCGGGTGCTGTCGGTGACGGCCACGGGACCGGACCTCGGCAAGGCCCGTGACCGGGCCTATCGCGCCCTGGACCGGATCACGCTGGACGGCGGACACCACCGTACGGACATCGCGGCGCGCGCGGCCGGGCTCTGACCAACGCCACTCCATGGAGTGATGACTGAGCCATACGGCTGACTCTCCCCACCCGCCCAACTATGGTGCCCGGAAGGCGCACCGCGGGACATTGCGGCAATCAGCCCTACGGCCGTTGCGATGTCGGTGGGCGGTGCGACAGTGGGGGGAGGCCGTCACCGAGGCGGTCACCACAGCTCAGGGGGTGAGCCGTCATTGTCCGGAGAAGCGGGTGAGGCCGTCGCACGCTCCCGTGCGATGGCGGTGCTGCGGATCCGCGGGGCCGCGCTCGGCGCGGCGCTGCTGCCGGCCGCCGCGGCGGTGGTGCTGCACGCGGGCGGCGCGACCGGGCGGATCGGCCCGGAGTGGGACGGGGTCAGGTGGGGTGTGACGGCGGCGGCGCTGCTCGTGCTGCTGCTCGCCGCGGCCGTGGCGGCGGTGATCGTACGGGCCAGGCCCGCGGTCACCCCGACCGTGCCGGTCACCGAGTCGGCCGCGCCCGATCTGCACCGGATGGTCCGCGACCTCGCGGAACGGCTCCAGGTGCCGGTGCCGTCGGCGATAGAGTTCACCCCCGACTGCGACAGCTGGCTGGAGGAGCGCAAGGACTCCGCGCGCCGCGCGGCCGCCGGGCGGCCGGCGCCGGTGCTGGTGATCGGCTCGCCGTTCCTGTGGTGGATGCGGGTGCCCGAGCTGCGGGCGCTGCTCGCGCCGGTGGTGGCCGGCACGGGTGCGGCGGCCGACCCGGAGATATCCGCGGCGCGGCGCTTCCTGCGCGGCCTCGACGCGGCGGCGGGCGTCGCCACCCGGACCGGCCCGGCCGGCCGGACCGGCGGTGGCCGGATCCGGCGGGTGCTGCTGCGGCCCGCGTACGGCTTCCTCGGCTGGGTGGTCAGGGTGCTGCTGCACGGCTGCCGGGTGCACGCCTCGGAGATGGAACGGGGCGTGGCCGCCGCGGCCTCCGAACGCGCGCAGGCCGTCGACTACGGGCTGCGGATCGTCGCCCAGGAGCAGGTCGGCCTGGCCTACGCCGGCTGGGACCGGCTGCTGACCCGGGTCGCGCTGCCCGCCTGGCGGATGGGCCGCTGGCCGTCCCGGCTCGACGTGGGCGTGGTCGCCGCGCTCACCGAGCTGTCCCGGCGCGACCGGCTGGCCGACGGCTTCGAGTCCCGGCTCGGCGAGCGGCCCGCCTGCGATCTGCTGGAGGAGCCCGGGGTCGTGGACGAGGCGGTGTCGCTGCTCGCGGCCCGGCTGTTCCACGGCGGCCCGAGCAGGCCCGGGCCCGGGTGGGCGGCGGTGAGCTGGGCCTGCTATCCCGAGCAGGTCGTGGAGCGGATCTGGCGCGGGGAGGCGGCGCGGCTGATACGCGTGCTGGACGAGGTACGGCCGCCGGTCGGCCGCCCGGCCGGTGTGCCGGTGGACGAGCCGGTGGGTGCACGGGGCAGCGGGCTGCTGCTCAGCGAGGGCGGGGGCGGCGCGCTCAGCGATGAGCCGGGCGCGGCGACGCTGACCCGGGTGATCGAACGGTTCGCGCTCGGCGGCAGCGAGGAGCTGGCCGCACGGCTCGGCGCGCTCGTCGCGCAGGAGGAGGCGGCGGCGCCCGCCGTGCACGAGCCGGTCGGGGACAGCCCGATCGTGCAGTTGCTGCCGCCGAGGACCGGGCGGGAGCTTCTCAGTGACCACGTGACGGCGATGATCTGTTGCTCCGCGGTGGACAGCGCGGGGGCCGCGCCCGGCCTCGACTGGCTCGACGGCCCCACCCTCCTGGTCGACGGCGCCCGCCGCGCCGACCTGGCCTGGCCGGTCCTCCGCCTGGTCGAAAACGGCGACCCCGCCCCCCTCCGAGCGTGGCTGACCGCGGTAGGCGCCCGCCCGGACAAACCGGTCCGTCTCCTTTAGCGGCCCCGCCTGCGGTAGCGCGAGCCGTCCCGCGCCCCGTCAGGGCTGCCTCTCGCTCCCGGCGGCTTGCGCCCCGTCAGGGGCGCGGGGAACTGCGCCACCAGCCCACCACCGGCAGGCAGCCGATGCACGACGGTCGGGCCCCATAGGGGCGCGGGGAACTGCGCGCTCAGCCCCGACGGGGCTCAGGTTGACCAGCGGGCGGGACCCGGGGGCGGCCGGGAGGGGTGAGGCGGGAGCAGGGGTGCTCCGTCATGCGGACGGCGTAATTGGGGCGGCTTGTTCGCCCGCTGGGGTGTGCGCGACACCAGGGTGACCGAAACTGCTTCACTCGCCGCCCGATCCGTTCCGGAAATTCGCCACGAACGGTAACGGCGAACGAGCTTTCTGTGATCTGCTTGACCCTGCCGCACCGTTGCCCCGCCCCGCGGCGGCGACGCGGGAGGCGTGGTGTGGCCCGGGCAGGGACGGCCCGGGGAGGGAGGGATCGCGATGGCCGCGGATCAGATCAGGCGCTGGGAGTCCGGCGCGCTCGCGCACGGTGTGTCGGACCCGTTCGGACAGGGCCCGCTGCCCTGGCTGCGCGACAGCCCGCAGTATCTGGACGACGACGGCCAGGTCGTGCCCTGGTACGTCGACCTGGCCGCCAGCTCCGGCACCCCGCCGCCCCGCCCGCACGTCGCGGGCCCGCGCACCGCGGACGATGTGCGCCGCCAGATCAAGGGCTTCGCGTCGGCCGGCGCCGTCGCCCCCGGCGAGGCGATCGACTTCCGGATCACCGTGGACCCGCCGCAGGAGTTCACGGTGGACGTCTACCGGATCGGCCACTACGCGGGCGACGGCGCCGCCCAGGTGAGCGCCAGCCCGCGGCTGTCCGGCATAGTCCAGCCGCCCCCGCTGGCGGCCGGCCGCACCGTCTCCTGCCACCACTGGTGGCACTCCTGGCGGCTGCAGATCCCGCCGTACTGGAAGACCGGCGCGTATGTCGCCGTCCTCACCACCGCCGACGACGGCTACCGCAGCCACATCCCGTTCACCGTCCGGGACACCGAGGCCACCGCCGACCTGCTCCTGCTGCTGCCGGACGTCACCTGGCAGGCGTACAACCTCTACCCCGAGGACGGCAGGACCGGCGCCAGCCTCTACCACGCGTGGGACGGCGCGGGCCGGCTGCTCGGCGAGCAGGAGGCGGCGACCACCGTCTCGTTCGACCGCCCGTACGCGGGCGCCGGCCTGCCGCTGCACATCGGCCACGCCTACGACTTCGTCCGCTACGCCGAGCGCTACGGCTACGACCTCGCCTACGCCAACGCCCGCGATCTCCACGCCGGCCGGGTGGACCCGTCCCGCTACCGGGGGCTGGTCTTCCCCGGCCACGACGAGTACTGGTCCAAGCCGATGCGGCGGGCCGCCGAGGCCGCCCGCGACCAGGGCACCTCGCTGGTGTTCCTGTCGGCGAACACCATGTACTGGCAGGTGGAGCTGACCCCGTCGGCGGCCGGCGACCCGGACCGGCTGCTCAACTGCCGCAAGCGGCGCGGCGACGCGAAGGGCCGCAGCGCGCTGTGGCGCGACCAGGGCGAGCCGGAGCAGCTGCTGCTCGGCGTCCAGTACGCCGGCCGGGTGCCGCAGCCGTCCCCGCTGGTGGTCAGGAACGCCGGCCACTGGCTGTGGGAGGCGACCGGCGCGGCGGAGGGCGACGAGATCGACGGCCTGGTGGCCGGCGAGGCCGACCGCTACTTCCCCCGCACCCCGCTGCCCGAGACGATCGAGCGCATCCTGCTGGCGCACTCGCCGTACGAGTCCGCCGACGGCCGCCGCCAGCACCAGGAGACGTCGCTGTACCGGGCGCCCAGCGGCGCGTACGTCTTCGCCTCCGGCACCTTCGCCTGGTCCCCGGCCCTCGACCGGCCCGGCCATGTCGACACCCGCGTCCAGCGCGCCACCGCCAACCTGCTCGACCGGATCTGCAAGCACGACTGACGCTTCTTGCTTGGGTTGTCGGCCCCCGCTCCCCGCTGCCCCGGTTCGGTGCGGGTCCGTCGTGGCTTGTCGCGCAGTTCCCCGCGCCCCTTTGGGGCGCGTCCTTGCCGGGGCCCGATCCTGCGCGGGGGCGCGATGTGCCCCGGCTTCAACAGGGGCGCGGGGAACTGCGCGACCAGCCACCCACCGGCCGGAGGTCCGGCGGCGGCCGCAAGGGGCTGGGCGGGCGGCTTCCTGCCCCGCCGGGGCGGCCCGCTGCCGGGAATGCGTCCGGCGTGCGGGAGAATCGGGAGCTGGAACACCGACTGGGGAGGACGCCGATGCCCGGATTCGTCGAAAAGCCGGAGCCCGTGGAAGTACCCGGGCTGGTGCACCTGCACACCGGCAAGGTCCGCGACCTTTACCGGAACGAGGCCGGGGACCTGGTGATGGTCGCCAGCGACCGCACCTCCGTGTACGACTGGGTGCTGCCCAACGGCATCCCGGACAAGGGGCGGATCCTCACCCAGCTCTCGCTGTGGTGGTTCGACCAGCTGCACGGCCTCGTGCCGAACCACGTGATCTCCACCGACGTGCCCGCCGGCGCCCCGGCGGACTGGGCCGGGCGCACCATGGTGTGCCGCTCGCTGCGGATGGTCCCCGTCGAGTGCGTGGCCCGCGGCTACCTCACCGGCTCCGGCCTGGCCGAGTACGAGCGCGACCGCACGGTCTGCGGCCTGGCCCTGCCCGAGGGCCTGGTGGACGGCTCCGAGCTGCCCGCCCCCATCTTCACGCCCGCCACCAAAGCCGAGGTCGGCGACCACGACGAGAACGTGTCGTACGAGGAGGTGGCCCGCCAGGTCGGCGCCGAGACGGCGACCAGGCTGCGGCAGATCACGCTGGCGGTCTACTCCCGGGCCCGCGACATGGCCCGCGAGCGCGGTGTGATCCTGGCGGACACCAAGTTCGAGTTCGGCTTCGACGACCAGGACGAGCTGGTCATCGCCGACGAGGTGCTGACCCCGGACTCGTCCCGCTTCTGGCCCGCCGACCTGTGGGAGCCGGGCCACCCGCAGCCGTCCTTCGACAAGCAGTACGTCAGGGACTACCTGACCTCCCCGGCCTCCGGCTGGGACCGGCACGGTCACCTGCCGCCCCCGCCGCTGCCGGCCGAGGTGGTCGCGGCCACCCGGGCGCGCTACGTCGAGGCGTACGAGCGGCTGACCGGCCTGACCTGGGAGTAGTCCGCACCCCAGGGCGCGCCCGCGCAATGACGAAGGCCCCGGTCGCGGTGACCGGGGCCTTCGTACCGTTGTATCTCTGGAGCGGACGACGAGATTCGAACTCGCGACCCTCACCTTGGCAAGGTGATGCTCTACCAACTGAGCCACGTCCGCAGGTCGTGCAGATACTGTACCCGATCGGCCGAGCGGTCCGGCAACCCATATCCGGGGGAGCGGGGAACAGGGGAGCGGGGAACCGGAAACATCCACGGCGCGCCCGCGCGACGACGAAGGCCCCGGTCGCGGTGACCGAGGCCTTCGTATCGCTGTATCTCTGGAGCGGACGACGAGATTCGAACTCGCGACCCTCACCTTGGCAAGGTGATGCTCTACCAACTGAGCCACGTCCGCATGAACTGCGACTTCGAACACCCTACCCGATCCGGGGCTGAGCCCCGGATGGACGAAGAGTGATCAGAGCGGGCGACAGGAATTGCACCATGCGCCTCCCCCCTGGAAGGGGGGCGCTCTACTACTGAGCTACACCCGCGTGACGTCCGCTGACCTGGCCTTTCCGGCCTGCCCTCGGCGTGTTCCACACACTATCCGAAACAAGGGGGTGGCTGTCCAATCGGCTCGCGGAGCACCCGCGTCCCGTGTCGGCCCCCGGCCCGCCGCCGTGGCCCCCGCAACCCGGACCCCCGGTCGGACCCCCGGTTGAACCCCCGGTCGGACCCCGGTTGAACCCCCAGCCGGACCGCCGCCCGACCCCCCCGCGGAGAGCCGGACCCGCGGCATGCCCGCGACCCCGGCCGTCCACCGACGGAGCGTCAACTCGTCACTCAGCCAGCCTTGTTGAAGGCTTCGTATACCTTCTTCGGAATGCGCCCGCGGGCCGGCACCTCGAATCCGTTCGACTGCGCCCAGGCCCGCACGGTGGCCGGCGTCGGCGCGATCGGGGTGCGCTTGTAGGCCCGTCCGGAAAGCGTGCGGCGGCGGCCGGCCTCGACGTACGGCGCGAGATCGGTGCGCAACTTGTCCGCATTCTTGGAGGAGAGGTCGATCTCGTACCACTGGCCGTCCACGCCGAATGCGATCGTTTCCGCAGCCTCGCCGCCGTCAAGGTCGTCGGCGAGGGTGACGAGTACGCGTTGCGCCATAGGGATCGGTCCTTTCGTACGCGATCGGCCTGAGCGCCCGGCCCGGGCCGCGACCGGCGCACGGTCGCGGTGGGGCGGTGGCGCGGGCAGGCCGACACGACGGTGTCGACAAGTTTTCATTTTTGTGTGAAGCCACTAAATGGCACGGCGGCCTTGTGCTGATAATTCCCGGGTTCGTACCGTCCCAAGCCTCATCGCAATCGGGACCCTATGTTTTCCTGCCGGGTTCCCCCAAGCATTTCGACAGCCGATACATAAACGTGATCCGTGATCAACCTGGCATCTCTGTCGGTGCACCGTATATCTACCCGCGTAGATTTCTCCACCGGGTACGCTGAGAGGACCTCACGCACCACACCACCGGGAGTGCCAGTGGCACGCGTCGTAGTCGACGTCATGCTCAAGCCGGAGATCCTCGACCCCCAGGGCCAGGCGGTGCAGCGCGCACTACCCCGCCTGGGCTTCGACGGGATCTCCGACGTCCGCCAGGGAAAGCGCTTTGAACTAGAGGTCGACGGGCCGGTCGACGACGCCGCCCTCGGCCGCATTCGGGAGATGGCCGAGACCTTTCTCGCCAACACCGTGATCGAGGACTTCAGCGTAAAGGTGGAGTCGTGACTGCGCGCATTGGCGTCGTCACATTTCCGGGCACCCTTGACGATCGTGACACGCAGCGCGCGGTGCGGCTGGCGGGCGCGGAAGCGGTGCCGCTGTGGCACCGCGACAAGGACGTCCGGCAGGTCGACGCGGTCGTTCTGCCCGGCGGCTTCTCCTACGGCGACTATCTGCGGGCCGGCGCGATCTCGCGTTTCTCCCCGGTGATGGCGACGGTCATCGAACAGGCGAACGCCGGAATGCCGGTGCTCGGGATCTGCAACGGATTCCAGGTACTCACCGAGACCCATCTGCTGCCTGGCGCGATGCTGCGCAACGACAACCTCCACTTCGTGTGCCGGGACCAGAAGCTGCGGGTCGAGACGGCGGCCACCGCGTGGACGTCGGACTTCACCGCCGGCCGCGAGATCTCCATTCCGCTGAAGAACATCGACGGCCGCTACACCGCCGACGAGCGCACCCTCGACGAGCTGGAGGCCGAGGGCCGGGTGGTCTTCCGCTACCCCGAGGGCGCGTACGGGGACGGGTACGGCAACCCCAACGGCTCACTGCGCGACATCGCCGGCATCAGCAACGCGGCCGGCAACGTCGTCGGCCTGATGCCGCACCCCGAGCACGCCGTGGAGCCGGGCATCGGCACCGGCGGCACCGACGGCCTCGGGTTCTTCACCTCGGTCCTCAAGAAGTTGGTCACCGCATGACGCTCGACACGGTCAAGCACGCCGCCGGGACCCCGGAGGCCGGGCAGCCCTGGAAGGAACTCGGCCTCAAGGAGGACGAGTACGCGCGCATCCGGGAGATCCTCGGCCGCCGTCCGACGGGCGCCGAGCTGGCGATGTACTCGGTGATGTGGTCGGAGCACTGCTCGTACAAGTCGAGCAAGGTGCACCTGAAGCAGTTCGGCGAGAAGGCCCCGCAGACCGACGCGCTGCTGGTCGGCATCGGCGAGAACGCCGGCGTGGTCGACGTCGGCCAGGGCTACGCCGTCACCTTCAAGATCGAGTCGCACAACCACCCGTCGTACATCGAGCCCTACCAGGGCGCGGCCACCGGCGTCGGCGGCATCGTCCGGGACATCCTGGCGATGGGCGCCCGGCCGGTCGCGGTGATGGACCCGCTGCGGTTCGGCGCGGCCGACCACCCCGACACCAAGCGGGTGCTGCCCGGCATCGTGTCCGGCGTCGGCGGCTACGGGAACTGCCTGGGCCTGCCCAACATCGGCGGCGAGGTCGTCTTCGACCCCTGCTACCAGGGAAACCCGCTGGTCAACGCGCTGTGTGTGGGCGTGATGAAGCACGAGGACATCCACCTCGCGCAGGCGTCGGGCCCCGGCAACAAGGTGATCCTGTACGGCGCCAGGACCGGTGGCGACGGCATCGGCGGCGTCTCGGTGCTGGCCAGCGAGACGTTCGACTCGACGGGGCCGTCCCGGCGGCCCGCGGTGCAGGTCGGCGACCCGTTCCAGGAGAAGCTGCTGATCGAGTGCACGCTGGAGATCTTCCGCGAGCAGCTGGTGGCCGGCATCCAGGACCTGGGCGGCGCGGGCCTGTCCTGCGCCACCAGCGAGCTGGCCTCGGCCGGCTCCGGCGGCATGCGGGTCGAGCTCGACACCGTGCCGCTGCGCGACGCCACGCTCTCGCCCGAGGAGATCCTCATGAGCGAGTCGCAGGAGCGGATGTGCGCGATCGTCGAGCCGGAGAAGGTCGAGCGCTTCCTGGCGATCTGCGAGAAGTGGGACGTCATCGCCACCGTGATCGGTGAGGTGACCGAGGGCTCGCAGCTGGAGATCTTCTGGCACGGCGAGCAGATCGTGGACGTGCCGCCGCGCTCGGTCGCGCACGACGGTCCGACGTACCACCGCCCGTACGCCCGCCCGGACTGGCAGGACGCGCTCCAGGCCGACGACCCCAACAAGCTGGCCAGGCCCGGGACGGCGGCGGAGCTGCGCGAGCAGGTGCTCGCGCTGGTCGGCTCGCCGAACCAGGCGTCCAAGGCGTGGGTCACCGACCAGTACGACCGGTTCGTGCAGGGCAACACGGTGCTGGCGCAGCCGGAGGACTCCGGCGTGATCCGGATCGACCCGGAGACCAACCTCGGCGTCGCCATCGCCACCGACGGCAACGGCCGGTTCGCCAAGCTCGACCCCTACACGGGCGCGCAGCTCGCCCTGGCCGAGGCGTACCGGAACGTGGCCGCCACCGGCGCGAAGCCGCTGGCGATCTCCGACTGCCTCAACTTCGGCTCGCCGGAGGACCCGGCGGTGATGTGGCAGTTCGCCGAGGCGACCCGCGGCCTGGCCGACGGCTGCCTCCAGCTCGGCACGCCGGTGACCGGCGGCAACGTCTCGCTCTACAACCAGACCGGCGACGTGGCGATCCACCCGACGCCGGTGGTCGCGGTGCTCGGCGTGATCGACGACGTCGACCGCCGCACCCCGATCGCCTTCAAGGACCAGGGCCACCTGGTCTACCTGCTCGGCGACACCCGCGAGGAGCTCGGCGGCTCCGCCTGGGCGCAGGTCGTGCACGACCACCTCGGCGGTCTGCCGCCGGCCGTGGACCTGGAGCGCGAGCGGCTGCTCGGCGAGATCCTGATCTCCGCGTCCCGGGACGGCATGATCGACGCGGCCCACGACCTGTCCGACGGCGGCCTGATCCAGGCGGTCACCGAGTCCTGCCTGCGCGGCGGCCTCGGCGCCCGGCTGGTCGTCCCCGACGGCCTGGACCCGTTCGTCTTCCTCTTCTCCGAGTCCGCCGCCCGCGCCCTGGTCGCCGTCCCCCGCTCGGAGGAGCTCCGCTTCACCGACATGTGCGGCGCCCGCGGCCTCCCGGCCACGAGGATCGGCGTGCTGGACGGCGAGACGATCGAGATCCAGGGCCAGTTCACGATCCCGCTGGCAGAACTCCGCGAGGCCCACGAGGCAACGATCCCGGGCCTGCTGGCGTGAGCTGAGCCCCCGCCAGGGCACCCGTTCGGCTACTACCAGCCCCGTAGAGTCAGATGACTTGACTCTACGGGGCTTGGTGCTGGGTACGGGGCTGCAACCTTTTCGGCTGCCCGGCCGTCCTCGCTGCCGAGGGGGTGGTCATGGTGTTCGACGTGGTTCTCGTGCTGTGGTGCGTGGCCTGGGGCGCGGTGGGCGGGGTGCAGGGGCGGCGGTACTTCCGAGGTGCGGCCGGGGTGGTGCGGGTGCTGGCGCGGGTGGAGCGGGTGGAGGTGCCGCGGGAGGCCGGCGCGGACCGGATGGACGGGGTGCCCGTCGTGCTCGCGTTCCAAGACCCGGGCACCGGCGAGCGGCTGGTGCTGCCGACCACCGGCCGGCGCAACGGGACGGTGGACGCGGCCTGGGTCGGGCGGCAGGTCACCGTACGCTTCCCGGCCGGCCGGCCGTACGAGTTCAAGGTCGCCGCCGGCGGCGGCCGGCGCCGCGAACTGGGCCTCGCGGTCACGGCGGCCTGCCTGGTCTGGGCGGCCCTCGTCGCCCGGGTCGCCTTCGGCACCGGTGACCCCGGCTGGGCTCCGCTCGGTATCGGCGTGATGCTGGCGGCGCTGATGGCCTGGGCCCTGACCGTCACCCGGCGCGCCGCGCGTCACCGCAAGTCCCTGCTCGCCACGGGGGCCGAGGCCACCGCCCGCGTGGTGGCCGTCGCCCAGTCCACCCACCGCGACGACGACGGCCACACCCACACCCGCTACAGCCCGGTGGTCACCTTCCACACGCCCGACGGCCGCGCCGTCACCGCCCTCAGCCCGAACTACGTCTCGGGCCAGGCCCACACGATCGGCACGGAGACGCTGGTGCGCTATGCCCCCGCCGACCCGTCGGTCTTCGCGTTCGACGCGCGCGAGGACGGGCGGGCGCAGGGGTGCGGCGTGGTTCTCGTGTCGCTCCTCGGCCTCGCCGGCCTGGCGTTGACGGTGACCGGCGCTCTCCTCCTCACCCAAGGCTGAGCGTCCCCAGCCCGTGGACGGGCCACCTGCCCAGCCCCTTGCGGTGGTCGCCGGACCACCCGGCCGGTGGCGGGCCGGCGGCGCAGTTCCCGCGCCCCTGGTGATGCCGGGGCAGGTCGCGCCCGCGCGGCGCCAGCCGCATATCGACATGAGCCCCGCGCCCCTGGTGATGCCGGGGCACGTCGCGCCCGGGTGAGAATGCGCCCCGATAGGGGCGCGGGGAACTGCGCGATCAGCCACAGCGGGCCCGCAGACGGCCGCTCGCCCAGCCACTTCCGGCCGGTGCCGGACCGCCGCGTACCTGCGCGCCCCCCGTCAGCTCGCGGCCAGCTCCGCCGCGAAGCCCGTGCGCCAGGACGGGTAGCGGGGGGACCACGCCAGATCCGTGCGGGCGCGGGTGTTGGAGGCGGCGCGCAGGCGGGTCATGAAGGCGGCGCCCCAGGCCCCGGCGGCCAGCCGGGCCATCGCCACCGGCACCCGTTGCGGCCCGGGCGCGCCCACCAGCTCGGCCACCACCGGGAGCCACTCGCCGAGCGCGGCGGGCTCGTCGTCCACGATGTTCAGCGCGCCCCTGACCTCGGGGCGGCCGATCGCGGCCAGCACCGCCAGCGCCGCGTCCTGCGTGTGCGTGAAGGAGAACATGCCGCTGCCGTCGCCGACCACCGGCATCTTCCGGGCCTTGATCTGCCCGATCGTCGACCCGTCGCGGTCGAACGCGGTGCCGGGCCCGTACAGGTGGCCGAACCGCAGCACCAGGCCGTCCGCGTCGGCGGTGAGACGTTCGAGCGTCTTGAGCGCGTCGAGCGTGCCCGCCCACGGCTTGGGGGGCTTCGCCCAGAACGGTTCGTCCTCGTCGGCGGCGCCCGGCCCGCCGGCCGGATCGTAGGCGTAGGCCAGGCCCTGGACGATGAACCGGCCGGCGCCCGCGTCGTACGCCGCCTCCATCAGCGTCCGGGTCGCCTCCGTCCGCAGCCGGTTGGTGACGGCGAAGTCCCGTCCCACCTTGCGCGGGTCGATCTGCGCCGGGATCGCGGTCAGCAGGTGGACGACGGCGTCCGGTTTCGCGTCCCGTACCGCCGCTCCCAGCGCGCCCCGGTCGAGCGCGTCGACGGCGACCGGCCTGACGCCCGGACGCGCGGGCCCCGGCTTGCGGGACAGCGCGACGACCTCGTGCCCGGCGTCGCCCAGCAGCGGGACGAGCTGACGTCCGATGACACCGGTCGCTCCGGCGACGACCACACGCATGACGTTCCTCCTTCGTCGTACTTCCCCGGGCGCGAGCCCGGCTACCGGGAGTGGACGGGCGGGCCCGGGCGCGCGTGACGGTTCCGGGTGTGAGCCCGGTCACAGCGGGGGGACGGTGCCGGGCCGGCCGCCGGGCCCAGGCGGTCGGCGGAGCGCGCCGCAGGCGACAATGCCCCGATGAACACCGACCGGATCGACCCGCCCACCACCGGCAACGAGCGCGAGACGCTGCGCGGCTTCCTCGACTTCCACCGGGGAACCCTGGCGATGAAGTGCGACGGCCTGTCCGACGAGGACCTGCGGCGGCAGTCGATGCCGCCGTCCACGCTCAGCCTGCTCGGCCTGGTCAGGCACATGGCCGAGGTCGAACGCGCCTGGTTCCGCCGGGTCATCGACGGCCAGGACATCCCACTCGTCTGGTCACCCGACGGCGATTTCCAGGTCGCCTACGACGCGGCCGGGGCCGACCGCGCGGAGGCTTTCGCGGCCTGGCACGCCGAGATCGACCACGCCCGCCGGATCGAGGCCGCGGCCCCCTCACTGGACGTCGTCGTCCACAACGCCCGCCACTCCGAGGACGTCTCCCTCCGCCTCGTCATGCAGCACGTGATCCTCGAATACGCCCGCCACAACGGCCACGCGGATCTGCTCCGCGAGGGGATCGACGGCACGGTCGGCGCGTAAAGGCCCCCGCTCACCCTTTCGGGTGATCTTGATCTTGAAGCGTTAATCTCAGGTTTAGACCCTATAAGCTGAGAAACCTAGCGTGACGATTCAGGCACGGGGAGATATGCGGTGGCTGAAGTGGATGACCGACCGCAGGCGCGGAACGATCGCGTGCAGATGCTCCTGGAGGACTTCGAAGCTCTGGCCGCCGCGGCGGCACGGCACGCGGAAGAGCCTCGCCTGGAGTTCCTCGGCGGAAAGATGGGGGTCAAGGCGGTGCGGGGCGGCGTCCACAGCGAGATCGTCATGTGGTTGCTGCGCCAGTGCATGCGGCAGCGGCCCGAGCTGAGCCTCTACGGGGATCGTGGCGTCAAGGTCGAGACGTACCGGAAGGGCCGCGCCATCCCGGACGGCGCCCTCGCTCCGACCGGCCACTTCCTCCGCTCCGGCGAGTGGGCCGACCCGGACGGCGTCCTGATGGTCGTCGAGGTGACCTCCTACGACCGGGACACCTCGCAGCGCGACCGGGTCGACAAGCCGCGCGCCTACGCCGAGTCGGCCATTCCCGTCTACCTGCTGATCGACCGGGACAGCCGGGACGTCACCGTGCACAGCGAGCCGGTGGACGGGGTCTACCAGGAGCGGCACACCGTTCCGTTCGGGAAGACCCTGCCGCTGCCCGAGCCCGTCGGCTTCGAGCTCGACACCGAGCCGCTGGTCGGCTGGACGGCACTCGCCGAGGGCTGAGCGGGGCAATCGGTGAACCGGTGCGGGCGTTCGTGGTTGGGTGGCTGTCGTATGCGTACGGGTACGTACGACACCACCAAGCGAGGGGCTCGGGCATGTTCGAGTACAAGGTCGTCTCGTTCCGGGAGTCGCTGATCGGCGACGCGCTGGACGGCGACAAGCTGGAGAAGACGCTCAACAAGCAGGCTGACGACGGCTGGGCGCTGAAGTCCATCACCGCGGCCGACGTGAAGGGGCGGATAGGTCCCGGTGCCGTCGAGGGTCTGCTGCTGACGTTCGAGCGTCCGCGGCAGGGCTGACCGGCGCCGTACGACGGCGGCGACCGTGGCCGTGCCGGGGCTCGGACGGGCCCCGGCGCGGCCCCGCGTCCACAACGGCCGCCGTACTACGCTCGCCGGTATGCCCAACGCCGCTCGCCGAGCCCGCAGTTACGATCCCGCCAGGACCTGGGGCGCGCTGATCGCGCAGGTGGAGCACGTGCGGCGGGCCGTGCACGCGCTGGACGAGGAGCAGTGGGCGCGGGAGAGCGGGCTGCCCGGCTGGGACGTGCGGCTGCTCGTCGCGCACATCGTGCGGCAGATCGAGGCGGTCCGGACGCTGCACGCCGACGACTCTCCGCCCGCCCCCGGCACCCGGCTCACCGACCTCGACACCTGGGCGGTGTCCACCGCCGGGATCGCCGACCGGCTGGACGCGACCACCCGGGAGACCGCCGCCGCGATGGGCGACCCGGTCGAGGCCATCGACGCCGAGGCGCGGCTGCTGCCGGCGCTGGAGGCGGAGGCACTGCGCACCGACCGGCTGCTCGGCCACCCCTTCGACGGGATGCGCGCGCTGGACTTCACGGTGACCCGGCTGGTCGAACTCGTCGTGCACAGCGACGACCTGGCCCGCGCCACCGGCCTGGACATCCCGCTCGACAAGCAGGCGCTCGCCGCCGTCGTCCGGCTGCTCGCCGACGCGCTGGCCGCCGCCACCCCCGGCAACTCCGTCGAGGTGCGCATCCCGCCCTACGCGGCGGTCCAGTGCGTCCCCGGCCCCCGGCACACCCGCGGCACCCCGCCCAACGTGGTGGAGACCGACCCGCTGACCTGGGTCCGGCTGGCCACCGGCCGGCTCTCCTGGGCGCGGGCGCTGGACGACGCGAAGGTCGCCGCGAGCGGCGAACGCGCCGACCTGGCCCCGTACCTCCCGGTCATGTCCTGACCCGGCGGGCGGGAGGCCCCCGCCGCGAACCCGGCCGCCCGAACCCGGCCGCCCGCGCGAACCTCGCTATTCCACGAACTCCGCTGTTCCACGAATTCCGGCATTCGTTGACGCACCCCCGCCCCGATGGGAATCTTTTCGACGTCGTCGCGACGACATCCAGCGTGGTGTGAGGCGAACAAAGGAATTCGTGTGAAGAAGTTCACGACGGGCGCGGCCGCTCTTTCGCTGGCCCTCGGCGGCCTGCTGGTGGCCCCGCAGGTCGCCTCGGCGACGACCGCCCAGCCGGCCGGCGCGTACGGCTGCGCGGGCTCGCAGGTGGGCAAATACCGGCTGTACAACTCGTCGAACCGGACGGACGGTTACGCCTACCTCTACTATTCGTCCGCGAGCGGCGGCACGAATTGCGCCGTCTACGTCACCAGCGTGAGCCGGGGCACCGCGCGCTATATGTCGGTGCAGCTTTTCGGCCCCGGTGACCAGGCGCCGGACGACGTCGGCACTTACACCCAGTACGCGGGTCCGGTGCGGGTCACCGGCACGAACGGCCACTGCGTCAGCGTCATCTACGAGGAGCGCCCGCCCGGTCAGAGCATCGTCAACGGCAACAGCAGCGGCGACGTCGCCTGCGGCTGACCCCGGTCACCCCGCGCCCGGCCGCGCCCGTACGCCCGGCCGCCCCACCCCATGGCGGGGCGGCGGCCGGGCGGTGCACACTACGGGGTCTGAGCCCGCACGGCTGACCGGGGGGAACCGGACGTGACACGTACGAAATGGGGGCCGCGGTTCGGTGCGTGGCTGCTCACCGCGAGCCTGGTGTTCGTCGTCTTCGGCGCCGTGCGGGCGGACCTGGTGCACAGCCCGGCGGTGTGGCTTGTCTTCTGCCAGACCCTCGGCGTGGCCGGCTACACCGCCGTGGTGCTGCGGATGACGTGGTGGGGTGTCACCGCGACCCCCGAGGGGCTGCGGGTGCGCAACGGCCGCACGGTCCGCTTCCTGCCCTGGGCCGACGTGACCGGCGCCGCCGCCGTCAACGGCGGGAACCTGACGATCATCGGCGCGGAACCCGAGCAGACCACCGTGATCGAATGGGCCGGTTTCCGGCCGCCGACGCGGGCCGCCGCGGAGATCACCGCCCTCGTCACCGACCCCGGACTCCGCCCGGCCGCGTGACGATCCCCGCGGGACCGCCCGTTCCGCCGGCGCCGGCCCCGCCCTGGGGCCCACATCACGTGCCCGTGCGCCCCATGGCACTACCCGCGTAGAACGCAGGTCGGAGCCGGGTTCCGCGAGGTCGCCCGTTCGGCGGGTCGGGGAACCTGCCCTAGACTCGGTGACGTGCCTCGTGGTGACGGACGACTCAGCCACGACCTGCTCCCCGGTGAGAAGGGCCCCCAGGACGCTTGCGGCGTCTTCGGTGTCTGGGCCCCCGGTGAAGAGGTCGCCAAACTCACCTACTTCGGGCTGTACGCCCTGCAGCACCGCGGACAGGAGTCCGCCGGTATCGCAGTGAGCAACGGCTCCCAGATTCTGGTCTTCAAGGACATGGGCCTGGTGTCCCAGGTCTTCGACGAGACCTCGCTCGGCTCGCTGACCGGCCATATCGCCGTCGGTCACACCCGCTACTCCACCACCGGCGCCTCGGTGTGGGAGAACGCGCAGCCCACCTTCCGCGCCACCGCCCAGGGCTCGATCGCCCTCGGCCACAACGGCAACCTGGTCAACACCACGGAACTGGCCGAGATGGTCGCCGCCATCCCGCAGACCAACGGCCGGGCCACCAAGGTCGCGGCCACCAACGACACCGACCTGGTCACGGCGCTGCTGGCCGGCCAGAGCGGCCCCGACGGCGAACCGCTGTCGGTCGAGCAGGCCGCCCCGCTCGTACTGCCCCGCATCAAGGGCGCCTTCAGCCTGGTCTACATGGACGAGCACACCCTCTACGCCGCCCGCGACCCGCAGGGCATCCGCCCGCTGGTGCTCGGCCGGCTGGAGCGCGGCTGGGTGGTCGCCTCCGAGGGCGCGGCCCTGGACATCTGCGGCGCCAGCTTCGTCCGGGAGATCGAGCCCGGCGAGCTGATCGCGATCGACGAGAACGGGCTGCGGTCCAGCCGCTTCGCCGAGGCCCGCCCCAAGGGCTGCGTCTTCGAGTACGTCTACCTGGCCCGCCCGGACACCGACATCGCCGGCCGGAACGTGTACCTGTCCCGGGTCGAGATGGGCCGCAGGCTGGCCAAGGAGTCCCCGGTCGAGGCCGACCTGGTGATACCGACACCGGAGTCCGGCACCCCGGCCGCCGTCGGCTACGCCGAGGCCAGCGGGATCCCGTACGGCTCCGGCCTGGTGAAGAACAGCTACGTCGGGCGGACGTTCATCCAGCCGTCGCAGACCATCAGGCAGCTCGGCATCCGGCTCAAGCTCAACCCGCTCAAGGAGGTCATCCGCGGCAAGCGGCTGATCGTGGTGGACGACTCGATCGTCCGCGGCAACACCCAGCGGGCCCTGGTGCGGATGCTGCGCGAGGCGGGCGCCGCCGAGGTGCACGTACGGATCTCCTCGCCGCCGGTGAAGTGGCCGTGCTTCTTCGGCATCGACTTCGCCACCCGCGCGGAGCTGATCGCCAACGGCATGACGGTGGACGAGATCGGCACCTCGCTCGGCGCGGACTCGCTCGCGTACATCTCGCTGGACGCGATGGTCGAGGCCACCACGATCGCCAAGCCCGACCTGTGCAGGGCCTGCTTCGACGGCGAGTACCCGATGGATCTGCCCGACCCCGAGCTGCTCGGCAAGCAGCTGCTGGAGACGGAGCTGGCCGGCGGCGCCGACGCGGCGGACGCCCTCCGCCGCCCGTGACCCGGCCCCGCCGCCGCCCGTGATCCGCGACCGCCCCGTGACCCGGCCCCGCCGCCCGTGATCCGCGACCGCCGCACGTCCTGATGGTCCTGACGCCCGGGCACGAGCCCGCGCCCGCCGCTCATCCGAACCGCACGCCGACCCGAAAGTTCCCCCGCCATGTCTGAGACCCCCGGGACAACCGGTGCCAGCTACGCCGCCGCCGGCGTGGACATCGAGGCCGGCGACCGTGCCGTCACCCTGATGAAGGAGTGGGTGCGCAAGACCGCCCGCCCCGAGGTGGTCGGCGGCCTCGGCGGCTTCGCCGGGCTGTTCGACGCCTCCGCGCTCAAGCGCTACGAGCGCCCGCTGCTCGCCTCGGCGACCGACGGCGTCGGCACGAAGGTGGACATCGCCCGCCGGATGGGCGTCTACGACACGATCGGGCACGACCTGGTCGGCATGGTGGTGGACGACCTGGTGGTGTGCGGCGCCGAGCCGCTGTTCATGACGGACTACATCTGCGTGGGCAAGGTGCACCCGGAGCGGGTCGCGGCCATCGTCAAGGGCATCGCCGAGGGCTGCGTGCTGGCCGGCTGCGCGCTGGTCGGCGGCGAGACCGCCGAGCACCCCGGGCTGCTCGGCCCGGACGACTTCGACGTGGCGGGCGCCGGCACCGGCGTGGTGGAGGCGGACCTGCTGCTGGGCGCGGACCGGATCCGTCCCGATGACGTGGTGATCGCGATCGAGTCCTCCGGACTTCACTCCAACGGGTACAGCCTGGTGCGGCACGTGCTCTTCGACCGGGCCGGCTGGGCGCTGGAGCGCGAGGTGCCGGAGTTCGGCCGCACGCTCGGCGAGGAGCTGCTGGAGCCGACGAGGATCTACTCGCTGGACTGCCTGGCGCTGACCCGTACCGCGCAGGTGCACGCCTTCTCGCACATCACCGGCGGCGGCCTGGCCAACAACCTGGCCCGGGTGATCCCGGACGGGCTGCGCGCCGAGGTCGACCGCTCGACCTGGGCGCCCGGCCCGGTCTTCGGCCTGGTCGGCGAGCTGGGCGGGGTGGCCCGCGAGGAGCTGGAGAAGACGCTGAACATGGGCGTCGGCATGATCGCCGTCGTCCCCCAGGAGTCGGTGGACGTGGCGCTCGCGACCCTCGCGGACCGCGGCGCGGACGCCTGGGTGGCCGGCCGGATCACGGCACGCGAAAGCAGCACCGCGCCCGCCGCCGAGCTGGTGGGTGACTACAGCGCCTGAGCAGCCGGCGGGGCCACGACGAAACCCGGTCCGAGGCGGGCCCCGGACCGGGTCAACGTGTGTACCGCGTCAAGCGCGACGGCGCTGGGACGAGGGAGATGACGAGGACTCGTCGTCCTCTTCGTCCTCGTCATCGTTGTACAGCTTGGCGTACTGAGCGTACGGGTCGTCGTCGTCCAACTCGTCGTCATCGTCCTCGACAGGTTCCGGATTAACCGGAATCGACGGCGATGCGCCCAGCTCGTCGGCCAGACGTGAGAGATCCGTGCCGCCGCTGTTGTACTTCAGCTGGCGGGCGACCTTCGTCTGCTTGGCCTTGGCCCGGCCGCGCCCCATGGCTCGACCCCCTTAACGGCGGGGCTCGATGGCCCCGAGACTTGACACGCGTTCATGATGCGGAGCGACCTCTCCGGGGAGAGACCGGTCCGTAGGGCCTCAACGGTACCTGCTTCCGACGCCACACGGTACGTCGCCCGCACGAAGCGCGTCGGAACAGGGGCCATTGACGGCCCTGTCCTGCCTGGTCAGGGCCGATTTTACCTTCTTCTAGCGCGAACTTGCTATCGGGCCGTGCTATCGGTCACGCCAACGGCTCAGGAAGCCCCTCAAGAGGCCCCTGGGGAAGCCGTTCCCGGACGGTTCAGGAGGCCGCCGGACGCAACCTCCCCCAGAGCTACGCCTGGGGGTGCCCCCACATCGCTTCGCTCGCGGCCGCCGTGCGCTCCGCGATCCGGTGCTCGGCCAGCCGGTCGGCGGCCACCGCGGGCGGTACCCCGTCGGTGCGGGCCCGGTCGAAAATGGCCAGAGTGGTGTCGTAGATCTTCGTCGCCTTGGCCTTGGCCCGGTCGAAATCGAAACCCTGGAGCTCGTCGGCGACCTGGATCACGCCGCCGGCGTTCACCACGTAGTCAGGCGCGTACAGCACCCCGCGGTCGGCGAGGTCCTTCTCGACGCCCGGGTGGGCCAGCTGGTTGTTGGCCGCGCCGCAGACCACGGTGGCGGTGAGCGCGGCCACGGTGGCGTCGTCCAGCGCGCCGCCGAGCGCGCAGGGCGCGTAGACGTCCAGCGGGGTGCGGACCAGCACCTCGGCGTCCCGTACCGCGGTGACCTGCGGGTGCCGGTCGGTGATCCGGGTCACGGCCTCCGCGCGCAGGTCGGTGACGACCACCTCGGCGCCGTCGTCGAGCAGGTGCTCCACCAGGTGGTGGCCGACCTTGCCGACGCCGGCGATGCCGACCCGCCGGCCGCGCAGCGACGGCTCGCCCCACTGTGTCTTCGCGGCGGCCCGCATGCCCTGGAAGACGCCGAAGGCGGTGAGCACCGAGGAGTCGCCGGCGCCGCCGTTCTCGGGCGAACGGCCGGTCGTCCAGCGGTTCGTCCTGGCGACCACGTCCATGTCCGCGACATACGTGCCGACATCGCAGGCGGTGACGTACCGGCCGCCGAGCGAGGACACGAACCGGCCGTAGGCGAGGAGCAGTTCCTCGGACTTGGCGGTGTCGGGGTCGCCGATGATGACGGCCTTGCCGCCGCCGTGGTCGAGCCCGGCGAGCGCGTTCTTGTACGACATGCCGCGGGCGAGGTTCAGCGCGTCCTCGACCGCCTCGTCGTCGGTGGCGTAGGGGTGGAAGCGGGTGCCGCCGAGGGCCGGGCCCAGGGCGGTGGAGTGCAGTGCGATCACGGCCCGCAGGCCGGAGGCGCGGTCCTGGCAGAGCACGACCTGCTCGTGCCCGCCCTGGTCCGATCGGAACAGCTTGGCGATGACACTCTCGGTCTCTGGCTGGGTCTGTCGTACGTCGGTCACGGTGGTGACTCCCATAGTCCAGTGGCTCCCCGTGGGGATTGGGTTTCGCGCCCCCGTACGGGTGGCGGCGGGCTCGATGGCCTCAGGGTAGGCCCTGCGGGGCCGATCATGGAGGTTGGTCGGCCCCGCCTGACAGTTGCCTGACAGAGCGGTCGGGTGACGGACTCTCCGGCGGGTCCGGGCCACGGCCCGGGACGCGGCCTGACAGTGGCCGGGATCACCTCCGGGGGACGGGCTCGCGTGGGACGATCGGGAGATCTGCACGGTGGCGAGGGAGCGGGTGTGGGCGGTTCACCGGTACTGGTCCCGTACGCGGCCTATTTGCGGGTCTACGAGCCGCTGGGGGCCTTTCCCGAGCCCGAACGCGGTCACTGGTACCGGTATGCGGCCGAGGGCGCGTCCAGGACCGCACAGGACGAGCTACGGCAGTCGCTGGCCAACCTGGTGGCGGTGCCGCCGATCGCGGTGCCGGTACGGGAGAGCGGCGACGCGTTCGTCGCGGTGATCGGCGGCGTCACGCACATCTGCCCGTGGCGCACCAGGCTGCGCGGCTGGCTGGCCCTTGAGCAGGCCGGCACGCTGCTGCCCGACCCGGTGCTCGACGCGATGCTGCCGGCGCTGGTGCGCGAACAGGCCGCCGCCGAGCACGAGTCGTGGCGGGAGCGCAATCCGGACGCGCGGCCGTGGATCAGGTCGGCCACCTGGCATGTGCCGGTGCGCTGGTTCGTCCTGGTCGGCGACGACGAGCGGGAGTACGAGCCGGCCGGCGCGGGGGAGTCCAAGGAGCCGGTGATGCGCTACCGGACGCCGATGGTGCAGGCGCGGCGGCGGGTGGCGCGGGCGCTGCGGGTGCTCAAGGACGCGCTGGAGGAAGGGCCGTTGATCGACGGCCTGATCGACGTCGGACGCTGGCTGGAGGAGTTCCACCCGCGCTCGCTGGTCGAGCTCGACTACGGCGGGCTCGTGCACGCGATGGGACCCGAGCTGCTGGCCGAGGACCGGTCGGCGGCGGACGTGGCCGAGGGGCTCGCGGCGCTGCGGGAGGGCGACTCGGAGGCGGCGGGGGTGGCGTACGAACGCCTGACCGACCGCTGGCGCGCGGTGCGCGAACTCCAGTTCTCCAGTTGACGGCTGGCGGTCCGAAAGGGTCTATTGGCCCGAGCGTGACGCAGAGCACGTAACCAGACTCTTGCGTGCATCCGTATCTGTCATGCCAAAATGGGACATCGGGCCCGCTTCGGGCCCGCTTCGGGCTCGTTTCAAAGGTGGGGATGTGGCAGATGATCGCGCTGTGACTGATCGTCACGTTGGGGTGACTGTCCGTTATGGCATGGTCCATCGGCTTCCGTCGAGGTTCAACACCTGAGAGGGCAAATCCATCGGTTTGGCCGACGCGGCTGGACGGATGGTGTAGTTGTAGTGCCGAGGACAAGCCGTTCGTCCTATTACCGACTCGGCCCGCGTCCGCCATTTCGGGCAACGTGGGTCAAGGTGCAGAATTTAGAGGAAAGAACCGCGTTGGTTCGGTTCTCTCGAGGAGGCCGCTCATGACCGCTCGCACCCCTGATGCCGAGCCGTTGCTAACACCTGCTGAGGTTGCGACCATGTTCCGCGTTGACCCGAAGACGGTCACGCGCTGGGCCAAGGCCGGCAAGCTCACGTCCATCCGCACGCTCGGCGGGCACCGCCGCTACCGCGAGGCGGAGGTCCGCGCGCTGCTTGCGGGGATCCCGCAGCAGCGCAGCGAGGCCTGACAGCCCTTTTGGGCGGCTACGGGGCCCCCACCCCAAAGGTCGCCCCACCCGGTGGCTCAACTGCCCCCATCAGGAGGGCCGCAGGGAAGCACGTGTTCAGCATCACGGTTTGACCGCAGGATCAGCTTCAAGAGAACCGCATCGGACTCCGCCGGGTCCGATGCGGCTCTTTTTTTGGCCGCGAGGGGGTGGTGCGGCGGGGTCTGTGGGGCCTTGGGGGCTCCTGCTCTTTAGCGCCTGAGATGCCCGGTGTTCGGGTGCCATTGCACATATTAAATCGACACCCTCCCAACCCCTCCCATGTTCCCCGTTTCCCAAACGACTTCCCGTGACTCCCATCACACCCACCCCCCTTGTGGATCTTCCACCCCCTACGATAATGAACCCCCCACCCGGGCGCGCACCCCCCGGCGCACAGGGGGCTCACGCCCCAGTCAGGGGGGAGTCGGGGCGCGGGGCTGTATCTGACGTGCGGCTCCCGCCGCGTGGGCGCGACAAGCCCCAGCGGCGGGGCAGACGGCAACGAGCCGGGCCCGACACGGCGGCGCCCCAAAGGGGCGCGGGGAACTGCGCGAGCAACCGAAGCGGACCGGTAGCCGGGTGAGGGGGCTTCGCCCCGATAGGGGCGCGGGGCTGTATCTGACGTGCGGCTGCCGCCGCGTGGGCGCGACAAGCCACAGCGGCGGGGCAGACGGCAACGAGCTGGGCCCGGCACGGCGGCGACCCGAAGGGGCGCGGGGAACTGCGCGCGCAACCGAAGCGGACCGGCAGCCGGGGGACGGGGCTGGTGCCCCGTTGCAGGTCCGGGTTGGGTTGGGGTAGCACGAAAGGCCCGCAGCCGGTGGTGGGTGCGGGCCTAGTGGCAGACGGGGGAGCGGTCCTGACGGGATTTGCTGTGTCTGTTGCGCGGCTGCCGCCGCGGGCGCGGCCTCGCAGGCCGGGTTGGGTTCGGACCGGCAGCCGGGGGATGGGGCTGGTGCCCCGTTGCAGGTCCGGGTTGGGCTGGGGTAGCACAAAGGCCCGCAGCCGGTGGTGGGTGCGGGCCTAGTGGCAGACGGGGAAGCGGTCCTGACGGGATTTGAACCCGCGGCCTCCACCTTGACAGGGTGGCGAGCACTCCAAACTGCTCCACAGGACCTGGTGTCGCAGCGCGTTCACTCCGCGGCTGCGAGACAGACTGTACAGCAGCTCACGGGGTGCGGTCGAACGCGTAAACCTCCGCCGCCGCCCTCACGGCCACGCCGCGTCCAGCGCCTTGAAGATCCGCTTGTCGGAGACCGGGTACGCCGTGCCCAGCGCGTGCGCGAAGTAGCTGACCCGCAGCTCCTCGACCATCCACCGGATGTCCCGCACCGCGGCCGGCACCGGCCGCCCCTTCGGCAGCGCCGCGAGCAGCTCCCCGTACTCCCCCTGGATCTCCCGCACCTTCTCCATCCGCGTCCCGTCCCGCTGCGCGTTCGTCGGCATCTGCTGCAACCGCCGGTCCGCCGCGACCAGGTACCGCATCAGGTCCGGCAGCCGCTTGAGCCCGGCCTCGGTCACGAACCCGGGGTGCACGAGCCCCGCCAACTGCTCCTTGACGTCCTGGAGGTTCGCGACGAGCACCAGGCTCCGGGTGTCCTTCAGCCGCCGCTCGCAGGACTGCCAGGCCGCCAGCACCTGCTGCACCTGCTGCACGCTGCGTGCGGTCAGCTCGACCAGGTCCGCCCGCACCGCGTCGAACAGCTTGCGGTACGCCTCCTCGTCCCAGGCCGGCCCGCCGTGCTCGGCGATCAGCCGGTCGGCCGCCGCGGTGGCGCAGTCCTCGAAGAGCGCCTGCACGCTGCCGTGCGGATTCCGGGAGAGCGCCAGCTTCTGCTGGTTGGACAGCCGGTCCGCCGCGAACTTCGCCGGGTTCACCGGCACGCCGAGCAGGATCAGCCGCCGCGTCCCGCGCCACATCGCCGCGGCCTGCTCGGGCTCGGTGTCGAAGAGCCGTACCGCCACCGACGCGCCCTCGTCGACCAGCGCCGGGTACGCCTTCACCGGCTGCCCGGCCCGCCGGGTCTCGAACGTCCGCGGCAGCGCGCCGACCGTCCAGTCCGTCAGCCCGGTGCGCTGCTCCAGCGAGGCGAGCGCGGGCTCGGAGGCCGCCTCGAACGCCTTGGTGATCGCCTCCCGCGTCTTCGGCTTGAGCCGCAGCCGCAGCGCGTCCAGATCCTTGTCCTCGGCGATCTTCCGCCGCCGCTCGTCGGTCACCCGGAAGGTGATCTTCAGATGGTCCGGCACCTTGGCCAGGTCGAAGTCCTCCGCGGCGACCGGCACCCCGACCATCTGCCGCAACTCCCGTGCCAGCACCCACGGCAGGGGGTCCGGGCCGGCCACCGCCCGTTCCAGGAAGCGCTTCGCGTAGTTCGGCGCCGGTACGTAGTGCCGGCGGATCGGCTTGGGCAGCGAGCGGATCAGCTCGGTGACGACCTCCTCGCGCAGCCCCGGGATCTGCCAGTCGAAGCCGTCCGCCGTCACCTGGTTGAGCACCTGGAGCGGGATGTGCACGGTCACGCCGTCCGCGTCCGCGCCCGGCTCGAACTGGTACGTCACCCGGAACTTGAGCGCGCCCTGCCGCCACGAGTCGGGGTAGTCGGCCTTGGTGACCGTCTCCGCGTTCTCGTTGATCAGCATCGAGTGCTCGAAGTTGAGCAACTCCGGCTCGTCCCGCCGCTTCTGCTTCCACCACGCGTCGAAGTGGGCGCCCGACACCACGTCTTCGGGCAGCCGCGCGTCGTAGAAGTCGAACAGCGTCTCGTCGTCGACGAGGATGTCCCGCCGCCGCGCCCGGTGTTCGAGCTCCTCGACCTCGCCGAGCAGCTTGCGGTTGTCGTGGAAGAACTGGTGGTGGGTGCGCCAGTCGCCCTCCACCAGCGCGTTGCGGATGAACAGCTCCCGTGAGGTCTCCGGGTCGATCTTCCCGAAGTGCACCTTGCGCTGCGCGACCAGCGGCACCCCGTAGAGCGTCACCCGCTCGTACGCCATCACCGCCGCCTGGTCCTTCTCCCAGTGCGGCTCGCTGTACGTGCGTTTCACCAGGTGCTGGGCCAGCGGCTCCACCCACTCCGGCTCGATCCGCGCGTTCACCCGCGCCCACAGCCGGGAGGTCTCCACCAGCTCCGCCGACATGATCCAGCGCGGCGGCTTCTTGAACAGCGCCGAGCCGGGGAAGATCGCGAACTTCGCGCTGCGGGCGCCCAGATACTCGTTCTTCTCGGTGTCCTTGAGCCCCAGGTGCGACAACAGGCCCGCCAGCAGCGACACATGGACGTGCTGCGGGTCGGCGGCCTCGTCGGCGCCGTCGGCCGGCTCCTGCACGCTGATGCCGAGCTGCTTGGCGACCGACCGCAACTGGCTGTAGATGTCCTGCCATTCGCGGATCCGCAGGTAGTTCAGGAACTCCGACCGGCACATCCGGCGGAACGCCGAGGACGACAACTCCCGCTGCTGCTCGCGCACATGGCGCCACAGGTTGAGGAACGACAGGAAGTCGCTGGTCGGGTCGCGGAAGCGGGCGTGCTGCTGGTCGGCCTGCGCCTGCTTGTCGGAGGGGCGTTCGCGCGGGTCCTGGATGGACAGCGCCGCGGCGATCACCATCACCTCGCGCGCGCACCCGTTGCGCCCGGCCTCCAGCACCATTCGGGCCAGCCGCGGGTCCACCGGGAGCTGCGCGAGCTTGCGCCCGGTGTCGGTCAGCCGCTTGCGCGGGTCCTTCTCCTTCGGGTCCAACGCGCCGAGCTCTTCGAGGAGTTGGACGCCGTCCTTGATGTTGCGGCTGTCCGGCGGGTCGATGAACGGGAACTTCGCGATGTCGCCGAGCCCGGCCGCCGTCATCTGCAGGATCACCGACGCCAGGTTCGTCCGCAGGATCTCCGCGTCGGTGAACTCCGGCCGGGACAGGAAGTCGTCCTCGTCGTACAGCCGGACGCAGATGCCGTCCGACGTACGCCCGCAGCGCCCCTTGCGCTGGTTCGCGCTGGCCCGGCTGATCCGCTCGATCGGCAGCCGCTGCACCTTGGTGCGGGCGCTGTAGCGGGAGATCCTGGCCGTGCCGGGGTCCACCACGTACCGGATGCCGGGGACGGTCAGCGAGGTCTCGGCGACGTTGGTGGCCAGCACGATCCGGCGGCCGGAGTGCTGCTGGAAGACCCGGTGCTGCTCGGCGGAGGACAGCCGCGCGTACAGCGGCAGCACCTCCGTGCCGCGCAGGTTCTTCTTCTCCAGCGCGTCGGCGGTGTCGCGGATCTCCCGCTCGCCGGACAGGAACACCAGCACGTCGCCGGGGCCGGCCGCCTGGAGCTCGTCCACGGCGTCGCAGATCGCGGTGATCTGGTCCCGGTCGGCGTCCTCCGAGCCCTCCTCCAGCAGCGGGCGGTAGCGCACCTCGACCGGGTACGTGCGCCCGCTGACCTCCACGATCGGCGCGTTGCCGAAGTGCCGGGAGAAGCGCTCCGGGTCGATGGTCGCCGAGGTGATGACGACCTTCAGGTCCGGGCGGCGGGGCAGCAGTTGGGCGAGGTAGCCGAGGATGAAGTCGATGTTGAGGCTGCGCTCGTGGGCCTCGTCGATGATGATCGTGTCGTAGCCGCGCAGCTCGCGGTCGGTCTGGATCTCGGCCAGCATGATGCCGTCGGTCATCAGCTTGACCAGGGTGGAGTCGCCGACCTGGTCGGTGAACCTGACCTTCCAGCCGACCGCCTCGCCCAGCGGGGTGTGCAGCTCCTCCGCCACCCGCTCGGCGACGGTGCGGGCCGCGATCCGGCGCGGCTGCGTATGGCCGATCAGGCCGCGCACCCCGCGGCCCAGCTCCAGGCAGATCTTCGGGATCTGGGTGGTCTTGCCCGAGCCGGTCTCGCCCGCGACGATCACCACCTGGTGGTCGCGGATCGCCGCGAGGATCTCGTCCTTCTTCTGGCTGACCGGCAGCGCTTGCGGATACGACACGGCCGGCACCGCCGCCCGGCGGGCCGCTATCCGCTGCTCGCCGCGGTCGATGTCGGCGGCGATGGCGTCGAGCACCGCGGCCCGCGCCTCCGGCTTGCGGATCCGGCGGGCGCCGTCGAGCCGCCGCCCGAGCCGCTGCTCGTCGCGCAGCGTCAGCGAGGGCAGCCGTCCGGCGAGGTCAGCGGTGGTCACGTGTCTGGACATACGTCACCCAGGATCGCATCTGCGCGCGGTCCCCGGCGAACCCATTTCCCGCGGGGGGGCGGGCGGCGCCCGACGGCGGCCGTTCGTGGCGCGAGTGCGGCGTGGCGCCTGGCGTCGTGACGCGGGAACGACGTAGGGCCCGCCTCGGAAGGCGGGCCCTACGTCGTGCGGTGGCTGGGGCCGGGGTCGAACCGGCGACCTACCGCTTTTCAGGCGGTCGCTCGTACCAACTGAGCTACCCAGCCGCAGCGGTCCTGACGGGATTTGAACCCGCGGCCTCCACCTTGACAGGGTGGCGAGCACTCCAAACTGCTCCACAGGACCAAGCTCGTGCGGGACAAGTCTTGCACACCTCGTGCACTGCTCCCGCACCGATTTCGCAGACCCGCACCCGTCCCGCCCGGTGATTCCGGTACCCGACAGAGCACCCGGCCCCGCGATATCGCTGCATCAGCCTAGCAGACCTGACCCCTCCCCCCGCCCACGTGACCTGCACCCCAGCCCACCCCGCGGCGGGTCACGGGCGGGAGGTGGCTGACAGGTAGGGGAGGACGTGGCGGGCGGCGGTGGGGGTGGCGTCGAGGGTGAGGCCGATGTAGCCGTCGGGGCGGATCAGGAGGAGGGTGCCGTCGGACTGCGGGCCGTAGGCGGTGCGGGCGTGGGCGGCGGTGTCGGTGAAGGGGTGGATGCCGGCGGGGGGCCGCTCGCCGGGGGAGAGGATCGCGACCGTGCGCAGGCCGGAGGGAATGGACGCGGTCAGGGCTGCCGCCTCGGTGGCGGCCTTCTCGCCGAAGGCGAGGAGTGTGGCGTGCGGGCCGCGGAACAGGTCGAAGAGGCGGACGGGTTCGCCGTGCGGGCCGGTGCCGGGCGCGTCCGGGGCGCGGTCGCCGGCGGTCACCGGGCCCGGCACCGTACGCTCCTCGCGGCTCAACGAGGCGCCCCGGTAGCCCAGTCCCAGCTGGTGCAGCACCGGATCGTCGCGCCGGTGCGCGTCCGCGTCCCCCGCGACGCCCTTGTCGTGCAGCCGGGTGCTGATGCCGAGCACGTCGGCGGCGACCGGCAGCCGCTCCTCCTCGTAGCTGTCGAGCAGCCCGGCGGGCGCGCCCGCGAGGACCGCGGCCAGCTTCCAGCCGAGGTTGTACGCGTCCTGGACGCCGGTGTTCAGGCCCTGGCCGCCGGCCGGTGAATGGACGTGGGCCGCGTCGCCGACCAGGAAGACCCGGCCGGTCCTGAACCGTTCCGCCATCCGCATGTTGGCGCGGTAGAGCGAGTGCCAGACCACCTCGGTCAGCCGGACCCGGCCGGCCCCGGCGGCGGCGTCGACCCGCTGCTGCAGCTCGGGCAGCGTCGCCTGCGGGACGGGCACGTCGGGCGGCAGGCCCTGGGTGAGCTGGAAGGTGTCGGTGCCGGCCAGCGGGCACATCGCGAGCGCGTACCTGGCCTGGTCGGGGTCGGCCGGCTGCCAGACGTGCCAGTGGTCGCGGTCGAGGCCGTCCGCGCGCACGTCGGCGAGGAACGTCCGCTGCTCCTCGCGGGTCTCGCCGGCGAAGCCGACGCCCAGGGTGCGGCGGACGGTGCTGCGGCCGCCGTCGGCGCCGATCAGGTAGTCGGCCCGCACCTCCTCGTCCCGCACCTCCTCGGTCCGCACCTCCTCGTCCAGGACGGGCCTGCTGTCGCCGTCGCCGCCGCTGTGCCGCAGCAGCGCCGTCACCCCGTCCGCGTCCTGGGTGAACGAGACGAGCGCGGTGCCGCGCTCCACCGAGCCGCCGAGCGCGGCCAGCCGGTCGCGCAGCAGCTCGCCGGTGCGCCACTGCGGCAGCATCCAGGCGTTGGGGTACGGCACGTCGGGGGTGGGCTCGCGGATCTCGTCCATCCGCCCCTCCCAGACGGTCTCGCCGTCGCGATACGCCCGCATCGGCGGGTACGGGCCGCCGTGCGCGCGCACCGCGTCCAGCAGGCCGAGGTCCTCGAACACCTCCTGGGTGCGCGGCTGCAGGCCCT
This sequence comes from Streptomyces sp. CA-111067, assembly GCF_050956065.1. NCBI lineage: Bacteria > Bacillati > Actinomycetota > Actinomycetes > Kitasatosporales > Streptomycetaceae > Streptomyces > Streptomyces sp. CA-111067. The sequence continues at coordinate 3,879,715 of NZ_CP192103.1, read as the reverse complement.
TGCCGCGGGCGCCGGCGAAATCGGCCGCGTCGAGCTCGATCAGGCGGTGCGCGATGCCGCGCCTGGCCAGGTCGCAGGCCAGGACGAGGCCGGCCGGGCCGGCGCCGACGATCAGGACGGGGGTGTGGGGGGTGGAGGTCGGGTCGGCGCTCACGGCGGGCTCCTCACGGTAGACTGAATTGAGATTCAGTGAATCTGAATTCAGGTTACCACTGCTACCGTCCCTGGCAAGGGGCCGCGGGCAGGGCAGCCGGGCAGCAAGAGGTGGACGGGATGACGACCGGAGCGGGAACGGGAACGGGAACCGGAGTGGGAGCGGGAAGCGGTGGCGCGGCCGGTGCGGGAACGGTCGGCGGGCGCAAGGGGCGCTCAGCCGAGACCGAGACCGCGTTGAAGGAGGCCGCCAAACGGGTCTTCGCCAGGACCGGCTACCTCAAGGCGAAGATCACCGACATCACCGCCGAGGCCAACCGGGCGGCCGGCTCGTTCTACAGCCACTTCACCAGCAAGGAGCAGCTGCTCGAAGCGCTGCTCGTGGACATGCTCGCCGAGGGCGACGAACGGGTCGAAGAGCCGGGCCACAGCCCGGACTTCACCGACCCGGCGGCCGTACGGTGGCACGTCGCCGTCTTCTGGCGGTTCGCCAGCACCAACCGCCCGGTGATCCTCGCACTGCACCAGGCCGCCATGGTCGACGACCAATTCGCCGACCGGCTGCGGGAGTTGATGGAGCCCAACCTGCACGACATCGCCGACCACCTGGAACACATCCGCGCGGCCGGCGGCCGCCTCCCCGGCGAACCACTGGTGGTGGCCTCGGCGATGGTCTCCCTGATGACGCAGTTCGCGTTCACCTGGCTACTGGACGCTTCGGGCGCGGGGGCGGCTGGTACGGGGCTGGGCGCGTCCGGCGCGGGCGGTACGGGGCCGGGCGGTACGGGGATGGGCGCGTCGGGCGCCGGCGCGGGCGGTACGGGATCGGGCGCGTCCGGCGCCGGCGGCCTGCTGGGGCGTGAACTGTCCGAGCAGGAGGCCGTCGACACCCTCACCGCCTTCATCGTCCACGGCATCTCCCTCCCCACGGCCTAACCGCGAGCCCACCCGCGCCCGGGCCTCCGACCGGGCCTCCGACCGGGCCTCCGACCGGGCCTCCGACCTGGCCTCCGACCGGGCCTCCGACCGGGCCTCCGACCGACGCGGGCCCGCCGCCCATCGGCCACGTCCTCGCGCGGCCCGCGCCTCAGGCCGCGCGGGCCGCCTTGAGGTCGGCTGCCGTCAGCAGCGACAGCAGCCCGATCTGCTGCGCGGCCAGCGCCTCCGCCCCGCCCTGCCCGCGGTCGATGACGCACAGCGCGTGCCGCACGTCCGCCCCCAGCGTCCGCAACTCCGCGGTGGACAGCAGGATCTGGCCGCCGCTGGTGACGACGTCCTCCACCACGAGCACCCGCCGGCCGACGACGTCCGCGCCCTCCGCGAGCCGGCAGGTGCCGTACGCCTTGGCCTGCTTGCGGACGAACGCGCAGGGCAGGCCGGTGTGCCGGCCGAGGGCGGTGACCACCGGGATGCCGCCCATCTCGAGCCCCGCCAGGACCTCGGTGCCGGCCGGCACCAGCGGGGCCATCCGCTCGGCGATGGCGTCCAGGAGCTCGGGGTCGGCCTCGAAGCGGTACTTGTCGAAGTACTCGGTGGTGGTGGCACCGGAGCGGAGGACGAATTCGCCGGTCAGGTGGGCGGCGGCATGGACCCGGCGGGCCAGTTCTGAAGAGGTCACAGCCTCAGAGTGTCCCATCGGGCGGGCGCGGCCGGGGGCCCGGGCGGCCCCGGATGTCCCATGCGGCCCCCTGGCACCCCCTGTCCCGTTCCCTTCACCACCGGCGATTCCTGCGCGGGGCGGGTTGTGAGAGGATCTTTGCTTGATAGCAACAGTTCAGATGTGGAGGGCCATCGTGGATTCCGCCTTCCCGGCTTCCGAGGACGACGTCCCGGCTCCGGACGACAGCCCCGCCGTCCCCGTGGCGGACGAGCCCGGCCGCCGGCCCGGCGTGATCAAGGTCGTCGGCGAGATGGACCTCGACACGTCCGACCCGCTGCGCGGCAGGGTGGACCGGGCGCTCGGCCAGCACGTCCACCTGGTCCTCGACCTCTCCGGCGTGACGTTCGCCGACTCCACCTTCCTCAACACGCTGCTGCGCGCCCGGCAGAAGGCACTCGAACGGGGCGGCGGCGTCAGCCTGCTGGCGCCGAGCGACAGCGTCCGCCACCTCCTCGAACTCACCGGCGCCGCCGCCCTGTTCCCGGTCGTCACGGCGGACGAGCTCGGCGAGCTCTGACCCCTCCCGCGCGAATCGCCGCTCGCCGATCCGGCGTCGGCGTATCTTCGTCGGCAGCGAGAAGCCACGCGGAGACGGCGCGGCGGCGCGCAAGCGCGAGGGCGCGAGGGCGCGCAGGCGAGACGCTGAGACAGCGGGAGAAGAGGCACAGTGGCGGAGCACCACGTACGTCCCGAGGGCTCTCCCCCCTCCAACGGCTACAGCCACGCCGTGGCGTTCAGCGGGCCGATGGTGGCGGTGTCCGGCCAGGTCCCGCTGGACGCGGACGGGCGGCTGGTCGGCAAGGGGGACGCCGAGGCGCAGACCCGCCAGGTGTACGCGAACCTGGCCACCGCGCTGGAGGCGGCCGGCTCCCGGCTGGCGGACGTGGTGAAGCTGACGGTCTACCTGACCGATCTCGACGACCTCGCGGCGTTCCGCCGGGTGCGCGACGAGCACCAGAACGCGGCGCGCCCGCCCGCCAGTTCGCTGGTCCGGGTGGCCGGCCTGGTGCACCCCGACTTCCTCGTGGAGATCGACGCGCTGGCCGTGGTGGGCGGCGCCGTCTGACCCGGCCCGCAACCGGCGGGACCCGTACGCGCGTTGTGGGTAGGGAGAGGGCGACGGGTACGGCGCCGGGAGGGGGCGTGACGGTGTCGGATATTGCGGACGCGGCGAGTTCGGACGCGGCGAGTTCGGACGCGGCGAGTTCGGACGCGGCGGGGTCGGAATCGGTGAGCCCGGACGCGGCAGGTTCGGATGCGGCGAGTTCGGAATCGGTGGGCTTGGAATCGGCGCCGGCGAGCGGTCCTGGCGTGAACGGGCCCGGCCCGGCGGCCGGTTCGGGCGGCGAAGGCACGCTGCGTGACGTCGCGGACCTCGCGGCGCAGCACCGTTTCGGCACGTCCCAGGCGGTCCACCCGCTGGGCGGCGGGGACGTCGGCTGCCTCGGATTCATCGTGACGGTCAGCCTGCTGGCGCCGGGCATCGGCATGGTCATCGGCCCGTTCCCCGCGCTCGTCACCTGGATCGGGGTCGCCCTGCTGGTGATCGCGGTCGCCACACCGTTCGCGTCGATCCGCTACGAGAGGCGCCGCGACCTGCGCATCCCCCGGCTGCACCTCTTCGACGGCGGCGTGATCATCACCTACCCCGGCGGGACGGCCGTCCACCCGTGGAGCGAGATCCGCACGGTGGAGAGCTCCCGCTCGGTGACCTACGGCCAGAACCTCAACACGGCGAGGGCGCACCGGCTGGAACTCCACGTCCAGGACGGCGAGTTGCTCTGCTCGCTGGGGGAGCCGCAGGCTTCCCTGGTCCGCCGGCTGGCCGCCGGGGCGGAGTGAGCCGGCGGGGATCTTGAGGGGGGCGTCCTGGACGGGTCGGCTACGGCCGGCCGGTGGCTGCCGGAAGCTCCCGCGTCAGCTGCCTGAACGACGCGGGGACCTTCCGTACGGCCATGCTCAGTTCGAGCAGCCGCAAGTCGGCGCCGTGCGCGCCGAGATGGGCGAGAAGCGGCCGGTACCGGTCGGGCCGGTCGCGCAGGAACTCGGTGGTGAGCCGGAGTTCGGGCCGTACGCACGGGACGCGGTGCTCGCCGAGCGCGACGGTGACGAAGTGCCGCCAGGGGCCGGGCCCTTGGCACTCGTACCCGTCCGCGTCGCCCGGCACCTCCACCGTGCTGACGCTGAACTCGACGCCGCCCAGGCTGTAGCAGGCGTAATACTGCTTTGCCGGCGCGAGCCACTGCGGCGCGGTGACGCACGGAAGCTCCGCCAGCGCCGCGCCGACGGCGTCCACGTCCTGCCGCCGGTCGAGGAGGATGTCGATGTCGCCCACGGGCAGTTCGACGCCTTGCAGGCGGGCCGCCGCCGTGCCGACGAGCCGGTACCTGAGGTCAGGGGCGACCGCCTTGATCAGGTCGAGGCCGGTACGCAGCACGGTGTCCAGCTCGTGGCGGTCGCGCGGCGGCCGGGTACGTATCGCATCCATGGCCGCCATGATGCCCCTGGGGTCTGACACACCGGCCGCTCCCCGCAGGAACCTCCCGTGGCCGGGCGGCTACGCGGCGCTCAGAGCAGGCCGAACTGCTGCGCCCAGCCGAAGACTTCGGCCGGTGTGGCGTTGCCGCCGCACACCACCAGCCCGATCCGCGCGTCGGCGCCGACCCGTTCCCGTACCTGCCGGGCGGCCGGGACGAGGCAGCCGGCGGCCGGCTCCGCCCACACCTTCGCGTGCAGCGCCAGGTCGAGGATGCCCTGCACGGCGTCCCGGTCCGGCACCGTCAGCACCTCGTTGACCAGGGCGGACACATGATCGTAGGTGAGCTGGGACGCGGCGGGCGCGCTCAGGGTGGTGACGATCGAGGACAGCGCGACCGGCCGCGGACCGCCCGAGGCGAGCGCCTGCGACATGGCCTCGGCGCCCTCGGTCTCCACGCCCCAGATCCGGGTGCCGGGCATCAGCGCGTGCAGGGCGGCGGCGACCCCGGCGATGAGGCCGCCGCCGCCGATGCTGACGAGCACGTCCGTCACGCCGTCGGCGCCGGCCGCGCCGAGGTCCTGCGCGAACTCCAGTCCCACGGTGCCCTGTCCGGCCACCACGAGCGGGTCGTCGAAGGGGTGGACGAGGCTGAGGCCGTCGGCTTGCAGACTGGACATGAGGGCGAACGCCTCGTCCATCGTGTCGGTCAGCCGTACCACCGCCCCGGCGGACTCCGCGATCTCGATGGAGCGCGCGGGCGCCGACTTGGGCATGACGACGGTGGCCTTGATCCCGAGGGCCTGCGCCATCACGGCGACGGAGATCCCGTGGTTGCCGCCGCTGACCGCGACGACCCCGGCCGCGCGTTCGGCCTCGCTCAGCGACAGCAGCCGGGCCGTCGCGCCGCGCGCCTTGAACGAGCCGGTGCGCTGCAGCAGTTCGAGCTTGGCGACGACCGGCACGCCGAGCAGTTCCGACAGCCCCGGGGACGGCACCGTGGGCGTACGCACCACGTGCCCGTCGATCAGCCGCGCCGCCGCCTCGATCTCCGCGATCCCGATCACTTGTCCCGCCCCTTCGCCTGACGCCGTCACCGCGACCCTACGCCCCCCGAGCGGCGCCCGGCGGCGCGGACGATCATGCTAGGTGGCCGCGCCACCAGCCTGTTCGCGCAGCACCACCCACTCCTGGAGCTCGATCACGTTCTCCTCCGGGTCCGCCAGATAGGCGACCCGCATCCGTTCCCCCATGGCCTCCGGCCCCCGGGTGAACACCGCTCCCCGCGCAGTGAGTTCGCGGTGAGCGGCCGCCAGATCGTCCACCCGCAGCACCACGAGCGCCCGATACCCGACCGGCCGCACTCCCAACTCCGCGAGCACCCCGGCCATCTGCCCCCGCTCCTGGAGAGCGATCCCGCCACTCCCCGCATCAGGACTGAACTTGGCGTACGGGCCGCTCTCGGCCTCGAACTGCGGCTTGAGCCCGAGCACGTCCCGGTAGAACCGGTAGACCACCGGGAAGTCGGACACCAACAGGCGTATCTGGGTGAGTTCCATGAGGATCTTTCTAACCCGGCGGGCGGCGGTCGGTCATCCCCGGGCCTGGAGCCGCAGGCCCGTGAGGGTCAGCTCCAGCGCGGAGCGGAACTGGTCGACGTCGTCGTGGCCGTCGAACTCGTCGACGATCTCGTGCACGAACGGGAAGTCCGCGGGGTCGAGTTCGCGCCACGCCTGGGCGTAGCGGCCGAGGAACTCCTCGCGGTCGACCGCGCCGTCCAGCACCTCCTGCGGCGGCTCCTGCCCCATGTCGACGGCGGAGCCGACGACGACCCCGACGACCGCGGACACGGCGTGGAACCGCTGCCGCGCGGTGAGGTCGAGGCGGAGGGTCTGCCGGCCGAGCCGCTCGTACAGGCGCAGGGAGTTGCCCTGGACGTCGGCGCTGCGCATGAAGAACGCGCCCAGCCAGGGCCGGTCCACGATCGCGTCGAACAGCCGCAGGGCCATCACCCGCAGGTCGTCGATCGGGTCGTCGCTGTCCGGTAGCGCCTCGATGTCGGCCAGCACCCCGCCGATCACGTGGTCGGTGGCGCGGTCGAGCAGCTCGTCCTTGCTGGAGACGTACCAGTAGATGCTGGCGACGCCGCCACCGAGGCGCTGCGCGAGCGCCCGGAAGGTCAGTGCCGGTGCCCCGGCCTCGTCGAGCAGCGCCACCGCCTCGGTGAGCACCGACTCCATCGAGTGCGAAGCGCGCCGGCGCCCCGGCGCGGGGCGGTTCTGCAGGCGTGCCATGGCTCACATCCCCTCGCGTCGCTTGCACCGTATCGAACGTTGTTCTATCGTAGCGTATCGAACGTGGTTCGATAACCGAACGAGGTTCGACTCCATGGGATGCCACTCCCCGCCCACCCCGCTCGATGTCTGATCGGAGGACCGCCATGACCACCGCCCCGCCGGCCCAGCCGTCATCCCGCACCTATCCGTCCCTGCGCGCCGCGTGGATCCCGCTGGCCGCCCTCTGCCTGGCCTTCTTCGTCGAGATGATCGACAACACGCTGCTGTCGATCGCGCTGCCCACCATCGGCCGCGACCTCGGCAGCGGCACGACCGCGCTCCAGTGGGTCACCGGCGCCTACTCGCTGACCTTCGGCGGCCTGCTGCTCACCGCGGGCTCGATGGCCGACCGGCTCGGCCGCCGCCGGGTGCTGCTGACCGGACTCGCCGTCTTCGGCTCGCTGAGCCTGTGCGTGATCGCCGTCACCACGGCGGGCCAGCTCATCGCCCTGCGGGCCGCCCTCGGCGTCGCCGCCGCGGCGATGGCCCCGATCACGAACTCGCTGGTCTTCCGGCTGTTCGACGACAAGGCGCTGCGGATGCGCGCGATGACGGTGATGATCGTCGTCGGCATGTCCGGCTTCGTCCTCGGGCCGCTGCTCGGCGGCACCGCGCTGGCCCACGTGCGCTGGGAGTGGCTGCTCGTCGTCAACGCCCCGATCGCCCTGATCGCCTGCGTCGGCGTCCGGCTGGGCGTCCCGGCCGACCGGCCCGAGGACCTGACCAAGGACGCGCTCGACCTGCCCGGCGCCGTCCTGAGCGTCAGCGCCATCGGGCTCGCCTGCTACGCGCTGACCAGCGGCGTCGAGCACGGCTGGCTCTCCGCGATCACCCTCGGGTCGATCGTCGGCGCCGTCGCGGCCGCGACCGCGTTCGTCCGGCACGAGCGCCGCACCCCGGAACCCATGCTGGACCTGCGGCTCTTCTCCAGCGGCACGGTCCGCGGCGCCGCCATCGCACAGACCGGGACGTCGATCGCGATGGCCAGCGTGATGTTCGGGTTGATCCTGCACTTCCAGTACGCCTACGGCTGGAGCCCGGTGCGGGCCGGCCTGGCCAACCTGCCGATCATCGTGACGATGATCGTCGCCACCCCGCTGTCGGAGTGGCTGGCGCGCAGGTTCGGCCACCGGATCGCCTGCCTGGTCGGCGCGGCCTTCCTGGCCGGCTCGCTGGGCGGCCTGGCCTGGGGCGTCGACCACGGGTACACCGCCATCGCGGTCTGCATGGTGCTGATGACCGTGGGGCTGCGCACCGTGATGACGATCTGCGCGGTCGCCCTCGTCGACGCGATGCCGAGCAACCGCACCTCCATCGGCGCGGCCCTCAACGACACCGCCCAGGAGGTCGGCTCCAGCGTCGGCACCGCGGTCGTCGGCACGCTGATCGCCGCCCTGGTCACCACCCGGCTCCCGGCCGGCACCTGGAGCGGCGACCTGGTCGCGTCCTTCTTCCACGGCGAACGGATCACCTACGCGCTGCTCGCGGTGCTGGTCGGCCTGATCGCGGCGGGCGGCGCGCTGACTCTGACCGACTCCCACTCGGTGGAGGAGCCGGCGGAGGAGGAGACGGCGGTCGAGGAGCCGGTGGGGGAGGGGTTCGCGGCGGAGGGGTCCGCGGGCGAGAAGTCCGGGGTGGGGGAGCGGGCCTGACGCTGGCGCCACCGGGAGGCCCGCGACCTGCGGGCCGCAGGCCGGGCCTGGTCGGTCAGTTCGAGTCGGCCGGGGTCCAGGCCGCCACCAGGGCGAGCAGGCCGGGGAAGCGCGCGTTCAGGTCGTCCACCCGGACGTGGCTGCGGCGTTCCAGGCCGTACTGGCGCTGGCGGGTGATGCCCGCCTCGCGGAGCGCCTTGAAGTGGTGGGTGAGGGACGACTTCGGGCGGTCGAAGCCGAACCAGCCGCAGGTGTGGTCGAACTCCTCTGATTCCAGCAGGAGTCTGCGGACGATCTCCAGCCGCAACGGGTCGCTGAGCGCGCCGAGCACCGTTTCGAGGCGCAGGTCGGCGACCGCCGGTTCCGGCAGCGGCTCGGGCAGGTCGGCGGGGACCTCGCCGGGGTGCGCCGGGTGTGCCGGGTGCGCCTTGGTGGGCATGGGGCTTCTCCTCGGGCGGTCTGGCTCCTTGTACGAGTTCTATCGTACTGCATGCTAAGTTCGAAATAACTCGTACTGGCTTCAGCGGAGGGGGATCAGCCATGTCGGAAAGTCGAACGGTGCCCGTGCAGGCGAACGGGGCCGGGCCCGGTGGGGCGGGCGCGCCCTCGTCGTCGGGGGCGGGAGCGGTGGCGGGAGCGGGCGTGGCGCGGGCCGCCGGGTGGTGGGTGTGGCCGGCCGCGTGGCCGGTGACCGCGATCTTCGTGCTGTCCAACGCGGCCACGCCGCTCTACGTGCTGTGGCAGCACGACATCGGGTTCTCCAAGGGCACCCTGACGGTGATCTTCGCCTGCTACATCGTCGGGCTGCTGGGCTCGCTGCTCGTGTCCGGCGTCGTGTCCGACCGGCTCGGCCGCAAGACGGTGCTGCTGCCCGCGCTCGGGCTCGCGCTCGCCGCCTGCGCGATCTTCGCCACCGCGCACAGCGTGGCCGCGCTGGTCGTGGCCCGGCTGTTCACCGGTATCGCCGTCGGCGCCGCCGTCTCCGCGGGCATGGCCGCCGTCACGGACGTGGCCGGGCCCGACCGCAAGCGGCTCGCGGCGCTGATCGCGTCGTGCGCGATGGTCTTCGGGGCCGGCCTCGGGCCGCTGCTCGCGGGTGTGCTGTCCGAGACGCTGCCCGCGCCGACCGTCACCGTGTTCGTGGTCGAGGCGGTGCTGCTGGCCACGGCCGTCGTCGCGGTGGTGCGGATGCCGCTGCCGCCGCGCGCGGCGCAGGGCGGGAAGGCCACCTGGATCCGGATCCCGGCCGTGCCCGGTGGCGGGCTGCAACTCGCCCTCGGCATCGCCGTGTTCGCGCCCGGCATCACCGCCACCTCCTTCGTGCTCTCGCTCGGCCCCTCCCTGCTGTCCGGGCTGCTCGGGACCACCAGCCGGATCGTCGCCGGGGCGATGGCGTTCGCGATGTTCCTCACCGCGACCGGCGTGCAGTTCGCGGTCCAGCGGCTGCGCAGGCGCACGATCCTCACCGCGGGCGCGGTGAGCACCACGCTCGCCATGGGCGTGCTGGTCGCCGCCGTGCACACCTCGTCCGCGCCGCTGCTGATCGCCGCCGCGCTGCTGGCCGGCGGCGGCCAGGGCATGGGGCAGCTCGGCGGCCTGTCGCTGCTCAACTCCACCGTCCCCGCGCACCGGCTCGCCGAGGCCAACGCGGCGCTGAACGTGGGCGGTTACGTGCCGGCCGGCATCCTGCCGGTGTCGGCCGGCTACCTCAGCGACGCCGTCGGGCTGACGGATGGGGCGACCGTCTTCGGTGTCGCCCTGCTCGCGCTGGCCCTCGCCGGCGGACTCGTGGTCACCGCCAACCGGCGCCGGGTGCCCGAGTCCGGCTGACCGCGCAACGGCGGGCGCCGAGGACGGCCGGGAACCAACGCCCCGACGGTGACCTCCGAACCAACGCCCCGACGGTGACCCTCGGAGCGACGCGCCTCGCCGGAACGCCCCCGGCCCCGCTCACCGGACCGCCGGCCGTCAGCCCGCGACCGTCAACTCACCGGCTCCGCCAGCCCGTTCAGCCGCAGCAGCAGATCCTTGACCTCCGTCACATGGAAGCGGTCCCGCCCCTGCTCCGGGTCCGAGCAGATCAGCAGCGGCCCGTCCCGCGGATCGTCCGGCAGCCGGCCGTGGCTGCCGGACACGCAGGACGGGTCGAGGCCGACGACCTGGAGCGAGGTCCGGATGCCGAGCTTCAGCTTCGCCAGCGAGACCGCCGCCCGCACCTTCACCGTCGGGTCGGTCGGGTCGAGGAACAGCTCGGCCGGGTCGTAGCCGGCCTTGCGGAAGATCTCCACGCCGGTCGCGAAGTCCGGGGCGAGGTCGTCGTCCAGCCAGTAGTAGTAGGTGAACCAGGCGTCGGGCTCGGCGATCGCGACCAGCTCGCCGGCCCGTTCGTGGCCGATGCGCAGCGTGCCCTGCTCGCCGCGGTCCAGGATCCGGTCCACTCCCGGCAGCGACTTGACCACCTCGCGGGTGCGCGGGATGTCGGCCGGGTCCCGGACGTAGATGTGCGCCACCTGGTGGTCGGCGACCGCGAACGCGGCCGAGGTCCACGGGTCGAGGTTCTCCATGTCCTGCTGGACGTAGACGTTCAGCAGCCCCTCGCGGCGCAGCGCCCGGTTGATGTCCACCGGCCGTCGGGCGGCGGTGATGCCGTACTCGCTCAGCGCGACCACCGTCGTGCCCTCGGCGCGCAGCCGGGCGAGCAGCGGGGCGATGACGTCGTCCACCGCGCGCGCCGCGGCCACCGCCTGCGGTCCGTCCGGGCCGTGCCGCTGCAACTCGTAGTCCAGGTGCGGGAGATAGACCAGCAGGGTGTCGGGGGCGCGGGTGTCCAGGAGGTGCTGCGCGGCGCGGACGATCCACTGCGTGGAGGCCAGCCCGGCGCCCGGACCCCAGTAGCTGAACAGCGGGAACGGGCCCAGGGCGGCGGTGAGTTCGTCGTGCACGGACTGCGGGTGGGCGTAGCAGTCCTGGGACTTGCGGCCGTCGTAGTGGTAGACGGGCCGCGGCGTGACGGTGACGTCCACGTCCATGCCCATCGCGTACCACCAGCAGATGTTGCCCACCCGGTAGTCGGGGTCGGCCCGGCGGCCGGCGGCCCACAGCTTGTCGCCGTGTACGAGGCTGTTGGACTGCCGCCAGTGGAAGATCTCCCCGGCGTCCCGGAAGAACCAGCCGTTGCCGACGATGCCGTGCTCGTCGGGCATCGAGCCGGTCAGGATGCTCGACTGCACCGGGCAGGTCAACGCCGGGAAGACGGTGGTCAGTTCGGCCGAGAAGCCCTCGGCGGCGACGGCCCGCAGCGCGGGCATGTGCTCCAGGATGCGCGGGGTGAGCCCGACGACGTCCAGCACGACCGTACGCCTGCGCCCCTTCCCGGCCGGCAACTTCCCGGTCCGGCCCTTCTCGGTCCGCCCGGTCCCGGTCATGCCGGCACCTCCGTCAGGCCGAGCCCCGTCAACGCCTTTCTGGCCCAGCCCACTTCGGCGGCGAGGCCGTCGATCAGCGCGTCGTCGCCCTCCGGACGCTGGCCAGGGGGCAGCACCGACCAGGTGTACGTCTCGACCTCGACGTGGTCGGTCAGCGCGGCCGGGCCGCCGAACAGCGCGGCCAGCGTCTGTTCGAGTACGGGCGTGGTGCTGGTCAGCGGCGGCTGCGGGGCCGCGTGCAGCGGGACGTGGAAGTGCACCCGCCAGGGCGCCCGGCCGGGCAGCGCGTCCGGGCCGGACAGCGCGTCGGGCAGGTCGTCGGCGGCCGGCACCTCGGCGCCGGGCGCGGCCGGCGCCTCCCGGGTCTGGTGCAGGAAGCGCGGCTCGACGAAGGGAGCCAGCGCCTCCCGGACCGCCGGGTCGGCCGGATCGGCGGCCTGGAGCGCGCAGGACGCCTGGAGTTTGACGACGGGCAGGCCGGCCGCCGCCAGCCGGCCGAGTACCTGCGCCGGGTCCTCGAAGGTGACCGCCAGATGGCAGGCGTCCAGGCACAGCCCGAGCAAGTGCCCTCCCAGGCCCTGGAGTTCGTTCTCCACCTGAGCCACCGTCTCCACCACGCAGCCCGGTTCCGGTTCGAAGCCGACCCGGATCGGGCGCCCGTCGCGTGCCGCCCGCTCGGCGAGGCCGGCCTCAAGTGCCCTGATCTGCCGGCCCGCCGCCTCCCGCCGCTCCGGGTCCCACGGGTCGCGCCAGCTCAGCGGCAGCGTCGAGATGCTGCCGCGGCGGGCGTCGTCGGGCAGCAGCCGGGCCAGCACGTCGGCCAGGTCGAGGGTGTAGGCGAGCCGCTGCGGCTCGGTCCAGTCGGGCCGGTAGACCGCGTGCTTGACGACCGGGTCGTGGAATCCGCGGTACGGGAAGCCGTTGAGCGTCACCACCTCCAGGCCGCGGGCGTCGAGTTCGGTCCGCAGCCGGGCGGTGGCCGCGGGGTCGGCGGCGAGCTCGTGGGCCACGTCGTGGGCCAGCCACAGGCCGAGGCCGAGCCGGTCCGCGCCGAGCCGTTCGCGTACCGGGCCGGCGTAGCGGTCCAGTTGGCCGACGATGCCGGCCAGGTCCTCGGCCGGGTGCACGTTGGTGCAGTAGCCGAGGTGGACGGTGGTGTCGTCATCGTGGTGCAGACGCATCGGGACCTCCAGGGGTGGGCGGCGTCAGCGGGGTCAGCGGATGAACGGGGGCGGCGGCGCGGTGCGTCGGCTGACGCGTCAACGAGGCCCGCGCTGGATGGAGTTACCCTCGAAGAGGGCCGCGGCGTCCGCCTCAGGGCCGTCCAGTTCGAGCCGTCCGCTCTGCCCGTAGAAGGCGACCGGGTTGTGCCACAGCACCTGCTCCACGTCCTGCTCGGAGAAGCCGGCCGCCAGCATCGCCGTACCGGTGGCGTGGGTGCGCAGCGGATCGCTGTGGCCCCAGTCGGCCGCGGAGTTCACCAGGACGCGTTCGGTGCCGTACTCCTGGAGCAGCCGGACCATCCGGTCCGGCTCCATCTTGGTGTCGGGGTAGATGGAGAAGCCGGCCCAGCAGCCGGCGTCGAGCACCTGCCGTACGGTCAGCTCGTTGAGGTGGTCCACCACGACCCGCTCGGCCGGGATGCCGGACTCCCTGATCACGTCGAGCGACCTGGCCGTGCCGGCCGCCTTGTCGCGGTGCGGGGTGTGCACCAGGGCGGGCAGCCCGTGGTCGACGGCCAGCGCGAGGTGGGCGGCGAAGGACTTCTCCTCGGCCGCGGTCATCGAGTCGAAGCCGGTCTCGCCGACCGCCACCACGCCGTCCTTGACCAGGTAGCGGGGCAGCAGGTCGATGACCTCCGCGCAGCGCGGGTCGTTGGCCTCCTTCGGGTTGAGCGCGATGGCGCAGTGGTGCCGGATGCCGAACTGGGAGGCCCGGTACGGCTCCCAGCCGAGCAGCGCGTCGAAGTAGTCCACGAAGCTCCCCGCCGAGGTGCGCGGCTGGCCCAGCCAGAAGGCCGGCTCGACCAGGGCGCGGACGCCCGCCGCGTACATCGCCCGGTAGTCGTCCGTGGTGCGCGAGCTCATGTGGATGTGCGGGTCGAAGATGCGCATGCGGTCCTCCGGGGGTGGGGGTCGGCGCGGTGGGGGCGCGGGTCGAACGCTGGTCGGACGCGGACGCGGCTCGGGCACGGCTCGTGCGCGGCGGGTGGCGAGGGGGTCGGCGCGAGGCGCCGAGGGTTCAGCGCAGGGCGGCGAGCACCCGGCGGGCCGCCTCCGCCCGGCGCGGGACGGGCGAGTCCGACTCGGCGTGGATCGCGGAGGAGCCGACGAGTTCGGGGTAGGGGCGCAGCAGCGGGAAGACGTCCTCGGGCACGTCCCGCCCCGCCGCGATCCGCTCGTGCGCGAAGTCCAGCAGCATCCGGGCGAGTTCGGCGTCCGCCCGGTCCTCGACGGCGGCGACCTCGCGCAGCGGGACCCCGAGGAAGACGCACTTGAGCACGCCCTGCCGCCAGGCCCGGTCGCTCAGCCCGGTGGCGGCCGGGCCGAGCGCGGCGGCGACCAGCGAGCTGTCGTTGGTGCGCAGCGCGTCCTCGATCAGCGGCACGGCGGCCTCGCCCAGGCCCAGTTGGGGCAGCGCGCGCAGCACAGCCCGGCGCTCGGCGCGATCCCCGTGGTGGTAGGCGGCGGCGACGAGTTGCGCGCTCGCGCCGCGTAGCAGGACGGCGCGGGCCGCGTCGTCCACCGTCCAGCCCGGCCAGTCGGCGGCGGTCAGCGGGCCGCGCCCGCAGTACCGTCCGACGGCGGGGAAGTCGGCCAGCAGCGCGGCGGGTTCGGCCGCGGCCCGCTTGGTGGCCGCCAGCAGCCAGGCCCGGCCGTCGGGACTGAGGTCGGCGTCCAGCGCCTCGGGCGGCGGGACGGGGGAGGGGGCGGCCGGAGTCCGTTCAGCGGCGGGCCGCGGGCTGTGCGCGCGCAGGAACGCCAGTGAACGGCGGGCGGTCAGCGGGGCGCTGTGGCTGTGCCGGGGCAACTCCACGGCGACCAGGCCCCGGTAGCCGACCTCGGAGAGCGCGGCCAGTACGGGGGTGAAGTCGATCTCCCCCTCGCCGAACTCCAGATGCTCGTGCACACCCCGCCGCATGTCGTCGATCTGCACGTTCACCAGGTCGGGCCCGGCGGCCCGCACGCAGTCGGCGACCGGCTCAGGCTCCAGACACCGGCAGTGGCCGATGTCGAGGGTCAGCCTGAACTCGGCCGGTTCACCGAGGGTTTGGCGCAGCCGCCGGAAGCCGGCCAGGTCCTCGACCAGCATCCCGGGCTCCGGTTCGAAGCCGAGGACGACGCCTTCGCGGGCGGCCGTCGCGCACAGGTGGGCGCAGCCCTCGGCCAGCAGTTCGTGGCCGCGCTCCGGCGTGCTGCCCTCGGGGAGCACCCCGCTCCAGAACGACATGGCCTCGGCGCCGAGTTCGGCCGCGATCCGTATCGCCCGGTCCAGGAGGTCGACGCGGGTCTCGCGGCCCTCCTCGTGCAGCAGGGTGGGCGCGTGCTTGCGCCACGGGTCGAGCAGGTAGCGCGCACCGGTCTCGACGACCACCGCGAGCCCGAGCGCGTCCAGCCGGCGGCGCACCGCGCGCACCTGCTGGGTGATGTCCGGGCCGAACGGGTTGAGGTGGTCGTGGTCGAGCGTGAGCGCCACGCCCTCGTAGCCGAGGCCGGCGATCACGTCGAGCGCCTGGTCCAGGGGGTGGTTGGCGAAGCCGTTGGTGCCGTAGCCGAAGCGCAGCGGGGGAGCCGGGAGAGTTGACGGGTGCGGGGACGGGGACGGGTCCGTCATGTCGGAGACACCTTCCGGGACAGGCGGCGGGCCAGCGGCAGCGCCGCGAGCAGGGGCAGGGCGGTGCCGGCCGCGCCGCGCCGGACGGCCAGGGCGGCCTGTAGCGGGATCAGGCCGAGGATGCCGCTGCCGACGGCCCGTTGCAGGCGGCGCGGGTCCGGCTTGCGGATCGCGTCGAACTGCGCGCCGCCGAACGTACGGAGGTAGACGGCGAGTACGGCGGCGGCGGTGGCGCGCTGCCGGCCGGACGCGCCTGGCAGCGCGGCAACTCCCGCGGCGAGGGCGGTGGT
This sequence comes from Streptomyces sp. CA-111067, assembly GCF_050956065.1. Classification (NCBI taxonomy): domain Bacteria; kingdom Bacillati; phylum Actinomycetota; class Actinomycetes; order Kitasatosporales; family Streptomycetaceae; genus Streptomyces; species Streptomyces sp. CA-111067. Next base: position 3,863,889 of record NZ_CP192103.1, on the reverse strand, counting down.
TGCGGCGAGCGTTGCCTCGGGCAGCGTGGCGGAGGAGCCGGTGACCTCGCTGCGGCTCAGCGCCATGACGATGCCGGTGTGCCCGGCGACGACCGCGGCGGCGGGGGCGGCGGCCCTGGCGCCGTCGGGACCGGCGGCCAGCAGCACGTCGAGGCCGCGGGCCGCGGCCATCGCGGGGCCGCCGAGCGGGGTGTCCTTCAGACCGAGGTCGTACGCCCAGACCAGCGCGGCCAGCGGCACGGCGGTCACCAGCGCCCGCCGCCCACCCGACACGGCGGCGACCCCGAGCGCGGCGGCGGTCAGCGCGGTGGCGGTCCCCAGCGCGACCGCGGGACTCACCCGCCCCGAGGGAATCGGCCGCCCGGGCCGCTCGACGGCGTCAACCTCCCGGTCGGCATAGTCGTTGAGCGCCATCCCGCCCCAATAAAGAAGCACCGAAGCCCCGGCAACCCCGCCAGCCCCCCGCCCCCCGAACGGCCACCCCCCGGCAGCCGACCCGACGAGCGTGTCCCCCGGCACGGTCAACGCGGCAGGCGCCCGCACGAGTTCAACAAGATCCCCGACACCGGCAAGCCCTCTCACCAGCCCTCCCGCCCAACGGGCCCGCGCCCGGCGATGGAGGAAGTAGAGGTGCCCGATGCCCGGCCCGACGGGGCCGCCGGCTGCCCGGCTCGCGCCCGGCCCGCGGCCGAGGTCCGCGGCGCTGCCGCCGCCGGGTCCGTCGCGGACGCCGTCGCCGCAGGCGGCGCTTCGCCCGCGGCGCCCTGCAGACGGTGCTCTGCCGTGCCCGCCCGGCGATCTGCGGTCCGCGCGGTGCTGGTCGGCGTCCGGTCAGCCGATGTCCGGCCCGTCGCGGGCGCCGTCGCCGCAGGCGGCGCTTCGCCCGCCGCGCCCGGCGCTCGGCGCTCCTCCGCGTCCGCGCCTTCGCGGGTCGCCGTCGCGGCCTGGTCCGCTAACGCCGCCGCCCCCGCCGCCGCGCCCCGCGCCCACGCTCGGAGCTGCTCGTACTGCGCCACCACCCTGTGCTCCGTCGCGGCCAGCGGGTCCTTGAAGAAGAACGCGAACTGCGACTGCACTCCCGTCGCGCCCAACTCGTGGGCGCGGGCCAGCAGGCGGACCAGGTCGAGGGCCAGCGGAGCGGCGAGCGCCGAGTCGCAGCCCTGCCAGGTGAACTGCATCGTCATCCGCACGCCCAGGAAGCCGTCGAACGCGATGTGGTCCCATGCCGTCTTCCACTCGCCCAGCGCGGGCACGTCGTCTATGTGGGTGTCGCCCTCGACCTCGTACGGGAAGACCCCGGCCAGCGCCCGCGCCTTGGCCGCCGTCTTGCTCGCCGCGGCCTCCGGGTCCGCGAGCGTCGCGCCGTCGCCGCCGCCGAGCAGGTTCGTGCCGGACCAGGACCGTACGCGCAGCGCGCGGTGCGCGAACATCGGCGCCAGCGCGCTCTTGACCAGGGTCTCGCCGGTCTTGCCGTCGTTGCCCGTGTACGGCACGGCCCGCTCGCGGGCGAGTTCGTCGAGCGCGGGTATCAGCATCGCGCCGGACGGCGTGAAGTCGATGTAGCCGCAGCCGGCGCTGAGCGCCGCGTACGCGTACAGCGCGTGCGCCGGGAGCACCGGCTCATCGCCGGCCATCGCGGCCCGCAGGGCGGCCAGTTCGGCGAAGGCCGGGTGCGGCGCGGGCTGCGGCGCGGTGGAGGAGAGGTTGATGACGACGACCCTGGGCAGCCCGTGCCGGTCCCGGAAGTCCGCCAACTGCGCGGCCAGCACGTCGGCTTGGGCGGCCTGCGACCCGGTGTCGGCGGCCGAGAAGCCGGGCCGGATCTCCCGGTCGGCGGCGTCGAGTTGAGCCGAGACCGAGCCCGGCAGGTCGGCCGGCAGCACGCCCGCCGCCACCAACTGCTCGGCCCGCTTGGCCAGCGGCACGTCGGCGATGTCGAAGCCGCCGAAGACGAGGCCGCCGACGGGAGTCAGGCCCGCGTCGGCGAAATCCGGCTGTTCGGTCACGCAGCCCACCGGTGGGACCAGGCCCGCCGCGAGGGCCGCGGCGCCCACCACGACGGTGGTGGCGACCGAGCCGCGCGCGCCGATGATCCACACTCCCAGCCGGGAGTCATGTGCCTTGACCGAACCCATGCCGTTCACCTCCGATTGGCGACTGCCGAGGAGCGTAGCGTTCCGGGAGACCGTCAAATCGGGAGTCTCACGGTGCGGGAAAGTGCGCGAAAAGGCAGTCAGTTGAGCGGTCCCCCGCGACCGTGAGGAGACTGGCCGAGCGTCGCCGTGCCGTGCGGGACGTAGCTGTTCGTCAGTTCAGCAAATAAACTAATCAGCGGCCGGGTGCACGGCAATAGGCAGGAGGCAATCGGTGGGACGCGGGCGGCGAGCCGCCGCGTCGGGGGTTGCGATACCGGTTCCTGTGAGTGTAAGGATGGCCGTTGACCTGCTGTGGAGCGTCGATTAGTTTGATCTTGGGTCCAAGCCGGAGAGGGTTGCCCGTGCGAGCCGTTCGCGGCCTCCGCAGGCGGAGAAAGGTCGCAGCAGCGTGATGAACGGCGGCGTGCAGCCGGCGAGCAAGCAGAGTATGCGCCGCCACAACCTGGCTCTGGTGCTGCGCCAGGTCGCGGCCGGACAGAGCGCGTCCCGTGCCACCGTCGCCGCACAGGTCGGCCTCACCAAGGCCACCGTCTCCTCGTTGGTGGAGGAGCTGCGGCTGGCCGGCCTCGTCGTCGAACACGTGCCGGAGAACCAGGGCAGGGTCGGCCGCCCCGGTGGCGCGCTCGCCCTCAACCCGCGCGGCGCGGCCGGTGTCGGCGTGGAGGTCAACGTCGACTACACGGCGGTGTGCGTGGCCGATCTGACCGGCGCGCCCCGGGTCAGGCTGACCGAGCGGGTGCGCAACCGCGGCCGGTCGGCCGAGGAGACGCTGTACGCGGCCGGCCGGCTCGCTGCCCGCGCCTGCGCCGCCGCCCGACGGGCCGGACTGGCCCCGGTCCAGGTGAACTTGGGAGTGCCCGGCCTGGTCCGTGACGACGAGGTGCTGCACGCCCCCAACCTGGACTGGCACCGGGTGCCGGCCGCCATGCTGCTCAAACGGGGCCTGGGCAGGCAGCCGTTGGAGGTCTCCGTCGACAACGAGGCGAACCTGGCCGCGATCGGCGAGTTCCAGGCCCGCCCGGCCGGGGCCGGGGACAGCTTCCTGTACGTGTCCGGCGGGATAGGGATCGGCGCCGGGCTGATGGTGGACGGCACGCTGTTCCGCGGCGGCGGCTTCGCCGGCGAGATCGGCCACGTCACGGTGCGCCCGGACGGCGGGGAGTGCGGCTGCGGTGCGCGCGGCTGCCTGGAGCGCTACGCCGGGCAGGACGCGCTGCTGCTGGCCGCGGGGATCGACCCGGCGCAGCCGGCCGATCCCGACCTGCCGCCGGTCGGCGCGGAGGCCCGCGGGCGGCGCGGCGAGGGGCAGTTCGGGCTGGCCACGGCGACCAGCGAGGGCCCGGTCGACCAGCTCGCGGCGCTCGCCGCCGCGGGGGACGAGGCCGCGACCGACGCGCTCACGGTGGCCGGACGGGCGCTGGGCGTGGTGCTGTCGAGCGCGGTGAACCTGCTCGACCCGCCGGAGGTCGTGATCGGCGGGATCTACGCGAGGCTCGCGCCCTGGCTGCTGCCGATACTCCAGGAGCAGTTGAACTCCCGCGTCACTTCCGGCCGTTGGCGCCCGGACCGGTTGCAGGTCTCCGGCCTCGGCGCCGAGGCGGCGGTACGCGGGGCGGCCGGCGCCGGGGTGCAGACCATCCTGCGCGATCCGTCGGCGTACATCGACCTGACCAGCCCGGCGGGCTGACCTTCCCTCAATTCGAGCCCGCCACGGGGGAGTTGGCGGCCGGGCGCCGGGCCCCCGGTGGTTGAAGGTGTGACCAGTGAGGCGTCTTTTGACTTGTCTGTGACAAGTCTTGACGCTCAGCACACGGGCAATTAGTTTTTTGACCCAACGAACAAATACATGGTTCTGCTTGCGGTTTGCGCTGATCAGCGCGCCGCAAAGCAAAAGAGGCATCCCTGCTGCCACGAGGCGCGGTGCGGTGATGCCCCCTGCCGCGGACGATCTCGGCCCACCATCGACCGATCGCCCGGGCATATCCCCCTGCAGTGCGTTCGACCGAGGAGCCGCCATGCGCACGCCCCGCCCACGCACAAGAATCGCCCTCCTGGCAGCCGCGGGCCTTTCCGCCGCCGCCATCCTGACCGCGGCCGCGCCGGCCGTGAACGCCGCGGCACCACCGGCCGCCGGCGCCAAGGCGGCAGCCGCCCCGTTCAAGGTCCTGGTGTTCTCCAAGACCACCGGCTTCCGCCATGACTCCATCCCGGCCGGCATCGCCGCCATCCAGCAGCTCGGCACGCAGAACAACTTCACCGTGACCGCCACCGAGGACGACACCCAGTTCACGGACGCCAACCTCGCCCAGTACGCGGCGGTGGTCTTCCTGTCGGCGACCGGCGACCCGGTCAGCACCCAGCCGGAGAAGGACGCCTTCCAGCGCTACATCGAGCACGGCGGCGGCTACGTCGGCATCCACGCCGCGGCCGACAGCGGCTACACCTGGGCCTGGTACGGCAGCCTGGTCGGCGCGTACTTCAAGCAGCACCCCGCCCCGGCGCCGGCCACCGTCACCGTCGAGGACCACACCCACCCGTCCACCGCGGGACTGCCCAACACGTACACCCACACCGACGAGTGGTACGACTTCCAGACCAACCCCCGCTCCCAGGTGCACGTCCTGACCTCGGTGGACGACAACTCGTACCCCGGTTCCACGATGGGCGCCGACCACCCCACCACCTGGTGCCACAACTACGACGGCGGGCGTGCCTGGTACACCGGCATGGGCCACACCATCGAGAGCTACACCGAGCCCAACTTCCTGCACCTGCTGCTCGGCGGTATCCAGACCGCGGCCGGCGCGCTGCCCGGCGACTGCACGGTCAGCACCACTCCGCCGCCCACCGATCCGGTGGTCAGCCTGAAGGCGCACGCCAACAACCAGTACGTCTCGGCGCCCAACGGCGGCGGCTCGCCGCTGATCGCCAACAAGACGACGGTCGGCACCTCGGAGCTGTTCGACGAGATCAACAAGGGCAACGGCAACATCGCGCTGCGCGCCCACGCCAACAACCAGTACGTGACGGCCGAGAACGCCGGCGCGCAGTCGCTGATCGCCAACCGGGCGGCGGTGGGCAGTTGGGAGACCTTCCAGCTGATCCACAACTCCGACGGCAGCATCAGCCTCAAGGCCGGGATCAACGGCAAGTACGTGACGGCCGAGAACGCGGGCGGGGCGCCGCTGATCGCCAACCGCACCGCCATCGGCCCGTGGGAGGAGTTCGACCTCAGCACCCACTGAGGTCTTACGCGTCACCCCATCGCACGGCCGGCTCCGCCATCCGCGGCCGTGGCGATCCCTCATGCCCAGTTCCACCCCCCATCACCGAGGAGACCCCATGTCGTCCGCACGACCAATGAAGCGCCCAAGGCTGCGCAGTTGGGCGCAACTCCTGGCGCTGCTGCTGTTGTTGCCGGCTCTGGCGCTGTTCACCACCGCGCCGGCGAACGCCGCACACAAAACCCCCGCGGCGGCCCCGGCCGCGGTGAGCCCGGCCGTCGACGGGGTGCCGGACAGCAGCTTCCAGCGGGTGCTGCTCGACAACTCGGGCGGAAACCCGCTCCAGTTGGACATCGCCAGTGACGGCCGGGTCTTCTTCATCGACATGCTCGGTGATGTGAAGGTCATCAACACCGACGGCACCAACGCGGTGATCGGCCACCTCAGCGTCTTCACGGCGAACGAGAGCGGCCTGCTCGCGATGGCGCTCGACCCGGCCTTCGCCACCAACCACTGGATCTACCTCTACTACTCGCCGTCGGCGACCAGCGTCGACCGGCTGAGCCGCTTCACGATCAACGGCTCCACGCTCGACATGAGCAGCGAGAAGATCCTGCTGGACGTGCCGGTGCAGCGCGCCGAGTGCTGCCACCACGGCGCCGGCATGGCCATGGACCACAAGAACGGCAACCTGTGGCTGTCGCTCGGCGACAACACCAACCCGTTCGCGTCCGACGGCTACGCGCCGATCGACGAGCAGGCCGGCCGCTCCTCCTGGGACGCCCAGCGGACCGCGGGCAACACCAACAGCCTGTCCGGCAAGGTGCTGCGCATCCACCCGGAGGCCAACGGCACCTACACCGTGCCGGCCGGCAACCTCTTCGCGCCCGGTACCGCCAAGACCCGGCCCGAGATCTACGCCATGGGCTACCGCAACCCGTTCCGGATCGCGCTGGACTCGAAGACCGGCAACCTGCTGGTCGGCAACTACGGTCCTGACGCCGGCGGTCCCAACGCCGGCCGCGGCCCGGAGAACACCGTCGAGTGGGACCTGCTGAGCAAGCCGATCAACGCGGGCTGGCCGTACTGCATCGGCAACAACACCCCCTACCTGGACTACAACTTCGCCACCCAGACCTCCGGCGCCCCGTTCGACTGCGCGGGCGGCCCGACCAACAACTCGCCCAACAACACCGGTCTGACCAAGCTGCCGCCGGCCACCCCGGCCACGGTCTGGTACCACTACAACGCCGACCCGAACAACTTCCCGATGCTCAGCGGCGGCGCCCCGATGGCGGGCCCGGTCTACCGCTACGACGCGAACCTCAACTCCGACCGCAAGTGGCCGCAGGCCATGGACAGCCAGGCGATCTTCTCGGAGTGGAACACCAGCAAGGTCTACACGTTCCATGTGAAGCCGGACAACGCGAGCATCGACACGATCGCGCCCTTCCTGCCCTCGGTGCCGTTCAAGAAGCCGATGGACATGAAGTTCGGCCCGGACGGCGCCCTTTACATGGTCGAGTGGGGCACCGGCTACGGCGGCAACAACGCCGACGCCGGCATCTACCGGATCGACTACCTCAACGGCGGGGCGCTGCCGGTCGCCAAGGCGAGCGCGAACCGCACCAGCGGTCCCGCGCCGCTCGCGGTGAACTTCTCCAGCAGCGGTTCGAGCGACCCGGCCGGCCAGGCCCTCACCTACAAGTGGGCCTTCGGCGACGGGGCCACGTCGACCAGCGCCAACCCCAGCCACACCTACACCGCGGTCGGGAACTACACCGCGGTGCTGACGGTGACCAACAGCGCGGGCAAGTCCTCGACGTCGAGCCTGACGATCACCGCGGGCAACACCGCGCCGACCCTCACCATCACCTCCCCACCCAACGGCGGCCTGTTCGACTGGGGTGACAAGGTCAACTTCGCGGTGACCGTGACCGATCCGGAGGACGGCGCGATCGACTGCGGGCAGGTGAAGATCCAGGCCATCCTCGGGCATGACACCCACGGCCACCCGCTCGACCAGTACACCGGGTGCAGCGCCACCGTCACCACCACGCTGTCCAACGGCCACAGCGACGGCGACAACGTCTTCTATGTGATCGAGGCCAGCTACACCGACAAGGGCGGCAGCGGCGGCGCCGCCGCACCGATCACCGGCCGGGCGCAGATCACCCTGCAACCCAAGCACAAGCAGGCCGAGTTCTTCACCGACACCGGCCGGGCCGCGAACGGCCAGGGCACCGACACCCCGGGCGTCACCGTCGAGAGCGGCTCCGACAGCGCGGGCGGCGGCCAGGACATCGGCTTCATCGAGGACGGCGACTACTGGACGATCTCGCCGATCGCGCTGAACAACATCAACGCGGTCACCTTCCGGGCGGCCTCGGCGAACGCCGGCGGCCGGGTCGAGGTCCGCTGGAACGCCGCTGACGGGCCGCTGCTCGGCACCGCCACCGTGCCGACCACCGGCGCCTGGCAGACGTACACCGACGTCACCGCCAACCTCACCAACGTGCCGACGGGCAGCGGGAAGGTCTACTTCGTCGCCCGCAACCCGTCCGGCCACACCGGCGCCGGTGCGCTGATGAACGTCAACTGGACGGTCTTCGGCGGCGCGGGAGTCGGCACCCCGGGCGGCTCGACCAATCCGCCCGGCACCGTGATCAGCCTGAAGGCGCACGCCAACGGCAAGTACGTCACCGCTGACAACGCGGGCGCGGCGCCGCTGATCGCCAACCGTACGACCGTCGGCCCGTGGGAGAGCTTCGACGAGACCGACCTCGGCGGCGGCAACATCGCCCTGCGGGCGCACGCCAACAACCAGTACGTCACCGCCGAGAACGCGGGCGCGGCGGCACTGATCGCCAACCGTGCCACGGCGGGCAGTTGGGAGACCTTCCAGCTGATCCACAACACCGACGGCAGCGTCAGCCTGAAGGCCGGCGTCAACGGCAAGTACGTCACCGCCGACAACGCGGGTGCCTCGCCGCTGATCGCCAACCGCACGTCCATCGGCCCCTGGGAGGAGTTCGACCTCGCCTCCGCCTGACGGGCGACCCGGCGCCGGCCGCAGCCGGCCGGCGCCACCACCACAGCGAACTGCCCCGGACCGTCGGCCCGGGGCAGTTCGGCGTTCGGCGGAGCGGGCTTACGTGAACGAGGTCGGCAGGTAGGCGTCCACGTTCTCCTTGGTGACCGTCGCCGAGAACAGCGTGATGACGGTGGGCACCTCCTGCTCGACCAGGTCGCCCATCCCCTTGTTCTGGCCGATCAGCCGGGCCAGCGTGATCGCCGAAGCCGACATGCTCGACGGGTAGACCACCGTGGCCTTCAGCACCCCGCTGTCGGCCTTGATCTCCGTCATCGCGTGCTTGGACCCGGCGCCGCCGACCATGAAGAACTCGTCCCGGCCGGCCTGCTTGATGGCCGCCTCCACGCCGATGCCCTGGTCGTCGTCGTGGTTCCAGACCGCGTCCAGCTTCTGCCGGGCCTGCAGCACGTTGCTCATCACCTGCTGGCCGCTGTCGGCGGTGAAGTCGGCGGCCTGCCTGATGCTCACCGAGAAGCCCGCCTTGGCGAGCGCGTCCTTGAAGCCCTGGCTGCGCTGCTTGGTCAGTTCGAGGTTGTCGATGCCGGCGATCTCGCCGATCACCGGCTTGCTGACGCCCTTGGCCTTGAGCGTCTTCACGATGTACTGCGCCGCGTTGACGCCCATGCCGTAGTTGTCGCCGCCGATCCAGGTGCGGTAGGCGAGGGAGTTGTCGAAGATCCGGTCGAGGTTGACCACCGGGATGCCCGCGGTCATCGCCTGGGTGCCGATCGAGGTCAGCGCCTTGCCGTCGAACGGCAGGATGACCAGCACGTCGACCTTCTGGTCGATCAGCGTCTGGACGGCGCTGATCTGCGCGTTGACGTCGTTGGTGCCCTCGGCCGCCTGGAAGCTGACATCGCTGTACTGGCCGGCCTGCGCCTTGGCGTTCTTGGTGATCGCCGCCGTCCAGCCGTGGTCGGCCGCGGGCGCGGAGAAGCCGACCGTGACGTGCTTGCCGGGGGTGTCGCCCGAAGCGCTGGTCGTGGCCTTGACGTTGGCCTTGTCGGAGTCGCCTGTGGAGTTGCTGGTACAGGCCGACAGCAGCAGGCCACTGCCCAGGGCGCCGGCCCCGAACAGCATGTTCCGGCGTCCCATGGCCGCTGGTCTGGTCTCTTTCATGCGGATGTTCCCTTCACGGATTCGGCTGGGCGGGTGCCACGGGGGCCGCGCGTGCCACGGGTACGGGGGCGCTGGAGCAGGACGGCGACGATGATGATGCCGCCCTTGGCGATCTCCTGGATGTCCGTGGTCAGGTTGTTGAGGACGAAGATGTTGGTGATCGTGGTGAACACCAGGACGCCGAGGATCGACCCGATCAGCGAGCCGCGGCCGCCGGCCAGCAGCGTGCCGCCGATGATCACCGCGGCGATGGAGTCGAGTTCGTAGAGGTTGCCCAGGTTGCTCGCGCCGCTGGTGGTGCGGGCGGTCAGCATGATCGCCGCGATGCCGCAGCAGGCCCCGGACAGCAGGTAGAGCAGCATGGTGTGCCGCCGTACCGCGATGCCGGCCAGCCGGGCCGCCTCCGGGTTGCCGCCGACCGCGAACGTGCGTCGTCCGAAGGTCGTACGGTTCAGCAGCAGCCAGCCGACCACCACGATCGCGGCCATCAGGTACACCAGCAGGGGTATCCCGAGGAACTTCTTGGTGGCGATGTCATTGAACGAGCTGACCGTCACCACCTGCGACTGCCGGTCCGACAGCCGCTCGGCGACACCGCGGGCGCTGGCCATCATGGCCAGCGTGGTGATGAACGCGGCGATCTTGCCGTAGGCGATCAGGACCCCGTTCAGCAGCCCGACCACGCAGCCGACGATCACGGCGGTGAAGAGCATCCCTCCCAGGCCGTAGTCCTGGGTGGCCACGGTCGTACACCACACGGACGCCACCGCGACGATCGCGCCGACCGACAGGTCGATGCCGCCGCCGATGATGACGAACGTCTGGCCGACGGTGATGACGCCGATGACCGCCGCGCTGGTCAGGATGTTGACGATATTGCTGCTGGTGAGGAAGTTGGAGGAGGTCACCGTGCCCACCACGCACAGCAGGCCGAGCACCACCACCAGCCCCAGGCTGTGCACCTGCCGTCCCGGCAGCAGCCGGACCATCGGCCGTGCGGCGGCCGGCCCCGCCGCGGGCTTGCCGGCGCCTTCCGGCGGCTCCGGTGCGCCCGGTCCGGTCGAATCCGGTTCGGCCGAGGCGGACTTGGTCAGATCGGGCTTGGCCAGGTCGCTCATGAGTGGCTCTCCTCCATCACGAGGTCGAGTACGTGGGATTCCTGCAACGTCGCGGCTTCCGCCTCGTGGACGATCCGGCCCTCGCGCAGCACCAGCGCGCGGTCGGCGAGACCGATGACTTCGGGCACCTCGCTGGAGACGAACAGCACGGCCACCCCGCTGTCGGCGAGCGACCGCACCAGGGCGTACAACTCGGCGCGGGCGCCGACGTCCACACCGCGGGTCGGCTCGTCGAGCAGCAGCACCCGGCACTCCCTGAGCAGCCAGCGGGCCAGTACGGCCTTCTGCTGGTTGCCGCCGGACAGCGTGCGCACCGCGCGCTGCGGGTCGGCGGGGCGCAGGTCGAGCGTGGCGACCTTGGCCGCCGCCGCCGCGGTCTCCCGGCGGCGGTCCAGCCAGCCGAACCGGGCGAACCGGCTCAGCGAGCTGACGCTGACGTTGCGCACCACACTGTCGTGCAGGAAGAGCGCCTGGCTCTTGCGCTCCTCGGGCGCCAGCCCGACTCCCGCGCGCACCGCGGCGGTTACCTGCCCGGGCGGCAGCACCCGGCCGTCCACCGTCACCGTGCCGCCCGCCGGCCGGGTCGCCCCGTAGACGGCGTGCAGGATCTCCGAGCGTCCGGAGCCCACCAGGCCGACCAGGCCGACGATCTCGCCGGCGTGCACCGTGAAGCTGACGTCCTCGAAGCTGCCGGGCAGCGTCAGATGCTCCACGCGCAGCACCTCGGCGCGCTCGTCCTCGGCGGCCTGCGCGGTGCGGTCGGGGAAGTCGAACGCGGCCTCCCGGCCGGTCATCAGCGCCACCAGTTCGGCGGTCGGCGTGCGCGCCGGCAGGCCCGAGGCGACGGTACGGCCGTCCTTGAGTACGGTGACCCGGCTGCCGATCGCCCGGATCTCGCCCATCCGGTGCGAGATGTAGAGCACCGCCACGCCGGCGGCGGTGAGTTCGCGGATGACCCGGAAGAGGTTGGCCACCTCATCCTGGGTGAGTACGGCCGACGGCTCATCCATCACGATCAGCCGGGTGTCGTGCGACAGCGCGCGGGCCATGCTGACGATCTGCTGCTGCGCGGCCGAGAGGCTGCCGACCTCCCGGCCCGGGTGGATCTCCGGATGGCCGAGCGAGCGCAGCAGTTCGCGCGCGGCGTCGGCGGTCTCGCCGCGGCGGGTGAGCCCGAACCGGGCGCGCTCGTGCCCGAGAAAGATGTTGTCGGCCACCGACAGCCCGTCCACCAGGTCGAGTTCCTGGTAGATCGTCGAGATTCCGTGCCGCATGGCGGCAGTCGGGTCGGGCAGTACGACCGGGGCGCCGTCCCAGGTCAGCACGCCGCTGTCCGGCTGGTGCGCACCGGCGAGCACCTTGATCAGGGTCGACTTGCCGGCCCCGTTCTGGCCGAGCAGGCAGTGCACCTCGGCGGGTTCGACGTCGAGGTCGACGCCGTCCAGCGCGCGGGCGCCGGGGAACTCCTTGGTAATTCCCCGCATTTGAAGCAGAGGAGAAGTCACATTGCCACCTAGGGGGAGGATCCATGGAATTGAATCGATACGCCGGAGCAGCTGCGCTGGGGGAGTCGCTGTGCAAGTCTGGGCAATTGAATCGGCGCGGAAACCGGTGGTGGAACTGGGTGGGCCGGGAAAGTCGAAAACTTTCGTTCGTCAGTTCAGCGAACAAACTAATGCTGTCCGCGGTGGAGGGCAAGGGTGCGGGCGGCACCAGTTTGGAAACGTGAGGGGCCCTCATCTGCCCGTGCGGCAACCGGTGATGGGGGGTGCGGGGGCGGCTGGACGGGGTCGTCGCTGGTCGGCTGCGGGGTCCCGGCCTAGGCCGGGACGTCGGTCAAGGGCGCGTAATGCCGGTCCGGTGCTTGTGCTTTCGCGGCAGCGCTGAGCGGGCCGCCGAATTGCGAGCACGAAACCATAACTTTCACTTAGCCCGACGGCCGGCTGAGGCCCCCGCCTGCGGCTGCAAGCGAGCCCCTACGGGTACGGGTCCAGGCCGCCGTGCCGGCCAGCGCGGCGGCGGCGCAGCCGAAGGCCAGAGCGGGGCTGACCGGGGCAAGGTTCCCGCCGAGCACGTATCCGACGGAGCTGCCCAGGAGTTGGACACACACCATCAGCGCGTAGGCGCGAGCGAGCACCGGGCGCCCGGCCACCGTGTCGAGCAGGCCGGACGCGGTGACCGACACCGGGGCGGCGCAGGCTCCGCCCAGGAACAGCCCGACCCCGAAGGCCGGCAGCCAGGCCGTCGACACGGCGACGCCCAACGCAGCAGCGGCGACGCCCACTTGGCCACGCAGCAGGTGCCGGCTGGTGGCCCGGCGGGGCCGCGCGCCCCAGGCGAGGCCGCCGAGCAGCATGCCGACGGAGGCGAGCGACAGCAGGACCCCGCTGAGAGCGGGCACGCCGCGGGCGAGCGCGACGGCGGGGACGCCGACGCCGGTGAGCCCGGCGGCGAGGCCGGTACCCGCGGCGCCCATGACGAGGGTCCGGACACCGGGGTACGACGTCGGGCGCGCGGCGTGCGTCGCCTTCCGGTTGCCGCCCGACCCCCGGGCGGCCGGGCTGAGCGCGGGCAGCACCCCGGACGCGCAGGCCAGGACGCCCGCCGCGACAACCGCTGCGCGGGGCCCGGTCACGGCGACCAGCCCGGCCACCAGCAGCGGCCCGTTCAGCAGCCCGAGCTGGAAGAGGACGGCGAGCAGCGCGTAGCCGGCCGGCCGGACGGCAGGTTCCGCGACCAGGTCGCGCAGCAGCACCCGAGTGCCGGCGGTGGCCGCCGGCAGGCACAGCCCGGCGAGCGCGGCGACCACGACCAACGCTGCGGGCGCCCTCGACGTGAGGCCCACGGCCGCCCCGAGCAGCAGCCCGCCGCAGAGCAGCCCGGCAGGCGCGAGCACCCGCACAAGCCCGAACCGGTCGATGAGCCGCGCCTGCAACGGCAGCCCAACGGCGTTCCCCACGCCGAACGCCCCCGTGACAGCCCCGGCGACGCCGAACGACCCGGTGAGCTGCCGCCCGAACAGAAGAAGAGCGAGGTCAAGCATCCCGATCGCGGTGGCGCCCGCGAAGACACTCCCCAACGGGACGACGATCCCGGGCGCGCGCAGAACGCCCCGATAATGCCGGAGCAAGGCATACCTCCGAGGTACGCCCACCCACCCGGAAGCGACTCTCCCGGAGAGGACCTTACGCCCGCCCACCGGGGCCCTCTGCCCAGCCCCCTTCGGCAGTTCCCGGACGCGCGGCCCGATGGTGGGCTGGTGGCGCAGTTCCCCGCGCCCCTTTGGGGGCGCACCTGTAGCGACGGATAGCCGCCGACGAACCGGAGCGAGCCGCCACCTCGGCGTAGACCCCCACCCCCGCGGCCTCAAGCCGCCACTCGGCCTGGGAGGGGACGGTCCGGGGTGCCCCCGCAGGATTTCCGACAAGCCGGGGTGCAGCCGAAACAGAGACCCGCACGGAGGGAATCCGAGGAGGTGCCACGGACCGGCACCGACCCCACCCACCAGAAAACGTGCACCCAAGGACGAATCTGCACGGGTGGTGCGGGTGGGAAAAACGGCAGGCACGGCGCCCAGCCGTGAAAACGAACCGCACCGCCCACCGGGGGGGTGGATCCCCCGCCTCCCCCACCCACCCGGGGGCGCGGGGGCGGAGCCACCGTCCTTCGTCGCGGACACGGACCCGGCACACCTGGTCGCGTCATCGCCCGCCCGGCGAGGGCACCGTGTTTGTTTGGGGATTCATGTTCGAAGCATTGACCATTAATCCAACACGACAGCACACTGTGCACCGTTTCCCCCCCACGAAAGGCGGCCCCCCATGGCCAGAACCATCCGACTCGCACCCTTATGGGTGCTTACCCTCCTCGCCGCGCTCCTCGCGGTAAGCATCGCCCCCGCCCACGCCGCCACAACAACGATCACCGTCGACGGCGCCCAGAGCGGCCGCACCTTCGACGGGATCGGCGCCATCAGTGGCGGCGGTGGCAACTCCCGGCTCCTGACGAACTATCCGGCCGCTCAGCAGTCGCAGATCCTGGACTACATGTTCAAGCCCGGCTACGGGGCGAACCTCCAGCTGCTGAAGCTGGAGATCGGTGGCGACGCCAACTCCACCGACGGCTCCGAGCCGTCCATCGAGCACAGCAAGGGCACGGTCAACTGCAACGCCGGCTACGAGTTCTGGCTCGCCGAGCAGGCCAAGGCGCGCAACCCCGACATCGGGCTGTACGGGCTCGCCTGGGCCGCGCCCGGTTGGATCAGCGGCGGGTTCTGGTCCACCGACACCATCAACTACCTGATCTCCTGGCTGGGTTGCGCCAAGCAGCACGGCCTGACCATCAGCTACCTCGGCGGCTGGAACGAACGCGGCCACGACGCCAACTGGTACGTCCAGCTGCGCTCCGCGCTGAACAACGCCGGCTACGGCGCCGTCAAGCTCGTCGCGGACGACTCCGGCTGGGGCGTCGCCGACGACATGGCGAACAACTCGGCGTTCAACAACGCCGTCTCGATCATCGGCGCGCACTACTCGTGCAACGGCGGTGACGGCGGCGACGCCAAGACCTGCTCCAGCACCAGCACCGCGAAGAACAACGGCAAGCCGCTGTGGGACTCCGAAAGCGGCTCGCAGGACATGAACACCGGTGCCCCCGCGCTGATCCGGGCGATCACCCGCGGCTACATCGACGCGAAGATGACCAGCTACTTCAACTGGCCGCTGATCGCCGCGATCTACCCGAACCTGCCCTACAACACCGTCGGCCTGGCCACCGCGGCCTCGCCCTGGTCGGGCAACTACCAGATCGGCGCCAGCACCTGGGCCACCGCCCAGGTCGCCCAGTTTACCAAGCCGGGCTGGAAGTTCGTGGACTCCGCCTCGGGCTACCTCGGCGGCAACGAGAACAACGGCACCTACGTCACCGTGAAGTCCAACACCTCCTCGGACTACTCCACGATCCTGGAGACCACCACCTCCACCGGCTCGCAGACTGCCAACTTCCATGTCCAGGGCGGCCTTTCGACCGGCGCCGTCCACGTCTGGGCCACCGACGTCAACAGCCCCAGCGCGGCGACCTCGTTCGTCCACACCCAGGACATCACGCCGTCCGGCGGCTCGTACTCGCTGACGATGCAGCCCGGTTACGTCTACACCGTCACCACCATGGGCGGCGGCGGCAAGGGCACCGCGACCCCGCCCGCCGCACACGCCCTCGCGCTTCCCTACTCCGACAACTTCGACAACGTTGCCGTGGGCGGCGAGGCGACCTACCTGTCCGACATGCAGGGCTCGTTCGAGGTACAGAACTGCGCCGGCGGCCGGGCCGGCCGCTGCGTGCAGCAGATGGCCCCGGTCAAGCCGATCGAGTGGCAGGACGACTCCGACTCGTACGCGCTGATCGGCGACACCACCTGGTCCAACTACACCGTCAGCGCCGACGCGTACCTCAGCGCCGCGGGCACCACGGAACTGCTCGGCCGGGCCGGCACCCAGCAGCGTCCGCAGTCCCACATGAACGCGTACTACCTGCGGATCCGCGACACCGGCCAGTGGTGGATCGAGAAGATGTACACCGACGGCTCCAACCACACCCTGGCCACCGGCACCACCACCGCGCTCGGCACCGGCAAGTGGCACAACCTGTCGCTCCAGTTCCAGGGCAGCCAGATCACCGCGAAGGTGGACGGCAACCAGATCGGCTCGGTCGCCGACTCCTCCTTCCAGACCGGGCAGGCCGGACTGGGTATCCAGGGCTACCGCCTCGACCAGTTCGACAACCTCACGATCACGCCGGGCTCCGGCACCGCGCAACCGCCGGTCGGCCATGTCACCTCCGCGCTGAACACCGCCAAGTGCCTTGACGACTTCGGCGGTTCGTCCACCGCGGGCGCCGTCGCCGACCTGTGGGACTGCAACACCTCGGGCGCCCAGCAGTGGACGGTCAACGGCGGCACGCTCCAGGCCAACGGGCTGTGCCTGGACGTCACGGGGAACGGCACCGCCAACGGCACCCCGGTGGAGCTGTGGACCTGCAACGGCGGCTCCAACCAGCAGTGGCAGCAGCAGAACGGCGCCCTGGTCAGCTCCGCCAGCGGGCGCTGCCTCGACGTCCCCGGCTTCACCACCACCAACGGCACCCAACTGGACATCTGGGACTGCAACAACGGCACGAACCAGAAGTGGAACCTGCCGACGGCGTCATGACCGGCGCCGTCCCCGTACCCCCGGCGGGCCCCGACCAGCGGGCCGCCCGCCCGTGCTTCCCCCCACCGACGAATCACGAGGACCGGGAATGAAGAGATCAACCGCAGGTCTGATCGCGGCACTTGCCGCCGCGGTCAGCCTGGGCACGGCGGCTCCCGCCATGGCCGGGACCACCGCCGCCGCCCCGCACGCCGCCCCGCGGGCCGCCGCGGTGACCCCCACCCCGCTGCGGCTGATGCCGCTCGGCGACTCCATCACCTGGGGCGTCGGCAGCTCCACCGGCAACAGCTACCGCGGCTTCCTGTGGAACCAACTCGCCGCCGAGGGCCACACGTCGGACTTCGTCGGCACCGGCCGGGACGGCGACATGTCCGACCCGGACAACGAGGGCCACTCCGGCTGGCGGATCGACCAGATCGCCGGCATCGCGGACGCGGTGATGGCCGCCTACCGGCCCAACATCATCACCCTGGAGATCGGCACCAACGACCTCAACGGCAACTACCAGGTGCCGACCGCACCCGACCGGCTCAGCGCCCTGATCGACCAGATCAACCGGGACGCGCCGGACGCCACCCTGCTGGTCGGCACCGTGATCATCTCGACCTCGGCCGGCGAGGAGGGCTACCGCCCGGCGTTCAACCAGAAGGTCGCCGACATCGTGGCGGCCAAGCAGGCGGCCGGCCGGCACGACCGGCTGGTGGACATGGGCGCGCTCACCGCGGCCGACCTGTCCGACGCGCTGCATCCCAACGACACCGGCTACGGCAAGATGGCCGACGCCTTCAACGCCGGTGTGCAGGCGGCCGACAGCGCGGGCTGGCTCAAGCCGCCGGTGCCGGCCGGCGGGGCGATACGGTCCGGGATCACGGGCAAGTGCCTCGACGTGAACGGCGCGAACTCCGCCAGCGGTACGGCCGTTCAGATCTGGGGCTGCAACGGCACCGGCGCGCAGGTGTGGAGCGCTCCCGGTGACGGGACGCTGCGCGCGCTCGGCAAGTGCCTCGACGTGACCGGCGCCGCCACCGCCAACGGTTCCAAGGCGGAGATCTGGGACTGCAACGGCGGCGCCAACCAGCAGTGGCAGGCGTACAACGGCGGCTACCGCAACCCGGTCTCCGGCCGCTGCCTCGACGACCCGGCGGGCTCCACCACCGACGGCACGCAGGTCGCGCTGTGGGACTGCAACGGTGGGGCCAACCAGCACTGGTCGTCGATCGGCGGCTGACAGCCGGGCCGGGCGGGCGCTGTGGCCCCGGCGCCCGCCCGGTCCTCACCTTCCGGTACGGCGTGAACTCCGCCGCCCGCACAGGAAGTTGGCGGGCACCCGGAGCTCACGCCGTACCGTCGCCGAGCGACAGCAGCAGCGTCCGCAGCGTCCCGGCCAGCGCGTCACGCTCGTCCGGGTCCAGGGCGCCGAGCAGCCGGTGCTCGTTGGCCACATGGTCGGGCAGTGCCCGGTCGATCAACGCCCGTCCCTGCGCGGTGAGTTCGACGTGCACCACGCGGGCGTCCGCCGTGCTGCGGGTACGGCTGACCAGGCCGCCGCTCTCCAGCCGGTCGAGCCGCTGGCTGACCGCGCCCGAGGTGACCATCGAGGACTCCATCAGCTGCGCCGGAGTGAGCCGGTGCGGCGGGTCGCTGCGGCGCAGCGTGGCGAGGACGTCGAACGACGCCGAGTCCAGGCCGTGGGTGGCGAAGACCCGGCGCAGCTCGGCGTCGAGCAGCCGGCTCAGCCGCTTCAGGCGGCCGATCACCGCCATCGGGGACGCGTCCAGGCCGGGCCACTGGCGGCTCCACTGCCCGAGCACCATGTCGAGGTGATCCGCACCGGCCGGGCCGTCCGCCGCGTCGCCGGCCGGGCCGGGGGCCGCGCCGTCCGCTGTGCCGTCCGCCCGGCGGTGCGCCGGGCCCGTCGCGCGCTGTTCCTGGGGCTCCATGGACCCACACTAGCCAATCTCTTAGCGTTGAGATACTTTATCTTAGTGCTAAGGAATCGATCGGGAATCGTGCTGCTGACCGCCGTCGCCCCCGCCGTCTGGGGCACCACCTACTACGTCACCACCGAATACCTGCCGCCGGACCGCCCGTTGCTGGCCGGCGTGCTGCGCGCGCTGCCCGCCGGGCTGCTGCTCGTCGCGCTCACCAGAAGACGGCCGCACGGGGTGTGGTGGTGGCGCTCGCTGCTGCTCGGCACGCTGAACATCGGCGCCTTCTTCGCGCTGCTGTTCATCGCCGCGTACCGGCTGCCCGGCGGGGTCGCGGCGACCGTCGGCGCGGTGCAGCCGCTGCTGGTCGCGGGTCTTTCGGCCGGGCTGCTCGGCGACCGGCTCACCGCGCGCACGGTGCTGACGGGGCTGACCGGGGTGCTCGGCGTCGGGCTGCTGGTCGTGCAGCCCGGGGCACGGCTCGACGGCCTCGGCATCGCGGCGGCGGCCGGCAGCGCCGTGGTCATGGCCACGGGTGTGGTGCTCAGCAAACGGTGGCCCGCCCCGGCGCCGCTACTCGCTGTCACGGGCTGGCAGTTGGTCGCGGGCGGGACGGTGCTGCTGCCGGTGGCGCTGCTCGTCGAGGGGCCGCCGCCGTCGTCCTTGAGCGCCGGGAACGTGCTCGGCTACGCCTACCTGACGCTGATCGGCGCGGCCGTCGCCTACACGCTCTGGTTCCGCGGCATCCGCGAACTCCCGCCCACCAACGTCACGTTCCTCACGCTGCTCAGCCCGACGGTCGCCACGATCGTCGGCTGGCTGGCGCTCGGGCAGGACCTGGGTCCGCTCCAGGTGGTCGGCGGCGTCCTGATCCTGGGCTCGCTGGTGTTCGCCCAGTTGCGGCGGCGGCCCTCGCCGGCCCCGGTGCGTGCCGCGGGCGGCCCGGCCGCCGTCCAGGACCTGAACGCGTGAGTTCCCACGTCATCCCACGTCATCCCAATCCCACGAGACAAGGAGACCAGTCATGCGCATCACCGTCTTCGGCGCGGCGGGAGCGGCCGGCCGGCGGATCACCGCTGAGGCACTGGGCCGTGGGCACGAGGTCACGGCGGTCGTACGGTCCGCCGCCCGATTCCCCGAACTGCCGGAGGGGGCGGTGGCGCGGGTCGGGGACGCGCTGTCCGCGGAGTCGATCTCGCAGGTGGTGCGGGGGCAGGACGTGGTGATCGCGGCGACGCGGCCGGCGCCCGGCTTCGAAGACCAACTCGTGCTGGTGACGGACGCGTTGCTGAAGGTGCTGGCGGGTACGGGCATCCGGCTGCTGGTCGTCGGCGGAGCCGGCACTCTCACCCTGCCGGGCGGTGGGACGGTCGCCGAGGCGGCGGACTTCCCCGTCGAGTGGCGGCCGATCGCGGCGGCCTGCGCGACCCAACTCGCCCGCTGCCAGAAGTCGGTGGACGTGGAGTGGGCGTACCTCAGCCCGGCGGCACTGCTCGCGCCCGGCGAGCGGACCGGGCGATTCCGCCTGGGGGCAGACGAGTTGGTGACCGATGGCCACGGCGTCTCGGCGCTCTCGTACGAAGACCTCGCGGTCGTCCTGCTGGACGAGGCCGAGCGCCCCGAGCACCTCTGCTCCCGCTTCACGGCGGGCTACTGAGCGTCGCCGTTCCAAGCCGGGGCCGGCAGGCCGCGGACCCCCGGTCGGGCGGTGAACAGGCCGCCCTCCGGGCCGGCCGCGGTGATCACCAGCGTGTCGAGGCCGGGTCCGGCGAAGGCCACGCCGGCGGTGTGCGCGGCCGGCACCCGTACGGTGGCCAGCCGCTCGGCCGCCGGGGAGTAGCAGCGCACCTCGCCCGCGCCCCACACCGCCAGCCACAGGTTCCCTTCGCGGTCCGCGCACAGGCCGTCGGGGAGCCCGCCGGTGACCGCGAGGAACTCGCGGCGCTCCCCGGTCCGGCCGTCCACCGGGTCGTAGTCGCGCACGTGGACGAGGCCGCGGCCGGTGTCCACGCTGTACATCAGCCGGCCGTCGGGCGACCAGGCCGGGCCGTTGGAGCAGGTGAGGTCGCGGTCGAGGAGGGTCGGCTGCGCGCCGCCGTCGAGCCGGACGAGGACGTCATCGCCGCGGCGGCCGTCGAGAGCGGTGCTGCCGACCAGGAACCGGCCGGCCGGATCGCACCCGCCGTCGTTGAGCCGCCCGGCCGTCCCCGGCGCGAGCACCCGGGCGCCGGGGAGGTGGTCGCCGTCCGGCGTGATGACGGTGAGCCTGCGCGGCCCGGCGACGAGCAGCCGCCCGTCCGCGGCGGCGGCGACGGCGCCGACCGTTCCGGGCAGCCGGTGCCGCTTGACGACCTCCACGGCGCGAGGGCGCAGCACTCCCTCAAGGACGAGGCCGCCCTCCA
The DNA here is from genome assembly GCF_050956065.1 of Streptomyces sp. CA-111067. Taxonomy (NCBI): domain Bacteria; kingdom Bacillati; phylum Actinomycetota; class Actinomycetes; order Kitasatosporales; family Streptomycetaceae; genus Streptomyces; species Streptomyces sp. CA-111067. The sequence continues at coordinate 3,842,642 of NZ_CP192103.1, read as the reverse complement.
CGTCCACCCAGATCAGCCGCTCGCGCGGACCGTCCCACACCGGGCCTTCGGCGAGTCGGAACGCGCCGACGAGGGCGGGGCGGGCGTCGAGCGTCACGGGGTGGTCCTCCGGGGTGAGTGCTTTGGTTGCGGCCGCATGGGTCTGGGTGGGGGGTGGTGGGGGGCTGGTGGCGCAGTTCCCCGCGCCCCTGGGGTGGTGGCGGTGTTTGGTCGGGTGCGGGTCGGTGGGTGGTTGGTGGCGCAGTTCCTCGCGCCCCTGGGGTGGTGGGGGTGTTCGGTCGGGTGCCGGTCGGTCGTGGCTGGTGGCGCAGTTCCCCGCGCCCCCAAGAGATGCCGGCCGGGGGAGTGCCCTGCGGGCGTCCGGGGCGGGGCGTGGGGGGCGCGCTGCCGGATGCCACCGGGTGGGCTGGTGGCGCGGTTCCCCGCGCCCCCAGGAGACCGCCGGTCGGGGGAGTGCCCTGCGGGCGCTCGGCCGCGGTACGGGAGCCGCGATGCCGGGCGCCACCGGGTGGTGTGACCGTTGCGCGGGGTTACTCGACGCGGGTCAGGGACTCGCGGGTTACCGCGTGGAGGAGCGGCTGTCCGCGTAGGTGGCGTTCGATTTCGGACACCGTGCTCTCGCCGAGGGAGAAGCGGCCCTCCACTGTTGCCGCCGCTTTGTGCGGGGTCAGCAGAGCGTTGGGGAGCGTGCGGAACGGGTGGTCGGTCGGGAGGGGTTCCGCGTCGAAGACGTCCAGGGCCGCGTCGAGGCGGCCCGCGCGCAACTCGGCGAGGAGGGCGGCCTCGTCGACCAGCCAGGAACGTGCCGTGTTGACCAGGCCCGCGCCGTCCGGCATCAGCGCCAACTCCCGTGCGCCGAGCAGGTGATGGGTCTCGGCCAGGGCGGGAGCGTGCACGGCGGTGATCCGGCTGGCGGACAGCAGCTCGTCGAGGCCGGCGACCCGGACGCCGAGACGTTCGGCTTCGGCAGCACCCAAGTACGGGTCGGCGACGGTCACTTCCGCGCCGAGCGCCCGCACCAGCGCGATGTACGCACGGCCCGTGCGCGACGCCCCGATCACGCCGATCGGGCAGCCGAGTATCTGGTGCCGCTCCGGAGCGTCCTCGGCCACCTGCCATGGGGCCCCTTCCCGCAGCGCGTGGTCGAAGCGGTGGACCTGGTGCAGCAGCGCCAGGGTGAAGGTGAGGGCCACCTCGGCGACCGGCCTGGCCATCGCCGCGCCGGCCTGGGTGACCCGTACGCCCCGGTCGAAGACCGCGCGCGTCGCATACGGGCTGACGGCGCCGCCGGTGTGCGCCAGCAGGCTCAACCGCGGTGCGCCCGCGAGCAGTTCGGCGTCGAGCCGGGCGGTCCCCCAGCCGGTGACGAGGATGTCGGCCTCGCCCAGCGCGGCGGCCAGCCCGGCCCGGTCGCCGGGTTGGTCGAGCAGGACCAGGTCGGCCGACTGCGAAAGCCGCTGCCATGCGTCCGGAGCGAACAACTGCTCGCGCAGCGCGGCCCCCACCGCGACCACAACGACCGCCCGCCGCCCAGCGGCCTCGGTCGCTCCCGTCCCTCCGGCCCGCCCCGCCCGTTCCGGCCCCTCCGGCCCGCCCGGCCGCGCCGCCCCTTCCGGCCGAGCAGGCCGTTCTGACGGCGCCGACCGTTCCCGCCCATCCGGCCACTCGGGCCCGTCCGGCCGCGACGCCCCTTCCGGCCGAACAGACCGCTCTGACCGTTCCAGGCCGTCCAGCCGTTCCGGCTCGTCTGGCCGCTCGGGCCCGCCCGCCCCGTCCGGCCGTTCCGGCCCAACAGGCCGTTCCCGCCCATCCGGCCGCTCCGGCCCGCCCGGCCGCCCGGGCCCGTCCGGCCCAACAGGCCGTTCTGACCGCGCCGACCGTTCCGGCCTGTCCGGCCGCTCGGGCTCGTCCGGCCCGTCCGGCCCGTCCGGCCGTCCCGGCCCGCCCGGCCGCTCGGGCCCGTCCGGCCCGCCAAACCCCCCTGCCTCAGCGGAGCCATTCATCGCGGTGCTCCGCAACAAACTCGTCGTCCGTCAGCCACGGGTAGGCGGTCGCGACCCGGGCGATCTCCTCGGACTGGCGGGGGGAGAGCAACTCGTCGGGGTTCAGGCACCAGGTGCCTTCTAGGAGGCCCTGCTGGCGTAGTACCTCGTGCACGCCGGGGATGCAGCCGCGGAAGGCGTTGCGGACGTCGAAGACTGCTGCGTTCGCCTCGGTCAACTGCGGGGATCTGCGCAGCAGGTCGGTCATCAGGGCGTGGTCGCCGGCTCGCGCCGCGCGGACCTGGGCGAGCAGGTCGGTTGCCGCTCGGGTCCATACCGCCCACTGGCCGAGGAGGCCGCCGGCGAACCAGCGGAGGCGGCCGGTCGCGGTGCGGTACGGGGTGAGCAGGTCGGTCAGGATCGCGTCGTCGTTGCCGGTGTAGAGGGCGACCTCGTCCGCGCGGTCGCTCTCGGCGATCGCGGCGATCGCCTCGGCGGTCCGGTAGCGGTCGAAGGGCGCGGTCTTGACCGCCACCACCGAGGGGATCTCGGCGAACGCCCGCCAGTAGCCGGGGGAAAGGTAGCGGCCGCCCACGACCTCCTGGAGGTAGAAGCCGACGACGGGCAGCACCTGGCCGACGGCCCGGGCCCGTTCCAGCAGCCCGGCCTCGTCCGCGCCCGGCACGGCGGGGCTCAACAGCACCGCGTCGTAACCGAGTTCGGCGGCAAGCTCCGCCTCGCTGACGGCCTGCGCGGTGTAGCCGCAGGCGCCGGCCACCTTGACCACCGGCCGGCCGGCCTCCTTGTCCACGGTCTCGGCGGCGAGTTCGAGCACCGGCCGCAGCAGGCCGACGCGTGCGTCCCGGATCTCGAACTGGGTGGTGTGCACCCCGACGGCGACGCCGCCGGCCCCGGCGGCCAGGTAGTAGCGGGTCAGCGCCCGCTGCCGCCGCTCGTCCAGCCGGCGCCGCGCGTCCAGGGCGAGCGGGTGGGCGGGTATGACGGTGCCTGCGGCGAGCAGGCCGAGTGCGCCGCCGGCTGCCGAACCGCGGTCGTCCGAACCGCTGTCCGTGCCGGCCGGTGTGATGGTGCCTTCGTGCTGGTTGCGGGAGGACACGATGGGTCAGAACCTTCCGTCGCGGACCTGGAACTTGGTGGGCCGGCCGGACAGCGGGTGCCCGCGGCGGATCCACTCGGCCTGCCAGCGCACCAGCGTGCGCAGCGGGACCGGCGGATAGCCGAACAGCGCGTGGCAGCGGCTCGCGTCCGACAGCAGCGCGGTGCCCGACTCCTGACCCACAGTCAAAGAGCTTATGCCGGGGCCCAGTTCGGCAGACGGAGCCCCGTCCGTGGCCTCCGGGCCGAACTCCGCGGCGAACATCTCGGCCAGCCGCCGCACCGACACCGTCTCCGGGCCGGTGAGGTTGAGCGTGAACGGCTCGGCGGCGGCGTGCCGCAGTGACCGCAGCGCGACCTCGTTGGCGTACCCCTGCCAGACCACGTTGGCGTGGCCGGTGGTGACGTCCACCGGTTCGCCCGCGTGCACGGCCGAGGCGATGTCGGCCAGCACGCCGTAGCGCAGGTCGATCGCGTAGTTGAGGCGCAGCAGCGCCACCCGCGTGCCGTGCTCGGCGGCGTGGTGGCCGAAGACCCGCTCGCGGCCGAGGCAGGACATCGCGTACTCACCGACCGGGCCGACCGGGTCGGTCTCGGCGCTGCCGGCCGAGGCGGTCGCGACCAGCGGGTAGACGTTGCCGGTGGAGAAGGCGGCGATCCGCGCGTCCCGGTAGCGGCGGGCGATCCGGTCGGGCAGCGCCGCGTTGACCGCCCAGGCGTGCGCCGGGTTGCCGGCGGAGCCGAACTTGGCGCCGACCATGAAGACCACGTTGCCCGCGTCGGGCAGCCGGCCCGGGTCGCCGTCCATCAGGTCGAAGGCGACCGGGCGTACACCGTCGGCGGCGAGCGCGTCCGCCGCGGCCCGGTCCGACCAGCGGGAGACGGCGTGCACGGCGAGGTCTTCGCGGCCCGCCGCGTCCAGCGCCCGCCGGGCCAGCCGGCACAGGCTCGGCCCCATCTTGCCGCCGGCGCCGAGGACGACCAGGTCGCCGTCGAGCCGGCCGAGGTCGGCCACCAGCGCGGGGGACGGGGTGGCCAGCAGGTCTTCGAGCTGCTTCTCGCCGTCCGGAAAGCCTTCCGGAACGCCGTCCGGCGAACCGCACCGAACACCGTCCGGAGAAGGGGAGTTGTCGGTCATGGAGTGGGTCATCCTTTGACTGCCGATCCCGTGACGCCCTCGGTGAAGTACCGCTGGCCGGCCATGTACGCGGCGAAGATGGGGACGAAGGCGATCACCGATCCGGCGAGCACCTGGCTGAGCGGCACCTGCTGCTGTTGCAGGGACGCGATGCCGACGGTGAGGGTGCGCATGTCGCTGCTCTGGCCCATGATCAGCGGCCAGAGGAAGTCGTTCCAGTGCCACAGGAAGACGAACGTGCCGAGGGTGGCCAGGATCGGCTTGAGCAGCGGCAGCACGATGCTGACGAAGATCCGCAGCTCGCCGCAGCCGTCGAGCCGGGCCGCCTCGAACATCTCGTCGGGGAGGTCCTTGATGAACTGCCGCATCAGGAACACCGCCTGGGCGTTGGCGAGGGTGGGGATGATCAGGCCCCAGTAGGTGTCCACGCCGCCGATCTTCGCCATCATGATGAAGGTCGGGATCATGGTGACGTGGTACGGGACCATCACCATGGACAGGAACGACCAGAACATCGCCTCCCGGCCGCGGAACCGCTTCTTGGCGAAGGCGTATCCGGCCAGTGCGGCCAGTACGAGCACCCCGACCACCGACACCACTGAGTAGACAAGGGTGTTGAGCAGCCAGCGCCACACGTCCTGGGCGTCCAGTACCGCGTGGTAGGACGAGCCGCTGAGGTGCCAGGGCAGCAGGCTGCCGGGCAGCGAGACGGCGGCGCCGGGCTTCAGCGAGAGCACGATCATCGCGTAGAACGGGAAGACCGTCACCAGCGAGGCCACGGTGAGCAGCAGCGCGCGCACCAGCCGTCCGGCGACGCCCGGCCGGAACGCGCCCGGAACGGTGTCGGTCGGGTTCGCCATGGTCACTTCTCCTTTCCGAGTACCAGCCGCTGCACCAGCGCCACGACGATGGTCAGGACGAACAGGACGCAGCCGAGCGCGCTCGCGTAGCCGAGGTCCATGTACTTGAAGCCCGCGTCGTAGAGCTGGTAGACGAGGCTGTAACTGGCGTTGGCCGGTCCGCCGCCGGTCATGACGTAGATGGCGTCGAAGATCTGGAAGCTGTTGGTGGTCTCGATCACCGCGAGGAAGAAGAAGGCCGGCTTGAGCTGCGGGGCGACGATGTACCTGAAGCGCTGGAAGGGGCCGGCCCCGTCCATCAGTGCGGCCTCCTCCAACTCCCGTGGTACGTCCTGGAGTCGGGCCAGCAGGATGAGCATCCCGTAGCCGCAGCGCGACCAGATGCCGACGAGCGCGAGGGCCGGCAGCACCAGGGCGGAGTCGGTCAGCCAGGACTGCTCGGGCAGCCCGAGCATCCCCATCAGCGCCGACCACGGGCCCTTGGTCGAGAAGATCCAGATGAAGACGGTGGAGGCCAGGATCAGGCTGGTGACCACCGGCAGGAAGAAGATCGACCGGAACAGCCGGGAGCCGCGGAAGGCCCGCCGGGTGAGCAGCGCGAGCCCCAGGGAGGCGAGCACGGTGAACGGCACCGCGATCACGCTGTAGACCACGGTGACCCGCAGCGACGACCAGAACAGCGGGTCGTGCGCCATCCGTTGGAAGTTCTGCAGCCCGGTGAAGTGGGTGCTGTCGCCGATCGCGTAGTCGGTGAAGCCGAGCAGCAGCCCGGCGACGCCGGGACCGAACCGGAAGACCAGGAAGAGCAGGAAGCAGGGCAGCACGAACAGCAGCCCGATCCGGGCCTCCCGGCGGGCGTGCGGTCCGGGTCGGGTCGTGCGCGGGCGGGTGGTGGTACGTTCCGCGACTGCGGCCACGGGACCTCCTTCGGGTAGCGACGGGCGCGCTGCGGTGCCGGTGCGGGCCGGCGGCCGGACGGGGTGGGACCGGCCGGACGGTACGGTCAGCGCTTGCGGGCGATCAGCTGGTCGGCGGCCTTCGCCGCGTCGTCGAGCGCCTTCTTCGGGTCGGACTTGCCGAGCAGCGCGGCCTGGATCTGCGGCGCGAGCACGCCCATCACGTCCCGGGCGGCCTTGTTCAGCGGGCCGACGTCGGTGCTGCCGAGCACCTTCTCGGTGGACTGCTGGAGCGCGTCACCGGGGTAGAGCGGGGCCGCGTCGGTGCGCGGCGAGAAGTAGCCGCCGGGCTTCTGCAGCCCCGCGGTGTTCGCCGGCTGCGAGACGTACGAGATCCACTGGCCGGCCAGCGTCTGGTTGGCGCCCTTGAACACCGCCAGGGTGCCGACGGTGCCGTACGCCACGGAGGTGGCGCTGCGCAGCGGTGGGCTGACCTGGATGTTGTCCTTGCCCCAGAACGGCTGGACCTCGGCGGCGGTGTTCTGCCAGGTGCAGGCGACCTTGTTCCTGGCCAGGTCGGTCTGCTCGATCTGCGGGGTGGTGGTGACCAGGTCCTTGGGCGTCCAGCCGTTGTCCACGAAGGTCTTCAGCCAGGTCAGTGCCTTGACGCCGGCGGCGCCGTTGAACGCGGTCTTGCTGCCGTCGGAGGAGAAGACGTCGCCGCCCGCCTGCCACAGCAGCGGGTAGAAGGTCATGTTGAGGGTGGCGGTGGTGTCACCGCTGTAGCTGGTGGCGTAGTAGCCCTTGGCCTTCAACTTCGGCGCGATCGAGGCGAGTTGGTCCCAGGTGGTCGGATTGGCGGTCTCGCCGATCGCGTCGAGCACCTTCTTGTCGCAGAGCAGCGGATACGCCGACATCAGTACGGGCGCGGCGAGTTGCTTGCCGTCCACGGTGACCGACTTCAGCGCCGCCGGGCGGTAGGCCGCCTTGTCCGCCGCCGCCATCCACTGGTCGGCCGGTATCAGGTTGCGCTGGTAGGCGGAGAGCTGGTCGGGGATGAGGTAGGCCACGTCGGGGCCCTTGCCGGCCGCCAGGGCGGTGGCCAGCGCGGTGTCCCGGTTGGCCCACGGGTAGGTGGAGACCTTCACCTTGGTACCGGGGTGGGCCTTCTCGAACCCCTTGACCAGGCCGTCCCAGTAGGCGGCGTCGGCCTTGGGGTCGTTGATCACCGGGTAGACCCAGGCGTTGACGGTCTTCTTCGAGCTGGAGCCGGAGCCGGTGGACGAGCCGCAGCCGGTCACGGCGACGGCGGCGATGGCGATGGCGGCGGCGAGCACTGCGGTGTTGCGGCGTCTCACGTGATTCTCGCTTTCGGAACGTGCTGCGTGTGCGGTGTGGTCGGGGGAGCGGCGGATCAGCCGCGGTGCGGTCGGGGGAGCGGCGGGATCAGCTCGCCGGGACGGTCTCGACCGTCCCGCGGTGCCTGGAGCGCTCCGCGGCGAAGGCCGCGAGGTGGCTGCCGAGCGATTCGGCGGGCCCGGAGCGGATGTGGGAGCGGTCGCCGGTGGCGAGCGCGGTGACGAACGACTCGACCAGGACGGCGTCGCCGCCGCCGTGGCCGTCCGCGGCGTTGGTGCCGCTCGCGCCGACGTCGTGGACCCGCACGCTGTCGTCGCGGAAGTCGTGCACGGTGACCCGTTCGCCGTCGCCGCGCAGCCAGCCGTGGCTGCCGAAGATCCGGGTCTGGCGGTGGGTCTGCTCGGTGAACGCCGTCATCGTGAAGACCGCGGTGGCGCCGCCGGACAGCCGCATCGCGACGACCTGGTTGTCCACCACGTCGTTGTCGGACTTGTACACGCAGCGGCCGTACGGGCCTTCGCGCAGCGCCCGGGTCAACTCGGCCTCGTTTGGGGTCGCCTGGCCGTGCGGGATGAGGTGGTCGATCGGCCAGCCGCCGCCGGTGCGGCGCAGTGCCGGGTAGTACAACTTCGGTGCGGAGTACGGGCAGCCGGGCTCGGCGGCGCACTCCAGGCAGTTGTCACCGGCGCCCTCGGGGGCGTTCTCCGGCCGGAAGTGGCTGAGCGAGCCGAAGCTCGCGACGGTCTCGATCCGCCGCCCGGTGACGTAGGTGATCCAGTCCAGGTCGTGGCTGGACTTGGCGAGGATCATCGGTGACGACAGGTCCGAGCGCCGCCAGGGCCCGCGGACGTAGCTGTGCGCGTAGTGCCACCAGCCGACCGGCTCCAGGTGGTCGAGCCCGGTGACGGTGCCGAGCACCCCGCTGTCCACGACGCTCTTCACCAGGTCGGTGTACGGGGTGTAGCGCATCACGTGGCAGACCGCGAACGGCACCCCGGCCGCCCGCACGCCCGCCACGATCGTGCGGCACTCGGCCTCGGTCGGCGCGAGCGGCTTCTCGGCCATCACGGCGTACCCGGCCTCTGCCAGTGCGAGCACCGGCTCGACGTGCTCGCGGTCCTGGGTGGCCACGATCACCCCGTCGGCCAGCGGGCCGCCGTTCGCCTCGGTCGCCGCCAGCAGCTCCCGCCAGCCGGTGTAACCGGTGGCCGCGGGCAGTTGGGCGCGGGCGTCGGGGCGCGGGTCGGCGACGGCGGTGACCTGGGCGCGGGCGGGATGCGCGGTGATCCAGTCGGCGTAGGTCAGGCCGCGGTTGCCGGCGCCCACGAGGGCGATCCGGACCGGCCGGCCGTTGATCGCGGTGTCGGCGGGGCGGGGCGGGAGCTGGGTCATGAGGTCCTCACGGTGGCGTGAAGGGGCCGGCGGAGCCGGGGTGCCGGGGCGGCGTCAGAGCAGGAGGTTTCCCGCGGTGTGCCGTACCCGTTCGCCCTCGGCGGGCATCGCGCTGCGGGTCACCCCGTCCTCGGTGCAGCCGGTGTGCAGCAGGTGGCTGTCGCCGCTGAAGGCGGCCGGGGCGAGGTCGAGCCGGCCGCCGGTGAACGAGGAGCCGGCCGCGCGGTAGTGGTTGACGCCCCCGGTGATCAACAGGTGCGCGGTGCCGGCGGATCCGGCGGCGGAGTCCAGGCCGTCGAGCTGCCAGCGCACGGTCCGCCCGGCGCCGGTGCCGCTGTCTGTGCCGGTGTCCGTCCGGGACAGGAAGGCCCCCGCGCTGTTGGCGCCGCCGAAGCGGGCGCCGCCGTCGATCCACAGCCGCTGGTCCTTGGCGGACTTCAGCACCAGGCCGGTGTCGGCGAAGTTCCCGCCGTGCACGGTGATGTCGGCGTGCGCGACGGCAGTGGGGTCGGCGGTCGCCGAGGCGCCGGTGAACTCGCAGTGGTCCAGGACGAGTTCGCCGGTGCCGTTGAACTGCGCCCCGTCCAGGCCCTTCAGGGTGACCCGCAGCAGGTGCACGTCGGCGGTCACCGCGGCGGCGGTGATCTCGGACGCCTTGCCCTGGGTGAAGGCCGAGTCGGCGATCACCGTGGGCCGTTTGGAGCGCTGCGAGGACTGCGCGATCACCAGCGGCCCGGAGGCGGTGCAGCCGCGCAACTGGGCGCCGTCGGCGTTGATCCAGATCATCCCGGAGTTCGGCTGGGCGTTGCCGATCACCAGCATGTCCTCCAGGGTCAGGTCGGTGACGTTCGTCCTGGCCACGAACCACGAGCAGGCGTGCCGCCGGACGGTGACCCGTTTGGCCGCGCCGCCCCAGGCGGCCCCGGAGTTGGCGAAGGTCATCAGCCCGGAGTTGCCGGTGAAGGTCAGGTCGTGCTCGAACTGGCCGTGGGTGACGAACGGGCCCTGGTCGTCGCCGTCTCCGTGGCAGTTGGTGACGTAGCCGTAGGCGGAGGCCGTCCAGTCGTTCAGGTGCCGGGAGTTGGCGACATGGCAGTCCGAGACGTGGCCGTACAGGCAGTAGATCTGCTGGGTGAGGTAGCCGGCGCCGCCGTACGTGACCGAGGCCGGGTTCTTCAACTGGCACTCGTAGGTGCGGAAGTAGGTGCACCAGCGGCGCATGACCACCGGCCAGAAGGTGCCGGTGGCGTCGATTCCGGACACGTCGCAGGAGACGGCGTACTCGTAGGCGACCGGGTGCGAGCCGGACAGGGTGTCGCCGTCGGGCACGTCCGGCACGCCCTCGAAGACCATGTTGCGGACGTGCGCGCGCTCGACGGGCTCCACCCGGGTCCAGGTGAAGGTGCGCCCCGCGGCCAGGTCCCAGCCGATCTTGTAGTTGACGCGGATGTGCGTACCGTCCACGACCTCGGTGACCTGGACGAGCTTCTGCACCTCCTTCTCGTAGATCCCGGTGCCCGCGGCCGCGTCGATCTCGACGCTCCACCACTGGCCGACGGTGAACGCCTTGCTGTCCGGCACCTCGAAGATGTCGGCGAGGTCGGGCATCGGGGCGGACAGCGAGGACTTGACGGTCGTGGTGGTGACGGTGCCGCGGAAGTAGAGCACCGCGCCGAACGGGTTGTCCGTGGTGTTCTTCTCGATGCCGACGGTGCTGACCGTGTGGCCGCCGAAGTCCAGCTCGATCCGGGACCGGCCGAAGGTGTGCCGCCGGGTGAAGCGCAGGTCGGTGTGTGCCTCGATCCGATGCACGGTGGCGTCGCCGACCATCGCGTCCAGCGCGTCGTCGGCCGGGGCGGCGCCGTCGAACAGGCCGAACTGCCGGAAGTCCAGCGCCCCGGCGTGGACCATCAGCCAGCGGCCCCGGCCGGTGTGCCCGGCCGGCCGCAGCACGGTGCCGCCGTTGGGTGCCGCGTCCGAGGCCGGGTCCCAGCGGGCCGCGAGGCCGCCGCCGTCGCCCGCGGCGCGGTAGCCGGCGACCAGCGCGACGGCGCCGGCGGCGATCCCCTTGGGGTTCACGGCCAGCAGCCGGGCGACGGTGTCAGCGGTCAGCGGGGCCGCGGCATGCGCGGCCGGAGTAGTCGGCGCGGTCGTGCCGGAGTCCGCCGCCCGCGCGGTGCCGGAACCGGCGGCCAGCGAGGTGGTGGTGGCCGCGAGCAGCAGGCCGCCGAAGCCGCCGGCCCGCAGCAGCCCGCGGCGCGAGGTGTCGGCGCTGCCGGCGGTGCCGGCCGCGCCGGACTCGGCGCCGGGAGCGGCGTTCTGGTCGGATCGGGGACCCGGCGCGGAGCCAGGAAAATCGTTCACGGGGTGCCTCAGCCTTCGATGGCCTTGGGTGAGGACGTATCCCGTGACGCTTGCCGTGGGGCGGATGGCGGTGCGGACCGGTGCGGGAAAAGCGCAGACCAGGGGCAGGGTGCTTGCGCGGCACCGTCCGACGGGGCGAGACGCTATGCCCCTGCCGGTGAATCGGTCAAGGCCCCTCGGTGGCCGGGAAGCGGCCGGCAGCCGGCGCCGCCGCGCCGTCGTGGCCGAGGCTGTGGCTGATCCGGTCGGCGAAGTCCCTTACCTGGAGGCCGAGTTCGCGGAACCGCCAGCCGGGCAGGTCGAGCTTGAGGCCGGTGATGCTGATCGCGCCGACACATTCGTCCCGGTGGTTGCGGACCACGCTGCCGATGCAGAAGATCCCGTCGGCGTCCTCCTCGTCGTCCAGCGCGTAACCGGTGGCGCGGACGTCGGACAGGTGGGAGAAGAGGGTCGCCTCGTCGGTGATGGTCCGGGAGGTGCGGCGCGGCAGCCCGGTGCGCGCGACCAGCTCCCTGGCCTGCTGCTCCGGCATCGCGGCCAGCAGCGCCTTGCCGATGCCCGTGCAGTGCGGCAGTTCGCGGGCGCCCATCCGCAGGTCGAGCCGCAGGCCGCCGCGGGTGTCCACCTGGTCCACGATCACCGCCTGGCCGTCCTGCGGCACCGCGACCCGGGAGGCCATCCCGGTGGCGGCGGTCAGTTCGCGGAGCACCGGGCGGGCGGTGTCGCGCAGCGAGACCTGCGCCTGGGCCCGGTCGCCGAGCCGGGCCAGTGACATGCCGAGCCGGTAGCGGCGGTTCATGCCTTCGCCCTCGTCGGCGACCAGGCCGTAGTGCCGCAGGGTCTGCAGCAGGCCGAACGCGGCGCTCTTGGACATCCCGCCGCGCTGTGCGACCTGGGTCACGCTGAGGCCGGCTCCGGGCCCGCAGGCGGCGAGCACCTCCAGCATCTCCGCGGCCCTGGCCACGGTCTTCACCAGGTATTTCGGCTGGCCGTCGGGCTCGTCCCCGGGTCCGCCGCCCGCCGCGTCATCGAGCCGGGATTCCGCACTGTTCTGCATAGCCGAACACTTTACCACTTCGCCCCCCTTGACCGGCCTGCAAAAGCGGATCTAGGATCGCCCCACTGTTCGGTTATTCAGAACAGCGTTCTGAAGTTCAACGAGTTCGAAGAGTCCGAAGTTCGAAGAGTCCGAAGTTCGAAAGCTCCGTTCCTACGGTGCAGCGAACGAATCCTGCGACGACCTGCCGGGCGGATGGCGCCCCGCGGTTCCCGGCCGGGCAGGGCCGGGGCCGCTCCCCACAGCATCGACGCGAGGAGCACCACATGACGCTCGCCGAGCGGGCCCGCCGGGTGATACCGGGCGGGGTCAACAGCGGCCAGCGCAGCATTCCCGGTCTGCTCGACCTGGTGATCACCCGTACCGCGGGATCCCGGTTCTGGGACGCCGACGGCCGGGAGTTCACCGACTACCACGCCGCGTTCGGACCGCCGCTGCTCGGCCACAACGACCCGGAGGTGACGGCCGCGAGCGCGGACGCCGCCGGCCGGATCGGGCTGACCGGGGTGGCCGTCACGGACGGCGAGGTGCTGCTCGCCGAGCAACTGGCCGAGCTGATCCCGTCGGTGGAGAAGGTGCTGCTCACCAGCACCGGCAGCGAGGCCACCTTCCACGCGCTGCGGGTGGCCAGAGCGGCCACCGGACGCAGGCTGGTGGTGAAGTTCCAGGGCTGCTACCACGGTTGGCACGACTCGGTGAGCCTGAACGTTATCTCGGCGGCCGACCGGGTCGGCCGGCCCGACCCGACCTCCACCGGCATCCTGCCCGAAGTCCTGGACGCCACCTTGGTGTTGCGCTTCAACGACCCGGCCGGCGTCCGGCAGGTGTTCGCGGAGCACGGCGCCGACATCGCCGCCGTCATCGTCGAGCCGATCCCGCACAACGTCGGCGCGCTGCTGCCCACCGAGGAGTTCCTGCGCACGCTGCGCGAGGAGTGCACCGCGGCCGGCAGCGTGCTGGTCTTCGACGAGGTGATCACCGGCTTCCGGCACGCGCTCGGCGGCTACCAGGCGATCTGCGGGATCACCCCCGACCTGACGACGCTCGGCAAGGCCATCGCCAACGGCGCCCCGATCGGGGCGCTCGGCGGCCGGGCCGACCTGATGGACCTGTTCAGCAGCCGCCCCGGCGGCCCGGTCTTCTTCGCCGGCACCTACAACGGCCACCCGGCGCCGGTCGCCGCCGCGCTGGCCACGCTGCGCAAGCTGCGCGAGGAGCCGGTGCACGAGCACGTCTTCCGGCTCGGCGACCGGGTGCGCACCGAACTCGACGCGCTCTACCGCCGGTTGGACGTGCCCGCCGTGGTCACCGGCTACGGCTCGGTCTTCGTCAGCTACTTCATGCCGGGACCGGCGCCGCTCGCTTACGACGACCTGCTCGCCAACGACACCGCGCTGTTCGTCGGCTACCGCCGGCACCTGATCGGCCACGGCGTGTTCGAGCTGCCGCTCAACCTCAAGCGCAGCCACCTGTCCTACGCGCACACCGACGCCGACGTGGACCGGCTGGTCGAGGCGACCGAGGCCGCGGTGAAGCGGACGCTGGCCGAGGGCGGCCCGAGCGACCTCGCGCACACCTCGACGATGGGCGGCGCCGCCGCTCCGACCCCGGGTGCCGGCCCGACCCCGAATGCCGCCCCCGCGAAGGGAGTCCGCTGATGCTGACCGTGAACACCAGCCGCCCGGCCGGCCCGGCCGGCCGGATCAGCAAGGTCGAGACCCTGCAACTCGGCACCTCCTGGCGGGACTTCGGCTACGTCCGGGTCCACACCGACCAGGGCCTGACCGGCGTCGGCGAGATCACCCACCCCTACCGGGCGGACGAGACCTGCCGGCTCACCGAGGCGATGGGCCGCCGCCACCTGCTGGGCGCCGACCCGTTCGACGTCGAGGAACTGTGGCTGCGGATGTACCAGGGCGACTTCCTGCGCGGCGGCGACATCGGCGGCATCGCCGTCTCGGGCGTGGACCAGGCGCTGTACGACCTGATGGGCAAGGCGCTCGGGGTCCCCGTCTACCGGCTGACCGGCGGCGCCACCAGGGACCGGGTCCGGGTCTACGCCAACGGCTGGTACACCGGCGAGCGCGAGCCCGAGGTCTTCGCCGCCAAGGCCAAGGAGACCGTGGCCAAGGGCTACACCGCGCTGAAGTTCGACCCGTTCGGCGCCGGACTGCACGAGCTGGAACGCCCCGAACTGCACCGCTCGCTCTCGCTGGTGGCAGCGGTGCGGGAGGCGGTCGGCCCCGAGGTGGAGCTGTTCATCGAGGGCCACGCCCGGTTCGCGATGGGCACCGCGCGGCGGCTGGTGTACGAGCTGGCGCCGTACGACATCGGCTGGTTCGAGGAGCCGCTGCCGTGGACGCACATCGAGCGCTACGCCGAACTGCGGCAGCTGGCGCCGTTCCCGCTCTCCGGTGGCGAGCACTTCCACAACCGCTACGAGTACAAGCAGCTGTTCGCCACCCACGCGGTGGACATCGTGCAGCCCGACCTGTCGATGGCCGGCGGCTTCACCGAGCTGCGGAAGATCGCCGCGCAGGCCGACGCGCACGGCATGGTGGTCGCCCCGCACAACTCCAACTCGCCGCTGTGCACCACCGCTTCGGCGCACGCCGCGTTCGGCCTGACCAACTTCAAGATCCTGGAGACCTTCGACGGCCTGCTCGAACCGTTCGTCTTCGAGGCGGTCCGCGGCACGCTGCCGGTGACCGACGGGTACGTCGGGCTGCCGGACGCGCCCGGCCTCGGCGTCGAACTGGCCGACGAGGTCTTCGCCGAGCACCCGCCGACCCACGGCTTCTGGAACATGTTCGAGGCCGGCTGGGAGAAGAGGGAACGCACATGACGCAGCCGATCACCGACGTCCACTCCCATCTCTTCCGGCACAGCCACGACTTCGACGACGCCTTCCGCGCCGAGTCGGCCCGCGCGCACGCCGGCGAGGTCGATCTCACGGTGCGGTACGCGGACTACGCGGCGACCGCCCCGGCCGGCACCCGCACCATCGTGGTCGGCGGCAAGGCGCGCCGCAGCGGGCTGTGGGTGGACGACTCCGCGGTCGCCAAGTACGTGGCCGAGCAGCCCGACCGGCTGATCGGCTACCTCGCGCTCGATCCGACCCAGCCCGGCTGGCAGGACGAACTACGGCACGGCCACCAGGAGTTGGGGCTGCGCGGGATCAAACTCATGCCGATGTACGCCGGATTCGACCCGGCCGCGCCCGAGTACGAGCCGCTGTACGCGTACGCCGAGCGGCACGGCCTGCCGCTGCTCGTCCACACCGGCACCACCTTCGTCTCGCAGGCTCCGCTGGAGTACGCGATGCCCCGGCACCTGGACTGGGTGGCGATGCGCCACCCGGAGCTGCGGATGGTGCTGGCCCACCTCAGCCACCCCTTCGAGGGCGAGTGCATCGCGGTGATCCGCAAGCACCGGCACGTCTACGCCGACATCAGCGCCCTGCACTACCGGCCGTTCCAGCTGTGGCACAGCCTGCGCCTGGTGCAGGACTACGGGGTCTGGGACAAGCTGCTCTTCGGCAGCGACTACCCGTTCACCACCGTCGACGACTCGGTCGAGGGCCTGCGTGCGATCGCCCGGATCCCCGGCATCCCCGGCCTCGACCCGCTCGACCAGGACGCGGTGGAGGCGCTGATCCACCGCCCGTCGCTGGAACTGCTCGGGCTGGAGCAGCCGTGACCGCCTTCGACCTGACCGGGCGCACCGCGCTGGTCACCGGGGCCGCCGGCGGCCTCGGCCGGGCCTTCGCGGTGGCACTGGCCGAGGCCGGCGCCGACCTGGTCCTCACCGACCTGCCCGGCGCCGAAGGGCTGGCCGAGACCGCCGCGCTGGTCCGCGCCGCGGGCCGCGGCGTGCTCGTCGTCGAGCAGGACCTGGCCGACACCGAGGCGCTGCACGGCTTCGCCGACCGGGTGCGCGAGCAGGCCGGCCCGATCCGCATCCTGGTCAACAACGCCGGCACCGCGGCCCTGGAGCGGTTCAACGAGATCACCCCGCGCAGCTGGTACCGGGTGATGCGGGTCAACCTCGACGCGGTGTTCTTCCTGACCCAGCGGATCGCCGAGCACATGGTCGCCGACGGCCTGCCCGGCCGGATCATCACCATCACCTCCAAGAACGCGCTTGTCGCCGAGGCCGGGCTGGCGCACTACAACGCCTCCAAGGCCGCCGTCGACCTGCTCACCCAGACCCTCGCGGTCGAGCTGGCCCCGCACGGCATCACGGTCAACAGCATCGCCCCCGGCATGGTGGACACCCCCATCGACGGCGAATTCCCCTTCGACCGGGAGGCGTTCGAGGCTGCCTACCGCCGGCGCATCCCGCTGGGCCGCTACGCGCGGCCCGAGGAGCTCGGCGGCGCGCTGCTGCTGCTCGCCTGCGACGAGGGCGGCTACCTGACCGGCACCCGGATCGTGGTGGACGGCGGGGTGCTGGCCGACCAGATGCCGCGCACCGACTTCATGCCCCCGTACCGCAGTTCGCTCCGCCCCCGGCACAAGGACGGCGA
This sequence comes from Streptomyces sp. CA-111067, assembly GCF_050956065.1. NCBI lineage: Bacteria > Bacillati > Actinomycetota > Actinomycetes > Kitasatosporales > Streptomycetaceae > Streptomyces > Streptomyces sp. CA-111067. Next base: position 3,825,950 of record NZ_CP192103.1, on the reverse strand, counting down.
GACCCCATGACGACCAGCACCCGCAGACACCTGCTCCGCACCGGCGGCGTGGGCGCCGCCGCCGTCGCGGCCGGCGCGCTCGCCACCCCGGCCCGGGCCGCCACGCCCGGCTCCGCGCCCGCCGCCGGTCAGCACGGCACGACGGCCCACAACACCGTGGCGGAACTGCTCGCCGTACGGTCCAAGGGCCTGCGGGACGGGGCTGTGGCGGTGGTCGCCGGCTACCGCTCGCCCGGCGACGGCGGCGGCATGACCGTACGGTGGGACGCCGGCAGCACCGGCGCACCCAACGGCGGCACCCTGCTGCGGCCGAACGACCGCCCCGCACAAGGCCGTTGGCGCCGGCTGCACGACGGCGTGCTCGACTTCCGCGGCTTCGGCCTGTTCGACGCGGCCGTCCCGGCCGACGACGCCCTCGACGCGATGGTCCTGGACCCGTCGGTGCACCGGGTCGAGGCGCACACCGACCTGCTGTTCCGGCGCCGGCACACCTTCCACCGCTCGCGGATCGAGCTCGACTTCGGCGGCCACACCGTCCACACCGGCGGCATCGAACGCAACGTCCACGACAACCCGTTCGGCGCGGTGCTGTTCTTCCAGGGCACCGCCACCGGCGACACCGTCAGCCACCCGCTGGCCGCCGGTGTCATCGAACTCACCGACGCCTTCCCGGTACCCGACGCGGGCGCCTTCGAGGTCGGCCAGTGGTGGGCGGTGCAGAGCGACGAGGTGGCCGGCGGCGGCAGCGACGAGCGCGAGCTGCAGAAGATGGTCGAGATCACCGAGATCATCGACGGCGGCCACATCCGGGTCGGCTACCTCAACGGTTGGCCGCTGGCGGCCGGCCGCACCCTGACCTGGCGCCGGGTCGAGCCGGTCGTCGGCGCCCGGGTGAGCAACCTGGTCTTCCTCGGCGCCGGCCAGGACACCGGCGCGACCGACGACGAGTACACCGGATCGCACCCCGTGGCGTACGAGTACGCCGTGGACTGCGACGTCTCCGGCATCCAGGCCACCGGCACGTTCTGGCCGGTGGTCATGCGGCGCTGGTGCACCCGGTACCGCACGGTCGACTGCGGCCTGAAGAACCCGCCCACCGTGTTCTACGGCGGCGCCGGCTACCTCACCCAGCAGATCTACTGCCTCTACGGGCACGTGGCGGACTGCACCACCAGCAACGTCCGGCACCTCAACGACCTGACGGCGTCCGCCTACTGCCAGGTCGTGAACTGCCACGGCGACGGTGACGACGAGGGCGGCAACCCGTTCACCACCCACGGGCAGTACGAGCACGACCTGCTCTTCGAGGGCAACTCGGGGCTGATGGACATCGCCAACTCCGGCGCGCAGTGGGGCGAGTCGGCCAAGCGGATCACCGTACGCGACCACGTCTGCTCGTGGTTCACCGCCAACACGAAGATCACCGATCTGACGCTGGAGAACGTCAAGGTCATCGCCCGGCCGACCTTCGACCCGGCCGGCACGCTGGTGGTCAACGCCGACGGCGCCCAACTGCGGGGCTGTACGGCCTCGTTCTTCGCGGTCGGGCAGCGCTCGGCGCGCTCCACCCGGCCGACCACGATCACCGACTGCACCTTCGACCTGCCGAAGGCCGCCGTCCTGGTGCAGACCCCGGTCACCGCGCCGGTGCACTTCGTGCGCAGCACGCTCACCGGGCTCGACGGCACGGTGCTGCGCGGGGCCGGCGCCGTCCGCTTCAGCGACTGCCGGCTGGTCGGCCGTGCGGACGCGGCCCCGCTGTCGGTCGGCGCGGCCGAGGTCGCCGTCGAGGGCGGCAGCCTCACCGACACCGGGATCGCGCTCAGCGCGGTGCGCGACCAGCGGATCAGCGTGGGCGGCGGGGCCGTGCTCTCCGGTACGAACGCGGCGCGGGCGCTGCTCGCGCGGGACACCGGGGCCGCCGGGGCCACCGTCAGCTGGGAGCTGGGCGATCTGCGCAGCAGCGCCTCCGGCCCGGACACGGCGCACCTGCGGGTGGCGGACGGCACCAACCGGTACAGCGCGGTCGGCGCCCGGTTCGCCGGCGGCCGACTGGCCCTGGCGGCGGCCGCGTTCACCGGCTCGTCCTCGCTGCTGCACACCGCGTGCACGGAGGACGGCGTCACGCGGGAGGGGATGCCGCCGGACGGCGGGCGGGTCAGTGCGAGGACGGGCAACCTCACGCTCTGAGACCTGCGGCCCGCTCAACAGCCCTACGCGCACCGGACGTTCGACCTGGGGGGCCGCCGCCCCGGAGGCCCGCGGCCCGCTCAACCGCCTTATCTGAACCGGACGTTCGACCTGGGAGGCCGCCGCCATGGAGTACCGCACCGCGACCCCGGCGGACGAGCCGGCGCTGCACGCGCTGTGGACGGCGGCCTTCCCCGACCCGGCGCCGGTCATCGCGCTGTGGTCCCAGGACCCCGGCCGGCACCGCCGGACGTTCGTCGCCGTGGACGACGGCGGACGCCCGGTGTCCGTGGTCCACTACCAGCCCCGCCCGATCCGCTCCTCCACCGGCGAGCCGCAGCAGGTGGGCTGCCTCGGCAGCGTCGCCACCCACCCCGAGGCCCGCGGCCGGGGCCACGTCCGCCGGCTGCTGGCGGCGGCCGTGGCGACGATGACGGCGGACGGCTGCGCGTGGTCCCTCCTCTTCACGTCCACCCCGGCGGTCTACGAAAACGCGGGCTGGCGCACCTTCGCCGCCCCGGGCTGGTCAGGCCCCCCGGCCGACCCCGCCCCGGACCGGCTCGCCCCCGCGGGCCCGGTGACCGTTCGCCCGGCGATCCCGGCCGACCTGCCGGCCCTCCAAGAACTGCGCGCCACGTTCGACGCGTCCCGCCCGCTGACGACGGTCCGCACCGCGGAGGACTGGCAGCACCGTGTCCCGGTCTGGTACGCGCCCCCGACCGAGACACTGCTCGCGGAGACCGACCCGGAAGCGGCGCCCCGGCCCGCGGGTTTCCTCGTCGTGCGGCACCCCCGTCCCGGGCACGTCGAGATCGCCGAGATCGCCCTCGCGCCCGGCCACGGGGCCGACGTTGCCGGGGCGCTCTTCGCCTTCGCCGGTGCGCGGGCGCGGGATGTGGGCGCGTGGGGGGTGGGGGTTCGGCTGCCGGCGGTCCGGGCCGTGCGGGAGGCGCTGCCGCTTCTGCTCGCGGAGGTCACGGCCGCGCCCACCCGGTTCGGCATGGCCCGGGCCCTGGGCGCCACCGTCGACGAGGTCGTCGCGACGGTGAGCGCGCCGGGGGCCGTGCACTGGTACGGGGACTCGTTCTGACGGCGAGGTCAGCGGCTGACCTCGCCGAAGGACCTCACCGCCTCCTCCAGGAGCCGGGGATTGCGCGACAGCGCCGCCGCTGACCTCTCCGGGATCGGCGGGCCCGTGCGGCGGGTGACGCGGAACGTGTGGCGCTCGCCGGGGAGGAGGGTGATCATCGCGGCGTCGACCATGATTTCGCCCGGGGGGATGTCCAGCTCGCCGGCCAGCCGGTCGGCGAAGACGCACACATCGCGCAGGACCGTCAACGCCGTCACCTCCAGACGGAGTTGGCCGTCCGCCACCGTCAGGTCCACCCGGTGCTCGGGGCGCGGAGCCGTCTGCTCGCGGTCGGGGCGGTAGCTCCACGTGGTTCGCGAGCCGTCCGCGTCGATCACCAGCAACTCGCCGTGCGGGTCGGCCGGTTCGGCGACCTCCGGGTCCACCGGAAGGTGCAGGAGCCCGCCGGCCGGGCAGTCCGCCGTCATCCGCACCCGCGCGTGCTCGCGGCCGTCCAGGCCGACCCGGCGGATCACCACCTCGGGCCGCCAGGCCGCGGCGGAATCGTTTACGAGGGCCAGGACCAGCCCGTCAGGGCCGGTCGGATCGTGGGTCGGTCCTGGGGTGACCGGCTGGACCGTGACCAGCCGGGGCGCGAACGAGCGGCGCAGCGCGTGCCACAGCGGCTTCTCGATGCCCGCGCTGTCCACGGCCGACCAACTGATGGCCGGCCAGCAGTCGTTGAGCTGCCACACCACCACCCCGGCGCACCGCTCCCGCGACCGCAGCCACTCCGTGCCGGCCGCGACCGCGCGCGCCTGCACCACCTGGGTCGCGAAGTGCCAGTCGGCGCCGCTGCCGGGCGTGGGCACGTGCGGTTGCAGGCCGCGGGTCAGCTTGTGCATGCCGTCGATCGCGCGCAGGTGGTGCCGGGTGAGCGGTGAGTCGGGCCCGGGCGTCTGGCCGTCCAGCACCCGTTCGAGCGTGGTCCAGGCCGCCGGCCCGCACCAGCCCATCTCCGAGACGAACGAAGGATCGTGGTCCCGGTAGTGCGCGTAGTCCGCCTCGTTCCACGCGTCCCACAGATGGCTCGGGCCGTGGCTGTCGGCCGTCGGGTCCCGCTCGAGCGTGCCGGACCAGGGCGAGTTGGGCAGGTACGGGCGGGTCGGGTCGAGCCGGGCCAGCACCCGCGGCAGCACGTCCAGGTAGTAGGCCGCGCCCCAGCCGCGGCTGCCCAACTGGTCGGCCCAGCCCCAGTGGTGCAGGCCGACCACCGTCTCGTTGCCGCCGCACCAGAGCACCAGGCTGGGGTGCGGCGACATCCGCGCGACGGCCTGCTCGGCCTCGGCGGTGACCAGTTCGGCCGTCTCCTCGTCCTCGCTGTAGGCGGCGCAGGCGAACAGGAAGTCGTGCCAGACCAGCACCCCGCGCTCGTCGCACGCGGTGAGGAACTCCTCGGTCGCGAAGTGGCCGCCGCCCCACACCCGCAGCAGGTTGGCGTTCCCCGCCACCGCCTGGTCGATCCGCGCGGCGACCCGCTCCGGCGTGGCCCGGCTGGCGAGGGTGTCGTCGGGGATCCAGTTGTAGCCGCGGATCCGCACCACCGTGCCGTTGACGACCAGCGCCCAGCGGGTGCCGAGCGCGTCGGGGCTCTCGTCGACCGCCACGCTGCGCAGGCCGACCCGGACCGCGGTGGCGTCCAACTCCGCTCCGGAGGCGATGAGTTCGGCCCGCAGCCGGTAGCGCGGCTGGCTGCCGAGGCCGATCGGCCACCACAGCTCGGGGTCCTCGACGGTCAGCGTGACGGCCGCCTCGCCGTGCACGACCGTGCTCGTCGCCCAGGCGACCGGGCCGCCGTCCGGGTCGGTCAGCTCGATCCGCACGTGCGCGCCCACCGGCGCCTCCGCCCGCACGTGCGCCGTGATGTGCGCGGCGCTGTGGTCGGGGGCGAGCGTGACCAGCGGCCTGATGTGCTCGATCCGGCCGGTGTACGTCTCCAGGCGGATGCCGCGCCAGATGCCGGTGGTGACGAAGTGCGGCCCCCAGTCCCAGCCGAAGTTCGCCGCGGCCTTGCGGATGTGCGGGTACGGCTCGTCGTACGGGCTCGGCAGCGGTCCGTGCGCGCGCTCATGGGCGCGGGCGGCGTCCCAGGCCGAGGCGAAGCGCACCTCGATCAGGTTGTCGCCGGGCCGCAGTGCGTCGTCAACGGGCCAGCGATAGGTGAGGTGTTGGTCTTTCGCGGCCCCGATGTGCCGCCCGTTGACGAGGACTTCGGCGATCGTGTCCAGGCCGTCGGCCACCAGGTCGGTGCTGGTGCCGGCCTTCGGCGTCCAGGTGAAGCGGCGGCGGTAGGTCCACTGCGAGTGGCCGACCCAGGTCTGCGCGAGCTCGCCGAGCCCGGCGTCCGGGTCGGTGATCAGCCCGGCGGCGAGCAGCGCGGTGTGCACCTCGCCCGGCACCCGCGCGGGCACGGCGGTGCCGCGGACGCCTTCGGGCGCGTCCTGCGGCCCGTCGGACCAGGTCAGTTCCCATGCCCCGCCGAGGTCGAGCCGGCTGGCGGCGGCCGTTGCCGCCGGTGTGGTGAGTGTCATCCCTTGACCGCCCCTGCGGTGAGTGCTTCCTGCATCCGGCGGCTGGAGATCGAGTACGCGAAGTACACCGGCAGCAGCGTCAGCAGCGTGCCCGCCGTGAGCACCCCGAAGTTGGTCGAGTCCGAGACCAGCGTCGGCAGCGCGACCTGCGCCGTGCGGATGTCCGGCGCGGTGCCGGTGATGGTCAGCGAGAACAGGTACTCGTTCCAGAACGTGAGGAGTTGCAGGATCGTCACGCTGACGACACCGGGCATCGCGATCGGGATGAACACGCTGACCAGCACCCGCCAGTGCCCCGCGCCGTCCATCGCCGCGGACTCCACCAGCGCCGGCGGCACCGTCCGCATGAACTGCGTGAGCAGCAGCACCGACAGCGGCAGCGCGCTGGCCGGCAGGAACAGGATCTGGAACTCGCGGGTGTAGAAGAGGTGCATCTTGATGGCCAGCACGACCGTGGGGATCAGCGCGGCGAACGGCGGGATCAGGAACCCGACCGCGAACGTGCCCGAGACCAGCCGGGAGAGCCGGTTGTCCTGCCGGGCCAGCGCGTAGGCGGCCGGCAGCGCCAGGCCCAGCGTCAGCGCGATCGCGACCACCGAGATGAACAGCGAGTTGAGCAGCGCGGTGCCCAGGTCGGCGGTGTGCCAGGCGGTGCTGAAGTTCTTCCACAGCCAGTGCTCGGGCAGCGCGAACGGGTGGTTGAAGATCTCGATGTTGGTCTTGAGCGCGCTCACCGCGAGGTAGTACAGCGGCGCGGCGAGCAGCGCCGCGTAGAGCCAGGACAGCACGGTGGCGACCGACCCGCGCGGTCGGCGCGAGCGGCGCCCCGCGGACGGGCGGTGCGGCACCCGGACGGGGTTCGGGGCGGTCATCGGGTCTTCTCCAGGGGGCTGCGCAGCAGGACACGGATGAGGAGCATCCCGGCGATGCCGAGGATGAGCAGGACGACGCCGGCCACCTGGCTGTAGCCGAGGTCGCTCTGCGAGAACGCCTTCTCGTAGACCAGATAGGACAGCGTGGTGGACGAGGTGCCGGGGCCGCCCTTGGTGAGCAGCAGGATCAGCGCGGCGGAGGTGAACAGCGTCCACAGGAACTGGAGCATCGTCAGCGTCCTGACGTACTCCTTGACCATCGGGAACGCGATCTGCCACATGATCCGGAACCGGCCGGCGCCGTCCAGCCGGGCCGCCTCGGTGACCTCGGCGGGCAGGCTGGACAGCCGGGCGGCGAAGAGCACCGCGGTCCAGCCGACACCGCGCCACAGGTCGATGGCGATCAGGCTGAACAGCGCGGTGCCGGGGTCGGCGAGCCACGGCTTGACCAGCGAGTCGAGGCCGACCGCGCTCAGCAGACCGTTGGCGCCGCCGTTCGGGGACAGCACCCCGTAGAAGATCATCCCGGTGATGGAGATCGAGATCAGACCGGGGGAGAAGTACAGCACCGACAGCACCCGGTAGCCGCGCGGCCTGGTGCTCAGGTGGTAGCCGAGCATGAAGGCCAGCGGGATCATCACCGGGATCACGACGGCGACCTGGATGGCGCTGTTGCGCAGCGCGTCGTGGAACACCGGGTCGGTGAAGACGTGCCGGATGTTCTGCGTGCCGACGTAACTGGGGTCGTAGATCAGCCCCTTCCACCTCAGCGTCGCGATGACGAACATCGCGACCAGCGGGCCGACCGAGAAGACGGCGAACCACACCAGGGACGGGACCGTCAGCCACAGCAGCCGCGGCGAGTGCAGGGCGCTGCCGCCGCGCCTTCGTCTGACGGGAGCGGCGGCAGCCGGCTGCGCGGCGCGGGCGCCGGCCGGCAGCGTGCTGGTCGATGACATCATGCGCTTCTTTCGGCAAGTGGCGTTCTGGGGCAGGGAGTAGGGACCGCCGCAGCGGAGCGGGGGCCGCCCGGGTCAGGGCGGCCCCCGCCGGGACCCGCGGGGCTCAGCCCTTGGTGGCCTTGTCGAGGCCGGCGCAGATCTTGGCGGCCGACGACTTGCCGTACGCCCCGGTCAGCACCTGGATGATCGGGTCGGAGGCGGAGCCGATCCACACGTCGGGGACCACGGCGTAGTCGACCTTGCCGTCGAGGGTGAGCGACTGCGAGAGCAGCGGGTCGGTGGCGTACTTCGAGAAGTCGCCGGTGGTCGGCGGCAGGATGCTGGCGTCCTTGACGAAGGAGCCGACCGTCGGGTCCTTGTAGAAGGACGTGATGAACTTCCGCACGTTGTCGATCCGGTCCTTGGACGCGCCGCGCTTGGTGATCATGAAGCCGACGCCGGTGAAGCCCTGGAGCGCGGTGGGCTGCTGGTACACGGAGCCGGCCGGCAGCGGCAGGCCGCCGAGCGCGGTGTGCTTCTCCACGCCGGTGCCGGACTTCTTCGCGTCGGTGTACGCCCAGGAGCCGGCCGACATCATCGCGGCCTTGCCGGAGTAGTACGCGGCGTACATCGCGTCGGCGTTCAGGCCGGCCGCGTTGTCGGTGAAGACGCCGGCGTCCCGCAGCTGGGTGAAGAGGCCGATGCCCTTCATGACGGACGGGTTGGCGCAGTAGCCGCCGCTCTGCATGACCTTCTCCATGGTCGGCGCGTCCGTGTAGGACTCGGCGATCTGGTAGAAGAGCTTCTGCCCGGTCCAGTCGTTGCCGCCGACGGTGAGCGGCTGTATGTGCTTGGCCCGCAGCTTCTTCGAGGTGTCGATCAGCTCGTCGGTGGTGGTCGGCACCTTGTCGACGCCGGCCTGCTTGAGCAGGTCGGTGTTGTACCAGACCGGCCAGCTGAAGCCGGAGAACGGCAGGCCCTGCAGCTTGCCGCCGGACTTGCCGCCGACCCGCCACTCGTCGAGCGCGGCCGGCTTCATCCTGCCCGCCAGGCCCCAGTCCTTGAGGTAGCCGTCGACCGGGACGGTGACGCCGGCGTCCAGCCAGCCCAGCGTCTTGTCGTAGAGGTTGACGATCACCACGTCGGGCGACTTGCCGGCGGCGACGGCGTTCTCCACCTGGTCGTCGATGGTCTCCAGGCCGTCGGTGGAGTTGACCTTGACGCCGGTGGCCTTGGTGAAGTCCTTGAAGACCTGGTCCTGGGCGGCGCGGGCGGTGTTGCCCGCGTCCCAGCGGGTGACGACGTCGATCGAGTCGCTGCCGCCGCTGCCGTTCGCCGAGTCGCCGCCGGTGCCGCAGCCGCCCAGGACGAGGGAGAGGGCGCTGACGACGGATGCGGCCACGACGCGCACGGCCCGCGGGCTGATGCGGTGGTCCATAGAGCTTTCCTTTGCTCGGAACGTGCTCGAACGGGACACAGCGTCCAGGAGCAGTCAACGGAAGTCAATAAGTAAGATTAGTAATCTATGAAAGAGATGCGCGAACGATGCGGCAGTCCGCGCGGCCCCCGCCGCGCCACCCCGACCGGCCGCCCGGCGCGCCCCCGGCTACAGCGTGCCGCGGACCACCAGCCGGGCCGGCGCGGCCTTGACGGTACGCACCTCGGCCCCCGTCAGCGCCTCCGCCAGCGTGTTCCCGGCCAGCTCGCCGAGCTCCTGCACGTCGTGGCTGACCGCGCTGACCGGCGGCACCGCGAGCTGGCACAGCGCCGAGTCGTCCCAGGCCACCAGGGACAGGTCGGCCGGGACGGCGAGGCCGCGGCGGCCCGCCTCGTGCAGCGCGCCGAGCGCCATCACGTCGTTGTCGAAGACCAGCGCGGTGGGCCGGTCGGCGGCCGCGGCGGCGGCGACCGCGGCGATGGCCCGCACGCCGGCGGCCTCGGAGTAGTCGCCGTCGAACGTCGTGGTGCGCACCCCGTGCTCGGCCGCGACCGCCTCGAAGGTGCGCCGCCTGATGATCGTGTGCGCCATCTGCGCCGGGCCGCCGACGTGGCCCAGGTGCGCGTGGCCGGCCGCGACCAGTTCGGCGACGACATCGGCCATGGCCACGTCGTCCTGCGTCCACACCGCGGGCAGCCCGCCGGCCGTCACCGGGTCGCCGATGACGACGCTCGGCAGCCCCAACTCCTTGACCAGCGCGACCCGTTCGTCGCCGGGCAGCAGGTCGATCAGGATCAGCCCCTGCACCTGGCCGTGCCGCGCCCAGGCCCGCATCCGCTCGCACGCCTGCGCCACGGTGGCGACCACCTGGAGCAGCACCGGCACCCCGAGCGGCACCAGGACGCGTTCCATCCCGGCGATGAACTCGTGGAAGAACGGCTCGGTGCCGAGCACCTCGGCGTCCCTCACCAGCGCGAGTCCGACCGGCGTGCCCGGCTGCGGGCTCTGCTGCGTGCCGGGCTGCGCGTCCGGCCCGGGGCCGGCAGGTGCCGCGGCCATGGTTTCCTCCTGGTCGATTAACCTCGTCCCCGTAACGTAGCCGTGCGACAGCGTACGGCGAGAAGAGAGGTGGTCGAGCGTGGCCCGACGGGAGTCGGCGGCTGCGGGACCCGGCAGCCGGGCGCTCATCGTTGACCTCATCCGGTCCTCGGGACCGATCAGCCGGGTGGAGCTGGTCAAGGTCACCGGGCTGACGCAGCCGACGATCTCCAACATCGTCCGCCGGCTGATCGACGACGGCGTCGTCCGCGAGACCGGCGACACGGTGGCCACCCGCGGCAAGCCGCGGACCATGCTCGTGATCAACTCCCGTGCCGCGTACGGCGTCGGCATCCACATGGGCGCCGACACCCTGACCTGCGTGGTCACCGACACCCGCGGCGGCACCGTGGGCCGGCAGCTGGTCGCCGGGCCCGCCGACGGCCGGCCGGCCGAGGTGGTCGCGCGGCTGGCGGCGCTGTACCGCGATGTCACCGACGGGCTCGGGCTGCCGCCGCAGAGCGTGGCCGGGATGGCCGTCGTCGGCCCGGGCCCGGTCGACGTCGTCCGCGGCGGCTTCCTCGCCCCGGCCGGGCTGCTGCCGCAGGCGGGGCTCGACCTCGCCGACGCCCTGACCAGCAGGCTCGGCGTGCCGGTGCTGGTCGACAGCGACTCCGCGGCGGCGGCCGTCGGGGAGTTCTGGGGCCGGCAGGTCTCCCGGGAGCGCACCTTCGGCTGCCTCTACATGAACTCCGGCATCGGCTCCGGCGTCGTGCTGGACGGCGCGCTGCACCGCGGCGCCAGCTCGAACGCGGGCAAGATCGGCCATATCGCGGTGGTCCGGGACGGCGAGCCCTGCTACTGCGGCAACCGGGGCTGCCTGGAGCAGTACGCCGCTCCGCGGGTGCTGGTCGGACGGGCCAGGGCCGTACCCGGTCTGGCGGACCGGCTGCGGATCCGCTCCGAGGACCCCGACGACCGGGCCTTCGACGTGCTCGCGCGGGCCGCGATCTACGGTGACGAGGACGCCCGGGCGCTGGTCGACGAGTCGGCGGCGCTGCTCGCGGAGGGCGCGGTGACGCTGGCGAACCTGTGGGACCTGGACACGCTGGTGCTGGCCGGGCCCGGTTTCGCCGTCGCCGGGTCGATCTACGTGACGGAGATCCGCCGCCGGCTGGCCCGGCAGGCGTTCACCCGGGACATGCACGGCGTGCGGGTGGACCTGTCGAGCAACCCGCGGGACGCGGCGGCGATCGGCGGCGCCGCCCTGGTGCTCCAGGGGTCGGTCGCGCCCGGGCACGGCCCGCAGGTCGCGGCGCGCGCGTAAGCCCGTCCGCCGAACGGGCCGCCACGTACCCTCTGTCGGATCTCTTGTCGCGGGCGCGGGCCGCCGGTACCGTGCACGAACCGCCGCCACTTGTTGCGGGCAGATCACCAGAGAAAGTTGCATAGATTAATAATGAAACTTAAAAACCGCTGGCGGCCCTGGCGCGCCGGCCCACGGATCAAAGCGCTCTGCGCCCTCGCCGGCGTCTTCGCGCTCGTGTCGATCGCCGTACCGGCGATCACCGCGCAGGCCGCCGCGGCGGCCCCGCGCGTCATCCATGTCGCCAAGAACGGCAGCGACAGCAACGCCGGCACCCAGGCGTCGCCGTATCTGACGATCAACCACGCCGCCCAGGAGGCGCAGCCGGGCGACACCGTCATGGTGCACTCCGGGCTGTACCGCGAGACGGTCAAGCCGGCCCGCGGCGGCACCGACGAGTCGCACCGGATCACGTACACCAACGCCGGCGACGGCGAGGTGACGATCAAGGGCTCGGAGGAGGTCAACTCCTGGACGCACGGCACCGGAAACGTCTGGAGCGTCACCCTCCCCAACAGCTACTTCGGCGACTGGAACCCGTACGCCCAGGGCCAGCCGAACGGCGGGGGCGGCGGCACCTTCGCCGGCTACACCGCCGGTGACGTCTACCTCGACGAGACCGCGTACTACGAGAAGCCGGCGCTGAGCACCGTGCAGAGCGCGGCCGACTCCTGGTACTCCGAGGTCGGTTCGTCCAGCACCACCATCTGGGCCAACTTCAACGGCGCCGACCCCAACGCGCGGCTCGCCGAGATCAACGTCCGCCGGCAGGTCTTCGCGCCCGACGTGTGGGGCCTCGGCTACATCACGGTCAACGGCCTGACGATCAAGCAGGCGGCCAACACCTACTCGGACTTCCCCGACAGCCCGGACCGCCGGCAGGCGGGCGCGATCAGCGTCTACGGCGGGCTGAAGTGGATCATCGAGAACAACATCGTGCTCAACGCCCGCACCATCGGCATCGACATCGGCCTGAGCAACGACACCTGGGCCGGCAACCGTCCGGGCACACCGCGCACCGACTTCCACAACACCAGCGCGTACGGCTCGCACATCGTGCGCAACAACTACATCGCCAGATGCGGCCAGTCGGGCATCGCGGGCGTCTTCTCCTGGCACTCGCAGATCCTCTACAACCGGATCGAGGACACCAACTACCGCAACGAGTTCAGCGGCGCGGAGACCGCCCCGATCAAGGTCCACTACATGAACGAGGGCCTGATCAAGGGCAATTACGTCAAGAACTCCAAGGGCGGCAACTCCGCGGGCATCTGGACCGACTGGGGCAGCCAGAACGTCCGGATCACCGGCAACATCGTGATGAACAGCCCGTGGGGCTACTACGCGGAGGCCGTGTTCGGCCCGGTGCTGGTGGACAACAACGTCTTCATCGGCAACAGCGACATCAGGACGCTGGACGCCACCGGTGTCGTCTTCGCCAACAACCTCTTCGTGGACAACGGGAACATCCACAACGACGGCAGCGGCCGGGACGCGTACTACTTCCAGCCGGGCACGATGAACGAGACCACCGCGCTCACCTCGCCGGAGAAGTTCTTCTGGTACAACAACCTGGTCCAGGGCTCGGTGCTGCCCGACAACGCCACCGACAAGACCGAGGTCAAGGAGGGCAACTCCACCGGCACGGTCTCCAACCTGCACTCCACGGCGACCACCAGCGGGCTGTCGCTGAGCTTCGACCTCGACGCGTCCGGCATCCAGGGCAACACCCCGGTCACCCAGGCCAGGGTCGGCAAGATGCCGCTGGCCAACCAGAGCATCCAGGCCGACGTGACCACGGACTTCTTCGGCCAGCAGGTCGCGAGCAGCAACACCATGGCCGGTCCGTTCGCCGCCGCGCACAGCGGCACCAACACCTTCACCCTCTGGCCGCCGGCCGGCCAGACCGTCCCCAACCCGCCCGCGCCGCCGGCCGGCACCCCGGTGAACCTGTCGGCGAACCCCGACGCCAAGGCCGTCGCGTCCTACCAGGACGGCACGTTCACCGCCGCCAACGCGATCGACGGCAACGCGTCCTCGCGCTGGTCGAGCGACCACAGCAACGATCCCAACGCGTGGATCTACGTGGACCTCGGCGGTGAGTACAACGTCACCACGGCCGTGCTGTCGTGGGAGGCGGCGTACGCCAAGGGCTACAAGATCCAGGTGTCGGACGACGCCTCGCACTGGACCGACGCCTACTCCACGACGACCGGCCTCGGCGGTACCGAGACCGTGAACGTCAACAAGGCGGCCCGGTACGTGCGGATGCAGGGCGTCACGCCGGCCACCCAGTACGGCTACTCGCTCTACGAGTTCGAGGTCTACGGCACCCCCACCACGGCCGGCACCGGCGCCGCGGTCCTGTACGGCGACGCCAACTACTCCGGCCCGTCGGCGACCCTGCCGGCCGGCAGCTACGACCTGCCGCAGCTCCAGGCCGCCGGCATCGCCAACGACAGCGTCTCCTCCCTGCGGGTGCCGGCCGGCCTGACCGTCACCGCCTACGCGGACGCGGGCTTCAGCGGCACCAAGTGGACCTTCACCAGCGACACCCCGAACCTGACCGCGACCGGCAACAACGACGCCATCTCCTCCGTCCGCGTCACCAGCGGCGGCTGAGGACGAGCGACCCGGCTGACAACGTTGCCAGGCGTGGTTCCGACCTGAGAAGACCTGAGAAGACCTGAGCAGACCTGAGAAAGGGACCCCCCACATGAACCAGGGCACGAACCGCCCACCCTCATCCCGCACCGCCCGCCCACCCTCACCCGCGACCTCACCCGCCGCCGTCGGCAGGAAGCTGCTCGGCGTCGCGGTGGCCGTCATGCTGCTGGTCGCCGTCGCGCTGCAGGCCAACGCGGCGCAGCCGGCCGCCGACGCGCCGGTGAACCTGGCGCGGGGCGCGAACGCCAAGGCCGTCGCGTCCTACCAGGACGGCACGTTCACCGCCGCCAACGCGATCGACGGCAACACGTCCTCGCGCTGGTCCAGCGACCACAGCAACGACAACAACGCCTGGATCTACGTCGATCTGGGCGCGGAGTACAACGTCACCACGGCCGTGCTGTCGTGGGAGGCCGCGTACGCCAAGGCGTACAAGATCCAGGTGTCCGACAACTCCTCCAGCTGGACGGACGCCTTCTCCACCACGACGGGGCAGGGCGGCACCGAGACCGTCAACGTCAACAGGGCCGCGCGCTACGTGCGGATGCAGGGCGTCACGCCGGCCACCCAGTACGGCTACTCGCTCTACGAGTTCGCGGTCTACGGCAGCTCGGGCAGCACTCCGCCCGGCGCCGCCGGCTCGGCCACCGTCGCGCCCTCGACCACGTACCCGACGTCGTACGGCGACTGGCAGGACGGACTGCTGGCCGGCAACGGCAAGCAGGGCATCATCGTCTTCGGCAATCCGCGCGACGACACCGTCGTCTTCGACGACAAGGACTTCTTCATGGCGCGGACGGAGGCCCATCCGCACCGGACCTTCAACACCGTCAGCCAGGACAACATCAACAAGATCCGCGACGACCTGATCGCGGACGACTACCAGGACGCCAACCAGCTGGCCGCCGACGTGCAGGGCTACCAGGGCGGCGGCGAGGGCAGCAAGCACCCCGGCTACAAGATGAGCATCCAGATGCCGGACGCCGGGCCGGTCAGCAACTACGTCCGCTCCACGGACTACGCCAACGGCGTGGTCAAGGTCAACTGGAGCGACAACAAGGGCGGTTGGGAGCGCGACTCGTTCGTCTCCCGCACCGACGGCGCCACCGTCCAGTACCAGGCGGCACCGTCCGGCCAGAAGGAGACCATGACGCTGGGCCTGTCCATCGACCCGGCGATGAACCTGCTCAACAAGGGCGTCACCACCACCGACAACTCCACCACCGACTACCTGAACCTGCGCGCCAAGTACCCCAGCGGCAGCTACAACGCCGGCTACGAGGGCGTCACCAGGATCGTCACCGACGGCACCAAGACGATCAGCAACGGCAAGGTGACGGTGGCGAACGCCAGTTACGTCCTGCTGCTGTCACTGACCCAGCGCTACAACGGCACGTACAACGGCGGTGTCCCGGCCGAGCAGGAGTGGAGCAAGAACCTGCTCCAGCAGAAGCTCGGCGGCCTCAGCACCGACTACCAGACGCTGCTGAACCGGCACACCAGCGCGCACAGCGCGATCTTCGGCCGGGTCTCGATCGACTTCGGCGCCACCCCCGCCGACCGCGCCAAGTCCACCGAGGAGCTGCTCGCCGAGCAGAAGAACTCCTCGACGCCGATCCCCGCGCTCTACGAGCGGATGTTCTACGCCGGCCGCTACCACCTGCTCGGCTCCAGCGGACCGACCGAGGCACCGGACCTGCTCGGCAACTGGACCGGTGACAGCAACGTCGGCTGGGACGGCTACTACCATCTGGACGCCAACCTCAACCTGCAGATCTCCAGCGGCAACATCGGCAACATGCCGGAGGCGATGGCCGGTTACTTCTGGCTCAACAAGCAGTGGCAGAAGGACTTCGAGACCAACGCCAAGAAGCTGCTCGGCACCAGGGGCATGCTGACCGGCGGCAACACCCCCAACGGCGAGGGGCTGATCTCGAACATCAACTTCGACTACCCGTACCAGTACGTCACCGGCGGCGAGTCCTGGCTGCTCGAACCGTTCTGGGAGTACTACGAGGTCTCCGGGGACAAGACCTTCCTCGCCGACCAGTACTACCCGCTGATCCGGGACATGGGCGACTTCTACGAGGACTTCCTCACCAAGAAGGACGCCAACGGCAAGTACATCTTCGCCGGTTCGATCTCCCCGGAGAACACCCCGCCCGGCGGGGTGCCGCTGGCCGTGAACTCGGTCTACGACATCTCCGGCGCCAAGTTCGCGCTCACCACGCTGATCCAGACCGCCAAGACGCTCGGCCGGGACGCCGACAAGATCCCGGTCTGGCAGGAGAAGCTGGACAACCTGCCGCCGTACCTGATCAACAACGACGGCGCGCTGGCCGAGTGGGCCTGGCCGGACCTGGAGAACAAGAACAACTACCAGCACCGGCACTCCAGCGGCCTGATGCCGGTCTGGCCCTACCGCGAGATCACCCCGGAGAAGAACCCGGCGCAGTTCAAGGCCGCCCAGGTGTTCCTGCAGAAGAAGGACCAGGGCTCCTACGAGAACGCCGGACACGGGCTGCTGCACGGCGCGTTGATCGCCGCCGACCTCAACCAGGCCGACTCCGTCGGCGCGAAGCTGCTGCGGTTCGCCAAGGACGACTACTACTACAGCAGCATGGCCACCTCCCACTACAACAACCACAACACGTTCGCCACGGACGTGGTCAACTCCGTGCCCACGGTGATGATGGAGATGCTGGCCGCCACCCAGCCGGGCACGCTCGAACTGCTGCCGGCGCTGCCCAAGGGCCTGGACAAGGGCGACATCAAGGGCATGCTCGGCAAGGGCCAGTTCACCATCAACGACCTGGCCTGGGACATGGGCGCGCACACCGCGAAGGTGACGCTCACCTCGAAGATCGACCAGAACCTGACGCTGATCCAGCGCTCCGGCATCTCCTCGATCACCGGGGACGGCGTGACCGTCCAGAGCTCCCCGCTGGGCAACATCGCGCGGGTGCTGCCGCTCCAGGCGGGCAAGACCGTCACCGTCAACCTCACCATGAGCGCCCCGAAGGCCAACCTCGCCCAGGGCAAGCCGGCTTCGGCCTCGTCGCAGTCGAGCGCCGACCAGTCCGCGGCCAAGGCGTTCGACGGCGACCTCTCCACCCGGTGGAGCGCGAGCCAGGACGCCAACAGCTGGATCCAGGTGGACCTCGGCAGCACGTACAACCTCTCCGAGGTGGACCTGCTGTGGGAGGAGTCGTACGCGAAGTCCTACAGGATCCAGGGCTCCACGGACGGCTCCACCTGGCACGACCTGTACTCGAAGACCAACGCCTCGGGAGGCACCGAGAAGATCCCCATCAGCGGCCAGGCCAGATACATCCGCATGCAGGGCAGCCAGCTGTCCGGCCAATGGGGCTACTCGCTCTACGAGATGGAGGTGTTCGGCTAGCCGCCGCCGCTGAGCGAGCGCTGCCGAGCGGCGAGCGCCGCTGAGCAAGCGCCGCTGAGCGGTCTCCGCTGAGCCGGCCGGGTGCTACCGAGGCGCCCGGCCGGCTTCGAGCAGCAGCTTCGCGGCCACCGCGGCCCCGTCGGTGCGGATCGTGCCGGCCACGGCCCGCGCCCGCGTCCCGGCCTGCGGCGCCAGGGCGGCGGCCAGCGCGGCGGACAGCGACGCGAAGGTCGGGGTCCGGCCGTCGTGGGCCGCGCCGATGCCCAGCGCCGCCACCCGGCCGGCCCAGTACGGCTGGTCGGCGATCAGCGGCACCACCACCTGAGGCGCGCCCGCCACGGCGGCCGTCGTCGTGGTGCCCGCGCCGCCGTGGTGCACGACGGCCGCCACCCGCCCGAACAGCGCTTGCTGGTTGACCTCGCCGACGGCCAGGCAGTCGTCGCCGTCGTCCACCGGGGCGAGTCCCGCCCAGCCCCGGGCCAGCACCACCCGGCGCCCCAGCGCCCGGCACGCCTCGACGGCCACCCGGGCGATGCCCTCGGGTGCGTGCGCGGCCATGCTGCCGAAGCCCACGTAGACCGGTGGCGCGCCCGCGTCGAGGAACGCCTCAAGGTCCCGGGGGAGCGGACGGTCGTCGGGCAGGATCCACGCCCCGGTCTGTACGAGGCCGAGGTCGGTCATGCCCTGCGCCGGGCACAGGACCGGGTCCGCCGCCAGCCACGGCCGGGCGGTGACGACGTGCTCGCGGACGTCTCCGACCGGCGGCAGGCCGATCGCCGCCCGCCCGGCGTTGAGCGCCTCGCCGTACAGGGCGTTCACCCGCTCGCCGTCCTGCCGCCACAGCACCCGGTTGTCGGTCTCGCCCTCCGGCGACCGCCGGCCCGGCCGCGCGCCCGGCGGGAAGTGCCGGGACGGCATCCCGGCGATGTGGAAGCAGGCGAAGACGTAGCCGATGCCCAGCTTCTCGGCCACGTCCGGCGCGCCGGCCGGCATCAGACCGGTCGCCACCAGCGCGTCGCAGCCCTCGGCCGCCGCCGACAGCGTCGCGAACCGGGCGGCGACCAGCTCCGGCGCCAGCCGGAAGGCGTCCTTCGCGGTGGGCTTGGGCCCGCTGACCACCGAGCGCACCGACGGCCCGAGCGGCACCAGCTCCGCCCCGGCCCGGGCGAGCAGCGCCCCGAACTCCTCGTCCGGCGGCACGCAGACCCGCGCCTCCGCCCCGGCCGCCCGCAGCGCCGCGGCCAGCCCGGCCAGCGGCTCCACGTCCCCGCGCGATCCCCACGCCGTCAACAGCACCCGCATCGTCATGACTCCCGTTCACCCGACTCCGGCTTCCGCCGCCGCCGATTCTGGGGCAGACCGGGGCCCTTGCCGCAAGCCCCCCCTTGCGCTATACGTTGAAAATGGAGGGGGAGCCAGAACCTCGCCGGCTCAGGGGGCGAAACCCGAGCGCTCCAGGTCCAGCGCGACGGTGCGGACCGCGTCGACGATCGGCAGCAGCTTGCGGCCGAACGGCGTGAGGTCGTAGACGGTGGACTGCTTGCCGCGCGACTCCGCGACCCGGCTGACGACGCCGGCGTCCTCCAGCTTGCGCAGCCGGTTGGTGAGGGTGACCGCGTTGAGCTTCGGGACGGCCCGCTGGAGCTCGTTGAAGCGCATCCCCGGCTCGCGCGCCTCGGCCTGCCCGCTCTCCGCGGTCCGCGTGGCCGCCGCGTTCCCCTCGCGCTTCGCGCCCGACTCCTGCAGCGCCATCACGATCGCCAGGGTCCACAGGTCCCCGATGACCGACAGGACCTCCATGCAGCGTGCCGTCCGGGGGTCCTCCGCCTCATCCATGATGCCGCTCATGCTAGTTGCCGCCCCGGCCGCCCACCCGTGCTACCTTCACCGGTAAAGAATCTTTAGTGGTTCAGTTTTCGGCCAGGAAGGTGCCGCCCACCATGAGGATCACGATCTTCGGCGCGACCGGACGGATGGGGCAGCTGCTCGTACAGCGGTCCCTCGACCTGGGGAACTCGGTCACGGCCTACGCCCGCAACCCCGGCAAGCTCGCCGTCTCCCACCCGGAGCTGTCCGTGGTCGCCGGACAGCTCGACGACGAGGCGGCGATCCTCGAAGCGGTGACCGGCGCCGACGCCGTCATCGAGGGGGTCGGCTCGGAGAGCGCCGCCACCCGCAGGATCATCGCCGCCATGGACACCGCCGGCGTCAAACGGCTCGTGGTCGTGTCCACGTGCAGCGTTCCCGACCCGGCCGACAAGCCGGACCTGAAGGTCAAGGCCCTCGTCCGGCTGGTGAAGTCCGTCGCTCCCCGCCCCTACGCGGAGGTGCGGTCGGCGGCGGAGGCGGTCAGGGCCTGCGACCTGGACTGGACGCTGGTGCGGGTCGCCAAGCTCAACGACGGCCCGGCCACCGGCGACATCAAGGTTGGCCACTACGGCCACGGCGTGGTGGGCCTGTCCACCAGCCGCGCGGACATGGCCGCCTTCCTGCTCGCCCAGGTGACCGACCCGGCCTACGTGCGCCAGGCCCCGGCGATCAGCAGCTGACCTCGGGCCCGCGGGGTGCGCCGCCGGGCGGACGGCTGCTGGTCGCCGGCGGCGCACCCGCGGGAGGGTTCACCAGGTCTTGCCGGCCTGCTCGCGGATCGTGCGGTTGATCCGGTTGAAGAAGTTGGTCGTCGCTATCTCCAGGATGATCGAGGACAGCTGGTCCTCGGTGAAGTGGTCGGCCGCGGCGTCCCAGATCTCGTCGGTGACGCCCGGGGCGCCGTCCTGGAGGCGGGTGGCCGCCTCGGCCAGGGCGAGGGCGGCGCGCTCCTCCTCGGTGAAGAAGGGGGTCTCCCGCCAGACGGCCACGTGGTGCAGCCGCTCGTCGGTCTCACCGGCCTTCTTCGCCGTCATGATGCTGGAGAAGACGCACGGCGCGCAGTCGTTGATCTGGCTGGTGCGCAGGTGCAGCAGGCTCAGCAGCCGCGGGTCCACGCCCCCCGCGCCGATCGCCTTGTGCAGGTGGCGGACCGCCGTCATCACGTCGGGGCTCGTCGCGTTCTTCATACGTGCTTCCATCGGTCCTGCTCCTTCAGCGGTTACCTCTGCCCTTCCGGGCCCGTCATCCTCATGACGGAGCGGAACCGAGGAAGGTAACAAGATGTCCGACAGCAGCCCGACGGACCCGGTGGCCGGCGCGTTCGAGTCAGAGCGCGACCGGCTGCGCGCGGTCGCGTACCGCATGCTCGGCTCGCACGCCGACGCCGAGGACGTGGTCCAGGACGCCTGGCTGCGGCTGTCCCGGCAGGACACCGCGACCATCCACAACCTGGCCGGCTGGCTGACCACCGTCGTCGGCCGGATCAGCCTGGACGTGCTGCGCTCCCGGGCCACCCGCCCCGAGGCGTCCTACGACGACCGGCTGCCCGAGCTCGTGGTGGCCGCCGGCACCGCGCCCGCCCCCGAGGACGACGTGGCGCTCGCCGACTCGGTCGGCCTCGCGCTCCTGGTCGTGCTCGATTCGCTCGGGCCCGGCGAGCGGCTGGCGTTCGTGCTGCACGACCTGTTCGCGGTGCCGTTCGAGGAGATCGGGCAGATCCTCGGCAAGTCCACCGCCGCCGCCAAGATGCTGGCCAGCCGGGCCCGCCGGAAGGTGCGGACCGCCGAGCAGCCGGCCGGGGCCGGGCGCGAGCAGCGCAAGGTGGTCGACGCGTTCCTGGCCGCCGCGCACGGCGGCGACTTCGAGGCGCTGCTGCGGGTGCTCGACCCCGAGGTACGGCTGACCGTCGACACCCCGGCCGGCGAGGTCGTCACCCTCGGCGCCACCCGGGTCGCCGCGAGCGCGCAGCTGGGCGCGAGCGCGGCCGTCCACGGCCGCCCGGCCCTGCTGGGCACCCGCCCCGCCGTGATCTCCTGGCGCGCGGACGGCTCCCCGCTCTCGGTCCTGGCATTCACCGTCACCGCCACCCGGATCACCGAGATCACAGCGCTGACCGACCCGGCCAAGCTCGCGCTGATGGACCTGCCGCCGGCGCCGTGAGCGGCGCGCGTTCCGGCACGCCGTGGGCGGGGATCAGCGGCAGCGGCGCAGGGCCGCGAGGAACGCCGGGCCGTTGGGGGTGCCGAGGCCGGTCGTCGTGTCGTAGCCCCTCGTCGTCACCTGGTCGGTGTCCGGGCGGCGGTGGGTGTCGAAGACGTCGACGCCCGGGTCGGTGAAGGTCTCGTCGGGGGCGATGTAGGCGGCGCGGTCCTGCTGCGGGGCGGACTTGCTGATCGGCAGCGCGTCGTGGAACGCGTGGGTGCGGGCCGCGCTGTAGAGCAGCGGGTTGACGAAGCCGAACGGGGACTTCCGGCCCTGCTGGGCGTCCGCGACCAGGCCCGCGACCAGCGGGGTGGCCAGGCTGGTGCCGGCGCTGGAGACCGTGCGGTAAGGGCCGGGCTTCCCGTTCTCGTCGGTGTCGGTGTAGCCGGTCAGCATGCCGGTGTCGGGGTCCGCGGCGGCGGCGATGTCGGGCACCGTACGGCCGAGCACCGTCTTGCCGCCCACCGTGACCTTCGCCATCGACGCCGGGACGACGCCCTTCTGGTACGACGGCTGCCGGTAGACGTCGCTGACGCCCCCGCCGCCCCCGCTGATGCCGATGTCGGTCCACTTGCCGCCGTCGAGCGAGCCGGAGTCGCTCGACCAGCCGGTCTCGAACAGCCGCTTCCCTGCGGGCCCGATGCCGAGCGTGGTGCCGCCGACCGTCAGCGCGTACGGGTCGGAGGCCGTGACCGTCAGGCCGGTGGTGTCGCCGGAGGCGAAGTACAGGCCGACGCCCTCGGCGGCGGCGCGCACATCGAGGGCGTGCACGATCTTCGGCGAGACCATCCCGATCGGGATCTGCCACGAGTTGGACGCGATCGAGGCGAGCGGCCGGTGGCCGTCACCGGCGAGGACGGCGGAGACCGCGTTCAGCAGCGCCTGGTCCTCGTCGCAGCCGCTGCCCACCACCATCACCTGGTTCGCGGCCGGCGCCATGGCGTACACGGCCTCGGAGTCCATCTCCGCCTCGACGTCGACGGGGGGTGACTGGGCCGCGCGGGCTCCTTCCGCCGAGGACGTCTTGCAGGACGCGGTCCCGGCCTTGACCTGCCGGAACTGGGAGGGCTTCGGGAGGGGGAGGTGGTTGCTGCGGGCGTACGCCGTGAGCGTGCGGAACATCGCGGTCGGCGACTCGTCCTCGGTGAGCGCCACGGTCTGGCCCTTGCCGGCGTCCCGCCAGTTCGCCCCGTACGCGGCGCGCAGTTGGGCGGCGGAGTAGCCGCAGACCGGCAGCGCGGCCCGGGTGAGCCCCTGGTAGGCGGGGCGCAGGGCGTGCACGTGCTGCGCCCAGTACGCGGAGCAGGTGGCCGGCTTGGCCGCCGGCCGGGTCGTCGCCGTGCTCCGGGCTGTGCCGGGCGCGCTGCTCAGGCCCGTCACCCCGAGCACGTCGGGCGCCAGCGCGGCCGGCACCGACACCGCGCGGTCGTTCGACGTGAACTCCTGCGACCGGCCGGCCGTCGCGCGCGCCGCGGCCCCGGCCCGGTAGCGGCCGATCCGCACCTGGAAGGCCGACTCGACCGCCCGCACCGGCCCGGTCGCCGACACGTAGTCGCGGCCGGCGGCGACGTGCACCTCCGTCAGCCCCCGGCCGGCCAGCCATGACGTCACCGCACCGGCCTGCGCGGCGGAGGGGCCGAACCGGGCGGCGTACGCGTCCGGGCTGAGGTAGTGGTGGAGTGCGGGGCTGCCCGGGGTGGACACGGCGTCGGCGAACGCGGCGGCCCGGCCGGCGTCCGGGGTGAGCCACACCTGCACGGTGAGCCGCTGCGACGCGGGCGCCGCCCCCAGCCACGCGGCGCCGCCCACCGCGGCCGGGACGGACGCGGGCACGGCGACGGCCGGCCCCGTACCGTCCGGCGCCGCCTGCGCGGAACCTCCGGTGACCGCGATCCCGCCGGCGGCGACCACCGCCGCGCAGACCGCGACCGCGGCCCCCGTACGAAACACCCCGCTCATGACCCTCCTGCTCCTCCGCAAGCGCGGCGGCCCCCCGAGGCCGCCGCTTTCACCCTGATACGACACCATCCGCGCACTCCCCGGTTGCGGCCGTGGGCAAACCCGCCCTCCTCCCGTGGTGTGACGCCGTCCTGCCGGACCGTCAGCCCGCCGCGGGGGCCGCCCGGTGATTACTTGTACACCCCAAGTTCTTGTGCTATACAAGTATCTGGGACGCGGAGGTGCGCGATGGCGGATCAACCAGGCACGGCGCCGGTGGCGGAACGGAAGGAACGGGCGGAACGGGCGACGGTCTCCGCCCGCTCCGGGCCGGACGGCCGCGGCGCCCCGGTGTCCTCGGTCGCCGAGGCGGTGATCGACCTGCTGCGGACGGTACGGCGCTCCAAGGCCCGGCTGCTGGCCGCGGCGAGCGACGACGTCGATTCGGCGACGCAGATGCTGCTGCGCACCCTGGCCGGCGACGGCCCGATGCGGGCCAGCGCGCTGGCCGCCGGCCTGCAGTCCGACCTGTCCACGGTCAGCCGGCAGGTCACCGCGCTGGTGACCCGCGGACTGCTGGAACGCCGCGCCGACCCGGTGGACGGCCGGGCCAGCCTGCTGGTGGTCACCGCGGCCGGCCAGGCCGTGATCGCCGCGCACGAGCACGCCCGCAAGGCCTTCTTCGAGGAGGTGCTGAGCGACTGGTCCCCCGGCGAGCGGGGCCAGTTCGTCCACCTGCTGGAGCGGTTCACCGCGGCCTACGACACGACCCACACCCATTGGATGACCGGCGCGGCGCGGCCCCCCGCGCGCACCGGCGAACCGGAAGAAGGCAGCACCGCATGAGCGCCACCGCAGCACGGACGACGGGCGAGCCGCCGGACGGCGCGCTGACCCATCGGCAGATCCTGACGATCCTGTCCGGGCTCGTCCTCGGCATGTTCCTCGCCGCGCTCGACCAGACGATCGTCTCCACCGCTATCAAGACCATAGGCAACGACCTCAACGACCTGTCCGCGCAGGCGTGGGTCACCACCGCGTTCCTGATCACCTCGACGATAGCCGCGCCGCTGTTCGGCAAGCTGTCGGACATCTACGGCCGCAAGCGGCTGTTCATGCTCGCGATCGTGATCTTCGTGATCGGGTCGGCGCTGTGCGGCCTGGCCCAGTCGATGTACGAACTGGCCGGGTTCCGCGCCTTCCAGGGCATCGGCGCCGGCGGCATCATGCCGCTCGCCCTCGCGGTGATCGGCGACATCATCCCGCCCCGCGAGCGGGCCCGCTACCAGGGCTACATGATGGCCGTCTTCGCCAGCGCCTCCGTGCTGGGACCGGTGCTCGGCGGCCTGCTCTCCGGCACCGACAGCTTCCTGGGCACGGCCGGCTGGCGCTGGATCTTCTACATCAACGTCCCCATCGCGGCCTTCGCGCTGGTCGTCATCGCCAAGGTGCTGCACCTCGACCACGTCCGCCGCGAGCGGCGGATCGACTGGTGGGGCTCGATCCTGCTCGCCGTCGGCCTGGTGCCGCTGCTGGTGGTCGCCGAGCAGGGCCAGAGCTGGGGCTGGGCCTCGGCCGGCTCGTTCGCCTGCTACCTGATCGGCGCGGCCGGCCTCGCGGTGTTCGTCTGGGTGCAGCACCGGATGGGCGATGACGCGCTGCTGCCGCTGCGGCTGTTCCGCAGCAGCACCTTCTCGGTCGCGTCGGCGCAGGTCACGATCATCGGCATGGCGATGTTCGGCGGCCTGTCGGTGATCCCGCTCTACCTGCAGATCGTCAAGGGCGCCTCGCCGACGAAGTCCGGTCTGCTGCTGCTTCCGCTCGTCGCCGGCCTGATGCTCGCCTCGCTCGGCGCCGGCCAGCTGATCGCCCGCACCGGCCGCTACAAGATCTTCCCGGTGGTCGGTTCGGTCCTCATGGTCATCGGCATGTGCCTGATGATCACGCTCGGCGCCGACACGCCCCTGTGGCGGACCGACATCTACATGGCGGTCTTCGGCATCGGCCTCGGACTGAACATGCAGAGCCTGGTGCTGGCGATGCAGAACGCGGTGCCCGCCAAGGACATGGGTGTCGCCTCCGCCGCGTCGACCTTCTTCCGCTCCATCGGCGGCACCCTGGGCACCGCGATCTTCCTGTCCGTGCTGTTCGCGCAGGCCGGCACCAAGATCGGCCACGAGTACGCCAAGGCGGCGACCGACCCCGGCTTCGTCGCGGCGGGCAAGGCGCATCCGGACCAGCTCGCCGCACTGCACCAGCACCTGGGCGGCGGCCTCGACGACACGTCGTTCCTGAACGGCCTGGCCAAGCCGCTCAGCCATCCGTTCTTCGCCGGGTTCTCCGCGGCGGGAGACGTGGTGTTCGTGATCGTCGCGGTGCTGCTGCTCGGCGCGATCGTGCTGTCGACCCGGCTGAAGGAGGTGCCGCTGCGGATGGTCTCGGGCAACCAGGCGCGCTCCGAGGCGGAGACCGCCGCGGCGGTCAAGGAGGCGCCCGGCGGCGGGGCGCCGGAGACCCAGGTGATCCCGCCGGTGGAGGCGGCCGACGTGCCGCGTGCCGCTGACGGCCCGGCTCCCGCCGACGTGCCCGGTGCCGCCGACCTGCCCCGTCCCGCCGATCAGCTCCCGGACGGGACCCGGACGGACGCGGCGGCCGACCGCAGCTGAACCGGCCGGCACCGTGCCACCGCTTGACCCTCACGCGGCGTCATGGCCCATGGTCGGGGACGTGGAAGCGCACCTGACCGTGGGACGCGTCGCCGAGCTGGCCGACGTCACCGTCCGCACGCTGCATCACTACGACGAGATCGGCCTCGTACAGCCCTCCGCGCGGACCGCCGCCGGGTACCGGGCCTACACGCCGGGCGACGTGGAGCGGCTGCGGGAGGTGCTCGGCTACCGGCGGCTCGGCTTCGGGCTGCGCGAGATCGCGGACCTGGTGGACGACCCGGCCACCGACGCGGTGGCGCACCTGCGCCGGCTGCGCGGCCTGCTGCTCGCCGAACGCGACCACGCGGCCGCCATGGTGGCGGCCATCGACCGGGAGCTGGAGGCACGTGCCATGGGGATCAGGACCACGCCCGAAGAGCAACTGAACATGTTCGGCGCGCAGTTGTACGAGAAGATCGGCTCCGCCTACCCGGCGACCCGGCGCACCGAGCCGCGCATCGCCGCCCGGATCTGGGACGCGCTCGGCGACGCCCGCACCGTGCTGAACGTCGGCGCCGGCACCGGGTCGTACGAGCCGGCGGACCGGGAGGTCACGGCGGTCGAACCGTCGGCGGTGATGCGGGCGCAGCGCCCACCCGGGGCGGCGCCGTGCGTGGCGGCCGGGGCCGAGAGCCTGCCGTTCGAGGACCAGTCCTTCGACGCGGCGATGGCGGTCAGCACCCTGCACCACTGGCCCGACCCGGTCGCCGGGCTGCGCGAGATGCGGCGGGTGGCCCGCCGGGTGGTGGTGCTCACCTACGACGCGAGCGAGCCCGGCTGGCCCCAGCGGTTCTGGCTCTCCCGCGACTACCTGCCCGAGTTCGCCGAGGTGATGGCCGACTGGCCGTCGCTGGCGGACCTGGCCCGGGCGATCGACGCCCGCGCCGAGCCGGTCCTCGTCCCCTGGGACTGCGCCGACGGCTTCTTCGAGGCGTACTGGCGCCGCCCCGAGGCATACCTGGAGGACCACGTCCGCCGCGCGATGTCGGTATGGACCCGGGTCGGCCCCGAGGCGGAACACCGCGCGGTGGCCGCCCTCCGGACCGACCTCACCTCGGGCCGGTGGGCCGAGCGCAACCGCGATCTCGTGGCCCTGGACGCGGCGGAACTGGGCCTGCGGCTGCTGGTGGTGTGAGCGCCCGGGCCCGTGGGGGTGGGAACGCCGGCCGGGCCCATGGGGGTGGGGACGCCGGCTGGGTCCGAGCGGGTGGACGGGCGCTGTGCGCTCCCGGGTCCGAGCCGGTGGACGCGCTCTGAGCGCCGGGGGTCTCGGCCGCCGGCTGGGCCCTGCGCGCCCCGGGGTCTCAGCCGCCGGCTGGGCCATGCGCGTCGCCCGGGTCTGAGCCGTCGGGCCTACGCGTCCCCGAGTCCCAGCCGGTGGACGGGGCCCTGCGCGTCCCGGGGTCTGAGCCGCCGGCCCGGGCCCTACGAGCCCAACGCGCCGCGCAGGAATCGCCGCAGGGTCGTCCGTACCGCCTCCGGCTGCTCCAACCAGGGCTCGTGCCCGGCGTCCTCGATCCGGGTCAGCGGGAGGTCGAGTCGGGCCGCGAGGGATTCGAGCGCCGCCAGCGGGCGGGGATCGCCGGTCCCGGCGAGGAGTTCCGTCCGCGCGGGCAGGCACGCGCGCAGCGCGTCGAGGTGCGTGTCGAGCGGGTCGGCGCGGCCCGCCCTGCCGAGTTCGGCGTTCATGGCCCAGTTGACGGGGCGGCGCTGCCGGGCGCCCTGGACCGCCCAGCGCAGGCCCCGTTCGGGATCGGCGTGGTCGGTGAACCAGGCCAGCGTGAGCAGTTCGGCCTCCTGCGCCTCCGTGCGGTCCGGCAGGTCCTGCAACGCGCGCAGCCGCTCCCGCTGGGCCGCCGACATCCGGCGGTCCCGTTCCGCGCGGTACCCGGTACGCCAGTCGCCGACGAACGGCCCGCACATCAGCAGCACCGCGGCGACCCGCTCGGGGTGCGCCAGGCAGAACCGGCTCGCCAGGTCGGTGCCGTAGGAGTGCCCGATCAGCACGGCCCGCGGCGCCGCCCAGGCGTCGAGGAGTTCGGCGAGGTCGCCGACGTGCCGGGCGAAGGAGTGGCTGCCGCGCCACGGGGACCGGCCCGTGCCGCGCTGGTCGTACCGGTGGACGGGGGCGAGGTCGGCGTTCATGGGGGCGACGGGGCCCAGGTAGTCCGGCAGGCCGGGACCGCCGTGCAGCAGGACCACCGGCGGCTGCCGCGTCCGGTCGCCGAGCGCGACCCAGCGCAGACGCGTCCCGTCGGAGGTCGATGCGAAGCCCTGCGTCTCGGTCGCGGTCACCGGGGCGAAGCTACCCGCAGGGCGGCCGGCGCGGCCAGGGCGAGGGCGGCGAGGGCGACCGCGGTGGTGGCGGACCAGCCGTCCAGGCGGTAGGCGTAGGCGCCGAGGGTGCCGCCGAGGCTGTTGCCGATGTAGTACGCCGTCAGGTAGAGCGCCGACGCCTGTGCCCGGCCGGTCAGCGCGGTGCGCCCGACCGCGCCGGAGGCGACCGCGTGGCCGATGAAGAAGCCGCCGGTGACCAGGACGAGCCCGGACAGGATCGCCGCGAGCGACCCGGCGAGCGTCAGCAGCAGCCCTCCCGCGCACAGCACGAGCGCCACCGCGAAGGCGGCGCGGCGGCCCAGCCGCGCGGTGAGGGCGCCGGACGCGGCCGACGTCCCGGTCCCCACCAGGTAGACCAGGAAGATCGCGCCGACCGCCCCCTGCGACAGCCGGTACGGCGCACCGCTGAGCCGGTAGCCGAGCACCGTGTACACCGCCCCGAACACCGCCATGAACAGCATCCCGACCACGTAGAGCCGGCGCAGCCGGGCGTCGCCGAGGTGCCCGGCCGCCGTGCGGGCCAGCGCGCGCGGCGAGAGCGGCCCCGGGGTGAAGTTCCGGGCCGGCGGGACGAGCACCCGGAAGGCGGCCGCGCAGGCCAGCGCCGTCAGGGCGACCGCGAGCAGCGCGGCCCGCCAGCCGAGGAGCTGCGCGAGCGCGCCGCCGGCGACCCGGCTGCTCATGCCGCCGACGGAGTTGCCCGCCACGTAGAGCCCGATCGCCGACGGCACCGCGGAGGGGTGCAGCTCCTCCGCGAGGTAGGCCATCGCGGTCGCCGGCAGCCCGGCCAGCGCCACCCCTTGCAGAGCGCGCAGGGCGACGAGCACGGCGAGGTTCGGCGCGAACGGCACGGCGAGCGCGAGCAGCGACGCGGCGAAGACGGACGCCGTCATCACCGGCGTCCGCCCGTACCGCTCGCTGAGCGCGCTCGCCGGCAGCAGCGTGACGGCCAGGGCCGCGGTGGTCGCGGTGACGGTCAGGCTGGCCTGCGCGGGGGACAGGTGCAGGCCGGTGGAGATCGCCGGCAGCAGCGCCTGGGTGGAGTACAGCAGCGCGAAGGTGGCGAGGCCGGCGGCGAACAGGGCGAGGTTGGCCCGGCGGTAGCCGTGGCTGCCGGCGCGCAGCCGGTGATCGGCCGCGGCCGGGCCCGCGCCGGGGGCGGGGCTCGTCGTCGTGCCGATGGGTACGGGGCCGGCCCCGCCTGCGCGTGCGGTGTCCATGCCGGCGACGCTACGACCGCGCTTTTCGATGCGTCCAATGCATGAGAGGTGCAGAATTGATCCAGCGGTGCATGAGAGCAGGCCGGAGGGATTTACGTGGAGGGCAACGGCAGAACTGAGGTCTCGCCCACACCGGACGACCCGGGCCCTGGGGACGGCCCGGGCGCCGTGAACGGGCCGGGCTTTGCGGACGACCCGGGCCCTGGGGACGGCCCGGGCGCCGTGAACGGGCCGGGCGCCTCGGGCGGCCCGGGCCTCGCGGACCGGCCGAGTCCAGCGAAGGGGCCGCTCCCCGCAGACGGGTCGAGTGCACTGGACCCGCCGGGCGCCGTGAGCCGGCCGGACACCTCGGACGGCCCGGGCGCCCCGGACCGGCCGCGCACCGCGAACGAGCCCGGCCCTGCCAACCGGCCCGGACCCGCCAACCGGCTCGGCCTCGCGGACGAATCCGGGCCCGCGGCCGAACTCGCGCCCGGGGCCTGGGCCGGTCAACTCGCTCCGCGGCTCGCCTGGTTCGCCGCTATCGCTCGCGAGGAGCACATGACCCGGGCCGCCGAACGCCTCGGTGTCCCGCAGTCCACGCTCAGCCGCTCGCTGGCCCGGCTGGAGGCCGACCTCGGGGTCACGCTGTTCGCCCGGCAGGGCCGCACGCTGCGGCTGACCCGGGCCGGCCGCACCTTCCAGCAGGCCGCCGAACGCGCGCTCGCCGAGGTCGAGCGCTCCGCGGAGGCGGTCCGCCTCGACGCCGACCCGGCCGGCGGCCGGGTCGCGTTCGGCTTCCTGCACACCCTCGGGCCCGAGACCGTACCCTCGCTCCTGCGCGACTTCCGCGCCGACCACCCCCGGATCCGCTTCCACCTCGTGCAGACCTACGGCGAGGCGATGCTCGAACGGCTGCGGGCCGGCGGCCTCGACCTCTGCCTGACCTCGCCGCTGCCCGACGAACCCGGCCTGGTCGTACGGCGGTTGGCCGAGCAGCGGCTGCGCCTGGTGGTGCCCGCCGACCACCGGCTCGGCAACCGCCGCCGGGTGCGGCTGGCGGAGGTGGCGTCCGAGCCGTTCGTCACCCTCGAAACCGGCTTCGGCCTGCGCCGGATCACCGACGCGCTGTGCGCCGAGGCCGGGTTCGTCCCGCGGGTCGCGTTCGAGGGCGAGGAGGCGGAGACGCTGCGCGGCCTGGTCGCGGCCGGCCTCGGCGTGGCCCTGCTGCCACCCCCGGCCGTCCCGCGTCCCGGCGTGACCGAACTCCACGTCGCCGGCCAGCGCGCCGTCCGCGAGATCGGCGTGGCCTGGCTGGACGGCGGCCGGGACACCGCGCCGGTGGCGGCGTTCAAGTCGTTCCTCCTGAGCACGAGGGACCGGCTGCTTCCGGCCTGACGGGGCTGCCCCGCGCCCACCGTCGTGCAACCAAGTGGTTGCACCAGGCCGCATCCATGTGCGACCCTGGACTTGCAACCAGGGGGTTGCACCATCAGCGGCGACTGGAGGCACCCATGAACACCCGCGGCCGGCCCGGAGCGTTGGACATGCGCGGGGGCCGCGTCGTAGAACGGCCGGTATGACCGACCAACGTGACGGCGCCGTCGAGCCGGTCAGCGCCGTCCTCGCCGCACTGGCCGATCCCACCCGGCGCGAACTCCTCGACCTGCTGGCCGCGCGGGGCGAGGTCACCGCCACCGGACTCGCCCAGCACCTCCCCGTCTCGCGGCAGGCCGTCGTGAAACACCTCGCCGTACTGGACGCCGCCGGCCTCGTCACCGGCAACCGGGTCGGACGCGAAGTGCGCTACGCCGTCCGGCCGGACGCGCTGAACGCCACCGCCCGGTGGATGGCCACGCTCGCCGCCGAATGGGGCCGGCGGCTCGCCACCCTCAAGCGGGTGGCCGAGCAGCCGGAAACGGACGCCCGCGCGTAGCAGTCGGCACGCCCCCCGGCTGCCCGAGCCCCCGGCCGCCACACCACCACCCCGTCCGCGCCCGCCGCGGCCGGTCCATCAGCCCTGCGTGTCATGCCTACGCCAGAGCGCACACCTGTGCCAGGCCGCACACCTATGCCAGACCGCGCCCACGTCAGGCCCCGCCTGCGCCAGGCCACGCCTATGCCAGAAAGGAACCGAACCATGGCTGCCGCCACGACAAGCCCGCCTCCCCGCCTCACCACCCGAGAGCGGCTGATCCTCTTCATCCTGCTCGGCGCCGGATTCATGCTGTCCGCCGACTTCTCGATCCTGAACGTCGCGCTCCCGGACGTCGGCGCGGGCGTCGGGCTGTCGCTGGGCGGGCTGCCGTGGATCGCCTCCGCGTACGCGCTGCCCGCGGCCGGCTTCACCCTCCTGTTCGGCCGGCTGGCCGACCTGTTCGGGCGGCGCAACCTGTTCCTGGCCGGGATGGTCCTGCTGACCGGGGCGTCACTGCTCGGCGGCTTCGCCGCAAACGCGGGGACGCTGCTCACCGCCCGGGCGCTCCAGGGCTTCGCCACCGCGATGACGACGCCCGCGGCGATGTCCCTGCTCACCAGCACCTTCACCGAACCGAAGATGCGCGCCCGGGTCCTCGGCCTCAACGGCGCGCTGCTGTCCGCCGGCTTCACCGTCGGGGCGCTGCTCGGCGGCACCCTCGTCAGCCTGCTGAGCTGGCGGGCCGCGTTCTTCATCAACGTGCCGGTCGCCGTGGCCATCCTGCTGCTGGCGCCCTCGCTGATCAGCGGGGGCGGCGTACCCGACCGGGTGCGGACCGACCTGCCGGGAGCGGTGACCGTGACCGGCGGGCTGCTGGCCGCGGTCTACGCGATCATCGAGAAGAACGCCGTCGCGGCCGTCGTCGGCGCCGTCCTGCTGGCGGCGTTCTGGCTGGTCGAACTGCGCGCGCCCGCCCCGCTCGCGCCGGTGCGCATCCTCCGGCGGCCCACGGTGAAGTGGGGCAACTACGCGGGCCTGGTGATCTTCTTCGAGACCGCCATGATCTTCATGATGACGCTCTACCTGCAGAAGGTCCTGGGCCTGTCGCCGCTGGTCACCGGCCTGATCTTCGGCCTCCCCGGCCTGGCGGCGGTGGCCGCCGGGGTGATCGCGGGGCGGCTCATCGGGAGCTTCGGCCACCGCAGGGTGCTGGTGGCGGGGATGACCGTGCAGGGCCTCGCGGTCCTCCCGCTGGTGTTCCTGGGCTCGGGCCGGGCCGGGCTGGCGATCGTGATCCCCGCGCTGCTCATCGGGTTCTTCGGCCATGTGACGTCGATCGTGGGCTACACGGTCACCGCGACGTCCGGCCTCCCGAACGAGGAGCAGGGCCTGGCGACCGGCCTGACCCTGATGACGCAGAACGTCGCCATCACCGCGGCCATCCCGATCCTGAGCTCGATCGCCGCGACCCGCGGCTCCGAACTGTCCGGCATCCACCTCGCGTTGACGGTGGACGTGGCGCTGACGCTGGTCAGCGCGGCCCTGATCTGGTTCGGGCTGCGCCCGCGCGACGAGCACCGGGAACGGGCCGCGGAGCCCGCCTCGTCGCCGCGCGGCGCCGGCGAGGAACTGACCGCCGCGGCGGAGTGAGCCCCGCCCCGCACCACCGCCCCGCCTTCGCCCCCGCCCCGCCCATTCCCCGTCGCCCTTCCCCGCCCCCCTTCCCGAACAGGAGCTCGCCCATGACCAGCGCCACCACGCCCGCCGACCGCGTCGGCCCGCCCCCTCCCTTCGACCCCGAGCTCGCGCAGACCCTCGCCGCCGTCGTCGAGACGCTGCCGCCGTCGATCACGCCGGACCTGATCGCCGCGTTCCGGGCCGGCCCGCCGGGCCTGGCGGCGCTGTCCGACGACGAGTTGCGCCGCGGCGGCGAGTTCGAGGTCTTCGAGCGGACGGTGCCGGGGCCGGCCGGCGGTCCTGACGTCATCGTGCTCGTATGCCGCCCGGCGGCCGCCACGGCGCCGACCCCGGCGATCTACCACACGCACGGCGGCGGGATGATCCTCGGCGACCGGCGCACCGGCCTGCCCGACATCGTCGACCTCGCCACCTCGGTGGGCGCGGCGGTCATCTCCGTCGAGTACCGGCTCGCGCCCGAACACCCGTACCCCGCACCGGTCGAGGACTGCTACGCCGGCCTGGTGTGGGTCGCGGAGAACGCCGAGGAGCTGAACATCGACCCGGCCCGTGTCGTCATCGCCGGCGCGAGCAGTGGCGGCGGCCTCGCGGCGGCGGTCGCGCTGCTCGCGCGGGACCGCGGCGGCCCGGCGCTGGCGGCCCAGATGCTCCAGGCCCCGATGCTCGACGACCGCAACGACACCGCGTCGGCCCGGCAGATGGCGGGCATCGGCGTCTGGGACCGCACGTCGAACGAGACCGGCTGGGCGGCGCTGCTCGGCGCCGCGCGCGGCGGCCCGGACGTGTCGCCGTACGCCGCCCCCGCCCGGGCGGCCGAACTGGCCGGCCTGCCACCGGCGTTCATCTACAGCGGCTCCGCCGAGACGTTCCGCGACGAGGACGTGGCCTACGCCTCGGCCATCTGGCGGGCCGGCGGCCAGGCGGAACTGCACGTGTGGTCAGGCGGCTTCCACGGCTTCGACCTGATGGCCCCGCAGGCGACGGTGTCCCAGGCGGCGAAGGCGGCCCGCGCGTCGTGGATACGCCGGATCACGGCCCCGAGTACCTAGGCTGTGACCGCCACGGAAGGGCGGTGCCATGACCGACGACTCGCTGACCAGGGCCGCGATCGAGGAGCACTGGCGGGCCTCGGAACGCGGCGACATCGAGGCCGAGCACGCCGTCTACGCGCCGGACGCGATCCTGGACTACCCGCAGTCGGGCGAACGGTTCGCCGGCCGCGCGACGATCGCGGCGCAGCGCGGCGGCCACCCGTCGGACCGGCACTTCAGCGTCCGGCGGATCACCGGACAGGGCGACCTGTGGGTGAGCGAGTGCGTCATCACCTATGACGGGGTGCCGTCGTACACGGTGAGCGTCATGGAGTTCGCCGGGCAGCACGTCGTGCACGAGACGCAGTATTTCGCCGACCCGTTCGCCGCTCCGGCCCAGCGGGCCGCCCTCGCGGAGCCGATGCCGGGCCGGACCCTGCCGGAAGGCTGATCCGCGGCCGGAAGCCTGAATTCGCGGCCGGCCGCCTGATCCGCAGCCGGCCGGCCGCCCGCCGGTAGGGCGTCACGGCGTGGTGAGCCCGAGGTCCGAGCCGCTCAGGACGACCAGGACCACCCACCCGCCCACCAGCAGGGTGAACACCACGCCGCCCAGAAGGAGGCAGCCCATACCGGCGCCGAGCCGTTGCCCCGACCGGACGGACTGCCGCCACACCGCCGCGGCGGCCACCAGCCCCGCCACCATGCCCAGTACCGCCACGACAAGCCCCCCGGCGCCCGCACGCCGGACGCTCCGGCGTGGCGTACCAGCAGCGTGCGCCGGTCCGCCCCGCTCGGGCATGAGCACGGGTACTCAAACCCCGCCGCGGCGGCCCGAGTCCGGCCGCCGCCGCCTGGTCAGGCCGGGGTCACCTGGATCGCGTCGAACGTGTTCTGCGTCAGGCTCGTCACCAGCCCGACCCCGCCCCGGCCGAGAGCGACGCCGCTGTCCCGGCGGACCAGCGTCCCGTCGAGCCACAGCTCCAGGACGTCCCCCGCCGCCCGGACGGCGACCTCGGCCGCCGCGCCGACCTGCGGGAACGCCGCCGGCACCGGGTCGCCGACCTGCGCCAGGACGCCGTCGCGCTTGACCGACAGCCGGGCGTTGCCGTCGGCGCAGAGCCGGTACTCGTAGTAGTTCGCGTCGTCCTGGAAGCGTGCGACCACCCCGACGAACGTGTCCGCCCGGTACCCGGGATCGGAGTACCACACCACCGGCTCGACGGTCGGCGTGACGGTGACCGCGAACGCGTAGTCGGTCCAGCTCTGGTCGCCCGCGACGAGCAGCGCCGGTTCGCCGATCGTGTCGCCCTGCGACTCGCCCTCGGTCAGGCTGGTGTTGGCGATCACCGGCCCGTGGGCGCCGTCGGTGACGTCCCAGTCCCCGC
Source organism: Streptomyces sp. CA-111067 (assembly GCF_050956065.1). Lineage (NCBI taxonomy): Bacteria > Bacillati > Actinomycetota > Actinomycetes > Kitasatosporales > Streptomycetaceae > Streptomyces > Streptomyces sp. CA-111067. The sequence goes on along the minus strand of NZ_CP192103.1, from coordinate 3,790,090 downwards.
GGCCCTCGACGATCCGCCACCCGTCGGGCGGCCGGTGGCCCAGGTCGGTGGTCTCGCCGGCCCGGATCCGCGCCTTCCACGGCAGCCGCACCGCCCCGCCGACCGCCACCTGGACGCTGCTGGCCACATCGGGCTCCGCGGCGCTCGCCGCGGTGACCGTCACCGACCCGCCGGCCGGGATCCGGGCCGGCGCGGTGTAGGTGCCGTCCGCCGTCACCGTGCCGACGCGGCTGTCGCCGCCGGGCCGGCCGTCGACCGACCAGCGGACCTGCTGGGTGGTGCCCTGCGTCGGCACCGCCACCAGGTGCACGCTGTTGCCGACCGGCACGGTGCCCGGGCCGGGGAACGGGAACACCACCCGGGTGGCGGTGAGTTGGGCCCGGTAGGGCCGGTCGAGGCCGAGCACCAGGACGCTGTGGAAGTCCAGCCGCGGCACCCGCACGGTGACCTCGCCGGCCGCGTACCGCCAGGACACCGGCTGCTGCCGGGCCGAGCCGACGGCGTCCGGGGTCAGCAGCGTGACGCCGGCCGGGCGGCGGTCGGCCGACACCGTCACCGTCAGGTCGTGCTGCGTGCTCATGCGGCCGGCGGCGTTGTCGAAGTCGCCGTTCACCACGTGCACGATCCGCCGCCCCGGCTGGTCGAACGCGGACAACCGCACGTTCGCGGCGCTCACGCTCAGCGTGTCCGGCGTGATCGCCCGGAGCCCGCGCCGCAGTTCGTGGTGGTCGCGCTGGAAAGCGGCGAGGTTGGACTCCAGCGTGAACACCCCGCGCACCAGGCCGTCGAGCGCGTTGTACATGCTGCGGCCGGCCGCCGGGAAGCCGCCCGCGGCGAGGATCTGGGCGGACGCGATCCGGATGAACGCCGGCCAGGAGGCGAAGTCGTGCGGCCCCCAGAAGATCGTCGGCGTCGCGTAGTCGATGAAGAACACGAACGGCTTGGGCGCCACCTTGGCGATGGCGGACCGCAGTTGGGGGATGAGGTTCGCGGTGCCGTCGAACAGCGCCGTGCTCTCGGCGGCCGGCACGTCCAACCCCTGGAGCCGGAACGGGTAGTTGCGCAGGTAGTAGTCGACCGCCTCGGCGCCGGTGTTGGTGTCGCCGTCGAGCGCGGGGAAGTCGGCGCCGCCGTACGTCGAGTTGGCCGACAGGTAGACCGTCCGCCCGTGGTTCTGCCGCGCCCACTGCTTGATCGCCCGCATCGCCGGCGCGATCACGGAGGTGTCGGTCGGGTACCACTCGTCGAACTCGATGCCGTCGAACCCGGCCCCGATCTGCCGCTCCGCCTTGAAGACCAGCTGCTTGACGGCGCTCGGAGTATCGCTGACCAGGTGGTACACCGGCCCCTTGCCGAGCGGGTCGCCGGACGCCTCGGCGGGATCGACACCCGGCGCGAGCGTCTCCAGGTCCGGTTCCCAGTAGCTCGCCGACACCCCGGCGCCGAGCAGCGCGCCGTCCTGCGCCAGCCGGACGAGGCTCTGCCGGACGGCGGGGAAGCCGCGGTCCTCGTACTCGGTGCCCACCCACTCGTACTGGGCCCGGTGGACGAAGTCCGGCGCGACCACCCGGGTGAGCCGCCGGTTGCGGGCGTCGGACGCGTTCTGCTCGAACATCCACACCTCGACCTGGTCCAGCCGGGTCGGCGGGGTGGCCGGCGCGTTGGACGGCGCCGACCAGCGCCGGCCGTCGAAGGTCGCCAGCGCGAACCAGTGCCGGGTGTCCGGGTCGAGCCCGCGCAGGCTGAGCCGGTGGTAACCGTTGGCCGCGCCGACCGGGCGGAGCCCGCCGATACGCCGGGCGGTGTGCCAGGTCGAGGCGTCGATCGGCCGGTCCGCGGACCGGAGTTCGTACTGCACCGCGCGGGCGGGCGGGCTCCAGCGCAGGGTGATCCCGGCGGAGTCCACCGACTCGACCGCGAGGTCGGTCACGGCCGCCGCCTCCGGGCGGCCCCCCGGCGCTCCGCCCAGCGGCGGCCGGCCGCCGGCCGGTTCCGCGCCGGCCGGCTGCGCGCCCATGAGCCCGGCGGGAACGGCCACCAGGCCGGCCCCGACAGCCGCGATGGTGAGGAACGTCCGGCGATCGAGACCGGGTTGACCTGGCGTGTCCACGAGACCCTCCGACTGGCGATGGAGCAGGTTCTGACATCGTTGTCTATTACCCTCCGCAGGTCCGGACGAGATGTCAAGATCCCGTCAGGGCCGGGAAATCGGCCGCGGTGGAGATGCTGGTGGGGCGGTTGGGGAGTGCTGCCGGGGCCGAACCCCCGGGTTCGTACGAGGCGCCTGCCATGCTCGTCGGCGCAGGACGAGGAGGCGGCGCGGAGCGCCGCGAGGGCCGCGCGGCGGCCAGGACGGGGAGGCATACGGTGACGTTCCAGGCGCTCGGCGAGTTCACCTGCGTACCGGAGTTCAAGCGCAAGGAGACGACGTTCGACCTGCACGTGAAGGGCCGCTCCGGGCCCGTGGCGCGGGTGCGCAAGGCGGGCGTCACCGACTCGCTGCGGCCGTACGCCGTCTACGAGGGGCCCGATCTGGACCAGGCGGCCGGCTGGGTGAACGCGTACCAGGCGGGCGGCGCCGAGGGCGGGATCGTCGGGGAGGTCCAGCGGGAGTCGAGGGCGCTGGCCGAGGACCACCTCAGCGTCTCCCATGCCGGGCTCCCCGCGCTGAAGGGCCGGCCCGAGGGACTGCAGACCCGGGTGACCCGGACCTTCCCGGTGAACGTGGTGGCGGGCACCATCGGGGCCGGCTACGTCCTCGCCACCCGGTACCGCTTCAGCGCGCCCGGCTGCGCGGGCTTCTCGGTCGGCCGCAAGCAGGGCGTCAGGTCGGCGTACACCGTCAAGATCCGGGACCCGCGGATCAACCGGCTGGTGCCGTTGATGTGCGTCGTCCACATCGCGGAGCAGCTGTCCGGGGATGTGCGGCAGGGGCTGGCGAACATGACGAGTAATCCGTTCAAGACCTGAGTACGGGGCGGGGGGTGCCGGGCCGGGGGCTTGCTAGGCGGGGGGTGCCGGGCCGGCGGGGGCCGGCCGGGGCGCCGGGAGCGTCGTGCCGCCGGATCGGGCGGCGGGTGCTGGAAACTTCTCCTGAGGAAATCCGGGCGGGGGTGTCGGATCGGGGTGGCCGCGTTCGTAGCAGGGGTGAAGGCCGCCCACGCGGGGCGGCGCCGAAGCAGAGGAACCACGATCATGAAGCTCACGACCATGACCCAGGTCACCGTCGACGGTGTGATGCAGGGGAACGGCGGCTCGTCGGACGAGGACCGCAGGCACGGGTTCGAGCGCGGCGGCTGGGCGCTCGGGGCCGGTGACAAGGACACCCACGCGCTGATCAACCAGGCGTACGCGCGGGCCGACGCGTTCCTGCTCGGCCGGCGGACGTACGAGCTGTTCGCCGAGTCGTGGGGGAGCCGGAAGGTCGAGGACGTGCCCGGCTGGGAGCCCGTCCACCAGGCGCTGCACAACCGGCCCAAGTACGTGGCCTCCGGTACGCTCGCCGGCCCGGAGTGGTCGGGCACCACCGTGCTGTCCGGTGACGTCGAGGCCGCCGTCCGGGAGCTGAAGGCCAGGCCCGGGGGTGAGTTGCAGGTGCACGGCAGCGGCACGCTGTTCCGGTCGCTGCTCGCGAGCGGCCTGGTCGACGAGATCACGCTGATCGTGGTGCCGGTGGTCCTCGGCCAGGGCGCGCGGTTGTTCCCGGCGGACGGCCCGGACCTCGCGCTCGACCTGGTCGAGTCGCGGGTCGACTCCAAGGGCGTGACGATCCAGGTCTTCCGGCCGGCCGGACGCCCGCAGTACCCGACGGCCTGACGTCCGGCACCACCCTCACCCCTCACCCTTCACCCCTCATTTCATTGGAGATGATCCTCAGATGCAGTACCTGCTTTCCGTGATCCATGACCGGCCGAGCCTCGCCGTCCCGGAGGAGGAGGCCGCGATCGACGTGTTCAACGAACGGCTGCAAGGCGAGGGCAACTGGGTCTTCGCCGGCGGCCTCGCGATGCCCGACACGGCCACCGTCCTGGACAACCGGGGCGGCCAGGGGCTGGTCACCGACGGGCCGTTCCTGGAGTCCAAGGAGTACCTGGCCGGCTTCTGGGTGATCGAGGCCCCCGACCTCGATGTGGCGCTGGCGCTCGCCGCCGAGGGATCGCGGGCCTGCAACCGCAAGGTCGAGGTCCGGCCGTTCCTGTGACGGACCCTGTGACGGACTCTGCGACGGACCCTGCGACGGACTCTGCGACGGACTCTGTGATCGACGTCCGGGAGGCGGTCAGCCGGGCCCACCGCGAGGAGTGGGCCCGGGTGGTCGCCGCCCTGACCAGGCGCTTCGGTGATCTCGACATCGCCGAGGAGGCGGCGGCCGAGGCGTTCGCGACCGCCGTCGAGCGGTGGCCGGGCGACGGCGTGCCGCCCAACCCCGGCGCCTGGCTGACCACCACCGCCAACCGCAAGGCCATCGACCGGCTCCGGCGCGAGAACAAGCGCCAGGACAAGCACGAGGAGGCTCAGATGCTGTCCGACGACGAGCCGCCCGAGCCGCTCGGCGCGATCGACGACGACCGGCTCCGGCTGATCTTCACCTGCTGCCACCCGGCGCTGGCGATGGAGGCCCGGCTGGCGCTGACGCTGCGCATGGTCGGCGGCCTGACGGTGCCCGAGATCGCCCGCGCGTTCCTGGTGGCCGAGAGCGCGATGGGACAGCGGATCACCCGCGCGAAGGCCAAGATCAAGGCGGCGCGCATCCCGTACCGGGTGCCGTCCCCGGAGGATCTGCCGGCACGGGTGTCCGGCGTGCTCACCGTCCTCTACCTCGTCTTCAACGAGGGGTACCTGGCCACCGGCCCCGACACCGATCCGGTACGGCACGACCTGACGGAGGAGGCGATCCGGCTCACCCGGCTGATCCGGGTCCTGCTGCCGGACGACGGGGAGGTGGCCGGGCTGCTGGCGCTGATGCTGCTCACCGAGGCGCGGCGGGCGGCGCGGGTGTCGGCGGGCGGCGAGCTGGTCGCGCTCGACGAGCAGGACCGGGGGGCGTGGGATGCTCAACTCATCGCTGAGGGGCACGGGTTGGTGCGGGAACGGCTGGCTGCTGTGGCTGCGGGGGCGGCCCCCGGGGCTGCCGCTGCCGCAGTGGCCGGGGCCGCCGCCGGGGTTGGCGCCGACGCCGGTGCGGGGGCCGGGGTTGCGCCTGGCCGCTACCAGATCCTCGCGGCGATCAACGCCGTGCACACCTCGGCCCGGGACATCCGGGACACCGACTGGTCGCAGGTGCTCGCCCTCTACGACCAGCTCGCCCGCGTCGACCCCTCACCCGTCACCGCACTCAACCGGGCCATCGCGGTGGCCGAACTCGACGGCCCCGAGGTCGCGTTGGCGATCGTCGACCGCCTCGCCGAGCCGCTGGCCGGCTACCACGCGTACCACGCCACCCGGGCGGACCTGTTGCGGCGGCTCGGCCGCAGCGGGGAGTCGCGTGCGGCGTACGACCGGGCGATCGAGCTGGCCGGCAACACCGCCGAGACCGCGTATCTCGCCCGCCGCCGCGGCCAGTTGGGGTAACAGGCCGGGGGTGACGCTTCGTCAGGCCAGCCCGTCCCAGCTCCAGCGAGGCGTGGGACCGGGGTCGCCGAGGTCGGTGCCCTCAGGGTCGGCCGACACGTCCCGGGCGATCCTCGTCCCCCAGTCGAAGTAGGCCATCACCTGCTGCCGCAGGGCCCCGTCGTCGGGAAGCTCCTTGTCGACGGCCCGCGCCATGAGCTCCATCCACCGCACCCGCTGCTCCTCGGTGATGCCCAGCCCGAGATGCGAGCGCAGCAGCGCCTGGTGCCCGCCGAGGTCGCGGGTGAACGCCTCCGGCCCGCCGAAGACCTCGTCGAGCCAGATCGCCACATGCTCGATGTGCGTCCAGGTGAAGTCGGCGAAGACCGGCGCGAGCACCGGATCGGCCAGCACCTCGTCGTAGAAGCTGTTGCTCAGCCGCCGCAGCACCTCGACCCCGCCGACCGCCTCGCTCAAAGACCCGCCGCGCCCGCCCATGGTCCCCGTCCCCTCACTTCACTCCACCCGGCCCGCCGACCCCCATGATCCCACCAGGCCGCCCCCGAAATGCGGCCGCCCGGCCGGCTTCGACGAAAGCCTTCAGCGCCACCGCCGCTGCGGCTACCGTGCAGGCATCGGGTGGTCGGGCGGCAGGGGGCTGATCGGGTGCTCAGCGAGCAGGACGTACGCGCGGCCGTTCAGCGGCATCTCGACGGCCGCCCGGGGGCGGCTGAGGTGGGCCTCGCCGGCCCGGCGGCCCTCACGTGGTGCCCGCTGCTCGAAGGCACGACCGAGCGTCTGATCGAGACCCGCACCGAGAGCCGGCAGACGCAGGACGGCGCCGTCGATCTCGCGAAGCACCCCGTGTCGAAGCTGCCCGTGTACGAGGTGCTCGACGACTACGGGCTCGATGCCCCCGTCCACCCCTTCGCCGCCACGACCGTGAAGCTGCTGAAGCAGGACTCGCTGAACGACCGGCTCTGTCCCTGTGGGAACGGCAGAGTCACCTGCTCGCGCTGCCAGGGCCAGGGCCATGTGCCCTGCGAGGTGACGATGTCCTGCACCGGCTGCCGCGGCCTGGACCCGTGCGTGCGCTGCCAGGGCACCGGCAAGCGGCGGAAGTACGCCACCGCCAGGCCCGGTGGGGTCAGGACCACCTGCCGTGAGTGCGGTGCGGAGGGCGCCGCCTGCGCGGAATGCCAAGGGAAGGGACGCATCGGCTGCACCGACTGCGGGGGCCGCGGCAGGCGCGACTGCCCCGACTGCAAACGCACCGGGACCGTCGTCCACCCCCAGTGCAAGGGGACCGGCGGCAGCGTGACATGGACCCAGGGCGTCATCGCCAGGCGCGTCCACAAGGCGCGAATACGCTTACCCGCCAACGGAGTTCCGCTCGCGGCCCGGCTGCTCGCCCGCGATGCCGGCCGGTGGCAGAAGATCACCGTGAGCCGCGACGAGAAGCTGCCGGAAGACCTCGCCGACCAGTTCCCCGACCTGCCGCCCCGCCTGAACCGGCGCCCCGGCGAGCTCGCCCGCCACACCGCTCTGCGCCACCTGCCCCTGGCCCGGATCACCGTCCCCCAGCAGCCGAACTGGGTCTACTACGTCTTCCCCGGCGAGCACGCCCCCCACGTACGCGCGCTGCCTTCGCGCCAACGGACCTGGCAGTTCGGCGGAGCGGCGCTCGCGGTTCTGGCGCTGGTGGTGCTGGTCCTCACCCTGACGTGAGCACTCCGGGACGCGGCGGTCCGCCCGTCGAGGTGACGTCGACGAACGGACCGCCGTGACGCGGTTGCTAGCCGTCGACCTCGTACTGGCCGACCTCGATGAACTGCCGCAGGGCCTCGGGTGAGCCGTCGTCCAGCACGGCGTAGATCGCCTGGCGCATGGCGTCGCTGATGCCGGGATCGGCGAGCATGGTGAAGACGGCGACCCGGTCGTCCTCGGCCTGCGCGAGCCGGTACCCCGTCGCCAGGAACGCGCGGAGGGCTTCGGGGCTCCCGTCGTCCAGGGCCTTGGTGGCCTCGCGATGAACGGCCACACCGGTGTCGGGGTCGGCCAGGATCCGGAAGATGGCGACCCGGTCGTCCTCGGCCTGCGCGAGCCGGTACCCCGTCTCCAGCCAGGCGCGCATCTCCTCCGCGGTCCCGTTGTCCAGGAGTTCATCCGCCTCCCGGGTCACCCGCTCCCCGCTGGCGGGGTTGCCGAGTATCTGGAGTATGGCGATGCGCAGGTCGTCCTCGTCCATCCCGTCATAGCCGGACCCCGGATCCGACGCCGCGGCGGCAACCGGAACAGACGACGCGGCGGCGCTGGGATGCGGCGTGCCGGCGGCGAGGGACGGAGTGGCGAGCAGCAGCGTCGAGGCGAGGGCGCCAGTGGCGACGGCGAGAGTCGCGCGGGTCAGTCGCAAGAGAATGAACCACCTTGTACGTAGTCGCAGAACGGTCCGTTCGTGAACAGCCCAGTGATTGTCCCCGCCGGCCCCGCCGCGAATCACTGCCCGGATCAAGCAATCTGCGCGCCCTCTTCCCGCGGGGCCGGTCACCCCTCGGCGATGAGCGTCGGCAGCTTGCGCATGTCGGAGAAGACGGTGGTGCCGGGGCCCTCAAGGCGTTCGGCCGGGGTCAGCCCGCCGGCATAGCCGAAGGCCCGCATGCCGGCGGCGCGGGCAGCGAGGACGCCGGGCCGGCTGTCCTCGACCACCGCGCAGGCCGCGGGATCGACGCCCATCTGCCGAGCGGCGTGCAGGAACAGGTCGGGCGCGGGCTTTCCGTGCGCCACTTCGGTGGCACTGTAGATGCGGCCCGCGAAGCGTTCGTAGAGTCCGGTGCGCCCCAGGGTGTGCCGCATCTTCTCGTGCGAGCCGCTGGAGGCGACACAGGTCGGCAGGGTGAGCGCGTCGAGCGCTTCCGGCAGGCCGTCGACCGGGGCGAGCCCGGCATCCACGGCCTCCCGGTGGAGTTGCTCGAACCTCTTCGACCAGATCGCGGCCGTGTCCTCGCCGAGCCGAGCGGCGACCTGCTCGCGGTTGGCGGCGTGCGAGCGCCCGATGAACCGGGCCACCACCTCGTCCTCGGTGAGCGGCCAGCCCAACTCCGCGCCGAGGGACACCTGGACACGCGCGGCGATGCGCTCGCTGTCGACAAGCACGCCGTCGCAGTCGAATATGACGAGTTCAATGGGCTTGATCATCCCGGCAGCATAGGGCGTGCCGCGTTCAAGCAGCGGTGTTGCCCCTGGCGCGCTCGGCCAGGAGCGCATCCCATCCCCGAACCCGCCGCCGGCCGGCCTGCCGGCGCCACGGGTGACCGTGGCGCGGAAGACGTTCAGCCGCCGCTCGTCCGGCTCTGTGCCCCGTGCTCGTTGCGCTCGTCCGTGCGCCGGACGTTCTTCTCGATCTTGCGGGCGACCTCCGCGTCGAGGTCCACGCAGCACCACTCCGGAGATCGGGCGGCGCTCAGTCCGTGTCGGATCCGGTCTTCCACGCGAAGTCGAGCTGCTCTGCGGCATCGGCGGCTTGGCGAAGGCCCGCCTGGTAGGCCGGCTCCCAGACCGTCCGGTCGTTCATGTCCGAGCCGAACGCGCGTGTTGACGCCGGATCGGGCTCGATGGTCACCACTGTGCGCGCCCCGGCGACCGCCAGCTCCCGGTGGAGCAACTCGCGGGGGAACAGGTGCGCCTGCGGGTCGATGACGACGAGCGTGCGGGCTCCGGCCGCGAGGCCGGCGTTGGTCGCCGACCGCAGGGAGCCGTCCATGTACCGGCGGCCGCTGATGGTGATCGGTGGGTAGATGCCCGGGAAGGCCGTGCTGGCCGCCACGGCGGAGGGCAACGGTGCGCCACTGGCACGGTCGAGGACCTTCGGCTCGCCTGTCTCGGTGTCCATCACAGTGATGAGCAGCTTCCGGTCCGGCCATCGGTCCGCGCCGACCATGGCGCGCATCCGGTCGACATGTGCCTGCTCGGGGCCGGTCTCGGCGGCGAGCGCGATTCTGCCCGCCCCGCGCCACGCCTCGACCGGGTTCGAGGCGGCATCGCCGAGCACGGCGAACACCTCGCCCAGCCGGCGCCCGTCCACCTGGGGCGGGGTGCCGTCGGAGCCGGCACGGCGCACAGGGGTGACGAGCCGGCCGGGGTCCTGACCGGTGGCCAGCAGCGCGCCGATGATCGCGCCGGTCGAGGTGCCGACGATCAGGTCAGCCTCGCTGAGATCCACTCCGACACTGCGCAGTCCGCAGGCCAGTCCGGCCGTCCAGGCCGCACCGACGGGGCCTCCGGCGCCGAGTGCGAGTGCGCGGTCGTGTGCGTACACGACTGTCTCCCTCCGTTATTGAAACAGTCGTACCATATATTGAGGTGGACTCAGATCCGCACGGCCGAGAGGGTGATCCACCGTGGGACGACCCCCCGATCCCGACCGGCGGGAGCGCACGCTGGCACGGGCGACCGACTACGTACTGGCCCACGGCCTGGCCTCGTTGAGCCTGAGGCCGCTGGCCGCGGCTCTCGACACCAGCCCGCGGATGCTGCTCTACGACTTCGGCAGCAAGCAGGAGCTGGTGGCGACGGTCCTCGCCGAGGCCCGCCGTCGTGGAGCGACCCGGTTGACCGAGCACCTCCCGCCGAAGTCGGCCTCTCCGGAGGAGAGCGTGCGCGGCATCTGGGCCTGGATCAGCGCACCGGAGCGCGCCCCGTACGTCCGGCTGATCTTCGAGGTGCACGCCGACGGCCTGGCCCACCCCGAGAACTACCCCGATCAGGCCGAGGCGATCACCGGCTGGTTCGACACCCTCGGCGCCACGTTCCGCGACATCGCGACCGGCCCTGACGACACCGTCACCCCCACGCTGGTCATGGCCGTCGTCCGGGGCCTCCTGTTCGACCTCACGACCACCGGCGACCACCGCCGCACCGACCGCGCCCTGGACCGCTTCTGCGAACTGCTCCTGCACTGAAGAACGAGGACGGACGATCACACGGTGTCCGCAGGTCACACCACAACGCGTTCACGACACGGCCCCCCGGCTCCCCGTCTTCTCCACGTCGTGTGGCTCGGTAGCCTGCGGTGGTGAGCAGCGGTACAGAAGGACACGTACGGCCCGGTGGTGCTGCGGACGATCTGCCGTTCCTGGCGGGGGTGTTCGGGCTCGGTGAGGTTCACGACGTTCGGTACCTGGCCGAGGGGCTGATGAACCGGAACTGGCGCGTCCGGACTGCGCGGGGTGAGTTCGCGCTGAAACTGATCGTGGACGTGCCGGTGGTGAAGGCCCGTAGGAGCCTGGGGGTTCTCCAGCCGCTGGCTGCCGCGGGGTTGCCGGTGTGTGCGCCGTGTCTGACCGCGGCGGGAGATGCGCTGGCCGAGATCGACGGCCGGAGTTACTGCCTGTTGCCCTGGGCGGCGGGTGTGCACCGGCCGGGCACCACGCTGGATCTGAACGAGGCGGCACGGCTGGGTGTGTTGCTCGGAGAGGTTCACCGGAGTCTGGCGATTCCGGAGGCGGCTCTGCCACCGGCGGCCGAGGTGCCGCGGGCGAAGGTGACTGCCCCGGAGTCCGCTTTGGCGGAGGCCGATCGTTTCCAGGAAATCATCGCGCGGTTGGACGAGCCGTCGCCGTTCGACCTGGCCGCCGCCACTGCGCTGCGTCGGCGCAAGGAACTGATCGCCGAGTGGGCCGGCCGGCGTCCGGCGGTTGAGGTGCCGCGCGGACCGGTGGGCTGGACGCACGGGGACTTCCAGCACCTGAACCTGTTGTGGCGGGGCCCGGTGATCTCCGCGGTGCTGGACTGGGACCGGCTCGGCGTGCGCCCCTACGCCGAGGAGGCCGTGCGCAGCGCGCAGGTGCAGTTCGGCACGGAGGACGGCCGTTTGGACCTCGGCCGGGTGGCGGCGTTCGTGTCCGGCTACCGGTCCGTGGTGCCGGTCTCGGACGCGGATCTCGCGGATGCCGCCGAGCGGCTGTGGTGGAAGCGGATGTCGGACTTCTGGCAGCTCCAGTGGCACTACGACAAGGACGATCACGGCCCGGACCGTCTGTGGGTGTCCGGCGAACGGTTGCTGGAGTGGTGGACGGGCTCGCGTGACGTGGTGCGGGACGCGTTCATCGCCCGTTCGTAGCGGTTGGCGGTTGGCGGACTCAGAAGGCCGATGATGCCGGCGTCCCGGCAGACGAAACGGCGGCCACCCCGTCAGGTGCGGTGCGCCGCCGGGCGGTTGGGCAGCGGCCAGGAGAAGGACGACGTGCGGCCACGTGGTGCGCTTGCGGCCAGGTGTGTGGTGCCCCCCACGGGATCGCGTGCAACTGGCGGCCGGTCTGACCAGCGCCTCCCGGCGGGCCGGCTGGTGGTCGAGGGTCGTTTCCGTCCGGCGGCGTGGGACGGGACGCGATGGCGGAGGCTGCCGTGGAGCGGGCGGTGACGCTGCGCGCCGTGACGTTGATCATGGGCGCGATGATGGGCCTGCCCAACCGGCTGACTGATGCACCACAGACGCCTCCAGGCTCGGTCTACTGCTGTTCGCCCGGGGGCCGATCAGTCTCGTGGGGGCGAGCCGTTCGGCGTGCGCGCGGGTGGTCGTTCCGCGACCGCAGCCGATGTCGAGCACGGTCCCGCGCGGGCCGGTGGCGGCCAGGTCAGCGATGACGTGGGCGGGATGTGCACCCGCGGGTGACGGGCGTACGGGAGCTGGCAGCGGTGGTCGGCTCCGCGGCCTGAGCGCAGCGGCCGATCCCGCCGGACGGCAGAGCGGCGGGTGGAAAGCGGTGCAGGCTGGCGACACGGCGGCGCGGGATCTTCCCAGCACTCAAGACGCCGACCTGCTGGACGACCTGCCGCATCTGGCGGCGCTGAATCTGGCCCGAGCGCTCCAGAAGCTGCCGCGACCGTTGTTCGAGGTCATCGGGCTGCGGATCCAAGTGGACCTCGCGTCCGACGACGTGACCGTCACGATCACCCGGCCGGCCGAGGCACTACCCGAGCCGGCTGAAGGCGCGGAAAGGGTCGAAATGGCCACGCAAGCCACGCACCGGCTTCCTCGGAGCGAGGAAGCCCAAAGTGCCGTGGCTGTAGGTACCCCCAACGGGATTCGAACCCGTGCTACCGCCTTGAAAGGGCGGCGTCCTGGGCCACTAGACGATGAGGGCTAATTGGCCCGCCAATGGGCGCCTGGGGCGCACGTCGGGGACGCGAGAAGCATATGGGATGGGGCGGGGATCGCCAAAACGGTTTCGGGTGGGGGGTTGCGGGGGTAAGGGCGGGCGGCCCCGGGCTGCTCGTGCGGGGTGGTGGGCGCTCCGCGAGGGGGCCGGTCAGCCCCAGCCGAGTTCGTGGAGGCGGGCGTCCTCGATGCCGAAGTGGTGGGCGATCTCGTGGACCACGGTCACGGCTACCTGGTGGACGACCTCGTCCGGGGTCGTGCAGTAGCGGAGGGTCGGGCCGCGGTAGATGGAGATGCGGTCCGGGAGCACGCCGGCGTACCACTCGCCGCGCTCCGTCAGGGGCGTCCCCTCGTACAGGCCGAACAGTTCCGGGCCCGCCGGGTCGGACTCCTCCTCGACGAACACGGCCACGTTGTCCATGACCCGCGTCAGCTCCGGGGGGATCGTGTCCAGGGCCTGGCTCACCAGTTCTTCGAACGCTTCCCGCGACATCTCCAGCACAAGGCCCATTGTCGGGGACGCCGCCCTCCGCCGGGTGGCAACGGCCCCGGCCGTCCGTTCCCGGCCGTCGAGCCCGCCGAGCCGATCACGCACGCCGTGGCATACGCGTCAGGCATACCGGGCGTGTCGGGCGTGTCCTGGCGGGCGCGTGCCGCGTTGGGCACGGGGATACGACATCCCCCCGCATCCCCCCGCACGGGTGCCCGCGCCCGCAGCCGTACGCGCGCACCCCCGTACCGAGCCCGAGGTGCATGCACGTGCTCCCAGCCCCAGCCGAAGCCCCCGTCCAGCCTTCCGGCCCGGCCGCCGGCCCCGCCAGAGGCAAAGGCGACGGCAACGGCAACGGTCATGGCGGCGGTCATGGCGGCGGCGAGGGCAAAGGCCGGGGCCGCGCCGGGCTCCGCGCGGCCGTCCTGGTGGCGGTCGTCGCCGCCGGAGTCGCCGCCTGCGTGAGCGCGGGCAGCGAGTCCGACCCGAAGGCGCCGCACCGTACGCCGGTCAGCGCGGGCAGCGTGGTGGCCGGCCCGCACGGCGCCGACGGCGGCGGAAACGGCAGCGGGACGGGCTCGGGGAAGGGCAACGCGGCCGGCGGGGGACAGGGCAAGGCGCACCAGGGCGTCAACGGTGCCAAGGTCGCGTCACCCTCAGGCGGCCCGGGCGCCCCGGCCGCTCCGGGCGGCGCCTCCGCCCCGGCGGCGGCCGGCGGCCTCACCCCGACGCCCCCGGCCGGCTCGGCCAGCCCACCGCCCACCGAGGAGCAGTCCCCGACGGACCCGCCGGCGTCCCAGCCGCCGTCCGACGTCCCCACCACCGATCCGCCCAGCACCGCCCCGACCGACGGCCCCCCGTCCACCGACCCGGGTGGCTCCCCGGACCCGGGCGAGGGGGCCCGGGCCAAGCACGGGCACCAGGGGAGGGGCCACTGAACGCGCGCCCCGGGGGCCGGGGCTCGCGGCGGGGCTCGCGGCGGGCTGTGCGTACGCGGGTGGCGCCGTACGCGCGTGGCGCCGTACGCGGGTGGCGCCGATCACACCTAGCGCCGTACGCAGGTGGCGCCGCTCACACCTGCCGCCGATCGCTCCCAGCACCGCTCACACCTGGCGCCGGGGGCGTACACCCCCCGCCGAGGCGGTCGGCCGCACCGGAGCACCGGGCCGCACCGGAGCACCGGGCCGCACCGGAGCACCGGGCCGCAGCGGAGCACCGGGCCGAACCGGGGCATCCGGCCGGGGCCCCCGGCCGCACCGGAGCCGCCCGCCCGCGCCCCGCGCCTCGGACCGGCGCCCCCATTCCCCCAGGTCAGCGCCGTCCCCCGCACCCCCACCGGAGGTGATTGGCTAAAGCTCCGCCCAGTGCGTATGCTGGTAGATCGTTTGATCCCCTTGCCTGGCGCCTGAACCGATGCGCGCCCGTGGCGCGTTCCTTTTCTCCTGTGGCTGACCGCATAGAGGCGGTTGTAAGCAACCTGCGGAGCTGGCGCGTGCCGTAAGTCTCCGAGAGGTTTTGCTTCAGCATGTCCCTTGACAGTGCCGACCGTTCCGCCATGCCCGTGAACGCCACTTCCGTGGCCGACGCGCCCGAGAACGCCGCCGACGCCGCCGCCCCGGCCATCACCACCACCATCGACATCGACCCGGCCGCCGAGCCGGCCGCCATCGAGGACGCGCCCCAGGCCGCCACCGACGAGGCGCCCGCCGCGGCCACCGACACCGACGCCGCCGCCGAGGAGGCCGCCGAAACCCCCGGCATCACCTTCGGCGACCTCGGCCTCTCCGAAGCCGTCGTCCGCAAGCTCACCCAGAACGGCGTGACGACCCCCTTCCCCATCCAGGCCGCCACCATCCCGGACGCCCTGTCCGGCCGTGACATCCTGGGCCGCGGCCGCACCGGCTCCGGCAAGACCCTCGCGTTCGGCCTGCCGCTGCTCACCCAGCTGGCCGGCACCCGCAGCGAGCGCCGCCGCCCCCGCGGCGTCATCCTCACCCCGACCCGCGAGCTGGCGATGCAGGTCGCCGACGCGCTCCAGCCGTACGGTGACGTCCTCGGCCTGAAGATGAAGGTCGTCTGCGGTGGCACGTCCATGCAGAACCAGATCTACGCGCTCGAGCGCGGCGTCGACATCCTCGTCGCCACCCCGGGCCGGCTGCGCGACCTGATCAACCGGGGCGCCGCGATCCTGGACGCGGTCCAGATCGCGATCCTCGACGAGGCCGACCAGATGGCCGACATGGGCTTCCTGCCCGAGGTCACCGAGATCCTCGACCTCATCCCGGCCGGCGGCCAGCGGCTGCTGTTCTCCGCCACGCTGGAGAACGAGATCGACTCGCTGGTGCGCCGCTACCTGGTCGACCCGGTCACCCACGAGGTGGACGCGGCCCAGGGCGCGGTCACCACGATGAGCCACCACGTGCTGGTGGTGAAGCCCAAGGACAAGACGCCGGTCACGGCCGCGATCGCCGCCCGCAAGGGCCGCACGATCATCTTCGTCCGCACCCAGATGGGCGCGGACAGGGTCGCCGAGCAGCTGATCGAGTCCGGCGTGCGCGCCGACGCGCTGCACGGCGGCATGACGCAGGGCGCCCGCACCCGCACCCTGGAGGACTTCAAGGCCGGCCGGGTCAACGTGCTGGTCGCCACCGACGTCGCCGCCCGCGGCATCCACGTGGACGGCATCGGCCTGGTGCTGAACGTCGACCCGGCCGCCGACCACAAGGACTACCTGCACCGCTCCGGCCGCACCGCGCGGGCCGGCGAGTCCGGCACCGTCGTGTCGCTCGCGCTGCCGCACCAGCGCAAGCAGATCTTCCGGCTGATGGAGGACGCGGGCGTGGACGCCACGCGGCACATCATCGGCGGCGCGGGCGTCTTCGACGAGGACGTCGCCAGGATCACCGGCGCGCGCTCGCTCACCGACGTGCAGGCCGACGCCGTGCAGAACGCCGCCACCCAGGCGGAGCGCGAAGTCGCCGACCTCACCAAGCAGTTGGAGCGGGTGCAGCGACGCGCCACCGAACTGCGCGAGGAGGCCGACCGGTTGACCGCGCGCAGCGCGCGTGAGCGCGGCGAGGACCCGGAGGAGGCGGTGGCCGCCAAGGCCGCCGAACTCGCCGCCGAGGCGGCCGCGGCCGAGGCCGCCGCCGCACAGGTGCCGGAGCCGCGCGAGGAGCGCTCGTCGTACCCGCCGCGGCGCGACGACCGGGGCAACTTCGACCGGCGTGATGACCGCCGTGACGACCGGCGGGACAACCGCGGCCGTGACGACCGCCCGCCGTACAACAACCGCGACCGCGACTCGCGTTCGTCCTCGTCGTCGTCCGGCTCCTCGTCCTCGTCCTCGTACGGAAACCGCGACTCGCGGTCGTCGTACGGTTCGCGCGGCGACGACCGGCGGGACAGCCGTCCGTCCTACGGCGCCTCGCGCGGCGGCGACTCCCGTCCCTCGTACGGCGGTTCGCGTGACCGTGACAGCCGCCCGTCGTACGGTGCCCCGCGTGATCGTGACTCGCGGCCGTCGTACGGTGCGCGTGGCGACGACCGGCGCGACAGCCGTCCGTCCTACGGTGCCTCGCGCGGTGGCGACTCGCGGCCGTCCTCCTACGGTGACCGCGACCGCCGCCCCTCGTACGGCGCGCGCAGCGACGACCGCCCGTTCAACCGCGACCGCCGCGACAACAGCCGCCCGTCGTACGGCGACCGCGACCGTCGTCCCTCCTACGGTGACCGCGACCGTCCGGCGTCCTCGTCGTACAGCCGCGACAACCGCTCGGGTTCCGGCTCCGGTTCGGGCGGCGCGTCCGGCCCGAGCACGTCCGGCGGCTCGGTCGAGCGCAAGCCGCGGTGGAAGCGGAACGGCTGACCGCGCCGTACGGCCCCGCCCGGTGAACGCCGGGTGAAGCGCCGCTGACCTGTGAACGGGCCCCCGTCCCGCGCCAATCCGCGCGGGACGGGGGCCCGTTCTCCTGCTTTCGCTCACCTGTGCGTCTGCTGTTAGAGTGTGCCGCTTTGTTCCTACAGTGGGGGGTTCTGACGTCGTGAGGATCAAGAGACTGCCGCGCGTGCGGCGGGCGTTGGCCGCGCTGGCGGCGGCCGGGGCGCTGCTCGGGGGCGCGTTGGTGGGCGGCGGGGCGCAGAGCGCGTCGGCGGCGGGGGCGCAGCCGGTGCCGTCGTGGCTGATCGCCCTGCAGTCGAACAATCTGCGCTCGGACACGTACCGCGCCTGTTCCGGCGTCCAGTTGACGCCCACCTACGCACTCACCTCACCTGACTGCTTCACCGGCCGGACCCAGGACGACATACTGACGCGGTACCACGGCGGCAGCCCGAACGAAGGAACGGGCGACCCCAAGTACGTCATCCACCCGCAGTACGACTGGCAGACCCGTGAGGCCGCGTTCGCCGTCGTGCAGGCGCCCTCCATCCCGGTGAGCTACAAGACGGGAACGGGCACGCCGGTGCTGGCGAGTACGGCGGACAGGGCGCTCTACTCGCCGGGAGCCGAGGCGGTCTTCTACTCCTGGACGGCGCCCAACGGCCAGTACGTCGAGCGGCACGCGCACAACGAGCGGGTGGCGATCCTGTCGGCCGCGACCTGCGCGAAGTCCCTCGGCCACACTCCCGCCCCCGGCACCTTCTGCACACTGCCGGCCAAGGGTGCGACGGCGCCCGGTCACGCGGACCAATGCCTCGGTGACGCGGGCGGCGCGCTGGTCGCGGGCGGCAAGCTGATCGGCATCTCCGCCACCATGGCCACCCATTGCGTGGGCACGGACGGCGTGCGCGTCTACACCAACGTCACCGCGTACCGGGGCGAGATGCTCGGTTGGAGCCGCGACGCGGCCATCCTGCCGGACATGAGCGGTTCGGTGATGGCCCGCCAGGACCTGGGTGGTTGGGGACTCGTCTCGTCCTGCGACCTCGATCAGTCCGGCCGGCTCAGCGGCTGCCAGCCGAACTACGGGATGACCTACTACAACCACGTGCAGCTCAACTACGTCACCCAGGCCGGCGACCTGGACGGTGATGGCGTCGGGGACCTGCTGGCCCGGACGCCGGGTGGCGGCCTCTACGTCTACCACCACCCCGACCGCGGCTCGTTGGACGAGCTCCCCCGCACGTACCTCGGCGGCAACTTCAACCGCTACACGTCGCTCATCGCCACCCGCGACCTGTCCGGCGACGGCTACCCCGACGTGGTCGCCCGCGACGGCTCCGGCAACCTGTGGCTCTACCGCGGCACGTCCGCCGGCACGCTGTCGGCCCGGACGCTGCTCGGCACGGGCTGGAACGCGTACAACCTAGTCACCGGCCGCGGCGACCTGTCCGGCGACGGCCACACCGACCTGGTGGCCCGCGACAAGTCCGGCACGCTGTGGCTCTACCGCGGCACGGGCAAGGGCGGCCTGGCCGCCCGCACGAAGATGGCCACCGGTTTCGGCGGCTACAAGGAGATCGTCGCGAGCGGCGACATGGACAACAACGGCTACGGCGACCTCTTCGGCCGCACCCCCGGCGGCGGTGTCTTCCTGATCAACGCGAACAACCGGGGCGGCCTGTCGACCCCGAAGCTCTACGCATACACGTACTACAAGCCCTTCACCCAGATCAGCTAGCCCACCCCACCAGCCGTGCCCCCGCCCCCGGCCCCCGGCCCCCACCCCGATTCCGACTCGGCCCGCACCCCACCCTGCGGCTATGCTGCGGGGGCGGGCCGTTAGCTCAATTGGCAGAGCAGTGGACTTTTAATCCATTGGTTGTGGGTTCGAGTCCCACACGGCCTACGGAGTCCGGCCTCCTCGGAGGCCGCTGACCTGCGGGTTTGGTGCCCCGGTTGCCTGAAGGCGGCCGGGGCACGGCCGTGCCGGGGGCCGAGCGTGAGCGATGCGTGAGCGGGCGCGCGACCGCGAGGTTGGGGTGGCCGCTGCCACGTGGGCATCTGCTGTGGGGTGGATCGGTGACAAGCTCGACTGCACAGCGCCGCGATCCTGCCGGTACCTACACTTCCTGCGACCGCTGACGGCGTGGCCAGGCGTCTACAGCCTGCTCAGGTCGGTGTCGCTGTAGCCATTTGCGGGCGGCCTCGTCATTGAATCCGTGGGATCGGAGGACATCGAGGGCCGCTGCTCGGACGGCTCGCGCGTCGTCTATGCGGTTGAGGTGGGCCTTCATGCGCGTCACTACGTCGTCGTGTTCGTACTCGTAGCGGCCGTTGACCTTCTGCGCGAACAGGGGCAGGAGCTTGTAGTAGCGACGTTCGCTAACACCGACCTGCGTCCAGGGGTACCGCTCCGGAGCCTCCCCCTTCCTGTACTGCATCACCACGATGCTTGCCTTCCGGCGCACGTATCGGCGGGTCGCCTCTGCTCCCCGGGCCGGATCGAATCCAGGGCGGATCAATTGTTCGAGCAGGGTCGCGGCGGCAGAGGTCCTGTCCGGTGCGTGTGTCAGACGCTGAATGTGGGCAACCTGCCGTGGGTAGGCCATCGCGATGGCGCTCGCCAGTACGGGCTCGTCCCCCTTGATATAGCCGTGCCAGTAACCCTTCAAGACCATCTGGCATGCGATCTCGTAAGGGGTCGAAATGGGGTCAATGGTGGTGGTCGGTATGCCGTGGCCATGGATTGCCTTCGCGAACCTGCTCCATGGCCTGTCAGCGGGGCGATGAACTTGCTCTGTCCAGATGCGGGCAGTAAATGCCCAATCCGCCGGTTGCCGTGTCATCGGAGCTGCGATCAGGATGGGCTCAAGGGCTGCGAGTGGTGAGGTTTCACCGCCGGTCTTCGCTTCATCCAGCAGTAGCTCGATGAGCCGTCCTTCATCCTCGGTCTCGTTCGTCACCCAGATGAGACGACGGGAGATTTGGAACCACCATCCCTCGGCAGCGAGCCCGAGGATCGGGACATAGAAGTGAGCAGCTGGGTCCATAACGCGCCGGAACACTTCTTTTCGCTGCTCAGGGTCCACGAAAGTGCCCAACCAGCCGAGGACATAGTCACCCGACAGGCGTCCTGTCTGCGACGTTCCGGCGACAAGCTGGCCTGCGATCCAGAGCGCGTCGGCGATAGAGGCCGCCTTCGGAACAGGGTCGGCCAAGGCTGAAACCTGCAAGACAGTCGCCATCTGGGGGTTCACCGGATCGGGGACCTCCCAGACTCGCGCCCCCGGTTCTATCGAGCCGACCTGCAAGTCTGGGACGTCCACGAAGGGCAAACCATTCGGCTCGAAGACGGAGGTTGTCCGGCGCAGAGGATGGAAGCTGCGGCCCGACAGGAGGTCAATCTCTCGGCCGGCCTGAGCGAGCGCGTCCTTCACCAGCTCACGGTCAGGGCTGCCGCCGATCAGTTGCGCCGCCTCGTCGATGAGGCTCTCAGACCAATGTCCCATCTGGGCAGTATACGAGGGCATGGAGAACCAAAACCAAGGTAGGCGGGCGCGTTCTTACGGGTCTGAACAGCTGAGCATGCGCGCGCCGGAGAACAACTCCGACTTGTCGCCGCGCTTCAAGCTGATCTTCTCTACGGTGGCTGCACTGACAGTTCTGGCACTGATCTCGAATGTCGTATTGGCCGCGTTCGGCGGTGACTCTGAGCAGGTGAGCGCCGCAGCGGAGGCATGTTCCAGGACGTACATGATGGGATTCGGGGCGATCGTGGGGCTCATCAGCGGTAAGGCGACGTAATACCTCCTTCTGTGGAATCAGCGAGCACGCTCGTCGCCTGTGGAGGAGATATCCGTCAACTTCGCCGCTACCTAGATCCGCTGGGAGACTCCGGATGACGTCCATGATGTCCTCCTGGCATTGGCAGCAGCCTTCACTGCTGACGGAGCCTCATTCGCTGCACTCGCCGGGCGCGGGGGACGAGGGCCGCGGCCTTCTCCGCGACCTCCCGGTCCAGCTCCGGGAGGAGGCTCGTGTAGGTGTCCGAGGTCAGGGCGATTGTGGAGTGGCGCAGGACCTCCTTGACCGTGTGGATGTCGCCGCCGCCCGCGTGGGTGAGGGTCGCGGCGACGTGGCGGAGGTCGCGGAAGGTGATCGGGGGGAGATCGGTCGTCGCGTGGATGCGGCGGAAGGTCTCGGAGACCATTTCCGGGTGGAGCCAGGAGCCGTCCTCGCGGGTGAAGACCTTGCCCGTGTCCTTCCAGGCCGTGCCCCACTTCTTGCGGTCCTTCTTCTGGCGCTTCCGGTGGACGCGGAGGGCGGCGATCGTCAGGCTGTCCAGGGCGATCGTGTTGGCGCTGCCGTCCGTCTTCGGCTCGGCCTCGTACGGGTCCCAGCCGTCGACCACGATCTCCTTCGCCGGGGTGATGAGGCCGGCCTTGAGGTCGACGTTGCTCCAGTCCTGGCCGACTGCTTCGCCGCGACGGAGGCCGCGGAAGCCTACGAGGTGGAAGAGGGCGTACAGCCGGTCGTCCTGGGCGGCGTCGAGGAAGACGCCGAACTGCTGCGGCGTCCAGACCATGACCGGGCCGGGAACCTCGCCGGTCTGCCGCCACCGCCGGACGCGCTCGTCCGTCCAGAGCAGGGGCTTCGGCCGTCGGCCCGAGGCGAGTTCGACGTGGGAGGCCGGGTTGAAGGTGATGAGCTGCTGCGCGATGGCGGAGTTGAGCGCGGCGCGCAGGGTCCGGCGTATCGCCTGCTGAGTGGAGGGGCCGGTCACCTTGCGGAAGGGCGGCATCTCGGCGAGCTTTGCCCGTTCCGCCGCAAGTCGTGCCCGTTCGGCGGCGACGGGCCGTCCCGGCGCACTCGGTTTGCATTGGGCGATCTGTGCGCGCCGGGCCGCGTTCTCGGCCGCGATGACCTCGTTGGCGTCAGCGATCCCGTCGAACATCTCCACGAGGTGCCCGACGTTGAGCCGGTCGAGCCGGACATGGCCTATGCGCGGCTTGAGGTGGACGTTGATGTGCGACGCGTAGCCGTTGAGCGTCGTCCTGCGGCGCTTCTTGGACGCGAACCAGAGGTCCAGCCACTCGCCGACCGTCGTGCCGCCGCGTAGGTCGAGCCCGGACCGGAGGCGTCGGCGGATCTCCTCGACGTTGGGCAGCGGCGCCTTCTCCTCGACCAGGCGCTCCAGGAGGGCTGCAATGCGTTCGACGCTGTCCAGGTCGTCGGTGTCGGCGAGGCCGAGGAGTGTGCGGACGTGGTCCAGGTCGGCCTGAGCCGCCTTGAGACTGTCGTAACCGGCCCGGTTGAAGGAGCGACGCGTGCCGTCCGCACGTGGGGGAAGCTCCTGCCGTACGGAGTAGGACCCGTGCTTGCGGTTCGCGAGCTTGGGGCACGCCTTCCCGAGCGGCCGACCAGTTTCGGCGTCGCGGCAGTAGCACCGGCGGTGAGTCGAGCCCTTCATGGTGCTTCCCCCAGCAGGTTCAGAAACCGTCAGCCGGGGCGTCCTTCCAGACGATCTTGCCCTCGGCATCCATTGACCAGGTCCGCTGCGGTGCGGCTCTGCGCTCGCGCAGTTGGGGGCTGGGGCCGTCGTAGTCGTAGGACTCGCCGGTGAACCACTGGAGTGTGTCGAACGTGTCGGTCAGCTCCTCGTCGGGGAGCGCCTGCACGCGCTCCACGAGGCCGACGGGATAGATCAGGCAGATCGGCGCCACGTGCAGGGCTTTGGCAAGCACCATGACCTCGACCAGCGGTAGTTGGGCACGACGCCCGGACTCCATGTTGGCGATGACGTTGCGTGGGATCGCGTACCCGAGGTCGGCGCAGGCGCGGGCCAGGTCTTCGCCGCTCATGCCCAGTTCCTTGCGGAGCCGGCGGACCTCGGCCGCCACCGTCGCGATGACGTGGTCGGCCCACTCGGGGGCGTTGTCTTCATTCCGCCCAGCATCAGCACCGCGTTGTGTCATGGCGACACAGTAGCTTGGTGCACCCTCCTGACCTGGGCTTGGAGATGGATGCGAGACCGCGTTCGCCGAGAGCTGTATGTGCGAGGAGGCAGCTATGCGGGAGAGCGGTACGACCCGGCCGGTGGCCAAGGGGATGGCCAAGGACGAACTGCTGTCGCTGCCGGCGGCGGTGGACCTGGAGACGGCGAACCGCGCACTGGGCCTGGGGCGGAGCAAGGGCTACGAGTTGGCCAAGCACGGCCAGTACCCGTGCCGCGTCTTGCGGTTGGGCAATTCGTATCGCGTGGTGACGGCCGAGTTGCAGGCCCTGCTGGGGCTCGCTGCGTGACGTCCGTGGTCCTCGTACGCGCGCACGTTGAGCGCCGCCCAAGATCCCGTGGACTGCGGCAGACGTTCGTCGTACTGTCCGTGGTCGCTCGCGCGGCGCCAACCGCCGAGAACGAACGAGCCCCCGACGCGCCAACGCCGGAGGCTCACAACTCCCCTGTACGCCAGAAACGTTCAACCCAGGTGGGGCGGGCCGGCCAGCCTGCACCCACCGGTCGAGGAGCTACGACATGCAGCCTACGACAGCCGCTGTCCGGGACGCGCCCCCTACGGCGTCCTGGCCGCCGGTCACCGTACCCGGTCAGCCAGACCGAACGACGCGGCAGCCGCTCGCGGAACTGACCGCCGAACCGAAGCTGCCCGCCGCCCGGTCGGCTGCGGTGACCGGGCCTCCTCCGGTCACTGACCGGCTGACCGGAACACCCGGTCATCTGACCGCGGTCACTGACCGGGAGCCGGTCACCGCGGTCGGTCAGCCGCTCGGGCCACTCGGTCCGCCACCGGGCAACGCGCTCTCGGAGGGCGCTGACCTGCTGACCGAGCTGCGGTCAGCTGTCTCCCGGTACGTGGTCATGCCAGGCGCTGAGGCTCTGGACGCGGTCACCCTGTGGATCGCGGTGACCCATCTCCAGCCCGCGTGGCAGCACGCACCGCGTCTGGCGGTTGTCGGCCCAGCGAAGCGGTGCGGGAAGTCGCGCCTCCTGGACGTGCTGCACGACACCGTCCACGACCCGTTCATCACGGTGAACTCGACCCCGGCGGCGATCTTCCGGTCGATCACGGAGCAGCCGCCGACGCTGCTGGTGGACGAGGCGGACACCATCTTCGGCAGCGCGAAGGTCGCGGAGAAGAACGAGGAGATGCGCGGGCTCCTCAACTCCGGTCACCAGCGCAACCGCCCCACCACCCGGGTCGTGGGGCCGGAGCACAAGCCGACCAAGTTCGCGACGTTCGCGATGGCGGCACTGGCCGGGATCGGCGACCTGCCGGACACGATCATGGACCGCGCGGTGGTGGTCCGGATGCGGAGGCGCGGACCGGGGGAGAAGGTGCTGCCCTTTCGCTCCCGCCGTGACACCCCGCAATTGCACGATCTGCGGGACCGGTTGGCGGGGTGGTTGGTGCCGCTGACCGACGTGGCGGCGTCGATGGAGCCGGTGATGCCGGTCGAGGACCGCGCGGCGGACACCTGGGAGCCGCTGGTGGCCGTCGCCGACCTCGCCGGAGGCGCGTGGCCGCAGCGTGCCCGGCAGGCGTGCCGCGTGCTGACGGCTCACGAAGAGGGCAACGATCAGGAGGCGGCGCTCGCGATCCGAATCCTGGCCGACATTCGCGCGGTGTTCGCCGCGTCCGGCGACCCTGCGCTGTTGTCGACCGAGCAGCTTCTCGCCGCGCTGCACGCGGACGGCGAGGCCCCCTGGCGCGAGCACGGCCCCCACGGCCTGACCGCTCGGGGCCTGCAACTCCTGCTGAAGGACTTCGGCATCGGCGCGGCCAACCGCCGCTTCCCCGACCGCAGCCAGCGCCGAGGCTTCGCCCGCCACCAGTTCGCCGACGCCTGGGCTCGTTACTGCCCCCGGCCGGAGGCAGCCTCGGGCGGCGAGCGCTGACCCGCAGCCACCCGCCCCACCCGTCCCCGTGCAGGTCAGCACGGGGACGGGTCGGTTGCCCGCAACGGGTCGACCCGCATCAGGATTCCACCCGTACCTGCGCTGACCAGGAACGCAACGGGTGGGACGGGTCGCCCCTCGTCTCCCGCGAGAAGTAATCAGGGTCGTGGACCTCAGGACGAGAAGCGCCGGCCACGGCAGCGGTGGACACAGGCGATCTGCGGCGCAGCAAGTTGTGGGGTAAGCCATCCTTACGCCCCGACGGAGCAAGTTGTCGCCTACGACGGTCCAGGGGCCCGGCGTACGCAACTGCCTCCGCCCTGGGGAGCGGGACAGGTCCGGACCCGAGCGAGGGCACCCGGGTCCAAACAATGGGGCTGGCGTCCCGCCGCATGCGATAGACGCCGCAGCCCCAAGTGAGTCCGCCTACGGCGGCGTTCCCAGAGCTGAGTCGGCTCCGCGAGGTCGCACGATGGGTTCCGGAGGGGGGATCACCGTCGTCCAGTTTCTGCGGGTGAGGTGGAGGGTGCCGTCGGGGTCGATCGTCGCGGTGGCTCCGTAGACGGGGAGGTAGCCGTCGGAGAGCCAGTCGTGGCGGATGGCGTCGAGGGTGTCCCACAGGGGGCGGGGGCCGGTCTGGTGGACGGTGGGTGCTTCGCCGCGGCGGCCGGTGGCGCGGGCCCAGGAGCCGTCGGGGTGGGACATGACGGCGGTGCGCACGCCGTCTTCCTCGGTGTAGCTGTGCCGGATGCCGGGGACGGCGAGGGCCATGGCTGACATCAGTTCCCAGGTCTCGGCGACCTGGATGACGGGGTAGCGGCCGGTGGTGACGGTCTCGCCGTCGTCGGTCCAGGCGTGGCGGTTGCCGGGTTGGGGCGGGTAGTCGGTCCCGGCGCGGGTGGCCATGAACCCGGCGTGATCGGGGGCGATCTGACCCCGGGCGCCTCCGTCGGGGGTCTTGTCGGCGACGAGGATCAGGCCGGTGCCGGCGAGGTTGGTGACCAGGCGGCCGTGGTCGTTGAGTGCGGCCAGCCAGGTGGGTGGGATGCCGGGGAGGGCGACGGTGGAGATGATCCGGTCGTGGCGGCCGGGCAGTTCGCCGGTGATGTCGCGGACTTCGAGGTAGGGGTGGAGGCCGGTGACGCCGAGGCGGTGGGTTGCTGCGCTGACGAGGTAGGGGTCGATGTCGATGCTGGTGACGGCCGTATCGGTCAGCCGGTGGGCGAGCAGCGCGGTGCCGTAGCCGCTGCCGGTCACGCACAGGACGTTGGTGTGGTCGGTGAGCAGTGCGTGGTCGAACAGGGCGACGATGAGGCCGGGCAGGGTGGAGGAGGACGTGGGCAGCCCGGTGGGATGGTCGTCGGGCTGGGCGTGGTCGGCGTGCAGGTCGCCGACGCGGGTGACCAGAGTGCGGTTGCTGTAGGCGGCGTTCATCCAGCGGTCGGGCTCGTCGGCGCCGGCCCGCAACGTCCATCCGAGGTCGGGCAGTTGGCGCCACCAGCGCGGGACGAACAGGTGGCGCGGGGTGGCGGCGATGGCCGGATGCCAGAGCGAGTCGGGGTGCACGGTGGCGTCGGCCAGGGCGGCGGCGTGTGCTTGCCAGTCCATGGGATCCAGCCTGTCAGTAGGAGGGTTCGCACGCCTCGGACTCGGCGGGGGCGCAGTCGCTGCCGTCCTGGTCGGGATTACAGGCGGTTGTCGTGATGTCGGCCCACGAGTCGACGCCAGGGGAGGGCTGGCAGGAGTCCTCCTTCGGCGTGCACGAGTCGGGTGTGCAGGCGTCGGTGGCGGGGAGGTCGTGCAGCGGGTCGGGCTGGGACGAGGGCTGGCCGCTGCCTTGGCGCTTGGCGTTCCGCTGCGGGATGGTCGCGACGATCCTCTGCCATGCGTCGCCGTCGATGATGCTGGTCAGCGGCTGCTCCCGGACGTTGCCGGCGGACATCATGCCGCCGGACATCACACAGCCGGCCACACTGCCGTCGGGCATCACCGCTGCCCGCCCTTGGCTTGGGCGCAGTTCCCGCACAGCTCGTTGACGTCGTGGTGGTCGGTGTCTCCGGCACCGCGGCCGATGGCCCGCAGGTGGTCGGTGCGGATGTGAGTGACGCCTAACTCGCGCAGTTCGGCTGTGGCTTCGGTGATGCGCTGGCCGTCACGGACGCGGACGAGGGCCGCGCGCAGCGGGATGCGGAAGCCGAGAGCTTTGGTGATGTTGGCCTTGGTGCGCTGGTAAGAGCCGCGGTGGCGGGTGATCCGGTCGTGCTCCTCGGCGAGGTCGGAGTAGTACGACGTGGCGAGCGACACCCCGCGCTGCCGGAGAACCGGCCACAGGTGGGGGCGGATGTGGATGAGGTTGCTGAAGATCTCCACCGCGAGGCCGGAGTCCACGGCGTGGTTGATCAGTTTGGGCAGGTCGGGGTGCAGGGTCGGCTCGCCCCCGATGAACTGGACGCGTCCCGCACCCATGGCGGCGGCCTGGTCCAGGACCGAGAGCCAGTCGTCGCGGGTCATGGCGCCGGTCGTTTTGCCGGGGCCGGAGTGGTTGTAGCAGTGGTCGCAGGTGGCCTGGCAGGCGCGGGTGAGGTCCAGGGCCAGCGAGCGTATGCGGGGCATTTCCGTAGTGGCGGGTGCGGGTTCCTCGGTGATCGTCATGATGGGTGGTCTCCTGCGGGGTAGTGACGGATGGGGCGCACACGCTGGACCGGTGGCGCTCGGACCGGGGGCATGGCCGCGGTGTTCGTGTCTGCGTTCCAGGGCTACGAGTGGGCAGTTCAGTGCGTCGGCGATCCGGGCGAGGTTGGCGGGGGTGGCGCTGCGCCAGCCGGATTCGATCTCGCCCATGAGCTGTTCGGAGATGCCGACGGCGGCGGCAAGCGCGCGTTTGGTCAGGCCGGCCTTCTGGCGGGCCCAGGTGACCGCTTCGGGTTCCTGGTGCAACCGCCTGGGGCGGGTACGGGTGCGGGCGGTCACTGGGCGTGGCCGGTCAGGTTGACGACGGTGAAGTCGCTGATGCGCATGATCAGTTGGCTGGCCAGGACCCAGGGGATGCGGGCGCTGTGGAACGGAACTTCAGCTGCGGTGACCTTGACCGGGGCTCGGTGGCCAGGCTGATAGAGAATGCCGTTCACGCCGTACGGCACGGCGGACTTCACGCGCAGCGCCACCCACTCCGGGCGCAGATGCGGGCAGGCGCGGACGGAGCGGTGGGCGCAGGGCAGGCAGACCGGCGGGTGGGTGGTGATCTCGGCCATGGGCAGCAGGTCGCGGGCGTGGGCGTCGATCAGCCACAGCGTGCCGTCGGGGGTGCGGTCGGCGGGTCCGCCGCAGATCTGGCACAGCAGCCGTTCCATGCACAGCCGTTGGCGCAGGCTGTGCACCTTCCCGTACTGGGGCTGCCCCTTCCCGGGCCGGGAGGTCGTCCGCGTCCACAGCACCCCACCGGGGTCCCGGTCGAACGCCCGCCGGTCGGCGTACGTGATCCCGATCCACTGCCCGCCCCGGGCGACCACCCGCACCGAAGGATCCTGCTCCCCGCTCCACCGGGCGATGTACGGCACCCCCTGCGCCGGGGTTTCGTGCCGGGGCTCGGGCTGGGCCGGCGTGCGTCCGTGTGCTGAGAGCCGGGCGTCCGATGTCGTACTCATGGCTTCGCTTTCTCGTGAAGGCTTATCCGAATAGGGAGGGGCCGGTTCAGCAGATCCGATGCAGCCAGGTCTGCAGCCCGTTCGGTGCCCACCGTGCGTATGCATCGGGCCATGCCGGACGGACTAGCCGTCCGGCCTCCGCGGCGCGCGAGCCCGGCTCCGACAATGGGCCCGCCGGTCCGATCGCAGCGCCCTGCTCGACGTCTTCCGCCCCGACCTCGAACCAGACGACTTTGCCGCCGGGCACCGCCGCACTGCCCCAGTCAGCGGCCAGCGATTCCACCAGCTGCAGGCCGCGTCCGCCTTCCGCGTCCAGTTGCTCGTCGCGCGGTATCGGCCGCGTCGGTTCGGTATCGGTCACTTCCACCCGCACTCGTGCCCCGGTCCACCGCACAACCACCACGCACGACGCACGGCTGTACCGGATCGCGTTGGTGATCACCTCGCTTGCCAGCAGCGCCAGTTCGTCGAACGCCTCGTCCGTCAGCGGTACGTCCCAGGTGCGCACCAACGCGAGGATCTTGCGCCGCGCCCGCGATACAGCGGCGTCCTCCGCAGCGACCCGAAACCCGTGGGGACTCATGAGCCCGACGCGGGTCACCGTGACCCGCCCCAGGCAGGGAACGGGCAGCCGTAGAGCGGCAGCTCGGTTTGGGACATGGCGCTTGACCTTCCTTGGGTGATCCAGGCAGCAGCCGCCGTTGCATTGCTCGGAGCAACGGAGCACCCTCAGTAAATGACTGCGTGCCGCACGCAAGGGACTCCATTGAGTGACGCCAACTTGGAGTCGGGACAGGGGCGCAGGCCGTAGCCTCGAATGGCTGCCGTAGGGGAGGGGAATCCCATGGGCCGTGCACAGGGAGATCCGCGCGAGGTCGTCGCCGGGCTCCTGGCCGACAAGCGCCTGCTCACCGCTTGCGCGGAACGCGACATGGGCACGCTGTTCCGACTGCTCAACCACCGTGGCGTGAGTACGCGGCGCATCGCCAGCGCCGCCGAAATCACCCAAGGTCGGCTCTACGACTACATGAATGGCAAGACCCGCGTCGAAAAGCTTGCCGTCTTCGAACAGATTGCGGACGCCTTTCATATCCCCGGCCATCTGCTCGGACTGGCCAAACGCTCCTGGGAGCCGGTCGCCACCGGCCCGTCCGGCCCGATGAACGCTGAACTGCCGCCCGACGGCGACGACATGGCGGCCATGGACGCCTTCCGCAACGCCGACCGGCAAGCCGGCGGAGGCCGTCTCTACAACGCGGTCATCCGGCACCTGAGCGACAACATCGGCCCCCGCCTCGTCAACGCTGACGGCACAGCTCAGGTCTTCGCCGTAGCCGCAGCCCTCACCGAGATGGCCGGGTGGATGGCCCACGACTCGGGCCGCGACGATGTCGCAGGGCGCCACTTCACTCGCGCGCTGCCCCTTGCCCGGGCCGCCGGCGACACGCCGCTCGCCGCAGGCATCGCCGCGAGCAACAGCCACCTCGCCTTACAAACCGGCGACCCCGCCACCGCCGTCCACTGGTCCCTGACCGGACTCGACATCGCTGCCCACGGTCCCACCATCCCCGCACTCACCGCCCGCCTGCACGCCATGTCCGCCCGCGCACTCGCCGCCTCCGGCCAGACCGAGGCGGCCCTGCGCGCCCTCGACCAGGCCGAACAAGCCCTCGCCCTGGGAGCCGAAGCCGAACGCCCGTGGCTCAGCCCCTTCGACGCCGCTGCCCTGGCCATCGAATCCGCCCTCGTCCTGCGCGACTTGCAACGCCACGACCATGCCCAATCCCATGCGGAGCGCGCCATCAGCCTCCGGGAAGCTGGCCGCACACGGTCCTTGGCCCTGAGCCGCATCACCTTGGCGGGCATTCATCTCCACCGCCGCGAACTGGACGCCGCCATCACCGTCGGCCACGACTTGCTCGCCGCCGACCTCAACCTCGGATCGGTCCGCGTCGTCCGCCAACTCGACGGCTTACGCCAGCAACTACACCCCCACCGCACCCATCCACCGGTCCGGGCCTTCCTGACACGGTTCGATGACGCCCGACGGGCCAGAATGCTGTTGCTCGCCGACATCATCCCCCGGCCCCGCGGAGGCACTACCCCATGAGGCCCACCCCAGCCGATCCCGAAGCCTGGAACGCCTACCTCGCCGAAGGCAACGCGACCCAGGCCCGCAAACGCGTCTCCGCAGACGTGCTGTTGCGCGACGAGGAAGGCCGCATCCTCCTGGTCAAGCCGACGTACAAGCCGGGCTGGGACCTTCCCGGCGGGATGGCCGAGGCGAACGAGGCCCCCGACGACGCGGCCCGCCGCGAACTCAAAGAAGAACTTGGCCTCGACGTCACCCTCCACGGCCTCCTCGTCGTCGACTGGGTCCCACCCCACGGCCCCTGGGACGACCAACTGGCCTTCATCTTCAACGGAGGCACTCTTACTCGCGAGAAAGCCGGCTCCCTCCGCCCCCGTGACCATGAGCTGTCCGAACTCACCTTTCTCGCCCCCGATTCGGCCGCACGGGCCCTCCGCGACGGACTCCGCCGCCGATTCCACGCCGCGATGCAGTCGTGGGGCCGCAATACACCGGCATATCTGCACGATGGAGCAACGACGAGCTAGCCGGCCAGGCGGACCGACGTGACCTTGATGACGCCTACCAAGCCTCGGATCGGCCCGTGGTCTCGGCGACCCAGCGCAGGTATGCCTCCGACCCCGCCACGATCGGCAAGGCGACGACTTCCGGCTTGTCCCACGGATGGTGCTCCACCAGATGCGCTTCGAGCGCCGGGTACCGCTCAGCGGTGGTCTTGAGCAGCAACTGCCACTCCTCCCCGGTCCCGAACTCCCCGCGATGCCGGAACACCGACGTCACCGGCCCGACGATCTGCGCCCCGGCGGCCAGTCGCGCTCGCACCACGGACTCGGCCAGTTGGACGGCTTGCTCTCGCGTCTCGGTAGCAGTCGATACTTGCACGACGTCAGTCATGCACCGAACCTACCGAGCTGAGCTTCTGGCGGGGAGTCGAGGGGCCGAGCGCCTTGGGCGCAGTTCGTGCCTGCTCTCACGGTCAGAACAGGCAACGACCTCTGTTGACAATTATTCAAGCTCGGCGATGTGGTGAGCTTGTGAGCTAAGGTGCGGATGTTGAGCCAGCAGGGACTTGGCTAGCGCCAGATCTTCTCGCGCCTCGTCGTCGCGCCCAAGACGCCTGTAATTGATGACTCGGGTCTTGATAGCCATAAGGAGTGTTTCGCTCGGGACCTCCTTCAGGGACTCATCATCGATGATTTCTGTAAATGTTCTAATGGCTGCGTCAGTTTCTCCGGCGCGACTGAGCGCTACACCGAGTTGGTGCCGCAGCACGAGGTCGCTGGGTGCGAATTCCACAGCTCGGCGAAGGGCATTTACTCGCCCATATTTGTCTCGCTGAGCGTCGCACACTCTCGCCTTCACTCCGTACGCGAGCCCACCGGTTAGTCTATTCGCTCGACTACATGCAGTATTCGCGAAGCTCATCGCCTGACCGATCCGTTTTCTAGCTAGTTCGTAGTTGGCGCTCATGGCGAATACGTATGCGCTTGTTGGAGCGACATCGCGAGCCTGCTTGAATAGGTCGTCTGCCGCCTCGATGTTCCCCGAGAAAGTTTCGGACTCACCTCGACGGCATAGAATTGCGCCCCGCTTATCGTTGTCTGTGTGAATTCCGTACCGCTCGAAAATGCTAACGAAGCGTTCTACTTCCCATGATTTTAGCTCCATCTGCTGGGTGTATTGCTGAACTCGGCGTCGTGCATCAGTTTCCAGGCTACCGAATTGCGCAAGCTGGCGGCCAGCGAAAGCAAGCGTAATGGGTAGGGCCACGAAGACTGCCTGGCCGTCGGCAGGGTGGAGCTGGCGACTCACGAGCGTCGCGTCCTCCAGCTCTCGAAGGGCGGTATCCAGCCGGTCGTGCGACATTTCGGTAGCAAGGCCAAGGAGTTGAATTCCGGGAGGGGTGTCGAAGATGTACATCACCGACAGAGCGCGCTTTGCGTCTTGCGAGAGGACATCCCAGATGTTGCGGAAACTAAATTCCAGTACAGGTGAATCCTCCCCCTTGACGTCATTCAGTGCACCGTCGAAGTCGCCTCGCAATTTGAAGCGCCCAAGTGCCCACTGGATTGCCAAGGGAAGTCCCCCACAAGCCTTGTTGATCTGCTCTATCCGGCGATCCGTAAGTTGAAGCTTGACCTGGAGTTCCTCTACCTTCACCGCCGTAAATTCGCGTGTCTCGTCAGTGCTTAGCTCCGGGACGGTTACTGGGTATTCCCATCCGCCCGTCTTGCGTCGGCTGGTGATGATGACCTTTGCAAGCGACTCTGGAGGGAGGTCTTGAATGAAAGTAATGATCCTTCCGTCGTCCACAGTCTCCAGGTTGTCGAGCACGATTAGAGTCGGCCACACAGAAAGCCACTCGATAACTGTGGATTTCTTCTCATCCAGCGCTTCGGGAGATTCTTCGCTGAAGAGTCTAAGGATTTGATCGAGGAGCCCCTCAAGTGAATAAAGCGTTCTACTATCGGATCGAGTAATGCCACCCGGTGTGAGCACCGTCTCTTTGGCGGTCAGTTGTAGGATCGCCTCGAAGGCGCGGCCTTCGTAGAAATGGTACGCGGCCCATGTGGCGAGCGCGGACTTTCCCACTCCGCCGGGTCCATGGACGTTAATGATCCAGATGCGTGGATCTCGTGTCACTGCCGAAATGAGCTGTTCTCGGAGTTTGTTGCGTCCAACGAAGAACCGGTAATCTTTTTCGAGAAGTCGATACGTTCCCAAATCAACGGAAAATGGACTTTTCGTTTCTTTAGTGAGACCGTCTTGGTCTGCGCGCTCCTCAAGGTCGTCGAGCAGCTCCTCAAGCTCATCGCTGCTATTGATTCGAACGGTGGAGTCGCCACGTCGGAAATAGATCTCGCCTTGTCGGAGTCCGTAGGATTCCTTGACGCAAAAGTCATGCTTTACGATGGTTGGAGTGCGGCGCTTTCTACGCTTGGTCGCAGATCGAATGAAGATTACTGCGAACCAGCGAGGTTCTCCCGTGTAGCGGAGCTGATGCTGAACAATGTCCACGGAAATCTCGATTCCCGCTGTGCGGCGAATCTTGTCCCGAAGGAGCTTCGCGTCATAGGGAAGCTCGCTCGCCAGGCCCACGGGAACCCAGCTCTTGTCTTGAACTCCGACAACAATGTAACCGCCGCCGGTGTTCTTAATGGCTAGAGCATCCTTGGTGAAGGATGCTGCTCCGTGATCGTTGTCCAGATGTAATTCCTGCTTGAAATCAAGCCATTCGCACTCGCCACGACAATCGATCAAGTATTTCAGAGCCTCTATGCTTAGATCGCCCTCTCGTACCATTCGCTCGATGGTGGCAAGGTTCATCTGCTACCCACTCTCTGATCAGAATTGCATCAAGGTGTGTCGCAACATCGGTTTAGACCTCCGCAGTTTAGTGATCCCAATGAGGTTTCGGGACTGAAACTACGAAATGAGCTCAGGGCAGGAGCCGCTTGGAGCGTCGGCGCGACCCGATGCGTGAGCGCTGCGTGAGCGGACGTGCTGGCACACGGCATCCGTCACAGGATCAGGCGGCAGCTCGCTCCCGTCTGACCTGCGGCTTTCGGACTGCCGCTCACTGATCCCCACCGCCCGGCACGCCCTGGCCAGGACTTTTAATCCATTGGTTGTGGGTTCGAGTCCCACACGGCCTACGGAGTCCGGCCTCCTCGGAGGTCGCTGGCCTGCGGTTTCGGTGCCCCGGTCGTCTTCGGACGGCCGGGGCACAGCCGTGCCGGGGGCGGGCGTGCGCCGGGCATTGATCATCGTGGCTTCAGCGTCGGGCACGCCCGTGACGGCGATCGGCCGGCTGGTCGCCGGGCACGAGGACACGGGGCGGGACGTGATCCATGCGTTCAACGACAAGGGGATGGCTGCGCTGGACCCTCGGTGAGTGGGAGGCTGTCCCCGCCTGGTCAGTGATGACGACCGCGAGTTCATCATCGCGACGGCCACCACCGGCCCGGTTGCGCTGGGGCGCCGGTTCACGCACTGGAGCCTGCGCAAGCTCATCGACGACCTCTCCCGCAACCGGGCAACGCCGGACCGGCTGTCGGCCTGGGGCCGGCCCAGCCCCGAAGCCGCCTGACCAACCCCAGCAACGTTCGTGGCCGACACACGAGAGGCGTGCTAGATCAGACCCAGGTCGCGGGCCCGCGCGCCCGCCTGGAAGCGGGAGTCCGCTCCCAGCGCGGACATCAGCTCCGCAACCCGGCGCCGATATGTGCGCACCCCGAGGCCCAGCACCCGGGCCGCCGTCTCGTCCTTGCAGCCGGAGGCGAGCAGTTCGAGCACCCGCGGCGCCATCTCGCGCAGCTCCGCGTGCTGCACGTCGTAGACCGCGAGATCGGTCGCCGACCGCCAGGCCGCCTCGAACAGCGAGGTGACGTTCTGGACCAGCGTCGGCTCGGAGACCACGCTGTAGCTGCGCCGTCCCGCGCCCAGATCGCCCGCGAGGATGGCGAACCGCTGGTCGATGATGATCGTCTCGTTGATGGTGTCCGCGGTGATCCGGACCTGCGCGTCCGGGGAAGCCGCCACGGTCCGCAGATGCCGGGCCATCGGCGGGCTCATCAGCGCGCTGGGCTGGTACAGCTTGCGCAACCGGGGATGCGCATCGGGCAACCGGTCGGGAAGCTCATGACCGAAGGCCCAGGTGTTGAGGTCGCGTGCCGCGCACCACAGCTCACCGGCCGTGGCGAACAGATGGTGCGTGCGGGCGAAAACCTCCGCCTCGCCGCGCAGCACGTGTACGCCGCTTTCCACGCTCATGACCCCAGTCTTCACCGACCGCCTCCGACCCGCCAGAGGAGGCAGGAAGTTGCCATTCCCGGCAGCGCGGGACCACTCGGGCAAGACTTCATGCCATGACAACGACCAACGCCGGCGCCGCCGGGACCTGGACGCTCGGCGACCGCACCGTCAACCGACTCGGCTTCGGCGCCATGCGCCTGGTGAGCAGGGCCGACGGCAGCCCCAGCGACCGCGCTCAGGCCATCGAGGTGCTGCGGGAGGCGGTCGAACTGGGCGTCAACCACATCGACACCGCCGCCTTCTACTTCTCCGGCCTGCGCTCCGCCAACGAGCTGATCAACACCGCACTCGCCCCCTACCCTGACGACCTGGTCATCACCACCAAGGTCGGTCCCGGCCGCGACCCGTCCGGTGCCTTCGTCGGGGTGCACACCAAGGAGGAGTTGCGCGGTCAGGTCGAGGAGAACATCCGGCAACTCGGCCTGGACCGCCTTGAGGTGGTCAACCTCCGCATCGGCATCGGCCTCGATCGCGGTGAGGGCTCCCTCAAGGAGCGTTTCGAGGCGCTGGCCGAACTGCGGGAAGAGGGCCTCATCCGGCACCTGGGCATCTCCAACATCGGCCCCGAGCACTTGGAGGAGGCGCTAGCCATCGCCCCGGTGGTGTGCGTGCAGAACCAGTACGGGCTCGCCACCCGCCGCGAGGACGACGCCATCCAGCGGGCCTGCGCCGAGCGGGGCATCGCCTTCGTTCCCTTCTTCTCCGTGGGCGGCGGCCCCGCCGGTGCGGCGCCCTCCGCCTCGGGCTCCGTGACGGACGCGGACCGGGTCCTCGCCGACGTCGCCGACCGCCACGGCGCCTCCCCCTCCCAGATCCGCCTCGCCTGGACCCTCCACAAGGGCCCCAACGTGCTGGCCATCCCAGGAACCGGCGACCCGGCGCATCTGAGGGAGAACGTGGCGGCGGCGGGCCTGCGTCTGTCGGAGGAAGACCTGTCCCGGCTCGGCTAGTGCGCTGGCCACGAACGTTGCAGTGTGGCGGCCATCCGGGCGAGGTTGGCCGGGGTGGCACTGCGCCAGCCGGATTCGATCTCGCCCATGAGCTGCTCGGAGATGCCGACGGCGGCGGCGAGTGTCAAGGAGAGGGCATCACCGAACCCCATGCCGCCGGCCTCCCCGTCCGCCAGCGTGCAAGCCGCCCGCGAGCAACTTGCCGCGCGTCTACGCGAACTCCGGCTGGACGCGGCGATCACGAAGCGGGAGGTCGCGGTCCGGTGCGGGTGGAGCGAGGCCAAGTCGGGGCGTGCGGCGGATGCAGCGCACCGGGCTCAAGCAGCTGCAGAAGGCCAACCTGCCGCTGTTCGAACGCCCCCGGCACTTCAAGGCGATGTGGCCCATCGAGTCGTTCACGGTGTTCGACGATCAGCGGGTGGATCACGAGCCCCTGTCGGCCTCCGTCAGGATCACCGCCCCGGACGAGGTCGGTGTGTACCTGAAGGCGTTCGCGACGCTGCACCGGCACGCCGCTTACGGTGCGGACGCGCGGGCCCTGGTCGTGAGGGCCATCGAGTCGCTGCCCCAGCCCCCGCCGCGCTGTTGACGGGGGCCGGTCCAGGGCAGTCAGCGATGGATCCCACGAGCCTACGACCCACCACTGACACCCGGACATGACGAGGCCCCCGCCGGCGGAGCCGGGCGGCGGTCACCCCGTTCGGGTCGCCCGGGTCGGTAAGGCGGGTCGTCGCCGGTTCGAGGAGGCGGTGGAAGGCCCGTTGCGGCCCCGCGGGGCGGCCATGCCCGGTTCACGTGCCGGGCGCGGCGGCCTCGCGGGGCCGCCATGCCCCGTTCACGTGCCGGGCGCGGAGGCTGGCGTTCAGGGGAGGGCGGCGGTTGGCGGCAGCACCGGGGTCGGCCACGACGGGTCGGAGCGCCAACGGGTCCAGCCTGCCTCAGGTGTGAAGGGGCCTTCGCCGCGGATGACCATCTCCAGTACCTGCTCGCGTGCCGCTTCCGCTGCCGTGTGGTCGGTCTCGCTCACCACGCCCAAGCGGCGCGCCTGGGCGTACTCGTCCTCGTCCTTCCACACCCAGCTGGATCGATCCGGTGCGACCACGAGGTCGACCAGCAGGTCGAAGGTGTCGAAACCGATCGCCGTTCGGTGCAGCGGGCGTTGGAAGTTGACGTACCAGCGATCGAGGCGGTGGTCGTCGGACGGGTCGTAGAAGGCGTTGACGCTGAAGTACGAACCGGGTGGGTTCCACAGCAGCAGAACGGTGCTCTGCCACGTCCACCTCGCCAGTTGCCAATCGCCGGACGCGAGGTCCAGCAGCGCCTGCTGCCGGCCCGCGTTCTCGCCGTTCAGTCGCGACGCGATCCACGCGGTGGGGGCCAGGCCCTCCGCGCCCGGCCGGCACGCCACGACCAGGGCCTCGGGGGTGTCGCGCACCACGCGGAAGGCTTGCGCGCTCCACACCCGCCTGCGGAAGACGTCCCGCCGGACGACGGTCTGCCCGGCCGCGAACGTCGGATGGTCAGCTCCGGGATCTGGCACGTCGTAGGCATACCTGCTGTCCCGGCTCGTCAAACAGCCGGTGCCTGCGTTCACGACGTCGTATCTGAACCCCGACCGCGCGGGCGGAGCCAGGCGGGGGCGCATCTGCTGTCAGGGGGGAGAGGGCTAGGTCGGCGGGTCCTGTCACGAGGGCCTAGGGATTCGGCGGGCCCGCGGCGCGGCGGTGTTCGGCGTTGATGCGCCGGGCTTCTTCGAGCTGGTCCTCGAGGATGACGATGCGGCAGGCGGCCTCGATGGGCGTGCCCTGGTCGACGAGTTCGCGGGCGCGGGCGGCGATGCGCAGTTGGTAGCGGGAGTAGCGGCGGTGGCCGCCGGCTGAGCGCAGCGGGGTGATCAGGCGGGCTTCGCCGATAGCGCGGAGGAAGCCCTGTGTGGTGCCGAGTATCTCGGCGGCCCGGCCCATGGTGTAGGCGGGGTAGTCGTCGTCGTCGAGACGGTCGAACGATGCGTCTGCGGTCATGCTGCCTCTCTTTTGGCACGCGTGGAGGGGCCCCGGCGCGGTACTGCCGCCAGGGCCCCGAAGGAACTGCTACACCATCTGCCGGCGTTCGTGCTCTGCCGACCTTCTGTTTCCGCCGGCCCGACCGGTACTGGGTCGGGTGTGCGGGGATCGCGGATGCGTGACCGGAGACCACCTCACTTCTCGATGTCCTGCGGTACCCGGACTTCACGTGATTCGGTCCGGGCGATCCTGATGATGCTGAGCGCCTCCGTTCTCTTCCTCTGGATCACTCACTTGCCAAGCGGGTACTGCGTCCCGCTGTCCTGCGCGTGGCGGCCCCTGATCACTGCGGGCCACCCGGTCCGGTCGTCAGTACCCGTCGCCGTCACGCACCTGCCCTGGCTCCGGAACTCCACCACCGCACCGCACTGCGTACCGCATCTACCCGTACCTGCACGTACTCCTGCCTGGCAGTTCGTGTCTGCCGGGCCTTTTCGATCTCGGCTACAAGAGAAACCATAACCACGTCCAGCACTCAATGTCTACTCCGGCCGGCATAGATTTCCTGAGGTCTCTCTGTGAGGCAGTCAGTCCCGAGTCGACGAGTAATCCTCCTGCCGCGGGGCAGACGCCAGCAGTCCCGGGGTTCCGGCTCGGGCGACGCTCGGGCGACGTCCTGTTCGGCAGCCGTATCGGAATCCGCACCAATCCTTGGGTCGCGACGGGGTAGAAGCCGTCCTGCAGCGGCCCCTGGGGCCATGGATCGGAAGGGTGGGAAGGCACATGGGCATCGAAGAAACGACCGATGCGATGGCACCCAGTCTCTTGGACGGGTCGGGCCTCTCAGCGATCCCGGACGCCGACCTGGAGCGCTTCGCCCGCCTGACCGCACGCGTCCTCGCTGTCCCGGTCGCGCTGATAGCGCTGCGGGAGAGGGACGGCCTCGTCTTCCCAGCCGTGGTCGGACCCTCCACCGGTCATGGCCGGACGGCCCTGGACCCGAGCCGACGGACGGCCCTGGACCCGAGCCGACGGACAGCCCTGGACCCGAGCCGACGGACAGCCCTGGACCTGAGCCGAGAGGTCATCACCTCGGCCGCACCCGTCCTCATCGACGACACCCGCACCGGCGACCTGGCCGGTCCCCCTCCCGGCGACGCGGTGGCGGCCTACGCCGGCATGCCGTTGACCGACGCCGAGGGCAACGTCCTGGGTGTCCTGTGCGCCACCGACACCACCCCGCGCCACTGGACCTCCGAGCAACGCGGCGACCTCACGGACCTGGCGGCAGCCTGCTCGGCCGAACTCCGGCTGCGGATCGCCTCCAAGAACGCCACCGGCGCCCAGCATCGCGCCCAGTCCCTGACCCACCAGGCGCGCCGGGACCTGAACAGCGCGGAACTGCTGCTGCGCGCCTCCGAGGAGCTGACAGCCGGCGCAACGGTGGACCAGATCCGCACCCGGGTACAGAACCTCCTGCGGAACAGCCTCAAACCCTCCTACATCGGCATGCTGCTCCTGGAGGGCGACGAACTGCACCACCTCCCCGACCCGGACACCGTGCACCCCGTGGACCCGGTCACCCGCATGGACCGGGGCGCCAGCTTCGCCGCCGCACGGGCGCTGCGCGAGCGCCGCATGGTCACCGTCCCCGACCGGGCCCACCTCGCCCAGCACTACGCCTCCGCAGCGCTGGCCGCCTTCGACGCCCTGGCGATCGCGTCCGCCGCCTGCGTGCCGCTGATCGCGGCGCACGGCCCGGTCGGCGTCCTGGCCCTGGGCTGGGACACCGAGCACGCGGTGGACCTGGACGAGGCGGCCGTGCTGACCACCATCGCCGGCTACACCGCCCAGGCCGTGGAGCGCGCCGTCTACCTCGACACCCGCGTCCACGTCGCCCACCAACTCCAGCAGGCCATGCTCACCGACCTGCCCACGCTGCCCGGCATGGACATCGCCGCCCTCTACCGTCCCGCATCCGCGCACGACATGGTCGGCGGCGACTGGTACGACGCCTTCCCCCTGCCCCACCCCCACGCCGACCGCGACCCCGGCGTGGCCATCACCGTCGGCGACATCAGCGGACACGACATCCACGCGGCCACCCTCATGGGACAAGTGCGCAGCATGCTCCGCCAGGCAGTCCTGATCAAGAACGGCGAGGGCCCCGCCTCAGCACTGACCGCCCTGGAATACGCCTGCCGCGTCCTGCCGCTGCCCGCCTCCGGCACCCTTCTGCACGCCCACATCCACCACGAGAACGACCAGTGGACCATGACCTGGACCAACGCCGGACACCCCCCGCCCCTCCTGCTGCGCCCCGACGGCCACGTCATCCGGCTCACCGACCACGGCCAACTGCTTCACTACGCCCTGCCCTCGACCGACCGCCACGACCACCAGATCGTCCTGGAACGGGGGGCCACGCTCCTGCTCTACACCGACGGGCTGATCGAACGCGCCGGCAACGACCTGGACGCCGCCATCGACCACACCGCCTCCCTCCTGTCGGCCGGCACGTCCACGCCGCTACCCGCCCTGATCGAGCGGCTGGCCAACGAGGTGGCTGACGACCAGGCCAGCGACGACACCGTCCTGCTCGCCCTCCGCATCCCCACGGAACACTGACCGGCCACCCCCAGTGGCTGGCGGAAGCACAACAGGGTAGGAACTGCACGGGGGACCGTTGGTCCGCCCGACTGGAAGGCACCATGTGAGCAGTCCTGCCGCATCCGGCACGCCCGACACCACGCCTCCCGCAGCTGCCGTGGTGGAACGGTTCGCCGAGGCACGCGCCACCTACTGGACGCTGGACGACAGCATCGTGCTCGTGCTCGTGGGAGTTCTCGACCGCCGGATCGAGGACTGCATCGGTACCCTCACCCGCCGCGCCGGCCGCGCACACCTCCCGTTGGCGATCGACCTGTCCGAGGTCACCCACATCAGCGTCGACGTGCTCGCCCTTCTCCTGGACGCCCACGCCGGCCCCGGCGTGACCTTCATCCCGCCGCTGCCTCCCGCCTTCCTCGCCCTGGCGGCGATGACCGGCACCAGCACGACCTTCGCCGTTCCGGCAGCCGAACCGGACCACGAGTCCCGTTGATCACGGGGTGCGGATTCCCGCCGCCTGCCGCCTGCCGCCCCGGCCGCCTCCCCGCCCGCGCCCGGGGACGTCAGCCCATCTTCGCCGCGAGGTCGGCCAGGAACTGGGGGACGCGGCCGGTGCCGAAGTCGTAGAAGCGGGCCCAGCGCGGTTCGAGGGCGATGCGGGCCATCTGGTCGTACATGGCGCGGCAGTTCTTCTCGAACTCGGCGGCGTACTCGGGCTCGAAGTTCTTGCGTGCGGCGGCGAGGTACTCCGGGACGACGCCGTCGACGATGGTGAGGTGGACGATGCCGCGCACCGAGAGGGTCCTGGCCGAGCCGGGGCTGTCGCCGGCGTCGATGGTCAGGGCGACCTCGGGGCGGGCGGTCAGCGCGCTCACCTTCGGGGCGGTGGCCGCCGTGGCCATCACGATCTCGTCGCCGGTCCAGTAGATCCCGATCGGGACGACGCGGGGCAGGCCGTCGGGGCCGTTGTACGCCAGCCGTGCCATCGTCGCCTTGTTCAACAGCTCGTCGGCGTCGGCCAGTTCCTGTGCGATCTGCTCGGCGTCCATGGTTCGTCCGTCCTCCGCTGTCCGGGCGGCCGCTGGTGGCCGCTGTGTTCCTGGGACGGAGCCGCCGCCGCGTTCTCGACACCAGCCGGCCGGACGGGGCCGGACGCGGCCGGATCACCGTCCACTCGCCCACGGTAATCGCGCCGCGCCCGTCGACCGGGACGCCCACGCGGAGGCGGAACGGGCCCGCGCGGCGGGATGCCGCGCGGGCCCGTTCTCGGGTCGTACGTTGCCGGGTCGGATCAGGCCCGCTCAGGCCGGCCCGGGTCCGGTCAGTGCATCCACATCAGGTACAGGTTGTTCGTGCCGTACTCGCAGATGTACACGGGCCCGTGCACCGGAGCGTTGGCCTGCGCCTGGGCGACGCAGCTCGCGTAGGTGGGGAAGTAGCCCATGAACATGAAGCCGCTGCCGGGCGGCGGCGAGGCCTGTGCGGCCGTGGTGGCGAGGCCCATTCCGAGGATCGCGGTGGCGGCGACGGTGGCCGCGCGGGCGAGGATCTTCTTGCGCATGGTGATCACGACTCCTTTCCGTGGCAGGCGCAGGCGCCTGCCGTGTGGCCAAGGGGTGTGGTGCGGTGCAGCGAGGTGGTGCAGGGGGTGCGCGCGCAGCAGCAAGCTTGCCCGGGGGCGCCCGCCGCTTCAATAGGTCCAGACCAATTGGTGAGGATGTGGTCAGTGGGGCCGGCCGGCCCGGGGCGGCCGGGTCGCGTCCGGGCGCTGCGCCGAGCGGAAACGCTGCTGGTAGGCGCGGGGTGAGAGCCCGAGCCGGGCGACGAAGGCCCGGCGCAACGACTCCGGGCTCCCGTAACCGGCCCGCTCCGCCGCCTCGCCGATACTGTGCCCGCCCTCGATCGCCGCCTTGGCGCTGTCGAACCGCACGGCTTCGACGTAACGGGCCGGCGTCGTCCCCAACTCCTCCCGGAACAGCCGGGTCATGTGGCGCGGGC
This sequence comes from Streptomyces sp. CA-111067, assembly GCF_050956065.1. Lineage (NCBI taxonomy): Bacteria > Bacillati > Actinomycetota > Actinomycetes > Kitasatosporales > Streptomycetaceae > Streptomyces > Streptomyces sp. CA-111067. The sequence goes on along the minus strand of NZ_CP192103.1, from coordinate 3,746,987 downwards.
TCATGGTGGCGCGGGCGGCGAGCTCCGGGACGGAGTGGTTCGCCCCCGGATCGGCGGCCACGGCGTCGAACACGGCGCGCAGCGCCGACGCGTGCGGGCGCGGGCCGCGCAGGGTGGGCGAGAACTGCGACTGCCCGCCCGGCCGTTGCAGGAACACCACCAGGGACTGGGCGACCTGGCGGGCCATCGCCTCACCGTGGTCGTCCTCGACCAGCGCGAGCGCCAGGTCGATCCCGGCGGTGACCCCGGCCGAGCTGAAGGTGCGCCCGTCGCGGACGAAGATCGCGTCGGGTTCGACGGCGATGTCGGCGTACGCGTCCTGGAGGAGCCGGGTGTGGCGCCAGTGCGTCGTGGCCCGGCGCCCGTTCAGCAGACCGGCGCCGGCCAGGATGAACGCGCCCGTGCAGATCGAGCAGACCCGCCCCGACCGCTCGGCCAGGGCCGCCGCAGCGGCCAGCAGCTGTGGGCTGATCGGGTGAGTGGGGAGCCGGTCACCGCCGCTGACCAGCAGCGTGTCGAAGCCGAGGCCGTCCACGGCGGCGTCCAGATCGACGGCGATCCGCATGCCGGTCGAGGACGTGACCTCCCGGCCGCCGACCGAGCACAGCGACAGCTCGTAGCGGGCGCCGAGCAGGTTCGCCTCGCTGAAGACCTCGCTGGGGCCGGCGATGTCGAGCAGCTTCGCGCCGTCGAAGACCACGATGCCGACCCGCTGGGGGGAGGCGGGGTTCGCGGTGGTGGCGGCCATGTCGATCTCCTGGGGGCGGTTCGTCCGAATCCGTGCGAAGGACGTCCGAGGGTGCGGGGCGCGGGGGCCCCGGCGCGGTCAACGCTATAGGTGCGGCCGGCCACCGGCCGGAACGGCCACGGGCCGGAACCACCACCAGCCGAAACGACCACCAGCCGAAACGACCAGGAGAACCGCATGAGCGAGTCGATCGCCGGGATCACGATCCCGGACACCGAGCTGGTACGGGACGCCACCGAGTTCGTCCGCGCCGCCGCCACCCCGCTGCTGTTCCACCACTCCCGCCGGGTGTTCCTGTTCGGCAGCATCAAGGGCCGCCACCGCGGCCTGAGCTTCGACCCCGAACTCCTCTACGTCGGCGCGATGTTCCACGACCTCGGGCTGACCGAGCGCTACCGGCGTACCGACCAGCGGTTCGAGGTCGACGGCGCCGACCTGGCCCGCGACTTCCTGCTCGCGCACGGCCGCGGCCCGGCGGAGGCGCGCACGGTGTGGCTGGGCATCGCGCTGCACACGACGCCGGGCATCGTCGAGCACCTCGAGCCGGAGGCCGCGCTGGTCACGGCGGGTGTGGAGACGGACGTGCTGGGGTTCGACCTCGATCAGGTGACCCCGGCGCAGGTCGAGGAGGTGACCGCGGCCCACCAGCGGGACGGGTTCAAGCAGCGCATCCTGGCGGCGTTCACCGAAGGGATGAAGGACCGCCCGGACACGACGTTCGGCACGATGAACGATGACGTGCTGGCGCACTACCTGCCCGGTTTCGTCCGGCAGGACTTCGTCGAGATCATTCTCGGCTCCGACTGGCCCGAGTAGCCCGGGCGGCGCGCGGCGTCGGGGTGCGGCTCGAACGGGCGTGGCCCCCCGCAGCGGAGCCCGCTGAGGGGGACCCCCGCCGTGTGTCAGGCCTTGCGGGGGCGGACGATCTGGGCCGGCGGGACCTTGGCCGTGACCTGGGTGCGGGTCCACATGGCCACGAGAGCGGTGGCGAGGCTGAGGACGGTGGACTGCTGGTCGGGCGACCAGTGCAGGCCGAAGCCCACGGCGAGGGCGACCGCGGCCTGGACCAGGCCGAGGACTGCGGCGCCTACTCCGTCGTGCACCGAGAAGGCGACTAGGACGCCCATGACGGCCGCGGCGGCGGCGTTGACGACGGCCTGCTGCCCGTTGGTGAGGTCCAGGCCGAACGCGGTGGAGAGCTTGATGACGACGGCGACGAGGGCGAGCCAGAGCGCCGGTTCACGGCCGAGGACCTTGGGCATGGTGGGTTCCGTTTCTGCCGGTCGGGTCAGGAGGCACCGCGGGTGCCGGGTCTCCTGACCATGTGCCCCCGAAGCCGGCCTACGCACCTGCGAGTTGCGACGCGGCACGTGACGGGGGCGGACCGCCGGCAGACGGCGGTCAGCCCGGGGTGGCTGCCGAGAGGATGACGTCCACCAGCCGGTCGGCCGCGTCCGGGCGGCCGTGCGACCTGGCGCGGTCGGACATCGCGGCGCGCTGGGCCGGGTCGGTCAGGAGCGGGGTGGTCGCGGCGCGCAGGGCGTCGGGGGTGACCTCGCCCAGCAGGGCGACGGCCGCGCCGGAACGTTCCAAGTGGCTCGCGTTGTGGGCCTGTTCGTTGCCCGCCGAGGTCGCCAGCGGGATGAACACCGCCGGCTTGCCGAGGGCCGTCAGTTCCGCGAGCGTGCCGGCGCCGCTGCGCGAGATCACCACGTCGGCCAGGGCCAGGACGTCGGGCAACTCCGGGCCGACGAAGCCCGCCAGGTGGTACCTGGCCGCCAACTCCGCTGGCAGGGCCGCCGCGTTGTGACGCAGACCGTCGACGTTGGCCGGGCCGCACTGGTGGATCACGTTCGCCCGTTCCAGCAGCCACGGCAGCGTGTCCCGGACGACCTCGTTGATCTGCTGCGCGCCCTGGGCGCCACCCGTGACGTAGACGGTCGGCAGGCGGCGGTCGAACGCGTGCAGGCCCAGGGCCCCAACTGCCTTGTCCGGGTGGCCGGTCAGCACCTCGGGGCGGATCGGATTGCCGGTCACCACCGCGATGTCCCGTACGGACTCGGGCAGCAGCGGCAGCGACGACTCCGACGAGACCGCGATCCTGGTCGCGGAACCCGCGAGCCTGCGGTTGGCCAGGCCCAGGCGCACGGTCTGCTCGTGCAGGACGAGCGGGCGGCGGCACATGCGCGCGGCCAGCCCGGCCGGCACGGCGACGTAACCGCCGGTGGCGAGAACCACGTCCGGCTTGAAGTCGGCGACGACCTTCCTGGCCTGCGCGACGCCGAGCGGCACCCGCGCCATGTCACGTACGTTCGCCGGCGACACCATCTTCAGCGGGTTGCTCGAACGGCGGATCTTGCCGGTGGCGACCGTCGTGAACGCGATGCCCTCGGCCGGCGCGACCCGCGCCTCCAAGCCGTCCTCGGTGCCGATCCACAGCACGTCGAGCGCTCCGCCGCCCGCCGCGAGCCGCGCCCGCAGCGTACGGATCGCGGTGAGAGCCGGGTACGTGTGGCCGCCGGTGCCGCCGCCCGTGACGATCAGCCGGAAGGTGCGGGGGAGAGGGGGTGCGCTGTTCACCCGCGCACCTTAGACCCCGCGGGCCCCACGGGATAAATCCGTGCGGGCGGTCGGCGGATTGGGCGACGATGGCGGGAGTCGATATTGGGGGGAAGCATGCGCAAGATACCCACGCTGTTCGTTCGCGATCCCGATGACCGGGCGCACGTGCTGCCGCAGGTTGACACCCGGTGCCAGTGGGTGGCCGAGGGGGAGGGGCGGGCCACTCGGAAGTACGACGGGACCTGCGTCATGCTCGACGAGGGCGGGGTGTGGTGGGCTCGGCGGGAGGTCAAGGCCGGGAAGGCGCAGCCGGCCGGCTATGTGGCCGTCAGTACCGACGAGGTCACCGGGAAGACGATGGGGTGGGAGCCGGTCGGGCAGTCGGCGTTCGCGAAGTTCCACGCCGAGGCCGTCGCCGACGGTGAACTGGCGGGCGGGGCAGGGGCGTTCGAGGCCGGGACCTATGAGCTCGTCGGGCCGAAGATCAACGGCAATCCGGAGCGCGCGGCCGGGCACCGGCTGATCCGGCACGCCGACGCCGAGGTCGTCGAGCCGGCCGGGCGCGACTTCGAGTCGCTGCGGGCGGTGGTCCGCCGGCTCGCCGAGGAGGACGGGGCGGAGGGGCTGGTCTTCCACCATCCGGACGGCCGGATGGCGAAGATCAAGGCGCGGGATTTCACGGCGTAGGTTCGGGCGGGCAGGTCCGGTCGCTGTCCGGGGGCCCGCCGAATCCCGGCCCGTCGGCCCGTCGGCCCGTCGGCCCGTCAGCCCGGCCGCCTACCCGTCGGCCAGGGGCGCCCCGAGCACCCCGGCCACCCCGGCCGCCCCGGCCACCCCGGCCCCCAATGAACCGGAGTGTTGAGGATCTTGTGATGGACGACCGTACCGATGACCTCCGGATCCGCCCCGGCAGCCCGGCCGATGCCCCGGCCGTGCTCGGCATGCTCGACGGTGCCGTGGCCTGGATGAACGCGCGCGGGAACACCGAGCAGTGGGGGACGACGCCGTACTCCAAGAAGCCCGGCGGGGTCGAGCGGGTCGAGCGGTACACGACCGAGAACGAGCCGTACATCGCCGAGTTGGACGGGACCCCGGTCGGCGCGCTGGTACTCGACGCCGGGCCCAGCCCGCACATGCCGATCGCGGCGGCCCGGGAGCCCGAGCGGTACGTGCGGCTGCTGGTCTCCGACCGGCGGTACGTCGGCCGGGGCATCGGGGCCGCGCTGCTCGGCCATGCCGTCGAGCAGACCCGGCGGGCCGGGGTGGACCTGCTGCGCGTCGACTGCTGGGCGGGCGGCGGGGGCGAACTCGTCGCCTTCTACGAGCGCAACGGCTTCACGCCCACCGAGCCCTTCGTCTCCGGGACCTGGCCCGGTCAGGTGCTGGCCCGCCGCGTCAGCTGACGCCGGGGACACCGCGCCTCTTCTGGGCCCGGCCCCGACCACCCCGCCCGGGGCGAACCGGCTCGCGTCCGCGAACCGTCCGCGAACCCGTCCGCCCCGGGCGGTAGGACCAACCCCGCCCCGATCAGGGGGTGTTGTTCGCCATCGCCAGCAGCCGCGCCGCCGTGCCGTTGAACCGGTCGCGGTCCACCGCACCCGAAACGCCGCTCACCGAACCGGAGTCGGTGTACTGCCAGAAGGTCCAGTACGGGAAGCCCTTGGGGATCGTCGGGCTGGCCGCCGTGGTCCAGTGCGCCACGTTCAGCGGGCTCTTGGCGGACATGCCGCTCCACCCGCCGGTGCAGGAGTTCCACCAGCTCGCGCTGGTGTAGATCAGCACGTCCCGGCCGGTCCGCGACTTGTAGGTGTTGTAGAAGTCGAGGATCCACGACTGCATGGACGCGGCCGACTTGCCGTAGCAGCCGCCTTCGAGGTCCAGCATGCCGGGCAGCGTCAGGTTGTCGGCCGACCAGGCGCCGCCGTTGCTGGCGAAGTAGTTCGCCTGGGCCGCGCCGCCGGAGAGGTCGGGCCGGGCGAAGTGGTACGCGCCCCTGATCACCTTGGCGTTGTAGGCGTTCAGGTAGTCCGCGTTGAAGGTCGGGTCCTTGTAGTTGGTGGACTCGGTGGCCTTGATGTACGCGAACTGGATGCCGGCGGACTTCACCGAGGACCAGTTGATCGAACCCTGGTAGTGCGAGACGTCGATACCCGCCTGGGTCGTCGCGGCCGGGGCGGCGACACCGTCAGAGCCGAGCTGCAGCTGCCGGGTGTCCGGCGCGAACGCCTTGCTGTCCGCGGTGTAGCCGACGCCCATGTAGCCGCTGCCGAGCGGGATGTTGCTGCCCGACGGCAGGGTCTGCGCGCTGGCCGAGCCCGCCGACATCGTCACGGCGAGCGCCATGCTCGCGCCGGCGACTCCGGTCACCATCAGTTTCCGCTGCACAGCCCTGGTAATGCGGATTCGGGAGAACAAGGCTTTCCTCCTGGCGCGTTGGGGTGGTGCGGGGGACGACGTTGCGAGGTGCTTGGTGGCTCTACTCGCGTAGAAAGACGGCGCTTGCCCGCGGCACGCAGGGGCGGGGCGGTGGTGCACGAGAGCGTGCCGACGGATCCGCGCGTCTCACTGACGCGGGCCGTGCGGTGCGGTGCGATGTCGTGCGGGTGGTGCGAGGCGGTGCGACTGGCACGTTCGTTCGGTGCGAGCAGTACGTTACGGGGTGCTTGTGGTTCTTGAGGTGAACGCGTCATGAGTGACGCATGAACTGACCCCCGCCGTAAAGGGGTTGTACGCAACCCTCTGTGGTGTAGACCAGTGGGGATGCCATGGAGCTGCGACGATGGCGGACCCCCGGCCGGAACTTTCACCGGCACGAAACCACCGCACCGGCGTGCGAACCGCCACGCCGGCGCGGAATCGTACGGGAGTTGGTCGATAGCCGATCGGTAGCCGATCAACAGCCAGTCGGTAGCCGGTCAGTCGAGGCAGAACTCGTTGCCCTCGGGGTCGGTCATCACGATGAAGCCGGCGCTCATCGGCGGGTCGGCCTCGAAGCGCCGTACCCGGGCCGCGCCCAGCGCGACGAGCCGCTCGCACTCGGCCTCCAGCGCCGCCATCCGCTCCTCGCCCTCAAGGCCGGGCGCCGCGCGGACGTCGAGATGCAGCCGGTTCTTGGCGGTCTTGCCCTCCGGCACCTGCTGGAAGAACAGCCGCGGGCCGTGCCCGTCCGGGTCCTCGACGGCCGAGCGCGTGTTGCGCTCGGCCTGCGGCAGTCCGACCCGGTCGAAGAAGGCGTCCCACGCGGCCAACGGGTCCGCGCCTTCGGGGAGTTCGACGCCGGGCGGGCCCGGGTGCACGTAACCCAGCGCGTCGCGCCAGAAGGACGACAGCGCGGACGGATCGTGGGCGTCGAACGTGATCTGGATTTCGCGGCTCATCGTTCTGCTCCGTTCGTGGTGGGCTTGGCGGGGTTCACCGCCGCCAGCCTGCCAGCTGTCGCGGTCAGTTCCCGTCCGCAACGGCCGCCCGTGGTTGACCGCGGCCGACTCCGGCCGGTCGCACGCGCTCTCCCCGGAACCGTCACTCCGGCGCCCCGCCGGCCCCGTCCGCGTGCCACCGCACGCCCGGCGTCTCCTCCTCCGGCACCTCGTACCACCCCTCCGGCTGCCGCGGCCGCGGGATCTCGTCGCCGCGCCGCAGCATCCGGCCGTCCCGGATGTGCCGGCCGAGCAGCGCGCCGCCGAAGACCACGAAGCCGACGCCGACCAGCCAGGTCTCGACGGTCAGTACCGTGCCGACCGGCCCGTACGTGGTCACGTTGCTGACGATCATCGGGGCGAAGAACAGGTGCGAGAAGAGCCGCAGGCCGGCCAGTCCGAGCATCGTGCAGACCGCGCCGGGCAGCGCCGTGCGCAGGTCCACCACGCCGTAGAGCAGGAACCGCTGGCCCCAGGTGAAGAAGGCGACGCCGAGTACGAACGTGAGCGCGATCCTGGTGCCGCCGCGCACGGTGCCGCTGCCCATCACCGCGGCGCTCTGCGACTCGCAGAACAGGTAGCCGGTCAGCACCGCGAGCCACACCGTGCGGCGCCAGTCGCGATGCCACGGCCCGGACGGCAGGTCCCAGATCTTGCGGTAGCCGGTCTCCACGCTCGCCACGAACGTGAGGCCGAAGTAGGCCAGCGACACCAGGCTCCACACGCTGGTGGCGCTCAGCACGTTGCGGGGCGCGTTGAACAGGCTGCGGACGCTGTGCGCGCCGCTCGCGTCCAGGCCCATGCCGTCGACGACCCACTGCGCGAAGCCGGGACGGTTCTCCCACGGGGTCGCCGCGGCGACCACGACCAGCAGCGGCATCAGCGTGACGAAGCCGAGCGCGGCGAACCCCATCGAACGGTGCATCAGTTCGATGTGCGCGGCCTGCTTCCACAGTCGCCCGGGAGCGGACTGCTTCCAGGCGCTGGTCAGTCTGGCCATGGTTTCACCTTCCGCACATCCCGTAGCGTCACCGCTGTGGATACCTGGCCGGGCACCTCCGACGCAACTCAGGCCCCACCGGTGGCCGTTGCCGACCGCTGGTGGGGCCCGGGCTGAGGGAATGCCAACTCACGTGCCTGCTCGCACGTCAGTTCACACGGTGTGAGGTCTTACCCGACGATCACGCCACGGTCACCGTCACCGTAGCCGACGGAGCGGCGGTCGCGGTCGGATCGGTGGCACCGGCGGTCAGGGTGTGCGGCCCGGCCGCCAGCGGAGCGGACGGCGTGCACGTCCAACTGCCGCTGTCGGACGCCGTGGTGGTGCACACCGAGGCGTCGCCGTCCCGCACGGTGACCGTCGCGTCAGGCTCCGACGTGCCCGTCACGGCCGGCGTGGCGGTGACGGTGCTGCCGGCGGCCGGCGAGCTGATCGTCACTGCCGGGGCGAACGGGGCGCTGTCGGGCACGCCGTCACCGGAGATCTTGACGGCGACGCTGTGCACGGTGACCTGGCCGCCGCCGTTGCGCAGCCTGAAGTCGGCGGCGGAGTGCTGCTGACCGCCGAAGTAGGCGTCGGAGGCGGTGACCGTCGCGGTCTTCCAGGTGTTGGTACCGGTCAGCGGGATGCCGCCGGTTGACTTGTACGGGTCCGAACTGCCGTTGTCGTACTGGACGGAGAACGATCCGTTGCCCTGGTCGTAGTAGGAGACGGTGAACTGCGCGGTGTAGAAGCCCGCGTGCGCCACCGAGTCGTCGATGTCGAAGTAGATGTTGCCCTGGGTGCTGGTACGTGAGGTCAGGCCGTCGGTGACGGCGGCGGTGGTCGGGCCGTCGAAGCCGCCCGAGGGGGTCTCGTCCTCGCTCATGCCGTAGGCGTGGTTGGTCTCGCCGACCACCGCGCCGACCGTGGAGGTGCCCGGCGGCAGGTCGGAGGCGTCGAAGTTGACGCCCGCGGAGGCGTCGCTGGTCAGCCCGGTCGGGTCGGCGGCGGTCGCGGTGACGGTCTGCCGGCCGGCGGTGAGGCCGCCGTCGGGGGCGCAGCTCCACGCCCCGGTGTGGTCGGCGGTGCCGGTGCACACCGTGCTCGCGCCCTCGTGCACGGTCACCGTGCCGTCGGGCAGGGCCGTTCCGGCGATGGCCGAGTCGAGCTTGACGGTCGAGCCGGCGTGCGGGGTGGTGATCGCCGGGGCCGGCGGGAACGCGTGCTCGGCGGGCACCCAGGCGCCGGTGACGCTCACCCCGACGCTGTGCACGGTGATCGGGCCGCCGGCCGGGTCGTGCAGCCGGAAGTCGCCGCCCGCGGCCTCAAGGCCGCCGAAGTAGCCGCCCTTGATGCTGACTTGGGCGGTCTTCCAGGTCCTGCTGTCGGTGAGCTTGATGCTGCCCGCGGTGTGGTCCGGGTCGCGGGCGCCGTTGTCGTACTGCACGGCGAGCGTTCCGGTGCCCGCGTCGTAGTACGACACCGTCACCGTCGCGTCGTAACTCCCGCTGGCCGCTGTGCCGTTGTCGATGCCGAAGTACAGGTCGCTGCTGCCGTGCCCGGCCGGGGTGCCGGTGGTGCGCGCGGTCAGGCCGTCCACCACCGCGGCGGTGGTGCTGCCACCGGGCGCGGTGGCGTCGTCCAACTGCGTGATGCCGTAGGAGTGGTTGGTGGTGTCGAGGACGGCGCCCGCGGTCGCGGTGCCCGTCGGGTCGGCCGTGGCGTCCAGGCCGAGCTTGACCGGGCCCAGGTGCCGGGCGGCGGTCGGCGCGGTGCCGGTGACCTCGGCGAACGGCAGCGCGCCGGTGGGCGCGGACACCTGCTGCACGAGGTAGGAACTGCCCTTGTGCACGGGCACGTTGACGATGGCCGCGGTGGTGGAGCGCACCACGGTACGGCCGCTGCGGCCGTCCACGACCTCGACGCGCTGCCCCGGCCACGGGTTCTTCACCCGCAGGGTGCCGTTGCTGCCGGCCTCGATCGCGGCGGTCACCAGAGTGCCGTTCTGCACCTGGACGTCCGCCTTGTCGCCGTGCTGGAGGTAGACGCTGCCGGCGCCGTCCCAGTCGCTCGGCCAGGCCGGCGCGAAGCGGATGATGCCGTCGAAGTCCTGCGCGAGTGCCTCGTTGACGGCGGTGGCGGCGCCCGACTCCTGCTCGATGTACGGCTGGTAGCCGAGGGAGTTGCCGAGGTCGGCGAACCCGTTCGGGTACACCTGGTGGCCCTCGGTGAGCGAGATCAGGTTGCTGCGCACCTCGGCCGGGTTCTGCAGCCGGGCCGCGTCGATCGCGTCCATCGACCAGTCGTTGCCGCCCTTGTTGGGGCGGTGGGCGTAGCTGCGCTGCTCCAGCGAGAACAGGTTGGCGTCCTGGTCACTGACCGTGTTCCACGGCCACAGCGGCTCCAGTTCGATGTTCTCGCCGTTGCGCCGCTCGGCGGCCGGCTCGTAGGAGATGGCGATCATGTCCGTACCGGTCGCGTCCGCCGCGTCCGTCTCGGCCTGCGTGTAACCGGGGTTGAGCAGCTTGCTGCGGGTGTCCTGGTCGGTCCGCGGGTACGGCGGGATCTGGGTGGCGGCCTTGGTGACCCGCTTGACCAGCGCGGCGTCCGCGCCCCTGTCGGTGCCCAGCGCCTTCGCGGCCTGCTGGATGATCGGGAACAGCGTCCGGTCCACCGCGATGTCGGTGGTCGGGTCCTGCACCGACCACTGCGTCTCGTGCGCGTTGGCGTTCGCGTGCAGCAGGCCGTCGGTTCCGACCTTCTGGTAGGCGAGTTGGAACTCGGTGGTGGACTTCATGAACGGGAAGTACTTCTTCAGCGTCTTGAGGTCGCCGGTGGCCTGGTACTGCTCCCACATGTAGAGCGAGACCTCGGGGCCGCTGGAGATGTCCAGCGCGTTCCAGTTCGGCGCGCTCGCCTGGCTGCACGAGGAGTTGACGCCCGGGCCGAGGTCGCCGCCGTTGCCGTTGAAGCGCATGGTCTCGGGCAGGCAGGAGCCGGGCAGGCCGCCCATCGCGGCCTTCGTCCAGGCCTCGATCTGCGGGGTGTCCTCGGCGTACATGTCGAAGATCGGGGTGTTCAGGGCGTAGTTGCCGGTGCTCATGTTCGCCGAGATCTGGGTGCGCAGGTTCCACAGCCAGTACGCCGACGGCTGCCAGGTCTGCTGGTCCTTGCTCCACGCGAACATGTCGGCCTCGCCGGCCTGGCTGCCCGGGTAGATGCCCTTCTTCATCGACGCCTGCTCCTCGTAGAGGTAGAGCGTGCGCAGGTTCTCGATGTAAGCGGCGCTGCCGTCGGCGGAGTTCATCTCCACCAGGCCCGAGTGCGTCCAGAAGCTCTTCCACCAGCGGTCCTGGCCGGACAGCAGGGACGACTCACGGGCGTCGGCGTCGTGGCCGATCACCTTGGCCGCGGTCTTGACCGCCGTCTGCTTGTCGCTGCCGCCGGTCCAGCCGGGGGAGGCCACCACGACCCGGAAGGTGCCGTCGGCCTTCGGCTTGAAGCCGACCTTGATCTGGGTCGGGCTCGCCACGGTGGTGCTGACCTGCCGGCCGCCGGCGGTGATGCCGGCCAGCGTGCCGAACGTCTTGCCGCTGCCGCCCGAACCGCCGTCCACCCAGGTCTCGGAGAGGGTGCCGACGGTGCCGGAGACCGCGGTGGCCGGCTTGCGTCCCGACCACAGGTTGACCGTCGCGGTCTGCGCGACCGACGGGTCGGCGCCGGACACGTCGACGATCAACTCGTCCTTGTCGCCCGCCACCCACGCCTTCAGCGACATGCCGCCGCCGGACTCGTGCAGCACGCCGTCGGTCAGGTCGAGCGTGGCGTGGAAGTCGGCGGCGTGCGATATCACCGACAGGCCGGGGATGTTGAGCTGGCCGGGCGACTTGCGGTCCGGCATGGTGTCGGACCGGTTCAGCTGCGCGGTGAAGCCGCCGGCCGCCCACGCGGCCACGCCCAGCGAGCCGTTGCCCAGCGGCATCGACGCGATCGGGTCGGTGTTCGGCGAGCCGAGGACGAGGTCGGAGCGGCTGACCACGGCGGTCGGGTCGAGCTGGAAGGAGCCGTGCCGCCAGGCGGTGGTGGGGCCCGGGGCCGCCGGGGTCTTGGCGGCCGGGCCGCCCGGCGCGGCCTGGGCGGCGGCGCCCGAGCCCATCACGACGATGCCGGCCAGCGCGGCGAGCAGCGCCGACCAGAGCGCGAGGGCACGCCGGAGCGGGGCCCTCCGGTTCAGGGGGATGATGTGCACGGTGCCCTCCAGGGCTGGACGCGGCTCGGCTGCGGGCCCGGAAGTGATCCGATGATTGAGGCTGTGTCTGCCCGCAGTCAATCAACATCGTGGGTGAACTGGGTGTCGGCTGCACTTAACATCGGACGACTGCCGTTCTAATCCATCCGTGGCACCCCCGTAAAGACCCGTGACGGCCGCAGCTTGGCGGCGCCGGGAAATCGTGGCCGGTGGGCCGTCACACGAGCGTGGTCCCACGCGTGTAAGTAGTCGAAGGTCGGTGACGTCGAACAGGACTGAGCCGAGGGGCCCACGAGCAAGGACCGGAAGGACACGCAGTGGCCGAAGCACCCGCGGACTACCTGGAGTTCGCCGCCGCGCGCAGCAGACACCTGTTCCGCACCGCGTGCCTGCTGACCGGGGACTGGCACCTGGCCGAAGACCTCGTGCAGGAGACGCTGGCGAAGATGTACCGCTCCTGGCGCCGGATAGACCGGACCGACACCCCGGTCGCCTACGCCAACACCGTCCTGGTGCACCTCTTCCTCTCGCAGCGCCGCCGCCGCAGCTCCGACGAGTACCCCAGCGACAACCTGCCGGAGCCGGCCGGCCGCAGCGAGGACCCCGAGCTGCGGCTGACGCTGCTGGAGGCGCTGGCCCGGATGTCCCCCAGGGACCGGGCGGTGCTGGTGCTGCGCTACTGGGAGGACCGCTCGGCCGACGAGACCGCGCTGACCCTGGGCACCACACCGGAGGCGGTACGGGCCCAGTGCCTGCGGGCACTGCAACGGCTGCGGGCGCTGCTCGGCAGCCAGTTCATGGAGATCACGCCGAAGTAGGCCCGGTCCGCCCGGTCCTCCCGACCCCTACGGCTCGCGGCAGCCCGCAGCGGCCGCGGCACCCGCGGTGGACCGCCGCGGTTTCGTACCCACCACTCCTGGACGGAGATCCAGCATGTCCCTTGACGAGCAGTTCGCCCAGCTCCTGCCCAGCGCGATGATGGAGGCGGCCGAGGAGTTTCCCGCCCCTTCCCCCGACCTGGTGTCGCGCGCCACCGCCCGCGGGATGCGCCAGGTCAAGGTGCGGGCCGTGCAGATGAGCGCCGCCGCCGTGGCGCTGGCCGTGGTCGCCACCGGCGGGGCGCTGTTCGGCGCCGGAGTGCTGGGCGGCGGCGGTGGCGCCTCGCCCACCCACACCGTCGTCGGCGGCCCGGCGGTGCCCGGCCAGGATGCGAACGTGCCCTACCACAAGGCCGGGCCGCCGGTGACGTCTGCGTGGATGGTGGCCACCCTGACCGGCCTGCTGCCCAAGAGCGGCAAGGCCACCCACACCGGTGGCATGGGCACGATGCAGAAATGGGGAGCGCTCCGGGCGCAGGCCGACTACACCACGCTGACAGGCACGTCCGGACTCAACCTCACGCTCTCCCGGCACAACACCCGCTTCTCGGCCGGTCAGTACTTCGGTTACAGCGCATGCCTCGACGAGCAGAAGTCGAACCAGTTCGGTGCCAAGTGCACGATGCGGACACTGCGGAACGGGTCTGTGCTGATGGTCACCGAGAGGGTCGCGGTGAAGGGCCGCCCGGCGGCGCAGGGGCTGTACTCGGTGGACCTCGTCACCAAGGACGGCCTGGAGATCTCGATCACGGAGTCCGCCGGCGGCAGCGGCGGGACGAGCGTCCGTCCGAGCGACATGGTGCTGTCCAAGGACCAGCTCACCGAGATCATCAGCAGCAAGGTGTGGACGAGGGCGTTCGACGCGCTCCCCACCCCGCCGCTGAGGCCGGGACACACAGGGTCGACTCCGACATCCGGGCTCGCGTCCGGTTCCGAGGTCCGAGACGTGATCACCTCCGCCCTGTCCAAGGGCGGCAGGCTCAGCGACTGGGGCGTCTCCGACGGCTACGCCGTGGCGACCTACGACAAGGGCACGGACAAGGGGGTGGTCGCGGTGCAGACCCAGTCGGGCATGTACAAGGACGTGTCACCGCTGATGGTCTGCGAGCGCGGCGAGACGGTCTGCAAGGTCAGCACCATGAGCGACGGCGCGAAGGTCCACGCGTACATGGACTCGTCCCGGGACCCCGGGGCCCCGGAGTCCGTCGTGGACGTCCTGTACCCCGACGGCCGCCGGATCATCGCGACCTGGGCGACCGACAAGTACGCGCCCGACGGCTCGGTGGTCCAGGGCAACCCCGGGATATCGCTCGACGAGCTCAAGTCGATCGCCCTCAACCCGCAGCTGCAAGGGGGGAAGTGACCGCTCCCCCCGCCTCCTGACGGGGCCCGGGCCCCGCCCCCGAAACGGGGCTCGGGCCCTCCGCGCCCGCCCGGGTCTTACCCTCGCCCGGGACCTACTCGCGCCCCGGGGCCCGCTCCGTGGTGGCGGCCGGGTCGCGCAGGTACTGGAGCACCGCGAGCACCCGGCGGTTGTCGTCGGAGGCGGTCGGCAGTTCGAGCTTGGTGAAGATGTTGTTGATGTGCTTGCTCACGGCGTTCTCGGTGACGACGAGCGCCGCGGCGATACCGGCGTTGGAGCGGCCCTGGGCCATCAGCGACAGCACCTCCCGCTCCCGCGGGGTCAGCCGGGTCAGCGGCTCGTGCGCGTCGAGGCGTGAGACCATCGCGGCCACCACCTTCGGATCGAGTACGGTCGCACCGCCGGCGACCTCCCTGACGGTGTCGATGAACTTCGGTACGTCGGCCACCCGGTCCTTGAGCAGGTAGCCGATCGCGCCCTCGCCGGACTTCAGCAACTCCCGTGCGTAGAGCTGCTCCACGTACTGGCTGAGCACCAGCACCGGCAGTCCGGGGCGCCGGGTGCGGGCCTCGATGGCCGCGACCAGGCCCTCGTTGCGGTAGGTCGGCGGCATCCGCACGTCCACGATCGCCAGGTCGACCTGCTCGTCCTCCAGAGCGGCGGCCAGGGCGTCGGGGTCGCCCACCGCGGCGACGACCTCGAAGTCATGGGCGACCAGCAGCCGGGTCAGGCCGTCCCTGAGGAGGGCGAGGTCTTCGGCGACGACAACGCGCAACGTATCTCCAAGGTCACTTCGGTGGGACCGCCGGGCGGGCTCTGCAGCGTGACGGCACCGTCGAAGACCTCAAGGCGGCGGACGAGGCCGCGCAGTCCGGTTCCGGCGCCGAGGTCGGCGCCGCCCACCCCGTCGTCGCCGACCACGACGGTCAGGGTACCGTCGGCGTGCTTCAGGCCGACCCAGGCCCGTTGCGCACGGCTGTGCTTGATCACGTTGGCCAGGCACTCGTTGACGGCGAAGTACACCGCCGACTCCACCGGCGCCGCCAACTGCCCCGGGACGTCCGCCGTCACGGTGACCGGCAGCGCCATGTCGAGCGAGAGCGCCTGCACCGCGCCGACCAGACCCCGGTCCACCAGCACCGGCGGGGAGATGCCCTCCATCACCGTCCGCAGGTCGCCCAGCGCCGACAGCGTGGTGGCCCTGGCCTCGACGAGCAGTTCTGCGACGGCGGCCGGGTCGCGGTCGAGCAACTGGCTTGCCAGCCCCAGGTTCATCGCCAGCGACACCATCCGGGCCTGCGCGCCGTCGTGCAGGTCCCGCTCGATCCGCCGCAGTTCGGCGGCCTGCACGTCGAGCACGCCGCTGCGGGTGCGGCTGAGCACCTTGACCCGGTCGGTGAGTTCACGCTCCCGGGCCGGCGGCAGCCGCTGCAGCCACCAGGCGTGGGCCGCGAGCGCGGCGGCCACCACCGGCATGGTGAACACCGGCCAGAAGAAGCCGCGCCCGGACAGCAGCCAGACGCCGATGTCCATCGCCACGTACACCACGCTCAGCGCGGCCTGGATGGCCAGCCCCCGCCGCCGGCCGGGCGGCCGGCGGCGGCCCCAGTAGACGGCGTACTGTGCCGCCAGGTTGAGCGCGAGGCCGAACCACACCCACTGCGGCCAGAAGTAGTCGGGCCCGAAGGCGAGCCGGACGAGGGCCACGTCCAGAGCGACCAGGAGGGACACCACGCCCTGCGTGACCAGCAGCCGGCCCCAGCTCCAGCTGCCGTCCGGGCGTCGTACCAGCGACCTCAGTCCGTTCCGGATCCGCTGCCCCCCTCCGTGCCGCGTCATGCCGCCGCACCCCGCAGGACGGTGATCGCCGGGCCGCGGGTGGTGCGGCGGGCCGCCGCCAGGCTCGCGCCGACGGTGAGGGCGGCCACGCCGCCGACCACGGCCAGGTAGATCCCGATCGAGGTGTCGGGCACGGCCTTGTCCGTCACGGCCAGGCTGTACGGCACCACCGACAGCAGGCCGGCGAGCGATCCGAACAGCACCCCGGTGACCAGCATCAGCACATTCTCCGCGAAGACCTGCCGCAGGATCTGCCGGGGGGTCGCCCCGGTGAGCCGCAGCTGCGCGAACTCCCGCCGCCGGTTGGTGGTCTCCGAGACCAGCAGGTTGACCAGCATCACCGCGGCGAACACCGCGATCACCCCGACCACCACGTAGTTGAGCGTCGCGGTGTTCTTGTCGTCGGCCGTCATGGTGGTCCTGGTGCTGTTCCAGATGGCCTGCATGTACAGCGTGCCGGTGGAGATCGCGGTGCAGATCACGATCGGCATCATCGGGGTGGCCGCCCGCTGGATC
Organism: Streptomyces sp. CA-111067; assembly: GCF_050956065.1. Classification (NCBI taxonomy): domain Bacteria; kingdom Bacillati; phylum Actinomycetota; class Actinomycetes; order Kitasatosporales; family Streptomycetaceae; genus Streptomyces; species Streptomyces sp. CA-111067. Next base: position 3,730,434 of record NZ_CP192103.1, on the reverse strand, counting down.
CGCTGCCGGACCGCGAGCACGCCCATCCGGGCCGACGCCCCGGTGCCGCCGAGCAGCGGACCGAGCACGGCGCTCGCCGCCCGCAGGATCACCGGCGCCAGCAGGGCGAAGCCCAGCGAGGACATGACGCAGCCCTCGCCCGCGACGGACTGGGTCTGCAACTGCTTGCCGTCCATCACGGTCGCGGTCATCACACCGCAGCTGATCCCGCCGACCAGCAGCACCAGGCCGGCGACCAGCCGGGCCCGGCCCATCGTGCGGCCGCCGTCGGCCGCGTCGAGCAGCGCGTCCTGCACCCGGCGGCGGGCCGCGCGCCGCGCCGTCACCCAGGTGGCGATCAGCGCGGCGACCAGCGTGCCGACCACGCCGGTGCCCAGCGCGGAGCCGCCGAACCGGTAGCCGACGCCGTCGCCGACCTGGCCGGTGGCCTGCAGGATGTGCAGCAGCCCGTAGCCGCCGCCGAAGCCGGCCGGGACGGCGAGCAGCGCGGCCAGCACGCCGACCACCGCCGTCTCGGCCATGATCAGCCGGGTCACCTGGCCCGGGGTGGCGCCGACGCTGCGCAGCAGCGCCAGCTCGGCGGCCCGCTGCCGGGCCGCCACCGCCAGGATGGTGCCGACCGAGAAGGCCACGATGATGGCGCCCCAGCCGCCGATCACCGAGGCCATGATCGTCAGTACGTTCTTGTCGCTGTCGGCCACTCCCGGGCCGCCGGCGGTGTCGAGCATCGAGGCGAAGGCCATCACGATGGCCGCGCCGAGGAAGACGGACACGAAGCTCGCGACGAAGCCGCCGCGGCGGTGCCTTACGGAGGCGATCGCCAGTCCGGTGGCCATGTCAGGCTCCCTTCACGGTCATGGGGCGCGGGTAGGTGGGGGCTTGGGTGCTCGCGGTCGCGGCCTGGGTGCCCGCGGTCGGGGCTTGGGTGTCCGCGGTCGCGGCCTGGGTGTCCGCGGGGGCGGGGGTGCGCCGGCCGCGGCGGGCGGCGAGGTCGTCCAGGCGGGCCATCCGGCCGGCCACCTCCTCCGCCGTCGGGTTCGGCAGCCGGTCCACCAGCGAACCGTCGGCCAGGAACAGCACCGTGTCCGCGTACGCCGCGGCCACCGGGTCGTGCGTCACCATCACCACCGTCTGGCCGAACCGCTCGACGCTCTCGCGCAGCAGCTCCAGCACCTGCCGCCCGCCGGCGGTGTCGAGCGCGCCGGTCGGCTCGTCGGCGAACAGCACGGCGGGCCTGGCGGCCAGCGCCCGGGCGATCGCCACGCGCTGCTGCTGGCCGCCGGACAGTTCCGCGGGCCGCCGGTCGGCCAGGTCGGCGATGCCGAGCCGGTCCAGGATCGCGGCCCGCTCCCTGCGCTCCTCGCGGCTGCCGCGCCGGCCGGCGAGCTGCTGCGGCAGCCGGACGTTCTGCGTCACCGTCAGGTAGGGAATCAGGTTGTACTGCTGGAACACGAAACCGACGCGCGTCCGCCGGAACCTGGTCACCGCCGCCTCGTCCCCGCCCGGCAGCTCGTCGCCGCCGACGAAGACCTGCCCCCCGGTCGGCCGGTCGAGCCCGGCCGCGCACTGGAGCAGCGTGCTCTTGCCGGAGCCGGACGGCCCCATCACCGAGGTGAAGGTGCCGGACTCCAGCACGAGCGACACCCCGTCCAGCGCCGTCACCGGGCTCGACACGCCCTCGTACACCTTCGTCACCGACGCCAGCCGCAACGCTTCCCCGGCTCCGCCGCGTACCGGCCTTTCCTCTGCCACGCCGTACGTCATCATCTCCGCGACCTCTCCCTGGTGCTTGTGGTCCTCCGACGTCATGCTTCGACGCTACGGAGATCGCGGGGGCGGGAACATGCTGCCAGGATCCGGTTTCCGCACTACAGAAAACCCCACCATGGGGGGTGGGGCGCGTGGTTCGGGTGCGGCCCCGGGGGCGGGTCGGTGGGGTGCGGGTGCGCTGGGGCTGGGCGGGCAGTTCCCCGCGCGCTTCGGGGGCTTGCCTGGTCGGGGCCAGTGGGGGGAGGGGTGTCAGTGGTGCGGGATATCGTTCCAAACATGGCGCTGAGAGACATCACGAGGCTTGAGGTGGACGAGGCGGTGGCGGAGTGCGACCGGCTCGGGCGCGCTCAGTTCCTGCGCGACTACGGGTTCCGGCGGGCTCAGCGCTACCTGCTGTCGTACGGCGGCAGGCTGTACGACTCCAAGGCCATCGTCGGTGTCGCGCACGGCTATCTGCCGGGGCGGGAGCGGTTGACGGCGAAGGAGTTCGTGGGGGGCGACGCCACGGTCGCCGCGCTGCTGCGCCGCCTCGACTACACGGTGGTCTCGGGTGGGCCGGCGGATTCGGACGGCGCCGAGGAACTGCTCGCCCGCATAGCCGGGTTGACGGTGAACCGGGCGTCCGGGCGCGGGCCCGCGCTCTACCAGCCGATCACCTTGCTGTGGGCCATCGGGCGGGCCCGGCACGGGGCGCGGCGGCTGCTGCCGTGGGACGAGACGCAGGAGGCGGTCGGCGGCCTGCTGGCCCGGCACGGGCAGCGGAACGAACGCCCCCGGCCCGACTACCCGATCGCCGCCCTGCACCGGGCGGGCCTGTGGGAGTTGCGCGATCACGAGGGCGCCGTCCCCAGCGCGCACGGCGACGCCGAACTACGGCGCTGGTTCGCCGCCAACCAGCCCACCGGCGGCCTCGCCGACCCCTACCACGACCTGCTGCGGCGCTCGGGCGAGACCCGCCTCGCCGTCCTGTGCACCCTGCTGGAGACGTACTTCGACGGGCTCGACCACCGCGAACTGCTCACCGAGGTCGGCCTCTACGACGAGGGGGTCGCCGACGACGCGCCACCGCCGGCCGGGCCCGGGGATGGTGCCGGGGATGGGACCGGGGGCGAGGCCGGGACCGGCGGCGCGGCCGATCAGCCGGCCGCGACGCCACCCGTCCCTGCGGACCCCGCCGCCCTCTCGGCCGCCGCCGAGGAAGCCGCGGCCATGCGCGCCCGGGCCGCCGAGTACGACCGGCTGTGCCGGATGGCCGAACGCCGGGAGCGGGAACGGCGCCAGGCCGGCGAGGCCCCGCGCCGTGACGCCACCGGCAGCGACCCCATACGGCTGGCCGCGGCCCGCAAAGCCGTGCTCAAGCGGAGCGACGGCGCTTGCGAGAACCCGACCTGCACCGGCCAGCCCGCCGACGTCACCACCGCCGGCGCGGCCATCCTCGAGGTGGACCACGTCGTGGAGCTGGGCCTGGGCGGCCGGGACCACCCCAGCCAGATGATCGCCCTCTGCCCCAACTGCCACGCCATCAAGACCCGCGGCCGGACCCGCGACGCCCTGCGGTCCGTCCTCCTTGAGCTGGCCCGCGAGCGGCATGTGCGGCTGCGTTCCGGCAACGCGAACTGAGCCGGCGGCTCGGCGCCGAGGGCAGGCCGGCTCCGGCCGCACCCGGGGCAGGGCGCCGCGCATCCGGGCAGCCCGCCGCGCGCCCGGGCAGGCGGCCGGCGCCCGTGCCAGGCGGCCGCTCGCCGGCCACCCCGAGCGCGTCGCCGGTCAGCCGCCGTTGACCAGCCGGATGTACCGCACCCAGTCCCAGTTCGGCCCGGGGTCGGTGTGGTCGGTGCCGGGCACCTCGACATGCCCGATGATGTGCTGCCGGTCCTTGGGTATCCCGTACTTGTCGCAGATCTCGGCGGTCAGCGCGGCCGACGCGTGGTACATCGCCGCGGTGAAGTACGAGGGCTGGTCCACCCAGCCCTCGTGCTCGATGCCGATGCTGCGCGTGTTGTAGTCCCAGTTGCCCGCGTGCCAGGCCACATCGTGCTCGCGCACGCACTGGTCGATCGCGCCGTCCGCGGACCTGACGACGTAGTGCGAGGTGGCGGCGTGCGCCGGGTCCTGGAAGAGCTTGATCGTGTCGCTGAACGTCTCCTGGGTCACATGGATCACCACCAGGTTGATCGGATAGGTCGAAGGCCGGTTGGCCACGGTGTAGTTGGCGGTGCTGGCCGGGGCCCAGGTGGCCGACGGGTAGTCGACGGTGCCGGCGGCCGGCCGGGCCGTGCGGGTGGCGGCCGAGGCACGGGTCCTGCCGCCGGGCCACAGCTCGCCGGCCAGGCCCGCGGTGGCGGCGGCACCGAGGGCCAGGCCGCCGCGCAGCAGCGAACGGCGGCTGGCGGAGGAGGAGTTGGCCGGTGAGTCGGCTGAGGACTCGGCCGAGAAGCCGGGCGAGGAGCTCTCGGCGGACCGGGATTCGGGGGAGTGGCTGGAGCTGGGCATGGGGGCTCCCTGTGGGGCGGGCAGGCGTCAGCACGGTGGGGCGAGTGCATGACAAGAACGTGGGGCTCGTTCATCGTGCGACCCGGCCCCCTGACCTGCCAAGGGCTTCGCGAATTGGCAGAGGTCCAGACCGCTGGCACCCGGCCCGTCTGCCGCCCGCGCCCCTTGCCCACAAGGCGCGCCACCGCCACCTACTCACTCAAGGTAGCCATCTCAACCCCCTCCGATAACAACTGACTTACGCTCCTGTCACCGCCCAGCCACACCACTTGCCCGCTATACCCCTACTACGACTGATGTGGCCGGTTGGTTCCCGCCGTCAACTCTTGGATTCGGCTTGGAATTCGCCTCCGGCTCTATTAACGTTCGATAACGCAGCGCGGTCGTCACCGTCGCCGAACAGGCGGCACCGTGCGCTTGCCGAATCCCGTCCGCGGGAACCGGGGACCCGCCCTTCTGTACGCCGTCACCCACGGCTCAGGAGGGGTCCAATGGGGTGAATCGGGCAGCACTCAGGCCCGTAGGAGACCTTCCTGCTCCGAACCCGTCAGCTAACCCGGTAGGCGAGAAGGAAGGAAAGGAGTGCGCCCGCCGTGGCGTCCAACCAGCCTGCCTACGCTCCACCCGCTCCGGAGGCCGAGTCCGCCGGAGCCGGTGGTTGGGACGAGTTCCCCGCGTCCGAAACGCCCGACGCCGCCGCTTACCTGGACGATCTGCGCGGCAGGCACCGGTTGCCCCGGCAGCGCAATCTCGCCCGTGGCACGACCGTGCTCGGGGTCGCGGCGATGGCCGCGGTCGGGGCGGGAGGTGTGGCCGTCGCCGCGGAGTCCGCGCCGGCGCCGCTGGCCGCGCCGGACCTGAGCGACGTGAGCGAGGCGCCCGGCCCCGACGTACTGGACGCACCGGACGCGGTCGGCGTGCCCGAGTCGCCGGGCGTCCCCAACTCCGTTGCGCTGTCAGCCGTCAAGGAGCTGCCCGAGGCCGCGACCCCGGCCGCGGACACCCCCGTACAGCCTGTGCGGGGTGCGGCGGACGGCCAGGATGCGGCCCAGGACCGTACGGACCCTGACCCGGCCCCGGACTCCGACCCGGCCGCCACCACGGACACGCCCGCCGGAGTCCCCACGGCCGTCGAGCCCGGCGAAGCGCTCCGCACCCGGATACTCGGCCAGGTCGCCCGCCAGCGCGAGGCAGTCGCGCGCGCCGAGCGCGAGGCCGCAGAGAAGGCCGCAGCCGACCAGTCAGCCCGCGAGGCCGCCGCCCAGAAGGTGCGCGAGCAGGCCGCCCAGGCGAAGGCCGCCGCCGAGGAGAAGGCGAAGGCCGAGGCCGCCGCGGCAGCCAAGGCGGAGGCCGAACGCCTGGCCCAACTGGCCGCGTCCTACGTCAAACCGGTCGCGTCCTACACCCTCACGGCGGGCTTCGGCGAGTCCGACTCGCCCTGGGCCACCAGCCACACCGGCCAGGATTTCGACGCCCCCACCGGCACCCCGGCGCACGCCGTCCACGGCGGCACGGTGACGTCCGCCGGCTGGGCGGGCTCGTACGGCTACCGCGTCGTGCTCACTCTCGATGACGGCACCGAGCTCTGGTACTGCCACCTGTCGACGATGGTCGTCACCTCGGGACAGGTCACCACCGGCGACACGATCGGCCGGGTCGGCGCCACCGGCAACGTCCCGAGCCCGCACCTCCACCTGGAGGTCCGCCCCGGCGGCGGCGCGCCCACCGACCCGCTGCCGTGGCTGCGTTCCCACGACGTGACCGTCTGACCCACCGCACCACCCCGTTACTCCCGTCCCCCCGGGAACCCGACGGCCCTGGCGAAGTCCCCCCGACGCCAGGGCCGTCGGATTTTCCGCCCCGAGGACCCCGCGCGAGCGCGCAAGGCAGCCCTACTTGCGCCCGGCCAGCACCCACGAGGCCGCGGCCATCCCCCCGGCGACGGCGAAGACCGCCGGCCAGGAGCCGACCTTCTTGGCGAGCGGGTGCGACCCGGCGAACGCGGCCACATACGCCCCGGTGAGCACCACGGCAGCCGGCGACCCGGCCCGCTCCCGCCACTCCCGCGCAGCCACCGCCCCCGCCGCGGCAAGCGCCACCCCGCCCAGCTCCCGCCGCCTGGTCCAACGCGCCACCCCGTACCCGCCGATCAAACCCCCGGCCGCCACCGCACCAGCGGGAATCCCACCCATCCCGTCCTCCTCCATCCCAAAGACCCCCGCCACCCGAAAGCCCACCCCGAGGCTAACCCCCACCCCCGACACCCCTCCGCCGGAGGCCCTCGTGCAGCCGGCCGCCGGGGGTACGGGCGGAGGCCGGTGCTGGATCGCCTACAGGTGCCGGCCGCCCGGTGGGGCGTGTTGGTGGGGTGGGTAGGGGGGCCATCGTGCGGGCCAGGGAGGTGGGGGTGGGCGGAGGGTCCAGGTGGATTCGGCCAGGGAGGGCTGGGCGCAGGAACGGCGGTGCCACAGGTGGTGCAGGAGTTCGGCCTCGCGGGCGGCGAAGTCGGGGGTGGACAGGCCGCGGGTGGCCGCCGCGCGGAGCAGGGCGAGGTGGGTGGCGAAGACGGTGTAGTCGCGGACCGCGCGGGCCCCGGGCTCGCCGAAGCCGCGCCGGGCGATGGTGCGGGCCAGCGTCCGGGCGCGCATCGAGGCCAGGGCGAACGGTTCTGCGGGCGACAGCCAGCCGGCCGCCGCGTAGGCCGGCAGCGTCGTCCGTATCGTGCGCAGCACCTGCGCCCGCGCCCAGAACGCGAACCACACGACCAGCCCGAACACGGGCAGCATCACGGCCACGTACACCGTCAGAAAGCTGACCGGCGACAGCTGCGAGGAGGTGTTCCACACCCCGTGCAGCACCATCGCCGTGCCCCAGCCGCACAGCGGCGCCAGCTTGCGCCAGATCCGCCCCGGCGGGGTGAGCGCGGCGACCGCGAAGCCGATCCCGGTCATCGATGTGAACAGCGGGTGCGCGAACGGCGTCATCAGCACCCGTACGAAGAACGTCGCCGCCGTCGCGGAGCCGAGGAGGGACGAGCCGAGCGCCTTGTCCTCGCCGAAGGCCGACCCGATGTAGAGGATGTTCTCGGTGAACGCGAAACCGGTCGCGACCAGCCCGCTGAGCACGATCCCGTCCACCAGGCTCTCGAAGTGCCGCCGCCGGAACAGGTACAGGAGCAGGATCGCGGTGCCCTTCGCCGTCTCCTCGACCAGCGGTGCGACGAACGTGGCACCCCAGCGGTCGGTCTGCGAGGGGCTCGCGGAGAAGGTCGTGGCGAGCAGTTTGGCGCCGTACTCGTTGGCGAACAGCGCGACCAGCGTCGCCGCGCACGCGCCCCACGAGAAGGCGAAGACCACGTTCTGCCAGGGGCTCGGCGCGACCCGGTCGAGCCACAGGAACGCGCCGAGCAGCAGCGGCACCGGCAGGATCGCCAGCGCCAGGCCGACGAGGAAGCTCTCGGTGCCTATGTGATCGCGCACCACCGCGAGGATGATGATGCCGCACACGGCGAGCGACGTGAACAGCGCGCCGGTGCGGACGGCCTTGCTCTCCCAGAACGGCCGCCGCGGCGCGTAGTGGACGGTGCTCGGCGGCCCGGCCGGCTCTGCTGCCGAACCAGGGTCGGCGGGAGCGGATCCGTCGGCACCGGGGCCGGCGGAACGGAATCGGGACGATCGGGGGGCGGGTACGGGTACAGGTGCGGGTACGGGCTCGTAGGACTCGCGACCGGAGTCGGGCGAGGGCGAGTACGAGTACGTGGACACCTGTCGACAGTACGGGTGGCGGGCGGTGCTACGCGAGGGTGTGTACGGGGGCGCGTGCCGGTGTGGTACGCGGACGTAGGGGGCGCGTACGACGGCTGTACGCGCTCTTCGGCCGCGCGGTGACGTTCAGGTGAGCCGTGCGGTTACGCCCGGGTGAACAGCAGGTCGCGTACGACGTGGCCCTTGGCGAGGCCCTGCCGCTCGAACTTCGTCTCGGGGCGGAAGTCGGGGCGCGGGGCGAAACCTTCCGCCGGGTACTGGTTGACCAGGCCGGGAGCCGCCGTGAGCACGTCGAGCATCTGCTCGGCGTACGGTTCCCAGTCCGTCGCGCAGTGCACGGCCGCGCCCGGGCGCAGCAGCGGGGTCACCAGGTCGAGGAACGGGGGCTGGATCAGCCGCCGCTTGTGGTGCTTGCCCTTGGGCCACGGGTCGGGGAAGTAGACGCGCAGGCCGGCGAGGGACGCGGGCGGCAGCATGTCGCGCAGCAGCACGATCGCGTCGCCGTTGCCGACCCGGACGTTGGTAAGGCCGCCGCGGTCGGCGAGCGCGAGCAGATTGCCCTGGCCGGGCGTGTGCACGTCCACGGCGAGGATGCCGGTGCCCGGGTCGGCGGCGGCCATCCGCGCGGTGGCGTCGCCCATCCCGAACCCGATCTCCAGGACGACGGGCCCGGGGCGTTCGAACAGCGCGTCGAGGTCGAGCGGCGAGCCGTCCAGCTCGACGCCCCAGGCGTCCCACAGCCGGTCGATGGCGGCGGCCTGCGCGACGGTGATGCGGCCGCGGCGCGCGTGGAACGAACGGATCCGGTGCTCGTCGTGCGAGCGCGCGGGGTCGGCGGCCGGTCCGCCGGGGAACCTCGGGGTGACGGTTTCGCCGGGGCGCGGGGACTGCGCGGGAAGCGCCGGCGGCGCGGCGGCGGGGGTGTGAGGTGAGCGGGGCACAATGCGCACAATTCTACGGGGCCTGGAGGGGACCCCGAGCGGCCGGAGGTTCCGGCGAGGCCCGCGGTCCCTGCGGGGGGCGGGTTTGTGCGGCCCGGCTGTGGCTGGTCGCGCAGTTCCCCGCGCCCCTTACGGGTCCCGGCCGCCCCTCGGCGTGAGCGCACCGCTTTTCAGGGGCGCGGGGAACTGCGCGCTCAGCCCAGTGCGGGGCGCGGGTCGGGGGCGGCCGTGACCCTTGCGGCGGGTGGGTTTGGGCGGCTCAGCCCACCGCTGGCCGTGGGGCCGGGGGCGGCCGTGGCCCCCGCGGCGAGCGGCCCGTGCGAGCCGGCCCGCAGGGCCGTTCGTGCTCCGGGGTCACAACGCCTCAAGCACTCGCCGCGCCACCTCCCGCCCGATCGGGAGCGAAGCGGTCGCCGCAGGCGAGGGCGCGTTCAGGACGTGGACGAACGGGCCACCTCCCGCGAACAGGAAATCGTCCACCAGCGTGCCGTCAGGGAGCACCGCCTGCGCGCGGACGCCCGCCGGGGCCGCGCGGAGGTCGGAGGGGCGGAGGGCCGGGAGGAGGCGGCGGGCCTCCGCCGTGAAGGCGCGTTTGGACAGCGAGCGGCGGATCTCCCCCGCCTCCTGCCGCCAGTGCCGCCGCGCGATCCGCCACGTACCGGGGAACGCCGCCGTGTCCGCGAGGTCGCGCAGCCGTACGGTGCCCCGCCGGTACCCCTCGCGGGCCAGCGCGGGAACGGCGTTCGGCCCGAGGTGCACGCCGCCGTGCACGTCACGCGTCAGGTGCACGCCGAGGAACGGGAAGTCCGGGTCGGGCACCGGGTAGACCAGCCCGCGCACCAGCCCCCGCCGCCCCGGCGCCAGCTCGTAGAACTCGCCCCGAAAAGGAACGATCCGCATCCCCGGATCGTCCCCGGCCATCCGCGCGATCCGGTCGCAGTGCAGCCCCGCGCAGTTGACCAGCACCTTCGTCCGCAGTCGAGCCGCCGGCGTCAGGACGGTGACCGTACCGTCCGCCTCGCGCGCGATACCGACGACCTCCTCGCCGTACCGGATCGAACCGCCGCGCCGGGGCGCCCCGCCGGCGCCCGAGCCGCCGTCCGCGCCCCCGCCGTCGTCCGGCGCCGTCACCAGCCCGGCCAGCGCCCGCGCCACCGCGCGGAAGTCGCAGATCCCGGTGGTGCCGACGTGGATCGCGGCGAGCCCCGCCACCTGCGGCTCGTACTCCGCGATCTGCGCGGGCCCCAGTTCGCGCACAGGGATGCCGTGTTCGCGCCCGCGCTGCACGAGCGCGTGCAGCCGGGGCAGCTCGGCGTGCTCGGTCGCGACGATCAGCTTCCCGGTGATCTCGTACGGGATGCGGTGCGCCGCGCAGAATTTCGCCAGCTCGGCGCCGCCGGCCAGCGCGTACCTGGCCTTGAGCGAGCCCGGCCGGTAGTAGATGCCGCTGTGCACGACGCCGCTGTTGCGGCCGGTCTGGTGCTGCCCCGGCCCCGGTTCCTTCTCCAGGACGGTGATCCGCAGCCTGGGCGCGGCCAGCGACAGCGCGTACGCGGTGGCCAGCCCGACGATGCCGGCGCCGATCACGACGACGTCCTGCCGTAACGCGTTCTCGCGCGCCTCGCCCGGGCGCGGGCTCGGGCTCGGTGGGGACATCGGCATCGGGGGGCTTCCTCCGTACGTTGCCCGGGGGACGGACGGTGCGGCGATCTGACGGTGTGACGTTCGGACGGTCATGCGGTCTGACGATCTGGCGTTCGGACGATGCGGCGGTCGTACGGTCGTACGGCCACGCGGTCGGACGGCCGTACGTTCAGGCCGCGTTCGCGCGCATATCCGAACCAGCAGCGCGCGCAACCGTCCCGACGCGCCCGAACCTACGTGATCATTCCGGCCCGCGGGAGCCGCCGCGACCCGTTAACCGAACCCGTCCACCGTCCGCTCGTCCGCCGGTCTGCCGCCGTTCACCCGATCACCCGTTCACCTGTTCATTCATCCGCTCACCCGCTTACGCCGGCGCCGCCAGCAGCGGCCTGGCCCGCTCCCGCAGTTCCAGTACCCGCGGTTCGTCGTTGTACGGCTCCAGGCGGTGCATCAGATCGCGTACGTACTCGGTGGTGCGGGCGGAGGAGATCCGGCCGGCCACCTCCACGGCCTTGGTGCCGGCCGCGCAGGCCGCGTCCAGATTGCCCGACTCCAGTTCGGCGACGGCGGACACGACGAGCCGCAGCCCGTGCGAGCGGACGAACTCCTCGGTGGGCCGGGCGAGCGCCTGCTCGGTGAAGCGCTGCACCTGGCGCGGCACCCGCAGGTCGCGGTAGCACTCGGCGGCGTCGGCGGCGAGCCGGTCGTAGGAGTAGAAGCCGAGCCAGCTCGGGTCGGCGTCGCCCGGGCGGGACCGTTCGAGCAGCGCCTCCGCCGCGGCGAGCGACGCGCCGCAGGCCGCGCCCTCGCCGGCCTTGGCGTGCGCGCGGGCCTCGACGAGGTGGAAGAAGCTCATGGTGCGCGCGGTGGCCAGGCCGCGGTTGCGCTCCAGCGCGGCCTGCGCGAGGTCGACGCCCTCGTCGGAGAAGTTGCGGTAGGTGGCCTGAAGCGACATCGACGCGAGCACGTAACCGCCGAGCGGCACGTCGGCGGCGGCCCGGGCCAGCCGCAGCGCCTGGATGTAGTACCGCTGGGCGGCCTCCTGTTGGCCGGTGTCGAAGGCCATCCACCCGGCCAGCCGGGTGAGTTCGGCCGTGGCGCCGAACAGCGCGCGGCCCACGTCGTCGCTGTACGAGCCGAGCAGCAGCGGGGCCGCCTCGACCCGCAGGCACTCCGGGACCATGCCCGAACGCCAGTCGCCGCCACCGTACTTGGAGTCCCAGCGGCGGGCGTCCTCGGCGGCCTCGCGGAGCTTTCCGACGTCGGTGTGCCCGACGTGGTTCATGCCCGGCGCCGGTGCGTCCCGGGCCACCGTGGCGTCGGCCGGGGTGATCAGCCAGCGCGATGCGGGCGTCACGTAAGCGCTCACTGCGAAAGATCCGGCCAAGCTCTGCCAGATGCCCCCGCCGCCGGGTCCGCGCCGCCCGGCGAGGTCGAGCCGCCACAGATCGGTGGCCGATTTCACCGCCTCGCCGATGTCCCGCGGGAAGGCCAGGCCGACTTCGGGAGCCGGGTCGGCGTCGGCGAGACCGATCTCGTGCAGCGGTACCGGACGGCCCAGTTTGCTGGCGATGGCCGCCGCGATCAGATGGGGCGCGGCGCCCTGCGGGACCATGCCCTTGGCGACCCAGCGCGCGACCGACGTCTTGTCATAACGCAGGGTCAGGCCGCGTTGCGCGCCCAAGTCGTTGACCCGGCGCGCCAGTCCGGCGTTGCTGATGCCCGCCAGGGAGAGAAGGGTGCCGAGCTTCTCGTTCGGCCCGCGGTGTTCTCTGTTCACTGCGGTTCACCTCGTGATGCCGCTGGGGGGCAGGCCGGCCGGCCTGGTCTTGTCAAGGGTGCGGGGATCGCCCTCCCCTGGAACCCGGTGGAACTCGATTCAGCCACCACGGAAGCCGCCGCACGGCGAGCGCGGTGCAAGTGCCGGGTACCCGGGCCGCGCGTACAGGTGCGAACCGGGTACACCCAGCGTAGTTCGCCGCATCCCTACCGTTAAGAGCCTTGTGTCGGATGGCGCGAATCCAGCCCCTTACCAGAATGCCGGTTGGCGCGTGCTCCCGGTATATGTGGCCGTGCGCCCGGCCGTGCGCTCTGTACCAAAACGGACGGCGGCCGTTGGATGGAGGCCGTGGGTCGGCCCGCGCTCTCCGCTTGCGGCTACGACGGGGAACGGCGGGCCAGGGGGTTCCGCTGCCACAATCCCCGCGGGTGGCGGACCGGCCCGGGAGGCCGCACACGCTTCCCGGGCCGTTGACTCCCTTTGCCGCAAGTGCCGTTGGCGGTCGCCGGCGGCCTCCCAGGGTGTCCCGCAGGTGCCGGTGGCGAAGATCCGCGGCGAAAAACCGTCGCCAGGCGGCGCCTTGATCACCCGGCATATGAACTGCGGCATGTGCCGCAGAGTTTGGCGCGAACCAGACGTTTCGGCGCGCGCTTGATCCACCGTTCGATCCGGCACCGGGTCCGACCTGGATTCGGTTCACCTCCTGACCGGTTACTTCTCGCTCCTTGTTCTTTTTCTCCCGTTTCATGGGTGCTTACCGAGCGCGACCCGGCGCTGCTTGGTGTGCCCATGCGCCTCTTTGCGCGCCTCCACGTGGCAGCATGGTCTTTCGGACGTCAGACGTGGCGGCCGGTCGGGGCGAGTGGCGGTCGAGCCCGCGCGCCGGCTGTCCACAGCCTGTGGAGGCGGCGCGATGCGGTGGTTGGTGGGGTGGAGCAGTGCCATCGCGAGCCGGATCCCCGGTGCCCCGGCCCGGTCGCGTTCGCTCCAGCCGGTCGGCGCCCAACTCCTGTGGGGAGACCCCGATCCGCTCTGGGTGGTCGGCGACTGGCGGCCCGACGAGGTGCGGGTCGTGCACGCCGACCCGGGCGGCGGCTCGTCGTACGGCTTCTCCTACGGCGAGGGGTTCGCGCACGGGTACGGCAGCGGCGATCCCAGCGGGCACGAGGGTGCCCGTGGCCACGACGGTGACCGCAGGGGTGGCGGCGACCGCAGGAACGGCGGTGCGGCGTACGGGGATTACGAGTCGCCCGGCGGCTACGGGTCGGAGGGCGGTTCCGGATCGTCCGGCGGTTACGGGTCGTCCGGCGGTTACGGGTCGTCCGGCGGTTATGGGTCGTCCGGGCCCGACGGCGCTTACGGTGCCTATGGCGATCCGGCGTACGGCAACGGGTACGGCGCCGGCTCCGGGTCCTCGCCCTCGTCGTCGTCCGGTCGCCAGGGCGGCCAGTCCGGCGGCCAACGGGGCGCCCGCAACGGCTCGTTCAACGGCGCCGGCAACGGCCAGGGCATCGCCCGGCTCGCGGTACTCGGCCGATGCGGCGCCAGCGACGCCGAGTTGCGGCTCGGCCTGGTCGCCGCGCGCGGCGGGGCGCTGCGCCATGTGACGGCCTGGCCCGGCAGTTACACCGCCGTGCTCCAACTCGGCCGCCGGATCACGGTACTCGGCGACCTGGCCGGCGCCCGGCCGGTCTTCCACACCCGGTGGTCGGGCGGATCCGCCTACGCCACCGCCGCGTTGCCGCTCGCCGACCTGATCGAGGCCGGCCTCGACGTCACCCACCTCGCCGCCCTGCTCGCCTGCCCCGACTCGCCCGAGGCCCTCGGCGACGGCACCCCGTACGTCGGAGTGCGCCGGGTGCCGCCGGGCCACGCGCTCCACCTGCGCGACGGTGCACCGGAGATCACCAGCTACGAACCCACCGCCTCGCTGGCCGTCGGCCACCAGCCCGCCAACTCCGCCGACACCGAACTGGCCGTCGAGGGCGTACGCGACGCGCTGATCGAGGCGGTACGCGCCCGGCTCGCGCAGCCGCGTTTCGTGCCCGACCCCGGCGACGCGCCGGCCCCCGGCATCGGCGCCGACCTCTCCGGCGGCAGCGCCTCGGCCACCCTGGCGCTGCTGGCCGCCGGGCTGCCCGGCATGCCGGGCATGCTGCCGGGGCGCGGCTCGCTGGCCGGCGAGCGGCTGCTCGCGGTCACCTTCAACGACCTGGCGGTCCAGCTGTCCGGCGGCGGACTCCAGGCCCGCGAGGCGGAGTTGGAACGGGCCAGGTCGATGGCCACCGACCCGCGACTGCGGCACGTCGTCGTACCCGGCGGCGAAGAGGCGCTGCCCTACGCCGACTTGAGCACCGGAGCGCTCGGCCCGCTCACCGACGAACCCGGCCCGTCGCTGGTCGTCGCCGAACGGCACCGGCGGCGGCTGGCTGCGGGCGGCGCCGACCACCTCATCGGCTACGGGGCCAAGCAGGTGCTCGACGCGCACCCGGCACGGCTGGCCGACCTGCTGATGGACCGGCGGCGGCGCCATCTGGTGCGCCCGGTGGCCGCGTTGACCCGGGCCGACGGGGCCGCGAGCCCCGGGCACTCGGTGCTGGTGCCGTTCACGGTGCCGATCACCGTCTACCGCGCGGCCCGGCGGCTGGCCCGCACGCCTTATCAACAGGGTGTGGAGGACGCGGCGGTCCGGCTGCTGCAACGTGACTTCGGGTATCCCGACGACGGAACCGGCTCCGGGGGCGGCGGGGGCGGACCGCTCGAAGCCTCACTGGCCGCGATGTCCTGGGTGCGGCCGGGGCCGGCCGCGCGCTGGCTGACCGGGGAGGCGCTGGCCGAGGTGGCCGTGCGGCTGCAGAACGCGGCGCGCCGGCCGTGGCCGATGGAGCGGCCGGGGGAGCGGCGGGCCAGGGCGGCGCTGGCCCGGCACGCCGCTGACTACCGGGTCTTCGAGCAGGCGGTCGCGGTGCCGGGGCAGCGGCTGCACGCGCCCTTCCTCGACAACCAGGTGGTGCGCGCCTGCCGCGCCCTGCCCGGCGCGCTGCGGGTGCGGCCGGGGGCGCGCGCCGACGTGCTCCGCGACGTCCTCGAAGGCGCCGGCGTCCACGAGCTCCCGCTCGGCTGGGGCGCCACCTCCCACGCGCCGACGGCCGCGGCGGCGCGCGCGGGCGTCCGCGCCTCCCTCGACCCGCTGCTCGACCTCTTCGACGCCCCGCTGCTCGCGGACGCCGGCCTGATCGACGCGCGGGTGGTGCGCTCCGCCCTCGAAGCGGCCGCCGACGGGCAGCCGGTCTCGCTCGACGGCCTCGGCGAGCTGGTCTCCACCGAGCTGTGGCTGCGCCGGCTGCTGGCCCGCCGCGGGTCGTGCTGGACGGGCACGGACGCGCCCGAGCAGCGGGCGGTGGCCAGCGGGGTGCAGCGGCTGGCGCTCTGATCGGGTCCCTGACGGGGGCGGCGGGGCGCGGGCCGGACGGGTCCGGGGGCCGGGCGCGGGCCGGCCGGGTCCGGCGGGGCTGGGGCGGGGCCCGGGTCTGCTGCCGGGCGCGGGAATGTCAGACCCGTACGCCAGAATGGGACGCGGACCGGGACCCGCACCCGGGCCTTGATCGTCAGCCTCCAGGAAGCGACCGCAGGCCATGCCCGTATGGGACGACGTAGTCGGCCAGCCCCACGTGGTGGCCGAGCTGTCCGCCGCCGCCGCGGACGCCGACGCCCAGGTGACCGCCCAGGCGGCCGGCGAGCCCGCCAAGACGGCGTCCAGCATGACGCACGCCTGGCTGTTCACCGGCCCCCCGGGCTCCGGCCGCTCCACCGCCGCCCGGGCGTTCGCCGCCGCACTGCAATGTGTAAGCCCGGACCGCGCCCTGGGCGCGCCCCCCGGCTGCGGCTTCTGCGACGGCTGCCACACCACCGTGATCGGCACCCACGCCGACGTCGAGTTCGTCCGCACCGACCTGCTGTCGATCGGCGTCAAGGAGACCCGCGACCTGGTCCGCCGGGCCACTCTCTCGCCGTCCGGCGGACGCTGGCAGGTGATCGTGATCGAGGACGCCGACCGGTTGACCGAGGGCGCGGCCAACGTCCTGCTCAAGGGCATCGAGGAGCCCGCCCCCCGCACGGTGTGGCTGCTCTGCGCCCCCTCCGTGGAGGACGCGCTGCCCACCATCCGCTCCCGCTGCCGGCTGCTGAGCCTGCGCACCCCGTCGGCCGACGCCGTCGCCGAGGTGCTCAGCCGCAGGGACGGCATCGACCCGCGGCTGGCCGCGGAGGTGGCACGGGCCACCCAGGGGCACATAGGGCGTGCCCGACGGCTGGCCACCGACGAGTCCGCCCGCTCCCGCCGGGCCACCGTCCTGCGGCTGCCGCTGCGCGTCGCCGACATCGGCGGCTGCCTGCGCGCCGCGCAGGAACTGGTGGACTCCGCCACCGAGGACGCCAAGGCCGTCGCCGAGGGCATGGACGCCAAGGAGACCGAGGAGCTGCGCACCGCGATGGGAGCGGCGGCCGGCGCCGGCGGCCGGATGCCGCGCGGCACCGCCGGGGTGATGAAGGACCTCGCCGACCGGCAGAAGCGCCGCTCCACCCGCACCCAGCGCGACACCCTCGACCTGGCGCTGACCGACCTGGCCGGCTTCTACCGCGACGTCCTCGCCGTCCAGCTCGGCGTCGGCGGCAGCATCGCCAACGTCGAGGCCCAGCAGGGCATCGAGCAGATCGCGTCCTCCTCCCGCGCCGAACACACCCTCCGCCGGATCGAAGCGGTGCTCGCCTGCCGCGACGCCCTCGACCGCAACGTGGCGCCGCTGCTGGCCGTCGAGGCGATGACGCTCGCCCTGCGAGCCGGCTGACCCGCCCCGGCGCGGGCTTCGCCGGCCGCGCCCGGCACCTCAGCGCACCGTCAGGACGACCTTCCCCTGGAGCCCGCCGGCCTCCACCAGCTCGTGCGCCTTGGCCGCGTCCCGCAGCGGGAACGTCTGCGTGACGTACGGCCGCAGCCTGCCCTCGTCCACCAGCCGGGTCAGCGCGTCCAGGCCCGGGTAGTCGGGTTCGACCGCGATCCCGCTGAACCGCAGCCCCGCCGCCTCCGTCTTGGCACGCAGCTCGGCGTTGGAGTGGTCGACGGCCGTGACCAGGTGGCCGCCGGGCCGCAGGCTGGCCAGCGACCGCTCCCCGTTGCCGCCGCCGACCACGTCGAACACCACGTCGGCGTCCCGCACCGCCTCGGTGAAGTCGGTGGCCTGGTAGTCGACCACCTCGTCGGCTCCCAGCGACATCACGAAGTCCCGCTTGCCTGCGCTCGCCGTGCCGATCACATAGGCCCCGCGCGCCTTGGCGATCTGCACGGCCACGTGCCCGACGCCCCCGCCCGCCGCGTGGATCAGCACCCGGTCGCCGGGCCCGATGCCGGCGTAGTCGACCAGGCCCTGCCAGGCGGTGAGCCCGACCAGCGGCAGCGCGGCGGCGTGGACGTGGTCGAGGCCGGCCGGCTTGCGCGCCAGCATCCGGCTCGGCGCGACCAGGTACTCGGCGTTGGCACCGGCTGCCCGCGGGAAGAACGGCATCCCGTAGACCTCGTCACCGACCGCGAAGCGCGACGAGCCCGCCCCGACCTCGCTGACCACACCGGAGACGTCCCAGCCGAGGACGAACGGCGGCCGGCCGAGCAGCGGCACCTGCCCGGACCGTATGTACCCCTCCACCGGGTTCACCGAGGTCGCGTGCACACGGACCTGCACCTCGGTGAACGTCGGCCTGGGCACTTCCGTCTCGGCCGCGACGAGTACCTCGGGGCCGCCGAAGGCGTCCTGGACGATGGAAAGCATGGCCCGCTCCAAATCCGCTGATGGTCTGTCGAGTTCGTGCTCCCATCCTTGGGCGGTAGGTATCTCTTGTGAAGTAGGCACCTTCCAGGTATATAGACGACTCATGGATACCACTCACAGCCTGCGAGGATACGGCGGCGCCGACGCCTATCTGCGGAACTGCCCGTCTCGCACCGTGCTCGACGTACTCGGCAGCAAGTGGACCGTGCTGATCGTGCCCTCCCTCACCTCGGGCCCGATGCGCTTCGGCGAGCTGCGCCGCCGGCTCGACGGCATCACGCAGAAGTCGCTCACCCAGGCACTGCGCCACCTCGAGCGCGACGGCCTGGTCACCCGGACCGTCTATCCGACGATCCCGCCGCGCGTCGACTACGCCCTCACCCCGCTGGGCGAAGAGGCGTCCGCCCTGCTGGAATCGCTGCGGGCGTGGGCGGAGGACCACATGACGGACATCCTCACCGCCCGCACCGCCTACGAGTCCCGCCCGGACCCCCTCCCCGTCTGACCTCCTCTCTGGCTCCCTGACCTCTCGTCCCACCTCTCGTCCCGCCTCCCGTCCGAGCTGCTGCCTGACCTCCCGTCAGTGCGGGCCCGGGCGCCGGCGCCTGCCCGGTGGCCGGCTCCGGGCGCCCGGCCGCCCGGTGACTCCTCCCTCCGCCGAATGGGCGGCTCGTGTGACGCCTTCGGGTGATCGCGGGCCCGCGACCGTAACGGCTCCCGACCCGCGGGCCCGCCCCGTTGCAAGGTGCAGACAGCGCTCCCACCTGCTCCGATGGTCCCCGGGGGGCGCAGCCGTCCCGAGGGGTTTGCCGTTGTGGCCGACGTCGTCCTGTCCGTGTCGCTGCTGCTGGCCGCCGCGGCGGCGGTGATTCTCGCGCTGCGTGCGGTGCGGCACTGGTGGTCCGAGCGCGCCGGGCAGCCGTACGAACTGCCCGCCGATCACCGCGGCACCATGCTGTGGGCTGCCGCCGCCGGGGTGGCCGCGGTGGTGGCCGTCGTCCTGGCCGTACCGCTGCTGGTCGGCGGCGGACCGGCGAAGCCCGGCCGGGGAACGCCGGCGGCAGCGCCCCCGCCCGTGCTCGCTCCCGCACCGGCGCACACACCGCAGCCCGCTCCGCCGCCGCCCACCGTTCGCACCATCGGATACCCCGCCGGGGGCACCCTTCAGGAGTTGCGGGACGGCACCCGCGTCTGGCTCCCGCCGCACTACGACTCCGCCCGAGCGGCCGGCCTCAGCTACCCCGTCGTCATCGCCCACCTCCCGGCCGACCCGGCGCAGGCCCCAGCTCCAGCCCCGTCCCCGGGGTCCACCGTTCCGAATGCCGCCGCCCCGCACGCCGCCATCCCGAACGGCACCGTCCCGAACCGCACCTCCAGTTCCGCTCCAGCTGCCACCTCCTCTTTCGCTGCCACCTCAGTCACCACCGACCCCGATCTCTATGACGGCTTCGCCATCCAGGCCAAACGCGGCCTCGCCGACCCCTTCGTCCTCGTGCTGCCCCGCGACTGCGGCCAGGACTCCGCCGCCGTGCTCGCCGAAGTCGCCACCCGCTACCGCACGTTGACCGCCCGTTCCGCGCGCGCCGTCATCGGCGTCGGCACCGCCGCTCCCTGCGCCGTACAGGAAGCGCTCGCGCACCCCGACCGCTACCGCGCCGCCGCCGGCGTATCCGGTACGTATCCACCGCTGCCTCCTTCCTCCGGCTCCGCCGGTTCTGCCGCCTCGACCACTGCCACCAGTCCCCGTACCTCTCTGCTACTCGCCTCCGCCACCGGCGAGGTCGCCCCGCGCGCCGCCGCCCTCCGGCTGCGCACCGTGCTGCACGCCCGTGGCGACGACGGCGTACGGATCATCGACGGGGTCCGCACCCGCCGTGAGCTGCTCGCCCTGGTCTCCGGATACCTGACCGAGAAGCTCGACGGACCCGCGAGGCCCGCCCACCCCGCGAAGCCGACCGCCCCCGCGAAGCCCAGCGGCCTCAAGAAGTCCGTACCCAGACAGTAGCTCTCTGTAATCGAGCAATCCAGCATAAATCCTGGAATCACCCATTCGTGTCCACCGCCCCCGACCGCCCCGGTCCTGGACGGTTACGCTCAACTCACCCTCGACGGGAGGATCCGAGCCGCCCATGCACTCCAAGCGCCCGCTCCACATCCCCGCCATCGCGTCCGCGGTGACCGGACTGCTCCTGCTGCTGTCCGCCTGCGGCTCCGACGGGGGTGGCCACCGCGCGGCGGCCTCCTCGGCGATCCCCGGCGCCAGCGCGTCCGATACGTCCGGCGGGTCGGGAACTTCCGACACCGCCGGGACGTCAAACGGATCAAGCACGCCAGGCAGCTCCGGCACGGCCGTCCCCGCCGACCTGGCCTCGTACTACGGGCAGAAGTTGTCCTGGCACTCCTGCGGCGCGCCGGACTTCGACTGCTCCTCGCTGACTGTCCCGCTCGACTACGCGCACCCCGACTCCTCCCACGACCTGCATCTCTTCGTCGCCCGCAAGAAGGCGAAGGGCCCGGGCAAGAAGCTCGGATCGCTGCTGGTCAACCCGGGCGGGCCGGGCGGCTCCGCGGTCGACTACCTCCAGTACGCGGCCCTCGGCTACCCCGCGCCCGTCACCTCGCGGTACGACATGGTCGCCGCCGACCCGCGCGGCGTCGCCCGCAGCGAACCCGTCACCTGCCTGACCGACGCCAAGATGGACGCGTACACGGCGATCGACACCACACCCGACGACAAGGCGGAGATCGACAAGATCACCATCGCCGACAAGAGCTTCACCGCCGGCTGCGAGCAGCGCTCCGCCAAGCTGCTCGACCATGTCTCGACCGTGGACTCCGCCCGTGACATGGACGTGCTGCGCGCGGTGCTCGGCGACCAGAAGCTCAACTACGTCGGCAAGTCATACGGCACCTTCCTCGGCGCCACCTACGCCGGCCTCTTCCCGCAGCGCGTCGGCCGGCTCGTCCTGGACGGCGCCATGGACCCGTCCGTGGACGCGCTGGAGAGCAGCCGCGCCCAGGCCGGCGGGTTCGAGGTGGCCTTCAAGGCGTTCGCCGCCGACTGCATCAAGCAGGCGGACTGCCCGCTCGGCAGCACCTCCGTGACCGACGCGGGCAACCGGTTGGACGCCCTGTTCAAGTCGCTCGACGCGCACCCGCTCAAGACCGGCAGCTCCCGCAGCCTCACCGAGGCGCTCGGCACCACCGGTGTGATTGCCGCAATGTACGACCAGGGCTCATGGCCCACCCTGCGCGGCGCCCTGCAGAGCGCCAACAAGGGCGACGGCGGCCCGCTGCTCCAGCTCTCGGACAGTTACTACGAGCGCGACGACAAGGGCAAGTACTCCAATCTGATGTACGCCAACGCGGCCGTGAACTGCCTCGACCTGCCGCCCGCGCTCTCCTCCCCGGCCGACGTCGAGAAGGCGCTGCCGTCCTTCCGCGCCGCGTCCCCGCACTTCGGTACGACCCTGGCCTGGTCCTCCCTGGTCTGCGGCTACTGGCCGATCAAGGCCACCGGCCACGCCGCGCCGATCTCGGCCAAGGGCGCCGCCCCGATCCTGGTGGTCGGCACCATCCGCGACCCCGCGACCCCCTACGCCTGGGCGCAGTCCCTGGCCTCCCAGCTCTCCTCCGGCCACCTCCTCACCTACGACGGCGACGGCCACACCGCCTACGCCCGCGGCTCCGACTGCATCGACACCGCGGTGAACGCCTACCTCCTCGAAGGCAAGGTCCCCCCGGACCACAAGAAGTGCACCTGACCAGCCCGTTTCCCCACCCCCCACAAGATCCCCGCCCGGTCCTGACCACCCCCGACAACCCTGTAGACTTGGCGCCGCTGCGCCTGCCACCCTTGGCAAGCCCCGCGGCACGCCGCCTTAGCTCAGTTGGCCAGAGCAACGCACTCGTAATGCGTAGGTCTCGGGTTCGAATCCCGAAGGCGGCTCCAAGGTGAGCCCCAGGTCGGTCCTCTGACCTGGGGTTTCTTGTTATGGTCGACCTTGGAATTCGGTCTAAACGGACACGTGCGGTCTACGCATCGCAATGCGTGGGTCGCAGGTTTGGGTTCCGTGACCGTATAGACGACTCGGGCTTCTGAACTGGTCTTTTGCTCATCTGGGACGGTTGGGCCGGGTATACGCGATGGGGCTCGGTGGACAGCCGGTGGACAAGCGTGCGTGATGCTCCGTCAGAACGGGAAAGGTAGCTCTGAGGTGCCCCGTGGGCGCGGCATGACGCGGGGCACACCCACGACTTCGACCAGCAGGTCGCCTGGCTGGCCACCGAGTGCTCCAACTCCGCCACCGCCCAGCTGATGCGCATGCCGACGGCACCGAGTGGACCGCCAGGTCCGCGAGGACCTGCCCGAGGGGAAGCTCACGCGGGTGGTCTGGGTCGCGTCATCTGCCACAATCCCGGCCAGGCCACACGCGATGCCGGCATCCGCGCCGAACTGATCGCCCAGCTCGAAGAGGCCATCAAGGGATCCGACAAGCTCACACCGCTCAATCGCGCTGAACTGCGCGGGAAGTTGTCCACCAAGCCCGGTCTGCCCCGCTTCCTGCGGGCCACCCCCGGCGGACTGCTGCGGATCGAGACCAGCTCCCGCCCAGCGCGCCATCCTCGCCGAGCTCGGCATCACCGAGCCCAAACGCATCATCACCCTGGAACCGGGCACGCCCGGCTGACCAGCAGGAACACACCTGCCTGGACACACGCCGATCCGGCGTGCGCTCACGCATATCCGCAGGCCAACCGACGTTTTCGTATACAGACATCCCTGTCACCGTCCCGTCAGGTACCGCCGCGCGGCAGCATGAGGGCTGAGACCGTGGTGGCTGTCAGCATCACAGCCGCGACGCACAAGGCGACCCGCAGACCCACAACGAACTCACCACGGTCCGCGACCAAGGCCCCGAAGACGGCCACGGCGAGCGCGCCGCCCGTCTGCCGGAAGGAGTTCAGGATCCCGGCGGCCATTCCGGCCCGATCTGCGGCGATGTCGTTCAGCAGGATGGCGGTCAGGGAAGGTACGAGGAGACCCAGGCCGAGGCCGACCGGGATGAGCATCGCCGCGATCACTGGTCTGCTGGTGCCCTCGTCGATCCAGAGCAGGCCGAACATCGCCAGCGCGAAGATCGCTTGTCCCATGGCGATCGGGATCCGCGGCCCAAAGCGTGCCGCAGCCCTGGCCGAGGCCAGGTTGGCTCCGGCGATCACGGCCATCATCGGTAGGAACATCAGCCCCGCGGCCATGACGGACAGGTTCAGAACGTCCTGAAAGAACAGGCTCAGCACGAACACCAGCCCGTAGAACGCGGCATTGACGACGAAGCCGATCGCGACCGAAACCGTCACGGTGCGCGAACGGAAGAGGTCGAGCGGGACCAACGGCGCGGCGGTACGTGCCTCGATCATGATGAACGCGGCCGTCGCCACTGCGGCGAGCCCCAGGCAGCCCAGTACCACGGGCTCGCCGAAACCGTTCTCCCCTCCGTCGATCACCGCGAAGGTCAGCGCCGCGAGCGCGACGATCGCCGTGAGCTGGCCGTACGGATCGAGCGGCGCGGCACGGCTCGGCGAGCGCTCCGCGCGGGTCAACACCGCGAGGGTGGCGATGCCGACGGGCAGGTTGACGACGAAGATCGCCCGCCAGCTCAGAGTGCTGGACAGCACCCCGCTGGCCACCGGGCCGGCGGCAACCGCGACGGCTCCGCCAACGGTCCACAGCGCGATGGCCCGTGCCCGTTCGGCCGCGTCCGGGAAGGCCTGCCGGACGAGGGCCAGCGAGGAGGGCAGCATGATCGCCGCCGCGCTCCCCTGGATCAGGCGGGCGGCGATCAGCTCGCCCAGCCCCGGCGCCAGTCCGCAGGCCGCCGAGGCGACCGTGAAGACAGCGACGCCGGCGCCGAACGCGCGGCTCGCCCCGATGCGGTCGGAGAGCGTGCCCGCGGACAGCAGGAGTGCGGCGAACATCAGCGTGTAGGCGTCCACGATCCATTGCAGTCCCGCCGTGCTGCCGCCGAAGCTCCGCCCGATCCCGGGCAGCGCCACGTTCATCGCCATGGTGTTGAGGTTGAGCAGAAAGATGCCCATGAACGTGGTCGCCAGGATCAGCTTCGGTGCGGCCGTGCCGTGCCGGGCATCCTGTGACGCACGAGCTGGTTCAAGAGTGGTCATCCGTCCAGACTGGTGAGGCGCGCGAGGGCGAGGCAGACCGTGATCTTCCGGGGTGCGCCATAGGTGGGTGTAACAGAGCCAGGCTCCGGGCTGGCTCCCTGATCACACGCTGGCAGAATGACGACATGACCGAATTCGGGAAGTTCCTGCGGGCTCGCCGTGGCGAGGTACGCCCGGCAGACGTCGGACTGCCCGCCGGAACCGGCACGCGCCGGACGCCCGGTCTGCGCCGGGAGGAGCTGGCGGCGCTGGCCGGTGTGAGCATCGACTACTACATACGTCTGGAACGCGGCAAGGAGACCCATCCGAGCCCCTCCGTGGTCGAGGCGCTGGCCCACGCGCTCCGCCTCAACCAGGAGGAGAGCGGCTTCCTGCACGAGCTGGCGGCGCGGGCGGCGCGGCGTGCGCCCGAGCCCCGTCCCCTGCCGTCACGGCGGGTCCGTCCGACCGTCACGCAGCTTCTGGAGACACTCCGGCCCAACCCGGCGTACGTTGTGAGCCGCACAAACGACCTGCTGGCGGCCAATCCCGGCGGGCTGCGGCTGCTCCACGGCATCGCCGACTGGCCGGAGCGGCAGCGGAACACCGTCCGGTACAACTTCCTGCACCCGGCTGCGCGCGAGCTGTGGGCGGACTGGGAACAGAAGGCCAAGGGGTCCGTCGCCCAGTTGCGGGCGATCGCCGGCACCGATCCGGATGCCCCGGATCTCGCCGCCCTCGTAGGTGAGCTCATCGTCAAGAGCCCCGACTTCAACCGGCTCTGGGAGCGGTACGAGGTGCACACGATCGGCGACGGCGAGAAGACGCTCCGACACCCGGAGGTCGGCACGATGACGCTCTCGCACCAAGGGCTGTCCCTCAACCGCACACAAGGCCATCGCCTCATCATCTACATGGCGCCGCCCGGCAGCCCGGACCACGACAAGATGACGCTCCTCGACCTCGCCGCCTCCGGCCCGTCCGTCGGTTCCGGTGAGACGGCGCCCGTCTCACCCGCTCGGAGACACGGCTAGGCGCTCACGAAATCCCGATCGACAAAAATGTTGTGGCGGCGCAGGCCGCCCTCTGTTCGTGTTGCGTCACAACATCATGATCACGGAGGGCCTGCATGCGCCAATCCAGTGTTCACTGACGCCTGGCGCCCTGGCGCGTTGCCGATACCGCGGCGAATGAGGAGGCCGTCCCATGGACCCCGTCACGTTGATCACCGGCGGTTCGAGCGGAATCGGTGCGGCCACTGCCCGTGCCCTGCTCAAACAAGGTCACCAAGTGGCCATCACCGGCCGCGACGCCGATCGGCTCGCCGCGTTCGCCACCTCCACCGCAGCGGGGGAGCGGCTGCTGACCATCAGTGGTGATGCCGGTGACGAGAGCCATATCGCCTCAGCTGTGAGCCAGGTCGCGGGCCTGTGGGGCCGATTGGACACGGTGATCGCCAACGCCGGCTTCTCGCTGCCCGGCACCCTGGAAGACCACGACCCTCAGTCCATGCGTGCCATGATTCTCACCAACGTCCTCGGCCCGGCTCTGCTGGTGCGCGAGACGCTGCCGCACCTGAGGGTGTCCAAGGGCCGGATCGTGATCGTCGGTTCGGTCGCAGGCACCAGAAACACGCCCGGCAACCTCTACTCCGTCACCAAGTGGGCCGCGCACGCCTTGGCCGAGAACGTCCGGCTCTTGGCGACCAAGGATGGCGTAGGCGTCACTCTTGTCGCCCCAGGGGTCGTGGACACCCCATTCTGGAACGAGCGCGGTGGAAGCCCTCAGGCGGCACCAACTCTGACCGCCGAGCAGGTCGCCGAGGCGATCCTCTTCGCCGTCAACCAACCCGGAGGCGTGAATGTCAACCACCTCGTCATGCGGCCGGTCGGCCAGGTCGGTTGATCTCATTGTGCGGTCAGCCGTGGGCGACGCGACCGCGGACCACGGTATCGGCCGTTGACCGACGGATGTCCGCCCAAGCGGATCAAGTCCAGAGTCGTTGCTCAGACGAGGTGCCATCGGGTGGCGATCCGTGGAGGAAGGCATCCGCGGATCGCTTGTAGAGTTTCGATAGTGGCCTTCGCACGCCTCTCCAGCCGGTCAGCAGAGTCGTTGGCGGCCCATCGGCGGTCTCGCCGGCAGGCCGGTGAAGAGCCCACCGGTGGACGGCCGGTGGACAGACGCCTTTGGACGGTGCATCACAGGGCGGCACGGCTTGACCTGTTGCACATGCTCTGATCAGGCAGGACAGCACCAGACAGCACGACCAGGCACCACGCAACACGATCCCTCACGGTCTCGTAATGCGTAGGTCTCGGGTTCGAATCCCGAAGGCGGCTCCGGAAGACCCCAGGACTCACTCGCCGTGACCTGGGGTTTTCTGCTTCTCGGGCATGCCGAGCGGCGTGACGGGGACATCTTGCGTGCCGTGAGCAGCTCCGGACCTGCCTTCTCAGGCTCCGGAACCGGGGGGTGGCACATGGCGGATCACCATCGGTGCCGTGGCGGATGATTCGAGGTCACTGCCCCAGGACGTCCTCGAAGTAGCCGAGTCGAGGGTCGTCGGGGGTGCCGACGAGCAGGGCGCGGTCGAGCAGGATGTTGTTGTGCTCGCAACTCGTCTCCGGCAGCATCACGCAGGCGTGGCAGGCCGCCAGGTTGACTCCGCCGGCACCGGACGCCTCGGTCTCCATACAGAGCGGGTCCGAGGAACACCACTCTGCGCGGCGGACGGCCGAGCGCACCGTACGGCCGAGAGTCTCCGGTTCCCCCTGGGCGACCAGGCCACCCAGGCTGCCCGCAGAGTCGCTCG
The DNA here is from genome assembly GCF_050956065.1 of Streptomyces sp. CA-111067. Lineage (NCBI taxonomy): Bacteria > Bacillati > Actinomycetota > Actinomycetes > Kitasatosporales > Streptomycetaceae > Streptomyces > Streptomyces sp. CA-111067. The sequence continues at coordinate 3,703,243 of NZ_CP192103.1, read as the reverse complement.
TCGCCGTGTAGACGAGCATCCCGGCCATCTCGTCGGCGGCGTACAGGCGTTCGCGCAGGGCCGCGGCCGGGTAACCCGCCTCCAGACTCCACTCGTTGATGAGAACGTGGGCCAGGGTGTGGAGCAGCACCATACGAGGGGTTGCGGGGGAGGGTACGACCCTGCTCGGGTCTTCGGCCCGCTGCTCCAGCACCCGCTGGTGGGCGGTACGCATCCGATCCACCCGGGCTGCCACCGCCACACTCTTCTCCCATGCGCCGAGTCGGTCCTCGTCCAATCGGAGGAAGACCCCCTCGCCCCGCACCTCCATGGCCGGGAGCCAGTGCAGGGGACGTTCCGACAGCGGCATCTCCATGGAGTCCGTTGTCGACTCGGCGTCGACGAGCCGGGTGAACGCCTTCAGGGCGCGCACCTCGCGAAGCTTCTTGACCAGCATCGGGCCGGTGACGCCGAGAGGGTCGAGCACACCCTGATCGCCCAGCGGGCCCTCACAGACGAACTGCTCGTTGTGGGAGTGCTCGCTCTCGTCATTGCCTGCGCGGAGCCGCTCGTACTCCTTGTTGCGCAGGGCGCGGTAGCGGTGGTCGAAGGTGGGGGCCGTCTCGCTGTCGGGGTCCTCCTCCCGCTCCGCGTCGAGGAGCGCCATCACCTCGTCCAGCGGCACCGGACACTTTCCCTTGAAAGCACCCTTGAGATAGATCTCGACCTGCTCGCGTGTGTCGTACTCGCGGAGCGCCGCCCAGTGCTCTGCGAGCGGATCCGACCGGCCGTCGCTCCACGGCGGGATGGAGAGCGCCGCCTTGAGCACCGGCTGCCACACCGCTGACGAGCCACGCTGCAACGTACGCAGGGGGAGACCGCACTCCTGGGCGAGAGCGGACCCCGCGAGCCACGGGCGGGTGCCTCGGCACGTGAGACCCAGGTCCTTGAGCGCGCGCCTGCGGAAAGAACCCTCCATCGAGACCTCCGGAGCCTGCCCGCAGGTGCAGGAGACGAGAATGGAGCGGAGAGACGAAGTGCGCCCGGTCGTACGCATCTTGAGCTTTCCTCCGCACTGTGCCGCCCGCGAGGCACCACGGTCCGTGGATCGGTGCACCCACTGCCAGTACGGGAACTCGCCGAGGTGGCCGGCTTCGCAGGCGACGACGAAACGGGAGGGGACCAGGTCGACCTCGCACGTGCCGCAGACGCTTCGCCCGGCAGGCGGATTGAAGTCGCGGTGCCGTTGCAGGTCGTTGCACTCGGGGCAGGAGTGCATCAAGGGGAATCGCCGGACGCGAAGGCCGTCCCTGCTGGTGTCGTCGGAAGCGGGTGGCAGCCGGAAGTAGTCGACACCGAGCACCCGGGCCAGGCGCCGTTCGTAGATCCTCGGGGACTCGTCACGGCTCCAGCTCCGCTCCGCCTCGTCGAGGCCCGAGACGATGAACGACTCGTGGTCGACGGCGATGAGAGATCCGACGCCGTACGTGGTGATCGCCTGGGCACGGCGGATCGCACCACGCCGCGGCAGGTTATGGGCGGGGGCGGCTCCGTTCGCGCCGGTCCGGCGGCGGCGGGCGGGGGGCGGGGTCATCGGGTTCCCTCCATGAACAGGGCGGTCTCGGCGTCGACGTCGCGCAGGCTCCACAAGGTGGCCCATGCCTCGGCGTCATGGGACTCGTCGTCGTACGCCTTCAGAAGTGAAGGGGTACGACTGCCCCTTCGACGCTCGAACAGCAGGTTGTTGTCGATCCCGGCCTCCTTGCACCACCACTCGACGAACTCGTCGAAGGCTCGGGACACGGCGTCGGTCTCCTCCGGGGCGACGGCCTCCACACGCTCCAGGAGGATCGATTTGATGCGCCCCCGGAGCACGTCCTCGTAGGACTCGACCTGGCCGGCGCCCTCGTCGGGTCGGGCGGCGGGGATCATGATGCGGGCGAGGGCGACGATCACCGCGTGCAGGCCCCGATCGCGGGCGCGGGCGGAGAACGGGGTGACGGACGTGGACTCGACCTCGCGGTACAGGGCCGAGTGGAAATGCTGAAAGCTCTCGTAGTGGGAGCGGTCGCGGGAACGCGTCGAGTTGAGCATGACCGCGACCAGGCCGGGGTGCGCGCGGCCCACCCGGCTGGTCGCCTGGATGTACTCGGCGGTCGTCTGCGGCTGGCCCATCACGGCCATGAGGCCGAGGCGGTCCACGTCCACGCCGACCGCGATCATGTTGGTGGCCAGGAGAACGTCCACGGTGTCGTCGCCGGGCAGCCGCTTCTCGATGCCCTTGAGGCGGGTGGGGATCTCGCTGGCGTCGATACGGCTCGTCAGCTCCGAGTAGTTGGCGACCGAGCGGACCTCCACTCCCTCGCGCTCCGCGAGCATCTCCAGATAGGCCACCACGTCGTCATGGACCTGGAGTTCGGCCGCGGACAGCAGTCGGAGGCTGTTGAAGTAGCCGACAAGACTCCAGTAGGCGTCGCGCACCTCGTCCTCCGCCTTCGACTGCTTGGCCCGGTGCAGCAGGGTGGCGTACGTGCGGATCAGGAGGGTGGACTGGCTGGTGCCGGGGGCCAGGAGGCCGACGTAGCGGCGGCTCGCCTTTTCCTCGCGTGGGGTCTCCACGGCGAACCACGAGTCGCGGGCGTCCAGACCGGCGGGCGGGAACTGCCGCACCTCGCGGGCGAAGAGGTGGTGGCCCTGATCGGCGGCGCGACGGATGGTCGCGGTGGAGGCGATCACCTTGGGCCGGTCGGCAAGTGCGTCCACGGCTGTCTCGTAGAGGCCGGTGAGCGTACCCAACGGGCCGGAGATCAAGTGGAGTTCGTCCTGCACGATCAGCTCAGGGGGCGGGGTGCCGCCGTCCGGGTCGTCGTCACGGTTGAAGAGAGCTGAGGTCGCGGGGCGCCAGGGCATCGACGCGAACTTGTCGACGGTGGCGATCACCAGGGTCGGCCGCGCGTCGTACACCGCCTCGTCGATGAGATGGACGGGCAGGCCGTCGGTGAAGTCGCAGCCCGTGCCTGGGCAGCGGACACGCATCCGCTTGGCGTCCTCGTCGACCTCGTAGTTCCGTGCGTCGAGACGGGTTCCGCACCACGGGCAGGCGTGCAGCTGGACGGGATTCTCGGTGGCGAGGCGCTTGTCGAGATTCCTTCGGAGCTCGTCGAGCTTCAGATTCGCCACGGCCAGCGTGTTGGGGGTGGCCGAACGCCCCACCCACATGCCGACGGAGAACTCCTCAGGGCCCAATTCGGGCGTCCGGCGCCGCATGCGCTCCATGGCGCAGAGCAGGATCGCCGCGCGCTCGAACTGCTGGAGGGTGAGCAGCCGCAGTGTGTACCGCATGAGGACAGTGACACCGCCGCCGTCCGCGCCCTTGCGGATACGGCGCAGGAACGAGGTGAGGGCGATCAGACCGAGGTAGGCCTCCGTCTTGCCGCCGCCGGTCGGGAACCACAGAAGGTCGGAGATCCGCCGGTCGCGATGCGAGCGGTCGTCGATGCCGGCCAGACAGAGGAGCACGAACGTGATCTGGAAGGGGCGCCAGCGACCGGCGGCCGGGTCGGGGGCGCCGACGCGTCCGTCCTTCACCCACTTGCTGCGGGCGCGTTGTTCGGCCATGGCCCGATTGGCGAGTCGGAAGGCCCTCATCAGATCGGGCTCGGTCCGCAGCAGCTCGATACCCTCACGGATGCGGTCGAGCGCCTCGCGGCAGGCAGTCACCTGATCCCGCGCCGGCTTTTCGTGCGGGCCGCCTGCCAGATCGTGCGCCTCGACCGACTTGCGGTCGATCCAATGCTCGTACCCGGTCGCGAGCCCTTCCAGAGCGGCCAGGACCTCGGTGTCGGACCGCTCGGCCAGCCCCAGCATGGACAGCGCCGAACTGTCGATCTCCGGGTTGGAATCGGTGAGCAGCACCTCCACGGAGGGCACGAACTGGGTCCGCACCTCAGGGACGGCGGGCGTTTCGACCTCGGTCATACCGATCGGCTGCGGAGTCCAGTCCCACTCGGCGGCGCAGCCGTGTCCGACTGCGAAGGTCGGGGCGTGGCGGTGCAGCAACCGACTCGTGGCGATCTCCGGGTCGTGATCGGCGGCCGGGGCGGGACGCTCGACGAACGCGGCGGAGCCGTCGGCGGCTCGGATCGTCAGACCGCACTGGAACAGGGAGAAGGCGTCCTGGAGATCCCACTCCCCGACCTTCTGCGTGTTGATCAACGTGACCGTGATCGTGACCGTGCCGTTGGCCCGGTCCGGACGCCGGACGTTGACGTGCAGCGCGGCTTCCGGGGCCAGCGTGATCCTCATTCGCGGATCCGGCCGGGTCACGTCGACCGTCTGGTCCGGGAGAGCGATTTCCCTGCGCCGCCACAGCTCCTGCTGCTCGGCGGTGGTACGGGCCTCGGCACGGCGGGCAGGGACACGCTTGCCGGCGGTATCGGTGGGCTCGTAGAGGGCCGCACGGGCCGAGACCATGATCGAACCGCTTATGGCGGGCCGGACCGCGAAAGTGAGACCCATCGAGGAGGGACGCCTGTCTCCCGAAGCGCCGACCTCCTGCGCCGTGCCGGACTCCTCGGAGTCCTCCCGGGCGATCAAAGGGGCGGCGTCCAGCCCTTGCTGTCCGTCGGCGTCGTCGTTCTGCTGCTCCTTCGTGTCCCTGTCTGCGGCGCGCGGGTACAGCACACCGGTCAGATAGCGGTCGATCGGTGCGTCCCGTGTGAGGATCTCACCCCGGTCCTCCGACTCGGAGTCCTCTGCAGGGCCCAGGAGTTCACGGCGGAGCCCCGCCAGAAGTTCCTCGTCCCGGACCCGGTAGTGCTCGGAGTGTCGGCCTGCCGGCTGTGTCATTCGCCCTGCTCCTCGTGGTTGTCGGCTCTCCGGTAGCGGCCGATGCCGGTGATCCGCGGCACGATCCACACACCTCGCTCCCCGAGGCCGGCGTTGGCGCCGGCGGCGGTGCTGCCCGTCACGGTCTCCAGGGTGTCGATCCGCAGGCCGTGGATCTCGTCGGGCCACCACGGGTCCCAGGTGCGGTTCACCTTCTGCACCTGGAACAGCTCCTCGCGAAACCTCTGCGAGGCCTCGCCGATCTCCCGTCCTTCGTGCACCAGGGCGTACGGCGGGCTCTCCGCCTCGCTCAGCGGCAGATCGTGACGCCTGCGCAGCAGAACCTCCTGACCGGGACGCACATGGTCCAGGAGATACGCCTGAGTGGCGACTGCGGCCGTCTGCCGGCCGGGCGGGTCGTCCCGGCTCACGTCACCAGGCTCGGCGACGATCCCGTACCTGTCGTACGACCGCCATGACCCGAGGTAGCGACGACCGTGGCGCCGGCCTCCCGCCCTCCTGAAGAGCGGCAGTTCGGGAGGGGGCATGTGGTAGAGATCCTGACGGGCACGTGTCATCGCCACGTACAGGGCGCGCGCCTCGGCAGGCAGGTCCAGTTCGTCCTGGTACCGCTTGCGGAGTTCGGCGAGGGCGACCGGCGTCAGGACGATCACCCGGTCGAACTCCAGGCCCTTGGCGCGGTGCACCGTCGAGACGACGACGGCGGACGTCTCCGGGTCGGCCGCCTCGTCGGGGAATCCGCCCGAGGCGACCGCCCGGCGCAACCGGTCCAGGTCCAGCACGCCACGTCCTGCTCCGCGCGCGGCCCGCCGCAGCACCGTCCACAGGGTGGTGGCGTCGGGTTCGTACGGGAGCGGGATGTCCGCGAGGAGCGTACGGAACCGTTCCTCGGTCAGGGCGTTCGCCTCGGTACGGCGCAGCAACTCGGCGACCCAGTAGGGCACCGGACGATCCTCCAGCGGGCGCCGCAGCCGGTGGTCGATGCCGTGCGCGTGCAGCAGGTGGGAGACCACGAGAGCCTGCTGGTTGTCACGGGTGAGGACGGCGCAGGTGTCGGAGAGGTTCCGCAGGCCGTCCAGGGTGAACTCGTCGTCCAGGCCGCCCATGCCGTTCGCCGGAGCCAGCAGGAGGTCGCGCAGTTCGTCGTAGAGCCTTCCGGCCTCGTCCTGATCGCCCAGTTGTTGGAGGCGGGGGCCGAGCGCCAGGGCGACTCCGGCCTCGGCGGTGGTGGCCCGGAAGTTCTGGGACAGGTGCAGCTCCACCAGGTCGTCGGGGTAGGAGCAGCGCAGCCAGTCGAAGAAGCGGCCGGTCTCGTCAGCGCGTTCTCTCAGGTTCTCGATCTGGAAGCCGTACACGGTCTGGGCCGCGTCGCCGACGATGGTGAAACCGCAACTGTCCTGGTACCGGTCGAGAAGCGTCTCAACCAACTCGCGGCGCTCACCCAGCAGGTCCTGCACCTCGTCGATCACGACATGAGCGGGTGGTACCGCGTCCCCGATCTCCAGCGCGCCCTTCGCGATCGCGCGGGACGCAGCGGCGATCCGCTCGTCGAAGCCGACCGTTCCCCACTCGGCGTCCGGATGAACCTGAAGGAGCACCTCATAGGCCCACGCGTCGAACGTTCGCGCGCGTACTCGGTGGGCTCGTTCCCCGTGCCAGGAGATCCGCTCGCGCAGCTCCCGGGCGGCGGCCCGGGAGAAGGTGAGCACCAGGATCTCGGCGGCCTCCAGCGCCTGCTCGGGATTCTCATGACCGCACAGCGCGTCGAGCCGGCGTACCAAAGTGTGCGTCTTTCCGGCACCGGCGCCGGCCGTTACCAGGACACGAGCGTTCCAGGGTTGGTCGACCACGGCCAGTTGCTCGTCGGTGAGCGGAGGGCTGTCCTGGTAGACGTCGGTCACTTCCGGCTCCAGAGGTGCTCGAACTGACTGAAGGCGAGGTGCGTGTCGAAGTTGGCGATGTTGTCGCTGACGTTGAGGATCAGACAGCTCTTCTTGCCGCCGTTCCGCGGTCCGCGCAGTCCGCGACCGATCATCTGCTGGTACACGTTGGTGCTGTAGACCGGTCGGGCCACGACCACGGCACGAGTGGCCGGAGCGTCGAATCCCTGGGTCAGCACACCGTAGTTGGTGAGTACCCGGATGCGTCCGCTTCGGAAGTTCTCGATGCGATTGCGACGGTCCTGCGAGTTGGTCGTCGAGTCCACGGCCGCGGACCGGACACCTTGGTCGTTGAACATGGCCGCCAGGTACTTGGCGTGGTCGACGGAGGTGGCGAAGAGCAGCGTCGGCCAGTCGTCCGGCAGTTCCGCCACCGAGTCGACGATGCGTCGACTGCGCGCGTGATCGTCGGCGAGCCGTTGCTCGGCGGAGCGGGAGAGCACGGCCATCCGATCGGCGTGTGTCCTCTCGTCCCGTGTGAGTTCGATACGACCGCCCTCGAGGGTGCGGTGCTCGACCTGGGCGAGCATCCCCCAGTCCTGGAGGTCGCGATACGGGTCGCCCGACGGGAAGACCCCTTCGTCGAGTCGCCGATTGCCGAAGCGACCGACCAGGCGGCGGGTCTCATCTTCGTTGGTGTTCCGGAACGGGGTGGCGGTCAGGCCGAGCAGGTGCCGGCCGGTCTCGTACTGAGTGAGTCCCAACTGGCCGAGGACCTGGGTGTACCGCTTGGAGATGGCGGTATGTGCCTCGTCCACGATCACCAGTGCGGCCTGGCGCAGCCAGGCGTACTGGTCGGTGCCCAGGCACCGCTCCAGCTTGGCGTCGGTGGCGACCACCAGGTGCGGGTGGTCGACGACGTTCCCGACCTCGTTGGCACTCAACAGCCGACTGATCGTCAGTGGCCGTTCCGCGCCGACCTTGCTCCAGACGAACTTCCAGCTCTGGACGGCCTGTTCGCACAACTCCTCGGTCTGCGCGATCCACAGCAGCGGGCCCTTGAGGTCACCGACCCGTTTCACCCAGCGGATCACGGCCTCGGCGGTGACCCGGGTCTTGCCGGCGCCGGTCGGCAGCGACAACATGCCGCGCTGGGGGGCCAGCCGGTCGAGCATGGTGGAGATGTTCCGTACCAGGTCCTCCTGGTACTCGTGCAGGCTCGGGAAATCGCGAGGGCCCTCGACGGTCTCGAACGGAGGCGGGGACGGGGTCCTCGAACCGGCGAACGCGACAGGCAGCCTCAATTCCGAGACGAACGCGATGGCCGCCGAAGAACCTCCGTATCCGACGGGGGCGTTGGGGAAGCGTGCCTGGATGTCCCGGACGTGCTGCTGGAGCACTCCGTCACCGTGCGCGTTGAACGCCATCTGCGCGATCCGGCGTCCGGACGGCTCCACCCCGTCGGTCGCCAGCAGCTCGGCCTCCATCAGTCCCTCGGGGAGGCCGGTCCGGAGAGCGTCCGCACCGATCAGCAGCTCGATCTTGGTCACCACGTCCTCGGCCTCACGCACCGCCTTCTGCGCCGCCTTCAGCTCGCTGTCCCGAGCCATACGGTCCTGGTGGTCCAGAACCGAGCGGCAACCGGCAGGACCGAGGCCCAGGCCGAGTTCGCGGTCGATGAGGCGCAGCATCGGTTCGGCGTCCAGCGGAACACGGACCTTGACGGTGCTGTCCTGGCGCACGGCGTCCAAGGGGGAGGTGTGCGTGCCGTTGGGCGTACGGGTGACCTCCTCCAGCTCGCTGCACCGTTGCACCGTGCTGTTGCGGTTCCCGCTGCTCAGACGCTGCCGCAGGGCGGGGAACAGCTCGACCAGCGGTACGGGGTCCCCCTCCGGCACCTCGCGGGTCTCCCGGCTGATCACGTCGGCGTAGCGGAGCATGCCCCACTTCTCGATCATCAACTCGGCGTCGGCGGCGGCCGGTACGAGCAGTGCCGGGAGTTGCTCGGCGCGCAGCGCCTGGTACTGAGTGGCTCCGACGGCGACGGTGATCTCACCGTCGGGTCGGGTTCCCCAGGCGTCGCCGATCCTGCAACGGGTAAGGGTGTCCTCGGGGAAGTCCGCACCGAACCGGGTCAGCATCACGTAGGTGGCGCCGACGAAGGAGTCGTCCTCGCTGCGGATCACCTCGTCGAGAAGGGTCTTCCATCGGTCGGCGGGAACCTCGTCGACGGTGGTCGGGAGTCGTAGCCTGCGGGCCTTCTCAGGAGAGATGTCGGCGACCGGCAGCACGTCCCGATAGCCGGCGAGTTGAGGTCCGACGGCCTCCTTGAGCGGCTTGATCCCCTGGGAGGTGGCGATCGTGCCGAACTTCCTCAGCATCCACCGGATCGGCGAGGTCACGGCCTGTCGGGTGTTGGCCTGTGCGCCGTACTGGCGCGTCCAGTTGTCCACCACGGCGTCGTCGGGCAGCACTTTCAGGAAGGCCGCGCGGGATTCCTCGGAGAGGGCGCGGAAGAGGTGGAGCGGGCCGCCGATCGCGGCGCCCTCGACCTTCATCCGGTTCAGTGCCGGGCGCGGGGAGCGACTGTCCAGGTCGCGCAGGTACGCCGCGTGGAGGGCTTCTCGGTACTCCACGAACCACGCTTCGTCCTCCTGGGGGCGGACCCCGCCGAACGGTCGTTCCCGCAGGTCGACCTGTGAGAAGAAGAAAGTGTCGTCGGAGTGGAACGCCATGTCGACCGCGATGCCCGGATCGCGCTTCGCATCGGCGACGACACCCGGCAGCATGCAGTCCTCGATCGGCCGGAAGCGGCGGCCGGCGGTCCGTACCCGAAGCGTCGAGCGCGGGGTGGGCACCCTCTCCAGGACCTTGTGGGTCAGCCGACGGACCCCGGCCTGACGGAACAGCTCCCAGAATCGCTCCCAGTCCGAGTCGCTGTAGTGGCCGAAGCCCTGATCCAGGACGCTGTCGAACCGGCCCTCGACATCGGCCTCCCGAATACCCAGGACGTCAAGGGCGCGAGCCAGCGAGGGGTCCTGGGCGAGCTCGGCCACCACGTACACCAGGGATTCGCGCAGTCCGCCCTGTTCGGCGCGGCGGTACACCTTGCCCTGCACGGGGGCGACGAGACCGTGCTCCTCGGTGAGGACGATGTGGGCCTTGCGGGCCTCCTCCAAGAACGGGGAACCGACATCGACCATGTCGGCGAGAATGCGGACCGCCGTCGCGGACGCCTCGGCGGTGCCGCTCTCGACGAGGGCCTCCAACCAGTCGCGCACATCGGCTCGTTCGTGCCTGGCCGCACCGAGGATGTGTTCGACCTTGCCGGAGCGCAGAGAATCCGCTTCGACGCTCGGATGCAGCCAGTCCGACGGACGGTGTGGGCACTCGTGCCACCACCGCAGCCACCGCAGCAGCGACTTCGAGTCCTTGGGACGAGGGTGCACTCGCAAGTCCGTCGGCACACGCAGCACACCGTTCTGGTCGGGGAGCGATGGGCGCACCGCGGTGCACCCCCAGATCTCCTCGGTCAGAAACTCGTCGGCCCAGCTGATCGCCTCCTTCACACGGCCGGGCAGCAGCGGGAGGTAGGCGGCCGGGTCCTCCGCGGGCGCCAGGGCGGGGAGCGACGCGACGACCAGTTGTGCCGCCGCCCGGATCATCTCCTGGTTGAACGGTGAGGAGTCCAGAAGGTTCTGTCTGTCCTCATTTGTCTTCCAGGCGCCGTTGAGGATGCCGCTCAGCGACATCTCGTACTTGGTCGGGAAGAAGGACCAGAACTTGCCGCGTCCGCGCGACCGCGGGCTGACGTACAGACCGCTCTCCGGGTCCTTCGTCAGCGCGGGGACGCCCCAGGCGAGGTCGAGGGAGAGCCGGTCGTGCAGTTCTCCGGCGTCCGCGCGGGCGTGCCGACCGGGTTCGTGGGTGGTGGTGAACACGCGCCAGCGTTCGGTGGCGACGGCCTTCCCGGTCCGCTCCTCGACCACGGTGTGCAGGCCGCCGGTGTGCTGGGTGGTCAGTGTCCGACGGGCCAGGGGCCGTGGCCGGCGGTCCTCCAGCACGACCTTCGCCACGTGCGGCGAGAAGAGTTGGAAGCCGACCGGGAACTCCTCGCGGGGCTCGCCGTGGTCCTTGGCGCGTCCACCGTGCATGTCCCGGCCCAGCCGGTCGTCCGCCTTCGGGAGCAGGGGCAGACGAACGACGGTGGTGGCCCAGTTCAGCAGCTCGTTCAGGACGCGATCGGAGGCACGCTCGGCCTGCACGTCCAGCGGCCGGGCCATCCGCAGCACGGGGGCGTCGAACGTCGGGCCGTAGCGCTCCGTCACGCCCGGCACGGCCCTGATCTGCTCGTACGACCAGGCCCGGTCGAACCCGAAACTTCCGGTGCTGCTGAAGAATTCCGGCGCATCGGTCACCACGAGAACCGATTTGACGCCCACCCCGAAACGCCCGATCTGGCCGCCACGCTTCTTCGACATGCTCATCCGGAGAATTGTCTCCGCGCCTTCAGGGGTCACCGGATGGCCCTCGTTCGCGCAGTACAAGTGGGTTTCTGTGAGGACGACATGAACTCGCCCGCTCGACGCGTCGGACATTTCGTCCGCCGCGTTCTGGACGAGCTCGAAAAGCTGGCGGTCGCCGTATCCGCCCTGAGTGATACGGCGCTCTCCATTGGCATGTTCGGCCACGAGGCCAGGGTCCACGGCGTACGTCTGCAGAACACGCGAGGACTGTTCGAGAACGGTCTGAACAACCGAAGAGGACGATGACGGCACTGCTTCTGCGCTCCTGGGTGTCAAAGATCCGGACGCTGGAGGGAACACGGGCCGGCCCCCGGCTCGCCGGCCGGCCCGTGTTCGTCGTGGCGCTGGGCGTTGTTTTCCACAGTGCCTTCGTGAAGCGGAGGGTTCGCGGTGAAGCCGTCAGTCGTTGTGAGACCGAGACTTCGGGCCTGTGACGTGCTGAATCAGGCCGGAGGAGCGGTCTCGTCCGGCAGCCCCTGGGCCACCTTCGCCAGGACGGGGAACCTGTCGGCTAAATCCACCTCGGACAGGTTGAACTCGTGGAGAATCACCTGGACCTCGGCCTTGCTTCCTGCCACCCTGATTGCCAGGTCGAATGCGCTCGACTCCCGGAGCGAGTCCAACGACTCACTGTCCTGCTCATTCATCCGGTCCCCCTGTCGGTTTGCATGACGTACTGCACAAGGGGTGTATTCGGGCACACATCCCCCGTGTGAGAAAAGCTGATGATCTGAGATCGGAGTGAGTCTGTCTTCCGCTGGAACAAGCTAGTGGATGGCGGTCTCGTGCGGCCAGTCCTTTTCGGGAGGCTTTTCGCTGTCGGGGATCTCGTGGAGCTCCGTGGAGGCGTTGGGGGACCGGGCGTCCAGGTTTTGGCCGCACTTCTCCCCTGGCCGCCCGGTCCCCCCGATTTTGGGTTCTGCGAGCGGGATGGATACCCATCGCGACGAGCCTAGCCGCTTTTCTCCTGAGTCCGCAACCAGAACTCCCGCTCGAATTAAGTGAGGTGATCGGTTCCATTTGCGGAAGTGCCACATACGGGTTGAGAACCGGTCATTCGGGACAAGTCGGCCAGACTGACTGAAGTGGTTCGAGCGATCCGAGCGATCAACTGTTGGTTGACGCTGACGTGCCTGTCAAATTAGCCTCGTGACCCACACCGTGCGATCGGCATGGGACACCGAGGAGAGCAGGCGGGGCGTGGAGACAGGTGAGGAGTTCGGGCCCTGGTTGGCCCGACAGCTCAAGCTCGCAGGGAAGACGCAGGCCGAACTGGCCGATGAACTCGAGCTCACTCGGGCTGCTGTGTCCGCATGGATCACCGGTCGATCGACGCCCCGCCCGACCGTCATGGCGGACATCGCCAGAGCGCTCGGCACGGATGTGGGAACGGTGCACACCCGCACCACCGACACCCAGGCCGGCCTCCCGGTCACCTGGTACCACCGCCCCGGCTACCTCGACGGCGGGCGCGACCTGGGCAATGCCGCGGCCTTCGCCTTCGACGCCGACGTGCAGGTTCTCGCGCGTGAGACGTGCCAGAACAGCCTGGACGAGCGGCTGAGGGGGAACGGCCGCCCGGTCAAGGTCCGTTACACCCTGCACGAACTCACCGGCGAGGCACTGGACGCCTTCCGTGAGGCGATCCTCTGGAACGACCTCTTCCCGCACTACTCCGCCGTCTCGGAGACCGCCGGCAACCAGAAGGTCGGTCGGGTCGTGGACGCCGGTGTGCGCGACATGTACGAGAAGGGCCGCCTGGTCCTGCTGCGCGTCGACGACTACAACGCCTCCGGGCTCATCGGCGACGACTACTCGGACGGCAAGTTCGCCGCCGTGGTCAGACGCCAACTGGAGAGCCTCAAGTCCGGTCCCGGCGCGGGTGGTTCGTACGGCCTCGGCAAGGCGACGCTGTGGGCCACCAGCGCCCTCGGGCTGGTGCTCATCAACTCCACCCTCTCCGTGCCGCACGAGGGACGAACCGAGCGACGGGCCATCGGCCGTCTCGAACTGCCCTGGCGTGAGGTCGACGGCGAATCCTACGCGGGTCCCGCCTGGTTCGGGCGCCCTGATCCCGACTCGCCGGGTGCCATGGTCGCCCGTTCCTGGTGGGCGGACGAGGAGACCATGGAGAGCCTGTACCTGACGCGGGAGACCGACGAACCCGGTACGTCCTTCCTCATCGTCGGCGCGCACGACGTGGCCGGCCAGGCGGTGAACTCCTCCGACCTCGACGACGTGCCCCTCGGTCCGGAGGAGGAGGGCGATGAGGACACGCGCGACATCACCAGGATGCACGCGCGACTGGTCGAGGCACTGGGGCGTGACTTCTGGGCCGCGATGACCGGCGGAGGCAGCAGGCTCCCCCTCCTGGAGGTCTCCGTCCGTGCCCTGCGGAACGGCAAGGAGGTCGTGGCGGAGCAACAGGTGGACCCGTCTGTCGAGCAGCCCTCCCGGACCCGCGCCCTGAGGGCGTACTACGAGGGCACCACGGTGAGTCGCCTCACCGAGGCCGGGCAGGTGGCGGCGAGCAGCGTCCCACTGAAGCTGCCGTTGTCCGGAGGCGCCCACGGGACGTTCGGTACGCATCAAGCCGTTCTGCTCGTCACCGACGCCGAGGGGGACAGGGACGGGGCGAAGAACCGGATGCACTCGCTGCGCGGCAACCGCATGACCGTCAAGAGGACCGTGGTTCCGAGGCTGCCGAACAGCACCAATCCTTTCCAGGCCGTCCTGCTGGTGGGTGAGGCAGCCGGAGAGACGGCCCCTTTCGCGAACGAGGCCGAGGAGTTCCTGCGTGCGGCGGAACCCCCCGAGCATGATCGTTGGGGCCAGACGGAGGAGCTGACGCTGCGGTGGTCGCCGTCCGCTTACCGGCGGATCAACGCGCTGACCACCGAGGCCAACAATGCGGTGCGAGAACTCGTCGCACGGCCGAAGCACAGCGGCGGCGAAGGCGGTGAGGCCCTGCGCAAGGCATTGACGGTGCGAACGAGGCCCAAGGCAAAGACACCCACCGGCCCGGTGGTTCCGGTCCTTGACGGACTCGACGCGACGGTCGGCGACGGCGGCGAGTGGCAGATCACCGGCGAGGTGAGCATCCCGCGTGGCGACGAGATCGTCCCGATGGTGCCGGTCGCCCAGTTCGACGTGCGCTCGGGAGGCCGTCCCAGGCTGGACTGGGCGGAACTCGTGGGCGTCGAGGGCTGCGAGGCGGAGAACGGAACACTGCGCTTCACACCGGGCGCGCGGCGAGCGAAGTTCCGAGGAACCACCGACGTCACCAGCCACCCGGTCCGGACCACTCTCACCCGTCTTGTTGTCGAACTCCGTGTCGGCAAGGGGAGTGACGCGTGAAGTTCTATCCGTACAAGCGACTCAACCGGGCGGTCACGCTCAGGGTGACCTCGGTCTCCCTCAAGCTCTCCGACGGTACCCGCGACCAGTTGGAGACCACCGCCTACTCGACTCAGCAGCAGGCTGTCGCGCTCGGCATCGCGGGCCACACGGACTGGGTGAGCGCCACGATCGGCCTTTCGGCGACGCTGCCGCCCGGGGCGAACGCGCCGGACGCGCCCTGGTCGGATCTTTGTGTCCTTGCCGTGCTGACGGACGGCGAGACCAATGTCCGTACCTCCGCGAAGCTCACGCTCGACGCGGAGGACGGCCGGGACTGGTCCGGCTCGCTGGAGGTGTTCCGTGACGATCACCTGGGTCGGGCCTCCCTCGCCGTGTACGCCGTCGGGACGGTGGAAGAGGTACGCGGACGGTCGGTCGCCGAGACCGACCGGAGCTGGATCATCGACACGGTTTCCGACGAGCCGGTCCATGGGCTCCAACTCGACGTCCAGAAGGCGTCGTTCAGGAGAAGCTCCCGGGAGTGGCTCCAGGCCTACACAGACGCGCCCTGGATCGTGGACACCTCGGCCAGAGTCCCCACCGTGTTCGTGAACACCGATGTAGAAGGCGTCATCGACCTGTTGGACAGCAGCGGCTCGGGTGTGGACAGCAAGGTGCGGGACCTCCTGGTCGCCCAGATGGCCACCGATGTCTGGACGGCGGTGTTTCACGGCGCCATCGGCGATCTGGAGGTGGAGCCCGCCGGCGGGCCGGTCTTCCCCACCGACTGGCAGGGTGACGTGCTGCGGGAGATGCTCCCCGACGTGATTCCCGGCGTCCATGTCGAGGAGGCCCTGCGGCAGGTCCATCGCCGGCGCACCGGCGACTCGGGCTGGGTGGAACTGCAGACGCGTATCCATTACGCGGCGGTCCGTCGTGCCGATGCCTCCAAGGCGCTCGGCTATGTCATCCGCAGTCTGGAACAGATGAACCGGGAGAGCGAGACGTGATCGACCGACCGAACCACGTACCGGAGCGCCTGGGGCTGCTCGCCACCTCCGCCGTCGATCCGTTCCTCACCGAGGAACTGCTCAAGGGCGAACAGGTGCACGGCGGCATCGATCTCGCCAAGGTCGTCGAGCCGCTCCCCGAGGACGACGCCAGGTGGCAGGTCGAGCCGATCCGGAGCCTGGTGGAGGACGCCATGTTCGAGTTCCGGGAGGACCGCACCCGAGCCGACGTATGGCTCGCGCCACGGTTCCATGCCACGCTGCGCCTGACGCGACGGGAAGCAGCGGACAAACGTCTGTGGAATCACTTCGCCCTGGCCGTGGCCCCGGACTATGTGGTCTGGCGGCACCTGTCGGAGCCGACGGCGAACAGGCCGCAAAGGCGTGTCGCTGCCGAGCGTTTCCGTGGCCCGGCGGATCGTCAGTGTTTCTCCCGCCTGTGGTGGGCGGCCGAACTCTTCAGAAACGGGTCGGACTACGAGCCGGTCGAGGTCGCCTGCGGAAATCAGGACCTCATCCACACCGTTCTCCGGAGCGAATTGATCGATCACCGTCCCACCGCCCAGGCGTTGGTCCGTCTTCTGAAGAACGGACAGGTCTCCGGCGGACGGGAGGTCAACGGCCTCAGCGTCGCGATCAACGCGGCGGGAGCGACCTTGGCCTACGACGTCCTGGCGCCGGACCGGCCCCGCGACTCCGCCCCTCTGCGGGACTGGATCGCGGAAGCGGAATCGGCGCCACCGGTCCAGCGGTACGAACTCCCGAACGGGCCCGACGAGGACCCCGTCCCGGAGGAATCCGTGGCCGCGCTCACCGACTACTTCGCGGAGCTGTTCGAGACCGCGCCGATCAGGGGCAGGAAAAGCGGGGACTGACCTGAGCCGTGCTCGGGCTACTTTGCCGACGCTTTTTTGTCCTTGCTCTTACGAGGGCGCACGGAGGAAGGGGGCGGCACCTGGTCCTCGGGGCGCGGGCAGCTGTCGGTGCAGGCGTCGGCGGCCCCGCAGCCGTCGCTGCGCAGCTTGGCCCGCTGTTCCTCCGTGGCCGGTTGCCACGGCTTCCTCAATGCCTCCGGGTCCGGCCTGGGAAGCCCCAGAGCGGCGCTCAGCAGGTGCGTGCCGAAAAGTGGCGGTACGGCATTGCCCACTTGCTGGGCCTGCGCCGTGGACGACCACGGATAGTCCGGCGGGAAGCTCTGCAGCATCCCGGCCTCGTTCATGCTGAACCGTGCGCCCTCGTAGAGGACACTTTCGTCGAGGTGTTGGAAGACCACGAAGCGGCTGATCTTGCCGGTGACGGTGAAGGCGGGCTGCTGGTCGCTTCGTACGCCTCGTCGCCCCGGGTTGCTGGAGCTGCCGTAGTTCGAGCGAACCAGGAACGGAGTGCGGCGTCCCGGATGTGAGCCCACCCGGTTTGCGAGGGCATCACCCATCGATCTCCAGGGCTGAAGGCCCTGGTCCCCTGTTGCCCGGTGCTCCTCGGCCGCCGGCTCGGTGTCGTCGTAGAGGGTCGCCTGGTGGACTTGGCCCGCGGCCTTCTTCCCGTTCCTCCGATTCCATTCCTTGGCTTCGTAGGAACGGTGAGTCGGCGAGGGAAGCGAGGGTTCACCCAGCCCTTCACGCCGAGCGATCAGCACCGCGCGGGATCGCGTCTGCGGAACTCCGTAGGTCTCGGTGTCCAGGACATCGACGACGACCTTGTACCTGGTCCCGTCGGGTAGCCCTGTCTCCTCCAGCACCTTGGCATAGTGTTTCCAGAGTGCCTCGACCTCGCGGACCTGCTCCAGGACGATGACGTCGTACGGCCGGTGCTCCCGGTTCGGGCTCCGGGTCGCCTGGATCGCGTATCGGAGAGGTTCGAGGACGAGTGCGGTGCGCGGATCGGGGAGAGTCTTCAGGTCCTCGTCGATTTCCTGGTCGGACTCACCCGCCATCAGCCTCTCGATGTACTTCTTGACCCGGTCCAGGGCTTGGCGTCCGGCCCCGTGGCCGGCGACCGAGTACGTCTGGCACGGAGGGCCGCCTGCGAGCACGTTGACGTCCGGCGGCAGCGTCTCGAAGGAATTCCTGCGCACCGCGCTCACGTCGCCGTGCAGGGTCTCCAGCCCGGCCGCGTATCGCGTGAGGCACGCACTTCTGTCCCACTCGATACCGAGACTCGGGATGTCGAGCGCGTGCCCGGCGACATCCAGCCCTCCGGGTCCTGCGAAGAGGTCCAGGACAAAGGGCTTGTCGAGGATGGGTCGGTGGTGCGCCGAGCTGGTCATGTGGCCGAAGTCTAGCCGGCCGCGGGGGCTCCCGGATCCGCATTCAACGCTTCGGCGACGGCTCGTCCCAACGACTCTCCGACCGGCGGTGGGGTCGCGTGCCCGATCTGACGGTACCGGGCGGTCTTGAGTCCGGAAATCCGCCACGCTTCGGGGAAGCCTTGAAGCAGGGCGGCCTGATCCACCGTGATCTTCACGAGTCCGTCGTCCCCGAGTGACGGATCCCACGTGAAGTCAGGGCCCGGCGGCTCGTTCCCGAACGACTTCGTGTAGACCCCCATGCGTCGCCATTTGGCCTTTGTGCCGCTCGGCCCGAAGTCAGGGCCTCCGTGTGTCTTGGATCCGCCCACCAAGGTCGGCGCCACACTCGTCGCCTGGGCCACCCAACGGTCGGCGTCCGGCCAGCCGCGGGAACGCATCGACGATGCCAGCGCCTCTCCGACCGATACGGGCTCGTGGACGGTGGGGCGGGGCTGTCGGAAGACACCCGCCCACTGCTGTTTCACGGCAACGAGGATGCCTTGCATACGGTCCTGGGGCACTCCGAAGTCGGAGGCGTTCAGGATGAACCAGATCAGTTCGTAGCCGAGGTGCTCCAGCTCTTTGTGGAGGAAGTCCCGTATCGGCGCCAGGGAGTCCTGGTCGACCAAGGTGGGCACGTTCTCGATGATCAGTGCGCGTGGTTGGACGGCGTGGACGAGGTAGGCGGTCGCCTCGATGAGACGCAACTCGGTGTCCGACGACCGGCGTGTCACTGTTGCGCTCGACTTCACCCTGGGCAGTCCGGCGGCCAGCAGATCGACGTCGTACACCTCGGGGTGGTCCACGGGATCGAAGCCGAGAAGGTCCGCATTCAGCACGTTCCAATGCGGCCGGTTGGCATTGAGCGTGTCGCAGGCAGACGACTCGTTGTCCAAAAGGAGTCGCGGCGTGAAGCCCGCTCGTTCCAGTCCCAGAGCGAGCCCACCCGCCCCCGAGCACACATCGACGAAGCTCAGTCCGCTCAACGATTCCTCCCCGGTTCCCGCCGGCCCCTCCGCCGCTCCACCGCCGCCGCGACACGGAGGGCCACGTCATCCGGTGCTTCATGCTCCCAGAAGCGCAGTACCTCCCAGTCGGTCTCTGTGAGGTGCTCCGTGGTCTCCGCGTCACGTGCCATGTTGCGGTCCAACTTCTGCCGCCACCACTCTGCGTTCGCCTTCGGCTGCGTCGCGTGTTCTGGGCAGCCGTGCCAGAAACATCCGTCGATCAGGACGGCTACTTTGACCGAGGTGAACGCCACGTCGATCCGGCGCCGCGCCATGCCTGGCACCGGGTACTCCACGCGGTACCGCAGGCCCGCCGCGTGCAGGATGCGTCGAACCTGCAGTTCGGCGGCCGTGTCCTTGCTCGCCTGGCTGCTCATGCGGGCTGAGACGGCGGGCGACGACGGCTTCATGGTGCTCACGGCGGCTGTGCCTCACGATCGTGGCTCGATCCCGACGACATCCGGGTCCGTACGGTCGAGCCGCCGGACTACGAATGTTGTGTTGATTCCATCATGGGCCCGAGCCTGCCGCACCGGATTCAGGCCGTCGTCCCGTACCGCCGCAGGCAGCCTCGGGAACCGTGGAGAGGCGATCGAGGAAGGCGAGGTGGCCCTCGGTGAACGCCCGTAAGCGGACTGGGGCCGCCTGATTCGCTGTGGTCATGGCAACCGGTATCGGCCGCCGAACACTGAGGCTATTACCTGGGGGGAATTGGTGGGGGCTTCTGAGTGGGGAGGATCGGGCTCCTAGGCGTTGGGCGGGAGGAGGCCGGGATGATGGGGAATGATCCGCAGTTTTTGGCTGATCGCTTTGCTGCGCAGTGGAATCTGGGCGATCGGGGTGAGCGGCGGGCGGTTATTGAGGGGCTTTGGGCGGTGGACGGGGTTCATTTGCTGCATCCGCCCGTGGAGATTCGGGAGATTGCTGCCGGGCTCGGGTTTGATCACTCGGTTTTGGAGGCTCGGGGGTATGACGCCATCGAGATTCGGGTGGCGCGGAGTTATGAGCGGTTTGTGGAGGGGTTGGGGTTCACCTTCAGGGCACGGCCCGGGGCGGTGCGGGTTGACGGGGTCTGACCCGCGGCTGTGCAGGCTGTTGCCCAGGCGGGGGACGCGAGTGCCTCGGACGTTTCCGGGTCGGACGGTAGGAACGCCTCCAGTTTGAGTTCGGCGAGTGTCACGTCCACGGCGGTCGCGAACGTCGTCACCGTCGTCATCAGGTGCAACTCGCCGTAGGGGGAGGCCAGGTGGAGGGGGACCGCGAAACCCAGGTGGCCGGCGGACGGTTCCAACTCGGGCACGTACGCGGCCAGTTCGGCGCGCAGTTCCTCCAAGTGGTCCAGGCGGGCCAGGATGTGGCGGGACCATTCGGCGAGGTTGCGGATGCGGGGGGCGAGGCCGTCGGGGTGCAGGGCGAGGCGGTAGGCGTTCGTGCCGGGGCCGAGGAGTTCGGGGGCGGCGCCCTCGGTGAGCGCGGCGAACGCGGTGTTCGCCGCGATCAGGTCGCCGCCCCGGTCCACCACCAGGGCGGGGTACGGGAGATGGCCGCGGAGGATGTGGTCGATCGCCGTGCGCACCGGGGCCAGCACCGGATCGTCGAGGGAGCTCTCCGGGTAGGCGGGCGCGTAACCGGCCGCCAGCAGCAGCTCGTTGCGCTCCCGCAGCGGCAACTCCAGGGACTCGGCGAGGCGAACGACCATGTTCCGGCCGGGGACGGACCTGCCGGACTCGATGAAGCTGAGGTGGCGCTGGCTGGTGCCTGCCCGCAGTGCCAGGTCGAGTTGGCTGAGGTGGCCGCGGGTGCG
The DNA here is from genome assembly GCF_050956065.1 of Streptomyces sp. CA-111067. Lineage (NCBI taxonomy): Bacteria > Bacillati > Actinomycetota > Actinomycetes > Kitasatosporales > Streptomycetaceae > Streptomyces > Streptomyces sp. CA-111067. The sequence goes on along the minus strand of NZ_CP192103.1, from coordinate 3,682,563 downwards.
GCGTTCGCGCAGTGCGCGCGGGAAGTCCACGGGCCGGTTGTAGTCCACGGGCCAGTTGTAACGGTGCCGGCGAGGCCCCGGCCATTCCCCGCAGGGAATTGTCGCCGGCCGCGCCCGGTCGCGAGCATCACCGGCATGGACATCGGTGTACTGCTTCCGACCGGAACTGCCCTGTGGGGCCCGGCAGATGACCCCCGCGAGCTCGTCGCGCTCGGCCGGCACGCCGAACGCTCCGGCTTCGCCTCGCTCTTCGTCAACGACTCCCTGATCAGCCCGCGCATCGAGGCGCTCACGATGCTGGCCGCGCTCGCCCCCGCGACCGAGACGGTGACGCTCGGGACGGCGGCGCTCATGCCGTTCCTGCGGCGGCCGATCCAGGCAGCGCAGTCGCTCGCGTCGATCGACCTGCTGTCCGGCGGACGGCTCACCGTGACCGTCGGCGCGGGCTTTCCCGGGCGGTTCGGGAAGCCGCTCTACGAGCTCTCCGAGCTGCCGTGGGAACGGCGGTTCGCCCGGCTGGACGAGACCGTCGCGCTGTGGCGGGCCCTGTGGGACGGGGCCGACGCGTTCGACGGCGACCTGCTCCGGTTCACCGACATCCCGCCCACGACCAGGCCGCTCCGCGCCGGGGGGCCGCCCATCTGGCTCGGCGGCGCGACCCCGGCCGCGCTCGCCCGCGCCGGGCGGATGTACGACGGGTGGCTGCCGTACCCGCCCGACCCCGCCGACTACGCGGCCGGCCTCCGCGACATCCGCGAGGCCGCGGCCGGCGCCGGGCGTTCGGCGGAGGACGTGACGCCCGCGCTGTTCGTGACGGTACGGATCGACGACGGCGCTGACGGCGGGCGCCGGGCGTTGGACGAGTACGCGCGGGCCACGTACGGCATGCCGCTCGGTGAACTGGCCCGTATCCAGGCGGTTGTCGGCGGTACGGCCGAGCACGTGGTCGAGCAGTTGGGGCGGTACGTGGCGGCCGGGGTGCGGCACATCGTCGTACGGCTCGGGGGGATGGACCTGCGGTCGCAGCGCGATCAGCTCGAACGGGTCGCGGGCCTGATCCCCGCTCTGCGGGTTGCCGAGCGCGGGGACCCGGTGGGACGCGGCTAGTTGACGGCCCCGGCCACGTCCGGCCCCAGCGACGTCCGGCCTGGTCCCGGCCACGCCTGCCCCCCGGCCCGGGCGGCCCCGTTCAACCCCCCCCGCTCAATCCTCAAGCACGACAACCCCCAACCCCTCCAACCTCCCCGCCTCCCCCACCAGTTCGATCCCCGTGATCATCCCCCCTCGATCGTGAACGCGAACGCCACCACCGTCCGCTTCTTCGCCTGCCATACCCGCCTGGCGCGAGGCCCCCTGCTTCACCGACGCCGAGCGCGCCGCCCTCGCCCTGGCCGAGGCGGCGACCAGGCTCCCCGACCGCGGCGACCCGGTCCCCGACGCGATCTGGACCGAGGCCGCCGCCCCCTACGACGAGAAGGCCCTCGCATCCCTGACCCTGATGATCGCCCTGACCAACTTCTTCAGCCGCCTGAACGTGACCACCGGCCAGCCCGCCGGAGCCTGGGGCTGACGGCCGCGGGCCGGTCGTCCGCTAGCGGACGATGTCGTCCGGGTGGTGGAGGAGGCCGAGGTCGCGGCGGTGGGGGAGGCCCTGCCAGTCGCCCGACGTGCTGACCGCGAAAGCCCCCAACAGGGCTGCTGTGCGCAGGCGTTCGGCGGGTGGGCGGGACGTCAGCAGCTCGGCCAGGTAGCCCGCGGCGAATGCGTCGCCTGCTCCGAACGTGTCGTGGACCGGGACCGGGAAGGCCGGTTGGTGGTAGGTCGTGCCGTCGATCAGCGCGAGGGCGCCTGCGGCTCCGAGTTTGAGGACAGCGGCGGACGGGCCGAGGGCGCACAGGGACGCGGCCAGTGCCTCGGGGGCGTGGTCGCCGGGGGACAGGAGACGGGCCTCGTGGGTTCCGGCGAGGATCAGGTCGCTGCGCCGCAGCAGGGGGAGAAGGGCGTGGCGGGCGGCCGGCTCGTCCCACAGCAGGGAGCGGTAGTTGACGTCGAGGGAGACGGTCACGCCCGCCTCGCGGGCGATGTCCACCGCGTGGGTGACGGCTGCGGCGGGGCCGGGGCCGAGGGCCGGGGTGATGCCCGTGACGTGCAGGACGGCCGCGTTCGCCACCAGCGTTTCGGGGACGTCGTCCGGGGTCAGCCGGCTGCCGGCGGTGAGGGTGCGGTAGTAGCGGGCCCGGCTGTGGCCGGCGGTCCGGCGCTCCTTGAGCAGCAGGGACGTCGGGGCGGGGTCGCGCACCGGCACGGTGACGACCCCCTCCGCGCGCAACTCCCGCAGGATCAGGTCGCCGAGCGCGTCCTCGCTCACCCGGCCCGCCCACACCGCGGTGCCGCCGAGCCGGCTCACGCCGACGGCCACGTTCGACTCGGCGCCCGCTATGCCGAGCCGCATCCCGGTGCCCATGCTCAACGGGCCCGGCTCCGACGCGGAGAGCACGCCGAGGGCCTCTCCGATGGTCACCAGGTAGGGCAGGTCGGGCACTTGGGGGTCTGACGGGGCCGTCACCGTCCGCCCTCCGCTTCGCCGGCGAGCACGCCGAGCGCGGCGACCAGCGCCCGGGCCCGGCCGGTGAGCCGCTCCAGCGCCTCGGGCGTGGGATCGGCGTCCGCCCCGCCCAGCAGCGGCGAGCCGATCCCGACCGCGAAGGCCCCCGCGTCGAGGTACGCGCGGGCCCGGGCCGGCTCCACGCCTCCGACGGCGACCAGCGGGATGTGCGGCAGCGGCGCCGTCAACTGCCGTACGTGGCCCGGCCCTCCGGTTCCCGCCGGGAACAGCTTGACGGCCGCCGCGCCCGCGTCCCACCCGGTGCGGACCTCAGTCGGGGTCCAGGCGCCCGGGTAGCACGGCACGCCGAGGTCCGCGGCGAGCCGGATGACGTCGCCGTCCACGACGGGCGCCACCAGGAACCGGGCGCCGGCCGCGAGCGCGTCCCTGGCCTGCGCGACGGTGAGGACGGTGCCGGCGCCCACCGCCGCCCGCGGCCCGAGTGCGTCGGCGATGCGGGCGAGCGCGTCGAGCGCGCCGGGCGTGGTCAGCGACACCTCAAGGCAGTTGACGCCCCCGGCGGCCAACGCGCCCGCGACAGGCGGGAGTCCGGCGGGGCCCGCGGAGCGCAGCACCGCCATGACCCGGGTGGCGGCGAGTTGCGGCGTGACGGGCGGGCGCGCGGTGGCGGACGGAGCCGCGCGCTGGGTGCTGCTGCTCATGGGAGCCCTTTCGGTTCGTGCGGTGCGTGGGCGTGGTGACGTGAACGGGCCGCACCGGCCGGGGTGTTGCCGGCCGGTGCGGCCCGCCGCAAGCGGGGAAGCGGTGAAGCGGGGAAGCGGTGAAGCGGGGAAGCGGGGAAGCGGGGAAGCGTGCGAACGGTGAGGAGCGGGAAGCGTCAGCTCGCCGACAGCGTGGCGTTCCCGTAGAACTCCGGGTCCCGCCAGTCGTTCGCGTTGCCGGCCCAGATCAACTGGCCGGAACGGCCGCCCACCCCGTCCATGTCGTCGTTGTAGGCGATGTCGAAGCCGAGCGTCCTGGCCGCGGCCGGCGTGACGCCGAGCGTGCTCCACGGGATGGCGATCTCGCCGAACCACTGGGTCTGCGAGTGGCTGACGGCCGCGGTCACGCCCGCCGTGTTGCCGTGCGTCTCGGTGAGCACGCCGGCCTGGGTGAGGTTGTAGAACCGGTCGTCGGTGCCGAGCTTGGTCGACTTGCTGTTGTCGGGGTCGAAATAGATGTCGAACGAGTCGTCCGGGTACTGCGCGTGGCTGTTGTCGGTCGCGTAGAACCCGACGTAGAGATGGCCGCTGTCCCACAGCAGCGAGTACTTGACGCCGTCGCCGGTGGGCAGCCCGATGGTGGCCTTCTGGAGCAGCTGCGACTGAGCGGTGCTCCACTCCGAGGAGTTGAGCACGCCGTCGATGGTCGGCGCGGTCGCCGCCGGGTGCACGGTCTCGGCCGGCACGGTGACGGTCTTCTGCGTGTACTGGTCGGCGCCGATGTCGGGCGCGGAGCCGCTGGGCACGGTGTCGCCCCAGTAGTCCTTGCCGCCGTTGCCGGAGATCGCCACGCCCTTGCCGATCAGCGGTGACGTCGGCTTGAGCTGGTAGCCGTCGACGGTGCCGCGGCCCTCGGAACCCATCCCCGGTTCGGTGAACTGCGGGTCGCCGACCACCGCGTGGGTGTCGCCGGCCGGGGCCGCGCCGCCCTGGTAGGCGTTGTGGTCGTAGGTCGCGCCGGCCCAGGTGTTGGCGGTGTTGACCGTCGAGACCACGTTGTTCTGGAAGGTCACCATGTCCGGGGTGAACGGCTGCGAGGCCGTGCTGCGCGAGGTGTTGATGTAGACGTTGAACGGGTCGCTCGTGGTGTCCACGATCGTGTTGTTGTAGAAGTGCGTCGGGTTGAACAGCACCGCCGTGCCGCCGCTCCAACTGTGGTCGGAGTCGTTCTGGCTGATGTTGTACCGGTAGACGGTCGTGGCGTACCGGTCGCTGCAGTCGAGCAGGATGCCGCCCGCGTTGTCGTGCGTGTAGTTGTACTGGAAGACGTGCGTGCCGAACGTGAGCAGGTCGGTGTCGAACGCCCCCGAGTCGGTGGTGGACTGGTTCTGGTAGTGCATCCGCGCGACCTCGTTGTACTGGAACAGCGAGTCGCTGGACGCGAACGACCACAGCCCGGCGATGTACTGGTAGCCGTTGCCGTTGATGCCCGCGTCGTACAGCGTGTTGTTCTCCACCAGCGGGGACTTGCCGTAGCTGACGACCACGCCGTCGGCCCCGGTGCGGTTGATGAAGTTGTTCCTGACCACCAGGTTCGTGTACCAGTACGTGGTGTCGGCGGTGCTGCCCTGCGCCCCGCACCACTGGTCGTAGGCGCCGTTGATGTAGACGCCCTCGGTGTGCAGGTCGTGCAGGTAGTTGTTCTCCAGACGCAGGTCGTCGAACCACGACGGCACGCTGGACGCCACGTTGCACGCGGTGGTCTGGGTGCTCTCGACCGTCACCAGGATCGCCGCGTTGCTGTTCTTGGTGGCGCTCGCGGAGAGCCCGTCGATGTCGTGGATGTCCAGGCCGTTGATGTGGATGCTGTGCAGCAGCCCGGCGTTCTGGGCGTCGATCACCACGCCCGAGTGGGCGCCGGCCGCGGTGGTCTGGTTGGTGAGCTGCAGCCCGGTGACCGTCCAGTACTGCACGTTGTGCAGGAGTACGGCCTCGGCGGCGCCGGCCGCGTTGATCGCCGGGGTGCCGCCGGTGCCGTACCGGCCGATGGTGTTGGGCGCGGCGCTGGAACCCGAGCCGAGCGGCTTGAGGGTGCCGGTCCAGGAGCCGCCGGCCTTGAACAGCACCTGGCTGCCGGGCTGGAAGGTGGTGGCGTTGACCTTGTCCAGGCTCTTCCACGGGGTGGACTGGGAGGTGCCGTTGTTCGCGTCGCTGCCCGCCGCGGAGTCCACGTAGTACGTGGTGGTGGCGGCCGGACTGGCGGTGGTGGCCGCCGAAGTGGCCATGGCCCGCACGGAGTTGGCGGCCGAGGCGGCCCGGGGGGCCGTTCCGGCGTCTCGCGCGACCGCGGGTGTGGGGGTGAACGCCATTGCCGCGAAGACCATGGCAAGGGCCGCCGTCGCTATCGGTACTGTCCGTGACAGCGTCGTCGTTGACCGTCCTGACAGAGGCATTATCTACCTTCCTCGCGCATGACGGATTACCCGCCCGCCCCGGATCTCCACTGATCTCCCCGCGGGGCGGAAGGTAATTGCCGATTGCGCGCTCGAATGTTCTGACGTGTTTCTCTGGAAAGCACGCACATACAACTGCTAAACCGGTCCAGTGTCAAGGTGTCGCGCAGGCATTCGGCAAGCAGGGCAAGGAAGTTCAGGGCCCGCGGGGGCAAGGCGGAGGCGCCGGCGGGCGGTTGGTGTACCGCTCGATCCGCCGGCGCCCCGGTACGGCTCAGAACTGCCGCGTCACCGCCGCCGCACGGCGCGCGGCAAGGCGCAACGCACGGCGCGCCGCAAGGCGCAACGCACGGCGGGCGTCACGGCCGCGTCCGCGCCTTCGCCGTGCTCTTCCTGACCACCAGCGACGGCGCGTGGTCCTGCACGTCGATGTCCGGCACCGCGCCCTCGATCAGCTCAAGCAGCGCCCGCGCGCCATGCGCCCCGTACGCCTCGATGTCGCGGGACACCGCGGTCAGCGGCGGCTGGGTGAGCTGGCACAGGATCGAGTCGTCCCAGGCCACCACCGACAGGTCGCGCGGGATCTGCAGGCCGAGTTCGGCCGCGGTGCGGGCGCCGGCCACCGCCATCACGTCGTTGTCGAAGATGATCGCCGACGGCAGCGGGTCGGCGGACAGCAGCTGCCGGGTGGCGGCCTCGCCCTCGGCCGGGCTGAAGTCGGTGTAGACGGTGCTGCCGTCGAGCAGGTCGTACTGCTCGACGGCGGCCTGGAACGCCTGGTCGCGCAGGTGGGTGTGCAGGAACTCGCGGCGGCCGGCCACCCGGGCGACCCGCCGGTGGTCGAGCCCGACCAGGTGCTCCACGACGGCGTTCATGGCCGTGGTCTCGTCGCTCCAGACGCCCGGCAGCCCATCGTGGTGCCCGGGCCCGCCGAACACCACTGCGGGGATGCCGAGTTCGCGCAGCACGCCGACCCGGCTGTCCTCGACCCGCAGGTCGGTGAGAAGCGCCCCGTCCACCCGGCGCTCGCTCCACCAGCGGGTGTACGCGGCGACCTCCGCCTCCAGGTCGGGCACCACCTGGAGGACCAGCGCGATCGGGCGTTTGGACAGCTCCGCCTCGATACCGGAGATGAGCTGCATGAAGAACTGCTCCGCCCCGAGAGTTCGCGCCGGACGGGCCAGGATGAGGCCCACCGCGCCCGACTTCGAGGACGACAATGCCCGTGCCGCGCTGTTCGGCTGCCAGCCCAGGTCCTTCGCCACCTTGAGAATGCGGGTCCTGGTGGCCTCGGACACGCCGGGCTGTCCGTTCAATGCGAAGGAGACCGCGCCCTTGGTCACTCCGGCACGAGCGGCGATATCGCGGATCGTCACCCGTTTCAACCGGGCACCTCCGTATTTTCGGTGAGGGAGGGAAACAATGAGGAGGGAGACAATGATATCCGGTAACGGCCCGTCAGGCCGCCGCCTGCGCCGAGCCTGATCCGGCGCAGGACGCCGCCCCAGACGGGGGTCAGTTTCGGGTCGGTCACCTCGACCTCCTCCACCGACACGCTGAGCGCGGGGTCGTGGGTGAGCGTGAGCGCGGTGCCGCCGACGGCGAGGTCGAGTCGGCCGGGCGCCGGGCAGGTCACCTCGGACGGGGTGACGAGGTGTGTGAACACGGCGGCGGGCGTCCGCAGTTCCCACTCGTCGTCGAGGGTGATCCGGCCGGCCGCGCGGTCCAGCCGCAGGGTGCGCCGCCAGGACCGCAGGCCCGCCTCGGCGGGGTACGCGGCGGCCAGGTCGAGGCTCAGCTGGGCGTGGTCGTCGGCGAGCGACGCGCTCACCGAGGACGCCCGGTGCTCCCGGCCGGCCCGCTGGCCGGCGCCGCCGACCTCCGGCACGTTGTGGTAGTCGCTGCCCATCGTCCAGATCGCGTAACGGTCGGCGGAGAACGTCTGCGCGGTGTACGTCCCCACGCCCACGTCGACCAGCACGGGCCGGCCGTCGCAGCCGGCGACGAACGAGCCGACGTCGTTGTGGTTGTGGCTCTCGTCGTTGTGGCCGCCCTTCGCGGCGAGGAACAGCCCGGCCGGGCTGCCGGCCCGCTGCCGCGCGGTGAGCACCTGGAGGTCGGGCAGCCAGCTGTGCGCGGGGTACGGGAACCCGCCGGCGTTCTCGACGTCCGCACCATCAGCCGCACCATCAGCCGCACCATCAGCCGAACCGTCGGCCTCACCATCAGCCGCACCGTCGGCCGCCCGATCCCCGGCGGCCCGATCCGCCGCCCGCGCCCGCACCTCCCGTGCCGCCCGCCACTCCGTGTCGAACAGCCCCGCCACCCGCCGCCCCAGCGAGCTGAGCGCCCGGTCGCCCGGCCCCGACCCGGCGACCGCGCCGAGCGCCACCGCGTGGGCGGCCAGTTCGGCGTCACCCGTCCTGCGGGCGAACCGGTGCAGCAGGTCGGCCGGGGCGTCGGCGGACAGCAGCGCGCTGCCGTCGCCGAAGTTCACCTGCCAGCGCCCGGCCAGGTGCACCGCGAGCGGGTAGCGCGCGACGGCCCGCACCAGCGGCAGCCCGAACGCGTCGAGCGCACCGCCGCTCGCCTGGTGGAACGTGTCGAGGCAGTCGAACAGCGAGCCGCCGGCCCGCCACCAGTACTGTGCGCCCTCGTCGCAGCCGCCGTCCGCCGGATAGCCGTCCAGGAAGTTGCCGAGCGCCTGCGCGACCCGGCGGGCGGTGGCCGTGCGCACGCCCGGGTCGCTCTCCAGCAGCAGGTTCGCGGCCAGGACGTTGGAGCAGATCCACGGGTTCCAGTTGTTGGTCCTGCCGGTGCTGCCGAACCACCACCACTCGTGCCGGCGGAACGGTTCGAGCGCGCGCAGCGCCACCTCCGCCCGGGCCCGCCGGCGTAGTTCGGGTACCCGCTGGTCGAGCAGGTCGCCGAGGATCAGGTCGGTGAAGGCGAGCAGGCCGGCGGTCTCGGCGGCGAACAGGTCCAGGCACGGCTGCTCCGGGTCGGGCAGCGAGCGCCCGGCGTCCGCGACGAACGTGTCATGGGCCGGCAGGCACCAGCTGGTCTCCTCGCACAGCAGCCAGATCCCGTCGACCACCTCGGCGAGCCAGGTCTCCTCCGCGGTGAGGGCCGCGGCGAGCACCGCTGCCGCCAACCGGGCGCGGCGCTCGAAGTACGGCCGCTCGAACGAGGTGCGGTCGCCGGCCGACCGGTACCGCAGGTAGTCGCCCGCGGTGGGCTGTGGCCAGGGCCCGGCGGCCAACCGCTCGGCCTCGGCCAGCAGTTGGGCCCGCTCCCGCGGGTCCACCGCCAGCCAGGCGTCCCGGTCTGAGGCCGGCGGCACCGGTCTCCACGGCCCGAGCGCGTCGAAGCCGGCCGCGCCGAACAGCTCCGGCAGCGACGTGGACGACGTGGACGACGTGGACGACGTGGACGACGTGGACGACGTGGACGACCCGAGCGCCGTCATCGGCCGAACTCCGCTGACAGCCAGCGCAGTTGCTCGGCCTGCTGCACGCTCTGGCCGCCCTCGTGGTCGTTGTACGGGTAGACCCGGATCTCCTTGCGCGCCGGGTAGCCGTTGTAGGCCGCGTAGACCGTGGACGGCGGGCAGGTGACGTCCATCAGCGCCACCGAGAACAGCGCGGGCGCGGTGCCGCGGCGGGCCATCAGGGCACCGTCGAAGTACGACAGCGTGTCGAACACCGTGTCCAGGTGGTCGCGGTGCCGGCCGAGGTACTGCGCGATCTCGGCGTACGGGAAGGCGTCGGTCAGCTCGGTGGCCCGCCGGAAGTGGCACAGGAACGGCACGTCGGCCATGACCGCCGCCAGGTCCGGCACCAGGCCCGCGACGGCGAGCGCGATGCCGCCGCCCTGGCTGCCGCCGGCCGCCGCGACCCGGTCGCGGTCCACCGCCGGGTGGCTGCGGGCCGCCGCGACGGCGCGTACCGCGTCGGTGAACACCCGGCGGTAGTAGTAGCCGGCCGGGTCGAGGATGCCCCTGGTCATGAAGCCGGGGACGGCGGGCGTCGAGCCGTGCGGGTCGGGGGTGTCGCCGATCGAGCCGGCCGAGCCCTGGCCGCGGGTGTCCATCACGAAGTGCGCGTGCCCGGCCACCGCCCACAGCACGCTCTCGTGCGCCAGGCCCCGTCCGCCGCCGTAGCCGGCGTACTGCACGACGCAGGGCAGCGGGCCGTCCCGGTGCACCGGCAGGTGCAGCCAGCCCCTGACCGGTTCGCCGCCGTAGCCGGCGAAGGTCACGTCGTAGGACTCGATCAGCGCCAGGCCGGTGTCGACCGGGGTGAACACCGCGGCCAGGTCGTGGGCCGCGGCCTCGTCCAGGGTGCTCTTCCAGAACGCGTCGAAGTCGGCCGGCTCGGCCAGCTCCGGTGTGTAGCCCGCCAGTTGCTCAAGCGGAAGGTCGAACTGCGCCATGGTCGCTCCTCACCAGCTGCCCAGGGAGTTGTCTGCGTGTCGCCAGACCGGGTTGCGCCAGCGGTGCCCGCGTTCCGCGGCCCTGGCGACCTGGTCGGTGTCGATCTCGATGCCGAGACCGGGGGCGGTGGGCCGGGCGACGTGACCGTCCGCCACGGCGAACACCGAGGGGTCGGCCAGGTAGTCGACCTGGCCCGCGTCGGGGTGGTAGCCGAGGCCCAGACTCTGCTCCTGGGCAAGGAAGTTGGGGGTGGCCACGTCCACCTGGAGGCAGGCGGCGAAGGCGATCGGTCCGAGCGGGCAGTGCGGCGCGAGCGCCACGTCGTACGTCTCGGCCGCCGCGGCGATCCTGCGGACCTCGGAGATCCCGCCCGCGTGCGACAGGTCCGGCTGGGCGACGGCGATGCCGCTGCCGAGCACGTCGCGGAAGTCCCAACGGGAGTACAGCCGTTCGCCGGTGGCGATCGGGATCGGCGTGCCGGCCGCGATCGAGCCCAGGTGCGCGGAGAACTCCGGCAGCACCGGCTCCTCCACGAAGGCCGGCTCGTACGGTTCGAGCCTGGCCAGGAAGCGCCGCGCCATCGGGGTGCTGAACCGGCCGTGGCAGTCGAGCGCGAGGTCGACCCCGAAGCCGATCTCCTCGCGCACCGCCGCCACCCGCTCGATGACCGCGTGCAGCGCGGCCGGGGTGTCCAGATGGGCCAGCAGGTCGGCCGGGTTGAGCTTGACCATGGTCAGCCCGGAGTCCACCTGGCGGCGGGCGGAGGCGACCAGTTCGGCGTCGTCCGTGCCGTACAGGCCGCCGTAGACCCGCACCCGGTCGCGGACCGGGCCGCCGAGCAGCTCGTAGACCGGCACGCCGAGCGCCTTGCCCTTGATGTCCCACAGCGCCTGGTCGATGCCGGCCAGCGCGCTGGAGAGCACCGGACCGCCGCGGTAGAAGCCGGCCTTGGCCAGCGTCTGCCAGTGGTCCTCGATCCGGAACGGGTCCTTGCCGTCGATGAGTTCCATCAGCTCGCCGACGGCGGTCGCCACCGTGTGCGCCCGGCCCTCGACGATCGGCTCGCCCCAGCCGCTGACGCCCTCGTCGGTGTCCACCCGCAGGAACAGCCAGCGCGGCTCGACCAGGAACAGTTCGTGTCCGGTGATCTTCACGCCGCACTCCTCAACACCCGTACGCCGAACGGCGGCAGGGTCACCTCGCCGGCCTCGGTCCCGTCGAGCCCGGTCAGCGCCGCGCCCCGCGGTGTGAACGTCAGCGGCTGGTCGCTCTGGCTGACGAACCAGTAGAAGCGCCGGCCGTCGCGGTGCACCAGGGAGTCCACCAGGACCCGCGGATCGGCGACCGTGACCGGCCGGCGCACCCCGGCCTCCCGGGCGAGCGCGTCGTAGAGCCGCCAGGTGTCCTCGGGGTTGACCGCGGGCGCGGACGAGGCCATCGCCTCGATCGGGGCGGTGCACAGCACCAGCCAGCCGTCGCCGATCCGCCGGCGCAGCAGCGCCGGGCGGCCGGCCGCGTCCCTGGCCAGCACCTCGGCGGTGACCGGCTCGACCGGCAGGAAGCCGCGCAGATGGGCGTTGCCGCCGACCGGCAGCGTCAGCCTGTCGCCGGCCGCGATGCCGCCGAAGTCCCGCTCGAACTCCAGGGTCAGCCGGTCGTCCTCGATCCGGTCGACCATGCCGTAACGCAGCCCGTGCCGGACGCCGAACAGCTCGTTGACCCCCGGCCACCAGGGGCCGCGCTGCACGTCGTGGTCGCCCGCGCTGTACGAGACGTAGACGGTGGCGCCGCCCTCGGCCAGCTCGGTGACCCGGCGCCACGCCTGGGCGGTGAGCTGCTTGGCCGACGGCAGCAGGTACAGCCGGGCGTCGTCGCCGATGCCGTCGGTGGCCCGCACCACGGCCGGGGCGAGGCCGGCCTCGCGGGCCGCGCCGTAGGAGTGGCGCAGCGCGGCGATGCCGAGGGTGCGGTCGCTCTCGTGGGTGAACGGGAAGGCGGTGTCCACATGGGTCGGCACCACAAGTGCGGTGTCGGTGGCGGCCCTTGTGCAGTGCCACATCTCGACCTCGCGCAACAGGGCGCCGAAGGCGGCGAGTTCGCGCAGCGACTCCTTGGGGGCGCCCTCGTGGTCGGTGACGCCGAAGTGCATCTCGAACGGGTGGTGGCTGTAAGGAGGTTGGTCGGCCAGCCCGTCGTAGTCGGTGTTGTTCCAGGCCATCCAGCCGGTGGCGCCGCCCAGCAGCGACATGTGCAGCACCTGGCGGTAGTAGTGCCCGAGCTGCTCGTCCGACACGAAGTCCGAGGACGCCCCGAACTCCTCCAGGACGACGGGTTTTCCGGCCACCGCGGCGAGCTCGCAGGAGAACGCGGCGCTCAGGTGCTGGCGGAGCCGGTCGGAGTCGGCGGGGTAGGAGTGCGGTCCGGCGAAGTCGATGGTGGCGGCCAGGTCGCGCAGCCGGAAGCCGTTGTCCACTCCGGTGGACTCGATCCCCCAGGCGCCGTCACCGACCGACACCGGCTGGGTCGCGCCGCCGGCGCGCAGCCCGCGCACCACCAGCCGGGCCCAGGAGGAGACCGTCTGCGCGGCGGCGGTCCCGCCGTACAGCGGCATCTCGTTGGACAGCAGCCAGCCCGCGACGGCGGGGTGGCCGGCCAGCCGGCGGGCCAGCTGCTCGCCCAGCCACGCCTGGCGGTCCACCAGCCACACGTCGGAGTACAGGTCGCGGCCGGCCCGCCAGGCCGGGTCCCAGTTCTCCCCCGACATGTGCCCCACCAGCAGGGTCGGCACCGTCCGCATGCCGAGCTGGCTGTGCACGTCGAGGAAGTCCTCGAACCGGGCCACCGCCTGCTCGCTGAGCACGTCGGGCTCCGGCATGAAGTCGGACCAGAAGAAGAAGGACCGGGTCAGATTGAGTCCGTGATCACGCAGGACCTGGAGTTCCTTGACCACGACATCGTGATCGTATTCCGACCACATTCGCGGGCCGCCGACTTTCGACCAGAAATTGACACCGATCCAGAAGTCGGTCAGGGAATCCTTTTCGAGTCGGGCAAAGCTGCGTTCCACACCCGCATCCTCTCGATGTTCGATTGCTGGGAGACGGTACTGCTGGATCGGTTTAGCGTCAACCCTGGACACTGCCGTTCCCGGCGCCTAGAGTCCCGCGATGGCAAACGTCCCCGAGCCCGCCGGAGAGCGCGCGCGGGGCAGAAGCGGAGGAGAGGCGGAGCAGATATGGCCGGCTACGACGTGCGGGACTACGGCGCGGCGGGTGACGGCCTCGCCAATGACGCCGCCGCGATCCAGGCGGCGATCGACGCCTGCCACCGGGCGGGCGGCGGCACGGTGCTGCTGCCGGCCGGCCGGGTGTTCCGCAGCGGCAGCATCGAGCTGCGGTCCCGGGTGGCGCTGGAGATCGAGCGCGGCGCGGTGCTCCAGGCCAGCGAGGACCCGGCCGACTACACCCACCGGCGGGCCTCGGCCACGCCCGGCTTCGGCCCGGACGCCCCGCCGCCCGGCGAGGACATCATGCTGATCACCGCCGACGGCGCGCAGGACGTGGCGATCCTCGGCGCCGGCACGATCGACGGCGGCGGCCGGTTCTTCGTCGCCGAGGACCGCGGCACGATCTACGCGATGCGCGAGGCCCGTCCGCTGACCGTCTACCTGGTCGGATGCCGGCGGGTCACGGTGCGGGACGTGCTGCTGCGGGACGCCGCCGCCTGGACGCTGCGGCTCACCGGCTGCCGGAGCGTGCTGGTCAGCGGGGTGCGGATCGAGAACGACCTGAAGGTGCCCAACAGCGACGGCATCGACCTGGACTGCGTGCGCGACGCGCGGATCTCCGACTGCCACATCAGCACCGGCGACGACGCGATCAGCATCAAGGGCCGGGACGAGAGCGTCCGCTTCGGCGACACCGAGAACGTGACGGTGAGCGGCTGCACGCTGGTCTCCACCTCCAGCGCGTTCGCGATCGGCGCCGACTGCGCGACCTCGGTGCGCAACGTGGTGGTGGACTCCTGCGTCGTGGACGCCAGCAACCGCGGGCTGTCGGTCAACCTCGGCCAGCAGGGGGACGTCTCGGACGTCCTGTTCTCGAACATCGTGGTGCGCACCCGGCTGTTCGACGAGCCCTGGTGGGGCCACGGGGAGCCGATCTACGTGGCCGTCAACCGCTGGACGGGCGCGGTCGGTTCGATCAGGAACGTGCGGTTCAGCAACATCACGGCCAGGTCGGAGAACTCCGTGGTGGTGCGCGGCGGCCCCGGTGAGATCTCCGGTGTGGTGTTCGACGGGGTGAGCGTGGCGCTGTCCGCCCCGGCCCGGTGGCCGGGCGGCCGGATCGACGTGCGCCCGGCCGCCGAGGAGTTCGTCAAGGGGGTGACCGCGGGCTTCCACCTGGAACGTGCCACCGACGTGGTCTTGCGCGGATGCCGGGTGCGCTGGGAAGGCGAGCCGGCCGCCGACTTCGGGCCCGCGCTGCTGGTCAGCGACGTGCAGGGGTTGTCCGTGACGGACTTCGACGGCGTCGCCGCGCACCCGGAGCGGGACGAGGCGAGGGTCTACGCAAACTCGCCACGTACTTCTACTGGACCGGTTTAGGAGCCTCGTGTACGGTGACTCACCGCGGGGTCAATGAGGTTTCTCCTCCGCATTTCCACATGTCGCTAGGAGGCGGTCTTGGCTATTGAAACGGATGTCGGGTCGACGGCTGGGAAAACAACAGTGACAGCCGAGGCGAGACCACCTCAGCACAATCAGCAACGGTGGTGGCGGCGACTGCGCAGAGACAAAGTCATGGTGCTGTTCGCCATACCGGGACTCGCCACCCTGCTGCTGTTCCAGTATTTCCCGCTGCTCGGCAACGTCATCGCGTTCAAGGACTACCAGCCGTTCATCGGCATCAAGAACAGCGCGTGGTCGGGCCTGCACAACTTCACCGTCGTCTTCAACGGCGACCCGGCCTTCGTCAACGCGCTGGAGAACACCCTCACCATCACGGTGCTCCAGGTGGTCTTCGTCTTCCCGGCACCCATCGCGCTCGCCCTGCTGCTCAACTCGCTCGGCTCTGAGCGGCTCAAGCGGCTGGTGCAGAGCATCCTCTACCTGCCGCACTTCCTGTCCTGGGTGATCGTGGTGGCGATCTTCCAGCAGATGCTCGGCAACGCCGGCCTGGTCAACAACACCCTCAGGTCGCACCACCTGCACACCGTCGACATCATCAGCAACGCCCACCTGTTCAAGGTGCTGCTGACCAGCCAGGTGATGTGGAAGGACACCGGCTGGGCCACCATCCTCTTCCTGGCCGCGCTGTCCCAGATCTCCCCGGTGCTCTACGAGGCCGCCCGGGTCGACGGCGCCGGACCGTGGCGGCAGATGTGGCACGTCACGCTGCCGGGCCTGCGCGGAATCATCATCCTGCTGCTCATCCTGCGGCTCGGCGACGTGCTGTCGGTCGGCTTCGAGCAGATCGTGCTCCAGCAGGGCGCGGTCGGCCGGCAGAGCAGCGAGGTGCTGGACACCTACGTCTACAACAACGGTGTGCTGGGCGGCGAATGGGGGGTGAGCGCCGCCGTCGGCCTGGTCAAGGGCCTGGTCGGCATCGCACTCGTCATGGGGGCCAACAAGCTGGCGCACATCTTCGGCGAGCGAGGGATCTACCAGTCGTGAGCGCGTACCCGATCCAGACCGGGATCTTCGGGAAGTCGGTCAAGGCCGTCGTACTGACGGTGGTGTGCGCGCTGATCGTGGTGCCGTTCGTCGGCATCCTGTCCACGTCCATCGCGAGCCGCAAGCAGGTCACCGACGCCGGCGGGTTCGTGCTGTTCCCCAAGTCCGTGACCTTCTCCGCCTACCACGCGATCTTCGCCGGCGGCGTGGTCACCAGGGCGCTGCTGGTGAGCGTCCTGATCACCTGCGTCGGCACCGTGCTCTCGCTGGGCGGCACCGTGCTGCTCGGCTACGCGCTGAGCCGCCCCGGCAGCTTCGGCCACAAGCCGATGCTGATGGCGGTGCTGTTCAGCCTGCTGTTCGCACCCGGCATCATCCCCAGCTACCTGGTGGTGACCAACCTCGGCCTGGTGGACAGCTACTGGTCGCTGATCCTGCCGGTACTGATCAACGCCTTCAACGTCATCGTCGTCCGCGCCTTCTTCATGGAGATCCCGCAGGAGATCATGGAGAGCGCCCGCATCGACGGGGCCGGCGACACCACGATCCTGCTGAAGATGGTGCTGCCGCTGTCCCGGGCGGTGCTCGCCGTCATCGGCCTGTTCTACGCGGTGAGCTACTGGAACGCGTTCTTCAACGCGATGCTCTACATCAACGACACGTCCAAGTGGCCGCTGCAGCTCGTCCTGCGCACCTACGTCGTCAACAACACCCAGCTCGGCGTCGACCAGCTGGGGGCCAACGGTCAGGCACTCCCGCCGCAACAGTCGATCCAGATGGCCATGCTCGTCATCTCGATCGTGCCCATCCTGCTCGTCTACCCCTTCCTGCAGCGCCACTTCGCCAAGGGCGTGCTGGTCGGCGCGGTCAAGGGGTAACCCGTAACAGAGGACGGAACCAATGACGATCACCAGCCGAAGAACAGTTCTGCGCGGCGCGCTCGGCGCCGGGGCCCTCGCAGCGGGCGGACCGCTGCTCGCCGCCTGCGGGGGAGGCACGACGACGCACAGCAGCAGCTCGGCCAAGGTCGCGCTCCCCGCGTACCTGCCCTACCAGGGCGTCACCCCGGACCTGCCGGCCACCAAGGACGGCAACCTGCCGGGCTTCCTGAACTTCCCGGCGAACCCGAAGAAGGTGAGCAACGGGGCGCCCGGCAAGGGCGGTTCGGTCAGCGCGTTCGTACAGACCTACAGCCCGGTGCCGCCGCCGCTCGGCAAGAACCCGTACTGGCAGCAGGTCAACCGGCGGCTCGGCACCAAGCTCGACCTGGTCATCACCCCCACCCCCGACTACCCCAGCAAGCTGGCGACCCTGGTGGCGGGCAACGACCTGCCCGACCTGGTGCAGATCGCCGGCGCCGTCCCGCAGCTGCCCGCGCTGCTCGCGGCCAAGTTCCAGGACCTCACCCCGTACCTGTCGGGGAACGCCGCCAAGGACTACCCGTTCCTCGCCAACATCCCCACCGAGAGCTGGAAGGCCGCGGTGTACGCCGGCGGCATCTACGGCATCCCGGTGCCGCGCGGCATCATCGGCCGGCCGCTGTTCGTCCGCAACGACCTGCTGAAGGCCAAGGGCCTGTCGACCGACGGCGTGACCACGTTCGCCGACCTGCGCAAGCTCTTCGCGGAGGTCAACGACCCGGCCCACCACCGGTGGGCGCTCGGCAGCGCCTCCACCATGGTCGCGATCGTGCAGCAGATGCTCGGGGTGGCGAACACCTGGGACATCAAGGGCGGCAAGTTCACCAGCTTCTACGAGGCGCCGGAGACCAAGCAGGCGCTGGCCACCTGTGCGCAGCTGGTCAAGGACGGCCTGGTGCAGCCCGACGGTTTCGCCTCCAGCGCCAACCCGACCCAGTGGTTCGAGGCCGGCCAGGTGGTGTTCACCGACAACGGCTACACCGCGTTCAGCCAGTTCTACCGGGAGAACGTCTCCGGGAAGAGCTACGACGTGATCGGCATGGTGCCGCCGAAGTTCGACGCCGACTCGACGCCCTCGCACTGGCAGAACGGCGCCGCGCTGAGCTTCACCGCGTTCAAGAAGGCCGACGACAAGCGGATCAAGGAGCTGCTGGCCATCGCCAACTGGCTGGCCGCGCCCTTCGGCACCGAGGAGTTCCAGTTCCGCAAGTACGGTGTCGCCGGCCGCGACTACACCGTCAAGGACGGCAACCCGGTGCTCAACCAGACCGGCACCACCGAGACCGGGCTCAACATCAGCTACATCGCCGACGCGCCCGCCGTGCTGTACGAGCCCGGCCTGCCCGACGTGACGAAGAAGGAGTACGCGTTCGGCAACCAGTTCGTGCCGCACTCGCTGCCCAACCCGGCACTTGAGTACTTCTCCGACACCAACTCCAGCAAGGGCTCGCTGCTCTGGACGAACATCACCGACGCGCAGAACGCGATCCTGCAGGGCCGGCAGCCGCTGTCCTCATGGGACGACGCGGTCAAGGCGTGGAAGAGCGGCGGCGGTGACCAGATCCGGCAGGAGCTGGAGGAGGCCTACCAGAAGCAATGAGACGCCTTCGCCCGCGCCCCTGTCTGTTCGCGTTCGCGTTGCCGGCGCTGGCCGCCGCCCTGCTGCTGGCCGGCTGCGACTCGGGCCGGCCCGGGGCCGCCCGTCCGGCCGGCCCGCCGGTCACGGCCGGTCCGCGGCCGGCCGGCCCGGCGGCGGCCGTGGTGACGGTCGACGGAGCGCCCGTCGACCTCGGCGAGTTCCGGCTGACGCTGGCCGCCGACGAGCCGGCCGCCCGCCGGCACTTCGCGACGTCGAAGAGCGCCGCCGCCGACTTCTGGACCGCGCCGGTCGGCGGTGTGCGCCCCATCGACTGGCTGAAGAAGCAGGCGCTCACCGACGCCGTACGCAACAAGGCCGCCGAACGGCTGGGCCAGCAGCGGCACATCGCCGACGTGCTCGACTACCCGGCGCTGCTGAACCAGCTCGACGCGGAGAACCAGCGGCGCGCCCAGGCGGTCAGCGACGACCAGCCGGTCTACGGGCCGCAGCGGTTCGACCTGCCCGAGTTCTACGACCTGTGGCTGTCCAATCTGAAGATGCACCTCATCGACACGCTGCCCGGGGCGACGGGGAAGGAGGACGGCAAGTCGCCGCAACAGAGCGGCATATCTCCGCAGCAGGGCGACAAAGACTACGCGGCCATGGTCACCGCGGCGGTGAGCAAGGCCAAGGTGGTGGTGAGCCAGCCGGTCTACGCCGCCGTCGGGGCGGCGGACCTCAACCAGTGAACGGGGGAACCCCACCAGTGACCCAGCCAGGAACCCAGTCAGGGACCCAGCAAGTACCCCAGTCAGCGCCCCAGTCGGAGCCCCGACCGGGGAACGACAGACCGCTGCTCGTCGTCACCGGAGGTATGGGCCGGGTCGCGGGCGTGCTCAGGCCCCGGCTGCGCCCGCGCTACCGGCTGCGGCTGGTGGACCGGGTCGGCGGCCCGGTCACGCAGGACGAGGAACTGGTCGTCACCGACCTCGCGTCCAAGGAGGCGGCGCGGTCGGCGATGGTCGGCGCCGACGCGCTGCTCCACCTGGCGGGCGAGCCGTCGCCCACCGCGCAGTGGGAGCGGCTGTACGCGACCAACATCGTGCTCACCGAACGGGTGCTGGCCGCCGCGGCGGACGTGCCGAGGATCGTCTTCGGCAGCTCGGTGCACGCGGCCGGCGGCGACAGCCGGCCCGAGCGGTACCCGATCGACCCCGCCTGGGAGCCGCACCCGTGCTGCGCCTACGGGATGAGCAAGGTGGTCGGCGAGGCGCTCGCACGGATGCACGCTGACACCCACGGCTCGTCGGTGGTCTCGCTGCGGCTCGGCCTGACCGGTTTCCCGCTGACCGATCCCGGGCACGCCCGGCTGTGGCTGTCGGACGACGACGCGGGCCGGCTCGTCACCGCCGCCCTGACCGCGGAACCGGGCTACGGCGTCCACTTCGGGGTGTCGGCGAACGCGATACCGCACTGGGACACCACGAGTTCGGCCCGCGACCTGGGCTATCTGCCGCAGGACGACCCGTCCGACGTGCTGGCGGAGGCGGCGGAGGTGTCGCGGATGCACTGACCGGGCGGGCCCGCGGCATTGCGGGCGCCACCGCGTGCGTCACCGCGTGCCTCACTGCGCCCCGAGCGACTTCAGCCCCTCGTTGACCCGGCTTCTCGCCCCCGTCGAGCCCGGCTGCCCTCCCCGGTCAAGCCGGGCGTCGCGGCGGCCCGGCGGACGGCGGCCGTAGCGGAGGTGACCTGCGGGTGTGCGGCGGGTGTCGAGTCGGAGGCGGCGGTTTGACGAACGGTTCCGGCGGGGCCCGGGTGGTTAACGTGAAGCCGTGCGGAGACAGCGGCAGTCGGTTGACAGCAAGGCGGAGGGCTCGCAGCAGGCCCCCCGGGTGGCGCGGGTGCCGCGGACGAACGGGAGCGGCGGGAGCGGCGCGGGCACCGCGAATCCGCTGCTCGGGTTCATGAACTCCGCCGGGAACGCGGCCACCGCCGCCGCCCTGCGGCAGCGGGTGGACGGGATGGACCGGCCCGCCGGGCTGGGCAAGGGCAAGGGGCGGCCGGTCGCCCCGGCCGCCGGGATCGACGAGCGGGCCGAGGCCGGGCTCGTGCTGCCGCCGTACCTGATGGCGCTCGAAGCCGGCGGCCTGTCCACCTCCTACGGGCTGACCGGGCACGAGTTCGTCAAGCACGCGGTCGCCGCCGCCGTCGGGCACGCCGGCCGGGACGTCGCCGGGATCGCCGCGGAACTGGCCGGCCGGCCCGAGTCGTTCTTCGGCTCCGGCCGCGCCTTCGCCGTCCGGGGCGCGACGGGCAAGGAGTGGTTCGACGTCACCGTCACCATCTCCCCCGACTCCGGCGACCGGCCGCCCGCCTACCACCCCAAGAAGGACCTCGCCGTGCTGCCGGCCGACCCCGACGGGCCGCCGGTCGCCGAACTGGACGACGCGGAGGGCAAGGAGACCAAGGTCGACGTGCAGCACAACTCGGCCGCCACCACGGGCAGTACGGCCGGCTCCTCGTCCAGCAAGGGCGTCGGCGGCATGGGCTTCGGGCTCGCGCCGGTCGTCCCGGGGCTGTGGCTCGGCGGCGCGGGCACCGGCAACGTGCAGCCCTGGCAGTCCTCCCGGGAGTCCCGCAGCCAGAAGAGCGTGGCGGAGCCGCGGGTGCTGCGCAGCGACAAGGGCACGGTGGAGGTGCCGCGCAAGGTGCGGTTCGGCGTGCGGGTGCAGAAGTCCGGCACCCAGGACGCCCAGACCTTCCGCGGGTCAGGCACGCTGAAGCAGCGGGTGCCCACCGAGCACCTGATCCCGGCCGGCACGGGGGAGTTGGCGCCGCCGCGGCCCGTCGAACCGCCGCTCGCCCGCCGGGTCTCGCTCGCCGACTCCATGGCCCCGGTCGCCGTGGCCGACGCCGCCGCCCCGCACCAGGGCGGCGGCGGGCTCTTCGACGCGGTCGCCTCCGTGATGCACCCGTCGGTGACGGCGCCGGGCGCGCCCGGCCGCACCCGGCTCTACGCGGCGACGGCGTCGGCGACCGTCCTCGAGGACATGCCCCGGCTGCTGCGCGACGGTGTCGTCGGCGAGGACCTGCACTCCAAGGACGGCGGCACGGCGGCCAGTTACCACCTGCACGCCGAGATCACCGGCCTGACGCCGGCCTGGCGCACCGGCGGCACCCAGCTGCGCACCCACCAGCAGGCGCAGCACACCGCCGCCGCGAGCGCCGGCAAGGGGCGGGCGGTCACGGCCGGGCTCGGCCCGGCGATCGGCGTCGGCGCGGCCGGCAACGCGGCCGTCGTACGGGGCACGGCCATGCCGGTGGGCGCCGCCCGCAAGGCCAGGTTCAGCCAGTCGGAGCAGACGGTCTCCACCCGGCAGGGCGCCGAGGTGCGCGGCGAGAAGGTGCTCTACCAGGCGGTGGTGCGGTTCACCGCGAAGGGTACGGGGCCCGGCTCGGCCGCGATGGTGCTGAACCCGGCGAACCGGATCAGCGAGCACTCGATGAAGGTGTGGGTCAGCCTGCGCGCGGACGAGGCAGCGGAGTTCGGGCTGCCGCTGCCGCCGGGGGCGACGGCCGGCGACTTCATCAAGAGGCCGAAGCGGAGGGACGACGCCGGCAAGGAGGGTTCGGACGGCGGGGACGGCTCGGGTCGCGTGGACGGCGAGGGCCGTGAGAACGGCTCGGGTCGTGAGAACGGCGAGGGCGCCGGGGAGCAGGACGTCGTACGGCACCTGCCGTTCACGACGGGTTCGAGCGTCGTGCTCAGCCAGGTGGACACCGGCCCGATGGTGCGGGCGGTACGCGAACTGTTCGCGACCGACCCGCAGTTGGCCGGCTACCTGCCCGTCTTCGGCGCTGCCCAGCCGTCGAGCCTGGGGAGCAGCAAGGAGGACGCGGCGGCGCAGCGGGACAACTACCGCGAGCTGATGGCCGCCCTGTCCGAGACCAACCTGAAGGTGAACAAGGCCCAGTTGCTGTCCACCGGCATCCCGGTACGACTGCGCCGCAAGACCACCCTGCACGCCCACGACGTGCTGATCCGGGTCAGGGGCAGCCTCGGCGAGACCCGCTACCTCGGCGACATCAAGGACTGGATGGTACGCAGCCACTCCGGCGTCGCCAGCACCGCGCAGAGCGGGCGCAGCAGTGCGCGGTCGATCGGCGGCCTGGTGCTCGGCCAGGTCAGGCTGGCCCCCGGCGTGCTGACCGGCTCGGCCCGCTACGAGAAGCACCAGGTCGGCACCCGCCGCAACCAGGCCGGTCCCACCACCCGTACCGACACCCTCACCAACGGCTCGGAGGACGCCAGCGCGTTCGGCGCGGCCCTGCGGCTCGACGTGAACGTCAGCATGACCTCCCGGCCGCGCAAACTGGCCCGCTCGCTCACCCCCGGCGCGCCGGGCCGCAGCGTGCCCGAGGCGCGGGCCGTCGCCGAGATGCAGATGGACGAGCAGGACGTACGGCTGCTCACCCCGACGGAGTTCACTCTCGACGACGACGGCAAGCGGCGCCAGGAGGAGGCCGCCGCGAGGCGGACGGGCCGGCCGGCCGCGCCCGAACGCGAGTTCAACGCCGCCGGCATCGGCGACCTCGCCGGGCTCATACCCCGGCCGGCCACCGGACGGCCTTTGCGCGACTGGCAGTTGACCGAGTCCCTCGGCGACGGCAGCGGTATCAGGGACCTCGCCTTCCAGCTGCTGTCACGGGCCGCCGGACGCAACAAGGCGCTGCGCGAGGACCCCGCGCTGGCGACGGAGGGGCTCGCGCCCCGGCTGGCGATCGAGGAGCGGTTCAGCCCGCAGGCGGTCAACGCGGCGGTGCGGCAGGCGACTTCGTCGGGCTGGGTGGTGAAGGACCTGCGCTACCAGCGCCGCACCGCCGCGCTGAACGGCGCGGTCGGCACCCGGCTCACGCTGGCCAACCCGAAGTTCCTGCACAGGGGCGCCGGCCCCGGCACCGAGACCCTCGCGCTCGGCGGCCACCAGGCCGGCGGCCAGCAGGGCAACGGCACCAGCAGCACCGTGCAGTTCGGCATGACGGCCTCGGAGAACTTCGCCGAAGGGCGCACCGGCCAGGGCATGCTGGGCTACCGCACCAGGACGGCGGGCGGCACCGACACCGCCACGATCTCCGGCACGGTCGAACGCAACGCGCACACCCCGAAGAAGGCCCCTCTCTACCTGGTGCAGTGCGACCTGCTGGTGAACATGGTCGCGGAGGTCAAGGTCACCGGCGGCGGCCCGTACGTGGCCAAGGCCGTCCGCACGCTGCCGGCCGAGGCGGCGGTGTGGCTGACGGAGGCGCAGCTGCCGCCGTCCATCCGGCGGCAGCTGAAGCTGGACGAGGAGCCGGCGGCGAAGGAGCCGGTCGGGGGCACGGTGAAGGGCAAGGAGCCGGCCGGGACGGAGACCGGGACGAAGAAGGGCAAGGAGCGGGCCGGGGCGCGGACGGAGGAACGGGACGCCGCCGAGTCCTCGTCCACCGCCGCGGCGCGCACCGCGCCGCCGACCCTGGACCGCAGGCTCCCGCTCGGCTTCGGCATGGTCGAGGGACTGCCGAACTTCGTGCCGCTGCTGGAGATGCTGCGCGGACGCCTCGCACAGGGCAAGAACAAGGGTCTCGCCGACGACCTGCTGCCCCGCCAGCAGCTCAAGGACCGCAACGACAACGTGCAGCGGCTGCTGCGGGTCCTCGACCGCAGCGGTTCCGCCGGGCTGCTGTCGGGCGCGATGGACGGCGGGGTCACCGTCGAACTGCTCGACGGCCGGAAGACCCCGCACTGGGCGGTGTTCAAGGTCGACCGGGTCCGCGACGGCGCGTACGAGGGCACCGCGGACGACGGCCGGGACATGGAGTACATCACCTCGGCGGTCGCCCAGCAGGCCGGCTCCCAGGGCCAGGGCGTGACCAAGGGCGCCGCGGGCGTCTTCGCCGGCTCCGGCAAACCCGACAGCGGGGTCGGCCAGTTGAAGAGCCTGGGCGGCGCGGCCGGGGCCGGCTTCGCCACCAGCTCGTCGCGGCGCACCGGTGACGCGAGCCGCGGCCAGCTCGGTGTGAAGGCGGTCGCCGAGGCGAAGAGCACGCAGTCGGCGAAGATGCGGGTGCCGGTCAGGGCGAGCCTTGAGCTCCACTCCGCGGCCGGCCGGGTGGCCATGGTCGCCCTGGACAACCTCGCGTTCACCCACCGGGTCCCGGCGAAGGACCTGGCGGCGCTGGCCCGGGTGACCCCCCTGCCGACCGCCGCACCGGTGGCCGCCGGCCCCCGGGGCGCCGCCCCGGCCCGGCTCGGCCCCTGGCGGGAGGCCGGCGTACGGCTGCCGATGGAGGCACAGGTCAACGGCTTCCAAGGAGCGCCGCGCGTGCGGGAGTTGGTCAGCGACGCGGTCCGCGCGGCCGGCGGCGGCGACCGCTTCAGGGACAAGGGCCAGGCAGCCGCGTACACCCTGAACGAGGCCGTCTCCACCGAATGGATGATCGCGGCGCTGCCGCTGCTGACCTCCGCCGGCGTCGACCTCCCCCCGGTCCACGCGAGCGGCGCCGAGGGCCAGGACCTGCACGCCTCCCTGCACGCCCGGCTGCGCCAGGGCCGGGTGCTCGGCGTCGGCGACAAGATGACCTTCGAGACGGTCGGCCAGAGCACCCTGGAGTCCCCCCGCCCCACCCAGGCCGACGGCGTCAGCACGGCGGAACAGAGCAGGTCGGGCCGCGCCTTGGGCGGCGCGGGCCTGCTCAACGCGGAGGAGTTCCGCCTCAACCAGATGATGGCCGACTCGGGCGGCACGGCGGGCGGGACCGGCACGGCGGCCAACGCGGCGGGTTCGATGCCGCTGCACAAGCCGAAGATGTCATCGGTCCTCGTCCAGTTCACCCTGGACGTCCGAGTGACCGCCCAGGTGACGAACCGAGTCCGCGGCACCCGGGCCGGCACGGCGGAACGCGAGATGACCCTCCCGCAGCCGGTGGTGATCCGGATGCCGGAGCCGATGGTGCGGCGCATGGTGGCGACGGCCGGCGCCGAACTCCAGGACCCGGACAACCACTTGGGGGTCAAGGCGACGCCCCCGCCCCCGCCCGCTCCCTAGTTGTTCGTCCGGCACCTGAGGACCGGGGCCCGGGGCGGAGCCCCGGTGTCCCGGTTCACGTCGTCTCCGCGCCCAGCGAAGCGGTCAGCTCACTCCGCCGCCGTATCCCCAACTTCCGGTAGGAGTTGGTGAGATGGGTCTCCACCGTCCGCCGCGCGAGGTGCAGCACCTCGGCGATCTCCGTGTTCGTCCGCCCGTCAGCGGCCAGCTGAGCGATTCGCCGCTCGCTCCCGGTGAGCGACTCCGACCCGGTCCGCGCGGTCCCCGCGCGCCGAGCGCCGCCCTCGCGCAGCGCCTCGTCGGCGAGCCCGCGCAGCCGCACCGCCCCGATCCGCTCCGCCCGCTCCACCGCCTCCCGCAGGCAGCCGCGGGCCCGTGACCGTTCCCCGAGAGCGGTCAACTGCCGTCCCTGCGCGATCAGCGCGGCCACCAGCTCGGGTTCCACGGTGGCCGCCGCGTCCCGCAGCACCCGCACCGCCTCGCCGGCCAGTTCGAGGCCGCGCCGCCCGCCGGTGACGGTGCCGAGCACCCGCAGCGCGCGGCCCACCGGGCGCGGGGTGCCCCAGACGCGGGCGAGCCGCAGCTCCTCCTCGGCCAGCGCGAGCGCCTGCCGCGGATTGCCCAGCGCGAGCGAGCACTCGGCGGCGGCCGTGCGCCACGGGGTGACCACGGGGCTGACCACCTCGCGCGCCGACTGGCGGCGTCCGCACTCCAGGAAGTCGTGCAGCGCGGCGGCCTGTTCGCCGGCCGCGGCCCGTTGCAGGCCGCGCGCGTAGATGAACCGGTTGCGCTCCCAGGTGTCGGCGGTCCCGCCGAGGTCGAAGCGGTCGGCGAGCCGCTGCGCCTCGGCCGCACGGCCGGTCTCGACCAGCTCGATGAGGGTGTGCGCGAGCACGTTGGACGGCCGGGTGTCGGCGTGCGGCGGCAGCTCGGCCGTCAACTGCCGCGCCAGGTGTCCGAATTCGCCGCGGCCGGCGGCGATGTCGGCCCGCGTGTTGAGCAGCGCGTCGCGCATCGGGTGCGGCAGGTGGTGGGAGGCGGGGTGGTCGGCCAGGCCGCGGCCCACCAGCCGTTCCGCCTCGTCGAGTTCGTCGGCCCACTGCGCGACCGCGGCAACGGTGCCGAGCAGGAACGGCTCGGTCAGCGGGTCGGCCGGCTCGGCGAGCAGCCCGCGCACCTGCCGCATCGCGTCGGCCGCCGAGATCAGCCCGGCGGTGGCCGCGTACCGGACGAGCAGCGCGCGGGCGGCCGGGCCGACCAGCTCGGGCGAGTCCTCGGCGGTGCCGAGCAGCCAGCGGTAGACCTCGCGGCGGACGGTCTGGTCGTGGTCGGACAGCAGCGCGGACGCGCTCTGCAACGTGCCGGCCAGGTCGGGGTGGCCGGCGAGCTGGCCGTCCACCGTACGCAGCACCTCCACCGCCGCGCGGGTCCTGCCGCGCGCGGTGAGCGCGGTGCCCAGCGCGACGGCGGCGCGCACCCGGTCGTGCGGGGTGCCGGTCAGCCGCAGCGCCTCGGTGAGCCGGGGGATGCCGGCCGACGACTCGTTGTCCGCGCACTCCAGCGAGCCCAGTTCGGTGAGCAGCCGCTGCCGGTGCTCGTCGGACAGCGGCTCGTCAAGTGCCCTGCGCAGGAAGGCGAGCGCGTCGGCGGACCGGCCTGCGTGCAGAGCGAGCGAGGCGGCGTCCTGGAGCACGCCGGGGACCCAGGGGGCGTCCAGCGGATCGGTCAGCAGCAGTTGCCGCGCCACGATCTCGGTGGGCGCGCCCCGGTGCAGCATCGCCTCGGCCGCCGCCCGCCGCGCGGCCCGCCGCCGCGCCTCGGGCACGCCGGTCAGGACGGCGTCCCGCAGCAGCGGGTGGGCGTACCGGGGCCGGCCGCAGTAGTCGAGCCGCAGCACCCCGAGGCCGGTCATCGCGGTGACCCACCCCGCCACCCGCACCGGATCGGCCCCGGCGAGCTCGGCGAGCAACCGCCCGACGTCCTCGGCGGGTTGGCACGGCCCGGCGTCGGCCGGCCGCGCGCGCCGGCCGTCAGACCGTACGTCGTCCCGTACACGGTCCCGTACGTCGAGGGTCGCGGTCAGGGTGTCCGCCCCGACGGCGAGGGTCGCCGTCCGGGCGTACGACTGTACGTCGGGGGTCGTCATCCCGCTGCCCGCCCGCAGGCCGGGGGTCGCGGTCCGGGCGTACGACCGTCTGCCGAGGCCCGTGCTCCGGACGTCGGACCCGCCGCCGCGGACCGCCTCCCACCACTCCTCGCCGGCCTCCGCCGCCTCGTCGCCCCAGCCCTCGTCCAGCGCCGCGAGCGCCCGGGCGACCTCCGCCGTGCCGGGGCCCGAGCTGTCCAGCCACCACGAGACGGCCGCCGGGTACGCGCCCGGGTAGAGCGCCGCGGTCGTCTCGGGGACGGCCGGGCGGGCGCCGGTGCACTCGTGGACGGCGAGGTCGTCCAGCAGGGCGCGCAGCAGCAGCGGGCTGCCGGCGCCGGCCCGCAGGCAGCTGTCGGCCCACTCGTCGGTCGCCGCCGGGACCTGCGCGCGGACCAGTTCGGCCGCCGAGTTGGCGCTGAGCGGGGCGAGCGTGCGGGTGTGCACGACGGCGTGCGGGAGGGTGTGGGCGAAGCCCGGTGCGGGCGGGTCGATGTCGTACTGGCTGCGTTCGGTGACCGCCAGCAGGATGGGCAGCTTTAAGAGGTCCACGTGCCGGGCGGACTCCACCAGCCAGCGGTGCGAGGGCGGGTCGGCGAGGTGCACGTCGTCCACGGCCAGCAGCAGCGGGCCCACCTCGGCGTACGAGCAGAGCACCTTCCACAGCCGGTCGCCCTGCTCGCGCTCGCCGCGCTCCCCTTCGGCCTCGCCGCCGATCTGCTCGAAGCCGGTGATCGGACCGAGGAGTTGACGTACGGCGGCGAAGGGGACGGTGGCGTCGCCGGGGGAGCAGCGGGTCCGCAGCACCCGCATGCCGTGCGCTGCGGCGTCCTCCGCGGCGGCCTCGAGGACGGTGGTTCGGCCGGTGCCGGTGGCACCGCGCAGCAGCACGAGACCGCCCGCACCGGCCCGGGCGCGCGCGGCGCCGGCCGCGAGCAGCGCGGCGGCACGGCGGTGTTCCCGCGGTTGTGCACGGTGCGGTCCTGACATCCCTGCCTCCTCCTCGTACGGGCCGTACGGGCCTGTCCCCCTCGTGGTGCCCGCGGGGCCGATCTCGTGGTCCGGCTCGTGGTGCTCCACGATTGCGCGGATCACACTCGCCCCAGGAGTGTGTAGAGCGCACATCTGCCACCGGGTCCACCAAGGTGGCGCGTAAGTGGACATGGGGGAAAAGCTTGCTCAGCGCAGCGCGCACCACTCACTCCCGCCCCGCCGACACCAAGAAGGACGACAGAGCGGACCGAATGGCTCCGCGAAAAGCGGACCGAATAGCCGACCTGCCGACCGATCGGGCAACCGACCGCACGACCGGCAGGGCAACGGCAGGGGCAACGGACGCGGCACTGCCCGGGTCTGCGGACCGAAAGGCCGACAGGAGAGCGGACCGCAGAGCCGACCGGCTCGACCGGATACGTGTCGCGGTGCACGCCCAGGACCCGATCTCGCGTGAGGGCGCGCACAGCCAGCTGCGCAGGTACCCCGAGATCGACCTGCGCGAGGAGGCCGACTGCGGCCCCGGCATGGTGGCGCTGCTGATCGAGGACGCGCTCGACGAGGCCGCGCTGACCCGGCTGCGCCGGCTGGTGCGCAGCGAGGGCGCGCGGGCGGTGCTCGTGGTGGGCACGCTGCGGGAGGCCGAGCTGCTCGACGTGATCGAGTGCGGTGTCGGCGCGATCGTCTGGCGGCACGAGGCCACCGCGACCCGGCTGGTGCAGGCCGTACTGGCCGCCGCCCGCGGCGACGGTGACCTGCCCGCCGACCTGCTCGGCCGGCTGATCAACCAGGTGGGGACGCTGCACCGCAGCGCCGCCGGCCGCCCCGGCGCCCCCGCCGCGGGGCTCACCCCGCGCGAGGTCGACGTACTGCGGCTGGTCGCCGAGGGTCTCGACACCGGAGAGATCGCCGGCAAGCTGTCGTACTCCGAACGCACGGTCAAGAACGTCATGCACGGACTGACCACCCGACTGCATCTCCGTAACCGGGCACACGCCGTCGCCCAGGCCTTGCGTGAAGGCTACATCTGACCGTACGGGCATCCGGAGCTGACCCTCCGGGCATTCCGCTCTGCCCCGCCGTTGTCCCGGTGTGACTGCGGGGACGGGGGGTGCGGCAGGCAGGATCGGTACGACCGCGGAGCCGCACGGCGGCAGCGCTCAAATCGGCGGCACAGCAAGGCAGTACAGACGACACGCGGGGCCGGGCACGGCAGGGCGGGAGCACGACGGTGATCCACGAGGTGGACGAGGTCCTCAAGAACCTGCTCAGCGGCGGGGCGTTGCACGGCTCCGGCATCAACGTCGCCTTCGACGCCCCCACCAGGGACTGGGCCGCCCGGCAGAACGCGCCGGCCATCAACGCCTACCTCTACGACATCCGCGAGGACGTCAACCGCCGCCAGCGCGGCCATGTCGCGGTGGTCGACGAGCGGGACGTCGTGGTCAAGCGGCGCCAACCCCCGCGCTGGTTCCGGTTGTCGTACCTGGTCACGGCGTGGACGAAGCAGCCGCAGGACGAACACCGGCTGCTGTCGGCCGTGTTGGCCACCCTCATCCCGCGCGAGGTGATCGCGCCCGCCGATCTCCCGGGCCTGCTGGGCGAGCTGGGCCTGTCGGTGCCGCTGTCGGTGGCCGGCGTGCAGACCGAGGCGCGCTCCCTCGCGGAGATCTGGTCCGCGCTCGGCGGTGAACTCAAGCCGTCGCTCGACGTGATGATCACCGCGCCCTTCCCGGCCTACCCCGAGTACGACGCCGGTCCGCCGGTCACCGAGGGCGCGGCCGTCCGGGTCCGCACCATCGACGGCACCCCGGCCGATCCGCGGGAGCGCGCACACCGGCCGCGGCACGTGGCGGCGGCCCGGGAGGCCAGGGAGGCGGCCCGGCGCAAGCGCGGCTCGGGCAGGACGACGCCATGACCACCGAGACCCCGCCACGCACGCCGGGCGACCCCGCGGACGTCACCGACCCCGCCGAGGCGCTGCTCGCCCGCCTCGCCGACCTGCGCGAACGGGTCGCGCTGCTGGTCGAGTACCGGTCCGCCGACGACCCCACGGCCGGCGACCCGCTGCGCGGCCTGTACCTGTCGGACGAGGCCGTGCGGCATCTGCTGAGCCCGGCGGAGCCGCTGCGGCTGGCCTTCCCCGACCCGAACGACGCGCCCGCCGACCGGCTGTCCGCGCTCGCCGCGCGGCTCGGCCTGACCGGACTCGACGCGGTGATCCTGCTGTTCGCGCTCGCGCCCGACGTGGACCGCGGCTTCGAGCCGCTGTACGGCTACCTCAACGACGACATCAGCCGCCGCCGCGCGACCGTCGCACTCGCCCTGGACCTGTGCGGCATCCCGGTCCACCTGGCCGCCGCCCGGGCCCGGCTGCACCCGGCGGCCCCGCTGTGCGCGCTCGGCCTGCTGACCGTCGAGGAGCCGGAACGCCCCTTCCTGAGCCGGTCGTTGCGGGTGCCCGACCGGCTGGTGGCGCATCTGCTCGGCGACGACTCACCGGACCCGGCCCTCACCGGGCACGTCCACCCGCTGCCCGCGCCCGCCGAGCCGCACGACGACGAGCACGGCGACGGGTACGACGGGCAGGGCCCGTTCCCGGACGACGAACTGGGCCTCTTCGTAAACCGGTTGGCCGCCCTGGTCGCCGCCGGCCCGGCCGCCGGGGTCTACGTGCGCGAGCGCCGCGAGGGCGACGGCCTGTCCTCGATCGCCGCCGCGCTGCACACCGCGGGCGTCCCCGCGATGCGCTTCTCCGGCCCCGAGGACCGGATCCCCGACCTGCTGCGCGAGGCCCGGCTGACCGGCCGCGCGGTCGTCGTCGCCGGCCTGCCGGACCGACCGGGGCCGCTGGTACGGGAGTTGACCGCCGCCACCGACGTCCTCGTACTGATCACCGGGCCGCGCCCGTACGACCCGCAGTGGTGCGACGACGACCCGCTCGTCCTGGAGGCGCCGCCGCGCCGGGCCGGCGCCGTCCGTGCCTGGTCCGCCGCGCTCGGCGAGGAGCCGGGCTTCGACCTGGCCGCCACCGTCGTCCCGTACCACCTGGCCGGCGACCACATCACTCGGGCCGCCCGCGCGGCCCGCGGCCTCGCCGCATTCGACGGGACCCCGCTGACGGCGGCCCACCTGCGCCTCGGTGCCCGCCAGCAGTCCGCCTCAGGGCTCGAACAGCACGCCCGCCGGATCCGCCCCGCCGTGGACTGGCGGGACCTGGTGCTGCCGTCCGGGCCGCTGACCCAGCTGCGCGAACTCGCCCTGCGCGCCCGGCACCGCGACCGGGTGCTCGGCGACTGGCGGCTCAGCGCGGGCGGCGGGCGCGGCCGGGGCGTGCTCGGCCTGTTCGCGGGCGGTTCGGGAACCGGCAAGACGCTCGCCGCCGAGGTCGTCGCGGCCGAGCTCGGGCTCGACCTCTACATGGTCCAACTGTCGTCCGTGGTCGACAAATACGTCGGCGAGACCGAGAAGAACCTCGAACGCATCTTCAGCGAGGCCGACCGCACCGACGCCGTGCTGCTCTTCGACGAGGCCGACGCCGTCTTCGGCAAGCGGTCCGAGGTGAAGGACGCGCACGACCGGTACGCCAACATGGAGAGCTCGTACCTGCTCCAGCGGCTTGAGTCGTTCGACGGGATCGCGCTGCTGACCACCAACCTGCGGGCCAACATCGACGAGGCGTTCACCCGGCGGCTCGACCTGGTGGTGGACTTCCCGTTCCCCGACGCCGGGCAGCGGCTCGCCCTGTGGCGGCACAGCCTCTCGCACGTGCCGTGCGCGGCCGGCCTCGAACCGGGGCGGGTGGCGGCGGACTTCGAGCTGGCCGGCGGCTCCATCCGCAGCGCGGTGGTGACCGCCGCGTACCTCGCGGCCGGCCGCGACGGCCTGGTCACGGCGGCGGACCTGCTGGAAGGTGCCCGGCGCGAGTACCGCAAGGCCGGCCGCCTGGTGCCGGGCGAGGGCACCTGGTAGAGCCGTACCCGGCACCTGGGCGGACCGCGGTACCCGGCCGGGCGCCTGGCGGGACGCCCGGCCGGTCCCGCGCCGCCTCACGAGGCGGGCGGGACGTCCATCACGGTGAACCAGACAGCTTCCAGGAACCGGTCGTTGTCCACCGTGCCGCCGAAGTTGAAGGCGTTGCGCTGCTTCGCGCAGACCTCCTTGCCCCAGTCGGTGGAACCGTCGAAGCGGATGTTCTGGCAGATCTGCCCGCTGCCGATGTTGATGGCGAAGCCCGACATGTCCTGGGCGTCAGGCTTGGTGCTGCCGATGTAGTTGTCCTTGCCGTCGGCGATGATCGCCGTCCAGTTCGGCTCCCACTTGCCCTGCCCGTTGGTCGACTCGGGGTTGTGGATGAACGCGTTGGCCGACGAGCCGGCCATGCCGTACACGGCGATGTTCAGCGCCTTGATCGCCTTGTTCTGGCTGTTGCCGGCCATCGCGCCGTCGCAGGCGGGCTTCCCCCAGCCGTCGCCCGCGACGAAGGCGCGGTAGCAGATGTGCCGGCCCGACGGGTCGCCCACGGCCAGCCGGTTGACGGCGGTGGCCGCGGTTTCCACCGGGGGCTTCTTGGGCTTGGGCTTGTTGCCGCCGCTCGGAGCCGAGGAGTGCTGCGGGGGCGCCGCCGGGGCCTTGGACGGGGCGGTCGTGACCGGGGCGGCCGGCACGCTCGTCGGGGGCGGCGGCGGCAGCACGGCCGACGGTGTCGGGGTGGGGGTGAGGGTGGCGCCGGCTTCGACGACCTTCTCGGTCGCGCCGGAGTTCACGGCGGGTTTGTGGGCGATCCAGAGCATGACGAAGGTGAGGGCGAGGGCGGCGATGACGCCGAAGAAGGTGGCGAGCCAGCGGGGTAGGAAGCCGCGTTGGACGTAGGTGCCTTCCACGGGGTGCGGTTTGCTGCCGGAGCGCAGGACGGAGAGCCGGTAGGGGCGTTGTTCCTTGGTGCCGAACCAGATGATCTTCCGCGGTCGCAGGGTGGTTTTGACGAACACGGCGCGGCCGGGCTCGATTTGCACGCTGCTGGGGCGGATGTCGTAGGAGAGCTGGTCGCCGTTGTCGTTGCCGTCCAGGGAGGCGGTGAGCTTGGTGTTGCCGAGGTTGTCGATCGCGAGCCGGGGTCGGCCGCGGAAGCGGCCTTTGACGGTGGGCGGTACGAGTTCGGCGCGCATCTCGGTGAACGGGGTGATGGTGAGGTTGCCTTCGGGGACGGTGGTCGCCTCGGGGTGCTCGGTCGGGGTGATCCGCACGGCGTACGGGTTCGGCCCGGCGGTCGCGTCCGGCGTGCGGGGCGGCGCGAACCTCAGCTGCACCGTGCCGGTCGTCCCGGGGAACAGCCGCAGGGCCTGCGGCTCCACCGTGGTCCACGGCGCGATGTCGCCGACCGGTTCGAAGTGGTACTCGTCCACCACGTCACCGGTGTTGCGCAGGCGCAGCCGTACCGTCGTGCTGCCGCCGGGATCGACCGTGGCCGACGCGGGTTCCAGAGAAGTCCATAGGCTCACCCGGCCACGCTAGGGCCATCGCCCGGTGGCGGTCATGAGGCCCCGGGGCAGGGACCGTTGCCCGCTGGGGCGGACGTGCCTGCCCGATCGGCCCCCGGCACGCGCCGGGCAGCACGCACTGCCCCCCGGAGTGCCCCCAAGGTCATTCCCGGCCGCTCGGCACGGCGGTATACGTGGTGGTTCACCGTCACCATGCCGTCGCGGGGACTCGTATGCGCAGCCAGGATCAGACGTCGGACACGAAGAAGCAGGGTACGGCAGCCGCCAGGGGAGCGGGGGCGCGCCGCGGCGGCCCGGCCAAGGCCCCGGCCATCGCCGCCAACCACGCCGTGGCCAGCCGCTCGCCGCAGGCCGTCCTCGCCCTCCAGCGCTCCGCGGGCAACGCCGCCGTGGCCCAACTGGCCGAGCAGGAGCAGCACGTGCACGACGGGGGCTGCGGCCACCAGCAGCCGCCCCGGCGTTCCGGGGTCGAGGCGGGTCTGAGCACGCCGGGCACACCTCTGGACCAGGCGACGCTGGCCCGCAAGGAGGAGCAGTTCCAGGCCGATCTGTCGCGGGTGCGGGTGCACACCGGTTCGGCCGCCCGGCAGGCCGCCGCATCCGTCCAGGCCCGCGCCTTCACGGTGGACCAGGACATCGTGATCGGAGCTGGCGGCGATGACTCGCTGACGCTGGACCACGAGATCACGCACACGGTCCGCAACCAGCAGCGGGCCTCGGTCGGGCATCCGACTGGCGGCGGGTTCAACATGACCCACCCGCAGGACGCCGAGGAACGTGAGGCGCAGTCCAACGCCGCGCGCATGGGGTCGGGCGGCCCCAGCTCCGTCCGGGGCGAGGGACCGGGCATCCAGCGGACCGCGGACGCCCGCTCGGCCGTCCTACCGCACCTGCAACGTTATGCCGCGGGTACTGCGCCGGCCGCTCCCGCGTACGACCAGTCCTCCGGTGACCAGCTTCCGGCCTTCGCGCTGACCCAGCCCTCGGTCACCGTCCGTCTCGAAGGCGGCACGTTCCACGGCAGCCTCACCGAGCACGTCGCGGCCAGTGAGCCGGTCGCCCTGTCCTGGTCCAACGACCGCACGATGGCCATGAACTCCCAGCACGGCGCCAAGGAGTTCTACGCCGTGCCGGCCGTCATCGCGGCGGCCAACAGGTCACTGGCGGAGACGGGCAGTTACATGCGGCTGTCCGCCGGCGGCCACTCACTGCCCGGCAGCTCCGGGGAAAAGCTTACGGTGGTCCGCCCCCGGGCCGCGACGGATCTGGACGATGCCGTCCTGACCCGATTCATGCACCTGGTCCAGCACGAATGCGTGGAGGTCGCCGAGAAGCTGACCACCGGAGGACTGCTGGGCCAGGCCGTCTTCCGCGGCCCCGACGGCAGGGGAGTGTCCGCCGACATCGGATCCAGAGGGGGCATCGGGCTGCCGCGCCTGGCCGGCGCGCTGAGCTCCGGCAGGCCGCCGACCACCCCGCGGGAGGCGGCACAGGCCGCTCAGGGCGCCGATCCGGCCCGGGCTCCCGGTGCGGCGTACGGCACGAGCCTGCGCAATGGGCAGTTCACGGCGAGTGAACACGCCATCGGGATCAACGAGAGCGCCCGGGCGAAGGTCGGCGAGGCGCTGACCACCCGGACCATCGACTCCGAGCCCCGTGCGGGCGTGGACAAGAAGTTCGACCACTACCGCAACCGGGTACCCACGGAGCGGATCTGGCCCTACCACTACGGCACGGTGGTGGCCCAGAGCAGTGATGGCGCCGACCAGATCAGCCTGGAGAACTTCAACCGCACCTCGCTGATGACGGCGCTCCTGCACAACGCCGCCGTGCAGACTGCCGGGGCCTACGTGCGGGCCAACCCCGGGAAGGTCATGTCGGAGGAAGAGGCCCGTCAGGTGGCCCGCGGGCTCCTGGAGCGGGAGGTCAAGTCCGCTATGGGTGGCATGTGGTATTTCAAGATGTACGAACCCGGTGGCGAGCGCAGCTTCCACGGCAAGAACCGCGCCACCGCGCTCAACCCGCTGACAGTCGTCACCACCCAGGTTCCGCGGCTGCGTTTCGAGGAGCGCTCGGACGTGCTGACGAACCTCAGCAAGAGTCAGCTGGAGAAGACGGCCGCCATGTGGCAGCAGTCCACGGCGCCGATCGTGGTCGAA
Organism: Streptomyces sp. CA-111067; assembly: GCF_050956065.1. Classification (NCBI taxonomy): domain Bacteria; kingdom Bacillati; phylum Actinomycetota; class Actinomycetes; order Kitasatosporales; family Streptomycetaceae; genus Streptomyces; species Streptomyces sp. CA-111067. Next base: position 3,646,348 of record NZ_CP192103.1, on the reverse strand, counting down.
GGCCACGCCCGCGGCGGAGCGATCGCATTGCGGAACCTGGCGGAGAAGCGCGCTGGGGCCGTGGTGGCCGAACTGGTACGCCTGGGCATCGACCGCGGTCGCATCACAGTGAAGGCCAACTCCCAGAGCGACCAGCCGTTCGCGTCGGTCTATCCGGCTGACCGTCCCGAGGAGTACGTACCTGGCGGCCGCTCCTGAGTGCGCCCGTCCACCGGGCGGCTGCCCCCGAGGGCAACGGCGGTGCCCCCTGCCCGGCCCCCAGGGACGTTTCGGCCGCGCCCGGGTACGGGAGAGGCTGACTCCGTTCCTGTCTCGTACCCCGAGGAGAGCAGAGCATGCCGTCCTACCTGTCGCCCGGCGTCTACGTCGAGGAGGTGACCAGCGGCTCGCGCCCCATCGAGGGAGTGGGTACGTCGGTCGCGGCCTTCGTGGGACTCGCGTCGAGCGGTCCACTGAACGAGCCGACCCTGGTCACCAACTGGTCGCAGTACGTGGCGTCGTTCGGTGAGTTCACCGACGGGTACTACCTCGCGCACTCCGTCTACGGCTTCTTCAACAACGGCGGCTCCGCGGCCTACGTGGTCCGCGTCGGCGGCTCCAAGGAGGGCGCGCCGATCGACGGCGCGGCCGGCTCGGGCCGCGCCGCGGTGCGCGGCTCCGGTGCCCACGCCGCACTGGAGTCGGGCGAGCCCAAGCAGCTCGGCTCGTTCACGGTGACGGCCATCGCGGCGGGCGGCAGCGGCGCCCTGAGCGTCGAGGTCGCGGACGCCGACGGCGAGGGCGCCCCCGAACGCTTCAAGCTGGTCGTCAAGGACGGCGACAAGCCGGTCGAGACCTTCGACGTGAGCGCCAAGAAGGGCGGCCGCAACTACGTGGTCACCCAGGTGAAGGAGCGCTCCAAGCTCATCGCCGTGGCCGAGGCCGCGCCCGCCGGGCAGCTGGCCCGCCCCGACAACCAGACGGTGGCCCTCGCCGCCCCCGGCTCCGCCGCGCCCGCCGCCTCCGGCGCGCCGGCCGACGAGTCGCACCCCGGCCCGGCCCACTACCTGGGCGACTCCTCGGACCGCACCGGCTTCGGCGGCCTGGAGGCCGTGGACGAGATCTCCATGGTCGCCGTGCCCGACCTGATGGCCGCCTACCAGCGCGGCGCGATCGACCTGGAGTCCGTCAAGGCCGTCCAGCTCGGACTGATCGCGCACTGCGAGCTGATGGGCGACCGGGTCGCGGTCATCGACCCGCCGCCGGGCATGAACGCCCAGCAGATCCGGGTGTGGCGGCAGGAGACGGCCGGCTACGACTCCAAGTACGCGGCCCTGTACTACCCGTGGATCAAGACCTTCGACCCGTCCAGCGGCCAGTCCAGGATGATCCCGCCGAGCGGCCACGTCGCCGGCATCTGGGCCCGCAACGACGCCGAGCGCGGCGTGCACAAGGCGCCCGCCAACGAGGTCGTCCGCGGCGCGGTGGACCTGGAGAACCAGATCACCCGCGGCGAGCAGGACCTGCTCAACCCGATCGGCGTCAACTGCATCCGCGCCTTCCCCGGCCGCGGCATCCGCGTCTGGGGAGCCCGCACCATCTCCTCCGACCCGGCCTGGCGCTACCTGAACATCCGCAGGTATTTCAACTACCTGGAGGAGTCGATACTCCTCGGCACCCAGTGGGTGGTGTTCGAGCCGAACGACCACGCGCTGTGGGCCCGGATCCGGCGCAACATCTCGGCGTTCCTGGTCAACGAGTGGCGCAGCGGCGCCCTGTTCGGCCAGCGCCCCGAGGAGGCCTTCTACGTCAAGTGCGACGAGGAGACCAACCCGCCGGAGTCGGTGGACGTCGGCCGGGTGGTCTGCGAGATCGGCATCGCGCCGGTCAAGCCCGCCGAGTTCGTGATCTTCCGGCTGGCCCAGTTCTCCAGCGGCAGCGGGGAGTTGGAGGAGTAGCCCGCCCGGCTGCCCCGCTCCGTAACGCCACCCTCACGACCTTCACGACCCTCCCAAGGACAGCGAACTCATGAGTCTCCAGCCGGGTGACGCTCTCACCTCACACAATTTCGGCCTGCAGATCGACGGTGTCATGGTCGAGTACCTCTCCGAGGTCAGCGGCCTCAGCATGGAGCAGGACGTCATCACCTACCAGCAGAACACCCCCAACGGGCAGAACGTGGTCAAGAACCTGCCGGGCGTGAAGAAGAACGGCACCTGCACGGTGGTCCGCGGCATGACCCACTCGGCCTCGTTCACCCAGTGGATCAACGAGTCGATCACCGGGCAGATGACCACGGCCCGCAAGAACGCCTCCATCATCATGATGGACTTCCAGAACAACCCGGTGAAGCGCTACCACCTGCGCAACGCCTGGTGCAACAAGATCGACGCGAGCACGGTGAAGGCCGGCGAGGCCGCCGCGCTCACCGAGACCGTCACCATCGCGTTCGAAGAACTGGTCATCGAGTAATGCGCCGTTCGGCTGCCAGGGCTGACAGCGTCCAGGAGTCCGGCGCGGACGTGACACCGTCCGCGCCGGCCGACGGGGCGCCGGCCGGCCAGGTTCCGCAGGTGGTGCAGGCTCCGCCGATCCAGCAGCAGCCGCCTCGGCAACAGGAGGTGCTGCGGACGGAGTTCGCGTTCCAGCTGCCGCGCGGATACGTGGACGAGTCGGGCGTCGTGCACCGGGACGGAGTGATGCGGCTGTCCACGGCGCGGGACGAACTCGTCCCGCTGCGCGACATGCGCGTCCAGGAGAACCCGGCGTTCCTGTCGGTGGTGCTGCTCGGCCGGGTGATCACCCGGCTCGGCACCGTCCCGATCGTGCACGACGGCATCGTGGAGAACATGTTCGCCTCCGACCTGGCGTTCCTGCAGGACTTCTACCGCCAGATCAACGCCGAGGGCCACACCCGGGCGGCTGTGGAGTGCCCGCACTGCGCCGAACCCTTCGAGGTCGAACTCGGCGGGAGCCGCCTGGGGGAATCGTGACGTACGCGAACGACCGGCTGCACGAGGAGATCGCGTACGTCGCCTACCACTTCCACTGGAGCCTGGAAGAGATCCTGGACCTGGAACACCACGACCGCCGCCGCTGGACGGACGGGATCGCGTCCTTGGTGACGCGGGCCGGAGCGGAGGGCTGAGCGGTGGGGTTGTTCGAACGGTTGCGGGGCGGCCGGACGCCGGACGCGGGTACGCCGTCCGGCGGGGAGCCGGCGTCTGCGCCGGCCGCTGCTCGGAGTGAGCCGGGAGCGGTGGGCGGTGCTGTCGCGCCGGTCGCCGCGTCCTGGGCGGGACTGCCGCCGATCCAGCGGGCGGTGGCCGTGAGCCGCACCGGAGTCGCCGACTCCGCGTTCGGCGGCCGGCTGCCGACCTGGCAGAACCCGTCGTTCATGGGCACGGCCTCGCACGCGGTGCTCGGCGGCGAGCCGACCGCGATGCTCAGCGATCCGGCGTCCCGCCCGGTGGCCGCCCGCCCGGTCTCCGGCCTCGAACGCCGCCCGGGCACGATCCCGTTGCGGGACAGCACGGCCCCGGTGCAGCGGGCCCCGGCGGTCCCGCTGCGGGCGCTGCCCGCGAACCAGCGTTCGGGGCCTTCGTCCCCTGCCGGGGCGGGAGTTACGGGCGGTTCGATGCCGCTCCAGCGCGCGGCGGTGAGCGGTTCGCCGTCCACGCCCGGCAGTTCACCGGCGCCGTCCGGCGTCCGGGTGACGCCCCTGCCGGCGGCCCAGGCCCCCCGGGCGAGGTCCCTGACCCGGTCGGACTCCGGTTCGACGGGCGGGCAGCAGCGTGTTCTCCCGGTGACGCGGACGGGCGCGTCGGGTGGCGCGGGTGGTTCGGGCGTTGGCGCGGGTATGCCGGTGCAGCGCGCGGTCTTCGGCGGCGGTTCGCCGTCCGGCGAGGTCGGTGGCAGTGATGGCCCGGTAGGCCCCGGCCCCGGCCCCGGCGCGGGTGGTTTTGCCGGGGGCTCGGCCCCCGGTGCGGCCGGATCCGGGGCTTCGTCGTCCGGCCAGCCGGGCGGACGTGGCCCGGTGGGCCTGGGCGCTCCGATACAGCGCGCGGTGGGCGGCGGTGGCGTTGCGGGTGGTTCCGCCGGTGCGGGACTTGGCCCGGTAGGCGCGGGCTCCGGCGCGGGCGCCTCCGTGCAGCGGGCGGTCGGCGGTAACGGTGGCGGCGCCAACCCCCTTGCTGGGCAGGAGAGTTCGGGCGGCGGTGGCGTCGCGGGTGGTTCCGGTCCGGTAGGGCCGGGCTCTGGCATGCCGGTGCAGCGCGCGGCTGGCGGAAGTTCGCCGTCTGGCCCGGCGGGCGATGGCGGTAAGGGTACGGCTGGCGGAAATTCCGGTCCCGGGACTGCGGGCGGGGCTGGCAGCGGCGGCGCTGTGGGGAGTTCAGCGGGTAGGAACACCGGTGCCGGTCGTAGCCCGGGGTCCGGTGTGGGTGGCGCTGGTACGCCGATTCAGCGGGCGGTTGGTGGCGGTTCGCCGTCCGGCCAGGCTGGCGGTGGCCGTGGTGGTGCGGGTGGTTCGGCCAGCGGGGCTGATGGTGGTGCGGCTGGCCAGGGCTTTGGCGCGGGTGGCGCTGGCATGACGGGTAGTGGCGGGGTTTCGGCGTCTGGCCAGGCCGGTGGCAGCGGTGCTATTGGCTCGGCGGGCAGTTCGGCGAGCCGAGACGCTGGTTCCGGTCGTGGCCCGGCGGGGCTGGGCTCCGGTGCGGGCGGTGCCGGTACGCCGGTTCAGCGGGCTGTCGGCGGTGGCGGAGTTTCGGCGTCCGGTCAGGCGGGCGGTGGCGCCTCGGCGTCTGGTCAGGCTGGCGGTAGCCGTGGTGGTGCGAGCGGTTCGGGCGGTGGGGCCGGTCTCGGTCCGGCTGGATCGGGGTCTGGCGCGAGCGGCCTTGGTAAGCCGGTGCAACGCGCGGCCGGTGCTGCCGGTGGAGACGCTGGTTTTTCGGGAGGTTCAGGCCGGGGCGGCGCTGCGGCGGGTTCAGGTGCCGGTGCGGGCGCCTCGGTGCAGCGGGCAGTTGGTGACGGTGGCATGCCGTCCGGCCAGGCTGGTGCTGGCCATGGCGGCTCGGGCGGCGGAGCCGGTTCGGGTCGTGGCCCGGGCGCGTCGGGGTCTGGTGCGGGTATGCCGGTGCAGCGCGCGGCCGGTGGTGGCGGGGCTTCGTCGTCTGCTTCGGGCAGCGGCGGCCGTGGTGTCGATGGGAATACGGGTGCGGGTCGTGGCCCGCTCGGCTCGGGTGCGGGTGGTTCGGCTGGCGGGGGTGTCTCCGGTGGTGGTCCCGGGGGTTCAGCGGGCGGGAACTCTGGTTCCGGCACCGGTGCGGGTGCCTCGGTGCAGCGGGCGGTCGGCGGTGGCGGATCGTCGCCGTCCGGTCAGGCCGGCGGTGGCCACGGTGGTGCGGTTGGTTCGGCGAGCGGCAACGCCGGTGCGGGCGGTGCGGGGATGCCGGTGCAGCGTGCGGTTGGCGGCGGCTCGCCGTCCGGCCAAGGCGGTCGTGGTGCTGCGGGTGGCGACGCTGGTCGTTCGGGAGGTTCGGGTCGGGGTGGCAGCGGTGGCGCTGCGTTCGGCTCCGGTGTAGGCGCTTCGGGGTCTGGTCACGCTGGCGGTAGCCGTGGCGGCGCCGCCGGTTCCGGTGCGGGTGGCGCGGGCATGTCGGTGCAGCGTGCGGCGGGTAGCGGTGGCGGCTCGCCGTCCGGCCAAGGCGGCCGTGGCGGTGCAAGTGGCTCGGCCGATGCTGGTCGTTCGGGAAGTTCGGCCGGTGATGGCAACGGTGGTGCCGCGTTCGGCTCCGGTGCGGGTGGCGCGGGTATGTCGGTGCAGCGTGCGGCGGGTAGCGGTGGCGGCTCGCCGTCCGGCCAAGGCGGGCGTGGCGGTGCAAGTGGCTCGGCCGATGCTGGTCGTTCGGGAAGTTCGGCCGGTGATGGCAGCGGTGGCGCCGCGTTCGGCTCTGGTGCGGGTGGCGCGGGGATGCCCGTGCAGCGTGCGGTTGGTGGCGGCTCGTCGTCCGGCCAAGGCGGGCGTGGCGGTGCAAGTGGCTCGGCAGACGTCGGAGGTTCGGGTCGGGGTGGCAGCGGTGGCGCCGCGTCTGGCTCCGGTGGAGGCGCCTCGGGGTCTGGCCAGGCCGGCGGTAGCCGTGGTGGGGCCGCCGGTTCCGGTGCGGGTGGCGCAGGTATGCCAGTGCAGCGTGCGGTTGACGGCGGCTTGCCGTCTGGCCAAGGCGGCGGTGGTGCTGCGGGTGGGTCGGCCGGTGGCGACGCTGGTCGTTCGGGAGGTTCGGGCCGGGGTGGCGGTAGTGGCGTTGCGTTCGGCTCCGGTGTAGGCGCGTCGGCGTCTGGCCAGGCCGGGGGTAGCCGTGGCGCCGCAGGGACCGGTGCGGGTATGACCGTGCAGCGTGCGGTTGGCGGCGGCTCGCCGTCCGGCCAGGGTGGTGGCCTTGGCGCTGCGGGTGGTTCGGGCGGTGGGGCCGCCGGTTCCGGAAATGGCCCCGGTGCGGGGATGCCGGTTCAGCGCGCGCCGGGTGGCGGTGGCGGCTTGCCGTCCGGTCAAGGCGGTGGCCCTGGTGCGGCGAGTGGATCAGCCGGTGGGGACGGCGGTCGTTCGGGCGGCAGCGGTGGCGGTGCTGCCGGATCTGGGCGTGGCCCCGCCGCAGGTGCCTGGGTGCAGCGCGCGGTGGGTGACGGCGGCATGCCGTCCGGCAACCGTGGTGGCGCCGCAGGCTCCGCTGGCCCCGGCCAGGGTGGCAACGGCGGCGCTGCGGCCGGTTCCGGTCGTGGCGCGGGCTCCGCAGCGGGCGCCGGCATGCCCGTTCAGCGCGCGGCCGGTGGCGCCTCGTCGTCCGCCCAGGCCGGTGGCAACCAAGACGGCCCGGGCTCCGCGCCCGGCGTTGGCTCGCCCGTGCAGCGCTCAGCCAGCAGTGGCCTCTCGCCGTCCGACCTGGCCGGTGGCAGCCGTGGTCCGGTCCAACCGGGGTCCAGCGCGGGAGATGGCACTTCGCCGTCCCCCTCCTCACACGTGAACGGTCCCGGCGGCAAGACCGGCGCCCCCCCGTCAGGCTCGGCCACAACCCCCGCCGGGTCGCTGCCCGTCGTCCCGCTCAACTCGCCCTCCACGCGCGGCACGTCGGCGTCCAGCGCCGCGCCCGTCGTCCAGCGCCGCGCCCGCCCGGGGCTCGGCGCCCCGATCGCCGCTCCGATCCCCGTGCACGCCGTCCCGGACAACACCCCGCCCCCGGCCCGGCGTTCACCCCTCGGCGCGCCCATGAGCGCCGTGCCCGTGCCGACCCAGACCACCTCCGCCCAGATCCTCCCCATGGCCCCGCCGCCACCCCTCGTCGGCCCTCCGGGAGCCCTGAGCCTCGTACCGCCGATCTCGCCAACCCTCAACCCACCCACCGACGTTCAGCGCAGCGTCACCGGGCCCGCCAAGGTCGTGCCGCTGCGCCGGCCCGCGCAGAGCACGTCGGCGCCGCTCCCGGTGACGCCCCTCGCGCGGCCACCGGCCCCCGTCACCGACATGCCCGTCGTCCAGCGCCTCGGGCGCAACAAAGCGCACAAGCCCGGCTCGTCCGCCATCGGCAGCCTCGCCTCCGCCGCCGCGGCCACCGTCGGCAACGTCTTCACCTCGCAGTCGAGCCGGCCACACCGGCCCGCCGATCCGCCGCCGCCCGCGTACACCCGGTCGGACGCGGCCGCGCCGCCGCCACCGTACGAACCGCCGCAGGCCGCCGCCCGTTCCGCCTCGCCGCCGCCGGAGTACACCGCCGTGCCCGCGGGCGGGTTCGACCCGCGGGACCTCACCGACTTCCAGCTCGACGAGCTCGTGCACCGGATCATCGGCCGGGTCACCCGGCTGATCCGTACCGAACTCCGGCTGGACCGCGAGCGGATCGGCAAACTCCGCGACCCACGCCGCTGACCCCGCCCCCTCCCGAACGACCGAGCCGACCGACCGAGCCGACCGCACCGAGCCGAACGACAGACCTGATCGACCCGAACGACAGAAAGGCCCGCCGCGATGTCCAGCCAGGACCCGGGCTCCACCATCTGGTTCAGCCTCAGCATCGACGGCGAGAGCCTCGGCTACTTCAACGGGTGCGACGGCCTGGCGTCCCAGGTGGAGGTCGAGCACCGCCACGAGGGCGGCAACAACGGCTTCGTCTGGACGCTGCCGACCCGGGTCACGTTCTCCACGATCCGGCTGACCCGCCCGCTGACCCCGGACACGACGAAGGTCGCCAAGTGGATCTCGTCCGTGCAGACCGGGATCAAGCGGCCCACCGCGCAGATCGCGGCGCTGCGCGCGGACGGCTCGGAGGTCGCGAGCTGGGGGCTGATCGACGTGCTGCCGGTGAGCTGGAGCGGGCCGAGCCTGGACCCGGCCAACCCGGCGGTCGCCACGGAGGTCCTGGAGATCGCCCACCACGGATTCACGGACTGAAGGGACTGCCGACACCATGGCCAAGGGCAGCAGGGGCGCCGGCAAGAGCCTGATCCGCGCCAACCTGGCAATTCACGAACCTCCCGTGGGCGACAGCACGATGCCCGGCGGGCTGATCAAGACGTTCGGCTTCGACTTCAACCCGGCGCAGCTGTCGCTGACCCGGCGCGCGCAGTGGAAGGCGACCCCGGCGCAGATCGAACGGGACGGCTCGCTCCCGGAGTTCATGGGGGTGGAGGCGATGGAGATGAGCGTGGAGATCTTCCTCGACTCCTCCGACGAGCCGACCGGCAACTCCGTGCTGAAGAAGGTCGAGGCGCTGCTGGAGTGCTGCGAGACGACGATGAAGAGCATCGGCGCCAAGCAGCCCTCGCCGCCGTGGGTGGTGTTCCAGTGGGGGTCGTTCTCGACGGCCCGCTTCACCGCGTACGTCAGTTCGGTCGAGGCCGCGTACTCGCTGTTCGGCACCACCGGCGTGCCGATCCGCGCCACCTGCCGGCTGCAACTGCACGAGATCCCCGGCAAGACCATGAACCAGAACCCGACGTCGGGCGCGCTGACCGCGCAGCGCGTCCACCGGCTGGTGGCGGGCGACTCGTTGCAGTCGCTGGCCTGGCGGGAGTACGGCAACGCCGCCGCCTGGCGGTCGATCGCCGAGGCCAACGGCATTGACGATCCAGGGCAGTTGAAGACCGGCGTCGAACTGGTGCTGCCGGCGGCCGAGGAGGTGCACGGCTGATGGTGCGGTACGCGTTCTCCAATGTCATCGACGTCAAGATCGGCGGCGCCAAGCTGCCCCCGGAGTACACCAGCGCGCTGGTGGACAGCTACGTGGACCAGGGGGTGGGGGTGCCGGCCGCGTTCCGGCTGACCTTCCGCGACCCGTACCGCAAGCTGCTCGGCAAGCTCGGCGTGAAGTTCGGCACCACCGTGGTGCTGGCGCCGGTGGCCGACGGCCGCGGCGCCGGCGACCGGCTGCTGACCGGTGAGGTCACCGGACTTGAGGTCGACTACGACGGCACCGGCACGTTCGCCGTCATCCGCGGCTACGACCTCGGGCACCGGCTGCTGCGCCGCCGCCGGGTGACGGCCTTCCGCAACCAGAGCGCGTCCGACATCGCCAGGAAGCTGGCCGCGCAGGACGGCGTGCCGATCGGCCGGATCCAGTCCACCAAGACCGTCTACCAGTTCATCAGCCAGTCCAACGTCACCGACTGGGACTTCCTGGCCCGCCTCGCCGACGAGAACGAGATGGTGATGTCCATCGACTCGGACGGCAAGTTCCAGTTCGTGACGCCCAAGCCGTCCTCCGGCGCGCCCTCGCCGAGCACCGACGGCGACAAGAGCCCGTTCGTGCTCCAGGCCGGCCACGACATCCTGCGGCTGCGGGCCGCGGTGACGGCCGCCGACCAGGTCGGCAAGGTCGAGTCGCGGGGCTGGGACGTCACCACGAAGAAGAAGCTCAGCGCCGTCTCACCGGCCGTGTCCAACCCCGGTATCGGGATCGGCACCACGCCGGGGGTGGCCGCGGGCAAGTTCGGCATGGTGAAGCTGGTCGACACCGGCACCCCCTACGACAAGCAGAACGAGGTGAAGTTCGCCGCCGACGCGCTCGCCGACGACGTCACCTCCTCGTTCGCCGAGGTGGAGGTCGTCGCGCGCGGAAATCCCAAGCTGCGGCCGGGAGTTCCGGTGGCGCTGTCCGACGTCGGCGAGCCCTTCGAGGGCAAGTACACCGTCACCTCGGTACGGCACCTGTTCGGCGACGGCAAGCACTACGAGTCGTGGGTGACGGTCAGCGGACGCCAGTGGCGCTCGCTGTACGGGCTCGCCTCCGGTGGCGGCGAGATCGCGCCGCGACTGCCGAGCGTGGCCAACGCGCTGGTCACCGACGTCAACGACCCACTCAAGCAGGGCCGGGTCAGGCTGCAGTTCCCGTGGCTGGACGACAGCTACGTCAGCGACTGGACGCGGACGGTGCAGTTGGGCGGCCTCGGCGGCGGCGGGATCTTCCCGATGGACGTCAACGACGAGGTGCTGGTGGCGTTCGACCGCGGCGCGCTGGACCACCCGTTCGTGATCGGCGGCCTCTACAACGGCAAGGACAACCCGACCGTCGTCAGCGATGTGCCGCTGCACGACGCCGTCCGCAAGAAGGCCAGCCGGCACACCGTCTCGGACCGGGACGGCAACCGGATGGACCTGCTGAGCCAGCAGACCGGCCGCCGGAAGCAGGGCGTCCGGCTCACCACCGGCGACAAGCAGCTGGTGATCAACCTGGACCGGGCCAACACCGAGATCACCGTGGACAGCAAGGGGTCGGTGACGATCAAGGGCAGCCGCGAGGTGTCGGTCGAGGCGGGCACCGACCTCACGCTCAGCGCCCGGCGCGCGCTGACCATCAAGAGCGGCGGCCCGCTGAGCATCAGCGGCGACGGCGTGGTCAACGTGCGCGCCAACGGCGAGTTGGGGCTGAACGCGCTGGGCGCGCTGAACATGAACGCGGTCGGCGCCGCGATGCTCTCCGGCGAGGGCACCGTGCAGATCACCTCGATCGCCAACACCACCATCAAGGCCGCCAGCACGCTGATCATGTCGCCCGAGGTGCTGGTCAACGGGGTTCCGCTGCCGATATGAGGCGGCCGATTCGAATACCGATCTTTTCAGGAAGGCAGGAGCGGGTCTGATGGCCGAGCAGTTCGTCGGGTCGGGGTGGTCGTTCCCGCTGCGGATCGGGCCGACCGGCGGGATCGCCCTGGTCAGCGGGGAACGCGAGATCGAGGAGGCGATCAGGCTGGTCCTGTCGACGGCGCCGGGGGAGCGGCCGATGCGGCCGGACTTCGGCTGCGCGATCCAGGACCTGGTCTTCGCACCGGTCAACGAGCAGACCGCGGGCCGGATCCAGCACGAGGTGTACGTCAGCCTGGACCGCTGGGAGCCGCGGATCGAGGTGGACGACGTCGAGGTCACCGCCGGCACCGACCAGAGCGTGCTGTACATCGACGTGCGCTACTCGATCCGCGGCACGAACAACCCGCGCAGCCTCGTCTTCCCGTTCTACGTCATCCCGTCCCACGACGAGCCGGGCACCGGCCCCGGCACGGGCAACTCCTCTGAAAGCGACCGCTGATGGCCCTGCCCTCCCCGAATCTCGACGACCGCCGATTCCAGCAGTTCGTCGACGACGCCAAGCGCTACATCCAGCAGCGCGCGCCGGAGTGGACCGACCACAACGTCTCCGACCCCGGCGTCACGCTGGTCGAGACGGTCGCGCACATGGCCGACCAGATCGTCTACCGGCTCAACCGGGTGCCGGAGAAGAACCACCTGGCGTTCCTCGACCTGGTCGGGATCACGCTGTTCCCGCCGTCCGCGGCCCGCACCGATGTGACCTTCTGGCTGTCGGCGCCGCAGGACGAGCCGGTGGCGATCCCCGTCGGCACCGAGGCGGCCACCGTGCGGACCGCCGACGAGGAGGCGGTGGTCTTCGCCACCGAGCGCGAACTGTCCATCGTGAACAGCTCGTTGGGCCATCTTCTGGTGCAGCACCGCGGCGAGCAGGTGGTGGACCGCACGCACGACCTCGCCGACGACGACAAGGACGTGCTGTGCTTCGCGGAGGCGCCCGCGCCCGGCGACTGCATGCTGCTCGGCCTGACCGCCGCCGTTCCGCACTGCGCGGTCTCCCTCGACCTGGACAGCCGGGTGGACGGTGTCGGCGTCGACCCGCGGCAGCCGCCGCTGGAGTGGGAGGCGTGGACCGAGGACGGCTGGCAGCCCTGCGAGGTGGACCGGGACGGCACCGGCGGCCTCAACCGGCCCGGCGAGGTGGTGCTGCACGTCCCCGGCGGGCACGTGCTGTCCCGCAACGCCGGCCAGGAGGCCGGCTGGCTGCGCTGCCGGGTCACCGAGCCGCTGCCCGGCCAGCCCTTCTACACCAACTCGCCGACGATCAGGTCGGCCGTGGCCTTCACCATCGGCGGCACCACCGCCACCGTGCACGCCGAGACCGTCACCGACGAGGCCCTCGGGGAGTCCACCGGGCTGCCCGGGCAGCGGCTGCGGCTCGCGCACTTCCCGGTCGTCGGCGACACCCCGCCGCTGCTGCTCCAGACCGCCGAGCACGAGGGCTGGACGGACTGGGAGGTGGTGCAGAACTTCGCCGCCTCCGGCCCCGAGGACCGGCACATCACGCTGGACGCCACCACCGGCGAGATCGCCTTCGGCCCGGCGGTCCGCGAACCCGACGGCTCGCTGCGCCAGTACGGCACCGTCGCCCCCAAGGGCTCCCCGATCAGGGCCCGCCGCTACCGCACCGGCGGCGGCCGGGACGGCAACGTGGCGCGCGGCTCGGTGCAGATCCTGCGGACCTCCATCCCGTACGTCTCCGAGGTCGTCAACCGCGAGGCCGCGCTCGGCGGCGTGGACGGCGAGACGGTCGAGGAGGCCAAGGTCCGCGCCCCGATCAGCCTGCGCGCGCAGGACCGGGCGGTGACGCTGCGCGACTACGAGGAGCTGGCCCGCCGGGCCGCCCCGGAGACCGCGCGGATCACCTGCCTGGAGGGCGAGGAGGGCGAGCACGGCGCCTACGCGGTAAGGGTGTTGGTGGTGCCGCAGGCCGTGCCCGATCCCGGCGGCCGGCTGCGGTTCGAGCAACTGGTGCTCGGCGAGGCGCTGTTGGAGCGGATCACCCGGCACCTGGACGAACGGCGGCTGATCGGCACCCGGTTGGCGGTCGGCCCGCCGTTCTACCAGGGCGTCACCGTGGTCGCCACCGTGCACGCCTTCCGCGGCGTGGACACCGACCGGGTGCGCCGGCAGGTGCACGACGCCCTCTACCGGCACCTGGACCCGCTGACCGGCGGCACCGACGGCAAGGGCTGGCCGTTCGGCCGGCCCGTCCAGGCCGGCGAGGCGTTCGCGGTGCTCCAGCGGGTGCCGGGCGTGGAGCTGGTCGACGAGGTCGTGCTGCACCCGGCCGACCCGCTGAGCGGCAAGCGCGGCGACGCGACCAACCGGATCGACCTGTCGCCGCCGTCGCTGGTGTTCTCCTTCGACCACCGCGTCCGGGTGATCGGGGACGCGTCCTGATGAGCGCCGCTCCGAACGCCGGGCCGAACGTCCAGCCGATCGCCGGGCCGAACACCGCCTGGACCAGCGGGAGTCGGCGATGAGAGGGTCCATCGACGGCCTCGGCTCGTCCGCGCCGATCGGCGGCATGCTGCCGGCCGTCTTCGCCGACGACGACCTCGCGCTGCGCTTCGTCGCCGGCCTCGACGACGTGGTCGCGCCGATCCACAGCGCGCTCGACTGCCTCGACACCTACTTCAAGCCGTTCCTCGCGCCGCTCGACTTCGCCCGCTGGCTGGCCAGTTGGGTCGGCGCCGAGACCGACGGCACCGAACCCGAGCCGCTGCTGCGTGCCGCCGTGGCCACGGCGGCGTACCTGCACCGCATCCGCGGCACCCGGCGCGGCCTGGCCGAGGCGGTCAGGCTCGCGTTCGGCACCGAGCCGGTGATCACCGAGAGCGGCGGCGCCGACTGGAGCGGCCGCCCGCTGGGCCGGTTCCCCGGCGAGGAACGCCCGCGCCTGCACGTACTCCTGGCGCTGCCGGCGCCCACCTCGGCGGACGAGTACCGCCTCGACACCATCGTGGCCGCCGCCAGGCCCGCCCACATGCCGTACACGGTCCAGGTGACCGTCGGCGAACCCGCCGAAAGGACCCCGGAGAGATGACGACCAGCCAGAAGTGCGGCGAATGCGGCGCCCGCGTGGAGCCGGGCCTGTCGTTCTGTGACGCCTGCGGGGCCGTGCTGAGCTGGGCGGAACGCAACGGGGCCACCGCGGACGCGACCGCCGGGTCCGCCGCGGGGACCGCCGACTCCCGCTCGCACGAGGGCGGTTCGCGTGCGGCCGAGGAGGGCTCCGGCGGCTCGTCGGAGGGCACGGGACGCGGCGGGCTGTCGCTCGTCCCGTCGCCGCCCCCCTCGCCGTCCCCCGCGGAGCAGCCGTCGGGCCCGCCGGCCGCGGAACCCGGCTGGGACGCCTTCGCCCGTCCGGGCGGCGGCGCCGGCCTGCCCCGCGCGGACCGTCCGCAGCCCGTACCCGAGGTGTCCGACCCGTGGGGACCGTACTCGGGCCCGGACGGCCCGGACGGCACGGACGGTCAGGCCGGGAGCGCCCCCGCCGCGCGCGAGACGCCCGCCGCCTACGAGATGCCCGCCCCCCGCGAGGCTCCCGCCGCCTTCGAGGCGCCGGCCGGCTACCACTCGCCCGGCGCCCCGCCGCCCGCCGACCCCGACCTGGAGGACACCCTCCAGAACGAGCCCGCGAGCACCCAGGGGCCGAGCGCCCAGCGACCGAACGCCCAGGGCCCGAGCACCCTGGAGAGCGAGGGCATGACCGACCGGGCCCGCCGGCTGCTCGTCCCGGTCGCCGACCCCGAGCCGTACGCGGCCCCCTCGGTCGCCCCGGTGCTGCCGGGCCGGCCGGTGGCCCAGCGCCCGCAGTCCGTACGGGCCCCCGGCGTGGAGCTCGGCACCGAGGGCGGCACGCCCTGCCCCTGGTGCGGCACCGGCAACCGGCCCGAGCGGCACTACTGCGCCAGGTGCGCGATGCCGATGGCCGGCGAGCGGCACGTGCCCGGGCGCCAACTGCCGTGGTGGCGGCGGCTGCTGGGCTTCCGCAACCGGGAGACCCCGTGGGCCGGCGACCGCCCCCGGGTGCGCCGCGCCTTCGACCGGGTGCTCAGCTGGCTGGGGGCGGCGGTCGCCCTGACCCTGGTGATCATCGCGGCCGTCAACATCCCCGACGGCGTCCAGGCCACCCGCGACCACTTCTCCAAGCGGGCCCCGGTCTCGCCCGACCACTTCGCCGCGTCGCACTCCTTCCCGGGCCACGGGCCGCAGTCGGCGTTCGACGAGCTCAACAACACCTGGTGGGGTCCCGGGGTCTCCGAGTCGGGCCAGGGCCAGTGGATCGAGGCGTCCTTCGACCAGCCGACCCGGCTGCTCGACCTGATCATCACCCCGGGGGTCTCCTCGCGGGCCGACCAGAACACCAAGGCGGCCCTCCCGCACCGCATCGAGGCCCAGATCACCACGTCGAGCGGGAAGACCACCACCCGCGACATCACCCTCGACCAGGGGGCGGGCGGCCAGCGCCGTGCCTTGCGGGTCGGCGACGTCACCAAGGTCCGCTTCGTCCTGGAGTCCGCTTACCAGATCTCCGCGCAGAAGCAGGTCTCGATCGCGGAGATCGAGTTCTTCGGGCCGTCGAACGCGAGCAGCAGCTGATCCCGGTAATCCCGGCGATCCAAGGTGCCCTGGCGCTCCCGGCGCTCCCGGCGCTCCCGGCGAGCCGGCGACCCCGGTGATCCCGGCCTGAACGGCCGCCCGGCCTCCCGCGTTCCCTCCCGGGAGGCCGGCCGGCTCAGTGGGCCTGCTGCGCGTGCTTGGGCAGCAGGCCCACCAGCAGCAGCGTCAGCAGGTTCAGGCCGGCCGCGATGCCGAAGACCAGCTCGGCGGCGGCCAGGTAGGAGTGCGCGGAGCCGTGCCCGACCCGGGCGAAGAACACCGTGCCGAGCGCGGCCACGCCGATCGCGCCGGCGAACTGCTGCACCGCGTTGAGCAGGCCCGCTCCGGTGCCGACCTCCTCGGGGGTGGCGTCGCCGATGATGAAGTCGACCAGCGGGATGAACACCAGGCCCGAGCCGAAGCCGGTGAGCAGCAGCGCGGGCGCCAGCTTCCCGACGGTGAGGCCGTCGCCGAAGTGGGCGACCGACCACCACAGGGCGAGCAGGCCGACGACGGCGATCGACAGGCCCAGGTGCAGGGTGCCGCGGCCGAGCTTCTCGGCGAGCACCGCGCCGGCGAGCAGCACGGCGACCGCGGTGCCCAGCGCCCACGGGATCAGCGCGAGGCCCGCGTGCAGCGGCGTCCAGTGCATGCCCTGCTGGAGCAGCAGGTTGATGGTGAGCACGAACGCGCTCAGTGACGCGTAGAACCCGGCGACGATCACCAGGCCGACGACGAAGCTGCGCTTGGCGAACAGCGTCGGGGTGATGACCGGGTGCGCGGCCCGCCGCTGGGAGACGACGAACAGCGCGAGGACGACGGCCGAGCCGGCCATCATCAGGTACGTCCACGCGGGCCAGCCGAGGTCGCGGCCCTGGATCAGCGGGACGATCAGCAGCGCCGAGGCGGCGGTGAGCAGCGCGACGCCGGTGAGGTCGAGGCGGGCGGCCGGGTCCTCGCCGCCGCGGCGGGGCAGCACCCGCCAGGCGAGCAGCCCGGCGACCACCCCGAAGGGGACGTTGATCAGGAAGATCGACCGCCACTGGCTGCCGAACAGGTCCAGGTGCAGCAGCCAGCCGGCCAGGATCGGCCCGGCCACCATGGTCACGCCCATCAGCGGGCCGACCGGGGTCAGCGCCTTGCGCAGGTGCTGCGGCGGGAAGACCACCTTCACCAGGGCGAGGCCCTGCGGGATCATCACCGATCCGCACAGCCCCTGGAGGGTGCGGGCGACGATCAGGAACACCGGATCGGGCGCGAGGCCGCAGGCCAGCGAGGCCAGGGTGAAGCCGGTCATGCCGAGCAGGAACAGTCGGCGGCGGCCGAGCACGTCGCCGAGCCGGCCGGAGATGACCAGGCCGAGCGCGAAGGCCGCGGTGTAGGCGCTGAGCACCCATTGCAGGGTCACCTGGCCGCCGCCGAGGTCGGCGCGGATGGAGGGGCCGGCCAGGTTGGCGACGCTGGAGTCGATCAGATCCATGATGTCGGCCAGCACGACGGCGACCAGGACGAGCCACGCGGAGCGGGTCGGCAGCCCGGCGGGGGTGGTGGGCGCTGGGGGTGAGAGCTGTTGAGTGGTCACGAACACTGTTCTACGCCAGAACACTGTTCGTGGCAACACGAGCAGCGTTCGGAGTGTTGTGGAACACTGTTCGCGAGTTCGCTAGACTGCCCGTATGCCCCCGACTCCGCAGCAACGGCGCGCAGCACGACACCAGCTCGGCACCGACTCCGGCGCCCCCTCGTCCCGGAGCGGACCGGCCGCCGGCCGCAAGAAGCCGATCACCGTCGAGGCCATCATCAGCACCGCGTTCGGCATCGTGGAGAGCGAGGGATACGCCGCCCTCACCATGCGCCGGGTGGCGAGCGCGCTGGAGACGGGCCCGTCCTCGCTCTACGCCCACGTGGTCAACAAGGAGGACCTGGACGAGCTGCTGATCGGCCGGCTGTGCGCCGTCATCGACCTGCCGGAGCCCGACCCGGCCCGCTGGCGGGAGCAGATCACCGCGGTCTGCGCCCAGCTGCGCGACCAGTACCTGCGCTACCCCGGCATCTCGCAGGCCGCCTTCGCCGCGGCCCCGTCCAACCTGGACACACTGCGGGTCGCCGAGGGCATGCTCGCCATCCTGCTGGCCGGCGGCATCGACCCGCTGGCCGCCGCCTGGGCGATCGACTCGCTGACGCTCTACGTCAACGCCTACAGCCTGGAGGTCTCGCTCGCCGACAGCCGCCGGGGCCGCAGCGAGGACGGCTGGGTGGTCGGCCAGGACGAGCTGCTGCGCCGGTTCGCCGCGCTGCCCGACACCTTCCCGCAGACCAAGCGGTATGCCACCGAGCTGACCGCCGGCACCCTGCACGACCGGTTCGACTTCACCATCGGTTTGATGATCGGCGGCCTGCCGGCTGCGCCATGATGGACCGGTGGAGGCACCGGTGGAGGGTCGGACGGACTACGAGCCGTACCGCGGCGAGCTGGTCGCGTACTGCTACCGGATGACGGGCTCGTTCCACGAGGCCGAGGACCTGGTGCAGGAGACCATGCTGCGCGCGTGGAAGGCCCGCGACCGGTACGACGGCACGCGCGCGTCGCTGCGCACCTGGCTGTACCGGATCGCGACCAACACCTGCCTGAACGCACTGGAGGGACGCGGCCGGCGTCCGCTGCCGTCGGGCCTCGGCGCGCCGGGCGACGACCCCCGGGCGCCGCTCACCCCGGCGCTCGACGTCCCCTGGCTTGAGCCCTTCCCCGACCCGCGGTTCGACGCGGACGTACGGGCCGACCTGCGGCTCGCGCTGGTGGCCGCCACGCAGGTGCTGCCGGCGCGGCAGCGGGCCGTGCTGGTACTGCGCGAGGTGCTGCAGTTCAGCGCCGCCGAGGTCGCCGAGCAGCTGGAGACCACGGCCGCCGCCGTCAACAGCGCGCTCCAGCGGGCCCGGGCCGCCCTCGCCGACGCGGGCGGCCCCGACGAGGTCGCCGAGCCCGAGGACCCCGAGGTGCGGGCGCTGGTCCAGCGCTATGTGCGGGCGTTCGAGACGGCCGACGTGCCCGCGCTGGTGCGGCTGCTCGCGGCGGACGCGGTGCTGGAGATGCCGCCGGTGCCGCTGTGGTTCCGCGGCAGGCGCGACTACGGCCTGTTCATCGACCGGGTCTACGAGATGCGCGGCATGGACTGCCGGATGCTGGACCGCCTCCCCGACGGGACCGGGCCGCTCACCGCGAACGGGCAGCCGGCGCTGGTGCTGTACACGCGGGAGCCGGACGGCGGCCACCGGGTGCATTCGTTGCAGCTCCTCACCGTGGCGGGCGGCCTGATCGCCCGGAACGTCGTCTTCACCGATCCTGAGGTCTTCGCGATGTTCGGGCTGCCCGAGCGGATCTGACGGGGCTGGGAGGCGCGCGCGCCGGTGCCGCCGTCCCGGTGGGGTGCGGGAGGGCGGCGTACGGGACAGCGGCATACGGGGAGGGCGGCGGCCCCGGCGGTCAGTGGCCGGCGGCCTCCTCCGCGGTGAGCCGGGCGTTCATGGTGCCGGCCGCGACCACCGCGGCCACCGCGTAGATCACCGCGCCCGCCAGCAGGCCGGCCGCGTACCCGCTGGTCAGTGCGGAGGCGGCGGCGTGGCCCGCGGACACCTTGTTCCTGGTGACCGTCGAGGCGACGGCCGCGAGCGCCGCGAGGCCCAGCGCGCCGCCGCACTGCACGCTGGTGTTCAGCAGGCCGGCCGCCACGCCCGACTCGCGCGGCTCGACGCCCCGCATGCCGGTCACCGTGCAGCCGATGAACGTCATACCGGTGCCGATGCCGACGGCCAGCATCGCCGGGACCAGCGTCACCCAGTAGCCCGATCCGGGGTCGAGCAGCAGCGCGACCCAGAGCAGGCCGCCCGCGCCGAGCCCCATCCCGGCCCCGACCACGACCCCGGCCGGCAGTGCCGCGAGCAGCCGCGGGCCGAGGCCGGCGACCGCGACACCCGTGCCCACCACGATCGGCAGGTAGGCCAGGCCGGTGTGCAGCGGCGAGTAGTGCCGTACCACCTGCATATAGAGGGTGAGCAGGTAGAACATCGCGAGCAGGCCGAGGCCGAGCAGCAGCATCACCGCGTTGGCGCCGCCCCTGTTGCGGTCGGCGACCAGCCGGGAGGGCAGCATCGGCGCCCGGCTGCGCCGCTCGATCACCAGGAAGGACGCCACCAGCACGGCGCCGGCCGCGAACGAGGCGAGGGTGCCGGCGTCCGACCACCCGTCGGCGGTGCCGCGGCTCAGCGCGTAGATCAGCGAGCCGATGCCGAGCGTGGCGGTGATGGCGCCGGGCACGTCGATCCGGGCCCGCTCGGTCTCGCCGGGCTTCAGCACGCCCAGGCCCGTGCCGGCCAGCACCAGCAGCGCGATCGGCGCGTTGATGAGCAGCACCCACCGCCAGCTCGCGTACTCCGTCAGCGCCCCGCCCACCAACAGGCCGAGCACCGAGCCGAGGCCGCCCATGGCGCCGTACACGCCGAGCGCCTTCGTCCGCGCCGGGCCCTCGGGGAAGGTGACGGCGAGCAGCGACAGCGCGCAGGGCGCGGCGAGTGCGGCGCCGCAGCCCTGGACGACGCGCGAGACGATCAGCGCCGTCTCGTTCGGCGCGAATCCGCCGCTCACCGAGGCGAGCGTGAACAGCGCGATGCCGGCGCGGAAGACCCGCAGCCGGCCGAACAGGTCGCCGGCCCGGCCGCCGACGAGCAGCAGCCCGCCGAAGGCGAGCGCGTAGAAGCTGATCACCCAGTTCAGGTCGGCCGGCGGGACGTCCAGCGAGCGCTGGATGCTGGGCACGGCGACGTTCACGATCGTGTCGTCGAGCACCAGCATGAGCTGGGCGGCGGCGATGACCAGCAGCGCGAGGCCGAGGCCGCGGGGGCCCGCGGGGCCGGTTGTCTGACGGGATGTGCCGTCGGCGGTGCTCTTGGCCGTGCCGTCGGCGGTGCTGTCAATGGACATGGCAGGTCACCGACCGTTCCAGGCGTCGTGCGCGGAGTAGGCCGGTGCCCACTGCTCGCGGAAGGCGGTCGCCAGGTGCGGCGGGAACTTGGTGAGGATCCGGTCGAGGGCCTCCGGCCCGGTGTCGCTGAGCAGCCAGGGCATGTATGTCGGGGCGTCGGGCAGCAGCCGCTGCCCGTGCACGGCGGCGAAGTGCTGCCACTGCTCGGGCGGCAGCGCGAGGTCGATCAGCGGCAGGCCGTCGGTCTCCTCGTGGGTGAGGTGGCCGGTGAGCTTGCCGGCGAACTCGTCCACGATGTCGGCGAACCGCTGGTGGCCGTGGTCGGGGTCGGCGCCGGCCGCGTCGATTTCCGCGAACAGCGGCTCGATGACGGAGTGCTCGGCTTCGAGGGCGTCGGCGAGCGCGAGCTGGTCGGGGTTGCCGGCGACCGCCGCGCGCAGGGCGGGCCAGAGGATGTCGTCCTCGGTCTGGTGGTGCACCACGAGGAACTTCTTGAACAGCTCCCAGCCGAGCGCCGCCCGCAGCAGCTTCGCCGGGTCGTCGCCGGTGCCGGACGCGATCCGGACGACCTGTCTGAGGTCCCTGACCAGCGCGTTGTGGATCTGGAACATCATGCTCATGTCGAGCTTGTAGTCCACTGGGTTCCTCCGTGCCGTTGTGCAGGTGTGCGGGGCTGGGTGACTCTCAGCCCAGAATGAACCTCAGACTCATTTCATGTCAAGGCTCAAAAGGTGCTCAGCATCTCTTGAGTCCAGATGTCGTGCGCGTAGAATGGCGGCCATGACGATGGACCGTTCCCTGCCGCTGCGCGAGCGCAAGAAGCTGCGCACCCGCCGGGCGCTCGCGGACGCCGCGCTGCGGCTGTTCGCCGAGAAGGGCTTCGACGTGGTCACGCTGGAGGAGCTGGCCGAAGAGGCGGAGGTCTCCAAGAGCACGTTCTCCCGCACCTTCGAGGCGAAGGAGGCGGCGGGCATCGAGGCGGAGGCCGAGCTGTGGGCGGCCTTCCTGGCCGAGGTCGAGGCCGGCCCGCTGTCCGGCCCGGTGCTCGGCGAGCTGCACCGGGTGCTGGCCGCCGCCGCTTCCGGCCTCGACGACACCTGGGACGACCGCTTCCTCGCCACCCGCCGCCTCGCCGTCTCCGAACCGGCGCTGCTGCGCTACCTGGAGCACTACCGGGCGCGCGTGAGAGAGCAGTTGGTGGCCTCACTCGCGGCCAAACTCGCCCTCGACCGCGACGACTTGCGCCTGCACGTCCTGGCCGAGCTGGTCATGACGGCCTTCAGCATCCCCGGCCGTGCCTGGGTCCGCGGCGGCGGAGCGGGCGGCCGGGCCGCCCTCCTGGCCGGCCTGACGGGCGCGATCCGCGCGGTGCCGGCGAGCCTGGACCTGGCGGCGGAGTAGGCGCCCGGGCCCTCCCCGGTCAGGCCGTCATCGCCAGGGCGGTGCTGACGGACTCGTCGAAGAGGTGGCGGGTCGCGCGGGGGTCGGACCCGGGAGTTGCCGGGAGCAGGGGCAGGACGACGTTCCGGCCGTTCTGGACCGCGGGGTGGAGTTGCAGGACGGCCGCGCAACTCCCTTTCGGGCCCGCTTCGAGGTAGACGCGGGTACCGGAGGTGAGGAGGTCGTCCATCGCGGGCCAGAACAGTACCGGCCTGGCCAGTTGGGCCGACCAGAACTCCGGGGTGACGGACTCGGCGGCGGTCACGTCGCGGGCCGTGCAGGTGGAGCGGATGGTGAGGGCGGGCGGGCGCAGCTCGACGTCCTTGAGCAGGTCGCGGAACCGGATCGCCGCGTCGGCGCACAGCGGGCTGTGGAACGGTTGCCTCGCCTTCACCGGGCGGCACGCGACCACTTGGGCGGTCAGGGTTCGCTCGGCGGCGCGCAGCGCGGTCTCCCCGCCCGAAAGGACCGTCTGGTAGGGGCTGTTGACCGCCGCGACCGCCACTCCGTGCCCGGCGAGGTCGCCGCCGAGCGCCTCGCGGATCCGGTCGGCGCTCGCGGCCACCGCGAGCATCCCGCCGGGTTCGGTCTCCGCCATCGCGGTGGTCCTGGCCGCCATCACCCGGCTGCCCTCGGCGACGCTGAACACCCCGGCGACGGCTGCTGCCGCGAGCTCGCCGACGCTGTGCCCGACCAGGACGGCGGGGCGCAGGCCGCGGGCGATCACGGCGGCGGCGAGTGCGGCGCCGACGGCGAACAGCAGGGGTTGCGCGCGTGAGCAGTCGTCGAACTCCGGGCCGGGGTGGGCGGAGAGCCAGTCGTCCCGCAGGCGGGCGCCCTCGGCACCGCTCGCGGCGAAGAACTCGTCGAGCAGCGAGGTGAAGGCGGGGTCGGCGCCGTACAAGTCCGCGCCCATTCGGGGTTGTTGGGCGCCCTGGCCGGGGAAGACCAGGGCGACTTCGCGGCGAACGTCCATGGGAACCATCACCTTTGGCGGTCTGGGGGGCGGCGGGGGCGGGGCGCGGGTTGGGATTCTCGGGCTGGGGCCGGGCTTGTCGGCTCGGGCTCGTCGCCGGGGGCGGGACGCGTCACGGGAATCGGAGGGGCACGGCGGCGGGCGTGCCAGGGTGGCGGGGCGGGTCACGGCGGTGGGCGCGTCACGGTGGCGCGCGCGTCACGGTGGCGCGCGCCTCAGGCGTTGGGCGCGTCAGGGGTTGAGCGCGGTCAGCTCCAGCGTTCCGCTCGCGACCCGGACGCCCGCCTGGTCGATGGCGACCGACGCCGTCACCGCGCCCGGCCGGCCGGTCACCGTCACCGCGCACTCGGCGGGCACGTCGATCTCCACGAAGATGCCGAAGTCCAACTCGGCCCGGGTCAGGGCCGCCTCGCCCGCGCGCAGCCCCGCCTCCGCCGCGCTGCGCAGCGCGGACTGCCGCATGGCCTCGATCAGCAGCGACGCCGGGATGTGGTCGTAGTCCCGGTCGAAGAACGACGGATGGGTGCGGTCCACCAGCAGCGGGAACCGGCCGGGCCGCACGGCGGGCCCGATCACCACGTTGCCCCGGTCGCGCCGCCCGACCGACTCGGGCTCGACCGGCTTGACGTCGGCCGTGCCGCCGCTCCCGCCGCTCCCGCCGCTCCCAGCGTCCACGGTCCGCCGGGACCGCTGGTAGTCCCGGATCTCCCGGTAGGACTTGGGCGGGAACAGGACGCTGCCGAACGACAGCGTCATCGCCCGCGCCGAGCCGACGATGAAGTCGCCGGCGATGTCGAACGTCTCGTCGGTCTGCGTGACCCTGACCTTGATGACGCCTTGCAGCGGCGTGCTCCCGTCGGCCCGGAAGGCGGCCAACTCCGGCACGGTCAGGGTGATCTGCTGCACGGCGGACGGGGTGCCCCGCTTGACGTCCAGGTACTCGTGCCGGATCACGACGAACGCCTGCCGGAACGCCTCCGTCATCGCCAACGGGTCGTGCCAGGGCGCCTGCTGGTCCGACCACAGCGGGTGGTCGGGCGCCACCCGTATGGCGATGGCGTACTCCTCGGGGCCGATCCGCGCGTGGTCGGTGACGAACACCTCGCGGGCGGAGCGCCGGTTCACGGTCGCGGGCGGCACCAACTGGTCGAAGCCGAGCGCGGCAACGGGGTCGATGGTCATCGAGAGCCTCCGGAACGGTCGGTGGAGCGGGTGGGGGAGCAGGCGGCGGAAGAGTCAGTGCTCGTCAAGGAACGTGGCCAGCGAGCGGATGGTCGGGTGGTCGAAGATGTCGCTCAGGCCGATCCGGGCGTCGGTCAACGCCTGGAGCCGGCCGCGCAGTTCGACGGCGGTCAGCGAGTTCAGCCCGTGGGCGACGAGGTCGTCGTCCAGGCCGACCGGGCCGTACTCGGCGAGCATGTCGGCGACGGCGGTCCGTACGGTGTCGGTGAAGTCCCCTGCTGGTGCGGTGGTGTTGGCGGCCGCCGGTGTCGCCGACGGGCCCGGCGCGGACCAGAAGCGCTGCCGGGCGAAGGGATACGTCGGCAGCTCGACCCGCCGGGCGCCGGACTCGGCGAAGAGGGCCGCCCAGTCGATCGCGCCGCCGGCCGTGAACCGCTCGGCCAGGTCCCGCAGTTCGCCACGTCCGATCACGCTGCCCGGCTCGGGCGCGCGGGCGAACCGCCGCAGCCCCGCGAGCAGTTCGTCCCGGTTGGCGCCGAGTACGACGGCCCGGTGGGCGAACCGGGCCCGGGCCAGCAGGGTGAACCCCACGTCCACCGGGTCGAGTTCGGCCCCCTCGGGCGCCGCGAGCAGGGCGAGCAGCCGGTCGGCTTGTGCGGCCAGCGCGGCCGGGGTCTTCGCCGACAGCACCCACGGCACGGCGGGCATCGGCCGCCGGGTCGTCTCCGGCGTCGGCGGGGCCTGTTCGAGGATGACGTGCGCGTTGGTCCCGGCGATGCCGAACGCCGACACCGCCGCCCGGCGCGGACGCCCGGTCGCCGGCCAGCTCTGCCGCCCGGCCGCCAGCCGTACCGCCCCCGACGTCCAGTCCACATGCGGGCTCGGCGCGTCCACATGCAGTGTCGGCGGCACGATGCCGTGCCGCAGCGCCCCGACCATCTTGATCACGCCGGCCACCCCGGCCGCTGCCTGGGTGTGCCCGATGTTGGACTTCAACGACCCCAGCGCGAGGGGCCGTTCGGCGGGCCGGTCCTTCCCGTACGTGGCCAGCACGGCCTGCGCCTCGATGGGATCGCCCAGCACCGTTCCCGTTCCGTGCGCCTCGACGATGTCCACGTCGGCGGTGGTCAGGCCCGCGTCGGCGAGTGCGGCGCGGATCACCCGTTGCTGGGAGGGGCCGTTGGGCGCGGTGAGCCCGTTGGAGGCGCCGTCCTGGTTGACCGCGCTGCCGCGTACCAGCGCCAGCACTTCGTGCCCGTTCCGTCGCGCGTCCGACAGCCGCTCCAGGACGACGACGCCGACGCCCTCGGCCCACCCGGTGCCGTCCGCCGCTGCTGCGAACGACTTGCACCGCCCGTCCGGCGCCAGACCGTGCTGCCTGGCCATGTCCACGAAGCCCCGGGGCGTCGCCATGACGGTCGCGCCGCCGGCCAGCACGAGATCCGAATCCCGCGACCGCAGCGACTGGGCGGCCAGGTGTACCGCGACCAGCGACGACGAGCACGCCGTGTCGATCGTCACGGCCGGCCCCTCAAGGCCGAGCGTGTAGGACAGCCGGCCGGAGACGAGGCTGCCCGCCGTGCCCGTCAACCGGTAGCCCTCGGTGCCGGCTTCGGCCAGGTCGCGCCCGTACTCCTGGGCCATGTGCCCGACGAACACGCCGGTCGCGCTGCCGGCCAGGGCGTGCGGGTCGATGCCGGCGTTCTCCAGCGCCTCCCATGCGACTTCGAGCAGCAGCCGCTGCTGCGGGTCCATCGCCACGGCCTCCACCGGGCCGATCCCGAAGAACCCGGCGTCGAACTCGGCGGCACCGGAGAGGAATCCGCCGTCGCGGACGTACGTCGTGCCCGGACGGTCCGGGTCGGGATCGTAGAGCGCGGCCAGGTCCCAGCCCCGGTCGGCGGGGAAGCCCGAGATCGCGTCCCGGCCCTCGACGACGAGGTCCCACAGGCCGGCGGCGGAGTCGGCGCCGCCGGGGAACCGGCAGCCGATGCCGACGACCGCGACCGGGTCGTCGCCGCCCCGGCCAGTGCCGCGCAGCCGCTCGATCTCCTTGAGCGACTCGCGCAGCGCCGCGACCAGCCGGGCCTCGGTGTCCTCGGTCATCGGGGCTCACTCCCACCGGAGTTGGGGCGGTCCGGGTGGCTCCGGTAGCCCGGCTCGTTCTGGTAGCTCAGGTAGCCCCACTCGGAGTCCGGGTCGCCCCAGGCGCCGTCGCGCGGGTCGTCCTCGAACTCGGCCGGCGGCGGGATCAGCGGGACGAAGGGCCCGCCCATCGAGACGAGGATCTGCCACATCGCGGCCAGGAACGCCCGGTCCCGGTGCGGGGGAGACGGCCGCGCCCGGCCCACGTCGGCCTTCCGCGCCGCCGACTCCCGCCGCGGGGGCTTGCGTTGGGCCGGTATGCGGGCGGCGGGAATCCGGCCGGTCATCGCGGACCACCTTCCCCCAGTGCGGCCGCGATCAGTTGCTGGGTGTCCATCGTCTCGATCAACTCCTTCCGGCTCGGCCGCGCGTCCGGTACCGGCGCGACGAGGGTTCGGTGGATGTGGTCGGCGAGCGCCGCCGGAGTCGGGTGGTCGAACACGGAGGTGGCTGGCAGCGGCACGTCGGTCAACGGGGCGAGCGCGTTGCGCAGTTCGATCGCGGTGAGCGAATCGACCCCCAGGTCACGGAAGTTGCGCTCCGCGTCCGGCGCCTGGTCCTCGCGGTGGCCGAGCACGGAGCCCAGCGTGCGGATCAACAGGTCGAGCACGCGCTGCCGTTGCTCGTCCCGGTCGAGCCCGGCGAGCTCGTGTCGCAGCCTTGCAGCATCGTCCTTGCGCCCCGGCCGGGCGGGCGCGCGCAACGTGACCGCGGCGACCTGCGCGCGCGGCGCGCTGAGCGCGGCGTCGAACATCGCCAGCCCGTCGGCCTCGGCGATCGCCGCGAGCCCCCGGTCGTGCAGCCGCGCGAGATCGGCATCACGCAGATGCCCCGTCATCCCGCGCTGCCCGGCCCACAGCCCCCAGGCGATCGACACGGCAGGCAGCCCGGCGGCCCGGCGATGCGCGGCGAGCCCGTCCAGGAACGCGTTCGCCGCCGCGTAGTTGCCCTGCCCGGCGGACCCGAGCGTGCCGGCGACGGACGAGAACAGCACGAACGCAGACACGTCGAGCCCACGGGTGGCCTCGTGCAGATGCCACGCGGAGTCCGCCTTCGCGGCGAGCACGGAGCTGAGCCGCTCCGGCGTGAGCGACCCGATCACCCCGTCATCGAGCACTCCGGCCGCGTGCACGACGCCGGTGAGGTCGGCGGTGACGAGCCGGCCGACGGCGTCCCGATCGGAGACGTCACAGGCGAGGACGCGGACGTCCGCGCCGAGTTCGTTCAACTCACGCTGGAGGGCGGGCAGGTCGGGCGCGTCCGCCCCGCGCCGGCTGACGAGCACGAGCCGCCTGACCCCATGCGAGGCGACCAGATGCCGGGCGAACAACGCCCCGAGCCCGCCGGTGCCCCCGGTGATGAGGACGTTGCTGTGCGCCCCGAAGGTCGAGGTGCGGCCCGATTCGTCGAGGAGCGGCACGAGCCGGGGAGTGTGAGCGACGCCCGCCCGGATGACGAGCTGCGACTCCCCGGTGCGCAGCACACCCCCGAGATCCAGTTCGCCATCCGTATCAACGACGACAAACCTCCCCGGCTGCTCCAACTGAGCCGCCCGCACGAGCCCCCAGACAGCAGCCCCGCCGAGGTCAACAACCCCCTCGCCGGCCAAGGCGACGGCCCCTCGGGTGACGACCACAACCCGCTGGTTCCCGGGCGCGGCCAAGGCGCTCCAGACGCTCCGCGTGGCGGCGTGAAGAGAGGAGACGACATCCGACCCGGTGAAGGGCATGTCCAGGACGACGACGTCGGGCTGCGACGAGGAGGGGGAGCCGGGGGCGGGCGTAGCGCCGGGGACGCCGGTCGGCGGCGCGGTTGCGGTGCTGGTGTCCGGCCGGTTTGTGGAGGTGTGCGCGGATGCGGAGCCGGTAGGTGACGGGTGCACGCGATTGAGTACGGGAATGGAGTCGGGGTTGGTGGCGGCGGCATGCGGGGTGACTCGCGTCGGCCCGGCAGCCCCGGACGCGAGGACAGCCGGGGGCGCGGGTTCGGCCGTAGGAAGCGGCGTCCACGCCAGTTCGTGGAGGCGGACGGTCGGAGTCATCGGGCGGAGGCGGACCGATTCCGCCGTGAGCACCGGGTGGCTCGACTCGTCGTACACAGTCACCGACACGTCCTCCGGGCCTGACGGGGAGAGCCTGACCCGCAGGGTCCCCGCCCCGGAACGGTGCAGCGTCATGTTCTGCCAGGCGAACGGGACGTCCGTGCCGGCCCGCGCCGTGCCCACCAGCCACGCCTGAAGCGCCGCGTCCAGCAGCGCCGGGTGCAGGCCGTAGCCTGCCGTGTCGACCTCCGCCGTCACCTCGGCGAGTACGTCCTCGCCGTCGCGCCACAGCGCGCGCAGGCCGCGGAAGGTCAGACCGTAGTCGTAGCCCTGCCGGGCCAGGCGGTCGTACGCGCCGCCCAGGTCGATCGGCACGGCGCCGGACGGCGGCCAGGCCGTCAGCCGGGGCGGGATCACCGGGGCTGCGGCGGCCATCGAACCCCGCGCGTGCACCACCCACGTCGCCGCCGGCTCGTCCGGGCGCGCGGAAATCACCACCTCGCCGGCCGGGTGGGCGATCACCTGGACCGCCAGCCCGCCCTGCTCCGGGAGCACCAGCGGCGCCTGGATCACCAGCTCGCGAACCGTGCTCGCGCCGAGCTCCGCGCAAGCCCGCAGCGCCAGTTCGGCGAAGAGCGTGCCGGGCGCCAGCACCGTACCGGCCACCGTGTGATCGGCCAGCCAGCGCGGCGAGTTGCGGGAGATCGAGCCGGACAGCAGCACGGGGCCGTCGTCCGGCAGCTCCATCCGGGCGGTCAGCACGGGGTGGTCCGCCGCGACGAACCCCAACCCCGTTCCCGCGACCGCCGGTTCGGGCCGCAACCAGAAGCGCTGCCGGTCGAACGCGTAGCTCGGCAACTCCGCGTACGGGCCCGGCCGTTCGCCGAACACCGCCCGCCAGTCCACCGGCAGTCCCCGCGCCGACAGCTCGCCGAGCGCGGGCAGCATGCTCGTCAACTCCGGCAGGTCGCGCCGCAGCAGCGACAGCGCCACCACCTTGCTGGGAATGCTCTGCGCCGTCAGCGTGGTCAGTGCCCGGCCCGGCCCGATCTCCACGAAGGTCCGCGCGCCCAGCTCCGCGAGGGAGTTCACGCAGGGCACGAACCGTACCGCGCCCCTGGCGTGCCGCAGCCAGTAGTCCGCCGACCGCAGGTCGCCCTCCCCGGCCGGGCCGCCGGTGACGTTGGACAGGATCGGGATCGTCGGCGGTTGGTACGTGACCTTCGCCGCCACGGCCGCGAACTCACCGAGCCTGCCGTCCAGTTCGGCCGAATGGAACGCGTGCCGGTTGCGCAGCTTGATCGACCGCCGGCCGCGTTCCCGCCAGCGTTCGACCACCCGCTCGACGGCCTCCGCCGTCCCGGAAATCACCGTGGCGTCGGGCGCGTTGAGGGCGGCGATCGAGACGCCGGGCTCAAGGGTGGGTTCGATCTCGTCGGCGCCGGCCTGTATCTGCACCATGCTGCCTGGCGGCAAGGCCCCCATCGACCGCCCGCGCGCGGTGATCAGCCTGGCGGCGTCGGGCAGCGAGAGGATGCCGGCGACGTGCGCCGCGGCCAACTCGCCGAAGGAGTGGCCGAGCAGGTAGTCGGGCCGCAGCCCGAACGATTCCAGCAGCCGGTACAGGGCGATCTCGACGGCGAACAGCGCTGGCTGGGTGAACTCGGTCTGATCCTGGAGCACGGCCGCACCGGCCGACCCCTTCTCGGCGAACAGCAGGTCGGCCAGCGGCCGTTCGAGGTTGGCGTCGAGCGCGCCGAGCACGTCGTCGAGCGCGGCGGCATAGGCGGGAAACTCGGCGTAGAGCGCGGCACCCATGGCCGGGTACTGGCTCCCGTGCCCGGGAAAGAGGAACACAACGGGCCCGGCCACCGGTTCGGCCGGCTCGGCGTGAGCGGCCTCGCCCAGCCGGTCAAGCAACTCACCCCGGTCCGCACCGGTGACGACCGCCCGGTAGGGAAACCGCGACCGGGTCGCAACCAACGCACGGCCGACCGCCGCCACGTCGAGCCCGTCATGCGCCCGCAGATGCGCGAGCAACCGCGCGGCCTGCCCCCGAAGCGCGGAGGGCGAGCGCGCGGACAACACCAACGGCACGACTGGCCAGCTCCGTTCGGAGCCAACGGGGGCGGCGGGGCCGGTGCCGGCGGGGGCCTGCTGCCGGGGTGCAACGGCGGCGGGCTCGTCCGCACTGGCGAGGGCCGGTGCTGGTTGGTTCGCGGTGGACGGTGTTGGCCGTCCTGTGCCGACGTGGGCCGGTTGGTCGCTGTCGGCGGGCGCTGGCTGCTGCGCGGCGACGGTGGTGGGCTGGCCCGCGTCGGCGGGTGTTGGCCGCTGTGCGGTGGACGGTGCCGGGCGTCCTGTGCCGACGAGGGCAGGTCGGTCACTGCCGGCGGGCGCTGGCTGCCGTGCGGCGACGGTGGTGGGCTGGCCCGCGTCAGCGGGGGTTGGCCGCTGTGCGGCGACGGGTGTCGGCTGGTCCGTGCTGGGAGGTGCCAGGCGTCCTGTGCCAACGGCGTCTGGTTGGTCGGTGCCGGCGGGCGCTGGTTGCCGTGCGGTGGTGGCGGCGTGCTGGTCCGCGCCAGCGGGCATCGGTTGCTGTGGCGCGGCGGTCGCGGCCTGGTCCGTCCCGGCCGGTGTCGGCTGGCCCGCCGCGATCGGCTCCTGCTGGCCCCTGCCCGCCGCAGTCGGCCGTGCCGTGGCGGCCCGCGCCAAGCTCCCCGTGGCCGCCCGCGCCAACTGACCTCTACCGGGCGGCGCCAGCCGCACTTCGCGCGCCGACTCCCCTTCCACCGGAGCCTGTTCAAGAATCACGTGCGCGTTCGTCCCCGAGATCCCGAACGCCGATACCCCCGCCCGCCGGGGGCGCCCCGTGCGCGGCCACTCCGCCCGTTCGGTGGCCAGCGCGACCGCGCCGCGCGACCAGTCCACCGCCGACGTCGGCGGGTTCGCGTGCAGCGTGGGGGGTACCACGCCCTCGCCGAGCGCGGCGATCATCTTGATCATGCCCGCCATGCCCGCCGCCGCCTGGGTGTGGCCGAGGTTGGACTTCACCGAGCCGAGCAGCAACGGCCGCTCGGCCGGGCGGCCTTGGCCGTATGTCGCGATCACCGCCTCCGCCTCGATGGGATCGCCGAGCACCGTGCCTGTGCCGTGGGCCTCCAGTACGTCGACGTCCCCGCTCCCGAGGCCCGCGTCGGCGAGTGCGGCGCGGATCACCCGTTGCTGGGACGGGCCGTTGGGGGCCGTCAGGCCGTTGGACGCGCCGTCCTGGTTCAGCGCGCTGCCGCGCAGCACCGCGAGCACGCGGTGGCCGCGTTCCCGTGCCCGCGACAGCCGTTCGAGCACGAGCACGCCCGCGCCCTCGCTCCAGCCCGTCCCGTCGGCCGCCGCGCCGAACGACTTGCAGCGCCCGTCCGCGCCCAGGCCGCCCTGCCGGGCGAACTCCACGAACACGCGCGGCGTGGCGATCACCGTTGCCGCGCCGACCAGCGCCATGTCGCACTCGTCGGACCGCAGCGACCGCGCCGCCAGGTGCACCGCGACCAGCGACGACGAGCACGCCGTGTCCACGGTGACCGCCGGCCCCTCCAGGCCGAGCGCGTACGCGACCCGGCCGGACGCGACGCTGCCCTGGCTGCCGATCAGCCGGTAGCCCTCCACCCCGGCCGCCGCGTCATCGACCCCGGCGCCGTAGTCCTGCGCCATGATCCCGGCGAACACGCCGGTCCTGCTGCCGGCCAGCGACTCCGGGTCGATCCCGGCCCGCTCCACCGCCTCCCAGCTGACCTCGAGCAGCAGCCGCTGCTGCGGGTCCATCGCGGCGGCCTCGTGCGGGTTGATGCCGAAGAAGGCGGCGTCGAACGCGCCCGCGTCGGCGAGGAATCCGCCCTGGCGGGTGGCGAGCCCGGCGACCTGCCAGCCCCGGTCGGTCGGGAAGTCGCCGATCGCGTCGCGGCCCTCGGCGACGGCCTCCCACAAGTCGGCGGGGGAGTCGATGCCGCCGGGGAAGCGGCAGCCCATGCCGACCACGACGATCGGGTCGGCGTCGTCCGCCACCAACGTAGGTCGGGCGTCGGTGACTTGAGCGGGGCGGCCGGCGGTCCGCTCGCGCAGGTAGCCGGCCAGCGCGGCGGGCGTGGGGTAGTCGAAGACGACGCCGGCCGGCAGCGGCGTTCCGGTGGCCGTCTTGAGGCGGTTGCGCAGTTCGACGGACAGCAGCGAGTCGAAGCCGAGGTCACGGAAGTTGCGGTCGGGGTCGATCTGTTCGGCGCCGGCGCGCCCGAGGAGGGACGCGGCCTCGGTACGGGTCAGGGTGAGCAGGTCCGTGGGCGCCGGATCGGCGGTGGCCGCGACTTGAGCCCGGGTGGGCATCAAGTCGCTCAGCACCGAGGGCAGTTCGCCGGTGGCGGCGGACACCTGGAGCGCGGCGCGGTCGACCACCATCGCCACCACGTGCGGACGGCCCTGCGCGAGCGCCGCGTCGAAGAGCGACAGCCCCGCGTCAACGGGCAGTTCGGTCAGGCCGCGCCGCCTGAGCCGGTCGACGTCCGCGTCGCGCAGTTGCCCGGTCATGCCGATGCTGCGGTCCCACAGGCCCCAGCCGATGGACACGGTGGGCAGCCCGTGGTGCTGCCGGTGGCCGGCCAGCGCGTCCAGGAAGGCGTTGGCAGCGGAGTAGTTGGCCTGTCCGGGGCCGCCGAACACGCCGAGCACGGAGGAGAACAGGACGAGCGTGGCACCGGTCCGCGCGGTGGCCTCGTGCAGATACCAGGCAGCGTCGGCCTTGGGCCGCAGGACGGTGTCCATCCGGTCCGGACTCAGCGCGTCGAGCACGCCGTCGTCCAGCACCCCGGCCGCGTGGATGACGGTGCTGAGGTCGGACGTCACCAACTGGTCGACGGCGGCGCGGTCGGTGACATCGCACGCGACCACGTGGGCGGTGGCCCCCAACTCGGCCAGATCGGCGACGAGGTCAGCGGCGCCGGGCGCGTCGGGCCCCTGTCGCGAGGCGAGCACGAGCTGCCGGACGCCGTGCCGCGTGACGAGATGCCGGGCCAGCGCCGAGCCGAGGCCCCCGGTGCCGCCGGTGATCAGCGTGGCCCCGGCGGTGCCGAACCCGCCCGAGCCGACGTCCGACACGGGCGTGAGCCGAGCGGCATGCGCCACCCCCGCCCGGACCATCACCTGCGGCTCACCACTGGCGACGACGCCGGCGACATCGATCCCCCCGTCAGCATCCACGAGCACAACCCGCCCGGGCGCCTCGGCCTGAGCGGCCCGCACAAGCCCCCACACGGCAGCGGCAACGGGATCAGCGGCCCCATCCCCACTTCGCTGCACCGCGCCACAAGTGGCGATCAACAGAACGATCTCCGAAGCGCGTTCATCGGCCAGCCACCCCTGGAGCACGGCGAGCACGCGGTGGGTGGCCAGGTGCGTGGCAGCGACGACGTCGGCCCCGTGGTCGAGGCCGGCACCGTTGGCGCTCGGGCTAGCGGTGCCAGGCCGGGCAGCACCGGAGTTCGCCAGGTCTGCCCCGGCCTCCGAACTCGCGGCGCGCGGCCGGGCGGAGCCTGAACCGGCGGCGTTCTGTGGGGGCTCCGTGCCAGTCGCGTCGGACACAGCCACCGAACTCGCCGCGTCCGGCGGGCCGGCCGGGGCGAACCCGTGCCGGAGATCCAGCACCACCACGTTCGGCGGCGTTGCCGTCCTGTCCCACTCCTCCCATGCCGCCACCGACACCGGGGGCGCCTTCAACCGGGCCAGGGGTGGCCAGGTCGGTTCCAGTAGGACGTGGGAAGTCGCTGTCCGGGACAGTGCTGCTTGCTGTGCGGCGGACAGTCGGCGCAAGGTCACCGAACCCACCGTGCACACCGGGCTGCCCGTCTCGTCGTAGGCCGCCACCGCGAACTCCTCAACGCCCTTCGGCGTCAGCCGCACCCGCAGGGCGGCCGCGCCGGAGGCGAGCACGCGGACGTCGGTCCAGGAGAACGGCAGGGACATGCCGTCACCCGCGAACGTCGTCAGCGCCGCGTGCAACACCGCGTCCAGCAGGGCCGGGTGGAGAGCGAAACCGGTCGGGGGCGTGCCTTCCGGGAGGGCTACCTCGGCGAAGGTCTCCTCGCCTCTCCGCCATACCGCGCGCAGGCCACGGAAAGCGGGGCCGTAGCCGTAACCGCGTTCCGCCAGCCGCTGGTAGGCGTCGGCCAGGTCCACCGGCGTTGACGCAGCAGGCGGCCATTCGTCCAGCCGGGCGGACGGGTCAGCCGACGCCCCCTCCGCCAACTCGCCCCGCGCATGCATCACCCACTCGCCATCCGTCCGCGAGTGGATCGCGACCCCACCCTCGTCCGCGACCACCCGGACGTCCACGCCACCCTGCTCGGGCAGCACCAGCGGTGTCTGGATCACCAGTTCACCCAGCACCCCCCGGCCGGCCGCCGCCCCCGCGCGCAAGGCCAGTTCGACGAACGCCGTCGCCGGCAGCAACGTCGTGCCCGCCACCGCGTGGTCGGCCAGCCAGCCGTGGGCGGCGAGGGACAGCCGGCCGGTCAGCAACACCGCACCCGTGCCGGGAAGTTCGGCCACCGCGCCGACCAGCGGGTGATCGGCTGCGGTCAGGCCCAGACCGGTCACGTCCGCCTGGGGCACCGGCTCAAGCCAGTACCGGCGCCGGTCGAACGCGTATGTCGGCAGCGGCACTTGGCGGGCACCGGCGCCGAACGCCGGAGCCCAATCCACCTCGCCGCCGTGAACGAACCGCTCCGCCGCCGAGGTCAGGAAACGTGCCGGGCCGCCCTCGTCGCGCCGCACCGAGCCGACCACCACCGCTGTGCGGCCGACCCGTTCGGCGGTCTGCTCGATGTGGATGCCCATCGCGGGATGCGGCGAGCAC
Organism: Streptomyces sp. CA-111067; assembly: GCF_050956065.1. Lineage (NCBI taxonomy): Bacteria > Bacillati > Actinomycetota > Actinomycetes > Kitasatosporales > Streptomycetaceae > Streptomyces > Streptomyces sp. CA-111067. The sequence continues at coordinate 3,610,975 of NZ_CP192103.1, read as the reverse complement.
TCCACGAAGTGCGTGAACCCGTCCGCGAGCAGTGCCTCCACCGCAGGCTGGAACGCCACCGGCTGCCGGCAGTTGCGGAACCAGTAGTCCGCCGTCAGCTCCTCGCCCGCGACGGGCGCGCCCGTCACCGTCGAGTACACCGGCACCGGCGAGCCGGCCGGGCGGACGAACGAGACCAGGTCGGCGAACCGGTCCTCCAGCGGGTCGAGCAGCGGTGAGTGCGAGGCGAACGGCGCGACGATCCTGGCCGGCACGTCGGCGGCCCGCAGCTCGGCGACGAAATCGTCGAGCGCGTCCGCCGGGCCGGTCACCGTCGTGCCCGCCGGGCCGTTGACGCCCGCGATCGCCAGGCCGGGCGGCAGCCGGTCCACGACCTCGGCCACCGGTGCGCCGACCGAGGCGATGGCGCCGGGGAGCCGTTCGTTGAGCAGGCTGGAGCGGGCCACGATGAGCCGGCACGCGTCGTCGAGCGACAGCGCGCCGGCCACGCAGGCCGCCGCGATCTCGCCCTGCGACGAGCCCACGACGGCGTCGGGCCGCACGCCCAGCGAGCGCCACAGCTCGGCCAGCGACACCAGTACGGCGAACAGCGCGGGCTGCGTGATGTCGGCGCGCGCCAGCCAGGAGTCGTCCGCCGCCTCCCGGACGATGTCGAGCAGCGACCAGTCCACCAACGGGTCCATGATCCGGGCGCAGTCAGCCATGCGGGCGGCGAACACCGGCTCGGTGTCGAGCAGTTCGGCGGCCATCCCGCGCCACTGGGAGCCGTAACCGGGGAAGACGAACGCGGTCTTCCCGGGCTCCTCCTCCGCCTGGCCGTAGGTCACGTTCCCGACGGGCAGCCCGTCGGCCACCGCCGACAGGCCGGCCGTCAGGGCGTGGGAGTCCGCGCCGACCACTACCGCGCGGTACGCGAACCGCGAACGGGACGCCAGCGAACGGCCGATGTCCGCCGGATCGCGCTCGGCGGTGTCGGCGGCGATGTGCGCGAGCAGGCGCTGTGCCTGTCCGCGCAGAGCGTCCTCGGTCTGCGCCGACAGGACCCACGGCACGACGGACGGCCGTGAATCGCCCTGGCGCAACGCCCCGTCAACCGGGGCCTGTTCGAGGATGACGTGCGCGTTGGTGCCGGAGATCCCGAACGAGGACACACCCGCCCGACGCGGCCGCCCGGTCTCCGGCCAGTCCTGGGCACGGGTCGCGAGCCGTACCCCACTGCCGGACCATTTCACGTGAGCGGTAGGGGCGTTGACGTGCAATGTGGCGGGCACGATACCGTGCCGCAGCGCGCCGACCATCTTGATCACGCCCGCCACGCCCGCAGCCGCCTGCGTGTGCCCGATGTTCGACTTCAGCGAGCCGAGCAGGAGTTGGCGGTGCGGCGGATGGCCGCGTCCGTAGGTGGCGAGCACGGCCTGCGCTTCGATCGGGTCGCCGAGCGGCGTCCCGGTGCCGTGCGCCTCGACGACGTCCACGTCGCCGGGAGTCAGGCCCGCGTCAGCGAGTGCGGCGCGGATCACCCGTTGCTGGGAGGGGCCGTTGGGCGCGGTGAGCCCGTTGGACGCGCCGTCTTGGTTCATCGCGCTGCCGCGCAGCAGCGCCAGCACCTCGTGCCCGTTGCGCCGCGCGTCCGACAACCGTTCCAGGACGACGACGCCGACGCCCTCCGCCCACGCCGTGCCGTCCGCGTCCGCCGCGAAGGACTTGCACCGCGCGTCCGGGGAGAGGCCGCGCTGCCGGGCGAATTCGAGGAAGACGCGGGGGGTCGACATGACGGTGGCGCCCCCGGCCAGCACCAGGTCCGATTCGCCCGACCGCAGCGACTGGGCGGCCAGATGCATCGCGACCAGTGAGGACGAGCACGCCGTGTCGATCGTCACGGCCGGCCCTTCGAGGCCGAGCGTGTACGCGACCCGGCCGGACGCGACCGCCGACAGGCCGCCGGTGATCCGGTAGCCCTCGACGGACTCGCCGGCGTCCCAGCCGTACATGCCGACGAACGTGCCGGTTCGGCTGCCGGCCAGGGTGTGCGGGTCGATGCCGGCGTTCTCCAGCGCCTCCCAGGTGACTTCGAGCAGCAGCCGCTGCTGCGGGTCCATCGCGAGCGTCTCGCTCGGGCTGATCCCGAAGAACCCGGCGTCGAACCCGGCGGCGTCGGCGAGGAAGCCGCCCTCGCGGACGTAGGTGGTTCCGACCCGGTCCGGGTCGGGGTCGTAGAGCGCCGCCAGGTCCCAGCCGCGGTCGGTGGGGAAGCCGGAGATCACGTCCCGGCCGGTCGCCGCGACCTCCCACAGGCCGTCCGCGGAGGTGACGCCGCCGGGGTATCGGCAGCCGGTGCCGACGATCGCGATCGGATCGTCGGCACCGGCTGCGGGGGCACCGGCCGGGACCGTTCGGGGGTGGTCGCCGGCCGGCGGAACGGGGGCCGGCACGTCGCCGGCGGTGTGACGGTCAGAGGCGAGCCCGGCCAGGTGCGCGGCGAGCGCGGCCGGGTTCGGGTAGTCAAAGACGGCGGTCGCCTCGACCTGCGCACCGATCGCGGCGGTGAGCCGCTCGGCGAGTTCGACGGCGGCGAGCGAGCCGAAGCCGAGGTCTTTGAAGCCGCGATCCCGGGGTACGGAGTTGGCGTCGTCGTGCCCCAACTGGGCGGCGACCTGGGCGCGGACGACCCCGAGCAGGTCGTCACCGGTGGTGGCTACGGCGGGCGCGGCCCGGTCGGGGCCGGCGCTCGACCGCTCGAAGGCATACGTGGGCAGGTCGACCGTCCGCGCCCCGGTCCCGTCAAAGACCGCGCCCCAGTCCACCTCGCCCCCACCCACGAACGCGGCGGCCATCGCAGAAAGCGCGGAGGCGACCGAGGCGGGCGCCGCCAGTCCGCCGACGACTGGCACGTCACCCGTTGCGCCGACCGCCGGTTGAAGCGCCCCCGGCCTGCCGGCCGTTGTGCTGAGCGCCCCCGACTCGGCCGCCGGTTGGAGCACCGTCGGGCCGTCTGCCGACGGTGTGGGTCCCCCGGGTCCGTCTGCGGTCTGAGACTGCGTCGTGAGGCTGACGGACGGGGCATCGACAGCCGTCGGCCTGCCGGCTGGGCCGTCAGCCGTCTGGCGCTCCGCCGTCAGGCTGACAGCCGCCGACCCCTCGGTCGCACCGCTGGCCTCCGCCGACTCGGCCTCCGGGTGGAGCGCCCCCGGGCTGTCCGCCGTCGAGGTGGGCCCCGCGGATCCGTCTGCGGTCTGACTCTCCGCCGTCGGGCTGACAGCCGGGGGACTGACAGCCGTCGGCCTGCCGGCCGAGCCGTCCGCCGCCGGGAGGACGCCATTCCGGCCACTCTCCGCCGGGGCGAGGCCACTCAGGCCAGCCTCCGTTGGGCCGGCCAGCGCCGGACCCTCCACCACCGGGCCGCCACCGGCCGCCAACTCCCTTAACCCAGACTCCAGGTCGGCCCCATCACGACCGAGCACCACCCCCCTCACCCCGAACACCGTCCGCGTCGTCGCCAGCGAGAAGCCCACATCCACCGGGTCCGGGCGGTCGGGACCGGTCGACGCGAACCTCGCGAGCAGGCGGCCGGCCTGGGCGCGTAGCGCGGCCGGCGTCTTCGCGGAGAGCACCCACGGCACCACCGCCATCCCTGCCGGGGCAGGCGCATCCGGGCGCGACGGAGCCTCCGTCAGGATCACGTGGCAGTTCGTGCCGCCCAGGCCGAAGGAGCTCACGCCGGCCACCGCGCGGCCGGGCGGCCACGGGCGCGTCCGTGCGTTCACCTCCACGTTCAACTCGTCCAGGGCGATCGCCGGGTTGGGGTGCGCGAAGTGCAGGCTTGCGGGCAACTCGCGCTCCCGCAGGCTCAGTACGGTCTTGAGCAGGCCGGCGATCCCGGCCGCCGCCTCCAGGTGGCCGATGTTGGTTTTGACCGAGCCGACCAGCAGCGGGCTGGTCCGGCCCTCGGCGGTGCCGAGGGCCGCGCCGAGGCCGGCTGCCTCCACCGGGTCGCCGACCGCCGTGCCCGTTCCGTGCAGTTCGACGTACTGGACGGCGGCCGGGTCGATGCCGGCCTGCCGGTACGCCCGCGCGAGCAGTGCCTGCTGGGACGCGGCGCTGGGCATCGTCAGACCGTCCGTGCGGCCGTCGTTGTTGACCGCGCTGCCCGCGATGACCGCGGCGATGGGGTCGCCGTCGGCGAGGGCGTCGGGCAGTCGCTTCAGGACGACCAGGCCGCCGCCCTCACCGCGGACGAAGCCGTTGGCGCGGCTGTCGAAGACGTGGCAGCGGCCGTCGGGGGAGAGCACGCCCATCTCGGCCAGGCCGCTGTCGGCGTCCGGGGCCAGCATCAGGCTGGCCCCGCCCGCCAGGGCCACATCGCACTCACCGGTCCGCAGCGATTGCACCGCCAGGTGGACGGCGACCAGTGACGAGGACTGCCCGGTGTCCACCGTGAGGCTGGGGCCGGTCAGCCCCAGGGCGTACGACAACCGGTTGGCCACCATCCCGCGCTGCCGCCCGGTGAACGTGTACTGGTCAGGCCCGCCCTCCGGCGAGCCGTCCGCCTGCCCGTACTCGCCCGGCGCCGCCACGAACACACCGGTCTGCGTCCCGGCGGCCCGCTCCCGCGTCAGCCGGGCGCTCTCCAGCGCCTCCCACCCCAGCTCCAGAATCAGCCGCTGGTGCGGGTCCATGGCGGCGGCCTCGCGCGGGAAGATCCCGAAGAAACCGGCGTCGAACCCGGAGACGTCGTCGAGGAACGCACCACGGCGGGCGGTCGACGTCCGCCCCGCGGGCGGGTCGGTCACCGCGTCGGTGCCGGAGCGCAGCAGCCGCCAGAACTCGGCCGGCCCGTTCGCCCGGGGCAGCCTGGCGGCGAGCCCGATGATCGCGAAACCGTCCGCGGACTCCACCGCGGAACCGTCGGCGATCCCGTTACCCGAACCCGAACCCGAACCCGAGCCCGAACCCGAGCCCGAAGCCGAACCCGAGCCGGAGCCCGAAGCCGAGCCCGAACCGTTGGCGAAACCGTCAGTCATGATGCATCTCCTCGACGAGATCCCGGAGGGACGACGCTGGGCGGCCGGTCAGGAACCGGCGGCCGCCCGGCGGAACGCGGACGTGTCGGGCGGCGTCATCTTGCCGAGCTGCATCATCAGGACGTGCAGGTCGTTGCACGCCCAGTGCTCGCTGACCCGGCCGTCGCGGACCCGTGCGATGTGGATCTCGTTCCAGCTGATGGTCCGGCCGGTCGGCTCCGCGCCGAACACCACGCCCTTGTGCGTGCCGGTGAGCGTCACGTGCTGGATGACGAAGTCGCCGTCCTCGAACTCGCGGATGATGTCGGCCTTCAGGTCGGGGAAGCCCTCCCGCTCGATCCGGATCACCGACTTGACGCCCTCGCGGCTGGTGTCCATTCCGGGGGGCGCGTTGTGGTTGACGAAGTCCTCGGTCATCACCTCGTCGAGGACGTCGGCGTTGCCCTGCGAGAAGCCTTCGTCAAGAATGCGTCGGGCCATGGCCTTGTTGGACACGATGTTCTCCTTGGAATGGTGTTCCGGTGAGCTCGGACAGAGCCACCTGGATGTTGACGAGGGTCCGTTCGGGTTCGAGCCAGCCCGCCGCCGGGCCGGGATCGAACCGCGCCCATACCGTCTCGGCGGACAGCTGCCCGGTGTGTGCCAGCCGGGCGGCGGCCAGCACGCGGTCGAAGTAGTCGGCCAGGTCGCGGAGTTCGCCGATCCCGGCCGGCTTGCCGTGCCCGGGCAGTACCACCTTCGGGCGCAGCGCGATGAGTTGGTCGAGGGCGGCCCGCCAGCGGCCGACCCGGCCGTGCACCGCGAGCGGGGTCACCCCGGAGAAGCACAGGTCGCCGGTGACCAGCACCTGTTCGGCCGGCAGCCACACCACGAGGTCGGCCGCCGAGTGGGCGTCGGTGAACTCCAGGACCCGCGCACCGAAGGGCAGTTGGCGTTCGATGCCGGCCGGCGGCACCGGGTCGGCGGCCACGCTGTCCCAGTCGGCGAGCACCGCCGCGAACCTGGGCATCACCTTGGCGAGCAGCGTGGGCAGCCCCGGCTCGCCGATCATCTTGCGCATCCCGGCCGCCGTGCGCGGGTGGGCGACGATCGGCACGCCGTCGAACAGGACGTTCCCGCCGATGTGGTCGGTGTGGATGTGGGTGTTGACGACCAGCTCGGCGCGCCTGCCCCGGCGGCTCAGCGCGGCGACGATGTCGTCGGCCATCGACGGCAGCAGCATCGTGTCGATGACGGTGGCCGGCTCGCCGAGCAGCAGCACGCTGTTGGACAGGCCCGCGCCGCCGTCCCCGTTGAGCACCGCGACCACGCCGTCGGCTACCTCGACCTCGGCCCGAACGGGCGCCTGCCGTACGGCGGTTGCGGCCGGCGCTGACATCGGCCCGGGCACCGGCGCGGCGGTCATCGCTTGAGTGCCTGGATCTGCTGGATCAGGCCGGTGCGGTCGAGCATCGCGTGCCAGGACACGATGCGGCCGGCGTCGGCCCTGACCGTCTCCACCACGTTCCAGGTCAGCCGCTGCTCGGTGCCCTTGGGGATGCCGGACAGGGTCAGCTCGACCGACAGCGCGGAGCCGTCGGCGGACTCGATGATCCCGTCCACCTTGTGCTCCAACTCGTCGTAGAGCCCGCGCTGTTGCGCGAACATCCCGGCGAGCCGCTCGGCGCCCCTGGTGTCCTGGCTGGCGGTGCGGATCTCGACGTCCGCGCTGCACAGCGCGTTCAGCGCGCCGCCGTTGTCGGCCTCGACCGCCGCGTACACCGAATCCCAGAGCTCTCGTGCGGTACCCATGGTCATTTCCCTTCGCCGGACATGATCCAGTCGACCTGGTAGACGTGGACGTCCACGTTGTCGGCGTATTTGTGCATTTCGAGGATCAGCGCGCGGCCCGCCTCGCTCCTGATGTGCTCCTGGAACGCGGCGAGTTCGCTCCACTGCGCGTAGTTGGTGACCCGGCTGCCGTCCACGCTGCAGTGCACGTTGGCCGAGATGAAGCCGGGCATGTGCCGGACGATCTCGTCGGTCTCCTTGTGGATCGCGGCGGACAGCGCCTGCTGGTTCTCCGGCTTGCAGTGGAAGACGTTGATGTACGTCATCAGGCGTTCCTCGGTGGAAATCGTGCTCATGACCACGTCGCCATCGTCTCGGCGACCACCGTGAAACTCCGGAACTCCGGCTCGGAGTAGCACTCGCGCATCGGCCGGACCAGTTCCTTGTGCTCCTCGGAGCGCTCCCAGGTGAAGAAGTCCTCGATCGAGGTCCACTCGCTGGCGATCAGCCACTGCTCCGGCTTGTCGGGCGCCCGGCAGATCTGGTCGCGGATGTGGCCGTGTGTCGCGGCGACGTCCAGCCGCACCTTCTCGTACGCGGCGAGGAAGTCCTCGCGCCTGTCCTCGGCCACCTTCATCATGAACAGCACCCGGGCCGTGCCGGCCGCCTGGTCGCTCTGCCCGTCCGCCGTCCCGCCGTTGCCCTCCTCGCCGAGCACCTCGGTGTCGACGTGCGCCAGCGCCGGGTCCGGGGCGAGCGGGCCGACGTGGTAGACGGCCAGCGACTCCGTCGAACCCACGTTGCGGAGCCGGTGCCGCTTGCCGATCGGTACGTAGATGCCCTCGCCGGCCGACACCGGCCAGTCCTCGCCCTCCGCCTCCAGCATGAGGTCGCCGCTGACGACGAAAAGGAACTCCTCGCCGTACGGGTGGAAATGCTCGACCACGTATTCGCCGGGCTGCAGAACCGCCGTTCCCATGTATCCGGAGCGGCTGCCGACGGAACCGGGGTGCAGCACCATCCGCAACTGGCCGCCGCGGGCCCGATAGGGCTCGATATCCTCGGCCCTGATTCGACTCACCTTTTGTTTGCTCATGTGAGAATCATGTCCGACGGTCCTCTCGGTCCGCATCGGAGATCTGCCGCGAAATATCGGCGGGAAATCCCCGGCCGCTTGCGGGAAATCCCCGGCCCGGTGCGGGGAATCCCCGGCCGGCTACGGGTGTTCCGCAGCCGGCCGGGTCGTTCTCATCAGGGAAGTGCCGCGTGGGTCCGGAATCCGTGCATGCAGGCGTACACCGCCAGTTGGGTGCGGTCGCGCAGGTCGAGCGCGCGCAGCAGCGAGGAGATGTGGGTCTTCACCGTGGGCCTGCCCAGCTGTAGCTGGTCGGCGATCTCCACATTGGTCAGTCCGTGGCCGATCAGGCCGAGGATCTGCCGCTGCCGCGGGGTGAGCTTCACCGCGTCGCCCGGGCCGGCCGGGACCTCGGACGGGCCGCTGTAGCGCAGCGCCGTGACCAGTTCGCTCGCCACCTGCGGGTCGAGGGCGACGCCGCCGCGGTCGACCGCGCGGATCGCCTCGACCAGGCCCTGGACGGCGGTGTCCTTGTGCAGGAAGCCCTGCGCGCCGCCGAGCAGTACCTTGATCGCGGTGCCGGGGTCGAGGCTCGCGGACAGTGCGAGCACCTTCACCGCCTGCTCGGCGGTCCTGCTGACCAGCTGCCTCGCCAGCAGGTCCTCGATGTCGAAGCTGTCCAGATCCATCAGCAGTACGCGTGCCTGATGGTCACTCAGCAGCTTGGGGCTGTAACTCGCGGTGTCGAATTCGAGCACCACATGGATCCCTGGTATACCGCGCAGAACTGTCATCATCCCTGCTCGGTACACGCCAGGACCACCACAGACTGCGACCGGCAACAAATCGTCTAAACCACGTACAATTTCCATCGAGACCCCCGCAGAGTGATAAATCATCTGTGGATTTGTGGGGCAGCCAACACCGCCACCGCAGGTGGCTCCCCCTGCGGCGTACTCGCGTAACCAGTACCGGAACAGGGGCGTGCTTCCTGTGCTCCGGCTGAGTGGGTCTCTTGTGGGAATGGTCGGGGATTCCAGGACGGAGCAAGGCCGCGCGGGCGTACTTCTCGGACGGTACGAAGAAGCCCGCGCGGCCGTCGTTCCAGGGGACGTGACGCGCGCTGCGAGGTGACGTCAGGGGCGCTGCGGGGTACGGGCGCGCAGCACCAGCGCGCTGTTGAATCCGCCCTGGCCGCGGGCGGTGACCAGGACGGTGTCCAGCCGGCGTTCGCGCGGCCGGCACACCAGATCCAGGCCGTACTCCGGATCGGGGTCGTCCAGATTGCCGACCGGCGGGATGACGCCGGCCCGCATCGCCAGCAGCGCCGTGGCCACGTTGAGCGCGCTGCCGCCGGACAGCAGCCGGCCGACGAGCCCCTGCGGGGCGGTGACCGGCACCCCGTGCGGGCCGAACACCGAGCGAAGCGCCATTGCTTCGGCCGCGTCGGCCTCCGGGCGGCCGGCCCCGTCGGCGAGCACCAGGTCCACCTGGTCGGGGCGAACTTCCGCCTTGTGCAGGGCCAGTTGGATGGCGCGGGCGTACTGCCGCCCGTCGGACGCGGATTCACGGTAGTGGTGCGCGTCCTGGGTGGCGGCGTAGCCGGCGAGCACGCCGTAGCCGGCCGGGCCTGACCTGGCCCGCAGCGAGGTGTCGTCCTCGATGACGAGCACCGCGCCGCCCTCGCCCGGCAGATGGCCGTTGGCCGCCCGGTCGAACGGCTTGTAGCCGGCCTTCGGGTCGGTGGCGGTGGAGAGGTGGCCGCCGGCCATCTGCGCGGTCAGCGCATAGGGCGCGATCGGCGCCTCGGTGCCGCCGGCCAGGACGGCGCCGGTGCCGCGGCGGATCGCCCGGTCCGCCCAGCCCATGCTGTCGATGCCGGACGCGGCGTCGGAGACCAGCACTCCGCACGGGCCCTTCGCGCCCTGGTGGATGGCCACTTGGCCGGTGCTTGCGGCGTAGAACCAGGCGATCGACTGGTACGCGGTGACCGCCTTGCGGCCCCTGCTCCACAGGGCCTGGATCTCCCGCTGGCCGAACTCGTTGCCGCCCGAGCCGCTGCCCAGGATGACGGAGGTGGCGTACGGGTCGTACGCCGCCGGGTCGTAGCCGGCGTCGTCAAGTGCCATGCCGGTGGCGGCGATCGCCAGCCACGTCCACCGGTCGGTCTGCACGGCCAGCCGGTCCGGTACGTGCTCGGTGACGTCGAACCCGGGTACCTGGCCGGCCAGGGTGGTGGCGTACCGGCCGGCGTCGAACGTCTCGATCGGCCGCACCGCGAGCTCGCCGGCCAGGGTCGCGCGCCAGTGCTCGGCCGCGCCGATGCCGGTAGGCGCCACCACGCCGAGCCCGGTGATCACGGCGGCCATCAGCGCACCCCGGCCAGGACGATCGCGGACTGGAAACCGCCGAAGCCGCTGCCGACCGACAGGGCCGCGTCCACCCGGTGGTCGCGGGCGGTGTTGGGGACGTAGTCCAGGTCGCAGAGCGGGTCGGGCGCGGAGTAGTTGGCGGTGGGCGGCACGACGTTGTGCTCGATGGCCAGTGCGGTCGCGGCTACTTCGATGGAGCCGATCGCGCCGAGGGAGTGCCCCACCATGGACTTGATGGAGCTGACCGGCACCCGGTAGGCGTACTCCCCGAGGCTGAGCTTGAAGGCGGCGGTCTCATGCCGGTCGTTCTGCTTGGTGCCCGAGCCGTGCGCGTTCACGTAGTCGAGCGCGGTCGGGTCCAGCCGCGCCTGGTCGAGGGCGCTGCCGATCGCGGCGGCCATCTCCACGCCGTCCGGGCGCAGTCCGGTCATGTGGAAGGCGTTGCAGCGGTTGGCGTAGCCGCGGATCTCCGCGTAGATGTGCGCGTCCCGCCGCCTGGCGTGCTCGTACTCCTCCAGGATGAGTACCGCGGAACCCTCGCCCATCACGAACCCGTCGCGGGTCGCGTCGAACGGCCGGGAGGCGTGCTCGGGGTCGTCGTTGCGGGTGCTGGTGGCGCCGATCGCGTCGAAGCAGGCGATCGAGATCGGGGTGATCGGGGCGTCGCTCGCGCCGGCCACCATGATGTCGGCCACGTCGTCCTGGATCAGCTGGTACGCCTGCCCGATCGCGTCGATGCCCGAGGTGCAGCCGGTGGAGACCACCGAGGCCGGGCCGTGCGCGCCGTAGCGGTGCGCGACCTCGGCGGCCATGCTGCTGGGAACCCACGCCTGGTAGAGGAAGCTGGACGCGAACTCCGGGTCCACCAGCCAGTTGCGGCCGTTGTCGCTGGCCACCACGTACTCGTCCTCCAGGCGGGTGCTCGCGCCGACCGCGCTGCCCAGGCACACCGCCATCCGCTCGTGGTCGAACCCGCCGTCCAGGGCCAGGCCCGAGTCGGCCATCGCCTCGTCGGCGGCGACCAGCGCGAACTGGACCGAGCGGTCGTTGCGGAACACCTCCTGCCGGGTCAGGCCCGCCGCGAGCGGGTCGAAATCGACCTCGGCGGCCAGCTGGGAGCGGAACTGCGCCGGGTTGAACAGCGATATCCGGCGGGTCGCGGTGCGCCCGTCGGTGATCTGCTGCCAGAACGCCTTCCGCGTGCCGCCACCGGGCGCGACCACGCCGATCCCGGTGACCACGATGCGCCGCAGGCCGCTCATCGCGCGTGCTCGCTCAGTCCTTCGTCGACCAGGGTGCCTTGGCTGACCAGCGTGCCGTGGTTGACCAGCGCCACCAGCTCGCCGAAGGTGGCGCCGGCGTGCTCGTCGTCCAGCTCGACCCCGTAGCGGTCCGCGATCTCCGCCCTGACCTGGAGCTGCGCGAGCGAGTCCAGATCGACGTCGGTGAGCGTGGCAGTCGGGTCGGCGGTGACCGCGGAACGGGGCAGTCCTGCTTTGACGACCAGGATCTCCATCAGCTCGTCAATTGTGAATGACACAGCGAATCCCCTTCGCATTTCGGCAACGGACCAGGGGCCTCAGGCTACGCAATAATGCTCCTGAATTTCTTCCGCCCAGGGAACTAAATCGGCTCATACCCGAGAATGAGGCCGACCCATCCTCGCGAATGACTTATTGCCTACCCAAGGAATTATTGACGGCATTTCCGCACCGATGCTTCACTGAGCTCAATTGATTTCCCCGATCGGGCGGAGACGAGAATGGACGCGTCAGCAGCACCGACAAAGGCACCGGCCGGCGCCGGGATCACCGCGGTCGCGGTGGCGATGGCAAGGGCGATGGAGTCCGGCCGCGCGGACCGGATGTTCGACGACCCGTACGCCCAGCTGTTCGTCGACGCGGCCAAGGCCGTCACCGAGCCGGACGAGTGGCCGTCGCTGGAGGCCTGGGTGGATCTGTTCTACTCCCGCGGGGTGGTGCGCACCCGCTTCATCGACGACTACCTGCGGGACGCGGCGGCGGCCGGCTGCACCCAGGTGGTGCTGCTCGGGGCCGGCCTCGACACGCGGGCGTTCCGGCTGCCGCTGCCGGAGGCGGACGTGTTCGAGGTGGACACCCCGTCGGTGTTCGGCTTCAAGGACAAGGTGCTCGCCGACGCGGGCGCCAGGCCGACCGCCCGCTCCCGCAACGCCGTCCACGCCGACCTGAGGGAGGATTTCGCCGCCCGGCTCACCGGCCACGGGGCTGACCACGGGACGGGCCACGGGACGGGCCAGGGCGCCGGCCAGGGGGCCGGCCACTCGTTCGATCCCGGCAGGCCGACCGCGTGGGTCGCCGAGGGCGTGCTGCCCTACCTCACCGGCGACCAGGCCCGGCAGGTGATCACCGACGTCGGCCGGCTGTCCGCACCCGGCAGCCGGCTGGTGTTCGAACACGCCGACAAGGCGGGACCCGACCCGCGGGCCGCCGCCGCGGCGCTCACCACGCCCGGCGCGGACCGGATCAGCGCCATGGTCCGCGGCGGCCTCGGCCCGGGCGGCCGGGACTGGGTGGCGGCGCAGGGCTGGACGCTGGAGATCACCGAGCGCGGCGACCTCGGCGCGCGCTACGGGCGGCCCGACGGCCGGCTGCCCGGCGGCCAGTTCATCACCGCGACCCGAGACTGACCGGGCGAGGACATGGAATCCAACCAGGCATCCAAACCGGTGGCGCAACCGGCATCTGAACCGGTACCTGAACCGCCGTCAGAACCCTTCGTGGAAGCGGCACTTCAGGAACCGACACAGGCCCGCATTCAGGCCGGCGCCGAGTCCTATCGGCGACCCATGCTCGCGGCCTACGACATGTTCGTACTCGGCATGATGAGCCGGTTTATGTGGCGCTGTCCGCGCGGTCGAATGCTGGCACACTACAACCGGCAGATCGGTGCGGCGCATCTGGATATCGGACCCGGCACCGGCTGGTTTCTGGACAAATGCAGATTTCCGGTGGAATCCCCGTCGATCACGCTGGTCGACCTCAACGAGGTGGTGCTCGCCACCACCGCGCGCCGGATCAGCCGGTACCACCCGCAGATCCGGGTCGGTGACGCGTTCCAGCCGTTCGCCCTCGGCGCCGAGCGGTACGACTCGGTCGGCATGAACTTCCTGCTGCACTGCCTGCCCGGCTCGATGCGGCAGAAGTCGGTGGTCTTCGACCACGTGACGCCGCTGCTGCGGCCCGGCGGCCGGGTGTTCGGCAGCACCGTCCTCGGCAACGGCCCGCACCACACGAGGCGTTCGGGGAAGCTGCTGGCCAAGCTCAACCGCAGCGAGGTGTTCAGCAACCTCGACGACCGACTGGAGGATCTGAACGAGGAGTTGAGCGCCCGGTTCACCGATGTCGAGACGGTCAGGACCGGTACGGTCTGCCTGTTCTCCGCGCGGCTTCCGGGGGCGCGATGAGCGGCGAGCTTGCGCCGCCGGCCCCGGGCCCGTTCGGCGGCGGGCTGCCCCCGCTGGCGCAGAGCCTGCACGACGGGGTGCTCCAGACCCTCGCCATGGCCAGGATCCAGCTCGGCCGGGCGCTCGCCGGGCCCGGCCCGCTGCCGCGCGAACTGGGCACGGAACTCAAGGAGTTGATCGACCGGGAGATCGCCAACCTCCGTGACCTGATCGACGGTTCGGCATTGCCCGCCCCACCGCAGCCCGACCTGCCGTCCGCGCTGACCGCCACCGCCGAGGATCTTCAGTCGGCCACCGGCATCGACATCCGCGTCGAGAGCCGCGGCGCCCCGCGCGGCCGGTGGTCGGCCAACGACCTGATCGCGTACCGGATCCTGCGCGAGGCACTGCACAACACCGCCAAGCACAGCGGCGCCGAGCACGCCTGGGTGACCGTGGCGGGCGGCCGGGACCGGCTGGTCTGCGTGGTGTCCGACGACGGCCGCGGCTTCGAACCGGCCGCCACCGGGCCGCACTTCGGGCTCACCGGGATGTACGCGCAGGCCCGGGAGGCGGGCGGCTATCTGGCGGTGCGGTCCCGGCGCACCGGCACGTACGTCACGCTCTCGCTGCCCAGGAGTCCGCGACCGAAGGGGCCGTACGGGTCGCGGGGGCCGAGCGGGCCCAACGGGCTGAACGCGTCGGGCCGTTCGAGCGTGTCGAAGACGTCGAGCAGGCCGGACGGGGAGGCCAGGCGATGACGTCGCCCGACCGTACGGTGACAGCCCGACCGACCATCCTGATCTGTGACGACCACCCCGTCGTACGCTGCGGCATCCGCACGCTGCTCGCCGAGGAGCGCTACGACGTCGTGGGCGAGGCGGCCGACCTGGCCGGCACCGTCGAGCAGGTGGACCGGCACCGTCCCACCGTGCTGCTTCTCGACCTCAGCTTCCTCGGCACCATCAGCCTCGGCATTCTGCCCACCGTACGGGCGGTGTCGCCGGGCACCCGGGTGCTCATGCTCACCATGCACAACGACCTCGACTCCGCACGGCAGTCGCTGGCCGCCGGCGCGCACGGCTTCCTGCCCAAGGACGCCGCCGCCGAGGAACTCGTCGCCGCCGTCGACGCGTTGGCGGCCGGCGGCCGGTACCTCGATCCGGCGCTCGGCGCCGCACTGCTCGACCGGCCGGACGACCCCGACGGAGCGCTGAGCCGGCGTGAACGCGAAGTGCTCGGGCTGATCGCCGACGGACTGACTCACCATCAGATAGCCGACGAACTGGGCCTGTCGGTCCGCACCATCGAAGCGCAGCGCGCGTCCATCAAAGTCAAGCTCGGCGTCAGCCGGCGGGCGGAGCTGATCAGCTACGCCCGCCGGCTGCGGCTGACCACCACAGGAGGCGAACGGTGATGCAGACCGGCCGGCCAAGCCGCACCGCGTTGAGCTCGGCGCGGGCCCGCGCCGTCCACCAGGAGGCGGACGCGCCACCGGTGTTCGCCGACCCGCTGGCGGCCCGCATCATCGGCGGGCTCGCCGACCCCGCCGACGGTTCCGGAAACGCAGCGGCCGCGCTGCCGCCCGGCACACGCCAAATGCCCGCCGAGGTGAGGCTGTTCATGGCGCTGCGCCACCGGGTCGCCGAGGACGCGCTGAGCGCCGCCACCGGGACCCGGCAGGTGGTCATCCTCGGGGCGGGCCTCGACACGTTCGCCTACCGGAACAGGAATCCGGCGCTGAAGGTCTTCGAGGTGGACCTGCCGGCCACCCAGGCGTGGAAGCGCGGCCGGCTGGCCGAGGCCGGCATCGCGATACCCGACACGGTCGTCTTCTGCCCGGTGGACTTCGCCGAGCAGACCGCGGAGGCGGGCCTCGCCGCCGCCGGATTCGACCCGCACGCACCGGCGTTCTTCCTGCTGCTGGGGGTGGCGCCCTATCTGACCAGGGACGCGCTGCTCGACACCGCGCGCTTCGTGGCCCGGCTGCCGGCGCCCACCGAGCTGGTCTTCGACTACAACCAGCCGGCCGAGGCGCTGCCCCCGCAACGCAGGCCGGTACTGGCCGCGATGGCCGAGGCGATGGCCCGGACGGGCGAGCCGTGGCGGTCGTTCTTCACTCCGACCGAGATCGCCGCGGAGCTGGCCGCGGCCGGCTTCGGCAGCATCTCTGACGTCGGCTGGCGGTACTGCCTGGAGCGGTACGGGCTCGACCCGTCGCTGCCAGACCTGTTCGGCGGCCGGATCGTGCACGCCCGCGCGACGGCCGAGGACGCGACCCGGGCGGCTGGAACCGCAGCGGCCGGGACCGCAGCGGCCGGGACCGGACCAGCTGTGAACGGGACAACCGCCCCCGGAAACGAGAGGAGTTAGCGATGCACGCCCTGGTCATCGGCGGCGGGGTGGCAGGACCGGCCACCGCCGTCGCGCTGCGTTCCATCGGCGTCGACGTCACCATCTGCGAGGCCCGCCCGGCCGAGGACAAGGACGTCGGGCTGTGGGTGATGGTCGCCCCCAACGGCCTTGCCGCACTGGAGACCCTGGGCCTGAAGGAGACGGTGCTGCGCGAGTCGCTGGCGGGCGCGGTCGGCCCGTCCGGCTTCGCGCCGATGCGCCGCGTCGGCCTCTACCGGCTGCTGCGCGAGGCCGCGGTGGCGCGCGGCGCCCGGATCCTGCACGACCGGCGGCTGGTCGCCGCCGACACCGACGCCGACGGGGTCACCGCGCTGTTCTCCGACAGCTCGACGCTCACCGGCGATCTGCTCGTCGGCTGCGACGGCATCCACTCCAGGACCCGGTCGATCATCGACCCGGCCGCGCCGACCACGCGTTACGTGCCGCTGCTGAACCTCGGCGGCTTCGCGTCCGGCGTGGAGGCGCCCGGCGAGCCGGCGCAACTCCAGTTCATCCGTACCGGCAAGGGCTTCTTCGGCTACGCCGGTTCCGGCAGCGGCGAGGTGTGGTGGTTCGCCAACCTGCCCTGGGGTCAGGAGCCGAGCCGCGCGGAGCTGGCGGAGATGGACCGCGCCTCGCTCATCCGGCGGTTGCTCGCCGCCTTCGCCGACGCGCCCCCGTTCGTCACCGACATGATCCGCTCGACGTACACCGACCTCTACGCGCTGCCGACCCACGACCTGCCCACCGTCCCGACCTGGTCGCGGGACCGGATGGTGATCCTCGGCGACGCGGCCCACGCCACCACCCCGACGTCGGGGCAGGGTTCGTCGATGGCACTGGAGGACGCGGTGGTGCTGGCCAAGTGCCTGCGCGACCTGCCGAGGCCGCAGGCCGCGGCCCGCTACGAGGAGCTGCGCAGGGAACGGGTCGAGGGCATCGTCGCACTGGGCGCCCGCGCGTCGGCCGCCAAGCTCAACGACACCTCGCCCGGAGCCTCGTTGGACTGGGTGCTCGACTACCGGATCGACTGGGCGGCCCGGGTCTGACGGCCCCGGCCCGGCACCAACAGGAGGGGCGCGGCGGGTTCGCCGCGCCCCTCACCCATGTCCGCTACGACGCAGGGTTGTTCAGGAATCCGCGTCCGCTGTCACCAGCCGTTCCCGCAGCACGGCGATCGTCTCGGGCGTCACACCGCCGCGCTCGAACAGGTAGTCCGGCACGGACCCGTACGTCGAGCGCAGCGCGTCCAGCGTGGCCGCCATCGCGTGCCGGGGCGCGCCGAACACCTCGCGGTAGCGGTCCGGGTCGAGGCCGAGCTTGGCGAGCCTGGGCAGCAGCTTGGCCATCCGGCGCTCGCTGAAGTAGCCGCTGCTGAGCGTGTAGTCGTCGAGCACGGCCTCGTCGTCCACGCCGAGCACCGACAGCAGCAGCGCGGCGGCCAGCCCCGTGCGGTCCTTGCCGGCGGTGCAGTGGATCAGCGCGGGCAGGCCGCCGGGTGCGGCGAGCCCGGTGAGCACCCGGCCGAGGGCGGCGGCGTCCTGCTCGCCGATGTCCAGGTAGACGTGGTGCAGGAAGTCGTCGGGCAGGTCGTCGAGCCGGCCGGACCGGAACATCTTGTTGAGCGGGGTGGCGTGCGCCGCGTCACCGCCGATGTCGAAGAGTTCCTGCCGGACGGCGGCGGGCAGCGCGGACGGGGCCTGGGTACGTTCGTCGTCGGTACGCAGGTCGTAGACGACCCGCAGGCCGAGCTGCTCGATCGCGGCGAGGTCGGCGGCGGTGAGCCGGTCGGGCGCGTCCGCGCGGAAGACCGCGCCCCACCGCGTGCGGCCGCCGCCGGCCGTGCGATAGCCGCCCAGGTCACGGAAGTTGCTCGCGCCTTCGAGCGGCAGCAGCCGTTCGGCGGCGAGTACGGCGGTGCCCCCGTCGAGCGGCGCGACGGACACGTAGTGCCTGCCGGGCCCCAGTTCGGGCAGCGACATCCGCGCCGCGCCTTCGACGCGGGCCACCGGATGGGCGTGGTCGATCGCCTCGGGCGTCGGCCCGATCGCCAGCTCGACGGGTCCGCCGCCCGCCAACTCCCATGACACGCCGAGGACTCCGGCGCTGTCGCGCACTACGTCGACCGCCAACACGACCGTTCCCATGTGCTTCCTCCGCTTCGTCCGCGCCGCCGGCGGCCGGGCAACGCGCGCGGCCGTCAGGACGACGTCCACCGGGTGCCGGCCGGCAGCGCGGCTGCTAGTCGAGCCAGGGCATCGCGCCCGCGTCGATGTCGTGGACGACCCGGTCCAGCCAGGCCAGTTCCGCGACGCGCAGCGCCTGTGCGTATTCGGCTTCCAGGGTCACCACACGGGGCAAGTTGGCGGTGTCTTCGGCCAGTTGGGAGGCGATCCGATCGTGGTCCGCCTGGATGGTGTCCCGGCGTTCCCGCAGCAGCTCCACCGCGGTCGCCGCGTCGAGGTTGAGGATGTGGGCGAGACCGGTGACGAACACCGGGTAGTCCGGCGCGGGCGTGCGCAGATAGTCCCGCACCAACGCGTCGGCCACGGCCTCGCCTTCGGCGGTGATCGCGTAGACCGTGCGTTCGGGGCGGGCGCCTTCCCGTTCCGAGGTGACCGCGCTGATCAGTCCGGCGTCGGCCAGCCGGCCGATCGCGTCGTAGAGCGAGCCGCCGCGCATCTTCACGACCTCGTCCACATGCCGCTCGCGGACCAGCGCCTGGATCTCGTAGGGGTGGCGGGGCTGTTCGCGCAGCAGGCTCAGCACCGCGAGCGTCAGGGGCGTACGCAGCGCGCGTGGCGGCATCGGGCTTCCCGTCGGTGGCCACCGCCAACTGGGCGATGAATTAGTCGAGTTCGAGTAACCGAACTCGACTATAGCAGCGCGACCGTGCCGCTTCCAGAGCTCCCGGAGCCCGAAAGCGCGCGGGAGCGGGAAGCCCGCGGGGGCCCGGGAAGCACGCCGGAGCCCGGACGCGCCTCCGGGCCGCCGCCCGCACCGGTGACGGTGGAGGCGGCGGCCCGGAGGTGGGGCGGGGTGGTGCCTGCCGGGTTACCGGCCGACCTTGGGCAGACTGCCCAGCTGGCCGGGCAGCACGGTGTCGGTCTGCTGGGCGCGCATCAGAGCGATCACCGCGCCGGCGCCGGCGAGGATCAGGCTGATCCAGAAGCTGAAGGCGTGGCCGCCGCCGCTGCCGAAGTCGGAGTGCGCGAAGATCGCGATGACGTAGAGCACGAAGCCGATGCCGAAGCCGAGGACGCTCAGCAGCCGGGCCGGCCGCGGCAGGGTCACCGTGGGGACGAACAGGCTGACCGCGACGACCCCCGCCGCGAGCACGGTGACGACCATCGCGAACCAGGCTATGAACAGCCCGTGGCCGAAGTGCCAGGCGCTCCAACTCACGCTCCCGAACGGACCGAGATCCCAGGAGTAGTAGTCGAAGAACGAGAAGATGAACACAATGAAACCGATACCGAGAATCGCCCAGTCGAAGCGATTGACCGATGCGGGGTCGAAAGAACTCCCGGCGGGAACGCCCTGATTCGGCGGGACCGGCGGTCCTGGCGGCGGTGGAACATCGTGCGACATGGCGTCTGCTCTCCCTGCTGACGTGGCTCAACGAACACTCGGAAGCTGAGAGTAGCGGCAGGTCGGCCCGTGCCGTAAGCACGTTGGACGGGCCTGAATCGGATGAGTCGAATGGGTTCTTTTGGTGCTGGTGAGTTCCGCAGTGGCGGGATGCTGCTTCCCGGACGGGCGGGAGGTGCGGGGCCCGCGGAAGGTGAATTATCGGCGGATAGCGCCGCACGCGAGGGTCAAGTTGCCGCAAATTCCCGGAAACGGTAGCGGTAAAGGGGCGGCGCCGGCCGCGGGTGGCTTCCCGCGGCCGGCGCCGGCTGGTGGCCCTGGCGGGCGGGGGAGCGGATCAGATCCGGTCGGCCACGATCATCAGGTACTGGAAGCTGCCGTTCTCGTACGCTGTCAGGAACGCGTCCTCGATCCCGGTGACCAGGTGGTCGGCCTCCTTGCGCAGCTCCCAGTACGGGACGGTGGCCGCGGTCAGGTCCTCGACGTGCACCGGCACCAGCCGGTTCTTGGCCATCGCCTTGAAGTACGCCGAGCGCGGGTGGATGTCGCAGATGTAGTGGGCGTTGATGAGCGACACCTCGCGGGAGGCGCGCCCGTAGGTGTCGTTGTAGCAGCCGGTGATCACCACATAGCGGCCGCCGTGCCGCAGCAGCCGGGAGTGCTCGGCGAACAGCAGGTCCAACTCCACGTACATCGTGGACTCGTTGTTCCAGGAGGCCGCGTAAGCCCCTGTCGGCAGGCCGGTGTCGAGCATGTTGCGGTGGTGGTAGCGCACCTTGCCGTCCACACCGCGCGCCCTGGCCTGCTCGTTGGCGAACTGCGCCTGCTTCGCGGAGATCGTGACGCCGTCGGCGTGGCAGTCGTAGCGCAGGTTCGCGGTGATGCTGCCGCCGCCCCGCCCGCAGCCGGCGTCGAAGACCCGGTCGGTGGGGGCGAGCGGGCCGAGCCGCCCGGCCAGCAGTTCGGCCTGCGCGACCTCCAGGCGGTGCAGTTCCGCGGTGATCTTCTCCCGCCGCCGCTCCGGGTCGGACTCGTCGAGTACGGACCACTGGACGTCACCGACGCCGTAGTGGTGGTGGTAGAGGTCGTCGATCATGCCGAGTTGGAGGTTGACCGGGTTCTGCTCGGCGTTCCAGTAGTCCGCCACGCGGTTCTGGTACGAGGACTGGGCCGGTACCGGCAACTGCGCCGTGCTCGCGGGATGGTGGATGGTCAACAGTGACTCCTCTTGGTGCGGGGTGCTGACGAGCGGGGTGCTGACGATGTGTCACGGAAGGCCGGTTGGCCGCTACCAGTAGTCGGGCAGGTGGTAGCGGTGCGTGTTGGTCGCGTGCCACTCGTGGTTGCCGGCCACCCAGTCCGACAGCCCGCGGGCGTACCGCTCGACCAGTGGTGAGGTCGCCGCCAGCACGGCGGACTCCTCCTCGAACGACTCCATGATCTGGTTGTGGATCTCCACGCTCCTGAGATAGGCCGACTTCAGCCCGCCGCCCTCGTTCTCGGCCACCACCTGCGGCAGGTTGAGGTGCGTCGGGTCGCTCTCCAGCTCCTTGGTGAACGAGTAGAGGTCGTTGACGATGGTGGTCGCGTTACAGGCCAGCGCCGTGATCCGCTGGATCTCCGGGCGGGCGTAGACGACTTCGGGCAGCTCGTAGCCGTCCACCGCGTCGGTGATCGACAGGCAGGGGCGGAAGTTGTTGAACTGCCGCATCACCAGGTACTCCCAGACCTGCGGCCGGTAGCGGGTCTCGTGCCAGGCGGCCTCGGCGAGGTAGCCCAGGTGCAGCCGGGCCATGTCGTGCACGAACCGGCCGCACTGGCTGGGTGTGGCGAACTCGGCGTAGTCCTTCATCGCCCAGTGGTACGACCGCAGCGGGCCGTCGGCCTGCATGCCCAGCAGCCAGCCCTGCTCCGACTCCGGTGTGCCGTGGTGCGGGTCGATCGCCGCCTGCGCCATCAGCAGCGGGCCGCCGAGCCCGCGGTGCGAGCCGCCCTTGCCTTCCTCCTCCTCGCAGTAGCAGTCGTCCACCAGGTTCTCGGCGAGCAGCAGCTTGCCGGCCACGGTGAGGCGGTCCAGGTCGGCGGCGCCCGGGTGCTGGAGGACGACCGCCCGGCCGAACTGGAAGCCGGCGAAGTCCCCTTTCCACGCGGCCGGGAACAGGTCGAGGCCGCGGGCCCAGGTCTCAAGGCGCCGGTCGACCTCGGCGACCTTCGCCTGGTCGGCGGGGGCGGCGGGCCGGTACCGCAGCCCGGGGACGGCGCCGCTGCGCCGGGCCCGCACGGTACGGGCCAGGCTCGGCGGCCCCGGCAGCCGGTAGGGGGCGGTCACTCGGCGCTCCGGCCGAGCTGGGCGTTCTCCAGGATGCCGACCGCGTCGGGGACCAGGATCGCCATCGAGTAGTAGGCGGACACCAGGTACTTCACGATCGCGGTACTGCTGACCCCCATGAACCGTACGTTCAGGCCCCGTTGGTGCTCCTCGGGCAGGCCGGCCGGGTACAGGCCGATGACGCCCTGGTCGTCCTCGCCGGTGCGCAGCGCGATGATGCTGCTGGTGTGCCGCGCGCTGACCGGGATCTTGCCGCACGGGAAGACCGGCACGCCCCGCCAGGCAGGCACCTGGTGCCCGCCCACGTCGGCCGTGCCCGGCACCAGGCCGCGCCGGCTGCACTCCCGGAAGAACGCGGTGATCGCCTTCGGGTGCGCCAGGAACATCCGGGTGCCGCGCCGCATCGACAGCAGCTCGTCCAGGTCGTCGGGCGTCGGCGGTCCGGAGTGCGTGCTGATCCGCTGGCCGTGCTCGGTGTTGTGCAGCAGGCCGAAGTCCCGGTTGTTGACCAGCTCCCATTCCTGCCGCTCGCGGATCGCCTCGACGGTCAGCCGCAGCTGGTGCTGGGTCTGGTCCATCGGGTGGTTGTAGAGGTCGCTGACCCTGCTGTGCACCCGCAGCACGGTCTGCGTCAGCGACAACTCGTACTCGCGCGGCCGGAGTTCGTAGTCGACGAAGCCGGCGCCGATGGCCTGCTCGCCGCGGTGCCCCGCCTGCATCGGGATGTCCGCCTCGCCCTTGCGGTTGGCCGGCAGCCGCTGCCGTCCTTCGTGCCCGGCCAACTGCTCGGCGAACGACGGCAGTCGGTCGGTGAACTCGGCGATCGCCGCCCAGGGCAGCGCCAGCAGGACGGCGGCGGTGTCGGCCCGCACCGAGTCCGTCCAGCGCGGCTCGGTGCCGCCGATGGCCTCGTCGCCCAGCGGCTGCCCGCCGGTGACGACGCCGACGACGGCCTCCTCGCCGTACGCGCCCTCGGTGAACCGGGTGAGCCGGCCGTGCACCACGAGATACGTCTCGGTGACCGGCTGCCCGACCTCGAACAGCACCTGTCCGGCCCGCACTTCGCGCACCTGGTACCTGGCGGCGAGCTCCCGCAGCGCGCCGGTGTCGGAGTAGCCGCGCAGCACCGGCAGTTCGGTGAGGCTCTCCGGGACCACCCGGACGTCGTCGGCGCCGTTGTGCTCGAACTGCACCCGGCCGCCGCCGATCCGCAGCTGGAGCCTGCGGTTGACGCGGTAGGTGCCGGCCTTCACATCGGTCCACGGCAGCATCCTGATCAGCCACCGCGAGCTGATGGCCCG
Organism: Streptomyces sp. CA-111067; assembly: GCF_050956065.1. Classification (NCBI taxonomy): domain Bacteria; kingdom Bacillati; phylum Actinomycetota; class Actinomycetes; order Kitasatosporales; family Streptomycetaceae; genus Streptomyces; species Streptomyces sp. CA-111067. The sequence goes on along the minus strand of NZ_CP192103.1, from coordinate 3,587,698 downwards.
CATCTGCGGTTCTGACTTGGTGGTGGTGGCGAGCTGGCGCGCGGCCAGGGTGCCGAGGCTGGTGAGCCGGCCGCCGGCGGCGGACCGGTCGGGCTGGTCGGGCTCGTCGGTGGTGGGGCCGGTGGTGGTTTCCGAAGCGGGCACGTTCTCTCCCGGGAGATCAACAGAGCGGGGCGCGGCGGCCGCCCAGGGCTCGGCGTCCGGAAGGGGGGACGGCCATCGCGCAGCCACCAGCCAACCAGCGACGGGGGCCACCCCGGTACGGCGTGCGGTGGCCCCCGGGAGCGCAAACCCCGAGGTGAGGCGGCCAGCGGGCGCGCGCGATTCCGCGCGCCGCCCCGCGCCCCCGCGCTCCGGGTTAGACCGCCGACTCCGGTGTCCCCGGCTCGGTGAGTTCGCCGGCGGCCAGGTGCAGCCGGCGGTTCACGCCGATGCGGGCGAGGAACGGCTCGTCGTGGCTGATCACCAGGAACGCTCCCCGGTAGGAGGCCAGCGCGCCTTCCAACTGGGCGGCGCTGACCAGGTCGAGGTTGTTCGTCGGCTCGTCGAGCAGCAGCAGGTGCGGGGACGGCTCCGCGCACAGCACGCAGGCCAGGGTGGCGCGCAGCCGCTCGCCGCCGGACAGCACCCCGACCGGGAGGTGGGCGCCCGGGCCACGGAAGAGGAACCGGGCCAGCAGGTTCATCCGCTCCGACTCCGGCCGGTGCGGGGCGAACGCGGCGAAGTTCTCCGCCACCGTACGGTCCGGGTCCAGCAGGTCGAGACGCTGCGAGAGGTACGCGACCCGGCCGTCCGCCCGGCTGATCCGGCCGCCGTCCGGGTCGAGTCCGCCGCCCACCAGGCGCAGCAGCGTCGTCTTGCCCGAGCCGTTGGGGCCGGTCAGCGCGATCCGCTCCGGGCCGCGGATCGTCAGGCCGACGCCGCCGCCCGCGAACAACGGCTCGCCGCCGTAGCGGACTTGCAGCTCCTCGCCGATGAACAGGTTCCGCCCGGCCGGGACTTCGGTGTCCGGCAGGTCCACGGTGATCCGCTGGTCGTCGCGCAGCGCGCGCCCCGCGTCGTCGAGCCGGGACCTGGCGTCGCTGACCCTCGCGGCGTGCGTCTGGCCCGCGCGGCCCGCGGACTCCTGTGCGCCGCGCTTCATGTTCCCGGCGAAGATCCGCGGCAGGCCGGCGCTCTTGAGGTTGCGGGCGGCGTTGCTCGCGCGCCGCTCGGCGCGCTCGCGGGCCTGCTGCAACTCGCGCTTCTCCCGCTTCAGCTCCTGCTCGGCGTTGCGCACGTTGCGCTCGGCGACCTCCTGGCCGGCCCGCACGGCCTCCTCGTAGGAGGTGAAGTCGCCGCCGTGGAAGCGCAGTTCACCGCGGTCGAGCTCGGCGATCCGCTGCACGCGGTCCAGCAGTGCGCGGTCGTGGCTGACCACCAGCAGGCAGCCGTTCCAGCCCTCCAGCACGTCGTAGAGCCGGTGCCGGGCCTCGGCGTCGAGGTTGTTGGTCGGCTCGTCCAGCAGCAGCACGTCCGGCCGCTTGAGCAGTTGCGCGGCCAGGCCGAGCGAGACGGTCTGCCCGCCGCTGAGGGTGCGCAGGCTCCGGTCGAGGCCGAGCCCGCCCAGGCCCAGCCGGTCCAGCTCGGCGCGGGTGCGCTCCTCGATGTCCCAGTCGTCGCCGATGGCGGTGAAGTGCTCCTCGCTGACGTCCCCCGACTCGACGGCGTCGATGGCGCGGATCACGCCGGCGATCCCCAGCAGGTCGGCGACAACCGGCTCGCCGGGGCGGTCGGCAGAAGCCCCGGCCGGGTCGGCGAGCGGCAGGTTCTGCGGCAGGTACCCGAGCGTGCCGCTGACGAGCAGCGACCCGCCGGTGGGCCGCAGCTCGCCGGCGATCAGCCGGAGCAGCGTGCTCTTGCCGGCGCCGTTGGGCGCGACGAGCCCGGTGCGCCCGGCGCCGAGCGCGAAGCTCAGGTCGTCGAAGACGGGCGTGTCGTCGGGCCAGGAGAAGGACAGATTGGTGCAGATGACGGAGTGCTCTGACATGGCGGAGAGACCTCGGATGGCATGAGGGCAGCCGGAAAGATGCCGCTGCTGCCCTGGGCAGACAAGGGGAAATGTGAACGCCGACATGGCCACGACGGCAGCGCCCCTGTACGCGCGCCTGCCGGTGGCCGATCACATCCGGGCCTCACCCGGAGATGTCGTCGTCACCCGCCATGTCTGCGTCCTTCTCCACACCGAACGATCAAGGTCCCGCCCAGTTTACCAACCGGTGGACGGCCGGCGCGGTGGTCGGCCGTCCCAGGGTGCCCAGCCGCCGCTCAGCCGCGGGGGTTCGTGCGGGTGCGCGGGGGCGCCTTCGTCAGCGTGCAGACGCCGTCCCCGCACTCGCGTTCCAGCCGGCCGCGGGAGATCGTCTGGGCCAGGCCGATCGCCCAGCAGGTGGGGCAGCCGCGGAAGGCGATCAGGCCGAGCGGGGCGGCCAACAGGGTCAGCGGGCCGGCGAACGGCACCGCCGCCATCGAGCCGGCGATCACCGCCAGGCCGATCGCCCCGCGGATCAGATGCCGCGTGACCGACCGGCTCGCGTAGTCGGCGGCCGCCCTGCCCGTCGTGTCGGCCCGGCTCGCCCTGCTGGCCCTGGCCCTGCCGGACCTGTCGGCCATGCTGGCGGCGCCGGACTTGTCGGCCCCGCCGGACCCGTCGGACCCGTCGGCCCTGCCGGCCGCGTCCGCCCCGCTCGCCTCGTTCGTCCTGTCCATCACGTTCACCGGACGGGTCACCTCCCGTGCTCCTCTCCCGCCGCTTGGCGGGTCGTTTCCAGCGAGTGGCGCAGCGCGGCGCGGGCCCGGTGGAGGCGGGACTTCATGGCGGCCGTGCTGAGGCCGAGCGAGCGGGCGACCGTATGCCCGGGCAGGCCCTGGAGGTCCCGCATGACGAGGACCTGCCGCTGCTCGCGGGGGAGCGCGCTCACCGCCGCCGCGATCCGCTCGGCTTGCATCGCGCGCAGCGCCTCCTCCTCCGCGGAGGGAACGGCGCACGGCTCCGGCTCGGCCGCCGGCGCCTCCTTGCGCGCGGCCAGCCGCCGCAGGTGCGCCACGCATTCGTTGCGCACGATGCGGAACATCCAGGACGCGAGCGCCCCGGTCGCCCGCAGCGTGCCGATCTTCTCGTACAGGATGATCAACGCCTCCTGCGCCGCGTCCTCGGCGTCCTGCGGCGAGGCGCACAGCGTGCGGGCGAACCTGCGCACGTGCGGCTGCGACTCCAGGACGACGGCGGCGAGCGAGTCGACGTCCCCGTCCTGGGCCGCCCTGATCAGCCGCTCGTCCGGCCAGCGGAAGCTTCGGCTCATGGCTCCTGCCTGCGGGTGTCCCTGCGGGTGCGGGTGCGGGTGCGGGTGTGAGTCCGGGGCCGGATGCGTGTACGGGCCCGGGTGGGGGTACGGGTGCGGCTCCGCGTACTCGTGCGGCTCCGCGTACGGGCGCGCACTCATACGCGACCTCGCCGCCGCCGCCGCAGCGTGACGCTGCACGCGCACACCAGCAGGATGCCGACGATCGCGATGCCGATCCACATCATGGTTCTTCCTCCGTGACCCCGTTCACCGGCCCCGGCGGCCGGTACGCCCACAAGAGGCGCCGGCCGCCGAAAAGGATTCACACCGCTCGGCTCGCGGGCGCGCTCCGACCCCCGTCACCGTTCCCTTCATCTCAGGCAGATTTGCCTAAAGGTATTAGGTAAATGCACACTGGTCTTAGCTGAACGGAAGGAGCGAGCCATGGCACGGGCAGGACTGACCGCGGACCGGCTCACCCTCGCGGGAGCCGAACTCGCCGACGAGGTCGGCTTCGACCAGGTGACCGTCTCCGCGCTGGCCCGGCGCTTCGACGTCAAGGTCGCGAGCCTGTATTCGCACGTCAAGAGCTCGCAGGACCTCAAGACCAGGATCGCGCTGCTCGCCCTGGCCGAACTCGCCGACCGGGGCGCCGCCGCGCTGGCCGGGCGAGCCGGGAAGGACGCCTTGGCCGCGTTCGGCAACGTCTACCGCGACTACGCCAGGGAGCATCCCGGCCGCTACGCCGCCGCCCAGTTCCGGCTCGACCCGGAGGCCGCGGCCGCCAGCGCCGGCGGTCGGCACGCGCAGATGACCCGGGCGATCCTGCGCGGCTACGACCTGGCCGAACCGGACCAGACCCACGCCGTCCGGCTGATCGGCAGCGTCTTCCACGGCTACGTCAGCCTGGAGGCGGCGGGCGGCTTCAGCCACAGCGCGCCGGACTCGCAGGAGTCCTGGACGCGAGTGCTGGACGCGCTCGACGCTCTCCTGAGGAGTTGGCCGGTGTCGTGACCGGCGCCCGGCCCGGCACCCGGCCGGCGGCCGGCCCAGCACCCGTCCCGGCGGCCAGTCCCGCGCTCTGCCCGGCGGCCGGTCCCGCGGCCGGTCCCGCGCCCGGTCCCGCGCCTGGCCCAGCGCTCGGCCCGCGCCCGGCCCTGCGCCCGGCCCCCCCGGGACACAGCCCCCGCCGTGCCGGTTCCGGTTCGCGGCCGGTTTCCGGTCCGTCGTGGCTGGTCGCGCAGTTCCCCGCGCCCCTGGGGTACCCGTCCCCGAGTCCCGCACATCGCACGCTTAACAGTTTGGACACCATGAACACCACGCCCCCCTGGACCACCACCCCCCTCACCGCCGACCTGCTGCGCGGCGCCCTCGACCTGGAGCGCACCGCGCACGGCCTGCTGCCGCACCGGCTGCCCGGCTGGGCTCGCGCGCAGTACGCCGACGGGCAACTGGCCATGGCCGAGTCCCAGCCCGCCGGCGTCCGGCTGGTGTTCCGTACCGCCGCCACCGCCGTCGAACTGGACACGCTGCCCACCAAACGGGTCTACGTCGGCGCCCCGCCGCGCCCCGGCGGCGTGTACGACCTGGTGGTGGACGGCCAACTGGCCGCCCAGGGCAGCGTGCCCGGCGGCAGCACCCTGACCATCGACATGACCGACGGGACCGCCGAGCACCACCAGGGCCGGCCCGGCACCGTCCGCTTCACCGGCCTGCCCGGCCGCGACAAGCTCGTCGAGCTCTGGCTGCCGCACAACGAGACCACCGAGCTGATCGCGCTGCGCACCGACGCGCCCGTCGAGCCGGTGCCGGCGGGCGACCGCCGGGTGTGGCTGCACCACGGCAGCTCGATCAGCCACGGCTCCGACGCGGCCAGCCCCACCACCACCTGGCCCGCGCTGGCCGCCTCCCTCGGCGGCGTGGACCTGGTCAACCTGGGCCTGGGCGGCAGCGCGCTGCTCGACCCGTTCACCGCGCGGACCATGCGCGACACCCCGGCCGACCTCATCAGCGTCAAGATCGGCATCAACATCGTCAACGCCGACCTGATGCGGCTGCGCGCCTTCGGCCCCGCCGTGCACGGCTTCCTCGACACCATCCGCGACGGCCACCCGGACACGCCGCTGCTCGTCGTCTCGCCCGTGCTGTGCCCCATCCACGAGGACACCCCCGGCCCCAGCGCGCCGGACTTCAGCACCGTCAGCGAGGGACAGCTCAGGTTCAAGGCGACCGGCGACCCGGCGGAACGGGCCTTCGGGAAGCTGACGCTCAACGTCATCCGGGACGAGCTCAGCTCCCTCGTGCGGCAGCGCGCGGCCGACGACCCGAACCTGCACCACCTCGACGGCCGCGACCTGTACGGCGAGCAGGACTTCGCCGAACTGCCGCTGCCCGACGGGCTGCACCCGGACGCCGCCGCCCACCGCCGGATCGGCGAGCGCTTCGCCGCCACGGCCTTCGCGCCGGACGGCCCGTTCACGGCGAGCCACGACGGAGCGGGGACGGCGGCCTAGTCGAATCGCCAGCGCGTCTGGGCGTACGTCCCCTCCTTGCGGAAGGCCAGCACCTTGGCCGGCGCCACCTCGTAGACGCCGGCCGCGCCGCCGCCCGGATGCCAGAAATCCCCGTCCCTGACCTCGAAACGCCACTCCTCGCCGTACTTCCGCACCCACGCGTCGGCCAGCACCGCGAGCCGCTCCCGCGCCCTCACCCGAACGGCCGCGCCCTCGACCACCACGTCCAGCCCCTCCTTGAGGCCGTTGTTCCCGGTGGTCACCGCGACCTGCGGGTTGGCGGCCAGGTTGCGGGCCTTCTGCTCCCCGTCGCCGGTGGTGAAGAAGAGCCGTTGCTCGTGCCAGACCGCGATCAACGGCGTGACATGCGGCCGGCCGTCCGCCCGCACAGTGGTCAGCCAGTACGTGCCGGCCGCCGCCAGCACCGCGTCCACCTCCGCCCACCCCGAGGGCTCCGCCGCAGGTGCGCTGAAGCGTGAGTCGAGCGTGCCGTTCGCCATGTCGTCCTCCGGAGGTTCGGTGCGGTTATGTCCGGTTCCCAGCATGAGGGGAGGGTCTGACATTCCGCCGCCGCCCCGGTGACCACCGATGGCGCGCCGCGCGCTCGCGGTGCGTGGAGTTACGCGTGGCCGTGGTCGAAGGCGTGTGCCTTGACGTCGGCTATGAACGCGGCCCAGGCGGCGGCCGGGAAGAGGAGGGCCGGGCCGTGCGGGTCCTTGGAGTCGCGGACGGGGACGGCGGCGGGCTGGCCGTCCAGGACTTCGAGGCAGCTGCCGCCTGAGCCGTTGCTGTACGACGACTTGCGCCAGCCGCTCAGCGCGGAGGCGGTCGGGATGATGTGCTCAGTCATGGTGCCGGAGATCCTTAGCTGTCGCGCGCATGAGGGCGATCGACTCCCTCATCGGCAGTGCGTCGCCCAGTGCCAGATCGTAGCGACCCTGCAACTGCTGTACTACGGCCGGGGAATCATGCACCTTGCCGATCGACGCGCCTTCGCTGTAGGCGGCTGGAGGCTGGTCCTCGAACCACATCAGAGACAGCATGCCTTCCAGGATCGGCTGAAAGCCGAGGCCGAACGGAAGAACGTGCAGGCGGATACGCGTGCTCTCGCCCAGGTCGACGAGGTGCATGAGCTGCTCCGCCATGACCTCGCGACCGCCGATCAGACGGTGCAGGACGGACTCGTCCAGCAGCGCCCACACCACGGGCAGTACGGGGTCACTGAGGATCTTGGTGCGCTCCAGCCGTGTGACGACGTACCTGTCACGCTCGTTCTCGCTCCGAGGCGGGTACGCCGTACTGAAGACCGCACGGGTGTACGCCTCGGTCTGGAGAATGCCGGGAACGAAGGTAGGAGCGAACTCGCGGATCTCCGTGGCCTGTTGTTCGAGCTGCCGGGCAGGCGCAAAGTAGTCGGCGACCGCCGCGTCCTTCTGCGGAAGGAAGCTGCTCAGCACGTCGCCGGTGTTGAGCGCCCGGTCAAGCCGTTGCGCGTCCTCCGGGGACGGGATGCGACGCCCGGCCTCGATATGGGCGATGTGCGTCCGCGTCATGATCGCGGCCCCCGCCAGTTCCTCCTGCGTGAGGCCCGCTGCCTTCCGTCGCGACTTGAGCCATTCGCCGTACGTATTACCCACCGTCAACACCCCCGTGACTGATGCTCCGTCACCCGCTGTCCTCTGGCGAGCCTAGCCCGATCGGTACCACGCTGTGAACAGCTCGCTACCCAGCGGTCTCGTCACGGCCGTGACGTCGGTCATCGCATTCCACGGAGCGCCCCATGCACCAACTCCTCTCCTGTCTGGCCCGGTTGACGCGGCGGCGGCCCGCGTCGGGCCGGCACCGCTCGCCGGTGGCCGCGCGGGCCGCCGCCGTCACGCGGTGCGACGTCACCGCGCCGCTGCGGGGCGAGGACGTCGCGCTCGTGCGGCCGTACGTCCTCGCGCACGAGCGGCGCTGCGCGGAGGCCAGGCGTCAACGCCGGGGCCGGCGGCGCCTGTTGATCGCCCCGCACGGGCTGGACCTGGACCCCCGGCTCCTCCCCGCCGTCGAGGTGGCCGCGTGAGCGCCCCGGGCGACGCCATGCGGCTGCTGCCGTGGTCGAACGGCGACGGCAGGCCGTGCTACCTCATGGGCGCCGGGCCGAGCCGGGTCTCGCGGGTCGCCGACGACGTCGAGCGCGATCAGCTCGACCGGGCCGCCGACCTGCTCGACCAGTCGGCGGACCTGCTCGCCGGGCGCCGAGTCAGCCCGTCACGAGCCCGCGCGCTGGCGGCCAGCCTCGCCCGTTCACTGCGCGACGTCCACCGCGTCGCCGAAAGCCGCGGCGCCCGCCTCCCCCCACAGACGGACGACCCCGGCAACGAGGATGACAACCCCGAGGCTGACGACCCCGAGGCGCACAGCTGAACCCTGGCGGCGTGCATCGCAAGCTCTCGCTCCGCGGAGCGAGCCGCACACGATCGCGCCGGGCGGCGCGCACCGCAAGCCATCGCCCCGCCCTCTGGGAGGGAGCGGTTCGCGCCTGGCGGCGCGCACCGCAAGCTCTCGCCTCACCTCGCGGAGCGAGCCGCACGGGTTCGCGCCCGGCGCGCGGGCGTCCCGCCTTGCGGGGCGGGTCGTACGGGATCGCGCCCGGCGGCGCGCACCGTGAGCCATCGCCCCGCCTCACCTCGCGGAGCGAGCCGCACGGGTTCGCGCCCGGCGCGCGGGCGCCCCGCCTCGCCTCACCCTCGAGGGAGCGGGTCGCACAGGATCGCCCTTAGCCGCACATTAAGCGGGCCTTATGCCGCCCGGTCGGCGCAGAATTACGTCCCGTTCAAGCCCGGTTCAGCCGGTTTCGTTCCCACCGAGCGTGAGCGATTTCGTGCAGAGGCGGGGTTGGCGCCAGGCCGCCGCGTGCGTAGCATCGGGGCCCGGCGACGGCGGATGGTTCGGTGCTGAGAGCGCTCTCAGTGGTGGATCGTCAAGCCGGGCGGGGCGGTTGACGCCTGCTCGGTGGCCGGCCTCCCCGCCCGCCGTCGCCTCCGCGTGTCCCCCCACAGCGCGGCGCCCCCACGCCGCCGAGCACCGCAACGAAAGAGGCAAGCACTCCATGACGCACAACTCCCCCCGCCACCAACGTCCGTTGACCCGCCGGAGGCTGCTGACCGCCATCGCCGGCGCCGCCGTGGCCGGCCCGGCCATCGCTGTCGCCGCGCCGCACGCGCTCGCGGCCGTCACGCCTGACGACGGTGCCCGGCCGCAGGCGGCCGGCGCACTGCCGCTGACCGTCGTCAACAGCACCGGCTCGTACGCCAATTCGTCGGTCTACGTCTACATCGTCGGCAACCAGGACGGCCGCCAGGTCCGGGTCGCGCCGGACGGCACGCTGGTCCCGATAGCCCTCTCCGACAACGGCGCCGACGGCTTCACCGACTACGCGATCCCGCTGGCCGGCAGCGGTGACACCACGATCTCGATGCCCTACATGTCTGGCCGGATCTATGTGGCGTTGGGCGACAAGCTCAAGTTCAAGGCGGTGGCGGACGGCAACGGCAACCCCGCCCTCCAGTACCCGGCCGGCTGGGTGACCTCCGACCCCAGCTACCAGGTCCTGCACGACTGCGCGGAGTTCACGTACAACTCCTCCGGGATGTACTGCAACACCACGATGGTCGACATGTTCAGCGTGCCGCTCGGCATCCAACTCACCGGCGCCCAGGACCAGACGACGGGCATGCTGCGTGACGGCGGGCGCGCGCAGGCGTTCGCGGCGGTCAAGGCGGTACCGGAGTTCGCGCCGCTCGTCGTGGACGACCTGCGGGTGATCGCGCCCGGACACGGCCTGGACGCGGGCCTGTTCGCCGCCGACTACTTCGACCCGTACATCGCCGACGTCTGGAGCGCTTACGCGGGCAAGGACCTCACCGTCACCACCAACGCGGGCGCGTTCACCGGCCGGGTCAGCGGCGACACGATGACGTTCAGCGGCCCCGCCGCCGTCTCCTTCGGCCGGCCGTCCACCCGTGACGTGCTCTACTGCGACGGCGCCCTCGCCGCGCCCAACGACGGCACGACCGGCCCGGTGGCCGCCGTGCTCGGCGCCGGCTTCAACCGCTCGACGCTGCTGAGCAGTTCGGCCCAGCCGACCACCGACCCGGCCGCGTTCTACCAGGAGGCGGTCACCAACCACTACGCGAAGGCGATCCACGCGGCGACCGCCGACGGCAAGGCGTACGGCTTCGCGTTCGACGACGTCGCCAACTTCGCCTCGTACATTCAGGACAACGCGCCGACGGCGGTCAAGCTGACCCTGACGCCGTTCTAACCCCGCGCCACCAACGTGCTTGCCAGCAAAGAGAGTTGGGTGCGCTGGGCGCCGGTGAGGTGTGCGGTCAGGGCGCGGATCTCACCGGCGGCGGCGGCCTCGGCGGCGCGGGCCAGGTCGCGGCCCTGCGGCGTCAGCGAGACCCGGACGGCGCGGCCGTCGTCCGGTGACGGCGTGCGGCGGAGCAGGTCGCGGCGCTCGGCGCGGGTGACGAGCCCGGTCATGCTGGATTTGTCCAGGCCGAGGTGCCGGGCGAGCTCCTGCATGCCGGGCTCGCGGTCGCGCAGGACGCCGAGCAGGCGCAGCTGGATGACCGACAGCCCGTGGTCGGCGGCGACCTTGCCCAGGGCGCCCTGCACGAGGAACGACATCTGGGCGAGGGCGTCCACGATCCCCAGGTCGGGCGGCGGGGTGCCGGCGGGCGCGGCTTCGGGGAGCGCCTCGTCGGGGGGTACGTCGTCGGTGGACATGCGGCCAGCATAGTTGACGTAGTACGTGGCACCAACTAATTTGGTTGGTGCCACGTACTAACCCTGCCGGCGTGCCCGCCCCCCAGCCGACCCCCGGCCGCCGCGCGACGAAGGAGCCCCATGTTCGCCGCTGTCGTCAGCTCGTTCGACCGCCCGCCCCGCTACGAGGAGCACCCCGACCCCGCCCCCGCCGGCGAACAGCTGCTCGCGGACGTGCTCGCCGCCGGCCTGCACCCCCGGGTCCGCTCCGGCGCGTCCGGCACGCACTACACCAGCGACGGGCAGCTGCCGCTGATCCCCGGCGTGGACGGCGTGGCCAGGCTGCCCGACGGGCGGACGGTGTACTTCGTGGCCGAGGACGACGTCCCCGGCACGATGGCCGAACGGGCGCTCGTCGATCCGCGCCGCTGCGTCCCGCTGCCCGACGGCGCGGACCCGGTGGTCGTCGCCGCCGCGATGAACCCGGCGATGTCGTCCTGGGTGGCGCTGCGCCGACGGATCCAATTCCGGTCCGGGCAGGGCGTGTTGGTGCTCGGAGCGACCGGCAACGCCGGCCAGATGGCCGTGCGGATCGCCAAACTCCTGGGCGCGGAACGGATCGTGGCCGCCGGACGCGACCCGGAGCGGCTCGGCCGGCTCGCCGGGCTCGGCGCCACCGACGTCATCTCGCTCGCGGGCGACCCCGACCAGGTCGCCGGCCAACTCGGCAAGGCGGCGGGGGACGTTGACGTCGTGCTCGACTACACGTGGGGCGCCCCGACGGAGCAGGCCATCCCCGCCGTGCTCACCCGGCGCACCGACCGCGCCGCCGCGCTCGACTGGATCCAGATCGGCTCGACGGCCGGACCCGACATCACCCTGCCGTCCTTCGTCCTGCGCGCGGCCAACCTGCGGATCATGGGCAGCGGCCAGGGGTCGGTGACGGCGGCCGGGATCGTCGCTGAACTGCCCTCGCTGATCGAGCAGTTCACGAGTGGCGCGCTGGCCGCCGACGCGCTGCCGGTGCCGCTGGCCCAGGTCGAGGAGACCTGGACCGCGCCCGTCGAGCCGGGCCGCCGGGTCGTCTTCACGACGCCGGCGTAGGGCGCGGCGGACCGGGGGCGGGCGGCCGAGCGCGTCGGTCGAGCAGGCGGGCCGTGCGCGTCAGCAGACCACGCGGGCTGTGCGCGTCAGCAGACCACGCGGGCTGTGCGTGTCAGCCCAGCATTCCGCGGACCGCCGCCCGGTCGACGCTGGTCAGCGCGTGCACCAGCTTCGGCATGAGGAAGACGATGGCCAGGCCGAGCAGCGAGGTGCCGGCGATCTCGGCGGGCGAGGACAGGTAGAACTGGTGGTGCTCGCCGTGCGAGGTGTAGTCGTAGATCCGGTAGCCGGGCCAGCCGACGTAGTGCGGGAAGACCCAGGAGTACGCGGGCAGCAGCGCGAGCGCCCAACCGGTGGCGACGAACGTCAGCGAGACGCAGAAACTCGCCACCCGCCAGGGGAACATGACCGTCTGGAAGAGGAGCGCCTTCCACCCGGCCCCGTCCGCCAGCCGGGCCCGGACCCGGGCCCACCAGCCGGACTCGCGAACCGCCGGGGGAGCGGCGGGTTCCGGTGTCTCCCGGCGCAGTTGGGCCCGCACCCGCCGCCGCTCCAGCGCCCCGAGCCGCCGCGCGCCGCCCAACGTCCCTGCCAGCACCGGCAGTCCGACGGGCGTGGTGGCCGTACTCACCCCGACCGAGAACCCGGTGACGGCGAACGTGAAGCCGCCGACGGCGATCGGCAGCGAGGCGAGCGTGTACCCGATCTCGCGGTAGGTGCTCCCGTCGAACGGTGCCCGCCAGAACCCCGGCGAGCGCTTGGCCGCGGGCCGGGGGAGCGGAGCGGCGGCGCCGCGCGCGGCGGCGGGTGCGTACGAAAGGGTGCTGGTGTCCATGGCGGGCCTCGTCATCCTGGGGGTGGACCTGCTGTCGTCCTGACCTCCACCACGATGCCGCCCACCCCCCGCCCACCGGCATCCGGCAGCCCGCCCACCTGAGGGTGGGGCCAGCCCCCGTAAGGGTCCGTCGTCCACGGGTCCGAGGCCGGGGCCGGGGCCGCCATCCGTCATCCGCCAGTCGTCATCCGCCTACCATCCGCTCATGGCGATGTTCGTACACGTGACGTCGGCGGCGAACGTGCCGCGCATCCGGCGGTCCGGGATCCGCGCGGCCGGCCACGGACACGGGCAGGACGTCGGCCGTGGGGTGTACTGCTTCCCGGTGCTGCCGTCGTACACCCTCACCCACCAATGGCTGCGTGAACTGGCCCGTTTCGGCAGCCGGGGCGGGCTGGTGGCCGTCCACGTACGACTCGACGACGACCAGGTCGTACGACTGGGGCACTACTCCGCCGGGGTGGCGCGGGACGCCGGGGCCGGCACCGTACGCGCGGCCGAGGCGGTGCGGCGGATCGCCGAGCTGGACGATCCGCGCGGGTGGGAGGTGTTCGTGCCCCGGGCGATCCGGCCGCGCGAGGTGCACGGGATCCGCGCCGCGCCGCAGGTGGCGGGCTGGCGGTACCGGCCGGACGCGCACGGCGTGCGCCCCTGTACCTGCTTCGGCTGCCGGGAGCGCGGGGGTTACGGCGCGCGGCGGCTGCGGGAGCGGTTGCCGCACCCGCTGGACGGGCCGCCACCGCCGTCCCGGGTGCTGCTGGCGAGGGTCATGGCAGCCTCGGCAGCCGGTGATCCCGGGGACCCGGCCGTGCTGCGGGAGGCGCTGCACTGGTTCGGCATGCGCGGACGGGGCCCGCTCGCCCAGCTGGTCCTGGCCGGGCTTGCCGTCCACCCCGACCCCGGCGTGCGGGAGGACCTGGTGTGGGCCGTCGCCCGTTGGTCCACCCCAGGGGTGACGGAGCTGCTCGACGGTCTGGCCGACGATCCGCACCCGGAGGTGCGGGAGGCGGTGGAGGCGGTACGGGAGGCGCGGTGATCTGCGGCATCACCGTGACCAGGGATTTCGCGGATCGAGGGGCGCTCGGGCCGGGCGGCTCGGGCGCCCCCCGTGGCGGCGGGTGTGGGTGGGTCCACCGCCGGCACTTGGGCCGGGGCGACGCTGCCCCGGGCTGCGGAACGCACCGGCTGCGCTGCGCGGGCCGGGACGATCGCCGCAAGGGTAGCGACCTGTAGCGCTCCACACACAATTCGTCCGCCATCCGTCCGCCGCGCGTCCACAATCGGTCCGTTCCGGCGGTCGTCGGAAGGTCGTCGGAGTCATCAGGCGGTCGTCAGGCGGTCAACGGGACGCGGACGGTGATCTGTTTGCCGGCGGCGCGGCGGGCGACGCGGAACGAGCCGCACAGCGCCACGACGATCTCCATGCCGTGCCGGCCGACCCGGTTGGGGTCGGGGCTCATCACCGCGATGGGGCGCGGGGAGGTGTCCCAGACGGTGATCTCCACGGCTCCCTCGACGAGTTCGAGGTCGAGGCCGCACGGGCCCGACGTGTGCCGGATCGCGTTCGTCACCAACTCGCTGACGACGAGCATCGCCGTGTCGACCACGGCTCCGGCGATCGCCGCTGTCCCGTCTCCGCCGAGGCGCCGAAAAAACGCCGCCGCAGCATGCCGGGCAGCCGCAATCGCCCCGGGTTCACCCCGGTAGACCTCACTCGTACGCATCGGCACCATCTCCAAGCCGGCGTTCCACTCCGACTACGCCGCCGGCCGCTTCCCACCTCATCCGCCGATCCGCTGGCCGCTGCCCCGGGCCGGACGGAATGCGCCTACCCCGCGCCGGGCGCCATGCACGAGCGGGTGTGCTCCCGCACACGCCCTTCACCACGTCTGCGCGGCTTGGCCGCAGGCGGGGTGGGGTGCGGCGGGGCTCTTTCGGGCTTCGCCCGAATCTGGACAAGTCGATATTCGCCCGGGGGGGTGGGGGCGGGGGCTCAACCCTGCGGGGCTCGAACGGGGAGTACGCCCCCGCCGTAGTCCAACCGGCCGCCCCCGGTCCGCGCCCCGGCGGGGGTTGCTCGCGCAGTTCCCCGCGCCCCCAAGAAAGCCCCTTCGGGGCTCCCCCGTCGTACCTCGGCTGCGGGCCGTCCGTGGCTGGTGGCGCAGTTCCCCGCGCTCCTTTGGGGCCCTGCGGGCCCCCGGGTTCCGCCGTGGTTTGGCCGGTCGTCGCCGGTGTGCGGGCCGGTGGGGGTTGCTCGCGCAGTTCCCCGCGCCCCCAAGAAAGCCCCTTCGGGGCTCCCCCGTCGTACCTCGGCTGCGGGCCGTCCGTGGCTGGTGGCGCAGTTCCCCGCGCCCCTAGAGAGCCCCTGCGGGGCTCCATCCGTGGCCGCGCGCCCGTTGGGGCCCGAAGGGCCCAAAAGGGGCGCGGGGAACTGCGCGCTCAGCCATCCGCCGGGGCGCAGATGGGGGACGGCCGGGGGAGCCGCGGCGGGGTCTTGAAGGGGCGCGGGGAACTGCGCGACCAGCCCCCGCCGGGCTGCGCATGGGGGACGACCGGGGAACTACGGTGGGCCGGGGGCCCGGAGGGCCCGGGGGGAGCTGAACGGGGCGCGGCGGCCCCGGGTGGCGGGGGTTTGTGCGCGGACCTCCCCGGAGGGGGTCAGCGTAGGTGGCGGAACCCCTCTCGCAACCGGCGCCCGTCCGCGAGGCGATGTTCGTACGTCGCGCCGAGGAACACGAGCAGCAGGCCCGCCCCGGCCAGAGGGGCCCACCTCGGGAGGAGGCCGAGGGTCTGCGCGATCGTCGGCGCGAGTTCGTGCAGCGCGTCAGCCACCAGCACCGCCCCACCCGTCAGCAGCGGCGCCTGAAGCCGCCGCCGCGCGCCCGCCAGCGTGAGCCCCAACGCGGCGAGCCCGAGCAGCAGCGGCCGCAGCCACTGGTCGTCCGACCACGCCGCCCCGAGGCTGGGCAGCAGCGTGAAGGCGAGCCCGGCCCCGTACGCCGACCACGAGGTGGTCCACGGCGAGCGGCGCCTGCGCAGGTGCCCGAGGACGAGGACGGCCGCGGACACCGTCACCGTGTACGCCTCCGGGTCGTGCACGTTCGCGAGAACCAACCGCACCCACGAGGCGGCGATCAGCGCGCCCGCCGCCAACGGCAGGGCACCCTTGCGCCGTTCGCCGCGCAGCGCCACCCCGAGCCCTGCCGCGCCGACGACCGCGAGCGCGACGCTGAGGGAGCGCGGGTATGTGAGGGTCATCAGGACCGCGATGAACGCGAGGGCGTAGCCGGGGAGTTCGACGGCGAGGCCGAGCGAGGCGCGGTACGGGCCCGGGCCCGTCGGCCCCGTGCCCCGATCGGCCGGCTCGACGTTCCAGCCTGGTGCGCGTCCAACCCGGGCGTCCAGTCCCGAAAGCCACGCCGCCACCGGCACCGTACCCACCGCCACCCCGAGCAGCGCGAACGCCGCCAAGTGCGGGACCAGGCCCGACGCCGAAGCCGCCCGCACCGCCTCGATGCCGACCGCCACCACCGTGAACGCGGCCGCGCCCGCCGCCACCCAGCTCCGGCCGTCCCACGAACCCCGCGCCGCCGCGCCGGTCGTCAACAGCGTTGCCAGCACAGCCGCGAGCAGCGCCGACGCTCCCCACACCACCAGCATCGCGCCCGTCTCCGGCAGCGACCACACCAGCGAGATGGCCAGGCTCGCGCCCAGCGCCGACACCGCCGGTCCCGGGTGGCCGTTCTGGCGGCGGACCAGGACAACGGCCGCGACCGGCCCAGGGAACCCGGCGGCCGCGAGGGCGACCGGATACGGCCACCCGGCCGCGACGGGCGTGAGCGCGACGGCGACGATGCCCGCGATCAGCGCCGCGCTGCCCAGCAACCCCCGTACCGGGTACGGAGCTTGTGCCGTTGAACGTTCATCGGCTCCGGTCGGTCCGACGCCCCGCCGCCCGAGCAGCAGCATCGCCGCACCGAACGTCACCACGACCAGCGCCATCACCACCGGCACGGCCCCGTCCACCCGCCAACCCCCGGGAAAATCAACGGCCTTGATGCTCTCGCTGGGCAGCGCCTGCCGCAGCGGCTCGGCAAGTGCGCGCAGCAGCAAGGGGAGTTCCATCACCACGGCCGAGCCCAGTACGAAGGAGCCGGCCCCGCTGAACCCGGCCCACAGCGCGTGCGGGCGCTCGCGCGGCGAGCGGGGGAGCTGGGAGGCTGCCGCCATCGCCAGGAGCGCGGCGGGCAGCGCGGTCCCGAGGGCCGACCAGGAGTCGGGCAGGGCGACCACCGGCGCTGCGGCGAGCGTGACGGTGAGGGCGAGGCCCGCGAGGGTGGCGCCGAAGACGCGGGCGGCGTAGGGGAGTTCGCGGTGCCGGGTCGCGGCGGTCGCGCCGAGCAGGACGAGGAGGACGAGCGGCAGGCAGGAGCGCAGCGCGGGGCCGTAGTCGGACGCGGTCAGGGCGGCGTCGGCGGCCAGGAGGCCACCGGTGACGGCAGTCAGCGCGGCCGCGATCCGGGCGATCAGGATCACAACGGCCCTGCTGCCGGGGCCCGTTGAGCGGACGAGGAGCGCCACGCCGAAGTCGAACGTCGCGGCGGCCAGCAGCGCGGCCGCCCATCCCGTGCGGTGCGCGGAGGTCGCGACCGCGGCGAGCGGGGCGGTGCACTGGAGGAGCAGCAGGCCGGCCGGCGGCATGAACGCGGACCGGGTCAGCCGGCCGTACGCGGCGGCGCAGACGCCGATCAGGGCGGTGGCCGCGGCCCAGTACGCGGCGGGGCCCGGGTGTTGCAGCCCGGCCACGTGCGCGGCGCGGACCGCGTAGGCGTCGAGCAGCACGAGTGCGAGGCCGATCGCGGCGGCGGCCTCGGCGGTGGCGTTCAGCCGGCGACGGCGCAGCGGGAAGGGCGCGGCCAGGGCGACTGCGGTGAGCGCGGTCAGGACGGCGGTGCGGCCGCCGATTCCGAGGTGCCCCCAGCTGACCAGGGTGAAGACCAGGCCCGCGATGTTGATCAGCAGGCCGCCGAGGACGAGCAGGACCGTCTGCACGGAGCGGGCGGGGGTGTCGGGGCGCGGTTGGTCGCTTCCGCGGTGCTGCCACCCGGCGCCCCAGGCCGGGGCGGGGGCCGGGGCTTGGTGGCGGGCCTGGAGCCCGGCGAGGAGGACGGTTCTGCGCTGGAGGAGGACGGCGCGGCGGGAGTCGAGGTCGGCGAGCGCGGCGTTGAGGTTGCCGAGCTCGGGGATCTCGGGCCCGGTGAGCGGGAGTCGGCACGTGCGGCAGGCGGCGCCGCCGGCCGGGCCGGGGGTGCCGCAGGCGGGGCAGCGCGGGTGGTGGGCGTCCATGGGTTCAGTGTTGGCTGGGTGGGGGGCGGGGCCATGAGTAGCCGTACTCAACCCTGCGGGGCTTCAGCCGCGAGTACGCCCCCGCCGCCGCCGTCCGACCGCCCGCCCCCGGTCTGCGGGCCCGCCGTGGCTTGTCGCGCAGTTCCCCGCGCCCCTTCAGGGCCCCGCGGGCCCTGGCTCGTCGTGGGTTCTCCGGTCGATTCCGGTCTGCGGGCCCGCTGTGGCTGGCCGCGCAGTTCCCCGCGCCCCCAGAAAGGCCCCTGCGGGGCCCCGCCGCCGCCGTCCGACCGCCGGCCCCCGGTCTGCGGGCCCGCTGTGGCTGATCGCGCAGTTCCCCGCGCCCCTGAAAAGCCCCTCGGGGCTTTCGGCTTGCCTCTCTGCGCCCGGCAGGGGTTGCTCGCGCCCCACGAGCACCCGCGGGGCCCCGAAGGGGCGCGGGGAACTGCGTCGCCAGCCCCCACCGGGACACCCACGGCGGATGCCGGCCCCTTCCGAGCCCACTTGGGAAACTAAAAGTGGCGGCGCAACTCGTTCGCGTAACTACGGCCCAGTTCCGGGCCGTTCTCCTCCAGCCAAGCGGAGATCCGGGTCGGGCCCGTCGCCGGGCCCGGGGTGTCGGCGAGGCCGCTCGCCATCGCGCCGTACTCGTCGCGGGTCAGGAGCACGTCGTGGAGGGCCAGGCCGAGCAGGCGGCCGAGGGCCGGGACGGCCGGGCCGGGGGCGGGGAGGATGCGGGCGCGGCTGCCCACCGCGTCTCGGATCGACGTCACGAGCTGGCGGAACGTCGGCCGCTCCGGCCCGACCGCGTCGATCACCGCGTTCCCGATGAGCGTCCGCTCGCCAGGCACCACGTGGCCGTTGTCGACCGCGAGCCGCGCCAGGTCGTCGACGTGGATCGCCCGGATCCGGTAGTCGCCCCGGCCGCCGACCGCGAAGACCGGGAGCCGCCGCAGCAGCCAGGCGATGTTGTTGAGCAGCACACCGTCCCCGCCGAACAGCACGGCCGGGCGCAGGATCGAGTACGGCAACCCGGTTGCCTGCAACGCCTCCTCGACCGCGGCCTTCCCGCGGAAGTACGGGAACGGCGAGTCCGCGGCCGGGTTGGTGATGCTGACGTGCACGATCCGCCGCACGCCTGCGTCCGCCGCCGCCGCGAACAGGGCCCGGGAGTTGGCCACCGCGAGCTCGTGGTCGGTGCGGCCGTGCGCGAAGCGCACCCAGTAGGTGTTGAAGAGGGTGGTCGTGCCGGTCAGCGACTCGCGCAGCCCCTGCGGGTCGGTGAAGTCCAACGGCCGTACGTCGACGGGCGATTCGCCGGGCGCGCGCTCGGGGTGGCCGGTCAGGGTACGCACCGACCGCCCGCCGGCGAGGAGTTGGCCGGTGATCGCCCGGCCCGAGTAGCTGAACGCGCCGGTGACGGCGTCAAGTCCGGTGTCCCCGCCGGGCTGCCAGGCCGGCTCGCCGGCCGAAATCTTCCCGCTCATTACGCGTCCTCTCCCTTCGCGCCCGGCAGGATGCCGAGCGCGGTGGCCAGCGCCGTGAGTTGACGGGCCCGGCCGAACAAGGCACGGGCCTTGTCCCGGTCCCCGTCGAGATGGCTGAGCATTTCCAGGCCGAGGTACATCGCGACGATCGCATATGCCAATTCGCCGGCCGGCGCGGTCGCCGCGAGCATCACCGGGTCCACCGAATCCTCGACGGCCGTCTGCGCGAACCCCGTCCACGTCTCGATCCGCGCGGCCACCTCGGGACCGAGCCCGGGAGCCGAGGAGCCGCCGGCGATCAGTTCCACCAGCACCTTCGCGTAGCCGCTGTCCAGGTCCTCCTCGAAGATCGCGGCGGCCACGTCGGTCAGCCCGACCACTGAGGACGTCTCGGCGACCGCCGCGGTGTAGCGCTGCAACCGGTCCGCGCTGACCGCGTCGAGCGCGGCGAGCAGCAGGTTGGCCACCGAGCCGAAGTGGTAGAAGACCAGGCCCTGGTTGCAGCCGGCCCGCTCGGCGATCCGGCGGGCGCTGGCGCCGTGGTAGCCGTCCGTCCGCAGCACGTCGATCGCGGCCGCGACCAGCGAATGCCGGGTCTGCTCCGAGGCGGCCGACGGCCCGCCGCCCGCTTTGCTCGGTACGCCCGGTTTCGCCATGCCGTCCCCACAACCTCGCGGTCAGTTTGAGCAGTTGCTCAAAGCGTACGGTCAAACGGCGCCGCGCGCCAGACCCCCGCTCCGTCCTCGTCCGCCCGACGGCCCCGCCTGTCCGCACGTCCCCCGGCCCCGTTCCACCCCGCGGATTACTGTGGCCAAAGCGGCTATCGAGACCGTTGCGATTGATGCGATGGAAGACACCAATAGGGCGTCTCAGTCCTCGGAATCCCGAGCTCCGCGCCCAACGCGCCCGTACGGGCCATGACTTAGGCGTTTCTTAATTTCCGGTTGGATCGCGGCCCGGAATCGCCGTCGCCCTGTGGACCGAACGCCAAGCGGATGCAAACATTCGGTTGGGGAATGCACAGTCCGTACCGCACAGCACTACTGCCTGTACCTGAAATATGTCGGAAGCACCTCAGGAGGGCCAGTGGGTGAAGGGGCAGTTGAGGATCGCTGTTTACCGCGTTCACCTGTACGTTTCGGGATACTTGGAGCGCTGGAGGCGCACGCCGGGTCGTTGCCGGTTCAACTTGGGCCTCTGAAGCAGCGGATCGTCCTCGGACTGCTGCTGTGCCGACCGAACCGGATCGTCTCCGTGGACGCGTTCTGCGACGCCCTGTGGTCCGGCACACCGCCGCGCACGGCGCACAAGAACCTCCAGGTGTACGTCTCGGCGCTGCGCAAGGCGCTGCGCGGCGACACCGAACAGCACGCCCTCGCCGGGTCGGAGCCGGAACAGGTGCTCGTCCGGCGGCCGCCGGGCTACCTCATCCACGTACAGGCCGAGCAGTTGGACCTGCTGCGCTTCGAAGAGCTGGCGCGCGGCGGCAGGTTGGCGGCCCGCAATGGCGACAGCACGCAGGCCGCTCACCTGCTGGGCACGGCCGTCGGGATGTGGCGCGGGCCCGCGCTGTCCGACCTGGCCACCGTGCCGGCGCTGGCCAGCGAGGCCGAGGCGCTGGAGGACCGCTATCTGACGGTCTACGAGGACTGGTGCCAGGCCGAGTTGGCGCTCGGCCACCACGCCCAGCACGTGGACGACATCGACGAGCTGGCCCGCCGGCACCCGTACCGCGAACGGCTGCGGCACGCGCAGATGCTCGCGCTGTACCAGTCGGGCCGGCAGGCCGAGGCGCTGGCCCAGTTCGACGCGATGCGCCAGGACCTGGTCAGGGAGATGGGCATGCAGCCCAGCCCGGTGCTCGGCCGGCTCTACGAGGCGATGCTGCGCGGCGACGACAGCCTGGAGCCGCGGGCCGCTGCCCGCGCCAAGCCCGTCGTGATCCGCTCCGACCACACTCAACTCCCCGGCGACTTGGCGGACTTCACCGGCCGGGTGGCCGACGTCCGGCAGCTGACCGCGGCCGTCTGCGGCGCCTCCTCCTCCCATCGCGGGGCGGTGGTGAGCGGCCTGGCCGGGGTCGGCAAGACCGCACTCGCCGTGCACTGCGCCCACCAGGTCGGGCAGCACTTCCCCGACGGGCGGGTGCTGGTCCGGATGCGCAACCGGCAGGGCCGGCCGCGTCCGGCGGTCGATGTACTGGCCGAACTCCTGCGCGGGGTCGGCGTGTCGGGCACGCTGCCGCGCGCGCTCGACGAGCGGGCCGCGCTCTACCGCACCCAGCTCGCCGACCGCCGGATGCTCGTCGTGCTCGACGGGGCCTCGGACGAGTCACAGGTCAGACCGATGCTGCCGGGTGCGGGCGAGAGCCGGGTGGTGGTCACCTGCCGCCGCCGGCTGGTCGGCCTCGAAGCCGTCGAGCACCTCGACCTGCAACCCATGGACGAGGAAGAGGCGTTGGACCTGCTCGGCCGACTGATCGGCCCGCACCGGGTGGCGGCCGAACCGGTCACCGCCCGCGGCCTGGTCGCCACCTGCGGCCAATTGCCGCTGCCCATCCGGATCGTCGGCGCGAACCTCGCGGCCCTCGGCCACCTCACGCTCGCGCACTACGCCAGACGGCTCGCTGACGAACGGCAGTTGCTCGACGAGATGGTGGCCGGCGACCTGCGCATGCGGCCGCGCCTGGACAGCTCCTACCTCGACCTGCTGCCCCCCGACCGGTTCGCACTGCGCCGGATCGGACTGCTCGCGGACTCCGCGTTCAGCCTGCACGACGCCGCCGCCGCGCTCGGCACCGGACTGCCGCAGGCCGAGAAGGCCGTCGAGCGGCTGATCGCCGCGCACCTGGTGGTCGTACGGGCCTGGCAGAGCGACGCGCACGACCCCTGCTACCGGCTCCCCTTCCCGATTCGCGTCTACGCGCGTGAACGTGCCCGGGAGGAGCAGCAGCCGGAGGAGCGGGGCGGCGATCCGGAGCGCGAACGACCAGGTGAACGCGGCCAGCGGGTCGGAACCCCGGCCCAACACCCCGCCGTTCTCTGACCGTTCGCTCTCCGGCGCGGAAGCGTCCCCTCGCAGAACGGGCCCCAGCCGCACCGGCGGCCGGGGCCCGCGTCACCACGAGCGCCCGTCACAGCGGGCTCAGCACGTCCCGCAGCGAGTCGATCAGCCGGAACCCGGACTCCCGCCGGTTGCCGTCAAGGCGCTGCAACGTCTGCACGAGGCCGACCAGTTCGGTGAAGTCCTCACCCGAGCCGACCAGCGCGCTGCGCGCCGCCCGCGTCCGCGACACGATCCGCAGCGCCACCCCCGCCTGGTTGGCGAACAGCCCCAGCAGCTCCAACTCCGCTATTCCGGAACGGGCCTGGGGGCTCGCGTCCAGCACCTCCAGCACGCCCAGCACCTGGTCGTCGTAGCTGAGCGGCACCGCCATCAGGGAGTTGGGCACATAGCGGGTGGACTCGGCGATGTCCCGGGCGAACGACGAACTGGTCGACAGGTCGTCCACCACCATCGCCTCGCCGGTGGTCGCCACCCAGCCGGCGATCCCGCGGTCAGCCGGGAAGCGCTGCCCGACCAGCCACTCCTCGCCCTGCCCGGCGACCGCCTCGAAGACCAACTCGCCGCTGTCCTCGTCCAGCAGGAAGATGGAACTGGCCTGGGCGCCGAAGATCGCCCGGGCCGCGTCCACGATCGACTGCAGCAGCCGGCGGCTCTCCGCCCCTGAATCCGCCATCGCGGCCGACACCGCGGCGACCAGCTCGTTGCTCTGGGTCATGACTCTCCTCGGACGTTCGCTGCGGTCAGATAAAGGATGTTCTTGAGCTGGAACGCGGTCAGCCGCGGGTGCTTGCTGAGGATCAGCGCGCACAGGCCGGAGATCCGCGGGGTGGCGAAGCTGTTGCCGGTGGTGCGGGTCTGCGCGCCGCCCAGCCACGCCACCTCGACGTTCTGGCCCTGGGCGAAGAACTCCACCGGCGGACGCGGGTTGTAGAGCACCAGCTCCGGGTCGTCGACGTCGTGGCTGCCGACCGAGATCACCGAGGAGAACCGCCAAGGGAAGCTCTCCACCCGCATGTTGTGCGCGGAGGCGACGATGACGCTGCGCCGGAAGAACGCGTCGTCGGCGACCTCGCGCAGCGGCTGGGTGAAGCGCGGACGGGAGGTGGACAGGCTCAGGT
Organism: Streptomyces sp. CA-111067; assembly: GCF_050956065.1. Lineage (NCBI taxonomy): Bacteria > Bacillati > Actinomycetota > Actinomycetes > Kitasatosporales > Streptomycetaceae > Streptomyces > Streptomyces sp. CA-111067. The sequence goes on along the minus strand of NZ_CP192103.1, from coordinate 3,564,151 downwards.
TGATCACGTCGAAGCCCTGCTCGACGGCCCAGCGCAGGCCGGCCACGAACACGTCGCCGGTGCCGCCGAAGCTCTCGCCGAGCACCCGGACGCTGTGGATCTCGCAGTCCGGTGCGAGCGAGCGGATGATGCCCGCGCAGGCGGAGCCGTGGCCGCAGACGTCGGTGGGCTCGGTCTCGGTGACCCGGATCGTGCCGTCCACCGGGGCGACGACGTAGGAGCCGTCCACCGGGCCGATCATCGGGTGCCCGCTCTCCACGCCGCTGTCCACGACGCACACCCGCACGCCCCGGCCGGTCGCGCCGCCCCAGGCCCACTCGGGGGTGACCTCGCCGTCCCAGGCCGCGGCCACCTCGGCGGTGCCGCGCTCGCGGGTGAGCAGGCTCCAGGTCAGATCGGCGGCCGGGGCACGCCGGGCGGTGTCCAACGCGGAGGCGCCGGGCGGTTGTCGGTTCCCGGACGGCGGCGTCGCGGGGGCGGCGGACGTCGGGGGCACGGTGGGAGGGGGCACGGTCACTCCAAGCCGTCGAGGAAGGCGTCGGCCCAACTCCGGCCGATCCGGTGGTCCTTGCGCAGGAACTCCGCGCGGGCGGCGCGGGCGGCGGTGGCCGCGTCGGGGGTGCGGTGCAGGGCGGCCAGTACGTGGGCGCGGTCCAGGTGGGCGGTGGCCAGGCCGGCCGGGCAGTCGGCGCGGGACGCGGCGGCCAGCGCGCGGTCGGCCAGCAGCAGGCCCTGCTCGCCCTCGCCGCGAGCGGCGAGGACGCGGGCGCGGACGCCGTAGGTCTCGGCGGCGTCCACCGGCGAGGCGTCCTCGGCGGAGGTCCCGTCGGCGAGGTCGGCGGCCTCGGCGTGCCGGCCGCGGGTCAGCAGCAGGCGGGCGAGGTTGCGGGCGGCGGTGGCCGCCAGGCCGGTGTCGCCGAGCCGGTCGGCGGCGGCACGGGACTCGCGCAGCCGCTCCTCGGCGTCGTCGGGGCGGCCCGCGAGGACGTCCACGGTGCCGGCGAACAGCGGGCTGAACGCCCGCGCGTAGCCGAGGCCGAGCTCGCGCATGATGGGTTCGGCGAAGTCCAGGCAGGCGCGGGCCTGTTCGGGCTCGCCGCGCAGCGCGTGCAGCACGGCGAGCGGGTAACTCACCGCGGCCCGCACGGCCCGCCGGTCCGCGTGCTCGTCGAGCAGCCCCTGACACCGGGCCACCGCCTCCCCGGCCGGGGTGGGCCCCAGCCACAGCGCGACGGCCAACGCCCCCATGGCGGTGGCGCATTCAGCGGCGGCGCCGACCCCCTCGGCGAGTCCCAACGCCTCCTCCAGCAGCGCCCGACTGGCCGCGTACCGCCCGAGCACCTGCTCCTGCTGCCCGACCCGCAACGTGACCCGCGCGAGCCCGAGCCCGTCCCCGCAGGCCGCGAACACCCCCTCGACCTCGTGCGCGACGGCGACGGAGCGGGGGAAGTCGCCGGCGGGGTCGGTACAGGCGAGGTAGAGGTGGGCGTGGGCGGCGATCCGCGCGGCCTCGGAGGGTCGGCTGTAGGCGCCCTGGTCGGCGCGGGCCCCGGGCGCACCCGCGCCGAGGGTGCCGGGTGCGGTGGGCTCGGCTCCGGGGGGCCGGGTCGGGTCGGGCGCGGCCGTGGGTAGCGAGGCACGTGGGCGCGTGGGCGGTGCGTTCGGACCCGGCTGCCGGCCGGCAGCCGCGCCGGGCGGCGGAGCGGTCATCTGCTCGTGCTCGTCTGCGGTTTGCGCGGAGGCCGCGGCCGTTGCCGCCTCCTCGACGCGGGTCAGCAGGTCGCGGGCCTCTGTGGGGCGGCCCAGGGCGAAGAGGGCCTCGGCCAGGCGTTGGGAGAGGGGGAGGGAGGCCGGGGCCGTCGGGCCCAGGAGGGTCGTGGCGCGGTGGAGGAGGTCGGCTGCGCGGAGGAGGTCGCAGCGGTCGGCGGCGGTCTGGCCGGCCGCGCCCAGGTGGTGGGCGGTGCGGCGGCGCAACTCGTCGGCCTTCGCGTCCGGGGCGCCGAGTTCCGCGCGGTGGCGGAAGGCGCGTTCCAGGTGGGTGCCCACCGTCTCGTCGTCCGCGCCGCGCGCGGCCAGGTGGTCGGCGAGGCGCTCGTGGCGTTCGGCGCGGGTGCGCTTGGCCATGCCGATGTACGCGACCTCGCGGATCAGCGCGCTCGCGAACCGGTACGGGGCGCCCCGGCGGCGGGCCGACGAGCGGGACGGCTCCACCAGCCGGCGGCGGACCAGCGAATGCACCACCGGGTCAACGGAGTTGCCGGGCGCCGGGGCCGGCGGCTCGCCCAGTACCGCCGTCACCTCGTCCAGCGTGAAGTCCTGGCCCGCGACGGCCGCGACGTCGAGCGTGGCCCGCTGCCCCGGCTCAAGTGCCTCTATCCGCGCGGCGATCAGCGCGTGCATGGTCGGCGGCAGCCCGGTCGCGTCGCCCGAGTCGCCCACCGTGGCCAGCAGTTGTTCGAGGTAGAGCGGATTGCCCTCGGCCCGTTCGAGCAGCGCGTCCGCCTCTAGCAGGGTGTCGGGTCCGTCGGCGGCGTGCGCCACGACCTCCGCCGGACGGTTCAAGTGGGCGGCCAGCAGCCGCACTTCGTCCGCCTCCAGCCTCGGCACGATCAGCGAGCTCGCGTTGAGCACGCCGCCGCCCCACCCCGGCCGCCGGTCGAGGAGTTCGGGCCGGGCCGTGCACAGCACCACCACCGGGGTGTCCCGGACCTCCGCCACGATGTGGTCGACCACGTCGAAGAGCACGGCCGACGCCCAGTGGCAGTCGTCGAGCACCAGCACCACCGGCCGCTCCCGGCCCGCCGCCTCGATCAGCCACGTCACCGCCCAGCAGGTGTCCTCGACGGATGGGCTGGGCGCGCCGTCGAGCAGCAGCCCGCCGCGCAGCACCGCGAACGCCTCCTCGGCGTCCGGGTCCTGGTCCCCGCTCGCGTCCATCGCGCGGGCCACCTCGTCCGCGAGCGGCCGTACCGCGTCGGCCAGCGCCAGCAGCGAACCGCCCTCGCCGTACGGCCGGCAGCGCCCCGTCCCGATCAGCATGCCCTCCGCCGACGCCTGCGCCAGCCAGTGCCTGGCCAGCCGGGTCTTGCCGATCCCGGCGTCGCCGAACAGCGTCAGCAGGTGGCATTGCCGTCCCCGTACGGCCCGTTCGGCGATCAGCCGCACCTCGCGCAGTTCGTTGCCGCGCCCTACGAAGGGCGAGTCGAAGCGGCGCAGCACGGCCGGGTCGTCGCCGCGCAGGTCGAGCAGCCGCCGGCCGAGCACGGTGTCGGCCTTGCCTTTGAGCCGCAGCGGTCCGACCACCTCGGCCACCACCAGCCGGTCCACCGCGCGGAACGTGTCGGGGCCGATCAGGATCTGGCCGGGCTGCGCGTTCTGCTCCAGCCGGGCGGCGACGTTCACGACCTCGCCGGAGACCAGCACCTGCTGCGCGAACGGGTCGCCGGTGGCGACGACTTCACCGGTGTTGATGCCGATCCGCACGTTGAGCCGGACGCCGTGGTCGCGTTCCAGCTCCTCGTTCAGCACCTCCAGCGCGGTGAGCATGTCCATCGCGGCGCGGACGGCCCGCTGGGCGTCGTCCTCGTGCAGCACGGGCACGCCGAACACCGCCATCACGGCGTCGCCGATGAACTTCTCGACGGTGCCGCCGTGCCGCTCCAGGCACTCGCGCATCACGGCGAAGTAGCGCAGCGTCACGGCCCGGAGGGCCTCCGGGTCGAGCCGGCCGGACAGTTCGGTGGAGCCGGTCAGGTCGCAGAAGACCACGGTGACCAGCTTTCTGGCCTCCGGTGGCGCGGCGGCGGGCTGCGCGGTCTCCGTCCCGCAGGACGGGCAGAAGCGGGCCTGTGCGGGTACGACGGCCGAGCAGCGCCGGCAACTGAGCATGCTCGTCATGGTCGTTCCTCTCCTGGCATCGGGCATCGGGCGACGGGCGTCGGGCGTCGAGGGGTGCGGCGGGCTGGTGGTCCGGCGGGCGGCGGCTCGCAGGGCCGGGGGTGGGGGGCTTCGGTCAGAAGAACAGGCCGCCGATGAGGCCGGCTTCGTGGGCGTGCACCTCCGGTTCCGAGTCGTCGAGCCGCCGTTTGATCTCCAGCAGGACTTCGGTTTCCGCGGGGGTGAGGGCGGCGAGGACCGCGCGCTGCTCCTCGCCCATGCCGGTGACGGGGAAGCCGGCCCGGTCGAGGGCGTCGAGCGGGTCGGCGGCCGGGTCGAACGTGGCATGTGGGTCTGGGGCGGCGGCCGGATCGGCGACGGTCCCGGGGTCGTCGGGGTCGTCGGCGACGGCCTCGGTGTCGTCCGTGTCGTCGGAGTCGTCCCACCAGTCCTGCGGCTCGCGCGCGTTGTCACCCTGCACGGTCGGTCACCCCAATCAGCCGGCGGTCGGCCAGCCATGTGAAGAGCCTGGTCGCGGCGGCCACGGTGTGCAGCGCGCTCAGAGCCACCAGAGCCTCGTGTTCCGGGGTCAACGGCAGTGCGTCCAGGACGAGATCGAGCCGGGCCCGGTGCTCCGGGTCCTCGGCGACGTGTTCGCGCAGCGTGCGGAACCCGGCCGGGGGCAGCCCGGTCAGCCGCTCCAGCGCGGCGGGCAGCTCGGGTGCGCCCGGCTGCTCCTCCAGTACGGCGACGTATCCGAGCAGGGCCACCGGGTGGTGGTGCAGCAGCCAGTAATACTGAGCGCCGACCAACTCCGCGACGACGGGCGGCGGTACGCGGCGCAGCGCGTCGTCCGGGTCCCGGCCGACGGCCCGCAGGTCGGCCAGCAGCCAGGCGTCGTGGTCCCGTTCTTCGAGGGAGTGCTCGGCGAAGTACGCGGCGAGCGGGCCGGCGATCGGGTCGGCCGGGGCCAACTCGGCGCAGCGGGACCGGGCTTGCTGCATCAGCGGGACGCTGGCCCGTACGACGGCGTGCATCAGGAACAGGTACTCGGCGTAGCGCTCGGCGGGGCCGGGCTCCCGCCACACCCGGGCGGTGGCCCGCCCGAGCGCGGGCAGCGCGGCCCGCGTCTTGACCCGCAACGTGGCGGCGTGCCCGGTCACTTGGCCCTCCCGGAGGCCGGAAGCAGCGCGAGGGCGCGGACGGCGGGGCTGTCGGTGCGCCCGGTGCGGACGAGCTTCCAGCACAGGTCGCACAGACCGGCTGCCGGGGCGCCGGCCAGCGCTTGGAATTCGGGGAGCCGGGTCAGCGCGGAGGCGCCGTGCGCGCCGAGCACCGTGAGATAGGGGTCACGCGCGAGCCGCGCCAGCACGTCGGGCTGATCGACGTGCCGCCGCAGCCCGTCAGGCCCGCCCCCGGCGGCGACCACCTCGTTGCAGCACGCGGAAACCCCCCCGTCGTACCGCACGACCGGCGTCCCGGCCACGTCGCACCGCCCAAGTCCCCCACCGGCCCGCACGCCGACCGGCCCCACAACCCCGGCGCCCCGCCCGTACCCCAGCAGCGGCACGGCCCTGACCTCGGCATACGACTCCCACCCGCCCCCGAACGCCCGCCGCAGCAACGCCTGCGCGGCCTCGACCTCCCGACCGACCCCGGGCCCCCGGGACGAGGCGTTCCGCGCCACCCGGGCTGGACGGGCTGGGGGTGCGGGCTCGGGTGTGCGCCCGGTGGCCGGGGCGGTGCCGTGCGGCCCGGGCGTTTGCCGTATCCCGGCCGGGCTGCCGCTCGTGTGGGCTGGGGGTGCGGCTGCGGGTGTGCGCCCGGTGGCCGGGGTGGGGTGGGTGGTGCCGTGCGAGCCGGTGCCGGGCTCACGCGTTTGTGGCGCCGGGAGGGTGGGGTTCGCGCTGCCGGGCTCGGGCTCGCGGGATTCTGGCGGCGGGAAGGGCCGAACGGTGGTGGGTTCGGCGGCTGCGAGGTTTGTGGGGCTTGGGTCGGGCTCGCGGGGTGGGGTTGCTACCTGGACTGCGATCCATGTGCCCTCTTCTGCTGCCGTCCGCGCCGCGTTGATGAAGCTTTGCGGGGGGAGGCGGGTCGCGTGGTAGGCGTCGGTGCTCAGGATCAGGCACGCGCTGGCGCGCAGGATCTCGCGGGGCCAGGATCCGGCGGGCGGGGGCGCGGCTGCCCAATTGCCGCTGGTGTAGGGGACGATGAGCTTGCCGGCCTCGGTCAGGCGGCGCGCTGCCAGCGTCAGGCCCCGGCGCTCCGTGAAGGGTTCGCCGCCGGAGATGCCCACCACCTCCAGGGCGGGTTCGGCGCAGAGCAGGTCGAGCACGCGCTCGTACCGGGGCCAGTCGGTGATCCGGCCGCCGAGCGGGCGGGCGTCCACCGAGCAGTGGGCGCAGCCCACCGGGCAGCGGTCGGTGACGTACAGGAGTGCCGCGCGGCCGCGTTGCCGGCGGGCGGCGTCGATCTCGTCGAGCGTCAGTGATACCCGGCTCACGGCGATCCCCTCGATCCGGGCCGGTGGCCGAGGAGGACGAGGTCGGCGTGCCGGGGGTCGCCGTAACGGCGGGTGAAACCGGTCGCCCCGGCAGCGGACTGGAGCTGGGCCACCGGGGCCTCCAACGCGGCCACGGTCGCGGCGAGTTCACCGCTCACCGGGTCCCCGCCGTCCACCGCCGGGCGCAGTGCGCGGCACCCCGCGCAGCCGCCGCCGCCCGTCCCGGCGGACGTCAGCGCGTCGGGGCCGAGCGTGCGGATCGCCCGCAGCGCGGGCGAGTTGACGGTGCGGGCCCGGACGGCGGGCCAGCCGTCCCGGTCAGCGTGGCCGAGCAGCAGATGAGGCGGCACCGGCCGCCGGTCGAGCACGTGCTGGTTGCAGCACGCGGTGATCGTGCCGTCCATGCCCACGACCGGCCAGGCCGCCATCGCGCACGGCAACGTACCGCCGCCGCCAGGACCGTCCGCCCCGGCCGCCGGGTCCGTGAGTGCCTCGCCGAGCGACCTGCCACGGCCTACCGGGGCCAGCCGGCCGACAAGGATCGGGACCCGGGTGCCGAACTCCGCGCGGACGGCCGCCGCCGTGCGGTCCGGGTAGGGGTCACTGGGGCCGGCGCCCAGCACGTGCAGGCTGACGTCCTTGCCCGCCGCCAGCAGCCGATGCAGCTCGGCGAACACCGCCCCGCGCGGCACCTCGCGCTCGTGGAACGCGTCCAGGCTGGCCGAGACGTGGTCAACGGCCGCCAGCGCGGCGGCGATCGGCGCGGGCACCGAGTCCCGGGACGCGCCCCGAGCAGTCGCCCGGGCGTAGAAGAGGCCGGTGAGCAGAAAGCTCGCCGTCCCCACCGCCCGGCACCGCTCGGCGAGTTGCCGCACCAACCGGGGCCGCAGCAGCGGTTCGCCCCCGGTAAGCAGCGCGACAGCCGGCGCCCCGGCCAACGCCCCGTCCGCCGAATCCGGACCCCGACCCGCAGCCGAACCCGAACCCGAACCCGAAGTCGGAGCCGGAGCCGGAGCCGAACCTGAACCCGCAGCCGAACCCGGCGCCGGTGGCCCCGCCCCGCGGAACCCCGCCCCGAACGTCTCCGCGAACCGCACCAGCACCCCGCCCGCCACATCCGTCCCGGCCGCCGTCGAGTCCGTCGAGCAGTGCGCGCAGTGCAGCGGGCAGCGGCCGGTCAGCGCCAGCACGACGCCCGCCGCCGGAACCGGCCGCAGCGCCAGGTACTCCGCCAGATGCATCCCACCACCGCCTTCGTCCCTCGGCCCACGAGCGCCCTCGCCCGCGAACCTCACGGCCCGCGAACCCCACGGCCCGCCAACGCCCACGGCCGGCGAACGGGCCGCAACCGCAACCCCGTTCACCTCTGCCGACCGCGCCGCGTCGAGCAGGCCCGCGCCGAGAGCCCGCGCCGAACCGGCCCGCGAAGGCCGTGCCCCGAGCATGAACCCGGGGACTTTCACACAGGCTTGGCACCGGTTCATTTCCGGTAGGTCCGGGCCCCGTCCGCCCCAGCAGTCACGGGCGCGCCGCCCCGCCGTCGCCCCGACCGCCGACGACCGGCCGCCGAGCGGACCTCTCGGCCCCCGTACACCCCCTGACCGGCGGTGAGTTGCCGCCGGAACCCCGGCAAACGGCCGGCCGGCCCCGCCGCCGAACGCGTCAACCATCGTTGGCATGCGCACTGTTCGGTCATATACCTGCGCGATACCGCTACTGAACCGGCGGCTCCTAGCTTCGTCTCCCAGCAAGCCCCCCAAGCAAGTCCGCATGGATGTCCAGGGAGGACGATCATGAACGAGGACCTGAGCCCCGAGGCCGTACGCGAAGCGAGCGAGCAGCTCATCCGAGTCGTGACGAGCCCGGAGTACCTCGAACTCGCCGCCGAGATCAACGCGTTGCCCGTCGAGGACCGCCTCACCGCCACCGCGGAGCGGCTGACCCCCGAGGCGCTGCGCGAGCGGGGCCTCGAACTGCCCGAGGCGCTGCGGATCAGCCCGCGCTGGTTCGAGCCGCCGCAGGACGGCGTGCTGACCGCCGACGAGGTGCTCGCGCACACCGCCTCCGCCGTCGCCCCGATCCAGAAGGGCGGCACGCTCTGCGTGTCGGTCGGCGAGGTCGTCTGCGTCTCGTACGGCTCGTGACCATCGCTCCTCTGACCCTCGTAGGCGCTGAGGACGAGGGTGACCAGCTGGCCGCCGGGGTGCACCCCGAGCTGGCCCGGTGGATGTCCGACGGGCTGCGGGCGATCGGACAGTACACGGCGGCCGAGCCGTTCCAGCAGATGTACCGCGCGATGGCGTCGATGACGTGGGACGAGAAGGCGACGTTCGTCCGCACCGTGCTGCTCGACCCGGAGGAGCTGGAGCGGCGCGGGCTGACCCCGCCGGACGGCATCCGGATCCAGCGCTCGGAGTTCGGCGACCGGCGCCCGACCGTCTTCTGCGTCAGCCGGGCGCTTCCGGAAGGCGCGCTGTGGAAGCGCGTCACCATCACGTTCGACCACGGTGACAGCTTCGCGGTCCAGGAAGGCGGCGGTCAGGCATGACGACTGACACGGCGGTCGAGTCGGTTGCTGCGGCGGCCGGTTCGCCGGTCTCGATCAACGACGTCGATCTGGAGACGCGCCGGCGCTGGATGCTCGACGCGCTCATGGACATCTACGAGTACGCCCGCACGCCCGGCTTCCAGGCCGTGCTGGCGGAGATGAACGAGATCCCGACGCTGGAGGACAAGGTCCTGTTCGTCAGGACCGTGCTGCTCTCGCCCGAGGAGCTCGGCCGGCGCGGGATCGCCCCGCCGGAGGGCGTGGTGGTGCAGCGGTCCCGGTTCGCCGATGACCGTCCGACGGTGTTCTGCCTGGTCAAGTACCTGCCGGACCCGACCACCAAGATGACGCTCACGTTCGACCAGGGCAAGATGCTCTGGCCGACGGAGTACTGAGAGCGGCCTGTCGCAGCGTGCGGCGTGCAGGCCTGACCTAGTTCCGGCCCGGCCGGCCGCACCGACCACGTCGGGCGCCCGGTTGTGCAAGGGCCTGACCGCGATCCCGGGGGCGGCGGAGCACCGTGCTCCGCCGCCCCCGGGCGTTCGCGGCCGACGGGAGAGGATCGCGACTCATGGGAGCGTCCACGTCATCGAGCAGCGCCAACGAGGCCGCGCCACCGGTCTCGCCGGGCGCTCCACCCCCCTCACCGGGCGGGCGGCCGGTCTACCAGCCGGGCGTCCGGGGCCTGTTGGCCTTCGCCGCGGAACGCAGGACCGCGCTGTTCGGCGCCTTCCTGCTGGTGCTGGTGGCCGACGCCGCCACCCTCGCCCAACCCATCGTCACCGGGCGGCTGTTGGACGCCGTGGTGGCCGGCCGGCAGATCCTGTGGATCATCCTGCTGCTGGTGGCGATCTTCCTGATCGGCGCGATCCTCACCGGAGTCGGCGGCTACGTGCTCAGCAGGACCGGCGAGGCGGTCGTCCGCGACCTGCGGATCCGGCTCGGCGCGCACCTGCTCTACATGCGGATCGCCGAGCACGACCAGCGGCGGTCCGGCGACCTGCTGTCCAGGGCGAGCGGCGACACGATGCTGCTGCGGTCCATCGTCACCACGGGACCGGTCACGGCGATCACCGGCTCCATCACGCTGATCGCGTCGTTGGTGCTGATGGGCAGGGTCGACCTGACGCTGCTGGGCGCCACCGTCGGCGTGCTGACGGTGAGCTTCGGCTCAGTGTTCCTGATCCTGCCCCGGGTCAAGCCGGCCGCGATGCAGACCCAGGCGAGCATCGGCCGGCTGATCGCGGTGCTCGACCGCTCCCTTCGCGCGATCCGCACGGTCAAGGCGAGCCGGGCCGAGCAGCGCGAGCTGCGGGAGATCGAGGTGCAGGCGGCGAGCGCCTACGACGGCGGGCTCAAACTCTCCCGGATCCAGTCGCAGATCACCCCGGCGATCACGCTCGGCGTGCACGGCTCGTTCCTCGTGGTGCTCGGCGTCGGCGGCGGGGAAGTGGCCACCGGGCGGCTGACGATCTCCCAACTCATCACGTTCCTGCTGTACTTGACGACGCTGGCGGTGCCGCTGGTGAGTGTCGGGCAGCTGATGTCGGACCTGCACCGCGGGCTGGTGTCGTTCAACCGGGTCAACGACATCCTCAACCTGGACCTGGAGCAGACCGCCGTGACGGACGGCGCGGCGGGGGAGGGCGTGCCGCGGGCCGAAGAACGTTCCCCCGAGCGGGAGTTGGAGACGGTCGCGCACATGGCCGCCCCCGGCGAAACCGACCGGAGCATCGTCTCGCCCCCGACCGGCGCCCCCGCCCGCCCCGGCGGCGCGGCCGAAATCACCTTCGAGGACGTCCGGTTCGGCTACCTGGAGCGCCCGATACTCAACGGCGTGAGCTTCCAGGTCACCCCCGGCAGCCACACCGCGATCGTCGGCCCGTCCGGCGCCGGCAAGTCCACGGTGCTCGCGCTGGTCGAGCGCTTCTACGAGGCGGACGCCGGCCGGGTGCTGGTGGACGGCCTCGACGTGACCGAGGTGCCGCTCAACGGGCTGCGCCGGATGATCGCCTACGTCGAGCAGGAGACCCCGGTGCTGGCCGGGTCCGTCGGCGACAACATCCGCTACGCCTGCCCGGACGCCGACGGCGACGCGGTCGCGGCCGTGGTCGCCAGGGTCGGCCTCACCGGGCTGGTCGAGCGGCTGCCCGAGGGCCTGGACACCGACGTCGGCGACGCCGGCGTGCTGATGTCGGGCGGCGAGCGGCAGCGCATCGCGATCGCCCGCGCGCTGCTCGGCGCGCCCCGGGTGCTGCTGCTGGACGAGGCCACCTCGCAGCTCGACGCGCTGAACGAGCTGGCCATGCGCGACACCGTCCGCAGCGTCGCCGGGCCGTCCTGCACGGTCGTCACCGTCGCGCACCGGCTGTCCACGGTGGTCGAGGCGGACAAGATCATCGTGCTGGCGGGCGGTCAGGTGGTCGGCAGCGGCACCCACCAGGAGCTGCTGGCGGACAACGAGGAGTACCGGGACCTGGTCCAGGGCCAGCTGCTCTCCGGCGCCGCGGGCTCGGCCGGCGCGGACGCGGAGCTTGAGGCCATAGAGGTCTTCGAGGACGACGACGAGGGGCCCGAGGTACTGGCGGCGGGCGCCGACGCGCTGGAGATGTGGCGCGCGGCGCAGAGGGGGAAGCCGGGCTTTCGCTGGCTCGGCCCGTGAACGTACGCCTCCGGCGCGGTTGCTGAGAGGAGTGGCCGGGGGACGGCCGGCCTCCCGGTCCGAAGGGGCTGGTGCTGTTGCTCCCCGGCTTGCGGCCGGTGGGTGGCTGGTCGCGCCCACGTGGCGGCAGCCGCACATCAGATACAGCCCCGCGCCCCTTCGGGGCCCGTCCCGGCCGGGACCGGCTCAGTCGACGGCGTCGTCCTGCGTCGTGCTGACGTGCCGGACGCCGTCGATCTCCGAGAGGACCGTCGCCAGCTCGATCACCGGTCGCGGGCCCTGCACCGTGAGATGGACGGTCACCGTGCCGCGGTGCTCGTCCTCGGCGTGCTCGGGGTGGTGGTCGGTGGACAGGTCGATGACCCCGTACCCCATGTCGGTGCAGTGGCTCAGCGCCGTCCGCAGCACCCCGCGGCCGTCGTCGTAGTCCAGCCGCAGCCAGGCCGGGGCGCGGGTGGAGCCGGGGATGCGGGCGGCCAGCGGCGCGAAGCCGAGCACGACCAGGAAGTGGCTGCCGGTCACCACCAGCGCGAGCACCGGCAGCCCCGCGCCGGCCGCCATCCCCACCGCGGCGGTCAGCCAGACCACCGCGGCGGTGGTCAGGCCGCGGACGATGTCCCGCCGTACGAAGATCAGCCCGCCGCCGATGAAGCCGATGCCCGACACGATCTGCGCCGCGACCCGGGACGGGTCGAGGACGGTGTGCCCGGTCAGTACGTCGGTGAAGCCGTACTTCGACACCAGCATGATCAGTGCCGAGCCGAGCCCGACCAGGGTGTGCGTCCGCAGCCCCGCGCTCTTCTGCCGTACCTCCCGCTCCAGGCCGATCGCCGCCGACAGGACGAGGGCCAGGCCCAGCTCGCCGATCTGCTCCCAGCCCTGCCCGGTGGCCTCTCCCCAACTCGCCAGTTCCATCCCGGCATGCTACGACCCGGTATCCGGCCGGGACCCGTCGCCGGGCGGCCGCGGAGGAAATCGAAATGGTCTGATTTCTGGTAGGAGGCCCCGGGCAGTGGCCGGAGCCGCGACGGAGATTTACGCTGTCTTTATGGGTGGGGCAACTTCGGGGCGGAGACCCGGAGGTCACCCACGACAGGAGTGAACTGCGTATCCGAAGGAGGTGGCTGGTATGGCCACCCATTCGACCCAACCGACCGAACCGACCCACATCGAGAACCATCCCGACCTGATGGCACTGCGTGGCAGGTATGCCGAGGCGTCGGCGAAGCCGATGGCCGGCCTCATCGAGGGCTTGTGCCTGCTGACCGGCCTGTATCTGGCGATCTCGCCGTGGGTGGTGGGCTTCGACGGCTTCACCAGTCTGCGGGTCAGCAACCTGATCACCGGTATCGCGCTGGCGATCCTGGCGATGGGCTTCGGCTCGGTTCTGGAACGGACTCACGGCCTCGGCTGGGTCGCCTGCGCGATCGGCGCGTGGACCATCGTCGCCCCGTGGGTGGTGGCCGGCAGCGCCGACACGACCAAGACCATCACGAACAACGCCATCGTCGGCGGAGTGGCCGTTCTGCTCGGCCTTGCCACGATGGGCCTCGGGATGATGCGGCGGCGCTCGGGCGCCAAGCACTGACGTTCCGGTCCGGTGCGTCCGGTCCGGTGCTTCCGGCGTGAAGCGTCCGGTGCGATGAGATGAGTTGAACGGTGATGCGGACGGCCGGGGGCCGTCCGCATCCGCGTCCGCGGGGCGCTGTCCACGCCGACGGCCACGGTCGGAAACCGGGTGCCGCCGCCCGTGGCCTTCGGCGAGAATGCGTGCCATGGACACCGACTCAGGCATAGCCCCAGCTCAAGGCGCCGGCGACCCGGCCGAGCGGCCGCCCGTCACCGTCCGGCGCGCCGAAGTGCGGGACGCGGCGGCGCTGGTACGGCTGCGGGCGCTGATGTTCGCGTCGATGGGCGAGGAGCCCGGCCCGGAGGACGCGCCCTGGCGGGCCGAAGCGCAGCGGTGGTTCGCCGAACGGCTGGGCCGCCCGGCGGAGTTCGCCGCCTTCGTGGTGGACGACCCCGAGCTGGGAGTGGTCAGCACCGCGGTCGGCATCTGCTACGACCGCGCCCCGGGACCGTTGAACCCGGCGCCCGTGACCGGCCACCTGTCCAACGTCAGCACCGATCCGCGCCGGCAGCGCCGGGGTTACGCGAAGGCGTGCCTGGAGGCGCTGCTCGACTGGTTCGGCCGGGAGACCGACGCGTGGGTGGTCAACCTGCACGCGACCAGCCACGGCGACGCCCTCTACCGCAGCCTCGGCTTCGACAGCCCGCGCCACCCCGAGCTCCATATCCGGCTGCCCCGCGGCGAACGCGCCTGAGCCCCCGGCCCAGCTCCCAAGCCGGTACGAGTCCGGGCCGGTACGAGTCCCGGGCCCGCGCGGCCCCCGGCCCAGCTCCCCGGCCCGTACGAGTCCCAGGCCCGTACGCCCCGGCCCGGCCGCCCCCGCCCGGACCCCGGATCAGCCCAGCTGATCCGGGTCGAGCCCCGGCGTCCCCCGCAGCAGCGAAGCCGTCGCCGCCAGCAGCCCCATCGCCGCCGCCGTGCCGAAGACGATCACCAGACCGTGGTGGAACGGCGCCGAGATCAGGTTCGGGAAGAACTCCTTGCCGGTCAGCACCTCCCGGTTGTGCGCGGGCAGCTTGTCCAGCGCGCCGCTCGGCCCCAGCAGCGTCTGTACCGGGTTGATCCCGAGGAACGCGGAGAAGACCGTCGAGACCGGTGGCAGGTTCGCCGCGTGCTGGGCCACGTCCGGCGGCACGCCCTGCGCCCGCAGCCCGGAGTTCAGCGCGTTCGGCAGCCGGTTGGCGAGGCCGACGATCAGCAGCGAGAAGAAGATGCCGATCGACAGCGACATCCCGGAGTTCTGGAACGTGGACCGCATGCCGGAGGCCGCGCCGCGGTACCCGGCCGGGACGCTGCTCATGATCGCCGAGGTGTTCGGCGCGGAGAACATCCCCGAGCCCATCCCGTTGAGCATGATCAGCAGGGCGAACGCCCAGTACGAGAACGTGATCGGCAGCAGGAGCAGGCCGACGAAGCTGAGCGAGAAGAGCACGAGGCCGCCGGTGGTGAAGTAGCGCACCCCGTACCGGTCGGAGAGGTAGCCGCACAGCGGCCCGGCGACCAGGAAGCCCGCGGTCAGCGGCAGCAGGAAGATGCCGGCCCACAGCGGCGCGTCGGCGAAGTCGTAGCCGTGCAGCGGCAGCCAGATGCCCTGGAGCCAGATGATCAGCATGAACTGCAGGCCGCCGCGCGCGACCGACGCCAGCAGCGAGGCCGCGTTGCCGGCCGTGAAGGCGCGGTTGCGGAACAGCGCCAGGTGGAACATCGGCTGCGCCACCCGCGACTCGATCACGCAGAAGACGACCAGCAGCAGCGTGCCGCCGATCAGCCCGCTGAGCACCTTCGGGCTGGTCCAGCCCATCGAGTGGCCGGCGTAGGGCTGGATGCCGTAGGTGATGGAGATCAGCAGCGCGCCGAGCCCGGCGGCGAAGGTGAGGTTGCCCCACCAGTCGATCCGGGACTTCTGCCGGGCGGAGGTCTCGCGCAGCGAGCGGTAGGCCCAGATGGTGCCGAGGATGCCGAACGGCAGGTTGACCCAGAACACCGCCCGCCAGTCCCACGCGGACAGCAGCCCGCCCAGCACCAGGCCGATGAACTGCCCGGAGAGCGCCGAGATCTGGTTGATGCCGAGCGCCATCCCGCGCTGTTTGGCCGGGAACGCGTCGGTGATGATCGCGGCGGAGTTCGCCATCAGCATCGAGCCGCCGAGCGCCTGCACCACCCGCCAGGCGATCAGCCACACCGCGCCCGAGCCGCCGAGGAAGGGGTCGAAGGACAGCGCGACGGAGGCGAAGGTGAAGACGACGAAGCCGAGGTTGTACATCTTCACCCGGCCCACGATGTCGCCGAGCCGCCCGAGGGTGACCACCAGTACCGCGGTGACCAGGAGGTATCCCATGATCATCCACAGCAGGTAGCTGATGTTGCCGGCCCCGAACGGGTCCAGGTGGATGCCGCGGAAGATGGCCGGCATGGAGATGATCACGATGGACGAGTCCACCGTGGCCATGAACATCCCGAGGCTGGTGTTGGACAGCGCCACCCACTTGTAGCGGTCGGGCCGCTCGGGGTGCGGATCCTCGGCGCCGCCGGCGCTGCCCGCGCCGGCGATGCTTATGCCCGAAGGCTCAGACACGTCGGGTGATCCTCTCCAGCAGCGGGATGGCGGTGGCCAGGCTGTGCTGTTCGGCGGGGGTCAGCTCCTCGGCGATGGCCGCGGTGAGCCGGCGGGCGCGCTCGCGGCGGGCGCCGTGCAGACCCTCGGTGCCGGCCGCGGTGACCGACACCAGGACGCGGCGGCCGTCGGACGGGTCGGGGTCGCGGGCGACCAGGCCGCGGTCCTGGAGCGCGTTGACGATCGTGCACACCGACTGGGCGCGGATGCCCTCGGCCGCGGCGAGCTCGGAGGCGGTGGCCGGTCCCTCCCGGTCGAGCCTGACCAGCACGGAGGTCTGCGACAGGGTGAGCTCGTCGTCCGGCTTGACCTGCCGCAGCCGGCGGACCAGCGGGCCGAGGCAGGCCCGCAGGTCGGTGGCGATCCGGGCGGGGCCGCTCGCCGCTCCGCCGGGGCCGTCGCCCGCGCCTCCGGTAGGGGCGGCGTCCGCTTCGGCACCGTCGGCGGTACGGCCCCCTGGATCTCCCGCACTGCCGGTGATCATCGTCATGATCTTCAGTATAAACTGATCAGTCCAGGCTTATGGTATAGCTGTCGCCATGAGTTATTCCCCCTCCGGTTCCCTGACCGCGACGACCATCAGCCTCACCGGTCACGACGGCGACGAGATCGAGGCGTACATCGCCTCTCCCGAAGGCGGCGAGCGCCGCGGCGGTGTCGTCTTCATCCACCACATGCCGGGTTACGACCGGGCGTCCAAGGAGGTCGTACGCCGGTTCGCCGAGCTCGGGTACGACGCGATCTGCCCGAACCTCTACTCCCGCGAGGCCCCCGGCGCCTCGCCGGACGACGCCGCCGCCGTCGGCCGTGCCAACGGCGGCGTGCCGGACGACCGGCTGACCGGTGACGTGTCCGCCGCCGCCGCGTACCTGCGCGCGCTGCCCACGTCCAACGGCAAGGTCGGCGTGATCGGCCACTGCTCGGGCGGCCGGCAGTCCGTCCTGGTCGGCTGCACGCTCGACGTGGACGCCGCCGTCGACTGCTACGGCGCGTTCGTCACCGGCACGATCCCCGAGGGCCTGCCGATCAAGGTCACCACGCTGGTGGACCGGCTGCCGCAGCTGGACGCCCCGCTGCTCGGCCTGTTCGGCGACCAGGACAGCCACCCCAGCCCCGAGCAGGTCGCCGAGCTGGGCCGGATCCTCACCGAGAACGGCAAGGACTTCGAGTTCCACACCTACGAGGGCGCCGGGCACGCCTTCTTCGCCGTGGACCGCCCCTCCTACAACGTGGCCGCCGCCAACGACGGCTGGGAGCGGATCACGGAGTTCTTCGGCAAGCACCTGGGGGCCTGACCGACATGTGCACCTACACGACGGTCAAGGACAAGGCAGACGGCAGCGCGAAGGGGCCGGGCGGCTCCTGGTTCCACGTCACCGACATGACGGTCTACTTCGACCACCCGGTGCACGCGATGGCCGAGCACACCCTGAACATCGACCTCACCGACCCGGCCAAGGGCCCGTCGGCCCGGGTCGCGCTGGAACTGACCGCGGACACCGCGCGGCGGCTGGTCGCCTCCATCCAGGAGGCGCTGGCGGCGGTGCCGCCGGACATGCAGGTCTGACGACGATGCCCGCGCTGGCGATGTCCGCTTTGACGATGCCCGCTCTGGCGGCGATGTGCGCGCTGGTGGCGGTGTCCGCCGACGCCGTACCGACACGGCCGTGGGCCGTACCGACACGGCGGTGCGCGCGCTGTCAGCGGCGTGTGGGCGCGATGTCAGTGGCACCGGGCACTGTGGTGGCATGAAGACGATGACGAGCACGGCGAGCGTGGCGGTCCCGGCGGTGCCGGCCGCCGCCGGCGAGGGGGAGCGGCCGGCCGGAGCGGGCGGGGACGGCGCCGCGCCGCGCGGGCCGCTCGCCGCGTTCGTCCGGTTCGTCTTCTTCGGCGGCGGCGTGAGCCTGCTGTCCAGCGGGGTGCTGCTGCTGACCACCGGCCGGGTGCCGTTCGCGGTGGCCAACGCGGTGGTGACGGTGGTGTCCACGCTGGTCACCACCGAGCTGCACCACCGGTTCACCTTCGCGGGCGGCGGGTCGGGCGATGGCGGCGGCGCGAAGGGCCGCCGGGGCTCGGCGGGTTGGCGGATTCACGCCAAGTCGGCGCTCACGCTGGTCGCGGCCTACCTGTTCACCACCGCGGCCGTGCTGCTGCTCGGTGCCGTACGCCCCGGCGCCGGGCCGCTGCTCACCCAGGCCGTCTACCTGGGCGCTTCCGGGGCGGCCGGTATAGGACGGTTCGTCATACTCCGGCTGGTGGTCTTCGCCCGCCGGCCGGCCGACGGGCCCAAGAAGGCGCACCGGGTACGGACCCGGCACCTGCACCGCGACCGCGTCACCGTCGCCGCGTAACCCGAAGGTTTATTCGATCCCCGGGCCCTCCGCGGGGCCGCGGGGACCGCTCTGACCAGGGGATCGGCCCTCCCGCCTGCGCGGTTCCGTGACGATCAGCGGCACGGGGGGTCTTCCCGTTCACCAGCTTTTTGCGCATGCTTTGAGTACCCGGGTTGCCGTGGCCGAGGGCTTTCGGGTGACAATGCGACAGTTGAGGCATACGTTGTCGGCCCCTGTAATGAAGCGAGGATCTCCATGTTGCGAAACGGGCTGGAGCCGTGGCACCTGATCGTGGTGGCGATCGTGCTCATCGTGCTGTTCGGTTCCAAGAAGCTGCCGGACGCCGCACGCGGCCTTGGCAAGTCCATGCGCATCCTCAAGTCCGAGGCGAAGGCGATGAAGACGGACGACGCGGCGGACACCGCCGAGCCGGCGTCCTCGCCGACCCCGACGCCTGAGGCCATCACCCCCAGCGACGTGGTGACCGCGAACGAGGCGACGACCACCGCCAAGCCCGCGCCGCAGCCGGCCACCGGCCCGGCGAAGTAGCGGAGCAGCACGGTCCCGGGGCGGGAGCCCCGGGCGGGCGGTCCCCCGTCACTTCCGGGATCCGGCAGTCTTGATAGGTTCTTGACGGCCGGAGTACGGAAGTGTGGGCCGACGCGGGACGCGTCGGCATGGCGGGGGGCCTGTTGTGGTGTCGCGGAGCGGTACGGGCCCAGGAGCGGCTTCTGGCGCGGGTCCCGGCCACAAGGGTGCCGGCCACCGGCCGGGTTCAGCCCCGGGTAATGCTGCCGCGGGCGCGGTGCCGGCGGAGTTCGTCGCCGGCTTCCCCGAGACGCTCGCCGAGATATCCCGCAGCTGCCGCGCGCTCAGCCGGACCGAGCGGGAGAGCCGCAGGGCGCTCGGCGAACAGGCCGCCGACTCCGGGTTCGGGCTGCGTGAACTGACCGCGGCCCACCTGGCCGCCGTCCGCCGCGCCTGGCCCGCCCTGCCAGGCGTCACCGGCAGCCGGGACGCCGCCGAGCTCCGGCAGGTCGGCAGCGCCGTGCTGGCCGCCCTCGAAGCGGGGGTCGCGGCGCTGGCAGAAGGCCACGACCGGGCGCAGCGGCACGCGGTGCGGCGGGCCGAGGCGGCCCGCAGGAAGTTCATCGACGACCTGCTCTACGGGCGCAGCGACCCCGGCCGGATCGCCGAACAGGCCGAAGGCTTCGGGCTGCGGCTGGCCGACCGGCACGTGGTGGCGGTGGCCGAGGCCCCGGCCGGCGAGACCTACGACGAGGCGCACCCGGTGCTCTACCGGGTGGAACGCGAGCTGGCCGGACGGTTCGGCGATCACGACGCGCTGATCGCGCCCAAGGACGGCCGCCTGGTGTGCGTGGCACCCACCACGCAGCAGGCGGTGCTCGACGCGTTCGTCAAACTCACCACGGCGGGGCAGGCCCGGGCGGCGGTGAGCCGCCCGCACAGCGGGGCGGTCGGGGTGGTGCGCAGCTACGAGGAGTCGCTGAGCGCGCTCGACCTGGCGCAGCGGCTGGGCCTGACCGGTTCGGTGCTGAAGGCGGCGGATCTGCTGGTCTTCCCGGTGCTGCTGCGGGACCGGGCGGCGATGGCGGATCTGGTGCGGACGGTGCTTGGTCCTCTGGAGCAGGCGCGGGGTGGGGCGGGGCCGCTGCTGGAGACGATCGGGGCGTTTGCCGCCGCGGGCTACGTCAGCGCGGAGGCGGCGCGCCGCCTCGACCTCAGCGTGCGCGCGCTGTCCTACCGCCTGGACCGGATCGCGGCGCTCACAGGTTTCGACCTGGACGACTCCCTCCAGCGCTACACCCTGGAAACCGCAGCCCTAGGCGCCCGCCTCCTGAACTGGCCCCAAAAACCCCTGTAGCCGGGAGCGTTCACGGGCCCCGGTTCACGGACCCCGGTTGACGGCCCCGTAAGGGGCGCGGGGCTGTTTCTGATGTGCGGCTGGCGCCGCGTGGGCGCGATCAGCCCCCACCGGGCCGTCGGTCGGCGGCGGGCCGGAACCGTTGCGGCGGGGCTCCGTAGGGCGGTGCGGGCCGCAGGACGGTCAGCAGGGGGGCGGGGGGCACTCGCCGTCTTCGGCTGACGCGCAGGCGTCGGGGTCTTCTTTGGCCGCGTCGCACTCCGCACGGAGCCCCGCACTGATGGCCCGCCCGATCTCCCGCAGCGCCTCCAGCTGCTCCGGCGTCAGCACGTCGAAAAGGTGCTCGCGGACCGCCGTCACGTGGCCGGGGGCCGCGGCTGCCAGCGCCGCGAAACCCTCGTCCGTCAGCTCCGCCACCCACCCGCGGCGATCCGCGTCGACGGGGCTGCGCGCCACCCAGCCGGACTTCTCCAGCGCCGCCACCGCGTGCGAGAGCCTGCTGCGGGAGGACTGCGACTGCTCGGCCAGCTCGCTCATCCGCAGCCGGCGGCCCGGCGCCTCGGACAGCCGGACCAGGATCTCGTAGTACGCCATGGGCATGCCGGAGTCCCGGCGCAGCTGCCGGTCTATGTGCGCCGAGAACTCCACATTGGCGGTCATGTAAGACCGCCAGATCTCCTGCTCGGCGTCGCTCAGCCAACGCACCTCGTCCATACGTCCAGCATAAGGGTGGTTGAACTCTCAACACCATGGCGTTATGGTGGGTGAGCGCTCAACAAAAAATAAACCCGTCTTGAAGGTTCCGCCCGAGGAGTCCCCATGACCACCAACACCGACGTGATCCCCGGCTACGTCGCCGGCACCTGGACGATCGACCCCGTGCACTCCGATGTGTCGTTCTTCGTGAGGCACCTGGGCGTCTCCAAGGTCCGCGGAAGCTTCGCCACCTTCGAGGGCACCATCGTGACGGCGGAGGACCCGCTGCAGTCCACCGTCACCGCGGTGATCAAGACCGCGTCGGTGAGCACCAACAACGAGGCCCGGGACACCCACGTGAACAGCGCGGACTTCCTCGACACCGAGAAGTTCCCGGAGATGACCTTCACCTCGACGGCCGTCCGCGCCGAGAGCGCCGCCGTCTTCCAGATCGACGGCGACCTGACGCTGCACGGCGTGACCAAGTCCGTCACGCTGGAGCTCGAACTGAACGGCTTCGGCACCGGCTTCGACGGCAGCCCGGTGGCCGGCTTCTCGGCCGCCACCGAGATCAGCCGCAGCGCCTTCGGTGTCACCGGCGGCCCGGCGGGCGCGGCGGTCAGCGACAAGATCCGGATCGCCCTGGAGATCGAGGCCGGCCAGCCCGCCAAGGACTGACCTCCCCGAAGGGGCACCCAGCGCCCGGGGGCCCACCGGCCGTATGACGTACACCGGCCGCCGTCCGCGTCTCGCACGCGGACGGCGGCCGTTCGCGTTCCCGCCCGGTGCCCGCGAGCAGCGTCACGGCGGCTACCCACGGCGGCTACCCGCGGCGGCGGGCGAACAGGATCGCACCCGGCGTGCTCCCCTCGGGATCGAGCAGCATCTCGGTCTCCACCGTGAAACCCGCATCGCGCAGCCAGCCGCTCACCCGCGCCGGCTGCCGCCGGTGCACGTGGACCCGCATCGGGTGGCCGCCGTAGCCCTCGGTCTTCAGCCGGGACCCGTCGCCGACGTGGAAGCCGACCAGCAGCGGCGCGTCCGGGCGCAGCGCCCGCCGGAAGCCGGACAGGACCGCCGGCACCTCCACGTCCGGGACGTGGATCAGCGACCAGAAGGCCAGCGCGCCCGCGAGCGACCCGTCGGCGAGGCCGAGGGCCGTCATCGAGCCGACCTCGAACCGCAGCCCGGGGTGGTCGGCGCGGGCCGTGTCGATCATGCCGGGCGAGACGTCGATGCCGAACGCGTCCACGCCGAGCCCGCGCAGGTGCGCGGTGACGTGGCCGGGCCCGCATCCCACGTCGGCCACCGGGCCGCCGCCGCCCGAACGGACCGAGTCGGCGAACAGCGCCAGCGCGGCCCGCAGGTACGGCAGGCCGTCCAGCGCGTCGCGTATCTGCTCGGCGTAGCTGACCGCGACCGTGTCGTACGAGGTGCGGGTGTCGGCCAGCCAGTCGTCCGGGTCCATGCTCGAAGACGGTAGCCGGGAGGTCTGACACAGCGGCCCGGCCGGCGGTCCTGCACCCGCCGGACCGGTGCCGCAGCAGCTTCCGGACGCGCCCGGGCCGTTCAGACGCAGCCGGGAGCCCCGCGGTTGCGGGTGGTTCAGGACGTCAGGGGCCCGTCAACTCTGCCGGGAACCGGCAATGCCGAACAGGCCCCCGTACTGCCACGATCACTGCGGCGGTCGAAGAGCCGGTACGGGGGGAGGCGAGCGGGAATGGGGGAGTTCACCGCAGTCGCTCTCGGCTTTCCGACCGTCTGTTACGGAGGGGCGCTCGTGGTCGTGGTCGGCTACTGGGGGCTCGTGCTGATCGGCGCTGCCGATTCGCACGGCCCCGGCCACCACGGCCACTTCGCGCCCGCCCACCACGGACACCCGGGCCCCGGCCACCACGCCGGTGACGCCCACGGCGGTGACGCCCACGCCGGCGGCAGCGCTCACGCCACCGACGGCAGCGCTCACAACGGCAGCGGCACCGACGGCCACCGGTCGCACGTCAACCTGCTGGATGCCGCCGGGCTCGGTGGCGTCCCCATGATCGTCGCGCTGTCGCTGCTCACCGCGCTCAGCTGGTTCGTCAGCCTGGTCGGCTCCGTCGCACTGGACGCCGCCGGGCTGCCCGGCGGGCTCCGGCTCGCCGCCTCGGTCGCGCTGCTGCCCGCCGCCGTGCTCGGCGGCTGGCCGCTGACCTGGACGCTGGTCCGGCCGCTGCGGCACCTGTTCCCCGAGGAACGCAGCCCGTCCCGCGCCGACTTCGTCGGCCAGGTCTGCGTGATCCGCACCGGCACCGTCACCGACCGGTTCGGCCAGGCCGAGGTCGCCGCGCCCGACGGCTCCACCGCGATCGTCCAGGTCAGATGCGAGGGCCCGCCGGGCGACGACGACCCGGACCCGCCGCTGACCGCCGGCAGCACCGCGCTGCTCTACGCGTACGACGACGAGGGCGAGTTCTTCAGAGCCGCGCCGTTCGCCGTCCCCGACCTCAACTGACCGGCCTACAAGCCCGGTTGACGTCCCCCTGCCACCACATCCGCACACCTCACCGTTCGAGGATCCGCCATGGATGCCACCGTCATAGGGATCGGCGTGCTGTTCGCCGTTCTCGCCCTCATCGCACTCGGAGTGCTGCTCACCGTCAGCCGGCTGTTCCGGAAGGTCGAGCAGGGCCACGCGCTGATCATCTCCAAGTCGCGCCATGTGGACGTCACCTTCACCGGGGGCGTCGTGCTTCCGGTGCTGCACAACAGCGAGTTGATGGACATCTCGGTCAAGACGATCGAGATCCAGCGCACCGGCCGCGAGGGCCTGATCTGCCAGGACAACATCCGGGCCGACATCCACCTCACGTTCTTCGTCCGGGTCAACAAGACCAAGGAGGACGTGGTGAAGGTCGCGCAGGCGATCGGCACCGAACGGGCCAGCCACCAGGAGACGTTGCAGGCGCTGTTCAGCGCGAAGTTCTCCGAGGCGCTCAAGACGGTCGGCAAGCAGCTGGACTTCGTCGACCTCTACACCCACCGCGAGCACTTCCGCGACCAGATCATCCAGGTCATCGGCACCGACCTGAACGGGTACCACCTCGAAGACTGCGCGATCGACTTCCTGGAGCAGACCCCGCTCACCCAGCTGGACCCGGCCAACATCCTTGACGCGCAGGGTATCCGGAAGATCACCGAGCTGACCGCGATCGAGCACGTGCGGACCAACGAGTTCCAGCGCACCGAGCAGAAGGAGATCACCCGGCAGAACGTCGAGGCCCGTGAGACCATCCTGGAGCTCGAACGGCGGCAGAGCGAGGCGGAGATCAAGCAGCGCCGCGAGGTCGAGACGCTGCGGGCCCGCGAGGAGTCGGCCACCGCGCGGGTGCAGGAGGAGGAACGGCTCGGCTTCCAGGGCGCGTTCATCCGCACCGAGGAGCAACTCGGCGTGCAGCGCGAGAACCAGGCCCGCGAGGTCGCCGTCGCGCAGAAGAACCGCGAGCGGGTGATCGCGGTGGAGAACGAGCGGATCGAGAAGGACCGGGTCCTTGAGGTCATCGCCCGCGAACGCGAGACCGAACTCGCCCGAATCTCCAAGGAGAAGGAGGTCGAGGGCGAGCGGCGGGAGGTCGCCGACGTCATCCGGGAGCGGATCGCGGTGGACCGCACGGTCGCCGAGCAGGAGGAGTCGATCAAGGGCCTGCGGCTGGTGCAGGAGGCCGAGCGGGAGCGGCAGGCGCTGGTGATCACCGCCGAGGCGCAGGCGCAGGAGCAGCTGGTCAAGGACATCAAGGCGGCCGAGGCCGCGGAGCAGGCCGCCCAGCACAAGGCGCGCGAGGCGCTGACCATGGCCGAGGCCCGCAAGCGGACCTCCGAGATGGACGCGGAGGCGAAGATCCGGCTGGCCGAGGGACTGCGCGCGGAGGCCGCAGCGGCCGGCCTCGCCGAGGTCGAGGTGCGCGAGCGCAGCGCGGAGGCGATCACCAAGGTCGGCCTCGCGGAGGCGGACGCGACGGCGGCCCGGCTCAAGGCGGAGGCCGAGGGCGCCCGGCTGCTGTCGCTGGCGACGGCGGAGGGCACGGCGGCGCAGGCGAAGGCCGACGCCGAGGGCCTGCGGGCCCGTTCGCTGGCGCACGCCGAGGGCACCGCCGCGCAGGCCACCGCCGACGCGGCCGTGATCGGCGAGAAGCTGAAGGCGGAGGCGGCCGGCCTGACGGAGAAGGCCGCGGCGATGGCGGCGCTGGACGACGCCTCGCGCGGCCACGAGGAGTACCGGCTGCGGATCGCCGCGGAGCGGGACATCAGGCTGGCCGGGCTCGACACGCAGCGGGAGATCGCGCAGGCGCAGGCGAGCGTGATCGCCAGCGGGCTGGACAAGGCCGACATCAGCATCGTCGGCGGCGACTCGGTCTTCTTCGACCGGCTGGTGAACGCGGTGTCGGCCGGCCGCAGCGTCGACTCGTTCGTGGCCAACTCCGAGACCGTGCGGTCGATGGCGGCGCCGTGGCTGGACGGCTCGGGCCGCTTCACCGAGGACGCCACCCGCGTGCTGTCCTCGCTGGGCAGCGGCGACCTGGCCAACCTGTCGGCGTCGGCGCTGATCGCCCGGCTCACGGCGGCGACCGCCGCGGGCGCGGGCGCGGGTGCCGGGGTGGCCGCCGGCGCGGTGGTGGCGAACGGGAACGGGAAGAAGTGAGCGCCGGGCAGGGGGCGTTGCGGGACGCCGGCGGCACGGACATCGAGCCGGGGGCCGAAGCGGGGGCCGAAGCCGGCCTGGACGCCGACGCGTACGACGTCCTGCGCGGCCGACTTGAGGCGGCGGCCCGGGAGTTGGCCCGGCGGGCCGAGACGCTCAACGCGCGCCGCCAGGAGGTCTTCGGCGGCTCGGAGTTGCGGCTCGCCGGGAGCGAACGGCTGCGTACGGCACGGGCGTCGCTGCCCGCCGACGTGGCCCCGGTCGGCCGGTACCTGCTCTTCGCCGCGAACCCGGCGGAGGTCACCGAGGTCGCCGACGTCTTCCAACTGCTCAGCCTGCCGGGCGGCGACGGCACGGACGGCGAGGGCCCGGGCGGCGACGGCACGGGCGGCGACGGCACGGGCGGCGAGGGCCCGGGGGCCGGTCTTGAGGAGGCCCCGGCCGTCGGGCTGCTCGACGACCCGGCCTTCCAGCGGGAGTTCGCCGAGCTCTACCGCTACTACCGGGAGACCCGGCTGCTGCGGCTGCGAGTGCTGGAGGGCCGGCTGCTCGCCGTCTTCCGCACCGGCCCCGGCGCCGGTGACGTACGGGCGCTGGGCTGGCGGGTCGGCCGCGACGGCCGCTGCCGGTACGAGGGGGCCGCGCGCGAGGCGGGGGAGGAGGCGGCCGGCGCCCACGCCGTGGCGTGGACGGCGGCCGGCCGCGCCGACCACGTCCCCGGACGGCACCCGCACCTCGCCCTGACCGCCGCCGACGGCGGCACCCTCACCGTGGCCACCACCGGCGGCGAACTGGCTCTGCGCACAGGGGAGTCGGAGTACCGCGAGCCGGTAGAGGACGCTTTGCAGTCGCTCGCCGACGCCGAGGTGGCGTGGGCCACCGCGGGCCCGTTGCTGCTGCTGCGGGTCCGCCCCTACCGGGAGGACGCCGACCGGCACTTCGCCGTCAACACCCGTACCGGCGAGATCGAGCGGATCGACGCGCTCGGCCAGGCGTGCCTGCGGCTGCCCGACGAGCAGGGCGTGATCTTCCCCGGCGGCTACGCGCTCGCCACCGGCGGCACCCGCACGTTCGACGTCGAGGACCCGCAACCGGGCGGCGAGCCGCTGGAGTTCGAGCGCCTGGTGCGCTCGGCCAACGGCGAGGACGTGCTCTACGTCTTCCACGCCGCCGCTGACGGCCGCCGGCTGCTGCTGCCGTACAACCTGATCCGCCAGGAGGCCGCGGCCCCGCTGCACGTCCAGGGCTGCGCGCTCTACGAGGACGGCACGCTGCTCACGCTGCGCCCGGCGGAGGGCGGCGAACCCGTCCGCGTCCACCCGGTGCGGCGCTGGCGGACCCCGTTCCTGTCCGACACCTACGCCGCCGCGCGGCCGGTCGGCGCCGGGCCGCTGGCGCGCATCGGCAACCCCGACCTGGTGCGGGCCGTCTCCGACGCCCTGTCGGTCGCCCGCAGCGCGCTGGAGACCACCCCGGCGACCGCCGTCTACGAGGCGCTGACCGCCGCCTGCGACCGGGTGCTCGACCGGCACCACTGGCTGGCGGAACCGGAGTCGGGCGGCCTGGCCGGGCCGCTGGCCGAGGTGCGGGACACCGGGCGGCAGGTGCTCGCCGAGTACGCGCGGGTGCGCGAGCAGCGTTCCGCTGCGGCGCAGGCTGTCGAGGAAGCGGCGGCGCAGGGCGCCGCGCTGGTCCGCCGGGTGCGGGGCGAGGCCGCGTCGGACGCGGGGGAGTGGGTGCGGCGGCTCACCGAACTCCGGTGTGCTCAGGGCCGGTTGGTGACCCTGCGCGACCTGCGGTACGCCGACCACGACCGGCTCGACGCGCTGGCCGCCGAACTCACCCGCGAACTGGCCGCCGCGGCCGGGCGGGCCGCCGACTGCTTCGCCGACGAGCACGCTTTTGACGCCCAGCGGGAGCGGATCGAGGAGATCGCGGTCGCCGCGGCGGCGATCGGGACGGCCGCCGACGCCGAGCCGATGGCCGCCGAACTGGACGAGCAGGCCGCCGGGTTGCGGACGGTCACCGAGACCGCGGGCACCCTGGAGATCGCCGACGCCACCGTACGCACCCGCATCCTCGCCGCCGCGGCCGACGTGCTCGGCGCCGTCAACCGGGCCCGCGCGCTGCTCGACGCCCGGCGGGGCGCCCTGCTCGCCCGCGAGACGCAGGCCGAATTCGCCGCGGAGAGCGCGCTGCTCGGGCAGAGCGTCAGCGGGGCGCTGGCCGCGGCCGGGACGCCCGAGGAGTGCGACGAGCAGCTCGGCAGGCTGCTCGTCCAGGTCGAGGACCTGGCGACCCGGTTCGCGGCCGGCGCCGACCGGCTGGCGGAGCTGGCCGAGCGGCGCGAGGAGATCCAGCAGACGTTCGCGGCGCGCAAGCAGGCGCTCTCCGACGAACGGGCCGACCGGGTGCGGAGGTTGGCGCTCTCCGCCGAACGCATCCTGGACGGCGTGCGGCGCCGGGCCGCCGGGCTCGACTCGCTCGACGACGTCAACACGTACTTCGCGGCCGACCCGATGCCCGCGCAACACCGACGGATCGCGGGTGAGTTGGCCGACCTCGGCGACCCGGCCCGCGCCGCAGAACTCACCGCCGCACTCGCCGCCGCCCGCCAGGACACCGGCCGCGCCCTGCGCGACCGCCAGGACCTGTACGAGGACGGTGGCGCGGTGATCCGCCTCGGCCGGCACCGCTTCGCCGTGAACACCCGCCCGTTCGACCTGGCCCTGGTCCCGCACGACGGGGGCCTGGCGTTCACGATCAGCGGCACGGATTACCTCATGCCGGTGAGGGACGAGGAGTTGGCGTCCACCCGCCGCTTCTGGAACCGCCCGCTGGTGTCGGAGTCCCCGGACCTGTACCGCGCGGAATACCTGGCGGCGAGCCTCCTCCTGACAACCCCGTCATCCAGGCTGGCGACAACGCCGCCGGCGGACCTGGTGCGCGAGGCGACCGCGACCCGCCTGGACGAGGGCTACGAACGCGGAGTCCACGACCACGACGCGACCCTCCTGCTGGAGGCCCTGCACCCCTTGCTGACGGGCGCGGCCCTGCTCCGCTACCCGCCGCAAGTCCGCGCGGCGGCCCAGCTGGTGTGGACGTTCGCGGCGACGCCGGAGATGAGAGAGGGATGGGAAACGAGGGCGAGATCCCTGACCCGAGCGACATCAGCCTTCGGCGCGACAGCACGACGGACCCCACCGGACCCCGAGCCTGCCGGCTCAGCCACGCCCCGCCGTGTTGGGACCGGCGCCCCGGTCCCGGCGCGGCCGGGCGGGGCTGGCGCCCCGGGCGCGGATGGGCCTGGCGGCCTGGCTTCGCAGCCTAGCGGTGGCCCGGCGTCGGGTGAGCCTGGCGGCCCGGGCTCGGCGTGGGCCGGTGGGGCCGCCGCCCCGGGCGCGGGTGGGCCTGGCGGCCTGGCTTCGCAGGCCGGCGTCGCCGACCGGAGTGGACCTGGCCGCCTGGCTTCGCGGGCCGGCGCTGGACCGGCGTTGGGTGAGCCTGGCGGCTCGGGCTCGGCGTGGGCCGGTGGGGCTGGCGCCCCGGGCGCGGGTGGGCCTGGCGGCCTGGCTTCGCAGGCCAGCGCTGCCCGTGGGCTGAGTGAGCCTGGCGGCTCAACCTCAGCGCGGACTGGCGGGGCAGGCGCCGCTGAGCGAGGTGAGCCTGGCGGCTCGGGCCTGGCTTGGTCGGGTGGTGCTGGTGCCACCGGCCGAGGTCTGCCTGGCGGCCCGGCTTCGTATGGTGGCGGCGGCCTGGTGCCGGGCGGGGCCGCCGCCCCGGGCGCGGGTGGGCCTGGCGGCTCGGTCCCGGCG
Source organism: Streptomyces sp. CA-111067 (assembly GCF_050956065.1). NCBI lineage: Bacteria > Bacillati > Actinomycetota > Actinomycetes > Kitasatosporales > Streptomycetaceae > Streptomyces > Streptomyces sp. CA-111067. The sequence continues at coordinate 3,534,908 of NZ_CP192103.1, read as the reverse complement.
CGGTCGGGCGGGGCCGCCGCCCCGGGCGCGGGTGGGCCTATCGGCCTGGCTTCGCAGGCCGGCGCCGGCCCGGCGTTGGGTGAGCCTGGCGGCTCGGAATCGCGCCCCGTGGGCGGCGATGCTCTCGCGGGGCTTGCCCACGAGATCGGGCTTGTCGCGGGGGAGTTTTTGCGGCGGGGTGGGGTGGGTGGGCTTGGTGGGGGGCCGGGTGGGGGCTTTGGGCTGCTTGTTGGGGAGTACCTCGTGGGGGAACTGGCTTCCGCGCAGGGGGCGTTCGTTGAAGGGGTTGCGGCGCGGGGGGCTCGGGAGGGGTTTGTTCGGGCGCTCGGAGGGGTCGACGGGGTTCCGTACAAGGAGTTCACTGCTGACCTGGCGGCGCTCGGCGGGGACCTTTCCGCGCGCTGGCAGCTGGCCTCGGCGTGGCTTGGCGCTTTCACCGCGTCGCAGGGTGCCGCAGCCGGGATCGATGGTGACGTCATTGAAGTCGCCGCCGCTCTTGTCTGCGGCGAACGCCTCAACCGGTACGGCTCCGACGCCGACGTTCGGCTCAGTGTCACCGGGCTGCTCGGGGCGCATCCCCGGATCAGTGACGGGCGGATCGACCTCCGCGCCGACGAACTGCTTTGCCGGGTAAGGGAGTTCGGCGCCACCGAAGTGCCGGCCTATCGGGCGTACCAGCGGGCCCGGGGGGAAGCCGTCGACCGGGAGCGGGCGCGGCTCGGGCTGGAGTCGTACCGGGCGCGGGCCATCGGCGGGTTCGTGCGGAACCGGTTGCTCGACGAGGTGAGTCTGCCGCTCGTCGGGGACAGCCTCGACAAGCAGTTCGGCGCCGCCGGCGGGCTGCTCATGCTCATGTCGCCGCCCGGGTACGGCAAGACCTCGCTCATGGAGTACGTGGCCGCCCGGCTCGGGCTCGCGCTGGTGACCGTCTCCGGGCCGGCGCTCGGCAGCGCCACCACCTCGCTGGACCCGGAGCGCGCTCCGGACGCCGCCGCCCGCCGCGAGGTCGAGAAGATCACGTTCGCCCTCGAACTGGGCTCCAATGTCCTGCTCTACCTGGACGACATCCAGCACACGTCCCCCGAACTCCTGCAGAAGTTCATCCCGTTGTGCGACGCCCAGCGCCGCGTCGAAGGCACCGCCCGCAGCTACGACCTGCGCGGAAAACGCTTCGCCGTCTGCATGGCGGGCAATCCGTACACCGAGTCCGGCCGCCTCTTCCGCATCCCGGACATGCTCGCCAACCGCGCCGACGTGTGGAACCTCGGTGACGTACTCACCGGCAGGGAAGCCCTGTTCGCGCTCAGCTACGTGGAGAACTCGCTCACCGCCAACGACGTGCTCGCCCCGCTCGCCGGCCGCGACCGCGCGGACGTCGAGCTGCTGATCCGGCTCGCCGAGGACGACCCCACCGCCCGCGCGGACGCCCTCGCGTACCCCTACTCCGCCGCCGAACGCGGCGAAATCCTCGCCGTACTGAGGCACTTGCTGCGCGCCCGGGCCACCGTCCTGGACGTCAACGCCGCCTACATCGCGTCGGCCGCCACCGCCGACCACACCCGCACCGAGCCGCCGTTCCTGCTCCAGGGCTCGTACCGGACGATGAACAGGATTGCCGCCCGGATCGTTCCCACCATGAACGCAGCCGAGTTGGACGCCCTGGTCACCGACCACTACCGCGCCGAGGCGCAGACCCTGGCCTCCGGAGCCGAGGCCGCGCTGCTCAAACTCGCCGAGATCCGGGGGCTCTCTACTCCGGAGCAGTCGGCACGCTGGGCTGCTCTGCGGGCCGACTACCCGCGCCCATCGGGCCAGTTGGGGTAGCCGGGGTAGCCGGGGCAGCCGGGGCAGCGTCGGCGACCGGGTCACCTCGCCCGTCCAGCAGTGGGACGTTCAGCAGGCGCCACCGCTCCGCCCGGGGCGCGTACCGCCGGACCAGCAGCGTGAGCAGCGTCCCCACCAGGGCGCCGACCACCAGCCCCGCGAGCACGTCGTGCGGGTAGTGCACGCCGATCCACACCCGGGAGGCGCCCATCAGCAGCGCGAGCGGCGCGGCCAGCAGCCCCACCCGCCGGTCGACCAGCAGCAGCGCGGCGGCCGTCGCGGCGGCGATGACGGTGTGGTTGCTCGGGAAGGACCAGTCGCCCAGCGCCGGGCACGCCTCGACGGTGACGGTGTGCAGCGTGCGGCACGGCCGTTGCTCGTCGACGAGCGACTTGAGCACGTCGTTGACGAGGAAGGCCGCCACGACGGTGAGCGGTACGGCCAGCGCCTGCACCGTACGGACCGGCCCGTACGGCCGGGCGTGCCACAGGGCGAGCAGCATCAGGACGGCGAAGAGGCCGAGGCCGTAGTCGCTGAAGACCCGGATCGTGTCGTTGACCGGGCCGGGGGCGTGCTGGGCGGTGTCGGTCACCCAGCGGTAGAGGCCGGCGTCGAAGCGGGGGCTCACGCCGAGGGCGGCGGCGAGCGGGTTCGCGGGCGTCACAGAGCCTCCCGGTCGGCGGGGCGGGAGGCGGCGGCACGGTCGGCACCGGGCGCAGGGGAGACGGCCGGGGCGCTCCCGGCCGGGGCACCGCCAGACGCCGGGCCGGCCGGGGCACCCCCGGACGCCGGGGCACTCCCGGGCGCCGGGGAGGAGGCCGAGCCCCCCGCCGCCCGCTCGCGGCGGCCCCGCCGCACCTCGATCACCAGCGGCACCAGCGACACCACCACGATCACCGCGACGATCGGCAGCAGATACGTGTCCACGTGCGGGATCGACGACCCCAGCCCGTACCCGCCGAGCACGAGCCCGACCGTCCACACCGTGCCGCCCGCCGCCTGCCAGACGGTGAACGTCCTGACCGGCACGTCAAGGGTGCCGGCCAGCGGATTCAGCACCGTCCGCACCACCGGGACGAAGCGGGCCAGGACGACGGCCTTGGCGTGTCCGTAGCGCGCGAGGAGTTCGGCGGCGCGGGCCGCGCCCTGGTGCAGCTTGGCGTTCCGCGTCCGCGCGAGCAGCGCCGGGCCGCCGCGCCGCCCGATCACGTACCCGGTCTGCGCGCCGAGCAGCGCCCCCGCGACGGCGGCGACCAGCACCTGCCACAGCGTGAGATGCACCACCCCGGACGCGCCGGGCACGCACAGCAGCCCCGCGGTGAACAGCAGCGAGTCGCCCGGCAGGAAGAAACCGATGAGCAGGCCGGTCTCGGCGAACAGCACGACGGCGATGCCGACCGCGCCGAAGGAGGACAGCAGCGAACCGGGGTCGAGGACGTTCACGGCCTGGTGGACGGCGTCATGGACGCCTTGCTGCGGCACGGGCAGGGGCATGGCGGTGGGGCCCTCCCATAATGGGTGTCGGGGTGCACGCGGCACCCTGGCCGACTACATTCGTGTAGACGGTCTACAGAACTGTAGACGAACGAGCGGGAAGGGGCGATCCATGCCGGAGGCCAACGCGGCGGCCCGCCGTCCTTCGGGCGAGCTGGAAGCGAGCGTGCTCGCGGCGCTCTGGGCGGCCGACGGCCGCGCCCTCACCCCTGCGGACGTGCAGCGCGAACTCGGCGCGGCGCTGGCCAGGACCACCGTCACCACGATCCTGGCCCGCCTCCACGAGAAGGGCTCGGTCAGCCGCACCCGATCGGGTCGCGGCTACGCCTACCTGCCCGTCCAGGACTCGCCGGGCCTGGCCGCCCGGCGGATGCGCACGGAGCTGGACAAGTCGGCGGAGGACGACCGGGGGACGGTGCTGGCGCGGTTCGTCTCGCAGCTCGACCCGGACGACGAGCGGGTGCTGCGGGAGCTGCTCGCCGAGGCGGGGACGGCTCCGCCTGAGGTCGCGGGGGAGACGGGCCCGGACGGGGCGGGGGCCGCGGGTGGCTCCGCGCGGTCCGCGCGTGGGGAGGGCACGGGGTGAACTACGCCGTCTGGGCGCCGCTGCTCGTCCCCCTGCTCGGCGCGCCCGCCGCGCGGCGGCTCGGGGACGCGCTGCCGCCGCGGCTGGCCGCCTGGCTGCTCGCCGGGTCCGCGGTCGCGCTCGCCGCGTGCAGCACCGCGGCGCTGTGCCTGCTGGCCGGCGCGGGCGCGCTGCGGCTGCCGCCGGTGGCCGCGGTCGGGCACCTCGTGCTGCCGGTGGTCGGCGACCAGGAGACGATCCCGGCGGCCTGCGTGGCCGCGGCGCTGCTGACCGCGGTCGTCGTGGCGCTGGTACGCACCGCCCGCCGCCACGTGGTCGTCGCCGGACGCGCCCGGCGGGCCGCGGTGGCGGAAGGAACGGCGGCGGGCGATCTGACCGTCGTCCAGGACGCGGGAGCCGACGCGTACGCGCTGCCCGGCCGGCCCGGGCGGATCGTCGTCACCACGGGCATGCTGCGCGCGCTCGACCCGGCCGAACGGGAGGCGCTCCTCGCGCACGAACGCGCGCACCTGGCCGGGCGCCACCATCTCTTCCTGACCGCCGTCGCGCTGGCGTGCGCGTGCCATCCCGCGCTGCGGATGCTGCGCGGGCCGCTGTCGTACGCGCTGGAGCGGTGGGCCGACGAGTCCGCGGCGACGGCCGTCGGCGACCGCCGCGTCGCCGCTCGCGCGATCGGCCGCGCGGCCCTGGCCTCCCGCCCGGTACTGCGCCCGCACGCGGCGCTCCCCGCTGCGGCGGGCCCCGTGCCACGGCGGGTGGCGGCGCTGCTGGCCGCCGACACGGCGGGGGCGCGGCATGTGGGGGGACGGGGGGTGCGGGCGATAGCGGCCGTGCTTTTGGGGTGCTTGGCGGTGTCGGCGGTGTGCGCGCTTGAGGCTGCGGCGGACCTCCACGGCTCGATCGAGGTAGCCCAGGGCGAATCCCCTCCCCCCGGTTAGCCCCCGGGGGCCCGGGGCCCCGGCGCCGCTCCCGCTCCGCCGGCCGGGCGCGCCGCCGTCGTGCTTGGCGGCGCAGTTCCCCGCGCCCCTTGGGGTGGTCCCGGCTCGCTTGTCGAGCGCGCCGCCGTCGTGGCTGAGCGCGCAGTTCCCCGCGCCCCTTCGGGCGCATCCTGTCGTTCCCGACCTGCGGCCCGGTGGGGGCTGAGCGCGCAGTTCCCCGCGCCCCTGACGGGGCACGTTGCGCCGGGAGCGTTCCTCGACGTCGGAGACGCAACCCGATGCGCGCTGATCAGCGTGACCCCGATCGAGCCCCGTAGGGGCGCGGGGAACTGCGCGACAAGCTACGACGGCGGCGCGGATGATCGACGGCCGGTGGGCCCCGCAAGGGGCGCGGGGAACGGCGCGCTCAGCCACGACGGTGCCGCGGATGATCGACGGCCGGGGGCGGGGGCGCTCGACGGGGCGGGGAGAATGGGAGCGTGGATGAGTTCGAGCAGGCGTACGCACGCGCCCTGGCCGCCGCAGGCGATGACGTGGATGGAGCCGCCTCCGTCCTGGCCGCCGCGGGCGACACGTGGGACCGGGTCGCGGGCCGGGTCACCGGGCGGGTGCTGCGGGAGTGTGCCGGGCGCGGGTGGGAGCCCGCCGACCTGGTCCGGATGGCCGGCCGGGAGCTGACCCCCCGGCATCAGCGGCTCGCCGCCGCACTCGGCGAGACGTCGCTCACCGACTTCGCCGCAGCCGAACGGCTGGACCGTTTCCGTACGGCCGTCCTCCTCGTGGAGGTCCTGTGCCTGTACGGCCGCCTCCCCCGGATCACCGCCCCGCAGCGCCCGGCGACCCCCGCCCCCACCGGCTCCGCCGGAAAAATGCTCGGGCGCGTGCGGGCGCTGCTCGCGAAAGCGGAATCCACCGGCTTCCCGGAGGAGGCGGAGGCGCTGTCCGCGAAGGCGCAGCACCTGATGGCCCGGCACAGCATCGACGCCGCGCTGCTCGCCGCCACGCACGGCTCGGACGCCGGCGCCCCCGGCGGCCCCGGCTTCCGCCGGATCGGGGTGGACCGGCCCTACGAGGGCGCGAAGGCGCTGCTGCTCGACGCCGTCGCGGTGGCGAACCGCTGCGAGGCGGTGTGGTCAGGGGACTTCGGGTTCTCGACGGTGGTGGGGTACGAGGCTGATCTCGACGCGGTCGAGCTGCTGTACACGTCGCTGCTCGTCCAGGCGGACCGGGCGCTGGGCGCTGCGCGCTCGCGGGAGTTCAGGGAGTCGTTCCTGATCGCCTACGCCGGGCGGATCCGGGGGCGGCTGGTGGCGGCGACCGAGGCGGAGGTCGGTTCGTCCGCCCGCGCGGAAGGCGAGCTTCTGCCTGCCCTGGCGGCGCGGGATCTGGCCGTCCGGACGGCCAGACGACGACTCTTCCCGACGACGACCACGTCCCGCCTGAAGGCCCGCGACGAGGACGGCTGGCAAGCGGGCCGATCCGCGGCGGACCGCGCCCGCTTCTAGCTTTTCCGCGTCCCGCTCCCGGTTCACCGGCCGCCCGCGCCGCCGTCGTGGCTGGTGGCGCCCACGCGGCGGCAGCCGCAAATCCAACTACAGCCCCGCGCTCCTAGGGGTGGTTCCGGCCCGTTGTCGTCCGCGCCGCCGTCGTGGCTGGTGGCGCAGTTCCCCGCGCCCCTTAAATGCGGTCCGCTCGCGTCCAACGCCCGCCACGACGTGCCCCAAAGGGGCGCGGGGAACTGCGCGACAAGCCCCCACCGGGGGCGCGGTCCCGGGACAGCGCGGGCCACCCCGCCGGGTGGGTTCTCGGGAGCCCCCACCGGGGGCGCGGTCCCGGGACAGCGCGGGCCACCCCGTCGGGTGGGTTCTCGGGAGCCCCCACCGGGGGCGCGGTCCCGGGTCGAGGCGGGCCACCCCGCCGGGTGGGGTTCAGGCCGTCAGAGGATCAAGCACCATCGGCCGCACCTTCCCCTCAATCATCGCCCCCAACCCCTGCACCGCCACCGTGTCCGGCCGGTCGGCCACATGCACCGGCATCCCCGTCGCCTGGCGGAGCATCAGGTCAAGGCCGGGCATCAGGGCGCTGCCGCCCGCGAGCATGATGCCGCGGTCGGCCAGGTCGGCCACCAGATCCGGCGGGCAGTGGCGCAGCACCGTCGTGATCGCGTCGAGCACGGACGTCAGCGGGGTGCGCATCGCGTGGCGGACTCCCTCGGTCTCCACGCGGACCGAGCGGGCCAGGCCGCTCACCACGTCGCGGCCGTGCACCTCCGTCGTGACCGTGCCGCCGCTCGCCGGCTCGCCGAGCATCTGGTGCAGCGGGCGTACGGACTGGCTCGGGAGCATCAGCTCGTGCGCGTTGCGCAGGTGCTGCACCACCGCGCGGTCGATCGCGTCGCCGCCCACCGGCACCGTCTCGGCCGCCACGATCGCGCCGAGCGACAGCACCGCCACCTGCGTCGTACCGGCCCCGCACACCACGATCATCGTGGCCTCGGGGTGCTCCACCGGCAGCCCGCAGCCGACGGCCGCGGCGATCAGCGTGTCCACCAGTTCGACGCGGCGCGCGCCGAGCCCGTACAGCGTCTCGATCGCCGCCCGCCGGGCGATCGGCTCGCTGCCGTGCGGCATGCACACGGCCGCCCGCATCACCGGCAGGCCGCGGGCCACCGACATCCGGCGCCAGCGCTTGCCGAGCTTGTCGCCGAGCACGTGCCGCAGCATCCGCTGCGCCATGGAGATGTCCACGATGGCGCCGCCGGCCACCGGCCGGACCACCCGGATGTGCTGCGGGGTGCGGCCGGCCATCTGCTCGGCCCGGGCGCCGACGGCGATCAGCGCGCCGGTGCGGATGTCGACGGCGGCCACGCTCGGCTCGTCGGCGATCAGGCCGCCGCCGCGCAGGAACACCCGGGTGCGGGACGCGCCGATGTCCACCGCGACGGTGCAGCGGCGCAGCGCTTCGAGGCTGGGGATGGGGGTGTACGACGTCACAGCGTGCCTCCCGCGTGGCCGCCAGGGCCGGTGTGGCCGGCGCGGCCGGCGTTCAGGGGGTGGTAGACGGCCAGCGCCCAGATCACGTAGAGGTCGATGCCGATCATGATCACCGACCACACGGGCTGGTACGGCAGGAACATGAAGTTGGCGATCAGGCTCAGCCCGGCCAGCCCGATACCGGCGTACCGCGCCCACGAGTCGCCGTGCAGCAGGCCGTATCCGACGAGGACGGCGATGACGCCGAGCACCAGGTGGATCCAGCCCCAGGAGGTGGTGCTGAACTCGTACGTGTAGTTGCGGGTCGACACGTAGACGGAGTCCCTGGCGATGCCGACGATGCCTTCGAGGACGGCGAGCACGCCCGAGATGAGCAGCAGCGTGCCGGCGAAGACGGCGCCGCCGGCCGCCCAGTCCTGGCGCGGGTCGCGCTGCCCGCCGCGGCCGGACGGTGGCGGGGGCGGGGCGGTCCGGCCGCCGGGGCCCGACGGGCCGGAGGGGCCGGACGGTCCCGGCGGGGTGGGGCCGGTGGAGCCGGGCGGCTTGGAACCCGGCGGGGGCGGCGGGGATGCGGGCGGTTCCTGGCTCATGGCGGCTCCCGAGTGCGTCAGCGTCAGCGTTCACGGCGGGAGCCGGCCAGTGGATCCGGCTGATCCGACAAATACCCGCCTTAACGACAAAATGATCTGATGATCTGTCGATTGCCGCTACTACTGATACGCCGTCCGGGCGCCGCCCGTCAGAGGGAGCTGTGAGGGGGAGCCGTGGCGGGGACGCGTCCGCGTGGCGCGTCCGAGGCCCCGTCAGAAGGGCCCCGGCCGTACCCGCCCGGGCCCCGGCCGTACCCGCCCGGGCCCCGGCCGTACCCGCCCGGGGCCCGGGGCCCGCCGCCCGCAGGGCTACTGCACGCCGCTCTCCGTCTCCTCCAGCCGGAACCCCACCTTCATGCCCACCTGGAAGTGCTCCACCTCGCCGTCCACGATGTGCCCGCGGACCTCGGTGATCTCGAACCAGTCCAGTCCCCGCAGGGTCTGCGCCGCGCGCTTGACGCCGTTGCGCACGGCCTGGTCGATGCCCTCGTGGGAGGTGCCGACGATCTCCGTCACCCGGTATGTGTGCTCGGCCATGGGGCCCGCCTTTCGGTTGCGTGTGGGTCGGTGGTGGGGGTCTGTCCGCTCGCGGGCGTTCGAACCGCCCGCGAGCGGCGAACGCCCGGTGGGCGGTCAGCGGTCAGTGGTGGAACGCCGTCGCCACCTGCTCGGGGCGGTTCAACGGGTGCGGCTGGCGGCGCAGTTCCGGCAGCAGCTGGCCCAGGTCGCTCATCAGCAGGTCCGCCAGGTCCTCCGAGAAGCCGTTGCGGCACACCACCCGCAGCACCGCCAGGTCCTCCCGGTCGGCGGGGAAGGTGTACGCGGGCACCAGCCAGCCGTGCTCGCGCAGCCGCCGCGAGACGTCGAACACGTCGAACGCCGTCACGTGCGGCGCGGTGGTGACCGCGAAGACCGGCAACTCCTCGCCCTTGCTGACCAGCTGGAAGTCGTCCAGCTCGGCGAACCGGGCGGCCAGCGAGCGCGCCACGTCCCGGCTGGTCTGCTGCACCGCGCGGTAGCCGTCCCGGCCGAGCCGCAGGAAGCTGTAGTACTGGGCCACCACCTGGGCGCCGGGGCGGGAGAAGTTCAGCGCGAAGGTCGGCATGTCGCCGCCGAGGTAGTTGACCCGGAAGACCAGCTCCTCGGGCAGCGACTCGGTGTCCCGCCACAGCGCCCAGCCGACCCCCGGGTAGACCAGGCCGTACTTGTGCCCCGAGGTGTTGATCGACGCCACCCGCGGCAGCCGGAAGTCCCACACCAGGTCCTCGTCGAGGAACGGTGCGATCATCGCGCCGGAGGCGCCGTCCACGTGGACGGGGATGTCGGTGCCGGTCCGCTCCTGGTACGCGTCCAGGGCGGCGCAGATCTCGGCGACGGGCTCGTAGGACCCGTCGAAGGTGGAGCCGAGGATGGCGACGACGCCGATGGTGTTCTCGTCGCAGAGCGCGATCGCGGCGTCGGCGTCCAGGTGCAGCCGGTCGCCGGTCATCGGCGCCATCCGGGCCTCGACCTCCCAGAACGCGCAGAACTTCTCCCAGCACACCTGCACGTTCGCGCCCATCACCAGGTTCGGCCGGGCGCTCGCCGGATAGCCGGGGGTGCGCTTGGACCAGCGGCGCTTGAGCGCCAGGCCGGCCAGCATGCACGCCTCGGACGAGCCGGTGGTGGAGCAGCCGACCGCCGAGGCGGGGTCGGGGGCGTTCCACAGGTCGGCCAGTATCGCCACGCAGCGCCGCTCCAGCTCGGCGGTGCGCGGGTACTCGTCCTTGTCGATCATGTTCTTGTCGGCGCACTCGGTCATCAGCACGGCGGCCTGCGGTTCCATCCAGGTGGTGACGAACGTGGCCAGGTTCAGCCGCGAGTTGCCGTCGAGCATCAGCTCGTCGTGCACCAGCTGGTACGCGGCCGAGGGCGTCATCGGGCCGTCCGGCAGCCGGTGCTTGGGCGGCGCCGTGGTCATGCCGCCGACCGGGTCGGCCTCGCCGATGAACGGGTTGACGGCGATCTCGCGGGACGAGCCCGTTCCTTTGTGCAGGGACATGCGCGGTGCCTTCCGGCCGGCGGCCGGGGTGCCTCCCGGCCTGGGGTGTCGTACGACTGCGTCCGACGCTACGTCAGGGGCCGCGGGACGTCAGGGCGGGCACGGCGGGCGCGTCGCGGACCGGTCGGCTCGCCGGGGCGGCCTCGCCTTCGCGGGATCACCTGACCGGGGTCACCTCAGCGGGTCACCTGAGCGGGTCACCTGAGCGAGGTGCCGTCCTCGTTCAGCTGCATCTGCGGGCGGCCGGTGACCAGCAGCCACGCCGGGAGCATCGCCAGGCACAGGATCGGCAGGACGGCGGTGTCCGCGACCAGGACCGCCGCCGTGAACAGGCTCAGCCAGCCCTGCCGGGTGATCGCCAGCAGCACGCCGAGCACCGCGCAGGTGACGCCGAGCGCGGGCGGCACAGCCGGGACGACCGCGTGCGCGAACAGCCCGAGCGCCGCCCCGACGAAGACCGCGGGGAAGATCCGGCCGCCGCGCATGCCGCAGGCGGCGGCCACCAGCAGGGCGGCCAGCTTCACGCCGGTCAGCAGGGCGAGCCGGCCGGTGGAGTACGCGTCCGGGTGCGCGGCGAGGGTCTTCACCTCGTCGAGACCCTTGAAGAGCGTCAGCTTGCCGCCGAGCGCGCCGAGCAGACCCAGCGTCAGGCCGCCGGCGGTCAGCATCAGCAGCGGGTTCCGCAGCCGGCGGAAGGCGGTGTGCGCGTACGGGAACGCGTAGACCAGCACGAGCCCGAGGGCGGCGCCGACCGTGGAGATCACCAGGGCGGCCAGGATGTCGCCGTACCCGGGCTTCGTGAACGGCGGCAGGTTGATGTCGAACGACGGGTGCGAGATCAGCACCATCGTCAGCGAGCCGGCGCCGGCCGCGGCCAGCGGGGCGAACAGCTTGTCCCACAGCGCGCCCGGGGCGGGACGGGCGGCGAGCGTCTCGCCGATGATCAGCGCGGCGCCGACGGGGGTGCCGAACAGCGCGCCGATCGTGCCGGCGGCGGCGAGCATGATCCAGATCTCGGCGGGGACGGGAGTGGCGAAGCGCTTGCCCAGCGCGCAGGCGAGGGCGACGTTCACCGCGGTGATCGGGTTCTCAGGACCCAGGCTCACCCCGCCGGCGAGGGCGAGCGCGGTGGCGACCAGGAGCCCCGGCAGCACGGGGACGCCGAGCGGCGGATCCACCAGCCCCGTCGTCGCCGGATCGGGCCCGGCATGCCCCGGAGCCTTCCAGACGACGAGCCCGACGGCGATCCCGGTCGCCGTGAGGACGGCGAGCATCCAGCCGATGGAGTACCGCCCGACCCCGAGCGCGTCAGGCAGGTTCCCCCACAGCACATGCTGCAACTTCTCCGCGACGACGCTGACCCCGAGCAGCACGAGCGCGGCGCCGACCCCGACGGCGACAGCGGGCCCGAGCAGGGGCAGCAGGCGCCGGGCCGTGGTGGGAGCGGTAGTGACCACGGCGTCACCATAACGCCCACTTCCCAGCAAACCGACCCAAACCCCCGGACGCGGCCCGGACCTGTCTGGCTTCGGTGCTTACGTGCCCCCGCGTCAGGGCGCCGGGCGGCGGTTGTAGTTGTCCAGAGTGGCCTTGGTGGTCGAGGCGTCCTGGAAGATGAGCTCCCACGGGCCGGTGTTGACGTCCATCTCGGTGCCGAAGCCGACCCATTTGCCGGTCAGCCGGCGTCCGGTGGGTTCGGCGAGGAGCTGGATGGCGCCGTGGTAGCGGGCGCCCCGGTAGTGGCCGTCCTCTGCCGTTTGTTCGACCCAGGTTCCGGTGATGACGTTGCCGTCCACGGTCAGGTCCATCGTGAGCGGTGAGTCCGAGGAGCCGGGCAGGCTGCGTACGGTCAGCCGGTTGGCGTGCTGCAGGATGACGGCGTAGTGCAGGCCGGTGAACACCTGGTTGTCCCTGCTGGAGGAGACGTACTCGTAGCGCGACAGCCATACTCCGGAGTAGTTGCCCCGGGGTGCCGGTTGTGCGGTCGGCATCCCTTGTGAAGCGGCGATGCCGGTGGGCGATTCGACCAGGTCGTGGCCGCCCTTTCCGTCGTCTGAGACGTGGGCTTGGGGAACGGCGGCCGGGAAGCCGAGGACTTCTATGGGCAGTCCGGTGACGGCTTCCAGCGCGCGGGCGTAGGCCGGGCGCGGGGACAGGGAAATGCCCGCCTCCCAGCGCTGTACGAGCCGCTTGGACGCGTCGTTGGGGTGTCCTGCACGCCGGCCCGCTTCCCGCAGGGCGCGGGCGAAGTCGTCCTGGGACATGAGCAGGCTCATGCGGGTGGCCCGCAGGGCGCTGTTGGGTGTGGCCATGGGTTCACGCTAGCTCTCTGACGGCGGCATTGACACCGAAATGACGCCCCCTGTGTCGTCGTTCCGACACCGGCGGTGACGTTACGTGAGGCGACATTCCGGCGTCATTCTAGGCCCATGAACGATGTATCGCAGTCGGAGACCTCGGCCCCTGACACCATCCGGGCCGGAGATGCCCGCCGCGCACCGGTAAGGGTGCCGTACGTCACGCGGTGGAGCGGGGAGAAGGATCTCGATGTGCCGGTGGTGGTCCGGCGCGGCGGGCGTGGCGTCGGGTTCGCCCACGAGCGGGCGTTCGATCGTGAGTTGGGTGTCCTCTGGACGCGCACGGTCTCGGAGCCGGGGCGGGGAAGGCCGGAGTTCGGGAAGGTCCATTCGCTGCGGCAGCGGCTGGCGATGGGTGGTCTGCGGTGCCAGATCTGCGGCGGGCCGGCCGACCGCAACCGGGACGGGGTGCTGTGGCTGCTGGACGCCGACGCCCATGAGTTGCGGCGCGGGGACGAACTGACGGCGCATCCGCCGGTGTGCGTGCCCTGCGCGCACCAGTCAGTACGCGGCTGCCCCCACCTGCGCCCGGCCTGGGTCGCGGTACGGGTGCGGTCGTACGCCCTGTGGGGCGTTCTCGGCGTCCGGTACTCCTCGCTCGGACCGGAACCCGTCGCCGTGGACACGGCACAGGTCCGCTTCGGCGACCCACACCTGCGCTGGGTCCGCGCCCACCAACTGATCGCGTCCCTGGGGGACTTCACGGTCACCGACCTCTAACCATCGCGCCCACCCATGACGGCGGGGCCGTAGGGTGCCGGGATGGAGATGCGGGTCAGACGGGCCGGGGTCGGGGATCGTGACGCGCTCGTCGGGCTGCGGATCGCCAACGCCGAGCGGCATGTCGAGCTCGATCCGGGGCTCTATCGGCTGCCCGACGCCGAGGCCGTGCGCCGGCACTTCGACGCGTTGCTCTCCGGCGGCTCCGACAGCCTCGTCCTCGTCGCCGAGAACGAGACCCGCGTCGTCGGCATGGCCGAACTCGTCCCCCTCGCCCTCCCCCCTGACCACCAGATCCTGATCCCGCGCCCCGCCGCCGAGATCCACACCGTCGTCCTCGACGGCCACCGAGGCGAAGGCGTCGGCGCCGCCCTGGTCGCCGCGATCGAGCGGGGCGCCGTCGAGCGCGGCATCGTCGTCCTCTACGCCGGCATCTTCGCGCCCAACACCGCCGCCACCCGCTTCTACTCCGCCGCCGGCTTCGGCCCCCGGGGCACGCTGCTGAGCAAGGAGTTGCCAACCCGGCCAGCATGCGCCCCGTAGGGGCGCGGGGAACTGCGCGACAAGCCACGACGGCGGGAAAGCCGGGGGACGGGCCCCGCCCGTCGCGGTCGAGGCCGTCGGCCGGCCGACTCCCCGGCCTGGGTTCGCTAAAACCCACGGGTCCGCTTCGCGGCCCCCCGCGGCCCCGCCGGCCCCGGCGTCCGCAGCACGAGGCGCGCCACCTCGTTCCCGAGGTTCACCCCGATCGCCAGCGCGAGCGCCAGAGCCGCCGCCCGCGTCAGAAGCGTGAACCCCTCGTCCGTGTGGTTCTGGGTGAACGCCAGCAGCCCGAAGTACGTCGCCGAACCGGGGAGGAGCGGGCCGATCGCCGCGGTCACGTACGGGAGCACGGACACGTACCGGTAGCGGGCCATCAGCTGGCCGAAGAGGCCGACCAGGCCGGCCGCGGCCGCCGTGCTCGCGACCTGGTTGCCGTGCGCCTGCTGGTGCAGCACGCCGTAGACCGTCCAGGCGACGCCGCCGTTGAGGGTGGCGAGCACCAGCACACCCCGTTCGCACTGAAGGAGCACCGCGAACGCGAGCGTCAGCACCATCGCGGCGACCAGCTGCACCCACGGGTGGTCGTACGCGCGCAGCGCCTGGTCGGGGTTGAGGTCGGCGCCGAGCTTGAAGCCCGCGTAGAGGACCAGGGTCACCCCGATCACGATGCCGACCACCAGGTACATCACTTCGAGCAGCCGGGCGGACGCGGTGATGTAGAAGCCGGTCAGCCCGTCCTGCACGGCGGCGACCAGCGCGCGTCCGGGCAGCAGCGCGAACAGCCCACCGGTGATCACCGCGGAGGACTGCACGCCGGCCGCGCCCGGGATCCAGTGCGCGTAGCGGTCGATCAGCACGCCCATCGCGGCGGCCGGCATCGCGGCCACCGCGAACTGGTAGAACTCCGGCAGCCCGCGCCCGGCCAGCAGCCAGGCCAGCCGGTCGCCGAGCATCGCGGCCAGCGCGGCGGCCACGAAGATGATCAAGTTGCCGCCGACCAGCAGGCTGGCCGCGCCCGCGAGCAGTCCCGACGCCCCGGTGAGCACCCAGGTGCCGTACGGGTGCCGGTTGCGCCGGATGTCGGCGAGCGTGCGGTACGCGTCCTCCAGCGTGGCCTCGTGCGCGGTGATCTCGTCCACCAGCTGGAAGACCGCGGCCAGCCGGGTGTAGTCGGTGCCGCGCCGGCGCACCGTACGGCTCATGGTGACCGGCAGGTCGGTCAGCGACGGCTGGTAGGACACGCCCAGCAGGGTGAACGTGACATTCGGCTCGACCCGGGCGAGTCCGTACGCGTACGCCACGCCGAGCATCGCCGCCTCGACGTCCTCCGCGCCCTCGCCGCCCGACAGCAGCAGCTCGCCGATCCGCAGCGTGAGGTCGAGCACCCGCGGTACGGGGACGGCGGCCGGTTCGGGCTCGGGGCGGCCGGCGGGCGGTACGGGCGCGGGCCGCTCGGTGACCGGCAGCCGGACCATGGCCCGCATCCGGTCCTGCCAGCGGGCGTCGTCGGGCGGCAGGACGACGACCGGGAAGCCGTCCGGCGGGGTGAAGGCGCTGCCGCCGTACGGGGGCGGCGGCAGCACGGGGTAGCCCTCGGGCGGCGTGAACCCGGACCGCACGCCCTCGGCATGGCCGCCGCCTCCCCCGCCTTCCTCCTCCGACACCGACCGCTCCCGGCTCAGCGCTTCTGCGCGCGGTGCCGGCCGCCGGCCCGCTGGGCCATCCCCGTCGCCGTCTCGGACGGCCGCACAGCGCCGTCCGCGGCGCCGTCCAGAACGCCGTCCGCCGCCGTCCCCGCGACCATCCCGGCGGACCCGCCACCGGGGCCGCCGGTGCCGCCGCCCGAGGGACCGCCGGACGGGCCGTCCGACCCGCCGCGCTGCGCCTTGCGCCGCGACCGCAGGTACTCGATGACGAGCGGCAGCACCGACACCAGCACCACCAGGACGAGAATCGCCTCGATGTTCTTCGCCACGAAATCGATCTGGCCGAGCCAGTAACCGAGCAGCGTCACACCCGCGCCCCACATCGAACCGCCGATGAGGTTGAAGGTGACAAAGGTGCGGTAGTTCATTCGGCTGACGCCGGCGACGATCGGCGTAAAGGTCCGCACCACCGGGACGAAGCACGCCATGACGATCGCCTTGGGCCCGTGGTGCTCGAAGAACGCGTGCGCCTTCTCGATGTTCTCCATCTTGAACAGCCGGGAATCCGGCCGTCTGAACAGCGAGGGGCCCACCTTGCGTCCGAACAGGTAGCCGACCTGCTGGCCGGCCACGGCGGCCACCGCGATCAGCAGCGCCACCAGCCACAGCGGGCGGTCGAGGGTGCCGCCCGCGACGAGCAGACCCGTGGTGAACAGCAGCGAATCGCCGGGCAGGAAGAATCCGATCAGGAGTCCCGACTCGGCGAACACGATCAGCAGCACGCCCCACAGGCCGTACGTGTTGATCAGATGGTCGGGGTCGAGCCAGCTCGGACCGAGCGCGATGTTCGTCACGGGATCAAAACTATCAATCCAGTGTTGATACAAACGTTTCGCAACCTGCCGAAGTGGACTACCTTCTGCGCAGCATCGCGTCTCCCCCCACGTGCCCCGTCACCGCGTCCGACCACCTGGCGGCTCCCGTTATGACTCGCGCCATCACCCTGCACGAAGTTTCGAAGTTCTACCCGAAGCAGCCGTCCCCGGCCGTGGACCGGTTCTCGCTGGACATCGCACCAGGGGAGTTCCTGGTGCTGCTGGGGCCTTCGGGCTGCGGCAAGTCCACCGTCCTGCGGATGATCGCGGGCCTTGAGGACATCACCACCGGTGAGCTGCTGCTCGACGGCGAATACTCCAACGATCTCGCGCCCGGCGACCGCCGGATGGCGATGGTCTTCCAGAACTTCGCTCTCTACCCGAGCATGACCAGCAGGGAGAACATCGGCTTCCCACTCCGCTTCGAGATGCCCGGCGCCGACGCCGGCCCGCGGGTGGACGAGACCGCGAGGATCCTCGGCATCGAGGAGATCCTCGACCGCTACCCCGGCCAGCTGTCCGGTGGTGAACGCCAGCGGGTCGCGATGGGCCGGGCGATCTCCCGGCACCCGTCGGTCTTCCTGATGGACGAGCCGCTGTCCAACCTCGACGCCAAGCTGCGCGCCCACCTGCGGGCCGAGATCGCCCGGCTCACCCACGGCATGGGCGTCACCACCGTGTACGTCACGCACGACCAGGCCGAGGCGATGTCGCTCGGCGACCGGGTCGCGATCATGCGCAGCGGCGTACTCCAGCAGATCAGCAGCCCGCGGGAGGCGTACCACCTGCCGGAGAACGTGTTCGTCGCCGCGTTCGTCGGCACCCCGCGGATCAACCTGCTCCAGGCGACCGTGCTCGCCCCGCTCGGCGGCGGGATGTGGATCGACTTCGGCCGGCAGCGGCTCGGGCTGCCCGAGCCGCTCAGCCTGGACCACCAGATGCTGCGGATCCAGCAGAACCGGCCGATCATCGTCGGCCTGCGCTCGGAGGCGGTACGGATCGCCCAGCCCAGCCAGGCGCACGCCGGCGAGGTGGTGCTCAGCGGGATCGTGGAGCACGTGGAGTACCAGGGGCACGAGTCGCTGGTGCACCTGAACACCGGGTCGCGGCCGGCCGTCGTCCCCGAGCTGGAGGCGCCGCGGCCGACCGGGACGCTGTCCAGATCCGCGGCCCGGCGGGCGGCGAACGGCAACGGACACGGCGGCCACAGCGCCGGCGTGGGCCTCGGCAAGCTGGCGCAGAAGGCGGCCCGGCGGATACAGGCGAGCGTGATGGAGCGGGACGGGTCGGGGTCGGGGGCCGCCGCGGGGGCGGCCTCGGGTTCCGACGGTTCGGGTTCTGACTCCGGCTTCGACGCGTTCAAGGGAACCCCGCCGAAGCCGGCGCACGCCGCCGGGCACGGCCCGGTCTCGGTGATGGACCGGCCGTCCGCACCGGTGACGGAGACCGGTGACCTGGTGGTGCGTACCGGCCCCGACATCCGGGTACGGCGCGGCGACCGGGTGCCGCTGCTGGTGGACCTCGCGCACCTGTACGTCTTCGACCAGGACGGCCGCCGGATCTGCCCGGCGCCGGCCGAGCAGCCCCGGCTGGAGTAGCGCGGCTGGAGTAGCGCGGCGGGCTCGCGCATGCGTGGCTGCGCGTGGCGGGGCAGGCTTCCCTCCATGGGAATCGAAGATTTCGGCGGTGGACAGGAACAGGGCGCGGCGATCCTCGTGGTCACCACGAACGAGGCACCGGGCTTCCGGGTGGAACGGGTGATCGGCGAGGTGTTCGGGCTGACCGTCCGCTCCCGGCACCTGGGCAGCCAGATCGGCGCGGGCCTGAAGTCGATGGTCGGCGGCGAGCTGAAGGGTCTGACCAAGACCCTGGTGCAGACCCGCAACCAGGCGATGGAGCGCCTCATCGAGCAGGCACAGGCGCGCGGCGCCAACGCGGTGCTGATGATGCGGTTCGACGTCACGGACGCGCAGGACGTGGGCACGGAGGTCTGCGCCTACGGCACGGCGGTGGTGCTCGCCAAGGAGTGAGCGGGCCGTTCGATCACGGCTCCGGCCAACTGATGGCGAAGAACGTCAGCTGGTCGGTGGCCGCGACCTGGCGCATGCCCGCGGCGGCCATCACCCGCTGGGAGGCGACGTTGGAGGCGTCGGCGTCCCCCAGCACGCGGGTGGCGCCGTGGGCGCGGGCCAGCACGAGGAGCGCGCGCAGCGCCTCGGCGGCGTAGCCGTGGCCGCGTGCCGCCGGGATCAGGCCGTAGCCGATGGTGACGGCGCCTTCGTCGTCGGCCGGCCCGTGGAAGTCGAGGCCGCCGATCGCCTCACCGCCGGCGCGGTGCCGGATCTCGTAGCAGCAGAACACTCCGGGGTCGCCGGTCGCGCCCCGGATCCCGAGGAAGCGGCGGGCCCCGGCCAGGTCCCCGTCGGTGGGATACCCCGGCCCCCAGCGGTCACCCGCTCCCGGCTCCCGGGTGAGGAGCCGCTGCGCCTCGGCGGCGGTGAGCGGATGCAGCACCAGCCGCGCGGTCTCAAGATCGTCCATACTCCGGGCCTACCGGGCCGGGCTCTCCGCGAGGAGGGTGGTGAGGCCGGACTCCAGGTGCTCGCCGCTCAGCGGGCCCAGTGAGCGGGCCGCGACCTTGCCCTGGGGGTCGATCAGGATCGTGGACGGGATCGTCTGGAGGTTGACCGTGCCGGGGGCGAAACGGCTGATCTGCTTGCCGAAGCGGTCGTACAGGCTCGGGTACGTGATACCGAAGGTCTTCTCGAAGCGCCGGCCCTGGACCGTGCCGTTGTCCCGCGTGTTGATGCCGAGGAAACGTACGCCCTTGTCCCGGTAGCGGGTCGCGATCTGGCCGAAGCTCTTCGCTTCGAGGCGGCACGAGTCGCACCAGGAGCCCCACAGGTTCACCACGACCACGCTGCCGCGGTAGTCGGAGAGCCGGACCGTGCCGCCGTCCACCGTCTTGCCCGCCAGGTCCGGGGCGGTGCTGCGCTTGGCGGCCGGCGCGGTGTCGAAGCCGGACTTCGTCGCGGTGAACGCGCTGCCGCCCGAGCCGCCGGAGCACGCGCCGGCTGCGAAGGCCGCCGTCAGCGCCAGTGCCGCCAACTTCACCCGGACGCGCGGGCGTTCGGCTGTTCGCAGGGTCATCGGACGAGTCTCGCACCGGCCGTCGCCCGCCCGTTCACCGGGCGGGCGCCGGCACCCGGCGGGTGGCCTCAGTGGCCGGGGCCGTGCTCCTTCAGGCGGCGGAAGGACTCCTCGATCTCCGCCTCCGCCTCGCTGCGGCCGACCCAGTCCGCGCCCTCGACCGACTTGCCGGGCTCCAGGTCCTTGTAGACCTCGAAGAAGTGCTGGATCTCCAGCCGGTCGAACTCGCTGACGTGGTGAATGTCACGCAGGTGCTCCACCCGCGGGTCGGACGCGGGCACGCACAGCACCTTGTCGTCGCCGCCGGCCTCGTCCGTCATCCGGAACATGCCGATCGCCCGGCAGGTGATCAGGCAGCCCGGGAAGGTGGGCTCGTCCAGGATGACCAGCGCGTCCAGCGGGTCGCCGTCCTGGCCGAGGGTGTTCTCGATGAAGCCGTAGTCGGCGGGGTAGCTGGTCGAGGTGAAGAGCCTGCGGTCCAGGCGGATACGACCGGTCTCGTGGTCCACCTCGTACTTGTTCCGCGAACCCTTCGGGATCTCGATCGTGACGTCGAACTCCAAGGCCCTACTCCTCCATGATCAGCGCGTAATGCGGGTGATTAAGTGTCTCCCACGCAATCGGGTGGTCGTGAGAGGGGCTGGTCGGCGGTGCCGCACGGCAGGACGTGGCAGGTCGTGGCGGGATCGGCCGCGATAGGTCTGGCGGTGGCCGTCGGGGCGGTGGCCGCGGCGGGACCGTGGGACGCGGGACAGCGTACGGCGGAGCGCTCGGCCGCCGCCGCGCGGGACCGGGCACGGCAGCCCGCCTATTCCATATCGATCACCACCCTGCCGCCCGGGGCCGTGCCGCCGTCCCTGCCGAACACCACGCAGAGCCCCGCGCCGACCGCGGCCCCCGTCCTGCTGCCCGTCCCGGAAGGCACCGCCGCCCCCGCCGCGAAGGCCGACCCGCTCGCCGCCCGCCTCGACCCGCTGATGGCCGCGCCCGCGCTCGGCCCGGTCACCACCGGCGCGGTGATCGACGTGGCCAGCGGGCAGCTGCTGTACGGGCACCGGGCCGACGTCACCTCGACGCCCGCGTCCACCACCAAGCTCGCCACCGCCGTCGCCGCGCTCGGCACGCTCGGGCCCGACGCCCGGCTGACGACCACGGTGGTGTCCACCGGCGCGAACCGGATCGTGCTCGTCGGCGGCGGCGACCCGACCCTCGAACTGACCGGGCTCGCCGACGACACGGCCGCGGCGCTCAAGGCGCGCGGGCAGCGGAGCGTGGCGCTCGGCTACGACACGTCGTACTTCGCCGGGCCCAGCCTTCACCCGATCGGGCACAACGAGAACCTCTCGCCGGTCACCGCGCTCATGGTGGACGAGGGGCGGCTCGACAAGTCCACGGAGGGGCCGGCGCAGCGGGCGTTCGATCCGGCGTCGGCGGCGGCGGAGTCCTTCGCGGAGCTGCTGCGGGCCCGCGGGATCACCGTGGCCGGGACGCCCGGGCCCGCCCGGGGGGCCGGCGGGAGCCGGCTGGCGGTGCATCAGTCGGCGCCGCTCTCGGAGCTGGTGGAGCGGATGCTGACGTACAGCGACAACGATCTCGCGGAGGCGCTGGCGCGGCAGACCGCCCGGGCGGCGGGCCTGCCGGCCGGGTTCAGCGGCGGGGCGCAGGCGATCGCGGGGGCGCTGCGGAAGTACGGGGTGCCGCTCGGGAAGGCGGTCTTCGCCGACGGCAGCGGACTCGACCACGTGGACGCGCTCGCGCCCGTGACGCTGGCGCGGCTCCTGGCGCTCATCGCCGACCCCCGGCACCCCGAGTTGGCCCCGATCCTGACGGGCCTCCCGATAGCCGGCTTCACCGGCACGCTCGCCACCCGTTTCCGCGGCACCCCCGGCGCGGGAGTCGTCCGCGCGAAAACGGGCACGCTCACCGGCACGAACACGGAGGCCGGCCTGACGGTCTCCCCCACCGGCCGCCTCCTGGCCTTCGCCTTCATGACCCAGGGCGCCCCGGCCCCCAACCCGGCCCAATCGGCCCTGGACGCCCTGACCTCAGCGCTATCGACTCCGTCGCGGTAAGAGCCCAGCGCGCGGGTCCGCTGTGGCTTGTCGCGCAGTTCCCCGCGCCCCTGAAAAACCAGGCCCGGCCGGGGCACATCGCGTCCCGGCCACGATGGGCCCCGGCAGGGGCGCGGGGCTGCATCTGATCTGCGGCTCCGCCGCGTGGGCGCGGCTTGCCCCGGCTTCATCAGGGGCGCGGGGAACTGCGCGACCAGCCCACCACCGGCCGGGGGCCGGGAACCACCGCATGGGGCTGGGCATGCGGGCCGCCCGCAGGGCGGGTTCGGGGCGCCCTCGGAGTGGGTGGATCGGCTGCCGGGGCACCCAAAGCGGGAGCGGCAACGTACCGTGAAGACATGACGAGCATCGGTGGAAGCGAGATGGTCGACTGGAACCTCGCCGTGGCGACCGCGCAGCGGCTGACCCGGCCGGGGCCTGAGGTGAGCCGGGACGAGGCCCGGGCGATCGTTGCGGAGCTGCGCAAGCACGCGCAAGCCTCCGAAGCGCACGTGCGCGGCTTCACCCGGATGTACGGGGACGGGGACGCCGACGTGCCCCCGCACAGCACCCCCGTCCTGATCGTGGACCGCCCAGGATGGGTCAAAGCCAACGTCGCCGGCTTCCGCGAGGTCATGAAGCCGCTGCTGGGCAAGATGCAGGCCAAGCGCCCCGGCGGCCCGGGCGGCGCGGTGCTGGGCACGGTCGGCGGCAAGGTCACCGGCGTCGAGGTCGGCATGCTGCTGAGCTTCCTGTCCTCCCGGGTGCTGGGCCAGTACGAGACCTTCGCCCCGCCGAGCCGCGACATGCCGGCCGGCCCCGCCGCCCCGGGCCCGGGCGAGCCGCGCGCGGGCCGGCTGCTGCTGGTCGCGCCGAACATCGTCCACGTCGAGCGCGAACTCGAGGTCGACCCGCACGACTTCCGGCTGTGGGTGTGCCTGCACGAGGAGACCCACCGCACCCAGTTCTCCGCCGTCCCGTGGCTGCGCGACCACATCGAGGGCGAGATCCAGTCGTTCCTCGGCGAGACCGAGCTCGACGCCTCCACGCTGATCGAGCGGGTCAGGGAGGCCGTCCAGTCGGTCACCGGCAACGGCGGCCGGGACGCGAAGGAGGCCGACGCCGACGACGTCCCCGAAGACGACGCCCCGCGCGAGGAGCGCAGCCTCGTCGACCTGGTCCAGACCCCGTCCCAGCGGGAGATCCTGGCCCGGATGACGGCCGTGATGTCGCTGCTCGAAGGCCACGCCGACTACGTGATGGACGGCGTGGGGCCCGACGTCGTGCCCAGCGTCGCGGAGATCCGGGAGAAGTTCAGCCAGCGCCGCGCGAAGGGCGCCAGCCGGCTGGACCAGGCGCTGCGCCGGCTGCTCGGCCTGGACGCCAAGATGCGCCAGTACCGCGACGGCGAGCGCTTCGTGCGCGCGGTGGTCGGCGAGGTCGGCATGGACGGCTTCAACCGGGTGTGGACCTCACCCAACACGCTGCCCACCAAAGCGGAGATCGCCAAACCGGCGGACTGGGTGGCGCGGGTGCACAGCCGCAGCGATTCCTGAGCCCGCTCCCCGCCCGGTTCACCCGTCCGAGGGACGACAGGCGCGGGGTGGCGCGTGCGATGCTCGGGTAAGGCCCGAGCTTCTGTCACCATCTGGATACCCTGCGTCATCGCTCTAGGCGGCGCAGGGCTCCACAGCCACTCCCCAAGCCTCCTCAGGAGGGATCCGGACATGGGACCCCACCCCACGGTCGCGGCGATACGCCTGGCGGTCCGCCGCGTCCTGCACGACGTCCTCACCGCGTCCGCCCACGACCCGCACCCGCTGGTGCTCGCCGCGTGCAGCGGCGGTGCCGACTCCATGGCGCTGGCCGCCGCCCTCGCCTTCGAAGCCCCAAGACTCGGCGTGCGCGCCGGAGCCGTCACCGTCGACCACGGACTGCAGGCCGGCTCGGCCGGCCGCGCCCAGGAGGTGGCCGGCCGGCTGCGCGCCCTCGGCCTGGACCCGGTGGACGCGGTAGGCGTCACCGTGGGCCGCCAGGGCGGCCCCGAGGCCGCCGCCAGGGAGGCCCGCTACGCGGCCCTGGACGCCGCCGCGGAGGCCCGCGGCGCGGCCGCCGTGCTGCTCGGCCACACCCGCGACGACCAGGCGGAAACCGTGCTGCTGGGCCTGGCTCGCGGCTCCGGCACCCGCTCGCTGTCCGGCATGGCCGCCGTCTCGGGGGCGGGCGGACGCTACCGCAGACCGTTCCTGCTGCTCGACCGGCACACCGTCCGCCAGGGCTGCCTGGCCCAGGGCATCACGGTGTGGGAGGACCCGCACAACCAGGACCCGGCCTACACCCGCTCCCGGGTGCGGCACGAGGCGCTGCCGGTGCTGGAGAAGTCCCTCGGCAAGGGCGTGGTCGAGGCGCTGGCCCGTACCGCCCAGCTGTCCAGGGACGACGCGGACGCGCTCGACCAGTGGGCGGCCGACGCCCAGGCCGGCGCGGCCGGCGACGACGGCAGCCTGGACGTGCTGCGGCTGTACGCGCTGCCGGCCGCCGTCCGCCGCCGCGTGCTGCGCGCCGCCGCCATCGCCGCGGGCTCCCCGCCCGGCTTCCTCTTCGCCCGGCACATCGAGGAGGTGGACCGCCTGGTGACCGGCTGGCACGGCCAGAAAGCGCTCAACCTGCCGGGCGGCGTCAGCGCCCGGCGGGCTGATGGGAGACTGTTCTTCTCGCCGTCGTAGAGCCGCACACCGAGGGACGTACCGCGCAGTGAACGAGAACGACATGGGCCCCGACCTTGAGAAGGTCCTCGTCTCCAAGGCAGAGATCGACGCGCGGCTGCTTGACCTGGCCGCGCGCATCGACCGGGACTACGCGGGCCGGGACCTGCTGATCGTCGGGGTGCTCAAGGGCGCCGTGATGGTGATGGCCGACCTGGCCAGATCGCTGTCCAGCAACGTGACGATGGACTGGATGGCGGTGTCCTCCTACGGCGCCGGCACCAAGTCCTCCGGCGTCGTGCGGATCCTGAAGGACCTGGACACCGACATCGCCGGCCGTGACGTGCTCATCGTCGAGGACATCATCGACTCCGGCCTGACGCTGTCCTGGCTGATCAGCAACCTCGGCTCGCGCGGCCCCGCCTCCCTGGAGGTGTGCACGCTGCTGCGCAAGCCCGAGGCCGCCAAGGTGGCGATCGACGTGAAATACACCGGTTTCGACATCCCCAATGAGTTCGTCGTGGGATACGGACTGGATTACGGGGAGAAGTACCGCAATCTCCCGTTTGTCGGCACGCTCGCCCCGCACGTCTACGGCGGCTGACGGGGACCCGGTGGCGCCGCGGAAGGGACGCAGGTCACCTTCGCCCCGTTCGGCTGCGGGAACCACAGCCGGTTTCTCGCCGTTGGAGCAGGGGAAAGCGGGTTAGTTAACGGTCGGCGGCAACCTCAGGCGACAATGCTGGGGTACCGTCCGAAGGTCGGGTCAATACACCGGATGTGCACGCGGCCTCAGGCGGCGGTGCCTCACTGTGGCAGGAGGGACGGGGCGAAGTCGCCCCGCATGGATGGACGTGAAGCGCTATTTCCGTGGGCCAGTTATGTGGATCGTGCTGGCTGTCCTCGCCGTGGTCGTGTTGATGCAGGTCGTCGGTTCCGGCGGCGGCTACAAGACGGTGGACACCGGCGTGGTGCTGCATGCGATCAACACCAACCAGGCGAAGAACGCCGAGCTGACGACCGGCGACGACAACTCGATCAAGATCCAGCTCAACGACGGCGTCAAGATCCAGGGCAGCGACAAGATCAAGGCGAGCTACATCGGCGACCAGGGTGCCGCCATCGCCGCGAACCTGCAGAACATCGTGGACGGCAAGGTCTCGGGGGTTCACCTCAAGGACCAGTACACGGTGTCGCAGTCCAAGCAGAACGCCTTCCTCGGCATCCTGCTGTCCCTGCTGCCGTTCGTGCTGATCGTGCTGGTCTTCCTCTTCCTGATGAACCAGATGCAGGGCGGCGGTTCGCGCGTCATGCAGTTCGGGAAGTCCAAGGCCAAGCTGATCACCAAGGACACGCCGAAGACGACCTTCTCCGACGTCGCGGGCTGCGACGAGGCGGTGGAGGAGCTCCAGGAGATCAAGGAGTTCCTGCAGGAGCCCGCCAAGTTCCAGGCCGTCGGCGCCAAGATTCCCAAGGGCGTGCTGCTCTACGGCCGCCCCGGTACCGGCAAGACGCTGCTCGCCCGTGCGGTCGCGGGTGAGGCCGGCGTGCCGTTCTACTCGATCTCCGGCTCCGACTTCGTGGAGATGTTCGTGGGTGTCGGCGCCAGCCGGGTCCGCGACCTCTTCGAGCAGGCCAAGGCGAACGCCCCGGCGATCGTCTTCGTCGACGAGATCGACGCCGTCGGCCGGCACCGCGGCGCGGGCCTCGGCGGCGGGCACGACGAGCGCGAGCAGACCCTCAACCAGCTGCTGGTCGAGATGGACGGCTTCGACGTGAAGGGCGGCGTGATCCTGATCGCCGCCACCAACCGGCCGGACATCCTGGACCCGGCGCTGCTGCGCCCGGGCCGCTTCGACCGGCAGATCGCGGTTGACCCGCCGGACCTCCAGGGGCGCCTGGAGATCCTGACGGTGCACCAGAAGGGCAAGCCGATCGCGCCGGACGTCGATCTGATGGCCGTCGCCCGGCGCACCCCCGGGTTCACCGGTGCCGACCTGGCCAACGTGCTCAACGAGGCGGCGCTGCTCACCGCCCGCAGCGACAAGAAGCTGATCGACAACCTCGTCCTCGACGAGGCCATCGACCGGGTCGTGGCGGGTCCGCAGAAGCGCACCAGGATCATGTCGGACAAGGAGAAGAAGATCACCGCGTACCACGAGGGCGGACACGCCCTGGTCGCGGCGGCCTCACCGAACTCCGACCCGGTGCACAAGGTGACGATCCTGTCCCGCGGCCGGGCCCTGGGCTACACCATGGTCCTGCCCGACGAGGACAAGTACAGCACCACGCGCAACGAGATGCTGGACCAGCTGGCCTACATGATGGGCGGCCGGGCCGCGGAGGAACTGGTCTTCCACGACCCGACCACCGGTGCCTCCAACGACATCGAGAAGGCCACCACGACCGCCCGCGCCATGGTCACGCAGTACGGCATGACCGAGCGGCTCGGCGCGATCAAGTTCGGCACCAGCGACTCGGAGCCGTTCCTCGGCCGTGAGATGGGTCACCAGCGCGACTACTCGGAAGAGGTCGCCGGGCTGGTGGACGAAGAGGTCAAGAAGCTCATCGAGACGGCGCACAACGAGGCCTGGGAGATCCTGGTGGAGAACCGGGACGTCCTGGACAACCTCGTGATGGCCCTGCTGGAGCGGGAGACGCTCAACAAGGCGGAGATCGCCGAGGTCTTCGCCCCGATCGTCAAGCGCCCGGCCCGTCCGGCCTGGACGGGCTCGGCTCGCCGTACCCCGTCCACCCGGCCGCCGGTGCTCTCGCCGAAGGAGCTGGCGCTGACCAACGGCAGCCAGCCCGCCAACGGCAACGGCCCGGCCGGTATCTCCACGGCCAAGCCGCCGGTCGCCGAGCCGGTCGACCGTCCGGAGGACGGCCAGCAGAACAACTGATTGCGCAGGTCCGGGGCACCTACCGGAATGCGGGCCGCGGCCCCGGGGTTCTAACCTTGGGGCCGCGGCCGTTTTTCGGCCCTGCGCGCAGCTCGGAAGGAAGAGGCTCTGATGACCGATCCCGTGACACTCGACGCCGGCGCCAGCGGTGGCGCGGGCGTCGGCTCGTTCGACGAGAAGCGGGCCGAGTCCGCCGTCCGCGAGCTGCTGATCGCCGTCGGCGAGGACCCGGACCGCGAGGGCCTGCGCGAGACCCCGGCCCGGGTGGCCCGCGCCTACCGGGAGATATTCGCCGGCCTCTGGCAGCAGCCGGAGGACGTGCTGACCACTACCTTCGACCTCGGCCACGACGAGATGGTGCTGGTCAAGGACATCGAGGTGATGTCGTCCTGCGAGCACCACCTGGTGCCGTTCGTCGGGGTGGCCCATGTCGGCTACATCCCGGCCGTCAGCGGCAAGATCACCGGTCTGTCCAAGCTGGCCCGTCTGGTCGACGTCTACGCTCGGCGCCCGCAGGTGCAGGAGCGGCTGACCACCCAGGTTGCCGACGCGCTGGTACGCATCCTGGAGCCCCGCGGGGTGATCGTGGTGGTCGAGTGCGAGCACATGTGCATGACGATGCGGGGCGTGCGCAAGCCCGGCGCCAAGACCATCACCTCGGCGGTCCGCGGCCAGCTGCGCAATCCCACCACCCGCGCCGAGGCCATGAGCCTGATCATCGGCAGGGGCTGACCCGAACCGGCAACCCGGCAGGCGGGCATCCCGGCAACCCGGCATCCCGGCAGGCCGAACCCGCCCGGTGGGTGTACCTTCCAAGCTGTCGCATCCGGACGGAACCCGGACATCCGACTTCGCGTCCTAAGGGGCGCAATCATCCGTATGCCCGTGATGTTGAAGCTTGGTGACCCATGTCCTCCGCACAGGCGCGCCGCCTTCGCTGGCCCCTTCGGTCCTCCGCCGTACCGAAGATCATCGGCACCGCCACCGCCGTGATCGGCCTGCTCGACGTGATCTCGGCGGTCTTCCCGGCGTTCCGCAACGGGCGGATGCACCATCTCGCCGCGCTGTTCCCCGGCACCGTCAGCTCGCTGGCCGCCGCCACCGCGATCGTCACCGGCATCCTGCTGCTGATGCTGGCGCACGCCCTCAAACGCGGCAAGCAGCGGGCCTGGTGGGCCGCTGTGGTGCTGATGCCGGTCGGCGCGGCCACCCAGCTGATCTACCGGCACTCGTTCTTCGGCGCGGCCGTGTCGCTGGCGCTGCTCGGGGTGCTGATCCGGTACCGGCACGAGTTCCAGGCGCTGTCCGACCCCCGCACCCGCTGGCGCGCGGTGCTCAACTTCGCGCTGCTCAGCACCGTCGCGTTCGGCCTCGGCCTGGTGATCACCAGCGCCCACCCGGCCGCCGACCGCGGCACCCCGGGCCTGACCGCCCGGCTCCAGCACGTGCTGTACGGGCTGTTCGGCTTCCAGGGCCCGGTGCACTACACCAGCGACCGGGTCAACGACGTGGTCGGCTATTCGCTCGGCGGCCTCGGCCTGCTGGTCGCGATCTCGACGGTCTATCTGGTGCTGCGCCCCGGCCGGCCGGTCGCCGAGCTCAGCGAGGACGACGAGGAGCGGCTGCGCGCGCTGCTGGCCCGGCACGGCGCCCGCGACTCGCTCGGCCACTTCGCGCTGCGCCGCGACAAGTCCGTGGTGTTCTCGCCCAGCGGCAAGGCCGCGGTCTGCTACCGGGTGGTGTCCGGGGTGATGCTGGCCGGCGGCGACCCGATCGGCGATGTCGAGGCCTGGCCCGGCGCCATCTGCCGGTTCATGGAGCTGGCCAGGGAGCACGCCTGGCTGCCCGCGGTCGTCGGGTGCAGCGAGACCGGCGGCGAGGTGTGGACCCGGCAGACCGGCCTCGACGCGCTCGAACTCGGCGACGAGGCCATCGTCGACTCCGCCGCGTTCACCCTCCAGGGCCGCGCGATGCGCAACGTCCGCCAGATGGTCAGCCGGATCGAGCGGTCCGGCTACGTCTGCCGGGTCCGCCGGGTCAGCGAGCTGACCGAGGGGGAGAAGGACCGCGTGCGGCTGGCCGCCGACGCCTGGCGCGGCACCGACACCGAACGCGGCTTCTCCATGGCGCTCGGCCGGTTCGGCGAGCAGGCCGACGGCGACTGCGTGGTCGTCACCGCGCACAAGGCCCGCGAGGCCGGCGCGCCGCAGCCCGAACTCGGCGACCTGCGGGCCGTCCTGCACTTCGTGCCGTGGGGCGCCGACGGCATGTCGCTTGAGCTGATGCGCCGCGACCGCGCCGCCGACCCGGGGCTGAACGAACTGCTGATCGTCGCCGCCCTCCAGCAGGCGCCCTCGCTGGGCATCTCCCGGGTGTCGCTGAACTTCGCGATGTTCCGCTCCGCGCTGGCCCGTGGCGAGCGGATCGGCGCGGGACCCGTGCTGCGCGGCTGGCGCGGGCTGCTGGTGTTCCTGTCCCGCTGGTTCCAGATCGAGTCGCTGTACAAGTTCAACGCGAAGTTCCAGCCGGAGTGGGTGCCGCGGTTCCTGGTCTTCCCCAACTCCCGCGACCTGCCCCGGATCGGATTCGCCATCATGCAGGCGGAGGGCTTCGTGACGCTCTCGCTGCCGCTGCCCGCGGCGATCCAGCGCTTCCTGCCCGGACGCGCCAAGCGCCGCCCGCAGGCCGCCAAGCCCGGCTACGCGACCGAACCCGAGCCGCGCAAGCACAACGCGGCGGCCTGAACCGCCCGTCCGACCCCGCGCGTCGCCCTGAACCACCCGCTCCGCTCCGCACCTCGGCCTGAACCGGCCGCCGCCCGGACCGGCGCTGACCGGCCGCCGCCCCCGTACCGCCTACGCTGGGCGCATGGTTACGTTGCAGGGCCGGAACGGGCCCGTCGGACTGCCGGAGTGGGACCGCTGCGCGGTCATGGGCGTGGTCAATGTGACGCCCGACTCGTTCTCCGACGGCGGGCGGTGGTTCGACCCGGAGCTGGCCGTCAAGCACGGCCTGGACCTCGTCGCCGAGGGCGCCGACCTGGTGGACGTCGGCGGCGAGTCCACTCGGCCCGGCGCCAAGCGGGTGGACGAGGCGGAGGAACTGCGCCGGGTGGTGCCGGTGGTCCGCGAACTGGCCGCCTCCGGCGTGCTGGTGAGCGTCGACACCATGCGCGCGTCCGTCGCCGCGCAGGCCGTGCAGGCCGGCGCCCGGCTGGTCAACGACGTCAGCGGCGGCCTCGCCGACCCCGAGATGATCCCGGTGGTGGCGGGCGCCCAGGTGCCGTTCGTGGTGATGCACTGGCGCGGCCAGAGCATCGACATGAACAACCGGGCGGTCTACGACGACGTGCTCCGCGAGGTCGTCACCGAGCTGCGGTCCGGCCTGGAGCGCGCGGTGGCCGGCGGCGTCGACCCGGCCAGGATCGTGCTCGACCCCGGCCTGGGCTTCGCCAAGACCGCCGACCACGACCTGACGCTGCTCGCCAGGCTCGCCGCGCTGCGCGAGCTCGGCTGCCCGCTGCTGGTGGCCGCCTCCCGCAAGCGCTTCCTCGGCCGCATCCTGGCCGGCGCGGCCGGCGACCCGCCGCCGGCCAGGGAACGCGACGCGGCCACCGCCGCGGTCACCGCGATCGCCGCCCGCGAGGGCGCCTGGGCGGTCCGGGTGCACGAGGTGCAGGCCAGCGCCGACGCCGTCCGGGTGGCCCGCGCCATCCAGGCCGCGGGGGAGAGCCGGTGACGCCGCGTACGGCGGAGGCGCGCGCCGTGGAGCGCGCCAACCAGTCCTTCTA
This sequence comes from Streptomyces sp. CA-111067, assembly GCF_050956065.1. Classification (NCBI taxonomy): domain Bacteria; kingdom Bacillati; phylum Actinomycetota; class Actinomycetes; order Kitasatosporales; family Streptomycetaceae; genus Streptomyces; species Streptomyces sp. CA-111067. Next base: position 3,503,702 of record NZ_CP192103.1, on the reverse strand, counting down.
CGACGCCGTGGAGACCTCCGACCTGGACGCCCTCGAAGCGGTGGTGCTGTCCGGGCCGCTGGCCGAGTCGGTGGCCGTGGTGCACCCGGGCTGGCCGGTGCTGCGCGGGCGCCGCGAGGTGATGCGCTCCTACGCGCTGATCATGGCGAACACCGACTACATCCAGTTCTTCCTGACCGACGTCGAGGTGGCCGTCGACGGCGACGCCGCCATCGTCACCTGCACCGAGAACATCCTCACCGGCGGTCCGGCCGAGGAGGACGGCTCGGCCGGCTCGCTGGTCGGCGGCCTGGTGGTGGCCACCAACGTCTTCCACCGCACCGCCGACGGCTGGCGGCTGTGGGTGCACCACGGCTCCCCGGTGCTGGCCGAGGACGACGAGGAGGGCGCGGAGGACGAGGACGGCCCGGAGGGCGCCGGCGGCGCGGAGGGCGACGACGGGGACACCGTCGGGTGACGTGCGGGCGAACGGCGGGGTGCGGCCGGGACGGACGGGGACAGCGTCGGGTGACCTGCGCCCATGCCGTAGATTCGTCCTCCTGATCACGGGCCGGTGAGCGGCCCCGCACCGACCGGCGGGAGTGGATTTCGTGGACCGAGTGACGCTGCGCGGCCTGAAGATCCGCGGGCACCACGGCGTGTTCGAGCACGAGCGGCGGGACGGCCAGATCTTCGTCGTCGACCTGGTGCTCGGCCTGGACACCGCCCCCGCGGCGGCCGGTGACGACCTCACCGCGACCGTGCACTACGGTGTGGTCGCCGAGCAGGTCGCCGCCGTCGTGAGCGGCGATCCGGTGGACCTGATCGAGACCCTCGCCCAGCGCGTCGCCGACGTCTGCCTCGGGCACGAGGTGGTGCAGGAGGTCGAGGTGACCGTGCACAAACCGGACGCCCCGATCACCGTGCCCTTCGACGACGTGACCGTGACCATCACCCGGAGGCGCCCGTGAGTTCCGAGTCGCCGCAGACCCCGCGGCCCGTGTGGCCGGACGCCCAGGACCGGCCGGTCGAGGACCCCACCGTGCAGCCGGTGCCGCCGTCGGTGGTGGCCAGGGTGGACGCGGCGGACAGCACGCTGTCCAACCCGAAGACCGCGGTGATCGCCCTCGGCAGCAACCTCGGCAACCGCCTGGAGACCCTCCAGGGCGCGATCGACGCGCTGGAGGACACCCCGGGCGTGCGGGTGAGATCGGTCTCACCGGTGTACGAGACCGAGCCCTGGGGCGTCGAGCCCGGCTCGCAGCCCAGCTACTTCAACGCGGTGCTGCTGGTCCGCACCACGCTGCCGCCGGACTCGCTGCTGGAGCGCGGCCACGCCATCGAGGAGGCGTTCCTGCGGGTGCGCGCCGAGCGCTGGGGCGCCCGCACCATCGACGTGGACATCGTCGCCTACCAGGGCGTGGTGAGCGACGACCCGGTGCTGACCCTGCCGCACCCGCGTGCGCACGAGCGGGCCTTCGTGCTCGTACCGTGGTACGACGTGGACCCGGCGGCCGAGCTGCCGGGCCGCGGGCCGGTCGCCGCGCTGCTGGACGGTCTGCGGACCGCACGGGACAGCGGCGAGGTGCGCCGCCGGGACGACGTGGAACTCAGGCTGCCCGAGTAATCGTTGGGCGAGCGGCGGGACGGCGCGGCTGGCGCACAGTGGGGCAAGGCGAAGGTGGAGGCGGGCACTCGGTGAGGACGCTGCGGATCAGGACGCTGGCGGGGCTGTTCGCGGTGGCGGGCGTGCTGTCGTGGTCCGGGGCCAAGCTCTGGGACTCGGTCGGCACGCTGCCCGGCGTGCCGGTGGCGGCGCCGGTGGTGCTGCTGCTGATCGCCGTCGCGCTGTTCGCGACCGCGCTGTCACTGCGCGCCCGGCTGCGCGCCCAGCGCGAACGGCGGCCCGGCGCCAAGGGCGTCGATCCGCTGGCCGCCGCCCGGGTGGTGGTCTTCGGCCAGGCCAGCGCGCTGGTGGCCGCGCTGGTGGTGGGCATGTACGGCGGCACCGGCCTGTTCCTGGTGATGTACCGGCTCGACATGGACCCGCGCCGCCACCAGGCGATCTACGCGGGCTTCGCGGTGCTCGCCGGCATCCTGGTGGTGGTGGCCGCGATGTTCCTCGAACGGGTCTGCAAGCTGCCCGAGGACGACGACAAGGCGCCGACGGTCCTCCAGCAGCGCCGCTGAGCGCGGGCCGTACTCCCGATGCGCCGGAACGGGTGAGGCGCGGTCGGACGGGCGGGGCGCGGTCGGAGGGGCGGCGTACGGTCGGACGGGTGACGTACGGTGTCCGGCTTGACCGGTGCCCCGGCGTCGTGGTTCAGTCCCTGGTATGAGCGGATCCGGCCTGCGACTGCACCGGCGAGTCCATCTGGACCTCGTCAGGTACGCGGGCTGCGTGTGTACGGACGCGCGCTGAAGCGCGTTTCCGGCCCACCGTTCACCTTCGCGCCGTAAGACGCTCCGCAGCGGCCTCCCGCCGCTGCCTGCCGCGGGCGCGGCTTCCCCTGGGACTCGACCGATGTCTGTCACCGCACCCGTCTCCACCCCCGTGACCCCTGCGACCACCGTGGCGCCCGCTGCCGCGCCGACCGCCGCGGAACTCCTGGACTTCGCCCGCAAGGTGGCCGCCGACCCGGCCGTCGTCGGCGACCTGCCGCTCGACCCCGAGGGCCGCACCTGGGTACGGCTCGAAGGCCCCGGCGGCGCCGAGGCGTGGCTGATCGGCTGGCCGCCCGGCGCCGAGACCGGCTGGCACGACCACGGCGGCTCGTACGGCGTCTTCGTCACCGCCGGCGGCGAGCTCACCGAGCAGTCGCTGTCGGTGCCGCTGCCCTCCGAGGGCTGGCGCTCGCTGGAACTCGCCGAGGGCGTGGACCGCGAGCGCGTGCTCCCCGAGGGCGGCGGCCGGGCGTTCGGCCGCAACCACGTGCACCAGGTGCGGAACGTCTCCGAGTCCAGCCACGCGGTCTCGGTGCACGCGTACTACCCGCCGCTGCCGCTGATCCGCCGCTACAGCCGCAAGGGCAGCACCCTGCGGCTGGAACTCGTCGAGCGCCCCGAGGAATGGTGAGATGACCGCGTCCCGCTCCGTGTCCGACCTGCTCTCCGCGGCCCGCGCCGGCCTCGACCGCCTCACCCCCGCCCAGGCGGCGACCGCCGCCCGCGACGGCGCCCTGCTGGTGGACATCCGCTACGGCGCGCTGCGCGACCGCGACGGCACGATCCCGGGCGCGGTGATCGTGGAACGCAACGAACTCGAATGGCGCCTGGACCCGACGAGCCCCGACCGCGTCCCCCAGGCCATATCCCACGCCCTGCACGTCATCGTGATCTGCAACGAGGGCTACGCCTCCAGCCTGGCAGCGGCGTCCCTCCAGGAGTTGGGCCTCACCCGCGCGACGGACCTGGAAGGCGGCTTCCAGGCCTGGCGCGAGAAGGGCCACCCGGTCACGCCCCCGACGGGTGCCCCATCCCGCCCCACACCGTCGATAGCCGCACCCGCCGACGGCGCCTAGCGTTCATCGGGAACGTGCGCCCGGCAGTCAGCCGACCGTCTCGATCGTGACCTCGGCCCTGTCCACTCCGGAGGAGTCCGCGTCGATGGAGCGCCGCAACGCTTCATGCAACCTGGCCGGCGTCAGCACGCCGGTGAACTTCGCCCCGTCGACGACGGCGATCCACCCGGCGTCGTACTGAAGCATCGCGCTGAACGCCTGCTTCAGGTTCGCCCCCACCGGCACCCACGCCTCCATCCGCCGCGCGTGATCCCGTACCGCGCCGCCCTTGGCCAGCGCCAGAGCGTCCAGCTGGACCCAGCCGTGCAGTTCCCCGTTGGCGTCCAGGACGACCGCCCAGCGGGCGTCCTCCTCGCGCATCCGGGCCGCGGCCGACTCCACCGTGTCCTCCAGCCGGACCGTCGGCGGCTGTTCGAGGTCGGACGGCTCGATCGCCGTCACCGACAGCCGCTTCAGTCCCCGGTCGGAGCCGACGAACTGCGCCACGTAAGGCGTCGCCGGCTTCCCCAGCACCGTCGCCGGCGTGTCGTACTGCTCGATCCGGCCCTCGCCGTACACCGCGATGCGGTCGCCGAGCCTGACCGCCTCCTCGATGTCGTGTGTGACGAAGAGCACGGTCTTGCGCACGTTGGCCTGGAGGTTGAGGAACTCGGTCTGCAAGCGCTCGCGCACCACCGGGTCCACCGCGCCGAACGGCTCGTCCATCAGCAGCACCGGCGGGTCGGCGGCGAGCGCGCGGGCCACGCCGACCCGCTGCCGCTGGCCGCCGGAGAGCTGGTCGGGGTAGCGCGGGCCGAACACCTTGGGGTCGAGGCCGACCAGGTCGAGCAGCTCGGCCGCCCGCTCGCGGGCCGCGGCCCGCTTCCAGCCGAGCAGTGACGGCACCGTCGCCGTGTTCTCCAGCACCGACTTGTGCGGGAACAGGCCGACCTGCTGGATGACGTAACCGATCCGACGCCGAAGCTGTACGGGTTCGATACCGGCTATGTCCTCGCCGTCGAGAAGAATTCGACCCCCGGTGGGTTCGATCAGCCGGTTCACCATCTTCATGGTGGTCGTCTTGCCGCAGCCGGAGGGCCCGACCAGCGTGACCAGTTCGCCCTCGCCGACCTCGAAGGACAGATCGTCCACGGCAACGGTGCCGTCCGGGTATCGCTTGCTGACGTTCTCGAAACGGATCATGGGTCCTCACTGATGACGGCTTGCAACCGTACTCTCCCCGCCGTGTGTGGCGGGAGTGTTGCGGCTGTATGGCGGCCGGCCGGAATGTCACTGCCCGGCGATAGGCTCGCCGAAGATCTCGCGCCAGGGATCTGCCGGGGCTCTGCCCCGGAACCTGCAAGGCATGCGGACGAGAGGCATGCGGACGTCACGATGGGGGAGGTGGACACGCATGGCTGACAAGAACTGTCTGGTCTCCAACGACTGGATCTGTGGGAAGTACCTCCACAACTACCGTCACGAGCTGACCGACGCGACGGTCCAGCACATCTGGATCACTGCCGTGTCGGTGGCCGTCGGCCTGCTGATCGCCTTCCCGCTGGCGCTGATCGCCCGCCGCTGGCGGCTGGCGGCCGGGCCGGTGCTGGCGATCACCACGATTCTGTACACGGTGCCGTCGCTGGCCATGTTCTCGCTGCTGCTGCCGGTGTTCGGGATCTCGCCGTCGCTGGTGGTCACCGGCCTGGTGCTGTACTCGCTGACCATTCTGGTCCGCAACATCCTGGCCGGCCTTGAGGCGGTGCCCGAGGACGTACGGGAGGCGGCCCGCGCGATGGGCTACGGCCCGCTGCGGCTGCTGTTCACCGTGGAACTGCCGCTGGCGCTGCCCGCGGTGATGGCCGGACTGCGGATCGCCACCGTCTCCACGGTCGCGCTCACCACGGTCGGCGCGATCATCGACTACGGCGGCCTCGGCAACCTGCTGAAATCCGGCATCGACAGCAACTTCAAGGCGCAGGTGCTGGCCGCGTCCGTGCTCTGCGTGGTGCTCGCGATCATCGCCGACGTGCTGCTGCTGGGCGTGCAGTGGCTGCTCACCCCGTGGCGGCACGGCCGCCGCACCAAGGCCCCGAGAACCCGGCGGACAGTGGAGGCGGAGAAGGTGGCGGCGTCATGAGCGCGGTGAGCGGAGCCTGGGACTGGCTCACCGACGGCTCCAACTGGTCGGGCAGCGACGGCGTGCTGCACCGGCTGTCGGAGCACCTGTACTTCTGCGGGGTGTCGCTGGGCATCTCGCTGGTGATCGCGCTGCCGATCGCCATCGTGCTCGGCCACTACGGCCGGGGCGGCGCCGTCGCGATCAACATCTCCAACGTCGGCCGGGCCATCCCGACCTACGCGGTGCTGACCCTGCTGCTGTTCGCAATCGGCTCGGACAGCGACTGGCCGGTGATCATCTCGCTGGTGCTGTTCGGGGTGCCGCCGCTGGTCACCAACGCCTACGTCGGCATGCGCGAGGTCGACCAGGACGTCGTGGAGGCGGCCCGTGGAATGGGCATGACCGGTCCGCAGTTGCTGCTGAGGACCGAACTGCCGCTGGCCTTCCCGCTGATCTGGACGGGCGTGCGGACCGCCGCCGTCCAGGTGGTGGCCACCGCCACCCTCGCAGCCCTGGCCGGCTTCGGCGGCCTGGGCAGGATCATCACCGCCGGCTTCAACCGGCAGATCACCGCACAGGTGGTGGCGGGCGCGGTGCTGGTCGCCGTCCTCGCCCTGCTCGTCGAAGGGGTCTTCCTGATCCTTCAGCGGCTGCTCGACCCCATGCGCCGGCGCAATCGGCCCGGCGCGGACTCACTAGGAGTGCTGAACCCATGAACGGACGCGTGCGCGTCGCCGGTACGGCCGTAGTAGCCGCCCTGTTGCTGACGGGCGTGGCCGGCTGCGGCGGAGGCAAAAGCCTGGAGGACAAGGGCGACACCGACTCGTCGGCCCCGGCGACCAGCGCCCCCTCGGACAGCACCAGCACCACCGCGGCATCGGGCGGCAGCAAGGACCTGGTGATCGGGTCGGCCGGCTTCACCGAGTCCTCGGTGCTCGCCGAGCTCTACGCCAAGGTGCTGGCCGACGCCGGCTACCACACCAAGGTGCAGACCCTGGAGAACCGCGAGCTGTACGAACCCGCCCTGGAGAAGGGCCAGATCGACATCGTCCCGGAGTACGCGGCGACGCTCGCGGAGTTCTTCAACACCAAGGCGAACGGCCCGAAGGCCAAGCCGGTCGCCTCCAGTGACGCCACCGCGACGGTTACCGCGCTGACGAAGCTGGCGACCCCGCGCGGGCTGAAGGTGCTCGATGTCGGCAAGGCCGTCGACCAGAATGCCTTTGCCGTCAACAAGGACTTCGCCAAGCAGCACAAGCTGAAGACGCTTTCCGATCTTGGCGCCTCGCATCTCAAGATCAAATTGGCGGCCGGCGACGAATGCCCGGACCGGCCGTTCTGCTCGCCGGGTCTGAAGTCGACGTACGGCATCGACATCACCGGAATCGACCCCAAGGGCGTCGGCACCGCGCAGTCCAAGCAGGCGGTCAAGGACGGCACCGACCAGCTGGTGCTGACCACGACCACGGACGCCACGCTGGACCAGTTCAACCTGGTGCTGCTGACCGACGACAAGCACCTGCAGAACGCGGACAACCTGCTGCCGGTGGTCAACGCCAAGGACGCCGGCGACCCGGCGATCGCCGCCGCGCTGAACAAGCTCACCGCGACCCTCACCACCGCGGATCTGACGGATCTGAACCAGAAGGTGGACGCCGAGCGGGAGAAGCCGGCGGATGTCGCCGCCGACTACCTGAAGTCGAAGGGCCTCACCAAGTAGCCCGAAGTGGGGGGCATTCAGAACTGCACATTACGGACACATCGTGCGGGCCTGAATGCCCTCCGTATTCGGTGGCCATTTGTTGGCCGGAACCGGCCTCGAAATAACCACCCCGCCGCCCCATGAAGGTCCCCCGCACGCTAAATTTCTGGCCATGCCCCGTGGACGTCACCGCCATTCGCAGCCGCTGCACAGGATGCTGCCGCCGCTGACCGTCGCGGGCAGTGCCGCGGCACTCGCCGTCGCCTCCCTTGCCGTCTCCGATACCGGTGTGGTCCGGATGCTCACGATCGCCACCGCGGTCGCCGCGTGCGCCGGGGCGGCGCTGGCCCGCACCTGGGACCGGTCCGCCGGCCACCGGGTCGCCGAGCTGGAGAACGCGCGGGTGCGCGAGGAATGGCGCACCGACGAGCGGATAGCCGAGGTCGAGTCCGACCTGGAGGAGTCGCGGGAGATCCGCGGCCGGCTGGAGAAGAAACTGCGCGGCAAGCGGGGCGAACTGGCCCGGCTGCGCACCGAGCACGCCGAGCTGCTGCGGCGCTACGCCACCGCCGAGAGCGAGCGGGCCCGGGCGCTGGAGAGCAAGCGCAGGCTCCAGATCGAGGGCGCGCCCAAGGCACTCGCCCTGACCGCGCCGTCGCCGATCGGCCCGGCCGCCTTCCTGCGCGCCGAGCAGGCGCTGCGGGACCTGTCCCGCAACGGGGCCAGGCAGCAGGCCGAACGTACGGTCGCCGAGGCGCGGGCCCGCGAGGCCGCGTCGCCCGAGGAGGACCGGATCGGGCGGCACACCCGGACCGAGCCCGGTGCCGACGGGGCCCGGGTGTCCCCGGCAGGGCTGCCGGTGCGCGAACACCGGCTGGTGCCGGCGGTGGCGGCGGCGGTGCTGCCGTACGCGCAGCCGCCGCGGTCGCCGGCCGACCCGAACGCGCCGCATGGGAACCGGGCGATCGGGGGGTTCGACTTCTTCGGGACGAAGGGGATTCCGCCGGGGGAGCGGGATGGGGTGTCCTCGGAGGAGGACGTCGTGGACGAGGCCGGGGAGACCACGGCCGAGGAACCTTTGGCGGAGGGGCCCGCGGCGGGGGAACCTGCGGCGGAGGAGCCGGAGGTCATCGACCTGACGCCGCACGACGACACGGAGCAGTTCGACATGACCCCGCTGCGGACGACGAAGGCGTCGAGCTAGGTCCGGGCCCGGCGTTCGGCGGGTGCGAGGCCCGGGGCCGGCTACTTGTCGACGTCGCCGACCACGAAGAACATCGAGCCCAGGATCGCGACCATGTCCGCCACCAGCGTGCCGGGCAGCAGCACCGTCAGCGCCTGGATGTTGTTGAACGACGCCGAGCGCAGCTTCAGCCGGTACGGCGTCTTCTCGCCCTTCGACACCAGGTAGTAGCCGTTGATGCCGAGCGGGTTCTCGGTCCACGCGTAGGTGTGCCCCTCCGGGGCCTTGAGCACCTTCGGCAGCCGCTGGTTGATCGGCCCCGGCGGCAGCTCGGCCATCCGGTCCAGGCAGGCGTCGGCGAGGTCGAGCGAGTTGTGGGCCTGTTCGAGCAGCACCTCGAAGCGGGCCAGGCAGTCGCCCTCGGTCCTGGTGACCACCTTCAGCGTGTCCGCCAGCTCCCCGTACCCGAGGTACGGCTCGTCGCGGCGCAGGTCGAAGTCCACGCCGGAGCCGCGCGCGATCGGCCCGCTGACGCCGAACGCGTGCACGTCGGACTGCGCGAGCACGCCGACCCCGCGGGTGCGGCCGCGGAAGATCTCGTTGCCCATCACCAGCTCGTCGATCCGCCCGAGCTGGGCCCGCACCCCGGAGACCGCGGCGCGGGCGCGGCCGGTCCAGCCGTTCGGCAGGTCCTCCTTCAGGCCGCCGACCCGGTTGAACATGTAGTGCATCCGGCCGCCGGAGACCTCCTCCATCACGTGCTGGAGCTGCTCGCGCTCGGTGAATGCGTAGAAGATCGGGGTGATGCCGCCGAGTTCGAGCGGGTACGAGCCGAGGAACATCAGGTGGTTCAGTACCCGGTTCAGCTCGGCGAGCAGCGTGCGGGTCCAGACGGCCCGCTCCGGCACCTCCATGCCGAGCATGCGCTCGACGGCGAGGACGACGCCCAGCTCGTTGGAGAACGCCGACAGCCAGTCGTGCCGGTTCGCCAGCATGATGATCTGCCGGTAGTCCCGGGCCTCGAACAGCTTCTCCGCGCCCCGGTGCATATAGCCGACGATCGGCTCCGCTGACTGGATCCGCTCCCCGTCGAGCACGAGCCGCAGGCGGAGCACGCCGTGGGTGGAGGGGTGCTGGGGGCCGATGTTCAGCACCATGTCGGTGCCCTCGGCCGCGCCGCCGATCCCGATGGTGGTCTCCGTCATGCCCCCATCCTCTCAGGTCGCCCCTGCGCGGGGCGGGTCGCTGCCCGGTTCGGATGCTGGGCCTCCCGGCCTGGGCTCCGTTGCCGGCGACGGGGTGCTTCCCGGTTCGGATCGTCCCGGAATCGTCACCGCCGCCGCGGGCGGGTTCCCGGGTGGCACGGGCGTGCGTACGGTCGGGGTATGGGCCTGGGCATCGTGCGGCGGCGGCGGTTGGCGTTACCGGAGGGCGTGACGCGTCCGCCCGGCCTGCGGTTCTGGCAGGACCCGCTGGCCGACCGGATCGCGATGCGCGTCTTCCGGTGGATCGCCGGCGGGCGCCCGCTTCAGCCGTGGTGGCTGCCGCGGTGGTGGTTCACGGTGGTGGCCGCGGACGTCGATGACGCCCGCGGGGTCGCGGCGCTTTGGCTCGTACGGCGGCCGGGCTCGGCGCGGCGAGCGGTGTCGTTCCAGCAGCTGCTTGAACGTCGCGCCGACGGCACGTGGCGGTGGGTGGGCGGCGGCTCCGTCCGCCCGGTCGACCCGTTGCCGTCCGCTGCCCGGCGGCTGGCGGCGGGCGAGCCGGGCCACCTCGGCATGGCCGAGGTGTACGCAGGAGCGGGCACGCGGAGCATGGCGTATCGGCTGGAGCACGGGCGCGAGTTGGTGGGGCAGGCGCCTTGGATCGGCTGCACGGCGCTTCAGGTTGCGGCGGAGGTGGCGTTTGTCGGCCTGGGGGGCCGACGGATTCTGGTTCCGGACACCGGCACGATGATCGTTGTCTGGCAGGTTCCGCCTCCTGTCGGCCTTCCCGGCCAACCGCCTTTGACGCTGGCGTCGGCGGACGGGACGGTGCTGTCCACAACCTCGCCGTTGCACGGCGTGGACAGCTACACGCTGTCCCAACTCCCGGACTGACCGGGGTCCCCGGCTCGGCGCCGGGGCCTTCGGGGCTTTCGCCCGGTGGGTGGTGCGGTTCGATTTCACGGCTGGGCGCCGCGCCTGCCGTTTTTTCCCACCCGCCCGCCCGTGCGGGTGCGTCCTTGAGTGCACGTTTTCTGGTGGGTGGGGGTCGGTGCCGGTCCGGGGTACCTCCTCGGATTTCCTCCGTGCGGGTTTCGTTTTCGGGTGCGGGCCGGTCTGTCGGAAATCCTGCGGGGGCACCCCGGCCCGTCCCCTCCCAGGCCGGACGGCGGCTTTGAGGCCGCGGGGGGTGATCGGTGGGAGTGCGGGTTCGTTGGCTGGTGCTGGTTGGTCGAAGACCGAGACGCGGGTGCGGTGGTGGTGCGGGTGGTCGCGCACCTCGCGGTGGAGGCCGACAGGTAGTGCGCGTTTGCGGCATCCTGGATGCTGGCGCCTCTGCCCGGCGCGCCGGAGGAAACGATGACAGCAGAGTCCCTGCCCCACGACGCACCGATCGCGCCAAGGCCCGACCGCACTCCCGACGCCCTCCGCGAGGCGATCGCCAAGCTCGCGCCTTATCGACTCGCGGAGATGGAGTGGGAGAAGAACGAGACCCTGGCGATGGCGGTCGAGCAGAACTCGCTCGCACCGGTCCACATGTTCCTGCTGCGCTGGGCGGTCGTCGCGGAGATCGAACGCCGGCCCGAGACGGCGCGGAGGCTGCACCGGGCCGAGCAGGTCGCCGCAGAGGCCGAGGATCCCGAACTGTCGCGGAAGGCGGTGCGGGAAGCGGGCGACATCGTCCGAGCGGCACACCGGGAGTTGGGCGCGTGACGTGGGCGTGGGAGTACGAACCGAGCTCTACCTTGACGGTTCGGACTACCAAGGCGTCGGTCCGGGCGTTGCCACCGCATATGTGGAAGGCGGGATGTTCGAGTACCTGACCGTCATCCGGCATGAGCGTGTCTACGTTTTGCAGGCCACCTCGGTCTGATCTCTGCCGATCGGGCCGGCCGGGCCGCCCGCAGCCACCGGTCAAGGGATGTCGGCGCCGGGGATCACTTGGCGGGTTTGATGCTGAGGACGGCGGTCTTCCCCACGATGTGGACGACCTTCAGGCTCATCGCCTCGTTGATGGTCGCGGCCGGTCCCTCGCCGCAGCTGAATCCGACACCGCCGCCGCCCGCCGACGACACGCTGCCGCCGCCGGAGCAGCCGGAGACGCTGTAGCCCGACCCCGTCACCGGTGCGGCCATCTCGACCCTGCCGCCACCGATCGCCGTCACCTTGATCGGCCCGAGACCGTACGTCGCCGGCACGTTCACGATGTCTCCCACCGCGACCTTGATGTCGCACGTCCCGTCGCCGCACGGCCTGGTCGGCGCGGCCGACGGCGTCACCGTCCCCGTGGGGCCGGACCCGCTGGGTTTGCCTTCAGCAGCCGACTCGCCCGAAGAGTCCGAGGAACACGACGTGAGGGCGGCGACCACGCACGCGACGAAGACAACGGCGGCGGACGACGTTCCTCTGCGCAGCATGGGGCAATTGAACCCCGCCGACCGCCACCGTGTCAGGCGTGACGGAAGTTGCCCCGGGGAACTCACCGCAAGCCGCCAACGGATGCCGGCCCACACCGGCCCTCCCGCGCCGATCACCCCCCGCGGCCTCAAAGCCGCCGTCCGGCCCGGGAGGGGACGGGCCGGGGTGCCCCCGCAGGATTTCCGACAGACCGGCGTGCAGTCGACGACGAAACCCGCGCGGAGGAAATCCGAGGAGGTGCCACGGACCGGCACCGACCCCACCCACCAGAAAACGTGCACCCAAGGACGCACCCGCACGGGCGGGCGGGGTGGGAAAAAACGGCAGGCAACCGGGCCCGCGCCCGGAAACGAACCGCATCGACCACCGGGGGCGGAAAACCCGGACGGCACCGGGCCCGCGCCCGGCGCCGCCGTCCTGACCGGGACCGCCGGTCCGGGGAACCGCGAGCGCCGCCGGCGGCGAGTGGGCGGCCTGGACGCTGGACGCGGTGGAGGCCGGCCGGGGCGGGCCGTATGACCTGGTGAGCGCGCCGGGCCACACCACCATGGGCGGGCTGCTCGACGCGTGCGTGGCCGCGACCGGCTCGGCCGCCGAACTGCGCTGGACCGATCCCGCCGTGATCGAGGCGGCCGGCATCGAGCCCTGGACGCAGCTCCCGGTCTGGATCCCGCCGGGCGAGCTGCACGCCACGATGCACGGCTCCGACACCGGTAAGGCGCTGGCCGCGGGGCTGCGCTGCCGTCCGGTCGGCGAGACGGTCGCCGACACCTGGCGCTGGCTGCGGTCGATCGGCGGCGAGGCCCCGCAGCGTCCGGACTGCCCGCGGGTCGGTCTCGACCCGCAGACCGAGGCGAAGCTGCTCCAGCCTTAGCCCGGGCCCTGCGGCAGCAGCCCCGTACAGGCCGGCCCCACCGGCGTCGCCAGCCAGGTGAAGTCGCCGAGGCCGCCCGCCGCGGTGAGTTCCGCCGCCTCCGAGGCCGCCGCGAGCGCGCGGACGTAGGCGGCCGGGTCGGACGCGGCCAGCGCGAGGGGCGGGCGGGCGCCGTGCAGGCCGAGGGCGTGCAGGGCGGCGCGCTGGGAGCAGGTGGTGCCGGGGAGGGCGTCCATGGCCACGTGGGCGGTCAGGTCGCGGCTGCCGTCGGGTACGGGGAGGACCTGGCGCCCGGCCTGGTAGCCGGTGAGCGTGCCGTACGGGGGCCGGTCCGTACGACCGTGGGCGTAGTCCACGGCCACGGCGAGCCCCGCGGACAGGGCGCCGACGGCCGTGGCCCAGGCGGTGTCCCGGGCGAGGCCGATCTCGGCGCGGTGACCGGAGCCGGGGGCCAGCGGCCACCAGCGGGCCAGCCACTCCGCGTCAGGCCCGGTGACGGGGGCGCCCGCGCGCTCGGCGCCGTCCGACGCCCTGACCAGCACATACCGCGGCGGCCCCCCGGAAGCCTCTGCCACCCCTACGGGCACGTTGTCCAGCCACTCGTTGGCGAACAGCAGCCCGTGCGCCCCGGCCGGCGGCTCCCGGCGCCACTCGATCCGCGGGTCGAGCCCCGCCGGGGCCGCCGAACGCTCCACCGCGTGCGCCCGAGTGCGGGCCGCCACCTGCGGGGGCAGCGCGGCCAGCACGCCCGCGCACAGCTCGCCGCCGCCCGCGCCCATGTCCACGAAGTCCAGGACGGCCGGCTGCCCGAGCGCCGCGTCCACCTGTAGGAGCAGTTCGGCGACGGCACCGGCGAACCGCGGCGACACATGCACGGACGTGCGGAAATGCGCCGCCGGGCGCTCCCGGACGAAGAAGCCGCCGGGCCCGTAGAGCGCCCGCGACATCGCGTCCTGCCAGGGCAGCCACTCGTCGTCCACGAGGTTAACGGTACGTGACGGTTGGGGTGTGACTGGTCACAGGGAACCTTCCTGACCTGGTGATGCGTCCAAGGTCTGAGCGGTGTGTCGTCCGGGGCCGGTAGTGTTCCCGAATACCACAGCGCCGCGTCAACCTTCGCGATGCGTGTGCGGTAAGGCAGTAAGAGGGAGTGGACAGCGGATGACGGTCGGAAACGACGGCACCCCGGAGAACGACGACCCGTTCGCGTATCTCTACCGTTCGGAGGGCGCCGAGGAGCAGCCTCAGGCCGATCCGGCCGGGGGCCGGCCGGGCACGCCGCGCACGTCGCACCACCAGGTCCAGCCGGTGGGCAGCCGCCGCCCCGCGCAGCAGCCGCAGGCGGGCGCGTACGGCTACCCGCAGCCGGGCCAGCCGGGCTACGCCAGCCAGGGCCCCGGCCAGGGGCAGGGGCAGGGCCAGACGGGCGGCTACGGCTACCCGCAGCCGGCCCAGCAGGCCCCGGGCGAGACCCAGCAGTACGGGCAGCAGCAGTACGGCGGCCAGCAGGCGTACGGGCAGCAGCAGCCTTCGTACGGCCAGCAGCAGTACGACCAGCAGCCCCCCGCGGGCGGCCACCGCTCCGGCGGTGGTCCCGGCAGTGGCGGGCCCGGCCCCGAGCGCAGCCGCAAGGGCCTGGTGATCGCGGCCGTCGCCGTGGTGGCCGTGGTCGCCATAGTGATCGCCTTCGCGATGACCAACGGCGGCGGCGACAAGGGCAAGAACCAGGCGGACGACAAGCCCACCACCCCGCCGGTGACCTCCGCCGCGCCCAGCAAGACCGCCGCGGCCCCGACCACCCCGCCGCCGTTCGCCTCCAAGACCACCGACGTGTCGACGCTGGCGCTGGCCGGCGGCGCGGTGCCGAGCACCCAGTGGCCGGGCGCGAAGGCCGCGGGCGGCACGTACGTGGACCACATGGACAACGTGGGCGCCAGCGTCACGTGGACGGTCACGGTGCCGACCGACGGCGACTACACGCTCTTCGTCGGCTACGGCAACGCGGGCAAGGACGCGACGCTCAGCCTCGCCGTCAACGGCACCGCGCGCGACACCCCGGTGCACCTGAGCAACTGGAACCACGACACGGACTGGTCGAAGGCGTGGGGTGACTCCACGTACGCGTACGTGAACCTCAACAAGGGGGCGAACACGCTGGCGCTGAGCTGTGGGCAGGGCGACGTGTGCGGCGTGAACCTCGACCAGGTCTGGCTGAAGCAGGGGCAGGTCCAGAAGTAGCCCGGGCTCCTGCGGAGGCGCCCCGCCGCTGCGGTTGCGGCCCGTTCCCGGCCGGCCCGCCGTTGTGGCTTGTCGCGCCCGCGCGGCGCCAGCCGCATATCGGGGACAGCCCCGCGCCCCTTCGGCTACCGCCGCCGGGGTCGCGGTCCGTTGCCGGCTTTCTCGCCGTTGTGGCTTGTCGCGCAGTTCCCCGCGCCCCTGAAAAGCGGTCCGCTCGCGCCCCGCGGCGCCAGCTCACCACCGGCCTGGCGGCCGGGGGACGGCCTTCGCGGGGCTATGCCGGGGCCGGGGTCACCGTGACCCGGGGCAAAGTGGACGTGTAGGTGGCCGGGGCGAATTCTCCCGCCGCGGGGGCGGCCACCGTCGCCGCGGACAAGGCCACCGCCCGCGCCAGCCGCTCCGGCCAGGAGAGTTTCTCGGCCACCCCGGACAGCAGGCCGGCCACGGCCGAATCGCCCGCCCCGGTCGGATTCCCGGCCAGTCGTTCGGGCGCGACCGCCCGCCACCCGCCCTCCTCGGAAATCAAAAGCATGCCCTCCGCCCCCAGCGACGCCGCCACCGCCCGGGCCCCGCGCCGCCGCGCGTCCCGCGCCGCCCGCCCGGGCTCGGAGTAGCCGGTGAGCCCGGCCAGCTCCTCCGCGTTCGGCTTGATCAGGTCGGGCCGCGCGGCCACCCCGCGCCGCAGCGGCTCGCCGTGCGTGTCGAGCAGGACGAACACCCCCGTCGCCCGCGCCTCCCGCACGAGGTCCGCGTACGCGCCCACCGGCACCCCGGGCGGCAGGCTGCCGCACAACGCGACCGCCGTGACGTCCCCCGCTTCGAGCAGGCCCCGGTAGGTGTCGAGGAAGTCCGCCCACTCGGCGGCGGTGACGGTCGGCCCCGGCTCGTTGAACATCGTCGTGTCGCCGGTCGAGACGTCCACGACGCCGACCGTACGGCGGGTGGCGCCGCCGACCGGCCGCAGCGCGTCGGTGAGCAGGCCGCCGGCCGCCTCGGGGGTCGCGGCGAGACGCTGCCGCAGTTCGGCGCCGGGCGCGCCGCCGGCGAATCCGGTGACGGTGCAGGGGTGGCCGAGCGCGGCCAGCACCCGGGCGACGTTGAGGCCCTTGCCGCCGGGCCGCTCCACGGTGTCGAGCACCCGGTGCGTGGTGTGCGGGCGCAGCGCGGCCACCCGGTAGGTCAGGTCGAGCGCGGCGTTCAGCGTGACGGTGATGATCACCTCTTGATGATGGCAAAACAAAAGCGCCCGGCCCAGAGCGGGTCGGACGCTTTTTACCCATCTGTGAGGCGGACGCCGGCCGCCACCGCCGAGGTGACGGGCCCGCGCCTCACGCCCGCCGCCGCGAAGGTGGCGGGCCCGCGCCTCACGCCGGCCGGACCACCCACTCGCCCTTGCGCATCACGCCCACCACCTCGTACTCCTCGTCGAGGACGACGAGATCCGCGTCCTTGCCGGCCTCCAGCGTCCCGATCCGGTCCGAAAGCCCCAGCAGCCGGGCCGGGTTGGTGGAGATCGCCCGCACCACGTCGTCCGGCGCCAGGCCGTCCACCGTGACGGCCCGCTTGAACGCCGTGTCGAGCGTCAGCGTCGAACCGGCGATGGAGCCGCCCTCGACCAGCCGCGCCACGCCCTCCCGCACCTCGACCTTCATCGGCCCGAGCTCGTAGAGCCCGTCGCCGAAGCCGGCCGCGTCCATCGCGTCGGTGATGAACGCGACCCGGCCGGCGCCGACGGTGCCGAACGCCAACTCCAGGACGGACGGGTGCAGATGGGTGCCGTCGTTGATCAACTCGACGGTGACCCGGTCGTCTTCGAGCAGCGCCGCGATCGGTCCCGGCTCGCGGTGCTGGAGCGGCGGCATCGCGTTGAACAGGTGGGTGGCCACGGTCGCGCCCGCGTCGATGGCCGCCTTCGTCTGCTCGTACGTGGCGTCGGTGTGCCCGACGGCCGCGATCACGCCGAGTTCGGCCAGCAGCCGCACCGAGTCGATGCCGCCGGGCAGTTCGGTCGCCAGCGTGACCATCCTGGCGGTGCCGCGCGCGGCGTCGACGAGTTTGCGGACGTCGGCCGGGTCGGGGTCGCGCAGCAGCCCCTCGTCGTGCGCGCCCTTGCGGCACGGCGAGATGAACGGGCCCTCGTAGTGGATGCCGGCCAACTCGCCCTGCTCGACCAGCTCGGACAGCAGTCCGGCCTGCCGGGTCAGCGCCTCAAGGGTGTTGGTGACGGTGGAGGCGACGACCGTGGTGGTGCCGTGCTCGCGGTGGGTGCGGACGCCGGTGAGGATGTCCTGCACGGTGCCGGAGGTGAAGGACGCGCCGCCGCCGCCGTGGTTGTGGATGTCCACGAAGCCGGGGACGACGAGGTGGCCGGGGGCCAGCTCCACGGTCGTCGTGCCGGCCGGTTCGCCGGCGCCGTCCGCGTTTACGGCGCGGCCGTTGCTGCCGTTCGCCGACGGGTCGTGGTCCGTGCCGGTCCCGGTGATCCGGGTGCCCTCGACCGTCAGCCGGCCGCGTTCCACCACACCGGAGGGCAGGGCCACGCGGGCACCCGCCAGCACCGTGCGGTGCGTTGTCGTTACGGCGGCCATCAGGCGGTTACCTCCACGGAGAGTAGGTCCCAGGCGAGCAGGCCGGCGCCCAGGCATCCTGCGGTGTCCCCCAGTGCGGCGGGGACGATGAGGGGGAGCTTCTGGAAGGTGATGCGTGCCTCGACTGCCGCGCGCAGCGGCCCGAAGAGGATGTCCCCGGCTTCGGCGAGCCCGCCGCCGATGATCAGCACGCGGGGGTCGAGCAGCGTGATGCCGGTGACCAGTCCGGCGGCCAGCGCGTCGATCGCGTCGCCCCAGACGGCCACCGCCCGCGGGTCGCCGGCCTCGACGGCGCGGGCGCAGTCGGCGGCGTCCGCCTCGGGGTCGCCGCTGGCCGCGGCCCAGGCGCGGGAGACCGCGGCGGCCGAGGCCAGCGCCTCCATGCAGCCGCGCTGCCCGCAGCCGCACTCGGGCCCGTCGGGCCGGACCACGACGTGCCCGATCTCGCCCGCGTAGCCGTGCGCGCCGGCCTCGATCCGGCCGTCGATCCCGATCGCGCCGGCGATGCCGGTGCCGAGGGGGACGAACAGGAACCGGTCGGTGCCGTTGCCCGCGCCGATCCGGCCCTCGGCGAGGCCGCCGGTGCGGACGTCGTGGCCGAGCGCGACGGGCACGCCGCCGAGCCGCTCCGACAGCAGCGCGCGCAGCGGGACGTCCGTCCAGCGCAGGTTGGCGGCGTAGACGGCGATGCCGTTGGCCGCGTCCACGATCCCGGGAACGGCCACGCCCGCGGCGGCGGCCGGCTCGCCGTGCTCGCGTATGCCGTGCGCGCGGAGGTCGTCGGCGAAGCCCAGGATCCCGCTGACGACGGCCTCCGGCCCGCGCTCCCGGTTGGTGGCACGCCGCGCCTCGTGCAGCAGCGTGCCGTCCGCCGCGATCAGCGCGGCCTTCATCCCGGTGCCGCCCACATCGAGGGCGATGACATGTCTCACGAGGACAGTCTCGCCGTTAACGTACTAGAGGTCTAGTCCACTCCGCGAGAAGATCGCCGGGGTGGTGCCGGGTCGGGGCCGATCTGCGAGGATTGCCCTGCGGGCAGCAGGGGAGACAACGGCCACCCGCCCACGCGGGGACGGGCGCCCACCCGGCGGGGATCGCCCTGCGGGCGGCTGGGGATGGACGGTGGGAGGTTCGATGACGGCGGAAGGTCTGTCCGAACGGGACGTGGCCGTGCTGGAGATCGCGGCGGCCAACTGGACCGCCCCCGGCCCACGCGAGCGCGCCATACGCGAACGCCTCGGCATGTCCCCGACCGCCTACTACCAACTCCTCAACGCCCTCCTCGACGACCCCCGCGCCCTCTCCCACGCCCCCACCACCATCAACCGCCTCCGCGAAGCCCGCGCCACCCGCCGCGCCGCCCGCTGACGCCCCCGGCGAGCGGACCGTTTTTCAAGGGGCGCGGGGAACTGCGCCACCAGCCAGAGCGGGCCTGCACATGACCGCTTGCCTTAGCCGGGGTGTCTGTTACGCCGGGCGTAAGGGGAGCGCGTGTAAAGGGGCGCGGGGCTGTGTCTGATGTGCGGCTCCGCCGCGTGGGGGCGAGCGGAGCGCTTTTCGGGGGCGCGGGGAACTGCGCCACCAGCCAGAGCGGGCCTGCACATGACCGCTTGCCTTAGCCGGGGTGTCTGTTACGCCGGGCGTAAGGGGAGCGCATGTAAAGGGGCGCGGGGCTGTGTCTGGTGTGCGGCTCCGCCGCGTGGGCGCGAGCGGAGCGCTTTTCAGGGGCGCGGGGAACTGCGCCACCAGCCAGAGCGGGCCTGCACATGACCGTTTGCCTTAGCCGGGGTGTCTGTTACGCCGGGCGTAAGGGGAGCGCGTGTAAAGGGGCGCGGGGAACTGCGCGACAAGCCACATCGGACCCGCAGGGGATCGCTCGCCCCAGCCGGGGCACCTCGTTACGCCGGGCGCGAGCCACGTGCAGGGTTGGCGCGGCCCCGCCCGGGTAAAGTCGGCGACATGGCCTCCGCCGACGTACTCGCCCCCGCCACCCCCGCCGGAAAGGAAGGCCTCGCAGCCCTGCTCGCGCGGCCCGAACGCGCAGTCGTCGCCCTCGACTTCGACGGCACGCTCGCCCCCATCGTGCCCGACCCGGAATCCGCCCGCGCCCACCCCGGCGCCGTCCCGGCCCTCACCCGCCTCGCCCCGCACCTGGCCGCCGTCGCCGTGGTCACCGGCCGCCCGGCCGGCGTCGCGGTCCGCTACGGCGGCTTCGCGGGCGTCCCGGCCCTCGACCACCTGGTCGTGCTCGGCCACTACGGCGCCGAGCGCTGGGACGCGCACACCAGCGAGGTGCACACCCCCGGCGACCACCCCGGCGTGACAGCCGTCCGCGCCGAACTCCCCGGCTTCCTCGACAAGGCGGGCGCCTGGCACGGCACCTGGATCGAGGACAAGGGCGGCCGCGCCGTCGCCGTCCACACCCGCCGCACCGACGACCCCGACGCCGCCTTCGAGGCGCTGCGCGAGCCGCTGACCGGCCTCGCCGAGCGGCACGGCCTGATGATCGAGCCGGGCCGCTACGTTCTGGAGCTGCGCCCGCCCGGCGTGGACAAGGGCGTGGCGCTGGCCCAGTACCTGCGCGAGGTGGACGCCTCCTGCGTCCTGTACGCCGGTGACGACCTCGGCGACCTCGCCGCGTTCGGCGCCGTCCAGGAGCGCCGAGAGCAGGGCCTGCCCGGCCTGCTGGTGGCGAGCGCGGGAACGGGCGAGTCCCCGGCGGAGCTGCTGGCCCAGGCCGACCTGGTGGTCCCGGGCCCCGAGGGCGTGGTCGCCGTCCTCGACGCACTGGCCGACGCCCTGGAGTGACGGGGCCCGGGTCCGCCGGCGGGGCGGTCAGGCGATCTTGTCCGTCCACCCGGTGAACACGTACGTCGCGGGGTTGAGCGGGCCCTTCCGGCCGTCGTCCGACCTCTGGAGCACCTTGCCCGTGTCCGGGTCGATCAGCAGCGTCCAGGTGACCACCGGTCCCTTGGCGACGAACCGCTGCGTCATGCTGACAGCGGTGCCGGTGCGCCCCAGCTCGTCCTTGGCCGTGCCGTCGAGGTGGACGCCGGGCAGTGAGGCGATCACCTGGTAGAGCGCGGCCCGCTGCCGCGAGGTGACGGGAGCGCTGGCGAGCAGGTCCGAAGCGGTCTCGTACACCGCGCCGGGCAGTCGCGGGTCGTGCGGGTCGAGCCGCTCCCGCAGAGCCTCGGGGTCGGTGGGCAGGCCCGCCACCTGGTCCCAGGTGACCGCGGCCGTGGACGGGCCGCCCCAGTACGTCTGCCTCGTCAGCGGCACCTGCTTGCCGTCGGGGCCGACACGGGACGCCTCGGGCTTGCTCCAGTGCCTGAGATGCCCGTGTCCGTCGGACGCGTACCCTCCGTCCCTGGTCTCCCAGGAGGTGTAGCCGAGCGGGTCGCGGGAGTCGGGCGACAGGAGCTGGACCTTCCAGTACCTTCCCCGGTGGTCCGCCTGCGCCCCCGCGTGGTCCGCGGTCTTGTTCAGGAACGTCGTCGCCGCCGACGCGTTCGCCGCGCTGCTGCCGTCGAAGTCCACCACCGGCAGGACGGCCGCGGCGGTGGCGACCGCGGCCACCGCGACGCCGGCCACGATCCAGCGGCGCGTGCGCCGCGGGCGGGCGGGGGCCGGGACCGGCTCCGCCGGCTCCTCGCGCTGGACGGCGGCCAGGATCACGGCCTGGGCGCAGGCCAGGACGGTCGCGGACGGCGGCGGTACGTCGCGGGCGGCGGTCAGCGTGTCGAGACCGGTCAGGTCGAAGTCGGCGTCGAAGTCGGTGCCGGCGTCCGAGCCGGCCGGGAGCCAGTTCTGCTCGTCGGTGCTCACGCGCGTTCTCCTGTCAGGCTGGTCAGTGACGATCGGTCGATGGCCTCGCGCAGCCGGGCGCGGGCCCGGTGCAGCCGGGATCTGGCGGTGCCCTGCGGCACTCCCACCACGTCCGCGGCCTCCGCCGGGGTGAGCTGCTCCCAGATCACGAGCAGCAGCAACTCCCGTTCCACGTGCGGAAGTTCGACCATGGTGCGGCGGATCAACGGGGCCACCGCCGCCGCGTCGAGGCGCGCGTCCACCGCGTACCAGGGGTCGGCGATCGGCTCGGGAACGTCCGGCCCGGTGGCCTCGGTGCCCCGCCAGTGCGCGGCGAGCACGTGCCGGGCCACGCCGAACAGCCAGGCCCGTACGGTGCCCTTCGCCGGGTCGAAGCCGGCGCGTCCGGCGAAGGCCCGCAGCCACACCTCGGACAGCAGGTCGTCGGCGGCGCTGGGCGCGCGCCGGGCGAGATAGCCGTGCAGTGCGGTCGAGTGCCGGCCGACCAGCGGCTCGAAGGACTCCGGTTCGCGGGCCGAACGGGCCAGCAGCGCGGCGTCGTCGCCGCGCGGGTCGCCGCCCGGATCGTCCGCGCAACTCCCGCCGGTGCCACCGCCGTTACCCCCGTCGGGCAGCTCGTCCCCGCCGCCGCCCCGCGGTATGTGCGACCTGGTCATCGCCCCTCCTCCTGAGGCCGGATCCGTCCGGCCCCACCTCCTACTTGCGCGCGCCGCGCCGCAGCGTTCGGCGCCGCGTCGACCAGCGGTTTCACCGTACGTGCGGCGGCCGGAGGGGGGTCGCGCCCCGCGTCAGCCGGCGCCGTCCACCGCGGCCATCATCCGGTCGATGTCCAGGCCGAGCGGTTGGGCGGCACCGAAGACGTACTCGGCTGACCGCAGCCGGTTCGGACCGAAGGTGGCGCCGGCCGACAGGAAGGCCATCCACGGGTGCCGCAGCGTCAGCGCCCTGCTCCATCGGCCGAACAGCCGCAGGTCGGCCTGCCGGCCGCCGGACGGCTTCGCGGGCGGCGGCTGCTCGCCGAAGACGCTGTCGATCATCAGCTCCAGGAGGTCGTCCTTGCGGGCGACGTACCGGTAGAGCGCGGTCGTCGCGGTGCCGACCTCGGTGGCGACCCGGCGCATCGAGGCGGCCTCGATGCCTTCCGCGTCGGCGATCCGGACGGCGGCGGCCACGCTCTCCCCCCGGCTGCGCGGGGTCACGGTGTGGACCCCGTGACCCCGTGACCCCGCGACCCCGTGACCCCCTCTATGTGTTCTTGTCGCCGCACGGGTCGAAGCCGTTCGGGATATTGAGGCACACCTCGACAGTCGTCACCGAGACCGTGTCGCCCGGGTAGTAGTCGACGCAGCCATTCCCGGTCGTGCCGCCGGTATGCGCGGGCGCGTTTATGCGGGGGCTCGACCCGCCGTTACTGAAGTACCAGTAGGCGTACACCTGGTAGCCGTCCGAGGCGTCGTCGCACACCCAGCCGTGGTGGGTCGACTTCTTCCAGTCAGCGTGCCCGGTGTTGGGGTGGTTGGGCACATCCACCCTGGTCTGGTCCGCTGCGCTGGCCGGCGCCGCGAAGGCGAAGGCCGTTCCCAGCGCACAGGCGGAGGCTGCCATGGCAATACCGATTCGACGTTTCAATTCAGGTCTCTCCCTTGATTCGACGAGTCCCGCAAGACCCCGAGTAAACGCGGAAGTTGGCCGATAAGGCAATTGATTCGATGAGGCTCAAATGTTTGGCTTGCCGCGTCCGTGAACCGTCCGACTCCGTACCGGAAGGCATCATGCTGCGTCTGACCATGGAACCGGCCGAACTCGCCAGGACAAGGTTCGCCATATCGCCGATGGCCGAGCTGTTCGGAGTCCTGTCCGCCGCGGCCAGGCCGCCGGCCGGTGCCCGCGCGGCCGGCCGGTACCGTGCTCCGCTGCGGCTGCTGCACGAGAGGATGCCCCTGCTGGCCGGGCTCGTTCAGGGACGTGTGTGGCTGCCGGACTTCATCAGCCCCACGCCCGACCGGTTCGCCCCCGCTCTTGACGACGAGCTGCACCAGATCGAGACGCTGCCGCCGGCCCGGCTGATCCAGGAGATCGCCCTGTTCACCACGGGTTCGGGGCGTGACGGCTTCACCGGCACCGAGTTGTCCGCCCCGATCCGCGACCAACTCGACCGGGGGGAAACGGCGTTCGCCCAGCGAACCGCTCGGGAGCTGCACGCCCTGTGGCACCACACGCTCGCCCCGCGCTGGCCGGCCATCCGCGACCGGGTGGAGATCGAGATCAACGCCCGCTCACGGGTGATGGCCGAGCAGGGAACTGGCGCCGCTCTGGGCTCTGTTCATCCGGACGTCAGCTGGTGCGAGGGAACGCTGAGCATCCGCAGCACCTTCAGCGTCACGCTCTCGCACGCGCCGGCGGTCATCATGATTCCGACCGTCACCGGGGGCCAACTGACCCCGGGGCTCGACCCGTTGCTCAGCCACGACACGATGCTCTGCTACCCCCTGTCGCACGCCCCCACGGGCCGGCCCGCCGAACCGGACAGCCGCCCGGTCGCCGACGTCCTGGGGGCGACCCGGCACCGGCTGCTGGCCTGCCTGAGCCAGCCTCTCACCACCGGTGACCTGGCCGAACTCCACCACCTGGATGCGTCCACCGTCTCGTACCACCTCACGCGCCTCCATCGCGCCGGCCTGCTGAGCCGCACGCGGCACGGCCATCGCGTGTACTACCGGCGCACGCAGCAGGCCGAGAACCTCCTCGACCCGCGCCGGCAGCAGTAGACCTTCGTGCAGGCGGGGCAGCCCTCGTGCCGTCCCCCGAGCAGGCGGGGAACGGCGGTCAGCAGTCCAGGAGTTCGGGGTCGGCCGCCCGGCCCTCGGGTGCGGAGGCGCGCCCCGCCCGGTCGCCCGGCGCGTCCAGCATTCCGGCCGTCGCGCAGGCGATCACGCAGAAGCCCACGGGCAGGAAGAAGGCCACGTTGAGCGGAATGAAGTGCGTCATGGGCCCGATCACAGCGGGCCCCGCGAGCATCCCGAGGTACCCCAGCCCCGCCACCCGCGACACATTCGCCCCGGCCGCCTCCTGGTCGAAGTGCCCCGCCGCGCTGAACAACTGCGGGATGCAGCCGGAGAGCCCGATCCCGAACACCGTCCACCCGACCAGCGCGAGCGCCACCCCCGGCGACAACGCGGCCGTCGTCAGCCCGACCGCCGCGATCCCCGCCCCGTACCGCAGGACGGCGACCGCCCCGAACCGCGCCGCCACCCGGTCGGTGAGGAAGCGTCCCACCGTCATCGCCGTGGCGAACGCCCCGTACGCGAGCGCGGCGGTCGAGGCGGGCGCGTCCAGCACGTCGCGCAGGTCGAGCACGCTCCAGTCGTTGGCCACGCCCTCGGAGAGCATCAGCATGAGGGCGAGTGCGGCGAGCGCCCAGATGCGCCGGGGCGTCTTGCGCCGCGCGGAAACGTCGGCGCCGCCCGGCGCGGCCACGGGCGCCGCACTGTCACCGCCGGGCACGCCACCGTCGCCGGCGGACAGCGCGCCGTCGCCGGCGGAAACCGCACCGTCGCCGGCCGGCACCTCACCGTCCGCCCCGGGGCCCGCCGCCCGCTGCCCGAGCAGGCCCCGCGCGGCCAGCGCGGTCGCGGCGAGCGCGAAGACCGCCGCCCCGCCGAGCGTCCCGGCCGCGCCCCACCCCCAGCGGAGCGTCACCGCCCCGATCAGCGAGGCGATCACGCCCCCCACCGAGAACACCGCGTGGAACGCGGACATGATCGGCCGCCCGTAGCCCCGTTCCACCTGCACCGCGTGCGTGTTCATGCTCACGTCGAGGCAGCCGTTGCCGAAGCCGAGCACCAGCAGGGCCGCGCCCAGCGCCCAGGGCGCGGTGGCGAGCCCCGGCAGGACGACGGCCGCGCCGCACAGCGCGGCGCTCGCGGGCACGACCTTGCGCGCGCCGATCCGGTCGGTGAGCGGCCCGGCCAGCTGCATCCCCGCGAACGCGCCGCCGCCGAGCAGCAGCAACAGCCAGCCGAGTACGGCGTGGCTGATGCCGACCCGGTGCTCGACGGCGGGGATGTGCACGATCCACATGCCCATGACGAAGCCGTTGAGCGCGAAGAAGGCGAAGGTGGCCTGGCGGCCGGCCCGTAGGGATCTGTCCATGCGTGCGAACGTAACGAACGTCCATCGTGTTTGTAAAGTTGCACTTTGAACACGTGCGGTGTTCGATGTGGGGTGTGACGAGTGCGGAACGACTGAGGAAGATCACCGAGGCGGTACGCGAGACCGGCCGGCTGAGCGTGGCGGAACTGGCCGAGCTGACCGGCGCGTCCGAGATGACCGTCCGCCGTGACCTGGAGGTTCTGGCCGAGCAGGGCGTGCTCGAACGGTACCGGGGTGGGGCGCGGAGCCTGCTGCTGCGCGGCGAGGAGCCGCCGTTCGCGCTGCGCGTGCAGGACGACGTCGAGGCGAAGCGGCGGATCGCCGCCGAGGCGGCCGGGATGATCGCCGAGGGCGAGTCCGTCGTCCTGGACAGCGGCACCACCTGCCTGGAGGTGGCCCGCCTGCTCGCCCACCGCCGGCTGACCGTCGTCCCCCTGTCGCTGCACGCGGCCAACGCCCTGACCGGCGCCCCCCAGCTGAAACTCCTCCTCCCCGGCGGCGAGCCCCGCCCCGGCGAGCTGGCCCTGACCGGCCCCCTGACCGAGGCGTCCCTGACCGCGCTGCGCTTCGACACGGCGATCATCGGGTGCTGCGGACTCACGGCGGGGGAGGGTCTGACGGCCTACGACCTGGCCGACGCGGCAGTAAAACGCGCGGCGATCGCCTCATCCCGCCGCGTGATCGCCGTGGCCGAGGCCGCCAAATTCTCCCGCACGGCCCTGGCCGCCGCAGCCCCGGCAACCGCCCTCGACGTGGTCATCACCGACGATTCCGCCCCCACCTCGGCGACCTCCGCCCTCACGGAGGCGGGCGTCGAGGTGCACCGCGTATAGCCGCTTCTGTCCCCTATATACATAGGCGCTCCATTCGCCCTCCCCCGGCGCGCCCCGGGCGAGCGGCTGCTTGGCGTTACGGGATGCCCCGGTTGTTTGGGGGCGCGGGGAGCTGCGCGCTCGGCCACCCATCGGGCGGTGGTCGGGATGCGGCCGTAACGGTTTCGGGCCGTCCCCATCTCCCGGTCGGCTGTGGCTGGCCGCGCAGTTCCCCGCGCCCCTTCGGGGCTCGTCCCGGCCGGGGGTGCCCCGGTTGTTTGGGGGCGCGGGGAACTGCGCGCTCGGCCGGGCGCCGGGCGGTGGTCGGGATGCGGCCGTAACGGTTTCGGACCGTCCTCATCTCCCGGTCCGCTGTGGCTGGCCGCGCAGTTCCCCGCGCCCCTTCGGGGCTCGTCCCGGCCGGGGGTGCCCCGGTTGTTTGGGGGCGCGGGGAACTGCGCGCTCAGCCGGGCGCCGGGCGGTAGCCGGGAGACGGTCGCAACGGTTGCGGGCCGGGGCCGGGCCGTAAAACACCTCGCGGCAGCGCCCCCGCTCCGGCAAGCTCCGTCCGGTGAACGCCGACGACACCGGGAGCGCGCCCGCCGCAGGCGACGAGTGGGTGTGGGCCCCCGCCCGCACCCTGACCGGGCTGGTCCAGCGCGGCCGGGGCCTGGGCGCGCTCCGGGCCGGGGAGGACCGAGCCGCCGTCGCCGCCCTCGTCAGCGACGCGGTGGCGAACGACCGCCGCTGGGACGCCGTCGATGACCGTTCCCTCTACCTGGCCCGTCTGGCCGTCGACTGCGGCCTGCCCGCCACCACCTTCACCCCCCAGCTCGCCTCCGACGCGTACTCCTGCGCAAGAGCCGCCGAGGTGCTGCGGCTGCTGGCCCTGCCGGACACGGCCGACGCCCGCGAGGCGCGCGACGCCCTGCGCGCGTACATCCGGAACGGCGAGCACTGGGTGGACGTACTGGAATCGGTGGCCGAGGTGTGGCCACCGTCCTGGTGGGACGACCTCGCCGACGTCGCCCGCGCCCGGCTGACCGGGACGGACTCCCCGCTGTGGCACGCCGCCCCCTGGCCCCGCTGGGGCATCACCAGGCCGGGTGCCCGGCCGCCCCGCCCGCCCGGTCTCGCCGAGCGGGCGATGAGCACCGGCGCCCTGCTGGCGCTGCTCGCCGACCCGGGAGCGTCCACCCAGCCCAAGGTGAACGCCCTCCGCGCCCTGTCCGCCCGCCCCCCGGACCCCGCCCTGATCCCCCTGGTCCCGTCCCTCGGCACCGAGGACGACCGCTGGTCATTGGTCGGCCTCCGGCAGGCGGTCCTGCGGCTCGGCGCCCTCGCCGTCCCGGCCGCCCGCGCATGGGCATCGGGCCCCCGGACGTGGCGGGCCGACCTCGGCCTGGACGTGCTGGCCGCGCACGGCGAGCACCGTGACCTGCCGCTGCTGGTCGACGAGCTCACCGCGCTGTGGGACCGGCGCCAGTGGTGCGGGCCCCACAGCCTGGCGGAGGGCCTGGCCCGGTTCGGGCCGGAGGCGGCGGAGGCCGCACCCGTACTGCGCCGGCTGTGGGCCCTCACCCCGCACTCGTACGAGCGGCCCGCCTATCTGAAGGCGCTGGCGGTCATCGCCCCCGAGCCCCCGGAGGGCGCCAGGGGCCCGGACGGCCCGGTCGGCCTGGCGCTGGCCCTCACCGAGTCGCTGTGGGACTGCGAGACCCCGGCCCGCCTGCTGGCCTGCGGCTCCGCGCCGGACCTGCCGATCGTGCGGGCACGGCTCGTCACGCTCCGCGACGATCCGATGGAGGAGGCCGGTGTGCGCGCCGCCGCCAGGGCGCGGCTGGCGGAATTTCCTTTGTAGGCAAGGGTGTTGACCGCTGCGGGTACACATGAAGATGACGCTCTACCGGTTCCGTCCCGCTCGTACGACGTATCGATGACGCCGATCAGATGGGAGCACGCCGTGCGCAGGAGCGAAACGATCTTTGCCGTGGGGGATTCGCCGGCTCCACGTGAGCTGGCCGCGATGTCCGGGGAGGACGTCCCCGTGCCGGACCCGGAGCGGCTGGTGCACCTCCAGCTGAGGAGGTTCGCCGGGTGCCCGGTGTGCAGTCTGCATCTGAGGTCGGTGGTACGGCGGGCCGGCGAGATCGAGGCCGCGGGCGTCCGCGAGGTGGTGGTGTTCCACTCGACCGACGAGGAGCTGCGCAAATACGCCGCCGACCTGCCGTTCGCGGTGGTCGGCGACCCGGACAAGAAGCTCTACCGGGAGTTCGGCGTCGAGTCCTCCGCCCGGGCCGCGCTCGACCCGCGGGCCTGGCCGGGCCTGGCGCGGGCGGTCAGTACGTCGATGTGGGGCGTGCTGCGGCGCCGCGAGCGCCTGGCGCCGGTCATGCCGAACGGCGGCCAGCTCGGCCTGCCCGCCGACTTCCTCTTCGCCCCGGACGGCCGGCTGCTTGCCGTGAAGTACGGCGAGCACGCATACGACCAGTGGACGGTCGACGAGCTGCTGGCCCACGCCCGCACCGCCCGCGCCGCCGGCACTGGGACCCCGCCCGCCGCCTCCGCGGAAGCCCCGTCCGATACGGCCCGCTAAATACCGACTTTCACTCACATAAAGCGCCCTCCTCGTCACACTGAGCGATCGGGAGGGCGCCCCCTTGTGACGTCCTCGATAGGACGTGCGTCACATACTAAGCCGCTTAGTTAATGCGGAAGCGCACGCCCATGCCGATCCACCCGGAATTTCAGCTCCTCTTCCCCGCCACCTACGAATGCCATTCGTAGAGGGGGTCTTTGACCTATGAATTCGCTACCTCTAACAATTCACAGGTCCCCAACGGAAGAGGAAAGTCCCGCATGCGTTTCTCCGCGATCCCGAAGAAGCTCCCCGCGTTCAACGCCTTCAACCGCCTGTCGAAGAAGCACAAGATCACGGTTGCCGGTGCCGCAGCCGCAGCCGCTGTCGTTCTGAGTGTCACGGGCCTGGAAGCGACCGCCGGAGCAGGATCGGCGACCGCGGCGGGTGACCCTGCCGGGTTCTCCGTATCCCAGAACGCCAAGGGCTCCAGCCCGCTGGCCGGTGCGAAGACCGAGCAGGGCGCGGCCGTCAAGCAGATCGGCCCGCAGGCCGGCATGGCCTCGCAGAAGGCCATCAAGGACGCCGCACAGAAGAAGCAGGACCTGGCCGCCGCCAGCAAGAAGAAGGCCGCTGACCAGGCCGCCGCCGCAACGAAGAAGAAGGCCGACGCCGCCGCGGCGACCAAGGCCGCCAACGCGAAGGCCGCCGCCAAGAAGGCCGCTGCCGCCGCTGCCGAGCGCGCGAAGGACAAGCAGGCCGCGAACCGTTCCACCAAGCGCGTCGCGATCGTCGCGCAGCCGAAGAAGGCCGCCCCGAAGAAGGCCGCGGTCACCAAGACCTACGCGAACAACCTTGACGGCTGGATCCGCCAGTCGCTCGACATCATGCACGCCAAGGGTATTCCCGGTTCCTACGAGGGAATTCACCGCAACATCATTCGCGAGTCGAGCGGTAACCCGCAGGCGATCAACCTGTGGGACATCAACGCCCAGAACGGCATTCCCTCGAAGGGTCTGCTCCAGGTGATCCAGCCGACGTTCAACACGTACCACGTGTCCGGAACTTCGATGAACATCTACGACCCGGTCGCCAACATCACCGCCGCCTGCAACTACGCGGCGGACCGGTACGGCTCGATGGACAACGTCAACTCGGCGTACTGATCGGCCCGATCAGCGCCTGGCGCGAACTGATCGAACCGGCCGAAAGGGCGGCGGGACCTTCAACGGTCCCGCCGCCCTTTCGTGCGTTCCGTGCTCGACGGGGAGGCCGCGTCCGCCGCGCCCGCCACGTCCGCCGGACCTGCCGGGCCCGCCGGCCTCCCCGCGGACGGCAGCAGCAGCGCGGGCAGCACCGCCAGCGCCGTGAACCCCAGCGCCCAGGTGAACGTGTGCCCGTAAGCGGCCGCGGCCTGGCCACCCGACCCCGCCAGCTCCCGCTGCAGGATGACGGCGAGCACCGCCGCCCCGAACGACCCGCCCACCTGCTGCATGATCCGCGTCGTACTGCTGGCGTGCGGGATCTCGTCCGGCGCGAGGTCGCGGAAGGCGCCGACCATCACGGCCATGTTCGCCGCGCTCAGCCCGGCGCCCCGCACCACCAGCGCGGCCCCGAGCACCCAGTAGTCGGTGTGCCGCACGCCGAACGCGAACGGCACCGTGCCGAGCGCGGTCAGCGCGATCCCGCCCAGTACCACCGGACGCGGCCCGATCCGGTCGGTGAGCCCGCCCGCGCCCCGCGCCAGCAGGCTGCCGACCCCCTGCGGCGCCAGCAGCAGCCCGGCCGCGACCACGCCCTGCCCCCGCACCTGCTGGTAGTACAGCGGCAGCAGCAGCATCGCGCCGAACATCGCGAGCCCCGACAGGAACAGCAGCGCCGAGGACGCGCTGAACGAGCGCACCCGGAAGAGCCGCAGGTCGATCAGCGGCGCCGGGGTCCGCAGCGCGGTGCGGGCGTACACGGCGAGCAGCGCCGCCCCGCACGCCACCGGGGCGAGCACCTGTACCCGGACGAAACCGCCGCCGCCGGCCGACGACAGCCCGTAGATCACGGCGGCCAGCGCGGGGGAGAGCAGCAGCAGGCCCCGTACGTCGAGCCGCAGGCCGGGCCGCCCGGGGCCGTCGGCGGGCAGGTGGCGCAGCGCCAGTGCGACGGCGGCGAGGCAGATCGGCAGGTTGACGTAGAAGATCCAGCGCCAGCTCCAGTGGCTGAGGACCAGCCCGCCGATCACCGGCCCGAAGATCGGCGCGACCAGCGCGGGCAGGCTGACGACCGCGATCAGCCGCCCGATCTGCCGGCCGCCCGCCGACCGCATCAGCAGCGTCTGCATGATCGGGATCATCAGCCCGCCGCCGACCCCCTGGACCACCCGGAAGGCGATCAGCGCGCCGATGTTCCAGGCGGCCCCGCACAGCAGCGAGCCGCCGAGGAACAGCAGCAGCGACAGCAGCCACATCCGGCGCGCCCCGAACCGCTCGACCGTCCACCCGCTGAGCGGCACGGCCATGGCGAGCGCGAGCAGATACCCCGTACTGACCCACTGCACGGTGCCGACGCCCGCGTGCAGGTCCTGGCCGAGGTCGCGGAGGGCGACGTTGACGACGGTGCTGTCGAGCAGCGGCGCGACGGCCCCGAGGACGAGGACGAGGGCGCGTGTGAGCACGTCCCGATCGAGCCCTGGGGGCTTGGCGCCGGGGGCGGGGCTGGTACGCGTACCGCTCATGGGGCCCTCATCGAGCATCATAAGAGACGGAACGTCTCTACTTCTCGCAGCGTAGACTGGCGTTACAGGAGACGCAAGGTCTCTTATCGACCTCGGGCCGCTGACCATCGGCCCCCGACCCCTCGAACCCCGGAAGCGAGCGCAGCGATGGAAGCCCGAGCCGCCGCCGGCGACCGCGGCACGCGCCGCCGCGGGCCCGCCCTCGAAGCGACGATCCTCGACGCCGTCTGGGCGGAGCTGAGCGAGGTCGGGTACGCGCGGCTGACGATGGAGGGGGTCGCGGCCCGGGCGCGGACCGGGAAGCAGGTGCTCTACCGGCGGTGGGCGAACCGGGCCGAGCTCGTCGTCGCCGCCATGCGCCACCGCGGGGGCTCGATCGCCGACGAGATCCCGGACACCGGGGAGCTGCGCGGCGACGTGCTCGCCGTCCTGCGGCAGACCGTCCACCGGCATCGCGACACCGGCCAGGACGTGATCCGGGGCATCATGGCCGACCTCCCCGACCTGCACCCGGAGTTCTTCACCGTCATGAGCGACGTCATGACCACCATCCTCGAACGGGCCGCCGCCCGCGGCGAGATCCCGTCCGCCCGGCTGCCGGTCCGCGTCGTGACGCTCCCCACCGACCTGCTGCGGCACGAACTCCTGCTCTCCCGGCGGCCGGTGACCGACGAGACGCTCACGGGGATCGTCGACGACGTGTTCCTGCCGGTGGTGCGGGCGCCGCGCTGACAGCCGGGGCTCGACGGGCCGTCCGGCGGAAAACGAGGCGCGGCGCCGTGCCGCGACCTGGCAGAGTGCCCACCCCGGCCCGGCCCCGTACCCAGCAGGAGCACCCGTGACGACCCCCAGCCGCCTCACCCCCCTCCTCGACGAGTTCGACTTCGCCCGGCAGCGCCTGGCCGAACGGCTCGCGGGCCCGTTCCTCGACAGCGGGAACGGCCAGCAGGTGCCCGTCGGCCCGCTGACCGACGCCGAGTACCTGTGGGAGCCGGTGCCGGGCTGCTGGTCGGTACGGCGGCACGCCGACGGGCCGGGTCCGCGCGCGTCCGGGCTGGCCGGGGCGGGGGAGTGGGGCCGGGACGTGGCCGAGGTCCCGAATCCGGTGCCGCCGCCGTTCACCACGATCGCCTGGCGGCTGGTCCACCTGAGCGAGATGCTGGCGCTGCGCGCGGACCACACGGCGGGCAGCCACGCGCTGGACCGCGCCGACTACCGCGTCCCCGGCGACGCGGCGGCCGCCGTCACCGCCTTCACCGAGGCGGCCGAAGCCTGGCGCGCCGCGCTCCTCGGGATCGCCGACGACGCCGAGTTGGACGTGATCGGCCGCAGCACGTACCCCAACGGCAGTGACCCGGAGGACGCGTTCATCGACACGGTGTGGTGGGTCAACCAGGAGGTCCTGCACCACGGAGCGGAGATCGCGCTGCTGCGGGACCTGTACCGGGACTGGGACGGCCCGCGCAGCTGACGCCCGGGCGCCCGGAGACGGTACGCCCCTGAACTGACCCTCTCCTGTAAGGCAGTTACTCAGCGGGCGTGCGTCACTCCGGCAGATCCTCCGCCACCGGATCGTCGATCCCCGCCGCCCTGAGCACGTCGGCGACGAACCGCGCCTTCCCGTTGGTGTACGCGTTCCGGTTGCCCGAACTCTCCTGTGCCAGATGGACCTTGAGCTCCTCGTATGCCCGCGCGAGCTCCGGGTCGGCGCGCAGCGCGTCGCGGAACGTCAGCAACGCCCGTTCCCTGGCGCCTCCGTGCACGACGACGTGCAGATGGTGGGTGCGCGCCTCGGGGTGCGGGCGCAGGAACCACAACCGGGTGTCGCCGCGCGGGTCGTCGGGCCAGTACAGCCAGCCGTCCGCCGACAGCACGTCCACCATCGCGTCCCGCTCGTCGAGCGCGCCGACCGGCGCGAGCACGTCCACCACCGGCTTCGCCCGCAGCCCGGGCACGGCGGTGGACCCGACGTGCTCGATCGGCCCGGCCAGCCAGGGCGCCAACGCGCTTTCCAGCGCGTCGCGTTGCCGCGCGAAGGCCACCGCCCACGCCGGGTCGGGTTCACTGATCGACACCGCCATGTCCGCCACGGAGGGAACGGTATCGGCTGCGGTTGGATGGGGCGACGGTCTGTCGGTGTCCGGCCCCCGGCGGGGTCGCGGAGAGGTGGGACAAATGGAGCTGCTCGACGACGTGCTGTCGGCCAACCGGTATCCGGGACGCGGGGTGTTGTGGGCCTGCACCGGCGACGGGACGCCCGTCGGGGCGTACTTCCTCACCGGTCGGACGGCTGCGTCGCGCTCCCGCACGCTGCACCGCACGGGCGCCGACGGCGAGTTGACCGTGGCCCCGGTCGCGGGCGACGCGGACGACGCCCTCCGCCACTACGTGGCCGTACGCCCCTCCGGCCGGTGGATCGTCTACGGCAACGGCGAACAGGTCGCCACGGTCGCCGACCGCCTCGCCGCCGGCCGGCCCCCGGCGCAGGCCCTGGACGACCTCGACTACGAGCCCGACCCGCCGATCTTCACCCCCCGCCTGACGGTGGTGGCGGACACGAACGGCTCCGCCGCCTGGTTCGGCGCGGCCCGCCACAGCCCGGGCCCCCGCACGGCAACCGACCGCATGACCCTGCGCGTCGGAGAACTCGCCCCCGGCGAGGCCATCTTGCTGACGACCTACCACTCCGACACCCAAACCGTCACCACCGGCCCCCCGTTCACCGAGACCCGCACGGACGCCCCCACCCCGGCAACCCTGCTGACCACCCTGTGGTCCGCCCTCACCCCCGAACTCCGCGTAGCAGCAACGGCGTTCCCCCTCTCAGCCCTCCCCGCAGCGGACCTCATCACCCTCTCGCCCGGCGAGCAGGGCGCGTAAAATTCCGACGACGAGGCCACCGCCGGCGGCACCCAAGGACTGATCCGTATGTTCCGTCGTGTCGCCCGGCCGGTGGCCCGGATCATGGCGCTGGTGTGCGTGCTGGCGCTCGCGGCCGGGTGCTGGCGGTCGGGTGGGCCGCCGCCGAAGATCCCGATGCCGTCGAACGTGCCGACCGGGCCCGACTTCGTTGCGGCGGTGGACATTCAGGCGCGGCTGTCGGCCAAGGGGCTGCCCTGTACGAAGGCGGTCGGCGAGAACTCGGCCGACCAGTACGGATCAACGTTGACCTGCGCCGTCGGGCCGGACGGGTCGATCATCGAGATCAACGTACTCGACCCGAAGAGGTTCTCCCGGCTGGACGTCGGGGATGCGATCGGCGCGGGTCGGCGGAAGCCGTTCCACCAGACGATCGTCGCCGCCGGCAACTGGTTCATCTGGGTCAAACTGCCCAGCCGCGCGCCCGACATCGCCCGCGCGCTTGGCGGGGTCGTGCTGCCGCCGATCGACCAGCAGAAGATCCCCAAGTACCCGCTGCCGGCGATCCCGGCGACGCCCCGTTTCACCAAGGTCACCGCCCTGGCGGACGAGTTGGCCGGCTCGGCCGGGTGCCGCGAGCGGCACACCGCGTCCCCGGTGTCGCTCACCTGCGAGACGGGCGCGGCGGGCGCCGCCGACTCCAACTGCGCGACGCTCACGCTGTACCCGTCGGACGCCGCGCGCGACGAAGCGCTGCGCGAGGCGATCGCCTACGTGGGAGTGCCGGCCACCGTGGTGACGGCCGCCAACTGGACGGTCGACCTCTGCGACGCGAGCCTCGGCAACCAGGTGGCCACCGACCTCGGCGGCGTCGTGGTCTCCTACGACGGCAACTGACCCCGCGGCGCGGGGTTCGCGCGGGCCCGCAGGCCGTCGGAGACCACCGTGATGAGGCGGGACAGTGCGTCGGCGCCCGCGTCGGCGTCCGCCGGGTCCGGCTCGCGTGACAGGCAGCCGGTCATCAGCGCCTTCACGTCCGGGTACGTGACATCCTCCCGGACGCCCCCGGCCCGCTGCGCGCGCAGCAGCATCGCGTTCATGCGGGCCGACACGTCGCAGTCGTGCTCGGCCGCCGCCTGGTCGATGTCGTATCCGGCGCCGACCAGCGTCTCGGCGAGCCCGCGGTGGGCCGCGCCCTCGTGGACGAGCCTGGCGAAGAACGTGAAGAACGCCGTCGTCGCGTCCTCGCCCTCGGCGAGCGCGTCCGCCTGAGCACTGAGCACCGCCATGCGGTCGAGCAGAACCGCCGCGAACAGCTCCTCCTTCGTCGGGAAGTGCCGGCTGACGGTACCGGTGCCGACCCCGGCCCGGCGCGCGATCTCGTGCACGGGCACCGCGAGCCCCTCGGCCGCGAACACCTCGGCGGCCACCTGGAGCACCCGGGCACGGTTGCGCCGCGCGTCGGCGCGCAACGCCTTCGCGGGCGCCTGCGCGGGCGTCTCCGCCGACGCCTGCGCGGGCTCGTTCACCATCGCGGGGCCGTGTCCTTTCAGCAGTCGGGCCGGTCGGCCGGTCGTCCCGACCCTACTCGGCGATCGACAAGCGGGATGGCTGTCCCGTATTCTCGACGTAACCGGGATCGCCATCCCGATTCTACCCACCGACCGACCCGGCGACGGAGACAACCCATGCCCACCACCCCCCGCCCGCGCTGGACCGCCGCCGACATCCCCGACCAGCACGGCCGCACGGCCCTGATCACCGGCGGCAACACCGGCCTCGGCTTCGAGGCGGCCCGGCTGCTCGCCGCCCGCGGCGCCACCGTCGTACTGGCCTGCCGCAACGACACCAGAGCTGCCGCCGCCGCGGCCCGGCTCACCGCCGAGCTGCCCGCCGCGGCCGTCCGCACCGTACGGCTCGACCTGGCCTCGCCGGAGTCGATCCGTGTCGCCGCCGGCGAGATCCGAACCGCCTTCCCCCGGCTCGACCTGCTGCTCAACAACGCCGGCGGGGTGAGGCCGCGCTACGAACTCACCGCGGCGGGACACGAGATGACCTTCGCCACCAACCACCTGGGCCCGTTCGCGTTCACCGGCCTGCTGCTCGACCGGCTGCTGGCGGTGCCCGGCTCGCGGGTCGTCACGGTCAGCAGCATCGGACACCGGCGCGGCCGCATCGACTTCGACGACCTGCACCAGGCAGGCGCGGGCCAAAAGGGGGCCGAACCGGGCGCCGGGCCGGACGCCCGGGCGAGCCGATACCGCTACCAACACGCCTACTTCCAGGCCAAGTTGGCGAACCTTATGTTCACCTACGAACTGGACCGCCGGCTGTCGGCAGCCGGCGCGCCGACCGTCGCGGTGGCCGCCCACCCCGGCAACGCCCGCACCGAGTTCGGCCGGGACATGCCACTGCCGGTCCGGGTGGCGCTGCACCCCCGGCTGCGGGCGCTCACCTGGTGGCTGCTGCAGGACCCGCGGACGGCGGCGCTGTCCCCGGTACGTGCCGCGGTCGATCCGGTGGCGCGCGGCGGCGACTACTACGGGCCGCCCGGCCGCGCGCAGTTCACCGGGCACCCGGTCCGCGTCGAGTCCAGCGCCCGTTCGTACGACACCGAGGCGCAGCGCCGGCTGTGGGAGGAGTCGGAACGGCTGACGGGCGTCACGTACCGGATCGCGGAGCCGGTGCGCTGAGCTTCCCGCGGGGGCGTGCGGCGGCACCGTACGCTCCGGGCATGAAAGACAGTGATTTCGTGCGCCGGGTCATCGGCATCCTGACGGAGGCCAAGCAGATGCAGACGCTGATCGAGGAGGACCCGGATCGCGACGACCTCTCCGGCGAGAACATGCGGGCGCTGCTCAACGAGATGCTGCCGGACATCGAGTTCCCGATGGACGCGACGGCCAGCGACCTCGCGGAGGCGCTGAGCGCGCAGCTCGGGCCGGTCATCGAGCGGCTCACCGGCGTCTTCTCGCTGATCTACCTCGCGCTCGCGGAGATCCACGACGCGGGCCGCACCGACGTGTCGTCCACGGACGTCCTCCAGGACCTCGCCCTGCGCGCCGACGACCTGTGGCCGGACGACGACGAGGACGCGGAGTAGGGCGGCGGCCCTGGGGTCGGTCAGGGGGCGTTGTCAGACCCCCGTGGTGGGATGGGGGACATGGAGACGACGGGGCGGGGAGAGCGGCGGGGACGGGGCGACTGGCGCCCGTTTCTCGAACGGTGGAGCGGGGAGTGGGTCGACGGCCACGGCCCGGGGGCGGACGAGGAGCTGGTGCCGGAGGTCCGGCGGGACCGCTGGCTGGGCTTCGAGCCGGCCGCCGAGGCCGAGGTCGCGGCGGCCGAGGCGCGGCTCGGGCGCCGGCTGCCGCCGTCCCTGCGGGATTTCCTGCTCGTCACGAACGGCTGGCGCGACACGGGCAGTTTCATCTACCGGCTGGCCGGTGCGGCAGAGCTGGCCTGGCTCGCCGACACCGACGACCGCGACTGGATCGAGGTCTACGAGGACCTGGCGGAGGAGGGGCCCGAGGAGACGGCCGGCGATGGCGATGAGGGCGACGACGGCGGGTGGGACCCGGTCAACGAGGCGCGGGTGCTGCGCCGCGCCCTGCGGCTGTCCCTTGAGGGCGACGCGGCGGTGATGCTGCTCGATCCCGAGGACGTGGACGCGGACGGCGAGTGGGCCGGCTACTGGCTCGCCTCCTGGTCCGGCGAGGGACCGCAGAGATTCGGGTCGTTCTACGACCTGATGCGCGACATGTACGTGTCCTTCCACGCGCTGCGCCAGCCGCCCGGCCCGACCAGGGACCACTGGGACGCGGAGGTCGAACGGGCCAGGGTCGCGGCGCTCGGCGGCGCCGTCGACGAACCGCTGGAGGTGTTCGCCGCCGCGGTGGAGTACGGGCGTCAGCGCGCGGCGCTGCTGCGCACGCAGCTGCTGGGGATGCGCGGCGAGTGGGAGCCGATGCTGCTCGACACCGTGCTCCACGTCAACCACGACGGTGAACCGGCGTTCCAGGAGCCGCTGTTCAGCGCGGAACTATTGCCGCTGATGGTGGCTCAGGAGACGGCCAGGGGCCCCGGCGCCTACTCGACTGTGGGGCGGCTGAAGCGGGACGGCTCCGCGGCGACCCGCGCCGCCGTCATGGCGTACGAGGCCCGCTGCGCCGAGCCCGGCTACCGGCTCGGATTCGGCAACCCGGAGTTCGACGCCGCCGTCCGCGCGATCTCCGACCGCCTCGCCGCCGAGCCGGCGTTCCTGGCCGCCGGGCACCCGCCGCCGCGCATCGGCCCGCTGGTGATCGTCGCGGAGACCGGGGCCGCCGCGCCCCGGGATCCGGTGCCCGACTACGCCCGGGTGCGCGCCGACCGGGCGGCGCTGCTGGACGCCGCCTGGCCGGAGCTGAAGGCCGCGTTCGCGTGGTGGCGCCCGCGCTGCGAGGACCACATAGCCCCGGTCGTGCTGTTCGCCGACCCGCTGATCGCGGCGATCATCACGCCGGAGCGCGGCGCCGAGCTGATAGCCACCGCGCGCGGCTGAGGCGGCCCCGCAAGCACCTGGGTCAGTCGTCCAGCGCGTGCAGCTGGTCGAGGAACCACTGGCTCGGCGGCAGCGCGGTGGCCGCCGAGGCCAGCCGCTTCGTGCGGTCGGTGCGGTCGGCGTCCGGCTGGGTCAGTGCGGTGTTCAGCGCGGCGGCGGTGGCCCGGATGTCGTACGGGTTGACGACGATCGCGTCGTCGCCGAGTTCCTCGAACGCGCCCGCCTCACGGGACAGCACCAGCGCGACGCCGTTGTCCGACACCACCGGCACCTCCTTGGCGACCAGGTTCATGCCGTCCCTGATCGGGTTGACCAGGGCCACGTCGGCGAGCCGGTAGGCGGCCAGCGAACGGGCGAAGTCGTCGTCGACCTTGAGCAGCACCGGCTTCCAGTCGGCGGTGCCGAACTCGGCGTTGATCTCGTCGGCGACCCGGGCCACCTCGGCGGTGTACTCCCGGTAGATCGACAGGTCCTGCCGGGAGGGGTAGGCGAAGGCGAGGTGGACGACGCGGGTGCGCCAGCCGGGGTGGTCGGTGAGCAGCTGCCGGTAGGCGAGCAGCCCGCGGACGATGTTCTTGGACAGCTCGGTGCGGTCCACCCGCACGATCAGCTTGCGGCCGGGCCCGGCCTCGGTGCGCAGCGCCTCGATCCGGTCGGCCACGTCGGGGCGGCGGGAGCGTTCGCGCAGGAAGTCGCCGTCGGCGCCGAGGCCGTGCACGCCGAGCCGGGTGGTCCGGCCCCGCCAGGTGATCTCCAGGCCGTCGTCGGACAGGGTGGCGCCCAGTACGGCCACGCAGCACGCGGCGAAGGCGTCCGCCCAGCGGCGGGTCAGGAAGGCGGCGCGGTCGGCGCCGAGGATGCCTTCGAGGAGTTCGGCGGCGATGTCGTCGGGCAGCAGGCGGAAGTAGTCCGGCGGCGCCCACGGCGTGTGCGAGAAGTGGCCGACGCGCAGGTCGGGGCGGCGCTCGCGGAGCATCGCGGGCACGAGGGAGAGGTGGTAGTCCTGCACGAGGACGGCGGCGCCCTCGGCGGCCTCCTCGGCGAGGGCGTCGGCGAAGGCGGCGTTGTAGGTCTGGTAGGCCGCCCACTGGGTGCGGAACTCCTCGTCGAAGAGGGGTTCCAGGGGGGTCTGGTAGAGCATGTGGTGCACGAACCAGAGGGCGGAGTTGGCGATGTCGTTGTAGGCGGCGTGGAAGACGTCGGGTTCGATGGCGATCATCCGCGACCCCGGCTCGCCGACGCCCCGGCGCACGGCCTCCCGGTCGCCCTCGCCGAGCGCGGCGCACACCCAGACGGCCCCGGCCTCCGGCCCGATCGCGCTCAGCCCCGAGACGAGCCCGCCCCCGCCGCGCCTGCTCTCCAGTTCCCCGTCGTCCCCCAAGGAGTACGAGACGGGCCCCCGATTGGAGGCGACAAGAATCCGAGCGGCATGTTCTTCCGAACCGGCAAGGTCAACCATGCGGCCAGCTTAGCCAGCGGCCCGCACCCTCAAACGTCCACCGTGCGCTCCCGGCCACCCCCGGCTTTTTGCGGCTCCCGCCGCGTAGGCGCGAGCGGACCGCTTTTCAGGGGCGCGGGGAACTGCGCCACCAGCCCACCACCGACCGTTGGCCGGGAAACAACAGGACCAGCCCCTTCGGGCCGGTGGTAAGGCGCGCCGCCGTCGTGGCTGGTCGCGCAGTTCCCCGCGCCCCTGAAGCCGGGCGTAGCCGGGAGCGTCTGGTGCGGCCGGGGCCGGCTACGCCACCTTCCGGGTTGCGTACTCCGGGATCGTGCGCATCGGGGGGCGTTCGTCCGCGTCCACCTCGTAGGTGCGGGGGGCGAAACCCCCGCCCGGTGCGCGGTGGAACTGCGTGAGCCGGGGCCGCACCAGGCCCCGCGAGAGGCGGAGCTGGGCCGTGCGGTAGATCGCCGCGGCCATCCGGCCGAGCGCCTGGCCGTCCTGGTGGCGGTGGTGGCGCACGCCGACGTCCACCTGGGCCAGCCCGTCGAGCCCCACCACGCCGAGCGCGTCGATGAGCATGGCCAGCTCCACCCCGTAGCCCACCGGAAACGGCAGCCCCTCAAGCAGTGACCGCCGCGCCGCGTACTCCCCGCCCAGCGGCTGCACGAAACCGGCCAGCCGCGGCCAGTGCAGGTTCAGCAGCGGCCGCGCCACCAGCTCCGTGACCCGGCCACCGCCGGCCGGCAGCACCGTCCCGCCGGTCTCCAGCGGCCGGTCGTACATCGCCTTGACCAGCTGCACCCCGGGCTCGGTGAGCAGCGGCCCGACGATCCCGGAGACGAACCGCGTGTCGAACTCCCGCAGGTCCGCGTCCACGAAGCAGACGATCTCCCCGCTGGTCACCAGCAGCGACCGCCACAGCACCTCGCCCTTGCCCGGCACGGCCGGCAGCCGCGGCAGGATCTCGTCCCGCCGCACCACCCGCGCCCCGGCCGCCGCGGCGACGGCCGCCGTGCCGTCCCGGGAGCCGGAGTCGATCACCACCACCTCGTCCACCAGCGGCACCGCCGCCGACATCAGGTCCCGGCGGATCGCCGCCACGATCGCCCCGACCGTCGCCTCCTCGTCGAGCGCCGGCAGCACCACGCTGATCGTGCCCCGCTCCCCGGCGGCCCGTTTCGCCGCGAGCAGCACGTCAAGCGGCCGGTCGGCCGCCGACCAGGACCGGCGGGTCAGCCACCGCTCCACCTCATCGAGCACGTCGGACGTCTCCTTGTGGTTCGTGACACATCGATACCGGCCATAATCAGACAAAAGTTCCGACGCGGCCTCGCGCGCCACATCTCGCGGACCGGACGACCATCTCAGCTGTCACCCTCGTCGGTTACAGTCTTGAACAACGCGTATGACCGCCGCATGCCGGGGGTCAGCGCGGGACAAACGCCCGGAGCCAGAGCATCCGGTGCCATACCGCTCATCCAGAGGGGCAGAGGGAACGGCCCGTTGAAGCCCCGGCAACCCTCCCGCCGACCGCGAGGTCACACGGTGGGGAAGGTGCCAATTCCGTCTCGTGGCGACGTCCGTCACGGGGAAGATGAGGAGAAAGGGCCTCGCCATCATGTCTGTCCAGACAATCGCCGGCACCCAGGACAACCCCTCGACCCCCGCCTTCGGGCCGGCGGCGGCACTGTCCTGCCGGGAGTGCGGCACCCGCTTCCCGCTGAGCCCGATCTTCGCCTGCGTGGAGTGTTTCGGGCCGCTCGAAGTGGCCTACGACCTCCCCGCCGGCGACCCGGAGGCGCTGCGCGCCCGGATCGAGGCCGGCCCGGCCAACATCTGGCGGTACGCCCCGCTGCTGCCGGTCCCGGCCGACGTCCAGACCAAGCCGAACCTGAACCCGGGCTGGACCAAGCTCGTCAAGGCCGACCACCTGGCCGCCGAGCTGGGCGTCACCGGCGGCCTGTACGTCAAGGACGACTCCGGCAACCCGACGCACTCCTTCAAGGACCGCGTGGTGGCCATCGCCCTTGAGGCGGCCCGCACCTTCGGCCTCACCACGCTGTCCTGCTCCTCCACCGGCAACCTGGCCGGCGCGGTCGGCGCCGCCGCCGCCCGGGCCGGCTTCCGCTCCTGCGTGTTCATCCCGCACGACCTGGAGGCCGGCAAGGTCGTGATGGCCGCGGTCTACGGCGGCGAGCTGGTCGCGATCGAGGGCGGCTACGACGACGTGAACCGTT
This sequence comes from Streptomyces sp. CA-111067, assembly GCF_050956065.1. NCBI lineage: Bacteria > Bacillati > Actinomycetota > Actinomycetes > Kitasatosporales > Streptomycetaceae > Streptomyces > Streptomyces sp. CA-111067. The sequence goes on along the minus strand of NZ_CP192103.1, from coordinate 3,460,715 downwards.
TCTGCTCGGAGCTGATCGGCGACCCGATCGGCGAGGGCTGGGGCTTCGTCAACGTCAACCTGCGCCCCTACTACGGCGAGGGCTCCAAGACGCTGGCCTACGAGATCGCCGAGCAGCTCGGCTGGCACCTGCCGGACAACCTGGTGATCCCGATCGCCTCAGGATCCCAGCTCACCAAGATCGACAAGGGGCTGCAGGAGCTGATCAAGCTCGGCCTGGTGCCGGACAAGGCATACAAGATCTACGGTGCCCAGGCCGAGGGCTGCTCGCCGGTCTCGGCCGCGTTCAAGGCCGGGCTGGACGTCGTACGGCCGGTGAAGCCGGACACCATCGCCAAGTCGCTGGCCATCGGCAACCCGGCGGACGGCCCGTACGTGCTGGACATCGCCCGGCGGACCGGCGGCGCGGTGGAGGACGTCAACGACGAGCAGATCGTGGACGCCATCAAGCTGCTGGCGCGCACTGAGGGCATCTTCGCGGAGACCGCCGGCGGGGTGACGGTGGGAGTGCTGCGCAAGCTGATCGAGTCCGGGCAGCTCGACCCGGCCGCCGAGACCGTCGTACTCAACACCGGCGACGGCCTGAAGACCCTGGACGCGGTGGCACCGACCACCGGACCCACCGCGACCATCCGCCCGACCGTTGCCGCGTTCCGAGAGGCTGGCCTCGCATGAGTGCATCCGTCCGTATCCCGACCATCCTGCGTACGTACACCGGCGGCCAGGCCGAGGTGCCGGCCGAGGGCGGCACGCTCGCCGAGGTCATCGCGTCGCTGGAGGAGAATCACGCGGGTATTTCCGCTCGGGTTCTTGATGACACCGGAAAGCTCCGTCGTTTCGTCAACGTGTATGTAAATGATGACGATGTCCGCTTTTCCGAGGGTCTCGCCACGGCTGTTCCGGACGGCGCCAGCGTCTCGATCATTCCCGCGGTCGCGGGTGGTTGAACCATCCCGCACACTGATCTGACAAAGATCTGACGTCGGTCGGCGGCCGGCGGTGTGAGACCCGCCGAAATGTGCCCCGTTCACCCCTTTGTGGTGAGCGGGGCACTGTTGCACCTGGCACGGGAGGGGGCGGGTGCGGGGCGGAAGTTTCAAAGTTGTACGGTTGCCGGGGGCAAGTGCCCCCCATCGACGGTCAGTGCGGCGATTTATCGCCAAATTCACGTGACGAATGTCCCGTTGGTGAGCTATGTCAGGCCCGAGATGCCCCGCATTATCGATTTATCACGGGCTATTTCCGATCGGTCACGCCAAGAATTCTCGTCCGATTGACCTGTTGCACTGGGCATCCGTGCAGATACATTCAGCCGCGGTCGACGCGTTCCGGCGCACACCTCTCGTGGCTCTCCCTGCCGAAGGTAAGGGGTCCTACCCGGGGTGAGGTCTGACCCGGGCCCGCGGAGCGCGGGGCCGCGATAGGGCCAGTAATAGGGGAGTTAGGAATGGCTCAGGGCACCGTCAAGTGGTTCAACGCGGAGAAGGGCTACGGCTTCATCGCGGTCGACGGTGGTGCGGATGTCTTCGTCCACTACAGCGCGATACAGATGGACGGTTACCGCACCCTCGAAGAAGGCCAGCGGGTCGAGTTCGAGATCTCGCAGGGTCAGAAGGGGCCGCAGGCGGACATGGTCCGGCTGGCCGGCTGATCGGCTCCGGCGCGTTCGGCCACCGACGCGACGTACTCACGGCGAAGGACCCGTACCGCAGTGCCGCGGTACGGGTCCTTCGTGCGCGCGCACGTGGGGCGCGCACGTAAGGGGGGTCCGGACGGCTGACGCTTGCACTCCACCCGGGTGAGTGCTAATCATTGGCGTTAGCACTCTCCGAGTGAGAGTGACAGCAGGACCGGGTCGGCGAGGCCCGCTCGGGCGCCGGAAAGATACCGGCGACCAGGCTGGCCGTCCGTCGCGGGCGCCACGCGGTCCGATCCACCGCCCCCTGCCCCGGTGGGGGAACCCAGTCCGCGGAGGACACTTCACCATGGCAAAGATCATCGCGTTCGACGAGGAGGCGCGGCGCGGACTCGAGCGCGGGATGAACCAGCTCGCCGACGCCGTCAAGGTCACCCTCGGCCCCAAGGGCCGCAACGTCGTTCTCGAAAAGAAGTGGGGCGCCCCCACGATCACCAACGATGGTGTCTCCATCGCCAAGGAGATCGAGCTGGAGGACCCCTACGAGAAGATCGGCGCCGAGCTGGTCAAGGAAGTCGCCAAGAAGACCGACGACGTCGCCGGTGACGGTACGACCACCGCGACCGTGCTCGCCCAGGCCCTGGTCAAGGAGGGCCTGCGCAACGTAGCCGCCGGCGCCAACCCGATGGCCCTCAAGCGCGGCATCGAGAAGGCCGTCGAGGCCGTCTCCGCCGCTCTGCTGGAGCAGGCCAAGGACGTGGAGACCAAGGAGCAGATCGCCTCCACCGCCTCCATCTCCGCCGCCGACACCCAGATCGGCGAGCTCATCGCCGAGGCGATGGACAAGGTCGGCAAGGAAGGCGTCATCACCGTCGAGGAGTCGCAGACCTTCGGGCTCGAGCTCGAGCTCACCGAGGGCATGCGCTTCGACAAGGGCTTCATCTCCGCCTACTTCGCCACCGACCTGGAGCGTATGGAGGCGTCGCTCGACGACCCGTACGTGCTGATCGTCAACTCCAAGATCGCCTCGGTGAAGGACCTGCTCCCGCTCCTGGAGAAGGTCATGCAGTCCGGCAAGCCGCTGCTGATCATCGCCGAGGACGTCGAGGGCGAGGCGCTGTCCACGCTCGTCGTCAACAAGATCCGCGGCACCTTCAAGTCCGTGGCCGTCAAGGCCCCCGGCTTCGGTGACCGCCGCAAGGCCATGCTCGGCGACATCGCCATCCTCACCGGTGGCACGGTCATCTCCGAGGAGGTCGGCCTCAAGCTGGAGAACGCGGGCCTGGACCTGCTCGGCCGCGCGCGCAAGGTCGTCATCACCAAGGACGAGACCACCATCGTCGACGGCTCGGGTGACACCGAGCAGGTGGCCGGCCGGGTCAACCAGATCCGCGCCGAGATCGAGAACAGCGACTCGGACTACGACCGCGAGAAGCTCCAGGAGCGGCTGGCGAAGCTGGCCGGCGGCGTGGCCGTCATCAAGGCCGGTGCCGCCACCGAGGTCGAGCTCAAGGAGCGCAAGCACCGCATCGAGGACGCGGTGCGCAACGCGAAGGCCGCCGTCGAGGAGGGCATCGTCGCCGGTGGTGGCGTCGCGCTGCTCCAGGCGACCGCCGTCTTCGAGAAGCTGGAGCTCGACGGTGACGAGGCCACCGGTGCCGCCATCGTCAAGCTGGCGCTCGAGGCCCCGCTGAAGCAGATCGCCGTCAACGCCGGCCTTGAGGGCGGCGTCGTGGTGGAGAAGGTCCGCAACCTCACCCCCGGTCACGGCCTCAACGCCGCGACCGGCGAGTACGTGGACCTGATCGCCGAGGGCATCATCGACCCGGCGAAGGTCACCCGCTCCGCCCTGCAGAACGCGGCCTCCATCGCCGCGCTCTTCCTCACCACCGAGGCGGTCATCGCCGACAAGCCCGAGAAGGCGGCTCCGGCCGGCGCTCCGGGCGGCATGCCCGGCGGTGACATGGACTTCTGATCTGACCGATCCTCTCCGGATCAGCCCGATCGGCAGCCCGCGCGACGAAGGCGGTGCCCCCCTGGACGACAGGGGGGCACCGCCTTCCGCTTGCCGCGGGCCCGACGCGAGCCGTCCGCCGGGCACCCGCCGCCCCGGCCGGCCCGGTCTGGCGGGCCCCCGGACTTGTGTGCGAGGCTGCCGCGAGGGGACGGGGGCACGGGGGGACGGAGCTGAGCGTGTGGTGGCCGGTGCGGCGAAAGCACGGCGATGGTCCGGGGGTGAACGGTGCGGGTGGGCCGGTTGCGCCGGGCGGTACGGGTGGTGCGGACGTGTTTGCCGGCTCCGGTGGTGCGGGTAGCGCGGCGAGGCCGGGTCGCGGGCTGGCGGCCGGCCCCGGTGGTGCGGGTAGCGCGGTGAGGCCGGGTCGCGCGGGCCTGTCGGTCGGCTCCGGTGGCTCTGGCGGCCTTGGGCGGGTGCTGCTCGCCGTGGTCGTTGCCGGGGTCGCGCTGAGTGCGCTGCTGCTGCGGCCCGGGGGCTGGCCCGGGCGGAGCCGGGGGGTGGTCACGGGCGATCTGCCGACGATCCTGCTCGCGCTCGGCTGGGGCGTGCTGTGCGCGGCCCTCTTGATCCGGCACCGGGGGCAGGTCGGGCACAACGCGTCGCTCGACCCCGTCGAACTGCGCCTCGTGCAGGCGGTGCGTGCCGCTCTGCTGGCGTTCGCCGTCGCCGTGCCCGCCGGGGCCATCGCGTTGCACCGGCTGCGGCGGCGCCCCTACCACGAACCGCCCCCCAAACCCGCCCCCCTCCCCGCGCTCCAGCCCTCCGCACCTCCGAACCCCCCTCCGCCGGAATCGGGCCACTCCCCGCTCTGGTACGTCGTCCTCGTCGTCATCGCCTTGGTGTTCCTCGCGGGGCTGGCCTACGCGTACGTACGGCTGCGCGAGGAGCTGGGCGGGAAGCCGCCGCAGGCGCCGAGCGCCGAACCGCCCCTCGCGGCTGGGGCGTTGGCGGACGCGGTGGCATCCGGCCGCCGCGCGCTGCTCGACGGTTCCGACGCGCGGGCCGCCGTGATCGCCTGCTACGTCGCCATGGAGGCGTCGCTGGCCGGCTCCGGGGTCGTCAGGGAGGATTCCGACACCCCGACCGACCTGCTGCGCCGGGTCGCCGACAGCGGCCTGGACATCGCCGCGGACGCGGCGGCGCTCACCGACCTGTTCCGGGAGGCCCGTTACTCCAGCCACCCGATGTCCGACGCCCAACGGGACCGGGCCGCCGCCGCGTTGAACGGCCTGGCGGCCCAACTAGGAGCGGGAGAGAGCGTATGACGGCGAACTCGCGGGGCTTCATCGACATCACGGCCCCGGTGCAGACCGCCGCCCGCGCCGAGACCGCGCCCCCGCGGCGGCGGGTACGGATCGGCTCCGTACGGCACTCCGTCACGGTGCTGGTGCTCGTCGCGGCGGCCGGCGAGGTGCTGCTCGCGGTCACCGACGGGGTGGACGCGGTGGCCTTCGGCCTCGCCGCGTTCGTCGCGGCGGGCATCGTGATCGCCCGCTACGCGCTGGCCGGCAGCGCCCGGGACTCGGGCCTGCGCCGGCCGGTCCGGCTGCTCGGCCACTCGCAGCCGGGGCTGGGGTCGTGGGAGTGGCTGGTGCACAACGCGCTCGGGGCGGAGGGGCCGGCGTACCTGGAGAAGCGGTTGCGTCCGCAGTTGCAGCGGTTGTTCGCGGCGCGGCTGGCGGAGGAGTACGGCACGGACCTGTATCGCGCGCCGGTCCGCGCGAGCGAGCTCATAGGGCCCGACCTCTGGCCCTGGCTCGACCCCGCTTCCCCCGCCCCCCACCCGTCCATCCCCGAGCCCACCCTCCGCGCCCTCCTCACCCGCCTGGAGTCCCTCCAGCCCCCCCGCCCCTGACCGCCGCGAATCACTGCGGCCCCGCCGTGGCTTGTCGCGCAGTTCCCCGCGCCCCTTTCGGGGCCCGGCCCCGTCGTGGGTAGGTGCGGCGCCGTCGTGGCTTGTCGCGCAGTTCCCCGCGCCCCTTTCGGGGCCCGGCCCCGTCGTGGGTAGGTGCGGGCCCGCCGTGGCTTGTCGCGCAGTTCCCCGCGCCCCTTAAAAGCGCTCCGCTCGCGCCCGGCGACAAGGGCGCCCCGTCAGGGGCGCGGGGAACTGCGCGCTCAGCCCCCACCGGCTGGCAGTCGGGGTACGGGCGCAACCCCCGCGGCGGGGCGGGTCGGGGCTCAGCGGGAAGCGCGGATCGCGTCGAGGGAAGCCATCGTCGGACCGCTCAGCGCGAGCGAACCTGCCGCCACGTTCGCCTCAAGGTGCGCCCCATCCGCCGTCCCCGGAATCAAAAGCACGTTCGGCGCGTGCTGGAGCAGCCACGCCAGCCCCACCTGCGCCGGGCTCGCGCCCAGCGACTCCGCCGCCGCCCGCACCGCGGGCTGGTCCGTCACCTTCGGGAAGCCGGGGAAAGCGCTGCCGAGCGGGAAGTAGGGCACCCACGCGATGCCCTCCTCCACGCACAGCGCGAGCGTCTCCTCGTCGTCCCGCGCCACCAAGCTGTAAGCGTTCTGCACGCACACGATCCCCGCCGGCATCCCCCGCCGCAGCTGCGCCAAGCTGACGTTGCTGAGTCCGATCGCGCCGATCTTGCCCTCGTCGCGCAGCGCGACCATCACCGCGAGCTGGTCGTCGAGGTCGACGATCTGGTCGCCCTCGGCGATCAGCCCGGCCCCGGCGTCCGCGCGCCGCAGGTTCACCACCGGGATCTGGTCGAGCCCGAGGCTCGCGAGGTTGGCCTCGATGGCCTCCCGCAGCTCCTCGGGCCGCTGCGCGAGCCGCAGCGGGCGCGGGCCGCCGGGGTCCGGCGCCGCGCCGACCTTGCTGACGACGACCACGCCGTCCTCCTCGCGCAGCGCCTCGCGGAGGACCCCGTTGGCGAAGCCGTACCCGTAGAACTCGGCCGTGTCGATGTGGTCGACGCCGAGCTCGACCGCGCGCCGCACAATCGCGACGGCCGCGGCCCGGTCGCCGTCGAGCCGTTCCAGCTGCATCGCCCCGAAGCCGACGCGGGAGACGGTGTGCCCGGCGAGCTGCCAGCCGCCTCCGGGGCGCGGGGCGCCGGAGGCCGTGGTGTCGGTGAAGGTGTCGGTGTGCGACATGGGAATCCCGTCCTTGTGCGACCATGGATACGAAGCGGAGGAACCTCCGTTCTTCGACTGTAACACTACCGGAGGTACCTCCGTTTTGACTCCCGCCGATCCGCCAGGCGCGCCGGAGCCCCCCGGCACGCCCGGAGAACCGTCCCCCGACCCCGTCCCGGACGCCGCCGGCCGGCCCGCCCGCGCCGACGCCCGCCGCAACCGCGAGAAACTCCTCGCCGCCGCCCGCGACGCCTTCACCGCCGCCGACGACACCGTCGTCCTGGAGACGATCGCCCGCGCCGCCGGCGTCGGCATCGGCACGCTCTACCGGCACTTCCCGACCCGCGAGGCCCTGGTCGAGGCCGTCTACGCCGCCGAGCTCGACGACGTCACCGCGAGCGCCCCCGCCCTGCTCGCCGACCTCCCCCCTGACGCCGCCCTGCGCGCGTGGATGGACCGCTACGCCGCCTTCGTCGCCACCAAGCGCGGCATGATCGACACGCTGCGGGCCGGCTGGGCGTCCGGCCGGATGGCGACTCCGACCACCCGCGAGCGGATCACGGCCGTGCTCGCCACGTTCCTCGCCGAGGGCGCCAGGGCGGGTTCGCTGCGGTCGGACGTCGAGGCGGAGGACATCACCACGATGCTGCTCGGCGTGTTCCTCGCCACCGCGGCCGGCGACACCCCGAAGCGCGTCACCCGCCTCCTGGACCTCCTCCTGGACGCCCTGCGCCCGCCGCCCGCCCCGCCTTCCGGGCTCTGACGGCCTGGACGCCGTAGACAGGGTGCAGCAAGCTCATCCCCACCGGAGAAGGGACCACCGAACCACCATGCCGAGCGAGAACGATCCCCCGCAGTCCGCCGGGGCGGCCGCGGATACGGGCGACGGGGCGCAGGACGGCGGGGACGAGGCGCGGGGCGGCGGCGACGGGGTCCGCAGGCTGGCGCACAGCCGGGTGCGGATGACCGGGCGCGATCCCGGCGAGCGCGGGCGCGTCTCCACCCCCCTTGAGCTGCTGTTCGACCTGACCTTCGTGGTCGCCGTCGGCACCGCCGCCGACCAGTTCGCGGAGACGCTGGCCGCGGGCCACGCCGGGAGCGGGGTCGCCGCGTTCGTGGTGGCGATGTTCGCGATCAGCGTCGCCTGGATCGGCTACAGCTGGTTCGCGTCCGCGTTCGGCACGGACGACTGGCTGGACCGGGCGCTCACGATGGTGCAGATGATCGGCGTCGTGGTGTTCTCGCTGGGGCTGCCCGCGATGTTCCACTCCGTGCAGGAGGGCGATCACTTCGAGATGCGGGTGATCGTGCTCGGGTACGTGGTGATGCGGGTCGCGTTGCTGTCCCAGTGGTGGCGGGCCGCGCGCGAGTCACCCGGGTACCGGGACGTCGGCATGGCCAACATCCGCTGGACCGCGCTCCTCCAACTCGGCTGGTTGGCCCTCGCGTTCACGCATCTGCCGTTCGCCGCCACCTTCGCCGCGTTCGCGGTGCTCGGCGTGCTGGAGATGGTGCTGCCGCGGCTCGCCCAGGGCGGCGCCGGCGACACACCGTGGCATCCGCACCATGTCGCCGAGCGCTACAGCCTGTTCGCGATCATCGTGCTCGGCGAGGGGGTCGTCGGCACGGTCGCCTCGTCCGGCGAACTGCTCGGCGGCGCGGACGGCACGCACTGGAGCGGCAACGCCATCGCGGTGGTGGTGGCCGGCATCGGCCTGACGTTCGGCATGTGGTGGGTGTACTTCACCACGCCGTTCGGTGACGTCCTCGAACGCCGCCGGGCCCGGGGGTACTTGTTCGGCTACGGCCACATCCCGCTGTTCGCGGGCATCGCCGCGTCCGGCGGGGGACTGCACGTGGCCGGACTCGCCCTGGAGCACGACGCGGAGATCGGCCGGACGGCGGTGGTGCTCGCGCTGGCGGTGCCGGTGGGGGTGTACCTGCTGATGGTGTACCTGCTGCACACGCTGCTGCTGTCCTCCGCGGACCGCTTCCACCTGCTGCTGATCTCGGCGACGCTTCTCGTCCTGGCGGTGGCGGTCGTTCTGGCGGCGGTCGGGGCGGCGATCGCGGTGTGCCTGCTGATCGTGATGCTCGCGCCGTTCGTGACGGTGGTGGGGTACGAGACGGTCGGATACCGCCACCAACAGGCGATGCTCGCCGCGCTTCCCGACTGACCGCCCGGGGGCTGGCCGGGTTCGGCCGGGGACGCGGGGTTGACGGGAGCTGGGGGTGAAAATACCTTTCAGAAGGTGACCTACAGCGTGAAGGAAACTTTCCCCCCAGGCCTCCGAAGCATGCGTGCAGCCCACCCCGCGCACACCGCCCAGCCGACCCCCACTCCTCCCGCCACCCCCGTCACCCTCCCCGACCCGGGAGCCCTCGCCGCGAAGGTCCGCACCGCCGCGCCCTCCATGACCCGCTCGATGCAGCGCGTCGCGGAAGCCGTCGCGAGCGACCCCGCCGGCTGCGCCCAGCTGACCGTCACCGCCCTGGCGATCAGGACCGGCACCAGCGAAGCCACCGTCGTCCGCACCGCGCGCCTGCTCGGCTACCCGGGCTACCGCGACCTGCGGCTGGCCCTCGCCGCGTTCGCCGCCCAGCAGGCGACCGGCGCGCCACCGGCGATGACCGCCGACATCGCCGTGGACGACGCCCTCCCCGACGTCGTCACCAAGCTGGCCCTCGAAGAGCAGCAGACCCTCGCCGACACCGCAGCCCAACTCGACATGGTGCAGCTGGAAGCGGCGGTCGGCGCGCTCGCCGTCGCCCGCCGGATCGACATCTACGGCATGGCCGCGTCCGGCCTCGTCGGCCAGGACCTGGCCCAGAAGCTGCTGCGGATCGGCCTGATCGCGCACGCGCACGCCGACCCGCACCTGGCCGTCACCAACGCCGTCCAACTCCGGCCCGGCGACGTCGCCCTCGCGATCACCCACTCCGGCAGCACCCACGACGTCATCGAGCCGCTGCGCGCCGCGTTCGACCACGGTGCCACCACGATCGCGATCTCCGGCCGCGCGGACGGCGCTGTGACGCAGTACGCGGATCTCGTGCTGACGACGTCCAGTTCGCGGGAGAGCGAGCTGCGGCCGGCCGCGATGTCCAGCAGGACGGGCCAACTGCTGGTCGTGGACTGCCTGTTCATCGGAGTCGCGCAACGCACCTACGACTCCGCCGCGCCCGCCCTGTCCGCTTCGTACGAAGCGCTCGCGCACCGGCACCGGCCGCGCGCCGCCCGCGCATGAGGCATGATCGTCACCAACCGGCACTTTCCGCCGCTTACCGCCCGTACCCGCCTCCTCACGCACGTCAGAGCGCCGAAGAGCACCGGAAAAGCATCGCAGAGTAAGGATGAACGAGCCGCATATGTCGCATTACACCGAGCTGCGCCGCGAGTTGGAGACGCTCACGACGGAGGAGTTCCGCCCGGACCTGGCGGAGATCGACCGGCTCTCGACGCTGGACATCGCGCGCACGATGAACGGTGAGGACGCCACCGTTCCGGCCGCGGTGGCCGGCCAGCTGCCGCAGATCGCCGCCGCGATCGACGGGATCGCCGCGCGGATGGCCCGCGGCGGGCGGCTGGTCTACGCCGGGGCGGGCACGGCGGGACGGCTCGGCGTACTCGACGCCAGCGAGTGCCCGCCGACGTTCAACACCACCCCCGGGCAGGAGGTCGTCGGCCTGATCGCGGGCGGCCCCGAGGCGATGGTCACGTCGATCGAGGGCGCCGAGGACAGCAGGGAGCTGGCCGCGGCGGACCTGGCGGCGCTGGGGCTGACGGCGGCCGACAGCGTGGTCGGCATCTCGGCGTCCGGCCGCACGCCGTACGCGGTCGGCGCGGTGGAGTACGCGCGCGGGGTCGGCGCGCTGACCATCGGCCTCTCGTGCAACGCCGGGTCCGCGCTCGCCGCTGCCGCGGAGCACGGGATCGAGGTGGTCGTCGGACCCGAACTCGTCGTGGGATCAACGCGGTTGAAGTCCGGGACGGCGCAGAAGCTGGTGCTCAACATGTTGTCGACGATCACGATGATCAGGCTCGGCAAGACCTACGGCAACCTGATGGTGGACGTGCGCGCGTCCAACGAGAAGCTGCGGGCCCGCTCGCGCCGGATCGTCGCCCTCGCGACAGGAGCGGGCGACGCGGCGATCGAGGCGGCCCTGACGGCCACGGACGGCGAGGTCAAGCCCGCGATCCTCACCCTCCTCGCCCAGGTGGACGCCCCCACAGCCACCCGCCTCCTGGCCGCCTCGAACGGCCACCTCCGCCAGGCCCTGACGTCAGCGGGTTCCTAGCCGACGGGCGGACGGTCCGGGGGCGACCGGAAGGGGCTGGTGGGGCGGTTCCCCCGAAGGGGGAAAATAGGGGGATGAACGTACCGGAAGAAGGGCGCCCCGACCGGGACAGCGGGCCGGAGCCCGCAGACGAGAGCGTGCTGCACGCCGCCCGTGCACTCGTACTCGCCGACCTCCAAGCGAGAGGCGCCACCGCCCCCGAAACCGTCTCCCTCCTCGAAGAAGCCGTGAGCTCGCGCCGCTGGTGGCTGGAGCAGTGGTCCGACGGTGCCCCCTACGTCCCCGGCCTGCTCGCCCAGGACGTCCAGGACGCCCTCCTGGAGACCTACGGCCGCTGGCCGCTGTGCCCGCACTGCGACGACCCGCACGCCCTCGCCGTCGAACCCGAGCTCGGCCCGGACCCGCACTGGGTCTGCGAGGCGGTCGGCGAGGCGATCGCCCCGGTGGGCTCGCTGGGCCCGGGCCCGGCTCCCGACCCCGCCCCGGAAGACAGCTGACCGTGCCCGTCTACATCGACCCGCCGACCTGGCCCGGCCACGGCCGCCTGTGGTCGCACCTGGTCAGCGACACCTCGTACGCCGAGCTGCACGCCTTCGCCGCCCGCCTGGGCGCCCCGCCGCGCGCGTTCGAACGCGACCACTACGACCTCCCGGCGTCCCGCTACGCCGAAGCGGTCCGGCTCGGCGCGATCGAGATCGGCAGCAAGGAACTCGTCCGCCGCCTCACGGCCGCGGGCCTCCGTCGCCGCAAATACCCCGGCCCCTGACGGGCCGGGCGCCTCGTTCGCTGCCGCGAGCGGAACAGACACAGACAGCGACTGCCCCTCCGGGCCGGTGGTCAGGCGCGCCACCGTCGTGGCTGGTCGCGCAGTTCCCCGCGCCCCTTTAAACCCGCTCCACTCGCGCCCACGCGGCGGTAGCCGCAGATCGACAACAGTCCCGCGCCCTGGTGATGCCGGCCGGGGTGTGAGTCGCGCCCGCGCGGTGGTAGCCGCGCATCGGACACAGCCCCGCGGCCCTGGTGATGCCGGCCGGGGTGAGTCGCGCCCACGCGGCGCCAGCCGCGCATCGGACACGGTCCCGCGGCCCTGGTGATGCCGGCCGGGGTGAGTCGCGGCCGCGCGGCGGTAGCCGCAGATCGACAACAGTCCCGCGCCCCTGGTGATGCCGGCCGGGGTGAGTCGCGGCCGCGCGGCGGTGTGTCAGGGGAACCAGTCGCGCACCGGGCTGCGCAGGCCGCAGTGTTCGGCGATGTCGGATGCCTCTCGCAGGGCGAGCCCGCGGCGCAGCGCGAACGCGGCGAGTGCGGGCAGCGAGATGTCGGTGACGCCGAATGACGCGCGGTCGGCGTCGGCCGGGGCGCCCGCGAACGACGAGAAGCTCGCCAGGAAGTCCGGCATCCCCCTCGACCCCTCGCCGAGGAACCCCTCCAACTGCCCCTCCGCCCACACGTCCCGCTCGAACTCCGGGTCTATCGGGGCGATCTCATAGCCGAGCGCGGCCAGTTGGTGGAGGACGTCCTCCCGGGAGATGCCACCCTGCTGGGCGGCGGCATAGAGCTCGGCGGCGGTGACCGGACGGCCCGGTGCCCCAAGGTCGGCGAGGTCGCCCGGGTCGAGGGAGGTGGCGAACTCCGAGACCTCGGCGCATGGCTGCCCGAGCGCGGCCAACGCCTCGGCCACGGCCCGCACGCTGCGGCCGACCCTGACGGCCAGGAGCCCCAGGACGTGCAGCGGGACCGGCTCGTCCGAGATGTACCAACAGAGATCCCGGTCGGCCTCGGTGACGAGCTGGAGGCACTCCCGGATCCGGTCGTCCAGCTCCGGGAGTGAGTCGGGCACGGCGTAACCGAGTTGGCCGAACCGCAGTCGCACATCGTCCGGTGGGCGACGGGTCCGGGCGGCCACCGCGAAGATGTACGCCACCGACAGGGTGCGGTCCACCGGAGGCGAGAACTCCCTTCCGCCGAGCAGCACTTCGTCGTCCGGGCTCAACTCGGCCACGGCGTCGGTCCCGCCCGGCATGACGAAGCCGGCTTCCCGCAGGAGGCCGGCCACCTTCCGTACCGGCCACCCCGAAACGTGCGCGGCCGACACGAGCTTGACCCGGGTCACCTCCGCGAACTCCTCCTCGGGAGGCTGCACGGACTGGGCCGACCACGGCCTGTTCAGCATCCGCCGCTCTTCCAGCAGCCAGCGGTCCCTGACCGGGTACACCGCCGGCACCTGGTAGCCCAGGTCCCGCAGCCGCCGGGCCGCCGCGTGCGTGGAGCAGTCGGCCATCGCGGCGCTGTACGCGATCTGCGCGGGCGACAGTGCGGCGCCCGGCGGCAGCCAGCCGGTGACGCCGCTGCCGAGTGGCCACAGCAGCGGCAGGTCGGCCGGACCGGCTGTTTCGGTGCCGCCCAACGGCTCGGCCCGATAACCGAGTTCGGTGTACCGGTCGCGGACCTCACCGGCGGTCATCCCGCTCGGCTCGACGGCGTCGAAGATCTCCTGTGCGGTCAGCGTCTCTGCGGCGGGGCGCCAAGTAGGGAGCAGTGAGAGGTTGTTGGCGCCGGCCGCGAAGGGGTCGGTGGACACCGGCCAGTTGCCGGTGAGCACCTTGTCGTACGGGAATTCGTCGGTCGAGGGCCTGATGTGCCGCCCGGCGTTGATGAGCCACCTGTTGCTGCGCGGCAGGAAGAGCAGCAGCCGCTGGTCCGAGGGCCTGGCGCGGACGGCGTCCGGTACGGCTCCGGCGGGGGACAGGCGTGTACCCGGCCCGGCGGGTGGTCCATCGGTGCTCGCCCGGTGCAGTGCACGGAGCCGCCAGGCGAGCAGGGCCTGTGGCATGCAGCGGACCAGGGGCGCGGCACGCCGGGTGGGCTGGTGCGAGAGAGTGTCCAGGCCGAACAGCGCCAGCAGCAGCCGGTCCGCCGGAAAGTGGCCGACGGTGTCGAACGTGGTCTGCTGGACCCCGGCTTGTACGGGCAGCCGCAGCCGCGCCGCCTGCTCGGCGATCGTGTCGGCCAGCGGCAGCGACGACGCCGACACCCGGTTCAGCCACCCGGGCGTCACCAGCGAGGGCCCGTTCCGCAGCAGGTCCGACACGGCGGCCAGCGCGGAGCGTGTCACGTGGTCCGAGTCGAGGCTGAGCAACCACCTTCGGTTCACGGTCAGTTCGGGCTGCTGCGGCCCGTGCAGGTTGATGAGCACGCCGTGCGGGGCATCCGTGCCGTCATCCGGCGGATTGACGCGGAGGCCGTCGGCGAGCACGCGGCCCTCTGACGGTGCCCACCACAGATCCGGGTCGCGAGACGGGACGACGCTGATCGCCGGCTCTCCCGCCGGGCCGCGGTCCCCCGTCATCTGCGTGCACGCGTACTCCGACAGCTCGCCCGGCGCCCACTCCAGCCGCCGGGAACCGTACTCCGCCGACACCCGGTACGGGGAGACGAACAGCAAGCTCTCCAGCGTGTCCACGCAGGACACGAACTCCCCCCGGTTCAGCAGCAGCCGCACCGCCGTCCCGGTCTCCTCGCCCTCCCCGGCGTCCCCGATCCGGAACAGGTTGCCGGGGCCCGCGATCGTGACCTCAAGGACCCGGCCGGGGCGGCCCGCGCGGGTCATCCGGCAGGTGCGGACGGTGATCTCGTCGGCGAGCATGAAGTAGCTCAGCACGCCGATGCCGAACCGGCTGTTGGGGTGCAGTTCGATCTTCGGGTGCAACTCGGCCCACAGCGCCTGCTCTTCGACGTACTCGGGCAGATCGACGAAGCGGGCGCCGCCCTGCGCGAAGGTGCGGCTGAGTTCGTGGACGCCCATGCCGATGCCGTTGTCCCGGCATTCGAGGTACGGGCGGCCGTCCTGGTCCACGCCCTGCCGGAAGGTGATCCGGCCCTCCCACCCGTCCGGCTGCCGGCGGTCGCCGGTGCGGCGCAGGTACTGGGTGCGGGCGTCGCGGTAGCGGAGCGCGTCCAGCGCGTTCTGGTACAGCTCGCGGATCGCCAACGACCGGTCGCCGTAGAGTGATTCGCCCATCAGCAGCTCTTGGACGCGGTCCTCGGCGAGCTGGAAGCGGATGCCCTCCGACAGGTGCTCGGGGGTGTGGCCGCTGAGCCGTACCCGGTCGGCGTCGGCGTACGGCGGCAGCGCGCCGAGCGGTGCGAGCGCGGCGGCGCGGTTGATGTCGCGGAGCAGGGTGTCGGTGCGCTGGGCGTGCTCGCGCAGCGCGATCTGGACGGCGGGGTGCCGGCAGACGGCGTTCAGCGCGCGGCCGATGCCCGAGGCGCGCCAGTCCGACTCCCGGAGGGTGGTGAGGAGTTGGCCGAGGTCGACGCTGTCGGAGATGCCGAGGTGCTCGACCACGATCTCCGGCAGGTCGACCGGGTCGATCGCGAGGGCGTGTGCGGCCTTGCAAAGCGCGGCGACCAGCGGCTCGCGCACCTCGTGCTCGTCACCGGTGGTCGCGGCCACCACGTCGTACACCTCGTCGTAGGCGGCCTGGCCGGACGCCATGCCTGACAGCGGGCTGCTCGCGGCGGCCGGGCCGCCCGCCACCGAGAACGGGGCGATGCGCTGGTCGCGGACGAACCGGGCCAGCCGTTGCGCGGACAACGCGCCCTCCACCCAGGCCGGTTGGTCGCCGACGTCACCGTCAGAGGCAACGCCACCGCCGTCGCCGCTCAGCAGCGAGGCGAGCGACTGGCCCGCGTACAGCTCCGGTTGCTGGAGCAGCCACCGGTGGAAGAGCCACCAGCGGATCCGCTCGGCGTCGCCGCGCGGATCGCCCGCCTGGTCCAGGGTCCGCAGCCGCCGCACCAGTCGGGGGTGACTGCGGATGAACTCCTGGAACCGGCCCTGGTCCAGACTGCGTTGCCCGGCGCCGTCCGCGCGCAGCACCGCCACCCGGCCGGCCGCCTCGGCGGCCCAGAACGTGTGGTCGACCAGCGGCAGCAGCGCGGCAAGCGCGGCCTCCGTCGGGCTGAGCGCGGGCCTGCCGGGGCCGGAGGCCGGAAGGACGTCGGCGATCCGGCCGACCAGGAAGCCCATCCGCTCCTGCACCCGGCGGCCCAACTGCCCGTCGTGCCAGGGGTCGTCGCGCAGCGCCGCCGCCGACTCCTCGTAGCGGGCGGCGAGTTGGACGGCCATCCGTCCGCAGGCGGCCCGCAGCGCGTCCCGGCCGGGGCCCGCGGCGGTACGGTCCCAGGCCGGATGCGCGGTGACGGTCCGGACCCACGGATGTACGGCCGACAGCCGGGCCGGGCCCGGCAGCACGTCGAAGCCGGCCCGCTCGGTGTCGGTGGTGACGTGCAGGAGTTGGACGGCCCCCGGCTTGCCGTAGGCCGCGTGCAGCGCCGCCATCCGGTCCTGCACGCGGTCGGTGAACTCCGCCAGGTCCACGGCGTGCCCGGTCCCGCCGACGACATCTGCGACGGCCCGCGAGAAGAGGCTGAACGACTCGCCCCCCTCGCCGGGCGACACGCCGTCCGTCCCGCCGCCGTCCGTCCCGCCACCGTCCGCCCCTTCGCCGTTCGCCACGAGGGTGTCCGACGGCCTTACGAAGCGCGCGAGTTGGGCGGGGGAGCAGGCGTAGACGTAGGCGACCTTGCGCTGTAGCGCCGCCGCGATCTTCCGCCTGCTCCAACCGGCCACGCCCGCAGGCGACTTGACGTCCTCCTCGATGCCCTCGCGGCACGCGTCGACCAGGAACACGATCCGGGCCGCCGCCGAGTCCTCCAGCTCCCGCTGCCAGCCGATCTCCACGCAGCAGTCGGCGAACGGCCGTACGGCGAAGCTCGCGTCCTCCGGGATCAGGTAGTCGGCGCCCCTGAAGTGCTGGCCGTGGCCGCTGAGCAGCACGAAGAGCGTGTCGCCGGGCGCGGCGTCCCGTAGGAACCCGCTGACCTGGGCGTGGACGACGGTCGCGGTGATGCCGCGCCGGGACTCCACGATCTCCACGGATGTGAAGTTCCGCTCGGTCAGCACCGCGTGCAGCTTCTGGAGGTCGTCGCGGACGAACGGCAGGTCGGCGATCGCCGGGTCGTCGTACTCGCTCGCCCCGATCAGCAGGGCCTTGAATCGGGCCACGGAGGAGGCGGGCACCGGAGCCGCGCCGCTACGGCCGCTTGAAGGTGAGCGTCAGGCCCCGGCTGCCCTGCACCTGCCCGGTGCCGATGAGCTGGACCCCGCCGCTCGCCGTCACCTCGAACGACAGCTGTGCCTCGGCCAGCGGCAGCGAACCGCCGCGCGCGATCACGTCGTTGAAGATCTCCTGGAGCGCGTCCACGGTCGCGGCGAGGTTCTTGCGGAGCGGCCCCAGCGGGACGGAGCGCAGGACGGCGTCCCCGCCGAGGATGCCCAGGCTGTCGTCCCCGTCGCCGGTCTCGTCGACCGGGCTGACCCAGAAGGGCAGTGCCGCCGTCGTGCTGTCGGATGTGGTGCTGTCGGACATCTGCCCGTTCCCCCGGCCCAAGTCGCCCAAGCGGACGGCCCGCGCGCCGCCGCGTGCGTCAACTTTAGGCGTCGGCGCCCGCGTTGGGCGCCACTTCGGGCGTGCGCCCCCAGGGGTCGCGCCGCCACAGCCGGGCATGGATCAGCCCGACCGACAGCACGCCGACCCCGGCCGCGGCCCAACCGGCCCACGGGTGATCGGAGATGTGGGCGTAGTGCCAGCTCACGGCCGCCGCGCCCAGCAGGATGACGCCGTTGACGACGTTCCCCGCGGCGGAGGGCCGCAGCGGCGACGGGCTGACCCCGTCGCCGACGCTGCCCATCACGTAGTACGGCAGGCCGTTGCCCGCGCAGAATCCGGCGGTGAACGCCAGCACGACAGTGGTGATCATCAGGAACTGCTCCCCTGTCCGAGGGCCCGGGTGGTGAGGTCGACGAGTTGCCGCAGCCGTGCGCGCAGCACGTCCGGCGGGTCGTCGGACTGCCCGATCCCCACGGTGGAGTCGAGCAGCAGTGCGGCGATCTCCCGCGCGGTGACCGCGCCTTCCTTGACCCCGGGCACATCGGCCAGCACGTCGGCGAGCGGCCCTTCCAGCGGCGAGGCCGAGGTGATCCCCAAGGCGGTGGCCTCGGCGATGAGTTCCTGCCGGTGCCCGGCGTCGGCGACGCCGATGCCGGTTTCGAGCTTGATGGAGAGCACGGAGTAGAGCCGGTCGGCGAGGCTGTCCGTCCCGCCGACGGCGGCGCGGGCGGCGGCCCCCATCTGCGCGTCGATCAGCTGCGCGACACCGCGCAGGACGTCCTTCTTGTTCCGGAAGTGCTGGTAGAGGGCGGGCCGGGAGACGCCGGCGGCGTCGGCGAGCAACTCCATGGACGTACGCCGGTAGCCGTACCGGCTGAACACGGCGACGGCGGCGCCCACGATCTGCTCGCGCCGCGAGGAGGTGGTTACGGGATGCTCTGACACCCTGACATTTTGTACCTAGATTGTCAGAACGTCAACCGGTCGTCGCGCGAGGGGTGGAGGGGGTGCGGGAGCGGTGCGCGCGGATGTCGTCGTGGTGCTCGGAGGCCCAGCCGATCAGCTGCTTGACGATCTCCTGGAGGCCGTGGCCGAGCGGGGCGAGAGTGTACTCCACGCGCGGCGGCACCTCGGCGTACGCGGTCCGGGTGACCAGGCCGTCGTCCTGGAGTTGGCGCAGGGTGTGGGTCAGCATGCGCTGGGAGATGCCGGGGATCTGGCGCTGCAGGTCGGTGTAGCGCAGGGTGCCGTCCTTCAGGACGGCGATGATCAGCATGCTCCACTTGTCGCCGATCCGGTCGAGCACTTGGCGGATGAAGGCCATCTGGTCGGCCGGGATGCTCGCGCACGGGCCGATCGCGGCGGCCATCTCCGTACCGGGGCTGTCCTGCATGGCGCCCGTTCCTCTCCGTCGCGCACATGGATGTGCCTTTTGTAGCGGCTTCCATACTGGCGCATCATGGCGTTACGAACAAATGAGAGGAATTGGAGGTCAGGGCCTCGCGGATGCCGTGGGCGCTGATCCGGACTCCCTCGCCGTCACTGTTTACCGTCACCGTCACCGCACCGCGGTAGTTGGAGGAGCACCCCCATGTCCAAAGTGATCGCCGTCTTCGGCGCCGGCCAGGGCCTCGGCACCTCGATCGCCCGCCGGTTCGCCGCCGAGGGCTTCCGCGTCGCCCTGGTCGCGCGCCGCAAGGACCGCCTCGACGCCCTGGTCGACGAGCTCGGCGCCGAGGGCATCGAGGCGGCCGGCTTCCCCGCCGACCTCTCCGCGCCGGAGCAGATCCCCGCACTGATCGGGGCGATCCGCGAGCGGTTCGGCCGGATCGACGTGATCGAGTACGGCCCGTTCCCCAGCGGCCGTTTCACCCCGGCCGCCGAGCTGCGACCGGCCGACCTGGCCCAGGACATCCCGCTGCTCCTGCTCACGCCGCTGGCCGTCGTCCAGGCGGTGCTGGCGGAATGGAAGGCGCGCGGCGACGGCGCTTTCCTGATGACCACCGGCGCCACCGCCGTCCACCCGATGCCCCACTGGAGCGGCATCGGCCCGCTGATGGCCGCGGCCCGCAACTGGCTCTACTCCCTGAACGGCGAACTCGCCCCTTCCGGCGTCTACGCCGGCACCCTGTCGATCGCCGCGTTCATCACCGGCAGCGAGGCCGCGGAGTCGGCAGCCGCCGACCCTAAAACAGCCTCCTTCCCGGTCGTCTCCCCGGCCGACCTGGCCGCCCTGTACTGGGACATGTACGCGAAGCGCGACCGCATAGAGGAGATCCACCCCCACCCCCACCTCCCCGCCGCCTAACCGGCGAACACCCACCGCCCCCGCCGAGCGGCCACGTGCAGGTCCGTTGGGGCTGGTGGCGCAGTTCCCCGCGCCCCTGGGAGGGCGCCCCCGTTTGGGGTGAGTGAACTTGTGCGGGTCCGCCGTGGCTGGTGGCGCAGTTCCCCGCGCCCCTGGGAGGTGCCCCTTGCGGTGGCGTGCTGTCTTTCCGCCCGTTGGGGCTGGTGGCGCAGTTCCCCGTGCCCCTTTAAAGGCGGTCCGCTCGCGCCCGGCGTCAACGAGGCGCCCCGGCAGGGGCGCGGGGCTGTATCCGATTTGCGGCTGCCGCCGCGTGGGCGCGACAAGCCCCACCGGGGGGAGGTCGGCTCGCGACCGTCAGGGGGCACCTCCCAGGGGCGCGGGGAACTGCGCGACAAGCCACAGCCGACCTGCACAAGCCCGCCCACCGCAACGCGTTGCGGTCCGAGCCGACCCCACCGGCCGGTGGGGGTTACGGGGGTGCGCCACCCCCCGTCGTGGCTAGGCTTGCGCGAGGCGAGCCGCGGCTCGCCCTACCTCAACCGCCGGAGGCCCCCGTGGAGTTCAGCGAAGAGCGCCCACCCCGCCCACCCCTCACCCTCGCCTGGGCGAAACAAGCCCTCACCGGCCGCATAGCCATCCCCTCCGGCCGCCCCACCGGTCTCCTCGGCTACACCGCCGGCAGCCACTACGGTTCCCCCGACGAGGTGTTCGAGATCCGCGTCCAGTACCCGGACGTCACTGTCGCCACCCTCCGGCACCCCACCGTGAACCGCCCCGGCGCCACTCCTGAAGAGCTGATCGCCGACGTGATGAGCCAGGTCGAGCAGCCCCCGGACGACATCACGGGGGACACCATCGAGGCGTGGCTGGCGAGCCAACGATCGCGCCCCGGCCCGGTCGTCGAGCCGTGCCCGGAACCGCTGCTCATCGCGGACGAGCCCTACGCGTGCGTGCGGATGCTGCCCCGGGACGGGATGGCCGCGCGCCTGGCGGTACTCGACGGTGAGGGCCTGGCCGTGGTCGTGGCCGGCCGCACCGCCGACGTGACCGCCGTCGCCCTCACGTGGGCGTGACGTTCCGCGAATCCGCGTGCCCCGCGCCCCGGCTCAGCTCTCCCTCGGCACCTCGATGTCGTAGACGAGCGCGTACACGATGTCCCGGGCCTGGCGCAGGTCGTAGCCCGTGGCGTCCACGATCACCTTGACCGCCCGGATGGTGTCGCCACCCAGCATGAACATACGCGCGTCGGCTTGCGCTTGGGCTGGAACCGGCAGGGCGCGGGCGCGTCGCGGATCCACGCTTCTCGGGATTTTCGGCAGCCCGCTTTTCCTTTTTCCGCCCCCGAACACGTTCAGCTCCAACCTCTCACCGGGTACGACCCGTTCGTGGGGCTCACCCTAACGCGGGCGGTTTGAACGTCCCGCGAAACCTGACGCCGACGGGGCGCCCCGCTTGGGGCGAGCGGCCCCGTGCGGGTCCGTTGGGGGCTGGTGGCGCAGTTCCCCGCGCCCCTGGGAGGTGCCCCTTGCGGTGACGTGCCGGCTTTCCGCCGCCTGTGGCTGGTGGCGCAGTTCCCCGCGCCCCTTTAAAGGCGTTCCGCTCGCGCCCGGCGTAACGGGCGCCCCGTCTGGCTTTTCGCGCCCGCGCGGCGGCAGCCGCAAAACGAATACAGCCTCACGCCCGGCGTCAACGAGGCGCCCCGACAGGGGCGCGGGGAACTGCGCGCTCAGCCCCCGCCGGGGGGAAGTCGGCACGCGACCGCAAGGGCCGACCCCCCAGGGGCGCGGGGAACTGCGCGCTCAGCCCCCGCCGGGGGGAAGCCAGCGCGCGACCGCAATGGGGCAACCTCCCAGGGGCGCGGGGAACTGCGCGCTCAGCCCCCGCCGGGGGGAAGTCGGCACGCGACCGCAAGGGCCGACCCCCAGGGGCGCGGGGAACTGCGCCACCAGCCCCCCACCGGCCGGGGCCGGGCCACGAAGCCCGAGCCCCCCACGGCGAGTGGCCCCCGTGTAGCCGGGGCCCGGGGGGCAGGCTCACGCCCGGAGGAACGAAGACACCGCCCCCGTGAAAGCCTCCGCCGCGTCCACCCACGGATAGTGGCCCGCCCCCGCCTGGACCTCGCACCCCGCCGCGGGGAAAAGCGACGCGAACCGCTCGGTCGCGCCGGGCGGGCTGTTCACGTCGAACTCACCGGTGAGCAGGAGGACCGGGCCCGCCCACGCCGCAATCCCCGCTCGCGTAGCCGCAGGCGAAAAAGCCCCGGGGGCCCCGAAAACCCGCACCGCCTCCGCGTTCTCCGGGCGGCCGAAAGCCGCATGGTGCGCCTGGGCCGCCGCGTCCCAACGGCCGTAGAAGAACGGGGCGATGGCCCCGGGATCGCCACCCCCGTCCCCACCTCGCGTCAGCGAATCCAGCACCGGCCACGCGTCGGCGAACCACGCCTCCCCCTCCCGCCCGCGCGCGACCTCCCGCCGCGCCTCCCCGTCGATCTCGATGCCGACCGCCCGCGTGCTGGGCCCGATCAGCGCCACTTTCCCGACCCGTTCCGGGAACCGGGCCACGTACTGCGTCACCACATTCGTCCCGGCCGAGTGGCCGAGCAGATCCGCCCGCGCGAGCCCGAGGTGCGCGCGCAGCGCCTCCACGTCGTCGACCAGGCGGTCGCACCGGTACGACGACGGGTCCGCCGGTACGTCCGACCGGCCCGTCCCGCGCAGGTCGAGGACGATCAGCCGGCGGTGCGCGGACAGGCCGCCGAGGTCGCCGAGGTAGCGGGAGTCCGTCGGACCGCCGGGAACGCAGATCAGCGGGTCGCCGTCGCCGCTCTCGCGGTAGGCGAGCCGGGTGCCGTCAGGTGCGGTGAAAGTGGGCATGACGCCCATCCTGTCACTCATAACCGCGTTATACAACCCGGTTATGAAGCCCTCGCCCTCACCTGACCACGGTGTATAACCGAGCTATGGCACCCGAGAGGAACCCGGAGGAAGCGCAGCAAGCGCCGCGAACCCTCACCGACGACCAGGCCGAACGCATCCTCGCCGAGATGAACGAGGTCATCCGCGCCGGCGAGGAGATGCGCAAGCAGCGCGCCGAGATGATCAGCATCCTCGTCGGCCTCGGCTGGACGCAGGACCGGATCGCCCGGCTCACCGAGATGAGCCAGCCGGCCGTGTCCAAGCACGTCGCGAAGTACCGCGCGAGCGGCGACCCGCTGCCCCCGATGGGCCTCGGCCTCGACCAGTACGACGTGCCGTGGCTCGAAGGCCGGCTCTGGGGGCTGGCCGAGGAGATCGCCGCGAACGTCCCTGCCGGCAGCGCGAGTTGCACGCCCTTCCTGGACGCCGTCGCCCGCGGCCGCACACGCTTCACGCCACGGCACGTGGACGAACTGCGGCGCCTGGTCGAGGACGACCTCCTGCGGCACCGGGCCCGGCTGGGCGGCAGCTACCGGACGGCGTACGACGAGATCAGCCGCCGTCTCGACGTCCCCGCGAAGCCCGCCAGGAACGCTCCCGCCCAGGCACCGGAAAACGCCCCGGCTCAGGGAACCCCTCAGCAACCCCGGGAGACCGCCGCCGTCCGCCGCACCCTCGCCCGCCGCCTCCAGCGCGACCGCCTCACGGCGACCTAACGCGGACCGCCGCCCGCCCCGGGCTGCCGCAACCCGTCGATCAGCAGCCCCACCATCCGCTGGTTGTACTCCGGCCCCCCACCGGGCACCGGCACGCACAAGTTCGCGATGGCGTACAGCAGTTCATGCGCCTCGACATCCCCCCGCGCCTCCCCGCCCTCCGCCGCCGCGTCGAGCAGCGCGGCCAGCGCCGGGCCCAACTTCTCGTGGAAGTAGCCGGACAGCCCCGCGTACGCCGGGTCGCCCGAGTGCAGCGCCGGCGCCAGCCCCCGCTTCGTCCCCAGGAACGCGGTGTATTGGCGCAGCCACTCCGCCAGCGCGTCCCCGGGTTCGTGGACGGCGCTGAGCCGCGGCCCGGCCGCCGCGCACGCGTCGATCCCGGTCTCGACCACCGCCTTGACGAGGTCGGAGCGCAGCGGAAAGTGCCGGTAGAGGGTGCCGACGCCGACGCCCGCCAGGTCGGCGATCTCCTTGGCGGGGGCGTCCACGCCGGACGTGTCGAAGACGGCCCGCGCCGCTTTGAGCAGCGCGTCGACGTTGCGCTGCGCGTCCGCCCGCCTGCGCCGCGGCGCCCCCTCGGCCGCCTGGGCCCCGGCCGAACCGCCCGAACCGGCCGCCTGGCCCTCGCCCGAACCGGCCACCTGCCCCCCGGCCCCCTGAGCCTCCTCGCCCACCATCATCCCTCCCGGTTGCGTAACCGGAAAGCCTTTCCGTATAGTCGACGACACAGGTACCGGAATGACTTTCCACTTAGCCCCCACGCTACCGCACCGCCCCGCTACCGCACCCCGGAGGACCCATGCGCTACCGCACCCTCGGCCGCACCGGCATCAAAGTCAGCCCGTACGCCCTCGGCACCCTGATGTTCGCCTCGTCCATCGGCAACGCCGACCACGCCGACTCCGTCCGCGTCATCCACAAAGCCCTCGACGCCGGCATCAACTTCATCGACACCGCCGACGCGTACGGCGACTCCGAGGAGGTCGTCGGCAAGGCGCTCGCCGGCGGTCGCCGCGACAACGTCGTGCTCGCCACCAAGGTGAGCCGCCCGGTCGGCAGCGACCCCAACGAGCAGGGCACGTCCCGCCGTTGGATCATGACCGCGGTCGAGAACTCGCTGCGCCGGCTGGGCACCGACCACATCGACCTCTACCAGATCCACCGCACCGACCCCACCACCGATGTCGAGGAGACCCTCTCCGCGCTCACCGACCTGATCCGCGACGGCAAGGTCCGGGCGATCGGCTCGTCCGGCACCCTGGCCTCGGACATGGTCGAGGCGCAGTGGGTCGCCGAGCGCCGGGGCCTGGCGCGCTTCCGCACCGAGCAGCCGTCGTACTCCCTCCTCAACCGCGGCATCGAGCGCGAGGTGCTGCCCGTCGTGCAGCGGTACGGGATGGGCGCGCTCGTGTGGGGGCCGCTCGCCCAGGGGCTGTTGACCGGGCGGGTGCGCAGGAACCAGGAGAACGGGCTGCGCCGGGCCAGCTTCCTCAAGCACCTCAACGACGGGCAACGGATCGACGTCGTCGAGCAGTTCATCGCGCTCGCGGAGGAGGCGGGCATGCCGCTGACGCACCTCGCCACGTCGTTCGCCATCGCGCACCCGGGCGTCACCAGCGCGATCATCGGGCCGCGCACGATGGAGCACCTGGACGACCTGCTCGCCGCGCTCGACGTCGTGCTCGGCGACGACATCCTGGACCGGATCGACGCGATCGTCCCGCCCGGTACGGAAGTTGGCAGGCTCGACCAGGAGTACCTGCCGCCGGCGCTTCAGGAGACGGGCCTGCGCCGCCGTCCGCCCGCCGAACGCGCGGCGGCCTGACAGCCGGCGGCGGTCCGGTAGGAGGCGATCGGCGGCCCGTAACGAGCCGCGCCCACGCGCCAGTTGGCGCCCCGCCCGTCAGCCTCGCGAAGCCCCCGCCTCCGCCCCCGCCCCCGCCCCCGACCGGGCGACGCCGACCAGCTTGACCAGGAACCGCTCCACCTGCTCCTCAAGCGGCGGCCACTGCCTGCCGCTCTCCTTGGACTGGTTGAGCCGTATCGACACCGCCCCGTGCACCGCCGCCCGCAGGTCGAGCGCGACGGCCGCCGCGTCGTCGGCCGGCGCGAGCCCGGCGTCCATGCAGCGCTGGACGGCGGCCGTGCTGCCCTCGGTGAGGTCGTACCTGAACGAGGTGTTCGCCCGCTGGTTGATCGTGCTCTCGTGCAACACCTTGTACAGGCCCGGGTGTTGGAAGGCCCACTCGCCCATGACGAGGGTGCGGGCGCGCAGGCTCGCCACCGGGTCGCCGTCCGCGCCGGTGTCGGCCCTGTCGACCGCCTCCGTGAGGTCGCCGTGGCAGCGTTCCATGGCGGCCAGGACGAGGGCGTCGTGGTCGGCGAAGTGCAGGTAGACGGATGTGGCGGCGACCCCGGCCTCGCGGGCGACGGCGCGCAGCGACAGCGCCTGGTCGTCGGCGAGCTCGTCGAGCAGCCGCAGGGTGACGGTGAGGATGTCCTCGCGGAGCCGTTCGCCCTGGCCGCGGCGGTTGCGGCTGCGTTGGGCGCCGGACGCCGGCGGGGTCGTGTTCATGGCAGCCATTGTAGGCGAATCGGCATAGCGCTACGCTTGTAGCGCTACACTCGTCCACGCAAGCTCGACTGCTACGGAGCAACGCCATGCCGTCCGCCGCCCCGTCCCCCGACCCGACGCTTGACCCGGCACCCGACCCGAGCCTCGAAGCGAGGCTCGAAGCGAACAAGCAGACCGTCCTCGCCTTCTACGAAGCCGGCCTGAACAACAAGGACTTCGAGGCTGTCTCGAAGCTCGTCGGCGACCGCTACACCCAGCACAACCCGCTGATCGCGGACGGCCGCGAGGGCCTCCGGGCCTTCGTCGGCACCCTCACCGAGTCCTTCCCGGCTCTGCACGCCGACGTCAAACGCCTCTTCGCGGAGGGCGACTACGTGATAGCCCACGTCCACGGCGTCCGGGTCCCGGGACAGCCCGGCTCGGCGATCGTGGATATCTTCAGGTTCGACGAGGGAAAGATCGTCGAGCACTGGGACGTGATGCAGCCGGTCCCGGAGCAGTCGGCGAACGGAAACGGCATGTTCTGAGGAGGAGATCCGCATGACCGAGCCGCTCCACTCCGCTGCCGTCGTCGTCATCACCGGCATCATGGCGTCGGGCAAGTCCACCGTCGCCCAACTGCTCGCGGAGCGGCTTCCCCGGTCGGTGCACGTACGCGGTGACGTCTTCCGCCGGATGATCGTGTCGGGACGCCAGGAGGTGGAGCCCGGGGCGGGGCCCGCGGCGGAGGCCGAGGCCGACGCCCAACTCCGGCTGCGCTACCGCCTGTCGGCGGCGACGGCTGACGCGTACGCGGACGCCGGCTGGACCGTCGTCGTCCAGGACGTCATCCTGGGCGAGCACTTGGCGGAGTACCTGTCCGCGGTGCGGACGCGCCCGCTCTACCTCGTCGTGCTGGCGCCCGGGGTCGAGGCGGTGGCGGCGCGGGAGGCGGGGCGGGGCAAGTCCGGTTACGGGGCCTGGTCCGTCGGCGGGCTCGACGGGGTGTTCCGCGCGGAGACCCCGCGCCTCGGGCTCTGGCTCGACACCTCGGAGCTGGACGCGGGCCAGACGGTGGACGCGGTTCTCGACGGGCTGGACGCGGCCCGGATCGACGGATGAGCGCGGGGCCTTGTCGCCGGACCCGGCCAACAGCCGCGCCCGCTAAGCCTGTTGGTCCGCCGGGCGGGCCGCCAGGGTCGCCGACGCCACGAGCACCGCCGCCCCGCCCGCCCACAGCAGCGGCAGCCAGACCTGGACCGACGCGATCGTCAGGTGCAGGCGGTAGACGGCCAGCATGATCAGGGCGACGGGGATGTTCGTGCCGAGGGCGCTGCTGCGGGCGTAGCCGAACCGCATCAACAGGGGGAGCTGGACGGAGATGTTGAGGGCGAACAGCGCCCACGACACGGTCAGCAGCGTCATCAGGGTGTGGCCGTCCAGGTGGCCGTCCTCGGTCCGCATGAGGATGACGGCCGGGACCGCGCCCGCGACGACCGTGCCGGCGAAGCTCGCCAGCGCCCAGGTGTAGTGCCCGAGCACCACCGCCCGGCGGGACAGCGGCAGGACGGCGTACAGCGTCTCCAGTCCCGCCTTGTCGGCGATCACGAACGGGTACGCGGCGATCACCGGCGTGAGCATCAGCGCGAGCACCGGCACCAGGCCGACCGGGTTGCGGGCGAGGATCGCGACCAACAGGCCGTAGAACAGCAGCCCTTGGGTCCGGTACGGCGCGACGGTGCGCAGGTGCAGCATCGTCACCCGGCCGACGGCGGTCATGCGATCACCCCGCGCCGGCCGCCTCGTTGCGGTGCGGTCCCGGTGGCTCCGGGCCTTCTCGGCCGGGAGCCGACATGGACGGCGATCTCCTCGAGCGTCGGCGCCTCCACGAGGACGTGGCCGTCGAGCAGATCCGCCTCCTCGGTGCGGACGAGCGCTTCCGCGCCGGCCGCCGTCCTTCTGAGGCCGATCAGTTCGACGCCGACGAGTCCGGTCAGGTCGTCGGGGCCGCCCCGCACCACCCGGTAGGCGTCCAGGACGTCGTCCTTGGGGCCGGTGCGGATGACGCGGCCGTCGTGGATGAGGGTCACGTAGTCGCCGATCCGCTCCAGGTCGGTGGTGATGTGCGTGGAGAACAGGACGCTGTGGCCTTCGTCGAGCAGGAAGTCCCCGATGATGCCGACGAGTTCGTCGCGGGCGACGGGGTCGAGGCCGCTGGTCGGCTCGTCGAAGACGAGCAGCCGCGCGTGGTGCGAGAGCGCGACGGCGATCATCAGCTTCATCGCCATGCCCCGGGACAGGTCCTTGACCCGCGCCCGGGGGTCGAGCCCCCACTCGTCCAGCAGCTCCCGATAACGCCCGCTGTCCCAGCGGTCGTAGAACGGCCGCAGCGTCCGCTCGACCTCGGCGAGCCGCCACTCCCCGACGAGGTAGGTGTGGTCGAGCACCACCCCGACGTCCTGTCGCAGCGCGACGGGCCCGGGCACGCGGTGCCCGAGGAGTTCGATCTCGCCGGTCTCGATGCCGCGCATGCCTAGCAGGCAGCGGATGGTGGTCGTCTTGCCCGCGCCGTTGGCGCCGATGAGGCCCATCACGTAGCCGGTGGGCAGCTCGAAGCTGACGTCGCGCAGCGCGAAGCCGTTGCCGACGGGGACGCCGACGCCTCGCAGCGCGAAAGCGAGTGGGGGTGCGCTCGCGGCTTGACTCGCCTTGTCCTCAGGCATGTTCGCGCTCAGCTCCCATCAACCCGTCGAGGATCTGGATGAGTTCGTCCCGCCCGAGCCCGCCCCGCCGGGCAGCGTCCAGCGCGGCCTGCAACCCGTCCTCCACCTGCCGCAGCAGCTGCTCGCGCACGAGCGCGGAGTCCAGCGGCAGCACGAACGCCCCCTTGCCGGGCACGGTCCCGATGAACCCCTCGCCGGCGAGCTCCGAATAGGCCCGCGTGGTGGTGATGATGCTGATCCGCAAATCCCGCGCGAGCACCCGCACGGACGGCAGCGCGTCACCTTCCCCAAGCTCCCCGGCGAGGATGGCCGCCCCGATCTGCTCCTTGATCTGCTGATACAGCGGCACCCCACTGCTGTTGGACAACACGACCCGCACGGCGCCCTCCGTTCTCACTGTACTTACCCAACATATACAGCCAGAACAGCTTCCCGGACAAGCCTCGGCCCGGCGGGGCGTACGTGCGGCCCCGGTCGGCGAGACCGTCCATGGCCGGCGCCGCGAGGGGGATCCTGCGATAGCGTGCGGGCGCATGGCGAAGACACATCCCGGCGCGACCCTCGTTCCCCACTTCCGCGAGTTCCTGCCCGAGTGGCTCTCCCGGCAGGAGTGGTACATCGGGTCCGGGATACCCACGCTCACTCCCGTCGGGTACTTCCGCTTCGAGGATCCGGACGGTGAAGTCGGCATCGAGACGCACCTGTTGAGGGACGCGTCCGTGCTGTACCAGATTCCGATGACGTACCGGGGCGCCCCGCTCACCGACGCGCTGCCCGGGGTCACGGGTGATCCGCTCATCGCGACCTCGGAGCACAGCGTGCTCGGCACCCGCTGGTTCTACGACGGGGCCGCCGATCCGGTCTGGCGCGGGGAACTCCTGGGCCTGGTACGGGCGGAGACGGTCTCCGACCCGAGCAGCAAGAACGGTGTCGGGCCTGCGGAGGCGCGCGGGCGTCGGACGGGGGCGGGGGTGCTGGACGCGGGCAGCGTGACCGTCCAGCTGCACCGGGTGCTCAGCGTGGGCGGCGCGGTCGAGGGGCCCGACGTGGCCGGGGTGGTGATGGGCACGTGGCATCCGGACGGCCCGGACTCGGCCCAAGTCGGCGGCTGCCTGGCGGTGTTGCGCGCGAAGTAGCGCGGAGGCGGCGGCGGGCGCCCGTCACGGGGAGCGCCCGGTCCCGGGGAGCGCCCGCTCGCGGAGGGCGTTCGTCATGGGGGAGCGCCCGCTCGCGGAGAGAAGCGCGTCACGGGAGCGCCCGCCCGGCGCGTGTAAGTCAGTGACTCGCGCCCGTCACCCGCGGAGCGGACTGGCGGCGTTGAAGTCAATGACTCGCGTTCGTCGGCCGCTTGGAGGAACCCCGTGGGAGCACCATCCGCAGACCGGAAGAGCCCGGTCGCGCCACCCCACGGTCGGCCCGCCCCGGTCGCGCCGCCGCACGGCGAACCCCGCCCCGCCCCGCGCCCGTCCCGGCCTACCCGCAACGGGAGTTGATTCCGTGGGGATACGCAAGCGCATCGCCCGCACGCTCGACGCGGCCGGTTTCGAACCGGCCGACTGGCTGGTGGACGAGGCCGCCTGGGGCCCCGGCTACCGGATGGCCGGGTTCGGGCTGCGCCGGGTGCGGCTCTACCACGAGGGCCCGGAGGAGCCGTACTTCCTCGACGCGTACACGGGCGAACTCCGTTCGCGCGGCTACCGGGTGACCAGCGAGCGCTTCGCCGCCGGAACCCGCCGCCGCCTCCGGGTGAAGGCGCCGGACGCGGACCCGCCGCAGTCCCGGACCCACCGCCCCCGCGAGACCCCCCGCCCCACCCACAGCAACCCGCCAACCGCCCGGGTCCCGGCGATGTGAGCCGACCGGGGGAGCGGGGCTCCGAACGGGCGGGCCCGCGCCTCAGCCGCGAGCCCGCCCGAAGCCGGCCAGCACGTGGAAGGCCGCCTTCGGCTCCCACCCCAACTCCGCGTACGGCCCGCGCGCCGCGCCCGGCGGCAGCACCCGCACGACGCCGAAGCTCGCGGCGTCGAAGTCCCGTTCAGGATCACCCCCGGTCCCGCCCCCGGTCCCGTCCCCAGCCCCGTCCCCAGTCCCGCCCCCGTCCCCCGCCGTCCCCGGCAGGTCCCACCGCGCGAACGTGTAGACGAAGGCCGCGTCCACCCCGCCCACCCCGTCGTAGACCTCAAGCATCTCCCGCACGTACAGCGCCTGTTCGCCCTCGTCCCGTACGGTCCCCGCGGCGATCCGCACCGGCCGCGCGTCGTCCCCCCACTCGACGATCGAGTCGCCGCGCCCGCCGAGGTCCCCCGCGCCCCGGAACGTCCCGCACCCGAACTCCGTCACGGCGAAGGCCGTTTCCGGCCCCAGCCGCGCCAACTGCCCCTGGAGCGCGCCCGCGAACGTCCCCGCGTTCGTCGCGTCCCGGTACCCCGAATCCGTGGCGGCGACGTCGAACGGCGTCCAGTCCACCCCCTCGAACGCGACCGACGCGTACCCGACCCGTCCGCCGAAACGGCCACGGACCTCACCCACCACCCGCCCGAGGAACGCGTTCAGGTCGGCATGCAGCCGGGGGAGCAGCGCGCGGAACGCCGCCGGGTCGTCGGCCAGCAGCGCCGTCCGCTCCCGGAGGCTGCCGCCGGGCAGGAAACCGTCCGTGAACAGGCTGACCTCCGACCCCGTCAGGAACACGACCCGCGCGCCGCCGCGCCGGATCCGTTCCGCCCGCTCGGCGGCGTCCAGCAGGAACGCGAAGAGCCCGTCCTGCGTCAGCCCGTTGGTGAACGGCGAGTACCAGACCTCCAGTCCGGCGTCGGCGGCGGCGCGCGCCGCGATCTCCAGCCGGTCGGCGTCCCCGCCCGTGATCCGGACGGCGTCGCAGCGCAGGTCGTCGCGGATGACCCGCATCTCGCGCTGGACAATGTCGGGCAGGAACGGTTCGTGCGTGGTCGTCCCGCCGGACGTGAAGCCGGTGTCGTAGGTGATGCCGAAGGCGCGCAACAGAGGTCTCCCGATCCGGTGGAGGCGGAATAGGGTACGCACGGTACCCTATCGGGGAGAGGAGAGACGTGACGGCAGCTGACGAGCAGCGCGGAGGTACGACCCGGCGCCGTGGCGCGGCGCTGGAGGACGCGATCCTGCGGGCCGCGGCGGCGGAACTCCGCGAGGCCGGTTACGCGGGCATGACCATGGACCGGGTCGCGCACCGCGCCGGCACGAACAAGAACGCGATCTACCGCCGCTGGCCGTCCCGCGCGGCGCTCGGCGTCGCGGCCTACCGGCACCTGGCCGACGCGGAGTTGCGCGTCCCGGACACGGGGACGCTGCGCGGCGACGCGCTGGCGCTCCTGCGCGCGGCGAACGAGACGTGGTCCTCCCCCCAGGGCGCCGTCCTCCGCGACCTCCTCACCGCGGCGGCCGACACCCCTGACCTGCTCACCCTCCTCCGCGCCCAGTCCGGCACCACCCGCACGGACGCGGCATGGTGGACCCTGCTCACCCGCGCGGTGGCCCGCGGCGAGGCCCCACCCGAATCCCTGCACCCCCGCGTGGCCGGCACCCCGTTGACCCTCCTCCGCGCCGAATACGCCTCCCGCGGCTTCCCCGAGGCCCCGGACGAGACGCTGACCGAGATCATCGACGAGGTCTTCTTGCCCCTGGTCAGAGGCCGCGCCCACCCAGCCCGCTGACCGGGAAGCGGCCACCCGGGCGACAACCGGAAGCGCGCGGCGGCGGAAAACCCTTCGACGGACCCCCGGGACCCTGGGACCGTGTCCCCCCATGACGGACTACGCCCCCCTGACCCCTGCCGACGTCACCCACATGCAAGCCCTGGCCCAGCGCGTCACCGCCAGCCACCCCCACCTGATCGCCGCCGGCGGCTCCTACGGCGAGCTCGCCTGGATCTGGGGCAAGGGCCACGCCGACCTCGGCGCGCACTGGCCCGCCCGCCTCTGGTTCGCCGACGGCGGCGAGCCGGCCGCCTGGGCCTGGGCCCAACTCCCGTACCAGGTAAGCCGAAGCGACGGCACCGTCAAAACCGTCACCGGCGCCTCCCTGACCTACCAGGTCGACCCCGACGACCCCTCCCACCCCGCCCTGCTCGAAGAGATCATCACCTGGTTCCACGCTCTCGCCCCGGGCCTCGAACGCACGGTGATCCCCTCCGCCTCCGACGAGTTGGCCCTCACCCGCTGGGCCGCCCACGGCTACGTCACCGACCCGTCCTCCCTCGGCGACACCGGCGTCTGGACGCAGCTCAACGCGCGCGACCTCACCGACGTCGAACAGCCCGTCCTGCCGCCCGGGTTCACGTTCCGCACGGCGGACGAGGCCGGGCCGGAAGCCGCGGTCCAGGCGCACTTGGACGTCTGGGCCCCGACGCCGTACCGCGCCGAGACCTACGAGGGCGTACGCCGGACCTCCGCGTACCGCGGCGACCTGCACGTCCTCGTCGAAGCCCCGGACGGCACGATGGCGGCCTCGGCGATCATGTGGTTCGACGAGGCGAACAAGACCGTCGAGTTCGAGCCGGTCGGAACTCATCCGGACCACCGCCGCAAGGGAGTTGGCCGCGCGATGATGCTGCACGGCCTGCGCCGGGCCCGCTCGGCCGGCGCGACCCACGCGACGGTCGCCTGCCTGGGCGCACCCGGCCACCCCCGAGCGCGCGGCCTCTACTACAGCGTCGGCTTCCGCGAGATCTCCCGCGACGCCCCCCTCATCTCCACCGGGCAGGAGTAGCACCGTCCGGCGCGTGCGCCGGGCTCTCCGCCTTGTCCGGGCCCTCCGCCTGCGCCGGGTCCTCCGCGCGCTGCCGCGGCGCACCCGCGTCGTCGTCCCGGTCGGCGGAGAGCCCGCTGTCGCCCGGCGCCCGCAGGTCGATCGCCCAGACCGCCAGTCCGCACAGCGCGAATCCGGCTCCGAGAACGCTGGAGCCACCCCAGCCGTGCGCGGAGAACACGGCGGTCGTGGTGGCCGCGCCGAGCGCGGAGCCGAGCGAGTAGAAGAGCATGTAGCTGCCGATGACACCGCTGATCCGGTCCGGCAGCGCGGCGGTGAGCGCGTGCTGGTTGTTCACGTGCACCACCTGCACGGCGAAGTCGAGCGCCACGATGCCGGCGACCAGGAGCCACAGCGACCTGTCCAGCTGCGCGGTCGCGGCCCACGAGACGACGAGCAGGGCCAGGGCGAGGCCGGTGGCCGGTCTCGTCCGGCCCGCGTCCGCCCACCGCCCCGCACGTGCCGCACCGAGCGCGCCCGCCAGCCCGGCCAGGCCGAACAGTCCGATCTGGCTCTCGCTCAGCCGCCATGGCGCGTCCGCCAACGGCAGGGACACCCCGGTCCACAGGGTGCCGAACGAGGCGAACAGGAAGAAGGCGGTCAGCCCGCGGGTGAGGAAGACGCGCTTGCCGAACAGGCCGCCGAGCGATGCCAGGGCACGTGGGTACCCCGCCGGCCCGGCGCGGCGTTCCTCCTCGGCCGGAAGCACGAGGAGGACCAGGGCCGCCAGCCCGAGGGCGAGCACCGCGAGCACGGCGTAGACGCTCCGCCATCCCCACGCCTGTGCGAGGGCGCCGGTGACGACCCGGGCGCCGAGGATGCCGACCACCACGCCCGACGTGACCACTCCGAGGGTGCGTCCGCGTTCGGCGGGCGGCGCCGTCGACGCGGCGTAGGCGACGGTGGTCTGCACGACGACCGCGAACACGCCGGCGAGGGCGAGACCCGTGAACGCCACCCACGCGGTCGGCGCCGCGGCCGTGAGGACCATGCCTCCCGCGGTGACCGCGAGATGCACGGCGATCAGCCGGCGCCGATCGACCAGGTCGCCGAGCGGCACCAGCAGCATCAGCCCGACCAGGTAGCCGCACTGGCCGGTCGTCACGATCCACCCGGTGAGCCCGGCCGGCACCCCGAGGCCGCGTCCCATCGGACCGAGGATCGGCTGCGCCGCGTAGATGCTCGCCACGGCGACACCGCACACCGTCGCGAGCAGCAATCGCCGCCACGTGTTCATCGCGCCCCCCATCTGATGAGTAGCAGATTGCAACCGTTTCGACGGTACGGCATGATGGTTTCAATTCGCAACTCACCGGGAGGCGCCGTGCACCTCGACTGGACCGACCCCGACTGCCCCGTCGCCCGCACGCTCGATCTCGTCGGCGACCGGTGGAGCCTGCTCGTCGTCCGCGACGCCATGGACGGGGCGCGGTCGTTCACCGAGTTCCAGCGGCGCACCGGCATCGCCCGCAACATCCTCACGGACCGCCTGCGCAAACTCACTGGCCGCGGCCTGCTCACCCAGCGCACCGCGCCTTCGGGCCGCCGCCAGGAGTACGTGCTCACCGAGGCCGGCCGCGACCTCTTCCCCGTCATCCTCACCCTGCGTCAGTGGGGGCAGCGCCACGCCTTCGCCCCCGGCGAGCCCCACTCGGTCCTGCTCGACCGGCACGGCGTCCCCGTCCCGGACGTCACCCCGACCGGCACCGACGGCACCCCACTCGGCCCCGACAGCACGCTCGTCCAAAAAACCTGACGGGAGGGGCCCCGGTGGGGTCCCTTCGTCTACGAGAGGTCGCTGTCCGAGATCGCGTTCCGGCAGGATATGAGCCAGATGAACTCATCGGGTTGATCGAGTGGCAATCAGGTGAACGTGAATTCGCGCGGTTGCGGGGCGCTCGGGTGGAATATCGAATTCCGATTATTCCGTCGGGAAACGGTGGCTGCTAAGGACGAACCCCAAGTATCGTGGCCGCCGCGGGGGAAGCTCGCATCTGGGAGGGGAAAAGCATGCGCATTCGCAGCATGGCAATCGCGGCGGGGGTGGCGGTGCTTGCCGCCGTTCCGCTTTCTGCGGCTCCGGCCAGCGCCAACGGCCACGAAGGTGAGTTGTGGGCACAAAACCTGAGTAGCTATAAATGTCTGTCGATCGGGCAGGGGAACCATACGGAGGGGGCGCTGGCCATTCAGTTCGACTGCAGCTTGGTGCGGAATGAAGAGAACTGGTACTGGGATCTCGTTCCGGGAGCCACATCGACGTACACGCTGGAGAATGTCGTCACCGAGCAGTGCCTCGCCATAGGTGGCGCCAGCCACACCAACGGCGCCGGGGCGATCCAGTGGCCTTGCGAAAGCGGCCATCCCGAGCAGCAGTGGATATATGACGGCAACAACCGGCTGCGGAACAAGGAAAGCGGCCGTTGCCTGGCAGTTCCTCACGGGAGCGAGGCGAACAGCGTTGCCCTGATCCAGTGGACCTGTGAAGTGGACAAGTTCGATCAGGAATGGGCCCAGTGAGGCCGCGGCGCGACTCCGCGTCGTCGTAACCGCGACGGGAGGGGCCCCGGTGGGGTCCCTCCCGTTTTTGGGCGTGCGGGGGTGGAACTTGAGGCGGTTATGCCTCGGGGAAGTGGCCCTCGGCGGCGGACGTCACGAACGCGGTCCATGCTGCCGGGGTGAAGGTGAGGGCCGGGCCGTGCGGGTCTTTGCTGTCACGGACCGGGATGACGTCGGGGAGGTTGTCGGCGAACTCGATGCAGTCGCCGCCGTCGCCGCCGCTGTGGCTGCTCTTGCGCCAACTGGCGGAGGTCAGGCTGTCGCTGGCCTCGATGCAGTCGCCGCCGCTTCCGCCGCTGTAACTGCTCTTACGCCAAGTCACCGCCGTCAGGCCGTACTTGAGTTCCATGCTCGTACTCCTCGGCTACCGCTTCGATGAGGGTCAACGAAGCCTTCGGCGACAGAGCCGCCGCTCCGAGAAGATCGTATGCCAGGTGGAACCGCTTGACGGCGGCCGGATCGTCCACCAGCGTGCCCGTCTGCAAACCGGGGAGGTACGCCATCGGTGCGTCCTCCTCGAACTTCATCAGCTTGAGCGCGCCGTCCATGCCCGCGTGCGCGCCACCGTTGAACGGCAGCACCTGGAGCAGGATGCGGCTCTGCTTCACCATCTCGATGAGGTGCCGGAGCTGTTCGGCCATCACGGCGGGGCCGCCCACCGGACGGCGGAGCACCGCCTCGTCCAGGATCACCCGGTAGCGCGGGTTGTCGGCGTTGGCGAAGATCAGCGCGCGGGCGAGCCGGGCCATGACCCGCTCCTTGACCTTCGGGTCGGCGAGCACCGGGTCCCAGCCGCGAATGATGGCCGAGGCGTACGCCTCCGTCTGGAGCAGGCCGGGCACCGTCACCGGACCCCACTCACGGATGTCCTCGGCCAGCCCCTCCAACTCCGCGACGTCCGCGAAGTGTTCGGGGTAGGGCGTGGCGCGGGCCCCGTCCAGGTTGCGGACGAAGTAGTCGCCCGTGTTGAGGATGGTGTCCAGCATCTCCGCGCAGCCGGGCTGGATACGCCGGGTGCCGAGCTCCATCCGGGTCACCTGCGACCGGCTGAGGAAGAGCAGATCGCCCAACTCCTCCTGGCTCATCCCCATCCGCTCCCGCTGGTACCGGATCTCCCGCCCGTACATCTCGCGGGTGGACATGGAGGGCGGGACGACGTTGCTGCGGTCGCCACCCTGCTTCCGATTGATCATGCCGTTCTCCCGTTGGCCGTTCCAGTTCGGAGCGGAGTCCCCGCTCCATGACCGACGGTAGCGACTCTATTCCCCTCTGTGTAGGGGTAATCGGCCACATCTCCCGCTTCCCGATGTTCCAATTCCCTTGCCACACAACCTCGTTGTACCAATCGCAGTCTGTCACCGGGGTGCACCCCTCCCCACCTGCGACGCGTAATTCCGCGGAGGTTCCCGCCGCATCGTTCAGAGAACCGAATTAACGCATTCTCCGGGCGTGAGCGGAGCCTATTCGCAGGGGTTCTTTAACCCGGTTCCAGCGCACGCCTGGCGGCGTTGATGACGTTGTGGGCGTCGGCTCCGTACACCGCGGACTCGCGGAGGGTCTTCCAGACCTTCCCGTACAGGGCGACGTTGTCGGCGTCGTCCAACCACAGTTCGGCGTGCCAGTCCTCCGCGACGACCAGGCGGTCGTCCAGGACCCAGAAGCCGTTTGCGGGCACGATCTTCACGGGCGCCGTGAACGGGATGACGCCCAGATCGACGGTGTCCAAGCCGATCAGTCCGGTGAGGCGGTCGAGTTGGGCGGCCAGTACGGAGGGAGGGCAGATCAGCGACCGCAGTGCGGCTTCCCACATCAGCACGTGCAGCTTGCGTCCGGGCTGGTACAACCACTCCTGCCGCTGCGCTCGGGCCCGTACCGCTTCCTCGATGTCACTGGCCCCGCCCAGCAGTTCCGCGTACCGCCGGATGACGTGGCGCGCGTACTCGGGGGTCTGCATCAGGCCGGGGACGACCGACTCTTCCCACATCCGGATCTCCACCGTGCGCTCGATCTCCGCGCTCAGATCCTCGTGCATCGGCTTGAAGCCGTTCGCGAGGGCTCGGCGCCAGGACCTGATGTGGGACTCGAACCCGGCCAGCCGCGCGGCGAGTTCGGCGGATGCCTCCGGTCGGCCGGTCGCCTCGGCCCACGCTCGCAGGTCCTCGGGGGTGGCCGTCTGCCTGCCGTTCTCCAGCTTGCTGACCTTGGAGCCCTGCCAGCCGAGCCGCTGCGCGAGTTGCTGACCGGTAAGCCGGCCATCAGGGCTCGAGAGGCGGAGTTCACGCAGACGTGCTCCGAGCGCAGCTCGTGCCTGCTGATAGTCGGTGCTCACCGGTCAGGCGGGCTACGTGGCCGAGGCCGCCTGCGCGGCGAACTGGCCGTAGAGCGCGGCGTGGTGCATCGCCGCGTCGCGCGCGACGGCGTACCGCACGACCTCCGCAGGTTCCGTGATCAGCTCGACGGTCAGCAGGTTGTCCTGGTCGTCGAAGTGCAGCAGGGCGACGAGACGCGAGTCGAAGATCCAGAAGTCCTCCGCGGGCAGGCCGGCCTGGCCCGCGTCCTCGCGCCACAAGTAGCGGATGTCCTCACCGGCTGCGGCGTTGTGCCGGGCGTAGTCGAGCAGGAACAACTGCTCGGTGGTGGGCGGCTTGTCGGCGATGCGGACGCGTCCGACCGTCTTGCCTGCCGCCGTCTGGGCCCTGACGTTGACGAACCACGGCTCGTCCGGGTCGCAGGGCGCCGACCCGGTGGCGAGAAACGCGCGGAAGTCGGGGTCCTGCCGGTCGGACGCGTAGCCGCGCCGCGTCTCCAGGCGCCACGCGGTGTGCTTGAAGGTGTGGAACAGACGCCGGAAGGTGTCCCGGTCAACGATGTCCGGCACTCGCTCCATCTCCTTCGGCCCCCAGTTCACGAGCAGTTCGCGCGGTACGGCCACCGCGGCCTCGTTCGGCCCGAGGTGCTGGAGCTGTGCGACGTCGCCGGGGTCGGTGACGGGTGCCCCTTGGACGATGATCTCGCCGGTCCGCACGTCCGTGTGCAGGGCGGGGCAACCGTCGACCTTGCTGTCCGTACCGGTGAAGCGCAATTCGCGAGCCATGGACGTTCTCCCTTCTAGGGGTGTTGATCCAGCAGCTTGGCCGGGGCTCCGGCCCGGCACTACGGGATCGGGGAGGGCCCGGGAGAAAACACCCGCAATCCGTGGGGCGCGTCGAGCAAATTCGAGAAAGTACCGTACCGCTCACCGGCTTCCAGCTTCTAGCGTCCCGTGCATGACGACGGCGACGATGAGAGGAGGGCTCATGGCGACAGAGGTCTTATCGGGCCGGAAGACGAGCACGCGGCTCCTGTGGCTTGACCTGACGCGCAAGTGCCAACTGCGCTGCGCACACTGCTACAACGGGTCCGGGCCGGCGGGTGGCCACGGGACGATGTCCCGCGCCGACTGGCACGGTGTGCTCGATCAGGCGGCCGGCGGTGGCGTGCGCAACGTCCAGTTCATCGGGGGCGAGCCGACTATGCACCCTGACTTCGCCGAGTTGGCGGACCACGCGCTGAACCTGGGCCTCGGGGTTGAGGTGTTCAGCAACCTCGTGCATGTGTCCGCCCGGTGCTGGGCGCTCTTCCAGCGGGACAGGCTGAGCCTTGCCACGTCGTACTACTCGGACCGGCCGCCCGAGCACGACGCGATGACCCGCCGCCCGTCCCACCGCCGTACCCGCGCCAACATCGGGCGAGCGGTGCGCCTGGGCATCCCGTTACGCGTCGGCATCATCACCCGGGAGGGTGAGGCTCATGTGGGTTCGGTGCGGCGGGACTTGGAGGCGCTGGGCGTCACCCGTATCGGCGTGGACCACGTCCGTCCCTTCGGCCGGGGCGGCCGAGGCGGCCGGGACCTGGAGCCGGACCTGTCGGAACTGTGCGGCCGGTGTGGCGACGGGGCGGCCTCCGTCAGCCCGGACGGCACGGTCTCACCGTGCGTCTTCTCCGGGTTCATCGACGCGGGCAACGTCCGGACGACGCCGCTCGCCGATATCCTCGGCGGCCCGGAGATGGTCAGGGCGAGTGCGGGGATCCGGGACGCGGTCCGGGAGTCGCGGGGCTGCTATCCGGACCAGGCTCCGTGCAGCCCGGACAACGCGCCGCAGCAGCCGTGCGGCCCTGACAGCGAACGGGAGTGCAGCCCCGGCCATCCGGGGACCGAGTGCTCCCCGAGGAACTGAAGGACGCGATGAGTGGCAGCCTGCCCGGCCAGGGGTTCCGGGATCTGATCCGACCCCACGCGGGGGAGATCGTCAGCGTCGAACGGACGAAGCGCGGGTTCAGCGCGGAATTCACGGGGCTGATCGACGCCGAGCACGGGCGGTTCTTCGTCAAGGCCGTTCGCAACCGGCCCGGCGGCCACCGCGCGTCCCTCTACCGCGAATGGGTGATCAACCCCGCCGTACAACCGCTCTCACCGGCGATCCGCTGGACCGCGCGGGACGACGAGTGGATCGTGCTCGGCTTCGAGGCCGTCGAGGCGAGGCACGCGAGGTTCGAACCGGGGTCGCCGGACCTGCCCCGAATCACGGGCGCGCTGAAAGAGATCGCGCACGTTACCGTTCCGGACGAGGCCCGAGGATGGGCGGAGACGCGGTGGGACCGGTTCGCGGGAGGCGAGGCGGAGGCCGGCCTGTTTCGCGGGGACACCCTGCTGCACACCGACATCAACCCGAGCAACATCCTGGTGGGCGCGCGGGCGGTCTGGCTCGTCGACTGGGCCTGGCCCACGCTGGGCGCGGCCTTCATCGACCCGGCGATCCTCGCGCTGCAACTCGTCGCGGCCGGGCACAGCGCCGAGTCCGCCGAATCCTGGGCGGCCCACTGCCCCGGGTGGACGGACGCGGACCCGCGTGCGATCGACGCGTTCGCCGTGGCCCAACTCCGCATGTATCAGGGCCTCGTGGAACGCCGCCCGGACCAGGAATGGCTCGGCGCGATGGTGACGGCCGCGCGCGAATGGCTCGCCCACCGGAGCGTCCCCCTCGCCCCGGGCGGGTCGGTCATCCGAGGCCGGACGACTTGGTGAACGCGGTTACCAGGGAGACGAATCGGGGGGAGTCCTGGACGAGCATCGCGTGGCCCGCGTCGGGGAACATGACCAACTGGGCGTGCTTGGCGCGGTGGGTGATGACGGCGGCGTTCGCGGGCGGGGTGATCTTGTCCAGGGAGCCGTTGGTGATCAGCATCGGGATGGTGCTGGTGGGGAGTTTGTTCCAGGTGTCCTCGAAGGACTCGTACGCCTGGCCCGCCTGGTACTGACGCAGCAGCGTCTCGTCGCTGACCTTCTCCGGCGGGATCAGGCCGAGTTGGGCGATGTACGCGGTCCGCGCGGCGGTGGCGTCGGCCGGGAAGAGCAGGTCCATCATCTGCGGACCCGTCGTCTTGGGGCTGTTGAGCTCCTTGGCGATGGCGGGCGGTGTGTTGACGGCGTGGCTGCCGCCGAGGTCGCCGCCGGTGCTCACGAGCGCGCTGATCGCGCCCGGGTGCAGCGCGGCGACGGTCAGGCCGATCTCGCCGCCCA
The DNA here is from genome assembly GCF_050956065.1 of Streptomyces sp. CA-111067. Classification (NCBI taxonomy): domain Bacteria; kingdom Bacillati; phylum Actinomycetota; class Actinomycetes; order Kitasatosporales; family Streptomycetaceae; genus Streptomyces; species Streptomyces sp. CA-111067. Next base: position 3,419,114 of record NZ_CP192103.1, on the reverse strand, counting down.
TCGACCAGCCGAGCAGTGCGGGGTGCCGCAGACCCAGCGCCTTGATCAGGCCGACGGTGTCGTCCGCCATGAGGGGAATGGTGTCGGGGACCGATGTGTCGTCGGTCGTGTAGCCGACGCCGCGGTTGTCGAAGATCGTGACGTGGTAGTGCCGGCCGATCAGGCTCAGCAGGTCGACCGTCCAGTCGCTCATGGTGCCCGTGTCGCCCATGACCATGACGAGCTCGGGGCCGGAGCCGAACTGGCGGTAGCCGATCGTGATGCCGTCGACCGGGACCTGGCGAACCGGCCCGAGGAACGCGCCCGGCCCGGTCGGGGTGGAGTGCGGGACGGTGGCCGGCGCCGCGGTGGCAGCGGCCACTGCTGCGGCCCGCGTGCTCGGCGTGCTGGTCGAAGCGCTGGTCGAAGCGCCGGCCGCCGTGTGCCCGCCGCCGGACGAGCAGGCGACCGCTCCGAGGGCCACCGTGGCGACGGCCGCGGCCAGCCGGGGCAGGATGCGGGCGTGCGGCGTGCGGTGTGATGCGGACATGAGGGACCTCCGTGCTGATCATGTACGGGTAGGGGGTCGAGCCGGGTGAGCTGCGGTTCGGTGCGCGTGTCGAGCGGCGCGCCGCGGGCTGTTGCGCGGCTCAGACGGCGGCGCCCACGCGGTGGACCGGTCAGGCGGTGGGCCGGTCAGACGTAGGCGCCCACGCGGTGGACCGGCTTGTTCGCGTCACGGTCGGCCCGTGCTTGCAGCCGCTGGCCGCGGACGATGATCGTGCCCAGGCGGGCGACGACCTCGCCGACCGCCATCAGCAGCAGGGCGACGACCCAGGCCTGGCCGCTGGTGATGTGGTGCGCGGCGGAGAAGCTGGTCAGGTGCGCGGCGCCGGACGCGTGCGTGGACCACACCGCGAAGCCCAGCCGGAAGCCCATGCTGACGATCCAGAGTGCGGCCGCGCCGCGGGACGCCTTGATCAGCACGTGGCCGCCGGAGTGCCCGCCGTCGTGGCCCCCGTCGTGCCCGCCGTCGTGCCGGACGCTGGTGAGCAGGCCGCCGGCGAGGCCGAAGACGACCCCGGTGGCCGCGAAGACCACGGCCAGCAGCACGTCGTTGCCGGCGGTCGGGATGTCGGTCAGGTACTTGCTGCCGGCCCAGGCGATCATGCCGAGCGGGAGCAGGACGGTGCGGGCGGTCAGCGGCTCCTCGCGCATCTGGCGAAGGACGATGAGCAGGAGCGCGAGGTCGATGAACCAGTCGGTCGTTGTCATGTGTACGAGCTTCTGCTGACGCGCCCCGAATTCCTTCAACCCAGGGGTCCAACCCGGGTGGAAGTCCGGGCCGGGGCCCAGGTGGAGTCCGGGTGGAGGCCCGGGTTGAGGCCCCTGGTGGAGGTCCCGGCTGAGGTCCGCGTCGCTACTGCTCGGTGTCGTCGACCAGGCGGAAGCGCGGCGGCGGTGGTCGCCGCCTGCGTCGGTGCGCCCACGACCGGCGGCGGCCACCTCCCCGCGACGCCGACGAGAGCACCGGGCCGCGCCACCGCTCTAGGCTCGCCCCGTGGAAAAGGAGCCTTCGACACCACACACCGACAACGGGACGCGCACGGCGGTGCTTCACCGGCTGGCCCGGATGATCACCGGCGTCCGACGGCCGCATCCGGTACGGGTCGGCGTGGACGGGTTCTCCGCGTCCGGGAAGTCCACGCTGGCCGCCGAGTTGGCGGCCGTGCTCGCCGACCAGGGCCGGACGTGCCTGCGCGCCGACCTCGACGACTTCAAGCGGCCACGCACCGAACGCCCGCCGGGGCCGGACGGCTTCTACCGCGGCGCGTTCGACCTCGACGCGATCCGCACGCGCCTGCTGGCGCCCCTCGGACCGGGCGGCGACCGGCAGGTCCAGTCGCGGTACTTCGACCAGCAGCAACAGGCCCTGTTCCCAGCCGAGTTGCGCCCGGTGGCCGCCGACGCGATCGTGATCGCCGACGGCGGCTACCTGCTCCGCCCCGGGCTCCGCGACCTGTGGGACCTGCGGATCTTCGTCGAGATCGACTTCGACCTGGTCCTGGCCAGGGGCACTGCCCGCGACTCCGCGTGGATGAACTCCGAGCAGGAGGCGGCCGAGCACTACCGCCGCTACTACATCCCCGCCGAGCGGCTGTACGACGCGGAGGCCGATCCGCGTGCGCACGCCGACGTCATCATGGACAACCGGGACGTCGCGCGTCCGGTGCTTCGCGAGGGCGGAACGCGAAGGACGCATGCACCGTAGCGGGACGGGCATTTCGGCGCGTGGGCGCGGGAGTTCGGGAGTTCGGGAGGGGTGCGCGGGTGTTCTGGTTCCGGGAGGGGCCGGCCGGGCCGGTTGGCGCTGTGCGCTGGGCCGCTCCGCACGGGCGGCTCGTCACCGGTGGCGGGGACGCGTGGGCGGTTGCCGTCATGGACGTGGTGGGCGAAGTGGTCGACAACCACGACGACTTCGGGGGCGTCTTCTGCGGCGGGCTCCAGGGCCTGCGGGACATGTTCGAGCGCGCGGGGCTGCCCGTTCCCGCCTCGTGGTCGCCGCTCACCGACGAGCGTGACGTGCCCGCCGGGGCGGCTTTCGACCGTTCGGCGCCGGGCAGCGACATGATCACGGTCGACGGGACCCCGATGATGTCGTTCTTCTGGCACGGCGCCGACGTCTCGGCGGGTGTGGGCGTGCGCGGGTGGACGTCGATCGCTTTCGCGTTCCCGCGGCGGGCGTATCGCGGCATCGAGCTCGTGACGATCTGAGCCCGCGCGACCACGCTCGTGACGATCTGACCGCGTGCGCCCCGGGCCCGTCTCAGGCGTCGGCGCCCCGGGCCCGGTCGGCTGCGGTCATTTCACGTCACGTCACATCGCGTCACGTCACGGAGTGCAGCTGCTCACCACCTGGGTCAGGACGAGTTCCGAACCCCACGTCCAGTCCTGGGAGGGCAGGCCCCAGCCCTTCAGATCGACGATGCCGTTCAGGACGGCCGGCGGGTCCTGGTGGTCGTCCTGGAGGCTCGACTTGTGCGCGTAGGTGCCGTTGCCCGGGGTGAGGAAGTCGTCCCAGGTGTACGTGCCCTTCGTGAGGCAGATGCTGCGGTGGGCGGTGTTGTCCACCTGGCTCCAGGTGTAGATGCCGGTGGCCAGCTTCTGGTCCTTGAATTTGGAGGCGACGGGCATGGTCGGCTTCGGGTCGTTGGTCAGGAACTGCGTCTTCTGGTTGTAGGCGGGCGGGTAGTCCTCCGCGGCGGCGCTGTTGGCGCACGCGAAGGCGGCGGCGAGCGCGGCGGCGGTCACGGCGAAGGTCCGGGTGCGGCTGATGTGGGCCACGGTGATCCTCAGGGTTGTGGTGGGTCGGGCGTCGTGATCATGCCAGACGTGTCCCGGGCGCCGGCGGGGGGCTTGGGCGTGGGCTTCTGCGGGTCCGTCTCAGGCGCCGGCGCCGCGGCCGTCCGCGAGGGTGCGGGCCAGGAGGGGGAGCAGGCGGGCCCAATGGCGTTGCAGCCCGGCTGAGTTGAACGCGTCGGTGTCGGACATCGTGTAGCCGTGGATCGTGCCCGGGTAGATCTCGGTGGTGTACGTGGCGCCCGCCGCGTCCAGCGCCCCGTTCAGTGCGGCGATCGCCTCGGGCCGCATGTCGTGCTCCGACAGGCCGAGATGGACCTCGGCGGTCAGGCCGTCGAGGACCCGGTGCGGGCTGTCGGGCGCGTCCGTCACCAGGAAACCGGGGTGGAAACCGGCGACGGCCGCCACCTGGCCGGGATGCGCCGCCGCCGTGCGCAGCGCCAGGCCGACGCCCACGCAGTAGCCGATCACGGCGGACGGTCCTGTGCTGACCTCGGGCTGCGCGGCGAGGAAGGTGAGATACGCGTCGGCGTCGCGCAGCGCGCGCTCGGTGGTGTGCGCGTCGATCAGCGGCATCAACTGCCCGATGACGGCGGGCCGTACGTCCTCACCGATGTGCGCGGGCAGCTCGATCACGGGGGCGGGGCCGTGCCGGTAGTAGAGATTGGGGACGAGCACGTAGTAGCCGTGCCCGGCCAACTCCTGGGCCATCGAGGCCAGTACGGGCCGGACGCCGAACGCGTCGGTGTAGAGGAGGACCCCGGGGTGCGGGGTGCTGCCGCCGTCGTCGTCGTCGGGAAAGGCGGCGAACGCGTCGGCCAGGCCGTCCGGGGTGGGAATCTGCAACGTCTTGGTGGGCATGGGAGGGCTCTCCTGTCGTCGTGGTCGATCTGCTGGAGCTGGTGATCAACACGACGGAGGGGGGAGCGCGGGCGGCCCCGGCGGCGCTCAGCGGAGCACCGGGTCACCAATCTGTGTGCGGCGCGAGCCGGTCCCGGTGGTCATGCGGGCAGCTTATCCCGGCGTGGGCCGGGGCGGGCGGGGCGGCGCGGGCCCCCGGGCTGGGCCCGAACCCGGGCGTCGGGCCCCGGGCGCTGGGCCTCGGAACCCGGCCTCGCCCTCTCGCCCGGCTACGGCTGGAAGTACGCCGACATCATGTCGGTAACCCAGTCCGGCTGCGTGATACCCGTCGGCGCGAACTCCACCATCGCCGGCTTCAGGTCGATGACCGGCGTGCCCGACACCGCGTCCAGCCCCGTCACCGTCAACTCGCGCCCGTTGACGGCGTCGATCGCGCAGACCGTCACCCCGATGCGGTTCGGCCGGCGCGGGCCGCGTCCCGCGAAGATCCCGACCGGCGGGAGGTCGGCGCGGCCCCGGTAGGGGCGGGGCTCCCGGTAGTCGTCGGCCTCCGTGAACTGGTCGAAGACGAACAGGACTTCGACGTGCGAGAAGCCGTCGAGCCCCTGCAGGCACGCGTCGCCGAAACGCTCGTCCACGGTGATCGTGCTGCGGACGGCGCCCCAGTTGTCGCTGTTCTGGACGTCCGTCCGGTCGTTGCGGACCGTGCCGATCGGGGTGATCTCGAAGCTCGACATGGCCCGATGCTACTGAACCGGCCGGGACGGGGGGCGCGTTGGGGCTGGGGCTGGGGCTGGGCTCGCCGTGCCCGCGGTGTCCGGGGCTTTCGGGGCCAGGGCGTGGCGACCGGACCACGTCAGCACTGCCGTCACGGCGAGCGCGAGCAGCGGAACGGTGAAGCCCGCGCGTGCGCCGCCGGACCCGTCCACCAGCCGCCCGACCGCCGCGGCGGAGACGGCGATGCCGGCCGCGCTCGCGGAGTTGACCCAGGTGAACGTCTGCGTCAGCACCGACCGGTGCGTGACCGACTCGATGAGCGTCGAGGAGACGATGATCAGCGGGGCGACACCCGCACCGGGAAGCAGAAGCGCGAGCCCGAGCTGCCACGGCGCGTCGGCGAGCAGCGGCAGCAGTGACGTACAGGCCAGGAAGCCCAGGATCAGCGGCAGTTGGGCGGAGGGGGAGGTGCGTGAGCGGGCCCGCCGCCCGTAGACGACACCGGACAGCAGGCTCGTCACGCTCATCAGCCCGTACAGGACGCCTGCGGCGGGCGCGGCGTGATGAGCGTCGGCGAAGGCGCTCACCGAGACCTGCATCGAGCCGAAGAAGATGCCCAAGGCTCCGTTGACGGTGAGGAGGAGGGCGAAGGGGCGGGTGAAGAGGGCGGTGGGGACGGGGGTTTCGCTGCGCGGGGCGGCGAGCGTCCTCGCGTGCACGCCGGACTGTGCGTCCGCCGGGGCCGGGGCCGTACGCCTCGTCGTTCGCGCTTCAGCGCGCGCCGCGCCGGGCTTTTCGGCCACCGGGGCCCGGGCCGTACGGCCCGACGCCCGCGTTTCGCCGCGCGCCGCGCCCCGTCCGCCGGACACCGGCCCCGCCGAACGGGACGACGGCGCCGGGGTCGTACGGCGCTGTGCCGCGAAGGCCAGGCCGCCCCCGACGACAAGTACCGCCGCCAGCCCCGTCCCCGCCGCCGGATACAACCGCGTTGCGGCCAGCACCGCGAGGGCTGGGCCGACGAGGAACGCCACCTCGTTGCTGATCGTTTCGAGCGCGAACGCCGGGGTGATCTCGGGGCGCCCGTGCAGCAGCGCTGACCACCGCGCCGCGGACAGCGCGCCGAACTGCGGGATCGTCGCCCCCGCCCCGAGGCCGGCCGCCGCCAACGCCACGGCGGGCGCCCCCGCCAGGACGAGGGCGACCAGCGCGGTGATCGCCACCGCGTGCGCGCACAGCAGGGGGACGAGGACGCGAGTCTGCCCCAACCGGTCCATGAGCCGGGCCGATTGCGGTCCGACGACCGTCTCGGCGACGGCGAAAGCCCCGGTGACCAGGCCCGCCACCCCGAACGACCCGGTCTCCCCGTGCACCAGCCAGACGATGCCGAGGCCGGCCATGGCGACGCCGACCCGCGCCGGTGCGGCGGCCAGGAAGAACCCCGCCGCGCCGGGCGTCCGCAGCGCCGAACGATAAGAGACGTGCCCGTCCCCCGACATGCCCGCGCGAGCGGGTGCGCGCAGACGAGAGCGATGACGAGAGCGATGACGAGACCAGTGCCGCGCTGCCACGGCGAACCTTCCGCTGCGCGGTGGGACGGCCCGGGGGCCGGCCGCGTCACGCGGGCGCCGCCCCCTGCCGCCAGGAGTCGTCCATGGTGACGCGGACGGGACCCCGTTGACGAGGCCCACATCGGCGTCGGCTCCAGCGCCGGCAGAAACGTCGAGTGTTGTTGATCAGATCGGCGAGATCCGTGAGCGGATCAAGCACTCCCGACACTAATGCCCCCGCCGCCGGATGAGAACCCCGTCCTCACCGGCGCCCGCGAGCCCGGCGACCTAGGACGATGGTCCGGTGCGCCGCCCGATGCGGGTCCTGGCGGGGGCTGGTCGGATGGCGGGGTGAGTGATCCCGCGAACGTTCCCGAACCGGCCGTCCTCAAGCGCCTGGACGAGGAGCAGAACGTCTGGCTGTGCACCCTGCGCCCGGACGGCTCGGCCCACGTCACCCCCGTCTGGTTCGTCTACCGGAGCGACCGGTGGTGGATCGGCGCGGGGGCCGGCGCGGTCAAGGTCCGCAACGTCCAGGTGGACCCCCGCGTCTCGCTGGCCCTGGAGGACGGCCGCGCCCCGGTCGTCGCGGAGGGCGAAGCCTCCCTGATCCGCGGGGGTTTCCCCCACGAGGTCGTGACCGCCTTCAACGAGAAGTACGCCTGGAACGTGACCGCCCCCACCCGCCCGGGCCCGTCAGCCGACCGCGTCCTCCTGGAAGTCCGCGTCCACCGCTGGCTGTTGTCCGGCCATGCCCAGTAACCGCGCCTGGGACGACGGCCGTCCGCCCGTCGCGCGCGTGCTCACGACGTGGAGCGCGCTTGACCTCACTCGCTGGGGGGCCGGTCGAGCCAGACCTCGATGACGAGGTAGGACGGGAGCCGATCGGACGGCGCCGCGGTGTTGATCTCGCGAACGGTCAACCGGCGGCCGGCCCGGTAGAGTTCCACGCCCCCGAACGCTGGGATCTCGTCCTCCTCGCCGTCGGTGCGCGCCACCGTCACCCAGGACATTCCGTTGGGGTCGGTGATCACTTCCGTGATCGTGCCGGAGAACGCCGTCACGCTCAGCTCGCCGGCCCGCAACCTGGTCATGTGGGCAAGTGCGCTGACCCCTGCGGTCTGCTCGGGCACCACCGCCTCGTCCCCCCACGCGGCCCGGCCGAACTCCGCGGCGGCACGCCGTCCCCCGTGCACGCAGTACACCAGCTCCATGGTCATCGTCAGCCGGTGTGGAGGACGCGGAAGCGGGTCGGGTTCGCGGGGTCGCGGTCGGCGACCTGGATGGGGGGCCAGGTCCATTGCCAGGCGGTGAGGGCGGGTTGGCGGGAGAAGCTGATCGTGCCGCGGGTGCCTTCGGCCGTGACGTGCGGCCAGAAGTCGGCCGCCTTAGTGCGGGTCCCGTGGTGCGCGCGCAGCGCTTCGGCCAGGACGGCGATCGTGTCGTACCCCTCGAAGGCCACGAACGAGGCTGCCTCGTCGAGTCGTTCGCGGAGCGCCGCTTCGACGCGGGCGCCGAGCGGGCTGAGGTGTTCTGGCAGGTAGCGCAGGAACGGGATCGCGGCGCCGTCGCCGCCCAGCAGGCTCGCCCACTCGGCGAACTCCGGCTGCCCGGCCGGTGCGCCGATCAACACGTCGGCGAGGCGCGGGTCGTGGCGGACGGACGTGACGATCGGCACGGCCGGTTCCGGGGTGCCGACCAGGAGCAGCAGGGCCGTCGCGCGCTGGGCGACGAGTTCGTCGCACAACGCGGCGGGGCCGAGTGCGCGCGCGTCGAGTTCGACGAGGGTGCCGCCGCGCGGGGCGAGGTGTTCGCGCAGGATGCGGGCCCCGGCCGCCCAGTAGACGCTCGGCTCGGCCGCGACGGCGATCCGGCGGTGCCCGGCGCCGAGTAGGAAGTCCGCGAAGATCCGCCACCCGCGCGACTGCGCCGGCGCGATCCGCGCGACCCATTCCGTCGGCTCATCGGTGAGCGCGTCGAGGACGGCCGACGAGCAGAGGAACGGCACCCCGAGGGCGTCGGCTTGGGCAGCGGCGGCGCGAGCGACGACGCTGTGATACTCCCCGACGACGGCGGCAACGCCCGTCCCGGCCAGCTCTTCCACGGCGGCGGCCGCCTTCGCGGGATCCGCAGCGGTGTCCCGCACGACGAGTTCAAGCGGCCGCCCGCTGATCCCGCCACCCCGATTGACGTCCCCCACCCCGAGCTCCAGCCCCGCCAGCAGCTGCCGCCCGGCCTCAACCCACCCGGGCCGACTGAGCGGAACGAGAGCCCCCACCCGAACGCCCCCGCCGGCGGCGGCCTCCGCGTGTCCCGTGCCGGCCGCTATCGGCGTCGTATCCATGAGTTGGCGCCCCCCTGTCGCGATTCGCCGATAGCTTACCGCCCTCCGTCAATGGAGGTGTTGACGAATATCGGGCGTCAACTAGAGTGTTGACATGCCTCAGATGCCCACGCTGTCGGAGCTCGTCGGGTTGGTGCTCCTTGACGGGATCACCGGGCCGCGCGATCCCGTGCAGCAGATCGCTGCCGCCGAGCGGATCGCCGGGGAGTTCACCGTGCTCGGGGAGAGCCTCGTCGGGTTCTTTGTGGAGTTGGCGCGGGCCGAGGGGTGTTCGTGGGGGGAGATCGGGGCGTCGCGCGGGCTCAGCCGGCAGGGGGCGCAGCAGCGGTACGCCCCGCTGATCGCGCAGTTGACCGTCGAGGATCTCGTCCGGACGGGCGGGCTGCGGGGGTTCGGTGACGACGCGCTCGGCTGCCTGCGGCGCGCTCAGGCGCGGGCGGGGCGACTCGGGCATGACGCTGTCGACAGCGGTGATCTGCTCGTCGCGGTTCTCGACGATCCGGGCGGGTTGGCGGGCGCCGTCATCCGGGCGCTCGGGGCGGATCCGGCGGAGGTTCGCGCCGGCCTTGAGGGGGATGCGGACGCGACAACCGACCGGGCGCGGCCGGCGGTCGGGCAGGATGTGCGCCGGGCGATCGACGGCGCGCTCGCCGAGGCGCACGGGGCCGGGGTCACCGTCGCGCACCTCTTTCTCGGGCTGCTGCGCACCCCCGGCAGCCGGGCCGGCCAGGTACTCGTGGCGCACGGCGTCAACCGCCCCGCCGCGCTCGCCCACCTGCTCGGCCTCGCCGGCCGCCCGGCGGGGGAGTCGTCATGACGGACCTCCAGCAGGTCGTCGGCATGCTCGAAGCCCTGCCGACCACGGCGTTCCTCGCCCTCGACGGGGGCCGGGTCGTCCTCGACCACGGCGAGACGTCCGCGCCCAGCTACCTCGCGTCGGCGCGCAAGAGCATCCTCTCCGTCCTCTACGGTTCCGCCGTCGCCGACGGAACCATCCCGCTCGGCGCCACCCTCGCCGAACTCGGCATCGACGACACCGGCGGCCTCCTCCCGCAGGAACGCCGGGCCACCGTACGGGACTTGCTGACGTCGAGCTCCGGCGTCTACCACCCGGCGGCCACCGTTGCCGGACCCGAGGAGCACGCCCCGGCGCGCGGCTCGCAGCCGCCCGGCACGCTGTTCCACTACAACAACTGGGACTTCAACGCCCTCGGCACCATCTTCCAGCGCTGCACGGGACGTTCGGTCTTCGCCGCGCTCGCCGACGACCTGGCCGCCCCGCTCGGCTTCGAGGACTTCGACCCGTCCCGGCAGCAACTCCTCGGCCGCCCCGAGGTGTCCGAACACCTCGCGCACCACTTCTTCCTCTCCGCCCGCGACCTCGGCCGGCTCGGCACGACGCTGCTGCGCGGCGGCCAGTGGGCCGGCCGGCAGGTGGTCCCCGCGTCCTGGGTGGCCGACAGCACCTCGGTCCAGGTCGACCGCGGCGCCGGCGTCCAGCTCGACTACGGCTACTGCTGGTGGCTGCCAAGGCTGTTGACCCCCGGCTCGTTCCTGGCCCTCGGCAACTTCGGCCAATACGTCCTCTGCGTCCCCCCGGGCCTGGTGATCGTCCACCTGCGCGCCGTCCCCGACGAGTTCATCCTCGCCCGCTCCCAGGGCACGCCCCCGCCGACCCGGATCGACACGGTCGGCCCGCAGCAATTCATGAGGCTGACCAGGGCAGTCCAGACCGCCCTGCACCCGGGGGCGTGAGGCGGATGATCCTCCCCTTCGTCCACGATGGCGTGACGGGAACGGTGACGGTGGCCGTGGAGCGCGTCAACGAGCCCGGCGTCGTGGGGAGTCCGGCGGAGTCGCCGGGATTTCCGAGCTGCACGGCCGTGGTTGACCACCCGGCCCGCGGTTACCGCGCGATGTTCGGCTGGGTGCAGTTGGTCCGGTCGACGGACAACTCGTCCGACGGGACCGCCTTCGAGATGGACCCGTTCCGGATCTTCGAGGACGCGCCGTCCCCGTACTGCTTCTACGGCGTGCAGCCCACCTTGTTCGACGCTCCGTCGCGGGACGAGCGGAGGCCGTTGGCGTGGCTGGCGCACAGCTTTCTGGCGTGGACGCCGTTGGAGCCGGCCGACCGGCATGTCGTGCCGCTGACCGGCTTCTCCTGGGGGTTCGACATCGACGGGGCCGGGCGGATCACGGCGCGGCCGGTGGGCGAGTTGGCGGGCGGGGACTGGGAGGCGCACCGTTCACGCTTGGGTGGGTGGTACCCCGGGTGGGCTTTCGATCGGTGGTAGGGACCCGGTTCGGGGTTCTGGCGCGGCTAGGCCGCTTGGGGGTGGACGCCCATTCCGCCGGAGATGAGGAGGTTGTCGCCCGTGATGTAGGTCGCCGCGTCGGAGGACAGGAACGCTACGGCCTCGGCGACGTCGGACGGGGTGCCGATGCGGCCGAGGGGGACGCCTTCTGACCAGGAGGCGATTGCTTCCGGGGGGATGCCCAGCTTCGTGTAGGCGGGGGTGTCGATCACGCCGGGGCTCACCGCGTTGACGCGGATGCGGCGCGGGGCGAGTTCGATCGCGAGGGAGCGCATGAGGGGGAGCAGAGCGCCCTTCGCGGCGGTCAGGGCCGAGCCCAGGCCCTCGCCCGCGCCGACCGTGAAGACCACCGACGCGCCCTCGTTCAGCAGCGGAAGCGCCTTCTGGAGGGTGAAGAAACTGCCCTTCACGTTGACGTCGAACAGCGCGTCGAAGGCGGCCTCGTCGGTGGACTCGATCGGGCCGGGGTGCGACACGCCCGCGTTGAGGTGGAGCAGGTCGAGGGAGCCGAGGTGCTCGCGGGCCTGCTCGACGGCCCGGTCGATGTCGGCCAGGGAGCGGGCGTCGGCCCGGACGGCGATGACGTCTGCGGGCAGGCCGGCCGCGTCCGGGTCGCCGAGGCCGGTGACCATGACGCGGTAGCCGCGTGAGCGGAGCAGCAGCGCGGTGGCCTTGCCGATTCCGCTGGTTCCGCCGGTGATGAGGGCTGTTCTCGTTGGCATGGTCGGTCTCCTGAAGCTGGGGTTGCCCGGTCTCTGTTTGGCAGCGTACGCCTCGCTGGCAGTGACTGCCAAACCTCGGGTGAGTGCCAACCTGGCACCCCCGGCTAAACTGGCCGCATGACGCAGGAAGCGCAGGGCAAGGGGACGGCGACGCCGCCCACGCTGTGGGACCGGACCCGGCAGCTGGCCAGCCGGGAGATCCTGGACACCGCGCTGCGCCTGTTCACCGAGCAGGGCTACGACGAGACGACGATCGCGCAGATCGCCCGCGAGGCCGGCGTCTCCCAACGCACCCTGTTCCGCTACTTCGGCACCAAAGAAGACCTCATCGGCACCAGCCAGGACCGGTTCGTCGCCGTCCTGACCGACACCGTCCGCGAGCAGCCGGACGACGCCGACCCCTGGGACGTGCTGCGCGCCGCGTTCCAAGCCGCGCTCGCCGTCAACGAGACCCGCGCGCAGGCGCTCCAACGCTTCCGCCTCGTGCACCGCACCGACTCGCTGCGCGCCGCCTACCTCGGCAAGCGCGTCCGCTTCCAGGAGGAGCTACTGCCGCTGCTCGAAGCGAGGTTGACGCCTTCGGGGGCGGCGGACCGGGGGCAGGCGCGGGCGATCGTCGCGACGGCGTTCGCGTGCTTCGACGCCGCGACGGCGACGTGGCTGGAAGGCGACGGGGAGGGCGACATCCTCGACCTGTACGACGAGGGGCTGGCCGCCGTCCGCAGGCCGTAGCGCTCCCCGGTCTCCGGGCTCTCCGCTCCCGCGCGTCGCGGGCATCTCGCGCAGTCGCGCGTCTCGCGCACGCGCCAGAAACGTACAAGACGGGTCGGCCCCGGCCGTGAAAGGCTCGTGACGCCGGCCGGGGGGCTTGAGAGGCCGCTCCCGGTGGACTGGCCCCGAGGAAGGATGCTGGATGTCCGAGTCATCGTTCGCTCCCGTCAACCTCGCCGAAAAGCTGTCGCAGTTCAGCGAGTTGTGGTCGCAGAAGAAGGTGGCCGCACTCAACGACTACGAGGTCAAACTCGCCAAGCTGAAGGGCGAGTTCGTCTGGCACACGCACGAGGACACCGACGAGCTGTTCCTGGTCGTCAGCGGTCGGCTCACGATCCAGCTGCGGGACGGTGATGTGGTGCTGGAGTCCGGCGAGTTGTTCGTCGTTCCGCGCGGGGTCGAACACTGCCCGGTGGCGGAGGAGGAGACCGCGATCCTGCTGTTCGAACCGGCGGGAACGATGAACACCGGTGACGCGGGAGGGCCGTTGACCAAGGCGGCCGAGAGTCTCGACTGAGGGGGTAGGGCAGGGCAGGGCTGGGCGACGGGGCCGGATCGGACGGGGCCGGGTCGGACGGGGCCGGTCTTCAGCGCGGGGCGAGGTCGATCCGCGTGGTGACCGTCCGGCCGAGCTCGATCACGAACTCGGGGCTCTCCCCGTACAGGCGGCGGCCGGCCGCGTCCTCCGCGCGCGCGACGAGGATGTACGTGGCCGGGAACAGGCCCATGCGGATCGTGCCCCAGCGTGACGTGCGGTACGCGATGCTGCGGATCTCGACCGGGGTCAGCCCTCTGGGGCTGATGTCGCAGTAGCCGAGCGGCAGGCCGCCGGGCAGGTGCACGGTCGCCCAGACGGTGCCGGTGGTCGGGGTGTGGACGGGGGCGGGGGCGGCCGGGGCGGTTTCTCCGGGCTCAGTGGGCATGGGCGGGTGCTCCGGTCGGGGCTGGCATAGGGGTCAGCGTGCCGCACGATCGCGTTCTTGTCGTGCCCCGGGGCCGGTCGCGGCCTCGGACGAACCGGCGGCGGCACCGTCGCGGATCGGCGGGGGCACCGTACCGCTGTGTGAGGATGGCCCACCGTGGAGAGCGACACGAACACCTCAGGTGATGACGGGCAGGACGGGCAGGACGGCCAGGACGGGCCGGGCGCGCAGGACGGGCGCGCGGGGTACCGGCGGTCGGCGGGTTCGCCGCGCGGGGAGGCGCGGCGGCGCGAGCTGCTCGACCGCGTCACCGACGACCTCGCAGCCAACGGTCTCGTCGACTTCTCCCTGCGCCGCGCCGCCCGCGCGGCCGGTACGACCCACAAGGTGCTGCTCTACCACTTCGACGGCGGCGACGACCTGCTCCGGCAGGCGATCCTGCAACTGCGCGAACGCCGGATCGGCCACGCGCTGGCGGCGGCCGAGACGTCCACCTCGGCGGGAGAGGCGAACGGGTCCCAACTGGTCGCGGGCGTAAGGGCGATGTGGGGCGTCCTCGTCGGGGAGGAGTCCGGGCTGCGCGTGCTCGACCAGGCGATCGGCCTGGCGATGTACAACCCGGACCGCTACGCCGACCTGGTGCGCGGCGCGTCCCAGCAGTACCTGCCGCTGCTGCTGTCGCTGTGCCCCCAACAGTGGTCGCCGCAGCGGAAGTCGGAGGTCGCCGAGATGATCCTCGCGGTGCTTCGCGGCTTCCTGGTGGACTGGCTGATCAGCCCGGGCCCGCGCGGCGGGGACGGTGACATCAACCCCGGGTTCGCAGCGTTGATCCGCGCGCTGGAACGAGAGGAAACGGCCAACACGTAGGCCCCCGCCCGGCCCCGTTCAGCCCACGCGCGGCTCGCCCCCGGCTTCGTTCAGCCCGGGCCCTGGCCCTGCCTCGACCCGCACCAGTCCCCGAGCCTGACCCCGTTCAGCCCCGGCCCCGGCCCGCGTGGACAGGCTGTGAACCGCGTGGTTCACTTCAAGGGAGGGATTGATCGCGTCTGTCTGTCCGGAGGGTCGGCATGTCCGAGTCCGTGCCTGTGTCCGAGTCCGTGTCCGTACCCGCGTCGGGGGCCGTGCCCAAGGCCGCCGCGACGCCGGGGCCGGCTCCCGAGCCGGGGGAACGACCCCCCGCCCCGGGACGGGAAGCCGTTCGCTTCGCCAGTGCCGGTACCGACTGCGCCGCCTGGCACTACCCCACCCGCAACGGCGCCTGCGTGATCATGGCCGGCGGCTTCGCCGTCACCAAGGAACCCGCCACCAATCTCTTCGCCCGCCGCTTCCACGAGGCCGGCTACGGCGTCCTGGCGTTCGACTACCGCCGCATCGGCGAGAGCGGCGGCGAGCCGCGCCAGGTCGTGCGCAACGGCGACCAGGTCGCGGACTGGCACGCCGCGATCGAGTTCGCCCGGACGCTCCCGGGCGTGGACCCCGCGCGGATCGCGGTGTGGGGGTTCTCGCTCTCCGGCGGCCACGTCATCAAGGTCGCCGCCCAGAGCCCGGACGTCGCCGCCGCCATCGCGCAGACCCCGAACCCCGACGGCCAGGTCGTCGCCCGCAACGCGCTGCGTCACCAGAAGCCGGGCGCGATGCTGCGCTTCACCGGGCTCGCGGTCATCGACTCGATCGTCGGGGTCTTCGGCCGCCCCGCGCTGACCGTGCCGCTCGGCGGCCCGCCCGGCAGCGTCTCGGCGCTCACCACGCCGGACGTCGTCGAGACCGACCAGGCGCTCGGCGCCGCCAACGGGGGCTCGTCGAACTGGCTCCCGGCCGTCGCCGCCCGCTCGGCCCTCGCGTCCGGGTTCTACCGGCCGGGCCGGTACGCGTCCCAGGTGCGCTGCCCACTGCTGGTGGTCGTCTGCGACCAGGACCAGTCGGCCGTTCCGGGGCCGGCCCTCCAGGTGGCGGAGGACGCGCCGCGCGGCGAGCTCGTACGGCTGCCCGGCATGCACTACGCGCCTTTCCTGGCCGCGCACGAGGAGGCGGTGGCGGCGCAACTCGCGTTCCTGGAACGTCACGTGGGCGGCAGCGGCGGCCAAGCAGCCCCGGGCGCTCGGGCGGCGGCCACGGGAAACGCGCACGGTTAGCCGTACCCGGGCGGCGGCAGGGCGACCGCCGGGGCACCGCCGGGGCCGGCAGGACGACCCCTGGCGAAGGGAGCCGCTCCGCCGCGAAACAATCGGCCTCATGGAGCGACCCGGACGACGGACACGACCGAGGCAGCTGATCGACTGCGGGGACTTCGCGCTGCGCTGCTGGCGGGGGGAGAGCGACCTCGTTCCGGCGTTCACGCTGATCTCGGAGTCGCTTGAGCACCTGACGCCCTGGGGGCAGTGGGCCGGCGGGCACAGCGTGCGGCGCACCCGGGACTTCCTCGCGCGGTGCGAGACCCGGTGGGAGAACGGCGAGGTGTACAACTACGCGATCACCAAGGACGACGCCCTCGCCGGCATGTACCAGGCGTACCGGACGGCCGAAGTCGAGGGCCGGGCCTGGCGGTTGGGCTACTGGCTGCACCCCGCCGTCACCGGGCAGGGCATCGCGACCCGGGCGACGGAGGCGGTGATCGCCGAGATGTTCGGCCTGGCGGAGGAGGAGGTCGACCACCTGGAGATCACGCACGACGTGGCCAACACGGCCAGCGGGGCGATTCCGCGCAGGCTGGGCTTCCGCGAGGTGGGCCGGGAGCAGGTGACGCCGCCGGGGCCGCCGGCGGGGGTCGGGATCGACGTGGTGTGGCGGCTCGACCGCCCGGGGCGGGATCCGGAGCCGGGTACGGCGGCTGGCTAGGGCGGGCGGCCGGGTCGGAAGCCGGGGCCGGGTGCGGCGGCTGGCTGAGGCGGGCCAACGGGCCTGGTGCGGCGGCGGGTTGACGGCGGCCGGGTCGGGAGTCGGGGCCCGGTACGGCGGTTGGCTCACGGCTGCCAGGCCGGGAACCGGGGGTCAGTTGACGGCGGTCGGCCTGCGCGTCACGCCTCCAGCAGCTCCAACTCCGTACCCACGTTGCGCCGGGCCGTCGCCTCCCACTTGTCCTGCCCGTACGGCGTGCGGAACAGCCTTGGCAGCGCGAGGAGTTGGCGCAGGACGTCCGCGCGCCCGGCGCGGAAGTCGGGATCCGGTACGAAGCCGTACTCCGCGCGTACGGCCGCCGCGTAGTCGGCGTAGTCCGCCGGGCCTCCGGCGAGGACGGCCAAGTCGGCGTCGCACAGCACCTCGCCGTTGTGGTCGCCGTCGGCCGGGTCGTGGGTGGTCGTCAACCGTACGAGCCGGGCGACCTCGTTGGTCTTCTCCTCGTCCAACCCGGCCTCGCGCAGGGCGCGTTCGGCGAGGTTGGCGCTGCGCTCCTCGTTCTCGCTGCGGTCGGGCCGGTACACGGCGTCGTGGAACCAGGCGGCCAGCGCGACGGCGTCGGGATCGTCCGCGTACCCGGTCAGTTCGACGGCGCGGGCGAGGACGGCGACTAGGTGGTCGACCGTGTGATAGCGCCGCTGGGGTTCGGACCAGCGGGCCAGCAGGTCGCGCCCGTACGGTTCGGGATCCGGCGCGCCGCCACCGTCCCGCGCGCCGCCGCCGGCTCCGTTCGCGACCCAGTTCCCGGCTCCGTTCGCGACCCCGTTCCCGGTCCCGTACCCGTCCTCATGCCGGCAGCGCCGCACCAGTTCGCACCACTCGGCGAGGAGGGCGTCATGACGGGGGTGGGAGGCGGCGGTCGGGCCGGCGGAATTCGACATGGCCGCAATTCTGCGCCACGCGGGCTTGCGGCGGGGGACCGGGGACGCCGGGCGGCGGGCATCGAGGACAGAAGCTGACCTCGTTCGCTCCTAGCGTGGACCCCGGAGCAACCCCAGCGAGAGGACCGTCATGCCCGAGCAGACCACGACCACGCCGGCGGGCTACACCACCGTCGCGCCCTGGGTCGTCACCGATGACACGGGGGCCTTCCTGGACTTCGTCACGGCGGCGTTCGGAGGCGGGGAACTCGCGCGGGTGCCGACCGAGGACGGGCAGATCGGGCACGGCGAGATCCGCGTCGGCGACACCGTCGTGCTGGCCTTCGACCGGCACGCGGACTGGCCGGTGATGCCGAGCCTGCTGCGGGTGTTCGTCGCCGACGCGGACGAGGTGTTCGCGCGGGCCGCGGCGGCCGGGGCCGGGATCGTCACGGCGGTGGCGGACGACGCTTTCGGGCAGCGCGGCGGGCGGATCAAGGACCCGTTCGGGAACATCTGGTGGGTGGTGAGCCGGGTCGAGGACATCGCCGAGGACGAGATGTGGAGGCGGCTCCAGGAGCCGGAGTACGCCCGGGTGATGCGGGTGGCCCAGGAGACCCTGGACGCGGAGCTGGCCGCCCGGGGCCGGGGGCGCAGCAGCGCGCCGGTGCGGAGGGCGGGCGACGGCGGCTGAGCCCTTCGCGGTGGAGCGGGTTGTCAGTGGACTTGTCAGTGGGCGTGGCTACGGTGGATGTATGGCACTGACACGCGAAGAGAGAGAAGCGTTTCTGGCCGAGCCCCGTACGGCGGCGGTGGGCGTCGCGGGGGAGGACGGGCGCGGGCCGCTGGTGGTACCGATCTGGTTCGGCTACGAGCCCGGCGGGCTGCCGTGGATCCTGACCGGCGCGGATTCCGTCAAGGGCAGACTGATCCGGTCGGCGGGCCGCTTCAGCCTCCTGGTCGAACGCACGAGCCCGACCACCCGCTACGTCTCGGTCGAGGGCCCGGTGGCCGAGATCACCGAAGGCACCCCCGCCCACCACCGCGAACTGGCCGCCCGCTACCTGTC
Source organism: Streptomyces sp. CA-111067 (assembly GCF_050956065.1). Taxonomy (NCBI): domain Bacteria; kingdom Bacillati; phylum Actinomycetota; class Actinomycetes; order Kitasatosporales; family Streptomycetaceae; genus Streptomyces; species Streptomyces sp. CA-111067. The sequence goes on along the minus strand of NZ_CP192103.1, from coordinate 3,400,748 downwards.
AGGCGAGTCACTGGAGCGCTACGTGCAGATGGCGGTCACCGAGATGTCCGACCACGTGGTGATCCGCATGCGCCCCGCCCACTGGCACACCGCCGACCTGGGCTCCTGGACCTGACCCCCCGCCTCCGGCGGCTGCCGAGGCCGCCGGTTTCAGGAGGGTGAAACCGGGTTGGAACCGGGGTGAAGGCAGGTGGCCGCAGGGTTCGGGGCATGACGACAACGAACACCGAACCGGCCATCGCGGCCGGCGGACTGCGCAAGGCCTACGGGGAGAAGACCGTTCTCGACGGGATCGACCTCGCCGTGCCCGCAGGCACCGTCTTCTCCCTCCTCGGGCCGAACGGCGCCGGCAAGACCACCGCCGTGAAGATCCTCTCCACCCTCGTCTCCGCCGACGCCGGCGAACTCCGCGTCGGCGGCCACGACCTCGCCACCGACCCGCAGGCCGTCCGCGCCGCGATCGGCGTCACCGGGCAGTTCTCCGCCGTGGACGGCCTGATCACCGGCGAGGAGAACATGCTCCTCATGGCCGACCTCCACCACCTGCCCCGCCGGGACGGGCGGCGGGTCGCCGCCGAACTCCTGGAGCGCTTCGACCTCACCGACGCAGCCAAGAAGCCCGCCTCCACCTACTCCGGCGGCATGAAACGCCGCCTCGACATCGCCATGACCCTGGTCGGCAGCCCGCGGATCATCTTCCTCGACGAGCCGACCACCGGCCTCGACCCCCGCTCCCGGCACAACACCTGGCGCATCATCCGCGAGCTGGTCGCCGGCGGCGTCACCGTCTTCCTCACCACCCAGTACCTGGACGAGGCCGACGAACTCGCCGACCGCATCGCCGTGTTGAGCGACGGACGGATCGCCGCGGAGGGCACCGCCGAGGAGTTGAAGCGGCTCATCCCCGGCGGCCATGTCCGGCTCCGGTTCACCGACCCCGACGCCTACCGGTCCGCCGCCTCCGCGCTGCGCGAGGTCAGCCGGGACGACGAGGCGCTCTCGTTGCAGATCCCCAGCGGCGGCAGCCAGCGCGAACTGCGTTCCATCCTCGACTGGTTGGACGCCGCCGGCGTCGAGGCCGACGAACTGACCGTGCACACCCCCGACCTCGACGACGTCTTCTTCGCCCTCACCGGCGGCACCGACGCCGACCCCGCCCCCGCCGGTAGCGCCGACACCGTTCCCCACCAGCCCAAGGATGCCGTCCGATGAGTACCCTCGCCCTGGCCGTACGCGACTCGAACACGATGCTGCGCCGCAACCTGCTGCACGCGCGCCGCTATCCGTCCCTCACCCTGAACCTGCTGCTCACCCCGATCATGCTGCTGCTGCTCTTCGTCTACATCTTCGGCGACGCCATGGGCGCGAGCATCGGCGGCGGCGACCGCTCCGACTACATCGCCTACATCGTCCCCGGTCTGCTGCTGATGACCATCGGCAGCACCGTGGTCGGCACCGCGGTCTCCGTCTCCAACGACATGACCGAGGGCATCATCGCCCGCTTCCGCGCCATGGCCATCCACCGCGGCTCGGTGATCATCGGCCACGTCATCAGCAGCGTGCTCCAGTCGATCGCGAGCGTGGTCCTGGTCGGCGTCGTCGGTGTGGCCATCGGCTTCCGGTCCTCGAACGCGACGCCCCTGGAGTGGCTGGCCGCGTTCGGACTGCTCGCGCTCGTCGCCCTCGCGCTCACCTGGATCGCGGTCGGGATGGGCATGGTCAGCCCCAACGCGGAGGCGGCCAGCAACAACGCGCTGCCGCTGATCGTCCTCCCGCTGATCTCCAGCGCGTTCGTGCCCGTGCACACCATGCCGGGCTGGTTCCAACCGGTTGCCAAGTACCAGCCGTTCACCCCGGCCATCGAGACGCTGCGCGGCCTGCTGCTCGGCACCGACATCGGCAACAACTGGTGGATCGCGATCCTGTGGTGCGTCGGCCTGACGGCGCTCGGCTACCGCTGGACCACCGCGCTGTTCAACCGCGACCCGAGGTGAGGGCGCGGACCGCGGCCCACAACTCGTCCCGCTTCAGGGCGGTGTACTCCGAGAGCGCGTCGGAGTATGCCGCCCCGTCGGCGTTCTGGGCCGCCTGCCGGGCGCGGGCCGCCGACATCGTCGGCTGGAACTCCCGCAGTACGCCGAGGCGTTCGGCCAGCGCGATCATCCGTACGGGGACGGGGTGCCCGGCCTCGCTGGTGGCGTTGCCCGTGGACGCCAGCTCCGCCATGCCGAGAGCGTGCAACACCGTCCCGAACAGGGGCAGTTCCATCGGCGCGGGCGGGGCGGAGGAGAGCAGCAGCCGCTGCCGGAGCCGTTCGACCAGCCCCGAGACGAGTTCGAGCCGGCCGGCGTGCGCGTGCGCCGTCACCGCGGCCGACTGGACCTGCAACGTCCACGGGTCGAGCCACGGTTCGTCGCCGTCCACCGTGCCGACGGCCGAGCCGTTGACGGACCCGTCCGCCGTCCCGTCCCCTATGCCGTCCACCGGGGCCTTCTCGAAGCCGCCCGCCGGCCCCGCCCCGGGTATCCGCTCCACGGCGCCGCGCCACAACCCCAGTCCGACCTCCGTCAGCCCGCGGGTGAGCGCGATCTCGGCCCGCCCGCCGAGGTCCGTGCCGTAGATGTAGAAGTCGTCCTGCCGCTGGGTGCTGCCGCTCTCCGCCTCGGCCTGCCGCAGCCAGTGCTCGGCCTCGTCGGGTTCGCCGCGTTGCAGGCAGGCCAGGACGAGGGCGGAGCGGATGCCGATGTAGTCGTGCCCGTCGCCGAGCCGCGGCAGCGCGTCGAGCGCCGCCCTCAGGTGCTCGTAGGCCGGCTGGCCCTGCCCCGTGCGCAGGCACAGTTCGGCCAGCCGGGAGTGGACGAGGAGTTGGACGGTCGGGCTGTCGACGCTGGCCAGGGCCGTGACCATCCGGTGCGCGGAGTCGAGCGCGCGGTCGACCTCGTGCTCGTACTCCCAGACGTAGCTGGCGACGCACTCGGCGAGGCCGGCCACCAACGGCTGTGCGCCGCCGCCGACTTGGCCTGCCGCCAACGGCTTTGCGCCGCCGCCGACTTGGCCCTCCCCATCGCACAGCGCGCGCAGTCCCTCGTAGTGCGGCGGACGCATGTCGGGGATCGCGCTCAGCACGACGGCAGTGGCCCGCAGCAGTGTGTCGGGCGGGGCCGGGGGCAGCCGCCGGAGCGTGACGAGTTGGCGTACGGCGCGCGGCCCGTAGCCCATGAGCATGCTCGCCGTGCACACCACCGCGGCGGCCCGGGTGACTTCGACGTACTCCGGCTCCGGGTGGTAGTGCGACAGCGGCGGTCCGGTGTCGGTGGCGAGGGCGCTGAGGCGCGGGAAGTTGGCGTCGGTGGACCACAGCGCGCCGAGCATGGCGGTCAGGGCGGCGATGGTCGGGCCGTCGTCACGGGCCAGGGCGTGCCGCAGGGCCAGCACGAGGTTGTCGTGGTCGGGCCTGATCCGCTCCCAGGCCGTCCGGGGTTCGCGGCCGAACAGGGCGTCGTGGTGCGCGACCCCGAAGTCCCGCGCCCAGGACAGGAATCGGCCGACGGCCACGTCCTCCTCGCCGGCCTCCGCGCGCCGGGCCGCGCTGAACTCCCGTACGGTCTCCAGCATGCGGAACCGCACGCCGGACGCGGTGTCCTCGACGGTCAGCAGCGACTGGTCGGCCGACTGCTCCAACAGGAACAACGCGTCCTCGCCCAGGACGTGTTCGGCCGCGTCGCCGGAGAAGCCGCCCGGGAAGACGGACAGCGTGCGCAGCGCCGCTCTGGCGTCCTCGTCGAGCAGGTTCCAGCTCCACTCGACGACGGCGTGCAGGGTGCGGTGGCGTTCGGGAACGTCCCGGGCGCTTCCGCGCAGCAGCGCGAACCGGTCGCCGAGGCGGCGGGCGATCTCCGGCACGGACAGCGCGCGTACCCGGGCCGCGGCCAACTCCACGGCCAGCGGCAGGCCGTCGAGCTGCCGGCACAGTTCGGCCACCGCGTCCGGCGGCAGCGCCACACCGCTCCGGGCGGCCCTCGCGCGTTGCGTGAACAGCTGGATGGAGGTGTCGGGGCCCAACTCCGGTAGCGCGTACACCGATTCGGAGGTGAGGCCGAGCGGGGAGCGGCTGGTGGCGAGCACGCGCAGGTCCTTGGCGGACGAGACCAGGGCGTGTACGAGGTCGGCGGCGCCGCGGATGACCTGCTCGCAGTTGTCCAGGACCAGGAGGGCGGGGCCGGGGCCGAGGGCGTTGAGGATGCCGGATATCGCGGCGGTCGGGGGGTTTCCGGCCGGGCTGGGTGCGGGGTCGGCGGGGCCGCTGCCCGCGCCGAGCGCGGAGGACACCTCGCCGGCCACGTCCGCGTCCGCGGTGACGCCGGCGAGCGGCACGAAGCACACCACGCGCTGCTCGGCGCGGCGGCTCACCGCGTGCGCGAGCCGGGTCTTGCCCAGGCCGCCGGGCCCGACGACGGTGACGGCGCGGGACGCGCGCAGCAGCCGTTCCACCTCCGCGATGTCCGCGTCCCGGCCGAGGAGTTGGTTCGGCTCGTGCGGAACGCCGTACCGGACGGCGGGGGTGTCGCCGCGCAGCAACTCCTGCTGCACGGCCTTGAGCGCGGCGCCCGGATCCGACCCGAGGTCCTCGCGCAACTCGCGGCGGTACGACTCGTAGCGGGCGAGCGCGGCGGACGGGCCGGCGGTGGCCGCTTTGCCGCGCAGCAGTTCGGCGAGGACCTCCTCGTCGCGGGGGTGCGCGGCGGCGGTGACGGCCAGCGGGCCGGCGGCCTCCGCGTGGCGGCCGAGGCGGGCGAGGGCGAGGGCTTGGGCGCGGAGGAGGGTGTCGCGGGTGGGGGCGCGCTCGGCGCGCAGGTTCTCGACGGGGTCGTCGCTGTCCCTCGCGGCTCGGGTGGTCCCGCTCCACAGCGCGAGCCCCGCCTCGGCGGCGGCGAGCGAGCCGGCGTGATCGCCTGACCGGGCGCGGTCGGCGCTGGTGGCGGCGTGCAGCAGGAGGGCGGAGCTGTCGACCTGCTCCTCGGCGAGGCCGAGCCGGTACCCGTTGGGCGTGCTGACGATGACGTCCGCCCCCAACTGCGCCCGCGCCCGAGACACCAGCACCTGCAACGCTTTCCCCGGCCGCTCCGGCAGCTCCCCGACCCACAGCCCCTCCACCAGCCGCTCACTGCTGCACCCGGTGCGGAGGTCGCCGGCGAGCAGCGCGAGCAGCGCGCGCAGGCGCGGCGCGGTGATCTCCTGTCGCCGATAGGCGACGCGAGGAAGAAGGACCAGGTCGGGACTCACCGCTGCAGGTTAGCCTGGCCCCGGCATTGCCGTCCGCGCCCTGGCGGGGGCCGTCCTGACCGGGGAGGTTCCCCTCGCCGGGCGCGAGCCGGGGCCCATTAGGGGCGCGGGGAACTGCGCGCTCAGCCGCGACGGTGGCGCGCACGGCGCCCGGCCCGGAGGGGCAGTTGCTGTTGTTGCCGGACCACCGGCCGGTGGGGGGCCGGCGGCGCAGTTCCCCGCGCCCCTGCCGGGCGCGTCCTGGCCGGGGGCGTCAACGGCGGGCTCGCCGACGAGGATTCGGGGCGTCCGGGCGGGACCGCCGTGCGGGTGGTGGCGGTGAGTTTCGGGCGGCCGGTCGCCGTGGCGTGACGTTCTGTCCCGGAAGATGGTGGGACGTTCGCTGAGCGTCACTCCCGAGAGTGGCCCGCCTCTCGCGTGGGAGTGGCGCGTGTGGCACCCTTGCTCATATGTCTAGACCAATCTTCGAGGTGATCGCCCTCGGCGCGGAGGATGCCGTAGCGGCCCGGGACGGCGGCGCGGACCGCCTCGAACTGGTTACCGATATGGCGGCCGACGGGCTCACCCCGTCCCGGGCCACGTTCGGGGCGATTCGCGCGGCCGTCGAGATCCCGCTGCGCGTGATGCTGCGGCTGTCCGACGGGTTCGGCGTCGCGGACGCGCGCGAGCTCGACGCGCTGTGCGAGGCCGCGCAGGGGCTGCGGGCGGAGGGCGCGGAGGAGTTCGTCCTCGGCTTCCTCGACGCGGGCGGCCACGCCGACCTGGAAGCGGTGCACGCGCTCGTCGACGTCCTGGACGGGTGCCGGTGGACGTTCCACCGCGCCTTCGACCGGGCCGCGGACCGGGACGCGGTGCGGCTCCAGCTCGCGGGCCTGCCGGGGCTCGACACCTACTTGACCGCCGGGTCGGCGGACGGCGTCACGACGGGGCTGCCGGTGCTCTGCGCCGAGGCCGCGCGGGTGGGGGAGCCGGGGTACGAGCCCCGGCTGCTCGTGGGGGGCGGCCTGCTGCTCAAGCACGTGCCCCGGCTGCGGGCGGCGGGGCTCGACGCCTTCCACGTCGGCGGCGCGGTGCGCCCCGCGGGCTGGGCCGGCCCGGTCTCCCCGGACGCCGTCCGCGAATGGCGCGCCGCCCTCGACACCCTCCAAGAGGCATAGCCCGGCCCCGGGCCCCGAAGGGGCGCGGGGAACTGCGCGACCGGCCACGACGGTGGCGCGCCGGGGCGCCGGACTGCGGGCGCGTGTGGCGCGTCAGGTGAGGGCGGCCGGGAGGGGCGCGCTGTGGAGGACTGTCAGGGCGGAGACCGCGCGGGTCAGTGAGACGTAGAGCCGGCGCAGGCCCGTGCGCGTGTCGGGCTCGCCCTCGACGATCGCCGCCGGATCGTCCAGCACGACGAAGTCGTACTCGAGCCCCTTCGCCAGCGACGCCGGCACCAGCGTGAGCCGCGCCTCGGCCGACGTCTCCTCGCCGGGCGCGAGGTACGCGATCCCCGCGGCGCCCAGCGCAGCGGCCAACGCCGGGATCCGCGCATCCGCGGCGATCAGCCCGGTGGACCCCTCCTGCGCCAGCGACTCCTCGCACGCCCCGATCACCGCCGCGTCCAGCCCGTCGGCCTTGACCTCCCGGACCTCAAGCTCCCCGGCGGACTCCCGCACCGACACCACCGGGGCCAGCCCGGGAGCGATCGCCGGCAGCAGCCGGGACGCGAACGCGATCACCCCGCGCGGCACACGGAAGCCGCGCGTCAACTCCTCGATCCGGGCCTCCGGCTTGCCGAGATGCGTCAGCGCCTCGTCCCACGACGCGGTGGCCCACGGCGTCGTGCCCTGCGCGAGGTCACCCAGAACGGTCGCCGAGCCGGTCGAGCACCGCCGCCCCACCGCCCGGTACTGCATCGGCGACAGATCCTGCGCCTCATCCAGCACCACATGCCCCAGCGAACCGGTCCGCTGCACCAGGTCCCGCGCCTCGTCCACCAGCACCGCGTCCGCCGCCGACCACTTCGCCGAGGCCAGCCCCCGCGCGGGCTTGGCCCACAGGATCGCCACCTGCTCGTCCTCGGTGAGCAGGCCGTCGGCCGCCCGCGCCAGGAACTCCGGGTCCGACAGCAGCCGCAGCACCGTCTTCGCCGGATCCACCGGCGGCCAGCACTCCTTGACCAGCGCCTTCACCGCGGAGTTGCGGGCCACCGCGTCCTGCACCCGGTCGTCGGGCGCCTCGCCCGACCGCTCCATCTGGACGAGCAGCGCGTGCGCGATCCGCTGCGGCAGCGCGTCGTGCGCGGCGCCGTAACGGATCTCCCGGTCGGCCATCTCGCCGATGATCTCCGCCAGTTCGTAGACCGGCAGCCGCCAGCGGCGCGAGCCGCGCACCACGACCAGCGGCTCGGCCGGCTCCCGGCGGATGCCGGACCGCACCGCCCGGCGCAGCACCTCGGCCATCCGGGCGTCGCCCTTGATCCGGGCCGCGAGCGAGGAGTCGGTGCCGCGCACCTCGACATGCGCGACCAGGTCGTCCACCGTCGCCTGCTTGACCTGGAGCTCGCCCAGCGCCGGCAGCACCTGCTCGATGTACTGCAGGAACGACTTGTTCGGCCCGATCACCAGCGTCCCGGTGCGGGCCAGCCGCTCCCGGTGCGCGTAGAGCAGGAACGCCACCCGGTGCAGGCCGACCGCCGTCTTTCCGGTGCCGGGGCCGCCCTGCACGCACACCGTGCCGTTCGCCCCGGCCCGGACGATCTCGTCCTGCTCGGGCTGGATCGTCGCCACGATGTCCCGCATCGGGCCGACGCGCGGGCGCTCGATCTCGCTCTGCAGCAGCTTGCTCGTGGTGTCGGCCTCGGCCGGGTCGGTCAGGTGCTCGTCCTCGTACGCGGTGAGGTCGCCGCCGGTGTAGCCGAACCGTCGGCGCAGCCCCACGTCCTGCGGGTCGTTGCGGGTGGCCCGGTAGAACGGCTGCGAGACCGGCGCGCGCCAGTCGATCACCATCGGGTCGCCGCCGGCGTCGTGCACATGCCGCCGCCCGATGTAGAAGCTCTCGCCGTCGGCACCCTCGGACACCTCGACGCCGGGGGCGTGCTGGTAGTCGAGCCGGCCGAAGAAGAGCGGGGTGCCGGCGAGGTCGGCCAGCGCCTTGATCCGGGAGTCGATCTCACCGGCCAGGATCTTGGCGTTGACCCAGTTGCCGGTGACGTCGGAGATGTCGAGCGACTCCACGTCCGCGCGCATGGCGCGCAGCGCGGCCCGGGAGGAGGCGAGGTGGTCGCGTTCACGCTGAAGCGGGTCGTCGAGGTGCGTGTTCTGGGCGTGCGAGGGCACGGTTTTGCCTCCGGCTGCGGGATGGACTCGTTTCTGGCGTGTGCCGCCCGGTTTCCGTCCGGCCGGCGGCACTCCCGTGTTCCCAGGGAGGCGGCAAGACGCGAAATCATACGTGTCCGGCACGGGTCGGTCGAATGAATTACCCGCCGCCCGCCAGCCGCCGCGTCCTCTGCCCGGAGAACCGCCAGGCGTGTCCCGCAACGCTAGGCGCCGTGCGCGATCACGCGCGGCGCAGACCGTCCCCGCCGAGCACCACGATCTCGACCGCCGTCACCACGAAAACCCGCACCGCGCGGACCGCGCTGCCCACCCGGTGCCGCGAACCCGACGATCCCGCGCCGAGCGCCGTACCGCCGTGGACTGCTGTCGCCGGACCCGTATGAAATGTCGTAGAAGCCATATCTCCACCGTACGAAATCCCGCATCGCCGCACGTCGGGCTCAGGGCGGACCCTGTGGGCCCCGGCTCCCCCTGCGGGCTGACACCGGACCCTGACCCGGCCGTCAGGGTCATCCCCGACACCCGGCCGCGGGCGCCCGTTCCCCGCCTCATGACCCCGGCGTGATCAAACCGGTCTCGTACGCCACGATCACCGCCTGCGCCCGGTCCCGCAGCGAGAGCTTCGCCAGAATCCGTCCCACATGTGTCTTCACTGTCGCCTCACTCAGCCGGAACCGCGTGGCCACCTCCGCATTCGTCAGCCCCTTCGCCATCACCTGGAGAACCTCCAGCTCGCGCGGCGTCAGCGCCGCCAGATCCCGGTGCAGCGTGGCCGCCGCCGCGTCGCGGGAAGCGAACCGCTCGACCAGCCGGCGGGTGATCACCGGGGCGAGCAGCGCGTCGCCGGCCCTGACCAGCCGGACCGCCGACACCAGGTACTCCGGTGTGACGTCCTTGAGCAGGAACCCGCTCGCCCCCGCCGTCAGTGCCGCATACACATACCGGTCGAGGTCGAAGGTGGTCAGCATCAGGACCCGAGGCTCGTTCGGGCCGCCGGTCAGGATCCGCCGGGTGGCCTCCAGGCCGTCGAGCATCGGCATCCGGACGTCCATCAGCACCAGGTCGGGTCGGGTGCGCCGGACCGCCGCGACGGCCTCCTCGCCGTTCGCCACCTCCTCCACCACCTCGATCCCGTCGGCCTCCAGGATCATCTTGAAACCGCTCCGCACCAGCGACTGGTCGTCGGCGATCACCACCCGCATCGGCGCGCCCGCCGCGTCGTTCGACTTCACACGTCCCCCATCGGAATCACAGCCCGCACCCGGTAACCCCCGCTTATCCGGCGCCCCGCGTCGAGCGTGCCGCCATAGACCGCCAGCCTCTCCCGCAGCCCGATCAGCCCGCGCCCGTTCCCGGCGGCGGCCGAGGCCGCCGCCGACCCGCCGGTGTCGGCGACCTCGATCCGCACCTCGTCGCGAGCATGCTCGACGCTGATCCGCACCGCCGCGCCCACCGCGTGCTTGACCGTGTTCGTCAGTGCCTCCTGGACCACCCGGTACGCCGCCAGATCCACTCCTGGAGGCAGCGGCACCGGGTCGCCCGACACGGTCAGCTCGACGGGCACGCCGGTGTCACGTATCCGCCCGGCCAGCACGCCCACCTGCCCCAGACCGGGCTGCGGGGCGAGCTCCACCTCCGCCGGGTCGTCCGGATCCGCGCCCATCGTCAACAGCCCCATGACGTTCCGCAGTTCCGACAGCGCCGCCCGCCCGCCGGCCTCCACCGCGAGCAGCGCCTCCCGTGCGTCGTCCGGCGAGCTGGCCATCACCTTGCGGGCCGCGCCGGCCTGCACCGTCATCATGCTCACGTTGTGCGTCACCACGTCGTGCAACTCGCGGGCGATCCTGGCCCGTTCCTGCTCCACCGCCCGCAGCGTCGCCGCCTCGTGCTCGGTCTCCATCGTCTTCACCCGCTGCCGCCAGGTGTGCACGGTGTTGGCCGCCAGCCCGGCCGGCACCAGCAGCAGGAACGGCACGAAGCCGGGCGAGATGGCCGGGATCGTCGCATGGTGGAAGCCCAGCATCAAGACGGTGCCGAGCGTCAGGGTCAGCACCTGGGCCCGGCGCTTGGCACCGTGGACCGCCACGCTGTAGGCCGCGACCAGCGTGGACACGAAGGTGAAGAGCGTGGGGCCGTTGGTGTCCTCGGTCGGATTGGTCGAGGCGTGGAAGGCGAGGGTCGCGCCGAAGATGACCCAGAAGGCGGCCAGCGGGTAGCGGCGCCGCACCGCGAGCGGCAGCGCGGTGGCCGAGACCAGAACCAGCGCCCACAGCGGCACCGACACCGAGACCAGATGGCCGGCCTGACCGACGAGGTCGGGTGGCGGCGGCGGGGGCGGCACGGTGCCATCGCCGGGATCGAAGGGGCGGTGCTGCATGTCGTCGACGAAGCGGTACTGGCGGGTGGCGCTCTCGACCGTGAAGGCCGCGAGGAACACCGCGAGGAAGACGTCGGCCGTCCACGTCCAGCGCGAGAGCCTCTGCAAGCCGACCGGCACCCGCTGTGACAGCCTGAGCCGCGGGCGAGCGCCCCGCGCGAGGCGCCCGCGCTGCCTGAGGAACCCCCGCCGGCCGGACGGGTCGGATCCGCCCGCGCCGCCCGTACCGCCTGCGCCGCCGGTCACGCCCGGGCCGCTCGTCGCGGCGGCGATCGCACCACCCATTCCGCTCTCCACCTCGCCCGCCTCCCCACACCGGCCGTCCCGCCTGTCTTCCTGACATCGCTCAGTGTGCCAACTCGTCCCGGGCCCGCACGTCGTCCCAGCGGGGCGTCTTTCGATCTGGGGCTACGCCGATCACGTACGCCTGCGGTATGACCTGCGGCGGCATCCTCCTGGCACCGTACCCATGATCGGCACGGAGAGTGACGTGCCGCGACCGGCCCGATACGTAGCGTCGAAGACCGGCGGGCGAACCGTCGAAAGGCACTCTCACGGAGGACCTCGTGACCAGCAGGCAAGGCAGCGACGGCAGTTCATCCGCACGCGTCAGCGGCTCACCCGTCATCGACATCCGCGATGTCGGCAAGAGATACGACGAGGGGCCGCCCGCGCTCGACGGGTTGTCACTCGAGGTGCGGCAGGGCGAGGCGCTGGCCGTTCTGGGGCCGTCGGGAAGCGGCAAGTCCACGCTGCTCAACATGATCGCCGGTCTCGACCGGCCGACCGAGGGCAGCGTCACCGTCGCGGGCGTGCGGGTGGACGAGCTGAGCGAGACCGCTTCGGCCCGCTACCGGCGGGACCGGATCGGCATGGTCTTCCAGTTCTTCAACCTCCTCGACGACCTCACCGTGCTGGACAACGTGCTGCTGCCTGCCCAACTCCTCGGCCAGGACCGGTCGGGCGCCCGCGACCGGGCCGCCGAACTGCTCGGCTATCTCGGCATCAACCGGCACGCCGCCGCATATCCCGGCCGGCTGTCCGGCGGCGAACGCCAGCGGGTGGCCGTGGCCCGCGCGTTGATGAACCGCCCCGCCCTGCTGCTCGCCGACGAGCCCACCGGCGCGCTGGACACCGCGTCCGGCGCGGAGGTCAGACAGCTGCTGACCGATCTCAACGCCGACGGCCAGACGATCCTGCTGGTCACCCACGACCTGTCCCTGGCCGAGAGCTGCGCCACCCGCACGATAGAACTGGTCGACGGCCGGATCACCCGGGACAGCCGCCACCCGCGCGCCGAGACGGCGGCAGGCCGATGAGCGCGCTCGGGAAGGTCGTACGGGCCGGGGTCGGGCGGCGGCGGGTGCAGAGCGTGGTCATGGCGCTGACCACCATGATGGCGGTGGCCGCCTCGCTGATGGCCCTCGGACTCGTGGTGTCCTCGCAGGCCCCGTTCGACCACGAGTTCGGCAAGCAGCACGGCTCCCAGCTGACCGCCCGGTTCAGCGGAGCCAAGGCCACCGCGGCGCAGGTCGCCACCACCGCGCAGGCCGCCGGGGTGACGAGCAGCGCCGGGCCGTTCGCCGTCGTCGTGGCCCGACCGCAGATGCCCCCGCCCGCCGGCGCGCCGCAGGGCGCACCCTCTCCGCCGGTGACGCCGCTGACGATCGCGGGACGCCCGCAGGCGGGCGGGCCGGTGGACCGGTTGGAGGTCACCCACGGCCACTGGCCCACCGGGCCGGGCCAGATCGTGCTGACCGACGGCTGGGCCAGGGCCGATGCGCTGGGGGAGAAGGTCACGTTCGACTCGCTGCCCGGCAAGCCGGTACTGACCGTGGTCGGACTGGCCCGTTCGGCCACCAAGACCGCCGACGCCTGGGTGGCGCCCGCGCAGATCGCCGCGCTCACCGCGCCCGGCAGCACACCTGACCAGCAGATGCTGTACCGCTTCACGAAGGCAGGCAGCAGCGCGCAGATGGCCACCGACCGCTCGGCGATCGCGGCGGCGGCGCCCGCGGGCTCGCTGACCGGCGCGCTCTCGTACCTGGTGGTGAAGGCGACCGCGGTCCAGGAGTCGGCGACCTTCGTCCCGTTCGTCACGGCCTTCGGTGTACTCGGCCTGGCGATGTCGGTACTGATCGTCGGGATGGTGGTGAGCGGCGCGGTCAGCACGGGCACCCGCAGGATCGGCATCCTGAAGGCGCTCGGCTTCACCCCGGGGCAGGTCGGCCGGGCCTATGTAGGCCAGGCGCTGGTCCCGGCGGCCGTCGGCACCGCGCTGGGGCTGGTGGTCGGCAACCTGGCCGCGGTCCCGCTGCTGGCGCAGGCCCAGGACGCCTACGACAGCGGCACGTTGACGGTGGCGGGCTGGATCGACGTGGTCGTGCCGGTCGGGGTGCTCGCGATGGTGGTGGTCGCCGCGCTGGTGCCCGCGCTGCGGGCCGGGAGGCTGCGGACCGTCGAGGCGATCGCCATCGGCCGCACCCCGCGGGTCGGGCAGGGCAGGGCGGTGGCCAGGCTGGCCGGCCGGCTGCCGCTGCCCAGAGCGCTGAGCCTGGGGCTGGCGAGCCCGTTCGCCCGGCCGGCCAGGTCGCTGACGATCGGCGCCGCGATCCTCTTCGGTGCGGTCGGTGTCACCTTCGCCTACGGCCTCGGCGCCTCGCTCAACAACGTCCAGCACGCCCTGAACCGTGACACGCCGGGCGATGTGACGGTGCACGGCACGGGGCCGGTGGTCGGCGCGCCAGGCAACCACAACGCGCCGCCGCCGGGCGGCAAGCCGCCGGCGGGGTCATCCGGGACGGTCAGGCCGCCGTCCAACGCGACAGCAGTCGGGCGGGTGATCGGCGCACAGCCCGGGACGCGGGGGTATTTCTCCAGCGAGTTCATGGACGTCACGTTCGCCGGCGTGCCGGGGACGTGCACGGCGGTGGTGTACCAGGGGGACTCGGCGTGGGGCGCCTATCAGATGGTGGCCGGCCACTGGTTCAGCGGACCCGGCCAGATAGTGGTCGCCAGCCGCTTCCTGAAGGCGACCGACACGAAGGTCGGCGACCTGGTGACGCTCAACGGCGACGGGCGCAGCGAGCGGGTGCGGATCGTCGGGGAGGCGTTCACGACCGGGAACGACGGGCTGCGGGTGCTCACCGACCGGGCCACCCTCACCGCGGTCGGCCTGGCCGGGGCGTCGGACGGCCCGCCGGCCGAGTTCTCGGTGGACCTCAAGTCCGGCACCGACCAGGCGGCGTACCTGCGGCAGTTGAACGCGGACCTGGCACCGCTGCAAGCCGAGGCGTTGCTCACGCCGAGCTGGTACAGCTCCACGATCATCGCCATGGACGCGATCATCGCGACGATGACCTTGATGCTGATCCTCGTCGCCGGCCTCGGCGTGCTCAACACGGTGGTGCTCGACACCCGGGAGCGGGTGCACGACCTGGGGGTGTACAAGGCTCTGGGGATGGCGCCGCGGCAGACGGTGGCGATGGTGATCACGTCGGTGGCCGGGCTCGGGCTGCTCGCGGGCATAGTCGGGGTCCCGGTCGGGATGGCGCTGCACGGGGTGATCCTGCCGGCGATGGGCAACGCGGCCGGGACCAGGATCCCGGCGGTCGACATGGACGTCTACCACGCCTCGCAGATGGTGCTGCTCGGCCTGGGCGGCCTGCTGATAGCCGCGGCCGGGGCGCTGCTGCCCGCCGGATGGGCGGCGCGGACCCGGACGGCGACGGCGCTGCGGACGGAGTGACGCGGGTGACGGCGGGGCCGTGCGCCGAAGCGCCGCCCCGCCGTGCACCCACCCGGCACCTAGATGCCGTCGTCCTCCGCGCCGGACAGCAGGTCGTCGGCGTCGACGATGCGGTAGGCGTAGCCCTGTTCGGCCAGGAAGCGCTGGCGGTGGGCGGCGAAGTCCTGGTCGATGGTGTCGCGGGCGACCACCGAGTAGAAGCGGGCCTCGTGGCCGTCGGCCTTCGGGCGCAGCACCCGGCCCAGACGCTGTGCCTCCTCCTGGCGGGAGCCGAACGTGCCGGACACCTGGATCGCGACGGTGGCCTCGGGGAGGTCGATGGAGAAGTTCGCCACCTTGGAGACCACCAGCACCGACAGCTCGCCCTGCCGGAAGGCATCGAAGAGCTTCTCGCGCTGCGCGTTGGGCGTCTCACCCTTGATCACCGGGGCGCCCAGGTGCTCGCCGAGCTCGTCGAGCTGGTCGATGTACTGCCCGATGACCAGGGTCTGCTGCCCCCGGTGCTTGGCGACCAGCGCCTCGGTCACCTTCCGCTTGGTGGCGGTGGTGGCGCAGTACCGGTACTTCTCCTCGGTCTCGGCGGTGGCGTAGGTCAGCCGCTCGGAGTCGGTGAGGTTGACCCGGACCTCGACGCAGTCGGCGGGCGCGATGTAGCCCTGCGCCTCGATCTCCTTCCAGGGAGCGTCGAAGCGCTTCGGGCCGATCAGCGAGAAGACGTCGGACTCGCGGCCGTCCTCCCGCACCAGGGTGGCGGTCAGGCCGAGCCGGCGGCGGGCCTGGAGGTCGGCGGTGAACTTGAACACCGGGGCGGGCAGCAGATGCACCTCGTCGTAGAGGATCAGGCCCCAGTCGCGGGAGTCGAACAGCTCCAGGTGCGGGTAGACGCCCTTACGGCGGGTGGTCAGCACCTGGTAGGTGGCGATGGTGACCGGCCGGATCTCCTTGCGGGTGCCGCTGTACTCGCCGATCTCCTCCTCGGTGAGCGAGGTCCGCTTGATCAGCTCGTGCTTCCACTGCCGGGCCGAGACGGTGTTGGTCACCAGGATCAGCGTGGTGGCCTTCGCCTCGGCCATCGCACCGGCGCCGACCAGGGTCTTGCCGGCGCCGCAGGGCAGGACGACCACGCCGGAGCCGCCGTGCCAGAAGTTCTCCACGGCCTGCTTCTGGTACGGCCGCAGGCTCCAGTCGGACTCGTCGAGCTCGATCGGGTGCGCCTCGCCGTCGACGTAGCCGGCGAAGTCCTCGGCCGGCCAGCCCAGCTTGAGCAGCACCTGCTTGATCTGGCCGCGCTCGGAGGGGTGAACGGCGACGGTGTCCTGGTCGATCCGGGCGCCCACCAGCGGCTGCACCCGCTTGGAGCGCAGGATCTCCTCCAGGACCGGCCGGTCGGTGGTGGTCAGCACAAGGCCGTGTGCCGGGTCCTTGCTCAGCCGCAGCCGCCCGTAGCGGTCCATCGTCTCGGCCACGTCGACCAGCAGGGCGTGCGGCACGGGGTAGCGCGAGTACTGCACCAGGGCGTCCACCACCTGCTCGGCGTCGTGCCCGGCGGCCCGGGCGTTCCACAGGCCGAGCGGGGTCAGACGGTAGGTGTGGATGTGCTCGGGGGCCCGTTCGAGCTCCGCGAACGGGGCGATGGCGCGGCGGCAGGCGTCGGCCTCCTCGTGGTCAACCTCCAGCAGCAGCGTCTTGTCGCTCTGGACGATCAGGCAGGACACGCGTTTACCTCCGCGGACGCTTGTGGATCCGGCTGTGGATCAGGCGGGGAATCCGGCTGGGTCTCCAGGGGATTCCAGCAGTGGATCCGGCAGGGGCAACGCGTCGCGCGGCGGGGATCATCCCCCGAGCGTGGTAACCGCTACTCCGTCCAAACAGGAAATTGTACTGCGGATGGCTGGCGGTACAGCGTGTCGCAGGCCACGTGGGCGTCCGCTTGGGTACGGCGGCTGTCACCCGCCTGGCGGCCAACCCTGGGCCCGGTTGTTCCCCATCCGTACGAACCTTGGCGGTGGGCTGCGGTGGGGCACGGCGCGGGGACGGGAGGACGGGTCCGATTTGATGTTTTCTGTCGGCCATGTCCTCCATGAACCCGCAGCAGCCTTCTCCCACCCCACCTCCACAGACCTCAGCCGACGGCTCGGACGAGGCCGCGGGCGCTCCGCGCGGCAGGACCGGGTTGCGCGCCGCCGCGGCGGCCACCGCGGTCGTCGGCGCCGCCGCCGTGATGGCCGCGACCGGCCTCCTGCTCCCCGGTTCGGCGGCGGGCGCGGCGCCCGAGCCGGGAGCGACCGAGACGGCCACGGCGCAGGACGTCGGCTCGGGCCCCGGCGACAGCCGCAGTGACGAGGGGTGGGACGAGGGGTGGACGACGCCGCCCACGACCCCGCCCACGACCCCGCCGACCACCACCTGCACTCCGACCACGACGCCGCCGACCACCACCTGGACGACTCCACCGACGACGCCCCCGACAACCCCGCCCACCACTCCGCCCACCACTCCGCCGACCACCCCGCCTACGACGCCCCCCACGACTCCGCCGACCACGCCCCCGACCACTCCGCCTACGACGCCTCCGACCACGCCTCCGACGACCCCTCCGACCACGCCTCCCACCACACCCCCGACCACGCCGCCCACGACTCCACCGACGAGCCCTCCCACCACTCCGCCGACCACACCCCCCACCACGCCTCCCACCACACCCCCGACCACCACGCCCGGGCAGCTGCCGCACACCGGGGCCAGCGACATCGGGTGGATGGCGGCGTCGGCGGCCGGGGCGCTCGGCCTCGGCGGGGCGTTCGTCATGGCCACCCGGCGGCGCGGCCGGCACAACTGATCCGCTGAGCCGCCGATCGCGGGCAACCGCCGTACCCGCCGTACCGCCGTCCTCGGTACGGCGGTTGGGCCGCGCGGCGGCGCGTTCACGGCGTACGGCGGCCGGTCCGGGGTAGGCGCCGCTCACAGGTGCCTACCGAGGGGGGTCACGGTCGATGGCCGTACGAGTGGCGATGTTCCATGAGGCGCCGCGGCCGAAAGGCCCGACGCGGCGCAAGGCCTCGACGGCGGCCGACCGGAAGGCCAAGGCCGACCCCACGACGGGCACCGGGGCGTTGGCCCGCGCCCGGGCCCGGCTCAGGCCGAAGCCCGCGGAACCGGAGCCGCCGCGCAAACCCGCCCGCAAGCCCGCGGCCAAGCCCACCGCCGCCGCCCTGAAGACGAAGGCCAAGCCGCGGTCCCGTTCCGCCAAGAACGCCACGGCCGTACGTCAGCCGGCCACGATCGAGAAGTCCCCGTCCCGCTTCCGCCGGAGCACCCCCCGCCCGGCGGCCGAGACGGAAGGCACCGGAGCCGCAAAGGCGGCCGAC
This sequence comes from Streptomyces sp. CA-111067, assembly GCF_050956065.1. NCBI lineage: Bacteria > Bacillati > Actinomycetota > Actinomycetes > Kitasatosporales > Streptomycetaceae > Streptomyces > Streptomyces sp. CA-111067. Next base: position 3,382,655 of record NZ_CP192103.1, on the reverse strand, counting down.
GCCCCGCGCCGCCCCGTTCTGCAACGCCGCAGCTTCGCCGCCTCCCTCGCCCGCGCCGCGGTCATGGCGGTGGCGATCGTCTTGATGGTGGCCTTCGCCGTGGCCCTGGCGAAGGTCACCCTCGTGCCGTCGCCCGCGTCCGTGCACCTGATCCACACCAACCTGCGCCCGGGGGCGTCGATCCGCGCGTACCTGGACCAGCCGGAGCTGCGCGACTCGGTCAAGCAGATCGGCGGGAACATCGTGCTGGGCGTGCCGTTCGGCATCCTGCTCCCGATGCTCTTCCCGCGCGCCCGCGGCCTGCTGCGGGTCGCGGTGATCACGGCGTTCGTGATGGTGCTGGTGGAGGCGACCCAGGGCGCGATCGTCGAGGGCCGCGCGTTCGACATCGACGACGTCATCCTCAACACGTTCGGCGCGCTGCTCGGCTACCTCTTCCTGGGCCGCCGCCTCGGCCGCGCCCTTCACCCCCGCCGCAACCACTGGTACCAGCGCGCCAACCGCCGCAACCCCCCGCCGCCGGAGGACTGACGCAGGGTCAGGCCGGGTCTTCGGCCAGCTCCGACACCCCGGTGATCCGGTGCAGCGCGAAGGTGCGGACCTCGTCGGCCGTGTGGTCGTAGGCCGTCACGTAGCCGCCCTCGACCCGGACCGGCGCGATCACCCGCTGGCTGGCGGCGCCGTCGGCGTTGACGTACCCGATCCACAGCGACTCGCCGGTCAGGACGGCGGACTGCATCGTGGCCAGCGTGTCGGCGCTGGGGGAGCGCGGCACGTCGTCGGCGGACGGCCCGTCGGGGGAGGGGCCGCGGCGGACGGCGGTGGAGGCCCGGTCGCCCGCGCGGATCGCCTTCACCGCGGCGCCCAGCAGCTTGGCCTCGGGGACCGGCGGCCCGTCGGGCAGCGGGACCGGGGCGGTACGCGGCGGGGTGCGGTGGGCGTCGGGACGGGTGATCAGCACGTCCCCGTCGGCGGATTCGGCGGCCGGGGCCAGCCCCATCGCGCGCAGCCGGTCGAGCAGCGTCGCCGGGTCGCTCTGCGCGGCCAGCACCGTCGGGGCCAGCCGGCGCAGGCCCAGGCCGTTCGCCCGCCGGTCGGCGAGCAGCTCGCTGAGGACGGCGTCGTCGTCGCAGCGCAGATACGCGGAGGCCGCGCCGACCCGCAGCGTGCCGTGCCGCCTGGCCATGTCGTCGATCAGATAGCTGAGCGGCTGCGGCACCGGTGTGCGCGAGTGCTCGGTGAGGAACGCCTGCAGCTCGGCGGCGGTACGGCCCGCGTCCAGGGCGCGGCGCACCGAGTCGGGCGTGAAGCGGTAGACGGTGGCGCCGCCCTTGGACTCGATGTCGGCGAGCACGCCCAGCGTCTCGGCGAGCGGGGCGATCAGCGGGCCGGGCGCGACGGCGGTCAGGTCGGCCTGGAGCAGTACGTGGTCCAGCGGCTCGGGCAGCAGCGGCGCGAGCAGCGCGGTGGCCGACTCCACGGCGGCGACGGTGTCGACGGCCTTGCCCGCGCTCCCGGCCGGGGATCTGCCTCCGCCCGCCGCGGCGGCCAGCAGCGGACGGGCATGCGCGGCGAGCGCGCCGCGCCCGGTGAGGCCGAGGGTTTCGGCGTCGTGCAGGGTCCAGCCCAGCAGGTCGGCGCGCAGCGCGTCGGCGGCGGCCCGCAGCGGGCTGTCCCAGCGCAGCCGGGCCAGCAGTGCCGCCGGCGTGGCCGCCGAACCCGGCGGCAGCGAGGCGAGCAGCAGCAGCGTACGGCGGCGTACCCGGGGCGTCAGCGAACGGTCGAGCTCCGGACCGAGCGCCGCCAGCGCCCGCCCCTTCGGGTCACGGGTGCCGACCAGGCCGGGCGTCCGGGTCGCCTTCAGCCAGGCGGTGGCCAGCACCGCCCACTGCTGCTCGGCGGGCAGCAGCAGCCACTCGTCCGCGGCGGGCGTCGGCGCGTAGATCTCGTCCAGCTCGCCGTCGGTGGCGATCAGCCCGGCGGCGTAGGCGAGTTCGAGCCAGAACGCGGCCTCGGGCTCGGCCATGTCGAGGGCGGCGGCGGTGCGCTTGAGGTCGCGGACGCTGATGCCGCCGGCCCGCAGCACCGCCGGGCCGCCGGTCTCCCACGCCTTGACCAGGTCGGTGACGGTGCGGACGGAGGTGAACGCCTGGCCGGCCGCGGTCGCGTCCACGGTGCGGGGGGTGCGCTGCACCGGCTCGACGGCGGGCGGTACGGGCTCGGGCCTGCGGTGCGCCCGGCCGCCGCGCAGGGTGAGGGCCGCCTCCCGCGGCAGGACGACGTTGTGCCGTCCGGTCGGCAGCAGCAGGCCGCGCGCCAGCAGCCACTGGACGGGGGTGGTCGCGTCGGCGGCCCGTACGGGGACGGTCGCGTCGCGCACCTCGCCGTACGGCGGCCCCCACACCAGCCGGTCGAGCACGCCCCGCGCACCCTCGGGGGCGGTCGCGAGCAGCGCCCCCAGCTGCTGCGAGTCGCCGAGCAGCGCTTCGAGGGCGCCGATCGCGCTGGTCGGGTCGTGGGTGGCGGCGAGCCCGGCGTCGGCCAGGATCTCCTGCAGCCGGGCCGGCGACATGCCCGAGGTGGCCTCGCCCACGGACGGGCCGAGACCGGTCGCCGACACCACGGCCGGGGCCGGCGCGAGCACGTCACGCGCGGTGCGCACCAGCCGCAGCGGGCCGCCGTCGCCGCCCCACACCAGGCCGCACTCGCGGAGCGTGGTCACCGCGGACGGCAGCGCGTCCAGGACGGCGGCGACGAGGCCGGCGTCGAGGGGTTCGGCGCCGGCGCGGGGGACGTCACGGCGCTGCGCGATGACGTGCGCGGCGCCGGCGTCGGGATCGGAGCGGGTGCCGGCTTCGGCGCCTGTGGGGGCTTCGTCTTCGGCGCGGGTGCGCTGGTCGGAGGCGGGGGCGGGCCGCTCGCCCTGCGCCGTTCCGCCCGCCGGGCCCTCGGCGCCGTCCCCGCGTTCGCCCACCGCCGCCTCGGCGCCCGCGACGGGAGGGTGGCCCGTCATCAGGACGCGCAGCGTCTCGTACGGGGAGCCGTCCGCGGGGAGCGCCAGGGCCTCGGCGACCTGGTGGGTGAACGTGTCCAGGTGGTCGAGGGCGCGCAGCACCGACGTGCGGGTCGCCGCGCGGGTGGCGAGCTGCGTGAGGTCGTTGGGAACCGGGGTGAGCAGGTCCGGGCGGGCGCGCAGCAGGAGGGCCAGCGCGTCGTCGTCGCGGGCGCGCAGGTCCTCCGCGAGCGTGCGCGGTGCCGAGCTCTGGCCTCCAGTCGTCATTCGTTCCACATTAGCCGCCCGGCCGGGTGACGACAGCCGCCCTGACAGGCGGGTACCGTCGAGTCAGCGCGACGAAGGGGGCCCTGCGGTGGGCGTCGAGAGCGATCAGCTGGTGTTCGACTATCTGAGCCGGGTCGGCGACCTGGCGCAGACGGCGCTGCCCGCCGCCCAGCGGATGCGGCTGGTCACGCAGCTGCGCAACGACATCGACCGCGAGCGGCGCGAGAGCGACAACACGGCGACCGTGCGGCGCATCCTCGGCAGGATCGGTTCGCCGGACGAGGTGGTGGAGGCCGCCGCGGGGACGGCCGGCCCGGCCTACGAGGCGCCCCCGGCCGAGCCGCCGCCCGGCTCGTACGGGCCGTACGCCAAGCAGAAGCCGGCGCCGAAGCGGCCGTCGATGTCCAAGGGGGGTCCTGCGGACGGCGAGGACGGGCCGCAGGTGCCGACCCCGCGCAGAGGGCGGGCCGCGGCCGGGGACGACGACGCTCCCGACTGGTGGCGGGTCGGGCCGAACGGCGGGCGGACCCGGGCCGGGGACGAGCTGCTGGGGCTGCCCGGGATGACCGGCGGGGTGTTCATCCCGTTCGACGACGAGGAGCTCGCGGAGCAGAGCGGGGACCGGCCGGTGCCGCGGCGGCGCTTGGCGGCGCCGGAGGCGGACGAGACGGAGGAGGCGGCCGCCGAGTACGAGGAGGAGACGGCCGCCCGGCCGCGGCGCAGGCTGCTGCCGCGGGGGCGGGGCTGGGGGAGCCCGGTGCTTCTGCTGGCCGCGGCGCTTCTGGTGGCCGGGGCGGTGCTCGGGTCGTGGATACCATTGCTGCTCGGGTGGCTGGCGGGGTACCTCTCGCGTCGGCTGACGCGGACGCAGGCGAAGTTCGCGGTGCTCGGGATTCCCGGGGCGGCGGCGGCCGGGCTGCTCGTGTGGGTGTGGGGCCGGGACACCCGGAAGTGGGGCGATCCGATCGCGCAGGGGCAGATGGGGCACGCTTTCCAGGACGCGCTGCCGACGGCGGTGCGGGCGGCGGCGGTGACCTCAGCGCTCTACCTTCTTTGGCGCGCCCGCCGCACGGCGTGATCCCGGGATCCCGCCGCCACCTCTCCCGCCCGGCCAGCCGCCGTCGAGGCTGCGCCCGTCCCCGGCTCAAGCGCCGCCGGGACTGGTCGCGCGCACGCGGCGGGGAAACCGGGTTGACCTCTCGGGGGAGAATGGGTGGTGTGACCAAGGATCTTGCCGCGCGGGCGGCCGAGCTGACCATCGGGTTCGACCTCGACATGACGTTGATCGATTCCCGGCCGGGGATCAAGGCGGTCTATGACCGGCTCGCCGCCGAGACCGGCGTCTTCATCGACTCCGACCTCGCGGTCACCCGCCTCGGGCCCCCGCTGGACGAAGAGCTCGCGCACTGGTTTCCCGCTGAGCGCGTCGAGGAGCTGAGCGAGCGCTACCGGGCGATCTACCCGGAGTACGCGATCACGCCGACGCCCGCGATGCCCGGCGCCGTCGAGGCCGTGGACGCCGTACGCGCGGCCGGCGGCCGGCCCGTGGTCGTCACCGCCAAGTACGCGCCGAACGCGCAGCTGCACCTGGCCCAGGTCGGCATCGATGCCGAGGTGCGCGGCTGGCTGTGGGCCGAGGCCAAGGCGGAGGCGCTGATCGAGTACGGCGCGAGCGTCTACGTCGGCGACCACCTCGGCGATGTGCGTGGCGCCCGCATGGCGGGCGCGCTGTCCGTGGCGGTCACCACCGGGCCGTGCGACGCGGCCGAACTCCGCGCGGCCGGCGCCGACGTCGTGCTCACCGACCTCACCGAGTTCCCCGCCTGGCTGGCCGGTCACCGGGCCGCGGCGGCCTGATCCGGCCAGGCAGCGTAAAGGGACCGCTCAGCCCGCCTTCGAAGCCGCGCCCTGCTGCTGGCCCTGCTACTGCGCGCCCTGCCGCTGGCCGCCCTGCCGCTGCGCCAGCGCCGACCTGAGCAGCCCGACGAGTGCCACCGCCAGCCCCACCCCCATCAGCATCGACACGAAATACGCCGGAGTCGGCAGCCGGTGCGTGCCGAGCAGCAGCGGCGCGACGGTGGCGATGGTGCCCACCGCCCCGACGAGGAAGATGATCGCCCCGATCCTGACCAGCAGGTCACCGGGGCCCATGGTTTGTCTGCTCACCGGACAAGGGTAGATCCGTGCTGTGGGTGCCGGGGTACGGGACGGGAGCTCGGCGTCTTGTCAGACAGCACCAGGCCATTAGCCTGGAGCCCAGCGGGTCCCCGATGGGCCCGCCGCAGTCTTATTCAGAGCGGTTTCGCGCAGTCGAGCAATGAGGACGAGGTCGGACGTGCCTACCGGCAAGGTCAAGTGGTTCAACAGCGAGAAGGGCTTCGGCTTTCTCTCCCGCGACGACGGCGGCGACGTCTTCGTGCACTCTTCTGTCCTGCCCGACGGAGTCGCCGCGCTCAAGCCCGGCCAGCGCGTGGAATTCGGAGTCGTCGCCGGACAGCGCGGTGACCAGGCACTTTCGGTGACGCTGCTCGATCCCGCCCCCTCGGTCGCGGCGGCCCAGCGCCGTAAGCCCGATGAACTGCTGCCCATCGTCCAGGATCTGACGACTCTCCTGGAGGAGGTCGCGCGGTCTCTTCAGCGCGGCAGGTATCCGGACCGGGAGCACGGCCACAAGATCGCCTCCGTGCTGCGGGTGGTCGCCGATCAGTTGGACGTGTGAGCCCGCCGCACGCGGCGGCGTTGCCGATTTCATCCGAGTTCTACCGAGCGGTATTCGGGCGGATCCGGCCGGGATTCCGGCCGGATTTCGTCGATTTTCGGTCAGCGATTTCGGGCAGGTAAAGGAACGGTCCAGAGGCCCCGGGGGCCCGGACGTCCGGAGCCCCAGAGGCCCGGCGGTTCAGAACGCCAGCGCGTCCGGGGCCAGCGCCGGGACCAGGCCCTCGGCTGCCGCCCGGGTCAGCAGCCCGCGCACCGCCGCGTAGCCGTCGGTGCCGAGATCCGCGGTGAACTCGTTGACGTAAAGCCCGATGTGCTGGTCGGCGACCGCCGGATCCATCTCCTGCGAGTGCGCGAGCACGTAGTCGCGGGAGACCGCCGGGTCGTCCCAGGCCGCCCGGACCGAGGCGCGGGCGGCGTCGGCCAGCGCGTGCAGCCGCTCGGCGCCCAGCGAGCGCTTGGCGATGATCGCGCCCAGCGGGATCGGCAGCTCGGTGGTGGACTCCCAGTGCTCGCCCATGTCCGCGAGGCTGTGCAGGCCGTAGTTCTGGTACGTGAAGCGGGCCTCGTGGATCACCAGGCCGGCGTCCACCCGGCCGTCCCGCACCGCGGGCATGATCTCGTGGAACGGCAGTACGACGATCTCGCCGACGCCGCCCGGCACCTGGTCCGCCGCCCACAGCCGGAACAGCAGGTAGGCCGTGGAGCGTTCGCTCGGCACCGCCACCGTCTTGCCCGCAAGGTCGACGCCGGGCTCCCGGGTCAGCACCAGCGGCCCGCAGCCGCGGCCGAGCGCGCCGCCGCACGGCAGCAGCACGTAGTCGTCGAGCACCCACGGCAGCACCGCGTACGAGACCTTCAGGACGTCCAGCTCGCCGCGCTCGGCCATGCCGTTGGTGATGTCGATGTCGGCGAACGTGACGTCGAGCGGCGGGGCGCCGGGCACCAGGCCGTGCGCCCAGGCGTGGAAGACGAACGTGTCGTTGGGGCACGGCGAGAACGCGATCCGCAGCGCGTCGCCCGCGGCGGGCTCGTCCTGGGCAAGGGGGCCGGTTGTCGTCCGCGTGGCCGCGGCGCCGTCAGTCGTCATGTCCTGCTTCAACCTCCAGTGCGGCCGGGAGCTTCCCGAACGCCGTCGTCAGCGCCGCCAGCGCCTCGCCGATCCGCCAGGCCGCCCGGTCCCGCGGGCCGACCGTGTTGGAGACCGTACGGATCTCCAGCACCGGCACCCCGCCGGCCGCCGCGGCCTCCGCCACCCCGAAGCCCTCCATCGCCTCCGCGACCGCGTCCGGGTGACGCCCGGTCAGCTCGGCGGCCCGCTCGGCGCTGCCGGTGACGGTGCTGACCGTCAGCACCGGGCCGTACGCGGCGCCGAGCGCGGCGGCCACCGACCGGGACAGCGCGGCGGGCGGACGGTGCTGCGAGGTGCCGAAGCCCAGGTCCGCGATCGGGACGAAGCCCTCCGCCGTCTGCGCGCCCAGGTCGGCCGCCACGATCGACTCGGCGACCGCGACCGTTCCGACCGGCGCCGCGGGCGCGAACCCGCCGCCGATGCCGGCCGATATCACCAGGGAGTACGAGCCGCGGGCCAGCGCGGTGGCGGTGGCCGCAGCGGCGGCGGCCGGTCCGGCGCCGGCCGCGATCACGTCGGCCGCGGTGTGCCCCGCCAGGTGCAGGCCGGCCGCGACGGCGTCCCGCTCGACGGCGACCGCGGTCACCACCAGCAGCCGGTGCGGGGCGCCGGCGGGAGGCAGGGGACCGGAAGTCACGGGATCGGGGGTCACGGGATCGGGGTTCACTGGCGCGGGATCAGGGGCCGGACGGGAGCCGTCACTTGCCCCGGATCAGCTGGATCTGCCAGATGCCGTACGAGTCGTTGCCCGTGGTGTCGCCGGACTCCACGATGTTCAGGACGACCTGCTTGGCCGTCGACGTCTGGCCGCTCTGCGGGTCCTGCTGGCTGAACAGCTGCGCGCTGTCGAGCGACCAGTACGTCTTGTCCTTGAGCAGCTCGTTGGTGACCAGCGTGGTGCCGTTGGCGATCAGCCAGCCCTTCTTGCCGATCTTCGGGTCCACCCCGACCCGCACCTTGTCGCCCACCGCGACGGTGATGTGGTGCTTGGGCTTCCCGTTCTGCAGGCAGGCCAGGAAGATCGCCTGCGGGAGCTTCTTGCCGTGGTTGTAGCACTTGTCGGTCGCCTCGGCTGTGACGGTCCTGGTGCCCACGGTCACCGTTGCCAGCGGGGTCGGCTTGTCGCAGGCGGTGAGGGCGACGAGCCCGAGGGAGATGGCACCGATGGTGGTGGCAGCGCGGCGAATGCTCATGGAGGGAGGCTACCGGGCGGTTGCCCCCAGTCCGCGCGGGGGTGCGCCGTGTCCCGCGACTGCCCCAAGCCGTGTCTCGTGACTGCCCCAAGCCGGGTCCCGCGACTGCCCAGGCCCGGTCCGTCCGGCTCCGGGCGCGTCCGGCGAGCCCCGCCGGAGCGCGCCACGCGCGTTACGCCACCCGGGCCTTGGCCGAACTCCCGCCGCGCCGGGCCGCGCCCACCAGGCCGCGTACCGCCACCAGGAACGCCGTCAGCACCAGGCAGGCCGCGACCGACATGCCCAGCGGGCCGTTGAGCGGCAGCAGTATGCCGAGGCCGCCGCCGACCACCCAGGACAGCTGGAGCGCCGTCTCGGAGCGGGCGAAGGCCGAGGTGCGGACCAGCTCGGGCACATCACGCTGGATCAGCGCGTCGAGCGACAGCTTCGCCAGCGCCTGTGAGATGCCGGCGACCGCGGCCAGGCCGGCCACCGTGAACAGGCTGTACCAGGTCGCCGCGCAGACCGCCGCCGACAGCGCGAAGATCAGCACGGTGGCGATGATCACCTCGGGTCCGCGCGACTTGAGCCACGCGCCCAGCGCCGTACCCAGCGCGTTTCCCGCGCCCGCCGCGATCACCACCGCGCCCAGCGACATCGGACCGGACAGGCCGCCGAGCGGGTGCTCGCGCAGCATGAACGCCAGGAACATCGTCAGGAAGCCGGACAGCGCGCGCAGCCCCGCGTTGCCCTGGAGCGCGTGCAGCACCGACGAGCCGACGCCCAGCAGGCCCGGCTTCTTGCCGGGGATGCCGGCCGGCTCGGCCGGCGCCTCCTCGTCGGCGGACAGCCGCACCTTGCCCTCGCCGCGCGCCGAGTCCACCTTGTGCGGCAGCGCCATCGACAGCAGCGCGCCGGTCATGAACACGGCGAAAGCCCCGTACAGCGGCCACTGCGGGCCGATCTTGTGCAGGCCGGCGCCGACCGGCGCGGCGATGGTGGTGGCGAGCAGCCCGGCGAGGGTGACCCGTGAGTTCGCCTTCACCAGGGTCGTTCTGCCGGGCAGAAGTCTTGGTACGACGGCGCTGCGCACCACTCCGTACGCCTTGGAGGCCACCAGGACGCCGAGCGCCGCCGGATAGAGCCCGAGGCCGGCGGTGGACACCACCCCGGCCATCGTCCAGGCCAGCACCGCGCGGGCCATCATCGACATCGCCATGGCCGCCCGGCGGCCGTGCTGCAGCTTGTCCAGCAGCGGTCCGATCACCGGGGCGAGCAGCGCGAAGGGCGCCATCGTCACCAGCAGGTAGAGCGCGACCCGGCCGCGGGCCTGGCCCGACGGCACGGAGAAGAAGACGGTGCTGGCCAGCGCGACGGTGATCAGCATGTCGCCCGCGGAGTTCACCGCGTGCAGCTCGATCAGCTTCGCCAGGCCCGACTCGCCCGCGCCTCCCGCGTGCGTGGACCGCCGGACGCGGCGGCGCACGGCACCCGCCGACCGCCCCACGCTGTTCGTGAGGGCGCCTCCGGCCTTGCGTAGGGGCCCCTGGCCCACTGTGTCGGAACGTGCCACGACGCAATCCTGCCCCAATTGTCGAAGCACGCACCCCCTCCTTTGCGCCTGTGGTGCGCACAGGTAGCGTGCGATCGCGCAGAATGGGTGACAACAGGTGCGCCCGAGGATGCGTCCGCAGGGCCAGTGAGGCAGGGAACGAAGGCGTTGAAGCGGTCCACAGGTCCGCTCCGCCCCAGTTTCCCGCATCGGGTCCCGGCCCGGTCCGTCCGCCCGCGAGCGCACACGTGAGACGGCGTAGAGAGAGAAACGATTTCTGTGAGTGCTGCGATGCGAAGCCGGACACCTGACCGCCTGTGCGCCGAGGCGGTCGAAGTCGCGCTTGCCATGACGGAGGAGGCGGCGGGGCCGCAGTCCGTCGGGGAGCACCTCGGTGTGGTCGCCGAGGGTGATCGCGTCGTGACGCACTTCTTCGCGTGCAAGGAGCCGGCCTACCGGGGCTGGCGGTGGGCGACGACGCTGACCCGGGCGTCCCGGGCCAAGAACGTGACCGTGGACGAAACGGTGCTGCTGCCCGGTTCCGACGCGGTGCTCGCACCCGAGTGGGTGCCCTGGAGCGAACGGCTGCGGCCCGGTGACCTCGGGCCCGGCGATCTGCTGCCGACCGAGGCGGACGATCTGCGGCTCGAGCCCGGGTGGGCGGACGCCGCGGACGCCGCGGCGGCCGACGATCCGGCGGACGAGGACGCGGTGGCGCCCGCGGTGGTGCCGTCGATCGCGACGATCGGGGCGGTCGCGCAGGAGATCGGGATGCGGCGGCCGCGGGTGCTTTCGCGGTACGGGCTGCATTCGGCCGCCGACCGCTGGGAGGAGCAGTTCGGGGCGAAGTCGCCGATGGCGCAGGCGGCGCCCGCGAACTGCGTGAGCTGCGCCTTCCTCGTCCCGATCGCGGGTTCACTGAGCCAGGCGTTCGGCATCTGCGCGAACGAGTTCTCCCCGGCGGACGGCCGCCTCGTCTCCCTGGGCTACGGCTGCGGCGCCCACTCCGAGGCCGCCCTGATGCCCCCACCCCCCCGCCCGTCCCCCATGGTCCTCGACGACCTCGACGACCCGCTGAGCCTGGAGGCTTAGCCGCCTCCGGCGCGGTACGAGGTCTGGTGCGGGACCGGTGGCGGGCTGGTGGCGCAGTTCCCCGCGCCCCCCGGCAACCCGCCGTGGCCGGTTGCGCTCTGTCCCGGCTTTCCCGCCGCTGTGGCTGGTCGCGCAGTTCCCCGCGCCCCTGTCGGGGCGCCCTCTGTAACGCCCGGCGCGAGCGGAACGCCTTTTGAGGGGCGCGGGGAACTGCGCGGCCAGCCCACCACCGGCGGGTGGTCCGGGGGCGGCCGGAACCGGCAACGGTGGGTGGGTTCGTCGGGGAGCTCCGCAGGAGATAGCGTCGGGGCCGCAAGGGGCCGCAAGGCCCCGGATGAACCGACGGAAGGGCGGAAGTGACCCGCACAGGTGCCCCCCGGCCGGGCGAAGGCCCGGACGGCGACCCCTTCGCCACCACCCCCCTGCGGCAAGCCGTCCTGACCGCCTGGTCCACCTCCGCCGCCCGCTTCCGCGAGGACGCCAACGCCGAGGAGGACCTCGCCCTCGGCGGCTACCGCGACCGCCTGGTCATCGAGCTCGCGCAGAACGCCGCCGACGCGGCCACCCGCGCCGGCGTCCCCGGCCGGCTCCGCCTCACGCTGCACGAGGCCACCGCCGAGGCCCCCGCGCTGCTGGCCGCCGCGAACACCGGCGCCCCGCTCGACGCCGCCGCCGTCGAGTCGCTGTCGACCCTGCGCGCCTCCGCCAAGCGCGACGACGGCCCGGCCGCCGTCGGCCGCTTCGGCGTCGGCTTCGCCGCCGTGCTGGCCGTCAGCGACGAGCCCGCGGTGATCAGCCGCACCGGCGGGGTGCGCTGGTCGCTGAACGAGGCCCGCGGGCTGGCCGCGCAACTGCCCGGCCTGGACGAGGAGTTGCGCCGCCGCGACGGCCACGTCCCACTGCTGCGGCTGCCGTTCGCCGCGGAGGGCCGGGCGCCTGACCCGTACGACACCGTCGTCCTGCTGCCGCTGCGTGACGGCGCCGCGCAGGATCTCGCCGTCCGGCTGCTCGACGCGGTCGACGACGCGCTGCTGCTCGCGCTCCCGGGCCTGGCCGACGTGGTGATCGAGACCCCGGCCGGCACCCGCACCCTGACCCGCACCGCGCTCGACGGCGCCGACGTGCTGATCGAGGACACCTCACGTACCGGCCCCAGCCGCTGGCGGGTGTCCGCCGAGGGCGGCCCGCTGGAGGCCGCGCTGCTCGCCGACCGCCCGGTCGAGGAGCGGCTGCGCCCGGTGTGGTCGGTCACCTGGGCGGTCCCGGTCGGCGAGGACGGCGCGCCCGCCGCGCCGCGCACCGCGGGCGTCGTACACGCCCCGACGCCGACCGACGAACCGCTGGGCCTGCCCGCCCTGTTGCTCGCCTCGTTCCCGCTCGACCCGACCCGCAGGCACGCCGCGCCCGGGCCGCTGACCGACTTCCTGCTCGAACGCGCCGCCGCCTCGTACGTCCGGCTGCTCGCCGACTGGCGCCCGGTCAGCACCGGTCTGGTGGACCTGGTGCCCGGCCCGCTCGGCAAGGGCGAGCTGGACGCCGAGCTGCGCCGCCGGGTGCTGGCCGCGCTGCCCCGCACGCCGTTCCTGCCCCGCGCCTCCGACCCGCAGCAGGGCCCGCGGCCGGAGCGGCCGGAGCGGCTGGACGTCCCCGACGCCGCCTGGGACGGCGGCGGCCCGCTGGCCGGCGAGGGCCACGCCCTGCGCCCGGTGGAGGCCGAGGTCGTGGAGGGCGCCACCGCCCGAGCCGTCGAGGTGCTGGCCGAGGTGTTGCCGACGCTGCTGCCGTCCGCCCTCGAACGGCGGCCCGCGCTACGGCAGTTGGGCGTCGCCCGGCTCACCCTGGCCGAGGCCGTGGACCGCCTTGCCGGCACCGAGCGTCCGGCGGACTGGTGGTGGCGGCTCTACGACGCGCTGGCCGGCACCGACTCCGACGTGCTCAGCGGCCTGCCGGTGCCGCTCGCCGACGGCCGTACCGTGATCGGCCCGCGCCAGGTGCTGCTGCCGGTGCCGGGGGAGGACGGCGCCGACCGGGTGGACCCCGCACTGCTCGCCCGGCTCGGCCTGCGGGTGGCGCACGCCGATGCCGCGCACCCGCTGCTGGAGAAGCTCGGCGCCGCGCCCGCCACGCCCCGCGCCGTCCTGACCACCCCGCAGGTGCGGGCCGCGGTCGCCGCCTCGCTCGACGACGACAGCGGCGCCTGGGACGACCAGGGCGGGCTGGACGCCGACGAGTTGGCCGCCGTCGTGCTCGGCCTGGCCGCCGCCGGCGGCCTCGCGCCCGGCGACGAACCGTGGCTCGCGGCGCTCGCACTGCCCGACGACGAGGGCGAACTCGCCCCGGCCGGCGAGCTGGTGCTGCCCGGCAGCCCCCTGGAAGCCGTCCTGCGCGAGGACGAACTCGGCACGGTGGACGCCGAACTGGCCGACCGGTGGGGGGAACAGCCCCTCACCGCAGTCGGCGTGCTCGCCACGTTCGCCCTGGTCAGGGCCGGCGACGTGGTGCTCGACCCGGACGACCTCGAACCCCGTGAGGGCGACTACGCCGAGCCCGACGACGTCGGCCTGCTGGACGCCGTGGACGTCTGGTGCGAGGACGTACTCGACCAGCTGCCCGAGGCCGACGTGCCGCCGGTCGCCACCGAGATCACCGGCGTCCGCGACCTGGACCTGGTGGACGACGACGCCTGGCCGCAGGCCCTTGCCATGCTCTCCCGGCCGCCGCTGCGCGACGCGATCACCGCGCCCGTGCGCGTGATGCTGCCCGACGGCACCACCGAGTCGGTGACCCCGTACGCCGCCTGGTGGCTGCGCGACCACCCGGTGCTCGACGGCCGCCGCCCGGTCGGCCTGCGTGCGGCCGGCGGCGACCCGCTGCTCGCCGGCCTCTACGACGAGGCCGAGACCGACACCGCCGTCGACGAGCAGGTGCTGCGGGCGCTCGGCGTGCGCACCTCGGTGAGCGCGCTGCTCGCCGAGCCCGGCGGCGCCGCCGAACTGCTGGCCCGGCTCGCCGACCCCGATCGCCCGGTCACCCCGGCCCAGTTGCACCGGCTGTATGCGGCGCTGGCCGAACTCGACCCCGAACAGGTCACCCTCCCCGACGAGTTGCGCGCGGTGGTGGACGGCGAACCGGTCGTGGTGGACGCCGCCGACGCGCTGGTGGCCGACGCCCCCGACCTGCTCCCGCTGGCCGCCGGACGGGCGCTGCTGCCCGTACCGCCGCTGCTGGCCGCGGAGTTGGCCGAGCTCTTCCAGGTGCGCAGGCTCAGCGAGGCGGTACGGGCCGAGGTCGTCTCGCAGGGCGAGCCGCACGACGTGCTGCCCGCCGTCCACGACCTGCTGCCCAGCGCCCCCACCGGCTACGTCGAGCACGAGGAGCTGCTGGTCACCGGCGATGTCGAGCTCGACTGGCGCTACGTGGACGGTGTCCTGCACGCCGCCACCGTTGAAGGTGTCGCCGCAGGGCTGGCCTGGGCGGCCGGCCACTGGCACCGCCGCTTCGAGCTGACGGCTCTGCTCGAAGACCCCACCAGGACCGAGGAGTTGGCCCGCGCCCGCTGGTTCGACTGAGCCGGCGGGGCCCCGTCCCCTCCGTCAGGCAGGCAGCCCGGCGGTGTCCCGGCGCCGGATCCACGCCCACACGAACTCCAGCACCACGCCGCCCGCCACCGCGATGCCCACCGCCGTCCACGGGCCCTCGTCGCCCGCCAGCCGCAGCGCGAAGAAGTCCTGGAGCCACGGCACGACCAGCACCAGCGCGAATCCCGCCACCATCGCCAGCACCAGGGCGATCCGCCACCAGGTGTAGGGGCGGGCGACGATCGCCAGTACCCACACCTCCAGCAGGAACAGCGTGAGCGTCGCCGCGCTGGTCTCCGCGTCCAGCGCGTGCGGACCGGAGTAGACGTGCCGGGCGAACAGGTAGGACGCGAAGGCCGCGACGCCGCAGATCAGGCCGGCCGGTGTCGCGTACCGCATCACCCGGCGGACGAAGTGCGGCTGCGCGCGCTCCTTGTTGGGCGCCAGCGCGAGGAAGAACGCGGGCACGCCGATGGTGAGTGTGGACAGCAGCGTCAGATGGCGCGGCAGGAACGGGTACGGCACCTGCCAGCACACCACGAGCACCGCGAGCAGCACCGAGTAGACCGTCTTGGTCAGGAACAGTGTCGCCACCCGGGTGATGTTGCCGATCACCCGGCGCCCCTCGGCGACCACCGAAGGCAGCGTCGCGAAGCTGTTGTTGAGCAGCACGATCTGTGCCACCGCCCGGGTCGCCTCGGAGCCCGAGCCCATCGACACCCCGATGTCGGCGTCCTTCAGGGCCAGTACGTCGTTGACGCCGTCGCCGGTCATCGCCACGTTGTGGCCGCGGGACTGGAGCGCGCCCACCATGTCCCGCTTCTGCTGCGGCGTCACCCGGCCGAACACCGAGCCGCGCTCCAGGACTTCGGCCATCTCGTCCCGCCCTGCGGGCAGTCGGCGTGCGTCCACCGGCTGCTGCGCGCCCGGCAGCCCGAGCTTGCCGGCCACCGCGCCGACCGACACGGCGTTGTCGCCGGAGATCACCTTGGTCTGCACCTGCTGGTCGGCGAAGTAGCCCAGCGTCTCGGCGGCGTCAGGGCGCAGCCGCTGCTCCAGCACCACCAGCGCGAACGGGGTGACGGCCCGCGCCGCCGCCGGGTCGTCGAGCGCGGTGTCGGTACGGGCGAGCAGCAGCACCCGCAGGCCCTCGTCGTTCAGCCGGTCGATCTGCCCGAGGGCGGCATGCCCGTCCGGCAGCAGCACGTCGGGCGCGCCCAGCAGCCAGTTGCCGGTGCCGCCGTCGGGCTCGGTGAAGGCGGCGCCGCTGTACTTGCGGGCGGAGCTGAACGGCAGCGTGCCGGTGGTCCGCCAGGCGTCGGCGGCCTTCGTGGGCGCCGGGTAGGCGTCGATGATCGCCTGGAGGCTGGCGTTGGGGTGCGGGTCGCTGCCGCCGAGGGCCGCCAGCGCGCGGGCGGCGTACGCCTCGTCGGCGCCGTCCAGCGGGCGCAGTTCGGCGACGTCCATGCCGCCCTCGGTGAGGGTGCCGGTCTTGTCGAGGCAGACCACGTCCACCCGGGCCAGGCCCTCGATCGCGGGCAGCTCCTGCACCAGGCACTGCTTGCGGCCGAGTCGCACCACGCCGATCGCGAAGGCCACCGAGGTGAGCAGCACCAGGCCCTCCGGCACCATCGGCACGATGCCGCCGACCGTCCGGCGGACCGCCTCGCGGCCGTCGTGGCTCTCCACGGTGAACTGGCTGATGATCAGCCCGACGGCGGTCGGGATCATCAGCCACATCACGTACTTGAGGATCTGGCTGATGCCGTTGCGCAGCTCGGAGTTGACCAGGGTGAAGCGGGACGCCTCGTCGGCGAGCTGGGCCGCGTACGCCTGCCGGCCGACCTTGGTGGCGGTGAAGGCGCCGCCGCCCGCCACCACGAAGCTGCCCGACATCACCTGGTCGCCGGCCCGCTTGACGACCGGGTCGGCCTCGCCGGTGAGCAGCGACTCGTCGATCTCCAGGCTGTCGGCCTCGGCCACCTCGCCATCCACCACCACCTTGTCGCCGGGACCCAGCTCGATCAGGTCGCCCAGCACGATCTGCGAGGTGTGGATCTCGGCGGTGGCGCCGTCCCTGCGGACCTCGGGCCGCGACTCGCCGATCACCGCGAGGCTGTCCAGGGTCCGCTTGGCGCGCAGTTCCTGGAAGATGCCGATCGCGGTGTTGGCGACGATCACGAAGCCGAACAGCCCGTCCTGGATCGGGCCGACCACCAGGATGACCAGGAAGAGCACTCCGATGATCGCGTTGAACCGGGTGAAGACGTTCGCCCGGACGATCTCGCCGGCGGAGCGCGACGAGCGGACCGGCACGTCGTTGACCTCACCGCGCTCGACCCGCTCGGCGACCTCCTCGCTGGTCAGACCGGGGTTGCGGGGTGTGACGACGTCGATGGCGTTGCGTTCCGTCATGGTCAGACGGTACGTGGACGGCCGGGCTTCTACGCGTTCTGCGCGTCCTGGGACTGCTGCGCGCGGCGGATCGCGTCCCGCCGGGCCCGGACGTAGAGCAGGCCGACCAGGCCGAGGCAGCCGCCGGCCAGGCAGGTCCAGATCCACCAGGTGTGGCCGTGGTCGGAGTACCAGCCGTAGAAGGGCAGCTGCACGACGAAGAGCGCGAACCAGACGATCGTGCCGATCGTGACGGTGGCGACGTCGTTGGCCTCAAGCGGCTCGGGGGCCTCCCGCAACGGCTCGCGCTGCTTGCTGCTGCTGCTCATGCGGTCATGGTAATCGGGCGCCTTGCGGGGTGGGCCGGGGGCCAGGCGGCGCAGGCGTCTACGCGCGGAGATGGCGTTTGACATGTTGTTTATTCATACTGAAACCGGTCACCCGCTGGCCGGATTCGTTCGTATCATCATCCAAGTTGAGCACCTTGAGGACCCGCATGCCGCCCGCCGCCACCGGCCTTGACCGCTACTTCCGGATCTCCGAGCGCGGGTCCTCCGTGCCGCGCGAGATCCGCGGCGGTCTCGCCACCTTCTTCGCGATGGCGTACATCATCGTGCTCAACCCGATCATCCTCGGCTCCGCGGTGGACAAGTACGGTCACCACCTGCACAACGGCCAGCTGGTCACCGCCACCGTGATCACCGCCGCGTTCACCACGCTGCTGATGGGCGTCATCGGCAACGTGCCGATCGCGCTCGCCGCCGGGCTCGGCGTCAACACCGTGGTCGCCCTGCAGCTCGCCCCCAAGATGAGCTGGCCGGACGCGATGGGCATGGTGGTGCTGGCCGGTCTGGCGATCATGGTGCTGGTGGCCACCGGGCTGCGGGAGCGGGTGATGAGCGCGGTGCCGCTCGGGCTGCGCAAGGGCATCGCGATCGGCATCGGCCTGTTCATCATGCTGATCGGCCTGGTGGACTCCGGCTTCGTGACCCGGATGCCGGACGCCGCTCACACCACCGTGCCGCTCCAGCTCGGCTCCGACGGCCACCTCACCGGCTGGCCGGTGCTGATCTTCATCCTCGGCGCGCTGCTGACCCTGTCGCTGATCATCCGCAAGGTGACCGGCGCGATCCTGATCTCGATCGTCACGATGACGGTGGTCGCGGTGATCGTGGACGCCGTCGCGGACATCCCGGCCGCCAGCTGGGGCCTGACGGTGCCCAAGTGGCCGGGCAACCCGGTCGCCAGCCCGGACTTCGGGCTGATCGGCAAGGTCAGCCTGTTCGGCGGCTTCCAGCAGGTCGGCGTGCTGACCGGCGTGCTGTTCGTCTTCACCGTGCTGCTGTCCTGCTTCTTCGACGCGATGGGCACCATCCTGGGCGTCAGCGACGAGGCCGGGCTGCTGGACGAGAAGGGCGACCTGCCCGGCATGAGCAAGGTGCTGATGATCGACGGCATCGCCACCGCCGTCGGCGGCGCCTCGTCCTCGTCGGCGAACACCTGCTTCGTGGAGTCCACCGCCGGCGTCGGCGAGGGCGCCAGGACCGGGCTGGCGAGCGTCGTGACCGGCCTGATGTTCGTCCTGGCGCTGTTCTTCACACCGCTGGCCACGATGGTGCCGGCCCAGGCCGCCACCCCGGCGCTGGTCGCGGTCGGCTTCCTGATCCTGGCCGGGTCGGTCAGGGAGATCGACTGGAGCGACTTCACCATCGCGGTGCCGGCCTTCCTGACCATGGTGCTGATGCCGTTCACCTACTCGATCACCAACGGCATCGGGATCGGCTTCCTGACCTTCTGCGTGCTCAGGGTGGCCGCCGGGCGGTGGCGCGAGGTGCCGTTCGCGCTCTACGTGGTCGCCGCTGTTTTCGCTTTCTACTACATGATGCCGGCGCTCGGGCTGCTCTGAGGCCGGGGATTCCGCCGCCGGAACCTTAATTGCGGCGGCGCGCATAAATGCGCTGTGATCGCGTGCTGAACCACCCGGGATCTATGCTGTGATCCGGATCACAGCGGCGTGCTCACGCCAATCAGGATTGGATTCCCGTACCGCGGGTTATGTTGCGCGCGGTCAGCCTTTTGCGGCATCACGGGGGAAGTGAGCCAGGATGAGGATCGCAGTGCTCGGCGCGGGCGCCACCGGCGCCCGTTATGCGACGCAGTTAAGAGCGGACGGCCATCGGGTGGTCGTCCTGGATTCGGCCGGAAGTGCCCGGTCCGGGGGCGTCCGGTCCGGCGGCTCCCGGGCCGTGGGCGGGCCGGGGGCGGGCCCGGGGTCAGGCCCGGGACCGGGGCCGGAGGCCGCTCTGGGTCTCGGCAGTGTGGACCCCGGGATGGTCGATGTCTGGGCGGTGGCCACGCCCACGCCCACCCGGCTGGGGCTGCTGCGCGGCCTGCTGCGGCTCGATCCGGCGGCCCGGGTGCTGCTCGAGCAGCCCGCCTGCTCGCCCGCTGACCTGCCCGCTCTCGCAGACACCGCCCGCGCCCACCCGCGCGCCCGGATCGCGGTCAACGACGTCTACGGGCACAGTTCGGCCGTCCGCCGGTTCGCCGAGGTGGTCGCGGCGGTGGCCGAGCGGGAGCCCGGCGGCGACCGGATGGCGCGGATCACCGTCGAGTTCACCAAGAACCGGGAGCGGGACGTCCAGCACGGCCGATTCGTGGACACCGAGTACGGTGCGGCCGGATATGAGTGGTTTCATATGCTGTCCATTCTCCGGGCGATTCTGCCGCCGGCCGGCTATGCGGCCTACCTTGGTCGCGCTCCGGAACAGATCGCCCCGGAAATGCGGGTGGTGATGAACGGTCGGCCTGGATTGCCCGAGATCGCACTCCATGCCTCCACCCACGGCCGGATCGGATTTCCCGGTGCCGCCTGTTTCGCCTTCAGCTATCCGCTCGCCCGCCGCCGTATATCGCGCGGTCACATACCGTACGGATCCGAACTGCGGTATCGCTTCGCCGAGGTGGAATTCGCCTCCGGCACCCGGGTGACGTTGGTCTTCGAGCCGCGCTACCAGACCGCCGAGGACTACCGGAACGTGCACACCGTGCACGTACGCGACGCGGCCGGCGCCCCGCGCGGGGGATCGGCCGCCGGCTGGGCCGGCCGGGCCGCGCACCGGGCCTATCCGCTCGCCGTGAACCAGCTGCGCGAGGCGCTGGCCGCCCAGCTCGCCGCCCTGACCGCCCCGGACCGTACGCCCGCAGCCGGCCCGGCGGACCGGGCGGCCGGGCTGCGGCCGGCCGAGCACCGCCACCTCGCCATGCTCGCCGCCCGCCCGCAGGCCCACCAGGCCGCCCGCGACCTCGGCTACCGGGGCGGGCCGCCGGCCCTCGCCCTGCTGCCCCGCTACGCCGAGCCCGCCTGAGAGGGCGGCTCGGCGTAGAAGCGGTCGGTCTCCTCGACGGCGGCCTTGAACCGCTCGTCGAAGTCGTCGCGGACGAGCGCCTGGACCACGTAGTCCTGCGCGGTCATCCCTCGTCTGGCGGCATGGTCGCTGATCCGCTCCCACAGGTCTCCGTCGATGCGGAGGCTGAGCACTCTCGATGCCATGTGCCAACGGTCCCCGGAAGGAGTGGCCCGGTGGGTCGGTATCGGCTGCTTTCTCACCCGTAAGGGTGAGAAAAGTGTCCGCAGTGTTTCGGAACACAGCCCGAACGGGGGACGTTCGGTGTCCTTAGTCTAGCTAATGAGCTAGGCTAAGGACCGTGACTGAACTGTCCGAGGACGACGCCGCCGCGGTGAACGCGCTGCGGTTCGCCGTGATGCGCCTGTCGCGCCGGCTGCGCCACCAGCGCGTCGACGAATCGCTCAGCCCGACGGAGATGTCGGTACTCGGCACCCTGGCCCGCTGCGGATCGGCGACACCGGGCGAACTGGCCCGCAAGGAGCACGTACAGCCCCCGTCGATGACCCGGATCGTGGCGATGCTGGAGGCCAAGGGGCTGGTCCGCCGGGAGCCGCACCCCGAGGACCGCCGCCAGGTCGTGGTGAGCCGCACCGACGAGGCCGAGGCGATGCTCGCCGAGAGCCGCACCAAGCGGAACGCCTGGCTGGCCCAGCTCACCGAGGGACTGAACGACGAGGAGCGCGCCGTACTGCGTGCCGCCGCCCCCGTCCTGGAGAAGCTCGCACAACTGTGACGCGCCGGTCCGCCGACGGTTCTCCCCGCCGACGGATCCGACCGTAGGACCGGATGTACGCGCGGTAGCCGCGTACGCGACACCTGACGAAGGGGAGGCGAGTACCGATTGAGTTCGGCAGCCGGACCAGAAGCCGCAACCGAACCTGACCGTCCCGCCGTGAAGACGGGCACTTTCAGCTCACTCAAGATCCGCAACTACCGGCTCTTCGCGACCGGCGCGGTGGTCTCCAACACCGGCACCTGGATGTCGCGGATCGCCCAGGACTGGCTGGTGCTCAGCATCACCGGCTCGTCCTTCGCGGTGGGCATCACCACCGCGATGCAGTTCCTGCCCATGCTGCTCTTCGGCCTGTACGGCGGCGTCATCGCCGACCGCTACCCCAAGCGGCAGATCCTGCTCTGCTCGCAGGCCGCCCTCGGCGCCCTCGGCCTGCTGCTCGCCGGCCTCACCCTCGGCGGCGTCGTCCAGGTCTGGCACGTCTACACCATCGCCTTCCTGCTCGGCATGGTGACCGTGGTGGACAACCCGACCCGGCAGACCTTCGTGGTCGAGATGGTCGGCCCCGACGTCGTCCGCAACGCCGTCTCGCTGAACGCCGCCAACTTCCAGGCCGCCCGGCTCGTCGGACCGGCCGTCGCCGGTGTGCTGATCACCGCCGTGGGCAGCGGCTGGGCGTTCCTGATCAACGGCCTGTCCTTCCTGGCACCGCTGACCGGGCTGCTGCTGATGCGCACCGCCGAGCTGCACAAGATCGAACGGGCACCGCGCGGCAAGGGGCAGCTGCGCGAGGGGCTGCACTACGTGGCCGGCAAGCCCGAGCTGATCTGGCCGATCGTGCTGGTCGGCTTCATCGGCACGTTCGGCTTCAACTTCCCGATCTGGCTGTCCGCCTTCGTCAACACCGTCTTCCACAGCGGCGCCAGCACCTACGGCCTGCTGAACACCCTGATGGCCGGCGGCTCGCTGATCGGCGCGCTGCTCGCCGCCCGCCGCACCCGTACCCGGCTGCGGATGCTGGTCGCCGCGGCGCTGCTCTTCGGGCTGCTGGAGGCCGCCGCCTCGCTGGCGCCCACGTTCTGGCTGTTCGCGGTGCTGCTGGTGCCGATCGGCGTGTGCAGCCTGACCTTCAACACCAGCGCCAACGCCTCCGTGCAGCTGGCCACCGAACCCGTCATGCGCGGCCGGGTGATGAGCCTGTACATGATGGTCTTCGTCGGCGGCACCCCGATCGGCGGCCCGATCATGGGCTGGGTCACCGACAACTACGGGGCCAGGGTCGGCTTCCTGTCCGGCGGCCTGGTCGCCGCGGCCGCCGCCGCCACCGTCGGGCTGGTACTGGCCAAGAGCGGCGGGCTGCGCCCGCGGATCAACCTGCGCCCGGCCAAGGACCAGCCGCTGGTGTCCTTCGTGCCCCGGAAGGGGAGCGCGCCGCGGGGCGAGGACGAGCCCGGGAGCGGCGCCGAGGAGGACACCGCGCCCAGCCTCACACCCGCCGCCTGAACCCGGGCGGCGGGGTGGCCGGCCGGGCCGGTTAACCTCGGAGCGTGGACCCCAAGACCCGTACCCGCGTGATGACCGCCGCCTTCGTCCTGATGCTCGTCGTGGTGGTCGTCGCCGCCGCGGTGCACTGAACCGCGGCGGCGGACCGGGCACGGGCCGCCCCGGGACCGGGGCCGGCTCGAACCGCTACCAGGCGAAGGCCTCCGGCGACGGGCCGGGACCGGGGAAGATCTCGTCGAGCGAGGCCAGGAACTCCGCCGACAGCTCCAGCTCCACCGCGCTCAGCGCGGAGTCCAGCTGCTCCTGGGTGCGCGGGCCGACGATCGGACCGGTCACCCCCGGGCGGGTCAGCAGCCACGCCAGGCCCACGTCGCCCGGCTTGAGGCCGTGCTTGTCGCACAGGTCCTCGTAGGCCTGGATCTGCACCCGCTGCGCCTCGTCCTTCAGCGCGTCCGCGCTGCGACCGCCGGTGGAGCGGGCGCCGCCGCCCTCACGCTGCTTGCGCAGCGCGCCGCCCAGCAGACCGCCGTGCAGCGGCGACCACGGGATCACCCCGAGGCCGTACCCCTGCGCCGCCGGGATGACCTCCATCTCGGCGCGCCGCTCCATCAGGTTGTACAGGCACTGCTCCGAGGTCAGCCCGAGCGATCCGCGGCGGGCGGCGGCCTCGTTGGCCCGGGCGATGTGCCAGCCGGCGAAGTTGCTCGACCCGGCGTAGAGGATCTTGCCCTGGGCGACCAGGACGTCGATCGCCTGCCAGATCTCCTCCCACGGGGTGGCCCGGTCCACGTGGTGGAACTGGTAGATGTCGATGTGGTCGGTGCCCAGGCGCTTGAGGCTGGCGTCGACCGCGCGGCGGATGTTCAGCGCCGACAGCTTGTCGTAGTTCGGCCAGTCGTCGCCGTCGCCGCGCATGTTGCCGTAGACCTTGGTGGCCAGCACGGTCTTGTCGCGCCGGCCGCCGCCCTTGGCGAACCAGCTGCCGACGATCTCCTCGGTGCGGCCCTTGTTCTCGCCCCAGCCGTAGACATTGGCGGTGTCGAAGAAGTTGACCCCCGCGGCGATCGCCGCGTCCATGATCGCGTGGCTGTCCGCCTCGTCGGTCTGCGGACCGAAGTTCATGGTGCCGAGGACCAGGCGGCTGACCTTGAGTCCGGTACGTCCGAGCTGTGTGTACTCCATGGAGCCAGCCAAGCTCTTGGAGTGCGCTCGAATCAAGGGGCTGTCCGTGGGGTGGCCCCCGGGCGGTCCAGCGGAACCGCCCGGCCGGCGTCAGAGCCGCTCGTAGGGCGCCCCGAGGTCCCACGCCTGGTGCATCGCGTCGGCGAACGCCGCAGCCAGCTTGTGCTCGCCCTCGGCGTTGGGGTGGGTGCCGTCGTAGGTGTCGAGCAGGATGTCGTAGCCCTCGGGTCGGGAGGCCAGCAGCAGCGGCGAGTCGGGGGAGTCGTACTCGGCGACCACCTTCGCCAGCCGGGTGTTCAGCTCCGCGCACTGGTCGGCGAAGTCCGGGTCCAGGTCGGCCCGGGTGTTGGGGATGACCGGCAGCAGCACCATCCGCAGCCCCGGGCGGGCGGCGCGCGCCTCGGTGATGAACAGCTCCGCGTTGGCCGCGGTCTGCTCGGCGTTGGTGTAGAAGCCCAGGTCGATCAGGCCCAGCGATATCAGCAGCACGTCCGGCCGGTGCTCCCTGACGGTGTCCCCGATCACCGGGGCCAGCTGCTGCCAGCCCTCCCCCCAGCCGGCCAGGTGGCGCCGGGCGTGCGCGGGGAACGCCGGGTCCGCGTAGTCCTCCGAGACCGCCGAGCCGACCGCCGGGTCGTACAGCGCGGTGCGCGGGCCCACCACCGTGAAGCGCTCACCGAGTCCGCACAGGTGCTGCCACATCCGGTAGCGCCAGGTGTGGTCGCCGGCGGCGCCGACGGTCATCGAATCGCCGACGAAGAGGTAACGCATGCCGGGCATCATCCCCGACCGGGCGGCGACCAGGGACACTGGGGTCCATGCGTGCGTATCTCCCGATGGCGGCCGGCTGCGCCGCCCTCGCCCTGGCCTGCGGGTCAGCCGTGCCCGCGGCGGCCGACACCGGCCCCTCGGTCGCCTTCCGGATCAGCGACCCGCGGATCACCGAATCCAGCGGGCTCGCCGCCAGTCGGCTGCACCCGGGGGTGTACTGGACGCACAACGACAGCGGCGACGGGCCGTACGTCTACGGGATCGACTCGGCCACCGGCAAGACCGTCGCCCGGATCACCATGCGCGGCGTCCACGCCCGCGACGTGGAGGCCATCTCGCTCGGCCCCGACGGCGACCTGTACGTCGGCGACATCGGCGACAACCTCGACGGCGCCTGGTCGGAGGTGTGGATCTACCGCTTCCCCGAGCCCCGGCAGCTCCGCGACCAGACGGTGGACGTCACCCGCTTCACCGTCAAGTACGCCGCCGGGCCGCGCAACGCCGAGGCCCTGATGGTGCAGCCCAAGACCGGCCGGGTCTACATCGCCAGCAAGAACGACAAGGGCGGCGGCCTCTACGAGGGCCCGGCGAAGCTCACCGCGCAGGGCGTGAACGTCTTCCGGCGGATCGCCGACGTGCCCTGGGTGACTGACGGCGCCTTCTCGCCCGACGGCAGCCGGCTGGCGCTGCGCGGCTATATCTCGGCCGACGACTACCGCTGGGTGAACGACCGGCCGCGGCTGATAGGCAGCCTGGCGCTGCCGATGCAGCCGCAGGGCGAGTCCGTCACCTACACCCGGGACGGCCGGGCGCTGATGTACGGGAGCGAGGGCGCGGACAGCCAGGTGTGGCGCGAGCCGCTGAGCGGCGCCGACCTCCCCGACAACGTGGCGAGCCTGCCGAGCCCGTCGGCCTCGGGCTCGGCGTCCGCCCCTGCGGGCAGCTCGCCGACCGGGACCGGCGGTACCTCGCCCTCCAAGGCGAAGGACGGCGGCTCGGGCAGCAACGGGAGCAAGGCGGTGGGCCTGGCGATACTCGCCGCGATCACCGCGCTGGGCATCGGGGCACGCAAGGCGCGGCGCAGCCACCGCGACCGGCAGGACTGACCCCGGGCAGCCGAGAAGGGGTGGAACGAGTCGGACCGGCTCAGTTCAGAGCCGGTCCGATCAGGTCAGCGGGTGAGCGGGTCTGCTCAGAGCGCGCCGATGACGTAGTCGATGCAGTTGGTCAGCGCTTCGACGTCGGCCGGCTCCACGGCCGGGAACATCGCGACCCGGAGCTGGTTGCGGCCGAGCTTGCGGTACGGCTCGGTGTCCACGATGCCGTTGGCCCGCAGCACCTTCGCCACCGCGGCGGCGTCGATGCCGTCCTCGAAGTCGATGGTGCCGACGACCTGCGAGCGCTGCGCCGGATCGGCGACGAACGGCGAAGCGTAAGAGGCCTTCTCCGCCCACCCGTACAGCCGCGAGGAGGAGTCCGCGGTGCGCGCGGTGGCCCAGTCCAGGCCGCCCTGCCCGTTGATCCACTCCAGCTGCTCCTTGAGCAGGAAGAGGGTGGACAGCGCCGGGGTGTTGTACGTCTGGTTCTTCGTCGAGTTGTCGATCGCCGTCGGCAGGTCGAAGAACGCCGGGATGTGCCGGCCGGAGGCGGCGATCGCGGCGGCGCGCTCCAGGGCGGCCGGCGAGAACGCGGCGATCCACAGACCGCCGTCGGCCGCGAAGGACTTCTGCGGCGCGAAGTAGTAGACGTCCGTCTCGGTGATGTCCACCGGCAGGCCGCCGGCGCCCGAGGTGGCGTCCACCACGACCAGCGCGCCGTCGTCGGCACCCGCGACCCGGCGGATCGGCGCCGCGACACCGGTGGAGGTCTCGTTCTGGGTGAACGCGTATACGTCCACGCCCGCCTCGGCGGCCGGCTCCGGGTGGGTGCCGGGCTCGGACTTGATCACGCTCGGCGCTTCCAGCCACGGCGCCAGCTGGGCGGCCTTGGCGAACTTCGAGGAGAACTCGCCGAACGACAGGTGCTGGGACTTGGCGGTGATCAGACCGTGCGTCGCGATGTCCCAGAACGCGGTGGAGCCGCCGTTTCCGAGCACCACCTCGTAGCCGTCGGGCAGCGAGAAGAGCTGCCGGACGCCGTCACGGACCTGGCCCACCAGGTTCTTGACCGGGGCCTGGCGGTGGGAGGTGCCGAGCAGGGACGTCCCGGTGGCGGCCAGGGCGTCGAGCGCCTGAGTCCGCACCTTGGAGGGGCCCGATCCGAAGCGTCCGTCGGTGGGCTTGATGTCAGCGGGAATCTGGATATCGGCCACGCTGGCAGCGTAGTGCGTCACGGTCAGGTTTCCGTGAGTGTTCCATCCGGTGAGACGGCGCCGCGGCGGTTCACGGCGGCCCGCCCGTCCCCCGGTGCCGTGACCGGGCAAGCTGGGTCCATGGCTGCGGACATGGCGGGGCGATCGGCCCGGCACACGGAGGACCCGGCGCGGCGGGCGAAGGACCAGGCGCGGGACCAGGGAACGGACCGGGCGCGGGATCTGGAGCGGGCGCTGCATGCGGCGGTACGCGGTGAGGTCTCCTGCGACGCCGGGGCACGGGCCCTGATGACCATGGACGCGTCCAACTACCGCCGGGTGCCGCTGGGAGTGGTGGCGCCCCGCGACGCGGAGGACGTGGCGGCGGCGCTCGCGGTGTGCCGGGAGCTCGGGGTGCCCGTGGTGCCGCGCGGTGGCGGGACGTCCATCGCGGGGCAGGCCACCGGTACCGGAGTCGTCCTGGACTTCACCCGGCACATGAACCGGGTGGTCGGAATCGACGCCGAGGCCGGGACCGCCCGGGTACAGCCGGGGGTCGTGCTGGACGAACTGCGGGCCGCCGCCGCCCCGCACGGCCTCACCTTCGGACCCGACCCCTCCACGCACAGCCGCTGCACTCTCGGCGGCATGATCGGCAACAACGCCTGCGGCTCGCACTCGGTGGCCTGGGGCACCACCGCCGACAACGTGCGGGCGCTGGACGTGCTCACCTACCGCGGGGAGCCCGTCAGGCTCTCGGCCGCCGGCGCCGGCCGGGAGGCCGCGACCGTCCACGGCACGGTGACCGAAGGCGCCATGACGGCCGGTCAGCCCGCCGCCGGCAGCACCGCCGGCCGCCTCGGCGACGGGATGCGGGCCCTGGCCGACCGCAACCTGGCACTGCTGCGCACCGGTTACCCCCAACTGCCGCGCCGGATCTCCGGCTACGCCCTCGACCGGCTGCTGCCCGAGCACGGCCGGGACGCGGCCCGCGCCTTCACCGGGAGCGAGGGCACCCTCGGGGTGCTGACCGAGGCGACGGTACGGCTGGTGCCGCTGCCGACCGCGCGGGCCCTGGCCGTGCTCGGCTACCCCGACGAGGGCGCCGCCGCGGACGCCGCGCATCTCCTGCTGCCGCGGCGGCCGTTGACGGTCGAGGGGATGGCCGCGGACCTGGTGGGGACGGCCCGGCACGCGCTGCCTCCAGGCGGCGCGTGGCTGTTCGTCGAGGTCGGCGGGGACGACCCGGACGAGGCGGCGGCGCTGGCCCGCGAGCTGTCCCGGGCGGCCGACGGCGTGACCGGCCACGCTGTGGTCGCCGACCCGGCGGGACAGCGCGCCCTGTGGCGGATCAGGGAGGACGCGGCCGGCACCGCGACCCGGATGCCCGACGGCACCGAGGCATGGCCGGGCTGGGAGGACTGCGCGGTGCCGCCCGCCCGGCTGGGCGGCTACCTGCGCGACTTCCGGGCCCTGCTGGCCGCGCACGGGCTGCGCGGCGCCCCCTACGGGCACTTCGGCGACGGCTGCGTCCATGTGCGTATCGACTTCGACCTCATGGACAAGGCCGGGATCGCGCGCTTCCGCCGCTTCTCCGAGGCCGCCGCGGACCTGGTGGTGTCGCACGGCGGCTCGCTCTCCGGCGAGCACGGCGACGGGCAGGCGCGCGCCGAACTGCTGCCGAAGATGTACGGCCCGGAGTTGATCGCACTCTTTTCAGATTTCAAGGACCTCTGGGATCCCGACGGCGGAATGAATCCGGGGATGCTCGTGCGTCCCGACCCCATTGATAGCAATCTGCGGTTCGCCGCGCTGCCCGCCGGCCGGCCCGGGCCGGCCGATGTGGAGTTCACCTATCCGGATGACCGAGGTGATTTTCCGACCGCGATCGCCCGCTGTGTCGGGGTCGCCAAATGCCGTACGGCGGCCCCGCAATCGGGCGGCGGCGGCGTGATGTGTCCGTCGTTCCGGGTGACCGGAGAGGAGCGGCACTCCACCCGCGGCCGGGCCAGGCTGCTGCACGAGATGCTGGCCGGCGAGGTGATCCAGGACGGCTGGCGGTCCACCGAGGTACGGGACGCGCTTGACCTGTGCTTGTCCTGCAAGGGCTGCCGCTCGGACTGCCCGGTCGAGGTGGACATGGCCACGTACAAAGCGGAGTTCCTGCACCACCATTACCGGCGCCGGCTCCGGCCCCGTTCCCACTATGCGATGGGCTGGCTGCCGGTCTGGCTGCGGGCCGCCGCCCCGGTCGCCGGGACGCTCAACGCCCTTGGCAGAACTCGGTCAACCGGCTGGCTCGCGAAACGTTTCGGCGGAATCGCACGCGAACGCGCCATCCCCGAACTGGCGTCCGAGACATTCACTCGATGGTGGGACGGCAGAGCCACGAACGGGGGACGCGAAGGACGTTCGGAATCGAACGCCGGGAGCTCGCGGCCCGAGACCGACAGCCCCGGCGGCCCCAACGGGCCCGATGGCACCACCCGCACCACCGTCGTGCTGTGGCCCGACACCTTCACCGACCACCTCTCGCCCGAGGTCGGCCGGGCCGCCGTGCGGGTGCTGGAGGCCGCCGGGCTGCGGGTGCTGACCCCGCCGGCCGCCGTCTGCTGCGGCCTGACCTGGGTCTCCACCGGCCAGCTCGGCCACGCCAAGAAGGTCATGCGGCGCACCCTGGAGCGGTTGCGGCCGGTGCTCGACGCCGGCCTGCCGCTCGTCGTGCTCGAACCGAGCTGCGCCGCCGCGCTGCGCGCCGACCTGCCGGAACTGCTCGGCCCCGGCGAGCCGCGCGCCGCCGCGCTCGCCGCCTCGGTGCGGACCTTCGCGGAGGCCGTCGAGCAGTACGCGCCCGGCTGGACCCCGCCGCGGCTCGACCGTACGGCCGTCGGCCAGACCCACTGCCACCAGCACGCCGTGCTCGGCGACGCCGCCGACCGCCGGCTGCGGGAACGCGCCGGGCTCACCGGCGAACTGGCCGGCGGCTGCTGCGGCCTGGCCGGCAACTTCGGCTTCGAGGCGGGGCACTACGAGGTGTCGGTCGCCTGCGCGGAGGAGGCGCTGCTGCCCGCCCTGCGGGCCGCAGGACCGGGCGCGGCCGTCCTCGCGGACGGCTTCTCCTGCCGCACCCAGATCGCCCAGCTCGGCGGCGACGGCGTCAAGGCCCGTCACCTGGCCGAACTCCTGGCGGAGGCGCTGCCCCCGGAGTAGCGGGGACGGCCGGAAACCGTGCCAGATGCGCCGGGCGGATCCACGACGCCGTTCCCGGCGCCGGTGAACGGCGCCCGCCCACCGCGCCGACGAACGGCGCGGGGTCCGCCCGGCGCGCCGGCGTCAGCGGGCGATGCCCTGGTAGCCCTCGATGTCCTGCGGGCCGCGGGTGCCGGGGCCGATGTAGCGGGCCGACGGCCTGACCAGCCGGCCGGTGCGCTTCTGCTCCAGGATGTGCGCCGACCAGCCGGCCGTACGGGCGCAGGTGAACATCGAGGTGAACATGTGCGCGGGCACCTCCGCGAAGTCCAGCATGATCGCGGCCCAGAACTCGACGTTGGTGGCGAGCACCCGGTCGGGACGCCGGGCGTGCAGCTCGGGGAGCGCCGCCTTCTCCGGCGCCTCGGCGACCTCGTAGCGCGGCGCGCCCAGCTCGCGCGCCGTACGGCGCAGCACGCGGGCCCGCGGGTCCTCGGCGCGGTAGACGCGGTGGCCGAAGCCCATCAGGCGCTCACCCTTGTCGAGGGCGGCCTTCACGTACGCCTCCGCGTCACCCGTGCGCTCGATCTCCTCGATCATGCCGAGCACCCGGGACGGCGCGCCGCCGTGCAGCGGTCCGGACATCGCGCCCACCGCGCCGGACAGCGCAG
This sequence comes from Streptomyces sp. CA-111067, assembly GCF_050956065.1. NCBI lineage: Bacteria > Bacillati > Actinomycetota > Actinomycetes > Kitasatosporales > Streptomycetaceae > Streptomyces > Streptomyces sp. CA-111067. Next base: position 3,351,988 of record NZ_CP192103.1, on the reverse strand, counting down.
CTGCGACGTCCGCGCCAGTGGAGGCGATGACCCGGGCGGTGAACGTGGAGGCGTTCATGCCGTGCTCGGCGGCCGAGCTCCAGTACGCGTCCACCGCGGCCACGTGCTTGGGGTCGGGTTCGCCGCGCCAGCGGATCATGAAGCGCTCGGTGATGGACTGCGCCTTGTCGATCTCCTGCTGCGGCACCATGGGCAGGCCCTGGCCGCGCGCGGACTGCGCCACGTACGACAGCGCCATGACGGCGGCCCGCGCCAGGTCGTCGCGGGCCTCCTCGGCGTCGATGTCGAGCAGCGGTTTGAGGCCCCACACCGGGGCCAGCATGGCGAGCGCCGACTGCACGTCCACCCGGATGTCACCGGAGTGCACCGGGATCGGGAAGGGCTCGGCGGGCGGCAGCCCCGGGTTGAACTTCCCGTCGACCAGCAGGCCCCACACGTTCCCGAAGCCCACCTTGCCGACCAGGTCTTCGATATCGACGCCCCGGTAGCGCAGCGAACCGCCCTCCTTGTCGGGTTCGGCGATCTCTGTCTCGAACGCGACTACTCCTTCGAGGCCGGGTACGAAGTCGGACATGAGGCGGCTCCTCTAGATCAATTCGACGGTGCGCTGAACGGCGGTGCCTGGTATCTGGTGCGATGGCGGCCTCTTCGGGTCATGCCCCTCCCGCGGGGCGATCACCCTGCTCCATCCGGATCAGCCGCCGGGAGCGGCGGTGCCGGGTCCGGCACGCCCGGAGCGTTCGGGTAATTCTCGCGGCAAGCGCTCATGACAGACAGGGTGAGATGCCGCACATCCCGGCCCGCGCCGCCGGTCCGGCAGGATGAGCGGGTGCCAGAACCAAGTGACGACCAGCTGCGCGCGGACGACCCGGCGGCCATGCGCAAGCAGTACCGTTCCGCCGCGCTGACCGAGAGCGGTCTCGCGGCGGACCCCTACGAGCAGTTCGCCCGCTGGTTCGCCGAGGCCGTGCGGGCCACCGCCGACGGCCTGCTCACCGAACCCAACGCAATGGTGGTGTCCACCGCGGACTCCGCCGGGGTGCCCAGCTCGCGCATGGTGCTGCTCAAGGGCTACGACCGGCGCGGATTCGTCTTCTTCAGCAACCACGGGTCCCGCAAGGGCCGCGAGCTGGCCGCCAACCCCGTCGCCTCGCTGCTGTTCCCGTGGCACCCGATCGCCCGGCAGGTGATCGTCGGCGGCACCGTGGAGCGCGTGTCGCCGGCCGAGACGGCCGAGTATTTCCACAGCCGGCCGCACGGCTCCCAGATCGGCGCCTGGGCCAGCGAGCAGTCGGCCCCGGTGGCCGCACGGGAGGCTCTGGAGCACCGGTACCGGGAACTGGCCGACCGGTGGCCGGAAGGCGCTCAGGTGCCCGTACCGCCGTTCTGGGGCGGCTTCCGGGTCGCGGCCGTGACCGCCGAGTTCTGGCAGGGCCGGGAGAACCGACTGCACGACCGGCTGCGCTACGTACGCGACGAGGCCGCCGGTGACGCCGCCCAGGACGCCGGCTGGCGCGTCGAACGCCTGGCGCCGTAGGCGGCCGGTCCCGCGCCCGCAGCGGACGGTCAGCTGTGCACCGCCCGCAGCCAGTCCACCAGCAGCTCGTTGACCTGCTCCGCGCGCTCCTGCTGGATCCAGTGCCCGCAGCCCTCGAGGATGTGGGAGCCGTGCAGGCCGGGCAGCGTCGTGGGGTAGGCGGCGATGGCGTCGCGCAGCCAGGTGGTGGACGCGTCGAGGGCGCCGCCGGCGAACAGCGACGGCTGGGTGATCGGCGCCCCGTCCAGGTCGGCGAGCTCCTCCCAGTCCCGGTCCATGTTCCGGTAGCGGTTGAGCGCGCCGGTCAGGCCGGTCCGCTCGAACTCCGCCGCATATACGTCGAGCTCGGCCTCCGTCAGCCAGGAGGGCAGCGCCTTGCCGGGGAACCGGTCCGACATGTCTGTGCCGGGTGCGACGAAGTACGGGCTCGGGCCGTCGGCCGGCGGCATGGTGTCCGCCGACAGGGCGGCGTAGATGCCGGCGAGCCAGCCGCGCACATCAGGCTCGATCTCCGCCTCCGCCCGGCCCGGCTCCTGGAAGTAGCTCACGTAGAACTCCTCGCCGCCGCCGATCGCCGCGAACGCCTCGGTGGGGCGCGGGCCGCCGCGCGGCGCATAGGGCACGCTCAGCATGCCCACGGCGGTGAAGACGTCCGGCCGCAGCAGCGCGGAGTTGGCGGCGATGGGCGAGCCCCAGTCGTGGCCGACGATCACCGCGGACTCCTCGCCGAGCGCGGCCACCACGGCGGCGTTGTCCGCGACGAGTTCGGTCATCCGGTAGGCCGACACCTCTGCGGGCTTCGAGGAGCGGCCGTAGCCGCGGACGTCGACGGCCACCGCCCGGTAGCCGGCCGCGGCGAGGGCCGGCAGCTGGTGCCGCCAGGAGTACCAGGACTCGGGAAAACCGTGCACCAGCAGGACCAGCGGCCCGCTGCCCTGCTCGACGAGGTGGATGCGGCCGGCGGGGGCCGCCACCAGGCGGTGGGTCACCTGGAGCGCGGCCGGCGGCTGCGACTGGGGCGACGGGGCTGCGGTGGGCTGCGACATGGATCCTCCAGGCGGCGTTGCTCGGTGACCTCAGACGATCATCCGGCCGCGACCGGCCCGGCGCCAGAAACCTTGCCGGTTCAGCAAACCGCTGTTCCAGGAGCACCGCCCGCGACCGGGCGGGAACGCGAACGACCCGCGGGCTGCTCCCCGGAGCCGAGGCTCCGGGCACCGGCCGGACAAGTCCGACGAGCCCGCGGGTCGGGTGAACTGCGTGGGATTGGCGCGCAACGCGCACGCCCAGTGCGCGGAACTAGCCCGCAGTCACCTCACGTGTCCGACTGCAACTCATGAATCAGACCACCTCCCTTCGTGTGTACCGCCACATTAGGAACCGACGGGAAACCGCACAACTGATTTAGGTAAATCCGGTGTGACGCAGCCCACACACGTGTTGAATGTTGTGCCGTGCAGCCTTTCGATGCGCAATCGAAGCCGCTGGGTGACGACGCCGGCGGCAGTGGTGACCACGTGGGCCCCGACGGGCACGGGGGTGACGAGCAGTTGCTTGCGGCACTGCTCGACGGTATGGAGGCGGGTCTTTGCGCCTTCGACCAGGACGGTGTGGTCACGCACTGGAACGCGGAAGCGGAACGGATACTCGGCTGGAGCGCGACCGACGCCATAGGGCGGCGCGGTTTCGGCGGCTGGGCCGCCCGGCCGGCCGACGCCGAAGGCGTGGCGGAACGTTTGCTCGCCGCAATGGTGGCGCCCGGCCGCCGGGTGCACGAGTTCGCGCTGGTCACCAAGGACGGCCGCAGGGTGCTGGTCCGCACCCAGTCCGCCGCCGTGCCGGGCGCCGACGGCCGGCCCGCCGGCGTCTACTGCGCCTTCTCCGAGGTGCACACGCAGATCGACCTGGAGCGCTCGATCGCGCTCAGCGAGGCACTGTTCAGCGACGCGTCCTGGGGCGTGGCGCTGATCGACGCGGACCTGCGCCCGGCCGTCGTCAACGGGTACGGCGCGCGGATGCTGCGCACCGGGCGCTCGGAACTGCTCGGCCGCCCGCTGGGGGACCTGCTCAGCGCGGGCGTGGAGGAGCTGGAGAACGCGCTCCAGCACGTACTGGCCGAGGGCGCGCCGCCGACCGCCACCGCCGACCTGTGGGTGACCCCCCGGGGCGACGACAGCGGCGGCCGGTACTGCTGGCGCAGCGGATTCGTCCGGCTGGGGTCACCGCTCGGCGAGGAGCCGGTGCCGCTGGGCGTGGGCTGGCTGTTCACCGACATCACCCGGCAGAAGACCGCGGAGAAGGACGCCGCACAGGTGCGCTTCCGCTACCAGCAGCTGCACCGTGCGGACCGGGCGGCGGCGGAGTGCGGCACCGCCCTGGAGGCGGCCACCTTGCAGCTGGACTTCGCGCTGGCCGGTTTCGCCGACCACGCACTGGTGGACCTGGTGCACGGCAACGGTCAACTGGCCCGGATAGCGTCCACCCCGGAAGGTGAGCCCGGCCCGTGCGAGTTGACGGCGGACAACGCCATCCCCGTCGGCTACGGCCAGAACCACCCGGCACGCCAGGCGGTCGAACGGCTCGGCACCGTACGCACCGGCTTCGGCTCGCTCGCCGAGGAGCAGACCGCCGCAGAGGAGCGGATCGACGCGTGGGCCGCCGACCGGCGCTGGCCGCGGGGGACCGTGCACGGGCTGTCCACGGTGCTGCGCAGCCGCGGCAGGACGCTCGGCGTGCTCACCTTCCTGCGCGGATCGGGCCGGCGGCTCTTCGACCGCCCGGACGCGGCCTACGCCGAGGACGTGGCGGCGCGGGTCGCGATGGCGCTCGACCTCGCCGGTCTCGCGGGGGAGCGGCGGCAGCAGGACTGAGCGGCGTAACGGCGGCGGCCCCGCCCCGGCGCCTGTATGACCGGCCGCTCAGTGGCGGAAGAAGATCCGGTCCCGGTACTCCTCGAAGATCCGGCCGTTCCAGTCGTGGCCGCCGTCCACGTTGCCCGAGCGCAGCATGGGCGGGGTGATGCCGCGGGCGGCCAGCTCGGTGGCGGCGCTCGCGATCACGGCCTGCATCAGGGCGCTGGTGACCACCGTGGAGGCCGGGGCGAACGGCGCCGGGATGGCGTCGTCGGTCAGCTCCGCGTCACCCGTCGCGATCTTGGAATCGAGCACGATGTCGCAGTGGTCCTTCAGGAACGTGCCCGAGGAGTGCCGGGACCGGGTCTGCTCGGCGTACGCCACGGACGTGACGCCGATGACGGTCAGGCCGAGCGCGCGGGCGTTCTGCGCCATCTCCACCGGCAGCGGGTTGCGGCCGGACAGCGAGATCACCACCAGGACGTCGCCGCGCCGGGCGGCACTGGTGTCCAGGACGACCGCGGCGAGCCCGTCCACCCGCTCCAGGGCGCTGCCCAGGGTGGCCGGCATCACGTCGATGCCGACGGTGCCGGGCACCGCGAGCAGGTTGACCACCGCCAGGCCGCCGGCCCGGTAGACCACGTCCTGGGCGGCCAGCGAGGAGTGGCCGGCGCCGAAGGTGAAGATCCGCCCTTCGGCGGCCACCGCGTCGGCGATGGCGGTCGCGGCGGCGGCGATGCTGTCCGCCTCCTCGTCCCGCACCCGGCGCAGCAGGCCGATGGCGGCGTCGAGATACCGGTCGGAACATCGGTCGGCCAGGTCCGCGCGGGGGTCGGTGCGGGGCTCAGTCATGCGGGACACCGTGCGGCCGGGGCCCGGCCGGTGTCAAGGACGCGTCCCGGGGCGTCCGGGGAAGCCTCGCCATGTCCGTGCCCAGGCCGTGCCCAGGCCGTGCCCAGGCCGCGCCAGAGGCCCCGCGACCGGCGCCGGGACCGCCACGGAACCGCCGCGAAGCCGCCCTGGAACCGCCGCCGGGAGCGGCGGATGCTACCCGCGCCTCGCGGCCGGGGCCGGTTGTCGGTGCTATGCGTCAGAATTGGTGCAGGGCCACGCACGAACGAACGAGGGGCACGCATGTCCGGATTGATCGATACGACGGAGATGTATCTCCGCACCATCCTCGAACTGGAGGAGGAGGGTGTGGTCCCGATGCGCGCCCGAATCGCCGAGCGGCTCGACCAGAGCGGCCCGACGGTCTCCCAGACGGTGGCGCGGATGGAGCGCGACGGGCTGCTGCACGTCGCGGACGACCGGCATCTGGAACTGACCGACGAGGGCCGGCGCACGGCCACCCGCGTGATGCGCAAGCACCGCATCGCGGAGTGCCTGCTGGTCGACGTGATCGGCCTGGAGTGGGAGCAGGTGCACGCCGAGGCCTGCCGCTGGGAGCACGTGATGAGCGAGGCGGTGGAGCGGCGGGTGCTGACGCTGCTCAAGCACCCCACGGAGTCGCCCTACGGCAACCCCATCCCCGGCCTGGAGGAACTGGGCGAGTCCGGCGAGGCCGACCCGTTCCTGGGCGACGGCATGGTCAGCCTGAACGAGCTGCGGCCGGGATCGGTGGCCACCAGCGTGGTGGTGCGCAGGATCGGCGAGCCGATCCAGACCGACGCGCAGGTGATGTACACGCTGCGGCGGGCCGGCGTGCAGCCGGGCGCCGTGGTGAGCGTGACCACCTCGCCCGGCGGTGTGCTGGTCGGCAGCGGCGGCGAGGCGGCGGAGCTGGACCCGGAGGTGGCCTCGCACGTCTTCGTGGCCAAGCGGTAGCCGGCGGCCCCCCCTGCCGACGTGCTCTGCCGGCGTCCCCGTCCGGCGCGCCCGACCGACGACTCAGGCCCGGTAGAAGACCTGGTCAGACCCGCTGAGCGGTGGGGTCGCCCCGGCGCCGTGTGAACGGCGCCGGAGCGGCCCTTCCTCCCCTGTCCCTCCCCATCGGGACCCCTGGAGGACTCGGAACCCCGAGCCTTCCGCGACCTCCACGCGACCCGCTTCCCCTTCGCGCCGCGTCCCGCTGAAGTCCTCCCCTCGGCCGTGCCGGCCAATCCTTGAGCGTTGTCACCCGAAAGAGCGGTGTTGGCGTCCTGAGCCGTTTGTTCGAATAAAAGTTCGATAGCGTGGGGCGCGGAAAGGAGGTGCGGCTCATGGAGCAGCACACTGGCCGGTACACGACCCGGCGCCACGACGTGACCGGTGCGAACGGCATCCGCCTCGCCGTGTGGGACTACGCGGCCCCGCCGGCGGTCCCGGCCCCGGACGGCGGCCCGGCCGCTGCCCCCGTTGACCCCGCCACCCCCGCCACCCCCGCCGCCCCGGACGACCGGCCCGCCGTCCTGCTGCTGCACGGCCTGCTGGGACGCGCCTCGCACTGGGCGGCGACCGCCCGCCGCCTCGCCCCGCGCTACCGCACCCTCGCCCTCGACCAGCGCGGGCACGGACGCAGCGGCAAGCCCGAGGGCCCCTACGGGCCGGACGCCTACCTCGCCGACGCGATCGCCGCCGTCGATCAGCTCGGCCTGGCCCCGGTCACCCTGGTCGGGCACTCGATGGGCGCGCTCACCGCCTGGCAGGTGGCCGCCCGCCGGCCCGACCTGGTCACCGCCGTGGTGATCTGCGACATGCGGGCCTCCGCGCTCGGCGAGGCCGGGCAGCGCGAGTGGGAGGACTGGACGCGGTCCTGGCCGGTGCCTTTCGCCAGCCTCGCCGACGTCCGCGACTGGTTCGGCGGCCTCGACCCGTGGGCCGATCCGCCGAACCCGGCCCGCGGCGACTTCTTCGCCGAGGTCATGGCCGAGGACGACGACGGCTGGCGGCCGCAGTACGCGGCCCGCCATCTGCTGCGCTCCCGTGACCCCTGGATCCGCGACGCGCACTGGGACGAGCTGGCCCGCGTCGAGTGCCCGGCACTGGTCGTCCGCGGCCTGGACGGCGAGCTGGGCCGGGCCGAGGCGCAGGAGATGGTCAGGGTGCTGCCCCGCGGCCGGTACGCCGAGATACCCGACGCCGGCCACCTGCTGCCGTGGGACCAGCCAGACGCGTGGTGTGAAGAGCTCGAACGCTTCCTGCGCGAGTCGCTGGCGGAGCGCGTGAGGTAGGCGCAGACTGCCAGGACCTGCTGGTAGCTTGCCGTCGCTGGCTTCGATATCGCGTCACGGGGGAGCACATGCGTCACAGGTTCGCTCGCTACAAACTCATCCGGCACAAGGTCGCACGGCACAAGTTCATGGGAGCGGGTGCCGCGGTACTGGCGGTCGCCGTCGCCCTGGCGGTGGCCGGCTGCGGCGGCAGCAGTGACAAGGACGGGCAGGCACCGCCGTCGTCCGGCGTCACCGGCCAGACCACCGCGCCCGCGCCCGCGGGCAGCTCGTCGGCCGCCGACAGTGCCGCCACCACCGGCGGCAGCACCGGCAAGCCGACGAGCACGGCCACGGCCACCGGCACGGACTCCGCCAGCCCGGGTGCCACCGCGAGCCCGGGCGCCGACTCGTCGCTGGGCATCGAGGGCGTCTGGCTGGCGACGGAGGGCTCGGCCAAGGTCCAACTGGTGCTGGGCAAGGGCGAAGCCGGGCTCACCAGCACCAGCCTGTGCGGCGGCTCGTACACCGACACCGACGGCGTCGGCCTCAAACTGACCTGCATGGACGGCAACAGGGACCGCACCACCGGCCACGGCGTGCTCGCCCCCGACGGCCAGACGCTCACCGTGAAGTGGACCGGCGGCCCGACCGACACGTTCTCCCGCACCGGGCTGCCCGGCAACTGACGCGCCGCGAAGGCGACTTCCGACATTCCGCCGAATCCGGCCGACTTCGTGCGGCCCGTCGCGCCCCGCCATCTCCGTTGTGTCTTCGGTGCGCAACAGCTCTGTAGTGGTCAAGGGGGTTCCCGGGTGAGGGCTGCATTCCCGGCTCTCGTACGCTAGCGTCCCTGAGGCGGGCGAGACGCCCGCACGTTCCTGAGAAACGGGGAGGAATCAGATGGCTCTTCACGGTGCTGATATCCAGCAGCTGCGCGACCTGGCCGGGAAGTTCAAGACCGAGGCCGGCAACCTGGACACGCTCATCAGCCACCTCCAGGGTGCGACCACCAGCAGCGACGGCTACTGGAAGGGACCGGCCGCGGACCGCTTCCGTAACGAGTGGTCGCAGCTGAAGCCGACCTTCGACAAGTTCGTGGCCACGCTGCACGAGGCCGAGCGCTCCGCGAACACCAACGCGGACAACGTCGAAGCTGCCACCCGCTGACCTTTCGCGCCAGCAGTCGCCAGCAGTAGGGGCCGCCCCCGGAGAAATCCGGGAGGTCGGCCCCTTCGCTGTTGTCCGGCCCGCAGCGCCGGGCCGGCAGGCCCGGCCCCCGCGCCGACCGGCTACCCCAGCCCCACCGCCTGGATCTGCACCACCTCGCCGCCCCGGATCAGCAGGCCGCGCCCCGTCGGGCCGCCGCCCGCGTCCCGCGGCAGCCGGATGTTGAACAGATCGCCCTCGGTGGCGCCCTGCGGTGACAGCAGCATCCCGTTCCTGGACCGCCGCGCCTCCACCAGGAAGCCGCGGTACTGCGAGCCCATCTGGTCCGCGGAGCCCGCCGCGATCACCGCGTGGTCGCCGTCCCGGCCCGACTTGACGACCTCCTCCAGCGCCGTGTCCAGCGGGGAGTCGTACAGCAACTCCGCGTCGTCCACCACCACGACGAACGGCCGGCCGCCGGCCTCCTCGGTCATCGTCCGCAGATCGTCCTGGGACGCGTCGGAGCCCAGCCTGCCCAGCACGCCGTCCTCGTTCTCCAGGTCGCGCAGTGGCGAGCGGCGCGGGGTGATCAGCACGATCGGCACGCTCTGCGAGAGCAGCGAACGCGTCGCGGCCACCAGCGTCGTGGACTTCCCCGACTTGGGCGGCCCGGCGATCACGAAGCCGGGGCCGGACTCCTGGAGGTCGACGCCCAGCGGCTGCAACTCGTCGCCGCCGACGGCCAGCAGCGTCCACAGCGGCCCGGGCGGCGTGAAGTCCGGTTCCAGCGCGAAGGCTTCGGAGACCGTGATCCGCGGCGGCAGCGCGTCCACCCGCATCGGCCGCAGCTCGCGCGGCAGCCGCCCGAAGCGCCCGCCGGCCTCCCGGCCGATCCGCTGCAGCGCCTCCACCTGCGCCTGGCCGGCCGGTTCGGGTGCCAGCAGCGCGATCTGGCTCTCCTGGACCCCGCGGTCGGTGGGCCGCAGCGCCCGCCCCGACGGCATGTTCTTGGGCACCTCGCGGGTGGCCAGGCCGCCGGTGCTGTAGTCGTTGGGGTCGGCCATCCGCAGGATCAGCTTGTCGGCGAAGACCGAGGAGATCTGCCCGCTGAAGCCCGAACGGTCGGCCGTCATCACGACCTTGAGGCCGGCCGAGCCGCCCTCGCGGAACAGCCGCTGCGCGCCGTCGATCAACTTGCCGTAGTCGTACGTCTCGAAGGTCGAGGTGTAGCCCTCCCAGCCGTCGAGCAGCAGCACCATCCAGGGCAGCCGCTCCTCCGGGGTCGCCGCCATCGCGCGCTGCTCCGCCGCGCTCGACGCGCCCCGCATGGCGAGCAGTTGCTGCCGCCGGGACACCTCGCCGGACAGCCGGTCGAGCAGCCGGGACAGCCGCTCCGGCTGGTCCCTGGTGACGACGGCGCCGCAGTGCGGCAGCCCCACCAGCGGCAGCAGCGCGTTGGCGCCGCAGTCGATGGCGTAGACGTGCACATCCTGCGGCGAGGTGTCGCGGGCCAGCGCGCCGGCGATGGTGCGCAGCGCGGTGGACCGGCCCGAGCGCGGGCCGCCGACGATCAGCACGTGCTCGCCGTGCACCAGGTCGACGGCCAGCGGAGCGCGGGCCTGCTGGGCGGGCAGGTCGGTGAGGCCGTACGCGATCGGCAGCACGTCCCGCTCGGGGTCGCCGGCCGTGGCGGGCAGCGACTCGGCGGTGACGTGCTCGGGCAGCGGGTCGAGCCACGGCTTGCGCGGCGCGGGGAAGCCCAGCAGATCAGAGGCCTCCCGGATCGCGTCCACCAGCACCGCGAGGTCGGTGACCATGGTGCCGTCGTCGGCGTCGCCCTCGGGGCCGCGCGGCATCGGCCGCCCGAGCGCGGTCCAACTCAAGCCCTGCACACCGGCCTTGGCCCGTTGCTGGCCGCTCGCCGGGCGTCGGCCACCGATCCGCGCCGACTGCACGCCGAGCAGCGACTGCGCGCCGGAACGCACATAGGCCCGGCCCGGGGTGGACTTGGCGATGGCGCCGGAGTCGGGGGCGTCGATGACGTCCCGCGACTCGTCGGCGTCGGTGACCCGCAGCGCGATCCGCAGGTTGGTGTTGGCGCGGATGTCGGCGCTGACCACACCGGCCGGGCGCTGGGTGGCGAGCACCAGGTGCACGCCGAGCGACCGGCCGCGGCGGGCGATGTCCACCAGACCGGCGATGAAGTCCGGCAGTTCGGCGACCAGCGAGGCGAACTCGTCGATGATCAGCACCAGTCGGGGCATCGGTTCGAGTTCCGGGCGCATCCGGCGCGCGTCGTTGTAGTCCTCGATGTCCTTGGTGCCCGCGTTGAACAGGATGGTCTCGCGGTGGTGCAGCTCCGCGGCCAGCGACGCCAGCGCGCGTTCGGTCAGGTGCGCGTCCAGGTCGCTGACCATACCGACGGTGTGCGGCAGCCGGGCGCAGTCCTGGAAGGCGCTGCCGCCCTTGTAGTCGATCAGTACGAAGTTCAGCGCGTCCGGCCGGTTGGCGACGGCCAGCGACGCGATCACGGTCTGCAGCAGCTCCGACTTGCCGGCGCCGGTGGTGCCGGCCACCAGCGCGTGCGGGCCGTCCTTGCGGATGTCGAGGACGAACGGGCCGTCCGCGCCGACGCCGATCGGCGCGGCCGTGGTGGAGCCGCCGCGCTGCCAGATCGAGGCCACGTCGTTGCCGGTCGGATCGGGCATGCCGAGCAGGTCGAGCAGCCGGGCGGAGGTGGGCAGCGCACTGTCGGCGTCGTCCCGGCTGACGTCCCTGATCGGCGCCAGCGAACGCGCCACCAACTGGCACCACTCGTCGCCGATCCGGTCGGCGAGGATGTCGCCGATCCGCTCCAGGCCGCCGCCGCGCAGATGCACCCGGCCGGGGAACTGCGGCGACCAGCACACCGCGACCCGCACCTCCTCGGGCAGCAGCCGCTCGTCCTCGTCGATGCACAGCGCGAAGATGCCGAACCGCGGCCCCTCCTGGAGCAGTTGCGGCACACCGGGCATCCGGCGCAGCAGCCGGGCGCCGTCCAGCACCACCAGCACGTACGGGTCCGGGCGCAGCCGGCCGCCGCCCGCGGTGGCCGCCGAGTCCGCCTTGCGGCGGGCCAGTTCCTGGAGGAGTTCGTTGATCCGGCGGTTGGCCGCCTCCTGGTCGGTGCCGATCAGCGACACGCAGTCCTGCCCGGCCTGCGGGGTCAGATGCGGCAGCCAGTGCGCCCAGCCCCAGGCCGCGTCGGCGTCCTGCGCGGAGGACAGCACCACCATCGACAGGTCGCGGGGGCTGTGCAGGACGGCCGCCTGCGCGACCATCCAGCGCGCGGTGGACAGCGCGTCGGCCCGCTCGCCGGCCACACCGATCACCCCGACCTCGGGGAACGGCAGCGGCACCGGCACGTCGAAGACGTCCGGCGGCACCGGCGGCGGCACGTCGTCGGACACATGGCCCTTGGGGATCAGCTCCATGTCGGCGGGCATGTTCGCCACGCCTATCCGCAGCCGCATCGCGTCCGGGTCGGTGATCCGCCGCTCCCACAGCCGGCGGCGCGGGCCGGTGGCGAACAGCAGGATCTCCGCGGCATCGGGGTAGCCGGCCCGCCGCTCGCGCTGGTCGGTGACCCGGGCGGCCTCCAGGTCGATCTCGTGCTGGGCGAGGTCGGCCTTGTAGTCCTTGGCGGAGTTGCGGTCCTTCTTCTTCCCCTCGCGGGACTCGCTGGCCCACTGGCCGATGATCATCACCGGGCTCATCAGGCAGAACAGCAGCATGTAGACCTGGTGGACCATGAAGTACATGGCCACGCCGAAGACCAGCGGCACCGCCGCGGCGATCATCTGGAACCGGGCGCCCTCGCCCTTCTTCGGCGGCTGCGGAACGAACAGCCGGGCCCGCGGCGGCAGCGACTTCAGCCGCGGCGGCCGGTTGTAGGCGAGCCCGCCCTCGCCCATCGGCGACAGGTGGGCGTCCGGCACGCTCGGCGCGTCCAGTACGAACACCGAGTCCCCGGCGCGTACTTGGCGGCCGGCCGGCCACTCCTGCTCAGCCGTGACCGGCTCGTTCTCCAACTGGACGCCGGCGCCCGGCTCCGCGGCCAGCGTCACCCGGCCGTCTGAGCCCACCGAGACCCGGGCGGCCAGCGGCGCGAGGGCGCCGTCCGGCACCGACACCGTGCAGCGCTGCCCGGAGCCGAGGGTAGCGGTGCCGAGGCCGAGCCGGGCCACCCGGCCGGAGCCGGGACCGGCGCACACCCGGATCTCGTAGCGCCCCGACGGTTCCCCGGCGCGCATGAACGGGCCGATGGAGTCGTCCACGGTGACCCGCATGCCGTCGCGCAGCACGGCCGTCGCGGGGGCCCGCGGGTCGCACGGGGCGCCGTCGGCCCACAGCACCGGCGGCCGTTCCGCGACGGCCGGCTTGCCGAACGCCGCGACGGGGCCGGCGGGGGCCTGGGCCTGTCCGGGGAACCGGCCGCCGCCCTGCTGCGGGAACGGCAGCACGACACCGCCGGCCGCCGCGGCCGAGGCCGGGCCACCCGCGTCACCGCCGACGGCCCTGGCCAGGGCGAGCGCGACGTCGCCGGCGCTGGCGGAGTCGTCCGCCGTCACCAGGACGTCCTGCCCGTCGATTCCTTGCTGTACGACCGTCACGGTCACCCGCATGGGATGTTTCCCTCCCCGTCGGGCCCGCCCGAGCCCTGCACGCACACCTACCCCACGAGGCTATCCGCCTCCCGAAACATCAGGAAACCCCCCTCGTGCCGGGGAATTGATCACCCTGGGAACCGTACGGCGGCCGCATGGCATCATGCCGGTGCAAGGACTTACGGGGAGAACGGGGAGAGGCGAACGCACGTGGGTGACTTTTCGGGAATCGACGCCGCTGCTCTTTTGGGCATGACGAATTCATACAAGGCCGACAAAGACCACCTGCGGAGCATGTCCTCCTCCTTCAAGTCGGAGTTCGACTCATACGGCCTCGACTCCTCCGGGCTCGGCGAGCTGATCGGGATCTGCAGCTGGCTGGACGACCAGACGCCGATGCTCACCCGCCGCTACCACCTGTCGATGGCGGCCGACAAGCCGTACCCGGGGCACAAGGGCATGGTGTCGATCGACGAGAGCATGGTCGGGCAGACCGCGCAGTCGCAGAAGGACGGCAAGGCGCTCGCCGACCAGTACAACAAGGCGCTCGACAAGGGCGACACGATCCCCGAGGACCTGTTCAACCAGCTCGAGGCCCACAAGGACGACGCCGACTTCGTCAAGGCGTTCTACGACGACCTCGGCCCGCAGCGGTTCCAGCAGATCTCCAACGACATGGCGGACAACCCGTACGACGACCGCTATTCCAAGCACCCCGACCAGCTGGAGCACGACCGCTCGGTGCTCGCGAACACCTTCGGCACCTACACCCAGGTGAAGTTCGAGGGGCAGAGCGCGAAGGACAAGCAGGCCGGCTGGAACAAGTGGTTCGACGACTTCAAGGACCCGCGCAACATCTTCCGCCCCGACGACCTGATCCCGTTCCTCAAGGGCGGAACGCAGGACAAGGACTTCCTCGTCGCGCTCGGCGACCGGGTGTTCAGCAACTCGAACAAGCACGGGAACGAGCGCGAGTGGATGAACGGCGGCGGGATGGGCAACGGCCCCTGGGGCCAGGACCACTACGGCCAGCTGTTCGACGCCATATCCAACAACCCGGAGGCGTCCGGCGAGTTCGTGGACCACAACTACGACACGATCCAGAGCTTCATCTACCCCGGCACCACCTTCGAGCTCGACCAGCCCAAGTCCCGCGCCGCGTCGTTCATGAAGATCCTGCACGCCTCGACGATCACCCTGCGCGCGACGAACGAGCCGCTGGCGGAGAAGCTCACCGCCCACCTGATGAGCGACAACTACCAGCACACCCAGAGCGACGACACCAAGAGCATCCACCCGGTGGACGGCATGGACGCCTTCTACGGCGACCTGGTGCGCGCGTACTGGAACGACCTGGAGTACGGCACCACCTCGCCGATGGCCGACAAGATGTTCGGCAACGACGCCACCGTGGGCGGCTTCACCGAGAAGGCGTCGAAGTGGGACGAGAAGGCGTTCCTGGCCGGCCAGGACCCCAAGCGCTTCGGCATGGAGCTGAGCGGACCGATGTGGGAGTCGCTGGTCGCCGAGGCCTCGCGCGACCCGCACACCGCGGGTGAGATCAGCGCCACCTTCGACGCCTACCGGCTCGACCTCAACACGCAGATCGCCCACACCAAGAAGACCGACCCCGGGTCGAGCGAGTACCTGAACATCAAGCAGGGCGAGATGATGAAGCTCTACGGCAAGGCCTTCGACTCGGCGATGGCCACCACCGAGTCGGACGCCCAGGCGTGGGCCGACGGCGTCAACTCCGCCCGCAGCGCGATGATCGACGCCGCTTACAAGGTGGGTGAGGCCGGCGTCACCGGTGGCGCCTCCGCTGCCGCCACCGCCGCCAAGGAGACCGGAACGGGGCTCGCCACCGACACGGTGAACACGCTGCTGACCGGCTGGGCCAAGGACCTGGTCAGTGTGAAGCCGGAGCAGGCACCGGGCGGCCTGGCCGACAAGTACAAGGCACTTGAGGGCATCAAGCTCGACACCTCATGGCGCAACACCTACCGCACCAAGGCGAGCCTGCTGCTGTCACCCGACCCGCACAACGGCCTCAAGGGCGGCTTCGACCCGGCCGTCATCCCGCCGGTCACCATCGGCCCGATCCACCCGGTCCCGGGCAACCCGCCGGTCACGTACACCGGCAACCCCAAGGGCTACATCAAGACGCCGGCTCAGAACTTCCTCAAGGCGGACGGCTCCGTCATGGACGAGGGCAAGATGAGCAACCAGCAGCAGGCGGCGTACGCCAAGTGGCTGCAGGACCCGGCGGTCGCGGCGATGGTCAAGAAGGACGGCTTCGACACCACCGAGCTGATGCAGAACCTGCCGGAGTAACGGGCTTCACCTGCCCGAACAACGCGCGGCCCGGTGGGACGTCCCACCGGGCCGCGGTCACGTCCTCGTCACTTCTCGGAGATCTGCAGGGCCTTCAGGAAGGAGCGCAGGTCGGCCGGCGCGTCTGCGGAGGTCACGGTGTGGTGGCCGAGGGTCGGCGTCAGCGAGACGTACACGCTCTTGCTGTTCCAGACGCACTCGGTGAACGCGCCGCCGTTGGCGCTGATGTCGGCGCACCAGATCGTCCCCCCGACCGGGCCCGCGTCGTACTTGTGGGCCTTCGACGGGGTCACGGGGGTGCCGAAGATCGTGGTGAGCCAGTCGGAGTTGTCGCCGGGCTGCTGGGTGAACGGTGGGTCGAGGTTGACCGACACGTGCGCCCCCTTGTCCGGGCCGGCGTTGTAACTGAGGTAGGCGTAGCCCTTGTTGGGGTCACTGTTGCCGTCGGCCAGCGGGTACCACGCCGACTGCGCCGCCGTGGAGCGCACGTAGGGCCCGAACGCGTACGGCACCACGGCCTTGTGCTTGGCCGGCTTGTCGTCGCCCTGGTTCGCCGCGACCACCGCCCACACGACCCCCGCGACCACGACCACGCCCGCCAGCACGGCGACGGCGATCGTACGGCGCCGGCGCCTGTTGTCCCTGGCCGCCGGGTCGGGCCGGCTGATCGGCGTCAGCGTGATCCGGTCTTCTTCCGGGGTGCTGTGTGACACGTGGTCCTCCTGGTGGTCGGCACTACGATAGGGCCGAGCGATCCGGTGCGGCCAGGCGGCTGCCGTCGGCCGTACGGCAGGTGGCATGATGTGCCCCCGGAAACCGCGGCAGCGCGCAGGCGCCGCCGCCAGCACACCACGGGGGTGGATGACATGGGCGGCACGGATCCGAAAGCGACGGCGACCAATCCGTACCTGACCGACTTGCAGAACCTGCGCAGCAGGCTGAGCGGTGAGGTCACCAAGCTCCAGGACACACTGAAGACCACCGCGGCCGACATGAACGGCAAGAAGGTGTGGGTCGGCAAGACCGCCGACACCTGGACGTCCGACATCAACGGCCGCCGCAGCCGGATCCAGACCCTGGTCGGCAAGCTGATCCCGATCATCGACGCGGAGATCAAGCGGACTCCGCCCAAGGTGACCCCGGTCGAGGCGAAGCTCTACCGCATGCAGTGACCCGCGTGCGGCAACCCGTACGCGGTACGGGCTGACTCCCCGCCGATGCCGCGCCGACGTTGCCTCTCTGACGTCGGGCTGACCCTCGCGCCGTGCGGTTCTGTTGCAATGCTGTGAGGCGCTTGTCACGGGCTGCGCCTTGAGGGTGTTTATTCAGCGCTGATAGCGTGCGGTGACCGGACATCGACATACGGGCTGGCGCCGGACCGGAGTGCGGCAGTCCATCCCAACACAAACGATGTCGGCACACACGCAGGCTCGACGGGGGCAGTGACGTGAAAACCAGGGAACGATCCGCTGCGGGTGGCGGCGGTGGCCGCCAGCCTGTTCCCGCACCGGGGCCCGGCGGTCCGGTCGGCGGAGAGCGGCTGCCTGTCGCACCGCGGGAACGCAAGCCCGCGCTGGCCGCGTTGGCCGTGCTGCTCATCCTGCTCGGCGCGCTCGGCGCCACCGTGATGGTGATGCGGGCGGGCAACAAGGTGTCGGTCGTGGAGATCACCGACACCGTCGCCGCCGGCGAGCCGATCCCGCCGACCGCGATCAAAGAGGTCATGGTGTCCGACGACACCGACATGTCGTTCATCTTGTGGAAGCAGCGCGGCGACCTGACCAGTCACTACCGGGCCGCCACCACCCTGGTGAAGGACAGCATCCTCGTCCAGAACATGATCACCGACAAGGACGACGTGCTGACCGCGGGCAAGTCCATGGTCGGGCTGTCCCTCAAGGACGGTCAGTTCTACAAGGGCATCGCGGTCGGCGACACGGTCGCGGCCTACTACGTCGGAACCGACGCGGGCAAGTCCGCGACCGGGTCCAGCACCGGCACCAGCAGCGGATCGACCGGCGGCGCGCCCCCCACCGGCGGGATGCCGATCGCCACCGGCCTGACCGTCAAGTCCGCGATCGGCAACAGCCAGACCGGCAACGAGTCGGTCACCGTCGTCGCCAACAGCAGCCAAGTCTCCGCGCTGACCATCGCCGCATCGGCGAACAGCGTCGCCCTGGTGCTCGTCCCACCATCCACCGCGGGGAACTGAGCGAGCGGGTCTAGACAGTCATGGCACTGATCGCTATCGCAGCCGACAAGGGCTCGCCGGGCGTCACCACAGCCGCGGTCGCCCTCGCCGCCGTATGGCCGCGGCGGGTGCTGCTCGCCGAGACCGACCCGGCGGGCGGCGACCTCGTCTACCGTTCGCGGGCCGCGCACGGCGGGGTGCTCGACCCCAACTCGGGCCTGCTGTCGCTGGCCGCGACCGCCCGACGGGGCCTGGCCGCCGAGCAGTTGTGGGACCACGCCCAGCCGCTGTCCGGCGGACTCGACGTCCTGGTCGGCCTCGGCGGCGCCGAACAGGCCGCGGGCCTGGCCGGGCTGTGGCCGATCCTCGGGCAGGCGTTCGCCACCCTGGCCGAGTCGCCGAACGGCGCCGCCGACGTCATCGCCGACTGCGGCCGGATCGGCGCCGACTCGCCGTCGCTCGAACTCTTCCCGCACGCCGCCCTGGTGCTGCTGGTCTCCCGCACCGAGCCCGAGCACCTGGCCCGGGTCAGGGACAGGGCCGGCGCGCTGTCGGCGAAGCTGCACGGGTCGCAGCGCGGCGCCGCCGCCGCGCTCGGCTTCCCGCCGATCGGCATCGTGCTGATCACCGACCCCGGGCACAGCGCCCGGGAGGCCGGCCAGGTCAACGAGATGCTGGTCGCCTCGCAGATTTCGGCACGGGTGGTCGGCACTCTCGCGCACGACCCGGCCGGCGCCGACATGCTCAACGGACGCCGCCGCGGCCGGCTCGACAAGTCCCTGCTGATCCGCTCCGCCCGCCAGATCACCTCCGACGTACCGCACCGGTACGGAGTGCTGCGATGAGTGTGGTCGACCACTCGCTTGTCAAACGCTTCCGCCAGGAGGCGGGCGACCGCATCTCGGAACAGCGCAGGCTGGACCAGATAGCGAACGTCCCCGTCATGTCCCCCGAGGACGAGCGGCAGTTCGCGCGGGCGATCATCGCGCAGATCCTTGAGGACTACGCCCGCTCTGAGATCACCGTCGGCCGCACCCCGCCGGACGCCGAGGCGGAGGAGGGGTACGCGGCGGCGGTGCACGCGGCGCTGTTCGGCGTCGGCCGGCTGCAACCGCTGCTGGACGACACGGAGGTCGAGAACATCGACATCAACGGCTGCGACCAGGTCTTCGTCGGTTACTCCGACGGCCGCGAAGTCCAGGTGGACCCGGTCGCGGAGACCGACGACGAGCTGATCGAGCTGATCCAGGTGCTCGGCGCCTACTCCGGCCTGTCCTCGCGCCCGTTCGACACCGCCAACCCGCAGCTGGACCTCCGGCTGCCCGACGGCTCCCGGCTCTCAGCCGTGATGGACGTGACCAGGCGGCCGGCGCTCTCCATCCGGCGGGCCCGGATGGGCAAGGTCTTCGTCAGCGACCTGGTCGGCAACTACACGCTCACCCCTGAGCTGGGCTCGTTCCTGTCCGCGGCCGTGCTGGCCCGCAAGAACGTGATGATCGCCGGCGCCACCAACGCCGGCAAGACCACGCTGCTGCGGGCGCTGGCCAACGTCATCCCGCCGTTCGAGCGGCTGATCACCGTGGAACGCGCGCTGGAGCTGGGCCTGGACCAGTTCCCCGAACTGCACCCCAACGTGGTGGCGTTCGAGGAACGGCTGCCCAACTCCGAAGGGCTGGGCGCCATCACGATGGCCGAACTCGTCCGCCGCTCGCTGCGTATGAACCCCTCCCGGGTCATCGTCGGCGAGGTGCTCGGCGACGAGATCGTCACCATGCTCAACGCCATGTCGCAGGGCAACGACGGCTCGCTGTCCACCATCCACGCCAACAGCTCCGCCGAGGTGTTCAACCGCATCTCCACCTACGCGCTCCAGGCGCGCGAGCGGCTGCCGGTCGAGGCGTCGCAGATGCTGGTTGCCGGCGCGATCGACTTCGTGGTCTTCGTCCAGCGCCGCAACGACTTCCAGCGCGGCGGCACCCTGCGCCGCATGGTCACCTCCGTCCGCGAGGTGAACGGTGTGGACGGCCGTGTCCTGTCCAGCGAGGTCTTCGCCGAGACAGGAGACGGCGTGGCACTCCCGCACGCCCCGATCTCCTGCCTGGACGAACTCCTCGCCAACGGCTACCAGCCCACGGGGGTGTGGCGGTAATGACCGGTGTCTTCTCGACGTCCGTACTGTTCGGACTACTGGCCGGTGCGGTGGTCGGCGGCGGTATCGCGCTGTTCGTCGTGGCGATGCGCGGCTGGGCGCCCAAGCCGGCGGTGGCCGGCCAGACGAACACCGACAAGGCCTCGGATCTGGTCCGGTTCATCTCGCAGCGCGGCTCGATCGCCGTGGTGGCGGGCCTGATCGTGCTGGGGCTGACCCGCTGGGTCGTGCTCGGCCTCGCCACCGCGCTGCTGGTCTTCGCCTGGGACAAGCTGTTCGGCGGCGCGGCGGAGGAACGCGCCGCGATGAAGCGGGTGGAGGCGCTGGCGGCCTGGACGGAGTCGCTGCGTGACACCATCGCCGGCGCCGTCGGCCTCGAACAGGCCATCCCGGCCTCGTCGCGGGCGGCGGCTCCCGCGCTGCGGGTCCACCTGGAGTCGCTGGTGGACCGGCTGCGGGCCCGTA
Source organism: Streptomyces sp. CA-111067 (assembly GCF_050956065.1). Taxonomy (NCBI): domain Bacteria; kingdom Bacillati; phylum Actinomycetota; class Actinomycetes; order Kitasatosporales; family Streptomycetaceae; genus Streptomyces; species Streptomyces sp. CA-111067. Next base: position 3,331,534 of record NZ_CP192103.1, on the reverse strand, counting down.
CGCCGCTGCCCGAGGCGCTCCAGCACCTGGCCGACGAGATCAACGACGCCTCGGCCGACATCATCGTGGCCGCACTGATCCTCAACGCCCGGCTGCGCGGCCCCGGTCTGCGCGAGGTGCTCGGCGCGCTCGCCAAGTCCGCCCGCGAGGAAGTGGACATGCGGCAGCGCGTGATGGCGCAGCGGTCCAGCACCCGGCGCAGCGTGCAGATCGTCGTGATCGTCTCGGTGGTGTTCGTCCTCGGCCTGGCGATCTTCAACCGCGGCTTCGTCAAGCCGTACGGCACGGCGCTCGGCCAACTCGTCCTGCTGGTCGTGTGCCTGCTGTTCGCCGCCGGGTTCTGGTGGCTGCGCAAGCTGTCCCAGGTCGAGACGCCCGACCGCTTCCTGGTGCACGCGCCTGAGCGGCTGGCCGAGCGGCAGGCCGCGCTCGCCGGGCAGTTCGCGGCGGGCCGGCACCGGGTACAGGGTCCGCCACAGGCCATGCCCGACCACGGGCAGAGCGGCCACGGCGGCCACGCCGTTCCCGGCCAGGAGGCGGGTACCCGATGAACACCATCCTCTTCAGCTGCCTGGTCGGCGGCATCGTCGGCCTCGGCATCTTCGCGCTGGTCCGGGCGCTGATGCCCAGCAGGCGCAGCTCGGTGTCCACCGTCGCGCAGATCGACGCGATGCGCGCGGCCAGCCCGATGACCGGCGGCACCGCGGAACCGGTACCGACCGACTACCGCAGCCGGCTCGGCCACCGGATCTCCGCCTTCTACATCCAGCAGGGCTGGGAGATGCGCTCGCTGCGCGCCGACCTGGCCGTGCTCGACCGCAGTTGGGAGTCCTTCCTCGCCACCAAGACCATCCTCGGCGCGGCCGGCGTGGTCTTCGGGCCGTTCCTGTTCGCGCTGATCTGGCAACTGGGCCTGGGCAGCAGCCCGATCATCCCGGTCTGGCTCGCCCTGGTCTGCGGCGCGGTGTTCTTCATGCTGCCCGACCTCGAAGTGCGCCGCGACGCGGCCGACAAGCGCAAGGACCTGCGGCGGGTGATCGGCGCCTATCTGGACCTGGTGTCGATGAACCTGGCCGGCGGGCGCGGCCTGCCCGAGGCGCTGATGGCCGCGGCCGAGGTCAGCGACGGCTGGGCGCTGATGCGTATCCGAAACTGCCTGTCCGACGCCCGGATCACCGGCACCAGCCAGTGGGTCGCGCTCGGCAGGCTGGGTGAGCAGTTGGGTATCGAGGAGTTGCAGGACCTCTCTGTCACACTCGCTCTGGTGGCCGATGACGGCGCCAAGATCCGTGAGTCGCTCGCCTCTCGCGCGGAGACGATGCGGCACCGGGAGCTCGCCGAGATCGAAGGCTCGGCCGGTGAGAACTCCCAGTCCATGCTCGTGGCGCAGCTGCTGCTGTGCGCGGGCTTCCTGGTCTTTCTGATCTACCCCGCAGCCATGCGCGTGTTCCAGATCTGATCACCAGCGAGTCATCGAAAACGGAGGACCAGAACCATGAACCGACTGCCGATCAGTCATCCCGTCCTTGACTTCATGATCGTCTACCTGCGCGGCCGGATCGCCCACGCCCGCGACGAGGACACCTCGCGTGGTGCCTCGGCCGTGGAATGGGTGGTCATCTCGGCGATCGTCGTCGCGATCGTCGGCGTCGTCGGGGTCGCGATCAACAAGGCCCTCAGCAACAAGTCCGACTCCGTCAGCAACTGCATCCAGAGCACCTCGAACACCAGCAACTGCTGATCGGGCGACGACCGAGCAGAACACGGGGGAGACGAGTCGTGAACCGAACCACCGGCGCGCTGCACCGTGCCGTGCGCCGCAGACTGGACGCCGCGCACGGCGACAGCGGTGTCGGCGTGCGCGGTGTCGGGCGGCGCGGTGCCGGGCCTCGCGGTGCCGGTGGTGGTGCAGGTCGCGGTGATCGCGGCATGACGGCGATCGAGTTCGTCTTCCTGACACCGGTGCTGTTCTTCATGATCTTCGCGACGGTGCAGTTCGGACTGTACTTCTTCGCCGACCATGTCGCCCAGGCCGCCGCGCAGGCCGGCGCCCGCAAGGCGCGCGCGGAGGCCGACGACAACCCGGGCTGGGCCGCCGACGCCAGCCAGGTCGCCCACGACTACGTGCAGCAGCTCGGCCCGCAGCTGCTGACCAGCCCCGAGGCGCACCCGGACCGGAACGGCACCTCGGTCAGCGTCCGGGTCACCGGCCACGTCCCGACGGTCTTCCCAGGCATGAAGTTCACCGTGGACGAGAAGTCGCAGGGGCCCATCGAGCGCTTCGTGCGGGACACGGGGTGAGCCGGTTGACGTCCGACATCCGTACTCGTACCCGTGCCCGTACCGGACGGCGCGCCGACGCGTGGACCGGTCGGCGTACCGACCGCGGTGTCTCCACCATCGAGGTGGTGATCCTCGCGCCGGTGATGATCCTGTTCATCCTGATCCTGGTCGCCTTCGGCCAACTCGTGGACGGTCGCGGGTCGGTGGACAGCGCCGCCAGGGACGCCGCCCGCGCCGGGTCGATCCAGCACGACGAGGGTCCGGCGATGGACGAGGCGCGGGCCGCGGCCACCGCCGACCTCGACGACACGTGCGTGAGCGGCACGTTGCAGGTGACGAAGACCAGCGCCGGGTTCGCGCCCGGCGGCCTGTTCAGCGTCCAGGTCACCTGCAAGATCCGCGGCCTCGGCGACCTCGGGCTGAAGATCGACAAGCAGATGACCTCCACCGGCGTCTCGCCGATCGACCCCTACAAGCGGGCGGGCTGATGCGGACGCCTACGAGGTGGAACGGGACGCGGTCGAAAGCGGCGCGGGCGATAGCGGCGCGGGCGATAGCGGCGCGGTCGAAAGCGGCGCGGGCGAACGTGCTGCGCGGGCTGCGTGACCGGCTGCGGGACGACCGGGGCTCCGGCGCCGCCGCCGTACTGATCTTCGCGCTCGTCTTCATGACGCTGGCCGGCTTCGTGGTGGACGGCGGCATGTCCATCTCGCAGCGCGAGCGGGCCGCCGACATCGCCGAGCAGGCGGCCAGATACGCGGCTGAGGACATCAACACCGATCAGCTGCGCACCGCGCTGCCCGGCACCGCGCCGGAGATCAACTACCAGGACTGCCCGGCCCGCGTCGACCAGTACGTCGGACTGCTCGGCATCAACGCCGCGGACATCGTGGCGACCTGCACCGGCATGGCCGCCGACCGCGTCGAGGTGACGGTCGAGTTGACGTACAAGCCGATCCTGACCGGGTTCTTCTACAAGAAGGACCTCACGGCCAAGGGGAAGGCATCGGCCGAGTCGGTGACCGACCCCGGATAGCCGCCGGGGCGTAACGGGGGTGACCGCCGCCCGCCCCCGTTGGTATCAACGTAGGGCAGGCCCGCACCGGGCACGCGAGAGGCAGCCGACGACGACACGACGGCACGACGGCACGACGACACGACGGCACGACGGCACAGAGGAAGCAGGGAAGCAGCCATGGCACGCACGACCGCCGCGGGGGGCAACCGCGCGCAGCAGGCCGGCCCGGCGGGGCGTCCGCCGCGCAGGCGCCGGACGTTCGGCGACGTGGTACGCGCGCTGGGCGCGTTCGTGCTGCTCGCGGTGCTGGTGGTCGGCGTGCCCGGTTCGCTGCTGTACTTCATCGGCTCGCCGTTCCCGCACCACTTCAACTCCGACGTGCTGCGGCAGCCGATCACCTCCGAGACGTTCATCAACACCCTTGCCGTGGTGGTGTGGGTGGCCTGGGCGCAGTTCACCGCGTGCGTGCTCGTCGAGACGAAGGCCGCGGTCTCCGGCGTCGGCATGCCGCACCGGGTGCCCGCCTCCGGCGGCAGCCAGCTGCTGGCCCGGCAGTTGGTGGCCGCGCTGCTGCTGCTCGGCGTCAGCACCGCGGGGCTGGTGCCGGGGCTCTCCCAACTCGGCCAGCACCAGAGCGTGGAGAGCCAGGCCCGTCCCGGCGTCGCGGCCTCCGCCCAGCAGACCCCGGGCCAGCACAACGCGCGCGCGTCCAGCACCGCCGTGGCCCAGCCGAGCGCGCAGGGGCAGCAGGGCGGCGCGGCGGCGCAGGGCGCCGGGCAGTCGGCGCAGCAGGGCACCAAGTTCTACCGGATCAACCCGCCCGAGGGCCGGCACCACGACTCGCTGTGGGAGATAGCGCAGCGGCATCTCGGCGACGGCCGCAGGTACCACGAGATCTACCAGCTCAACAAGGACCGGGTGCAGCCGGACGGTTCGAAGCTCTCGCAGGCCAGTCTGATCAGGCCCGGCTGGGTGATGGAGATGCCCGCCGACGCGCACGGCGGCGACCTCGTCGAGATGCCGGTGGCCGCACCGCACACCGCGCCCGACATCCAGCACTACGCCGAGCACGGCGGCGCCAAGGACACCGCGAAAGAAGGCGCGCACGCGGCGCCGCAGCCGGCCGCCGAGCAGTCCTCCGCCGACCTTTCGGGCGGCGGCTCCGGCGGCGGCCACGCGACTCCCGCCCACGACACCGGCACCAGCACAGGGGCGGCGGCCGAGCACGCCACCGCGCAGTCGTCCTCGTCCTCGCACGGCTTCGACCTGTCCGAGGCGCTGATCGGGGCGCCGCTGCTGGCCGCCGGCCTGCTGGCCGCGCTCGGCCGCCGGCGTCGTACCGCGCTGTGGCAGTCGGTCACCGCCGGCGTGCTGCGCACCCCGCGGACCCCCACCGGGCCGCAGGCCGACGTCGCCGACGCGCTGCGGATCGGCGCCGACCCCGACACCGTGTCCTTCCTCGACCGGGCGCTGCGGACGCTGTCCGCGCGGCTGGACGCGGAGGGCCGCCAACTGCCCACCGTCTACGCCGCCTGGCTCACCTCGGACTCGCTGCACCTCCAACTGGCCTGGCCCGAGGGCCGGCCGCCGACACCGTGGACGATCGGCCAGGACGAGACCTTCTGGCGCCTGGAGCGCGGTGACCTGGTCGAGGACGCCGACATGACCGCCGCGGCCCCGTACCCCGGCCTCGTCGCGCTCGGCACGCTCGACGGCGCCCGGCTGCTGCTCAACCTCGAAGCGGTGCCCGGCATAGTGTCGCTGACCGGCGCCGCCGCCGACCGCGAGGCGGTGCTCGCCGCCGTCGCCGCGGAACTCGCCACCAACGGCTGGTCGGACCGGATGACGGTGACCCTGGTGGGCTTCGCCGAGGACCTGACGGCGCTGGCGCCGGCCCGGGTGCGGCACCTGGCCGACCTGCCCGAGGTCATCGAGATCATGTCCGCCGAGACCGCGCAGCGGGCGGGCGCGCTGCGCAACGCGGGCCAGGACAGCGTGCTCACCGGCCGGACCGGCACCGCCCAGCACACCCAGTGGGCGCCGCACCTGGTACTGCTGGCCACCGAGCCCACCGAGGAGCAGGCCGAACGGCTCGCCGAACTCGCCGCGGACGCCGGCCGGTTGGGCATCGGCTACCTGGTCGCCACCGACCAGGCCGAACTGCCGGGCGCGGCCTGGCAGTTGCAGATCACCGCGGAGGGACGGCTGCTGGCGCCGCTGCTCGGGCTCGACCTGGAGGCGCAGCAGCTGCCGGCCGCCCAGTACGCGGCCGTGCTGCGGCTGTTCGCCGAGGCCGGCGGCGACGGCCCCGAACCCGGCCCGGACGCACCGCCGTTCCTGGTCGACCTCAGCGACCAGGGCCGCCCCGGCATCTACGCCAGGCTGCTCGGCGGGTTCGAACTCATCGGCGTCGAGCCGCCGCCCGAGGACCGCCGCCAACTGCTCAACGAGGCACTGGCGTTGCTGCTGCTGCACCGCGAGGGCGTGCACCCGCGGGTGCTGGCGTCCGCGCTGTGGCCGCGCGGAGTCACCGAGGACGTCAGGGACGCGATGGTGGACCGGCTGCGCGAATGGCTCGGCACCGACGCCGACGGCACCCCGAGGCTGACGTTCGACGGCACCGGGCGGATCGTGCTCTCCACGTCCGTGGTGTGCGACTGGGACGTGCTCCAGACGCTGCACCACGAGGCCGGCCAGGGCGTCGCCGCGGGCGACCCGGCGGCCCGCCGCCGGCTGCTCACCGACGCGCTGTCCCTGGCCCGCGGCCGGCTCCTGGAGGACCGGGCGCCCGGCCGCTACGGCTGGCTGTCCCACGAGATAGTGGACGCGCAGCACCCGGTGCTCGTCGCGGAGATCGCCCTGGCCCTCGCCGGCCTCCACCTCGACGCGGATAAGCCGAAGGCGGCAGTGGCCGCGATCGACACGGCGCTCGCGGTCTCCCCGAACGACGAACGCCTCTGGCTCGCCCTCCTCCGCGCCACCCACGCCACCGCCGACCCGGCCCGCGTAGAGGCCGCGGCCCAGTCCCTGATCACCCGCGCCGCCACCCTGAACGGCCCGGCCCGCGGCCTCCCCCCACGAGTAGAAGCCCTCCTCGACGAACTCCTCCCCACCTGGCGCGACAGCGTCGCGTAGCCCCGCGCCCCCCTACGGGGACAAGCCCGGAACGGGCCCGGGACCTGCTGCGACCGCCCCCGGCCGCGGGCCGGTGGTGGGCTGATCGCGCAGTTCCCCGCGCCCCTTACGGGGCGCCTTGCAGCGGGCCGCGTAAGGGACGCGGGTTGGGCGCTTGAGGTGAGCCTCGGCTTTTAAGGGGCGCGGGTTGGGTGCTTGAGGTGAGCCTCGGCTTTTAAGGGGCGCGGGTTGGGTGCTTGAGGTGAGCCTCGGCTTTTAAGGGGCGCGGGGAACTGCGCCACCAGCCACCGCGGCGGGAGAGCCGGGAACGGTTCGCGGGTGGTGCGGCGGGGTGCCGAGGCCCGGCTGACCCGACCGGAGGTCAGTGATCTCGGGCCCGCAGCGCCGACTTCTTCGCACGGTTCCCGCACACATCCATCGAGCACCACCGCCGCGTCCCCGGCCGGGACTGATCAAGGAACAGCGCCCCGCACGACGCGGCCGCGCACGGCCGCAACCGAGCGAGGAGTTCGGCACTGGTCGCGAGATCAAGCGCGTCCCGCGCGACCACCGCGAGAGTGGCCCGCACGGGATCCTCCGCGTACCAACGGAGTTCCCCCGCCGGGCTGAGCCGCGGCACCGGCATCGCCTCCCCGGCGGCCCGGTTCACCCGCGACCGCGCGCCCGAACTCGCCGCGCCCGGTCCGCCAGGGCCACCCGCCGCGGTGACGAGCTCGTACACCGCCTCCCGCAGCGCCCGCCCCTCCCGCACCCGCTCCTCGTCCACCACACCGGAAGCGCCCCCGCAGGGCCCGCACTGCCGCACCCACGCCGCCAGGTCGGCCGGCCGGGCCAACTCCTCTGTGGCGTCCGGCGTTCCGCGGTACCGAAGCGTCCGCAGGAAGTCCAGGCACAGCCGCCCCGCGCCTTCGCGGAAGCAGACCGTAGTGGTGTCTGTCATCCGGACAGCGTACTACCGGAACCGGTTTAACTGGTACGGTCGCCGAACCGGTCTAACCGGTTCCCGCTCGTCCGCGTCCCACTCGCCGTGAGGTGCCCTGTGCCGCCGCCGCTGCCCGCCAACGCCCCTGCCACCACCGGCCCGCCGCGCCGCCTGATCGTCCTGCTCGCCGTCTCCTGCGGGCTGACCGTCGCCAACCTCTACTACGCGCAGCCGCTGCTCAGCGAACTGCGTAAGACCTTCGGCATCGACGCCGTCACCGCCGGCAGCCTGGTCACCGTCACCCAACTCGGCTACGCGCTCGGCCTGCTGCTGATCGTGCCGCTCGGCGACATGGTCGAGAAGCGCCGGCTGGCCACCCTGCTGCTCTGCCTCACCACCGGCGCCGTCGTACTGGCCGGCCTAGCGCCGGACTTCCCGGTGCTGCTGATCGCCTCGCTGATCGCCGGCACGACCCTGGTCGTCACCCAGATACTCGTCCCCTTCGCCGCCGACCTCGCGCCGGACGAGAGCCGCGGCCGGGTCGTCGGCCAGGTGATGAGCGGGCTGCTCACCGGCATCCTGCTGTCCCGCACGTTCGGCAGCATGCTGGCGGACGCGACCAGCTGGCGGGTGGTCTACCTGACCTCCGCCGTGCTGATGGCCGTCCTGACCGTGGTGCTCCGCTCCCAACTGCCCCGGCGGGCTCCCGGGAAGGCGGCGGCCGCGCTGTCGTACGGGCAACTGCTGCGGTCGACCGCGCGGTTGATGAAGCGGTTCCCGGCGCTGCGGCGCCGGGCGCTCTACCAGGCGGCGATGTTCGGGGCGTTCAGCGTGTTCTGGACGACCGTCTCCTTCCTGCTGACGAGTGACCCGTTCAACTACCGGCAGTGGCAGGTCGGGCTGTTCGCGCTGGCCGGCGCGGGCGGCGCGCTGGTGGCGCCACTGGCCGGACGGTGGGCGGACCGCGGCCTGGTGCGGCCGATGACCGCGGTGGCCTTCGCGGTGGCGGCGGGGGCTTTCGCGCTCGCCGGGTTCGGGCGGCACAGTGTGCTCGCGCTGGGCGGGGCGGCGGTGCTCCTCGACATGGCGGTGCAGACGACGTTGATCCTCGGCCAGCACGTCGTGTACCGGCTCGACGGGGGAGCGAGGGCGCGGCTCAACAGCGCCTACATGGCCACGTTCTTCGTCGGTGGCGCGATCGGATCGCAGGCCGGTTCCTACGCCTACCACGCCGGCGGCTGGACCCCGACGACCCTCCTGGGCGCCGCCCTCCCCCTGGCAGCCCTCGCGGCCTGGCTCACCGACCGCCCCCCAGCGTCCACCCCGCCCACCCCTGACCTCGCGCGACGCGAGCACGTGCCCCGTTAGGGGCGCGGGGAACCGCGCGCTCCGCCACGGCGGTGGCGCGGGTGGCCACCGGCCCGAAGGGGCAGTCTCTGCTGTTTCAGCCCTTGGAGGAGACCGCCAGGATCTCGGGGAGCCGGTCGAGGAGGCGGGGAGCGGTGAAGTGGAGGGATGCCGCTGCCATGGCTATGCCATACAACGCGCCTACCGGAAGTGCGAGCCACAGCAGCCCGTGATGACCCGTCACGTGAAGCACGATCACCGGCACCAGCACCGGGAGGCAGAGCCCCGCCCCGCTCGCCGTCCCGCCGAAGAGGTTGAGCGCGACCAGACCGCCCTGCCCGGGCGCCCCGTTCGCGAACGGGTTGTTGTCGCCGGGCACCGCGTACGGATACCGCACGCTCGCGTACGCCCCCGTGGCGATCAGCGAGCCCAGGAAGGCGAACGCCAGGCCCAACGTCTCGGGCAGCGCCTCCACCCTGCCGAGCAGTACCGCCGCGCCCGCCGTCACCACCGTGACGTAGGGCACCGCGATCAGCGCCAGCGTGAGGGCCCGGCCGCGCAGCTCCAGGCCCGCGTCCCGCCGGGTGCCGATGGTGGCCGCGACCGTCCAGAACGACGAGCCGTCCATGCCGAACTGGTTGTACATCTGCATGCCGAGCAGCCCCGCCGCCCACAGGCACTGGTACACCGTGCCGTGCTGGACCACCGCGACCAGCGGCAGCAGCAGCCCCACCGCGAGCCCGGTGACCAGCGACGCCTTGGCCCGCGGATCGCGCCACATGTAGCGCAGTTGGCGTTCCATCACCGGCCGGGTGCGGCCGGCCACCAGGCGGGTGGGCAGCAGCACGGACAGCGACCGCGTCCGGCTCGCGCCCGCCGTACGCTCCGGCTCCCCCTGGAGGGTGGACGCGTCCGGCGACACCATCAGCTTGAACAGGCTCAGGTACCACCAGCGCAGTACCAGCCCGAGCGCCAGCACGGTGACCGCCAACTGAACGGCGGCCAGCCCGTACGCCCCGCGCCCGGTGGAGCGCACCGCGTCGACCGCGGTGGCCGGCGGGATCCAGCGCAGCACGTCGGCCGTGGAGGACGCCCGGTGCAGGCCGTCGTCGGACGACAGCGAGTTGGCCCCGAGGTTGATCAGCTGCGCGCCGACGGCGATGAACACCCCGCTGAGCACCGCCAGATCGCGCCCCTTGCGGCTGGTGAGCAGCCGGGTGTTGGCCGCGGCCACCGCCCGCGACAGCGCCACGCACAGCAGCAGCGTCAGTGCCACCGCGAGCACCGCGACGACGGCCGCCGCCACGCCGTGCGCCACCGCGATCACCGTGCCGGTCGCCACCAGCAGCGTGAACAGCGGCCCGACGCCTATCAGCGAGGACACGATGAGCGCGGTGACCAGCGGGCGCGGGCGCAGCGGCAGCATCGACAGCCGGGTCGGGTCGAGGGTGTCGTCGCCGCCGAAGAAGAACAGCGGCATCACCGTCCACCCCACGCCGAGCACCACGGCCACGGTGATGGCGGCGGCCGGCGCGTAGTCGTTGTCACGCAGCGCGATCATCGCGGCGCCGTTGCCGAGCGCGTAGAGCATCGCGAAAGCGACGCCGATCGACCAGCCGACCGTACGGCCGCGCGACTGCCGCAGCCCGTTGCGCAGCAGCGACAGCTTCAGCCGGACGAAGACCGGGGTGATGGACGCCGGCCGGCCGGATCGGGGCGCGGGCGCCGGGGGATCGGTGAAGACCGCCGGGGCCGCGCTCATCGCCTGCCGCCGCTCAGCCAGTCCAGGTCGTCCTGGCCCTCCCGCCGCTCCGCGCCGACCAGGGACAGGAACGCGTCCTGGAGGGTGGGCGCCTCGCCGCGGACCTCGGCGAGCGGGCCGCGGGCCACGATCCGGCCGGCCGCCATCACCGCGACCCAGTCGCACAGGCTCTCCACCAGCTCCATCACATGCGAGGAGAACACGACCGTGCCGCCCGACTCCGTGTAGCGCTCCAGCACGCCCCGGATGACCTGCGCGGACACCGGGTCGACGCCCTCGAACGGCTCGTCGAGGAACAGCACTTCGGGGTTGTGCAGCAGGGCCGCGGCGAGACCGATCTTCTTGCGCATGCCGGTGGAGTAGTCGACCACCAGCTTGTGCTGCGATCCGGCCAGGTCGAGCACGTCCAGCAGCTGGCCGGCCCGCTTGTCGACCTCGTCACCGGGCAGGCCGCGCAACCGGCCGGTGTATCCGAGCAGTTCGCGGCCCGAGAGCCGCTCGAAGAGCCGCAGGCCCTCGGGGAGCACGCCGATCCTGGACTTCACCCCGACCGGGTCCGACCACACGTCCCGGCCCACGATCCGCACGCCGCCGTCGTCGGGGCGCAGCAGGCCGGTGATCATCGACAGCGTCGTGGTCTTGCCCGCCCCGTTGGGCCCGACCAGGCCGATGAACCGCCCGGCCGGCAGTTCCAGGCTGATCCCCGCGACGGCCACCTGCTCGCCGAACCGCTTCCACAGCCCGCGCACCACCACCGCGGGCTCGTCCCCGCCGCCGGCGGCCTGCCCGGCCGTGTATCCGCCGCCCGCCGTCTCCCGCTGCCCTTCCATCCGTGGCACCTCTCCCCGTTCGTGCCGGTGAGCGCCACCGGTCAGGGGGCGCCCGTACGCACCTTCGTACGTACAACAACCCTAGACGGGACCACGGACAGTGACGATCGATCTGAGCGAGCCTTGAGCCTGCCCGGCTCAGAACCCCGGCTAAGAACCCCGGCCCAGAACCCCGGCTCAGAACCCGGGCTCAGAACTCCGGCCCGGAACCCCGGCCCGGAACCCGGGCTCAGCGCACTCGCTCAGCGCCCCCGCGCCGCCACCGCGTCCCGCCCGCACGCGTACGCCAGCGGGCTCACCAGCTCCTCCACGTCCGGCAGCCAGCGGTTCAGGGCCGTGGGCTCCCTGGCCCACTGCGCCGAGCCGCCCGCGCCCACCCGGGTCGGCGGCGCGACCACCCAGTCGCCCTCGCCGCGTACCACCAGGTCGAGCGCCGAGGCCGTCAGGCCAAGCCTGGCCAGCAGTTCGGGCACCTTGGCGGTGGCGCCGGGCAGCACGAAGAAGATCATCCGGCGGGCGGGCGTGCCGATCACCGGGCCGAGCGGCAGGTCCATCCGCTCCATCCGGGCCAGCGCCAGGCACCCCGCGCCCTCCGGCACGTCGATCGCGTCGAACGCCCGCCCGGTCGGCAGCAACACCGAGGCCAGCGGCTGCCGTTGCCACATCCGGCGGGCCGCCGGGCCGCTGCCGCCGGCCTGCGAGGACCAGTCGGGCCTGGTCGGGTGGGCGCCGGGGGCCGGGCAGGCGGCCGACCCGCACGAGCAGCGCCGTACGCCGGCCGCGTCGGTCTCCAGCCAGGCACCCGGCAGCACGTCCCAGTGCCGCTCCTGCGCGTAGCGGACCGCAGAGTCGAGCAGTTCGCCGGTGAGCCGGCCCGGCGCTCCGATGGTGTCTTCCACGCGCTGCACAACTTCGCTCACCTGCGGGGGTTACGGGGCGGAGCCGAGGTGGTGCGTCCGCGGCTCATGACGGGCGCACTGGTGCACGCCTGGGGGCGCGCACGGGCAGCGGGCACCGGATCCGGGTAGGCACTCAGGGTCCGCACGGCGGCAGACCCCATCTGCCGCACGGCGGACGGCCCTTGTCCGGCCACCGTCCGGTCAGAGTCCAGTCGTACGCCGATTCATCGAAAAAACATGGCATCACACCACATCGCACCGTATGACACCCGAATCCACCGGATCGCACCGCATCTTTCGCCCGCAGGGTGGGAAGTCTTCCGCACACAGAGCCGTACGAGGGGGAACTGATGGCCGCACGACCACTCGTGGCGCGGCAGCCGAACGAACGGCTCCAGGCGCTGATCCAGGAGGCCGGCTGCTCCAACGCGGGGCTGGCCCGCAGGGTCAACATGTGCGGGGCGGAACACAGCCTCGACCTGCGCTACGACAAGACGTCGGTGGCCCGCTGGCTGCGTGGCCAGCAGCCGCGCGGACGCGCCCCCGGCATCATCGCCGAGGCGCTCGGCCGCAAGCTCGGCCGCGCGGTGTCCATCGACGAGATCGGGATGGCCAACGGCAAGAACCTGGCCACCGGCATCGGCCTGCACTTCGCGCCCACCGTGCTCGGCGCGATCGAGCAGGTCTGCGAGCTGTGGCGCAGCGACGTCGGCCGCCGCGACTTCCTCACCGGCTCCACGGTGGCCGCCTCCGCGCTGGTCGAGCCCAGCCGCGACTGGCTGATCACCCGTCCCGACCAGGGCGTCGCCCGCAACGGCGGGGCCAGGGTGGGCATGGCGGACGTCGAGGCGGTCAAGGCCACCACCCAGGCGCTCACCGAACTCGACCACCGCTTCGGCAGCGGCCACGTCAGGCCGGTGGTGGTGCACTACCTCAACAGCGTCGTCTCCGGGCTGCTGGCCGGCACCTACCGCGAGGCGGTCGGCCGCGAACTGTTCGGCGTCGTCGCCCGGTTGACCGAACTCGCCGGATACATGGCCGTGGACACCGGCCAACCCGGCCTGGCCCAGCGCTACTACATCCAGGCGCTGCGGCTGGCTCAGGCGGCCGGCGACCGCGGCTACGGCGGCTACATCCTCGCCGCGAGCATGAGCCACCTGGCCGCCGCGCTCGGCAATCCGCGGGAGATCGCCCAACTCGCCCGCGCCGCGCAGGAAGGCGCCCGCGGCCAGGTCACCGCCACCGCGGAGGCGATGTTCTACGCCGCCGAGGCCCGCGGCCACGCGCTGCTCGGCGACGCCCGCACCTTCACCACCGTGGCGGGGCTGGCGGTTGACGCCATGGAGCGCTCGCGGCCGGAGGAGGACCCGCCGTGGATCGCGCACTTCGACCACGCCTACCTCGCCGACGAACTGGCGCACTGCCACCGCGACCTGGGCCAGGCCGCGCCCGCCGTACGCCGCGCGGAGGAGGCGCTCGCCGCGCACCCGGAGTCCCGTTCCCGGCGGCGCGCGATCGACCTGCTGCTGCTCGCCGACGCGCACGTACAGCAGCGCGAGCTCGAACTCGCCTGCCACACCGGCATACAGGCCGTCACCCTGCTCTCCGGGCTGCGCTCCAACCGCGGCGCCGAATACCTGGAGGACTTCCGGCAGCGGCTCGAACCGTTCGCCGCGGAGCCCGTGGTGCGGGAGTTCGGCGCCCGGTTGGAGGAGCAGGAGGCCGCGTGAGCGGAGGCGGGGTGACGCTGCCGCAGGAGCCGCGTGACGGTACTGGCGTGCCGGAGTTCCCGAAAGCCGCATAAGGGACGGCGGTACGAGCGCGGTGCGCCCGGCGGGGGAGGAGTGCGAGGTCACACGCCGGGGTAGCCGAGGCATTGCCGGGTGTTCCGGTTGGCGCCAGTACCGAATCGTTATCTGACCGGCGCCCCAGGTCGGCGGCCCGGCAAAGCGCTGAGCAGGCCCGGCGGCGGGCGCCCGGCCGGCCGTCCGGCGCGCACCGGGGGCAGGCGGCGAGGCGCTCACTCGTTCGGGTAAGTGTCGGCGGCCTGAGTTCACCCGGTAGCGTGTGCAGACGTCCACGACAGGGTAGAGGCGGGAGTTAGCGGCGATGCACAGCAACGGACGCGGCGAGGAAACACCCGAACCGTACCGGGGCGTCGTTCTCCCCGCCGAGCAGCAGCCCCCGGCCTACGGCGAGCACGTCCAGCCGGCCGGCGGCGCCCCCTGGGGCAGCCCGAGCCCGGGGCAGGCCCCGCCGCAGCAGCCGGAACCCGCGGACGCGACGCAGATGCTGCCCCCGTACCCGGGCGAACTGCCGCCGCCGCCCGTCCCGATCGCCGACGCCACCCAGATGCTGCCGCCGTACCCGGGCGACGCCCCGGGCGGCCGCGCGCCGATGGCCGGCCCCGGGCCGATACCCCCGCCGCCGCAGCAGCCGCCGCTGCCCCCGCAGGCCGCCCACGACGAGGGCCGCCGGATGATCCCCGAACCGCCGCCCGCCGAGGCCACCCAGGCGCTGCCGCTGTCGATCTTCCACGACGACGAGCCGCAGCAGCAGGCCGGCTACCAGGGCGGCTACGACCCCTACGAGCAGCAGGGCCGGCAGGAGCCGCAGCAGCAGCCGTACGGGCAGCAGCAGTACGGCCAGGGCTCGTACGACGAGGGCTCGTACGGGCAGCAGCAGTCGTACGGCGGCCAGGGCGGCTACCAGCAGCAGGGCTACGACCAGCAAGGCCAGGGGCAGGGCCCCGGTCCGGGCCAGGGCTACGAGCAGGGCTACGAGCAGCAGGGACCGCAGCCCGCGCCGCAGAACGACAGCGACTACGACCACCTCTTCCGCAACGACGTACCCGGCCCCGAACCGCTGCGGCAGCGCATCATCCAGCCGCCGAGCCAGAACCAGCAGGGCGGGGCGCCGTACGGGCAGCCGCAGTTCGGCCAGCAGCAGTACGAGCAGCAGCAGCCGTACGAGCCCGGCTACGACGGCTACGACGACGGCGGCTCCCGGGGCGGCGGCCGGCGCCGGATGTCACCCGGTGTGATCATCGGCATCACGGTGGCCGGTCTCGCGGTGGCCGGCCTGATCGTCGGCGCGCTGATGAACAGCGGCGGCGGCTCCGGCGGCAGCGGCAACGTGGCCGACAAGACCACCTCCGCCGCGGCCTCCACCAAGCCGAGCGCGTCGGCGTCCACCGGAAGCAGCGCCCCGGCCGTCGACAACGCGACCAAGCAGCAGGCGCAGGCGCTCGACTCGCTGCTCAACACCAGCGGCGCCAGCCGCAGCGCGGTGGTCGGCGCGGTCGAGTCGATCAAGAACTGCAAGAACCTCGGCGCGGCGGCCACCGCCCTGCGGTCCGCCGCGACTCAGCGCACCGGCCTGGTCACCCAGCTCGGCACGCTGTCGGTGGACCGGCTGCCCAACCACGCGGCCCTCACCGACGCGCTCACCAAGGCATGGCAGGCGTCCGCCGCCGCCGACGGCCACTACGCGAGCTGGGCCGACCAGGCCGCGGCCGCGCACGGCAAGGTGTGCAAGGGCGGCCACGCGCGCAACACCACCCAGTCGCAGGCCGCGAACAACTCCAGTGGCACCGCCACGTCGGAGAAGAAGAAGGCGGTCAAGCTGTGGAACAGCATCGCCACCAAGTACGGCCTGACCAAGCGGGAGTACAGCCAGCTCTAGCGGTACGGCGGCGGGGCCGGCCCGGGCCGGCGGGGCCGCGCGGGCGGGTTCGGCCGGCTGACGCGGGCCCCCGGGCGAGGCTGGTCGGCGCGGGCCGCGGCCCCGGTCAGTTCTTGGTGTCCCGCAGGGTCGCCGCCACGTTGACGAAGCCGGGCCTGGCCTGCACCAGCGTGCCGTCCTTGACCACCTGGTAGGTGATCGAGGAGTTCACCATCCTGGGCTGGCTCGGGACGTTGAGCGTGTCGTCCAGCGACCAGCCGAGGGTGGGCGTGAGGCCGCCGGTGCTCAGGCCGGTGGTGCGGTCCATCGCCAGCCGTACGCCGGCGGCGTTCACCTTCGTGCCGTGGTCCATGGCGCGGACGACCTTGGCGAAGACGTCGTACGCGATCCAGGTGGTCTGCACCCCGGGGTCGGAGGCCTCGATCCGGTTGTCGCCGAAGGCGTACTTGGTGATGGCGGCCTTCATCGGGTTCCACTTCGGGTCGGCGGTCGCCGGGTACCAGCCGGTGACGTACGCGCCCTCCAGCGGGCTGGCGGCGCCGCCGGTGGAGTCGACCAACGACTGCTGGACGCTGCCGAGCACCGAGGACACCCGGACCTTCGGCTTGTTGTCGCCGGTCCTGCGCAGCGCGTCGAAGAACGTACTGGTGTGGTCGCCGAGCACCGCGGACACGCAGCTGGTGGGCTTGTTGTCGCCGACCGACCGGGCGGCCGGGTCGGTGTAGTCCGACACGTCGTCGGCCGTCGGGATGTCCCGCGCCGGTGCACGCCGGCCGGCCGCCAGGCCCTGGTCGAGGAAGATCGGGAACTGGTCGCCGGTGATCGTGTCCGGCCGGACCAGTGTCACCTTCTTGCACACGTCCGCCAGCTGGCGGCCACTTCCTGCCAGCAGCGCGGGCAGTCCGCCGTTGATCGGGTAGGACATGGGACTCTGGAACTCGTTCTGGGTGATCCCGTAGCCGCCGATGTACGGGATGCCGGCCGCCGTCAGCTCCGCCACGAAGATCGACCCCTGCTCGCTGTACGAACCGACGACGGCGACCGCTTTGGCCTTCTCCGCCCGCTGCTCGCAGCCGGCGAGGGCGGCAGGCAGGTTGCCCTCGTTGCAGGTGAGGACCCTCAGCTTGCGCCCGTTCAGCCCGCCCTGGTCGTTGACGTACTTCTGGAAGACCTGCGCCATGGCCAGCATCCCCGGCATGTTGGTGGCCTTGGTGTCCTCCGGAGCCCAGGTCATCACGACGATCGGGCCCTCGGAGCCCCCCGAGACCCCGGGGACCACTCCGCAGGCACCGAGCAGCGCAGCTGCGGCGAGCAGAGGGGCCGCCGCTCGTATGGACTTCCGTGTGCGCCGTTCCGTCATGTAGCTGGAAGATTCCGGTCCACGCCCAACGCGCGGGTTGCCTTGCCCAAACGAAAGGCCACGTTCGGGTGAATTACGGGCGCCAATGTGACGCCACGTACGATCTCGGCTTGTGCAAGGTTCTATGAAGTCTTCCCGCCGCGGGCGCCCCTCCTCCACGATGGGGGGTATGCCCCTCAACGACATGCCGTGGTGGCGCTGGCGCAGCAATGTGCGCTCCGCGCTGCACATGATCAGCGACCCGGAGTTCCAGCGCGAGGTCTGGCAGACCGGCCGCGAGGGATACGGCGACGTCACCGACGCCGTGTACCGCCTGGTGGAGGACACCTGGCTGGACAACTGGTCGGCGGAGAAGTACGTCGGCACGATCTTCCGCGACTCGCAGGAGGCCGCGCTGGTCGACGTCGCGGTGCTGCGGGTGCTGAAGATCCTGCACCAGGTCGGCGCCGACGCCCCGGCCAGTGCCTACCTGGAGCACCACGCGTGGCCGGAGGCGGTACGCGCGGCGCGCGAGGCGCACATCCGGCTGGCCGGCGCCGACGGGGACGACCCCGACACGCCGCCGCGCTCGCTGGAAGTGCTGGCGATCTACAACCGGACGGTGTGACGGGCGCTTCTGCGCGGGGCGGGCACCTCTGTGCGTGGCGGCGGGCCCTCCTGTACGTGCCGGGCGCCGTCGTGCGGGGGCCGGCGTTCCGGAGGGCGGAACGCCGCGCCGGACGGCGGGCCGGTGTGCGAGGCTGGCGCCGTGACCGAACAGCCGCCGCAGGCCGACACCCCTGACTACGCCGTCGTCCCCGACACCGCCCCCGAGGGAGGCGGCGCGGACCCGGAGTACGTCCTCACCCTGTCCTGCCCGGACAAGCAGGGCATCGTGCACGCGGTCTCCAGCTACCTCTTCATGACCGGCTGCAACATCGTGGACAGCCAGCAGTTCGGCGACAACGACACGGGCCTGTTCTTCATGCGGGTGCACTTCTCCGCCGAGAACGTCGTCACCGCCGAGCGGCTGCGCGCGAGCTTCGCAGCGGTGGGCAGCGCCTACCACATGGACTGGCGGATCCACCCGTCGCAGGAGCGCATGCGGATCATCCTCATGGTCAGCAAGTTCGGGCACTGCCTCAACGACCTGCTGTTTCGCGCGAGCATCGGCGCGCTGCCGGTGGAGATCGCCGCCGTGGTCTCCAACCACACCGACTTCCGCGAGCTGGTCGGCTCCTACGGGGTGCCCTTCCACCACATCCCCGTCACCCGGGACACCAAGGCGGCCGCCGAGGCCGAACTGCTGACCCTGGTGGAGAAGGAGGGCGTGGAACTGGTGGTGCTCGCCCGCTATATGCAGGTGATCTCCGACGACCTGTGCAACAAGCTGCCCGGCCGGATCATCAACATCCACCACTCGTTCCTGCCGAGCTTCAAGGGCGCCAAGCCGTACCACCAGGCGCACGACCGGGGCGTCAAGCTGATCGGCGCCACCGCGCACTATGTGACGGCCGCACTGGACGAGGGGCCGATCATCGAGCAGGAGGTCGAACGGGTCGGGCACCAGGTCACGCCGGCCCAGCTGGTCGCCATCGGCCGCGACGTGGAGTGCCAGGCGCTGGCCCGCGCGGTGAAGTGGCACAGCGAGCACCGGGTGCTGCTCAACGGCCGCCGGACGGTCGTCTTCGCCTGACACCCGGCCCCACGGCCTGGTCCGTGTGGCCGGTCTTCGGCCTCGCTGCCGGGAGCCGGATCCGGTCAGAGCCGGGACATGGACGCCGCCGCGAACAGCACATCGCGTACGACATCCCGGTCGCCCTCCTGACCGGCCGCGACGTCGTCCGGCTCCAGATGCCCGGCCGCGAGCTGGCAGAACTCCATGCTGTCCATCGCCACATGCGCGACCATCTCGTCCGGCGACGCCACCGCTCCCGGCGAGTCGAGCGACACCCACCACTCACCGCCGCCGTGCCCCTCCACCTCAAGGCGCATCGAACGGCCCGGCGCGCCCGCCGCCACCAGCCGGGCCGGCCAGGCGGTCAGCCCGGCCCGACGGCGGCCGGCCAGCGCCTCGGGCAGCATCCGCGCCGCCAGATCGACCATCAGCCCCAGATGCCGCGGGGCCGGCGGGTCATACGGGTAGGCCACCGCGTCCGCGATGTCGGTGGCATGGATCCAGCACTCGAACGCCCGGTCCACGAACGCGTCCCGCATCGGCAGCGCGAACGAGCCGTAGTCCACACCGAGGTCGGCCACCCCGCCGTCGGCGAAGGAGACCGTACGCACCAGGGCGTGGCTCTGCTCCCGCCACGCCGTACGCAGCTGCTCGCCGGACAGGTCGCCCTGCGTCGCCCAGTGCGCCGACGTGCGCGCCTGCGGGTCGAGCGGCAGGTCGTCCGGAACGTCACCCGTCCCGGGCGGCAGCACCAGACCCGACGCCCGCGCGCCCGTCGCCGGCTGCCCGGGCTCGTCGTCCGCGGCTCCCTCGGTGTCCAGACCGGAGGCGGGCAGGCCGAGCGCCCGGCCCAGCAGGCCGTCCACCGCGGTGAGGTGGGCGATCACCTGGCCGACGGTGAACTCCCGCTTCACCGAACGGCCCTGGTACCAGCGCAGTTCGACCGGCTCCTTCCAGTACCCGTCGCCGAGGTCGCGCAGCAGCGCGTCCAGCCGGGCGGCCTCCGCGTCATAGGGGCTCGCCCACTCCGGCACCGGGATCCGTGCCGGGCGGCGGCCGAGGCACCCTTCGAGCACCCGGGCCCGCAGCAGCGGATTCAGGTCGAGCGACTCCTCCTGGTGCAGCAGCCCGACCGCGTCCCGAAGCCGCAGCGCCTCATCCGCGCAGGTCGCGCAGTCGGTGAGGTGCACCTCGACGGCCAGCGACTCGTCCGTCGAGCAGACCGTCAGCGCCCACGCGCCGAGCAGCGACTTGAGCGTGCCGTGGTCGAACTGCACCGGCCGCGGCTGCGACGACCCCAGGACCCGGGTCCGGGCCGGCAGCCGCGGATCGCGGGGGAGCTCGCTCCCGGGGAAGTCCTCGTCCTCGGCCGCGGGTTCGGCCGGGGTATCGGCGGCGGTCCCGGGTCCTGGGGTCTCGGGTTGGGTCTCGGCCGGGGGCGGCGCCGGGAACTCAGGTGTCGGGCCGTCGTCCGGCTGTGCCCGCTGGCTCGGCACCCGGGGCCGGTCGCCGCTGTCCTCGCCGTCGGAGTGGCCCTCGCCGTTGCGGAACGCCGGGCCGCTCATCGCAGCCCCCGCGGCCCGCGGCTATCCAGGGACCGGTCGGCGCCGCCCGCGTCGGCGCCCGGATCCATCGCGGTGGACAGCAGTTGCAGTCCCAGCCGCAGCCGGCGCCGCGCCTCGTCCTCGCTGACCCCGAGATCGACCGCCGCGGTCCGGTAGTCGAGCCGCTCCCGGTAGGCGAGCTGGAGCGCGACCCGCAGCGGCTCCGGCATCGAGGTGACGATGAAGTCCGCGCGGGCCGCGGTGTTGGCCTCCCGGACCCGGTCCTCCACCTCGGCCGCACTGGACCGGCCCCGGTTCTCGTACTGCCGCAGCCGGTGCACCGCGTGCCGTTGGGTGAGCGCGGCCAGCCAGGCGCGCAGCGAACCGTGCTTCGGCTCGTACGCGTCCGGGTTCTCCCAGACGTAGCCGAACACCTCACGGGTGACCTGGTCGGTGGCCTCGTCGTCATCCAGCACCCGGTGCGCCAGGCCGTGCACCAGCGACGCGTACCGGTCGTAGAGCTCGCCGAGAGCGGCCTCCTCGCCACGCGCCAACCGCTGCTGCATCTTGCGGTCCCAGCGCGGTGGTGCGGGTGTCGTCATCCGCCGGCCCCCTGCCTTGTCGCCTCTGCCCGTCGCCTTACCCGTCGCCCCGTTGGTCGTCCTGCCGGTCGCTCCGCCCCGCCGGTCCGCTCTCCGATGACCGGCCGGCCGGACACCGACCGTAGTGGAGTGCGTGCTCCTTGTCCGAATGCGCTCTCCCGACGTTACCGGCCGCCCGCGGAGGAGTGCGCCCCTTTGCACCAACCTGGCGCCGCATGTGATCGGTTTTGGCTCTCTGTTATGTGTGTGTGACCGGAACATTGCAGGGTTACGGCTGAGAACGGGCATAGGCTCGTAGAGATGACATTGCTGAACTCGACGGCGAGGCGAGGTGGGAACCGGTGCTGGTGACCCAGGCCGAGCGAGAAGGCTGGGTGGTGGTGACGGTCGCGGGCGAGATGGACCTCATCTCGTCGCCCGCGGTCCGGCAGAAGGTGCACGACGCGGTCGCCGACGGCCGCCGCAGCCTGGTACTCGACCTCGCTGACGTGCGCTTCTGTGACTCCAGCGGAGTCGGAGTCCTGATCGGCGCCCGCCGGCTGATGCGATCCTGCGCGGGACGGCTGCGGATCGTCCTCCCCGAGCAGGGCGCGACCGAACTCGACACCCCCACCGACGGCTACGGTGGCGGCACGCATGTCAACCGGGTACTGGCTGCGCTGGGCGTACGCCGGCTCTTCGAGGTCTACCCCGACCTGGCGGCGGCCACGGACGACACCGCTCGCCCGCTCTCCGCCTGACTCATTCGTTCATCTTTCTCCTTCCTCGGGCCCTGCTGCGGGCCCGTCTTCGAAATCTCCGGGTTCTCCGGGTTCTTTCTGGTCAGCCGGCACCTGCCGTACCGCGTATCCGGCCAGTGACGGTTCCAGCCGGGCGAACGCGGCGACCGCGGTCCGGTCGAGCGCCGCGAACAGCTCGTCCTTCGTGTCCCCCGACCGCACCCGGCGCTGCGCCTCGCCGAACAGCAGCCGGAGCACCGTGCTGAGCTGGGCGGCTGCGTGCCGCGGCTCGAAGCAGTCCGCCTGCTCGCCGGTGGCCTCGGCGAGTACCACGGAGAGCGCCTGCTCCTGGTGCTCGAACATCTCCCGGAGCCGGGCACGCAGCACCGGACTCTGGTCGATCAGCCGGGTGAAGGCCGGCCGGGTCCAGCCGAGCAGCGCGTCCTGCCGCTGAACGGCCTGGAGGTAGTCACGGCGCACCGCGTCCAGTGCGGAGTCGCCGACGGGACGGGCGGCGACGGCGCGGGCGGGGCCGGTGATCACCTCTTCATGCATGTCGAAGAACAGGTCCTCCTTCCTCGGGAAGTAATTGGTGACGGTCATCTTCGAGACTCCGGCGGCATCGGCGACGTCGGCGATCGTCGTGCCCTCGAAGCCGTTGCGCAGGAACAGATCGGTGGCGGCGTGGGCGATCGTCTGCCGGGTCTGTTGCTTCTTGAACTCGCGGAGCTGGGCCATGGTTCCCACTTTACTTGGTCGGACCTAAAAAAGTGCTTGACCAATCGAGTGGGTCCGACCTAAAGTTAGGTCCATGAAGAAAAACGAGCAAGTCGACCGTCCGAACCTTCGTCTGATGTCCGTCCACGCCCACCCCGACGACGAGTCGAGCAAGGGCGCCGCCACTCTCGCGCACTACGCCGCGCACGGCGTCGAGGTCACCGTGGTGACCTGCACCGGTGGGGAGCGCGTTGATGTGCTCAACCCCCTCTTGGACACCCCCGAGGTCCGGGCCCGGCTCCCGGAGCTGCGAAAGCAGGAGATGGCCGCCGCCGCGGCCGTGCTGGGAGTGCGGCACCGCTTCCTCGGCTTCACCGACTCCGGGCTGCCCGGGGAAGGGGAGCCGCTGCCGCCCGACTGCTTCGCCAGGGAGGAGGTACCGGCCGCCGCGGAGCGGCTGGTGCAGGCGATAAGAGAGGTCCGGCCGCAGGTCGTCATCACCTACGACGAGTCCGGCGGCTACCCGCACCCCGACCACATCCAGACCCACCGGGTCACCACCGAGGCATTCGAGGCGGCCGGCGATCCGGACCGCTACCCGCAGGCGGGCCCGGCCTGGCAGCCGCTCAAGCTCTACTACCAAGTGGCCTTTTCGAGAGCGTGGTTCGCGACCCTGCACCGCGGCATGATCAGCCAGGGCGTGCCATCCGGTATGGGCGAGGTCCTGGACCACTGGCCGGACTGGGCTCCCGACCTGAGCCCCACCACCCGGATCGACTGCGCAGAGCACTTCGCCACCCGTGACCGCGCCTTCCGCGCCCACGCCACCCAGGCCGCCCCCGACAACCCCTTCTTCTCCCATCCCCGGGATCTTGAGCGCGCTCTGTGGCCGACCGAGGACTACGTACTGGCCCGCAGCCGGATCGCGGCTCGGCTGCCCGAGACAAACCTCTTCGCGGGCATCGGGGAATGAGGCCAGGATGAGTCCATGGTTCATCTCACCTTCGCCCAGGGCGACATCACCGAGCAGCACGTCGACGCCGTCGTCAACGCCGCGAATTCCTCACTCCTCGGCGGTGGAGGCGTCGACGGCGCCATCCACCGCAAGGGCGGCCCCGCCATCCTCGACGCCTGCCGAGAACTGCGGGCGTCGAAGTACGGGCGCGGACTGCCCACCGGGCAGGCGGTCGCGACCACCGCCGGCCGGCTGCCGGCCCGCTGGGTGATCCACACGGTCGGCCCGGTCTGGCAGCCGGGGGAGGACCGCTCCGAGTTGCTTGCCTCCTGCTACCGCGAATCGCTGCGCGTCGCCGATGAACTCGGCGCCACCAGCGTGGCCTTCCCCGCGATCTCCACCGGGGTCTACGGGTGGCCGATGGACGATGGCGCGCGGATCGCCGTCCGGACTGTGCGGGAGTCGGCAACCGCCGTGGACGAGGTGCGCTTCGTGCTCTTTGATGACGCTGCGTATGCGGCCTTCACCGCTCAGCAGCCAGAGTCCTGAGATCGAGCGCTGTTTGATTACGGAGCGTCCGCGCGGAGTTGTGTCCGATGCGTAACTTGTCAGGCGGTGGTGCATGGTTCCGGCTCGGGTACGCTCCATCGGGTGCGCGTACGTTCAGGGATCCCCGAAAGCGCCGCCCGGCTGGACCGGGCGGGGTCGGAGCCTTGGCGACGGAGCTCCCGCCGGGTGCGCGGCACAGTATGCGGTATGGCTACTCCGTTGCGCTGGAATATGCCCGAAGCGCTTGTTGGGGTGACTGTAGGTCAATCATGCTGTGTTAGGCCGAGATCACGCACGGTGATCTCGGGCAGGCGCGAGGCGTTGTGTCCGCCGGTTCGGATGGTGTGAGCAGTGCAGGTGCTTCAGGTGCAACTGGAGGTCGGGGTCGATCCCGCAGAGGTCGGCCGAGCCCGTCGGTGGGCGCGTTCCCGGCTGGTGGGTTCCGGCATAGGGGCCGACGAGCTGGTTGCCGAGACGCTGATCCTGCTGATCTCGGAGCTCGTCACCAACGCGGTGGTGCACACCGGTTGTCCCGCGGTGCTGCGGATGCTCTTCCCGGCCGCTCCCGCGGCCCCGGTACGGGTCGAGGTGGCCGACACCAGCGAGGCGCCGCCCGCCCCGCGGCACGCACAGCGAGACGAGACCGGTGGCCGCGGCCTGGAGTTGGTGGACGGCCTCGCGGACCGCTGGGGCTGGCAGCCTGAGGGTGCCGGCAAGCAGATCTGGTGCGAGGTCGACCGGTCGGTCACGGTAGCCCTGCGCTGACCCTGCCTTCGGCCTCCTGCCCCGGCTCCCTCTCTGGCCGCGCGCCGCGAGACTGGCTGGCGCCGGCCGCTCAGGTGCGGTGGGCGGCGGTGTGGAAGGTCCGGCGGTAGGCCGTCGGTGACACCCCGAGCGCCGACTGAAGATGCTGCCGCATCGAAGCGCCGGTACCGAAGCCGGACTGCTGGGCGACCTGATCGACGCTCAGGTCGGTGGATTCCAGCAAGTGGCGGGCGTGCTCGACCCGTTGCTGGGTCAGCCACTGCCCGGGGCTCATCCCGACCTCTTCCCGGAACCGCCGGGTGAAGGTGCGGACGCTCATGGATTCGCGGGCGGCGAGCTGCCGCAGGTTCAGCGGCTGGTCGAGCCGGTCGAGGGCCCAGGCCCTGGCCCGCTCGGTACCTGACAACTGCGGTTCGGGCAGCGGTCGGCGGATGTACTGGGTCTGGCCGCCGTCGCGGTGCGGCGGCACCAGGGTGCGGCGGGCGACGGCGTTGGCCACCGCCGTACCGAAGTCGCGGCGCACGATGTGCAGGCAGAGGTCGATGCCGGCGGCGACACCGCCGGAGGTCAGCACGTCGCCGTCGTCCACGTAGAGCACATCGGCGTTCACCTTGACGCTGGGGAACAGCCGTTGGAAGTGGTCGGCGTCGGACCAGTGGGTGGTGGCGGGCCGGCCGTCCAGCAGTCCGGCGGCGGCCAGCAGGAAGGAGCCGGTGCAGATCGACACGATCCGGGCGCCCGGCCGGATCCGGCCGAAGGCGGCCGCGAGCGGGGCGGGAAGCACCCCGTCGGTGAAGACGGTGCCGAGGGCGTAGGAGGCGGGGACGACCACCGTGTCGGCCTCGGCCAGCGCCTCGGGGCCATGGGTGACGACGATCGGGAAGTCGGCGTCGGTACGGACCTGGCCGGGGGCCAGGCTGCAGGTGACGAGCTCGTAGAGATTCCCGTCGTGGTCGGGGTGCCTGGCGCCGCCGAAGATCCGCAGCGGGATGCCGAGTTCGAAGGGGATGACGCCGTCGAGGGCGAAGACGGCGATCCGGTGCCGGTCCTGGTGCCGGAAGACCGTGGAAGGGGGTGTGTCCAGTGCGGGAGTTGGCGTGGCGGAGTGCGGGGAGACGGCCATGGCCCGATCCTTGCACATCATGTCCTTCGGGCCACTCGTCGCCCGGTGCCGGGCACAAGAGACTGATCCACGTGACGCAGACATCTCAAGCCGCCGCCGCAGGATCCGCCGTTCCGCCCGCTGAGGCCGAGGCCGGCGCCTCCGCCCCGACTGACGTTCCCGCCGGCCGCCCGCGCCGGCCGCGGGTGCACCGCGCCTGGCTGGTCGCGTTGGTCACCTTCGTGACGCTGATCGGCTCGGCGGCGTTCGCCTCGCTGCCCGGGCTGCTGATCGACCCGCTGCACACCGAGTTCGGCTGGTCGCGGGGCATGATCGGCTTCGCGGTGTCGGTCAACCTGGCGCTGTACGGGCTCACCGCGCCGTTCGCCGCCGGTCTGATGGACCGGTTCGGCATCCGGCGGGTGGTCGCCTGCGCGCTGCTGACCATCGCACTGGGCGCCGGACTGACCGTCAGGATGACCGAGAGCTGGCAGCTCGTGCTGTGCTGGGGCGTGCTGGTCGGCCTCGGCAGCGGCTCGATGGCGCTGGCCTTCGCCGCCACCGTCACCAACCGCTGGTTCGTGGCCCGCCGCGGCCTGGTCACCGGGATACTCACCGCCGGCGGCGCGGCCGGCCAGCTGGTGTTCCTGCCGCTGCTGTCCTGGATCACCGAGCACCACGGCTGGCGGCCGGCCGCCGCGCTGGTGTCGGGCGCCGCGCTCGCCGTCGTCCCGTTCGTCTGGCTGCTGCTCCGCGACCACCCCGCGGATGTGGGCCTGGCGGCCTACGGCGCCACCGAGTTCACCCCGAAGCCGCCACCGGTCACCGGGACCGGGCTGCGGGTGCTGCGCGCGCTGCGCGACGCGTCACGTACCGGTACGTTCTGGCTGCTGGCCGGCACCTTCGCGATCTGCGGCGCGTCCACCAACGGCCTGGTCAAGACGCACTTCGTGCCCGCCGCGCACGATCACGGGATGCCGGTCACGGCGGCGGCGTCGCTGCTGGCCGTCATCGGGGTCTTCGACATCGTGGGCACGGTGGCCTCCGGCTGGTTCACCGACCGGATATCGCCGCGCCGGCTGCTGGCGATCTACTACGGGCTGCGCGGCCTGTCGCTGATGTTCCTGCCGATGACGCTGGCCGACAGCGTGCACCCGCCGATGGTCCTGTTCATCGTCTTCTACGGCCTCGACTGGGTGGCGACGGTGCCGCCGACCATCGCCCTGTGCCGCGAGCACTACGGCGAGGACAGCGCGATCGTCTTCGGCTGGGTGCTGGCCTCTCACCAGATAGGCGCCTCGCTGGTGGCGTTCCTCGGCGGCGTCGCCCGGGACGCGCTGGGCTCCTACGACGTCGTCTGGTACAGCTCGGGCGCACTGTGCGCGCTGGCCGCCCTGATGTCGCTGGCCATCCGCGGCCGCTCGGCCGCCGCGCCCGCCGCCCCGGCCGTACTGCCTGCCGCGCTCTGAACGGCGGGCGGCCCGCGCCCGGAAGCCCTCAGCTGTGCCGGGCGACCGAGCGCGCGATCCGCCGCGCGTCCAGGGCCATCTCGCGGAACATGCCGCTGATCGGATTGGTGAAGCCGGTGAAGTACAGCCCCGGAGCGCCCGGCGGCGTGCGGGTGCCGTGCACCACCGGCCGGCCCCGGCCGTCGAGCACTCCCAGGTGACCGACCAGCGGTTCCAGTCCGCGCCGGTAGCCGGTGGCGCAGATGACGACCTCGGGGCTGATCCGGCTGCCGTCCGCGAGCCGCACCTTGTCAGCGTCGAAACCCTCGACAGCTGCGACGGGTTCGACCCGCCGCGAGCGTATGGCGTCGATCAGGCCGACGTCCTGTACGGGGATGGCGCCGTCCAGCACCCGCGCGTAGAGGCCGTGTTCGGGCCGGGCCAGGCCGTATTCGGACAGGTCAGGGACGCTGACGCGCTCGATGTACGGCGCCAGCCGGTCCACCAGCCGCGGCGGCAGCCGGCGTACCGCGATGCCGCTGGCCTGGGCCGGCCAGCCGGCGGTGGAGCGGCGCATGATGTGCGGCGGGGTGCGCACCGCGAGTCTGACCCGGCCGGCGCCGCCCTCCATCAGGTCCACGGCGATCTCCGCGCCGGTGTTGCCGACGCCGACGACGAGCACGTCCCGCCCGGCGTAGTCGCCCGCGTTGCGGTACCGGGCGGCGTGCAGCAGCTCGCCGGGGAAGGTGTCCAGGCCGGGCCAGTCGGGTATGTGCGGCGTGTGGTTGTGGCCGGTGGCCACCACGACGACCGGTGAGGTGAGCACCCGGCCGCCGTTGGCGGGCAGTTCCCAGCGGTCGCGGACCCGGTTCACCCGTTCCACGGTGATGCCGGTGGTCACCTCGAGCGCGTGGAACTCGGCGTACTGCTCCAGGTAGCGCACCACGTTGTCGCGGCCGACCCAGCGGCCGTACGCCCGCGGGATCGGCAGCCCCGGCAGCGCGGACAGCCGCCTGGTGGTGTGCAGGTGCAGCCGGTCGTAGTGGCCGCGCCAGGACGCGCCGAGCCGCTCCGCGCGTTCGAGCACCAGCGGCCGCACGCCCCGCTGCCGCAGCGCCGCCGCGGCGGCGAGTCCACCGGGGCCGGCCCCGATCACTATGGCGTCCGGCTCCGCGGTGCTCGCGGTGCCCGCGGAGACGCCCGGGGCGGCGGTGGTGGGGTCGGACATGGGGAACTCCCGGAGCCTGGTCCTGATCTGACGACGCCGCTCGTATACCCGGCGGTGGCGGCCGTACCCGGAGGTAACGGTCGGCGCGGGTGTGAGCGTAGCCCGGGCGGCGGGCGGTCAGGTAGGGCGGCGGGAGTCGCCGGCGCTGCGGTGCGCGGTCAGCTCACTTCGGCGGCTTGCGGCCGGTCACGCCGAGGTGCACCAGCAGAGCCAGGTTCGGCTTCAGCTCGGCCTGCTTGACGCCGGATCCGGTGAAGCCCTTCTGGTGCGCGGCGACCGCCGCGAGCATGGCGACCAGCGCGCCGGCCACGGCCGCCGGGTTGACCTCCTTGTCGACCCTGCCCTTGTCCTGGAGGTCCCTGATGGATTCGGTGAGCGAGCCGGTCACCGCGTTGAGGATCCGCAGGCGGATTCTGGAGAATCGTTTATCCCCCTCCGCGGCGCCGAGATCGATCACGCGCAGAATCGCGTCGTGCTTCCGCCAGAAGGAGAGGAAGCCGTCCACCAGCTGCTCGGACGCCTGGGCGCCGGCCTTGCCGGCCCAGGAGCGGCCGGCGACCAGCTGGGTCAGGCTCGTTCCCTCCTTCGCCGTCTCGTCGGCGAGCTCCAGGACGGCGCCCTCGACGTCGGGGAAGTACTGGTAGAACGTTGCGGGGGAGGTGCCGGCCATCCGGGCGACGTCAATCACCTTGACGTCCCGGTACGGGGACGTGCTCAGCATCTCGCCCAGGCAGTCGAGCAGCTTCTGCCGCGTCGCCTGCCCGCGGCGACCCGCGACACGGCCATCGACGGTGCGAACTTGTCCTGTCATGCCGTCAGTTTACCGACGCGTGATCAGCGCGCGATCTGGCGGCGTGCAAATGGGGAGTCCCCTCGGGACCGGTCCGTCATCGCAGCTCAGCAGGGGTGACCACGGATGCCCCAGGAGACTGCTGCGACCCCCGTGACTGGCGCGGCAAGGCCGTTTCGCCCCTTTTGCGCACCTCCGGAACGATCGATTCCGCCCCTTCGAAAGAATTGACCATACGTTCGAATTGTGATCCGTGCGGGTGGGAGGATCACTGGATACGGTGGCAATACAGACACCGCACCGCTCGGTGCGGACCAGGTACGGAGAGGACCGGCTCATGTCCACATTCGGCGAAGGTGCACCCTGCTGGGCCGACGTGTCGGTCCCCGACCTCGCGGCAGGCCGCCGCTTCTACGGCGAGCTGTTCGGCTGGTCCTTCCAGGACCAGGGCGAGGAGTACGGCCACTACACGATCGCCTCCCGGGACGGGAAGGCCGCGGCGGCGCTGATGGGCAAGGTGGACCCGTCGATGCCCACCGCCTGGGGCCTGCACCTGGCCAGCTCCGACGTGGCGAAGACGGCCGAGCGGATCACCGAGGCCGGCGGCCAGGTGGTCTTCGGTCCCGACACGGTGGGCGACGCGGGCGTGATGGCCGGCGCCACCGACCCCGGCGGCTCGTTCTTCGGCGTCTGGCAGGCCGGCCGGCACCTCGGCTTCGGCATCGTCAACGAGCCCGGCGGCTACTGCTGGGCGGAGAACCACACCCGGGACGCGGCGGCCGTCGACGCCTTCTACCCCGCGGTGTTCGGCTACGACGAGCAGCAGGTCGGCGACGGGGTGCACTTCGACTACAAGGTCTGGTCGCTGCCCGGCCAGCCCGACCAGCAGGTGCTCGGCCGGATGAACCGGGCCTCCGACCTCGCGGCCGACCACCCCTCGGCGTTCCAGGTCTACTTCGTCGTCGCCGACTGCGACGAGGCCGCGGCCACCGTCAAGCGGCTCGGCGGCCGGGTGATCAACGAGCCCTCGGACTCGCCGTTCGGGCGGATGGCCGTGGTCTCCGACGACCAGGGCGCCGAGTTCGCCGTCATCGACCTGCAGCGCAGGAGCGAGCAGACCCCCGGCTAGCGGCGAGGCCCCGGCCGGCGGGGTCCCACCAGCCCCTGCTGTCACTCCGGTTGACGTGTCGGCCATTGCCCCGGCCCTCGTACGGCGCGCCGCGTGACCTGACCGTGTGCGATGGCGGATGATAACGAGTTCGCCCTCCGGGCGTGTCGTGACTGCCCCGGGTTCGCAACCGGCGTCCATCCCAGGAACAATCAGCCTCGTACGCTGACGTGGGGACTGGACGACCGGCCGCGAGGGGCGGGGCAGGAAACACGCTGGCACGGGGCACAGCGGCGACAAAGCGGGGCACGGGGAGGTGGCAGGGCAGTGATGGAGCAGCTGACGCAGCACGACCCGAGACGGATCGGCCCTTTCGAGGTGCTGGGACGGCTCGGCGCCGGCGGCATGGGGCTGGTCTATCTCGCCCGTTCGGCATCCGGCCGCCGGGTGGCGATCAAGACGGTGCGCGCCGAACTCGCCGAGGACCAGCTCTTCCGGGTCCGCTTCACCCGTGAGGTGGAGGCCGCCCGCGCGGTCTCCGGCTTCTACACCGCCGCCGTGGTGGACGCCGACCCGCGGGCCGCGGTGCCCTGGCTCGCCACCGCCTACGTGCCGGCCCCGTCTCTGGAGGAGATCGTCAACGAGGCGGGGCCGATGCCCGCCCAGGCCGTCCGCTGGCTGGCGGCCGGCATCGCGGAGGCGCTGCAGTCGATCCACGCGGCCGGCCTGGTGCACCGCGACATGAAGCCGTCCAACGTCCTGGTGGTGGAGGACGGCCCGCGGGTGATCGACTTCGGCATCGCCTCCGGGGTGTCCAACACCAGGCTGACGATGACCAACGTGGCCGTCGGCACCCCCGCCTACATGTCCCCCGAGCAGGCCAGGGACTCCCGCAGCGTGCGCGGCGCCAGCGACATCTTCTCGCTCGGCTCCACGCTGGTCTTCGCCGCCACCGGGCACGCCCCGTTCCGCGGCGCGAACCCGGTCGAGACGGTCTTCATGCTGCTGCGCGAGGGACCCGACCTGCACGGGCTGCCCGACGAGCTGCGCCCGCTGATCGAGTCCTGCATGCGGATGGAGGCCGAGGGCCGCCCCACCCCGGCCGACCTCCAGGCGCAGCTGGCCCCGCACCTGTTCTCGGCCGGCGGCGACGACACCGGCACCGCCTCGGCCTGGCTGCCGCCCGGCGCGGTGGCGCTGATAGAGCAGCGCCGCAGCGGCCGGACGGCAGCCGCCGCGGGCCGCAGCCGGGGCGCGCACGCGGCCGGCCCGCAGGCCCCGGTGGCCGCGCCGCCGGTCCAGGCACCGCCGCGCCCGCAGCACGCCCCGCTCAGCGCCGGACCGGGGCGGGACGGCGCCGCCGCGGCGAGCGTCCCCGCCGCCCCCGCGGTCGGACTCGACCACGGCAACGGCAACGGCCGGTCCGCCCCCGTCCAGCTCGCCGGCTCCGCGCCGATCGGCCCCGGGCTGCGGGTCGCCGAGGCCGTCGAGCACAAGGCGCAGGCAGCCGCGCTGCCCGGCACCGAGTGGGTACGGCACCGGGCCGGATCGCACCGCGCGGGCGACCCGGCGCCCGCCGCCGTCCCCGCGCAGTCCTCGCCGAAGGCACCGCCGGGGGAGTGGCGGCCCTGGCGCTTCCGGATGTCGAACGACGTCTGGGGTACCCCGGTGGTGGCCGGCGGCCTGCTCTACGTCACCTCCTTCGAGGTGCACGCGCTCGACGTGGCCAGCGGGCGGCGGCAGTTCAAGACCCGTGACGTGGCCTGGACGATGGCGGTGGACGGCGGCCGGATCCACGCCTCCGACGGCCCCAGCCTGTTCGCGCTCGACGCCACCGACGGCGCCGACCGCTGGCGCACCCCCATCGAGGGCTGGATCTACGCGGTACGGGCCGACGCCGGCACGGTCGTCACCGGCACCCGCGGCGGCGGCGTCCAGTCGTGGGACGCCGGGCGCGGCTCGCTGCGCTGGGAGCGCGGCGGGGCGCAGACGGAGTTCGAGTCCACCGACTCGGGCCCGACCGTGGACGGCCGGGCGGTGTACTACCAGGGCGGCGGCCTGCTGCACGCGGTCGACGCGCTGACCGGCTCCGACATGTGGTCGTATCCGGTGGGGGAGCCCGGCGCCGCCGGTTCGATGCCGACCCGGCCGGTGGTGGCCGACGGCGTCGTGTATCTCACCGCCGGTACCAGGGTTCTCGCGCTCGACGCCCGCAGTGGCGCCGAGCGTTGGCATTTCGACGCGCCCGCGGTGATGTTCGCACCGCCCGCGCACGTTCCCGGGACCGGCGCGGAGGGCGGCGGCGTGTACGTCGCCGACCACCTCGGCACCGTCTACGCGCTCGACCCGGCCGACGGCCGCGCCAGGTGGCGGGTGGCGACCGAGCCGCGGCAGTCCGTCGAGCCCGTGCTCGTCGCCGCAGGCGGGGTGCACCTCGGGGCGGGCAGCGCGCTCTACACGCTGGACGCGGTCACCGGTACGCCCCGGTGGCGCTTCGCCGCGCAGGGCGAGGTCGTGGGTTCGCCGGCGGTGGCGGACGGCCGGGTGCACTTCGGCTCCAAGGACCACTGCCTGTACACGGTGGACGCGCAGGGCGGCCAACTGCGCTGGCGGCTGGAGACGGGCGGGGAGATCACCGGGTCGCCGGTGGCGGCGGAGGGCGTGGTCTACGCGTGCTCCAAGGACCGCTGCGTGTACGCACTCGACGCGACGAAGGGCACCGGGGCCGCGCCCCGACGCGCCTGAGCCCCCCGCGTTCAGCGGCCCGGGCCGCCTCAGATCACCGGGCACCCGCTCGGCTGCTGCTCGTGTGGCGGGGGTGGCGGGGCGGGCGTAGCGTCGGCGGCGAGGGGGTCGAGTACGCGAAGTGAGGCGACGACCGAGATGATCCGCACCGTCTTCGGGTCCCTCCTCGCGCTCATCGGAGCGGCGATCGCCGTCTGGAGCCCCTTCCGTTCCTGGTACGGCGGTCGCCACGGGTCCCGGTTCCGAGTGGACGACCTCTTCACGGGGGTCGGCGTCACTCCGGACAACGCGGCCCTGCTCGGCTCCCTCTTCCTGCCGATGGGCTTCGCCGCGCTGCTCACCCTGCTGGGTGTACTGCTGCGGTCCCGGCCCGTGGTGGCCCTGGCCGGCCTGATCGTGCTGGCCATCACCATCTTGTGGATGGTCCGCCAGGCCCAGGCGGCGGGCTCGCTCACGGCCGGCGGCCCCGGCCTGGACACCGGCGTGGCCGCGGCCTTCGGCGCGGCGGCCCTCATGCTGCTGGGGGCGGCGGCCCTGCCGTCCCGCCGCCCGCGCCCCAAACCCCTGCCGGAACAGGAGCCGCAGCTCCAGACGGAGCCCCAGCTCCAGACGGAGCCCCAGCCCCAGCCGCAGCCGGAACCGCAGGCGCAGCCGCCGTACGAGCCGCCCCCGCCGTACGACGACCCGCCCCCGACGCTGACCGATCTGCCGCCGCTGCCCGCGTCCCCGCCGGACACCTCGATCAGCCCGCCGTCCCCGCAGACCGGGCCGTCGATCAGCCCGCCCGGCATGTAACGAAAAAACAGACCGGCCGCAGCGTCCCCTCCACGCTGCGGCCGATCTGCGGTGCGCCCCCGGAAGTGAACCCGTTCCCCCCGAGTCCTCCGGTCCCCCTGGCGCCCCCCGTTCCCCCCGGGACCCCGTTTCCCCCTGCGTCCCCCGGCGGGTCCCCCGTCTCGTCCCCCTGTGTCGTTCCCCCTGTACGGTCCCCCCGTGCGGTCCCCCGTTTCGTGGTCCGCGCGCGGTTCAGCCGTGGAGTGCGGTGGTCAGCCGCTCGGCTTGTCCGTCACGTGGAAGTTGTCGGGTGCCACGGTGCCGCCCTTGGCTTCCGGGACCGGCGGCAGCAGGCCCTCCGGGGGATCGGCGGGCTCGCTGGTCACGTGGAAGTTGTCCGGGTCGAGCGGACCGTCGGCCGGCGGCGTCTTCGGCGGCTTCGGGACTTCGGTGCTCATATCGATCTCCTGTGCTATCAGGGACGTGCTGTCGTGAAGCCCACCCGGCGGCAACCCCCGTGCGCCACCAGGTGGGCAGCTCGTGCAGTGATGGAATCGTGGCAGCCGTCGATAATCAACTGATAAACGGCATCAATGAGCGATGTGATAAGTGATGTGACCTGCGGTGAATTGAGGGTCACACCGCTTGCGCGGACGCCGGGTGGTCGTCGATGAGCGCCCGTACCTCGTCGGCCTCGGGCGCGCCGAGCGCGGTGAAGATGCCGAGTGCGTCGTGCCAGCAGGCGTGCGCGCGGATCGGCTGGCCCATGCCGACCAGCGCCTGGCCCAGCAGCGTCAGGTCGTTGGCGACCCGCCACTCGCCGCCGGTCTCGCGCAGCAGCGGCAGCGCCTGCTCGGCGAACGCGGCGGCCTGCCGCCAGCGGCCGGCGGCCAGATGCGCCTTCGCCAGCCGGAACAGGGCCATGCTCTCCCACAGTTGCTGCCGCGCCTCGCGGAAGATGTCCAGCGACTCGTTGAGGCAGTCCACCGCCTCACCCAACTGGCCCGCGGTGGTCAGCGCGGTGCCCATCGCGTACAGGCCGTTGCCGAGCCGGAATCCGGCGCCCAGCTCGCGGTAGATCTCCACCGCGCGCTCGGTGGAGGCCAACGCGGAGGGCACGTCGCCGAGTTCGGTCTGGGCGCGGGCCAGATTGCTGAGGGTGGCCGCCTCGCCGTGCTGGTTGCCGTCGGCACGGAAGATGTCCAGCGCCCCGGTGAGGAAGTGCGCGGCGTCCTCGAAGCGGCGGCCGTAGATCGCCACGATGCCGCGCAGGTTCGGCGCGTAACTGCGGGTGATGGGGTCGTCGGCGGCCAGGCCCTGCACCATCGCCTGCGCGGATTCCGTCTCGGCCTGCTGGAACCGGCCCGACATGCACAGCAGTTGGCCGAGCAGCACCCGGCCACGGCCCTGCACGACCAGGTCGCCGAGGTCCTGCGCGGTGCTGACCAGCGCGCGGGTGGCCTGCTCGTACTGCCGTGCGTAGACGCCGGACTCCATCAGGTCCTGCGTGACGAGCAGCAGGTCCACCGCGCGGCGCATCAGCCCCTCGCACCCGTCGTCGGCGGCCTGCTGGACCGTCGCGAGCAGGTCCTGCGACTCGGAGAACAGCCACTCCAGGGCTTCCTCGCGGTCCTCGAAGGTCAGCCCGGGGTGCGTGGTGGGCGCGAGGTGGTCGAGCACCCGGTCGCCGGGGTTCTCCCACTCGTAGGTGCAGGCGGCGGAGGCGAGGTAGAAGTCCATCACCCGCGACAGCGCGGCGCAGCGCTCCGGCCCGGCCTCGTCGCGCTCCGCGCACTCGCGGGCGTAGAGCCGCAGCAGGTCGTGGAAGCGGTAGCGGGCGGGCGCCGCGGACTCGATGAGGCTGATGTCCACCAGCGCTTCGAGCAGCTCCTCGGCCTCGTAGACGTCCAGGTCCAGTGCGGCGGCCGCGGCCGGCAGCGAGATGTCCGGGCCGTCGGGCAGCGACAGCAGCCGGAACGCGCGGGCCTGCGCGGGCGACAGGTGGCCGTAGCCGAGCGCGAAGGTGGCCTTGACGGCGAGGTCGCCGGCCCGCAGCTCGTCCAGCCGGCGGCGCTGGTCGCCGAGCTTGCGGGCCAGCACCGACACCGTCCAGGTGCGGCGGGCGGCCAGCCGGGCGGCGGCGATCCTGATCGCCAGCGGCAGGAAGCCGCAGGCGGCCACCACGTCGAGCGCCGCCTGCCGTTCGCTGCTGACCCGCTCCTCGCCGGCGATCCGGGTGAAGAGTTCGAGCGCCTCCTCCGGCGACATCACGTCGAGGTCCACCAGGTGCGCGCCGGCCAGGTCCACCATCCGCACCCGGCTGGTGACCAGCGCGGCGCAGCCGGGCGTGCCGGGCAGCAACTGCCGGATCTGCGCGGCGTCGTAGGCGTTGTCGAGCAGGGCGAGCACGCGGCGGCCGTCCAGGGTGGAGCGGAACAGCGCCGCCCGGTCGGCCAGCGAGTCGGGTATCGCGGCGTCCGCGAGGCCGAGCGCGCGCAGGAACGAGCCGAGTACGGCCTCGGGTTCGCTGGGGCGCGGGCTGGTGCCCTGCAGGTCGACGTACAACTGCCCGTCGGGGAACGCCTCGCGGGCGGCGTGCGCGACGTACACCGCGAGCGTCGTCTTGCCGACGCCGCCGATGCCGGCCACCGCGGAGACGGCCATCACGCCGTGCTCGCTCGCGGCGGCGGCCAGTTGGCCGGCCAGCTCCCTGACGACGGCGGCGCGGCCGGTGAAGTCGGGCACGATCGCGGGCAGTTGCGCGGGCCTGACCACCTCGGGGGCGGTCGGCGCGCTGCCGGCGGGCGCGGCGAGCGACGGGTCGGCCTCCAGGATCCGCTGGTGCAGGTCCTTCAGTTCGGCCGACGGGTCGATGCCGAGTTCCTCGGCGAGCAGCCGCCGGGTGTCGGCGTAGACGCCGAGCGCCTCGGCCTGCCGCCCGCTGCGGTACAGGGCCAGCATCAGCAGGGCGCGCAGCCGTTCGCGCAGCGGGTGCTCGGCGGAGGCCGCGGTGAGCTTGGAGACGGCCTCGGCGTGCGCGCCCAGTTCCAGGTCGAGTTCGAGCAGCGACTCGATCAGGGCGGCCCGCCACTGGGTGAGCCGGTCGCGCTGCGCCTCGGCGAACGGGCCCGGCAGCCCGGCCAGCGGCTCGCCGACCCACAACGCCACCGCGGAGGCCAGCCGTTCGCGGGCGCCGGCCGGGTCGGAGGCACGGATCTTGTCGGCCTCGGCGGCCAGTTGCTCGGCCACCCGGGTGTCGAGCATGTCGTCGTCCAGCCGCAGCGCGTAGCCGCCGGAGTCGGTGACCAGCGCTTGGGAGCCGAGCGCCTTGCGCAGCCGGAAGGCGTACGAACGCAGGGCGGCCAGCGCGGTGTTGGGCTGCGTCTCGCCCCACACCGCGTCGAGCAGCTCCGAGGCGGTGGCCGTCCGTCCGCCGCGCAGCAGGAGTGCGGCCAGCAGGGCGCGCTGCTGCGGCGCGCCGGTGGCGATCAGCTCGTCGCCGCGCCAGGCGCGCACCGGGCCGAGGACCGCGAACCGCAACCGTCGGCTGTCGCCCGGTTCCGTGCTGCTTGCCATCCATGCCCCCTGAACCGCGGCCGGTCCCGGCCGGAACCTGACTCTCCGCGCGTATATCTATCGTTCATCGCCGACCGGAACAGTTGTCCGCACGGCAGGCGAAACCGCTGATGCGGAGCCGCCTGTGCCAGTTTGCCGTGTCGGGCCGCCGGGGTCACCCCGTCCGGGTACCGAACCGGCCTTGCGGCAGAAGTTGGGTCGAATTCGAGGTTCGGACTGTGTGTGCCCGGAGGTTGTGCTGTGAGGGGATCGTTCGTGCCGGTGTGCGTTCTGCGACCGGCCGGATAGCGGGGCCGGGATGTGTACGGAGTGCGTGGGCGGTTTGCCGGGTTCATGTGACAAGAGGAGTACGGTCCGGATGTCGGAATCCTTCTGGGCGACCGGCCCGGGTGACGGCGCGAGCGGCGCGGGCCGGGGCGGCGCCGGTTCCGGCGCCGGTACGGTCCCGGGCCCGACGGTTCCCGTCCCCGCGGCCCCGGTCCCCGCTGTCGTGGCCGACACCGTCGCGCTGGCCCAGCGCGCGATCCGCTGGAGCAGGCTGGCGGCAGGCTCGGTACGGCCTCTGCGCCCCGCACCACTGGGAGTGCCCGCGGTGGTTCCCATGACCGGCGGATCAGACCGCCCCGGCGGTGGCGGCGACAGCGGCGGCACGGACGGCAGGCCCGGCAGGTCGGGCCGGGCCGGACGGCCGGGCAACGGCGGCGGCAACGGGTCACGCACCAGCGGCGGCGACTCCGGCCGGCTGCCCGGCCCGCTGCTGCGCCACCGCGCGGAGCGCAACCCGCACGGTGTGCCCGAACTGCCCTTCGCCGGCGCGGCGGTGACCGGCACGGCCGGCTGCAGCTACGCCGAACTCGACCGGCGGGCCCGGGCGATCGCCGCCCGGCTCGGCACGCTGCTGCAACCCGGCAGCCGGGTCATGCTCGTCTACCCGCAGGGGCCCGACCTGGCCGGGGCGTTCCTCGGCTGCCTGTACGCGGGGATGGCCGCGGTGCCGCTGGTGCTCGCCTCGGCCGGTGCCACCGAGTCGGTCGGCCGCGCGGTACGGCGCTGCGCCCCCGAGCTGGTGCTGACCGGCACCGACGGCTGGTCCGCGCTCGCGGTGGACCGCAGCCGCACCCAGGTCATGGAGGCCGACGGGGTACGCGTCGCAGGTGAGCCGGTGTGGCGGCTGGCGCAGCAGTGGCGCCCGGTCGGGGTGCTGCGCGGCGCCGCGGCCTACCACCGCTACCACGACGACGGGGCGGCCGGCGGCCGGCTCGAACCGGCCATGGGGCACGGGGACCTGTCCGACGTGATGGGCGAGTTGGCGCAGGCGGTGCGGCTGGGGACGGACGAGGAGAACGTCGGCTGGATCGCCGCGGTGCACGGAGTGGAGGACGCGATCTGGCGCATCCTCCTGCCGATCCGCGTCACGTCCTGACCGGACCCCGGCCCACCCGCCGGTGGGGGCGGCCAGGACGGCAACCCCTTGCGGTGGGTGGGCATGTGCGGGTCCGCTCTGGCTGGTGGCGCCCAGGCGGCGGCAGCCGCAGATCAAGCGCAGCCCCGCGCCCCTTGAAAGCGGTCCGTTCGCGTCTGGCGTCATCTGGACGTCCCGGCTTCACCAGGGGCGCGGGGAACTGCGCGACCAGCCCACCCCGGCCGGTAGTTCGGCTGAGACCGTAGCCCGCTACGGCGCGCGGAACTGGGGTCAGGCGCGGCCCAGCCAGATCGGGTTGGTGATGGCCGCCGCCGGGCCGGGGAGGCCGGATGCTCCGCCGTCGGCGGCCGGGTGGCGGACCTCCGCGCGGATGTAGGCCGCCAGCGACGCGGTCGTCGCGTACTCCACCGTCCCCGAAGCGGGCAGCGCCTCCGCGTGCATCTGGCCCTCGTCGGTGACGAGCCGCACCAGCGAGTTCACCGGCACCCCGCTCACCTCCAGCCGTACCGTCACCGCCGCGTCCGCGGCGACCCGCAGCCGGTCGCCGATGCCCGCGTGCTCGCCGCGCGGTCCCGACGCGGTGAACGCGAGCTGCACCGCGGCCGATTCGGCGATCCAGGAGCGGCCCGCGCGGATGCCCGCCTGGAGCGAGGCGCGGTCGAGGCCGTCCGCCAGGATGACGGTCTGCGGCAGGCCGACGACGTCGGGGTCGCGGTGGGCGTCGGAGTTGCCCATCGCCGGCACCCACCGGCCGCCGTTCTTCGCCGAGGCGGTGAGCAGGTTGTCCCAGGTCAGCAGCGAGACCTCGTCATCGGGCGTCCAGGGGCCGTTCCACACCTCGACGGCGTCCACGTCGTCGTAGCCGAACTTCCACTGGCTGGCCAGGCTCGTTCCGTAGGGGTGCGCGGGCACCACCAGGCCGCCGGCCCGCCGGATCAGCCGGGCGAAGCGGTCGAACGCGTCGTCGCGGGCCCGGTAGCGCCAGTCGAACCAGACGCCGGGGTCGGTGCCGATCGCCAGGAAGTGGCCGTTGCGGGTGGTGACCTCCTCGCCGGTCAGCACCAGCAGGTCGTCGCCGGCCAGCGGGCCGAGGAAGGCGTGCGCCGAGCTGGTGTTGTGGTCGCTGGAGTTGATGAAGTCCAGCTTGGCGGCGCGGGCCAGCGCCACCAACTGCTCCAGGGTGCGCTTGCCGTCGGAGTGCACGGTGTGCAGGTGGCAGTCGCCGCGATACCAGGCCCGGCCGCGGCCCGGGGCCCGCTCCGGCGGGTAGTGGGGCGCCGGGGTGTGCCCGGCCTCGCCGTAGGTGAGGGTGACGGTCACGGAGTAGTCCAGGCCCGTGGGCACCACGGTGTACGGCCCCAGGATGACGTGCCAGGTGCCCGCCTCCACCGGTCCCGCCAGGTACCCGGGGGTGGCCTCCTCCGCGCTGATCGCGAACTCGGTGCGCGCGCCGCCCGACCAGCCGCGGAAGCCCCGGCTGCCGAGGTCGGTGCCGTGCTGGTCGAAGATGCCGATGTCGCAGGCGTTGCCGACCGAGCCGGCCGGGACGGTGGGCTTGTCGTACGTGTACGAGACGGCGATCTCCCGTACCCCGCGCGGCACCTGCACCGGCAGGTAGACGAAGTCGGCGACCCCGGTGGGCAGATGGCCGCTGACGGTGACGGTACGGGTCGAGCCGGCGCCCGATCCCGGGCCGGGGTTCGCACCCGGGCCGGAATCCGCGTCGGAGGAGGCAGCCGCGAAGTTCACGGGAGCCAGCGTAAGGACGCCGGTGGCGCCCGCGAGTGCGGAGAGCTTCAGTACGTCGCGTCGGTCCATGCCGGTACGGTCACCCTCCCGGGTGACGGGAGCGTGGCCGAGGCGTGGCCGCACGCTGTCCGTCAACGTCCCAGCCGCCCCATCGCCCTCCGCGGTTACGGCCCGGCGGTCAACTTGACCGCCCCTCGTCCACCGGAACGGTGAGCGTCGGCCGTCAACGTGCGCCGCACAGTGTCACCCGCAACGGTGACCACCGGCCGCCAGGCTTGACCGCCCTCGTCCACCCGCGACGGTCACCGCCGGCCATCAGGCTTGACCACTCTCGTCCACCCGCGACGGTCACCGCCCGCCGTCAACACGCGCCTCGCGCCGTCACCCGGAACGGCTACGCGCCGTATCCGCCCGCGGGTATTCCACCCGAACCCGCTTTCCCTGGTGAGAAACGCGACAGCGCCCCGGCGCGGCCCGCGCCCCTGTGGGCCGCCGTAATGTCCCTGGGTCCACCTATCCTCGGAGGATGACCTCGTCATCGCCCACCGCCAATGCCATGCGCCGCGCCCTGCACCGCGCCGGGGAAGGCGTCGCCCTCGACACCGGCGAGGCCGCGGTGCTGCTCCAGGCCCGCGGCGCGGATCTGACCAGGCTGTCCGCGACCGCCGCCCGGCTGCGGGACGCGGGCCTGGAGGCAGCCGGCCGGCCCGGGGTCATCACCTATTCGCGCAAGGTCTTCATCCCGCTGACCCGGCTCTGCCGGGACAAGTGCCACTACTGCACGTTCGTGACGGTGCCCGGCAAGCTGCGCCGCGAAGGCCACGGGATGTACCTGTCGCCGGACGAGGTGCTGGACATCGCACGGCGCGGCGCCGAAATGGGCTGCAAGGAAGCGCTTTTCACCCTCGGCGACCGCCCCGAGGACCGCTGGCCCGAGGCCCGCGAGTGGCTCGACGCGCACGGTTACGACGACACGCTCGCCTACGTGCGCGCGATGTCCATCCGGGTGCTGGAGGAGACCGGGCTGCTGCCGCACCTGAACCCCGGGGTGCTGAGCTGGACCGACCTCCAGCGGCTGAAGCCGGTCGCCCCGTCGATGGGCATGATGCTGGAGACCACCGCCACCCGGCTGTGGTCGGAGCCCGGCGCCCCGCACTACGGGTCGCCCGACAAGGAGCCGGCCGTCCGGCTGCGCGTCCTGGAGGACGCCGGCCGCTCCAACGTGCCGTTCACCACCGGCATCCTGATCGGCATCGGCGAGACCCACGAGGAGCGCGCCGAGTCGCTGTTCGCGATCCGCCGCACCGCCCGCCGCTACCACGGCGTCCAGGAAGTCATCATCCAGAACTTCCGCGCCAAACCCGACACAGCTATGCGCGGTATGCCCGACGCCGAGCTGGAGGAGCTGGCCGCGACCATCGCCGTCGCCCGGATCGTGCTCGGCCCGGCCGCCCGCATCCAGGCGCCGCCCAACCTGGTCGACGGCGAGTACGCCCGCTTCATCGAGGCCGGCATCGACGACTGGGGCGGGGTGTCGCCGCTGACCCCCGACCACGTCAACCCCGAACGGCCGTGGCCGCAGATCGACGAGCTGGCCTCCCGTACCGCCGAGTCCGGCTTCGAGCTCCGTGAACGCCTCACCATCTACCCGGAGTTCATCCAGCGCGGCGAGCCGTGGCTCGACCCCCGGCTGCTGCCGCACGTGCGCGCGCTCGCCGACCCCGGCACCGGACTCGCCGTGCAGGACGCGGTCGTGACGGGCCGGCCGTGGCAGGAGCCGGAGGAGGAGTTCCCGGCCGCCGGCGGTCGTACCGACCTGCACGCCACCATCGACACCGAGGGCCGCACCTCCGACCGCCGCGACGACTTCGACGAGGTCTACGGCGACTGGGAGGAACTGCGCGAGCAGGCCGCCCCCGGCATGGTTCCCGACCGGGTCGACGGCGACGTGCTCGCCGCGCTCAAGACGGCCGCCGACGACCCCACCAAGCTCACCGACTCCGAGGCGCTGGCCCTGCTGCACGCCGACGGCCCGGCGCTCGACGCGCTCTGCCGGATCGCCGACGACCTGCGGCGGGCGGTGGTCGGCGACGAGGTGACGTACATCGTCACCAGGAACATCAACTTCACCAACGTCTGCTACACCGGCTGCCGGTTCTGCGCCTTCGCGCAGCGCCGCACCGACGCCGACGCGTACACCCTGTCGCTGTCCCAGGTCGCCGACCGGGTCGAGCAGGCCTGGGAGGTCGGCGCCACCGAGGTGTGCATGCAGGGCGGCATCCACCCGGACCTGCCGGGCACCGCGTACTTCGACATCGCGAAGGCGGTCAAGGAGCGGGTGCCGGGCATGCACATGCACGCGTTCTCGCCGATGGAGGTCGTCAACGGCGCCACCCGCACCGGGATGTCGATCCGCGACTGGCTGACCGCCGCCCGCGAGGCCGGCCTCGACTCCATCCCCGGCACCGCCGCCGAGATCCTGGACGACGAGGTGCGCTGGGTGCTCACCAAGGGCAAACTCCCCACCGCCACCTGGATCGAGGTCGTCAAGACCGCCCACGAGCTGGGTATACGCTCCTCGTCCACGATGATGTACGGCCATGTGGACCAGCCGCACCACTGGCTCGGCCACCTGCGGCTGCTGGCGCAGATCCAGCAGGAGACCGGCGGCTTCACCGAGTTCGTCACGCTGCCGTTCATCCACACCAACGCGCCGGTCTACCTGGCCGGCATCGCCCGCCCGGGCCCGACCGCCCGCGACAACCGCGCGGTCACCGCGATGGCCCGGCTGCTGCTGCACCCGCACATCCCCAACATCCAGACCAGCTGGGTCAAGCTCGGCACCGAGGGCGCCGCCGAGATGCTCCGCTCCGGCGCCAACGACCTGGGCGGCACCCTGATGGAGGAGACCATCTCCCGGATGGCCGGCTCCAGTT
Organism: Streptomyces sp. CA-111067; assembly: GCF_050956065.1. Classification (NCBI taxonomy): domain Bacteria; kingdom Bacillati; phylum Actinomycetota; class Actinomycetes; order Kitasatosporales; family Streptomycetaceae; genus Streptomyces; species Streptomyces sp. CA-111067. The sequence goes on along the minus strand of NZ_CP192103.1, from coordinate 3,287,907 downwards.
ACGGCTCCTACCGGTCGATCCGCGACCTGGTCGCCATCGCCGACGCGGCCGGCCGTCCGTCCCGGCAGCGCTCCACGCTCTACGGCGAGGTGTCCGCGGAACGCCTCGCGGCCGGGCGTGCCTCCGACGGTCATCTGCCGCAGCTGCTGCCGGTGTTGAGCGACTGACCGGCCCGCTTACCGGGCCCCGGCTAGGCTGGTTCCGGGGGATCCGGGGTGCTGTACGGGCGCCCCGGGCGGTACTCCGGGGGAGAGGGATCGGCCGGTGCCAGCTCAGCCGCAGTCCGGGGCGCGATCGTCGGCACGTGCGCCGGCGCGCCCCTCGATGCAGGAGCTGATCAGGCGCCGTCGCAGAGGCGCGTTCGTCGGCCGGCGCACCGAGATCGCCGCCTTCCGGGCCAACCTGACCACCGCCCCCGAGGACGAGGCGCACCGCTTCCTGTTCCATGTGCGCGGCGCGGCCGGCGTCGGGAAGTCGTCGCTGCTGCGGCAGTGGGAGAGCGCGGCGCACGAACAGCACGCGCTGACCGCGTACGTGGACGAGGGCGTGACCGGCGTCCTGGACGCGATGGCCGCGCTCAGCGCCCAGTTCGGGCAGCAGGACCGCCCGTTCAAGGCGTTCGACAAGCTCCACGCCACCTACCGGGAGCGCCGGCACGAGGCGGAGACCGCGGCCGGAGTGCTCGACGCGCCCACCGCGGGCAGCGTCGTCGCCGCCCAGGTGAGCCTGGCCGGGATCGGCCTGCTGCCGGGGCTCGGCCCGTTCGTCGGCGCGATGGACCCCGGCCAGGTCGCGCAGGGCGCCGACCGGATCCGCGCCCTGCTCAGCTCCCGGTTCCGCAACGAGCACGACGTCCGCCTGGTGATGGAGCCGCTGGCCGTACTCACCCCGGTCCTGGTCGCCGACCTGGCCGCGGCCGCCGCCAACGCCCCCTGGACGGCGCTGTTCTTCGACACCTACGAGCGCACCGGCCCGCTGCTCGACCGCTGGCTGCACGACCTCGTCCTGGACGACCGCTACGGTCAGTTGCCGGCGAACCTCGTCATCACCCTGGCGGGCCAGGGCCCGTTGGCGCCCGCCGTCTGGTCCGACCACCTGGACCTGGTCGAGGACGTGCCGCTCGACCTGTTCACCGAGGCCGAGGCCCGCCAACTCCTCGCGGACAAGGGCGTCATCGACGAGAGCGCCGTGGAGACGGTGCTGCGGCTGTCCGGCCGGCTGCCGGTCCTGGTCTCCATGCTCGCCGAGGCCCGTCCGGCCGGCGCGGAAGCGGTGGACGACCCCAGCGACACCGCCGTCGAACGCTTCCTGAAGTGGGTGGACGACCCCGCCCGCCGCGACGCGGCCCTGTCCGCCGCCCTCCCGCGCCGCCTGGACGAGGACGTCTTCCGCGCGGCGGTCGCCCCGGAGGCCGCCGGCCTCTACGCCTGGCTGCGCTCCCTCCCGTTCGTCAACGAGCGCGCGGGCCAGGCCGCTTACCACGACGTGGTCCGTACGGTGATGCTCCGGCTGCGACGCACCAGGTCCCCGCAGGGCTGGCGCGAGCAGCACGGACGGTTGTCGACGGCGTTCGGCGGCTGGCGGGCGGAGGCGGAAGCGGGCCTGTCCGGCGAGGAGTTGTGGGTCGACGGGCAGTGGCTGGGCTTCCGGCTTGAGGAGACGTACCACTTGCTGTGCGCCAATCCCCGGCAGGCGCTGCCGGTTGCGCTGGCCGACGCGGTGGCGGCGGCCGGGGCCGGTCTGGAGGCTGTACGCCGCTGGGCCGGAATGCTGGCGGCGGCCGGCGCTGACCGGGACGATGCGGCGGTCGCGGACTGGGGGCGGCGGCTGGGCGCGGCGGTCGAGGAGGACGAGGGGGCGGTCGTGCGGGTGCTTTCGGCGCTGCTCGGCCGGGGCAGGCTGCCCGATGACGCCAGGGCGCGGGCCTTCGCCGGGCGGGCGAGGGCACGTCGCGTCGGCGACATCGATCTGACCGCCATGCTGGCCGACTGCGACAGTGCGCTCCGACTGGGTCTCGACACCTACGGCGTTCAGGAAGACCGTGGCTGGGCGCTGATCGAACTGAGCCGCTGGGAAGAGGCGGGCGCCGCCTTCGGACGGGCCCTGGCACACGATCCGGAGGCGCTCATTCCGCTCCAGTTGCGAGCCATCTGCTGGTCCGTGGCAGGGCGGCACGAGGAGGCACTGAGCGATCTCGACATGCTTGTCAGCCTCGCCCCGACCGCTCGCGCCCTGGGCCAGCGGGCCACGACGAACTGCCTCCTCGGCCGCCACGACGAGGCCATCGAGGACTACGAGCGGGCCTGCGAACTCGACTCGGACGACTGGCCGAGCGCGAGCTACGCCTCCATCATCGCCAAGTCCTACCTGGCCCGAGCACGGCCGGAAGACGCCGTCGCAGCTTGCGATGTGTCGCTCGCTCCCGGCGGCATTGACGACTCCCGGTTCCGGATCCCATCGCATGCCAGACGCGCCACCGCGCTGGTCCAGCTGGGCCGCTACGAGGAGGCGCTGCCGGATCTCGACATGGTCGTCCTGGTGAGACGGAACAGGCACTGGCAGTTGCTCCGGGCCATGACGTACCGGAACGTGGGCCGGTACGAGGCCGCTCTCGACGACCTTGCCGCTGTCGCCCGACTCGATCCGGACGACCGCGGGATGCGCCGCGAACTGGCGGGCGTCTACAGGGACATGGGCCGTTGGCAGGAGGCGGCGGCGGTATGCGACCGGCTGCTCGACGGCGCTTCCGACGATCCCCAGGCGCGCGAACTGCGCACCCTCGCCCGTCTCCGACTTGGCCGGCCGCTCGACGCGCTGGCCGATTTCGACGCCCTGCTCGACACCGATCCCGCTGCGCACATGGTGCGGGTACTGCGTGCGCAACTGCTCAGCCTGCTGGGCCGGGAGGAAGACGCCCGGTCCGACCTGGACGCTGTCGCCGCAGTGGAGCCGGACGCGCTCGACCTGCTCCTGGTGCGCTGCCGGCTGGCCCGGCGGGCGGGCAGCTCGCAAGAGGCCCGAGCAGCGCTGGCCCGTTTGAGGGTGCTCCTCCCCGGCAGCGTCGACGTGTTGACCGAACAGGCGCTCGCCGCCCTCGACGGCGGTGGCCCGGCTCCCGGCTCCCCGGTGCCCGATGACCCGGCTGGGAGCTTCGCTGGCGGTGTCACCCCGCTTCCTCGGGATCTTCTCGTTGCCCCGGCCCAGAACGCCTCCGTGGCCATCATCGCCTGCGCCGGGGCCGACTGGCCCACCGCCGATGACCGGTTCGACATGCTGCTCGCCGCCGGCGCCCCCTGGCACGTGCTGGCCGGCCTTGAATGCGACCTGGCCTGGCTGGCCGAGCGGGCTCCCGCCGGCCGGGAGCCCCTCGACGCCCGGCGTGAACGTGTCGCCGCCGCGCGCCGGGCGCTCGAAAACCGGGCGCGGCTCGAAAACCAGGCCCAGAACGCGCCCCGCGCTACCCAATGACCCCAATAACCCCAATCGCGGCAAGCCTCGCCTAGTTCTCGCCCCTCTTCCGCTCCCAGCGGCGTCGGATATCGTGCTGGACCGGAACGGGTTCGGACCAGTGAAGATCGGTGCCGGACCGGGTTCGGTCCGGCCAGGATCGAACACGATCGAAGGGGACCGCCTTGACCGCTGTCTGGGGACGCGCGCAGCAGCAGGACTTCCGCAGCCGCGTCCGGGGCTGCCTGCTCGGCGGGGCCATCGGTGACGCGCTCGGCGCGGGCGTGGAGTTCGAGTCGCTGGACGCGATCCGGCAGAACCACGGACCGGACGGCGTGACCGACTACGTGACGGCGTACGGCAGGCGCGGCGCGGTCACCGACGACACGCAGATGACGCTGTTCACGGTCGAGGGGCTGATCCGCGCCCAGGTGCGCCGCGACACCGGCGCCTGGCACCCGCCGACCGACATACACCGCGCGTATCGCCGCTGGTCGGCCACCCAGAGCGAGTGGGGTCCCGACGAGCGCCGCAAGGACTCCGGCTGGCTGGCCCGCGAGGAGTGGCTGTACGCGCGCAGGGCGCCGGGCGGGGCGTGCATCAGCGGGTTGTCCGACGATCGGATGGGCACCCTGGAGCAGCCGAAGAACCCCGGCTCCAAGGGCTGCGGCACGGTGATGCGCTCGGCGCCGTTCGGGCTGCTGGTCGGCTGGGAGCCGCAACTGGTGTTCCAGCTCGCGGTGGAGTGCGCCGCGCAGACCCACGGCCACCCGACCGGGCAGCTCGCGGCGGGCGCGTTCGCCGTCATCGTGCACGGCCTGGCGCGCGGCGAGGCGCTGGACGGTTCCGTGCAGCACGCGCTGGCGCTGCTCGGCGCCCGGCCCGGCCACCAGGAGACGACGGACGCGTTGCAGGGCGCGCTCGGCGCCGTACGGCAGGGGATGCCGTCGCCGCAGCGGGTCGAGGCGCTGGGTGAGGGCTGGACGGCCGAGGAGGCGCTCGCCATCGGGGTCTACTGCGCGCTGGTCGCCGAGGACGTCAGGCACGGGCTGCTGCTGGCCGTGAACCACTCGGGCGACAGCGACTCCACCGGCTCGATCTGCGGCAACCTGCTGGGCGTCCAGCACGGCGAGACGGCGCTGCCGCCGGCCTGGACCGCCGAACTCGAGGGCCGCGCCACGATCCTGCAGCTCGCCGACGACTTCGCGATGGAGATGACCCAGGCGTCCGCCCTGCACGGCCCGTCCGGCGCGAGCCCGGCCTGGCTCGACCGCTACCCGGCGGCCTGAACACTGTTCGTGACGGCAGGGATCACCCGACGGCCTGAACAGCGTTCGTGACGGCACGGATCACCCGGCGGCCTGAACACCGTTCGTCGCGGCTCCGGTCGCCGAACGGTCTGAACACCGTTCGTTTCGTCCTCGATCACCCGTCAGCCCGCGCTCCCCGCCTCCGGCCCGCTGCCGTCCACCGGCCGCCCGGCCACCAGGTACACCCGCCGCAGCGACTCCGCCTCGTACGGCTCCCGCGTCAGCCGTGCCGTCACCGGCAGCCCGGCCCGACCCAGCAGTCCGGCGACGAGTTCCGGCGGGCGCAGGTAGTAGTCGAGCGGGACGGGGTGGCCGTCGGACTCGTCGAGCCGCAGCAGTCCGTCGCCGTCGTGGAACGCCAGCAGCAGCTGCCCGCCGGGCGCCAGCACGCGGCGGAACTCGGCGAACACCCGGGGCAGTTCCGCGTCCGGCAGGTGGATGATCGAGTAGAACGCCACGATGCCGCCGAGCGAGCCGTCCGGCAGGTCGAGCGCCGTCATCGAGCCCACCTCGAAGCGCAGCTCCGGGTGGGAGCGCCGGGCCACCGCGACCATCTCGGGCGCCAGGTCGACGCCGAAGGCGGTCAGCTCGAGCCCGCTGAGGTGCGCGGTCACATGGCCGGGCCCGCAGCCCACGTCGGCGACCGGCAGGCCGCCGCCCGCGCCCGTGACGAGTTCGGCGAAGGCGGCGAGCAGCGCCCGGTCCATCGGCTTGGCCGCCAGCTCCGCCTGGAAGCGTTCGGCGTAGTCGGCGGCCCAGGTGTCGTAGGACGAGCGGGTGCCGGACAGGAAGGGCGGCTCAGCTGAGGGCGGTTCGATCATGCCGCCCGAGCGTAGTGCCGGCCCTTCCCGCCCGCACCGGACTTATCCGGCGGCGGCCCTCCGCCGCACCGGAATCAAACGGCGGCGTCTCCGCCAGCCGCCCTACTCCGCCGCCCTGGTCGCCGTCCCGCGCAGCAACTCGTCCTCGGAGGCGGCGGGTTCCGGCAGTGCGACGGACGCGGAGCCGGGGCCGCCACCGCCGTCGTCTGAGTTGATCTTCGCGAGCAGCGCGTCCCGCTCCGGGGTGTCCTCGGGCTTGATCCAGCCGACCACGATGTAGAGGACGAGCGAGACCACCAGCGGCAGCGATATCTGGTATTCGAGGTTCACACCGCCGGACACGGCATCGTTGATCGGGTAGTTGAGCAGGTAGAAGGCCAGCAGGCCGAGCGCCCAGCTGGTCAGCGCCGCCGTCGGCCCGGACTTGCGGAACCTGGGCAGCAGACCCAGCATGAACGGGATCGCGATCGGGCCCATCAGTCCGGCCACCCACTTGATGACCACCGTGATGATGTCCTTGAACGTCGGCGAGTTGACCTGGGTGGCCACCGCCATGGACAGGCCGAGGAAGGCGAGTGTGGTGACCCGGGCGGCGATCAGCCCGATCCGCTGCGTCCACTCGCGGGCCGTCCTGGAGAAGGCGGGCGCGATGTCCCGGGTGACGACGGCCGCGATGGCGTTGGCGTCGGAGGAGCACATCGCCATGGTGTGCGAGAAGAAGCCGACCACGACCAGGCCGAGCAGCCCGTGCGGCAGCAGCTGTTCGACCATCAGGCCGTACGAGTCCGAGCCGTCCGGCTTCTTGGCGTGCACCAGCAGCGGCGACACCCACATCGGGAAGAACAGCACGACCGGCCAGACGAACCACAGCGCCGACGACAGCCACGCCGAGCGGGTCGCCTCGCGGGCGGAGCCGGTGGCCATGTAGCGCTGGGCCTGGTTCCACATGCCGCCGTTGTACTCGAAGGTCTTGATGAACAGGTACGCCAGCAGGAAGACGGTGGTGTAGGGGCCGGCCACCGGGTGGTCGTGGTGGCGCAGCGCGGGCTCGTCCCAGACGTTCCAGATGCCGCTGATCCCGCCGAGCTTGTTCAGGGTGGCTACCAGCATGGCCAGGCCGGCGATCAACTGGATCACGAACTGGCCGAGTTCGGTGAGCGCGTCCGCCCACAGGCCGCCGACCGTGCAGTAGACGGCGGTGATCGCGCCGGTGATGACGATGCCCTGGGTGATGGTCACACCTGTGAACACCGACAGCAGGGTGGCGATGGCCGCCCACTTGGCGCCGACGTCCACCACCTTGAGCAGCACGCCCGACCAGGCCAGCGCCTGCTGGGTGGTCAGGTTGTAGCGGTTCTTGAGGTATTCGAGCGGCGAGGCCACCGACAGCCGGGAGCGCAGCCGGTTCAGCCGGGGCGCGAACAGCCTGGCGCCGATGGCGATGCCCAGTGCGATTGGGAACGCCCAGGTGACGTAGGAGGTGATGCCGTACTGGTAGGCGATGCCCGCGTAGCCGGTGAACATCACCGCGCTGTAGCCGGACATGTGGTGCGAGATGCCGGACAGCCACCAGGGCATCCGGCCGCCGGCAGTGAAGTAGTCGCCCACGTCGTCCACGCGCTTGTGCGACCAGAAGCCGATCGCGATCATCACACCGAAGTACGCGATGAGCACGACCCAGTCGAGACTGTTCATGTCCCCTCCAGGGGGTCCGCCTTGCGAACGAGAGCGCGCTTCGCTGCGACGTTCCCTCGGGCGGGTCGCCCCCGTGCGGGAGTGGGGACTTGGGGGATTGAACCCTTGGTCCGGACCGCCGGTCAAGGGTTTGGCGTTCAGGAGTCTGAACTCAAGTCAGCGAGCAGAACGATTTTGCTTTCTCTTTGCTCTACTTGGCATTGTGATGACCCTGATCGCTCGCCCACGATGAGCGGGCACTTCGCTGCACGACTTCACACACGTCACACCGGGCACAGTCCGAACAGCCGTACGGGGTGCGGGAATCCCGGACGGCTGGAGGGGGGAGGCAGGGAGACCGGGCCGCGGTCGGTCCGCAGGGGGCCGGCAGGCGGCCCGGAGTCAGGCCAGCGCGCGAGCCAGCCGGGTCAGGCCCTCGGCGATCTCGCCGGGCGTGTGCGTGGTGAACGACATCCGCAGCGTGCCCGTCTCCGGCGCGGCGGCGTAGAAGGGCGTGCCGGGCACGTAGGCCACGCCGTGCTCGATCGCCGTGCGCAGCAGCGCGGTGGCGTCACGGCCCTCCGGCAGCCTGACCCAGACGAACATGCCGCCCTGCGGCCGGTTCCAGCTGCTGCCGGCCGGCAGCGCGGCGGGCAGCCCGGCCAGCAGCGCGTCCCTGCGCGCCCGGTAGGCGGCGCGCACCCGCGCCAGGTGCGCGTCCAGGTCGTTGTCGGCCAGGTAGCGGGCGGCGGCGGCCTGGTCGACCGTCGAGGTGTGCAGATCGGCCGCCTGCTTGGCGATCACGCAGGCGCGCAGCATCGCGCTCGGCGCGCGCAGCCAGCCGAGCCGCAGGCCCGGCGCCATGATCTTGGAGAAGCTGCCGAGCAGCACCGTGCGGTCGGCGGCCGGCGCCAGCCCGGCGATCCACGGCTGGTAGTCGCCCTCCAGCCGCAACTCCCCGTACGGGTCGTCCTCGGCTATCCACAGCCCGTGCCTGGCGGCCACCGAGGCGACCGCCTCGCGCCGCGCGGCAGGCAGCGTACGGCCGGTCGGGTTCTGGAAGTCGGGCACCAGGTAGAGCAGCTTGGGCCGCTCCCGCAGCACCAGCTCCTCCAGCGCCTGCGGGATCACCCCGTCCTCGTCGGTCGGCACCGGCACCACCCGGGCGCCGGCGAAGCCGAAGCACTGGAGCGCGGCCAGGTACGTGGGGTTCTCCACCAGGACGACATCGCCCGGTTCGAGCAGCGCGGCGGCGATCAGCGTCAGCCCCTGCTGCGAACCCCCGGTCACCAGCAGGTCGTCGGCAGACGTGGCCAGGCCGCGCCCGGTCAGCCGGGCGGCCACCGCGCCGCGCAGCGCCGGATCGCCCTCGGTCGTCGAATACTGCAGCACCCGGTGCGGCGCCTCGGCCAGCACCCGGGCGTACGCCTCCGCGATCGCCGCCGCGTCGAACAACTCCGGTGCGGGCAGCCCCCCGGCGAACGAGACCACCTCGGGCCGCGCGGTCAGCGCCAGGATCTCGCGCACCGGCGACGCCCCTACCGCGCGGGACCGGGAGGCGAGAGCGGGCGGGGCGGTCGTCGCTGGGGTCGTCGTCATGCCGGGCAGCCTACGAAAGATCCGTGCACTGTCCAGGCACTTTCCACGATCCGGTCCGCGGGCAGCAGGGAGCCCCCTCGGCCAGGACGGCGAAACCAGTCGAGAGGGCTCTGCTGTTGTGCTGCGCATTATCTGCCGTGTGCTGTTATGTCGTGTGGCGCGGGGTCACCGATGTCGCACGCGGTGCCGGCCCATCAGCGGAGGTTGAACGCGCCGTGGTCCACGTCGGTGACGAACGAGGCCCACGCCTGGGGCGAGAACGTCAGGACCGGACCCTGCGGGTCCTTGGAGTCGCGCACGACCACCGACTCGACGGCGGGGGACTTGACTTCGACACATGCACCGTTTCCGGTGGACCGCGAAGACTTCATCCACGCGGGGGTGCTGCCCAGCTTGATTGCCATCTCTGCTCCGGTCTGTACTGGTGAGAACGGCGTTTTCACGCCACTGACTGACTGCGATCGACGCTACTCGCCACCATCAGTGCGCAGTGGGCGCCTTCACCCAAGTGGATGGCATATTCCTTGTAAATCTTCCCTATTCACTAGGCCGCGATGTATTGTGCCGGTTTTCAGTCCGCGTACCGCTCCGCGGCGGCCTCGACGAACTCCCGGGTCTGCTCCGCGCTCAGCGCCTGCGCCCGCAGGTGCTCGTACATCAGGCCGTACGCCTGGACGTCGGTGTCCTTCTCCAGGTAGAGGTCGCTGGTGACGCCCTCCAGGTAGACCACAGTGGCGTCGGTCGCGTCGGTGAACTCCAGCACCGCGAACTGACCGCTCAGGCCCGGGTGGGCGCCCGCCTCGAACGGCAGCACCTGGACGGTGACATGCGGCAGCCGGCTCAACTCCACCAGGTGCAGCAGCTGCTCGCGCATCGTGCGGTTGTCGCCGACCCGGCGGCACAGCGCGGCCTCGTCGATCACCGCCCACATCCGCAGCGGCGCGTTCTCGTCGTTGATCCGCTCCTGGCGGCGCAGCCGTACGCTGACCCGCTTGTCGACCTGCTCGCCGGTCGCCTCCGGCAGGTTGCCCGCGATCACCGCGGCCGCGTACGCCGGGGTCTGCAACAGCCCGGGCACCACCTGGGGTTCGAAGACCCGCAGGCTGGCCGCCTCGGTCTCCAGGCCGATGTAGACGCTGTACGGGATGTCGCCGAAGGCGTGCCACCAGCCCTGCTGGCGGGACTCCCTGGCCATGTTCATCAGCGAGTCGACGATCCGGACGTCCTCGACCCCGTACACCCCGCACAGGTCGCGCACATCGCGCTGGCTGATGCTGCGGCGGCCGTTCTCCAGGCGGCTGATCTTCGACTGCGAGACCAGCAGCCGGGCGGCGACCTCCTCGGCCGTCATGCCCTTCTCCTCACGGAGCTTGCGCAGCTCCGAACCCAACCGGCGGCGCCTGACGGTGGGGTTGACGTTGGCGACCACAGGAACTCGCACCTCCACGCTGATCCGTACTGATGGTCAGCAGCCTGCCACTAGCGGTCATCGCCGCGCTGGCGAATGAACGGAACAAGATTTCTCCGCGCGGGCGATCCGGCCGCGCCGGAAAGCATGACGCGCGGGGCGCCGGACCGTACGGGCTGCTGCCCGGTCGGTGCGGCGTCCCGCGCGTCACAGCGGCTCCCGGAGGGTACGGGGGTGTGCTGCGGTGCTTACGGTGCCGTGCTGCGGTGCCGTGCGTCCCGTTCGCCGGCCCGGCGGGGTGTGCCGAGCCGGTTCAGGGCGGTGCGCTCAGGCGCGGGCCATGGTGCTGTGCCCGGCCGTGGCCCGTTGGATCTGGGCCGGCGGCCGTTGCTTCGGCTGCGCCGCGACCCCGTTCTGCACGTCCATCACGGCGTGCGCGACGAGGCCGCCCATCGGGTCGTACCTGATCAGGTCGCGCAGGCGCGATCGTGACGACCGGCCCTCGTTACCCGGGTACAGGTGCTTGCCGAGCCCCACGGAGTGGGCGAGCGCGGCGAGCGCGGCGGTCCGCGGGTCCGGCGGTACGCCGGTGCGGATCGCACTGTCCAGCCGGGCTCTGATCTCCCGGCTGACCGCGCTGTCGGACGCCTGGTACCGCGTGGTCGGCAGTACACCGCACATCTGTCCCGGCACGGCGTGCACCATGCCGCACCGCTCCAGATGCGCGAGATATGTCTGGCGCAGCCCCAGCCGGGGCCCGCCGATCCAGTGGACGGCACGCACCGGGCTGCCACGTCGGCGCAGCAGCTCGAGCGCGGAGTCCAGGGTCGGATCTCCGGTCGGCCGTGGGTGCACCACGGCGATACGATCCCCGTCAGGGGCTATCCGTCCGGCCAGGGCCAGCTCGACGAGCTGCGCCCCGGCGAGGCCGAGGTCGAGCGATTGCGGCTGCGCCGTGGTCCCGGTCGTCGGGTCCAGGGCGAGCAACAACAGCTCTTCCGGAATTGTTCTGCGGCTCTTGCCCATCCATGCCTCCCCGCGTGGATGAATGACAGGGTGACGCCTCTCACACCGGCCTGTCGAGAGCGCCTTCTCCATATCGGCGGGAACCGGGTGGTATGTCGTTCTCGTCTACGGGGTGGGTGGGGTGTCGCAGTCGGCCTGCGGGCCTGTCGCGGGACACTTGCCAGTGTGAGCCAGGACGGGTAGGGGCGCCATTCGGTGCGCCCCGCACGATGTGTGGAGGAGGTCTGCGTGGCGGGCGAGTCCCCCGGCAGGGAGCAGGAGCACGGGACGTCGGGGGAGGCGGCCGGGCGTACGGCCGTTGATCCGAGGCTGGCGGTGTTCCGGGCGCCTTCTGATACGGGTGTGGCGGATGTGGTGTCCGCCGGACGCGGGCCGCTGCGCGAACGAGAACACGGCGGATCCGGCGGCGAGGAGGCGTCCGCGCGGGCGCACGCCCCCCGAACGGGCGCAACCGGGCAGTCGGCGCCGTCTGCTTCCGGGCTGGAACCGGATACGCGTGATGAGCTGTCGGAAGTAGACGCGCCGAGCGACCGCACTACGACGATCCGCCGGTCCGTCTCGCGCACCCCGCCCGCCGAGCCGGCGGAACCGGAACCGGATCGTGACCTGCCCGCTGCAACGGATGAGGCTCCTGTGCCCCTCGGTCCGCATGTGACCGCACCCCCGCCCCCGCCGCAGGAGCCCGTCTCCGCCGCGAACACCCCGACGACCGCCCCCGAGCCCCCCGACGCCTCCCCCGCCCCTTCCACACCCCCTCCAGCCCCTTCCCAGGCACCTCCCCGGGACGAGCAGCCGCCGTCCGACGAGCCGCCGGCGGACGAGACCCCGGCGGAGGACGGGCCGGCCGGCGATCCCGCGGAGCCGGACGCGCCCGCTGACGGCCCCGAGGACCAGGGGGCGGACGCAGCCGAGGACGACGAGGTTGACGCTGCCGGCGCGGACGATTCCGCCGAGGACTCCGCCGACGACTCGGCTGAGGACTCCGGGGACGACCCCGGGGACGGCAGCCCGGTTGACGCCGAACCGGAGCCCGAACCGGAGCCCGAGCCCGAGTCAGAACCGCAGCCTGCTGCCGAAGACGGCGACGGGCCGGAGGACGCCGCTCCCGCCGAAGCGGCGGCGCCTGCGGCGAAGGCGGCGGGGGAGAGCCCCGCGGAAGGCGACGGCGCCGGGCCGGCCGCGGACGCGGATGCGCGCGCGGAGCGCGAGGCGCGGCGGTCCGTGCTGCGCCCGCTCGTCTCTGACCTGCCGACAGCCCAAGCGCTGGGCGTGGCGCGGCCCGCCGGGATCGGCGCCGTGGCGCCGCCCGCTCCCAAGGAGGGCGCCGGCCGGGTCGAGGAGCCGCCCGTCGGGCCGGAGGGGACGCGCGGGATGCCCGTGCCCCTCACCCCGGACGCCCCGCTGAAACTGCTCGCCGAGCTGACCAACACCCCGCCGCCGCGGCAGACCCCGCTGCGCAGCGTCGTGCGGCGGTTCAAGATCTGGACCCCGCTGGTCGTGCTGCTCGCGATCATCTTCTGCGTGGTGCAGACGCTGCGGCCCATCCCGTCGCCGTCGATGAAGCTGACCTCCGCCGCGTCGTACACCTTCGCCGGCACCCCGCTGCCGCAGTCGCTGCCGTGGCCGGACCAGGGCCAGTCCGTCGCTGAGGTCGAGGGGCTCGGCTCGCTCGGCGTGCACGGCGCGCAGACCCCGATGCCGATCGCGAGCGTCACCAAGGTGATGACCGCCTACGTGATCCTGCGCGACCACCCGCTGAGCGGGAAGGAGACCGGCCCGATGATCCCGGTCGACGCGCAGGCCGCCGCCGAGTCCACGTCGAGCGACGAGTCGATCGCGGTCGTGAAGGCGGGCCAGAAGTTCAGCGAGCGGCAGATGCTGCAGCTGCTGCTGGTGCCGTCGGGCAACAACATCGCCCGGCTGCTGGCCCGCTGGGACGCCGGCACCCAGGGCGCGTTCGTCACCAAGATGATGAAGGCCGCGCACGACCTGGGGATGACCAACACCACGTATACGGGTGCGAGCGGCGTCGAGTCGTCCACCAAGAGCACCGCCGTCGACCAGCTCAAGCTGGCCCGCGCGGCGATGAAGAACGACGTCTTCCGCTCGGTCGTGGCGCTGCCGAACGTCGACGTGCCCGGTGTGGGCACCATCTACAACAACAACAACGACCTGGTGAACCCGGGTGTGATCGGCATCAAGACCGGTTCCACCACGCCGGCCGGCGGCGCCCTGATGTGGGCGGCGCAGAAGAAGGTCGCCGGCAAGGAGCAGCTGATCCTGGGCGTGGTGCTCCAGCAGCACGGCGGCGCCACCGTCTTCGACGACCTGACCATCGCGCTGACCAAGAGCCAGGCGCTGATCAACGGCGTCCAGGGCGGCCTGACATCGGCCACGGTGGTCAAGAAGGGCCAGGTCGTCGGGCAGATCGACGACGGGCTCGGCGGCAAGACGCCGGTCGTGGCGCAGAAGGACCTGGTCGCGATCGGCTGGCCCGGCATGAAGGCGGGCGTCTCGCTGACCACGGAGAGCGGCGGGCTGCCGCACAGCGCGAAGGCCGGCACCCCGGTCGGCACGATCAGCTTCGGGTCGGGCTCGGCGCGCACCTCTGTGCCGGTCGTGCTCCAGGACGACCTGGACAAGCCGTCGTTCGGCACGAAGCTGCTGCGCACCAGCTGAGGCGGCGGGCGGCGGGCGGCCGGCGGTCACCGGCCGCCGGTCACCGAGGACCGGCTGGGCCCGCCGGCCGGCGGGACAGCCTGCGGTACGCGCGACGGCACCAGGCGGCCGGGTCGATCCGACCCGGCCGTCCGCGTGTCAGCGGGTAGCAGGCGAAGCCGAGCAGTACGGCGCTGAGGTGGCCGACGGCGGTGAAGTTCCGCTCGTCCGCCAGCGCGAGCGCGTAGAAGAGCGTGAGGCAGCCGGCGTAGAGCAGGCGCCAGGGCGCGGCGATCGCGTAGGCGAGCACCGCCTCCACCGCGGCGAGGCCGTAACTGACGCCGACGTCGAGGGTGTTGACGGCGGACTGCGGGGCGTGGCCGTGCCGGATCGCCCACAGCAGGACGCCCTCGCTGAGGTAGGTCGCCAGGACGTGGCCGAAGACGACCACGAACAGCCAGCGCAGGGTGCCGAGCCAGCGTTCGACGGTGGCGTGGAAGACCGTGTAGAGCAGCGCGTACAGCGGCCAGCCGCCGCCGTCGATCCACAGCGCGCTGCGGAAGAGCGCGCGCACCGGGTGGGTGGACAGGTTGTGGATGTTGGTGGACCGCGCCCGCAGGAAGTGGTCCGCGTGGTTCGGCCCCATCCGGTGGATGACGATCGTGGTGACGAACAGCGCGGCCAGCCACAGGTACGTGCCGGGTGCGCTGCGCACGTAGCCCCACACGGCCCGGGTGAGCGCGGTGGCCCTGGCCCGGGCGGGACGGCGGCTGCGCTGGGCGCTGGCGGGATCCACGTCTCGGATTCTGTCCGGAAAACGACGCTGGTGCGAGGTTTATCCGACACCGGCGCGGTGGGTATGGGCGCTGGTTGGAAACCCGCCGCAGCTGCGCCGGGTTTCCACCAGCTGCCTCTGCGGCGGGTTTCGTCGCGAACCCGCTGCCCCTGTGCCGGTTACGCGCACCGGCTACGCGGACAGCTCGCGCTCCAGGGGCGTACGGAACCGGGGCGTCACCCGTACGTCGCCAAGGTGCCCGGTGAGCTCCTGTGCGGCCTCCGCGACGGCCGCCGCCGCCTCCGCGCCGCGGTCGGCCAGCAGCCGCCAGGCCACCGTGCCCTCGGGCCGCTGCGCCCAGCCGCCGATCACCTCGCCGCCCCACCACACGGTGGGCCCGACGTTGCCCGTGCCGTCGAACAGCGCGGCCCGGTGCGACTGCGGCAGGTACCAGTCGCGGTCCTGCCAGCCCATCGGTGTCGGGTCCAGCGCGGGCAGCAGCAGGGCGGCGGGCGGCGGGGCGCCGTCCACGGGCGCGTCGTCACCGGGAAGGACGAAGCCCGGCACGCCGTCGCCGTCATCGTCGCCGCGCGAAACCGTCACAGACTGTGCGTGGTTCGCGGCGAGTGCCTTGCGGGTGTCGGTGAGCGACCAGCCCGTCCACCACTTCAGGTCGGCCTCGGTGCCCGGTCCGTACGCTCTCAGCCACGCCGCCGCGAGCCGCGCGCGGGCCTCGGGCGCCGGCCGCTCCGGCAGCGGCTCGGCGTTCGCCCACCGGAACTGCCCGCTGATCCACGAGCCCATCGGCCGCCGCCGCTCGATCCGGCCCTCGGCCGCCATCGTCCTGATGATCCGGCTCGCCACGTTCTGCCACGCCTCGTAGGGCTTGCCCGCGGCGACCAGCACCCGTTCGCGCAGCCCGGGCACCAGCTTGGACAGCTCGGCGCCGCTGATCTCACCGTGCGTGTCCAGCGCGGCAACCACCTCCGCCTCGACCGCGGCCAGCCACTTCGCGTCCCAGCCGCCGCCCTCGGCGAGGAAGACCAGCAGCTTCCTGCGCTCGTTGGCCGCGATCTTCTGCCCGGCGGCGGCGTACACATCCGCGGCGGTCTCCCGGGTGACGACGAACATCGTTCGCCGCATCGCCAGCATCCGCACCAGGCTGCCGGTCTCCCCGTACAGCGCCTTCTCCATCCCGGCGGTGGCGGTCCCGGCCTCGCCCAGCCGCGCGCCCACCGACAGGAACACGGTGGCCGGATCGGTGGCGTGCAGCGCCACCAGCGCGTCGGCCACGTCCTCGCAGCGCTTGAACCGGGCCAGTTGCCTGACCGCCACCCGTGCCCGTCGCTCGGCCACCGAAACCCGCCGCAGTACCCCGTCTGCCGTCATGGCCCCCATGCTCACACGGCGACCGCGCGCCCGCTTCAGCGCGCCAGCGGCGTGAACGTGCGCAGCCGCAGGCTGTTGGCCACCACGAAGACCGACGAGAAGGCCATCGCCGCGCCCGCGATCATCGGGTCGAGCAGCCCGGCCGCGGCCAGCGGCAGCGCGGCCACGTTGTAGGCGAAGGCCCAGAAGAGGTTGGACTTGATGGTGGTCAGGGTGCGCCGGGCCAGCCGGATCGCGTCGGCCGCCACCAGCAGGTCGCCGCGCACCAGCGTGAGGTCGCCCGCCTCGATCGCCGCGTCCGTGCCGGTGCCCATCGCGAGCCCGAGGTCCGCCTGCGCGAGCGCCGCCGCGTCGTTGACGCCGTCGCCGACCATCGCGACCGTGCCGCCCTGCTCCTGGAGCCGCCTGACCACGGCCACCTTGTCCTCCGGCAGCACCTCGGCGTGCACATCGGCCGCCGGGATGCCGACCGCCGCCGCCACCGAGCCGGCCACCGCCGCGTTGTCGCCGGTGAGCAGCACGGGCCGCAGCCCGAGGCCGCGCAGCCGCCGTACCGCCTCCGCGCTCGTCGGCTTCACCGCGTCGGCGACGACCAGCACCGCGCGGGCCCGGCCGTCCCAGCCGACGGCCACCGCCGTGCCGCCCCGCGCCTCCGCCGCCGACTTCGCCGCCGACAGCTCGGCGGGCAGCGACTGCGCCCAATCACCGAGCAGTTGCTCGCGGCCGACCAGCACCGCGTGCCCGTCCACCACACCGTGCACGCCGAGCCCGGCCACGCTGCCGAAGTCCGTGACGGCCGGCAGCTCGCCGACCCGCTGCTCCGCGCCCGCCGCCACCGCCCGGGCGATCGGGTGCTCAGAGGCGTGTTCGAGGGCGCCGGCCAGCCGCAGCACGTCCTTCTCCTCGGTGCCGGCCGCCACGTGGACCTCGGTCAGCGTCATGACGCCCGTGGTGACCGTCCCGGTCTTGTCCAGCACGATCGTGTCGACCGCGCGGGTCGACTCCAGCACCTCGGGCCCCTTGATCAGGATGCCCAGTTGGGCGCCCCGCCCGGTGCCGACCAGCAGTGCGGTGGGCGTGGCCAGGCCGAGCGCGCAGGGGCAGGCGATGATCAGTACGGAGACGGCCGCGGTGAACGCCGCGGTGCCGCCCTCGCCGAGCGCCAGCCAGACCACCAGGGTGCCGAGCGCCAGCGCGATCACGGCGGGCACGAACACCGCCGAGATCCGGTCGGCCAGCCGCTGCGCCGCCGCCTTGCCGTTCTGCGCGTCCTCCACCAGCCGTGCCATCCGGGCCAGTTGGGTGTCCGCGCCGACCCTGACCGCCTCCACGACGATCCGGCCGCCCGCGTTCACCGTGCCGCCGGTGACCTGGTCGCCGGGACCCACCTCGACCGGCACCGACTCGCCCGTCAGCATCGACGCGTCCACCGCGGAACCGCCGTCCCGCACCACGCCGTCGGTGCCGATCTTCTCGCCAGGCCGTACGACGAAGCGGTCGCCGACCGCCAACTCGCCGATCGGCACCCGCACTTCCCGGCCGTCCGGACGCAGCACGGAGACGTCCCGGGCGCCGAGTTCGAGCAGCGCGCGCAGCGCGGCGCCGGCCCGCCGCTTGGCCCGCGCCTCGAAATACCGGCCGGCCAGGATGAACGCCGTGACGCCGGACGCCGCTTCGAGGTAGATGTTGCTGCTGCCGCCGCCGCGGGAGACGCTCAGTTCGAAGGGATGCGTCATGCCGGCCATGCCCGCGTCGCCGAAGAACAGCGCCCACAGCGACCAGCCGAAGGCGGCCAGCGTGCCGACCGAGACCAGGGTGTCCATGGTGGCGGCGCCGTGCCGCAGGTTCGTCCAGGCCGCCCGGTGGAAGGGCCAGCCGGCGTAGACGACGACCGGCGAGGCCAGAGTGAGCGACAGCCACTGCCAATTGGTGAACTGCCAGGCGGGCACCATCGCCATCGCGATCACCGGCACGGCGAGCACGATCGCGGTCGTCAACCGCTGGCGCAGCGTGATCAGTTCGGGGTCGGGCGCGTCGGCGCCGCCGGTGGTGCCGGCCGGCCCGGGCGCCGGGGGAGCGGTGGTGGCGGGCGGCGGCGGGGGAGCCGCGGTGTAGCCGGTGGCCTCGACCGTCGCGATCAGGTCGCCGACCGCGATCCCGTCCCCGTAGGCGACCCTGGCCTTCTCGGTCGCGTAGTTGACGGTGGCGCTGACGCCCACCATCCGGTTGAGCTTCTTCTCGATCCGGGCGGCGCAGGACGCGCACGTCATGCCGCCGATCGCCAGCTCGACCCGCCGGGCCTGCCCGGCCGCTCCGCTCTCCGTCGTACCGCTGGTCATCGTCACTTCCACTCCCCTGGTCGGCGCCGGTTCCGCCTGCCTGTGCCGCGTACCCGCGCGGCCGGACGGGTCAGGCGCGGCCGACCAGCTCGTATCCCGCCTCGTCCACCGCGGCCCGCACCGTCGCGTCGTCCACCGGCTGCTCGGAGCCGACGGTCAGCAGCCCGGTGGCGGCCACCGCCTTGACGGAGGTGACGCCGGGAATCGCGGTGACCTCCGCGGTGACCGCGGACTCGCAGTGCCCGCAGCTCATACCGGAGACGGAGTAGACGGCCTCGCTCATGGTGTGCTCCTCGTCATACCTGGGACGGCTTTCCCGCCCTCGGTACTCACTTTATACCCCCTAGGGGTATGAACGCGAACACCCCCAGGGGGTATCTCTCCCAGTCTCTCAGTCGTCGTCGGCGAGCCGGTCGAGCAGGGCGGCGGCCAGCCGCAGCACTTCGCGCTCGGTCTCGTTCAGCTCCGTCTCCATCCTGATCCGCAGCCAGTTGTCCGCGTACGCGACATCGCGGGCCATCGCGTCGAACCCGCGCTCGGTCAGGTCGATCCTGGCCTGCCGGCCGTCCGCCGCGCTGCGGGTCCTGGTCACCATGCCGTCCGCCTCCAGCGCGGCCAGCGTCCGGGTCAGCGACTGCGGCTGCACGCGCAGCGCGGTCGCCATGGCGCCGGGGCTGGACGGGCCCGAGCGGTAGAGCAGCGCGAGCGCGCCGAGCCGGCCGGTCGGCAGCGCGTCCGGCGGCCGCTCCGCGCGCATGCGGCGGCCGAGCCGGTTCACCGCGCGCCGGACGACGGCGGCCGGGTCGAGTGGCGGAGGGGGAAACATGGTGGCCATTTCCTAAGGTGTGCGTACGATCGTAGGCGGACGGAAGAGGCTCGGGTTCGAGGTGGGCCCGTACCAGACTGGCATCAGGTCAGCAGGCGGCCCGGGGTCGAGCCCGTGATGAGGGGGATTGGTGCGTTCCTTTCGTAAGCAAGGCGTAGCAATAATCGGGACGGGGGCGGCGTGGCGACTGCCGGTGGCCGGTCTGGCGCCTGGCAACTGGGTGCCGCGGCTCGACCCCGGACGGGTCAGGCTGATGATCGCGGTCCGCACGGTGCTCGCCTCGGTGGTCGCCCTGCTGGTCGCCGGAGGGATCGCGCGGGAGGCCGACCTGCCCGGCGGGGTGGTGGTGATCGCGACGGTCGTCGCCGTCCTGGTCTCGCGCAGTCTGCACGCCACCAGCCTCCCCCATCGGCTCTCCGCCCTGGTCTACGTGCCCGCGATCGGCATCCTCGCGGCCCTCGTCGGACGCTTCATGCTGCATCACACGTGGCTGGGCGCGGCGGTCTTCGTCGGGGCGGTCGCGGCCTCGCGCTACATGATGCGGTTCGGCGGGAAGGTACGGCGGTTCGGCCGGCTCGCCCTCACCCCGCTGATCTCGGTGCTGGTGGTGCCGGTGCCGCCGAGCGCCGCCAAGTCGACCGGGCCGCTGTGGGGCGGGGTCGCCGGGCTGATCGCGGTCGCCTGCGTGATCGCCGTACAGACCGCGCTGCCCGGCCGGCCCACCCGGGAGGCCGCGGCTGCGGCACTCGACCTGGCCGCCGCCGCCGAACGGCTGCGCGCCCTCCCGCGGCCCGGCCGGACCCGCACCCGCGCGCTGAACGCCCTGCACCGCACGGCCCTCGCCGTGGAGGACCGCCTCGACGCGGCCCGGCTACCGGGCGCGGACCCCGACCGCGCCCCGCTGGACGCGCTGGCCGCGGCGGTGCTGCGGGTGGAGGTACTGGCGGAGCCGGTGACGGCGCCGGGGCCGGTGGTCGAGACGTGGCCCGGGCCGTCCGGCCGGCCTGGCCCTGCGCTCCCGGACGCCGGTCACGCCGCCGTCCCCGAGCGGGACGGGGAACTCAACCGGGCGCCGGTTGACGGGCGGGCGCCAGCCGGGCCTGCTGCGTCGGCCGCTGCGAGGGGTCTCGCGGCTGCGTCCGCCCCGGCCGCCCCGCCCGCCGCAGGTCCGGACGCCACCCGGCCGGACGGGGAGTTCGACCGGGCGCTCGCCGACGTCCGGGTGCTGGCCGGGCAGGTGCGGGGGATCGACGCGGCGGAGTGGCCGATCCGGGACGTGCCCGCGCCCGCGCGGCGGGAGGGCGGCTGGCGGGATCCGCAGCCGCAGACCCGGCTGACCTTGCAGCTCGCCGCGTCCATGGGGGTGGCGTTCCTCGCCGGGCACCTGGTCTTCGGGCACCGGTGGGTGTGGACGGTGATCACCGCGTTCGTCGTCTGCAGCGCGGCCAGGAGCCGCGGTGACGTGGTGCACCGCAGCGGGCTGCGGGTGGCCGGGGCGTTCACCGGCGCGGTCACCGGCACGCTGGTCGCGCACCTGGTCGCGGGCGTGCCCGCCGCCGCGATCACGGTGATCTTCTGCTATCTGCTGATCGGCTCCTGGCTGCGCGACCTGACCTACGCGGCCTGGGCGTTCTGCGTGACGAGCCTGCTCGCGGTCCTCTACAGCCTCAACGGCGAGCAGGGCGCCGCGCTGCTCGTCCAGCGACCCGAGGGCATCCTGATCGGCTCGGCCTGCGGCATCACCGCCGCCTACCTCGTCCTCCCGCTGCGCACCGAGATCGTGATGCGGGGCCGCACCGCCCGCGCGCTGCGCGTGCTCCAGGACCTGCTCGCCGCCACCCGCGAACCGGCGCCCGAGCCCACGGCGATCCGCCATCTGTCCCGCGCGTTCGACCGGGCCGCGCGGTTGCTGGCCGAGGCGGCCGCCCCGGCCAGGGCGCACCGCGCGCTGTTCGCACGTCGCGGCACGGAGGACGCGGCGGCCCCGGCCCGCGGCCTGCCCTGGCGGCGGACCGGGTCCGACCCGCACGCCGCCGACTGGGCCGACACCCTCGCCGAGTGCGCGCACGCCGCCCGCGCGCTGGCCGTCGTCGAGCCCGCCGAGCTGGCCGGCGTCGGGCCGCAGCTCGGCCTGACCGCGCAGAACGTCGGCCAGGTACGCCGCCGCCTCGGCCACCGCCCGAACGCCGCCCCGCCCCGCCCGGTACGCGGCGGCCCGCCGCAGCTGCGCCGGCTGAACGCCTGCCTGGCGGAGTTGTACGACCAGCTGCCCGGCCCGGCCGGCCCCGGAACGTCCCCGGCCGCCCCGGCCCCCGCACCCCATTCCGCCGTCGCCGAACCGCAGACGTGACCGCAGACGTGACCGTGAACCTGACCGCGGACGTGACCGCGGCGCGGCCCTGACCGGACCCCGGATCTGACCGAACCCCGGACGCGACCCGACCACCCGCCTGAGATCTTCCGCACTCCCGGGCCGCCCGCATGTCCGCCCCGCGGGCGGCCGCTCTACCCTGGGGACGTCGGCGCGTACCCCGCCCGGGACGCGACCAGCTCATCCGCCAGGAGGACGGCACCGTGCTGCGCACCATGTTCAAGTCCAAGATCCACCGGGCCACCGTGACCCAGGCCGATCTGCACTATGTGGGCTCCGTGACCGTCGACTCCGCGCTGATGGAGGCCGCCGACCTGCTGCCCGGCGAGCTGGTGCACATCGTGGACATCACCAACGGCGCCCGGCTGGAGACCTATGTCATCGAGGGCGAGCGCGGCTCCGGCGTGATCGGCATCAACGGGGCCGCCGCCCACCTCGTGCACCCCGGCGACCTGGTGATCCTGATCAGCTACGCCCAGGTGGACGACGCCGAGGCCCGCGCGCTGCGGCCGGCCGTCGTCCATGTGGACGCGGCGAACCGGATCATCGCGCTGGGCGACGACACCGCCGAGCCCGCCCCCGGCACCGACGCCGTACGGCCCCCGCACGCGGTTGCGCGCGCCTGAGCAGGGTCCGGGGGGCTCAGGCGGCGGTGACGACCGCCGCGCCGCGGACCTGCTGCCCGTTCACCGGGCGTATCTGCATACGTGCGCCGCGCGCCGCCGACGTCCAGCGGGTGCGCAGTCGTGCCAGCTCCGTGAGCTCATCGGCCGTCCAGGGCCGGTCGCCGTGCTCCTGCACATAAGCGCGCAGTGCGGCGTTCGCTTGATCGAGACTTCCCCCGTACATGCGAACCACCCTAGACGGCGGCACTGACAATCCCGAATCGATAACGGCACAGCCCGTGCCCGCACCGGCACGCGCGGGCACCGCTCACGCGTGCTGACCAGCCACGAGCGGCGATTGTCAGTGGCGGCTGCCAAGCTGAGTGTGAGTGAGAACACTGCGTATCGGACAAAACCATCTGGAGGAAGGCCATGCTCAGCAACGACTACGTGCCAGGCGCGCCCAGTTGGCTCGACCTCGGCAGCCGTGACATCCAGGCCGCCGCGGCCTTCTACACGGCGGTGTTCGGCTGGCGGTTCGAGTCGGCCGGGCCTGAGGCCGGGGGCTACGGCTTCTTCCAGCTCGACGGCGAGACGGTCGCCGCGCTCGGCCCGCTGGACGAAGATGCCAAGTCCGCGTGGACGGTCTATTTCCACACCACCGACGCCGACGCCACCACCAAGGCGGTCGAGCAGGCCGGCGGCACCGTGCGCTTCCCGGCCGCCGAGGTCGCCGGCGAGTCCCGGTTCGCCGGGTACACCGACCCGGACGGAGCGGAGTTCGCGGTCTTCGAGCCCAAGCGCACCAAGGGCCTGGACCGGGTCGGCTCGCTCGGCGGCCTGTGCTGGACGGAGCTGACCACGACCGACGGGCCGGCCGCCAAGCGGTTCTACGGCTCGGTCTTCGGCTGGGACTACGAGGACATGCCGCTGCCCGAGGACTCCGGCGCGGGCGTCTACATCGTGGCGTCCCCGACCGGCGGCGGGCAGGCGCAGTCGCACGCCGGCCTCATGCAGCTCGGCACCGACATGCTGCCCGCGGGCTCCGCCTACTGGCAGCCGTATTTCGCGGTGGACGACTGCGACGGGGTGGTCGCCAGGACGTCGGCGGGCGGTGGCTCGGTCGTGGTCCCGGCCACCGACATGGCGGGCGTCGGCCGGATGGCCCTGCTCAGGGACCCCGAGGAGGCGTTCTTCGCGGTACTCGACCCGCTGCCGCCGACTGTCTGAGCCGGAGCGCCCGCCGGGCGGGGATGTTCGCGGGACGGCGCGCGCGGGACGCGGCCTTGCCCCGATGGCCCCCCAGCTCGACCCCCAGCCGGCCACCCGTGCCCGGCCGCCCGGTGCGCGGGTCCCGCCGCCCGGTGCACCCCGCCGCGACGGTCGCGCTCCGCGCCGCCGTCAGTCCTGCCGGGGCCAGGCCGCCAGCTCGCGCGTGCTTTCGAAGCGCATCGCCCGCCCCGTCAGCGGGTCGGTGAACTCCAGCGCCCGCGCGAGCAGTTGCAGCGGCCGGGAGAAGTCGGGCGCCGCCCCGGACCCGGACCCGGCCTCGTCCGCCATGCCGTCCGCCCCCACGCCGTCCGGCGCCCAAGGCTCCGGCTCGGGGAGCACTTCCGGGTACAGCGGATCGTTCAGCAGCGGCAGCCCGAGCGCGTTCATATGGACGCGCAGCTGGTGGGTGCGGCCGGTCAGCGGCAGCAGCCGGTAGCGGCCGAGGCCGTCCCGGCGGGCCAGCAGCTCGATCCGGCTCTCGGCGTTCGGCGGTCCCGGTTCCTCCCGGGCGGCCTGCTGCCCGTGCTCCTTGACGATCCGGCTGCGCACGGTCCGGGGCAGCGGCACCTCCGGGCGGTACGCGGCCACCGCCTCGTACTCCTTGCGTACCAGCCGGTCACGGAAAAGCGTCTGGTAGGCCCCGCGGTCCCGCGGCGTCACGACGAAGAGGACCAGGCCCGCGGTCAGCCGGTCGAGGCGGTGGGCGGGGGAGAGCGCGGGCAGCGCGAGCTCGCCGCGCAGCCGGGCCAGCGCGGTCTGCGTGATGTGCCGGCCGCGCGGGGTGGTGGCCAGGAAGTGTGGCTTGTCCGCGACGACGATCCGCTCGTCCCGGTGCACCACCCGCACCGGGAACGGCACCTCGGGCTCGGGGGCGAGGTCGCGGTGGAACCACACCCAGGTCCCGGCGCGGTAGCCGGCCGCCGGGTCGAGCGGGCCGTCCGCGGTGACGAACCGTCCCGCGGCCAGCATCGCGTCCACCCGTTCGGCCCCGACGGCGGCCCCGTACCGTTCGACCAGATACGCCCGGACGGTCGCCCACCGGCCCTCGTCGTCCTGCGGCAGCCGCAGCCGTACCGGATCGACGCCCTCGCGCTGCTCCAGCGGCGCCGCCGGCCCCTTCGCCCCGCCTCTGCGTGCCACCCGCGCTCACCTCTCCGGCCGCCGGTGCCGGCGACCGGTGCAGCCTATGCGCTCCAGCTGAGGCGGGTGGCCGCGACCGGCCGGCCGGGGCGGAAGCCGGACGGGCGCCGCGCGGCAGGCGTCAGAAAGTGGTCGCCGGGTTCAGCTGCGACGTGGTGATCCCGGTGCCCGGCACCCCCCACTTGGCGAAGATCCTGCCGTAGTCCCCGTCCGCGATCAGCTTGTTCACGGCGTCGCTCAGCGCCTTGGCGATCGGCGAGCCCTTGGCGGTGACGAAGCCGACCGGCGTGGTGCTGATCTCGCCGAGGAACTTGGTGTTCGCGATGTGCGTCGCGTCGTACTTCAGGCCGAGGGTCGGGCCGAACATGACGTCCACCTTCCCGTTCGCCAGGCCGAGGAAGATCGGCGCGCTGTCGGCGAAGTACTGCACCTTGTACGGCTTCTTGCCGAGCGCGGCGCACTTGCCGGCGCCGTCGGTCAGGATCTGCTGGAAGGTCGAGCCGGGGGAGGTGGCGATGGTCAGCCCGCACAGGTCGGTGAGCTGCTTGACGGTGTCCACCTTCACGTCCTTGGAGCCGAGGAACGCCTGCCCGTCGTTGAGGTAGGTGGCGAAGTCCACCACCTGCTCGCGGGCCTTGGTGGCACCGAAGTTGTCCTGGCCGACGTCGTAACGGCCGTTCTGCACACCGGGGATGACCGTGGGGAACGTGCCGTACTGAACGTCCCACTTGACGCCGAGCACCTTGGCGACGGCGTTGCGCAGGTCCACGTCGAGGCCGACGGCCGTGCCGTTCTGCTCGCCGGCGTGCGGCAGGCCCTGGACGCCGGGGGAGCGGGTGGTGCCCAGCGTCAGCGTGCCGCTGTCGCGCACCTTGGCCGGGAGTTCGGCCTTCAGGGCGGGGTCGGCGGCGACGGTGGAGATCACGTCCTGCACCGGGATCGCGGTGGAGTCCGCCGCCTTGGCGCCTGACTTGGTGGCACCGGGGGCGGGCGGCGCGCCCGACGAGGCGTCGTCGTCGGAGGAACTGCCGCAGGCGACGAGCAGGGCGAGACCTACGGTGACGGCGGCGGTGGCGGCGGCCAGCCGCGGGGCGCGGCGGCTTGAACGGCTTTCGGTGGTCACGGGAGTGCCTTTCACAAGGGTGGGACCTGCGGGAGGACGTGCGGGAACCTGCGCGGACGTGCGGAGGCGAGCGGTACGGTGCCGGGCTGCGTCGGCCGGCCGGTACCTGCGGGGAGCGCGTGCGGGAGCGAGGGTCAGAGGACGGCGGCCAGGAAGGACCTGGCCCGTTCGTGCCGCGGCGCGGTCAGGACGTCCGCGGGCGCGCCGGCCTCGATGATCTTTCCGCCGTCGAGGAAGACCACCGTGTCGGCCACCTTGCGCGCGAAGCCGATCTCATGGGTGACGACGATCATGGTCATGCCGCTGAGGGCCAGATCCTGCATCACCGCGAGCACCTCGCCGACGAGTTCGGGATCGAGCGCGCTGGTCGGCTCGTCGAAGAGCAGCAGCCGCGGCTCCATGGCGAGCGCACGGGCGATGGCCACCCGCTGCTGCTGGCCGCCGGACATCTGCCGGGGATAGGAGTCCTCCCGGCCGGCCAGCCCGACCCGGGCGACCAGTTCGCGGGCCCGGGCCACGGCCTGCTTCTTGGGGATGCCGCGCACCGCGACCGGCGCCTCGGTGATGTTGTCGAGCACGGTCAGATGCGGGAAGAGGTTGAACTGCTGGAAGACCATGCCCACTTGGGCCCGCTGCCGGGTGATCGCCCGGTTCGGCAGCTCGTGCAGCCGGCCGCCGCTGGGGCGTTCGGCGCTGGGACGCCCGCCGCTCCGTCCGGCGCCCTGCCGGTAGCCGACGATCTCGCCGCCGATCTCCACGAAGCCGCCGTCCGGCTTCTCCAGATGGTTCACGCAGCGCAGCAGCGTGGACTTGCCCGAGCCCGACGGGCCGAGCAGCACGGTGACCTCGCCCTCGCGCACGTCCAGGTCGATGCCGTCGAGCACGACGTTCGCGCCGAAGCTCTTGCGCAGGCCCCTGATCCGCACCAGCGGACGGTCGTCGGCGGCGGTCATGACAGCCCCGCGAGCGGCGACTTGGCCGAGCCGAACAGCGGGATGTTGGACCGCGTCACCTGCCACAGACCGCGGGACGGCGGCTTGTCCGACCGGTCGCTGCCGCGCGCGTAGTAGCGCTCGACGTAGAACTGCCCGATCGACAGCAGCGTGGTCAGGATGATGTACCAGATGGTCGCGACCAGCAGCAGCGGCATGATCAGGAAGTTCTGGTTGTAGATCAACTGGGTGGAGTACAGCAGGTCCTGGACGGCGATGACGCTGACGATCGAGGTCGCCTTGAGCATCCCGATCAGCAGGTTGCCCGACGACGGGATGATCGCCGGCATGGCCTGCGGCAGCACGATCCTGCGGAAGATCCGCCCCTCGCCGAGCCCCAGCGCCTTCGCGGCCTCGCGCTGCCCGGGGTCGACGGACAGGATGCCGCCGCGCACGATCTCCGCGGACAGCGCCGCCACATCGAGGGTGAGCCCGACGTAGGCGGCCAGGATGCCGCTGAACAGGTGCGCGGTCTGCACCCCGGCGAACTCGTGGCCGAACGGCACGCCCACCGACAACCGCGGGTAGAGCGAGGCGAGTTCGTACCAGAAGAGCAGCTGCACCAGCGGCGGCACCGAGCGGATCAGCCAGACGAAGCCGAAGCTCAGCGAGCTCAGCACCGGGTTGCGGGACAGCCGCATCGCGGCCACCCCGATGCCGAGCAGGTAGCCGCTGGACATCACGGCGGCGGTGAGCCACAAGGTGAGTTCGAGGCCGTGCATGATCGAGCCGCGCAGGAAGTAGTGGCCGACGACGTGCCACTGGAAGCGGTCGTTGGCGACCAGGGTGTGGACCAGCATCGCGAACAGTACGAGCAGCACGGCCGCGGAGATCCACTGGCCGGGGTGGCGCAGCGGCACCAGCTTCGCGGACAGCAGCTCCTCGTCGTCGGGCCTGCGGTCCAGGGAACGGCGGTCCAGGGCCCCGCTGTCCGACGGTCGGCCGTCCGGCGTCCGGCCCGCCGCTTTGGACAGGTCGGGAGGCGTGGGTGCGGGGTCGGGCGGCGGGTGTCCCGGCGCGGCGGTGGCCGGTCCTGAGGTGTCGTGCTGGGTCATCGGCGGGGTTCCCGTCTCGTCGGGGTACCGCGGCGGCGCGCATGCGGGCGCGACGGCCCCGCGCGGGGGCCGGTGCGCCGCGGGCGGCTACCGGGAGGAAGGCGTAAGGAGGCGTGGGCGCGCACGTCCCGGCCGCACGCCGATGACCGGCGCCACGTCAACTGCCGAGGAGCGAGCGGGAGTTCGAGGCCGGCCGGGCGAACCGTCGATCCCGGAAAGACGGGACGAGGGCGAACGGCGGCTCAGCGGGAATGCGGTGCGGCGCGCGTTCACCGAGCGCTCAGGCTCCGGCGCGTCGCCGTCGAACGGTCAGTGGACCGCGGGCGTTTCCGGACACAGCGCGCTGCTGACCCGGAGCAGGTCGACATGCCGCCGGGTCACCGGGGTCTGGAACGAGCCGCGGGGGCACAGCTCGTGGTCGCGCCGGTCGGCGTCCATGTGTCCCATCCCCTCGGTCGCGTCGCTCTGGTGGCCCGCTCAGAAGGGCCTATGCCTACAGCACGTTAACCGCAGGGCGGCGGTTGGACAATCCCCCGGCCGCCCCGACCGGGCCGGAGCGACGCAGGTCACTCCGGGCGGGAGGGGATTGTGTTCGAGCGCGCGACGGAGTTACCGTGCTTGCAGGTCATGAGCGTCAGCAACCAAGGCCCTGGCCGGCTGACCGGCAACCCTCTGTCGCGGTGGGGTGCTCCAGGTGACGACCCGGCGGAGCCGAAGACGGCTCGGCAAGTGCGAGCTCGAACAGGCGCGAGCCGATCGGGACGGGGAGGTGTCGGCGGTGCGGAAGACCACTGAGCGGTCGATGCCGGGCATCCTCATGTTCTCCCGCCGGCACATCGACCTCCAGCGTGTCGCCGGCGCCCTGTGTCCGGGCGCACCGGCGACCGCGCCCCGCTGTCCGGAGTTCCGGACCGCCGCGCTGCCGCGCACCGCCGGCTGACCTCCGGCCGCGCTCTCCCCGCTCCGCCCTCCCCCTCGTCTCCGCCGAACCCGCCCTGGGCCGTGCGCCCGGCGCGGGCCCCGTCCGGCATGCCCGCGCCCGCCGGCGCGCCGCTCACGCGGCTCATGCCGCTCATGCCGCAACCCCGCCACGCCGCAACGAAGCGGCAACTCCCTTACTTCTCAAGGCCGTTACGCCGCCAGGCCCGGTGAGCGGCCGTCCGCCTGCGACCCGTCCGCGCAGATCCGAGCAGGAAGCGGTACGCCCATGTCCCGTCCGACCACCCACCTCCATCTGGCCGTCGCCCTCGACGGCGCGGGCTGGCACCCCGCGGCCTGGCGGGAGGCCGACGCCCGGCCCGCCGACCTGTTCGGCGCCCCGTACTGGGCCGGCCTGGCCGCCGAGGCCGAACGCGGCCTGCTCGACCTGATCACCATCGAGGACTCGCTCGGCCCGCAGGGCCCGCCCTTCAACAGCCCCGCCGGCTCCGACAACCGCACCGACCAGGTGCGCGGCCGGCTGGACGCGGTGCTCACCGCCGCCCGGATCGCCCCGCTGACCCGGCACATCGGACTGGTGCCGACCGCGGTGGTCACCCACACCGAGCCCTTCCACCTGTCCAAGGCGATCGCCACCCTCGACTACGTCAGCGGCGGCCGGGCCGGCGTGCAGGTCAGGGTGTCGGGCAAGGCCGACGAGGCCGCGCACTTCGGCCGCCGCACGCTGCCCCGGCTGCCGGTCAGCGAACTCGACTCGCCGGCCGGACTCGCCCTGCTCCAGGACCTGTTCGGCGAGGCCGCCGACTACGTGGAGGCGGTGCGGCGGCTGTGGGACAGCTGGGAGGACGAGGCCGAGATCCGCGATGTGGCCACCGGCCGCTTCATCGACCGCGACAAGCTGCACTACATCGACTTCGAGAGCCGGCACTTCAGCGTCAAGGGCCCCTCGATCACCCCGCGTCCGCCGCAGGGCCAGCCGCTGGTCGCCGCGCTCGCGCACCGCACCGAGCCCTTCCGGCTGGTCGCGGGCTCCACCGACCTCGGCTTCGTCACCCCGCACGACGCGGGCCAGGCGGCGGCGGTCATCGGCGAGATCCGCGACGAGCAGGACCGGGCCGGCCGGGCCGCCGAGACCGTGCACGTCCTCGCCGACCTGGTGGTCTTCCTGGACGAGCAGCCCGGCCGGGCCGCCGACCGCAGGGCCAGGCTGGACGGTCTGCTGGAGGCGCCGTACGCGAGCGACGCGCTGGTCTTCGCCGGCACCCCAGCCGAACTCGCCGACCTCTTCGACGACTTCGCGCCGAGCGGCCTCTCCGGCTTCCGGCTGCGGCCGGCCACCCTGCCGCACGACCTGGCGCAGATCACCCGCGGCCTGGTGCCCGAACTCCAGCGCCGCGGCGCCTTCCGGCACGAGTACGAGGCCGGCACCCTGCGCGGACTGCTCGGCCTCCCGCGCCCCGCCAACCGCTACGCCGCCGCCTGACCGTGACTGTGACCGCGACCGCCTGACCGCGACCGCGCGACCGCCCGGCCTCGGCTGCAACCGAGACCGCGACCGCCGAACGTCCCGCGTGAGCGACCCGCGCGAAGCCGAAGCCCCGAGGAGGGCGATCCCGTATGAGCAGCACGCCCAAGCAGATCCATCTCGCCGCGCACTTCCCCGGCGTCAACAACACCACCGTGTGGAGCGATCCGGCGGCCGGCAGCCAGATCGAGTTCAGCTCGTTCGTCCATCTCGCCAGAACCGCCGAACGGGCCAAGTTCGACTTCCTGTTCCTGGCCGAGGGGCTGCGGCTGCGCGAGCAGGGCGGCCGGATCCACGACCTCGACGTGGTCGGCCGGCCCGACACCTTCACGATCCTCGCCGCGCTCGCCGCCGTCACCGACCGGCTCGGCCTGGCCGGCACGATCAACTCCACGTTCAACGAACCGTACGAGGTGGCACGGCAGTTCGCCTCGCTCGACCACCTGTCGGCCGGCCGCGCCGCCTGGAACGTGGTCACCTCGTGGGACGAGTTCACCGGCGAGAACTTCCGCCGCGGCGGCTACCTCGCCCGCGAGGACCGCTACGAGCGGGCGCAGCAGTTCCTGGCCGCCGTCCGCGTGCTGCTCGACTCCTGGCAGGGAGACGAGATCGTCGCCGACAAGGCGTCCGGCGCCTTCCTGAACGCACCAGGTCCCGGCCGGTTCGACCACCATGTCGGCCAGTTCGACATCAGCGGGCACTTCAACGTGCCGCGCGGCCCGCAGGGCCACCCGGTGATCTTCCAGGCCGGCGACTCCGAGCAGGGCCGGGAGTTCGCCGCGTCGGCCGCCGACGCGATCTTCACCCGGCACGGCACCCTGGACGCCGGCCGGGCCTTCTACGCCGACGTCAAGGGCCGGCTGGCCAAGTACGGCCGCAGCCCCGACCAGTTGCTGATCCTGCCCGGGGTCACCTTCGTCCTCGGCGACACCGAGGAGGACGCCCACGAGCGGGCCGACGTCATCAGGCACCAGCAGGTCAGCCCGGCGACGGCGATGACGTTCGTGGAGCGGGTGTGGAACCGCGACCTGAGCGCGTACGACCCCGACGGCCCGCTGCCCGAGGTGGAGCCGCTGATCGACGGCGACCCGATCGTGCGCGGCCGGGCCGACACCAACACCATGGACCGGGCCGAGACCGTGGCGCGCTGGCGGGCGGTCGCGGAGGAGAAGAAGCTCTCGATCCGCGAGCTGGTCATCGAGCTGACCGGCCGGCAGTCCTTCGTCGGCACCGCGGCCCAAGTAGCCCGCGAGATGGACGAGTTCGTGCAGGCCGACGCCAGCGACGGCTTCATCCTCGCGCCGCACCTGACCCCGGGCGGCATCGACGACTTCGCCGACACCGTCGTACCGCTGCTCCAGGAGCGCGGGGTCTTCCGCACCGAGTACGAGGGCGAGACGCTGCGCGACCACCTGGGCCTGGCGCACCCCGACCGGGCACGCGCCGCGGCCGGCACGGGGAGGGCGGCATCGTGAAGTTCCTCGCCATCACCCTGATCGTGCACGCGCCGCACCCCGTGACCGGACACAGGAAGTCCACCCAGGACCGGTTCCGCGAGGTGGTCGACAACGCCCTGCTGGCCGAGGAGTTGGGCTTCGACGGCTTCGGCGTCGGTGAACGGCACGAGCGCCCGTTCATCTCCTCCTCGCCACCCGTGGTGCTCAGCCACCTCGCCGCCCTGACCTCCCGGATCCGGCTGTTCACCGCGGTCACCACGCTCAGCCTGCTCGACCCGGTGCGGGCGTACGAGGACTACGCGACGCTCGACCATCTGTCGGGCGGGCGACTTGAGTTGATCGTCGGCAAGGGCAACGGCTCGGCCCAGCGCGAGCTGTTCGATGTCACCACCGACGACCAGTGGGACCGCAACGCCGAGAGCTACGAGCTGTTCCGGCGGATCTGGCGGCAGGACAAGGTCACCGCCAGCCCGCGGTTCCGGCCGGAGCTGACCGGGGCCGAGGTGTGGCCGCGGCCGTTCCAGCGTCCGGTACGGGTCTGGCACGGCAGCGCCACCAGCCGCGAGTCGGTCGACCTGGCCGCCCGCTACGGCGACCCGCTGTTCTCGGCCAACGTCACCAACCCGATCGAGCCCTACGCCGAACTCGTCCGGTACTACCGCGAGCAGTGGGAGCACTACGGCCACGATCCGGCGCTGGCCACCGTCGGCGCGGGCAGCGCCGGCTACTACGCGGCCCGCACCTCGCAGGAGGCGATCGCCGCCTACCGGCCGGTCTTCGAGGGCCATCTCGCGTTCCAGAAGCAGCTGGGCGTCGAGCCGGTCTTCCCGACCCTGGAGGACTTCGTCGAGCGCAGCTCGGCGCTGATCGGCAGCCCGCAGCAGGTCATCGACAAGGTGCACCGCTACCACGAGCAGTTCGGCCACTCCGTGCTGCACCTGCACGCGGACGCGGGCGGGCTGACCGACGCGCAGCACCGCGACGCGCTCGAACTGTTCCAGTCCGACATCGCGCCCGTGCTGCGCAGGGACATCCCCGACCCGCCGTGGGAGTGGGGCCCGGCCGGCACGGACGCGCCCGGAACGCGAGCCGAAGCCGGAGCCGAAGCCGGAACCGGTGCTGAGCCCACCGCAGAACCCATCAGCGCGGCCGACGCCGCGGCCACCGCCAGCGCCTGACAAGGAGCACCACCGTGGCCAACACCCCGCTCGCGGTACTCGACCTCGTGCCGATCTCCTCCGGATCCAGCGCGGGACAGGCGCTGCGCAACAGCATCGACCTGGCCCGGCACGCCGAACAACTCGGCTACTCCCGCTACTGGTTCGCCGAACACCACCTCAACCCAGGCGTGGCCGGCACCTCCCCGGCCGTCGTCCTCGCCCTGACCGCCGCCGCCACCAGCACCATCAGGCTCGGCGCCGGCGCCGTACAGCTCGGACACCGCACCGCCCTGTCCACCGTCGAGGAGTTCGGGCTGCTGGACGCCCTGCACCCCGGCAGGTTCGACCTCGGCCTCGGCCGGTCCGGCGGACGGGCCGAGCCCGGCGCCGCCGCCAAGGTGCCGGCCCTGACCGCGACCGCGGTGGTGGACGGCTACACGCCGGGCGGCCTGCGGATACCGGCCCGGTTCTCGTTCGAGAAGCTGCTGAAGTCGCCGCGCTTCGCGCTGCACAAGCGGCTGCTGACCCAGCCGGGCGCGCAACCGCAGCCCTACGACGAGCAGATCGCCGACATCCTCGCGCTGCTGGCGGGCAGTTACGCCACCGCCGACGGCGTCGAGGCGCACATCGTGCCGGGCGAGGGCGCCGAACTCCAGGTGTGGATCCTGGGCAGCAGCGCCGGCATCAGCGCCCAGGTCGCCGGCGCCAACGGCCTGCGTTTCGCGGCGAATTACCACGTCAGCCCGGCCACCGTACTGGAGGCGGCGGAGGGTTACCGGGCCGCCTTCGTCCCGTCGGCCGAGCTCGACCGGCCCTACGTCAGCGTCTCCGCGGACGTCGTGGTGGCCGAGGACGAGGCCACCGCACGGGAGTTGGCCACCGGCTACGGGCTGTGGGTGCACAGCATCCGCAGCGGGGCCGGCGCCATCACGTTCCCCACCCCCGACGAGGCCCGCACGCACGTGTGGAGCGCGGAGGAGGAGGAGCTGGTGCGGGACCGCGTCGAGACGCAGTTCGTCGGATCGCCGCAGCAGGTCGCCGACCAGCTGGAGACGCTGCGCGACGCCACCGGCGCCGACGAGCTGGTGGTCACCACCATCACGCACGACCACGCCGACCGGGTCCGTTCCTACCGACTGCTCGCCGAGGAGTGGAAGCGACGATGACGACGACCAAGGCGCAGTGCAGGGACGAACGCCGTGACGGGCGCGGCCCGCGGCAGCCCGTCCGGCCGCAGGCCCCCGCGCACAGCAACGGGAACGGGAACGGCGACGGGAGGTCGGCCGAGCAGAGCGGGAACGGCCGACTCCCGTCCCAGGAAGGGTCGTTCGCGTCGGCCGAACTGCGCCGGGTGTTCGGCGCGTTCCCCACCGGCGTGACCGCGATCGCCGCACTGGTGGACGGCGCCCCCGCCGGACTCGCGGCCAACTCGTTCACCTCCGTCTCGCTCGACCCGCCGCTGCTGTCGGTCTGCGTGGCGCACACCTCGACCACCTGGCCGGTGCTGGCCGACCGCGCCCGGCTCGGCGTCACCGTGCTCGGCGCCGAACAGGAAGCCGCCTGCGCACAGCTCGCCGCCCGCACCGGCGACCGGTTCGCCGGCCTCGACTGGCACGCCACCGACGACGGGGCCGTGCTGCTCGACGGCGGCAGCGCCTGGTTCGACTGCTCCATCGAGCAGCACGTCAGGGCCGGCGACCACGACATCGTCCTGCTGCGGATCCACGCGCTGGACGCCGACCACTCGGTGCCGCCGCTGGTCTTCCACGCCAGCCGGTTCCGCCGGCTCGAAGAAGCCGCCGACACCGCCCTCAGAACACCCGCCTCCGACACCCGAGTTCCAGCCAAGGAGTCATCGTGACCGCACAAGCAGCAGAGACCGACCGCGCCGCCTTCGTCGAGGACTGGGAGCGCTGGCACGCCGACCACGAGCGGCAGCTCGCCGACCCGCACGGCTTCCTCGCCATCACCAGCCTGCGCTGGCTGGACGAGATCCCGGCCCGCTTCCCCGACGCGCCCGGCGCCTGGTCGAGCACCGACGAGGGCGTGATGGTCGAACTGGCCGACGGCGAGGAGCTGTTGCTCGACGGGCAGACGCTGCGCGGCCGGCACGACTTCGGCGTGATCGCCGAGCGGGACAGCCTGTTCCCCGCCGCCGGCGACGCGGTGATCGAGGTCGCCAAGCGCGGCGGCCACGACATCATCAGGCCCCGGCACCCGGAGAACGCGCTGCGGCTCGCCTTCGCCGGCACCCCCGCCTACGCCCCCGACCCGCGGTGGGCCCGCACCGGCCGCTACCTGCCGTTCGACGCGCCGCGCCCGACGACCGTGGGAGCGGCCGTCGAGGGCCTCAGCCACGTCTACGACGCCCCGGGCCAGGTCGAGTTCGAGCTCGACGGGACGACCCACCGGCTGACCGCGTTCAACGGCCGGGCGGCCGGCAGCCTGACGGTGCTGCTCACCGACGCCACCTCGGGTGTCACCACCTACGCGGCCAACCGCGCGCTGTCCATCGCCGCGCCCGACGCCGACGGCACCGTGCTGATCGACTTCAACCGGGCCTCGAACCTGCCCTGCGCCTACACCGACCTGGCCACCTGCCCGCTGCCGCCGGCCGAGAACCGGCTGCGGGTGCCGATCGAGGCCGGCGAGAAGACCCCGACCGGCCCGAAGTCCACCACCGGCGACCCGGCCCCGGTCGTGCCGGGAGCCGATGGCGACCGTGCCGGCCGGCCGGACCCGGCGCAGGAGAAGCCGCGCAATGACCAGCCGTGACCACGGCGGCCGCCGCCTGCACCTGGCCCTTGAGGCCGACGGCGGCGGCGCCCATCCCGCCGCCGCCACCGCGGGCGGCGGCCTCGGCGGCGCCGCGCTGCGCCGGACCGTCGCCGCCGCCGAGGAGGCCGGCTTCGCCCTCGTCACCTTCGCCGACACACCGCTGCCGCCCGACGCCGGGAGCGGCCCAGGGAACGCCCCGGGAAACGGCGCCGGCCTGCGCGTCGAGGCCGGCACCCGGGCCGCGTTCGTGGCGACCCTGACCGACCGGATCGGCCTCGCGCCGACCCTGCACGCCACCGTCACCGAGCCCTTCCACCTGGCCACCCAGCTCGCCTCGCTCGACCACGCGAGCAACGGCCGGGCGGCCTGGGTGGTCGGCGCCGCCAACGACGCCCACGCGCAGGCGACCGTCGGGGCGGTGCCGCTGGACCCGCGGGCGCTGCGCCGCGAGGTCGCGGACGTGATCGACACGGCCCGCGCGCTGTGGGACTCGTGGGAGGACGACGCGGTGATCAAGGACGTGGCCACCGGCCGCTTCCTGGACTGGCGCAAGGTCCACCACGTCGACGTCGAAGGCGACCGCTTCACCGTCAAGGGACCGCTGATCACGCCGAGGCCGCCGCAGGGGCAGGTCGTGGTGCTGGCCCCCGACCACCTCGCCGTCGGCGGCCGGGCCGACGTCGTCCTCGTCGCGCAGCCGGACCCGGCGGCCGTCGCCGCCGCGGCCGCGGTGTCCAGGCAGGCCGGCGCGCCGCTGGTCTTCGCCGAGGTCGAGGTGCTGCTCGACGCCGGACTGCCCGCCGTCGAGAGGCTCGCCGCGCTGGACGGGCCATGGCCGCAGACCGGCCGGCTGCGGCACATCGGCTCCGCGGCCGGACTGGTCGGCCTGCTGCGGGAGTTGGCGGGCAGCGTGGACGGCGTACGGCTGCGTCCCGCGGTGCTCGGCACCGATCTGCCGGTGCTCGCCCGGCAGGTGCTGCCCGCCCTCGCCGACGCGGGACCGCACCGGCCGCCGCGGCCGGGCGCCACCCTGCGCGACACCCTGGGCCTGCCGCGCCCGGCCAACCGGTTCGCCGTCCCGGCGACCACGAACTCCTGAGGTGACCGCCATGCCAGCACCGGTGCAGGGCACCGCCACCCCCGACCACGACCCGAACGCCCGGGTGCACCTCGGCGTCTTCTTCACCGGCGTCGGCCCGCAACTCATCTGGACGAAGCCCTCGTCACCCTCGCACACCGCCATCGAGACCTTCGTCGATGTCGCCAGGCTGCTCGAACGCGGCCTGTTCGACGCGTTCTTCCTCGGCGAGGGGCTGCGGGTGCGCGAGAACCAGGGGCGGGTCTTCGACCTCGACATCGCCGGCCGGCCGGACGCGATCACCCAGCTGTCCGCACTGGCCGGGGCGACCAGCAGGATCGGCCTGGTCGCCACCCAGAACACCACCTACAACTACCCGGCCGACCTCGCCCGCCGGCTGGCCTCGCTCGACCTGCTGTCCGACGGCCGGGCCGGCTGGAACGTGGTCACCACCGACAACGCCTGGACCGGCGCGAACTTCCGGCACGGCGGCTGGCTGGCGCACGAGCGCCGCTACGAGCGGGCCACCGGCTTCGTCGAGGCGGCCAAGGCGCTGTGGGCCGCGGCGGACGCCCCGGCGGGGGCGGACAGGACCGTGGCCAGGGACACCGACCTGGTCAGGCTGCGGGCGGCGGCCACCGTGCCGCGCAGCCCGCAGGGCCGTCCGGTGGTCTTCCAGGCCGGCGACTCCGACGGCGGCCGTGAACTGGCCGCCGCCCACGCCGATGTGGTGTTCTCCGCCAACACCGGCTACGAGAAGGCGCTCGCCTACGCGGCCGATCTGCGGGCCCGGCTGGTCAGGCACGGGCGTCCGGCCGACTCGGTGCGCATCCTGCCCGGCGCCATCGTGGTGGTCGGCGACAACGCCAAGGACGCGGAGGACAAGGCCGGTTGGCTGCGCGAGGAACAGGTCTCGCCGCCACGGGCGATCGCGTTCCTCGAACAGTACTGGGGCACCGACCTGTCGGCCTACGACCCGGACGGGCCGCTGCCCGACATCGAGCCGAGCGAGGCCGAACTCGACCCGTCACGCGGCACGATCGCCATCGAGGACCGCACGGGCAAGCTGGCGCAGATCCAGAAGTGGCGCGACCTGGCGGCCGAACGGGACCTGTCCATCGTGCAGTTGGTGCGCGAGGTGCAGTCCCGCAGGCCGCCGTTCGTCGGCACCGCCGGGCAGATCGCTGACAAGTGGACCCACTACGTGCGCACCCGGGCCGCCGACGGCTTCAACATCGTGCCGCACCTGCTGCCCGACGCGCTGACCGACATCGTGGACAAGGTCGTCCCCGAGCTCCAGGAGCGCGGGTCGTACCGCACCGCGTACGAGGGCACGACCCTGCGCGAGCACCTGGAGCTGCCGCCGCTGACCTGACCGACCCCGCGGGTCCTCGGGCGGAACGGCTCAGGCGCCGCCGGCGGAATCCCCGCCGGCGGCGCCTTCCGGCACCTGGACGAAGTGGAACCTGGTGCTGCGGCGCAGCCGGAAGCCCATCGACTCGTAGAGCCTGATCGCCCGGGTGTTCACCGCCGCCGCGTGCAGGAACGGGGTGTCGCCGCGCTGCCTGATGCCCGCGGCGACATGCCGGACCAGCCTGGTCGCCAGCCCCTGCCCGCGGTGCGCGTCGTCGGTGCACACCGCGCTGATCTCGGTGAAGCCGGGCGGGCGCAGCCGCTCGCCCGCCATGGCGACCAGCCGGCCGTCCCGGAAGATCCCGTAGTACGCCCCCAGCTCGATGGTCCGCGGCAGGAACGGCCCCGGCTTGGTGCGCGCCACCAGGTCGAGCATCTCCGGCACGTCGGCGTCGGTCAGCCGCCGCGCCTCCGGGTCGGACTCATCCCGCAGGGTGTCGGCCACCAGTTGTACGCCGTCCCCCGACTGGCCGGTGGACCACCCCTCGGGCAGCTCCGGCACCCCGGCCAGCGCGAAGGTGCCGCCCGGGCCGACCAGCGCGGCCAGATCCGCCCACGCCTGCGGGTCGCCGGCGTCCTCGATCGCGGTGAACGGGGACACCTCCGCCTGGTAGCGGGCGGCCGAGCCGACGATCTCGGCGAGGTGGCGGTGCGGTCCGGTCAGTGCGGCCCAGGCCGGGTTGTCCAGAACGGCCAGGGCGGTCGGGACGGTCGGGACGGCAGGGGCGGCCAGGTCAGGGGCGCCGGCGCCGTTCGGGGCGGGCTGCTGCGGGGGCTGAAGGCTGGTCGACATGGTGGCGGTGCACTCCGTTTCTGCTGCTCACGGCCATTGTTCTTGCTGGGCGCGGCGGGCGGCCCGTGTGACGGGTGTGGGCCTCGTCACGGTGTGGGGGCGTAGTGCCGGTGCCGGTGCTCGTGCCGGTGTCCGTGCCCGTGCCGGTGCTCGCGCCGGTCAGGAGTTGTCGAGCGGCAGGCCCGGCGGGTTGATCTGGGAGGACGGCACGGCCTCGTTGGCGAGGTTCCAGGTGGCCAGCCACTTGGCGTACTGGCCGTCCTTGATCAGCAGGTTGATCGCGTCCGCGAGCGGCTTGGCAAGGCCGTCGTCCTTCTTCGTGGTGGCGCAGATCAGCCCCTGCAAGGTGGCGCCCGCGCCGGAGTACTTGCCCGCGCTGCGGGTGGCCTGCGGCTT
The DNA here is from genome assembly GCF_050956065.1 of Streptomyces sp. CA-111067. Taxonomy (NCBI): domain Bacteria; kingdom Bacillati; phylum Actinomycetota; class Actinomycetes; order Kitasatosporales; family Streptomycetaceae; genus Streptomyces; species Streptomyces sp. CA-111067. The sequence goes on along the minus strand of NZ_CP192103.1, from coordinate 3,248,538 downwards.
ACCGGCGGTCTGCACGATGTGGTAGGCGATGCCGGGGTTGGGCGCGAAGTAGCCGTCGATCTTGCCCGAGGTCAGCGCCAGATAGGTGCTGTTGCTCTCCTGGTAGTACTTGATCGTGAGCTTCTTGCCCTTGGCCTTCAGCTCCTTCTGGAACTCCAGCAGGATCTTCTCCTGGTTGGTGCCGGAGCCGACGGCGATGGTCAGGCCGGCCAGGCTGTCGGCGGTGCCGTCGAAGGTCACCTTGCTCTTCTTCAGCACCTCCAGGCCGAGGTTGTCCTGCCGGTAGCTGGCGAAGTCGTACTTCTCCTTGCGCTGCTCGGTGTCGGTGATGTTCGAGAAGCCGACGTCGGTCTTGCCGCTGTCGATGCCGACGAACAGGTTGTCCCAGGTGGCGTTGTGGAACACCGGCTTGAGGCCGAACTCCTGGGCGATCAGCCGGGCCAGGTCGGGTTCGGAGCCGGTGACGGTCTTCTGGTCGTCGCCGACGAAGCCGATCGGCGGGGCGCCGCCCTGGAGGAAGCCGAGGCCGATGACCAACTGCCCGCTGTCGGTGACGCTCTTGGGCAGTTCGGCGCGCAGCGCGGCGTTCACCGGCACGGTCAGCGTGGCCGGCTTCGCGGCGCCGTTGGACACCGCGCCGATCACCACGCCGTCCTTGGCGGTCGCGGCGGCCGGGGCCGCGGAGCCGCTGTCGCCGTCGCCGCCGCCGCAGGCGGTGAGCCCGAGGGCGAGGCTGGACGCGACGGCGGCGCTGAGCAGGAATCTGGTACGAAAGCGGGACATATCGCATCCTTAACGGTCATAGGGTATCGGGGTGTGGCGAGGGTCTGGTGGTGCGAGGGCGGCGCGTCGCGAGGGGGCGGGAGCGGCGGTCAGAGCACCTTGCTCAGGAACTCCTTGGTGCGCGGGTGCCGCGGGTGGTCGAGGACGTCCTCCGGCGTGCCCTGCTCGACGATCCGGCCGCCGTCCAGGAACACGACGGTGTCGGCGATCTCCCGGGCGAAGCCGATCTCGTGCGTGACGACGATCAGCGTGGTGCCGCTGGTCGCCAGGTCCTTGATGACGGCCAGCACCTCGCCGACCAGTTCGGGGTCGAGTGCGGACGTCGGCTCGTCGAAGAGGATGACGCCGGGCTCCAGCGCCAAGGCCCGCGCGATGGCGACCCGTTGCTGCTGTCCTCCGGACAACTGCCGCGGCCAGGCACCGGCCTTGTCGCCGAGCCCGACCCGTTCCAGCAGCACCCGGGCCGCGTCCAGCGAACGGGCCCGCGACGTACGGCCGGTGGCGACCGGGGCGGCGGCCACGTTCTCCAGCACGGTCAGGTGCGGGAACAGGTTGAAGTTCTGGAAGACGAAGCCGATCCGGCTGCGCTGCGCGAGAATCGCCCGCTCGCTCAGCTCCTTCAGCCGGCCGCGGTGCCTGCGCACCCCGATCAGCTCGCCGTTGACGCTGACGTGCCCGATGTCCAGCTTCTCCAGGTGGTTCACGGCCCGCAGCAGAGTGGACTTGCCGGAGCCCGACGGCCCCACGATCACCGTCACCTGCCCTGGCCGCACGGTCAGGTCGACACCGGCCAGCACGTGGTGGGCGCCGTACCACTTGTGCGCGTCATGGATGCTGACGGCGGCGCTCGTCCCGCCGCTCATCCCGCCGCTCCGATCGCGATCCGGCCGCGTACGCCGGACAGCCCGGCGCGCAGCTTCTGCAACGGGGTGGGCGGCATGGTGCGCAGCGCGCCGCGCGAGTAGTACCGCTCCACGTAGAACTGGACCACCGACACCACGCTGGTGAGGATCACGTACCAGGCGGTGATCACGAGCAGCAGCGGCACGATGTCGCTCGGATACGTGCTCGCCATCGTCTGCGCCTTGCCGAACAGGTCGAGCAGCGAGACGTAGAAGACCAGCGAGGTGCCCTTGATCAGGCCGATCAGCTGGTTGACGTACGACGGGACGATCGCCCGCAGCGCCTGCGGGAAGACGATCCGGGTGAACTGGTAGCCCCTGGGCAGGCCGAGCGCGGCGGCTGCCTCGTGCTGGCCCTGGTCGACCGAGAGCACGCCGGCCCGCACCACCTCGGCGGCGTACGCGGCCTCGTTGAGGCTGAGGCCGACCACCGCGACCACCATCTCGGTGGCGAGCTTCGACTCGTCGAAGTGCGCGAAGCCGGGGCCGAAGGGCACGCCCACGCTCAACGTGGCATACAGGGCGCTGAAGTTGTACATGAACAGCAGCACGACGATCAGCGGCACCGACCGGAACAGCCAGATGTACACCCAAGCGACCGTGCGCAGCACCGGGCTCCGCGACAGCCGGCACAGCGCCAGCACGACGCCGCCGAGCAGCCCGAACAGCGCGCTCCACGCGGTCACCTTGAGCGTGACCAGCAGGCCGTCGAGTATCACCGGCCGCAGGAACCAGTAGCGGAACCTGTCCCACTCGAAGAACGGGTTGGTGGCCAGCCCGTGGATCAGCTGGGCGACCACCACGAGGACGACGAGGGTGGCGATCCAGCGGCCGGGGTGCCGCAGCGGGATCACGCGTTGCGCCTTCAGCGCGTCGGGCCCGGGGGCGGGCGGCGGAGACGGGGGAGGGGACGGGGGTACGTCCGGTGCGGCGTCGGCGACGCCGGCGGGCGGGGATGAGTCGCTCATCGGAACTCCAGCGCGGGGGCAGGCCGGCAGGTGGCAGGGACCAGGGAGTCTCAGGGGTTGTCGACGGTCAGCAGACCCGGCGCCCGGACGAGCCGCGGCTCAGAACCGGAAGGGCGGACCGGGAGGCGGACCGGGGGTGGGACCGGAGGCGGGCCCGGAAGCGGGACCGGGAGTCAGCCGCAACAGAGGGCGCTGCACACGCGGAGCAGGTCGATGTGCCGGGCCAGGAACGCGGCGCGACGGCCGTGGCGTCGCCACGCGGCCATCCCCGGTCCTGCGTACATCCCGACCACCCATCACCCGTCCGCCCGTGCGGACATCGCGCCGATGACCGGTCAACCGGCCCTGGTGCAAGTCAGGCAGCCCGGGCCGGCCAAGTCAATGAACCCCCTGTGAACTCCGCCGCGAGCGTTCGCGCCGGGGGCGGGGCCAGGCAGTCGCACCGAAGTGCGGAGTGTTCGCGTCCGCCACTCAACCGCGGCCGAGTTCGCGGTCCTCGGTCAGTGCCGTCTCGGCCAGCACGGCCTCCTCCGGCAGGCCCGGCACGTCCCCGGCCGCGTCCTCGGCGTCCGCCCGCTCGTGCGAGGGCCCGGCGTGCGTCTCGTCCGCGTCGGCCTCGTCCAGCGCGCCGTGCACGGTGCTCAGCACCACCGCGCCCGCCACGAGGACGACGGCCCCCAGGATGAACGGCACATGCGCGTTGTAGTGCTCGACCAGCTTGCCCGCCGCGAACGGTGCCAGCCCGCCGCCGATGAACCGGACGAACCCGTACGTCGCCGAGGCCACCGGACGCGGCACCGGCGAGATGCTCATCACCGCGGTGGTCACCAGTGTGTTGTTCGTACCGATGAAGACGCCCGACGCGATCGTCGCGCCGATGACGACCGCCGGGTGGCCCGGGAACAGGCCGATCACCAGCGAGTCGACGGCCATCAGCACCATGGTCCCGTACAGCGTCCGGGCCGTCCCGAACCGGGACTTGAGCGCCGGGGCGCCGAACACCGCGAAGATCGCGACCAGCACGCCCCACCCGCAGAAGACCGCGCCGAGCTTCAGCGGCGACAGGTGCATCAGGAACGGGGCGTAGCCCAGGATGGTGAAGAACGCCCAGTTGTACAGCAGCCCGGTGACGCTGGTGGTGGTCAGGCTGCGGTGCCGCAGCGCCTTGAGCGGCTCGCTGATCGAGGACTTCCGGGCCGGCCGCGGCGTCGCCGGGACCAGGATCGCGGTCGCCGCGAGCGCGATCAGCATCAGCGCGGAGACGCCGAAGAACGGCCCCCGCCAGCTGATGTTGCCGAGCAGCCCGCCCAGCAGCGGGCCGAGCGCGATGCCGACGCCGAGCGCGGTCTCGTACAGCACGATGGCGCCGGCGAACCCGCCGCTGGCCGAGCCGACGATCACCGCGAGCGAGGTCGCGATGAACAGCGCGTTCCCCAGGCCCCAGCCGGCCCGGAACTCCACGATCTGCCCGATGCTCCCGCTGGCGCCGGCGACCGCGGAGAACACCACGATCAGCACCAGCCCGGCGATCAGCGTGGCCTTGGCGCCCAGCCGGCTGGAGACCCAGCCGGTCACCAGCATCGCCACCGCGGTCACCACGAGGTAGCTGGTGAAGAGCAGTTCCACCTGGCTGGGGCTGGCCCGCAGCTTCGACGCGAGCGACGGCAGGATCGGATCGACGAGGCCGATGCCCATGAAGGAGATGACGCAGGCGAACGCCACCGCCCAGACGGCTTTCGGCTGGCGGAACGGGCTCGGCCGGTCGCTCGCGTCCGGCGCGGTGTCCGCGGTGTGAGGTTCTGCTGTCATGTGGCCAACAATATTGACTATCTATATAGACTGTCAATGTGATGCATGATGCAGCTAGATCGCGGGCGGCTAGGCTTCCGCTCATGAGCACATCCGCCTCTGCGGCTTCCGCGGCTTCCGCGGCTTCCGCGGCTTCCGCGGCCTCCGCGGCCTCCGCGGCGAGGAGCGAGCCCGTCGGCGGCGCGGGTGCCGGAGGCGGGGTGGACCTTGAGGCGGAGGCCGCGGCGCGGTCGGCCGACGTGGTGTACGACCTGCTCTCGTCCCTGCTCCGCCGGGTGTCCCGCGACCTGAGCCTCACCTCGACATCGGCCCTCGGCACCCTGAACCGGACGGGCCCGCGGCGGATCACCGACCTCGCGGCGATGTCCGGCATCACCCAGCCCTCGGCGACGGCGCTGGTCGCCACCCTGGAGCGGGCCGGCCTGGTGGAGCGGCGCAGCGACCCGGCCGACCGGCGGGTGGTGCTGGTCGCCATCACCGAGGCGGGCTCCGCCTACATGCACGCGCGGCGGCAGACCGGCATCGAGACGTTCGCCCGGCTCATCGAACGGCTGCCTGCTGACGAGGCGGCGGCGCTGACCGCGGCCCTTCCGGCGCTACGGCACCTGCGCGAGATCGAGGACGAGCAGCGCGACCCCGGCTCGCCGGCCGAGACCTCGCAGCGCCCGCAAGCCGGCTGACGGCAGTACGCCTGAGGGATGTCCGCCTGGCGGCGTAGACCGCGCGGGGGAGTCGGTGCAACCCGGGTCTGTCAGTCGCGGGTCGTCAGTCGCGGTCGGTGGTACGGCGGACGGCGTAGACGACCGCGCCGAGGGCGAGGACCGCCGCGCCGGTGGCGACCGATGCCGCCGGCAGGGCGAACGCCAGGACGACGCAGCCGGCCAGGCCGACTACGGGTACGGCGCGGGGAGGACGTCCCTCGGCGGGGGTGAGGGTGAGGGCGGACGCGTTGGCCACGGCGTAGTACGCCAGCACGCCGAAGGACGAGAAGCCGATCGCCCCGCGGACGTCCACCGTCACGGCGAGCACGGCGACGACGGCCCCGACGGCGAGTTCCGCACGGTGGGGGACGTGGAAGCGCGGGTGGACGGCGGCCAGCGCGTGCGGCAGGTGCCGGTCGCGGGCCATCGCGAGGGTGGTGCGCGAGACGCCGAGGATCAGCGCCAGCAGCGAACCCAGCGCGGCGACGGCGGCCCCCGCGCGTACCACCGGCACCAGGCCCGGAGCGCCGGCGGCGCGGGCGGCGTCGGCCAGCGGCGCGGTGGCGTCCCCCAGCCGGTCCGGTCCGATCACCGTCAGGACGGTGACGGCGACGGCCGCGTACACCACGAGGGTGATGCCCAGGGCGATCGGAATCGCCCGGGGGATGGTGCGGGCCGGGTCGCGTACCTCCTCCCCGAGGGTGGCGACGCGGGCGTAGCCGGCGAAGGCGAAGAAGAGCAGCCCGGCGGCCTGGAGCACCCCGCCGACGGTGGCGTCGGTGCCGATGCCCAGCCGCGCGGTGTCGGCGCTGCCGCTGGTCAGGCAGACGGCCACCACCGCGGCGAGCACCGCGAGCACGACGGCGACGATGACCCGGGTCAGCCAGGCCGACTTCTGCACCCCGGCGTAGTTCACCGCGGTCAGTGCCACCACGGCGACGACGGCGACCGCGTGCTGCTGCCCCGGCCACGCGTACGAGCCGACGGTCAGGGCCATCGCCGCGCACGAGGCCGTCTTGCCGACGACGAACCCCCAACCGGCCAGATAACCCCAGAAGTTGCCGAGGCGCTCACGCCCGTAGACGTACGTGCCGCCCGACTGGGGGTAGCGGGCCGCCAGGCGGGCTGACGACGTGGCGTTGCAGTACGCCACCACGGCGGCCAGCGCCAGACCGAGCAGCAGCCCGGACCCCGCGGCCCCGGCGGCCGGGGCGAGCGCGGCGAAGATGCCCGCGCCGATCATCGAACCGAGGCCGATGACGACGGCGTCGAAGACTCCCAGCCGGCGCTTCAGGGCGGGGCCGGCGCCGGGGCCGGCGGGGGGCGGCGGGGTGGTCAACACTCACTCCTCGGGCGGACGGCGGACGGCGGGCCGGGGTCGCGGGTCGCGGGTCGCGGGTCGCGGGTCGGCGCACCGTACCGGGCCGAGGTGTCCAGCCGGTGTCGCGCCCGGCGTTCGCGGCCCGGAGCCGGAGCCGGAGTCGTCGTCGGGGCTCGCGGTTCCGGGCTCGGCCGGGCTCAGGCGCGTTCGTCGATCAGTCGGCCGGCCACCAGGTCGCCGCCGCCCCAGAGGGCCCTTCCTCCGCGTCGGCCAGCCAGAAGAAGACCGGCGGCAACCCGAGTTCGATCACCGTCAGCGCGATCTGGAACCACTGCGGCCAGCCGTGCTCGGCGAGTGAGATCAGCCGGCCCACGCCGCCCAGCAGGAAGACCGCGGTCAGCCACCGCACCGCCTGTGCCGGGATCGGGCGCTGCCGCCCGGTCCAGATCCAGGCCAGCCCGTAGCCGACGAAGCTGGCGCCCATGAACCTGCCCCAGCTGTCGATCGTCGTACCGGCGGAACCGGCGCCGGGGATCGCCGCGTTGCCGAGCGCCACGTGGAACAGGCCGATCGCCACACAGGCCCATCCCATCAGCTGTGTGAGCGGGCGCAGAACCCTGGCCATTGATTCCTCCAAGCCGTCACTGCGGAGCTTAGTTGACATGTGTCTACTACAGTGGCGGCCAAGTAGACCCGTGTCAACTAGACTTCTCCCGTGTCCCCCCGCCAGCGACTCACCCCCGCCGACCGCCGCGCCCAACTGCTCACGGTCGGCGCCCGGCTCTTCGCCACGCACCCGTACGCCGACGTGCTGATGGAGGAGGTCGCCGACCAGGCGGGGGTCTCCCGGGCCCTGCTCTACCGGCACTTCCCGAGCAAGCAGACCCTCTTCGCGGCCGTCTACCAGCAGGCGGCGGACCAGTTGCTCGCCGAGACGCGGCTCGACCCCGCCGACTCCCTGCTGGAGCAGCTCATCCAGGGGATGGACGTCCACCTGGACTACTTCGTGGCGAACCGCAACGCCGTCCTCGCCGCGAACCGGGTCCTCGCGGGTGACCCGGTGATCCAGACGATCATGACGAACGAGCTCGACGCGCTCCGCACGCGGCTGCTGGCCGTACTCCCCCTCGCGGACGACGACGTCCGCGAGGCCGTGTCCGGCGTCCTGAAGAGCTGGCTGGTCTTCGTCCAGATCCTCTGCGTCGACTGGCTCACCCAGGAGACGTGCACCCGCACCCAGTTGCGCGACGTCTGCGTCGGCGCGGTCCTCGGCGCCCTCCGCCCCCTGCTCGCCGAGGACCCGGCCCCCGACTGGCCGTGCTGACGCGGCGCGTGCGGCCCCGACCCGGGCGGGACTCCCGGCGGCGGCCACGTCGCCGAAGGGACAGGTGCCGTGGGGCACCACCCGCCTGGCGAGGTACATGCAGCAGGACCGGATCAACCACGGCATCTCCATGAACAGGAATGTGGCGGCCATCGAGTACGTCACCGCGGACGGCACCCGTATGACGGTGGTGACCGCCAGCACCGGCAACCTGGTGAAGAACCGGGTGGTCGTGTTCGACGTCTACCGGAACGGTGTCTTCCTCCGTTCCGAGCCGCGTGACGACTTCCTGGAGTCGAAGTGGAAGCAGACCCCACCGAGCCCGATCGCATCGTCGACGGCAAGCTGGGCCGTACCGACGCCGGCCGGGTCATGCCCCAGGCCGACCTGCAGATGAAGAAGAGCATCGGCAGGCTCATCCATCCCGACACCGCGCTCGGCAAGCAGTTCTGGGGTCTGATGGCGGGCAACTGCATGTCCTACCGCACGTGGATCGTGCCCCAGCCCGCCAAGGTGCACCAGGGCGGCGACAAGCTCTACATCATCGACGCCCCGCTGGACGTCGAGATGGAGACGCAGCACCTCAAGGTCCACGGAACGTCGGCCGCCGCGTCGTGCCCGAAGCAGGACAAGGCCACCGAGACCCACAACGAGCAGCTGTTCCGCAGCCTGGTGCTGCCCGAGCTGAAGAACGAGATCAACACGGCACCGGCGTACGCGGATCTGCGCCGGGTCTACGTCGCCCGGGTCGCCGCCCAGTGGTACCGGGACCTCAGCCGCAAGCAGGACACCGCGTACGGCGACCTCATCGACAAGGGGGATGTCGACGACTGGGCGACCGCGACGTATTGGAAGCCCACGGACACCTTCGACGACTACGTCGACTCCTACACCAAGGGCGAGTTCAACGTCACCCACAAGACGACCGAGGGCGACACGGTCCACACCCGCACCTACGTCTACGGTGGAGTAGACCTCACCAACGTCCCCTTCCAGCAGGTCAGCGACAGCAACTTCAAGGCGCACTACGCCCAACTGCCGCAGCACGTGGGCGATTCGCTGACCGAGCCGTCCGTGGACAGCGGCTCGCACACGGTCTTCCTCGGCGCGCCCACCCCCGAGCAGGCATCCGCCGCGTCATCGCACCACGGCATCTCCGCCCGCTCCTTCATCCCCGTGATCCGCCTGCTCCCGGAACTGGTCCTGCTGGTGCTGGTGCTGCTCTACTGGCGGCGCCGCAGAGTCGCGGCCGCTGCCGCCACCGGTCCGGCCGCCCGGGGCGCACGGCTGCGCCGGACCGCCCGCACGTCGTCCGCGCTGCTCACGGGCCGGCGGACACGGATGCGGCTGAGCGCCGGCCGGCGGTCAGCGGCAACAACGCGGCCACCGGGGCAGGGACAGGCCGGTGCGAAGCCGGCGGGCCCGAGACCGGCAGCGGCGACACCGTCGGCGGACCCGAGACCGGCGGCGGCGACACCGGAGACTCCGCGATCCGCGGCGCCGACTCCCCCCGATCTGCCGGCCGCCGGCGACTACACACTCGAACACCTCAGCCGCGTCCTCCGGCACCTGTCCCGGCCCGAACTCGACCGCTTCGCGCCGAACGACGTCATGGCCGCCGGCATACGCCAGGCACTGGCCACCGGTCGCCCGTTGAGCGAGGGCGAGGCCGACTTCATGCTCCACCAGCTCACCGAGGCCGGGCTGATGGACGGCGGGGCGAGCCCCGAGGACGCGTACGAGGCGGCGCTGCGCACCCACCCGGCGGCCAGGACTACACCCCCGAGGTGATCGACCGGTTCCCCGAACTGTTCAACAACGTCTGGCGCCGCGCCTGGGGAATGGACCCGCGGTGATCATCAGCAGGCTGGGCGGCCGGCGCGCCGCCATCCGCAACGACGAGACCTCGGCCGCGTACACCGGCCCGCACACCGTGCGCCGCGAACGGCCCGGTTCCGAACGGCGCGGTCGGCCGATCCGGACCGTCGTGGAACTGCGCCGGTCGTGCGGCGGAACGGCGATGAGGGCCCTGCTCGGCGCCGCCTTCGAACCCGGCGCGCCCGGCACCCCCACCGTTTTCGAGCTGAGCCACGGCACGCCCCTGGAGCTGGACGCGCCCCGCGCGTGCCGCAGCGAACTCGGCAGCCCGCTGGCGACCGGGCTGCCCTCCGACTTCGCCACCGCCGTCCTCGACGCCGTGGCGCGCGGCGGCGACGCGATGTCCGTGACCCGGTCCGTCCTCAACCGCTGGTGATTCCGCGCAGCGCCCCCGCCTGCCTGCGGACGGGGCTGCGGAGCCGGTCTGCCCGGCGGCCGAACCGCGCCACGGCGTGGTGAGCGACGGCCGCGCCGGGTCGTGGATTCGGAACGTGCCCCAGGCAGGATTCGAACCTGCGACACCGGCTTTAGGAGAGCCGTGCTCTATCCCCTGAGCTACTGGGGCGGGGTGGGTCTGACGGATGACAGCGTAGCGGATCGGCGGGGGGCGCCGGCTTCCTCCCCGGTCGGGGTGCGTTCAAGCGCGGGGCCGGGGGCCTGGGGGCCGGTCCGGGCGTGAGGTCGGGGGTCGGGGCGGGCCCGGGGCGGGGAGGGGAATAGAGGGCGGGGGAGGGGCGTTCGACGAGGTAAGCAGTTGAACGGTCAACCAAATGGACGGTGGGTTGAGATGCAGTTCGGGATCTTCACGGTCGGCGACGTCACCGCGGACCCGACGAACGGCCGCGTGCCGAGCGAGCACGAGCGGATCAAGGCGATGGTCACGATCGCGCAGAAGGCCGAAGAGGTCGGGCTCGACGTCTTCGCGACCGGCGAGCACCACAACCCGCCGTTCGTGCCGTCGTCCCCGACGACGATGCTCGGCTACGTCGCCGCGCGCACCAGCAAGCTGATCCTGTCCACGTCCACCACGCTGATCACCACCAACGACCCGGTGAAGATCGCCGAGGACTACGCGATGCTGCAGCACCTCGCCGACGGCCGGGTGGACCTGATGATGGGCCGCGGCAACACCGGGCCGGTCTACCCGTGGTTCGGCAAGGACATCCGGCAGGGCATCCCGCTGGCGGTGGAGAACTACGCGCTGCTGCACAAGTTGTGGCGCGAGGAGGCCGTGGACTGGGCGGGGAAGTTCCGCACACCCCTGCAGTCGTTCACCGCGACGCCGCGCCCGCTGGACGGCGTGCCGCCGTTCGTCTGGCACGGCTCGATCCGCAGCCCGGAGATCGCGGAACAGGCCGCCTACTACGGCGACGGCTTCTTCCACAACAACATCTTCTGGCCGATGGAGCACACCCGGAAGATGGTCGACCTCTACCGCCGGCGCTTCGCGCACTACGGGCACGGCGCGCCCGAGCAGGCCATCGTCGGACTCGGCGGCCAGGTGTTCATGCGGAGGAACTCGCAGGACGCGGTACGCGAGTTCCGCCCGTACTTCGACAACGCGCCGGTCTACGGACACGGTCCGTCGCTGGAGGAGTTCACCGACCAGACGCCGCTGACCGTCGGCTCGCCGCAGCAGGTCATCGACCGCACGCTGGGCTTCCGCGCGGAGGTCGGCGACTACCAGCGGCAGCTGTTCCTGATGGACCACGCGGGGCTGCCGCTCAAGACCGTCCTCGAGCAGCTCGACATCCTCGGCGAGGAGGTCGTGCCGGTGCTGCGCGCGGAGTTCGCCAAGGGGCGGCCGGCGCAGGTGCCGGACGCGCCGACGCACGCCTCGCTGGTGGCCCGCCGGGACGCGGACGCCGCAGCTGCGGCGGGTACGGGCGCGGGCGCTCGTTCGGGTGAGGGTGCGGGTGCCGGTGCGGCGTCCGCCGCGGATGACGTGGAGCTGGAGGTGACCTCGTGACCGAGGAGTCCGTCGTGAAGGAGGGCGCGGTGACGCGGCTGGTCGTGGTCAGCGCCGGGCTCAGCCGGCCGTCCTCGACGCGGCTGCTGGCCGACCGGCTGACCGCGGCCGTACGGCGGCTGGCCGCCGCTGAGGTCGAGGTGCGGGTGATCGAGCTGCGCGACCTCGGCGGCGAGGTGGCGCAGAACATGGTCACCGGCTTCCCGCCGCCCCGGCTGCGCGAGGCGGTGGACGCGGTGGCCGCGGCGGACGCCCTGATCGCCGTCACACCGGTGTTCACCGGCTCCTACAGCGGGCTGTTCAAGTCGTTCTTCGACGTGATCGACAAGGACGCGCTGGCCGGCACCCCGGTGCTGATCGCCGCGACCGGCGGCACCGCCAGGCACTCCCTGATGCTCGACCACGCGATGCGCCCGCTGTTCGGCTACTTGCGCGCGGTCGTCGTACCCACCGGTGTCTACGCGGCCTCCGAGGACTGGGGCGCGGCCGGCGACGACGCGCTCGCCGTCCGCATCGACCGCGCGGCGGCGGAACTCGCGTCGCTGCTCGACGGGCGTCCGGGCCGCGCGCGGCCCGCGCCGGGCGCAGCGGAGAGCGCGGGCGAGGTCGACGACGACCTGGTGCCGTTCGCCGAGCAACTGGCCGCGCTCGCCGTCGAAGCGTGAACAGCTGCGGCTGGTTCAGGCCCTACCCGACACATAGGCAGCGGTTTCCGGGACGATGAACTGTTGGTCATCCCGGAAACCGCTGCCTATGCGGGCGTTTTGACGGCGGGTCCGCTGTCCGACGCCTCTGCGTCGTCCAGGAACTCGATCACCGCGAGCGCCGCCAGGACGACCACCGCGATCCAGAAGATCACCATCCCGGTCGGATACGACCACAGCGCCAAGGCGACCGCCGCGACCAGCACCGTCCCCCACCGCAGCCAGCCGCGGTGACGGTGCACCCACGGCCCCACCGGTCCGGTCGTCGTCACCCCCGCGGCGTCCCGCACCGCCGCGATGCCCGACTCCCACATGGCCCGGCTCCGTACCGCCCACCGTCCCGCGCCGCTCAGCCACGTGCCGACCGCCACGACGATCCCGAGCACGACCACCATCCGCACGCTGCTGCGCAGCAGTCGTACCAGCTGGTCATAGACCGCGGCGGCGGCCTTGTCGTCCACCCCGGTCGGCAGGTGGTCGAGGTAGATGATCCGGAAAACCGTCAACGCGATGCCCAGCACGGCCACCCCCGCCGCGATGCCCAGCGCGGCCGCCACCAGTGCGCGCCGCCGCCGGCCGGCGAGCAGTACGCCGGCCGCAGCCAGCACGACCGTCAGCGGCGTCATCCAGTTCCCCATCACCTGCAGCAGCCGGAAGCCGGTCTTGACCCGCTTGACGTCACGCGACTGCACCAGCGTGTACTTGGCGTGCACCGCCGGGATCTTGGACGCGATGCCCACCCCGCGGTCCACTAGCTGCTGTTTGACCTGCGCGACGACCGGCGCCAGGTCCAGGACGACCGCGTCGCCCTTCACCCGTACGGCAGTGTCGCTGTCACCGGTCAGCGCCCCGGTGAACGCGCCGTGCGCCTGCCGGTTGAGCTGAGTCCAGATCGTGCGGAAGGCGTCGCTGGAGACGAACGACGCCACTGTGCCGTGTACGACGTCCTTCAGGCCGCTGCTGATGGGGCCGCTCAGTGTCCCCAGCGCCGCCTTGACCTCCGGCCGGTCGCCAGGGGTGACGCCGGCCAGCAGCGCGTCAAGATCGACATACTGTACGACCGCGTCCGTGACCCGGTCGGTGACGGCCGCCTGCACGTGCGGGTCGGAGGCGAGCGGCGACATTGTCGACACGAAGCGGTCCGTGTCACCCATCTGGTCGGCGGCCCACACGGCCACCGCGCTGAGCGGGGCGAGTACCGCGGCCAGTGTGATGAGCAGCGCGGAGAAGAAGGAGCGCAGCCGGTGCCGGGCCGGGAAACGGCTGCGGAGGGCGAGCAGTTCGGCCCGCTCGCCGGCACTGAGCGGTCCGTCCCCGGAGCCGTCGGAGCCGCCGGGACCGCCCTCGATGGTCGCCATCTGCGCACTCCCTCGCCGGAGGACCCGCCCCTGTTGCACCCAGCCAACGCGGCGCGGCCGCGGGCCGCGCGCGGAGATGCTGCGTACGGGCTACCGGCACAGGGCGAGCGGGTGACGCGGTCGCCGTCCGGGTGTGGCGGCCCGCCGCGCCGGGCATGGGTGCGGGCCGCCCGCGCGTACACCTGCGCGCGGACGGCCGCTCATTGAGTCACGCCGAACGAGTGACGATGCGTTAGTCGTATCGAATGGGCGGTTACTGATCGTTGTGTCAGTGCCGCACACCCGGTGAAACGCGGGCCGCGCGGTGGTCGGATCCGTGGCCGTCATCGCCACCCGGGACGGTCGTCCGATGGCGGTCGCGGTGGAGTACGGGACCCGGGCCGCCGCCTGGGCCCCGACCGTGAACGGAGGAGCCGCCCTCGCACCCGGTACGGGGACCGGACGCGACGGCGGCTCCTCGGCACTCCGCGCCCACGCGACGACCCGCCCCCGCCCCCGTCTCCCGCGCCCTCGCGGCCCGCCCTCGCGCCGCCCCCGCCGCCTCGCGTGGCGGGCCCGCTGAGCTGCGCTTAGCGTAGAAAAACCGAGGGACGGACGGACCCTGCGCCAGCGCTGAGGAGATCACGTCATGGCCCATAGCACCCCTGGCAGCTCCGCGGAATCAGGACCGGGCGGCAGCGCCTCCGGAGGGAGGCCCGGCGGGAGACAGGGGCGCGGCAGCGTCGTCGGCACACCGTCCCACCGCTGGTGGGTGCTGGCCGTGATCGGCGTCGCACAGCTGATGGTGATCCTCGACGCCACGATCGTGAACATCGCCCTGCCGTCCGCCCAGACCGACCTGCACTTCAACGACGGCAACCGGCAGTGGATCGTGACCGCCTACGCCCTCGCGTTCGGCTCGCTGCTGCTGTTCGGCGGCCGGCTCGCGGACCTGATCGGCCGCAAGGTGACCTTCCTGATCGGCCTGGTCGGCTTCGCGGTCGCCTCGGCGATCGGCGGCGCGGCGCCCAGCTTCGAGGTGCTGGTGACCGCCAGGGCCCTCCAGGGCATGTTCGGCGCCCTGCTGGCGCCCGCGGCACTGTCGCTGCTCACCACGACGTTCACGGTCCCCAAGGAGCGCGCCAAGGCGTTCGGCATCTACGGCGCCATCGCGGGCGCCGGCGGCGCGGTCGGCCTGCTGCTCGGCGGCGTGCTGACCGAGTACCTGAACTGGCGCTGGTGCCTGTACGTCAACCTGCTCTTCGCACTGGTGGCGTTCCTCGGCGGCCTGCGCCTGCTGTCGCCGGGCGGCCGGCCGGCGAAGCCGCACCTGGACATCCCCGGCACGGTCCTGGTCTCGGCCGGCCTCTTCTGCATCGTCTACGGCTTCTCCAACGCCGAGCAGCACGACTGGGGCTCGACCGGCACCTGGGGCTTCCTGGCCGCCGGCGCGATCCTGCTGATCGCCTTCGCCCGCTGGCAGGTCCGCGCGCAGCACCCGGTGCTGCCGCCGCGGGTGGTCGCCGACCGGGACCGCAGCGCGTCGTACCTGGCGATGTTCATCTCCGGCGCGGGCATGTTCGGCGTCTTCCTGTTCCTGACGTACTACCTCCAGCAGAGCCTGAACTACTCACCGGTGCAGACCGGGCTCGCCTTCCTGCCGATGGTGCTGCTGATCATGGCGACGTCGGTGACCACCACCAATGTGCTGGTTCCGAAGCTGGGCGCGAAGCCGATCGTTCCGACCGGCATGCTGCTGTCGTGCGGCGCCATGGCGTGGCTGACCGCGCTTGACCGCAACAGCACCTACGCCGCGCACGTACTGCCGCCGACGCTCGTCCTGGGCCTCGGCCTCGGCCTGATCTTCGCCACCGCGATGAACCTCGCCACCGCGGGCGTGGAGCCGCACGACGCAGGTGTCGCGTCCGCGATGGTCAACACCTCGCAGCAGGTCGGCGGCTCCATCGGCACCTCGCTGCTCAACACCCTGGCGACGAGCGCCGCGGCCAGCTACCTGTCCGGCAAGCAGCACACCCCCGCGGTGCTCGCGCAGTCGCAGTTGCACAGCTACACCGTCGCCTACTGGTGGTCGGCGGCGCTGTTCGCGGTCGGCTTCGTGGCGACGTTCCTGCTCTACCGGAGCGGGCTGCCGCGCTCGCTGCAGTCACCGCCCGTGCAGCAGGGCGAAGACGCCGCCGCGGCCGACACAAGTGCGGCCCGGACGACCGGCGGGTAGGACATCCCCTGCGGGGCGTAGCGGCGCGGACCGCGCGGCTATCGTGTGTCACGACGCGGTGGCAACCCGTCACAGAGGGGGCGGAAATGGAACCGGAGCTGACGGCGCTGGCGGCGTCGGGCGCGACCACGCTGGTCACACTCATGGCGACCGACGCCTGGACGCAGGTCCGCGACCGGGTGGCGCGGCTGCTGCGGCGGCCGACGGCGGCCGACGACCTGGAGACCTACCGCGGCGAGCTGGAGGCCGCGCGGCGCGACGGCGACACCGAGGCCGCCGGCGACGTCGAGGCCCAGTGGCGGCGTGAACTGCGCCGGGTGCTGGCCGAGGACCCGGCGGCGGCAGCCGAGCTGCGGGCGATCCTTGCCGAGGCCGAAGCCGCACAGGGCGGCGCCCAGGGCGAGGGCGGCGGCCGGGTCACCAACGTCGTCAGCGGCGGCAGGCAGGGAACCGTCATCCAGGGCCGCGACTTCCACATCGACGGCGGCCTCCACCTCGGGTAGGGGGCGGCGTCCGCCTGTGGCGGCAGCGACCCGGCACAGACTGTGCGCGTTTCCACATGCCGGAACCGGCCGCGTGAAGATGGTGGATGCAGCTACCGTGCCGGCATGACAGCCAACGGCACTGCGGCAGGCGGTACGCCGGCGGTCGTGGCGGCACTCGACGCCGCCAGCGTCCGCCGGTACACCACGGGACAGGTCATCCTGGACGACGTGAGCTGGACGGTCCGGTCCGGCGAGCACTGGGCGCTGCTCGGCGCCAACGGTGCAGGCAAGACGACGCTGCTGCGGCTGATCGGCGCGCTGATGCACCCGACCACCGGCACCGTCGAGGTGCTCGGCCACCGTCTCGGCAGGGTGGACATGCGCGAGCTGCGCGCCCACATCGGCCTGGTGTCGTCCGCCCAGAAGGTGCCGCTGGACGCGACCGCCCACACTGTCGTCCTCACCGGTCATACCGGCACCGTGCAGCCGCTGTGGCGCAAGTACGACACAGAGGTGCGCGATCGGGCGCACGCGCTGCTGGCCGAGCTCGACATCAAGGAGCTGGAGCAGCGGCCGTACGGAGTGTGTTCGGGCGGTCAGCGGGCGCGGGTGCTGGTCGCGCGGGCGCTGATGGCCGACCCGTCGCTGCTGCTGCTCGACGAGCCGTTCAACGCCCTCGACCTGCCGTCCCGCGAGGACCTGATCGACGCCATGCACCGGCTCGCGGTCACCAGGACGGGCCTGGCGACCATCACCGTCACCCACCACCTGGAGGAGCTGTCGCCCGCGATCGGGCACGTCATGCTGCTCAAGGAGGGCCGGGTGCTCACCTCCGGGACGGCCGAGCAGGTGCTCACCGGAGACCGGCTCACCGAGTGCTTCGGCCGGCCGATCGAGGTCAGCCGGCACGACGGCCGCTGGCTGGCCCGCTCGGGCCGCCGCTGACCGTCAGGGCCCGCGGGCTCGTACCGGCCCCGCGGGGGCGGCTGAGGGGCGTTCTCAGCGCAGCCAGGGCAGGTCGGCGCCCTCCGGCTGGTGCAGTCCCTCGGCGATGACCCGGGAGATCTCGCCGAGCTGCCGCGTCTGCTCGGGGCTGAGCCGGTCGAAGATCGCACCGCGGACGGCGGCCACGTGCCCGGGCGCGCTGCGCACCAGTTCCTGGTAGCCGGCGTCGGTCAGTACGCACACCTGGCCGCGGCGGTCGGAGGGGCAGCTCTCGCGGCGCAGCCAGCCGTTGCCCTCCAGGCGGGCCACCGCGTGCGAGAGCCGGGATCTGGTGATCTTGGCCTGCTCGGCGAGTTCGGTCATCCGCATGCTGCGGCCGGGCGTCTCGGAGAGCGTGCTGAGCAGCGCGTAGTACATGTGCGGCATGCCGGCGTCGCGCTGGAGCTGACGGTCCAGGTGGTCCTCGAGCAGCGTCGTGGCGTGCAGGAACGCCCGCCAGGTCGCCTGCTCGTCTTCGGTCAGCCATTTCATGCTGTTCATCGTAGGTGCACTTCTTGAAGCTTCAATGAGCGGCACCTCTGTGCTGCCCGCGCCTCCCCGTGTCGCCCGCGCCCCCCGTGCGCGGCATACCGGCCACCCGACACCTCTGTGGCCGAAAATGAGTGACGCAGGTCACACAGGGACCCGAAATATCCGGGGACCGACTCCCCGTTTAACCTTGGTGTCAGGAAACGGGGAGCCACTATCCGTTTCGACATGAGCCGTTCACAGCAACTGTGACACCGACCCCGGAAGGAGCCCGCCGTGACCATCGACGTCGAGACCGCCACCAGGCCGCCCCGCGCCGTACGGCTGCGCGCGGACGCCACCCGCAACCGGGAGCGGATCGTCGCCGCGGCCCGCGAGGCCGTCGTCGAACTCGGACCCGATGTGCCGCTTGACGAAGTGGCCCGGCGGGCCGGAGTGGGCAACGCCACGCTGTACCGGCACTTCACCGACCGCGCGGAGCTGATCCGCGAGGTCACGTGCTCGGTCATGGCACAGACCGCCCAGCGGGCGGAGGACGCGCTCGCCGAAGAGCCCGACGCCTTCGCCGCACTACGCCGCTTCGTCTTCGAGGCGGCCGAGGAGCGGATCGGGGCCATCTGCCCGTTGCTGTCCGACGTGTTCGACCGCCTCGATCCCGCGGTCGTCGCCCAAGTGGAGCGGTTGGAACGTTCGATCACCGCCATCATGGACCGGGCCCAGCGCTCCGGCCAGCTGCGCACCGACATCGCCGTCGGTGACCTGATGGTGGCCGTCACCCAGCTGTCCCGGCCGCTGCCGGGCACCGGCTGCCTGGGCTTCGAACGCTTCGTCCAGCGCCACCTGCAACTCTTCCTCGACGGGCTGCGCGCACCCGCGCAGTCGGTGCTGACGGGGACCGCCGCCACTCTGGAGGATTTGCAGACCAAACGCTGCTAGCCACCGTAATTCGTTCGCAACGTACTCCAGCCGGGTTATAGCGTAGGCGAGTTCGCCAAGATCAACGATCTGCGTGGCCCGGATCCACCGCTCGTCCCGCCGGACGCCCGTCCGCGGCCCATGCCCCCAGAGGGCGGGTTCCCCCACACAGGGTGGGGACCGGGGCCGGGATTCAGGACCTCGATCCAAGGCGCCGGACGGAACCGATTGCTGACACACGTCCCCACGTCCTGTCACTCCGCACCGATTAGTGAGTCCAGTTATGCCTGAAACGCTCCAACCTGATCCAAAGCGCTGGACAGCGCTCATATTCATCGCACTGGCCCAGCTGATGGTCGTACTCGACGCGACCGTCGTGAACATCGCTCTGCCGTCCGCTCAGGCATCCCTGGGGATCTCGGACAGCAACAAGCAGTGGGTCATCACGGCCTACACCCTGGCCTTCGGTGGCCTGCTGCTCTTCGGCGGCCGGGTCGCCGACCTGTGGGGACGCAAGAACGCCTTCGTCGTCGGCCTGCTCGGCTTCGCCGCGGCCTCCGCGCTCGGCGGCGCCGCCGTCAACACCGCCATGCTGCTCGGCGCGCGCGCCCTGCAGGGCGTGTTCGGCGCGCTGCTCGCGCCCGCCGCGCTGTCGCTGCTCGCGGTGATGTTCACCGACGCCAAGGAACGCGCCAAGGCGTTCGGCATCTACGGCGCCATCGCCGGTGGCGGTGCCGCCCTCGGCTTCGTCCTCGGCGGCGTGCTGACCCAGTACCTGAACTGGCGCTGGGTGCTGTTCGTGAACATCTTCTTCGCCGTGGCCGCCGTCATCGGCGCCGTGCTGTTCATCAACGAGCCCGCACAGGGGCGCAACCGCAACCGCCTGGACATCCCCGGCGTCATCCTGGCCAGCCTCGGCCTGGTCGCGCTGGTCTACGGCTTCAGCCGCGCCGACTCGTCCGGCTGGACGGCAGGCAGCACGCTGTCGCTGTTCGCCGGCGCCCTGGTGCTGCTCGCGGCCTTCGTCGTGGTGGAGGGCAGGGTCAAGGCCCCGCTGCTGCCCCTGCGCGTCGTCACCGACCGGAACCGCGGCGGCATCTACCTGTCGCTCGGCCTGGCCATCATCGGCATGTTCGGCCTGTTCCTCTTCCTGACGTACTACCTGCAGCAGGTGCTGGGTTACAGCGCGATCAAGTCGGGCTTCGCCTTCCTGCCCATGGTCGGCGGCATGGTCGTGGGCTCCACGCAGATCGGCACCCGGCTGATGCTGCGGGTCCCGCCGCGGCTGCTGATGGGTCCCGGCTTCCTGGTCGCGGCCGTCGGTATGGGCATCCTGGCCCAGATCAAGGTCGACTCCAGCTACGCGACCGTCCTGCTGCCCGGCCTGATCCTGATGGGCCTGGGCATGGGTACGGCGTTCATGCCGGCCATGAGCCTGGCCACGCACGGGGTGCGGCCGGAGGACGCGGGAGTCGCGTCCGCGATGGTCAACACCTCGCAGCAGGTCGGCGGCTCCATCGGCACCGCCCTGCTCAACACCCTCGCGACGAGCGCCACGGCCTCGTGGATCTCGTCGCACAAGAAGAGCGCGGCCGACCTGGCGAACCACGACTTCGTGAACCGGTCGGCAGTGCACGGCTACTCGGTGGCCATCTACGTGGCGATGGGGATCCTGATCCTCTCCGCGGCGCTGGTGTTCTCCCTGGTCAACGCAGGTGTGCAGAACCAGCCCGAGAAGACCGCCGACGGCGACTCCGTCGAGGACTTCGCGGTGCCGGTGATCGCACACTGACCGTGTGACGTCATACGGCAGGTCCCCACCGTTTCCGGATCACTCGGAAGGGTGGGGACCTGCCGTTTTGTCTTATCGTCGTTCTGCGCCGGGTGAAAACCGCTGCAGACTGCGGGGGGTTAGCGGCGCTTACAGGCCCTGCGGCCAGTTGTACGAGGTGGGCACCTGCACCTTGTCGGCCGCCGAGCCGTAGACGACGGCGATCTCCGCGTGCGCGGTCAGCTTGAGCGTGGCCGGGTTGCCGGACTGCTCCTTGCCGTTGACGAAGATGTGCAGTTCCTTGCCGCCGCCGGTCTTCAGCGTGCCGAGCGAGTTGTAGGTGATCGGCACGTTCCACTCGGTCATGAACTCGCCGAGGGTGAAGTCGGCCTGCACCGGCGACTCGATGTGCACGACGCCGGTGGTGTCGTGCGTGTGCAGCGGGCTGATCTGCTGCTTGGCCTCGTCGATGCCGACCAGGGCCGGCACCGTCACCACCTTGCCGTCCACGTACACGTCCAGGTGGCTGTGGATGTGCAGCACCTGGCCCTCCTGCCCGAGCATCGGCAGTCCGGCCGCCTTGGCCCGCGCGGAGGCGTCGGACGGGGCCGGCCAGGAGACGGAGGAGGCGGCGGGTTTGTTGTCGCCGCTCGTGGCGGCGGGCGTGGTGCTGCCGGCGTCCTTCTTCCCGTCCGAGCTGTCCGAGCCGCAGGCGGCCAGCGTCATGGCACCGGCCAGCAGGGCCACGCCGATCGCGATGCGTCGTTTCTGCTTGAGCATGAGAGTGGGGTGTCTTCCTGTTCAGCCGAACTGGATCGAGCGTTTGGCGAGACCCATCCAGAATCCGTCGATGATGCTGCGCTGACTGCCGAGGTCGGACTCGGCGGCGCCGAGCGTAACGAACAGCGGGGCGAAGTGCTCGGTTCGCGGGTGGGCCAGCCGCCCGGCGGGCGAACTGTGTTCGAAGTCCAGCAGGGCGTCGACGTCCTGCGCGTCCAGGGCGCGGTGCCCCCAGTCGTCGAACTCCGCCGACCACTCGGGCGGCCGCGGACCGGCGTGCCGCAGCGCCGCCAGGTTGTGCGTGAAGAAGCCGCTGCCGATGATCAGCACGCCTTCGTCGCGCAGCGGCGCCAGTCTGCGGCCGACCGCCAGCAGCTGCTGCGGGTCGAGCGTCGGCATCGACACCTGGAGCACCGGAACGTCTGCGGCGGGGAACATCTCCACCAGCGGCACATAGGCGCCGTGGTCGAGCCCGCGGTCCGGCACGTCCTGCACGGGGTGTCCGGCGCCGCGCAGCAGCTTGCGCACGTCCTCGGCGAGGCCCGGCGCCCCGGGGGCCTCGTAGCGCACCTGGTAGTAGTGCTCGGGGAAGCCCCAGAAGTCGTAGACCAGCGGGAGGGTCGTGGTCGCGCCGATGGCGAGCGGCGCCTCCTCCCAGTGCGCGGAGACCACCAGGATCGCCTTGGGCCGGGGCAGCTCGGCCGACCAGGCGGCGAGCTGCCCCGGCCACACCGGGTCGTCGGCGAGCGGCGGGGCACCGTGCGAGAGGTAGAGCGCGGGCATGCGCTCCGGAGCTGGTGCGGTCATCGCGGTAACCCCTCTTTGAAGATTCAAGCGTACGCGTACAGGGGTGACGGTAGCGCGGTCTGCTTGAAGGTTCAAACAATGATCGGCGCGGGACGCGACTCAAGGTGCGTGGGGGCGGCGGTCAGCGAAGCCGCTTCTCCAGCCACGCCACGTCGTGGTAGGTGCCGAATTTCCGCCCGACCTGCTCGTACAGCCCGACCTGCCGGAAGCCGAAACGTTCATGCAGGCGCAGCGACGCCTCGTTCGGCAGCGTGACGCCCGCATAGGCGCGGTGCAGGTCCTCACCGCGCAGGGCGTCGAAAAGCGCCTCGTACAGCAGCGTGCCCACGCCGCGGCCGGTCGCGTCCGGCGCGAGGTAGATCGTGGTCTCCACCGACGTCGCATAGGCGGCCTTCGGGCGGAACCCGCTACTGGTCGCATAGCCCAGAATTCTCGGCTCGGGACCCGGAATACGAGCAACCATGAGCCGGTGGGGGCCGTCTTCCGGGTGGGAGAGCAACCAGGGGCGGCGATCCTCGGGACGCATGGGGGTGACATCGAAGGTGGTCGGCGTCTCGCGGATGAAGTGGTTGTAGATGTCGGTCAGAGCTGTCAGATCGTCCTCGGAACCCGGGCTGACCAGCACTTCTTTACGTTCTGACACCGGATGTCTCTCTCTGTGGCGGGACAGCATACTGCATGATCATAAAAAACAGGTGACGACATGGGAATTGTGTCCGGATTCCAGTCGTTATTCAGATCGGATGGGGCAACCGGAAGAGCAGAGCCGCGAAGGCGGGAGCCGAGTGGCCAGGCTACGACAGCAGTTCCATCCGACCGAGTCCGACCGCACCTTCGTAAGGGAGCACGCATGGCAACCCGTGCCGTCGCCCGTCGTCACGCAGGCGGGACCAGCAGCGTTCGCGCGGCAGGCGGGGAAGTCGCCGACCGCGACCTCGTCGGCATGTACCTGGACGAGATCGCGCGTACGCCGCTGCTCGACGCCGCCCGTGAAGTCGAGCTGTCCCGGGACATCGAAGCAGGCGTCTACGCCGAGCGGATACTCTCCGCCGACCCCGATCTGCCCGCCGACTCCGGCGCCGACGCGCGCCGTGAGGAACTGGAGGCGATCGTCGCCGCCGGCGAGCGCGCCAAGGACGTCTTCATCCGCTCCAACCTCCGACTCGTCGTCGCCGTCGCCCGGCGCTACCCGCGCAGCGGCCTGCCCCTGCTCGACCTGATCCAGGAGGGGAACGCCGGCCTGGTCCGCGCCGTCGAGAAGTTTGACTACGCCAAGGGCTTCAAGTTCTCCACCTACGCGACCTGGTGGATCCGGCAGGCCATCACCCGCTCCATCGCCGACCAGTCGCGCACCATCCGGCTGCCCGTGCACCTCGTGGAGGAGCTGGGGCGGATCCGGCGGGTGCAGCGGGAGTTCAACCGCGAGCACGGCCGTGACGCCGAACCGACGGAGATCGCCACCGAGCTGGGCTCCACCCCCGAACGCGTCGCCGACGTGCTCGACTGGGCCCGCGACCCGGTGTCGCTCAACATGTCGGTGGACGCCGAGGGCGAGACCGAGTTCGGCGACCTCGTCGAAGACGGCGCCGCGCCGTCCCCCGAGGATTCCGTGCTGGTCATGCTGCGGCGTGAGGAACTCGACGGCCTGATCGACCGTCTCGACGACCGCACCGCCTCCATCATCCGCTCCCGCTACGGCATCGTGGACGGCCGCGAGCGCACCCTGACCGAGGTCGGCAAGGAGCACGGCCTCACCCGGGAGCGCATCCGCCAGATCGAGAAGCACGCGCTCGCCGACCTCAAGCGGATGGCCCGGGCGACCGGCCTGGACTACGAAGCCGCCTGAGCCCCGGCAGACCTACCCAGAACTCACCACAGACCCGAACCCCGGTGCATCCCCCCCGCGCCGGGGTTCGGCCTTGCCCTGCGCGGCGGATGACGGGTGCGAGGTGAGACGCTGCCTCCCATGAACGACGACACGGGGACCCGGCCTGCGGCCGACACAGCGAGCGCGGCGCCGCAGCAGCCGGCGGAGGACGCTGAGGATCGCACCGGCAAGCACGCCGGAGAACCCCACCACGACGATCTCGGCACCCGGCTCAACTGGCTGCGCGCCGCCGTCCTGGGCGCCAACGACGGGATCGTGTCCACCGCCGGCCTGGTCGTAGGCGTGGCCGGTGCGACCGATTCCCGATCGGCGCTGCTCACCGCGGGCCTCGCCGGTCTGATGGCCGGCTCGCTCTCGATGGCGGCGGGCGAGTACGTGTCGGTGAGCACCCAGCGCGACTCCGAACAGGCCGCACTCGCCCTGGAACGCGAGGAGCTCGCCGCCACCCCGCAGGCCGAACTCGAGGAACTGACCGGCCTGTTGCAAGACCAGGGCATCAGCCACGACCTCGCCCGGGAGGTGGCGCGCCAACTCACCGCCCGCGACGCCCTCGGCGCCCACGCTCGCGTCGAACTCGGCATCAACCCCGACGAACTCGCCAACCCCTGGCACGCCGCCTGGGCCAGCTTCATCTCCTTCACCGTCGGAGCACTGCTGCCGCTGCTGGCGATCGTGCTGCCGGCCGAGAGCTGGAGACTGGGCGTCACTGTCGTCTCGGTACTGGCCGCGCTGGTCGGCTGCGGCTGGGTGAGCGCCCGCCTCGGCAGCGCCCCCGTCAGGCCCGCCATCATCCGCAACGCGGCTGGCGGCGCGCTCGCGATGGGCGTGACCTACGCGGTCGGCGCACTACTGGGCGCGGCAGGCGTGTGACCGTCCTCAACGTGAGGGCGGGCGACAGGCCGCGCCCCGCGTGGGCCGACCCGTCTCAGGCCGCTCTGCGCGGGCCGTCGACCTCCAGCGAGCCGCCGTCCAGGAACCGTTCCAGACGCGCCAGATACGGGCCGATCTCGATGCCCTGCTCGGCCAGCCAGCCGTCCGCGTAGTACTTCTCCAGGTAGCGCTCGCCCGGATCGCACAGCAAGCCGACCACGCTGCCGTGCTCACCGCGTTCGCGCATCTCCGCGATGATCCGGAAGGCCGCCCACAGTCCGGTGCCCGTGGACGCGCCCGCCCTGCGGCCGAGCAACCGCTCCAGGACCCGCACGCAGGCGATCGACGCCGCGTCCGGGACCCGCATCATGCGGTCGATGGCGCCGGGCACGAAACTCGGCTCCACCCGCTGCCTGCCGATCCCTTCGATCCGGGAACCGGTGCCAGTGGTGGCGGTCGGGTCGTGGTCCCGCCAGCCGGGGAGGAACGCCGAGTTCTCCGGATCCGCCACGCAGATCCCGGTCGTCGCCTGCGCATAGCGCACATACCGGGCCAGCGTTGCCGAAGTGCCCCCGGTGCCGGCCGTCGCCACGATCCAGGTCGGAACCGGGTGCCGCTCCGCCGCCAGCTGCCGGAAGATCGACTCGGCGATGTTGTTGTTGCCCCGCCAGTCCGTCGCCCGCTCCGCGTACGTGAACTGGTCCATGTAGTGTCCGCCGGTCTCCCGGGCCAGCCGGGCCGCCGTCTCGTACACCTCGCACGGGTCGTCCACCAGGTGGCAGCGGGCTCCCTGGAACTCGATCAGATCGATCTTGGACCGGACCGTACTGCGTGCCATCACGGCCACAAACGGGACACCGATCAGGCGGGCGAAGTAGGCCTCCGAGACGGCCGTCGAGCCGCTGGACGCCTCGATCACCGGGCGTCCCGGCCGGATCCAGCCGTTGCACAGGGCGTACAGGAACAGCGAACGGGCCAGCCGGTGCTTGAGCGAGCCCGTCGGATGCGTGGACTCGTCCTTCAGATAGAGGTCTACGCCCCAGTCCGCCGGGAGCGGCACCGACAGCAAATGGGTATCGGCGGACCGGTTGGCATCGGCATGGACCTTCCCCACAGCCTCGCTCAACCAGCGGCGGTACTCGGGGTCGCTTCGGTCGATGTCCAGTTCCACTGCCGGTGCCGGTGGCGGTGTCTGCCCGGCGGCGGGGACCGGTGCTGGGGAGGACGACGTCGGCTCGGGTGCGCTCATGAGGCCAGGTATATCCGTCCGACTGCCTCAAACGGACACTTGGGGTATCTCCACCCGTCCGCTTGGGTGACGGCGAAGGCGGCCGTGAAGACGATGTCGGCTGCGGGGCCCGCCGCTCAGGCGGCGCCAGTGCTTCGGGCGCCGGCTCGGTGGCCGCCGCACCGCCGTACCCTGGAGGCATGAGCCCCGCCGCCCCCGATTCCGCAGTTCCGCCGGCTGCCGACCCCGCACCGTCCTCAGACGGGGGCGCAGGCGGCACAGGAGAGACGGCGGGGGAGACGGACTCCGCGGTGGACGTCTCCCGGCCCGGAGCGGTGCCCTCTGCCACCGGTTCGGCAGCCACAGCCCCCGGGCTCGTCTTCGACGACCCGTTCGACCGGCCCTCGGCCGACGACTCCGATCGCGGCTGGGGCGATTCACCCGCCGGTGCCGCGGACGACGACTTCGCGCGCTTCCTCAACGAGAAGCCGCCGCACCACAACTGAATCCGGTTGCCTGCCTCCGTCAGCTCATGCCACCGCTGCGTGGCGCCACCAGGGCGTCGCGGATGTCGCGCAGTAGCGTGATCTCCTCCACCTCGGCCACCTTCTCCACCACCTCGTCGTGCTTCGTCTTGGCCGCCCGGCGCGCCAGGTAGCGGGCCATCGGCAGCACCATGAGGAAATAGACCACCGCGGCCGTGATCAGGAAGGTGAGGGTCGCGCCGAGCACCGAACCCCACATGATCCGGATGCCGCCGACCACCTCGCCCTTGTCGTTCGTCACGCACGGGCCCTTGAGACAGGACGAGTACCCAGCGAGGTCCTTCGTACCGAACGCACCGACGAGCGGGTTGATGATCCCGTTCACCACGGAGTTCACGATGTTGCTGAACGCCGCGCCGATGACCACGGCCACCGCCAGGTCGATCACGTTGCCGCGCATGATGAATTCTTTGAAGCCTGCCAGCAGACTCGGCTTGGTCGTGTCTCTCACCGACGCGCCTCTCTCCTGATGCCGATAGGGCGGAATGATGGATTCCGCCATACAAGGCAATCCCGGAACGGCGTGTCCAATCGCCTTTCACGAACGGGTGATTCAGCACAATGTCACCGCCAGAGGCAATGTCGCGGCGGCACCCGACAGAGCGGCCGCGGCGGGTCGCGGCACGGCCAGTACGACGAGCGCGCCGCCCGGCCCGCCGGCGGGGAGGCCGGTGCCCGAAGGCGGTTGCGACGAAGCGACGTCGTCCACGCCCGTGTGCGGGATCGCGACGACGGTCACGCCGGAGGCCACCACTCGCGACGCGGCGAGTACGTCGATCCGGTCGCCCGGACGCAGCAGCCCCACGACGCTCGCGTCCGCGATCCGCACCGGCGCCCTGACGACGTCGGCAGGCCGTTCGTGCCGTTCGTGGACGGCCTGCGCCACCGATGGGCCGCGCGGCGCCGCAGCGACCTGCCGCGGAGCGGCCCCGTGCGCCGCGGTCGCGGCCAACGCTGCGGCGGTCATGGCCAGGCCGAGCGCCGCGGCCCGCCGTTTGCGCCGCGCTGGTCGGCGCATCGGCCGGCCTCCGAACAAGCCGCTACCCGCACGGATCGGCGCGAACGGCGGCACCGCACAGCGCGGCGGCGCGTACGGCTCTGGAGCAGCCGGCGCCATCGACTCCTGGGCTGACGGGAACGGGGGAGAGGGGGCAACGGCCGGAGACCCGGGGGACTTTGGGGCCTGATTGCGAGCCGGGACCGCTACGGACGTACGCATGGGGAACCACCGCCTGACACGAGGGACGCCGACCGGTCGATCCGGTCGGCAGATCCACCATCGCGCACTGCGCCGACACCCGTAGGAGGCCCTGTGGACAACCTGGTGGCTGTGGATAAACCGGCCACCCGAACGAGGGAACTCCTGGTCAACAGCCCCTGCCGGGCCCCGAAACTGCTATGGAAGCGGAATTCCCGTGTCCTGCCCGCCCAGTGCGTCCCTGCACAGGCAGTCCCGCTCGTCGTTGGCCGGCAGCGCGCCCACTACGTCGAACAGCACGTCCCGCATTCGCCCGACGTTGGCCGCGAAGACCTCGAGCACCTCCTCGTGCGAGACGCCCTCGCCGGTGTCCGCGCCCGCGTCCAGGTCGGTCACGAGCGTCAACGACGTGTAGCACAGACCGAGTTCGCGGGCGAGGACAGCTTCCGGGTGCCCGGTCATGCCCACCACGGACCAGCCCTGCGCCGCGTGCCAGAGCGATTCCGCCCGCGTGGAGAATCGGGGACCCTCAACGACCACCAGCGTGCCGCCGTCCACCGCCTCCCAGCCGCCGGCGCGTGCCGTGTCCACTGCGGCCTTTCGCCCCACCGGGCAGTACGGGTCGGCGAAGGTCGCATGCACCACGTTCGGCACCTGGCCGTCGGCCCGCACCTCGCCGTCGAAGTACGACTGCTCGCGCGACTTCGTGCGGTCCACCAGTTGGTCGGGCACGAGCAGGGTGCCCGGACCGTACTGCGCGCGCAATCCGCCCACCGCGCACGGTCCGAGTACCTGACGTGCCCCCACCGAGGCCAGCGCCCAGAGATTCGCCCGGTAGTTGATCTTGTGCGGCGGCAGGTGGTGCTTGCGCCCGTGCCGCGGCAGGAACGCCACTCGGCGGCCGGCCACGTCTCCCAGGAAGAGCGAATCACTCGGCTGTCCATAGGGGGTGTCAACCGTGACTTCAATCACATCATCGAGGAAGGAGTAGAAGCCGGATCCACCGATAACGCCGATCTCGGCCTGCGCCCCTGCGTCGGCCGCGCCGCTCACACCGCTGCTCTGCACCATGCGATCACCCTAGACGGGACACGGAAGCGCGACGAACCCCCGTCGCCGGAGCGACGGGGGTTCGTAAGATCTGCGGCCGGCCGGGATGCAGGCGTCGTTCAGGCTGCCGACGTGCTGCTGGACGACGACGAACCCGACGACGAGGAGCCGGACGACGAACTCGAAGGCGAGGACGAACCGGACGACGAGTCGGACGAAGACGACGGCGCGGCGGTCTTGCCTTCGGAATTGCCGTTGTTGCTCTTGGCGGCGGGCGCGCTGCCCGTCGAGGAGCCGCGGCTGTCGGTCCGGTAGAAACCGGAGCCCTTGAAGACCACGCCCACGGCGGAGAAGATCTTGCGCAGGCGTCCGCTGCAGTTGGGGCACACAGTCAGCGCGTCATCGCTGAACTTCTGCACCACCTCAAGGCCCTCGCCGCACTCGGTGCACTGATACTGGTACGTCGGCACTTGCTCCTCCTGGCACTCTCACTCATTGAGTGCTAACGACGCTCAATAGTGCAGCATTTCCCGGCGTCAGTCCACCACGACGGCCGGACGGTGATCGATCACACTGGCGGCGACCACGCTCCGGGGCGACGGCACCAGGTGCCCGCGCAGTCCCGTGAGCACCGCGAACGCCAGCGCGGTGCCCATCAGCGGCACCGCGAACCCCGCGTGCGAGCCCGCCTTGTCGGCAAGAAGTCCGGCCACCGTGACAGCCGCCGCTTGACCGAGTGCGACCGAACCGGTCAACCAGGTGAACGCCTCTGTTCGTACCGCGGCGGGCACCAGGGCGTCTACCAACGTGTAGCCGGTGATCAGAGCGGGCGCGATGCACAGGCCCACCAGGAGTCCGAGCATGCCCAGCAGCGGCACCGCGTGCACGGCCCACAACGGTACGCAGGCCACCGTCAGCGCTCCGTATGCCGTCAACAACCGCCAGCGCGGACCACGGCGCCAGGTGACTGTGCCGTAGACCACTCCGGCCAGCATGTTGCCGGCGGCGAACGTCCCGTAGAGCAACCCGCTGATGCCTGGCCGCCCCGCCTCCTGCGTGAACGCGGTGATCGACACCTGCATGCCGCCGAAGACCGCGCCGATGCCCAGGAAGGCGACCGCCAGCGCGCGCACGCCGGGCACCGACAGCGCCGACGCCTGCCTGGCCTCCGCACCTCGGGCGGCGCTTACCGGCACGGGCGCCGTCTTGCGCTGGGCGGCGAAGAAGATCCCACCCACAAGGGTGAGTGCGGCTTCCGCGAGCAGACCCGCCGCCGGGTCCACGCCGGTGCACAGCGCGGTGGCGAGCACCGGACCTATGACGAACGTGAACTCGTCCGTCACCGACTCGAAGGCCGCGGCGGTGGCCATCAGAGGCGACGCGGAACGCTGCGCGGACCCGTCGAGCGCCACCGCCCACCTGGCCCGCACCATGGGGCCGACCTGGGGCACCGTCGCGCCCGCGGCCACCGCTGCCGCGAACGCCGCCCAGACCGGCGCGTGCGCGAGAGCGAGCACCACCAGCGCGACGACGGACGAGGAGTGCAGGAGGACGCCCGGCACGAGGACCGCACGCTGCCCGAACCGGTCGGCCAGCCGCCCGCCGCGCGGTGCACACAGTGCCATCGACACCCCGGTGACGGCTGCGACGGCTCCCGCTGTGCCGTAGGAGCCGGTGGTGTGCTCCATGAGCAGCACCATGCTGATGGTGAGCATCGCGAACGGCTGCCGCGCGGCGAATCCGGGAAGCAGGAACGTCCATGCGCCCGGTGTGCGCAGCAACTGCCGATAGCCCGGTTTCGGGGCAGCGTCAGCCGCCCTCACTTCGGATGGCAAGGAGGAAAAGGGCACCTTGGATGCCACGGTCTGAAAACTTTCTGCCGCCTGGTGGCGCGTTCCGGGCATGAGCCCGCGGAGCCGCGCCGAGAGCCGTCCGCTCAGCGCGGGCTCACCGCGCCGGCTCTGCTTCAGACAGAGGTTGCACTCGACAAATACCTGACCATCATACGTAGTACCTACCCGTGATCGCGCCGCGGAGCCTCGCCGGGGTCACGTCTCCGCGAGCCATCCCGCCAGCTTGCCGCCCCGGCCGACAGCCCGGAGCCGGTCCTCGGCAGCGTCCCGCACCGGGTCGGTGGTGACCACGAGCAGCTCGTCACCGCGCCGCAGTGTGGTGGACGGCAGCGGAACGAAGCTGGCCCCGTCGCGCACCACGAGCGTGACCGCGGCACCCGCCGGCAGTCGCAGCTCGCCGACTTCGACGCCGTGCATGCGCGACCCCTTGGGGATGGCGACGGAGAGCAGATGCCCCTGCAGCCGTTCCAGGGGCGCGGACTCGATACCGAGGTCCGCCGCGCCGTCACCGTCGGTGGCGCCGAGCTGAAGCCGTTTGGCCAGCCAGGGCAGCGTCGGACCCTGCACCAGGGTGTAGAAGATCACAAGTACGAAGACGATATTGAAGATCCGCCGGCTGTCGGCGACCCCGGCCACCATGGGAATGGTCGCCAGCACGATCGGCACCGCGCCGCGCAGCCCCGCCCACGACATCAGCGCCTGTTCACGCCACGGAATGCGGAACGGCAGCAGACTGATCACCACTTCGGCCGGCCGCGCGACCAGGGTCAGGAACAAGCCGATGATCAGGGCGGGCACGATGTCGTCGCCCAGCTCGTGCGGTGTGACCAGAAGACCGAGAAGTACGAAAAGGCCGATCTGCGCGATCCAGCCGAGCCCTTCGGCGAAGCCGCGAGTGGCGGGGCGGTGCGGCAGCTTCGCGTTGCCGAGGATGAGCGAGGCGATGTAGACGGCGAGGAATCCCGAACCGTGCGCCATTGCGCCTGCCGCGTAGGCCGCCACCGCGATGGCGAGCACCGCGATGGGATAGAGGCCGGAGGCGGGCAGCGCGACGTGCTTGAGGCCGTAGGCGCCGAACCAGCCCACCGCGAGCCCGATCGCGGCACCGATCAGCAGCTCCAGCACGATCTCGCCGAGCAGGTGATACCAGCTGTCTATCGGCCCGGCAGCCGAGAAGGCGACCACCAAGATCACCACAGGGGCGTCGTTGAAGCCGGACTCGGCCTCCAGCACACCGGTGATGCGTTTGGGCAGAGACACATTGCGCAGCACCGAGAAGACCGCCGCTGCGTCCGTGGACGACACCACTGCGCCGATGATCAGTGCCTGCCGCCAGTCGAGGCCCACCGCATAGTGCGCGGCGCCGGCAGTGATGAGGACGCTCACCACGACCCCGACCGTCGACAGCACCGCGGCGGTCGGCATCACGGGTTTGATCTCGTGCCACTTCGTGCCGAGACCGCCCTCCGCGAGGATCACCACGAGAGCCGCGTAACCCAGCACCTGGGTCAGTGCGACGTTGTCGAAGGTGAAGCCGACCAGGCCGTCCTGTCCGATCGCGACGCCGATGGCGAGGTAGATGAGCAGGGTGGGCAGGCCGCTGCGTGACGCCAGCCGTACGGCGACGACGGCGATGAGTAGAACAGAGGCGCCGATGAGCAGGATCTCGTTGAGATGGTGAACAGTCAGGAGCGCGGTCCTTTCAACTTCGTTGCCCTAGCTAACATTTTACCCTCCCTTGACATTCCAAGGTCAACCGAGGGTCTCCCCGACTCCGCGTCCAGGCCGCACAGCGCCTACGCCTATGGTTGCCCTTGCACAAAGAGCACCTTGATCATCCGGTCCGCCCTGCCCCTCGAAGGACAGCGATGCCCGCACGGAAGAAGTCCCGCCGCCTACGCCTCGTGGTGATCACGGTCGTGCTCCTGCTCGTGGCGGGCGTCGGGTACGGGTCGTACTGGAGCGTCAGTACAGTGCGTGCCTCCTTCCCGCAGACCACCGGCTCGCTGAAGCTCAAAGGCCTGACCGCGCCGGTCGACGTCAAACGCGACGCCAACGGCATCCCGCAGATCTACGCCGACTCCCCGGAGGACCTCTTCCGCGCCCAGGGCTTCGTCCAGGCGCAGGATCGCTTCTACGAGATGGACGTGCGCCGGCACCTCACCTCGGGCCGGCTGTCGGAGATGTTCGGCAAGGGGCAGGTCGAAACCGACGCCTTCCTGCGCACGCTCAACTGGCACGGCGTCGCGCAGCAGGAGTACGACACCAAGCTGGACGCCACCACCAAGAAGTACCTGCAGGCGTACAGCGACGGTGTCAACGCGTACCTGAAGGACCACAGCGGCTCTTCCCTGTCCGTCGAATACGCCGCGCTCTCGTTCAGCAACAACTACAAGCCGCAGCCGTGGACGCCGGTGGACTCGGTCGCCTGGCTCAAGGCGATGGCGTGGGACCTGCGCGGCAACATGCAGGACGAGATCGACCGCGCGCTGATGACCAGCAGGCTCAGTCAGGCGCAGATCGAGCAGCTCTACCCGGCGTATCCGTACGACCGCAACCAGCCGATCATCAGCCAACCGGGCACTGTCGACAAATCTACCGGTGACTACCAGCCCGCGGGCGCATCCGGGCCGCAGGGCCTCAACAGCACGGTGGACGCACAGCTCTCCGGGATCTCGCAGATCATCGACCAGATGCCGGCGCTCCTCGGAACCACCGGCAGTGGCATCGGGTCCAACTCCTGGGTGGTCTCCGGCCAGTACACGACCACCGGCAAACCGCTGCTGGCCAACGATCCGCACCTCGCGCCGCAGCTGCCCTCGCTGTGGTACCAGATGGGCCTGCACTGCCGGACGGTGAGCACCGCCTGCCCGTACGACGTGGCCGGCTACACCTTCTCCGGTATGCCCGGCGTCGTCATCGGCCACAACCAGGACATCGCCTGGGGCATGACGAACCTCGGCGCCGACGTCACCGACCTCTACCTGGAGAAGGTCACCGGCAACACCTACCTCTACGACGGCAAGCAGCAGCCGTTCACGACGCGCAAGGAGACCATCAGGGTCGCCGGCGGCAAGCCCCGCACCATCACGGTGCGCACCACCAACAACGGACCGGTGATCTCCGACCGGAGCGACGAGTTGCGCGACGTCGGGAAGACCGCACCGGTCACCGACCCGCCAGGCGGCGTCAACAGCGGTTACGCGGTCGCCCTGAAGTGGACCGCACTCACCCCATCGAAGACGATGGATGCCGTCTTCCAGCTCGACCGGGCGCAGAACTGGCAGCAGTTCCGCGCCGCGGCGCAGAACTTCGCCGTCCCCTCGCAGAACCTGATCTACGCCGACACCGCGGGCAATATCGGCTACCAGGCCCCCGGACAGGTGCCGATCCGCGCCAAGGGCGTCGACGGCACCTACCCGGTGCCCGGTTGGGACTCCCACTACAAGTGGGGCCCGTCGATCCCGTTCAACTCGATGCCGTACGAGGAGAACCCACCCTCCGGCTACATCGTGACGGCGAACCAACCCGTCATCGACCAGAGCAAGTACCCCTACCTGCTCACCCAGGACTGGGACTACGGCACTCGCAGCCAGCGCATCAACAACCTCATCGTGGCCAAGACCAAAGACGGCGGCCGGATCTCGATGGACGACATGCAGGCGATGCAGGGCGACGACAGCAGCGAGATCGCCCAGCTGCTCGTGCCCTACCTGCTGAAGGTCGACATCAAGAACGACAAGCACGACTACGTGCGCGATGCGCAGAAGCTGCTTGAAGGATGGGATTACAACCAGGACGCGGACTCGGCGGCCGCCGCCTACTTCAACGCCGTCTGGCGCAACGTGCTCAAGCTGAGCGTTGGCAACAAGCTGCCAAAGGAGCTGCGTCCCAAGGGGCAGTGCTTGCGGGTGCTGCCGCCGGGCCAGACCGGTCCCGTCGACAACATCAGCGGGGACACCACCGTGGAGGAGTGCGGCCAGCGTGACCCCGACGAGGCGCAGCCCGACGGAGGCGACCGTTGGTTCGAGGTGATGCGGAACATCCTCCCGGACGAGACCAGCCCGTGGTGGACGATGTCCACGACCGCGTTCTTCACCGGCGACCCCGACCAGTCCAAGCACAGCACCCGCGACGAGTTGCTCGCGCAGGCCATGAAGGACGCCCGCTACGAGCTGACCGCCAAGCTCGGCAAGGACATCAGCACCTGGAGCTGGGGACGGCTGCACAAGCTGGACCTGAAGAACCAGACGCTGGGCACCGACGGGCCCGCCGTGGTCAAGTGGCTGCTCAACCGCGGCCCCTGGCAGCTCGGCGGTGGCGAGGCGGCCGTGGACGCGACCGGCTGGAACGCGGCCGGCGGCTACGACGTCGTGTGGGTTCCCTCGATGCGCATGATCGTCAACCTCGGTGACCTCGACAAGTCCCGGTGGATCAACCTCACCGGTGCCTCAGGGCACGCATATAACGCGCACTACACCGACCAGACGAGCAAATGGGCCAACAACGAGCTGCTGCCCTGGTACTTCACCGAGGAACAGGTCGAGGCGGCCACCAAGGCGAAGATGGCGCTGACGCCGTGAACCGTCCCCCTGGTGCCGAAAACGCCCCCTAGGTGTCGGTTGGCGTCAACCGGTGAAGCGCCACAGTGCGTCCGGTGTCACTGCGGCGTCCACCAAATGGTCGTGCGGTTCGCGCGGCACGCGTTCCACCACCTCGTGGGCGTAGAGCAGCACCATGAGCGCGGGTCGCGTTCCGCCCGCCTCCTGGACGCGGCTCAGCACCCGGTCGTAGGAGCCGCCGCCGCGTCCCAGACGCACCCCGCGGGCGTCGGCGGCGAGGCCGGGCAGCAGGACGGTGTGTGCGGCCGTGACGGCTGCCGGGCCCAGTCGGGGACCCGTCGGCTCCAACAGGCCGCGCCTGGTGCGCTCCAGGGCCTCAGGGCCGCCGTACTCGGCCCAGTCCAGGTCGTTGTCAGGCAGCAGGACGGGCAGCAGGACGCGCGTACCGGCCTGCCGCAGCGAGTCGATGACCGCACGGGTGCCGGGTTCGGTGCCCATCGAGACGTACCCGGCGACGGTTCCGCCAACGCTGAATTCCGGCAGGCCACGTACCCTCTGCAGCAGTGCGGCGTTCGCCGTGTGCCGTTCCTCGGCGGTCAAACCGCGTCTGGCCCGCAGGAGTTCCGCGCGCAGCTGCGCCTTCTGCGCTCCGACCTCACTCACATCACGCACGATTGCCGCCTATCAGCCACAATGAACCAGTATTTCATCTGGTGCTCATTGGTGAACGCTATGGTGCAGTGCATGACGCATTCACCCACCCGGATCAGCAAGGCTGTCATCCCCGCAGCCGGCCTGGGCACCCGCTTCCTGCCGGCGACCAAGGCGACGCCCAAGGAGATGCTTCCGGTAGTCGACAAGCCGGCGATCCAGTACGTGGTCGAGGAGGCGGTCTCGGCGCAGTTGTCCGATGTGCTGATGATCACCGGCCGCAACAAGCGGGCCCTTGAGGACCACTTCGACCGCAACTACGAGCTGGAGGAAGCGCTCACCCGCAAGGGTGACGAGTCCAGGCTCGCCCGGGTGCGTGAATCCAGCGATCTGGCGACCATGCACTATGTGCGCCAGGGCGCCCCCAGAGGCCTCGGCCACGCGGTGCTGTGCGCCGAACCGCACGTTGGGGACCAGCCGTTCGCCGTCCTGCTCGGCGACGACCTCATCGACCCCCGCGACCCGTTGCTCGCCCGCATGATCGAGGTTCAGCAGCAGCACGGCGGCAGCGTTGTCGCCCTGATGGAGGTCGATCCGGCGCAGATCCACCTCTACGGATCCGCCGCCATAGTGCCGACCGCGGACGACGACGTGGTGCGCGTCACCGACCTGGTGGAGAAGCCGGAGGCCGGCCAGGCGCCCTCCTCCTATGCCGTCATCGGACGCTATGTGCTCGATCCCGCCGTGTTCGAGGTCCTCAAGAAGACCGGCCCCGGCCGCGGCGGCGAGATCCAGCTCACCGACGCCCTCACCGAGCTCTCGCACCGCGACGACAACGGCGGCCCGGTGCACGGTGTCGTCTTCAACGGCCGCCGCTACGACACCGGCGACAGGGGTGACTATCTGCGTGCGATTGTCCGACTGGCATGCGAACGTGATGACCTGGGACCTGATTTCCGGACCTGGCTACGTTCGTACGTCGCGGAGGAGTTGCAAGAGTGAGTGATGGCGCCGACCGAGTGTGGTCCGTCTCCGAGCACCTGGACAGCATCCTGGGCCAGTTGAGCCCGCTGGAGGCGATCGAGCTGCAACTGCTCGACGCCCAGGGGTGCGTCCTGGTCGAGGATGTCACCGTGCCCGTCGCCCTGCCACCGTTCGAGAACAGCTCCATGGACGGTTACGCGATCCGTACCGCCGACGTGAAGGCGGCGACCGACGCGCACCCGGCCGTCCTGGACGTCATCGGCGATATCGCGGCAGGCAGTGGCGAACTCCCCACCGTAGGGCCCGGTCAGGCCGCCAGGATCATGACAGGCGCTCCGCTGCCACCCGGCGCAGAGGCAGTGGTTCCCGTCGAGTGGACCGACGGCGGCACCGGCGGCGGCCCGGTCAGCACCATGGCCGCGCACAGCACCGACGCGTCCGCCTCCGGTGGCGAGGTCCGGGTGTACCAGGGCGCGGAGACCGGCCAGTTCGTGCGTGCCCGCGGCAGCGACGTCGCCGCGGGCGAGCTGGCACTCGCCGCCGGAACCGTGCTCGGCCCGTCGCAGATCGGGCTGCTCGCCGCCATCGGACGCGGCACCGTGACGGTTCGGCCGCGGCCGCGGGTCGTCGTCGTCTCGACCGGCAGCGAACTCGTCCAGCCCGGTGAGCCCCTCGGGCCCGGCCGCATCCACGACTCCAACAGCTTCGCGCTCACCGCCGCCGCCCGCGACGCCGGCGCCATCGCGTACCGGGTGGGAGCCGTCGCCGACGAGGTCGAGACGCTGCGCGCCACGATCGAGGACCAGCTGGTCCGCGCCGACATCGTCGTCACCAGCGGAGGCGTCAGCGTCGGCGCGTACGACGTCGTCAAGGAGGCACTGTCGTCCCTGGGCGGCGGGTCGTCGTTCGGCAGCGAGGAGGGCGACGAGGACGCTCCGGAGGGCGGCGGTGCCGACTTCGGCCACGTCGACTTCCGCAAGCTCGCCATGCAGCCGGGCAAGCCCCAGGGCTTCGGCCGCATCGGCCCCGACCGCACCCCGCTGCTCGCCCTGCCCGGGAACCCGGTCAGCGCCTACGTCTCCTTCGAGCTGTTCGTCCGCCCCGTCATCCGCACACTGATGGGCGCCGGAGCCGTTCATAGGGAAGTCGTACGGGCCCGGTGCGTGACGGCGATCGAGCACTCGCCGCAAGGGCGGCGGCAGTATCTGCGCGGTCACCACGATCGGGTGACCGGAACCGTCACAGCTGTGGGTGGTTCGGGCTCGCACCTGGTCAAAGCGCTGGCATACGCCGACGCACTGATTGTCGTACCGGAATCCAGCACCTCTGTGGCGGCCGGCGACGAGGTCGATGTGATCCTGCTGGACTAGTGGTGCGCGCCCGGGCGTGCGGGCCAACGGGCCGGGCGCGGGTGCGTGCCGGTACGGTGTCTGCCCAGGAGACCGCACCGGGAGAACGATGAGCAGCGCGCAGCAGCACCTCACCCACCTCGACGACGCGGGCGCGGCCCGTATGGTCGACGTTTCCGCCAAGGACGTCACCGCGCGCACGGCACGGGCGACAGGGCGTGTCCTTGTCAACCCGCGGGTCATCGAACTCCTGCGTGGCGAGGGTGTGCCGAAGGGCGACGCCGTGGCCACCGCACGGATCGCGGGCATCATGGGCGCCAAGCGCACACCGGACCTGATCCCGCTCTGCCACCCGCTGGTCGTTTCCGGTGTGACAGTCGACCTGGTGGTCGCCGACGACGCCGTGGAGATCGCCGCCACCGTGAAGACCACCGACCGCACCGGGGTGGAGATGGAGGCGCTCACCGCCGTCAGCGTCGCCGCGCTCACCGTGATCGACATGGTCAAGGCCGTCGACAAGGCCGCGGTCATCACCGATGTGCGGGTCGAGGAGAAGACCGGCGGCAAGTCCGGCGACTGGCACCGGCCATGAGTGCGCCGCACGAGCCGCCACCCCCCTCCCGCGAGCCGTCCGCGCCGCAACCGCCGCAGTCTCCGTCGCCCGCGCCCATGCGCGCGCTTGCGATCACCGCGTCCAACCGCGCGGCCGCCGGCGTCTACGAGGACCGGGGCGGCCCGTTGATCGTCGCCGCGCTGGAACGGCTGGGCTTCACCGTGGACGGCCCGCAGGTGGTGCCGGACGGCGACCCGGTGGGGGAGGCGCTGCACCGGGCGGCGGCAGCCGTGTACGACGTGGTCGTCACCACTGGCGGCACCGGCATCTCGCCGACCGACCGCACGCCCGAGGTCACCCGGGCGGCGCTGGACTACGAGATCCCGGGAATCGCGGAGGCGATCCGCGCCGCCGGCCGGGAGAAGGTACCCACCGCCGTACTGTCGCGTGGCGTGGCGGGGGTCCGAGGCCGCACCCTGGTGGTGAACCTCCCCGGTTCGACCGGCGGGGTCAAGGACGGCCTCGCCGTACTCGCTCCGCTCCTGGTGCACGCCGTGGACCAGCTCCGGGGCGGCGATCATCCGACATCGGGTGATCCGACGTCAGACCATCCGACGTCAGACCATCCGACGTCGGATCGTCACACTTCGGACCACCCGACGTCGCACCATCCGACAAGCGCACCACCCACCCCCTCCGTACCTCCAGTCCCTGGGAGACCGAGCTGAACGGGTCCTGGCCGGCCGAACTGGTGGACGGTGACATCACCCTCCGCCCGATCAGGATGCGCGACCAGCGCGCCTGGCGAGAGGTCAACCGGCGCAACCGCGAATGGCTTCGCCCCTGGGAGGCAACCGTGCCGCCCGCGCCCCCCGGGCATGTGGCGCAGCGTCCCACATATCGTCAGATGGTCCGCCACCTGCGCGCCGAAGCCGGCGCCGGACGGATGCTGCCGTTCGTCATCGACTACCAGGGGCGGCTGGCCGGTCAACTCACCGTCGCGGGAATCACCTGGGGCTCTATGTGCTCGGCGCACATCGGCTACTGGGTGGACGAGGCGGTCGCCGGCCGCGGGGTGATGCCCACGTCGGTCGCACTCACCGTCGACCACTGCTTCCGCCGGGTCGGGCTGCACCGGGTGGAGGTGTGCATTCGCCCGGAGAACGCGCCCAGTCGCCGGGTCGCCGAAAAGCTCGGGTTCCGCGAAGAGGGGCTGCGCCCGCGCTATCTGCATATCGACGGTGGATGGCGAGACCATCTGGTCTACGCGCTGACCGCCGAAGAGGTGCCGGAAGGTTTGCTCAACCGGTGGCGGCAGACCAGGCCGGACGCCGCTCACAAATAAAACAATTGTTCGAAAATGAAGCCAATCGCAAAAAATTCTCGGCATATCAACCAGATCGTGCGACACACCGGGCCAAATTGCGTATGGCGTGTCGCGATCACCCCTACCGTGTAGCGCGTGAGCAGTAGCGGCCTCATCTACGCAGTCATCGTCGGGGCCTGGGCTGCCTACCTGGTGCCGATGTGGCTCCGTAGGCAGGACGAGCTCAACGAAGCGCGTCCGACGGAACGCTTCAGCACCGCCATCCGGCTGCTGTCCGGGCGGGCGGCGATGGAGCGGCGCGTCGCGAAGGCGCGAGGTGAGAGCGTCGAGCCCGGGGCCGACGACGTCGAGGACGACCTCGACCCCGCGGGCGCGGTGGACGTCCGCAGCCTTGCCGTGCCCGTGACCGAGGTGCGGCCGGCACCCGTTCGCGCCGCACAGGGTGCCCCGTCCGTCCCCCTGGCGCAGTCGTCCGCCGGTTCCGCCGGCTCGTCGGCCGTGCCCAATCCGCGCGCCAAGGTGCTGGCCCGCCGCCGGCGTACGACCACGCTGCTGTTCGTCGCCTTCACGGTCGGCGCGATCGCCGTGGCCGTCGGCGGCTTCTCGATGCTCTGGGCGCCTGCCGTACCGGCCGTTCTGCTCACTGTCTACATCGGCCAGATGCGCCGCCAGGAGCGGCGCCGCTTCGAGGTGCGGATCGACCAGCGGCACGCGGCAGAGGCGGCGCGCCGGCTGCGGGACCGCCCCGAGCGCCCGGCCCGCCAGGCCCGTCCCGACCACTCGGGTCGCCCCGACCGCCCGGCGTCGGCCGCCGAGCAGCGGCACTCCGCTGCCGCGTCGTCCCAGGCCGCCCCCGTGCCGGCGCCGTCGCCGCGCACCGCCGACCGCCGCGCCCTGGTCGAGCAGACCGACCACGCGGAATGGGTGGACCAGCAGCGCGCCCAGCAGACGGCGGACGACGGCTGGGACCCCGTCCCCGTCCCGCGCCCCACCTACGTCACCGCGCCGGTCGCCCCCCGCACCCCGGGCCGCCCGGACGCCGGCACGCCCGACACCTGGAGCGCGGCCCGTTCCGGCACCACCCCCGCGGCCGACCCCGCGCCCGCCGCGCCGCGCGACCGCGACCAGCAGCCCCCCGCGCGCCGCCCCCGCACCAGCCGGACCCCGCTCTTCGACCAGTACGCAGACCCCGACCGCCCCCGCGCCGCCAACGAGTAACACCGGCCCCCGCCACCCGGACCAGCCCAAATCACGTTCACGACCACCCTTGCCGGGATGCTAGAGTTTTCTTCGTTGCAAGGGCCTGTGGCGCAGTCCGGTAGCGCACCTCGTTCGCATCGAGGGGGTCAGGGGTTCGAATCCCCTCAGGTCCACAACCGGGCCGTTCGCGAGTCGGCTCGTAAACGGTTTACGAGATCCCGCCCGATCGTTTCGATCGGGCGGGATCTCGGCGTTTCGGCGGTCTGTTCAAGGCGCATCCGGACGTGGCCAGTGCCGGTGGCGGTTTGCCTGTCGGTCGTAGGCCTGAGGTTTCGCGGTGGTTCCGGTGCGTGCGGCGGTCTGTGGCTGCCGGCGGCCATGTGTGATCCCGGCTGGTGGTGCTTACGTCTCTCACGTAGTCGTGCGAGTCTCCGGGCCCTCTGGTGGCAGCAGGCAGGCTTCTCGGGGTGTCTGGGCTGCTGATGCAGTGATCGTGACGACTTCGGGGTGGTCGCGCTGTGCGCTGCGCGGCGATGGCTCGTTTGCCGGTGAGGTCGACCACGCCTGGCTGCGGCGCTGGGACGGGGGCGCCTTCGCAGCTCCAACCGTAGAAGGCGCACATCAGGATCGCAGAGGGTGGCCGCCTCCCAACCGATAACTCACCGCTGCCTTGAGGACACCTGACACCGCATGAGGACAACCCGGGGCCGCATCCAAGGGCAGCGCGAAGAGCCGATTGTCAGTGCCTGGTGCCAGGCTCGCTGGGGATGAGAAACGACGTGCGGCTCAGGGACGTCGAGCAAGCCGATCTGGAAGTGTTCTTCGCCCACGAACACGATGCGGAAGCGGTTCGCCGGTCCAAGTTCACTCCCCGGAAGAGGGAGACCTTT
Source organism: Streptomyces sp. CA-111067 (assembly GCF_050956065.1). Classification (NCBI taxonomy): domain Bacteria; kingdom Bacillati; phylum Actinomycetota; class Actinomycetes; order Kitasatosporales; family Streptomycetaceae; genus Streptomyces; species Streptomyces sp. CA-111067. Next base: position 3,206,227 of record NZ_CP192103.1, on the reverse strand, counting down.
ATGACCCACTGGGTCACGAAAGTGCTTGGAGACCCGGCCGTTCTCGTGCAGACCGTCACAGTGGACGGCGAGGCAGCAGGGAACATCATGGCCTGGTGGGAGAAGCGCAAGCGCTTCATCGGCTACTGGTTCGGCCCCCAGTACTGGGGGCGCGGCATCGGAACCGAAGCTCTGACGCTCTTCCTGAAGCGGGAAACGACCCGGCCGCTGTTCGCGGATCCCTTCACCGGGAACACCGGTTCGGTCCGGCTGCTGGAGAAATGCGGTTTCCAGCCCGTCGAGACAGTACGACACGGCGAGTACGAGCACATCACGCTCGCGCTTCGCGAGGATCACTGACCGCTACCCCGAGAAGAGCAGCTCAGCCGGGAACCGATCACTCAGCGGGTGAGAGGCGTTCTCTAGCGGCCCTCAAGGCGCCAGCCCAAGGACCCTCGTGACCACCCGCAACACCACTGCCTTGGCCCGCTCAGGAAGAGTTCACGAGATCCCGTCCGATCACTTCGATCGGGCGGGATCTCGGCGTTTCGGGGGCCGGGACGGTGGCATCGGCTCGGGGCAGGTGGCGCGGGTGTGACCGCCGGGACTTCATCCGAGGGCGATGGAATTCCAGGCGGCTGTGACACACCCTTCCTCCCAGTGCCACCACTCTTTGGCCGCACCGTGTTCCAAGAGCTTGCGGATCCGCGGCAGATCCGCCTCCGGCGGGACATCCAGAGCCACCATCCGGTACTGCTCGATTCCCTCACCGGTCGTGCCGAGGCCGTGAAACGTCTCCAGAACGCTCTGCCGGGCGGCCGTTGAACCGTCGTCCTTCAGCACGATCAACCGGATCGTGCAGTGCTCGGAAGCCCGAACCGTCTCCCGGGCCCAGCGGACGCCTTCGTTGTCGGACTCCACCCGTATGACGTCGTCGCTCGCGATCCCGCGTACGAACCACGGAGTGTTGGCCAGTCGCACCGTGCCATCGCCGAGGTCCACCGCCCACAGACTCTCGACACTCACCGGCGGCCACCCGTCGTCGGCCAGGACCATCCTGAAGTGGACCTTCACATAACCGTCTTTGATGCTCGTCACGGCACCATCATCTACTGTCGCTTTGACGCCTGGGCCTCTGGCGGCGGTTGGCCGGGCGTTCGTCTCGCGGACGTCGGACGACTACTGAGCGCTCTCGCCAACAAGGTCTACCGCCCGCATAGGTGAGGGCGTCACCGACCGGCATGCAGGCCGCATACGCCGGGAGGAGGAGTCGTCACAGCCCCAGGATCAGGTCTCGTACAGCGGCGGGCTGAGAGAGGAACGGGTGGTGGCCGGCGTCGATCTCCACGACGCTGCCCGCCCGGCCGGCGTACTCGCGTTGCAGCTTGGCGGGCGTGCCTCCGTCCTGGAGGCAGACGAGGTACGTCGAGGGAACCTGACGCCACGCCGCCGCATTCACCGGCTGCTGGAGGACCGCCAGGCTCTGCGCGGCCGTCCTGTCCGCTGCCTGGCGCTGGATACGCGCGTCGCAGTCCTGGAGGAACGTTCCGGCCAGCGCGTCGAGCCGGACCGTGAAGGTGCCGGCGTCGGGGGCGATGTCGAGGAACGGCGCGGGCTCCTCGCCGCCGAACGAGGAGAGGCTCTGCCCGATCTCGGGCAGATAGCTCGATACGAGCAGTAGGTGGTGGACGGAGTCGATGCCCGCTGCCGCCTCGGCGGTGACGATCCCGCCGTAGCTGTGGGCGACAACGACGGTCGGCTCGTCGCTCGCGGTCAACACCCGCCGGACCGCGGCGACGTCCTTGGCGAGTCCGGGCCCTGCTGCGTCCACCGGCGCACCCGTCTCGCCGCAACTCGGCAGGGCGGGCGCCTCGCTGGCGACACCCCGCTCGGCCAGCAGTTCACCGGTCCGGTGCCACCACCACGAACCGTCCCTGACGCATGCCCCGTGCACGAAAACGACCCGCATCACGACCTCCTCGCCGTTCCTTCGTCCGTCTTCGACAACAGTAGACGTAACAATTATTACGTGAAAAAATGACGCGATGGGCAGGCAACGGCAACCGCAGATCAGGCAGCGGCTTCTCGACGCCTGTACCGACTACTCGCTCGAGAACGGGCTGCCCGACAAGCTCGAGTCGCTGGCGGCCGCCACGGGCACGTCGAGCCGGATGCTGATCTACCACTTCGGGACCCGTGACGGACTGCTCCGCGAGATCCTCGGACAGGCCCGGCAGCGCCAGCTCCAGACGTTCACCGCGCTGATCTCGCTGCGACCGGACGAGCCGTACCCGGCGACCCTCGCCCGCGCCTGGTCCGCGGTCTCCGGGCCGGAGGGCGCGCCCTACTTGCGGATGTTCAACCGGCTGCACGACACCGCGGGAGAGCCCCTCTGGCCCGGGTTCCGGCGGGCCGCGACCACTGACTGGCTCGCGCCGCTGGAGACCGGCATGCGCAGCCTCGGGCGGCCCGAACTGGCCACCGTCGTGCTCGCCGTCATCCGCGGCCTCCTGATGGACCTGGACGCGACCGGCGACACCGCCCGCACGCGCCGGGCCTTCCACGACTTCCTCGGCACGATCGACGGCACCTGACTGTGCGCGCACGCTCACCCGGTCGGAGGTCGTCGCCGACCCCGGGCATTGACTGTCCGGAACGGGACTACGAGCACGGGACTACCGATCGCCCGCAGATGCGGCGCCCACAGAACCGTCACCACTGTGCGCGGTAGGCCAACCGGACACCATGGGCGCGGGTCGGGCGCCGGTGTCGTGATCAGTGGGCAGGGTCGAGCAGTGCGCTCAGCAGCTGCTCGGGCGCCTCGACCTGCGGCAGGTGGCCGGTACGCGGGAGCAGCGTGAACTTCGACGACGGGATCGCGGCCGCGAAGGCGCGCCCGTACTGCGGTGTGACGATGCCGTCGCTCTCGCCCCACAGCACGTGGACGGGGAGGTCGAGGCCGCCGAGCCGGTCGGCGAGGGTCGGGTCGAACATGGTCGGGCCGGCGTAGCCGATCAGCGCCCGCACGTCAGGGCTCGGCCCGTTGCCGCCGCCCGGCGCGGCGGGCGCCTTGCTCGGGTCGTGGAAGGAGTACGACCTGATCTCGGCCGGCGCGAGGCCGCGGACGTCGGTCATCGGCCGGCCTTCGACCTCGATGCCCACCCCGTCGATGATCACCGCGCCGCTGACCCGCGGGCTGCCCAGCAGGGCTATCTCGGCGGCGAGCCAGCCTCCGAAGGAGTTGCCGACCACCGTGACGTCGGTGAGGTCGAGCTCGTCCAGCATCGTGACGTACGCCTGCGCCAGCGCGGCGACGCCGGTGAGACCCGCGGCCTTGGGCGTGCCGCCGAAGCCCGGGTGGGTGGGCAGGAGCACCCGGGAGCGGGTGCGTTCGGCGAGCAGGTCGGCGAAGCCGGCCATGGTGGCCACGCCGCCACCGCCGTGCAGGAGCAGGAACGTCCGGGTGCGGTCGCGGTCCTCGAACGTCACCTCGACCGGGCCGGTGGCGCCGCCCTGGAGCGTGCGGGTCTCGGTGGTGATCTGGGCGCTGGTGGGGCGAAGGGTGCCGGTCGTGGTGGGGGCGGTCATCTTTTCCTTCTTACGTCGGGCTTCGCGGTCGGACTTGCGGCGGCGTTCGTCGCGAACAACATAAGGAAGCTTATATCAGCATCAGGATATAAGGAAGCTGTCTTTCAGGGGATAGGATGGGCGGCATGAAGTACCGTCCGGCCGAAGTCGCCCTGGCCGTCAAGCGCTTGCAGTACCGCCACCACCGAGCGCTGAGCCGGGCCCTGGCGCCACTCGACCTCTCGCTCGTCCAGTGGGACACCCTGCGCCACCTGCATCGCAAGCCCGACGCGTCCCTGCACGACCTCGCCGTGCTGACCTTTCAGACCGACCAGTCCTTCGGCTCGCTGGCCACCCGGATGGCGGATCGCGGACTGATCGAACGGGTACCGGGACCGGGCCGCGCGGTGCGGCACCGGCTCACCGAGAAGGGCGCGCGGCTCCGCGCCGAGGGTCAGGACGCCGTGGACGTCGTCCTCGAGTCCTCGTTCAACGGTCTGTCGCCCGCCCAACTGGACCAGCTGGGCGAGCTGCTGGACATCACGCTCGGCCCCGACCCGACGGCGTAGCGGCGCGGGCTCGCCGGCCGACGGCCGTTGCCGCGGCCAAGCTCAGGGCGTCGAGCGGACTCAGCCCCGCGCGGTCGCCTCCGCCGCCGAAACCGACGCAGTCTGTGCCGCCTTCGCGGCGGCGGTGAGCTGCGCGCTGGTCGGCGCCGGGTGGGGGAGGGGGTGGGCGGCTTCCGGGCGCAGGCCGTCGATGATCAGCGCGAGATAGCGCCGCCACAGTTCGGGCGCGGCAGCTGCGACGGGTGCGGCGGCCTGGCAGGCGGCGCCGAGGAGCAGCACGATGTCCGCTCCGGTGACATCGTCGCGTACGGCCCCCTGGCGCCGCGCCCGGTCGGTGAGCGCCTCCGCGGTCCGGGAAAGTCGCGCGCTGGCGGCGCGGACGGCGGGATCGGTGCGGGCCACGCCGTTGGCGGCCTGACAGAAGGAGCGGTCGCGGGTCTGCAGCTCCACGCCCGCGGTCATGAAATCGGACAGCGCGGCGGCCGGGTCGGCCGCGTCGAGCAACGCCGTGCCGATCGACGTCAGCTCGTCGAGCTGGTCGCAGAAGATCGCGGCGACGAGCTGCCCCTTGGTGGCGAAGTGCCGGAAGACCGTGCCCTTGCCGATCCCGGCCCGTGCGGCGATCTGCGCGATCGACGCGTCCATGCCCTGTTCGGCGAACGTCGCAGCTGCGGCGTTCAGCAGCACCCGCCGGTTGTGCGCGGCGTCGGCGCGCAGTCGTTCCGGCGGTGACGTCGCGGTCATCCTGGCTGGCTCCCCGCTCGTCTCGGATTCGTCGCACTGCACCTCTAGTTGTACGACGATACCGGAAGCGGACCAGGTGGTCAGGTTAGGTGCTACGTTCTGAATAACGTGACCACCTGGTCCGTTTATAAGGTCGGCAACGGCCGCAGCTGTGAGGGCGGGGACGCTTGATGGACGGCACGATGAAGGCAGTGGTTGCCCGGGACTACGGCTCGCCGGAGGTGCTGGCCGTCGCAGAGGTGCCGGTTCCGCTGCCGGGACCGGGCCAGATCCAGGTGCGGACGGCGGCGGCCGCGCTCAATCCCGCCGACCTCAGATCGCTCAGCGGTGTGCTGGCGGGGCTGGCGCCGCTGCGGTTCCCGCACATACCGGGCAGCGACTTCGCCGGTAGGGTCACCGCGATCGGCGCCGGGGTCGACCGGTTCGCCGTGGGGGACGAGGTGTTCGGAACGGCGCTGCCTCGCGAGACCGTCCAGATGGCGTCGATGTTCGCCGCCCCGCCGTCGCTGACCACCGGGACCGTCGCCGAATACGCCGTCCTCGAAGCCGATACCCCCGCGCTCGCGCTGCGCCCGGCCGCCTTGGCCGCCGATCGGGCGGCCGCGCTGCCCATCGCCGGTCTGACCGCGTTGGCCGTGCTGCGGGCGGGCCGGTTCCAGCCCGGCGAGAGCGTGTTGGTCGTCGGCGCGACCGGTGGCGTGGGCAGCGCGGTGGTGCCGCTGCTGGCCGCGGCGAAGGTGCATGTGGTCGCTACCGCGGGCGCGGCCGACGAGGCGTACGTACGGGGCCTGGGCTCGGCGGAGGTGATCGACCGTCATGCCGCCGACCTCGTCGCCGAGGCGGTCCGCCGCCGGCCGGACGGCTTCGACGCGCTGGTCAACACCGCGCTTCCCGGCAGCCGGCTGGTGGACGCCGGCCGACTACTCCGACCGGGTGGCCGGCTGCTGAATGTCGCCTTTCCCAGCCCGGACCCCGGCGACTTCGACGGTTGCGACTTCACGTTCGAGACCGTCTACGGCGGCGCCCGGCTCGGCGACCTGGACGAACTGGCGGCCCGCGCGGCCGACGGAACGCTGCCGGTCTCCATCGGCCGCCGCTACCGCCTGGAGGAGGCGCCGCGCGCCTACCGCGATCTGGTGCGGGAGCACACCCGCGGCAAGCTGGTCGTGGTCATGGGCGCGTAGGTCATATAGGCGCCCGGCAAGCTGGCGGCGGCGCCGGGGTCGGCCGCACCGTCAACACCGCGGGCGCGCACTCACCCGGTCCGAGGAACAGCGTTTCGGCGCCGGCGCCGTCAACCTGCCGCCCCGTACGTCACCCTCGCCACGACGTCATGTGACCTGAGCCACAGCCCATCGTGGAAATAATCCCGCCCGGCGAGAGCTTGATATTTCAAGATCATACGAGGGGGAGTCACCATGTCGGGTGAGGCAGTAAGCCAGATTGAGGGACGTTCGGCCGGCGCACCGGCGGCAGTTGCGGTCGCCGCCGAAATCCGCACCAAGGTGCGCGTTCCGCTGAGATTTCTCGACGGCTGGGAGACGACCGCCGATGTGTTCACCTTCACCGGCCTGGCGGATGGCAAGGAGCACCTGGCGCTCGGGCTCGGCGATTACCGGCGGGCCGGCGTTCCGCTGGTGCGCCCGCATTCGGAGTGCCTCACCGGTGACGTGTTCGGTTCCGAGCGCTGCGACTGTGGGCCGCAGTTGCGCGAGGCCGCCGAGCGGATCGCCGAGCACGGCGGTTATCTGCTGTATCTGCGTCAGGAAGGCCGCGGCATAGGGCTGTACGCCAAACTCGACGCCTATGCGCTGCAGGACGAGGGTCTGGACACCTACGAGGCCAACCTCGCGCTCGGTCGCGGCGAGGACGAGCGGGACTACACCGCAGCCGCCCAGATGCTGACCGCACTGGGCGTGACCGGCATCCGGCTGCTGAGCAACAATCCCGACAAGGAGCGGCAGCTGGCGGCGCTCGGCACCGAGGTGGTCGAGCGGGTGCCCACCGGTGTCCACCTGTCGGCGGCCAACGTGCGCTATCTGCGGGCGAAGGTCGAGCACACCGGCCACACCCTGGCGCTGCCCGCCTGAGCCCGCCCCCGGCGGACGCGCGGCGCCGTGGACGGGTTGTCGGGAGCCGACATACAAGCGCGTGATACGTCCCACGATCGAAACGGTGGCGTTTCGTTCGTGGGTCGTCTACTCTCTAGGTGTACGACATCGTTTCGCTAACGGGTCGGACGGTTCGGAACGGCGCCTGACGGTGTCGCTACGTTGCCGCCCCGACACCGTAAGCTGCCGTGCGGATTCGTTCGGAGAAGGGAGCAGGACATGACGGCACAGGCGGCCACACCGGCCTCACGTCGTACTCGCCTGACCCCCGAGCGCGAGCGGGAGCTGTACGAGGCGGTCGTCGAGCTGTTGCGCGAGGTCGGCTACGAGGCGCTGACCATGGACGCTGTCGCCGCCCGTACCCGGTCGAGCAAGGCCACCCTCTACCGCCAGTGGAAGGGCAAGCCGGAACTCGTCGCCACCGCGCTGCGGCACTCCAAGCCGGTGTCCATGTCGGACATCGACACCGGGTCGCTCCCGGGCGACCTGCACGAGCTGGTCCGCTGTCACGACCAGACCGAGACCAAACGCGACCAGGAACTCATGCGAGGCCTGGCGCACGCCGCCTTCCAGAACGAGGACCTGTTCCGGGCGCTGCGCGAGCTGCTCATCGAACCGGAGCTGGACAGCTTCCGGCTCCTGGTGCAGCGCGCGGTGGACCGCGGCGAGCTGGCGGCCGACCGTCCGGCGAGCGAGTTCATTCCGCACATGCTGTTCGGGGCCGCACTGGCGCGGCCCATCATCGAAGGTGTCGATGCCGATCCGGAGTACAGCCACCGGTACATCGACGCCGTGGTCGTCCCCGCGCTGGGTCTTCAATAAGCCCGGCATCTGATCACCTGAGACCTCATCGGGTCGAACTGTAATCACATAAGCATTCCCAGCGCTCGTTTCAACTTACTGCGTCACCGCTCCACCTGACACGCCGCTCTCGTCGTCGGGCTGGTTCCTCGCGCCCAATTCCGACTTCTTCCGACGGGAGTCCATGCCCTCATGGCTACTTTCCTCTACAAACTTGGCCGGTTCGCGTTCCGGCGACGGCGTTATGTCGTCCTGGTCTGGATAGGCCTGCTGGCGCTCGCCGGTGTCGGCGCCGCCACCGCGCCGTCCGCGCCGAGTGACAACTTCACGGTGCCGGGTACCGAGGCGCAGCAGGCATTCGATCTGCTGCACGAACGGTCACCCGGGTCGAATGCGGACGGCGCCGGCGCTCGTATGGTTTTCAAGGCGCCCAATGGTCAGACGATCACCGCGGGCGCCAATCGCGCGGCCGTCGAGAAGGTCGTCACCGATCTGAAGAACAGCCCGCAGAAGGCGACCGTGGGTGACCCGTTCGCCGACGGCGGCGACGCCGTCAGCAAGGACGGCCGCACCGCGTATGCGACCGTCACCTATGACGCGAAGTCCACCGCCATCACCGACGCCACCCGTCACTCCATCGAGGACGCGGCGCAGGACGGCCGGGACGCCGGGCTGACCGTGGAGACCGGCGGCGACGCGCTGCAGGCGTCACCCGAGACCGGCAACAGCGAGGTCATCGGCATCGGCATCGCGGCCGTCGTTCTGATGATCACATTCAGCTCGCTGGTCGCCGCCGGACTGCCGCTGCTCACCGCGATCATGGGTGTCGGCGTCGGCATCGCGTCCATCACGGCGCTGGCCAGCACGCTCGGCCTGTCCAGTACGTCATCCACCCTCGCGTCGATGATCGGACTGGCGGTCGGCATCGACTACGCGCTGTTCATCGTCTCCCGGCACCGGCACGAGCTCATGGAGGGCCGGGACGGCGAGGACGCGGCCGGGCGGGCGGTCGGCACGGCGGGCTCCGCGGTGGTGTTCGCCGGTCTGACCGTGCTCATCGCGCTCGCCGGCCTCGCCGTCGTCAACATCCCGATGCTGACGAAGATGGGCCTGGCGGCCGCGGGCACCGTCGCCGTCGCGGTACTGATCGCACTCACCCTCATCCCCGCGCTGCTCGGCTTCGCCGGCCCCAAGGTACTCACCCGCAAGGTGCGCAAGGGCCGCGCGGCCACCGACGGCAAGCCCAATCGCGGTACTCGCTGGGCCCAACTGGTGGTAAGGCGCCGGGTTCCGTTCCTGATCGCCGGCGTGGTGGCGCTCGGCCTGGCCGCGATACCGGTCACCAGCATGCAGCTCGGCCTGCCGGACGACGGCTCGCAGCCGGTCAGCACCACCCAGCGCAAGGCGTACGACATGCTGTCCGACGGCTTCGGCCCCGGCTTCAACGGGCCGCTCATGGTGGTGGTGGACACCGCCCACAGCGCCGACTCCAAGGCGGCGGCGCAGCAGGTCAAGCAGACCATCGCCGGCTTCCCGGACGTCAAGACGGTGCACGAACCGTCGTTCAACGCCAAGGGTGACACCGCGACCCTGTCCGTGGTGCCGGACTCCAAGCCGAGCAGCTCGCAGACCGAGGACCTGGTGCACGACATCCGCGGCCATTCGGGTGGGTTCACCGAGGCCACCGGGGCGCACGTACTGGTGACCGGCACCACTGCGATGAACATCGACGTCTCGCAGAAGCTCAACGACGCCCTGGTGCCGTATCTGGCGCTGGTCGTCGGGCTCGCCTTCCTGCTGCTGATGGTGGTGTTCCGCTCGGTGCTGGTGCCGCTGAAGGCCGCATTCGGCTTCCTGCTGTCGGTGCTCGCCGCACTCGGCGCAGTGGTGGCGGTTTTCCAGTGGGGCTGGCTGGCCGGTCTGATCGGCGTTGAGCAGACTGGTCCGATCATGAGCATGATGCCGATCTTCATGATCGGTGTGGTCTTCGGACTGGCGATGGACTACGAGGTCTTCCTTGTCACCCGGATGAGGGAGGCGTACGTTCACGGCGAGTCGCCACGTCAAGCCGTCGTTACCGGATTCACCCATGGCGCGCGGGTGGTCTCGGCCGCCGCGGTCATCATGATCAGCGTCTTCGCCGGGTTCATCGGCTCCTCGGAGTCGATGATCAAGATGATGGGCTTCGGGCTCGCCATCGCCGTCGCCTTCGACGCGTTCATCGTCCGTATGACCATCGTGCCGGCGGTGCTCGCACTGCTCGGCCGCGGCGCCTGGTGGCTGCCGCGCTGGCTCGACCGGGTGCTGCCCAACGTGGATGTCGAGGGCGAGCAGTTGCGCAAGAGCCTGGTGGTGGCCGGCCACACCGTGCCGCAGGGCGCCGCGGACGACGACCGTGAGTCGATTCGGGTCTGATTGGTTGTCCCCGAACTAATCACATCTTTGCAAAAGATGTCCCCGGCCGGAGTCAATTCTCCGCCGGGGACGTCTTGTTACGCGATGCATACATAGTCCGTGTCAATGCGCCTCCCAACTCTGTTTACTATCTGCAGAGATGACGCACAAGACAGGCGCGGGGGAACCGATGGCATCCGAAGTAGACTTCCCCGGCCCTGGCGGGCGGCTTCGGCTCCGGGCGGCTTTACTGTCAGCGTCCGTCGCAATGATCGCCTTCTGCGTGGGCGACGCCATGGCGCGCAGCTATCCGTTCGGCAGCCGCACCCGCAATGTGAATGACCTGGGCAACCAATACGTGCCCTATCACGCCCACTTCTGGGACATGCTGCACGGCGGCGCCAACGGCGGCCTGCTGCTGAACTGGCAGTCCGGCTACGGCAGCAGCTTCCTGCCCGACCTCGGCGCGTACACGGCGAGCCCGTTCGCGCTGCTGGTCGCGCTCTTCCCGCGCGACCGGATCGATCTGGCGCTCTACGTCATCACCGTGCTCAAGATCGGCGCCGCGGCCGCCGCGATGGCGTGCCTGCTGCTCACCCTGCGCCCTGGACGCTGGTGGGCGGCCGGTCTGCTGGGCAGCTCGTACGCGCTGTGCGGGTGGACCCTGATGCTCGCCTCGTACAACCCCATGTGGCTCGACGGGCTGATCGCCTTCCCGCTGCTCTGCCTGGTCGGGGAGTGGGCGCGGGCCGGGCGGCGGATGGTGCTGTCGGTCGGGGTGGTGGCGATCTGCTGGTTCGCCAACTTCTACACCGCCTACATGGCCACCGTCGCGGCCGCTCTGGTGCTGCTGGCGCGGCTGGCCACCGACCGTACGGCCACCAACCGGCAGCGGCTGATCGCGGCCGGCAGGGGCGCGCTCAGCATGGTTCTCGGCGTCGCCCTGACCGCGCCCGTGCTGATGACCATCGTCAAGGGCGACAAGCTCGTCTACCCGCTGCCGAAGCAGGACTTCCAGGCGGTGCCCTGGTCGGACATGCTGGTCCGGATGCTGCCGGGCACCTACGGCTTCGCCAGCCCGTCGAACTACATCGACACCGCCGCCCTGCTGCTCGCCTTCGCGTTGCCCTTCCACCGGGCCGTGCCGCGCCGCACCCGCGCGGTGTGGACGGCGCTGGCGGTGGTGGTCGCGGCCTCCTTCCAGTGGGGCCCGACGCACCTGTTCTGGTACGCCTTCACCACGCCCAACGGCAGCGCCTACCGCGAGACGTTCGCCCTCAGCGGGGTGCTGGTGATCGCCGCCTGGTTCGCGCTCGCGCACGGACTGCCCGGGTGGCGCCCGCTGGCCTGCGGTGCCGGGGTGATGGCCGCTGTCGTGGCCGCGTCGGTGTTCATCGCCGACGACGGCCTGGCGGGACCCTCGACCTATCCGCTGGCCGGTGCCGGGCTGGTGCTCGCGATGGGCGCGCTGCTGCTCTTCGACCGGGCGCAGCGGCTGCGGCGTACGGTGCCGGCCGCCATCGCGGTCGGGCTGCTGATCGTCACCCAGGTGGGGCAGTCCGCGATCAGCAACTCCTGGACCGACCACAAGAAGTTGGAGTCGTTCGACAACTACGCCCCCTGGGGGCAGCGCCAGCAGTGGGAGCGCGACGCGATCAAGGCGAACGACGCCTGGCCGGCGTATCGCACCGAGCCGGGGCGTCAACAGACCGTCAGCAATGACCCGTTGGAAGTCGGCGGTCAGGGCGCGCAGTACTACAGCAGCCTCACCTCCGAGGTGCTGACCAGCACCCTGGCGTCGCTCGGCGGCGGCTGGACCTCGCGCGGCCGCGCCCCGCAGAGCATCGACAACCCCGTCACCGACGTGCTCCTGTCGGTCGGCGCGCGGCTGCACTCGCCGCCCGACCCGCATCAGCGCGCCAACCCTCCGCAGACTGCGCCGCCCATCGTCACCCACCAGGCGGTGCCGCCGATGGTCACCGTACGGGCGACGGCTCCCGCCGGGAGGTACGGCCCGTCGCCGTACCGCAACCAGGAGATGCTGCTCGGCAGCCGCGTCTACACACCCGGCACGATCGCGCTGCACGACAGCGCGGGCCGTCCGATCCACCGCAGAGGCGACGGTTTTCCGGTGCGGAACGGCCGCAGGGGCACGGCGGGTTCGAACACCTACCGGCTCGACTCGGCCTGTCCTGCGGGCAACCAGATCTACTTCTGGGCGCCGAACCTGATGGGTACCGTGGCGCTCGCCGGGCAGCAGCCGGTGCCGTTCCAGGGGCTGATGCCGAGCCACCGCGCGGCCATGGCGCGGATCGGCGAGGTGCCCGCGAGCGGGCGCTTCACCTTGTGGGTGCACGCGGCCTCACGCGGCAAGCTGCCGGCCAACGGCCTTGGCTGCCTCGACCGGAGCCGGCTGGCCGCGGCCGAGCAGCGGCTCGCCGCCACCGCGGCCACCAAGGTCGCCATCAACGACGACGGCTTCCACGCCACGCTGCGGCCCGGCACCAAGGGATACGCGGTGCTGGCCGCGCCCGCCATCAAGGGCTGGTCCTGCTCGGCGGACGGCCGCGGGTCGCACGCCGCCTCGTCCTACCTGGGCCTGGTCGCCGTGCCGCTCGGTGGCGGCGCCTCGTCGGTCTCCTGCTCCTTCACCCCGCCGGGGCTGCACGAGGGTGAGGCGGCGGCGGCCGCGTCCCTGCTGGCGGTGATCGGCATCGCCGGCTACGGCTGGTGGCGCGGTCGCCGCCGCAAGGAGACGCCCGGCGGCGATGCGGACGTCCCCGGACGGCAGATGGCGGAAGCACTCGTCGAGTAGCCGGTGCGGCGGCGGCCCCTTGCAGGGGTCACCGCCGCCGGTACTACGGACCTATGTATGACCGGGGAAACCGGTGCAGCTGCGGCTGGTTGCCGCGTGCCGGGCTGACGATGACGCCGGTGACGAGCCGTCAGCCGAGCATCGGCTGGTGCGTACCCCGCTCGTGCGCCAGCAGCCAGCGCTTGCGGTCCACGCCGCCGCCGTAGCCGGTCATACTGCCGTCGGCGCCGACCACCCGGTGGCAGGGCACGATGATGCCGACCGGGTTCTTGCCGTTGGCCAGCCCCACCGCGCGGGACGCGGTCGGCTGCCCGAGGGTCACCGCCAGCTCGCCGTACGAGACGGTCTCGCCGTAGGGGATGTCCAGCAGCGCCTGCCAGACGCGCCGCTGGAACGGTGTTCCCGTCATCGACAGGTCCAGGTCGAACCGGCTGAGCCCGCCCGCGAAGTAGGCGTCGAGCTGCCTCGCCGCCTCGGCGAAGACCGGCAGGTCGTCGTCGCGCGGCCCGAAGCTCTCCTCCGGCGGCCGGTGCCGCTGCGCGACCATGTACAGACCGGCCAGGGCGCCGTCGCGCGCGACCATGGTGAGCGGCCCGCAGGGGCTGTCGACGACGGTGTGTGCGACGAACGGTGTGTTACCCGCGGCAGAGGCGGCGGTTTCGGTCACGGCGGTCCGTCCGGGGGCGGTGGTCGGGGCGGCGGCAGTCGGGGTCGCGGTCGTCATCGGGAAACACCCTCCAGGGGGAGCAGGTTGATGGGGTGGTCGCCGGTCGCCCATAGGTACTGCGTGGCGTAGGCGCGCCAGGGCGACCAGGCCGCGGCGTGCCGGGTCAGCGCCGCGGGAGTGGCCGGCAGCCCCAGGTCGCGGGCGGCGTACCGTACGCCGAGGTCGGTCGGCAGGAACGCGTCCGGGTCGCCGAGCGCCCGCATCGCGATCGACTCGACCGTCCACGGCCCGAAGCCGGGCAGTGCGGCCAGTTGGGCGCGGGCCCGCTGCCAGTCGCTGCCGACGTCGAGGTCAAGGTCGCCGTCGGCCAGTGCCCGCACCAGGGCGGCCAGCGTGGTGCGCCGGGACTGCGGCATCGCCAGCTGCGCCGGGTCGTGGCCGGCCAGTGCGGCGGTGGACGGGAACAGGTGGGTCAGCCCGCCGTCGGGGTCGGTGACGGGCTCGCCGTACGCCTGCACCAGGCGCCCGGCGTGGGTGCGCGCCGCGGCCGTGGAGATCTGCTGGCCGAGCACCGCGCGGACGGCGAACTCGGGGCCGTCCACCACCCTGGGCACCCGTCTGCCGGGCGATTTCGCGACCAGCGGCGCCAGCAGCGGGTCCTGCGACAGGAGGGCGTCCACGGCCTGCGGGTCGGCGTCCAGGTCGAGCAGCCGGCGGCAGCGGCTGATCGCCTGCGTGAGGTCCCGCCAGTCGGTCAGCCACAGCCGGCAGCCGATGTGGTCGGGTTCCGGCCGCAGGGCGGCGATGCCGGTGCCGTGCGGCAGCCGCAGGGTGCGGCGGTAGGCGCCCGCCCGCCACTCCTCGACCCCCGGGACGCCGGTGGCGGCCAGGTGCCCGAACAGGTTGTCGGGGGTCAGCGGACGGCGGAAGGGCAGCCGCAGGGCGAGCACGCCGGGCGTCTCCTGCGCGGCGGCCGTACGGCTCTGTGCGCCGCCGGCCACTCTGGCGCGCAGTTCGCCGGGGGCCAGTGCGAACACCTCGCGGACGGTGTCGTTGAAGGTGCGGATGCTGGAGAAGCCGGCCGCGAAGGCGATCTCGCCCATGGGCAGTGCGGTGGTCTCGATCAGCAGCCGGGCGGTCTGCGCGCGCTGGGCGCGGGCCAGGGCCAGCGGTCCGGCGCCCAGTTCGGCCAGCAGTTGCCGTTCCACCTGCCGCGGGCTGTAGCCCAGGCGCGCGGCCAGCGCCGGTACGCCCTCGCGGTCCACCACGCCGTCGGCGATCAGCCGCATGGCGCGGGCCACCAGGTCGGCGCGCTCGTTCCACTGCGGCGAACCGGGGCTGGCGTCAGGACGGCAGCGTTTGCAGGCCCGGAAGCCGGCCTGCTGGGCCGCGGCGGCGCTCGGGTAGAAGGTCATGTTCTCGACCTTCGGCGGTACCACGGGGCAGCTGGGCCGGCAGTAGATGCGGGTGGTCAGCACCGCCGTGAAGAACCACCCGTCGAACCGGGAGTCCTTCGACTGGACGGCACGAACGCAGGCGTCGAAGTCCGTATGCACCCCACCAGCATCGCCCGCCGCGCGCTCCCGGTCTGGCGAGAAAACGACATCGAGGTCCGGTCGGCGCGCGCTCACTCCTGCGGGTGAGCGCGCGCGACGCACAGGGCGCCGGGTGGGCGAAAACCGCTCCAATGGAAGCGGGTCAGTCGGTCACCTGGCTGGCGGGCACATAGCGCAGGTCGTCGTACTCGGGGTGCTTGCCCATCCAGCCGTCGAAGAACGGGCAGACGGCCAGCACCCGCAGCCCCTGCGCGCGGGCCTCGTCCAGGGCGCTGCGGGCCAGCGAGGATCCGACGCCGCGGCCCTCGTACTCGTCGCGCACCTCGGTGTGGATGAAGGCGATCATGTCGTGGGTGCGGATGTACGCGGCGACACCGGCCACCTCGCCGCCGATCCTGGCCTCGTACCGCTTCTTCTGCGGGTCGTCGCTGACGGTGACGGCGCTGCGCGCGCGCTCCCCGCCGGCCGGGTCCGTCATGAGCGGTAGCCCTCGACGGTGGAGGACGGCCTGACCTGTGCGGCGCCGGGGTCCTCCCCGGCCTCTGCCAGTGCGCGGCGCTGCCGGAGCAGGTCCCAGCACTGGTCGAGTTCGTGTTCGAGGGCGGTCAGCCGCTCGCGTTCCGTCGCGCCGTCGATCCCCCCGGCGGTGAGCAGATCGCGCAGGGTCTTCTCGTCCGCGACCATTGCGGTGATCCGGCCGAGGATGGCCTTCTCCGCGTCGGCGTCATGGGGCTGTTGCACGGGACACCTCCCGGTAGGGGTAGCTGCGTCCCACTCTATGCCGCCGGTCAGGCGCGCCGCCTGTGCTCGGTCTTTCCGGTGTGATCATCGCCTGAGTGCTGCTCGCGCAGCCATGCGTCCAGCTCCGCGCGTATCCGGCGCTCCATGGCGAGCGACATCTCCGCCTCCACGATGTTCTTGGCCAGCGGGCGCAGCCTCTGCACGGATTCGGCGATGCGCTGCGCCTCCGCGGGCGCCGCCTCGGCCACCGGGCCGAGCACGTTGTCCTTGATGGCCTTGGTGAAGAGTTCCGCGATCGCGTCCACGTGGCCGCGCACCTCGCGGCCGGCCGCCAGGACGGCGGACAGCGGCACGCCCTCGCGCACCAGCGCCGCGGAGGCGTCCAGCAGCCTGCGGCTGATGTGCACGACGTTCTCGCCGTCGACCGCGATGTAGCCGATCTCCAGGGCGTCCGTCAGGTTCTCCGGGCTGACGTCGTGGCCGAAGTAGTCGGCCAGCTCCTGCGGGGTCAGCCGCACCGGGGTCTCGGCCGACCAGGGCATGGCCAGGGCGCCCTCAAGGCCGAGCAGTTCGGCTACCCCGTGCAGGGTGCGGCCGTTCTCCCAGGCGGCGATCAGCTCGGCGATGCCGCCCAGGGTGTGGCCGCGTTCCAGCAGGGCGGCGATCGTACGCAGCCGGGCGAGGTGGTCCTCGCCGTACCAGGCGATCCGGCCGTCGCGGCGCGGGGGCGGCAGGAGGCGGCGCTCGCGGTAGAAGCGCAGCGTCCTGACGGGGATGCCGGCGGCTTCGGCCAGCTCCTCCACGCGGTATTCGCGCGGCCTGGTCGCGTTGTCGTCGTCGTGGTCGTCCACCCGGCCAGCCTATGGCCTGCGGTAACCGTTACCGGCCGCCCCTGTTGCGGATCGCGGGACGGGCGGGGGCCGGCGCGGGGACTGCCGGCGGCCGGCGTACCCGATGCCCTTGCGGCGGATTTCGGCCTACCCCTACCGCTGGTAACCCGGTGTGCCCTACAGTCCCGACTATGCCAGTGATTGCTGGCGTGATTAAGAAGCGAGTCGGCGTGACGGATGTGGAGGGCGGTGCCATGGACGACGGCCGTGAACACGTGCGGGTGGCGGTGATCGGGTCCGGGTTCGGCGGGCTCGGGGCGGCGGTACGGCTGCGGCGCGAGGGGATCACCGACTTCGTGATCCTGGAGCGGGCCGACTCGGTCGGCGGCACCTGGCGCGACAACAGCTACCCCGGCTGCGCCTGCGACGTGCCCTCCCACCTGTACTCGTTCTCCTTCGCGCCCAACCCGGACTGGCCGCGCGCCTTCTCCGGGCAGCAGCACATCCGCGCCTACCTCGAACGGGTGACCGACACCTTCGGGCTGCGCCCGCATCTGCGGTTCGGCGCCGAGGTCCGGCAGGCCCGCTGGGACGGCGACAACCGGCGCTGGGAGTTGACGACCGCGGCCGGCGAGCTGACCGCGGACGTGGTGATCTCCGCGACCGGCCCGCTGTCCGACCCCAAGATCCCCGACATCCCCGGGATCGAGGACTTCCCCGGCCGGGTCTTCCACTCCTCGCGCTGGGAGCACGACTTCGACCTGAGGGGAAAGCGGGTCGCGATGGTCGGCACCGGCGCGTCCGCGATCCAGATCGTGCCGTCGATCCAGCCGGAGGTCGGGCAGCTCACCGTGGTGCAGCGCACCCCTCCGTGGGTGATGCCCCGGGTGGACCGCCCGGTGACGGCCGCCGAACGCTGGCTGCACGGCAAGGTGCCGAGCACCGCGAAGGCGCGCCGCGCACTGCTGTGGACGATTCGCGAGTTCCAGGTGGGCGCGTTCGTGAAGCGGCCCAAGCTGATGAAGGCGGCCGAGGCCATCGCGCGCGGCCATCTGCGGCGGTCGGTCAAAGACCCGGCACTGCGGGCCCGGCTCACCCCCGACTACACCATCGGCTGCAAGCGCATCCTGCTGTCCAACACCTACTATCCGGCGCTCGCGCAACCCAACACAGAGGTGGTCACCTCGGCGCTCGCAGAGGTGCGCGGTTCGTCGATCGTCACCGCCGACGGCACCGAGCGCGAAGTCGACGCGATCATCTTCGGAACCGGCTTCCACGTCACCGACATGCCGATCGGTGATCGGGTGATCGGATCGGACGGCCGCACGCTGACCGAGCACTGGAAGGACGGGATGGCCGCGCTGCGCGGCTGCACCGTGGACGGCTTCCCCAACCTGCTGTTCATCATCGGCCCCAACACCGGCCTCGGGAACAGCTCGATGATCCTGATGATCGAATCGTCGCTCAACTACGTGGCGGACTACCTGCGCACCCTCACCCGTACGGGTGGCGCCGCGCTGGACGCGAAACCCGCCGCAGTCAGTGCGTGGAACGAGGAGATGCAGCGCCGCGCCGCCCGCACCGTCTGGAACACCGGCGGCTGCAACAGCTGGTACCTGGACGCCAACGGCCGCAACACCACCGCCTGGCCGGGCACCACCGCGGAGTTCCGGCGCGCCACCCAGCAGTTGAAGCTGTCGGAGTACGAGGTGCTCGCGCCGGTCGCCGCGGATGCCGAGCAGTCGGTGGAGGCGATGTCGTGAGCGTGCCGTACGAGGCGGTGGCCGCCCGCCGCGAACTGACCGTCGTATCGGATGACGGAACCCGCATCCACGTCGAGGAGTACGGCCGGTCCGACGGTCCGACCATCGTGCTGTCACACGGATGGACCTGCTCCACCCTCTTCTGGGCGCCGGTCGTGCGGCGGCTCGCCGCCGACTTCCGGGTGGTCGCCTACGATCAGCGCGGCCACGGCCGCAGCGCGCCGCCGGCCACCCGCAGGGGTTACGGCACCGGGGTGCTCGCCGACGACCTGGAGGCGGTCGTCACGGCTGTCGTGCCCGACGGTGAGCGCGCGGTGCTCGTCGGCCACTCGATGGGCGGTATGACGATCATGGCGGCGTCCGGGCGCACGGCCGTCACCGACCGCACCGCCGCGGTGCTGCTGGCCAGTACCGGCAGCGGACGGCTGCTGGGCTCGACGCAGGTGCTGCCGTCGCGGTTCGGGCCGCGCGCGATCAGGCGCGCCTTCCACCGGCAGCTGCTCACCTCGCGGCTGCCGCTCGGCCCCGTCACCCCGCTGTCGCGCGCCGCGCTGAAGTACGGCGTGCTCGCCGCCGGCGCCACCCGCGAGCAGGTCGCCTTCACCGCGCGGATCGTGCACGCCTGCCGGGCCCGGCAGCGTTCCGCCTGGGGGCGGGTGCTCGCCGTGCTCGACCTGGACGCCGAGGCCGCCGCGCTGGCCGCGCCCACCGCCGTGCTGGTCGGCAGCGCCGACAAACTCACCCCCAAGGTGCACGCCCGTGGTCTGGCAGCGGTCCTCCCGCTGTGCGCCGGCCTGACCGAACTGCCCGGCCTCGGCCATATGACGCCGATCGAGGACGCGGCGGCCGTGGACACCGTGATCCGGCGCCTTGCCGCCGACCACCTGACCGCCGGCGGCGTCACGTCCGATGATCAGACCGCCGTGTCACCCCTCGCCCTGCCGGCCGAAGAGGAGAAGAGCGCATGAGCAGATCATTGGACGGTCAGGTCGTGGTGGTCACCGGTGCGGCCCGCGGGGTGGGCGCGCTGCTGGCCCGCAAGCTCGCGGCGCGCGGCGCCCGGCTCGCGCTGGTCGGCCTCGAACCGGACGAGCTGAAGCAGGTCGCCGGGGCGCTGGGCGGCGGAGCGGCCTGCTGGACCGCGGACGTCACCGACCGCGACGCGATGGCCGCGGTCGCCGCCGAGGTGCTGGCGCACTTCGGCCGGATCGACGTCGTGGTGGCCAACGCTGGAGTCGCCACCGGCGGGCCGTTCCTCGACTCCGACCCGGACGCGTTCGACCGCGTCATCCAGGTCAACCTGCTCGGCAGCGTCACCACCGCCCGCGCCTTCCTCCCCGCGCTGATCGCCTCGCGCGGCTACCTGCTGCAGATAGCGTCGCTCGCCGCGCTCACTCCGGCGCCCATGATGGCCGCCTACTGCGCGAGCAAGTCGGGTGTCGAGGCATTCGCGCACAGTCTGCGCGCGGAGATCGGCCATCTCGGGGTCAAGGTCGGCGTCGGCTATCTGAGCTGGACCGACACCGACATGGTGCGCGGTGCCGACCAGGACGACGTACTGCGCGAGTTGCGCGCCAAGCTGCCGTGGCCGACGAACCGCACATATCCGCTGGAGCCCGCGGTGGAGCGGCTCGCGGCCGGCGTCGTGCGCCGCTCGCCGCACGTATACGCGCAGTGGTGGCTGCGCGGCATGCAGTCGGTGCGCGGCGCGCTGCCATCGGTGATCGGCGGCCCGCTCGGACGCCGCGAGATGCGGCGGGCGGCGCCGGCGCTGGCCGGTCAGGCGGGAGTGCGGCGAGGGCTGGTCGGGCGGGGCGGGGAGGCCGACGAGTCGGCGCGCGCCGCGGGGCATCACACACAGTGAGGCCAACCCCTGCGATCACAGAGGGTTTTCGTCCGAGATGCGAGGTGTGCGGCGCCGTGTCAGTCTGATCGAGGCCCCATCCCCACAAACTCCAGGAGGAGTGAATCATGGGCGCTTTCGACCAGTTCAAGGACAAGGCCAACGAGTTCACCGAGAAGGGCAAGCGTGCCGCCGGTGAGCAGCGGGAGAAGGCCGCTGACGCGGACAACCCCCGTGAGATGGCCGAGCGTGGCGCACAGCAGGGTCAGGAGCGCCGCTCCGACTTCGAGGACCAGGCGCAGGAGCGTCGCGACTCGGAGTCCGACGACAGCGACAACTGGAGCTGACGTCGCGCTTTGAGCTAGTCGCGCGAACACCGTGACGCGGAAGGGGCACCCCCTGAGGGGGCGCCCCTTCTTCACGTCGCCCGTGTGCCGCACCGGCGGTCCCAGCGCCTAGGATCTGCCCGGGGGGTCGTCGCGATGATCGGTTCAGCATTTGTCGTACGTGTCCGCGCCGGACGCAGGGGTGCCGTCTTCGCGACGGTCGCGGCCGTCGCGGCTGCCGCCGTATCGGTGGCCGGCTGCCACGGATCGGGAACGTCTGCCGCGCCGACCGCCACGCACTCACCCGTAAAGGTGAGCGCCGATCCGCACACCGCCGATCCCGACCCCCGCCACCTCAGGGCGGGCGACTGCTTCACGGCCGACGCGGCGACGCTCGCCGGAGGCATGGAGGCGGCGCAGACCGTGCGCATCGTGCCCTGCGCGCAGCCGCACCAGGGGGAGGCGTTCGGCACGGCCGCGCTGTTCAACCGGCCCTACCCCGGCGCCGCGCAACTGGCGCAGGATGCGGCGGGTTACTGCCATACGCTCATCGCCCGGTACGACATGGACGCCTGGACGCTCGACCCGGCCGCCCGCCCCACCCGCGCCCTCTACCCGGGCAAGTCCGCGTGGCAGGCGGGCGACCACAACGCCGTGTGCTTCTTCGCCGCCCGCAGCGGCACCGCCACCGGGTCGATGCGGCGCGACCGGCGGACGCTGACCGCCGACCAGTACGCGTATCTCGACGCGGAGGGCCGGTTCGACGCCGCCCTCGCGCTGCCGCCGGACGAGCTCAGCAGCTCCAACCGGTCCGACTGGGAGCAGTGGACGGGCAGCGTCGCCGACTCCCTCGGCATCGAGGAGCAGTTGCTCAAGGCGCACAACTGGCCGGTGCGGGCACAGGCCCCGGTGAACGCGCTGATCCAGCGGATCGACACCACGACGCCGCTGTGGCGCAGCGCCTCCCAGACCACCAGCGTGGCCGACCTGATCGCGGGTTACACCGTCGCCCGGGAGCACACCCTCACGGCGCAGGAGAGCGCCGTACGGGCCGCGCTGGACCTCGCGACGCACGATACCGCCGCGAAGTCCGGAACGGGCGGCACAGCCCCGAAGAGCGCCGCGACCACCCGGTCGTGACGTCCCGGTCCGACGGCCCCGGTCGCGACGGCCCGCCGCGCGCGCCTCAGCGCGGCGGGAGCGGGGGGCGGGCGCGGTCGGGGCGGGCGGAGAGGTCGGGCGGGGTGGCCGCCGGGTGCTGGGACAGCAGCGTGAGAGCGGTGTTCACGGCCACGTCGAGCTGGCCGTGCCGGCCCTCCGCCCAGTCCAGCGGGGTGCGCAGCGACTCGATGTCCGGGTCCACGCCGTGGTTCTCCACCGACCACCCGTACGCGTCGAACCAGGCCGCGTTCATCGGCACGGTGATCACCGTGCCGTCGCCCAGCTTGTGCCGGCCCGTCATGCCGACCACGCCGCCCCAGGTGCGCAGGCCCACCACCGGGCCCAGTCCGAGGAGTTTGAACGCGGCCGTGATCATGTCGCCGTCGGACGAGGTCGCCTCGTCGGCGATCGCGACCACCGGGCCGCGCGGGGCGCCGCCGACGTAGGAGACGGGCTGCGCGTCGCGGGTCAGGTCCCAGCCGAGCACCGTACGGCTGAGCTTCTCGATGACGAGTTCGCTGATGCTGCCGCCGGCATTGCCGCGGACGTCGACCAGCAGCGCGTCGTAGGCGACCTCCTTGCGCAGGTCGCGGTTGAACTGCGCCCAGCCGGAGCCGCCCATGTCGGGGATGTGCAGGTAGCCGCACCTGCCGCCGCTCAGACGCCGCACAATGGCGCGGCGTTTGGCCACCCAGTGCTGGTAGCGCAGCGGACGGTCGTCGATCAGCGGCACCACCGCGACCCGGCGCGGCGCGCCCCTGCCACCCGGCGGGGTGAACGTCAGCTCGACGGTGGTGCCGCCGGCGCCCGCGAGCAGCGGGGCCGGTCCCGCGTCCGGATCGACCGGCCGGCCGTCCACATGGGTGAGCACCGCGCCCTCCCTGATGCCCGTTCCGGCCAGCGGCGAACGGGCCTTGGAGTCCGACGACTCGCCCGGCAGAATCCGCGCCACGCTCCAGCCGCCGTCCTTGTGGTGCTGGAAGTCGGCGCCCAGCAGGCCGATCGGGCGCTGGTAGTGGGGCGGGCCCTCGTTGCGGCGGGCGGGCTGCACATATGCGTGCGATGTGCCGAGTTCGCCGAGTACCTCGCGCAGCAGGTCGGCGAACTCGTCGGGGGTGGCGACCCGTTCGACCAGCGGGCGGTACTGGTCGAGCACCGCGGGCCAGTCCACGCCGCACATGTCGGGCGCCCAGAAGTAGTCCCTGATCAGCCTGCCGGCCTCGGCGTACGACTGGCGCCACTCCGCGCCCGGTTCGACCTCGTGCATGATCCGCCGCATGTCGACGTAGACGGTCGAGTCGTCGTCGCCGCGCTCGTTGGACGGCAGCACCGCCAGCTCGCCCTGGTCGAAGACGGCAAGCCGCCGGCCGTCGCCGCTGACCGCGTACCAGTCCATGTGGTGGACGAGTTCGGTGCGCCGGGACTTGCCGAGGTTGAAGTACTCCAGGGTGGGGCGGGCCGACGGGTCGGTGGGGTTGACGAACGTCTCGCCGAGCGCGCCCGAGATCGGCCAGCGCAGCCACACCAGGCCGCCGCGGACCGGCGCGAGCGCCGAGTACTTCGACGCCGACACCGGGAACGGGGTGACCCGGCTCGGCAGCCCCTCCGCCTCCACCACGACCGGGCCGTCGCCGCCCTCGCCGCCGGCCTCACCCGGGTCGAGGCCGCTGCCGACGGGGCTGCCGTCCACCGGCAGGGCGAACGGTGACGGGGTCGCGGAGTTCAGCGGCACCAGGTAGGGGCGGCAGCCCAGCGGGAACGACAGGTCGCCGGTGTGGACGTCGTACACCGGGTCGAAGCCGCGCCAGGACAGGAACGCCAGATAGCGGCCGTCGCGGGTGAACACCGGCTGCTCGTCCTCGAACCTGCCGTTGGTCACATCAATGATCGTGTGATCGTCCAGGCGGGCGATCCGAACCGAGCGCAGACTGCGGCCGATACCGGGGTGCGACCACGTCAGCCACGCCGAGTCGGGGGAGAAGGCGAGGTCGCGGACCGGGCCGTTGGTGGAGCGGACGAGTTCGTCCACGGTGCCGGCCGGCGGGCCGCCGGTGCCGGAAGGGACGGCGTCGTAGTCGTCGCCGTCCGCGTCGGTCGGAGGTTCGCCCTCGCCGGTGGCGATCAGCAGCAGCCGGCCGTCGTGGGCGGCCACCGCCAGGGTGCGGCCGTCGGGGGAGGAGACCAGCTCCAGGACCCGGCCCAGTCTGCCGACGGCCAGCCGTCCGCCGTGCGCAGCTGCGGCGGGTTGCGAACGCTGTTCGTCGCTGACCGCTACAGCTGCGCCGGCCGGCTTGTCGTTACCCGCCGCAGCTGTGTCGGTCAGGCGCACCTCACCCGAACGAGTGAGCGCTGTGGTGATCTGGACATTCTTATGACCATCGGCCGACGTGTCACTCTCCGCGGGGTCCCGCCACCTGGTCGCGCCGGTCGGCTCCGGCAGCGGCACCGCGTCGGCCCGCGGAACGCCGCCGGAACCCGCCGCAGCTGCAGCGGGTTCGCCCCCGGCAGCGGTTTCCGCGGCCGCGTACGCCGGGACGTCGCCGGCCTCCTGCGGCCCGCGGCTGAGTGCCCGCGACGCCCGCCCCGGCAGGTGCGCGAGCTCGATGCCGTCCTCGCCCTCGGCGTCGGTCACGAAGGCGACGAGGCCGGTGTCGCCGAGCATCTCCGGCAGCCGCACCCGGGCGCCGGGCGAGTCGGAGATCGTCCGGGCCGGGCCGTCGCGGTGGGTGAGCCAGTACAGGCTGCCGCGGACGCACACCGCGCTCGCCCGGCCGGTGCCGTCGATGGCGAGACCGTCCACGTGCGAGGACGCGGGCACCTGGTACTGGCGGCGCCCGCTGCGCGGCCCGCCGAGCCGCACCTCCAGCCGGCGCGGCCGGGCGTCGGGGGAGGCCAGGTCGTCGACCAGCCACAGTTCGCCCGCGCACTGGTAGACCACCCGGATGCCGTCGGTGGCGGCGCTGCGGGCGTAGAAGTCGGCGTGGTCGGTGTGCCGGCGCAGGTCGGTGCCGTCCGGGCGGCAGGAGTAGAGGTTGCCGATGCCCTCGTGGTCGGAGAGGAAGGCGATCCGGCCGGCCACGAACATCGGCGCGGCCAGGTGCCCGTTCAGCTCCGGGACCAGCCGCTCGCCGTGCAGCCACAGCCGCCCCGTCGCGCCGCCGCGGTAGCGCTTCCAGGCGTGCGGCTCGTGCGGCGGGGTACCGGTCAGCAGCAGGGTGCGGCGTTCGACGGCCGCCTCGCCGCCCCCTTCGCGCGCCGGGTCCCCTTCGCCGGCCGCCTCGCCGGACCCGGCCCCGGACCCGGCCCCGGCCTCGCCCCCGTCGCTCTCCCGGGGCTCGTCGTGGACGGCGATGTCCGAGACCGGCCCCCATGGCAGCGGGCCGCCGGGCCCGCCGCCGTCGGCGGGCACGCTGTGCGCCCAGGTGAAGTACGAGAACGGCTGGCCGTGCGAGGAGACGGCGAGGACGTCGCCGTCCGGGGTCCACGAGCACACCCGGGTGTCGGTGCTGCCCCAGTACGTCAACCGTCTGGCGGTTCCGCCGTCCACCGGGACGAGGTACACCTCCGGGTCCAGGCTGCGCCAGGTGGTGAACGCGATCGTCGTGCCGTCGGGCGACAGCCGCGGCGGGCCCACCCGCGTACGGTCCGCGGTCACCCGCCAGGCGCGGCCGGGCGCGTCGAGCGGGGCGACCCAGATGTCGTCCTCTGCGGCGAAGCAGAGCAGGTCGCCGTGCAGGTGCGGGAACCGTAGGTACGCGCGATCGCTCACCCGTCCCATGGTTCGGCCCCCGGCACCGGCCAGCAACTTTTCCGCGAGCCGCCGCCCCCGCGCCCGGGCGCGCCCCGGCCCCGCAGATTCCTCCCGCCGCCCCCGCTGACCTGCCGCGAGCGCTCGCGTAACGTGCTACCGACGAGTTGACCCGCGAGTAAGTACCGGGCCGGCCCGGCACCGGCGATCATGCGCGCGGGCACCGCCGCCCGCAGACGTGAAACCGAGCAGCAGACGTAGCACCGAGCAGACGTAGCACCGAGCAGACGTACAGGCCGAGCAGAAGCAGCAGACGATCGATCGAGGGAGCGAGCCGATGGCGCTGGACGCGGACGTCGTGGTGGTGGGGGCGGGGCTGGCCGGTCTGGTGGCGACCGCCGAACTGGCCGACGCCGGCCGGAAGGTGATCCTGCTCGACCAGGAGCCGGCGGCCTCGCTCGGCGGCCAGGCGTTCTGGTCGTTCGGCGGCCTCTTCCTGGTGGACTCGCCCGAACAGCGCCGGATGCGGATCAAGGACAGCCCCGAACTCGCCCTCCAGGACTGGCTCGGCACCGCCGGTTTCGACCGCCCGGAGGACCACTGGCCGCGCCGCTGGGCCGAGGCGTACGTGCACTTCGCCGCCGGCGAGAAGCGCGCGTGGCTGCGCGAGCAGGGCCTGCGGCTGTTCCCGGTGGTCGGCTGGGCCGAGCGCGGCGGCTTCCTGGCGACCGGCCCCGGCAACTCGGTGCCGCGCTTCCACATCACGTGGGGCACCGGACCCGGCGTGGTCGAGCCGTTCGAACGGCGGGTACGGGAGGCGGTGGCCCGCGGCCGGGTCGAACTGCGGTTCAGGCACCGGGTGACGGGGCTGACGAGCACCGACGGCGCGGTGGACGGAGTGACCGGCGAGCTGCTGGTGGAGAGCGACGCCGAACGGGGGCAGGCCAGTTCGCGGGAGACGGCGGGGGAGTTCAGCCTGCGCGCGCAGGCGGTGATCGTCACCAGCGGCGGGATCGGCGGCAACCACGAGCTGGTACGGGCCAGTTGGCCGGAGCGGCTCGGCACCCCGCCGAAGAAGCTGCTGTCTGGGGTGCCCGCACATGTGGACGGCCTGATGCTCGGCGTCGCCGAGTCGGCCGGCGCCTCCGGCATCAACGGCGACCGGATGTGGCACTACACCGAGGGCATCGAGAACTGGAACCCGATCTGGCACAAGCACGGCATCCGCATCCTGCCGGGCCCGTCCTCGCTGTGGCTGGACGCGACCGGCAAGCGGCTGCCGGTGCCGTACTTCCCCGGGTTCGACACGCTGGGAACGCTCGAGCACATCATGCGGACCGGCCACGAGTACACCTGGTTCGTGCTCACGCAGAAGATCATCGAGAAGGAGTTCGCGCTGTCGGGCTCCGAGCAGAACCCGGACCTGACCGGCCGCAGCGTGCGCGATGTGCTGAAGCGGGTGCTGCCGGGGGCGCCGGGACCGGTCGAGGCGTTCAAGCAGCACGGCGTGGACTTCGTCGTGGAACGCGAACTCGGCGCGCTGGTCAGGGGGATGAACGCGCTCAGCGGTGAAGGGCTGATCGACGAGGCGGAGTTGCGCCGCGAGATCGAGGCGCGGGACCGGGAGATCGCCAACACCTACACCAAGGACCTCCAGGTCACGGCGATCCGCGGGGCCCGCAACTACCTTGGCGACAAGCTGATCCGGACGGCCGCGCCGCACCGGCTGCTCGACCCGAAGGCCGGGCCGCTGATCGCGGTACGGCTCAACATCCTGACCCGCAAGTCGCTCGGCGGGCTCGAAACCGACCTGGAGGGGCGGGTGTTGGTGCCCGCCCCCGTGGGCGGTGACGCCGCCGGCGGGCGGGGGGCGCCGCTGGCCGGGCTGTACGCGGCGGGGGAGGCCGCGGGCTTCGGCGGCGGCGGCATGCACGGATACCGGTCGCTGGAGGGGACGTTCCTGGGCGGCTGCATCTTCTCCGGCCGCACGGCCGGCCGGGCGGCGGCGCGGGCGACCGCGTGACGGGACTCGACACCCGCGCGTTCGCCGAGCACTGCGCCGAGGCGCTGCGACGGTACGACTGCCCGTCTGTCTCGATCGCGGTGGCCGAGCGCGGCGAGGTGGTCTTCGCCGAGGCGTACGGGACGGCGGACACGGCGACCGGCCGCCCGGCGACGCCCGGTACGGCGTACGGACTCGCCTCCGTCACCAAGCCGTTCACCGCGGCCGCGGTGTGTGCGGCGGCCGACGACGGGCTCCTCGACCTCGACGCGCCGGTGCCCGGCACATTCCGCTTCGGGGCGCCGACGCTCCGCCAACTGCTGCGGCACCGGGGCGGGTTGGCGCCGTTCTACCACTGGGAGTACGACGGGGACGGCGGCCGGCCGATCGACCCGGACGCGTACGTGCTTCAACTCCGGGCGCCGGACGCCGGGTTCGAGTACGCGAACCTCGGCTATCGCCTGCTCGGGCGGGAGTTGGAGGCGGCCGCCGGGGTCGGGTTGGCCGAATTCGTACGGCGGCGGGTGTGCGAGCCGCTCGGCCTCGACGCCTGCCGGATCGGCGCCCGGTACACCGGCCCGGCGCCGGCCGCCGTGCGGTACGCGGTCGACGGCCGGGCGTACCCGGACTACGACTGCGGGCACCCGGGGGCCACTCTCGGGTGGGCCACGGCTGGTGAACTGGCTTTGTTCACGGGGTCGTTCGGGCGGGTAATGGGGCCGGGCACGGCCGCCGCGACGCTGGCCGGGCTGCCGGTCAACGAGCATCTGGGGTACGGGCTCGGGTGGTGTGTGGCCGCTGCCGGCGCCGGTTCTCCGCTCGTGCACAGCCACGGAGGTGGCGGGCCCGGGGTCGCCGCGATGACGATCGGGGTTCCGGGGCGCGGGCTCGCGGTTTCCGTGCTGACCAACACCACGAACAAGGGCGCGCGCGACGCGATCGTCCGGCACGTGATGGCCGAACTTGTACCCGGGTACCGGGACGAGTGGATCAGTCCGGTGGTACCGGATCCGGCGCGGCCGCTCGCACTGCCGGAGGGGAGCACGTGGGCTGGCGCCGTCAACACGCCTGAGCGTGAAGTTCCGCTTGTGGTAAGGATTTTGACGGAAGGTCAGGTTGAGGTCCGGTTGGGCGGGGAGGGGGTCGTCGCCCCGGCCGCCGGGTCTGATGCGTGGGACCTGAAGGTCTCTGTTCCGGTGCGGTTGCCGACGGGCGACGCGGGGGTGGGGAGTCCCGTCAGCGCTTTGCTGCTGCGCGCGGGCGGGGACGGGTTGAGCGGGGTGTTGTACGCGTACAAGGAGGGCGATGCTGTGGGGCGGTTGGGGAACTTTCTCGCGCACGCTTGTGGGTTGCGTCGGCGCTGATGCGGGGCCGCACGTGCGGCAACTCGCCGTTGCGGGGGCGGTATTCGGCCGTCTGCGGGCCGTTCGTGGCTGGGCGCGCAGTTTCCCGCGCCCCTGGACGTTGGCCGCGGCCCCCGCGACCCGCGCCCCTGGCGCCGCCGGCGCCCCCTCCGCCGGGGTTCCGGTTAAGCCGTCGCCATAGCAGGTCGTGCTTCAAGCATTGACACGGGCAACCCCTCTCCCCACTATGGGAGCGCTCCCACGTTAAGAGCGTGTAACCGAACCACGATCCACCGCACCACCTCCCTTGACCTCTCGAAGCAGCTTCGCGAGGTCCATCCCCCCATATGGAGGTCGTTCGCACATGGCAGTTCCGACTAACCGACGCAGAAGCGCCCTGCTGGCCGCGGGCGCACTGATCGTCGCCTCCGGCGGCGCGGTCGCCGCCGTCAGCAGTTCGACCGCATCGGCGGCCACCGCAGGCTGCGCCGTCAACTACAGCGTGAGCCAGTGGGACACCGGGTTCACCACCCAGGTGACGATCACCAACACCGGTCCCGCGCTGACCACTTGGACGCTCGGCTGGTCCTTCTCCGGCAACCAGAAGGTCACCCAGGGCTGGAACGCCACCGTCAGCCAGACCGGCGCGGCCGTCACCGCGGCCAGCCTGTCGTACAACGGCGCGGTGGCCAGCGGCGGTACGGCGACCTTCGGCTTCAACGGCTCGTACAGCGGCACCAACACCTCGCCGACGTCGTTCACCCTGAACGGTGTGACCTGCGGTGGCGGCGGCACCGGCACCACGCCGCCGACCACCCCGCCCACCACTCCGCCGACGACGCCTCCCACCACCCCGCCGACCAACCCGCCCGACGGCAGCCGGGTGGACAACCCGTATGCGGGAGCGAAGGGTTACGTCAATCCCGAGTGGTCCGCGAAGGCCGCGGCCGACGGCGGGCAGAAGATCGCGAACCAGTCCACCGCGGTATGGCTGGACCGGATCGCCGCGATCGACGGCGTCAACGGCGGTATGGGCCTGCGCGACCACCTGGACGAGGCGGTGCAGCAGGCCGGCGGCCAGCCGCTCACCATCGAGCTGGTCATCTACGACCTGCCGGGCCGCGACTGCGCCGCCCTCGCCTCCAACGGCGAGCTGGGCGCCACCGAGATCGGCCGCTACGAGACCGAGTACATCGACCCGATCGCCGCGATCATGTCGGACCCGAAGTACGCGAGTCTGCGGATCGTCAACATCATCGAGCCCGACTCGCTGCCCAACCTCACCACCAACGCGGGCGGCACCGCCGGTTCGACCGACGCCTGCGCGACGATGAAGGCGAACGGCAACTACGAGAAGGGCGTGGGCTACGCGCTCAACAAGCTCGGCGCGATCGGCAACGTCTACAACTACATCGACGCCGCGCACCACGCCTGGCTCGGCTGGGACTCCAACCTGGCCCCGGCCGCGCAGGAGTTCCTGAAGGCCGCGACGACCAGCGGCGCCACCGTCAACGACGTGACCGGCTTCATCGTCAACACCGCGAACTACAGCGCGACGACCGAGCCGAACTTCAAGGTCACCGACAACGTCAACGGCACCACCGTGCGGCAGTCCAAGTGGGTCGACTGGAACAACTACGTGGACGAGACCAGCTACGCGCAGGCGCTGCGCACGCTCCTGGTGCAGGACGGCTTCAACTCCAACATCGGCATGCTGATCGACACCTCCCGCAACGGCTGGGGCGGTTCGGCCCGTCCGACCGCCCCGGGCGCGACGACCAGCGTGGACACGTACGTCGACGGCGGCCGGATCGACCGCCGCATCCACGCCGGCAACTGGTGCAACCAGTCCGGCGCCGGCCTCGGTGCGCGGCCCACCGCCTCGCCCGCGGCCGGACTCGACGCCTACGTGTGGGTCAAGCCCCCTGGTGAGTCCGACGGTTCGAGCACCGCGATCCCGAACGACCAGGGCAAGGGTTTCGACCGGATGTGCGACCCGACCTACACCGGCAACGGGCGCAACGGCAACAACCTGACCGGTGCGCTGCCGAACTCGCCGCTCGCAGGTGACTGGTTCTCCGCCCAGTTCCACCAGCTCGTGGCGAACGCATACCCGCCGCTGTCGTAGCCCTTACGTTCAGCGGGTCCCCCCACCGGGCCCGTGCCGAGGCCGCATCCCGCGCCCTCGTCACGGGCCCGGCCCTGTGTTCGGGCCCCGTTCCCGGATGAGGGAGCATGGGACCAGGGGTGACGCTGCTGAGGAGAGACGAGATGCTGCGGGTGGACGGCGAGATCGCGGCCGGTTACGAGGCCGTGCGGGCCGCGTTCGCCGGGAACTTCGAGCGCCGGGGGGATCGCGGGGCCGCGTTCGCGCTGTACCGGGACGGGCGCAAGGTCGTCGATCTGTGGGCCGGCAGCCGGGACTTCGACGGCGGCGGGGCGGCGGACTTCGACGGCGGCGAGGCGGGCGGCGAGCCCGGCGCCGAGGCGCGCGGCGAGCAAGGGAGCGGGGCGCAGGGCGAGGCGTGGGGTGAGGACACCGCGCAGACCGTGCGGTCGGCGACCAAGGGCGTCGCCGCCGCCTGCCTCCTGCTGCTCCACCAGCGCGGGCAACTGGACCTGGACGCCCCGGTCGGCACCTACTGGCCGCAGTTCAAGGCCCGCGGCAAGGAGCGCGTCACCGTGCGTGACGTGCTCGCGCACCGGGCCGGGGTGCCCGCGCTCGACGTGCCGCTCACCCCGGAGCAGGCGCTGGACGGCGTGTCCGGGCCGCGGGCGGTCGCCGCGCAGCAGCCGCTGTTCCCGCCGGGCGCCGCGCACGGCTACCACGCGCAGACGTACAGCTGGCTGGTCGGCGAGCTGGTGCGACGGGCGTCGGGACGGCCGCTCGGCCGGTTCGTCGCCGAGGAGATCGCCCGGCCGCTCGAACTCGACCTGTGGGTCGGCCTGCCGGCCGGCCAGGAGCACCGGGTGGGCCGGATCGGCGAGATCCAGACCCCGCAGCCGCCCGCGTCCGGCGGCCTGCGGGCGCGCCCCAAGCAGTCGGTGACCGACGCCTACGCCGACCCGGAGTCGCTGACCCGCCGCGCGTTCGCCGCGATCACCCCGCTCCCTGACGAGAACGATCCGGCTTACCGCGCGGGGGAGTTGGCGGCGTCCGGGGGCATCGCCACCGCCCGTTCGCTGGCCCGCTTCTACGCGGCGCTGGCCGGCGAGGTGGACGGCCGGCGGCTGTTCGCGCCGGCCACACTGACCGCCGCGCGCACCGTGGAGTCCGAGGGGCCCGACAAGGTGCTGGTGGTCAACACCCGTTTCGGCCTCGGCTACATGCTGCACGGCCCGGCCTCCCCGCTGCTCGGCCCGGGCGCGTTCGGTCACCCGGGCCGCGGCGGCTGCCTGGGCTTCGCCGACCCGGAGGCGGGCATCGGCTTCGGGTACGTCACCAACGGCATGCAGCGCAACGTCACCGCCGACCCCCGTGCCCAGGCTCTGGTCAGGGCCGTACGGGAGTGCCTACGCTGACGCGATGCGACGCTTCGAGACGTACAGCGTGATGGTGACGGGCGGGGCCCACGGCATCGGCGAGGCGACCGCCCGGCGGTTCGCCGCCGAGGGCGCCGCGGTGCTGATCGCGGATCTGGACGGCGAGGCGGGGCGCGCGGTCGCCGCCTCGATCGGCGAATCGGGGGGCAGAGCCGAGGCGTTGGTGTGCGACGTGGCCGATTCCGGCGCGGTACGGGCGGCGGTGGCGTTCGCGGCCGAGGCGTTCGGCGGCCTGGACGTGCTGGTCAACAACGCCTACGCGTGCAGCGACTTCCGCGAGGACTTCGCCGACGAGCTCGACGACGACTGGACCAGGGACCTGGACGTCTGCCTGGTCGGCTCGATGCGCTGCTCGCGGGCCGCGATGCCCTACCTGAAGGCGGCGGGCGGGCGCGGCTCGATCGTCAACGTCGGCTCGGTGAACGGCATCTCGTTCTTCGGCAACCACTCCTACAGCGCGGCCAAGGCGGCACTGATGTCGCTGACCCGCACGCTGTCGGTGCAGGCGGGACCGGACCGGGTGCGCGTCAACCTGGTGGCGCCCGGCACCATCCGCACCCGCGCCTGGGAGGGCCGGGAGGACTCACTGGCCGCCGCGGCCCGCGGCTACCCGCTCGGCCGGGTCGGCGAACCCGCCGACATCGCCGCCGCGATCACCTTCCTGGCGTCCACGGACGCCGCCTGGATCACCGGTGTGACGCTGCCCGTGGAGGGCGGCATCCTGAACAGCAACAACAGCTTCCAGCAGATGCTTTCCGACGAGGTGAGCGCGGCGGCCGAGTAGGACGGGGCGGAGGGCGCGGGAGGGTGTGAAGGCGCGGGGACGAGGCGGCCGGCCGGCCCTGACCCAGGCGGCCGTCCCGATCCGCTCAAGACCGTCGGAGGGCTCCCTCGGCGTCGGGGTCCGGGCCCCGCACGGCGCCGGTCAGCGGCGCCAGCATCCGCCACCCCGTCGTCTCGTACAGCGCCCGGCCCTCCGGAGTGGCGCCCAGCACGCCCGCCGTGGCCCCCTGCTCCGCCGCGGCGGCGGCGAGCCTGCGCATCACCAGGCGCCCCAGCCCGCGCCGCTGGTGCGCCGGGTCCGTCTCCACCTGGTCGACGGCGGCGGTGGCACCGGTGACGGCGATCTGGCCGCGCGCGGCGAAAGCCCCGTCGGCGGTGCGCACCAGAGCGCGGGTGACGCCGCCGCGCGTCCATATGCTCAGCCGGTAATCATCGGGAACGGGGTCCGGCGTGGGTGTGACGGCCAGCGTGGTGGACATCAGGTAGCCCGGCCCCTCCGCGAGGTGCCAGCCGTCGGCGAGCCAGGGTTCGAGCGTCTCCGGCGCGACGAACGCCTTCAACCAGACGCCGGGCGCGGTCGCGTGCTCGGTGATCTTCCGGACGGCCGCTTCGTCCGCGGTGTGCAGTACGTGCCGCATGACGTGCCCGGGCAGGCCCACGTCCACGGTGAAACCCCACGCAGAGGCGACGGGTTCGGCCGCGCAGCGCGAGACGACCCAACCGCGGACCCACGCCCGTACGGCCTCGGCCGTGTCCGCGAAGGGCGAGGCTACCTTCGTTACGGTAATAGGTGAACTCATGGAATGATTATTACACCAGGAAGGCGCGGCGAAGCCACCCCTTCGTGTGAGTGCGCGGCTGCCGGTCACCCGAACGGCACTCAACCCGCGTGCAGCATCAGCCCTATCCCGGCGACCACCAGCGCCGCCGCCACCATCCGCGGCCGGCCGAAGTGCTCCTTGAAGAACAGCGCGCCGATCGCCGCGCCCGCGATGATCGACGTCTCGCGCAGCGCGGCCACCGGGGCCAGGTCCGCGCGGGTCTGCGCCCACAGCACCAGCCCGTACGCGGTGATCGACAGCGCTCCGCCGAACAGCCCGCGTACCGCCACCGGACGCAGCTGCGCGAACAGTTCGCCGCGCCGGGCGGTCAGCGCCACCACCGGGACGACCAGGCCCTGCATCAGCAGCAGCCAGCAGATGTAGCCGAGCGACGTGCCGGAGTCGCGGACGCCGACGCCGTCCACCACCGTGTAGCCCGCGATCGTCAGCCCGGTGCCGGCCGCGGCGGCCAGCGCCGGCCAGTTGGGCGTCCTGCCGCGCATGCCCCACAGCGCGACCCCGCCGAGCCCCGCGGACGCCACCAGCACGCCCGCGGTCTGCCAGCCGCCGGGCCGTTCGTGGACGAAGACGGCGGCCAGCACGGTGACCGCCAGCGGCGCGATGCCGCGCGCGATCGGGTAGACCTGCCCGAAGTCGCCGAGCTGGAACGAGCGCATCAGCAGGTACTGGTAGGCCAGATGGACCAGTACGGACGCGATCAGGTACGGCCACGCGGCGGCGCGCGGGAGGGCGGCGAACGGTGCCAGCGCCGCCGCGCACAGCGCCCCGCCGCCACCCACCAGGGTGAACGCGAGCAACTGGTCCTTGATGCCGTGCGCGATGGCGTTCCAACTGGCGTGCGTGAGCGCGGCGACGAGCACCGCGGTGGCGACCAGCGGCGTCACCCCCGCCACCCGCCGCCCGCGGCAGGCGCGTCAACGACCGCCACGCCCACGACCGCCACGCCCACGAACCGCATCCTCACGAACCGCACGCTCATGAAGCGCGCAGCACCGCCGCCACCATCGGACCCGCCGACGCGTTGCCGTGACCGCCGCTGTGCACCACCGCGCTGGCGGCCACGCCACCGGAGAAGCCGACGAACCAGCCGTTGGGCATGGCCGACGTGTCGGTCTCCGCCGAGCCGGTCTTCGCGCCGGAGTCAGGTCCGAAGCCGTTCATGACGCCGGTGGCGGTGCCGTCGGTGATCGTCGCGCGCATCATCTGCCGCAGGTAGAGCGAGGTCTGCTGCTTGATGCCGTCGGCCTTGGCGATCGGCTTGCCGATCAGCTTCTTGTCCACGATCACCGGCTGGTGGAAGTCGCTGGTCGCCGCGGTCGCCGCCACCGACGCCATGACCAGCGGGCTCAGCTGCAGGGTGCCCTGGCCGATCATCTCCGAGGTGAGCTCGTCGCCGGTGCCGCCGGGCACGTTCGGGTCGGTGCAGGTGGTGCCGATGTTCCACGGCTGGGTGATGCCGAACTGCTTGGCGGTGTCCACCAGTCCGGTGGCGCCGAGCGAGCCTGCCTGGAGGATGAAGCCGGTGTTGCAGGACCGGGTGAAGTCGTAGCTCAGATCGGCGCCCGGCACGTTCATGTCGCCGTCGTTCTTGTACGCCTTGCCGTAGCCGTAGTTCGCGCCGTTCCGGCAGGGCGCCGGGGAGGACGGGGTCAGGTGGCCGCGCTCGATCAGCGCCGCGGCGGTGACCACCTTGAACGTCGAACCCGGCGCAGAGGTGTCGCCCAGCGCGTAGTCGGTGCCGTCGGCCGGGTTGTTGGCGACGGCCAGGATGCCGCCGGTGCCGGTGTCGAGCGCGGTGACACCCGAGGAGGGATGTGCGGCCACCGCCTTCTCCGCCGCCGCCTGGATCGTGGAGTCCAGCGTGGTGTCCAGCTTGGCGGGCCGGCCCTTCTTCAGCTTGTGCAGGGTGAGGCCGGTCGAGCCGTCCGACTTCTTCACGTATGTCTCGACGCCGGGGACGCCGCCGCCGAGCTTGTCCGCGTACCGGGTCCGCAGGTCGGGGATGATCCGAGCCAGCGAGGGGAACGTGGCCGGGTCCATGACCTTCCCCTTGCGGTCCACTATCTGCACGTCCGGCGTGCTGGCCGGCCCGGTGACGACGGAGTCGCCGGTGTCGAGGTGCGGGTTGACCACCGACGAGGCCCAGGTGACGGCCGGCTTGCCCGCCGCATTGCGCGCGACCGTCAGACCTGAGCTGTACGACCAGGGGTAGACCGAGCCCTGGTAGTTGATGGTGGCCTCGACGGAGAACGTCACCTTGCCGGCCGAGTCGCCCGCCGCGGGGGTGGACGGGTCGGTGCCCGTGTCGGCGGCCGAGGCCGCGTTGGTCACCGCGCGCACAGCTGTGATGCGCGCGTCCGTTTTGAACTCGTTCAGCGCGGCCAGCGCCGTCTGCGGCGAGTCCGTGGCGTCAGCGGCCTTCTGCAGGTCGCCGCCCGTCCACGCGTTCAGGAACGCGTCCGCGGCGGACTGCACGTCCTTCACTCCGAGCGGCTTGTCGTCGGTGGAGGCCCCCACCGTCTGCGACGCCCCGGAACCGCTTCCGCTGTCCTTGTTCAGTGAGCTGTAGATGTTGTACGCGCCGAAACCGGCGACCCCCAGCATCCCGGCGAACACCGCGCCGATGATGCCCGTCTTGACCCCGCGTGCCATGGGCATCGGAATCCCCCCTCCCATCCCCTTTGAACACGTTCAACCGTACGTGTTCCATAAAACCTGCACCATGCTACGGCACCCGGTCACACCCAGGAGTCGAACCACATCCGGGCCTGCCAGCTGCTGGTCGGAATGGTCTGACCCGTGTAGATCGGGAAGAAGTAGATGAAGTTCCAGATGATCAGCAGCACCAGGGTGCCGGCTCCCACCGCGCCCCACATCCGCCGGTTCTCGCTCGCGCCCGGTGGGCCGAGGAAGGCGCCCACCATCATCGCCACCGCCAGGCACAGGTACGGCACGAAGGCGACGGCGTAGAAGTAGAAGATCGTACGGTCCTGGTAGTGGAACCAGGGCAGGTAACCGGCCGCCACCGCGCACAGGATGGCGCCCGCGCGCCAGTCCCGGCGCAGCACCCAGCGGTAGAGCATGTACACCAGCGCGAAGCACGCCGACCACCACAGCAGCGGGGTGCCGAGCGCCAGGATCTCCCGGGAGCAGCCGCCGCTG
This sequence comes from Streptomyces sp. CA-111067, assembly GCF_050956065.1. Classification (NCBI taxonomy): domain Bacteria; kingdom Bacillati; phylum Actinomycetota; class Actinomycetes; order Kitasatosporales; family Streptomycetaceae; genus Streptomyces; species Streptomyces sp. CA-111067. The sequence goes on along the minus strand of NZ_CP192103.1, from coordinate 3,168,937 downwards.
CTGTGGCAGCCCTGGCTGCCGTTGGCCGGCGAGGTGAAGTAGTACGAGATGGGCCGGCCGAGGACCATCCAGCTCCACGGGTTCGACTGGTACGGGTGCGGCGTGTGCAGCCCGACGTTGAACTTGTAGACCTGCGTCTCGTAGTTCCACAGGCTGCGGATCGGGCCGGGGATCCACGACCAGGTGCCGCCGCGGCCGTCCGCCCAGTGCCGGTTGTAGCCCTTGTCGGACAGGAACCAGCCGGTCCAGGTGGCCAGATACGTCACCAGGGCGACCGGCAGCATCGTCAGCGCCGACCAGCCCAGGTCCTTCCTCAGCACCGACAGATACGGCCGCCGGGCGCCCGCCAGCCGCCGCGAGCCGATGTCCCACGCCAGCGTCAGCAGGCAGAAGAACGCCAGGAAGTACAGGCCGTTCCACTTGCTCGCCGCGGCCAGGCCGAGGAAGAAGGCGGCGCCGATCCGCCACGGCCGCCAGCCCATCCCGACCCGGGAGCCGGTGTGGTCGTCGGGCCCGGCGAAACCGCTGTCGTCGACCGGCAGCGCCGCGGCGAGCCTGGCCCGCGACCAGTCCCGGTCCACCAGCAGGCAGCCGAACGCGGCCAGCGCGAAGAACATGATCACCAGGTCGAGCAGCGCGATCCGGCTCATCACGTAGTGCAGGCCGTCCACCGACATCAGCAGCCCGGCCACGCAGCCGAGCGCGGTGGAACGGAACAGCCGCCGCCCGATCCGGCACAGCATCAGCACCGACAGGGTGCCCAGCAGCGCCATCGAGAAGCGCCAGCCGAACGGGGTCAGGCCGTAGATCCACTCGCCGAAGCCGATCACCCACTTGCCCATCGGCGGGTGCACGACGTAGCTGGCCGTGTCGGACAGCGGGATCACGTGGTTCTTCGGATCCACCAGCTGCGGGTTGACGATCTTGCCGTCCGGCCAGGTGCCCTCGTAGCCGTACTTCAGCAGCGACCAGGCGTCCTTGGCGTAGTACGTCTCGTCGAAGACGACCTCGTTGGGGCTGCCCAGGTGCCAGAAGCGGATCAGGCCCGCGAAGAGCGCCACCGCGACCGGGCCGAGCCAGCCCGACAGCCGGGCCAGGATCCGCGCGGCCGCCGGGCCGATGCCCAGCGCCTCCCACATCCGGGTGCCGGGTTCCGGGAAGCGCGGGACGAGCCGCTCCCGGGTGTCCGTGCGGGGGCTTTCGGCATAGCCGAACCGGCGCAGCCGCTGCGCCCACGCGCTCTGCTCCGGCTTCGCCCGAGTGCCCTCGTCGGCACGGTCATGGGTCGCGGTCTCACTCGTCACCGGCCCATCGTAGGGAACCGCCCTGAGAATGCGATGAGCCCACCACACAGGGTGGGACTTTGTCCGGTATCAGAGGTTCGGACGGACGGGATCGGGGGAGTGGGGCGGGTCGCAGGCCCGGGCGGAGGGTGAGGCGCGCGGGGTCGCGGTCCCGGGTGGACGGCGAGGCGAGCCGGGCCGTGCCCCCGGATGCCCGCCGCCCGGCGCCGGGCCGCCGCCCGAGGACCCGCGCCGGGCCGCCGCCCGACGTGCACCGGGCCGCCGCCGGGCGCGGGCGCGTCCGCACCGGTGGGACGATGGCCGGGTGACCACCTCAGCCACCCCCGCCGCAGCCGCAGGCGTCCTCGTCCTGGCCGGCACCCCCATCGGCACCCCCGCCGACGCCCCGCCCCGGCTGGGCACCGAGCTCGCCGGGGCCGACCTGATCGCCGCCGAGGACACCCGGCGGCTGCGCCGGCTGACCCAGGCGCTCGGCGTGCAGACCACCGCTCGCGTGGTGTCGTACTTCGAGGGCAACGAGGCCGCCCGCACCCCGGAGCTGGTCGAGGCGCTGGCCGGCGGTGCCCGGGTGGTGCTGGTGACGGACGCCGGGATGCCGTCCGTCTCCGACCCCGGTTTCCGGCTGGTCGCCGCCGCGGTGGAACGGGGCATCCGGGTGACGGCGGTCCCCGGGCCGTCCGCCGTGCTGACCGCGCTGGCGCTGTCAGGACTGCCGGTGGACCGTTTCTGCTTCGAGGGCTTCCTGCCCCGCAAGCCCGGCGAACGGCTGGCCCGGCTGCGCGAGGTCGCCGCGGACCGCAGGACGCTGGTGTACTTCGAGGCCCCGCACCGCATCGACGACACGCTCGCCGCGATGGCCGAGGCGTTCGGCCCGGACCGGCGTGCCGCCGTCTGTCGGGAGCTGACCAAGACCTACGAGGAGGTCAGGCGCGGCCCGCTGGAGGAACTGGCCCGCTGGGCGGCCGACGGCGTACGCGGCGAGATCACCGTCGTGGTGGAGGGCGCGCCCGCGCCGGGCCCGTCCGCGCTCGACCCGGCCGAACTCGTCACCCGGGTGCGGCACCGCGAGGAGGCGGGGGAACGCCGCAAGGAGGCGATCGCCGCGGTCGCCGCGGAGGCGGGCCTGCCCAAACGCGAGGTCTTCGACGCGGTGGTGGCCGCGAAGCGCACCGGCGCACTGCCTGGCGCGACATCGGGCGCGTAGTCCGGCACACCCCGCACAAACGGCTCCCCGGGCAAAGCAACATCCGGCTTGTCCCAGCTGGAACCCAAATCTCCCCCAAGAGTCGGCTTCCTGACCTGCGGGAACCGGCGCCGAGGCGTTCGCTGGTCAGTGGGAAGTCCCGCCCCGGACACCACGTCCGGGAGGGCACCTAGGAGAGCCATGAGCGAGACCGCCGGAACCGGTGCAAGCGCCGCGACGGGTCACGACGTCCCGGGCCACGACGTCCCGGGCCACGACGTCCCGGGCCGCAGCGTCACGGGCCACAGCCTCACGGAGCGCAACGTCACGGAGGCGTACGCCTTCGCCTGCATGAGCTGCGGCCACGGCTGGGAGCAGGGCTACGAGATCGAGCACCACCAGGACGCGTCCGGCGTGCAGTTCGTCACCTATCTGGCGGACGGCGCTCAGGTGCCGTCGCCGCTGACCCGTCCGACCTGCCAGAACTGCGACGGCCACACCGTACGGATCATGCGGTCGGGGCAGGTCTCCGACGTCGTCGCCTCGCTGTGGAAGGCTCGGCGGGACGCCCCCGTGGAACGGCCGGCCCATCACTGGTCCGTGCTGAACTTCCTGCACCACCGGCACGAGGACTCGGCCTGAGGGACGCCTTCGGAGGACGCCGTCCGGGCGGGCGCGGCTCCCGCGAACGGGCTGCCTAGGATCGGAGCATGCCTTCCACACCCGCCAAGCCGGCCCGCGACAACAAGAACGCGGCCCCGCCGCCGCCCGAGCCGCTGCGGGTCGCGGTCGCCGACTCGCACACCCACCTCGACATGCAGTCGGGCACCGTCGCCGAAGCGCTGGAGCAGGCCGCCGCCGTCGGGGTCGACACGCTGATCCAGGTCGGCTGCGACCTGGCCGGCTCCCGCTGGGCGGCGGAGACCGCCGCCGCCTGGCCGGCCATCTGGGCGACCGTCGCCCTGCACCCCAACGAGGCCCCGCGCATCGTGCACGGCGACCCGGGCGGCGGTTTCCAGCCCGCGCGGGAGGCCGGCGGCATGGCGGGGCTGGACGCCGAACTCGCCGCGATCGACGAGCTCGCCGCCCTGCCGCAGGTGCGGGGCGTCGGCGAGACCGGTCTCGACTACTTCCGCACCGGGCCGGACGGCACGGCCGCGCAGCAGTACTCGTTCCGCCGGCACATCGAGATCGCCAAGCGGCACGGCAAGGCGCTGGTCATCCACGACCGGGACGCGCACGACGACGTGCTGCGCATCCTGGCGGAGGAGGGCGCGCCCGACACCGTCGTCTTCCACTGCTACTCAGGCGACGCGGACATGGCCCGGGTCTGCGCCGAGCGCGGCTACTACCTCTCCTTCGCCGGCACGGTCAGCTACAAGAGCGCGCAGAACCTGCGGGACGCCGTCGCCGTCGCGCCGCGCGACCGGCTGCTGGTGGAGACCGACGCGCCGTTCCTGCCGCCGGTGCCCTATCGGGGGCGGCCGAACGCCCCCTACCTGATCCCGCTCACGCTGCGGGTGATGGCGGCGGCGCGGGGTGAGGAGGAGGACGTGCTCGCTGCGGCTGTCGCGGCGAACACGGCGCGGGCGTTCGGGTACTGACCCGGCTGCGCCGGTTGCTTCGGGCCTGACCCGCGCCCGGTCCGCGCCCGGTCCGGCGCGCGGGGGCGGCGCCCATACCCCCGGCCGGTGGCCGGAAACGTACCCGGGCGGCCCGTACCCTGGCCGGTGTGAGTACGACAGACCCCGACGCCCTGCTCGGCCCCGCCGACATCCGTGAGCTGGCCGCCGCGCTGGGCGTACGCCCGACCAAGCAGCGCGGCCAGAACTTCGTCATCGACGCGAACACTGTTCGTCGGATCGTGCGGACCGCCGGGGTGGGCCCGCAGGACACGGTCGTCGAGGTCGGCCCGGGCCTCGGCTCGCTCACCCTGGCGCTGCTCGAAGCGGCCGACCGGGTCACCGCGATCGAGATCGACGACGTACTGGCCGGCGCGCTGCCCGCGACCGTCGCCGCCCGGATGCCGGACCGCGCCGAACGGTTCGCGCTCGTGCACAGCGACGCCATGACCGTCACCGAACTGCCCGGGCCGCCGCCCACCGCGCTGGTCGCGAACCTGCCGTACAACGTGGCCGTGCCGGTGCTGCTGCACATGCTCGCCGAGTTCCCCAGCATCGAACGCACCCTGGTCATGGTGCAGGCAGAGGTCGCCGACCGGCTGGCCGCGGGACCCGGCAGCAAGGTCTACGGTGTCCCGTCGGTCAAGGCCAACTGGTACGCGGACGTGCGGCGGGCCGGATCGATCGGCCGCAACGTGTTCTGGCCCGCGCCCAACGTGGACTCCGGCCTCGTCGCCCTGGTCCGCCGCGACCCGCCGAGGACGACCGCCTCCAGGAGCGAGGTGTTCGCGGTGGTGGACGCGGCTTTCGCGCAGCGCCGCAAGACGCTGCGGGCGGCGCTCGCCGGGTGGGCGGGGTCCGCGGCGTCGGCGGAGGCGGCGCTGGTCGCGGCGGGGGTGTCGCCCCAGGCGCGGGGCGAGGCGCTCGGCGTCGAGGAGTTCGCGGCGATCGCGGAGCGGCGGGCGGGGTGAGGGCCCGTTCCCCGGTCCCTGCCTCTCCCGGTGCGCGCGTGTCCCGGTTCCCGCCTTTCCCGGTTCGCGCCTTTCCGGTGCGCGCGTGCCCCGGCGCCGCCGGGTTCCGGTCCGCCGGGTGCCCCGCGCTGCCGGGCTCCCGGGTTCTCCGGGCCCCGGGTTCCCCGGTTTTCCCGCGGCGCGGCCCTGTGGTGTTCTGTCCTTCTGAAAATCTCCGCACGACTCGCTAGGAGCAACCCGCCGTGACCGCCGCTTCCGTCACCGTACGCGCGCCCGCCAAGGTCAACGTCCAACTGGCCGTCGGCGACGTGCGGCCGGACGGCTTCCACGACCTGGCCAACGTCTTCCTCGCGGTCGGCCTCCACGACGAGGTCACCGCCTCCCCGGCGGACGGGCTGCGGATCACCGCCGAGGGCCGGGACATCGAGGGCGTCCCGCTCGACGAGACCAACCTCGCCGCGCGCGCCGCGATCCTGCTCGCCAAGCGGTACGGGATCGAGCCCGACGTCCGGCTGCACATCGTCAAGGACATCCCGGTCGCGGGCGGCATGGCCGGCGGCAGCGCGGACGCGGCGGCGGCGCTGGTCGCCTGTGACGCGCTGTGGGAGACCGGGGCGTCGCGCGAGGAACTGCTCGCGATCTGTGCGGAGTTGGGCAGCGACGTGCCGTTCTCGCTGGTCGGCGGGGCGGCGCTCGGGGTAGGCCGGGGGGAGCAGCTCACCCCGCTGGAGGTGGGGGGCTCCTTCCACTGGGTGTTCGTGACCTCGGAGGTCGGGCTCTCCACGCCGGCGGTCTACCGCGAGTGCGATCGGTTGCGGGCCGAAGGGGGCACCTCCGTGCCGGAGCCGGTGGCCGATCCCGCGTTGCTCGCGGCGCTGCGGGCAGGGGACGCGCGGGAGTTGGCGCGGACGCTGTCCAACGACCTTCAGGGGGCGGCGGTTTCGTTGCGGCCCGAGCTCGGGGACACGCTGGCGGCGGGGGTGGCGGCCGGGGCGCTCGCCGCGATCGTGTCCGGGTCGGGTCCGTCCTGCGCGCTGCTCGCGGCGGACCGGGCCGCGGGCGAGCGGATCGCCGGGGCGATCCCCCGCTCCCACCTTGCGGTGGGCCCGGCGCGGGGCGCGGTACTGGTCTAGCGGGCCGCCCGGCGGGGGTCCCACGCGGCTCACGCCCGCCGGGAGGGTGAGTTCAGGAACGCGGCGATCTGGGACGCGCCGGTCCGGGCCAGCCACGTGGCGAAGTCCATCGCGGCGGGGTGGATCTCCCGGGTGGCGGCGATGTCGGCGCGATAACCGGCCGTGTTGAGCCACTCGTTGGCGTAGGCGAAGTCCTCGTTCAGGGAGCGGATCGCCTCGATCGGGATCTGTACGTACGGCAGGGGTATGCCGAGCGCCTTCTCGACGGCCGCGGCGATCTGGACCGGCGTGAGCTCGTCGCCCGCCAGGGTGGCCTGCCGGCCGATCCACTCCTCCGGGCCGGCGAACGCGAGCGCGGCCACGGCGCCGACATCGTCCACGGCCATGATCTGCTGCGGCACCTCCGGCGCGAGCCCGGTGGACAGGGCGCCGTCCACCAGTGCGTAGCCGCCGGTGAAGTTCTCCATGAAGGACACCGGCCGCAGGATCGTCGCGGGCAGCCCGAGCGCGCTGATGTGCTGCTCGATCCGCCACTTGCTGACCAGGTTCACCGGCAGCTTCTCGTCGTGGTGCCGGTCCGCGCCGGCGACCGAGGTGAAGACGAAGTGCCCGATGCCCGCGGCCCGCGCGGCGTCGGCGACGTTCACGCCCCACCGCACCTCGTCCCCGGTGCTGAAGTCCGGCGCGGTGCCAGGGGAGCCGACGGTGGGCTGGACGCTGAACATTCCCCAGGCGCCCTCGGCCGCGGCGGTCAGCGAGTCGACATCCTCCATCCGCGCCCGGACGACCTGTGCGCCGGCCTGGGCCAGCTCCGCCGCCCGCGCTCCTCGCGGGTCGCGGGTCAGTGCGCGGACCTGCCAGCCGGCGCGGAGCAGGTGACGCGTCACCGCCGTGCCCTGCAGGCCGGTCGCTCCCGCCACCACGACTGTCTTGTTCGTCGGGTTCATGTTCGTCTCCCTGGGGTTCACGGGCCGCCGCCAGTAAGTGGGGTGGGCCCCCGTTTCCTGCTCGGTACTATATGGAGGGCCACCCCGTTTTCAAAACCGCCAGGAGATCCCGTGCCAGAGGACGCCGCCCCGCCGCGCCGGACCATGCGGGCCGACGCCCGCCGCAACGCCGGCAAGGTGGTGGCCGCCGCCGGGGAGCTGATCGCCGAGCACGGCGCCGACGTCTCGCTTGAGGAGGTCGCTCGCCGGGCCGGGGTCGGGTCGGCGACCCTGCACCGCCACTTCCCCTCCCGCCAGGCGCTGTTGGAGGCGGTGTTCAAGGACCGGGTGGAGGCGCTGTGCGCGCGGGCCGGCGATCTGCTCGCCGCACCCGATCCGGGCCAGGCCCTGGCCGGCTGGCTGCGTGCCGTCGGCGCGCACGCCGTGGCCAACCGGGGGCTCGGGGCGTCCCTGATGCGTGAGGCGGAGCCGGGGTTCGGCGCGACCTGCCACGACATGATCGCCGCCGCGGGAGACGCCCTCCTGGTCCGCGCGGGGGACGCCGTGCGTCCCGGGGTGACGATCTCCCAGCTGCTGAAGCTCGTCGGCGCCATCGCGCTGGCCACCGAGCAGGACGCCGACGGGCCGGCCGAGGCCGATCTGCTGCTCGGGATCGCCATCGACGGCGTACGCGCCCGCTGATCCGGTCGGCCCGTCTCAGAGTCGCCGGGGCGGCGGGGCGCTCAAGCGGTGGTCGGGGGGCGCTCAGGCGGCGGTCAGGAGGGCGGTGATCTGCCTGCGGAGCGCGGCGGCGAAGCGGGCGGGGGCGTCCGGGGAGTCGTCGTGGAGCAGGGTCGCGCTCTGGAACGCCGCCAGGATCAGGTGCGCGTGGGCGTCGGGGTCGGTCAGGCCGGGGCGGGAGGCGGTGAGCAGGCCGGCGACGTGGGCGTGCCAGAACGCGTAGACCGGGTGGGCCTCGTGGTCGACCGGCTGCTGCGAGGTGGATTCCGCGTGTTCGAGCGCGGCCATCTGGCTCCGGTTGCGGACGATGATCGCGGTGGCCTCGTCCACGAAGGCGAGCAACCGCTCGCGGGGCGGTGCGCCGGGGCCCAGTGGCGGCGGCCCCTCGGTGATGTCCTGCCGCATGGCCAGCGCGCGTTCGACCATCAGCTCGCGCATCAGGCCGGCCCGGCTGCCGAACCGGTGGAACACCGTTCCCTTGCCGACGCCGGCCGCCGCGGCGACCTGCTCCATCGAGATCTGCTCGGGCCGGTACCGGGTGAGCAGATCCTCGGTGGCCGCCAGGATCGCGCGCCGGTTGCGGGCCGCGTCGGCGCGCTCGGGGCGATCTGCTGCTGGCATGCGTGCATCGTAAGGGAGCGTGGACAACTGGACCGGCGGTCAAGTACGGTCGGGCATAACATGACCGACGGTCCATTTATGGTCCGCGCCGGAGGAGAGTGCTGCCATGCGACGCGTCCGCTACTACGAATACGGCGACCCCGACGTGCTCACCGTCGAGGAGGCCGACATTCCCGAGCCCGGCCCCGGGCAGATGCTGATCCGGGCGGAGGCGATCGGCGCGAACTTCGTGGACACGCTGATCAGACGGGGCCCCGCCAGCCCGCCGCTCTTCCGCCGCCCGCTGCCCGGCCGGCCCACCGGTGACGTGGTCGGCACCGTCGAGGCGGTGGGGCCGGGCGTCGGCGCGGAACTCGTCGGGCGCAGGTATGCCGGCACCGCCGAGGACGCCTACGCCGAATACGCCGTCAGCGACGCGGAGTGGGCCGTGCCGGTGCCCGACGGGCTGGACGCCGCCGCCGCGTGCATGCTGCCGCTGGCCGCACCGGTGGCACTGGGCAGCCTGCGGCACGGGCGGCTCGCGCCGGGCGAGACCGTGCTCGTGCACGCCGCCGCGGGCGGGATCGGGCACCACGCCGTCCAACTGGCCCGGCTGCTCGGCGCCGGCACCGTCATCGCCACCGCGAGCTCCCCGGCCAGGCTGGACTTCGCCCGCGGATACGGGGCGGACGCCGGCGTGGACTACAGCGTGGAGGGCTGGCAGGACCGGGTGCGGGAGGTCGCCCCGGGCGGCGTGGACCTGGTGCTCGACTCCGTCGGAGGGGACGTCCTGCTCCGCAGCTTCGACGTGCTCGCGCCGGCCGGCCGGGTGCTGGTCTACGGCGCCGCGAGCGGAGAACTCGGCCAGATCCCGGTGACCAGCCTCTTCGGCCTGCGCTCGGCCATCGGCTTCGCGCTCTACGACTGGCGCGCCGCCGCTCCCGACCGCGCCCGCGCCGAGCAGGCCGAGGTGGCCGAGTGGTCCGCCGCCGGCCGGCTGCGCACCGCGACCGCCATCCGGCTTCCGCTGACGGAGGCGGCCCGCGCCCACGTCCTCCTGGAGTCCCGGACCCACCTCGGCCGCGTCCTGCTGATCCCGTAGGCCGAGCCCGCGAAGTCCCGTCTGGCAGTTGCTGGTTGGGACGCTACTGGGCGGAACGCCATTCGCCGGCCCCGGCGTTGACGTGCTCGCCCGCCGTCAGAAGCGGTCCGGCCGGCAGCCCGACAGCGTGGGCTCGACCGTTCCGTCCACCAACTCCCGTGCGACCAGGCGGCCCACGGCCGCCGCCAGCGTGACCGCCGCGTGCATCACCGACACGTAGAGCCCGGGCACCTCGGCGATCGGGCCGATGATCGGCTCACCGTCCACCGGCATCGGACGCGCTCCGAGCCGGGTGCTGAGCAGTTCGACGCTCTCGGCGCCGCGGAAGGTGGACCGGACGGCGGCCAGGGTCTGTTCGGGCGAGTCGGCGGCGGCGATCAGCCGGTCGGCGGCGACCTGCCGGAGGTCGAAGTCCTCGGTGCTGACCAGGGTGCGGACCAGGCCGGCCGGGGCGCTGAGCCGGAACAGCGGGCACGGTGACGGTTCGACCTGGACGCGTACGCCGAGCGGTGCGGCCAGCGCGGCCGTGGCAACTCCCGCCGCCAGCACCACCGTTGTGCCGGGGAGCGGCCCCGCCGTCGTGTCGGCCCCGGCGATCCGGCCCGCCGCGTCCCGGCGGAGCGCGGTGACCGCGGTGTCCAGACGCACCCGGGTCCCGTGCGCGCGGGCGCCCGCGACCAGCCGCTCGACCACGCCCACCGAATCGACGGCCCCGTCGTCCGGCGCCCAGATCGCCCACTCCGGGGGCTGCCGGACGGCGGGCTCGATGCTCGCGACGGTCGCCGCGTCCACGATCGTCTGCCCGGGTCCGGCCGCCGGCGCGCTGCGCTGCCTGTTCCAGCTCAGCGCGCCGGACCAGGTCACCGGGAGCCCCGGCAACTCGGTGCCGAGCCGGTGGTATTCGGCCGTCGCGGTGGCCCGCAGCGCGGCGGCCGGCCCGTCGAGCACGCCGGACGCCCCGATCCAGGCGAACGAGTCCGCCGTCACGCCGCCGCCCGGCCGCCCGGCGTCGACCAGCGTCACGGCGGCGCCCGCCCGGGCGGCGTGATAGGCCACCGACGCGCCCACGATGCCCGCGCCGACAACGACCAGATCCCTGCTCCCCGTTGAGCTCCGCATGCTGACGACCCTAGCCCCGGCGGGGTGCGGATGCTGGCCGGGGCGACCGGGTTCGGCAACGGGCCGGACCTTCGGCGCTACGCGATCCGCAAACAGCCCGGAGCAGGGTCGGATCGAGATGCCGCGATACGTCGACGGGAGCGCCGGTAGAATGAACGTATGCCCGAACCCGCGATCGACCTCGAAGGGCGCACGGACCAGGACGTGGTCGAGGCGCTGCGCGCGCTGGCGAACCCCGTCCGCCTCCAGATGCTCAGATGGCTGCGGGAGCCCGAGCGGAACTTCGCGGAGTACGAGGCGATCGCCGACCCCGTCGAGGTGGGCGTCTGCGTGAGCCACCTGCGCGCCAAATCCGGCCTGGCCCAGTCGACGGTGTCGGCGTACATGGCCGAACTGCAGCGGGCCGGCCTGGTGCAGGCGACGCGGATCGGCAAGTGGACGCACTACAAGCGGGACGAGAAGCGCATCGCGCAGCTGGTCGCCGTGCTCGGCGCGACGCTCTAGAGGTCCGCGGCCCCTGCGGCGCCCCCGATTCGTGCTCCCGGGCCCCTCCGGGCGGCCCGGGGCGTTAGCGTTGCCGCCCATGTGGGCAGCGATCATCACCGTCGGGCTGGCATTCGCCGGGTACCTCGTCACCTACCTGAACAGCCTTCGGCTGGAGCAGCGGAAGGAGCGACTGGCCCGGGTGAACCGGCAGTTGAGCGAGTTCTACGGGCCGCTTCTCGCCCTGACCGAGATCAACAGCCGCGTGTACAAGGGGTTCTCGGAGCGGCATCCCCGCCCGGACGGCCGTTCCCCTCTCCAGCACGGGGCGGACGGGATACCCCCCACCGACGAGGAGTCGGCGCAGTGGCGGCTGTGGATCACGACGGTGTTCCTGCCCAACCACCGCGCCATGCGCGACATCCTGGTGGCCAAGGCGGATCTGCTGCGCGAACCGCACATGCCGCAGATCCTGCTGGAGGTCTACGCCCACGCCTCCTGGCACGAGATCGACGTGGCCAGGTGGAACGGGGGCGACCTCACTCTCGAACAGCTCCCTCAGCCCTTCCCGATGGCGGAGATCCGCGCTTACGTCCGGGACAGTTTCGACCTGCTCAAGCAGGAGCAAGCGGTTCTCCTGGGGCGCCGGAGGGCGTGAGCCGGGTTGCGCTCATATCGTTAATCCACGATACTTCGATGCGTACTGGTGATCGGCGGCGTGCGCGGGGAGATGCGTGATGGGTGGCATTGACGGGGTGGACCTCGGGACGTTCGGGGTCTGGACCTTCGACTTCGAGGAGCAGCCGGCCGCGCTGATGCGCGAGTCGGTGCGGGAGCTCGAGGAGCTGGGGTGGCGGGCGATCTGGGTGCCCGAGGTCGGCGGGCGCGAGGCGCTGTCGCAGGCCGGGTTCCTGCTCGCCGCCACGGAGCGGATGCACGTGGTCAACGGCATCGCGCAGATCGGGCAGCGCGCGGCCAGGACCACGTACGGCGGCGCCCTGCTGCTGGCCGACGCCTATCCCGACCGGCACGTGCTGGGGCTCGGCATCGGTGCGGGGGTGCCGGGGGCCACGCCGCTGGAGGCCATGCGCGGCTACCTCGACGAGCTCGACGCGTTCACGTCGCCCAACCCGGCGCCGCGCGGGCCGATCCGGCGGATCCTCGCCGGCTACGGTCCCAAGATGCTGGAGCTGGCCCGCGACCGCGCGGCCGGCGCCCACACCTACCACGTCAACGTGGACCACACCGCGCGGGCCCGCGAGACCCTGGGGCCGGACGCGTTCCTCGGCGTCGAGCACGCCGTGCTGTTCGAGACCGACCCCGGCAAGGCCCGGCAGACCGCCCGCGCGCACATGCACACCTACCTGCACACCCCGTACAACCTCGCCAAGTTCCGCCGGCTCGGCTACACCGAGGACGAGGTCGCGCACGGCGGCAGTGACCGGCTGATCGACGACCTCGTCTTCTGGGGCGACCTCGACACGATCGCCGGAAAGCTGCGCGCCCACGTCGCGGCCGGCGCGGACCACGTCGGCGTCCAGGTGATCGGCATCGCCCCGGGCGACTCCGCCCTCCCCCTCTGGCGCCGCCTCGCCCCGGCGCTCCTCCCGGCGTCCTAGCCGCCGGCCCGCGGCGGCTCTGGCCGTCGGTCCGGTCCGGCTGGGCCGTCGGTCCCGTCCGGCTCGGGGCGGAGCCGCACGGCGAGCACGTCGGCGTGCCCGCTCAGGGCGGCCACGGCGGCCTGCTGCTCGCGGTGGAGCGCGTCGACGTCGCGGCGCAGGGCACGAAGGCGCGAGCGCGTCCGCCACCTCGTCTGCCAGGGCCGCCACAGGGCCTGGAGCAGGAGTTGGGCCGTCGCGTTCCGGTACTGCTCGCTGTGCGCCATGAGTTCGTCGAGCGGCTCGCCCAGGACGCCGCCGAGGCGGAGGTCGATCAGCCTGATGACCTCGGACTGCAGCGCGCGTTCCTCGCCGCCCGCGGCGAAGTCCAGGACCCGCCGCGGAAGGCCCGCCGAGAGCGCGGCCACCACGAGATCCGAGATCACCTCCCGCAGGGCGTGCTCGGCGTCGCGGTCGTCGTCCAGGACCGCCGTGACACGGAACTGCCCGGTGGCCGGCGGCCGTTGCCCGACGAAGTACTGCGCCGGACGCCCTCTGCGGCCCGGCACGATCGCGCACACCCCGTCGCGCACGGCGGCGACGTGATGCAGCTGCTGCATGACGGCCGCGCGCAGCTGCCTGCGTTCCTGGTTCCTCGACAGGTAGTTGGTCACGGCGGCGCCCACGACACCGCCGGCCGTCGTGTAGGCCAGGTCCATCAAGCCGGGCACGGAGGCCGCCTCACCGCGCCGGGAACCGCGGGGCGCCCGGGCCGACTTGTCCCGGCCTGCCGGCTAACTCCCGTCCCGCCGCGAGCGGCGGGCCCGCTCCAGGCGGCGGCGGTCGCGGCGGCTGCTCGGGGACTGGTCGGCCGACATCACCTTGACGTTCCCGCCGTGCACCGAGCCGGTCATGGTGATGACGTGGGTGATCGGCACCTCGGAGTCGGCGTGCCGCAGCGAGCGGTCGCGCAGCGAACCGCCGTGCCGGGTCACGCCGGTCATGTCCACCGCGACCCCCGGCGGCAGCATCAGCCGCACCGAACCGCCGTGCACCGACACGTGGATCTCGCTCGCGCCGCCCTCGGGCAGCCGCGCGAGCGTGTAGTCGAGCCGCGCGGTGCCGCCGTGCACGTCGAGGTGCACCGCGCGGGGCACCACCCACGCGCCCTCCCGGCGCATCGGCACCCCGTGCACCGACCAGGCGACCTCGTCCTCCGCCTTCACCAACCCCGCCGGCGCGGGCACGGCCTCCGGCAGGCGCGGCGGCGCCGGCTGCGGTACGGGCAGGTCCTCGGTCAACGGCTCCAGATCCGCGAACGTCCGCGCCCGCAAGGCCCGTTCCAGCCGCTCGTCGAGCTCTTCCGCGTCCAGCCGACCGTCCCCGGCGGCCACCCGCAGGATCTCCACCACCCGGTCCCGGTCCTCGTGCGAGACCCGAAGCATCCGCGGATCGCGCGGCTCGTTCATGCTCATGCCCGTCACCCTATGCAGCGCCTTCCGGGCGGGCCAGCCCCCCGCCCGGCCGCTTGCGGGCCAGCAGGTGGACCTCCTTGAACTGCCGCCGGTCGCCGGGTTCCGGCTCCCGGACCATCCGGGCCACCTCGTCCAGGCCGGACGCGCGCAGCAGCGCGGAGAGATGGTCGGGCCACCACCGGTAGGCGACGGCGACGGTGTGGTCGAAGGGCTGCGTCGCGTGCGTTGCGTCCTCGCTGGACGAGAAGCCGATCAGCAGGTGGCCGCCGGGGGCCAGGACGCGGTGGAACTCGGCGAAGATCGCGGGCACTTCGGGGGGTGGTGTGTGGATGACCGACCACCGCGAGAGGACGCCGTCCAGCGAGCCGTCCGCGATGTCGAGGGCGGACATCGAGCCCACGTCGAAGCGCAGCTCCGGATAACTCTGCCGGGCGAGCGCGATCATCGCGGTGGACCCGTCAACGCCGAAGGCTTCCAGCCCGGTCGCGTGCAGATGCGCGGTGACGTGCCCCGGCCCGCACCCCAGATCCGCGACGCGCCCGGCGCCGTCGGCCCGCACCACCTCGGCGAACGCGCCGAGCACCGCCCGCTCGACCGGCCTCCCCCGCAGCTCGTCCCGAAACCGCCGCGCATACAACTCCGCGGCCCCGTCATATCCCTCACGCGTCACTGCGAACGCATCCCGTTCCACCACGGCGGCGACCGTAGCGCACCCGGCTCGCCCGCTGACGTTCAGGTGAAGGCCGCGACGTGGTCCGCGATGAAGGTGCGCAGCGGGCGCGGCGCCGTGCCGGTGACCGATGCGACCTCGCCAGACAGCCATGCCGCGTCACCCTCGGCGATCAGCCCGAAAGCCTGGGCGTTGGAGGTCGCGACGCTCTCGGGCACGCCCGCCTGGAGCATCGCCGCCCGGTGCTCGGCAGGAGTGGTCCTGCGGTATTCGACCGTGCGGCCGAGCGCATCGGACAGCTCCTTGGCGACGTCGTCGTAGGTGATCAGGTCCGGCCCGGTCAGCCAGTACGTCCGGCCGACGTGTGCCTCCGGCGAGACTGCCACCTTCACGGCGGTCGCGGCGACGTCACGGGCATCGATCATGCCGACCTGGCCGTCGCCGGCGGACATCACGAACCCGCCCGACTGTTTGATCATCGGAGCCAGCGCGAGGATGTTCTGCATGTAGGCGTTCGCCCGCAGCAGCGTGTAGGAGACTCCGGCGGCCAGCAGGTACTCCTCGATCTGCGCCTGACCGCGACGGCGCTCGACCGGGGAGTCGGCCGACGCCTTGCTGGTGATCTTGACGATGTGCTGTACGCCCTGGCGCACGGCGCCGGCGATGACCGCGATCTCCTGGGCGGGCACGGCCGGGCTGACCAGGATGACGGTCTCGACGCCGCGCATGGCCGCGTCGAGCGTGTCCGGGCGGTCGAAGTCGCCGGTGACGGTCTCGACGCCGGCCAGGGGCGCGCGGGACGCATCGCGCACCAGCGCTCTCGTGGGCTGCTGCTCCGCGCCGAGCAGCCGGGCGGCTTCCGAGCCGACCTTTCCGGACGCGCCGGTTACCAGAATCATGTCGTTCTCCCCTGCGGGCGGATCGGAAATGGTGCGGCAGACTGGATTGCTCTATCCAATCTAGGGCGGCTAAAATTGGATCGTCAAATCCAGTCAGGGGTGAGCGGATGTCAACGCAGACGGCGCGGCAGGACGCGCCGAGCACCAAGAAGGGCCGTGCGACCCGCGACAGGATCATCGCGGCCGCGGCGGATCTGATGTACCAGCACGGAGCGGCCGGCACGAGCACCCCGGCGCTGCGCGACGCCGCCGGAGTCAGCTCGTCGCAGATTTACCACTATTTCGCCGACAAGGACGATCTCACCCGAGCGGTCATCGCCTACCAGACCGAGGCGATCCTCGCGCATCAGGCCCCTTTGCTGGCCCGGCTCGACAGCCTCGCTGCCCTTAACGCGTGGCGCGATGTCGTCGTCGATGCGGCCCGGCAGTACGGCGGCACCGGGGGCTGCCCGCTCGGCAGCCTGTCCAGCGAACTGTCCGACCACAACCCGCAGGCACGCGAAGCCCTGGCCGCGAGCTTCACCGCGTGGGCCACAGCCATCCGCGAAGGTCTGCTCGGGATGCTCACCAATGGCACCCTGCGCCCGCAGACCGACGCCGACAAGCTCGCCCTGGCGCTCCTGACCGCCGTCCAGGGCGGCCTTCTCCTCGCCCAGGCCCAGCACGCCACCGACGCCCTTGAGGCCGCGATCGACACCGTGATCGCCCACATCCACGACCAGGCAACCCCGCGACAGCCGGCCCCCGCGGCGGCGCCGGCCGTGACGGATTCGCCGCCTACCTGGCGTGCCTAGATCTCGGCCGGCGTGCACTTGGTGAGTTCGACGATGAGCTGACTCGCGAGGAACCACCGCGCCGCGTCTCTGCGCCAGTAGGGGAGGCGGTCGTCTTTGGGGAGGCCCAGGACGCGGCCGGTCCGGTTGGGCAGGTACATGCCGCCGAAGGTGCCCCAGAGCAGGGGTTTGCGGCTGCGGAAGGCGACCGGGTCGCCCAGGTGCGGGCACATGCGGGCGGCGAGCACCGCGCATCCGGAGCAGACCGGGGGCTTGGAGGTGAAGCCCTGGTACGGGTCGGCGGGGTCGGGGAGGTCCAGGGTGTGCGGGCCGCGCGCCTCCAGGAACAGCCACCCCTCCCGGGTCCGGTCCGCCGGTTTCCCGCACACCTGGCAGAGCTTGAGCAGCATGGCGTCGCGCTGACGTAAGGGGTGCATGTCCGCGAACTGGGGAGTGCCGCTGCCGGGTGCCCACGTCGTCCGGGCCCAGAGCACGCCGTGCCGGTCGCGGTCCTCGGGCCGTTCGTCCCGGTAGGCCAGGCTGGGAACGCCCTTGCGGCCGGTACGGATATGGAGCTGGCCGGTGTCGTTGCGTTCACCGCTCCACACGGCGGCGAACGGCACCGGAATCTTGTGCGGCCCCCAGGTCAGGGGAGACCAGGTATAGACGCCGGGCCGGGCGGCGGGTTGCGTTTCGGGCATGGCTGTTCCTTTATCGGTGAGCGGTAAGTGAACGAGCGGCCAAGGGTCGGGGGAGGCCCCCTCGCCTTCACCCGGGCGACAGTTCCGGAACCACGAGCTTCGCCCAGACGGATTTGCCGAACCCGGGGCTCGGATAGGCGTATCCCCATTGAGCGCTCAGCTGTTCAACGAGATGCAGACCGCGCCCCCCACCGTCGCCGTCCGAGAGCTTCCGCAACACCGGGGGCGTCCGGTCGCCGTCCTGGACGTAGATGACGACGCAGTCCGGCATCCGGCACAGGGTGAGCACGTACGGGTGTGCCACCGAACGAGCAGGGCGGGCCGCGTGCTTGATCGCATTCGTGACCAGTTCGGAAACCACGACCCTGGCGTCATCGAGCGTGCTCTCCGGAATGCGCCAGTACCCGAACGTGTCCGAGGCGTGATCGCGAGCTAACTTCGCGGCGGACGGAGCGCAGTCGAATTCCAGGTGAGCAAACACCGGCGGCCCCGGGTCGAGAATCATGGCTGCGCCTTCCTGTCGTTCGGCTGACCTGAGATCGATAACCCCATTTCTCGGACCAGTTCCACCAACAGCGTCATGGCCTGGGCGTCCGTGACCTCTTCCACCCGCTCGCCGTGACGGCCGAAGAGGAGGAGGAAGCCCGAGCCGGAACCGACCTGCCGTCCGAGCACGACTCGCAGGCCCGGAGTGCGTCCAACGTCCATCTCCAACTCCCGGCCGCAGCAAGCAACGTGGATGACCACGGTCCGTACGAAGGATCCGCACTCACCGTGACGGTGCTACTACGCTAGACCCGCAGCGGTGCATCTCGCAACGGTTCCTGTAGAACGAGTTCCGTTCGAGTGGAAACCGTTCCATGATCATTAAGTGTCGTTTTGCCGCCGAACCCGGCACACTGAGAGCGACACACGGAGAAGGGACAACTGTGGCCGAGCAGATCCCCACGGTCAGGCGCCGCCGCCTGGGCTCTGAGCTGCGGAGACTTCGCGAAGCAGTCCCCAAGTCACTTGATGACGCAGCCGACGTGCTGGAGTGCAGCCGTTCCAAGATCAGCCGAATTGAGCTGGGCCAGCTCGGCATCAGCGTTCGGGACACCCGGGATCTGCTGGACGACTACGGCGTCGAAGACCAGGCACTGCGCGACTACCTGCTGGGCCTGGCCAGAGACGGCAAGCAACGCGGTTGGTGGGACGCCTACGGCCAGATCATCGCGCCTGCTTACGCCAACTACCTCGGTCTGGAAGCGGATGCGGAGTATCTGCGGACCTTCCAGTCCATCCTGATCCCCGGCCTTCTCCAGACCGAGGCGTACAGCCGGGCCGTGATCCGGGCGAACCCCGCGCTGGTCCGCGACGACGTGATCGACACGTTGCAGAAGGTCCGCGCGGAACGGCAGACGATCCTTACCCGCGCGGACAAGCCCGCTCGCTTCTGGGCGATCATCGGCGAAGCCGCTCTTCGGACTCCGATCGGCGGTGCCGAGGTCATGCGGGCGCAGCTCGACAGCCTGACAGAGGCCGTCCAGAGGCCCAACGTCACGCTTCAGGTGCTGCCGTACGCGGTCGGCGCCCACGCGGGGCTGAGCGGTCCTTTCGTCATCTTCTCGTTCCCCGCCGTCCCCAACGACTCGGGCGTCGTGTTCCTGGAGAACCTGTCGTCCAGCCTCTACCTGGAAACCAAGGACGAGGTAGACGGCTACACCCTCGTGTTCGATGACCTGCGGTCATCGGCCCTGAATCCTGCTGAATCGCTGGAGTACATCGCGGTGATCGCAGACGAGTTCCTGCCCAAGAAGACAAGAGGTAAGTGATGGATACCCCCCCGAAGAACTGGCGCAAGTCCAGCTACAGCGGCAGCACCAACGACTGTGTCGAGATAGCGGACGGAACGTCCGGCGTGGTGCCCGTCCGTGACAGCAAGGACCCCGAAGGCCCGTCGCTCGCGTTCAGCGGCGAAGCGTGGACCGCGTTCGTCGGCGCGCTCAAGAGTGACCGCTTCCCGAGCTGACCCGGCCACGGACCGGTCGGCGGCTTTCCCGGTGGGGTTCCTCGCCGTCGGCGTCTGCCCCGCTGCACCACTGATCACCCCTCGCGGCCTCAAGCCGCCGTCCGGCCTGGGAGGGGACGGTCCGGGGTGCCCCCGCAGGGCTGTGAACGACATGGGGCTTCACGATCTACCCCCGGTGCCGTGATCAGCCCGAGGAGGTGCCCCGGGCCGGCGCCGACCCCTACCCACCAGAAGACCCGCACCTTAAGGACGCATCTGCACGGGTGGGCGGGGTGGGAAAAACCGGTAGGCCACGGCGCCCAGCCGGAGAAGGAGGCGGGCCGCCCGCCGGGGCGGGAAAGGGCCTGACGGGAGCACCCGGTGGAGCCGACTACGCTGAGGAGTCGGATACCCCTGCCCCCGGGAGACACAAGAAGTGGCCGTCAACCTGGTCAACGTCGAAGCCGTCAGCAAGACATACGGCACGCGCGCCCTCCTCGAAGCCGTCTCCCTCGGCGTCTCCGAGGGCGACCGCGTCGGCGTCGTCGGGCGCAACGGGGACGGCAAGACCACCCTGATCCGGCTGCTCGCCAAGCTGGAGAGCCCGGACGCCGGCCGCGTCACCCACCAGAGCGGGCTGCGGCTGGCCGTGCTGACGCAGACCGACAGCCTCGATCCGGAGGCGACCGTCCGGCACGAGATCGTCGCCGGGCGGGCCGATCACGAGTGGGCCGGGGACGCGAAGATCCGCGACATCCTGACCGGGCTGTTCGGCGGGCTCGACCTGCCGGGGTTCCCTGACGGGCTCGACACCGTGATCGGGCCGCTGTCCGGCGGCGAGCGGCGGCGGATCGCGCTGGCGAAGCTGCTCACCCAGGAGCAGGACCTGATCGTGCTCGACGAGCCGACCAACCACCTCGACGTGGAGGGCATCTCCTGGCTCGCGGGCCACCTCCAGGCCCGCCGCACCGCGCTGGTGGTCGTCACCCACGACCGCTGGTTCCTCGACCAGGTCTGCACCCGGATGTGGGACGTGCAGCGCGGCGACGTGTACGAGTACGAGGGCGGCTACAGCGACTACGTCTTCGCCCGCGCCGAGCGCGAGCGGATCGCGGCCACCGAGGAGACCAAGCGGCAGAACCTGGTCCGCAAGGAGCTGGCCTGGCTGCGCCGCGGCGCGCCGGCCCGTACGTCCAAGCCGCGGTTCCGGATCGAGGCGGCGAACGCGCTGATCGAGGACGTGCCGCCGCCGCGGGACACCGCGGAGCTGATGCGGTTCGCCAACTCCCGGCTCGGCAAGACCGTGTTCGAGCTGAAGGACGTGTCGGTGACGGCCGGGCCCAAGGAGCTGCTGCGGCACATCACCTGGCAGCTCGGCCCGGGCGACCGGGTCGGCCTGGTCGGGGTGAACGGGGCCGGGAAGACCTCGCTGCTGCGGGCGCTCGCGGAGGCCAAGGCGACGGACGGCGACGTGCAGCCGTCCGCCGGGCGGATCACCGTCGGCAAGACCGTCAAACTGGCCTACCTCTCCCAGGAGGTGGCCGAGCTCGACCCGAACTGGCGGGTGCTGCAGGCCGTCGAGGCGGTACGGCAGCGGGTGGATCTCGGCAAGAGCCGGGAGATGACCGCGGGCCAGCTGTGCGAGAAGTTCGGCTTCACCAAGGAGAAGCAGTGGACGCCGGTCGGCGACCTGTCCGGCGGTGAGCGCAGGAGGCTGCAGATCCTGCGGCTGCTGATGGACGAGCCCAACGTGCTGTTCCTCGACGAGCCGACCAACGACCTGGACATCGAGACGCTGACCCAGCTGGAGGACCTGCTCGACGGCTGGCCGGGCTCGATGCTGGTCATCAGCCACGACCGGTTCTTCCTTGAGCGCACCACCGACCGGGTGTTCGCGCTGCTCGGCGACCAGAGCTTGCGGATGCTGCCGCGCGGGGTGGACGAGTACCTGGAGCGCCGCCGCCGGCTCGCCGAGGAGGCCGCGCCGCCGCCCCCGCCGGTGAAGGAGAAGCCGGCCGGCGACACCCGGGCGGCGAAGAAGGAACTCCAGCGCATCGAGCGGCAGTTGGACAAGCTCGGCGAGCGCGAGGGCAAGCTGCACGCCGGGATCGCCGAGCACTCCACGGACTTCGAGAAGGTCGCCGAACTCGACCTGCAACTGCGCTCGTTGCGCGCGGAGCGCGAGGAGCTGGAGATGCGCTGGCTGGAGCTGGCCGAGGAGAGCTGAGCCGGCGGAACCGGGCGGTCCGGTGGGGAATGGTGTAGCGGGCCGGTAACGGTACAGCGCTGGCCCGCGGGGTGGGGCGGAGCGGGTGATAGAAAGAATTTCCGCCCCCCTGTCCCCTCCTGTTCGCACGAAGAGGTCCCGCTGATGTCGCAGCCGCCCCCGCCGCCCGGAAACCCGCCCAAGTCCGGGGCGTCCGACGGGGCCGTGCCGCCGCCGTCGCAGGCTCCCGGCACTCCGCCGCCCCCGCCGCCGGTCGCCGGTTACGGCTATCCGGCACCGGGCACCCCGCCGCCCGGCGGCGGTTACGGCTACCCGGCGCAGGCGGCCACGCCGCCGCCCGGCGACAACCCGTACGCGCAGCCGGTGCAGCCGGGGCAGAACCCGTACGCGCAGGCGCCCACCCAGGCCGCGTTCCCGCCGGGGCAGTTCCAGCAGCAGGGCCCGCCGCCCCCGCCGCCGTACTCCGGCGGCGGCCAGCAGCCGCCCCCGCCCCCGTACCCGGGCCAGCCCGGCTACGACCAGCAGTACGCGCAAGCGCCCCAGTACGCCCAGCAGCCCCCGTACGGCGGCCAGTTCCCCGGCCAGCAGGGCCAACCCGGCCAGCAGCCCGGCCAACCGGGCCCGTACGGCTACCAGACCCCGCCCCCCGGCGGACCGTACGGCGCCCAACCCCCCTACCAGGGCGCCCCGTCCGGCGGCGGGAACAACAACAAGATGCTGGCGATCATCGCCGCCGCCGTGGTCGCCGTCCTGGTGATCGCCGGCGGGGTCTACCTCGGCACCAAGGGCGGTGGCGGCGGCGACGACCCGAAGCCGCCGGTGGCCAGCTCCGGCGGCCCGAGCACCGTCAAGCAGCCCACGAAGGCGCCGCACAAGAACCTGATGTCCTTCCAGTGGGACAAGGCCGCCGACACCGTCGCGGAGAAGGACAACCTCAAGGACGCGCTCGGGATCTGGTTCACCGACAAGTACGTGGTGAAGAACGAGATCAACAAGGTCGTGGCGTACGACCTGACGACCGGCGCCCAGGCCTGGGTGCTGCCGTCCCCGTCCCGCGGCGACTGCACGGCCGCCCGTGACACGTACAAGAACTACGCGGCGATCCAGACCGGCCCGGGCTGCGACCAGGTGATGGTCTTCGACCTGACCTCGGGCAAGTCGGTGTGGACGGCGAAGCTGCCCGGCGGCACCGGCGCCAAGAACGACTTCGACTACGCCGAGATGGCGATCAGCGGCGACACCGTCGGCATCGACTGGCTGGACGGCTCGATCGCCTACCGGATCAGCACCCAGAAGGTGCTGTGGCAGTCCGGCAACGGCAACTGCGAGGACGACGGCTACGCGGGCGGCGCCCAGTTCGTGGCCGTGGTGAACTGCGACTACAAGACCTACAAGGTGCAGTTGATCGACCCGGACAACAGCGGCAACCCCAAGTGGTCGTGGACCGCGCCGACCGGCACCGAGGTCAACGCGATCGTGTCCACCGACCCGGTGGTGGTGCTGCTCGGCACCCAGGACAAGACGTTCACCGACGTGGCGACGATCGTGGGCGGCCGGCTGCAGTCCCGGATCTCGCTGGGCACCGACAAGTACAACATCAGCGACGACGGCACCGAGAAGCAGGCCGTGCACAGCGTGCTGGTCACCGCCGACACCGTCTACCTGTCGCTGAGCAGCAAGAGCGACAGCAACGGCCAGGTGCTCAGCGGCATCGTCGCGTTCAACACCAGCGACGGCAAGCAGAAGTGGATCGCCAAGCCGAGCGACAAGCACGACATCCAGGGGCTGGCCATCCAGGACGGCAAGCTGCTGGCGTACGAGCCGTCCGACTACGACGTGGCGGCCAAGCTGGTGCTGCTCGATCCGGCGACCGGCGCGATCACCCCGTACTCCACCTTCGACTCGGCGGCCAGCGACCATCTGGACGTCTCGTCGATGGAGGGCTACAACGTGTGGCACAACGAGCACTTCTACGTGGTGGCCAAGACCGTCTACGCGGGCAACCAGGACCAGCACTACCTGGCGTCGTTCGGCTGATTCCGGCTGCACGACCGGCAGAAGCCCCGCAATTGCCGGGGGCTTCTGCCCGGATGGGGGCGCGCTCCAGGGGGCAAGCGTGTAACTTCCGGCCTGTGGGCCTTCCCGCGGGGGCGCGGTTGGGAAGGGCCCTGGCGCGGTATGCGTGAGGCACGGGGACGGCGGCCGTCGGTCCCCGGGGGGATGGGGGATACCCGACATGGGCGTACGGCTCGTCGTGGTCGATGACCATCGGCTGCTCGCCGAGGCGCTGGCCTCCGCGCTGAAGCTGCGCGGGCACCGCGTGCTGGCCGCTTCGGCGCCTTCGGGCGCCGCGGCCGAGCTGGTGGTGAACAGGTCGCCTGAGGTGTGCCTGTTCGGCACCGCGGAGCCGGCCGCGCCCGGCGCCTTCGAGGCGGTGGCGCGGATCAAACGGGAGCGGCCCGCGGTCGCGGTGATCGTGCTCGGCCCGGTGCCCGATCCGCGCGGCATCGCGGCGGCCTTCGCCGCCGGCGCGGCCGGCTACGTCCGGCATGACGAGCGGATAGAGGGCGTCGAGCGGGCGATGGGCAAGGTGCGGGCCGGCGAGGTCGCGGTGGCGCAGACGCTGCTCCAGGGCGCCTTCGCCGAGCTGCTCAATCCGGCCAGGCAGCCCGACGACGAGGGCGCCAGGCTGCTGGAGCTGCTGACGCCGCGCGAGGTCGAGGTGCTGGTGCGGGTCGCCGACGGCGAGGACACCCGGGTGATCGCGGCCGGCATGCGGATCGCGCCGAGCACCGCGCGCACCCATGTGCAGCGGGTGCTGATGAAGCTGGGCGTCGGCTCCCGCCTCGAGGCGGCGGCGCTCGCGGCCCGTACCGGGCTGCTCGACCGGGCGTCGGCGGGCCCCATGTTTCCGTCTCGTTAAAGATTCTGTTCGTCTTTGTTTGGTTGCGCCCTCCCGTGTCGTGACCTGTCCTACTTTCGGTACGCCGAACTTCGTGCTGCCCTGAACATTGACTGCGCTGTTGTGTTGTGATTCATTGTGTGCGGTTATGTTGGGTGGGTATGTTGTGAGGGGCCGCAGGGTGAAGAAGACGTCGAGCCGGCTGGCGGACGGTCGCGAGCTGATCTACTACGACTCCGCCGACGCGGTGGTCCGCGACGCCGTCGACCGGCGCCCGCTGGACCCGGTGGCCACCGACTCCGAGCTGCGCCACGACCGGCTGCTCGGAGACACCGTGGCCATCGCCTCGCACCGGCAGGGCCGGATATACCACCCGCCGGCCGACCAGTGCCCGCTGTGCCCGTCCAAGGAGGGCCGGCTCAGCGAGATCCCGGCCGCCGACTACGAGGTCGTGGTGTTCGAGAACCGCTTCCCCTCGCTGACCGGCAGCGCCGGCCGCTGCGAGGTGGTCTGCTTCACCTCCGACCACGACGCCTCCTTCGCCGACCTCAGCCCCGCCGACGCCCGGCTGGTGCTCGACGCCTGGACCGACCGCACCAGGGACCTGTCCCAACTGCCCGGCGTGGTGCAGGTCTACCCGTTCGAGAACCGCGGCGCCGAGATCGGCGTCACCCTCGGCCACCCGCACGGGCAGATCTACGCCTACCCGTTCGTCACCCCGCGCACCGAGCTGATGCTGCGGTCGCTGGCCGCCCACCGACAGGCCACCGGCGGCAACCTCTTCGACGACCTGGTGGCCGCCGAACGCGCCGACGGCAGCCGGATCGTGCTGGCCGGCGAGCACTGGACGGCCTTCGTGCCGTACGCGGCGCACTGGCCCTACGAGGTGCACCTCTACCCGCACCGCCGGGTGCCCGACCTGCTGGGCCTGGACGAGGACGCCCGCGCCGAGTTCCCGCACGTCTACCTGGAGCTGCTGCGCCGCTTCGACCGGATCTTCGGCGACGGGCAGCCGCCCACCCCCTACGTCTCCGGCTGGCACCAGGCGCCGTTCACCGGCCTCGGCGACTACCTGGACGACCGCAGGGACTTCGCGCTGCACCTGGAGCTTTTTACCATCCGGCGTAGTTCGGGCAAGCTGAAGTTCCTCGCGGGCTCCGAGTCCGGCATGGGCGCGTTCATCAACGACGTGCCGCCGGAGTCCGCGGCGTTGCGACTGCGAGAGGTAGCGAGCAAGTGACGGACGTGCGTAGGAAGTTGCTGGTCACCGGTGGCGCCGGATATGTCGGCGGGGTGGTCGCCGCCCACCTGCTGGAGGCCGGCCACACGGTGACGGTGCTGGACGACCTGTCCACCGGCTTCCGGTCCGGGGTGCCCGCCGGCGCCGAGTTCGTCGAGGGCCGGGTCCAGGACGCCGGCAAGGTGCTGGACGGGTCCTACGACGCGGTGCTGCACTTCGCGGCCTCCTCGCAGGTCGGCGAGTCGGTCGCGGACCCGGAGAAGTACTGGCGCAACAACGTGGCCGGCACCCTCGAACTGCTGGCCGCCATGCGGGCGTCCGGGGTGCGCACCCTGGTCTTCTCCTCCACCGCCGCCACCTACGGCGAGCCCGCCACCGTGCCGATCACCGAGGACGCGGCCACCGCGCCCACCAACCCGTACGGCGCCACCAAGCTGGCCGTGGACCACATGATCAGCGGCGAGTGCGCCGCGCACGGCCTGGCCGCCGTCAGCCTGCGCTACTTCAACGTGGCCGGCGCCTACGGCCGGCACGGCGAGCGGCACGACCCCGAGTCGCACCTGATCCCGCTGGTGCTCCAGGTCGCCCAGGGCCGCCGCGAGCAGATCGCCGTCTACGGCGAGGACTACCCGACGCCGGACGGCACCTGCCTGCGCGACTACATCCATGTCGCCGACCTGGCGCGGGCGCACCTGCTGGCGCTCGATCACGCCACCGGGGGCGAGCACCTGATCTGCAACCTCGGCAACGGCAGCGGCTTCTCGGTCCGCGAGGTGATCGACACCGCCCGCAGGGTCACCGGCCACCCGATCCCGGCCACCGTGCAGGCCCGCCGGGCCGGCGACCCGGCCGTGCTGGTCGCATCGGCCGAACGCGCCAGGCAGCGGCTCGGCTGGCAGCCCACCCGTACCGACCTGGCGGAGATCATCCGCGACGCCTGGACGTTCGCACAGACCCCGGTGGAGGACGAAGCATGACGCAAGCCGCGCTGGACATCGCGTTCAAGGACGTCTACGGCCGCGCGCCCGAGGGGGCCTGGGCGGCCCCCGGACGGGTGAACCTGATCGGTGAGCACACCGACTACAACGACGGCTTCGTGATGCCGTTCGCACTGCCGCACACCACCCGGGCGGCGGTCGCCCGCCGCGACGACGGGCGCCTGCGGGTGCACTCCGCCGACATGGACGGCGGCGTGGTCGAGCTGCGGGTGGCCGACCTGGAACCCGGCACGGCGAGCGGCTGGGCCACCTACCCGGCCGCCGTGCTGTGGACGCTGCGCGAGGCCGGCCACGACATACCCGGCGCCGACATCCACTACGACAGCACGGTGCCGGTCGGCGGCGGCCTGTCCTCGTCCGCCGCGCTCCAGGTGGTCACCGCGCTCGCCCTCACCGAGCTGCACGGCCTTGACCTGCCCCGGCAGGACCTGGCGCTGCTCTGCCAGCGCTCGGAGAACGTCTACGTGGGCGCGCCGGTCGGCGTGATGGACCAGACCGCGTCCGCCTGCTGCACCTCGGGCCACGCCCTGCACCTGGACGTACGCGGGCTCCAGCAGCGGCAGGTGCCGTTCGACCTGGCCGCCGAGGGCCTGCAACTGCTGGTGGTGGACACCCGGGTCAAGCACGCGCACGCCGACGGGGCCTACGCGCAGCTGCGTTCCGGTTGCGAGGCGTCCGCGGCGGCGCTCGGCCTGCCCGCACTGCGCGATGTGGCCTACCCGCAGCTGGACGCGGCGCTGGTCGCGCTGCCGGAGGAGCGGATGCGCCGGCTGACCCGGCACATCGTCACCGAGAACCGCCGGGTCGAGCGGGTGCTCGCGCTGCTCGACGCGGGCCGCACCCGGGAGATCGGCCCGGTGCTGACCGAGGGCCATGTCTCGCTGCGCGACGACTTCCAGATCTCCTGCCCGGAACTGGACCTGGTGGTGGACACCGCGCTGGCCGGCGGCGCGCTCGGCGCCCGGATGACCGGCGGCGGCTTCGGCGGCTCGGCGATCGTCCTGGTCGAGGAGGACCGGGCGGCCGAGCTCGGCGAGACCATCGCCCGGGCGCTCCCGCAGGTGCGCAGGTTCGCCACCACCCCGGGCGCGGGCGCGCACCGGCTCTGGTGAGCCCCCGGCCAGGGCGGGGACGGTAGCGGGACCGGCCCGCGGACGTCGGCGGCACGGGCCCGGTGGCCACCGGCGGGACCGGCCCGCGGCCACCGGCAGTACGGCCCAGGGGTGAGGCGGCCCACGTCACCGCCGCACCTTCCGTACCGGGCCACCGGCAATTGCACGTGCCCATGTACGTGAACTTGCGCCAAGACCGCGCCAATCCCGGAGGTACGCCCTACGCTTTTCCCACGACGCCGGTGGGGGCCGGTGCCGATCAGGGGGCGAGACGCGCGGGGTTCGGCACCCGGACGGGACGGCGGTCCCGGTCCGGGTGCCGGATCCCCCGTGACTGACGCCCCGCCACTGGGGGAGAGCCGTACAGCGGGAGTGGTGTCCGTGGGACGAATCCGCGTTCTCGTCGTCGATGACCATCGCATCTTCGCCGAGTCGCTTGCCGCCGCGCTGGCGGCGGAACCTGACGTCGATGTCTCGGCCGCGGGCAGCGGCCCCGCCGCGCAGCGGTGCCTGGACCGGGCGTCGGCCGACGGCAGGCGCTATGACGTCCTGCTGGTGGACGCCGACCTGGGCACGGGGCCGCGGGCGCCGGTGGCGCTGGCCGCCGTGCCGCCGCTGTCGGAGCAGCGCCGCGTCGAGCCGCGCGACCCGGTGCTCGACGGCCTGGCGCTGGTGGAGCGGGTGCGGGCGGAGTACCCGGTCACCCGAACCGTGGTGCTGGCCGAGCGGGACGACCCGGTACGGGCCGCCCGCGCGCTCCAGGCCGGGGCATCCGGCTGGGTCGCCAAGGACTGCTCGCTGTCCCGGCTGCTCGCGGTGGTCCGCGGGGTGCTGCGGGACGAGACGCATCTGCCGCCGGCGCTGCTGACCGGGGTGCTGCGCGAGCTCACCGCGGCCCGCAGGCACCGCACCGAGAGCGAGCAGCTGGTGGAGTCGCTGACGCCGCGCGAGCAGGAGGTGCTGCGCTGCATGGTGGCGGGCCTGGGCCGCAAGGCGGTCGCCGAGCGGCTGTTCCTGTCGCCGCACACGGTCCGCACCCACATGCAGAACGTGCTGGGCAAGCTGGGCGTGCACTCCACGCTGGCCGCGGTGGCGCTGGCCCGCAGGGCGGGCGTCGGACCGGTCGAGCTGGTGCCGTCAGCCGGGGATGTTGTCGAACGGCGCGGTCAGCTGTCGTAGCAGGGAGGCCAGTTCGGCGCGCTGCCGGTCGCTGAGGTCGCCGAGCAGCGCGCGCTCCTGCGCGAGCAGCCCGGCCAGCGCCTGGTCGGCCCGGTCGCGGCCCTCCGCGGTGAGCCTGACCAGCACCCCGCGCCGGTCGCTGGGATCGGGCAGCCGCTCCACGAGCCGCTTCTTGGCCAGCCGGTCGATCCGGTTGGTCATGGTGCCCGAGGTCACCAGGGTCTGGGTGAGCAGTTGCCCGGGGGAGAGCTGGTAGGGCTGCCCGGCCCGGCGCAGCGAGGTCAGCACGTCGAACTCCCACGGCTCCAGGCTGTGCTCGGCGAAGGCCAGCCGCCGGGCCCGGTCCAGGTGCCGGGCCAGCCGGCTCACCCGGCTGAGCACCTCAAGCGGTTCCACGTCGAGGTCGGGGCGCTCCCGGCGCCATGCCGCCACCAGCCGATCGACCTCGTCCTCCATGGCGATCAGTGTAGTAGGTCTGTCGATATGAAGTCTCTTGACATCAAGATACTTCCTGGTGGAGGCTGGAAACCGAGGGCAGAACCTGGCCCTCCGTTTTCGGCAGCGGCTCCGCACCAGCAAGGGGAGTACGAACGATGCAAGCAGCTCCAACGTGGGACCCCCAGCAGTATCTGCGGCATTCGGGCCATCGCACCCGCCCGTTCCTCGACCTCCTCACCCGGATCGGCGACCTGCCGGGCGGCGGGGCGCCGCGGATCGCCGACATCGGCTGCGGCCCCGGGAACGTCACCGCACTGCTCGCCGACCGCTGGCCCGGCGCCCGGATCACCGGATACGACAGCTCCCCGGAGATGCTGCACGAGGCGGAGCGCTACGCCGGGCCCACCGCGGGCGGCGGCGCGCTGGACTTCAGGGCCGCCGACGCCGCCCGCTGGACCCCTGAGGAGCCGTACGACCTGATCGTGTCCAACGCCGCGCTCCAGTGGGTGCCCGGGCACGCCGAACGCTTCCCCGACTGGCTCGACCACCTCGCGCCCGGCGGCGTGCTGGCCTTCCAGGTCCCCGGCAACTTCACCGCCCCCAGCCACGCGCTGCTCGCCGAGCTGTGCGACACCCCGCGCTGGCGCACCACGCTGGACGGCCACGGGCGCCGGTACGTGCACATCCTCAGCCCCGCGGAGTACCTGGAGCGGCTCACCGTGCTCGGCTGCGAACCGGTGGACGTCTGGGAGTCCACCTACGTGCAGCTGCTCCAGGGCGAGGACCCGGTCCTGGAGTGGACCAAGGGGACGGCGCTGCGGCCGGTGCTCACCGCGCTGGAAGGCAACCCCACCGCCGCGGCCGAGTTCGTCGGGCAGTACCGGGACCTGCTGCGCAAGGCGTATCCGCCGGGCGCGCACGGCACGGTGTTCCCGTTCCGGCGGATCTTCGCCGTCGCCCGCGCGCCGCGGCCGGCCGGCGGGGCCGCGGAGGTGACCCGGTGATCGCCGGCATCGACCACGTCCAGCTGGCGGCGCCGCCCGGCAGTGAGGCCGCGCTGCGCGAGTTCTACACCGGGGTGCTCGGGATGACCGAGCTGGCCAAGCCGCCGGTGCTCGCGGCCCGCGGCGGCTGCTGGTTCCAGGCCGGCACGGCGGTGCTCCACCTGGGCATCGAGGAGGGCTACCGCCCGTCGGCCAAGGCCCACCCCGGTATCCGGGTCGACCGCATCTACGACTTCGCCAAGCGCCTTGAGGCCCACGGCACCCAGGTCGTCTGGGACTACGACCTCCCGGCCCACAACCGCTTCTACGCGAAGGACCCGGTCGGCAACCGTCTGGAGTTCCTGGAACCGGTGGCCGTGAAGCCCCCGGAGAACTGACGCTCCCGGCGCACGGGCGCCCCCGATCGGCCGCCGTGTCAGTTCTTGCGGTGGCCGATCAGCCGGGGCTTGGGCTCCAGGCCCGACAGGCCGTTCCAGGAGAGGTTCACCAGGTGGGCCACCACCTCGGCCTTCAGGGGGCGCTGGGCGTCGAGCCACCACTGGCCGGTCAGGGCCACCATGCCGACCAGGGCCTTCGCGTACATCGGGGCGAGTTTGGGCTCGAAGCCGCGTTGTTTGAACTCGTGGCCGAGGATGTCCTCGACCTGGGTGGCGATGTCGCTGATCAGGGAGGCGAAGGTGCCGGTGGACTGGGCCACCGGGGAGTCGCGGACCAGGATGCGGAAGCCGTCGGTGTACTGCTCGATGTAGTCGAGGAGGGCGAACGCGGCCTGTTCGAGCAGTTCACGGGGGTGGCCGCCGGTGAGGGCGCCGGTCACCATGTCGAGCAGGCGGCGCATCTCACGGTCGACGACGACCGCGTACAGGCCCTCCTTGCCGCCGAAGTGCTCGTAGACCACCGGCTTGGACACGCCCGCCTTGTGGGCGATCTCCTCGACCGACGTGCCGTCGAAGCCGCGCTCGGCGAACAGCGTCCGCCCGATGTCGAGGAGCTGCTCGCGCCGCTCCTCGCCGGTCATCCGGACCCGTCTCGGGCGTCGTGCAGAGGGACCCGCCGTGCCGTCTGTGCCGTCGCCGCTCACGGCTCCATCATGCCGCTTCGCTGACGTCTTCTTTACGCCGGGAGGCAATCCGCTCCCGGCTGGGCCAGCGGACGTCGGTCGCCCAGCCGGCCAGTTCGAACCAGCGGATCAGCCGGGCGCTGGAGTCCACCTGGCCGCGCAGCACTCCGTGCCTGGCCGAGGTGGGGTCGGCGTGGTGCAGGTTGTGCCAGGACTCGCCGCAGGACAGCACCGCGAGCCACCAGACGTTGCCGGACCGGTCGCGGGACTTGAACGGGCGCTTGCCGACGGCGTGGCAGATCGAGTTGATGGACCAGGTGACGTGGTGCAGCAGCGCGACCCGGACGAGCGAGCCCCAGAAGAACGCGGTGAGCGCGCCGTACCAGGACATGGTGACCAGCCCGCCGACCAGCGGCGGCAGCATCAGCGAGATCAGCGTCCAGAGCCAGAAGTCGCGGGAGACCCGGCGGATGGCGGGGTCGGCGATCAGGTCGGGCGCGTACTTCTGCTGCGGGGTCTGCTCCTCGTCGAACAGCCAGCCCATGTGCGCCCACCACAGGCCCTTGAGCAGCGCCGGCAGCGTCTCGCCGTACCGCCACGGGCTGTGCGGGTCGCCCTCGGCGTCGCTGAACTTGTGGTGCCTGCGGTGGTCGGCGACCCAGCGCACGATCGGCCCCTCGACGGCCATCGAGCCGGCCACCGCGAGCGCGATCTTCAGCGGGCGCTTGGCCTTGAACGAGCCGTGCGTGAAGTGCCGGTGGAAGCCGATGGTGATGCCGTGGCAGCCCAGGTAGTACATGCCGACCATCAGGCCGACGTCCAGCCAGCTCATGCCGCGGCCCCAGGCCAGCGGCACGGCCGCGGCCAGTGCCACGAAGGGGATGCAGATGAAGAGCAGCAGGCTGATCTGCTCGATCGACCGCTTGCTCTCGCCGCCCCGGGTGGCACTCGGCAGCGGCTCGCCCTGTACTGCTGGCGAGCTACCGGGTTCCCGGGACTCGGCGATCACGTCCGGCTGTGTGGTCATGTCGGTCCCTTGTGTATCGGCTGTGTGGAACGCTGTGTGGAACAAATGTCAACGCTGAGGCTGGTTTCGCCTGTTACGCCCGTAACCTACGCCTCCGTAAGTAAAGCAGCGACGCACGACGAGCGACAGAACCGGTTCACCCGGTCCGACGAACGGTTACCTACCCCGGATTCGCGTCGCGTCCACCCAGGCTCGTACGGCATGATGGTGGCGTCCAGCCCGCGGGGCCCGGTGACGGGCCAGGGGTTCGGGTTGATCCGCCGTGGTGTAATCGGCAGCACTGGGGCTTTTGGTGCCTTAAGTCCGGGTTCGAGTCCTGGCGGCGGAGCAGATCACTCACGGCGGCCTACAGCCACCCGTGGGTGAGCGTGGCGGCCCCCGGTCCTCGGTGGGCGCCCGGCACGTGTCCCCTCGGTATCCTGCGGATGTCCCACACCCGAAGCCGAGGAGTCTCCGTCGTGAGCCCCAACCGCCCGGCTGCCGTCGTCGTCCTCGCCGCGGGTGAGGGCACCCGCATGAAGTCGGCCACGCCCAAGGTCCTGCACCCGATCTGCGGCCGGTCCCTGATCGGCCATGTGGTCGCCGCCTCCCGCGAGCTGGCCCCCGAGCACCTGGTGGTCGTCGTCGGCCACGGCCGCGAGCAGGTCACCGAGCACCTGGCCGCCCTCGACCCGGCCGCCGTGATCGCCGTACAGCACGAGCGCAACGGCACCGGGCACGCGGTCCGGGTCGCGCTCGACGAGCTCGACCATCGGGGCGTCCGGCCGTCCGGCACCGTCGTGGTGACCTACGGCGACACACCGCTGCTCACCGCCCGCACGCTGACCGCGCTCACCGCCGCCCACGAGGCGGACGGCAACGCGGTGACGGTGCTCACCGCGCGCGTCCCCGACCCCGCCGGCTACGGCCGGATCGTACGCACCGCCGACGGCGAGGTCGCCGCGATCGTGGAGGAGAAGGACGCCGACGACGGCCAGCGGGCCATCGCCGAGATCAACTCCGGGGTGTACGCGTACGACGCGAAGCTGCTCGTCGAGGCGCTCGGCAAGGTCGGCACCGACAACGCGCAGGGCGAGGAGTACCTGACCGACACCCTGGCGATCCTGCGCACCTCAGGCCACCGGGTGGGCGCCTTCAGCGCCGCCGACCACCACGAGATCGCCGGCATCAACAACCGGGTGCAGCTCGCGGACGCCCGCCGGGCGCTGAACGACCGGCTGCTGCACCGGGCGATGCTGGCCGGCGCCACCATCGTCGATCCGGCCACCACCTGGCTGGACGTCGAGGTGACGCTTGAGCCGGACGCCGTGGTGCACCCGAACACCCGGCTGCTGGGCGGCACCAGCGTCGCGGCCGGCGCCGAGGTCGGCCCGGACTGCACGCTCGCCGACACCGCCGTGGGCGCCGGCGCCCGGGTCAGGAACACCGTCGCCGAGCAGGCCGAGATCGGCGAGCAGGCCAGCGTCGGCCCGTACGCGTACCTGCGGCCCGGCAGCGTGCTCGGCCGGAAGGCCAAGGCGGGCACGTACGTGGAGATCAAGAACGCCTCGATCGGCGAGGGCACCAAGGTGCCGCACCTGAGCTACGTCGGCGACGCCAGCATCGGCGAGCACACCAACATCGGCGCGGCCAGCGTCTTCGTCAACTACGACGGCGAGGCCAAGCACCGCACCACCATCGGCAGTTACTGCAAGACCGGCGCGGACAACATGTTCGTCGCGCCGATCAGCGTCGGCGACGGCGTCTACACCGCGGCCGGCTCGGTGATCACCAAGGACGTGCCCTCGGGGTCGCTGGCGGTGGCCCGCGGCCAGCAGCGCAACATCGACGGCTGGGTGGCCCGCAAGCGCCCCGGCAGCGCCGCTGCGCAGGCCGCGGAGCGCGCGCGGCAGACCGGCGGACCGGCCGGAGGACCGGCAGATGGGCAGCCCGGAGGACCGGCCGGCGGGCACTCCGGGTGAGGGCTGAGTGAGGGTCGTCTCATGACGGTCGCAGAGGTGCACGGGTGCGCCGGATGGGGCGTACCGTGTGTGGTGCACACAATTCCGCCAGCCCGCCCGACTCCGGGTGACGCTGCGTCGAACACCGATCGAACAGACAACCGATCGAACACCAAGGAGACGGTGCTGTGACCGGGATCAAGACGACCGGTGAGAAGAAGCTGATGTTCTTCTCCGGCCGCGCCCACCCCGATCTGGCGGAGGCGGTGGCCGAGGAACTGGGCGTCGAACTCGTGCCCACCCGGGCCTTCGACTTCGCCAACGGCGAGATCTACGTGCGGTTCGAGGAGTCGGCGCGCGGCGCGGACTGCTTCCTGATCCAGAGCCACACCGTGCCGATCAACCAGTGGATCATGGAACAGCTGATCATGCTGGACGCGCTGAAACGTGCCTCCGCGCGCAGCATCACCGTGATCGTGCCGTTCTACGGCTACGCCAGGCAGGACAAGAAGCACCGCGGCCGGGAGCCGATCTCGGCCCGGCTGATGGCCGACCTGTTCAAGACCGCGGGCGCCGACCGGATCCTGACCGTCGACCTGCACACCGACCAGATCCAGGGCTTCTTCGACGGCCCGGTGGACCACCTGTTCGCGCTGCCGGTGCTCGCCGACTACGTGGGCGGCAAGGTGGACCGCTCCAAGCTGACCATCGTCTCCCCCGACGCCGGCCGGGTCCGGGTCGCCGACCGCTGGTGCGACCGGCTCGGCGCGCCGCTGGCCATCGTGCACAAGCGCCGCGACCCCGACGTGGCCAACCAGGTCAAGGTCCACGAGGTGGTCGGCGACGTCAAGGGCCGGGTCTGCGTGCTGGTCGACGACATGATCGACACCGGCGGCACGATCTGCGCCGCCGCGGACGCGCTGTTCGCCAACGGCGCCGAGGACGTCATCGTGACCGCCACCCACGGGGTGCTGTCCGGCCCGGCCGCCGACCGGCTGAAGAACTCCCGGGTCAGCGAGTTCATCCTCACCGACACGCTGCCGACCCCGGGCCAGCTCAACCTGGACAAGATCACCGTGCTGTCGATGGCGCCGACCATCGCCAACGCGGTGCGCGAGGTGTTCGAGGACGGCTCGGTGACCAGCCTCTTCGAGGACTCGCACGAGTCCGTCTCGCACTGAGCGAGCGCCGTACGAGCACTGATCGGGCATCGCGCCCGCACTGATCGATTTCGCCCGGGGCCTCCCCGCCGGTTACGCTGTCCGCGTTGCTCGGCGAGGGAGGCCCCGGACGTCTGTCCGGCGGCAACCGTTATCGACGCGCTCCTCGTAAGTGGGACGACCTCGTGGGTCGGGCGACCGTACCGCCTGTCGTTTGCATTCCCGCTGATTCACGAGGAGTTGAGCCCCCATGGCCGAGGTCAAGATCGCCGCGGAGCTCCGTACGGAGTTCGGCAAGGGCGCTGCCCGCCGCGTCCGCCGCGCCCACCAGGTCCCCGCCGTCGTCTACGGCCACGGCGCCGAGCCCAAGCATGTCTCCGTGCCCGGCCACGAGCTGCTGCTCGCGCTGCGCACCGCGAACGTGCTGATCTCGCTGGAGCTCGACGGCGCCAGCGAGCTGGTCATCCCCAAGGCCGTACAGCGCGACCCGCTGCGCGGCACCATCGACCACGTCGACCTGCTGTCGGTCAAGCGCGGCGAGAAGGTCACCGTCGAGATCCCGGTGCAGACCGAGGGCGAGCTCGCCGTCGGCGGCAACCTGCTGGAGCACGTGCTCAACACGCTGCCGGTCGAGGCCGAGGCCACCCACATCCCGACCCAGGTCACCGTCAGCATCGAGGGCCTTGAGGCCGGCGCGGCGATCCTGGCCAAGGACATCACGCTGCCCGAGGGCTCCACGCTGGCGATCGACGACGACGCCGTCGTGATCCAGGTCGTGGCCGCGCAGGCCGAGGCCCCCGCCGAGGACGAGGGCGAGGGCGAGGCCGCCCCGGCCGAGGACGCCGCCGCCGAGGCCTGATCCGAAGCAGCCGGCCGCCGTCGTACCCTCCGGGGTGCGGCGGCGGCCGTTTTTCCGCGCCGGTTCTCCGCGCCGGTTCTCACACCCGCACGACCCCTGGGAGACGTGGATGAGCGACAGCGAAGGGCCCTGGCTGGTGGTGGGGCTCGGCAACCCCGGACCCGAGTACAGCGGGAACCGGCACAACATCGGCTTCATGGTGGCCGATCTGCTGGCGGAGCGGATCGGCGGCCGGTTCAAGCGCGCGGGCAAGGCGCAGGCCCAGGTGGTCGAGGGCCGGCTCGGGCCGATCGGACCGGGCAGCCGGCGCGTGGTGCTGGCGAAACCGGCCTCGTTCATGAACCTGTCGGGCGGCCCGGTCACCGCGCTCAAGGAGTTCTACAAGGTGCCGACCGACCGGATCATCGCCGTGCACGACGAGCTGGACATCGACTTCGGCACGCTGCGGCTGAAGCTGGGCGGCGGCGACAACGGGCACAACGGGCTGAAGTCGATCACCAGGTCGCTCGGCGCGAACTACTTGCGGGTGCGGGCCGGGATCGGCCGGCCGCCGGGACGGATGGACGTGGCCGCGTTCGTCCTCAAGGACTTCTCGTCCACTGAGCGCAAGGAGCTCGACTGGTTCGTGGACCGGGCCGCCGACGCGGTGGAGGCGCTCACCGCGCAGGGTCTTGAACGGGCCCAGGGCACGTACAACAGCTGAGGTTGACCGCGGGGCACGCCATGGCCAAAGATCGCCCGCATGGTGAAGCCGGCGAAGCGCAGCCGCTCGCGGCGGGTGGCCGAGGGCACATGGGGTCTGGTGCTGCTCGGCAGGATCGTCGCCGTGGTGGCGGTGGTCGCGCTGCTGCTCGCGTCGGGCGCCTGGGACTCCTGGCGCACCGCGCACTACGTGATGCTCACCAAGGGCCGCGAGCGCGGCACGATGACGCTGGTCAGCTGCGGCGACTCCACGTGCACGGGCCCGTTCGCGCCGAACGGCTCGGCGACCGCCCGGTCGAAGGTCAGCATCAGCCTGCCGATCCGGCACCGCACCGGGGCGAAGGTCAAGGTCGCGGTCAAGCCCGGCACCGACGAGGTGGTGCGGGCCGGCTGGGGCGGCGTCCTCTTCGCCTGGGTCCCGCTCGGCGGCGCGCTGCTGCTCGCCGCGATCGTGGTGGCCGGCGGCCTGCGGATGCGGCGCACGGCGTGGACGCTGGCGGGGTTGGGCGCGGCGATACTGGGCGGCGCTTTCCTGACGCTGTGACCCTCACGCCGGGGTGAACGTCGGCGCGCTGTCAGCGACCAGGCTTGTCGTCTGGGAGATCCAGTATCGGGTTTCCCGCGGTGCAGCAGCCTGATCATCACTCTCACCGCCGAAAGTCGCTGGTTGATCATCCTGTGCGCCGACCACGGTGACGCCTTCGGGGAAGACGGTTACCACGGCCGCGGCATCGCCCACCCCGTCGTGATGAACGTGCCGTTCGCCGCGATGCTCCGCTGATGCCCGCTAGCCTCGCCGGGTATGAGCAACGCCCAACCTGGACATGGCCCGACCCGCGATGCCTCCGTCATCGTCGCCCGCGAGCGCGACGGCCTCGTCGCCATTCTCAGCGCGCACTTCCCTGACCACGGCGGCGACTACCTCTTCCTTCCCGGTGGTCGCAGGGAGCCTGGCGAGACGGACGAGGAATGCGCGCGGCGTGAGCTGCGTGAGGAGGCCGGGATCACCGCTGAGACGTGGAAGCCGCTCGGTTCCTTCGTTCCGACGCTCGGTTCGGCCGCCCGCGTGCACCTCTACGAAGCCCGCGACCTCACCTGCGGTCCGCAAGAACTCAGCCCCACCGAACAGGACTTCAAGCTCTCCTGGCGGTCATGGCAGGAGGCGCTGGACGCCGTCACCCAGGGCCGCTTCCTGCTGCCCGCCGGCCCTTTGGCTCTCCTCCTCGCCGACCGGGCAGATCGATCCGGCCGATCACGACCCCTGGCCTGAGGGGCCCGCTCCACTCTCCGGACTGGTCTCGGCCAACCGCCCGCCACACGTGTCGGATCACGACTGTTGGCCGTGATGCCGACCTCTCTACGGTGTTCTAGAGCACCTGGCGAGCCACGCGGGTGTACTCAAGTGCTCCAGAACGGGAGTGAGGATCATGTCCGGGAACCCGTCCGCCCTGCCGCCCTACCGGCGGATCGCCGCTGTGATCAAGGCGCAGATCGAGCGTGGCGATCTCCAGCCCGGGGACCGTATCCCGTCCGTGCGCGACATCGTCCGGGACGAGGACGTCTCGGTGGCGACGGCCACGCGGGTCGCCGCGGTGCTGCGGGCGGAGGGGTACGCGCAGACCATCCCGGGGATCGGCACCGTGGCCCGCATGCCCGGCAAGATGACGCCCGGCCCCGACCGGCTCCAGTTGCAGCGCAGCACAGGAAGCGGCTTCCGGACGGGCGAGCGTGCCGAGATCGTCGGCGCCGGGCTCGTGCCTGCGACGGAGGAGGTCGCCGACGCGCTCGAAGTCGAGGAAGGCGATTCCGTCGTGCAGCGGCGGCGGCGCTATCTGGACGAGGAGGGCGTGATCGCCGTCTCCACCTCGTGGCTGGCCGGCGATCTGGCGCAAGCCGCGCCCGAGTTGCTGTCCGCCGCGCCGCTGCCCGCCATGACGTTCGGCCTGGTCGAGGCGCGCACCGGGCGGCGGGCGGTGAAGCGGCGGGACGTGGTCTCGCTGCGGGCGGTGCCCGAGGATGTCGCACTGCTGCTCGACGTGCGGCCCGGCACCCTCGCGCTGACGATCGCCAACCACTACTGGGACCAGCACGGCCAGGTGACCGAGTACGCCCGCGACTTCATGAGCGCCGACCGCCAGCTCGCCGCGGACTACGACCTCGAATAGGGCCACGCGCTTCCGCGATCAGCCACAGCGTTCCGACGGGCGGTCGGCAACCCGCCACGGCAGGGCCCGGCGGCAGTCAGGCCGGCTGGAGGGGGACCATCGCGGAGACGCGGAAGCCGCCGTCCTCCGTCGGGCCCGCCGCGAAGCCGCCGCCG
This sequence comes from Streptomyces sp. CA-111067, assembly GCF_050956065.1. Classification (NCBI taxonomy): domain Bacteria; kingdom Bacillati; phylum Actinomycetota; class Actinomycetes; order Kitasatosporales; family Streptomycetaceae; genus Streptomyces; species Streptomyces sp. CA-111067. The sequence continues at coordinate 3,129,479 of NZ_CP192103.1, read as the reverse complement.
TGGGAGGTGACGCGTTCCTTCATGCCCATCAGGCCGTGGCCGCCGCTGGGGAGGTGGGCGCGGGGGGAACCGTCGGAGGGGCCGTTCGTGATGAGGACGGCGACCTCGGCCTCGCGGAAGGCGAGCCGCACGTGCGCCTTCGCGCCCGCCGCGTGCTTGTGCACGTTCGTGAGCGCCTCCTGCACCACCCGGTACACCGTCGCCTCGATCCGCGCCCCGCACGGCCGCGCCTCGCCCTCGACCGTCAGCTCCACGCCCATGCCCGCGGCCTGCGACTCCTCCACCAGCGCCCCGAGCTGCTCCAGGCACGGCCCGCCCTCGTCCGGCACCGGCGCGGTGGAGACCGGCGCCGCGACGGCGACGGCCTTCACCGGGGCCTCCGCCGTACGCAGGACGCCCAGCATCTGGCGCAGCTCGGTGAGCGCCTGCCGCCCCATGTCCCCCAGCAGCTCCGCGCTCGCCGACGCCTTCAGCGGGTCCTTGAGCGCCACCGCCTTGAGCGCCGCCGCGTGCACCACCATCAGGCTCACCCGGTGGGCGACCACGTCGTGCATGTCCCGGGCGATCCGGGTCCGTTCGTCGGCCCGGGCCCGTTCGGCCCGCTCGGCCGCCTTCTCCGCGAGGAGTTCCAGCTCGCGTTCGAGGCCGTCGGCCCGTTCCCGCAGGCTCTCCACCAGCCGGCGCCTGGCCCGTACGTACAGGCCGAGCAGCACCGGCGGCGCGGTGAGGCCGAGCGCCGCCAGCGTCGCGACGATCAGCGTGAGCGCCACCGACGCCGAGTTCCGGCTGTCGTCGCCGCGCAGGTTGTCCTGGAACTGGAGGAAGGACACGATCAGCGTGCCGAGGCCGTTCATCGAGGCCAGCGCCGCGGTGATCCGGCGCGGCACCTCGGAGGCCGCCAGCGTGTAGAGGCCGACGAGCGACAGCAGGTAGGCCATCTGTGCCGGGGCGACCGCGATCCCGACCAGCACCACCGCCACCGGCCAGCGCCGCCGGAGCAGCAGCACCGCGCCGACCAGCACCCCGAACAGCGCGCCCGCCCCGGCCGCGATCCCGGTCTTGTCGGCGAAGGTGGCGCCCTCGAAGGCGCACTCCACCGCCGAGACCACCGCCAGCGACGCGTCCAGCAGGAAGCTGCGCCGCCGCGGCCACCACCACCAGCCGGACCGGGGCCGTCCTCCAGCCCCGTCGTCCGGTACCCGCGCCCCCGTCGTGCTCATGCCGTCCAGACTAAGCGGTGCCCCGTCGCGGGCCACCTTCCCGGCTTCTCGTCTCGGCCACGCTGTCCGGCAGGTGGGCTGCCCGTCTCACCGACGGGACGGCGACCTATCCTGGACCGGTCGGACAGCGCGGTCCGCGAGTACGCCGTTGTACGCCGTCGCCCACCCCACTGCACAAGGAGCCGCACCTGTGAGCAGCGCCGACACCGCCCCGGACAGCAGCAGCCCAGACAGCAGTACAGCCCTGCGAGCCGACATCCGACGCCTGGGTGAGCTGCTCGGCGGCACGCTGGTGAGACAGGAGGGACAGGAGCTCCTGGACCTCGTCGAGAAGGTCCGCGCCCTGACCCGCAGCGACGGCGAGGCCGCCGCGGAGCTGCTGGGCGACACCGATCTGGAGACCGCCGCGAAGCTGGTCCGCGCCTTCTCCACCTACTTCCACCTGGCCAACGTCACCGAGCAGGTGCACCGCGGCCGGGACCTGCGGGCCCGCCGGGCGGTGGAGGGCGGCCTGCTCACCCAGACCGCCGACCTGCTCAAGGACGGCGACCCGGAGCACGTGCAGGAGACCGTCCGCAACCTCAACGTGCGCCCGGTGTTCACCGCGCACCCCACCGAGGCCGCCCGCCGCTCGGTGCTCAACAAGCTGCGCCGGATCGCCGAACTGCTGGAGGAGAGCGACGAGGCGCACCGCGGCTCGGGCGACCGGCGGCGCGCCGACCTGCGGCTCGCCGAGAACATCGACCTGCTGTGGCAGACCGACGAGCTGCGGGTGGTCCGTCCCGAGCCCGCCGACGAGGCCCGCAACGCGATCTACTACCTGGACGAGCTGCACGCGGGCGCGGTCGGCGACGTGCTGGAGGACCTGGCCGCCGAGCTGGACCGGGTCGGCGTGCCGCTGCCGCTCGGCACCCGCCCGCTGACCTTCGGCACCTGGATCGGCGGCGACCGGGACGGCAACCCCAACGTCACCCCGCAGGTCACCTGGGACGTGCTGATCCTGCAGCACGAGCACGGCATCACCGACGCGCTGGAACTGGTCGACTTCCTGCGCGGCGCGCTGTCCAACTCGATCCGCAACGCCGGCGCCAGCGAGGAGCTGCTCGACTCGCTGGCCACCGACCTGGTGGCGCTGCCCGAGATCAGCCCGCGCTACAAGCGGCTGAACGCGGAGGAGCCGTACCGGCTGAAGGCCACCTGCATCCGGCAGAAGCTGATCAACACCCGGGAGCGGCTGGCCGGCGGCACCCCGCACGTGCCGGGGCGCGACTACCTGGGCACCGCCGAGCTGCTGGCCGACCTGGAGCTGATCCAGACCTCGCTGCGCGCCCACCGCGGCGGGCTGATCGCCGACGGCCGGATGGACCGTACGATCCGCACCCTGTCGGCGTTCGGCCTCCAGCTGGCCACGATGGACGTGCGCGAGCACGCCGAGGCGCACCACCACGCGCTGGGGCAGCTCTTCGACCGGCTCGGCGAGGAGTCCTGGCGGTACGCGGACATGCCGCGCGACTACCGGCGCAAGCTGCTCGCCAAGGAGCTGCGCTCGCGCCGCCCGCTGGCGCCCACCCCGGCGCCGCTCGACGCGGCCGGGGCCAAGACGCTGGGGGTGTTCCACACCATCCAGGAGGCGTTCGAGCGGTTCGGCCCCGAGGTCATCGAGTCGTACATCATCTCGATGTGCATGGGCTCCGACGACGTGTTCGCGGCGGCGGTGCTGGCCCGCGAGGCCGGGCTGATCGACCTGCACGGCGGGATCGCCAAGATCGGCATCGTGCCGCTGCTGGAGACCACCGACGAGCTGAAGATCGCCGACACGCTGCTCGACGAGATGCTGTCCGACCCCTCCTACCGGCGGCTGGTGTCGCTGCGCGGGGACGTGCAGGAGGTCATGCTCGGCTACAGCGACTCGTCCAAGTTCGGCGGGATCACCACCTCGCAGTGGGAGATCCACCGGGCGCAGCGGCGGCTGCGTGACGTGGCGCACCGGCACGGGGTGCGGCTGCGGCTGTTCCACGGCCGCGGCGGCACGGTCGGGCGCGGCGGCGGCCCCTCGCACACCGCGATCCTGGCGCAGCCGTGGGGCACCCTTGAGGGCGAGATCAAGGTCACCGAGCAGGGCGAGGTGATCTCGGACAAGTACCTGATCCCGTCGCTGGCCCGGGAGAACCTGGAGCTGACGGTGGCCGCCACCCTCCAGGCGTCCGCGCTGCACACCGCGCCCCGGCAGTCCGACGAGGCGCTGTCGCGCTGGGACGCGGCGATGGACATCGTCTCCGAGGCGGCGCACGGCGCGTACCGGAAGCTGGTCGAGGACCCGGACCTGCCGCCGTACTTCTTCGCCTCCACCCCGGTGGACCAGCTCGGCGAACTGCACCTGGGCTCCCGGCCGTCCCGCCGCCCCGACTCCGACGCGGGCCTGGACGGCCTGCGGGCCATCCCGTGGGTGTTCGGCTGGACGCAGTCCCGGCAGATCGTGCCCGGCTGGTTCGGGGTCGGCTCCGGTCTGAAGGCCGCGCGTGAGGCCGGGCTCGACTCGGTGATCGACGAGGCGTACGGGCAGTGGCACTTCTTCCGCAACTTCCTGTCGAACGTGGAGATGACGCTCGCCAAGACCGACCTGCGGATCGCCCGCCACTACGTGGACACGCTGGTGCCCGACGAGCTCAAGCACGTCTTCGCCGACATCGAGGCGGAGCACGAGCTCACCGTGCGCGAGGTGCTGCGGATCACCGGCGAGTCGGAACTCCTGGCCGGAAGCCCGGTGCTCGCCCAGACCTTCCACATCCGCGACCAGTACCTGGACCCGATCTCCTACCTCCAGGTGACGCTGCTGGCGCGGCAGCGGGAAGCGGCCTCTCGCGGCGAGTCGCCGGACCCGCTGCTTTCGCGGGCACTGCTGCTGACGGTGAACGGGGTGGCGGCGGGCCTGCGCAACACGGGCTGACCCCTGCCGGGAGCTTGACGAGCACGGCCCGCGCCGCGGGCGGTTTCCCGCCGCCCCGGCTGCGGGCCGTCGGTGGCTGGCGGCGCAGTTCCCCGCGCCCCTCGGGATCGCGCCGTCGGGATTGCCCGCCGTCCCGGCTGTCCGCCGGCATGTGGCTGAGCGCGCAGTTCCCCGCGCCCCTGTCGGGGCGCATCCCCGCCGGGGCGCGAGCGGAACGCTTCTAAGGGGCGCGGGGAACTGCGCTACAAGCCACAGCGGGCCGGTGGTCGGCAGCGGTGGGGGAGGGGCTGGGGCGGAGCCGTCAGTCTTCTGTCGCCGGGGGCTGGCCCGGGAGGGTCGGGGGCGCCGGGTCGGTGGGGAGGGTGCGGCCGGTCAGGGCGGCGAGGGTGGAGCGGACGTGGGCGAGATGCGCGCGGATCTCGTCGCGGTGCTGCTCGTGCTCGCGCAGCGCGCGCTCGCTGTCCTGGCGCAGCGCCTCCTCCCGCGCCCGGGCCGCCGCGAGCAGCTCCGCCGCCCGCTCCTGGGCGGCCTCCTGCTGGAGGCGCAGCGCCTCCTCCGCCGCGGCCCGCTCCTTGTGCGCCTCGTCCAGCCGCCGTTCCGCGTCGGCGAGCAGGCCGCCGAGCCGGCCGTCCACCCCGGCCTCCTGCTCGGCCACCTCGTGCGCCAGCGCGTCAAGCCGCTCCTGCTGCTCCTGGCCGGTCTCGGCCAGCCCGCGTTCGACGTCCTGGCGCATCGCGTCCAGCGCCCGGCCGGCCTCGCCGCGTACCGCGTCGGCCTCCGCGCGGGCCTGGCCGAGGATCTCCGCGGCGCGCCCGCACGCCTCGTCCAGCATCCGCTCGGCCTGGTCCTCGGCCGCCGCGAGACGGGCGGAGGCCGCCGCGCGGGCCTCGTCCTGGAGGGTGCGGCGGGCGATCTCGGCGGCGTCGCGGGAGTGCTGCGCCTCGGCCTCGGCCCGGTCGCGTACCGCCGCGGCCTCCTCCTCGACCAGCCGCAGCAGCTCGAGCGCGCCTTCGCCGAGCGCGTCGAACGCCGTTCCGCTGAGCGCCTCGGCCTGCCGCCGCAGGTCGGTGACCTCGGCGTCCATCTCGTTGGCGAGCACGGTGAGCCGGGCGGCCCGCTCCCATGCGGCGTCGCGGTCCTCCGACAGCTCGTCGAGGAAGCGGTCCACCTGGTCGGGCCGGTAGCCCCGGTTCCGTACGGTGTCCAGACCGTGCGTCGTCCGCGCTGACGACGCCGTCGTGTTGCTGCTCATGCCCTTCGCCCCTCTTGCCGCTTGCCGCTGGTGATCTCGCCGACGGGCTGCTCCGAGTCATGGCTGATGTGGCCCTGGTTGGCGCTGTGGCGCCTTAGCTATTTTTCGCTTATGTCCGAATTGTACGGGTCGCGACACTCCGGGTTCTCTTCTACCCATCCCCATCCGCTACCCATCCGGCGAGGCGGGGATGGCCGAACCGGCCCCGGGTGGCCGAAAACGACGGCGGGCCGGGCGGAAAGGGTCGCCCCTTCCACCCGGCCCGCCGCAGGGACCGCCGTACCGACGGCCACCGGCCGCCCCGCCGACGGCCACCGGCCGCCGCGCGTACCGCTACAAGAGCCCGTCCCACATCTGCTCGATCAGCACCGACCACCAGTTGTCGGGCGACGCGATCGCCGCCGGGTCCTGCGCGGCCAACTGCGCCTGGAAGTCCACCGTCCAGTGCCCCGCCTGCTCCGGGGTCAGCCCGATCCGCAGCCGCCACATCCCGCCGAGCAGCGCCAGGCAGCGCGCGAACTCCGGCAGGCTGGAGTTGACGAACTGCGGCACCGCCGCGGTCGTCCCTCCGGGGCCCGCCTCCAGCGGGACGGCCACGATGTGCGCGGTGCCGTACTGCACGCACAGCTGCCGGCCGAAGTCGTTGCCCATCACCAGGTACGAGCCCGCGTCGGCGGCCGGCTGCACGCCGCGCTGCTGGGCGAGCTCCGCCAGGGTCGGCACCGGCTGGCCCGGCTGGGCCTGCGCCCAGAAGAACGGGCCGAAGTCCACCGGCAGCCCGGACCACATCAGGGTCTGCGCGACGATCTCCGGCACGCCCTGCCGGGACACCGCGCGCTGGTCGAACCTGAACAGGCCCTGCGGCCCGAAGGCCATGGACAGCTCCTGGCCGATCACGTCGAGCGGCACCGGCGGCACCCGCTGCACGCTGTGCGGGTCGGGCATCGGCACCCGCTGCGGCTGCGGGCGGGCCGGCGCGCCGGCCACCTGGTGCAGCTCGCCCTGGTGCGTCAGCAGGTGCTGGACGCCCTGCCGGCGGCTGGCGTGGTCATGGCCGTACGGGGCGGTGTGGCTGATCCGCACCTGCGGCCAGGTCTCCCGGATCATCCGGGTGCAGTAGCCGCCGGGCAGGTCGCAGGACTCCAGCTCGGTGTGCAGTTCGAGCACCTGCTCGGGGCGCACCCCGATGGACCGCAGCTCGTGCAGGATCTGCCACTCCGGGTGCGGGGTGCCGGGCGCGGAACGCCGGATGAGCTGCTGCTCGCTGCCGTCCTGGCCGCGGTAGCGGAGTACCGCCATGTAGCCGGGACCGACCGTCGGCACGTTGGCCGGCTGCGGATACCCGTACGCGGGCGGGGGCGGCGGCGCCATGCCGGGGCCGCCGTGCTGCGGTGACGGCGGCGGGGGAGGCGGCGCCATGCCGCCGGCGCCCGCGAGCATGGTCGCGGCGTAGTGCGGGTCCTTCCCGGCCGGGCCCTGCGCCGGGCCGGGGGGCGGCGGCGGACCCGACGGACCGGCGAGCATCGTCGCCGCGTAGTGCGGGTCGTTGTTCGCCGGCGGCGGCGGCGGAGGCGGCGGGCCAGACGGCCCGGCCAGCATGGTGGCGGCGTAGTGCGGGTCGTTGTTCGCCGGGGGCGGCGGCGGGGTGGACGCACCCCGCTGCGGGCCCTGCGACGGATTCTGCGGCGGCACGTATCCGCCGGCCGGCGGCGCGGGGGCCGGCGGCGGCGGTGCGTCCGGGCTGCGCGCCGGGCGGCTCGCGGGAATGCTTCCCCGGGACACGGCCTTGGCCGTCTCCAGGTCCGCGATGTCGGCGGCGCCACCGCCGGCGGCGGGCGGCGGCAGGGCGACGGGCGCGCCGCCCGGCGGCGGGAAGAGCGACCCGCCGGTGGTGTGCGGCACTCCCGGCGGCGCCTGCGGGGAGGGCGCCGGCGGGGCCGGTGCCTGCTGCGGCTGCGGCCGGTTCTGGTCGAGCCGGGTCGGCGGCAGCGCGCTGCCCCCGGGCATCAGCTCGGTCGCGGCCTCGATGCCCGGCCCCGGCTGCTCGGGCAGCTCCCGGTCGGCGCCGCTGATCGGCGGCGCGAACACGGTCGCGGGCGGCGCGACGGACTCTCCCTCGCCGCTGTCGCTGACCGTCTTACCGGCCCAACTCCCCTGCGCCGCAGCGGCAGCACCCCGGTCACCTGACTCCGCCCCCGCGGAGCCGCCGCGGGCGCCCGGCCGCCGGTAGTCGATGCCCGGGCCGCTCTGCGGCGAGTCGTAGCCGGACGGGCCCGCGCCGCCCTGCCCGGAAGCCGCCGCGCGGCTGCCGGAACCGGAGCCGTCGCCTGCCGCGGGGTCACCGCCCGGACGCCGGTAGTCGATACCGGACGACGAACCGGAGCCGGACGCGCCCTGCCGGTCAGAACCCGCGCTCCGCGCGGAGCCCGAGCCGTCCTCCCAGCCGGGAGCGCTCACCCCGGCCGTGCCCGCGCCACGCGGGCCCGCGGACTCCGGGGCGGCGGCAGCGGGCCGCCGGTAGTCGATGCCGGAACCCGAACCCGAACCGGCATCGGCTGCCGACGGGTTGGCCCCGGCGGCAGCCGACCCCGTGCCGCCGCCCGTCCGGCGGTCCGGAATTCCCATCCGGTCCGCCGCGTCCTGAAGCCACTGCGGCGGGCTGAGCAGGAAGGACGTCGCCTCCAGATCGATCCGCTCCGGCGGCTCGGGCACCGCGTCGTTCGGCACCGGCCCGTACTCCTCCTCGAAGCGGCGGATCAGCTCGCCGATGGGCAGTCCCGGCCACAGCGTGGCCTCGCCGCTGTCCCGGGCGATGATGATCCGGACGTCGCCGCCGTCGACGGCCGACGGACCGTCCTCGCGGGGCTCGGACCAGACCACGAACCCGAGGTCGAACTCGCGGACCCGGATCTCCCGCGCCTGGTAGGCCGGCACGTCACCGTTGATCCAGCGCTCCGCGCGCTCCTGCGCCTGCGCGAACGTGACCATCTCAGCCCTCCACGGCGACGGCGGCGGCGAACCCGCCGTCCACCATCAGGTTCGCTACGGTCTCCAGCTCCGGCGGGTTGCCGGCCAGCCGGAGCAGAAAGGCGTCGAGCGAGTCGCCGCACGGCAGCAGCAGCTCGGCGACCCGGTCGGCGGGGGTGTCCCAGCGCTCGCCGTCCCGCGCGTCGTCATACGCGCAGAACCACACCGTGCCCACCGCGTCCCCCTTCACCTTCACGGCCAGGATGCCGCCCTGGACGTACCCGATGGCCAGGTAGTCCTTGGTGAGGTGGTCGCGCAGGCACTTGTTCACATAGACCAGGTCGTTGACCGCCGCGTCGTCGCGGACGGTGAAGAACGGCTGGTCGATCAGCAGCCCGAGGTCGGGGTCGAGCGCCACCCCGCTGGGCGCGCAGCCGCCGGCCGCCTTCAGGAACGTGCGGTAGGCGCCGGGCAGCCGGTAGCCGAGCTCCTCCTCCACGTCACGCACCTGCGACTCGGTGACGGTGACCGCGTCCTTCGGCAGCCCGAAGTGCACCGGCCTGGTCTCCTGGAGCGGCCGGGTGCCGCGCTTGGTGTGGTCGGCGGGGGAGGTGGCGAGCCCGCCGTGGTGCCGCAGCAGCGCCTTGACCTCGGCGGGGACTAGTTCCAGCCGCCGGCTGCCGACCACGTGGTGCCAGGTCCAGCCGTGCGGGGTGGCGACGGCCGGCAGGCTGCCCCACAGCTCGTGCCCGGTGGCGTGCAGGGCCGCGTTCGCCGACACGTAGTCGGTCAGCCGCAGCTCGTCCACGCCGAATCCGTCCGGCGGCTCGGCGATCTCCGCCGCCGCCCGCGCGTACGGCGAGAAGTCGGGGAAGCCGTCGTCGTCCACCCACACCCCTTGCGGGAAACGGGCGGCGCGGAGCGGGTCGGGAAAGTGCACGACCTGTCCGGCGTAGGCCGCGTTCGGCGGCGCGGGCCTCTCCCCGGCTCCGGGGCCGGGAGGTGCTCCCAGCCCTTGCCGACCTGTCGTCATGGCGGTTGCCCCCTGCTGCGTCCGGCTGATGACGACAGCCTAGGGGGTGTGGCAAGAGTCGTGACCGGGATGGTCCCGGTCGGGGCAGGTCAGCCGTGCCGGACGGTCGTTCTCCGGGCAGCCGGCCGGCACTTCGCCGGCGCCGCCGCCGTGCCCGCGGCGGACTCCGTCTCCGCTCACTTGCCGGACGCCGCCGTGCGCAGCTTGGCCGCCTGCTTGAGCGGGATCGCCGGGTTGATGGTGGCGGCCTTGTGGTCGGCCCTGATGGTCTCGTAGGCGGCGGTGGTGTCGCCGACCCGGACCACGGTGACCAGGATGGTGCCGGCCGGCCCCTTGGACTTGTCGCCGACCGTGTACGCGACCGCCTGGTCGCCGAGACCCGGGGCGGCCTTGGCCGACCCCACCACGAAGCTCGTGGTGGTGCCCTCGCGGAGGATCTTGTACCCGGTGCAGGTCTTCAGCGCGGCGGTCAGGTCGTCGAGCACCGCCCGCGCCTCGCCCTTCTTGTACGAGGCGATCACCGACAGGCTGATCGCCTTGGCGCCCTTGTCGGGTGACGAGCTGTCGGTGACCATCGCGCCGGTGTACACCTGCCGCGGGTGCTTGGGCTGGCTGCTCCACTCGTCGTAGATCGGCTGGCAGGCCGGCTCCTCCACGCTCCCGCCGCCGCCGAGCAGCTGGCTCTTGTCGCCGGCCGGCAGCACCTGGACGTGCGGCACGTCGGAGTTGCCGAGCAGCGAGGAGGTGAGCTTGCCCACCGACACCGCGCCGGAGGCCACGACGGGGCCCGGCTTCTTCGCCTTGTCGTCGCCGCCGCCCCCGCCGCAGGCGGCGGTGAGTGCGAGCGCGGGCACCAGCGCGGCGCCGAGCAGTACGGCGGACCGCCGGCGGCTCCGTCCCGGGCCGCGGCCCGGGCCCAGGCCCCGGCCCAGGACCTGGCCCCGGTCGCGTCGCAGGTCAGCGGCCTGCCCGCGGCTACCGGTCAGTAGGCGGCTGTGTGAGCGTATCGGCATCGAAACGTACCCCTGTGTTGTGTCCGTCCCCGGGATCCCGCGGGCGACGACCCGTTGCCGCGCGACTTTACGGCACGCGCCGCGAATCCGACACGCGCCGGCAGCCCGCCCGGGCCGCTCATCACACCGGGCCGCCACCCGGCCCCGGCCGCCAATGGGCCGCCACCCGGCCCCGGCCGTCACCCGGCCCGGGCCGCCTCGCGTGCCCGCGCCCTCCGCCCCGCTACTTCGCCTGCGCCGCCTTCAGCTTGTCGCTCTGCTTGCGCGCCACGTCCACCGGCAGCGTGCCGGGGCCGCCGGCCGACTTCACCGACAGGTACGCGGTGATCGTCTCGCCGGTGCGCACCACCGTGACGCTCGCGGCGCCGGTCTTCGCGTCCTTCGTGTCGGTCATCACATAGCTGACGGCCTCGTCGCCGGCCGACGCCGCGGGCTTCTTGGTGATCGCGAACGGGGTCTTCACGCCGGTGTTGTCGGTCGCGGTGAACGTCGTGCACTTGCTGAGCGCGTCCCGCAGCGAGGCGATCACCTTCTTGGCGTCGCCCTGCGCGTGGCTGGCGACCAGCATCTGGGTGATCTCGTCGGGGTTGCCGGTCGCGGTGGCCTTGGCGAACGCGGCGCCGACGAACGCCTTGCGGACGATCGCCGGCTTGCTGCTGGTGATGTCGGCCATCGGCTGGCACTGCGGCTTGTCCGAGGTGAGCGTCGAGGTGTCCTTGGTGTCGTCGGTCTGCGACACCTGCACCTGGTAGCCGGGCACGTCGGTGGTGGCGATCAGCGCGCTGGTCAACTGGGCCTTGGTGAGCGGTGTCTTGCCGCCGGAGTCGGGGGCCTGCGGGCCCGCCGTCGCGGACGAGCCGGGGGCCGGGGAGCCGGAGGAGGAGTGGCCGCCGGCGTCGGACGGTGACTTGTCGTCGGACGAGCCGGAGCACGCCGCGGCGAACAGCAGCGCGGGGAGTACGGCGGCGGCCAGACGGAGCCGGGTCTTGCGCATGGAGGTCACATTCCCTGCTTGGCATTGGGGGGTGGGTCCGCGCGGACGGCGGGCCGTGCGGTCGATACTCCCCGTACCGGGGGTGCGCCGTCCATGCCGCCCCTGAAGGCTGTGTTCCGGCTGTGTGGGAGCCCGTAAACGTGTACGGACGGTGCCCGGACCACCGACCCATCGTCACAACACGGTGACATGGCCCACACAGGATGGCTCTGACGCCGCGTCCCGCTTCCGCATCCGATGGCGCGTTTGGCACTCTGAGTCGATGTACGGGGGACCGCCCGCGGACGCGGGCGGAAGGAGGATACGCGCAAATCATGACAACTCACGTTCCGGCGGCGGGATCCGCCGATCCACGACTGAGCTGGAGCGCGGCCCGCGATCCGGTCGGACCGCCGCCGCTGCGGCACCGCAGGGACGGCATCCTGCCGGCCGTGGCGGGCGCGCTGCTGATCCGCGACGAGGTGCTGACCTGCACGGGGGCCAAGGGGGAGCAGCCGCCGGCGCTGCATCCGATCGTCCAGGACTTCCTGGACGCGCTGCCGGTGTCGCAGCGCGAGCGGTTCAGCGGACGCTGCCCTGAACCGGTGCTGCTTTCCCGCCACTTGACGGCGGTCGACGAGCAGCGCGGCAAGCGCGCCTCGCGCAAGCCGCTCACCCAGGGTGAGGCCCGCAAGGCGCTGCGCGGCGCGAAGCTCACCGCGCGCCGTATACGCGAGGACGGCGACCCGGCGCACGGCGCCTACGTCCCGCCCTGCCGCTCCTGCGGGCCGCTGCTCTCGCACTTCGGGGTGCGGCCGGTCGACCCGGCGGCGGGCGGCGCATGAACGACGGGATGCCGAACAGCACCCGGTTCCCGGTCGGGGTGGACGCGGCGCTGCGCGCGGCCGGCTGGCGGCCCGGCCGCTGGGACATCAAGGCGGCCGAGGAGTGGGCGGACCGGCTGCGCGCGCACGTCTCGCCGGGCGGCCACCGGCACGCGGTCTTCCCGGCCGCGGTCGAGGCGTGGGCGGAGTTCGGCGGCCTGGCCATCGCGGCGGCGGCCGGACCGGGCCGGCTGCTCGCGCCGACCGCCGTCACCGTCGACCCGATGCTGGGCCTGCACCAGGCCCGTACGATCGGCGACCTCGGCCGGGCGCTGGAGGTCGAGATCAGCCCGCTCGGCGAGGAGCCCGGCTCCGGCGCGCTGCTGGCCATCGACGAGGAGGGGCGGGTGTACGCGGTCGACCACACCGGCGACTGGTACGCCGGCGCCACCATCGACCGCGCCCTGACCACCCTGCTCACCGGCCTGCGGCCGACCCGGCTGACCACGGCCTGACCGGCCTGCGGCCGCGCCGCCCGCGGCCCGCCGCCCACCCTGTTGGCAGCTTCCTGCCATCTTCCCGCCCTCGCGGCCGACCACCGATCGGTCGCTGTCCCGGACACCGGTATGAGCCGCAGGTACCGGACCCCTAGGGGGAGGGACCTACTTTCGGGTGGCCATGGTTGATACCCGGGGATGACGAACCGGAGCCGAGTGCTCCCTACGGTCATAGGGCGGGGTGGGGATAGCCCCACCCCAAGACGGAGACCTGCCCCATCGTTCGGACACCCCGTGCTCGGACAGGCTTGGTGCACAGCCCGGCCACACCACCACACCCCACAGGAGACAGCAGTGACATCGGCAGTAACGGTTCCCAAGTCCGGGGGCAGCGGAGAGCGTTCGGCCGTTGCCGCAGCAGGGCGTGCGGTCACCAAGGCCTACGGCGTCGGCGAGACCCGGGTGGTCGCGCTCGACGCGGTGGACGTGGACATCGCACGCGGCCGTTTCACGGCGATCATGGGCCCCTCGGGCTCCGGCAAGTCCACCCTCATGCACTGCCTCGCGGGCCTCGACACGGTCTCCGAGGGCCGGATCTGGATCGGCGACACCGAGATCACCGGCCTGAAGGACAAGAAGCTCACCCAGCTCCGCCGGGACAAGATCGGCTTCATCTTCCAGTCGTTCAACCTTCTCCCCACGCTGAACGCGGTGGAGAACATCACGCTGCCGATGGACATCGCCGGCCGCAAGGTGGACCGCGACTGGCTGGACCGGGTGGTGGACACCGTCGGCCTGGCCGGCCGGCTCAAGCACCGCCCCACCCAGCTGTCCGGCGGCCAGCAGCAGCGCGTGGCCGTGGCCCGCGCCCTCGCCGCCCGCCCGGAGATCATCTTCGGTGACGAGCCGACCGGAAACCTGGACTCGCGGGCCGGCGCCGAGGTGCTGGACTTCCTGCGCCGCTCGGTGGACGAGCTGGGCCAGACCATCGTCATGGTCACGCACGACCCGGTGGCCGCGTCCTACGCGGACCGGGTCCTCTACCTGGCCGACGGCCGGATCGTGGACGAGATGCAGAACCCGACGGCTGACAGCGTCCTCGAGCGGATGAAGAACTTCGACGGTCGCGGGCGGACGTCATGACCGTCTGGAAGACCTCGGTGCGCAACTTCCTCGCGCACAAGGGCAGGATGACGCTCTCCGCGATCGCGGTGCTGCTGTCGGTGGGCTTCGTGTGCGGCACGCTGGTGCTGACCGACACGATGACCACCACGTTCGACAAGCTCTTCGGCTCCACCGCCTCCGACGTCGCCGTCAGCGCCCAGAAGGTGGACGACGCGCAGGCCACCGGTCTGCCCGACATGGTGCCGGCCTCGCTCCAGGCCAAGCTGGCGCACACCACCGGCGTCGCCAAGTCCGTCCCGGACGTCACCAGCACCGACGTCACGGTCACCAACGCCCAGAACGACAAGCTCAGCTCGTCGTCCGGCGCCCCGACCATCGTCAGCAACTGGGACCCGACCGAGACCAAGGCGGTGTCGCTGACCAGCGGCCACCTGCCCAAGAACGGCACCGAGGCGCTCGTCGACGCCGACGCGGCCAAGAAGCACCACCTCAAGATCGGCGACCAGCTGCGGATCATCGCCGCGCCCGGCGACTTCCACGTCACCGTCTCCGGGGTGGTCACCTTCAAGACCACCAACCCCGGCGCGATGCTGATCTACGTGGACACGCCCACCGCGCAGTCCCGGCTGCTGGGCAAGTCCGACGCGTACACCACGTTCAACCTGACCGCCGCCAAGGGCGTCAGCGACGAGCAGCTCAAGGCGGACGTCCAGGCGTCCATCGGCAACGGGTACAAGATCCACACCGCGGCCGAGCAGAAGAAGGAGAACAAGGACGACCTCGGGTCGTTCCTGAACTTCATGAAGTACGCGATGCTCGGCTTCGCCGGCATCTCGCTGCTGGTCGGCATCTTCCTGATCGTCAACACCTTCTCGATGCTGGTCGCCCAGCGCACCCGGGAGATCGGGCTGATGCGGGCGCTCGGCTCCAGCCGGCGGCAGATCAACCGGTCGGTGCTGATCGAGGCGGTGCTGCTCGGTGTCACCGGCTCGGTGCTCGGCATCGGCGGCGGCATCGGACTCGCCATCGGGCTGATGAAGCTGATGGGCAAGGCCGGACTGAAGCTGGAGACCTCGGATCTGACGATCAAGGCCACCACGCCGGTCATCGGCCTGGTGATCGGTGTGGTCGTCACGGTGGTCTCCGCGTACATCCCGGCCCGCCGGGCCGGCAAGATCTCCCCGATGGCGGCACTGCGCGACGCGGGAACCCCCGCCGACGCCAAGGCCGGCCGGATCAGGGCCGCGGTCGGCATCCTGGTCTGCGCGGCCGGTGTGCTCGCGCTGGTCGGCGCGGCGCAGGCGAGCAAGGCGTCGACCGGCGGCAGCCTGCTGGGCCTCGGCGTGCTGCTCACGCTGATCGGCTTCGTGATCGTCGGACCGCTGCTCGCCGGTGTGATCGTCCGGGCGGTCAGCGCGGTGCTGCTGCGCTTCTTCGGCCCGGTCGGCCGGCTCGCGGAGCGCAACGCGCTGCGCAACCCGCGCCGCACCGGTGCGACCGCCTCCGCGCTGATGATCGGACTGGCGCTGGTGGCCGGTATGTCGGTGGTCGGCTCCTCGATGGTGGCCTCCGCCAACGACCAGCTCGACAAGTCGGTCGGCGCGGACTTCATCGTCCAGGTGGGTGACAACGGCAGCCAGCCGCTGACCCCGGGCGTGGAGAAGGCGCTGCGCGGCGCCAGCGACATCGAGCACTTCACCCAGTACACGCTGGTGAACGCGAAGATCACGCTGCCGTCCGGCAAGACCACCACCAAGTCGCTGAGCGCGGCCGATCCGACCTACGCGCAGGACCTGCGGATCGCGACCACCGCGGGCAAGCTGTCGAACGCCTACGGCAGCAACGCGATGTCGGTGCCGGAGGGCTTCGCCAAGGACAACCACCTCAAGATCGGCGACGTACTGCCGGTGGCGATGGTCGGCGGCACCCCCGCGAAGCTGCGGGTGGCGGCGATCACCTCCGACGACACGGCCATCGAGCACGGGTCGATGTTCATCAACATCGCCACCGCCAGGCAGTACCTGGCGCCGGACAAGATGCCGGCCGACTTCATGCTCTTCGCCAAGGCGCAGAGCGGGAAGACCGACCAGGCGTACGCGTCGCTCAAGGCCAGCGTCAAGCAGTTCCCGCAGGTGGACGTGCGCAACCAGGCCGACTACAAGAAGCTCGTGCACGACCAGGTCAGCCAGCTGCTCACCATGATCTACGTGCTGCTGGCGCTGGCGATCGTGGTCGCCATCCTCGGCGTGGTCAACACGCTGGCGCTGTCGGTGGTGGAACGCACCCGGGAGATCGGCCTGATGCGGGCGATCGGGATGTCCCGCCGCCAGATGCGGCGGATGATCCGGCTGGAGTCGGTGGTCATCGCGCTCTTCGGCGCGCTGGTCGGCCTCGGCCTCGGCCTCGGCTGGGGCTCCACGGGCCAGCAGGTGCTCGCGTCCCAGGGCCTGGGCATCCTGAGCGTGCCGTGGGCGACGATCATCGCGGTCTTCATCGGCTCGGCGGTGGTCGGCCTGCTGGCCGCCCTGATGCCCGCTTTCCGTGCCGGCCGCATGAACGTCCTGAACGCGATCGCCACGGACTAGCTTTTCCCCGTGAACCAGGCGGCCCCGGCCGGCGCATCCCCCCGCGCCCCGGGGCCGCCGCCCGTCCTGCGGCCCGCTCCCGACATCCCCCCGCCCAGCCCCCGGGGGTCGTCCCCGGTCCCTGGGCCCGGTGGTGGGCTGGTGGCGCAGTTCCCCGCGCCCCTTAAAAACCCGGCTCGCCCGGCCCCTGGGGGTCGTTCCCGGTCCCTGGGCCCGGTGGGTGGCTGGTGGCGCAGTTCCCCGCGCCCCTTGAAAGCCCGGCTGGCCTCGGCGGTCATCCGCGGGCCCCTTGGGCCGACCCGCCAGGGGCGGTTTCAAGGGGCGCGAGGAACTGCGCGACAAGCCACAGCGGTGCCGCAGGGGGCCGGGGCGGCCAGGCCCAGCGGCGGGGTTTTTCAGGGGCGCGGGGCTGTATCGGATTTGCGGCTGGCGCCGCGTGGGCGCGACAAGCCACGGCGGCGTGGGAGGGGGCCGGGGGCGTAAGCCCCAGTGGCGGGTGTGGGGGGCGGGGCGGAAGCCGCGGGGCGCAGGGGGCGACGGCAGGTCGTAGGGTGGTGGGGACCCCCGGCCCGTGTGACGTGTCGGGCGATTCGCGTTGCCCGCGCCGCCAAGGCGCCCCGCACCCCTTCGGGACGGAAACCCATGAGTCTGAACGGTCTCGTCGCCGCCGCCCTCGCCGACAGCGCCCTCGCGGAGGCAGTCCGCGCCGCCTCCTCCGGCGCGCGCCCGCAGGTCGACCTGGTCGGGCCGCCCGCGGCCCGCCCGCTCGCCATCGCCGCGCTCGCCACGAAAGCGTCCCGTACCGTCCTCGCGGTCACCGCGACCGGCCGCGAGGCCGAGGACCTGGCCGCGGCCCTGCGTTCGATGATGCCGCCCGGCGGCGAGGACTCCGTCGTGGAGTACCCCGCGTGGGAGACGCTCCCGCACGAGCGGCTCTCCCCGCGCAGCGACACCGTCGGCCGCCGCCTCGCGGTGCTGCGCCGGCTGACCCACCCCCGGGCCGACGACGTCACCGCCGGCCCGGTGCGGATCGTCGTCGCCCCGATCCGCTCGGTGCTCCAGCCGCAGGTCAAGGGCCTGGGCGAGCTGGAGCCCGTCTCCCTGCGCACGGGCGGCAGCGCCGACCTCGGCGAGGTCGTGGACGGCCTGGCGGCAGCCGCGTACTCCCGGGTGGAGCTGGTGGAGCGGCGCGGCGAGTTCGCCGTCCGCGGCGGCATCCTCGACGTCTTCCCGCCCACCGAGGAGCACCCGCTGCGGGTGGAGTTCTGGGGCGACGAGGTCGAGGAGATCCGGTATTTCAAGGTCGCCGACCAGCGCTCCCTCGAAGTCGCCGAGCACGGCCTGTGGGCCCCGCCCTGCCGCGAGCTGCTGCTCACCGCCCAGGTGCGGGAGCGGGCCGCCGAGCTGGCGGTCCGGCACCCCGAGCTGAACGAGATGCTGGACAAGATCGCCGAGGGCATCGCCGTCGAGGGCATGGAATCCCTCGCCCCCGTCCTGGTGGACGAGATGGAGCTGCTGCTCGACGTGCTGCCGGCCGGTTCGATGACGGTGGTCTGCGATCCGGAGCGGGTCCGGACCAGGGCCGCGGACCTGGTGGCCACCTCGCAGGAGTTCCTCGAGGCGTCCTGGGCGGCGAGCGCGGGCGGCGGCGAGGCCCCGGTCGACCTGGGCGCCGCCTCGCTGTGGTCGATCGCCGCGGTCCGGGACCGGGCCCGCGAGCTGGGCGTCCCGTGGTGGACGGTGAGCCCGTTCGCCGCCGACGAGGCCGACGACCTGGACGCCGACACCCTCAAGCTCGGCATGCACGCCCCCGAGCTGTACCGGGGCGACACTGCCCGCGCCCTGGCCGACACCAAGGGCTGGCTGGCCGACGGCTGGCGCACCGTCTACGTCACCGAGGGCCAGGGCCCGGCCGCCCGGATGGTGGAGGTGCTGGGCGGCGAGGGCATCGCGGCCCGGCTCGACGTGGACCTCGGCGAGATCGCCCCGGCCGTCGTCCAGGTCGCGACCGGTTCGATCGAGCACGGCTTCATCGACCCGGCGCTGCGGCTCGCGGTGCTGACCGAGACCGACCTGTCGGGGCAGAAGTCGTCCACCAAGGACATGGGGCGGATGCCGTCCCGCCGCCGTAAGACCATCGACCCGCTGACCCTCCAGTCGGGCGACTACATCGTGCACGAGCAGCACGGCGTCGGCCGCTACGTGGAGATGGTGCAGCGCACCGTGCAGGGTGCCACCCGCGAGTACCTGGTGGTGGAGTACGCGCCCGCCAAGCGCGGCCAGCCCGGCGACCGGCTGTTCGTACCGACCGACCAGCTGGAGCTGGTCACCAAGTACGTCGGCGGCGAGGCCCCGTCCCTGCACCGGCTCGGCGGCGCGGACTGGACCAAGACCAAGGCGCGGGCGAAGAAGGCCGTCAAGGAGATCGCCGCCGACCTGATCAAGCTCTACTCGGCCCGGATGGCCGCCCCCGGCCACACCTTCGGCCCGGACACCCCGTGGCAGCGCGAGCTGGAGGACGCGTTCCCGTACGCGGAGACCCCCGACCAGCTGACCACCATCGCCGAGGTCAAGGACGACATGCAGAAGTCGGTCCCGATGGACCGGCTGATCTGCGGCGACGTCGGCTACGGCAAGACCGAGATCGCGGTGCGGGCGGCGTTCAAGGCGGTGCAGGACGGCAAGCAGGTCGCCGTCCTGGTGCCGACCACGCTGCTGGTGCAGCAGCACATGGGCACGTTCACCGAGCGGTACGCGCAGTTCCCGGTCAAGGTGCGGGCGCTGTCCCGGTTCCAGAGCGACAGCGAGGCCAAGGCCACCCTGGAGGGGCTGCGCGAGGGCTCGGTGGACCTGGTGATCGGCACCCACCGGCTGTTCTCCTCGGAGACCAAGTTCAAGGACCTCGGCCTGGTCATCGTGGACGAGGAGCAGCGGTTCGGCGTCGAGCACAAGGAGCAGCTGAAGAAGCTGCGGGCCAACGTGGACGTGCTGACGATGTCCGCGACCCCGATCCCGCGCACCCTGGAGATGGCGGTCACCGGCATCCGCGAGATGTCCACCATCACCACCCCGCCGGAGGAGCGGCACCCGGTGCTGACCTTCGTCGGCCCGTACGAGGAGAAGCAGATCGGCGCGGCCATCCGCCGTGAACTGCTGCGCGAGGGCCAGGTGTTCTACATCCACAACCGGGTGGAGTCCATCGACCGGGCCGCCGCCCGGCTGCGGGCCGTCGTCCCGGAGGCGCGGATCGCCACCGCGCACGGGCAGATGGGCGAGTCGCAGCTCGAACAGGTCGTGGTGGACTTCTGGGAGAAGCGCTTCGACGTGCTGGTGTCCACCACCATCGTGGAGTCCGGCATCGACATCCCGAACGCCAACACGCTGATCGTGGAGCGCGGCGACACCTTCGGCCTGTCCCAACTGCACCAGCTGCGGGGGCGGGTGGGCCGGTCGCGGGAGCGCGGCTACGCGTACTTCCTGTACCCGCCGGAGAAGCCGCTGACCGAGACCGCGCACGAGCGGCTCGCCACCATCGCCCAGCACACCGAGATGGGCGCGGGCATGTACGTGGCGATGAAGGACCTGGAGATCCGCGGCGCGGGCAACCTGCTCGGCGGCGAGCAGTCCGGGCACATCGCGGGCGTCGGGTTCGACCTGTACGTACGGATGGTGGGCGAGGCCGTCGCCGACTACCGCTCGGCGCTGGAGTCGGGCGGCGAGCCGGAGGAGACCCTGCTCGACGTCAAGATCGAACTCCCGGTGGACGCGCACGTGCCGCACGACTACGCCCCCGGTGAGCGGCTGCGGCTCCAGGCGTACCGGGCCATCGCGTCGGCGACCACCGAGCAGGACATCGCGGCGGTGCGCGAGGAGCTGACCGACCGGTACGGCAAGCTGCCGGAGCCGGTGGAGAACCTGCTGCTGGTGGCGGCCCTGAGGATGCTGGCCCGCAAGGTCGGCGTCAGCGACATCACGCTCCAGGGCAGCAACGTCCGGTTCGGACCGGTGGAGTTGCGCGAGTCGCAGGAGCTGCGGCTGAACCGGATCTACCCGCGGACCGTCCACAAGCACGCCACCCGGCAGCTGATGGTGCCGCGCCCGGCGTCGGCGCGGATCGGCGGGAAGCCGGTGGTGGGACGGCAGTTGCTGGAGTGGACGGCGGAGTTCCTGACCACCGTGCTCGACAACTGACGCTCGTGCCCGGCAACTGACGCTGCCGGGCGGCCCGTTCGCCCTTTTTTGATTGGTCTGGACCTTGACAGGTCCAGACCAATCCGCTTGAGTCGGTCACGACCCCACTCGATCCCCCACAAGGAGTGGTCACGTGTCAACGAAACGGCTCATAGCCTTTCTCACCGCCCTGGCGGTCGCGGTAGGACTGGCCATCCTCGTACCGCTGGCGTCCAGCGCCTCCGCCGCCACCTGTACGACGCCGTACAACGCGTCCTCGGTCTACACCGGCGGTATGACCGCCTCGTACAACAGCCACAACTGGCAGGCCAAGTGGTGGACCCAGGGCGAGACGCCGTCCACCGGCGGCTCCGGAGTCTGGGCCGACCAGGGCTCCTGCGGCAGTGGCTCGGGCGGCACCGGCGGCACCACCGGTGGCACCGGCGACAGTTGCAACTACCCGGCGTGGGCCGCGGGCCACAACTACGTGGCCGGTGACATCGTCAAGTACACCAACGGCAACTACTACAAGGCGTCGCACGACAACCCGGGCTACGACCCGGTGATCAGCACCTGGTACTGGGACCCGTACGGGTGCAGCGGCGGCGGTGGCACCACCCCGCCGTCCGGCGGCTCCTTCGTGGTCAGCGAGGCGCAGTTCAACCAGATGTTCCCGAGCCGGAACTCCTTCTACACCTACAGCGGCCTGACCGAGGCGCTCAGCGCGTACCCGGGCTTCGCGACCACCGGCAGCGACACCGTCAAGAAGCAGGAGGCCGCGGCCTTCCTCGCCAACGTCAGCCACGAGACCGGCGGCCTCGTCTACGTCAGCGAGATCGACAAGTCCGGCAACTACTGCGCCTCCGAGCCCTACGGCTGCCCGGCCGGCACCTACTCCTACTACGGGCGCGGCCCGATCCAGCTGAGCTGGAACTTCAACTACAAGGCGGCCGGCGACTCGCTCGGCGTCGACCTGCTGGACAACCCCGGCCTCGTCGAGACCGACGCGGCGATCTCCTGGAAGACCGGCCTGTGGTACTGGGACACCCAGACCGGCCCGGGCACCATGACCCCGCACAACGCCATGGTCAACGGCGCCGGATTCGGTGAGACCATCCGCAGCATCAACGGCAGCATCGAGTGCAACGGCGGCAACCCGGCCGAGGTGCAGGACCGGGTCAACGCCTACCAGAACTTCGTCTCGATCCTCGGAGTCCCGGCGGGCAACAACCTGAGCTGCTGACCTCCGTGACGTCATCGGTCTGATCATCTTCGACGCGCCCCGCTCGCCGTGAGCGGGGCGCGTTAGTGTGATCAGCTGTGACGATCACCGGAGCGGGGACGAACGTACGGCCGCTGGCGGCGGGGCAGCGCGCCCGGCTGCTGGTCGCGGACATCGACGGCGGCGAGCCCCGCCTGGTGTACGAGACGGCCGACAGCGCGCTGGAGGCGCCGAACTGGTCGCCGGACGGCCGCCTGCTGGTGTTCAACCAGGACGGGCTGCTGCTGCGGGTGCCCGTGGAGGGCGGCGCGCCCGAGGTCATCGACACCGGCGGGATCACCGACGCCAACAACGACCACGTGCTCGCGCCGGACGGCGGCACCATCTACCTGTCGGCGGGTGACGGCCACATCCACGCGGTGCCGTTCGCGGGCGGGCCCGCCCGGCGGGTCACCAACGAGCACAGCCCCGGCCCCTTCCGGCACTTCCTGCACGGCGTCTCGCCGGACGGGGAGACGCTCGCCTATGTGGGCGTCGAACCGTACGGCGGCGACGAGTGGGGCTACCGCAACATCTTCACGGTGCCGTCGTCGGGCGGCCCCGACACCCGGCTCACCGACAGCCCGGCGCCCGCCGACGGACCGGAGTTCGGCCCGGACGGGGAGTGGATCTACTTCAACTCCGAGCACGGCAACGACGTCCCCGGCCACGCACAGCTGTTCCGGATGCGCCCGGACGGGTCGCAGTTGACCCGGCTCACCTCCGACGAGCGGGTCAACTGGTTCCCGCACCCGTCTCCTGATGGCCGCCACCTGCTCTACATCAGCTTCCCGCCCGGCACGCAGGGCCACCCGGCCGACCGCGAGGTGATCCTGCGGCTGGCCGATCCCGAGGGCCGCGCCCCGCGCGACCTGCTCGCCTTCACCGGCGGTCAGGGCAGCCTGAACGTCAACAGCTGGGCACCGGACAGCAGGCGCTTCGCGTACGTGGACTACCCGACTGACTGAAACCCGACGCAGCTGCGTCGGGTTGCGCGAACGGTGTTCGCGACGGGGCTTGACGAACGGCGTTCGCGCTACGGGGTTCGCGAACGGTGTTCAGGCCGGGGTTCGCGAACGGTGTTCAGGACCGGCGCAGGATCACGTAGCCCTCGGAGTTGGCGATCATGGTGTACGTGGCCGTCGGGTGCAGCTGCTTGGCGTAGGTCGCCGGGTCGGGCACCCAGCCCGAGGTGTTGTCGATGGCGATGTAGTCGGGCGTGACGCCCGGTGTGTCGCCGACCCAGTAGACCGTCGTGCGGTGCACCAGTCTGCTGATCGGACCGACGTTCGCCTCCACGGTGGCCCCGTCGGGGATCTCGTCGAGCAGCTTCTCCACGGCCTTGGTGTGCGCGTCCACCTTGTAGGTGTCGGTATGGGCCAGCGACGCCAATGGCATCGAAAGGGTGAGCGCGAGCGCCGCACCCGCAGCGGCTGCCGGCACTCCGGCCGCGTACGACCGCAGCCACGGCCGGCGGCTGGTCCGCGACATCTGCGCCGCGTCCACCAGCGCGAGGAAGACCACCGGCATCAGCACCGCGCTGTAGTGCCAGTCGGTGCCCCAGTAGTGGTCGTCGTGCGAGATGAACCGCCAGCCGATGGTGGGCAGCGCCGCCAGCAGCAGGGGGGAGCGCAGCGCGAGCAGCCCGGAGGTCGGCAGCAGGATCCACAGCAGGGTGTGGATCGCGGTGCTGAGCGGGATGTGCCCGGGCATCGGAGCCCCGTTGCCGTTGAGCTTGTTCCAGTAGTCGTACGCGCCCGTGCTGTTTAGTGCCGGGATCAGCACCCCGAACGCGAGCGCGGAGGCGGCCACCCCGAAGCCGGCCAGGCCGATCGCCCACGGCCCGTAGCGCAGCGCGTCGGTCAGCGGCTCCTGGTCGTCCTCGGCCTCGTCGGCGCCGCCGTCGGCCCGGCCCTCGCCCGGCGCCGTGCTGCCGTCCTGCTGGGCCGGGACGGTCGCCTTGGCGGTGTTGACCGCCGCAGCTGTGCCGGGTTCGGGCTCGGGCCCGTCCGCGGGAGCGGTCTCGGTGCGGGTGCGCCACCACACGATCACCCCGATGGCGCCGGCCGTGACCCCCATGTCCTCCTTGACGAAGATCAGCGGCAGCGCCCACCACATCGCCGCGCCCCACCGCTTGCGCAGCACCGCCTCCAGTGCGAAGGCCAGCAGCGGCATCGCGAACGCGATCTCGTGGAAGTCGAACTGCACCGCGCGCTGCACACCCCACGACAGCGCGTACGCCGTCCCGATCGCCAGCCCCCGGCCGCGCCCGAGCAGCAGCCCGGCGCAGCGAGTGACCGGAATCACCGAGATCGCGAAGAGCAGCGCCTGTGCGACGAGCAGCGTGACGGGGGTGGGGAAGAGCCGGTAGAAGGGCGCGATCAGCGCCGTGATCGGGCTGAAGTGGTCGCCGAGGATGTTGAAGCCGGGGCCCTTGAGGTCGGCCACGGGCGCGTGCAGGTGGGCGTAGGACTTGATCGCCTGCTCGAAGATGCCCAGGTCCCAGGACATGGTGAGCATCTGCCGGTAGCGGGTGATCGACAGGGCCATGAAGGCGAGCAGCGAGAGCAGCGCCAGCAGGTACGGGTCCAGGCGCTGACCGGGCATACCGGCGAAGCGCCCGGCGGCCGCCTCGCCGCCGGCGGCCGTGCTGGACGGAGCCCTGGTGCTCTGCTCCGCCATGACGGCCTCGGCCCTGTCCATCGTCGGTCCTCCACGGCAGGTCGGTCGGGGTCTGCCGGAAAAGATACGGGACGCGGCTGTGCCGGGGGAGTCGTCTGATGCGCCAATCCGATCGCCGGCCGTAATGGTCCCGTCACCGGACGGTCACCCGGCGGGCCGCCGCGCGGGTGCGGGGGCCGGCCGCCGGGCTCGTCGAACGGTGGCCTACCCGGCCGCCCGCTCATGCCGCAGCAGCACGTAGCCGCCGGCGCTGCCGACCATCACGTACCGCGCGGCCGGGTGCAGCTGCCGGGCGTATCCGACCGGGTCGGGTACCCAGCCGGAGCTGTCCTCCAGCGCCAGGTAGTCGGGAGTCACGCCCTTGGTGCCGCCCACCCAGTAGACGGTCGTCCGCCGGACCAGCCTGCTGATCGGCCCCACGTTGGCCTCCACGGTGGCGCCGTTCGGGATCCGGTCGAGCAGCCCGACCACCGCCTTGGTGCGCGCGTCCACCCGGTAGGCGGCCGGGTGCGAGAGCGAGGCCAGCGGGAGCTGGGTGCTGAGCGCCAGCGCGGCGGCGACCGTGGCGACGGGCGCGGCCGCCGCGTAGGAGCGCAGGAACGGGCGCAGCGGCGCGCGGCGCGACGAGAGCGGCTGCCGGGGCCGGCGGGACGTCCGGGGCGATGACCGTACGATCCGCTCGGCCGCGTCCACCAGCGCGAGGAAGACCACCGGCATCAGCACCGCGTTGTAGTGCCAGGCGGTGCCCCAGTCCGCTGGCTCGTGGCTGACGAACCGCCAGCCGAGGGTGGGCAGCGCCACCAGCAGCAGCGGGGAGCGCAGTGCGAGCAGACCGCCGGCCGGCAGCAGCAGCCACAGCAGGGTGCGGACGGCGGTGTCCGCGGGGATGTGCCCGGTGAGGGTGCCGGCGCCGTCGATGTGGTTGAGCAGGTGGTAGCCGGGGCCGTGGAAGGCCGGCATCAGCCGCCGGATCTCCAGGACCGAGGCGGCGGCGCCGAACACCGCCAGCATGACGGCGTAGGTGCGGACGTTCGCCCCGCCGCGGGTGGTCGCGCGGGCCGACCGCAGCCACACCACCGCGGCGAGGGCGGCGACGGTGGCGCCCATGTCCTCCTTCACCAGCGTCAGCGGCACCGCCCACCACATGGCCGCGGTCCACCGCCCGCGCAGCACCGCCTCCAGGGCGAAGGCCAGCATCGGAACGGCGAACGCGACCTCGTGGAAGTCGAAGTCCACCGCTCGCTGGATTCCCCACGAGAGCCCGTAGGCGGCGCCCACCGCGAGCCCGGCGCGCGTCCCGAACACCCGGCCCGCCGCCCGGGTCACCGGCACCACGGACAGCGCGAAGAGCAGCGCCTGTGCGACGAGCAGCGTGACGGGGGTGGGGAAGAGCCGGTAGAAGGGCGCGATCAGTGCGGTGATCGGGCTGAAGTGGTCGCCGAGGACGTTGAAGCCGGGGCCCTTGAGGTCGGCGACCGGCGCGTGCAGGTGGGCGTAGGACTTGACGGCCTGTTCGAAGATGCCGAGGTCCCAGGACATCGTGCGCATCTGGCGGTAGCGGGAGATCGACAGTGCCGCGTAGAGCGCGGAGAAGGCGGCGGCCAGCAGCCAGGGGGCGGCGGCGCGGGTCCGGCTGTGCGCGTCGCCGGTGTCGGCCGGTCCTGGGGTCAGGCCGGTGTCCTGGGTGGTGGCCTGCGCGGTGGGAGGAGGTGGGCCGGCCGCGTCCTGGGCGGGGAGCACGGCCTCGGTGTCCAGGGCAGGGGCCACGGTCGCGGCCTCGGCCTCGGCCGTCTCGCTTTCGCCGTGCATCGGCGGATCCTTCTCGTCCGGTTTACCCAGGTTTGGTAGGAATCCAGCTTGGGCCCGCGGGTGATCCGGCAGGTGGACGGCGCGCCGGAAGCCGGCCCCCTGGCCCCTCGGTCGTACGCGAACCGAAATAGTTATCCACAGGTCGGCGGAGACCGGGCGACGCGCGGACCCGGTGGCCGATACGCTCGCAGCAGCAGAACCGGGGGCGCCAAGTGCGGTAGCGCGCAAGGCGGAGCCGCCGGGAGCCGCGCAGTCCACCCCACCCGCACCGACGTCCAGGAGCAAGCGATGTACGGCCAAGGCACCGCTCCGCCGCCCCCGCCCGCCAGCCAGGCGGAGAACATCGGGCTGCGCGTGCTCTTCACCGTCCTGCCGCTGATCACCTTCGGCTTCGGCGCGTGGGGTTCGATGCTCCGGCTCGCCATGCTGCTCAAGCGCACCCAGGACTGGGTGCTGCTGGCGGTGTCGGCCGGCTTCGTGCCGATCATGATCGTGCTCTTCGCCACCTCGACCGACGACAACGACTGGCAGATCAACAGCGGCGCGGCGTGCCTGCTGTTCTGCATGTTCGCCACCCCGGTCTACTTCCTGGTGGTGGACGTCCGGCGGACCGGCGCCGTCGCCCGCCGCTACCTCGCCTACCAGCAGCAGATGCAGCAGCTCGGCCGGCAGGACCCGCGCAGCACCAACCCGTACTCCTACCGGGCCGACAGCGGCCCGTCGGCCGCGCCCGGGCCGGTGCAGGGCCCGATATCCGGCCGGCCCGGCATACCCGCCCGGCCGCCCTACGGCTACGGCCCGGCCGCCCAGGCGCCCGGCCCCGCGCCGACCCCCACACCGTCGCCCGCCACCCCCGCGCCGATACCCGGACCCAGCTCCGCCGCGCCGCCGGCCCCGCCCGCGCCCGGTCCCCGGATGGACCAGGTGCGCGCCGAACTCGACGAGTTGAGCAACCTGCTCCGCAAGGAGGAGGAGGGCAGGTGACCGGCCGGCTCGTCGCCGGTCGGTACGAGCTGGCCGCGATCGTCGGCCAGGGCGGCATGGGCCAGGTGTGGACGGCCTACGACCGCAGGCTGGACCGCCGGGTCGCGGTGAAGCTGCTGCGCCCCGACAAGGTCGCGGCCGGCCAGGACGTCACCGAGCTGCGGCAGCGCTTCGACCGCGAGTGCCGGGTCACCGCGCAGGTCGACCACCCCGGCCTGGTCACCGTGCACGACGCGGGCGGCGACGGCGACGACCTGTACCTGGTCATGCAGTACGTGGAGGGCAAGGACCTCGGCGACCACCTGGCCGAGCACCGGCCGTACCCGTGGCCGTGGGCGGTGGCCGTCGCGGCCCAGCTGTGCGCGGCGCTGTCGGCCGTGCACGCGGTGCCGATCGTGCACCGCGACCTCAAGCCGCGCAATGTGATGATCCGGCCGGACGGCACGGTCACCGTGCTCGACCTGGGTGTGGCCTCGGTGATGGACACCGACACCACCCGGCTCACCCACACCGGCTCGCCGATCGGCAGCCCCGCGTACATGGCGCCGGAGCAGGCGATGGGCGGCGCCGTGGGCCCGCGCACCGACCTGTACGCGCTCGGCGTGCTGCTGCACGAACTGCTCAGCGGGGATGTGCCGTTCGCCGGCTCCACCGCGCTCGGCGTGCTGCACCGGCACCTGTACGAGGCGCCGGTGCCGCTGCGCCGGCTGCGGCCCGCGGTGCCCGAGTCGCTGGAGGCGCTGGTGCTGCGGCTGCTCGCCAAGGACCCGCAGGACCGCCCGGCCGGCGCCCAGGACGTCTACCGGGACCTGGCCGCGCTGCTGCCCGGCCCGAGTTCGGGTTCCGGCGGGCAGCCCGCGCCGGGGCCGATGGACCCCACCCGGCCGTTCCTGCGCCCGCACGCGCCCTGGCCCGACCGCCCCGCGCCGCCGCCGGTCCACCCGGCGCCCGCGCCGGTCACCGCGCCCGCGGCCATCGACCTGGCCAAGGCGGTGGACGAGGTCAGGCGGCTGCTGGACGCCGGCCGGGTCACCCAGGCCGTGGACATCCTCGGCGGCATCCTGCCGGCCGCCGCCGAGAAGCACGGCGAGCACTCCCCGGTGCTGCTCTCGCTGCGCAAGCAGTACGCCGCCACCTTGATGGAGGACGGCCAGTACCGCCGCGCGCTGCCCGAACTGCGCAGGCTCTCCGACGAGCTGGCCTCGCAGTACGGCGGCGCCGACCGCGGCTCGCTCGGCTTCCGCTACGAGGCGGCCCAGTGCCTGGAGCAGCTCGGCGACACCGCCGCCGCGCTCGCCGAGTACCGGGTCCTGCTGCCGTACTTCGAGCGCTACACGCCCACCGACCCGGCCACCCCGCTGGAGATCCGCCGCCGGATCGCGCACCTGCTGCTTTCCGCCGGCGACCGGCACGCGGCCCGCGAGGTGCTGACCCGGCTGCTGTACGACGCCGACCGGGTGCACGGCCCGCACCACCCGTTCGCCGCGGAAGTCCGCCGTACTCTCGCCTGGTTGGGGCAGATGCAGGGGTAGCAGGCGGGGGCGGTCGGCGTCTCCCGGCATCGAGAACTCTCCCGAGGGGCGTACATGACAGCGGGCAGCAGCACAGCGGGCGCCACCACCGCGCCCTCCCGTACCAGGAGACTGCGCAGGGCCGCCGTGTGCGCGGCGGCCGCCCTCACCGTCACCCTGAGCCTGGCCGGCTGCAAGGACACCGACATCGGCCTCGACTCGCCGAGCGGCGGCGCCAGTTCCACCGCGGGCAGCGGCCCGGTGGTGAGCAACGGGCGGGCCGTCAGCCCGCTCGACAACCCCGACGGCACCAAGACCGGCCTGGCGCCGATCACTTCCGCGGCGGACAAGGCCAAGGCCGTCGCACTGATCAAGAAGGTCGCCACCAAGGGCCGCGGGCCCAAGACCGGTTACAGCAGGGACGAGTTCGGCTCCGCCTGGACGGACTCGGCGCCCGGCGCGATACCGTACTCGCACAACGGCTGCGACTCGCGGAACGACCTGCTCAAGCGGGACGGGACGGATCTGCACTACCGCGGCGGATCGAAGTGCGTGATCTCCTCCATGAAGCTGGACGACCCGTACACCGGCAAGGCCATCAACTGGACCAAGACGCACGCCACCACGATCCAGATCGACCACGTGATGCCGCTGTCGTACGACTGGCAGATGGGCGCCGCGCACTGGGACAAGGGAAAGCGCGAGGACATCGCCAACGATCCGCTCAACCTGATTCCGGTCGACGGTCCGTCCAACGGCTCCAAGAGCGACTCCGGCCCGGCCTCCTGGCTGCCGCCGAACCACCAGATCCGTTGCTCCTACGCGGTGCGCTTCGCGCAGGTCTCGCAGAAGTACGACCTGCCGGTGACGACCGCGGACAAGGACATGATGCTGAAGCTGTGCGGCGGCTGAGTCCCGGGGCCGCCCGCCGGGCGGATCATGTTCGGCGGAGTGCTGGATATCGGCGCCCCGGGCTCTCTATTCTCATGAGGCCCGCGTTCGATCGATCAGCGAGGCTCGTTTCTGCCGGGAGGCACCATGGTCCGCCGCCGCACCGCCGTCTCGATCGCCGCAGCCGCGCTGCTGCTGGCGTCGCCCGCACTCACCGCGTGTGGTTCAGGACCTGACCGCACCGGCTCCGCGGCGGTGGTCGGCGACCAGAAGATCTCGGTGGCCGCGCTCCAGTCACAGGTCAACGCGGTGCGTACGGCGCAGACGAAGTCCCCGCAGGCCGCGCAGCTGCTCAGCGAGAGCAGCACGCTGTCCACCCAGACGCTGACCATGCTGGTGCAGGACAAGGTGATCAGCCAGGCGCTGTCGGACGCCAGACTGACCGTCAGCAACGGCGAGGTGCAGGCCGCCCGCGCCCAGGCCGTGCAGCAGTACGGCAGCGAGGCCGCCCTCGACTCCGACCTGCTGCAGAACTACGGCATCGCGCCGAGCGGCATCGACAGCTTCCTGCGGACCAGCCTGGCGGCCGGCAAGATCACCCAGAGCCTCGGCTTCCAGCCCGGCAGCGACGGCGGCCAGACCGCGATCGTCGGCGCCATCGCGAAGAAGGCGAACGAGCTCGGCGTGCACATCAACCCGCGGTACGGGAGCTGGGACGCGAAGACCGCGGTCATCGGCGCCGCCAAGGACCCGTGGCTGCTGAACCGGACGCCGACCGCCGCGCAGGCGCAGGCCCAGGCCCCGCAGGGCGCCTGACGGATACTGGCCCGCCGGCGGCCCGTGCGTGCCGGCCGGGCCGGTCCGGCGGCGGGGATGTCGGCGGCCCGGGGTACGTTCGGGGTGTGAACGAAGCAGACGAAGCGGCCGGCGCCGCTCCCGGGCGGCTGGTGCTGCTCACCACCAGCCACCGGGTCGCGCCCGGCCAGCTCTCCTGGCCGGCCTGGCAGATCCTGCGGGAGGCCGACCGCGTGCTGTGCGCGGACGCTGAGCACCCGCAGCTGCCGTATCTGCGCGAGGCGGGTGTCCGCGTCGAGCTGGCCGCGCCGACCGGGCGCGAGCTGGTGGACGCGGCGGCCGGCGCCCGTACGGTCGTCTACCTGCCGGCCGGCGGCGAGGGCGACCGCGAGGTGACCGACGAGCTGGCCGCGCTCGGCGGCTCCGGCCGGGTCGCGATGCCCGACCTGGAGCTGCTGCCCGGTTCCTGGGACCTGCCCGGCGCCCGGCTGCTCGACCTGGTCCAGGTGATGGACCGGATCAGGGCCGAGTGCCCGTGGAGCAGCCTGCGCACCCACCAGGACCTGGCCCGGTACGGCATCGAGGAGATGTACGAACTGGTCGAGGCGATCGAGGAGGGGGATCGCGCGGCGGTCAAGGAGGAGCTCGGGGACGTCCTGCTCCAGGTGGTCTTCCACGCGGCGATCGCCGAGGAGGATCCGGCCGAGCCGTTCGACATCGACGAGGTGGCGGCGGGCCTGGTCGCCAAGCTGGTGCACCGTCACCCGCACATCTACGGCGACGAGATCGCCGAGACGCCCGAGCAGGTGCAGGCCAACTGGGTGCGGCTCAAGGGTGTCGAGAAGGCCCGCGAGTCCGTGACGGACGGCGTGCCGGTCGCCTCCCCGGCCCTCGCGCTGGCCGCCAAGCTGGCCGCCCGGGCCCGCTCGGCGGGCCTGCCGGTGCCGCAGTCCCCGGCCGGCGGCCCGGTGACGCTGGCCTCCGCGCCCGCCGACCCCTACGCCGACGAGACCGCGCTCGGCGACCACCTGCTGTCCGAGGCCGCCGCCGCCCAGGACGCCGGCCTCGACCCGGAGGCGGCCCTGCGACACGCGGCCCGCCGCTACCGGGCGGCGATCCGCGCGGCGGAGGCGGCGGAGAAGGCGGAGAAGGCCGAGGAGACCGAGGAGAAGACGGCGCAGAAGGCGGGGGAGTAGCGGCATGCGCGTGGACGTTCCGCACGAGTGGCCCGCCGACGAGGCCGAGGCCCGCGCGCTCCAGGACCGGCTGCGACCGCTCGCCGACCACCTCGGCCCGGGCCCGTCCGACCCCCGTTACGTCGCCGGCCTGGACGTCGCCTACGCCGGTAACGGCCGCGGCACCGGCGACCTGGTCGCGGCGGCCGTGGTCGTCATCGACATGGCCACCCTCGCGGTGGCCGAGCAGTCCACCGCGGTGGCGAGGACGACCTTCCCCTATGTGCCCGGCCTGTTCGCCTTCCGCGAGCTGCCGGTCCTGGTGGAGGCGCTGCGCGCCCTGCGGATCACCCCCGACCTGCTGCTCTGCGACGGCCACGGCCTGGCCCACCCCCGCCGCTTCGGCCTGGCCTGCCACCTCGGCGTTCTCACCGGCCTGCCCACGGCGGGCGTCGCCAAGACCCCCTTCACCGGCCGCCACGACCCCGCCGCCCTGCCCCAGGCCCGCGGCTCCCACACCCCCCTGACCGACGGCACCGAGACGGTCGGCCGCGCCCTGCGCACCCAGCCCGGCGTGAAACCGGTCTACCTCTCCACCGGCCACCTGATCGACCTGCCGACCACCACCACCCACGTCCTGACCCTGACCCCCGCCTACCGCCTCCCCGAAACCACCCGCCACTCCGACCACCTCAGCCGCCAAACCCTCGCCGCAGCCCAGGCCACGGCCCCCGAACCGGCGTAGCGAAGCGGGCAGGGCTCAGACTCAGCCCTGGTCGCCGGCCTCGGGCTGCGAGGCAGCGGTCCGGCGGCCCCTGAGCGAGGTCAGATCCGCCGTCATGGGGAAGGGGACCTCGACCTTCAGTTCCTTGTGGTGGATGCCGGTGACCGCGTACGACCCGGTGGCCGGATCCAGTTCGTACACGTAGACGACGGGCAGGCCCTCGTTCTCCTCCACCCGCCAGAGGTTGCGGATGCCGGCCCGGGCGTACTTGCGCGGTTTGACCTCGCGGTCGCGCTCGACCGACTCCGCCGAGACCAATACCCACAGGACTTCCATGTGGAAGTAGGTCTGTGGGCTTGCGAAGAACAGGCCGCCATCGATCATCTCCGTATGCGGAGGCAACCCAGGAATCGTGTCGAGGTCAGCTGCGGTCCATCCGCCGACCGGCGGCCGGGGCCACCTGTCGGCGGGTTCCTCCGGCTCCGGAGCGCCTTCCGGCGGGATATCGACCTGTGCACTCATGCGGCGGAGTCTCGCGCGCGGGGCCGACGTACCCAAGGCGAGCGATGATCTTTCCGCCGATGGGGTGAACCTTCCCCTCCGCGGCAACCTGCGCCGCGGCGGTAGCGTCAGGGGATGGATGATCGCGCGGGGACGCCGCCCACCTTGTTCGACTGGGAGTTCGCCTCCGATCCTTATCCGGCGTACGGGTGGCTGCGGGAGCATGCGCCGGTGTATCGGACGACCGTGCCCAGCGGGGTGGAGGCATGGCTCGTCACGCGGTATGCGGAGGCGCGGGAAGCGTTGGCGGACGGGCGGCTGAGCAAGAATCCGGTGCATCACGCGGAGTCGCCGGGGGCGCGGGGGAAGACCGGGATTCCGGGGGAGCGGTCGGCGGATCTGATGACGCATCTGCTGAACATCGATCCGCCGGACCACACCCGGCTGCGCCGGCTGGTGTCGAAGGCGTTCACCCCGCGCCGGGTGGCGGAGTTCGAGCCGCGGGTGCGGGAGCTGGCCGACCGGTTCGTGGACGGGATGCTGCGGGACGGCACCGGGCAGGCCGACCTGATCCACGAGTTCGCGTTCCCGCTCCCCATCTACGCGATCTGCGACCTGCTCGGGGTGCCCGCCGAGGACCAGGACGACTTCCGGGACTGGGCCGGCATGATGATGCGCCATGTGAAGCCGGGTCAGGGCGGCGGCCCGCGCGGCGGGGTGGCGCGGGCGGTCAAGCGGATCAGGACGTATCTGGTCGAGCTGATCGAGCGCAAGCGCGCCACGCTCGGCGAGGAGTCCGCCGCCGACGACCTGATCTCCGGTCTGATCCGGGCCAGCGACCACGGCGAGCACCTGACCGGCAACGAGGCCGCCGCCATGTGCTTCGTGCTCCTCTTCGCCGGGTTCGAGACCACGGTCAACCTGATCGGCAACGGGATGCACACGCTGTTCCGGCACCCGGCGCAGCGGGCCGCCCTCCAGCAGGCGCTGGCCCGCGGCGACCACGCCCTGCTCGACCCCGCCGTCGAGGAGCTGCTCCGCTACGACGGCCCGGTGGAGATGGCCACCTGGCGGTACGCGACCAGACCGCTCACCATCGGCGGCCGGCCGATCGCGGCCGGCGACCCGGTGCTCGTCGTGCTCGCCGCGGCCGACCGCGACCCGGCCCGTTTCGACGCGCCCGGCACCGTCGACCTGGCCCGCCGGGACAACCCGCATCTGGGCTACGGGCACGGCATCCACTACTGCCTGGGCGCCCCGCTGGCCCGTCTCGAAGCCAGAACGGCGTTCGCCACGCTGCTCACCCGGCTCCCCGACCTGCGCCTTGCCGCCGATCCGGCAGAATTGCGCTGGCGCGGCGGTTTGATCATGCGCGGATTGCGTACGCTACCGGTGGCGTTCACCCCCGGCACCGCCCCGGCGGCGCAAGGGAAGTGACCCCGCGTCAGGAACGTGATCACGGCGTGACGCTCGCTACACCGACTTGTGATGCGTTGGCCAACACCGCTACGTTCTGCGGTCAACGCGAGATACAACCGGCTCGCGGGACGCGCACCACGAGGGCCGCGCCGCCCCAAGCACCGCAAAGGCGGCGGAAAAGCCGCAACAGCGGCATCAGCGGCCCCCGCCGTGACACGTCAAGGCATCAGAGAAAGGCGACCGAATGCTCTCGTCCGGGAACGGCAAGCACCGCCGCCCCCGCCAGGCTCCCGCCGCCATGGCGGCGGTCGCGGCGACGGGCGCCGGGATCGCGCTCCCCCTGCTCGGGGCGGGCGCCGCGCACGCCGCCGACGCGACCACCTGGGACCGGGTCGCGGTCTGCGAGACCGGCGGCCAGTGGCACGCCGACCCGGGCAGCGGCTTCTACGGCGGCCTCGCCATCACCCAGGACACCTGGGAGCAGTACGGCGGCACGGCCTACGCCCAGCGCCCCGACCTCGCGACCAGCACCCAGCAGATAGCCGTGGCCGAGCGGATCCTGTCCGACCTCGGCCCGGACGCCTGGCCCGGCTGCGAGACGCTGACGGGGCTGCTCGCGTCGGTCACCACACCGCCGGCCGCCGACCAGCCCGGCACCGGGACGAGCGCGGGCACGGGCACGAGCACCGGTTCGACGACGGGGGCGAGCGGCGGCACGACCACGCCGAGTACCACGCCGTCCGACCCGACCGACCCGATCGACCCGGGCGCTCCCACGACGCCGGTCACGCCCCCGGTGACGGACCCGACCACGCCGGTCACCCCGCCGTCCACCACCCCGGGCGCCCCCACCACGCCGGTCACGCCCCCGCCGGCCACGGGGACCACCACCCCGCCGTCCACCGACCCCACCGACCCGGCCTCGCCCGGCACCGGCACCGGCGACGTCCGCCCGCCCGGCCAGGTCGACCCCGGCGGCCCGGACAGCACCGACCCGCTGCCCGCCCCCGACCCGAGCGCCGGCTCCGGCAAGCACGCCAGGCCGTACAGCCCGACCGACGAGGAGCTGGCCGCCGCAGACCGGGCCAGCCGTACCGAGGTCCTCGGCATGACCGGCCGGCCGGGAAGCACCGACGACGGCAAGGCGACCGCCCCCGTCGGCTCCGGCAAGCACGCCACCGGCCCCACCGCGCCCAGCCGTTACACCGTCGGCTCCGGCGACTCGCTCGCCGGCATCGCCCGCAGCCAGCACGTGGACGGCGGCTGGCAGCACCTCTACGCGGCCAACAAGCAGGCCATCGGCACCGATCCGAATGTCATCAAACCCGGACAGATCCTCACTCTGGGCTGAACTCCCGGGTCGCGGCGGCCGGATGACAAATCGGACGTACCGTACGCCGCGGCCCGCCACCGGTGTGACAAGCCTCTCGCGGGCCGCTGTGACCGCTCCATCGCAGAGCGCTCAGAACGCCCGCTGCGACCTGCGGGTCTGTGCGACCGCTCAGCCCGGTACGGCACCCGGCGGGCGATCATGAGGTGTTTGTCCTCCCCGGCGGCCTGTGCTTAACGTCGTACCGCTCGCCACAGTGAGCCCCGCCGGTCAGAACGCCGAGTCCTGCCGCCGACCGACGGGAACAGTCGACGCGAAAGCGCCGCAGGCAGGAGCGGGGGACCCAAGGTCTTTCGCCGGAACCTGATCCGCACACCGGACAGCGGGCACGCACCGCGCCGCGAACGTGACGGACGAGCAGGGGCCGGCTCGGGGTGAAGCCGAGGCGCCGCAGCAGGCGGCCCAGGCCGGGCAACTCACGTCCGAACCCGACAGCTCACCTCGCAGGCGTCGGTGAGGGATGACAACACCATGGCAAAGCACCGTCGCGCCTCCAAGCTGGTCCGGTTCGCCGCTCTCGCCGGCGTCACCGGCACCGCGATCGCCGTACCGCTCGTAGCCGCCACCTCCGCCTCCGCAGCCAGCGTCTCCACCTGGGACGCCGTCGCGCAGTGCGAGTCCGGTGGCGACTGGTCCATCAACACCGGCAACGGCTACTACGGTGGCCTGCAGTTCTCCCAGTCCAGCTGGGACGCGGCCGGCGGCGACCAGTACGCCTCCCGCGCCGACCTGGCCACCAAGGACCAGCAGATCGCCACCGCCGAGAAGCTGCTCGCCATGCAGGGCCCGGGTGCCTGGTCCTGCGCCGGCGCCGGCAACCTGACCTCGGGCGGCGCCCCGGCCGACGTGAACACGTCCGGCAGCGGCTCCTCCGACAACGGCGGCTCCAGCAGCAACAGCAGCAGCTCGTCCTCCTCCGACAACAGCTCCTCGCAGCAGTCGACCCAGCAGCCGACGCAGAAGTCCGCCCCCCGGCACGCCAGGCACAGCGCCCCGGCCCCGGTCCAGACCTCCGCTCCGGTCAAGAACGGCGACGGCGAGTACACCGTCGTCACCGGCGACTCGCTGTCCGGCATCGCCCAGGCCCAGCACCTCTCCGGCGGCTGGGAGCACCTGTACGACCTGAACAAGGACATCGTCCAGGACGCCGACCTGATCTACCCCGGTCAGCACCTGCACCTGAGCTGACCCCCCCATCCGCCCCGGCCGGGCACGTACTCCCCCCGAGCGTGCCCGGCCGGGGTTTTCCCGTGCCCGGCGGTTTTCCGTCTCAGGACACGGCCCAGGACCGGCGCGGGCGGCGAAGCCGGTTAGGCTCATGCCGACACAGAAGACACTGAAGACGAAGACTTCGCAGATCTCTGAAGGAGACAACGTGCCGTCCATCGACGTCGTCGTAGCCCGGGAAATCCTCGACTCGCGAGGCAACCCCACCGTCGAGGTCGAGGTCGGCCTCGACGACGGCAGCACCGGCCGTGCCGCGGTCCCGTCCGGCGCCTCCACCGGCGCCTTCGAGGCCCTCGAACTCCGTGACGGCGACAAGAACCGCTACCAGGGCAAGGGCGTCGAGAAGGCCGTCCTGGCCGTGATCGAGCAGATCGGCCCGGAGCTGGTCGGCTACGACGCCACCGAGCAGCGGCTGATCGACCAGGCGATGTTCGACCTGGACGCCACCCCCGACAAGTCCTCGCTCGGCGCCAACGCCATCCTGGGCGTCTCGCTGGCCGTCGCGCACGCCGCCTCCGAGGCGTCCGACCTGCCGCTGTTCCGCTACCTGGGCGGCCCGAACGCGCACGTGCTGCCGGTCCCGATGATGAACATCCTCAACGGCGGCTCGCACGCGGACTCCAACGTGGACATCCAGGAGTTCATGATCGCCCCGATCGGCGCGGAGTCCTTCTCCGAGGCGCTGCGCTGGGGCGCCGAGGTCTACCACACGCTCAAGGGCGTGCTGAAGTCCCGCGGGCTGTCCACCGGCCTCGGCGACGAGGGTGGTTTCGCGCCGAACCTGGACTCCAACCGCGCCGCGCTCGACCTGATCGTCGAGGCGATCAAGGAGGCCGGCTACCGGCCCGGCCAGGACATCGGCCTGGCGCTCGACGTCGCCGCCTCGGAGTTCTACAAGGACGGCAAGTACCAGTTCGAGGGCAAGGAGCGGTCCGCCGCCGAGATGACCGAGTACTACGAGGACCTGGTCGCCTCGTACCCGCTGGTCTCGGTCGAGGACCCGCTGTTCGAGGACGACTGGGCGGGCTGGAAGGTGCTCACCGACCGGCTCGGCACCAAGGTGCAGATCGTCGGCGACGACCTGTTCGTCACCAACCCCGAGCGGCTGCAGAAGGGCATCGACAACGGCACGGCGAACGCGCTGCTGGTGAAGGTCAACCAGATCGGCTCGCTCACCGAGACGCTGGACGCGGTGGAGCTGGCGCAGCGCAGCGGCTACAAGTGCATGATGTCGCACCGCTCCGGCGAGACCGAGGACGTCACGATCGCCGACCTCGCCGTCGCCACCAACTGCGGCCAGATCAAGACCGGCGCGCCGGCCCGCTCCGAGCGGGTCGCCAAGTACAACCAGCTGCTGCGGATCGAGGAGATCCTCGACGACGCGGCGGTCTACGCCGGCCGCTCGGCGTTCCCGCGCTTCAAGGGCTGACCCGCGCAGGGGCCTGACTGACCCCGCCTCCCTACGTCCCCGCACCCGGTCCCGTACCGTGGGCGGGGACGTACGAGCGTGCGGGGACGTACGAGCGTGCGGGCACGTACGAGCGTGCGGAGACGTACGAGCGGGCGGGAACGGCGACGGAACGGTGGAGGGGAGTGACGGCGTGGCGGCTGACCGGTTCTCCACCGCGGCGCGGCTCAAGGCGATCGGCCACGAGGCGCAGGCCCGGGTCTACCGTGCCGCCAACCGCCCCCCGCGCCCGCTGCGGCGCAGCCGGCTGACCGGCAGGGCCGCGCTGCTCGCCCTGGTGCTGTGCGCACTGGTGGTGGCGCTCGCCTACCCGATGCGGCAGTACATCGCCCAGCGGTCCGACATCGCCGACCAGCGCCGCGAGGCGCAGCAGGCGCAGCGCAAGGTGGAGCAGCTCCGCGAGGAGAAGGCCCGCTGGCAGGACCCGGAGTACGTCCGCACCCAGGCACGCGAGCACCTGCACTACGTGCTGCCGGGCGAGACCGGGTTCGAGGTGCCGTCCCCCGCGCCCAGCGGCACGGCCGACCAGGCCGGCGGCCGGCACCCGGTCAACGACGCGGCGGCGCACCGCCCCTGGTACGACAACCTGTTCGACGGGGTCGACCAGGCCGACACCGACGCGGCGGCGCCCGCGGCCCGGCGCTGAGCCGGCTGCCCCTGGGCAGATCCGGAACGGCGCCCCGGCCCGCGCCCGGGTCCCCGGCCCGCGCTCCGGCAGATCCCGCCGCCGGCCACTCGCCTCGCCACTCGCCCCACTGACACCCACCCGATCACCGCCCACCTCCGGACAGAACGGCCCATGGACAACGCGCCCGACCCCCAGCCCGCCCCCGCCCCCCGGGCCCCGCAGGGCAGCACCCCCGCCACCGACGCGGACCTCGCCGCCGTACGGGCCCAGCTCGGCCGGCCGCCGCGCGGCCTGCGCGCGGTCGCGCACCGCTGCCCGTGCGGCAACCCCGACGTGGTGGAGACCCAGCCCCGGCTGGAGGACGGCACCCCGTTCCCGACCACGTACTACCTGACCTGCCCGCGGGCCGCCTCCGCGATCGGCACGCTGGAGGCGGACGGCGTGATGAAGGAGATGTCCGCCCGGCTGGCGACCGACCCGGACCTGGCCGCCCGCTACCGCGCCGCGCACGAGGACTACCTCGCGCGCCGGGACGCCATCGACGTCCTTGAGGGCTTTCCGAGCGCGGGCGGCATGCCCGACCGGGTCAAGTGCCTGCACGTCCTGGTCGCCCACTCGCTGGCGGCCGGTCCCGGCGTGAACCCGCTGGGCGACGAGGCGCTGGCGATGCTGCCCGACTGGTGGGCCAAGGGGCCCTGCGTGCAGCGGGCCGGGACGGAGGACGCCAGGTGACGGCCACCCGGGTCGCCGCGATCGACTGCGGCACGAACTCCATCAGGCTGCTGGTCGCCGACCTCGACACCGGCAGCGGCACGCTGGCCGACCTGGACCGGCGGATGCGGATCGTCCGGCTCGGCCAGGGCGTGGACCGCACCGGACGGCTCGCGCCGGAGGCGCTGGAGCGCACGTTCGCGGCCTGCCGCGAATACGCCGAGGTGATCCGCGAGCACGGCGTGCCCGCCGAACGGGTCAGGTTCGTGGCCACCTCCGCCTCGCGCGACGCCGACAACCGGGACGACTTCGTCCGCGGGG
Organism: Streptomyces sp. CA-111067; assembly: GCF_050956065.1. Lineage (NCBI taxonomy): Bacteria > Bacillati > Actinomycetota > Actinomycetes > Kitasatosporales > Streptomycetaceae > Streptomyces > Streptomyces sp. CA-111067. Next base: position 3,089,376 of record NZ_CP192103.1, on the reverse strand, counting down.
TGCGGGAGGCGCTGGGCGTCGGCCCCGAGGTGATCAGCGGCGACGAGGAGGCCGCCCTGTCCTTCACCGGCGCCACCTGCGAACTGACCGGCGGCCACGGCCTCGAACGCCCCTACCTGGTGGTGGACATCGGCGGCGGCTCCACCGAGCTCGTCCTCGGCGACCGCGAGGTGACGGCGGCCCGCTCGGTGGACATCGGCTGCGTACGGATGACGGAACGGCACCTGCTGCACGACGGCCGGCTCACCGACCCGCCCACCCCCGACCTGGTCGCCGCGATCACCGCCGACATCGACGCGGCCCTGGACGAGGCCGCCCGCACGGTCCCCCTCGACCGGGCCCGCACCCTGGTCGGCCTGGCCGGCTCCGTCACCACCATCGCCGGCATCGCCCTCGACCTCCCGGCCTACGACTCCACCGCGATCCACCACTCCCGCGTATCGGTGGACCGGGTCCGCGAGATCACCACCCGCCTCCTGACCGCCACCCACGCCGAACGCGCCGCGATCCCGGTCATGCACGAGGGCCGCGTGGACGTGATCGCCGCCGGCGCCCTGGTCCTGCTCCGCATCATGGACCGCACCGGAGCCCAGGAGGTAGTGGTGAGCGAGCACGACATCCTCGACGGCATCGCCTGGAAGACGGCAGAAGACACGGCAGAGGGCACGGCAGCGGACGCCGGTTAGCGACGCGAACGGGCCGGGGCGGATGTTTGCCGCCCCGGCCCGTTCGCCTGGTCCTCTGGTTCCGCCGGGGGTTACCCCTTCGTGCCGGACATCGCCGGCGGCTGGTTGGGCGTGCCGACGCCCCAGCTCGTGGAGGCCGGGTCCGTGGTCAGCTTGAAGGTGAGCGTGCCCGACTTGAGCAGGTCCCGGTGCGAGATCCAGCTCTTCGTGGTCGGAGTGCCGCCCGCCTTCAGGGACTTGACGTACTGGAGGCTGGTGGAGGACGCGCCCGGGGCGTTGACGGTGAGCTTGGTGCCGTCGGACTGCGTGATCACCGCCTTCGGGAACATCGGCGCCGACAGCACGTAGTTGCCGGAGCCCGGCTGCGCCTCGAACATGCCGAGCATCTCGAAGACCGCGACCGCGGAGGTCGCGCCGAGGTCGTCGTTGCCGGGGATGCCCTGCGGGCCGTCGGTGAACAGCGCCCGCTGCGCGCGGGTGACCGCGGAGGTCTTCCACGGGCTGCTGGTCCAGGCGTACATCCACGGGGCGTGGAAGTCCGGCTCGTTGTTCGGGTTGAACTGGTAGTGGCCGGCGTAGTCGATCGAGCCGGTCACCCAGTTCTTCGACGCGGCCGTGGCCGGGTCGGCCATCACCGCGGGCATCGAGAAGAACGTGTCGAGCCGCGACTCCGCCAGCGCCGAACCGCCCATCAGGCCGAACAGCTTGTTCGGGTCCTGCTGGCCCAGCCACTGGTACTGCCAGGCGGTGCCCTCCTTGAAGCCGGTGCCGTCCACCACCGAGTCGGCCGGCACGAAGCCGCCGTCGTCACCGCGCACCTGCGGGAAGCCGGTGTAGCCCATCGACGTCGCCGAGGTGTCCCAGATGTTGCTGAACGCGTCGCAGCGCGGCTGTAGTTGCCTGGCCTCGGCGTCCTTGCCGAGCCCGCGCGCCATGGTGCCGAGCGCGCAGTCCGCGAGCGAGTACTCCAGGCCGATCGAGGCCGCCTCGTTCGGGATCTTCGAGGACGGGATGTAGCCCTTGGCCAGGTAATCGGGGTTGTACGCCCGGCCGTTGATGTTCGTGGACGGCGGCGGCGTCTCGTTGACGTTCTTCCACAGCGCGTCGAACAGGTCGTTCGCCAGCTTCTTGCCCAACAGGCCCCGGGAGTACAGCGATACGACGAACGGGGTCACCGGGTCGCCGCTGGTGGCGTTGGTCTCGGCCTGGCCGAGCGACCAGCGCGGCACCCAGCCGGCCTGCTGGTAGATGTCCAGGATCGTCTGCGCCATGTCGGTGGCCCGCTGTGGTTCGAGCAGCGCCACCAGCTGGTTCTGCGATCTGTAGGTGTCCCACATGGAGAACATCTGGTAGTAGTCGTGCCCCTTGGCCACCTTGTGCGGCTTGCCGTCGAAGCCCTGGTAGGTGCCGTCCACGTCCTGTGCCACCGACGGGTGCAGCAGGCCGTGGTAGAGCGCGGTGTAGAAGGTCTTCAGGTCGGCCGTGGAGTCGGTCGACACCTTCACCGACAGCAACTGGTGCTGCCACGCCTTGTGGGTGGCGGCCCGCATCGCGTCGAACGCGAGCGGCCTGCCCTGCGAACCGGTGGCCTCCGCCACCCGGTTCTTCTCCGCGCCCGCCACCGAGCTGTAGGAGATCCCGGTGGTGGTCACCACCGGCGCCTTCGGGTGGGGCGCCACCGAGATCACCGCGCCGCCGGTGGCCGAGGTACGTCCCTCGGTCGGCGTCTTCTCGCCGCGGTTCCAGGTGGCCACGTCGGTGATCGGCTGATTGAGCGTCATGCTGAAGTAGACGGTGTACCGGCTGGGCCGCCCGTCACCGCAGAACGAGCCGCTGGTCACCGACCCCTGGATCTTGTCGCCGACCACCTTCACGTCGCTGGCGAACGTCTGCCCCCACACGTCGCCGACATCGACGACCACCTTGGGCGCGGCGGTGTCGGCCGGGTAGCTGAAGCGGTCCATGCCCACCCGGGTCGAGGCGGTCAGCTCGGCCCTGATGTTCGACTTGTCCAGCGTCACCGCGTAGTAGCCGGGCGTGGACTGCTCGGTGGAGTGCCGGAACGGCGACATGTTCGCCGCCAGCGAGGTGTCGGTGACGGCGCCGCTGACCGGCATCACCCGGATCCAGCTGCCCGCCGGGCAGCCGACACCTGACAGGTGCACCTGGCTGAAGCCGGTCAGGGTGGTGGCGTCGTAGTTGTAGGCGGCGTTCCCCACGTTGGTGTCCGGGCTGTTCTGCTCCATCCCGAACGGCATCGAGGCGCCGGGGAAGGTCATCCCGTCCGTGGTGTTGCCGACCTGCGGGTTGACGTAGACGGTCGGGTCGGAGACGGCCGGCGGAGCGGCCTGCGCCGCCGGTGCGGCCAGCGCGCCCGCCGCCAGCAGCGATGACGCGATCACTCCGACCACGACGGCGAAACGCCGGTGTCTGCGGAGTCCTGACATGAGTGGTCCTTCGCTTGACAACGTTGTCTAAGAGACGAGTCGATACCCGGCGGCGGAGCCGGTCAAGATCCGGCACACGATGAACACACAGCCCACACATAACTGCGGAGGCGGCCCGCGCGGAACCGCGGAGGGCGGCACTCCGAGAACCTTTGTGAAACTCTTCACATGAAGTTCCCGCCCGGCGGGCCAATTTTCCAAGGTTTCGGACGTCCAAACCCCTGAAATCCTTGGCCCAGCAGTGTTTCAGGCACGTGACGGGTGGTCGAACACCGGACCCGTGAGCGGTGGTCGCCGGGTGATCGACGCTGATCACGGGCACGATCACCGGGCGCCGTCGAGGTGCGGCCCGCGATCGTCCAGGACCCGCAGGTGGGGCGCCGATCGTGAAGCCGGGCAGGGTAGCACAGGGTACCCATCACCTTGTGAAGGGGCTCACGAGGGGGTCCCCCACCTGTGTTGGATACTCGATGGCATGAGCACCACGGAGCGTCCACGGATCCTCGTAGTAGGCGGCGGTTACGTCGGCCTGTACGCGGCGCGCCGCATCCTGAAGAAGATGCGGTACGGCGAGGCGACCGTCACGGTTGTCGACCCGCGCTCGTACATGACGTACCAGCCCTTCCTTCCCGAAACCGCAGCAGGCAGCATCTCCCCGCGCCACGTCGTCGTCCCGCTGCGACGCGTGCTGCCCGGGGCCGAGGTGCTGACCGGCCGGGTCACGACCATCGACCAGGACCGCAAGGTCGCCGTGGTCGAGCCGCTGGTCGGTGAGTCCTACGAGCTGCCCTTCGACTACCTGGTGATGGCGCTCGGCGCGGTCTCCCGTACCTTCCCGATCCCCGGCCTCGCCGACAACGGCATCGGCATGAAGGGCGTCGAGGAGGCCATCGGCCTGCGCAACCACGTCCTGGAGCAGCTCGACAAGGCCGACTCCACCACTGATGAGGAGGTCCGCCGCCGGGCGCTGACCTTCGTCTTCGTCGGCGGCGGCTTCGCCGGCGCCGAGACCATCGGCGAGGTCGAGGACATGGCCCGCGACGCGGCCAAGTACTACCCGAACGTCAAGCGCGAGGACATGCGCTTCATCCTCGTCGACGCCGCGGACAAGATCCTCCCCGAGGTCGGCCCGCAGCTCGGCGCCTGGGGCCTCGAGCACCTGCGCGAGCGGGGTATCGAGGTCTACCTCAGCACCTCGATGAAGTCCTGCGTCGACAAGCACGTGGTGCTCGCCAACGGACTGGAGATCGACGCCTCCACCATCGTGTGGACGGCCGGCGTGAAGCCGAACCCGGCGCTGGCGAAGTTCGGCCTGCCGCTGGGCCCGCGCGGCCACGTCGACACCGCGCCCACCCTCCAGGTGCGCGGCACCGACTACATCTGGGCCGCCGGCGACAACGCCCAGGTCCCCGACCTCGCCGCCGGCGAGGGCGCCTGGTGCCCGCCGAACGCCCAGCACGCGCTGCGCCAGGCCAAGCTGCTCGGCGACAACGTGATCTCCGGGCTGCGCGGCTTCCCGCAGTCGGACTACAAGCACGCCAACAAGGGTGCCGTGGCCGGCCTCGGGCTGCACAAGGGCGTCGCGATGATCGTCGTCGGCAAGGCGAAGATCAAGGTCAAGGGCCGGCTGGCCTGGTACATGCACCGCGGCTACCACGGCCTGGCGATGCCGACCTACAACCGCAAGATCCGGGTCTTCGCCGACTGGACGCTGGGGATGTTCCTCAAGCGCGAGGTCGTCTCGCTCAGCGCGATGGAGAACCCGCGCGAGGAGTTCTACGTGGCGGCCCGTCCCGCCCCGGTCGCCGCGGTCGTCGCCGAGCCGGCGCCCGAGCGGGCGAACGCCTCCTGAACGGCCCGCAGTACCCCGGCTGACCAGCCGGAACAAGCGCTGAAACCGAGGGCGCCCGCCATCCGTGGTGCGGGCGCCCTCGGCATGTTCGGCCGTCCGGCGAATATATGTGTATCCGCAACGTAGATTCCCGGGTCAACGGCGAGTTTCAGTCGTACGCTCGGAAACATGGCTGATGCGGCACGTCGAATCGTAGAACTCGCCGGTCAGGCCCTGGCTCGACCGCTCCCGCTGCGCGTGCGCGCCTGGGACGGCAGTGAGGCGGGACCGGAAGGCGCCCCCGTACTCGTGATCCGCCGGCGCCGGGCGCTGCGCCGACTGCTGTGGCGGCCCGGCGAACTGGGCCTGGCCCGCGCCTGGGTGGCCGGCGACCTCGACATCGACGGCGACCTCTATGACGCGCTCGAACGGCTCTCCGGGCTGTTCTGGGAGCGCGGCGAGGCCGGACCGGCCGTCTCGATGGCCGAAACCGCCCGCAAGCTGACGGCCGTGCTGCGCGACCCGGTCACCTACCGGGCCGCCCGCAGCGCGCTGTCGCTGGCCGGTGCCGGGCTGCCGCCCGCGCCGCCGCCGGAGGAGGTGCGCCGGCGTACCGGCATCGCCCACACCAAGCGCCGCGACCAGGCGGCCATCGCCCACCACTACGACGTCGGCAACGACTTCTACGAGCTGGTGCTCGGCCCCTCCATGGTCTACTCGTGCGCCCTGTGGCCGGCCGAGGACACCACCCTGGAGCAGGCGCAGGAGGCCAAACTCGACCTGGTCTGCCGCAAGCTGGGGCTGCGCGAGGGGCAGCGGCTGCTCGACGTCGGCTGCGGCTGGGGCTCGATGGTGCTGCACGCCGTCCAGCACTACGGGGTGACCGCCACCGGCATCACGCTGTCGGTCGAGCAGGCCGCGTTCGCCCGCAAGCGCATCGCCCAGGCCGGGCTCGGCGACCGGATCGAGATCCGGGTGCAGGACTACCGGGACGTGCCCGACGGCCCCTATGACGCGATCTCGTCGATCGGCATGGCCGAGCACGTCGGCAGCGCCCGCTACCTGGAGTACGCCCGCACCCTCTACGGGCTGCTGCGGCCCGGCGGCCGGCTGCTCAACCACCAGATCGCCCGCCGCCCGCTGCGCGACGAACAGGCGTACGAGATCGACGAGTTCATCGACCGCTATGTCTTCCCCGACGGGGAGCTGGCCCCGGTCGGCGCCACCGTCTCCCGCCTTGAGGAGGCCGGTTTCGAGGTGCGGGACGTGGAGGCGCTGCGCGAGCACTACGCGCGCACGCTGCGCGCCTGGGTCGGCAACCTGGAGCAGCACTGGGCGGCCGCGGCCCGCGCCACGAGCTACGGCAGGGCCAGGGTCTGGCGGCTCTACATGGCCGCCTCCGCGCTGTCCTTCGAACGCAACCGGATCGCCGTCAACCAGGTGATGGCGGTGCGCACCGACGACGAAGGCGACTCGGGCCTGCCCCGCACCCGTGCCGCGTGGCTGTCATAGGGCCCTGCGGGGCGTCAACATCCGGTTGCGGAGAGCGATTTCACGTCACTTGTGCGTGGTGACAGTTGCTGCTGTGAAACCGTTCTGTACTGCCCTGGGACCGTTCAAAGGGTACTGATGTTCCGTCAGTAACCCCTAAAATAAGACAACATGGCTGAACTGCGGTCCTGTTCGCCGCCTCCGGCACGGATACGCTTTTCCTGCGCCCCGCCCGGCCCGGATGGTGGAACGCAGACACGGCGAGCTTAAACCTCGCTGCCCCTCGGGGGCGTGCCGGTTCAAGTCCGGCTCCGGGCACTCTCCCCATCCTGCGAGCCGCCTCCGCAAGGAGCCCGGCCGCGGCGCTCCCGGCCCGCGACCACCAGGCCGGGAACGGGGGAGAGGCCCGCAGCCGGATCACCGCGTACGGTTCAGCCGGCCGTCTCGTCCACCGCGGAGAGCAGAAGGTGCCACGGGAAGACGGCCGGGCTGTCCTGGCCGGGTTCCTGCGGCACCGAACCGGTGCTGTCGTGCAGCACGTTCACGCCGGCCAGCCGCAGCTCGCCGATCGACCGTTCGAACGCCGGGTGCCGGGCGTAGGCGGTGTTCACGCAGGGCATCGCCACCAGCGGGACACCCCGGCCGATCGCCTCGGCCACCACGCCCACCACGAACCTGTCGGTCAGCCCGAGCGCCCAGGCGTTGACCGTGTTGAACGTGGCGGGCGCCATCGCGATCACGTCCGCCGCCGGCCACACGTCGGGCTCGCCCGGCAGCTTGTACTCCGAGCGCACCGGGTGGCCGGTCAGCGCCGCGAGCCCGGACAGGCTGCCGCCCAGCCAGCGGGCCGCGGTCGGCGTCAACCCCAGGCACACGTCCCACCCCTGGGCCTGCGCGGATTCGATCACCCCCGCCACGTCGAAGACCGGCGGAGCGGCGGAGCCGAACAGGTACAAGGTGCGGGAAGTCATGGTCACAGCCAACCCCGGCGGTCCCCGGGAGTGCAACCGTGCCCCACGCGTCACGGATGCGGCGAGGCCCGCAGCCGGCCGGCCGAGGCCACCGTCGCCGCCGCCTCCCGCTCCGACAGGCCGGTGTGCACCGCGGCCGTCACCAGAGCCGGCGCCAGCGCCTCGCCGAATCCGGCGTCGTACGCACGGCAGGCCGCCCAGAACAGCCGCCCGTTGCGCTCGCCCTCCTGCGAGTCGAGCACGAAGCGCACCAGGCCCGCGGCGCGCTTCTCGGCCGGGTGCCGCGGCTCGGGCTCGGCCTCCCGGGGCGGTGGCGGCGGCGCGGTCAGCCGCAGCAGCGCCTCGGGCGCCGGGGCCAGCGGATGCCGGGCGGCGCCCGGCGCCAGCAGGTAGCGGCCGCCGACCGTGCGGGAACCGGGCCCGACGACGTAGCCGCCCTCGCCGCGGACATCTATGCCGGGCCCGAGCCGGCCCACCGAGTTCGGCACCGGGCCGGGCGCGGACAGCCACAGGTGCCGGCCGCCGCTGGGCGTCAGCACGGTGACGGTGTCGGGCACGGTGAAGGCGTACGCCCCGGCCAGCGCGCGCAGCTCGGCCACCCCGTCGGTGCCGTGCTTGACGTCCAGGTCGAGGCCGATCAGATGGAACGGCGCCCGGCCGCAGGCGATGCCGTAGCCGGTCGACCAGGGCGCGACGGCGAACAGCGCGCGGATCGCCGCCGGGTCGGTGGTCGCGTCGTACACCCCGTGCCCCGGTCTGCCGCACTCGCCGCGGCAGCCGGTCGCCCGCAGCTCGTCCCGGTGCGGGGAGCGGACGGCGGGCATCTTGGTGCGGGACAGCGGGATCACCGGCAGCCCGCGCGCGGCCGTCAGCAGCGCCGCGTGCAGGGCGCGGGTGTGGTCGGGGCGTGGCATGGCCTGCTCCCTGATGTTCGAACGCGTGTTCGTCTCCACATGTCAGTGATACCGCGCCGGAGGCTCCGCGTCCACCGGATAGGGCCGCGGGCCGGGTCACTGCGGTGATCAGCGGATGCAGCGGGGGGCGCACGCCGTACCCGCGGCGTACGGGACGGCGCCCGGACCGGCCGCACGCGTGCGGGGCGGCGCCCGGATGCGCCAGCCGCGCGCCCACCCCCGTGTTCGCGGCGGCCGCCCGGCGGTACTACGGTCGGCTCGTTGCCAGTTGGCCGTGCCGGGGGCTCGGCCGTGGCGAGCACGGAGGAGGGGGCAGGCGGTGGACGAACTGCACGCGGGGGACGCCGAGTTGTGTGCCGGGGGCGGCGCGCAGCGGCTGGCGGCCGAGGGCGAGACGTCGCTCGCCCGGCTGATCATGGACGGCGGCGACCTGCCGCACGCCGCGAGCCACCTCGGCAACGCCGTCGCCATCGACCCGCTGCTGCCCGAGACGCACGAGGCGCTCAGCGAACTCGCCGCCAGGGCGGGCGGGCCGCGGGCCGCGCTCGCGCTGTTCCCGCTGGAGAACCCCTACATCGGCGCGGTCGTCTGCCACGCGCACCTTCAGGCGGCCTGCGGCGAGTGGTCGGAGGCGGTCGGCCTGATCGCGACCGCGATCCGCGCCGAGTACGACCGCCCCTGGTCGCAGGTGGCCTGGCTGACCCAGGACCGGCTGCCCGACCTGCTGCCGCCCGACGTCATGACCCAGGCGCTGGCCCGCGCGGTCGGCGGGGCGCTCCCCGACCCGATCCCGGAGCCGGCGCGGGACGCGCTGCGGCCGTTCTACGACCTGGCCGCCGCCGTCATCGCCCGGCACCCCGCCGACGCCCGGCTCGCCGCGATCGGCTCCGGCCTGGCCCGCCGCTTCGGCGACACCGGCCGCGCGGTGGCCTGGGCCGAGCAGGCCCGGCGGGCCGAGCCGGGCCACGTCGCCAGCGTGATGCTCGGGTACGCGCTGCGCGCCGCGGACCGGCCGGACGAGGCGGTGCGGGTGTGGGAGGAGGAGATCGAACGGGACGACTCGGATCTGTCGCTGATGGTCGACATCGCCGAGCTCTACACCTCCACCGGCCGCCCCGCGCAGGGCCTGGCCTGGGCCGAACGGGCCGCCGCGGCCGACCCGGCCCACCCCCAGGCCGCCCCCGCCGTGCACGGCGTCCGCTTCGCCGCCGACGGCGCCGCCGCCCACCTGCTGGCCCTGGCCGACCACCTCCGCGCCCACCCCGACCACGGCTACGCGGCCGTGGTGCTGACCCGCCACAGCGAGTCCCGCGCCTGGCTCGGCACGGTGGACCAGGCCACCGAGGCAACGGTGAACGTCCTCCACCAGATCCTGCAGAGCGCCGACGCCGGCCCTGACCGCGACGGCCCGAGCCGCCTGGTGTCCTCAACAGTCGAACCCCCGAGCGCGGGCCTGGCCTTCCGGCTGGCGTTCCCGCACGCGGAACTGTCGGCGGAGTCGGTGGGAGCCCCGGACCCGCGAGTGCCGGTGGGGCAGCCGGACGCGAGGGGGCCGATGGCAGACCCCGACCAGCGGCAGACGTCCGGCGATGCCGACGCGCGGGCTCGCGTTCAGGTGTGGCGTTATGCGGGCCTCGACCCCTACCCCGCCGTACCGCCGCCGGCGCCCGAGGCGGGTCGGCTGGTTCAGGACACCGCTGCTTTCAGCTGGCCGCACATTCCTGCCGCGTATGACCATGCCGTGCGGCTGGCCGGGCTGGCGCTCGACGATCTGCTCGGGGTGCTCGTTCATCCGCCGGTGCCGCCGGATGACGAGTTCGGGGGTGTGCTGCGCGATCATCGGCCTGAGCTGTGGGTCAGGGGGGTGCAGACGTTCGGGTGCCTGGGGATCGCGCATCACCGGACCGATCAGCCGTGGGCGGGGTCCGAGCGGCGGCGGGTGCTGCTCGATCTGCTGAACGGGCCGGAGGACTGGATCACCGAGAGCGCCGCCTTCGCGCTCGTCGCGGTCGGCTGGGTGGAACCGGCGGCCCGCGCCGACGTGGGTGCGCGGCTCGCCGAGCGGCTGGCGGCTGCCGGGCGGGCCCGGCTGACCCGGGAGGTCACCATCCTCGGCTCACTGTGCCGGCTGGTGCTGCTCTGCCCGTGGCTCGACCAGGACCCGGCCGGCCGGGAGGCGACCGCCGCCGCCCGCGGCCTGCTCGCCGAGCTGGACGCCGAGGCCCCGGACCCGCCGGCCGCGCCGGCCGATCACCGCGGCGCGCAGCCGCCCGCCCCGGCCCGTGATCCGTCAGTCGGGCGCAAAGCGCGCACGCCGCGCCGCGGCCTTTTCCGCCGCAGGCGTGATTGACCGGTCGTTTCGGGGAACGATCACCCTCCAGACCAGGAACTGGCTGGCTTTTTTGCCAAGCCATTACTCTTGGGACAGAGCCGCAGCACGCGGCCATGGAGGAGTGACATGAGGAGCAGCAACCCGGTCTTCTCCCGGCGGGGCTTCACCCGCGGGAGCGAGTACGCCGGCTTCGGCGGCCAGGCTGCGCAGGGCGGCGCGGGCACGCAGGGCAACCCCTACGGCCAGGCCGGTAATCCGTACGCCCAGGGCGGCGCCGGTTACCAACAGGCCGGCGCCCCGTACCCGCCGCAAGGCGCCCGCAACCCCTACGACCAGCAGCCGATGAGCCCCGAGCAGTTGGAGCAGATGTACGCCGGCCCGTCCGCGGGCCCGGCCCAGACCGGCCGGATGACGATGGACGACGTCGTCATGCGGACGCTGATGACCCTCGGCGTCGTGGTCGTCGGCGTGCTGCTCGGCTGGTTCGCGCTGCCCGACAGCATGGGCCTCGCGTTCGGCGCCGCGATCGTCGCCTTCGTGCTGGCCATGATCCAGTCGTTCATGGGCCGCCCGGTGCCCGCGCTGGTGCTCGGCTACGCGATCTTCGAGGGCGTCTTCCTCGGGGTGCTCAGCGAGCAGTACAACGAGGCATGGCAGGGCGCTCCCGTCCAGGCCGTGCTGGGCACGATGGCGGTCCTCGCGGGCACGCTGTTCGCCTACAAGACCCGGATCATCCGGGTCACCGCCCGCTACCAGCGGATCGGCCTGGCCGTCGCCGTAGGCTTCGTGATCGCGATGGTGGTCAACCTGCTGTTCGCCGCCTTCGGCAACAACAACGGCCTCGGCCTCACCACCGGCCCGCTCGCGATCGTCTTCTGCATCCTGGGCATCGCCCTCGGCGCCTTCTTCCTCTCCCTGGACTTCAAGCAGATCGAGGACGGCATCCGCTACGGTGCCCCGCGCAACGAGTCCTGGCTCGCCGCGTTCGGCCTGACGCTGTCGCTGGTGTGGATCTACCTGCAGATGCTGCGGCTGATCGCGCTGCTGCGCGACTGACCTGTCCGGCAGAGGCCGGCCAAGCATGAACGGGCCGCCCGGAAGCGCTGCTTCCCGGCGGCCCGTCGGCGTCGGTGGGTGGTGGGAAGGCGGCGGCTAGAGCAGATTGCGCGCGGCACGGCGCAGGTCGTACTCGTGGATGAGGGCCTTGGCGTGGCCGTAGGAGAGGTCGTGCTCGCTGCGCAGCCAGCTGACCTTCTCGTCGAAGCGGAGGAACGAGGGACCGTCGGCGACGGCTCGCAGCCAGTCGCTGACCTCACGGCCGGTGGATTGGGGAATGCGGTCGAGCAGATTCCGGTGGGTTTCCTCGGAGAAGTGCGTTTGGTACATCGGCGCCTCCGGTATGTGGTCCGGTCACCCCACCGTGCCCGAGCCGTGGGTTGTTGGCAACCATCAGGGGCGTGCGGATATGGGTGCGAGGCCGCACCCTCACCCGGGTAGGGTCGCGCCATGCCCGAACCCACCGACTTGCGCCCCGCTGTCGAACGCCTCGCGGGGCGGCTGCGGTCGCTGCCGCAACGCAGGCTCCAGGCGGGCGCGGCGGCCGAAGGGCTGGAACTGGCCCGGTGGTTGGCGCGCGAGGCGCAGCTGCTGGAGTTCCCCGACCGCGAGCCGCGGCTGATCCCCGACGACGGTGTGTTCACCGTGGGCGACCAACTGGCCGTCGCGGGCAACGAGTTGGTGGCGGCGCTGGCCGAGGCGGAGCCGGCCGGCGGCCAGCGGCTGCTGGCCGAGGCGCTGGCCAGGGTGACGGTGACGGCGAAGGCCGTCGGCTAGCCGGGCCGACGAGCACCTGATCCCCAGCGCCGGACGCCGGACGCCGAACTCCGGGCCGCGGTACGGCGCCAGGCCCCCGGCGGCCACGTCAGAGCGAGGCCACCACCCGGTCGGCGAGCACGTACACGCTCTCCTCGCCGAAGGCGAAGGTCAGCGCGTAGGCGCCGGCTATCGCGGAGCCGCCGCGCAGCACCGGCACGTCACCGCGGTCCAGCGCGTCCGACAGCCGCAGCGCGGTGTCCCGGTGACCGGGGGTCATGCACAGCGTGGTGCCGTCGGCGAAGACGTACACGTCCAGCGTGCCCAGCGGGCCGGGGCGGACGTCGGAGAGCGGGATGCGCCCCTCGGCGAGGTCGGCGAGCCGCTGCGCGGTCTGGTCCTGAGAGGCCACGACCGGCGAGGGCGCGTAGTCCGGACCCGAGGGGTGCGGGATCGCGCCCGGCGCGGGCCTGGCCGTCTCGGGGCGCTCCGGCGCGTCCGGTTCCAGGCCGCCGTCGAGACCAGCGTCCAGTTCGGCGTCGAGGCCCGGCTCAAGGCCCGCGAAGTCCGCCTGCCGGGGCAGGTACGGCAGCACCGGGGGCACCTCGTAGTCCGGCCGGTCGGACCGTTCGATCCGTTCGACGCGCTCGGGCCGCTCGGGCAGGTCCGGAAGGTCGGGCAGGCCGGCCGCCGCCTCGGGCGGCAGCACGCCGCCGGGGCCCGCGCCGTAGAGGCCGCCGCGGAAGAAGGCGCCGTCGCCCGCGGTCTCCCTGGCCTCCTGCTCGGCCCAGAAGGCCCGCGCCTCGGCCAGCTCGCGTTCCCGCTCGTCGGCCAGCGCGTCGGCCACGGCGGTCCTGATGTCACAGGCCGTCTCGCACGCCGACTCGCGTGGCGCGGGCACCTTGAGGCCGGCCAGATCCTGGCGCAGGGCGGTCAGCTCGCGGCGCAGACCGCGGGCGGAGAGCAGGGCGGCGGAACCCGCGGCCACGGCGATACCCGCGGCGACCAGCAGGACGGTGAAGTTGGCACTCACTGACGTTCTCCCGACTGACGCGACCCGAGCAATGCCCACCAGACCGGTGGACGAAACTTCCCCCTCACTCACTCTGCCGGTAAACCCCTGGCCTTTGCAGTGCGTAAAGTCATGACTTGGGTGGGTATATAGACCTAGTCCGTCCGAGGAGGACCGCGCTGACCTGCGCAAACAAAGCGCCCCCAGGGAAAATCACATCCTGGGGGCGATTTGATTGCGACTTACGTCACAACTCTGCGTTACGGAGTCGGCCGCGCGCGGAGCGTCACCGCCGCCGTCTCCCGAGTGCTCAGCTCAGCCGCTCGATCACCATCGCCATGCCCTGCCCGCCGCCGACGCACATGGTCTCCAGGCCGAACTGCTTGTCGTGGAACTGCAGGCTGTTGATCAGCGTGCCGGTGATCCGCGCGCCGGTCATGCCGAACGGGTGGCCCACGGCGATCGCGCCGCCGTTGACGTTCAGCCGGTCCAGGTCGATGCCCAGGTCCCGGTAGGACGGGATGACCTGCGCGGCGAACGCCTCGTTGATCTCGACCAGGTCGACGTCGCCGATCGACATACCGGCCCGCCGCAGCGCCTGGTTCGACGCCTCGACCGGCCCGTAGCCCATGATCTCCGGGGACAGCCCGGACACGCCGGTGGAGACCACCCGGGCCAGCGGGGTGATGCCCAGCTCGCGCGCCTTGGTGTCGGACATCACGACCAGCGCGGCGGCCCCGTCGTTGAGCGGGCAGCAGTTGCCCGCGGTCACCGTGCCGTCGGGGCGGAAGACCGGCTTGAGCCCCTGCACGCCCTCCAGCGTGACGCCGGCCCGCGGCCCGTCGTCCGTGGCCACCACCGTGCCGTCCGGCAGCGTCACCGGGGTGATCTCGCGCTCCCAGAAGCCGTTCTTCAGCGCCTCCTCGGCCAGGTTCTGCGACCGGACGCCGAACTCGTCCTGGTCCTGCCGGGTGACGCCCTTCAGCTGCGCCAGGTTCTCCGCCGTCTGCCCCATCGCGATGTACGCGTCGGGCACCACGCCGTCCTCGCGCGGGTCGTGCCAGTCGCCGAGCCCGGCGCTGCCCTGCTCGGCGCGCTGCGCGGTGCGCGCCTGGGCGTCGGCGAAGACCGGGTTCATCGTGTCGGGCAGGCTGTCGGAGTTGCCCTTGGTGAACCGGGAGACCATCTCCACGCCCGCGGAGATGAAGACGTCGCCCTCGCCGGCCCGGATCGCGTGCAGCGCCATCCGGGTGGTCTGGAGCGACGAGGAGCAGTAGCGGGTGACCGTACAGCCCGGCAGGTGGTCCATGCCCATCTGCACGGCGACGATCCGGCCCATGTTGAAGCCCTGCTCGCCGCCGGGCAGCCCGCAGCCCAGCATCAGGTCGTCGATCTGCCGCGGGTCGAGCTGCGGGACCTTGGCCAGCGCGGTCTGGATGATCGTGGCGGCCAGGTCGTCCGGGCGCAGCTGGGTGAGCGACCCCTTGAAGGCGCGCCCGATGGGCGATCGGGCGGCGGAGACGATGACGGCTTCTGGCATCGCGACACTCCTCGTCGAGGCGGGTTCCGAAGCGCTCCAGCCCCCGGCCCGCGGGGCCCGTCGAGCCCCCCGGGCCGCTGAGGCGCGCTTCGCGGCGGGTTTCTGAGCGCTTGCTTACTCGTCTTACCCTACGCCGCCGCTGCCCACCCCCTCCGCTGCCGCCTCCTCCTCGTGCTGCCGGTCGTCCTCGTGCTCCGGCAGCCGCCTGCGCCGCCGCTTCAGCAGCGCCCAGCGCCCGCGCCCGCCCCCGGCCGTGCCGGCCGCCGGCGTCACCTCGGTACCGCCCTCGGCAGCGGCCTCCGCCGCCGCCTCCGCGACCGGCAGGAAGCCCTCGCCGCGGCGCGCGTCCGGCCGCTCGTCGGCCTCCGGCCACAGGCCCAGCGACGCGCAGAGCGTCGGCAGGACGGCCATGGCGGCGGTCGCGTAGCCCTCCGCCGACGGGTGGAAGTTGTCAGGGCCGAACAGCTCGCGCGGCCTGGCCTCGAACTCCGGGCCCAGCAGATCGCCCAGCGACACCGTACGGCCGCCCAGGCCCACCACCGCGATGGTCTGCGCGGCGGCCAGCTGCCGGCTCATCCGCCGGGCCAGCCAGCGCAGCGGCTGGTAGACCGGCTCCACCGAGCCCAGATCGGGACATGTGCCGACCACCACCTGGCAGCCCGCCTCCTGCAACCGCCGCACCGCGTCCGACAGCAGCCGCACCGACACCGCCAGCGGCATCCGGTGCGTCACGTCGTTCGCACCGATCATGATCACCGCGACCTCCGGCGGCTGCCCCACCGGGCCCACCGGGTCGAGCACCAGGTCCACCTGCCGGGCCAGGTCGTCCGACTGGGCGCCCGGCAGCGCCACGTTCACCAGCTTCACCGGCCGCTCGGCGACCGCCGCGAGCCCCGAGGCCAGCAGCGCCCCCGGGGTCTCCCTGGCCCGGTGCACGCCCTGCCCCGCGGCCGTGGAGTCGCCGAGGAAGATCAGCCGCAGCGGCGACTGGCCGCTGCGGTGCGCGAACGCCGAACCGTATCTGCCGTCCGCCCGCGGTGCCACGTCGTCGGAACCGCCCACCACCCGCTTCGCCAGCCGTACCTCGGTCAGCAACAGGCCGACCGCGGCCCCGCCCACCAGGCTGATCCCACCGCCGCCGAACGCCGCCGCGGTCGCGATCCGCCGTGCCACCCTCGCCCTCGACATCGAGCCGGCTCACCTCCCAGTCGTGCGTACCGCCCGCTCGCCGGCCGGCTGCTTACCGGCCCGGCCTACCGACCGGTACAACAATCTGTTGCCCCGTTGGATGCCGCGGGCAACGTCCGCCCGGGATTTCCCGGACACGCCCTAGGCTGGCCCCACCATCACGGAGAACCCGGAGACACACGGTGCAGTTTCACGACTCGATGATCAGCCTCGTCGGCAACACCCCGCTGGTGAAGCTCAACAGCGTGACCGAGGGCATCCAGGCGACCGTCCTGGCCAAGGTCGAATACTTCAACCCCGGAGGTTCGGTCAAGGACCGCATCGCGCTGCGGATGATCGAGGCCGCCGAGGCGAGCGGCGCGCTCAAGCCCGGCGGCACCATCGTCGAACCGACCTCGGGCAACACCGGTGTCGGCCTCGCGATGGTCGCCCAGCGCAAGGGCTACAAGTGCGTGTTCGTCTGCCCCGACAAGGTCTCGGCGGACAAGATCAACGTCATGCGGGCGTACGGCGCGGAGGTGGTGGTCTGCCCGACCGCCGTCGATCCCAGCCACCCCGACTCGTACTACAACGTCTCCGACCGGCTGGTCACCGAGACGCCCAACGCCTGGAAGCCCGACCAGTACAGCAACCCGAACAACCCGCTGTCGCACTACCACTCCACCGGCCCCGAGCTGTGGGAGCAGACCGACGGGCGGATCACCCACTTCGTGGCCGGCGTCGGCACCGGCGGCACGATCAGCGGCACCGGCCGCTACCTCAAGGACGCCAGCGACGGCCGGGTCAAGGTGATCGGCGCCGACCCCGAGGGGTCGGTCTACAGCGGCGGCTCCGGGCGCCCCTACCTGGTCGAGGGGGTCGGCGAGGACTTCTGGCCGGACGCCTACGACCGCGACGTGGCCGACGGGGTCGTCGCCGTCTCCGACAAGGACTCCTTCCAGATGACCAGGCGGCTGGCCCGCGAGGAGGGCCTGCTCGTCGGCGGCTCCTGCGGGATGGCCGTGGTCGCCGCGCTGAAGGTGGCCGAGGAGCTCGGTCCTGACGACGTGGTGGTGGTGCTGCTGCCCGACAGCGGGCGCGGCTACCTGTCGAAGATCTTCAGCGACGAGTGGATGAGCTCGCACGGCTTCCTCGACGACAGCGAGGGCCAGGCCCGGGTCTCCGACGTGCTGCTGCACAAGGACGGCGAGCTGCCGCAGCTGGTGCACATGCACCCCGACGAGACGGTCGGGCAGGCGATCGAGGTGCTGCGCGAGTACGGCGTGTCGCAGATGCCGGTGGTCAAGCCCGGCGCCGGGCACCCGGACGTGATGGCGGCGGAGGTGATCGGCTCGGTGGTGGAGCGCGAGCTGCTGCACGCACTGTTCTCCAAGCGGGCCGGCCTCGACGACCCGCTGGAGAAGCACCTGTCCAAGGCGCTGCCGCAGGTCGGGTCCGGCGAGCCGGTGGGCGACCTGATGACGGTGCTGGAGGGCGCGGACGCGGCGATCGTGCTGGTGGAGGGCAAGCCGACGGGTGTGGTCAGCCGGCAGGACCTGCTGGCGTTCCTCGCCGGGCACGGCGGCGCGTGAGGCCGGCCGGCCGCGCGTGAGGCCGGCGGCGGGAACCCGGGGGGACTTCGCCGAAGTGGTACACACGCGACACGCGCACGCAGCACGGGCTTAACACGCGTCCGGCAGATTGGGCGTTGTCGAAACGGGGCCGGGTCACCGGCTCCACCTCGACCGCAGATGTGGCGCCAAGGCTTCCGGAGCGGCTCCCGGACTCCATGGTGACCCGGACGCGCCAGCCGTGCCCTCGGGCCCGGCCCGCGTCCCCCGCGGGAACCGCCGTCGTCCCGCCCCCCGGATTTATCCCGGGGGTGCGGCGGTTCCCGCGTTAATCTCCCTTTTTTCAGGCTCGCTCGCCAAGGGCCGCTTGGATCCGGCTTCGACGCTCCTCTTCGAGCGGCCCCTCGTTCCTCAGGGCCTCCTCATCGTCGCTTTCGAAACCGGCGCGGCCCTCGGCTCGCTCGCATCAGGGGTGGTTGCGCTAGTCCTCCCGGTCCTGGCGGCCCCTCGGGGTGAACCAGGTGCCGAGGCCCTGGGCGATGTTCACGCCCACGATGCCCGCCCATGTGATGAACAGGCCCGCCGTGCCCGCGTTCACCGCGCCGATCGCGGAGAGCGGGATCGCGGCGATCATCGTGAAGCCGGCGAAGCCGTACCGCGCGAAGCGCGGGTTGCTCTGCGGGGGGCCGATGGGGCGGCGGTCGGCGCGCACGAACGAGGTCTGCTGCTGCGCCATCTCCCGTCGCACGCTGCGCTCCACGTGGCTGTCCACGCGCTGCGACATCTTGTCCATGAACGAGTCGACGAGCTCCGACTCGTACTCGTCACCGAGATCCTTGCGGGCCTGCAAGGTCGCGGCGAGTTCCTTCTTCAGTTCCGGGTCCCGGGCGTCCATGGGACCCACCGTAGAGAACCGGAAGGGTGGGCGACACTGGGGTTACCCCCCGTTTTCCCCGGGGGTCTGCCGTCCCTGAGGAGGATTCCGCCATGCCGCTGCCGCTGCTCACGGCCCTGCACACCGGCGGCGACCGGCCGGACGCGGTGACCGTCGCCGGGCAGAGCTGCTCCTATGAGGAGCTGACGGGCGCGGCCGGGGCGGTGGCCCGCCGGGTGGCCGGAGCGGCGGCGTTCGCCGTGACGGCGACGGCCTCGCTGGACACGGTCGCGGCCGTGGTCGGCGGGCTGCTGGCCGGGGTGCCCGTGGTGCCGGTCGCGCCGGACGCCGGGCCGGCCGAGCGCGAGCACATCCTGCGCGACTCCGGCGCGCGGCTGGTGCCGGTGGACTTCACCGAGCGCGCCGACTTCGCCGGCGCCGAGCCGCCGCCGTCCGCGACCGCCCTGGTGCTGTACACCTCGGGCACCACGGGACCGCCCAAGGGCGTCCTGCTGTCCCGCGCGGCGCTGGCCGCCGACCTGGACGCGCTGGCGGCGGCCTGGGAGTGGACGGCCGAGGACACCCTCGTCCACGGCCTGCCGCTGTTCCACGTGCACGGCCTGGTGCTCGGCGTGCTGGGCGCGCTGCGCACCGGCAGCCGGCTGGTGCACACCGGCCGGCCCACCCCGCAGGCGTACGCGGCGGCGGCCGGCAGCCTCTACTTCGGCGTGCCCACCGTCTGGCACCGGGTGGTGCGCGACGAGCCCGCCGCGCGGGCGCTGGCCGGCGCCCGGCTGCTGGTGTCGGGGAGCGCGCCGCTGCCCGCGCCGGTCTTCCGCGACCTGCTGGCGCTCACCGGGCAGGCCCCGGTGGAGCGGTACGGCATGACCGAGACGCTGATCACGCTGAGCGCGCGGGCCGCGGGGGAGCGGCGCCCGGGAGCGGTCGGCACCCCGCTGGCCGGGATCACCACCCGGATCGCCGAGTCCGCCGACGGCATCGGCGAGCTGCAGGTGCAGGGCCCCACCTTGTTCGACGGCTACCTCGGCCGGCCCGAGGCGACCGCCGCCTCGTACACCGCCGACGGCTGGTTCCGTACCGGCGACATCGCCTCGGTGGACGAGGACGGCACCCACCGGATCGTCGGCCGGGCCTCGACGGACCTGATCAAGTCCGGCGGCTACCGGATCGGCGCCGGCGAGGTGGAGAACGCGCTGCTGGACCATCCGGCGGTCCGCGAGGCCGCGGTGGTCGGCGCGCCGGACGCGGACCTCGGCCAGCAGGTGGTCGCCTATGTGGTGGCCGACGGCGTGACGGCCGCCGAACTCACGGATTTCGTCGCCGTCCGGCTGTCGGTGCACAAGCGGCCGCGCGCGGTCCGCTTCCTGCCTGAACTGCCGCGCAACGCGATGGGCAAGCCGCAAAAGCGGTTGCTGCCGCCGCTGTGAGCGGATAGCTATACAGGTACCCCCGCCGGTTGTGACTTGTCGGGCGGCAAGTAAGCTCACGGGCACCAGTCCCCGAAGTTGTACCCGAAGTCCAGACGCACACCACCGGCCGGCGCCACGCGCCGTCCGGGTCGCCGATACCCGGGCCCCGCTCCAAAGGGTGGCGGTGATTCGTCCTGCCATGGAGGCAGCACCGCATGTTCCACCGCATCGGACGCGTAGTCGTCCGCCATCCCGTATGGACGATTGTCGCGTGGCTCATCGCAGCCGTCGCGATCGTCGCCACAGCGCCGAGTCTGCCGTCGAACAGCGACGAAAGTAGCTTCCTCCCCAGCAGCTACCAGTCGATCAAGGCGATGGACATCCAGGAGAAGGCGTTCCCCTCCAACTTCACGCCGTCCGCGATCGTGCTCTACCAGCGGAACGACAACGCCCCGCTGACCGCCGCGGACAAGGCGGAGATCAGCAAGATCACCCACGATCTGGGCACCAAGAAGATCGACCAGGTCCAGAAGGTCATCGACGGCAGCCTGTCCAAGGACGGCAAGTACCAGACGTCGCTGGTCCAGATGAACAAGGAGTCCGCCGGCCAGCCCAAGCAGGCCGACGCGGCCAAGGAGCTGCGCAAGGACTCCACCGCGCTCGCCAAGGGCACCGACCTCAAGGTGCAGCTCGGCGGTCAGGCCGCGCAGGCGCTCGACCAGCAGGAGGCCGGCAACACCTCGGACGCGGTGGCCCTGGTCGGCTCGCTGCTGATCATCATCATCACGCTGCTGATCATCTTCAGGTCGCCGATCATCGCGATCATGCCGCTGCTCATCCTGACCGGTGTGGTGTTCACCACGTCGAACGCGCTGATCGCGGACGCCACCAAGCTGTTCGGGCTGAAGGCGAACAACTCGCTGTCGGCGCTCCTGATCGTGGTGGTGCTCGGCGTCGGCACCGACTACTTCCTGTTCCTGATGTTCCGCTACCGAGAACGGCTGCGGGCGGGTGACGAACCCAAGCAGGCGATGATCAACAGCGTCACCAGGGTCGGCGAGGCCATCGCCTCGGCGGCCGGCGCGGTGATCATCTCCTTCCTGGCGCTGACCCTGTCCACCCTGGGCTTCCTCACCCAGCTCGGCCCGGCGCTGGCCATCCTGGTCGCGGTCACCCTGATCGCCGGACTGACGCTCTTCCCGGCGATCTGCTCGCTGATCCCGCCGCGGGCGCTGTTCTGGCCCGGCAAGAAGTGGCAGCAGGAGCCGAGCGACGCGCGGTTCGCCGCGATCGGCCGGATGCTCGGCAAGAAGTCCGGCCTGGTGGCGATCGTCTCCGGCCTGGTCATGGTGCTGCTGGCGCTGGGCACCCTCGGCTTCAAGGCGAACTACGACCTGGCCTCGGGGTCCATCCCCAAGACCAAGGAGTCCATGGTCGTCCAGGACACCATGGAGAAGGCGTACTCGGCCGGCGCCGCCGACCCGACCTCGGTCTTCCTGCGCACCACCGACGGCAAGCCGCTCACCGGCGTGGACTTCACGGCGTTCGAGAGCAAGCTGCGGCAGACCGACGGCGTCGCGGACGCCACGTTCGACCAGAGCAAGGACCTCAGCAAGGACAAGAGCACCGCGCTGTTCTCGCTGACGCTGAAGTACTCCGGCGCCAGCGACCAGGCGATCTCCGCGGTCGGCAAGGTCCGTACGGTGGCGAGCGACAACGCGCCGCCGGGAACCGACGCGGTGGTCGGCGGCACGTCCTCGATCTACCGGGACATCAACGCGGCCGTCAACCACGACTACCGCACGGTCTTCCCGGTCGCCGCGATCCTGATCATGATCATCCTGGGACTGCTGCTGCGCAGCGTGGTGGCGCCCTGGTACCTGATCGCCTCGGTGGCGCTCGGCTTCGGCGCGACCCTCGGCTCCACGGTGCTGATCTTCGGCCGCGGCGACGGGCTGATCTTCATGCTGCCGATCATCATGTACCTGTTCGTGGTGGCGATCGGCACGGACTACAACATCCTGATGATCGCCCGGCTGAGAGAGGAGGCCCGCGAGGGCCGCAATCCACGCGAGGCGGCGGCAGAGGCGCTGCGGCACGCGGGGCCGACGATCGGCGCGGCCGGGTTCATCCTGGCGGCGACCTTCGCCACCCTCATGCTGTCCGGGAACACCTTCCTGACCGAGATGGGCTTCGCGATCGCCTTCGGCATCGTGATCGCCGCGTTCGTGATGGCGATGTTCTTCACCCCGGCGCTCACCGCGCTCATCGGCCACGCGGCCTGGTGGCCGGGCCACGCGGACCGCGGCGCGGACCACGGTTCGCTGGTCGCGGCCGGCAGCCAGGGCGCGGCCGGGCAGCAGGACCGCCAGCTGGACGAGAGCGGCCGGCAGCACTGAGCCGCAGCGGGCCGCCGCTCAGCGGCGGCCCGGACGCACGACCGAGGGCCGGACGGTGGATCACCCACCGTCCGGCCCTCGGGCTGTGCGGGCCTTTGCGCCGGGCTCCTATGCGCGCGCCGGGCGGTCCTCACGGTGGGTCGATACGCTCGGCGGGTGGGGCAGGCCGCCCGGCGACGAGTGAGGTGCCGTCATGACGCAGCAGGTCGCGTACCGCAGGATCTATGAGGAGCCCGCGGCCGGGGACGGCACGCGCGTGCTCGTCGACCGGGTGTGGCCGCGCGGGATGCGCAAGGACGCGGCCCGGCTCGACACGTGGCTGCGGGACATCGCCCCCTCCACCGACCTGCGCCGCTGGTACGGCCACGACCCCGAGCTGTTCGCCGGGTTCCGCGACCGCTACCGGGCGGAGCTGGACGACTCCGCGCACGAGGCGGCCGTGGCGCAGCTGCGCGAGCTCGCCGCCGGGGCGGGCACGGGCGGGCTGACGCTGCTGACCGCCACCAAGGAGCTGGAGCTCAGCCACGCCGCCGTGCTCGCGCGGTGGCTGGGGGAGTGAGCGGTCGGGCAGCCGACCCGGTTGACCCGGTTGACCCGGTTGACCCGGTTGACCTGGTTGACCCGGTGCGGGGCTTGCCTGGCTGCATAACGTCATGCAGAGTCGGGGAGCGGTGAATAACCGCGGTGGACGCGGGAGTGCGCGTCGCGGTGCGGAGGGACGGACGGGCGATGAGTGACGGGACCGGGGCGGCCGGCGCCTCCGCGCGGCTGCTCGCGCTCTTCGAGGCGCACCGGCTGACCCCCACCCAGCGGCGGATCGCGCACTGCCTGGTCCGCAAGGCCGCCGAGGCGCCGTTCCTGTCCAGCGTGGAGCTGGCCGAGTTCGCCGGGGTCAGCCAGCCCTCGGTCACCCGGTTCGCCGTCGCCCTCGGCTTCGACGGCTACCCGGCGCTGCGCCGCCACCTGCGGGAGGTCGCGCCGGTACGGGCCGAGCCCGCCGCGGCCGGGTACAACGAGTACCAGCAGGCCGTGCACGCCGAGATCGAGAACCTGCGGCACCTGGCCGAACTCCTCGCCGACCCCGCGCCCGTCACCCGGGCCGCCGCCGTCCTCGCCGCCTCCCGGCCGCTGCCGGTGCTCGGGCTGCGGGCCGCCGCCGCCCAGGCCCGCGGCTTCGCGTACTTCGCGGCCAAGGTGCACCCCGATGTGCGGCTGCTCGACGAGGGCGGCACGTTGCTCGCCGACCGGATCGACGGGGCTGTGCGGGCCGGGGCGAGCGCGCTGCTGTGCTTCGCGCTGCCCCGGCACCCGCGGGAGGTGCTCGGCGCGCTGCGCCAGGCGCGGGAGAGCGGGCTGACGGTGGTCACCGTCGCCGACAGCGCGTTCGCGCCCGTCGCCGCGCACAGCGACCTGCTGCTGCCCGCGGCCGTCGGCACCGGCCTGGCCTTCGACACCCCGTGCGGGCCGATGCTGCTCGGCCGGGTGCTCCTGGAGTCCATGTGCGACGACCTGCCGGACGCGCAGGCCCGCCTGGAGGAGTTCGACGCGCACGCGGCGGCCCGCGGGGTCTTCGCCGACTGAGCCGGGCGTAGCCGGGGTCGTCCCCGGGGCGTGTCCGGGCCCACGTCTTAACGAAAATCTGAGAATCGCGAAGTACGCTCCCGACCACTTACCGGGTGCGGCCGCGCGCTGCGGCGACCCTTGGAGCGGTACGGAGGAGGCGCGGGATGGCGCGCGGGGCCTACACATTGGCGCGGGTGGCGGTGAGGGTGCGCGCGGCGGCGTGCTGGCTGTGGTGGCTGGGCGTGATCGCCGCGGCGCCCGGCACGGCGGTGACGTTCAGTCCGACCGGGCGGCGGATCGGCGTGATGGCCGGCGCGGCGCTCTTCATCGTCACGGCGGTGACCGCGTACCTCGTACGGGTCGGACGCTACGAGGAGCGGGCGGAAGCGGCGTCGCGGGCCGCGAAGACGGTGATTCTGCAGGACCGCAGGGTGACCGCGCGGACGTGGCTGCTGCGGCGGAGGTGGTGGCTGCTCGCGGCTTTCGTGGTGGCCGCGGCGTCATCGCTGGCGCTGCCGTGCGCCGGCGGCATGCTCATGGCCGGCCTCGGCGCCGGCCTCTGGGCCAGGTCCCGCCGCGTGGCCCGCATAGAACGCCGCGGCGACGCCCTGTTGTGGGTCCGCCTCGACGGCAACCCGTCCGCCTACCACCTCACCGGCATAGCCGCCGGCGACGCGGCCCCGGGCGGCGGCCCCCGCAGATAGCCCCGGGCTCCGTCCGGGGATTCCCCCGGCCCAGCCCCTTCGGGCCGTCGCGGGACCGTCCGCCCGGTGGTGGGCTGGTCGCGCCCACGCGGCGGAGCCGCACATCAGAAACAGCCCCGCGCCCCTTCGGGGCCCGCCGTACGTCCCCGGGTCCGATTCCGTCCGCGCCCCGGTGGTGGGCTGGTCGCGCAGTTCCCCGCGCCCCTAGGTAGGTGCCCCTTGCGGCCAGCGGTCATCTGCGCCCCGTAGGGGGCGCGGGGAACTGCGCGATAAGCCACGACGGTGCCGCGGATTGGCAACCGGGGTTCGTGCCCCGAAGGGGCGCGGGGCTGTTTCTGATGTGCGGCTCCGCCGCGTGGGCGCGACCAGCCCACCACCGGGGCGCGGGTGGGGAGCCGGGGCCGGGCCCCGGAGGGGCGTTAGCCGCGGCGCAGGGGCGGGAGGTTCGCGCCGCTTTCCGCGAGGAGTTCGGGAAGCGTCTGCGGCGCCCGCACCGGGGCGAAATCCACCGTGCCGTCCGCGTGGGCGGTGAAAGCCCAGACTGCCGGGCGCGGCAACGAGTTGTAGGCGAAGTGGTTCGAGAAGTAGTACGCGCCGGTGTCGAGGAGCGCCACATGATCCCCCGCCTCGAGAAGCGGAAGCGCGCGCCCCGTAGCGACGAGATCCCCGGCGAAGCAGCACGGGCCGGCCACGTCCTGGACGGCCTGCTCGCCGCCCTTCGGGTAACCCTTGCCGTCGAGGGCGAGCACCCGCAGGGGCCACGCGCCGGGGGTGAACACCGTGCGGGTGGCGACCTGCGCGCCCGCGTGGGTGACCGCGATCCGCCGGCCGCCGGCCGACTTCGCGTACTCGACCCGCGCGAGCACCGTCCCGTTCTTCGCGAGCAGCGCCCGCCCGAACTCCGTGACCAGCCCGTACCGCCCGTCGAAGAGCCCGGGCACCCGCGCCCGCAGCAGATCCGCGTAGTCGGTGAACGACGGCGTGACCTCGTCGGAGCCGAAGTTGACCGGCAGCCCGCCGCCGATGTCGAGCACCGTCACCTGCTGCCGCCCGGCCGCCGCGTTGATCCGTTCGGCCAGCTCGTAGGCGGCGAGCACCCCCGCCGCCATCAGTTCCAGCGGCACCCCCTGCGAACCGGTGTGCGTGTGAAGCCGGTTCAGCCAGGGCCGCCGCGCGTAGGCGGCGAGCACCCAGTCGAGCGCGCCGGGATCCCGCAGCGCCACCCCGAACTTCGACGTGGCCGTGGCCGTACTCATCGCGTCGATGCTGCCGCCGCCGACCTGCGGGTTGACCCGCAGCCCGATCGGCGCGGCGCAGGGGCCGCCGTCGAGCAGCCCGTCGATCCTGGCGAGCTCCTGCGGGTTGTCCGCGTTGACCGCGATGCCGAGCGCGAGCGCCTCGCGCAGCTCCGCCACCGTCTTGGCGGGCGAGTCGAGTACGGTCGCCGCCGCCGGGATGCCCGCGGCGCGCGCGAGCGCCAGCTCGCCGGGGCTGGCCACCTCCGCGCCGAGCCCGCACTCGCCGAGCAGCGCGAGCACCGGCACCAGCGAGGCCGCCTTGACCGCGAACGTATGGGTGATCGCCACGCCCGGCGTGGCGAAGGCCGCGTGCAGCGCCCGCGCCGACCGTTCGATGCCGGTGGCGTCGAGCAGCCCGGTCACCGGCTCGGCCGCCCCGACCAGACCCTGCCGCACCGCCGCGTGCAGCGCGAGCTCCCGCCGGGTGCCGGCCTCGTCCCAGCCGGTCTCGTTCGTCACAGCAGCGTCGGTCATGGCGGACATCCCACCATCCCGCCGCGGCGAGCCGCCACCCGGCCTTGTTGACTAGAGCTATTCAGGTGACCAGGATGTGAATAGATCTGCTGAACAGCCGACGCGGCGGACGAGGCGCGGCGGACCGGACGCGGTGGATTCCAGACCCAGTGGACGGGCAGTCAACGAGGAGGCCGGACCGATGACGGGACCGAGGCCGGTGCGCGCGCCGCGCGGCACCGAACTGAGCGCTCAGGGCTGGCCGCAGGAGGCGGCGCTGCGGATGCTCCAGAACAACCTGGACCCCGAGGTCGCCGAGCACCCCGACAAGCTCGTCGTCTACGGCGGCACCGGCAAGGCCGCCCGCGACTGGAACTCCTTCGACGCGATGGTCCGCACCCTGCGCGGCCTGAAGCAGGACGAGACGATGCTCGTCCAGTCCGGCCGCCCGGTCGGCGTCATGCAGACCCACGAGTGGGCGCCGCGGGTGCTGATCGCCAACTCCAACCTGGTCGGCGACTGGGCCACCTGGGAGGAGTTCCGCCGCCTCGAAGCCCTCGGCCTGACGATGTACGGGCAGATGACGGCCGGTTCGTGGATCTACATCGGCACCCAGGGCATCCTGCAGGGCACCTACGAGACGTTCGCCGCGGTCGCCGAGAAGAGGTTCGGCGGCACGCTGGCCGGCACCATCACGCTGACCGCCGGGCTCGGCGGCATGGGCGGCGCCCAGCCGCTGGCCGTCACCATGAACGGCGGCGTGGTGATCTGCGTCGACTGCGACCCGCGGGCCATCGACCGCCGGATCGAGCACCGCTACCTCGACGTCCGCGCCGACTCCCTCGACCACGCCCTGCGGCTGGCCACCGAGGCCCGCGACGCGCGCCGCCCGCTGTCCATCGGCGTGCTCGGCAACGCCGCCGACGCCGTGCCCCGGCTGCTCGCCATGGACGCACCCATCGACATCGCCACCGACCAGACCTCCGCGCACGACCCGCTCGCCTACCTGCCGCTCGGCGTCGAACACGCCGACATGGCCGACTACGCCGCCGCCAAGCCCGCCGAGTTCACCGAGCGGGCCCGCGAGTCGATGGCCAAGCACGTCGAGGCGATGGTCGGCTTCCAGGACGCCGGCGCCGAGGTCTTCGACTACGGCAACTCCATCCGCGGCGAGGCCAAGCTGTACGGCTACGACCGCGCCTTCGCCTTCCCCGGCTTCGTCCCCGCCTACATCCGCCCGCTGTTCTGCGAGGGCCGCGGCCCGTTCCGCTGGGCCGCGCTGTCCGGCGAGGCGTCCGACATCCACAAGACCGACCAGGCCATCCTCGACCTCTTCCCGGAGAACGAGTCGCTGGCCCGCTGGATCCGGCTGGCCGGCGAACGCGTCCACTTCCAGGGCCTGCCGGCCCGGATCTGCTGGCTCGGCTACGGCGAACGCGACCGCGCGGGCGAACGCTTCAACGAGATGGTCGCCGACGGCACCCTTGCCGCCCCGATCGTGATCGGCCGCGACCACCTCGACGCCGGCTCCGTCGCCTCCCCCTACCGCGAGACCGAGGCCATGCGCGACGGTTCCGACGCGATCGCCGACTGGCCGCTCCTGAACGCGATGGTGAACGTGGCCTCCGGCGCGTCGTGGGTGTCGATCCACCACGGCGGCGGCGTAGGGATCGGCCGCAGCATTCACGCCGGCCAGGTGACGGTGGCCGACGGTTCGGCACTCGCCGCGGAGAAGATCCGCCGGGTGCTGACGAACGACCCGGGGATGGGCGTGATCCGCCACGTGGACGCGGGTTATCCGGAGGCGGAAGAGGTGGCGGCGGGGCGCGGGGTGCGCACCCCCATGCGGGAGCACCTGCGGTGAGCGAGCCACCCAACAACGGCGCCCAGCCGGGGCCCGGGTCCTCAATCGCCGGACGGGCTTCTCTTCCCCGCCCACCCGCCCCTTTGTCCTCAATCGCCGGACGGGCTGAAAACGTGTCCTCAAGCGCCGGACGGGCTGGTTCTTCGGGGCCCGGCGAGCGAAAAACAGCCCCTCCGGCGTTTGAGGAGCGGGGTCCAGGGGCGGAGCCCTTGGTTTCGGGAAGGGGCGGGGTAGGGGAGCAGACCGCCGGAGGCGACCCCAGCGGATTTCGGGAGATGTGGCGGGACCTCCTGCCCATCGGCCGGGACGGCCGGACGCTCGGCTACCGCCGGTTCGCGTGGACGTCCGCCGACGGGGACTGCCGCGCCTGGTTCAAAGCGCAGGCGCAAACCCGCGGCCTCGCCTACGAGGAGGACCGCAACGGCAACCAGTGGGCCTGGCAGGGCAACCCCCTCGCCGGGGAGGCGATCGTCACCGGGTCGCACCTGGACTCCGTCCCGGACGGCGGCCCCTTCGACGGCCCCCTCGGCGTGATCTCCGCCTTCGCCGCCCTCGACGAACTCAAGGCCCGCGGCGCCGAGCCGCACAAACCCCTCGCCGTCGTCAACTTCGCCGACGAGGAAGGCGCCCGCTTCGGCCTCGCCTGCACCGGCTCCCGCCTGACGGCGGGAAAGCTCACCGCCCAGGCGGCCCGCGACCTGCGTGACGCCGACGGCGTCACCCTCGCCGCCGCGATGGAGA
Source organism: Streptomyces sp. CA-111067 (assembly GCF_050956065.1). Taxonomy (NCBI): domain Bacteria; kingdom Bacillati; phylum Actinomycetota; class Actinomycetes; order Kitasatosporales; family Streptomycetaceae; genus Streptomyces; species Streptomyces sp. CA-111067. The sequence continues at coordinate 3,060,276 of NZ_CP192103.1, read as the reverse complement.
GCGCGGGCCACGACCCGATGGCGATCGGCCCCGACCCCGAACGCCTCTCCCGCATCGCCGCCTTCGTCGAACTGCACGTCGAGCAGGGCCGCGCCCTGGACGAGCTGGCCGCCCCGGTCGGCCTCGCCTCCGCCATCTGGCCGCACGGCCGCTGGCGGTTCGACTTCCACGGCGAGGCCAACCACGCCGGCACCACCCGTCTTGAGGACCGGCACGACCCGATGCTGACCTACGCCAACACCGTGCTGGCCGCCCGCAAGAAGGCCAGGGTCGCCGGGGCGCTGGCCACCTTCGGCAAGGTCAGCGTCGAGCCCAACGGCGTCAACGCCATCGCGTCCCTGGTCAGCGGCTGGCTGGACTCCCGCGCCGCCGACGAGGCCACCCTCGCCGAAGTGGTGGCCGCGGTGCGGAAGGCCGCCGTCGAGCGCGGCGAACGGGACGGCGTGCGGGTGACCGTGGCGCGGGAGTCGTTCACCCCGGTGGTGGAGTTCGCGCACGACCTGCGGGACCGGCTCGCGGCCCTGCTGACCGGCGAGGGCGCCCGTACGGCCGTGCCCGTTCTGCCGACCGGCGCGGGACACGACGCGGGAATCCTCTCCGAGGCCGTCCCGACCGCCATGCTGTTCGTACGCAACCCCACCGGGGTCTCGCACTCCCCGGCCGAGTCGGCCGCCGAGGACGACTGCCTGGCCGGGGTGACCGCACTCGCCGACGTACTGGAAGGCCTCGCGTGCAGGTGACCTACTGGCTCGAGCACGCCTGGCTCGGCACGCACGCCGAGCCCGATGTCCTGCTGGCCGTCACGGACGGCCGGATCACCGAACTGCGCACCGGCGTGACCGCCGCCCCGCCCGGCGCCACCGTGCTGCGCGGCCTGACCCTGCCGGGCCTGGCGAACGCGCACAGCCACGCCTTCCACCGGGCGCTGCGCGGCCTGACCCAGGTCGGCTCCGGCACCTTCTGGACCTGGCGCGAGATGATGTACTCCGCCGCCTTCCGCCTCACCCCCGACTCGTACTTCGACCTCGCCCGCGCCGTCTACGCCGAGATGGCGCTGGCCGGCATCACCTGCGTCGGCGAGTTCCACTACCTGCACCACCAGCAGGGCGGCACCCCGTACGACAACCCCAACGCGATGGGCGAGGCGCTGCTCGCCGCCGCGGCCGAGGCCGGCATCCGGATCACCCTGCTCGACACCGCCTACCTGCACGGCGGCCTGACCCGCGGCGGCTACCGGCCGCTGGAGGGCCCCCAGACCAGGTTCGGCGACGGCACCGGCGACCGCTGGTACGACCGCTGGTCGCAGCTCAAGGGCGGCGACCAGGCCAGGATCGGCGCGGCGCTGCACTCGGTGCGGGCCTTCTCCGACCGGGACGGCTACCGCAGGTTCGCCGAGCGGACCGCCGAAGTGCCCACCCACATCCACCTGTCGGAGCAGCCCGCCGAGAACGAGGCGTGCCTGGCCGTGCACGGCCGCACCCCCGCCCGGCTGCTGGCCGACTCCGGCTTCTGGCGGCGGAACACCACCGCCGTGCACGCCACCCACCTGACCGGCGAGGACATCTCGCTGATCGGGCGCTCCGGCAGCACGGTGTGCATGTGCCCCACCACCGAACGGGACCTCGCCGACGGCATCGGCCCGGCGCCCCAACTGCGCGGCGCCGGAGCGGCGCTGAGCCTGGGCAGCGACAGCCACGCGGTGATCGACCTGTTCGAGGAGGCGCGCGCGATGGAGCTGAACGAGCGGCTGCGCAGCCGTGCCCGCGGCCACTGGACCGCCGCCCAACTGCTGCGCGCGGCCACCGAGGACGGCCATGCCTGCCTGGGCTGGCCGGACGCGGGCCGCCTGGAGGCCGGCGCGCTCGCCGACTTCACGACGATCGCACTCGACTCCGTGCGCACCGCGGGGCCGCCGCCCCGGCTCGGCGGCGAGACCGCGGTATTCGCCGCGACCGCGGCGGACGTTCGGCATACCGTGGTGGCCGGCCGGCCGGTCGTCCGCGACGGGCAGCACCTGCTGGTCCAGGACGTGCCCGCCGCACTGGCCGCGGCGATCGCCGCCGTACACGAATGACCGGCACCCCGGGCACCCCCGGAGAGCACGCGATGACCGAAGCCGGCCCCAGCACGCCCAGCGCCAGCACGGCCAGCACCAGCACGTACGGCAGCAGCATCGGCCGTCCCGGCAGAGCCGGCAGCACCGTCATCACCCACATCGGCAGCCTGGTCACCAACGATCCCTCTCTCCCCGCCGCGCACGGACTCCTCGGTCTGATCGAGGACGACACCGCCGTCGTCATCGACAACGGCCGCATCGCCTGGATCGGTGCCTCCAGCAAAGCACCCCCCACTGACAACCGGTTCGACGCGGCCGGCCGCGCGCTGCTGCCCGGCTTCGTGGACTCCCACTCGCACCTGGTCTTCGCCGGCGACCGCAGCGCGGAGTTCGCCGCCCGGATGAGCGGCAGCCCGTACGGCGCCGGCGGCATCCGCACCACCGTGGCCGCCACCCGCGCCGCCACCGACGAGCAGCTGTCGGCGAACGTCGGCCGGCTGGTGGCCGAGGCGCTCTACCAGGGCACCACCACCCTGGAGACCAAGTCCGGCTACGGCCTCACCGTGCACGACGAGGCCCGCGCGCTGCGGGTCGCCGCCCGGCACACCGACGAGGTCACCTACCTGGGCGCGCACGTGGTGCCGCCGGAGTTCGCCGCCGACCCGGCCGGCTACGTCGAGCTGGTCACCGGCCCGATGCTGGACGCCTGCGCCCCGCACGCCCGCTGGATCGACGCCTTCTGCGAGCGCGGCGCCTTCGACGGCGACCAGGCCAGGGCGGTGCTCACCGCGGGCGCGGCCCGCGGCCTGATCCCACGGGTGCACGCCAACCAGCTCGGCCAGGGCCCCGGCGTGCGGCTGGCGGTCGAGCTGGGCGCCGCCTCCGCCGACCACTGCACGCACCTGGACGACGCCGACGTGACCGCGCTCGCCGACGCCCGCGACACCACCGTGGCGACGCTGCTGCCGGGAGCGGAGTTCAGCACCCGGGCCCGCTACCCCGACGCCCGCCGGCTGCTCGACGCGGGCGCCACCGTGGCGCTGTCCACCGACTGCAACCCGGGCTCGTCCTACACGAGTTCGATGCCCTTCTGCGTGGCCGTCGCCGTCCGCGACATGCGGATGACCCCGGACGAGGCGGTCAGGGCCGCGACATACGGCGGCGCGCGCGCCCTGCGCCGTACCGACATCGGTACCGTCACGCCGGGCGCGCGCGCCGACCTGCTGCTGCTCGACGCCCCGAGCCATCTGCACCTGGCCTACCGCCCGGGAGTCCCGCTGGCGGCGGCGGTGTGGAAAGACGGCCGGCGCGCCGCCTAGCAGGCCGACGCGCCGTCCTCGTACGTCCCGGGGCTACTCCTCGACCATCAGCCCCCGGCGCAGCCGCGACAGCGTCCGGGTCAGCAGCCGCGACACGTGCATCTGCGAGATGCCCAGCTCCTCGCCGATCTCGGACTGGGTGAGGTTGCCGACGAAGCGCAGCGACAGGATGGTCCGGTCGCGCAGCGGCAGCCCGGCGATCAGCGGCTTGAGCGACTCCAGGTACTCCACGCCCTCCAGGTCGCCGTCCTCGTAGCCGATCCGGTCGGCGAGCGCGCCCTCCGGGTCGTCCTCGGCGGGCTGCGCGTCCAGCGAGCTGGCGGTGTACGCGTTGCTCGCCGCCATGCCCTCGATGATCTCGTGCTCGGGCAGGTCGAGCCGCTCGGCCAGTTCGCGGACGGTCGGGGTGCGGTCCAGCTTCTGGGCCAGCTCGTCGCCGGCCTTGGCCAGGTCCAGGCGCAGTTCCTGGAGCCGCCGCGGTACCCGTACCGACCAGCTGGTGTCCCGGAAGAAGCGCTTGATCTCGCCCACGATGGTCGGCATCGCGAAGGTCGGGAACTCCACCCCGCGGCTGAGCTCGAACCGGTCGATCGCCTTGATCAGGCCGATCGTGCCGACCTGGATGATGTCCTCCATCGGCTCGCTGCGGGTGCGGAACCTGGACGCGGCGAACTTCACCAGGGCGAGGTTGAGTTCGACCAGTGTGTTGCGGACGTACGAGTAGTCCGCGGTGCCCTCCTCCAGCGACTGGAGGCGGGCGAAGAGCGTCTTGGACAGCGCCCGCGCGTCCACCGCCCCGATGCTTTCGTACGGTGGAATCTCCGGGAGTCCGTCGAGACCCTCGAGCTGCTCCTGCTCATGATCCAGGCCGAGCCGGGGTGTCATGTGCTCCTCCCTCATGTGCGGCGGTAGGCGATGCCGATGCCGTATCTCCACCCCTACCCCTTCTACGGGGGATGCCGCAAGTTTTCGGCGACGAACTTCCGTACTGCGAAAACCTGGCGCCGTCCCCGGTACCGTCGCACGTCAGAGCCCTCACACCGTGACTACCGCCCCACCCGCCGAACGCGTAGGGTCGGAAGGCGCGTCACCGCAGATTGACGAAGGAGCGCAAATGGACCGCGAAGCGGTCGGCACCGCCGGCCTGGGCCGGCTGCATGTCGAGGTCAGACAGGACGGCCGGACCGCGGTCCTCACACCGGCGGGAGAGCTCGACCACCACACCGCCGACCTGCTGAGCGAGCCGCTGGGGGCGGCCGTGGACGCCGGGGTCAAGCGGCTGGTGATCGACTGCTCCGAGCTGGAGTTCTGCGACTCCACCGGGCTGAACGTGCTGCTCGGCGCCCGGCTGCGGGCCGAGGCGGCCGGCGGCGAGGTGCTGCTCGCGGCCATGCGCCCGACCGTCGCCCGGGTCTTCGAGATCACCGGCGCGGAAGCGGTGTTCACGATCTATGACGCGCTTGACCAGGCACTTCAGGAATAGCGTGGTGCGAACGGGGGCTGTGAGGCGTGAGTGGCGAGTGCCGGGTGCGCGATGTTTCGGGTGACGCGGGTGGTTTCCCGGAGATCCACCGGGCAGAAGACTGTCGAAACCAGTCGGACATCCGTGAGGTGAGGCCCTGATGAGCACCACCCGGCCCTTCCCCGCTGATGACCGCGGATCCGACGCGGAGAACGCGGAATCGGGTACGGCCGGCACCGGCGGTTCCGGTTCCGGGCCCGGGAAGGCCGATGCGAACGCGTACTCGTCAGAGGTGCGACGGCTCACGCTGGCGCCCGACGAGACCGGCATCGTGCCGCGGGCCCGTGACTTCACCCGGCAGGCGCTGCGCGACTGGGGCTGGCTGCCCGCCCGCTCCGAGGACCGCACGGCCGCCGCCGAGGACGTACTGCTGGTGGTGTCCGAGCTGGTCACCAACGCCTGCCTGCACGCGGGCGGCCCCGAGGAGCTGCGGCTGCGGCTCAGCGCGAAGGCCGTCAGGCTCGAAGTGGCCGACGGCGGCCCCGGCGAGCCGGCTCCCCGCACCCCGCACCGTGCCGGGCGTCCCGGCGGGCACGGGATGTTCATCGTGCAGCGGCTGTGCCTCGACTGGGGCGTGATCCGGCACACGGACCGGGTCGGCAAGACGGTGTGGGCGGAGCTGGCCGCGCCTTCTTGAAGGCGCCGCTTTCCGCCGCGCACGGCCCCGGGGCGCGCCTTTCCCAAGCGCGCGCCGTCGGAGTACGGGTACCCCTCACGTCCGCCCTCCCGGTCAGCCGCCCGCTCGCCGCACCGGCCCCCGCAGCACCCGCACCAGCGCGTCCAGGGCCGCCGGATAGCCGCCCTCGCCCGGTTTGCCGTAGCCGACGATCAGCCCCTGCGGCCGGCCCGCGCCAGCGTCTGAACGACCACCCGTACCGCCCTTATCGCCCGTACCGTCCGCACCCTCGTCCGCCGCGTGCCAGTGGCTGCCGAGCTCGCCGACCGCCAGCCCGAGCGCCGCGGCCCGCCGCAGCACCTCCCGCTCGTCCGGCCCGCCGGCCGGCAGCGTGACCAGCGCGTGCAGCCCGGCCGCGATGCCCTCCACCGCCAGGCAGCCCGCCCCGGACGCCGCCGGCCAGCCCACCCCGGCCGCCGCCGTGCCGTCCGCCCTGGACCCCGCCGGCCCCACCAGCCGCTCGACCAGCAGGTCGCGCCGCCGCCGGTAGCGCAGCCGGGCCGCCCGCACATGCCGGTCATACCCATGGCTGCTGATCAGATCGGCCAGCGCGAGCTGCCCGATCGCCCCGGTGTGGTGGTCGCTGTACAGCTTCACCTCGGCCACCGGGTCCACCAGCCGGGCCGGCAGCACCATCCAGCCGAGCCGCAGCGCGGGCCCCAGCGTCTTGGACGCCGTGCCCAGGTAGACGACGTGGTCGGGCGCCATCCCCTGTAAAGCGCCGACCGGCTGCCGGTCGTAGCGGAACTCGCCGTCGTAGTCGTCCTCGACCAGCACGCCGCCGCCGGACCTGGCCCACGCCGTGAACTCCTGCCGCCTGGCGGGGTGCAGCGTGACCCCGGTCGGGTACTGGTGCGCCGGGGTGAGCACCGCCGCGTCCACCCCGCCGAGCACGGCGGTCACATCGGTACGCGCGCCGTCCTCGTCGGTCGGCAGCGGCACCACCCTGCCGCCGTTCCGGCGCACCACCTCGCGGTGGAACGGCAGCCCCGGGTCCTCCATGGCGAACACCGGGGCGCGGCCGCCGCCGAGCGCCCGCACCAGCAGCGCGAGGCTCTGCACGTAGCCGGAGGTGATCACGATCCGCCCGGGGTCGGCCAGCACCCCGCGGGTGCGCCCCAGGTACTCCGCGAGCGCCTCCCGCAGCTCGCTCCGGCCCCGCGGGTCGCCGTAGTCGTACGCGGCCGAGGGCGCGCCCGCCAGCGCCCTCCTGGTGGCCCGCAGCCAGGCCGCGGTGGGGAACGACGTCACGTCGGGGCTGCCGGGCCGCAGGTCGTGCCGGGGCGGCCTGGCCGCGGGGGCGCCGCCGGAGGGCGCGGCGGCCGGCGCGGGCCGGGCGGCCACCACCGTGCCCGAGCCCTGCCGGGCGGTCAGGTAGCCCTCGGCGGTGAGCTGGTCGTACGCCGCTTTGACGGTGCCGCGGGACAGCCCGGTCTCCGCGGCGAACTTCCGGGTGGACGGCAGCCGGGTGCCCGGGGCCAGCCGGCCGGCCCTGACGGCGTCCCGCAGCGCCCGTTCGAGCGCGGCCCGCAGCCCGCCTGCGGCCTCGCCGCCGCCCTCGGCGTCACCCGCGCCCCCTGCGTCACCCCTGCCCAGATCCAGGTGCAGATCCACGCCCGAGCCGAGCCGGACACCGCGCGAAGTGGGCCAGGATTCAGACACGAAACTGGATCTTATCGGCGATCCAATCCAGCCGTAGGTTGGATGTCATGAGCACCGAGACCACCACCAGCGCCGACACCGCGGCCGCCCTCGTCGTCCCCGCCGCCCGCCTCGCCGTGGACACCCTGGCCCCGCACATCAACCGCGCCATGAGCGCCCTGGACGCCGCATCCCGCAAGGTGAGCCTGGAGGCCCCGCTGCTGGAGCTGGTCAGGGCCCGCGCCTCGCAGCTCAACGGCTGCGCCTACTGCGTGGACACCCACTCCAAGGACGCCAGGGACGGCGGCGAGAGCGAGCGCAGGCTGTACGCGCTGCCGGTGTGGCGGGAGACCCCGTTCTTCACCGCCCGCGAGCGGGCCGCGCTGGCCCTCACCGAGGCCGCCACCCGGCTCACCGACGGCGGCGTCAGCGACGACGTCTTCGGCGAGGCCGCCGCTCACTTCACCGAGACCGAGCTCGCCGAACTGATCTGGACCATCACCGTCATCAACGCCTGGAACCGGCTCGGCGCCACCGCCCGGCCGTGGTCGCTGGACTGAGCCCGGCAACCGCGCGGCCCGGTCGCGGCGCCGCGCGGCCCGGTCGCGGCAACCGCGCGGCCCGGTCCGGCGACCGAGCCGCGCACCGGGACATCGGTTACATGGGCTTGCGGTCTACCATCAAGCCCATGACCCGCGTACTTCTCGCCGAGGACGACGCATCCATCTCGGAACCGCTCGCGCGCGCCCTGCGCCGCGAGGGGTACGAGGTCGAGGTGCGCGAGGACGGACCCACCGCCCTGGAGGCGGCGCTGCTTGGCGCCATCGACCTGGTGGTGCTCGACCTGGGCCTGCCCGGGATGGACGGCCTTGACGTCTGCCGCCGGATCCGCACCGAAGGGCACACCTTCCCGGTGCTGGTGCTGACCGCGAGGGCGGACGAGGTGGACACCGTCGTCGGCCTCGACGCCGGCGCCGACGACTACGTCACCAAGCCGTTCCGGCTGGCCGAACTGCTGGCCCGGGTGCGGGCGCTGCTGCGCCGCGGCACCACCGAGCCCGCCCAGCCCGCCACCCACGGCGTCCGGATCGACGTCGAGTCGCACCGGGCCTGGATGGGCGAGGAGGAACTCCAGCTCACCGCCAAGGAGTTCGACCTGCTGCGGGTGCTGGTACGGGACGCGGGCCGGGTGGTCACCCGCGAGCAGCTGATGCGCGAGGTGTGGGACACCACCTGGTGGTCGTCCACCAAGACCCTCGACATGCACATCTCCTGGCTGCGCAAGAAGCTCGGCGACGACGCGGCCAACCCCCGGTACATCTCCACCGTCCGCGGTGTCGGGTTCCGGTTCGAGAAGAACTGACCCGCGGCCTCCATGCGCCGCCGCCTGATCACCTCCACGCTGGCCGTGGTGCTGGTCGTCATCGCCGTGTTCGGGCTCTCCCTGGTGATCGTGGAGTCCAGGACGATCGAGAGCAGTGCCCGCGACGGCGTGGAGTCCGAGGCGGTCCGGCTCGTCGGCATCGTGGAGAACCGGCTGCTGGCCGGCGAGAGCGTGGACGAGAAGGGCCTTGACCGGCAGATCTCCGCCGACCGCTACGCCGTGGTGCGCGTTCCCGGCCATCCGGTGGTCACCCTCGGCGACAAGCCCAAGGGCAAGGTCATCTCCTCCGGCGAGCACGGCGACCACGGCGAGTCCGTGCAGGTCGAGGAGGCCCGCTCCAAGGTCAGCCAGGAGATCGGCCGCACGCTGCTGGTGATCCTGGCCGTGGCGCTGCTCGCCGTCCTGGCGGCCGTCGCGCTGGCCGTCCTGCAGGCCCGGCGGCTGTCCAGCCCGCTCACCGACCTGGCGGGCACCGCCGAACGCCTCGGCTCCGGCGACCCGCGCCCCCGGCACCGCCGCTACGGCGTCCCCGAGCTGGACCGGATCGCCGACGTGCTGGACGCCAGCGCCGACCGGATCGGCCGGATGCTGACCGCCGAACGCCGGCTGGCCGCCGACGCCTCGCACCAGCTGCGCACCCCGCTGACGGCGCTGTCGATGCGGCTTGAGGAGATCGTCGCCACCGCCGACGACGAGGACGCGGTCAAGGAGGAGGCGACCATCGCGCTCGGCCAGGTCGAGCGGCTCACCGATGTGGTGCAGCGGCTGCTCACCAACGCGCGCGACCCCCGGTCCGGCTCCGCGGTGGACTTCGACCTCGACGAGGTGATCAAGCAGCAGGTGGAGGAGTGGCGGCCGGCCTACCAGAACGAGGGCCGGGCCATCGTCCGCACCGGCACCCCGGCGCTGCGCGCGGTGGGCACGCCCGGCGCGGTGGCGCAGGTGCTCGCCACGCTGATCGAGAACGCGCTGATGCACGGGGCCGGCACGGTGGGCCTGCGGACCCGGGTCACCGGCAACCAGGCGGTGGTGGAGGTGACCGACGACGGCCCCGGGGTGCCGCCGGACCTCGGCGCGCGGGTCTTCGAGCGGACGGTCAGCGGCCGCAACTCCACCGGGCTCGGCCTCGCGGTGGCCCGCGACCTGGCGGAGGCGGACGGCGGGCGGCTGGAACTGCTCCAGCAGCGTCCGCCGGTCTTCGCGCTCTTCCTGTCCCGGGAGATCCTGCCGCCGCCGCCCCGCGAGAAGGTCGTCAGCTGAGGGCGGGGCTCGCGGGGGGCGTATCCAGCGGTCTGATCGTCAGCTGATCGCCTTGCGGCGCTTGACCGCCGCCGCCTTCGGCTGCTCCTCGTTCAGGAACGCCTCCGCCTGCTCCACGGCCTCGCGGGCCGGCAGCGCCCGGAACACCCAGGTGCGGTAGGACCAGAACCGGAACAGCGTGGCGATCCCGATGCCGAGGAACTTGAAGACGTTGCTCTGCAGCTGGCTGTCCCAGTCGAAGCCGTACGTCGCCGTGTACAGCACGCCGTTCTCGATCACCAACCCGACCGCGCTGAACAGCAGGAACAGCGTCAGCTCCTTGGTGCGCGCCGACTTGTCGCGATCCCGGTAGGTGAAGTACCGAAAGCCCACGTAGTTGAACACGATCGAGACCATCGTGGCCACGATCGACGCCCGTACGGTGTGCAGGTCGGTGCTGTGCCGCACCCAGTTGAACACCCCGATGTTGACCAGGACGCCCACCGCACCCACGGCCCCGAACTTCGCGATCTCGCGGTAGACCAGCCGCAGCCGGACGCGGAGTCCTTGGAGTCCCTGCAGTCCTCGCGGTGCGCTCATGGTGTCTGCTCGGCCCTGTCTGTGGGTGGTGTGCGATCGTCCGTCCGGCCCCGGCCAGTGCTTCCGGGTCTGCTCTGTCTGACGTGAGACGGGCGGGGTTCGTTCCCTCGGGTGGGGCGTTTGGTCCACCTCATGCTATCCAAGCGCCGGGGCCGCCGCCCGGGACGTCGGGCGTCGTTCATGTGCTCGTACGCCGGATACCCTGGAAAGGCCAATACAAGGGGGCTTCCGGTTCCCACGCACCTCCGGCAGGAAAAAACGTGACATTCCCCGTAGTCGGCATGGTCGGCGGCGGCCAGCTGGCCCGCATGACCCACGAGGCGGGCATCCCGCTCGGCATCCGGTTCAGGATCCTCAGCGACACCCCGCAGGATTCCGCGGCCCAGGTGGTGGCCGACGTCACTGTCGGCGACTACCGCGACCTGGCGGTGCTGCGGGCCTTCGCGGCCGGCTGCGACGTCCTCACGTTCGACCACGAGCACGTGCCGACCGAGCACCTGCGCGCCCTGGAGGCCGACGGCGTCGTCGTGCGGCCCGGCCCCGCCGCGCTGCTCTACGCGCAGGACAAGGCCGCCATGCGGGTCCGGCTCGCCGAGATCGGGGCGCCCTGCCCGCGCAACCGGATCGTCGCCGGCCCGGCGGAGGTCACCGCCTTCGCCGAGTCCGTCGGCGGCTACCCGGTGGTGCTGAAGACCGCGCGCGGCGGCTACGACGGCAAGGGCGTGTGGATCGTCCGGTCGGAGGCGGAGGCCGCCGAGCCGTTCCGGGCCGAGGTGCCCGTGCTGGCCGAGGAGAAGGTGGACTTCGTCCGCGAGCTGGCCGCCAACGTGGTCCGCTCGCCGCACGGCCAGGCCGTCGCCTACCCGGTGGTGGAGTCCGTGCAGGTCGACGGCGTCTGCGACACCGTGATCGCGCCCGCGCCCGAGCTGGCCGAGGAGCTGTCCGCGCGGGCCCAGCAGCTGGCGCTGACCATCGCCCGGGAGCTGGACGTGGTCGGCCACCTCGCCGTGGAGCTGTTCGAGACCCGCGGCGCGGACGGCACCCCCGGCATCCTGGTCAACGAGCTGGCGATGCGCCCGCACAACAGCGGCCACTGGACGATGGACGGCGCGGTCACCTCGCAGTTCGCCAACCACCTGCGCGCCGTGCTCGACCTGCCGCTCGGCGACCCGCGCCCGCGGGCCCGCTGGACGGTGATGGCCAACGTGCTCGGCGGCGACTACCCCGACATGTACCCGGCGTATCTGCACTGCATGGCCCGCGACCCCGGCCTGAAGATCCACATGTACGGCAAGGACGTGAAGCCGGGCCGCAAGGTCGGCCACGTCAACACCTACGGCGACGACCTGGCGCAGGTGCGCGAGCGCGCCCGCCACGCGGCCGACTACCTGCGAGGAACGATCGATGAGTAGTCCGCAGAGCAGCGGTGGGTCCGGGAGCGACGGGTCCGAGGGCGGCCCGCTGGTCGGCATCGCGATGGGCTCCGACTCCGACTGGGCGGTCATGGAGGCCGCGGCCCAGGCGCTGGACGAGTTCTCCGTGCCCTACGAGGTCGACGTGCTGTCCGCGCACCGGATGCCGCGCGAGATGATCGCCTACGGCGAGCAGGCCGCCGGGCGCGGCCTGAAGGTGCTGATCGGCGCCGCCGGCGGCGCCGCGCACCTGCCGGGCATGCTCGCCTCGGTCACCACGCTGCCGGTGATCGGCGTGCCGGTGCCGCTGAAGTACCTGGACGGCATGGATTCGCTGCTGTCCATCGTGCAGATGCCGGCCGGGGTGCCGGTCGCCACCGTCTCGGTGGCGGGCGCGCGCAACGCCGGACTGCTCGCCGTCCGGATGCTGGCCGCGTTCGACGCGGAGCTGACGGCGCGGATGAGCGAGTTCCAGCAGTCGCTGAACGACCAGGCGACCGAGAAGGGCCGCCGGCTGCGTGCGAAGGTGGAGGGGTCCACCGGCTTCGGCTTCGGCGACTGAGGGCGGCCCCGTCGGGCCGCTCCGGGGCCGGCGCCTTCGTGCCGGCCCTTCCCGCAACGGAGACCCTGTTGACGTCCTCGCCCGCCGCCCGCGCCCGTGAACTGCTCGCCGCCCACCCCGTGGTGGACGGGCACAACGACCTGCCGTGGGCGCTGCGCGAGCAGGTCGGCTACGACCTGGACCGGCTCGACATCGCCGAGGACCAGCGCTCCCGCACCCACACCGACATCCCGCGGCTGCGGGCCGGCGGCGTCGGGGCGCAGTTCTGGTCGGTCTACGTTCCGGTGTCGCTGACCGGCGCCGCGGCCGTCACCGCGACCCTCGAACAGATCGACGTCGTGCACCGGATGGCCGAGCGCTACCCGGCCGATCTGCGGCTCGCGCTGACCGCCGACGACATGGAGGCGGCCCGCGCCGAGGGCCGGATCGCGTCCCTGATGGGCGCGGAGGGCGGCCACTCCATCGACTGCTCGCTGGGCGTGCTGCGCGACCTGTACGCGCTGGGCGTGCGCTACATGACGCTCACCCACAACGACAACACCCCGTGGGCCGACTCCGCCACCGACACCCCGGCGCACGGCGGGCTCACCGCGTTCGGCGAGCAGGTCGTACGGGAGATGAACCGGCTGGGCATGCTGGTGGACCTCTCGCACGTCTCGGCCGACACGATGCGGGACGCGCTGCGGGTCAGCGAGGCCCCCGTGCTCTTCTCGCACTCCTCCTCGCGCGCGGTCTGCGACCACGTCCGCAACATCCCCGACGACATGCTGGCGCTGCTGCCGGCCAACGGGGGAGTGGCGATGGCCACGTTCGTGCCGAAGTTCATCCTGCCGGCCGCGATCGAGTGGACGCTGGAGGCCGACGCGAACATGGTGGCGAACGGTTTCGACCGGCTCGACACCACCCCGGCCGGGATGGCCGTGCAGCACGCCTTCGAGGCCGCGCGTCCGCGCCCGCAGGCGACCGCGGCGACGGTCGCCGACCACCTGGACCACATGCGGGAGGTGGCCGGCATCGACCACCTGGGCGTCGGCGGCGACTTCGACGGCACCGCGTTCACCCCGGCCGACCTGTCCGACGTCGCCTCCTACCCGAACCTGATCGCCGAACTCCTCACCCGGGGCTGGTCGGACGCGGATCTGGCGAAGCTGACGTGGCGGAACGCGGTGCGGGTGCTGCGGGACGCGCAGGCGGTGGCGGGGACGCTGCGCGCGAAGCGGCCGGCGTCGGCGGCGCGGTTCACGGATCTCACGGGCTGAGGGGCGGCGGCTGGCGGGCGCGGGCTGGCGGCCTGATGCGCGCCGGGTGGCGGCTGGCAGAATGGGAGGCGCGGTGCCGCGCGGCCAAGTGCGGTGCCACGCACGGGGGTTGAGATGAACAGCTCGGGCCACCTACCCGTTCCGATCGTCGTCGTGCTGCTCATCTGCCTGCTGCTGTACTGGCAGTTGCCCGCGCGCCCGGTGCGCAACGCCGCTTCGACGGCCGGACCGGCGGCCCTCGCCGCGTTGGGCGTCGCCGGGATCGCCTACGCCTTCGTCACCGCCGCCGACTCCCGCCCGGTGACCGTCTCGCTCGTGTTCTGGCTGCTGGTGAGCCTGGCCGTGTCAGCCGCCCTCGCCGCGGCCCGGACCCGCACCGTACGGGTCTGGCGCGCCTCCGAGGGCGAGGAGGACGTGCTCCGCAAGGGCACGGGGCTGACCGCGGCGCTGTGGGTGGCATCGGTCGTCGCGCACCTGTTCATGGGCCTGTGGATCGACCCCGCGGCCGGAGCGGGTTCGATCGGAGACGTGTCCCTCTACCCCTACCTGGCGTTCGGCCTGGCCGCCCAGGCGGTGCTGATCCGCAGGCGCGCCGCGACGCTGTGAGCCCGGCCGCTCACGCGACGGTCAGCACGATCTTCCCGGTGCTGCGTCCGGTCTCGCCGAGTTCGTGCGCCGTGGCCGCCTGTTCGAGCGGCAGGACGGTGCTGATCTCGGCCCGCAGCCGGTCCGCCTCCACCAGGTCGACCAGGGCCTTCAGGCCGGCGTAGTCCGGTTCGACGAGGGTGAAGCCGGTGCGGAGGCCGAGGGGCCCGGTCTGCTCGGCGGGCGGGACGTCGCCGGGTGAGGTGAGCGTGACGAGGGTGCCGCCGGTGCGCAGCACCCGCAGCGAGCGGGTGCCGTAGTCGCCGCCGATGGTGTCCAGGACGACATCGACGTCCCGGACCGCGTCGGCGAAGTCCGCCCGGGTGTAGTCGATCATCTCGTCCGCGCCGAGCCCGCGCACGAAGCCGTGCTTGGCCGCGCGGGCGGTGCCGATCACGTACCCGCCGAGCGCCTTGGCGACCTGCACGGCCAGATGGCCGAAGCCGCCGGCGGCGCCGTGCACCAACACCCGCTGCCCGGGCCGCAGTTCCGCGGTCTCGGTCAGCGCCTGCCAGGCGGTCAGCGTGCCCAACGGCAGTGCGGCCGCCTGCACATGGTCGATCCGCGCGGGCTTCCGTACGAACTGCCGGGCGGGCGCGGCCACATACTCCGCGTAGCCGCCCGCCTGGTGCGGGAACCGCGGCATCCCGAACACCTCGTCCCCCACCCGGAGGTGCGTCACGCCGAGCCCGACCGCCGCCACCACCCCGGACACCTCATACCCCAGGATGACCGGATCCCCCCAAAGCCCCAGCCCCCCGTGCGCCCGCGCCTTCCAGTCCGCCGGATTGACCCCGGCAGCCCGCACCCGCACGAGTACCTCCGTGGCCCCCGCTCCAGGCCGCGGCGTCTCGATCACCCCGAGCACATCAGCCCCACCCCAGGACCGCGGACTGACAGCCCGCATCATCCGTCCCGCCATGAACGCCCCCACCTCAACTCGCCCCGACCGTCTCCCCTCCACCCTCCCGCCCGAGCCCCCGCCCGGGCAGCCCCCCGAGGGCCACCCTCCCTCAAGATCGGGCCACATCCTCCGAAGGAAGCAGCACCCGCCCGTCATGAGCCCGCACGCAGGGGCCGCCGTCGCGCAGGGCATCCTTGACCCGCACGCCGTAGACCTCACCCATACTGTCGGCGGCCTTGTCGGCCGCCACCCACTCGACGGCAGCAGCTTCGTCAGACGTCCGCGCGTATCCGCCCTCCGGCGTGCAGCGAAAGACGAGGGCGACGACCCCGAGCGCCATGTTCTTGTAGACCCCGGTGAGCGCCCCCACCCGAACCTCGACCCCGGTCTCCTCAAAAACCTCCCGCCGCACCCCCTCCTCAACCGTCTCCCCCCGCTCCAACACCCCACCGGGCGGCTCCCAGTCCCCGTTGTCCGCCCGCCGAATCACCAGCACACGCCCGTCCTCCCGGACGACCACCCCGGCGACGGAAACGGAGTGCTGCGGCGTTGACGTGTCTCGGGAGGTGCTGTTACTCATGCACAGGAGAATAGGAGACAGTGAAGGACTATGGCGACCAGTGACCTGGCCTCATCTGCCAAGGCGAAGTACCTCCAGATCGCCGATGATCTGGCGGCACAGATCCGATCCGGCGCGCTCGCACCCGGTGACGCGGTGCCGAGTGAGACCGAACTCATGGACCGGTACAAGGTCGCGTCCGGTACGGTGCGCAAGGCGGTCGCGGAGCTTCGTACGAGGCAATTGATCGAGACGCACCATGGCCGCGGCTCATTCGTACGTTCCCGTCCGCCTGTGCAGCGTAAGTCCTCGGACCGCTTCCGCCGCGCGCACCGTAAGGCAGGCAAGGCCGCATTTCTGGCTGAGGCCGAGCAGTCGGGCGGAGAGCCCTCCGTCAACGTCCTCTTCGTCGGGCCGGCCGACGCCTCCGAAGACATCGCCGACCGGCTTGGCGTTCCGAGGGGAGCGCAGGTCCTGGCTCGCAAGCGGCGGTACTTCCGGGACAACGTGCCGACCGAGGAGGCAACGTCGTTCCTTCCATGGGACGTGGTCAAGGACATCCCCGAGATCTTCGCGGAGAACCCGGGAGGTGGCGGTATCTACGCGCGGCTCGAAGAGCACGGTTACCTCCTGGCGGAGTTCACCGAGACGGTTCGCGCGCGGCTTGCGAGCAAGGCCGAGATCACCGCTCTTGCTCTCAGCCCGGGGTCACCGGTGATCCACCTGGTCCGGAGCGCGGTCACGGACGACGGCCGCGTGGTTGAGGTGTGCGACACCGTCATGGCCGCTGACCAGTTCGTTCTGGACTACCGCTTCCCCGCCGGAGACTGACGAGTCGTCACCTCGCAGTCAGCCGCAGCCATTTACTCCCCGCTACTGCTTGACTCATGTACATGAGTAGGTCACTCTGGTTCATGTTGCTCATGTACATGAGTGCCAGTGAGAATCTCTTCTACAGGAGATGTCGTGGCATCTTTCAAGGCTGATCCTCCGACCGCCACGAGCGTTCGTCCGACCTCGACGAGCGCGGAATGCTCTGGCTGTTTGGGCGACGCGCAAGGTGACAGGCCGCGCTGGCCGGAGGACATGGCGGCGGTCCATCCACCGGTCTGCCTGCCGTGCGCGTGGAAGTCCACCCGCCTGTGCCCGCACCTGAAGACCGGATTCGTGGCGGTCCGGGTGAAGCACTATCCCGTGGCGGGTGTGTACGGCTGCTTGTACGACCCCCGCGACCCGGCGCGGAAGCGCCTCGTGGACGGCATCTGCGGATACGACCACCCCGATATCCGCTACATGATCGCCTACCACCTCGTCCGCCGCCTCCGCGGCTGCCAACTGGTCGACCTGGACGCCGAGATCGCCGCGCTTTCGAGGCAGTAGCAGCCGTGTACCACAGACCTTCGCCTCGGAGAATCGGAGGAGCTTTCATGGAAACGTCGGAGCGTGTGCGACTCGATACGTACTTCGGCAAGATCGCGCGGGCGTTCACGCCACCCGAACGACCGTCTTCGTTGCTGATCACCCATCTGCTGCCCGAACGTCCCGCGTTTGTTCGGGCCGTGGGCACGGTGTCCAAGCTGCGGGCCGTGCTTCCCAAGCCCAAGTCGGTGGATATGGGAGCGCGTCGAGAAGTCGAGCGGAGCACCCCGTGCGACGAACTGTCTCGCGACATGTTCGCGAACCCCGACGCGGCGACCGCCTATCTCGAGACCAGGGCGCCGGGCGAGCCGGTCGTCCTGGTCGACGTGGGAGGCTACTTCGCTCCGTCCTTGCAGGAGTTGTCCGACCGTTTCTCCGGCCGGTTGCTCGGCGTGGTCGAGGACACCGAGAACGGACACAAACGATATGCCGAGTTGGGCAGTCTGCCGTGCCCGGTGCTGTCGGTCGCCCGTTCTCCGCTCAAGGATCCGGAGGACTTCCTGGTCGGGCAGTCCGTGGTGTTCTCCACGGAAGCACTGCTACGGGGGCGGGGCGACATTCTTCACGGGCGCCCGGCGCTGGTGATCGGCTTCGGCAAACTCGGGTCGAGCATCGCACGCCTTCTGCATGCGAAGGGGATCAACGTCACGGTGTACGACATCGATCCGGTGAGGCGTGCGCAGGCGCTGTCACAAGGCTTCGGCGTCGCACGCGACCGAGATCAGGCGATTGGAGCAGCCGGGTTGGTGCTGTGCTCCACGGGGGCGTTCGCACTCAGAGGCGAGGACTTCACGCTGCTCAAGAACGGGGCATACGTCGCAACGGTGACCAGCTCGGAGGACGAGTTAGAGCTGAGTGGCCTCCCGGACGGCTACACCCGTGCCAATTCGGGCGAGCACATCACCCGGTACCAGACGACCGGTCACTACTTCTATCTGATGAACCATGGCAACGCCGTCAACTTTCTACACGGAGCCAGCGTTGGACCGTTCATCTTCCTGGTACAAGGAGAGATCCTGGCGAGCGTCAGACTGCTGGCCCGAGGCGACCTGACCCCCGGCTTGCACGAGGTGTCCGCAGACGACCGCGCGACCATCGCCGCTACCTGGCTCAGCTACTACAACAGGTGATCCGATGCCCATTACGGCAGACCACATCCGCGCCACGCTGGCCGGGTATACCGACGCGCATCCCGAGGAGAAAGCCGCTCTGGCGGTCGTTCACGAACTGTTGGACGACGGGGTGGACCTGACGAACCGCAAGGAATACCGGGGCCACGTCACGGCCGGGGCCGTCCTGCTGAACGGCAGCGGAGACGTACTGTTCATCCGCCACGTGGCCCTCGGCAAGTGGCTGACCCCGGGCGGACACGTCGAGCCAGAGGACGCGAACCTCATCGGCGCCGCGTTGCGGGAGCTGATCGAGGAAACGGGGATCACGCTGACCCCCTCCCCGGTGTCCCCGCTCCCGGTGCACATCGACGTGCACCCCATCCCGGCGAATCCCGCCAAGAACGAGGACGCGCACCAGCACATCGACTTCCGCTACCTGTTCCGGGCGGAAGGCGAGCAGCCCGTAAAGCTCCAGGAGGAAGAGGTGAGCGCCTGGGCCTGGCGCAGCGCGGACACGCTCGCCGACGAGACCCTCCGCGATCGGGTACGCGCCGCACTGCGCTGACCGGATACGCCCGGTCGTCGAGTCAGGGGATCACGATGGTTTTGCCGGGGAGCCGGCCTGCCAGGCATTCGTCGTGGATGGACGGGAGGTCGGTCAGGGGGCGGCGGGACGTCACGTCGATCTGGAGGGTGCCGGCGTTCACCTGGGCGACCAGGTCGGCGAGTCGGGTCGCGTCGCTGCGGACGAAGACGTCCGTCGCCCGGATGGCGCGGGCGGGGGACTTCGGGACCGGGGTCGTGGTGCTCAGGAAGACTCCGCCGTCGGCTACCAGCTCGTCCACCAGCTGGGCGACCTCTTCCGGGGCTGACGGAGTCAGGTTGAGCACCAGGTTCAGGACCACGTCGAAGCGCCGGCCGGCCAGGGCCTCCAGGACGGGGGTGGCGGTGTAGTCCACTATCCGGTCGGCGCCGTAGGAGCGGACCCGGTCGTGGCTGCGCGGACCGGCGGTCGCGGTCACGGTGGCGCCGGCCTGCGCGGCGAGCTGGACGGCGTAACCGCCCACCGCGCCGCCCGCGCCGTTGATCAGGACGCTCTGGCCGGGCTTCAGACCGGCCAGTTCGAACAGCGACTGCCAGGCCGTCAGCACGGTCGAGGGCAGCGCGGAGGCGTCGGCGAGTTCGACGGTCAGGGGAGCGGCGACCAGCGCCTCGGCCGGCGCGACCGCGTACTCGGCCGCCGCGCCCGGTGCGGTCATCGGCAGGAACGCCACCACCGCGTCGCCGACGCTCCAGCCGCTCACGCCCTCACCCGTCTCGGTGACGACGCCCGACACGTCGTAGTTGGGCGTGTGCGGGAACGCCACCGGGAAGACGTCCTTCAGCACGCCGCCGCGGATCGGCACGTCGACCGGGTTGAACGCGGCGCCGGCCACTTTCAGCACCACCTGGCCCGCGCCCGCCACCGGGCGGTCCGTCTCCTCGTAGACCAGGACGTCGCTGTCGCCGTAGGAGTGGTAACGCATCGCCTTCATGAGCTTCCCCTGTTCCAGGTGCGGTTCTGTGTGCTTCGAATTCGAAGCACAACGTCACCGTAACTTGCTTCGACTTCGAAGCAAAGCCGAACCTGGGTGAGGAGGATCACACTGCTGCGAATTCGCACCATGTAGCGTGAGCGGATGACCGACAGCCGTCCCGCCCCCGGCCCCGGTGCCGTGCCCGGACCCGAGGACGTCGCGTCGCTCGATCCCGCCCAGCTGGGCGCCTACTTCGTGCTCATGGAAGCCGTCAGCCTGCTCCAGCACCAGGTCGAACAGCAGCTGCGCGCCGAGGGCGGCATCAGCTACGTCCAGTTCCAGCTGCTGGCCCGGCTCAGCCAGCTGGACGGTCCGCTGACCATGACCGAACTGGCCGACGGCGTCGTCTACAGCCGCAGCGGCCTGACCTACCAGGCCGGCCTGCTGGAGAAGGCGGGGCTGGTCACCCGCGGCCCGAGCCCCGACGACGACCGCGCCACCCTGGTCGCCATCACCGGCGACGGCCGCGCCCTCGTCGAGCGGGTGCTTCCCGGGCACGTCCGGCTGATCCGCGGTCTGCTGTTCGACCCCATGGCGGACGACGACCTGCGCCATCTCGGCGACATCATGACCCGGGTCCGCGACCACATGCGGGCCCAGCCGCCCCGCTCCGCCGCGCCCCGCAAGGCGCGTACCGCGCGCTCGGCCCGACCCGCGCCCTGACCGCGACCTCCAGCCGGCCCACGACCTCTCAGCCGGCCAGCGCGGCCGTACGGATCGCGTCCAGAATCCGGTGAGCGCCCTGGGCGACCAGGTCGGCCGCCAGGCCCCGGCCGAGGGACTCGGGATCCGCGGCCTCACCCGTCCGGGTCGCGGAGATCTGCGTGGTGCCGTCCAGTGACGTCACCTGACCCGACAGCCGCAGCCGGCCGCCCGGCAGCGACTCGGCGTAAGCACCCACCGGAACGCTGCACCCGCCGTGCAGTTCGGCGAGAAACGCGCGTTCCGCCCTGACCTGCGCGTCGGCCGACAGATCCCCCGCGGTGGAAAGGATTTCGCGGATTTCCCTGTCGCCCTCGCGGATCTGGATTCCCAGGGCGCCCTGTCCCGGGCTCGGCGGGAATAGGTCGAGTGGCAGGATTTCGCCGATCGCGTCGTCAAGGCCGAGACGGCGAAGGCCCGCCACGGCGAGCACCACCGCGTCGAGCCCTTCCGTTTCGATCTTTTTCAGCCGCGGCGGCACATTCCCGCGAATCGGGACCATCCGGAGATCGGGCCGCACCGCGAGGAGTTGGGCGACGCGGCGCGGCGCACCCGTGCCGACCCGCGCTCCCTCGCGCAGGCCCGCCAGCGTCGAGCCGCACAGGGCGTCGGCCACGTCCTCGCGCGGCGGCGGGGCGAGCAGCACCAGACCGGCCGGGTTCGCGGTGGGCAGGTCCTTCATCGAGTGCACGACCACGTCGACGTCGCCGCGGGACAGCGCCGCCTCCTGCTCGGTGCTGAACGCCGAACCGCCGCTGGCGGCCGACACGACGGAGGTCGGCGACTTTCGGTCCCGGTCGCCGCCCTCCAGAATCACCCGGTGGGTGAACGTGACGTCCGGAAACCGTTCACGCAACGGCCGCAGATATTCACGTACTTGGGTTTTGGCAAGGTTGCTGGCGCGCGAACCGACGAGATATTGAGCCACGTTGACCAACTCCCCGAATCCGACCCGCCGCACCGGACGGCGATTCCGTCAGATTACGCCAGCCGCCGAGCTGCTTTTACGGACACCGCGTCGGGATGACTCCCGCGCCCGGCACCGAAAGGGCCGTTCAGCAGGCGCAGAGGCAGAACGGGTGCCCGGCCGGGTCGGCGAAGACCCGCCAGTTGCGGGTGCCGTCCAGGTCACCCTCAAGGAGCGTCGCGCCCAGCGCGAGCACCTGCTTCTCGGCGTCGTCCATGCCCTCGCGCGGGACGGCGATGTCGAGGTGGATCTGCTGCGGGGCGGCCGGGTCGGGCCACTTGGGCGCGCGGTGGTCGGGGGCGAGCTGGAAGGACAGTGTCTGGGCGCCCTGGCGCTTGAGGTCGACCCAGGTGTCGTCCTCGGCCTCCACGGTGCCGCCGACCAGTTCGGCGTAGAAGGCGGCGAGCGCCCGGGGGTCGCGACAGTCGAGGGCCACCGCGCTCAGCGTGCCGATCATCAGGGGTTCCTTTCACGGGACGTCAGGGAAGGACGTTACCGGTATACGGGCATCAGCCGGTAACCGTTACTTCATCATGGCGTGGCAGCGGTAACGTGGCAAGGGTGCAGCAGCCTGGAGTACGCGAACCCGCCCCCGAGCCGCTGCGGCTGGTCCAGGACCTGGTGAACACCGTCGACCTGGAGAGCGAGACCGGCGAGGAGCTGCTGACGCCGGCCGACCTGGCGGCGTGGGTGCGCGCGCACGGCGGCCCGGACGGCACCGAGGGCGCGGATTTCGGGGACGGCGGGCTCGCCGAGGTGATCGAGCTGCGCGAGGCGCTGCGGGACGCGTGCCAGGCCCACGCGGGCGTGGACATGGCGCCCGCGGCGGTCGCCGCGCTGGCCCGCCTGCTGGCCCGCGGGCCGCTGCGGCTCGCCGTGGACGAGACGGGCACGGCGACGGTACGTCCGGCCGACGGCCTCACCGGCGTCGCCGTGCTCACCGCCCGGATCGCGGCGGCCGTCGCGGCGGGGACGGCCGACGGCAGCTGGCAGCGGCTGAAGGCGTGCGCCTCCGACACCTGCCGCTGGGTGTACTACGACCGCAGCCCGGCCGGCCGCAGCCGCTGGTGCACGATGGCGGTGTGCGGCAGCCGCGCGAAGATGCGGACCTACCGCAAGAACAAGGCAGGTTGACGGGGCCGGCGCCGATCGAACGCGTGCGTTGTAGGGGGCGCGCACCAAGACGCCTGCCCCTTACGCGACCGCGGCCTCGTACGGACCGCGCACCAAGACGCCTGCCCCTTACCCGAAAGCGCGCCTCACGCCACAGCCCCGCCTACGCGGCCGGGCGGCCCATCGCCCGGAATGTCCAGCCTGCCTTGCGCCACAGCGCGGGATCCAGCGCGTTGCGGCCGTCCAGGATCAGCCGGCGGCCGGTCACCTCTGCCAGCGCCTCCGGGTCGAGCTCCCGGAACTCGCGCCACTCCGTCAGGTGCAGCACTATGTCGGCGCCCCGTACCGCGTCCACCGGTGTCGGCGCGTAACCGAGCGTGGGGAACAGCCGCCGCGCGTTGTCCATGCCCTTGGGGTCGTAGACGGTCACCTGGCCGCCCTGGAGGTGGATCTGACCGGCGACGTTCAAAGCGGGGGAGTCCCGCACGTCGTCCGAGTCCGGCTTGAAGCTCGCGCCGAGCACCGCGATCCGCTTGCCGAGGAACCCGCCGCCGACCGCGTCCCGGGCCAGCTCCACCATGTGCGTGCGGCGGCGCATGTTGATCGAGTCGACCTCGCGCAGGAACGTCAGCGCCTGGTCGGCGCCCAGCTCGCCGGCCCGCGCCATGAACGCGCGGATGTCCTTGGGCAGGCAGCCGCCGCCGAACCCGATCCCGGCCCGCAGGAACTTGTGGCCGATCCGGTCGTCGTGCCCGATCGCCTCCGCGAGCTTGACGACGTCGCCGCCGGCCGCCTCGCTGACCTCCGCCATGGCGTTGATGAAGGAGATCTTCGTGGCGAGGAAGGCGTTGGCCGCGGTCTTGACGAGCTCGGCGGTCGGGTAGTCGGCGACCACGAAAGGCGTGCCTTCTGAGAGGGGTGTCGCGTAAACCTCCCGGAGGAGTGACTCGGCGTGCTCGCTCGTCACGCCGACCACGATCCGGTCGGGGTGCAGCGTGTCCTGGACGGCGAAGCCCTCGCGCAGGAACTCCGGGTTCCAGGCCAGCTCCGCGTCCTCCCCGGCCGGCGCCAGCTCCGCGAGCGTCGCCGCCAGCCGGGCCGCGCTGCCCACCGGCACGGTGGACTTGCCGACCACCAGGGCCGGCCGCCGCAGATGCGGGGCCAGCAGCGCGAACGCCCGGTCCACGTAACTCATGTCGCACGCGTACTCGCCGTGCTTCTGCGGGGTGTTGACGCACACGAAGTGCACGTCGCCGAACTCCGCGATTTCCTCCCAGGAGGTGGTGAAGCGCAGCCGCCCGCTGGAGCCGTCGAGGCCGGCCACGTGCCGGGCGAGCATCTCCTCCAGCCCGGGCTCGTACATCGGCACCCTGCCCTGGGAGAGCATCTCGACCTTCCGCGGCTCGATGTCGAGCCCGAGGACCTCGAATCCGAGCTCGGCCATGGCCGCAGCATGGGTGGCGCCGAGGTAGCCGGTGCCGATGACGGTGAGCTTCAGAGGCATGCGCAGAGCATAGGCCGTGGAATGGGCGAACCAAATCGTGGTGGTGGGAGGGCGCGCGCTGCACAATACGTGCAGAGATCTATGGGGTGGGGGCAATTGTGAGTGACGACGACGGCATAGCCGCGCGCAGAACCGGTGGGAGGGGCGAGGGGGTCGCCGACACCGCCGAGGAGACGACGGCCCGCCGGCCGTCCTGGGCCAAGGAGGCCGGTCCGGCAGACGAGGAGCAGCAACCGGAGCCGGCCGACCAGCCGGAGCCGGCCGCGCTCCCCGAGCCGACCGACCCCCGAAATCCCGGCGGTACCGGCGCCTTGGACGCGCCCGGCGGCCCTGACCGCCCCGACGACCCCGGAGCCTTCGACGCTCCCGGCGACCCCGAGGTCCCGGACGAGCCCGACGGTCCGGACGCTCCGGGAACCGCCCCCGACCGCTCGGCCCGGCGCCGCCGCCGTACCCGCCGGGTCCTGTACGCCGCCCTCGCCCTGCTCTGCGCCGGCGTCCTGCTGGTCGTCGGCGGCGGCTACCTGGCGTTCGAGCACTACACCGGCCGGGTCTCCCGCATCCCCAACGCGTTCCCGACGAACGTGCCGGCCGCCGCGCAGCCCGCGCCCTCCAAGGGCGGCAGCGAGAACTTCCTGCTGGTCGGCGTGGACGCCCGCTCCGACCTGCCGACCACCGGCAAGGACGCCAAGGCCCCGGAGTGGAAGCCCGGCGCGCAGCGCAGCGACACGATGATGCTGCTGCACATACCCGCCGACCACAAACAGGCCTACGTCGTCTCGCTGCCCCGCGACTCCTGGGTGAACGTCCCCGGCCACGGCAAGGCCAAGCTGAACGCGGCCTTCTCCTGGGGCGGCCCGCCGCTGCTGATCGACACCGTGCAGCGGCTCACCAAGGTGAAGATCGACCACCTCGCGGTGATCGACTGGAGCGGCTTCAAGAAGCTGACCGACGCGGTCGGCGGCGTGGACATCACCGTGGACAAGACGGTCTCCCGCCGCAACGGCCCCGGCGGCGTCTGGACGGCCGGCACCCACCACATGGACGGCGACGACGCCCTGGACTACGTACGGGAGCGCTACGGCCTGCCGAACGGCGACCTGGACCGCACCCACCGGCAGCAGAACTTCCTGCGCGCGGTGCTGTCCAAGATGCTCTCCGGCGGCACCCTGGCCAACCCGCTCAAGCTCAAGCACACCCTCGACCAGTTCACCGACGTGGTCAGCGTGGACGACAAGCTGTCCAACGGCGACCTGCGCGACCTGGTGTGGAACATGCGCGGCGTGCGCTCCTCGGACATGGTCTTCATGAACGCGCCGGTCGCCGGCTTCGACACCATCCAGAAGCAGTCGGTGGTGCTGCTCGACGACAACGGCTCGTCGGCGCTGTGGGAGGCGCTGCGCAACGACACGATGAAGCACTACATCGCCACGAACACCGTCGACAAGCTCGGCAAGAACGTGTCCTGACGGCCCGGCGGCGGCGCGGGCGGGCGGCCCGCGCCGAACGGGAGGTGAAAGTCATGAACGTCACGCATGCCGACGGGATACCGCAGCGGCGCCCGGGCCTACGATCGTAGGGTTACTTAACGGTAGTTAGCACCCGGGGAGTGAGACTCTGTGGCCGGTTCCTCCGACTTCGACCTTTTCCGGACCTCCGAGGAGCACGACATGCTCCGGGACGCGGTCCGCTCGCTAGCCGAGGCGAAGATCGCCCCCTTCGCCGCCGAGGTGGACGAGCAGGCGCGTTTCCCGCAGGAGGCCCGCGAGGCGCTGGAAGCCAACGACCTGCACGCCATCCACGTCCCCGAGGCGTACGACGGGGCCGGCGCCGACGCGCTGTCCACCGTGATCGTGATCGAGGAGGTCGCCCGGGTCTGCGCGTCCTCCTCGCTGATCCCGGCGGTCAACAAGCTCGGCTCGCTGCCCGTCCAGCTGTCCGGCTCCGAGGAGCTGAAGGCGACGTACCTGGGCGCGCTGGCCCGCAAGGAGGGCATGTTCTCCTACGCGCTGTCCGAGCCCGACGCCGGCTCCGACGCGGCCGGCATGAAGACCCGCGCGGTGCGCGACGGCGACTTCTACGTACTCGACGGGGTCAAGCGCTGGATCACCAACGCCGGCGTCTCGGAGTTCTACACCGTCATGGCGGTCACCGACCCCGACAAGCGCTCGAAGGGCATCTCGGCCTTCGTGGTCGAGAAGGACGACGAGGGCGTCTCGTTCGGTGCCCCGGAGAAGAAGCTCGGCATCAAGGGCTCGCCGACCCGCGAGGTCTACCTCGACCACGTCCGCATCCCGGCGAGCCGGATGATCGGCGAGGAGGGCACCGGCTTCGCCACCGCGATGAAGACCCTGGACCACACCCGGATCACCATCGCCGCCCAGGCCATCGGCATCGCCCAGGGCGCGCTCGACTACGCCAAGGGCTACGTCCAGGAGCGCAAGCAGTTCGGCAAGGCCATCGCCGAGTTCCAGGGCATCCAGTTCATGCTGGCCGACATGGCGATGAAGCTCGAAGCGGCCCGCCAGCTCACCTACGCCGCCGCGGCCAGGTCCGAGCGCGTCTCGGAGGGCGGCGGCAAGGACGAGCACTTGACCTTCTTCGGCGCCGCGGCCAAGTGCTACGCCTCCGACGCGGCCATGGACATCACCACCGACGCGGTCCAACTCCTCGGCGGCTACGGCTACACGCGGGACTACCCGCTGGAGCGGATGATGCGCGACGCGAAGATTACTCAGATTTACGAGGGTACGAACCAGGTCCAGCGCATCGTGATGTCCCGCAACCTGCCGTAGCCGACGCGAGGCCCGCCGTCCCGGCGCATCACGGTTCCGTACGTCTCAACTCCGTAATAAACCGCCGGGACGGGTGCTCAATTGAGTGCTGTTCCGGGTGCTCTTCGGGTAGTTGGGGCGGTTTAGCCGCCGGTTGCGATCAATTGACAAGCAAGCGGCGGGGCTTGTAGAGGTGTGGATGCCATCAGTGGTACGGGGGACGGCTATTGCCCACTGTGTGCCCTATTCCGCGCTTGTGTTCCGATCCCGTGAAGGGAAGACGTGTCTATATCCCGCCGCACCGCAATCGCGGTGCGTTCCATCGGCGTCGCCTCCGCCGCAGCCGCAATCGCGCTCGGCGTGGCAGGCAACGCGTTTGCTTGCAGCATCACTGAGTTCACCCCGACCGCCTCGTGCACGGCCGGCCAGGGCGCCATCAACGTGCTCGACAAGGACGGCTCCGGCACCCACGTGAACATCACCGTTCACCAGGGCGACAACGTCGTCGGCAGCAAGGACGACGTCGTCGGCACCCAGGAGGGTGTCAACGTCAGCATCCCGGTCGCCTGGACGCCCAACACCACGTACACCGTGACGGTCGTCAAGACGTCGGGTGCCAAGGTCGGCGACAAGGACGTGACCACGGGCTCCGAGGCGTGCGCCACGCCGCCCACCACGCCGCCGCCGACCTCCCCCCCGGTGACGACGCCGACCACCCCGGCGACCGAGGCTCCGACGACCACGCCGGCCGCCCCGGCCACCACCCCGCCGACCGCGGCCCCGACCTCCAGCGCCGCGGCGCCGGTCGTGGACGACACCAACGCGCCGTCTCCCGCGGCCGGTGGCTCGTCGGACCTGGCCGAGACCGGTGGCGGTAGCAACACCGGGATGATCGCCGGTATCGCGGGTGCCCTCGTGGTCATCGGCGGTGGCGCGGTCTTCGGTCTGCGCCGTCGCGGAGCAGCCGCACGTCACTGATCGATAACGGAAGTCACGGCTTCGTACGATCGGCCACCTGGGCGCGTACCTGACAGCCGGAAGACGATACGCTGCGACGCCGCTACCAGCCTGGTAGCGGCGTCGCGGCGTTTCAAGTCAACCGAAAGTGGGGGCACTTCATGGCCATTCGGAAGTCCACGATGCAGGAACAGGTGGCCCAGGCCATCGCGCAGATCAACCCGGCCGACCGGCCCATCGCCACGATCCACACGGTGACCGGTCCGAGCCCGTACCTCACCAACCTGTTCGGGCTGATCGCCCAGGCATTCGTGAAGTACTACTTCGTCACCGTCACCGAGCAGGCCGTGGTCTTCCACAAGGCCGGGCGGATGAGCGCCCGCCCCAAGGAGCTGGTGGCGGCGATACCGCGCGCTGAGGCCGCGGCTCTGGTGACCGACGTGAGGCGGGGGGCGCTGTGGAGCTCGCTCAGGTTCCAGCTGCCGGGCGAGCCCAAGCCGACCCGGCTGAACGTGGCCCGTTACTGGCGCGCGGAGCTGGACCAGTGGGTGCCCACCGTCACCGGCGTGCCGATCCCCGCCTGAGCCGTCCGGCACCTGCCCGCAGACAGCGGGAACGGGAACGGCCCCGGCCGCCCGGCGCGTGAACGCCGTGGTGACCGGGGCCGCTTCATGCCGCCGCCCGCGAAGGGCGCGAGGGCCGCTACTTCGTGACGGTGACCTTCTGGTCGTTCTTCAGCTCGTCGAAGAGCTGCTTGCCCTTGGTCATGTCCCACTTCAGCGCGTCGCCGTCGTTCGGCGTCATGTAGTTCGCGTTGGCGATCGGCACGGTGATCGACTTGCCGCTGCCGCCGGTGACACCCTTCATCGCCCAGAACATGTGGGTGAGGTCGAGCAGGCTCATCTTCTTGTCCACGATGAGCGTGTCGAGGCCGGAGCCGATCACCGGGTAGAGCTTGAACGGGTTGAGCACGGTGGTCGGCGAGGCCGCCTGGTGCGCCAGCGTGGACAGGAACTTCTGCTGGTTGCGCATCCGGCCCAGGTCCTGGTCGGCCTCCTGGTGCCGCTGCCGGACGAACGCCAGCGACTGCTTGCCGTTCAGCTTCTGGCAGCCGGCCTGGAAGTCCGCGCCGGACGCCTTGTCCTTGAGCGGCTTGTCCAGGCACATGTTGACGCCGCCGAGCGCGTTGACCAGGTTGACGAAGCCGGAGAAGCCGATCTCCGCGTAGTGGTCGATGTGCAGGCCGGTGTTGTACTCGATCGTGCGGGTCAGCAGCTCGGGGCCGCCGTCCGAATACGCCCGGTTGAGCTTGTGGGTGGAGGCCGCGTACCGCTTGCCCGACTCCTTGCCGGTGAAGGCCGGGATGGTGACGTAGGAGTCGCGCGGCAGGCTCATCATCGTGGTGCCGTTGCTGCCGGTGTGCAGGATCATCATCGAGTCGGTGCGCTGGCCGCTGTCGGCGCCGGTGTGCAGATCCTTCTCGTCCTGCTTGGTCAGGCCCTCACGGCTGTCGGAGCCGACGATCAGGTAGTTCGTGCCCTTGCCGGTCGGCGGCCGGTCCTCGACCTTGCTGAGGTCCACCTCGCGGCGCACCTTGGAGTCGGCCCAGAAGTAGGTGGAGACGGACACCACGAGCAGCACCACGACCAGACCGAGCGCGGTGTAGCCGATCTTCTTGCGGGTGCTCCAGCGCGGGCGCCGGGGACCGCTGCCCCTGCCGCTCGTCGAGGGCGGGCCGTAGCCGTCGCCGGACCCGCCGCCCGGCTGCGGGTCGCCGAATCCGCCGGGACCGCCGGGGCCGCCCTGCTGCGGGCGCGCGGAGGGCTGCGGCGGGATGCCGCCACCGGCTGCGGCGGCGCGGCGAGGCGACAGTTCTGGGGGGAGCGGCGGCTCTGAGAGCCGTCGCCGCTCGGTGTCATCGCTCCAACCGTTCATGCCGAAAGTGTGCCTGGCCACCCGGTGCGACCCGCAATCCAGGGCGGTTCTGTAGCAGACCCGATGCATTCGGCCACCGGCCGCAGCGAAGCCGTAACGGACATAAAGTGGCTGTCATGATCGATGACGTTCCGGCCGCCCCGGTGATCCCGGGCAAGCCGAACTCCGCCTCCCGGATCACGCTCTCCCACATCATGAGCGCGCACGACACGAACCTGCTCGGCACGGTGCACGGCGGCGTGGTGATGAAGCTGGTCGACGACGCGGCCGGCGCCGTCGCCGGACGGCACTCGGGGGGCCCGGCCGTCACCGGCGCGATGGACGAGATGGCGTTCCTCGAACCCGTCATGGTCGGCGACCTGCTCCAGGTGAAGGCCCAGGTCAACTGGACCGGCAGCACCTCGATGGAGGTCGGCGTGCGGGTGGTGGCCGAGCGGTGGAACGAGTCCGGCGCCGCCAAGCAGGTGGCCAGCGCGTACCTGGTCTTCGTCGCCGTGGACGCCGAGGGCCGGCCGCGCCGGGTGCCGCCGGTGCTGCCGGAGACCGACCGCGACCGCCGCCGCTGGCAGGAGGCGCAGATCCGCCGCACCCACCGGCTGGCCCGCCGCCGCGCGATCCTGGAGCTGCGCAGGGAGCGGGCGGCGGAGGGCCTGGACGACTGAGGGCCGTACGGGACGGGGGCTGGACGGGCTGGGGTCCCCTCGACCGCCCGCCACGGGTCTCACCGCCACCCCGTCACGGGCAGCCCACCTCGTCCCCGGTCAGCGCGTGCTCGGAGCTGTCCGACGGCGGCGCCGCGGCCACCGGCGCCACTGCCTTGAAGTCGGTGCCGAGCGTCACCCGCATCACCGCGCCCTGCCCCGCCACCGGCACCAGCTGGGCGCCGGGCAGCGCCGCGGCCAGCGACCTGGCGGAACGGTCCCAGCCCGGGTCGTAGGTGATCACCGTCCTGGCCGTGCGGTGCTCCGAGGTGCCGGGGGCGCCGGTGGTGGCGAAGCCGGTCGCGTGCAGCGCCTTCTGCGCGGAGGCCGCCAGCCCGACCGTGTCGGTGCCGTTGGCCACCCGGACCCGGATGGTCGCCGGGTCGACGTCCACCGTGACCGGCTTGAGCCCCCCGGCGTGCGGGGTCGCCGCCGGGGCCTTGCGGACCGGTGCGAGCGGCTTGTCGGCCCGCAGGTCCGCCCACAGCACGCCCGCCTTGGCGTCGTCCCACTTCACCGTCGAGCCGACACCGGGCACGGTGTAGTTCGGGTTGCTGATCGGCACCGAGGTGAACTCCGACGAGTGCGACGAGAAGTTCTTCATGCTCTTGACCAGCGCGATCAGATCGGTCGGCTTCAGGCCCTGGTCGGCGCGCACCGAGCCGAGCGCGGTGCCGGCCACCTTGGCCAGCTCCACCGGGTTCGTCAGGATGCCGCCGCTGGTGACCTTGTGGATGATCTGCGCCACGAAACGCTGCTGGCGCTGGATCCGGCCGAGGTCCGCCGACTCGTCCAGGTGCCGGGACCGTACGTACTGCAGGGCCTGACCGCCGTCCAGCACGGTGGTGCCGACCGGCAGGTTCAGGCCGGTGTGCGAGTCCTTGAGCGGGCGGGTGGTGCAGACCGGGACCCCGCCGATGACGTCCACCGTCTTCATGAAGCTGGTGAAGTCCACTTCCAGGTAGTGGTCGATGTGCACGCCGGTGAGCTGCTCGACGGTGCTGACGGTGAGCTTGGGGCCGCCGTCCGCGTACGCCTCGTTGATCTTGGCCGGGCGGGTGGCGGGGCGGGCGGCCGACGCGGTGGGGGAGGCGCTCGCGGAAGGGCCGGCCGCCTTGGCGTCCACGGCCGCCGCTGTGGAGCCGGCCGGGCTCGGGGTGGCGGTCGCGGCCCCGGTCGGCAGCTGCACCAGCGTGTCGCGCGGGATGCTGACGACGCTCGCCCGCGACCGGTCCTCCGACAGGTGCACCAGCATGATCGTGTCCGTGCAGTGGCAGGGCTCGCCGCCCAGGTGGTACTGGCGCTTCTCCGCCGGGTCGATGCCGTCCCGGCCGTCGGTGCCGACCAGCAGGAAGTTGGTGCCCTTGGTGCCGTCGGGGCGGCCCTGCATGCCGCCGAAGGCGTCCACCCGGTCGATGGCGCCGTTCATGCCGTTCACCACGGCGTGGCCGACGCCGGCCGCGGTGATCACCAGCAGCGCCACACCGCCGGCGATCCTGGTGCTCCAGCGGATCGGCGGCCTGCGCCCAGCGGCGGGACGGCGGCCGGCGGCCGGTCGGCGGGCTCCTGACGGGCTGCGTCGGTTGGGCGGCACGGGGGTCCCTCCGCGTAGAGGTCACGGACGGGGCCGTGAGGTAGTGGGGCGATAAGGACGCGAACCCGTTCAGGCTAGGGACAAATAGGACTGTAGGTCTTGGCCCCACGCGCTGGGGTCCCCCGTTAGCGGTAACGTTTGCCGCGATGAACGCCGCCACTGACACCGCACTCCCGGCAGTCTCCGTGATCATGCCGGTCCTCAACGAGGAGCGCCATCTGCGCGACTCCGTCCGGCACATCCTGGAGCAGGACTATCCAGGCGAGCTGGAAGTCGTCATCGCGATCGGCCCGTCCAAGGACCGCACCGATGAGATCGCCGCCGAGCTGGTCGCCGAGGACCCCCGGGTCCACACGGTGCCCAACCCCACCGGACGCACGCCCGCCGCGCTCAACGCGGCGATCCAGGCGTCCCGGCACCCCGTCGTGGTCCGGGTCGACGGGCACGGCATGCTCTCGCCGGACTACATCGCCACCGCCGTCCGGCTGCTCGCCGAGACCGGCGCGGCCAACGTCGGCGGCATCATGCACGCCGAGGGCGAGAACGACTGGGAGCGCGCGGTGGCCGCCGCGATGACCGCGAAGATCGGCGTCGGCAACGCCGCCTTCCACACCGGCGGCCAGGCCGCCCCGGCCGACACCGTCTACCTCGGCGTCTTCCGCCGCGAGGTGCTGGAACGGCAGGGCGGCTACAACGTGGAGTTCATCCGCGCCCAGGACTGGGAGCTGAACTACCGGATCCGCGAGGCGGGGCACCTGATCTGGTTCTCGCCCGAGCTGCGGGTCTCCTACCGGCCGCGGCCCAGCGTGCGCGCGCTCGCCAAGCAGTACAAGGACTACGGCCGCTGGCGCCGGGTCGTCACCCGCTACCACCGCGGCTCGGTCAACCTGCGCTACCTGGCCGCGCCCGGCGCGCTGCTGGCCAACGTGGCCGGCATCGTCGTCGGCGCGGCCCTGACGCCGTGGGCGCTGGTCGTGCCCGCCGCCTACCTGGCCGGCATCGTCCTGGGCTCGCTGCCGGCCGGCCGCGGGCTGCCGGCGGGCGCCCGGCTGCGGATCCCGCTGGCGCTCGGCACCATGCACATGTGCTGGGGCTACGGCTTCCTGACCAGCCCGCGCTCGCTGGCCCGCCGGGTGATCGCCAGCCGCCGCCCCGCGGTGCGCGACGAGCAGAGCGAGACCGCTCGCGCGGAGGCGTGAGCCCCGTCCGTACCCGCGCGGAGGCGGGTACGGACGGCCCCGGTCCCACCGGCACCCGCTACCAGCGGTAGATCTTCAGCACCTCCATGCACCCGGTGGTGTCCGCCCCGTTCACCGCGTCCGCCGTCGTCGGCACCGAACCGCTCTTCGGCAGCGTCTTGCTGAAGTCCGTACCGGTCTTCCAGTCCGCGCCGACGGTCAGCGTGATGGCCTTCGCGGTCGTGGACGCCTTGACGTTGGCTGCCGGGATCTTCAGCGCCTTGCCCACCGACAGGGCGTTCGCCTTGCCCTGGGCGCCGCTGCTCGCCGGGTAGTTGAGGACGGTGCCCGGGCTGGGAGCGGTCTGCCCTGTGGTGGCCTGGGTGAAGCCGGCCGCCTTCAGCGCGGTCGCGATGCTGGTGGCCCGGTGGTCGGTCGCCACGCCGCCGCTGGTGCCCGCCGTGCCGTTGACGACGGTGACCGGGATGGTGGCCGCCGCGGCCGCCGGCGGTCCGGACGGCGCGGTCGTCGTCGGCTTCGCCGCCGGCGATCCGGAGGCCGGCGTCTTCGCCTTGCCGTTGCTGTCCATCGCCACGTCGTTGCGCAGCAGCGACCAGACCTGGGGGGCGTCCGCCGACGGGATGTAGTGCGCGGTCGGGTCCTCCGGGTCCGCGTCGTGCGGCATCGTCAGCATCGTGATCCGGTTCGACGGCACGGTCTTGAGCTGCATGCCCAGGTCGTAGAGCTTCTTCGGGGTGCCGATCTCCTTGGAGACCTCGAACGCCGACATCGCGGTGGTCGCGATCTTGTTGAGCTTGCCCGGGTTCGTGAACAGGTTCTGGCTGCGCAGCTCCCGGATCAGCGAGCTCATGTACATGTGCTGGGCCTTGGAGCGCATCGCGTCGCTGCCCCAGGCGTGCCGGGTCCGCAGCCACTGCAGCGCGGTGTTGCCGTAGATCTTCTGGGTGCCGGCCTTGAGGTGCAGGTGCGAGCCGCCGGGCTGCGCGGGGGTCGAGTGGTCGTCCACGTTCTCCTTGACGCAGACCGAGACACCGCCGACGACGTCGGCCATCTTCACCACACCGGAGAAGTCGATGGTCAGCCAGTGGTCGATGTAGACGCCGGTCAGGTTCTGCACGGTGGCCAGCGTGCAGCCGGCGCCGCCGCGGCCGAGCGACTCGTTGATGATGGCGTTCTTCGGCGCGAACACCTGGTGCGTCTTGGGATCGGTGCACTGCGGGATGTCGACCCGGGTGTCGCGCGGGATGCTGACCACCGACATGTTGCTGCGGTCGGCCGACAGGTGCGCGATCATGATCACGTCGGCCCGGGGCGGCTGGCCCACGGTGTCCTTCGCGCCGCCGAGCTTGAGGTCCTCGGCGTCGTTGCGGGTGTCGGAGCCGAGGATGAGGATGTTCATCGGGGTGTCGCCGTTGGCGTTGGCCTTGGTCTTGGCCACGTGTGTGCTGCCGCTGACCCGCTCGCCCTTGCGGATCTTGCCCGACAGGTACTCGTAGTAGCCGTACGCGGCGCCCGCCGTGCCGAGCACCGCGACCGCGGCGATGATCGCCGTCCACTTGAGTATCCGGCGCTTACGGCTCTTGGGCCGCCGCCGCGACCCGCCGCGCCGGTGCCCGCCACCGCTGCCCCCGGCCGCGCGTGGCTCGGGTATCTCGCCGGGCGGCTCGTCGCCGCCACCGCGCTGCGGGTCCTCGTGCTGCGGGCTCTCGTGCTGCGGGTCTTCGTACTGCGGGCTCTCGTGGTTCGTGCCTTGGTACTGCCGGTTCCCGTACGGGTCCGCGTGCATGTCCGGCCGGCCGCCGGGTGCCCCGGGTATTCCGGGCATCCCGCCCACCGTTCCGTCGCGCATGCGAACCCCTTCCGCTGATCCCCGCTGTTGTCCGTGCTGTCCCCGGTCGTCCATCTGTCAGACGGAATCGGGACGGGTGAAGTTGCACCTCTTCCCTTTGACTTAACACGACGTGGATCACCGTCAGGTTTCGTGAGCTACTTCACGCAGGCCGAATTGTCCGCTTCGGTCTTCTGCAGATCCTTCGGTGCGCTGGTCGGCGGTCCGATCGGCGTACCGGGCGTGCTGAAGTCCTTGCCGAGCGTCAGCTTCATGTACGCCAGCGGCTTCGCGTTCACCGTGCCCTGCTTGAGCGCGGACGCCGGCAGCCCCATCATCGCGGCCAGCGAGCGGGCCTGGTCGGCCTGGTTCGGCGCGTACTCCAGGAGCGTCTTGGCGGTGGCGGGCGCGTTCCCCGCGTTCGCCGAGCGGTTGACGCCCTGGGTGTTCTGCAGCCAGTTGACGGTGTCCTGCGCGGCGCCGAAGACCCCGCTGCCGTTGAGCACGTTGACCCGGGTGTCGTGCGGGGTGGCCTTCGGCCCGACCAGCCGCGGGTCGGGCTTGGCGGCCGGCTTCTTCACCTGGGTGAGCGAGACGTCGTTCTTGATCAGCGAGAAGAGCTGCGGCGCCCGGGTCTGGTCCACCACGACCGTGGCGTGCACCTTCTCGTTGGGGTTGTCCACCACCGGCAGCGTGGTGAACGAGATGTGCTTGCTGTCCACCTTGCTGAGGTCCTTGGCCAGGCTGGTCAGCTTGCTGACGCTGCCGATCGCGGAGTCCACGGTGAGCGCCTTGGTGGCCGCGTTCGCCAGCGTGAACAGCTTCTTCGGGTTGGTCAGGGTGCCGCCGGACTTCATCTTGCGGATCATCGCGCCGATGAAGTTCTGCTGCAGCTTGATCCGGTCCAGGTCGCTCTGGTTCTGCAGCGCGTGCCGGGTGCGGACGAACTCCAGCGCCTGCTCGCCCTCCAGCTTGTGCGGCCCCGCCGGCAGATTCAGATGCGACTTGGGGTCGACCAGCGGGCGGTCCAGGCAGACGTCCACCCCGCCGACCGCCGACGACAGGGTCTTGACCGCCTCGAAGTTGACCATCATGAAGTGGTCGATCGGGATGCCGCCGGTCAGCTGCGAGACGGCCCGCATGGTGCAGCCGGGATCGCGGCCGTCCACCCCCAGGCTCTCGTTGAACTTCGGCGTCGTCATCCCGGCCGGCGTGCCGGGGATGGTCTTGGTGGAGCCGTCCTTCTGCTTGGTCGGGCAGTCGGGGATGGACGTGACGATGTCCCGCGGGATGCTCATCGCCGTCGCGTTGCTGCGGTCGGCCGAGACGTGGAACAGGATCGTGGTGTCCGCGTGGCCGACGCTGCCCGCGTCGCCGTACTTGTCGCCGAGGCCGATCCGGCTGTCGGTGCCGATCACCAGGATGTTCATCGGACCGGAGTGCGTGACGTTCTTGCTGCCGGCGTTGCCGACGTCCACCGTCGTGATGTTGTTGTTGAAGTGCTGGTAGACCAGGTAGCCGCCGACACTGCCCGCGATGAGGACGAAGCCGAGGGTGCCCGCGGTCCACAGCAGCGCCTTCTGCTTGCCGGACTTCCCCTTCTTCCGCCCCCGGCGGCGGTCCGGAGTGGCGGTGTCGGGGTTCGCCCGGCGACGGCGGCCGGGCGGCGCGGTGGTGGGGACGGCGGCGGTGCCGGTGCCGCTGGTGGTCGGGCCGCCGGCACGACGGGTGCCGGCGGTGCCGGTGCCTCCGGCGGTTCCTGCGGCTCCGCCGGCGGGACTGCTCGTACCGGTGCCGCTCGTGGTGGGGCCCGCCTGACGCGGAACGCCGGGCCGGCCGCCCGCGCCGGTCTCCGGCTCCAGCCGCAACTGGTACGTGCCGGTGGCCGGATCGAGCACCCACTGGTCCGCGGGATCGATGTTGCTGCCGCCCTGGTTGTCCACGGTCGTTCGTGTCCTCCAACCGGATCTGCCGGATCGCTCACACTAGCGGCCCAGTTCAGCGCCGATGCGCGCCCGTGACAAATCCGCCGGTCGATGTAGGGACAAATGCCTGAATATCGGCTCTGCGCTCGATCGATGCCCGGGGGAGCGGTTCAGTTTTTGTCGCAGATGTCCCGATCCGCGGTCGTCCCGTGGTACGTCGGCGCCGTACTCGGGGAGGCCGTGGAGCTGCCGCTCGCATCCGGTGAGGGCTTGGCACCGCTGTCACCGGACGAGCTGTCGGGCGCCACCGCGACCGGCCGGTCCTCGCGCAGCGTCGTGAACAGGCCGTCGGCGTCGGGCTGGATGAGCTGGTCGCGGTTGTGGTCGTTGACGTACGGCTCCTGCGGCACGGTCAGGAAGTGCACCGCCCCGGTCGGCGTCTTCTGCAGGCTGTGCACGAGGTCGTACAGCTCGTTCAGCGAGTCCAGCCCCGGGTCGGCGGTCAGCGACGACGTGGCCGCCGACAGCAGCGGGTACAGCTTCACCGGATTGAGCAGCACGCCGTTGCTGCGCACCTTCTTGATCAACGAGGCCAGGAAATCCTGCTGCCGCTCCATCCGCTGGGTGTCGCTGCCGTCGCCGATGCTCTCCCGGGCCCGTACGAAGCCCAGCGCCTGGGCCCCGTTGAGCTTCTGCTTGCCCGCGGGCAGGTCGAGCTGCGCGTCGATGTCGTGCACCGGCTCCTTCAGGCAGACGTCCACGCCGCCGATGGCGTTGACCATCTTCTTGAAGCCGGCGAAGTCCACGATCAGGTGGTGGTCGATGCGGATGTGCGTCATGTTCTCGACCGTGCGGATGGTGCAGGCGGCGCCGCCGAACTGGAACGCCCAGTTGAACTGCTCGAACGTCGCCTTGACGGTGTGCCCGTCCGGTGCCTGGCACTCCGGCACGTGCGTCATCAGGTCGCGCGGGATGCTCATCGCCGTGGCGCTGCTGCGGTCGGCCGACAGGTGCAGCAGGATCGTGGTGTCCGAGCGCTGGGTGCCGGTGTCGTGGCCGTACTGCTCGTTGCCGGAGCCGCGGTTGTCCGAGCCGATGAGCAGCACGTTCTCGGCCTTGGTCGGCCCCTCGGTGGGCCGCTCCGACTCGTGGACCTTCAGCTGGGTCTCGGTGGCGGTGTCGGTGGTGATGTTCCCGTTGAGCTGCTCGTAGACGTACCAGAGGCCGCCGCCGCCGATGAGGACGACGACGGCGGTGCATATCGCGGCGATGCGGAGGCCGCGGTGGCGGCGGCGGGGCTTTTTCGGGGCGCCGAGCTCGTCGGGACGCTCGGCGGGGTCGCCGGGGGCCGGATCACCGGGGGCCGGTGCTTCGGCGTTTCCGGCGGCGGCTTCGGCCGTGTCCGCGGGCTCGTCGGGGGCCGGCTCCGGTTCCGGGTCGGGCTCGGCGGCCGGTTCGGCGGCCGGTTCGGCGTCGGGTCCTGGCGTCGGCTCCGGGGCCGCCTCAGGGGCTGATTCCGAGGCTGCTTCCGGAGCCGCGTCGCCGTCCGCCTCGCGCTCTGCGTCGCCGTCCCCGTGCGGTGGCCCTGCTGGCGTGGTCACGTGCCCGTCCCTCGGTAGGTCCTGTCGGCCACCGCGCGCGAGTCCTCCCCCGCCGTGTGCCGATCGCCGTTCGCCGGGGAGCGGGGCACGAATGCCCTACCGGCAATCGTTCAGACAGTCGAAAGGACAACTTGGTTGCCTCGGACACCAATTCTGCTCGCCCGAGCTTCTCCGGGGGCCGCCGGGGCGCCGGAGCGGGTGGGACGGCGGTCGACCTAGGCGGTGTGGGTGACCCGTTCCGCGTCCTGGCGGCGGGCCAGCTGGTCGGCCGGCAGCCGGTCCAGATGCCGGCACAGGACCACCGACGCGTCCGCGGCCAGCGGGGCCAGGAGCCCCGCCGCGAGCCCGTCCCAGCCGTCGAAGGGCAGCCCGGACAGCAGCCGCGACCCGGGTACGAGGCCCAGGCCGGCCGCCGAGGCGCGGGCCCGTGCCACCACCTCACCGCCGGCCAGTACGCCGCCGCCGTCGGGAAGTTCCAGCGCGGGCGCGTCCGGGCCGACCGGCTCGTACGGCACGAAGCGGTCGCCCTGGCTCGGCACCTCGACCGCGTAGTCGGCGAACCCGGCCGGCGGCGTCGGGAACCGTCCGCCCAGCGGCCGCAGCGCGAGCGCCATCCGCTCGCCCTTGCAGGTCAGCGCCGCGTCCAGCGTGTCGGGGCCGCTCACCACCAGGTCCGCGCCCGCCGGGTCGCCGCCGGGCGCCACCAGCACGCCGGTGGAGAAGCCGGCCAGCAGCCAGACCGCCGTCTGCCAGTGCGCGGGCAGCAGCAGCGCGAGCCGGTCGCCGGGCTGCGCGCCCAGCTCCTCCTGGAGCAGATTCGCGGTCTTGGCCACCCAGTTGGAAAAAGTGGCGACCGACAGCTCAACCCTTTCGCCCGTCTCGTCATCATAGAAAGTGACCAGCGGGCGACCGGGGTCGGCGCGGAGCGCGGCGGCGAGAAGTCCTGCGGGGGTGCCGGTTTCGGCGGTGGGCGTCACATCTGCCAGGCTACCGGCGAGATCCGGTGGCGTGGCGCGGCGGACGAACCGTCAAGTCCCGAATACGCTGCTTACCCGGTTATGGAACTATCATTCCCATGCGCGCACAATCTGCCACCGTCGCCGGTGTGGAGAGTCCTCCGGCGACCGAAGCCATCCTCCTGGTCGGAGGCAAGGGCACCCGGCTGCGACCGCTCACCGTCCACACGCCCAAGCCGATGATCCCGGCGGCCGGCGTGCCGTTCCTCACCCACCAGCTGGCCCGCGCCAAGGCCGCCGGCATCGAGCACGTGGTGCTCGCCACCTCCTACCTGGCCGAGGTCTTCGAGCCGCACTTCGGCGACGGCTCGGAGCTCGGCCTGCACCTGGAGTACGTCACCGAGACCGACCCGCTCGGCACCGGCGGCGCCCTGCGCAACGTCGTGCACCGGCTGCACTCCGCGCCCGGCGAACCCGTCCTGGTCTTCAACGGCGACATCCTCACCGGCCTCGACATCCGCGAACTCGTCGGCACCCACCGCAGGACCGGCGCCGACGTCTCGCTGCACCTCACCAGGGTCGAGGACCCGCGGGCGTTCGGCCTGGTGCCGACCGACGCCGACGGGCGGGTCACCGCGTTCCTGGAGAAGCCGCAGACCCCGGAGGAGATCGTCACCGACCAGATCAACGCGGGCGCGTACGTCTTCACCCGCTCCGTCCTCGACACGATCCCGGCCGGCCGCCCGGTCTCCGTCGAACGCGAGACGTTCCCCGGCCTGCTCGCGGCCGGCGCGCACCTGCAGGGCATGGTCGACTCCACGTACTGGCTCGACCTCGGCACCCCGCAGGCGTTCGTGCGCGGCTCCGCCGACCTCGTCCTCGGCCGCGCCCCCTCACCCGCCGTGCCCGGCCGGCACGGCGAACACCTCGCCCTGCCCGGGGCCGACATCGCCCCGGACGCCAAACTCAGCGGCGGCAGCTGCGTCTCCGCCGGCGCGGCCATCGGCGGCGGCGCCCGGATCGACGGCAGCACGGTGCTGGCCGGCGCCGTGGTCGAACCCGGCGCCGTGGTCCGCAACTCCCTGGTCGGGGCGGGCGCCCGGGTCGGCGCGCGGACCGTGCTTGACGGTGCGGTGGTCGGCGACGGGGCGGAGGTCGGCGCGGACAACGAGCTGCTGCACGGGGTGCGGGTGTGGTGCGGGGCGCGGATTCCGGCGGGGAGTGTGCGGTTCTCGTCGGATCAGTGAGGCGTTTCTTTTTGCGGGCGGTTGGGGGGCGCGCCGGCCGGGCGCGGGGGCCGGTTTGATGGGAGTGGCCGGGGCGCGGGCTGGGTTTCGGGGCGCGCGGACCGGGGCTGATGTGGGCGCCCGGGGCGCGCCTGGGTGGTCGTCGGTGCGTGGCCCGGTTTGCTGCCGGGAGCCGCTGGGCTCGGTCGGCGCGTCTGGATGGCTGTCGGTACCGCCGGTCCGGTGTTGGCGGGCGGGTGCCGCGGAGCCCGGGGTGGGCGGTAGCCTCGCCGGGTGCCGTACCCCGCCCGTTCGCGACCGCCGCTGCCTCTGCCGGCGCCGCGCAGCCCTACCGCCGACGGCGCGGGGCCGGCGCCCGCCCGTAGCCGCTCGTGGATCCCCGACGGGCCGCTCGACGTACGGCGCACCCTCTACCCGTTGCGCCGCGGGCCGGGCGACCCGGCGTTCCGGATCACCCGCGACGGCACGGTCTGGCGGGCCGGCCGCACCCCCGCCGGCCCCGGCACCCTGCGGCTCACCGGCAGCCCGGCCGCGATCGAGGGCCACGCCTGGGGCCCCGGCGCCGAGTGGCTGCTCGACGCGCTGCCCGCGCTGCTCGGCGCGCACGACGACCCGTCCGCGTTCGTCCCCCGGCACCGCCTCGTGCACACCGCGCACCGCCGTAACCCCGGACTGCGGCTGGCCCGCACCGGCCTGGTGCTCGAATCCCTGATCCCGTCCATCCTCGAACAGAAGGTCACGACGGGGGAGGCGTACCAGGCGTGGCGGACGCTGGTGCTCAAATACGGCGACCCCGCCCCCGGCCCGGGCCCCGACCTCGGCCGGATGGCCGTCATGCCCGACGCCCGCGGCTGGTCCCTGATCCCGTCCTGGGACTGGCACGCGGCCGGCGTCGACGGCAAACGCGCCGCCACCGTTCTGCGGGCCGCCCGGCTCGGCCCGCGACTCGACGCTCTGACCCGCCTGAGCGCGACGGAGGCGGCGGCGCGGTTGCAGGTCGTACCCGGGATCGGGCCGTGGACGGCGGCGGAGACGGTGCAGCGCAGTCACGGGGCGGCGGACGCGGTGACGGTCGGGGACCTGCACCTTCCGCATCGGATCGGGTTCGCGCTGACCGGGGCGAGGCGGTCGGACGACGAGACGATGCTTTCGCTTTTGTCGCCGTATGCGGGGCAGCGGCACCGGGCCGCGCGTCTCATCCTTCTGGGGGCGCCCAGTCCGCCGCGGCACGGGCCTCGGCTGGCGCCGAACGTGCAGCCGTAGGTGGCGGCGGTGCGGTTCGTTTTCACGGCTGGGCGCCGTGCCTGCCGTTTTTCCCACCCGCCCACCCGTGCGAGTGCGTCCTTGGGTGCACGTCTTGTGGTGGGTGGGGTCAGGGCCGGCCCGGGGCACCTCCTCGGGCTGATCACGGCACCGGGGTGAATTGGTTGCCCCCATGTCGTTCACAGCCCTGCGGGGGCACCCCGGACCGTCCCCTCCCGGGTCCGTCGGCGGCTTGAGGCCGCGGGGGGTGATCGGTGGGCGGCGGGGGTGCGTTGTCGGGTGCCGGTTACTGATCGGGGGTGGGGGAGAGGTGCGCCCGAATCCGCTCCAGGCGGTGGACCGCGCGCCGTTGAGAGAGCACAAGAAGGACGGCCAACACGGCGAGTGCCAGCCAAATAGTGCCTGCCGGCTCGTCACCTGTCGCGACGGAGGTGCTTCCCAAGAGCACGTAGAGGCAGACCAGTACGGGCGGCGACCAGCGTCCCTGGCGGATCCACTTGAGCTGCCGCTGGGTGAGGATGGTCATCGCCAGGCGTGCCTTCGGATCCACGGGCAGGCGTTCCTTGCGCATTCGACGTGCGATCACCGGAATCTGCCGCCGGCTGAGACCGGTCTCATCAGTGATCTGCCGCTGCACATGCCGGGCCGCGAACTGCAACGCGAGGAATACCCCGGCCCAGATGACAGCGCCGCCCACAGCCAAGTACACGTCTCCCCACACGACGGCGAACGCGGCGATCACGGCGACACTCACGAGAAGAGCCAACCCGGCCCTCACCCACGACCGGTCGTACCACCGCCCCTCACCCCGCCAGTCCACCTCACTGGCCCTGTTGCTGAGCGCGTGTCCACTCATCGTGCCCCCTGGGAGTACAAGACCGAACCCTTGCCGACCGCCTACCCCCACTCCCCAGAGTCAACAAGTCACCCACCACCCCAGCCACCCACCGATCACCCCCTCGCGGCCTCAAGCCGCCATTCGGCCTGGGAGGGGACGGTCCGGGGTGCCCCCGCAGGGCTGCGAACAACATGAGGCGAACGATTTACCCCGGATGCGTGAACAGCCCGAGGAGGTGCCCCGGGCCGGCACCGACCCCCACCCACCAGAAGACCCGCACCTAAGGACGCACTCGCACGGGCGGGCGGGTGGGAAAAAACGGCAGGCACGACGCCCAGCCGTGAAAACGCAACGGCACCGCCCACCGGGGCGGAAACCCCACCGGTGGCAACCGGAAGCGAACCACCACTTCCCACCACCCAAAGCTCGGAAGCGTGACGGCTCCACCTACCGGGGGTAGATCCACCGCCTCCCCCACCCACCCCGCGAAGCCGCCGCCTCCCCCGCCCACCCGGAATCCGGGGCACGGGCGGAGCCCGGAAGCGTGACGGCTCCACCTACCGGAAGCGAACCACCGCCTCCCCCACCCACCTCGCGAAGCCGCCTCCCCCGCCCACCCGGGGCCCGGGAAGCGTCAGCGGACGGCGATGAAGGGCGCCGGGGCCCGTTCTGACCGCGCCGGAGGCGGGGTGGCGGCGCGGCCGATGGCCACCGCTCCCATCGGGTCCCACTCCTCCGGGAGTGAGAGAACGTCCCGCACCGCCTCGCGGCAGAACATCGTCGAGGACACCCACGCCGACCCCAACTGCTCCCCGGCCAGGCCCACCAGGAAGTTCTGAACGCCCGCCCCCATCGCCACCACGAACATCTCCCGCTCCGCGGCAGCCCGCCGCCCGTCGGGATACTGGTGCGCGCCGGAGGCGACAAGGCAGGGCACCACCAGGTAAGGCGCCCGCCGCAGCACATCGCCGCGGCGCAGCCGCTTCGCCACGCTCTCCTCGGAGAAGCCGTCCCGCCGCAGGTCCGCCGCCCAGGCGTCCCGCATCGCGTCGAGCAACCGGGTCCGTGCCTCAGCGGATTCGAGCAGCACGAACCGCCACGGAGTGGTGTGGTGCGGGGCCGGCGCGGTGACGGCGAGGGCGACGGCGCGGCGGACCGCGGCCGGGTCCACCGGCTCGTCGGTGAACTCGCGCACGGTGCGCCGCTGCGTGACCGCCTCCCTGATCGCCTCGGACGCCCCGAGCCGGAACATGTCGTCGGCGGCCCGCCGCACCAGCGCGCGGGCGCCGGCGTCGGCCTGCTCCTGGTGCACGAGGTGGGAAAGCCCGCGGGCGACGGC
Organism: Streptomyces sp. CA-111067; assembly: GCF_050956065.1. Classification (NCBI taxonomy): domain Bacteria; kingdom Bacillati; phylum Actinomycetota; class Actinomycetes; order Kitasatosporales; family Streptomycetaceae; genus Streptomyces; species Streptomyces sp. CA-111067. The sequence continues at coordinate 3,015,947 of NZ_CP192103.1, read as the reverse complement.
GACCGGTGTCCCGGTCGCCTTGCCCTTCACCAGGTCGCCGGCGGCGGCCAGTTCGTCGGCGAGCGCGGTGACGGTGGCGCTGAGCAGATTGCCGTGCGCGTCCCGCCCGCCGCGCAGGTCGTCCAGGACGTGCACGCCGGCCGCGCCGATCGCCACGTCGGTGAGCCCCTCGCGCCACGGCCGGCCGAACGTGTCGGTGACGATGACGCCGACCTGGACGCCGAGCAGTTCGCGCAGGCCGTCGCGGATCCGCCGGGCGGAGTCGTCGGGGTTCTCCGGCAGCAGCAGCACCGTGCCGGGCGGGGTGTTGGACGCGTCGACGCCCGCCGCGGCCATCACGAAGCCGTGCCGGGTCTCCACGATCCGGGTCGGCCCGCGCCGGGCGACCAGCCGGACGGCCTCCGCGTCGATCGCGGCCTCCCGGTCGTCGGCCTGGACGATCCGGCCCTCCGCCTTGCTGACGATCTTGGAGGTGACGAGCAGGATGTCGCCGTCGGCGAGCCCGGCCCCGGTGGCCGCGATGAGCTTGGCGATGTCCGCGCCGGGCTGCACCTCGCCGATCCCGTCGAGGCCGAACATCTCGAAGCCCGTCATACCCTGACCTCCTCGGCGAGGGTGAGCGCTTCGCGGGCCATCTGGGCGGTGGCCTCGGGGCCGTCCATCAGCAGCGGGATGGCCCGGCAGCGGATGCCGGCCGCCTCGACCTCGGGCACCGAGCCGGCGTCCACCGTGTCCACCAGCCAGCCGTCGAGCAGCCCGGAACCGTAGTGGGTGGCCACGGCGCCGGCCGTGGACTCGACGCCGACCGCGGCCAGCACCTTGTCGGCCATGCCGCGGACCGGGGCGTCGCCGATGATCGGCGAGAGGCCGACGACCGGCACCCCGGCGTCGGCGATGGCCTCGCGCACCCCGGGCACCGCCAGGATGGTGCCGATGCTGACCACCGGGTTGGACGGCGGGAAGAGGATGACGTCCGCGGAGCCGATGGCCTCCAGGACGCCGGGCGCGGGCTTGGCGGCCTCCGCGCCGACCGGCACCACGGCGTGCGCGGTGACCGCGGCGCGCAGCCGTACCCAGTACTCCTGGAAGTGGATGGCCTTGCGCTCGCCGTCGATCTCGACCAGGACGTGGGTCTCCACCCGGTCGTCGGACATCGGGATCAGCCGCACGCCGGGGTTCCAGCGGGCGCAGAGCGCCTCGGTGACCGCGCTGAGCGGATACCCGGCGCCGAGCATCTGGGTGCGCACGATGTGGGTGGCGAAGTCGCGGTCGCCCAACCCGAACCACTCCGGACCGACGCCGTACGCGGCGAGTTCCTCCTTCACCGCGAAGGTCTCGCCGGCCCGTCCCCAGCCCTGTTCCTCGTGGATGCCGCCGCCGAGGGTGTACATCACGGTGTCGAGGTCGGGGCAGACCTTGAGCCCGAACAGATGGATGTCGTCTCCGGTGTTGCCGATGACGGTGATGTCCGCCTCCGGCGCCGCTGTCTTGAGGCCGCGCAGAAAGCGCGCCCCTCCGATTCCTCCGGCCAGAACCACGATTCGCATGGGCCCCAGTCTGTCAGCCCGCCGTCCGGTGCCGGGCGGCTACCTCCTGGTCGGGGCCAGGGCTTCGGACGCGGTACGGGCACGGTCGGCCGGAGTGCACGCGTGCGGCGTCATCTCGGTCAGACCCGGGAAGTAGACGTGCAGGCTGACCGCCGGTTCCAGGGTGTCGTTGATCACTTCGTGCACGTATCCGGGCGCGAACACGCGCTGGTGCCCCGCGCCGAGCACCCGGCCGGTCTCGGCAGCGCCGCTGAGATCGACCGCGCCGGCGGAACCGGCCGCGCCGACGGGACCGGCCGACGGCCGCCGGACCAGCGACCGTTCACGCAGCGCGCCGCTCAGCACGGTGAGCACGCCGGACGAACGCCCGTGGTCGTGCAGCCCGCTGCTCTGGCCGGGCAGCCAGCTCAGCAGCCACACCTCGTATCCGGGGCCGGTCTGCAGGCGGGCATACCAGCGGGTGGTGGCGTCATAACGCACCAGCGGGGCCCACCGCGCGGGGTTCGCGGCGATGGAGCGGGAGAGTCCGGAGAACTCCGCGACTGTGCCGGGGTGTTGCGGCACCGGGGGGAGCAGGTGGGGCAGGGCGAGCGGGTCACCGGCGATGGAGACGTCGGAGTACATGAAGGGTGTGTTCCTCGGGATGCGCGAGTGGTGGAGGTGCCAGGACCGTGACAGGGCCCTGAACAAGGGGACTCAGCGGCAGCGACAGGAACAACAACAGCTCTGCGCGAGCGCGACGCAGCGGGACTCGCGGTTGCGGGTCCGGAAGGGCGCGTGGTGCTCGGCGTACATGAGGCCAAGCAGATCGTTCAGGCCGGTGCTTGTCAACTCGATGTCCGGTATGTCGCACCACATTCACCTGTTCCGGCCACGTTGGTTGCTGAAAGGTTTGTGCGCAGATGTGTGCGGATAAGTGGAGCGGCAACCGTGCACCTCGCATTCCGTTTACCGAGCATCCGATGGTGTGTTTTTGTGATCGGAATGTGATCTACGGCGCTTCAGTCGAACGTGCGGAACGCAGCGCGTTCCCGCAGCGTCTGACGAAGTGTGAACGGTTGACCGACGGGACCATGGTTGACGGATGACAGCCTTTAGGCCGATATCAACACTTTCTGTCACCTCTTGGTTCAGCGGAGTGAATAACGGACCCAATAGCAGATCTCGGCTTGACTGGCCCGGATCGGCGCACTTGTAATTTCACTCGTGTCGTTCAGCCGCACAAGGTGACGGCAGGATCACGGGGAAGCACGACAGACGAGGGGCGCGCATGACCGAGCAGTTCCAGTTGCTGCTGGCCGAAGAGGCCGACGAGGAACTCGGCTGGCAGGAGCGTGCGCTGTGTGCGCAGACCGACCCGGAGTCGTTCTTCCCCGAAAAGGGCGGTTCCACGCGTGAGGCGAAGAAGGTCTGCCTTGCCTGTGAAGTCCGTTCCGACTGCCTGGAGTACGCCCTCGCCAACGACGAACGCTTCGGCATCTGGGGCGGCCTGTCCGAGCGCGAGCGCCGGCGGCTGAAGAAAGGTGTCGTCTAGGCACCCCGCCGACCGCCCCGCCGGCCGCCGTACAGCCCGCTTTCCGTGCCCGCAGGCACGGGCGGCGGGCTGCCGTTGTTCTCACACCAGGACGGTGGTTCCGGATTGAGCCGTTAGTGTGGGGGGCCGTCCGAGACGCGAGCCCGCACATGAGCGGGCTCATGCGTCCACCGCAGTCCAGCGAACCGGGGCCCGAACCTCGATGTCCGTGAACAGCCCAGCTCCGGCCGCCCACCAGGCCGGCACCCCTGAGTTCCCGCGCCATGTCGTCACCGCCGTGCTGGTCGCGCACGACGGCGCGCGCTGGCTGCCCAAAACGCTCGCCGGCCTGCTCGCCCAGGACCGCCCGGTCCAGGACGTGATCGCCGCCGACACCGGCAGCGCGGACGACTCGGCACGACTGCTCGCCGACTCCCTCGGCGACCAGCGGGTGCTGCACCTGGCCCGCAGGACCGGCTTCGGCGCAGCTGTCGAGGAGGCCGCCCGGACCGCCGTGCCGATGACCGCGGACCAGCTGCCCTACCTGGAGCGCCGCAGCGGCTGGGACCCGGCCAGCCGCACCTGGAACGACGACGTCTACGACGAGCCGCAGCGCCCGCACGGCGACCCGGTGCACTGGCTGTGGCTGCTGCACGACGACAGCGAGCCCGACCCCGGCGCGCTCGGCGCACTGCTGCGCACGGTGGAGGCCCAGGAGCTGGCCGCGCACCCGGCCGCCGTCGTCGGCCCCAAGCTGCGCAGCTGGTTCGACCGCCGCCAACTGCTTGAGGTCGGCGTGACGATCGCCCGCAGCGGCCGGCGCTGGACCGGTCTCGAGCGCCGCGAGCAGGACCAGGGCCAGCACGACCAGGTGCGCTCGGTGCTCTCGGTGTCCTCGGCGGGCATGCTGGTGCGCCGCGACGTGTGGGAGGAGCTGGGCGGCTTCGACCGCCGGCTGCCCCTGATGCGCGACGACGTCGACTTCTGCTGGCGCGCCCAGGCCGCCGGCCACGCGGTCGTCATCGCGCCCGACGCCATGATGTGGCACGCCGAGGCGGCCTCCCGAGAGCGACGCCCCGTCGACTGCGCCGGCCGCTCCGCGGTCAACCCGCACCGGGTGGACAAGTCCGGCGCCGTCTACACCCTGCTGGCCAACACCCGCGGCCCGATGCTGCCCTACGTCGCCGTGCGGATCGTCGTCGGCACCCTGCTGCGCACCCTGGCCTACCTCGTCGGCAAGGTGCCCGGCCAGGCCGTGGACGAGATCGTCGGCCTGGCCGCCGTCCTGCTGCGCCCAGGACGGCTGCTGAGCGCCCGCCGCAGACGCGGACGCGGTTCGGTCACCCCGGCCGAACTGCGCCCGCTCTTCCCGCCGCCCGGCGCGACCGTGCGGGCCACCGTCGAGCAGGTGGTCAGCAACATCGCCGGCCGCGCCGACGCCGCCACGGCCGCCGCCGGACGGCACGGCGGAGCCGTCGAGTCCGGCCCGGGCGACGAGGACGGCGACTTCCTGGAGGTCGAGCAGTTCGCCCGGCTCAAGCGGATCGCCCGCAAGCCGGGACCGGTGCTCTTCGCGGTCCTGCTGCTCGTCTCGCTGATCGCCTGCCGCTCACTGATCGGCGGCGGCGCCCTGTCCGGCGGCGCGCTGCTGCCCGCCGACCCGGGCGCGTCCGACCTGTGGGCGCGCTACGCGGGCTCCTGGCACGCGCTGGGCACCGGCGGCACCCAGTCGGCGCCGCCCTACCTCGCCGTACTCGGCCTCTTCGCCACCGTGCTGTTCGGCTCCACCAGCCTGACGCTCACCTTGCTGCTGGTCGCCTCCGTGCCGCTGGCCGGCGTCACCGCCTACTTCGCCTCCCGCCCGCTCGTGGAGTCGCGGCTGCTGCGCGCCTGGGCGTCGGTCGCCTACGCGTTCCTGCCGGCCGCCACCGGCGCGCTGGCCTCCGGACGGCTCGGCACCGCCGTGCTGGCCATCCTGCTGCCGCTGATGGCCCGCGCCGCCGCCGGCACCGCCGGCCTGCAACTCAGCGACTCCGCGGTGGAACGCGGCGCCCGCCCCGGCTGGCGGTCCACCTGGGCACTGGCCCTGATGCTCACCTTCACCACCGCGTTCACCCCGGTCACCTGGCCGATCGCGCTGGTGCTCGCCGTGGTCACCATCGGCTGGCGGCTGGTGAACGGCCAGCAGCAGCTGCTGGTCCCGCATCTGCTGCGGTTCTCCGCGCTGATCCTCACACCGCTGGTGCTGCTCGCCCCCTGGTCGCTGACGCTGCTCAGCCACCCCGGCCGGATGCTGCGCGAGGCCGGAATCCCGTACGGCGGCACCAAGGCGGCGTCCGGCCTCGACCTGCTGCTGCTCAGCCCCGGCGGACCCAAGGCGTCCGGCGGCCTGCTGCTCGTCGGCCTGGTGCTCGCCGCGCTCGCCGCCACCATGCGCGATTCGCGCCGCCGGGCGGTCATCGCCGCCTGGGCCGCCGCCGCGACCGGGCTGCTCTTCGCCGTCGTGGAGAACGGCAAGGCGTGGGCGGGACCGGCCACCCTTGTGTACGGCATCGCCCTGCTGGCCGCCGCGGTGGTCGGCGCGGAGGACGCCAAGGAGCGGATCGCCGCCAGCGGCTTCGGCTGGCGGCAGCCGGTGGCCGGCCTGATCGCGGTCGCCGCGGTGGCCGCCCCGCTGCTCGCGGCCTTCACCTGGATCGCCGACGGCGCCGACGGCCCGATCAAGCGGCAGAACGCGCAGCAGGTGCCGCCGTTCGTCGCGGAGGAGAGCGTCAGCGGCGACCAACCGCGCACCCTTGTGCTGGACGGCACCGAACGGCACGTGTCCTACGCCCTTGTGCGCGGTAGCGGTGCCTATCTGGGCGACGCGGAACTCGCCGCAGAGGCGCCGCACGACGGAGCCCTGGACGACATCGTCGCCAACCTTGTCGCGGGTTCGGGCGCCGACCAGGGCAGCCGGCTGGCCGGCTACGCCGTCCGCTACATCCTGGCGCAGAAGGGCACACCCGCCTCCATGGGCGCGGTACTCGACAGCACCCCGGGGCTGTCCCGGGTCAGCCAGGCCGACGGCAGCGAGCTGTGGCGGGTGGACCAGCCCGTCTCCCGGGTGACGATCACCAGCAAGGGCGCGCAGCCGGTAGGGGTCGACTCGGGACGCGTCGAGGCACACACCAAGGTGCCGGCCGGACCGTCGGGCCGGGTGCTGCGGATGGCCGACTCCGCCGCCGCCGGCTGGCACGCCACCCTGGACGGCGCCCCGCTCACCTCCGTCAAGGTGGACGGCTGGGCGCAGGGCTTCGAACTGCCGCCCGCGGGGGGCCGGCTGGACGTCACCTTCAAGGAGCCGGTCTCGCACATCGGCTGGCTCGGCGCGCAGGCCGTCCTCCTGCTCGTCGTGGTGGTCCTGGCGCTGCCCGGCCGCCGCAAGGAGATCGACGACGACCTGCCGGAGGCAGAGGGCGCGGTCGCCGCCGAGATCCCCGCCCAGGCGAGCGGCGAGGGCCGCAGGGCCCGCCGCCTCCAGGCCGCCGCCGACGCGGAGGCCGCAGCTGCCGGTGAGACGGCCGACGACGCGTCGGAGCAGCCCGCTCCCGACGACCCGGGCGCCGAGACCGCGCAGCCCCCGTACGAGCCCGCGGCAGCCCCGTACGACCCCGAGCAGGGCGGCTACGACGAGCAGGGCGGCTACGACCCGTACGCCGTCCCCGGGGCGGCCGGCGAGCAGCAGCCGTACTACGGCGGCTACCCCGACCAGCAGCAGGACCCGGCCGCGCCCGCCCAGGACCCCGACTACGCCGGCCAGACCGGGCAGTGGGAGCAGCAGCCGTATCCCGCCGACCCGGGGACCTACGAGCAGCAGCCCACCGGTTACGGCGAGGGCTACGGGTACGTGCCGCAGCAGCCGGGCTACGACCCCTACGCGACGACCGGCCACGACGAGACGGCCGCGGGCTACGGCAGCGGGTCCGATTACGCAGAACCCGGCTACCCGGCGCCCGGCTACGGGGAGCAGCAGCCCTACGCCGACCCGGCCGGCTACCAGGACCCGGCGGCCTACGGCGACCCCGCCGCTTACCAGCAGCAAGAAGGCGACCAGCGCCGCGACGGGAGCGACCAGCAGTGAACCGCAGCACGATCTCCCTGGCCGGCGCCGTCGCCGCGCTCGTCGTCCTGACCGGCGCCGCCTCGCTGACCGGCGGCGGCGACTCCAAGGCCGCCGACTCCGCGCCCTCCCTCCGGCTGCCGGTGCAGCGCAGCACCCTGCTGTGCCCGTCGCCCTCGTCGTCGGAGTTCGCGGCCACCACCTATACGTCGTTCACGCCGACCGGCACAGTTGCGGGGAGCAAGGCCCCCGACCCGACGGCGCCGGGCAGCGCACAGTTGGTGCCGGCCGTGGCCAAGGGCAAGGCGTTCGCGCCTTTGAAGACGCCCGGCAAACCCGCCGCCTATGCGACGGACAAGGCCGACGCGCCCGCGCTGATCGGCACCGCCGACGGGCAGCTCGCCCCCGGCTGGACCGTGCAGCAGACCACCGTCGTGGACTCGGGCCCCGGCCGCGGTGTGCTCGGCACCTCGTGCGTGGCGCCGGGCGGCGACTTCTGGTTCCCCGGCGCGAGCACCGCCGCCGGCCGCACCGACTACCTGCACCTGGTCAACCCCGATGACACCCCCGCGGTGGTGGACATCTCGATGTACGACAAGTCCGGTCTGCTGAAGGCGTCCACCGGTGACGGCATCACGGTGCCGGGCCGCAGCTCCAAGCCCGTCCTGCTGTCCACCCTGGTCGCCGACAAGGACGCCGACCTCACCGTGCACGTGGTCGCGCGTAGCGGACGGGTGGGCGCCGACGTCCAGGTCACCGACAGCAAGCTCGGCACCGACTGGCTGCCGCCGGTCTCCGCGCCGGCCACCTCCCTGGTGCTGCCGGGCATCCCGTCCGATGCCACGGACGTACGACTGGTGACGTACGCGACCGGATCGGATGACGCCGACCTCACCCTGAAGCTGGCCACCTCCACCGGTCTCATCACCCCGGCCGGCCACGAGACGCTGCACGTCAAGAGCGGGATGACCACCGCGGTCGACCTCGGGGACATCACCAAGGGCGACGCCGGATCGCTGATCATCGGGTCGAGCAGCGCGCACAGCGCCGCCCCGGTGATCGCCGCGCTGCGCGTCACCCGCGGCAAGGGCGCCAACCAGGAGATCGCGTTCCTGCCGGCGACCGCGCAGATCGCCACCAGGGCCACCGTCGCCGACAACCGCCCCAAGGCGTCGATCCTGTCGCTGACGGCCACCGGCAAGGCCGCCACGGTGAAGGTCACCTCGTCGGCGGGCGCGACCGGCGGCACAGCGGCCACCAGGACCGTCACCGTCAAGGCCGGCTCGACGCTGGCCCTGCAGCCGCCGCCCCCCGCCGAGGGCAAGGGCAACTTCGCGGTGACCGTGGAACCGCTGTCGGGCGGCCCGGTCTACGCCTCGCGCATGCTGCTGCTGAGCAAGGGCGGGGTGCCGATGTTCACCATCCAGCCGATGCCGGACGACCAGTCGTCGGTCTCGGTGCCCGAGGCCGGCGCCGACCTGGCGATCCTGAACCGCTAGGTGTATTGATCACGAGCGTTGTTGACACGTGTCGGGCTTGATCATGGCGAAGACCTCCGATGCAGTGGAGCTGTCTAGGACTGCACCGCATGGAGGTCTTCGTGTCCCACCGTAATGCCCGGCTGACCGTTCACGGCAGACGGCTGCTGGTTCAGCGGGTCGATGCCGGCCGGCCTGTGGCTCATGTGGCAGCCGAGATGGGAATCTCCCGGGCAACGGGCTACAAGTGGGTGAAGCGGTGGCGGGACGAGGGTGAGGCGGGTCTGGCCGACCGGCCGAGCAGACCCCGCACCACGCCGCACCGGACTGAGCCGGCTATCGAAGTGCGCGTGTGCGAATTGCGCCGGGAACGCAAGCTCGGGCCCGCCCGGATCGGCCCGGTCCTCGGCCTGCCGACATCGACGGTGCACCGGATCCTGACCCGGCACGGCCTGAACCGGCTGGCCTGGATGGACCGTCCGACCGGCACGGTGATCCGCCGCTACGAGCGGGACCGGCCGGGCGAGCTGGTCCACATCGACATCAAGAAACTCGGGAACATTCCCGACGGTGGCGGCCACCGCGTCATGGACCGCCAGGCCGGCGAGGCGAACCGCCAGGCCACCACACCCGCCCGCAGCCCCTCCGGCACCCCGAAGATCGGTTACAGCTTCATCCACACCGCCGTCGACGACCACTCCCGCCTGGCCTACAGCGAGATCCTGGGCGACGAGCGGAAAGAGACCGCCGTGGCCTTCTGGCAGCGGGCCCAGGCGTTCTACACCGGCCACGGGATCACCGTCGAGCGTGTCCTGACCGACAACGGCTCCTGCTACAAATCCCACGCCTGGCGCGACGCCCTGACCGCGGCCGGGATCACCCACAAACGAACCCGGCCCTACCGGCCCCAGACCAACGGGAAAGTAGAACGCTTCAACCGCACCCTGCTCGACGAATGGGCCTACCTCAAGCCCTACGCCAGCAACACCGAACGCACCGAAGCCTTCGCACCCTTCCTGCACGCTTACAACTACCATCGCTGCCACACCGCACTCGGAGGACAACCCCCGATCAGCCGTGTCAACAACCCTGCGGGTCAATACAGCTAGGGCGCATCCCGCCCGGACTGCCGAGGTTCCGGCAGCCCTGCGCGGTCAGTCCTCGCCGTACTTCGGGTCCACGTTCTCGGGGGAGAGGCCCAGCAGCTCGGCGACCTGCTCGACCACCACCTCGTGGACGAGCAGCGCCCGCTCGTCGCGGCTCTTGGCGCGGATCTCCACCGGGCGGCGGTAGACCACGATCCGGCTGGGCCGGTCCTTGGCCGCGCCGATCAGCCGGCCCAGCGGCACCTGGTCGCCGTCGTCGGGCACGTCCTGCGGCCAGGGCACCTCCTGGACGGCGAACTCCACGTCGGCCAGCTGCGGCCAGCGCCGCTCCAGCCGGTCGGCGGCGTCGCGCACCAGATCGTCGAAGGCGTCCGAGCGGCTGACCGAGAGCGGCACCTGCGGGGGCGCGACAGGCCCGCGCATCCCGCGCCCGTGGCGATCGCGGTGGCGCGGACGTGGTGCGGAAGGAGGCGGAGCCGGGCTGTCCATCAGCGGTGAGCCTAGTCCCCGGATCGGACACGTGAAGGTGAGCCGCCGTTTCCGGGCGGCCGTGTCGGGCCAGGTGCCCCCGCCGGAACGGTTCCGCACGGGCCACCGGCCCCGGGCGCCGGGAGCTTCGATCGCATCAAGCCACAGAGGTGACGGAAACGCGCCACCTGGCGACCGGCAGCCATCGGCGGCCGAAACCGGCCACTCCGTGTTACTTCCGGTACGTCACACCAGGGACGAGGAGAACCACCCAGCTCAGCGCCCTGGCGGCGGATTTCCGCCACCTCGCGCTCACCCGGACGACACGACCGGGTGAGCTGACGGAGAGTCGTCGCAGCCCGCTCAAGAGTGCGGTACCGTCCAACATCGTGAGCCCTGTACGTCGTTGTTCGCGCACTGCCTGCGGCCGGCCCGCCGTCGCGACGCTGACGTACGTCTACGCGGACTCCACCGCCGTGCTCGGCCCGCTCGCCACCTACGCCGAACCGCACTGCTACGACCTGTGCTCTGAGCACTCCGAGCGGCTGACCGCCCCGCGCGGCTGGGAAGTCGTACGGCTGGCGACGGACACCGGCCCGGTACGGCCGAGCGGCGACGACCTCGAAGCCCTCGCCAACGCCGTCCGCGAGGCCGCCCGCCCGCAGCAGCGGCAGCCGTCAGGCCCCGGGCGGCGCGACATCGACCCGCTCGAAGTGGCCCGCCGCGGCCACCTGCGGGTGCTGCGCTCACCCGAGTCGTAGAGCCCCCTCTTCACGCGGCCCCCTCCGGTCGTCCGGTGGTTATCCACAGGCCAGGACCCGCAGCTGCCATGCGTGAGGCCGCACGGCGATAGGCTGAGGGCGCGGACACAGACACCCACCGGCCCCGTGGGCGCCCACCGCTCGCAGTCACCCGCCGGCCGCCGCAGGACCGGCGCCAGCAGAACGTCCGGAGGACACCGCCATGCCGCTCGTCGAACCCAGCCTGCTGGAGATCCTCGCCTGCCCGGCGTGCCACGCCCCGCTGCGCGAGGAGGCCGACGCCGCCGAACTCGTCTGCACCTCCGACAGCTGCGGACTGGCCTACCCGGTGCGCGACGAGATCCCCGTCCTCCTCGTGGACGAGGCCCGCCGCCCGGCCTGATCAGCCCGATCAGGACCGCACCCCGACACCCGACCGGGAGGTCGCGTTGTTCGACGAGTCGCTGCTTGAGGACCCGGATGCCCTCGCCGCAGCCGACAGCCACGGGCTGCTGCGCGGCGCCGCCGCCGCGGGCGCCAGGGTCCGCACCGCGCTGCGCCTCGCCGAGGAGGCCGGAGTCAACGAGGTGCGGCCGGAGGGCCGGCCGCGCACCGTGATCATCGCCGCCGCCGGCACCGACGCCGTGGCCGCCGCCGACATGCTCGCCGCACTGGGCGCCGGCAGCTGCCCCGTACAGATGCTGACCCCGACCGGGCCCACCGCGCAGCAGTCGCACTGGACCCTGCCGGGCTGGGCCGGGCCGCTCGACCTGCTGCTGCTCCTCACCCCGCAGGGCACCGAGCAGGGCCTGACCGACCTGGTCGAGCAGGCGTACCGGCGCGGCTGCACCGCCGTGGCGGTCACCCCGCCCAAGGCGCCGCTGGCCGAGGCCGTCGCCCAGGTCCGCGGCATGGCCCTGCCGTTCGCCGCCCTGAACGGCAACGGCGGCGGTTACGGCTACGGCGACCGCTACGGTGACGGCGCCGCCGAGGCCGGCGAGCCCGCCGACGACACCGGAGCCTTCTGGGCGCTGCTCACCCCGCTGCTCGCGGTCGCCGACCGGGTCGGGCTGCTCAGCGCCCCCACCACCGCGCTGTACGCCGTCGCCGACCGGCTCGACGAGGTCGCCGCCCGCTGCGGGCCGGCCATCGCCACCTACACCAACCCGGCCAAGACGCTCGCCGCCGAACTCGACGACGCCCTCCCGCTGCTGTGGAGCCAGGGCCGGGTCGCCGGCGCCGCAGGCCGCCGCTTCGCCTCGGTGCTCGCCGGCCGGGCCGCCCGCCCCGCGCTCTGCGCCGAACTGCCCGCCGCGCTCACCGCCCACGGCCCCCTGCAGGCCGGCCCGCACGAACAGGGCGCCGACCCCGACGACTTCTTCCGCGACCGCGTCGAGGAGTCCCCGGGGCTGCGGCTGCGCATCGTGCTGCTCCAGGAGGCCGCCGACCAGCCGGGATCGGCCGCGCCCGCCGCCCGCGAGCAGGCGTACTCCCACGACACCCCGCTGAGCGAGATCGCCGCCACCGCCGCCGACCCGCTGGACATCGCGGCCGAACTGCTCGCCCTCGTGGATTTCGCCGCCGTCTACCTGGCGGTCGCTTCGACCGAGAGATCATGACCCGTATGAACCGCCTGATCAACACCATCCGCCCCTACGCCTGGGGATCGACCACCGCCATCCCCGAACTCCTCGGTGCCGAGCCCACCGGCGAACCCCAGGCCGAACTGTGGATGGGCGCCCACCCCGGCGCCCCCTCCCGGATCGACCGCGGCGCGGGCCCGGTCGCCCTCGACGCCGTCATCGACGCCGACCCGGCCGCCGAACTCGGCGACGCCGCCGTCAAGCGCTTCGGCCCCCGGCTGCCGTTCCTGCTCAAGGTGCTGGCCGCCGGCACACCGCTGTCGGTGCAGGTGCACCCCGACCTCGCCCAGGCCAAGGCCGGCTTCGCCGACGAGGAGGCCCGCGGAGTGCCGCTGGACGCCGGCTTCCGCAACTACAAGGACGCCAACCACAAGCCCGAGATGCTGGTGGCGCTCACCCCGTTCGACGGGCTGTGCGGATTCCGCCGCCCCGCCGAGGCCGCCGAACTCATCGACGCGCTCGGCGTCCACGCCCTCGCCCCCTACGCCGACATCCTGCGCGCCCAGCCCGAGGACCAGGCGCTGCGCGAGGTGCTGGCCGCGGTACTCGGCGCCGACCCCGAGGCGATGGCCGCCACCGTCGACGAGGCCGCCCAGGCCGCCGAGCGGCTGGCCGGCACCCCCGGCACCCCGTTCGCCGCCGACTACGCCGCCTACGCCAAGGCCGCCCACAGCTTCCCCGGGGACCGCGGCATCATCGCCGCGATGCTGCTCAACTACGTACGGCTGCAACCCGGTGAGGCCCTCTACCTCGGCGCCGGAGTCCCGCACGCCTACCTCGGCGGCGGCCTCGGCGTCGAGATCATGGCCAACTCCGACAACGTGCTGCGCTGCGGCCTCACCCCCAAACACATCGACGTACCCGAACTCCTGCGCGTCGTCCGGTTCGAATCCGGCGACCCCGGCGTGCTGCGCCCGGAAGCCGGCGCCGACGGCGAGGAGCTCTACGCCGCCCCGATCGACGAGTTCCGGTTGTCCCGGCACGTGCTGGCCCCCGGCGCCGACCCGCGCCCGCTGGACGCACGCACTCCGCAGATCCTGCTGTGCACCGACGGCCGGATCGCCGTGCGCTCCGCCGCCGGCGACACCCTCGACCTCGACCGCGGCCAGTCCGGCTACCTCCCGGCAGGCGAACGCGCCGAACTCACCGGCGACGGCACCGTCTTCCGCGCCACGATGACGGCCTGACGCACCCCCCGCCGAGCGGGCTGCGACAATGTCCGTCCGCAACGCCGGTAAAGGCGTGGTAAATCCGGGCCGACGGAAGGACACCCACCAGCTATGAGCACGTCAGGCGGGACCAGGGCGATTGTCGCGGCGCTCAGCGCCAACCTCGCCATCGCCGCGGCGAAGTTCGTGGCGTTCGCGTTCAGCGGCTCGTCGTCGATGCTCGCCGAGGGCGTGCACTCCCTCGCGGACTCCGGCAACCAGGGCCTGCTGCTCATCGGCGGCAAGAAGGCCAAGCGCGCCGCCACCGAGGAGCACCCGTTCGGCTACGGGCGCGAACGCTATATCTACGCCTTCCTCGTCTCGATCGTCCTCTTCTCCGTCGGCGGCATGTTCGCCCTCTACGAGGGCTACGAGAAGGTGCGGCACCCGCACGCCATCGACCACTGGTACTGGCCGGTCGGTGTCCTGATCTTCGCGATCCTCGCCGAGGGCTCCTCCTTCCGCACCGCCGTCAAAGAGTCCAACCACACCAGGGCCGGACGGTCCTGGCCCGAGTTCATCCGCCGCGCCAAGGCACCCGAACTGCCCGTCGTCCTGCTGGAGGACTTCGGCGCCCTGATCGGCCTGGCGCTCGCCCTGATCGGCGTCGGCCTCGCGCTCGCCACCGACGACGGAGTCTGGGACGGCGTCGGCACCCTGTGCATCGGCACCCTGCTGATCACCATCGCCCTCGTCCTCGCCGTGGAGACCAAGTCCCTGCTGCTCGGCGAGAGCGCCGGCCCCGAATCGCTGACCCGGATCCGCGACGCCGTCGTGGACGGCGACACCGTCACCGGCATCATCCACATGCGCACCCTGCACCTCGGCCCCGAGGAGCTGCTCGTCGCCGCCAAGATCGCCGTCCAGCACGACGACACCGCCGCAGAGATCGCCCGCGCCATCGACGCCGCCGAGGAGCGCATCCGCGCGGCCGAGCCGTTCGCCCGCGTCATCTACCTCGAACCCGACGTCTACAGCGCCGCCGCCGCGGCGGCGGGCTCCGACCCCGACCAGTCGCCCGGCGGCCGTTGAGGAACGCGCACTGGGGCTGACAAGCCGTCCGGTGTAGATTCGTTCCTAGCCAGACGTCGCTGCTGATGGCGGTCGGGCGGTCGCCGCACGATGACCGGCCGAGGGAGAGAGGGCCTCCGACGGATTGCGCTGCCGCAGGGGGAGAGGTGTGTCCACGCCAGGACCCACCCACAGCCGTCTGCCGGCCGCGCCCCAGAACCGTCCGCCTCGAACTCAATCCCGAGGAGCAGCCAGAATGACCACTACCGCCACCGACTTCAAGGTCGCGGACCTCTCCCTTGCCGCCTTCGGCCGCAAGGAGATCACCCTCGCCGAGCACGAGATGCCCGGTCTGATGTCGCTCCGCGAGGAGTACGCCGCCGCCCAGCCGCTGGCCGGCGCGCGCGTCACCGGCTCGCTGCACATGACCGTGCAGACGGCCGTCCTCATCGAGACCCTCACCGCGCTCGGCGCGGAGGTCCGCTGGGCCTCCTGCAACATCTTCTCCACCCAGGACCACGCCGCCGCGGCCATCGCCGTAGGCCCCGACGGAACCCCGGACGACCCCAAGGGCGTCCCGGTCTTCGCCTGGAAGGGCGAGAGCCTCGAAGAGTACTGGTGGTGCACGGAACAGGCGCTGACCTGGCCCAACACTCCCACCGGCGGCCCCAACATGATCCTGGACGACGGTGGCGACGCCACCATGCTCGTCCACAAGGGCGTCGAGTTCGAGAAGGCCGGCTCCGTACCGGACCCGGCCACCGCCGACAGCGAGGAGTACAGCCACGTCCTGCGGCTGCTCACCCGCACCGTCGCCGAGTCCCCGCAGAAGTGGACGCAGGCGTCCTCGGAGATCCGCGGCGTGACCGAGGAGACCACCACCGGCGTCCACCGCCTGTACGAGATGCAGCAGGAAGGCTCGCTGCTCTTCCCGGCGATCAACGTCAACGACGCGGTCACCAAGTCGAAGTTCGACAACAAGTACGGCTGCCGGCACTCCCTCATCGACGGCATCAACCGCGCCACCGACGTCCTGATCGGCGGCAAGGTCGCCGTCGTCTGCGGCTACGGCGACGTCGGCAAGGGCTGCGCGGAGTCGCTGCGCGGCCAGGGCGCCCGGGTGATCATCAC
>NZ_CP192103.1:1565000-2995000 GCF_050956065.1 Streptomyces sp. CA-111067 | reverse complement strand
CGAGGCCGACAGGCGTAGTCGATGGACAACCGGTTGATATTCCGGTACCCGCTATGAAACGCCCAATGCTGAATCTTCTGATGCTAAAGCCGTGAAGCCGCCTGCTGAGTCTTCGGACGAGGTGGGAGTGGTGGAGCCGCTGACCCGAGGGAGTAGTAGGTAAGCGATGGGGTGACGCAGGAAGGTAGTCCAGCCCGGGCGGTGGTTGTCCCGGGGTAAGGGTGTAGGACGTGCGGTAGGTAAATCCGTCGCGCACATAGTCTGAGACCTGATGCCGAGCCGATTGTGGTGAAGTGGATGATCCTATGCTGTCGAGAAAAGCCTCTAGCGAGTTTTATGGCGGCCCGTACCCTAAACCGACTCAGGTGGTCAGGTAGAGAATACCGAGGCGTTCGGGTGAACTATGGTTAAGGAACTCGGCAAAATGCCCCCGTAACTTCGGGAGAAGGGGGGCCATCACTGGTGAGAGGACTTGCTCCTTGAGCTGGGGGTGGCCGCAGAGACCAGCGAGAAGCGACTGTTTACTAAAAACACAGGTCCGTGCGAAGCCGTAAGGCGATGTATACGGACTGACGCCTGCCCGGTGCTGGAACGTTAAGGGGACCGGTTAGTCATGATTCGTCATGGCGAAGCTGAGAACTTAAGCGCCAGTAAACGGCGGTGGTAACTATAACCATCCTAAGGTAGCGAAATTCCTTGTCGGGTAAGTTCCGACCTGCACGAATGGCGTAACGACTTCTCGACTGTCTCAACCATAGGCCCGGTGAAATTGCACTACGAGTAAAGATGCTCGTTTCGCGCAGCAGGACGGAAAGACCCCGGGACCTTTACTATAGCTTGATATTGGTGTTCGGTTCGGCTTGTGTAGGATAGGTGGGAGACTGTGAGCCGGTGGCGCCAGCCATCGGGGAGTCGTCGTTGAAATACCACTCTGGTCGTGCTGGATGTCTAACCTCGGTCCGTGATCCGGATCAGGGACAGTGTCTGGTGGGTAGTTTAACTGGGGCGGTTGCCTCCTAAAGAGTAACGGAGGCGCCCAAAGGTTCCCTCAGCCTGGTTGGCAATCAGGTGTTGAGTGTAAGTGCACAAGGGAGCTTGACTGTGAGACTGACGGGTCGAGCAGGTACGAAAGTAGGGACTAGTGATCCGGCGGTGGCTTGTGGAAGCGCCGTCGCTCAACGGATAAAAGGTACCCCGGGGATAACAGGCTGATCTTCCCCAAGAGTCCATATCGACGGGATGGTTTGGCACCTCGATGTCGGCTCGTCGCATCCTGGGGCTGGAGTCGGTCCCAAGGGTTGGGCTGTTCGCCCATTAAAGCGGTACGCGAGCTGGGTTTAGAACGTCGTGAGACAGTTCGGTCCCTATCCGCTGCGCGCGTAGGAGTCTTGAGAAGGGCTGTCCCTAGTACGAGAGGACCGGGACGGACGAACCTCTGGTGTGCCAGTTGTCCTGCCAAGGGCATGGCTGGTTGGCTACGTTCGGGAGGGATAACCGCTGAAAGCATCTAAGCGGGAAGCCTGCTTCGAGATGAGGACTCCCACCCCCTTGAGGGGGTAAGGCTCCCAGTAGACGACTGGGTTGATAGGCCGGATGTGGAAGCCCTGTGAGGGGTGGAGCTGACCGGTACTAATAGGCCGAGGGCTTGTCCATAGTTGTACGCGTCCACTGTGTAGTTCTGAGGCAACCAGCGTGTTGTACCGCTGTTGTTTCATTGTGTTTCGGTGGTCATAGCGTGAGGGAAACGCCCGGTTACATTCCGAACCCGGAAGCTAAGCCTCAAAGCGCCGATGGTACTGCAGGGGGGACCCTGTGGGAGAGTAGGACGCCGCCGAACAAACTTTGATAAATGCCATGGCCCCCGAACCGTGAGGTTCGGGGGCCATGGCATTTCTGCGTTCAGACGCCGGCCGCTCGGGCCAGGTCGATGTCCAGGGACTCACGCCGGATGCGCTGGTCCATGTACAGCAGGGTGAGAACGCCCGAGGTGATCGGCAGGGTGATCGTGGCAGCGATCACGCCGCCGATTCCCGAGATGATGAGGTACGTCCAACTGACGTTGCTGTCCGCCGACAAGAGGTTGCCGAAGGAATCGCCCGTCACTCCGGCGCCGATCAGCGCGAACGGCAACTGGATGATGGTGGACACCAGATAGACCAGGATCCCCGCCAGCAGTTGCATGCCGAGGACCCGCCACCAGGAGCCGTTCACCAGCTTGGCGGAGCGCTTCATCGCGGACACGATGTCCTGCTTTTCCAGCATCAGCGCGGGTGCGGCCAGGCTCAGTTGGACCCAGAGCCGGATCGCGATGACCAGGCCGGCCAGCAGCCCGATGGTGGCGAGGGCCCCGCCGCCGCTCTCCGAGCCGGCCAGTGCGACCAGCACTCCGGGGAGCAGGCACACGGCCATGATCAAGGCGACGATGAGCGGAACCAGGAAGGTCAGACCGAGAAGCCTCGGCAGCTGGGGACGCGCCCTGCGCCATGCCTCGCCTGCGGTGATGGGCTGGCCGAGCACCGCGCGGCCGATGACCGTGGTGAGAATCGCGGTGGTGACGAGCACGCCCACCAAGGCGACCAGCATGACCAGCGCGAAACCGGCCAGCGAGCCGCTGATGGCGTGCAGGATGTCGCTGACGCTCGGGTTGGACTCGTCCTGGAGGTTCTTCAGCCGGGTGTCGTCGATGAACTTGCCCTGGACGACGATCTCGATGCCCTTGGTGACCAGGGCGACCACGAATGTGACGCCGAGGATCGCCCGCCAGTACAGGCGTGTGGTCGCGATGGCGCCGTCCAGGATCTCGCCGACGCCGAGCGGCCGGAGCGGGATCACGCCCGGCTTGGGCGCCGGGGGACTGCCCCAGCCGCCGGGACCCGGGTGCTGCGGGCCGCCGTGCTGCCAACCGGTGGGCTGCGCCGTCGGGCCCCATCGCGGACCGCCCTCGTGCGGCTGCCTGGGCGGCGGGGGCGCCCACTGCCCGTAGGCGTTGCCACCCTGGTACTGCCCGGACGGCGGAGTCGCGGTCGGCCCGTGCGACGACCCTGCGGTCGGGCCGTGGGACCCCGCCGTGGGCCCGTGGGAACCCGTGGCGCCATGGGACCCCGAACCCTCGCCCGTCCCCTTGCCGTGGTGCGAGTCGTGCGCCCAGGGCGCGGCGTCGCGCGGACGGGATTCCGGGGAGCCGTGAGCGCCGGGGGACGGCGACGGCCGGGATTCCGGCGAATCGGGGTCCGAGTGCTTGCTGTCGTCGCCGGCCGGCCCCGCCGGCGTCCCGGGATGCGGCGCACCGGCCACCGGACCGGCCGGGCCGGACGGCGACGAAGGTGACGTCGGATCCCAGTGGCCAGGCGGCGGCTGGTGCTGCGACCAGCCACTCGTTCCGGCCGCGGATTCAGACGCCTTGGACCCGTCGGACGCCTCGGGCTCGTCAGGCGCCTCAGGCGCGGATTCAGGCGTCCGAGGCGTCTCAGACGGCTCAGACGCCTCAGAGGCGGAATCAGCTGCCTCGGACCCCTCAGCCGCCTCCGGCGTACTGGATGCATCAGGTGGAGTGGGGCTGTCGCCGTCGTCCGGCTCAGGTGAGTCGGAGGATCCGGGCGAGGCCCAGCCCGGAGTGTTCGTCATCGGTGGCTGCCCCTTCGAGTGCTCGGTGCTGTACTGGCCGCCATCGTGCCATGGGCTGCCCTGAAGGTGGCCTGGCAGGGCAGACTGGAGGAATGGGTGATCACTTCGCGCAAGCTGAGCACGGCACCATTCCCGCGTTGCGATGGGAGGAGCCGCCCGAGGGCCCTGTCCTGGTGCTGCTCGACCAGACCCGGTTGCCGCAGGAGGAGGTCGAGATCGTCTGTACGGACGTCCAGGCGCTCGTTCAGGCGATACGTTCCCTCTCGCTCCGGGGCGCACCCCTGCTCGGCATCGCCGGCGCGTACGGGGTGGCGCTCGCTGCGGCCCGCGGCTACGACGTGAACGACGCAGCCGAGCTGCTGGCGCATGCGCGTCCCACGGCCGTCAATCTGGAGTACGGGGTGCGCCGCGCGTTGACGGCTTTCCGTGACGCGCCGCCGCACCAGGGCCCGGCCGCCGCGCTGGCCCAGGCCCGTTCGCTGCACGCACAGGACGCGGCGGCCAGTACGGCGATGGCCGGATACGGGTCGCAGCTGCTCGCCGAGCTGGTGACCGGCGGCGGGTACCGGATCCTGACGCACTGCAATACCGGCGCCCTGGTGTCGGGTGGCGAGGGCACCGCCCTCGGTGTCGTCCTGGCCGTGCACCGGGCCGGTGAGCTGCGGCGGCTGTGGGTCGACGAGACCAGGCCGCTGCTCCAGGGGTCGCGGCTGACGGCGTACGAGGCGGCGCGGGCGGAGATGCCGTACACGCTGCTTGCCGACAGTGCGGCCGGTTCGCTGTTCACCGCGGGCGAGGTGGACGCGGTGCTGGTCGGCGCGGACCGGATCGCGGCGGACGGCTCGACGGCGAACAAGGTCGGCAGCTATCCACTGGCGGTGATCGCGCGCTATCACAACGTGCCGTTCATCGTGGTGGCGCCGACGACGACGGTGGACCTGTCCACCCCGGACGGCGCCTCGATCGAGGTGGAGCACCGGGCTGGCAGCGAGGTGACCGATCTGGCGCCCACCCCGCTGGGGACGCAGGCCTACAACCCGGCGTTCGACGTCACGCCGCCGGAGCTGATCACCGCGATCGTGACGGAGAACGGCGTCGTCTCCCCGGTGACGGCCGCGGCCCTGTCGGCCGTATGCGCGGCGGGGCCCGGGGACGTCAAGGGCTGAGGCCACCAGCGCGACCACCGACGGGGTCACGCGCCTTCCGGATGGGGTCACACGTCGTCCGGCGCATTCGCGGACCGTTCCGCGGCCCTTCGCCTCTCGCGGCGGGCCGCGAACACGGCCAGCGCGAAGCCCCCCGCCACGGCCAGGACAACGACCAGAATCGCGAAGGCTGAGTGGCCCCCCGAGCCGCCACCACCGTGATGGACCTGGTGGACGGGCACCACAGGGCGAACGCGCGCCGACAGATACAGCCCCCCGTATGTCATGGCCAGGATGATAGGGGCGGGATGTCCGCACGGCATCGCCGTGCGGTAGTGGTGGTGCAACAGCCCGGCCGCCGCGCTCCCCGGGGCCCGGGGCCGGGGCCCTGAGCGGCCCCGGGGGACGCCGCTCGACGGGTTGGGGTGCGGCTGGGGAGCCAACCGGGCCATACTGGCCACATGATCTAGGGTCGCGGCCCCGCGACAGCGTGACGTCCGCGGCTGATATCAGCTGATATCAACGGCCACGGATTCGGCTGGACAACCACGGACAACCGTGGACATTGGCCCTGGCCCGTGACCTCCATCACCGAAGGTCACGGGAACCGATACGTAAATGGGATGATGGTCGGTATGAAGGGACGTGTCCTCGTCGTCGATGACGACACAGCGCTGTCAGAGATGCTCGGCATCGTGCTGCGCGGAGAAGGTTTCGAGCCGTCGTTCTGCGCCGACGGTGACAAGGCGCTGGCCGCTTTCCGGGAGGCCAAGCCCGATCTGGTGCTGCTCGACCTGATGCTGCCCGGACGGGACGGTATCGACGTCTGCCGGCAGATCAGGGCCGAGTCCGGCGTACCGATCGTCATGCTCACGGCGAAGAGCGACACCGTCGACGTGGTGGTCGGTCTGGAGTCGGGAGCGGACGACTACGTCATCAAGCCCTTCAAGCCGAAGGAGCTGGTGGCGCGGGTCAGGGCGCGGCTGCGCAGGGCCGAGGAGCCGACGCCTGAGCAGCTGGCCATCGGTGACCTGGTGATCGACGTGGCCGGGCACTCGGTCAAGCGGGACGGGCAGCCGATAGCGCTGACGCCGCTCGAGTTCGACCTGCTGGTGGCGCTGGCCCGCAAGCCGTGGCAGGTGTTCACCCGTGAGGTGCTGCTGGAGCAGGTCTGGGGCTACCGGCACGCGGCCGACACCCGGCTGGTGAACGTCCATGTGCAGCGGCTGCGGTCCAAGGTCGAGCAGGACCCGGAGCGTCCGGAGATCGTGGTGACCGTCCGCGGTGTCGGTTACAAGGCGGGACCGGGCTGAGATGTGCGCGTCGTACGAGCGTGAACGGTTGGAGAGCCGGCTTGTGGGCCCCTTGCGGGGCCTGCTGCCGGTGACCCGCTCGTGCGTGCGCTGGGCTCGGCGTCCGCTCCAGCCGGGGGTGCGGCTGTGGCGGCGCAACATCCAACTGCGGGTGGTCGCGTTCACGCTGCTGATGTCGGTCGGCGTGGTGATGCTGCTCGGGTTCGTGGTCATCGGGCAGGTGCGCAACGGACTGCTCGACGCCAAGGAGAAGGCCGCGGAGAACCAGGCGACCGGCGGTTTCTCCAT
Organism: Streptomyces sp. CA-111067; assembly: GCF_050956065.1. Classification (NCBI taxonomy): domain Bacteria; kingdom Bacillati; phylum Actinomycetota; class Actinomycetes; order Kitasatosporales; family Streptomycetaceae; genus Streptomyces; species Streptomyces sp. CA-111067. The sequence goes on along the minus strand of NZ_CP192103.1, from coordinate 2,988,630 downwards.
CGCCACCAGCCAGGCGGTGAAGTACAAGTCGCAGGAGGCGTCGGGCTCCGGCGCGCAGCGCGGCGCGCAGGACCCGGGGAGCTGGCTGAACAGCCTGGTCGAGCAGCTGGCGAGCGGCGGCAAGGGCGTCTACTGGATCGTCACCCTCAGTCCCGAGGCCAACAGCACCCAGCCGTCCTTCGGTGAGACCGACGTCAACCCCCCGCGCGGGACCCGCAGCTCGGGCAGCGTGGTGGCGGAGGCGAGCATCCCGCAGTCGCTGCGCGACGCCCTGGAGACGCACACCGGCGCGCTCAAGCAGTACACGCTGGTCAAAACCAGTGACGGCAGCAAGCCGCGGCCCGCGCTCGCGGTCGGCAAGCGCGTGACGGACATCGACGGGCACCCGTACCAGCTGTACTACCTCTTCCCGTTCGACCAGGAGGAGAAGACACTCGGACTGGTCAAGGGCACCCTTGCGACCGCCGGGCTGTTCGTGGTGGTGCTGCTCGGCGCGATCGCCTGGCTGGTGACCCGGCAGGTGGTCACGCCGGTGCGGATGGCGGCCGGGATCGCGGAGCGGCTGGCCGCGGGCAGGCTCCAGGAGCGGATGCAGGTCAGCGGCGAGGACGACATCGCCAGACTCGGCGAGTCCTTCAACAAGATGGCGCAGAACCTCCAGGTCAAGATCCAGCAGCTGGAGGACCTGTCGCGGATGCAGCGGCGCTTCGTCTCCGACGTCTCGCACGAGCTGCGCACCCCGCTGACGACGGTGCGGATGGCAGCGGACCTCATCCATGACGCGCGCGGCGACTTCGATCCGGTGACGGCCAGGTCCGCGGAGCTGCTGCAGAACCAGCTCGACCGGTTCGAGTCGCTGCTGTCGGACCTGCTGGAGATCAGCAGGTTCGACGCGGGCGCGGCGGATCTGTCCGCCGAGCCGATAGACCTCCGCGAGGTGGTGCGCCAGGTGGTGGACGCCGCCGAGCCGCTGGCCGAGGCCAAGGGCAGCCGGGTGGCGATCCGCGGCGACGCGCAGCCGGTGATAGCCGAGGCGGACCCGCGGCGGGTGGAGCGCGTGCTGCGCAACCTGGTGGTCAACGCGATCGAGCACGGTGAGGGCCGGGACGTGGTGATCCGGCTGGCGACGGCCGACGGCGCGGTCGCGGTCGCGGTGCGCGACTACGGCGTCGGGCTGAAGCCGGGCGAGGCGACCCGGGTGTTCAACCGGTTCTGGCGGGCCGACCCGGCGCGGGCGCGTACCACCGGCGGCACGGGCCTGGGCCTGTCGATCGCCGTGGAGGACGCCCGGCTGCACGGCGGCTGGCTCCAGGCGTGGGGCGAGCCCGGCGGCGGGTCGCAGTTCCGGATGACGCTGCCGCGCACCGCGGGCGACAGTCTGCGCGGATCCCCGATCCCGCTGGAGCCGGAGGATTCGCGCCGCAACCGAGGGCTGAACTCCTCCGGACTGCCGGCCAGGAGCACCACCCCCGGCCAGCTCACGGTGCCGGTGCCGCGGGCCGGCGCACGGGACGGGTCGCCGTCCAGCGGCGGCCGGAGCCCGGGCGGGGACCCGGCACGGGACCGGTCCGCGCAGATACCGCAGCTGCCGACCGCCCCGCCGCGGCCGCCGTCCGCCGACCCGGCGGCGCTGCCCGGCAACGGGTCCAGGGTCGTGGGGCGGACGAAGACCGTGCGGGAGGACGACGTCTGATGCGTGCCGTTCGATCCAGGGGGCGGCTGCTGCGCGGCGCGGCGCTGCCGGTGTGCGCGGGTCTGCTGCTCGCCGGCTGCGCGTCGATGCCCAGCAGCGGCGAGGTGCGCAAGGTGGACGACAGCCACAGTGCCGACTCCGACGCGCAGGTGCGGGTCGGGGCGAAGGCTCCGCACGCGAACGAGAGCCCGTCGGACATCGTCGGCGGCTTCATGGAGGCGACGACCAGCAGCGAGGCGGACTTCGCCACCGCCCGGCAGTACCTCACCAAGAAGGCCGACGCCAGCTGGCACGGGGCGAGCACGATCACCGTGCTGTCCAGCGGCGGCCTCCCCAGCCAGGACGACACGGGGAGCGACAAGAACAAGGCGCAGTTCACGCTGTACGGCACCGAGGCCGCCACGGTTGACGCCAAGCACGCCTACAGCCCGAATCCGCAGCCGGACAAGTCGTTCCAGACGTCCTTCCACCTGACCAAGGTCGACAACAAGTGGCGGATCGACGCTCTCGCCCCCGGCCTGGTCCTGTCCGAGTCCGACTTCCAGCGGATGTACCACTCGGTCAACATGTACTACTACGCCAGCCTCGGTATCGACGCGCAGCGGCAGGGCGCCACCCGGCAGCCCCTGGTCGCCGACCCCATGTACCTGCGGCAGGAGACCGACGCGGACCCGCTGCAGACCACCGTCTCCGCACTGTTCGACGGGCCGACGGACTTCCTGGCGCCGGTGGTGTCCTCGCCGGTCCCCGCCGGTACGAAGCTCTACTCCAAGGGCGCCGACCACGGGGTGACGCTGGACGACTCCCAGCATCTGAGGGTGCGGCTGGACAGCAAGGGCGACCACATCAGCCACCCGCAGTGCGTCCGGCTGGCCGGTCAGCTGTTCGCCACCGTGCAGGCGCAGGCGTCGGCGAAGCTGGAATCCGCCGAGGTGCAGCGGGCCGACGGTTCCACGGCGTGCGTGCTGGCCGGCCGGGACGCCCCGCCGCCGGGGCCGCCGGAGTCGGCCGACTCCGTGGAGCAGTACTTCATCGGACAGCAGGGCCAGCTGATGCGGCTGGGCAGTGAATCGACCATCGCGACCGCGGTGCCCGGCCCGCTGGGCGATGACAAGGCCCATCTCAGCTCGGTCGCGGTGCGGCGGGACGAGGGCATGGCCGCGGGGGTGCTGGCCAACCGCCTGCAGCTGGTCGTCGGCTCGTTGCGGGACGACCGCGCGCTGGGCGCCCCGGTGTACACCAGCAGCGCGCACGACGGGAAGAACGGGCTGACGGCGCCGAGCTGGGACGGCCTCGGCGACCTGTGGGTGGCCGACCGGTCGACCGCGGTGTCCAAGCTGCTGATCCTGCGAGGCGGCACGGGCAAGGCCGTCGAGGTGCCGGTGACCGGGCTGCAGGGGCGGGTGGAGTCGGTACGGGTCGCCGCGGACGGCGTGCGGATCGCCCTGGTCGTCAACGAGAACGGCACCAACAAGCTGGAACTGGGCGTGATCGACCGCGGCGGGACGGTGAGCGACCCGCAGTTCACGGTCACCGGGCTGACGGTGCTGACCCCGGCGGAGGAGAACGTCAACTCGGTGTCCTGGGCGGGACCGAGCCGGCTGGTGGTGCTGGGCGCGGAGTCCGGGGTGCAGCAGATCCAGTACGTGAGCACCGACGGCTCGGCGGCACCGCCGCTGGAGGCGATCAGCTCGGCGTTGTCGGTGGCCGCTTCGGAGGACCAGAACGCGCCGCTGCTCGCGTCCTTCAACGGGGCGGTGTACCGGCTGGCGCCGGCGGACGCGAACTGGAAGCAGCTGACGCCGAAGGGCTCGAATCCGGTCTATCCCGGCTGAGCGCACCCGGCGGGACGACCGGGCCGCCGACCGGGCCGCCGACCGGGCCTGCGACCACGCCTGCGACCGGGCCCTGGCCTGGCTCGTGACCGGGCCCGCGGCCCGCCCCGGGAGTTATCCACAGACTCGAACGGGTGACTGGCGGCGGGCTCCCGCCGGACCGCATTCTTGAGTCATGCGGGGCTGGTGGCAGGAGTTCACCGGGCTGGTTCTGCCGGTGGAGTGCGCGGGCTGCGGATGTCCGCGGACGGAGTTGTGTGAGAGGTGCCGGGGGCTGCTCGGCGGGGCGGGCTCGGTGCGGCGGGTCCGTCCGGCAGCGGAGCCCGACGGGCTGCCGCCGGTCTACGCGGCCGGGCGGTACGGGGACGAGGTGCGGGCGGTGGTCCTGGCGCACAAGGAGCGGGGTGCGCTGGGACTGGCCGGACCGCTGGGCAGGGCGCTCGCCGGGGCGGCCCTGTCGGCCGGTGCGGCGGCTCCGGCGGCGCTGCTGGTACCAGTGCCCTCGGCCCGGTCGGCGGTCGCCAGGCGGGGGCACGACGCCACCGCACGGATGGCCCTGGCGGCGGCCCGGGAGCTGAGGCGGCAGGGGGTACGGGCCAGGACGGTGGCCGTCCTGCGGCAGCGGCGGCCGGTCGCCGACCAGGCGCTGCTGGACGCGGCGGCGCGGCTGGCGAACCTGACGGGCGCGGTACGGGCGGTCGGCGGCCGGGCCGGGCTGCTGTCGGCGGCTCCGGTGGTGCTGGTGGACGACCTGATGACGACAGGGGCGTCACTGACAGTGGCGGCTCGTGCGGTGCGGGCTGCGGGAGGGAGGGTGACAGGTGCCGCGGTGGTGGCGGGCGCGGAGCCGGTGAATTAGCTCGATCGGGTGTCGTCGCTGGTCGCGGCGGCAGGGACTCACCTGAAAGGGGGGAGGTCCGCGCTGGGGATGCCGACCCGCACACTACGGGACTATGTTCGGGGTAGAGGGATGCGACGCCATGGGGTGTTGATCTTCCCAGTGGGGCAGGAGGAGGTGAAAGCCGCGGCCTTGCGGCTCCCGGAGAGTGCCGGGAGGCGGGGCAGCAGCCGACGCAGCGCCGGACGGGGTACCTGCCCGGGCCGGCCATCAGGAAAGGGATCGCCTCCGGATTCCCGGGACGGTCCGGAACGGAGTTCTGCGTGGACATCGTCGTCAAGGGCCGCAAGACCGAGGTGCCTGAGCGGTTCCGGAAGCACGTGGCCGAGAAGCTGGACAAGATCCAGAAGCTCGACGGCAAGGTGATCAGCCTCGACGTCGAGGTGTCCAAGGAGCTCAACCCCCGCCAGGCGGACCACGCCGACCGGGTGGAGATCACGCTGAACACCCGCGGACCGGTGGTCCGCGCGGAAGCCGCAGCCGGGGACCCGTACGCCGCGCTGGACATCGCGGTGACGAAGCTCGAGGCGCGGCTGCGCAAGGCGGCGAGCAAGCGGCACACTCGCCGCGGGAACGGCCGCACGCCGGCCGCCGAGGTGGGCGCGGCCGTGCCGGACGCGGCGACGCTCACCGACGACGGCGAGCTGGTCGGCGACCCGGCGAGCGACGGGCATGTGCCGACCACCAGGATCGGAACGATGGAGGTGCAGGGCGACGGCCCGCTCGTGGTGCGCGAGAAGACGCACGCGGCCGTGCCGATGGGCCTTGACCAGGCCCTGTACGAGATGGAACTCGTCGGTCACGACTTCTATCTCTTCGTGGACATCGAGACCAAGCAGCCGAGCGTGATCTACCGGCGGCACGGCTACGACTACGGCGTCATCCACCTCAACGCCGACGAGGCCACCGTCGAGGCGCCGGCCGGCGCCGGCGGGGTGCTGCGCCGCTGAGTCGCTGAGCCGCCCGGTGGTATGACGGCGGTGGCCGCCCCCGGACCCGTTCCGGGGGCGGCACCGTGCCGGGACGTGAAATGCTGGACCAGTGGTCGAGCTGGTCTGAGGGGGAGGGTCTGATGCCGGACTTTGAGCGTGGGGCCGCCGCCGGAAGCAGTCACGACCCCTATGACCGGCCGCCGGGCCCGGCGCGGGCCGAGCCGATCAGGGTGCTGGTGGTCGACGACCACGCGCTGTTCAGGCGCGGCCTGGAGATCGTGCTCGCGCAGGAGGAGGACATCCAGGTCATCGGCGAGGCCGGGGACGGCGCGGAGGCCGTGGACAAGGCGGCCGACCTGCTGCCCGACATCGTGCTGATGGACGTGCGGATGCCGCGCCGCGGCGGCATCGAGGCGTGCACCTCGATCAAGGAGGTGGCCCCCAGCGCCAAGATCATCATGCTGACGATAAGCGACGAGGAAGCCGACCTCTACGAGGCGATCAAGGCCGGCGCGACCGGCTATCTGCTCAAGGAGATCTCCACCGACGAGGTGGCCACCGCGATCAGGGCGGTCGCCGACGGCCAGTCGCAGATCAGCCCGTCGATGGCGTCCAAGCTGCTCACCGAGTTCAAGTCGATGATCCAGCGCACCGACGACGAACGGCGGCTGGTGCCGGCGCCCAAGCTCACCGACCGGGAGCTCGAGGTGCTCAAGCTGGTGGCCACCGGGCTGAACAACCGGGACATCGCCAAGCAGCTCTTCATCAGCGAGAACACCGTGAAGAACCACGTGCGCAACATCCTGGAGAAGCTGCAGCTGCACTCCAGGATGGAGGCCGTGGTCTACGCGATGCGCGAGAAGATCCTGGAGATCCGCTAGCGCGACCGGCCGCCGCCGCGCCGGCCGGCTACCGCAGGTCGTGGGCCCGGTTCACCGCGTCGGCCAGCGGCTCGCGCAGGGATTCGGGCAGTACGCGTTCGACCCGGGCTGAGGTGCAGCCGCCCCAGCCGGCCGCCGCGCTGATCGCCTCCGCCGCCGGCGCCACCGCCTTCGGTCCGTCGAGCGACACCTGCCGAGCCACCAGGGTCTGGCCCTCGCGGCCCGGGTCCACCCGGCCCACCAGCCGGCCGCCGGCCAGCAGCGGCATCGCGAAGTAGCCGTGGATCCGCTTCGGCTTGGGCGTGTACGCCTCCAGCCGGTGGGTGAAGCCGAAGATCCGCTCGGTGCGCGGCCGGTCCCAGACCAGGGAGTCGAACGGTGACAGCAGCGTCGTACGGTGCCGGCCGCGCGGCTCGCTCGCCAGCGCCGCGGGGTCCGCCCAGGCCGGGCGGTTCCAGCCGCGCACCTCGACCGGTACCAGTCCTGTGCCCTCGATCACCGCGCTGACCTGCTCGTTCTTCAGCCGGTGGTAGTCCGCGAGGTCGGCCCGGGTGGCCACCCCCATCGCCGCCCCGGCCTGCGCGACCAGCCGCCGCATGCACTCGGCGTCGCTGAGGTCGTCGTGCCGCAGCTCGTCGGGGACCGCGCGCTCGGGCAGGTCGTAGATCCGCTTCCAGCCGCTGCGCCGGGTGCAGACCACCTCGCCGGTGTCCAGCAGCCACTCCACCGCGATCTTGGTCTCCGACCAGTCCCACCACGGGCCGCCGTTCTTGGCGCCGCCGAGCTGGGTGGAGGTGAGCGGGCCCTCGGCCTTGAGCCGGTCGAGTACGGCGGCGCAGCTGCGCTCGGCGTCCTGGAGCACGTGCCAGCGGTGGCCGCGGGCCCGCCGGGCCCGGCGGCGGAAGGCGAAGTGCGGCCACTCCTCGATCGGCAGGATGCAGGCCGCGTGCGACCAGTACTCGAAGGCGTGGTGATCGCTCCAGTACGCCTCCTCCACCGCCGGCCTGCCGACCGCGCCGAGCCGGGCGTAGGGGATCAGCTCGTGCGAGCGGGCCAGCACCGAGATCGTGTCCAGCTGCACCGCGCCGAGCGAGCGCAGCACGCCCCTGGTACCGGCCCGCCGGTCGGGGGCGCCGAGCAGTCCCTGAGCGCGCAGGGCGATCCTGCGGGCCTCGTCGGCGGACAGGGAGAGCTGGGGCGGCGGCAGCGCAGTCATGGCCGCCAGCGTAGGACCAGCCACTGACAACTCCCGCCGACCAGCGGTGACGCCGCCCGGGCCGCCCAAAAGGTGCCGCCCCGGCCGCCCGCCCCGGCCGCCCGGACCGCGCCGCCCCGGCCGCCGTCAGCCGGACGCCGCCCGCCCCCCGCTACCCCGCGTACGGCTCGTACGGCGTCAGCGACTCCAGCCCGAAGTCGGCGGGCAGCAGCGCGCCCGTCCACGCGTCCTTGCGGGCGCCCCGGTGCACGATCTTGGCCCGCTGGGTGCCCTCCATCACGAAGCCGATCTTCCGCGCGACCCCGCGCGAGCCCTCGTTGCCGGCGTCCGCGATCCACTCCATCCGCTGCACGCCGAGCCGCTCGAACGCCCACCGGCACACCTCGCGCCCGGCCTCCGCCGTGTAGCCCTTGCCGCGGTGCTCCTTGGCCGTCCAGTACCCGAGCTCCGCCTGCCGCCCGGGAGCGCCGAGGTGCCCGAGGTTGACCAGCCCCATCGACCCCACGAGTACACCGTCACCACCCGCGGACTCCCTGGTGAAGACGCCGAAGTTGTACTCGGTGTTGTTCCGCCACCCCTCCGGGTTCCGGTCGATGAAGGCCACCGCGTGCGCGAGGGTGTACGGCGAGGGGACCGGCGTCCAGCGCGGGATCTCCGGGTCCTGGCAGGCGGCCAGCACCGCGTCGGTGTCCGTGGCCCGCAGCGGGCGCAGCAGCAGGCGTTCGGTGCTCAAAGTGATCGGTTCCACGGCGTTGACGCACCTTTCTGGAGCGGTCGGGAGGGCGTGCCGCCGAGTATCGCCGAGCCCCATCCGGCCCGGAAAACCGTTTTGCCGCTGCCGGGCCTCCCGGCCCGCGTGTCTCCTCGCTTACGATGGCCGTTGCAGCAGGGCCGAAGCAGACAGGAAACCCCGCTGTGCCCCGCGCGGGAACCGCGCCAGGCCCGACCGGCAAGGAGCCAGCCTACGTGTCCGTCTTCGGCAAGATCATGCGTGCAGGTGAAGGCAAGATCCTGCGCAAGCTGCACCGCATCGCGGACCAGGTCAATTCCATCGAAGAGGACTTCGTCGACCTCTCCGATGCCGAGCTGCGGGCCCTCACCGACGAGTACAAGCAGCGGTACGCCGACGGCGAGACCCTCGACGACCTGCTCCCCGAGGCTTTCGCCACCGTCCGTGAGGCCGCCAAGCGCGTACTGGGCCAGCGGCACTACGACGTGCAGCTGATGGGCGGCGCCGCCCTCCACCTGGGTTACGTCGCCGAGATGCGCACCGGCGAGGGCAAGACCCTGGTCGGCACGCTGCCGGCGTACCTGAACGCGATCTCGGGCAAGGGCGTCCACCTGATCACGGTCAACGACTACCTCGCCGAGCGCGACTCGGAGTGGATGGGCCGGGTGCACAAGTTCCTCGGCCTGGAGGTCGGCTGCATCCTGTCGAACATGACGCCCGCGGAACGCCGCGAGATGTACGGCTGCGACATCACCTACGGCACCAACAACGAGTTCGGCTTCGACTACCTGCGCGACAACATGGCGTGGTCGAAGGACGAGCTGGTGCAGCGCGGCCACAACTTCGCGATCGTCGACGAGGTCGACTCGATCCTGGTGGACGAGGCCCGTACCCCGCTGATCATCTCCGGACCCGCGGACCAGGCCACCAAGTGGTACAGCGACTTCGCCCGGCTGGTGAAGCGGCTCAACCGCGGCGAGGCCGGCGGCCTGGGCAAGGAGGAGACCGCCGACTACGACGTGGACGAGAAGAAGCGCACCGTCGCCATCCACGAGTCCGGCGTCACCAAGGTCGAGGACTGGCTCGGCATCGACAACCTCTACGAGTCGGTGAACACCCCGCTCGTCGGCTACCTGAACAACGCGATCAAGGCCAAGGAGCTCTACAAGAACGACAAGGACTACGTCGTCATGGACGGCGAAGTCATGATCGTCGACGAGCACACCGGCCGTATCCTCGCCGGCCGCCGCTACAACGAGGGCATGCACCAGGCCATCGAGGCGAAGGAGGGGGTGGACATCAAGGATGAGAACCAGACCCTCGCCACGATCACCCTGCAGAACTTCTTCCGCCTGTACGACAAGCTGTGCGGCATGACCGGTACGGCGATGACCGAGGCCGCCGAGTTCCACCAGATCTACAAGCTCGGCGTGGTGCCGATCCCGACCAACCGCCCGATGCAGCGCGCCGACCGGCCCGACCTGATCTACCGCACGGAAGAGGCGAAGTTCGCCGCCGTGGTCGAGGACATCGTCGAGAAGCACGAGAAGGGCCAGCCGGTCCTGGTCGGCACCGTCTCGGTGGAGAAGTCCGAGTACCTGTCCGCGCAGCTCGCCAAGCGCGGTGTGCCGCACGAGGTGCTGAACGCCAAGCAGCACGACCGGGAGGCGACGATCGTCGCCCAGGCCGGCCGCAGGGGCGCGGTCACCGTCGCCACCAACATGGCCGGCCGCGGTACCGACATCAAGCTCGGCGGCAACCCCGACGACCTCGCCGAGGCCGAGCTGCGGCAGCGCGGCCTGGACCCGGCCGAGCACGTCGAGGAGTGGGCGGCGGCGCTGCCGGACGCGCTGGAGCGCGCGGAGACCGCGGTCAAGGAGGAGTTCGAGGAGGTCAAGGACCTCGGCGGGCTCTACGTGCTGGGCACCGAGCGGCACGAGTCGCGGCGGATCGACAACCAGCTGCGCGGCCGTTCCGGACGCCAGGGCGACCCCGGCGAGTCCCGGTTCTACCTCTCCCTCGGCGACGACCTGATGCGGCTGTTCAAGGCGCAGATGGTCGAGCGCGTGATGTCCATGGCCAACGTGCCGGACGATGTGCCGATCGAGAACAAGATGGTGACCAGGGCGATCGCCTCCGCCCAGTCGCAGGTCGAGCAGCAGAACTTCGAGATCCGCAAGAACGTGCTGAAGTACGACGAGGTGCTCAACCGGCAGCGCGAGGTCATCTACGGCGAGCGCCGCAGGGTCCTGGAGGGCGAGGACCTGCGCGACCAGGTGCAGCACTTCATGGACGACACGATCGACGCGTACATCGACGCGGAGACCAAGGAGGGCTTCGCCGAGGACTGGGACCTGGACCGGCTGTGGGGCGCCTTCAAGCAGCTCTACCCGGCCGAGGTCACCGTCGAGGAGCTGGAGGAGGCGGCGGGCGACCGCGCCGGCGTCACCGCGGAGTTCATCGGGGAGTCCGTCAAGGACGACATCCACGAGCAGTACGCGGCCCGCGAGACGCAGCTCACCGAGGACATCATGCGCGAGCTGGAGCGGCGCGTGGTGCTCTCCGTCCTCGACCGCAAGTGGCGCGAGCACCTCTACGAGATGGACTACCTCCAGGAGGGCATCGGGCTGCGCGCCATGGCGCAGCGCGACCCGCTGGTGGAGTACCAGCGCGAGGGCTTCGACATGTTCACGGCGATGATGGACGGCATCAAGGAGGAGTCCGTCGGCTACCTGTTCAACCTGGAGGTCCAGGTCGAGCAGCAGGTCGAGGAGGTCCCGGTGGCCGACGCGGCGGTGCAGGACGCGGTGCCGTCGCTGGTCAAGGACGCGGCCCCGCAGATTCGCGCCAAGGGCCTGGACGCCCCGAAGCGGGCCGACCGGCTGCACTTCTCGGCGCCGTCGGTCGACGGCGAGGGCGGTGTGGTCGAGGGCGACTTCGCCGGTGCCGCGCTGGACACCGCGGACGACGCCCCGGAGGACGGGGTCGGCCAGACCCGCGCGGAGCGGCGCAAGGCCGCCAAGGGCGGGCGCCGGCGCAAGAAGTAGCGTCACCTGTCGGCTGCCGCCGACGTCTCACCGGCCGGGGGCCGGGCCTTCCACGGGCCCGGCCCCCGGCCGTTTCGCACCCCCGGCCCGCCGCGGGGCGCGCACCCCGGGCCCCCGCCGCCAGGACCGCGCATCCGCCCGCCGCCCGCTCAGCACGCCGCCACCGCCGTGCAGTGCCAGCGCGCGGCGCCGTAACCCGCCGCGGACTGCGGGCCGCCGGCTTCGAGCCGGAAGGCCAGCGCCCGCACGACGCCCTGGTCGAGGGCCACCACCGCGGTCACCTCAAGGGCCCCGCCGTCGGTGCGGAAGCACCGGCAGCTGCGCACGTAGGGCGTACGGCCGCGGACCCGCTGCCGCCAGTCGTCGCGGGCCGCGTGCAGCTCCCACAGTTCCTGGTACGCCTCGTTCCTGACCCGCCCGGCGAGCGCGGTGACCGGCTGCCGCCCGGTCAGCACGTCGAGCAGCCGGCCGGCGAACCACAGGTGCGGCGGCAGCGGGCGTGCGGCGGCCCTGGGACGTGCGGCGGGCCGCCGGCCGTCCCTGCGTCCGGGCGGCGCGGTGCCGGCGCCGGAGCGGCGTCTGACGGGCGCGGCGGGGGCGGTACGCCCAGGGGCCGGACGGGTGGCGGGACCGGCCGCGGGGCCGGCCGCGGCACCTGCGGCGATACCGGTCGCGGGCGAGGGCGCGGCGGGAACGGTCGGCACTGCGGGAACTGCGGGCACTGCTGGTACGGCGGTCATGGCGGGCTCCCCGAAGATCATTACCGGCTGGTAGGCCGGTTCTACGGGGCTCCGCGGCTCGCGGGCAAGCCGCCGGGGCGTCGTCCGCGGACCGCGCGGGATTCACCTATCAGGCTGGTGCCGGCCGTATGCTTCACGCCATGCGCGTCTACATTCCCACGACCCTGCCCGGGCTGGCCGAGGCATACAAAGCCGGTGAGCTGGGACCCGTTCCGCTGGACGCCTTCGCCGTGACGCCCAGCCTGCGCGAGTGGTATGTCTCCGACGACATCGAGGAGTTGGAGTACGCCGCGCTCAACCGCGCCGCCCAGGCGGCGCTGCGGCTGCTCGCGCTGCACCCGGACGTGGCGCGCCGCCGGGTCGTCCTCGCGGTGGACGTGGCCGACACAGAGGTGCGCTACGACCCCGACCGCAGCCTCGACCCGTCCGCGCTCGGCGAGGTCAGGCTCGACAAGGCGGTGCCGCTGTCGAAGGCGGCGGCCGTGCACGTGGACGCCGACGAGGCCGAGCCCGATGTGACGGCGGCGGCCGGTGCGCTGGGCGCGGCCGACGCGGGCGACGACGACGCGCAGTTCGTCGTGGACGGCGCGGAGGACCACGAGTTGCTCTGGTACGCCACCCAGGAGATCCCCAACCTGATCGGCTGACGGCCCCGGCCCGCCCTCGGCCGTGTCGTACCCCCCGGGTACGGTTCCTGGTGTGAGCACGCATCTCGTGTGGGACTGGAACGGCACCCTCTTCCACGACATCGACGCGGTGGTCGGGGCGACGAACGCCTCGTTCGCCGAGTTCGGCATGCCGCCCATCACGCTGGAGCGCTACCGCGAGCTGTACTGCATCCCGGTGCCGCGCTTCTACGAGCGGCTGATGGGCCGGCTGCCCACCGACGCCGAGTGGCTGGTGATGGACGAGTCGTTCCACCGGCACTACTGGGCGCTGGCCGAGAAGTGCGCGCTGGCCGAGGGCGCCGCCGAGCTGCTGGCCGCCCGGGTCGCGGCCGGCACCACCCAGTCGCTGTGCTCGCTCGCCCCGCACGCGCAGCTGCTGCCGATGGTGGAATCGCACGGCATCACCGGGCACTTCCTGCGCGTCGACGGCCGCATCGACGCGTCGACCGAGGGCAAGGCCGCCCAGCTCGCCCGCCACCTGGAAGCACTGGCAGCCGCCGAGGACGGCGGCGTCGATCCGCGCCACGTGGTGATGATCGGCGACGCGCTCGACGACGCTGCCGCCGCTGCGCAGGCCGGCGCCCACGCCGTGCTGTACACCGGCGGTTCGCACAGCCGCACGGCCCTCGAAGCGGCCGGCGTGCCCGTCGTCGACACCCTCGCCGAGGCCGTCGTAGCCGCTGAGCGGATAGCCGCCGGGGCCTGACCGCCGTCCGGCGCGGCCCTACGGCCGCTCCCACACGCGCCCCTGGTGAAGCCCCGTCACGCCGCCCCCATGTCCACCTGAGGCCATGTCCAATCAGTCCAAGGTGTCTCGTGTTTTTGTACGAAGACGTCTCCTGACACGGCCCCTGGACCGGGGGATAGCCTTGCAGGCGTGATCAACGTTGATCCACACATCAGGGGCGGATTCGTGTTCATGGACACGGTGGACCCTTCTTCAGGCATAGCGTCGTTCCGTAGCGGAAACCCCGCGTCGCGGAGCGTCGTGCCCACACCCGACGTCACGCAATGGCGCGCGACAGGAGTCAGAGGACATGCAGACCAAGCTGGACGACGACAAGGCCGAGCTGCTGGAACGGGCAGCCCGGGTCGGTGAGCACAGCACGGCGGGGGGACAGTCCGGCCAGAGCCTCGACCAGGCGGCACTGACCACGTTCCTGCGCCTTTACTACCTGCACAGCGCACCGCAGGACCTGATCGACCGCGACCCGGTCGACGTCTACGGCGCCGCGCTCTCCCACCACCGGCTCGCGGAGGTACGCCCGCAGGGCACCGCCAACGTCCAGGTGCACACCCCCACCGTGGAGGAGAACGGCTGGCAGTGCAGGCACACCGTCGTCGAGGTGGTCACCGACGACATGCCGTTCCTGGTGGACTCGGTCACCAGCGCGCTCACCCAGGCCGACCGTGCCATCCACGTGGTCTTCCACCCCCAGTTCCTGGTCCGCCGTGATGTCACCGGCAACCTCCAGGAGGTGATCGGCGCCGGCGTCTCCACCGAGGGCGAGCAGCTGCCGCACGACGTGCTGGTGGAGTCCTGGATCCATGTGGAGATCGACCGGGAGACCGACCCGGGCGACCTCAAGGAGATCACCGCCGACCTGCGCAAGGTGCTGTCCGACGTCCGCGAGTCCGTCGAGGACTGGACGAAGATGCGGCAGGCCGCGCTGCGGATCGCCGACGAGCTGTCGCAGAACCCGCCGCCGCTGCCCGAGCAGGAGACCGGCGAGGCCTGGGAGTTGATGCGCTGGCTCTGCGACGACCACTTCACCTTCCTCGGCTACCGCGAGTACGAGCTGGCCACCGAGCAGGAGGAGGACGGCACCGAGCAGGACGTGCTGGTCGCCGTCCCCGGTACCGGCCTCGGCATCCTGCGCTCCGACCCCAAGCACCCGCGCGCCGACGACACCCATCCCGGCCACCCGGGGCACCCGGGCTCCCCGTCGTTCAGCCGGCTGCCGGCCGACGCCCGCGCCAAGGCCCGCGAGCAGAGCCTGCTGATCCTCACCAAGGCCAACAGCCGCTCCACCGTGCACCGCCCCTCGTACCTGGACTACGTGGGCGTCAAGAAGTTCGACGCCGAGGGCAACGTGATCGGCGAGCGCCGCTTCCTCGGCCTGTTCTCGTCGGCCGCCTACACCGAGTCGATCCGCCGGGTGCCGGTCATCCGCCGCAAGGTCGAGGAGGTGCTCGAAGGCGCCGGCTACTCCGCCGACAGCCACGACGGCCGCGACCTGCTGCAGATCCTGGAGACCTACCCGCGCGACGAGCTGTTCCAGACCCCGCCCGACGAGCTGCGGGAGATCGTCACCAACGTGCTGTACCTCCAGGAGCGCCGCCAACTGCGGCTGTTCCTGCGGCAGGACGAGTACGGGCGCTACTTCTCCGCGCTGGTCTACCTCCCCAGGGACCGCTACACCACGGCGGTGCGGGTGCGGCTGACCAACATCCTCCAGGAGGAACTGGGCGGCCACAGCGTCGACTTCACCGCCTGGAACACCGAATCGGTGCTCTCCCGGCTGCACTTCGTGATCCGGGTCGACCCCGGCACCGCGCTGCCCGACCTGGACGAGGCCGACGTCGAGCGGATCGAGAACCGGCTGTCGGCCGCGATGCGGTCCTGGGCCGACGGCTTCGCCGAGGCGCTGAACGCCGAGTACGGCGAGGAGCGCGCCGCCGAGCTCAACCGCCGCTACGCGCAGGCGTTCCCCGACGGCTACCGGGCCGACTTCGACGCGAGGATCGCGGTCGCCGACCTCCAGCACATCGAGGACCTGGGCGCCGACGACTTCCGGCTGAGCCTGTACGAGCCGGTGGGCGCCGCCGAGGACGAGCGGCGCTTCAAGATCTACCGCACCGGCGCCCCGGTCTCGCTCTCCGCGGTGCTGCCGGTGCTGCAGAAGCTCGGCGTCGAGGTGGTCGACGAGCGCCCGTACGAGCTGCGCCGCAACGACAACACCCGCACCTGGGTCTACGACTTCGGGCTGCGCCTCGATCCGGCGCTGGGCGATCTGGGCGAGGACGCCCGCGAGCGCTTCCAGCAGGCGTTCGCCGCCACCTGGACCGACCGCGCGGAGAACGACGGCTTCAACTCCCTGGTGCTGCGCGCCGGTCTGGACTGGCGGCAGGCGATGGTGCTGCGCGCGTACGCCAAGTACCTGCGGCAGGCCGGCTCCACCTTCAGCCAGGACTACATGGAGGACACCCTCTGCACCAACGTCCACACCACCCGGCTGCTGATCAACCTCTTCCAGGCCCGGTTCTCGCCCGACCACCAGCGGGCCGGCAGCGAGTTGACCGACGGCCTGCTCGAAGAGCTGGAGGGCGCCCTCGACCAGGTCGCCAGCCTGGACGAGGACCGCATCCTGCGGTCGTTCCTCACCCTGATCAAGGCCACGCTGCGCACCAACTACTTCCAGCACGCCGACGACGGCGAGCCGCACGCGTACCTGTCGATGAAGTTCGACCCGCGGGCCATCCCCGATCTGCCCGCGCCCCGGCCGGCGTTCGAGATCTGGGTGTACTCGCCGCGGGTCGAGGGCGTCCACCTGCGGTTCGGCAAGGTCGCCCGCGGCGGCCTGCGCTGGTCCGACCGCCGGGAGGACTTCCGTACCGAGGTGCTGGGCCTGGTCAAGGCGCAGATGGTGAAGAACACCGTGATCGTGCCGGTCGGCGCCAAGGGCGGCTTCGTCGGCAAGCGGCTGCCCGACCCGGCCGCCGACCGGGACGCCTGGCTGGCCGAGGGCATCTCCTCGTACAAGACGTTCATCTCCGGGCTGCTGGACATCACCGACAACCTGGTGGGCGGCGAGGTGGTGCCGCCGCGTGACGTGGTGCGGCACGACGAGGACGACACCTACCTGGTGGTGGCCGCCGACAAGGGCACCGCGTCCTTCTCCGACATCGCCAACGAGGTCGCCGTCTCCTACGGCTTCTGGCTCGGCGACGCCTTCGCGTCCGGCGGCTCGGTCGGCTACGACCACAAGAAGATGGCGATCACCTCCTCCGGCGCCTGGGAGTCGGTCAAGCGGCACTTCCGCGAGATGGGCCACAACACCCAGGAAGAGGACTTCACCGTCGTCGGCATCGGCGACATGTCCGGTGACGTGTTCGGCAACGGCATGCTGCTGTCCGAGCACATCCGGCTGGTCGCCGCGTTCGACCACCGGCACATCTTCCTCGACCCCAAGCCGGACGCGGCCGTCTCCTACGCTGAGCGGCGCCGGCTGTTCGAGCTGCCGCGCAGCAGCTGGGCCGACTACGACACCAAGCTGATCTCCTCCGGTGGCGGGGTCTTCCCCCGCACCGCCAAGGCGATCCCGCTCAACGCGCAGATCAGGGCGGCGCTCGGCATCGAGTCCAACGCCGCGAAGATCACCCCCGCCGAGCTGATGAAGGCGATCCTCCAGGCCCCGGTGGACCTGCTGTGGAACGGCGGCATCGGCACGTACGTCAAGGCGTCCACCGAGAGCCACACCGACGTCGGCGACAAGGCCAACGACCCGATCAGGATCGACGGCGCCGACCTGCGGGTGAAGGTGGTCGGCGAGGGCGGCAACCTGGGCTTCACCCAGCTCGGCCGGATCGAGTTCGCCAGGGGCGGCGGCCGGATCAGCAACGACGCGATCGACAACAGCGCCGGCGTCGACGCCTCCGACCACGAGGTCAACATCAAGGTGCTGCTCAACAGCGTGGTGTCGGCCGGCGACCTGACGGTCAAGCAGCGCAACAGCCTGCTCGCCGAGATGACCCACGAGGTCGGCGACCTGGTGCTGCGCAACAACTACGCGCAGAACGTGGCGCTGGCCAACTCCATGGCGCAGGCCCCCAGCCTGCTGCCCGCCCACCACCGGTTCATCCGGCGCCTGGAGAAGGACGGCCGGCTGAACCGCAAGCTGGAGTTCCTGCCCACCGACCGGCAGGTCCGCGAGCGGCTGGCGGCCGGCCAGGGCCTGACCGAGCCGGAGCTCGCGGTGGTGCTGGCCTACGCCAAGATCACCGTCGCCGACGAGCTGATCCACACCGAGCTGCCCGACGACCCCTACCTGCGGTCGCTGCTGCACGCGTACTTCCCCGTGCCGCTGCGCGAGCGCTTCGAGCAGCAGATCGACGCCCACGCGCTGCACCGCGAGATCGTCACCACCGTGCTGGTCAACGACACCGTCAACTCCGGCGGCACCACCTTCCTGCACCGCTTCCGGGAGGAGATCGGCGCCACCACCGAGGAGATCGTCCGCGCCCACACCGCGGCCCGGTCGATCTTCGGCCTCGGCCGGATCTGGGACGAGGTCGAGTCGCTGGACAACACGGTGGCCGCCGACGTGCAGACCCGGATCCGGCTGCACTCGCGGCGGCTGGTGGAACGGGCCACCCGCTGGCTGCTCAACAACCGGCCGCAGCCGCTGCAGATCGCCGAGACCATCGACGACTTCAGCGCCGGGGTCGGCGCGGTCTGGGCCGAGCTGCCCAAGCTGCTGCGCGGCGCGGACCAGGACTGGTACCAGCAGCTGCACGACGAGCTGACCGGTGCCGGGGTGCCGGAGGAGACCGCCAACCGGGTCGCCGGGTTCTCCTCGGTCTTCCCGACGCTGGACATCGTGGAGGTCTCGCACCGCAGCGGCAAGGAGCCGCTGGCCGTCGCCGAGGTCTACTTCGACCTCGCCGACCGGCTGCGGATCACCCAGCTGCTCGACCGGATCGTGCTGCTGCCGCGGGCCGACCGCTGGCAGTCGATGGCCCGCGCCGCGATCCGCGAGGACCTGTTCTCGGCGCACGCGGCGCTGACCGCCGACGTGCTGGCGGCCGGCCCCGAGGACGCCACGCCTGAGCAGCGCTTCGAGGCGTGGGAGGCACAGAACTCCGGGCTGATCGGCCGGGCCCGCACCACCCTGGAGGAGATCCAGGGCGCGGAGGAGTTCGACCTCGCCAGCTTGTCGGTGGCGATGCGGACGTTCCGCACGCTGCTGCGCACGCACCGCTGAGCCGCGGCCTGCGGCCCGCACACGAGGGAGCGCGCCCGGCGCGGCGCGCTCCCCCCACCGCCGACGAGGGCGCACGGCCTGCCGCCGAGCAGTGCACTGCGGCCCCGGCATCGTCGCCGGGGCCGCCCGATCGGCCCGTCGGCCGCGTCGGCCTCGTCGGCCCTGACGGTTCCGGCCCGTCCGGTCGTCTCATCGGCCGTGGGTGTGCTGGCCGGACCGGTCGGCGTCGTCAGGCTGATGGCCCGGCGGCCCTGACGGTTCCGGTCCGGCAGTCCGTGCCGCCCGCTCAGCCGGCGCAGACGTTCGCCGGTGCGCGGGGCGATGCAGTGCCGGCGGCCCTGACGGTCCAGTCCGTCCGGGTCACCCCCTGAGCCGGGTCACCCGCTCAGCCGGATCAGCCGCTCACCGGTCCGCGGGCCGGTCGCCACCAGGCGCCCGTCGTACGGCACCCGCTGACCGGGCGTCAGCAGCAGCCAGCCGACGCCGTACCGCCGGACGATCGCGGCGCGGCCGGCCGCCGAGGTGCCCGGTGACAGGTACGCGGCCACGTCGGCGAACCGCCGGGCCCGGTCGGCGGCGGGCGTCGAGGGGTCGGGCCAGGCCGGGGCGACCAGGTAGACCCCGTAGGCGGGCAGCACATGGCCGGCCCGGTAGCCGTCGGTCAGCAGCACCCCGCCCGCCGGGATCCGGTCGGCCGCCCAGCCGTAGTCGGCCCAGCGGGACGGATGCCCGACCGCGACCGGCAGCAGCCGCCGCGGCACCACCGCGCCGATCTGCGCGACCAGCCCGAAGCACAGCGCGAGCGCGGCCAGCGGCGCGAGCAGCGCCCGCAGCCGGGTCCACGGCGGCGCCGCCGCCAACTCCACGGCGAGCGCGAACTGCGGCGGCACCAGCAGCAGCGCGAAGACCCGGCCGTACGTGTAGTGCCCGCTGACCCAGCCGTAGCCGGCGATCAGGCAGTCCGCGGCGAACATCAGCAGCAACGGGTCGCGCAGCGCCTGCCGGTGAGCCGCGTGATTCCCGGGCCGGAGCGGGCCGCTGACGCTGCGGCGGTCCGTACGTCCGGGGCCCGCCCGCTGGGCGAGTGCGTGCATGCTCGCGACGCCGTGCCGGTCCGTGCGGCGGGTTGCGGGCCGCGAGGCCGACGTGGGAGGGCCGGCCGCAGCACGGCGGCCCTCACGTCCGAGGGCCGCCTGCTGGGTGAGTGCGTGCATGCCCGTGATGCCGTGCCGGTCCGTGCGGCGGGTTGCGGGCCGCGAGGCCGACGTGGGAGGGCCGGCCGCAGCACGGCGGCCCTCACGTCCGGGGGCCGCCTGCTGGGTGAGTGCGTGTATGCCCGTGATGCCGTGCCGGTCCGTGCGGCGGGTCGTGGGCCGCGAGGCCGACGTGGGAGGGCCGGCCACAGCACGGCGGCCCTCACGTCCCACGCGCGCCCGCAGGGCCAGGGCGGGCAGGCCGACGGTCGCGAGGCCGTACCACTGCCACGGGTGCAGGTAGAGGCGTCGGTGCACCTCGTCCACGGTGCTGTCGCCGGCCAGCGTGAACACGTCGAAGTACGGCCAGGAAAGCGCCACCGCGAATGCCGCCGCCACGCCCAGCGCCCAGGCGGCGGCCACCGGCCGCGACCAGTCGCGCTGCCGGGCCGCCAGCACCGCGACGACCCCGACGGCCGCCGCGAGCGCGGTGATCGGGTGGATCAGCAGCAGCACCCCGAAGAGCGCGCCGAGCCCCGCGCAGGCCGCCGGCCGGGCCCGCTGCCCGCGCGCCACCCGGTCCGTCCACGCCCACAGCAGCAGCGCGAGGCCCACCGCGAAGGTGCTCGGGTACGAGGCGCCCCGGGTCAGCGACCACACTCCGCTGAAGCCGCTCCACTCCTTGCCGCGGGTGCCCCACAGCAGCGTGAACGCCAGCAGCGCGTAGACCGGGGCCATCCGCCGGCCGCTCAGCGTCCGCGCGTAGGCCCCCACTCCGGCGACAAGCACCGCCAGGTTCACCGGGCCGCAGGCGCGCACCACCTGCCGGCCGGCCGCGCCGGTCAGCCGGGCGATCAGGCCGAGCGCCACGATGTACGGCGAGTAGTACGGGCTGCCGTCGCCCGGCGTCTTCAGCAGCGGGTTCGACGGGTGCCGCCAGTCGTCCCGCACCCGCTGCACGGCCGCCGCGTGCTGCCCGAAGTCCGAGGCGATCGGCGTGTGCCAGGCGACGACCGCCACGATCAGCCAGAAGGCGGTACCGGCCAGCAGGAACGGCGTGGCGCGGGTGCCGACCGCGGCCCGGGCGCGGCGCCCGGCCAGCGGGGCGGTGGCGCCGGCGGTCACGCGGGCGCCGGCGGCGGCTCGTCGAGGGCGACCCGCTCGGGGACGGCCGGGGCAGGCTCAGCGGCCACCCGTTTCGGGGTGGCCCGCTCGGTGGGCCGCCGGGACTCGCGTCCGGCCGCTCCCAGCAGCGGCAGCATCAGCACGCCGAGCAGCACCAGGGCCGCCATGTAGCGGAACAGGCCGGACGGGTTCGCGGCGATCACCGCCAGTTGCAGCCCGACGGTGATGGCGGCCAGCGCGACCGCCGCCCGCAGCCGGCGCCGCCTGACGACCCTGAACACCATCAGATACGTGGCCCAGCACCACAGCGAGCCGGTCCACAGCGGCCACAGCAGCTCCGGCGCGCGGGCCGCGGTGTACGCCCACACCCCGGCCCTGTGCAGCCGCGCCGAGGGCGGGTCCAGGCGCAGTTCCGGCAGGTAGCGGCTGTGCTCCATCCGCCCGCCGGGCGCCGCCTGGCCGAAGGCGTCCGCCGGGATCACCGGCGGCTGTACGTAGATGTCGCTGTCGCGGTGCGGCAGCGCCCAGGCGATCCGCGAGCGGCACAGGTGGCCGGAGATGATCAGGTCGGGCCGTTTGGTGAAGGTGTGCCGCCATACGGTGAGCAGTTTGTCGTTCAGCCGCTCGGCCGCGGGCCGGTTGAACGGCGGTGCCAGCACCGGGTCCACCCACTGGCAGTTCGCGCCGGCCCTCGACCAGTGCGACAGTGGCGCCACCTGCGCCATCACCGTCAGGTCCGAGCGCCGGAAGTCGCCGGGCGCCCGGTTGTACGCCACCGAGATGTCCGCGTAGTTGAAGGCGTAGTACGAGCTCGTCGAGGGCTCCTTGATCCCCGCCGCCGGGTAGACGCCGAAGTTCAGCGCCAGCGCGAGCGCGGTCGGGCCGAGCGTGACGATGCCGATCCGCCGCCACTGCCGGGGCATCGCGATCACCAGCACCAGGCCGGCCGCGACCACGGCGGGATAGCCGTTGTTGCGGAACAGCGAGAGCCCGAGCATTCCGGCGGCCAGCACCCACCAGTGCGCGTCCGGACGCCACGGATGCGCCCCGACGCCGACCGGCCCGCCGCCCGATCCCGCGCCCGGCCCCGCGCCCGGCCCCGCTTCCGGCTTCGCCGTGGCCGCCTTCCGCGGCGCCTTCCGGGCCACCCGCCGGGCCCAGTCCGCGCGGGCCGTCAGATGGGTGATCGCGCCGAAGGCGAAGACCGCCGAGATCGCGTACGCGCTGTCCTTCCAGACGAAGATCGAGAACGTGCCGGTGGACGGCACGATCACGCAGGCCAGCGCCGCGGCGGCGGCCCAGCGCCCCCGGGCGCCCAGCGCGCGCAGCCCAGTCGCGGTGTAGGCCAGGGCCGCCGACATGGCCACGGTCTGGAGGAAGGTCAGGGCGGCCAGCCCGCCGGTCAGCTGGAGCGAGAGCCAGACCGCCGTGTCGTAGAGGACGGAGTGGTCCGACTGCCAGTTGTCGGTGGTCACCTGCCAGACGTAGGTGACCGAGTCGAAACTCATCAGCCCCGGGTAGAAGGCCAGCCACCACAGCAGCAGCACGAACTCGCAGGCCAGCCCCACCGCCAGCGGCAGCCTGGCCCACTCGGGCAGCCGCCCGGCGGCGCGGCCGAGCGCGGTGGCCGGCGGGTCCTTGCGGCGGTCGCCGGTGAACCGGCTGATGGTGGTCACTGGATCTCAACGCGGCACCGGAGCGGAGGTTTCGCCCGTACCCCCGTATTCCGCCCCATGATCACCCGGACGGCCGCACGCAGCTCCCGGCGGAGTGACCCGCGCCCACGGCGCCCCGTTGGACGGGTCCACGGGCGGCCCGCCGTCCACCACCGCGGGCCGCCCGGCCACCACGACGGGCACCCCCCACCCCCCAGAGGGAGCCACTAGTGCGCGAGATGAGCATCGCCGGTGCCTGGGTCCACGAACCCCGGGTCTTCCCCGACGACCGGGGCAGCTTCCACGAGTGGTTCGCCGCCGGCGGCTTCCGCGACGTCACCGGCCAGGGCCTGGACCTCGCGCAGGCCAACTGCTCGGTGTCCCGGCGCGGCACCCTGCGCGGGGTGCACTACGCCGACGTGCCGCCCGGCCAGGCGAAGTACGTCACCTGCGTGCGCGGCGCCGTGATGGACGTGGTGGTGGACCTGCGCACCGGCTCGCCCACGTTCGGCCGGCACGAGGCGGTGGCCCTGGACGACCGCGACCACCGGGCGGTCTACCTCGCCGAAGGGCTCGGCCACGCCTTCCTCGCGCTGACCGACGACGCCACCGTGGTCTACCTGTGCTCGCAGGGCTACGCCCCGGACCGCGAGCACGGCATCCACCCGCTCGACCCGGCGCTCGGCATCGGCTGGCCCGCCGACTGCCCGCCGCTGCTCTCGCCCAAGGACGCCGCCGCCCCCACCCTCGCCGAGGCCGAGCGCGCCGGGCTGCTGCCCGACCACCGCGAGTGCGCCGCCTACTACGAGCGGCTGCGCAGCGCGGGGAAGGCCGCGGCCAGCGCCTGACGCCAGTCCCTGATCGGCGGCAGCCCGGCCCGCGCCCAGCCGTCGTGCCCGAGCACGCTGTACGCCGGCCGGGGCGCGGGCCGGCGCATCGCCGCGCTGTCCACCGGCCGTACCCGCTCCGGGTCCGCGCCGAGCAGCGCGAACACCTCGCGGGCCAGCTCGAACCAGGTCGCCATACCGCCGCTGGTGCCGTGGTAGACCCCGGCCGGCGGCCGTCCCGCGCCCAGCCCGACCAGCCGGTCGGCCAGGTCGGCGGTCCAGGTGGGCTGCCCGTGCTGGTCGTCCACCACGTCCACGGTGTCGCGCTCGCCCTCCAGCCTGATCATCGTCGCGACGAAGTTCGGGCCGCCGGCCCCGTACAGCCACCCGGTGCGCACCACGAAGCCGTCCGACGGCAGCAGGTCCAGCACCGCCTGCTCGCCGGCCAGCTTGCTGCGGCCGTACGCGGTGCGCGGCGCCGGATCGGCGGACTCGGCGTACGGGACGGTGGCGTCGCCGCCGAACACGTAGTCGGTGGAGACGTGCAGCAGCCGGGCGCCGGACTTCGCGCAGGCCGCGGCCAGATGGCGCGGCCCGTCGCCGTTGACCCGCAGCGCGGCGGCCGATCCCTCGGCGGTCTCGGCGTCGTCAACGGCGTTCCACGCGGCGCAGTTGACCACCACCGACGGGCGGTGGTCGGACATCACCGCCTGAACGGCGTCGGCGTCGGTGATGTCGAGCGCCCGCCGGTCCACCCCGACGGCCGGCTCGCCGGCCTCGGCGAGCCGCAGCAGCACATCGTGGGCCAGTATCCCGGCGGCCCCGGTGACCAGCCACGTCATCGCGGAACCACCAGCCCGGCACGGGACTTCAGCGGTTCCCACCACTCGCGGTGGTCCCGGTACCAGGCCACCGTGCCGGCCAGGCCGGCCCCGAAGTCGCTGACCGGGGTGTAGCCCAGCTCGTCGCGGATCTTGCCCCAGTCCACCGAGTACCGCTGGTCGTGGCCCTTGCGGTCGGCCACGTGGTCCACCATGTCCCAGCCCGCGCCGCACGCCTCCAGCAGCAGCCCGGTCAGCTCGCGGTTGGTCAACTCCGTGCCGCCGCCGATGTTGTAGACCTCGCCGGGCCGCCCGCCGCGCCGCACCAGCTCCACACCCCGCACATGGTCCGACACGTGCAGCCAGTCCCGTACCTGGTGCCCGTCGCCGTACAGCGGCACATGCAGCCCGTCGAGCAGGTTGGTGACGAACAGCGGCACCAGCTTCTCCGGGAACTGCCGCGGGCCGTAGTTGTTGGAGCAGCGGGTGATCCGCACGTCGAGGCCGTGCGTGCGGTGGTAGGCCAGCGCCAGCAGGTCACTTGACGCCTTCGCCGCCGAATAGGGCGAGTTGGGGTCGAGCGGGTCGGTCTCCGGCCAGGACCCCAGCGGGATCGAGCCGTACACCTCGTCGGTGGAGATATGCACGAAGGTGCCGACGCCGTGCCGAAGCGCCGCGTCCAGCAGCACCTGCGTGCCGACCACGTTGGTGGTGACGAAGTCGGCGGCGCCGGTGATCGAGCGGTCCACATGCGTCTCGGCCGCGAAGTGCACGATCTGGTCGTGCGGCCGCCCGGCCAGCAGCCGGTCCACCGCGGCGGCGTCCCTGATGTCCCCGTGCACGAAGCTGAACCGCGGATCGTCGCGCACCGGGTCGAGGTTGCTCGGGTCGCCCGCGTAGGTGAGGGCGTCGAGCACCGTCAACTCGACCGGCCGCGCCGGGGCCTGGGGGCTGTCTTCGAGCAGCGTGCGCACGTAGTGCGAGCCGATGAAACCGGCACCGCCGGTTACCAGGATGCGAGTGGTCACGACGAGATCTGCACCTTGCTGTGGTCGCCGAGTACGAGTCGGTGGGTGGCGGGCACCCGGAGGCAGGGGGTCACCTCGACGCGGCGGCCGATCAGGGACGCCTCGATCCGGCGGACGCCCAGGATGGAGGAGTGCGGCAGCACGATGGAGAACTCGATCTCGCTGTCCCGGATCACGCAGTCGTCGCCGATCGAGGTGGACGGGCCGACGTAGCTGCCGGTCACCTCGGTGCCGTCGCCGATCATCACCGGGCCGACGATCCGGGAGCCGCTGATCCGGGCGCCCTCGCCGACGCTGACCCGGCCGACCAGTTCGCTGTCGGTGTCGACCTCGCCGAGCACCACCGGCTCGACGGTCTCCAGCACCGAGCGGTTCACCTCCAGCATGTCGGTGACGTTGCCGGTGTCCTTCCAGTAGCCGTCGATCACCGTGGACCGGACGTCCTGGCCCTGGTCGATCAGCCACTGGATCGCGTCGGTGATCTCCAACTCGCCGCGCCAGGACGGCTGGACGGCCCGCACCGCCTCGTGCACGGCGGCGCTGAAGAGGTAGACGCCGACCAGCGCGAAGTCGCTCTTGGGCTTGGCCGGCTTCTCCTCAAGGGCGATCACCCGCCCCGCCTCGTCCAGTTCGGCCACCCCGAAGTCGCACGGGTTCGGTACGTGGGTGAGCAGGATCTGCGCGGCCGGCCGGCTGGCGGTGAAGTCCGCGACCTGGCCGCCGATGCCGCCGACGATGAAGTTGTCGCCGAGGTACATCACGAAGTCGTCGTCGCCGAGGAAGTCCCGGGCGATCAGCACCGCGTGGGCGAGGCCGAGTGGCTGCTCCTGCTGGATGTACGTCACCCGCAGGCCGTGCGCGGAGCCGTCGCCGACCGCCGCCATGATCTCGGCGGCGGTCTCGCCGACGATGATCCCGACGTCCTGGATGCCGCACTCGGCGATGGCCTCCAGGCCGAAGAACAGCACGGGTTTGTTGGCCACCGGGACGAGTTGCTTCGCCGAGGTGTGGGTGATCGGGCGCAGCCGGGTGCCGGAGCCGCCGGCGAGGACGAGGGCTTTCACGCTGTCGTTCAGAGCTCCTCTGTGGCCGAGGCCATCTCCGCCGGGTGCGCGGCCGGTGCGGTCGTCACCACGACGAACTCGTTGTAGCGGAACAGCTTTCCCGCGGCGCGGGGCAGCGGGAAGGAGTACGTACGGCGCACCGTCAGACCGGCCGCCCGGGCCTGCGCGGCGAGTTCGGCGAAGCCGACGAAACGGACGTGGGTGGCGTCGCTGCGGAAGCCCGCCTCCTGCGGGGTGATGAACACCGCCCGGCCGCCTGGGCGCAGATACGGCAGGTAGGTCGCCAGCAGCCCGGCGCCGGTGTCCTCGTCCAGGTGCTCCAGGACGTGCGCGCACAGCAGGCTGTCGAACGAGCCCGGCGCGCAGCCGGCCGCCCCGCCGAGCTCGTCGGGGGTGTACGCGGTCAGCCCGAGATCCCGCGCGGCGGCCACCGAGTGCGCGTTGTGGTCCACACCGACGCTGCCCGGTTCGCAGTTGCGCAGGTTGCGGCCCACCCCGCAGCCGACATCGAGCACCCGGCCGAGCCGCAGCCGGCGCAGGTTCCACCGGTAGGGCGCCTGGGTGGGCAGCATCCGGCGCAGCGTGGAGCCGCCCGGGGCGAGCAGCCGCGCGGTGTAGCCGGCGGAGGTGGTGTCGTCGGGCATCGAGACGTCGCCTTTCGTGGGGCGGGGGGTCGGATTCGTCGCGGCGCCGGCGCTGTCGGCGCCCCTGGTTTCGGCGGCGGGCGCGTCGGGGTGCGGGTCTGCTTCCGCAGGGGCGTCGCCGGGGGTCCCGGCGTGGTTCCGGCCCGCTACCGCGGTGGCGTTCCCGGGGAGCCTGGCACGGTTCCCGCCTGGCGCCGCGGTGTCGTTCCCGGGGGTCGCGGCGGGGTTCCGGCCTGCCGCCGTCGTGGCGGCCCCGGCGTCCCTGCTTTCCGCTCCGGGCGCGCGGCGCAGCGTGTACGCCAGCCTCGTCGCCAGCAGCGCCGCCGCCGTCCAGGAGCCCGCCGCGTACGCGTACTCCACCCGCAGCCTGGCCGGGCCCGGCAGCAGCATCACCCCGGCGGTGACGGCCGTGCCCACCGCCCAGGCCAGGAGTTGCCGGCGCTGGCCGCCGGTGGCCAGCGTGCCGTTGCCGAGCAGATACGCCAGCAGGTAGCCGGTGGTGCCGAGGCCCAGCAGCGCGAAGTCGGCGTGGCCGAGCACCGGCGGGGCGGCGAGCAGCCGCTCGGTGACGGTCGGGCCGGCGAGGGCGGCGGGCACGGTGCACAGCACGCCGAGCGTCAGCAGGCCCCCGGCGCTGGAGCCGATGCCCCGGGCCAGGCCCGCGCGGTCGCCGCGGGCGGCGCGGTCGGCGAGATCGCGCAGCAGCGCGGCTTGCAGGGCGCCGACGAGGAACTGCGGGATGCGGACGAGGGTGAGGGCGCACAGCAGGGCGGTGATCAGGGCGGCGTCGTGCGGGGTCAGGGCTTTGGCGCCCAGCACGGGGGCGTTGGCGAGGGCCTGCGCGAGCAGCGCCCCGCAGATCAGGGGGGTCAGCCCGCGGCGGATCTCGTCTCGCCCTGGCGGGCGGGGGTGGGGGGTGGGGCCTTCCGGCCTATCCCGCCGGCCCGGTGGGCGGATCCGTTCGTTTTCCGGCTCGGCGCCGGGCCTGCCGTTTTTCCCACCGCCCCGCCCGTGCGGGTGCGTCCTTGGGTGCTGGTCTTCTGGTGAGTGGGGTCGGTGCCGGTCCGTGGCACCTCCTCGGATTTCCTCCGCGCGGGTTTCGTCGTCGGCTGCACCCCGGTCTGTCGGAAATCCTGCGGGGGCACCCCGGCCCGTCCCTTCCCAGGCCGAGTGGCGGCTCACGGCCGCTGGGGGGTGATCGGCGCCCAGGGTGGGTGGGGGTCCGGCATCGTCGGCGGCCGACCCTCGCTGGGGGGGATTGGCGGCCCCGGCCGGTAGCGCGCTCTTCGCCCGTGGCTCACGGGCGGTGGCGCGCAGGGCCTGGGGGAGGACCGCCAGCGTGGCGGTCAGGGGGGCCGCTGTCAGGATCAGGGCGAAGGCCGTGGGGGAATGGGAGCCGGTCACTAGGAGGGCGGCTGACAGGGTCAGGCGGAGGAGGCCGTCCAGGGTGAGTTGGGTGGCGTAGGCGGGGAAGAGGCCGTGGCCGGCCAGGAGGCCGCGGGTGGCGTGGGTGGCGGCCAGGGCGGTCAGGGCGCCGGCGAGGGCCCAGACGAGGGCGGGGTCGTTGTTGAAGGCGGAGCGGGCGAGGGGGGTGTGGGCCAGGGCGATCAGGGCCAGCGCGGCCGCCAGCAGGGCGGCGGCCACCGCCAAGCCGCGGCGCAGCAGAGGGGACGTGGGCTCGCCGGTGGCCACGCGGGCCGCCACCGCGCGGGTCAGTTCCTGCTCCAGCGGGAAGAACAGGCCGATCCCGGCGGAGAACGCGATCGTCCACAGCAGCGAGAGGCCGGACATCCCGACCGTGCTGAGGCTGCGGCCCGCCGCCGCCAGGTGACCGTAGGCGGCGCCCGCGTTCACCACCATGCCGACGCCGACCAGGCCCGTCCCGCGCGGCATGTAGCGCTGCCCGCTCACCCGCCCTCCGGGACCCGGCGCGGGGCGAACGCGTGCCGCAGCAGTGACGCCGCGGCCGGGCGCAGCGGGCGGGCGTGGGCGGCGGCGGTGGGGAGCAGGGTCAGGGCGTGCAGCCGGGACGACCAGTGGTGCCGGGCGGCGCGGGCCGCGCGCGGCCAGCCGTGGGCGGCCAGCCGGGCGGCGGCGTCCAGGAAGAAGCGGCGGGCCTCGTCGAAACGGGCCCCCGAAAGCGCCTGCGCCGACGACTCGCTGACCGCGTGCCTGCGGTACTGGAAGCACACCTCGGGCTCGGTGGCCAGCGTGCCGCCCGCCAGCAGCAGTTCGAGCACGACGGCCAGGTCCTGGATCACGCCCAGGTCGGCGCGGAACGGATGCCGGCGCAGGTCGTCGGTGCGCCAGCACAGGGAGGGGAAGTACAGCCAGTTGCCGCGCAGCAGGCTGACCGCCAGGTCCTCGCCGTGCAGCAGCGCCGCGTTCGGGCTCGGCGCGTAGACCCGTTTCTTGGCCGCGTCCACCAGCGTCCCGGTGGGCCGTCCCGAGCCGTCGATGACCTGCACCCCGGGCTGCACCATCGTGGCCCGCGGCGCCCGGGCCAGCGCCCGCCGCACGGTGCGCAGGTAGCCGGGCAGCATCAGGTCGTCGCTGCCCATCAGGACGGTGTACGGGGCTTCGGCCAGCTCCACGCAGCGGTTGAAGTTCCCGGTGACGCCGAGGTTGCGCGGGTTGCGCAGGTACCGCACCCGCGGGTCGCCGAGCGCCGCGAACCACTCGGGCACGCCGGTCTCGCGGCCGTCGTCGACGACGGTCAGCCGCCAGTCGTCGCCGTCCTGCGCGCGGACGCTGGCGACCGCCGCCTTCATCAGCGGCACGTCGCCGTAGTACGGCATCATCACGTCGAACCGGGCGCTCACCGCGGCACTCCCGCCAGCACCTCGGACCTCGGCGGCGCCGGCACCCGGCGGGTCAGGGCCAGCAGCAGCACCAGCGCGGTGCGGGCCAGGTACACCATCGCGCGCAGCGACGACTGGCTCGGCATGCCGGTGGTGCGGGGGCGCATCGCCACCGGCACCTGCCGCACCCGGTAGCCGCGGCGCAGCGCGCCGACCATGCTCTCCACCGTGTCGCCCAGGTACTCCGCCGGGTACCAGCGGGCGAAGAACGCGATCAGCTCCCGGTCGCAGGCCCGGAAACCGGAGGTCGTGTCGGTCAGCCGGGTGCCCGCCATCGGGCTCAGCACCATCGACAGCAGCCGCATCGACCAGCGGCGCGGCCCGCGGACCAGGTACTCGCCCTCGCCGGCGAACCGCGCGCCCACCACCAGGTCGGCGCCGTCCAGGGCGTCCAGCATCGCCGGAACGTACCGGGGGTCGTGCTGCCCGTCGGCGTCCACCTGGACGGCCGCGTCGTAACCGTGGTCGAGCGCGTAGCGGAAGCCGGTCCGCATCGCCCCGCCGACGCCCAGGTTGTACGGCAGCCGGGCGACCAGGGCGCCGGCCGTCTTGGCGGTGGCCGCCGTGCGGTCGGTGGAGCCGTCGTCGACCACCAGCAGGTCCGCGCCCGGCAGCACCGCCCGCACCTCGGACAGGACGGCGGCCAGGCCGTCCGCCTCGTTCCAGGCCGGCAGGATGACGAGCACCCGGCGGCTGCCGACGCCCGCGGCCGGACGCGGGCGCTTGTCCAGGCTCTTGCTGAGGCTGGCGTTCAGGCTGGTGCTCAGGCCGATGCCCAGATCGGTGCGCAGCGGCGGCGGCTCGGCGCCCAGGTCGGCGGGGGTGCCCGTGACGGGAAGCGCGGGAGGGCCGGGAGAGCCGGGCGGGCCGCCGGGCGGCCCGAGTTCCGCGGGGCGGTCGGCGGCGCTCACCGCGGGCCGCCGCTCGTCGTGACCACCGGCTGCCTGCCCGCGTCCGGGGCGCTCTGCGCCTGCTCCTCCATCGCCGCCCTGATCAGCGCGATCTCCTCCGCCAGGGTGCGGGTCTCCTCCTCCAGCCGGCTGGACTCCCAGCTCAGGTGGATGCAGACCACGAGCAGCAGCACGATGCCCGCGAACAGCACCAGGCTGACTCCCGAGGCGATGCCGATCCGCCCTGCCACCGAGTCCAGCATCTGCGGGAAGAGACCGAGCGGCACCACCGCGGAACCCACCGCCAGCCACAGCGCCGCGTACTTCTCCTTGAGCTGGTGGCGCCGCAGCAGCTCCAGGATGCAGCCCAGCAGGGCGAGCGCGGTGAGCGAGGTGACCACGGTCAAGTGCACGGCGATGCAGACCCTTTCCTGACGTCCCGCGGCGCCCGGGACGCGGGACGCCCCGGGTGCCGCGGACCCTGCGTGTGGTGCCGGTCCTGCGGCGCCGGGTGAGCGCGCCGCCCGGAACCGCTGCTGCCATCACACGCGGGGGCCGCGCAGCAGCAGGTCCGCCACGCGGGCGGCGGCCCCTCCGTCGTCCAGATGGCAGAAGGCCGCGCGGAAGGCGTCGTAGGCCGCGGCCCGGGGCGCGGCGGCCGCGGCCGGGTCGCGCAGCGCCTCGATCAGCTCGTCCGTGCCGTGCAGCAGCGGTCCCGGCGCCTGCGCCTCGTAGTCGAAGGCGAAGCCGCGCAGCGTGTCGCGGTAGTGGGCCAGGTCAGGGGTGTGCAGCAGGATCGGGCGGCCGGTGACCGCGTAGTCCACCAGCACCGAGGAGTAGTCGGTGACCAGCACGTCGGCGGCGAGCAGCAACTCGGCCAGGTCGGGGTGGCCCGACACGTCACGCACGAAGCCGCCGGCCGGCACGGTGTCGGCGACCAGCGGGTGCGCCCGCACCAGCAGGACGTGGGTGCCGCCCAGCGCCGTCTCCAGCGCGGCCAGGTCGACGGGCAGGTGCAGGCGGTGGTGCTCGGCGTCGTACGCCTGGTCGTCGCGCACGGTCGGCACGTACAGCGCGACGGTCCGCCCGGCCGGGATGCCGAGCCTGGCCCGTACCTCCTCGGCGATCTTGTCGCGGTCCTCGCCGCACAGCAGGTCGGTGCGCGGCAGCCCGGTCTCGGCGGTCTCGCCGTCGAAGTGCAGGGCGCGGCGCAGCGCCGCGGTGCTCTGCGCGTTCGGCGACAGCAGAACGCTCCACTGCGCGCCGCGCCTCGGCTGCGGCCACATGTGGGTGAGGTCGGCGCACAGCGTGCCGGCCAGGTCCAGGCCGATCCGCTTGACCGGGGTGCCGTGCCAGGTCTGCACGACGTGCTGGCCGGACCGCCGCTGGAACCAGGCCGGCAGGTGGGTGTTGGTCACCACGTGCCGGGAGCGGGCCAGCGCCTCGTACCAGGCGTCGCTGCCGTACCGGACGGACCTGGCGGTGGCCGGCACGTCCGCCGTCTCGTCCCGCACCACCCACAGGTGGTTCAGCACGACCCCGCGCCGCACCAGTTCGTCGTGCACCGCGCGCGGCGAGTCGCCACAGCCGCGGCCGTCGAAGCTGCTGTACAGGACGGTGTCGGTGAGCGGCCTGCGCAGCAGCACCGGGTAGCGGCGCTCGCGCAGCAGCCGTTGCCGGTACGGGCCGCGGTCGGCGGCGGGCACGGTGGAGCCGGCGGCAACGAACAGGTGGTCGTGGAAGCGGCGGTCCAGGCTCAGCGGGCGGCCGGCGTCGGCGGCCTCGCCGCCGGGCCCCGCCGACAGGTCCAGCGGCAGGCCGGCCATCGCGCCGAGCGCGATCCTGACCGGGGTGTCCCGGCCGCCGGCCCGCAGGTGCAGGTACCACCGGCCGGCGTGCGGCAGGCCGGTGACGTCCATGTCGGCGGTGAAGCGCCCTCCGTCCACGGTGAGCTCGCCGGGCCGCTCGGCGCCGTACGTGCCGTGCCGCAGCATCAGCCGCGGCCGGTCCGCTCCCGCCACCGCCGGGTCGGACGGGAAGTCGCCCTCGATCCGCAGCCGGCCGCCCGGGGTGCGGGCGACGGTGTCGGCGGTGGCGTGCGGGATGCGGTCGCGCAGCACGAGGTTGCCGGCGGCGGTGGCGTCGACGGCCAGTTCGCGCGGGGTGCCGGCCAGCCGCTCGTCGGGGGCCAACGGGTAGCGTCCCGCGGGCAGTTCGCGGTCGAGCGCGATCCGGGCGGTGCCGCCGTCGGCGAAGACCACCTCGGCGGTCCAGCTCGCGGTGGTCTCCGGCGCGACCTCCTTGGGCACGCCGTCCATCGCGGGCCGCGCCCCGGCCAGTTCGCCGAGCCCCACGGTGGCGGTGGCCCGCATCCAGCCGTCCGCCCCCCGCCCGCCGGCCGCGGCGACCAGCGGATGGTCGAAGACGGCGCCGGTGGACTGCTGCACCAGCCGCAGCGAGTCAGGCAGCGTGCGGTCGCGCAGCGCGAGTTCGAGCACGACGGCGCCTGCGGCGCTGCGTGACGCGGCGAGCGGCGTGGCGGCGCGGTCGTCGCCGTCGCCGGTCGGGGTGCTGCCGGCTGGGGTGGTGGTGCCGTGCGGCGAGCCTGGCGTGTCGGCGGTCGGGGTGCTGCCGGCCGGGGTGGTGGTGCCGTGCGGCGAGCCTGGCGTGTCGGCGGTCGGGGTGCTGCCGGCTGGGGTGGTGGTGCCGTCGCCGCCCCGCGTGCCGTCGGCCGCCGGGCGGCCGGCCGCACCGGCCTCCGCGCCGGAGGCGGGCGAGTGGCCGGTCAGCCGGCGGGTGACCCGTTCCACCGAGAGCTGGAGCCGGCCGTCCTTGTACCAGGGCACCAGGCGGGTGTCGTCGTCCAGCCGGTACGGGACGGGGGAGGAGCCGGCGCCCGCGTCGTCCGCGCGGATCGCGGCGGGGCGGACGATCGAGCCGCCGGCCACCACGATGCCGATCCGCCACTGGCCGGACTTCCAACCGCCGTCCTTGCGCAGCCGGTCGGGATCGACGGTGATCTCGAACCCGGACCAGTCGTAGCAGTGCCGCTCCTGCTGCCCGGTGTCGGTCACCTCGGGCGCGGCCACCGTCCGTACCGGCAGCAGCAGTTTGCGGCGGCCGGACATCGCCACCGCCGACTTCAGCGACGAACGGCGGCTGCGCGCGTCGACGTTGCGGATGTACGCGTAGCCCTTGAGCACCAACTTGCCGTCCTGCCAGCGCACATCGCGCAGCCGGGCGGTGACCGGCAGGTCCTTGGGACCGACCGCGGCGGCGGCCCGCGGCATCGGCACCGGGCGGCCGTCCGGCCCGGCCACCACCGCCCGCTTGCGCAGCGGCGGCCCGGCGAGGTCGAACACCGTACGGCCGCCGTGCCGTTCGTGGCCGAGTAGGGTCAGCAGGTCGTCCATCCGGCCGTCCCTGATCAGCTGCCAGCGCATCCGCAGCTCGACCGGCAGCTGCGGGTACAGCGTCGGGTCGACCCGGCTGAGGTAGTCCTGCACCCCGGCCAGGAACACCCGGTGGTACTCGGGTCCTGCCATCGGCAGCGCCTCGATGAAGTACAGCAGGTCGTCGGTGAGCACCGAGCGGTCGTAGTCCCGCTTGTGGCCGCTCCAGCGGGTGTTGGCCGGGTCGGCGAGGAACCGGGACACCCCGTCCACCGCGGCGATCCGGTCCCGTACGCCCTTGACGTCGGTGCGCCGCCGGGTGATCGAGCCCTCCCTGATCCGCCAGTAGTAGACGTGGTGGTGGGTCACGTCCACCGCGTCGGCCAGGAAGTGCGCCGGGATCGTCACCGGCGTGTCCTCGTACAACACGCCCTCGGGGAAGGCGAGTCGGTGCTTGTCCCAGAAGTCGCGGCGGAAGACCTTGTTCCACGCGACCCGGTCCGACAGCAGCCCGAGGTCGCGGGTGATGTGGGTGCGGGAGACCGTCCTCGTCATCCCGCGGTGCTGCCAGGCCTGGCTGCGGCCCTGCGCGGTCAGCCGGTAGACGTTGCCGGTGGCGAAGTCCGAGCCGGACCGGTCGAGCAGCCCGACCAGGTGCTCGTAGGCCCGCGGCGGCAGCACGTCGTCGCTGTCGACGAAGGTCAGGTAGGAGGAGTCCGGATCGGCGTGCCGGGCGCCGGTGTTGCGGGCGTGGCCGAGGCCGCCGTTGTCCTGCCTGACCAGCCGGAAGCGCGGGTCGCGGTCGGCGAACGCCTGCGCGAGGGCCGGACCTCCGTCCGTCGACCCGTCGTCGACCATCACCACATCCAGCTCGGGAAAGGTCTGCGCGGCGATCGACCGCAGGCACTCCTCCAGATACTGCTCGACGTTGTAGACGGGGACGACGACGGTCAGACGGGGCGTCATGACGGACAACGCTCCTTTCGGGACGGCGGCGGCAGGCAGACCATGCCGAGTGCTCAACTCCGCCCGGCCGCGGCGGTCACCGTATGTGAGCCGAACGGGCGAAACGGCCCGCTTTTTCGACAGGGAGTACCGGGGCGATTACGCTCAGAGGTCATCCCCCGCCGGAAACCACCGATGTGTACCAGGATGGCCATGCCCCGCTTCAGCCTCATCGTCCCCGTCCACCGAGCACAGGGCTTCCTGCGGTCCTGCCTGGAGTCCGTGCTCGCGCAGTCCTACGGGGACTTCGAGGTGATCGCGGTGGACGACGCCTCGCCCGACGCGTGCGGCGCGATCATCGGGGAGTTCGCCGCCGCCGACACCCGGTTGGTGCCGGTCAGGCTGGAGCGCACCGGCGGCACGGGACCTGCCAGGGACGCGGGGGCGGCCATGGCCGGCGGCGACTACCTGTTCTTCCTCGACGCCGACGACCTGCTGCGGCCCGGCGCGCTGGCCGCGATCGACGCCCGGCTCGGCCGCACCGGCGACCCCGACGTGCTGCTGTTCGGCCACCAGCGGCTCACCGTCTGGGACAACCTGCAGAACGACGACTTCGGCGACTTCCTCGCCGAAGCGGCGGCGGGGGACGAGGTGTTCACCGCGGCCGACCGGCCGCAGTGCCTGGGCGGCCGGGCCGCGGTGTGGAACCGGGTCTTCCGGCGGGAGTTCTGGAACGGCGGGCCTGACGGCGGCGGCG
Source organism: Streptomyces sp. CA-111067 (assembly GCF_050956065.1). Taxonomy (NCBI): domain Bacteria; kingdom Bacillati; phylum Actinomycetota; class Actinomycetes; order Kitasatosporales; family Streptomycetaceae; genus Streptomyces; species Streptomyces sp. CA-111067. Next base: position 2,952,804 of record NZ_CP192103.1, on the reverse strand, counting down.
CCCGGCCCGGGGACGCGGGACCCGGCGGCACGGCGGCCGGCTTCCGGTTCGGCGACGCCCCCTACGCCGACCTGGCCGCCGCCGACACCGCGCTGCTCACCGCCGAACGCGTCGCCTGCCTGGACCGGGTGTGCGTGACGTGGCGCAAGCGGCGCCCGGGCAGCGGCAACGTGGACAGCGTGCGCGGCCCGCACCACCTGGCCGTACTCGACCGGTACGAGGCCCTGTTCGAGCTGGCCGGCGCCGCCTCCGCGGTCCCCGAGAAGACCAGGAAGGCCCAACAGGCCGCGCTGTACGGGCAGATGGCCGCCCTGCTGATGACCGTCTGCGAGGACCGGCTGAACCCGGACGCGCGGCCGGAGTTCGTCCGCAGGGCCGGCCGGCTGCTCACCGGCCACCGCCCGGCCGGCTGGACCGAGCCCGAGGGCCGCGAGGGACGCTGGCTGCGCGCGGCCGGCACCGGCTCGTACGGCCGCTTCCGCGCGCTGCTCGGCAGCCAGGACTGGCGCAGGGGCCTGGCCAAGAAGGCCAGGGCGCGCAGGCACGCGCTGGCCCGCGGCGCCTTCCAGCGCTACTACCAGCTGCGGCTGCGCCGCCCCGTCGACCCCCACCTGGTGCTCTACGCGGCCTACTGGAACCGCGGGGTGTCCTGCAACCCGGCCGCCGTCTACTACAAGGCGCGCGAATACGCCCCGCAGCTGCACGGGGTGTGGGTGGTCAACAAGAAGGACCGCGAGCGGGTGCCGGCCGGCGTCGACCACGTGGTGGTCAACTCCCGGCGTTACTGGGACGTGCTGGCCCGCGCCAAGTACCTGGTGAACAACGCCAACTTCACCGGCAACGTCGCCAAGCGCCCCGAGCAGGTCTACCTCCAGACCCACCACGGCACCCCGCTCAAGCACATGGGCATGGACCTGCGCGCCCGGCCCGCGGTCGGCAAGGGCATGAGCTTCGCCCGGCTGCTCGGCCACGCCGACCAGTGGGACTACTCGCTCGCCGCCAACCAGCACTCCGCCGAGGTCTGGGAGCGGGTCTACCCCAGCGGCTACCAGACCCTGCCCAGCGGCTACCCGCGCAACGACGTCTTCTACACCGCCGGGCCCGACGAGGTGCGCAGGGCCCGCGAGCGGCTCGGCCTGCCGGCCGGCACCACCGCGATCCTCTACGCGCCCACCCACCGCGACTACCAGCGCGAGTTCGTGCTGCCGCTGGACCTGGAGCGGCTGGCGCGGCGGCTCGGCCCCGGATACACCCTGCTGGTGCGGGCGCACTACTTCTACGGCGACAACCCGGTGCTGGAGGCGCTGCACGCGGCCGGCACCGTCAAGGACGTCTCCAAGCACCCGTCGGTGGAGGAACTGGCCCTGGCCTCCGACGCGTTGCTCTGCGACTTCTCCTCGCTGATGTTCGACTACGCCAACCTGGACCGGCCGATCGTGGTGCACGCCGCCGACTGGGAGGCCTACCGGGCCGCCCGCGGCGTCTACTTCGACCTGCTGTCCGGGCGGCCCGGCGAGACCCCCGGGGTGATCGCGCACGACGAGGCCGGGGTGGCCGAGGCGTTCACCGGCGGCGCGTGGCACGGCCCGGAGGCCGCCGAGCTGCGGACGGCGTTCCGCGCCCGGTTCTGCTCCTACGACGACGGGCTGGCCGCCGAGCGGGTGGTGCGCCGGGTCTTCCTCGGCGAGCCGGGGCTGCTGCCATACCGCCCGCTCACCGACCGCCGCCCGGCGCCGGCCCCCGCACCGTCCCCGGAGCAGGCGGCGGCGCTGCCGTCGGCGTGAACGGGCCTGACGGGGACGGGGGTTGAGGGGCCGCCCGGCGGGAACCCGCGGCCCCGCCCGCTACCGCGACGTCGCCGGCCCCGGCGCCGTCTGCTGCCCGGCCGGCGCCCGGCGGAGCAGCGTCGGGGCGGGGGCCGGGCGGCGCGCGTCGAGCGGGACGACGGCGGGCAGGCCGCCGTCCTCGCGCAGGAAGATCCGGCGCACCACCCGCTCGGCCGCGTGCCCGTCGTCGTACGCGCAGAACCGCTTGCGGAACGCGGCCCGCAGCTCCGCCGAACGCGGCCCGCACCAGGACCCGGTGGCCAGGATGTCGGTCAACTCCTCCTGGCTGCGGGCGACCAGGCCCGGCGGCCGGGTGGTGATGTCGAAGTACGTGCCCCGAGAGGCCCGGTAGGTCTCCCAGTCCTCGGCGTGCACCACGATCGGCCGGTCCAGGCCCGCGTAGTCGAACATCAGCGACGAGTAGTCGGTGATCAACCCGTCGGAGGCCAGGCACAGTTCCTCCACCGACCGGTGCCCGGTCACGTCCACGATCCGCGGGTGCGCGGGATGGCCGACCGGCGGGTAGAGGTAGTGCGTGCGCACCAGCAGCGTGACGTCCGGGCCGAGTTCGCCGGCCAGCCGCAGCAGGTCCAGCATCGGCCGGAAGCCGCGCCGGTAGTCGCGGTGGGTCGGCGCGTAGAGCAGCACCGTGCCGGTGCGCGGCACCCCGAGCCGGTCGCGGATCGCCGACACCTGGTCCGCGGACGTCCGGTGGAAGACGTCGGTGCGCGGCTGCCCGTACTCCAGCGAGGTGAACGCCGCCGGGTAGGCCCGCTCCCACACCAGGGTGGAGTGCCGGCTCGCCGACAGGCTGAAGTCCCAGCGGTCGGCGTGCGTCAGCAGCCGCGCGAAGTCGGTGTTGCGGGCGGCGGCCGGGTGGTCGCGCAGGTCGATGCCCATGTGCTTGAGCGGAGTGCCGTGGTGGGTCTGGACGTTGACCTGGCCGGCCCGTTTGACGTACCCGCGGGGCAGGTTGACGTTGCTGACCAGGTAGGAGGCGCGGGCCAGCGCCGTCCAGTACCCGGCCGAGCCCGGCTCCAGCCGGGCCACACCGGCCGGCAGGGTGTGCGCGTGGTCGTCCGTGGTCACCCAGGCGGTCCGCATGTGCGGCGCCAGCTCCCGCAGCCGCTCCTCGATCGCCGCCGGGTTGCAGGAGTAACCCCGGTTCCAGTACGCGGAGAAGACCGCCAGGTCCGGGTCGAGCGGGCGGCGCCGCTGGAGCCGGTAGTGCACCTGCAGCGCGGCGGCCCGCAGCCCCCGGTAGCCGGCCCCGGCCCGCTCGGTGCCGCGCAGCCGCAGCCGGTGCGCCGCGCCCAGCGCCGTGAACGTCCGCCGGGCGCCCAGCGACACCAACACGTACCGCACCCCGCGCCGCCCGCCGGGCAGCCCGCCCGCGCCCCTCGGCCGCAGCCTGCGGTACTGCTCCCGGCAGCGCCTGAAGTAGTCGGGCCGCGACGAACGCGGCAGCCGGTCGGGGTGGTTGAAGACCGCGGTCAGGTGGTCCGCCATCCGGCGGAAGAGCGCCGGGCGCCAGTGCTCCAGCTCCGGGTGGCTGTCGAGGAACGCGAACACCAGGTCGTACTGCCGGAAGATGTCGAAGTGCCGCCGGCTGGTGGTGCGCAGGATGCTGCCGGTGCGGCGCTGCCGGTAGTGCACGCACACCCGGTCCAGCAGCGCGATCGTGCCGGCCGACATCAGCGCCGGATACGTCCACGGGGTGTCCTCGTAGTAGCCCGCGGGGAAGGCCAGCCCCAGCTTGTCCACGAAGTCGCGGCGGTAGGCCTTGTTCCAGGCCACCATGAGCAGTTGGAGCAGCTCCGGCCGCTGGTCGAGGGTGAACACGGCCGGTCGGCCCGCCGGTCCGCCGTCCGCCGGTCGGCCGTCCGCCGGCCGGTCGTCGGCCAGCAGCGCGGCGAGCTGGTTGCGCTTGGCCTCGCCGCTCCAGAACGTCCGGTCGTAGTCGAAGATCAGCACGTCCGGCTCCGCGGTCTCGGCGAGCCGGCCGGCCACCGCGAGCAGCGCGCCGGGCGCGAAGGTGTCGTCGCCGTCAAGGAACAGCACGTAGTCGCCGCCGGCCTGCGCCAGACCGGCGTTGCGGGCCCGGCCGAGGCCGACGTTCTCCGGCAGGTGCAGCACGCTGACCCGGCGGTCCGCGGCCGCGAAGGCGTCGGCGATCTCGCCGCAGCCGTCCGGCGAGCGGTCGTCGACGACGATCAGCTCGAAGTCGCCGAAGGACTGGGCCAGTACGGATTCCAGGCAGTCGTGCAGATACGCCTGCACCTTGTACACGGGCACGATGACGCTGAAGCGGGGCACAGCACATCCAGGTTCGACACGGGAACGGGGGCCGTACGGGCGGCAGTCGGCCGCGGCATTTCCGAACTGTGCCCGTATATCCCCTGGAACGTCTGGCCGCGCCGCGGGTTACGCCCCGCGGCGCCGGCTTCCCCGCAGGTGGCGCCGCTGCCGGCGGCTACGGGGCCTCGACCCGGTGCTGGGGCGGGTTGCGCCGCCGCCGGGCGTTCCGGAATCGGATCACCGCCTTGGTGATGAACGGCGGCAGCACGTTGACCAGCAGCAGGCTGATCCCGGTGCGGCCCGGCGCCTTGTGCCGGCCCTCCGGCTGCGCGGCGGGCGTCGCGACCGGTTCGGGCGCGGGTTGCGGCTCCGGCTCCGGCGGCTTCCGGTGCCGGGACGGCGGCTGCGGCGGCAGCACCGCGTCCATCCCCTTCACCCGCACCAGCGGATGGCCGGCCACCGACTGCACCTCGTGCCAGACGTCCGTCCGCCCGTCGAGGAACGCGATCAGCTCCTCGCGGAGCGGGTCGGCGTCACCCCAGGTGCCGTAGAACTTGGTGCCGCTGACGCAGACCGGCTTCAGTCCGTGGTTGACGACCGCCTCCCAGGTCGCCGCGGCCACCCCCGGTGTGTGCTCGGAGCGGTAGTCGTCCAGCGCGACGACGCCCTGCGGGTGCAGCAGTTCGGCGGCCCCCTCGATGTCGGCCCGCACGTGCTCGTACAGATGCGAGGCGTCGACATGTGCGAACCGGCAGCTGCCCGGCGCGACCTCGCCCCGCACCATCGACGACAGCCCCTGGAGCACCCGCGGCAACTCGTCGTGGAAGGACAGGTAATTGGCCTCGAACGAGTGACGGGTCAGCGAGGCATACGAGTACCGCATCTCCGCGGAGTTCGCGTCGTCCTGTGCCGGGGTGTCGAACAGGTCGCACACCGTGAAGGTGTCGCCCTCCCGCAGGTAGCTGCCGAGGAAGATCGCGCTCTTCCCCATGTAGGCGCCGACTTCCAGCAGGTCACCGGCCTCCCCGAGCCGCTGCTGCCGGCTCAGGAACCAGTCGAACATCACCTGGTCGATGGCGAAGAACCAGCCCTTGACCTCGGCAAGCTCAGTGGGCGCGGGCAACCCGGCCCCGCTCGCCGGGACTTCGGTGGGGGTGACGGTCATGGAGGGCGTGTCCGTTCGGTGCGGCTGTGGGGGCGTCAGTCTAGAACGTCCCCACACGTCGCGTATTCATACTTTTTGGCACCCGGCGCGCACCGTGACCGATATGCCGCGACGGCCGGGGTGCGTCAGTCGCCGGGGCCGTCGGCGCCGAGATAGGTCAGCACGGCCCGGACCCGGCGGTTGGTGTCGGTGTCCTCGGCGAGGCCGAGCTTGGCGAAGATAGTGGTGGTGTACTTGCTGACGGAGCCTTCGCTGAGGAAGAGCCGGCTCGCGACGGCCCCGTTGGAGAGCCCCTCGGCCATCAGCTCCAGGACCGAGCGCTCCCGCTCGGTGAGGGTGGCCAGCGGGTCGGCCCGCTTCGGCCGGCCCAGCAGCTTGGCGATGACGGTGGGGTCGAGGGCGGTGCCGCCGCCGGCGACCCGCTGGAGCGCGTCCATGAACTGGCCGGCGTCCAGCACCCGGTCCTTGAGCTGGTAGCCGATGCCGCCCTGCCCGTCGGCGAGCAGTTCGCGCGCGTAGAGCTGCTCCACGTGCTGGGAGAGGATCAGCACCGGCAGCCCGGGCACGGCCCGGCGGGCGGCCAGCGCGGCCTGGAGCCCCTCGTCGGAGAACGTCGGCGGCAGCCGGACGTCCACGACGGCCACGTCCGGCTTGAGGCTGGTCATCGCCTCCAGCGCGGCCGGTCCCGACTCGACGGCCGCGACGACGGTGTGGCCGAACGCCTCGACCAGGCGCACCAGCCCGTCCCTGAGCAGGAAGAGGTCCTCTGCTATGACAATTCGCACGGCACCGCCACAGTGATCCGAGTGGGTCCGCCGGCGGGGCTGGAGATCTCCAGCCGGCCGCCGAACGCTGTCATGCGGCGCTCCAGGCCGCTCAGTCCTGAGCCGGAAGGGGTGCTCGCCCCGCCGACCCCGTCGTCGCCCACGGTGGCGGTCAGGGTGCCCGCCGCGTAGTCCAGTACGACGTCGGCCCGCCGCGCGCGGGAGTGCTTGGCCACGTTCGCCAGCAGTTCGGCGACGGCGAAGTACACGGCCGCCTCCACCGGGCGTTCCGCCCGCGCCGGCACCCGGGCGACCACATCGACCTCCACCGAGGAGTCCAGGGCCAGCGCCCGTATGGCGTCGACCAGGCCGCGTTCGGTGAGTACGGGCGGATTGATGCCGCGCACCAGCGAGCGCAGTTCGGCCAGCGCGGTCGCGGACGAGGCCCTGGCCTGGGCGATGATCGCCTTGGCGGCCTCGGGGTCGGTGTCCACGAGCTGCTCCGCAGCGCCCATGGACATGCCCATGGCCACCAGCCGGGCCTGCGCCCCGTCGTGCAGGCCGCGTTCGATGCGCTCCAGTTCGGCGGCCTGGGTGTGGGTCAGGTCGGCCCTGATCGACTCCAGCTCGGCCACCCGCCGTCCGAGCCGGGTACTGGGCACCGGGCCGAGGAGACGGCGGGCGAACGGCGCGAGGATCCGCCAGCCGAAGGGCGCGGCGGCCAGGCCGGCCACCAGCAGCGCGACGCCGTAGCCGGTGCGGCCGGGCGTCAGCGCCAGGTAGCCGCCGCAGCCCAGCGCCAGCAGGGGCGCGGCCGCGACCGGCAGCACCGTGACCGAGGCCGCCAGGCACCACAGCCCGTCCCAGTGCAGCTGCGGGTCGTGGAACCTGGCCTGCACCTTGGCCCGGCGCCGCGCCTCCCGCTCGGACCCGTGGAACTCGTGGCCGTCCCACCACTGGCCGGTGGCCATCCTGGTGACCGGCGGGACCGGGCGGTAGGCGACCTCGATCCGCAGCCCGAGCCACGCCGCCGCCCGGCGCCGCGCGGCCCCGGCCAGCGCCCTGCTGGTGAACGGATGCACGCTCCACAGGCCCACCGCGACCCACAGGACCACCATCAGGGTCTCGCCGATCGCCGCCAGCACCCGGAGGGCCGCCGGGGCGGTCGATCCGTCGGACCAGGAGTACGCCAGCGTGGCGCCCCAGTACCCGACCGGGACGGCGACCAGCGGCATCAGGCAGGTGAGCGCGGTCAGCACCAGGGACCGGTACAGGCCGGCGCCGATCGCCCGGCAGCAGCGAAGCGGAATGCCCCCCGAAGCCGTTTTCATCACGCCGTCCCCCTCACCCTGGTGATCATTATGCAGCCGGCGGACTTGTCCCGGCCGGTGACCGCGAACGTACCCACCCCGCGGGACGGCGGATACGGAGCCGGGCCCCGTCCGGCGGTGGGTCCAGCCCCACCCGGCCCTGAGGCCAGACCCATGTCGCGCTGACCAGGCGCTCCGTAGCGTTTTTTCCACCACGACGACGGAGGAGAACACCATGGCGAACACCACGGCCGGCACCCGCACCGCCCGCACCACCCCGCTCGACGACTCCGCGCGGACCGAGGCATTCGAGACGGTGGACACATACATCCGGCTGTTCGGCGCCGTCAGCGCCATCGCGCTCGCGACGGTGGCCGTGACAGCGCTGGCCGGCCACACCGCGACCCCGTTCATGTGGGTCCGCGGCGCGATCCTGCTGGCGGCGGCCCCGCTGCTGCGCCGGATGGCCGCCCGCGCCTCGCAGGGCTCGGCGCGGGACTTCGACCGGCTGCGCACCCTGACCGCCGTCTCACCGATCACCCTGATCGGCGTCGACCTGATCCCGGGCCTCTGCCCGGCCTGGTACGCCGTCCTCCAGGGCCTGTCCGCGCTCGCCCTGGTCGGCGTCGCCGTCCTCACCCGCAGCGCCGCGCTCAGCGCCGCGTTCCCCAAGCAGAGGTGACCCCCTGACCCCCTGACCCCTGACCCACTACCCCGGTAAGAGACCACGGAAAGAAGCGGACACCATGAGTGACAAGACCTCGAAGACCGACGCCATCGACAGGTTCTTCGCTGCCTATGCCGGCTACGACCTGGACGGCATGCGGGCGGTACTGACCGACGACGTCGAGTGGACCATCCCCGGCCACCACGCGCTGTCGGGGACCAAACACGGCGTGGAGGAGGTCGCGGCCTTCTTCGCCCAGCTCGGCAAGGCCGGCTTCCAGGCCGAGCCGCTGTTCCTGGAGGCGAACGAGGAGTACGTCGTGGACATCCACCGCGGCTGGACCACGCAGGGAGAGGGCAAGGTCAACACCACCTGGGCCCTGGTCTGGCACTTCAACGCCGAGGGCAAGGTCGACCGGGTCGTCAACCTCTCCGGCGACCAGCACCAGATGGACGCGTACGTCTGGAACAACTACACGCTGGCCCCGCTCCCCGACCGGCTGGTGTGACCGAATCGGGAGACGGGACACGGTGCCCGAGCGCTCAGGGGCGGGGCGGGTCGGAGACGTCGAGCGCCGCCGCCGGCGGGGCCGCCGCCCGTTGCAGCGCGCTGGCCAGCAGGGCCAGGTCCGTCGGGCCGTTGCCGAGCTCGCGGACCTGGCGGCGGGCCGGCGGATCTCCCATCCGCTCCCACTCCACCGCCACCACCGTGGGCCGCAGCGTCGCCGTCCGGGGGATCCGGCCGCTCACCCGGCCGGCCTGGAAGGCGGTCACCCCGCCGCCGGGCCGCCGCACGTAGCCCCGTCCGGGCACCGCGTCGTCAAGCCCCGCCGGGTCCTCCACGTGCACGACGAGCGCCGCCGACTCCGGATCGGCCATCCGCAGCGCGATCCGCAGCGCCGCCCGCTCGTCCAGCTCCGTCCCGGCCGTCCGCTCGGGCCGGCCCGTGGTGGCCACCAGGTGGACGCCGAGCCGTTCGCCCTCCCGGGCCACCGCTTCCAGCGCCCGTACGACGCTGCCGGCGGCCGGCCGGCCAGAGCTGCCGAGCCCGGGCGCGACGAGCTCGTCGAAGTCGTCGACCACCACGACCAGCCGGGGCAGCGCCGGGTCCTGGTCCTGGCCGCTCTCGGCGGTGGCCGTGCCGGGGGCCGCCGCCCGGGCCGTACGCCCGCCGGGGCCGCCCTGCGCCGGCACCGTCGGAGCGGACGACGCGGCCGGAACCACGGGCGCGGCCGGCGCCGCCGCCCGCAGCGCGTGCCACGCGCCGAACGGCTGCCCGCCCAGCACCTCGTCACGCCGCTTCAGCTCGGCGGTGAGGCCCTGCGCGAACTCCCGCATCCGCACCGGGTCGGAGGCCACCAGGTGCGTCTCGACGTGCGGCAGGTCCGCCGACGTCAGCAGCCCCTCGCCGCGCTCCTGCCCGGCGCCGTCCACCAGCACCAGGGCCAGCCGGTCGGGGCGTTCGCCGGCCGCGAGCGCCGCCGCGACCGACCGCAGCAGCTCCGTCTTGCCGGCGCCCGCCGCGCCGCCGATCAGCGTGTGCGGGCCCTCCGTCACCAGGTCGACCACGACCCGGCCGGCCGCTCCCGTGCCCAGCACGACGGTGGCCGACGGGGCCGCCGCCGGCGCGTCCGCCCAGCGCGCGGCGACCTTCGCGGGCGTCGCGAGCGCGAGATCCAACTCTTCGAGCAGCCGGACGCTGCCCGGCAGCGCGTGCCGCCACCGCGCGCCGGACGACTCTGCGTCGGCCTCCCGCAGCGGGGCGAGCGCGCGGGCGAAGTGCTCGGCCCACGCGGCGGAGACGGCGTCCAGCACGATGTCGTCGGGCGCTTCCACGCCCGCGCCCGCGTCTGACGTGCCGCGCGCGGACTCGATCCGCAGCGTCGTCGCCACGTCACCGGACAGCCAGGCCGTCACCCCGTCCTCTATCACCGGCCGCTCGCCCGCCTCGGCCAGACACAGCACGTGCACGCCGACCGACGGCCCGGCCAGCGCGATCCTGGCCACCGTCTCGCGCAGCCCGGCCGAGCCGGGGTCGCCGTCGGCCACCAGGACGGTGAACGGCCCCTCGTGGCCGGCCGCCGCAGCGGCCACCGCTTCGGCCGGCGCCGTGGCCCAGCCCGCGCCGAGCGGACCGGCCTCCAGGCGCCGTACGAGCTCGGCGGTACGGGCCTCCGCCTGATCGCGGTCGAACGCCAGCAGCAGCCGGCAGTCCTGGCCGTGGCCGGGGCGCAGATGCGGCAGCCAGTTCAGCCAGGACCACTCCTCGGCGCGGCGGTCCGCCGCGCGGGCGCGGTCCGCGCTGAGCAGCACGACCTCCAGGGTGGCGGGGGAGTGCAGCGCGGCGAGCTGCGCCAGCACGGCGCGGGCAAGGCCGGCCAGCCGCGGGCGCGGGCCCGCGAGAGTGAGCGCGGAGGTGCCGGGGGCGCGCAGATCGACGGTGAACGGCACGGCGTCCAGCAGCCGCGAACCGTCCCGCGAGGGCAGGTCGGCGGTGCCGAGCCGCACGGTCAGCACGTCCGGGTGCCCCGGCCCGCGCTCCCACAGCCGCCGGCCGGGCCCGAGCGCGGTCAGCAGCACGGCGGCGGGATCGGGCCACCGCTCCCGCAACGACTCCGCCTCCCCGACGTCCCCCACGCCCCCGCCCTGCGAGCTCCCGCCCCCGCCGACACCGCCGCCCCCACTCAGCCGCCGCCGCGCCCAGGCCCCTATCGACCCGACAAGCCCACCCCGCTCGACATCCCCACCCGCCGCTTTCCCCAGCCCCCGCCGCTCCCCAGTAGCCCGCCGCGCACTCTCCCGCGCTTCCCCGCGCGGCTGCCCCGGATCGCCATCGCCGCTGCCCGCCCCCGGCTGCGGATGCCCACTCGCGGCGCCCTGCCCGCCACCCTGGGGGCTCACCGCGCCCCCGCGCGCCTGCTCATACCCGCTCGGGTCGCCGGGGTGCCGCTGCCCGCCCGCCGGCTGGGCGTAACTGCCCGCGTTACCGCCGTGGGTGGCGTCCGTACCGGCCGCGTGGCCTGGCTGCGTGGGCCCGCTCGCCGGCAAGGCGTACTGGCTGCCTTCGGTGCCAGTTCGGTCTGCCGTGCCTGGCTGGGCGTAGTCGCCGGAGGCGGCGTGGCCCGGTTCGGCGGGCGGCCCGGTTGGGGGCTGGGGGTGAGCTTGGCTGGGACCGGTTGGGGCGCCGGGGGTCCGCTCGGGGGAGCCTGCTTCGGCCGGGGAGTGGTCCCCGGGTTCGCGCTCCGGGGCGTTGCCCGGGCGGGAGTGGGCGTTGGCGGGGGGCCGGGCCGTGTCCGTGGGGCCCGCCTCGCCGGGCTCGGCGTAGGTGCCGGGCTGCGGGTGTTTCGTTGCGGGGTGGTTCGTCGGGCGTGGCTGGGGCTCGCCTAGCGCCGTCGTCCCGCCGTGCGTGGGGGGCAGATCGCGGGGGCCAGTGTGGGGCTGGGGCGGGATCGTCGGGGTCGGGGCGTGCTGGTCGTAGGGGGCCGGGGACGCCTCGGGGGTTGCGTGCTGGTCGTACGGGTCCGCTCCGCGCGGGCGGGGGAGCGGCGCGGTCGGGGACGCCGGGGGCTGCTCCTCGCGGAGGGCGACGCGCAGGTGGCCGTCCGAATCGGGGACCGACGGCAGCGGCGCGGGCGCCGGTGCGTGGGCCCCGTCCAGGCGGAGCGTCGACTCTCCGATGCGCAGCAGCGCCCCCGGCGGCAGCGGCGCGGGCCGGGGCCCGACCGGCCGCCCCGCCACACTCGTACCGTTCGTGGAGCCGAGATCCATCACCGTGACCTCGCCGTCCGCGCCGACGGCGACCTCGCAGTGCAGCCGCGACACATCCGGATCGTCGAGCGGCACATCCGCCTCGGACGAGCGGCCGATCCTGGCCTGCCCGCCCGGCAGCAGATGCACCCCGCCCGCGTCGGGGCCGCCGACCACCCGGAGCCTGGCGACCTCCGCGGTCGGCAGCCCGTACTGCCCGTACGTGCCGTACTGCCCGTGGTCCCCGTGCTGGTCGGGCGGCCCCTGCAACGACACCAGGGCCCCGTCGACCAGCGGCGGCACCCCGAGCACGGCGGTCGGCGCGAGGCGCTGCGGCCCCGCGTAGAGCACCACGGACGCGGCGGACGACCTGCCGCCGGGCTGCCCGGAACCCGCTGCGGAGGCCAGCGCGCCGGCCACCGCCCCGAGCGCGGTGCCCGCGGGCGCCGTGATGAGCACGTCGAAACCGCGTGCCGCCCGGCCGCTGCGCGGCCCGAGGACGGTCAGCCGGATCTGCATCTCGTCCGCGGTCCCTTCTGCCCGGGCCCGGGCAGGCGGCGGGAGTCCCTACCCCTACCGCGCGCGGGCGCGTCGACACCTACAAACACGTACACCAAGCACACCGGGCAACACCTACACCGAGCACGCGCGGCACGTCGAACGAGCTCGCGCAATCCCGAGCCGCACGGCCCCAGTTGCCCCCCAGACCGTACGCATGCATCATCCCACCCGCCACTGACAGCCCGTGGCCGGACCCGTCTCCGGTGATCTTGGGTGAACGTTCCTCCGCCGCCATTGGCGTAATCTGCCGTAAAGAGTTCCAAACAGACCGAAACTCGTCCGAAACGCTGCTCGAACGGGCCGTAAACAGACCACCGAGCGGCCGGAACCGATCCCCCGACCGTCCCCGACACCGGCCCGACCGTCCGCCCGACCACCAGCCCGACTGTCCGCCCGACCACCGGCCGAGCCGGCCGCCGGCCCACCCGCAGGCAACCACCCGCACCTCCCAGGCGTCCTACCCGGGAATCCGGTGCGCGCGGCCGGCCGCCCGAGCCGCGTCGCGTCCCGCCCCGGCCCGGCGGCACTACGCTTGGCCCCTCGGACGCGGGGAACGAATGACCGAGAGCCACTACGGAGCAGGGAGCGCATGACGTGCGGCCGGTAGGCAGCAAGTACCTCCTGGACGAACCGCTGGGACGCGGCGCCACGGGCACCGTCTGGCGCGGCCAGGTGCGCGACGAGCAGGGCACCGCCGTCGCCGTCAAGGTGCTGAAGGAAGAGCTGGCCGGCGACCCCGACGTGGTGATGCGCTTCCTGCGGGAGCGCTCGGTCCTGGTACGGCTGCGGCACCCGCACATCGTCCGGGTCCGGGACCTGGTGGTCGAGGGCGACCTGCTCGCGCTCGTCATGGACCTGATCGACGGCCCCGACCTGCACCGCTACCTCCGCGACAACGGCCCCTTCTCCCCGGTCGGCGCCGCCCTGCTCACCGCCGCCATCGCCGACGCGCTCGCCGCCAGCCACGCCGACGGCGTCGTGCACCGCGACCTCAAGCCCGCCAACGTGCTGATCGCCACCCTCACCGACGAGGACGGCAACGAGCGGATGCACCCGATGCTGACCGACTTCGGCATCGCGCGGCTGGCGGACTCGCCGGGCCTGACCCGTACCCATGAATTCGTCGGCACGCCCGCCTACGTGGCGCCGGAGTCCGCGCAGGGCCGGCCGCAGACCTCGGCCGTAGACGTCTACGGCGCCGGCATCCTGATGTACGAACTGGTCACCGGCCGCCCGCCCTTCCGCGGCGACAGCGCCATCGAGGTGCTGCAGGCCCATCTCAACCAGGAGCCGCGCCGCCCCACCACCGTGCCGGAGCCGCTGTGGACGGTGATCGAGCGCTGCCTGCGCAAGGAGCCCGACCAGCGGCCGAGCGCGGAGAGCCTGGCCCGCGCGCTGCGGGTGGTCGCGGCCGGCATCGGCGTGCACGCGAGCCCGGCGCAGGCCGAGGCGGCGCTCGGCGTGGCCGGGCTGCTGGCCCCTGACGAGACGCCGACGCTGGTGCCCGGCAGCGCGCAGCGTCCCGCCGTCGGGGACGCCGATCCGACCGAGGTGCTGCCGTCGGGGCAGGGCGGCGCGCCCGCCTACGACCCCAACGCCACCACCGGCGTGCTGAATTCGGGCGCGGCGCAGGCCCCCGACGGCACGCGGCTGCTGCCGCCGGTGCCGGGGGAGGGGCCGCCGCAGGCGCAGGGGCCGCACCCGTGGGAGTCGCAGCTCAGCGCGGCCAGGCACCGCAACGACCAGACGGAGGTGCGGTATCTGCCGCCGGAGCAGGACCCGCTCCGGCACCGCCCGCACCGCCAGCCACCGGCCCCGCAGCCCCCTCAGCAGCAGCAGTACGGCCGCCAACAGCCGTACGGGCAGCAGGGTTACGGCTACCCGCAGCAGCAGCAACAACAACAGCCGCAGCAGCAACCGCAGCAGGGCCGGCGGCAGCAGGAACCGCGCTACCAGGCGCCGCCGCCCCAGCAGCCGCAGCAGGGCCGGCAACCGCAGCAGCGCCAGCAGGCGCCGCAGCGCTACGAGCCGCAGCCCCAGCGCTACGCGCCGCCCGCGCCCGAACGGCCGCGCGAGGCACGCGAACCGCGCGAGCCGCGCCGCCGCAGCGCCAACCCGGTCAAGATCCCCGGCCTCGGCTGCCTGAAGGGCTGCCTGGTGGTCATCCTGGTGATCGTCGTGATCTTCGTGATCGTCTGGTACACCACGCCGCTGCCCGACTGGGTGAACAGCACCCGCAACCTGTGGGACGCGACGTCGAGTTGGGCGAACTCCGCCTGGGACAAGATCTCCTCCGTCACCGGTGACTCCGGTGGCGGCGGCTCCAACGGCTGACCCGCGCACCTTCCGGGTATCTCGCTCACCCTCGAGCGCGCTCGCTCACCCCCGAGCGCGCACTCGCTCACCCTCTCGCACCCACCCGGATGCCGACTGTAGGGATTTATCGACTTCCAGAGGGTGATTTCTGGTACGGAACGCCTACTCACCGGCCACCCGTACCCCGAACGGCCCCCGACCCGCGTAGCTTTGTCGCCAACGCGACGGACCGTCGGAGGAGTCGGAGCAAGCCTTGGCCAGGAAGATCGGCAGCCGCTACACCGCCCACCAGGTGCTCGGGCGGGGATCCGCGGGCACGGTGTGGCTCGGCGAGGGGCCCGACGGCCCGGTCGCCATCAAGCTGCTGCGCGAGGATCTGGCCTCCGACCAGGACCTCGTGGGCCGCTTCGTGCAGGAGCGTACGGCGCTGCTCTCGCTCGACCACCCGCACATCGTCGGCATCCGCGACCTCGTGGTGGACGGCACCGACCTCGCCCTGGTGATGGATCTCGTACGCGGCACCGACCTGCGCTCCCGGCTCGAACGTGAACGCCGGCTCGCGCCCGAGGCGGCCGTCGCCGTCGCCGCCGACGTGGCAGACGCGCTGGCCGCCGCGCATGCCGCGGGCGTCGTCCACCGGGACGTCAAACCGGAGAACGTCCTGCTCGACTCGGCCGCGCCGACCGGCCCCGGCGGGGCGCCGCCCGCACTGCTCACCGACTTCGGCATCGCCCGTCTGGTGGACTCCCCGCGCCGCACCCGCGCCACCCGGATCATCGGCACCCCCGACTACCTCGCCCCCGAGATCATCGAGGGGCTGCCGCCGCGCGCCTCCGTCGACATCTACGCGCTCGCCACCGTGCTGTACGAACTCCTCGCCGGATTCACCCCGTTCGGCGGCGGCCACCCCGGCGCGGTGCTGCGCAGGCACGTCACCGAGACCGTCCAGCCGCTGCCCGGCCTGCCCGACGAGCTGTGGACGATCCTCGCCGCCTGCCTCGCCAAGGCCCCCGCCTCCCGGCTCACGGCCGGTGAACTCGGCGCCCGGCTGCGGGAGTTGCTGCCCGCGCTGACCGGCACGGCGGCGCTCGACATAGACGCTCCCGGCACCGCGGGCACCGACGAGGACCCCGGCCGGCCCTTCGACGACGACCCGCTCGACGCGCTGCCGCCGGTCGACCGCAAGCGCGCCGCCGTACCGCTGGTCCGCGGCGCCGCGCCCGATTCCAGCCGGGACACGCACACCAGCATCAAGCTGCCCACTCCCGAGGAACTCGCGGGCTTCGGCGCGGCCTCCAAGGCGGCCCGGGGCCGCGCCTCCGACTCCGGCCGGCCGGCCAGCCCGCGGCACCGCGCGGTGTCGGCGGCGATCCGGCAGCGCCGGATCAAGGTCGCCGCGGCGGCGGCAGCGGCGCTCGCGGTGGCAGGACTCGGTGGCTGGGGCGTCGCCTCCCTGGGCTCCGACTCCGGTTCGAACCACGGCAGTTCACGCGACGACACGCCGCCGACGCCCACCACGGGCCCGCCGACGACGACCGCCGCCCGCGACTCCGTCACCCCCACCGCGCCGAGCGCCGGCGCGGCCTCGCCGCAGGGCCGCACCGGCGAACCCGTCGAACTCCCGCAGTGGACCGCCTTCCACGGCGTCCCGTCCGCGCCCGTCCGCCTCCTCGGCGGCCCGCGCGCCCTGACCGTCGCCGCGTCCACGTACGTCTTCGCCCGCGGCGAGGACAAGAACGTCTGGTACGTGGTGAAGGACGGCGGCGGTTACGGCGGGTGGCACAAGCTCACCGGAATAAGCGTCGCCGACGACCCGGCGGTGGTCTCCGCGCGGCCCGGCCGGATCGACCTCTTCGCGCTCGGCACGGACGGACTCCTCTACCGGCGGACCTTCGCCTCCGGCTTCTGGAACGCGTGGTCGCAGGTGGACGAGCGCACCCGCTTCGACGCGGCCCCGGCCGCCGCGTCCTCGGAACCCGGCCGGATCGACCTCGTCGGCCGGGTCGGCGGCGACCTCGTCACGGCCTCCCTGGTCGGCGACCGCTGGAACGCGTGGGCGCTGGTGCCGACGGCGGGCCGGATCACCGCCGCCCCCGCGCTGGTGTCGCGGGGCCGGGGAATGCTTGACGCTTTCGTCGTCCGGAAGGCGGACGGTGCGGTGCTGCGGCTGCCGTACTCCGGCGGGGCGTGGCGCCCCGCGGTCGTCCTCGCGGGCCTGGACACGGCCGTCCGCCCCGACGCGGTGGCCGCGTCCGGCCACTTGTACGCCTTCACCCCCACGACCCAGGCGGCCACCCCGTCATCCGGGCCCTGGACCACGGCTCCCCTCCCTTCGCCGCCAGCGCCGGCTTCCCCCGTCGGCGCGACGGCCTCGTCCCCCCACACGCTGGACCTCTACGCCTTGAGCCCTGCGGGCACGCTCACCCACGCGTCAGCTTCGCTCTGACCGAGCGGTTGCAGGGGGCCGTCCGTTTCCCCGGCCGCGGGGTGGGTGGGGGAGGCGGTGGGTCGCTTCCGGTTGCCACCGGGTGAGGTTTCCGCCCCCGGTGGGTGGTGCGGTTCGTTTTCACGGCTGGGCGCCGTGCCTGCCGGTGTTTCCCACCCGCACCACCCTCCCCCAACCTTCGGCCGGGGGTGCCCCCATGTGCGTCCTTAGGTGCACGTTTTCTGGTGGGTGGGGTCGGTGCCGGCCCGTGGCACCTCCTCGGATTTCCTCCGTGCGGGTTTGTTTTTCGGGTGCGCCGCCGTTTGTCGGAAATCCTGCGGGGGCACCCCGGTCCGTCCCCTCCCAGGCCGTATGGCGGCTTGAGGCCGCGGGGGGTGATCGGTGGGCGGTTGGGGTTCGTTGCCGGGTGCGGGTTACTGATGGGGCATTGCGCCCCCTGCCCGTCCCCGCTGGGGCTGGTTGGCGGCTGGCGGTCAGAGCCTTGGCTGGCGTCGGGTGGGTTGCGGCGCCGGTGGGGGATTCCGCTCCCCGGGGGAACCTGGCTGGGGTGCTTCTGGGGGCTGGCGGGGTCGGATCCTCTGCCTTGCTCGGTGACCGTTAGCAGCTGATGGACCGGTGACGGCCGGCCACGGAGCTGTGTCACGGCCCCGCCAGCCCCGCTCCTGCTCGATTACTGACCGTGACCCGACGACGAACGCCCGCCCCCTCCGATCACCCCCTCGCGGCCTCAAGCCGCCGTCCGGCCTGGGAGGGGACGGTCCGGGGTGCCCCCGCAGGGCTGTGAACGACATGGGGTGAACGATTTACCCCGGTGCCGTGAGCAGCCCGAGGAGGTGCCCCGGGGCGGCCCCGACCCCCACCCACCAGAAGACCCGCACCCAAGGACGCACCCGCACGGGGCGGGGCGGTGGGAAACACCGGAAGGCAACCGGCCCGCACCCGGAAACGAGCGGCCCCGCCCACCGGGGCCCGGGGGCGCAAGCCCCCGCCTCCCACACCCGCCCCTGAAGCGGGTGCGCCCGCTGGGGGGCGGAACAGGCCAGCGTCACCCCGCCCCACCAGCCGGTAGGCTGGTTGCGTGGCGATCGTCGATGTATCCGAAGAGCTGAAGTCCCTGTCCTCCACCATGGGGTCGATCGAGGCCGTCCTCGACCTCGACCGCATGCGTGCCGACATCGCCGACCTCGAGGAGCAGGCCGCGGTCCCCTCTCTCTGGGACGACCCGGAGAGCGCACAGAAGATCACCAGCCGGCTGTCCCACCTGCAGGCCGAGCTGCGCAAGGTCGAGACCTTGCGCGGGCGTATCGACGACCTCTCCGTGCTGTTCGAGCTGGCCGCCGACGAGGACGACGCGGACACCCAGACCGAAGCGGAGTCCGAGCTGGTCTCGGTCCAGAAGGCGCTGGACGAGATGGAGGTCCGCACCCTGCTGTCCGGTGAGTACGACGCCCGCGAGGCGCTCGTCAACATCCGGGCCGAGGCCGGCGGCGTCGACGCCGCCGACTTCGCCGAGCAGCTGCAGCGGATGTACCTGCGCTGGGCCGAGCGGCACGGCTACCAGACCGAGGTCTACGAGACCTCGTACGCGGAGGAGGCCGGCATCAAGTCCACCACCTTCGTGGTGAAGGCCCCGTACGCGTACGGAACGCTGTCCGTGGAGCAAGGCACCCACCGCCTCGTGCGGATCTCACCGTTCGACAACCAGGGCCGCCGCCAGACCTCGTTCGCCGGGGTCGAGGTGCTGCCGGTCGTGGAGCAGTCCGACCACGTGGAGATCGACGAGTCCGAGCTGCGGATCGACGTCTACCGGGCGTCCGGCCCCGGCGGCCAGGGCGTGAACACCACGGACTCCGCGGTCCGTATCACGCACATCCCCACCGGCATCGTCGTCTCCTGCCAGAACGAGCGCTCGCAGATCCAGAACAAGGCGAGCGCGATGAACGTCCTCCAGGCCAAGCTGCTGGAGCGCCGCCGCCAGGAGGAGCAGGCGCTGATGGACTCGCTCGGCAAGAGCGACGGCGGCAACTCCTGGGGCAACCAGATGCGTTCGTACGTGCTGCACCCGTACCAGATGGTCAAGGACCTGCGCACCGAGTACGAAGTCGGCAACCCGCACGGGGTACTTGACGGCGACATCGACGGGTTCATCGAGGCGGGCATCCGCTGGCGCAAGAGCCACGAGAAGTCGGCCGCGTAAGCCTTCCAGGGGTGGCCCGGGAAGGGCCCGGCGAGGGCGGAGCGTCACCGTTCATGTCACAGTGATGTGGAGAACTGCCGGGCACACCAGGCCAATTGGAACATTGTGTGCTTAATGACCTTGACGGTGCTGGAGAAAGCCGCGAGGGTGATGCGCGGCATGCGCATGTTTGAGGCGCCAGCGCACGGGGGCGAGCGCAAGCGGCCCTCAGGCGAGTTCGTCCTCCACATGGTTGCGCTGCCCGAAGCGGACATCTACTGGGGGTACTTGAGACATGAGTAAGCGCAACACACGGCTGCGGGTCACCCGCATCGCCGCCGCCGCCGTCATAGCGGCAGGCGCCTCCCTGACAGCCGTGGGCGCGGCGCAGGCGGTAACGAAGGACTCACCCGCCCAGGTCAAGACCCTCGACGGCACCGGCACGGACACGGGCATCACCACCGGAGTCACCAGCGGCGAGGACGGCGGTCCGACGACTCCTCCGGTCGAGACGACCCCGCCGGTGGAGACAACTCCTCCGGTCGAGACGACCCCTCCGGTGGAAACGACCCCTCCGGTGGAAACGACCCCGCCGGTGGAGACAACTCCTCCGGTCGAGACGACCCCTCCGGTCGAGACGACCCCGCCGGTGGGTGGCAACGGTGGCACGACCCTTCCGCCGGTCGGCGACAACGGTGGCACCACCACGACCCCGCCCGCCACCGGTACCTCCAGCAATGGCGGCACCACGAGCGGGTCCTCCACCACCGGTGGGTCCTCGACCACCGGTGGCAACGACAACACCTGCACCCTGACCGGTGAGAGTGTGGACTGCGGGAACAACAACCCCGGGACCGACAACACGCAGCCGGTCGCCCAGGGTGAGACCAACCAGCAGCTCGCCGAGACCGGTTCGAACGGCACCACGTTCCTGCTGATCGGCGCCGCGACCCTGATCGCCGGCGGTGTCGGCTTCCGGCTGACCCCGCGTCTCGCGGCCGGCCGTCGCAACAACACCGCTGCCTGACAGAGGCCGCGAAGCACCAGAGCACCAAAAGGCGGGGCCCGGGACGCATCAGCGTCCCGGGCCCCGCCTACGTATGTGTCGGTCAGGGCCGTCAGGCCGTCGCGTGCTCCACTACCAGGACCACCGCGAGCAGCGCCACCAGCAGGGCGATCAGCGCCGCCGGGGATATGTTGGACCAGGGGTTGCCCTCCTGCTCCATACGCGCGCGGTTGGCGCGGCATACGGGGCAGCGGCCCTCACTCACCGGTCCCGCGCAGTTGGCACACACCAGTCGGTCGCACGTCATGCGATATCCTCCTCCGTCCGGTGAACGCCCCCGGTGACGAAATCGTTCCCCGGGCGGTGGGGTGCGCACACCTCGCGCGCGTACTTACTCGTACTGACTCCACTGTGCCAGCTTCTGCGGAATTCGGCGCGTCCCCGCCGGATCGGGACGCCATCGGGACCCCATCGAGACAGGCCGACGGGCCGCTGGGGGCGGCGGCTACGTGACCAATGACGGATTTGCCCGTGCTTGCCCTGTGGGCAAGCCCACCAACCCCAGACGGCGACTGCGCACCCGCAGCCCGTTCGCGTAGTGTCGCCCCCACATCCCCTATCCGGCCCATCCCTGCGACCCTGGTGCGAACGTGATCCGATTCGACAACGTCACCAAGACCTACCCCAAACAGAACCGTCCTGCACTCCGGGACGTCTCGCTTGAGATCGAGAAGGGGGAGTTCGTCTTTCTGGTGGGCTCGTCGGGCTCCGGAAAGTCGACCTTCCTACGGCTCATCCTGCGCGAGGAGCGCACGGACACGGGTGCGGTGCACGTGCTCGGCAAGGACCTCGCCCGGCTGTCGAACTGGAAGGTGCCGCACATGCGGCGCCAGCTCGGCACGGTCTTCCAGGACTTCCGGCTGCTGCCGAACAAGACGGTCGCGGAGAACGTGGCGTTCGCCCTCGAAGTGATCGGCAAGGCCCGCGGCACCATCCGCAAGACCGTGCCCGAGGTGCTCGACCTGGTCGGCCTGGCCGGCAAGGAGGACCGGATGCCCGGCGAGCTGTCGGGTGGTGAGCAGCAGCGCGTGGCCATCGCCCGCGCGTTCGTCAACCGCCCGATGCTGCTGATCGCCGACGAGCCGACCGGAAACCTCGACCCGCAGACGTCGGTCGGCATCATGCGGCTGCTCGACCGGATCAACCGGACCGGCACCACCGTGGTGATGGCCACCCACGACCAGAACATCGTCGATCAGATGCGCAAGCGCGTCATAGAACTGGAGAAGGGGCGGCTGGTACGCGACCAGTCGCGCGGTGTCTACGGCTACCAGCACTGAGCCCGTCACCCCCCTTCCGAAAGGACCCCCGACACCATGCGCGTCCAGTTCGTCCTGTCGGAGATCGGCGTCGGTCTCCGCCGCAATCTCACGATGACGTTCGCCGTCATCATCTCCGTGGCCTTGTCCCTCGCCCTCACCGGTGGCGCCCTGCTGGTCAACAAGCAGGTCAGCTCGATGAAGGGCTACTGGTACGACAAGGTCCAGGTCACCATCTACATGTGCAACAAGGGCGACGCGCAGACGACGCCCAACAGTTGTGGCAAGGGTGCGGTGACCGACGACCAGAAGAAGCAGATCCTGGCGGATCTGAAGAAGCTGCCGATCGTCGACAAGGTCTACTACGAGACCGCGGAGGGGGCGTACAAGAATGCCAAGCAGCAGTACAAGAACTCGCCTCTCTACAACGCGATCACGCCGGACCAGATGCAGGAGAACTACCGGGTCAAGCTGAAGGACCCGACGAAGTTCACGGTCGTGGCGAGCGCGTTCGCCGGCCGGCAGGGCGTGCAGTCGGTGGAGGACCAACGCAAGGTGCTGGACAACCTGTTCAGCCTGCTCAACGGCATGACCCGGGTGGCGTGGGTGGTCCTTGCCTTCATGCTGACCGTCGCCATGCTGCTGATCGTGAACACCGTGCGGGTGTCCGCGTTCAGCCGCCGCCGGGAGACCGGCATCATGCGGCTGGTCGGCGCGTCCAGCTTCTACATCCAGATGCCGTTCATCATGGAGGCGGCCTTCGCTGGCCTGGTGGGCGCGGGGCTCGCGTGCGGAATGCTGCTCGGCGGGCGGTACTTCCTGATCGACGCGGGGCTGCACCTCCAGGAGAAGATCCCGCTGGTGTCGTTCCTCGGCTGGGGTCCGGTGGTGCAGGTGCTGCCGCTGGTGCTGCTGATCGGGCTCATCATGCCGGCGATCGCGGCCTTCGTCGCTCTGCGTAGGTATCTGAAGGTCTGATCTGATCGCAACATCGTTGCGGTAACGGGCTTCGGGGGAGGCGGCAGTTGCGGAGAGTACCCGGACGGGGTCGTCACAACCGCCCGTACACCGCCCGTTTCTGGCCTAGACTTCCGGCCATGTCCGGCCCGTCGCTGTTCGGGACGCCCCGCCGCATTCGCCGCGGGGCCACCCTTACGTTGGCGTTCGGCACCCTGCTGGCGACCGGCGCCGCGGCCAGCAGCCTGACCGAACCGGCGGGGCGCACCCCGCCCCGCCGCCCCGATGTCTCGCTGATCGCCGGCAGTGCCGCCGCGGGCGCGCCGCCGGCCTCCGCGCACACCTCCGCCACCGTCCCGGACGGCATCGCGGTCGCGCCGAGCGGCGCCGCCGACCGGGACGCGGCGAACGGCGACGACGCCAAGCGGGCCCGCCCGCCGGACGGCACCGGCACCGGCGCCGACACGGGCCCCGGCACGGTGGACACCGGCCGGATCGCGAAGGTGATCGCCGACGGCAAGGCGGGGCCGCAGGCCGTGCAGCAGCTGGTCAGCCGCAGCGGCGACCGCTGGTCGTCGTTCTACACCGCGCAGGAGTACGCCGGTCTGCAACAGGCGCTGGACGGCCACTACGTGGGCGTCGGCCTGTGGGTGCGGCGGATCGACGGCGGCCGGATCCAGGTCGCCAGGGTGCAGCCGGGCAGCCCGGCCGAGCGGGCCGGCATCAAGGCCGCCGACCTGCTGACCGCCATCGGCGGCGTCAGATGCGCCGGCCTGGCCGTCACCGAGGTGGTCGCGGACCTGCGCGGCGACAACGTGCCCGGCAGCGTCGTACGGCTCGGGGTGCAGCGGCAGGACCGGGCCTGGACGATCACGCTGCGTCGCGCCACCCTGACCACCGAGGCCGTCACCGTCAGTAAGGGTGCGGGGGTGGACGGGCCCACGGTGATCACGGTGGACGCGTTCTCCAAGGGCGTCGGCAGGCAGGTACGGGACGCGGTCCGCGGCGCCCGGCACGGCGTGCTGCTGGACCTGCGCGGGAATTCCGGCGGCCTGGTCACCGAGGCCGTCGCGGTGGCCTCCACCTTCCTGGACGGCGGCCTGGTCGCCACCTACGACGTGCACGGCAAGCAGCAGGCCCTGTACGCGGCCCCCGGCGGCGACACCACCACCCCGCTGGTCGTCCTGGTGGACGGCGGCACCATGAGCGCCGCGGAGATGCTGGCAGGGGCGCTCCAGGACCGGGCGCGGGCGGTGGTCATGGGCTCGCGCACGTTCGGCAAGGGCTCGGTCCAGATGCCCAGCACGCTGCCCGACGGCTCGGTCGCCGAGCTGACCGTGGGCCACTACCACCTGCCCGGCGGCCGCGGGGTGGACGGCAAGGGCATCGAGCCGGACGTCACGGTGCCGGGCGGGCAGGACCCGGTCGCCGACAGCCGCGAGGTATTCGCTGGCCTCGGGGCCCCCTCGTAGTGGGAGAATGGCCCGGTCATGGCTAAAGAAAAATCGGATCGCAAGATCATCGCGCAGAACAAGAAGGCCCGGCACGACTACCTCATCCTCGACACGTTCGAGGCGGGCCTGGTGCTCACCGGCACCGAGGTCAAGTCGCTGCGCCTGGGCCGGGCGTCACTGGTGGACGGCTTCGCCCAGCTCGACGGCGGCGAGGCGTGGCTGCACAACGTGCACATCCCGGAGTACGCCCAGGGCACCTGGACCAACCACACCGCCCGCAGGAAGCGCAAGATGCTGCTGCACCGGGCGGAGATCGAGAAGCTGGTCCAGAAGACCCAGGAGACCGGCAACACGATCGTGCCGCTCGTCCTGTACTTCAAGGACGGCCGGGTCAAGGTCGAGATCGCGCTGGCGAAGGGCAAGAAGGAGTACGACAAGCGGCAGACCCTGCGCGAGAAGCAGGACCGGCGCGAGTCGGACCGCGCGATGTCCGCGGCACGCCGCAGGCAGCGCGCCTGACGGGAATGCGCTGGCTACGGCCCGCGTTGTTGCCGTACGATGGCTGTAGCACCGCCGGGCAGTGGTAGGCCCGTCGTGCACATTGAAAACACCACATGGGGATGATCGGTTTCGACTGGGGATGTCGAAGCAGGTGAAGCGAGCCGAGGAAGCGGTAATGATCTCGTAAACCATATGCCGCAAAAAAATAATCGCCAATACCAAGCGCGATTCCTCCGCTTTCGCCCTCGCTGCCTAATAAGTAGCTAAGCGAAAGCTCTACGGAGTGTCAGCCCGGGGCTGTTCCCGACCCGGATCCTGGCATCAGCTAGGGGACTAAACTTCTGAGCCCGGTCACGGGACCCAGGAGGAAATCAAACAGTGACTGAGCCCGTCGGCAGCTTGTCCGCGTGACTGCCGGGGCTGAGAAAAGCACAGCGGACTGCGCTCGGAGAAGCCCTGGTTCCGCACCACAGGACGCGGGTTCGATTCCCGCCATCTCCACTCTTCCCATGAGGTCACAAGGCCCTCGCAGGCTCCCTGCGGGGGCCTTTCCCATGCCCGGAGCCCGGTCCCGCGGCGGGTGCCGGGGGTGGGAAGTGGCGGCTCACAGTGGGTGCGGGCGTCGGGTGAGTGCATGGTTGCGCTCGCGTCATGTCGTGGCACGGGGTGGTAACCCGGCGTTTCTAGGGTCGGGGCGACAGTCGGTCACGAGTGGTGGGAGGCGCCATGAGCCGGTGGATCGAGCGGTGGGACCCCGAGGACGAGACGTTCTGGAACGAGGGCGGCGGGCGGCGGGTGGCGCGGCGGAACCTGGTGTTCTCCGTGCTGTCGGAGCACATCGGGTTCTCGGTCTGGAGCCTGTGGTCGGTGATGGTGCTGTTCATGGGGCCCGGTTACGGGATCGACCCGGCCGGCAAGTTCTTCCTGGTCGCGATGCCGACGCTGGTCGGCGGAGTGCTGCGGGTGCCGTACACCTTCGCGGTGGCGAAATTCGGCGGCCGCAACTGGACGATCGTCAGCGCGCTGCTGCTGCTCATTCCCACCGTCACCGCCGCGTTCGTGGTGAAACCCGGTGTCTCCTATACGACGTTGATGCTCGTGGCGGCGCTCACCGGGGTCGGCGGCGGGAACTTCGCCTCGTCCATGACGAACATCAACTCCTTCTACCCGCTGCGCGAGAAGGGCTGGGCGCTCGGCCTCAACGCCGGCGGCGGCAACCTCGGGGTGGCCGCGATCCAGCTGGTCGGCCTGCTGGTGATCGGCACCGCGGGCGCCACCCACCCCAGGACCGTGCTGGCCGTCTACATCCCGCTGATCGTGGTCGCCGCCACGTTGGCCGCGCTGTTCATGGACAACCTCGCGCCGGTCAAGAACGACACCGGCGCCGCGATCGACGCGGCCCGCGACCCGCACACCTGGATCATGTCGCTGCTCTACGTGGGCACGTTCGGCTCGTTCATCGGCTACAGCTTCGCCTTCGGCCTGGTGTTGCAGAACCAGTTCGGCCGCACCCCGCTGGGCGCCGCCGACCTCACCTTCATCGGCCCGCTGCTCGGCTCGCTGGTCCGCCCGGTCGGCGGCCGGCTGGCCGACCGGTTCGGCGGCGCCCGGATCACCTGGTGGAACTTCCTCGCGATGGCCGCCGCGACCGGCCTGGTCGTCGCCGCGTCCGAGGCGAAGTCGCTGGCGGCCTTCCTGGTCGGCTTCATCGCGCTGTTCGTCTTCAGCGGGGTCGGCAACGGGTCCGCCTACAAGATGATCCCCGGGATCTTCCACAAGAAGGCCGAGTCGCTCGGCCTGACCGGCGAGGCCGCCGCCGCGCACGGCCGGCGGCTGTCGGGGGCGGCCATGGGCCTGATCGGCGCGGTGGGCGCGCTCGGCGGTGTCGCGATCAACCTCGCTTTCCGCGAGTCCTTCCTCGACGCGAAGTCCGGCACGCCCGCGTTCGTGTCCTTCCTGGCCTTCTACGCTGTGTGTTTCGCGGTCACCTGGGCCGTATACCTGCGGCGGCCGGCGGGCGTGCCGGACGCCGCCGGGCAGGGCGCGCCGGCCGGTGCGGCGGCCTACGCGGAGGTGTGAGCGGGGACGGCGCCCGTAACACCCGGGAAATCCCGGTGAACCGAGCCCGTCACCCCGACTTGCGACGATACGGGCACTCCAGCAGAGCGGGGCGTAACGAATGCAGCCGTACGCGAACAGGACCAACGACCCGGACGCGGTGCCGCCGCTGGCCGGCTTCACCGTCGGGGTGACGGCCGCCCGCCGGGCCGACGAGCTGTGCGCGCTGCTGGAGCGGCGCGGCGCGGCGGTGCTGCGGGCCCCGTCGCTGCGGATCGTGCCGCTGTCCGACGACTCCGAACTGCTCTCCACCACCCGGGAGTTGATCGAGCACGCGCCGGACGTCGTGGTGGCCACCACCGCGATCGGCTTCCGCGGCTGGATCGAGGCGGCGGACGGCTGGGGGGTCGGCGAGACGCTGGTCAAGCGGCTCGCCGGGGTCGAGCTGCTGGCCCGCGGGCCCAAGGTGCGCGGCGCGATCCGGGCGGCGGGGCTGACGGAGAAGTGGTCGCCGGCCTCGGAGTCGATGGCGGAGCTGCTGGAACGCCTGCTGGAGGAGGGGGTGGACGGCCGCCGGGTCGCCGTACAGCTGCACGGTGAGCCGCTGCCCGGCTTCTGCGAGGCGCTGCGCGCGGCCGGCGCGCAGGTCGTGGTGGTGCCGGTCTACCGGTGGATGCCGCCGGAGGACATCGGACCGGTGGACCGGCTGCTCGACGCGGTGATCAGCCGGTCGCTGGACGCGGTGAGCTTCACCAGCGCGCCGGCCGCCGCCTCGCTGTTCGACCGGGCCGGGCAGCGCGGCCGGCTCGAAGAGCTGCTCGCCGCCTTCCGCGGCGACGTGCTGGTCGCCTGCGTCGGCCCGGTCACCGCGCTGCCGTTCCAGGCCCACGACGTGCCGACCGTGCAGCCGGAACGGTTCAGGCTCGGACCGCTGGTGCAGGTGCTGGCCTGGGAGCTGCCCGGCCGGGTACGGCCGCTGCCGGTGGCCGGCCACCGGGTCGAGATCCGCGGCCAGGCCGCGGTGGTGGACGGCACGCTGCGGCCCGTGCCGCCCGCCGGAATGGCCCTGCTGCGGGCGCTGGCCCGCCGCCCCGGCTGGGTGGTCTCCCGCGCGGACCTGCTGCGCACGCTGCCCGGCGCCGGCCGCGACGAGCACGCGGTGGAGACGGCGATGGCCCGCCTCCGTACCGCCCTCGGCTCCCCGAAACTCATCCAGACCGTCGTCAAACGCGGCTACCGCCTGTCGCTGGACCCGCACGCCGAGACGAAATACACGGCAGACGCGCAATAAGCCTGCGGCCCGCAGCGGATGACACGACGCGGAGGCCGCCACCCCGCGGCTCCGACGGCTGGGCGGCCCGACCCCGGCCCGGTGGCCCGGTGGCCCGGTGGCTCGGTGGCCTGGCCACGCCTCAGCCCTGCTCGGTGAGCCGGCCACGCCGCACCCCGCCCTAGGCCCGGAGGCCCGGGGCCCGGCTACGCCTCAACCCTGCTCGGTGAGCCAGCCACGCCGACCCCGCCTGGAGGGCCGCCGCGTCGGACTCCGTCCGGAGGGCCGGTAACGCGGCCGGGCCGCGCCTCACCCCCGGCCTGGAGGGCCGATCACACCCGACCTCGCCCGGTGGGCCGCCGCACCCGACTCCGGCCGTAGGCCCGGCAGAGCGGCCGGGCCGCGCCCCACCCCCGGCCCGGAGGGCCGACCGCTTCCGACCCCGCCCGGAGGGCCGCCGCACCCTAGCCCGTGGGGCGGGGGGCGGGCACTCTGGGGGGAAGCGGTGGTGCGGGAAGGGGCGCGCGATGGAGGAGCTGCGGTTCGACGGTGGGCGGGTGTGCCTGGACCTGATCGCCACCCGCACCGGCCGCCCGGTCGTGGAGCGGCTCGATTCGCCCGACCGGCTCGCCGCGTGGCTGTACGGCACCGGCCTCGTACCGGCCGGCACCCCGGTATCGGCCGAGCCGCACTGGCTCACCGGCTTCCTCGACCTGCGGGCGCTGCTTGACGACGTCGTCACCGGCCAGCTGGCCGGCGCCGCTCCGGCGCCGGAGGCGGTGCGCCGGCTGAACGAGACCGCGCGGCCCGCGCCGCCGGCGCCCCGGGCCGTACCGGGCCCGGACGGCGCCCTGGTCAGGGGGCTGGCCGCGGCGCCGGAACCGCAGGGGCTGCTGGCCGCGGTGGCGCGGGACGCGGTGGAGATGCTGACCGACCCCGTCGCGAGGACCCAGCTGCGCCGCTGCGAGGGCGAGAACTGCACGCTGGTCTACCTGGACACCTCGCGCGGCCGCCGCAGGCGGTGGTGCAGCAGCGAGGTCTGCGGCAACCGCGAACGGGTGGCGCGGCACCGCCGCCGCAGCAGCTCGCCGGTCGCCAACCAGGCCCGCTGAACCCGCCGCCCGGTGGAACACATCGCTGCCCGCCGGTGGCGCCGGGTGTGCAGAAGCCCGCAGGTCGCGTACGGTTGCAGGCTGCCCCATGTGCGCGGTGGTCACCAGGTGAGCACGTGGGCCGCATGACGCACAACTGAAGGAAGAAGGGGGTCCTGCGTGGCCGCGCAGACCGCAAACGCTCCCCATGGGGTTGGCCAGGGCGAGGGCCGGGGGATGGTCAGGGAGCAGGAGATCGGCGCCGAGCAGGCGCATCTGGACCGGGTGTACCGCCGCCTTGAGGAGAAGATCGACGAGGCGGAGTTCCTGATGAACGACGCCGCGCAGCGCGGCCATGTGGGCACCCCGGGCGCGCTCGCCGAGCGGGACGCCCAGGTCTTCCGGGCCGGCATCCACCTCAACCGGCTGAACAGCGAGTTCGAGGACTTCCTGTTCGGCCGGATCGACCTGCTGCCCGGCAAGGACGGCGAGAAGGGCGCGGACGGCGCCTTCACCTCGCTGGAGCCGGCCGACGACGCAGTCGCCGCCGACAACACCGCGAAGATCGCCGAGACCCTGCACATCGGCCGGATCGGCGTCCTGGACACCGAGTACGCGCCGCTGGTGATCGACTGGCGGGCGCCGGCCGCCGCGCCGTTCTACCGCTCCACGCCCGTCGCCCCCGGCCGGGTGGTGCGCCGCCGGGTGATCAGGTCCAAGGGCCGCAAGGTGCTCGGCGTCGAGGACGACCTGCTGCGCCCGGAGCTCACCACCGGCCTGCCGGTGATCGGCGACGGCGCCCTGATGGCGGCGCTCGGTCAGGCCCGCAGCCACACCATGCGGGACATCGTCTCCAGCATCCAGGCGGAACAGGACCTGGTGATCCGCGCGCCCGCCGCCTCCGTCACCGAGGTGACCGGCGGCCCCGGCACCGGCAAGACCGCGGTCGCCCTGCACCGGGCGGCCTACCTGCTGTACCAGGACCGGCGCCGTTACGCCGGCGGCATCCTGTGCGTCAGCCCGACGCCGCTGCTGGTGGCGTACACCGAGGGCGTGCTGCCGTCGCTCGGCGAGGAGGGCCAGGTCGCGATCCGCGCCGTCGGCTCGCTGGTGGACGGGGTCAGCGCCGATCTGTACGACGAGCCGGCCGCCGCCCGGATCAAGGGCAGCCTGCGGATGACGAAGGTGCTGCGCAACGCGGCCCGCGGGGTGCTCGACCTGTCGACCGACCGCCCGCAGGGCCTGCGCCAGGTGGCGTTCGGCCGCCGGATCGAGCTGTCGGAGCAGGAGCTGTCCGCCGTACGGCACCAGGCGCTCGGCGGTACCGCGCCGGTCAACCTGCTGCGCCCGCGGGCCCGCAGGCTGCTGCTCGACGCGCTGTGGCGCAAGACCGGACGGCACTTCGACGACGCGGAGCTGGCCGCGGCCGAACGGCAGGGCTTCGACGAGGACATCTCCACCGAGCAGGACTTCCTCGACTTCTTCGACGCCTGGTGGCCGGTGCTCGAACCGAGAGTGGTGCTGGCCGCGCTGGCCGACGAGAAGCGGCTGGCCCGCTGGGCGCGCCGGGTGCTGACCCCGCCCGAGGTGCGCCGGGTGGCGCGCTCGCTGCGCCGGAGCGGCACGTCGGTGCACGACGTGGCGCTGCTGGACGAGCTGGACACGCTGCTGGGCTCGCCGCCGCGGGAGAAGAAGCGCGAGATCGACCCGATGGACCAGCTCACCGGCCTGGACGAGCTGATGCCGCAGCAGTCGGAGTCGCGCAGGGAGCGGGCCGAGCGGCTGGCCAGGGAGCGGACGGAGTACGCGCACGTCATCGTGGACGAGGCGCAGGACCTCACGCCGATGCAGTGGCGGATGGTCGGCCGCCGCGGGCGCACCGCGACCTGGACGATCGTCGGCGACCCGGCGCAGAGCTCCTGGACGGACGTGGAGGAGGCCGCCCGCGCCCGCGACGAGGCGCTGGGCACCCGGCCGCGCCGCCGCTTCACCCTCACCGTCAACTACCGCAACCCGGCGGAGATCGCCGAGGTCGCGGCGACCGTACTCAAGCTCGCCATGCCCGGCATGGAGTCGCCGCGCGCGGTGCGCTCCACCGGGGTGCTGCCCCGGTACGAGGTCGCGGGCGACGATCTGGCCGCCGACGTGCGGGCGTCCGCGGCGCGGCTGCTGGACGAGGTGGACGGCACGGTCGGCGTGGTGGTGGCGATGAACCGCCGCGCGCAGGCACGCGGCTGGCTCTCCGGGCTCGGCGACCGGGTGGTGGCGCTGGGCAGCCTGGAGGCGAAGGGCCTGGAGTACGACGCGACACTCGTGGTGGCGCCGGCGGAGATCGCGGAGGAGTCCCCTGCGGGGTTGCGCGTGTTGTACGTGGCCCTGACCCGGGCCACCCAGCGGCTCGTCGTCCTGGCGGGGGAGCGGGACCGGCCTGACGCGGCCGGGGTCCCCGATCTGCTCCGGGCGGACTGAGCGGTTCCGGTTCCCGGAGGGGTGGTTGCGGTCGTTCCCGGCCCGCGGGCCGGTGGGGGCTGGTCGCGCAGTTCCCCGCGCCCCTTCGGGGCTCGTCCTCGCGCCCACGCGGCGGCAGCCGCAAATGAGACACAGCCCCGCGCCCCTTCGGGGCTCGTCCTCGCGCCCACGCGGCGGCAGCCGCAAATGAGACACAGCCCCGCGCCCCTTCGGGGCTCGTCCTCGCGCCCACGCGGCGGCAGCCGCAAATGAGACACAGCCCCGCGCCCCTTCGGGGCTCGTCCTCGCGCCCACGCGGCGGCAGCCGCAAATGAGACACAGCCCCGCGCCCCTTCGGGGCTCGTCCTCGCGCCCACGCGGCGGCAGCCGCAAATGAGACACAGCCTCGCGCCCCTGACGGGGCGCCGGCTGCCGGCGCAAGAAGTAGGTGACACCGGCCCGCCATGCTCGCCTCGCGGCAAGTGGGCGCTCGAAGCGCCTAAGGTTGGGCCCGGGGGCTTGGATCGAGCCGGTGTCGTACTCAGGCTAACAAACGACTCCCGCAACCTCTTCCCACCCGGCGCAAAACTTCGTCCGGGATCGCTCGGCGCCCGTTCGGCCTTGCGCGGATACCGCATCGTGGAGATAGGTTTCCACTGACAGCATCCTGTCGCACCGCCCGCCGTTCACGCCTACCCACCGGTAGGTGCAACGATCGTCGGGCACACGGCACACGAGCAGGAACCGGAAGAAGGTCGTCATGGCAACGGCGCCAAGCGTCTCGTACTCGATCACGGTGCGGCTGGAGGTCCCGGCGAGCGGGACCGCGGTCAGCCAGCTCACCACCGCGGTGGAGTCCTCCGGAGGGTCGGTCACCGGCCTGGACGTCACCGCCTCCGGGCACGACACGCTGCGGATCGATGTCACCATCGCCGCCAGCTCCACCGGGCACGCCGACGAGATCGTCAGCAAGCTGCGCGGCATCGAGGGCGTCGAGATCGGCAAGGTCTCCGACCGTACGTTCCTGATGCACCTCGGCGGCAAGATCGAGATGCAGTCCAAGCACCCGATCCGCAACCGCGACGACCTGTCGATGATCTACACCCCCGGCGTCGCCCGGGTCTGCATGGCCATCGCCGCCAACCCCGAGGACGCCCGCCGGCTGACCATCAAGCGCAACTCGGTGGCCGTGGTCACCGACGGCTCCGCCGTGCTCGGCCTGGGCAACATCGGGCCGAAGGCCGCGCTGCCGGTGATGGAGGGCAAGGCCGCGCTGTTCAAGCGGTTCGCCGGCATCGACGCCTGGCCGCTGTGCCTGGACACCCAGGACACCGACGAGATCGTGGCGATCGTCAAGGCCATCGCCCCGGGCTTCGCCGGCATCAACCTGGAGGACATCTCCGCGCCGCGCTGCTTCGAGATCGAGGCCCGGCTGCGCGAGGCGCTGGACATCCCGGTCTTCCACGACGACCAGCACGGCACCGCCATCGTGGTGCTGGCCGCGCTGACCAACGCGCTGCGCTGCGTCGGCAAGGAGATCGGCTCGCTGCGGGTGGTGATGTCCGGCGCCGGCGCGGCCGGCACCGCGATCCTGAAGCTGCTGATCGCGGCCGGCGTCAAGCACGCCGTGGTGGCCGACATCCACGGCGTGGTGCACTGCGACCGGGACGACCTGGTGAACGCCCGCCCGGACTCCGCGCTGCGCTGGATCGCCGACAACACCAACCCCGAGGGCGTCACCGGCACCCTCAAGCAGGCGGTGGTCGGCGCCGACGTCTTCATCGGGGTCTCCGCGCCCAACGTGCTCGACGGCTCCGACGTGGCCGCGATGGCCGACGGCGCGATCGTCTTCGCGCTGGCCAACCCCGACCCCGAGGTGGACCCGGGAGTGGCCAGGGAGACCGCCGCGGTGGTCGCCACCGGCCGCAGCGACTTCCCCAACCAGATCAACAACGTGCTGGTCTTCCCCGGCGTCTTCCGCGGGCTGCTCGACGCCCAGTCCCGCACGGTGAACACCGAGATGATGCTGGCCGCGGCGCGGGCGCTGGCAAGCGTGGTCGGTGACGGCGAGCTGAACCCGAACTACATCATCCCCAGCGTCTTCAACGACAAGGTGGCCGGCGCGGTCGCCGACGCCGTGCGGGACGCGGCCAAGGCGTCCAGCGCCACGGTGCCCGCGGCGGACGAGCCCGCCACGGCGTACTGATAAGCGCAGAAACGGAATCCGAGCGTCGACGATGTGACAACAATCCGTCATCCTGGCGGTCGTCCAGCGGTTTTTATGCGACTCGCGCGGCCGGTGGATTGGCTTTCCCCCCATATATGGGGGCAGGATGCACACCTGGGCAGTGAGGCACACAGCAACAGCTTCGAGCTCGCGCCCCCATGGCTAGAAAGAACACGGGAGTACAGATATGAACCGCAGTGAGCTGGTGGCCGCGCTGGCCGACCGCGCCGAGGTGACCCGCAAGGACGCGGACGCCGTTCTGGCCGCGTTCGCTGAGACCGTCGGTGAGATCGTGGCCAAGGGCGACGAGAAGGTCACCATCCCCGGCTTCCTGACCTTCGAGCGCACCCACCGTGCCGCCCGTACCGCCCGCAACCCGCAGACCGGCGAGCCGATCAACATCCCGGCCGGCTTCAGCGTGAAGGTGTCCGCGGGTTCCAAGCTCAAGGAATCCGCCAAGGGCAAGTAGGTACACGGCACCTGACCGATGCCGAAGGGCGGCCTCCCCCGGGTGGGGGGAAGGCCGCCCTTCGGCGTTCCCGCTCAGTGGTTCCGCGGGCCCGTCAGGCCGGTACGGCGACCGGCTCGGGCAGTTCGATGTGCGCGCCGAGCGTCTCCAGCTTGGCCAGGAAGTTCTCGTAGCCGCGGTTGATCAGGTCGATGCCGTGCACCCGCGAGGTGCCCTGCGCGGCCAGCGCCGCGATCAGGT
Source organism: Streptomyces sp. CA-111067 (assembly GCF_050956065.1). NCBI lineage: Bacteria > Bacillati > Actinomycetota > Actinomycetes > Kitasatosporales > Streptomycetaceae > Streptomyces > Streptomyces sp. CA-111067. The sequence goes on along the minus strand of NZ_CP192103.1, from coordinate 2,918,489 downwards.
ACGAGAAGCCGCCGCGCAGGTCGGGGATCACCAGGTCGCTGCCCTGCAGCTTGGTCGGCCCCGACACCACCGCCGAGTGCAGGAAGTTGCGCTGCCCGAACCGGCAGGCGGAGCCGCCCAGGCACTCCCGGTAGAGCTGGATGTGCGCACCCATCTGGTTGAGCGCGGAGGTGAAGCCGAGCCGCGACTCGTAGACCGTCTCGTGCACGATCGACAGCCCGGCCGCCTGGGTCAGCGCCACCACCAGCGGCTGCTGCCAGTCGGTCTGGAAGCCGGGGTGCACGTCGGTCTCCAGCGCGATGGCGTTCAGCGGGCCGCCGGGGTGCCAGAAGCGGATGCCCTCGTCGTCGATCTCGAAGGCGCCGCCGACCCGCCGGTAGGTGTTCAGGAAGGTCATCATGGACCGCTGCTGCGCGCCGCGCACGTAGATGTCGCCCTCGGTGGCCAGCGCCGCGCTCGCCCAGGAGGCCGCCTCCAGCCGGTCCGGAATGGCCCGGTGGGTATAACCGCCGAGCGAGTCCACGCCGGTGATCCTGATCGTGCGGTCGGTGTCCATGGAAATGATCGCGCCCATTTTCTGCAGGACGCAGATCAGGTCCTCGATCTCCGGCTCGACCGCCGCGTTGGACAGCTCGGTGACGCCCTCGGCGAGCACCGCGGTCAGCAGCACCTGCTCGGTGGAGCCCACCGACGGGTACGGCAGCCGGATCTTGCAGCCGCGCAGCCGGGTCGGCGCCTCCAGGTACTGGCCGTCGGCGCGCTTCTCGATGGTGGCGCCGAACCTGCGCAGCACGTCGAAGTGGAAGTCGATCGGCCGGCCGCCGATGTCGCAGCCGCCCAGGCCCGGGATGAAGGCGTGGCCGAGCCGGTGCAGCAGCGGGCCGCAGAACAGGATCGGGATCCGGGAGGACCCGGCGTGCGCGTCGATGTCGGCCACGTTGGCGCTCTCCACCCGCCGGGGGTCGAGCACCAGTTCGCCGGGCTCCTCGCCGTTCTCCACCGTCACACCGTGCAGCTGGAGCAGCCCCCGTACGACGCGGACGTCGCGGATCTCGGGGACGTTGCGAAGTCTGCTCGGTTCGCTGCCGAGCAGGGCGGCGACCATGGCCTTCGGTACGAGGTTCTTCGCACCGCGGACACGGATCTCGCCCACCAGGGGGGTTCCGCCATGAACAAGCAGTACATCGGCCATGTCGGTCATGGATCTCGCGATCATGTGAAGGGGGTGGGAACAAGAAGAACAAGAAGAAATGGTAATGCGCCTGCTGCCCGCTCCTTGCAGGCCGCACGGCCCCAACCGTGTCATGACTTCGCTACGGTTCCCGGACGGCGGCGGGCAAAGGTTCCTTGACCCTCCGCATCCCCGCGTTGTGCGGGATCATGTTGACCATGACCGAGGTGACCTCGCTCACCGGGCGGCTGCTCGTCGCCACCCCGAGGCTGGCGGACCCCAACTTCGACCGGGCCGTCGTGCTGCTGCTCGACCACGACTCCACCGGATCGCTCGGTGTGGTGCTGAACCGGCCCACCCCGGTCGGCGTCGGCGATGTGCTGGCCGCGTGGGCGGGGCTGGCCGGCGCGCCCCCGGTGCTCTTCCAGGGCGGCCCGGTCTCGCTGGACTCCGCGCTCGGCCTGGCCGTGCTGCCCGGCGACGTCCGCGAAGGGCAGGATCAGGACACTCTGGGCTGGCGGCGGGTGCACGGGGCGATCGGCCTGGTCGACCTGGAGGCGCCGCCGGAGCTGCTGGCGGCCGAGCTCGGATCGCTGCGGATCTTCGCCGGCTACTCCGGCTGGGGCCCCGGTCAGCTGGAGAAGGAGCTGCTCGACGGGGCCTGGTACGTGGTGGACTCCGAGCCCGGTGACGTGTCCGCGCCGGACCCGGACCAACTGTGGCGTTCGGTGCTGCGCAGGCAGCGGAATGAGCTGGCCATGGTGGCCACGTATCCCGACGATCCCTCTCTCAACTAGGCTTGACTGTTATGAGCACTCTTGAGCCCGAGCGCGGGGCGGGCACCGGCACTCTGGTCGAGCCGACTCCGCAGCTCTCCCATGGTGACGGTGACCACGAGCGCTACGCGCACTATGTCCAGAAGGACAAGATCATGGCGAGCGCGCTGGAAGGCACGCCCGTCGTCGCCCTGTGCGGCAAGGTCTGGGTCCCCGGACGCGATCCGAAGAAGTACCCGGTCTGTCCGATGTGCAAGGAGATCTACGAGGGCATGCCGCTCGGGGGCGGTGACAAGGACAAGTCGGGCAAGGGCGGGAAGAAGGACTGACCCGCCGGAGCACCGGGAGCAGGGGAGGACGTGGACGGCGGCGAAGGTGACGGCGGCGCGTTCGGCGCGGCAGACCTGCCCGACGACGACGCGAGCAGCGGCGAGCGGGTGCACGGCCTGGTCGCGCAGGGCCGCTTCACCGAGGCGCACGCCTTGGTGGGCGACGCCTTCGTGGAGCGCAACGGCAGCGCGGGCTACCTGCTGCGGGCCTGGATACTCGCGCAGGAGAAGCGCGGGGCCGAGGCGCGCGAGGCGGTGGACTGGGCGCTGGCGATCGCCGGACCGCTGGAGGCCGCCGACGTCTTCGTGCTCGCCGGGGTGGTCCTGCTGTCGCTCGACGAGGCCCATGCCGCGCTGACCGTGGCGCTGCGGGCCTCGGGCATCGACCCCGGCGGCTGGGAGCCCTCGGTGCTGCTGTCCGACGTCTACCGGCGGCTGGGCCGGGTACCCGACGCGGTGGTCGCCGCCCGGCGGGCCGTCGCGGTCGCCCCGCACGAGGCCGAGGCGCAGGTCGCCCTCGCCCGCTCGCTCTCGTCCGGACGCAGCCTGTTCGGCCGGGTCCCGCAGCGGCACCGGCCCGAGCACCAGGCCGCGGTCGAACGCGCACTGATGCTCGGCGCGGACCCCGGCCAGCTGGTCGGGGCCCGCGGCGGGGCGATGGCCGGCGGGTTCGTCCTCGCGCTTTTCTGGGGCATCCAGCTCTACCGGATGGAACGGGGCGGGCCCTGGCAGTTCGTCGCCGCCGGGGTCGCGCTGCTGGCCACGTTCGTCCTGATCGCCGTCGTGCTGACGGTCGGCAGCAGGCGCAGCGGCACCAGCGCCCGGGCCAGGCTGCGCGGAATCCGGGCCACCACCCGCACCGAGATGGCCGGCGACGACTGGCTGTGGCGGATCAGCGCGGCCCACGTCGGCGCCGCCCTGCCGGTGCCACCGCTGGTCACCACCGGTCTGGTGGCCGACCGGGCCTGGCGGGACGGCCCGTGGCCGCTGTGGGCCGTCGCGGCGATGACGGGCACGGGTGTGGCAGGCGAGCTCCTGCTGCTGGGCGGCGTGAGGTGGTGGTTCGGCCCCGAGTTCTCCCGCCGCGCCTTCGTCTACTCCTGGCAGGGCCGCTTCCAGCTGGTGGTCTCCTTCGCCCTCCTGGCCGCGACGACGGCCCTCGCGGCCCGTGGCGACGTCCCCCGCGCCACCTGGGCCGACCTGGCCTCGGCCCACCTGACCTGGGCGATCCTGGCCTGGATCGCGGCTCTCCTCTTCGCCCACCACGCCCAGACCCAGCGCGACCGGGCTCTGTAGTTTTTCGCGAGTACCGCACCCCGCCGGCGTAGCTGCGGGTCGTTCCCGGTCTGCGACCCGGCGGGGAACTGCGCCACCAGCCCCCACCGGGGGAAGCCCGGGGAAACGACGGGCGAATTGGTCTATGCCAATTGGGGGGAGCGGGGGCAGGATGGGGTCATGGATCTGATTCCCGCACCGCTTCAGGCCACGCCCCAGCCGGCCGCAGGCCACCTCACCCTTGAGAGGGGAACGCCTCTCATCGCCGCCCCGGGGACCGAAAGCGCCGCCCGCTGGCTGCGGGCGAGCGTCGGCGCCGCGACCGGGCTGACGCTCGGCGCCGGGGAACCCGCGCCGGGGGAAGCGGTCGTGCGGCTTGAACTGGACGGCGAGGTGGGCCGGGAGCTCGGCCCCGAGGGCTACCGCCTCACCGTCGCGGCCGACGGCGTGCGGATCCGCGCCGGAAGCCCGGCCGGCGCCTTCTGGGCCGCGCAGACCCTGCGTCAGCTCCTCGGCCCGGACGCCTTCCGCAAGGCCCCGCTGCGCGCGGACGCGCAGTGGACGCTGCCGCTGTGCGAGATCCAGGACACCCCCCGCTTCGGCTGGCGCGGCCTGATGCTGGACGTGGCCCGGCACTTCATGCCCAAGGACGGCGTCCTGCGCTACCTGGACCTGATGGCCGCTCACAAGCTCAACGTGCTGCACCTGCACCTCACCGACGACCAGGGCTGGCGCGTCGAGATCAAGCGCTACCCCAGGCTGACCGAGGTCGGCGCCTGGCGCACCCGCACCAAGGTCGGCCTGCGCGAATCCACCCTCTGGGACGAGCGCCCGCACGGCGGTTACTACACGCAGGACGACCTGCGCGAGATCGTCGCGTACGCCGCCGAGCGGCACATCACCGTCGTACCGGAGATCGACATCCCGGGCCACTCGCAGGCGGCCATCGCCGCGTACCCCGAGCTCGGCAACACCGACATCGTCGACACCGGCAACCTCTCGGTGCTGACCAGTTGGGGCGTGAACCCCAACGTCCTGTCCCCGGCCGACAGCACCCTGCGCTTCTACGAGAACGTCCTCACCGAACTCCTCGACCTCTTCCCCGCCGACTTCGTCCACATCGGCGGTGACGAGTGCCCCAAGGAGCAGTGGCGCCAGTCCTCCGCCGCGCAGGCCCGGATCAAGGAACTCGGCCTGGCCGACGAGGACGAGCTGCAGAGCTGGTTCGTCCGGCACTTCGACCGCTGGCTCGCCGACCGCGGCCGCCGGCTGATCGGCTGGGACGAGATCCTTGAGGGCGGCCTCGCGGAGGGCGCCGCCGTCTCGTCCTGGCAGGGCTACGCGGGCGGGATCGCCGCCGCCAAGGCCGGGCACGACGTGGTGATGTGCCCGCAGACCCATGTCTACCTGGACTGGCGGCAGTCGGAGGGCGCCGAGGAGCCCGTCCCGATCGCGCACGCCCGCACCCTGGAGGACGTGTTCCGCTTCGAACCCGTTCCACCGCAGCTGTCGCAGGACGAGGCCCGGCATGTGATCGGCACTCAGGCCAACGTGTGGACCGAGGCGATGGACTCCGCGCGGGTGGTGGACTACATGGCCTTCCCGCGGCTGGCCGCCTTCGCCGAGGTCGCCTGGTCCCGGCTGCCCGCGCCCGCCGAGCGGGACTGGCCCGGCTTCGAGGAGCGGATGCGGGCGCACTACGCGCGCCTTGACGCCCTCGGCGTGGAGTACCGGCCGGCCGGCGGCCCGCTGCCCTGGCAGCGCCGCCCCGGCGTGACCGGGCGCCCGATGGCGGGACCGCCCCCGATCGTGTGACTGATTCCGCAACTTGCGCCCCTGGCGCCCGCGGAACTGGCACCGTAGGTGTCCTGCCGTCCCAACACCCCTGAAAGACGGCAAATCCGGCACAGCATACATTTGGGCCGGAGCTGGAACGATCATGGCCGTGGCGGGCGGATCGGTACTTCGCGGACCCTCGCGTCGACCACCGCCGAACATGTGCCAGAGTTGCCACGTCCGGGCTGTCAGCACGTACGGTACGGCTACCGCGTGGCGGAGGAAGGCCGGGAAGGGGCAGCGGCGTGAGCACATACGCAGAGCAGGCGGCGGGGAATGTCACGCTGCCGTCCTCGCTCGACGAGGCGGTGGCGGCGCTCGCCGCCATGCCCAGCGCCGTGCCGGTCGCGGGCGGCACCGACCTGATGACCGCCGTCAACTCCGGGCAGCTGCGCCCGGCCGCCCTCGTCGGCCTCGGCCGGATCAGCGAGATCCGCGGCTGGCAGTATGCCGACGGCGCCGCCCTGCTCGGCGCGGGCCTCACCCACGCCCGGATGGGCCGCCCCGACTTCGCCGCCCTGATCCCCGCACTGGCCGCCGCCGCCCGCTCCGCCGGGCCGCCGCAGATCCGCAACGCGGGCACGCTCGGCGGCAACATCGTGACGGCCGCGCCGACCGGCGACTCGCTGCCGGTGCTGGCCGCCCTCGAAGCCAGCGTGATCCTGGCCGGGCCGGAGGGCGACCGCGAGCTGCCGGTCAGCCATCTGCTCACCGGCATGGACCCGCTGCGACCGGGCGAGCTGCTGGCCTTCGTCCGGATCCCGCTGCTGCACGCACCGCAGACCTTCCTCAAGGCCACCGGACGCACCGGCCCCGGCCGCGCGGTGGCCTCGGTGGCGCTGGTGGTCGACCCGGCCAGGCGCCAGGTGCGCTGCTCGGTCGGTGCCGTCGCCCCGGTCCCGCTGCGCCCGCTGGAGGCCGAGATGTGGGTGGCCGGGCTGATCGACTGGGACGGCGAACGCACCCTGGCCGCCGAGGCGTGCACCGCCTTCGGCGAGTACGTGGCCGCCGCCTGCATCCCCGACCAGCCCGGGGTGGACCTGCCGCCGGCCGCCCTCCAGCTGCGCCGTACGGTGGCCGCACTGTCCCGTCGAGCGCTCGGGAGGGCACTGGCATGACCGACCAGCCGCAGCCGCAGCCGGGCGGCCCCGGCAACTCCGGGTCGTGGCAGCCCGTACCGGGCGGCGGGGACTACGACCCCGACCAGACCATGCACGTCTCCTTCGCCGCGCAGCTGCCGCCCGAGCCCAAGCCCGGAGAGGACCCGCTGTCCGCGCACGGCCCGGCCGGCGGCGAGCGGGACGCGGCCACCCAGTGGTCGATCCCGGTGATAAGGGACGAGAGCGACGCGGATTCCGGCGAGTTCTCCACCGGCACGTACACCTCGCCGTGGGACCAGGCACCCTCTCCCGCGCCCACCCAGTCGTTCCCGCCCGGCATGTTCGGGCAGGGCGCGGCGGCCGCGCAGGCCGCCGCCCGTGAGGCGCAGGAGGTGCAGGCGCAGGCGTTCGCGCGGGCCCGCGCCGCCGCCGAGGCGCAGGCGCGGGCCGACGCGGCCGCCCGCGCGGCGGATCTGAGCGCGGCCGGCCCCGCCGCCGAGCCGGCCGGACGCTGGGCCACCCCGCTCGGCGACCAGGACATCGGCGGCGGCCTGCCCGGCGGCCAGGGCGGGCCCTGGATGCCGGTCGACGCCGCCTGGTCCGGGGTGGTGGACGATCCGGAGAGCGCCGACGCGCCAGGGCCTGACGCGCACCGCTCGGGCCCCGGCGGCGGCGTCGAGGCCCACCTGCCGGGCGCTGCTTACGAGGACGCGCCCGGCGAGTCCGCGGCGACACCGGCGTACGAGCAGCCGGCCGGTGAGCCGGAGGCGTCCGAGCGCGGCTCCGACGGCATCGAGGCGGGCGCCGAGGCCACCGACTACCTGGCCGGCTTCGCCCCGTTCGACGCCTTCGCGGGGCCGGGCGCCGAGCAGCCCGCGACCGACCCCGGCACCGCCGCGGACCCGGAGTCCGCGACCGACCCCGGCACCGTTCCGGAGACCGCGTCGGAGCATGACGCCGAAACCGCCGCCGACCCCGAGCCGGAAGCCGAGCCCGAGCCCGTCGAGGAGACCCGCAGCGAACACCCGCTGGCCTCCTACCTGCTGCGGGTCAACGGCGCCGACCGCCCCGTCACCGACGCCTGGCTCGGCGAGTCGCTGCTGTACGTGCTGCGCGAGCGGCTCGGCCTGGCCGGCGCCAAGGACGGCTGCGAGCAGGGCGAGTGCGGCGCCTGCTCGGTGCAGGTCGACGGCCGCCTGGTGGCGTCCTGCCTGGTGCCCGCGGCCACCGCGGCGGGCAGCGACGTCCGCACCGTGGAGGGCCTGTCGGCCGACGGCCGTCCCTCCGACGTACAGCGCGCGCTGGCCGACTGCGGCGCCGTGCAGTGCGGCTTCTGCATCCCGGGCCTGGCGATGACCGTGCACGACCTGCTGGAGGGCAACCACAAGCCCACCGACCTGGAGACCCGGCAGGCGCTGAGCGGCAACCTGTGCCGCTGCTCCGGCTACCGCGGGGTGCTGGACGCCGTGCGCCAGGTCGTCGCGGGCCGCGAGTCCGACGCCGGGACCGACCAGTCCACCGACGACCCCGCCCGCGTCCCGCACCAGGGCGCCGCCCCGCACGCCGGCCCGCAGCAGAGCGTTCCGCACCAGGGCGGACCGGTCATCGACCCGCCGACGGGAGGCGCCGCATGACCGGCATCATCGACGGCCCCGGCCCCGTCGCGGACACCCTGGCCGGAGCGCCGTCCCCGCACGGCATCGGCGTGTCGGTGCCGTCGCCCGACGCGCTCGCCAAGACCCAGGGCACCTACCCGTACGCCGCCGACCTGTGGGCCGAGGGCCTGCTGTGGGCGGCGGTGCTGCGCTCGCCGCACCCGCACGCCCGGATCACCAGGATCGACACCAGCGAGGCCGACGCGATGCCCGGAGTGCGGGCCGTGGTCACCCACGAGGACGTGCCGGGCGACGCCATGCACGGCCGCCGGGTCGCCGACCGGCCGGTCTTCGCCAAGGACATGGTCAGGCACCACGGCGAGCCGATCGCCGCGGTCGCCGCCGACCACCCCGACACCGCCCGGCTGGCCGCCGCCGCGATCCTCGTCGAGTACGAGGTGCTCGAACCGGTCACCGACCCGGAGAAGGCGTTCGCCGCCGAGCCGCTGCACCCCGACGGCAACCTGATCCGGCACATCCCGCTGCGCTTCGGCGACCCCGAGGCGGTCGGCGAGGTCGTGGTCGAGGGCCTGTACCGGGTCGGCCGCCAGGACCCGGCCCCGATCGGCGCCGAGGCCGGCCTCGCCGTGCCGCGCCCCGACGGCGGCGTGGAGATCTACGTGGCCTCCACCGATCCGCACGCCGACCGCGACATCGCCGCGGCCTGCTTCGGCCTGGAACCCGACCGGGTCAAGGTCGTCGTCACCGGCGTGCCCGGCGCGATGGGCGACCGTGAGGATTCCGGCGTCCAACTGCCGCTCGGGCTGCTGGCGTTGAAGACCGGCTGCCCGGTGAAGTTCGTCGCCACCCGCGAGGAGTCCTTCCTCGGCCACGCCCACCGGCACCCGACCGTGCTGCGCTACCGGCACCATGCCGACGCCGACGGCCGGCTGGTCAAGGTCGAGGCGCAGATCCTGCTCGACGCGGGCGCCTACGCCGACGCCTCCTCCGACGCGCTGGCCGCCGCGGTGGCCTTCGCGTCCGGCCCCTACGTGGTGCCGCACGTCTTCGTCGAGGGCTGGGCGGTGCGCACCAACAACCCGCCGTCCGGCCACGTACGCGGCGAGGGCGCGCTCCAGGTCTGCACCGCCTACGAGGGCCAGATGGACAAGCTGGCCGCCAAACTCGGCCTGGAACCGGCCGAGATCCGGATGCGGAACGTGCTGGCCACCGGCGACCTGCTGCCCACCGGCCAGACCGTCACCTGCCCGGCGCCGGTCGGCGAGCTGCTCAAAGCCGTCCGGGACGCCGACCTGCCGCCGCTGCCCGACGGCGAGGACGAGTCGCAGTGGCTGCTGCCCGGCGGCACCGCGGGCGCCGGCGAGCCCGGCGCGGTGCGCCGCGGGGTCGGCTACGCGCTCGGCATGGTGCACGTCCTGGGCGCCGAGGGCACCGACGAGGTGTCCACGGCGACGGTCCGGGTGCACGACGGGCGCGCCACCGTCATCTGCGCGGCCGTCGAGACCGGCCAGGGTTTCACGGTGCTGGCCCGGCAGATCGTGCAGGAAGTGCTCGGCATCGAGGACGTCGGGGTGCTGCCCGCCGACACCGACCAGCCGCCGGCCGGCCCCGCCGCGCGCAGCCGGCACACCTGGGTGTCCGGCGGGGCGGTGGAGCGGGCCGCGAAGATGGTCCGCACGCAGCTGCTCCAGCCGCTCGCGGCGAAGTTCGGCATGTCGGTGGAGCTGCTGACGATCGCGGACGGCAAGATCACCTCGTACGACGGGGTGCTCTCCACGACGGTCGCCGAGACGCTGGACGGCAAGGAGCTGTGGGCGACGGCGCAGTGCCGCCCGCACCCCACCGACCGGCTCGACGACACCGGCCAGGGCGACGCGTTCGTGGGCCTGACCTTCTGCGCGGTCCGCGCGGTGGTCGACGTGGACATCGAGCTCGGCGCCGTACGGGTGGTGGAGCTCGCGGTGGCCCAGGACGTCGGCCGGGTGCTCAACCCCCGCCAGCTGGCGGCCCGGATCGAGGCGGGCGTCACGCAGGGCGTGGGCCTGGCGCTGATGGAGGATCTGCGCGCTCCGCGCGGGGTGGTGAAGCGGCCGAGCCTGACCGGCTATCCGCTGCCGACCGCGCTGGACGCCCCGGAGGTCCGGATCGTGCGCCTGGTCGAGGAGCGTGATGTGGTGGCGCCCTTCGGCGCGAAGGCGGTCAGCGCGGTCCCGGTGGTGACGGCACCGGCGGCGGTGGCGGCGGCGGTGCGGGCGGCGACCGGGCGCCCGGTGAACCGGCTGCCGATCCGGCCGCAGGCGGCGATCGTGAAGCCCTCGGCCTGACGGCGTCTCCGGCACGTGTCCGCGGCGTCGGAAGAGCGTGCCGGGCCTGGACGTTGCCTGACGTATGAAGATCGGTGAGGCGTCCAGGGCCAGCGGCGTGAGTGCGCGGTCGCTGCGGTACTACGAGGACGAGGGCCTGATCGTCCCCGGCCGCTTGGACAACGGGTTCCGCGACTACTGCCGGTCCACCGTCGACCGGGTGCTCGTCGTGCGCTCGCTGCTCGAGTCCGGGCTGCCCGTGCGTTTGATCAGGGAGCTCATGCCGGGGCCAACCGGCGAATCCGGTGGTGGTGCCGGTGGTGGTGCCGGTATGGGCACCGGGGCGGACGCGGTGTGCGCGGAGTTCCTGCGCGAGGTGCGGAGCTACCGGGACCGGCTCGCCGCCCGTATCGCCGTCCTCAGCGACCGGCAGGCCGCACTCGACGCCTACCTCCGCGAGGCCGGGAGCACCACCGGCCGCTGACCGCCGCTTGCTCTTCACACAAGTGTCAGAGTCCTACGGTGCGCGCATGGAGACCGACGAGCAGGGGCAGAGCACCGGCCAGCAGCGGCACGCCGACGAGCAGACGATACGAGCGCTGGTCCAGACGTCGCACCGGGGACCGTCCGACCTCACCCTGGTCGAGGATCGGCGCCGCCCCGCCGCCGGGCCCGGCGAGTACCTGGTCCGGGTGGGCGCGGCCGGCGTCAACTTCGCCGACGTGATGCAGGCGCACGGCACTTACGGCGGGGGCCCGCAGCCGCCCTATGTGGCCGGCTTCGAAGCCGCCGGCGAGATCGTGGGGGTCGGCCCGGGCGTCGGGAGCCCGCTGCCGCCGGGCACCCGCGTCATCGGATCGGGCCCGGGCGCGTTCGCCCAGTACATGACGATGCCGGCCGCGGGTGTGGTCCCCGTGCCGCCCGGCTGGAGCGACGCCCAGGCGCTGGGCCTGGTGCTGAACTGGGCCACCGCCCTGGCGGCGCTCAAACCGCTGGGTGAGGTCGAGGCCGGTGACGTGGTGCTCGTCCATGCGGCGGCCGGCGGCGTGGGACAGGCCGCCGTCCGGCTGGCGCGCCACTACGGTGCACGGGTGATCGGCACCGCGTCACCGGCCAAGCACGACACCGTCAGAGCGCTCGGCGTCGAAGCGGTGCTGGACGGCGCCCGCCCCGATCTGGCGGCGGAGATCACCCGGCTGTCCGGGGGCGGCGTCGATCTGGTCCTGGAGTCGGTGGGGCGGGCCACCTTCGCGGCCAGCCTGTCGGTCACCCGTCCGTTCACCGGACGCGTCGTCGTGCTCGGTGCCGCCTCGGGCGAGGCCACCGTGTCCACGCACGACCTGGTCTTCGTCCACCCGGTGCAGATCAAGGGCCTGCACATCGGCGCGCTCGCGGCGGCGGCACCGGCGCTGCACCGGTCGCTGCTGGCCGAGTTGGAGGCGCTCATCGCGGAGGGCGTGTACCCGCCGGGCACTCCCTCGGTCCACCCCCTGTCCGAGGGCCCGGCGGTGCTGCGCCGGCTCCAGGCCGGCCGGACCAGCGGCAAGTACGCGCTCGATCCCTGGAGCGAGTAGCCGTCTTCGGCCTGTTGCGCTCGCTTTGTACATAAGGCCGCAAGCGGCTTGCGCTTCTTCGTCCCAAAAATCTTGCCAAATGTCACCTGACGTCAGACCGCAGCCTTGACTTACGCCTAGAGCCAGCTAAACATGTGTGCTGCGCTACGAGAGGACGCCGTTGTTCTGCTGCACGTTGAGCACAACTCCGGTGATCCTGACCGCGCCCGACGATGAGCGCGGCCGCGATCCGGCTCAACGCCACGGGCGAACCGGCACCATCACATTTCCGGAGGCATTGTGCTGGTCATACCCCCCACACTCCGCACACTCCGACGCAGAACGCGGTTCCTGCTCGCGTTCCTGCTCACAGTGGCGATCGCCCTGCCGATCTTCGGCTCCACGGCGCCCCCCGCCGCCGCGGCCACCTCGGGGCCCTGCGACATCTACGCGTCCGGTGGCACGCCGTGTGAGGCGGCGTACAGCACCACCCGGGCGATGTTCTCCTCGTACAACGGCCCGCTCTACCAGATCCAGCGCGCCTCGGACAGCCAGACCCTGAACGTCGGACTCTCGTCCGCCGGCGGTCTGGTCTCCGCGGCGCAGCAGGTCTCGTTCTGCTCGGGCACGACGTGCACCATCACCCAGCTGTACGACCAGACGCCGAACGCCAACAACATGCCCATCTCGCCCGGCAGTTCCTGCGCCGGCTGCTCGGGCAGCCTGTCGGGCCCCGGGCCGAACGGGTCTGACATCGGCGCGAACGCGATGGCGCTGCCGATCACCGTCGGCGGCCAGTCCGCCTACGGCATCCTGGTCAACAACATCGGCACCGGGTACCGCAACAACGCGGCCAAGAACGTGCCCACCGGCTCGCAGCCCGAGGGCATCTACATGCTGACGTCGTCGAAGCTGGTCAGCAACAGCTGCTGCTTCGACTTCGGCTCGGCCGAGACCGACGACTCCGACGACGGCAACGCGACCATGAACGCGATCTACTGGGGCTCCGCGTGCTGGACCGGCGGCTGCACCGGCTCCGGCCCCTGGGTCGGCGGCGACCTCGAGAACGGCATGTACTTCAGCGCGGCGGGCCCCAACCCGTCGAACATCCCCAGCGAGACCGGTTCGTTCGTGTCCGCCTGGGAGAAGAACAACGGCACGACGAACTTCACGCTGAAGTACGGCAACGGGCAGTCCGGCGGGCTGAACCAGGCGTACTCCGGGGCGCTGCCGCCCGGGTACAACCCGATGAAGGTGCAGCCCTCCATCGAGTTGGGCACCGGCGGCGACAACAGCCCGATGGGCACCGGTGAGTTCTTCGAGGGCGCCGTCACCAAGGGCTTCCCGAGCGACGCGACCGAGAACGCCGTGCAGGCCAACATCACGGCGGCCGGCTACTCGAACAACAACACCACGTTCCCGGCGCCCACCCAGTCCGAGATCAGCCTCAAGTCGCACGCCAACGGCAAGTACGTCGACGCGCCGAACAACACCACCTCGCTCATCGCGGACGCCACCTCGGCCGGCACGAACGAGACCTTCACGATGGTCGCCAACAACAACAACACCATCTTCCTGAAGGCCCGTTCGGACAACCAGTGGGTCACCGCCGAGAACAAGGGCAACGACCCCCTGATCGCCAACCGCGGCGGCCCCGGCCCCTGGGAGACCTTCTACCTCCTCCACAACCCCGACGGCAGCGTCAGCCTCCGCGCCTACAACAACCAGCACCTGGTGACGGCGGAGAACGCCGGCGCCTCCTCCCTGATCGCCAACCGCACAGCGGTGGGCCCCTGGGAGGAGTTCGACCTCATCACCCACTGAGCCCGCTGCGCTCGGCACAACGACGAACAGGGCGCCTGCCCCTGCCCCGGAGGGGGAGGGACAGGCGCCCTTCGCGCGCGGCGCGAGCGGAGGCGCAGGGGCGCGGGGCTGTTGTTGTTTTGCGGCTCCGCCGCGTGGGCGCGATGTGCCCGGCGTCACCAGGGGCGCGGGGAACTGCGCGGCCAGCCACGACGGCGCCGCAGTCGGGTACGGGCACTGACCGAGGCGGCGGGGTGCCGTCAGCCCTTGCGGAGCCCCTCCGCCATCACCCGCACCGCCTCCAGAGCCTGCTGCTGCAACCCCCCACCGAACGTCACCCGCCCCGCCCCCATCACCCCGAGCTCCCGCGGCGACACCCCGCCGGGACGGCACAAAGCGTTGACGGGGACGCCCACCCCCTCCGCGATCGTCGCGAGCTGCGTCGCCGGCGCCATGATCGGGTAGACGCAATCCGCGCCCGCCGCAACGTACAGGCGGCCGCGGGCGATCGCCGCGCCCGGCGTGCGGTCCGTACCCCGCAGGTACGTGTCGACCCGCGCGTTGATCACCAGCGCGCTGCCCGCCACCGCCCGCACCTCCGCGAGGTAATCCGCCTGCGCCTGGGGGTCCTTGAGCCCCGAGCCCCCCGGCTCGGAGTCCTCCAGGTTGCACCCGGCGGCGCCCACCGTCAGCAACCGCTCCACCAACTCCACGGCGGAAAGCCCGTATCCGGCCTCGACGTCCGCGGACACCGGCACGTCCACCGCCCGGACGATCCGCCCGATCGCCGCGAACATCGCCGCTGCCGGCGTGCCCTCGCCGTCGGGGTAGCCGAGCGACGCCGAGACCCCCGCGCTCGGCGTCGCAAGTGCGGGGAAGCCCGCCTCCTCGAAGGCGCGGGCGCTGGCCGCGTCCCAGGGGCCCGGCAGCACCAGCGGGTCGTCCGCGGCCCGCCCGTGGTGCAGCGCCCGCAGGACGTCGGAGGGCTGCTCGCCGTGATTCGCGCGTTGCTTCATGCCGCTGACGTTACGGCCTGGCGGCCCGCCGCACCTGTACCACTCGGCAGCGGAAATCCTGGGCCAATCACGGCCGGCCGGCCACCCGCTCCCGTTCGGCCTCCGGCGTGAAGCCGCACCTCAGCGGCGGTTCGCCGCGGGAACGGTCCCAGGCCAGCACGTCGGCCGCGGTCACCGCGAGCGGCGTCGCGGGCATCCCCGCCGCCCGCGCCCGCGCCGAACTGCGCTGCTGGCTCGCCCAGTCGGGGCGCAGCAGCGGGAAGAACGGCCCCGGCAGGTCGTCGGCCGGCACCCGTACGAGCTCGACCTCGGTACCCGCCGCGACCGCGCACGTCTCGATCAGGCCGCCGAGCGTGACCGGTTCGGCCGGCCCTACCGCGTGGAACGCGCCGCCGCGCCTGTCGGCGACCAGCCGCACCACCAGCCGGGCCAGGTCCCGCGAGTCGACGACCTGCACCGGCTGCGCCGGGTCCGCGGGCACCGCCACCCGCCCGCCGCGCGCGGCCCGCCGCACCCAGTACGTGAACGTGTCGGACGGGTCGTGCGGCCCGGCGACCTTGCCCGGCCGCACCACTGTGGCGCGCGACCCGTACCGCGCGGTGACGTCGTCCTCGCAGGCGGCCTTCAGCGGGCCGTACGTGGCCTCCGTCAACTCCTCGGTGTCGCGCACCGGTTGGCGCCGCGGGGTGTCCTCGTCCGAGCCGGGTCCGACGCCTTCGCGGGCGTACACGGCGTGGCTGGAGACGAACAGGTACCGCCCGACCCGGTCGCCGAGCACGTCCATCGCCTGGCCGACGTGCCGCGGCACGTACCCGCTGACGTCCACGACCGCGTCCCACTCGCCGCCGTGTTCCGGCCCGAGGCTCGCGTAGTCGCCGGTGTCGCGGTCGCCGGTCCGCCGCTCCACGCCGGGGAACAGCTCGGGCCCGGTCCTGCCGCGGCCGAAGAGCGTCACCTCCGCGCCGCCGTCGAGGGCGTCCGCGACGATGGCGCGGCCGACGAAGGAGGTGCCGCCGAGTACCAGGATGCGCATGGGAGGTGACGCTACCAACTCGCCGTGCCCGCCGGCCGCGGCTCGGTCCGCGCCCCGCGGGGTAATGGGGTGGCGCGCGCGGGGCCGATCGGCAGACTGGTGCCCATGACCGCACCTGATCCCAAGGACGACCTCCGCCGCTACCTCCAGTACGCCCGCGACGCGCTGCTCTGGAAGCTCGACGGCCTCTCGGAGTACGACGTCCGCCGCCCGCTGACGCCGACCGGCACCAACCTGCTGGGCCTGGTCAAGCACGCCTCCGGCGCCGAACTCGGCTACCTGGGCGACACGTTCGGCCGCCCGTCCGGTGAACTCCCGCAGTGGATGGGCGAGGAGACCGAGCCCAACGCCGACATGTGGGCCACCGCGCAGGAGACGCGCGAGTACATCGTCCAGCGGTACCGCAACGCCTGGGCGCACTCGGCGGCGACGCTCGACGCGCTGCCGCTGGACGCCGTCGGCCGGGTCCCGTGGTGGCCGGCCGGCCGGGACGAGGTGACGCTGCACCACGCCGTCGTACGGGTGATCGCCGACACCCACCGGCACGCGGGCCACGCCGACATCCTCCGCGAACTCCTCGACGGCACCGTGGGGATGAACGAGGGCAACGTCGGCGTGCCGGACGGTGACGCGGCCTGGTGGGAGGACTACCGCGAGCGCCTGGAGCGGGCGGCGAAGGCGGCCGAGGCGGCGTCCGCGTCGGACTGACGGCCCAACGTCCTCTGTTTCAGTCCTTGTTGACCGACTCCGGCACCACCTTGATGCCGGGCACGGGGGACAGCAGCAGCCAAAGGCTCCCCAGCGGACCGCAGATGCCCGCGGTGAGCAGCGTCGGCCGCATGCCGACCCCCGCCGCCAGCCACCCGCCGACCAGCGCGCCGATCGGCCGGCAGCCGTAGTTGATCGCGCTGTAGGCGCCCGATATCCGGCTGCGCAGGCTGTCGGGCGTCACCGCGGCGCGCAGCGAGTTGTTGCCGATGTCGAAGAACATCACGCCGAGCCCGGACAGGAACTCCATCGCCCCCAGCAGCAGCGCGCTCCGCCACCGGGCGCCGCCGGCCGCCGCCAGCAGGATCAGCGGGCTCGGATAGAGCGCGGCGCCCAGCATGATCGTCCGCCCCAGTCCGATGACGGCGACGGCCCGGCGCGCCACGACCGCGCCCACCAGCCCGCCGACCGCGCCCGCCCCGAGCGACAGGCCGATCGTGCCCGCCGACAGGCCCAGCGTGCGGCTGGCGAACAGGATGATGATCGCCTGCGCCGCGTACATGAAGAAGTTCATCGTGGTGGAGCAGGCGAGGCTGGCGCGCAGGATCGCGTGCCGGAAGATGTAGCGGGCGCCGGTGGCCATCCTGGTCCGCAACGGGAGATGGGCGTCCGACGCCGGCGGTATCTCCGTCGCCCTGATCCGTCCGATCATGCCCGCCGAGAACAGGAACGAGACCGCGTCCGCCACCACCGCGACCGGCGCCGTGACCGCCTGGATCAACGCGCCGCCGACCGCGGGCCCGACGACGAAGGACGCCGAACGGGTCGTGTTCAGCTTGCTGTTGGCGGCCACGTAGCCGGACCGCGGGATCAGCGTCACGAAGAACGTCGGGTACGTGACGTCGAAGACGGTCTGCCCGACGCCGGTCACCGCGCCGACGACGTACAACTGCGTGAGCCCGAGCCCGTCCACCCCGTACGCGACCGGCAGGCTCAACAGCGCGGCGGCGCGCAGCACATCGGCCCCGACGAGCAGCAGCCGCTTGTGCACGCGGGAGTCCACCCAGGCGCCGACGACCGGCGCGATGGTGTTCGGCAGCCAGATCAGCGCGGTCAGCAGCGCGGTCTGCCGCGCCCCGGCGTGCAGCACGGTCACCGCGATGAGCGGCAGCGCCAACTCGCTGATCCGGTCGCCGAATTCGGAGACGCTCTGCCCCAGCCAGAACACCCGGAACCAGCCCCCGGCCCGCGGCGCCTGCTCCGCCGCGGCCACGTCCCTCACCCCTTGCGGCTGCTCCACGGCACGCTCCGATCGGCCGCGTCGCAGCCTCACCACTGCGCTTTGACGCAAACGAACGAACACAAACGTTCGCCTTCACCGCCCCACTGGTGGCGGGGGGATCGCCGGGCCCGCCACGCCGGCGCCCGCGCAGGACGAGCAGCCGGCGACCGTGCCGCCCGGGGGCGTCCGCGTACGCTGGGAGCGCGATGATCCTCCCCGCGATCCGCGACCCCCGCTTCATCACCCTCCGCCGCAGCGGCACCGACCCCGACCACCGGCTCCTGGCCCTGCGGACCGCGTGCCGCTCTTCGAGTCGGCCCGACCGTCGGACCCGCGCCCCCGGGAAGCCATCGCGCAGATCCGGGCGTGGACGCGCGGCGAGACCAGGATGTCGCACCCGGGCGGCGGGGTGAGGCCGCCGCCGGCCGAGCCGAGTGCCGCTGGCAGCGCGAGCAGCTCCAGGACGCGATCCGGGAACTCGTGCTGGACGACCAGCGGTTGCGGAACGAGATCTGCTGGTCGGTCTTCGAGGCGTGAGGGCCGTGACGGCCGCGGGGCCCGTTCCGGACTGGCTAGCGCGCCACGCGGTAACGGAGGTAGACGACCTTCGAGCTGCTGAAGGTGCGGGTCTCGACGGGTTCGAGATCCACCCGGCGCTCGTGCTGCGGAAAGAACGGGATGCCGCCCCCGACCAGCACCGGGTACACCCGGGCCCGGTACTCGTCGATCAGCCCCGCCGCGGCCACCTGTGCGGCGAGCCCGGCGCCGCCGATGGCGATGTCCCCTTCCCCCGGCTCGGCCCGCAACCGCTCGATCTCCTCCGCCACCCCACCGGACGCCAGCCGGGCATTGCCCTCGACCGCCGACAGCGTGCCGGAGAACACCACCTTGGGCAGCCGCCTCCAGAGCGAGGCGAACTCAACCGTCGAAAACCCGATCCCCGGACTCTGCTCGACGGTCTCCCAATACAGCATCGCCTCATAAAGCCGCCGCCCCAACAGATGCACCCCGGCCCCCCGAACCTCGTCAGTGGCGAGCCGAAAGACCTCCTCCTCAGGCGGCGACCAGTTGAAATCCCCGTCCGCCCCGACGATGTAGCCATCGAGCGAGACGCTCATCGAATAGGTCACGCGGCGCATCACATGTCCTCCCGTCGGTGACAGTTTCGCCAGTAGGACTGCCGAACGTCTCAGGACTCATCGGCCGGACGGCCGCCAGTTCCGCGACCCGGGGATCGCGCAGCTCGCGGACGAGCGAGCGGGGCCCGCCGCGCTTTCTGCTGTGCTGATCGCCTGCCGGACAGACCGCTTCATGAAAGCCCGGCGCTAGGAAACGGCGTCGCCTCCGAGCTGCCACATTTCGTAGTTCCCGCAGTCCGCCGTGATCGCGGCCGCCGACTGGGCCGCGGTGAAGAAGTCGTCGACCACCGGCGAGGTGGACGATGACGCCACCGCGAGGCACACCTGGTCGGGGGCCAGCTCAGGGATGGGCACGTAGATGACGTCCGGGTGTGAGTGGAACACGGTCGCCGAGCGGGCCAGGAACGAGATGCCCCGGCCGGCCGCGACGTGTTCGAGGGTCTCGTCCACCCCGCGTGCCAGGTAGCCGGCGTCGGGGTGCGGGCGCCGGGTGGGCTGCGTGCTCGGGGCGGCGGGCCAGACCAGCGGTTCGCCGGCCAGGTCGGCCTCGGTGACCTCTTCCTTGCCGGCCAACCGGTGGGCGGCGGGCAGCACCGCCACCCGCGGTTCGGTGTACAGCGGGGTGACGCGCAGGCCGGCCTCGTCGATGGGCAGCCGCACGTAGCCGACGTCGATGCGGCCGTCGAGCAGCATCGGGGCCTGGTCGTCCCATTCGATCCGCTGCACGTCCACGACCACGTCCGGGTGCCGGGCCTCGAACGCCCGGACCGCCGGGGTGACCGGGATGCCGGCCCGGAAGCCGACCACGATCCTGCGGCTGCCCCGCGCGGCCACGGTCACCCGGCGGCGGATCGCGTGCGTGGAGGCCAGCAACGGACCGGCGTCGGCGTGCAGTTGCCGGCCCGCGTCGGTCAGCGCGACCCCGTGCCGGTCCCTGGTGAACAGCGACGCGCCGAGGTCCTTTTCGAGCGCGCGGATCTGCCGGCTCAGCACCGGCTGCGCGATATGCAGCTCATCGGCGGCACGGCCGAAGTGCAACCGGTCGGCGACGGCGACGAAGTAACGGAGTTTGCGCAGGTCCAGATCCATGGCGCCTCCCGGCCTGGTGATGCTTCCACGGTATCACCACGGCTAAAAGAGGTCTTGGACACTCGGCTCGGGCCACTGGCACCCTTAACAAGTAACCAATAGGGGCGGAGTGAATTCGGTAGAGGAATTCACCACCGCGGACTTTATAACAGGACGCGGGTCCGCCCCATTCAGCCTCAGAAAGCAGGCGCACTCATGAGCAGCATCAGCATTATCGGCCTGGGGAACATGGCCGGCGCCCTGGCCAAGCGGGCGCTCGCCGGTGGCAACGCCGTCGAGATCATCGGCCGCGACCCGGCCAGGGCCAAGGAATTCGCCGCCGCGCTCGGCGGTGCCACTGCCGGGACGCCCGGCGCCGCCCCGGCCGGGGACATCGTCATCCTCGCCGTGCCGTACGCCGGCGCGGCGGCGGTGGTGAGCGAATACGGGGACGCCTTGGACGGCAAGGTCATCATCGACATCACCAACCCCGTCGCCCCGGATTTCAAGAGCTTCGTCACCCCCGACGGCACTTCCGGCGCGCAGGAGATCGCGAAGGCCGCGCCCACCGGTGCGCACGTCGTCAAGGCGTTCAACACCCTGTTCTCCCACGTCCTGGCGGCCGGCCCGGCCGAGGGGCGGCAATTGGACGTGTTCATCGCCGGCGACGACGCGCAGGCAAAGGCACACGTGTCGGCGTTCATCGAGAGCCTGGGGCTGCGCCCGCTCGACACCGGGGAGTTGCCGATGGCGCGGGCGCTGGAGAACCTCGCCCTGCTGCAACTCGGCCTCGTCGCGCACTCCGTGAAGCACACCGACTTCTATCTCCGTGTCAGCACTGTGAGTTGAGCGCACTCCGCAACGCCGATTCCCACACCCCACGACCCACGCAAGGACGAGCAGCATGCGCGTATTCGTCACTGGCGGGACCGGCCATTCCGGTTCGTACATCGTCCCCGAGCTGATCGCCGCCGGGCACGAGGTCACCGGCCTGGCGCGGTCGGACGCGGCCGCGGCGGCGCTGTCCGCGCTCGGCGCGAAGGTGCGCCGCGGCGACCTCCAGGATCTGGACGGGCTCAAGGAGGCGGCCGCTGACTCCGACGGCGTCATCCACGTCGCGCACCGGCAGGACCTGCTTCCCACCGGCGGGATCGACGCCGTTGCCGCCGCCGAGCTCCCGATCATGCTCGCGTACGGCGAGGCACTGGCGGGAACCGGGAAGCCGCTGGTCGCGGCGGGCAGCATAGGTTCGCCGGGGAACCTGGGCTGGCCGGTCACCGAGGCCGACCCGGCCCTTCCCGGCGGCGACGAGTACCGAGGCACCCTGCGCGCCCGCAACGTCGTCGAGACCGCCGTCGTCGGCCTCGCGGAGCGGGGAGTGCGGTCGTCGGTCGTGCGGATCGCCAACATCGCGCACAGCACGACCGATCGGGCCGGTTTCCTCCCGACGCTGATCGCGCTCGCGAAGGAGAAGGGTTTCATCGGCTACCCGGGGGACGGCGCGAACGTGTGGAACGCCGTGCACATCCGCGATGTCGCGTCGTTGTTCCGCTTGGCGCTGGAGAAGGGACCGGCCGGCAGTTACTGGCACGCCGTGGGGAGCGGGGAGGGGGACGGGATCGGGGACGGGGCGATCCCGTTCCGCGAGATCGCCGAGGCCCTCGGCAGCCGTCTGGGCCTGCCCGCGGTGAGCGTTCCCGCGGACGTACTGATGGTGCCGGGATACTTCGGTTTCCTCGCGAACATCGTCACCCAGACCTACCCGGCGTCCAACGCCCTCACCCGCCGGACCCTCGGCTGGGAACCCACGCAGGCCCGGCTGCTCGCCGACTTGGACAACGGCCACTACTTCCCGGCGAGTTGACGGCCGGGCCCCCGAGCCGACACCGCGGGCCGCCTTCGTGGGTGAGCCGTTCGCGAATCGGAGGGCGGGAGCTACGCCGGGAGGGTTCGGGGGAGGGCGAAGTGGGGGATCGACGTGGTGCTGAAGCTGGTGATTGCGGTGATGGCATCGGCGGTGAGGGTGAGGACCAGGAGGCAGTAGGCGTGGTGGAGGCCGGTGTGGGGGTCGGGGAGGTAGAGGGCGAGGGCGGGTTGGCGGTTCGCGCGGGTGGGGATCACGCGGTAGGCGCGGCCGGGGCGGAAGCTGACGGTGGCGAGGATGTGGCGGGCTGAGGCGATGCCGCGGTATTCCAGCATCGCCGGGGGCATGGCGAGTCGCACGTCGGTGACGAGCAGGTCGATCAGGGCGTCAAGGTCGGCGCGTTCGAGGGCGTCGGTGAAGCGGGCGACGAGCCGGTGCTCGGCAGCCGTGTCGGGTCTACGTGCCGGGCCGCGGGCCCCGGTGCCGTCGCCGGAGTCGGCGAGGCGGCTGTCGACGGTCGCCCGGGCGCGCTTGAGCGCGCTGCTCACCGACTCCCCGGTCGTGCCGAGCATGTCGGCGACCTCGGCGGCGCGGTAGCCCAGGATGTCGCGGAGGACGAGCGCGGCCCGTTGGCGCGGCGGCAGCAGCTGCAAGGCCGTGACGAAGGCCAGCGAGATCGCCTCCGTGGTCTCGTAGCGCGCCTCCGGCCCGGGGCGCTGGTCGGCGAGATGGTCGAGCAGGACGTCGGGGTAGGGCTCAAGCCAGGGCGGGGTGTCGGCGGCGACGGTGGGTTCTGGCAGGGCGGCGGCCTCGGGCAACGGCGGTGCGGCGCGCGGGCGTCGGCTGTCCGCGCGCAACATGCTCAGGCAGCGGTTGGTCGCGATCTTGTAGAGCCACGTCCGGAGCGAGGACCGCTGGCCGAACTCGCCGAGGTTGCTCCACGCGGACACCAGCGTCTCCTGGAGCGCGTCCTCGGCGTCCTGCAACGACCCCAGGATCCGGTAGCAGTGCACCTGCAACTCGCGGGAGTGGCCCTGGACCAGGTCGCGGAACGCGATGTCGTCGCCGGCCCGGGCCCGGGTGATCAGGTCGGTCGTGTCCGTCTCCATCGGCATGCACCCTCAGCTCTTCGTCATCGCGCACGACCCCTCGCCGTAGAACTCCCTTGCGCAGGGCGGGCGTTCCCCCGGGCGGGCGTTCGGCTCGCCCAACGATGCAGACGCCGTCGGAACGGCGAACTGGGCGGTGCCGCGCCGCCCAATTCGCAGCGCCCGGCGGCGTCTACCCGGTTGGCGGCGGTCCTGCCGGTCGCCGCGCACCCGAGAGCCACAACGCGGCGCGAGGAGAACCGAAGTGGGAAAGATCGTGGTCAGCCAGAACGTCACGCTCGACGGCGTCGTCCAAGACCCCAGCGGCGAGGGCGGGTTCAAGCACGGCGGCTGGTTCCAGGAGTTCATGGGCGAGGACTGGGAGGCGTGGGCGGAACTCGAACTCGCCGAGGCACGGGGCGCCGAGGCGCTGCTGATGGGACGGGGGAGCGACGCGTACTTCGCCACCCGGTCGGCACAGATGAGCGGCGAGTGGGCGGACAGCCTGAACCGCATGCCCAAGTACGTCGTCTCGGCGACGATCCGGAGGGCCAGGTGGACGAACGCGACCGTCCTGGCGGGCGAGGCGGTTGGCGAGGTCACGCAGCTCAGGCGGCGGATACGGGGGGAGATCGTCGTGTACGCCAGCCGCCCGCTCGTGCGCACGCTGATGGAGCACGACCTGGTGGACGAGCTGCGCCTGACCGTCTTCCCGGTCGTACTCGGCGCGGGCGAGCGGCTGTTCGGCGAGACCAGCGACAAGCGGCCGATGCGCCTGATCCACACCAGGACCGTGGGCAACGGCCTCGTCCATCTGACGTACGAGCGCGCCCGGGAGGCGTGACCGCGTCCGTGCGGGTGCCCCGTCTCCGCGTCACGGGGGTGGGGACGGGGCACGCGGCGGACCGGGGGAACATGCGCGGCCGGTCAGCGCACGCCGTACTCGCGTGCCAGCCGGGCAGCCGCCCCGGCCCCACCGGTGAAGGGCTCCCCGTGACCGGGCAACAGCACGCCCACCGGAGGCAGTTCGTCCAGCCGGTCGAGCGCGGCGAGCGCGCCGCCGCTGTCGTGCGTGAAGCAACGGCACACGAGCGCGGGCCCGTTGTGGCCGGAGAACGCGTCGGCGGTGACCAACGCGTCGCCGGTGAAGAGGAGTTCGCGGTCGGCGAATACGTACGCGGTGCTGCCGGGTGTGTGCCCGGCCATGACGACGGCCTGCGGGGCGCCCGGAAGGTCCTTCAGCACCAGGTCGGCGTCGAAGACCCGCGCGTCCCGCACTGCGGGGGCGGTGAAGGCTCCGGAACGGGCCAGTTGGAGGGGGAGGGCGAGCGCGGAGGGCCGGCGCAGCAGGTAGGGGAGCATCGAACGTTCAGGCTTGGCATGGCGGTTGGCGCTGCGCGGGCCGTCGCGCAGGATGCCGGCGTCCCGCTGGTGGATCCAGATGTCGGCGCCGGCCTGCTGGAGGGTGCGGGCCAGGCCGGTGTGGTCGGGGTGGCCGTGGGTCAGGAGTACGGCACGGATGTCGGCCAGGGTGCGGCCGAGGTCGGCCAGCAGCGCGCCGAGCTGCTCCCGGTGGGACGGCAGCCCGGCGTCGATGAGGACGAGGCCGTCGGGGTCCTCGATCAGGTAGAAGTTGACGCCGTGGTCACCGAGGCGGTGGACACCGGGGGCCACCTGTGTGGTCGCGGGGCGTGACATGGGAGCCTCCGGCGGGGGAGCTGGGGCCGAATAATTCGATACAGTGGACTGTAACAGATTGGGGGGACGGGCGGATGGCACGCGAAACGCCACGTGAGGGGGCTCGCGAGGCGGTGAGTGGAAC
Source organism: Streptomyces sp. CA-111067 (assembly GCF_050956065.1). Classification (NCBI taxonomy): domain Bacteria; kingdom Bacillati; phylum Actinomycetota; class Actinomycetes; order Kitasatosporales; family Streptomycetaceae; genus Streptomyces; species Streptomyces sp. CA-111067. The sequence continues at coordinate 2,893,707 of NZ_CP192103.1, read as the reverse complement.
GCCGCGGGCGTCGCGCGGAACGTCACGCGAAACGCCGCGGGCGTCGCGCGAAACGCCGCGTGAAACCCCGCGCGAGCCGCTGCGCGAGGCGCCGCGCCGGGCCTACAACTCCGAGCGCCGGCGCGAGGCCGCCCACCGCAACCGCGCAGCCGTCCTGGACGCCTGCCGCGAGCTGCTCTTCCGGGACGGCTTCCACGCCACGACGATCCGGGCGGTGGCCGAGCGCGCGGGCGTCTCGGCCGAGACGGTGTACAAGTCGTTCGGCGGCAAGCCGGGCATGGTCAAAGCCCTGTGGGACATCACGCTGGCAGGCGACGACGAGCCCGTGGCCATGGGCGACCGCCCCCAGATGCGCGAGATCCTGCGGACGGCGGACCCGGCCGCCAAGCTCGTCCTCTACGCCGCGTTCGTGCGCGGCATCCATGAACGGGTGGCCGCGCTGTTCGCCCTGCTCACCCAGGCCGGGCCGGACGTCGGGGAGGTCCTGGCGACCGCCGAGCGGGAGCGGCTGGCCGGGGTCACCGCGTTCGTCACGCACCTGGACGGGGCCGGCGTGCTGCGGCCGGGGGCGGATCGGGCCCGGCTGGCGGACGCCGTCTGGGCGCTGGCCGGGCCGCAGCTGTTCACCCAACTCACCGCGGGACGGGGCTGGTCGGCGGACGTCTACGAGGAGTGGCTGGCCGGCACGCTCACCGCCACGCTCGTGGGGCTCCCGTCCCGGGAGGGGTGAGCCGGGGCCCGGCCCTTCAGGTGGCGTCAGCCGTTCAGGGCGCTGAGCGGGAAGCCGGTCCCGGCGTCGACGTCGTAGACCGACCAGTCCCGCACCTTGCGGATCTCGAACCGGGCCGGCTCGACGTTCACGGCCGCGATGAAGACGATGCCGTCTTCGATTCGCCGGTGGCCGATGGAGAATCCGTCGAGCGCGGCGGTCTCGGCCACGGCCTCCGGATTCGCCGCGTCCCCGGTGACGGTCCACAGGTCGTCGGAGCTCGCGAACTCGTCGAGGGCCTGGAAGGTGGCCCCCGGTCCCTGCGGGCGGCCTGGGATCGGGAGGGCGTCGCCGCCGAGAGCCACATGGCCCGCCCGGTACCTTGCCTGGGCCCGGTCGTAGCTCTGCCCCGACGTGCAGACGATCACCTTGGAGTCGCCGGCTGACCAGTCGAGGGAGACATCGGCGGCCGGCGCGCCGATCAACCCGTTCCAACTGCCGAACCGTCGCCGCTGAGCCGTACCTCGGCTTGCCGTGGCATCGCGGTCGTCGAACTCGTACAGATCGAACTCCGCTGGAACGAAACGGCTCAAGTCGACCACGGCTCCCCGGTGTTGGTCTCACCCAGTGTAATCATCAGTGGCGTGGGGGCGGGCCGCGCTACGCTCCTGCCCATGCAGGGGACACGCCTCGACACCGCCCGGATCCGGGCGGCCCGCCGGGTGATCGACCCGGTCTTCCTGGACACTCCGCTGTACCGCTGCGAGGCGCTGGAGCCCGGCCTCGGGTGCGCGGTGAGCATCAAGCTCGAAACGGCCAACCCGGTGCGCAGCTTCAAGGGCCGCGGTACCGAGGTGGTGGCGAGCGCGCTCGCTGCCAGCGGTGCGCGGGCCGTGGTGTGCGCGAGCGCGGGCAACCTCGGGCAGGCGCTGGCGTGGTCCGGCCGGGGGCGGGGGCTCGACGTCACGGTCGTGGCGTCCCGGTTCGCGACCCGGGCCAAGCTCGACCGCATCCGCGCGCTGGACGCCAGGCTCGAACTGGTCGACGGCGACCACGAGTTGGCGCGCGAACGGGCGGCGGCCATCGCGCGGCACGAGGGCATCAGGCTGGTCGAGGACAGCCTGGACATCGAGACCTGCGAGGGCGCGGCGACCATCGGCCTCGAACTCGCCGACGCCGTACCGTCGTTCGACGCCGTCCTGATCGCTCTCGGCGGCGGCGCGCTCGCCACCGGGGTCGGCCATGTGCTGAAGGCGCTGGCGCCCAGGACCGAGGTGATCTGCGTCCAGCCGCTGGGCGCACCGGCGTTGACGCTCTCGTGGCGCGAACGCCGCGTCATCACCACGGACTCGGCCGACACGATCGCCGACGGCGTCGCCGGCCGGCGCCCCATCCCGGCCGTCCTGGACGACCTGCTCCTGCTCGCCGACGACGCCGTCCTCGTCCAGGAGACCTCGATCATCGCCGCCATGCGCCTGCTCCTGAACGACGCCGGCCTCGTCGTAGAACCGTCCGCCGCCCTGGGCATCGCAGCAATCCTGGAAAACCGCCCGCGCTTCGCGGGCCGCCACGTGGCCACAATCGTCTGCGGCAGCAACGTCGACATCCCCGCCTACCGCCGCTGGACCGCCCCGGCTCCCACCGGCGAGCGGTGACGCCTCGGTGGGCGCGGAACCTCCTGTGCCCGCAAATGACTGGTCACGGGCGCGGCCCGCTACGGCCCCGCCAACCCTGACATCGAGCCGGCCGCCGTCGCGGCCTATCGCGCCTTCCTGGAAGGCGCGCCGCTGCCGGGCCGGGAAAACGGCTGACGCCGGGCGTTGCGAACGGCCCCATCCACGGCTTGGTAGCGCGCGTACCGGGAGCCTGAGGGCTGATCGGCCGTCGGCGTGGCGCCGTGACCGGAATCGAACCGGCGTAGCTCGCTGGCCGCATTCGCGATGTGGGAGCCGCACCTGGCATGTTCCAGGTTATTTTCGTATGGATCTCGTAGCAGTTTAGGCCAAAGGTTGGCCGAATATCACCAGATTTCCGAACCGCCTCCTGGTTAGATCGAAGCGCTCACCGGACAGTCCGGCCGAGCAAGGGGAGGGAACCTCATGAAGCTCCGCTATGCGTTGGCCGCTGCTGCCGCAGTCGCGCTCGCGACAGGTGGGTCGGTGACATCGGCGGCGGCGACCGCAGCCCCGTCCGCTTCCGGCTCAACGGCCTCCCAAGGCAGCGCGACCTCGCACAACGTCCCTGGCACGCTGCCGACATCCGGGGTCGCATCGAAGAGCGCCGGGGCTCCCGGAGCGGCGAGCGCAAGCGCCACCTCCTCCTGGAACCAGGAATTCCAGGAGTATCTGTACGGGTACTGCCTGGACGACAGCGCCGGGGTCGGTCTGCGGTTGACCACCTGTAGCAGCACAAGCTACGCCAACGGTTACCAGAAGTGGACGGTGACGGAGGACGGCCTCTCCTACAAGTTCAAGAACGGAGCCACGAACCTGTGCCTCGACGGCAGCGCCGGTAACGGAATCGTGGCGAATACGTGCAGCACCGCGAGCTACAACAACGGCTACCAGAAGTGGGTGCAGTACTACGCCGATTTCTCCCAGTACGGCAACGCGTGGATCGACTGGAAGAACGTGGCCACCGGGCAATGCATGGATTACAGCCTCGGCGACCACCTGAAGCTGAAGCCCTGCAGCGCGGCGAGCTTCAACAACGGCTACCAGAAGTGGAACATCTCCACCGACTGAGAGCTGTCCCGCAGTCAGCCGCCGGCTTCGATCGACTGCCGGACCGCGTCACGCAGAGCAGAGCGGTGGGGCCCGGCGTCTCAGGCGCCATGGGTCGCCGGCGCGCCGTATCGGGCGAGCATGGTCAGCACCGCTTGGTCGACCGCGTCGGTGACGGCGGTGTCGTCGGGCTCCCAGCGTGCGAGCAGCATCCGCGGCCAGAACACGTAGTTGGAGATCATCCCGAGGAATTGGGTCGCCGCCGTCTCCGCATCGTCGAGCCGGGCTGTACCGGCGGCGTTCTCCGCTGCCAGGTAGCGGCGGACCGATTCGAAGTAGGGCATCTTGCCGAGCTTGAACTGGGTCTCGCCGAGCTCGGGGAAGCGCGGTACCTCGGCGATGACGATGCGGAAGAGGGCGGCCATGCCGGGCTGGGTGAGCAGGGCCGCGTACCGGCGTCCGATGGTCTCAAGCCCTGCGTGGAGGTTCCCCGGCTCGGGGAGGGGCGCCTCCTCGTCGTCGACCTTCCAGTATTCGGTGACGATCGCCTCGAACAGGGCCGCCTTGGTGGTGAACTGTTTGAACAGCGTTGCCCTCGACACTCCGGCTGCCTCGGCGATGCGGGCCAGCGAGGTGCCGTCGTAGCCGGAGTCGAGGAACAGCTTCGTCGCTGCCTCGATGATGGACGTCCGCTTCTGCGCTGCTACGCGCCGGTGGTATTCCGAAGGCTCTGCCGTCATGCCCCTCAGTATGCCTCTCACGGCGAGGTGAGTCACTTGACTCACCTCGCCGCCGCTCCTACCTTGAGAGAGGAGGTGAGCCACTCGGCTCACCACTATGTGAGCCGGGAAGGATGCGTCATGGGACGCTTTGAGGGTCTGACCGTCGTCGTCACGGGCGGCAGCGGGGGTATGGGCAGCAGCCATGTGCGGGGCTACCACGCCGAGGGGGCGAACGTCGTCATTGCCGGCCGCGACGCCGCCGCCGGCCGCGATCTCGCTGCTCAGCTCGGGCATCGGGCTCTGTCTGTTCGCCTGGATGTCGCCAGTGAGGACGACTGGGCGGCACTGGTGCGAGACGTTGAAGGCCACTTCGGGCCGGTCGCCGTCCTGGTGAACAACGCGGGAGTCCAGAACCCGGCGGCCCCCATCGAGCACACCGAACTCCGCGCCTGGGAGAACGCCTTCAGTGTCAACGTCACCGGCCAGTTCCTCGGCATCCGGGCCGTGACCCCGTCGATGCGCAGGGGCGGTGGCGGAACCATCGTCAACATCGCCTCGACCATGGCCCACGTCGGCACGGCCTTCTACGCGCCCTACACCGCCAGCAAGTGGGCCGTGCGCGGGCTGACCAAGACGGCCGCGCTGGAGCTGGGGCGGGACAACATCCGGGTCAACTCCATCCACCCCGGCGTCGTCTCCACACCGCTGATCAACGAACCCGCCGTCGCGGGCCAGCCGGCCATCGCCGACTTCTACTCGCCCGACCCCTTCGCCATCCCCCGCCTCGCCGAACCCTCTGACATCACCCGCTTGTTGCTCTTCATCACCTCCCAGGACGCGTCGTTCGCCACGGGCTCGGAATTCGTCCTGGACGGCGGCCTGCTGCTCGGCCCGGCACTCCCACCCGAATCCGACATCGCAGCTTGAGCCGGCACGGCGGTACGGAGCACTCACGGTGTGGGAAGAGAACTGGAGGCCGTGACCGGAATCGAACCGGCGTAACTCGCTTTGCAGGTAGGTCCGCCCTGGTCAGCGCACGATCCGGCACGGTTCAACGCCGTCCGTACCCGTCCACACGCAGGGCCGACGGCGGCTGGCCGTACGTTCCCGAACGGCGCCGTACGGCCATGAACGAGACGGAAACTGAGACGGAGCTAGGGTCCGCTGGCCTGGACGATGGTCCACAGCGAGGCGTGCGGGTCCGAAGAGGGCCAATCGCTGCACGACCGCCTGGCCTCGGCGTGCTTGGGCCGCCAGCGGTAGTAGCTGCCGAGTCGAAGCTGTGTGGCCGCGTTTCCTTCGTACCACAGTGTGGTACATATGGGGTACGGGCGTGGTACGTTCGATAGGTGCGGGTCGATGAGCTGATCTGGGATGACTGGAACGAGGAGCACATCGCGGAGCACGGTGTGTCCCCCGACGAAGTGGAGGATGCATGCCAAACCAAACCCATCCGGGTGCGCCTTGTGCGCGACAACACTTACGCTCTTTTGGGCGTTACTAATGGTGGCCGACATCTAGCCATCTTCCTCGCCCAACGAGGAAAGAACGTGTTCTACGTCGTTACCGCTCGCGACATGGATGACCGTGAGCGCAGGAGCTTTGGAAGGAGATGAAGATGGCCAACGAAGAGCATCGTCGAGTTCCGAGCGAAAATGAGATGGAATCGCTTGCCGAATACTTCCAATCCACCAGTCTTGCGGATATGGAATCCAGCGAGGTCGAAGTAGAACCGGCTCGATACCCGATGGTCTCTCGTTCCATTCGAATGGAACAAGCTGTCATGTCGGAAATTCGAAAAGTTGCTAAACGACGTGGAGTGCCAGTTACCCAACTCATGCGTCAATGGGTTCGGCAAGGCCTGGAACAGGCAAAATCTGAAGACCTTACTAGGGAAAATGGTCTTTCGTCTGTAGAGCGACCGAAGGCCAGCCGTAGGAGTGGTGAAGTGGCGGGGTTTTGGGAGATCCACGCGAGTCTATCCGGCCTCGACCGCTCTCTCTCTGCTGGCTTGGTTCACTATCACCACGGGGCCGGGGAGGCTGCTGTGGTTAGGAGAATCGAGCAGAGAGTTCTAGGGGAGCGGGCTATGCACAGCTCGCAACCTGCCGAACATAGGGATAAGGGGTCCACAACGAGAGAGCGGAGCAACTAAGAAAATGTCGGACCCAGACATGCAAGATCAGGTGCTCACCAATCTGGTGAGCATCATTAATCGTTCACAGGGCGAAGATGATGGTCCTGGCCTCGTCCTCACCGTCGGTGGTTTGACCGTAAGCGGGAACATCATCCCCAACTGGCTCTGGTTCGCGGGAATTCGTCGGCAGATTGCCGAGGCAACTGGAAACAAGTCTTTGGACTTGGATGAAGCTTCTGGAATGGAGCTTTTCTTCAAGCTGTGGGAGGACGTTTTCCTTGAAGGCAAAGCCGAAGAAGAGACCGCGCTAGCTGCGGTCGAAGACTTGGCTCCGAGATTTCAAGAGGCCGTCCGCGACAAAGATCAGACCGCCTTCATTCACCTTCGAGACGCGCGCGTTTTCCAACCCGGTCAGAGCGGGATTCCGGGAAACGGCTTCTACTGGCGAGGAAGAATTTCCGAAGTAAGCGGCTGGTCCTTCGGTAAAATGGAGGGCTGACGTCTATTCCTCGATCGCGACAGGCATAGAAGCGGATCATTGATGTGGCAGACATATGTCTGCCACATCAACAGTGCTTCCCACAATCGGCGCATTCAACGGAAACGTCGTCGATTAACCTAATGGTCAGAGTTTCGGAATTATCGGTTCGGGGAGAGCGGCGGACCAGGATCGGAGCACTTCGACTGCCTGCTCACCGAGGAGGCCGCTAGCTACGTCCTCCCGGAGGGACCGGCGCTCCGCCGGGTAGGTCATCTCGCGGTAGAGCTGCAAGTCCTCGAAGCCGTTCATCGCAACATCATGGCTTGTGGCGCCGAAGACGATGCGTGGCAGCCGGGCCCAGTAACAGGCGACGAGGCACATCGGACACGGCTCGCTGCTGGCGTACATGACGCCGTCCTCGAACAGGTGCCGGCCGAGACTTTTACCGGCGTTGCGGAGTGCCATTACCTCTGCGTGCGCGGTTGGGTCGGCAAGCTCAATAACGCTGCTCGTACCCTCGCTCACGATCTCATCGCCAATCACCACGATCGCGCCGAACGGCGTCTTTCCCTCGTCTTCGAGCGCATGGCGAGACAAGTCGATCGCGCGAGCGAGAAATTCCTGATCTGCGTCCGATAGTGCGGTGTTCACGATGTTCCTTTCGGCTGCTTCAGGACTTGGAGCTTGTCTTCTTCCGCCATGGCTTGAGCGGAGTGACAAATCTCAGCTCGGTGCGATCCGCCGGATACTCCGCATCGGAGATCTCGACTGTTCGATCGTGGGCGTCCAGCGAGATTCTGCGACACATCAGGAGCGGAACGCCGTCAGGAAGGCCCCACTGCTGAGCCTCCACAGTGGTGGGCATCCTTCCCGTGACCTGGTCCACCATGCACATGACCTCGACGCCGACGGTTGAGAGTTGGTGCTGTGTGCCACCGGGCCACGGCTCTTTCGTCTCGTCCAACAGGTCTGGATTAGACCCAACGAGTTCGAGCGGCATATAGGAAGTGCTGAACGACAGCAGGTGGCCAGTGCGCGAGTCGTTCGATACGTATCGTCGTCTCAAAAGCTCATCGCCGGAGGCAATCCCGAAGACCTCGGCCAGATCTTCAGGTGCTGGGATCCTGTCGTACGTGGATTTGAACGCTTGATCCACGATTGACATGTTGAGATTGGTTTCAGCTTCCCCTATGGCCCCTCGCTCCCTCTCCGGCCGGCGAGCCAGGTCTTTCTCTGCCTGATGGCGCTCGGAGGACCGAACGACCTTCCCCGGAGGGACGCGGACGACTGGTGCCTTGCCCCGCCCTGCCGTGATGAGCCCCTGAGCCTTGAGCAAGGCGACGGCTGACCGGGCGCTGTTCATGGAGCACGCGTAGAGATCGCAGATGTCGGCCAGCGTCGGAAGCGAGGCGCCCGGGGCCAGGTCGCCCCGCTCGATCTGCATGCGCAGGTCATCCGCGATGCGGAGATGGATCGGTGCTTGCACGGCTGTCGGTTGAGGTTCCATCCCTACAGCATCCCGGATCGTGGGTTTGTGGGCAAACTCTTGCGCGTTGCTCGTTCGCAAGCTACCGTCGTCATCAGTTCGCGGGTTTGCCCACAAACCTACGAACTGGCCGGAGGAGACCGGGGTCCGTGCTGTCCGCACGGCTCAACGGGCCGAAGTGACCGTGGCTGCTTGAGAACTCAACAGAGTGCCTAGAGATCGACGGGGCTTGACCCCGTCCCCGTGACGGCCGGGTGACGACCGTCGGCCCCGGTATTCAGCCGTGAGGGCGCGGAATCGACTTTCGCCCGGGGCCACTGGCCTGCCGCGACGTGCGGTGTTGGCCTTCATCTCTGGACGCGGCGGCACTCCCGGACAGGACAGCCCGCCGCGCCCGGTCTCTCATCCCGACGTTCAAGGAGAGATGCACCATGCGAATGCGTACCTTCGTCGCCGGCCAGGAAGCGCACGGCGACTTCGAGTTTGCGGAACTGGCGCTCGGCATCGACATCGACCTGTTCCGGGGCCCGCTGAAGTTCGAGACCGACGACGAACGCGCCGCGCGTGAGGTGGCGGCCCGAGACGTCCTCGCGGACCTCTGCGCGGACGCGGAGGCCGGTGACGAGATCGCCGGTTGGGACGCCCTGTACGCCGACGCGCTGACCCACACCGTGCCGTTCCTGCGGCGCGCCGCTCGCGACTACCGGTCGGGGACGGGGGAAGCGGCATGAACGAGACCCGCAAGCCTTTGACGAGGCTTCAGATCGGCGTTCTGGTGACCGCGTTCGTGCCGATGCTGGCCACCGGTGTGGTGGGCGGGATCGGCACCTACAGCAACATCGGCCACGCCTACGGCCGGGGCACCGCACTCGGTGCGCTCGGTGCCGGCGAGGGCGCCACGGCCGTTCTGGCCCTGGTTCTGCTGGGCTTGACCATGCTCGGGCAGTCCTCGCCGCGTGTGGTCCGGATGGGCCTGTGGGCGCTGCCGGCCGGGGCGGCCGTCATGGGCGCGATGGCCGCGCCGGACTCGGGGCGGACCGTGATCTACGCACTGACGCCGATGGGCATGTCGGTGTCGGCGGAGGGCATGGCGTTCCTGGCTCGCCGGATCGTGGTGCACACCGACGGCCGGGACGCGGAGAACGAGCGCCGTACGGCCGACATCGTCCAGGCCCTCGCGTACCACCGGGCGCGGGCGGTCCATCATCCGGTCGACCGGGTCAGGAAGCGGTCGGATCGCGCGTCGTGGCGTCTGGCCCGCAAGGTCGGGGTCGGGGACGCGGCTCTCGGATCGAGGCTGTTGGACGTCCAGCGCGACCGGATCACCGACGGCGCGGACGCTGCCCTCGCCGCGATGTTCGGCGGTACGGACCCGGTTCCCGCACCGGTCACGAATGCGGAGGAATCTGCCGTCATCGTGAGGAACCGGTCTACGGCTGAACTGGAGGAATCGACCCCGGCACTGCCGGTGCCGGTACCCGGCAATACGGTGCCCGATCCGGTGGCGGTCGACTTCATGAAGCCGGTTCTCTCGCTCAAGCCGGTGCGCGCGATCGTCCCGGCCGATCCGGCGCCGTCGGCGCGGCGGGGCGTGGCGGCCGATTCCCCTCGATCCCGTCGGGCGACGGGTCGGGTTCCGGAGGTGGCGCGGTCGCCCCGCCCCAAGCGCACTCCGGCGCAGTTGCTCGGTCAGGCCCGTGCCGCGACGGCCGATTGGCCCACGGGGCGGATCACGGCGGAGGGTATCCGCCGCGCCGTTCACACCTCGCCGGCCAATGCCCGGATGCTGCGGGACACGATTCTTGCCGAGCGGGCCGACGACGGCGGTAAGGCCGCGTGAATCGGCTGACGTTGGCCGACTGCTTCGACCCGGCCGGGGAGCGGTTCGGCATCCCCACGTTCCCGTGGCGTTGCGCTCCCGAGGACTTGGCCACTCGCCGCCAACTGCGCACTCGCGGTTTGCGGCCGGGCGGTCAGGACGTGGCGGCGCAGGTGCTCCGGCCGCGCCGTCGGCGGGAGCCGCTGACGGCGTACCTGTACCGGGTCGACCTCGCACGGCCGGTCCGGGCGATGACGCCGGGCAGGTGGCGCGCGCACGAGGCGATGATGCGCGCCCGCCGCCGCTGCCCCGCCTGCCACCGGGACGCCGGATACGTCATCTCCACTTCGCTCGGATTGTGCGTGACCTGCGCTTATCCCGAGGAACAGTGCGCCGCTTGAACCATCTCGAATCCCGGGTCCGGCCGTCCGACCTTCCACAGCAAGCCGGCCGGACCCATCGACTCCCGAAGGAGCAGGTACATCGTGACGGAAACAACCGTGTTCACGCCCCCGGACGGTCCGGAGGGCACCGAGCGGCCGACGGCGGACGTGCTGCCGTTCCCGCTGAAGAAGAAGACCGACGCTCCGGCCGCCCCCGACGGCGGCCGGGTCAAGCCGGGGGAGTGGGAGGCCGAACTCCCCGACACCGACGACCCGGAGGCCGGCGGGCTGACCGAGGGCGACCCGGTCGACCCGCCGCGCGAGGTCTACCCGCCGTCAGCGGCGGAGTGGATGAAGGCCAAGGACAAGGCTCGCGTGCCGGTGCTCCCGGAGTGGGTGAAGCTCCCTGACCAGCGCAGGGCGGTCCGTAAGTGGGCGGTGCGGCACTACTCGGCTGTGGCCGGCTATCACGCGGTCCGCCTCCCGCTGGTCTACACGCCGAAGATCTGCCTGTACGCGCCCCGCGGGGCGTGGCGTTGGTCGACCGCGACCGGCCGGTGGGTGTTCGACGCGGAGGGCAGGTCGCTGCGACTGGCGTCGGTGGCGAACGAGGACGCGGCGGAGTACCTGAAGCTGTCGCGGCAGCGCAACGACCGCGTCAGGTTCCGGGGGATCGTGGCCGCGATCGGCGCCTTCATCGGTCTGGCCGCCGCGCTGACCTTGTACGTCATGGCGCCGTCGTGGCTGCTGTTGCTGTCCATGGCCGCGCTGACCACCACGTTGGGGGTCGTCGGGGCGCCGGCAGACCGGCCGCTGATCGACATGGCGAAGGTGACCTTCCGCAAACGCAAGCTGTCCTCCGACATCGTCATCCGGGCACACGAGGTGGCCGGGCTGACCAGCAAAGACCAGACCATCGCGTTCCCCCGCCCGATCGGGCGGGACGGCGACGGATGGCGCGTCGTGGTCGATCTCCCGTACGGCAAGACGTTTGAGGACGCCGTCAAGGCGCATGCGCGTCTGGCGTCCGGCATGGACATCGCCCCGACTCAGCTCTTCCTGGACAAGGACGAGACGAGCGGCCGGCGGGTGTCGTACTGGATCGCAGACCGCGACCCGCTGGCGGTCCCGTCGGGCAAGTCGCCCCTGTTGGGCGCGACTCGGGTCGACTTCTGGAAGCCGTTCCCGTGGGGCGTGGACGAACGCGGCAACCCCGTCATGGCCTCCATGTTGTGGCTGTCGCTGCTGGTGGGCGCCGTGCCGCGTCAGGGCAAGACGTTCTCTGCCCGCACGATCGCGCTGGCCGCCGCGCTGGACCCGTACGTCAGGCTGTACCTGTTCGACGGCAAGGCGTCGCCGGACTGGCGCGCGTTCGCCAAGGTCGCCCACCGGATCGGGTTCGGCATCGTGCCGAAGAACGGGTTCGACCCGGTTCAGCACCTGCTGACCTCGCTCCGTGAGTTGAAGGCGGACGTCGAGGACAGGTACCACCGGCTGTCGGAACTGCCGCTGCACGTCTGCCCGGAGGGCAAGCTCACTCCGGAGATCAGCCGGGACAAGAAGCTGAACATGCCGCTGACCCTGTTCGTGGTGGATGAGGTGCAGGAATACCTCACCCATCCCGAGCACGGCAAGGAGATCTTGTCCCTGATGGTCTACCTCGCCCGGGTCGCCCCGGCGGTCGGTGTCTCGGTGATGACCTCGACGCAGAAGCCGGACGACAAGGCGTGCCCGTCGGAGCTGCGTGACCAGCACCAAGCCCGGTTCGCGCTGCGGGTCGGCGCCTACCAGGTCTCGGACGTCATCCTCGGTGCCGGGTCGTACTCCGAGGGGCTGGACGCGTCCAAGCTGCTGAAGTCCCACAAGGGTGTAGGGCTGCTCAAGGGCATGTCGGACGACTCGGGGATCGTGCGTACGTATCTGGCCGACGGCCGGGACGCCGACCGCATCCTGACCCGCGCCGCCGCCCTGCGCGAAGCGGAGGGCACGCTGTCCGGCGACGCGGCCGGCGAGGCCCCGGCCCCGGAGGCGTCCGCGACGATCCTGGACGACGTCGCGGCCGTGCTCGGCAAGGGCGAGGTCAAGGTGTGGTCCGAGACGATCGTTGACCGCCTCGCCGACCTGCGCCCGGACGTCTACGGACCGTGGGCGGAACTGGAGCCCAAGCCCAAGGCCGAAGCGCTCACCGCAGCGCTCAAGCCGTACGGCGTCGGCACCGAACAGATCAGCCGCCGCATCGACGGCGAACAGTTCAACAAGCGCGGCATCAGGCGCGACGACATCGCCACGGCGATTACGGAGCGCAACGAGAAGAGGGATGCGGGATAGCTCTCGCAGCTCGCTACCGGTAGCGAAGAGCGTCGCTACCGGTAGCGACCCTGCTAGCGACCCGAACCGCCACTGATCAGGCCGCTAGCGACTAGCGGCCGACCTGCGGAAACTCTTCAAACCCGTCTGAGAGGCACCTCATGGCTCTCGTCCTGCTTGCTCTCACCTGCCTCATGTTCGTCACCCTTGGTTACGTCGTCCGGTGCTGGCTGAGCCCGTTCGGGGACTGCCGCCGCTGCGACGGCATGGGCCACGCCTTCACCACCGACCGCAAGGGCAAGACCAAGCGCGGCAAGGACTGCCGCCGCTGCGACGCGACCGGCAAGCGCATACGCGCCGGCCGCTGGATCTACAACCGCGCCGCGCGCACCTACCGCGCCGGCACCCGCTGACCCGCAGGGAGACGCCTCTCATGGTCCTCACCATCCCGCTCGTTGCGCTGCTTGCCGTCGTCGTCGTGCTGCTCCTCCGGTTCAAGGCCGTCGGCGCCGGGGCGTTCGTCGCCGTCGCCCTGTTCGGCTTCTACCTCGCCCACACCGGGGCGGCCGACACCGTCACCCAGCTCGTCAACGCCGTCACTGACGCCTTGCCCGGCGTCACTCGCTGACCCGAACGGAGAGCTGCACCATGAACGAACCCACCACGTACGGGCGCCCGGCCGGATACGAGACGGCCGCCGTGAACGTCCACACCCCCGCCTACACCGCCCCGCTGGCGCCCGTACAGCCGGGCACCGTCCCGGCCGTGACGACGATCGTGCTGCCCGACGGCCGCGTCATCACCGGCTACGCCGTCGAACCCGCCAAGCCCGACCCGGCCGCCACCAAGCCGCCCGTCTCCCGCGCGGCGGTGAACATCGCACTCGGAGGCATCGGGTTCGGCGCCGTGTGCGGCGGACTGCTGATGCTGACCACCTTCATCGCGGCCCTGACGGCGCTGGTGACCCAACTCGTCATCCTCGCCGCCGTCCTGGTCGGCGGATTCGTCGCCGTGCAGCTCTTCACCGGCCGCGACACCGGCCGGGGCACGACGGTCAACATCCGCAAGGCCGTCATCAAGCGCAACAAGTTCTACGGCTGAGGGAGGAAGCCCGATGTCTCATCGCGACAACGACCCCATCTCTGACGGCCCGATCGACAGCACCCCGTTCGGGTACTCGCCCGAGTCCTCGCAGCGCGAGGCGCTGTACGCCGAACTCGTCAAGGCGGGTGTGGAGCTGGGCGCCTACGACCGCCGGATTGTCGACTGGATCGCCGGTTGGGACTACCCCACTGTGGCCACCATCGCGAGTCTGATCCGCCGCGCCGGCCGCACCTCGAACTAGCTCCGCCCGTGGGCGGCGGCACTCCCGGACAAGGACAGCCCGCCACCCACGGTCTCCGTATCCCGACGTAGCAGAACAGGAGACCTACAGCATGACTCAACTGCGCTTTCTCGGCGAGGGTCGATCGTCCCTCGCCACTCGAACGGGGCGGGGTTCCCCTCGGCCGCGTCTACTGGACCTGTTCTCCTGCGCAGGTGGTGCCGCCGTCGGCTACCACCTCGCCGGATTCGAGGTCGACGGATGCGACATCATCGACCGCCCTCGCTACCCCTTCGGCTATCACCGCGGTGACGCACTCGCCTATCTCGCCGACCTGATCGAGTCAGGCGAGATCCACCGGTACGCGTTCGTCCACGCCTCCCCGCCGTGCCAGCACGGATGCGCGCTGACCGTGGGTACGAACGCCTCGCAGGGATGGGGCCGCGCCCACGTCGACATGGTCGCGCCGGTGCGCGAACTCCTTGACACGACCGGTCTGCCCTACGTCATCGAGCAACCCAACGGCCGTGCGAAGATCCGCAAGGACCTGACGCTGTGCGGCGAGATGTTCGGTCTCGGGGTCATCCGTCACCGCAACTTCGAGTTGGGCGGGTGGACGGCCGCGCGGCCGGCACACGTCCCGCACCGGGGGAGGGTTCGCGGATACCGGCACGGCAAGTTCTACGACGGCCCGTACGTCGCGGCGTACGGCAACGGCGGCGGCAAGCCGACCGTGGCCGAACTGCGGACGGCCATGGGCATCACGTGGACCGACGTGCGCGAGGAACTGACGGAGGCCATCCCGCCCGCCTACACCGGGTTCATCGGCCGCGCCTACCTTGCCGCCACAGCAACACTGCGGGAGGCGGCATGAACGCCACGACATCGCACCTGTGCACCGCGCTTGCCCTTGCGGCGGCCGGGGTCCCGGTGCTGCCGCTGCGGGCGGGGAAGGTGCCGTTCGGTAATTGCCCCGCGTGCAAGGGCAACGCGTGCGGCGGCCGGCCGAACATGAAGGCGCCGGGTCCGTGCCGGTGCCCGGCGCCGTGCCACGCGTGGGCCGCCGCGACCACCGACCCTCACGTCTTGACCTCGCCCTTGTGGGCGCCGGCATGGCGGGAAGCGGCGGCGGTCGCCTACCACCCCGGCGGGGCCGGGCTGACCGTGGTCGACCTCGACAACCCCGACGCCATCACGTGGGCCCGCGAGACCCTGCCGATCACGCGAACGGTGCCGACGACGCGGGGCGAACACTGGCTCTACCGGGGCGCCATGCCGTCGTCCAACGCGGTACGGCCGGGCGTGGACATCAAGTCCCTCATGGCCTACGCCCGCTGGCTCGGCCCCGGCACGGGCACCGTCACGGCGCTGCCGGACGCCGTGCGCACTCTGCCGGTGAAGGCACCCGCCCCGGTCCGGCGGGTCGCCGTAACGGTGCCTGCGTCGGGTGGCGGCGGAGTGTGCCGGCACCGCACCCCGACCTATCTGGAGCGGGGCATTGCGATGGCTGAGCAGCAGATCACCGACGCTGCCAGCGCCGTGCACGCCACGGTCTACCGGACGTTCCTCGCAGTGCTGTCCACGCACGGCCGGTGCGGCTGCCTCACCGACGCCCACACCGCCCGGCTGTTCACCGCCGCTCAGGCCAAGGGCGAAACCGCCCGGCACTGCACCGACGCATGGACCAACGCCCGCGCACGGCTGGGGGTGTGACCATGTCCGAGGACGACAAGACCCCCGGCCGCGAGATCATCACCGACTACGCGCAACAGCACTTCCGGTACTTCCGCACCGCCGACGGCACCGTGTACGCGCAACGCAGCGGCCACCCCGTGGCCCGCCCGATCCGCTCGCAGGGCACCACCGGCAGCCACCGCCAGGAACTCATGGTCGGCCTGTTCCGCGACGGGGTGGGCGTGTTCAACGGCACCGCCCTCAAGGAAGCACTGGACCTGATCGAGGCCCTCGCGTTGACCGAGGACACCCAGCCGGTCTACATCCGGGTGGCCCCCGGGTTCGACGGGGCGACCTGGCTGGACCTGGGCCGCGATGATGGGCAGTCGGTCCGTATCCATCCCACGGGGTGGGAGATCTGCACTCCCGATCCGCGAGAGGTGTGCTGGCGCCGTACGCAGCTCACCGGGGAACTCCCCCTGCCGGCCAAGCGCACCGACGGCAAAGGCATCGATCTACTGCTGCGGTTGTGCAACTTCGCCACGGCAGAGACCGAATGCCTGGCCATCGCGTGGCTGATCGGCTGTCTCGGCCCCTCCGTCCCGGTGCCGGCGCCGTTCCTGACCGGGCCCCAAGGTGCCGGCAAGTCCACCGCGGGGCGGATGCTGATTCGGATCATTGAAGGCATGAGCGGGGACCTGCGCCGGGCGCCGAAGGATGAGGAGAACCTGATCGCGGCGGTCGCGGCGGGGTGGGTCACCGCGCTGGACAACCTGAGCCACATGACGCCGGACCTGTCGGACGCGATGTGCTGCATCGTCACCGGTGCGGAGAACGTCAAGCGGGCGCTGTGGACGGACGGGGACGTGTTCCGCGTCGGCTACCGCCGCCCGCTGCTACTGACCGGCATTGACGTCGGCGTGATCCGCCCGGACCTCGCCGAGCGGCTGTTGCCCCTGCGACTGGAACGCCCCACCGTCCGGCGCACCGAAGCGGAACTGTGGGCGGAATACGCCGAAGTCCTGCCGACCGTTCTCGGGTCGCTGCTGGATCTCACGGTCCAGGTCCGCGCCGTCACGGCGGAGACTCCGACGGATCTGCGAATGGCGGACTTCGCGCATCTGTGCGCGCAGCTCGACGCTGCGACCGGTTTGGGCGCGCTCCGCGCCTACCGGGCCAGCCTGGATGACCTCAACGACGACGTCATTGAAGGCGACTTGCTCGCGCAGACCGTGCTACGGCATGCCGAGACGATCGAGCCGGGCGGCGGGGAACGGATGACGTCCACCGAGTGGCTGTACTGCCTCAGCCGCGTCTACAGCGGCGAGGAACTGCGCGCCCTGCCTAAAGGGTGGCCGACGACGGGGAAAGTCCTCTCAGACCGCCTCAAGCGCCTTCAGCCCACCCTCGCGGCCCGTGGTGTCCTCATCGATTCCGGCCGCACTCGGGAGGGCCGTTACCTCGAAATGACCCGCCCCGCGCCGACCCAACCGTCCGAGCAACAGCGGGCGTTCTGAACCGTGCGGTGGTCGGACAAGCAAGAAGAGCACCACCCCGGTGCGTGCTCTTCTTGCCGGTCGGCGCTCCGCGCCGCCCAAGGGTCGCGCCGCGAAGCGGCTCCTTCATCGCATGTGAAGGCGCACCCAACAGCAACAGAGACGCCCTCTCTTTGTCCTAAGAAGGAATCCCTGCGTCACCTGCGTCACGCGCCCCGAAAAACCGGACCTGACCTGCGACAACAGGCGTGACGCAGACGGAAAGCCCTGCGTCATCCTGCGTCACCTGCGTCACGCCATGACGGAGGCGGTGACGCAGGGGTGACGCACGCCTGGACCACTGCGTCACCCGAAACCGCAGGTCAAAAGCCCGCATGACGCTGGTGACGCGGTGACGCAGAAATCGGAACCTCGGACAGATACAGACCCTGAGACGCCCTGAGCCAAAGGAGCGCTTCGCGTGGACACCGTCCAGCTCACTGACGCAGTCGACACCACTCCTGTTCTCCTCAAGGTCGAAGAGGCCGCCCGACGCCTCCGTATCGGCCGCACCACCTGCTTCGCACTCATCCGCACCGGCCAACTGGAGTCCGTCATGGTCGGCGGACTCCGCCGCGTCCCCGCCGATGCGCCGGCCGCCTACGTCACCCGACTCCGCACCACCCGCAAGACAGCTTGACCACCCCGGGGCGGCGGCACTCCCGGACAGGACAGCCCGCCGCCCCGGCTCCATCCCGACACGCAACAAACAGGAGCCTGCCCATGGCAGAGGACAAGAAGAAGCGCACCCGACAGCCGAACGGACGCAGCTCGATCTACTTCGGAAAGGACGGCAAATGGCACGGCCGCGTTACCGTCGGCGTGCGCGACGACGGCACTCCGGACCGGCGCCATGTCGAGCGGAAAACCCGTGCAGAGGTGACTCTCGCTGTCCGCGACTTGGAGAAACAACGCGAGGCCAAGACCGTTCGGAAGCCCGGCAAGGCATGGACGGTTAGGGCGTGGCTGACTCACTGGATTGAGAACGTTGCGCCCCTCGCCGTCAACGACAACACGATGGTTGGGTACGGCGTTGCGGTCCGGAAGCACCTCATTCCCGGATTGGGTGCACATCGTCTCGACAGGCTGAAGCCCGAGCACATTGAGGCGTTCTACGCCGCGATGCAGGCCGCCGGCAGCAAGCCCGCGACCGCTCACCAGGTGCACCGCACCTTCCGCGCCGCCCTCAACGAGGCCGTACGGCGCGGGCACCTCGGCAAGAACCCCGTTCTATTGGCGAAGGCCCCGAAGACGGGAGACTACGAGGTGGAGCCCTACAGCGTCCAAGAGGTACAGCGGCTGCTCAAGGCCGCTGACCGGCAACGCAATTCGGCACGATGGGCCGTAGCCCTCGCGCTCGGACTGCGACAGGGCGAGGTGCTGGGGATGAGGTGGGAGGACGTCGACCTTGAGGGCGGCTTTCTCGTTGTCCGTCGTAGCCGCCACCGGCCGCAATATGCCCACGGATGCGTAGAGCCCTGCGGACGCAGAGCGGCCGGGTACTGCCCGCAGAGGCGACGGACCAACCCCGAGATGTCCACCACCAAATCGCGCGCCGGCCGCCGCGCGGTCGGACTCCCCGAACAACTCGTTGACCTACTCCGTGCCCACCACAAGGCACAGGAAGCCGAGCGAAAGGCGGCTGGGAAACTCTGGGCCGACAACGGCTTGGTCTTCCCCGACGAACACGGCAACAGTCCCTCACACCGCCGGGACTGGACGGAATGGAAGACCCTCTTGAGAGAGGCGAAGGTGCGAAACGGCCGGCTGCACGACGCACGCCACACCGCCGCTACCGTCCTGCTCATCCTCGGTGTCCCCGAGCGCGCCGTCATGGGCCTCATGGGGTGGTCGACCACGGCCATGGCCGCCCGGTACCAGCACATGGTGGACGCTGTACGGACGGACATCGCGAAGCAGGTGGACGGCCTGATCTGGAAACCCGAGACGGACCGGCCGGACGATGACGGGGCCGCGGGCCTCCTCGTACCGGCCAACTGACATTTGAGACGGTAAGGCGGGCGTAGCTCCTTGGGCGGCGCCCGCCTTAACTTATTCATTACATCACGACATGGCCGTGTGTTTGTGCTTCGTGTCATCCCAACCTTCTTCCACTTGACGCACTCGTTCTGTAATTTCAACGTTGCCTTGCAATGCTTTAGGGAGGATCGTCGAATTAAAGATGTGACTCCTGAGTAGCGAGTCGACCTGTGGGTTGGATTGAGCGGAGAAGTTAGCGCCAAATAGACATGCGTCGCTGAAGTCGACTCCCTTTAGGTCGGACCGCCTGAAGCCCGTGCGATGAAAGGTGGAACTTTCAAGGAAGGCATTCTCCAGCTCCACGTGGGCAAATCGACAACCCGTGAATGCGGCGTCAACAGCAGAAAGCTCGTGAGCCTTCCCCGCGTAAAATGTGGTTGCGATGAGAGTTGAGTCGTCTAGTTCCGCTCGTGTTAGCGTGCATTTGCTGAATCGACACCTCAGTAGCGTAGCCTTGGTTATGTTAGAGTGCGAAAGATCGCACTCCTGAAAGAAAACGTCGCTCAAGTTCGCATTGCGCAAATTGACTTTGCGTAGATTTGCATTCTTGATGGTGCACCCGGTGAGCACGACTCGACGCAGGTCGATCTCGAACGGCTCTTCCCGGTCGGGACGCCTAGCGAGAACGTCAAGTGCAGCTTGAACGGGATCACTTGAAATTTTGTTTGCGGAATCCTGATCTGCGTGCTGTCTTATGAATGCGGCTAGCACTTCAACCACAGTGTTGTGATCTTTTGCTGAGTCTCGCATGATTCGCTCAAGGGAGTAGATGCCCCCGAGTTGCTCGGTTGTGTTATCTGAAGCGACGAGGCGAATTGCTGATACGTACCTTTCGGTCACTTGGCCCTCGCGGCTAATTTCTGCCTGTTGTGCAGAGTTTTTCTCCGACTGGCGAAGAGACTCTCGGGTCAATTCTGCCTGTTCTGTGAAATTTTCCTGTGACTTGAGAAACGACGCGCGGCTCTGTTTGTGGTTGAGGTGGGTGTATGTGAGGCTCCCTGCTGCTAGGATGCCTGCACCGAAAGCGACTATAGTTGTACGAAATCCTGTGACGACCGCACCTTCTCCAGGTGTTAGCCCATGTCCAAGGTGATCTCCATCAGCCCACCAAGGCCCTTTCCAAAGCAGGAGGATAAACGCGCCGAGGGTGAGGAAAACGAATATCGTGCTGGTTGCTATGATGACCACGCGCCTCTTCATCTGGGAATCTCAGCATGGTCAGGCGTCTTGTGCCACCAGTTCGTCGAACCCGCCCCAGAGAGCTGGACGGGCATGTGAGGGGTTCGGGTCCCGCGAGATGCAAGCTGCGTAAGCCTGCGACCGCCCAGCGCAACGCACGCGCTCGGTGCAACTGAGACGGGAACTGAGCCGGACGCGACGGAGGGCGGCACCCCGCATAGGGTGCCGCCCTTTTGTTTTGCCTGGTCAGGCAACTGGAGGCCGTGACCGGAATCGAACCGGCGTAACTCGCTTTGCAGGCGAGTCCCTCAACCACTCGGGCACACGGCCGTGTGCGGTGCTGCTCGTATGACCTTGGCGGGTTGGGGGGTGGGGGTCAACGGTTCGGGGTGGGTGGCAATGGGACTGCCATACGCCGTTCACGAACGGGGCCGGGGGGCGGGGAGCGGGGCTAGGAGCGGGTTGCCGTGGCGCACTCGTCCGTGGAGGGCTTGTCGCGGGCGACGGGGGTGGTGCGGTCGTAGGGGTCGAGCTTGGTGGTGGGGTCGTCGGGGCCGGCGGGCGCGCCGAACGGCGGGGTGAGGTAGCCCGTGGGGGCGCCGCAGCCGCCGTTGGTCACGTCGTACTTGTACGAGATGATCGAGAACGTGCCCGGCTCGGTGATCACCTTGGCCGTGTTGTCCCAGCTCAGGACCAGTTCGCGGCGGACTATGGTGCGGATGATCTCGTCGCCGCCGCTGGCGTTCGCGAGGGTGACCGGGTAGACGAAGGTGACGTCGGCGGTCACCTGGAGGGCGCCGAGCTTGCCCTCGCGGTAGGTGAGGCCGCCGCGAGTCTTCACGACGCCGCCGACCAGGCGGGTGCGGGTGGGCTGGAAGCGGCTGAAGAGCAGGAGGGGGTCGTCCTCCTTGCTCGGCTTCACGAACGCGGTCTTCAGGAGGGCCTGGACGTCCTTCTGGTGCGGGTTGATCAGCGGGATCGCTTTCACCGGGCGCTCGCCCCGCAGCACCCCGCGGTCAAGGCTGGGACGCCCCGGTCGGCTGGGACGAGGAGTCGGAACCGCCGAACAGGTCCACCACCCGGCCCGGCGCCACCGCCACCACCAGCAGCACCAGGCAGGTCAGCAGCCCGGCCGCGTACCACCCCGTGTGTCGTCGGGGCCTCGCCGGCGGGTAGGTGCGCCCGCTCTCCAGGCCGCGGCCGGACTCCGCCCGCAGCCGCCG
The DNA here is from genome assembly GCF_050956065.1 of Streptomyces sp. CA-111067. Taxonomy (NCBI): domain Bacteria; kingdom Bacillati; phylum Actinomycetota; class Actinomycetes; order Kitasatosporales; family Streptomycetaceae; genus Streptomyces; species Streptomyces sp. CA-111067. The sequence goes on along the minus strand of NZ_CP192103.1, from coordinate 2,871,965 downwards.
CGTCACCTCGCGGGCCCGCGCCGACGGCTCCTTCGGCGCGTCGGCGGCACCCTCCACCGACTCGCGCAGAAACCGCTCCCACTCCTCGTCGGACCTGAACGAGCCGTCCGACCCCCTACCCGCGCCCATCCCCAACCCCCTGGCCATGCAATGAGATCGCGCCCTCTCCCAGGGACGCCTCGGCATCATGGCACGGAGCACTGACAGCCAGGCCGGGACCGCTGGGGAGGAAGGCGTAGGGCTGGGGGACCAGGTCGAAACCGGGCGTAAGGCCATGGGCATCAGGGGGTTTTGCCCCTTACTCTGGGGCGCGTGGCAGCACTGGAGACGACGAAGCACGACCCCCTGGCAGCGCAGGACGCCGACGGGAGCGGCGGCGTGCTCGACAAGCGGTACCGGGCGCTGACCCTCGGCATCGTGTCCGTCGTGCTGATGATCGCCTTCGAGGCGACCGCCGTCGGCACCGCGATGCCGATCGCCGCCCGCGAGCTGCACGGGCTGGGGCTGTACGCGTTCGCGTTCTCCGGGTACTTCACCACCTCGCTGCTCGCCATGGTGATCAGCGGGCAGTGGTGCGACCGCGGCGGCCCGCTCGCGCCGCTCGGCATCGGCGTGGTGATGTTCGCGGCCGGGCTCGTGGTGAGCGGGACCGCGCAGACGATGGCGGTGTTCGTCCTCGGCCGGGCCGTGCAGGGGCTCGGCGGCGGGCTGGTGATCGTCGCGCTGTACGTGGTGGCGGGACGCGCGTATCCGGAACGGTTGCGGCCGTCGGTGATGGCGGCCTTCTCCGCCTCCTGGGTGGTGCCGTCGATCGTCGGGCCGCTGGTGTCGGGGACGGTCACCGAGCAGCTCGGCTGGCGCTGGGTGTTCCTGTCCATCCCGCTGCTGGTGGCGCTGCCGCTCGCGGTGATGCTGCCGGCGCTGCGGCGCACCGCGCACGCCCCCGCGCCCGAGGACCGGGCCGCCATGGACGGGCGGCGGATCTGGCTGGCGGCGGCGCTCGCCACCGGTGCGGCGGTGCTCCAGTACGCAGGACAGGACTTGCGCCCGCTGTCCGTGGTCCCCGCGGTGATCGGCCTCGGCCTGCTCGTGCCGTCGGTGATCAGGCTGCTGCCGCCCGGCACGCTGCGCGCTGCGCGCGGGCTCCCGACCGTCATCCTGATGCGCGGGATGGCGGCCGGAACGTTCATCGCGGCGGAGAGCTTCATCCCGCTGATGCTCGTCACCCAGCGCGGGCTGTCGGCCACGCTGGCCGGGCTCTCGCTCACCGGCGGCGGGCTGACGTGGGCGCTCGGCTCCTACGTGCAGGCGCGGCCGCGGCTGGAGCCGGTGCGCGAGCGGCTGGTGCAGCTCGGCATGGTGCTGACGGCGATCGCGATCAGCGGTGCGTCGCTCGCGCTGATCGACTCCTTCCCGCCGTGGATCGTGGCCATCGCCTGGTGCTTCGGGGGGTTCGGGATGGGGCTGGCGATCTCCTCGATCGGGGTGCTGATGCTCAAGCTGTCCACGCCGGCGGACGCGGGCGCGAACTCGGCGGCGCTCCAGGTGTCGGACGCGCTGTCCAACGTCCTGATGGTCGCCGCGGCCGGCACGGTCTTCTCGGCGCTCGGCGGCGGCGCGATCAGCACGACGGACGCGGCGGGCCACGTGGCACGGGCCGCATCGCACCCGGCCGCGTTCGCCGCGGTGTTCCTGCCGGTGGCGGTGATCGCCCTGTTCGGAGCAGTGGTCGCTGCGCGACTGCGCCCCGGTAAGACCCCGTAGTCCGGGGCCATCCCCGCCCCCGCGGGCCCGGGTGGGCCCCGGTCCGCCCTGCCCCGGCCTCCGCCCCCGCGGGCCCGGGCGGGCCCCGCCCCGCCCCAGTAGGCCCGGTGGGCCATGCCCCCGTATGCCCCGGTGGGCCCCCGGGCGAGCCCCGGCCCGCCTCGCCCCGGCCGCGCCCCCGCGGGCCCGGGTGGGCCCCGGTCCGCCCTGCCCCGACCTCCGCCCCCGCGGGCCCGGGCGGGCCCCGGGCCGCCCCGCTCCGGTAGGCCCGGTGGGCCATGCCCCGTATGCCCCGGTGGGCCCCCGGGCGAGCCCCGGGCCGCCCTGCCCCGCCAAGCCCGTGGGCCCCGCCCCCGTGAGTCCGGCCGGCCCCCGCCGGCCCCACCCCCGTGTGACCTCGGTCGCACCCCGCCGCGCGCGGCGGCGTCAACCGCGGGTCACGGTGGGCGGCCGATAAGCTGAGGCGGTTTTCGTACCGACCGCAACGCCGACCGCATCGCCGACAGGACCGCCGGAGAGCGCCAGACCGGCTGGACCATCCGCCCCCGCGGAGCGCCGCCGCCCGACCCCGACGGAGACCGTGACTACCACCGCCTCGCAGAACCCGCAGAGCGCCCACACCCCGCACCACCTGTCGCCGGCCTTTCCCGGGCGCGCCCCCTGGGGCACGGCCAACAAGCTGCGCGCCTGGCAGCAGGGGGCCATCGACGCGTACGTCGCCAAGCAGCCGCGCGACTTCCTCGCGGTGGCGACCCCGGGGGCCGGCAAGACGACGTTCGCGCTGTCGCTGGCCTCGTATCTGCTGCACAACCACATGGTTCAGCAGATCACCGTGGTCGCGCCGACCGAGCACCTCAAGACGCAGTGGGCGGACGCGGCGGCGCGGATAGGGATCAAGCTCGACCCGGCGTACAGCGCGGGGCCGGTCGGCCGGGAGTTCCACGGTGTCGCGGTGACGTACGCGGGCGTCGGCGTGCGCCCGATGCTGCACCGCAACCGCTGCGAGCAGCGCAAGACGCTGGTGATCCTGGACGAGATCCACCACGCGGGCGACAGCAAGTCGTGGGGCGAGGCGTGCCAGGAGGCGTTCGACCCGGCGACCCGGCGGCTGGCGCTGACCGGCACCCCGTTCAGGTCGGACACCAACCCGATCCCGTTCGTGGCGTACGAGGAGGGCAACGACGGCATCCGGCGCAGCGCCGCCGACTACACGTACGGGTACGGCAACGCGCTCGCCGACGGCGTCGTGCGCCCGGTGATCTTCCTGTCCTACAGCGGCAACATGCGCTGGCGCACCAAGGCGGGTGACGAGATCGCCGCCCGGCTCGGCGAGCCGATGACCAAGGACGCCATCGGGCAGGCCTGGCGCACCGCGCTGGCGCCCACCGGCGACTGGATCCCCAACGTGCTGAAAGCCGCCGACCAGCGGCTCACCGAGGTCCGCAAGGGCATCCCTGACGCCGGCGGCCTGGTGATCGCCTCCGACCAGGACACCGCCCGCGCCTACGCCAAGCTGCTCAAGGAGATCTCCGGCAGCAAGCCGACCGTGGTGCTCTCCGACGACCCGGGCTCGTCCAAGCGGATCGAGAAGTTCGACGCGTCGGACGACCGCTGGATGGTCGCGGTCCGGATGGTCTCCGAGGGCGTGGACGTGCCGCGCCTCGCGGTCGGGGTCTACGCCACGACGATCTCCACGCCGCTGTTCTTCGCGCAGGCCGTGGGCCGGTTCGTACGGTCGCGGCGGCGCGGTGAGACGGCCTCGGTCTTCGTACCGACCATCCCGATGCTGCTCGACTTCGCCAACGAGATGGAGGTCGAGCGCGACCACGTTCTCGACAAGCCGAAGAAGGCAGGCGAGGAGGACCCCTTCGCCGAGGAGGACAAGCTCCTCGCGGACGCGGAGAAGGCCGAGGACGAGGACACCGAGGAGGACATGCTGCCGTTCGAGGCGCTGGAATCCGACGCGGTTTTCGACCGGGTTCTCTACGACGGCGCCGAATTCGGCATGCAGGCGCATCCGGGCAGCGAGGAGGAGCAGGACTACCTCGGAATTCCGGGCCTGCTGGAACCCGACCAGGTGCAGATACTGCTGCAGAAGCGACAGGCCAGGCAGATCGCCCACAGCAGGAAGAAGCCGGACGAGGAGGCGGATCTCCTCGAACTGCCCGCCGACCGGCGGCCGATCGTGTCGCACCGGCAACTTCTCGAATTGCGCAAGCAGTTGAACACTCTGGTGGCGGCGTACAACCACCAGAGCGGAAAGCCGCACGGCGTCATCCATACTGAGTTGAGGAGGTTGTGCGGCGGACCGCCGAGTGCGGAGGCGACCGCCGGACAGCTCAACGAGCGAATCAAAAAAGTCCAGGAATGGGCGACCCGAATGCGGTGATCTACGCCGAATTGGCGTGACCCGTACCCCAGAAGAGAGGACAAGGTGGCGCCCGGATTGTGGACGGCCCCTTCCGCTGAGCGGTACTCCCTCGCTACCGTGCCGGTCACGCACGCGCCGTGGCAGAGCAGCCGCGGGGTGCAGCCGGAAATACCGATCACCGGCGGCCTCTCCGCGCACTGCCGCGGGACCGGCAGTGCGTACCGCCGTGAGATGCGCCGCCGATTTCACGAGGAGGGGGCGTCGTGACCGCGGAGACGTCTCAAACGCTCGACAGGGGCCTACGGGTCCTGAAATTGCTCGCCGACACCGACCACGGCCTGACCGTGACCGAACTGGCCGCCAAACTGGGTGTCAACCGCACGGTGGTCTACCGGCTGCTCGCCACCCTGGAGCAGCACTCGCTGGTCCGCCGGGACCTCGGCGGCCGGGCCCGGGTGGGTCTCGGCGTGCTCGGCCTGGCCCACCAGGTGCACCCGCTGCTGCGCGAGGCGGCACTGCCCGCGCTGCGCTCGCTGGCCGAGGACATCGGGGCCACCGCCCATCTGACCCTGGTGGACGGCAGCGAGGCGCTGGCCGTCGCCGTGGTCGAACCCACCTGGACCGACTACCACGTGGCCTACCGCACCGGCTTCCGGCACCCGCTCGACCGGGGCGCGGCGGGCCGGGCGATCCTCGCCGGCCGCGGCATGCAGCCGACGGCCGACGGCAGCCGCTGGGAGCGCTACACCGACGACGACGAGCCCGACGGCCCCGGGCGCGGCACCGCCGACGACCTGCTGGGCGTCGACCGTACGGGCGAGGGCCTGCCCGGCGTCACGGGCGCGGGCGGCACGAACGGCTCCACCGCCGGCGTGAACGGGACCGCCGCCGCCAACGGCACCACGGCCACCGTGAACGGCACCGCCACGACGGCGAGCACCGGCGCCGTGACGGCCGCCGACCAGGTCCGCTACGTGCTCACCCACGGCGAGCTCGAGGCCGGCGCCAGCGGCGCCGCGGCCCCGCTGCTCGGCGTACCGGGCATAGAGGGCAGCGTCGGCGTGGTGATGCTCGCCGAGGCCGTCCCCGAGCGGGTCGGCCCCAGGGTGGTGGAGGCGGCCACCGAGGTCGCGGACGCGCTGCGCTGAGGCGCCCGCGCGGACGTTGCCCGGCACCGGGTCCAGGGGGAGCGGGCGCCGGGCGCCCGCGGAAGCGGGGGCGGGCTCACGGGGGGAGCCGGCGCCCGTGCCCACCGGGAGCCGGGCTCCGGGTGGGAGCGCGGGGCACCGGTGAAATAAGGTCGGGCGCATGTCCTTCCGCTCCGCCTTGTCCCGCCGCGCCACGGCGCTGACCCTCTGCGGGTCCGTACTGGCCGCGCTGCTGGCCGTGGCCGCCTTCGCGCCGCTGCCGGTCTCGATCGTCGAGCCGGGCCTCACGGCGGACGTGCTGGGCGCGCGCGACGGCACCCAGGTGATCACCGTCACCGGCACCCCGCTGCGCGAGACCAGCGGCCAGCTGCGGATGGTGACGATCGCGGCCACCCAGCCGAACGCCTCGGTGCACCTGTCCGACGTGTGGCACGCCTGGTTCGCCAAGGACCAGGCCGCGATGCCGCGCGACTCGGTCTACCCCAGCGGCGGGTCGGTCAAGGACATCGAGAAGGCCAACCAGAAGGAGATGACCCAGTCGCAGGACGCGGCCACCACGGCGGCGCTGCACCACCTGGGCCTGGCACCGTCCAAGGTGACGGTGGACCTCCAGCTCGCCGACGTCGGCGGGCCCAGCGCGGGCCTGCTCTTCACCCTCGGCATCATCGACAAGGTCAGCGGCAACGGCCACGGCGGCGACCTCACCGGCGGCCGCACCATCGCGGGCACCGGCACCATCGACGACAAGGGCAAGGTCGGCGCGGTCGGCGGGGTGCCGCTGAAGGAGCAGGCCGCGCGCCGGGACGGTGCCACGGTCTTCATCGTGCCGCGCGGCGAGTGCACGGACGCCAAGGCCCAACTGCCGCACGGGCTCAAGCTGATCCCGGTGGACACGCTGGACGGGACGCTGGCGGCTCTGGCGGCGCTCGACGCGGGCAAGGCCACCCCGGCCTGCTGACGGGCCGCGGGACGGCCGCTGGAGGCCGCCGTGGCGCCCCGGAGGACCGCCGGAGGCTCCTCGCCCACCGGCACCTGGGGCGGCCGGAGGCCCTTCGGGCCGCAGGCACCCGTGGAGAGGGCCCCGCTCAGGCCGCCGCCGGCTGCTCCGCGGGCTCCTGCCCGGCCTGCTCCGGGTCCGGCGCGGCGGCCCAGGTCCGGAAGGCCGGGGTGACCAGCGGGCTCAGCGTCGTCAGCAGGTAGACCGCGCTCACCGTCGCCATCGCGGTGGTCAGCCCCGCGTACTGCACCAGGTAGCCGCCGAGCAGCCCGCCCAGCGGCACCGCCACCAGCACCCCCGAGGTGACCGCGCCGAACACCCGGCTGCGCAGCCGCTCCGGCACCAGCCGGACCATCTCGGTGCCGATGATCGGGTTCAGCACGCCGGCCGCGAGGCCGCACACCGCGCAGGTCACCAGCAGCGGGGCGAGCCCCGGTACGAAGGCGCCGACGGCGGTCCGCGGGAAGCCGCAGGCCAGGAACGCGCCGATGTACAGGCCGCGTTGGGACACCCGGTGGCCGAACACCCCGTACAGCAGCGACCCGATGAGCGCCGCCGCGCCGAACGTGCCGCTGACCAGGCCGAGGCTCACCGAACCGCCCAGGTTCCTCCGGGCGTCCACCGGCAGCAGCACGGAGGACCACGCCTGGTCGAGGGCGTTGGTGATCATCACCATGACGACGACCGCGAGCAGCAGCCGGGCCCGGAGCAAGTAGGTGTATCCCTCGCGGAGTTGGGCCCGGTAGCCGCTCCACGTGAACTGCTCCTTGGGTTCCTTGGGCTCCTGCGGCTCGTCGGGCCCCTTCGCGCTCCGGGACGCCTTCCGTCGCGGCTCGGCCCGCAGGCCGCCGGGCACGCAGCAGCCGATCAGCAGCGCCGACAGGGCGAACGAGGCCGCGTCCAGCAGCAGGACGTTCGCCGCGCCGATCGTCGCGATCAGTACGCCGGCCAGCGGGCCGCCGAGCATGCGGGCGCCGCGTGACGCACTCTCGTACGCGCTGGACGCCCGCGCGATCGTGGTGCCCGCCCGGCGCGCCAGCAGCGGCATCGCCACCTCGCGGGAGGTCTCGCCGGGGGAGTGGAACAGCCCGCTGACCGCGACCAGCGCGAGCAGCGTCCCGTAGGACAGCTGCCCGGCCATGTGCAGCAGCGGGATGGCCGCCACCGCCACCGCGCAGACCGCGTCGGACACCACGCTGGTCACGGTGTAGCCGAGCCGTTCGATCAGCGGGCCGCCGAGCAGCGCGGCGATCACCACCGGCAGGGTGGCCGCGAACGCCACCAGGCCGGCCTTGGCGGGGCTGCCGGTGGTCTCCAGCACGAACCACGGGACGCCGACGACGGTCAGCATGCTGCCCGCGATCGAGATCACGTTGGCGGCGAGCAGCACGCCCAGCGGTCGCCGGTCCCGGCCGGCTATGCCGGCGCCGTCAGGCATCGGACCGGGGGAACGCGTGCAGGTGGATCCGGACCATGGCGGGGCCGGCGGCCTCGCCGTCACCGGGTGCGGAGTCCGGGGGGTTCGGAGCGCCCGGGGCGTCCGGGCCGGCCGCTTCGGCCGCCGAACCGGCCGCCGCCCCCGCTTTCGCCTCGGCCTCCGCCAGCCGCTCGCGGTAGCTCTCGATCAGCGCGGCCGCCTCGTTGATCATCTGCTCGGCGAGCTCCGGCGTCAGCCGCAGCGTCCAGTCGCTCATGTCCCAGGTGGACTGCCACCCCTGCGGCCACTCGTGCATGGTGCCGAGCCATGTGCTGACCTGCTCGGCGTGCGCGGCCGCGTGCTCGTACAGGAAGGTGCTCATCGCGCCCCTGACCGTCGGGTCCGGGTGCTGGAGGAAGTCCTCGACGTTGTCGAACCGGGTGCCCCGGTAGCGCACCTTCCACCACCGCTCGCGCCCGACGCCGCGCTCCGGGTCGTCCTCGATGAACCCGTAGGCGGCGAGCTGCCGCAGGTGGTAGCTCGTCGCGCCGCTGGACTCGCCCATCCGGTCGGCCAGTTGGGACGCGGTGGCGGGTCCGAACTCGCGCAGCGCGGCGATCATCCGCATCCGCAGCGGGTGCGCGAGGCCGCGCAGCGAGCGGGCGTCGAGAGCGCGGATCTGGTCCGCGGGGTTGTCGGTCACAGCGGCAGGCTAAGATTGCAAAGATTGCTTTGCAAGAGGTTGGCTGCAAAACAATCTTTGCAACCCCGAATCCTTGCAACCCTTAGCCCTTCTTGATGAACCCCTGCTCGATCAGCCAGTCCTTGGCCACGTCCTGCGGGTCCTGGCCGTCCACGTCCACCTTGGCGTTCAGCTCCTGCGCGACCGCGGTGGTCAGCTTCGCGCTCACCGGGTCCAGCAGCTTCGCGATCACCGGGTACTTCTTGAACGTCTTGCTGTAGATGACCGGCGCCGCGTTGTAGTTGGGGAAGAAGCCCTTGTCGTCCTCCATCACCGTCAGGTGCATGGACTTGATCCGGCCGTCGGTGGTGTACACCTCGCCGAGCAGGCAGGAGTTGGACTTGTTGACCTGGGTGTAGATGATCCCGGCGTCCATCTTCTGGATGTGGCCGCTGGAGATGTTCATGCCGTACGCCTTCTGCATGCCGGGCAGCCCGTCCTGCCGGGAGGCGAACTCGTTCTCCACGCACAGCGTGACGGCCCCGGGGTTCTTCTTCGCCAGCGCGGCCACGTCGGAGAGCGTCCTGAGGTGGTACTTCGCGTTGTTCTTCCGGCTGATCGCCAGCGAGTAGGTGTTGTCGAGGGTGGACGGCGGCAGCCAGGTCAGGCCGTGCTTGAGGTCCTCGTCGTGCACCGCCTGCCACTGCGCGTGCGGGTCCTTGATCGGCTCGGTGTGCCCCAGGTACGTGATCCAGGCGGTGCCGGTGTACTCGTACATGGCGTCCGCCTGGCCGGACTTGACCGCCTCGCGGGCGCCGATGGAGCCGGTGATGTTGGTGCGGTCCAGCACGCTCGCGCCGGCCGCCTTGAAGACCATGCCGATCATCTCGCCCAGGATGATGTTCTCGCTGAAGTTCTTGGACGTGATCACCAGCGAGGCGCCCTTGAGCGGCTCGCCGCGCCCGAGCGTGCCCGGTTTGACGTCCGCCACCAGCGGGCTGCCGCTGGTCAGCCCGCAGGAGGCGAGCAGCGCCGCGCCGGCGAGCGCGACCACCGCCGTACGCGGACCGAACGCCGTCCGCGGACCGGGCCCCGTACCCGCGCCGCGCTTCGCACCCGGGCGCCTCATGTGCCCGCCTCCAGGCCGCGGGGCCGCATCAGCGCCTCCGCGATCGACGCCAGCCAGTCCACCAGCAGCGCCAGCACCACCGTCAGGATCGAGCCGAGGATCAGTACCGGCATGCGCTGCGTGACGATGCCCGACGTGATCAGGTCGCCGAGCCCGCCGCCGCCCCCGAACGTGGCCAGCGTGGCGGTGCCCACGTTGAGCACCAGCGCGGTGCGCACCCCGGCCAGGATCAGCGGTACGGCCAGCGGCAGTTCGACCTTGGCCAGCACGCCGGCCGCCGACATGCCGATGCCCTTGGCCGCGTCCACCATCGTCGGGTCGATGGCCCGCAGCCCGGCGACGGTGTTGGACAGCACCGGCAGCACCGCGTACGCCACGATGCCGATGATCGCGGTCTGCGCGCCGATGCCCAGCCAGATCACCAGCAGTGCCAGCAGGCCGATCGCCGGGGTGGCCTGGCCGATGTTGGCCAGCGCGGTGACCACCGGGGCGACCTTGCGCAGCCGCGACCGGGTCAGCGCGACGCCCAGCGGGAGGGCGATCACCAGCACCCAGAAGGTGGAGATCGCGGTGAGCTTGACGTGCTGCCACAGCCGCAGCTGGACGTTGCCGTTGTCGAGCGAGTTGTGGGCCACCGCGTCCAGGGAGATGTTGGTGATCCACAGGTAGGTGGCGAGCAGCGCGGCGGCCAGCACCACCGGCGTGATCACCAGCTTCTTCCAGGTCAGGCGGGGGGCGGGCTTCCCGCGGGCGGCCTGCTGCCCGGCCCCGGAGTCGTCCTGCGGGCCGTCGCCCGAACCGTCGCCCGCACCGCCGCCTTCCCGGTCGCGGACGGCCGGCCCGTGGAGGTCGTACTCCTCGGCCCGCCAGGAGCCGCCCCGTCCCGGCCCCGCGTGCTTCCCCCGGGGCTCCGGCGGCGGGGCGCTCATACCGGCGGCTCCCCGGCGTCGTCGTCCTGGTGGCCCTCCTGGTGCCCCTTCAACTCCGCCAGTTCCTCGCCGTGCTCGATGGCGGTCAGCCGGTCGGCCTCCAGCAGCTCCTGCACGGAGTTCATCAGCGTCTCCATGTCCACCACGCCGATGAACTCGCCGCGCCGCCCGGTGACCGGCACCCGGCCGGCGCTGTCGGTGAGCACCGCCTCCAGCGCGTCCCGCAGCGTCGCGTCCCTGGTCACCGTGTGCGTCACCAGCGTGCCGGCCCGGGCCAGCGAGCCGCGGGCCCGCATCAGGTCGCCGCGCCGCAGCCACTTGTACGGGCGGCGGCGGGCGTCGAGCACCAGCAGCTCGTTGTGCCGGCTGGTACGCAGCCGGTCGAAGATCGACTGGAGCGGCTCGTCCACGGTCACGGCGGTGAAGTCGGCGATCTCCACGTCCCGGACCCGGGTCAGGTTAAGCCGCTTGAGCGCGGCGCCCGCGCCCACGAAGCCGGACACGAACTCGTCGGCCGGGTTGGTGAGGATCGCCTCGGGGGTGTCGAACTGCACGATGTGCGACTTCTCCCGGAGCACCGCGATCCGGTCGCCCAGCTTGATCGCCTCGTCGAAGTCGTGGGTGACGAAGACGATGGTCTTGTGCAACTCGTGCTGGAGCCTGATCAGTTCGTCCTGGAGGTGGTCCCGGGTGATCGGGTCGACCGCGCCGAACGGCTCGTCCATCAGCAGCACCGGTGGATCGGCGGCCAACGCCCTTGCCACGCCGACGCGTTGCTGCTGGCCGCCGGACAACTGCCGCGGGTAGCGGTCGTGGAACTCGCGCGGGTCCAGGCCCACCAGGTCGAGCATCTCCTCCACCCGGTCCTTCACCCGGGACTTGCTCCAGCCGGTCATCTTCGGCACCAGCGCGATGTTGTCGGCGACCGTCATGTGCGGGAACAGCCCGGAGGACTGGATCGCGTAGCCGATCTTGCGGCGCAGCTTCACCGGGTCGATGTCGGTGACGTCCTGGTCGTCGATCCTGATCCGGCCGGAGGACGGCTCGATCAGCCGGTTGATCATCCGCAGCGTGGTGGACTTGCCGCAGCCGGACGGGCCGACCAGGATCACCGTCTCGCCGGCCTTGATCTCCATGCTGACGCTCTCCACCGCCGGCTCCGGGCTGCCGGAGAAGCGCTTGGTGAGGCCGTCGAGCTCGATGGTGGCGCCGGCCACCGCCGTCTGCGCCTCCCGGCCCGGCTCCTTGCCCCCGTCCGTCTCCGGCTGCGTCTGCTCAGGCACGGATCCCCCTCGGGATGGTCAGCCGGCCGATGCCGACGTAGGCGGCGTCGAAGAGCAGCGCGAGGATGATGATGCCGAGCGTGCCCGACAGCACCTCGTTCAGCGCGTTCGCACTGCCCAGGGAGGCGATGCCGCGGAAGATCTCGTTGCCCAGGCCAGGGCCCGAGGCGTAGGCGGCGATCGCGGCGATGCCCATCAGCATCTGGGTGGACACCCGGATGCCGGTGAGGATCGGCGGCCAGGCCAGCGGCAGTTCGACCTTCAGCAGCCGGGCGATCCGCGACATACCGATGCCCTTGGCGGCGTCCACCAGCGTGGAGTCCACCCCGCGCAGCCCGACGATCGAGTTGCGGACCACCGGCAGCAGCCCGTACAGCGTCAGCGACGTCACCGTCGGCGGCACGCCCAGGCCCAGGATCGGGATCAGCAGGCCGATCAGCGCCAGCGAGGGGATGGTCAGGATCGCCGAGGTCGAGGTGACGGCGAGGTTGCCGGCCCACTCGCTGCGGTACGTCAGCACCCCGATCAGCACGCCGATGACCGTGGCGAGCACCATGCACTGGAAGACGGCGCTGGCGTGCTGGAAGGCGTCGGTCAGCAGCTGCTGGTGCCGGTTGGAGACGTAGGTCCAGAAGCTCACCCCCGCCGGCCTCCTCCGTGTCCCGCTGCCTGTGCCGCGCCGCCGGGGGGACTGCCCCGCGCCGCTACGTGTCCCGTGCCGCCTGCTCCACCAGCGGGATGATCCGCAGCGGGACCGGGTTCTCCATGACGATCGCCGTGGCGGCCCGGACAATGCCATCAAAGCCGACAACCCGGTCGATCACCCGCTGGAGATCGGCGTTGGAACGGGCCACCAGGCGGCACAGCATGTCGCCCTGCCCGGTCGTGGTGTGCAGTTCGAGCACCTCCGGCACGGTGGTCAAGTGCGCCCGCACGTCCGCCCCTTGGCCCTGCTTGATCTCCAGCGTGGCGAACGCCGTCACCGGATACCCCAGCGCCGCCGGGTCCACCTGCGGGCCGAACCCGCGGATCACCCCATTGGCCCGCAGCCGGTCGAGCCTGGCCTGAACGGTGCCGCGGGCCACCCCGAGCCGGCGGGACGCCTCCAGCACGCCGATCCGCGGCTCCAGGTCGAGCAGCGTGATCAGCCGGCCGTCCAGTTCGTCGATCGCCATCGGCCCGTACCCCCATGGTCATCCTGCACAGATTGACCCGTCGATCGTGGCCTGTGCTGTACAGCCTGTCCAGCCAAAACGGGAACTGTTGCGCACTATGAAAGGCGGCGAGACGCTTTTGCCATGACTGAGACCAGTGCCACGCAGACCACTGCCACTGAGACCGCCGAGACCGCCCAGTCCGAGGACGCCTTCCCGGTGAAGGGCATGGACGCCGTCGTCTTCGCCGTGGGCAACGCGAAGCAGGCCGCGCACTACTACTCCACCGCGTTCGGGATGCGCCGGGTGGCGTACGCCGGCCCGGAGAACGGCACCCGGGAGACCGCCACCTACGTACTGGAGTCCGGCGGCGCCCGGTTCGTCTTCACCTCCGTCATCAAGCCCGTCACCGAGCACGGAAAGTTCCTCGCCGAGCACGTCGCCGCGCACGGGGACGGCGTCTACGACCTCGCCATCGAGGTGCCGGACGCCCGCGCCGCCTACGACTACGCCGTCGGGCACGGCGCCACCGGCATCACCGAGCCCTACGAGCTCAAGGACGAGCACGGCACGGTGGTGCTCGCCGCCATCGCCACCTATGGCCAGACCCGGCACACCCTGGTCGACCGCAGCGGCTACGACGGCCCCTACCTCCCCGGCTTCGCCGCGTCCGCCCCGCTGACGACGCCGCCCGCGCGCCGGTTCTTCCAGGCCGTGGACCACTGCGTGGGGAACGTGGAGCTCGGCCGGATGAACGAGTGGGTGGGCTTCTACAACCAGGTGATGGGCTTCACCAACATGAAGGAGTTCGTCGGCGACGACATCGCCACCGAGTACTCGGCGCTGATGTCCAAGGTGGTCGCGGACGGCACGCTGAAGGTCAAGTTCCCGCTGAACGAGCCGGCCGCGGGAAAGAAGAAGTCGCAGATCGACGAGTACCTGGAGTTCTACGGCGGCCCCGGCGTCCAGCACATCGCGCTGGCCACCAACGACATCGTCGCGTCGGTCCGCGCGATGCGCGCGGCGGGCGTGGAGTTCCTCGACACCCCCGACTCGTACTACGACACGCTGGGGGAGTGGGTCGGCGACACCCGCGTCCCGCTGGCGGAGCTGCGCGAGCTGAAGATCCTCGCGGACCGCGACGAGGACGGGTACCTGCTGCAGATCTTCACCAAGCCGGTGCAGGACCGGCCGACGGTGTTCTTCGAGATGATCGAGCGCCACGGCTCGATGGGCTTCGGCAAGGGCAACTTCAAGGCACTCTTCGAGGCGATCGAGCGCGAGCAGGAACTCCGCGGCAACCTGTAGTCCCCGCCGAACCCGCGCCCCTGGTCACGCCGGGGGCGTGGGAAAGTGGGGGGATGGACAACGACGTCATAGCGCAGCTGGCCGCGGGGCTCCCGGAAGGGGCCGTACTCACCGATCCGGACGTCACCGGGGCGTACGCCCATGACATGGCGAGTTTCTCGGCGGCCGGCGTGCCCGGCGTCGTTGTGGTCGTGCGCAGCGTGGAGGACGTGCAGCACGTGATGCGGACCGCCACCGCGACGGGCGTGCCGGTGGTGCCGCAGGGCGCGCGGACGGGGCTGTCCGGGGGCGCCAACGCCAGTGACGGCTGCATCGTGCTGTCCCTGGCGAAGATGGACCGCATCCTGGAGATCGACCCGGTCGACCGGATCGCCGTCGTCGAACCCGGCGTCATCAACGCCGTCCTGTCCCGCGCCGTCGGCGAGCGCGGCCTGTACTACCCGCCGGACCCGTCCAGTTGGGAGATGTGCACGATCGGCGGCAACATCGGCACCGGCGCCGGCGGCCTGTGCTGCGTGAAGTACGGCGTCACCGCCGAGTACGTGCTGGGCCTCGACGTCGTCCTCGCCGACGGCCGCCTGCTGTCCACCGGCCGCCGCACCGCCAAGGGCGTGGCCGGCTACGACCTGACCCGGCTGTTCGTCGGCTCCGAGGGCACCCTGGGCATCGTCGTCAAGGCGGTGCTCGCGCTGAAGCCCGCGCCGCCGCAACAGCTCGCCCTGGTCGCCGAGTTCGGCTCCACCGCGGACGCCTGCGCCGCGGTCTGCTCGATCATGGAGAGCGGCCACGTACCGTCGCTGCTCGAACTGATGGACGCCACCACCATCGGCGCCGTCAACAAGATGGCCAACATGGGCCTCCCGGAGAGCACCGAGGCGATGCTGCTCGCCGCCTTCGACACCGCCGACCCCGCCGCCGACCTGGCCGCGCTCGGCGCGCTGTGCACCGCGGCCGGCGCCACCGACGTGGTCCCGGCCGAGGACGCCGCCGAGTCCGAACTGCTGCTCCAGGCGCGGCGGTTGGCGCTCACCGCGCTGGAGAAGGTGTCCACCGCCACGATGATCGACGACGTGTGCGTGCCGCGCGCCAAGCTCGCCGACATGCTCGACGGGACGGCCGCCATCGCCGCCAGGTACGGCCTGACGATCGGGGTGTGCGCGCACGCGGGCGACGGCAACACCCACCCCGTGGTCTGCTTCGACGCGCACGACCCCGACGAGTCCGCGCGGGCCCGCGAGTCCTTCGACGAGATCATGGCGCTGGGCCTGGAACTCGGCGGCACCATCACCGGCGAGCACGGCGTGGGCCTGCTCAAGAAGGAGTGGCTGGCCCGCGAGCTCGGCCCGACGGGCGTGGAGTTGCAACGCGGCGTCAAGGCCGTCTTCGACCCGCTCGGACTGCTGAATCCGGGCAAGATGTTCTGACCGGCCCCGCCCGCGGGAGGTTCCGCTCACGCCCCCGTGTCCGGCGTGTCGTCCTTCCCCCGCCACGGGTCGCGCAGCCACAGCTCGTCCCCGGCGGTCGGCGCGAGCAGCTGGTTGAGGCCGTCGTCCATGCCGAGCTGCTCGTGCTCGGTGCCCGGCGGCACCACCCGCAAGGTGCGCTCCAGCCAGGCCGCCACCGGCGACGAGGGCGCTTCGAGCAGCGCGTCGCCGTCCGGCGAGCTGAGCGCGAGGCACAGCACGCTGCGGCCGTTGACCTTCGTCGGCCAGATCCGCACGTCACCGTGCCCGCACGGCCTGAACACCCCCTCGACGATCAGCTCGCGGGCGAACGTCCAGTTCACCGGCGCGTCGGAGTTCACATGGAAGGTGAAGTGCACGGCGAACGGATCCTCCGTGCGGTAGGCCAGCTTGGCCGGTACCGGGATGCTGCGCTCGGGCGACAGCACCAGCTGCATTTCCAGTTCCCGTTCCACCACGGTCTGCATCGCGTGGACGTCCTTTCCTTGGCGCGGTGGCCCCTTCTGGCGGGTTTCGCGGTTCGGGGCGTGCACCTGGAGAGAGCGCGTGCCTCTCCAACCATTACGCGACTTTCAGCGATTCGGTTCAGATTCGCAGAACCCCGGGCGCGAGGGGGCGCGGAGGGGTAAAGACGTAGGGGAGACAGCGGTGTGCACAGGCGCGGGCACGGACGGGCCCGCCGGTCTGGTAGATGTGGAGGTCGCACACCCCCGGACGAGCAGATACGGAACCCGTGAACCATGAGCGCACCTCCTTCTGGCTCCGCCGGTTCGTCCGCCGCCGCTCCGGTGCCGGGTTACTACCCCGATCCGTCGATCCCGGACTACATCAGGTACTGGAACGGCTCCGCCTGGGTGCCGGGGACGAGCCGGCCCGCGCCGGGCGCGGCTGAGCCCGCCGACGCGGCCGGCGGCGTCCCGGCGCAGTCCGGCGGCGCCCCGGCCGCCGCCGCGGGCCCCGCGATGGACGAGTCCGGGCCGATGTTCCTCGACGAGGACCCGCGCGCGCCGATCGCCCAACTCGGCGCGGGGAGCCCGCGGGCGGAGCACGCGGCTGACGATCCGCGGGCCGGGGCCGGGGCCGGGGCCGGGGCCGGGGCCGGGCCCGCCTGGCCGGCTGCCGGGGAGCCGCGCGGCGCGGGCGGACCGGTGGCGCCCGCCGCTCACAAGGAGTTGCCCCGGATCTCGTGGGGCGCGCCGACCGGGTCGCCGGTCTCGGCGGTGCCCGAGCAGCAGTCGCCGCTGCCGGCGCGGCCCGAGCCCGGGCGTCCCGGTCCGTCGCAGCGGGTCGAGCCGGCGACCGGCCGGCCCGAGGCCGGGGCCGTCGTTCCCGCGCCGGCCCCGTGGCAGGCCGGCTCGGGCCACGCGTCACCCGCCGCGTCCTCCGCGCCCGGCTCGGCCGCCGCGCCGCCGTGGCAGGCCGATTCGGGCCACGCGTCACCCGCCGCGTCGCCCGCGCCCGGTCCGGGCGCCGCGCCGCCGTGGGCGAACCAGGTGCACGAGCTGGCGCGCAGCAGCGGTGACGAGGCCGTGGTGCCGTGGCGTCCGGTGGCCAGTGACCCGTTCGGGAGCTCGCTGTCCCAGGCGCGTCCGGGCGGCCTGATCCGGCGGTTCGCCGCGCGGGTGGTCGACACGGTGCTGCTGCTCGCGGTGACCGGCGCCGCCGCCGTACCGCTGGGCACGTCCGCGTACCACCACATGAAGGACAAGGTCGACCAGGCCAAGCTCACCGGCCAGACAGTGAAGGTCTGGCTGATCGACGGCACCACCGGCACGCAGCTGGGCGCGGTGCTCGCGGTGGCGCTGGTGGCGAGCCTGCTGATCGAGGTGCTGCCGACGGCGAAGTGGGGCCGCACCCCGGGCAAGAAGCTCGTCGGCCTGAAGGTCCTGGACATCGAGACCCAGCTCCCGCCTGGCTTCGGCGCGAGCTTGCGCCGCTGGCTGACCCAGACGGTCCTCAACCTCCTGGTGATCGGCCTGCTCAACGTGGCCTGGTGCCTGTTCGACCGCCCCTGGCGCCAGTGCTGGCACGACAAGGCGTCCCACACGTTCGTGGCCGGCGTCTGACCGCCCCGCCGCACCCGGCGCGTGCGGGTGCTCCCGGCTTTCCCGGGGGCGCGGGGAACTGCGCGGCCAGCCACTGATTGCCGGTGGTCGGGGGAGGACAGGACCAGCCCCTTCGGGCCGGTGGTGAGGCGCGCCGTTGTCGTGGGCTGGTGGCGCAGTTCCCCGCGCCCCTGCGGGGCTCGTCGCTGTGCGCGTGCGGGTGCTCCCGGCTTTCCCGGGGGCGCGGGGAACTGCGCGGCCAGCCGCCGATTGCCGGTGGTCGGGGGACGGCAGGACCAGCCCCTTCGGGCCGGTGGTGAGGCGCGCCACCGCCTCGGCTGGTGGCGCAGTTCCTCGCGCCCCTGCGGGGCCCGTCTCCGGGCGCGTGCGGTGCGGGGAGTCCGCCGTACCCCGAACGGGTCGCTCTCGCGGGCGGGCTCGGCCGGGCGGGGTTTGACTCGGGGTATGAGCAGCGATCAGCCACCGCACGGGGCGCCCGACGATCCGTTCGCCAAGCCGTCGCAGGGCGGCGGCGGGACGGGTGCGAACGGCGGCTCGCCGTACGACCAGCCGCCGCCGAACCAGCCGCCGCCCGGCAACCCCTACGGCAACCCGCCGCCGCCCGGCGGACCGGTCGGCCCCGACCCGTACGGCCCGGGAGGCCCGGTCGGGCCCGGCGGCCCGGGCAATCCGTACGGGCCGGGCGGTCCCGGTGGTCCCGGTGGTCCCGGCGGGGGCAACCCGTACGACGGCCCCGGCGGACCGTACGGCGGGCAGGATCCGCGCGCCGGCGGCGATCCGCTGGCCGGGATGCCGCCGCTGGCCGCCGCTGGCAGGCGGGTGGTCGCCCGGATCATCGACATCGTCATCGTGCTGGTCCCGGCCGGCCTGATCGACTGGGCGGCCGGCGGGGTGCAGACCGACGACTTCAGCAGCGGCAGGTCCGCCATCGGCGGTGTACTCACCGCCGTGATCGGCTTCGTCTACGAGTGGTACCTGACCAAGACCACCGGCCAGACCCTCGGCAAGCGCCTGATGAAGCTGCGCGCCGCGATGCTCGCCGACGGCACCGTGCCGACCCCGAACGCCGCCGCGCTGCGCGCCCTGGTGCTGTGGCTGCCCGCGTTCTGCTGCAGCTTCTTCTGGTTCCTGATCATCGGGATCACCGTGCTGTTCGACAAGCCGTACAAGCAGGGTGTGCACGACAAGGCCGCCAAGACGGTGGTCGTCGAGGCCGCCTGACGCCGCGGCACCCCGACCCCAAGCCGTCACCGCCCCGTACCGCACTCTGTCCCGCGCACAGCCTTCGCTGATTTACTGAAGGCCATGACCGCAGACCAAGTGCCGTCCGGAATGCCGCCCTTGGCCACCCTGCTCCAGCGCTTCCTGGCGCGGCTGATCGACATCGTCGTGCTGCTCGCCCTCGACGTCGTGGTCAGCTTCGCGCTGCTGCGCGGCGACATGGCCCACCCGTCGGACGCGGGCTCGGGGCGCAACCTGCTCGTCGGCGTGCTGACGTTCGTCCTGTACTTCGCCTACGAGGGCGGCATGACCACCGCCCGCGGCCAGACGCTGGGCAAGATGGCGCTGCGGATACGGTCCGCCCGGCTGGCCGACGGCGCCGTGCCGGCCGGCGCGGCGGGCTGGCTGCGCGCCGCGGTCTACGCGCTGCCCGGCGTCCTGGTGTCGATCCTGATCGGCCCGCTGTTCTGGGCGCTCAACTCGCTGTGGTGCGTGTGGGACAAGCCCTACCGGCAGTGCCTGCACGACAAGGCGGCCAAGACCGTGGTCGTGGCCGCCGTCTGAGCCGGTTTCAGCGGGGCAGCGAGTGCTCACCGACCCGGGGTTCGGTGGCCGGCCGTGCCACCCGGGTACGGGGCATCGGTACGGCGGTGTGGCTGTGGACGACGTGCGAGCCGGTGGCCGGCAGCGGACTGCGGCGGGCGGCGGCCCGCGCGGGCGCCACCGCCGCGGCGGCGACCGCGACGACCACGCCGAGCACCAGGCCGGCGGCCGCGATGGCGACGACTCCGGCGCCGGAACGTACGTCCGACAGCCACAGCGCCACGAAGGTGGACAGGACGACGGCCGAACAACCGCACAGGAGCTGGGCGGCGGTGGGGCGGACGGGCAGCGGGGGAGCTGCCGCGAGACGTGCTCTGGCAGGACGTGGCATCGGGGGAACCGTCCTCGGATTCGTCGAAGCGGGGGCGCGCTGACGGATTGCTCAAGGCTGACGGAATGACTCTACGGTTCGACATGCCCGGGGCGAAGACCGGGTAAGCATGACCTTACCTTTGGCCCGGAGCACGGGGGGCGCACGGGGTCGCATGTGCGCCTGGCACGGCGACAACCGGACGGTCGCGCTCCGCCTGGCGCCCGGCGCCTGACGGGCCGTCGGCGTCAACTGGCCCTCAGCGCGCGGGTGTCCGATGAGCGGTGTCCGGAAACCGGTCAACGTACTGGGCTGCCATGGACAAGTCAAGGTCTGTTTTTTCTCGCCGCACTCCGATGCAATGGCCTTTCCCAAGGGGAGGTCAAGTAATCTTGAAGAGACAGCGAAGGATCACCCGTCCAGCTGCCCTGGCCGTGGCGATAGCCGTGCTCGGACTGCCCGCGGTCACCGCCGCCGGAGCGCACGCGGCGGCACCGGCCGGCACCCACCCGGCGGCCACGTCCGTCAGCCACGACCCGGCAGGAAACCAGGCGCACAACCTGCCGGGCCCGTTCAGCGAGCAGCAGTCGGCGGAACGTTCCGCCGCGCTCCAGCAGGTCGTCTCCGGCGACGCCACCGTGCAGCAGCGCGGCGCGTCCAAGGTCGTCCAACTCGGCTCGGGCAAGGGCAAGAAGAGCAAGTACGTCGAGCTCGACCGGGAGAAGACCGACAAGATCTTCACCATCCTCGCCGAGTTCGGCGACCAGGTGGACACCACCACCACCTACGACCCGGACGGCCCCGACGGCCCGGAGCCGCCGGCGCCCAAGTACGGCGGCGACCCCGGCCCGGCGCACAACACCATCGCCAAGCCGGACCCGAAGACCGACAACAGCACCGCCTGGCAGGCCGACTACAACCAGCAGCACTTCCAGGACCTGTACTTCTCGCACGCCAAGGGCGCCGACTCGCTGGCCACTTACTACGAGAAGCAGTCCTCCGGCCGCTACTCGGTGGACGGCGAGGTCTCCGCCTGGGTCAAGGTGCCCTGGAACGAGGCCCGTTACGGCTCCAACTGGTGCGGCGGCAGCACCTGCTCCAGCGCCTGGGACCTGATCCGCGACGCGACCACCGCCTACGTCGCCGACCAGCAGGCGCAGGGCCGTACCTCCGCGCAGATCAAGGCCGACCTCTCCCAGTACGACCAGTGGGACCGCTACGACTACGACGGCGACGGCAACTTCAACGAGCCCGACGGCTACATCGACCACTTCCAGATCGTGCACGCCGGAGCCGACGAGTCGGCCGGCGGCGGCGCGCAGGGCGAGGACGCGCTGTGGGCGCACCGCTGGTATGCCTACGGCACCGACGCCGGCAAGACCGGCCCCGAGGGTGACAAGGCCGGCGGCACCCAGATCGGCGACACCGGCATCTGGGTCGGCGACTACACCCTCCAGCCGGAGAACGGCGGACTCGGCGTCTTCGCCCACGAGTACGGCCACGACCTCGGCCTGCCCGACGAGTACGACACCACCTACGTCGGCGAGTCCAACGTCGCCTTCTGGTCGCTGATGTCGTCCGGGTCCTGGATGGGCACCGGCAAGAACGCGATCGGCGACCTGCCCGACGACATGAGCGCCTGGGACAAGCTCCAGCTGGGCTGGCTCAACTACGGCACCGCCAAGGCCGGCAAGACCTCGCTGACCAAGCTGGGCGTCGCCGAGTACAACACCAAGGACAAACAGGCCCTGGTGGTCCAACTGCCGGACAAGGCCGTCACCACCACCATCACCGCGCCCGCCGAGGGCAGCAAGCAGTGGTGGAGCGGCATGGGCGACAACCTGTCCAACACCCTGACCAGGCCCGTCGATCTGACCGGCAAGACCTCGGCCTCGCTGACCCTCAAGGGCTGGTGGGACATCGAGGAGAACTACGACTACCTCTACACCGAGGTCTCCACCGACGGCGGCGCCAACTGGAGCGCGCTGGACGGCACCGCGGGCGGCAAGGCCATCCCGCGCGACGGCGGCGACAACCCGGCGCTCACCGGCACCAGCGGCGCGTACGAGGACCTGACCTTCCCGCTCGACGCCTACGCCGGCAAGCAGATCCAGCTGCGCTTCCGCTACCTCACCGACGGCGGCGTCGCGCAGCAGGGCTTCGCGGCCGACGCGATCAGCGTCACCGCCGACGGCGCCCCCGTGGTCACCGACGGCGCCGAGACCGACGACAACGGCTGGACGGCCAAGGGCTTCTCGCGGATCGGGGCGTCGTTCACCAACGACTACCCGGAGTTCTACATCGCCGAGAACCGGCAGTACGTCAGCTATGACAAGACGCTGAAGACCGGCCCGTACAACTTCGGCTGGCTCACCGACACCCCGCTGAAGGTCGAGCACTTCCCGTACCAGAACGGGCTGCTGGTCTGGCTGTGGGACACCTCGCAGGCCGACAACAACGTGGGCATCCACCCCGGCAGCGGCGAGATCCTGCCGGTGGACGCGCACCCCAAGGCCGAGAAGTGGTCGGACGGCACGATCATGCGCAACCGCATCCAGGCGTACGACTCGCCCTTCAGCTGGTACCCGACCGACGGCTTCACCCTGCACGACGACGGGGCCGCGGCCAAGGTGAAGGCGAAGTTCGGCACGCCGGTCTTCGACGACCACTACGGCAGCTACTGGGACGCGTCCAACCCGACCGGCAGCGTCAAGGTGCCGGACACCAACACCCGGATCTCCATCGTGGGTGAACCGCTGGACGGCAGCAGCATGACACTCCTGGTGAGCCCCGCTCACCGGTAGTCACCACCCTGCTGTACACACATCGTTTGACCTGCGGAAACGCTGCGTTCGGCCGTCGTCCTCTGGTGGACGGCGGCCGAACGGCTGATGATGTGACCATGGCTGTCGGCGGATTCAGCAAGCTACCGGGGGGCACGGTCGTCGTCGCCCTCCGGCTGCCGCATCCGGCCTGCCCGGAGCGGGCCGTACGGGTGGTGGTGCACGCCCAGAACCGGCAGCGGGCCCTCACCCGGCTCAGCAACCTGGGCTTTCGCGGCGCCAGGCTCAGCGGTAACGGGGAGCCGCCCACCCCGGACGAGCTCACGGCGGTGCTGCACCACCCCGACGGGCTGATCTGGCGGGAGTACGAGCCCGGCGGGGACGAGCTGTGGCACCCGATATCGGCGCTCAACCGTACGGCGGGCTGACCGTTTCCCGGCCCTTCAGCCCGCTACGACCGGGCTCCCGGTCAGGGTGACGCCGGCCTCCACGAGCTGGGTCAGCGCCCGGTCGGTGGTCGCCGCGGCCACCCCGGCGGTCAGGCCGAGCAGCACCCGCGTACTGAAGCCCTCGCGGGCGGCGTCCAGGGCGGTGGCCCGCACGCAGTGATCGGTGGCGATCCCCACCACGTCCAGCTCCTGCACGTCCCGCTCGCGCAGCCAGTCCGCCAGCGAGACGCCGTTCTCATCCTGCCCCTCGAACCCGCTGTACGCGGCGGCATACGCGCCCTTGTCGAACACGGCGTCCACGGCGCCCGAGGCGACAGCCGGCGCGAAGTTCGGATGAAACCCGACGCCCTCCGTCCCCGCGACGCAGTGCACCGGCCAGGACGTGACGAAGTCCGGCGTCGCCGAGAAGTGCGGGCCGGGATCGATGTGGTGGTCCCGGGTGGCCACGACATGCCGGTAGCTCCCGGCGGACTCCCCGATCAGATCGGTGATCGCGGCGGCGACGTCGGCTCCGCCGGGGACGGCGAGGCTGCCGCCTTCGCAGAAGTCGTTCTGCACATCGACGACGATGAGTGCCCTGTGCATGGTGCCCTTCCGGCGGAGGTTCGGGATTCACGCACCGTCGCGCGTGACGGCCGTAGGGACAGTACCGCGCCACCGCGGCTGATCGCGCTCACGCTGCGCCAGCCGCAGATCGGATACAGCCCCGCGCCCCTGGTGGTGCCGGGAGCGCCCGCGCGGCGGTTCGTGCCCCGTAGGGGCGCGGGGAACTGCGCGACCAGCCAGAGCGGGCCGCAACTGTGGTCACCGGGCTGTGGTACCCCAGGGGCGCGGGGAACTGCGCGACCAGCCACGGCGGGCCGGCACCTTGGCTACCGGGGGATGTGGGTCTCCGTCGGGATCACGGGCTCGCCGCGGGAGAGCTGGGTCGCGGACAGGGGCAACGTCGCGCGGGCGGTGATGTGGCGGGTGCGGGCCGCGTCCAGGGGCTCGCGGCCGGTGATCTGGCCGCCGCGGACCAGGGGGACCAGCAGCTGGTGGTCGGCGAGGTCCGCCGGAAGGGCCCCCGTGCCGATCACCTCGGCCTCGGCCACCCCGTCCGCGTCCAGCCGCCGCGCCGCCCACTTGCGGCCGCCGACACTCGTCTTCGCGCCCATCGACTTCTTCGCCACCGCCGTCAAAGGCCCCGCGGGGTCCGCGTCGGCGCCGCGCGCCACGAGTTTGTAGACCATCGAGCACGTCGGGTACCCGCTGCCGGTCACCAGCGACGTACCTACCCCGTACGCGTCCACCGGCGCCGCCGCCATCGACGCGATCGCGTACTCGTCCAGATCCGACGTCACGATGATCCGCGTGTTCTTCGCGCCCAGATCGTCCAGCTGCTGCCTGACCCGGTGCGCCAGCAGCAGCAGGTCCCCCGAGTCGATCCGCACCGCGCCGAGCTCGGGCCCGGCCACCTCCACCGCCGTGCGCACGGCCTCCGTCAGGTCGTACGTGTCGACCAGCAGCGTGGTGTCCCGGCCGAGCGACTCCACCTGCGCGGTGAAGGCGTCCCGCTCGGTGTCGTGCAGCAGCGTGAACGCGTGCGCGCTCGTGCCGATCGTGGGGATGCCGTAGCGGAATCCGGCCGCCAGGTTGGACGAGGACCGGAAGCCGCCGACGTACGCGGCCCGCGAGGCCGCCACCGCGGCCAGCTCGTGCGCCCGCCGGGCCCCCATCTCCATCAGCGGCCGGTCGCCGGCCGCCACCGCCATCCGGGAGGCGGCCGCCGCGATCGCCGAGTCGTGGTTGAGGATCGACAGGATCACCGTCTCCAGCAGCACCGCCTCGGCGAAGGACCCCTCCACCCGCAGGATCGGCGACCCGGGGAAGTACACCTCGCCCTCGGGGTAGCCCCAGATGTCGCCGGTGAAGCGGTAGCCGGCCAGCCACTCCAGCGTCGGCCCGTCCACCACCCGCTCGCGTTCGAGGAATTCGAGCACCGGCGGGTCGAAGCGGAAGCTCTGCACCGCGTCGAGCACCCGGCCGGTGCCGCCCACCACGCCGTAGCGGCGGCCCTCGGGGAGCCGGCGGGTGAACGCCTCGAAGACCGAGTGCCGGTGCGCCGCCCCGCTGCGCAGCGCCGCCTGCAGCATCGTCAGCTCGTACCGGTCGGTGAACAGCGCCGTGGACGGCACGTCCACCGGCAGTTCCAGGTCTGCTGTGCTCATGACCGGGATGCTACCCGCATCTCGTCACTTTGACGATTTCCCGGGGCAACCAGGCGCCCATTTGTGCGACACGCCACAGGCGCGGCAGCATGGGACCTGTGAGTCTGACCGCAGCCCCCGTCGAGACCGAGCCACAGTCGACCGAATCCCCGTTCGAGGCCGTCAAACCCGACGTGCCCTGGGTGACCCTCGTCCACAACGACCCGGTCAACCTCATGAGCTACGTGACGTACGTCTTCCAGACCTATTTCGGCTACTCCAAGGGCAAGGCCACCAAGCTGATGAAGGACGTCCACCACAAGGGCCGCGCCGTGGTCTCCAGCGGCACCCGCGAGGAGATGGAACGGGACGTGCAGGCCATGCACGGCTACGGCCTGTGGGCGACCCTCTCGCAGGACCGCTGATGGGCCGCCGCGCCCGCGCCGGCTACTTCGAGAAGGTCTCCGGCGGCGGCGCCGCCATCGCGCTCGACGACGTGGAGATCTCCATCCTGCGCAGCCTCGCCGTGCAGCTGCTCGAACTGGTCGGCCCGGGGGAGCCCGAGCAGGAGGACGCCGATCCGTCCCCTACCTTCGGCGGGGAGACCCCATGGCCGCCTTATTTTGAAGGCCCCAGCAAGCCGCCCACCGACCCCGCGCTGGCCCGGCTGTTCCCCGACGCGTACGAGGAGACCGGCGACGCCGCGGAGTTCCGCCGCTTCACCGAGAACGACCTGCGCGGCCGCAAGCGCAACGACGCCCTGGCCATGATCAAGGTGCTCGACGCCGGCGGCCCGGTGCTCAAGCTGAACCCCGAGCAGGCCAGGCAGTGGCTCGGCGCGCTCAACGACCTGCGGCTGACCATAGGGACCCGTCTCGAGGTCAGCGAGGACGCCGACAGCGAGCTGTACCGGCTGCCGGACGACGACCCGCGCAAGCCCCTGGTGATGGCCTACCTGTGGCTCGGCGGCCTCCAGGAGTCGCTGGTCGAGGCCCTGATGCGCTGACCGGTCGGGGCCCATCGGCCCCGATGCGCCCGACGAGCCGACGCCCCAGCCCCGTGGTACGAATCCGCTTATGACGGATGTGACGGACACGGCGGGCCCGGTGGACACGGCCGAGACCGGCGACGAGGGCTACGCCCGCAGCCTGGGCAGCCGGCAGATCCAGATGATCGCCATCGGCGGCGCCATCGGCACCGGCCTGTTCCTCGGCGCCGGCCGGGCCATCCACCAGGCCGGCCCAAGCCTGATCCTGATGTACGCGGTGGCCGGCGGCGTCATCTTCTGCATCATGCGCGCACTGGGCGAACTGCTCACCTACCGCCCGGTGTCCGGCTCGTTCGCCGACTACGCCCGGGAGTTCCTCGGACCGTTCGCCGGCTACGTCACCGGCTGGACGTACTGGCTGATGTGGGTGGTGACCGGCATGGCCGAGGTCACCGCCGCCGCCACCTACCTGGCCTACTGGTGGCCGGCCGTCCCGCAGTGGTCGGCCGCCCTCGGCTTCCTGGTCGTGCTCTTCGCCGCCAACCTGATCTCGGTACGGCTGTTCGGCGAGGTCGAGTTCTGGCTGTCGATGATCAAGGTGACGGCGATCGTCGGCATGATCCTGATCGGCGTCGGCGTGCTCACCCTCGGCCTGTCCGCGGCCGGCCACACCGCCTCGGTCACCCACCTGTGGGCCGACGGCGGGGTCTTCCCACACGGCGTCGGCAGCTCCCTGATGACGCTGCAGATCGTCATGTTCGCCTACCTGGCCGTCGAACTCGTCGGCGTCACCGCCGGCGAGGCGCAGAACCCGCGCAAGACGCTGCCCAAGGCGATCAACACGCTGCCGTGGCGGATCGGGCTGTTCTACGTCGGCGCCCTCGCCGTCATCCTGTGCGTGGTGTCCTGGACCGAGTTCGAGCCCGGCGTCAGCCCGTTCGTGGCCGCGTTCGCCAAGATCGGCATCCCGTTCGGGGCCGGCGTGGTCAACTTCGTGGTGCTCTCCGCGGCGCTGTCCTCGTGCAACTCCGGTATGTACTCCACCGGCCGGATGCTCCGCGACCTCGCCGCCAACGGCCAGGGCCCGCAGGTCTTCGGCCGGCTCACCGCCCGCCGCACCCCCGCCGCCGGCACGCTCGCGTCGGTCGCCGTGATGAGCATCGGGGTGTGGGTCAACTACGCCGACCCCGAAGGCGCGTTCACCTACATCACCGCCTTCGCCACCGTCGCCGGAGTGTGGACCTGGAGCGTCATCCTGGCCTCGCACATCCGCTACCGGGCCGCGGTGCGGGCCGGACGGGCCGCGCCCGCCTGGTTCACCGCGCCCGGCGGGGCCGCCGCCAGCTGGGTCGCGCTGGCCTTCCTGGTGATGGTCCTGGTGCTGATCGGCCTCGACTCCGAGGCCCGGATCTCGCTGTACGGGGCCCCGCTGTGGCTGGCCGTGCTCGGCGCCGGCTACCCGGTGCTCAAGCGGCGCAACCCGGCCGCCTTCGTCCGCCGCCCGCACCTGGCGCCGGCCGGGCCGCCCACCGGCCCGCCGGCCGGGCCGCTGGCCCCGGACGCCGCCACGCTGTGAGGCACCGGGCGCCTGTTATTTTTCCGGCATGCTCACCATCACCCAGGACCTGTACGACGCGATCGTCGCCCACGCCAGGGCCGACCACCCCGACGAGGCCTGCGGGATCGTCGCGGGCCCGGAAGGCGGCGACCGCCCCGAGCGGTTCATCCCGATGCTGAACGCGGCCCGCTCACCCACGTTCTACGAGTTCGACTCCACCGACCTCCTGAAGCTCTACCGCGAGATGGACGACCGCGACGAGGAGCCGGTGATCGTCTACCACTCGCACACCGCCACCGAGGCGTACCCGTCCCGCACCGACATCAGCTACGCCAACGAGCCGGGCGCCCACTACGTGCTGGTGACCACGGCCGAGGAGTTCGCCGAGCCGTCCCCGTTCCGGTCGTTTCGCATCGTGGACGGCGTGGTCACCGAAGAAGAGGTAAATGTGGTGGCTTCCTACCAGTGACGTCCAGATGACGTCTTGGATCGTGGGACGACGGCGGCCGGGCGGCCGGGGGAATCGATACGATGAGCCCATGGTTTTCCACGACGTGAGCGACAAGGCGCCGGGCACCCTGCTCGTGGCGCGGCTGCACGTCGACCTGTGCCGCCGCACCAGTGCGGCGTGTCCGCGCGCCTGACCCCGCCCGCAGCACCGCCGCAGCACCGCACCCACCCCGCCCCCGTACGCCCCGCGTACGCACGCACTTCACTGGAGCGCCGCCATGGCCATCGAGGTCCGCATCCCCACCATCCTGCGCACGTACACCGACGGCCAGAAGGCCGTCGAGGGCGCCGGCGCCACCCTCAGCGACCTGCTCGCGGACCTGGACAGCCGGCACGCGGGGCTGCGCGACCGGGTGGTGGACGGCGGCGAGCTGCGCCGCTTCGTGAACGTCTACCTCAACGACGAGGACGTCCGCTTCCTGGACGGCATCTCCACCAAGCTCACCGACGGCGACAGCGTGACCATCCTCCCCGCCGTGGCCGGCGGGATGTCCTGATGCGCTACGACAGCCCGCTCGCGGCCGTCGGCAACACCCCGCTGGTCCGGCTGCCGCGCCTGTCGCCGTCCGAGGACGTCAGCGTCTGGGCGAAGCTGGAGGACCGCAACCCGACCGGTTCGATCAAGGACCGCCCCGCGCTGCACATGATCGAGCAGGCCGAGGCGGACGGCCGGCTCACCCCCGGCTGCACGATCCTGGAGCCCACCTCGGGCAACACCGGCATCTCGCTGGCGATGGCCGCGCGCCTGAAGGGCTACCGGATCGTCTGCGTCATGCCGGAGAACACCTCCTCCGAGCGGCGGCAGCTGCTGGCGATGTGGGGCGCGGAGATCATCTCCTCGCCGGCGGCCGGCGGCTCCAACACGGCGGTCAGGGTCGCCAAGGAGCTCGCGGCCGAGCACCCGGACTGGGTGATGCTCTACCAGTACGGCAACCCGGCCAACCCGGCCGCGCACTACGCCGGCACCGGCCCGGAGATCCTCGCCGACCTGCCGACGATCACCCACTTCGTGGCCGGCCTCGGCACCACGGGCACGCTGATGGGGGTCGGCCGCTACCTGCGCGAGAAGGTCCCCGGCGTCACGATCGTGGCCGCCGAGCCGCGCTACGACGACGTGGTCTACGGCCTGCGCAACCTCGACGAGGGCTTCGTCCCCGAGCTGTACGACGAGACCGTGCTCAGCACCCGCTACTCGGTGGGCTCGCAGGACGCGGTCCGCCGCACCCGCGAACTCCTCCAGCAGGAGGGCATCTTCGCCGGAGTCTCCACCGGCGCGGCCCTCCACGCGGCCCTCGGCGTGGCCGCCAAGTCCCACCGCGCCGGCACCCGCGCGGACATCGTCTTCGTGGTGGCCGACGGCGGCTGGAAATACCTGTCGACGGGCATCTACACGGCCGAATCCACGGAGGCGGCGGTAGAGGCCCTGCACGGCCAGCTCTGGGCGTAGCCGTAGGGGGGTCAGCGTCGGCGCCGCACCTGGCGCCACACGCCCCGGTCCAGCGGGCCGACCCGCCGCCGGAAATGCCCGAGTGGAACGTCCCGCTCCTCGCCGGTCTCCAGAAAGCTCGCCCGCCCCCGGGCGTCCCCCACCGCGCCGGCCGGGAGCGCGATCACCCCGGCCCGCTCCTGGTGCGACTTCGTGGTGATCTTCAGGACCCGCGCCACCTCCCCGCGCACCCCCACCACCAGGCACGGCCGGTCCTTCTCCCCGTCGCCGTCCTCATAGGGCACCCGCGCCCACCACACCTCGCCGGCCACCGGCCGGCCCGCCCGCCGGCGCGGCCGGGACCGCGCCTCGACCAGCGTCGCCACCAACGCCAGTGCCGCCACCACGAGCACCGCGACCCACATGGACGAGCTCACGACCGCTCCCGCCTGTCCGCGCGCCCCGCCGCACGGCGGCGGCACGCTCGAAAATCCGCACGACTAGCGACAGTACCGGCCCCCGCACCCCCGCCCGTACTGGTGATTCCGCCCACAACGGGGCGCTGTGAAGGAGCGCGGGCCGGTCCCGCGGCTTACGCTCGGGGGACATGGCGGACCGCTCCCGCCAATCCCCCCACCCCTTGCGGAGTGGGGCGATTGTGGCGCGCCCACGGAGGTGTTTCCCGGAATGAAGCTCACCGTCGTCGGCTGCTCAGGGTCGTTCCCGTCCGCGGAATCGGCCTGCTCGAGCTACCTCGTAGAGGCCGACGGCTACCGGCTGTTGATCGACATGGGTAATGGCGCCCTTGGCGAACTCCAGCGCCACTGCGGCCTGTACGACCTGGACGCCGTACTTCTCAGCCACCTGCACGCCGACCACTGCATAGACATGTGCGGCTACTTCGTGGCCCGCTACTACCGGCACGACGGCGGCCCGCCCGCCGCGATCCCGGTCTACGGCCCGGCCGGCACCGAGCAGCGGCTGAACATCGCCTACGGCGACGTGCCCGACGAGAAGTGCATGAGCGAGGTCTTCGACTTCCGCACCCTGGAGCCCGGCTCGTTCCAGCTCGGCCCGTTCGCCGTCACCACCGACGCGGTCAGCCACCCGGTGGAGGCGTACGGCTTCCGGATCGAGTCCGAGGGGCGTTCGCTGGTGTACTCCGGGGACACCGGCCCGTGCGACGCGCTCAGCGGCCTGGCCGAGAACGCCGACCTCTTCTTGTGCGAGGCGTCCTTCACGTACGGCAAGGAGGACATCCCCGACCTGCACCTCAACGGCCGGGAGGCCGGCCAGATCGCCGCCAAGGCGCGGGCCGGCCGGCTGATCCTCACCCACATCCCGCCGTGGACCAGCCCGGCCGCCAGCCTGCGGGACGCGCAGGCCGGCTTCGGCGGCCCGGTGGAACTGGCCAAGGCCGGCGCCACCTACGAGATCTGACCGGCCGGGCGCGGGCCCGGCCGGCCAGATCAGCGGGTCACCCGCTGACGCGGTACGTCACTTGGTGATGTCCTCGACTTCCTCCTCGGGCTCCCGGCCCGGTGTCATGAGGTTGAACTTCACGATCGCGAACCGGAACACCACGTAGTAGATCGCGCCGAACACCAACCCGATCGGGATGATCAGATACGGCTTGGTGGCCAGGTTCCAGTTCAGCAGGTAGTCGATCAGACCGGCTGAGAAGGTGAAGCCGGCATGCACGCCCAGCGCCCAGGTGATCGCCATCGACGCGGCGGTGAGCACCGCGTGGATCGCGTAGAGCAGCGGCGCGATGAACATGAACGAGAACTCGATCGGCTCGGTGACACCGGTCACGAACGAGGTCAGCGCCAGCGAGATCATCATGCCGAGCACGGCCTTGCGGCGCTCGGGGCGGGCGGTGTGCGCCATCGCCAGCGCGGCGGCCGGCAGGCCGAACATCATGATCGGGAAGAAGCCGGACATGAACTGGCCCGCGTGCGGGTCGCCGGCGAAGAACCGGGTCAGGTCGCCGTGCACGACCTGGTGCGCGGAGTCGGTGTAGTCGCCGATCTGGAACCAGGCCACCGAGTTGACGAACTGGTGCATGCCGATCGGCAGCAGCGCCCGGTTGATCAGGCCGAACAGCGCGGCGCCGCCCCAGCCAAGACCGGTCATCCACTTGCCGAAGCTGGTGATCTGGTCACCGATCGGCTGCCAGCCGGCCACCACCAGGACGCCGAGCGCGGTGCCGACGAAGGCCATGATGATCGGCACCAGCCGGCGGCCGTTGAAGAAGCCCAGCCAGTCCACCAGCTTGGTGCGGTGGAAGCGCTGCCACAGCACCGCGCTGAGCAGCCCGAGGATGATGCCGCCGAGCACGCCCGGATTCTGGAACGAGGCGGCGACCGTGGTGCCGCCCTTCTGCCAGAACCCGCCGCCGAGCCCGGCGCCGGTGTACGTCATGCCGGGCATGTGCGGGTCGATCGGGAACTGGTGGATCACCGCGTAGTACGTCAGGAAGCCGACGATCGCGGCCAGTGCGGTGGAGCCGTCGGACTTCTTGGCGAAGCCGATGGCCACGCCTATGCAGAACAGCAGCGGCAGGCCGAACGACGAGTCGAGCAGCGCGCCGCCGGCGCCGGCGAAGACCCGGGTGACGTCGGTGGGCAGGTGCAGCTTGTCGTGTACGTCCGGCTGGCCGAGCCGGAGCAGGATGCCCGCGGCGGGCAGTACGGCGATCGGCAGCTGCAGGCTGCGGCCGACCTTCTGCAGGCCCTGGAACAGGCCGGATCCCCGCTTCTTCGCGGGAGCCGCCGAGGCGGTGGCCGAACTCATCAGATTCCTCCTGGTGAGGCGGGCGCACTACAGGGGACGGCCCGCCGCCGTGGTCTATACCACTCAGTGGTGTAGACCAGTTGTAACATGTCAGGAGCGGGTGACGGAATCCGTGATTCCGGATCGTGATTCGGGACCGGGCATGCCGAAGGCCCCCAGGTCGTGGACCTGGGGGCCTTCGGGTGAAGCTGGTGGAGCTGGGGTCAGATCAGGCGGGAACGATGTTCTCGGCCTGCGGGCCCTTCTGGCCCTGGGTGACGTCGAAGCTCACCTTCTGGCCTTCCTGCAGCTCGCGGAAGCCCTGCGCGGCGATGTTCGAGTAGTGGGCGAAGACGTCAGCGCCGCCACCGTCCTGCTCGATGAAGCCGAAACCCTTTTCCGCGTTGAACCACTTCACGGTACCTGTAGCCATGTCAATACTCCTTTGGGGCAGGGTTCGGAACCCACGGGATGTGGGAACCGGTTCGCCGCGATGCATGCCCCGTCCAGAAAAAACACCGGAAAAACAAAAGTGCACTCATCGGCCGAGGCCGAAGGGCGCACTTGAAGTTTAATGGGAACCACAACTGCAACTGAGATCCAAAATAGCACGCCCGGGCCCGGCTGGCACGTCCGGCCGCGGATCCGCAGGCAGAGCGGGCGTGTCGCGCCCCGGCGGCGTCGCAAACCTCACTTCAGGTTGTCTTTTTCGAGCTCGTCGCCGAGTTCGTCAGGTTCACGACCAGGTGTCGGCAGGTTGAATTTTGTGATGACGAACCTGAAGAGCGCGTAGTAGACCACCGCGAAGCAGGCGCCCACCACCAGGATCAGCCACGGTTTGGTGGCCAGGTTCCAGTTGATGCAGTAGTCGATCAGGCCGGCCGAGAAGCTGAACCCGTCCTTGATGCCCAGCGCCCAGCACACCGTCATCGAGACACCGGTCAGCACCGCGTGGATCGCGTACAGCAGCGGCGCGATGAACAGGAACGAGTACTCGATCGGCTCGGTGATCCCGGTCACGAACGAGGTCAGCCCGACCGACAGCATCATGCCGCTGATCTCCTTGCGGCGGTGCGGCTTGGCGGTGTGCGCGATGGCCAGCGCCGCGGCCGGCAGCGCGAACATCATGATCGGGAAGAAGCCGGTCTGGAACTGGCCGGCCGACGGGTCGCCGGCCAGGAACCGCGGGATGTCGCCGTGCACCACGCTGCCGTCCGGCTTGGTGAAGTCACCGAACTGGAACCACACGAAGGTGTTCAGGAACTGGTGCAGGCCGATCGTCAGCAGCGCCCGGTTGGCCACGCCGAAGATGCCCGAGCCGATCGAGCCCCGGTCCACCAGCCACTTGCTGAAGCTGGTCAGGCCGTCGCCGATCGGCGGCCACACCCACAGGCACAGCACCGCGAAGACGATCGCGACCCCGGACATGATGATCGGCACCAGCCGGCGCCCGTTGAAGAAGCCCAGCCAGTCCACCAGCTTGGTGCGGTGGAAGCGCTGCCAGAAGTACGCGGTCAGCAGCCCGATCACGATGCCGCCGAAGACCCCCGGGTTCTGGAACTCGGCCGCCACCGCGCTCTGGTCCTTGGCGATGCAGGCGCCCGCGCTCAGGACGGTGTCGGCGGCGCAGTCCTTGGGGAAGGCGTGCAGCACCCCGTTGTAGACCAGGAAGCCGGCCACCGCGGCCAGCGCCGTCGAGCCGTCGGACTTCTTGGCCATGCCGATGGCCACGCCCACGCAGAACAGCAGCGGCAGCCCGAGGCTGCCGTCGAGCAGCGCGCCGCCGGCGCCCGCGAAGACCTTGGCGACCCGGTCCCAGCCCAGGCCGGTGCTGCCGAAGACGTCCGGCTGGCCGAGCCGGTTCAGGATGCCGGCGGCCGGCAGGACGGCGATCGGCAGCTGCAGGCTGCGGCCCATCTTCTGCAGGCCCTGGAAGAGGATGCTCGCCCAGGGCTTGCGGGGCGCGCCGGCCGGCGCTCCGGCGGCGGTCTGCGAACTCATCGGCGTCCTCCCTGGTGACGGCGCGGCCCGGCCCGGCCCGGCCGTCCTGGCACCTGCGATCCCGGCGGCCGGGGCTCCGGCCGGACGCGTACAGTGGTTTAGACCACTTACCGGTCGGGGTCGCCGGCCGGCCGCGGTCGCCGGTCCCTGGCGGGGCGGCGCCCGTGGTCGTCATGCTCGTCCACCCGCCGGACTACCGCCCGTGAAGTTGGTCCAACCGTGCGTTAACGTGACATAACGGACCCGCGGTGGGTCAGGGGACCAGGGGAACAGGAGACACGCACATGGCCACCAAGGCTGAGAAGATCGTCGCCGGGCTCGGCGGACTCGACAACATCGAAGAGGTCGAGGGCTGCATCACCCGGCTGCGTACCGAGGTCAAGGACGCCGGCCTCGTCGACGAGGCCGCGCTCAAGGCCGCCGGCGCGCACGGCGTCGTCAAGATGGGTACGGCGATCCAGGTGGTCATCGGCACCGACGCGGACCCCATCGCGGCGGACATCGAAGACATGATGTGACCCGCTGGACGTGACCCGCTGACGGAGCGGCGGACCCCCGGGCGCGCGGGCGCAGCCGGGGGTTCTGCTTGTGCGCCCGGCCGCACAGGGCACTCCTCCCGGCCGGCCCGGCGCCCGCTCCCGGCCGGCCCGGGCCCCTTCCCCCCGGCCGGGGTTCGGTCCGAGTGAGGCCGCTCACCCGGATAGGCTCATCCGCATGTCACGATTCGACGGCCGCACCCCCGACCAGCTCCGCCCCGTCACCATCGAGCGGAGCTGGAGCAAGCACGCAGAAGGCTCCGTCCTGGTGTCCTTCGGCGACACCCGCGTGCTGTGCACCGCAAGCGCCACCCAGGGCGTACCGCGCTGGCGCAAGGGCAGTGGCCAGGGCTGGGTCACCGCCGAGTACTCGATGCTGCCCCGGGCCACCAACACCCGCGGCGACCGCGAATCCGTCCGCGGCCGGATCGGCGGCCGCACCCACGAGATCTCCCGGCTGATCGGCCGCTCGCTGCGCGCCGTCATCGACTACAAGGCGCTCGGCGAGAACACCGTCGTCCTGGACTGCGACGTCCTCCAGGCCGACGGCGGCACCCGCACCGCCGCGATCACCGGCGCGTACGTCGCCCTCGCCGACGCCGTCAGCTGGATGCAGACCAACCACTTCATCAAGGCCAAGGCCCAGCCGCTCACCGGGACCGTCGCCGCGATCAGCGTCGGCATCGTCGACGGAGTGCCGCTGCTCGACCTCGCCTACGAGGAAGACGTCAAGGCCGAGACGGACATGAACGTCGTCTGCACCGGCGACGGCCGCTTCGTGGAGGTCCAGGGCACCGCCGAAGGCCAGCCCTTCGACCGCGCCGAACTCGACGCGCTGCTCGCCCTCGCCGTCACCGGCTGCGCCGACCTCACCCTCGCGCAGCTCGCCGCACTGGCCGAGACCACCGGCTGACGCCTTCCGCCGTGCGGCGATAATCGCTGCCATGACGACCCGACGACTCGTACTCGCCACCCGCAACGCCCACAAGGTCACCGAACTCCGGGCGATCCTCGCCGAGACCGGGCTCGACGTCGAACTCGTCGGGGCCGACGCCTACCCGCAGATCCCCGACGTCAAGGAAACCGGCGTCACCTTCGCCGAGAACGCGCTGCTCAAAGCCCGCGCGCTCGCCGAAGGCACCGGCCTGCCCGCCGTCGCCGACGACTCCGGCCTGTGCGTGGACGTCCTCGGCGGCGCCCCCGGCATCTTCTCCGCCCGCTGGGCCGGCCGCCACGGCGACGACCCCGCCAACCTCGCCCTGCTCCTCGCCCAACTCGCCGACATCGACACCCCCCACCGCGCCGCCCACTTCGCCTGCGCCGCAGCCCTCGCCCTCCCCGACGGCACCACCCGAGTGGCCGAAGCCCAACTCCGCGGCACCCTCCGCCACACCCCCACCGGCAACGGAGGCTTCGGCTACGACCCGATCCTCCAGCCCGAGGACGACACCCGCACCTGCGCAGAACTGACCCCGGCCGAGAAAAACGCGATCAGCCACCGCGGCAAAGCCTTCCGCACCCTGGCAGCCCACCTCCCCGCCCTGCTGGGCTAGCACGCGAGCCGGGACGACGCGAAGGAGCCCTTGACCTTCATAATGAAGGTCAAGGGCTCTTTTTGCCTTGTGCGCCCGGTCGGATTCGAACCGACAACCTCTAGTTCCTAGGACTAGCCTCTCTACCAATTGGAGTACAGGCGCCCAACCCGAGAGCTACTTTACTTGCCCGGTCCGCCTGGCCGCTCGGGATTATCCGATCCCCGGCCGGAGCCCCTGCGGCGTCCGCCGCGGCACCAGGTGGTGGTGACGGCGTGGCAGTTGGGGCACAGCAGCCGCAGGTTCGCCGCCCGGTTGTCATGCCAGTCGCCGTTGACGTGGTCGACCTCCAGCGTCATGGGCCTGCCGTGCCAGATCGGCCCTGTGCCACACGTGTCGCACCGTTCGGGGACGCCAATCTCGCGCAGCGCGCGGCGCAGTTGGGTGGTCTTCGTACGGCGGTCGCCCTCGTGCAGCCTGAGGATCTCCTCGGCTCGCTTGGCCGGGGTCGGGGAGGGCCGCCCGCGCTGGTGCGCCTGGCCGAGGAAGTGCTCGGTGGAGAGTCCTTCCTCGGCGATCCACGTCCGCAGCAATTTCCGCTGGCCCTCGCTGTCCGGCCGTCCGAGTCGTCGCAGCACCTGCGCCACCGACACCGCGCCGACCACCGATGCGCGCAGCTCCGCCGGATCGGGACGGGGCCCGCTCCGCCGCCGCGTCCGGCGTGTGAAGTGCGTGATGTCGATGCCGAAGTGGTCGAATCTGGCCAGCAGGTAGTGGCGGAGGCGTCTGTAAGACTGGGTGCCGAAGAAGGCCACGACCTCGTCGATGTCCGAGCACTGCGCTGCTGCCTCCGCCAGCCGCTCGTACGAGTAGCGGTTGCCGGCGGCCATCAGTGGCCCCGTCCGGCCGAGCGTGCGGGCGCGGCGCCCCGCTGGCCCTTGCCCCGGCCCCGATAAGTGTCGGTGGTCGAATGGCAGTTGGGGCACAGCAGCCGCAGATTGCCGATCCGGTTGTTGCGCCAGTCGCCGTCCAGGTGGTCGACCTCAAGGGGGAGCGGGCGGCCCAGCCATACAGGACCGGTGCCGCAGAGCGCGCAGCACTCCTCGGTCAGTCGGCCGACTGCCCTCATCGCCTGCTTGAGCCGGTCACCGGGCACCCGGTGGGCGTGCGGGGAAGTCTGGTTGATCAGCAGGTCCGCGGGCGTGCGCCGCAGCTTCCTGCCCATCCGCGACGGCGGTGCGAAGTGCGAGGTATCGATGCCCAGCGTCTTGACCCGTCGCCCGATGTGGGCGTGCTGGCCGCCGACCGCGTCGACGCCGAGCTGCCGCAGCACCTCGCTGAGGCTTGTCGACGCGGCGACCACGGGTGCCAGGCGCTCCCGCGTCCACCGAGCGCCCTCGCGCTCGAAGTGCGCGGTGCTGATCCTCAGCTTCCGCATCCGCTCCGCCAGGTACCGCCGGGACGGTCCTCGCGGATCGACGCCGAGCCTCTCCATCGCCTCCGACATGGTGCATGAAGCGCTTGCGGCGGCGCTGAGCCGTTCATATGTGTACGGACTGGTCGGCACGCCCCCCCACCCCCTCGTTCGCGTGTTCGTATGCCACTCGTACGGCTCAACGAACGGGCGTGCGACAGGTCACGGTCCCGAAAGGGTGGGGGTGGGGGGAGGTCAGATCTTCAGGTCCCTGATCAGCTTGGCCACGTGGCCGGTGGCCTTCACGTTGTAGAAGGCCGCCTCGATGTGGCCGGTCTCGTCGATGACGAAGGTGGAGCGGATGACTCCCATCACCGTCTTGCCGTAGTTGGTCTTCTCGCCGAAGGCGCCGTAGGCGGTCAGGGCCGTCTTGTCGGGGTCTGCCACCAGGGTGACCTTCAGGGACTCCTGCTCGCGGAACTTCGCCAGCTTCTCGGGCTTGTCGGGGGACACCCCGATCACGTCGTAGCCGGCGGCGGCCAGCAGGTCGAGGTTGTCGGTGAAGTCGCAGGCCTGCTTCGTGCAGCCGGGGGTGAGGGCCCGCGGGTAGAAGTAGACGATGACCTTGCGGCCGCGGTGGGCGGACAGTGCGACCTCGTTGCCGTCGGCGTCCGGCAGGGTGAAGTCGGGGGCGGTGTCGCCGGGGGTGAGACGCTCGGACATGGGAAAGCTCCTCAGGCAAACGGGGGTGCCGACGAGGCGCGAGCCGCGTCGTACTGACAGACTGTCCGAACGCTACCGAATCAGGCGAGGGAGGCAGTGCGGTGTCGGAAGTAAGGACTCCCGCCCAGATCGAGGCGGAGATCGCCCGCAGACGGCAGGACCTCGCGGCGACCCTGGACGAGCTCGCGGTACGGGTGCACCCGGTCACGATCGCCCGCGACACCAAGGCCAAGGCCGTCTCCGCGGTGGACCGCACCGTCGGCCAGGCGTATGTCGCGGCCAACCGCGCGGTCACCCGGGCCCGCGCGCAGTTCGTCACCGACGAGGGCGCCCCGCGCCCCGAGCGGATCATCCCGGCGGCCGTGGCGGGCGTCGCCCTGATCGCCGCGGTGGCCGGTCTCTCGATGCGGGCACGCCGCCGGTAACGTCGTGCGGGTGAGTTCCCACGACAGTCCACGCGACAGCGCCCGCACCACCACACCCGCCGCCCCCGCCGACAAGCGCGGCGACGTACCGGGCAGCGAGCACGACAAGCTGCCCATCCGCATGCTGCACGACCGCGTCCTGGTCCGGCAGGACGCCGCCGAGGGCGAGCGGCGCAGCGGCGGCGGCATCCTGATCCCGGCGACCGCCGCGGTGGGGCGCCGGCTGGCCTGGGCCGAGGTGGTCGCGGTCGGGCAGAACGTGCGCGGCGTGGAGGTCGGCGACCGGGTGCTGTACGACCCGGAGGACCGCGCCGAGGTCGAGGTGCGCGGGGTCGCGTACGTCCTGCCTCTAGCCCGGGGCCCGGAAACCCCGGCCCCGGTCGTCTCGGCTGCGGCGGCCCGAGCCCCCAGCCCCGTCGTCTCAGCTGCGGCGGCCGGAAACCCCGGCCCCCGTCCCCTCCGCTACGGCGCCTCCGGGGTCCCGCCGCCGCCCTGGCTGCCGCCGTCACCCGCGCCGCCGCCTTCCCCGCCGCCGGTCAGCCCGCCGATCGGGTTCACCGTCCCGGTGTCCGGCGGCGACGGCGGCTCGCTCGTCGGCGGCTCCGTCGTGGGCGGCGGCTCGCTGGTCGGCTCGTCGGAGGTCGGCGGCGGTTCGCTGGTGGGCTGGTCGGAGGTCGGCGGCGGCGGGGTGGTGGGCTCGTCGGACGTGGGCGGCTGCTCCGTCGTCGGCTCCGTGGTCGGCGCCTGCGTCGTCACCGGCGGCGAGTCGTCCGCGCCGGCCTGGAGCTTCAGGTCGAAGTCCTGCTTCTGGACGCCGGTCAGCGCCGCCTTCGTGTAGTCGGCCCACACCGCGCCGGGCGGCCCGCCGCCGTTGATCCGGTCCAGGCCCATCGCCCCGTACATCGGCTCCTGCGCCCCGTTGTCGGGGTTCATGCCGAACAGCGCGACGACGGTGGCGAGTTTGGGCGTGTAGCCGGCGAACCAGGCGGCCTTGTCGGAGTCCGCGGTGCCGGTCTTGGCCGCCGACGGCCAGTCCGACGCCTGGGCGGCGGTCGCGGTGGCGCCGGGGCTCTCGACGACGCTCTGCAGCACCGAGGTGGTGGTGTCGGCGGCCTGCCGCGGCACCGCCTGCACCGGGTTGCGGGACGGCAGCTTCAGGTCGTGCCCGTCCTTGCTGACCTTGACCACCAGCGAGTACGGGATCTCCTTGCCGTGGTTGGCGAGCGTCGCGTAGACCTGCGCCATCTGCAGCGGGCTGGCGCCGAACGCGCCGAGCGCCATCGCCGGGGTCTTGGGGATGTTCACCGAGTCCGGCATGCCGAGGTCGTGCGCGGTGTCGATCACCTTGCTCGTACCGACGTCCTGCGCCATCTGCGCGAACACCGCGTTGACGGAGTCGTCCATCGCCTGGGTGACGGTGATCTCGCCGTACTTGGCGTTGTCCTCGTTGGCCGGACGGTATCCGGTGGGGCCGTCGGGGCCGATCACCTCGCGCTTGTTGCGGCCGTTGTAGAGGGTGTTCGGGGTGATCTTCCGGCCGTCCTGGGTCTTGGAGGCGTGCTGCACGGCGGAGGCGAAGAGCACCGGCTTGAACGTCGAACCCGGCTGGTACGTGGCGTTGGTGGCGCTGCTGACGTACTGCTTGGTGTAGTCCACGCCCCCGTACAGCGCGACGACCTGGCCGGTGGCCGGGTCGATGGAGGCGCCGCCGGCCCGGATGAACCGGTCGGCCTTGGCCTTGCCGAGCTTGTCGTAGACGTTGTCCTGGGCGGCGGTGACGAACGCGTCCTCGCGCGGCTTCTGGATGGTGGTGACGATCCGGTAGCCGCCGCGCCGCAGGGTGTCGGCGTCGAGTATGTCGTTGTCGGCCAGGTAGCGGTTGACGGCCTCGATGATGTAGCCGCGCTGGCCGGCCTTGCTGGCGACCGGCTTGGGCTTGCCGATGGTGGGGAAGACCGTGGCGTTGCGCTCGGACGCCGACAGCCAGCCCTCCTTGACCATGCCGTCCAGGACGTAGTTCCAACGGCCCTTGGCCGCGGGCGCGTTCTCCGGGTGGGCGGCGAGGTCGTACTCGCTGGGCGCGTTGAGCAGCGTGGCGATGTACGCGCCCTCGGCGGTGGTCAGGTCGGCGGCGTCCTTGTTGAAATACGCCTGGGAGGCGGCCTGGATGCCGTACGCGTTGCGGCCGTAGTAGCTGGTGTTGAGGTAGCCCTCGAGGATCTGGTCCTTGGACTGGTTGCGGTCCAGCTTGATCGCGATGAAGAACTCCTTGACCTTCCGCGAGGCGGTCTGGTTCTGGTTCAGGTAGTAGTTCTTCACGTACTGCTGGGTGATCGTCGATCCGGACTGCCGGCCCTTGCCGGTCGCGGTGTTCCAGGCCGCCCGGAGCATCGCCTTGGGGCTGACCGCGGACTCGTGGTAGAAGTTGCGGTCCTCGGCGGACAGCACCGCGTACTGCGCGGTCTTGGCGACCCCGCTCAGCGGCACGTTCTGCCGGTTCACCGCGCCGTCGCGGGACATCTCGGTCTTGCCGTCGGCGTAGAGGTAGACGTTGCTCTGCGCGGTGGCCGCCGCGTTCGGGTCCGGGATGGACACCAGGGCGTAACCGGTGAAGAACGCGCCGATCAGCAGCATCAGCACCACGATCACGGTGCCGGTGACGGTACGCCACGAGGGCAGCAGCCGGCGCAGCCCGGTGCGGCGCGGCCGGCCCTTGCGGTCGGTGAGCGCGGGACGCGGGCCCCAACCGGCCGTCCCCGGGGATGAATCGCTCCCGCCGGCGCCCCTCGCGTTCCGATTCGGCTCGTCACTCATGTGTGTAGGGACTCCTCCGCCGCCGCTGGGGTTGGTCCGCGGCGGAACATTGTGCGCCGATCGTTACGGACATACACGTACACATATGTACGCGCACGTAGCCTCCATCACACACTGTCGCACCATCCGTCCGTCCTGGATCAGCGGCACGCATCCGTGACAGGGCTGTGACGGGCCGGGCGGCGTAGCGGCGTCGCCCGATGGGGTGAAAACCGATGGTGGGGCGGGACGGATGGGGTTAGTGTTCTCGGCTTGTGTGCCAGGCGGCGAAAGGGGGTATGGGGATGAGCTCCACCAGCGGCGCGATAGGCGGCTCAGAAAGCTCCGGGGGCCCGGGCGGCGCCGGCGGCTTCTACGCGGCCGTGGCGGTGCGTGGCTTCCGCCGCTACGCGACCTACCGCACCGCCACCATCGCGGGCGTGTTCACCAACACCGTCTTCGGCTTCATCATCTGCTACAGCTACACCGCGCTGTGGAGCCAGCGCCCGCACCTGGGCGGCTACTCCGAGCCGCAGGCCCTGACCTACGTGTGGATCGGGCAGGCGCTGCTGGCCGCGATGGCGCTGATGGGCGGCGGTTTCGAGGACGAGCTGATGGAGCGGATCAGGTCGGGCGACATCGCCGTGGACCTCTACCGCCCCGCCGACCTCCAGCTGTGGTGGCTGTCGGCGGACCTCGGCCGGTGCGCGTTCCAGCTGCTCGGGCGCGGCGTGGTGCCGATCGCCTGCGGCTCGCTGGTCTTCGAACTCGCCCTGCCCACCGACCCGTTGACCTGGCTGCTGTTCCTGGCCTCGGTGCTGCTCGGCACGATGGTGAGCTTCGCGATCCGCTTCCTGGTCGGCCTCAGTGCGTTCTGGCTGCTGGACGGGGCCGGCATCAGCCAGGTGGCGTTCCTGGCCGGGCTGTTCTTCTCCGGGATGCTGCTGCCGCTCTCGCTCTTCCCCGGGGCGCTCGGCGAGACCGCCCGCGCGCTGCCGTGGTCGGCGATCCTCCAGGTGCCTGCCGACGTGCTGCTCGGCAGGCACCGGGGGACGGGGGCGCTGGCCGCGCTGGGCTTCCAGGCCGGCTGGCTGGCGGTGCTGCTGGCCGCCGGCCGGACGGTGCAGGCGGTCGCGGCCCGCAGGGTGGTGGTGCAGGGTGGCTGACGTACCCAGGGCCCGTGCGGGCGGCGAGCGGTGGGCGCCGGCCGGCGAACCCGGCGGCCTGGGTGAGCCCGGCGAGCTCCGCGACCTGGGCGAGCCCGGCGGCAGGGT
Source organism: Streptomyces sp. CA-111067 (assembly GCF_050956065.1). Classification (NCBI taxonomy): domain Bacteria; kingdom Bacillati; phylum Actinomycetota; class Actinomycetes; order Kitasatosporales; family Streptomycetaceae; genus Streptomyces; species Streptomyces sp. CA-111067. The sequence continues at coordinate 2,828,744 of NZ_CP192103.1, read as the reverse complement.
CGCCGAGTCGCTGCGCGCCTACCTGCTGATCGTCGGCATGTGGGTGCGGTCCACGATGGCCTACCGCACGTCCTTCGTGCTCACCGCGTTCGGCAACCTTGTCGCCACCGGCCTGGACTTCGTCACGATCGTGCTGATGTTCTCGCACATCAGCGTGCTCGGCGGCTTCACGCTGCCCGAGGTCGCCTTCCTCTACGGCTCCACCAGCACCGCCTTCGGGGTCGCCGACCTGACCATGGGCTCCATGGACCGGCTCGGCCGCCGGGTACGGGACGGCACCCTCGACACGCTGCTGCTGCGTCCCGTCCCGGTGCTCGCGCAGGTCGCCGCCGACAAGTTCGCGCTGCGCAGGCTCGGCCGGATCACCCAGGGCCTCGCCGTCCTGGTCTGGGCGCTGCTGCGGGTGGACGTGGAGTGGACGCCGGCCAAGGCGGTGCTGCTGCCGCTGATGCTGCTGTCGGGCTCCGCGCTCTTCTGCTCGGTGTTCGTGGCCGGCGGCGCCTTCCAGTTCTGGGCCGGCGACGCGGCCGAGGTGCAGAGCTCGGTGACCTACGGCGGCAACACCATGCTCCAGTACCCGCCGAGCGTCTTCGCCCGCGAACTCGTGCGCGGGGTCACCTTCGTGGTGCCGCTCGCCTTCGTCAACTGGCTGCCCGCCCTGGACATCCTGGGCGAGCCCGATCCACTCGGCCTGCCCCGCTGGGTGGACTTCTGCTCCCCGCTCGTCGCGGCGCTGTGCTGCGCGCTGGCGGGCGCGGCGTGGCGGGCCGGCCTTCGTTCGTACCGCAGTACAGGGAGTTGACCGTATGCCCGAGCCCGCAGGAGAAGCACCGACCGACCAGGACGCCCGCCCCGACGTACTTCCCGGCACCGGCCCCATCATCGAACTCGACGGCGTCGAGAAGGTGTTCGACGTGCGCCGCAAGGCCGGCCCGCTGCGCCGCGAGCGGCACCAGGTGCGGGCGGTGGACGGCATCTCCTTCACCGTGCCGGCCGGCGAGATGGTCGGCTACATCGGGCCGAACGGCGCGGGCAAGTCCACGACGATCAAGATGCTGACCGGGATCCTCAGCCCGAGCGGCGGCCGGATCAGGATCTGCGGTCTCGACCCGACCCGCGAACGCACCCGGCTGGCCCGCAGGATCGGCGTCGTCTTCGGCCAGCGCACGACTCTCTGGTGGGACCTGCCGCTGCGCGACTCCTACCAGCTGGTCCGCCGCATGTACCGGATCGGGGACGCCCGTTACGCCCGCAACCTGGCCCGCTGCGTCGAACTCCTCGACCTGGCGCCCCTGTTGGACGTCCCCGTGCGCCAACTCTCCCTCGGCCAGCGGATGCGCGGCGACATCGCGGCGGCGCTGCTGCACGACCCCGAGGTGCTCTACCTGGACGAGCCGACGATCGGGCTCGACGTGATCAGCAAGGCGAAGGTCCGCGAGTTCCTGCGCACGGTGAACGAGGAGCAGGGCACCACCGTGCTGCTCACCACGCACGACCTCACCGACATCGAGACGCTGTGCAGCAGGGTGATGGTCATCGACCACGGCCGGCTGATGTACGACGGCGGCCTCGGCGGCCTGCACGCGATCGGGGAGAGCGAGCGCGTGCTCGTGGTGGACTTCGCGGCCGAACTCCCCCCGGTCGAGCTCGAAGGCACCCGCTGCGTACGGGTGGAGGGCCCGCGCCAGTGGCTGGCCTTCCCCGCCTCGGCGAGCGCGGCCCCCCTGGTCTCGGCGGTCGCCGCGCGGTACCCGCTGGTGGACCTGTCGATCAGGGAGCCCGCGATCGAAGAGGTGATCGCCCGCATGTACGCGGCCCCGGCCCCGACGGAGGCATGACCGGCACCCCGCCGCCGGGCGGCCGGCCCGTGCGATCCGCGGGCCGGCCCCGTGCGATCCGGGTTCCGGCCCGTGCGATCCGGGTTCCGGCTCAGGCCGGCCCGTGCGGATACTCCGGCGCGCGGTGCTGGAACGCCAGGATCTTCGGGTTCTGGATGACGCCCTCACGGATCTCGATCGCGCGCCGCACCGTGAGGTCCTCGTCCCAGCCGTCCGGCCCCCGCAGGACGTGGCGCAGGTACGGGATCAGGGCCTCGCTGATCTCCCAGGTCGCGGAGTCCCAGAGATACGACGGGCTGTGGTCGACGCCGTAGTACCGCACCCGGTCGCCGACGGTGAACATCGGATCGTTGAACGTGGTCGGCTTCGCCCAGCTGAAGCCCATGCCCTCGTCGCAGGACACGTCGATGACGAGGGTCCCGGGCGCGAGCTTGGGGAGGTCCTCCTCTATCAGGAACATCAGCGGCGCGTCGGTGTCCTGGAGCACGCAGTTGACGATGATGTCGTACCCGGCGAGGAAGTCGGCCACCGGCTTGGTGCCGTCCTCGGTACGGACCTGGCTGCGCCGCGGGTCGAGGGTGTCGTCGGCCGCGTCGTGGTCGAAGTGCACGATCCTGGCGGAGTGGATCGGCGAGCCGACCGCGGTGACGCCGCGGGCGGTGAGCACGTCCACGTCGTGCACGCCGAGCGCGCTGAGCGCGGTGACCGCGCCGCGGGCGGTGGCGCCGAAGCCGATCACCACCGCGCGCCGCCGCCGGCCGTAGTCGCCGGTGATGCCGGTCAGGCCCATGGCGTGCAGCACGGAGGAGTAGCCGGCCAGCTCGTTGTTCTTGTGGAAGACATGCAGGCTGAACGCGCCCTGCCGGGACCAGTGGTTCATCGCCTCGAAGGCGATCAGCGTCAGGTGCCGGTCGACGGCCGCCTGGGTGACCTTCTCGTCCTGCACGCAGTGCGGCCAGCCCCACAGCACCTGCCCGTCCCGCAGCCCGGCCAGATCCTCGTGCACCGGCTTGGCGAGCAGGATCACATCGCACTCGGCCACCAGCTCCTCGCGGGAGCGGAAGCCGGCGACCAGCGGGGCGAGCTCCTGGTCGGGAACGCCGAAATACGCTCCGTAATCATGCTCCAGGTAGATTCCGCGCCGCAGACCGATGTCGATCCGGTCGAAATGAGCCGGGTGAACGGGCAGACGGTGCTCGTTCTCCTTGCGGGTCCTGGCCACGATGCCGAGCGTGAGCTGCTGCAAATTACCCCTTTGGTCACACCCTGTTTAGCACACCGCCCGCGGCCCGGCGCCGCCTCCGCGACCCGCTTCTGCGGCGCTGAGTGCTCGTCGGGGCTGCGGGAAGGCGGGATCGGACGACACCGGGAGGCGACGGGAACTCGCCGTACGTTCCCAGAGGGTCGGAGCGGTGACAATACGCGGGTGGAGCGGATGGACGCGGGGAGAACGAACGGGCCGGCCAGTACGCCGGCCGGGGCAGCGGCACAGCAGGGCGCCCGGGTGCCCGGCGGGCCGGGAGGCGGGGCGGATCCGGACGCGGCGCGGTGGCGCGGCGTGCGGCGGATGAAGCTGATCGCGACCGGCTTCCTGCTGACCGCGACCGTCGTCTACGGCCTCGCCAAGTGGGCGGAATCCAGCGGCGCCGGCGGCTGGGCCGGCTACGTGGCCGCCGCCGCCGAAGCCGGCATGGTCGGCGCGATGGCGGACTGGTTCGCGGTCACCGCCCTGTTCCGCCGCCCGCTCGGCCTCCCCATCCCGCACACCGCGATCATCCCGACCAAGAAGGACGCGCTGGGCGCCAGCCTCGGCGACTTCGTCGGCGAGAACTTCCTGTCCGCCGACGTCGTCCGCACCCGGCTGCGCGCCGTCGGCATCGGCTCCCGGCTCGGCCGCTGGCTGGCGGAGCCGCCCAACGCCGACAAGGTCACCGAGCAGGCCGCCGCCGCCCTGCGCGGCCTGCTCACCGTGCTGCGCGACTCCGACGTGCAGGCCGTGGTCAGCGAGGCGATCACCCGCCGGGCCGAGGCCCAGGAGGTCGGGCCCGGCCTCGGCAAGATGCTGGAGCGGATCGTCGCGGACGGCGGCCACCGCCGGATGGTGGACCTGGTCTGCGCCCGCGCCCACGACTGGCTGATCGAGCACGGCGACTCCGTGATGGACGCGGTCCAGGGCGGCGCCCCCGGCTGGACCCCGCGCTTCGTGGACCGCAAGGTCGGCGAACGCGTCTACAAGGAGCTGCTGCGCTTCGTCACCGAGATGCGCGACTCCCCGCACCACCCGGCGCGCGGCGCGGTCGACCGCTTCCTCAGCGACTTCGCCGTCGAGCTCCAGTCCGACCCCGACACCCGGGCGCGTGTCGAGCGGCTGAAGAAGGACCTGCTGGCGCGGGCCGAGGTGCAGGACGTGATCGAGTCCGTATGGGGCTCGGTGCGGGCGATGATGGTCGCCGCGGCCGAGGACGAGCGCAGCGAGCTGCGGATGCGGACCCGGGCGTCCCTGCTGGCGCTCGGCGGCCGGATGGCCACCGACGCGCGCTTGCAGGAGAAGGTCGACAGCTGGCTCGAGGACGCGGCGACGTACCTGGTGACGACGTACCGCGACGAGATCACCTCGCTGATCAGCGACACGGTCGCGGGCTGGGACGCGGACCAGACCTCCCGCAAGATCGAGGCGCACGTGGGCCGCGACCTCCAGTTCATCCGGATCAACGGAACGGTGGTGGGGGCGCTGGCGGGCCTGCTGATCTTCGCGATCTCGCGGGCTTTCGGGGCCTGACGAGCTGATCCTTGCTGCCCGCAGGGGGTTGCGCTGGAGGGGGCTCGGATTGGAGGATCGGACAAGACCTCCGATGACTGTCCCTCGTCGGCCGAAACACCGGAGCCGGCCCCAGGCCGGCTCGGCCTAGCTACGGAGAACACCTGTGAAGCTGCTGCGAGTCGGCCCCGCCAGGTCAGAGCGCCCCGCGCTGCTCGACCACGACGGCGTCCTGCGCGACCTGAGCGCCCTCGTCCCGGACATCGACGGCACCCTCCTGGCCGACGCCGCCGCACTGGAGCGGATCGCCGCCGCCGGCGCCGACGGCTCGCTGCCGGAACTGGACGCGTCCCTGCGGGTCGGCCCGCCGCTGGCCCGGATCGGCAAGATCGTCTGCATCGGCCTGAACTACCACGACCACGCGACCGAGACCGGCGCCCAGATCCCCGTCGAGCCCATCGTGTTCATGAAGGCCCCGGACACGGTGGTCGGCCCCGACGACACCGTCCTGGTGCCGCGCGGCAGCCAGAAGACCGACTGGGAGGTCGAACTCGCCGTCGTCATCGGCAGCGAACTGCGCTACGCGGCCTCGCACGAGGAGGCCCTCGCCGCCGTCGCCGGCTACGCGGTCGCCCACGACGTCTCCGAGCGCGAGTTCCAGATCGAGCGCGGCGGCCAGTGGGACAAGGGCAAGAACTGCGAGACGTTCAACCCCCTCGGCCCCTGGCTGGTCACCGCCGACGAGATCCCCGACCCGCAGGCGCTGCCGCTCAAGCTCTGGGTGAACGGCGAGCTGAAGCAGGACGGCTCGACCGCGTCGCAGATCTTCCCGGTGGCCGAGGTGGTCCGCTACCTCAGCCACTTCATGACCCTTTACCCCGGTGACGTGATCAACACGGGCACCCCGGCCGGTGTGGCGATGGGGCAGCCGGAGCCCAAGCCGTATCTGCGGGCCGGGGATGTCGTCGAACTGAGCATCGACGGGCTCGGGGCGCAGCGGCAGGTCTTCAAGTCGGCTTAGCGCTCCCCGAGGTCGCGGTCGGCCCCGGTTTCCCGCCCACGCGGCGGGGCCGCTCCCCGGCTGCGCCGCGCTTTTCGGGTGGCGCGGGGCTGTTGTCTTTTTGCGGCTGGCGCCGCGTGGGCGCGATGTGTCCCGGCTTCAACAGGGGCGCGGGGAACTGCGCTGCCAGCCACGGCGGTGGCGCGCTTTACCACCGGCCCGAAGGGGCTGGTTCTGTTGTTTCCCGGCCATCGGCCGGTGGTGGGCTGGTGGCGCAGTTCCCCGCGCCCCTGGTGATGCCGGGGGCGCCCGCGCGGCGGCAGCCGCGGATCGACAGCAGTCCCGTGCCCCTGAAACCGGGCGAAGCCGGGAGCGCCCACGCGGCGGGATCGTGCGCGCTACGCCGCTTGCGGGGGCGAGAGGAAGCGGGTCAGGGCGGCTACCACCAGAGCGTGGTCCTCGGCCTGGGGGAGGCCGGAGACGCCTACTACGCCGATCACGCCTACTTCCTGCACCCGCAGGGGGAAAGCCCCGCCGTGGGCGGCGTAGACGTCCGGGTCGAGCCGGGAGGACTCCTCGAACGTCGTGCCCTTCGCACGGAAGCGTTCACCCACCAGCAGCGACGAAGCGCCGTAGCGTTCGACCACCCGCGCCTTGCGGTCCAGCCACGCGTCGTTGTCCGGGGCCGTGCCCTCCAGGGCGCAGTGGAAGAGCTGTTGGCCGCCGCGCCGGATGTCCACCGTGACGGCGGCCCCGCGTTCCCGGGCCAACTCCACGATCAGGCAGCCCAGTCGCCACGCGTCCTCATTGCTGAACCGCGTCAGCGTCAAGTCCCGTTCCTGCTCGGCCAGTTCGGCCAGACGGTCATTTGACCCCGTCCCCGTCACAGCGCCACCGTCCGTCCCGTGCGGGCGGACTGCCTGGCCGCCTCGATGACCTCGATCGCCGCCGCCGCCTCAAGCGCGGTGACCGGCGGCTCGCCGCCGTCCCGCAGCGCCGCCTCCACGGCGGCGTAGAAAGCGGGGTAGTCGCCGGGCAGCGACGGCACCGGCTTCGCGTTCTCGTCGATGCCCACCGTCCCCCACTCCGACTCCGGTTCCGCGCCCCACGCCGCGCCCTCGCCGGGGCGCAGGCCCTCGCGCAGGGCGGCCTCCTGCGGGTCCAGGCCGTAGCTGACCCAGCCGCCGGTGCTGCCCAGCACCCGGAAGCGCGGGCCCAGCCGGGACGTGGTCGCGCTCATCCACAGGTGTGAGCGGACCCCGCCGGTGTGGGTGAGCGCGATGAACGTGTCGTCGTCGGCCGCCGCGCCCGGCCGGCGCACGTCGGACTCGGCGTAGACGAGCTGCGCCGGGCCGAACAGCGTCAGCGCCTGGTCCACCAGGTGGCTGCCGAGGTCGAAGAGCAGCCCGCCGATCTCGGCCGGGTCGCCGGACTCCCGCCAGCCGCCCTTGGGCTGCGGGCGCCACCGTTCGAACCGGGACTCGAAGCGCTGCACCTCGCCCAGTTCGCGCCGCTCCAGCAGCGCGCGCAGCGTCAGGAAGTCGCTGTCCCAGCGGCGGTTCTGGAAGACGCTGAGCAGCAGCCCGCGCCGCTCCGCGAGTGCCGCGAGCTCGCGGGCCTCGGTGGAGCTGCCGGCCAGCGGCTTGTCCACGACGACGGGCAGCCCGGCCTCCAACGCGGCGGTGGCCAGCGGGACATGGGTGCGGTTGGGGGAGGCCAGCACGATCAGGTCCAGCTCGCCGGCCCGCGCCCACAGCTCGTCGGCGGTGCCGGCGAACCGGATCGCCGGGTGCTCGGCGCGGGCCTGGGCGCGGCGGTCCTCGTTGCCGGTGACGATCGTGTCGAGGACCAGGCCCGGGGTCGCGGCGATCAGCGGGGCGTGGAAGAAGGAGCCGGCCGGGCCGTAGCCGACCAGTCCGACGCGGAGGGGCTCGGCAGCGGGCCGGGGGTCGGTAGCGGTCATGCCCTCACTTTGGCAACAGTGTTGCCAAAGTGCAAGCGCGCGGGACAATGGCAGCGTGAACCCGCCCCCCGAGCCCGACCCGCCGCGTACCGGCACCGGCACCGGCACCGGAACCGCGCTGCCCGGGCCCGGGGCCAACCTGCCCGCGCTGCGCGGCCACAACGCCGCGCTCGTCCTCGGCCTGCTGCGGGACGCGGCGGTGGCCGGCGGCACGGTCAGCCGGCTCGAACTGGCGGGGCGTACCGGACTCACCCCGCAGGCGGTGAGCAAGATCACGGCACGGCTGCGGGCGGCCGGGCTGGTGGAGGAGGCCGGCCGCCGCGCCTCGACCGGCGGCAAGCCGCTCACCGAGCTGCGCCTCGCGGCGGGCGCGGCGCACGCGATCGGCGTCCACCTCGACGGCGAGCAGCTGACCGCCGTCCGCACCGACCTCGCGGGCCGCACCGTCAGCGAGCACACCGTCCCACTCGACCTGTCCCACCCGGTCCCGCGCGCGCTGGACGAGATGACGGCCGCCATCCGTACCGTCATCGCCCTGGCCGGACCCCCGGTGCTGGGCGTGGGCATCGGCATCCGCGGCCCCCTGGACCACCGCACCGGCACGCTGCACGCCCTGACCGGCTACCCCCACTGGTCGGGCTGCCCCCTGCGCGCGGAACTCACCGCCCGCCTGGGCCTCCCGGTGAGCGTGGACAAGAACACGAACGCGGCGGCCCTCTCGATCCTGGCGGAGCCCGAACGGGCCCAGGACCCGGGAGCGGAGCCCGGCCCCGAGCAGGAGCCGGGTGCAGCGCCCGGCTCGCAGCAGCCCCGGCCACTCCCCGGCCCCGGGGGCCTGCCGCCCGCCGGCCCCGGCCCCTTTTTCCGCCCCGCGGGCCTGCCGCCCGCCGTCGCGGGCGATGCGCGCTCGTTCGCCTACCTTCACCTCGGCACCGGCCTCGGTGCCGCCCTCGTGCTCGACGGCGTCGTCCACCGCGGCGGCAGCCGGGGCGCGGGGGAGTTCGGGCACCAGGTCATCGCGCTCGGCGGGCTGCCGTGCAAGTGCGGGAAACGGGGGTGCCTGGAGGCGCTGTGCCTCGCGGCCGTGGAGCGCGGGGACCTCGGCCGTGCCGCCGAGCTGCTCGGGGTCGGCGCGGCCAACCTCGTCGCGCTGCTCGACGTCAGGGGGATCGTGCTCGGCGGGCGTACGGTGCTGGGCGCGCCGGAGGTCTTCCGCGCCGCGGTGGCCGCCGCACTCGCCCCGGACGGGGTGCCCGTCGGGTTCGCCGCGGCCGGGCCGCGGGCCGTCGCGGAGGGCGCGGCGCTGCTCGCGCTGGCTCCGCTGTTCAGTGCGGGCCCGCTGGCTGGGAGAATCACGGGATGAGCGACGCGGCCGATGCCCACACACCGATCCGCGGGGGAGTCCCCGAACACGGCCGGGTGCCCAAGTACTTCGCCGTCAAGACCCGCCTGGAGTCCGTACTCGACGAACTCGGCGAGGGCGGACTGCTGCCCACCGAACGGGAGTTGGCGGCCCGCTTCGAGGTCGCCAGGGAGACCGTACGGCAGGCGCTGCGCGAGCTGCTGATCCAGGGCCGGGTGCGCCGCAAGGGCCGCGGCACCGTGGTGGCCGGGCCGAAGCTGGAGCAGCCGCTGTCGACGGCGAGCTACACCGAGGGCGTACGGCGGCAGGGCCGGGTGCCCAGCCGGCATCTGATCGCCCTCGAAAAACTCGACGCCGACGCCGTTCTCGCCGCCGACCTGGAGATCGGCACCGGCTCCCCGGTCTGGCACATGGAACGCGTCCTGCTCGCCGACGACGAACGCGTCGGCCTGGAGAGCACGTATCTGCCGGTGGCCCGACTGCCGCACCTGGACCGGAACTTCGCCCCCGACACGTCCTTCTACGCGTTCCTGCGCGAGCACCTCGGCGTCGAGCCGGTCTCGGTCAACGAGCGGATCGAGACGGTGCTCGCCACCCCGCGCGAGGCGCTGCTGATCGGTACGCCGCCCGCGCTGCCGATGCTGCTGCTGCACCGTTCCTCCCGCGATGCGTCCGGCCAGCCGCTGGAGCGCGTCCGCTCCCTCTACCGCGGCGACCGCTTCAGCTTCACCGTCCAGCTGGAGAAGAACGAGTAGCGGGCCCCAAGCCCATGGCGTGCCGCGTAAGATAACAGAACGATAACGGGTCTAGGCCAAACTTGCAGGGCTGTTCACCCTGCTGTCGGAAAGCAGTCGCAATCCGGCCATCTGCCGCCGCGAATGTCGGTCAGGTGAAAGTCACTGTCGTAGGAGCCGGGGTGCTGGGCACCATGCACGCCTGGCACGCCATAGAACGCGGCCATGAGGTCGTCCATCTGGAGCGCGAGCGCGAGGCCCGCGGCGCCTCCGTCCGCAACTTCGGCCTCGTGTGGGTGGGCGGCCGCGCCGCGGGCGCCGAGCTCGACGCCGCGCTGCGCGCCCGTGAGCTGTGGGCGGAGATCGGCGCGAGGGTGCCCGGCGTCGGCTTCCGCGCCGGCGGCTCGCTGACCGTCGTGCGCACCGCGGCCGAGCAGGCCGTCGCCGAACAGGTGCTGGCCCGATCCGACGCCGCCGAGCGCGGCTACAAGTGGCTGTCGGCCACCGAGGTCAGGGAGCTCAACCCGGCCCTGCGCGGCGAGTTCACCGGTGCCCTGCACTGCGACCTGGACGCGGTCGTGGAGTCCCGGGTGGCGCTGCCCGCGTTGCGCGCGCACCTCGCCGCGACCGGCCGCTACACCTTCGTGCCCGGCCGCGAGGTCCGGGACATCGCCGACGGCGGCACCGTACGCGACGACCACGGCGCCACCTACGACTCCGACAGCGTCGTGGTGGCCACCGGCGCCTGGCTGACCGGCCTGGTCAAGGAGCTGGCGCCGCAACTGCCCGTCCGCCGGGTCCGGTTGCAGATGGCGCAGACCGACCCGCTCGGCGAGCCGCTGACCACCTCGGTCGCCGACGCCGACAGCTTCCGCTACTACCCCGCCTACCAGGGCGACGCGCTCGACACGCTGCTGCGCGACCAGCCGCAGCCGGCCACCGCGGCCGAGCACCGTATGCAACTGCTGATGGTGCAGCGCCTCGACGGCGGCCTCACCATCGGCGACACCCACGAGTACGACGAGGCGTTCGCCTTCGACGTCACCGAGGACCCGTACGAGCACCTGCTGGAGCGGGCCGCCGAACTCCTCGGCCGCCCGCTGCCGCCGATCCGCCGCCGCTGGGCCGGGGTCTACGCGCAGACCCTCGACACCGGCCTCGTCGTGCACCGCGAGCAGGTGCGGGACAACGTGTGGCTGGTCACCGGGCCCGGCGGGCGCGGCATGACCTGTTCCCCGGCGATCGGCGAGACCACCGCCCAAGAGATCGGCTGGTGACCGGAAATGACCCCCACGACACCCACGACGTCCACCACCCCTGCCACCGGCCGGCCCGTCTCGCTGGTCGTCCTCGACATGGCGGGCACCACCGTCGCCGATGACGGCCTGGTCGAACTCGCCTTCTCCCGGGCCGCCGCCGAACTCGGCGTCGAGCCGGGCAGCGCCGACCACGCCGCCAAGCTCGACTACGTGCGCGCCACCATGGGCGAGTCGAAGATCACCGTCTTCCGTGCGCTGTTCGGCGCCGAGGACCTGGCCGTACGCGGCAACGCCGCCTTCGAGAAGGCTTACGCGGAACTGCTCGACGCCGGCCGCTGCGCCCCGCTGCCCGGCGCGGCCGACGCGATAGCCGAACTGCGCGCCGACGGCCGCAAGGTGGTGCTCACCACCGGTTTCTCGCGCACCACCCAGGACGCCATCCTGGACGTACTCGGCTGGCGGCAGATCGCCGACCTCACCCTCTGCCCGGCCGACGCGGGCCGTGGCCGCCCCTACCCCGACATGGTGCTGGCGGCGCTGCTGCGCACCGGCACCGACTCCGTGCACGAGGTCGCGGTTGCCGGCGACACCGCGTACGACATGCTCAGCGGCGTACGGGCCGGGGCCGCGATCGTGGCCGGCGTCACCACCGGCGCGCACCCGGCGGCGCGGCTGCGCGAGGCCGGGGCCACCCACGTCCTCGGCTCGGTCGCCGAACTCCCGGCGCTGGTCGGGGGGTTGTGACATGAGGACGGCACCGGCCAGGACGGCCAAGGCAGCCAAGCCGGCCAAGGACGCCGCCGCGAAGACGGCCGAGCCCGGCGCCGACGGGACCGGGACCGCGGCCGGCCAGGCCGCCGTGGAAGGCACCGGCGCGGCCCCCGCCGGCATCCGCTTCGACCGCGTCACCGTCACCTACGGCGGCGACACCGTGCTCGACGGCCTCGACCTGACCGTGGAGCCCGGCGAGGTGATGGCGCTGCTCGGCCCGTCGGGCTCCGGCAAGACCACCGCGCTGCGGGCCGTGGCCGGGTTCGTCACCCCCACCAGCGGCCGGGTGCTGATCGGCGGCCGGGACGTCACGGACCTGCCGCCGTACAAGCGCGGCATCGGCATGGTCGTGCAGCAGTACGCGCTGTTCCCGCACCTGCGGGTGGACCAGAACGTGGCCTTCGGGCTCAAGGCGCAGCGGGTGCCGCGCGCCGAGCAGCCGGGGCGGGTCGCCGCGGCGCTGGAGATGACCGGCATGGCGTCCTACGCGCGGCGCTACCCGCGGGAGTTGTCCGGCGGCCAGCAGCAACGCGTCGCCATCGCGCGCGCGTTGGCCATCCGGCCCGGGGTGCTGCTGCTGGACGAGCCGCTGTCCGCGCTCGACGCCCGGCTGCGGTCCGACATGCTCGCCGAACTGGCCAGGCTGCACCGCGAGTTGCCGGACGTGTCGATCCTCTACGTCACCCACGACCAGGTCGAGGCCCTCACCCTCGCGGACCGGATCGCGGTCCTCGACCGGGCCAGGCTCCAGGACGTCGGCACCCCGCACGACCTGTACCGGCACCCGCGCACCGCGTTCACCGCGACCTTCGTCGGCAACGCGAACCTGCTGCGGGTACGGGCGCAGGGCCCGGACACCGTACGGCTCGGCGACCTGCTGCTGCCCGTCGCCGACAGCGGCGAGAACGGCCCGGCGGCGGGCGCGGAGGCCACCTTGTGCGTCCGCCCGCACGCGCTGCGCCCGGTGGACGCGGAACCCGGCGCGCGGCCCGGCGCCGACCCCGGCCCGGACGCCGGCTCCCGCACCGGCATCCTCTACGGCAACGTCACCGGCGTGCAGTGGCGCGGCCACACCCACCGGCTGCTCGTCCAGGCACACGGCCACCAACTCATCGCCGACGTCGGCGACTTGCGGCAGCCACCGCAGGCAGGCGACGAGATCGGGCTCGCCTTCGACGCGCGGGACGCCGTCCTGCTGCCCGGCGGCCTGGTGGGAGGTGACGGCGGTGACTAGCGTCCCCGCGACCGAGCGCCCCGTGACCGCCGATCGTCCCGACCGCCCCGCCCGCCCCCAACAACGAGAGCGGGCCGACCGGTTCAGGCGACCGCCCGGCTGGGTCTACGCGATACCGCCGGTCGCCGCGCTCGGCCTCGTCTTCCTCTACCCGCTCGTGCTGCTCGCCTGGCAGTCCGTCTCACCGGACGGCGGCGGCCACTCGGTCAGCGCCTACGGCGACGTACTCGGCGACACCGCGTTCCGCAAAGCACTGTGGAACACCGTCTGGATCGCGGTGAGTTCGACCGCCGGCTGCCTGCTGCTCGGCTTCGTCCTCGCGCTGGTGATCGCCTTCGTACCGTTCCCCGGCGGCAAGGCCCTCAGCCGCTTCATCGACATCTTCCTGGCCTTCCCGTCCTTCCTGATCACCCTCGCGCTGCTGTTCCTCTACGGCACGGTGGGCATGGCCAACGGCGTCTGGACCGACGTCACCGGCGCGGCGAGCGGCCCGGTGGACTTCCTGCGCACCCCGTGGGGCGTCCTGCTCGCGGAGGTCACGTACTTCACGCCGTTCGTGATGCGCCCGCTGCTGGCCGCGTTCTCCGGGGTGGACACCGCGCAACTGGAGGCCGCGTCCTCGCTGGGCGCGCGGGCGCCGCGGATCGTCCGGCAGGTGATCCTGCCCGAGGCGCTGCCCTCGCTCGCGGCCGGCGGCAGCCTCGTCCTGGTCATGTGCCTCAACGAGTTCGGCATCGTGCTCTTCACCGGCGCCAAGGGCGTCACCACGCTGCCGACGCTCGTCTACAGCAAGGCGATCCTGGACGGCGACTACCCCGGGGCGTGCGTGGTCGCGGTCGTCTCGATCGTGCTGTCGGTGGGCCTGTACGCCCTGTACCGGATGCTCGTCGCCCGTACGGCGGCGGGCGGGCGCGGCGGCCGCCGCGCGGGAGGTGTGAACCGTGCTGGTGCATAGCCGACGCGGCCGGCTGGCCGCCTGGACCGTCTTCTTCGTACTGTTCCTGCCGCTGTTCGCGCTGCCGTTCCTGGTCATCGTGATGGCCTCGTTCGCCACCAACTGGAGCGGCGCCTTCCCCTCGCACGCCACGCTCACGCACTACCAGGACATCACCAAGGGCGACTCGCTCGACGCCCTGACCACCAGCCTGTGGACGGCGCTCGCGGCGAGCGCGGGCGCGCTGCTGGTCGGCGGCTGGGCCGCGCTCGCGGCGCAGCGGCTGCACGGGGCCGTGCGGCGGGTGCTGGACGGGCTGTTCATGCTGCCGGTCGCCGTGCCGTCGGTGGTCGTCGGCCTGTCCCTGCTGGTGGCGTTCTCCAAGCAGCCGCTGGTGCTCAACGGCACTCGGCAGATCGTCATCATGGCCCACACGGTGCTGGTCACGGCCTTCGCCTACCAGTCCGTGAGCGCCGCCCTCACCCGCCTCGACCCGGCGTACGAGCAGGCCGCGGCGGGCCTGGGCGCCCGGCCCTGGTACGTGCTGTGGCGGATCCGGCTGCCGCTGCTGCTTCCGTCGCTGACCGCCGCCGCGGGCCTCTGCTTCGCCCTGTCCATGGGCGAGTTGAGCGCCACGATGATGCTCTACCCGCCGGACTGGATGCCGCTGCCGGTGCAGATCTACGGCGAGGTCAACCGCGGTTCGCTGTTCGGGGGAGCGGCGCTGGCGGTCACCTTGATGGTCACGACGCTGATCGTGCTGCTGGGGATGTCCCGCATCCGCACCCGGGCGTCCTATCGCTGACCCCCTGCCTTTCCTTCCCCCTTCGTCACCCTAACGACAGATACAACTGACCGCTGTATCGAAGGAGTTCGACCTGTCATGCGTAAAAACACCCTCACCCTTACCCCGCTCGCCGCCGTGGCCGGCGCGGTGTCCCTCGGCCTGCTGCTGTCCGCCTGCGGCGGCTCGTCCTCCGCGGCCTCCGGCAAGGCGTCCACCGAGGTCACCGTCTACAGCGCGGACGGCCTGAAGAGCGAGGCCGGCGACGGCTTCTACGACAAGGTGTTCAAGGACTTCACCGCGAAGACCGGGATCAAGGTCAACTACGTCGAGGGCGGCTCCGGCGAGATGGTGCAGCGCCTGATCCGCGAGAAGTCCAACACCAAGGCCGACCTGATCGTCACGCTGCCGCCGTTCATCCAGCAGGCCGACGGGAAGGGCCTGCTGGCGAAGTACGCACCCGCCGGCGTCGACAAGGTGGCCGCCGCCGACAAGGGCGCGGACGGCACGTGGACGTCGATCGTCAACAACTACCTGTGCTTCATCTACAACACCAAGGAGCTGAGCAGCCCGCCCAAGACCTGGGACGACCTGCTCGACAGCAAGTTCAAGAACAAGCTCCAGTACTCCACGCCCGGCGTGGCCGGCGACGGCACCGCCGTGGTCATCAAGGCCATGCACGACCTGGGCGGCAAGGGCCCGGCCATGGACTACCTGAAGAAGCTCCAGGCCAACAACGTCGGCCCGTCCGCCTCCACCGGCCAGCTCGCCCCCAAGGTGGACAAGGGCGAACTCCTGGTCGCCAACGGCGACGTCCAGATGAACTTCGCCGACATGGCCACCATGCCCAACCAGGGCATCTTCTTCCCGGCCAAGGACGCGACGAGCAAGCCGTCGACCTTCGCGCTGCCGTACGCGGCCGGCCTGGTCAAGGACGCCCCGCACCAGGACGCCGGCAAGAAGCTGCTCGACTACCTGATGACCCCGGCCGCCCAGCAGGAGGTCTCCTCGGTCGGCGGCGGCTTCTCCGCGCGCACCGACGTGACGGCGACCGACCCCAACGCGGCGAAGCTGAAGCAGATCATGGCGGGCGTGGACGTCTTCACGCCGGACTGGAACGACATCAACACCAACCTGACCTCGTACGTGGACGCGTGGAAGAGCGCGACCGGCAGCTGACCTGACGGGACGCCCGAACGGCCGGTGGCCCTCCCCGCGTTGTGCGTGCGGGGAGGGCCACCGTCGTCGGTCTTCGGAGGTTCCGGTCAGTCGACGTCGACCAGGTCGACGAGGTCGGCGATGGAATCGACCACGTTGGTCGGCCGGAACGGATAGGCGGCGATGTCCTCGCGCCTGGTCAGCCCGGTGAGGACGAGGAACGTCTCCATGCCGGCCTCAAGGCCGGCCAGGACGTCGGTGTCCATCCGGTCGCCGATCATCGCGCTCGACTCCGAATGCGCGCCGATCGCGTTCAGCCCGGTGCGCATCATCAGCGGGTTCGGCTTGCCGATGAAGTACGGCTCCTTGCCCGTCGCCTTGGTGATCAGCGCGGCCACCGAGCCGGTGGCGGGCAGCGCGCCCTCGGGGGAGGGCCCGGTGTTGTCCGGGTTGGTCGCGATGAACCGCGCGCCGGCGTTGATCAGCCGGATCGCCTTGGTCAGCGCCTCGAAGGAGTACGTCCGGGTCTCGCCGAGGATGACGAAATCCGGGTCGGAGTCGGTGAGGACGTACCCGGCGTCGTGCAGCGCCGTGGTCAGCCCGGCCTCGCCGATGACGTAGGCGGTGCCGCCCGGGTGCTGGGTGTCGAGGAACCTGGCCGTCGCCAGCGCCGAGGTCCAGATGTTCTCCACCGGCACTTCGAGGCCGATCCGGTTCAGCCGGGCGTGCAGATCACGGGCCGTGTAGATCGAGTTGTTGGTCAGCACCAGGAACGGCCGCCCGGACTCGCGCAGCCGCTTGATGAACGCCTCGGCCCCCGGCACCGGGATTCCCTCGTGCATCAGCACGCCGTCCATGTCGGTGAGCCACGATTCGATCTTCCTGCGCTCGGTCATGAAAGCGGACTCCTGCCGTACGGGCTCATGTGGTCACTCGGCAGTCCGATCATCCCATATTCCCAGGTCCGCCCCCGGGGCCTGCGGCCCCTCACGTCGTGGTGGGCCGGCCGCGCGCCGCCGTCTTGTTCAGCTTGGCCACCTGCGCCGCGACCAGCTCCGGCGGCACCTGGCTGTGCTCGCCGACGACGCTGAGCGCCCAGAACGCCGCGATGACCGTACCGACCCGGACGACCTTGAACTGGATGGGCACGCGAACCGGAGCGCCGCCGTCAGGGTCGCCGTGCTCGTCGATGCTCTGGACGACCTGGGTGAGCTCGTAGGCCAGGGCCTCGTCGCCCTCCGCAGGCGCGGCCAGCCGCTTGGGCTCGGTGACGCTGATGCCTTCGTCGAAGGGGAACGTCCTACAGGTCTTCAAGGAAGCCCGCAGGTCGTCGAGCACCTTGGGTGCGGCGGCGGGCGCGTACGAGGTCAGCGCCAGAATGGCGCCCTTGTCGGGGTCGGCGGCATCCGCGTTCAGCTCGATGTAGGCGCGCGGCTGGTGGTTCGCGGCCAATCCGGAGGTCATCCGGCTCAGCGGCGCGCAGGCGGCCGGGGACACGGCGGGCAGCCTGCTGACGTTCACGATGTGGTCCGCGTCCTGGACCGGCGGCCCGCCGAAGGACCAGCCGGGAAGCTCCTTGGACGTGACGAACGCCGTGTACAGCTCCTGCTGGCTGAGCGTCCGGCCGATCGGCCCCGCCGCTCCGGTCGGCGGTGTGGCCGGTGACGTAGCCGGTGACGTTGTTGACGTGGCCGGTGACGTGCTGCCGGGCGCGGCCGCCCGGGCCGTGGCCCCACCGCCCCCGGACCCCCCGCCGTCGCCGCAAGCCGTGACCGCGGCCGCCACCAGCACCAGCCAGACCGCCCCCGCGGTCCGCGCCGTCGCGAATCTCATGTTCCCCCCGGTTTTCCGTTGTTTCCCCACCTGGAGGGTGAGATTACTGCCTCCGGCGGGGCGCGAAGAGCGGCCCCAGGGCCGTGATGACGGCGAAGCTGACCGCCAGGACCGCGAAGAACAGGCCGACGGTGGCGCCCGTGCCCACCTCGGACGGCGGGAAGGCGATCTGGCGGGCGACGTTGAGCACGCCGATGGTGACGACGTAGACCCACCACGGGACCCGGCGCATGCGGTTCATGATCCGTCTCCTTTTTCTCACGGGCGTATTAAATCCAATCTAACACGCCTGTGTGATAATGGCCCGATGCCGAAGGTCGTGGATCACGAGGGGCGCCGCGCGGAGCTGGCGGTCGCCCTGTGGCGGGTCGCGCTGCGCGACGGGTTCGACGCGGTGACCGTGCGCTCGGTGGCCGAGGAGGCCGACTGGTCGGCGGGTGCGCTGCGGCACTACTTCCCCGACAAGACCGAGATGGTGCTCTTCGCCGTCGACTTCGTCGTGGCGTCCGTACGGGAGCGGATCGGCCGGGCCAACGCCGCCGCCGGCGACCTGACGCCGCGGTTCGTCCAGGACCACCTGGAGCAGTTGCTGCCGCTCGACGCCGAACGCCGGCTGGAGTCCGAGGCGTGGTTCGCGCTGGTGGTGCTCGCGCACCGCGACCCGGCCGCCGCGCGGCGGCGCGCCGAGGTGGACGACCTGATCCGCGGCTCGGTGCAGAGCGCCGTGGCCGCGCTCCAGGAACTCGGCGAGCTGGGCGCCGGCCGGGCCCCCGCGGCGGAGGCGGCCCGGCTGCACGCCCTGCTCGACGGCCTGGTGCTGCAACTGCTGGCCCGGCCCGAGCGGCTGGGCCCGCAGGAGGCGCGGGACATCCTGGCCCGGCACCTGGCGGAGCTGGGCGCGGCCGCGGGCGGGCGGTGAGGGACGGGCCCGCACGGGGAGCCGGGGTTCGTCCGCCGGACCGGCGCTCGTCACCGGCCGCGGCCTGGTCACCGTACGTACTCGAAAGGTAACCCGAATGGGTCAGCCCGGGTGCGGGCGGGGATGACCGCAGGGATGTTCGTAGACACCGGGCGCGAGTCCCCGCCCCCGGCCGAGCGGAGGTCTCATCCATGTTTGGTCTGAAACTGCCTGTCATCGCCGCTGCCGGCGCCGTCGGCGTACTCGCACTCGGCGGGGTGACCGGGCTGCCGAAGCAGGCGCTCGCCGACGAGGGCGGCGGGGGATCGTCGTCCTCCTCCTCTTCTTCCTCCTCGTCCTCGTCGTCGTCCTCCTCGGCCGGTTCCGACTCCATGGACGTCTCCCCGGCGAAGGTCGCGCCCGGCGGCGTGGTGAGCCTGCACCTGGAGACCTCCTGCAAGGCCGGCGGCGGCAAGGCCAAGGCGAGCGCGGACGTCTTCGTCGACACCGTCACGCTGGCCCCGGCGAGCGACGGGTCGAAGGCGCTCGAAGGCACCGCGTTCATCAAGTCCGACGCGGTCGACGGCTCGTACGCGATCTCCGTCGAGTGCGGCGGCGGCACCAGCTCCGCGTCCGCGTCCGTGACGGTCAGCGGCGGCAACGCGTCCATCCCGATCGCCCCCGTCCCGGCGGGCGGCGGCGGCACCGCCCAGCTCGCGGCCGGCCCGGCCGCGGCCGGCACCAGCACCGGCGCGCTCCTGGCCACCGGCGGATTCGCCGCGGCCGGCCTGGCCGGCCTCGTGCTCCACCGGCGCCGCAGCGCCGTACGCGGCTGACCGCGATGGCAGCGGGGGACGAAGAAGAGGCCGACGGCCGCCCGGACAGCAGGACCTGGGCGGCCGTCGCGATCGGCCTCGTCCTGCTGGCCGCCTGGCTGCTCGGCCACGGTTCCCCCGGCGCCCCCGCCGGTGCGACCCCCGGCAGCCAGGCCATGTCCGCGGCCGGCGCGGGCCGCCCCGCGCAGATCTACGCCCCGCACCTCCCGATGCCCGC
Organism: Streptomyces sp. CA-111067; assembly: GCF_050956065.1. Taxonomy (NCBI): domain Bacteria; kingdom Bacillati; phylum Actinomycetota; class Actinomycetes; order Kitasatosporales; family Streptomycetaceae; genus Streptomyces; species Streptomyces sp. CA-111067. The sequence continues at coordinate 2,809,164 of NZ_CP192103.1, read as the reverse complement.
GGCGAAGCCGTTGCGCCTCGACATCAAGTCCATCGGCCTGCACGCCGACCTCGTCCCCCGCGGCCTGAAGAACGGCACGGTGGACCCGCCCCCCTACTCCACCCCCGACGTGGCCGGCTGGTACCGCGGCGGCCCCGCCCCCGGCACGGCGGGCGCGGCCCTGATCGTCGGCCACGTCGACACCGAGACGCGGGCCGCGGTCTTCTACGGCCTCAGCACGGTGGGGCGCGGGGCGCTGGTGGAGGTGACGCGGGCGGACCACACGGTGGCGGAGTTCTCGGTGGAGGCGGTGGAGGTGGTCGAGAAGGATCACTTCGATCCGCAGCGGGTGTATGGGTCCGGGGGGCGGCCGGAACTCCGCCTGATCACTTGCGGCGGGTCGTTCGATCGGGCGGCGCACGCTTATACGGCGAATGTGGTGGTGTTCGCGGCTCTCACGGGGGCGCGGCCGGCTTAGCCGCCTCCGGCGGGTGGTTGGGCGAGGGGTGGTGCGGTTCGTTTTCACGGCTGGGCGCCGTGCCTGCCGTTTTTTCCCACCCCGCCCGCCCGTGCGGGTGCGTCCTTGGGTGCGGGTCTTCTGGTGGGTGGGGTCGGTGCCGGTCCGTGGCACCTCCTCGGATTTCCTCCGTGCGGGTTTCGTTCTCGGGTGCACACCGGTTTGTCGGAAATCCTGCGGGGGCACCCCGGCCCGTCCCCTCCCGAGTCCGTCGGCGGCTTTGAGGCCGCAAGGGGTGATCAGGGGTGGGCCGGGGCAGCCGCCGACGGCGATGAACCCCACCGGGAAATGCCGGCACCCGAACCTCTGATCCGCACGGGCGGGGCGCCCGGGGGTGGTGCTCGGGTCAGGAGGTGGTGGAAGCCAGCCAGGTGGCGTAGGGGGTGGGGGCGCGGTGGGCGGTGGGGGAGGTGAGGACGTCGCCCTTGACGGCGGCGAAGAGGCCGGCCGTGGGGTCCGTCACCACCGTGCGGCCGGTGGACCCGTGCGCCAGGGTGATGCGGCCCAGCTCGTCGAGCGGGAAGACCTCGGGGCCGGCGACGTCGCGGATGCCGTTGAGCGGCGCGCCCGCGGCGACCTCGGCCACCGCGTCGGCCACATCGTCGGCCGCGATCGGCTGGATCGGGGTGGCGGGCAGCCGGACGGTGTCGCCCTCGGTGGTCCACGACATCGTCGGCTCGATGAACTCCATGAACTGCGTCGCGCGCACGATCGAGTACGGGATCGGCCCGGCCGCGAGGACGTTCTCCTGGAGTGCCTTGGCCCGGTAGTAGTCCAGCTCCGGGACCTGGTCCACGCCGACGATCGACAGGATGACCGCGTGCCGGACGCCGCCCTTCTTGCCCGCGGCCAGGATGTTGTCCATCGAGGTCTGGAAGAAGGCCAGCGAGGTCTCGTCGAACGCGGGGGAGTTCGTCAGGTTGATCACGGTGTCGGCGCCTGCCACCGCCTCGTCCAGCCCCTTGCCGGTGATGATGTCCACCCCGGTGGACTGCGAGTACGGCACCGCCTCGTGCCCGGCCGCGTTCAGCTTCTTGACGACGAGCGAACCGATCAGCCCGGTACCGCCGATGACCGCGAACTTCATGACTCGACCCTTCGCTGGGAGGCGTGTCCGCTAACTCGGACACCTTCTATCCGGGATCATACTCGGATGATTGCTGTCCGAGTCAAGCGCGGCTGGATTAGAGTGATTGGGTGAAGATGTCAGGCGGGGTCGAGTGGGCGCTGCACTGCTGCGTCGTGCTCACATCTGCTGACGAGCCGGTGCCGGCGACGCGGCTGGCCGAACTGCACGACGTGTCGGCGAGCTACCTGGCCAAGCAGCTTCAGGCGCTTTCGCGCGCGGGGCTCGTACGGTCGGTGCAGGGCAAGGCGGGCGGCTACGTCCTGACGCGGGAGCCCGCGTCGATCACGGTGCTCGACGTGGTCGAGGCGATCGACGGCCCCGGCCCGGCCTTCGTCTGCTCCGAGATCCGCCAGCGGGGCCCGCTGGCCACCCCGCCCGAGGCGTGCGTCGGGCCTTGTGCGATCACCCGCGCGATGAGCAACGCGGACGCGGCGTGGCGCGAGTCCCTGCGCGCGGTGACGATCGCCGATCTCGTCCAGAGCATCAACGCGGACTACGGCCCCCGCACCATGTCCACCGTCGCCACCTGGCTCTCCACCCCCACCCCCTAGCCCCGGTTCGCCTCCGCCCACCGTTCCCGGGCCCCCGCCCATGCCCGGCCCCCGGCGCACCCCTCCCTCACCTCCCGCGGCCTCAAGCCGCCATACGGCCTGGGAGGGGACGGTCCGGGGTGCCCCCGCAGGGCTGTGAACGACATGGGGGTAACCAATTCGCCCCGGTGCCGTGAGCAGCCCGAGGAGGTGCCCCGGGGCGGCCCCGACCCCACCCACCAGAAGACCCGCACCTAAGGACGCACCTGCACGGGCGGGCGGGTGGGAAAGAACGGCAGGCACGGCGCCCAGCCGGAAAAGGAAACGGGTCCGCCCACCGGGGGCGGAAACCCCACTCGGTGGCAACCAGGACATCCCACGTAGGATGTCCGATGATCCGGCCGCCGGACCCCCGGCGTCGCACCCCACCCGGAGGGACCCCCGTGCAACCCCTGACCCCCCAAACCCTCCGCGGCATCTGGTCCCCGACCCTCCTCCCGCTCGCCGCGGACGACGCCATCGACTTCGACCGGCTCGAACAATCCCTCGCCGCCGTCCTCCGCTCCGGCGTCCACGGCGTCTACACCAACGGCACCGCCGGCGAGTTCCACACCCTGTCGGAGCAGGAGTACGACCGGCTGCACGAGCTCGTCGCGGGGATGGCCGCCGCGGCCGGGGTGCCGTATCAGCTGGGGGCGAGCCATCCCGCCGGGCGGGTGTCGCTGGAGCGGGTGCGGCGGGCGGCCGGGTTGGAGCCGGGGGCGATCCAGGTGGTGCTGCCGGACTGGCTGCCGCTGCATGATGACGAGGCCGTGGCCGCGCTGCGCGGGTTCGCCGGGGCGGCGGGCGGGGTGCCGCTGGTGCTGTACAACCCGCCGTACGCCAAGACGCAGGCCACGCCCGCGCTGCTCGCGCGGATCGCGGAGGACGTGCCGGAGGTCGTCGGGCTGAAGCTGCCCTCGGTGGAGCCGGCCGCCGGGCTGACCGAGCGCTTCTCGGTGTTCGTCGCCGGGCACGCGCTGGCCACCGGCTACCGGGCCGGGGCGGCGGGCTCGTACTCGAACGTGTCCTGTATGAGCCCGGCCGGTGCGGTGCGGTGGTACGACCGGATGGCCGCCGATCCGCGGGGCGCCGCCGAGGTCGAGGTGCGGATGCGGGGGTTCCTCGACCGGCATGTGGCGCCGCTGGCGGCAGCGGGCTACAGCGACCCGGCCCTCGACAAACTCCTGTGCGCGGTGGGCGGCTGGTCCCGCACCGGGACCCGGGTGCGCTGGCCGCACCGCTGGATACCGCAGGAGGACGTCCCCGCGCTGCGCGAGGCCGCGCTCGCGGCCGTCCCCGACCTGCTCACCGACCCGGTCACCGCGCCCGGTTAGCGGCGGAAGCCGGGGCCCGCGAAAGAGGGGGCCCCGGCAGAACGCAAGCAGGGACGAACTACCCGACGGTCAACCGCACGCTGCCGGTCACCCCGCCACTGCTCACCGAGACGTCCACCGTCCCGGCGCGGTGAGCCGTGACCACGCCCGTCACCCTGTCCACCGACGCGACCCGGGTGTCGTCCGAACTCCACACGTGCGAGGCCGGGTTGGCGATCGGCATGGTCAGCGGCGCCAGATTGTCGCCGGCCGTCTGGGTGCCGGCCGCCGTCAGCGTCAACTGCCCTCCCCTGGCGAGGGTTTGTGACGGCGCGGTCACCGCGATCGAGGCCAGCGCGGGCTCCACCGAGAACTGGAGGCCGCCGTCGGAGCCGATGCGCAGCAGCCCGTAGTGGTAGAAGCCGCCCTGGTCGGCGGGCGCGTACGCGGGCATCCCCAGGTCGGCGAAGGTGAGTTGCGGGATGCCGCCCTCCGAGGTGCTGACGTTCTCACCCTCGGGGTCGAGCACCTGCTCGGAGAATCCGCGCGCGTGACCGTAGAGCATGATCACGTGCTTGTCCCTGTGTGTCTCCTGGTACTTCTGCACCAGGCGCAGGTACATCCGGGCCTCCCAGCGGTCGGTGAACTGGCTGTTCGCCGCCGGGTGCGGGTCGTACGCCGGCATGTGCGTGACGACGAGCACGTCCTTGGCCGTGCTGTCCGTCAACTGCTTGACCAACCACGGGTATTGGGTGCCCGCCGGGTTCTGGAACGGGTCGGAGGACTGCAGGCTGCCGTGCGAGTTGTCGGTGACGACGACGTTCGCCGCGCCCTCGGTGTACGCGTAGTGGGTGTCGCCGAAGGTCGCGCTGTAGTTGCCGTTCTCGCCGTCGGCGCCCTGGGTGATCTCGTGGTTGCCGACGATGTCCCGCTCCGGGACGCCGAGTGCGTCCATCGTGGACTTGGCGTACTGGAGGTCGGGCAGCTTGCCGTCGTCGGCCATGTCACCGAGGAACTGGGCGGCGTCCGGGCGCGCTTGCGGGCTCAGCGTCGGGATCCGGCCCGCGATGGAGTGCATCACGTTGCTGCTGACCGAGCCCGGGTCGCTCGCGAGCATGTGCGCGTCGTCGCCGGTCAGCAGGGTGTTGCCCTTCTTGGCGAAGTCCTTGGAGTCCTCCTCGAACGACAGCCAGGACGGGTTCTCCGGGATCGCGGTGTAGGTCGGGACGGTCACCGGCCGCGGTGAGTACAGCGCCTGGAGCCCGGCGACGTCCAGCGAACCGCCGGTGGTGGTGCTGGGGCTGATCGCCAGGAAGTCCACGAAGGAGATGGTCAGCGGGAATTGCAGCCCGGCGGGCAGCTCGGCGATCGCGAGGTGCCAGTCGTTCCAGGTGACGTACGTCGGGTAGAGGGTGGTCCTGGTGCCGTCAACTCCGATGTAGGACTCGGCCAGTTCGATGCCGGTGCCGTTGCCCTTGATCCACACGCCGATGCCGGTGGGGTTCTGCCCGTCGTCGCCCGCGCCCGCCTTCAGCGTCGTGTTGGGCACCAGGACGAGCTGCTTCACGCCGGAGCCCGCGGGCATCGTGTAGCTGAGCTTGAGTGAGGCCGGCTCCGTCGAGCCCGGCGGGACGACGCCCGGGTCGGCGGCCAACGTGGCGGGCTGGCCGGTGCTGTTGGTGCTCAGCCGCCACTCGGCGGTGCTGCTCATCGGGTCGATCGTCGTGGTGACGCTGCCCACCGCGATCGACGCGGTCGCGGTGGCGCCGCCGACCGTCGCGGTGACCTTCGCCAGGCCGCCGTCGGTGGCGTCCGCGGTGAACAGGCCGTGCGCGTCGACCGTGCCGAGATCGGCCGGGGTGACCGTCCAACTGGCCGCTTCAGCGGGGATCTGCGCCGCCTTGCCGCCCTTGACCGAGCCGGCCAGGGTCAGTTGCTGCGTCTCGCCGCCGTTCAGGTCGGGCGCGTCAGGCGACACCGCCAGCGTGGCGAGCTTCGACGTGACGTCCAGCCGCTGCGTGCCGACCGCCCAGCCGTCGTTGGCCAGGATCAGGCCGGTGCCGGTGTGCTTCGCGGTGAACCTGCCGTCCGCGTACGTCCCGAGCCAGGACGGCACCACCGTCACGTGTACGGCGCCGGCCGCCGGGTTGCCGAGCCGGTCCAGCGCGTGCACGGGCAGCGGGATGGTGCCGCCGGGCACGGTGGTGACGTCGGCGCCGTCATTGACGGTGACCTTGGTGGCCGAACCGGGCGCTTTGGCCGTGGAGTAGAAGAATATGCCGTTGCCGACCGGGCGTTCGGCGTTGCCCGGCAGGTCCGAGGGCGTGTTGGCCACGGTGGCCTGCGCGGCGCCGGGAGCACGCACCGCCATCGTCGTGGACCCGCCGCCGTCGAACAGCATCGCGGTGTACGCGCCGTGCGCGACCATGTAGCCGGCCGCCTGCTCCGGGGTGACGCCGAACGCGTTGTCGGTGCCGCCGTGCCCGTCGATGGCGACGGTGACGACGTGCCGGCCGTCCTTGCTCAGGCCGACCGCCGTCTCCGGGTTGGCGCCGCTGGGCGGGGTGCCGGTCGGGTCCTGGTAGACCTTGCCGTCCTTCACCAGGACGTCCACGCCGCTGACCATCTGCGTGAGGTCGTTGTCGGGGGACAGCCGGCCGGCCACCCCCACGGTGTCGCCCACGTGCAGGTTCGCCGCCAGCCACTGCCCGCCCGCGCCGCCGCCCAGCAGCCCCGACTGCCCTGCCGCCAGCCGGTCCACGGACGTCACACCGGTCCGCACGCTCTCCACCGTGAACCCGCCGGCCGTCTGACGCCCGAGCACCAGGGTGCCGCCGGTCAGCCCCGGCGTGTCACCGAGATCCGGCGTCACCTCCGTGACACCGCCGGCCGCCACGTCGTCCACGGTGTTGACCGAGGTCAGCGCGCGGCTGGCGGAGCCGTCGGTGATCGTCCCGGAGAAGTTCTCCGGCCCCATCACCATGGAGCCGTCCGGCTTGACGCCCAACTCCGAGGCGAAGCCCGCCTTCGGGCTCTTCAGCAGCCGCCCGTCCGTGATCACACCGCCGAGCGGCCGCCCGCTGGCGTGGATCTCGAAGTAGTCGCCGTTGACGCCGGCGACAGCATGCGTACGGGCCGCCATCGACGACACGGTCTCGTCGGCCGGATCGGTCACGGTGTCGCCGGCCTCGACGACGCCGACCCGCAGGTTCGGGTCGCCGAGGTCGGCGTCCAGCACCTGCACGTGCTGCCGGCCGCCGACGGTGTCGTACGTCTCGGAGTAGTGCTGGAGGCCGCGGGTGACGGTGGTCTCGGGGGACTTGGTGTAGTCGACGACTTGGGGCCAGTTCGGGGGTGTCTGCGGCAGCCAGCTGCCCGAGGCGGCGGGTGCGTTGCCGGCGTGGGCGCCGGAGGCGACGGCGGTTCCGGTGACGCTGCCGGCCAGCAGCAGGGCGAGGGAGGTTGCCAGGGCGGCGCTTACGGTTCTTTTTCCGCGAAGTGTCATTTGCACGGGGTCAGTCGACCCCAGCGGGATGAAGCGCAGGTGGAGCCGGCGGTTCGCTCCCGGTTACCACCGGGTGAGGTCTTCGCCCCGGTGGGCGGACCCGTTCGTTTTCACGGCTGGGCGCCGTGCCTGCCGTTTTTTCCCACCCCGCCCGCCCGTGCGGGTGCGTCCTTGGGTGCGGGTCTTCTGGTGGGCGGGGTCGGGGCCGGCCCGGGGCACCTCCTCGGATTTCCTCCGTGCGGCTCTCTTTTTCGGGTGCACCCCGGCTTGTCGGAAATCCTGCGGGGGCACCCCGGTCCGTCCCCTCCCGGGTCCGTCGGCGGCTTGAGGCCGCGGTGGGTGATCGGTGGGTTGCTGGGGTTCGCTGTCGGGCGGATATTGGCTGTCCGTTGTCAGCGGGTGTGACTAACCTGCGGGGTCATGAGAGGCCGGGGTCAGTCGGTGGACATTGCCGGGCTCGATCGTGCCTGGAACAGGTCGTGGCCTGAGTGCGCGCCGGAGAGCGGCCGACTGCGGCGCGGGTTTCCTGAGCGTTGGGTTCGCTTCCAGGCACTCCCGGGGGGCAAGAGGTATGCCACCTCGGACGCCGAATACACCGAGATCCTGCGTCGCCACGACGTGCTTCTGGGCGATCTCCTCGGCGACGCCACGGTCGGCGGCGAAATGGTGGCGATCACCTGCTCCTGGTCGGTGACCGGTTTCCCGACACCGCGACACACGGCGGTCGCTGCCGCCATGCCGGGGGCCGCGCACTGGCGAAGCGACGACCTGGCCACCGAGCCGGGCTTCCACTCGTGGCAGCACCATTACGTCTCCGCGGCGGGCCTTCACGACTCCGCACTGGATCGGCTCCTGCTGTGCGTGGCCGACGACATGACCGACGGCGTCATCCTGACCGGGCTGGACTGCCGATGGGTCGTCCACCCCTACGACGGGGGCGCGGACGTCTTCGCCGACAGCATGGAGGCCCGCGACCGGCTCGCCGGCAGATTCGCGGAGTGGCTTCCGCCGATGCGGCAGGGAATTTGAGCGGGGGGCTCTCGGCCGGGGGAAGCGGTGGCTCGCGTCCGGCCACCACCGGGTGAGGTTTCCGCCCCCGGTGGGCGGTGCGGCTTTCGTTTCCGGGTGCGGCCCGGTTGCCTTCCGGTGTTTCCCACCCGCCCGCCCGTGCGGGTGCGTCCTTGGGTGCACGTTTTCTGGTGGGTGGGGGTCGGTGCCGGTCCGTGGCACCTCCTCGGATTCCCTCCGCGCGGGTTTCGTCGTCAGGTGCAGACCGGTCTGTCGGAAATCCTGCGGGGGCACCCCGGTCCGTCCCCTCCCGGGTCCGTCGGCGGCTTTGAGGCCGCTGGGGGGTGATCGGTGGGGGTGGCTGTTCGTTGTCGGCTGCGGGTTACTGATGGAGCATTGCGCCCCCGAGGGCCGCTGGCTGGGCTCGTTTGGCGGCTGAGAGGTCACTGGTGGTTGAGTTTTTGGCCTGATGCTTACTACGGACCCCAGCCGCCCACCGATCACCCCCTCGCGGCCTCAAGCCGCCGTCCGGCCTGGGAGGGGACGGTCCGGGGTGCCCCCGCAGGGCTGTGAACGACATGGGGCCTCGTGATTTATCCCGGGTGCGTGATCAGCCCGAGGAGGTGCCCCGGGGCGGCCCCGACCCCACCCACCAGAAAACGTGCACCCAAGGACGCACTCGCACGGGCGAGCGAAGCGAGATGGGGGTCCCCCCGGCCGAAGGTTGGGGGAGGGTGGGAAACACCGGCAGGCACGGCGCCAAGCCGGAAAGCGAAACGGGTCCGCCCACCGGGGCGGAAAGCCCACCCGGTGGCAACCGGGAGCCGACCACAACCGCCCCCCGCCCGCCCGGCGACCAGAGCACGCCGCGCGCAGCGCGGGAGGCGGGATTAGGTTGGCGAGCAGCGCTCGCCGTCGCCCCACCCCGACCGGAGGTCCCATGCCCGCACCAAAGGGCGAGGCACTGCGTCCCACCCCGCCCTCCACCCCCGCCCCCGACCGCGTCGAGGAATCCCGCGCGGCCGGGACGCCGCCCGGGCTCCGGGCGGGCCTGGAAGGGCTCTTCGGCGCGGGCAAGGTGAGGAGCCGGATCGCCGACCTCGTCGGCTACGCCTCGGACGCCAGCCCGTACCGGTTCGTGCCGCAGGCCGTCGTCGTGCCCGAGAGCGTGCAGGACGTCGTCACGCTGCTGGCCTACGCCCGCAAGGAGCGGCGGAACCTGGTGTTCCGGGCGGCCGGGACGAGCCTGAACGGGCAGGCGCAGGGCGAGGACATCCTCGTGGACGTGCGGCGGCACTTCAGCGGCGTGGAGGTCGAGGCGGACGGCGAGCGCGCCCGGATCCTGCCGGGCACCGTCCTCGCGCGGGCGAACGCCGCCCTGGCCCGGCACGGGCGGGTGCTGGGGCCGGACCCGGCGAGCGCGGCGGCCGCCACCGTCGGCGGCGTGCTCGCCAACAACGCCTCCGGCATGACGGCGGGCACCACAAGGGACTCCTACCGCACGGTCGCCTCGCTGACCGTCGTCCTGCCGTCGGGCACCGTCGTGGACACCGGCGACCCGGACGCCGACGCGGGCCTGGAGGCCGCGGAGCCCGAGCTCTGCCAGGGGCTGCTCGACCTGCGGGACGAGATCGAGGCCGACGAGGAGCTGACCGCCAGGATCCGCGCCAAGTACGCGATCAAGAACACCAACGGCTACCGGCTCGACGCGTTCCTCGACGCCGAGACGCCCGCCCAGATCCTGCGCGGGCTGATGATCGGCTCGCAGGGCACCCTCGGCTTCGTCGCCGAGGCGGTCTACACGACGCTGCCGGTGCGCGCCGCGGCCACCGCCGGGCTGCTGTTCTTCCCGTCGCTGCCGGCCGCCGCCGCGGCTGTCCCGCTGCTCAGCCAGGCCGGCGCGGAGTTCGTGGAGCTGATGGACGGCCATGTGCTGCGCGCGTCGGTGGCGGTGCCGGGAGTGCCGCCGGACTGGGCGGGGGTGCCCGAGGAGTGCGCCGCGCTGCTGGTGGAGTTCCGGGCGGCGGACGTCACGGAGCTGGCCGCGTACGAGCGGGCCGCCCGCCGGGTCTGCGACGACCTGGGCCTGGTGCGCCCGGTGCCGTCGGCGGACAACGAGTTCACCCGCGACCCGGAGCGGATCGCCGGGCTGTGGAAGGCCAGGAAGGCGTTCGTCACGGCGGTCGGCGGCGCCCGCCCGCCCGGCACCACGCTGATCACCGAGGACTTCGCGGTGCCGCCGCAGGCCCTCGCCGACGCCTGCGCCGAACTGCTCGACCTCCAGCGCCGGCATGGCTTCGACGCCGCCGTGGCCGGCCACGCAGCGCACGGCAACCTGCACTTCCTGCTCGCGTTCGACGCCGCGCGGCCCGCCGACGTCGAGCGCTACGCCGCCTTCATGGACGACTTCTGCCACACCGTCACCGAGCGGTTCGACGGCTCGCTGAAGGCCGAGCACGGCACCGGCCGCAACATCGCGCCGTTCCTCGAACTGGAGTGGGGTGCCAAGGCCACCGCCCTGATGTGGCGGATCAAGCGGCTGCTCGACCCGGACGGCATCCTCGCCCCGCACGTCGTCCTCGACCACGACCCGCGCGGCCACCTGCGTGGCCTGAAGACCCTGCCGCCGATCGAGCCGGTGGCCGACGCCTGCATCGAGTGCGGCTTCTGCGAGCCGACCTGCCCCAGCCGCGACCTGACGACCACGCCCCGGCAGCGGATCGTGCTGCGCCGCGAGATGCTGCGGCAGCCGGCCGGCTCCCCGGTGCTGCACGAGCTGCTGGACGCGTACGGCTACGACGCCGTGGACACCTGCGCGGGCGACTCCACCTGCAAGCTGGCCTGCCCGGTCGGCATCGACACCGGCGCGATGATGCGCGACTTCCGCGCGCTCCGGCACTCCCGCGCCGAGCAGCGGCTCGCCACCACGCTGGCCACCCACTGGCGGGCCGCCGAGCGCGCCGCCCGCACCACCGTGGCCACCGCCGACGCCGTACGGGACCGGGCCGGCGACCGTCCGCTGGCCGCCGCCACCGAGCTGGCCCGCCGCGCGGTGCGCCCCGAGCTGGTGCCGCAGTGGCTGCCGGAGATCCCGGGCGCCGCCCCGCGCCGGCTGCCGGACACCTCCAAGGACGGCGCCGCGGCCGTCTACTACCCCTCGTGCGTGAACCGGATCTTCGGCGCGCCCGACGGCTCGTACGCCTACCTGCCGCAGTCGCTGGTGACGGTCTCGGCGCGGGCCGGGCTGCCGGTGTGGATCCCGCCCGACGTCACCGGCACCTGCTGCGCCACCATCTGGCACTCCAAGGGCTACCGGGACGGCAACGCGGTGATGGCCAACCGGATCGTGGAGTGCGCCTGGGTGTGGACCGGCGGCGGCCGGCTGCCGCTGGTGGTGGACGCCAGCTCCTGCACGCTGGGCCTGGCCCACGACGTGCGGCCGTATCTGACCGAGGCCAACCGCGAGCTGCACGGCGAACTGACGGTGCTGGACTCGGTGGTCTGGGCCGCCGAGCACCTGCTGCCGCGGCTCACGGTCAGCGACACCGTCGGCTCCGCCGTGCTGCATCCGACCTGCTCGATGCGCCATCTGGGTGACACCGGAGCCCTGGAGAAGGTCGCACGGGCCTGCGCCGCCGAGGTCGTGGTGCCCGACGACGCCGGCTGCTGCGCCTTCGCCGGCGACCGCGGGATGCTGCACGAGGAGCTGACCGGGGCGGCGACCCGCCCGGAGGCCGAGGAGGTCGCCGCGCGCGGCTACGACGCCTACCTGTCGGCGAACCGGATGTGCGAGCTGGGCATGGAGCACGCCACGGGGGAGCGGTACGAATCGGTGCTGGTCGCCCTGGAGCGCGCCACCCGCTGAGCCCCCGGTCGCGTACGGCCGCCGGTCACGCCCCCGTCCGGCCCGGCCGGATACCGGGGCCAGGGCCAGGGCCCGTCACGTCGTGGAGATCGGCGGGTCCTGCGGATGGAACGGCAGCGGCCGCGGTGTCGCGGTGAGCAGCAGCACCACCACGTCGTCCGACAGCGAGCCGCCGGCGTGCCGCAGCAGGTCGCGGTAGACCCGTTCCACCGCCGCGTCCAGGTCGTGCGCCGAGCCCGCGACCAGCGGGCCGACCCGGTCCAGCAGCGGGTAGAACGTGTTGTCCAGCGGGCTGCGGGCCTCGATCACCCCGTCGGTGCACAGCACCAGCACATCGCCGGGCCGCAGGTGCACCCGCCACGGCTTGGGCCCGCCCTTGACCAGGTCGGCCAGGCCGAGCGGCACCCACGGCTCCTCCGGGTTCAGCGTCTCCACCGTGCCGTCCCGGGACACCAGCAGCGGCGCCACATGGCCGTAGTGCAGCAGCTCGACGCTGTCGGGCCGGTCGAACTGGGCGAACAGCGCCGTGATGAAGTCGCCGCCGGTCACATGCCGCCGGACGCTGGTGTCCACCCGCTGCGCCACCCAGTCCAGGCCGCCCTCGTCGTAGGCGGCCTCCCGGAACGCGCCGAGCACCACCGCGGAGGTCTGCACCGCGCCCAGGCCCTTGCCGCGCACGTCGCCGATCAGTGCCCGCACGCCGTGCGGGGTGTCGAGGACGGCGTAGAGGTCGCCGCCGATCTGCGCGGCGTCGGCGGCCGACACGTACCGCACCGCGAGCCGGACGATGCCCACCCGCGGGGCCGGCGGGCGCATCAGGGCGTGCTGGGCCGCCTCCGCGACCGAGGTGATCGCGGTGAACGCCTTCGCGCCGGTCTCCCGCCGCCAGGCGATGTAGACGCTGAACAGGGTGACCAGGGCGTAGGCGAAGAGCTGGCCGAAGAGCACGTCGTGGTCGGGGATCTCGGCGACCCCGTCGTACGGCGCCAGCGCGGCCTGGACCAGCAGCCCGAGGATGCCGATGAACAGGGTGCGCTGCCAGTTGACGACGATCGCGGCCAGTGGCGGCGCGGCCACGATTCCCGGGGTGAGATAGCTGTCGTGGCCGGCTGCCAGGTCCGTGACGATCACGATGCCGATGGCGAGAAGTGGCAGCGAGAGACCCATGCGGGAGAGGTACTCGTCCTCCACCCGCTGGAGCATTCTGGCCAGCCAGATCTTCTTCACATAAAGAACCTATCTGGCCTTTCGGGCCGGGTCAGCCGCTCGTCCAGTTCGTCCCGCACCAGCTCGCCACCGCGCACCTGCCCGGTCCGATACGCGGCGCGCGCCACGATGTGCGCCGCGACCGGGACGGTCATGAGCTGAAACGTGCCAATCAGAACGAGCGTTCCCAAGTCCACCCAGGAACGCAAGCGCAGGCCGAGACCGAGCAGCACCAGCAGCACGCCGAGCACCTGCGGCTTGGTCGCCGCGTGCATCCGGGTGAGGGTGTCGGGCAGCCGCAGCAGGCCGATGCCGGCCACGAAGCACAGGGCCGCGCCCAGCAGCAGGCAGGCGTCGGCGGCCACGTCGCTGACCTGCGTCAGGCTCATGACTCCCCCTCTCGCGGGCCGGGGCGCCCGTGGCCGGTATCCCCGCCGTCCTCGTGGTCCACCTGGTCTGGGTGGTCCGCGTGCATCGGGTGCTCTTCCACGGTCCTCCCCTCCTCCGGATCGCGCAGCGCGATGAAGCGGGCGACGGCCACCGAGCCGGTGAAACCCAGGAACGCCAGCACCAGCAGCACCGGCAGCGTGTACGGGGTCCGGCCCTCGGCCGCCCGCGCGCCGAGGCCGGCCGCCACCACGGCGAGCAGCGCGTCGACCGCCACCGCCCGGTCCAGCATCGAGGGGCCGCGGGCCAGCCGGACGAAGACCAGCACGCCGGAGCCGATCAGCAGGGCGAGGACGATCCCGGTCACCCAGTCCATCAGGCGCCCTCGGGGTCGTCACGTGGTTCGTCGGGCCCGTCGAGCGCGGCGATGTCCGCGCGGGTGCCGAAGGCCCGCACCACCAGCCGTTCCAGCCGCTGCACGTCCGCCCGCGCGTGCGCCTCGGTGGCCGCGGGGCCGGTCCCGTACCCCATGAAGTGCACGAACACCGTGCCGGTGGCGCGTTGCAGCTCCAGGACGACGCTGCCGGGCACCGCGGAGATCGCGATCGCCGTCGCCGTCAGCATCAGGTCGCCGCGCGAGCGCAGCGGCACGGCGAGCACCGCGCAGGGCAGTGGCCCGGGGGACAGGATCTGCCAGACCGTCCGCAGCCCGGAGACCGTCAGGTCGAACAGGAAGCGGGCGGCGAAGCGCACGATGCCCGCCGGGTGCAGCCGGAGCTCCAGGTCCAGCGGCGGCAGCGGGAAGGCCAGGCAGAGCAGCACGCCGACGACGAGGCCGCTCAGCACGTTGCCGGCGGTGACCTTCCCCCACAGCAGCACCCACACCACGATCAGCCAGCAGACCAGCGGCCACGGCAGCCTTCCGCGGAGCTTGCCCAGGACGCGCATGGGCCGAATGTCGCAGAAGCGGGGCCCGGCGCCGGGTTGCCGTGGCCCGGGGGCGGCCGTGGTCACCCGCCGGGAGCAACGCGCCGGCGCGCGCCTTCGCGTTCCGGCCACTGTGTTGCACCCGGTGAAGTTTCTGCGACGACAGGGGGCATTGGGGTGGCTGTTACGCCCGTGGCTTTCTAAGGTCGCCGTGTACCTGCCACTCGTTGGTGCGCGCCACCCGTGCCGCCCGCCACCCGTGGCGCCCGAAAGCTCCGCTCCCTGCTCCCCGCGCTGGAGGACCCCTGTGCGAAAGTCAGTGATCGCGTCCGCCGTCACCGCCCTCGGCCTGCTGCTGGCGACCCCGGCAACCGCCGCCGGCACCGGGCCCGGCGCGCCCGGCATCGGCGATCCGTACTATCCGACGTACGGGAACGGCGGTTACGACGTCTCCCACTACGCGCTCGACCTCGACTACCGCCCCGCCACCGACACGCTGTCAGGCACCGCGCTGATCACCGCGACCGCCACCCAGGGGCTGACCAGCTTCGACCTGGACTTCGCGCTGGACGTCAGCAAGGTCACCGTGGACGGCCGGGCCGCGCGGTTCGCCGCAAGCGGCGAGCAGGAGCTGGTCATCACCCCGGAGCACCCGATCGCCCGCGGCCACCGGATCGCCGTCGCCGTCACGTACTCCGGCGTGCCCTCCTCCGTCGAGCGGTACGGCTTCACGTCCTGGCAGCGCACCCCGGACGGCGGAGTGGCGGCCAACGAGCCCGAGTCGGCGTGGTGGTGGTTCCCCAGCAACGACCACCCGTCGGACAAGGCCACCTACGACGTCAACGTCCGCGTGCCCCAAGGCAGCCAGGCGATCAGCAACGGCCTGCTGGTCTCGTCCCGCACCTCCGGCGGCCTGACCAGCTACCACTGGCGGCAGGACAAGCCGCAGGCCACCTACCTGGCCACCCTCGCCGTCGGCCACTTCGACATCACGCACAGCCGCACCCGCACCGGTGTGCCGGTCATCAACGCGTACAGCACCGACCTCGACCCCGCGCTCGCCGCGAACGCCAAGGCCAGCGTGGAGCGCACCGGGGAGATCATCGACTTCCTGAGCGGCTACTTCGGCCCGTACCCGTTCGACGCGGCCGGCGGCTACGTGCCGAACGTGCCCTCGCACTTCTCGCTCGAAGCGCAGACCCGGGTCTTCTACAGCCCCGCCACCTTCGCCTCGGGACCCAACACCGACACCGTCGCGCACGAGCTGGCCCACCAGTGGTGGGGCGACGACGTCTCGCTGGAGCGCTGGTCGGACATCTGGCTGAACGAGGGCTTCGCCAGCTACGCGCAGT
This sequence comes from Streptomyces sp. CA-111067, assembly GCF_050956065.1. Taxonomy (NCBI): domain Bacteria; kingdom Bacillati; phylum Actinomycetota; class Actinomycetes; order Kitasatosporales; family Streptomycetaceae; genus Streptomyces; species Streptomyces sp. CA-111067. The sequence goes on along the minus strand of NZ_CP192103.1, from coordinate 2,793,404 downwards.
TCCTGTGGGCCGAGCACGAGCACCAGGGCACCCCGCAGCAGCTCGCCCGGCAGATCTACGACGCCCACCCGGCCGACGACCCGTTCTGGACGGTGAAGCCCGGCGACCCGGGCGCGGCCGACCAGTTCGACGACGCGGTGTACGACCGGGGCGCCGTCGCGATCCAGGCGCTGCGCGACACCATCGGCGACCACGCGTTCCTGACGCTGCTCAAGGCGTGGCCGGCCCTGCACCGGTACGGCAACGGCACGATCGCGCAGTTCGAGCAGCTGGCCGAGCTGCTGTCGGGCAAGGACCTCGGCTCGTTCTTCACCACCTGGCTGTACACGGCCGCGAAGCCGGCGTCCTTCCCCGGCGCGTGACGCCCGGCGCCTGACTCCCCGTCCCGATGGGGCACCATTGACGGCGGGCCGCCGTACCTGACGGCGACCCGCCGCTGATGGCTTTACGGGAACGGGTGCGACGTGGTGGAGGTGCGGGACGGCCTGCGGGCCGACTGCGGCGACTGCTTCGGGCTGTGCTGTGTGGCGCTCGCCTTCACCAGGTCCGCCGACTTCGCCGCCGACAAACAGGTGGGTGAGCCCTGCGGGCACCTCGGCGCCGACGACCGCTGCGGCATCCACCGCGAGCTGCGCGGCAGCGGATACGCCGGCTGCACGGTCTACGACTGCTTCGGCGCCGGCCAGAAGATCTCCCGGCTGACCTTCGCCGGACAGGACTGGCGCCGGGCCGCCGACGGCGGCCGGGCGATGTTCGCGGTGCTGCCGGTGGTGCGCCAACTGCACGAACTGCTCTGGTACCTGGCCGAGACGCAGGCGCTGCCGAAGGCCGCCGCCCTCCGCGAGGCCGCCGCCCGCGAGGCCGACCGGATCACCGCCCTCAGCCTGCTCGGCCCGGACGAACTCCTCGCGCTCGACCTCCCGGCCGAACGCACCCGCACCAACGAACTCCTGCTGCGCGCCAGCGCCTTGACCCGCGCCGGCACCCGCGCCCGCTCCCGCCGCCACGCCGACCTGGTGGCTGCGAAGCTCCGCGGAGCGAACCTGCGCGGCACCGACCTGCGCGGCGCCTACCTGATCGCGGCCGACCTCCGCGAAGCGGACCTCCGCGAGGCCGACCTGATCGGCGCCGACCTCCGCGACACCGATCTGCGCGGCGCCGACCTCAGCACGTCCCTCTTCCTGACCCAGTCCCAGACCAACGCGGCCCGCGGCGACGCCCGAACCAGGCTCCCGCCCCCACTGACCCGCCCGGCGCACTGGTAGCGGGCGGGCCGGCAGGTCCCGGGCGTCAGGCGCCCACGTACGCTGCCAGGTGTTCGCCGGTCAGGGTGGAGCGGGCGGCCACCAGGTCGGCCGGGGTGCCCTCGAAGACGACGCTGCCGCCGTCGTGGCCCGCGCCGGGGCCCAGGTCGATGATCCAGTCGGCGTGGGCCATCACCGCCTGGTGGTGTTCGACCACCACGACCGACTTGCCGGCGTCCACCAACCGGTCGAGCAGGGCGAGGAGTTGCTCGACGTCGGCCAGGTGCAGGCCGGCGGTCGGCTCGTCCAGGACGTAGAGGTCGCCCTTGCCCCCGAGGCTCGCGGCGAGCTTCAGGCGCTGCCGCTCGCCGCCGGACAGGGTGGTGAGCGGCTGACCGAGGCTGACGTAGCCGAGGCCGACGTCGGCGAGCCGGGTCAGGATCGCGTGCGCGGCCGGCACGTGGGCGTCCCCGGCAGCGAAGAACTCCAGCGCCTCGGCCACCGGCATCGCCAGCACCTCGCTGATGTCCTTGCCGCCGAAGGTGTACTCCAGCACCGACGCCTGGAACCGCTTCCCCTCGCACTCCTCGCACACCGAGGCGACCCCGGCCATCATCGCCAGGTCGGTGTAGACGACCCCGGCGCCGTTGCAGGTCGGGCAGGCGCCCTCCGAATTGGCGCTGAACAGCGCCGGCTTGACCCCGCCGGCCTTCGCGAACGCCTTCCGGATCGGGTCCAGCAGGCCCGTGTACGTCGCCGGGTTGCTGCGCCGCGAGCCGCGGATCGCGCTCTGGTCGATCGACACGACCCCCGTGCGGACCGCCCCCGCGTCGTGCACCAGCGAACCGTTCACCAGCGAGCTCTTGCCGGACCCGGCCACGCCGGTGAGGACGGTGAGCACCCCGAGCGGGATGTCCACGTCGACGTCCTTCAGGTTGTGCTCGTCCGCGCCGCGGATCGGCAGCGTTCCGGTGGGCTCGCGCACGGTCTCCTTCAGCGCGGCCCGGTCGTCCAGGTGCCGGCCGGTGAGGGTGTCGCCGGACCGCAGGTCCTCGAAGGTGCCCTCGAAGCAGACGGTGCCGCCGGCCGTGCCGGCGCCGGGACCGAGGTCCACGACGTGGTCGGCGATCGCGATCACCTCGGGCTTGTGCTCCACCACCAGCACCGTGTTGCCCTTGTCCCGCAGCCGCAGCAGCAGCCCGTTCATCCTCTGGATGTCGTGCGGGTGCAGGCCGATCGTCGGCTCGTCGAAGACATACGTGACGTCGGTGAGCGACGAGCCGAGCTGCCGGATCATCTTCACCCGCTGCGCCTCGCCGCCCGACAGCGTGCCCGACGGCCGGTCCAGCGCGAGGTAGCCGAGGCCGATCTCGGTGAACGAGTCCAGGGCCTGCCCCAGCGCGGTGAGCAGCGGCGCCACCGACGGCTCGTCCAGCCCCCGCACCCACTCGGCCAGGTCGCTGATCTGCATCGCGCAGGCGTCGGCGATGCCGACCTTGCCGATCCGCGACGAGCGCGCGCCCTCGGCGAGCCGGCTGCCGTCGCACTCGGGGCAGGTGGTGAAGGTGACGGCCCGGTCCACGAACTCGCGGATGTGCGGCTGGAGCGCGTCCCGGTCCTTGGAGAGCATCGACTTCTGGATCCGCGGGATCAGGCCCTCGTACGTCATGTTGATGCCGGCGATCTTCATCCGCACCGGCTCGTGGTGCAGGAAGTCGTGCAGTTCCTTCTTGGTGAACTTCGCGACCGGCTTGTCCGGGTCGTAGAAGCCGGACTCGACGTAGAGCCGGGAGTTCCAGCCGCCGCCGGTGTAGCCGGGCACGGTGATCGCGCCCTCGCTGAGCGACTTCGACGGGTCGTAGAGCTGCCCGGTGTCGATGTCGGAGACGCTGCCGCGGCCCTCGCAGCGCGGGCACATCCCGCCGGTGCGCTTGAACGTCGCCTTGACCGCCTTCCTGCCGCCGCGCTCGACGGTGATCGCGCCGCTCGCGCTCACCGAGGGCACGTTGAAGGCGTACGCGCTGGGCGGCCCGATGTGCGGGTCGCCCAGCCGGCTGAACAGGATGCGCAGCATCGCGTTGGCGTCGGTGGCGGTGCCGACGGTGGAGCGCGGGTCGGCGCCGAGCCGCTGCTGGTCCACGATGATCGCGGTGGTCAGCCCGTCCAGCACGTCGACCTCGGGCCGGGCCAGGGTCGGCATGAAGCCCTGGACGAACGCGCTGTAGGTCTCGTTGATCAGCCGCTGCGACTCCGCGGCGATCGTGCCGAACACCAGCGAGCTCTTGCCCGAGCCCGAGACCCCGGTGAACACCGTCAGCCGGCGCTTGGGGATCTCGATCCCGATGTCCTTGAGGTTGTTCACCCGCGCGCCGTGCACGCGGATCACGTCGTGGCTGTCGGCGGCGTGCGGCCCGGTCGACCCGGCCGGCGCGGGGCTCACTGCTTGCGCGGCTGGTTGAAGCGCAGCATGTTGCCCGAGGGGTCGCGGAACGCGCAGTCCCGGACGCCGTACGGCTGGTCCACCGGCTCCTGGATCACCTCGGCGCCCGCGGCGCGGATCTTCTCGAAGACCGCGTCCACGTCGTCGGTCCTGAAGATGACGGCCCGCAGCAGGCCCTTCGCCAGCAGCTCCGCCATCGCCTGCTTGTCGGCGGCCGACGCGTTCGGGTCGGCGAGCGGCGGCTCCAGGACGATGTCCACTTCCGGCTGCGACGGCGACCCGACGGTCACCCAGCGCATGCCCTCGAAACCGACGTCGTTGCGCACTTCGAGACCCAGCACGTCGCGGTAGAAGGCGAGCGCCTTGTCGTGGTCGTCGACGGCGATGAAACACTGCGAAAGGTTGATGTCCATGGGTTTCACGCTACGGCCGGCGGTCGGATTCTGCTTCTCCATTCCTGACCGGCTTCCCGGCCTGGCTCGCGGGCGGGATCCTGACCGGCCGGGTGTACATCTTGGCGACGCAGGCCGGGATGTTCGCCCCGTCGTCATGGGCGCGGGCCCGGTACGCGCTGGGGCTCTCGCCGATCAGCTCCGTGAAGCGCGAGCTGAACGACCCCAGCGACGTACAGCCCACCGCGAAGCAGACCTCCGTCACGCTCAGGTCGCCGCGCCGCAGCAGCGCCTTGGCCCGCTCTATCCGCCGGGTCATGAGGTAGTTGTACGGGGTCTCGCCGTACGCGGCGCGGAAGCTGCGCGAGAAGTGGCCCGCCGACATCAGGGCGGTCCTGGCCAGCGCGGGCACGTCCAGCGGCTCCGCGTAGTCGCGGTCCATCTGGTCACGGGCCCGGCGCAGCCGGGCGAGGTCCTCCAGGTTCACCCCTTCACGATCGCACAGCGTCGCCATGACCCGGGCCGAGCACCGCCGAGACGTACGGGGTGCGGGTCAGCAGCTCGGCGGCGGCCCGGTCGGCGAGCCCCGACAGCGGGCCGGCCAGCACCGTGTAGCTCAGGCCGAGCGCGACCAGCGCGCAGGTGGCGCCGAGCATGGTGGGGGAGGCCGCGGTGGTCGTGGTGATCGGCCGGCCGCTGAGCGAGGCGGTGTGCGGGGCGCCGGCGGGCAGCGGTACGGCGTCCCCCTCGTCCTCGGTGTCGTCGGTCTCCGCGGACTCCAGGACGGTGCCGGGCGCCGGTTCGTCGGGCGGCGCGGCCCGCCAGAACGCCAGGTTCCAGACCTTCGCCAGCGCGTACAGCGTCAGCAGGCTGGTGACGATGCCGCCGGCCACCAGCGTGTACGCCCACGGGCCGCCGTACGCGATGCCGGCCCGCAGCAGGCCGAGCTTGCCGAGGAAGCCGGACAGCGGCGGGATGCCCGCCAGGTTCATCGCCGGCACGAAGAAGACCACCGCGAGCAGCGGGGACAGCCGGGCCAGGCCGCCCAGCCGCAGCAGGTCGGTGGTGCCGCCGCGCCGCTCGATCAGGCCCGCGACGAGGAACAGCGTCGTCTGCACGGTGATGTGGTGCGCCACGTAGAACACCGCGCCGGCCAGCCCGCCGCGCGATGCCAGCGCGATGCCGAAGACCATGTAGCCGATATGGCTGACCAGGGTGAACGACAGCAGCCGCTTCAGGTCGGTCTGGGCGACCGCGCCGAGGATGCCCACCAGCATCGACAGCAGCGCGATCACCATCAGCGGATCGGCCAGCCGGCCGCCGGGGAACAGCAGCGTCTGGGTGCGCAGCACGCAGTAGACGCCGACCTTGGTGAGCAGCCCGGCGAAGACCGCCGTCACCGGCGCGGGCGCGGTCGGGTAGGAGTCGGGCAGCCAGGCCGCCAGCGGGAAGACCGCCGCCTTGATGCCGAAGACGGTCAGCAGCGCGATCTGCAGCAGCAGCCGCACCCCCGACGGCAGCTCGCCCAGCCGCCCGGCGAGCAGCGCCAGGTTGACGGTGCCGGCCGCGCCGTAGACCATCCCGATCGCGATCAGGAACAGCACGGACGACAGCAGCGACACCACGACGTAGGTGGCGCCGGCCCGGATCCGCGCCGCCGTCCCGCCGAGCGTCAGCAGCACGTAGCTCGCCGTCAGCATGATCTCGAAGCCGACGTAGAGGTTGAACAGGTCGCCGGCCAGGAAGGTGTCGCACACCCCGGCGACCAGGATCAGATACGCCGGGTGGAAGACGGTCAGCGGGGTGACCTCGTCGCTGTCGGCGGTGCCCTGGCCGATCGAGTAGACCAGCACGCACAGCGTCACCGCGGACGACACCACCAGCATCAGCCCGGACAGCCGGTCCGCGACCAGCGTGATGCCGACGCTGGCCGGCCAGGTCCCGGTGTGCATCACCCGGGGCCCGTCCCGGTCGGCGCCGATCAGCAGCGCCAGCGACACGCCCAGCACGGTGGCGAGCACGCCGGTGCTGATGAACCGCTGGGTGCGGGGCAGCCGTTGGCCGATCGCGAGCTTCACGCCCGCGGCGAGCAGCGGCAGGGCGACGGGCAGCGGGAGCAGGGTGGCGACGCCGTGCGCCGCGCCGCCGCCGGCCAGCCCGCTCAACGCCCGGCCCCCGGAGCCTTGTTGGCCGGCGCCGGGTCCCGGTCGGCGCCGAGCACCCGGTCCCACACCTCGTCGTCCAGGTCCTCGCTCTCGTCGGCCCGCGCCTGCCGTACCCGGTCCGCCCGCAGCGCGGCCCGCAACTCGGCCCGGCTGCCCTCGTGTTCGGCCCGCAGGGTGATCCGGATGTCCTCCACGTCGTCCTGCACGTCGTCGGTGCCGCCCAACTGCCAGCTGCGGTAGGCCATCGCGAGCAGGAACGCGGTCAGCGCGAGGGTGATCACGATCGCGGTCAGCGCCATCGCCTGCGGCAGCGGGTCGGCCACGCCGTTCGCGTCGGTGCCCGGATACAGCAGCGGCGCCTGCCCGGCTCCGCCGCCGGTGGCCAGCACCAGCAGGTTCGCGCCGTTGCCGAGCAGCACCGCGCCCAGCAGGATCCGGGTCAGCGGACGGGCCAGCAGCAGCGCGGTGCCGCAGCCGACGAGGATGCCGCCGGCCGCGATCAGGGCGACGGTCGCGTTCACGCGGGGCCTCCAGGGGAGTCGGGACGGTCGTCGCCCGGTGCGGGCCGGGGGCGGATGCCGCGGTTGCCGCCGGCGGCCCGGGTCGCGCGGGTCTTGCGGTCCTGCTCGCGTTCGATCTGCCGGTCCACCTCGGCGCCGAGGCTGCGCAGCACGTCCAGCACCACGCCGAGCACCAGCAGGTAGACACCGCAGTCGAACAGCACCGGGCTGGCCAGGTGCACCTCGCCGATCAGCGGCAGACGCGTGTGCACCACGCCCGCGTCGAGCACCGCCCCGCCGAAGACCAGGCCGCCGAGCCCGGTGCCGACCGAGACCACCAGGCCCGCGCCGAGCAGGAACCCGGCGTCCAGCGGGGCCGCGGCCGCCAGCTCGTACCGGCCGCCGGCCAGATAGCGCACGACGAGGGCGAGGCCGGCCACCAGACCCGCGGTGAAGCCGCCGCCGGGCAGGTTCTCGGCGCTGAACAGCAGATACAGGGACAGCACCAGGATCGGATGGAAGACCAGCCGGGCGGTCACCTCGAACACCACGGAGCGGCGCTCATCGGCCAGCGTGCGGCCGGCTTCCAGCCAGGTGCGCTCCGGGGCCAGCGAGGCCGGCGGCGCGGCCTCGCCGGGACCGGCCCGCCAGACCGTGCCCGGGTCGCCGCCGGCCGCCTGCTCGGCGGCGGCCCGGGGCAGCGCGCCGGTGCGGCGGCGCAGGAACACCAGGCTCGTCACGCCGACCGCGGCCACCGCGAGCACCGCGGACTCGCCCATGGTGTCCCAGGCCCGCAGGTCCACCAGGATGGTGGCGACGACGTTCTTCACCCCGTCGTGCGCGGTCGCCTCCACCAGCGCGGGGCCCGAACCCGGGGCGGTACGGGCCGCCGACGTCACATACGTCAGCCCGGCGGTCAGCGCGCCGACCAGCACGCCCACGGCGTGGTTCAGCAGCCGCCGCCAGGTCGTCGCCGTCCGCGGGAACCGGCCCGGCAGCCGGCGCAGCACCAGCACGAACACCACGATCGCCGCGGTCTCCACGGCGAACTGGGTCAGCGCGAGGTCGGGGGCGCCCTGGAGGACGAACAGCACGCCGGTGCCGTAGCCGGTGGTGCCGGCCAGCACGACGGCCTTCATCCGGGAGCGGGCCGTCAGGCACAGCACGGCCGCGGCGCCGACCGCCAGCGCGACGGCGGCCTGCGCGGCGTCGTCCGCGAGGCGGGGTGCTCCCGGGGTGTGCCAGGGGGCGCCGCGCACCAGCGCGTACGCCTCGGCGCCGCCGAACACCAGCAGCGCGGTGGTCAGGTAGTTCGCCAGCGACCCGCGCTGGATGGTCCCGGTGACCTGGAGCGCCACCCACTCGATCCCGCGCACCCCGCGCGCGAACACCCCCTCCGCCGACGGGGTCGGCGCCTTCCGCCCCACGCGGGCAAGCTGCTCGTTCACCGCGAACCCGAGCAGGCCCACGCCCCACGCGAGCACGGACAGCGCGAACGGGGTGTTGGCCCACCCGTGCCACAACGCGAGGTGATACGCGTGCTCGCCTTTCCCGGGCAGCGAGTCCGCGTACGCGGTGAACAGCGGTTCCATCGCGGTGACCGCGGGCCCGAGCGCGAGCCCGCCCGCGGCGAGCACGAGCGCGACCCCGCCGGTGACGGCTGCGCCCGCGCTTTGACGGGAGGTGCCGTGCCCCGGCGGAACGGGACGCTCCCCGCGCACGGACGGAGGCGCACCGGGCCCCCCGGTTCCCGGGAGGAACACGCGCAGGAAGCGGAGCGTATACGTGACCGTCAGGATCGAACCGAGTACCACCCCCGCGAGCACCCACCCCGACCCCTCCAGCGAGGCGAACGCCCCCTCCTTCGCCGGGAACCCCAGAAAAGGCGGCAGCCCCACCATCGAACCCCCCGCCAGCACCGCCGCCGCGCAGGCAACAGGCACGCGCCGCGCCAGCCCCCTCCCGGCGAGCAGCCGCACATCCCGGGTGCCGGTCGCCCGGTCGACCACCCCGACGACCAGGAAGAGCGCCGCCTTCGCCAGCGCGTGCGCGAGCAGCATCGCCACCGCCGCGAGCCCCGCGTTCCGTGACCCCGTCCCGGCCAGCACGACGAGGAACCCCAGCTGGCTGACCGTCCCGTAGGCGAGAATCCGCTTCAGGTCGTACTCCCGCAGCGCCCGCCACCCGCCGAGCAGCATGGTGACGGCCCCGAGCCCGACGGTCAGTGCCCGCCAGGGGTCCACCCCGGCGAAGCCGGGCGCGAGCCGGGCGACGAGGTAGACGCCCGCCTTCACCATCGCCGCCGCGTGCAGGTACGCGCTGACGGGCGTCGGCGCGGCCATCGCGCCCGGCAGCCACAGGCTGAACGGCCAGATCGCCGACTTCGACAGCGCCCCGGCGAGCACCAGCACCACCGCGACCCGCACCGGCCCGGAAGCGGCCGGCGGGTGCGCGACCAGCTCCGACAGCCGGTCGGTGCCGGCGGCGTGGCTGAGCATCAGCAGCCCGACGAGCATCGCGAGCCCGCCGGCGGTGGTGACGATCAGCGCCTGGAGCGCCGAGCGCCGGTTCGCCTTCTTCTCCGAGGTGTGGCCGATCAGCAGGAAGGACAGGACGGTGGTCAGCTCCCAGAAGACGTACAGGAGCATCAGGTCGTCGGCCAGCACCAAGCCGAGCATGGCCCCGGCGAACGCGGTGAGCGTGCCGGCGAACCGGCCGAGCCCGGGCTCGTCGTCCGTGAAGTACCCGGCGCAGTAGATGAGGACGAGCGCCCCGACGCCGCCGGCCAGCACGGCGAGCAGCAGGCTCAGCGCGTCGAGCCGCAGCGCGATCTCCAGGCCGAAGGTCGGCGCCCACCGCCAGGACTCCTCGCGGGTCCGGCCGCCCGCCACCGCGTCCCATTCGACGGCGGCCCACACCGCGGCGGCCGCCGGGGCCGCCGCCAGCACCAGGAACGCCCGCCGCCCCCACCACCGTACGAACGCCCCCGCGCAGCCCGCCAGCACGACATGCACCACGATCAGCCCCAGCACGGGCCGACCATCCTCCGCCCGCCCCGCGAGCCGTACCCGCCGCGCCCGGCGGGACCCAGGACCACCCGTGCGGAGCACACGCCCTGGGCCCGGACACGCCGAAGGCCCCCCGCGGACAACACGGAGGGCCTTCGTCTCAGGTGCGCCGCCAGGGACTCGAACCCCGGACCCGCTGATTAAGAGTCAGCTGCTCTAACCAACTGAGCTAGCGGCGCCTGCGTGCACCATCATACGTGGTCGGCGGGGGTGCTGCGGACCAATTAAGCCCGGCACCCCCGCCTGCGCGGGCATCCCCTCAAGCCCGGCACCCCCGCCGCCGCGTGCGGCCCGCTACTTCAGGCCGAACGCCCTGATGATCTGCTGGCTCACCGCCCCGCCCCTGCCGTCGGACGCGGTGGCCTTCAGCGACACGAACCCGCCGTGGGTGCGCGGGGTGGTGATCCGCGCCGTCCAGCGGCCCTTGCCGTCCTTGTCCAGGGCCACCGGCTGCCAGTTGGCGCCGTCGTCGTAGGAGACGGAGAGCGTCGCCGTGGTGGCCCGGGTGACGCTGTCCAGCCATTCCTGCGTGGCGGACGCCAGGCCGATCGTGGTGCGCCGCCCGGCGGGTACGTCACCGGCGGTGTCGGTGGGCACGTCGTAGTCGAGCTGGAGCAGCTTGACGTCCTCCTGCCCGGGGTCGGCCGGTACCGGGCCCGAGACGAAGTTCCACTCGGTGTGGGTGCGGATCGAGGTCTTCCACAGGTCCGCGTCCCGCGCGGAGTCGATCACCAGCCGGTAGGGCAGGGTCTGCGCGGGCTGGTCCCACAGGCCGCCGGCCCGGCCGACGCCCTGGTCGACGAGGGTGTCGCCCTGGTAGGCGGCGTAGGTGGTGCGGCCGTCGTACTCGTCCTGCGGCATGGCGCCCGAGTGCCCGGTGCCGCCGTCCGTCCAGGGGGTGATGTTGAACTGGATGTCGTTGTACGAGGACCGGCTCGGCCCCCAGTAGCCGGTGCCCAGCCGCGGCCGGTAGATCCCGCCGAACCACGAGGTGCGGTAGGTGTGGCCGGGCGTGAAGTGGTCCTCGCCGCCGCGCTCCTCCAGCAGTTGCGCGCTGTAGTCGGCGGAGTAGACCGAGTGCTCCTCGTACCAGAAGCCGGCGCCGTGCTCCTTGGAGACGTACTCGGTACGGGTCGAGGGGTACGACTCCTGCTCGGCGAAGCCGACGCCGGGGCCCCAGGCGGGGATGTCGTAGCGGAAGCCGCCGCCGGCCCGCGCCCGGTCGCCGTTGAACGTGGACTGGACCTTCGCCAGGTCGCGCCGCGGGTCGGGGGTGTAGGCCAGCGACCGGTTCGGGATGGTGCCGTCGTGCTGGTCGAGCAGGTCGTAGAGCACGGAGGTGTCCTTGTGCACGCCGATGTCCAGCTTCAGCTTGCCGCCCCTGGCGTCGGCGATCAGCGCGGCGCCGGCGTCGTGCTGGAGGCTGACGACGGTCAGCGGGGTGTCGGCGCCCTGGTCGTCGGCGTAGGACTCCAGCAGCCTGCCGCGGCCGTCGTTGACGACGATCAGCAGCCTGGCGCCCGCCGCGGTCGCCGCCGCGGCCCGCTCGGCGGGGGTGACGGCGTCGGAGCGGTCCACCACCACGGCCTTGCCGCGGGCGTCGGTCCCGGCGTAGTCGGTGCTCGCGCCCTGCCCGGCGTAGACGGCCTTCAGGTGGGACCTGCCGTCGGTGAGGGCCGCGCCCGGCTGCGGGGTGACGTCCAGGTCGTGGCCGTGCCCGCTGATCGTGACGGTCGGGTCGCCGAGCCGCCACCGGGTCACGAAGCTGAACGTGCCGCTGCCGACCTTCGCGGTGGGGCTCGCGTAGAGCGTGTCGTACGTCAGCGGCAGCGGAGCGGCGTCCCGCACCAGCTGACCGTCGGCGAAGGTACGGGCGATGTCGACGTGCAACTGCCGCAGTCGGGTGGTCTTGTGCGGTATCGCGGCGCTGACCTTCCGGGCCCTGCTCGCGTCCAGGGTGACGGTGGTGTCCTTGCTGAGCACCGTCTCCGGGTCGATCAGCACCGCCAGGCCCAGCGAGTCCGGGGTGTCGCCGGGCACGTCGATCTCGGCGTACGCCATGTACGTGCCGGGCTCGAGGCGCAGCGTGGTCTGGCCGTCCACCGGCAGCGGCGACGGGTACGGGTTGCCGTCCTGCGCCAGGACGACGGTGCCGGCGGCCGGCTTGCCGTCCCGGCCGACCAGCTTGACCGTGTAGTTGTAGAGCTCCTGCTCCTTCTCCAGCGCGAACCCGGTGTGCGCCACCACGTCGCCGGTTGCCGGGTCGGTGGCCAGCACCTGGCCGGAGAAGGTGGTGCCGGAAGGAACGCCCGCCGGGTCGAGGGTGAGGGTGACGTCCGCGGAGCCGCCGGCCGGCACGGTGACGGTCTGCGCCGACAGCGTGTAGGCGGGGTCGGCGGTGTCGGTCGCCAGGTCCAACGTGGCCGTCGCCGTACCGGAGTTGCGGTAGGTGATCGTACGGGTGGCGGGCTTGGCGTCGTCGTGCGGCCAGGCGTAGGCGGCGGTGTCGACGGAACCGGTGGCCTCGACCGTGGAGTTGACCGCGGCGAGCACGTCCACCCGGCCGGTGCCCTGCGCGAACGGCGGCTGGTCGGGCAGGAGTTTCGCGCTGCTCATCAGGGTGTCCTTGAGCTGCTGCGCCGACCAGTCCGGGTGCCGCTGCCGCAGGACGGCGGCGGCGCCCGCGATGTGCGGGGTGGCCATCGAGGTGCCCGACATCGTCTGGTAGCCGCCGCCGGGCATGGCCGCGGTGATGTCGACGCCGGGCGCGGACAGGTCGGGCTTGAGGCCGTAACTGCCGGTCAGCGGGCCCATGCTGGAGAAGTCGGCGCGCTGGTCGGACTTGTCGACGGCGGCGACGGTCAGCGCGTCCCGGGCGGAGCCGGGGGCGCCGATGCTGCCCGCGGTGTAGGCGTTGCCGGCGGCGATCACGAACAGCGGACCGCCGTCCGCAGACAGCGAGTTGACGGCCTGCGCCATCGGGTCGGTGCCGTCGTCGGGGACGGTCGAGCCCAGGCTCATGCTGACCACGTCGGCGCCCTGGGCCTTGGCCCACTCCATGCCGGCGATGATCCAACTGTCCTGGCCCTCGCCCTCGTCGGAGAGCACCTTGCCGACCAGGAGCTTCGCGCCGGGCGCGACCCCCTTCTCCGTGCCGCCGGAGGCGGCGCCGCTGCCGGCGATGGTGGAGGCGACGTGCGTGCCGTGGCCGTTGCCGTCGGTGACGGCCTGGTCGGGCACGAAGCTCTGCTCGGTGGCGATCGCGTCCTTCAGGTCGGGGTGGGTGTCGTCGACCCCGGTGTCGAGCACGGCGACCTTGATGCCGGTGCCGTCGTAGCCCTGCGCCCACGCCTGCGGGGCGTTGATCTGCGCCACCGAGTCCTTCAGGTCGGCCTCGGCTTTCGCGTCGAGCCAGAGCTTGTCGATGCCGGTGGCGGCGTCGAGGGTTCTGGCCTTCCCGGAGGCCGGCCCCGGCTCCAGGGTGTCCCAGAAGGCCCTGGAGTGCGCCTTGTCGGTCTTCAGCGCGGCGCCGCCGATGCTCGGCAGGGAGCGCACGGTGTGCGAGCCGGCGGGCGCGTCGGGGAGTGAACGGGCCGCGCGGGCGGCCTTGGTGTAGGTGGCGATCAGCGGCAGGCCGCCGCTGTGGGCGTCGTCGTAGCCCATCTTGACGAGCGCGGTGACGTCGAACAGCCGCCGGTCCAGCTTGCCGGCGGCCAGCAGGGGCTGGGCCTCGTCGGGGACGACGTAGGTGTCGCCGCCGTAGCTGCGCACGTGCACGAGCCCGGACGCGCCGGGTGCGCGGTCGATGGTGACGGTGTCTGCGGTGACGTGCACGGTGTCGCCGGTGACCAGGGTGATGGTGGAGGTGGTGGCGGAAGGGGTCGCCTGCGCGGCGTGCGCGGTGGGCGCCGTCGGTTGGGGTTCCGCCGCGGCGGCGGCCCCGGCGGGCAGCAGCAGGGCGGTGCCGAGGACGAGCGCGGTGGCGCCCGCGGACACGGCGGTCCGGCGTGGGTTCAAAGTCATGTCCATGATCTACCGGCCCAGTACCCCCCAGCACACCGCCCCCACCTGGCGCACCTCCGCCAGGCGGCTACCCGCCCCTCTCGCGCCCCGCCCGGGCCGGGCGTGGTTGACAATAGGCAGGTGAATGCCTGCATAATTGAGGCGTGAGCCTCGAAGCGGGCGCCATGGACGCCGTATTCAAAGCACTGGCCGATCCCACCCGGCGGCTGCTCCTCGACCGGCTGCACGAGCAGAACGGGCAGACGCTCCGCGAGCTGTGCGACCGCCTGGAGATGGCGCGCCAGTCGGCGACCCAGCACCTCGACGTGCTGGAGCGCGCCGGGCTCGTGACCGTCGTGCGGCGCGGGCGGGAGCGGCTGCACTACCTCAACCCCGCCCTGATCCACGAGATCGAGGTCCGCTGGATCTCGGGCTTCGACAAGCCCCGCGTGCGAGCGCTCAGCGCCATCAAGAACCAGGCAGAGGAGTACGCCATGTCCGACGCAGCCATGTCCGACGCATCAGCCCCGGTGCCGACCTACGTCTACACCACCTACATCCGCGCGAGCGCCGAGCAGGTCTGGCAGGCGCTGACCGACGCCGACCTGACCGCCCGCTTCTGGGGCCACCGCAACATCTCCGACTGGCAGCCCGGTTCGCGCTGGGAGCACCTGCGCGCCGACGACTCCGGCGCCCTCGACGCAGTCGGCAAGGTGCTGGCGGCCGAGCCCCCGACCCGGCTGGTGATCACCTTCGAGGACTCCCCGGACGCCGAGTCCGACCGCGAGTCCTCGGTCGTCACCTTCCTCGTCGAGCCCTACCAGGACATCGTCCGCCTCACCGTCACGCACGAGAACCTGCCCAACCTGGAGATGCACGCCGGCATCTCGCAGGGCTGGCCGGCCGTCCTGGCGAACCTCAAGTCCCTGCTGGAGACCGGCGACGTCCTCCCGCAGGAGCCCTGGTCGATGTCCCCGGCGCACCGGTGAAGGGGGCGGATCCGATGGACACCACCGCGCTGCGCGACGCCTACCGCACGCTGCTCGATGCCGCCGCCACGGTGGCCGGCTCCGAGGCCGGCCCGAGCCCCGTCCCGCCGCCGGGGGAGTGGAGCGCGGAGCAGATCCTCGCCCACATCGCCCTGCTGAACGCCACCACCCTCACGACCGTCTGCTCGGTCGCGACCGCGGCGGTCACTCCCTACGACAACCGCACGTCCGCCGACACCTGGACGCTCGACCGGATGATCGCGCTGTCCGGCGGCGCCGCCGGGCTGCGGGACCGGATCGCCGCGCAGGCCGACGCCCTGTGCGGGCTCGCCGGGACGCTGAGCGCCGCCGAACTCGACACGCCCGTGCCCACGCTGCTGCTGTCCGGCGGCGCGCTGATGCTCGACCAGCCGGTGCCGCTCGGGGGCCTGATCAGCGGCCTCGCGGACAGCGAACTGCCCGGCCACACCCGGCAGTTGCTGGCCCTGCTGCCGGACGGTGTTCCGGCCGCGACCTGACCGCCCTCCGGGCCCGCCCGGGGGAACCTGCCGGGGCTCGCGGCGGAGTCAGACGCCGGGGCTCGCGGCGGAGTCAGATGCTCATCGTCAGCAGAACCGGCGCCGCGCGCTCGTTCAGGGTCTCCACCGCGGGACGCAGCCGGTGCGCCTCCGCGAAAGGCATCGAGAGCGCCAGGCAGGCCACCGTGCTGCCTATCGTCACCGGGATCGCCGCGCACACCGTGCCGACCGCGTACTCCTGGTAGTCCAGCGTCGGCACGCTGGCCGGCTGCCGGTCCAGCTTCGTCAGCAGCACCCGGTCGTCGATCTCGGTGCGGGAGGTGAGCCGGGCCGGCCGGTGCCGGGAGAGGTGTTCGAGCCGGGACTTGTGGTCGAGCTGCGAGAGCAGGCACTTGCCCACCGCGCTCGCGTGCGCGGCCATCCGGAAGTCCACCCACTCGTTGACCTTCGGCGCGTTCGGGCCGTCGGCGAAGTCCACGATCCGGACCTCGCCCTCGTCGTAGCGGCTGAAGTAGACCGCCGCCCCGACCTCGTCCCGCAGCTCCACCAGGATCGCCTGGAGCTTGGCCGACAGTGCCTGGTCGTGCTGCGCGGAGCCGAGCATCACCAGCGACTCGCCGATGACGTACCCGCCGCCGGGCAGGAAGCCGAGGTAGCGCTCTCGGCGCAGCATCGCCAGCAGCTGGTTGAGGTAGGTCAGCGGCACGCCGAGGTCCTTGGCGAGCTGCTCCGCTGTGACGCCGTTGCCATGCGTGTCGACGAATTCCAGCACGCGCAGCGCATGCTGGACCGCGTACACCGGTGCGGTCTGACGATGCTGCTCTAGCGCCACGGTGGCCCCCAACAGGTGTGACCGTTTGCGTACCGGCTGTCGCTGCTGGTCACGGACGAAGGTCATGGGACCCCCTCCGACAGCTCAGCCGCACTCCACGATAGCGTCAATTGCCTTGCCGGTAGAGGTGGTTGACCGGTTATCCGGCTCCCGGCAGGCGTGCGGCCAGCAAGGCGTCTCCATGGCATATGCCGTGGTCACTACCCATGCGGCGGCGGCCCGGCCGACCGGGCCGCCGGCGGCCCCGGGCCGGCCGCCGGGAATAACCGGATGCCCGCTCCGGTTCGCCAGGGGAAGCCAGTAAACGAGCAAGGAGGCGCCCGCCGTGGGTGAGGACGTACGACAGGGCCGGGAAAGCGACGAGAGCGGCACGCCGACGAACATCCCGGGCACCCCGAACACCCCGGGCACCCCGGAGGCCGTCCCCGGCAGCACCGGCATTCGCGGCCCGGTCCGCGGCACCGCCCCGGTGCCGCTGTCCGTCCTGGACCTCGCCACCGTCGGCAGCGGCTTCACCGCCACCGACGCGCTGCGTACCAGCGTCGAGATCGCCAGGACCGCCGAGACCCGCGGCTACCACCGGATGTGGGTGGCCGAGCACCACTCGATGCCCGGCGTCGCGAGCTCCTCGCCGGCCGTCATCCTGGCCCACCTGGCCGCCCACACCCGCACCCTGCGGCTCGGCTCTGGCGGGGTGATGCTGCCCAACCACGCGCCGCTGGTGATCGCCGAGCAGTTCGGCACCCTGGAGGCGCTCGCCCCCGGCCGGATCGACCTGGGCCTGGGCCGGGCCCCCGGCACCGACGGCGCCACCGCCGCCGCACTGCGCCGCTCGGACCGGCTGCACGAGGGCGCCGACGAATTCCCGCAGCAGCTCGCGGAGTTGAGCCGCTTCCTGGACGACGACTTCCCCAGCCCGCACCGCTACGCCCGGATCCACGCGATCCCCGGGCCGATCCAGGGCAGTTCGCCCGGCGGCGTGCAGTCCGCGGCCCGGCCGACGATCTGGCTGCTCGGCTCGTCCGGCTTCAGCGCCCAGCTGGCCGGGGCGCTCGGGCTGCCGTTCTCCTTCGCCCACCACTTCTCGGCCGCCAACACCGTTCCGGCGCTGGCCCTCTACCGCGACTCGTTCCGCCCCTCGGAGTTCCTGGACCGCCCGTACGCGTCCATCGGGGTCTCCGCGCTGGCCGCCGACGACCCCGAGCAGGCCCGCCGCCAGGTGCTCTCCGGCGCGCTGAGCATGCTGCGGCTGCGCACCGGACGGCCCGGCCTCGTCCCCACCCCGGAGGAGGCCGCCGCGTACGAATTCAGCGCGGCGGAGGCGGAGTTCGTGGAGTCCTGGATGGTCAACATCATCCACGGCGACCCGCGGACCGTCAGGACCGGACTCGACGAACTGGTCGCCCGTACCGGCGCCGACGAGCTGGTGATCACCGCCAACGCGCACACCCCGGCGGCCCGGCTGCGCTCCTACGAGCTGATCGCCGACGCGTACGAGTTTCCCAAGGACGTCGCCGCCGGTTAAAGACTCGTTTCCCGGCGGGACTTCCCGGCCGGTGGTCCAATATCGGACTTCCGGCCCCGGGCACCCTTAAGTCAGCGTTAAAGCCGCTCGTCACCCGGCTGACGAGCGGCTTTGCCATGTCCGCGGAAGGCTACCGACCGGTCGGCAGGGGGAGAATTGGTCTAGTCCTAAGTCTGGTTCAGACCATTGACGTGTACTTGTCCACGGGGCTATCCATGCAACACGAGTCCTCTGTCGTCCCTCCCTCTCCCCCCGGAGGCACCAGTGCAGTCAGGCAAGTCCCGGAAGAGAGCGTTCGTGGCCGCCGCCGCGAGCGCCGCAGTAGCCCTCGGCGCGGTCACCGCGCTCGTCGGCGGCCTGGGCACCGCCCAGGCGGACACCGCGAAGGGCGCCGCCGCCAAGCCGGCCGCCGCGGCCCCCGCCGCCGCGAGCAGCGGCGGCGTCAAGATCGCCTACTACGACCAGTGGAGCGTGTACGGCAACGCCTACTACCCGAAGAACCTGGACACTTCGGGAGTCGCGGGCAAGCTCGACATCCTCAACTACTCGTTCGAGAACATCGACCCGACCAACCTCACCTGTTTCGAGGCCACCAAGGCCTCCGACTCCACCAACGAGTCCGACCCCAACGCCGGTGACGGCGCGGGCGACGCCTTCGCCGACTACCAGAAGTCGTTCGGCGCGGACATCAGCGTGGACGGCGTCGGCGACGTCTACAACCAGCCGATCGTCGGCAACTTCAACCAGCTGAAGAAGCTGAAGGCCAAGCACCCCAACCTGAAGATCATCGCCTCGATCGGCGGCTGGACCTACTCCAAGTTCTTCTCCGACGCGGCGGCCACCGACGCCAGCCGGAAGAAGCTGGTCAGCTCCTGCATCGACATGTTCATCAAGGGCAACCTGCCGGTGCAGGGCGGCTACGGCGGCCCGGGCAGCGCGGCCGGGATCTTCGACGGCTTCGACATCGACTGGGAGTACCCCGGCTCGCCCGGCGGCCACACCGGCAACCACTACAGCCCGAACGACAAGGCCAACTACACCAAGCTGCTGGCCGAGTTCCGCACCGAGCTGAACGCGTACGGGTCCGCCAACGGCGGCAAGAAGATGTACCTGACGGCGGCGCTGCCTGCCGGCCAGGACAAGATCTCGCAGATCGAGACCGACAAGGTCGGCGCGTACCTCGACTACGCGAACATCATGACGTACGACATGCACGGGGCCTTCGAGACCAACGGCCCCACCAACTTCCAGGACCCGCTGTACCAGTCGCCGAGCGACCCCTCGAACGCGATCCCGCCGGGCACCGAGAAGTACAGCACCGACCACGCCATCTCGGCCTGGACCACCGGTGATCCGGCCTACGGGATACCAGGAGGCTTCCCGGCCAGCAAGATCACCATGGGCTACCCGCTGTACTACCGGGGCTGGACCGGAGTCGCGGCCGGTAGCAACCACGGCCTGTACCAGCCGGCTTCCGGACCGGCGCCGGCCCGCGGGATCAGCCAGGTCGCCGGCACCGCGTACTACAAGGAGCTGACCGGTCTGGTGGACAACCCGTCCACCACGTTCTACGACCCGAGCAGCCAGACCAACTGGTTCTACAACGGCACCGAGTTCTGGACCGGGCTCGGCGCCCAGGCGATCCAGGCCAAGGCGGACTACGCACACTGCCACGGCCTCGGCGGATCGATGATGTACTCGCTGCTCGACCTGGACCCGGGCGCCACGCTCTTCAACAAGATCGTGACCGCCACCAACGGCTCCGCGCCGGGCTGCACCGCCCCGCCGACCACCCCGCCGACCACTCCGCCCACGACGCCTCCCACCACCCCGCCGACCACCCCGCCGACGACGCCTCCCACCACCCCGCCGGGCGGCGGCACCTGCACCCTGCCGTCCTGGTCCGCCTCGGCGGTCTACGTCGGCGGCAACACCGTCTCCTGGAAGGGCCACAACTGGCTCGCCAAGTGGTGGACCACCAACGAGGAGCCGGGCACGACCGGCCAGTGGGGCGTGTGGCAGGACAACGGAGCCTGCTGACCCCCGTCGGGGGCCACCCCCACTGACCCCCGCCGCGCACCGTGACCCGCGTCCTGTCCCCGAGGACGCGGGTCTCGGTGCGTTTGAACCGGTCGCAAAATGGCGGGAACGGCGAATTCCTTTTCTCGCCTCGGTGTCAGGCCGCCAGTAGCCGGGAGATGGATCCGGCGTCCACCGGCCGGGAGTAGTGCCAGCCCTGGCCGGTGTCGCAGCCGATCCGGCGCAGCCGCTCGGCCTGCTCGGCGTTCTCCACGCACTCCGCGGTGACCGTCAGGCCCAGCCGGTGGGCGAGTTCGACCAGCGCCTCGACGATCGTCTCGTCCGCCGGGTTGGGGTGCTCGGCGGAGCGGAAGCCCTGTACGAAGGACCCGTCGAGCTTGAGCGTGGAGACCGGCAGCCGGCTCATGTAGGCGAGGTTGGAGTAGCCGGTGCCGAAGTCGTCGATGGCGATCCGCACCCCCATCTCGTCCAGCGCGTGCAGCGCCTGCAGCGGCCGGCCGGCCGAGCCCATCACGGCGGACTCAGTCAGCTCCAACTGCAGCAGCCGCGGCGGCAGTTCGGTCTCGGCGAGGATCGCGGCCACGTCGGCGACCAGGTCGGAGTCCCAGACCTGCCGCACCGCCACGTTGACGCTGACCACCAGGCCCGAGTCCGGGTGCTCCTTCTGCCAGGCGCGGGCCTGCCGGCAGGACTCGGCCAGCACCCAGCGGCCCAACTGCACGATGGAGCCGTCCTCTTCGGCGAGGCCGATGAAGCGGTTCGGCGCCAGCCGCCCGAAGTGCGGGTGCTCCCAGCGCACCAGCGCCTCCACCCCGCGCAGCTCGCCGGAGTCCAGCGCCACCAGCGGCTGGTAGTCGAGCACGAACTCGCCGCGCTCCACCGCCTGCCGCAGCGTGCGGGACAGCTCCTGCCGGGTCATCCGGTGCTCGTTGCGCTCCGGGTCGAACAGCGTCCAGCGCGCTTTGCCGTCGGCCTTGGCCCAGTACAGCGTGGTGTCGGCGGCCTGCATCAGACCGGTCGGCGAGGTGCCGGCCGCCTCCCGTTCCACCACCCCGATGCTGGCCGACACCGCGAGGCGGTGGCCGCCGACGTCGAACGGCCGCTGGAGCGCGGTCAGTACGGTCTCGGCGAGGTCGGTGGCCTGCCCGGTGCCGGTGGAGTCCCGTACCAGCAGGGCGAACTCGTCGCCGCCGAGCCGGGCGACCAGGTGCCCGGCGGGCTCGGCGCAGTGCAGCAGCCGGCCGGCCACCGCGGCCAGCAGCTCGTCGCCGACCCGGTGGCCGAGGGTGTCGTTGACCGCCTTGAAGCCGTCCAGGTCCAGGTAGCACAGCCCGATCCGGCCGGTGCCGCGCCGCCCGCCGGCCTCGTCCGGCGCCACTCCGCCGGCCACCACCCCGCCGGTCACCGGCGCACCGGCGGCCGGTGGGCCGCCGACCGCCGACGCCGACTCGCAGGCGTCCGTGAGCCGTTCGAAGAACAGCGCCCGGTTGGGCAGCCGGGTGACCGGGTCGTGCATCCGCACGTGCCGCAACTGCTCGCGCAGCGCGTCCCGTTCGCCGACGTCCTCGACGGTCAGCAGCAGCGGGCGGGCGCCGGTCCCCGAAAGGGTGATCTCGGCGCGCAGCGCGGTGCCATCAGGACGGGTGATTCTGCGCGTGCAGCGCAGCCGGTCGCGGCGGCCGGTGAGCACCTCGTGGAAGGCGGCCCTGGCGTGCGGGTCGCCGGCCAGCCCGAGCAGCGCACCGGCGCCGCCCGCCACCAGCCGTTCCGGGGCCGTGCCCAGCAGCGTGCCGAGGGCGCGGTTGGCCGCCAGCACCTCGCCGTCCTGGCCGAGCAGCGCCATCGCGGACCGCGCGATGGCGAAGGCCGCCCGGTAGTCGCGCAGGTCAGCGTCCTGCGGTTCGGCGCCGCCCGGCCGCGGCTCGGTATCCGGCCGGCCAAGGGCAGAGCTGTAACTCTGCGTGATCACCTGTGCCGCGCTGTCGGGACCGGCGCCGGGGCCGCCCGAGGCTCTGCCCATAGTCCGCTCCCCGTGTCGCACTCGTCTCGCCGACGATCATATGGGCTGGCGGAGTTGGTGTTCCAGCGTCGTGATGGTGATTCGCCACACCCGTACGGACGGTTCGACCGTTTCTGTGCGAATGGGAGGCGCAACTGATCACTCCCGGGTGACCGTTACGGAACGTAGTGGCGTAGGGCGAGCACGTGTACGACACCGCGCCACCACCGCCACCACCCGGCCGGAGCAGTCGAATACCGCATAGCACCGCAATCCATAGCAATGTGAGGGAGGTGTCCCGAACGGGCTCACGTACCCCTCCCCGGAGGTCCCAGTGCGGCGGTCAGGCAGTTCGGAAGGTGAATCGCATGACGCGGACGGCCCGCCGGCCCGTACCGGCTCCACGGACGGCCCCTGGGCGCGTACCGGCGCCGCGGACGCCCCGCGGGTTCCTGCCCGTGCCGCGGATGCCCCGCGGGTGCCTGCCGGCAGCCGCCACCCGCGCCTGCTGCGCTCCGCCGCGGCCGCGGTCAGCGTCTTCGCCGCGGTCGTCGCCTGGACGCTGACCGCCGGGCCGACCGCGTCCGCCGCCGGCGCCGTGTGCCTGCTGCCGCGCACCGCCGTGCACCACTCCGAGGGCGTCAGCAGCTGGGAGAGCGACTACGCGAGGCCGCGCGGCGACGTCAAGGCGCTGATGGTCTTCCTGTCCTTCCCCGGCACCGCGCCCGAGCTGAGCCCGCAGCAGGTCACCGCCGACCACTACCCGTCCACCGCCCGGTTCTGGGACCGCGCCTCGTACGGGCAGTTCCGGCTGCGGCTGCACCCGGTGAGCCGGTGGCTGCAGATGCCGCACCCGGCCGGGTACTACGACATCAGCCGCGACTGGGCCGCCACCCAACGCGCCGACTACCTGCGCGACGCCCTCGCCGTCGCCGACCCCGCGGTCGACTTCCACGGCTACGACGTCGTCTACCTCGTCGCCGACCCCGACGCGCCCGGCGTGGACTCCGACGCCACCAAGGTCGTCAACCTCGCCAAGCCGGTCACCGTGGACGGCTCCCCGCTGCGCCGGATGGTCACCGTCTTCGAACGGCACCCGCCCGACCGCAACGTGCTCGCCCACGAGACCGGCCACATCTTCGACCTGCCCGACCTCTACTACCGGCCGCCGGCCGGCAGCAACGCCGACTGGGACACCCACGTCGGCGACTGGGACCTGATGGGCAGCCAGTTCGGGCTGGCGCCCGAGCCGTTCGCCTGGCACAAGTGGAAACTCGGCTGGCTGCGCACCGACCAGGTCGGCTGCGTCTCCCGCACCGGCACCACCTACCAGGACCTCAGCCCCGACGAGACCCGCGACACCGGCACCAAACTGCTGGTGGTCCGCACCGGGGCCGACACCGTCCTGGCCATCGAGGCGCGCAGCCACGCGGGCAACGACCGCACCGCCTGCCGGCAGGGCGTCCTGCTCTACCAGGTGCGCTCCGACCGGGAGTCCGGCGACGGCCCGATCGACGTGCTGGACGGCCACCCCGGCCACTCCGCCTGCTCCGCCACCTCCGTCTACCCGCCGCTGGCCGACGCGCCGCTGGGCGTGGGGGAGTCCTACGCGACCCCCGACCGCTCGGTGCGCGTCACCGTCACCGGGCACGAGCCCGACGGCGACTGGGCGGTCAAGGTGACCCTGAGCGCGCTGGGCGGTGAAGGCACTGGCCGCCGGGCGTAGGCCGAGCGGGCCGGTCGGCCGCACAGCGCGGCTCGCCGCGATATCGGCCGTCGGACTGCTCGCGGTGGGCAGCACCGTCTCCGCGGGCCCCCACTCCGCCGCGCACTTCGCGCCGCCGCCGCCCGTCGCGCGCCCCTGCGCGCTGCGCGCCACCCCCGGCGTTGCCATGTCCGAGGGCTTCCCCGCCTCCGGCAACCGGGGCCCCGACGCGGAGTTCGCCCGCACCACCGGCAAGGTCCGCGCCCTCACCCTGCTGATCGACTTCCCCGACGCGCCGGCCCCGTACAGCGCCGCCGAGCGCTACGGCGAGTTCTTCCCGGCCGTCAAGCAGTGGTACACCCGCGCCTCGTACGGCCGGCTCGACTACCAGTCCACTCCCGTGCTGCGCTACATACGCATGCCGCGGCCGTTCAGCGCCTACGGGATCGGCCGCGGCTACGGCTGGGACGCGCACACCGAGATGATGCGGGACCTGCTCAAAGTCGCCGACAAGGACATCGACTTCCGCGGCTACGACCTGGTCAACATCCTCGTCACGCCCAACGCGGGGCCGCCGGCCGACGAGGCGGTGCTGTCCGTCACCTGGACCGGCGCGTCCGCCGTCACCACCGACGAGGGCGCCCACCTCAACAAGGTCTCGCTCATCTACGGCCACGACCAGTCCGGTTCACGCGTCCTCAGCCATGAGAACGGCCACGACTTCGGGCTGCCCGACCTCTACGCCGCCGACGACTTCGCCCGCACCGACACGCTGGCCGGCCAGTGGGACACCATGTCGCTCGACTGGGGCCTGCAAGGCGACCTGTTCGCCTGGCACAAGTGGAAGCTCGGCTGGCTCAGCGACAGCCAGATCCACTGCGACACCGGCCGCGGCCAGGCCACCTACCACCTCAGCGCCCTGGAGACCGCCGGCGGGCCCAAGGCGGTGATCATCCCCTTCAGCCCCACCACGGCGTACGTCCTGGAGGCCCGCGAGTCGCTCGGCAACGACCGGGGCGCCTGCCGCGAGGGCATCCTCGCCTACCGGGTGCGCACCGACGTGGACTCCGGCAAGGGCCCGGTGACCGTCACCGACGCCCATCCGCACACCAGCGCCTGCGACTTCAGCAGCGGTGCCTTCAACTCGCTGAACGACGCGCCCTTCCGGCCCGGCGAGAGCTTCACCGACGCGGCGGCCGGGCTCACCGTGAAGGTGCTCGCACGCAGCGCGGCGGGTGACTGGACCGTCCAGGTCACCCGCCGCTGAACGGCCCCGCCTCAGCTGAGCAGTTCGGCGTCCAGGGTGATCTCCACACCCGCGAGGGCCTTGCTGACCGGGCAGTTGGCCTTCGCGTCCTGCGCGGCCTTCTCGAAGTCGGCGGCTGAGAGCCCCGGCACCTGGGCCTTGACCGTCAGCACGATCCCGGTGATGCCCTCACCCGGCTGGAACGTGACGTCCGCCCTCGTCTGCACGCTCTCCGGCGGCGTGCCGGCCCCGGCGAGCCCGTGCGACAGCGCCATCGAGAAGCACGACGAGTGCGCGGCGGCGATCAGCTCCTCCGGGCTGGTCCGCCCGTTCGGCTGCTCAGCCCTGGAGGCCCAGGTCACGTCGTACGTACCGACCCCTGAGCTTTGGAGCGCGACGGTCCCGGAGCCGTCGAGCAGGGACCCCGCCCACTGGGTCGTCGCGGTGCGAGTGGTAGCCATGGTGAAGCCTCCATAAGTTAATTCCGCCGGCGCACATCGCCGCCGCCCAAGTTACCCGGCCGTGCGGCCCGGAAAGGACGCACCGGTCACTTCTTCCGCTTCGGCGGCGTCCGCCGGGACAGCGCCATCGGCGTGTGACGACGGCCGGCGTAGCGGGCTATGACCTGGTCCAAGTGCTCCGGTGTGGCCTCGATGCGGAACCGCTCCAGGGTCAGTAGCAGTCGGCCGCCGTGCCGGCGCGGAAAAGGAAGCCACACCGACCGGGGCACGGCGACGTTCGGACGCGACCACAGGACGAGGGCGTGCTCCTGCGGGTCGGAGCGGGCCACGAGGCCGATGCAGTCCACGTCTCCCCACGGGATGCGGATCCTCTGGGCTCCGAAGGCGCTGAACGATATTCCCGACGGACCCACCTGGAAACGCACATGGTGCCTGCCGGAGAGGAAATACACACAGAGGGTGTAGATGAAGAACGGAACGGCCAGTTGGCTGGTGAGGACGGACAACCAGCCGGCGCGTACGTACTGAGCCCCCAGATACGCGCAGATCGGAACAGGGGCGAAGAGAGCCAGACCCACGATCGCGGAGACATTGTGCGGTTGACGACCGCGAAAGGTGACACCGGTTGTGGGCGGTGCCGGCGCCATGGCCGTGGGGCGCAGCCACGCCTCGCTGGGCAAGGTCAGCTGCTCCTCGTCGGCGAACAGCGCCAACGCCGCCTCCAGTCGGCTCGGATCGTGCGTGACCTCCGGGAGCAGGCAGAGCGTCAGGCTTCTCGGCGTCAGCTTCGGCAGCAGCGCGTTCGTACGGTCGGTCCTCCCCTGGGCGCTGCTTGTGGGCTGGACCGCCAGCAGCCCGAGGCGGCGGGCGCCCCGCGGCCAATTCACCATCCCGATCCGCTCGATCTCCGACCAGGCGTACGAGATCTCCAGCGCGCCGCGCGTCAGGGTCAGCCCTGCCGCCCCGATCACCAGACGTACCGGCCGCAGCAGCCGCGACGCGGCGAACCAGGCCGTACCCGAGAGCAGCACGCAATCGGCTAGCGGCAGCAGCGCCAGCCAGAACTCCGCGGGGTGGACGACCGCGCTGACCGGGAAGTGGATGCATCCCAGCGCCACGCAGACCACAGCCAGTACCGCGAGGAGGCGACGGTCGGCGGTGAAGACCTGCTCCGCATCCCGGTCCGGGGCTTGTCGTACCGCGATGTCGGGACTGGGGGTCCACGCCGTGCCGGCGTAGGCGGCGAGCGCGGCCTCGACCGCCTCCGGCGTGGTCTTGAGCCTGCGCAGATCCGCGAAGCGCAACGTGTTGTTCGCGTCCTCTTGACGCGGCCCCGGTGTTCTGGGGCTCGCGGTCTGTACGAACGTCCCCGCCATGGGGCGGACCATCAGGTCGTACCGCGGGCCGCGCAACCGCGTCGCGGGCCTGCACCGCAGCCAGCACCGGCTGATGCGGTGCCATGGATAGGAGAAGTGCGCGGAGTCCCCATATTGCAGCTCGATGCCGTCCGAACTCAGCATCAGTGAATAGTCGGCCGGAGTTCGCTTGCCCAGAACATTGAGCACGATCAGGAGGATCAGCCCGACGGCGAGCCCGACTGCCTGAAGCGGGTCGCCCAGGTTCCATTGCCCGATCGGCATCGGCAGGGTCAGGTCCGCGACCACGAACAGCGCCACGAAGCTGGGGAGCCCGATACACAGAGTACGGACCCAGTAGAAGGCAGAATTCGGCTCGAAACGGGTCTCGGTACCTCTTGGCCGGCCGGATCCGGGGCGCTGTCCTTCGGCCGAAGCCCGGTCAGGGGCCTTGGCCTCGGCTTGCGTATTCGCCGCCCTGTTGCGTACCAGGCCGAGTTGGGCATGGCCGTCCGAGCCCTGCTGACGCGGTTCCGGATAGCCGCCGTCCGTCAGGGCCGCACACAACGGCCCGTACAGGTCGCTGAGCGTCAGCAGTTCCGGCTTGTCCGGCAGGCCGTCGCGAAGTAGCCGGATGAGCTCGCCGGTGAAGGCGGTGTAACGCCCGCCGACGGGGGCGTACGAGGGCAGATCGCGGGCCGAGGACGTCAGGATGTGCGTGCCCCGGATGCGTAAGGTGTCACGCGGCTCGGCCTGGAAGCCCATGAGCGAGTCCAGCACCTGGCCGCTGTTGCAGCAGTCCAGTATGAGGATCTTGTTGGGGCACGGCGATGCCTCGAAGATCTCCCTGACGGCCTGGAACGGTATCGAGGTCCACCGCAGGTCGTTCTCGTCCGTGGCGGTCAGCGCGAGGTGCAACTCCTTGAGATCCTCGTTGAGGATGCCGTGGCCGCAGAAGTAGACGAGCAGCGTGTCGGTGGCGGTCAGGGCGGCCTCGCGGATGGTGCCGCAGACCGAGCGCGGGTCGGCGGCGTCCTGCACCATCGTGCACCGTTGGGCCGGGAACCCTCCGGAGGAGTCGGCGGTCAGCAACTCCTGCAGGACCTCCAGGTTGTTGCGTACGGCAAGGAGATCCGGCAGGTCACCACTGTCATACCGGGACGTTCCGATGAGGACCGCGCGGGAGCCCCGCGCGTCCGGCAGCCGTACGGTCACGGCTGCCGCTGGTCCCGCAGCGCGGCGTCCAGGAGGGAACGGGCGTCGTCGGCCGAATCGGCGGTGATCTTCACGTTCCGGCCGTCCGGGAGGGAGAGTTCCACCGTCGCCGCCGACCGCCGGGCCTTGAGCAGCGCCGGCAGTGTACGGACGAGTGCGGAGACGGCGCCGCTGCTGCCGAGGGCGACGGCGAGCAGTTCGATACCCGTCCCCATCTGCGTCTCCGTCGGCGCCTTGGGCACCGAGGTGACGCACCCGCGGAGTTCGGGCTCCAGGTTGAGCTGACGGCGTAGCAGCGCCAGTTCGGTGTTCTTGGCGCCAGGCTTCTCGGCGCCGAAGTCGATTATTTTCAGGGTCACTTGGAGCACGGCGTCCCTCATCTGTCGGACCTCGGTGATGTGGTGCAGACAGTGTGAGGTATAGCGGATGATTCGGCCCAGATCCGGGCTCTTATCGGATGTGATGCGGAATGCTTGGTCTTTCCTCCTGGGATGACCTCTGCCTTGGAGGGTGGCCGGGGCGTAGGCGAAGTGCCGGGATGAGGGTTCGCCGGGGTGCGCGTGAACCGCATGAGGCAACGTCTGGACCCGGTAGGCGCGCGGGGAACTGCGCGACCGGCCCCCGCCAGCCAGGGCACGTCAGAGGCGTGGACCGCCACGGCGAGTGGCCGACCCAACCTGTTCGCGCCCAGTGCCAGGCTCGCCCAAGCCGTCAACGCTTAGCGTGAAGCGGCCCGGTCACGCCACCTCCGCGCCCCCGGTCACCGGTGCCGGGGATACCGCCGGGCGGCCGCGGCGGCCGAGGCGGGGGGCTGTCAGGAAGCCCTCGGCCACCGCGTAGGCCGTGGCGACGCGGGGGAGTTCGGTGCGGCGTTCGTACAGGAGGTGGCGGGGGTGGCGGTGCGGGTGGTATGAGGCGTAGGCGCGTTCGCGGTCGGTGACGTGCCAGCCGCGGGCCAGCAGGCGCAGCGGGGCGCGGCGGCCGGGGGTGGTGAGGGCGGCGCGGAAGGCCGTGAAGTTCAGCGACACCCGGGCGATCCCGGCGAGCGGCGCCGCGTCCGCCCGCGCGCGCAGCAGGAGTTCGGTGAGCAGGAAGTCCACCGGGGCCTGCCCCGACTCCCGGTCACGCCGCATCAGGTCGAGCGTGAGCCCGTCCGGCCCCCACGGCACGAACCCGAGCACCGCGCAGGTCCGCCCGCGCGGATCGCGGCACTCGGCGAGCAGGCAGTCCCCGTCGGCCCGGTCGCCGAGCCGGCCGAGCGCGACGGAGAACCCGCGCTCGGCGGAATGCCGCCGCCAGGCGTCGGCGAGTTGGGCCAGCCGCGCCCACTCCTCGGCGTCCACCTCCCGGTACCGCCGGAACACCGCCGTGTAGCCGGCCCCGCCGACGACCTGGTGCGCCTGCACCAACGTACCCACGTCTCCGGACTGCCCCGGGCCACCGGCCCGTGCCCCGAACTCCGCGACCTCCACCACCGCTTCGTCGCCGGAGGCGAACCCGTGGAAGCCCGCCGCCTGGTAGACCTCGGTGGCCGCCGCCCCCGCGTTGGTCACCGCGGGCACCCAGCCGTGCCGGTGCGCGGTGTCCCGCCACAGCCCGACCGCCCGCGGCCACGCCGCGGGCGCCCCGACCGGGTCGCCGGCCGCGAGCGCCACCCCGTTGACGACCCGGTAGACGATCGCCGCGTCCCGCTCCGGCGTCCAGCTGACCGTCTTGTCGCGGCGCAGCGCGAAGTAGCCGAGCGAGTCGCGCCGCCCGTACACCCGCAGCAGCGCCCGCAGCCGCCGCTCGTCCGCCGGCAGCAGCCGGGCCCGGCCGCGCGGGGAGCGGAAGAACGCCAGCAGCACGACGAGCATGAGCGCCACGCTCAGCACGTTGATCGCCAGGTCCGTCCAGCCGGGCACCCTGACCCCGGGCAGGTCGAACAGCCCGGAGACGGTCAGCACCCGCAGCAGCGCGTACCGCAGGCTCGCCCCCCACACCGCGGGCGGGTCCTGGTCGGTGCCGTGCACGAGCAGCGTCCCGACGCCGACCGCCACCACGCTGCCGATCACCAGGCTGAGCAGCCCCAGCGCCACGTTCCCGCGCTCGCCCCGCACGTTGAACACCGGCCGCGACACCAGCAGCGCGACCAGCAGCGCCAGCGTCAGGGCCAGCGAGACCCAGTTGAACGGGTGCCCGCGCGTGCCATGCTCCAGGCCGAGCCACAGGCCGATCAGGACGGTGTAGCCGCCGGCCAGGCTGACGGTCGCGATCCACGCGGCCCGCTTGCGGCGGCGCAGGCTCACCGACAGGACGAACGCCAGCACCGCGCCGGTGAACCCCGGGCTGACCAGGAACGCGGTGACGTACTCGCCGTCGGTGGCCGCCCGCACCCGGTTGCGGAACGGCTCCACCGCCCCGGTCACCACGTTCACGGCGGTCGCCAGCCGCAGGTACCAGACGGCGGCGGTCGCGCCCGGCACCGCGGCCGGCCGCAGCACCCGCGCGAGCACCGTCTCCAGCCGGGACGGCGGCACGTCCACGATGACCGGCCGCGGCGGACCGGCCGCCACGGTGGCTCCCGCCCCCGCCCCCGTCTCCTCGTGGTCGGGGTGCCCGGCCCGGCCGGCCGGGTCCGCGGAGGCCGCCGGGACCGGGGTCGGCGCCCCCGCCACCGCGTCCATCAGCGACGTCTTCCAGCGCATCGCCCGCCGGTGGATCCGGTCCTCGCGCCGCTCCGCCCTGGCCATCCGCCGCGGCCGCGAGGTGTACCGCCAGCGCGCCCACGGGCTGCCGGGCCGGGCCAGCCGCAGCGCGCCCACCAGCGCGAGCAGCGGCACCATGACGCCGAGCAGCCCCGTCCACACCTTGCCCTTGAGCAGGCACAGCACCACGAAGCCGACCAGCGCGGCGGCCACCACGTACTGCTCGTACGACGTGCCGCCGACGTACCCGCCCAGCGGCGCCTCGCCGATCAGCAGCAGCCCGACCACCGAGACGGCCAGGATCACCGCGTCGACCGACTGCCGGCCCTCCTCCGTCCAGTAGACGTCCTCCAGGTGCAGGACGAGCGCGAACTCGTCCAGCACCAGGCCGCAGCCCATGCCGAAGACGACGGCGAGCACGTCGTGCGCCACCGGGCCGCCGCGGGCCGCGAACGAGCCGATCCCGCCGATCAGCATCATCGCCTGGCCGAAGACCACGTGGTGGATGTGCAGCCCGCCCGGCTTCACGTTGCCCGGCCACCACTTCACGCCGCGCCGGATCATCCGGACGCTGAACCTGATCGCCAGGAACGAGCCGAGCAGCCCGAGCAGCAGCAGGAACAGCGGTTCGCGGCCGGTGTCCGAGATCCGCGACCGGTACGCGTCGGACAGCCAGTGCCACATGGCTCAAGAGTGGAGGGGAAGCGGGCGCCGGGCCAGCGGGGCGCGCCAGAAAGATCACGACTTCCCGCGCGGGGGGCCGCCCGGGGACCGTGCCCGGCGCGCGGCCCCGGGCTCGCGGACCCCGCCCACGACGAAGGCCCCCCGTTCGCACGGAGGGCCTTCGTTTCAGGTGCGCCGCCAGGGACTCGAACCCCGGACCCGCTGATTAAGAGTCAGCTGCTCTAACCAACTGAGCTAGCGGCGCCTGCTGACGTCGTAGACATTAGCACCCAGTCCCGGGGAGTGGAAATCGATCGCCTTCAGGCCGTCCCGGGGGTGCTGACCAGCGCGGGAACGGTCTTGGCGGGGGCCGAGCGGACCGCCCGCACGCACGCCCAGAGCAGCACGTCGGCGCCCGGCAGCCAGGGGTGCCGGGTGTCGGGTGCGACCACCCAGCGCGACGTCCCGCCGTCCTGGTCGGCCGGCCCGGCAGCGGTGTGCAGCGGCGGTACGGTCACGGCGTCGCCCGCGCCGTGACACAGCATCGGCGGCATCGCGTCCGCCCACTCCTCCCAGCCGAGCAGCGACGGCAGCCGCTGCGCGGTACCCGGCGCGACCAGCAGCAGCACCCGCCCCCGGTGCACGGCGACCGGCCCGCTGCCCGGGCCCGTGGCCCATAACTGCTCGATCACCCGCCGCCCGAAGAGCGCCGGCAGGTTCACCACGTCGAACGCCCGCCCGCACGGCAGCACGCTCGGCGCGGTCGGCCGCACCGACCACAGCGCCTGCACGCTGCGCGGAAACGCACTGGCGGAGGCGAGCCAGGCGGCGCCCTCGGGGGTGACGTAGGCGGCCTGCCGGCTGCGCTGGGTCTCGGTGATCCAGGCGCCTTCGAACGGTGCTTCCGTGACGCAGGTCTCGATGACGCGGCTCCAGCGGGGTTCATCCATGCCATCTACATGTACTCGCCGCACGGCAGGCTCCCGGTGATTCGTCCGTATTGAGGACAGGAGGCAAGGAACGGGGTATCTTGCGGCGGCATGCCCGTGAGGCAAAGTCCACGCCCGGGGGCCGGCCGCGGCGGAGCGCTGGACGCAGCTCGGCGCCCGTCAGGGCTTGACGCCGCCGCCGGCGATCAGACTCTCGCCGTACTCGATCATCTTCCTGGCGTAGTCCTCGGTCCATCCGGCCTGCTCGGCGACGCCCTCCGGCGTCAGCCGGTCGAACCGCCGCGGATCGGCCAGCTGCGCCGCCGCCACCGCCTGGAACTCCGTGGCCCGGTCGGCCGCGGCCCGGAACGCCTGCGCGAGCTCGGTCGCCCGCGCGAGCATCAGCCGCGGATCATCCATCGACTCCAGGTCGAAGAACCGGTCGGTCCCCTCCTCGACCGGCGCCCCCGGTTCGAACAGCAGCGCCGCGGGCCGCCGGTACCGCGCGCCCCCCTCGTCCCGCCCGCCCTCCGGAGCCGGTTGCGGCTCATTCATACAACTACCTCCCGCTCATCCACACCCCCCATTCTCCCGCCCCCCGCAACCCCCCACACCTCCCGGCGCCGCTAGAGAGCATCAGGGCTTGTAGGGGATGCGGTGTTCTGCGAGGTGGGCGAGGACCGCGTGGTTGGCCTCCCAGCCGTCGGGGAACTTCACCGTCACTCCCAGCTGGACCGGTTCCGACGACGGGTGTTCGTCCAGGAGGTCGGCCACTCCGGCGCGGCAGACGACCAGGCAGGCGTGGCGGTGGCGGGAGGCCAGGACACACAGGCGGCCGGTTTCCAGGTGGAAGGCGGTGGCGTCGGGGCGGCCGGAGAGGGGGTGCAGGATCACGGTGACGTCGAACTCGCGGCCCTGGAGGCGGTTCGCCGTGTCCACGGTCACGCCGCCGACGCCGAGGCGCACGCCCTGGGCGGTCAGGGCGGCTCTGACGGCCGCGGCCTGGTCGCGGTGGGCGGTGCCGACCGCGATCCGGTCGGCGGTCAGCGGGGACGGGTCGGGGTCGGGCGCGGAGTACGTCAGGCCGCCGCGGTCGAGCAGCCGGCGGACGAGCAGGGCGACCGCGCGGACCGCCTCCGGGTCGGTGCGCGGGGTGTTGCGCGCGGGGAGTTCCAGCAGGCCCCAGCCGCTGGCCGCGGCCTCGTCGAGCACCCGGTCGGGGCCGCCGCCGTCGCCCGGCACGCCGAACGCCAGCCGCCGGTCGCCGTGCCCGGTGCCGCTGCGGAACGGGGTGTACGGGTAGAACGCCCGCGAGACGAGTGGCGCCGCCGACGCGGGCAGCCGCCACGACACCGGCAGCCGGTGCTGCGGCAGGCCCGGGTTGTGCGCGAGCAGCGTGACGACCGCGCTCGCCGACGGGTCGTAGCTCAGCCCCGCCCACTGCTCGGCGCCCACCACGCTGAACGGGTCGAGCTGGCCCGGGTCGCCCACGAACAGCGCCCGTTCGAACAGGCCGCCCACCTGGAGCAGCGCGTCCGACCGCATCTGGTACGCCTCGTCGACGATCGCGTGCCGCCACGGCTCGGTGTCCTTCACATACGCCCATTTCGCGGCCGTCGCGATCACCACCTTGCGGTCGCGCAGGTCGGCCACCGAGGTGGACTTCGCCAGCTCCCGGTGCCGGTCGAGCGCCGGGTCGGGCGGTGAGTCGGCGCCGTGCAGACGGCCCACGGGCAGGTCGGGTTCGGCCGTCGCGAGCCGGTCGGCGAGGTCGTCCACCTGCGCGTTGGTCTGCGCGACGATCATCAACGACTCGCCGGCCGCGGCGAGTTCGCGGGCCGCGCGCACCACGAGCGTCGACTTGCCCGCGCCCGGGGGCGAGTCCACCACGACCCCGCGGGCACTGCCGCGCAGGGTGCTCTCCAGGATCGCCGCGGTCGCCGCGGCGGCCTCGGCCCCGGGATCGAACGGCTTGGCGCTGTCGCCCGGTACGTGCGCGGCCCGGGTCGGCGTCATAGGTAGTCCTCCGCGGTCACGGGATCGGGGTCGGCGACAGGGTCGGGAACGAGGGCTTTCGGCGCGGGGGCGTCCGGCGCCGCCGACTCGGGCGGGCCGCCGTGCGTCCAGGGCGTGTCCTCCGGCTCGGGCAGCGCCGCCCCGCCGCGCGCGTCGTGCTCGAAGAACGTGAAGCACACCCGCGCCCCGGTCTCCGGCACGCTGCCCTCCTTGGGCACCCGCCCGGTGCCCATGCCGCCGGTCACCCGCAGCACGACCTCCCAAGTGGCGTGCGGGGGAGGGCCGTTCGGGGTGGCCGTCTGGCGGGGGATCGGCGAGGTGTCGTCCGCTCCCGGTGCCTCCGCGGCGGCCGGGCCGATCGACAGCAGCTCAGCGGGCTGCGCCGACCGCGCCCCCGGCACGGCCCGGTACGCCTTCGCACCCGGCTCGGCCTGCGGCAGATCGGACGTGGCGATCGTCAACAGCGGGCGCGGCATGGGCCGTTTGCCGTCCGAGTACGTCATCTCGACGGCGACCACCTCGCCGACGAACGCCTCGCCGGTCAGCCGCCGCGCGGCCATCACCAGCGGATCGTCCAGCGCCTCCTGCGCGGTGAGCCGGGCCAGCGCCGTCTCCCGCCCGGCCAGCTTCTGGGCCGCCGCGATGGCGCCGTCCCGCTTGGGCTGCGGCGGCTCGCCGGCCCGCAGCCGGTCCCGGTGCCCGGTGAACGACCAGCGGTCCCGCTTCCACCGGTCGGCGACGTGCGCGCCCTCGGGCAGCGCCCGCAGCAGGTCGAGGCCGCGCCACATGTCGTCCCAGGTGGGCTGCAGTTGGGACGCGACCAGCCGCCGTACCTCCCGTTCCGCGGTGGCGAGTGCGGCGTCCTGCCGGTCCGAACCAGGCCCGCCTTCGGCGAGTTGGCGCTGCGCCGCCGTCCGCGCCTTGTCGTAGCGCTCAAGTGCGGGCGCCAGCACCCGGTTGTCGAACACCGGGTCGGTCGCGGGCCCGGCCGGCGGGCTCAGCAGCAGGCCGTCCCTGGCCCGGCCGGTCTGCGCGCGGGCCGCCGCCGCGGGGCCGTCGAGACCCGGCGGCGGATCGATCCAGCCGAGCAGCGCGCCCAGGTGCTGGTCCTCCATCGCGCTCTGCCCGGTCGCCCAGTGCCGGGTGAGCAGTTCGGTCATCGCCACCAGCAGCGAACTGCCGGGCGTGCGGGCCCGTTCCGCGTAGTGCGTGAGCCAGCGACCGAGCAGCGGGACCGGCACCGGCACCGGGTGCGGCGCCTCCGGATCGTCCGCCGTCCGCAGGAAGCGGGTGGACCGGCCGACCAGCCGTACGAAGTCGAGCGCGGGGGTGTTGGGTACGACGAGCTGCGGCGCCTCCGCGCAGACCTCCGTCTCCTCGCGGTTGCGGGTGGCCGGCTCCACCTCGACGTCGTCCGCGTAGCCGTCGAAGACCGGCAGCATCGCGGCGGCCAGCCCGGCGAAGAACCCGAACCGCAGCTCGCGGTCGAGGGGTTGCGGCACGACGAGCAGCGTGGGGGCGTCCCGGTCGGTGCCGACCAGGGCGCCCAGCGGGGCGCCCGCCTCGCCCGCGGTGGTCAGCGGTACGAGGACCAGCGGCCGGTCGGACACGTACCGGTGCCGTACGGTCGCGGCCGGCACCGCCCGTCCGCTGCCGACGGCCTCGGCTCGGGCGAGGGTGTCCATCAGCGACACGCGGCGGCTCCCTTGCCGGGGACGTCGGGGACGTCGGTTGCACCAGCGGGAGCGGCCGGATCGGCCGGAGCAGCGGGGTCGGTCGGATCGGCCGGAGCAGCGGGGTCGGTCGGATCGGCCGGGTCAGCCGGAGCCGCCGGATCAGCGGGACCGGCCGCATCGGACACGGCCAGCGCCTCCGCACGCAGCGCCGCCGCCCGGCGCAGCGCGGCGACAGCCGGATCCGCGGGATCACCGGCGGCTCCGGTCGCCGCGGCGAGCACGGACTCGACCGTCGTCAGGTCCCCGAGGTCCGCCCGCAGCCCGCGCCCCAGCGCCTCCACCCGGCCCGCCGCCCGCGAGTGGTCGCGGCAGTGGAACGCCAGCTCGCAGGTGGAGAGGCATTCGGGGGCGTACGCGGCCGGCACCGTGTTGACCGCGCTGGTCAGCTCGGCGCGCGGACGGGTGGGCCGGCTGCCGTCGGCGGTGTACGCGAGGTCGAAGGTGGTGCCCTCGGGGAGCGCCGCGGTGATCTCCTCGATGCGGGTGAGCCGGGCGAGCTGCCTGCGCGTGACGGACAGCTGCTTGCGGACGTCCACCCACTCGGCGGTCGGCAGGTTGGAGAAGTCCTTAGGGCAGACCAGCAGGATGTCGGAGCGCGTGCGATTTCTCACATTCGCGGGGGACGCGTCAGCCCCGCTCCCGTCCACCGGCTGCGCCAGCCCCGCCGCCACCACGTCGAGCGCCAGCACGTACACCGCCGACTGCCGGGCCGCCGCGCCGACCTTCATCGCGTCCGCGCCGCCGTCCAGGATCGGGAAGGACTTGATCTCGACCACCGTCCAGGAGCCGTCCGGCGCCACGGCGACCGCGTCCGGCTCCAGGTAGGCGGTGGTGCCGGCCACGTCGAGGGCGAGCAGCGGGTGGTCGAGCAGCGTCCATGCCCCGGGCGCGGCCTCGCCGAGCGCCAGCCTCGTCCGGGCCACCCGGCCCTCGGGACCGGGCGCCGCCAGGTCGGGGACGACGGCGCCCGCCCCCTCCGTACCTGCGGATTCCTCCGCGCCCAGCAGCCGCAGCAGCTCGGCGCAGCCGTCCTTCTTGACCCTGGCCTCGAAGGCGTGGCCGCGCGAGAAGGCGAACCGGGACTGGCCGAACCTGGCCGGCGCCCCCAGCGCCTCGGCGACCGCGCCCTTGTCCACGCCGGCCGCGTCCAGCACGGCCCGGCGCCGGCAGCCGGGGTTGGCGGCGAGCGCGGCCAGCGCCCGCGCGTCGAGCGGGCGGGGCACGGTGGCGGGCCCGCGCAGGATCGCCAGCCGCTCCCTGAGGGAAATCGCAGTGCTAGTGCTCACCCGCGAAAGTGTGGCACCGGGTTAGGACATCCGGGAGCTGCGTCCGGCGTGTTCACCGGGTGGGAACGCGCGTTCCGCGGCCTCGTCCGGCCCGTCGCCGTCCCCCTCGCCGGTCCCGCGCGGCACGGAAACCGGCCGCTGTACGGGGACGGTGCCGCCGCCCTTCGGGCCGTCGGGAGCGGGGCCACTGCCGGCCGGCGTATCGCCGTCGGCGAGCAGCGCGGCTCCGGCCGGAGAGCCGCCTTCCATCGAAGAAGCGGGCACCGGCGAACCGTCCACCGAGGACGACGAGGACGAAGCCGCGACCAGCGACGACCCCTCCTCCTGCTCCCTGCCCAGCGCCTTGCGCGCCCTCGCCTGCACCCGGTCGGTGTACCGCAGCGCGGGCCTGGCCAGCAGGTAGCCGATCCCCATCACGGCCACGCCGGCCGCCGCATCCAGCAGGTAGTGGTTGGCCGTGCCCATGACCACGAACGCGGTCATCAGCGGGTAGATCACGCCGAGGGTGCGGACGAACCAGTTGCGTCCGTAGCGGAAGAGCATGAGCCCGCACCACAGCGACCAGCCGACGTGCAGGCTCGGCATCGCCGCGTACTGGTTGGTCAGGTGCCCCATGCCGCGCGGCGCGCTCGCGTCCGTACCCCACCAGCCGTACGACCCGTACTGCGCCATGGTGTCGATGAAGCCGTGCCCGCCGGGCAGCAGCCGGGGCGGCGCGGTGGGCACCAGGGTGAAGCCGATCAGCCCGATCAGGGTGGAGATCATCAGCCAGGTGCGGGCCATGCGGTAGTGCGTGGGGCGGCGGCGCCAGAGCCAGACCAGGACCGCCGGCGTGACGATGTAGTGCAGCGAGGCGTACGCGAAGTCCGCCGGCACACCCAGGAACGCGTGATGGGTGAAGAGCCGGTTGAACCACCGTTCGGGGTCCAGGTGCAGGATCTGCTCGAAGTGCAGGATGTCCGCGCCGTGCTCGACGGCGTCGCCCACGTCACCGCGGACCAGCAGGCGGGCGCCCGAGTAGAGCGCGTAGATGACGGCGATGAGCGGCAGCTCGGTCCACCAGCGCAGCCGGCCACGGTAGGCGGCGGCACGCGGCACGGTGGCGGTGATCGTCATGCGGACGTCTCTCCAGGTTCTCTACGGTCACGCGTGTCGTTCCGGTCGGCCCTGCGGGCCCCTCAGCCTATGCGGGCCGCACAGGCTGCGCCGCCGTCCGGCGGTCGTCACAACCGCCTTTTGACGTACCCTCTACCGTACGACGTACGTTAGAACGTAAGCACATCGCCCCGGTATTTCCGCGGAAACCCCGAGTTCGTACGGTGTTCAACGTTCCGTGGCAGGGTATGCACACTTGATGACGCCGGGACCGCGCTCCCGGGTTGCCTGCCGCGAGGCACTCCGAGCCGTACCGAAGGTCGAGAACAAGAGAATCCGATGCCCGTCGCCCAGCCCGTCCGCTCCGCGCGGCGCCGCGCGCCCCGCAACTCGCTCAACCCCGACCGTATCCTCGATGCCGCGATCACCCTGCTCGACCGCGACGGCGCCGAGGCGTTCACCATGCGGGCACTGGCCGAGCAGCTCGGCGTCGGCACCATGGCGGTCTACTCGCACTTCCGCGGCAAGGACGAGATCAGCGACGCCGTCGCGCAGCGGCTGCTCGACACGATAGAGCTTCCGCCGGCCGGGACCGCCGATCCGCGCGGCGAGCTGCACGAGGTCTGCCGCGGCGTCTACCGGCTCTTCACCGAGCACCCCTCCGCGCTGCAACTGCTCACCACCCGCCAGATAGGCGGCGAGGACGCGATCGCCGTGATCGACCGGATGCTGGCGCTGCTGCGCTCGGTGGGGCTGTCCCGCTGCGACGCGGCCCGCGCGCACGTGGCGCTCATGCAGTACACGATCGGCTCGGCGCTGTGGAACACCCGCAGGGCGCGTGCGCTGAGCGAGGACGGGGCACGGGAGCGGGTCCGCGCGAAGCTCGACGTGCTGCCGGCCGACCGCTACCCGACCCTGGTCGACCTGGTGCCGGAACTGCTCTGCGCGCAGGACGAGGGCGCGGTGCAGTACGAGTACGGGCTCGACGGCGTGCTGCGGGGGCTGCTCGGCGGGCGCTGAGTGCGGGTGGCGTGGCGAGTTGAGCGCGGGCGGCGCGGCGAGCGGGCGGCGGGGGCCGGTGAGTGGCGAGCGGCGGGCCGGGCCGGCGAGCGGGTGGTGGGCGGGGCCGGCGGGCGATGCGGCATTATTGAGCTTTTCCGCTTCACGAACTGCTGCTCCACGATTCGCCGCTTGGCGATCCGCCGCTCAGGATCGCCCGCCCACGAACCGTCGCTCACGAGAGGCCGCCGCGCATGGCTCCGCGCATTCTTCTGGTCAGACACGGCCAGACGGAATGGTCACTGAACGGGCGGCACACCGGCCGTACCGACATCCCGCTCACCGACGAGGGGCGGCGCACCGCGCGGGTGCTCGGCGCGCGCCTGGCCGGTGCCCCGTGGGACGGGCTGCCCGGCGTCGAGGTGCGGACGAGCCCGCTGCGGCGGGCGGCCGAGACCTGCGAGCTGGCCGGCTTCGCCGGGGCCAAGGAGTGGGACGCGCTGCTCGAATGGGACTACGGCCGCTACGAGGGCCTGACCCCGGACGAGCTCCAGGAGCTGCGCCCGGGCTGGAACGTGTGGCGGGACGGTGTGCCCGGTGGCGAGACGCTGGCGGAGGTCGCGGCGCGAGCGGACGAGGTCGTCAACTGGGCGCGGTCCGCGGAACGTGACGTGCTGGTCTTTGCGCACGGGCACTTCCTGCGCACGCTGGGCGCCCGGTGGCTGGACCTCCCGCCGACCTTCGCCGCGGCGCTGCGCCTAGACCCCGCGTCGCTGTCGATCCTCGGCTGGGCCTACGGGGCACCGGCGTTGGAGCGCTGGAACGACACGGGGCACTTGGGCTGACGGCGGTTGGCGGCGGTTCGACGGCGGAGGTCCGTGCGGTCGATGGCGGGCGGGGCCGGGGTCCGTGGCGGGTCGGGCCGGGGTCCGTGGCGGGTGGACCGGGCCGGCAGCCCGGGACTGCGGGTCGACTGGGACGGCGGGCCGGCCGGCGGCCCGGGCGGGGACGGCGGGCCGGCCGCGTCAGGCCGCCGCCGTGAGCATCCGGCGGATCCGCGTGGAGTGCACCCCTGACAGCAGCGCCCGCGCCCTGGTCGCCGCCGCCGCGGACTCCTCCCGGGCCCCCGACCGGCCCAGGTTCAGGGCGAGTTCGGCCTCGTAGAGCGCCACGTTCCGGGTGAAGTGCGGATTCTGCAGCCGGACGGCGCGGCGGGCCGCCTCGACGGCCCGCTCGTACAGGCCGAGTGCGGAGAACGCCTGCGCCTCAAGTCCGGCGAACTCGGCCTCGCCGAAGAAGCTCATCCACTCGGGGTCGGCGTCCCGCGGCCCGCTCGCGTAGAGCGACTGCGCCCGGGCCAGGGTGAGTTCGCAGCCCCGCCGGTCGCCGAGCCCGGCCCGGCCGCCCGCCTCGCGCAGCGCCAGCAGCGCCAGCAGCCGGGGCGAGCCGAACCGCCGGGCGAGCAACTGCGCGGCCTGCGCGGCCCGTACCGCCTCCCGGGGCTGCCCGGCGTCCCTGGCGAGGAACGCCGTGTTGCAGAACGCGTGCACCTCGAGCGCCGGGTCGGCGGCCATCCGCGCGGTGGCCTGCGCCTCCGCGTAGTACGAGCGCGCCTCGGCCAGCCGCCCCGAGTCGTGCGCCAACCAGCCGACGGACACGGCCAGTTCACCGGCGCCGGAGGCGAGCCCCGCGGCGGTGGCGGGGCCGTGCGCGGTCTCGTCGAGCAGCCGGTAGGCGGCCCGCAGGGCGTCCCCGGCCTGGGCGTAGAGCCCGTCGGCGCCGTGCCGGTCGTCGTGCAGCCGGATCTGCCGGACGGCCTCGCGCACCGACCGCACCTCGGCGGCGCCGGCCCGCGCGGGCGGGGCGCTGCGCGGCAGCAGTACGGTGGCCAGCGCGGCCGACCCGCCGGCCATGAAGGCGCGCCGCAGCACGTCACCCTCCTCATACGTCAGCGTGTCGTACGGGTTGTCATACGTCCGGCAGGCGCCGTTCCCCTCGTACGTCCCGTACGCGTCGTACGGTGCGGCGGCCGGGGACGCGGCGGCGGCGGGAGGCCGGCGCCGGCCCCGTACCGACTTGCGCGGCGCGAAGCCGAGGTCGGCGGGCCCGAGACCGGGGAACATATGGCGGAAGACCCGTTCGTAGGCGTAGTTGGGGCAGCGGATCTCGCCGGACTCCAGCCGCCCGATGTACCGGGCGTCACAGCTCACCTGCTCGCCGATCTCCCGCGCCGCCCGTCGCACCGCCGCGGCGAACTCGGCGGGCGAACGGTCGCCGCGCAGTTGCCTGAACGAGGTGTTGGGGGCGGCTCGCTGGGTCGGGAAGGGCGTCATCGTCACTCTCCGCAAACTCTCCGTGCCGCTCGGCGGCGGGACGACGGTACCGGCCGCATCGGATCCGCATAAGCGGAATTTGCCTACAAAACGGATATCCAACGCACGATCCGCCATGAAACGCCACCCCTTACGGCGTCAATCACGCGTAGCCGTTGACGCCGGGCGGCGTTGTATGAGGTGTGGCATCGACCACTTCGCGCCGATCCCATCGTGATTCGAAGAGGAGGGTTTGCCTTGTTGGACATCAGCAGGTCACACACATCGGGTCCGACGGCGGAGCGCGGTGAACTGCCCCCGCCCTGCGATCTGGTGACCGTCCCGACCCGCCAGGGCCTGGAGGCGGTGGACCTCCTCCGGCTCAGCACCGGCGTCGGCCCGGTCCTGCACGACCGCACCGGCGACAGCCTGGCGTTCCTGGTGCCGCCGGGCACCGCCGACTGCTGGGACGTGCCCGGCAGTTCGTGCACCAGCACCGACGGCCGCGGCCTGGTACTCGACGGCGGCCCCCCGGTCGGCTGGCTGGTCCCCCCGCAGACCGACAACACGCCCGTCACCGACCCCACAGTGCTGCGCGCCGCCCTCGGCGAGGCCGCCCGCAACGTCGAGCTGGTGGACTCCTACCGCCCGCTGCCGCCACCCGGCCTCTGCTGAGCGCCGCCGGCCGGTCACCGCTCGGGCCCGCTCACCGCTGACGCCTGGCATCTGGTGCGTACGCACCAGGACAGCTGAGCGGCTGGTCCGAGCGCACCAGGCGAAGACGGCGGCTGGGGACGATGCCCGGCGAGGCGCCGAAAGGAAGGGTTGGAATCGCGTGAAACACACGCGTTCCGCCTTCTCATCGGTGTCTGGAGTGATCGACAGGTGGCCACATTTCTCTACCGGATCGGACGGTGGTCCTTCCGGCGTCGCCGGCTCGTGATCGGTCTGTGGCTCGGCGCCCTGGTGGTCGCCGGGATCGCCGCCGCCACGGCGCCCGAGGGCAAGGACGAGGACCTGGCCATGCCGGGCACCGAGTCGCAGAAGGCGTTCGACCTGCTGGACGAGCGCTTCCCGCACGGCAACTCCCAGGGCGCCGAGGCACGCCTGGTGTTCCAGGCCCCGGACGGGCAGAAGGTGACGGCCGGCCCGAACAAGGCGGCCGTCGAGGACGCGGTCGGCTCGCTGGAGGGCGGCGATCAGACCGCCTCGGCCACCGACCCCTACAAGGCCGGCGCCGTCAGCAAGGACGGCACCATCGCCTACTCCACGATCACCTACACCGCGGACGCCGTGGACCTGAGCGAGCCGACGAAGAAGGTCCTCGACGCCGCGGCGAGCCACGCCAGGGACGCGGGGCTGACGGTGGAGACGGGCGGTTCGGCGCTGGACTCGGAAGTGTCGCCCGGCGGTACGACCGAGCTCGTCGGCGTGGTGGTCGCCGCGGTGGTGCTGATCGTCGCCCTCGGGTCGCTGGTCGCGGCCGGACTGCCGCTGCTGACCGCCTTCC
The DNA here is from genome assembly GCF_050956065.1 of Streptomyces sp. CA-111067. Classification (NCBI taxonomy): domain Bacteria; kingdom Bacillati; phylum Actinomycetota; class Actinomycetes; order Kitasatosporales; family Streptomycetaceae; genus Streptomyces; species Streptomyces sp. CA-111067. The sequence goes on along the minus strand of NZ_CP192103.1, from coordinate 2,750,475 downwards.
TGGGCGTCGCCATCGCGTTCGGCCTGGTCTCCGCGCTGGCCGTGCCGCTCGGCCTGTCGTCCACCGTCGCCATCCTGGCGCTGATGCTGGGACTCGCCGTCGGCATCGACTACGCGCTCTTCATCACCTCCCGCTTCCGCGAGGAGCGCGCCCGAGGCAGCGCGCCGGAGGAGGCCGCCGGCCTGGCGGTGGGCACCGCCGGATCGGCCGTCGTCTTCGCCGGCGCGACCGTCGTCATCGCGCTGGCCGGCCTCGGGGTCGTCGGAATCCCCGAACTCACCAAGATGGGCCTGGGCGGTGCGGGCGCCGTGGCGCTCGCCGTCCTGGTCGCGCTGACCCTGGTCCCCGCGCTCTTCGGCTCCTTCGGCCGGCGGATACTGTCCCGTGCCGTCCGCAGGGCCGACCGGCCGCGAAGCAGGCGCCCGCGACCGGTGCCGGCAGCGGCCGGCCGGCCCGGGCTCGGCACCCGCTGGGCGCGGTTCGTGCTGCGCAGGCCGGTGACCGTGCTGCTGGTCGCGGGACTGGGTCTCGGCGCCGTGGCCGTGCCCGCGCTGAGCCTGGACCTCGGGCTGCCGGGAGACGAGTCCAAGCCGGTGCAGACCACCGAGCGGCGCGCCTACGACCTGCTGTCAGAAGGCTTCGGCCCCGGCTTCAACGGCCCGCTGACCGTCGTCGTGGACACGCCGAACGCCGCGGACACCCGGGCCACCACGGATCTGGTCGTCAAGGACCTGCGGGCGATGGACGGGGTGGCGTCGGTCGGCGACCGGGTACTCAGCCCGGCCAAGGACACCGCCGTCCTCACCGCCGTCCCGCGGGACGCGCCCAACAGCGCCGCCACCAAGGACCTGGTGCACTCGATCCGCGGCGAGGTCTCCGGCATCGAGGCCGGCTCCGGCGCCCGCATCCTGGTGACCGGCACCACTGCGCTGAACATCGACATCTCCGAGGCGATGTCCGACGCCCTCATCCCCTATCTGACCGTGGTCATCGGCCTGGCGATGCTCCTGCTGCTGGTGGTCTTCCGCTCGGTCCTGGTCCCGGTCAAGGCCGCGCTCGGCTTCCTGCTGTCGGTGGGTGCCGCCTTCGGCGTGCTGGTCGCCGTCTTCCAGTGGGGCTGGGGGGCCGACCTGGCCGGCATCGAGCAGACCGGACCGGTCATGTCGCTGATGCCGATCCTGATCATCGGGATCGTGTTCGGGCTCGCCATGGACTACGAGGTCTTCCTCCTCACCCGGATGCGGGAGTCCTACGTCCGCGGCGCCTCTCCCGGCGAGGCGATCGTCAGCGGGTTCCGGCACAGCGGGCGGGTGGTGGCCGCGGCGGCGATCATCATGATCAGCGTGTTCACCGGATTCATCGGGATCGACAGCCCGACCATCCAGACGATGGGCGCCGGCCTGGCCTCCGCCGTCGCCTTCGACGCCTTCGTGGTCAGGATGGCCATCGCGCCCGCGGTCCTGGCGCTGCTCGGCCACCGTGCCTGGTGGCTGCCCCGTAGTCTGAACCGTGTGCTGCCGAACGTGGACATAGAGGGCGAGGCACTGAGCAGGCGTGTCCCGGCACCCGCGGCCGGGCCGGACACGGCGGTGCCGCGGCTCCCCGTCGGCTGGGACTGAGCCGGCCATGACGAACCCGGAAAGCGGCGCCCCGCCATCACGCGGCACGTGGTGGCGGGAGGGCGCGATCACGGCGACGGCGTTCGCGCTCTGCCTGCTCGGCGGCGTGGTGCAGGTCGACAACACGGTGTCGGCGCCGCCCGCCGCCGCCTACCTCATCGCCGTGCTGACCTGCGTCGTGCTGCCGCTGCGGCACCGGGCACCACTGGCGGCCATGGCGGTCACCACCGCGGGCGGCGTGCTGGTGCAGCCGCTGGGGCTGCTGCTGAGCCCGCTCATCGAGGCCCCCGCCGTGATCACCGCCTACTCCTACTCGCTCACCGCCCGCACCGAACGGCGGGCGGTGGCCGCGGTGTCGCTCAGCGCCGCGGCGCTGCTGGTCGCCGCCACCCCCACCTCCGGCGGTCTGTCGTGGCAGGACGCCAGCAGGATGGGCTCGGTGGCGGCGTTCCCGCTGATGGCCGGCATCCTCGGCCACTCGGTGCGGAACCGGCGGGCCTACCTGGCGGCCGTGGAGGAGCGGGCCCGGCGGGCCGAGGAGAGCCGGGACAGCGAGGCGCGCCGCAGGGTGGCCGAGGAGCGGGTGCGGATCGCCCGGGAACTGCACGACCTCGTGGCCCACCAGATCACCCTGGCCAACGCGCAGGCCACGGTCGCCGCCCACCTCTTCGACGCGCGCCCGGAGCAGACCCGCAGGAGTCTGGACGAACTCGTCGAGACCACCGGCAACGCGCTCGACGAACTGCGGGCCACGGTCGGCCTGCTGCGCCAGTCAGGAGACGCGGCCGCGCCCGCGGAACCGGCGCCCGGCCTCTCCCGGCTCCCCACGCTCCTGGAGTCCTTCCGCCGCGCTGGCCTTGAGGTGTCCGTGCAGCAGGAGGGCCCGGCCAGGCCGCTGCCGCCGGGAGTGGACCTCACCGCGTACCGCATCGTCCAGGAGGCACTGACCAACGTGACCAAGCACGCCGGAACCGGCAGCGCCCGGGTGCGCCTGGCCTGGAGCCGCGACCGGGTGGACATCACCGTCGCCGACGACGGGGCGGGCGCCCGAAAGGCGCGGAGCGCATCGACGGGGCCGGGTGGGTCCGGCGGACCGGCCGCGTCCACCGGGCAGGACCGGCCGCCCGGCTACGGTCTGATCGGGATGCGTGAACGCGCCACCGCGGTCGGGGGGCAGCTCTCCGCGGCCAGCCGCCCCGAAGGCGGCTTCCTGGTCTCCACCCGGCTGCCCCTGCCGCCCGTCAGGGACACCGCACGGCGGGCCGAGGGAGAGGCAGGGGAGGCGTCATGACGCTGCGCGTGCTGCTCGCCGACGACCAGGCCCTGCTGCGCGGTGCCTTCCGGATGCTCCTCGACACCGCCGACGACATCACCGTGGTCGGCGAGGCGGCCGACGGCCGGGAGGCGGTGCGGCTCACCCGGGAGCTGCGCCCCGACGTGGTCGTCATGGACATCCGGATGCCCGAGGTGGACGGCCTCACCGCCACGGCCGAGATCTGCGCCGACCCGGAACTGCGCGCCAGCCGCATCCTGATCCTCACCACGTACGAGACCGACGAGTACGTGGCCCAGGCGCTGCGCGCGGGGGCCGGCGGCTTCATCGGCAAGGGCATCGGGGCCGACGCCCTGCTGGACGCCGTGCGGACGATCGCCGAAGGCGACACCCTTCTGTCGCCGGCCGCCACCCGCTCCCTGGTCGCGCGTTTCCTGGCCACACCGGACGGCGCCCCGTCGCACAGCCCCGAGCAGCTCGCCGTGCTCACCCCGCGCGAACGGGAGATGGTGGCGCTGGTCGCGACCGGACTGTCCAACCAGGAGATCGCCGAGCGGATGTTCCTCAGCCCGTTCACCGTCCGCGCCCACGTGCAGCGCGCCATGACGAAGCTGGACGCCCGCGACCGGGCGCAACTCGTCGTCATCGCCTACCGGACGGGCCTGGCCCGCGCCGCCCCCGGGAGCCCGGGCGCCGACCAGGGATAATCGCCCCATGGCGGGCAGACGCGGCAGCAAGGACGGCGGTCGGGACGGCGGCAAGGCGGGCGGGCGCGTCTCGTTCGCCGCGCAGGTGGCGGGCGGCACCGCGGAGCTCGTGCCGGACCGGGAACGGGCGCAGGGGTGGTCGCTGCTGCTCGACGGCGCTCCCCAGTCGCATGTCGACCTGGACGATCCGGCCCGGCTGGCGTTCGCCTACCAGCGGCGGCTGGGCCACGTCATCGACCTCGCCGCGCCCGCCGGGCGGCCGCTGCAGGCCGTCCACCTCGGCGGCGGCGCGCTGACCCTGGCCCGCTACCTCGCCTGCACGCGGCCCCGCTCCACCCAGCAGGTCGCCGAACTCGACACCGCGCTCACCGAGTTGGTCAGGACCCGGCTGCCCTGGGACCGCAACTGGCGGATCCGGGTGCGGCAGGGCGACGCCCGCGCGGTGCTGGCGAAGCTGCCGGACGGCTGGGCGGACCTGGTGATCACCGACGTGTTCGCCGGTGCCCGCACCCCAGCGCACCTCACGACCGCCGAGTTCCTCGCCGACGTCAAGCGGGTGCTGCGCCCGGACGGCAGCGGCGGCTACGCCGTCAACCTCACCGACGGCGGCTCGCTGGCCTTCCTGCGCGGCCAGATCGCCACCGCCCGGGCCGCGTTCGGCCAGGTGTGCGTGGCCGCCGACCCGGCGGTGCTGCGCGGCAAGCGGTTCGGCAACGCGATCCTCTATGCCGCCGACCACGAGCTGCCGGTCGCCGAACTGACCCGAAGGGTGGCCACGGACCCGCACCCCGGCCGGGTCGAACACGGCCGCACGCTCGGTGAGTTCGCGGGCGGCGCCGCCCCCGTCACGGACGCGACGGCGACCGCCTCACCCCCGCCGCCCGCCCGCACCTTCGACTGAACGGCCCCAGCCCGGCTAGTTCTCGAAGGCCTGCACGATCGGCGGATGCCCGTTCCAGGTGCAGAAGACCGAGGACGCCGAGGTGCCGTCGGCCGAGGTGAAGGTCACCCGCAGCCAGCCCTGCTCCGTCCAGACCTGCATCTGCCAGTCCTTGTCGGGGGTCGCGGAGACCAGCGAGGCGGAGTCGGCGCCCAGGTCGAGCACCACCCGGCCGCCCGCCAGGTCGTATCCGTGCACGTCACCGGTGTCGCCGCTGGCGGTCGCCGGGGCCCGCGGGGTGCCGGGCGGCGGCTTCGGCGGCGCGGCCGAGGTCGGCGGGGGAGCGGTGTGCGAGGGGGAGGCCGGGTGCGTCGGGGCGGCCGGTCCGCCGGAGGCCCGGCCGGTGGGCGAGGGCTCGGGCCGGTGCGTGGAGGAGGCGACCGGCGGCTGCGAGGCCGGCCCGCTGATCGGCAGCGCGCGCGGCGGATCGTAGGCGGTGCTGCGCAGCACCGAGTGCACCCCGAACCACGACAGCGTCACCGCGGCCGCCGTGGTGAGCATCCACGCGCCGGCGTGGAGCAGTCCGTGGAGCAGTCCTCTGGGCACCCGCGCCATACTGCCGCACCGCCCGCGCCCACCGGAACACCCGCCGGATGAGCTAGGTTGCGGCGCATGGCAAGTGTGCTCGTGGTCGAGGACGACCAGTTCGTGCGCTCCGCCCTGATCCGGCACCTCACCGAGGCCGCGCACACGGTCCGCAGCGTGGGCACGGCTCTTGAGGCGCTGCGCGAGGTCGCCCAGGTCGGTTTCGACGTGGTGATCCTGGACCTCGGCCTGCCCGATCTGGACGGCTCGGAGGCGCTGAAGATGCTGCGCGGGCTCAGCGACGTACCGGTGATCGTGGCGACCGCGCGGGACGACGAGGCCGAGGTGGTCAGGCTGCTCAACGCGGGCGCGGACGACTACCTGGTGAAACCTTTCTCTGTGGAGCACCTGTCGGCCCGCCTCTCCGCGGTGCTGCGCCGCGCGCACAGCCGGACCGCCGCGCCCGCCGCCGACGCGCTGATGCAGGTCGGCGGCCTGCGGATCGACGTACGCCGCAGGCTGGCCTCGCTCGACGGAGCCGCGCTCGACCTCACCCGGCGCGAGTTCGACCTGCTGGCCTTCCTGGCCGCCCGGCCCGGCGTGGTGGTCGGCCGCCGCGAACTGCTCGCGGAGGTCTGGCAGCAGTCCTACGGCGACGACCAGACGATCGACGTGCACCTGTCGTGGCTGCGCCGCAAGCTCGGCGAGACCGCGGCCAGGCCGCGCTACCTGCACACCCTGCGCGGAGTGGGTGTGAAGCTGGAGCCGCCGGTATGAGCCCTGGGCGCGCGGGTTCGGGGAAGGTCCGGGGCGCGCGATGAGATGGGCGCTGGTCCGGGTCTGCCTCGCGGTGACGGCGATGGTGGTGATCGCCTTCGCCGTGCCGCTCGGCCTGGTCGTCAAGGAGCTGGCCAGGGACCGCGCGCTGACCAACGCGGAACGGCAGGCCGCCGCGATAGCGCCCGCGCTGGCCATCACCACCGACCGCACCCAGCTGGAACGGGCGGTGGCCACCACCCAGGCCGGGGCTGAGTACCGGATCGCGCTGCGCATCCCGGCCACCGCGCACAGCCCGGCCGTGCGGATCGGCCGGCCCCGGGCGTCGGCCGCGGCCTTCGCCGCCGCCTCCACCCACGGCGAGGCCGCCACCGTACGGGTGCCCGGCGGGTACGCGCTGCTGCGGCCGACCGCCGTCAGCTCGGGGACGATCGCGGTCGCCGAGGTGTTCGTCCCCGACGGCGACGTCACCCGCGGGGTCGCCACCGCCTGGCTGGTACTCGCCGGAGTCGGACTCGCCCTGATCGTCGGCTCGGTGGCCGTCGCCGACCGGCTCGGCACCCGGATGATCCGCCCGGCCGCCCGGCTCGCCGGCGCCGCCCACCGGCTCGGCGAGGGCGACCTCGCGGTACGGGTGCCGGAGGCGGGCCCGCGCGAACTGCGGGCCGCGGCGGCGGCGTTCAACGCGATGGCCGACCAGGTCGTCCAACTGCTCGCGGGCGAACGGGAGCTGGCCGCCGACCTCTCGCACCGGCTGCGCACCCCGCTGACCGTGCTGCGGCTCAACACGGCCTCGCTCGGCGACAGTCCGGCCGCCGAGCACACCCGGGCGGCGGTCGCCCAACTGGAACGCGAGGTCGACCAGATCATCCGGGCTGCCCGCGAGCAGCGCGGCCAGGCGGCGGGCGCGGCCGGCTGCGACGCGGCGGAGGTGATCCGCGAACGGATGGCGTTCTGGTCGGCGCTGGCCGAGGACGAGGACCGCGAGGTGCGCACGGCCGGGGCGGACCGGCCGGTACGGGTGCCGGTCGCCCGCGCCGAGCTGACCGCGGCGCTGGACGCGATGCTCGGCAACGTCTTCCGGCACACGCCGGTCGGGACGGCGTTCGCGGTGGACATGCACAGTTCGGAGGAGGCGGTGATCGTGCTGGTCTCCGACGCGGGGCCGGGGGTGGCAGACCCGGCGGCGGCGGTCCGCCGCGGCCACGGCGACGGCGGCCACGGGTCGACGGGGCTCGGCCTGGACATCGTGCGGCGGGTGGCCGAGTCCACGGGCGGTGACGTGGCGATCGGCCGCAGCGTGCTCGGCGGCGCGGAGATCCGCGTCTGGCTGACCCGGTCTCGCGCCCCCGGCGAGGTGCTGCCCGGCGGCAGGGGCCACAAACGCCGCCGCGTCTGATCCCGCCACCCCCACAGCTGCGGTCCGCCGTGGCCGGTCGCGCAGTTCCCCGCGCCCCTATCGGGCCTGCACCCCGTCCGCCGCAGTTGCGGTCCGCTATGGCTGAGCGCGCAGTTCCCCGCGCCCCTTCGGGGACGCAACGCCGGGGGCGCCCCGTCAGGGGCGCGAGGAACTGCGCGAGCAAGCGGGGCGGGCCGTAACGATGGCCACCGGGGTTCTGGCCCCGAAGGGGCGCGAGGAACTGCGCGACCAGCCACGACGGGCCGCAACTGTGGGCACCCAGGGGCCGCCAGTCGCACGTTAAGGCGTCCATTCGCGATCCTTAAGCCCGGCATAAGAACCCGCACCCCCGTCCTGGACTGGGCTTTTGTCCGATCCGCGCCCGCTAGCGTGCTGCCGCGTACCCCTCCCCCCGAGTACGAGGCAGGCAGCTCATGGCATCAACTCACCGCCGCCGTCCCAGCCGTAAGGCGCAACTCATCGGCGGGGTCACCGCCGCGGCCGCCATAGCGGGCGGCGCGTTCGCCTTCGCGGGGTCGGCGAGTGCCGCGCCGGTCGGTGCCGCGTTCAGCAAGACCAGTGACTGGGGCGGCGGTTACACCGGGCAGTACGAGGTGACCAACGCCACCGGCAGCACGCTCGCCGGCTGGACGCTGAAGTTCGACCTTCCGGCGGGTACGACGATCAGCTCGCTGTGGAACGGCACCTTCAAGGTGTCCGGCCAGACCGTGACGGTGACACCGGCGAGCTGGAACGGCTCGATCGCCCCCGGCGGCCACGTCGACATCGGCTTCGTCGCCGACACCGGCACCTCAGCCGCCGGAACGTCCGCCGACCCGCTCAACTGCCTGATCAACGACGCCAAGTGCTCGGTCTCCGACGGACCCACGCCGACGCCCAGCGGCCACCCCACCCAGACCGCGACCCCCACCCAGAGCCCGACGCGGCCGCCGACCGAGCCGCCCACCTCGCCCGCGGCCCCGGGCAGCGGCTCCGCGGCCACCGGCGGCTTCGCGCCGTACGTGGACACCTCGCTCTACCCGGCCTACGACCTGGTGGGCGCCTCCAAGGCCAACGGCGTCAAGCAGTTCAACCTGGCCTTCGTCGTCTCCGGCGGCGGCTGCGTTCCCAAGTGGGGCGGCGTGACCGACCTCGGCAGCGACGCGGTCGCCGCGCAGATCGGCGCGCTGCGGGCGGCGGGCGGCGACGTCCGGGTCTCGTTCGGCGGCGCCAACGGCACCGAGCTGGCCTCGGCCTGCACCTCCGCCTCCGACCTGGCGGCCGCGTACGGCAAGGTGATCGACCAGTTCAAGCTGACCAAGGTGGACTTCGACGTCGAGGGCGGCGCGCTGCCGGACACCGCCGCCAACACCCGCCGCGCCCAGGCCATCGCCCAACTCCAGGGCAGCCACAGCGGACTCCAGGTCTCCTACACGCTGCCCGCGATGCCCACCGGGCTCACCCAGGACGGCATCGACCTGCTGTCGAACGCCAAGAGCAACGGCGTGGCCGTGGACGCGGTCAACATCATGGCGATGGACTACGGCGCCTCGTTGAGCGGCGACATGGGCCAGTACGCGATCGACGCGGCCACCGCCACCCAGGCCCAGGTCAAGAGCGTGCTCGGACTGTCCGACGCCGACGCGTGGGGCAAGATCGCGGTCACCCCGATGATCGGCGTGAACGACGTCAGCACCGAGAAGTTCACCGTCGCGGACGCCACCCAGCTCGCGGACTTCGCGAAGTCCAAGGGCCTCGCCTGGCTGTCGATGTGGTCCGCGACCCGCGACAAGCAGTGCGCGGGCGGCGCGCAGAGCTGGGCCGACGCCTCGTGCAGCTCGATCGTGCAGAGCGACGGCGACTTCTCGAAGGCGTTCAACACCTTCACCGGCTGAGCCCTGGCCCAGCCGGCCGCCGGTCGACAGAGCGGTCAACTCCCAGCTCCCCGCGGGTCGTTCCTCTTCCACCCCCACGGAAGAGGAGCGGCCCGCGCGCGGTGCGGACAGCACCCTCGGGCCGTCCGCACCGCACCCGTCCCCTCAAGGTCTCCCGTCCTCCGCCGGGAGATCCGGAAGGACGTTGTCCCGCGCCACCGACGCGTACCAGTGCGCGCTCTGCTTCGGGATCCGCCGCTGCGTGGAGAAGTCCACGTAGACCGCGCCGAACCGCTTGCTGTAGCCGTACGACCACTCGAAGTTGTCCATCAGCGACCACAGGAAGTAGCCGCGCACGTCGGCCCCTTCGGCCATCGCGCGGTGCACCGCCGCCAGGTGGCCGCGCAGGTAGGCGATCCGCTGCGGGTCGTTGACGGTGCCCTCGGGCGACAGGTAGTCGTCGTAGGCGGCGCCGTTCTCCGTCACCATGGTCGGAAGTCCCGGGTGCTCGCGGGCGATCCGGTGGATCAGGTCGTAGAGCCCGGTGGCGTCCACCGCCCAGCGCATCGCGGTGGTCTCGCCCGGCGGCAGGTGGAAGGCGACGTGCTCGGAGCCGGGCCAGGGGGAGTGGTCGCTCGCCCCGTGCCCGTCGTTGCGGTGCATCGCCGGCCCGTCGCTGTTCGCCCGGCCGTCCGAAACCAGCGTGGGCGTGTAGTAGTTGAGGCCGAGCAGGTCGATCGGACGGGAGATCTGGTCGAGATCGCCGTCCTTGACCAGCGCCTGCCAGTCCACCAGGTGTGCGGTGTCCTCCAGCAGGTCGGCGGGGTAGACGCCCTTCAGGATCGGGTCGAGGAACACCCGGTTGCCGACGGCGTCGATCCGGCGGGCCGCGTCCTGGTCGGCGGCCGACTGCGTGAGCGGCCGGATCTGGTGCAGATTGAGGGTGATCGAGGTCTGCGCGGTGGCGGGGAGGGCGGAGCGCAGCACCCCGATCGCCCGGCCATGGGCGAGGTTGAGGTGGTGTACGGCCTTGAGCGCCGACTCCGGCTCGGTCCTGCCGGGGGCGTGCACGCCCGAGCCGTAGCCGAGGAAGGCCGAGCACCAGGGCTCGTTGAGCGTCGTCCAGTACGGCACCCGGTCGCCGAGCGCGCCCGCGACGATCGCGGTGTACTCGGCGAACCGCTCGGCGGTGTCGCGCACCGTCCAGCCGCCGACGTCCTCCAGGTCCTGCGGCAGGTCCCAGTGGTAGAGGGTGGCGACCGGCGTGATGCCGTGCGCCAGCAGCTCGTCGGTGAGCTGCCGGTAGAAGTCCAGGCCGCGCTGCACGGCCGGGCCGCGCCCGGTCGGCTGCACCCGCGGCCAGGACACCGAGAACCGGTAGGCGCCCAGGCCCAGTTCGGACATCAGCGCGACGTCCTCACGGAACCGGTGGTAGTGGTCGGCCGCGATGTCACCCGTGTCCCCGTTGAGCACGCGGCCGGGGGTGTGGCTGAAGGTGTCCCAGATCGACGGGGTACGGCCGTCCTCGGCGGCGGCTCCCTCGATCTGGTAGGCGGCGGTGGCCGCACCCCAGACGAAGCCCGGGGGGAAGCGGAGCGAGGCCGGATTGTCGGAGAGCCGGGTGCTCTCGGATCGGACAGCTGTCATGGCGGGGACTCCAGGGGAATCAGGGGTCGTCGGGGGGATCAGTTCTTGACGGCGCCGGCGGTGATGCCGCCGACGATCTGCCGGCCGAGCACGGCGAAGACCAGCAGCAGCGGCAGCGTGGCGACCAGCGCCCCGCACACCACCACGGCGTGGTCGATGGTGTGGTCGCCGGACCCGAGGCCGGCCAACGCGACCTGGACGGTGGGGTTCTGCTGGTTGAGGGCGATGAACGGCCAGAAGAAGTCGTTCCACGACTGGACGAAGACCAGCATCCCGAGCACCGCCATCGCGGGCCGCGCGATCGGGAACACCACGTGCCAGATGATCCGCAGACTGCTCGCGCCGTCCACCCTGGCCGCCTCGATCAGCTCGATCGGCAGCGCCTCGGAGAGGAACTGCCGCATGAAGAACACCCCGAACGCGGCCACCAGCGACGGCAGGATCACCGACTGGATGTGCCCGACCCAGCCCACCTTGGTGATGATCTGGTAGAGCGGGATCACGGTGAGCTGCGGCGGGATGGTCATGGTGGCCACCACGATCGTCAGCAGCGCGTTCCGGCCGCGGAACTGCAGCTTGGCGAAGGCGAAGCCGGCCAGCGTGGCGAACATCACCGTGCTCAGCGCCACGAACCCGGCCACGATCGTGGAGTTGACCAGGGCCTTGGTCATGTCGACCTGGTCCCACACGATCTTGAGGTTGTCGATCAGATGGCTGCCGGGCAGCAGCGGCGTCGGCGGCGTGACGATCTCGGTGTCGGTGCGCGAGGCCGCGACCACCGTCCAGTACAGCGGGAACAGCGAGATCAGCGTCGCGACGATCAGGAAGATGTACGCGAACGGGCCACCGCTGCCCTGCTTGCCGGCGCCCGAACGCAGCCGCCGGCGGCGGGACTTGGGCTCCATGGCGGGCCTGGCGCCCGCGGGCGAGATCGGCTGGGTCAGTTGAGCCATCGGTCAGCCCCCAAGCTTCCGGCGGTTGTTCCGCATGACAAGCAGCTGGACGGCACCGACCGCCAGCAGGATCAGCAGCATCACCCAGGCCACGGCGGACGCCTGGCCGAGTTCGCCGACCTGCCAGCCCTTGTCGTACATGTAGAGGCTCAGCGTCTGGTACTGGTGGTCGGAGCCGCCGGAGATGCCGACGCCGCCACCGAAGATCAGCGGCTCACCGAACAGCTGGGTGGCCCCGATGGTCGAGACGATGATGGTGAAGAAGATGGTCGGCCGGATCGACGGGATCGTCACGCTGATGAACTGCCGCCAGCGCGAGGCCCCGTCCAGGGCCGCGGCCTCGTACAGATCGCCCGGCACCGCCTGCATCGCGGCCAGGTAGATCAGCGCGTTGTAGCCGGTCCAGCGCCAGGTCACGATCGACGAGATGGCTATCTGCGCGGGCCACTTGGAGGAGCTCCACTGCACGTCGCCGATGCCGACGTACCCGAGCAGCTGGTTGACGATCCCGTAGTCGGGGTTGAACAGCTGGACGAAGACCAGCGACGCCGCCGCGATGGAGGTCGCGTACGGCGCCAGGATCGCCACCCGGAAGAAACCGCGGGCGCGCAGCTTGTAGTTGAGCAGATGCGCCAGACCGAGCGCCATCATCAGCTGCGGCACCGTGGAGATCAGGCCGAGCGTGAAGGTGTTGCGCAGCGCGGTCCAGAAGAACGTGTTGTGCCACAGGCCGGTGTAGTTGTCGAAGCCGACCCACTTGCCGTGGGTGCCCAACTGGACCGAGTGCAGCGACAGCCAGCCGGTGTAGATCAGCGGGAACAGCCCGAAGGCGGCGAAGCAGAGGAAGAAGGGGGTGATGAACGCGTACGGCGACGCCTTGGTGTCCAGCCGGTAGAGCCTGGAGCGCCAGCCTTCCGGCCGGCCGGAGTCACCGCTGGAGCGGGGAGAATCGGGCGCGGTCCTGGGCGACGGCGGGCCGCCGTCGGACGTCGCCCTGACGGAGGTGGCCACGAGTGGCGTCCTTCCCGTAGGGATGGGGCAGAGGGTTCACGGGACCGGCGGAGACGGTCGGTCGGGGGATCGGGGCGGGTGGCCGCGGAGGGGGCCGGGGACGGGCCGCCCGGCAGATGGCAGAGGCACTGCCGGGCGGCCCGGGGGAGGAGCTCGGTACCGCTACTCGCCGACCTTGTCCTTGACCTGCTTCTGGATCTTGGACCAGGTGCTGTCCTTGGACGCGCCGCGCTGCTCCATGTTCAGCAGCCCGTTCTTGGTGATGGTGTCCTTCACCAGGCCGTCGTTCGGACCGATCGGGGCCGGCTTGATGTTCTTCGCGGTGTCCGTGAAGATCTTGCCGATCGGGGTGCCGGGGAAGTACGGGTTGGTGGTGTTCGCCACCGCCGGGTCGTCCAACCCGGCCGTGGTGGACGGGATGTTGCCGAACTTCTGGAAGACCTTGACCTGCTGGGCGGGCGCGGTCAGCCACTGCGCGAAGGCCGTCGCCTCGGCCACGTGCTTGCCGGACTTCGGGACCCCGAGGAAGGAACCGCCCCAGTTACCCGGCTGCGGCGGCGCGGCGATGTCCCACTTGCCCTGGTTGGACGGGCCGGAGTTGGTGGCCACCTGGCCGATCATCCAGCTCGGGCACGCCACGGTGGCGAACTTGTTGTTCTTGAACGCCGAGATCCAGGTGCTGTCGAACTGGTCCAGCTTGGCCGTCAGCTTGTCGGCGATGGCGTCGGTGGCCAGGTTCCAGGCGGTCTTCACGCCGGCGCTGGTGTCGTAGATCAGCTTGCCCGACGCGTCGGAGTACTGGTCGGTCTGGCTGGCCAGCGCCGCGTTGAACAGCCCGCTGGCGGAGTCGGTGAAGGACACCCCGGCCGGCGCGCTGGCCTGGAACTGCTTGCCGACGTTCACGAACTTCTGCCAGTCGCCGTTCCACAGCGCGGCCACCGAGTCGCGGTCGGAGGGCAGGCCGGCCGCCTTGAACATGTCCTTGCGGTAGCAGATCGCGGTCGGGCCGACGTCGGTTCCCACCCCGATGATCTTGCCGTCGGTGGTGGTCGCCTCCTTCTCCTTGTAGTCCGGCCAGTCACTGGCGTTGAAGCCCTTGACCGTCTTGAAGTCCACGAACTTCGACGCGAACTGCGGCTGCACCGCGTTGGCGACGAACCCGATCTCGATCGCCTGCACGTCGTCCAGACCGCTCTGCTGGTTCAGGTGCAGCTTGAGGGCGTTCCAGTACTGCGTACTGTCGGAGACGTTGTCCTCTTTGATCGTGATGTTCGGGTGCAGCTGGTGGTACTCGGCGAAGAGCTTCGCACCGGTCTTGTCGTCGTAGCCGAACGAACCGTAGTCCCCGATCCGGAGCGTGATCTTCTCGGTGGTGGAGGCGGCCTTGTTGCTGCCGCCGCCGCTGCCCGAGTCTTTGCTGTCGCTGCTGCAGCCGGTGATCAGGGTCGCGCAGGCTGCGAGGCCCGCGACCGCGATGACAGCGGCCTTGCGGGTTCTGCCGGAAGTGCGCATTCCACTCTCCTTGTCAGGGTGGGTCAGGCGTACGGGTGGTGCGGGTGATGCGGGTGCCCGGGGCGTTACCGAAACGCGTGCAGTGTGTACTGAGTGTGGGAGCGCTCCCACGTGGCTTGCCGGAACAGTCACGCCTCGGAGGGGTCAGTGTCAAGATGTGAAGTCGATTTCGTTGCCGGAACGTGTCCGGAGCGGACTCATGGTCATTTCTTGAACGGAAGCGGCCACCTGGGGCTTGTACTGTGGGAGCGCTCTCAAGGAGCGTCTCGGAGAGGAACCGGCCGGGCGCGGGCCGAGCGCTAAAGTGGCGCGACAGTAAGCACTGGAGGCGGAAGTGGCCATGAACGGTCGGCACAGCGGCAGGCCCACGCTGGAGGAGGTGGCCGTACGCGCCGGTGTGGGGCGCGGCACGGTCTCCCGGGTGATCAACGGGTCGCCCCGGGTCAGCGACCGGGCCAAGACCGCGGTCGAGGCGGCCATCGCCGAACTCGGCTACGTCCCCAACCGGGCGGCCCGCGCGCTGGCCGGCAACCGCACCGACGCGATCGCCCTGGTCATCCCCGAGCCCGAGACCCGGCTGTTCGCCGAACCGTACTTCTCCGACATCATCCGCGGCATCGGCGCCGAACTCGCCGACACCGACATGCAGTTGCTGCTCACGCTGATCCGCACGCCCAAGGAGCGCGCCAGGTTCGGCCAGTACCTGGCCGCGCACCGGGTGGACGGCGTCCTGCTGGTCTCCGTCCACGAGGACGACCCGCTGCCCGACCTGCTCGAACAGCTCGACATGCCCGCGGTGCTCAACGGCCGCCGCAGCGACCTCGAATCGGTCTCCTACGTCGACGCCGACAACGTCGGCGGCGCCCGCGCCGCCGTCGCCCACCTCATCGCCTGCGGGCGCCGCACGGTGGCCACGATCACCGGGCCGCCGGACATGTACGTGGCGCGCTGCCGGCTCGACGGCTACCGCCAGGCCGTCGAGGAGGCCGGCCTCGGCGGCGCGTCCGGCGCCGACGAGGAACTCATCGCCCGCGGCGACTTCGCCGAGGACGGCGGCCGCCGCGCCATGCGCGAACTCCTCGCCCGCCGCCCCGACATCGACGCGGTCTTCGCCGCGTCCGACCTGATGGCGGCCGGCGCGCGCCAGGTGCTGCGCGAGTCCGGCCGCGCGGTGCCTTCCGACGTGGCGCTCGTCGGTTTCGAGGACTCCGCGATCGCGCGGCACATGGACCCGCCGCTGACGAGTGTGCGGCAGCCGACGGAGGAGATGGGGAGGACGATGGCGCGCGTGCTTTTGGAGGAGATCGGGGAGCGGGGGGCTGTGCGGAGGCACGTTGTGCTTGCGACGGAGCTCGTGCGGCGCGATTCCGTCTAGCCGGTTCTTTCGGGCTCCGCCCGGGGTGGGTGGTGCGGTTTCGTTTCCGGGTGCGGCCCGGTTGCCTTCCGGTGTTTCCCACCGCCCCACCCGTGCGGGTGCGTCCTTGGGTGCACGTTTTCTGGTGGGTGGGGTCGGGGCCGGCCCGTGGCACCTCCTCGGATTTCCTCCGTGCGGGTTTGTTTTTCGGGTGCGCCGGCGTTTGTCGGAAATCCTGCGGGGGCACCCCGGTCCGTCCCCTCCCGGGCCGAGTGGCGGCTTGAGGCCGCGGGGTGGTGATCAGTGGTGCGGCGGGACAAGCGCCCACGGCGGCGAACTCCACCGGGGACTGGGCTCGGCCGGGGGAGGGGTTGGCTAGCGGGGCATGCTGAGGCTGAGTTCGTGGGCGGTGCGGCGGAGTCGGGCCGCCCAGGGGTCGCCTTCCGGGGGCCAGTCCAGCGTGATCCCGGCGCGTTGCGCGAGGACCAGAGCGGTGCCGGTGAAGTTTTCGGAAAGGGCCACGATGATGGGGTGGCTCTTTCTCTGGTGCCATGTCAGGAGGGCATTGACGAAGACCTCAAAGACGCTGAGTGTGATCTGGCACTCGTCGTTCTCCATCGGCCCGATGCCCGACGCGAGTTCCAACTCGGCTTCGAAGACTTCCACTTGACGCCGAAACAGCTGAGACACCCCGGTTGCCGGATTCCACAAGGTCTCGTCCCCGACATCGAAATACTGACTCACGCCCTGTCCCCCTTTTCGCTCCCCACCCCGTCTTTACCCTATCCCCGGTGGAGTTCGCCGCCACGGGCGCCCGTCCCGCCGCACGGTTTGGGGTTTGGGGTGCCAGCTCTCCCGGTGGAGTTCGCCGCCGTGGGCGCTTGCCCCGCTGCACCACCGATCACCCCTCGCGGCCTCAAGCCGCCATTCGGCCTGGGAGGGGACGGTCCGGGGTGCCCCCGCAGGGCTGTGAACGACATGGGGTTCACCAATTCGCCCCGGTGCCGTGATCAGTCCGAGGAGGTGCCCCGGGGCGGCCCCGACCCCACCCACCACAAGACGTGCACCCAAGGACGCACCCGCACGGGCGGGGCGGTGGGAAAAACGGCAGGCACGGCGCCCAGCCGGAGAAGGAAACGGGTCCGCCCACCGGGGGCGGAAAGCCCACCCGGTGGCAACCGGGAGCCGACCATAACCACCCCCCGTGAGCGCCGCCCGGCGCTAAGCCCCCGTACGCTCGCCACCACGCCTGACCGCCAAAGCCTGGAGGAGCCGACATGCCCGCAGACCCTGGCGACTTCGTCGCCTACCTCGACCGTCTCGGCCTCGCAAAGCGTCCGCTGCCGCCGACGTTCGGAACGCTCACCGAACTGCACCGCGCCCACGTCGAGCGCATCGCGTACGAGTGCCTCGACCACCACATCCCCCGCGCAACCCCCCTCGCCGCCCAGGATTCGATCACCCGCCTCGCCCGCGGCCGCGGAGGCTACTGCTTTCACCTGAACGGCGCCTTCGCCGCCCTCCTCACCCACCTCGGGTTCGCCGTCAGCTCGCACCGCGCCGCCGTCCGGCACTCCGGTGGCGGGCCGTTGGAAGCGGGCCATCATCTCGCCCTCACCGTCGATGTGGGCGGGGAGTTCTTCCTCGCCGACGTCGGGCTCGGCGACGGCATCTACGATCCGCTTCCGCTGCGGGAAGGCCCGCACAGGCAGGGGCCGTTCACCTACACACTGACGCGGACCTCCGCCGGGTGGCGGTTCACGCACGACCCGGGCGGCTCATTCGACAGCTTCGAGTTCGAGAGCGCCACCGCCTCGCTGCCGGAGGACTTCGCCGAGATCCACGAGTGGTTCGCCACGTCGCCCGAGTCCGGGTTCGTGCGGACGCTCACCGCGCAGCGGCGGGACGCCACGGGCGTGGACCTGCTGCACGGCTGCGTCCTTCGACGCGTGGACGCCGGTGGCAAGACGCGTCGTGAGATCGACACCTCCGAGGAGTGGTACGCCACCCTCGCCGGCGTCTTCGGGCTGGACCTGTCCGACCTCGACGCCGCCACCCGCGCACACCTGTGGACGAAGACCCGTGCGGCTCACGAGGCATGGCGTGCGGCGAAGCGCGCGGCGGTCACCACGGGTCGGGGAGGCCCGCTCCCGTCGTGATCAGGCTGCGCAGGCTGCCGTTGACATAGTGCAGCCAGGCCGTGGAGCACGCGCCGAAGCACTCGACGGCCGGCAGCAGGCCGGCGTGGGTGAACCGCAGTTCCGTGCCGGTATCGGTGGGGGTGACGTCGAAGACGATGTCGGTTCCGGTCCACTCCGCGGGCTCCGAGGCGAAGGACAGGTCGCTCTCGGTGACCCGCCAGACCACCCGGCGGTCCGGCTCGAGTGCGGCCACCCGCTGGCGGCTGTAGTGCTGCGGGGGATGCCGGTAGCTGAACTCGGCGCCCAACTCGTCGGCGCGGCCGTCTATTTGCCCGGTCCACCAGGCGCCGACGTTCAGGACGGCGGCGAAGACCTGCGCCGGCGACTGCGCGACCGTGTACGACGTCGAGTAGCCGAGTTCGTGATCGACCGTTGTCATGAGTGATCGTCTCCTTCGTTCGTGTCCATTGCCGTGGCCGACTGCTGGATGCGCTCGGCGATCCGCTTGATCCGCTGCAGCCGGGCATCCCAGGTCGCGCCGAGCGTCGCCAACTGGGCTACCGCGCGGGCGAGTTGTGCCTCGTCCACCTCGTACCGGCGCTCCCGTCCGACCGGCGCCACCCGCACCAGGCCGACCCGGTCCAGGACGCCGAGGTGCTTGGCGACCGCCTGCCGGGTGACGGGCAGCCGCTCGCTCAGCGTGGTCGCCGTACCCCCTCCGTCGGCGAGCAGCAGGTCGAGGATCCGCCGGCGGGTCGGGTCGCCGACCGCTGACCAGAGGTCGTCGTCGATCGCGGCGCTCACGACCGCGCGTCCAACGTGCCGGCGTACGTGACGAGTTGCGGCAGGAAGAGGTCCACCCATCCCCGTACGTGGTCGAGGTACGCCTCCTCCAGCACGGCGGCCTCCCACCCGCGCTCGCGAAAGCCGGTCTCCTTGAACCGCAGCAGCGTGCCCCCGGCGGACGGAACGAGCTCGAAGACCACCAGGAACGAGTTCGCCTCGGTGGCCGGCCCCTCGTCGTGCCCCCAGCGGAACACGAACCGCCGCGGCGGATCCGCGTCCACGACGGTGAGCGGGACGACCGAGCCGCCGAACGTGATCGCCCCGCTGCCGCCGGGCACCGGATCGAGCTCGGCGTCGTCGGGCCACCACTCCCGCAGGTGCTCGGGCGAGCTGATCACCTCGTAGACCACCTCGGGGGCGGCGTCGATGTGCAGCTCCCGCTCGATGCTTCCGTACTCCATCGGGTCCTCCTGATGCGCAACCAACGGTTGCATATCAGCGTAGGCGGGTCTTTTCTTTGACGCAACCTTTCATTGCGCGACTCGCGGATTGGCAACGCGGACCCGGCCGCATAGGGTCGCTGGCGCGGCATCGCGTGTCGGTCACCGGCTGGGTGAGGCATGGAGGTGGCCGCGAGGTGCCTTACGGAGGCATTCGCAGATGTCAGTCGAGTTGAACCACACGATCGTCCATGCCCGGGACAACCGGGAGTCCGCCGAGTTCCTCGCGGGGATCCTGGATCTCAAGGTCGGGCCCGAGTGGGGCCCGTTCGTCCCCGTCGCCACCAGCAACGGCGTGACGCTGGACTTCGCCAGTGTCCCGGTCGAGTCGATCACGCCGCAGCACTACGCTTTTCTGATCTCCGACGAGGAGTTCGACGCGGCGTTCGCCCGGATCCGGCAGGCCGGGGTGGCGTACTACGCCGATCCCCAGATGAAGCAGCCGGGGGAGATCAACCGGCACCACGGGGGGCGTGGGGTTTATTTTCTGGATCCGGCGGGGCATGGGATGGAGATCATTACTCGGCCGTACGGGAGCCACTCTCAGTAGTCGCCGGGTCGGTTTCCGCCCCGGCGGGCGGAGCCGTGGCGTTCCCGGGCTCTGCCCGTGCCCCGGGTTTCCGGGTGGGCGGGGGCGCGGCACCGCCGGCCGCGGGGTGGGCGGGGGTAGTTGGGGTCCACCGGCCCCCGGCGGTCGGTTCCGTTGCTTTCCCGGCGTGCGGCGCCGTGCCTGCCGTTTTTCCCACCCCGCCCGCCCGTGCAGGTGCGTCCTTAGGTGCGGGTCTTGTGGTGGGTGGGGGTCGGTGCCGGTCCGTGGCACCTCCTCGGATTCCCTCCGTGCGGGACTCATTTTGTCTGCAGTCCGCATTGTCGGAAATCCTGCGGGGGCACCCCGGCCCGTCCCCTCCCGGGCCGGACGGCGGCTTTGAGGCCGCGGGTGGTGATCGGTGGGGGTGGCTGTTCGTTGTCGGCTTGCGGCCACCGATGGCCCGCACCCGGGCAGATCCCTGCACGCAGCCCACGACCCGGCCGCAAGCCGCCAACCCGGGGCCCAGGGGGACGGGCAGGGGGCGCAATGCCCCATCAGTGACCGCAAGCCGACAACAAACCCCCGCCACCCACCGATCACCCCCCGCGGCCTCAAGCCGCCGACGGACCTGGGAGGGGACGGTCCGGGGTGCCCCCGCAGGGCTGTGAACGACATGGGGCCAACAATTCGCCCCGGTGCCGTGATCAGCCCGAGGAGGTGCCCCGGGCCGGCACCGACCCCACCCACCACAAGACCCGCACCTAAGGACGCACCTGCACGGGTGGTGCGGGTGGGAAAAACGGCAGCCACGGCGCCCAGCCGTGAAAACGAACCGCACCGCCCACCGGGGCGGAGCCCTCACCCGGTGGTAGCCGGGAGCGATCCACCGCCTCCCCCACCCACCCCGCGGAACCACCGCCTCCCCCACCCACCCCGAGACCGGGCACGGGCAGAGCCCGGAAACGTAACCGCACCACCCACCGGGGCGGAGCCGCCGCCTCCCCCGCCCACCCCGGGAAGGCACGGGCGCGCCCGGTGGAGCGGGGACCTCGGGGGCGAGGAGAGTGGGGGCTACGATCCCCCCGTGGAAGACGACACCTACGACGCGATCCTCATCGGTACAAGCCAAGGCGGCCGACTCCTCCCCGCCGAACTCGCCCGCTCCGGCAGGAGAGTCGCCCTGGTCGAGCGCGGGCCCCTCGGCGGCGTCTGCGTCAACACCGGCTGCACCCCGACCAAGACGATGGTCGCGAGCGCCCGCCTGGCGCATCAGGCGCGGCGCAGCGCCGAGTACGGCGTCAACACCGGCCCGGTGTCCGTCGATCTCGCCGCCGTCCGGGACCGCAAGCGCGCGATGGTCTCCGGCGCGCGGGAGAACTACGCGAGCCGCCTCGCGCAGGACGGGCTCGACCTGATCGAGGGGGAGGCCCGCTTCACCGGGCCGAAGAGCGTCGAGGTCGCCCTCGCGGGCGGCGGAACCCGCGCGCTCACCGCGCCGGTGATCGTCCTCGACACGGGCACCAGGCCCCGCCCCCTGGCCATCAGCGGAGCGCAGACCGTTCCGGTCCTGGACTCGACCTCGATCATGGAGCTCGACGAGCTCCCCGAGCACCTGATCGTCCTCGGCGGCGGCTACATCGGCCTGGAGTTCGGGCAGATGTTCCGCCGGTTCGGCAGCGAGGTCACCATCGTCCAGAACGGCCCGCGGCTGCTGATGATCGAGGACGAGGACGTCTCCGACGAGGTCGCCGCCATCCTGCGCGACGACGGGATCACGGTGCTGACGTCGGCGACGGCGGACCGGGTCGAGGACGCGGGCGGCGGCCGGGTGCGGCTGGCGGTCCGCACGCCGGACGGTGAGCGGCAGATCGAGGGTTCCCATCTGCTGTCGGCGATCGGCCGTGTCCCCAACACCGAGGCGCTCGCGCCCGAGGCGGCCGGGATCCGGCTGCGCGAGAACGGGTTCATCGAGGTCGACGAGTACCTGGAGACGACCGCCCCCGGCGTCTACGCCATGGGGGACGTGACGGGGTTCCCGGCCTTCACCCACTCGTCGTTCGACGACTACCGGATCCTGCACGCCAACCTGCTCGGCGGCACGAAGGCGAGCACGCGGGACAGGATCGTCCCGTACACCGTGTTCATCGACCCGCAGCTCGGCCGGGTCGGGCTGTCGGAGCGGCAGGCGCGGGAGCAGAACCGGGCGGTGCGGGTGGCGAAGCTGCCGATGAACGCGGTGATCCGGGCGCTCGAGACCGGTGAGACACGCGGCTTCATGAAGGCCGTCATCGACGCGGACACCGGGCAGATCCTCGGGGCCGCCGTGCTCGGTCTGGAGGGCGGCGAGGTCATGTCGATCATCCAGGTCGCGATGCTGGGCAAGCTCCCGTACACCGCCATGGCGAACGCCATCTTCGCGCACCCGCTGCTGGCGGAGGGCCTCAACACCCTCTTCATGTCGTTCGACGCCTGAGCCGGTCAGCCGCGGCCCGGCCGCCGTGAACGTATCGCGGTCCGGGCCCGGCTAGCGGGGCTTGGGGGGCGCGGCACCGCCCAGCGCGCGCCAGACCAGGGCCGCGGACCGCCACGGCCAGTCCCGGGGCACCGCGTCGCCGGCGAGCGCGCGCCCGTACCAGGAACCCGTGCACATCGTGAGCGCCACTTCGAGGTCCGCCTCGGGGTCCAACACCCCGAGTGCGACGCCCCGTTCGAGGATGACCCGCAGCCGCGCGCGGCGCGGCGCGATCACCCGGGCCTGGTAGCGGGCCCGTACCTCCGCGTCGGTGGTGTCCTGGAGCATCGTCCCGACCAGCGACAGCCGGCCCTTGTGCGAGACCCCGCGCTGGAAGTCGGTCAGCTCGGCGACCAGGTCGGTGAACGGGTCGGCGCCCTCCCCGCCGGGGACGTCCTCCGTCAGCGCGCCGGCCGGCGCCCCCGCCTCCGACAGCTCGGCGACCACTGCGGCGGCCAGCTCCGCCTTGTTGTGCCACCGGCGGTAGAGCGCCTGCCGGGTGGTGCCGGCCTCCTCCGCGACGGCCGCGAGCGACATCGCCTGGTAGCCGTGCAGGGCCAGATGGCGAGCGGCGGCGCCGAGCACTCGCCGATCGATCGCTGGATCCCGTACCCGTCCGGCCCTGTTCGCCACCGGCAAACGATATCGCGTTATCAGTCATATCGGACGTTCATCGATTACAATACACATCTGTATTGGATTGAAGTAGCCTGCGAACGCGGAGGCCGCCACCGGGCCGGACCGGGACGGCGCGCAGGCCGTGAGAAGCCCTGAGAACCCCTGAGAAGAGGACACGCACGTGATCGTCGAGTACATCCGCTACACCGTTCCGCCCGAGCGGGCCGCCGAGTTCCAGAAGGCGTACGCGGACGCCGCCGTCGTCCTGGCCGCGGATCCGCACTGCCTCGGCTACGAGATAGGCCAGGGGTTGGAGGAACCCGAGCACTTCACCGTACGGATCGACTGGGACTCGGTGGAGGGCCACGAGCAGGGCTTCCGCCGCAGCGCCGGGTTCCCGGCGTTCTTCGCGGCGGTGAAGCCGTTCTTCACGCAGATCGACGAGATGAAGCACTACGAGGTGCGGGCCGCGTGGCGCCCCGCGGGTGACGGCGCCGACCGCTAGAGCGGGTTCGGACAACAACGTACGGGGACTGCGCATGCACAACGATCATCAGACCGCGGCCGGGTCTCCGGCCGCTCACGACCTTGCCGCCCACGACCTTGCCGCCGTCGGCCGCGACGCCGTCGCCCTGGCCGCCGCGGCGGCCCCGGCGGGCTGGCCGGACGACGTCCGGGCGCTGCTCGAGTGGGGCGTGGCACGGCCACTCGCCCCGGACGCCGACCGCGCCGCCCACCCGGCGGCCACCGGACCGGCGGACGCCGAATCGCTCCTGCGGGATCTGACCGCCCGGGTCACCGCCCTGTGGGCGGCGGGCGCTACGGCCGCGACGAGCGCGGCGGACGGGCCGCCCGGCGCGGACCTCGCGCTCGCCGTCGCCTCGCTGCACTCCGCCTGCCGCCTGCTGGCCGTCCGGGCCGGAGAGTGGGAGGAGCGCCGCACGTGGCTCGCCGGGCTCGCGGAGGGGCGGGCGGACGGCCCCACCGTGACCGTCGTACCCGGCGGTCCGCTGGTCGTCAGCGGCGGCGCCGAGCTGACCGACCACCTCGGCTGCCACGTCGACGCCGGGCCCGTCGCGGCCCTGTGCCGGTGTGGACGGTCCGCCGCCAAGCCGGGCTGCGACACCACCTGCCTGGCGGCCGGCTTCGACGACGCCAAGGACCCGTCCCGGGTGCCCGACCGGCAGGACCGCTACGTCGGGCAGCAGGCCACCGTCCTGGACAACCGGGGCGTGTGCCAGCACTCCGGCCTGTGCACCGACCGGCTCGCCGGTGTCTTCCACGCCGACTCCGAGCCGTTCGTGACGCCCAGCGGCGGGCGGCTCGACGAGATCATCCGCGCGGTGCGGGACTGCCCGTCCGGCGCTCTCGGCTACGCGATCGACGGGATCGAGGCCCGTACGCAGACGGACTGGGGCGGCAGCCGGCCGCCCGCCGTGCAGGTCGCCAAGGACGGGCCGTACCGGGTGACCGGCTCGGTCGCGCTCACCGGTGGTCCGGGAGAAGGGCTGCCCGGGCCGGGGCAGGGCGCGTCCACCGAGCACTACGCGCTCTGCCGCTGCGGCAACTCCAGGAACAAACCCTTCTGCTCGGGACGGCACTGGGAGATCGACTTCCGCGACCCGGTGCCGGATCCGGAGCGGACACCGTCGATCTTCGAATGGGCCGGCGGGCTGCCGGCGCTGACCCGGATGACCCGGATCTTCTACGAACGGCACGTGCCCGGTGACGAGTTGCTGGGGCCGCTGTTCGCCTCGATGTCCGCGGACCACCCCGAGCGGGTCGCCGCCTGGCTGGGGGAGGTGTTCGGCGGGCCGGCCAACTACAGCGGACGGCACGGCGGTTACAGCCACATGCTCGGCGAGCACCGGGGGCGCTGCCTGACGGAGGAGCAGCGGGCCCGCTGGGTGGAGCTGCTGATGCGCTCGGCGCGGGATGCGGGGCTGCCCAACGACCCCGAGTTCCGGGCCGCGTTCGGCTCGTACATCGAGTGGGGGTCGCGGCTGGCGTTCGAGAACTCCCAGACGGGTGCGCGGCCGCCGGAGAACATGCCGATGCCGCACTGGGACTGGAACACGGCGGCGGGGCCGCCCAGCGGGCGGATCTCCGCGCTCGCCCCGGTGGCGGAGGAGGGTTCACCGGGTGACCCAGACGCGGGGTTGGCGCTGCCCGCGCAGGGCGAACCCGTGGGGTTCGAGGCGCACGTCAGGCAGCTTTTCCGGGAGCGGGACCGGGGTTCGATGCTTTTCGCCTTCGACCTGTGGAAGTACGAGGACGTGCGCACGCACGCGCCCGAGATCCTGGCCCGGGTGCGGGCCGGCACGATGCCGTGCGACACGCGGTGGTCCCCCGAACGAGTAGCCCTCTTCGCCCGCTGGGCGGAAACCGGCACCCCGGAATAGCCCGCAACGGGCCCGGGCCTGTCCCCGGCTTTCCCGCCGCGGTGGCTGGCCGCGCAGTTCCCCGCGCCCCTTCGGGGCCCGATCCCGTCGCCCAACCGGCCCGGCCGGACCCCGCTGGGGGCGCGAGGAACTGCGCGACAAGCCACGACGGGCGGACGCTGGACCGGCGACCTCAGGTGGCACCCACCTGGGGGCGCGGGGAACTGCGCGCTCAGCCACCACCGGCCGGTGAGTGAATCAGCGGCCTCAGGTGGCACCCACCTGGGGGCGCGGGGAACTGCGCGCTCAGCCACGACGGGCGGATGGTGGGCCGGCGGCCTCAGGTGGCACCCACCCAGGGGCGCGGGGAACTGCGCGACGAGCCCCCACCGGGCCGCGCGTGGCCCCTCACGTGCCCGCTTCCTCGCTAGCGCGAGCGATCCAGCGGAGGACGCCGTGCGCCGCACACCCCTCTGCCACCGCGCGGGCCTGCGCGAGTTGGGTCAGGGAGCCCTCGTGGTCGCCGCTGTCCGCCAGGAATTCGGCGAGCGCGAGCTTTCCCGCTGCCACGCCCGGCAGGAAGCTGACCTCCTCCCGCAGCCGCACCGACTCCTCGAAGCGCGTCCGCGCTTCGTCCGTGCGGCCGGCCGCCTCCGCCGCGTAGCCGAGGTGCCGGGTGGCGTACGAGAGGGTCAGCTTGTCGTCGGCCGCCGAGGCCAGCTGGTAGGACAGCTCGAAGAAGGGCACCGCCTCGTCGTACGCCTCCCGCACCACCTGGTGGTACGTGCCGAGCCAGAACGCCGCCTCGCCCTCGCCCCGGCCGTCACCGAGCGATCGGTAGAGCTCGACGGCCCGTTCGAGCAGCACGCCCTGCCGCGCGTCCCCGCCGCCCTCGCGTTGCTCCAGGAAGCGCGCGTGCAGCAGCCGTGCGCGTGCCAGGGCGAGATCCGCCTCCACCCGGTCGAGTTCGGCCTGGCCGATCCCGATCGCGTCGGCGTCCCCGTCGAACACCGCCTGGTTGTAGCGCAGTTCGGCGATCTCGGCCCATCCCGTACCCGCACTCGTCGGCATGCCCATCCCCGTTCCCCCTCGGCTCGCGCCGGCCGCCGCTATGCCGCCGCCGGCTTCCTGGCCAGAAGATAACCCTGCGGCGTGCGCTCGTCAGGCTCCGGCTGCCGGATCAGCAGCGACCTGACGTCGAGCCCGGCGGCGGCCAGCAGCGCCGACACCCGCTCGGGCGCGAAGTAGTGGACGTCGAGCGACACCGGGTGGCGGTAGGCGTGTGCGAGGCGGCGGCCGCCCTCGCCGGCCTTGAAGGCGATCAGCAGCGGCGCCCCGGGCGCCAGCACCCGCGCGTACTCCGCGAAGACGACCGGCAGTTGCTCCGGCGGCGTGTGCACCGTCGAGTACCAGGACAGCACCCCGCCCAGCGCGCCGTCCGCGAGGTCGAGCGCCGTCATCGAGCCCTGCTCGAACCGCAGCCCGGGGTGGTCGGCGCGGGCCACCTCGACCATCCCGGACGACAGGTCCACCCCGAACGCGTCCACCCCCAGCCCGTGCAGGTGCGCGGTGACCCGGCCGGGCCCGCAGCCGAGGTCGCCGACCGGTCCGGCCCCGGCGGCCAGGGCCAGTTCGGCGAAGGCGGCGAGCATCGCCCGTTCCAGCGGCGCCCCGGCGAGTTCGTGCCGCAGCAGGTCGGCGTAGTCGGCGGCGACGGTGTCGTAGGAGGCCCGGGTCCGTTCAAGGGCAGGGACGTCGGCGGTCTCGGTCATGCTGCCGACCGTATCGCCGGGGTCCGACATTGATGCTGGTACTCAGGTCGCGGTGGTCGTGGCTCGGGGTCTGACTGACGCCCTGCTGGGCTGTCTTCCGGTTGGTCTGCCCGGCCGCCGTGACCTGTTCTCAGGGCTCCGGCCGGGCGGAACATGACCTGATAGGAGCTTGGCCAGAAGCCCCTTCAATGTCCTGTCTGCGCCACCCGGCCGGTGCCCACCTCCGGTTGGGGAAGGCGTCATCAGCATGACATCAGAGGTTGCGAAGGACACCGTGGAGCAGAACGTGTTCGGCGGGGTCGACTCCCACACCGACACCATCCACGTCGCGGTGATCAGCGAAAACGGCGGCCATCTCGCGGACGCCGAGTTCCCGACGATCGCCGCCGGATACGCGGCCGCCGTGACCTTCCTGACCGTCCACGGCAACGTGATCGCCATCGGTGTGGAAGGCACCTCGTCCTACGGCGCAGGCTTCACCCGCACCGCCCGCTCACACGGGCACCAGGTCATCGAGGTCAACCGGCCCGACAAAGCCGAACGCCGCCGCACCGGCAAGTCCGACCCCATCGACGCCTACGCAGCCGCCCGCGCCGCCCTGTCCGGACGCGCCACCAGCTCCCCCAAGGACGACACCGTCGCCGGCATACGCGCCCTGCACAACACCGCCCGCTCGGCCGTCAAGGCCCGCACCGCCGCTCTCAACCAGATCGGCCAGGTCCTCGTCACCGCTCCGGAGGCGATCCGCGCAAAGTACGGGCACCTCAAAGGCACCGACCGCACCGAGGCCCTGGCCCGACTGCGGCCGGCCGGCGACGCCCTGCACACCGCTGTCCTCACCGCCCTGAAGAGCCTCGCCCGCCGCGTCAAGGACCTGACCGCCGAACACCAGGCCCTGACCCGGGCCCTGGACAGCGAGGTCAGCGCGCACAACCCGGGCCTGCGAGCCGCCCACGGGGTCGGCCCCGACACCGCCGCACAACTGCTGATCACCGCCGGAGGCAACCCCGAACGAATGCGAACCGAGGCGTCCTTCGCGGCCCTGTGCGGAGCCGCCCCGGTCCCCGCCTCCAGCGGCCGAACCAACCGGCACCGCCTCTCCCGGGGCGGCGACCGCACGGCCAACTCCGCGCTCTACCGCATCGCCCTGGTCCGCATGTCCAGCGACGCCCGCACCCGCGCCTACGTCGCACGACAAACCGCCGCCGGACGGACCAAGAAGGAGATCATCCGACTCCTGAAACGGGCCATCGCCCGCGAGATGTTCCGCTGCCTCACCACCACGGTCACCATCCCGGGCACAGCCGACCTACGGCCCATGCGGCAGACCAGGAACATCACCCTCACCGCCGTCGCCCAGCACTTCGGAGTCTGGCCCACCACCATCTCCAGACTCGAACGCGGCCTCACCCGGGACGACGACCTCGCCCGCACCTACCGCAACTGGCTCCACACCGCTTGACAGCAATAGGAGCATCATCCCCCGCGACCTGGCAGGACATGCCGCCGGGGGCGGCCCCGGCACCTGGTGGGTGCGGGACCGCCCCCGGTGGGTGGGGGGATCGGGAGACGGGCTGAGGGGTTTCACCTGGTGGCGTGTTGCTCCGTGGGGGGATGCCACCTGGAGGTGGTGGCCCGCCCGTCGGGGCGGGCGGGCCACCGGTCGGTTCGGCTCACCAGCCGACGGCGACCTCCATCCACTGCGGGTTCTGCTGCGAGGCGTAGGCCGCCTGCCCGGCCACGTCGTCGTACGGGAAGCCGTACGCCAGGTGGTTGATCGCGTGGTCGTGCCAGAACTTGGCGTACCAGTTGGCCGGGTCGCCCGAGTAGAACTTCGTCGGGTCCTGCTGCTGGGCCGCCGGCAGCGTGGCGGTGTGCCGGTTCAGCGCCGCGCACAGCGCCGCGTTGGCGCCGAGCGATCCGGCGCAGCCGAAGACGTTCGAGGTGGGCTCGTTGACGCCGACCGACTGGGCGTACGCCGTGAAGTAGTTGGCGTTGACGCCGCCCTCCCGGAAGCTCGGGTCGCTGCCCGGGGCGATGATCCGGTACGGGGCCTGGGTCTGGGCGAGCACCTTGAACTGCTGCGGTACGGCGGCCTGGAACTGGGCGAACGTGGCGTCCCTGCTCTGGTTGAACAGGTCCTGGCTGTCGCCGAGCTGGATGTCCTGGCCGTCGTGCGAGTGCAGCCTGATGGCCAGCGGCAGCCCCCAGGCGTCCACCCGGGTGGTGTTGCCGTTGAAGACGGCGGCGCCGATGGTGAACTCGATGAAGTCGTAGTACTGGCTGTTCGGCGAGCCGAGGTAGAAGTACATCCGGCCCGACGAGTTCGCCGGCATGTCGAAGTACGGCTGGTCCGCGATGGAGTGCACCTGGCCGTTGAAGCTCCAGTACACCTGGCTGTCGGGGTACTGGCCGTTGGTGCGGTTGAGGATCTTCAGTTCCATCACGTTGTGCGCGGCCGGGATGTCACTCGTGGTGCCCCAGAAGGCGTCGTCCGGGGGAGTGGTGGGGTCGGTCGGCCCGGTGCCGCCACCGGTGGTGTGGACCGCGAACTCCCAGAGCGAGTAGCCGTAGGCGGTGGCCCGCACGGTGCCGGTCATCCGCACGTAGCGGCCGGTTCCGGTGACGTTGTAGACCTGGTTGCCGCCGGCGCCCGTGGTGGTGCTGTAGATGGTCGTCCAGCCGCCGGTGCCGGAGTCGGACACCTGGATGGTGAACGACTTGGCGTACGCCGCCTCCCAGTTGAGGCCGACCTGGCAGACGGTCTGCGACGAGCCGAGGTCCACCTGGATCCACTGCGGGTCACTGAAGGCGCTCGACCAGCGGGTGCCGGCGTTGCCGTCCACCGCTGCGGAGGCGGCCGAGGCCGCGTTCTCGGTGGAGGAGGCGGTGGCGGTGCGGTTCAGCGCCGAGTTGTCGGAGCTGCACGCGGCCGGCGGGGTGGTCGGGCCGCCGGGGCCGAAGACCTGGAACTCCCAGAGCGAGTAGCCGTACTGGGTGGCGCGGACGGTGCCGTACACCCGCACGTACCGGCCGGAACCGTTTACGGTCAGATTCTGCGTGCCGCCGGTGCCGGTGGTGGTGGAGTAGACATCGGTCCAGGCGGTGCCGTTCGTCGAGGTCTGGATCTTGAACGACTTGGCGTACGCCGTCTCCCAGTTCAGGGTGACCTGGCCGATGGTCTGGGTGGCGCCCAGGTCGACCTGCAGCCACTGCGGATCGGCGGCGGCGCTCGACCAGCGGGTGCCGGTGTTGCCGTCCACGGCCGCGGAGGCGGGCGTGCCCGCGTTCTCCGTGGAGGACGCCGTGGCGGGCTTGCCCTGCGACAGCAGCGAG
The DNA here is from genome assembly GCF_050956065.1 of Streptomyces sp. CA-111067. NCBI lineage: Bacteria > Bacillati > Actinomycetota > Actinomycetes > Kitasatosporales > Streptomycetaceae > Streptomyces > Streptomyces sp. CA-111067. Next base: position 2,720,309 of record NZ_CP192103.1, on the reverse strand, counting down.
TTGGCCGCATGGGCCGGCGACTGCGTGGTGACGACGAGCGCGAGGCCCGCCAGCAGGGCGATCAGCAGAGTAAGGATCAGATACGGCTGGCGTCTGTTGTGCCGCCCAGGCCGTCGGCGCACCAGCGTGGGAGTGCTGCCTGACATGTGTTCTCCTCAACCGGGTGGGGGTCCGTGATGGAGGCTGGGAGGGTAATGAGAGCGCTCTCTCTCAGCGAGGTGATGTTTACAACCCCGGTACACCCGCGTCAATAAGTTGTTCAATAATCGCCGATCGGCCAGGGGCCCGGTTACGAGACTCGAACGGATGCGGTACGGGACAACTGCCAGCTCACAGGCCCCGGACAGGCCCCAGCCGTCCCACCGGCCACGGAAATCCCATGGAGAGCGGGACGGCCCCGGGTACGCCATCCATACCCGGGACCGCCCCTGTCAGGGGGTGGGCGCGCGCCGCTCCGGAGCTCGGTGTGCGCCCGGCCGGTGCTCAGCCGGCGGCCGTTCAGCCGAGCGCCGCCAGGTGGTCGCGCAGTCCGACACCGTACGCCGTCGGAGTCCCGTCGTACCCGGTGATCAGCGAAGGACCGGACGAGCAGTCCCAGTTGTTCCAGGTCCAGCCGAGGTACGACAGCTTGTGCGCGTCCAGCCAGTTCATGAACTGGTCGATGAAGCCGTGCGCGCAGGTGTTCTCGCCCATCTCGCCGGCGACCAGCGGCACCTGGGCCGCCACCGGAGCCAGTTGGGAGTCCCAGCACGACGTGGAAGCACAGGAGTTGAAGTTGTAGACGTGCACGGCCGCGGCCAGGTTGCCGGTCGGGTCGGTCGGCCGGTGGGCGAGCCAGCCGGTCAGGTCGTTGGAGTAGGCGAGACCGCCGAGCAGGATCACGTTCTGCGCGCCGGTGCCGCGTACCGCGTTCACCAGGCTCTGCATACCCGCGACGGGGTAGCTGATACCGGGGCAGTTTCCGCCGTCCCGCCAGCAGGTCCAGGCCGACTCGGCGCTGCCGGTGGCGCGGTCCGGATAGGGCTCGTTGAACAGGTCGAAGACCACCGACTTGTCACCCTTGAACGCGTTGGCCACCCCGGTCCAGAACGGCACCGCGTACTGGGCGTCCGGCATCGGCTTCTGGCAGGTGGCGTTCACGTCCGAGCAGCCGGCCGAGTTGCCGGTGTACAGGCCGTGCGTCCAGTGCAGTTCGACGATCGGCGTGATGCCGTGGGCGACCAGCCGGTTCACCCAGCCGGTGACCGCCGCGATGTAGTTGGCGCCCGCGTCCTCGGCGGGAACGTACGAAAGGCCCTCCCAGCAGTCCTCGTTGAGCGGCACCCGCACCGCCGTGACGTGCCAGCTCTTGATCGCGTCGATCGACGCGTCGTCCACCGGGCCGTCGAAGATGCCGCGCCCCTGCGCGCACATGAACTCCGTGCCCGAGCGGTTCACGCCGTGCAGCACCACCTGCTTGCCGGCCGCGTCGAGCAGCTGGTTGCCGCCCACGTGCAGCTCGGGCGGCGCGGCGCCGTCACCGGGCGGTGTGGTGGGGGGAGTCGTCGGCGGGGTGGTGGGTGGCGGGGTGGTCGGCGGGGCGTCCTCGTTGCAGGTCACGCCGTTGAGCTTGAAGGTGGTCGGATTCACGTTGCCGCCCGACCAGTTCGCCAGGAAGCCGGCGCTCACCGAACCGCCGGTGGCCAGCGCCCCGTTGTACGGCATGGAGGCGACGGTCACCGAGGAGCCGGCCTGCGTCCAGGTGCCGTTCCAGCCCTGGGTGACCTTCTGGTCGCCGGGGAAGTCGAAGGTCAGCTTCCAACTCGTGGTGGCGGCGGCGTTGTTGGTGATCACGACGCCACCCTGGAAGCCGCCGGTCCACTGGCCGGCCACCGAGTAGGCGACCGTACAGGCCGGTGCGGCGCCGGCCGCGGTGGTACCGAGGGAGGGCAGCAGCGCGGCGGCGGTGGCCGCCGCGGTGCCGGCGGCCAGGGCGAGCGCCGCGGTGCGCGTGGGTCGTCGCATGTGCGACTCCTCGTGGTGTGGGGGGTTCAAGTCATGGACGCGCTCCCACAGGTCCGCCGCAGACCATAGCGCCAACTCCTGCCGGACGGTAGGGGTGTTGTGGGGCCGCCGGGAGATCGCGCCGATGGCGTCATGTGCATGCTCTTTGGAACGACCTCTTGACAGCCTGTCAGCACGCCCTGATTGTGGGAGCGCTCCCACTGGTTCAGCACATTCCCCCCACATCACGAACCGCGAGGAGGGCCTCTCGCATGCCCAGAGGAAGACCGTTCGACCGGCAGGACCGGCCGCAGGACCGGCAGGTCCGGCGGCGGATCAGGCACCGCGTCCGGCGCCGGATCCGTACCCTGGTGACGGCGTTCACCGCCGCGCTCGCCATCCCGCTCGCCATGACCGCGGCAGGCGGCGGCACCGTCGCCCACGCCGACACGCTCCAGTGCAGCGTCGACTACTCGGCCAACGACTGGGGTTCGGGCTTCACCGCCAACGCCACCATCACCAACCGCGGCACCGCCGCCGTCAGCGGCTGGACGCTGAGCTACGCCTACGCCGGCAACCAGACGCTGCAGAGCGGCTGGAACGGCACCTGGACGCAGACCGGCAAGACCGTCACGGTCAAGTCGCTCGACTGGAACAAGACAATCGCGCCGAACGCGGGCGTGACCACCAGCGCCAACTTCAACTACAGCGGCACCAACGCGGCCCCGACCGTTTTCACCGTGAACGGTACCGTCTGCGGGGGCGCGCACCAGCCGCCGCTGGCAGTGCTCACCAGCCCAGCCGCCGGGGCCACTTACACCGCGGGCGCGACCGTCCCGCTGGCCGCGACCGCGGTCGCCGCCGACTCGGCGACCGTGAGCAAGGTGGAGTTCTACAGCGACACCACCCTGCTCGGCACCGACACCAGCTCGCCGTACACCTTCAACTGGGCGGCCGTGGCCGCCGGTGACTACTCGGTCTACGCCAAGGCGTACGACAGCCTCGGCGCGTCCGCCGAGTCGACCCCGGTCGGCCTGCACGTCACCGCCGGGCCCTCGCTCGTCGCCACCGCCTCGCAGGTGTCCGTCACCCAGGGCGGCACCGGCACCTTCGGCGTCAAGCTGTCCGGGGCGCCGAGCGCCAACGTGGCTGTCACAGTGGCCCGTTCGGCGGGCAACACCTCGCTGTCGGTCACGTCCGGCGGCAGCCTGACCTTCACCCCGGCCAACTGGAGCACCGCGCAGACCGTCACCGTGGCCGCCGCGGCCACCGGCACCGGAGCGGCGACCTTCACCGCGACCGCGCCCGGCTTCCTCAAGGCCGATGTGACGGTCACCGAGGTGGCCGGCACCACCGGCACCTACGACACCCGGTTCCTCGACCTCTACGGCAAGATCACCGACCCGGCCAACGGCTACTTCTCCCCGGAGGGCATCCCCTACCACTCGGTGGAGACGCTGATCGTGGAGGCGCCGGACTACGGCCACGAGACCACCTCGGAGGCGTACTCGTACCTGATCTGGCTGCAGGCGATGTACGGCCGGATCACCCAGGACTGGAGCAAGTTCAACGGGGCCTGGGCGACGATGGAGAAGTACATGATCCCCACCGCCGCCGACCAGCCCACCAACAGCTTCTACGATCCCAGCAAGCCCGCCACGTACGCCCCCGAGCACCCGCTGCCCTCGGACTACCCCTCGCAGCTCGACACCAGCGTGTCGGTCGGCAAGGACCCGATCGCCGGCGAGCTGAAGTCGGCGTACGGCACCTCCGACATCTACGGCATGCACTGGCTGGAGGACGTCGACAACATCTACGGGTACGGCGACACCCCCGGCGGCGGCTGCGAGGCCGGCCCGGCGGCGGACGGCCCGTCGTACATCAACACCTTCCAGCGCGGCGCGCAGGAGTCGGTGTGGGAGACGGTGCCGCAGCCGACCTGCGACGCCTTCAAGTACGGCGGCAAGAACGGGTATCTGGACCTGTTCACCGGCGACTCCAACTACGCCAAGCAGTGGAAGTACACCGACGCTCCGGACGCCGACGCGCGCGCGATCCAGGCGGCCTACTGGGCCGACACCTGGGCCAAGGCGCAGGGCAAGGGCGCCGATGTGGCGACCACCGTGGGCAAGGCCGGGAAGATGGGCGACTACCTGCGGTACTCGTTCTTCGACAAGTACTTCAAGAAGATCGGCAACTGCACCAGCCCGTCCTGCCCGGCCGGCACCGGCAAGGACAGCGAGCACTACCTGCTGTCCTGGTACTACGCCTGGGGCGGCTCCAGCGACACCGGCGGCGGCTGGTCCTGGCGGATCGGTGACGGTGCCGCGCACTTCGGCTACCAGAACCCGCTGGCGGCCTACGCGTTGACCACCGACCCGGCGATGGCCCCCAAGTCGGCCACCGGCAAGTCCGACTGGACCACCAGCCTGAGCCGGCAACTGGAGTTCTACCAGTGGCTCCAGTCCGACGAGGGCGGCATCGCCGGTGGTGCCACCAACAGTTGGGACGGCGCCTACGCACAGCCGCCGGCCGGCACGCCGACCTTCTACGGGATGGCGTACGACCCGGCGCCGGTCTACCACGACCCGCCGTCCAACCAGTGGTTCGGCATGCAGGCATGGTCGATGGAGCGGGTCGCGGAGTACTACCAGCAGACCGGCGACGCCAAGGCGAAGGCGATCCTGGCCAAGTGGGCGAGCTGGGCGATCTCGCAGACCACCGTCAACCCGGACGGCACCTTCAAGATCCCGTCCGACCTGGCCTGGACCGGCGCTCCCGACACCTGGAACGCCACCAGCCCCGGTGCCAACACCGGCCTGCACGTCACCGTGACGGCCTACGGCAACGACCTCGGGGTGGCCGCGGCGCTCGCCAAGACGCTGGCCTACTACGGCGCGAAGTCCGGTGACACGGCGGCGAAGACCACCGCCAAGGCGCTGCTCGACGGCATGTGGAACAACAACCAGGACGCCCTGGGCATCGCGGTGCCGGAGACCAGGACGGACTTCTCCCGGTTCGACGACCCGGTCTACGTGCCGTCGAGCTTCTCCGGGACCATGCCGAACGGCGACAAGATCAATTCCAGCTCCACGTTCCTGGAGCTGCGTTCCTTCTACAAGAACGACCCGAACTGGTCGAAGGTCGCGGACTACCTGAACGGCGGCGCCGCGCCCTCGTTCACGTACCACCGCTTCTGGGCGCAGGCCGACATCGCGCTGGCGATGGGCTCGTACGCGCTGCTCTTCGACGAATGACCGCCCGGGGCCCGTCCTGCGGGCCCCGGGACTCCCGGGATGCCTGGCCGCGGCGGGAGATGATCCGGTCGGCCTGACAGCGGCCGGCCCGCCGCGGCCCCCGGGGCGGCAGGCCGGCGGCCCGTTCCCTCTCAACGGGGGGGACGGGCCGCCGGTGTCGACGCGGACTCCTGGCTAACGGGGCGCGAGGCGCCGGTGTCGACGCGGGTTCTTGCTCAACAGGGGTGCGGGCCAACGGTGTTGACGCGGGCCCGGCCCGGCTAGACGCTCGCGGTGTCGCGGGCGCCCGTCGGGTCGCCGGAGCCCGCCCCGGTGCCCGGGTCGTCTGTCTCGGCGTCGCTGAGGCCGGCCCTGCGGTACAGCCGGCGCAGCGGCTCGGGCGCGTACCAGGCGGCGTTGCCGAGCAGCCGCATCGCGGCCGGGACGAGGATGCCGCGGACGGCGACCGCGTCGAGCAGGATCGCCAGGCCGCTGCCGAGGCCGAACATCTGGATGAAGCTGACCTTGGCGGTGCCGAAGGCGAAGAAGCCGACCGAGAGCAGCACCGCGGCCATGGTGACCAGCCGCCCGGTGCGGGACAGCCCGCCGCTGACGGCCGTCGCGTTGTCGGCGCCGGCGTCGTGCAGCTCCTTGATCCGGCTGGTGACGAAGACCTCGTAGTCCATCGAGAGGCCGAAGGCGACGCAGAACATCAGCACCGTCATCGAGGTGTCCATCGGCATCGGGGTGAAGCCGAGCAGTCCGGACAGGTGTCCGTCCTGGAAGATCCACACCATCGTGCCGATCGCCGCGCACAGGCTGAGAGTGTTCAGCACCAGCGCCCGCAGCGGCTGGACGACGCTGCCGGTGAACAGGAACAGCAGGACGAAGGTGGTGACGGCGACCAGGCCGACCGCCAGCGGCAGCCGGCTGCCGATCGAGTGCTTGGCGTCCACGAGTTCGGCGTCGGGGCCGCCGACCAGCGCGGTGCTGCCGGCCGGTACGGCGGTGGCCCGTACCGAGCGGACCAGCGACTGCGCGTCGGACGGGGAGAGGCCGGCGTCCTTGGTGACGGTGAGGCGCTGGGTGCCACCCGGCGCGGCGAGGGCGGGGGAAGGGCCGCCGGTGCGGGCGCCGTCGGCGTAGCTGCCGGTGCTCGACTCGACGCGCTGGACGCCGGGGAGGCGGGAGAGGTCGGCGGCGTATCCGCCGAGGCCGGCGGGACCCGCCGCGCCGGTGGTGCCCGCTGTGCCGGTGGTGCCCGCCGTGCCGGTGGTGACGACCTGGATCGCCGAGCTGTCGTCGCCGGCGAAGTCCCGGTCCAGGGTCTGCGCGACCGAGCGGCTCTCCGCGCTGCCCGGCAGCACCCGCTCGTCCGGGCTGCCGAAGGTGACCCCGAGCAGCGGCGCGGCCAGGGCGAGCAGGACGGCCGCGGCCGGCAGCGCGGTCAGCGCGGGCCGCCGCATGACGGCGGTCGCCAGCCGCCCCCACAGCGGCGCGTCGGACCGGCGGACCGAGCCGGACCAGGGCAGCCGCCCGGCGTTCACCCGGTGCCCGAGCGCGGCCAGCAGCGCCGGTACGACGATCAGCGCGGCGAGGGCGGCGATCAGCACCACGCCGATGCCGGCGTAGGCGAACGAGCGCAGGAAGTACTGCGGGAAGACCAGCAGCGCGGCCAGCGCCGCCGCGACCGTCCCGGCGGAGAAGGCGATGGTCCGGCCCGCGGTGCGTACGGTGCGGCGCAGCGCGTCCGGTACCGGTTCGCCCGCGGCCAGTTGCTCGCGGAACCGGTTCACCAGCAGCAGCGCGTAGTCGATGCCCAGGCCGAGGCCCAGGGCGGTGGTGATGTTGACCGCGAACACCGAGACGTTCGTCAGGCTGCCGAGCACGAACAGCTCGGCGAAGGTGCCGAGCACCGCGATGACCCCGATGACCAGCGGCACCAGCGCGGCGACCAGGCTGCCGAAGGCCAGCACCAGCAGGATCAGGGTGATCGGGACGGCGATCGACTCGGCGAGCGCGAGGTCCATGGTGACCTGCGAGGTGACGTCGTCGTTGACGGCCGCGGCGCCGCCGGCCTCGACGGTGAGCGGGCCCGGGTGGCCGGTGTAGCGGTCGATCAGCGTCTTGGCGCGGTCCGCGCTCTGGCTGTCGTCGCCCTTGACGTGCGCGAGCACCAGGGCCCTGGTGCCGTCCTTGGAGGCCAGGGCGGGGGAGGGGGCGTCCCAGTACGAGACGAGGTTGCCGAGGTCGGGCTCGTGCCTGAGCTCGGCGGTGAGCTGGTCGCCGGCGCGGGTGGAGGCGGCCGAGCCGGGGTCGTGGTCGTCGGGGGACACCAGGAAGACGAGGTCGGACTCGCCGCCGAAGTCCCGGTCGATCAGGGTGGACGCGCGGCTGGACGGTGAGGCCGGGTCGTTGAACCCGCCGCCCTGGAGCTTGCCGAACGCGCCGAAGCCGAGTGCCGCCATGGCGACCACGACGACGGCGCCGACGGTCAGCACCAGTCTCGTTCTGTTCAGGGCGAGTCGCAGGATCGTGCCGAACATGGTGGTACCCCTCCGTTGTGCTGTGCGATTGCAATGTGCACGGCGTTAACATCCACTGTTGCACCGAGAAGTTAACGGCGTCAACATGGGGCGGCGCGATGGAGGAACATAGAGGCATGGAGAGCATCAAAGGCGACGGCTCCGCGGAGCCCGGCAGGTCCGCGTACCACCACGGCGACCTGCGGAACGCGCTGCTGCGCGCGGCCACCGAGCTGGCCTCGGCCGGCGGCCCGGAGGCCGTCGTGCTGCGCGAGGCCGCCCGGCGGGTCGGCGTGTCGCCGACCGCCGCGTACCGGCACTTCGCGGGCCAGGGCGAACTGCTTCAGGCGGTCAAGGACCTCGGCCAGGAGGAGTTGGCGGTGTCCATGCGGGCGGCGGTCGACGAGTGCCCGGACACCGGCGATCCCGGCGAGGTCGCCATGTCACGCGCCAAGGCGGTCGGCCGCGGCTACCTGCGCTTCGCGTTCGCCGAACCCGGCCTGTTCCGTACGGCCTTCTGCCACAACCCGCCGGCCCCCGCCTCCGACCCCGCCGGCCACGCCGGCAAGGAGGACTACCCGTCCTACGCGCTCCTCGCCGCGGTCCTCGACGACCTGGTCACCACCGGCCGCATGCCCCCCAGCCGCCGCCCCGGCGCCGAGATCACCGCCTGGTCCGCCGTCCACGGCCTGGCCCAACTGGTGATCGACGGCCCCCTCCACGACCTGGCCCCTGCCGAGTTGGCCGCGGCGACAGAATCCCTCCTCCACACCACAACCACCGGCATGTGCACCTGAGCCCCCCCGCCGGGCCGGCCTGCTTGCCCCCTACGCCGTGCTGAACCCGGACGCGAACCCGGACACGAACCCGGACACGAACCCGAAGCCGGCGCGGACGCTCGGGGCGTGCGCGGGCCGCGGCTGTGCGCCGGCTTCGCGACCCGTGCGCCCTGGTGGATTCGCGGCGGGAGTGGAACGCTGGAAGCGCCTCATCTCATCAGTGGGCTGGGCCGGGTCCCGTAGGGCGATTCGGCGGCTGGGGGTCGCTGGATACCCAGTGACCCGGCCCATGTGAGAAAAGAGATGAGGTGATGAATGGTGGAGAAGGAGAGTGCTCGCAGTCGAAGGAGACCGATCCAGGAGTTAGCCAAACGGTTGGGCATCGCCCTGAGCGCCCGCGCGCTCTGGACACTCGCCGTGCGGCTGATCGACCACCACTAGGGTCACGGCACTGCCCGTACAACTGCCCAGCCCGGCGTAACCCCCAGACGCCGGGCAGGCCAGGACCCGCCGTCTGTGCACCTGCCGGCACGCCGCCGGCAGGTGCACAGCCGTTTTCGGGCCCGACCGCTTCGCTCGGGCGCGACGCAAGAGGCCGCCGGCCCGCTTTCGCGGGGCGGCGGCCTCTTTGTGAGGGTGAGTGACGGGACTCGAACCCGCGGCATCCTGGACCACAACCAGGTGCTCTACCAGCTGAGCTACACCCACCATGTGCGGCGGTTACCGGACTCGTCGGGCGCCGCGTGAAAAAGTGTACAGGGTGGCGGGGGGTGGTCGTACCCGCTTATTCCGCGGGGGTGCGGGGGGTCGCCTGGGGCTGGTGGGAGGGGTCGGCGGGGAGGACGTGTTTGGCGGCCAGGGCGCGGGCGGTGTCCGTGTCGGGGCCGGGCTGGGGGACGAAGACCGCCTCGCGGTAGTAGCGCAGCTCCGCGATCGACTCGCGGATGTCGGCCAGCGCGCGGTGGTTGCCGTTCTTCTCCGGGCTGTTGAAGTAGGCCCGCGGGTACCAGCGGCGGGCCAGCTCCTTGATCGACGAGACGTCCACGATCCGGTAGTGCAGGTGCTGCTCGAGCGCGGGCATGTCACGCGCGAGGAAGCCCCGGTCGGTGGAGACCGAGTTCCCGCACAGCGGCGCCTTCCGCGGCTCCGCGACCTGCTCGCGCACGTAGTCGAGCACCAGCTTCTCCGCCTCGGCCAGCGACACCCCGCCGTCCAGCTCGGTGAGCAGCCCGGAGGCGGTGTGCATGTCGCGGACGATCTCCGGCATCGACTCCAGCGCCTCGGCGGGCGGGCGGATCACGATGTCCACCCCCTCGCCGAGGATGTTCAGCTCGGAGTCGGTGACCAGCGCCGCCACCTCCACCAGCGCGTCATGCGCCAGCGACAGCCCGGTCATCTCACAGTCGATCCACACCATCCGGTCGTTCATACGCCTCACCCTACGGGCCCACCGGACGGTCCCGCGGTCCGGGCGCCACCGCGCCGACCCCGCGCACCGTACGGATCCTGCTCCGCGGCGGCCCGTCGGCCGGCTCGGCGCGGCCGGACTGCTCCGGCACCCGGCTGGCGTACGTGTCCGACTCCGGCTTGCCCGGCGCCGTCAGGATCTGCGACACCGGGCCGCGGCGCAGCGCCGGCATCTCCGCGGTGGAGGCGGGCGTCAGCCGCTCCCGGTGCTCGCGCTCCCGGTCCCGCTCGCGGTGGTCCCGCTCCCGCTCCCGTTCGCGCTCCGGCTCGTCCTGCGGCCTGCGGGCCCGGTACGCGGCCCGGTAGGACGCCGGCGAGGAGCCCAGCTGGCGGCGGAAGTGGCCGCGCAGCGCGACCGGCGACCGGAAGCCGCAGCGGCCCGCGACCTCGTCCACCGAGTAGTCGGACGTCTCCAGCAGCCGCTGCGCCTGGAGCACCCGCTGGGTGATCAGCCACTGAAGCGGCGCGCTCCCGGTCAGCGACCTGAACCGGCGGTCGAACGTGCGCCGGCTCATGTAGGCGCGCCCGGCCAGCGCCTCCACGTCGAACTGCTCGTGCAAATGCTCCAGCGCCCAGGCGACGACCTCGGCCAGCGGGTCGGCGCCGATCTCCTCAGGTAAAGACCGGTCGAGGTGGCGCTGCCCGGTCTGCCAGTCGGCCCGCCGCGGCGGTACGACGAGTCTGCGGGCCAGCGCCGCCGCGGCCTCGCCGCCGTGGTCGGTGCGCACCACGTGCAGGCACAGGTCGATCCCGGCCGCGGTGCCCGCCGAGGTCAGCACGTCGCCGTCGTCCACGAACAGCTCCCGGGGATCGACGTGTACCGAGGGATACCGCTTGGCCAGCGTGGGCGCGTACATCCAGTGCGTGGTGGCGGGCCGGCCGTCCAGCAGGCCGGCCGCGGCCAGTACGAACGCGCCCGTGCACAGCCCGATGATCCGGGCGCCCTCGCTGTGGGCGCGGCGGATCGCGTCGAGCGCTTCGGGCGGCGGCGCCTGCGAGATGCTGCGCCAGGCGGGCACCACCACCGTGCCGGCCCGCGACAGCGCCTCCAGGCCGTACGGGGCGGTGAGTTCGAGACCGCCGGTGGTGCGCAGCGGGCCGTCCTCGCCGGCGCACACCAGCAGCCGGTAGCGGGGCACGCCCGCGTCCTGCCGGTCTATGCCGAAGACGGACAGCGGTATGGAACTCTCGAAAATCGGCCCGCCGCTGAAGAGCAGCACCGCGACGACTTCCGGTCGGCGGCGTGCGGTGAGCTTGCGAATGGCGCGAGGCGATGCCGATTGTGCCTGCGACGGAATCTCCGTCAACGTACCGGAACCGGACTCCTGGCTCATGGAGCTCAAGCCCCCCTCGAATCGACGCGTCGTCCCCTCGGTCTGCACGTTCTCCCCCGCGAGGCCACCCATGATCAAATCTACTGTGTCAGGTGGGGCGTTAGTGACAAGTTCACCATCTGACGCTAAGTCGACAAGACAACGTGGCGTAAAGCATTCGATCACGAAGCGTTTCACTCAAGAAGCCCGCTGGGAAGTACGCCTCTCGCCCCAGCGGTCCCGGAAAGTGTCTTCCGCGCCATCGGGCATCGTAGAACCGCAGGTGACAGAGGTGTTAGCGGGCGAGAGCGGCAACAGGCCTGCCGGAGCGGCAAGTTGGCTGAAAATCGTCGTTCAGGAGGCAAGTGCGCGTACAAGGTGTGCGAGGGCGCACGCGTGCGGCCCTCCGTGCGCCCTCCGGGGGCCGGGGCAGGTCGTACGACACGGCTCTGGAGCGTGCCTGACGGGCGCATGACGGTTGCCTGGCGAGCGGCTTGACCGCGGCTGAACCGGGGCTGAACCGCGGGCCGTCCTGCCCGGGGCGGTGAAATCGGTGCGCCCCCGTCATGCGCCGTTGCGCCGCGCCGTGCAGCCGGTTGGCGCGATGGCGTTGCACAACCGGCCCCTCTCCGGCATTCTCCTGGGAACCCCGGGTACGGGAGTCCGTACACAGAACCCTGTGAAGCGCCCGCCAAGGCTGTGCAGGCGGTCTTCGCGGCCGTACCCTGGAGAGAGTGGGACGGGAAGTGGCGAACTGGCCGAAACCGGCTGATCCGACGACCCGACCCACCGGCACCGTCCTGTCCGTTGCTCGGCGCGCCAGCGCCGCCCTCGCCGAGAATCCGCATCATGGCCGGTCATGAGATTCCCGAGCCCGCCGACCGCAGGCCGCTTGCCGAGTCGGCGGCACTGCCCGAGCGGGCCCCCGAGCTGCGCCACGCGTGTGATCCGGCTTTCCGGCACGGCGTCGTGGTCGGCTTCGACGGTTCCGTTTCCAGCGAGCGTGCGCTGTCGTACGCCATCGGAATGGCCCGCAGAAGCCATTCGGCGCTGATCATCGTGCATGTGGCCAACCGGCTGCCGGCCACCGTGTGGGCCGGCTGCGAGCCTCCGGTCTTCGTCGACGTCCCCGACCACCGCACCGAGGTGCTCGGCCTGGAGCTGGCCTGCGCCGACCACTTGGCGGAGCTTTCCTGGGTGCTGGTCGAGCGCGGCGGCGACATCTGCCATGAGCTGGAGGAGGTCGGCCGGGAGTACGAGGCCGACGCGATCGTGGTCGGCGGCACGCACGGCCTGGTCGGCCGGATCTTCGGCTCGGTGGCGGGGCGGCTGGCGCGGCGGGCGCAGCGGCCGGTCGTCGTGATCCCGTAAAGCGGGTCCCTTCCTCGGCGGTACCGGATCCGGTCGATCCGGGAGCCGGTCAGGTAATGGGCGTGCGCCAGAATTGGTGGCCCTTACGGGTGGGATTGCAGAAAGGGGCGTGCGCCGGGCGGCCGGTCCTTACGCGCGGGCCTCGTGCACCGCCTTCCCGCACGGCCTTCCCGCACGGCCTTCACGCACGGCCTTCACGAGCGGTGCTCGTGGGACATACGAAGACCCCCGCCGGGCTGGCGGGGGCCTTCGCTGTTTGCGCGACCTGCGGGCAGCCGGCCTCGGCTACTCGACGGTCACGGACTTCGCCAGGTTACGCGGCTTGTCGATGTCCCGGCCGAGCGCCAGCGCCGTGTGGTAGGCGAAAAGCTGCAGCGGGATGCCCATCAGGATCGGATCGAGCTCGTCCTCGTTCTTCGGCACGATGATGGTGTCGTCGGCCTTCTCCTGCTCCTGGTGCGCGACGGCCAGGATCCGCCCGCTGCGCGCCTTGATCTCCTCCAGCGCGGCCCGGTTCTTCTCCAGCAGGTCGTCGTCCGGCACGATCGCCACCGTCGGCATCGCGGGCTCGATCAGCGCCAGCGGCCCGTGCTTGAGCTCCGAGGCCGGGTACGCCTCCGCGTGGATGTAGCTGACCTCCTTGAGCTTCAGCGACGCCTCGCGGGCCACCGGGTAGCCGCGCACCCGCCCGATGAACAGCATCGAGCGCGCGTCCGCGTAGTGCTTGGCCAGCTGCTTGATCTCCGGCTCGCCCTTGAGGATCTCGTCGATCTGGCCGGGCAGCCGGCGCAGCCCCTCGATGATCCGCTTGCCGTCGGCCACCGACAGGTCGCGGATCCGGCCCAGGTGCAGGGCGAGCAGCGCGAAGGCCACCACCGTGTTGGTGAAGCACTTGGTGGACACCACGCACACCTCGGGCCCGGCGTGCACGTAGGTGCCGCCGTCGGCCTCGCGGGCGATCGCGGAGCCGACCACGTTCACCACGCCGAGCACCCGCGCGCCCTTGCGCTTGAGCTCCTGGACGGCGGCGAGCACGTCGTACGTCTCACCGGACTGCGACACGGCGACGTAGAGGGTGTCGGGGTCCACCACGGGGTTGCGGTAGCGGAATTCCGACGCCGGCTCCACGTCGGCGGGGATCCGGGCCAGCTCCTCGATCAGCTGGGCGCCGATCTGGCCGGCGTGGTAGCTGGTGCCGCAGCCCAGGATCTTGATCCGGCGTACGCTCCTGGCGTCCCGCGGGTCCAGATTCAGCCCGCCCAGGTGCACGGTGGCGAACCGGTCGTCGATCCGGCCGCGCAGCACCCGGTCCACGGCCTCCGCCTGCTCGAAGATCTCCTTGTGCATGTACGTGTCATGGCCGCCCATGTCGTACGACTCGGCCTCCCACTCCACGGTCGTCGGGGTGGCGGTGGTCCTGGACCCCTCGGTGGTGTAGGTACGGAAGTCGTCGGCCTTGAGGGTGGCCATCTCGCCGTCCCCCAGGGTGACGACCTGCCGGGTGTGCGCGACCAGCGCGGCGACGTCGGAGGCGACGAACATCTCCTTCTCGCCGATGCCGAGCACCACGGGTGAGCCGTTGCGCGCCACCACGATCCGGTCGGGGAAGTCCTGGTGCAGCACGGCGACGCCGTAGGTGCCCTCGACCGCGCGCAGCGCCTCGCTGACCCGCTGCTCCAGGGTCTCGGCCTGCGAGCGGCCGATGAGGTGCGCCAGCACTTCGGTGTCGGTCTCGGAGGCGAAGGTGACGCCTTCGGCCATCAGGCGTGCGCGCAGCTCGGAGGCGTTGTCGATGATCCCGTTGTGGACGACCGCGACCTTGTTGTCGCCGTCCAGGTGCGGGTGCGCGTTGGCGTCGCTGGGCGCGCCGTGGGTGGCCCAGCGGGTGTGCGCGATGCCGGTGGTACCGGCGAACCGCTTGGGGATCCGGGCCTCAAGGTCGCGCACGCGTCCCTTGGCCTTGACGGTCTTCAGCTCGCCGGACTTGCCGGTGATGACGACGCCGGCCGAGTCGTAGCCCCGGTACTCGAGCCGCTGCAAGCCTTCGAGCAGCAGCGGCGCGACGTCGCGCCTTCCGATGTAGCCGACGATTCCGCACATGTGCCGTACCTCTCGGTCGAGTGATGTTCCGGTGGGTGCTGTTGCCGGTGCTGTCTTGCCGGTGGTGTCAGCCGTAGACGATGCGGCGCAGCTGGCGCTGGGAGAGCGCGGCCGGTGCCACCGCGCGGTGCGGCAGCTCCTCCGCGATCTGCTGGAAGATGTCCGTGTTGACCAGCCCTTTCGCCTGTAGCTCGCGGTGTCTGCGGCGGACGTACTCCTCGGTCGTCTCGTCGAAGTACGCCAGCACGTCCAGCACGACCCGGGTGGCCTCGCCGCGGTGCAGTGACGTGGTGCGCACCAGGTGGTCGATCAGGTCTTCGTAGGACGTCCGGCGTTCGAGCACTCGTCGATACTGATGTGATCATCTTGCCTTTGCAAGAATCCTGCCCGATATCGGGCAGGATTGCCGCGTTAGGTACGTCCGAACGGGTGAGTGCGGGCTACGGACGACCGATTGACGGCGTACTCCTTGACCCGGCGCGGGGGCGGCGGTACTCATCGGGTCGTGACCCGACGACGAGTTGCCCAAGGTGTGCCTGCTGTCCGTGGAACGCGAGTGGCGCGAGAGGTCTGGCACGTACCCCGGTGGATGCCGCTCGCCGGGAAGCTGGTGTGCGCCCTGGCGCTGGCCGCCGGGGCCACCGCCGCCGGCGTGCCCACCGCCTCGTCGGCGTCGGCCGGCCCACGGGCCGATCCGGCCGTCGCGGCCGTCACCTCACGGGTGGTGCCGGTGCCCGCGTCCGTGCGGCCGGGCGGGGGAGCGTTCAAGCTCGCGCCCGGCACCCGGATAGCGGTGGCCGGCGGCTCGGCGCAGGCCCGGCAGGTCGGCGACTACGCGGCCGCGCTGCTGCGCCCCTCGACCGGCTACCGGCTGCCGGTGGTCGCCTCCCGGGGCGGCGGGGGAACGGCCGCCGCGAACGGCAGCGCCGCGACCGGCATCGTGCTCGCGCTGGGCGACACCGACCGGGGCCTCGGCCAGGAGGGATACCGGCTGCGGACGACGTCCCACTCCGTGGTGATCAGCGCGCGCACCTCCGCCGGGCTGTTCCACGGCGTGCAGACGCTGCGGCAGCTGCTGCCCGCCGCGATCGACGGCGGCGGGGCGCACGCGGCCCCGGCGAAGGGCTCGACGGAGGGCTCGGCCTCGGCCTCGGCGAAGCACCCGGCCGCCTGGACCGTGCCGAGCACCGACATCCGGGACGTGCCGCGCTACGACTACCGCAGCGCGATGCTCGACGTCTCCCGGCACTTCTTCACCGTGCCGCAGGTCGAGCGGTACATCGACGAGCTGTCCATGTACAAGTTCAACACGCTGCATCTGCACCTGACCGACGACCAGGGCTGGCGGATCGCCATGGACTCCTGGCCGCGGCTGACCACCTACGGCGGCAGCACCGAAGTGGGCGGCGGCCCCGGCGGCTCGTACTCCAAGGACGACTACCGCGCGATCGTCCGCTACGCGACCGACCACTTCCTCACCGTCGTGCCCGAGATCGACATGCCCGGCCACACCAACGCCGCCCTGGCCTCGTACGCCCAGCTCAACTGCGACGGCACCGCCCCGCCGCTCTACACCGGCACCGAGGTCGGCTTCAGCTCGCTGTGCGTGTCCAAGGACATCACCTACCAGTTCGTGACGGACGTGACCCGCGAGCTGGCCGCGCTCACCCCGGGCCCGTATCTGCACATCGGCGGCGACGAGGCGAAGTCCACCAGCATGGCCGACTACGTGACGTTCGTGGACCGGGTGCAGCCGATCGTCAACGCCGCCGGCAAGACGGTGATCGGCTGGCACCAGATCGACCAGGCGCACCCGGCAGCGGGCACGATCGCCCAGTACTGGGGCACCGACGGCAGCGAGGCGTACGTCGGCGCGGCGGCGCGGGCCGGCACCAAGGTGATCATGTCCCCCGCGAACCGCTCCTACCTGGACATGAAGTACGACGCCGACACCCCGCTCGGCCAGAACTGGGCCGGATACGTCGAGGTCAAGGACTCCTACGACTGGAATCCCGACACCTATGTGCCCGGTGTGCCGGCCTCCGCGGTCTTCGGCGTCGAGGCGCCGCTGTGGACGGAGACGCTGAAAACCTCGTCCGACCTCGAGTACATGGCCTTCCCGCGGCTGCCCGGGATCGCCGAACTCGGCTGGTCGCCGGCCGCCAGCCACGACTGGAACGCCTACAAGGTGCGGCTGGCCACCCAGGGACCGCGCTGGGACGCGCTCGGCATCACCTACTACCGCTCGCCGCAGGTGCCCTGGCCCGCGGCCTGACCACCGGTGGCCCGACACACGGTGTGAGGGGGCGCGCCGGCTGCCTGAGGGCCGCCGGCGCGCCCTTTTGCCACCCCCGTTGCCGGCCCTAGCCGGTCAGCCCCAACTCCCGTGCGATCAGCATCCGCTGCACCTCGCTGGTGCCCTCGCCGATCTCCAGGATCTTGGAGTCGCGCCACATCCGGGCCACCGGGTACTCGTTCATGAAGCCGTACCCGCCGTGGATCTGGGTGGCCTCCCGGGCGTTGGTCACCGCGATCTCCGACGAGTAGAGCTTCGCCAGCGCCGCCTCCTTCTTGAAGCGCTCGCCGTGCACCAGTCGCGAGGCCGCGTCCCGCCAGGTGACCCGGGCGGTGTGGGTGCGCATCTCCATGTCGGCGATCTTGAACTGGATCGACTGGTTCGCGCCGATCGGCCGGCCGAACGCCTGCCTGCTCTGCGCGTAGGACACCGATTGGTCCACGCAGCCCTGGGCCAGCCCGGTGGACAGCGCGGCGATCGCGATCCGCCCCTCGTCCAGGATCCGCAGGAACTGGGCGTAGCCGCGGCCCTCCTCGCCGAGCAGGTTCGCGGCCGGCACCCGGCAGTCGGCGAACGACAGCTCCCGGGTGTCCGACGCGTTCCATCCGACCTTGCTGTACTTCTTCGACACCGTGAAACCGGGGGTCCCGGACGGCACGATGATCGAGGAGATCCGCGGCCGGCCGTCCTCCTTGCGGCCGGTCACCGCGGTCACTGTGACCAGGCCGGTGATGTCGGTGCCCGAGTTGGTGATGAAGCACTTGGTGCCGTTGATCACCCACTCGCCGGTCGCCTCGTCCAGCCGGGCGGTGGTGCGGGTGCCGCCGGCGTCGGAGCCGCACTCCGGCTCGGTCAGCCCGAACGCGCCGAGCATCTCGCCGGAGCAGAGCTTCGGCAGCCAGGTGCGCTTCTGCTCCTCGGTGCCGAACCGGAACACCGGCATGGCGCCGAGCGACACCCCGGCCTCCAGGGTGATCGCCACCGAGGAGTCCACCCGGGCCAGTTCCTCCAGGGCCAGGCACAGCGCGAAGTAGTCGCCGCCCATGCCGCCGTACTCCTCGGGGAAGGGCAGCCCGAACAGGCCCATCTGTCCCATCTCCCGCACGATCTCGTACGGGAACTCCTCCTGCTCGTAGAACTCGCCGATCTTCGGCGCGATCACGTCCTGGGCGAACTGGGCGACCGTGCTGCGCAGTTCCTCGTACTCGGTGGGAAGGCGATGGTCGATCGGCATGGCTACAGCTCCTGGTGAGTCAGGGCGCGGACGGTACGGGACGGGCTGGGCCGTCCCAGCTGCTCCGCCATCCAGACGCTGGTGGCGCTGAGGCGGTCGAGGTCGATCCCGGTGTGTATGCCGAGTCCGTGCAGCATCCAGACGAGGTCTTCGGTGGCGAGGTTGCCGGTGGCGCTCTTGGCGTACGGGCAGCCGCCGAGGCCGCCGGCCGAGGCGTCGACGATGCCGACCCCGCGCTGGAGGGCGGCGAGGGTGTTGGACAGCGCCTGGCCGTAGGTGTCGTGGAAGTGCACGGCGAGCCGGTCGACGGGGATGCCGCCGCCGGTCAGCTCGTCCAGCAGCGCCACCACCTGGCCGGGGGTGGCCACCCCGATGGTGTCGCCGAGGCTCAGCTCGGTGCAGCCCAGCTCGTACAGCCGGCGGGCCGCGGCGGCGACCTGGCCGATCGGCACCGGGCCCTCCCAGGGGTCGCCGAAGCACATCGACAGGTATCCGCGCACCCGCACCCCGGCCGCCCGGGCCCGCGCCACCACCGGCTCGAACATGGCCAGCGACTCGTCCACCGTGCGGTTGAGGTTGGCCCGGGCGAAGGACTCGGTGGCGCTGCCGAACACCGCGACCTCCCGCACCCCGAGGCCGAGCGCCAGGTCCAGGCCCTTCTCGTTCGGTACGAGCACCGGCAGCCGGACGGCGGGCTGCCGGCCGTCCAGATCGGCGAGCAGCGGCATCAGCTCGGCGGCGTCGGCCAGTTGGGGCACCCACTTGGGGTGCACGAAGCTGGTCGCCTCGATGGTGGTCAGCCCGGCGTCGGCGAGCCGGTGCACGAACTCGGCCTTGACCGCGGTCGGCACGGTGGCCTTCTCGTTCTGCAGTCCGTCCCGCGCGCCGACCTCGTGGATCCGCACCCGCTCCGGCAGCCCCGGCAGGGTGACGGGCATCGGCAGGCCCGGCGGCAGGCCGTCGGCGCCGCCTTCCGGTGTCGTCGCGGTCATGACGCCTCCTCCTCCTTCGGCTTCCCCGGGCCGCCGGCCGCCAGGGCCGGGTCCGGGGCCGGGGCCGGGGCTCCTGCTTCGGCCGGGGTGACGACGGCCAGCACCTGGTCCATCGCCACGGTGGTGCCGGCGCCGACGTCGATCTCGGTGACCGTCCCGTCGTGCGGCGCGGTGATCACGTGTTCCATCTTCATCGCCTCCACCACCAGCAGGCTCTGGCCCGCGACGACCTCGTCGCCCTTGGCGACCTTGACCACGGTGACCGTGCCGGGCATCGGCGCGGACAGCGCGCCGCCGCCGGCGCCGGCCGCCCCGCCGCGCAGCGCCTCCGCCACCGGGTCGTACGGCCGCACCCACCAGCTGTCGCCGTCCCGTCCCAGCCACTGGCCGGCGTGCTCGAAGGCCAGCACCGTGCCCCCGCGGTGCAGCAGCGCCCGCGAACCGTCCAGCACGAGCCTGGCGTCGACCGGAGGCGCGTCGCCGACCCGCACCCGGCCGCCGGCCACCCGGACGGTGACCGGCTGGTGGCCCGGCACCCGGAAGTGGTGCACGGTCCAGGCGGGTTCGCCGCCCAGCCGCCAGCCGCTCGGCACCGAGAACGGGTCGGTCCAGCCGGCCGGGTCGGGTGCCGCCGCGAGCGCGGCCTGCCGCAGCAGCGCCGCTGCCTCGTAGACCTCGTCCGGCACCCCGGGCGGCAGCAGCGCCGCCGCGTCCCGGTCGATCAGTCCGGTGTCCAGATCGCCGGCCACCACATCGGGGTGGTCCAGCAGCCGGCGCAGGAAGCCGGTGTTGGTGTCGAGGCCGAGGATCACGGTGCCGGCGAGGGCCGCGCGCAGCCGGCGCAGCGCGGTGGCCCGGTCAGGACCGTGCGCGATCACCTTCGCCAGCAGCGGGTCGTAGGCGGTGCCCACCTCGGTGTCCTGCGCCAGCCCGGAGTCCACCCGCACCCCGGGGCCGGCCGGTTCGCGCAGGGCCAGCACGGTGCCGGCGGACGGCAGGAAGTCCACCCGGCCGTCGGCGGCCCGAGCGGTCTCCGCACAGATCCTGGCCTCGATGGCATGGCCGGTCAGGGTGATGTCCTGCTGGGTGAGGTCCAGCGGCTCGCCGCGGGCCACGCGCAGCTGCCAGGCCACCAGGTCGAGGCCGGTGACCAGTTCGGTGACCGGGTGCTCCACCTGGAGCCGGGTGTTCATCTCCATGAAGAAGTACACGCCGGGGTCGGCGCCCGGCACGATGAACTCCACCGTCCCCGCCCCGGTGTAGCCGCAGGCGCGCGCGGCCTGGACGGCGGCCTCGCCCATCGCCGCCCTGGTCGCCGGGTCGAGCAGCACCGAGGGCGCCTCCTCGATCACCTTCTGGTGCCGCCGCTGCAGCGAGCACTCGCGCTCTCCCAGGTGCAGCACGTTGCCGTGGCCGTCGGCCAGCACCTGGATCTCGATGTGCCGCGGCCGGTCGATCCACCGCTCCACCAGCAGGGTGTCGTCGCCGAAGGACCCGCGGGCCTCCCGGCGGGCCGCGGCGATCTCCTCGGCCAGCAGGTCCGCGTCCCGCACCAGCCGCATGCCCTTGCCGCCGCCGCCCGCCGAGGGCTTCAGCAGCACCGGCAGGCCGATCTCCGCCGCGGCGGCGGCGAGTTCGGCGTCGGTCAGCGCGCTGCCGGTGCTGCCGGGCACCACCGGCACCCCGGCCGCCCGGACCGCCTCCTTGGCGCGGATCTTGTCGCCCATCAGCTCGATGGCGTCGGCCGGCGGTCCGATGAAGGTCAGCCCGGCCTCGGCGCAGGCCCTGGCGAAGCCGGCGTTCTCCGCCAGGAAGCCGTAGCCGGGGTGCACCGCGCGGGCGCCGGCCACGCCCGCGGCCCGCACCAGCTCCTGCGCGGAGAGGTAACTGCCCACCAGGACGGCGGTGTCCGCCTCCCTGACATGCCGGGCGTCGCAGTCGGCCTCGGTGAAGACCGCCGCGGAGCGCACTCCCAGCTCGCGCAGGGTGCGCAGCACCCGGACGGCGATCTCGCCGCGGTTGGCGACCAGCACGGTGTCGAACATGGGCTCGTACGCCGGGGTGTTCGGCGAGTGCGCGGGGTGGGGGTCGGGGTTGTTCACGGTCATCGCGGTCTCACATCCGGAAGACGCCGTAGCCGGGCGCGGCGGGATCGGCGGCGGGCAGCGGGGCGTTGGCGCAGGCGGTGAGGGCCAGGCCCAGCACGGTGCGGGTCTCCAGCGGGTCGATCACGCCGTCGTCCCACAGCCGGGCGGTGGCGTAGTAGGCGTTGCCCTGGGTCTCGTACTGCTCGCGGACCGGGGCCTTGAACTCCTCCTCGGCCTCCTCGCTCCACTTCTCCCCGGCCGCGGCGAGCTGGTCGCGCTTGACGGTGGCCAGCACCGAGGCGGCCTGCTCGCCGCCCATCACCGAGATCTTGGCGTTGGGCCACATCCACAGGAAGCGCGGGCTGTAGGCCCGGCCGCACATCGAGTAGTTGCCGGCACCGTAGGAGCCGCCGATCACCACGGTGAGCTTGGGCACCCGGGCGCAGGCCACCGCCGTCACCATCTTGGCGCCGTGCTTGGCGATGCCGCCGGCCTCGTACTGCCGGCCCACCATGAACCCGGAGATGTTCTGGAGGAAGAGCAGCGGGATGCCGCGCTGGTCGCAGAGCTCGATGAAGTGCGCGCCCTTGAGGGCTGATTCGCCGAACAGGATGCCGTTGTTGGCCACGATGCCGACCGGATGGCCCTGCACATGGGCGAAGCCGGTGACCAGGGTGGTGCCGTACTCCTTCTTGAACTCCGCGAACCGACTGCCGTCGACCAGCCGGGCGATCACCTCGCGGACGTCATAGGGCGTGCGGGAGTCGGCGGGCACCGCCCCGTACAGCCCCGCCGGGTCGACCGCGGGCGGCTCGGCCGGCCGCACCGTCCACGGCGGGGCGCCGCGGGCGGGCAGGGTGGCCACGATGTCGCGGACGATGCTCAGCGCGTGCGGATCGTCCTCGGCGAGGTGGTCGGTGACCCCGGAGACCCTGGAGTGCAGCTCGCCGCCGCCCAGTTCCTCAGCGGTGACGACCTCGCCGGTGGCGGCCTTCACCAGCGGCGGGCCGCCGAGGAAGATCGTGCCCTGGTTCCGTACGATCACCGCCTCGTCGCTCATCGCCGGGACGTAGGCGCCGCCGGCCGTGCAGGAGCCGAGCACGGCGGCGATCTGCGGGATGCCGCGGGCGGACATGGTGGCCTGGTTGTAGAAGATCCGGCCGAAGTGCTCGCGGTCGGGGAAGACCTCGTCCTGCCGGGGCAGGAAGGCGCCGCCGGAATCCACCAGGTAGACGCACGGCAGCCGGTTGTCGAGGGCGACCTCCTGGGCGCGCAGGTGCTTCTTCACCGTCATCGGGTAGTAGGTGCCGCCCTTGACGGTGGCGTCGTTGGCGACCACCACCACCTCGCGGCCCGCCACCCGGCCGATCCCGGCGATCACCCCCGCGGCGGGTGCCTGCCCGTCGTACATCCCGTCGGCGGCCAGCGGGGCCAGCTCCAGAAAGGGGGAGCCTGGGTCGAGCAGGCCGTCCACCCGGTCCCTGGGCAGCAGCTTTCCGCGCGCGGTGTGGCGGGCGCGGGCCTTCTCGCCGCCGCCGAGCCGCGCGGCCGCGAGTCTGTCGCGCAGTTCCGCGCTGAGCGCGGTGTGTGCCTCTGCGTTGGCGCGGTACGCCTCCGACGCCGGATCTGCGGCGCTGGACAGGGCGGGTGCTGCCATGGTTCGGCCCCCCGGGATGTTAGCGAGCGTTAACGTGATGACTCCACGTTAACGCTCGCTAACAGGATTGTCTAGACTGAACCTCATGAATCCGACGAAGACGGCAGAGAGCCGGCGCGAGCAGATCCTCCGCGAGGCCGCCCGGCTGTTCGCCGAGCGCGGCTTCCACGGGGTCGGGGTGGACGAGATAGGCGCCGCGGTGGGCATAAGCGGCCCCGGCCTGTACCGGCACTTCGCCGGCAAGGACGCGATGCTCGCCGAGCTGCTGGTCGGGATCAGCGGCCGGCTGCTCACGGCGGGCCGGATGCGGGTGGCCGAGTCCGCCGACCCGGCCGCGGCGCTCGACGCGCTGATCCGCGGCCACATCGACTTCGCGATCGACGACCGGCCGCTGATCACCCTGCACGACCGCGAACTCGACCGGCTCCGGGACTCCGACCGCAAGCTCGTCCGCCAGCTCCAGCGGCAGTATGTGGAGGAGTGGGTGGTCGTGGTCCGCCGGGTGCATCCCGACGCCACCGAGCTGGAGGCGCGGGCCGCCGTGCACGCCGTCTTCGGCCTGCTGAACTCCACCCCGCACCTGGGCACCCGCAGCGGCCTGCTGGCCAGGTCCGCCATGGCCGCACTGCTGCACCGGCTGGCCCTGGGCGCCCTGGGGGCGCTGGACAGCACAACGGACCGGCAGGTAACTTACTGAGCGCTTGCTTATTGCTCGATCTTCGATCGTCACCACTCGCCGACGGGAGGCGCGCTGTGCGTCGTACGGTGTTCAACGAGGACCACGAGGCGTTCCGCGAGACGATACGTGCCTTCATAGAGGCCGAGGTCGTCCCCGTCTACGACGAGTGGCTGGCGGCCGGACAGGCCCCGCGCGACTTCTACTACAAGCTCGGTGAACTGGGCCTGTTCGGTATCGAAGTGCCCGAGGAGTTCGGCGGCGCCGGCGAGGAGAGCTTCAAGTTCCAGGCCGTCGTCAGCGAGGAGTGCGCCCGCGCCGGGGTCAGCTTCGGCGGCAGCAGCGTGCACACCGGCCTGTGCCTGCCCTACGTGATGGCCTACGCCACCGACGAGCAGAAGAAGCGCTGGCTGCCCGGCTTCGTCAACGGCGAGACCATGTTCGCCATCGCCATGACAGAGCCCGGCACCGGCTCCGACCTGGCCGGCATGAAGACCGCCGCCAAGCTCTCCGCCGACGGCAGCCACTACCTGCTCAACGGCGCCAAGACCTTCATCACCGGCGGCGTGCACGCCGACCGCGTCATCGTCTGCGCCCGCACCGCCCCGGCCACCGCCGAGGACCGAAGGGCCGGCATCTCGCTGTTCGTGGTGGACACCAAGTCCGAGGGCTACGCGGTCGGCCGCAAGCTCGACAAGCTCGGCCTGAAGACCTCCGACACCGCTGAGCTGTCCTTCTCCGACGTCAAGGTGCCGCTGGACGACCTGCTCGGCGAGGAGGGCAAGGGCTTCTCCTACCTCGGCCAGAACCTGCCGCAGGAGCGGCTGGCCATCGCCGTCGGCGCCTACTCGCAGGCCGCCGCCGCGATCCGCTTCGCGCAGGCGTACGTCCAGGAGCGGGTCGTGTTCGGCAAGTCCGTCGCGTCCTTCCAGAACACCAAGTTCGAGCTGGCCGCCTGCAAGGCCGAGGTGGACGCCGCCGAGGCCGTCGTCGACCGCGCCCTGGACGCCCACGACCGGCGCGAGCTGACCGCCGCCGACGCCGCATCCGCCAAGCTGTTCTGCACCGAGGTCGCCGGCCGCGTCATCGACCGCTGCCTCCAGCTGCACGGCGGCTACGGCTACATGAACGAGTACCCGATCGCGCGCCTCTACGCCGACAACCGCGTCAACCGCATATACGGCGGCACCAGCGAGGTCATGAAGTCGATCATCGCCAAGTCCATGGGCCTGTGAACGAGCGGCCGCGACCGGTCGGACCGGCGGACGGGACGCAGCGCGCCGAGCGCCCCGATCCGCTCCAGTCACTGCTCCAGCTGCTCGACCTGGAGCGGATCGACCGGGACCTGTTCCGCGGCACCAGCCGCTCCGTGGTGGTGCCGCGGGTGTTCGGCGGCCAGGTCGCCGCGCAGGCGCTGGTCGCCGCCGGCCGCACCACCCCCGAGGACCGCGCCGCGCACTCGCTGCACGCGTACTTCCTGCGGCCGGGCGACCCCGGCGCGCCGATCGTCTACCAGGTGGACCGGATCAGGGACGGCCGCTCCTTCACCACCCGGCGGGTGGTCGCCATCCAGCACGGGAAGCCGATCTTCCACCTGTCGGCCTCCTTCCAGGTGCACGAGGACGGCCTGGACCACCAGGAGCCGATGCCTTACGCGCCCGACCCGGAGACCCTGCCCACCGCCGACGACCTGCTGCCCGCCAACGCCGCCAGGTTCCCCGATCCCACCGTGATCGACCGGATCCTGGAGACCAGGGCGGCCGTCGACCTGCGCTATGTGGACGATCCGCCGTATCTGACCGCGGGCGTCAAGCGCGAACCGCGCTCCCAGGTGTGGTTCCGCACCCGCGGCAAGCTCGCCGACGACCCGCTGCTGCACGTCTGCCTGGCCACCTATGTGTCGGACATGACGCTGCTGGACTCGATACTGCTCGCGCACGGCCGCGGCGGCTGGGCGGTCGGTGACGTGGTCGGCGCGAGCCTGGACCACGCCATGTGGTTCCACCGGCCGCTGCGCGCCGACGAGTGGCTGCTCTACGACCAGCAGAGCCCGTCCTCCTCCGGCGGCCGGGGCCTGGCCACCGCCCGCATCTACACCAGGGACGGGCAGCTGGCGGTCTCGGTGATCCAGGAGGGCCTGGTCAGGGTCCCGCGCGACTGACACCCCGCAGGCTGTGCACCGCGCGCTCACCCGACGGGGTGAGCGCGCGATCCGACACCATGGATGCGGGTTTCACCGCCGTACGGGTGAGGCCCGGCACCGCTCAGGCTGCTCGGGCCGCTCAGGCACCTCGGGCTGCTCGGGTCGCTCAGGCCGCTTCGGCGGCCGGGCCTAGCGGCAGGGTGGCCCGCACCAGGAAGCCGCCGGGCGCCGCGGGCGCCGCCGTGAAGTCCCCGCCCAGCTGGGCCGCCCGCTCCCGCAGCCCGGCCAGCCCGTGCCCGCCCGACGGCAGCGGGGCCGGGGCGTCCGGGGCCCCGGGGCCGTTGCGCACCTCCACCAGCAGCGCGTCGCCGTCGCGCCGCACCAGGACGCGGGTCTGCGCGCCCGGCGCGTGCTTGCGGATGTTGGTCAGCGCCTCCTGCACGATCCGGTACGCGGCGTGCTGGACGTCGGGAGGCAGCGTCCCGGCCGCCGCCTCCCGTACGGCGGGCAGCTCGCCGTGGGTGCCGGGGCCGGCCGCCGCCACCAGCGCGGGCACCCCGGCGAGCCCGGGGCCCGCCTCCAGGTCGTGGGCCGCCGTGATCGGCAGCCGCAGCAGCCCCACCATGCGGCGCAGCTCGTCCAGCGCGTCCCGGCTCAGATCCCGTACGGCCGCCGCGGCTGACTGCGCCTGCGGCCCCTGCGCGGTGGCCTCCAGTGCGCCGGACTGCACGGCGATCAGGCTGATGTGGTGCGCGACCGTGTCGTGCATCTCGCGGGCGAGCCTGGCGCGCTCCCGTACCACCGCCTTCTCCGCGTCGAGCGCCCGTTCCCGTTCCCGGCTGGCCGCCAGCTCCGCCAGCCGGGCGGCCAGCTCGCGGCGCGAGTAGCCCAGCAGCCCGAGCGCGGTGGGTGCCACGGCCAGCAGCGCGGAGAGCATCACCGCGAGGATGGTGTCCGACAGCGCCCAGCTGACCGGTTCGCGAAACGGCCACGGCACGCACGACACCACTGCGACGGTCAGCGCGCAGCCGCCGATCAGCACCGCCCGCGGCGAGACCCCCTCGGGCAGCCGGCGGCTCACCCACCACCTCTGTGCGCGATTTCGCTCCGGCCGGTCCGCGGCGACCTGGTAGAGCGCGCCCATCGGCGAGAACCAGATGTAGCCGAGGGCCAGCGCGGGCAGCGTCGCCACCAGCGCGGTCAGCGGGAACCGGTGCCTGAAGAGCAGTGCGAACGTGCCCAGGCAGGCGAAACCCAGCGCCACCGGCCCGCCGAAGGACCGGGTCGCCCACACCTCGACCGCGGACAGTGCGAGCAGCGCGGCGTCGGGGAGGGTGACGCGCCGCCTCACGGGCGTTCCGGAGCCGCTGCCAGGCCCGCCTGGTGCGCCACGACCGCCGCCGCCACCCGGTTGGGAGCGTCCAGCTTGCGCAGTACCGCCCTGACGTGGTCCTTGACGGTGCCGACGGAGATGTTCAGCTCCGCGGCGATCAGCGCGTTCGGCAGACCGACGGCCAGCAGCCGCAGCACCTCGCGTTCGCGGCCGGTGAGCCGGCCCATCGCGGCCTCGGATCCGGCCGCCGACGGGTCGGGGGCGGCTTCCTCCGCGGGCTCCCCGAGGAAGCCGTCCACGACCGCGCGGCCGACCGTGGGCGTGAAGACCGTGCCGCCGCCGGCCAGTACCCGCACCGCGTCGATGAGGGTGCCGACCGCGGTGTCCTTGAGCAGGAATCCGCCGGCGCCCGCCGCCATGGCGGCCCGTATGTGCGCGCTGGTGTCGAAGGCGGTCAGCATGGCGACGACCGGCGGCCGGGGCAGCGCCCGCAGCGCGCGCAGCACCGTCAGGCCGTCGTCCGGCGGCGGCATCACCGCGTCCAGCAGCACCACGTCCGGGCAGGTACGCGCGACGGCCGCGACCGCCCGGTGCCCGTCACATTCCGCGACCACCTGGATGTCGTCCGCGGACCCGAGAATGCTCCGCAGGGCGGCCCTGACCAGCGCCTCGTCATCGACGATCGCTACCTGGACCACGGTGTCGCCTGCCTTTCCTCGCTCTCCTTCACTGATCGTAACGAGAGACGGAGGTCACGTCAGGTCCGAGCGGTCAGGCCGGCTGCTTCAGACCCGCCGCGGCCAGCAGATACGCGGTCATCGGCGCGTACAGGTGCGGCGGAACGTTGTCGTCGAGCGGAACCGTCACCAGGAGGGTGCCTTCCGCCTCGCCGACGAAGAGCGCCGGGTCGTTGCAGTCCGCGTAGCCCACGGTGTCGATGCCCCTGCCGCCGGCGTGGCCCGCCCAGCCGTGGTCGGCGATCACGAGGTCGGGCAGCGGCTCGCCGGCCCGCTCCAGGGCGTCCAGGACCTCCCGCATCGGGTCGGGGGAGTGGGTGTGCATCAGGCTGCCGCCGCGGTGCAGGACGGCGACCGACGCCATGTGCCGGATCTCGCCGCCGTCGGCGTAGAGGTGGTCGGCGGGGGTGACCAGCGTGCAGCCCGCGTCGCGCAGCGCGGCGGCCACCACCTGGTGCACGGCGAAAACGCCGGCAGGGTGTCCGGTGGCGACCAGCACCCGGGAGCCGTTCTCCGCCGCCTTGTGCATGACGGCCGCCATCCGGTCGAGGCCGCCGATCGTCAGGTCCACGTCGATCGTGTCCTGGCCGTGCAGGTGGGCGGGATCGGCCACCACTCCGCAGCGCTCGGCCATCAGCTCGAGCACGGCCGCCTCGTCCCAGCGGTCGCCCAGTTCGAGGCCGAGCCAGAAGTTGCGGTTGCCTTCGACGAGTTCCCGGTAGTGGCTGAGGTTGTTCTCCCGGCTGGTGGCGACGTCGCCGGAGATCCGGGCGCGTATCAGGTGGTCGGCGAGGGACTGGCGAGTGGGCACGGCGGGCGCGGGATCCAAGGGCATGTGCACATTGTCCCGCCCCGCTTCTCCGGCACGCGAGGTGCCCCGGATCGACGCCGAGGCGTAATCACCGGCGCCGATTGGAGGAAACGTACAGTCCACCGTCTCCAGGTGGTCACGTAGAGTCGGGATGTTCACTCAGCGTGCACCTATGGGGGAGAGCAGAGGCATGACCATGAGCAGCGCAACGCCGCGCGGCCCCGTCGATTCGTCCCGCGTCCCGCGCTACGCCGGTCCGGCGACCTTCGCCCGGCTGCCGCGTCTTGACGAGGTCGGCACAGCGGACGTGGCAGTGGTCGGCGTCCCGTTCGACAGCGGGGTCTCCTACCGGCCCGGCGCGCGGTTCGGCGGCAACGCCGTACGGGAGGCGTCCCGGCTGCTGCG
Organism: Streptomyces sp. CA-111067; assembly: GCF_050956065.1. Taxonomy (NCBI): domain Bacteria; kingdom Bacillati; phylum Actinomycetota; class Actinomycetes; order Kitasatosporales; family Streptomycetaceae; genus Streptomyces; species Streptomyces sp. CA-111067. The sequence continues at coordinate 2,691,164 of NZ_CP192103.1, read as the reverse complement.
CCCCTACAACCCGGCGCAAGATGCGTCGCCTTTCGCGCTCGCCCAGGTCGCGGACGCCGGCGACATCGCCGTCAACCCGTTCGACATCGGCGAGGCGGTGGAGACCGTCCAGTCCTCGGCGGCCGACCTGCTCGGCACCGGCGCCCGGCTCATGACGCTCGGCGGCGACCACACCATCGCGCTGCCGCTGCTGCGCGCGGTGGCCGGTCGGCACGGCCCGGTTGCGCTGCTGCACTTCGACGCGCACCTGGACACCTGGGACACCTACTTCGGCGCCGCCTACACGCACGGCACGCCGTTCCGCCGGGCGGTCGAGGAGGGCGTCCTCGACACCTCCGCCCTGTGCCACGTCGGCACCAGGGGGCCGCTGTACGGCCGCAAGGACCTGGACGACGACGAGAAGATGGGCTTCGGCATCGTCACCTCGGCCGACGTCATGCGGCGCGGGGTGGACGAGGTGGCGCAGCAGCTGCGGGAGCGGATCGGCGACCGGCCGCTGTACATCTCGGTGGACATCGACGTGCTCGACCCGGCGCACGCGCCCGGCACCGGCACCCCGGAGGCCGGCGGCCTCACCTCGCGTGAGCTGCTGGAGATCCTGCGCGGCCTGGCCGACTGCCGGCTGGTCTCCGCGGACGTGGTGGAGGTCGCCCCGGCCTACGACCACGCCGAGATCACCTCGGTCGCGGCCTCGCACACCGCCTACGAGCTCACGACGATCATGTCCCGGCAGATCGCCGCGAGCCGCTGAGCCGCTGAGCCGCCGAGCCACCGAAACCCCTGAGCCGATTCACCTGAACGGATTACGACCAATGTCGCACTCCTGTGCGACCTTGGTCGTTGATTTGTTGCAGGAGGATGAAACGCGCATGCCGGCGCGTTGGGACAGCCGACGAGGCGAGCGGGGGGACGAGTGGTGGACGATCAGCGGGAGGAACGCGTGACGACGGCGAAAGAGCGGCCGGGACCCGAGGAGCGCGAGCAGGGCTGGCTGCGCCGGCTCAGCGCGCACTGCTGGCGGTACCGGCGCAACGTGCTGCTGTCGTTGGGGGCCTCACTGGCCGGCATGGCGGTCACCGCGCTGATCCCGCTGGTGCCCAAGCTGATCATCGACGACGTGATCGTCAAGCACGACAAGCCGCTCGCCCCCTGGGCGTTCGCGCTGGTCGGCGCCGCGGTCGTGGTCTACGTGCTGACCTACGCCAGGCGCTATTACGCCGGCCGGCTGGCGCTGGACGTCCAGTACGACCTGCGCAACGACATGTTCCGGTCGATCATGCGGCTCGACGGCCGCCGGCAGGACGAGCTGAGCACCGGCCAGGTGGTCGGCCGGGCCACCAGCGACCTCCAGCTCATCCAGGGCCTGCTGTTCATGCTGCCGATGATGATCGGCAACGTGCTGCTGTTCCTGCTCTCGCTGGTCGTCATGCTCACGCTGTCGCCGCTGCTCACCCTGGTCGCGCTCGCCGTGGCCCCGGCCCTGTGGTTCATCGCCGGCAGGTCGCGCAAGCGGCTGTTCCCCGCCACCTGGTACGCACAGGGGCAGGCGGCGGCCGTGGCCGGCATCGTGGACGGCTCGGTCACCGGAGTCCGGGTGGTGAAGGGCTTCGGCCAGGAGCAGCAGGAGATGGACAAGCTGGAGACGGTCAGCCGGCGGCTCTTCGCCGGCCGGCTGCGCACCGTCCGGCTCAACGCCCGCTACAGCCCCGCGCTCCAGGCGGTGCCCTCGCTCGGCCAGATCGGCATGCTGGCGCTCGGCGGCTGGATGGCCACCCGCGGGCAGATCACCCTGGGCACGTTCGTCGCCTTCTCCACCTACCTCGCCCAGCTCACCGGCCCGGTCCGGATGCTCACCGTGATGCTGACCGTCGGCCAGCAGGCCCGGGCCGGCGTCGAGCGGGTCTTCGAACTCATCGACACCGAACCGACGCTGGAGGAGGGCACCAAGGAACTGCCGCCCGACGCCCCCGCCACCGTCGACTTCGACCAGGTCTCCTTCGGGTACACCAAGGAGCGCCCGGTCCTCGACGGCTTCGACCTGACACTGGCACCCGGCGAGACCGTGGCCGTCGTCGGCTCGTCGGGGTCGGGCAAGTCCACCGTCTCGCTGCTGCTGCCCCGGCTGTACGACGTCACCGGCGGCGCCGTGCGGATCGGCGGCATGGACGTCCGCGAGCTCACCTTCGACTCGCTGCGGTCGGCCATCGGGCTGGTCCCCGAGGACAGCTTCCTGTTCTCCGACACGGTCCGCGCCAACATCGCCTACGGCCACCCGGAGGCCACCGAGGACCAGATCCTGGCCGCCACCCGCGCCGCCCAGGCCGACGGCTTCATCTCGGCGCTGCCGGACGGGTACGACACCGTCGTGGGGGAGCAGGGGCTCACCCTGTCCGGCGGCCAGCGCCAGCGGGTGGCGCTGGCCCGCGCGATCCTCGCCGACCCCCGGCTGCTGCTCCTCGACGACGCCACCTCCGCGGTCGACGCCCGGGTGGAGGCCGAGATCTTCGACGCGCTCCGCGAGGTGATGCGCGGCCGCACCACGCTGCTGATCGCGCACCGCCGCTCGACGCTGGCGCTCGCCGACCGGATAGCGGTCCTGGACCACGGGCGGCTGGCCGACGTGGGCACGCACGAGGAACTCCAGCAGCGCAGCGCGCTGTACCGGGCGCTGCTGACCGACCCCGACGCGCTCGGCGCCGACGTGGTGCAGCCTGACCCGGCGGGCGCGATCGCCGCGGCCGGCGTGGAGGGCAGGGTGACGGTCGGCCCGGACGGGCGCGAGGAGTGCCCCGAGGGTGACTGCCTGCTCGCGGACGAGCCGCAGGAGCCGGCGTCCGCATCACGGATCGCCGAGCCGGCTGCCGGCGGGATCACCCCTGAGCTGTGGCCCGCGGACCGCCGGCCGGCCGCCGACGAGCAGACCGGGTCGGCCGCGTCCGCCGCCCCGGCGGCCGGGGGCGGTATGGCCGGAGCGCTGGCCGGGATGCCCGCCACCCCCGACCTGCTGGAGAAGGTCGCCGCGCTGCCGCCGGCCCTCGACACCCCCGATGTGGACGAGCGGCGGGCCAGGACCGCCGACGAGAGGTTCGGCCTCGGCAGCCTGCTGCGCGGCTTCCGCGCCCCGCTGCTGTTCAGCCTGCTGCTGGTGGCGGTGGACGCGGTGGCGGGACTGCTGCTGCCGGTGCTGATCCGGCACGGGATCGACGCGGGTGTCCGGCAGGCCGCGCTCGGCGCGGTCTGGGCGGCCTCGCTGCTCGGCCTCGTCCTGGTCGTCGCGCAGTGGGGAGCGGAGTGGGGCTCGGCCATGCTGACCGGCCGCACCGGCGAGCGGGTGCTCTACACGCTGCGGGTGAAGATCTTCGCGCACCTGCACCGGCTCGGGCTCGACTACTACGAGCGCGAGATGACCGGCCGGATCATGACCAGGATGACCACCGACGTGGACGCGCTGTCCACGTTCCTGCAGACCGGACTGGTCACCGCGCTGGTCAGCCTGCTCACCTTCGTCGGCATCCTGGTGGCGCTGCTCGCCATCGACGTGCAGCTGGCGCTGATGGTCTTCGCCGCGCTGCCGCCGCTGGTGATCGCCACCTGGGTGTTCCGCCGGAAGTCGGTGCGGGCCTACGAACTGGCCCGCGAGCGGGTCGCGGTGGTCAACGCCGACCTCCAGGAGCACGTCGCCGGCCTGCGGATCGTGCAGGCGTTCCGCGGCGAGCGGCGCGGCAGCGAGCGCTTCGCGCGGCGCGGCGACGAGTACCGCCAGGCCCGGGTCCGCGGCCAGTTCCTGATCTCGGTCTACTTCCCGTTCGTCCAGCTGCTGTCCAGCGTGGCCGCCGCCCTGGTGCTCGCCGTCGGCGCGAACCGGGTGAACGACGGCACCCTGACCGCGGGCGCCCTGGTGGCGTATCTGCTCTACATCGACCTGTTCTTCTCCCCGGTGCAGCAGCTCTCGCAGGTCTTCGACGGCTACCAGCAGGCATCGGTCTCGCTCGGCCGGATCAGGGAGCTGCTGCGCGAGCCGACCACCACCCCGGCCGTCGCCGAACCGAAGGCGGTCGGACCGCTGCGCGGCGAGGTCGCCTTCCGCGATGTGCACTTCCGCTACGGCGGCTCGCAGGCCGAGGGCACCGAGGCGCTCAGCGGCGTCAACCTGCGGATACCGGCGGGGCAGACGGTGGCCTTCGTCGGCGAGACCGGTGCGGGCAAGTCCACCCTGGTCAAGCTGGTCGCGCGGTTCTACGACCCGACCGCCGGCGCCGTGCTGGTCGACGGCACCGACATCCGCGACTTCGACCTGGCCGGCTACCGGCAGCGCCTGGGCGTCGTACCGCAGGAGCCGTATCTGTTCCCCGGCACCGTGGCCGAGGCCATCGCCTACGGCAGGTCGGACGCCACCGACGCCGAGGTCGAGGCGGCGGCCCGGGCGGTCGGCGCGCACGAGATGATCGCGACCCTGGAGGACGGCTACCTGCACCGGGTCACCGAGCGGGGCCGCAACCTCTCGGCGGGGCAGCGGCAGTTGATCGCCCTGGCCCGCGCCGAACTGGTCGATCCCGCGGTCCTGCTGCTCGACGAGGCCACCGCCGCGCTCGACCTGGCGACCGAGGCCCTGGTCAACCAGGCCGCCGACCGGCTGGCCGTCCGCCGTACGACACTGGTGGTGGCCCACCGGCTGAGCACCGCCGCGCGCGCCGACCGGGTCGTGGTGCTCGACCACGGGCGGGTGATCGAGGACGGCACGCACGAGTCGCTGCTCGCCGGCGACGGCCGCTACGCGGAGCTGTGGCGCACCTTCACCGGCGAGGTGCAGGCCGTCGCCTGACGGCCGCTCAGCGAACGTCCCCGCGGGACCGGCCGGTGATCGTGCCGGCCGGTCCCGCGGGCGGGCTGATCAGTAGCGCAGCCCGTAGCCGATCGGATAGAGCGCGGTGGCCGGGTCGTCGGCGCGCGGCACCGCGACCGGCAGCCGGCCGGTCGGCCGCACCGTGCCGGCGATGACCCGGGCGGCGGCGCGCAGCGTGACATCGGTCCAGCCGTAGCCCGCCAGCGACGCGGCCACCGGCGGCAGATAGGCGATGTCGTACGGGTTGCGGATGGCGAGCTGTACGACGGGCACGCCGGTGGCCGTCAGCGCGGTCACCAGCGCGATCTGCTCCGGCGCGGCGGCGGTGACGTTGTAGGTGGCCACGATCACCGCGTCCTTGCCCTGGGCGGCGGCCACCGCCTGGTCGATCACCGCCTGGCTGGGCGCGGTGCCGGTGGACAGCGCCTGGGCGGGGTGGCCCAGTTCGCTGAACGCCTTCGCCAGCACCGCGGTCGGCGGCCCGCCGGTGCCGGAGGGCGCCGCCGGGTCCGCGCCGACCACCAGCAGATCGCGGTGCGAGCGGCGCGGGAAGGGCAGCAGCCCGGCGTCATTGGTGAGCAGTGTGATGCCGCGGTCGGTGACCCGGTCGGCGGTGGCCAGATGGGACCGCGTCCCGACCGACCGGCGGACCCCGGCGTGGGTGACGTAAGGGTCGGCGAACAGACCGTTGCGGAACTTCAGCCCGAGAATCCGGGTCAGCGAGACCTCGATCCGCTCCTCGGTCAGCTCGCCGGACTTCACCGCGTCCAGCACGCCCTGGTAGGCGACGTCCAGCAGCGGCGGGTTGAGCAGCTGGTCCGCGCCCGCCTTGAGCGCGAGCACCGGCACCCGGTCGTCGCCGTACTTCTCCCGCACCCCCTCCATGCCGAGCGAGTCGGTGACCACCAGGCCGTCGTAGCCGAGCTGCTCGCGCAGGATGCCGGTGAGGATCGGGTGCGAGAGCGTCGCCGGGTCGCCCGAGTCGTCCAGGGCCGGGACCAGGATGTGCGCGGTCATGATCGAGTCGATGCCGGCCGCGATGGCCGCCCGGAACGGCGGGGCGTCGATCTGCTGCCACTGCTCCAGGGTGTGGGTGATGATCGGCAGCGCGAAGTGGCTGTCGGTGCCGGTGTCCCCGTGGCCGGGGAAGTGCTTGGCGGTGGAGGCGATTCCGGCGCTCTGGTAGCCCTTGACCTGCGCGGCGGCCAGCGTGGCCACCGCCTGCGGGTCGGCGCCGAAGGACCGGACCCCGATCACCGGATTTGCGGGGTTGATGTTGACGTCGGAGACGGGGGAGTAGTTCTGGTTGACGCCCATCGCGGCCAGTTCGGTGCCGATGACGCGGGCCGCCGTGCGGGCGTCGCCCGGGCTGCCGTTGGCGCCGAGCGCCATGCCGCCGGCGAAGGTCGTCGCGGGCGCGCCGATCCGCTCGACCGCGCCCTGCTCCTGGTCGGTGGAGATGAACATCGGGACCGGGGTGGCCTGCGCGAGCGCGGCCCGCTGGATGCCGTTGGAGAGGTCGGCGATCTGGTCGGGGTTCTGCGTGTTGTGTGCCCAGGCGAAGTAGATGATGCCGCCGACGTGGTACTTCGCGATGAGTTCCGCCGCGTTCGCCACGCCGATCTCGCTCTGGTTGGCGGCCACGTCGGCGGGGTCGGGGTCGGTCGCGGAACTGCCGTAGATCCGCATCACGAAGAGCTGGCCGACCTTCTCCTCCAGGCCCATCCGGCGGATGACCTCGCGGATCCGCCGGCTGTCGGCGGCGGTCGGTGACGATCCGCGGGCGGCCGCCGCGGGGATGGTGCCGGCCAGCGCCGCGGTGGTGGCCGCGGCGGTGGTGAGGACGGCACGGCGGGACGGGTGGGGGTGGGGCATGACGGACTCCTTCGGGACGGAGGAGGGTGCACGCTCTTCTGAAGGAAACTTCCAGGGGTACACGGATATCCGGGAAGTTTTCGCCAGTCAATGCCTCAGTCGAAAACGGGGTGCGCGGGTATCCGTTCCGCGGGCACCCCGAACACCACCGTGAGGTGGAACGCCGTCAGGCATTCGGCGGCTGGCTTCGGCTGCCTGACCTGGAGCGACAGCCGGTCGCCGGCGATCGCCAGGCTCGCCGCGGTGGCCTGGCTGCACCCGGTGGTGCGGGTCCGGCCGACCAGTACCCGGCTGGTGAAGTCGGTCCGGTCGGCGGCGGCCACGATGGCCGTCGCCGCGTGGCCGTCCCGCGGGGCGGCGGACTGCGCGAAGCGCCGCAACTCGCCGCCGTCGCGCAGCACCTGGTGCGTCTCGGCGCCGGCCGGCACCGAGGAGGAGAAGTACACGGCACGGGTGCCGGTCTTCGCGGGGTCGCTCAGGCGGACTCGGCCAGCAGCTGGGCCAGGTGCTGCCGCGCCGGGCCGAGCAGCCCGCCCAGGTCGGCGGCGTCGGGGTACCAGCGCTTCTCGTACTCCCAGCACAGCCAGCCGTCCCAGTCCGCCCGGGCCAGCACCTCGACGGTCTCCGCCAGCGGCAGCACTCCGTCGCCCAGCGGCAGCGGCGCCGTGTCGGCCGCCGAGGCGATGTCCTTCACCTGGACGTAGCCGAGATAGGGCGCCAGCACCGGGAAGGTCGCCGACGGCTGCTCACCGGCCAGCCAGGTGTGCATCAGGTCCCAGATCGCCCCGGCGCCGTGGTGCCCGACCCGGCCGAGCACCCGCGCCACGTCGGCCCCCGACCGGTGCGAGTCGTGGGTCTCCAGCAGCACCCGCACCCCGGCGTCGGCCGCGAGCGGCGCCGCCGCCGCGAGCCGCCGGGCGGCCAGCGCGTCCGCCTCGTCCGTCCCGAGGTCGCCGCCGCCCGGGAAGACCCGCACGTACGGGGCACCCAGGTCGGCGGCCAGCCGGACCGCGGCGCCGACCTCGTCCAGTACCGGTCCGTCGTCGCCCGCTGCGGCCACCTTGGCGTAGCAGGCGACGGTCAGGATCTCGACCCCGGCTTTCGCGAACTGCTCGGCCACCCGGCTGCGTTCGTCCGCAGTCAGGCCGGTGTGCACCGGTTCCTCCTCGCTCGCGCGCAGTTCGACGCCGTGGAAGCCGTGCTCCGAGGCCAGCTGCAGGACCTGCTCGACGGGCAGTGCGGGAAGTCCGAGGGTGGAGAAGGCGAGTTTCATTCGCCGGACACTAGGCACGGGCCCGCGCCTGGTCAACCATCGTCCACCGTGATCAGGCGGCTTCGTCGCTGAAGGACACGGCTTCGCGGATGATCGTCACCCCCTGGTCGAAGACGCTGTCGCGCAGCAGCTGGCGGACCCGCTCGCTCGGGCCGTCCAGCACGATATCCACGCCGCCCGGCAGCTGCTGCTGGATGAAGGCGAGGCAGCGCACCGCGCCCACGCAGATCGACTCCAGATCGTGCATGCGCACCACCAGCCGGTTCGGCGGCTGGGTGACGGCCTGCTCCAGCAGCGCCCGCAGGGCGGGCACCCGCCGTTCGGTGAGTTCGCCGGACAGGTAGACGGTCGCGACGGCTCCGCTGAAGCCGAGGTATGCGTCGAATGCCATGGCTCATTCCTTCTCTCTGCGCTCTTGGGGGAGCGCGGTCAGTACGATCGCCGAGTGATCGGCCAGCAGCACGGGCGCGCCGGCCGGGAGTGCGGGTTCCGTGCCGGGGGCGTGCGCCTCGTGACCGGGTTCCATGGCCGTGTCGGCGAACGTGTGCCAACGGGTCCCGGGCGGCGGCGGGGGGAGGTCCACCGCCACCGGCTGCGACGCGGAGTTGACGGCCACCAGGACGGTGTCGTCGGGGCGGCCCTCGTCATCGGCCGGCTCATGGTGCAGCAGCACGACCAGCCGCGACTGCGCGCTCCAGTCGGGCTGCCAGGGACGCCGACCGTGCCAGCTCAGCCGTGGGTACGGGAGCCGGCCCGGGCCGGTGGCCGCGTCCTCGGGCACTGTGTCGCGGCGCAGCGCGCGGTGCGCCCTGCGGTAGGCGAGGCAGGCCCGCACGAAGTGGTGCAGGGACGGGTCGCGGTCCAGCGCGGTCCAGTCGAGCCAGTTGATCTCGTTGTCCTGGCAGTAGGTGTTGTTGTTGCCGCGCTGGGTGCGGCCCAGTTCGCAGCCGGCGGCCAGCATGGGCGTGCCGTGCGCGGTCAGCACCAGCAGCAGGGCGGTGCGCACTTGCCGGGCCCGCAGCCGCAGCACGTCCGGGTCGTCGGTGGGACCCTCCGCACCGCAGTTCCAACTGGCGTTGTCCTGCGGCCCGTCGATGCCGCCTTCGCCGTTGGCCTCGTTGTGCGGGCGGTCGTAGGAGGCCCAGTCGGCCAGCGTGAAACCGTCGTGGCAGTCGGCGAAGTTGACGCCGGCGGTCAGGCCGCGGTGCCCGTAGGTGTCCGGCGAGCCGACCAGCCGGTCGGCGAGATCGCCCGCGCTGCCCGGGGTGCCGGTCAGGAACCGCCGCAGGGCGTAGGTGAAGCCCGGGTTCCACTCCGCCCAGCGGCCGTAGGAGGGGAAGCGGCCGACCAGGTCGAGCCCGTCGGCGTCGAAGGGCTCGGCGATCAGCTTGCGGCCGGCCAGCACCGGGTCGTGTGCGATGGCCTCCAGCAGCGGTGGGTTGGCCAGCAGGGCGCCGTCCGGACCGCGGGCCAGGATCGGCGCCATGTCGAAGCGGAAGCCGTCCACGTGGTATTCGGTCGCCCAGTGCCGCAGGCAGTCCAGCAGCAGCGCCCGTGTCACCGGGTGGTTGGCGTTGACGGTGTTCCCGGTACGGGTCAGGTTGCGGTAGCTGCCGTCCTCGGCGTGGCTGTAGTACGCCTGGTCGTGCAGGCCGCGCAGTGACAGCGTCGGGCCGCGCTCGTCGCCCTCGGCGGTGTGGTTCAGGACCACGTCGAGCAGCACCTGGATCCCGGCCCGGTGCAGCGAGCGCACCAGCGTCTTCAGCTCGCGGACCGGCCCCTCGCCGTGGGCGTCGGCGGCGTAGCCGGCCTTGGGCGCGAAGAAGCCCACCGGGTTGTAACCCCAGTAGTCGGCCAGCGGCGGCCGGCCGGCCGGGACGGGCACCGGGTTGTCGGTCTCGTCGAACTCCGCTGTCGGCATCAGTTCGACGCAGTTGACCCCCAGGTCCAGCAGGTAGGGGATCTTCTCGGCCAGGCCGGCGTACGTCCCGGGGTGGGCGACGCCGGAGGAGGGGTGCCGGGTGAAGCCGCGCACGTGCAGCTCGTACACCACCAGATCCTCGGCGGGGATGCGGGGCGGGGTGTCGCCCTGCCAGTCGAAGGGTTCGGCGGGCACCGCACAGCGGTAGGCGGGGCGCCGGCCCCAGGTCTCGCCGCCGTGCAGCAGCCGCGCGTACGGGTCGAGCAGCAGGCCGGTGCCCGGGGCCCGGTATCCGTAGTCGAAGGCACCGGGCCGCAGGCCGAGCACGGTCATGGTGTGCACGTCGCCGACCCGGTACCGGCGCGGGAACCGGATGGACCCGGTCTCCGCGCCGGTGACCGGGTCCAGCAGGACCAGTGACAGCGGGCCGCGCGCGGGTGAGCCGACGCTGAAGTTGACGCCGCCCGGCACCGGGGTGGCCCCGGGCAGCAGCGGGTTGCCCGCGGTCACCCGCAGGCCGGGACCGGAGGGGCGAGCCGCTATGCCCCTCCGGTCCCGGACAGCGGCGGGAGGGGGATCCGGGGCGAGCGGCGGAGCAGGAGCGGCGGCCGGGGCGGGAGCAGGCATCACGGCTCAGTCCCCGGTGTGCCGCAGCCGTACCCGCACCGTGAGCCGGTGGCGGGAGGAGGGCAGCTTGACGGTCATCGCCTCGGCGTCGAAGACGTCGTAGGGGGCGCCGTCGATGCGGACGCTGTCGATCACGATCTTGCCGTACGGCAGGATGTCCGGCGCCACCCGCAGCAGCCCGTCCGGGTACTCCGCGTCCGGGCGCGGGCTGAACCACAGGTCCAGGGCGCCGCGGTTGACCAGCAGCTGGGTGTAGACCTCGGCCAGATAGCAGAGTTCGGCCTTGTGGTACATCGCCATCGCGTGGCTGCCCTTGAGGCGTTCGTTGCCCATGATGAACGGCAGGCCCTGGGCCAGCACGGTGAAGTGGACGCCGCCCTCGTCGTGGTCGAGGAAGAAGGCGTTGTAGAACGCCGACGCCTCCTTGGCATGCCGCAGGTAGTCCTCCCGGCCGGTGTGGCCGGCCAGCACCAGGTAGGCCAGGATCGCCTGCTCCTGCTGCCACCAGGTCTTGCGGTCGTGCCAGACGAAGGCGTGCCTGCCGTCCTCGGGTTCGCGCTGCACCAGGTCGTACCAGCCGCCGCGCTGGACGTCGCGTCCGAGCGAGGGCATGTTCGCGGCGATCTCGCCCGCCAGCTGCTGGTACTCGCGCTTGGGGACGGCGGCGTTCATCCGGGTGAGGTTCCAGGCGATCTTGAGGTTGTGCCCGATCACCGCCCGGTTCTGCTGCCAGCCCCAGGAGTGGTCGGGCGTCCAGTCCGCGTAGAAGCGCTCGTTGACGAACGGGCTGCCGCCGGGCCCGCGGTCGGGCATGTAGGTGGCGATCATGTCGAAGGTGTGCTCCAGCATCCGCCGGTAGCGCTCCTCGCCGGTGGCGAGGTACATGTTGATCAGGTACGCGGGGGCGTGGTCGCCGACCGAGTTCCAGTTCTTGCGCGAGTGGTTGGGGCCGAGCCCGTCGTGGTGCGGGCTGAGCGTGACCGGGTCGATGTGCGAGAAGTAGCCGCCGAGCCGGGAGTCGCGGAAGTGGCGTTCGAACAGCGCGACGGTGTCCTCGATGTCCTTCTTGATCACCGGGTCGCCGGTCAGCCGGTAGGTCTGGGTCAGCCCGACCAGCGCGTAGATCTGCTCGTACGCGGGGATCGCCCGGTAGTCGTCGCCGAACTCGGAGGCGAACAGCTTGCGTTCCCTGGTGCCGGTGAGGTCGACGCCGTGGTACCAGTACACGACGTCCTCGGCCTCGTCGCGGAAGCGCATGTGGTCGTGCAGGTACTGCGAGCCGCGCTCGGCGACCTCCAGGTAGTCCTCCTTGCCGGTGAGCAGATAGGCGCTGGCCATCCCGTACACCATGCGGGACAGGGTGTCCGTCTCCTGGATGTGCTCGGCGGACTTGTGCCCGGTGCTGCCGATGGTGGTGCGGTACTGGGCGAAGTCGACCGGCCCGTCGCCGAACTGCGAGCGCCGGTAGAAGCCGGCCAGCCGGTCCAGCTGGTTCACCCACCAGCCGGCTGTCTCGGGCGGGAAGGAGCGGTCGCCGTCGCCGGCGATCAGCAGCCGGTCGACCTGGAAGTGCCGGCCGGAACCGGTCGCGTACACCGGCCCGTAGCTGAAGACCAGCGTGCCGGGGGTCAGCAGCTCGCCGATCCGGCCGGTCGCGTCGAGGTAGGGCTCGCCCAGGTTGCGCAGCAGCTGCGCGCTGGTGGTGTCGGTGAGGTGGACCGTGACCTCGCCGGCTTCGGGGGTCTCCAGCACGATCCGGCTGCCGCGGTGCTCGCGCACGTAGCCGGCGACGGTGTCGGAGAAGGACAGGGGCAGTTCGGTGGGCACGGGAGTCTCCTTCTGGCGGGCTCAGGCCGCATCGAACTCGGGGACGGCCAGCCTCTCGATCACCGTGCGGGCCAGCAGGTGGCAGTGGTCCACCGAGCGGGAGGTGATCAGGTCGCGGTCGACCACGACGTCCTGGTTGAGGTAGACGGCGCCCATGTTGCGGACGTCGCCGACCAGGTTGTTGTGGCAGGTGACCGGGCGGTCGCGCACCAGGTCGGGGGCTCCCGACAGCAGCATCAGGCCGTGGCAGGAGAACGCCTTGACCAGGTGCGGTATCCGGAAGGCCCGGCGCAGCAGTTCCAGCGCCGGTGCGTCGTGCTCGATGTCCTCGGTGTAGCGCAGCCGGTCGGCGACCATCCCCGAGGGGATGACGAGAGCGGCGAACTGGCGCAGTTCGTGGTAGTCGAGCGACTCCAGGTCGCCCTCCACCTCGATGGTGCCCCGGTGCTCGTGGCCGGTGAAGACCTGCGAGGAGCGGCCCCAGAGCCGGCTGAGCAGGACCACCGGTGCGCCGTCCTCGGCGAAGCGGCGCTGGTAGTAGGCGATCTCGTCCTCGACGAAGTCGCTCTCCATCAGGATGCCGATGCGTTTCCCGGCGAGTCGGCCGGTCATCAGCGGTTGGACGTTACCCATGGCTAGGCCCGCAATCACGTGGTCTGTCGGAACGGGAGGAGGGGGCGGCCGCAGCGGTGGCGCCAGAGCGCCGGGCGGGGAACGCTGCGGCCGCCCGGGGCGGCGCGCCCGGCGGGGGAGGCCGGGGGCCGCGGGTCGGGGTGCGGATACGGGGGCCGGCAGGCCCTACAGGTCGGGCGAGCCCGGCATCGGGGTCAGCGCGTCCACGGTGTAGGTCAGGATCCGCGGGCCTGCCTCGCCGAGCTGCACGGTCCAGCTCTGGTAGGCGTCGAAGCCCATCCACACGCTCGCGGCGGCCGGCGGGTTCCAGACCTTGGTCTGCCAGTTGACGACGACGAGGACGTCCGCGGTGTCCTCGCGGACCTGCTGCACCTCCACCTTCAGTACGGTGTGCTCCTCGTCGAAGAACCGGTGGGTGACGGCCTCGTACCACTGGGCGAAGCCGGCGATGCCGCGCGACCGGCCCTCGGGGAAGTTCATCACCAGGCCCTCGTCGGCCAGGTACGGGGTGACCGCGGCCAGCGGGTCGTGCCGGTCCAGCGCCTGGTACCAGGTGCCGGCGAACTCGGTGAGCGTCTGCGTCAGGGCGGGGTCGGCCGGCTGTGCGCCGGGCGCGGTGGCGGACGGGGACACGGACATGGGCGGTGCTCCTTGTCAGGTAGGCGGTGGGTGGTGGTCCGGCCGGCAGCGGGCCGGACCCGGGTCCGGGGTCAGCCGGTGAGCAGGTCCACCAGGAACGGGCCGCGGTGGCCGAGCATGGCCTGGACCGCGTCCGGCACCTGCTCGGGCTTCTCCACCCGGACCGCGGGCACCGACAGGGCGCCGGCCAGGTCGGTGAAGGAGATCTCCGGCCGGGACAGGTCGAAGGCGTCCGGGTAGGCGTGCGGCTGGGCGCCCTGCTCGCGCCAGTACTGCTCGATGTTCAGGTCGAGCAGCCGGTAGCGCCGGTTGTTGCAGATCACGAAGGACGCGTCGATCCCGTGCCGGGCGGCGGTCCACAGCGCCTGGATGGTGTACATGCTGCCGCCGTCGCCGGTGAAGCCGACCACCTCCAGGTCGGGGCGGGCGAGCTTGACACCGAGGGCGCCGGGGATGCCGACGCCCAGCGATCCGCCGCGGGTCTGGAAGTACCGGCCCGGCACCCGCGGCGGCAGGTGCCGGGTCAGCGCGGGGGAGGAGGTCAGCGCCTCGTCGAACACCGCCAGGTTGTCCGGTGCCCGCAGTGCCAGCTCGCGGGCGAAGACGTCCATCAGCCCCTCGGGGCCGCTGTCCTGCGCGGTCGGACGGGCCGGCGGTTCGGGCGGCGGGGCGCCGCCGTCCAGCCGGGACAGCTCCGCGGCGAGTGCCTCCAGGGCGAGCCGCGGATCGGCGACGAGGCCGATGTCCACCGGATGGTTCTTGGCGATCTCGTACGCGTCCAGGTCGATCTGCACGATCCGGGCGTCGTCGCGGAACGGGCTGGTCAGCGAGGGGTACACCTCGGGGAACAGGTAGGTGCCGACGACCAGCACCGCGTCCGCGCCGGCCACCACGGGGGCGCTGTCGGCGCCGAACATGTGGCCGAGGTTCCCGCCGAACAGCGGGTGCGCGGTGTCGAAGTTGACCTCTGAGGAGTTGACCCCCCACACCGTCGCGCCCAGCCGCTCGGCGACCGCGGTGAGGGCGTCCTGGGCACCGCCCGCCGCGATGCCGTCGCCCATCAGGACGATCGGATCGCGGGCACCGTGCAGTGCCCGCGCGGCGCGCAGGACGTCGCCGGCGGCCGGTACGCCGCCGGCAGAAGGTACGACGGTGGGCAGGGCGGCCTCCTCGGTGAGGCCGTCCATGACGTCGGCGGGCAGCACGACGAGCACCGGCCCGCGCGGCGGGGTCATGGCGATCTTCACGGCCCGGCGCAGCACCCGCAGCACCGAGCCCGGGTCCAGGACCCGCGTCGCGTACTTCGTCACCGGACGCGCCATGGCCACCAGGTCGGCGGCCATCTGGGCGTCCATGGCGTCGTACCGGACACCGGCCTCGCCGGCCAGCACCACCAGCGGGGACCCGCCCCGCTTGGCCTGGTACAGCATGCCGATGCCGTTGCCCAGGCCCACGCCGCTGTGCAGTTGGACCAGCCCGGGCCGCTGGGCGGCGCGGGCGTAGCCGTCCGCCATGCCCACGGCGACGCCCTCGTGCAGGGCCAGGACGAAATCGGTGCCGCTGGCGTCGGCGAGATCCACGAACCCCTGCTCGACCGTGCCGGGGTTGCCGAACATGTAGCTGATGCCGTCCGCGGCGAGCTGCTCGAACAGCGCCTGGTTGCCGGATCTGGCGGACATCGGTATCGCCTCCTTCACGGGGGGACTTCGGTACGGGGGACTTCGGTACGGTCCCGGCGCCGGTCGCAAGCCGGCCGCCGGCGGGGGACTACCAGCCGTAGCGGCGCAGACCGTCTTCCAGTACGCGGACCAGCAGTTCGCCCGACGGCAGCGAGTCGGGCGTGGAGCGGGCGGTCACGAACGGGTGGTCGACGATGACCGAGGTCTCCTTGCCGACGTTGCCGTGGAAGCCGCCCTGGGGGCCGGTGGCGTCGCGCAGGATGTACTCCAGCGGGTACGGCGGCGGGCCCATGTTGAACTCGACGCCCAGGAAGCCGGTGCCGTCCTTGTAGTCGTACTCCTTGGGGTGCCCCGTGACGTGCTTGCCCCACAGGATGCTCTGCCGGCTCTCCCAGTCGCGGGCGAAGGCCAGCACGGCGACGCCGTAGCACTCGGCGAGGATCGGCTTGTCGGCGGTGACGAAGGCCATCACCAGTCCGTGCAGCCGCTCGTTGTTGGCGAGGTCCACGATGGGGCCGCTGCCGCCGACGATCACCAGCGCGTCGAAGGCGCAGACCAGCTCGCCGGTGGCGGCGGCCAGCCGGCGGTTGTACTCCTCCAGGTCGCGCAGGTGGTTCAGCGCGCTGAAGTAGGGGCGCTCGGGGATGAGTTCGGCCAGGCTCAGCGGGTTGTCCAGCCGGCTGGAGTCGTCCAGGGTGCGGGCCCGGCGGGCCATGTCCCGGGTGGTGACGGAACGGCCGAGCGGGGGGTCGATGTACTCCGAGTCCAGGCTCGGCGGGAGGGCGTGCGGGCGCTTGCCGTTGGGGGTGATGAACGTCGTCCGGTAGCCGCGGGCGTCGAAGGCCTCGACGGGTCCGACGAGTTCCTCACCCCAGTAGCCGTACTCGGAAAGCACCAAGAGGATGCGTTTGGTCACGGGTATCTCCCTGCGGATAGAGGTCTTTCCGGTGCGGTCGGCCGCGGTCGGCGGCCGGGTGCTTCGGATGGCTCGAGTGAAACCGCCGCGCTTCACCACCGGCAATAGCGGAAGCCGCGGCGGCCGCTATTTACCGGACTTTCCACAGTGGTGTTCTCCTGCCGTCCGACCTGGGACGGGCGCTGTGCCGGCGGTGCGACTGACAGCACTTGCCACAGTGGATTCCCGGTTCTCGCCATTGCGGCCGGGCCGCGCCGATGCTGGGAGCTCTGCCCGTCGAGAAAGGGAGGAATTGATGAGCGGCCGTTTAGCGATCGACAATGTGTCGCCGAATGCCGGATACGGGGACTGGCCGACGAAGGCCGTGGTGGGCGAGCAGTTGCCGGTCGCCGCGACGGTGTGGCGCGAGGGGCACGGCGCGCTGGGCGTGGCCGTGCGGTGGAGCGGCCCCGGCCGGCCCGCGCAGGAGGTGCCGATGGTCCTGGCGGACCCCGGCGCCGACCGCTTCGCCGCCACCGTGGTCGCCGATGCTCCCGGCCGCTGGACGCTGCGCGTTCTGGCCTGGGGCGACCCCTGGGCGACCTGGTGCGCGGCGACGGCCGCCCGGCTCGATGCGGGCGCCCCGCTGACCGAGGTGGACCTGGCCGAGGGCGGGGTGCTGCTGGACCGGCTCGCCGGGCAGGCCGCCGCCGGCGCGCGCCCCGCGCTGCGCGCGGCCTCGGCGCGGCTGCGCGACCCCGGTACGCCGCCGGCTGACCGGGCTCGCGACGCGCTGTCCGCCGAGGTGGCGGCGCTTGCCGCGGACCGGCCGCTGCGCGAGCTGGTGACCGAGGGGCGGCCCCATCATGTCGACGTCGACCGTGAACGCGCCCTGTTCGGGAGCTGGTACGAGTTCTTCCCGCGCTCGACCGGCGGCACCGGCCCCGACGGCCGGCCCGTGCACGGCACCTTCCGCACCGCCGCGCGGGAGCTGCCGCGGATCGCGGCCATGGGGTTCGACGTGGTGTACCTGCCGCCCGTCCACCCGATCGGCACCGTGCACCGCAAGGGCCGCAACAACGCGCTGACCGCGGAGCGGGACGACGTCGGCTCGCCCTGGGCGATCGGTTCCGCCGACGGCGGCCACGACAGCGTCCACCCGCTGCTCGGCACCCTGGCGGACTTCCGCGACTTCACCGCGCGGGCCGCGGAGCTCGGCCTGGAGGTCGCCCTCGACCTCGCGTTGCAGTGCGCCCCCGACCACCCGTGGGTGCGCGAGCACCCGGAGTGGTTCGTCCGCCGCCCCGACGGCTCCGTCGCCTCGGCCGAGAACCCGCCCAAGAGGTACGAGGACATCTACCCGCTGGACTTCGACGGATCCGCCGCCGGCCTCAGGGCCGAGGTACTGCGGGTCGTGCAGGGCTGGATCGGCTGCGGAGTGCGGATCTTCCGGGTCGACAACCCGCACACCAAGCCGCCGGACTTCTGGCACTGGCTGATCCGCACCGTCAAGGACGCGCACCCCGACGTGCTGTTCCTCGCCGAGGCCTTCACCCGCCCGGCGGTGCTGCACGGTCTGGCCAAGCGCGGGTTCACCCAGTCGTACACGTACTTCACCTGGCGCGAGACCAAGCAGGAGCTCACCGAGTACCTCACCGAGCTGGTCGGCCAGGCGGACTGGCTGCGGCCCAACTTCTTCGTCAACACCCCCGACATCCTCCCGGGCCACCTGCGGGACGCCGCGGCGCCGGTGTTCGCGGTGCGTGCCGCCCTGGCCGGCCTGCTGTCGCCGAGCTGGGGGGTGTACGCGGGGTTCGAGCTGTACGAGGGCCGGGCGGTGGCACCGGGCTCCGAGGAGTACCTGGACTCGGAGAAGTACCAGCTGCGGCACCGGGACTTCGCCGCCGCGCTCGCCGCCGGCCGCTCCCTGGAACCGTGGATCACCGTGCTGAACCGGCTGCGCCGGGACCACCCCGCGCTGCGCGGGCTGCGCACGCTGCGGTTCCACCCCGTCGACAACGACGCGCTGATCGCCTTCTCCAAGACCGACCCGGGCACGGGCGACGCCGTGCTGTGCGTCGTCACCCTCGATCCGCGCCTCCCGCAGCAGGGGCGGGTCCGGCTGGACCCCGAACTCCTCGGCTCGCGCACCGCGGTGCGCGCGCTCGACGAGGTCACGGGGGCGGGCACCGATCTCGGCCCGGACCTCGACCTCAAGATCGACCCGCACGAGTCCGTCGCGCACGTCTTCACCTGGAGGAACCGTTGACAACGACGCCCGTGGAATCTCCCCCGGAGACCTCGCCCGCCCAGCCCGCCGCCGAACCCGCCCCCGGCGGACCCGGATCCGGCGCGGAGGCGGTGCCCGACGCCGTGCCGGACGCCGTGCCCGACGCGGTGACCGTGCTGGAGGCGCTTCCGCACGCCCGCCCCGCTCCGCAGTCGACGGACTGGTACAAGGACGCCGTGTTCTACGAGGTCCTGGTGCGGTCCTTCAACGACAGCAACGGCGACGGAACCGGCGACCTGAAGGGCCTGACCGAGAAGCTCGACTACCTGCAGTGGCTCGGCGTGGACTGCCTCTGGCTGCCGCCGTTCTTCGCCTCCCCGCTGCGCGACGGCGGATACGACATCGCCGACTACACCGCGGTGCTGCCGGAGTTCGGCCTGCTGGAGGACTTCGTCGCGCTGCTCGACGAGACCCACCGGCGCGGCATGCGCGTGATCATCGACATGGTGATGAACCACACCAGCGACCAGCACCCGTGGTTCCAGGCCTCGCGCAGCGACCCTGACGGCCCCTACGGCGACTTCTACGTGTGGGCCGACGACGACACCGGCATGAAGGACGCACGGATCATCTTCGTGGACTCCGAGACCTCCAACTGGGCCTGGGACCCGGTGCGCAAGCAGTACTACTGGCACCGGTTCTTCCGGCACCAGCCGGACCTCGCCTACGACAGCCCCGACGTGCAGCAGGCGATGCTGGACGTGCTGCGGTTCTGGCTGGACCTGGGCGTGGACGGCTTCCGGCTGGACGCGGTCCCGTACCTGTACGCCCAGGAGGGCACCAACTGCGAGAACCTGCCCGCCACCCACGCCTTCCTGCGCCGGGTGCGGGCGCTGGTCGACGACGGATACCCCGGCCGGGTGCTGCTGGCCGAGGCCAACCAGTGGCCCGAGGACGTCGTGGACTACTTCGGGGACTTCGCCTCGGGCGGCGACGAGTGCCACATGGCCTTCCACTTCCCGCTGATGCCGCGCATCTTCATGTCGGTGCGCCGGGAGTCCAAGCACCCGGTCTCGGAGATCCTGGCCAAGACGCCGGCGATCCCCGCCTCCGCCCAGTGGGGCATCTTCCTGCGCAACCACGACGAGCTGACCCTGGAGATGGTCACCGACGAGGAACGCGACTACATGTACGCGGAGTACGCCAAGGACCCGCGGATGCGGGCCAACATCGGCATCCGCCGCCGGCTGGCCCCGCTGCTGGACAACGACCGCAACCAGATCGAGCTGTTCACCGCCCTGCTGCTGTCGCTGCCCGGCTCGCCCGTCCTCTACTACGGCGACGAGATCGGCATGGGCGACAACATCTGGCTCGGCGACCGGGACGGCGTGCGCACCCCCATGCAGTGGACCCCGGACCGCAACGCCGGCTACTCCACCGCCGACCCGGGCCGGCTGTGCCTGCCGACCATCATGGACCCGATCTACGGCTACCAGGCCGTCAACGTCGAGCGGCAGCAGGCGTCGGAGTCCTCCCTCCTGCACTGGGCCAGGAACATGCTCGCCGCGCGCCGCCGCTTCCTGGCACTGGGCCGCGGCGACTTCAAGGAGATCACCACCGACAACGACGCCGTGCTGGCCTACTCGCGCACGTACATCACCGAAACGGGCGCCGAATCCACCGTGGTGTGCGTCAACAACTTCTCCCGCCACCCGCAGCCGGTCGGCCTGGACCTGTCGCACTTCGCCGGCCGGGTCCCGGTCGAGGTCGCGGGCATGGTGCCGTTTCCCGAGATCGACCGGGAGCCGTACCGGCTCACGCTCAAGGGCCACGGCTTCTACTGGTTCTGCGCGTGCCCGGACCGGGAGAGCCGATGACCGGGCTGGCCGACACCGTCACCGCGCGGCTGTCGACGCCGCTGGCCGCCTGGCTGCCGCGGCAGCGCTGGTTCGCCGGCAAGGGCCGCTCGCTGGCCGCCGCGGAGGTCGCGCACTCCACCGTCTTCACCGGCCAGGTCCCGGAAGGCGGCCCCGACGACAGCGGTGGCGGGGGGAGCGGCCGGACCGGCGCCATGCTGGTGGTGCGGGTGACGTACCAGGACACCGGCGGCAGCGAGCACTACCACGTGCCGGTCGGGCTGCGCGCCGATCTCGAACCGCCGCACGCCCGCCACGTCATCGCGGCCCTGGACGACCGGGTCGTCTACGACGCCCTCGGGGACGACGCCCTCGTCCGCGCCCTGGTCGGCCTCGCCACCGGCGAGCCGCCGGCGCCCCCAGCGGGCCGGGAGGCCGCCAGCCGGCCGCTCTCCGTCGAGCAGAGCAACACCTCGGTGCTGGTCGACGACCAGTACCTGGTGAAGTTCTTCCGGCGGCTGCACCCGGGCGTCAACCCCGAACTGGAGGTGCAGCGCGCGCTGTCCCGGGCCGGGGCCGCCGTCACGGTGCCGCTGCACGGCGCGGTGGAGGGCACCTGGCTTGATGCCCCGCTGACGTACGCGGTCGTGCACTCCTACCTCGCCGACGCGACCGACGGCTGGGCGATGGCGCTGGACGGCCTGTCCCGGCCGGACGGGCTGCCGGCCGCGCCGAGCAGCCCGCCGTTCGCCGCCCACGCCCACGACCTGGGCACGGTCGTCGCGCGGATGCACCGCGGCCTGGCCGAGACGCTGGGAGCGGCCTGGCTCGACGCGGCCGGCCTGCGCGACCTGGCGGACACCATGCACGAGCAACTCGGCCCGGCACTGGCCGCCGTACCGGCGCTGGCCCCGTACGCGGACCGGATCCGCGCGGTCTACCGGGCGGTGGCCGAACTGCCGGGCCCGGTGCCTGCCCAGCGGGTGCACGGCGACCTGCATCTGGGCCAGGTGCTGCACACCCCGGACGGCTGGACGGTGATCGACTTCGAGGGCGAGCCGGCGCTGCCGATCCGGGAACGGGTCCGGCAGCACTCGCCGCTGCGGGACGTCGCCGGCATGCTGCGCTCCTTCGACTACGCGGCCCAGTACGCTCCCGCCGGGGAGCACCCGCAGGTCCGCAGCCGGGCCGAGGAGCGGGCCAGGCTCCGCTGGAGCAGCCGCTGCGCGGAGGCGTTCTGCCGCGGCTACCGCCGGGAGGCCCGGGCCGACCCGCGCGAGCAGGCCGTCCTGCTGCGCGCGTACACGCTGCACAAGGCCGTCTACGAAGCCGTGTACGAGGCCGGCAACCGGCCGGAACTGCTGGCGGTGCCGCTGGGGGCGATCGGCCGGCTGCTGGGCGGCTGACCGCGACCCGCCGGTGGACCCGGCAGCCGGCGGAAAAACCCGCGGCTTCGCCAAGTTGCCCTAGTGGCGGCCGTGCGGCCCAGCTGTGTTGCCGCGGTGCGCGGCGGATCACTTCACTGGTTTCCATGCCCGCCGGCCGCCGCGCCCGCGCACCGGCGCCTTCCCAGCGCGCGCGGCGGCCGGCACCTCGTAACGGAGCGATGCCCATGTCCAAGCTCTCACCGCCCAGCCTCGCCACGGGCCCGGCCGCGGCGTCCGCCGACCGCCGGGCGGACCGCCGCTGGTGGGCCCTGCCGGTGATCCTCACCGGCACCTTCATGACGATCCTCGACTTCTTCATCGTGAACGTCGCGATCCCCTCGGCGCAGTCGGACCTGCACGCCTCCGACGCGCAGATCCAGTTCGTCGTGGCCGGGTACGGCACGGCCTACGCCAGCGGTCTGATCACCGGCGGCCGGCTCGGCGACCTGTACGGCCGCCGCCGGGTCTTCGCGATCGGGCTGACGGCCTTCACCGCCTCCTCCGCGCTGTGCGGGCTGGCGGTGAACGCGGACATGCTGGTCGCCTCCCGGGTCCTGCAGGGCCTGGCGGCGGCGCTGATGTTCCCGCAGGTGCTGTCGATCATCAACGTCACGTACACCGGCGCGGACCGCCCGCGGGCGTTCTCCGGCTTCGGGGTCGCGCTGGGCCTCGCCTCGGTCAGCGGGCAGCTCATCGGCGGTCTGCTGATCGCCGCGAACATCTTCGGCCTGGGCTGGCGGACCTGCTTCCTGGTCAACGTGCCCGTCGGCGCGGCGGCCCTCGCGCTGCTGCCGGTCCTGGTCGCCGAGTCCCGCTCGGACCAGGCCCGCAGGCTGGACCTGGCCGGCATCGCGTACGTCGTCCCGGCGCTGCTGCTGCTCCTGGTCCCGCTGGTCGAGGGCCGGGAGAGCGGCTGGCCGGCCTGGACCTGGCTGAGCCTGGCGGCGGCCGTCGCCGTGCTCGGCCTGTTCCTGCGCCAGCAGGCGCTGCTCAGCCGGCGCGGCGGCACACCGCTGGTGGAGCCCAGCCTGTTCCGGGACCGGTCCTTCACCTCGGGCCTGATCACGCTGCTGGCCGTGTACATGGGAATGGCCTCGCTGATGCTGATCCTGGCGCTGTTCCTGCAGGACGGCCTGCACTACTCCGCGCTGCAGTCGGGGGTCGCCTTCCTCCCCATGGGCGTGACCTTCTTCGCCGCGTCCAAGTACGCCGGCCGGCTGACCGCGGCGTTCGGCCGCCGCACGCTGACCTACGGCGCCGCGACCGTCATCGCGGGCGAGGCCGGCCTGGCGGTGACCACCGCCGCCATCCACGGGGACGGCAAGGTCGACCTGCCGCTGTTCTCGCTGTTCATGGCCGTCACCGGCGCCGGCATCGGCGCCGTGGCCGCCCCGCTGATCTCGCAGATCCTGCTGGGCGTGGACCCGCAGCACGCCGGCTCCGCCTCCGGGGTGCTGTCCACCGTGCAGCAGGTCGCCGGCGCGCTGGGCGTCGCGATCCTCGGCATCATCTTCTACGGCTCCCTCGGAGACACCGGCACCTCGTCGGCCTACGGCCACGCCTTCGCCGCCGGCCTGCTCTGGACCATCTCGCTGGCCGTCGTCACCGTCGTGGTGACCGCACGCGACCGCTGGTGGGCGGCCGAGCCGGGCCAGGGCTGAGCACATCGAAACCCTCTCACCCCAGGAGTTCTTCCATGACCCAGTACACGGACATCGTCATAGGCGCCGGCTCCACCGGCGCGGTCATCGCCGCGCGCCTGTCGGAGCGGGAGGACCGCACGGTCCTGCTGATCGAGGCCGGACCGGACTACCCGGACCCGGAGGAACTGCCGGCGGACCTGAGGAACGGCCGGTACCCCGCCTTCCTGTCGCACAACTGGGGGTTCCGGGCCGAGGCGGTCGCCGGCCGCGAGATCAACCTGCGGCGGGGCAAGGTCGTCGGCGGGACCTCGGCGATCAACACCGCGCTGGCGGTCCGGCCGGGTCCGATCGAGTTCGAGGAGTGGACCGCTCTGGGCAGCGACGGCTGGACCTGGGAGGACGTCCTGCCGTACTTCCGGCGGATCGAGGACGACCAGGACTTCGGGGCGGCGCCGCACCACGGCCGCGGCGGCCCCATCCCGGTCTGGCGCTGGAAGGACGAGCAACTCCCGCCGCTGCAGCGGGCCATGATGGACGCCTGCACGGAGCTGGGATTCCCGCAGACGGAGGACCACAACGCGCCCGGCTCCACGGGCGTCGGCCCGCTGGCCCAGAACCTGGTCGACGGGGTGCGGATCTCCACGGCCATCGGCTACCTCGCCGAGGCGCGCAAGCGCGACAACCTGGAGATCCGACCGCTGACCCTGGTCGACCGGATCCTGGTGGCCGACGGCCGGGCCACCGGGGTGCGGGTGATCACCGAGGGCGTGGAGGAGACCGTCACCGCCGACCGCGTCACGCTGTGCGCCGGCTCGATCGGCTCACCGGCGATCCTGCAGCGCTCGGGCATCGGCCCGGCCGGCCCGCTCGGGGCGCTGGGCATCGACGTGGTCGCGGACCTGCCCGGGGTCGGCGCCCACCTGCGCGACCACCCGACCTGCCTGGTCACCCTCAAGCCGCGGCCGGGCGTCTACGACGACTCGCTGCCGGTGACCCAGGTGCTGCTGCAGACCTCGGCGCCCGGTTCCGACCAGCCCAACGACATGCAGTACTACCTCTTCAACTACGTCGACCTCAACGGGTTCGCCCCGCAGCTGCTGGCGGAGATCGGCACCGACAAGGTGTTCATGATCTCCGTCGGGGTGGAGCGGCCGCTGTCCGAGGGCAGCGTGCAGATCGTCAGCACCGACCCGGCCGTGCCGCCGCGGATCGCCTTCGGCTACCTGGAACACCCGGAGGACCTGCGCCGGATGCGCGAAGGCATGCGGGTCGCCCACCGGATCGCGCGGACCCCGCAGCTGGCGCTGTTCTCCACCGGCCAGGTGGTCCCGACACCCGAGGTGCTGGAGTCCGACGACGACCTGGACGCCTTCATGAAGGCTACGGTGGACACCCACTGCCACCCGATGAGCACCGCCAGGATGGGGCCGGCCGGCGACCCGGAGGCGGTCGTCGACAGCCGGCTGCGGGTGCACGGCGTCGCGGGGCTGCGGGTGGCCGACGCCTCCGTCTTCCCCGGCACGATCCGCGTCAACACCAACCTCACCTGCATCATGCTCGGAGAGCGGGCCGCCGAGTGGCTGCTCGAAGAGGTGTAGTCCGTCCACCGGTTCCCGCACCCGCTCCCCGGCCGCCCCGCCACCCCGTAACCCACTCGCAGACAACGGAGTTCGACAGATGACCAGGACAGCACTGGTGACCGGATCCAACCAGGGACTCGGTCTGGCCGTGGTACGCAGGCTGTGCCGCACGCTGGAGCCGGGCAGCACCGTCTACCTGACGGCACGCCACGAGGAGCGGGGCCGCGAGGCCGTGGAGCTGCTGCGCTCGGAGGGCCTGTCGCCGGCCTTCCACCTGATGGACGTGTCCGACGACGCGAGCGTGCGGGCCTGCGCGGCCGCCATCGCGAGCGAGCACGGCGGGATCGACGTGCTGATCTCCAACGCCACCAGCCGGATCGCCCGCGACGTGCCCTTCCCGGAGCAGGTGGCCGGGATGGTCGACACCAACAACCGCGGCACCCGGCGGATCCTGGACGCCTTCGGCCCGCTGCTCAACGACGGGGCCAGGCTGGTGGTCATGGCCAGCTCCTTCGGCTCGCTGCGCGAACTGGACCCGCGGCTGCACTCGCGGTTCGACGTCGGCGCGATCTCGCTGGACGGCCTGGACGCCGTCATGGACGACTACGTGCGCGCCGTGCAGGAGGAGCGCGCGGCCGACGAGGGCTGGCCGGACTGGATCAACGTACCGTCCAAGATCGCCCAGGTCGCGGCCGTGAAGATCTTCGAGCAGTCGCTGGGCGAGCAGGCCGTCAAGCGGGACATCCTGGTCAACGCCTCGTGCCCGGGCCTGGTGGACACCGGTGCCTCGCGGCCCTGGTTCGCCGACATGTCGCAGGCGCAGAGCCCCGACGACGCCGCGGTGGACGTGGTGTGGCTGGCGACCCTTCCGGCCGGCACCCGGGAGCCGCACGGCGAGCTCGTCCAGCACCGCAGGGTGCTGCCCTGGACCTGACGGCGTGCGGCTGAACGCGCGCGAGGGGCGCGCACACCCGTGGCGGGTGTGCGCGCCCCGGCGTGTGACCGGACGGCTCAGGCTGCCGCCGGGTCCTGGGCGCCGACCGCCACGCCGTTGACCGCGCCGACCGTGGCGTCGTCCACCGCGCCGACCGCCCGCAGGGCGTCCAGCACCTCCCGTGGGTGCACCAGCTTCTGCGCCCGCCAGGTGCCGATCCCGATGGTGGGCACCGTCAGCACGTGTGCCTGTTCACGGGCGACCGCGACCGCGTGCAGGTGCCGGGCCGCGTAGCCGGCGGACATCAGGGCGGCCCTGAACTCCTTCTGGTCAAGCCCCAGGTCCCGCGCGACGGCGACGAGTTCGACGGGGTCGGAGATGTCCGACCAGCCGCTGAAGTAGGCGTCGAAGACCCGGTTGTTGTACGCCGCGCCGACCCCGTGCTCCAACGCGTACTGGTATCCGGCGAAGGCCAGCCGGCTGCGGCGCAGCGGTGTGCCGGGAGGGCCCCCGTTCAGCCGCACGCCGACGCCGGCCGCCTGCGGGCGGATGTGGTCCTGCCACAGCTCGCGCGGGTACTCCCCGCCGTCCGCCGGCCCGTAGGGGTGCAGCTCGAACGGGTGCCAGACGACGGGGACACCGGTGGCGGAGCTGACCTTGGACAGCACCTGACGGTTGATCATGCTGTAGGGGCAGACGTAGTCGAACCAGAAGTCGATGCGCGCTTCCACGGGTCCTCCAGGGGCGGTGGGTGCGCCGGCCGCGGCGCGGTCGGAACCCTCCGCGCGGCCCGGCCGGTGCAGGCGTCCATCGTCGCGGGCGCGTCCCGGAAGCGGCAATGCGGACTTGGGCAAGAAGCGCCGCGGCCCGGTGTCAGCCGTCGGTGCGGGCGATTCCGGTCATGACCAGGTCCCAGATGTTCCGCAGCTCCTCGACGGCGCCCACGGCGTGCGGTCCGCCGGCCTGCGTGCGTATGCCCTCCTCCAGACCTGTCACGAGGTGGACGACGAAGGCTGAGACGGTCTCCGAGCTTACGTGCGGCCGGAGTTGGCCGTCCCGCACGGCGGCGGCCAGCAGGTCGCTGACGTACGGCATCCACAGGCCGGTCCAGTCAGGACCGGTCACCACGGCCTCGCGCGACAACCGGGCGGCGGCCCGCACCACCGTCTCGTCCTGCAGCAGGGCGGCGAGGGTCAGCGTCAGCGAGATCACCCGCTGCACGGCCGGCTCCGGGGCCGCCGCCGCGCGGCGTACCGAGCGGGTGGTCACCAGGCCGCCCTGCTGCTGTACCGCCGCCGCGAGTTCGCCCTTGGTGGCGAAGTGGAACGTGAGGGCCCCGGTGGAGATCTCGGCGGTGCCGCTGATCCGGGACAGGGAGGCGCCCGCGAAGCCGTGCCGGTCGAACTCGGCGGCGGCGGCCCGGATGAGCGAGCTGCGGGTGCGCGCGGCGCGTTCCTGTCTCATCGGGCCACCCCTCCCGGCAGCCGCGGGGCTATTCGGCCGGAGCAGGGGGTGCGCGGGACGGGCGGGATGCTTGGGGCTGGACGGTGCATAGCCATGAATGACCTTCGCAACAAGGGTGGTTCTGCCCGGTGACCAGGCGGGACGCCCTCTGGTCAGGGGCCCTTGAAGATCATCCTCCGGAACCTCCGCCTCGCCAACTCCGACTTGGAGAAGTTGACGAGTCGGCCTTTTCGCCATGAGCCAGATTTTACCGGCCTTTATGGGTTTGCGGCCAGGCGACCTCTCGAAGTAGCGGGGACTGCCTCCCGGTCGGGCGAAACAAAGCAATCGTTCTGTATTCTTCTAGCAGTGGTCTTCGCCGGACCGATAGGTGAGAGGGGGGTTACGCCGATGACCGCATACGACGGGGGACCCGCAAGGAGCGCCGATGTGGGACTCACTGCCTTCGCCGAAGCCGTGTTCGATCAGCTTCCGAGGGCCGATCAGCGCAGATGGGCTCATCTCTACCTGCAGGGGCTGCTGACCACCGACGGCAAGAAGTCGGTGCGCAGGATCGCCGCGAGCGTGTCGTCGTCCGCGACGGCCTGCCAGTCGCTGCAGCAGTTCGTCAACACCAGCCCGTGGGACTGGCGGCCCGTGCGCCTCGAACTGGCGCGCTGGATCTGCGAGTACGCGCCTCCCGCGGCCTGGACGATCGGTTCCGCGGCGCTGCCCAAGCGCGGCGGCCACTCCGTGGGGGTGCACCGCCGTTTCGTGCCCGCACTGGGCCGGGTGATCACCTGCCAGCTGGGGGTCGGGCTGTTCCTGTCCACCGAGCACGGCGCGTTCCCGGTCGACTGGCGGCTGCTGCTGCCCGGACCGTGGGCGCAGGACACGCAGTTACGCAGCCGCACCCGGGTGCCCGACGACGCCCCGGTGCTGCCGACCTGGGCTCTCGTACGGGACCTGGTCGACTCCGCGGCGGCGCACCGGGTGATCCTGCCGGCCCCCGTGGTCGCCGACATCAGCGGCGCCAGCACCGAGGCCCAGCCGCTGCTGCGCGCCTTCGCCAAGCACGACCTCGTGGTGGCCGTCCCCGGCACCCTGCGGGTGCTGCCCGACAGCCGCCCGCCGGCCGGCGGCGCCCGCGGCGACAAGCGCTTACCGGCCGTCAGCGCGCAGGAGGTGCTGTCCCAGCACCGCGGCCAGCCGCACACCGTCGTCGTGCACAGCCGCAACGGCCGGTCCCGGCCGCTGCACATCGTCTCCGCCCTGGTCCGGCTGCCCGAGCCGCGGCACCAGTACGGGCCGGCCGCCGAGCCGACCTACCGGCTGTTCGCCGAGCGGGTGTCCGCCGACCGTCCGCCGGGCCGCATCTGGCTGACCAACCTCGTCCACCGCCGGCTGGACGAGCTGCTGGTCCTCGCCGGCCACCACGCGGGCACCGCGACCACCGAGCGCGCGCTGGAGCGGGACTTCGGACTGATCGACTACGAGGGCCGCTCCTTCCCCGGCTGGCACCACCACATGACGCTGGTGTCGGCCGCCTTCGCCTTCGGCCGACTGGCCGGCGCCGCCGCCCCGGCCGGTGCTCCCGGTCCGGCCGAGGACCTCCGCCAACTGGCCTGACTCCCGCCGCGTCCGCCGGCCCGGAGAGGAGGTCAGAGGCCGGGGCGGCGGCGCCGGCCGACGGCGTCGCCCCACGGCGCCGGGTCCGCCGCACGGTCGCGTCCCGGTGGCCGGCGGCGCGGCGAACTCCCCTCCAGCGCGTCCGCGAACTGGGCCAGGACGGCCAGGACGGCGTCCGGGTCGGCCAGCGCCGTGTCGGCGTGACAGCCCTGGAAGGCCTCCTCGTCCACCGGGGTCAGGCAGGGCGTGTCCGCGGTGTGCAGCATCGTCACCGGTACGCCGGCCTGGCGCAGGCCGCCGAGCGCCGCCGCGGCCCGGGTGTCGACCGCACCGGCCGTCGCGTACAGTACCGGGCCCGCGTCGTGCGCGATCAGGAAGGCGGGCAGGGAGGTGCCCAGGTGCACGCACGAGCGGCCCAGTTCGATGCGTTCCGCGCTGACCTCGCAGTGCACGTGGTGGCGGGCGGCCAGCCGGGTCAGCGGTGTGCGCAACCGCTCGGCGATCTCGGCGGCGTCGCCCTCCGGCAGCGGGTGCAGCGCCACCATGGGGCCGCGGTCCTCCACCTCCACCCAGGCCGACAGCCGCAACTTCTCCAGCAGGAACGGCAGTTCGGCCCGCAACCAGGCCATCGGCGCGGGTCCGACGGGCGTGTGGACCCGGCCGGTGGCCGGATCCCAGGCCTGGGTGCCGCAGCTGCCCAGCACGTACAGCCGGTCGCTGAGCGGTGCCAGGCCGGCGTGCCCGCGGAACAGGTCGGTGACCGGCCGGCGGGTGATCAGCAGCACCTGGCCCAGGCGGTCGGCCAGCCGGGCCAGCACCGGCGGGAACCCGTCGTGCAGCGCGGGCCGGCCGGCCCGGTACGTCACGAGGATTCCCTCGACGTCCAGGACCAGCGCCGAGGTGCCGGGTGAGTCGATCAGCGCGGCGATCCCGGCGCAGGTCGGCGGGTGGGTCACCCCGGGAACGGGCACCGCGCCCGGCGGGACGGGCGAGTGGGCGGCATCGGCCATCGGGTGTCCCTTCTGACACGGCCCGGGCCGGAGGAGCGGCCGTGGAGCACGGCTCGCCCTTGTGCCCGGTGGCCGCCGCCGCGGGGGGTGGCGGCAAACCGAACCTACCCGCGCCGCACGCCCGGTGACACGCGTCACCGGACATCGGACGCGTCTTGGGCACGTCTGGGTCACCGGGCCAGGGAACGGGCCGCCGGTCGCCGTCACGCCGCGGGCATTCCCCGTTCGGCCAGGTGCGTGCGATACCAGTCGGCGGCGTCGGCCAGCCGCCGCAGGGGGCCGGGGCCCGGCCGGCAGGACGCGATCTGCCAGATGCGGTCGCTGCGGTACCAGTGGTCGCGGGCCAGCAGGGCGAACTGCCGCTCGGTCATCTCGCCGGGCACCGCGCGCAGCCGCGCCAGGCACTGGTCCCAGGGCAGGTCGCCGCTCACCGCGGGCAGCAGGCCGTGGCCGGTGAGCTCCCGCAGCAGGTCGCCGCTGCGCACCGGCTCGGGATGCGCGGCGTGATGGACGCCCCCCGGCCCGCGGCCGGGCGCGCAGGCCAGCTCCGCGACCAGCCGGGCGAGGTCGGTCGACGCGGTGACCGACAGCAGGGCGTGCCCGCCGTCCCACCCGGTCGGCACCCGCCGGACGAGTTCGGCGAGCGCCGGGACCACCCAGCGGTCGTCGGCGCCCAGCACCAGGGCGGGGCGCAGCACGGTGCCGCCGACGGCCAGGAACGCGCTCTCGGCGGCCAGCCGGGTGCGGCTGGCCGCCGACACCGGCGCGGGCCGCACCTCGTCGACGTCGATGCCCCGGTGCGGACCGGGGCCGTACACCGCGGTCGTGGACACGTACAGCAGCTTCGGCACGCCGGACCGGTGCGCCAGCTCGGCGACCGCCCGGCCGCCGCGGGCGTTGACCGCCTCGCAGCGCGCCTCGTCGCGCCCGACGTAGCCGGCCAGGTGCACGACGGCGTCGGCGCCGTCGAACAGGCCGCGCAGCGTTGCCGGTTCCGCCACCGAGGCCCGTGACCAGCTCACCCGGCCGCCGCCGGTGGCGTGCTCCACGGCCGGGTGCGCCGACCGGTGGGCGACGGCCCGCACCTCCACCGGACGGCACAGCAGCCTGCGCACCACCTGGGATCCGACGAACCCCGTCGCCCCGGTGACGACGATCCGCCGGGCGGTCACACCGTCTCCGCCGACCACGGCCGCACCGTCAGCGACGCGCACGCCTCCGCGGGGGCGATGCCCGGCAGCAGGTAGCGCCACAGCGCGGCGACCCGCTCCGGCAGGTCCTCCCGGTTGGTGGCTATGTGACTGAACAACTGGGTGCCGCTGTACGCCCCGACGAGCAGCTGGGACAGCTCGCGCACATCGACGCTGGGCAGCAGCTGCCCGTCCCGCTTGGCCGCGTACAGCTCCTCGGCGAACCGCTCGGCCCACTGCTGGTAGGCCGTGTCGTCCCGCATGCCGAACTCGCCCTGCTCGACGGCGAGTCGGACCCCGGCCCGGAGCAGCGAGCTGACCTGCAACTGGTGCCCGATGTACATCGTGATGTCGATGAGCTGCTGGAGCCCGTGCTCCTGGGTGGGCAGCAGCAGGTCGTCGGCCTGCTCCAGCATCACGGCGCGGGCCATCGCCTCCTTGGAGGCGAAGTGGAAGTACATCGCCCCCTGGGTCACGCCCGCCCGCTCCATGATCTTCTTGATGCTCGCGCCGCTGAATCCGTACTCGTCGAACACCTCGGCCGCGGCGTGCAGCACCTTCGCCCGGGTGCGCACCGCGCGCTCCTGCTGTTTATCAGCCATGCTCCGCCTACCCCTCGACAAACAAAACGAACTTCCTTTATTTTACTGGCAGCGATCGCGGCACACCAGCGCTGCGAGCAGGCCTCTGCCTGTTTTCTCGTTCATGGGGGTACATCGATGAGCTCGCTCAACTTATCCACGCCCGAAATGCCCGCTTCGCTCGGTGGGGACGCGGTGGCCCGGCGCTACGTCCACAAGGCGGCCATGGCTGAAGTCCTCCTCACCGGCTGGCAGCAACTGCCCGCGCCCGACGCCTTCGTCGTCACCGCGCAGTGGCCGCGGGCGCACAGCTTCTACTCGGCGCACCAGGGCCTGCACGACCCGCTGCTCCTGGTGGAGACGGTGCGTCAGAGCATGCCCCTGCTGTCCCACGTCGCCTACGACGTGCCGTTCGGCCACCACCTGGTGTGGAACGGGATCAGCTTCCGGGTCGACCCGGAAGCGCTGCGGATCCGCGAGGTCTGCGCCGAGGTCACCCTGCACATCACCTGTCACGAGGTCAGATACCGTCGCGGCCAGCTGTCCAGCCTCGGCATGACGATCCGTGCCGAGCGGGACGGCGAACCGCTCGGCGTCGCCGACGCGGGCTTCACCAGCGTCGCCCCCGCCATCTACAACCGGCTGCGGGCGGGCAACACCGACGCCCTGCCGGCCATGGCGCGCGCGGTACCGCCGCCGCCCGCCATCCCCGCCGCCCAGGTCGCCCGCTACCGCGAGCAGGACGTGGTGCTGGCGTCGACGGACACCCCGAACCGCTGGCAGCTGCGCGCCGACACCACACACCCGGTGATCTTCGACCACCCCGTCGACCACGTGCCCGGGATGCTCCTGCTGGAGGCCGCACGCCAGGCCGCCCAGGCCACCACGGGCGCCGACAGCGTCCTGCTCGAACTCAACGCACGTTTCAACTACTACGCCGAACTGCACCGGCCCTGCTGGGTCGAGGCCGTCCCGCCGCCGGCCGGCGGCGCCGGCGACTCGGCGATCCGGGTGAGCGTGCACCAGGACGGCGACGAGGCGTTCAGCGCCTCGTGCAGCACCACCCGCAGTCCGGCCGCCGCGATTCCCGGCTAGCCGGCCGCCGCCGGGACGGCCGTCCGCAACGCCGACCCGTAACGGCCTCCGCCTCGATCGAGGCGGAGGCCGTTACGGGATCCGGTGGCCGGGCACCGCTGTTCGGCTCACCCGGTCAGTGCGCTGTCCTCCCGTTCACCTGCCACGGTGGCGACCGCCGGGGTGGCGGCGGGCGTCGCGGGCACCGGGCCCGGCGTGCGGCGGCTGGAGCGCGGCCGGCTCCAGTGCCGCATGAGGGGGTTCTCGACCAGGGTGTGCAGCGCCCAGGCCAGCAGCAGCGTGACGGTGAAGACCAGCGCGATGAAGCCCACCGCGCCCGGTGTGCCCCAGGACTTGGTCGGGCCGCCCAGGATGCGGTGCGTCTCGGTGATGACCAGCCGGTGCCAGAGGTAGAAGGCGAAGGAGATCTCGCCCAGCCACACCATCGCCCTGCTGCGGAAGGGCGACCAGGCGCCGGTGACGTCGGCGTTCGCGCCGGCCGCGACGAGCAGCCCGAGCGGCGCGGCCATCACCGCGACCAGCCCGTAGGTCCAACTGACCTGCGAGGACAGGGCGTACGCGCCGACCGCCAGGGCGAGCGCCGGCAGCAGACCGAATCGGGCGGGCCACAGGCCGCGGCGCACGATCAGCGCCAGCACCATCCCGAGCACGAAGTCCAGGCAGCGGACGGGCGGCAGCACGTAGACGAACCAGAACTGCCACGAGGACGCCGGCGCGAAGAACAGGCCGGGCTTGCTCGGAAGCGCCCAGGCGATGACCGGGACCACGTACAGCGAGGCGGCGAGGCCGGCGGCCCACCACCACAGCCGCTGCGGGCGGATGCGCGTCACCAGCCGCAGCCAGAACGGGAAGGTGACGTAGAACAGTGCCTCCACCGACAGCGACCAGGACACCGGGTTGACGCTGGTCTCCACGTCGAACTGCGGGAACCAGGCGTGCAGCAGGAAGAAGTTCGGCACCGCCTTCCAGCCGCCCAGGCTCTGGCCGATGACCAGGAACAGCACCACGGCCGCCAGGTACGTCACGGCGTGGTTGGGAAACACCTTGAAGAAACGGCGCCGCCAGAAAAGCCGCGTCGTGTCGGTGGGGCGCGCCGACCAGGTGAGCACGAATCCGCTCAGCAGGAAGAAGAATCCGACACCGACCCAACCGCCCTGGCCGAATACGGCGTTGTACGCGTGTGTCACGCGCTTGGACGAAAAGGGGGCTTCGTAGAGCGCGTGAAAGAAGAACACCATGAGGGCGGCGATGATGCGCATTCCGGTGAGTGAGGGCAACCGGCTCAAATCGGGGCGGGATCCGGATCCGGGCCTGGTTCTGCCCTCCGCGGCTGATGGCATGAGATGACTCCTGTCGAAGGCGCGACGCCGACTCGGCGTGGTGACTGACAGTCAATCCATGGCCCGTGACGGACCTCAAGAGAGCTCCGTTCATACGCGGCACATTCGTCCAACTCGCAAGAGTCTCCGCGGGACCACGCGCGAGAGAAGCGCCGCGGGCGGGCCGGCGGGCAGTGTTGCCCGCAACTGATGTGCTCTGCCTGAGTCCGCCCGATTCCCGCCGAGGTGTGGTTATGTCCCAAACAGCCGACGTTCCGTCCGCTTCTCCGCCGCGAGATGTCCAGAGCGCGGAGCAGCTCGTCCCGACCGGCGCCGCTGACGGCGGCGTCGCCCGACCGGGGCTGGTGCTGCTGCTGCTCTGCGTCGCGGAATTCATGATCGTTCTGGACTTCTCGATCACCAATGTCGCACTCCCCGACATCCAGGCCAGCCTTGGCTTCAGCACCGGCGCCCTGCAGTGGGTGGTGAGCGCGTACGCGCTGGCCTTCGGTGGCTTCCTGATGCTCGGTGGCCGCATCGGGGACCTCTACGGCCGGCGCAAGCTGTTCATCGGCGGCCTCATCGCGTTCGCGCTGATCTCGCTGGTGGCCGGCCTGGCGCAGAACGCCGACCAGCTGATCGCGCTGCGCGCCGCGCAGGGGCTCGGGGCCGCGCTCGTCGCGCCCGCCGCGCTGTCCCTGCTCACCACCACCTTCGCCGAGGGCGAGGCGCGCAACCGGGCGCTGGGCGTGTACGGCGCCGTGCTGTCGTTCGGCTTCGTGGCGGGGGTGATCGCCGGCGGCGTGCTGACGGACCTGATCAGCTGGCGCTGGGTGTTCTTCGTCAACGTGCCGATCGGCCTGGCCGCGGGCGCGATCGCCCCGGCCCTGCTCAAGGAGAGCAAGGGCGACCGGAGTTCGAGCCACGGACTGGACGTACCGGGCGCCGTCGCCATCACCGGCTCGGTGCTGGCGCTGGTCTACGCGGTCTCCCGCGGCCAGGCAGCCGGCTGGGCCTCGGGGGAGATCCTGGGCGCCTTCGCCGGGTGCGCGGTCCTGCTGGCGGCCTTCCTCGTGGTGGAGAGCAGGGTCAGCGCGCCGCTCATCCCGCTGTCCGTCTTCCGGATGCGCTCCCTGACGGCCGCCAACATCGTCTACCTGCTGATGGTCGGTTCGTTCGTCGCGGTGACGTACGTGCTGACGCTGTACCTGCAGCTCGTCAAGGGCTACTCGCCGCTGGCCACCGGTCTGACCTTCTCGGTGCTCGGCTTCGCGGCGGTCGGCGCCGGCATGGTCGCGGCGAAGCTGGCGGGCAGGTTCGGGCTGAGCGTGACCGCCTTCACGGGCCTGGCGCTGCAGTCCGTCGGCATGCTGGTCTGCGCGTTCCTGCCGCACAGCGGCGACCTGGCGCTGATCCTCGTCGGCACCGCGCTGGTCGGCTTCGGCAACGTCACCGGCGTGGTCATGGTGACCATCTCGGGCACCGCCGGCGTGCCGGACCACCAGCAGGGCCTGGCCAGCGCGCTGCTGTCCACCGCCCAGCAGCTCGGCGCGGCGATCGGCGTGGCGGCCTTCGCGGCCATCGCCTCGGCCCGCACCTCCAGCCTGCTCCCGCACGGCGTGGCGCTGGAGAACGCCGGGCACCCGGCGCTGGTCAGCGGCTACCGGCTGGCGCTCGGGGTGTCCTTCGCGGTCGGCGTGGTCGGTTCGCTCGTCGGCCTGGTCGCCCTGCGGGCGCCCAAGGCGGCGCCGGCGAAGGAGGAGACGGCGGTGGCGGTCTGACGCGCCGGTAGCCGTGCGCCGCCTGCCGCCGGCGGGCGGCGTACGCACCGCCCGTCTCCGCTCCGTACGCACCGCCCGTCTCCGCTCCGTACTCGTACCCGTATCCGCAAAGCCCTCGCGCCGGTCCTGCCCCCCGTCAGGACCGGCGCGGGTCTGCGCCCGCTTCCGCAGGCGGCGGGGCGCCGGACCAGTCGGCAAAGGCCCGCCGCGGTGCCGGAGCACCACGACGGGCCCTGCTGCCGCGCCGGTGACGGGTCAGGCACCGCCGGCGGTGGC
The DNA here is from genome assembly GCF_050956065.1 of Streptomyces sp. CA-111067. Lineage (NCBI taxonomy): Bacteria > Bacillati > Actinomycetota > Actinomycetes > Kitasatosporales > Streptomycetaceae > Streptomyces > Streptomyces sp. CA-111067. The sequence goes on along the minus strand of NZ_CP192103.1, from coordinate 2,654,958 downwards.
GGATGCGGCGCCGACCAGTTCCGGGTCGTCCTGGTAGCCCTGGCTGACCTCGACGGTGACTCCGTCCGGGTCGGCCAGCCAGACGCTGCGCCAGCCCGGGATGAAGCCGTCGAAGTCCAGCGGGCCGTGGGTCACCTCGGCGGCCGGACCCATCTCCCGCAGCACGGCGTCCACATCGTCGGTCTGGAAGGCCAGGTGGCGGGTGTGACCGGGCAGGTCCGGCCCGTCCGCCTTCGCCTGCCGGCCGTCCGCCGCGCCGACCGCGGTGCCGGAGAACAGCTCAAGATAGGCGTCGCCCAGCTTCAGGAACACGATCTGGGTGTCACCCAGATCGATGGCGCGCACCCGGCGGAATCCGAACCACCGGGTGTAGAACTCCTCGGTACGTGCCAGGTCAGTGCAGTTGAGCGCGGTGTGGGACCACTTCATGTCGCCTTGTTCCTCTCTGGTCCGGGATCCGGTCTGATACGGGTCCGCGTTCGGGTCCGAGGTTCGGGTCCGAGTGCGGTCGCGGTCCCGGCCCCGGGCTCTGTCACGCCCGGGGCCGGGACGGGGATGCCGCGGTACGCGGCGGGTCAGGCGCCGGCCAGACGCTCCATCCGCGCGTCCGCCACCGGCTGCACCTGCTGCGACACCGGCTCGCCGGCCAGTTCCGGCTCGAACTGCTGCCAGCGCGGGATGATCCGGGACAGGTGGTGGTCGAGGTGCTCCTGGGTCTGCCACTGCTCGAAGAGGGTGAAGCGCAGCGGGTCGTCGTGGTGCCGCAGCCAGACGAAGGTGACGCACCCCTCGTCCTGACGCGACATCCGCTCGATCTCGGTCAGCGTCTCGAGGGCGACGTCCTCACGCCCGGGCTTGACGTTGATGGTCAGCAGGAAGTCGGGCACGGTGGTCCTCCTGGAAGTCGGGGTCTCACGGGGAGCGCGGGCCTGCGGTCAGGCCGGCAGCGGCACGCCGAGCTGGGCCAGCAGACCCGTGGTGTCGGCCTGCACCCAGCGCTCGGCGATCCGGCCGTCCACGATCCGGTAGACCTCGATGCTGGTCCACCGCAGCGCGTCGCCCGTCGGCTGCTGTCCGATGAACGGCTTCATGTGGCGGCCACTGAAAGTGATGTGGATGACGACCTTTCCGCCGTCCGCCGCATAGATGAGGTCGTGGTGCGACGTGAAATCCATCGCCTCGTGTGCTCCGGCGAGGAGTTCCTTGAGCTCGGCCAGGCTGCTGACGCTCCAGGCCGGGTTGTTGTCGACGAACGCCGGATCGAACAATTCGTCCATGTCGTCGTAACGGCGTTCGTTGACCACGTCGTTGAGCTTGCTTATCAGTGCGACATTGCCGGTGTCCTCGTCGTTCGGCATGCGCATTCCTCCAGTCATGTGCCGGGTGGGGAAACGGAAATCTTTCCCTGGCAGGCTCGCAGCCGGCGCCGAACGGTGGCAAGGAAACCCCACGCACTGTGGCAACTCCCGAGCAAGGGAGTGGAATTCGGGCCGCGGGAGAACCGGGCCGCGGCCGGGCGGGAGCCCTATTTGCCGGCCGGTGGACGACTTTCAGCGGCGGTGATCGCGGGTTTCAGCGGGCGGTGCCGGACGGCGGCGCGGTCGACGCGCGGACCATCAATTCGGTGCGGATCGTGGCCACCCCGCCCGGCGGCGGCGCCTGCCGCCCCATCACCAGCCGGCCGGCCCTGGCACCCGCCTCCTGCAAGGGGATCCGGACCGTGGTCAGCGCCGGAGAGACATCGACGCTGAACGGCAGATCGTCGAATCCGGCCACCGACACGTCGCCGGGGATGCTCAGCCCCCGGTCCCGCAGCGCGGCGCACACGCCGAGCGCGACCGTGTCGTTGGCGGCCACGATCGCGGTGAGGGCGGGATCCCTGCGCAGCAGTTCGAGCGCGGCGTCATAGCCGGACGAGCGGTCGTAACTCCCGTGCACCGTCAGCCGTTCCGCATGCGCCCCCGGCTCGGTGCCGGGCCCGAGGCCGTAGCCGGCCAGCGCCGCGCGATGGCCTTCCAGCCGGTGCCGGGTGGTGCTGCGTTCCATCGGCCCGGTCACCTGGCCGATCCTGCGGTGGCCGAGCGAGAGCAGGTGCTCGGTCAGCCGCCGCGCGCCGCCGCGGTTGTCGAACGCGACCGTGGTCACCAGCTGTTCGCCGTCACCGGGGGCGGGCGCCGGCCGTCCGCACAGCACGATCCGGGTGCCGGAGGCGGCCAGCCTGGCCAGCCGGGCAGTGACCGCGGCGGTGTGCTCCGCGTTCTCCACCGCGCCGCCGGTGAGCACCACGCCGGCCGCGCGCTGCCGCTCCAGCAGGGTCAGATAGGTCAGCTCGGCCGCCGGTGAGCCGCCGGTGTTGCAGACGACGGCGAGCTTGCCGCCGCCCCGCTCGGCGGCTCCGGCGCCGATCTCGGCCTGGAGCGCGCTGGCGATCAGCCCGAAGAACGGGTCCGCCACATCGTTGACCAGTACCCCGACGAGGTCCGAGGTGGCCGCGGCGAGCGCCCGGGCCTGGCCGTTGACGACGTAGTCGAGTTCGGCGACCGCCTGCTGGACGCGTTCGCGGGTGGGGCCGGCCACCGGGTAGTTGCCGTTGAGGACGCGGGAGACGGTCGCCGACGACACCCCGGCATGTGCCGCGACATCGGCCAGAGTCACTGCCATCTCGGTGCGGTCCTCCTCGGACGGGTGGCATCGGGGAAAGGGGCTGCGGCCCGGTGCGGCACGCGACGCGAGCCGCACCGGCCGTGGCTCATGCTCTCACCCCGGGGCGGGGGCGGGGAGCGCCGCAGCCAGGTCGCACAGCGTGGCAAGCGCTTGCCATCGGCGCCAGGCACGCCCTTGCCGGATTTGCCGTGCACGGGCTAGCGTGACCGGAAAGAAAGCGCTTGCTATCCAGCTTGCCGCCGAGCACCGAATCGTTGAAGCGAGGACTCCACGTGACACGCAGGACAGTGCGGATCGCCATGAACGGCGTCACCGGACGGATGGGCTACCGGCAGCATCTGGTCCGCTCCATCCTGAGCCTGCGCGAGCAGGGCGGCCTCGACCTCGGCGACGGCACCGTGCTGTGGCCGGAGCCGGTGCTCGTCGGCAGGCGCGAGCACGCGCTGCGCGCCATCGCCGAGCAGCACGGCATCGAGCACTGGTCCACCGACCTGGACGCGGTGCTCGCCGACCCCGCAGTGGAGATCTACTTCGACGCGCAGGTGACCTCCGCGCGGGAGTCGGCGGTGAAGAAGGCCATCGCGGCGGGCAAGCACATCTACTGCGAGAAACCCACCGCCACCTCGCTGGAGGACGCCCTCGAACTGGCCCGGCTGGCCACCGCGGCCGGGGTCAAGCACGGCGTGGTGCAGGACAAGCTCTTCCTCCCGGGGCTGCTCAAGCTCAAGCGGCTGGTCGACTCCGGCTTCTTCGGCCGGATCCTGTCCGTGCGCGGCGAGTTCGGGTACTGGGTCTTCGAGGGCGACTGGCAGAGCGCCCAGCGGCCGTCCTGGAACTACCGCGCGGAGGACGGCGGCGGCATCGTCGTGGACATGTTCCCGCACTGGGAGTACGTGCTGCACGAGCTGTTCGGCCGGGTCAGCACCGTTCAGGCGCTCGCGACCACCCACATCCCGCAGCGCTGGGACGAGCGGAACAAGCCGTACGACGCCACCGCCGACGACGCCGCATACGGCATCTTCCAGCTCGAAGGCGGCGCCGTCGCGCAGATCAACTCCTCCTGGGCGGTGCGGGTCAACCGGGACGAGCTGGTGGAGTTCCAGGTGGACGGCACCCACGGGTCGGCCGTCGCGGGGCTGCGCGAATGCCGGGCACAGCACCGTTCGGCCACGCCCAAGCCGGTGTGGAATCCCGATCTGCCCGCCACCGAGGACTTCCGCACGCAATGGCAGCCGGTTCCGGACAACGCCGACTTCGGCAACGGCTTCAAGGTGCAGTGGGAGCTGTTCCTGCGGCATGTGGTGCTCGACGAGCCCTGGCGCTGGGACCTGCTGGCCGGTGCCCGCGGGGTGCAGCTCGCCGAGCTGGGGCTGCGGTCCTCGGCCCAGGGCCGCCGGTTCGACGTTCCGGAGCTGTCGCTGTGACCATCACGCTCCCCGACACCTCCGGCCGATCGCGCACCTATGTGCCGCGTTCGGAACCCGCCGCCTATGCGGCGAGTCTGCCGCTGCGCAGCCGGGTCGTGTACTCCGCCGCGCATGTGGTGGCCGATCCGCTGCGCACCACCGCGGACGGCCCCGCCGCCCTCGACTGGGACGCCACTCTCGCCTTCCGCCGCCATCTGTGGTCGCACGGCCTCGGGGTGGCGGAGGCGATGGACACCGCGCAGCGCGGCATGGGCCTCGACTGGGCGGGGGCGGCGGAGCTGATCCGCCGGTCCTGCGCCGAGGCGCGGTCGGTCGGCGGCCGGATCGCCTGCGGGGTGGGCACCGATCAGCTGACCGGCCCCGCGAGCACCCTCGCCGAGGTGACCGCCGCCTACGAGGAGCAGCTGGCGCTGGTGGAGGCGGCCGGCGGGCAGGCCGTCCTGATGGCGTCCCGGGCGCTGGCGGCGGTGGCCAAGGGGCCCGACGACTACCTGGAGGTGTACGGCAGGCTGCTCGCCCAGTCCACCGACCGGGTGATCCTGCACTGGCTCGGCCCGATGTTCGATCCGGCGCTGGCCGGCTACTGGGGCAGCGACGATCTGGACACCGCTACCGCGACCTTCCTCGACGTCGTCGCCGCGCATCCGGACAAGGTGGACGGCGTCAAGATCTCGCTGCTGGACGCGGGGCGCGAGGTCGAGCTGCGCCGCAGGCTGCCCGCGGCGGTGCGCTGCTACACCGGCGACGACTTCAACTACCCCGAGCTGATCGAGGGCGACCCGCGGGGCTTCAGCCACGCGCTGCTCGGCATCTTCGACCCGCTGGCGCCGCTGGCGGCGGCCGCGGTCAGCGCCCTGGACACCGGTGACAGCGCCGGCTTCCGCCGCATCCTCGACCCGACCGTCGAACTGTCCCGGCACCTGTTCGGTGCCCCGACCCGCTACTACAAGACCGGTGTCGTGCTGCTGGCCTGGCTGGCCGGCCACCAGTCGCACTTCACCATGGTCGGCGGCCTCCAGTCGGCCCGCTCGCTGCCGCATCTCGCGCGGGCGTACGAACTCGCCGACCGCGTCGGGCTGTTCCCCGACCCGGGGCTCGCCGAGGACCGGATGCGCCGGCTGCTGGCCGTGTACGGGGCGGACTCATGACCACGCGCACGGAAACGGACACAGATATGGCGGCACCCGGCGACCTCGCCCGGCTGAGCATCAACCAGGAGACCGTCAAGCAGTGGTCGCTGCCCGAGCTGGCCGAGGGCTGCGCCGCGAGCGGGGTCGGCTCGGTCGGCCTGTGGCGCGCACCGGTGCAGGAGTACGGCGTCGAGCGCGCCGCGCGCCTGATGCGGGACAGCGGGCTCACCGTGACCTCGCTGTGCCGGGGCGGCTTCTTCACCGCGGCCGAACCGGGCCCGCTGGCGGTGGCGCTCGACGACAACCGCGCGGCGATCGACGAGGCCGCGACACTGGGAACCGGCACCCTTGTGCTGGTCTCCGGCGGACTGCCCGCCGGTGACCGCGACATCGCCGGCGCGCGGGAGCGGGTCGCCGACGCGATCGGGGTCCTTGCGCCCTACGCCGCGGAGCGCGGGGTGCGGCTGGCGATCGAGCCGCTGCACCCGATGTACGCCTCCGACCGCTGCGTGGTCTCCACCCTCGGCCAGGCGCTGGACATCGCGGAGCGGTTCCCGGCCGAGCAGGTCGGGGTGGTCGTGGACACCTACCACCTGTGGTGGGACGACACGGCGCCGGCGCAGATCGCCCGCGCGGGGGAGGCCGGGCGGATCGCCTGCTTCCAGCTCGCCGACTGGGTCACCCCGCTGCCGGAGGGCGTGCTGCTGGGGCGCGGGCAGCTCGGGGACGGCTGCGTCGATCTGCGCGGGTTCCGCGAGCAGGTGGACGCGGCCGGGTATCGGGGCGCGGTGGAGGTGGAGATCTTCAGCCCCGCGCTGTGGGCCAGGGACGGGTCCGAGGTGCTGGCCGAGATCGCCGCCAGATACCGGTCGCACGTACTCTGAAAAGATCTTGAGAATTTCGGTGCTCGTACTACAACCCTTCTGCGGGGTGGTGGGTCTTACTCAACACAACGGCTCCTGGGAGGGGTTCGAGGAGCCAGTACGGAGTTACGCCCGAGGGGGGCTTCGGGGGTAGTAGGGGGGAACGTGAAAGGGGCCCGGCGCGAGCCGGGCCCCTTTCGCTTGCCCGGATCCGTCCGCCCGCCCGGAGTTATCCACAAGCCGGAAACGGGCTGTCCGTCCCAGCCGGTACCTTCGGATCAGATCGAAGCCGGGGGAGGGAGGCCGGGATGACGGACACGCGACTCGCCGTACTGGAAGGCGTACTTGAGCGGATCACGTATGCCAACGAGGACAACGGATACACCGTCGCGCGGGTGGACACCGGCCGCGGCTCGGGCGACCTGCTGACGGTGGTCGGCGCGCTGCTCGGGGCGCAGCCCGGTGAGTCCCTGCGGATGCACGGCCGCTGGGGATCCCACCCCCAGTACGGCAAGCAGTTCACGGTGGAGAACTACACGACGGTGCTGCCGGCCACGATCCAGGGGATACGCCGCTACCTGGGATCCGGGCTGATCAAGGGCATCGGACCGCGGATCGCCGAGCGCATCGTGGAGCACTTCGGCACCGACACGCTGGAGATCATCGAGGGCGAGCCCAAGCGGCTGGTCGAGGTGCCGGGCCTCGGCCCCAAGCGCACCAAGCTGATCGCCGCCGCGTGGGAGGAGCAGAAGGCGATCAAGGAGGTGATGGTCTTCCTCCAGGGGGTGGGTGTGTCCACCTCCATCGCGGTGCGGATCTACAAGAACTACGGGGACGGGTCCATCTCCGTGGTGAAGAACCAGCCCTACCGGCTGGCCTCCGAGGTCTGGGGGATCGGCTTCCTCACCGCGGACCGGCTCGCCCAGGCGGTCGGGATACCGCACGACAGCCCCGAGCGGGTCAAGGCGGGTCTCCAGTACGCCCTCTCGCAGGCCACCGACAGCGGCAACTGCTTCCTGCCCCAGGAGCGGCTGATCGCCGACGCGGTGAAGCTGCTCCAGGTCGACACCGGCCTGGTGATCGACTGCCTGGGCGCGCTGGCCGAGGAGGAGGGCGTGGTCAGGGAGAGCGTGCCGGCGGCCGACGGCGGCGATCCGGTCACGGCCGTGTACCTGGTGCCGTTCCACCGCGCGGAGATATCGCTGGCGGCGCAGGTTCTGCGGCTGCTGCGCGGCCCGGAGGACCGGCTGCCGGCCTTCCGGGACGTGGAGTGGGACAAGGCCCTGGCCTGGCTCGCGGACCGGACCGGTACCGAGCTCGCGCCCGAGCAGCAGGCGGCGGTCCGGCTGGCGCTGACCGAGAAGGTCGCCGTGCTCACCGGCGGCCCCGGCTGCGGCAAGTCCTTCACCGTGCGCTCCGTGGTGGCCCTGGCCCAGGCCAAGAAGGCCAAGGTGGTGCTCGCCGCGCCGACCGGCCGGGCCGCCAAACGGCTGGCGGAGCTCACCGGCGCCGAGGCGTCCACCGTGCACCGCCTGCTGGAGCTCAAGCCGGGCGGCGACGCGGCGTACGACAAGGACCGGCCGCTCGACGCCGACCTCGTGGTGGTCGACGAGGCGTCGATGCTGGACCTGCTGCTGGCCAACAAGCTGGTGAAGGCGGTGCCGCCCGGGGCGCACCTGCTGTTCGTCGGCGATGTGGACCAGCTGCCGAGCGTCGGCGCCGGCGAGGTGCTGCGGGATCTGCTGGCCGACGGCGGCCCGGTGCCGGCCGTCCGGCTGACCCGGATCTTCCGGCAGGCCCAGCAGTCCGGGGTGGTCACCAACGCGCACCGGATCAATTCCGGGGTGCCGCCGCTCACCCAGGGCCTGCCGGACTTCTTCCTCTTCCCCGAGGAGGACTCCGAGGAGGCGGGCCGGCTCACCGTGGACGTGGTGGCCCGGCGGATCCCGGCAAAGTTCGGCCTGGACCCGCGGCGGGACGTCCAGGTGCTGGCCCCGATGCACCGCGGCCCGGCCGGGGCCGGGGCGCTGAACGGGCTGCTCCAGCAGGCCGTCACCCCGGCCCGCCCGGACCTGCCCGAGCGCAGGTTCGGCGGCCGGATCTTCCGGGTGGGCGACAAGGTCACCCAGATCAGGAACAACTATGACAAGGGCGCCAACGGGGTCTTCAACGGCACGGTCGGCGTCGTCACCGCGCTCGACCCGGACGAGCAGCGGCTCACCGTGCACACCGACGAGGACGAGGAGATCGGATACGACTTCGACGAACTGGACGAGCTCACTCACGCCTACGCGGTGACGATCCACCGCTCGCAGGGCAGCGAGTACCCGGCCGTAGTGATCCCCGTCACCACCGGCGCCTGGATGATGCTCCAGCGCAACCTGCTTTACACCGCTGTGACCAGGGCGAAACGCCTGGTCGTGCTGGTCGGCTCGCGCCGGGCGATCGCCCAGGCGGTCCGCACGGTGTCGGCCGGCCGAAGATTCACAGCTCTCGACCACCGGCTCTCCCGGGGCGCAGAATAGGCACTCCGTGCCACTTTTCGGCCCGATGGCCGACCCCGAGTGCACGCACCAGTGCCAAATGGGGGACAGTGGACGTAGTCAGGGCACCTCGAAGAAGAGGCAACACCGTCGGTGAGGGAATGACGTGAGCGACAACTCTGTAGTACTGCGGTTTGGGGACAGCGAGCACAGCTACCCGGTGGTCGACAGCACCGTCGGCGACAAGGGTTTCGACATCGGCAAGCTGCGCGCCGACACCGGTCTGGTGACCCTGGACAGCGGTTACGGGAACACCGCGGCCTACAAGTCCGCGATCACTTTCCTTGACGGCGAGCAGGGAATTCTCCGCTACCGCGGTTACCCGATCGAGCAGCTCGCCGAACGAGGCACGTTCATCGAGACCGCCTACCTGCTGATCAACGGCGAGCTGCCGACGGTTGACCAGCTGGCGGAATTCAAGGGCGAGATCACCCAGCACACTCTTCTGCACGAAGACGTCAAACGTTTCTACGACGGCTTCCCGCGGGACGCACACCCGATGGCGATGCTGTCGTCCGTGGTCAGCGCGCTGTCCACGTTCTACCAGGACAGCCACAACCCGTTCGACCCGCAGCAGCGCCATCTGTCCACGATCCGGCTGCTCGCCAAGCTGCCGACGATCGCGGCGTACGCGTACAAGAAATCCGCCGGCCAGCCGGTGGTCTACCCGCGCAACGACCTCGGTTACGTGGAGAACTTCCTGCGCATGACGTTCTCCGTGCCGGCCGAGGAGTACGAGCTCGACCCGGTCGTGGTCAGCGCGCTGGACAAGCTGTTCATCCTGCACGCCGACCACGAGCAGAACTGCTCGACCTCCACCGTCCGGCTGGTCGGCTCCTCGCAGGCGAACCAGTTCGCCTCGATCTCGGCCGGCATCAGCGCGCTGTGGGGCCCGCTGCACGGCGGCGCCAACCAGTCGGTGCTGGAGATGCTGGAGGGCATCAAGGCCGAGGGCGGCGATGTGGACTCCTTCATCCGCCGGGTGAAGGACAAGGAAGACGGCGTGAAGCTGATGGGCTTCGGGCACCGCGTCTACAAGAACTTCGACCCGCGGGCGAAGATCATCAAGTCCGCGGCGCACGACGTGCTGTCCGCGCTGGGCAAGTCCGACGAGCTGCTGGACATCGCGCTCAAGCTCGAAGAGCACGCGCTCAGCGACGACTACTTCGTCTCCCGCAAGCTCTACCCGAACGTGGACTTCTACACCGGGCTGATCTACCGGGCGATGGGCTTCCCGACCAGCATGTTCACCGTGCTGTTCGCGATCGGCCGGCTGCCGGGCTGGATCGCCCAGTGGCACGAGATGATCAAGGAGCCCGGTTCCAGGATCGGCCGCCCGCGGCAGATCTACACCGGTGTCGTCGAGCGCGACTACATCGACGTCGAGGCCCGCTGAGCCCTCGGCTCGACGACGGGAAGTGAAGAAGCGCCCCGCGCTGGATCCCCCCACGGGTCCGGCACGGGGCGCTCCCGTCTCCCGGAACGGATCCCCCCACGGGTCCGACCGGGCGTTTGTGGCGGCTGCTGTTGCGCCGTTGCCGGGACGAAAACGGCCCGGAGGGGCCGCTCAAAGCTCCCCGGGCGTCGCCCCGGCGACGCAATCCAGGACCGTCCCCCAAGACAGTCCCTTTATACAGCCCCCCACCGGCTCCGCCGGGAGCGCGGTGCTCAAGACATAAGACCCATGAACCATCGTAAAGGTTACGCCCTGAGGCCTGTGATCTAGGTCTCTTCGTCGGGTCTGTTTTCGCAGGCTACCCCGCTCGCGACCGGCGCGGGCCGATCCCGTAGCGTGCTGTCTCTTCCCGAGGGGCGGAGCAGATGGCACAGAACGCGACGGCGGCCCGCAGCATTGTCGTCACCGGAGGCGGCACGGGCATCGGACGGGCCATTTCGACCCGCTTCGCCCAGGACGGCCATCATGTCACGATCGTCGGCCGGCGCCGCGAGGTGCTGCACGCCACCGTCGAGGAGATGCGCAGCGAGCAGGGTCTCGACGTGACCCCGGTGGTCTGCGACCTGGCCGACCCCGACGACGTGGAGGCGGCGCTGCCGCACCTTCCCGAGCGGGTGGACGTCCTGGTGAACAACGCCGGCAGCCGCGAGCTGGCGGTCGGCACCGGGCCGCACGGGCTGCTGGCCCGCTGGCGGGGCGACTTCGAGCGCAATGTGCTGACCGCGGTGCTGCTGACCGAGTCGCTGCGGGACCGGTTCACCACCGACAACGGCCGGGTGGTCACCGTGACCTCGGTGGCGGCGCTGCGCGGCGGCGGCTCCTACGGGGCCTCCAAGGCCGCCCTGCACGCCTGGAACCACTCGCTCGCCGCCCAGCTCGGTCCGCAGGGGGTCACCTGCAACATCGTGGCGCCAGGCACGGTGGCCGGCACCGAGTTCTTCGGCTCCCGGCTCAACGACGCCGAACTGACCCGGCGGGCCGGCCGCACGCTGGTGGGACGGGTCGGCCGCCCTGCCGACGTGGCCGCGGCGGTGCTCTTCCTGGCCTCGACCGAGGCGGGCTTCATCACCGGCGAGATCCTGCAGTGCAACGGCGGCGAACTGCTCGGCCGCTAGTGCCGTACTCCCGTGGGTGTAGGACCGCAGGATGACCTTGAACGCGCCTTCCCGGGCATTTCCCTGATCCGCCGGTAAACCCGCTTGCCGATCGGCCCCGACCGCTGTCAGCGTGGAATCCGGGGACGAGGGCGGGAAGAGGGGCGGTGGAATGGACGTTGCACTAGGCGTGCAGTCACTTGACTTCACCTCGGGTCTCGCTGAGTACCTGCGAGGTGGACACGTCTTCTGGGCGTACGCGCTGCTGGCCGCGACGACGGCACCGCCGCTCGTGCCCAACTCCGTGCTGCTCGTGACCGGCGGGGTGATGGCGGCCGAGGGCCGTCTCGACCTGGCCCTGGTGCTGCTCGTGGTGGCGGCCAGCGCGGTGGTCGGCGACCTGCTCATCCATCGCACCGGCCGCGCGGTCAGCGGGCGGGTGCTGCGCCGGATGGAACGCAAGCCCCGGCAGGCGGCGCTGCTGAATTGGGCCGCTCTGCGGATACAGCGGCACGGAGTGCCGTTTGTCATCGGAGTCCGGTTTCTGCCCAGCGGCCGGGTGATCGGCGGGCTGGCGGCAGGTGTCGTACGCTACCCGGCCCGTCGTTACGCGATAGGCGCGGGCGTGGCCGAGGCCGTCTGGGCCACGTATTCGGTGGGCGCCGGCTACCTCAGCGGCCGGGCCGCCTCGAACTCGCTCTACGCCGTCTCCCTGGGCATGGGCATATCCCTGCTGGTGGCCGGGGCCGGCACGGCGGCGCAGTGGGTCTCACGGACCCGCGAGCGCCGGCAGCAGCGCGCGTCCGGCGGGGCGGCCAGGCCGTCGGCCGTGGTCCGCGCCTCGGTGGTCGCGCCGGCCGTGGTGCCGGCCGACGACGGCCCGCCGATTCCGCCGCCGGCGGTGCAGGCGCCACCGGAAGAGGGCACGGAGAGGTTCATCTGCTCGATGACATCCATGACGGGGCGCGGCGACAGGCCGCGCCCTTTTTCATGAGCGGCGACGGCCGTTCAGCCGCGGGCCGCCGCGGCGTGATCGCCGTTCACGGCGATGCCACCGGCACCGCGCCGGTGCCGACATACGGCGCGAGATAGCGGTAGAGCATGCCCTTCAGCTCCCGCGTGTAGGCGGCCTTGTCGGCCTCTTTCCCGCTCTGCACCATCAGGTCCACGCCTGCCTTGAACATCGCGAACGACATCTCCGCGATCAGGTGGCGCTCCAGCCCGGTCAGCGCCGGCTGACGGATCCCGATCAGGTCGGCGATGCTCTGCTGGAGCCCGGCGTGCAGCTCGTCGTGGTCCTCGGCGACCTTGCCCGGCGCGTCCGGCCCCTTGATCAAGGCGAGGAAGGCCGGGTTGGCGGTGTTGAACTCGATGAACGGATCGCACACCGCGTCGATCATCTCGTCCAGCGGCAGCCGGGCGTTCTCCTCGGTGAAGACCCGGCCGTGGGCCGACTCCATCGCCTGAACGAGCTGGCTGCCCAGCTCCACCGCGATGGCTTCCTTGTTCGGGAAGAACTGGTAGAGCGTGCCCGGTGACACGCCCGCCTCGCGGGCGATGGCGTTGGTGCTGGACGCCGTGTAGCCGACCGTGCAGAAGACCGTCGCGGCAGCTTGCAGCAGCTGGCTGATGCGCCGTTCTCCGCGGGCCTGGCGGCGGCGCGGCTTCTCGTCCACCTCGGACACATTAGCTCCCAGGGAGGATTGACAAACGCGAGAGCTCGCTCGCATTCTAGTTATGCGAGCGGATGCTCGTGTTTCGATTCTACGTCGTGCTACGGGGGAGAGGACACCTCTGCCATGCCCAATGTCAACCGCGTGGACCGGGTCGGAGGCTGGACGCGGGCCGTCACGGCGCGGCCCCGGCTGACCCTGCTGCTCGCGCTGCTGTTCACCGCCCTCGCCGTGGTCGCGGGCAACGGGGTGGCGGACCGGTTGTCCAGCGGCGGCTGGGCGGCGCCGGACTCGCAGTCCTCCTACGCCACCGCGGCGCTGGCCGAGCACTTTCCGGCCTCGCAGCCGAATCTGGTGCTGCTGGTGGACGGCCGCGGCGCGGGTGTGGACACCCCGGCGGTGGCCGCGCAGGCCGAGCAACTGGCCCAGAGGCTCGGCGCCGACCCGGCGGTGTCCGGGGTGACCTCTTACTGGAGCACGCACGCGCCGGAGCTGCGGGCCAAGGACGGCGGCTCGGCGATGATCACCGCTAGGCTGCGCGGCGACGACAACGCGGTGGCCGACGAGGCGAAACGGATGGCGCCCGCCTACCGCGGCGACCACGGCCCGGTGCGGGTGAAGGTCGGCGGCACCGCCGCGGTGCAGAACGAGCTGCAGTCCACCATCCAGGACGATCTGGTGCGGGCCGAGCTGATCGCGGTGCCGATCACCCTGCTGCTGCTCGTCATGGTGTTCGGCAGCGCGATCGCCGCCCTGCTGCCGTTGGGCATCGGCATCGTGGCGATCCTGGGCACCAGCGCGGTGCTGCGGGCGATCACCGGGTTCACCGATGTCTCGGTCTTCGCGGAGAACCTGACGACCGCGCTCGGTCTCGGCCTGGCCATCGACTACGCGCTGTTCATCGTGCGCAGGTTCCGCGAGGAGCTGGTGCCGGGGGTCAGCCCGCGGTCGGCGGTGGCGGTGACGTTGCGCACCGCCGGCCGGACGGTGCTGTTCTCGGCGCTCACCGTGGCCGCCTCGCTGTCGGCCATGCTGGTCTTCCCGATGTACTTCCTGCGCTCCTTCGCCTACGCCGGGATCGCCGTGGTGCTGCTGGCGGCCGGCGCCGCGCTGGTGCTGCTGCCGGCCGCCCTGGTGCTGCTCGGACAGCGGGTCAACGCGCTGGATCTGCGCAAGGCGCTGCGGCGGCGGAGCCGCCGGGAGCGGTCAGCGGAGCCGGGGGCCGGGTACGCCAGGGTCGCGCGGCTGGTGATGCGCCGGGCACCGCTGTTCGCCATCGGCGCGATCGCGGCCCTGCTGCTGCTCGGACTGCCCTTCCTCCAGGTGCGGTTCGGCAGTGCGGACGACCGGCAGCTGCCCACGGCGGCCGAGTCGCATGTGGTGCAGCAGGACATCAGGCAGGAGTACCCCGGCAGCCCGAGCGGGGCGATCACGGTGTTCGCCGAGGGCGCCGACCGGTCCCAGCTGGCCGCCTACCAGAAGCGGGTGGCGGCGCTGCCCGGCGTGGTGCGGGTCGAGGGCCCGTTCACCGCCGCCGGTGACCGCGACGGCTATGTGACCGTGCTGCCCAAGGGCGAGGCGGTGGATTCCGGCACCCAGTCCCTGGTGCGGGACATCCGGGCCACGCCCGCGGGCTTCCGCACGTCGGTGACCGGTCAGGCCGCGGTGCTGGTGGACTCCAAACACGCCATCGGGGAACGGCTGCCATGGGCCGCCGGGATCATCGCCCTGGTCACGCTGCTGCTGGTGTTCCTGCTCACCGGCAGCGTGCTGATCCCGCTCCAGGCCATCGCGCTCAACGCGCTCAGCCTGACGGCGATGTTCGGCGCGGTGGTCTGGGTGTTCCAGGACGGCCATCTGTCCGGGCTGCTGTCCTTCACCGCGACCGGCAGTATCGAGACCACGCTGCCGGTGCTGATGTTCTGCGTGGCCTTCGGGCTGTCGATGGACTACGGGGTGTTCCTGCTGTCCCGGATCAAGGAGGAGTACGACAGGACCGGTGACCACAGGGCGTCCATCGTCTTCGGCCTGCAGCGCACCGGCGGGCTGATCTCGGCGGCGGCCGTCATCCTGGCGGTGGTGATGGTCGCGATCGGCACCTCGCGGGTGGCCAACACCAAGATGCTCGGCCTGGGTATCGCGCTCGCGGTGCTGATGGACGCCATGGTGATCAGGACCCTGCTGGTCCCCGCGGTGATGCGGCTGACCGGGCGGGCGACGTGGTGGGCGCCGCCGGTGCTGCGCAGGTTCCACGAGCGGTTCGGCATAGCCGAGGGCGGCGCGGGCGAGGCGGCCCCGGACGGCACGGAGGCCCCGGACGCCGATGGGCGTCGGGACCTCGAGCCGGCCGGCAGGGACTGAGGCTCAGTCCGGATCCCGGCGGCCGCGGTTTCCCGGTCGCCGGGCGCTCCAGGCCCTGATGGTGTCGGCGTACCAGAGCGGCTTGGCGCCCTCCACATGGTCGGGCGGCGGAAGGTGCCCGTGTTTGCGGTACGAGCGTACGGTGTCCACCTGGACGCGGATGTGTGCGGCGATCTCGGCGTAGGACCAAAGCGTCCGGTCGGTCATCGGGACCTCCAAGCGACGGGGGCTGGTGATCAGCACCCTCGTCCGGCCAACGACCCGCGAACGACGGCCGCATGGGCTTGTTGATCTTCTGTTACCCGGAACCCGCGTAACGGTGACAAACGTGGCCAATGGGTGACAAGGGGTCGGGCGGCGCGGCGACCCGGCAGGAAACGCGGGTTGCGGGCAATCCGTCCCCGTTCCCGCTACGAATGTCCCGTGGAGACTCGCGTGGGCGGGTCAGGACGGAATGGATCGCAGATGAGGGAAGCCGTACGCCTGGACAGTGCCGCCGGGGCCGGCGGTCCTGACCTCAAGGAACTGGTCGCCGCGGTGGCCAAGGGCGACCAGGACGCCTTCGGCCGGGTCTACGACGCGGTCGCCGGACCGGTGCTCGGCCTGGTGCGATCCGTGCTGCGCGATCCCGCGCAGTCCGAGGAGGTGGCCCAGGAGGTGCTGGTCGAGATCTGGCAGACCGCCGCCCGCTACCAGCCGAACCGGGGCGGGGTGATGACCTGGGTGATGATGCTGGCGCACCGGCGGGCGGTGGACCGGGTCCGCTCCGCGCAGGCGTCCTCCGACCGGGAGCAGAAGGCGGCGCTGCTGGACCGGACGCCCGCCTTCGACGAGGTCTCCGAGCAGGTCGAGAGCAGGCTCGAACGCGAGCAGGTCAGGCGCTGCATGCGCACCCTGACCGAACTCCAGCGCGAGTCGGTCACCCTCGCCTACTACCGCGGCCTCACCTACCGGGAGGTCGCCGAGCTGCTGGCGACACCGCTCGGCACCGTCAAGACCCGCCTGCGGGACGGCCTCATCCGGTTGCGCGACTGCCTGGGAGTGATCGTATGAGCACCGCCGAGCTGCACACCCTGACCGGCGCCTACGCCGTACACGCACTGTCCGACCGGGAACGTGCCGAGTTCGAGCAGCACCTGGCCGACTGCCCGGCCTGTGAGCAGGAGGTACGAGAACTGTCCGCGACCGCCGACCGGCTGGCACTGGCCGCCTCCGTGGTGCCGCCGCCGCAGCTGAAGGAGCAGGTGCTGCGCCGGATCAGCACCGTACGCCAGGATCCGCCCACCGTCCCGGCCGGCCGGGACCGGCGGGCGGGCGGCGACCGGCCCGGGCTGCTGCGCCGGCTGCCGCGCTTCGTGCTGGCGGCCTGCCTGGCCGGCGCGGTGGCGCTGGGCGGTGTGGCCGTCTGGCAGCACCAGCAGGCCGACGACGCCAGGCAGCGGGCCAGCCGGGCCGAGCAGTCGGCGACGGCGCTGTCGCAGGTGCTGGCCGCGCCGGACGCGCGGAGCAGCACCAGCAGGCTCGCCGACGGTTCGAGCGCGACCGTGGTGGTGTCCCAGCACCTGGGCAAGGCCGCGTTCCTGGCCAGCGGGATGGCCGGGCTGCCCTCGGGGCGGACCTACCAGCTCTGGTACGACGACGCCGGCACCATGCGGCCCGCCGGTCTGATGGACCCGAGGAGCCCCGATCAGGCGGTGGTGCTGGCCGGCCCGGTGGAGGCGGCGTCCGGGGTGGGCGTCACCGTGGAGCCGGCCGGCGGGTCCGCCCATCCCACCAGTGATCCGGTGGCCCTGCTGAAGTTCCCGGGGGCGCCCCGTGCCTGAGACGGATGTCGCCGTCGCGCTGTTCACCTCCGACCTGCGGGTGCACGACAACCCCGTGCTGGCCTCAGCCGTCGCCGCGGGCCGCCGGGTGGTGCCGCTGTTCGTGGTGGACAGCGGGATCGCGGGTGCGGGATTCGCGGTGCCGAACCGGGCCGCGTTCCTCGCCGAGACGCTGGCCGACCTCGACGGGGCGTTGCGGGAACGCGGCGGGCGGCTGGTGGTGCGGCGCGGCGCGGTGGCCGAGGTGGTCGGCCGGGTGGTCCGGGACACCGGCGCCGGCCAGGTGCACCTGGCCGCCGGGGTGAGCGGCTACGCCGCGCGCCGCGAGGAGCTGCTGCGCAAGGAGCTGGCCGGGTCGGGCTGCGAGCTGGTGGTGCACGACGCGGTGGTCACCGCACTGCCGCCCGGTGCCGTCACCCCCGCGGACCGCGACCACTTCGCGGTGTTCACCCCGTACCTCCGCCGCTGGAGCGCCGAGCGGATCAGGCCGACCAGGCTCACCCCGCGGCAGATGAACGTACCCGGCGAGGCGGCCGGCGACCCGCTGCCGTCGGCGGCCGACCTCACGGGACCCGGCGGCGGCAGCCCGTCACCGGGGCTGCCGCGCGGTGGTGAGACGGCGGGCCGCAAGCTGTCCGCCGCGTGGCGCCGCACCCTGATGGCCGACTACGAGGAGCAGCACGACGACCTGGCCGGCGACGACACCTCGCGGTTGTCGCCGTATCTGCACTTCGGCTGCGTCTCACCGGCCGAACTGGTGCGGCAGGGACGGGAGGCGGAGGGGCCGGGGGCGGAGGCGTTCGTCCGGCAGCTGGCCTGGCGGGACTTCCACCACCAGGTGCTCGCCGCCCGCCCCGAGGCGGCCCACCGCGACTACCGCAACCGGGGCGACCGCTGGCGCACCGCGCCCGAGGAGGTGGCGGCCTGGCGGGAGGGCCGCACCGGATACCCGATCGTGGACGCGGGCATGCGGCAGATGCTGCACGAGGGCTGGATGCACAACAGGGCCCGGCTGCTGGCGGCGAGCTTCCTCACCAAGACGCTGTACGTGGACTGGCGGGTCGGCGCCCGGCACTTCCTGGACCTGCTGGTGGACGGCGACATCGCCAACAACCAGCTCAACTGGCAGTGGGCGGCCGGCACCGGTACCGACACCCGGCCCAACCGGGTGCTCAACCCGCTGCTCCAGGCGTCCCGTTTCGACCCGGACGGCGACTACGTACGGCGCTGGGTGCCCGAGCTGGCCGGGCTGCCGGGCCGGGCGGTGCACCAGCCGTGGAAGCTCCGCGGGCTGGACCGGGCGCGTTACGACTACCCGGACCCGATCGTGGGCCTCGCCGACGCGCACGCCCGGTTCGTCCGCGCCCGGGGCCTGGACTGACGACGCCTCACTCGCACGCCGCACGCCGCACACCCCCGCCCCGCGCTCGCGCCTCACACCTTGCGCGGCGGCCGGGGGAAGAAACCACTCGTCCGGGCCACGTACTCGCGATAGCCGGGCCGGTCCGCCATGTGCCGTTCCAGCAGGGCCTTCCCGCTGCCCCGCGTCAGCAGGAAGGTCATGATCAGCGGCCCGGCCACCCCGAGGGCCACCGGCTGCCAGCTCCCGGCGTCGCAGGCCAGCAGGAACAGCCCCCACCACACGCAGAAGTCGCCGAAGTAGTTGGGGTGCCGGGTCCAGGACCACAGCCCGCGGTCCATCACCTGGCCTTTGTGTGCAGGATCGGCCTTGAACCGGGCCAGTTGCCAGTCGCCGACCGCCTCGAAGACCAGCCCCAGCGCCCACAGCGCCGTCCCGACTACGGCCGCGGGACCCAGCGCGCCCGGTGCGTAGCAGGCCGCCTGCACCGGCAGCGACACCACCCACACCAGCGCGCCTTGCAGCAGGTAGACCGTGCGGAACGCGTAGGCGTTGCGCGAGCCGGAGCCCGCCTTGGCCAGCATCTTGTCGTACCGGGGATCCTCGCCGTGCCCCCGGCCGCGCCAGGCGATGTGCCCGGCCAGCCGCAGCCCCCACACCACCGTGAGGGCCGTGACCAGCAGCCGCCGGCCGTCGTCGCCGTGGCCCGAGGACAGGGCGTAGGAGGTGACCGCCACCGCGGCGAACGCCAGGCCCCAGGCCACGTCCACCACCCGGTGCATCCCCTTGGCCACCGCGACCGCGAAGGTCAGCAGCATGACGGTGAGGGCGGCGCCGAGCGAGGCCGCGAGACCGCCGCAGAAGGCGGCCCACGGGAAACCGTTCATCCGGTGCCTCCAGAGGTCGGTCCGGCGGCAACCGCAGGGGGCACGCTCACCGCTCCGCACCCGCCCCGGTCGAGGCGCCGGCCAGGACGAACTGCCGCACATCCAGGTACCCGGACCTGAACCCGGCCTCCGAATAGGCCAGGTAGAAGGTCCACAGCCGCCGGAAGACCGCGTCGAAACCGAGCGCCTCGACCTCCGGCGCGGCCTGCTCGAAGCGTTCCCGCCACAGCCGCAGGGTCTCCGCGTAGTGCGCCCCGAAGGCGTCGGCCGCGACGATCCGCAGCCCGGTGCCGGCCGCGCACACCTCCTCGATCGCCTCGGCCGAGGGGATGTCGCCGCCGGGGAAGACGTACTTGTGGATCCAGGTGAACGTGGAGCGGGTGGCGAGCATCCGGTCGTGCGGCATGGTGATCGCCTGGAGCGCGATCCGGCCGCCGGGCGCGAGCCGCTGCTCCAGCGTGCTGAAGTACACCGGCCAGAACTCGCGGCCGACCGCCTCGATCATCTCGACGCTGACCACCGCGTCATACGAGCCGGTCACCTCGCGGTAGTCGCACAGCCGCACCTCCACCCGGTCCTCCAGGCCGGCCGCCGCGATCCGCCGCCGGGCCAGCTGCTGCTGCTCGCGCGAGAGGGTGACGGTCGTCACGTGCGCGCCGCGGGCCGCCGCGCGCAGCGCCAGCTCGCCCCACCCGGTGCCGACTTCGAGCAGCCGGGTGCCGGCACCGACCCGGGCCGCGTCGAGCAGCAGGTCGATCTTGCGGTGCTGGGCGGCGGGCAGCGTGTGCTCCGCGGCGGGGAAGCCGCGGAAGACGGCCGCGGAGTACGACATGGTCTGGTCGAGGAAGAGCGCGAACAGGTCGTTGGACAGGTCGTAGTGGCGCTGGATGTTCTGCCGCGCGCCGTGCCGGGTGTTGCGCTGCGCGGTGGGCTTGCGGCGGGCCCACATCCCGCGCAGCCGTTGCAGGGACGGCGGGATCAGGGTGCTGACGTTGCCGGCGAGGACGGTCAGCACGCCGGTCAGGTCGTCCGCGGTCCACTCGCCCGCCAGGTAGGACTCGCCGAAGCCGATCAGGCCGTCGGCGCCGATCCGCCGGAAGAACGAGTCCGGCTCGATGACGTGCAGCAGCGGGCCGCCGGCGCCGAGGGTCCGGCCGCCGCCGGGACCGTCGAGCCGTACCCGCAGCGGCAGCCGGTCCAGCGCCCGGCTCACCAGGGAGCGGGCGACTGCGGTGCGCGCGGGCGACGAGCGGGGCAGCACCGCCACGTCCGGCCAGCGCTTCGGGTCCACCGCCGTCCGCGGCAGCGCCACCCCGGCCGAGGGGGCGCCGCCGGGGTCGGGCGCCGGCCCACCGGAGCCGGGCGCCGGGGCGGAGACGGAGACAGCGGAGACGGGCGAGGCGGGCGAAGCAGGCGAAGTGGACGACAGGGTCAACGCAATCCCTCCTGGAGGTCGTGCCGGGGACGTGGCCGGACGGGAAGTCCGCGCATATATAGGACTGCCCCGTGGAGCCGGATCCCTGCCGAGACCATGAGCGTGGACCACGGATGGCGGACCGCGGCCCGCAGCAGACCGGCCGTGCTGGCCGGCTGCCGCCGCCCGCTGACGGTCGCGGTGAACGGCGTGCCGCCCTCACGGTCGAGCCGGACGGTCAGTGACAGCCGCTCGCCGGGGGCCGGCAGCCGCATCCGGTAGTCGCCGTCCACCGGGAAGAACGGGGAGACGTAGAACTCCTTGGCGGTGTCGGCCCGCCCGCGTTCGTCGGGGTGCAGCAGGTAGCAGTGCCGTTCGCCGTAGGTGTTGTGCACCTCGGCGACCACCTCGCGGGGGGTGCCGTCGGCGTCGTGGCACCAGTACACCGTCAGCGGGTTGAAGACATGGCCGAGCACCCGGGCGTGCGCCAGCATCAGCACCCGACCCGTCACCGGCTCGGCGCCGCGCGCGGCCAGGAAGCGGTCGAGCCCGGCCCTGATACTGGGCGCGCCGCCGCCGAAGTGGTCACGGGACCGGAACCCGGCCAGCGGGCGCAGCAGCCGGGGCAGCCGCGGCAGACGGTCCACGTCCACCAGCCACAGGTAGGTGCGGAACCTGAAGGAGTGCCGCACCGGGCCGGTACGGGCGTGGCCGATCACGCAGTCGTAGAGCGCGGGCACCACCTGACCCGTCGCCGCCGGCTCGTTCACCGCCGGCTCCGGAGCCGGCGGCCCCTTCACGGAGGGCCTCTTCACAGCTGGCCCGTTCACCGCCGGCCCGTTCACCACGACACCCCCAGCGCGCCGGCCGCCGCCGCGCCCGACCGGCAGCCGTCCTCGTGGAAGCCCCACCCGTGGTATGCCCCCGCGTAGGCGATCACCGGCCCGTTCAGGGACGGCAGCCGGCGCTGGGCGGCCACCGATTCCGGGGTGTACTGCGGGTGCGCGTAGTCCATCCTGGCCAGCACGCGGGAGTCGGCGACGCGCTCGGCGCCGTTCAGCGTCACCACGTACGTCTCCGCCCCCGGCAGCCGCTGCAACCGGGTCATGTCATAGCTGACCAGCACGTTTCCCGCGTCGGCCGAGCAGGACGGCAGCAGGTGGTTCCAGGACGCGCGGGCGCCGGACGCGCGCGGCAGCAGGCTCGTGTCGGTGTGCAGCAACGCGGGGTTGGCGGTGTAGCGGAACGCGCCGAGTACCTCGCGCTCGGCCGCGGTCGGCTCGGCGAGCAGCCGCAGCGCCTGGTCGGGGTGGACGGCGACCACGGCCGCGTCGAACCGCTCCACCGTGCCGTCCCCGGTGCCGAGTTCGGCGCCGCCGCCGGGCAGCCGGCGCAGCGAGTGCACGGGCGTGGAGGTGCGGACCGCGGCCAGCTGCTTGGTGACGCGCTCCACGTAGCTGCGCGAACCGCCGGTGATCGTGCGCCAGACGGGCGAGCCGCCGACCGAGAGCATGCCGTGGTGGTCCATGAACCGGAACAGGTAGCGGGCCGGGAAGTCCAGGGCGGTGGCGGGGGAGCAGGACCAGACGGCGGAGACCAGCGGGGTCATGAAGTGGGCGGTGAAGTAGGCGGAGAAGCCGCCGCGGACCAGGAACGCGCGGAGCGTGGAGTCGTCACCCGCCTCCCGCTCGGTGTCCGCCGCGAGCAGCCGGCGGGCCGCCCGGTGGAACGCGGTGACCTCGAGGAGCATCCGCAGGTACCGCGGGCGCAGCGCGTTGCGCGGCTGCGCGAACAGCCCGCGCGGGCCGAGCGCGCCCGCGTACTCCAGGCCGCAGCCCTCGCACCGCACCGACATGCTCATCTCCGACTCCTGCGTGGCCACGTCGAGTTCGCGCAGCAGCCGGAGCAGATACGGGTAGGTGCGGGCGTTGTGCACGATGAAGCCGGAGTCGACCCGCAGCGGGTTGCCGCCGGCCGGGTCGGCGATGTCGTGGGTGTGGGCGTGGCCGCCGACCCGGTCGTCGGCCTCGAAGAGGGTGACGTCGGCCGAGCGGCACAGCACGTGGGCGGCGGTCAGCCCGGCTATGCCGCTGCCGATCACCGCGATCCGGCGCCGGCCGTACGGTTCCCGGTCGTCGTGCCGGTCGCTGTGCCGATCGTCGTGCCGGTCGTCCTTCCGGCTGTCCGGCGGCCCGTCGTCCCCTACCTGCCCGGGCCCGGACGGTGGTGCTGCGCCCGCCATGCCCTACCTCCCGCAGCGCGTGGTCAGCGGCCGCCGGTGGGCGGCCCTCACTGATCATTCGTCGCGGCGGGGAACGCGGATTGGTCCGTGGCGGCCGGGCGTGGGAGGCGGTGGCGGCCGGACACCGGACATGGGATGCCGGACGCCGTCCGCTACGCGGTACGGCCGGCGCCCTGCCCGCCGCCGGTCGGCCGGCCCGCGACGACCTCCAGCAGATGGCCGGCCGCACCGGCCATCGCCTCCCGCGCCGCCCGCAGATAGCGCCGCGGGTCCACCACGGCCGGATCGGCGCCGAGGCGCTCGCGGACGGCGCCGGTGAAGGCGATGTTCAGCGCCGTGCCGATGTTGACCTTGGCCATGCCGGCCGCGACCGCCGCCCGCAGCTCCTCGTCGGGCACCCCTGAGGAGCCGTGCAGCACCAGCGGCACCGGTACGGCGTCCCGCAGCCGGGCGATCAGCTCGTGGTCGAGCCGCGCGGTGCGCTCGGTCATCGCGTGCGAGCTGCCGACGGCGACGGCGAGCGCGTCGACGCCGGTCGCGGCGGTGAAGGCGGCGGCCTCGGCCGGCTCGGTACGGACCCCGGGGGCGTGGGCGCCGTCCTTGCCGCCGACCTCGCCGAGCTCGGCCTCGACCCAGACGTCCCGGGCGTGCGCCCACCGCACCATCCGCGCGGTGGCGGCGACGTTCTGCTCGTAGGGCAGCTTCGAGGCGTCGAACATCACCGAGCGGACGCCGGCCGCGACCCCGGCCCGCAGCAGGTCCTCGCTCTCGACGTGGTCCAGGTGGACGGCCGCCGGCACCCCGGCCGCGTGGGCCAGCGCCGCCACCGCGGCGAGCAGCGGCTCGGGCCGCCCGCCGTGGAAGGCCACCGCGTTCTCGCTCACCTGGAGGATCACCGGCAGCCCGGCGGCCTCGGCGGCGGTGATGATCGCCTCCGCGTGCTCAAGGGTGATCACGTTGAACGCGGCCACGCCGTGCCCGCCGGCGCGGGCGGCGGTCACGAGTTCTGCGGTTACGGCGGCAGTCATGGGGTCCTCGCAAAAGGCGGGTGCGGCGGGTCGGACGGCGGTGGCCGGTCGGACGGCGGTCGCCGCGTGGCGGTCGGACGGTGCTGGCGACGTGAAGGCCGTGCCGGGTCGGACGGTTGTGGCGGGTCGGACGGCGCCGGCGACGTCGTGGCCGTGGCGGGTTCTCGGTGGTCCCGCCACGGCGGATACGGCGGATCGGGCAGCCGCCCCCGCGGCGACACGGCGATCGGGCCGCGCCGTTCAGCGGTCCGCCCGGTGGTCACGACGGCGGGTGCCGCGGTCGCGGCGGGTGCGGACGGCCGTGGACGCGGTACCGGCGCGGCTGCGTCAGGGGAGGACGACCGACCGGGTCAGGTTGCGGGGGCGGTCCGGATCGAAGCCGCGGCGCTCCGCGATGGCCACCGCGAGCCGCTGCGCGCGGATCAGGTCGGCCAGCGGGTCGGTGTCCGGCCGCGCCTCCAGCGTGCCGCCGACCGCGGCGACGTCCTCGGCCAGCCCGGGCGGCAGTTCGCCGAACGCCCAGACGACGCGGCCGGGCCCGGTGATGCTGACGGGGCCGTGCCGGTACTCCATCGCCGGGTAGCTCTCGGTCCAGGCGCCCGCCGCCTCGCGCATCTTCAGCGCGGCCTCCTGCGCGAGGCCGTAGGTCCAGCCGGTGCCCAGGAAGGTGAACTGCTCGGCCGCGGGCAGCGCGGCGGGGAGCTCGCCGGTGACGGCCTCGCGGGCGTCGGCGACCGCGCCGCGCAGGTCGTGGCCGTGGTGGGCGCGCAGCAGCGCGAGCACGGTGGTGGCGAACCTGGTCTGTACGACGGACTCCTCGTCGGCGAAGTCCAGCACCACGACCTCGTCGGCGGCCTTCATCACCGGAGTGCGCGGATCGGCGGTGACGGCCGTGACCGGCACGCCGGCCGCGCGCAGCCGCTCGCAGGCGAGCAGTACCTCGGTGGTGGTGCCGGACCGGGTAATCGCCAGCACCCGGTCGTAGCTGCGGCCGAACGGGAACTCCGACGCGGCGAACGCGTCGGTCTCGCCGCGCCCGCCGGCCCCGGACGGCGACCCGGCCCCGGCGCCGGCCTGCTCGCGCAGCGCCGCGTACGACTGGGCCATGAACCACGAGGTGCCGCAGCCGATCACCGCGACCCGTTCGCCGTCCCGCGGCAGCTTCGCCGCCTCGGCCGGAGCCAGTTCTGCCGCCCGCTGCCAGCAGTCGGGCTGGGTGGCGATCTCGGCGGTGGTCAGCGAGGCGGGCATGCGGGCTCCTCAGGACGGCGGGCGGTTGCGCGGACCGGCACGGCGCCACGCCAGAACGGCGCTGTGCGGTGCGGCTCAGTGCAGTGCGATTGTCAGTGTAGATGATTGATTCTGCTCAAAACGAGCCCGCATCGAGCAGATTCACGCACACACCCTGCCCATGGGACGACGCAGCCGCGACGCCCCAGCGCCGCGGCTCCCTCGCCTCACTCCCGTCCGGCCGCCTGTTCCGACCGGGCCGCGACCCGGTCGAGCAGCTCGTCCAGGTCGTACTGCGCCCTGCCGGGGCTGCCGTAGCGGGTGATCTTCCCGCGGCTGGCCCATTTCCTTATCGTCGCCTCCGACACCCCCGCGGCCAGGGCCGCGAGCTGCGTGGGGACCAGCCGGCTTCTGCCCCTGCTGCTTCTGTTGCGCGGTGAAGGATTCATGAGCGGCCGCCCCGGGTCGTCGGGGACTGCTCGGTCTGCTTCTGCTGCGCCTGCTTCTGCGACTGCTTCTGTTGGGACTGCTTCTGCTGGATCTGCCGGGACAGCAGCAGCCACTGGTGCGGCTGCCAGCTGTGCCCGGCCGTGCAGCTCACCTCACGGCTGCGCAGGCCCTCGCGCGGCGCGGCCGGCGCCGTCGTCATGACCGCGTCGCAGTCCGAGCGCACGCACTGGCCGAGGTCGATGCGCAACGACGGCTGGGTGTAGGCCGACCGCCTGGCGTGGTGGGACAGCTCGGAGATCTCCGCCGCGAAGTCCGCCGCCGTGTGGTGGGCCAGCAGCCAGTTGAGGTGCGTGACCAGGAAGTCCGCGAGCACGCCCGGACTGCGGTGCGCCGGTCTGGTGACCGAGCGCTCGTCGGCGACCATGGCCGCCCACGAGGCGAGGAAGCCGACGATGCTCGACCGGGCGCTGATCGCGCCCTCGTCCAGCCTGATACCGGGCGACTGCCGGCTGCCGCTGACCCGTTGCATGGTCGGATTGCGCTTCGGGTGCAGTGCGGACTCGCAGTCGTCGTAGATCTCCGGCAGCTCCATCAGATTGGCCTTGAGATCGTGGTAGCACGAGGTGCAGAGCCGCAGCCCGGGGGCCGCGGTGCGACGAGGTCGCGTGCCGTGCGGCATGCTGCCGCATTTCTGTCCCACACATAAAGATGAATTCATGTCGTCACCTGAAGGTCATGATGTCGGAAGGGTGGCTGTCGCAGAGCGAACTCGCTGTTCATCCGGACGACCGGGCAGGTGTGCACCCGTCAGGCAGAACCTGCCGAGGGCGTCGTCCGTGCAGGACGGGACGCCTCGGCGGTGTCTGGCCTCTTATCGGACAGCGCTGATGGCAGGCATCGGCATCGGCGCCGCCGTGTGGTCCGGAATCTTTCGACGTACCTTTCGACGTACTTTGCAGGCACAGGGAATTACCGGAGCTGACTTCTGCGAGCACATGGCTCATGGCTCATCGTGAACGGCCGGCGGAGTCGAACCCGGCCGTGTGTGATCCGGCGAGCTGTCACGCTCGCGGCTGCGCTGACCTCAGTCGGGTCGGCAGCGGCTGGCCCGCGAAGGGACCTGCTGACGGGCGTGCCCTGAGGTGACCGACTCATCGGGCGTGCCTGACCGGTCCTGCCCTGAGGGCGAGGATACCGGTGGCTGGAAACGCCCCGGTGACCGTGGTGAGTCCTGTTGGGTCTGTCGCGTTAAATCCGTGTTCATAACGATCCGGAACCCCCGCTCCCGAGTCATGTACGGCTTGCAGCATACGGATGTTCGCGTTTGGCAGGCGACGATACATGCAAACCCATGAGTCGTCCATACCCGTTCTACCTGCGACGATCAGGGAGAACGACAGGTCCGGGCGGGGGTCCATTGGAGCGTTGGTGAAGTGTAAAAGCTGGGTGCCCATGTCCGTGACACCGGTGACTGGCACCGTCCGCAAGCGTTCCGGAATCTTCGTTCCGATGTCATGTCAGTCGGTGTCTTTGGGTCCGGAGTGACCGAAATGCTCACCGATGTGCCGGCGCTATCCGCGATCGGGAGTGTCACGCAAAACTGGTGGGAGGGTGCAACCATCATTGCCCCCGCATAGCCGCCGGTCAGCCGCCCGCAGCCGGGGGCCTGGGCAAACGTGCTGGTGGGGAAGGGAGTTGACATCCGCAGCGGAGGACTGTCACGATGCTTTCAGCGGCCGAGCCATGCCCGGTTCCGCTCCCGGAGCGATTTCTGGATGTCGGCTCCCCAGCACCAGGTATCGAACACCTGATCTCTCACCCCGTGTGCGGTTCACCGCCACGGGGTCTCGTATGTGCGGCGCCCGAGCGGCGCATTTATGCCCGTTCTCCGTGGCGCACCTCGCAAACCAGCCGGACACCGCCCGCAAACCAGCCGGGTGCTGCCCGGAAACCAGCCTGGCACCGCCAAAAGGCCGGAAGGAGCCATGCGGCGCATGGACAGGATCGGCTTCGTCTTCCCGGGCCAAGGATCACAGCGTGTAGGTATGGGTCTCGATCTCGCCGGACGGTATCCGGAATTGATCGACACCTATTACACAGCCGCTGACGAGATCCTCGGCCTTCCGCTGTCACGACTGTGCTGGGACGGCCCCGCGGAAGCCCTGCGGGACACCGCTGTCACCCAGCCGGCCGTGTTCCTCACCAGCCTGTGCACCTGGCACGCGCTGCGCGCCGAAGGTGTCGAGCCGGACGTCGTCGCCGGGCACAGCCTCGGCGAGTACACCGCGCTGGTCGCCGCCGGCGTCCTGGACTGGACCGACGCGCTGCGCCTGGTCCGGCTGCGCGGCCGGCTGATGGCCGGGGTCAACGAGCGCGTTCCCGGCGCGATGGCCGCGGTGCTCGGACTGCCGCTCGCCGACGTCGAGTCGATCTGCGCGCTGGCCGCCACCGGCAGCGGGCAGGTCGTCGAGATCGCCAACGACAACGAGCCCGCGCAGGTGGTGGTCTCCGGCCAGGCCGGCGCGGTCGGCCTGGTGGTGGAGGCGGCCCTCGCGGCCGGCGCCCGCCGCGCGGTACCGCTTGAGGTGGGCGCCCCCTTCCACTGCAGCCTGATGGCCGAGATCGAGGAGGAGTTCGCGGCGGCGCTGGACGCGGTGGAGTTCCGCGACCCGGCCGGCGTCGACCTCGTCTCCTCGGTCACCGCGGCCCCGGTCACCGGCGGCGCGCAGGCCCGGCGGGTGCTGCGCCGCCAGCTCACCGGGCGGGTCCGCTGGACCGACACCGTCGGCCGGATGTCGGCCGACGGCGTGAACCGGTTCGTGGAGGCCGGACCCGGCAAGGTGCTCGGCGGCCTGTGCCGCCGGATCGCCCCCGGGGCGCAGGTGCACGCGACCTACGACGCACGGCAGTTCGCCTCGGCACTCGGCGCGCTCCCGCTCGCGGCTGACTACTCGGGCCACTCGGGTTCCTGACCGCGGCCGGCGCCGCGCGCTGAGGGCGCCGGATCGCGCGGCAGCGCGGGACCCGCGCGGGCGTGCCGGAACGAGCGGCGGTGGAGGGCGACGAACAGTCCAACGAACCGATCAGGCGAGGCCGCAAGCCGGCCCGAGCAGCCACAAAGGGCGGACCCATGAGTCAGACAGACCTTCTGAAACCTCATACACCGGCCCCGGTCGCGTCCGCACCCCTCAATCGCGCCCACGCCCGTACCGCGCAGCCCGTCCACGCGGTGCCGGGACCGTCGGCGAACTGGCGGGTGCTGGTCGTCGAACCGCACGCCGTGGACGCCGAGTCACTGGTCCGCGGACTGCGGCGGCACGGGCACGAGGTCGTGTCGGTGGCGACCGGCGGCGCGGCGCTCCAGGTGTACGAGGACGCCGACCTGGTGCTGCTCGACCTCGACCTGCCCGACCTGGACGGCCTCGAGGTCTGCCGCGGCATCCGCTCGGTCTGCGACGTGGCCGTCATCGCGGTCACCGCGCGGGGCACCGAGCTCGACCGGGTGCTCGGCCTCCAGGCCGGCGCCGACGACTACCTCGTCAAGCCCTACGGCTTCCGCGAGCTGATGGCGCGGATGGACGCGGTGATGCGCCGGGCCCGGCCGGCGCCGGCCTCCGCCCGGGTGGTCTCGGCCGGCGCGCTGCGGATCGACGCGGGCTCCCGCGAGGTACGGCTCAGCGGCCGGCGGATCGACGTCACCCGCAAGGAGTTCGACGTCCTGTACCTGCTCGCCTCGCACCCGGACATCGTCATCACCCGCAAGCGGCTGATGCAGCAGGTGTGGGGCGACTCCTGGTCGCGGCGCACCGTGGACACGCACGTCAGCAGCCTGCGCACCAAGCTCGGCGCCCGGGAGTGGATCGTCACCGTACGCGGGGTCGGCTTCCGGCTCGGCCTGGGGCTCGGCGGCCAGTCCACCCAGTCCGGGTCACCGGCATGAGCGGCGCAGGCGGAACAGGCACGAGCGGCACAAGTGGCACGAGCGGCACCGGCTGCGTCGGCCACGAGTGCGGCACGCGGCGAGCCGGCGGCCGTCCGGCGGGCCGCGCGACCGGCGGCCACCGGCTGTGCGCCGGGTGCCACCGCAGGCTGGCCGAGGACATCAGGCGGCTGCCGGGCCTGTACCGGGACTGCGAGCGGGTGCTCGGCGGTGCCTCCGCCAAGGGGCTGCGGGAGCGCACCTCGGGCGGACCGCTGCCTGGGCTGCCGTTCAACGCCGCCGCCGCCGAGGCCAGGGCCGCGATCATGACGGTGCTCGGCTCGTGGAGCGGGCTGGTCGCGCAGGAGCGGCGGCTGCGGCCGCCCGAGCGCGGCATCACCGCCCTGTCGGTCTTCCTGCTGCGGCACACCGACTGGCTCGCCGCGCACCCGGCCGCCGCCGAGGCGACCAGGGAGGTGGCCCGGCTGGTGGTGCGGGCCGACCGGGTCGCGCACCCGGACCAGAGCCGGCGGATCGGGCTCGGCGGCTGCGTGGTGCCGGGCTGCGCCGGGCTGCTGTCGGCGACCGTGCCGGGCGGCGCGGCCGGCGGCCACCCGGCGGTGAACTGCGACGCGGATCCGCAGCACAGCTGGGCCGGCCACCAGTGGACGCAGCTGCGCCGGCTGATGCCGCGCGCCGCGACAAGGGCCGGGGCCGGCGCCCCCGGCGAAAACCCCGCCCAGGGAGCCGTCGCCGAACGCTGGCTCGCCGCCACCGACATCGCCCGGCTGTGGGACACCCCGGTCGGCACCGTCTACCGGCTGGCCAGCGAGCAGCGCTGGCGCCGGCAGCACCGGTCGGGCCGCACTTTCTACTCCGAGGCCGACGCGCACGACTGCTTCAGCCGCCGCGCACAGCGGTCCCGGCAGGGCTGACGCCTCGCCGGGGACCGTGCAGACCAGCCCGCCGCAAGCCTGCCCCAAGCCCGCCACGAGGAAGCCAAGGAGCCCACGATGCACAGCACGTTGATCGTCGCGCGCATGCTGCCGCAGTCCGCCGAGGAAGTGTCCAAGATCTTCGGCGAGTTCGACCAGACCGGCATGCCCGACCTGATGGGCACCCGACGCCGGGAGCTCTTCTCCTACAACGGCCTCTACTTCCACCTCCAGGACTTCGACACCGAGGCCGGCAACACCACCATCGAGGAGACCAAGAACCACCCGCTCTTCGTACAGGTCAGTGCCGACCTCAAGCCGTACATCGAGGCGTACAACCCGGCGACCTGGCGGTCGCCGAAGGACGCGATGGCGCAGCGCTTCTACCACTGGGACAGGTCGGAGCAGTAGTTCCGGCCGTGCCGCACTAACCGCGAACATTTTCCCGAAGGGAGCGGCGTCCACATGGGACGGCGAGTGGTGATAACCGGCATTGGGGTCGTGGCGCCGGGGGGTGTCGGCGTCAAGGACTTCTGGAGTCTGCTCAGCGAGGGCCGCACCGCGACCAGAGGCATCACGTTTTTCGATCCCGCCCCGTTCCGTTCCCGCGTGGCCGCCGAGGTCGATTTCGACCCCGAGGCCCTGGGACTGAGCCCGCAGGAGATCCGCCGGATGGACCGGGCCGCGCAGTTCGCGGTGGTCACCGCGGCGGAGGCGGTCGCGAGCAGCGGCCTGGAACTGGCCGACCTCGACCCGTACCGCACCGGGGTGACCGTCGGCAGCGCCGTCGGCGCCACGATGGGCCTGGACCAGGAGTACCGCGTCACCAGTGACGGCGGCCGGCTGGCGCTCAACGACCACCGGTACGCGGTGCCGCATCTGTACGACTACCTGGTACCCAGCTCGTTCGCCACCGAGGTGGCCTGGTCCACCGGCGCCGAGGGGCCGGCGACCGTGGTGTCCACCGGCTGCACCTCGGGCCTCGACTCGGTCGGCTACGCGACCGAGCTGATCCGCGAGGGCAGCGTGGACGTGATGATCGCGGGCGCCACCGACGCCCCGATCTCGCCGATCACGGTGGCCTGCTTCGACGCCATCAAGGCGACGACCTCGCGCAACGACGACCCGGAGCACGCCTCCCGGCCGTTCGACAACTCCCGCAACGGCTTCGTGCTGGGCGAGGGGTCGGCGATGTTCGTCCTGGAGGAGTACGAGCGGGCCAAGGCGCGCGGCGCGCACATCTACGCCGAGATCGCCGGCTACGCGACCCGTTCCAACGCCTTCCACATGACCGGACTGCGGCCCGACGGCCGGGAGATGGCCGAGGCGATCCGCACCGCGCTGGACGAGGCGCGGGTCAACCCCGAGCAGATCGACTACGTCAACGCGCACGGCTCGGGCACCAAGCAGAACGACCGGCACGAGACCGCGGCGGTCAAGCGGATACTCGGCGACCACGCGTACCGGACGCCGATGAGCTCCATCAAGTCGATGGTCGGGCACTCGCTCGGCGCGATCGGCTCGATCGAGATCGCCGCCTCCGCGCTGGCCATCGAGAACAACCTGGTGCCGCCGACGGCGAACCTGCACGAGCCGGACCCGCACTGCGACCTGGACTACGTACCGCTCAAGGCGAGGGAGCACCTGACCGACACGGTGCTGACCGTGGGCAGCGGCTTCGGCGGCTTCCAGAGCGCGATGGTGCTTCGGAGGGCGGCATGAGCGGCACCTCGGTGGTCGTCACCGGAGTCGGTGTCACCGCGCCCAACGGGCTCGGTACGGAGCCGTACTGGGCCGCCACGAAGGACGGCCGCAGCGGCATCGCGCCGATCAAGCGGTTCGACGCGAGCGGCTACCCGTCCACGCTGGCCGGGGAGGTGCCCGGCTTCACCGCCGAGGACCACCTGCCGGGCCGGCTGATCCCGCAGACCGACCACATGACCAGGCTCGCGCTGGTCGCCGCGGACTGGGCGCTGGCCGACGCCGGCGTCACGCCCAAGGAGTGGAAGCAGTTCGACATGGGCGTCGTCACCGCCAGCTCGTCGGGCGGTTTCGAGTTCGGCCAGAACGAGCTGCGCAAGCTGTGGAGCCAGGGCGGCAGCTACGTCAGCGCGTACCAGTCCTTCGCCTGGTTCTACGCGGTGAACACCGGCCAGATCTCGATCCGCAACGGCATGCAGGGCCCCAGCGGGGTGGTCGTCTCCGACCAGGCCGGCGGCCTGGACGCGGTCGCCCAGGCCAGGCGGCAGATCCGCAAGGGCAGCCGGCTGATCGTCTCGGGCGGGGTGGACGGCTCGATCTGCCCGTGGGGCTGGATCGCGCAGGTCGCCACCGGCCGGATGAGCACCGGCGACGACCCGGACACCGCCTACCGGCCGTTCGACGCCGACGCCGCCGGCTACGTACCCGGCGAGGGCGGCGCGCTGCTGATCCTGGAGGACGCCGAGTCCGCGCGGGAGCGCGGCGCCCGGGTCTACGGGGAGATCGCCGGCTACGGCTCGACGTTCGACCCCAGGCCCGGCAGCGGCCGGGAGCCGGGGCTGCGCCGGTGCATCGAGATCGCGCTCCGGGACGCCGAGCTGACGCCGGCCGACATCGACGTGGTCTTCGCCGACGCCGCCGCGGAACCCGAGCTCGACCGGATCGAGGCCGACGCCCTCAGCGCGGTGTTCGGTCCGGGCGGGGTGCCGGTCACCGCGCCCAAGACGATGACCGGCCGGCTCTACTCCGGCGCCGCCTCGCTCGACACGGCCGCCGCGCTGCTGTCGATCAGGGACGGCGTCATCCCGCCGACCACCAATGTGCGGCCGGCCGCCGGGTACGGCCTCGACCTGGTCGTGGACACGCCCCGGCAGGCCACCGTGAACGCGGCCCTGGTACTGGCCCGCGGCTACGGCGGCTTCAACTCCGCGATGGTCGTGCGCCGGGCCGGCTGACCCCGGACCCGTACCGCGCACGACCGTCGCACTGTCGCGCCATTCAACGAAGGGACCTGGAGCCGGCATGGAACTCACCATCGAAGACCTCAAGCGCATCCTGCGGGAAGCGGCCGGTGAGGACGAGGGGATCGACCTCGACGGCGACATCCTCGACCTGACCTTCGAGGACCTGGGCTACGACTCGCTGGCGCTGCTGGAGACCGGCAGCCGCATCGAGCGCGAGCACGGGATCGAGCTGGAGGACACCACCGTCAGCGAGGTGGACACCCCGCGGGCGCTGCTCGCGGTGGTCAACGGCCAGCTCGCCGCAGAACACGCGGCCTGAGCGCCCCACCGGTCACCACGGCCTGACGGCCACAGCGACCGGGCGGCCTGAGCGGCCCCCACATCCGGTGCCGCCGCCGCGCTCCCGAGGAGCGGCGGCGGCACCGACCAGCCACGCAAGGGACACGAGTCGGAGGAGCAGTCATGTCGGATCAGGGGCAGCGGGTCGCTCTCGTCACCGGGGCCACCAGCGGAATCGGGCTCGCCGTCACCAGGGCGCTGGCGGCGCAGGGACACCAGGTGTTCATCTGCGCGCGCACACCCGAGGGCGTCGAGGTCACCGTCAAGGAACTGCGGCAGGAGGGCCTGGACGTCGACGGCGCCGCCTGCGACGTGAAGTCGCCCGCCGACATCAAGGCGTTCGTCCTGGCCGGCGTCGAGCGCTTCGGCCCGGTGGACGTGCTGGTGAACAACGCGGGCCGCAGCGGCGGCGGGGTGACCGCGGACATCGACGACGAGCTGTGGTTCGACGTCGTCAACACCAATCTCAACAGCGTCTTCCTGATGACCCGCGAGGTGCTGAACACCGGCGGCATGCGCTACCGGGACCGCGGCCGGATCATCAACATCGCCTCGACGGCCGGCAAGCAGGGCGTGGTGCTGGGCGCTCCGTACTCGGCCTCCAAGCACGGGGTGGTGGGCTTCACCAAGGCGCTGGGCAACGAGCTCGCGCCGACCGGCATCACGGTGAACGCGGTCTGCCCCGGCTACGTGGAGACGCCGATGGCGCAGCGGGTCCGGCAGGGCTACGCGGCGGCGTACTCGACCTCGGAGGGCGAGATCCTGCAGAAGTTCCAGGCCAAGATCCCGCTCGGCCGGTACTCCACGCCCGAGGAGGTCGCGGGCATGGTCGCCTATCTGGCCACCGACACGGCGGCCTCGGTCACCGCGCAGGCGATCAACGTCTGCGGCGGCCTCGGCAACTTCTGACCACTGCTGGTGGCTTCCGGGCATTCGGACCACTTCTGACGACTTCTGACCACTCGCGTGAGGGGAACGGGCATGACGCTGACAGGCCACCGCGAGGTGGAGCACGAGATCACGGTGAACGCGCCGGCCGCCGCCGTGTACCGGTTGATCGCCGAGGTGGAGAACTGGCCGCGGATCTTCCCGCCGACGGTGTTCGTGGACCAGGTGGAGCTGTCCGCTGACGAGGAGCGGATCCGGATCTGGGCGACCGCCAACGGCGCCGCGAAGAACTGGACCTCGCGCCGGGTGCTCGACCCGAAGGCGCTGCGGATCGAGTTCCGGCAGGAGGTGTCCGCGCCGCCGGTGGCGGCGATGGGCGGCACCTGGATCATCGAGCCGCTGGACGACGACGAGAGCCGGGTGCGGCTGCTGCACGACTACCGGGCCGTCGACGACGACCCGGCCGGCCTGGAGTGGATCGACCAGGCCGTGGACCGCAACAGCCGCTCGGAGCTGGCGGCGCTGAAGACCAACGTCGAACTCGCGGTGGCATCCGACGACCTGCTGCTGTCGTTCATCGACACCGTCCGGATCGACGGCGACGTCAAGGACGTCTACGACTTCATCAACGAGGCGCAGTTCTGGAAGGACCGCCTCCCGCACGTGGCCCGGGTCCAGCTCGACGAGGACACCCCCGGCCTGCAGGTGCTGGAGATGGACACCATGACCAAGGACGGGTCCACCCACACCACCAAGTCGGTGCGGGTCTGCTTCCCGCACGCGCGGATCGTCTACAAGCAGATCACCGTGCCGGCCCTGATGACGCTGCACACCGGCTACTGGCTGTTCGAGGAGGACGCCGACGGCGTCTCCGCCAGCTCGCAGCACACGGTGGTGATCAACACCGCGAACATCACGAAGATCCTCGGCGAGGGCGCCGGTGTCGCGGAGGCCAAGCAGTACGTGCAGAACGCGCTGAGCACCAACAGCCGTGCCACGCTCGGCCACGCCAAGGACTACGCCGAAGGCCGGCGCTGACATGGACGCAACCGAGACCCGGGGCGACGGCTCCCCGGGCACCGGGCACGACGCCCAGGTCATCGTCGTCGGCGCCGGGCCGGTCGGCCTGGTGCTGGCCGGTGAACTGCGGCT
This sequence comes from Streptomyces sp. CA-111067, assembly GCF_050956065.1. NCBI lineage: Bacteria > Bacillati > Actinomycetota > Actinomycetes > Kitasatosporales > Streptomycetaceae > Streptomyces > Streptomyces sp. CA-111067. The sequence goes on along the minus strand of NZ_CP192103.1, from coordinate 2,619,135 downwards.
CGGCGGCGCCTCGGTGATCGTGCTGGAGCGGCTGGCCGCGCCGACCACGGAGTCGCGGGCCTCGACGCTGCACGCCCGCACCATGGAGATCCTCGACCAGCGCGGGCTGCTCGCCGAGCTAGGCGACCCGCCGAACGACCCGATGGGCCACTTCGGCGGGCTGCCGCTGGACCTCGGCGAGCCCACCACCCGCTACCCCGGCCAGTGGAAGGTGCCGCAGGCCGAGGTGGAGCGGCTGCTGGCCGGCTGGGCGACGGGGCTGGGCGCCGAGGTCAGGCGCGAGCACGAGCTGCTGGGCCTGACCGCGGACGGCGACGGGGTGGAGGTCGAGGTCGCCACCCCCGACGGGGTCGGCCGGCTGACCGCCGACTACCTGGTGGGCTGCGACGGCGAGGACAGCACCGTACGGCGGCTCGCGGGGTTCGAGTTCCCCGGCTCCGACGCCACCAAGGAACTGCTGCGCTGCGACGTGCGCGGCCTGGAGATCCCGAACCGGCGCTTCGAGCGGATGCCGAACGGGGTGGCCATCGCCGCCACCCGGAACGGCGTCACCCGGGTGATGGTGCACGAGTTCGGCCGCGAGGTGCGGCCGCGCACCGGGGAGCCGCCCTACGCCGAGATCGCCGAGGTCTGGGCCAGGGTCACCGGTGAGGACATCACCGGCGGCACCCCGACCTGGCTGAACGCGTTCGGCAACACCAGCCGCCAGGCGGCGAGTTACCGCAGGGGCCGGGTGCTGCTGGCCGGCGACGCCGCGCACCGGCAGATGCCGGTCGGCGGCCAGGCGCTCAACCTGGGCCTGCAGGACGGCGTCAACCTCGGCTGGAAGCTGGCCGCGCAGGTCACCGGCCGGGCGCCGGACGGGCTGCTCGACACCTACCACACCGAACGGCACGCGGTCGGACGGCGGGTACTGGCCAACATCGAGGCGCAGACCGTCATCCTGTTCGGCGGCCAGGAGGTCGAGGCGGTCAGGGCCGCCACCGGCGAGCTGATCAGCGGTGTCCCGGTGGTCCGCGGCCATCTGGCCGGCATGATCAGCGGCCTCGACATCCACTACGAGAGCAACGGCCACCCGCTGACCGGCGGCCGGGTGCCGCACGTCGAACTCGCCACCCAGGACGGCCCGACCAGCACCACCGAGCTGCTGCGCACCGGCCGCGGGGTGCTGCTCGACCTGTCGGGCGACGCCAGGCGGCCGGCGAAGCTGGCCGGCACCGCCGCGGGCTGGTCGGGCCGGGTGGACGTGGTCACCGCGATCGCCGCGCCCGGTACGGCGCTCGACGGCACCAAGTCGGTGCTGCTGCGCCCCGACGGCTATGTCGCCTGGGCCGCCGTCCGCGCGATCGACCCGGCCCCGGCCCTGCGCCGCTGGTTCGGCGCACCGGCAGAGCAACCCGTACCCGACCAAGACAGGCCAACCCGAGCAGAGAGGGGCGCCTCCGTGCCCAGCAAAGCCAAGGCAGTTGTCCCGGCCATGAACTCAAGCAAGGCGCAGAACTGCGACGTCCTGATCGTCGGCTCGGGCCTGGCGGGCTCGGTCAGCGCGGCGATCCTGGCACGCAACGGCGCCAACGTGGTGCTGGTGGACGCCGCTTCGCACCCCCGGATGGCCATCGGCGAGTCGATGACCCCGCAGCTGATCGAGTGGCTGCACATCCTCGCCGAGCGGTTCCAGATCCCCGAACTGCACCACCTGCTCGACGTGAAGGCCGTCACCAAGCACATCGGCCCGTTCCACGGCAAGAAGCAGAGCTTCGGCTTCATCAAGCACGACGTGGGCAAGGAGCCGAACCCGCGGGAGGCGACCCAGTTCGTCATCCCGAAGATCCTGACCGAGGCCAGCCACCTGTTCCGGCAGGACACCGACGCCTACTACTTCCACGTCGCCGCCAAGTACGGCACCACCACCCGGCAGAACTGGCGGGTCGCCGACCTGGACTTCGACGAGGACGGGGTGACCGTCACCGGCCAGAACGGCGAGGTGTTCCGGGCCCGCTACCTGATCGACGCCTCCGGCTTCCGCTCGCTGCTGGCCGAGAAGAAGGGCCTGCGGGACAAGCCGGCCCGCTTCAAGCACCACTCGCGGTCGCTGTTCACGCACTACGTCGGCGTGAAGCCGTTCGACGACGTCAGCCACCACCCGCAGAGCCTGCGCCCGCCGAAGGTGTCGCCGTGGAACAACGGCACCCTGCACCACATGATCGAGCGCGGCTGGTTCTGGATCATCCCGTTCAACAACGTGAAGGAATCCAAGAACCCGGTGTGCAGCGTCGGGCTGACCTTCGACGAGCGGGTCTACCCCAAGCCCAAGGACATGACTCCCGAAGAGGAGTTCAACAAGTACCTGGACATGTACCCGGCGGTGAAGCGGCAGTTCGAGGGCGCCACCCGGGTCCGCGAGTGGGTCTCCACCGACCGCCTCCAGTACAGCAGTTCGGAGTCCATCGGCCACCGCTGGTGCCTGATGTCGCACGCGGCCGGCTTCCTGGACCCGCTGTTCTCGCGCGGCCTGTCCAACACCTTCGAGGTGGTCTACTCGCTGATGAGCCGGCTGCTGCCGGCCCTCCAGGACGACGACTTCTCGGTGGAGCGGTTCGAGTACGTGGACCGCCTCGAGCGCGGCCTCCTCTACTACAACGACCAGCTGGTCAACAGCTCCTACATCGCCTTCTCGCACTTCCGGCTGTGGAACGCGGTCTTCCGGGTCTGGGGCGGCTTCCTGACCCCCGGGGTGATGCGGCTGACCCGCGCCCGGGTGAACTACGCGCTCACCGGCGACGTGAAGCAGCTGGAGCACCAGCTGGAGGAGGAGAACCCGTACCCGGGCCTGTGGTACCCCAACCCGGTCTTCCGGGAGATCCTCGAACTCACCGCCGAGTCCTGCGAGAAGTACGAGGCCGGCGTGCTCACCGGCGACGAGGCCGCGGACATCATCTTCGACAAGCTGAACAACTGCGACCTGCTGAACCCGCACTTCGGCTGGAAGTCCCCCGAGGACACCCGGTTCATCGTGCCGACCACCTACATGATGGCCAGGTTCATGTTCTGGGGCGTCACCCAGGCCCCGCCGGCGATGAAGGACCTCGCCTCGGCCACCCTCACCGGATCGATCCGGGCCGGCATCAAGGGCCGCAAGCTGCTCTGACCGCCGCCCCAGCCCCGGCTCCGCAACCCGTTCCCGCGACCTGAAAGGCACGACTCCATGCAGACCACGCCGAAGCCCATGGCCGACACGACGGCCGAGCCGATGGGCGACACCTCGGTCATCCGGGAGACCAACGCACTGACCTCCTGGTCCACCACCCGCCCCGAGCTCAACGCAGGGCCGCTGATGCGGGCGTTCGTGCGCTTCAACGTCTACCTCTACTCCAAGCCGCCGAGCGGCATCCAGAAGCGGATCAACAAGTTCTTCCTGAACGTCAACATCGTGGCCTACCAGCGCTCCCAGGGCCGGCTGATGGGTCGCTTCGGCGACCTGGACGCGCTGCTGCTGCACACCCAGGGCCGCAAGTCGGGCAAGGAGCGGATCGTCCCGCTCGGCTACCAGTTCGAGAACGGCATCTTCTACGCGGTCGCCGTGCCCGGCCACTTCGACGTCCCCGGCGGCCCGAAGGCGATCCACCCGGCCTGGTACCTGAACGTCAAGGCCACCCCCGAGGTGAAGATCAATATCGGCCGTGAGGTGATCGACGTCGTCGCCGACGAGGTGACCGGCGCCGAGCGGGACCGGATCTGGAAGATGTACACCGACGTGTACCCGTTCATCTGGGAGTTCCAGAACCGGGCCAGCCGGCTGATCCCGGTGGTCAGGTTCACCCCGAAGGACATGCTGCCGCCGAAGATGTGACCGGCCGGGGGCCCGTGACGCTTCGGGCCCCCGCCCGCCTGGCCGGTATCCACCCCGCCGCGAGGAGGCGCCCCTACCATGAGTGCTGCCGTGCAGCCGAAGCCCCGCACCGGGCCGACGCCGATGCGCACCCTGCTCACGCTCGGCACCCTGACCGTCAGCCTGGTCGGGGCCGCCAACAAGACCCGCAGGTCCAACGGGTCCACCGACTACGTCGATCACGTCGATGTGATCGCCAGCTGGACCGCCTTCTTCGTGCTCGCCGTCCGGGCGGGGCGCAGGCGGAAGACGCCGGCCTCGTAGCGGCCGGCACCGCAGGGACGTACGACCTGACGCATACGACCTGATGAAGGAGACCCCTCGTGACCGGATCCGCACCGACCTCCGATCTCACCGGCTGGCGCCGGACGCCGTTCACGGGGGCCGGACTCACCCATGACGTGTACGAGAAGGGCGACGGGCCCGGGGTGGTCCTGGTCCCGGAGATCCCCGGGATGACGCCCCAGGTGCTGGGCCTGGCCGACCACATCGTCAAGCAGGGCTTCACCGTGGCGATCCCGTCGCCGTTCGGCGACCCGGGCCGCAAGGCCAGCGCCGGCTACGGCATCCAGACCTTCGCCAAGCTCTGCGTCTCCGCGGAGTTCCGGGCCTTCGCCACCAACGCGCACCGGCCGATCGCCGACTACCTCAAGGCGGTGGCCCGGGACCTGGCCGCCCGCACCCCCGGGCCCGGCGTCGGCATCATCGGCATGTGCTTCACCGGCGGCTTCGCACTGGCCGCCGCGGTGGACGACGTCGTCCTGGCGCCGGTGCTCAGCCAGCCCGCGCTGCCGTTCCCGGTGGGCGGCCGGCGGGCCGCCGACCCGGGGGTGTCGGAGCAGGAACTCGACACCGTCGTCCAGCGCACCAAGGACTCCGGCCTGTGCGTGCTCGGCCTGCGCTTCAGCGAGGACAAGGGCTCCCAGCGCGCCCGGTTCGCCACCCTGCGGCGCAGCCTCGGCGACGCCTTCGAGGTGATCGAGCTGGACTCCTCCAAGGGCAACGCCGGCGGCTTCGCCAAGAGCGCCCACTCGGTGCTGACCGGCGAGGTCAGGGAGACCGCCGGGCACCCCGCGCTCGCCGCCCGCGAGCGGGTGGTGGAGTTCCTGCGCGAGCGGCTGGCGCCGGCCGCCGGCTGACCTCCGGGCACCTCCTGCGCATATGTGGCCTGTGTCTCAAACCCGGCAGGCGATGTCACACCGCCGAACCGGCCGGTCTCTACGGACCAGGGGCTGAGCGTCGCGGGACGCCGTGCGGCCCGTACCACGCCACGCACGGCTAGGAGGAAGTTGTGAGCAAGTGGAAGGGCAATCCGTGGGCGATCCTGGTGATCCTGTCCCTCGGGTTCTTCATGACCCTGCTTGACCTGACGATCGTCAACATCGCCATCCCCGACATGGTGGACAGCCTGGACGCGTCACTGGACCAGATCCTGTGGGTGGTCAACGCCTACACGCTGGGCCTGGCCGTCCTGCTGATCACCGCGGGCCGGCTCGGTGACCTGCGCGGCAAGAAGTACCTGTTCATCGCCGGGGTCAGCGTGTTCACGCTGGCGAGCCTGGCCTGCGGGCTCGCGCAGGACCCCGGCCAGCTGATCGCGTACCGCGCGGTGCAGGGCATCGGGGCGGCGCTGCTGATGCCGCAGACCCTGTCGATGCTGGTGGACGTCTTCCCGGAGGAGAAGCGCGGTGTCGCGCTCGGCATCTGGGGCACCGTGGCGGGACTCGCCTCGGTGGCCGGACCCAGCCTCGGCGGCCTGCTGGTCACCAAGCTCGACTGGCGGTGGATCTTCTTCGTCAACATCCCGATCGGGGTGATCGTGGTGATCGGGGCGGCGCTGCTGATGCCGGCCCCGAAGCGCGCCGTGCGGCACCGCTTCGACATCCCCGGGGTGATCCTGGCGACCGTCGCGCTCTTCCTGCTCGCCTTCGGCCTGATCGAGGGGCAGAAGTACGACTGGAACGGCTGGATCTGGGGCACCCTGGCCGCCGCCGCGGTGGTGCTCGCGGTGTTCCTGGTCTACCAGCGCGGCCAGCAGGACAACGAGCCGCTGGTGCCCTACGTGCTGTTCAGGGACCGCAACTTCTCGGTGGTGAACTTCGTCGGCGTCGCCGTGTCGTTCGGCGTCGTCGGACTGATCCTGCCGCTGACCATCTACCTCCAGTCGGTGCTGGGCTTCAGCGCGCTGAAGGCCGGCGGGGTGCTGGTGCCGATGGCGGTCGGCTCGATCATCACCGCGGGCCCGTCCGGGGTGCTGGCCGACAAGTTCGGCGGCAAGTACATCCTGATGGGCGGCCTGACGGCGTTCTCCGGCGGCATCATCTGGATCGTCACCACCGCCGAGGTCGGGCAGAGCTGGACCGCGCTGATCGGCCCGGTGCTGCTGATCGGCATGGGCATGGGCTGCACCTTCACCCCGATGGCCACCGAGGTCATGCGCAACGTGCCGCCGAAGCTCACCGGCGCCGCCTCCGGCGTCAACAACGCGCTGCGGCAGGTCGGTTCGGTACTGGCCGGCGCGGTGATCGGCGCGGTGCTGCAGAACCAGCTGGTGTCCTCGCTCAACGACCAGGCGCAGGCCCGGGCCGGCTCGCTGCCGGCCCCGTACCGCGGCCAGTTCGTCCGCAACTTCGCCGAGGAGGGCAAGCACCTCGCGGTGGGCGGCCAGAGCGGCGGCGGCATGAAGCTGCCGTCCGGCATACCCGCCTCGGCCGCGCACCGGGTGCAGGACGCGGCCACCGCCGTGTTCGGGCACGGCTTCACCCACGCGATGAAGCCCACCATGCTCGTGCCGTTCGGGGTGCTGCTGCTCGGGGTGATCGCCTGCCTGGTGATCGTCAGCCCGCGCGGCCCGTCCGCCAACCCGCACGGGCTGCCGGTGCCCGACGAGGACCAGACCGCCGAGGCCGGCACCGTCGCGCAGCCCGGATCGTCCACCGCACACGGCTGACGGGCGACCACGGCCCGCCGGACCCACGAATCAAGAGGGAATCATGACCACCGAGACACAGCGCATCGTGACCGCCAACCCGGCGGACCGGATCAACTTCACCGAGATGTACGTCACCCACGACGGCTTCCGCCGCGACCTGGAGCGGCTGGCCGCGGCCGCCGCGGCCGGCCGGGCCGACAGCCCGCAGGTCCGGGACGGCTGGGAGAACTTCAAGCAGCAGCTGCACGTCCACCACACCGTGGAGGACACCTGGCTGTGGCCCCGGCTGACCCGGCTGGTGGCCGGCCGGCCCGACGACCTGGCGCTGCTGGAGCAGATGGAGGCCGAACACGCCGTCCTCGACCCGCAGTTGGCCTCGGTCGACGAGGGGATCAGGAACCGCTCGGCGGATCTGCCGGCCCGGGTCGCGGAGCTGACCGCGGTCCTGGACGCGCACCTGTCGCACGAGGAGCGGGACGCGCTGCCGCTGATCGACTCCGTGATGACCCCGGCCGACTGGAAGGGCTTCAGCCGCGCCATGGCCCGCAAGCAGAAGCTCGGCGGCGCCTCGGTGTGGATCCCGTGGATCACCGACGGGATGACGCCCGCGGACGCGCAGAAGTGGCTGGCCCGTATGCCCGCTCCGCTCCGGTTGTTCAACAAGGTCTCCTGGGACGCGCGTTATCGCAGCCGGGACCTGTGGAGCTTCTGAACCAGCTGAACCAGCTGAACCAGCATTCGTTGACACCGGCGACGGCCGCGTGTCACCCTTTTCCGGGCGGTCGAGGTATGTCCGAACGACCGTGACTCCCACCCCCATTCAGATCGCCGGGCCATGACCGCGAAGGTCGGCCCGGCGATTTTTTTCATGCGCGCTTGCCGTTCGATTCGGGTACGCAATCGCATGCCCTTTTCCGGCGCGCCGCGCGTACCGCGAGCTGATCCCACACTGATTCGAGGAGAGAGGGGCGCTCCGTGCCCAGCAAGCCCAAGGAAGCAGTGCCGGCGGTAAACACCAAGGCGGCCGAGGAGTGCGATGTACTGATCATCGGCTCCGGCCTGGCGGGCTCGGTGAGCGCGTCGATCCTCGCCCGGCAGGGCAAGAAGGTGGTCATGGTGGACGCCGCCAGCCACCCCCGGATGGCCATCGGCGAGTCGATGACCCCGCAGCTGATCGAGTGGCTGCACATCCTCGCGCTGCGCTACGACGTGCCCGAGCTGAAGCACCTGCTCGACATCAAGGCGGTCACGAAGTACATCGGCCCGCACCACGGCCGCAAGCAGAGCTTCGGCTTCATGCGGCACACCCCGGGCAACGAGCCCGACCCGCGCGAGGCGACCCAGTTCGTCATCCCGAAGCTGCTGACCGAGGCCAGCCACCTGTTCCGGCAGGACACCGACACGTACTACTTCAACGTCGCCGCGAGCTACGGCACCGTGACCCGGCAGAACTGGCGGGTCTCCGACCTGGACTTCGACGACGACGGGGTCACCGTCACCGGCCAGAACGGCGAGGTCTTCCGGGCCCGCTACCTGATCGACGCCTCCGGCTTCCGCTCGCTGCTGGCCGACAAGTTCGACCTGCGCGAGACCCCGGCCCGCTTCAAGCACCACTCGCGGTCGCTGTTCACGCACTACATCGGCGTCAAGCCGTTCGACGACGTCTGCCACCACCCCAACAGCCTGCGCCCGCCGGCCGCGGCCCCGTGGAGCGGCGGCACGATGCACCACATGATCGAGCGCGGCTGGTTCTGGATCATCCCGTTCAACAACTTCAAGGACTCGATGAACCCGATCACCAGCGTCGGGCTCACCTTCGACGAGCGGCTGTACCCCAAGCCCAAGGACATGACTCCCGAAGAGGAGTTCAACAAGTACCTGGACATGTACCCGGCGGTGAAGCGGCAGTTCGAGGGCGCCACCCGGGTCCGCGAGTGGATCTCCACCGAGCGGCTCCAGTACAGCTCCAAGCAGTCGATCGGCCACCGCTGGTGCCTGATGTCGCACGCGGCCGGCTTCCTGGACCCGCTGTTCTCCCGCGGCCTGTCCAACACCTTCGAGGTGGTCTACGCCCTCATGACCCGGCTGCTGCCGGCCCTGGACGAGGACGACTTCGCCGTCGAGCGGTTCGAGTACGTCGAGACCCTCGAACGCGGGCTGCTGCACTACAACGACGCGCTGGTCAACAGCTCGTACATCTCGTTCAACCACTTCCCGCTGTGGAACGCGGTCTTCCGCGTCTGGTCGGCCTTCCTGACCCCCGGCGTGATGCGGCTGACCCGGGCCCGGCAGAACTACGCCCTGGACCGGGACGTGAAGTGGCTGGACGCGCTCGAGGAGACCCTGCACCCGGGCCTGTGGTGGCCCGAGAGCCACGAGTTCAAACAGATCCTCGACCTGATGGCAGAAACCTGCGAGAAGTACGAGGCCGGCAGCCTCGACGGCGACCAGGCCGCCGAGATCATCATGAAGAGCCTGCGCGACTGCGAGCTGGTCAACCCGGTGTTCCAGTGGACGGACCCCGAGGTCAAGTTCGTGCTGCCCAGCACTCTGATGATGGCCAGGTTCATGTACTGGGGCACCCGCAAGGCGCCGGAGCAGATGAAGGAACTGGCCCGGGACACCCTGTCGGGAATCGTCCGCTCCGGCATCAAGGGCAAGAAGCTGCTCTGACCGCCCCGTACGGGCCCGCTGTCGGCCACTGTCTGAACTGATCGTCCCTCCCACCCGGTGACCACCTGACCGAAAGTTGAGCCGAAGCATGATCAGTCGAAGAACAGTCCTCGGTGCCGGCGCGGGCGCCGTGGCGCTGACCGGCCTGCGGACCACCGCCGGATTCGCCGGCAGCGGGCTCCCCTGGAGCCAGTTGCGCTCGCACCTGCAAGGTCAGCTCGTCCTGCCCACCGACCCCGGGTACCAGACGGCCAAGCAGCTGGACCTCCAGCAGTTCGACGTCGTCCACCCGCAGGCGGTGGCCTACTGCGCCGGCTCCGCCGACGTGGCGCTGAGCCTGAAGTTCGCGCAGGACAACTGCCTGCCGTTCGCGATCCGCAGCGGCGGGCACAGCGGTGGCGGGTACTCCACCTCCACCGGCCTGGTCATCGACGTCTCCCGGCTGAACTCGATCAGCGTGGGCCAGAACAAGGTGACGGTCGGCACCGGGGTCCAGGGCGTGGACGCCATCAGCGCCCTGTCCCCGCGCGGCCTGGCGATACCCGGCGGCTACTGCCCCACGGTGGCCGTCGGCGGCTACTACCAGGGCGGCGGCCTCGGGCTGCTCACCCGCGCCGCGGGCGTCGGCTCGGACCGGATCACCGCGGCCAAGGTGGTGCTGGCCGACGGCCGTACCGTCACCGCCTCGGCGACCCAGAACCGCGACCTGTACTGGGCGGTCCGCGGCGGTGGCGGCGGCAACTTCGGCGTCGTCACCTCCTACGACATCACCCCGGCCGCGATCTCCCAGGTCGGCCTGGTCAACCTGGTCTGGGACTGGTCCAAGGCCGCCGACATGCTCGACGGCTACGCCCGCTGGTCGGTGGACGCGCCCCGCACCATCGGCGGCGGCGCCTTCCTGCAGCTGCCCGAGGCCGCCCCCGGCGCCCCCGGCATCCCGATGGCCTTCCTGGCCTCCACCGGGACCACCGCCGAGCTCAACAGCGAGGTGGCCAGGCTGATCGCGCTGACCGGCGCCCCGGTGCAGCAGACACCGGCCGCGGTGCTGCCGTACCAGGACGTGATGCTGAGCTTCTACCGGTGCGCGGCCGACAACATCACCGGCTGCCACCGCGCCGACACCACCCCCGGCGGCCAGCTGACCCGGCCGGTCTTCGGCCTCCAGCGCAGCCGGATGTTCAACCGGCTGCCGTCCAAGAGCGTGTGGGAGAACGCCGCCGCGCTGTTCGAGACGCTGCGGGTGCCCGGCCAGGCGCACATCATGGAGGTGCTGCCGCTCGGCGGCGCCGTCAAGGACCTGCGCCGCACCGACACCGCGTTCGTGCACCGCGACGCGCTGTTCACGGTCAACTTCCTGACCGACATCGAGACCGCGGCCGCCGCCGATCCGGCCGGCCGGGCCGCCGGCCAGCAGTTCGTGGACGACGGCTTCGACATCGTCGACCCGCAGTCCGCCGGTGAGACCTACCAGAACTTCATCGACCCCGAACTGGCCGACTGGCGGCAGTCGTACTACGCGGAGAACTTCCCGCGGCTGGCCCTGACCAAGCTCAAGTACGACCCGCACGGCGCCTTCTCCTTCGCCCAGAGCGTCCTGTGACCGCCTCTGGCATCCGCTGACGCCGGCCCAGGTCTGACGACCGCTGTCATCTCCCCGGTCCCCAGGAGGACTGCCGATGAAGAGCCTCGCGCCGCACTCCGATCTGCAGATGGCCACGATGCTGGCCGGAATCGCCATGGTCCTGCTCGTCGGGATCCTGCTGGGCACCCTGGCCAAGAAGGTGAGGCAGCCGGCGGTCATCGGCGAGATCCTGGCCGGGATCGCGCTCGGCCCCAGCCTGCTCGGCCTGCTGCCGGGCGACCTGTCGCACAAGCTGTTCCCGACCGACGTGCGTCCGCTGCTCAACGCGGTCTCCCAGGTCGGCCTGACCCTGTTCATGTTCATGGTCGGCTGGGAGTTCGAGAAGCGGCTGCTGCGCCCGCACCGCGGGATGGCCGCGGCCGTCTCGGTGTGCTCGGTCGGCCTCGCCTTCGGCCTCGGCGTCGGGGTGTCGGCCCTGCTCTACCCGCACCACAACACCGTGAACGGGCACCACATCTCGTTCCTGGTCTTCTCCACCTTCATGGGTGCCGCGATGTCGGTGACGGCCTTCCCGGTCCTCGCCCGGATCCTCACCGACAACCGGCTCACCCACACCCGGGTCGGCACCCTCGCCCTGGCCAGCGCCGCCGTGGACGACATCCTCGCCTGGTGCATGCTGGCCTACGTCTCCGCGCTGGTCACCTCCGGCGGCCCGTCGGACCTGGTGCAGGTGCTCGGGCTCAGCGCCGGCTACGTGCTATCGATGTTCTGGGTGGTCCGGCCACTGCTGGCGGCGGTCGTGCGGTACTTCTCCGACCGCCAGCAGTGGCGCCAGCTGCTGGTGATCCTGGCGGCCGGCACCTTCCTGTCCGCCTACGCCACCACCTGGATCGGCATCCACAGCATCTTCGGCGGCTTCCTGTTCGGCTTCATCATGCCGCGCGAGCCCGCCGTCAAGCTCGCCGAGAACCTGCGCAAGCCGCTGGGCCACATCAGTACGGTGCTGCTGCCGGTGTTCTTCATCATCACCGGCCTCGGCGTGGACCTGGGCGGCCTGCACGCCTACCAGTACGCGGAGCTGGCCGCGATCGTCGCGGTCGCCTGCGCGGGCAAGCTGGTCGGCGCGGTACTGCCGGCCAGGATCGCCGGCCTCGGCTGGCGGGAGTCGGGGGCGCTCGGCCTGCTGATGAACACCCGCGGCCTGACCGAGCTGATCATCCTCAACACCGCGGTCCAACTCGGCGTCCTGGACGGCCAGATGTTCACCATGATGGTGATCATGGCGCTGGTCACCACGGCGCTGGCCGGACCACTGCTCCCCAAGGCCAGCGAGCTGATGGCCGGCGCCACCGTGGACGTCCCTGTCGGCACCCCGGAAAGGGCCACCCCATGACCGCCCCGAGCACGGAGGCCCTGCACCAGCCCGAGCCGGTCGAGGGCAGGCTGCTGCGCAACGTCTGCGGGCTGTTCGTCACCGGCGTCACGGTGATCACCAGCGGCGCCGAGGGCAGTTCGGAGGGCACCACCGTCAACTCGTTCACCTCCGTCTCGCTGGATCCGCCGCTGGTGCTGTTCTGCCTGCACAAGGAGTCCAGGCTGCGGGCGGTGGTGGACGAGTCCGGGTCCTTCGTCGTCAACTTCCTGTCAGGACCGCAGGAACCGCTGGCCCGCGCCTTCGCCGGCCGGGGCACCGCGGCCATCACCGACGTCAAGCACCACAGGTCCGCCGACGGGATGCCGGTGCTCAGCGACGCGCTGGCGTTCCTCGCCTGCCGGCTGGTCAGCGAGTTCGACGGCGGCGACCACACCATCTTCCTCGGTCAGGTCGTGGAGCTGGGAGTTCCGCGCGAGCACCAGGAACCGCTCATCTTCTTCCGCGGCTCGCTGGGCGCGCTGGAGGAGGAGCCGCGAGGCGTGCACCCGATCTTCGACGGCTGAGCACCGAGCACAGAGCACCGCACCCGAGCCATGTCAGGCAGTTCATCTCAGGTAGTCCGACCGAGAGGAAACGTCATGCAGTTCGAGTCCCTTGACCAGAAGATCCCGTTCGAGGCCCAGCTCCAGGAGAAGACCGGCACCGTCGTCCTGGTGAACACCGTCATCGTGCCCGACGGCCTGATGGACGAGGTGCTGGAGAGCTGGGCGGTGGACGCGGCCTTCATGAAGGCCGCGCCGGGCTGCATCTCCACCCAGCTGCACCGCGGCACCGCGGGCAGCGACATCCTGATCAACGTCGCCGTCTGGGAGTCCACCGAGACGCTGTTCAAGGCGTTCAGCGACCCGGAGTTCCAGGCCAAGGCGGCCGGCTACCCCGAGGGCGTCATCGTCCGCCCGTACCTGTGCGAGAAGGTCGCCGTCGAGGGCATCTGCGTCGCCTGACCGCTCACCGGACCCCGCCATCGTGCCTCAGCGAGGAGCAGTCGGATGAGATTGGTGAGTACGGCCGGCGAGACCGTCGACCCGCTTCCCCAGCACACGTTGCTGGTGTTCCTGCTCCAGATCAGCGCCCTGCTCGTGCTGGCGCTCGTCCTGGGCCGGCTGGCCCAGCGGTGCGGTATGCCAACCGTCGTGGGGGAGCTGGCCTCGGGGGTGCTGCTCGGGCCGTCGCTGCTGCTGCACGCGGCCCCCGGCCTGTCCGGCTGGCTCTTCCCGCAGGACGCCACCCAGATGCACCTGCTCGACGCCGTCGGGCAGTTGGGCGTCCTGCTGCTCGTCGGGTTCACCGGCATGCACCTGGACCTCGGCGTGGTCCGCAGACAAGGTGGCAGGGCGGCGGCGGTCAGCGCCGCCGACCTGCTGCCCACCATGGCGCTCGGCCTCTGGCTGGGCTACGCGCTGCCCGCCGGCCTGCGGCCGGCGAACGCCGATCCGACGGTGTTCGCCTGGTTCGTCGGGGTGGCCATGTGCGTCAGCTCGATCCCGGTGATCGGCCGGGTACTGGTGGACATGAAGCTGATCCACCGCAACGTCGGCCAGCTGATCCTGGTCGTCGGCACCATCGACGACGCCGTCGGCTGGCTGCTGGTCTCGGTGGTGACGGCCATGGCCGTCACCGGGGTCGGCGCGCACGAGATCGCCACCCCGCTGTGGCACATCGTGGTGGTCATCGTCGTCCTGCTGACCGTCGGCCGCTGGCTGGTGCGCCGGGTGATGGCGGCGGCCAGCCGCTCCGACTCGCGCGGCACCACCATCGGCGCCACCGTCATCCTGATCGTGCTGGCCGGCGCCGGCACCCAGGCGCTGGGCTTCGAGGCCGTCTTCGGCGGCTTCCTGTGCGGCATCCTGATCGGCGCCACCGCCCCGGAGAACCAGGCCAGGCGGCTGGAGCCGCTGAACGCGACCGTGATGTCGTTCCTGGCCCCGCTGTTCTTCGCGCTCGCCGGGCTGCGGATCGACCTGACCTCGCTCACCCACCCCAAGATCGCGATGTGGGGCCTGATCGCCCTGCTGGTCGCGGTCGCGGGCAAGTTCTTCGGCGCCTTCGTCGGCGGCCTGTTCGGCCGGCTCAGCCGCTGGGAGATGCTGGCGCTGGGCGCCGGCATCAACGCCCGCGGGGTGATCCAGATCGTCATCGCGGTGGTCGGCGTCAGACTCGGCCTGCTGACCACCGCGATGTACAGCATCATCGTGCTGATCGCCATCCTCACCCCGCTGATGGCGCCGCCGCTGCTGCGGATCGCGATGAAGCGGATCGAGCACACCGTGGAGGAGGAGCTGCGCGAGCAGCGGGTGCTGGCCCTCCAGGGCGTGCCGGAGGCCGCCGCGCACGCGGCCCCCGCGGAGGCGCTCGCCGCGCGGCAGACCCAGCTCCGTCAGGAGAGCCCGTCGGGTCCTGTCAGATAGCGCGGCCTGCGGTTCTGCACCTGCTCGCGGGCCTGGAGCGCCAACTGCCCGACGGCCGACGGGCTGCTGTCCAGGATCTCGGCTATCTCGCCGTGCCCGTAGCCGAAGACCTCGTGCAGCAGGAAGACCGCCCGCTCCAGCGGGGTCAGCGTCTCCAGCACCACCAGCAGCGCCGTCGACACCCCGTCGTCCGGCGGTCGCGCCGGTTCCTCTGACATGGTCGCCCTCCCGTGGCACGCGCACTTCCACCCCTGCGCTCCTGAGATGGCCGGCGCCGGGCGAGTGTGACATCGCACGGGAAACACACGCGATGTGTTCCTGTTCTTTCAGCTGCTTCTCTTTTTCTTTCCTTTCCGGTGACCGTCCATCAAAGAAGGAGCACAGGCATGTCCGTTCGTCGGCGGCTGGCCCGTTTGAACAAGTATTTCGGCAACAGGATCGTCGGCCGGATCATCCCCCTGATGCCCGGTTTCGGCGCGGTCTACCACAAGGGCCGCAAATCCGGCCGCGAATACCGCACACCGGTCAAGGTGTTCCGGAAGAACGGGCACATCGTGCTGTCGCTGCCCTACGGCTCCGACTCCGACTGGGTCAAGAACGTGGTCGCGGCCGGCGGTTGCGAGATCAAGACCCGCGGCCGGCGGATTCCGGTCGTCGCCCCGCAGGTCTACGTGGACGAGAGCCCCGACATCCCGCGGGTGCTGGCCTGGTCGCTGCGCCGGTTCAACGCGGTGGAGTTCCTCTCGCTGAAGATCGTGGACGAGGAGGTCCGTACCGGGCAGCCGGTCTGACCCGTATCCTGAACCCGCCTGCCGCAGGGAAGGTTTGCCATGCCCGTGTCCCGCAGGCCCGCGCCCGACCGTGCTGCGCCGAGCCGGCCCGTCCTCCGCTGGTCGGCCGGCTCGCTGGGGCGGTCCGCCGCCCGCTATCTGTGGCGGCTGCTGATGCGCAGCCTGATCTCGCTCGGCGCGGTGGCCACCGGAGTGGCCATGCCCGGCTGGTGGCGGACCCGCGCCGACAACTGGTGGGAGGGCGTCGGCACCTCGGAGGAGTCCGGGCTCAGGTCGGTGATCAGCGACGGCCGGATCGAACCCGGCGGACTGAAGGACCCCGCGGTGCTGCGCGATCTGCGCGGTCTGCGCGGCAGCCAGGACCTGTCAGGGCTGGAGGGTTCAGGTGGCGGCTCGTTGGCGGACGCGGCCCCGCACTGGCACCCGGAGCGGCGGGCGGACGGCTGACCGTCCGCCTCCCCTCTCCGACGGGCCCCGCACCGGCTGCGGAGCGGGGCTCAGCTCTCGGCCAGGTCGTCGGTCGCGATCCGGCCCGCCCGCGCGGTCCGCAGCAGGAAGTCGGCGATCATCACCAGCTCGGAGTCGTCGTAGTCCGAGCAGATGCCGTCCATCGCGTTGTTCAGCCCGGAGAACAGCCGGGCCACCTCGGTCTCCCGCTCCTTGATCACCTGGACCAGGATCGCCCTGCGGTCGCTCGGGTTGGGTGTGCGCACCACCCAGCCGCCGCGCTCCAGCCGGTCGAGCACCCCGGTCAGCGTGGCCGGGTGCAGCCCGGCGCGCTTGGCCAGCGCCGTCGGGCCCAGCGGCCCGTAGCGGCTGATCAGGTCGAGGCACTCCAGGTCGGCGTCCCGCAGATCCAGATGCGCGCCCACCTGGTGGTTGAGCAGCGCCAGCTGGACGCTCAGGTCTCGCAGAGCGTCCTTGATCCGGTGGTTCAACCGCCGCCGCCGCCGTGCTGCAGACGCGGCCCCGGGCAGGGTGGAATCCATACGTAACGATCCTCGCATCGATAGCACGCGGAGAAGTAAAAGCTACCTCATGGCCCCGAATCGGCTGCCGGGCGGCCTTCGGGTTGCCGGCCGCCGTATCGGCCGCCGGCACTGTTGCGCCAAGTCGACACCTTCTCACAGCCGCAATACCAACTGATACGAGTTCCACAAAACAATCCTGCCCCCGCCCGGTCCTTGGGACAGGCGGGGACAGCGTGATGGCAGCGGCATTCTCAGCCGGCGCACAGTTCCGGCACGGCCGGCTGCCGGCCGCGGACGTCAGCCGCCGGCCGCGGCGCGCCCGCCGCCGCCCGCCCACGGCCGGTTCGCGGGCTCCCGCCCGGTTCTGTCCCACTCGGGACCCGGCTCCTCCGCCCAGGCCAGCTGCTTGAGCTCCATCCGGGCCGCGGGGGCGGTGCCGGGGATCGTCGTCCAGTACGGATGGGCGGTGACCTGGACGGAGAGGCGGACGAGGCGGCGGCGCAGCACGGTGGCCTGGGTACCGCCGCTGCCCGGTGCGGTGCTCGTGCCCGCGAGCTGGCGGTAGGTGGCGTACCAGTCGCGCTGCGCCTGGACGAGGTCGGCGGGGAAGGTGTGGGGCATGCCGATGATTCTGGCACATGTTCGAACGTCTGTGCGATAAGCGAGGCGGGTCGGCGTGTGGCCGGTTCCGGCACCCGAACAACGCGGTCACCTCAGGTCACCAGGGGTGACGGCCGCCCCGTCCGGCACCGCGGGTCACCTCGGATAACGCCCCGACTGCCGCACATCCGGGCCCGATCGGCGGCAGACTGGCCGCATGACGTCTACGCCGCTGAGCAAGGGTGCCAACGTGCCGGTCGCCGTCCCCGCGGTGCGGGCCGTACTGAGCTGGACGGAGTCCGGGGGAGTGGACGCGGACGCCTCCGCGCTGCTGCTGACCGAGGCCGGCCGGGTGCGTGACGACGCCGACTTCGTCTTCTACAACCAGCCCCGGCACACCTCGGGCGCGGTCCGGCACGCCGGCAAGCAGCGCGGCACCCCGGCCGGTGTGACCGACACCATCGAGGTGGACCTCGACCGGGTCGAGCCCGCCGTGGACCGGGTGCTGCTCTGCGCGTCCGCCGACGGCGGCACCTTCGGCAGCATGGCGGGCCTCGGCCTGCGGCTGCTGGACGCGGCGAGCGGCGCCGAGCTGGCGTCCTTCCCCTTCACCGCGGGCAGCGAGACCGCGCTCGTCGGCGGCGAGCTGTACCGGCGCGGCGGCGGCTGGAAGTTCCGCGCGGTCGGCCAGGGATACGCGGCCGGGCTCGCCGGGCTCGCCACCGACTTCGGCATCACCGTGGACGAGGAGCCGCCGAGCGCCGCCGCGGCAGCCGCGCCGCTCCCGTCACCCCCGCCGCCGCCCCCGGCTCCGCCCACCCGGCCCGCGACCTGGCCCGCGCCCGTGGCGGCGCCGCCCCCGCAGGGCCCGGCCGCGCCGCTGCCGCCCCCGCCGGGCGCCGCGGCCCCGCCCCCGTACCCCGCCGCCCCCGCGCAGGCGGCACCGCAGCCCGGCCCGCAGGCCGGTCCGCCGCGGATGGTCAAGGGCGAGGACCAGCTCCCGATCGACATGCGCAAGCGGCTGTCGCTGCGCAAGGAGCAGGTCGCCGTCAGCCTGCGCAAGCACGGCGCCGAGTCCGTGCGGGCCCGGATCGTGCTGGTGCTCGACGCGTCCGGCTCGATGTCGGGCCTGTACTCCAGGGGCGTCGTGGCCGGCGTGGTGGAGCGGATGGCCGCGGTCGCCGCGCAGCTCAACGACGACGGCGTCCTCCAGGCGTGGACCTTCGCCAGCAACCCGGCCCGGCTGCCCGACCTGTCGCTCGGCGACCTGCCCGAGTGGATCCCGCTGCACGTACGGGTCGGAGCCCTCGGCCTGTTCCGCAAGCGCCCGCCGCGCGGCCTCAAGCCCGGCCAGGTGGACATGCGGCAGGTCGGCTTCGGCAACGAGGAGCAGAAGGTCATCGCGCAGGTCCGCGACTACGTCCGCGCCAACCCGGTGCCCGAGCCGACGTTCGTGCTGTTCTTCTCCGACGGCGGGGTCTACCGCAACGACGAGATCGAGAGCCAGCTGCGCGGGGCCGTCGAGGAGCCGCTGTTCTGGCAGTTCGTCGGCATGGGCCACTCCAACTACGGCGTGCTCGAACGCTTCGACACGATGGCCGGCCGCCGGGTGGACAACGTCGGCTTCTTCGCCGTGGACGACATCGCCACGCTGTCCGACGCGGAGCTGTACGACCGGCTGCTGACCGAGTTCCCGTCCTGGCTGAAGGCCGCCCGGGCGGCCGGCATCCTGCGCTGAACCGGTCGGGCCCGGTCGGGCCCGGGGGCCTCCCGGGTCAGGCCGGCTCGGCGGCGAGCGCCTCCTCGACGCTGCCGTACAGGTCGAGCACCAGATCCGCGCCGACCACCGAGAACAGCCGCAGCAGCGTCTGCCCGGCGCCCGCCACCCGCAGCGCGGTGAGCTGCCGCACGGCCAGCAGCACCCCGAGGAACGTCGAGTCGCCGAAGGTCACCGCGCCGACGTCCAGGACCACCACCGGGTGCGCCGCCGCGGCCGCATCGAGCGCCGCCCGCAGCGGCGGCAGGCTCTCCAGATCCAGGTCCCCCCGAGCGGTGATCACCCACGCCCCGCCGGCCCGGTACTGCCCCGCGACGACCTGCCCCGGCACGGGGGGATCCGACTCGCAGTCTTCGCCGCTGATCGACATGACCAGCATTATGGGCCGCGGGGCCGCGCCGTAGATCCCCAATCCCCGAACGCGTGTACAACTGTCGCCTGACCGCGATGTCCGGGGCCTTTTTCGGGGGTGCGCACCGCCCGCCGGCGTGCGCCGACCCCGCGCCGACCCGGCTCCGGCCCCGTTCTGACCCGGCTCCGGCCTGCGGCGGTGAGCCGTTAGGGTGAGTTGATGGCCGCCGACTTCACCCCGCCAGGACCAGCCGACATCCGTGGCCCGGTCCGGTTCCTGTGGTGGCTGGTGGTCAGCCAGCGGCGCCGGATCTCGGCCGGGGCGACGCTGGGTATCACCTGGATGGTGGGGCTCGCGGTGCCGCCGTACCTGCTGTCGCACGCGATCGACGACGGCCTGCGCACCGGAGACGGCGGCGCACTGGCCGGCTGGACGGCGCTGCTGTGCGGCGTCGGCGTGCTGAACGCGCTGATCGGCATCACCAGGCACCGCACCATGACCCGGATCAGGATGGACGCCGCGTTCAGGACCGCGCGGGCCACCGTCCGGCACTCCACCGTGCTCGGCGCGAGCCTCCAGCGGCAGGTCAGCACCGGTGAGGTGGTCTCGATCGGGATGAGCGACGTGCTCACCGTCGCCGAGACGCTGACCATCACCGGTCCCGGGATCGGCGGCGCCGTCGCCTACGTCGTGGTCGCCGTACTGCTGCTGACCATCTCCCCGCTGCTGGCCGTCGTGGTGCTGGCCGGCGTGCCGCTGCTCGCCGTCACCGTCGGACCGCTGCTGAACCGGTTGCAGCAGGTCGGCGCGGGCTACCGGGAGCAGCAGGGCGCGCTGACCGCCCGGCTGGTCGACCTGGTCACCGGGCTGCACATCCTCAACGGCCTCGGCGGCAAGCAGTCCTACGCCGCCCGCTACCACCGCGACTCGGCGGCGCTGCGCGACAGCGGGTACCGGGTCGGCGCCATCAACAGCTGGGTGGGCGCGCTCGCCACCGGGCTGCCGGCGCTCTTCCTGGCCGCGGTGACCTGGCTCGCCGCCCGGACCGCCGCCGAGGGCTCGATCAGCATCGGCCAGCTCGTCGCGGTGTACGGCTACGTGGCCGTCCTCGTCGTCCCGGTGGAGGCCATGATCGAGGGCGGCGCCCAGTTCGCGGCCGGCAAGGTCGCCGCCGCCCGGGCGATCCGCTTCCTGTCCCTCACCCCCGACCTGCCCGCCGGCCCGGCGGAGCAGCCGGACGGCCCGCTGCCGTCGGGCGTGCTGTCCGACCCCCGGTCCGGCGTCGAGGTGCCGCCAGGGCTGCTGACCGTGCTGGCGGCCGCCCGCCCCGCCGACGGCGCCGCCGTCATCGAACGGCTCGGCCGCTACACCGACTCCGACGCGCACTGGGGCGGCATCCGGCTGGACTCCGTCGCGCTCGGCCGGCTCCGCGACCGGGTGCTGGTCGCCGACCCCGACGCGTACCTCTTCGCCGGCACGGTCAGGGACAGCGTGGCCGGCCGCCGCCAGCAGCCGGATGACGAGGCGGTGCGGGCCGCGATCGAGGCGGCCGTCGCGGCCGACGTCGTGGACGCGCTGCCCGGCGGCCTCGACGCCCCGCTCACCACCCAGGGCCGCACGCTCTCCGGCGGCCAGCGGCAGCGGCTGCGGCTGGCCCGCGCCCTGCACGCCGACCCCGACGTGCTGCTCGCCGCCGAGCCGACCTCCGCCGTGGACGCGCACACCGAGGCCGCGATGGCCGCCGGGCTGCGGACCGCCCGCGGCGGTCGCACCACGGTCGTCACCAGCACCTCGCCGCTGGTGCTCGAACAGGCCGACCTGGTGATCCACCTGGTCGGCGGCCGGGCCGCGGCCACCGGCACCCACCACGACCTGCTCGCCGCGGATCCCGGCTACCGCGCGCTGGTCTCCCGCGACGAGGACGACCAGGGGGACGGCGCGGGGGACGACTCGCGGGAGGACATGCGGGACGAATTGCCGGACGGCCTGTGTGATGACGACTCGCCGGACGACGATCCGCGGGACGCCGACCTGGAGCCGTCCCGATGAGCCAGTCGCTGCCGGTCGCCGACGCCGGCCGGGTCCGCCGCGCCCTCGGCGGCGAGATCCGCGTCGACCGGCGGGCGTTCGCCCTGATCCTGCTGCTCAACGCGTGCGCGGCGGCGGCCGGCCTGGTCGGCCCGCGGCTGCTCGGCGACATCGTGAACACCGTCAAGAAGTCGCCGGGACCGTCCGCGGTGCACACCGTGGACCGCTACGCGCTGCTCATCGTCGTCTTCACCGTCCTGCAGTTCGTGCTGGCCCGCTACGCGCTCTACGCCGGCTACCGCTTCGGCGAGCGCACCGCCGCCCGGGTGCGCGAGCGCTTCATGGACCGCACGCTGGCGATGCCCGCCGCGGTGGCGGAACGGGTGCCCACCGGCGACCTGGTCGCCCGCGGCACCACGGACGTCAACAACGTCGCCGTGACGCTGCGCAACATCGTCCCCGAGGTGTTCATCGCCCTCGTGCAGTCGCTGTTCATCATCGGCGCGGTGCTGCTGATCGATCCGCTGCTCGGCCTGTTCAGCCTCGCCTCGCTGGCCGCCGTCACGGTCGTGGTGCGCTGGTACCTGCGCCGGGCCCGTACCGCCTATCTGGCCGAGGGCGCCGCGAACTCCGTCCTGACCGACGTGCTCACCGCGACGGCGAGCGGCGCGCGGACGGTGGAGGCGCTGGGGCTGCGGCAGCGCAGGATCGACGTGGCGGAGGCCGCGATCGGCCAGGCCCGCGCGACCCGGCTGCGGACCCTGGCGCTGCGTACGGTGCTCTTCCCGACGGTGGGAGTGTCCTACGAACTGCCGCTGGTCGGCGTGCTGCTGGTGGGCGGCGCGCTCTACGACCACGGAGTCGTCTCGCTCGGCGCGGTGGTCGCCTGCGCGCTGTACCTGCGGCAGTTGAACGGCCCGCTGGACGTCGTCCTGATGTGGGTCGAGCAGTTGCAGAGCAGCGGCGCCTCCTACGCCCGGGTGGAGGGCCTGGCCGTCACCCCGAAGGCGGCGGCGCCGACCGACGCGGAGCCGGCCGGCGACCGGATCGAGGTGGCCGCGGCCCGGTACGCGTACGGCGACGGGCAGGGCCCGGGCCGCGAGGTGCTGCACGGCGTGGACCTGGACGTGCGGCCGGGCGAGCGGCTGGCGATCGTCGGGCGGTCCGGCGCGGGCAAGTCCACCCTGGGCAGGCTGCTGGCCGGCCTGGACCGGCCGAGCGGCGGCGCGGTCACGGTCGGCGGGGTGCCGGTCGCGGACCTGCCGCAGGACCGGCTGCGCCGGCAGGTGATGCTGGTCGTCCAGGAGCAGCACGTCTTCCGCGACACGCTGCGGGACAACCTGCTGATCGCCCGCCCCGACGCCGCCGACGCGGAGCTGACGGCCGCCCTGGCCGCCGTGCACGCCGACTGGGCCGCGGATCTGCCGGCCGGCCTCGACACCGAACTGGGCGACGACGGGCACCGGTTGGACGGCGCGCAGGCCCAACAGGTGGCGCTGGCCCGGGTGGTGCTCGCCGACCCGCACACCCTGATCCTCGACGAGGCGACCGCCCTGCTCGACCCGGCGACCGCCCGCAGCACCGAACGCGCGCTGGCGGCCGTGCTCAAGGGCCGTACGGTGATCGCCATCGCGCACCGCCTCCAGACGGCCCATGACGCCGACCGGGTCGCCGTGATGGCGGACGGCCTGGTCACCGAGCTCGGCACGCACGACGAGCTGGTGGCGGCGGACGGCACATACGCGTCCCTGTGGCGCTCCTGGCACGGCGACTGAGCCTCCCGCTCGCGCCGGCGGACTCCGCGCAAGGCATTGACCGGCGGCACGGCGGTCAATAGTCTCTGCGACGGTACTGTTGCTTGAAACGATTCAAGCAATGCTCGCACAGCCGCCACCACAGCCGGGATCGCTCTCCCCCCACGGAGTCAGCCATGATCACTGAACCACGGGTCGGCGGCCGTCGCCGCGCCGTCGCGGCCCTGAGCTGCGTGTTCGCCCTCCTGCTCTGGGCGCCCGCCCAACTGGCCGCCGCGGCACCGGAGTCCGGCCACTCCGAGGCGAAAGCCGCGGCCGCTTCCAGCACGCCGTGGCCCGCCGACCCCGACTGGTCCGGCTACGTCCAGACGCCGGCGGGCAGCACCGTCTGCCCGACCGCGGTGGCGAGCACCTCGGGCAGCGTCACCGGGGCGCAGAACCTGGTCTGCGGGGGAGCGGGCGGCGCCACGCTGACGCTCGCCGCGGGCGGCGCCACCCCGACCGTCGTCCTCGACTACGGCAGGAACACCGGCGGCGTGCCGTACTTCGACGTCCAGGCCGCGTCCGGCTCGCCCACCCTCCAGGCCGGCTACAGCGAGGCCCAGAAGTACCTGACCGCCAACGGCGACGGCGCCGTCCCCTGGGCCGAGGGCGACCCGGCCCGGCACGACTCGTACACCGTCACCGCGCCCGGCACCCTCACCAACCGCTACGTGCAGGGCGGCGAGCGCTACGAGGAGATCACCCTCACCTCGCCCGGCACCGTCACCCTCGGCGCCGTCGGCCTGCACTACATCGCCGACCGCACCGGCGCCGACGGCTACCAGGGCTACTTCGTCTCCAGCTCCGACCAGTTGAACAAGATCTGGTACGGCGGCGCCTACACCGGGCAGCTCGACTCCGCCCCGACCGGCTCGCTGCCCGGCTCCTGGCGGATCAGCGGCGGCGTGCTCAACGACTTCGGCGGCAACGCCGGGCTGCTCAGACAGGGCGCGTCCTGGGGCGACTACTCCACCACGTTCGACACCAGGATCGTGACGAACCAGGCCGGCTGGATGGTCCGCGGCCAGAACGCCGACAACGGCTACGTGTTCATCCTCGACGCCGACAACGACACGGCGGGCACGCCGAACTCGCTCCAGGAACTCGTCGAGCAGAACGGGACCTACACCCCGGTCGGCACGGTGGCGCTGCCCTTCGACCTGAAGCCCGGCAGCTGGCACACCGTCACCACGACGGCGGCCGGGAACACGATGACGGTCGCCGTCGACCACCAGGCGGTCGCCACCGTCAGCTCCACGGCCTACCCGACCGGCACGGTGGGCCTGCGCGAGTTCAACGGCGAGGAGGCCGACTTCCGCAACCTGAGCGTGGTGGCGTCCTCCGGCGGCACCCTCTACAGCAACCCGCTCAGCAGCACCTCGGCGCTCGCGGACTTCACCGTCCCCGGCACCAACGCGCTGCCGTCCATCCTCGACGGCGCCACCCGCGACCGGGCCATCTGGAGCGGGGACATGAACATCGAGGGCCCCACCACCTACTACTCCACCGGCGACTCGGCCTACCTCAAGGGCGCACTGCAGATCCTGGGCAGCTACCAGCTCTCCAGCGGGTTCGTGGCCGGTGACGAGCCGCCGCAGGTCCCGCTGCACACCGGCCCGCCGATCCCCGGCACGACCGGCAGCTACTCCGCCTCGTACTCGATCTACTGGCTGCTGGGCCTGGCCTCGTACTACCTCTACACCGGCGACACCGCGTTCATGCAGCAGGAGTGGCCGATCGTGAAGGCCGAACTCGCCTGGAACGCCACCCAGTTGGACGGCAACGGACTGCTCGCGGTGACCAGCGGCGACGGCGCCGACTGGGACTTCTACGATGCCGACAAGACCGGCGAGGTCACCGAGTACAACGTCCTGTACTACCAGGGGCTGCTGGACGGCGCGCAGATCGCCGCCGCCGCGGGGCAGAGCGCGCAGGCCGCCGCGTACACCCAGCAGGCCGCCGCGCTGAAGTCGGCGATCAACGCGCACCTCTTCGACAACGCGACCGGGCTGTACCACACCAGCAACACCCAGACCACCGGCGTCGCCCAGGACGCCAACGCGCTCGCCGTGCTCTACGGGGTGGCGCCCGCGGGCAGGAACGCCTCGATCCTGGCGGCGCTGAAGTCCAAGCTGTGGACCAGCCCTTACGGCCCCGTGCCGTTCACCGCCGACACCGGCAACAGGGCGGTCATCAGCCCGTTCATCAGCGGCTACGAGCTGGAGGCCCGGCTCGCCAACGACGACACCGCGAACGCCGAGCAACTGCTGAACACCGTCTGGGGCCACATACTGAGCGCCCCCGGCTACGCCACCGGCACCATGTGGGAGAACGTCTCCGCCGCCGACGGCAGCCCCGGCCTCGGTACCGGCACCAGCCTGGCGCACGGCTGGTCCACCGCCCCCACCGGCACGCTGTCCGGCTACGTGCTGGGCATCCGGCCGGCCTCCCCCGGCTACGCGACCTGGTCGGTGCAGCCGCACCCCGGCGATCTGGCCTGGGCCGAGGGGCAGGCGCCGACTCCGCACGGCCCGGTGCAGGTGAAGTGGGCGAGCGAGGGCGGCGCGGGCCAGCTCTCGATGCAGGTGACCGCGCCCGGCGGCACCAGCGGCACGATCGCGGTGCCCACCTACGGCGCCGCGCACCCGGTGGTCGCCGTCAACGGCCAAGTGGTCTGGAACAACGGCACGTTCACCGCGACCGCCGGCATCGGCGGCGCCCACCAGGACGCCGGTTACGTCTACCTCACCGGGGTCCAGCCCGGCACCTTCACCGTCGCCGCGAACCCGGGCGGCACCGCGCCGGCCGGCTACACCTCCTGCGCCCAGCAGAACGCCGACTGCGCCTTCACCGGAACCCGGTCGGTGGCGTACGGCGCCGACGGCATCTACACCTACCGCACGGTGACCGGCGGCACCGCCTGCGACGACGCCACGCTCGGCGACCCCGACTACGGCTTCGTCAAGTCCTGCTTCACCGGCCCGGTCGGCACGGGACCGGCCGGATCGGCCTACTGCGGCCCGGAGAACGGCCTGTGCGCGTTCAGCGGCATCCGCACGGTCGCGTACGGCGCCGGCTCCTCGTTCACCACCAAGTCCCTCACCGGCGGGACCGCCTGCACCAACGCGGTGTTCGGCGATCCCGCCCAGAACGTGGTGAAGTCCTGCTACCTCATGCCTGGTTGAGCCCGCTGCCGCCGTGGGCCCGGTCGTCCGTGGGCTCGTCCTCTGCGGGCCGGCCGGGCCGTCGGGGCTGCGGCGGGTAGACCTCGATCTCGTTGACCCGGGCGAACCCCGGCTGCCGGTTAGGACCGCGCTCGCACAGCACCCGCAGCCGCTCGCAGCGGACCGGCTCGACGGTGTGGACGCGGTAGGCGGCGGTGTTGCCGGTGACGGCGGCGAGGTCGGACCAGCCGCCGTCACCGTCCCAGCGCTGGATCCGGTAGTCGCCCAACTCGTAGCCGCTGGTGGTGTAGAGATCGATCCGGCCGACCAACCGGGGTGCCCGCAGATCCAGTTCCAGCCACTGCGGCAGTGCCCCGGCCGTGTCGTTGCTCCAGCCGAAGTCCCCGCCCAGCTCCGTCGATCGGCGTCCGTCGGCGGCCCGCTCCGGCGCGTAGCCGGGGTAGGTCGAGGAGGCCGTCACCCGGGCGGACCTGGCGGCGTTCCGGCCGACGGGCCCCTGCGGCGGGCACAGCGGCAGGTCGAGCCAGGCGAGCCCGACGTCACGGCCCATGTGCGAGACGTCGGCGGCGGCCCGCCCGTCGTAGTACACCGCGAGCCGGTCGCCGACCGGGACGACCGACGGCAGCCCCATCACATAGGGCGACCAGGCGCAGTTGGAGCGGTCGAGCACGACGGCCTTGTCCTGCGCGTCCCAGCGGTCGAGGTCGCGGGTCCAGTAGACCCAGACCGCGTCGGTGTACTCGCCGAAGGAGTCGAGCGCGATGTGGTCGGTGAACAGGAACCAGGTGTCGTTGTGCGGCTCGTAGTAGAGCGAGGTGTTCTCGATCTGCTCGTCGAGCGGCACGATCGGCTCCGGGTCGATCTGCCAGGGCCCGTTCAGGTCGCGGGTGCGGGCGATGCCGATCGTGCGCCGCGTCCCGTGCTCGTCGTCCTGCGTCGAGGCGCTGAAGAACTGCAGGAACTCGCCCCCGTGCCGCACCACTTGGCCCGGGCTCGCCGTCGTGGAGTAGTACGTGCCGGGCTGCGGGCTGAACGGCACGACGTCCGGCTGCTTGGTCCACGGCCCGGCCGGCCCGTTGCCGTGCGCCTTGAGGGTGAGGTACGGGAAGGCCGGGATCCGGTCGGGCGGGGGAGTGGTGTTCGGCGTGCCCAGGTAGAACATGTGCCAGTCGCCGGGCGCTGCCTCGTAGGTGACGCCGTAGCTCGCCGAGCCGGAGTCCCCGGCGCCGGGCGCGCCGAGCTGGAGCACGGGGCCGTGCTTCGTCCAGCGCGCGCCGTCGGTGCTCGTCGCGAGGCAGGCCAGCCAGCCGTCGTCGCCGGCGCCGTCGTAGTTCATGTAGAACATCCCGCCGTGCCGGTACGCCCAGATGTCCCGGGCGCCGTAGAAGTCGCAGCGGTCCGGGCCGTCGCCGTGCAGCAGCACGGGCCCGGTGTCGCGGGCGTCGAGCCGCTGCGTCGCGATCGGCCGGCCGTCGAGATAGGACGGGATGTAGGGGGGATCGGCCGTACCGACGGGGGCGGGGGCGGGGGTTTGGGGGCCGGGGGAGCGGCTCGGCGTGGGCGCTGCCGACGCCGGCTGGGCGGTGCCGAGGGTGAGCCCGGTGGCGGTGAGGGCGGCGGCCCCGGCCCCGGCTTTGAGGATGCTGCGGCGCGGGGCGCCGGGGGTGCGGGGTCCTTCTCCGGTGGGGGTGTTCGGCATGTGCGGCTCCCGGGGGTGAGGGGGTGGTGGGGGGTCTGGAACGATTCAATAGGTCGCTGTAATCTGCGCGTGGCGGGTTCTTTTTGCTGGAATCGATGCCAGCGTGGCATGGGGGTGCGAGCAGGGTCAACCCGTTGGCGGGGTCTGGATGGATCGCCAAGTTGGTTATGGTTTGCGCGGTTTGGGCCGCGGGGGTGGTTGGCCGGGGGCTTGGGGGTTGGCTTGGTTGGGGCTTGGCTGATCTGGAATCGATTCCCAGTGGGGGTGGGCGGTTCGGGGGGTCAGGCCGGTGTCGGTCGGGCGTGGTGGCGGGGGCCGGTGGGCGGCCAGGTTTGCGGCGGTCGGCGGTGGGCGGCCGGGAGCCTGCCTTGGCCGGGTCGGTCGGGCGGGAGCGGTCAGCCTTGGGGCGGGCGGGAGTCGGTCAGCGGGCCCCCGTGCCGCCCACGAAGTGCACGGTGGGGTGCGGGTGCATCAGGAAATCGTGGTGGGAGATGTTCCACGCGTAGGCGCCGGCCATAGCGAAGACGACCCGGTCGCCGGCCCGCAGCCCGGCGGCCGGCACCGCGCGGGCGAGCACGTCCTTGGGCGTGCAGAGCTGCCCGGTCAGGGTCACCGGCCCGGGGCCGCCCGCCGGGCGCGGCCAGGGGTGCGGCCAGTCGGCCACCGGGAGTACGGCGCAGGGCTGATCGTGGCCCTTGGCCGCGGGCGTCCGCAGATGGTGGGTGCCGCCGCGGACGACGGCGAACTCCTCACCGTGGCTGCGCTTCACGTCCAGCACCTCGGTGGCGTACCAGCCGCAGTAGGCGGTCAGCGCCCGTCCCGGTTCGATCCGCAGCCGCAACCTCGGACGGTCGCGCGCGATGCGGCCGAGGGCGGCCCCGTATCCGGCCCAGTCGAAGTGGGCGCCGGGGTCGGCGTAGTCGACCGCCATGCCGCCGCCGACGTTGAGTTCGCCCAAGGCGACGCCGTGCCGCCGCGCGAGAGCGGTCGCCCAGTCGGCCACCGCCTCGGCGACGGCGGCGAGTTCGGCAGCGTCCAGCCCGCTGGCGAGATGGGCGTGCACGCCGACGAGCTCCAACTCCGGGTACGAGCCGTCGGTGAGCATCCGCACGGCGGCATCGGCCTCGCCCGGGTCGAGCCCGAAGGGCGACGGCCGGCCGCCCATGGCCAGCGCTCCGGCCGCCAGCAGCCGGGCGGGCACCGCGAGGTTGAAGCGCAGCAGGACTCCGACAGGGGTGCCCGCGTTGCCGGCCGCGAGGTGGCCGAGGGTGCGCAGCTCGTGCAGGCTCTCGACGTGGAAGCGGTGCACTCCGAGGGCGAGGGCGCTCGCGATCTCGGCGGGGGTCTTGCCCGGCCCGCCGAACGCCATCGCTGACGTGGGCACCGCCTCGGCCACATGGGCGAGTTCGCCGCCCGAGGAGACCTCGAAGCCGTCGACGTGCGGCGCGAGCGCGGCAAGGATGCGCGACTCCGGGTTGGCCTTGGCGGCGTAGTACAGCTCCACCTGCGGCGGCAGCGCGGCCCGGACGGCGCCGGCGTGCGCGTCGAGCGCGGCCAAGTCATAGACGTAGGCGGGCAGTTCGCCGTCCGCCAGGTCCAGGACGAGATCCCGGACGGCCGGGTTCGGATAGGCCGGGGGCGGGCTCGCTCCGGGCGCGCTCGGCCCGGACGGTGCACGGTCTCGTGCGGACTTTTCCGGTGCGGACGGGAGATGGTCCCGCCCCTGCTCGTCCGCGTCGGCCGGGAGGCGGTTCAACTGGGCCGGGTCAGGGTGCGGTTCGTGCTTGTTCGCGTCGGCCGGGGGACGGTTCTGCTCGGCCGGGTCCTGGCCGGCCGGGACGGGATCCGGTACGGGGTTGACCGCGTCCCGGGCGGCCGGAACGGGGTCCGGTCCGAGCCCGTTCGGGCCGTGGAGGCGACCGGCCTGTCCGGGCGGGTTCGCGTCGGCCGGGAGGCGTTGTAGTGCGGCCGCGTCTGGGTCGGGCGGGCGACCGGTCTGTTCGGACGGTTCCTGGGTGGTCATCGGGTGGCACCGCCCGTCCTGTACTGGCCGCCTGGGCGGATGGTCGACGGCAGCGGCTCGGGTGGCGCTTCGTTGCGCGGCGTCGTCGTGGGCCCGGCCGGCTGCCGGGGGATGAGCGGGGACGGCAGGCGTACGTAGGACGCCTCGCGGTCGGCCGTGCGGCCCCAGCGGGTGAGGAGGTTGGCCTTGGCGGGCAGCGGTTCGCCCGCGAGCAGGGCGTCCAGCCGGGGGTGGCGGCCGTGCCGGGCGGCGTGGTCGGTGAGGACGCGGCGCACGGCGAGCCAGAGCGCGGGCTCGGTGCCGGGGGAGAGGTCGGCGAGCGCGGCCAGCATGTCGCCGATGTTGTTGACGAGCAGGCAGTAGACGAGCCGGTTCCAGCCCTGGTCGCCGTCGTAGGTGAGCGGCCCCGCGATGTGCTCGGGCAGCGCGGCCACGGTCGCCGCGTGCTGCTCGGCGACCAGCTTGGTGCCCTCCAGGTCGCGGAAGAGCATCTGCACCGGCAGCCCGTTGTCGCCGACGCAGACCAGCACGTTCTGCAAGTGCGGTTCGAGCACCACCCCGTGGTCGCTGTACGCGGCGAGCACCGGCGGCACCAGCAGCCCGAGGTAGGCATCCCACCAGCGCAGCACCGCCGCCGGCCCGGCGCCGGGCGGCAGCAGCCGGCTGATGTGTGCGGGCCCGGTCGGGTACTCGTCGGCGACGGCGGCGGCCAGCAGCGCGGTCGCCCCCGGCCGCAGCACCCCGGCCAGCCCCTCCCTGACGATCACCCCGAAGCCCTCGAGCAGCTCCAGATCCTCCGCGCCGTCTCCTCCGGGGAGCGTCAGGCTGCGGAAGGCCGGCTCGCGCAGGAGCGTACTGCCGGGGAACCGTTCGGCCAGGTCGGCGGTGACCGGCCCGAGCAGCCGGGTCAGCGCCACCGCGCCGGAGAGTTCGTAACGGGCGTTCTTCCGCAGGCAGTTGGTGATCCGCACGTTCAGGCTGAACTTGAGGAAGGCGTCGCCGTCGTACAGCGTGCGCACCGAGGCGGTGGCCGCGAACCGGGTGCCGCTGCTGCCGAGGTCCCGCACTTCGCCGCGGCGCATGGCCGCGACCAACGCCGGTCGCTCGCGCAGCAGTTCGTACTGCCAGGGGTGCACCGGCAGTACCTTGTACCCGGCGGGTGCGGGCCCGAGACCGTCCAACGGGCCTGCCGCGCCCGGCCCCGCGCACTCCTCGACCACCAACTCGTCCCGTACCGCCAGCAGTCGTACCGGGAAGACGGCGGCGGCCTCGGGCGCGTACCTCCGCCAGTGGCCGGGCTCGGCGTCCCGGGCCTTCGGGGCCGGGTGGAAGCGGTGGCCGAAGACCAGTGACTGCTCGGAGGCCAGATAGCGGCCGTGCGGGTCGTCGCCGGGCCGCGGCCTGGGCAGTCCGAGCGCGGCCGTGACGCCCTGGTGGCTGGCGGCGACCTGGGCGACGAACTCGTCGTTGGCCAGCCCGGTGTGCGCGGCCAGTTCGGCGTGGATGTGCTCGGCGAGCTGCCGCCAGCCGATCGGCGACCACTCTCCTGCCGCGTGCTGCCGGACGGGTCCGGTGAAGCGGTGCGCCCCGAGGAGCGAGGTGCGCCGCAGCGCGACCTGGAGCCGTACGCCGGTGTGCGGGAGCCGCACCGCGAGCGTGCCGCGGTCCGCGACGGCCGTGGCCGCCGTCGCCCTCGGGCCGGTGATCTCGCGCAGCAGGCAGTTGAGGAGGGTGTGGGCGACCGCGTCGTCGGCAGAGGGCAGCTCGGCTCGGGCGGTGCCGGTCTGGTCGGACGGGTCGGGCGGACCGGATGGACCGGGCGGGTTGGACGGGTCGGACGGGTCGGACGGGTCGGACGGACCGGATTGATCGGCGCCGGCGGAGGAGGCGGACGGAACGGTGGACGGAACGTAAGACGAAGTCATCGAGGCTCGCGCAGAAGGTAGTTGGGGCCGGTCGTGTAGTGCTTGTTGATGTCGGCGGCGCCCGAGCGCTGCTTCGTGAGCAGCGTGCCCGCGGTCAGCATCGCCTTGACCGGCAGACGGTCGGACTCCAGTACCGCGGCACGCAGGATCCGCCCGCGGTCGCCGGGCAGGCCGTCGAGCTGTGCGGCCGCCTGGTCGAGGCGGTCACGTATCAGCCCGAGCAGCCGCGGAAGCGGGGCGCGGCCGGGACCCGATAGGGCGAAGGCCAGCGCGCCCGCGCACAGATGGACGGTGATGGTGGTGAACATCGCCAGCAGCGGCCCGTCGTCGTCAACGGTGATCCGCGGATCGTCGAAGTCCGCGGGCGCGGGGGCCTGCGCGGCGGCGAGCCGGTGCCGGTTGACCCGCAGCCCGTCGTCGTCCTTGAACAGCAGTCTGACGCGGGTGGCGCCGGTGTCGTCCTGGTCGAGCAGCAGCGAGATGTTCTGCTGGTGGGACTCCAGCGCGATGCCGTAACCGAACAGCGTGGCCTGCCAGTTGAGCAGCGGAGTCAGGACGGCGTCGAGCAGCGCGACGGGGTCCCCTCCGGCGTGGCGGTCGGCGAGGTGGTCGACGACCAGCCGGCCGTCGGGCGCGGCGGCGGGCAGCGCGGCAAGCGGCAGTACGGTGCAGTCGGCCGGCAGCGTGGGCTGCCGGCGCACCAGGACGGCGAGCAGTTCATGCCCGGCGTGCGCCCAGCGGGTCTCGTCGCAGTGCAGTACGAGCCCCTGGAACCGCGGCTCGCGCGCCGTCACGGCCTCCAGCAGCCGCTGGGCCGCGGCCCCGTCCACGAGGGTGCCGGGCTTGATGGTGCGCCGGTTGAGCCGGCCGAGCGTAGCGGTGGCGAGCGGCAACTTGAGGTGCACGCTGGGGTGTTCGCGCAGCGCAACGGTCCTGGTGGACAGCGTGGGCACCCCCTCCAGAAAGGCCCGGTCCGCGAGAACCGCCCGCTCCGCCAGCCCGGCAGCACGCAACGCCTCACGCAGCGGCTCGCCGACCGTCAACGGGTGCACGGGCAGGGCGACATGCGTACGGTCGAGGCCGCCCAGCCCGAGTTCGCCGGGCGTCGGCCAGAAGCCGGCGAGCGGTTCGCCCGGCCCGGTGCCGCTGACCGTGAGCGCGTCACGGGGCACGGCGAGCCACCGTAAGGCGAACGTGGGCGCGAACTCGGGCGCGTAGCGCAGCAGTTGCCCGGAGCTCACCCCTGGCCGGGCGGCGGAGGTCGGATAGAGCGGATGCCCGAGGCGAGCGGCAAGGGTGTCAAACGCGAGGCTCGCTTCCGCCCCCCGCCAGTCGGCCGGATCGCCCCCGAAGCGCCCGCGCAGCCGCGCCATCGTCTCGTCACGCGTATCGCCCTGAAGCCGCAGCGCAGCAAGCGCGTCCCGATACTCCCCGACGAACGCGTCGAACCCGGCAGCGTCCTCAGCGGCCCCGAACTCACCGATGAGGCGCAGAATCTCCTCCCCCTGACCCACCTCCCGGCCCCGGGAGCCCGGGCGGGCTCGATCCGGGGCGATGGGTTCCGGTCCGCCTGGCTGCGGCTCAGTGAGATCCAGGTTGCCGGGTCCGGTTCCGTTCGGCTGCGGCTGCGGCTGCGGCTGCGGCTCGGCGGGGCCCGGGCGGCCGGGTTTCGGGCCGGCGGGACCCGGGCCGGTGGGCTCTGCGCCGCAGCGGGCGGGTTCTCCTCCGGCGGGTTTCGGGCCGGCCGGCTCGCGTCCGGTGGTCTCTCCGCGGGCGGAGGGCGGAGCCGTCAACCCCGGGGCCGTGGAGTCCCGTTCGGCGGGAGTCGGGAGCCGGGACGCGTCCGTAGCCGGTGGCTCGGCCATCCCGTCGAACTCCCCTACCTCGCGGGGTGGTTCGACGCGGATCACCGGCAGCCGCGCAGCGTATTCGCACTGGAAGCCGTCGCTCTCGACCGGCAGCAGGAGGTCGTCCCGCCCCTGCCCGTTCCCTTTCCCCTGCCCGCCGCTCAGGCGCAACCAGCGGCCGTCGGGCCGGTCCTCGACCCGGGTGCGGGTGCGGAGCCCGCAGACGTCCTCGCGCAGGAACGTGCTCAGCACTCGTAGCAACAAGCCGCGCTCAACCGCGTCAACCGCGTCAACGGCACCGGGCGGGACGGCTGCGCGGGTCGTCCGGCCGGTCGGCGTCATGGGGTGATCTCCCAGTGCCGCGCGGCCACGAAGGCGTCGACGATCCGGTCCAGGGTCTGCTGGTCGGGGCCGATGGCCCGGGCGACGCCCAGCAGGTCGCGGTTGGTGTGATGCAGCGGCTGCCGCGTTCCGACGGCCCGCAGCGGGCGGTAGGCCAGCCGGACCTGGTCACGTTCCAGGTCCTCGGGTCCCGGCGCGGCGGTGAGCGTTCCCGCCGTGCGGGCGTACGGGTAGGCCAGGCACGCGGCCCGGCCGGGTTCCGGCCACGGGTCGGGCGGGACGGGCTCGCCACCGTGGACGCGGAGGATGTACTCGAACAGCCGCACCCCGAGCAACTCCGCGAGCAGCAGATCGCACTGGTCGCCGATCGCCCGGTAGTTGACCTCGACGATCCTGGCCCGCCCCCCGTCCACGACGAATTCGGTGTGGCACGCCCCAAATCCGACGCCGAGGACGTCGAGTTGGGCCAGCACCTGGTCCACCACGGCGGCCGGCCGGTCCGGCTCCCAGGTCAGCCGTTCCTCGATGAAGTACGGGGGCGGCGAGAGCCGGGTGTGGAAACCGCCGAGCACCCGCCGGGTCCGTCCGTCACCGAGCGTCTCCAGCGTGCACAGCCGGCCCGGCAGGAACTCCTCGACGACCAGGGCGGCTTCGGGCCGCCGGCCCCGGATCTCCCCGCAGCGCGCGAGGAGTTCGGCCTCGTCCGCCGCCAGGACGACGTCCTCGCTGGCCACGCCCTCCCGTGGTTTGACCACACACGGATAGGGGAGGTCGCGCCCGCGCAGCGCGTCGGCCGGGTCCTGCCCCGCGGGCACCTCCGCGGCACGCACCGCCGTCCCGTCCGGCAGCTCGGGCGCCGCCGCCAGCGCCCGCCGCATCTCCGCCTTGTCCTTCGTGCGCAGCGCCGCCCGCCAGTCCTTGGCCGGCAGGCCGAAATACCCGGCGGCCAGCGCCGTCTGCACCTGGAGATGGTCGCTGTTGCTGAACACCATGCCGGGACGGCGATGCGCCGAGATCCGGGCCACCACCTCGCGGAAATCCCGTACCGGGCATTCCAGCACCTCCACCGCCCCGTCGTGGCCGGCCGCCTTGTTCGCCGCGCGGTGCGCCGCGGGCTGGTCGGTGAGGACGGTGACGGTCAGGCCGAGCCGCAGGGCGGCGGGGATGAACCCCTCGGTGACCGAGTCCGTCGGGTTCAGGGCCAGCAGGTACATCTGCACAGGCGAGTCAGCTTCCGAGCGGAGGAGATCGGCCGACCGCTCGAAATCAGCGGGCGGGGAAACAGCGCGGCCAGCGTAAGTTAGGCAGACCTAAGTTTGTCAATTCACTCCCGGGTGCGTCGAATTGGTCGGGGGGTGAAGATCGTGATTAGGTGAACCTTACCTACTTACCCGGCGGTGCGGAGGATGGATGAGTCTGGTCTGGGCCTACCGGCGGCTCGCCGTGCTGTGCCCCGTGCTCCGGCTCACCGTCACGCCCGCGGACTTCGGTGACGGCGCTGGTGACGGGCCCGGCTGGAGCGACGCGGCCGCACTCGCCCACGACCCGGCGGCCCTGGACTCGTTCCTGGCGGCCGAGGCCACCCGCATCCGCCTCGCCCACGGCGTCGAGGCGCGCGAGGACGTGGTCGCCACCCGGGCCCTGCACTCGTACCTCTGGTCGGCCGGGCTGCTGATGAGCGGGCCGTGGTACCTCGATCGGCGGGTACCGCTACTCCGTCCGGAGGACATCCGGGTCGGCCCCGGAGGCTCCTTTCGGGTGACGCCCGGCGCGTTCGCCTGCCTGCCCGACGACCCGGCGGCAGCCGACCCGCGGGCGACCGTGCTGGACTCCGACGAGGACATGCACGCCGAGCTGCGCCGGGTGGTCGCCGACCACGTACGCCCGCTGCTCGCCACTCTGCGGCCCCGCCTCCGGCGCGGCACCCGCGCCCTGTGGGGCATGGCGGGCGACGACCTCGTCTCCGGCCTCTGGCACCTCGGCCGCGCCCTCGGCGAGGAGCAGCACGGCGCCGACCTGGCCACCCGTCTCCTCCCGGTCCCCTTCCCGCCCTTCCCCGGCGGCGCCCACTTCCGCCCCGCCCCCGACGCTCTCCCCGGCGAGCCGAGCCTGACCCGGACGCGCATCGGTTGCTGCCTCCACTACACGGTGCGCCCTGACGAAACCTGCTCCACGTGCCCCCGCCGCACGTGCGCGACCGCTCCCGCGGCGATGGGTTGCGTTTCCGGCTAGGCGCCGTGGCCTTCCGGTGTTTCCCACCCCGCCCACCCGTGCAGGAGCGTCCTTAAGGTGCGGGTCTTCTGGTGGGTGGGGTCGGTGCCGGCCCGTGGCACCTCCTCGGATTTCCTCCGTGCGGGTTTGTTTTTCGGGTGCGGGCCGGTCTGTCGGAAATCCTGCGGGGGCACCCCGGTCCGTCCCCTCCCGGGTCCGTCGGCGGCTTGAGGCCGCGGGGGGTGATCGGTGGGGGTGCGCGTTCGTTGTCGGGTGGCTGGTTACTGAGGGAGGTCATCGCGGGGTGCCGCTGGTGCTTCCCGGGCAGGGCGGGTATGGGCCGGCCTTGGGAGTTGCCTTGGTGGCGGCGCGGCTTACGCGGAGGCAGTCGCGGAGGCGAGTCCGAGGTCGGCGCACTCGTCGTCCTGGGCGAGGGTTCCTCCGGCGATGGCGATCGCGCCGACGACGGCACCGCCGCGCCGGATCAGCCTGGCGGCCAGGCCGACCACGATGGGCGCTCCGGCTACCTCGATGATCTGCGCGACCACCGCGGGGTACGCCTGCTGCAGGCGTACCAGGTCTTTGCTGTCCTGATGGAACAGCGCGACGCCGGACGCCTTCGCCGGGGCGACCCGAGCCGACATCGGAGAGGCACCGTCCATGCGGTCCAGAACCTGCAGGTGCCCGCCGCCGTCGACGATGGCGATGGTGACAGCCGCGCCGATCTCGGCGGCGTGCTCGCGCACCCGGGTGCTGACGGCCCGGGCTTCGTCCAAAGTGAGTGACATTCTTTCCACCCCTCAATCCCTTGGTTCTACCAATCTTGGCCGGACCAAGAGTACACGGTTCATGGGATGGACCAAGGGATTGGCTAGACTTCTCGCATGGAGATGGACGAAGCACCGGCCCGTCTGCGCACCAAGCCGAGCTGGCTGATCGGCAAGGTGTCCGCGCGGTCGCATCGGCTCATCGGAGAAACGATGGCTGCCGCCGACGGGCACGCCTATCACTTCGCGGTCCTCGCCGCGCTGGACGAGTTCGGCCCGGACAGTCAGGTGCGGATCGGCCAACGGTGCGGGATCGACCAGAGCGACATGCACAAAATGATCAATGAGCTGACGGAGAAAGGCCACGTCGCGCGCACCCCGGACCCCGGCGACCGGCGCCGCAACCAGATCAGCCTGACCGCCGCCGGGCGACGCAGGCTCGAAGAACTGGACACGACCCTCACCAGGGTTCAACGCGACGTCCTGGCCGCCTTGTCGGCCACCGAGCGCGACACGCTCACCGCGCTGCTCACCCGCATCCTCGAGTAGATCCCGCACCCGACCGGCCCGATCGCACCCAACCGGCTGGCGGGCGAGGTCGGCCAGGAGGGGGACGTGTCCGAACTACTTGCCGGCCGCGATGCGGTCAGCGTTCTTCTGGGCGTCCGCGAAGTCCCCGCGGAAGTGGGCCACGACCTCCTTGACCGCCTGCCGTGCGGCGGCGTCAGGGGGGCCGCCCGCTTCCTGCCCGTCATGGGCCAGAATGGACAGATCAGCGGAGAGCAGGCCGTTGTCGTCGTACCAGTCCCTGACCGAGGACGGCTCGTCGGCGGCAGTGAAATGCCCGTACACCTCGGCGGACGCGGTCTTCCACCGCTGCTGGTCGCCGTTCTCCGCCTTTTTGTACCAGGCGGAGAACGCCGGGTCGCTGCCGGTAGCGGGCCGGTTGAGGATCAGGGTGACGCCGTCGTTGAACTCGGTCTGGTAGTAGGTGTTGGCCGAGCGGCAGATCGCGGCGGCCTTCTGTCGTGCCGCGGCCGGCGCCAGGGGTGTGGCATCCGGTACGGACAGCGCCGCGGGGGTAGCGGTCGGCGTGCCGGTGGTCGGCGCGGGGGGCGCTGCGGCCTTCCCTCCACCGCCGTCCTTCAGGCCGAAGACCGCTCCGGCGGCCACGCACACCAGCACACCAGCCACCGCGATCCCGACGCGCTGCCCACGCCACCATGACGGCATGCCCACCCCCCCGGATCATGCGCGCCGCACCCCAGCGCGCAGCCGCACCAGACCGTACAGCACCCATTTACCTGCACGTCACCGGCCCTCCCTGGCACGTCAGCCCGCCCGCCACCGTCTCCAACTACCCCAGCACCGCCACCGATTCAGTGGCCCAGCCGAAACACCCAGCGACCGGCACCCGACAACCAACGCCCACCCCCACCGATCACCCCCAGCGGCCTCAAGCCGCCGTCCGGCCTGGGAGGGGACGGTCCGGGGTGCCCCCGCAGGGCTGTGAACGACATGGGGTGAACGAAACGCTCCCGGGCGCGTGAGCAGCCCGAGGAGGTGCCCCGGACCGGCCCCGACCCCACCCACCAGAAGACCCGCACCCAAGGACGCACCTGCACGGGCGGGCGGGTGGGAAAAAACGGCAGGCAACCGGGCGCACCCGGAAACGAACGGACCCCGCCCACCGGGCCGGAAAAGCGGAAACCCGGGAGCGACGGCGCAGCCGGGTGATCAGACCGCGCGCCCCACGGGCAACCGGACCATGGAGACGTCAACCGCATCCTCCCCCTCCACAACAAACCCGTGCCTCTCGTAAAGCCGCCTCGCCCCGCTCCCCTGCAAAACGTTCAACCGCACAGCCACCCCCTCCCCATCGGTCCGCGCCAGCAACTCCCGCAGCACTGCGGAACCGAGCCCGCGCCCCTGCACCCCGGGGTCGAGATAGAAGTGCTCGAGCCACCGGCCGTCCGCCGCCGGCCGCAGGGTCACGCAACCCGCGAAAGCGCCGTCGGCCAGGATGACCGAGGTGTGTTCGGGGGAGAAGCCGTCCCGCAGCCGCTGCCTGACCCGGTGCTCGTCGAAACGGCCCAACCGCTCCAGATCCGGCCGCATCACCACGGCGCGCAGCTCGACGATCGTCTCGACGTCCGCGAGTTCGGCGCCGCGCAGGCTCCACTCCAGGCGCGGGCTCCGGAGCCCGCCGGGTGCCGTCTGACCTGCGGATGTCTCGTCTGCCTTCGTACGTACGTTCACGCGTGGATTATGCCAGCGCGGTAGGTGCCACCTCTTGGTAGTTAAACGAAAGTGAGAGGTTGAGAAAATAAACCAGGCCGGTTAGAGTGCCGGTATGAAGAGCTACGGCCAGTTCTGCTCGGTCGCCCGCGCCCTGGACGCGGTCGGCGACCGGTGGGTGCTGCTCATCGTCCGCGAGCTGCTGGCGCTCGGCCCCAGCCGTTACAGCGACCTGAAGCGGGGCCTGCCCGGCATCGCCAGCAACCTGCTCTCCGAGCGGCTGAAGACGATGGAGGCCGAGGGCCTGGTCGAGCGGTACGACGCGCCGCCCCCGATCGGCACGACCCTGTACCGGCTCACCGACCGCGGCCTGGAACTGCGGGACGTCGTGCACGCGTTGGCCCGCTGGGGCCTCGGCCGCATGTACGGCGGCGCCGGCGCGGACGCGGCGCAGCCGCAGTGGTCCGCGCTGTTCGCCGCGCTCGAACTGTCCCCCCGCCTCGGCCCGGAGACGGAGTTCGTGCTGAGCCTCCACACCGGGGACGAGACGGTGCACGCGATCCTGCGGCACGGCACGTTCGAGATCCGCCGCGGACCGGCTCCCGACGCCGACGTCACGCTGACCGGCGACGCGACCCTCGTCGGCGCGGTCCTGTCCGGCTACCTGACCACGGACGAGGCCGCCGACCTCGGCCTGCGGATCGACGGCGCACCGTCCGTCCTCACCGACCTCATGCACTCCGCCCCGCAGCCCTCCCCGCGACCAGGAGCCACGCCATGACGCACGCCGCGCACGCCACGCACGCCGCGCACGCCACGCACGCCGCGCACGCCACGAACACCGCGCACGCCACGAACACCGCGCACGCCACCACGACTTACTCCGAGACGGACCTCGCCGCGTCCATCCGCCGCCTCGCCGGCCGCGACCTGGCCGCACTGACCCAGCAGGAGTGGGACCGGCTCGACCAGTACCACGCCGGCGGATCAGAAGCCGTCGAACGGCTGCTGCCCGGGCTGCGTCTCGCGCCCGGGATGACGGTGCTGGACGTCGGCTCCGGCCTCGGCGGGCCGGCCCGGCAGATCGCCCGCGGCACCGGCTGCACCGTGATCGGCGTGGACCTCACGCCCGCATATGTCGAGGCCGCCCAGGAGTTGACGTACGCCGCCGGGCTCGCCGAACGCGCCAGGTTCTTCTGTACGGACGTCGGCACGTTCGACGGTGCCGAGTTCGACGCGGCCTACACCATGCACGTCCAGATGAACGTCGACGACAAGAGGGCCTTCTTCGCCGAGATCGCCCAACGCCTGCGCCCGGGCGCCCGGTTCGCGACCTTCGAGGTCTGCCTCAACTCCGGAGTGAGCGCGCCCCAGCACCAACTGCCCCTCCCGCTACCCTGGTCCCTCGACGGCACCGACAGCTTCCTCCTCACCCCCGACGACCTGCGCGCCACCATCTGCTCAAGCGGTTTCGAACTCCTCGAATGGACCGACGAGTCCGCCTGGATCAACCAGTGGTTCGAGGCCGTCGGAGCCGAGATCATGGCCGGGAACGCCCAAGCCGCCCTCCCCGCACTGCTGTCGGACGGCCCGACCCGGATGCTGAACTTCGCGATCGCCCTCGCGGAAGGCACCCTGTCCGTCCACCGCGGTTCCTTCGCTGCCCGCGGGCAGGGCTGAACCTGAGCGAACGCCCTCAGCCGCGCGCCGCGTAGAGATCGCGGAGGAGCGCCGCCTCCGCCGCGTGATGGATCAACTCGTCAGCGATGTGCAGCGCGAACGAGCGCCGGCTCGCGTCACCGTAGCGGCCGGCGGGCGGACCGACGGGCTCGCCGAGTGCCTCCTCGGTGAGCGCGGCCAGCTGGCCGCGCCACAGCGCGAACGCCTCGTCGACGCCCGAGAGCGCGGTTCCGGCGTCAACAGCCGCCCCCCGCTGCCCGTCCGGCCCATCCGTGAGCCTGGCCTCGGCCCCGATCCCGAGCCACGGCCCGTTCCGCTCCTCGCGCAGAAACCCCGTGATGTGCCGCAACCGCCACCGCAGCGTGAGCCGTTCATCGGACGTCGGCTGCCATCGCCATTCCTCGTCGCCGAGCCCTTCCATCCGGCTCCGAAAACGCTGCCAGACATGGTCGAACAGATCGAGAACGTCATCCCGCGAAGACTTCACGGAACCACCCTGCACCAGCGCCGGATAACGGAAACGTTTACGACAACAAATGCCCAGCGTGTCCCTGCCTCGAAGGCGACAGCCAAAGCCCTCCGGCCGCCGCAGCGTTCGACTTCTGAAGCCTTCCTGTAGGCAACGGGGACAGGCCCCCGGGGCTGACCGAGGCGGCGTGGCGGTCGGATCATGGAGCTGACCGAGATTGAGCTGCGGCGGAACGGTCCGAGGCCGGCTCGGGGCGTCCGGCCGGTACGGCGTCAACTCCCCTGTGTGGCGGGTCAAGTCCAGACCAGGGTTACACATGGCGGCGGTGAAAGCCCATTCTTTTGGCCGATCGTGTTGAAGTCATTGACGCAAGGGAGAGCGAGTCGGAGACTCCTCGTCGAAGCAGTCGTGACGTCTCTGAGAGCGCTCTCAATCATCGAAGCCGCCCGCTGTGGTCCCAGTCCCCACCGGACCGCACCTCACCTCGCCCACTTCACGTCAGCCGCTCCGCGTCACCCACTCCATTTCACCCGACTCCCCACCCCCCCACCTTGAAAGGGAGAACCGCGATGAGAGCCATTTGGCCGCGCACCACCATCCCGGCCGGCAGGCGGAGAACAGTTCCGGTCGCCATCGGCGGCACCCTGGTCATGCTCCTCGGCACGCTCCTGGGCCTGGTCGGAACCGGCGGCAGCGCCTCGGCGGCCGTGCCCGGCCCGCCGGCCGGCTGGACCACCGTCTTCTCGGACGACTTCAACGGCGGCTCCGGCACCGGCCTCAACCGTGCCAACTGGCTGTACGACCTCGGCACCGGCTACAACTACCCGGGCGCCGCGGGCAATTGGGGCACAGGCGAGGTCGAGACCGCCACCGACTCGACCAGCAACGTCTACCAGGACGGGCAGGGGCACCTGGTCATCCGGGCGGTCCGGGACGGCTCCGGCCACTGGACGTCGGGGCGCATCGAGACGCAGCGCACCGACTTCGCCGCCCCCGCCGGCGGGCAGCTCGAGGTGAGCGCGTCGATCCTGCAGCCCAACCCGCAGAGCGGCCTCGGCTATTGGCCCGCGTTCTGGGCGATGGGCGGCGCCGCCCGGCCGGTGGGCGCGACGAACTGGCCGGGCATTGGCGAGTTCGACGTCATGGAGGACGTGAACGCCCTCAGCCAGCACTCCACGACGTTCCACTGCGGTGTGTGGGCGGGGGAGTGCCACGACCCTGACGGCATCACCAGCAACCTCCAGCCGTGTGCGGGCTGCCAGACCGACTACCACACGTACTCGGCGATCATCGACCGCACCAACACCTCGGCGGAGCAGATCCGCTTCTACCTCGACGGCAACGTGACCTTCACCGTCAATGAGAACCAGGTCTCCGTCGGCACCTGGCAGGCGGCCGTCGACCACGGCTTCATGGCCATCTTCGACCTCGCCATCGCGGGCTCCTATCCCGACAAGGTCTGCGGCTGCACCTCGTCCGCGCAGGCCGGCAACATCACCTCGGGCGCGGCCATGAGCGTCGACTGGTTCGCCGTCTACCAGACAAGTGGCAGCAGCAACGGCACAGTCGGCGGCACCACCGGTGGCAGTACGACGGGCGGTACGACGACCGGCGGCACCACGACCGGCGGTACGACCACGGGCGGAACGACGACCGGTGGGTCCACCGGCGGGAGTACGACGACGCCGGACTACACCGCGGGCGTGACCCGCGTGAGCGCCAACCAGGCGCAGATCACGTTCCGTCCGACGACCCCGGCGGCTTACGTCGACGTGCACTACCTCGTCAACGGGTCCGGCCAGCAGAACGTCCGGATGACCAACAGCGGCGGCACCTGGACGCAGAACGTCACACTCGCCGCCGGCTCCACCCTCACGTACTGGTTCACCTACGAGAAGAGCGGCCCGCAGTACGACAGCCCGCACTACACGTACACCCAGTGAGTCATCCCCCGGGCCGGTCCACCCGCGACCGGCCCGGGGGCCCAGCCGCAAGGCCGGGCGCCGGCATCGGCATCGGCGGCGCCATCGGCATCGGCGTCGGCGTCGGCAGCACCGGCGGCCGTACGTACGGATCGGCCGCCGCGTTCAACGGAACGCCGCCTTCCGCCCGAGGACTTCGTCACATTGACGTGAGTAATTAGGCATGCCTAACCTAACTCGCCCCCTGTTTCGAGGTTCTCGTGCGAGGACGGACCCGTCATGCCCCTGCCCACCCAGCTCCCCCATGACCTGCTGCTTTCCGCGCCCGCGCCCTCCACCCCGCTCGGTCCTTTCGAGGACAGCGCCGTGGCGTGGACGACGTGGGTCACCCTGATGGGCTTCGTCGGCATCACCGCCCTCGCGGTGGTCGCCGTCGGCCCGGTCGCCCGCCGCATCGGCCCCGGCATGCTCGCCGCCACCACCGCGAGACTCGCCCGCGTGGCGACCGTCCTCGGCGTGCTGGCCGTGCCCGCCGTGCTCACCGACCTCGCCCACTCCGCCTCAGCGAACGGCGGGTACGACTACGGGGCCGCGTGGAGCGCGCTCTACGACGGCAGCAACGGCGGCCGGCTGTCCGGCCTCGAAGTGACCCTCGTCCTGGTCGGCGCCGCGCTGACGGCTCCGCTCGCGCTGCGCAAGGTCGCCGCCGGACCGGCCCGTACATGGCTGTCGGCCGCCGGACTGGCCGCGGGCGCCGTCGCGTTGGGCACCACCAAGTTCCCGGACGCGGTGCCCGACGACTGGGCCCGCACCTCGTTCGAGACGGTGATGTGGATGCTGCACCTGCTCGGCGGGGCCGTCTGGCTCGGCGGAGTCGCCGGCCTCGCGGTGCTCGCGCTGCCCGGCGGGACGGCGGACGCCGAGCGCGGCGCCTTCTGGTCCCCGGTGATCCGCCGCTTCTCC
Source organism: Streptomyces sp. CA-111067 (assembly GCF_050956065.1). NCBI lineage: Bacteria > Bacillati > Actinomycetota > Actinomycetes > Kitasatosporales > Streptomycetaceae > Streptomyces > Streptomyces sp. CA-111067. The sequence continues at coordinate 2,574,630 of NZ_CP192103.1, read as the reverse complement.
GCGGCCGCCATGAGCTGCGTCGCCGCCATCACCCTGTCGGGGCTCTTCCTGTACTGGGAGCACGTCGACGGCCTGTCGCAACTGGTCAGCACGATGTACGGCCGCGTGCTCGGCGTGAAGATCCTGATCTTCGGGACGCTGCTGCTGCTCGGCGCGTTCAACCAGTTCTGGCTGCACCCGCGGATCGAGGCGCTGCGCGCGGAGGGCGACGAGCGCCCGCTGCGGACGATCCTCGTCCGCGAGTTCCCGGTCATGGTCGCCATCGAGACGCTGCTCGGCATGACGGTGGTCTTCGTCGCGCCCTTCCTGCACGGCTCGGCCCGCAACCAGGCGTTCCAGGCCGACGCCGCCAGGCACACCGGGGCCTCGCTGGACGACCTGCCCAAGCTCCCCACCAAGGACGTCAGCGCGTCCACCTGGATATGGGGCACGAGCGAGACCCTTCTCGTCATCGCCCTGATGCTCCTCGGCTACTGGGCCTCCGGAGCCCTCGCCCGCCGCCGCACCCCCGCCCCGCAGCAGGCCCCGGCGACCGACTCCGCCGACCTCGTCGGGACCTGACGCCGGAGTGCCGTGATGTGGAGAGCCCCGAACCCGCCCTCACCCCTTCGGATCTGCACGTGGTGATGTGCTGTGCGAGGTGCACCGTTACCTGTGCGCCGTGCTGAGCTGCGCTGTCGTATGGGGAGTCGAACCCCCGCGTTGCCCTTCACGCACCAGGAGTGGGCCGGAAACCCGCCGGCCCTCGGTGTGTGCACGCCTCCGAAGCAGCTACCTGCTCCACATCGTCCTGACCTGCTGGGCTGCCTCATCAAGTGCGGCCCGGCTCAGCCTGGTTCAGTCCAGCAGGTCGGCCTCCCAGTTCGTACGCTGGATCCGCACGTCGACCTCCCGGATCTCCCGCGCGAGCGCGTCCGCCTGACCCCGGAGTTCCGCGACCGGAAGCGCGGACAGCATCAGCAGTTCGGACCGAAGCTGCCGCCCGTACCCCCGCTCGCCCTTCCCCGCTGCCGCGTCCGCCGCCGAGGTGACCACGGAGTGACGCAGCCGCAGGACATCGCGGCGGGCGAGGGCATCGGTGAGCGTGCCGTCCTGGCCCATCTCCACGGTGGCATTGGTCCGGTTGATCCGCCTGATCAGCGCTTCCAAACCGTCCAGCACCTCGCCGGTCTCGGCCAGCAGTTGGGCCGCGTCCTCGGCGGGCGTCTCCCCTTCCTGGTACCGCGCACTGCTGACGACACGCGCTCGCAACTGCTCGACGCGGCGCGCCGCCTCGGCGCGTTCGGCCAGTGCCTCGGCAAGCTTCATCGTCCCCACCTCCCCCTCCATGAGCTCGCACGAGTATAGGAAGGCGAACCGGCCCTTACGCACCTGGATTTCCGCCCGCGCCGCTCATGCCCGGGGCGGGCGCACGGTGTGCTGTCGTGTGTGTTTGCCGGTCGAAGCTTCCGGGCGAGACGACAAAAGCAAACAGCCAGCGCTGGACTCGCCCGTGGAGGACGGCAGTTCGCCTGCCGCCACGGCTCCTGGACGATTCCCCCGCTACCTGACCCGATGCGGCAGGACGCACTGACCGCAAGGGGAGAGCGCTCTCCGAAAGCTAACCACCGGCCGCGTCCACGTCAATGCCCTGGACGTATGGTCGGACCGTTCGCACGCGGCGGGCCGGCCCCGGGCCGGTCGCGGCCGCCCTCCGACGGCCGTCGAACGGCAGGACACAACGGGACCTTCCGCTCGGCCGCACCCCGCCGTCGAAGGCCGGACCAGGGCCCCCTGGCCTGCGCGCTTGGTGCGGCGGAGGCGCCCGTGGACTCCCCGCGCCGCGCCTGGAAGGCCGGTGGTGCTCCCGCCAAGGCGCGATCCCCCGGCCAACTGCCTTTCCTCCGATGTCCGTTGGTTCATGTTCGCTATTTCGGTCGATTGCGTTGACAGGTGTTGAAGAACTGCCCTTTGCTGTGCGGGTCTCACCCCCCACCGGTTCAGCAACAGCCGTGCCTTGCGCACATGGAGCCGCACAATGAAGCGATGGCGCATTCCCCTCACGACCTGCCTCCTCCTGCTCGGCGTCGCCGTGCCCGCCACCGCGTCGCATGCCGCCGCGCCGGCCGCGGTGGCCGACCCCGCCTCCCTGGTCAACCCGCTGCTGGGGACGTCGAACGGCGGCAACACCTTCCCCGGCGCCGACACCCCGTTCGGCATGGTGTCCTGGAGCCCCGACACGCCCTCCAGGCCGCCCGGCGGTGACTACGCCTACTCCGACAACGTTGTCACCGGCTTCAGCCTCAACCACATCTCGGGACCGGGCTGCGGCGCGATGGGCGACATCCCCGTCCTGCCGACCACCGGCGGAGTCGACGGCAACGCCACCGTCGGTTTCAGCCACAGCAACGAGTCGGCGAGCGCGGGCGCGTACAGCGTGAACCTCAGCAACGGGGTCAACACCGAACTGACCGCCACCGCGCGCTCGGGCATGGCGCGCTTCACGTTCCCCGCGACCACCCAGGCGAACCTGCTGTTCAAGCTGAACGCCGACAAGGCCACCGATCTGCACTTCACCAAGGTGTCCAGCACCGAGGTCAGCGGATCGGTGGACGCCGGGCTGTTCTGCGCGTCGGCGCCGTCCTACACCGCGTACTTCGACATGGTCTTCGACCAGCCGATGACCGGCAGCGGCAGCTTCAACGGCGGTGACTCGGTCACCTTCAACACCACCAGCAACCGTACGGTGCAGGCCAAGGTCGGCCTGTCCTACGTCTCGATCGCCGGCGCCACCGCCAACCGCGCCGCGGAGAACGGCGGTTGGGACTTCAACGGCACCCGGACCGCCGCCCACAACGCGTGGAACAACGTGCTCGGCAAGGTCGCGGTCAGCGGCGGCACGTCCGACCAGCGACAGGTGTTCTACACCTCGCTCTACCACTCGCTGCTGCACCCGAACCTGCTCAGCGACTCCGACGGCAGGTACGTCGGCTTCGACCACCAGGTGCATACGGTCTCGGGCGGCCAGAAGGCCCAGTACGGCACCTACTCCGGCTGGGACATCTACCGCACCCAGGCCCAACTGGAGGCGCTGGTCGCACCCCAGCAGGCGTCCGACAGCGCCCAATCGCTGGTCAACGACTACGCGCAGGCCGGCTTCTTCCCCAAGTGGTCGCTGAACTCCGCCGAGACGCAGGTGATGAACGGCGACCCGGGCCCGGCGATCGTCGCGGACTACTACGCCTTCGGCGCGCGGAACTTCGACACCGCGGCGGCCAAGGCCGACATGGTCAAGGAAGGGACCACGTCCAACCCCATCAGGATGGGCCTGGACCTGCAGACCAAGTACGGCTACCTGCCCTCGGACGGGTCCTACCCGAAGGACTTCTACGGCTCGGTGGCCACCCTGCTCGAATACAGCGCGCAGGACTTCGCCACCTCCGCGTTCGCCGGCGCGCTCGGCGACACCACCACCGCCTCGCAGTTCGCCAACCGGGCCCAGGACTGGCGCAACGTGTTCAACACCGGCAGTGGCTTCATGCAGCCGAAGCTGGCCAGCGGCGCGTGGCGGTCCGGCTTCGACCCGACCAGCAGCGACCAGTTCGTCGAGGGCACGTCCTGGCAGTACACCGGCGCCGTCCCGCACAACATCCGCGGCCTGGCCGACGCCATGGGCGGCAACACCAAGTACGCCGCCTACCTCGACAGCGTGCTCTCCGACTTCCACGGCTCCGGCGGCTCGCACGCCGACCTCGGCAACGAGCCCTCCATCGAACTGCCCTGGGAGTACGACTACGTCGGCCAGCCGTGGAAGACCCAGAAGGCCGTCCGCCAGGTCCAGGACCAGCTGTGGCCGGACAGCCCGGCGAACTGGGGCGTCGGCAACGACGACCTGGGCACGATGAGCGCCTGGTACGTCTTCTCCGCGATGGGCTTCTACCCCGAGACCCCGGGCACCTCCGACCTCGCCCTGGGCAGCCCGCTGTTCACCAGCGTCGATGTGACCCTGGGCAGCGGGGGCCACCTGGTGGTCAACGCCCCGGCCGCCGCCGACAACGCCCCCTACGTGCAGAGCGCCACCCTCAACGGCGCCAACTGGAACAACGCCTACCTGCCGGCGAACTTCGCCACCGGCGGCGGCACCCTCAACCTCACCCTCGGCACGTCGGCCAACACCAACTGGGCGACCGCCGCCTCCTCCGCGCCGCCGTCGTACAACGGCAACGGCGGCGCCAAGCCGCCGGGTCCGCCGGCGGTGCCGAGCGGGCCGGTCACCTCGGGCATCGCGGGCAAGTGCCTCGACGACAACGCCGCCTCGACCGCCGACGGCACCCACATCCAGTCCTGGACCTGCAACAACTCCGCCGCCCAGCAGGTCACCGTACCCGGCGACGGCACCCTGCAGATCCTGGGCAGATGCGTGGACGTCGCCTTCGGCGGCACCGGCAACAACACCCTGGTGCAGCTGTGGGGATGCGACGGCACCGGCAGCCAGAAGTGGACCTACAACTCCACCACCAAGGCCCTGGTCAACCCCCAGTCCGGCCGCTGCCTCGACATCCCCGAGTCCAGCACCACCGACGGCACCCAGCTGCAGATCTTCGACTGCAACGGCACCGGCGCGCAGCGCTGGAACCTTCCTTCCTGACCGCTGCGTGCGCCCTCCCGACTGTGCGGCGGCCTGTCCTGACATCAGGCCGCCGCACGGCCCCGGCACCCCGAACGTCCTGCCGGGGCCACACCTGCAACCCCCCACCAGGAGTCGAATGATGAACACGCACGCGCTCAGAAAATGGGCCGCACGGGCGGTGGTCGCCCTGCTCGGCCTGCTGCTGCTGATCCCCGGCACGGTCGGCGCACAGGCCGCGCCGACCCCCGCGGCCGGCAGCATCGCGGTCCTGATGAAGTCGTACGACGCGGACAACGGCCGGATCGACGGCAACGGCTGGTGGACCGCCGCGGTGTCGCTGAGCACGGTGATGACGTACCACCAGGCCACCGGCGACTCGCAGTACGACTACGCCATCTCCGGCGCCTTCGCCAAGAACAGCAACTTCACCAACGACTACATCGACGACACTGGCTGGTGGGCCCTGGTCTGGTTGCAGGCGTACGACATCACCGGCAACACCAACTACCTGAACATGGCCAGGACGACCACCAACTACATGCACAACTACTGGGACTCCCAGTGCGGCGGCGGCGTCTACTGGAGCACCGCCAAGCAGTACAAGGCGTCGATCGCCAACGAACTCTTCCTGGCCGCCACGGCCGGACTGCACAACCGCATCCCGGGCGACACCACTTACGGCGGCTGGGCGACCAGCGAGTGGAACTGGTTCAAGAACTCCGGCCTCATCAAGGGCAATCTCGTGCAGGACGGGCTCAACGTCCCCAACTGCACGTTCAGCACGGCCAATTACTCCTACAACCAGGGCGTGATCCTCCAGGGGCTCATCGAGCAGTCCCGCGCCACCGGCGACACCTCCCTGCTGAGCACGGCGAACACCATCGCCACCGCCGCGGTCGCCCGCTTCAACCACAACGGCGTGCTCTACGACGGCTGCGAGCCCAACTGCACCGGCGACGGCTCGGCGTTCAAGGGCATCTTCGCCCGCTATCTGCGGGCGCTGGCAACCGCGACGGGGAGTACCCAGTACGACACGTTCCTGGCCGCCACGGCCAACTCGATCCTCGCCAACGACACCAACAGCTCGGGCCAGCAGGGCAACTCCTTCGTGGGGCCGTTCGCGCTGTGGACCCCCAGTACCCAGACGGCCGCGGCCGAGGTCCTGGTCGCCGCCCTCGGCCTCACCACCACGCCAGGTTCCACCGGCGTGCTGCGCGGGCAGGAGTCCTCGCGGTGCGTGGACGTGCCGGCCGCGACCCAGAACAACGGCACGCAGGTGGCGCTGTGGGACTGCAACGGCGGCGGCAACCAGTCCTGGACGGCCGACTCCTCCGGCCGGTTGACGGTCTACGGCAGCAAGTGCCTGGACGTCCGCTCGGCGGGCACCGCCGACGGCACCCCGGTCCAGATCTACGACTGCAACAGCACCGGCGCCCAGCAGTGGAGCCTGCGTTCCGACGGCACCGCCGTCAACACCGGCTCCGGCAAGTGCCTTGACGCCACCGGACACGGCACCGCCAACGGCACCCTGCTGGAGATCTGGACCTGCAACGGCGGCACCAACCAGAAGTGGGCCCGCGTCTGATCAACCACGGAGCCCCATCGCCCCGCACCGCGGCCGGCGGACACCCCGACTCGGTGCCCGCCGGCCGCGGCCGTCGCCGGCCCGATGTCAGGGCCAACTCGGCTGTCCCGGGGGCGAATTGGCGGACGACGTGATACGCCGTCAGGTCCCCCCGCGTCACCAGGCGGGCAGAGCCGTGGGCGCCGCGCTCGGCTCGGCGCCCGCCTCCGCGAACGCGTGCAGCGCCTTGAGCAGTTCGCGGCGCCGCGCCGTCGGCATGGCGTCGACGATCCGTGCGATCTCCTTGCGGCGGCGCTCGGTCGCCTCCACCACAGTGCGGCGGCCGGTGTCGGTGAGCGAGATCAGCGTCGTACGACGGTCGGACGGCACCGTGCCCCGCAGCACCATGCCGACGGCGACGAGGCGGTCGATCATCCGCATCGCCGTCGACGGCTGCACGTCGAGCTCCGCGGCCAGCATCGACAGGCTCAGCGGGCCCCGGGTGTGCAGGGCCACCAGCATGCGGAACTGCGGCAGGGTCAGTGCCTCTTCGACCGAGGCGAGCGAGCGCGCGGAGACGGCGACCAGCAGGCGGGAAGCGGTCAGCAGCGCACTGACCATTGCCTCGGCGTCGTTCTCCGACTCGGAGGGGGAAACGGCCATAGCCCCTTTCTACAGGCTTGGCGCCGCGTCCGGCTGCGCGTCCGGCACGTTGCCGCCCGCCGGCCGGGCCCTCGTCGGCGGGCCGTGCGGCCGGCCTCAGCTCGTGGCGGACCGCGCGGCGGACCGGGCCGCGGCAGGAGCGGGCGCGGCCGTGGCCGTCCGCACCGCGTGCAGGATCGACTGGTGGGTGATCCAGCCGGCGAGGTGGTCGCGGGTGCCGTCGAGGACGGGCAGGCCGGCCCCTTCGGCGGAGACGAGGGCGTCCAGCGCGTCGGACAGGTCGGTGTCGGCCGTGACGGGCGCGGGAAGGTGCGTGACGGTTCCGACGGCCGTGTCCGCGTGCGCGCCGTCGGCGAGGGTCTCGGCGACGGTACGGGCGGTGGCGGTGCCGAGGTAGGTGCCGTCGGCCGCGGTGACGGGCAGGACGCCGTGCGGTGAGCGGGCCAGCGCCTCGGCCGCGTCGGCCAGCGGGGTGCCGCCGTCCAGCGGCCGGGGCACCGGTTCCATGACGCTGCCCAACGTCACACCGGCTAGCAGGGCCCCGCCGGGCGCGTGGTCGAGGTCGATGCCGCGGCGGCGCAGTTTGAGGGTGTAGACCGTGTCGTGCGACAGGGCCCGGCTGACGAGGGTGGCCAGCACGATCGCGGTCATCAGCGGCAGGATGACCGTGTACTCGCCGGTGAGTTCGAACATGATGATCACCGCTGTGATGGGCGCTCGGGCCGCGCCGGCGAAGACCGCGCCCATGCCGATCAGGCCGTAGGTGCCGACCGGTCCCGCGGTGCCGGGCAGGAGGTGGTGCGCGGCGGCCCCGTACGCGGCGCCCAGGGTGGCGCCCATGAAAAGGGAGGGCGCGAAGACCCCGCCGCTGCCGCCGATCCCGATGGTCAGGCTGGTGGCGAGCATCTTGCCGAGCAGCAGGACCAGCAGGAACCCGATCGCGTACCGGCCGCCGACGGCCTTCTCCAGTACCGGGTAGCCGACCCCGTACATCTCCGGCAGCAGCAGGAGCAGGACGCCGAGCAGCAGGCCGCCGGCCGCGGGGCGGGCCCACTCCGGGCCGCGCCAGGCCCAGTCGCAGGCGTCCTCGACGCGGTACAGCACCCGGGTGAAGACGACCCCGGCCGCGCCCGCGAGCACGCCGAGCAGCGCGAAGAGCAGATAGTCCGACAGATGGGGGACGGTGAACGGCGGCAGGTGCAGGAACGGGCTGTCGCCGAACGAGGCCCGCCCGATGACGCTCGCGGTGACCGAGGCGAGGACGACCATCCCGAACGACTCGGCGGTGAAGTCCCGCAGGACCAGCTCCATCGCGAAGAACACCCCGGCCAGCGGCGCGTTGAAGGTCGCCGCGATGCCGCCGGCCGCGCCGCACGCCACCAGCACCCGCATCCGGTCCTCGGCGACCTTCATCAGGCCGCCGAGCGCCGAGCCGAGCGCGGAGCCGATCTGCACGATCGGCCCCTCCCGGCCGACCGAGCCGCCGCCGCCGATGCACAGCGCGGACGCCAGCGACTTGACCACCGCGACCTGCGGCGCGATCCGGCCGCCCCGGCGTGCGACGGCGTACATCACCTCGGGCACGCCGTGGCCGCGTGCCTCCTTGGCGAAGCGCTGCACCAGCGGGCCGTAGACGAGCCCGGCGGCGACCGGCGCGAGCAGCACGAACCAGTGCCCGAGCCAGGGCACGTGCGGGTTTCCCGCGTGCCCGGCCGCGGCGTAGTCCGGATGCCCTGACAGCACTCCGGTGGCGGTCCTGATCAGCCACCGGAACGCGATCGCCCCCACTCCCGCCCCGCATCCGACGACCAGCGCCAGCGCGAGCAGCCCGCTCTTGGCCTCACGCAGCAGGGTGCCGACGGCGGGCAGCCCGCGCCGCACCCGCGGCGCGGTGGCGGGTTCGGGCGGGCCGGCGGGGGAGGGGACGAGGGGGTTCGACATGTTTGCATTATGCAACACAAAACCTTGCTCTGTGCAATGATGGCTCTGTGCAAAAAAGGTGATCGGTCCGCCCGCGGCCGGCTCGCGGCCCGCCCGCGGGCCGGCCAACGCGGCCTGCACGGACTCGGAGGTCAGCATGTCCAACCCACCCCGAACGCCGAACCGCACGAGGCCGCCGGCCGGTTGGCGCAGATCCGTCGCCCGGCTGCCGGTGCACCTCTACCGGCTCGGCCTCGGCCCGGTCTTCGGCGGCCGGATGCTGCTGCTCACCCACACCGGCCGGGTCTCCGGACGTCCCCGGCAGGTCGTCATCGAGGTCGTCGCCCACGACGCCGTGCGGCGCGCCTGGACCGTCGCCTCCGGGTACGGCCCGCAGTCGCAGTGGTACCGCAACCTCCGCCACACGCCCCGCGCCACGGTGCAGGTGGGAAGGCACCGCCACGAGGTGTCGGCAACCTTCCTCGACGCCGAGGAAGGAGCCGACGTGATGGCCGAGTACGCCCCGCGCCACCCCAGGGCGGCCCGCGCCCTGTGCCGCTACCTCGGACTTCCGTCCGACGGCACACCGGAGTCATACCGCGCGGCCGGCCGGCAGATCCCCTTCGTCCGGCTCACCGGGTGAGGGCGGAGCAGCGCCGGCGGTCAGCCGTTGGCGGAGGGGACCAGGACCAGCCGGCCGCGTATCCCGCCTGCCGCGAGCCGGCGGTGGGCCTCGGCGGCGCGCTCCAGGGGCAGGACGTCGGCCACCCGTAGCGTCAGACCCATCGCCGCCAGCTCGGCGAGCTTGGCACCGTCCGCGCTGATCCACTGGTGGTGCAGCCGGATGCCGCGCAGCGGGGGAGGCGCCGTGCCGCCGGCCACCGTCGTGTAGGCGCCTCTGGTGCGGACGGCGGCCAGGGCGCGGATCCCCAGGCCGGCCGCGTCGAGCGCGCCGTCGGCGCCGGCCGGCGCATGGCGGCGGACGTCGGCCGCGAGGTCGGACGTGTCGCGGCCGACGGTCCATTCGGCACCGGCGGCGCGCACGAAGTCCTCGTCGGCGGGGCCGGTCTGGGCGATGACGCGCAGGCCGCGACGGGCGGCGAGTTCGACGGCGAAGCCGCCGACCGCTCCGGCGGCCCCGGTCACCAGCAGGGTGTCGCCCGCGGTGAGGCCGAGCGCGTCCAGGGACTGGAGGGCGGTGAGGGCGTTCAACGGCAGCGTCGCCGCGGCGGTGGCGGGGACGCCGGGCGGGGCGGGCGCCACCGCGGCGGCGTCCAGGACCAGGTGTTCGGCGTAGCCGCCCAGCGACACGTCGAGCAGGTCGCGCAGCCCGATCACCCGCTGCGCCGGCGCGAGCGCCGTCACGCCTGCCCCGAGCTTGTCGACGGTGCCGGCGACGTCCCAGCCGATGCCCGTGTGCTCGCGGGCGGTCATCAGCCCGGCTTCGGCGAGCGCGCCGGAACGGGTGGCCAGGTCCACGGGGTTGACGGCCGCGGCCTCGACCCGGATCCGCACCTGGCCGGGACCGGGTTCCGGCAGCGGAACCGTCACCACGTCGAGCACTTCCGGTCCGCCGTAACCGCGGGCGACCACCGCGCGCATCTTCTCTTCGGTAACCATGTGGCACACCGTAGGAACCGCTACTCTCCAGTGGGAAGTAGGCACTTCAAGGTGCCTACGGCACCCGGAGGAGAGCCATGCCCACGCGTGATGCCGCCCAGCGCCGAGCCGAGGCCGGCAGCGCCTACGACGCCTACCTCGCCGAATGCCCCACCCGTCAGCTGCTTGACCGCATCGCCGACAAGTGGGTGAGCCTCGCCGTCAACGCCCTCGCCGACGGCCCGCAGCGCTACACCCAGCTGCAACGCCGGCTGGCGAGCGTGAGCCAGAAGATGCTCACCCAGACACTGCGCCGCCTGGAACGCGACGGCCTGGTCTCCCGCACGGTGCGCCCCGCCGTCCCGGTCCACGTCGAATACGAGTTGACCCCCCTGGGCCACTCGCTCCTACCGGTCATGCGCGCGATCAAAACATGGGCCGAGGCCCACATGGACGAGGTCCACACGGCCCGCGGAGCCTACGACACGTCCGCCTGACGCCTCCGCGGCCGGGGGCACCGCCGCATTCGCGCGTGATGACGCTGGCGTTGAACGTGGCGGAACCGTTGATCGGGCAGATGTGGGGGCGGGCGGCGTTTGACGCGGTGGGCCCGCTGCTGTTGGTCGGTTGGGCCGAGGTGGGTCCGGGCGTGCTCCGGGCGATCATGGGCGCTGGCGAGGCGGCACCGCCTGCAGCAGAGTCCGTATGTCCGTGTCCACGGCCGTGGCCGTGGGGCCGTCAGTCAGGCGGGTGGGGTGCTGCCGGTCGGAACGGTCCGCAAGACCGGTCCGGATCGGGCAATAATGATCACTAGCCGCTTGTGCGTATTACGTGGGGAGGGCCTTTGAGTCAGAGTCCGCGCGAGGTGTTTCTCCGGCTTGTTCACGGGGTCGCCGGCGGGAACGTCGAGGAGTTGCCTGACCTGTATGGCGAGGTCACCGATGTCCGGCATCCGATGGCGACGCCGGAGTCCGAGCCGTTGACGAGTCGGCGTGCGCTCCAGGAGCACTTCACCGTGCCGCCGGAGGCTCGCGAGTCCTTGCCGAAGCGACGGGTCGTCGATGTCGTGGTTCACGAGACCGCCGATCCTGAAGTGATCGTCGCCGAGTTCGCCTATGAGTTCACCTTGCCGGACGACTCCATGGCCAAGGTGCCCTGTGTCTTCGTCATGCGTGTCCGGGACGGTCAGATCATCGAGTCACGCGACTACATCGACCCGATCCGTAGGTACACGGCACGCGGGGACCTCGACCTCCTCATCACGTCGCTGCGGAAGGGTGTTTCCTAAGGCCCCGGTTTCGCGCGTTCGCCAGCGAGCCTGTCCCCGGCGGGAGCCGGAGCCCTGAGGCGATCCGGGCCGGGCGCCCAAGTGCGTGGCTACGTGTGGACGTTGGCCGGTTCCTCGGTGCCGGATGCCGACGGGCAGACGACAGTGGACCTGGGCGGAGTGCTTGTGCCGGCGCACTCCGAGAAGCAGGATGCCGCCGCGACCTGGAAGAAGACCGCCGGGCACCGTCCGCTGACGGGCTTCGTCGACCACGGCCGAGGCGGCAGCGGCGAGCCGGTCGCGGACCTGCTGCGGCCCGGCAACGCGGGCAGCAACACCGCCGCCGAGCACATCACCACGGCCCAACTCGCGCTGGCCCAGCGCGGCCGGCGGCTGTCCAACTCGGTCCGCATGACCATCCCCGACCCCATCCACCAGGCCGATCTCACCGTCCCCGCCTCGGCCTGGACGGCGGCCGCCGAACCGGACGTCGAGACCCGCGACGGCGCCTGTGCCGCCGAAGCAGAATCAGATCTGGCTGGAGATCCTCCAGATCGCCCTGGACCTGCCGGCCTGGATGCCGATGCTCGCGCTGACGGGCGGCATGGTGCTGCGGCCGGAGGAGGCAATGGCTCTGCGTGTCGATGCGGCCACCCTGCCCGCGGAAGGGCGGGCCGGATCACGAGTTCCCCTCGCCGACCGGGAAGCGTGTCTATGACCTACGCCACACATGCGTGACTACATGGCTCAGCGACAGGGTTCCGCAGGGCTTACCCCACCATCACGTCGCGTTCGCTAGCATCGTCTGACCAGCGTGAACGGCCTCTCGAAGGGGAGGCCGGCACCGAACGAACGACGGTGCCCCCGGCAGGACTCGAACCTGCGGCCAAGCGCTTAGAAGGCGCCTGCTCTATCCACTGAGCTACGGGGGCTGGACAGTGGCCGCGGCTGTCTCCGCCCCTGGGTGGTTCCGTGACCTGTACCGAGGTCAAGGATAGGGCGCCGTATGCCTACTGCCGGTTGCTTCACCCGCGTGACACGTTGTGGAGGTTCGGTGAAGCGGTCCGATAATCGCAGGCATGTGCAGAAGGTGCATCGCTTTTGACGGGTCGCAACACTGCTGTTGTGCACTCGTTATGCCGGTGGCTCGATCTGGTCGCTGACCGGCCCGGTCCTCGGTCGGCGCCGGTGATCTTCACATGCTCTCCCTCGGTCGGGTCCATATGGACTGAAATGGACTAACTACCCGAAATGCGCTTCAGAAATGCTTCTAAATGGGGCATTCTGCCATTGTGGCGATCTTGGACGTACGGCCCGAGCTGCTCGACGCGCTGTCCGCGCTGCGCGACCGCGTGGACGCCGCACGTTTCCCTTTTCCACTGCCTGGTTCCGGCCGGGCCATCCGCACCCGGCAGGAACTCCTCACCCAACTGGACAACTACCTGGTGCCCCGGCTCAAGTCGCCCGAGGCGCCGCTGCTCGCGGTGGTCGGCGGGTCAACAGGAGCCGGGAAGTCCACACTTGTCAACTCCCTTATCGGCCGACGTGTCAGCGAGTCCGGAGTGCTCCGGCCCACCACCCGTACGCCGGTGCTGGTCTGCAACCCGGAGGACCGCGCGTGGTTCGCCGATCCGCGGGTGCTGCCCGGTCTGCACCGCGCCTGGGCGGTACGGCAGCGGGCCCGCGGTGACGACGACGGGCCCGACCGCGGCGAGCCCCGGCGCGCCGAACTGCGCCTGGAGACCGACGACTCGCTGCCCCGCGGCCTTGCCCTGCTCGACGCCCCTGACATCGACTCCCTCGTCACCCGCAACCGGGAACTCGCCGCCGAGCTGATCTGCGCCGCCGACATCTGGATCCTGGTCACCACCGCCTCCCGCTACGCCGACGCGCTGCCCTGGCACCTGCTGCGCACCGCCAAGGAGTACGACGTCACGCTGGCCACCGTCCTTGACCGGGTGCCGCACCAGATCGCCGACGAGGTCGGCCGGCACTACGCGGCCCTGCTGACCAGGGCGGGCCTGGGCGACGTGCCCCGATTCACGGTGCCGGAGCTGCCGGAATCCGCGGGCGGCGGCGGGCTGTTGCCGCAGACCGCGGTGGCGGCGCTGCGCGAGTGGCTGGCGCATTGCGCGCAGGACCCGGTGGCCCGGCAGCAGGCCGCCCGCCGCACGGCGGTCGGCGCGCTGGACTCGCTGCGCGGCCGGCTGCCCGCGCTCGCCGCGGCCTCCGCCGCCCAGCACGCCGCCGTGGTCCGGCTGACCCGGGCCACCGAGGACGCCTATGAGCAGGCGGCCGAGCGGATCGCCGCCGCCATCGCGGCGGGCGTGCCGCTGGCCGGCGAGGCGCTGGCGCACTGGCACGGCTACCCGGCCTGCGGTCCCAACGCCCTCCAGCACGCGCTCGCCGAGGAACTCGCGGCACTCCTGCGCACCGAGACCGACGCCGCCGACGAGCGGGTGGCCGACGGCTGGCAGCGCGACCGGGCCGGCGCCGCACTGCTGGAAGAGCCCTCCGCCCGCCCCGACCGGGACCGGACCGCGGTGGCGGCCAGGATCGACAAGGGCGTACGGCGCTGGCGGCGCGGCCTGACCGGCCTCGCCTACGCCCAGACCCGCGCGGTCCGCGACACCGACCGGCCGCCGGCCGACCCCGAGGACGTGGCCGCGCTGGTCGCCACCGCGCTGCTCGGCGCCCGCCGCGGGCGGGCCGCCGGCGAACGGCTCGCCGAGACGATCGGCGCGCAGGCCGCACTGCGGATCCGCGACGCCGCCCGCGACCAGCTCGAGGACGCCATCGCCGGGCTGCTGCGCGGTGAGCGGGAACGGCGGCTGGCGCCCGTCGACGGTTACGACGTCACCTCCGCCCAGCAGTCCTCGCTGATCGCGGTGCTTTCCCTACTGCAGAAGGAGAGGTGATCGCGGTGGTCAGCACGACCGGCTACGCGTCCAGGACCGGGCAGGTGCCCGCACCGGCTCCCGGCTCGGGCGCGGGCCCCGCGACCGGAACCCACCAGCCGGCGGCGGGCTACGGCACGTCGGAGCACGCCTCCGCACCGGGCTTCCGGTCCGCCGCGGCGGCCGCCCGGGACGGGATGGCCGACCCGCTGACCGTACGGGTGGACGCGCTCGGCGAACTCCTCGGCCTGTCCCGCACCCGGGTCAGCCCCGACGCCCTCGCCGAGACCGGTGAGCTGCTGGAACGGGTCGGCGAGCGCCGCCGGCTGTCCCTCGAGCACACCGTGGTGGCGCTTGCCGGGGCCACCGGCAGCGGCAAGTCCACCCTCTTCAACGCGCTCGCCGGGCTCGACCTGTCCGAGACCGGGGTCCGGCGGCCGACCACCTCCCGCCCGCTGGCCTGCGCCTGGCAGCCGGACCGGGCCGCCGGACTGCTGGACCGGCTGGGCATCGCACCGCAGGACCGCTACGCCAGACGCGGCGCACCGGACCGGTCGGTCCTCGTCGGCGCACCCGGCCTCCCCGGTGTCTCCGGCGGCGGGACCGGGACCGGAACAGGTGGTGCGGACGGTGCCGCTGCGACGCGGGAGACGCCGTACGGCACTGCGGATCCGGCCGATTCGTCGCTTGACGAAATGCCACGGCAGGACTGCGGCGGGGACCGCGGCGGCCACGGCGCGGCGGGCACCGAGGACGCCGAGGGCGCCGGAGGGATGCGGCGGGACGACCTGAACGGGCTCGTCCTGATCGACCTGCCAGACCACGACTCGGCCGCGTCCGGCCACCGCGAGCAGGTGGACCGGCTGCTGCGGCTGGTGGATGTCGTGGTCTGGGTGCTCGACCCCGAGAAATACGCCGATGCGGCGCTGCATGAACGGTATCTGCGCCCCCTTTCCGGGCATGCCGATGTGACGGTGCTGGTGCTCAACCAGATCGACCGGCTGCCCGGCGATGCGGTCGACCTGGTGCTGGACGATCTCCGGCGGCTGCTCGACGAGGACGGACTCGCGGTGGGCGAACACGGCGACGCCGGGGCCGTGGTGCTCGCCACCTCCGCGCTCACCGGGCAGGGACTGCCGGACCTGCGTACCGTGCTGGCTCAGATCGTCTCCGAACGCGCCGCGGCCGGGCGGCGGTTGGCGGCGGACATGGACCGCATGGCGAGCAGGCTCCAGCCGCTCTACGTCGGCGAGGGCGGTGTCGGGCTCACCGACCCTGCGCGCGAGGAGTTCGTCTACCGGCTCGCGGACGCGGTGGGTGCGAGCGGGGCCGGCCAGTCGGCAGAACGGGACTGGGCCGCTGCCGCCCGCGAGGCTTGTGGAACACCTTGGGGCCGGCTGATGGGAGAACGGACCGTGCCCGGCGCCGGTTCCCGTGCCGGGCAGGATTCACCGGCTTCACCCGTACGAGCGACGAGCGCGGGCTCCGACGGCCTCGCCGCCTCGCGGCCGGTGGTCGAGGAGGCCGTACGCGGCCTGGCCGCCGACGCGGCCCGGGGGCTGCCGGCGCCCTGGGCCCAGGCGGTACGGGACGCGGCGCGGCGCGGCGGCGAGGGGCTTCCGGACGCGCTGGACGCGGCGGCCGGCCGGGCCCGGCCGCGGGCCCCCGAGCGGCCGAGCTGGTGGTCGGCGGCGGGAGTGGTCCAGTGGCTGATGATGGCGCTGTCGCTGGCCGGCGCGGTGTGCCTGATCACGGTCGCGGTGGGCTCGCTCGATCTGACGTGGTGGCTTCCTGTACTGATGGCCGCGGTCGGCGGCCTGGGCGGCCCGCTGGTCTCGTGGGGCTGCGGGCTGGCCGCGCGGGGGCCCGCCCGCCGGTACGGGCAGGCGGCGGAGCGGCGGCTGCGGGACGCGGCGGCGGACTGCGGCCGGGCCCGGGTGCTGGAGCCGGTGGCCGCCGAGTTGATGCGGTATCGGGAGGTGCGGGAGCAGTACGCGGTGGTGGCCGGGTCGTCGCCGAGGTCGGCCGCCGGGCTGGTGACGGCCGGCCGGGTGTCGGGGTCCTCGGGCCCGTCGGGCTCGGAAGGTTCCCGCGCGGAGGATTTCCACTCGGCCGAGTGACGGAGTTATCCACAACCGCCCGGTTATCCACAGATTTCAGCCGGTCTCGTTCCGGGGCCCGAAATTCCCGCACGATGTTCTCACAGCGGTCCGCGAGGGGCGGATCGCGAAGAACAGGGAGGACCGGGCCATGAAGGACACCGAGATCACCGTGGTGGGAAACGTCGCTACGGAACCGGAATCGCAGATGACGGCGAAGGGCGTGCCCTTCACCCGGTTCCGGCTGGCCACGTCCGCACGCCGCTGGGACGCGGAACGCGGCGGCTGGACGGACGGGATGACCAGCTTCTACACCGTCCGCACGTGGCGCGCGATGGCCGGCAACGTCAAGGAGTCCGTCGGGCTCGGCGAACCGATGGTGGTGCACGGGCGGCTGCGGATCCGCGAGGAGGAACGCGACGGCCGCAGGCACGCGGTCGCGGAGATCGAGGCGTCGGCGGTCGGCCACGACCTGTCCCGCGGCACGACCCGATTCACCCGCCCGACCTCCCCACCGCCCACCGGCACCCCACCCCCACCTGCCCCGGTCCCAGCTGCTGAGACCCCGGCCCAGCCCGCCCAGGCACAGACCGCGCCGCTGCCCCGGGAGCCCGCCGACCGACCGCCCCACGCCCCGGCGCCCGCGCCCGCGGTCACGGCGGCGGCGCCTTGAGCTGCGCCGCACCCGTCCTGCCTCGTCCCACTCGGCCGCAGACCCCGGCGCACCCGCCGGGGCCACCGGTACCCGTTCGCCCGGGAGGGTGGACGGCTGGCAAGTTGGGGTGTTTCTCATCCGCGCAGGGCGCGAAGCGGCTCCCCACCAGCGGTTTCCCGTCGATGAGGGGCCGTCTCACGCTGCGTGGGCCGTCTCTGGGCTGCGCCTAAGGACTCCAGGCCCTAGCTGTCCTCAACGCCAAGGTCGGCGCGCATCACGCCACGCATCTGTGCCAGTCGATCCCAGAGCCGACTCAAGTGGTCACGAATCTCGTCGAAGGATCCGTCTGTGTCAGGGTTGCCTTCTTCGAGGTTCTTCGTCTGCCGGTACCCCTGAGACAGGCCGTCTACGACAGCTTCCAACTCCTCTAAGACCTCTGTCGAAGCGATCATTTGTGCTTCGGCGTAGGCAGCGTGGTGCGTGTGCCGGGCAGATTCCAACCTCTCGACCGCCTCCGCCGGCACCAGGCCCCGGCTTACGTCCCACAAGTAGTTCATCAACTCAACTCGATAGCGACGAAGCGCCGCGTTGACCGCCACATAGGACTCGCGCCGTTGGGTCAGCCGTCCCTCGGCCTGTTCTTGGAGCCAACGGCCCCTTGATGCCTGCTGCTCCCGCTCGAACAGATCTTCCTGCGCGCGAGCCAGCAGACGTTGCGATAGCACCGGTGCAAACAATGTGCCTAGGACACCCACCAACGCCACGCTGAGCGTTAGCGATGAACTTCCCATTTCGCCCCCTTCGAGCCTTCGTGATCGGCTGAAACCCATGGTGCTCTGTCAGCGCCGTACCCACAGTGAGTTCGTCGGATGGCTTCGCGCCGCTCAAGCTGACTTCAGGCCGCGCGCTTGGCCCGCGGACTGGTACATGTTGCTCACTGCCTGCCGGGTACGCGTCTCGCTGCTCGGCATCAGGTGCGTGTACAACCGAAGCGTGAACCCGCGGTCGCTGTGCCCGAGGCAGAGACTCAGCGCCTTGACGTTCTGGTCGGCGTCCAGGAGGACCGAGGCGTAGAAATGCCGCAAGGCGTGCATGCCGAGTTCTCGTACGGCCGCATATCGCTTGCCCTTCTCCGGGGCCGGGATGATGTCCGCTGAGGCGAGAGCGGGTTTCCAGAGGCGATCGTTGAAGTCGTTGCTCCACAGGGCGGTGCCGGCGCCACTCGCGAAGATCAGACGGTGCGTGACCTTCGGGCCGGTCGGCGTCATCCACGGCAGGGTTACGTCAGTGGGCGGAAAGCGCTTCATGTGCTCGGTGAGCGCGGCGGACACCTCAGCGTCGAGGGGAACGTCGCGGATCTTCCCGCGCTTCGGAGACGCGAACACCTGCTCCGCCGACCACGGATCCGCAGGGCGGCCAGGCTCCGAGATGGCCCCAACTCGCTGGCGACCGCGCGTTCATCGTGGTGAGCGCAGGGGTTCCCATCCCACCTGCCATCGACCTGGGCAAGCCGCGCAATCGCGGCCCAGGGCGTCAGGGTCGTTCGTACAGTGGCGCGCTCCACCCTGACGCCCTGAACCACGCCCGCTCCATGGAAGTGCGGGCCGACGGCAGACGGCACGGAAGTGGTGACCGTCGTGGGTTCCTGCTGGCAGAGTCGTTCAGGTACAGCCACCACCAGACGCATCAAACCCGAGCGACACGTTTCTACCGTTCGTGATCATTCGACCGCCGATTGGCGTCGGCCTGAGCAGCCACAGCCGCATCCAGCATCTCTCGGTGCTGGAGAGCATCGCGTTTCCGGTTTCGATCACTGCGCCTGATGAGACGATACGGGACCAGAAGTATGCCGAACAGCAGGTACCAGATCAGGTCAAAGCCCCACGCCGCCATCATGAAAATACCCACGGTCAGGACGATGAGACCATCGAGGAGCGCGAGAAGAATGCCCCTCCACCACGGGCCACTTACGGTCCGCAAGGCGAAAGAGTGATCGGGCTCGGTTAGACGCAGGATTCGCTTCGTCGAACCAGTCAGGGACAGTGGAGCTTGGACGATGACGCGCTCGCTCTGAAGGTCGTCAGCTGGCGCGTGCATGGCTATCGCCTCCTACCAGCTACAACGGGCTCAGATGGCAACCGTGTTGCTCGGCGGACATCGGCGCCCGTTACCTTTGTGCTAAATACTACTTTTGTCCTAATTCATGAACTAGGCAAGCCGTGGGATAGCGCGCAGCGGCCTGGGCAACCTCGCGGTGAGGTGACGGGGCAGACGGCCCTTTGCGTGCCCCGGATCCCGACCTTTACCGTGCGGGCGACCTCGTCGGTGGGCAGATTAGGCGGGCACGGAGGGCACTGGCCACGCTGTTTCTGGGCCCTCTGTGGGCCGTGCGACGGTGGCCGAGGTTGCCCAACGACGACAGGCGGTCACGGTAGGTCGCACGGCACGGCGCAGGTCGGCGGCGGGTGAGGGACCCCAGACGTACCCGTTCGCCCGGGAGGGTGGACGGCTGGCAAGATGGGGTGTATCTGCCCTCACGCGGCGGTGCCGCACATTGGCCCTTCTCGATCTGCCGGACGGTTTCTCTTGGCTGAGTTCATTTACACCATGCGCAAGGCCCGCAAGGCCCACGGCGACAAGGTGATCCTCGACGATGTCACGCTGAGCTTCCTGCCCGGGGCGAAGATCGGTGTCGTCGGGCCGAACGGCGCCGGTAAGTCGACCGTCCTGAAGATCATGGCCGGCCTTGAGCAGCCGTCGAACGGGGACGCGTTCCTGTCGCCGGGTTACTCGGTGGGGATGCTGCTCCAGGAGCCGCAGCTCGACGAGTCCAAGACCGTGCTGGAGAACGTCCAGGACGGCGCCGCGGACACCATGGGCAAGCTCAAGCGGTTCAACGAGATCGCCGAGCTGATGGCCACCGACTACTCCGACGCGCTGCTCGACGAGATGGGCAAGCTCCAGGAGCAGCTCGACCACGCCAACGGCTGGGATCTGGACGCCCAGTTGGAGCAGGCGATGGACGCGCTGGGCTGCCCGCCCGGCGACTGGCCGGTCACCACGCTGTCCGGTGGTGAGAAGCGCCGGGTCGCGCTGTGCAAGCTGCTGCTCGAAGCGCCCGACCTGCTGCTGCTCGACGAGCCCACCAACCACCTGGACGCCGAGTCGGTGAACTGGCTGGAGCAGCACCTGGCCAAGTACGCCGGCACCGTCGTCGCCGTCACCCACGACAGGTACTTCCTGGACAACGTCGCCGAGTGGATCCTCGAACTGGACCGCGGCCGGGCGCACCCGTACGAGGGCAACTACTCGACGTACCTGGAGAAGAAGGCCTCCCGGCTGAAGGTCGAGGGGCAGAAGGACGCCAAGCGCGCCAAGCGGCTCAAGGAGGAGCTGGAGTGGGTGCGCTCCAACGCCAAGGGCCGGCAGGTCAAGTCCAAGGCGCGGCTGGCCCGCTACGAGGAGATGGCAGCCGAGGCCGACAAGGTCAGGAAGCTGGACTTCGAGGAGATCCAGATCCCGCCGGGCCCGCGGCTGGGCTCCATCGTGGTCGAGGTCAGCAAGCTCTCCAAGGCGTTCGGTGACAAGGTACTGATCGACGACCTGTCGTTCACGCTGCCGCGCAACGGCATCGTCGGCGTCATCGGCCCCAACGGCGCTGGAAAGACGACGCTGTTCAAGATGATCCAGGGCCTGGAGACGCCGGACAGCGGCTCCATCAAGGTCGGCGAGACCGTCAAGATCAGCTACGTGGACCAGAGCCGGGCCAACATCGACCCCAAGAAGACGCTGTGGGCCGTGGTCTCCGACGAGCTTGACTACATCAACGTGGGCCAGGTGGAGATGCCGTCCCGCGCCTACGTCAGCGCCTTCGGCTTCAAGGGCCCGGACCAGCAGAAGCCGGCCGGGGTGCTGTCCGGCGGCGAGCGCAACCGGCTGAACCTGGCGCTCACCCTCAAGGAGGGCGGCAACCTGCTGCTGCTCGACGAGCCGACCAACGACCTCGACGTCGAGACGCTGTCCTCGCTGGAGAACGCGCTGCTGGAGTTCCCCGGCGCGGCCGTGGTCATCTCCCACGACCGCTGGTTCCTGGACCGGGTGGCGACGCACATCCTGGCGTACGAGGGCGAGAGCCGCTGGTACTGGTTCGAGGGCAACTTCGAGTCCTACGAGAAGAACAAGGTCGAGCGGCTCGGGGCGGACGCGGCCCGGCCGCACCGGGCCACCTACAAGAAGCTGACCCGCGGCTGATGGCTCGGCACATCTTCCGCTGCCCGCTGCGCTGGGCGGACATGGACGCCTTCGGGCACATCAACAACGTCGTCTTCCTGCGGTATTTGGAGGAGGCGCGGATCGACTTCATGTTCCGCCTGGCGCCGGGCGAGGGAAGCGCGTCGTTCACTGGCGGGTCGGTGGTGTCCCGGCACGAGATCGACTACCTGCGGCCGCTGACGCACCGGCACGAGCCGGTCACCATCGAGACGTGGGTGACCCGGATCCAGGCGGCGTCGATGACCGTGCGGTACGAGGTCAAGGACGAGGAGACGGTGTACGCGCGGGCGTCCACCGTCGTGGTCCCGTACAACCTCGCCGAGTCCAGGCCGCGGCGGATCACCGAGGAGGAACGGAAGTTCCTGGAGCAGTACCGCGAGGACGGGGCCGTAGCGGTATGAGGCTCGCCTTCGGCGGGGACGCGCCGGTGGGTGCGGTCGGGCGGCAGCGGGCCGGGGCGCAGGAGGCGGCGGACCTGGCCGCCTTCCTCGGGCGGCTGGTCCGCTGGGACAAGGCGGCCGTGGTGCGGTTGCGCTCCGCTGAGGGTGAGGCGGCGCTCGGGGTGTTCGGGCACCCGCCGTTCGGGGGAGTGCTGGCCGTCAAGAGCCTGCCGCTGCGCGCGGGCGGCGGTGACGTGGCGGTGGTGGACGCGACGGTGTCGGCGGGCCAGCTGCTCGAAGCGGTGGCCGCTGCCGCGGAGGACGGGGACGGGGAGTTCGCGCTTCCCGGGTCCGTCACCGGGCCCGCCTGGGCCGGGCTGCTGCCGCCGCGCGGCGGCTGGCGGCGGATAGCCGATCTTGACGCGGCGGAGGTGCGGGGGGTCGCGGCCGGGGCCGTCGCGGAGTTCCGGTCGCGGACCGAGGCGCTGGGCGAGGCTGGCCGCACCAGGGCCGGGCTTGACGCTCTCGCCGAGGAGTTGTGGGTCAGGGAGGCCGGGCCGGGCGGCCTGACCCTGCGGGTCGTGCACGCGGCGCACGGGCTGGGTTTTCTCCGCGAGGCGGCCCCCGGAGCGGTGGTGTCCGTGCTCGCGGCAGGCCCGTGGGTGCGGCTCCGAACGGAGTTCGGCTCGGTGGCCGCCCGCACACAGGCATCGGGCGCATCGGGGCTGACGGTCTCGCCCGTCTGAACGTTCACGGCGTGGCTGCCGCCGGTCCGGCACTCGACGGTGGCCCGGCTCGTGGCATCCGATGGCCCGGAGGCGCCCCGGCCTGCGTCTGGGCCCTCACCCGGCCCCAGCCCCGGGCCCCGTTCGTACCCGGCCCACGGGCTACGGCTTCTCCGGGGCGTCGTCGCGGTGGGGTTGGGGGGTGTCGGGCCAGACGCCTATGTGGTCGGGTTCCAGTTCGAGGAGGACGCGTTCGCGGATGTTGAGGGCTTTTTTGTAGTCGCGGGGGAGTTGGAGGCGGCCGGCGCGGTCGACCGTGGCGTATTCGCGGGCGACCACGGACTCCTGGCCGAACTCGTCGATCTCGGTGCGGCGGACCACCTCGGAGGCGGTGCGGCCGTCGCGGATGGCGACGGTGCGGTGGACGGCGTCGGCGACGGCGTGGTCGTGGGTGACGACCACAACGGTGGTGCCCAACTGCTCGTTGGCCGTGCGGAAGGAGGCGAAGACCTGCTCGGCGGTGGCGGAGTCGAGTTCGCCGGTGGGTTCGTCGGCGAGGATGACGTCCGGGTTGTTGGCCAGGGCCACCGCGATGGCGGCGCGCTGCTGCTCGCCGCCCGACATCTGGCCCGGGCGGCGGTCCCGGCAGTAGCCGACGCCGAGCATGCCGAGGAGTTCGTCGGCCCGCGCCGTGCGCTGGCGCTTGGCCCGGATGCCGCCGGAGAGCTGCATGGGCAGGGCCACGTTCTGCGCCGCGGTCAGGTAGGACAGCAGGTTGCGGGCCGTCTGCTGCCAGACGAAGCCGACGACCTCGCGCCGGTAGCGCAGCCGGGATTTCGCGTCCATCGTGAGCAGGTCGTACCCGCCGACCGCCGCCGCGCCGGCCGTGGGCACGTCGAGGCCGGCCAGGATGTTGAGCAGGGTGGACTTGCCGCTGCCCGACGCGCCGACGACGGCCATCAGCTCGCCCTTGTCGACCAGCAGGTCGAGCCCTTGCAGGGCTTGTACCTCGACGCCGTCGGTGGTGAAGATCCGCACCACTCGGTCGCAGCTGATCAGCGCGTCCGTGCCGTAGGCGGGCTGTTCCCGCTGGTGCGCGACCTGGCGTTCCAGCTCGGCGAGGCTGCTGACCGGACCGCCCCGCGCGGCCCGCGCCCCGGCAGCCCCGGCCCCGGTCCCGGTCCCGGCAGCCCCGGCCTCAGAGGCGCCCCCGGCCCCCGAAGCCCCGGCCCCAGCAGAAGCCCCGGCCCCCGAAGCCGCCGCCTCCGCCCCCGGCTCCGACCCCGCCCCACTCGTCGTGCTCATGCCCGTTCCCCCGCTCTCAGTTCCGTACTCTCCCGGCGACGCGAACTCACCCACACCTGCGCGAGCAGCACCGCACAGGCAAGTATCAGCAGCCCGGCCGACGGCAGCACCAGCGACCAGGGGTCGGCCCGCAGCGCCGTCGGCACGTCCACCGGCGGCAGCGACTGCGGCGCGTTGCCGAAGGTGAGGGCGTGCAGATCGACCCCGGGCCGCAGCAGCGGGATCACCGCGATGCCGACCAGCACCCCGCCGACCGCGGCCAACAGCGCCTGCGGCAGCGTCTCGAGCAGCACCAGCCGCCGCGACTGCCGCCGCGTCATGCCCATCGTGCGCAGCCGGGCCAGCATCGTGGACCGCCCCGGCGCCGCCTGGAGCAGCGAGAGCAGCAGCGCCAGCGCGCTGTAGCCCGCGCCCACCGCGATCGCCGCCAGGTAGACGCGGCGCGCGCTGTGCTGCAACGGGCTGTCGGTGAGCGCGGCCCGCTGCTCGCTGCGCACCTGCACGGTCACATACGGATCCTCGCCGCTGCCGTGCGCCACCAGGGCGCGCAGCCCCCGCGCGTCGATCTGCCTGCCGGGCGCGTTCATCGCCAGCAGCACCGTGGGACCGCTGTACTGCCGGAACCTGGACACGTCCGGGTGCCGCTGCGCCAGTTGCCGCGCCGAGACGATGATGAACTCGTCGCCGGGCGCGGCCGGGGTGCGCGGCAGCGTGGCCGCCGCCCGCACCGAGACGATGCCGACGGCCGTCTGGATCTGGTTCGGCGCCGTCCCCATCTGGTCGGCGAGCCCGGCCGAGACCACGGCGGGCAGTACGCCGCTGCCCTTGTCCCCGTCGAAGACCGACGCCGGGAAGGCGGGCAGCCCGATCGCCCTGGTCAGCGCCGCGTACGCCGCCGGGTCCACGGTCACCAGCGAGTAGGGCTTGCCGAAGGCCGGGTTGGGGCCGGCCGCGTCCACCCGGGCGGTGGTGACCTGCCCGGCGCCGGGCAGCTTGGCGACCTTGCCCGCCAGGTCCGCGCCGAACGAGGCGCGCGCGTCGATCCTGGCGTCGGCGCCGACCCCCTCGGTGGCGGCGCGGTCCCTGCTGTGGTCGATGCCGGCCAGCACCGAGCCGCCGAAGGACGTGATGGTCAGTGCCACCAGCACGGCGAGCAGCGGGAGCTGGTTGGTGGACGGGGCACGGCCCGCGCGGGCCAGCCCGATGTGGGTGACGGCGCCGGTCAGCCGGGAGGCCGGCCGGGCCAGCCAGCGCAGCGGCAGCGGGTACACCCGCAGCAGCACCAGCGCGGCGGCCACCGCCACCAGCACCGGGGCGGCGGCCAGGAACGGATCCGCGCCGTCCCCCGTGCCGCGCCGCCGCAGCGCCGCGACCGCGCCCACCACCAGCACGGTGACGGTCAGTTCGGCGACCAGCCGGCGGCGGGACGGACGTGCCGAGGCCAGATCCTCCCGCACCGGCGGCCGCGGCTTGCGGACCGCCACCACCGAGCGCAGCGGCAGCGCGAGCACCCC
Source organism: Streptomyces sp. CA-111067 (assembly GCF_050956065.1). Taxonomy (NCBI): domain Bacteria; kingdom Bacillati; phylum Actinomycetota; class Actinomycetes; order Kitasatosporales; family Streptomycetaceae; genus Streptomyces; species Streptomyces sp. CA-111067. The sequence goes on along the minus strand of NZ_CP192103.1, from coordinate 2,549,161 downwards.
GACGGCGGTGACCAGCGCGCCGAGCAGCAGCGGCAGTCCGATCCGCGCGCCGCCCGTTCCGCCGACGGGCACCGTGAGGAGCGCGAGCAGCGTGCCGAGCGCCCCGGCGGGCACCGCGCAGGCGGCCGTCTCCCCGGCCAGCCGGCCGAAGATGCCGCGCAGCGAACCGCCCCGGGAGCGGAGCAGCCCGACCTCGCCCCGGCGCCGTTCCGCCGCCAGGCCGCCGGCCATCAGCAGCACCGCGAGCGCGGTCGTGCCCACGCCGACGGAGGCGATCAGCACCAGCGGCTGGGTGGCGTCGCGGTCGCTGGTGAACTGGTCGAGGATCGTGCTGATGCCGTCGTTGACCTCGATGCCCTGCACGCCGGTGGCGTCGGCCAGCGAGGTCGCGGCGGGGCCGGAGGCGAAGGACGCCAGCTCGGCGCGCAGCGCGTCGACGTCGTGCGCGGTCAGCGAACTCGCGTCCAGCGGGTGGTACCAGTACAGCGACGCGCCCGCGCCGAGCAGCGGCATCGCCGCGGCGGCCTGCCGGTCGACCAGCAGCGCGAAGTGCCAGTACGGCTTGGGGTCGGAGCCCGGTGGCGGCGGCGGTACCCGGACCTCCGGCTTGAGCAGGTCGGTGTTCTCCCGCCAGTAGACCTCGCCCGCGTCGCGGGCCGCGACGATGCCGGTGATCCTGATCCGCAGCGGGGTCGGGCTGAGCAGCGACAGGTGGACGGTCTGGCCGACCTTCAGGTGCATGGTGGCGGCGGTCTGCCGGGTGACGACGGCGTCCATGGTGTAACGCGAGCCGTCGGTGCCGCCGTTGCCCGTCTCGGGGCTGGGCAGCCGGCCGGACAGCACCCGTACGTGGGAGGCCAGGCCGGCCTGCGCGACCAGGTCGGCGCCCGGCGGGTGCGGGGACAGCCGGGGCAGCTGCGCGTCGGCCGCGACGGCCTCCGAGGCCGTCCGCACCCCGTAGACCGACTGGCCCTTCGTGAGCCGCATCGGCGGGTGGGTCATCTGCTGGAACGAGGTCTCCACGTCGTCCAGGGTGGACGGCGACAGGCCGCTGCCGTCGTCGTCGAGCGAGCCGAGCGGGGTGTACGCGGAGCTGAGCGTGACGCTGTTGTCGTGCACGGAGGCGTGGTTCACGGCGTGCCGCAGCGCGTTGTTCTGGTAGCGGTCCACGGCCAGCGGCAGCGCCACCGCGAGGAACGAGGTCAGCAGGACGAGCGCGGCCAGCGCGAGCGCCCCGCCGGGAGCGGCCCGCAGCCGAACCCGGACCCACGACACGTCACCACGGGGCGCGCCGGAGCCCTGAGCCGGACCGCCGCCGGAGCCCTGCTCCCGGCCACCCCGCCCCGGGCCACCCTGCCCCGGGCCACCCCGCCCCCGGCCACCCCGCCCCGGGCCACCCTGACCCGGACCGCCGCCGGACCCCTGAGCGCCGTCCCCGGGCACACCGCTACCCCCGGCACCCCCGGCACCCGCGGCACCCCCGGCACCCGCGGCAAAGCTCCCCGCGCCACCCTCCACCGAAGCCGCCATCTCAGTCCTCCCCCTGGCGCCGCAGCGCCGACGCCGGATCGCCGCGGCGCAGTGCGGTCGCGGCCACCACCAGCAGCGGCGCCGCGAGGATCATGGCCACCAGCTCGGCCAGCCGCCCCGCGGGCAGTTGGACGGTGAGCGACGGCACCGGCCGGGCCGCCCGGGCGGTGAGCACGATCAGCGGGGTCACCAGCCGGGTCAGCAGCGCGCCCAGCACCACCCCGACCGCGAGCGAGACCACGACGAGCAGCACCTGCTCCGCCGCGATCATCCGGGCGATCTTGCGGCGCGGCGCGCCCAGCGCCCGCAGCACCGCGAGCTCCACCGCCCGCTCCCGGATCGCGCCCACCGAGCTGACCGCGAAGCCCACCGCGGCCAGCACCGCCGCCGCGATCACCGCGGCCGGCAGCGCCGACTGCGGCCCCGCGCCCACCGGGTCGCCGCGCAGTTCGGCCGCGTCCTCGTCCCGTACGGCCATCGTCTCGACGTCGGTACGGTCCCGCAGCGCCGCCGCCACCCGCGCGGAGGCGCCGGGCTTGGCCGCGAGCCACCACTCGCCGGGCTGCATGGGCTGCCCCTGCTCGTAGTCCAGCATCCGGTTGACCGCGGGCAGGTCGAGCAGCAGCGCCCCGGCGTCGATGTCGCCGGCCGCGGGCGGCGGGCCGCCGCCCGCGACGTCGGCCGCCTCGCCGGTGCCGGGGATCGCGCTGACCGCCGCGGTGATCCGCACCGGCACCTCGATGCCGCCGACCTGCACCCGTACGGTGGCGCCGACCTTCGCGCCGGTCGCGTGCAGATACGAGTGGGTGGCCACCGCGCTGAGCACCGGCGGCTTCGGGGTGTCGACCTGCATCTGGAAGGTCGCCGTCGGCCGCTGGACGTTGAAGCCCGTGTCGGGGGTCGAGCCGGTCTTGTACGTGGCGGCCAGCAGCGCGGACCCGCCGGCCCGCGGGGCGGACGTGGTCGGCCCCACCGCGCCCGGCAGCGCGCTCAGGTCGGAGTCGTCGTAGCTCGCGGTGGCCTGCCAGCCCGCCGTCGCCGCCGGCGCGCCCAGCGGGGCGACGGCGCCGCTGCCGCTGGTGACCCGCGCGGAGGCCAGCGTCAGCTGCCTGACCTCCTGGCGGGTCGGAAGGGTGTACGTGGAGTCCAGCCGGATCAGCCGCAGCGGTCCCGCGGCGGATCCGCCGGAGGGGCCGAGCGACGAGGCCAGGTCCAGGACGAGGGTGTGCGGGGCGCCGTCCGGCGGCAGGTCGCCGAGCGCGAAGTCGTAGACCACGCCGTTGGCGTCCGTCACGGTCGCCGCGAGATGGTCGGCCGTGTCGGGGTCCGGCGGGCTCGCGCCGTCACCGGCCTTGTCCGGCCTCGCCGTCAGCGTCGCCGTGAACGCGACCTGCCGGGTGTCGCCCGGCATGGTGATGCCCGGCGGCGGGCCGGCCGGCGCGCCCGCCCGCAGCGGCTTGAGCAGGCTGTCCACCGGGCGGTCCGAGCGCAGGTCGGACCTGAAGTGCATGGTGTCGGCGGCCCGCGCGGTGTCGATGGCCAGCAGCGTCGCGTGCTGCTGCCCGGTCAGCGGCAGGTCCTCGCGGGCGGCGGGGGCCGCCGCCGCGAGGCCGGGTATGCCGGTGAAGATGCCGGCCTGGCCGAACGGCGGGGTGGTCATCCCGGTCACCCTGATGTCCGCGCCGACCGCGAAATCCGCCTGGTCGCGCTGCGAACGGTCCCAGCTGGCGCCCTGGCCGATCGCGAACATGCCCATCGCCACCGCGAGCACCAGCAGCAGCACCGCGCTCGCCCCGCGCCGGGGCCGCCGGGACAGCTGCCAGCCCGCCAGCGCGAGCGCCAGGCCCCGGCCGCGCGCCGCCCGCCGCTCGCCGAGCCTGGCCACCAGCGGCAGCAGCCGCAGCACCAGCACCGTGCCGGCCAGCAGGCACAGCGCGGGGGCCGCCACCAGGATCGGGTCGACGCCGAGGCCGCCGCTCTTGCCCGCGCTCAGCGCGCCGCTGCCCTGCGAACGCCGCTCCAGCTGCCAGTACGCGACCCCGGCGATCACCAGCAGCCCGACGTCGGCGCCCGCCTGGAGCGCGCCGGGCAGCGGGCGGCTGCGCAGCGCGGTGTAGCCGGTGCTGCTCCGCAGCGCGGGCACGATCACCGCGAAGGCGCAGGCCAGCGCGGTGGCACCGGCGACCAGCCAGGCCGCGGCGAGGTCCCCGCCGCCCAGCGAGACCCCGGTGCGGGCCATCGCGCCGGTGCCGGCCAGCAGCCGGGTCACCGGCCCCGACAGCAGCGGCGCGACCAGCACGGCGGGCAGCGCGAGCAGCAGCGCCTCACCGGCCGCCAGCCGGGCCACCCGGGCCCGGGAGCTGCCGCGGGCGCGCAGCAGCGCGGTCTCGCCGGACCGCTCCTCGGCCAGCAGCTGGGTGATCAGCAGCAGCGAGAAGCCGGCCAGGATGATCAGTTGCAGCGCGCCGATCAGCAGCGTCGAACGGGCCACGAGCAGGCTGCGCTTGAGCCCGTCGAGCAGTTGCGGCAGCTGGGTCGAGGGCTGGGCGGCGGACGTCGCGGCGGTCGACTTCAGGGTGGCCGTGGTGCGCGCCAGGCTGTCCTGGAGGGCGCCGATGCCGCCGGTGGTGGCCTTCCCGAAGTCGCCGGTGGCCAGCCAGGACTCCTCGTAGGGGGCGATCCGGCCGGAGGCGAAGGTGCCGTCGTCCACGAGCATCGGCCCGTAGGTGGTGAACGCCAGGGTGTGCACGCCGCGCCCGCCGAGCGAGTCGAGCTGCCAGTACGGCGCGGTGCGGTCGCGCGGCCGGTAGACGCCGGTGACCAGGACCTTCAGCGGCGGGCCGCCCAGCCGGTTGGCGAGGGTGATCTGCCGGCCGGGCGCGACCTTCAGCGCCTGCGCGGCGCTTGCGGGCACCGCGACCTGCACCGGATCGCCGCCGGCCCCTTTACCCCCGGCTCCCGTACCCCCGGCTCCCGTCCCGCCGCTGGCCGCCGCCGGCCAGTGCCCCGCGGTCAGATCCACCCGGGAACGGTCGAAGGTCGCCATCAGCGTCAGGTCGGGGTCGGTGCTCTTGGCCGCGTAGGACGGGCGCAGCGCGAACGGCAGGCCGTACGGGCCCGACCGGGTGCTGGAGTCCACCGTGGCGGGCCGGCTGCCGAAGGCGCCGCGCAGCACGTGCCGCACCGCGGAGTCCAGCGAGGTCCTGCCCTGCTGGCCGAGCGAGGCGCTCACCTGGTACGTGGCCCGGTCCGCCGACTGGTGCTGGAGCGTACGGCGCAGTGCCGCGTCACCGATCGCGCCGGTGTAGGCGGTGAACGTGGCCAGTACGCAGGTCGTCAGCAGGACGGTGAGCAGGGCGGCCGTCAGCAGCAGCCGGTGCGCGCGGACGCGCAGCAGTACGAACCCCGTCACCGGCACGCTCCCCGTTCAGTTGCTTTCCCGGATGCTCTCAATCGAACGGGCATCGCAGAACGTGGGGAACTATGTCGGAATACGATCGTGACCGTCCGCATGCCGGATACCCGTCCGGCCGCGGCGGGAGGGCTCAGCCCGGGGTGTTCACCATCGACGCGGCGGCGTACACCAGGTAGTCCCACAGTTGCTGCTCGTGGTCGGGCGCGAGCTCCAACTCCTCGACCGCCACGCGCATGTGGCGCAGCCAGGCGTCATGTGCGGCTTTGTTGACCGTGAACGGGACGTGCCGCATCCGCAGCCGCGGGTGGCCGCGCTCGTCGCTGTACGTCCGCGGGCCGCCCCAGTACTGCATGAGGAAGAGCGTCAGCCGCTCCTCGGCGGGGCCGAGGTCCTCCTCCGGGTACATCGCCCGCAGTTCGGGGTCGTCCGCCACTCCCTGGTAGAAGCGGTGCACCAGACGGCGGAAGGTCGGCTCGCCGCCGACCTGCTCGTAGAACGTCTGCTGCTGCAACGTGCCGCGCCGGATCTCTGTCACCCCACCATGGTCGCAGACGGCCCGGCCGAGTACCCGGGTCGTAGGACCCGGTGGCCGGGCGCACGATGGGAGCATGGCCGACTCAGCGCGCGAGGAACGGTTCCGGGCGGCGGCCGCGGTGCTGCGGCGGCGGATGGTCCGCCGGATCGCGGCCGGCGGCGGGCTCACCGACCCGGCCTGGCGGGCCGCCTTCGAGGAGGTGCCGCGGCATGTCTTCGTCCCCGGCGAGGACCTGGGGCCCGGCGGGGCGCTGCGCGGGCTCGCGGCGGCGTACTCGGACCGGCCGATCGGGACGCGGGTGCTCGACGGTGAGCTGGTCTCGTCGAGCAGCCAGCCGTCGCTGATGGCGCTGATGTGTGAGGCGCTCGACGTGCGGGACGGGCAGCGGGTGCTGGAGATCGGGGCGGGTACGGGGTACAACGCGGCGCTCTTCGCCCACCGGCTGGGTCCCGGCGCGGTCACCACGGTGGACCTGGACGAGGAGATCACCGCGGGCGCGCGGGCGCACCTGGCGGCGTACGGCACGGCCGCCGCCCGGGGCGTCACGGTGGTGACCGGCGACGGCGCGCTCGGGTATCCGCCGGGGGCGCCCTACGACCGGGTGATCGCGACCTGCGAGCTGGCGGCGGTGCCGCCGGCCTGGCTCGCCCAGTGCGCGCCGGGGGCGCGGGTGCTGATGCCGTTCGCGACGGGGCTCGTCGCGCTCACCGTGCACGGGCCGGACAGCGCGGAGGGGCGGTTCCTGCACACGCCGGCGTTCTTCGTGCCGATGCGCGGGCCGAGGGCCGAGCGGCCCCGGCCCGCCGGGCGGGGTGACGGCGCGGAGCGGGAGCGGGCCACGGACGCGCCGCCGCGGGTGGTGGCCAACGACCTGTTCCGCTTCCTGCTGACGCTGGTGGCGGGCCCGCTGGAGGTCGACTGGTCCCCGGTCACCGGGGAGGCGAGGCTGCGGGCCGCCGACGGCAGCGGGGCGGTGGCGCGGCCGGACCACACGGTGCGGCTGTCGGGCCCGCGCGACCTGTGGGCGCCGGCGGAAACCGCCCACACCCTCTTCCGCACCCACCACCACCCGCCCCGCCCCCGCTTCGGCCTCTCGGTGACGGGCCCCCACCAGTGGACCTGGCTCGACACCCCGGAAGGCCCGGCCAGATGGCCCGTCCCCGGCCACGGGTAACCGCTCCGGGAGGGGCAGCTACACGCGGTGCAGGGTGATCGTCGTCCATGCTCCGACGTGGACGCGGTCGCCCTCGGTCAGGGGGATGGGGGTGTACGGGCGGATCGGGTCCTCGGCCAGGTTCACCGTCGTGCCGTTCGTGGAGTCCTGGTCCACCACCGACCACGTGCCGTCGGGCTGCTGCACGAGCACCGCGTGCTTGTGGGACACGCCGGGGTCCTCGGGGGAGCGGGACAGGTCGATGTCGGGGGCCTCGCCCGTGCTGTGGCGGCGGCGGCCGATGGTGATCTGGTTGCCGGTCAGCGGCAGCTGCACCTCGGGGGAGAAGGCCGGGAAGTACAGGCCCTCCGCGTCCGGGCCGCTGCGGGCCATCGTCGTGGTGAAGTACTCCCGGTCCGCGGCGATCACCGCCATCCAAGCGGTGCCGGCCGCCGGCGCGGTCGGCGTGCGCTGCGCGCCCGCCCCGGAGTCCGGCCCGGAGTTCGCCGGCTCCGGCGCGGGCTCGGCGAGCGGCTCCGGCGGCAGTTCCGTCGGCGGCACCCGCGAGCTCGGCGGGTCGAGCAGGAAGTCGCCTGAGCCCGACGTGACCGTCACCGACTCGGAAGGCAGCGGCTCCGCCGGCCGGTTGACCTGCGAGGGCCGCGAGAGCTGCGACTCGTACCGCTGGTAGGGCGGATACCCGGGCGCCACCGCCGGCGCCGCGAACGTCGTGGCGGTGTTGGTCTGGAAGTTGAACGCGCACTCCTCGCAGAACTGCGCGGCCCCCTCCCGTGCCGTCCCGCACTGCGGGCACGCCTGCGGGCCCGCGGCCGGTTCGCCGCCCTGGTAGGCGGACATCGACGACGGCGGGGTCGAGGACGACGACGAGGCGGAGGACGCGGCCGACGACGACGGCGGCCGCGACCCGTACGAGGACGACGGTGGCGCGGCCATCCGCATCCCGCACACCTCGCACCAGTCGTCGGTCCCGGACTGATGGCCGTTCGGACAAGTCGGCATGGTGCTGGCTCCCCCTCCGCCCGCCGGGGCGGATCCACAGGTCGTGCGCGAGCTGTTCACGGGCGCCCGGTCCGTGGCGCCCCTGCTTCCGTATCTCCGCTGCTGCCGGCGTTATTTCTTCACGCGCACCGTCTTCGTCGAACGCGTCTCCAGGGTCATCTCGTCGGCGTCGGCGACCCTGGCCTTCAGCCGCACAGTACCGCTCGCGGCGTCGACCACGTCCACCACCTTGGACAGCAGCTTCGCGGTGTCCGCGTTCCCCGACGCGCTGGCCAGCTGCACCGCGCGGCCCAGCTTGGCCGTCGCGCCGTCCATGTCACCGGACTTGCGGGCCTCCAGGCCCTGCTGGATGACCTGCGCCAGCTCGGCCTGCCCGGTGTAGTGCGCGACCTGCGGGTTGAGCCGGGTGGAGGCGGCCATGTCGTCGGTCCACACCGCCCGCACCAGGCCCTGCGCCATCGGCTGCGAGCTGCCGTCGGGCTGCGGCAGCACCAGTACGATCCGGGCCGCCAGCATCTCCTGGCCGACCGTCGCGTTCGGCACCCTCACGCACACGTGGTAGTCCCGGGACTCGTCGCCCCACGAACCGGTCGGGTACTCGCCGGCCCGCGGCCCCGCCTCGGTGCGCCGCGCCGTCAGGTCCTCCACGGTGGGCGCGACCTGCTTGACGAAGGCGATCTCGGCGCCCTGCGGGGTCCACACCCGCAAGCTGACGTCGGCGACCTCCTTGCCCATCGCCTTCTCCATCATCGCCTGGAAGTCCGCGGCCAGGCCGGCCGGATCGGCGACGATGTCCACCGAGCCGAGCATCGCCGAGGCGATCCCGGTCAGCTCCTTGACCTCCCAGTCGGTGCCGACCCCGCGCGCGTCGCAGGTGAACCGGCCGGCGACCGCGTCCAGGGTGGCCTGGAGGTCCTCGGGCTTCTCGTGCTCGTTGCGGCCGTCGGTGAGCAGGATGCCGTGCCGTATGGACACGTCCGCCGACGACAGCAGCCGGTCGGCCAGCCGCAGCCAGGTGCCGATCGCGGTGCCGCCGCCCGCGGTGAGCTTGCGCAGCGCCTGCTTGGCCTGCGCCCTGGTGTCGGGGTCGGCCACCGCGAGCCCGCCGCCGCCGGGGAACACCTCACGGGCCTGGTGGGTGCCGCTGACCACCGCGAAGGACACGCCGTCCCTGATCGCGTCGATGGCGACCGCCGTGGCGTCCCGCGCGTTGCGCATCTTGGTCGGCGGGTACTCCATCGAGCCCGAGCAGTCGACCATGACGACCACTCCGGCGCTGGGGCCGCCGCCCTCGGCGTCGGCGTAGGAGCGGCCGGGCAGCGGCCGGCCGCCCGACGTGCCGCCGCCGGTCGACGTGACCGTCACGATGGCGTTGACCTCACGGCCGCCCTCGGGCAGGTACTCGTTCTGGTACACGTCCACCGAGAACTGCGGCACGTTCGACTTGGAAAGGTTGGCCATCGCTTCCAGCGCTCCTTAAGACCCGTTCTCAGCCCCGCCCAGCTTTTCAGGAAGTCAGGCCGGGGGGAATCCTGCCCGTGACACGGCCGCCGGGAACGGCAGCACCGCGACCGTTACGTTGTCGTGCCCGCCGCCGTCCAGGGCCACTCCCAGCAGGGTGCGGGCGGTGTGCAGCGGCCGGGTGCGGGCGTCGGCGGGGGTCGCCTCGGCCAACTCGGCGGCCGATTCCGCGTAGTTCCACAGCCCGTCGGTGCAGACCAGGACCACGCCCGGGCCCTCCGGCTGGAAGGCCGCCACATGCGGGTCGACCTCGATCGCGTCCGCCCCGAGCCAGCCGGTGATGGCGTGCGCGCGGTCGTCGGCGTAGGCCTCGGCCTCCGACATCAGGCCGGCCGACACCATCCTGGCCGCCCACGAGTCGTCCTCGGTGAGCCGGGCGGACGGCTTGCTGCGGTCGTCGGGGATCCAGTACGCGCGGCTGTCGCCGATCCAGCCGACGGTGAAGACCGGACCCGTCACCACCGCGCTGACGCACGTACAGGCCGGCGAGTTGTGGTGCGGCACGCCGTCCGGGGTCTCCTCCTCGGCGGCCAGCGCGGTGACGGCGTCGAACGCGGCCATCAGCGCGTCGCGCATCGCGTCCTCCGCCGGGGTGCCGCGCTCCAGCGCGGCGAGCAGCGACTCGCTGCCGGCCACCGAGGCGGCGGCCGAGGCGTCGTCGGGACGGTAGGCGGTGGAGACGCCGTCGCACACCACGGCGGTCACCGCGGGGGTGCCGTCGGGCAGCGAGGCGGCGCCGAGCGCGAACGCGTCCTCGTTGCGGTGGTGCCGCAGGCCGCGGTCGCTGACCGCCGCCACGCCCTCCAACTCCTGCTCCTGGTGGTCGCGTTGCCGGGGCTGGGCGTGCCCGCAGTGCTCGCAGTAGCCGTCCTGGTCCACCCCGCCGACCCCGCAGGCCACGCAGACGGTGCCGCCGCCGGCGGGCTCCGCGGCCTCCTCGCGCGGGTCGGACAGCCGGGCCGGCGGCAGCGGGACGCCCAGGGCCAGGGTGTCGCCGCCGGCCGGCGGCGCGAGCAGGAAGGAGTCGGTGCTGTCCGGCTCCTCGTACTCCTCGTGCCCGCCGGGCCGTACGGACTCCGCGGCGGCCGGTCCGCCGGACTCGGCGGCGGACGAGGCCGGTTCGGCGGCAGGGGAGGCCGGGACGGCCGTCGGGGTGCCGTCCGGCGGCGTGGCCGACCGCGCCGGCTCGGCGGCGGGCGCCGGGGCCGTCAGGTCGAAGCCGCAGTGACCGCAGAAGCGGTCGTCGGGCTCCAGCGGATCCGCGCACGCGGGGCAGCGGTCGGGGGCGGCGGCGGATTGCTGGGCCGGCGCCGACTCGGGCAGTGGTGGCATCTGGTTACACCCACGTCCTGGGGCGGAAGCGGTTGGCCCGTTCCACCAGCTCGATCCTTGTACCGCCCTGCTGGGCGAGCCTGGCCAGCACCCGGTACGAGCGCTCCAGGCCGAACCGCAGGCCGCGTTCGCTCAGGTCCGCGCCCAGCACTCCGTGTGCCGGGCCGGACGGCACGCCCGCCGTCTGCTCTCCTGAGCGGCCGGCCAGCACCCAGTCCAGCGCGCTGCCCAGCACCTCCGTCGCCAACTGCTCCCGCCGGTCGGAGTCGAGGCCCTGCCGTTGCAGCGCCTCCACCTGTATGCCGGCCGCGTGCAGGTCGGGCAGCAGCGGTTCCTGCGGTGAGCGGTCCCGCAGCCGCGCCCTGATCGCCGCCACCCGCGCCGCCGTGAAGTGGATCGACGCCTCGGGCACCGATTCCAGGGCCTGTACGGCGCCGGGCCGGTCGCCGGCCGCGAGCAGCACCCGGGCCAGGCCGAAGGCCGCGCTGACGTAGGAGCGGTCGGTGCTCCACACCAGCCGGTAGTACTCGGCCGCGTTGTCCAACTGCCGCAGCACCTCGGCGCAGATGCCCAGCGCCAGCTTCGGCGCCGGCTCGCCGGGGAAGGCGTCGTAGACCGCGTCGAAGCTCAGCGCCGCGGTCTCCTGGTCGCCGGCGCACAGCGCGGCGAGGCCGCGGTGCCAGACGACCCGCCAGTCCTCCAGGTCGTCGTCGGCGAGCGACTGGAGCACCTGGTGGGCGCCCGCGGTGTCGCCGAGTTCCAGGTGCGCCCGCAGCTCGCGCAGCCGCTTCTCCACCGAGTCCTCGGGCGCCGACCGCAGCGCGGTGATCAGCTCGGCCGGCGCGGCGGCCGAAAGCCCGGCCAGGAAGCCCGCGTTGGGGTCGCCGGCGGCCACGTGGGGGACGGGCAGCGCCAGCACCGCCGCGGTGGTGTCGAGCCGCGCCACCAGCGGTGAGGTGACCGGGCCCGGCACCCACTGGCCGGGGGCCTGCGGCGGTACCGCCGGAAGCCCGCCGGGCGCCGCTCCCGGCGGCGGGGCGCCGCCGGGCAGCGCCGGGACGGCGGCGCGCGGCCCCGCCTTGTCTCTCCGTCTGGACGCCTTCTCCAGCGCCCGGTCGGCGCCGAGCGCCGAGGCGTCGCCGGTCACCGGGCGCACCAACTCGGTGTCCACGACTCGCAGTTCGGGGCCGAACAGGGTGGAGAGGGCCGGCCGCGGCACCCCGCTCTCCAGCGCCACGACCTCGCGCAGCACCCCGAGCAGCTGGTCGGACATCTCCTCGGCGGAGGCGAAGCGCCGGTTGGGGTCGGGGTCGGTGGCCCGGACCAGCAGCCGGTAGAAGGACTCGTAGCGGGAGAAGACCTCGATGTTGCCCGGGTCGGGCAGGCTGTCCACGAAGACGTTCGTGTAGCCCTGGAAGTCGAAGGTCAGCACCGCCAGGGTGCGCGCCACGGTGTAGAGGTCGGAGGCCACCGAGGGCCCCACCTCGGCGACCTCGGGCGCCTGGTAGCCGACCGTGCCGTAGATCGCGGACTCGGTGTCGTCCATCCGGCGCACCGCGCCCATGTCGATCAGTTCGAGCCGGTCCTCGGTCTGGATCGCGTTGTCGACCTTGAAGTCGCAGTAGAGCAGGTTGCGGCTGTGCAGGTGGCCGAGCGCCTCCAGCGCCTCGATGGCGAACGCGATGGCCTGCGCGACCGGCAGCGGCGCCCGCCGGCCGTCGGCGGTGCGCCGCTCGTTGGCGATCTCCTTCAGCGACTTGCCGCCGACGTAGGCCATCACGATGTAGCCGTCGAGGGTGTTGGTGCGCTGGTCGAGGTGCTCGACGAAGTTGTAGATCCGGACGATGTTGGGGTGCTCGATCTTCGCCAGGAACTGCCGCTCGGACAGGGCCGCGGCGAGCGCGTCCTCGTCACCGGTGTCGAGCAGGCCCTTGAGCACCACCCAGCGGTCGGACACCGCGCGGTCGACGGCGAGGTAGATCCAGCCGAGGCCGCCGTGCGCGATGCAGCCGACCACGTGGTACTGGCCGTGCACCACGTCACCGGGCTGGAGCTTGGGCGAGAACGAGTACGGGTGGCCGCACTTGGTGCAGAAGCCCTCGGTGCGCCCCGGGCGGTCGCCGCGGCTGCGGCCCACCGGCACCCCGCAGTCGCTCTTGGAGCAGAACCGCTTGCGCTCGGGCACCTCGGGGTTGCTCAGCACGGTGGCGGCCGGGTCGGGCCGCGGGATCGTCGGCACCGACACCAGGCCGGCGCCCAGCTTGCCGCGGGTGGCGCCGCTGCCGCCGCTCCGGCTGCTGCGCACCGACACCGAGCGGCCGGTGCCGCTGCCGGTCAGCGACTGCGAGAGCCGGCCGGAGACCGACCGGCGGGAGGCCTGCGAGGAGGACTTCGACGAGCGCGAGGACTGCGAGGTGGAGCGGCCGGACTCGGCGCGCGCGGAGGGCACGCCGGACGCCGAGCCGGAGTACCCGGAGTGCGCCGCCCCGGAGTGCGCCGCCCCGGAGTGCGCCGCCCCGGACACGGCACCGGAGCCCGCGCCCGCCGCCGCGGCGGCCGGCACCGGCGCGAGCCCGCAGGTGTCGCAGAACAGCTCGCCGCCGCCCATGTCCTCCAGAGTCCCGCCGCAACCGGGCCGTTGGCACTTGCTCACGGTGTCCCCCTCCGCCTTTCCACTGACCCTGGCGCCCCTGACGCCGATGACGCCGACGATGACGCTGAAGAAGAAGCTGACGCTGCGGCCGACCGCACCACACACACCCCGTACCGGGTAAACGACGCGGTCCGTGGCCGGAAACCGTCTCGCATCGTGGGAATCGCCGTGCGGACGACACCCGTACGACCGGTGACATCCACACGTCCGATAGCCCCTGTACGAACACCGTCACCGGTACGGACGACGGCACCGGCGCGACCGGCGGCACCCCCACCCGCTGAGACGGCCATGGCGTACCCGCCGGTTGCACCTGTCACTGCGGACCCCGCCGGTCCTGCGGGCCGCCCGCCGCCGGGGGTCGCGGCGCGACCGTGTCGGCCACCGCCTGCTGGTAGCGCTGCACGGTGCGCTCGGCGGCGGCCAGGTCGCACGGCGCGGACCACAGCAGCCGGCGGGCCTGGTCGTAGCGTTCGATCAGCAGCGGGTCCTCGGCCATGCCGAGCCGGGCCACCTTGGCCCGGTAGGCGTCGAGCCGGCCGCGCAGCTCGGCGCGGACGGCCAGCGGCGCGGTGACCGCGGTCAGCGACTCGCGGGCCCGCAGCAGCTCGTCGTCGGCGCGCTCCTCCAGGCTGTCGAGCAGCGGGGAGAGCCGGTGCCACTGCGAGGACCTGGTGAAGTCCTCGGCGGCGGCGAGCCGTTCGTGCAGTTCGGCGGACGGCCCGCTGACGGCCGGCACATCGGAGGCGAGGATCTTGGAGAGCACCTCGACCCGGGCGCTGCGCGCCTCGGTCAGGGTGCGGTCGGCCCGTCCCAGCACGTCGCGCAGCCGGCCCAGCCGGTGTTCGGCGTCGTCCCGTACGTGCAGCACGGCCTCCACCTCGCGGCGGATCTCCTCCAGCAGGCGGCCGGCCTCCTCGTAGCGGCCGGTGTCGGGCCGGCCGGGTGTGGGGCGGGGCCGCCAGAAGGCCAGCGGGTCGGACACGGTCTGCGCCCGCAGCCGTGTCAACTCCGTTATCAGGCCCTCCAGTTCGTCACCGGACGGATGGGCGCCCGGCCGTACCCCGACCGACTCGGCCAGTGCCCGCACCCGCTGCGCCTCGGCGGCCAGCAGGTCGATCCTGGCCGGCAGCGCCGACCACACCGAGTCGGCGGCCGACACGGTCTCCATCGCGTGGTCGTACCAGCCGTTCATCCGCTCCAGCAGCTGCTCCAGGCTGTACTGCTCGGTCAGCCTGGCGGGACCGGTCAGCGAGCGGGCGCCGGCCGGCACCTCGGCGCCGGCCACCGTGATGCCCTCGCCGCGCAGCAGCTCGGTCAGCCTGACCAGTTCGGTCTGGGTCGGCCAGCGGCGGCGGGCGCGCAGCTCACGGGCGCTGTCCAGGGCGGCGTGGTAGGCCTCGAAGTGCGTCCACAGCGCGGTGATCGCCGCGTCGGTCTCGGCCCACCGCTCCTTGGTGACCCCGGTCAGCTCGGCGCCTTCGAGCAGCCTGCGGCCGGAGTGGTCCTGGAGCGCCAGCAGGGACGACTCGATCGCCTCGTGCTCGGCGTCGAGCCGCGCCAGGGCACGGTCCACGTCCTCCCGGCCCATCACAGGCCCCGATGGTCCCGCGACCGCCATCACACCCTCTTCCCGCTGGTCGTCCGTGCTGCCCGCCGCCCGCCCCCCGGGCCCTCCCGCCGCTCGTGGCGCCTCCCGGCCGCCGCAGGACAGACGCTACTTGTACTTCGGCGCCGGCGGGCCGGGAGTGGTGCCGGGAGCCGCCGGCAGATCGGCGGCGAGCCACCTGTTGTACGACTTGTTCCACTCGCTCTTGAGACCGCCCGCGGCGTAGTCGGCGAGCACCTTGTTGACCCGGCGGACCAGGTCGCTGTCGCCCAGGTTCATGGCCACACCGTACGGCTCGTCGGTGACGGCACTGCCGACCAGGCTCACCGTCGGGTCCTGCGCGGCCTGGCCCGCGGCCAGCGCGTTGTCGGTGAACACCGCGTCGGCCTGGCCGAGTTGCAGCCTGACCAGGCAGTCGAGCTGGTTGGGGACGGTGAGCACCTTCAGGCCGAACTTCTGCTCGCCGGACTCGCCGGTGCTGCCGGGGCCGCCCTTCAGCTCGGCCTCGCCGGTCGAACCGGACGCCGTGCAGACCGTCTTGCCGCGCAGCGTGTCGTCGTAGCCCTTGATCCCGGAGTTCTTGGGCGCCAGCACCTGCTGGCCGGCGGTGAAGTAGGCGGTGGAGAAGGCCACGTCCTTGATCCGGTCGCAGTTGATGGTCATCGTACGGACCACCATGTCCACGTCGTGGTTCTGGATCTTCTGGATCCGCTGGCTGGTGGGCACCGTCAGGAACTGCACCTTGTTCGGGTCGCCGAAGATGTCCTTGGCTATCGCGTGCGCGATGTCGATGTCGAAGCCGGCCAGCTGGCCGGTGGCCGGGTCGCGGAAGCCCCACAGGTAGCTGTTCTGGTCCACGCCGACCTTCAGCCGGCCCTGCTTCTTGATCCTGGCCACCGCGGGGCCGTCCATGGTGCCGGAGTCCGGCCGCAGGCTCAGCTCGGGCGGCAGGCCGTTCGCGCAGGTCTGGGCGGCCTCGGTGGACGCGTATCTGGCCTGCGTCAGCGGTCCGCCGGGCGGCGCGGCCACCGGGCCGCCGCTGTCACGCAGCGGGACCAACGCCGCGGCGAGCGCCAGCGAGCAGGCCGCCGCCATCGCGCCCACCCCGCCCCAGCCGCGCCAGCTGCTTCCGGTCACCTTCCGCCTCCCAGCCGCCAGCCTGTTCCGCACACCTGATCCGTTCCGCACGCCACTCACCGGTACTCCGAAAGCCGTCGTCCGATTCCCAGCAGCGCGCCCGCCGCGGCCAGCACCGCCAGCAGCGCAGCGCCCAGCGGCAGCAGCGACAGCGCTCCGCGGCCGTCGTCGGCCGACTTCTGGAACTCTTTCCGCTCCTGCGCGACGGCCTGCGCCAGGCTGTCGTCCACCGCGGTGAAGGACTGCTTGGTGGTCGCGGTCACCGGTTTGCCGTTGCCGTCGTTGCCGCCGATCACCTGGGTGACGGCCGCGGTGTAGTCGCCGTTCTGGTCGCTGGTGTGCGCCTGGGCGTGCCGGGCCCGCCAGGTCTGCACGTTCTTGATCGCGGTGTCCACCGGGGTGCGGCCCGCGGTCTTGTCCGCGAGGGCCAGTGCCTGGGCGAGTTCACCGCCGACCCCCTTGGGGTCGGTGCCGGCCAGCGTCACCATGCCCTTGGCGTAGCTGTCCTGGTAGTTGTCGCCGGAACCGCGGGCCACCAGCGTCAGGTTCTCGTCGCCGCGGGCCTGGAGAACCGCGATCCGGGCGTTGTTGAGCACCTGCATCGACTTGGCGCCGTGCGTGTAGGAGTCGTCAAGGCCGGCCCTGGCCAGCGTGTGGCCGGCCACCAGCCACAGCAGCACCACCGCGGAGGCGGCGCTCGCGGCCAGCAGGCCCTGGTTGAACACCCGGTTGGTGCGGCGGTAGTTGCGCCGCTGCATCCACAGCAGAGCGGCGATCGCCAGCACTCCGAGCACCCAGGAGGCGTAGGGCAGCGCCTTGGCGTCCGCGTAGTCGCTGCTGAGCCGGGAGTTCTCGGTCTTGTAGAGCTGGTCGGCGGAGTCGAGCAGCCCGCCGGGCATCCGCATCTGCGCGTCGGCGTACCGCAGGTAGGCGCCGCCGAGCGGCAGCCCCTGCCGGTTGTCGGCCTGCGCGGTGGCCACCAGGGTGGTGTAGGGGGCCAGTTGCTGGTTGAGCCGGGAGATCTGGGCGCGGGCCTCGGGGGAGCCGTCGCTGTTGGCCGCGGCCTGGGCGATCAGGGTGGCCGCGGTCCTGATGTCGCCCTCGTAGCGCTTCTTGTCCGCGGCGGGCGGCTGGCCGCCGACGAGGAAGCTGCCGGCCACGGTGGCGTCGGCGTCGGCCAGCGAGCGGTAGATCGAGGCGGCGTCGTCACTCAGCGGGGCGCTGTGGTGCACCACGTTGTCGGCCGCGGTGGAGCGCGCGCTGATCTGCCACGCGGTGACCGCGCCGAACGCCACGACCAGCAGGGCCAGTACGGCGCCGATGATCCGCAGCCGGCCCGGCTCGGTGGTGGCGGACTGCCGGATCCGGTGGCTCTGCTCGGCCCATGCACGCCGTCTCGGCGGGTGGCCGGACGGCGGCTGCGGCTGCGGCGCGGCCGGCGGGCGCGCGGGCAGCGGAACGCCGCCTCGCGGCCCCGGCACGCCCACCTGGCCGTGAACGCCCGGATTCCCGCCCCCTGTCGGCGTGTATGTCACATATCCTCCCCCGGAACCGACTTGCCGCGTCCGCGGAAGTCACGCTTAGGCCAGCAGTATGGCGGTAGCGGCCATCCCACCTCCAGCCGCACCGGTGGATCATGCCCGCTGCCGGCCGCCGGCCGTACCCCCCCAACTCCCCACACGCGCGCCGGAACCGTACGGTTCCCAGCGGGCGGCGGGGGTCGGGGCGCCGAAGGGGGACGAGCGCGGCCGGTCAGGCGTAGTGGGCCCGCAGCGCGGCGTGCGCGGTCGGCGGCGCGGCCACCTGGTCCAGGCCGAGCAGCCCGGCGCCGAGCACCGGGGGCGCGGTCACCACATGGGTGCGCGCCTTGGGCGCGCGGGCGGTCAGCCGGTCGGCGAGGGTGTCCATCAGATACGGGTTGCGGGCCGCCATCACCCCGCCGCCCAGCACCACGTCGGCCTCCTCGTCGAGCAGCCCGAGCCGGCCGAGCGCCACCGTGGCCAGCGCCACGATCTCGTCCGCCTGCCGGTCCAGGATGGACCTGGCCACCGGGTCGCCGGCGTCGGAGGTGGCGAACAGCACCGGCGTCAGCTCGTACTTGCGCTCCGCCGGTATCCGCTCCAGGTGCAGCGCCTCGATCAGCGCGTACATCGACGTCAGGCCGAAGTGCGCGGGCAGCGTGGCCGCCAGCGCGGTGGCCTCGCCGCGGCCGTCCTCGGCGCGCGCGGCATGCCACAGCGCCTCCTCGGCAAGCCCGGAACCGCCGCCCCAGTCACCGGAGATCCGGCCGATCGCCGGGAATCTGGCGGTGCGGCCGTCGGGCAGCATCCCCACGCAGTTGATGCCGGCCCCGCACACCACCGCCACCCCGCGCGGCTCGTCCACGCCGGCCCGCAGGATCGCGAAGGTGTCGTTGGCGACCTTCGTGCCGCGAGCCCACCCCTGGGCGTGCACGGCGGCCTCCAACTGGGCCTCCTCCACCGGCAGGTCGGCGTTGGCCAGGCACGCCGAGGTGTGCGCGACCAGCAGCGCCCCGCCGCCGGCCGGGCCCGCCCCGGCCGGCAGCCCTGCGTCGGCCGGCAGGCCCGCGTCGGCCACCGCGCGCCGGACGATCTGCGCGAGGGCCGACACGGCCGCCTCCACTCCGACGACCGGCGGCTGGAAGCCGCCGCCGCGGGCGGCGCCGAGCACCCGCCCGTCGGCGGCCACCAGGGCCACGTCGGTCTTGCTGTTGCCCGCGTCGATGGCCAGCACACCGCCGGGGACAAGCGGCTCCCGGGATGTCAGGCCCACGCGAAGTGCTCCCGGTTGTGCGCTATCAAGCGGTCCGTCAGCGCTTCGGCGTACTCGTACTGGCCGACCAGCGGGTGCGCGAGCAGGGCGGTGAACACCCGGTCCCGGCCGCCGCGCAGCGCGGCTTCCAGCGCCAGGTCCTCGTACGCCGTGACATTGGCGACCAGCCCGGCGAACAGCGGCTCCAGCGGCGGCACCGGCAGCGGGGTGGTGCCGGTGGCGTCCACCACGGCGGGCACCTCGATCACCGCGTCGTCGGCCAGGAACGGCAGCGTGCCGTTGTTGTAGGTGTTGACCACCTGGACGTCGCCGGTGTTCCTGAGCAGCGAGGACGCCAGCGCCACCGCGGCCTCGGAGTAGAACGCGCCGCCGCGCTTGGACAGCAGCTCGGGCTTCTCCTCCAGCGCCGGGTCGCCGTACATCTCCAGCAGCTGCTTCTCCATCGCGGCCACCTGCGAGGCGCGCGACGGGCTGGTCTTCAGCTCCCGCACCACCTCGTCGTGCGCGTAGTAGTAGCGCAGGTAGTACGACGGCACCACGCCGAGCCGGTCGAGCACCTGCCGCGGCAGGTGCAGGTCGGCGGCGATGTCGTCGCCGTGCTCCGCGAGCAGCCGGGGCAGCACGTCCTCGCCCTGCGGCCCGCCGAGCCGCACCCCGCGCTCCCAGGTCAGGTGGTTCAGGCCGACGTGGTCCAGGTGGATCTGGTCCGGGGAGACGTCGAGCGCCTTGGCGAACTTCCGCTGGAAGCCGATCGCCACGTTGCACAGCCCGACGGCCTTGTGGCCGGCCTGGAGCAGCGCCCGGGTCACGATGCCCACCGGGTTGGTGAAGTCGATGATCCACGCGTCCGGCGCGGCCCGCCGGACCCGTTCGGCGATGTCCAGCACCACCGGCACCGTGCGCATCGCCTTGGCGAGGCCGCCCGCGCCGGTGGTCTCCTGGCCGACGCAGCCGCACTCCAGCGGCCAGGTCTCGTCCTGGTCGCGGGCCGCCTGCCCGCCGATCCGCAGCTGGAGCAGTACCGCGTCGGCCCCCTCCACCCCGGCCTCCAGGTCGGCGGTGGTGGTGATCACCCCCGGGTGCCCCTGCTTGGCGAAGATCCGCCGGGCCAGCCCGCCGACCAGTTCGAGCCGGTCGGCCGCCGGGTCCACCAGGACCAGTTCCTCGACCGGCAGGGTGTCGCGCAGCCGCGCGAACCCGTCGATCAGTTCCGGGGTGTAGGTGGACCCGCCGCCTACGACTGCCAGTTTCATCCCTTGACTCCCGTCAGGGTCACGCCTTCGATGAAGGCCTTTTGCGCGAAGAAGAAGACCACGATCACCGGGGCCATCACGAGAACGGTCGCCGCCATGGTCAGATTCCAGTTGGTGTGGTGTGCGCCCTTGAAAGACTCCAGTCCGTAACTGAGGGTCCACGCCGCCGGATTGGAGCTGGCGTAGATCTGCGGCCCGAAGTAGTCGTTCCAGCAGTAGAAGAACTGGAACAGCGCCACCGCGGCCAGGGCCGGCCGGATCATCGGGACGACCACCGTGAGCATCGTGCGCAGCTCACCGCAGCCGTCCACCTTGGCCGCCTCGGTGTACTCCTTCGGGATGGTGAGCAGGAACTGCCGCAGCAGGAAGATGGTGAACGCGTCGCCGAACGCCAGCGGGATGATCAGCGGCCACAGGCTGCCGTCCATGCCCATCTGCTTGGTCCAGAACAGGTACATCGGGATGATGACCACCTGCGGCGGCAGCATCATGGTGGAGATCACCATCACCATGACCAGGTTCCGGCCGCGGAAGCGGAACTTGGCCAGCGCGTACGCCACCGGCAGCGAGGACACCACGGTCAGCACCGTGCCGGCCACCGCGTAGATCAGGGTGTTGCGCCACCAGGTCAGGAAGCCCGGGGTGTCCCACACGGTACGGAAGTTGGACCACTGCCACGGATGCGGCCACAGGTCCCGGGTCAGTGCCTGGTTGTCGCTCATCACCGCGGTGAGGAAGACGAACACGAACGGCAGCACGAAGAACGCGGCGGCGGCAAGGCCCAGGGAGTGCACCGCGATCCAGTGCAGGGTGTCCCTGCGCCGCGCGGCGCGCCTGGCCCGCGGGTCGGAGCCGGCACTGGTGCCGGACGCGGCCGCCTTCGCGGGAAGAGTCGCTTGGGTCATGGTGAATCAGTCCTCAGCCGACAGGAAGCCGTTGCGGCGGCGCAGCAGCAGCGCCGTGAACGCCATCGACAGCACGAAGAGCACCAGCGCGATCACGCAGGCCGATCCGTAGTCGAAGCGCTGGAAGCCCAGGTTGTAGACCAGCTGCGGCAGCGTCAGGGTGGACTTGTCGGGGTAGCCGGGCTCGATCTGCTGCCCGGAGTTGCCGATGATCCCCGACGCCACCTTCCCGGCCACCAGTGGCTGCGTGTAGTACTGCATGGTCTGGATGACCCCGGTGACCACCGCGAACATCACGATCGGCGAGATGTTCGGCAGCGTCACATAGCGGAACCGGTGCCAGGCGCCGGCCCCGTCCAGCTCCGCGGCCTCGTACTGCTCCTTGGGCACGTCCAGCAGCGAGGCCATGAAGATCACCATCAGGTCGCCGACGCCCCACACCGCCAGCATGGTCAGCGCCGGCTTGGACCAGTGCGGGTCGGTGAACCAGCCGGGCGTCGGCAGGCCGAGGTCGCCCAGGATGTGGTTCACCGGCCCGGTACCGGGGTTGAGCAGGAAGACGAACGCCATCGTGGCGGCGACCGGCGGCGCCAGGTAGGGCAGGTAGAACGCGGTACGGAAGAAGCCCGCACCGGTCTTGATCTTCGTGATCAGCATCCCGACGCCGAGCCCGAACACCACCCGCAGCGTCACCATCACGATGACCAGCCACAGGGTGTTGCGCAGCGCGGGCCAGAAGAACGGGTAGTCCTTGAAGACGTAGGACCAGTTCTTCCCGCCCGACCAGGTCGGCGGGTTGATGCCGTTGTAGTGCATGAACGAGAAGTAGACGGTGGAGGCCAGCGGGTACAGGAAGAAGACGCTGAACCCGATGATCCACGGTGACAGGAAGGCCAGGGTGCGCAGCGCGGACTTGCGCCGCTTGGCCTTCAGCAGGGGATGGACGGCGGCGGTCATCACTTGGCCTGCGCGATGTCCTTGTTGACCTGCGTGTCAACGCCCGCCAGGCCCTTGGCCAGGTCCTTGGACTTGCCGGACTCGTAGGCGTAGCCGAAGTCCTGCAGGGTCAGCTGGTAGGCACCGCCGTTGATGCTCGGCGGGGTGGTGGTGCTGTTCGGGTTCTGCGCGATGTCGATGAACGTCTTGAAGCCCGGGTCCTGGTCCAGCTCGGGCGACTTCAGCGCGGCCAGCGTCGAGGGCACGTTGTGGATCGCGTTGGCGAAGGAGACGACCGCGTCGGTGTCGGTGGTCATGAACTTCACCAGCTCCCAGGCGGCGTTCTTCTTGGTGCTGGTGTTGGCGATCCCGATGATCGTGCCGGACAGGTAGCCCTTGCCGTAGGTGCTCGCCTGGTCGTCGGGCACCGGGAACGGCGCCACGGCGAGGTCGTTCATCCCGGCGTCCTTGGCCATCCCGAGCCGCCACTCGCCGTCGATGCCCATCGCGACCTGGCCGGTCTGCAGCGGGTTCTTGGCGCCGAACTCGTCACCGAAGGTGTTGCGGTACTTCTCCAGTTTGCTGAAGCCGCCGAGCGACTTCACCATGTCCTGCTGCCAGTTGAACATCGAGGCGAAGCCCGGGTCCTTCGCCACCTGCGACTTGCCGGCCGCGTCGAAGTACTTCACGCCCCACTGCGCCGCCAGGTGGGTGGTGGTGCTCTCGAAGCCGTGGAAGTTCGGCATATAGCCGAGCTGGGAGTACGAGTCGCCCTTGGACTTGGTGAGCTTGACCGCGTCCTGCTTGAACTCGGTCATCGTCTTCGGCGGGGTGGTGATGCCGGCCGCCGCGAACTCCTTCTTGTTGTAGTACAGCCCGTACGCGTCGCCGAGCAGCGGCAGCGTGCAGCGCTTCCCGTCGAACTGGGTGTACTCCAGCATCGGCTTGGGGAAGGTGGTGTTCGGGTCGATCTTGTCCTTCTGCAGGAACGAGGTCAGGTCGGTCATCGAGCCGGACGAGCAGAACTGGCCGACGTTGTCGGTGGTGAAGGAGGACACCACGTCGGGCGCCTTGCTGCCGCCTGCCCGCAGCGCCTGGTTGATCTTGTCGTCGGTGATGTTGCCCTGCACCTTGACGTGGATGTTGGGGTGCGCCTTCTCGAACCTGGCGACGTTGTCGTTGATCGCCTTGAGCTCGTTGGGCGCGGTCCAGCCGTGCCAGAAGGTGATCGTGGTCTCCTTGCTGGCGTCGTCGCCGGCGCCGCTGGAGCTCTGGCCGGTACAGGCGCTCGCGAGCAGGGATATCGCGGCGGCGGTCGCGACCGCGGCGGCTGTCTTCGTCGTACGGGACGTCATACGGGACACTGCGCTATACCTCCGGGATTCGGGGGGGTTCGTGAGCGGGACGAGGGTGTTCCGCGGGCGGAACGAGGGTGTGCGGTGCCCGCGGAACGGCGTGGGACGCTGTTCCGCCGGCGGTGTGCGGGACGTGGTACGGGTGCTGCGGCGGTCGGTTCTCGGGGGTCGGCGGGCGGGTGGCGGGTGGTCAGCGCGAGGTGTCGAACACCTCGTCGCGGGTGGTGGCGAGCGCGCTCTCCAGGGCGCCGGTCAGTACGGGGTGCATCCGTACCGTGCCGAGCACCAACCGGGGCCTGGGCACGGCCAGTTCGGCCAGCTCGGCCTGGATCAGCGCCCGCAGCGGCTCGCCGCCGGCCTGGGTGACGTCACCGGACAGCACGATCAGTTCCGGGTCGAGCACCGCGACCAGCGAGGCCAGGCCGACGGCGGTGCCGGTGGCGCAGCGGGCCAGCAGCTCCGCGGACCGGCCGGTCCGCCCGTCCGCGTCCTGCCGGTAGCGGTCGGCGGCCTGCTCCAGCACGTCGGCGGCGGCGTCCGGCAGGCTGCCGGCCGGCACCTCGATGCCCAGGTCGCGGGCGTGCCGCAGCACCGCGTTGCAGCCGGCCAGCTCCTGGAAGCCGCCGTTGTTGGTCTTGGCGACGTTGCGCACCAGCGGGGTGCCCGGCACCGGCAGGAAGCCGACCTCGCCGGCACCGCCGGTCCAGCCGCGGTGCAGCCGGCCGCCGATCACCACGGCGGCGCCGATGCCCTCCTCGTTCCACAGCAGGACGAAGTCGCCGTGCCCGGCGGCGGCGCCGATCCGCTGCTCGGCGACCGCGGCGAGGTTGACGTCGTTGTCGTACTCCAGCGGCATCGGCAGCGCCGCAGCCAGCTCGTCGAGCAGCGCGGGGGAGTGCCAGCCGGGCAGGTGGCTGGCGTACCGCAGCCGGCCGGTGCTCGGGTCGAACGCGCCCGGCGTGCCGATCACCACCCGGTGCAGGTCGGAGCGGCTGAGCCCGGCCGCCTTCACCGCGCCCTCCAGGGCCCGCACCACCTGCTCCACCGCGCTGCCGGCCCGGTGGTGCGGGGTGGGCAGCCGGAACGAGCCGACGGTGCGGCCGGTGATGTCGGCGACCGCGGCCCTGATCCGCTCGGTGGTGACGTCCAGCGCGGCGACGTGCGCGGCGGCCGGGTTGACCGAGTACAGCTGTGCGTTGGGCCCCGGACGGCCCGCGGTGGTGCCGGTGGCCAGCACGAGTCCGGCCGCCTCCAGCCGCGCCAGCAACTGGGAGGCGGTCGGCTTGGACAGGCCGGTGAGCTTGCCGATCCGGGTCCGTGACAGGGTGCCGTGCTCCAGCAGGAGGTCGAGCGCGGCGCGGTCGTTCATGGCGCGCAGTACGCGCGGCGTTCCGGGGGTGCCAGCCATGCGCGCAATCCTCCCTCAGTTCACTGTTAGGAAAGTTTCCTATTGGCAAAACGAAAGGTAGGCCCGGTTTCGGCAGAGCGTCAAGGGGGCCCGGCGGCGCGGCAGCCAAGTCGTTATCAACGGGGTCGGCTGCGCCGCGCAGGTGCGGGCAGGCGAACGGCCCCCGGCGGGGCCGGGGGCCGTTCATGGACGGGAGGGGGACGCCGGGCGGCGGCTGGCGCCGGTTTTCTGCGGCCCTCAGCGGAGCGGACGGATCAGCGGTCTCCCGCGCTCGGCGGCGGGACGGACACGATGCCCGGGGGCTCGGGGGAGCCCGCCGGCTCCTGGGCGGCGCCCTCGGACGGGGAGGGGCCCTCGCCCGTCTGGCCGGCCTCGGAGACCGTCACCTGCGGGGCGCCGCCACTGATCGCGATGCCCTCGCGGTCGAACGCCCGCTTGATCCGCCAGCGCAGCTCCCGGGCCACACCCGCGGCCTTCCCCGGCATCGTCTTCGCCTGGGTCTGGATCACCACGAACTCCGTGCCG
This sequence comes from Streptomyces sp. CA-111067, assembly GCF_050956065.1. Lineage (NCBI taxonomy): Bacteria > Bacillati > Actinomycetota > Actinomycetes > Kitasatosporales > Streptomycetaceae > Streptomyces > Streptomyces sp. CA-111067. Next base: position 2,524,081 of record NZ_CP192103.1, on the reverse strand, counting down.
ACCGACTCCAGGCCCATCACCCGCACCGGCTCCCACAGCGCCTCGTCCCACGGGGCGTCCTTCGACATCTCCTCCGCGGTCTGCGCGATCACCGTCCGGGCCCGCTCCAGGTCCTCGCCGAGGCCCACCTGCACGTCCACCACGGCCGTCGCCCAGCCCTGGCTGAGGTTGCCGATCCGCTTGACCTCGCCGTTGCGCACGTACCAGATCTCGCCCTGGTCGCCGCGCAGCTTCGTCACCCGCAGCCCCACCTCGATCACGGTGCCGCTGGCCACGCCCGCGTCGATCACGTCACCGACGCCGTACTGGTCCTCCAGGATCATGAAGACCCCGGACAGGAAGTCCGTGACCAGGTTGCGGGCGCCGAAGCCGATCGCCACCCCGGCGACCCCGGCGCTGGCCAGCAGCGGCGCCAGGTTGATCTTCAGCACCGACAGCACGGTCAGCGCGGCCGTGCCCAGGATCAGGAACGACGCCACGCTGCGCAGCACCGACCCGATCGCCTCGCTGCGCTGCTTGCGCCGCTCCGCGTTGACCAGCAGCCCGCCCAGCGCCGCGCCCGCGGTGGCCAGCGCGCCCCGGTTCATCCGGTCGATCATCCGGCTGATGGTCCGCCGCACCACCCCCCGCAGGACGACCGCGATCACCACGATCAGCAGGATCCGCAGACCCGCGTTCAGCCACCCGGCCCAGTTGTCGTCGATCCAGCTGCCCGCCTGCACGGCGGTGTGGGGAAAGGCTTGGAGTGTCGCGCCGTCACGGGGCGTCGCGGTGGACAAGGTAGGCAACCTCCGGGGAGAACGAAGCCTCCACACTAACGAAGGAACGTTGTGGTCTCGTTGCCGTGATCACCGCACGAAATGCCGCGCCGCGGGGGAAGAACCACAGGTGTGGCCCAAAACACCCTCGGTCCGTTACCCGGGCATGGTGGCGCCGTGGGCCGCCTTCCGGAGAGACTGAGACAGATCGTCCCGGCGCGAGCCACGCGCCGCCGGCGTTAAAGGAGGCATCCGTGCCGCATGTCCTGGTCCTGAACGCGTCGTACGAGCCGCTCGGCGTCGTACCGCTCCGCCGCGCGCTTGTCCTCGTGCTCAACAACAAGGCCATATGCCTAGAGGAATCCGGCGCCTACCTGCACAGCGAGACCCAGGCGCTGCCCGCGCCGAGTGTCGTGAAGCTCACCAAGTTCGTCCGCGTCCCGTTCCGGGGCTCCGTGCCGCTGACCCGCAGGGCGCTGTTCGCCCGCGACGGCGGCAAATGCGCGTACTGCGGCGCCGCCGCCACCAGCGTCGACCACGTCATCCCGCGCAGCCGCGGAGGCCAGCACGCCTGGGAGAACGTGGTCGCGGCCTGCAGACGGTGCAACCACGTCAAGGCCGACCGCCATGTGGCGGAACTCGGCTGGCGGCTGCGCCATCAACCGGCGCCACCATCCGGCCTGGCCTGGCGGATCATCGGGACCGGTCATCGGGACCCGCGGTGGCTGCCATACCTGCAACCGTTCGGCGCGGATGACGCCCTGGCCCGGATCGACGGCATATCAGCCTGAGATCCGGGCTCAGCTATTTCCCGGGGCAGTACCCCTGACCTGGCGATTCGTGACCCCCGCGGCGGGAGCGCGAAGCGCGAGGGCGGGGGTCGCGGCGTCGTCGGTCTGGCCGACGAGCAGCACCCGGTCGCCGAGCGGGAGGGCGAAGTAGGGCATGACGCAGGGGTTGCCGAGGGCGGGATAGCGGTGCCCCGCGGCGCACGTCGCGGCCTTGTCGGGCGCGCCGAACGCCGCGAGCACGTCCGCCGCGGCGCCGTGGACGTGGATCAGGTAGTCGGCGGTGCCGTCGTGGGTGCCTGCGGTGGCATAGAAGCCGTCGTCGCCGGCGGCGGCGAGCGCATAGACGTTCAGCCCGGAGACCGGTGCGGAGCCGCCAGGCAGGTGTCCGATCACGCGCAGGGCGTGCGGAGGCTGTCCCGGGGGGATCACGAGCAAGTCGGCGATCGTGGTCTTACCGTCCAGGAGCGCGTAGGTCGTTCCTGAGCCGTCCACGGCACCGTCGCTGCCTCCGTCCGAGGGCTCGCCGGCCAGTAAGGTCGTGCGCCCGTCTTTCACGGACCAGACCTGGTCGGCGTCCAAGACCACGAGTGAGCCGTCCGGGCGAACTCCGATCGGAACTGGATAGGTGAAGCGGTGTCCGGTGGGCAGAACCGTGGGGGTGCTGTGACCGTCCACACGCAGCAAGCCGCCCTTGCGCCCGACGGCCAGCACACCGTCCGGCAGGGCAGCCAGCCCGAGCGGGATCGCGGTGGATTCGATGGACGCGAACCGGCTGACCGTGCCCGTGGACGTGAGGCGCAGTATGTCGATCGGCTGTCCGGAACCGCTGTCCATCACGTAGGCGTTTCCCTCCTGGCCGGAGGTGACGTGACTGAGGGCCGGAATGTCACTGACATCGCGCTGCAGCTCGAAGCGGCTGTCGAGGCCGTCCAGGTCGAATGCCGCCACCGTGCCCGGCGCCGGATCGGGCAGCCCTTTGGTCTCGTGCTTACCACCGCCGCCCGAGCAGCCTACAAGCAGTCCGACGAGAGCACCGAGCGCGCCGATCCGCTGTGCGGCCCGCCCGCGCTTCCTACGAGCCACTGACGTCCCCTTCCTGGGTGTCGAACCCGCCTTTGAACTGGGCAAGGTAACCGTCATAGCTGGACTGGTCGCCCGCCCACGTATTGAAGGTGGAATCCTTGTTCGCATTCGGCATGATGGTCTTCGTCTTCGGGTCATACCACGAGACGTGGCCAGTTGGAGGTTTCACCTTGCCCGAGCGGACAAGGCCCTGCGCCACGGCCGGAGAGAAAGACTTGTACTGGTCGCGCGCATCGCCCTTGTTGAGCGCTTCCTGGGAAGCCGCGTTCCCCGTGGAGAACGGGTCCTGCGTGGGTGCCACGATCGTCCGGCCGATGGTGGCGAGGTTCTGGGAGTACTTGAGCCCCTTGGCCAGCGCTTTCCCTGGCGGACTGGGGACGAAGCCGAACAACAGGCCCGCCGTGTTGAGGAGGGTGAGATTGCGCTTGTGGTCCTCGTCGATCTGCTGCGCCTGGCTGTACTTGACCGCGACCTTCGCCTTGGTGAACAGCCCCGCGGTGTTGCCGATGGTGAGTAGGTCATGATCAGGATCCGGCCCGGCGGCCGCCTCGGACACCTGCTCGTGGAGGGTGGTGTCGAACATCGCGGCGGCATCCGGATTGCCCTTGACGAACAGCTGCATCACGTTCTCCAGGTCGGTGGAGTTGGACCCGAGACCGTGCAACTGCGCGTCGTAGCCGTGCGTGTGGGAGGCGGAGTCGGCGGTCTTGATCGTACTGCCGAGGTCCTGAGCCCACGTGCCGGTGATACCGGCCAGCGCCATGGAGGTGGCCTTGGGGTAGTCCGGGTAGTCCTGCCGGTAGCCCTGCTTGTGCTCGTTCTCGTTCTTGTCGAAGAAGATGTCCTTCTCCTTCGCGGCGGCTGTCAGGATGTTGTCGGCGGCCTGCCCCGACTGGTCGATATGGGCGGGGCTGCGGTCGGTGGCCGCGAAGTTGAGGATGCTGCCGACCGGGCCGGACTCGTCGATGTCTCCATTCGGGCCCGGAGTCTGCCATGTGTGGTCGACCAACTGCTGGGCGTTCTTCAGGCCGAAGCCATCGGGTTTGGTGAGCAGGTCCCGTGACGCCTGCGCGTTCTGGGCGAGGGCCCTCATGACGGCCAGGGACGGGTCGTTCGCCATGATGGCGCTGGTCAGCCCTTGGCCGTGGTCAGGGTTGCTCATCGACGGGTCGAGGCCGATGTCCTGGTACCAGGCGTGGGGCTGCGGGCCGCTGTACGGGCTGGCGCCGTAGCCGTACCACGAGCTGCCCCCGGCCTGCGGGGTATAACCGGGCCGCAGCCCGCCGGGCCCCGCCTCCTGCTTCGCGCGCCATGCCAGCATGCGCGTACCGGCATCGGACAGCACTGTGGGGTTCCAGGCGTCGCCGGGCGGCCCGTACTCGAAGAGCATGCCGGTGGACCACACCGAACTGTCGGGCGGATCGATCAGCGGCGCGAGGTAGTTCGGCGCGGGCCGGGGGTAGTCTCCCTTCACTGCCAGAGTGGACATCACCTGGGTGGCCTTGCCGAACTGCGCGAGCGTCCGCTGCGACTCCTTGCTCAGCGGGAACCCCTTCTCCGCGCTGTCCTTGTCCAGCAACGAATTAGCCACCTGGGTCGAGTCAGCGATACCTCCGGCCCGCATGAAGGCGGTCATATAGGCCGAATCGCCTTGGTGGTCGGCAAGCGACTGGCCCATCTGGGAAATGATCTCTCGCGATGCGGCGTCTTTGGGATGGTCCAGTGCACTCTTGAGTGCCGCAGCCTCCTGCTGGGCCTCCTGCGCCGAATTGATGTCTGCGGTGTCCCAGGGGATGTTCACCCAGTCGCCGTTCGGAGAGCAGTAGGCGGCTCCGTTCGGCTGGCGCAGAAGGTTGAGGGCTTCGTCGGCGCGCAGCGCCATTTTCTTGGCGTCATCGCCTACTTGCACTGCCTGTTGATGGAGCTGGCTGATGTTGAGCGTGCCACCCCACTCGTTGAATTTACTGCGTGTGGTCGGTGCGACCCGGGCGAGCACGTCTGCGAGATCTTTCAGTCGGTTCGCCAAGACCCGTAACTGATGCGGATCCACCCCTGCAAAATCGCTCATCGCTGTCCTCCCCCAAGTGTTGACGTACAGTCAATCCACCGTATGACGTGAACTGTGCGGTGTCTGAGACGTCACGCGTGCCCGTGGTACTTCCGGTCGCTGGCGGCCTGGTCTTTCTGGGCCTTGGCGATCAGTCGTTGTTCTTCTGCTGGGAAGCTGTCAAAGAGCCGGCTTAATGAAGTCATTCGCCCATTGAAGTCCGAAGCCCACATATCAGCCGTGGCGCCCACCCATGTCTTGGCGCCCATCACATCATGAACCTTCTTGATTGCCGTTCGGATGTCGGAGACGTCGGACTCGATCTTCCCCATGTCCGTTCGACACAGATTCTCTTCATTGGGTGTGCTCACGCGCGACTCGTCCTCTCTTTTCATCACGCTGCCCCTGCGGGGTCGTACCGCCGCCGCATGCGGCGAGGGGGAGGGGCGCCGCGGCGGTCAGCCCGACGGCGGGCACCGTGCATCGGGTCACGGGTGAGCCCCCTGTGTCACTCGGGCGTCATCCTGAGGCGCGACGCCACTGTGTTGGTGCATCGTCACTCTATGCGTCACGTCGAACAGTTGAACCGGCTTTGCTCAATTGCAACCGAAGTCGTATGGCGTCCGTAGCAGGCGACGGCATCGTGTACAAACCCCGCTGGGCAAACGAGCCGGCTCGGCCGGCTCACTCGCTGGTTGTCTCCGCCGGCTGTCACAGCCGGCGGGGCGGCGGTGTCTTCATGGCACATACGGCAGACGTCCGCGGGCGTCGGAGGAGGACATCATGGCGGTACGCGTTCCCAAGGCGGAGCTTCCCACTGAGCTCAGCGAGAACATGGTCAGGCTGCTCGGCGCGGTGCCGGAGCCCGTCGAAGTGATGTGGAACAGTCCGGTGGTGGCTACGTCCAACCTGGAGTTCTCGTCGAAGGTGGGCGAGTGGGACGCGGCTGACGCGAGCCTGAAGTCGTTCGCGCACATGGCGGTCGCGGCGAAGGTCGGATGCAGCTGGTGCCTGGACGTCGGCTACTTCCAGGCGGGCAACGAGAAGCTGGACCTGGCCAAGGCCAGCCAGGTGCCGCGCTGGCGGGAGTCGGAGGTGTTCAGCCCGCTGGAGCGTGACGTGCTCGGCTACGCCGAGGCGATGTCGGACACGCCGCTGACCGTCACCGACGAGCAGTACGCGAGCCTGCTCGACCAGCTCGGGGCGGCGGCGCTGGTCGAGCTCACCGCGTTCATCAGCTTCGCCAACATGGCGACCCGGTGCAACATCGCGAACGGGGTCACGTCGCAGGGCTACTCCGACGCGTGCGAGACCCCGCTCGCGGCGCGCCCCGCACCCTCCACCGAGCCCGGCACCGAACCCGGCACCGAGCCCCGCGCGGGGTCGCGCCCGTGACGGAGAACGCGTTCGTGGCCCACCGCAGCCTGCTGTTCACGGTCGCCTACGAGATGCTCGGGTCGGCCGCCGACGCCGAGGACGTCGTGCAGGAGTCCTGGCTGCGGTGGGCGGACGTCGACCAGGCGCAGGTGCGCGATCCGCGGTCGTACCTGGTGCGGATCGTCACCCGGCAGGCGCTGAACCGGCTGCGGACGCTGTCCCGGCGGCGCGAGGAGTACGTCGGCGAGTGGCTGCCGGAGCCGCTGCTGACCAGCCCTGATGTCGCCGAGGACGTCGAGCTCGCGGAGAGCGTCTCGATCGCGATGCTCACCGTGCTCGAAACGCTCGGACCGGTGGAGCGGGCGGTCTTCGTGCTCCGCGAGGTCTTCGACCTGCCGTACGGCGAGATCGCCGAGGCGGTCGGGAAGTCCGCCGCCGCGGTACGGCAGATCGCCCGGCGGTCCCGCGAGCACGTGGCGTCCCGCCGGCCGCGGGTGCCGGTGAGCCGCTCCGAGCAGCAGGCCGTGGTCGAACGCTTCCTGGCGGCGCTGCACACCGGACGCCTGCAGGACCTGATCGAGGTGATGTCCCCCGACGTGATCCTGACGGCCGACGGCGGCGGCCTGGCCCCGGCGGCCCGCGAGCCGGTCCACGGAGCGGCCCTGGTGGCCCGCATCCTGGCCCGCACCCACCACCACCCCCAGCCGCCCCCGCTCCGGGTCACCCCCGTACACCTCAACGCGTCCCCCGCCGCCCGCATCGAGATCCCCGGCGAAACCCCGTCAGCAATGACCCTGTCGGTGGCCAACGGCCAGATCACCCACATCTACCTGATCCGCAACCCCCAAAAACTCACCCACCTGACCCACCCCTCCCCCCTGACCCGATAGCTCGCGCTCCGAGGGGCCGGGCCTCAGCAGTCCGCCGGGGGGATCGGGACGCCCCGGCGGGCCAGGAGGGCCTTCAGGGACTGGATGATCGGGAAGACCTCGTTGTTCAGGTCGGCGCCCTGGGTTTCGTACGCGCGCTGTTCGGCCTCGACGATCACCCGGTCCTGGCCGAATATGCCCTCGGTGAAGAGGGTGATCACCGGCCACAGCAGGTGGATCACGCCGGGGATCGGCGGTTTCTGGATCATGATCAGGCCGTAGGTGTGGTTGTGGTGCTGGGCCCGGTCGGTGGGGACGTACGCGTTCCACAGGTCGAGGGCCGGCGGCTCCTCGCGCTTGCCGTCCGTCCAGTAGCGCAGGGTCTGGTACGGGTAGCCAGTGCGGATGGTCATCAGGTCGGCGTACTTGTCGTCGTTGCCGCTGCCGATGATCAGCCGCTCACCTAGCGACTGCTTGCCCTCGGTGCGGGAGAAGGAGTAGTCGGCCTCCAGCCAGTCCTCGCCCTCGCGGACGTCCAGCAGCTTGGCCCGGATCCGGCCCATCAGGCTGCGGTGCAGGAACTGGTGGTTCATGTCCATCAGGTTCTCGTGCATGAACGAGTAGTGGCAGGCGATGTCCCGGTCGAGCACCCGCGTCTTGTACCGGCGGTCGCCGAACGTCGGCAGCTCGGGCACCGGGGTGACGTCGGCCAGCTCCTGGTTGCCGGGGAAGACGAACACGAAGCCGTACGCCTCGCGGCAGCCGTAGCCGCGCACCCCGTTGGGCAGGGTCCTGCCCCGGTCCAGGTACGGGATGCTCACGCACGCCCCGCTGCGGTCGTACGCCCAGCAGTGGTATCCGCACTGCAGCTGCTCGCCCTTGACCACCCCCATGCTCAGCGGCACCTGCCGGTGCGCGCACCGGTCCTCCAGCGCGTACGGCGCACCCCCGTTGTCCGGCCGCACGAGCACGATCTCCGTGCCCGCGAACTTCACCGCCAGCGTCTTCCCCGGCTTCAGATCACGTGACCGGGCGAACGGATACCAGAAGTCCGGGTCGAGCCCGGTGGTCCTGGTCTCGGGGACATCCCCCTCCGGGGCCACATCGCGGTATTTGCGCAAGCGAGGCTTAGTTTCCGGGAGCGTCATATCCCCGAACGTACCGGCCGGTTCTCACCCCTTCCGGCGTCCGGTCAGGTAACGACTTGGTCAAATCTCCCGCCGCAGGTCGTCTCCGAAGGCTGCCGCGACCTCGGCATGCCTGACGACCTTCAGCAGGTCAGCGGTCCTGAAATAGCCCATTGTGTCGTCGCTCCAGGCGGCCGGGCTCTGCCGGTCCCCGAGCCGCCGGCGGCAGTCCGCCAGCACCGAACGCTCCTCTGCCGTCAGCAACCCACCGGATTCGAGGCAGGCGGCGACGCAGCGTTCCAGCTCCGCGGCGACCGGATCGCCGGCGGCGAGCGTCCGAAGCTGGTCGCGCCGGAACGACAGCGCGTGCAGCGCCCCCTCCCGCGGCGCACCCGACCACCACATCTCCACGTAGGGGTTCCGCCCGGCCCGCGTCGGCCGGCGTTCTCCCCGGCCCTTGGCGAGCCTCCGCAGATCGTCGAACGCCCGGAGCTCGGCATGCCACGCGTGTCTGCTGCTCTCCAGCACGTCCAGCGCGCGCGGCAACGCGCCCTCGTCACGGCTGAAGCGGCCCGCCTTGGCCTCCAGGAAGCTCAGCGTCGCGTGGAAGCCGATCGGCCGGTACAACTGCACGCAGGACCGGAGCCGCGTCACCCGCCGGTCGTAGGGCAGCGCCTCGTCGCGGACCGCTCTCGCGAGGTTGTTGAAGCTCACCCGCCGGAGGCTAACTCACCCTGGGCGGCGGCAGGTTCCACCTGAGAGGGCGGGGCCGGAGGGCAACCGCGTGGGGGGTTCGGTCGTCCACTTTGTGGGGACGGGGGACGAGGAACGGGGAGGGGGCGGGGATGGCGAGCGATGTCGTGCTTGGGGTGTGGTCCGTTGTGGCCGGGGGGTTCGGGGCGTTCTGCGCGGTGCGGTATCTGGTGCGCGGGCCCTGGCGGCGGCGGGGGGTCGCGCGGGTGCTGCGGGTGTGGGAGCCGGCGGCGGGGGCGGGGTGGTCGAACGGGGTGCCGGCCGAGATCGGGTTCGTGGATCCCGGCAGCCGGCGCGAGCTGCTGGGCGTCACCAAAGGCGGCGGCGGCAGGGCCGGGAGGCTGGCGGCGGCCTGGCCGGGGCGCGAGGTGGTGGCCTTCGGGCGGGTCAGGCGGCCGGACGACTTCCGGGTCGCCGACCAGCCGCCGCCGCTGCTCGACGCGAATCTCTCCGGCCTCGGCGCGTCGTTGATCCTGATCGCCGCGTCGTGGGGCGCCCGTGCCCTCCTCGGCCTCGACAACCCCGTAGGAGCGATCGGGACGTCCTCCGGGGTGGTGGTGGCGGTCCTGATCGCGGTCGGGGTGGTGCACGGGAGCCGCGCCGCCCGCCGGCGCCGGCACCTTCTCGCCACCCCCGAGCAGGTGACCGCGCGCGTGATCGACGTCAGCGAACGCCGGGACCCGGCCAAGGACCTCGGCGAAAAGTTGACCACCCCCGTCCTGGCCTTCAGCACGGACGACGGCTTCGACGTCACCGTCGCCGCCACCTACAAGACGGCGACCAGTACGCTGCGGCCCGGCGACCAGGTGATGCTGCGGCACGCCGCCGCGGACCCGTCGGTCTACGCCGTCGAGGACCGGATCGCGCTCGCGGCCGACGCCTCCCCGGAGGCCGCCTTGCCGGAGGCCGCACCCGGTGGCGGCCACGGCGGCCACCCGCTCGACAAGACCCTGGTGTGGGTACGCGCCGACGGCATCCGGCTGCGGGCCGACCGGATCACCGCCGTCGAGGTGTCGCCGGACGGCCTGCTCCTGCACGCGATCGGCCGCGAGACCGCCGCGCGGCTGACCGTCGAAGGACCCCAGGACGCGCAGCGCCTCGAACGCCTCGAACGCCTCGCGGACGAGCTCCTCGGCCTGATCGAGTCCCCCGGGACCCCGCGCCGGGCGGGCGTCCTGATCGCCTTCCAGCCCGCCGCCGCCCACCGCGACGCCGCCTTCACCGTGCTGCCGCTCGCCGCCCCGGCCCCCTCCGGCCGACCCGCGGACCAAATCCCCACCCCCGGTCCCGAGGCCACCGTGTAAGGATGGCCGTCTCACCTGACGAGAAGGAGTGGCCAACCGTGCCAGGTACAAACCTCACGCGTGCGGAGGCGCAGCAGCGTGCGCGGCTGCTCACCGTGGACGGATACGAGATCGATCTCGACCTGAGCGGCGCCCAGGAGGGCGGCACCTTCCGCTCCGTGACGACGGTCCGTTTCGACGTCGCCGCGGACGCGGGCACCGACACGTCCGGCGCCGGCCTGAGCACGTTCATCGACCTGGTCGCCCCCACCGTGCACGAGGTCGTGCTGAACGGCGCCCCCCTGCCCGCCGCCGACGTCTTCGACGACTCGCGCATCGCCCTGACCGGCCTGCGCCCCGGCCGCAACGAGCTGCGGGTCGTCGCCGACTGCGCGTACACCAACACCGGTGAGGGCCTGCACCGGTTCGTGGACCCGGTGGACAAGCAGGCCTATCTGTACACCCAGTTCGAGGTGCCGGACGCCCGCCGCGTCTTCGCCAGCTTCGAACAGCCCGACCTGAAGGCCACGTTCGCCTTCACCGTCAAGGCGCCGGCCGGCTGGACGGTGATCTCCAACTCGCCGACCCCCGAGCCGCCGGCCGACGGCGTGTGGGTCTTCGACCCCACCCCGCGGATCTCCTCGTACATCACCGCGCTGATCGTCGGCCCGTACACGTCGGTGCACAGCAGTTGGGAGGGCGACGGCCGCAGCGTGCCGCTGGGCATCTACTGCCGGCCCTCGCTCGCCGAACACCTCGACGCCGAGGCGATCTTCCAGGTCACCCGGCAGGGATTCGACTGGTTCGAGGAGAAGTTCGACTACCCGTACCCGTTCGCCAAGTACGACCAGCTGTTCGTACCGGAGTTCAACGCCGGCGCGATGGAGAACGCCGGCGCGGTCACCATCCGCGACCAGTACGTGTTCCGCTCCAAGGTCACCGACGCCGCCTACGAGGTGCGCGGCGAGACGATCCTGCACGAGCTGGCGCACATGTGGTTCGGCGACCTGGTCACCATGGAGTGGTGGAACGACCTGTGGCTGAACGAGTCGTTCGCCACCTTCACCTCGATCGCCTGCCAGGCCGCCGCGCCCGGCTCCAAGTGGCCGCACTCGTGGACCTCGTTCGCGAACTCGATGAAGACCTGGGCCTACCGGCAGGACCAACTGCCCTCCACCCACCCGATCATGGCCGAGATCAACGACCTGGACGACGTCCTGGTCAACTTCGACGGCATCACGTACGCCAAGGGCGCCTCGGTGCTCAAGCAACTCGTCGCGTACGTCGGCGAGGACGAGTTCTTCGCCGGTGTGCAGGCGTACTTCAAGCGGCACGCCTGGAGCAACACCCGGCTCTCCGACCTGCTGGGCGCCCTTGAGGAGACCTCGGGCCGCGACCTGAAGACCTGGTCGAAGGCGTGGCTGGAGACCGCGGGCATCAACATCCTGCGGCCCGAACTCACCGTGGACGAGGCCGGCGTCGTCACCTCCTTCGCGGTACGGCAGGAGGCCCCGGCGCTGCCGCCCGGCGCGAAGGGCGAGGCCGTGCTGCGCCCCCACCGGATCGGCATCGGCGCGTACGACCTCAAGGACGGCAAGCTGGTCCGCGGCTCCAGGATCGAGCTGGACGTCGAGGGCGAGCTGACCGACGTACCGTGGCCGGCCGGCACCCCGCGGCCCGACGTCATCCTGCTGAACGACGACGACCTGTCGTACGCCAAGGTGCGGCTGGACGAGCAGTCGCTCGCGGTGGTCCGCGACCACGTCGGCGACTTCACCGAGTCGCTGCCGCGCGCGCTGATCTGGGCGTCGGCCTGGGACATGACCAGGGACGGCGAACTGGCCACCCGCGACTACCTGGAGCTGGTGCTGCACGGCATCGGCAAGGAGACCGACATCGGCGTGGTGCAGTCGCTGCACCGGCAGGTCAAGCTGGCGCTCGACCTGTACGCCGACCCGGCGTGGCGGGAGACCGGGCTCGCCCGGTGGACCGAGGCCACCCTGCGGCACCTTCGGGACGCGGCCCCCGGCAGCGACCACCAGCTCGCCTGGACACGGGCGTTCGCCGCGACCGCCCGCACCAAGGACCAGCTTGACGTGCTCGCCGGGCTGCTCGGCGGCACCGAGAGCATCGAGGGCCTGGCGGTGGACACCGACCTGCGCTGGACCCTGCTCGGCCGGCTCACCGCCACCGGGCGGGCCGACGAGGCCGCCATCGACGCCGAGCTGGCCCTCGACCCGACCTCGGCGGGCGAGCAGCATGCGGCCTCCGCCCGGGCCTCGCGGCCGAGCGCGGAGGTCAAGGAGGCGGCCTGGGCGTCGGTCGTCGAGGACGACAAGCTGCCCAACGCCGTCCAGGAGGCGGTGATCGGCGGCTTCCTGCAGACCGACCAGCGCGAGCTGCTGGCCGCGTACACCGAGCGGTACTTCGGCGCGGTCAAGCAGGTCTGGGAGTCGCGCAGCCACGAGATGGCCCAGCAGGTCGTCATCGGCCTGTACCCGACGCTCCAGGTCTCGCAGGCCACCCTGGACGTGACCGACGCGTGGATCGCCGCCAACGACCCGGCACCGGCGCTGCGCCGGCTGATGATCGAGTCCCGCGCGGGCGTGGAACGCGCCCTGCGGGCGCAGGCGGCCGACGCGGCTGCCACGAGCTGACACCGGCCGGCACCGGCCGGCAGCGGCCGCGCAGGCGGCCCGACCGGCACATCACCGGCAACATCCGTGGCCCGGGCGCTCACCGCGCGCCCGGGCCACCGGATGGCGGGCGCCAGTGCCAAGATGCCGGTGTGACCGACTTACGGGTGACCCTCGCCCACACCTCGCAACTCTCCGCGGCCGAGCTGGCGGCCGTCCGCGCGCTGCTCGACGGCGCCTTCGCCGCGCGCCCGGGCGGCGGCGACTTCACCGACGCCGACTGGGACCACTCGCTCGGCGGCATGCACGCCCTGGCCCGGGACGGCGCCGAGCTCGTCGGCCACGCCTCGGTCGTCCAGCGCAGGCTGCTGCACCGCGGCCGGGCGCTGCGCACCGGGTACGTCGAGGCCGTCGCCGTACGCGCCGACCGCCGCGGGCAGGGCTACGGGGCCGCGGTGATGGACGCCGCCGAGCGGGTGATCCGCGGCGGCTACCAGCTCGGCGCACTCAGCTCCGCCGAGGCGGCGACCGGCTTCTACACCGCCCGCGGCTGGCAGCGCTGGCGCGGGCCGACGGCCGCGCTCACCCCGGCCGACGGGGTGCTGCCGACACCGGACGAGGACGGCTCGATCCACGTCCTGCCGCTGCCCGGCACCTCGCTGGACACCACCGGCGGCCTGACCTGCGACTGGCGGGACGGCGACGTCTGGTGACCGCGCAGCCCTGACGCGGGTGCGCCGACCTCGTCCGACCTCGTCCGATCTCGGCCGGTTGACGCCCGCCGGCCGGCCCCGCTGTCGGCCCGGCCGCCCGGCGTGCCGGGCTCAGACGGTCAGCTCGGCCGGCTCGGTGACGGGCGCCCCTCCTGCCGCGCCGGCCGCCGTACCGGCGTCCGCGCCACCCTCGATGCGGGGCTGCGGGCGCCGGTGCACGGCCGGGGTCGTCGGGGTCAACTCGACCACGGACGCGGGCAGATGGGCCTCAAGGCGGAGGAACGCGGCCGCCGCCGTCACCGAGAGCGCGGTCAGCAGCAGCCAGGGCAGCTCGGACCCGGCGGCGTACAGGGCGGTGAACAGGGACGGCGCCAGGGCGGCGGCCAGCGACCAGGACAGCTGGTAGGCGGCCATGTACCGGCCGCGCAGCGGTTCCGGGGCCGCGGCGACGGCCAGCGAGCCGGCCGCCGGGCTGTGCACCATCTCGCCCACCGTGTACAGCGCGACCAGGGCGAACAGCGCGCCGGCCACCACCCAGCCGTCCTGCGGCCGCAGCGCGCCCAGCAGGGCGAGCCCGGCGAAGGACGCGCCGAAGAGCAGCGCGCCGAGCGCCGCGGAACGGGTGCGCCGGGCGCCGGTCCTGCGGGCCCGGGCGGCGATCGCCACCCCGCCGACGCCGCACAGCACGGTGTTGACGGTGAACGCGGCACCGGTCAGCGACTGCGGGCCGTGCAGCCTCCCCGCGATGAACAGCGGGAAGAGCACCGAGAGCGCCGAATAGCCCAGCGCGGTAAGGAAGTTGATGCCGGTCAGGGCGAGGAACGGCCGGTCGGCGAAGACCACCCGGTAGCCGGCGGCCTGCCGCGCGGACCCGGTCCCGGGGCCGCCCTTCGGGGCGCCGCCGTGGACGGTGCGGACCCGGCGCATCAGCAGGAACGCCACCGCGAAGCTCAGCGCGTTCAGCCAGGCGGCCGCGGTGAAGCCGCGGTCGCCGGCCAGCGTGATCACCAGCGAGGCGAGCAGCGCGCCCGCGCCCATCCCGCCGTTGCGCAGGGCGCGCGACGACGCCTGGAGCCGGTCCCGGTCGATGCCGAGGGCCACCTCGCCGATCCTGGCCTGCTGCACCGCGGGGAAGGCGCGGTCGCCGAAGGCGGTGCCGAGGGCGACGGCGGCGAAGGCGGGCAGCGCGGTGGCCAGCGGGTAGAGGGCGAACCCGGTACCGCGGACGACGTAGAGGACGAGCTGCACCCGGCGGGCCCCGTACCGGTCGACCGCCGCGCCGGCCAGCGGCAGCGCGGCCATGCCGAGCAGCCCGACGGCGGTGAGGACCGCGCCGACCACGGCGAACGACAGGCCGGTGATGTGGTGGAAGAACACCAGGTTGAACGGCACGTACATGCCGGAGCCGACCGCGTCCACGGCCATCGCGCCGAGCATCGCCCGCTCGCCGGGTATCCGGCGCTCGGACGTGCCCGCCTTCGAGGTGGTGGTGTGCTTGCGGAACAGCATCGTGCGCCCCCGGGACGGAGTAGGTCGTTAGTAAGTAGCTTAGTCGTAAGAGACTTAGAGTCAAGCAACTTTCTTGCCGTCGAGCGGACAGCGCCGGATACTGAGGGCATGGAGCAACGCGACGCCGTGGACGCGATCACCGGCCAGTGGAACACCGAGCGGCCGGAGCTCGACACGCTCCCGATGGCCGTGTTCGGCCGGATCTACCGGATCGCCCGGCTGATGAGCGAGCGGATGGAGAAGGAGTACCAGCGCTACGGGATCGGCACCGGCGAGTTCGACGTCCTGGCCACCCTGCGCCGGGCCGGCGACCCGTACACGCTCTCGCCCCGGCAGCTGTCCGCGACGCTGATGCTCACCACCGGCGGCATGACCGGCCGGCTGGACAAGCTGGAACGCGCCGGGCTGCTGGAGCGCGCCCCCGACCCCGACGACCGGCGCGGGCTGCGGGTCAGCCTGACCCAGCGGGGCCTGGCGGCGATCAACGAGTCGGTCGGCGCCGGACTGCTCGTGCAGAAGTCCGTCCTGGACGCGCTCGGCGAGCAGGACGCGGAACGGATCTCCGACCTGCTGCGGCAGCTGCTCGCGTCGCTGGAGCACCCGGCGGCCGGCTGAGCGGCCGGGCAGCACTGAGCCCCCGCCGGACCTGGCGGGGGCCTGAACGGGCCGACGGCCTGCTGTACGCGGGGCCGGCCGCCACGGCGTGCCGACTTCGCGCGTGCGGCCGTACCGGGATCAGCTGTCGCTGTGCGGCTTGCGCGGCCGGTCGGTCAGGATGACGCCGCCGGCGATGATCGCGAACAGCACGATCGGGCAGGCCACGAACAGGCCGAGCGTCTGCAGGACGCTCAGGCCGGAACCCGGGTCGTCGCCGTCGTCGCGGGCCACCGCGAAGGCGGGAGACGAGATCAGCAGCATCAGCGTCGTACCGGCGGTGATGACTCCGGCGCGCACGGCCATCTTGTTGAGCTTCTTGTCCACGCCCTCAATGTAGTGACCACCCGAGCGGCACGCGCGCCCGGGGTGTCTTTACGGCCGCCCGGGCGCGTCGCCGGGCCCGGCCGGCTCGGCCAGCGCCCGCCGGACCTCCTCGGCCAGCGCGTGCAGCCTGGGGGAGTCGGCCAGCTCCTCCAGCGTCACCGGCGTGCCGTCGGGACCGGCCACCGGCAGCCGCCAGTTGGGGAACTCGTCCGACGTGCCCGGCAGGTTCTGCGGCCGGCGGTCGCCGATCCCGTCCGGCAGCCACACCCCGATCATCCGGGCCGGCGTGGCCGCCAGGAACCGGTGCACGGCCCTGACCACGGCCTCCTCGTCGGCCGCGCCCTCCGGCAGCATCCCGAGCCGGCCGAGGAACGCGATCCACTCCGCGACCTCGGCCGCGTCCGCCGCCTGCTCCTCCGCCAGCGGCCGGGTCAACAGGCCGAGCCGGTGCCGCAGTTCGACGTGCTCGCCGGTCAGCCGGGCCGCCGTGCTGGGCAGATCGTGGGTGGTCGCCGTCGCCAGGCACGACTCCCGCCAGGCCGACGGGGGCAGCGGCTGCGGGTCGGCGGCGGCGTAGTCGCGTTCGAACCACAGCACCGACGTACCCAGGACGCCCCGGTCGGCCAGCTCCTCGCGGACCCCCGGCTCCACCGTCCCCAGGTCCTCGCCGATCACCACCGCGCCGGCCCGGTGCGCCTCCAGGGCCAGCATGCCGAGCATCGCCTGCGCGTCGTACCGCACATACGTGCCCTCGGTCGGCGGCCGGCCCTCCGGCACCCACCACAGCCGGAACAGGCCCATCACATGGTCCATCCGCAAGCCGCCCGCGTGCCGCAGCATCCGGGCGATCAGATCGCGGTACGGCGCGTAGCCGGTGGCGGCCAGCGCGTCCGGCCGCCACGGCGGCAGACCCCAGTCCTGGCCGCGGGAGTTGAACGCGTCCGGCGGCGCCCCCACCGACATGCCCTTGGCCAGCACGTCCTGCATCGACCAGGCGTCCGACCCGGACGGGTTCACACCCACCGCCAGATCGTGCACGATGCCCAGCGGCATCCCCGCGTCCTTCGCCGACCGCTGCGCCGCCGCGAGCTGACCGTCGGTCAGCCAGCTCAGCCAGCAGTGGAAGTCCACCCGGTCCAGATGCTCGCTGCGGGCCCGCGCGACCTGCGCGGACCGCGGATCGCGCAGCCCGGTCGGCCAGGAACGCCAGTCGGAGCCGTGCAGTTCGGCGAGCGCCGACCAGGTGGCGTGGTCGTCGAGCGCCTGCCCCTGCTCGGCCAGGAACCCCTGGTAGGCCGCCCGGCGCCCCGGACTCATCGGCACCCCGCGCACCAGCGCCAGCGCCTCCGCCTTCAGGGCCCACACCGCGTCCCGGTCGATCAGCGCGCCCTCCACCAGCACGGATTCGCGCAGCGCGGCGGCCCGGCGCAGCAGCTTCTCGGCCTGCTCGCGGGCGTCCGGCGCCAGGTAGGCGTACTCGGGGATCTCCTCGATCCGCAGATAGACCGGATCGGGGAAGCGGCGGGACGACGGGCTGTACGGGGACGGGTCCGTCGGATGGCCGGGCACGGCCGCGTGCAGCGGGTTGATCTGCAGGAACCCGGCGCCGAGGGTACGGCCGGTCCAGGCGGCGAGGTCGGCCAGGTCGCCGAGGTCGCCCATGCCCCAGGAGCGGCGGGACAGGGTGGAGTAGAGCTGCGCCATGAACCCGTACGTGCGGGTGGGCGGCCCGGCCAGCCGCTCCGGCGCGACGATCAGATCCCCCCGGGCGGTCCGCCCGTCCCCCGTGGCGGCCCGCAGCGCGTACGCCCCCGGCGCGTCCGGAGTGCGCTCCGACCCCCCGTCCACGGTGAGCCGCGTCCCCGCCGGAAGCCCGGGCAGCGCCTCGCGCAAGGTGCCCCGGTTGGCTCTGAGTACCGTGACCGGGGGGAGCAGCCGGTGGGCCGCGCGGAGTTCGTACGCCGCGATGGCGTCCTTGACGGCGCAGTGCGTGGTGGCGTCCACGCCGAGGGAGGCGAGGACGGCGATCACGGTGTCGTCCGAGACCTTCACTTCGGCGCCTGGCGCTGGCCGATACGTGACATCCACGCCGTACAACGCGGCCAGCCGCACCCGTTCCATCCACCCTCCATCTTCTCCCCGACCCCGCCAGCCGGACCCCCTCACCCTTACCCCGCGAGCGGGATCCCTACCCGGCTCACCATCTGCCCGGCGGGGTGCCCCGGCTCCGCCGGGCGGGTGGGGGAGGTCGTGGTTCGCTCCTGGTGAGTGAAGCTGTCACGTTTCCGGGCTCCGGGGTGGGTGGGGGAGGTGGTGGTTCGCTCCCGGTTACCCCCGGGTGGGGTTTTCGCCCCGGTGGGCGGTGCCGGTTCGTTTTCACGGCTGGGCGCCGTGCCTGCCGTTTTTCCCACCGCCCCACCCGTGCGAGTGCGTCCTTGGGTGCGGGTCTTCTGGTGGGTGGGGTCGGGGCCGGTCCGGGGCACCTCCTCGGGCTGTTCACGGAACCGGGGTGAGTTGTGCTCCCCGTGTTGTTCGCAGCCCTGCGGGGGCACCCCGGACCGTCCCCTCCCAGGCCGGACGGCGGCTTGAGGCCGCTGGGGGTGATCGGTGGGGGCGGGGGTCCGTTGTCAGGTGACCGACCGGGGAGTGGAAACCGACCGTCCGACGTTCAATCCAAAACCCTCACCCCCCGGAAGAAAGGAGGGCTACAGGGAACGTCACGCGCTGGAGTGCGGGAGCAATCGGCTAGAACGACACCGCGCGGTGGCCACGAGATACGACAAGCTCGCGGTTCGCTACGAGGCGACAGCACTGGTCGCCGTCATCAACGAGTGGCTGTGACCGAACCTTTGACATACGCCCTAATCCCACCAGAACCACCAGTCGGATCGCCCCACCAAACTGGCCGCGTAGTCAGGAAACGTCGTTGGCGGGTCGTCGACGACACTCTGCGCGGTGGACAACAGGTGCTCGCACGCCAGGACTTCCGCGTCCCGCAGATTCTGGGGCGGCCGGGCGACCGAGACACGCAGCGAGTTCCTGCAGGCCGACACCACCTGCGTGCCAAACCGCTCCTCCCAGCTGCGCAACAAGGCACACAACAGAGACACCGGGGCCTCCGACGACCACTCCAGGAGCGCCGGGAGGTCCGCGCTGCGCCGTGCAGGGACGAGTGCAAGGCGGCAGTCTTTGAGCTCATGCCACTCCGCGTGAACGAGGCGGGCGACCGTGCGCCCAGCTGCCTGCGCCGGTGACGGGATGCCGGCGGCCACCGCTACCGGCGGCGCCAGTCCGGGCCAGTTCTCAAACGGCGGCCCGGGATCGTGTGGCCAGGGCTCGACTCCCTCGGGAACCTCCTGGGGTGTGGGGTTCGACCAGAACGGTAGCCTCTGCCGCCGGTATGCGACGAAGTCGGCCGCCAATACCGCCTCCAGGTGAATCGCATCCTCCTCGGCCAGTTGTGACCGAGCGGGCGAACCAGGCCAGCACAGCAGCGGGAATAGTTCTGTGACTTCCTGCTTCTCCAGCAGAAGGCCCCACAATCGCTCGATGTCCTCGGGCAGCTCGTTCGAGATCCATATTCCCGCCGAACCAGGAGGCTCGGAGCGTCCGGGAGGCAAACCGTCAGGCAAGGTGAACGTCACGGCCCGACGGTAAACCTTGCCACCGACAATCAAGCCACCACCGGCGGGGACGGGCAGGGCGCGCAATGCCCCATCAGTAACCCGCACCCGACAACGAACCCCCGCAACCCACCAGTCACCCCCCAGCGGCCTCAAGCCGCCATTCGGCCTGGGAGGGGACGGTCCGGGGTGCCCCCGCAGGGCTGTGAACGACATGGGATCCGCAATTCACCCCGGTGCCGTGATCAGCCCGAGGAGGTGCCCCGGACCGGCCCCGACCCCCACCCACCAGAAGACCCGCACCCAAGGACGCACCCGCACGGGCGGCGCGGGTGGGAAAACCGGCAGGCACGGCGCCCAGCCGGGGAAACGACCCGCACCACCCCGGGGGGTGGGGGTGGGGCCACCCCCACCCCCGGTACGCCAGGGGACGTCATGGTTCGCCGCCGAGGCGATCCGTAGCGTCGAGAGCGAACGAAAAAGCAGGCGCCCCCGGCGAAACGAGGAGTCATGGCATCGCGTCGCAAGACGAAGCGGAACCAGTCCGCCCAGCTGAGCGAGCCCTCCGGGCTCGCGATCGAGCTCCGCGACATCCGCCGCGTCTACGGCCGCGGCGACGCCGCCGTCCACGCACTGCGCGGCGTGACCCTCGCCCTGCCGAGGGGAAGCTTCACCGCCGTGATGGGCCCGTCCGGCTCGGGCAAGAGCACGTTCCTGCAGTGCGCCGCGGGCCTGGACCGCCCGACCTCGGGCGAGGTGCTGCTCGGCGGCGAGCCGATCACCAAGCTGAGCGAGAACCGCCTCACCCAGCTCAGGCGCAGCCGCATCGGCTTCGTGTTCCAGTCGTTCAACCTGCTGCCCTCGCTGACCGTCCAGCAGAACGTCCTGCTCCCGCTGCGCCTCGCGGGCGAACGCCCGGACCGCCGCCGCGCCGCGGCCCTGCTCGCCCAGGTGGGCCTTGAGGGGCACGGCAGGCGCCGCCCCGGCCAGCTGAGCGGCGGCCAGCAGCAGCGCGTGGCGATCGCCCGCGCCCTGATCACCGACCCGGAGGTGATCTTCGCGGACGAGCCGACCGGCGCGCTGGACACCGGCACCGCCCGTGACGTGCTCGGGCTGCTGCGGCAGGCGGTGGACGCGGCGGGCGCCACCGTCGTGATGGTCAGCCACGATCCGACCGCGGCCTCGTACGCCGACCGGGTGCTCTTCCTGGCCGACGGCTCCCTCGCGGGCGAGCTGCACCGCCCGGACCCGCAGACGATCGCGGACCGGATGGTCGCCCTGACCGCGCAGGCCGGCCGCGGCGGCCAGGTGAGCGCGGCGGCATGACCGCGCACGATCCGTCCCCCCGGGGCGTGCACGATCCGCCCGCCCGGGACCGGCCCCGTAAGACCCCCAAGACCTGCCAGATCCGTAAGACCCGCCAGAGAACACACCCGCCTCGCACACGAAAGGCAATCCGATGAACGGCCTGGCCCGCGCCTCCGTCCGGTTCCGGCCCGCCTCCTTCGCCGGCACTTTCATCGCGCTGATGTTCGCCGCGGTCATCGTCACCGCGTGCGGCACCATGCTGCAGACCGGGGTGACCGCACACGTCAAGCCGGTGCGATACGCGCAGGTGCCGGTCGTGGTGGCGGCCGACCCGCAGGCGAGCATCACCACCGGCCACGGTGACAACCAGGACACCGAGTCGGAGCCGCTGCCCGACCAGCCGCGGATCGACACCGCGCTCGCGGCGAAGGTTGCCCGGCAGCCGGGCGTGGCCGCCGCGGTGCCGGACATCGCCTTTCCCGTGCAGTCGGCGCACCTGCCGCAGCTGACCGGACGCAACTGGGACGCGCGGGCGATCGACGGCGCCACCGCCGTACAGGGCAGGGCGCCCGGCGCCGGCGAGGTGGTGCTCGACGCGGGGACCGCGCGCGCCGCGAAGCTCGGCGTCGGCAGCACCGTCACGCTGACCGCGCCCGGCGGCACCGCCGCCTACCGGGTGTCCGGGCTGACCGGTGAGCACCAGCCGACCGCGTACGTGGCGGAGTCCGCGGCGAGCGGCCTGTCCGGGCACCCGGGCCGGGCGGACGCCGTCGCCGTGCTGCCGCGGCCCGGCGTGGACACCGACCAGCTCGCCGCGCAGGCGAGGAAGGCCGTTGGCCACGCGGCCGAGGTGCGTACCGGCAACGGCCGCGGCGAGGCCGAGCAGCCGCAGCTCGCCCAGGGCCGCGAGATCCTGAGCGGGGTCGGCGGCTCGTTCGGCGGGATCGCCACCGCTACCGCGGTGTTCGTGGTGATGGGCACGGTCGCGCTGGCGATCGGCCAGCGCAGCCGGGAGATCGCGCTGCTGCGCGCGATCGGCGCGACCCCGCGGCAGATCCGCCGGATGGTGGCGACCGAGGCGATGCTCGTCGCGCCGCTGGCCGGCGCCGCGGGCATCCTGCCCGGTGTCGGGCTGGCCCGCTGGTGGCTGAACCAGCTCGTGCACAAGGACGCGGTGCCGCACGGCGTGACGCTCTCGGTCGGCTGGATCCCGATGGTGAGCGCGGTCGGCGCGGGCGTGCTGGCGTCGCTGGGCGCCGGCTACCTGGCCGCCCGCCGGCCCTCCAAGGCCCGGCCGAGCGAGGCGCTCGGCGAGGCCGCGGTCGAACGCCGCCGGCCGGGCATCATCCGTACCGTGCTGGGCGTGGCCGCGACGGCCGGCGGCATCGTCCTGTCCGTCGTCGCCGCGAACGCCTCGGGTGACGACGCCGCCAACATCGCGCTCAGCGTCGTGATGACCTTCCTGCTCGCGGTGGCGCTGCTCGGCCCGGTGGTGGCCTGGCTGGCCGCGACGGTGCTGGGACTGCCGCTGCGCGCCGGCGGTCCGGCGGCCTCGCTCGCGGCGGCCAACACCCGTGCGGGGGCACGGCGGTTGGCCTCGGCCATCACCCCGATCGTGATGGTCACCGCGTTCTGCGGGACGCTGCTGTGCATGCAGGGCTCGATCACCCACACCTCGTCCCGGCAGATCCAGCAGGGCCTGGTGGCCGACCAGGTGGTCGGCTCCGACGCGGCCGGGCTGCCGTCCGGCACCGCCGAACGGGCCGCGCGGCTCAAGGGAGTCGACACCGCGGTCGGCGTGCTGCGCACCGGCGCGCTGTACCGGGCGGCCGGCTCGCTGAGTTCGACGAGCGTGCTGGCGGTCTCCGGCGACACGGGCCGGCTGTCGAACGTGCTGCAACTGGGCGTGAAGACCGGCTCGTTGAGCGCGCTGACCAACGACGGCCGCACGGTGGCACTGGACTCGCTGCTCGCCGACACCACGAAGGTGAAGGTCGGCGACCGCCTCTCGCTGTGGCTCGGCGACGGCACGACGATCCGGCCAAGGGTCGTCGCGACCTACGAACGGGGCTTGGGACTCGGCCAGTTGCTGCTGCCCCGGGCGGCGGTCGCGGCCCACGCGGACAACTCGTTCGACACGCAGGTGCTGGTACGGGACAAGGCCGGCGCCGATCCGGCCGCGGTGCGGAAGGAGTTGGCCGGGCTCGGCGTCGCGCGGATGAACGTCACCGACCGGGCCGGCTACCGCGCCCAGGCGGACAAGGAGCTGGAGATCAACGCGTGGGCGAACAGCGTGATGGCCGCGGTGCTCGGCGGGTTCGCCGCGGTGGCGGCTGCCAACACGCTGGTGATGACGGTGCTCGACCGGCGCCGCGAGGTCGCGCTGCTGCGGCTGGCGGGCACCACCCGCCGCCAAGTGCTCGGCATGGTCCGCTGGGAGGCGCTGCTGGTGGCGGCCTCGGGGCTGCTGATCGGCTCGGCCATCGCCTGGGTGACGCTGGTGCCCATCGCCCGCGGCCTGACCGGCGGTTCGCCCTACGTCCCGCCGGCCACCGGCCTCGGCATCGCGGGCGGCGCGATCGTCCTCGGCCTCGCCGCCACCGGCCTCCCGGCCCGCGCCCTGCTCCGCTCCCACCCGGCCGCGGCGGGCGCCGCCCGGGAGTGAGCGGGGGTGGGCGGGGGTGGGCGAACGACGGATGGGCCAGGCGCCTTCTAAGCGCTTGGCCCATCCCCCGGCCGGACCGGTCAGGTCACGAGGACCCGCCCGGCCCGGTCACCGCAGAACCATCACCTCAGGACGTGGTCTTCGTGATGATCACGCTGCCCCTCCCCGCCACCGTCCCACGGGAGTTGAGCAGCTGCACCTCGCCGAAGAGCTGCCTGCCCTCCGGCGCCACGGCGGCCGCGAGCAGCGTGGCCGAGACCGGCGCGGTCGAGCCGTGTGCCAGGTCGACCGGTGCGGAGCCGTCCACCTCGACCTGGCCGAGGCCGTCGGAGTAGTAGACGTCCTCGTAGTCGTACGTCGTCGAACCCGACGGCACCGCGTAGCCGTCCACCTCGAAGGTGTACGTACCGGCGGCCGGGTCGGTGAGGCTGACCGCCTCCTCCGCGTCGCCGTCCGCCGACTGGCCGACGAGCACGCCGTCCCGGTACACGTACAGGTCCAGGTCGGCGCCGGTGTCCGACGTCGAGCCGATCGAGACGTCGAGCCGGGTGGCGCCCGCGGGGAGCACCAGCGTGGTCGTCTGGGCGTCGCCCTCGGCGATGGTCGGCTTCGCGGTGTACGCCGAGCCGAGCGGGCCGCCCTTCAGTGAACCGCCGCTGATCGCCGCGAAGTTGTTCGTGACGTTCCAGCTGACCGGCGCCGGTGTGCCCACCTTCGCCTCGGGCACCGTCTGCACGGCCGGGTCGAAGGCCGCGCCGAGCACCGTGACGTCGAGCTTGTAGGGGTTGTCCAGCTGCGGTGAGGTGCGGCGCGCCTCGACCTCGATCTCCCAGACCCCGGGCAGCGGATCGGAGTAGGAACGCAGGTCGGGGCGGCAGGTGTTGGCCGGGTTGTCGTAGTTGGGGTAGCAGTCCGGCGTCTGCGTGGAGTCCAGCGGGACACCGTACGGGTGCATGGTGACGAAGCGGGTCTGGCTGCCCGCCTTGAGGCCGCTCATGGCCACCTGGACGGTGGTCGCGCCGGCCGGCACGGTCACGAAGTACGAGGTGGTGCTGTCCCGTTCGATCGTCCCGGACCGGCTGAGCGTGTACGACGGGGCCGCCAGCGGCGTGGAGACGACGACCGCCGCGGCGATCTGCGTGTCGGTGCCGCGGGTGAGCGGGTCGTCGACGTTGAGCAGCGCGCTGTGCACGCCCGCCGTCCGCGGCTTGGCGGTGATCTTCACCGTCACCGGCTTGTTGAGCGGCAGCAGCACCAGCGGGCTCGGCACCTTGAACGTGCCGTCGTTGAACGCCCATGTGAGGGTGTGCAGTTGGGCGTAGGACGGGCCGCTGGTACGGGTCACGGTGACGCTGTACGTACGCGAGGAAGCGGCCGTCAGGCCGCCCTCGCGGTCGTAGAGCCCGGTGCCGTAACCGGGGGTCGCCAGGAAGCTGGACAGGGTGGTGTCGACCGGCGCCTTGACGGTGTAGGCGTCGGAGGTGACCCCGCGCCGCAGCAGGTCCCAGGCCGGCCCGACGGCGATCAGGCCGGCGCCCTGGTCGATGGTCTGCGCGCCGCGGATGTTACGCGCGGTGCTGACCAGCGCGGTACGCAGCTTCGCCGGAGTGACGTCGAGGTGGCTGCCCTTGGCGGCGGACAGCAGCAGCGCCGCCGCGCCCGCGGCCTGCGGCGAGGCCATCGAGGTGCCCTGCAGCATCGCGTAGCCGGGCGGCAGGCTGTAGCCGGCCTCCTTGACCGGCGCGCCCTCCTCCCAGGTCGGAACCGCGTTGATGGACGCGCCGGGCGCGGTGATCACCGGGGCCAGGCCGCCGTCCTCACGCGGCCCGCGGGCCGAGAAGGGCAGCAGCGAGTAGGGCACGGTCACCTGCGAGCCGTAGTCGGCCGCCCAGGTCTCCTTGGAGATCGACGCGCCGACGCTGAGCACGTGGTCGGCCAGGCCCGGGTCGCTGATGGTGTTGACGCCGGGGCCGTCGTTGCCGGCCGAGATGACCAGCTGCACGCCGTAGGTGTCGACGAGCTCCTTGTAGAGCTGGTCGCGGACGTTGTTGCCGTCGTTGAGCGAACCGAGGCCGCCGATGGACATGTTGACCACGTCCACATGGCGGTTGACGACCAGGTCGATCATGCCCTCGGTGAGCGCCACGTTGGTGCAGCCGCCGCTCCAGGTGCAGGCCCGCGACGAGACGATCTTCGCGCCGGGCGCGGCACCGTTCATCTTGCCGCCGAACAGCCCGTTGGCCGCGGTGATCCCGGCCACGTGGGTGCCGTGCTCCGACTGCACGATGCCGATGTTGACGAAGTCCGCGGTCTTGCCGACCCAGGTGCCGCCGTAGGGGTCCATGGGCACGTTCTTGCGGATCTCGATGGTGAACGGGATCGACTCGGAGATCGCGGTGGCCGGGTCGTCGGTGCCGAAGTGGCCGATCTGGAAGCCGTCCTTGTACGGCTTCATGGCGGTGTCGCCGGTGAAGTCGCCGTTGTTGTCCAGGTCCACCCGTACGGTGCCGGCGGCCGGGTCGTAGAGCACGCCCCACACGTCGGTGGTGTCGCCGTCCCGGTTGAGGTCGCCGGCCATGTCGCCGCCGACGGTGGCCGATTCGGCGAACGTGCTGAAGTAGTACGAGCCCGCGGGCGCGGTCCAGGTGCGGCCCGAGGCGGTGAACGACGGTCCCGACACGGCGGTGACCATCGGGCGCCAGGTGCCGTCGCCGTCGATGATCGGGTCGGTCGAGGTGACCCAGTCCACGATCTTGCGCTCGCCGGTGGTGGTCTTCTGCAGCGCCGGGTGGCCGATGTCGACGCCCGCGTCCAGGATGCCGACGGTCACGCCGCGGCCGTCTGCGGACGGGTGGTCCTTGACGAAGTCCACCGCGCCGGTCTCGAAGGCCGGCTGGTACGGGTTCTTGGCCGGGGTGTTCTTGCCGGGCCCGGGGTAGGTGGCGGACGGCTTGCCGTGGCCGGCCTTCTTCGCCACCGCGGGGGTGGTGTCGGCGGCCGGCGTCGGGTCGTCGAGCTTGACCTCCTGCCGCAGGTCGATCGCGAGCACCGCGGGCAGCTTCTGGGCCGCGGCGATGGCCGCGTCCGCCTTGGCGGTCGGCACGGTGGCGCGTACGTAGCCGAGCTTGTCGTACGTCTGGCCCACTCCGGCGCCGTGCGCCCGCAGTTGGGCGCTGACCTGCGCGGTGCTGCCGGGGGCGGCGGCGATCATGAAGGTGACGTTCTTGTCGCGGTCGGCCTTGGCCTTGGCGAGCAGCGCGGCGTCGGCGGAGCCGAGCTTGTCCGCCGCGTCCTTGGCCGGGGCGGCGGGACCGCCGGGCGTCGCGGGGGAGTCGGAGGCGGCGGGCGGCGCGGGCGAGTCCGCGGCGGCGAGCGCCGGGGCGGCGACCGACAGCGCCGCCGCCAGGCCGGCGGCCAGCGCGACACGGGCCGCGCGTCTCTTCCCGGATATGTGAGCGAGTGGCATGAGCATCCCTGTTCGGCCGTCGAGGTGGCGTGCTGAGGACTGGCGTTCGGAACGTGTGCGGGACTGGCGTTCGGAAGGAGCCGTACGAGCGCTCACCTTGCTCGAATTAACAAGTCTTTGGAGGCCGTTGACTCGGAGATGGTCCCGCCGTGACGTATATCCGCCATGCGCCAACGGTGACGAACCGGGTCAAGTGCGCTGATTCGGCGGCGGGTTCCGAGCACGTTCCCCGCCCGGATGAACGGCGGGTGAGCGCAGCCGCACGGTCCGGAGAGGGCTCCGTGACCAGCGCGGAAGCGGACATCCAGCGTCCCGCGATGGGCTTGCGGCGTTCGCCCGGAGTTGGGGCGCAGGCCACCCCCGCTGCCAAACATCCTGGTGGGCGGCCCGGGACCGGGCAGGCCCGCCGTGCCTCAGCCGCTCCCGGGGGGACCCGATGTCCGGACCCGCGCAACCGTCCCAGAGCCAGCCGCCGGAGAACGAGAGCCGGCCCGCCGAACGCCCGGCCGGTGCCGCCGCCGCCCGCCGGTTCGTGAACCGCCGCACCCTGCTGATCGCGTCCGGCGCCGGGGCGGCGGCAGCCGGCGGCTCCGCGTGGGCGTTCGGCCCCGGCAGCGGCCGGGCCGGGGCCCGTACGGCGAGCGCCACGCGCACCGTCACCACCGGTACGACGGCCACGACTCCCGCCACGACGAAGCCCGCGCCGGTGCGCACCTCCACCGCCGTACCGCCGAGCACCGAGGGCACCACCCTCGCCACCGTCGCCGCCCCGCGCGGCCGCGGCGGCTACCGGCCGCTGACCGACGGCCCCGGCTGGAAGCGCGTGGTGCGCACCGAACTGGCCGCCGCGCACGACGGCCGGGAGCAGCGCCGTACCCCGATCGCCGCCTTCGTCCAGTGCACCGACCTGCATGTGGTGGACGTGCAGTCGCCGCTGCGGTTCGAGTTCATGCGCGCTCACAGCGCCGCCGACTGGCGCCCGCACGAGGCACTTTCCGCGGCCGGCACCGTCTCGCTGATCGAGCGGATCAACGCCCTGCGCGGCGGCCCGGTCACCGGCCACCCGCTGTCGATGGTGATCACCACCGGCGACAACACCGACAACAACTCCAAGATCGAGCTCGACTGGTTCCTGACCGCGATGAGCGGCGGCGCCATCGACCCCAACTCCGGTGACCCGGTCCGCTTCGAGGGCGTGCACAACTCCGGCCTCGACCTGTACTGGCAGCCGGAGAGCGCCCGTCCCGACGCCGACAAGAAGGCCGGCTTCCCGCACCTGCCCGGCTATCTCGCCGCCGCCGTCCGCCCGTTGGCCGGCCCCGGGCTCAACCTGCCCTGGTACTCCACGTCCGGCAACCACGACGCGCTCTACGGCGGGACGTACGTGGCCGGCGGCTTCGCGACGTCGTTCGCCGCCGAGATCGCCACCGGCGGCCGCAAGGTCGAGCGGGTCGAGCCGGCCGACGCGGCTCGGCTGCGGAAGGTCGTGCGGGCGGAGAGCGACCCCGAGGGCTCGCTCTACCGGGCCGTCCTGGACCACTACGCGCGCTCCGCCCGTACCGTCACCCCCGACGAGCGGCGCGCCCCCTTCACGCCCGCCGAGTACCTGGCCGCGCACCTCGAACCGCGGCGCACGGGTCCCGGCCCGGTCGGGCACGGCTACGCCGCCGACGGCGTCAGCGCCGACCGGATGTACTACACCTTCCAGATCGCCGACGGGGTCCTCGGCATCAGCCTGGACACCACCAACCGCGGCGGCGGCTACCAGGGCTCGATCGGCACCGGCCAACTCCGGTGGCTGGAGCGGACGCTGACCGAGAACGAGGACCAGCACGTGCTGGTCTTCAGCCACCACACCAGCCACAGCATGACCAACCTGCGCCCCGACCCGGCGAATCCGCACGAGAAGCGGCACGGCGGAGCGGAGTTCGTCTCGCTGCTCAGCCGGCACCGCAACGTGATCGCCTGGGTGAACGGGCACAGCCACCTGAACCGGATCGAGTCGCACGACGGCTTCTGGGAGGTCAACACCGCCTCGCACGTGGACTATCCGCAGCTGGCCCGGATCATCGAGCTGGTGGACAACCATGACGGGACGCTGTCGCTGATCACCACCCTCGTGGAGTCCGCGGCCCCGCACCGCGCGGACTTCCACGACCTCTCACAGCACGGACTGGCCGCGCTCTACCGCGAGTTGGCCTTCAACGCCCCCGGCGCGGACCCGGCGGCCCTGGCCGGCGGCAAGGACGACCGGAACGCCGAGCTGCTGCTGCGCAAGCGCTGAACGCGCACAGCGCCGAACGGGCACAGCGCGGGCACCCGGTCAGCGCGGGCCAGCGGGTCAGCGCGGGGTCACCACCACATAGGCGGCGGGCAGCCGGTCGGCCGACCCGACCAGCGCCGTCCTGACCACCGTGGCCTGCTGCTCCGCGCTCTCCCGCAGCTTGGCCGGGGTCAGGTGCACGATGGTGATGCCCAGCGCCTCAAGGCGCTCCCGCTGCCGGGTGCGGGCGAGCATCAGCTGCTCCTCGTACTCCGCCCCGCCGTCACGGTCGCCCGCGCCCTCGCCGCGGGGGTCGATCGCGACCGCCACCGCGTGCTCGGGCCAGTACGCGTCCACCGCGCCCAGCGGCGGGCCGCCCGGCAGCCGCAGGTCCACGTTCCACACCGGGTCAGGCAGTTGGTGGTCGTGGACCATCGCGAAGAGCCGGTCCTCGGCCATCGCCCGGCCGGCGTCCCGCAGCGTGCGCACCGCCGCGGCGACGTACGGCCGCTCCAGCAGCCCGCCCGCCGCCAGCTCGTCCAGCACCGCCGAGGCGTCGCAATGGCCGCCGCGCACCGCCTCGTTGAGCAGCACCCGCACCGAGTCCGGGTCGTCGAGCCCGGCGACCGCGTCGGCCAGCGCCCGCGCCACCGGCGCGCAGGGCAGCCCCGACACCTCCTGCGGGCGCGGGAGTTGGCGGGTGCGGTGGATGGCGACCTCGCCGGCGTCGCGCAGCCGCCGCTGCCGGGGCACCAGCACGTCGATCCGCCGCAGCCCCGGCAGCGGCGGCACGCTGGAGAACCGGTAGAGCGCCAGCGCGGCAGGACCGGTGACCAGCGCCTCCCGGCCGCCGCCGAGCGGGCCGTGGCCGCCGGGATCGCGGCCGGCGTAGAGCAGCGCGGCCTCCAGCCGCTCCTGGCTGCTGGGCGGCCCGGGACGCAGCAGGTAGACCTGCGGCAGCAGCCGGCTCCACTGGCCGCCCGGACGGCAGCGCTCGGCGATCACGGCGGGCGTCACCCCGTGCTCCCGCAGCTGACGGTCCGTCAACACGCTGTGCTGGGTGCGGGAAAGGTGGTCCAGGGCGTGGGGGGTGCGGTTCGCGTTCATGGCCAGGTGCTTCCCGCCGCCGCACCGGTCACTAACCGCTGTTACATGCTCGTCGACAAACCAGGACAACCCCGGGCTAAAGTCCAGGTGTTCGGATGCCGATGGGCCTCGTTCACCTATCAGAGTGACGAAGCCGCCCCGGCCAGGCCGGGACGGCTTCGTCAACTCACGCTGTGCTTACGACGAATCACCGAGCGTCGATCAAATGTCGCTGAACGCCCTTGAACAGCACCGGAGTTCAGTACCGCGCGTCGCACGCCTGTGCGCGCAGCGCCCGCGCCAGGTCGTCCCGCGACTCCAGAACCAGCCGCCGCAGCGACGGCGCCGCCTCCGGATGCGCCTCCAGCCAGGCGTCGGTGGCGTCCAGCGTCTCCTGCCGGTCCTGGAGGTACGGGAACAGGCCGCGCACGATCGTCATCGCCGTCTCGATCGACCGCGACTCCCACAGCCCCTCCAGCGCGGCGAAGTACGGCTGCGCGTAAGGCGCGGCCGGCTCCCGCTGCGAGGTCTGCATGAAGCCCGAGATCGTCGCCTCCACCAGCGCGTTGGAGAGCGCGTCGGACTCCACCACGTCGGCCCAGGCCGCCGCCTTCACCGCAGCCGACGGCCGGGCCGCCAGGCAGCGCACCTCGTGCCGGTGGCCGGACGCGGTGTCGTCGCCGGCCCGCTCCGCCCGGATCGCCGCCTCGTCCGCCGCCCCGTGCGCGGTCAGCGCCTCCAGGAACGTCCAGCGCAGCTCCTGGTCCACATCGAGCCCGTCGATCTTCGCCGAGTCGTCCAACAGGCCCTGGAGCAGCTGGAGATCGGCCTGCGAGGAGGCCACCGAGGCGAAGAACCGCGCCCACGCCAGCTGGTGGCCGCTGCCCGGCTCGGCCAGCCGCAGCTCGCGCAGCGCGCCCTGCGCCACCTCAAGCGCCGACTCCGCCCGGCGGTCGGGCGCCACATAGGTCGCCAGCGACGTCCTGGCCTGCTGGTGCAGCGACTGGAGCACCCCGATGTCGGACTCCTGCCCGGCGAACCGCAGCACCAGCGCCAGGTAGTCGCGGGCCGGCATCAGCGCGTCCCTGGTCAGGTTCCACACCCCCGACCAGGCCAGCGTGCGGGCCAGCGGGTCGGTGATGTCGCCCAGGTGCGCCCGCAGCGTCTCCAGCGACGGCTCGTCGAAGCGGATCTTGCAGTACGTGAGGTCGTCGTCGTTGACCAGCACCAGGTCGGGGCGCCGCTGCCCGGTGAGCCCCGGCACCTCGGTGGCCGGCCCCGACACGTCCACCTCGGAGCGCGCGTAGCGCTCCAGCGCGCCGGCGGTGTCCCGCCGGTACAGGCCCACCGCCACGCGGTGCGGGCGCAGTTCGGGATGCGAGGGGTCAGCGGTCTGCAGCACGGTGAGGCCGGTGATCCGGTCCTCGCCGTCGCAAGTGACCTGCGGGGTCAGCGAGTTGACGCCCGCCGTCTGCAGCCAGGACCGGGACCAGCCGGTCATGTCCCGCCCCGAGGTCTCGGTCAGCACCGACAGCAGGTCGTCCAGCGTCGTGTTGCCGTACGCGTGCCGCTTGAAGTAGCGCCTGGCCGCCTCCAGGAACGCGTCCTGCCCCACGTAGGCGACCAGTTGCTTCACCACCGAGGCGCCCTTGGAGTACGTGATGCCGTCGAAGTTGAGCTTGGCGTCCTCCAGGTCGCGGATGTCCGCGGTGACCGGGTGGGTGGACGGCAGCTGGTCGGCCCGGTACGCGCGGGTCTTGTGCCGGTCGGCGAAGGTGATCCAGCCCGCGCTGTACTGGGTGGCCGCCACCTGCGAGAGGGCGGCCATGAAGTCCGCCAGCGACTCCTTCAGCCACAGGTCGTCCCACCAGCGCATCGTCACCAGGTCGCCGAACCACATGTGCGACATCTCGTGCAGGATGACGTTGGCCCGCCGCTCGTACGACGTGCGGGTGACCTTGCCGCGGAAGACCAGCTCCTCGCGGAACGTCACGCAGCCCGGGTTCTCCATCGCGCCGATGTTGTACTCGGGCACGAACGCCTGGTCGTACTTCCCGAACGGGTACGGGTAGTCGAAGTGGTCGTGGAAGAAGTCCAGGCCCTGCTTGGTGACGGTGAAGATCTCGTCCGCGTCGAAGTGCCGGGCCAGCGACCGGCGGCACAGCGCGCGCAGCGGGATGTCGAGCACCGCCTTGTCGTCCAGCGTGCGCGCGTAGTGGTCCTGCTCCACGTGGTACGGCCCGGCCACGATTGCCGTGATGTACGTCGAGATCGGCAGCGTCGGCAGGAAGCGGGTCACGGTGCCGCCGCCGTCGGCGGCGGTCTGCTCGCCGTCCTGCGCGCTGTTGCCGAGCACCGTCCAGCCCTCGGGGGCGGTCACCTGGAAGGTGAACGGCGCCTTGAGGTCGGGCTGTTCGAAGTTCGCGAAGACCCGGCGGGCGTCGGCCGGCTCGTACTGCGTGTAGAGGTAGACCTCGCCGTCCTCCGGGTCCTCGAACCGGTGCAGCCCCTCGCCCGTCCTGCTGTACGCGCAACGCGCGTCCACCACCAGCGTGTTGCGGTCGGCGAGGCCGTCCAGCGCGATCCGGGTGCCGTCGAAGACCTCCGCGGGGTCCAGGTCGCGGCCGTTGAGCCGGACCGAGCTGACCTCCTGGGCGATCAGGTCGGCGAAGGACGACGCGCCCGGCTGCGCGCACCGGAAGTCGATCACCGTCGTGGTACGGAAGCCGCGCGGCAGACCGGGCTCGGCCGGACCGGCCGCCGACCGCACGTCGAGCGCCACGTCGTACCGTTCGACGGACAGGATCGCGGCCCGCGCGCGGGCCTCCTCACGGGAGAGATTCTCGCCGGGCACGGGCGACTCCTTCTTTTTTCCGCTGGACGGGGGTATCCGCGGCATCTTCCCACGGTGCCACGGCGGCGACGCTGGGGAATCGGCCGGGGTGGCCGCGCGTTGTCGGTTGTGCAGGACCATGGACTCGCGCAGGACCACGGACCCGCGCAGCGCCATTGGCCGAGACCCGGCGAACCCCGTACGAGGAGCACGCAGTGACCGCGACCGTCCCCGAGACCTTTCCGCAGGCCGACAAGACCCCGGCCGACTTCTGGTTCGACCCGCTCTGCCCCTGGGCGTGGATGACCTCCCGCTGGATGCTCGAGGTGGAGAAGGTCCGCCCGGTCGAGGTGCACTGGCACGCGATGAGCCTGGCCGTGCTCAACGAGGACAAGCTCGACACCCTCCCCGAGCAGTACGCCACCTTCCTGCGGGACGCCTGGGGCCCGATCCGGGTGGTCGTCGCCGCCCAGCAGCAGCACGGCGACGACGTCGTCGGCCCGCTCTACACCGCGCTCGGCACCCGCTTCCACAACCTGGACCTGCCCAGGACCCGCGAGACCATCGTCTCGGCCCTCGAAGAGGTCGGCCTGCCCGCCGAGCTGGCCGACTACGCCGACTCCGACGAGTACGACACGCAGCTGCGCGCCTCCCACAAGGAGGGCATCGACAAGGTCGGCCAGGACGTCGGCACCCCGGTGATCGCGGTCCCCGGCGCCGACGGCGAGGAGATCGCGTTCTTCGGCCCGGTCGTCACCCCGACGCCGCGCGGCGAGCAGGCCGCGAACCTGTGGGACGGCACGCTGCTGGTCGCGTCCGTGCCCGGCTTCTACGAGATCAAGCGCACCCGGACGGCGGGTCCCAGCTTCGAATGACGGCGGCGGGCTCCTGAAGGCCGCCGACCGCCGGCGGCCGTCAGGCCCCGTGACGTGGCCGGCCCTCGTACGAGGTCGGCCGCGTAACGTGGCCGCGGGGCCAGCCCCTGTACCACCACCTCCCTCACCGAAAGCAGCGCGCACGCCATGCCACACCTCGGCCTGGTGGCCGTCGTCGTCCGGGACTACGACGAGGCCATCGAGTACTACACCGCCGCCCTCGGCTTCGAGCTGCGCGAGGACACCCCGCGGGCGGACGGCGACGGCCGCTGGGTGGTCGTCGCCCCGCCCGGCACCCGGGAGACCGGCCTGCTGCTCGCCCTGGCCACCACCCCCGACCAGCTCGCCAGGGTCGGCGACCAGACCGGCGGCCGGGTCGGCCTGTTCCTGAACACCGACGACTTCGACGGCGCGTACAAGCGGATGGTCGCGGCCGGGGTGGTCTTCGAGGAGGAGCCGCGGTACGAGCCGTACGGGGCGGTGGTGGTCTTCAACGACCTGTACGGGAACCGGTGGGATCTGATCCAGCCGAGCTGAGTCGGGGGGCCCTGGACGCGGAACGGACCCGGGCCGTGTCAGACTCGGATCATGCGCGTCTACCTCGGCTCGGACCACGCCGGTTTCGAACTCAAGAACCACCTCGTCGAGTGGCTCACCGTCCACGGCTACCAGCCCGTCGACTGCGGCCCGCACATCTACGACGCGGTGGACGACTACCCGCCGTTCTGCCTGCGCGCGGCCGAGCGCACCGCCGCCGACCCCGGCAGCCTCGGCATCGTGATCGGCGGCTCCGGCAACGGCGAGCAGATCGCCGCGAACAAGGTCAAGGGCGTCCGCGCCGCGCTCGCCTGGAGCGACGAGACCGCGGAGCTGGCCCGCGAGCACAACGACGCCAACGTGCTGAGCATCGGCGGCCGGATGCACAGCCAGGACGAGGCCACCACGTTCGTGGAGATCTTCCTGCGCACCGAGTACTCGCACCAGGAGCGGCACCAGCGCCGGATCGACATGCTCACGGCGTACGAGGCCACCGGCGAGCTGCCGCCGGTCCCGGCGCACCACCCGCAGCGGGGCTGACCCGGGCGATGCCCGAGGGCCACACGATCCACCGGCTGGCCGCCGACCACCAGGCGCGGTTCGGCGGCCGCCCCGTACGGGTGACCAGCCCGCAGGGCAAGTTCGCCGACGGCGCGGCACTGGTGGACGGCCAGGTGCTGCGCGAGGCGCAGGCGCACGGCAAGCACTTGTTTCTTGGCTTTGGCGAAGCTCCCGGTTTCGGCTCGGGCGCCGGCTCCGAGTCCGGCTCGGGGGGCGGCCCAGGGGCCGGTCCCGGCTTCGGCTGGATACACGTCCACCTCGGCCTGTTCGGCAAGCTCGGCTTCGGCGCGGCGCCCGCACCGCCGCCGGCCGACACGGTGCGGCTGCGGCTGGCCAACGCCGAGCACTACGCGGACCTGCGCGGGCCCACTGCGTGCGTGCTGCTCACCGACGACGAGAAGCAGGCGATCCACGACCGGCTGGGCCCCGACCCGCTGCGCCCCGGCGACGACCCGGACCGCGCGTACGCCCGGATCAGCCGGTCCCGTACGCCGCTCGCCACCCTGCTGATGGACCAGAAGGTCGTCGCGGGCGTCGGCAACGTCTACCGCGCCGAGGTCCTCTTCCGGCACGCCGTCGACCCGCTGCTCCCCGGCCGCGACCTGCCCCGCCCGCTCTGGGACGCCCTGTGGTCCGACCTGGTGGCGCTGATGCGGGAGGGCGTCCGCACGAACCGCATCGACACGGTTCGCCCGTGGCACACCCCGGAGGCGATGTCCCGCCCCGCCCGCCGGGACGACCACGGCGGCGAGGTCTACGTCTACCGGCGCACCGGTGCTCCTTGTCTTTTGTGCGGCACCCCGGTGCGGACGGCGCTTTTGGCGGGCCGCAACCTCTTCTGGTGCTCCAGGTGCCAGCCGGCGCGGGCGGTGCAGTAACCCCGGCCCGGTGGGTGGTGCGGGTCGTTTCCGGGTGCGGGCCCGGTGCCGTCCGGGTTTTCCGCCTCCCCGGTGGGCGGTTCCGTTGCTTCCGGCGTGCGGCGCCGTGCCTGCCGTTTTTCCCACCGCCCCACCCGTGCGGGTGCGTCCTTGGGTGCACGTCTTGTGGTGGGTGGGGTCGGTGCCGGTCCGGGGCACCTCCTCGGATTTCCTCCGTGCGGGTTTCGTTTCCGGGCGCGCCCCGGTCTGTCGGAAATCCTGCGGGGGCACCCCGGCCCGTCCCCTCCCGGGCCGAGTGGCGGCTTCACGGCCGCTGGGGGGTGATCGGTGGGGGCTGGGGTTCGGTGTCGGGGGCTGGGCTACCACTGCTCCCAGTGCAGGACCTGGTCACGGGGGATCCGGCGGGCCGGTTTGAATTCGGTGCCCAGGGTGAACGCCAGGGGGATGAAGGCGGCGAGCATCACGTCGTCGTAGGGGACTTCGAGGGCGGCGGCGAGTTCCTGCTCCAGGGGGCCTTGTGCGGTGGTCCACACCGTGCCCAGGCCGCGGGCGCGGGCGGCGAGCATGAAGTTCCAGACCGCCGGGAGGATCGAGCCCCAGGTCATGGACTGGTCGAGGACCGAGGCGCCTTCCGTGCGGCCTTCGACGGCCGGGATGGCGAAGGCGGGCACGCGGTGGATGTTGTCGGCCAGGTGGCGCAGGCCGTCCGAGATGCCTTCCATGGAGCCGGGGTACGCGAACATCCGCGGCAGGTCCTGCGCGGTCGGCGGGCGGCCGCCGCCGGTCGCCAGCGCGCGGCGGAAGATGTCGCCGACGCGGCGGCGCCGGTCGGGGTCGGTGACGACGATGAAGTGCCAGCGCTGCCGGTTGCGCCCGGTCGGCGCCTGGGTGGCCAGGTCGACGCACTCCTCGATCAGCGACCGCGGGACCGGACGGTCCAGGTCGAGGCGCTTGCGCACCGCGCGGGTCGTGGACAGCAGTTGGTCAGGCGTCAGGTCCAAGGTCACGAGAGCCTCCTCGGCGTCGGGTGCGACCTTCATCTGCGCGCCAATGATTGACCGACAGATGGTTTGTAGTCAAACGATCTGCCGTCAGATGATTGTTGATAGGGTGGCGGCATCCAGGAGGGAGACCACATGCCGTCCACCGCGAGCAACGACTACTTCCCCCGGCTCGCCGCAGAGCGCCTGGACATCGCCCTGTGCCGAGCCTCAGCCGCTGTCGCGCGGGCCGCGGACGCCCGGGCCGCTGCGCTAGGGCTCGGTGTCGGCCAGCACCTGGTGCTGAAGATGCTGGCCGACGTCGGCCCGTGCTCGCAGCGCGTCCTGAGCGACGAACTGCGCATCGACCGCACGGTGATGGTCGGCATCTGCGACAGCCTCGAACAGGCTGGCCACGTACGCCGCGAGCGCGACACCGCGGACCGCCGTGCGTACGCCGTCACCATCACCGCCCCCGGCCGCCGACTCCTCGCCGAGGCCGAGGACGCCGTCCCGGATTTCCTCGACGGCACCTTCCAGCCCCTCACCCCGACAGAACGCGCTCAACTCTCCGGCCTCCTGGGCAAACTCCTGCGCCCCCGCCCCTCACAATCCAGCGGATGAGCGGGCTTGCGGCCATCACGGTTCCGCGTCGAACTCGTACTCAAGGACGTACGACGCCGAGTCGAGCGTCATCTCGTTCACCTCGACCACCCGTCCGCCCTCCGCGTAGGCCGTGCGGCAGATCAGGATCACGGGGGTGCCGGTGGTCAGGCCGAGTTGGTCCGCCTCGGCCAGGGAGGGCATCCGGGAGCGGATCTCCTCCCGGAAGTGCACGGGTTCCAGGCCGAGTTCGGCCAGCCGGGCATACGTGCCGCCGGGGCCGGTGTCCTGGCGGGTGATGGCCGAGCCGGAGACCACGCCAGCCGGGAGGTAGGACGCGGCGAGGAGCACCGGCTTGCCGTCGAGCACGAACCGCCTGCGCCGGACGCAGACGGCGGCGTCGGGCGCGAGCCCGAGCACCTTGGCGATCCGCTCCGGCGCCGCCTCGGCCATGAATGATCGCTCCTTCTCCTCCCCAGAGACGTGACCTTCACGTGTTACGTCTCGCCCGCCCCCACCGATCACCCCCCGCGGCCTCAAGCCGCCGACGGACTCGGGAGGGGACGGGCCGGGGTGCCCCCGCAGGATTTCCGACAGACCGGCCCGCACCCGAAACAGAGACCCGCACGGAGGAAATCCGAGGAGGTGCCCCGGACCGGCACCGACCCCACCCACCAGAAAACGTGCACCCAAGGACGCACCCGCACGGGCGGGGCGGTGGGAAAAAACGGCAGGCACGGCGCCCAGCCGTGAAAACGAACCGCACCACCCACCGGGGTGGGAAACACCGGCAGGCAACCGGGCCGCACCCGGAAACGACCCGCACCACTCACCGGGGAGAACCAGGAGCGCGCAAAGCTAGAAGCCGTGCGGCAGCCAAGGCTCCACGTCGACCCGGAAAGCCGTGGACGCCTCCGCCAAAGCGCCCGGGCGCAGCTCGCGGACCAGCCCGGCCGCACCCATCGCGCGGAGGCTGAAGCCTCCGAAGAACGCCGCGCCCAACTCGCGAACCGTCAGCGCCAGATCGGGCTGATCACCCGTGCGAGTGCAACTCGCCCCCTTCGTGTCACCGGTGAGCCGCCAACGCCCCGCGTTCCAGGGGCAGAAGGCGTCCTCGACGTCCAACACCACGTCCACCGGGGCGGTGTACGTGCGGGATTCGAGGGCGCCGCCCACGTCCACCACCCGGACGTGCAGTCCGTCGCGTACCCGCTGGTCGCAGCGGCGCGGGTCGGAGACGAGGTGGAGCAGCGGGTCGTCGACGGGGCGGTTGTACGTGGAGATGGTCGAGGTGAGGTCGATCGCCGCCAGGTAGCGCCACAGCGCCGCGTACGTCACCGGATCGAGCGCTTCCAGGTCGCGGAGGTTGACGATGCCCTTGGGCCCGCGCAGGTCCCACTCCGATGTGACTGAATAACGCGCATAGCCCCGCACTTCGCCCCCGACCTCGGCCAGCACGCACAGCAACTCGCCCGCGCCGTCCCGGTCGCCGGGCGCGTCGGCGATCAGCTTCTCGAACCAGCCGGGCCCGCGGGCGATCATGCCCGGGCGGCTCGGGACGACGGCCGCGTAGACCGCCTCGCACGCCTCACGCCCGTCGGCGGGGGAGACCACCCGCATCCGGACGCCGTCCACATCGGCGCCGGGCGGCCCGGCGATCGTCACCCGGCCGGTGTCCACCGACATCGCCAACTGGCTGCTGCCGACGCCGTATCCGAAGCGGCCGTAGATCGCCGGCTCGGATGCGGTGAGCACCGCCACCGCGTCCCCGCGCTGATGGAACTCGTCCATCTGGTGCCGCATCATCGAGGTCAGCACCCCGCGGCGCCGGTGGGTGGGCTGGACGCTGACCATCGTCACACCGGGGATCTCGGCGAGCGCGCCGCCCGGCACCGTCATCCGGAACGAGAACGCACCGGCCGTGCCGACGAGTTCCGCGCCGTCCCAGACCGCCAGCGACCGCTCGAACTCGGTGACCCGGCGCCACCCCTCGCGTCTTTCCGGGCTGTCCTGCGGGCCGCCGAAGGCCCGTTCAAGACGTCCCATGAATAGGTCCCACTGGTCCCGTTCGAGCACCCGCAGTTCGGTCGTCATGGCCCCTGCCTACCAGCCGGGCCCCGCGCGGGCGAGTGCATTTCGGCCGTCCCACGACGACCGGGCCGCGGTCGCGCCGCAGACCGGCCCACCGCCGTCCAGCCGGGCTCCGGCCGGGCTCCACCGCCGTCCAGCCGGCGGCCCCGCCACCGTACGGCCCGCCCCCGTCACCGCCGTACGGCCCGCCCGTCACCGCCGGCGGACCGCCCGTCCCGGCCGCCCCACAACCCCCGCCCGCGTCCCCTGAATCCGCCCCGCGACCCAGCTCACCCCCCATCCGGCCTGCACAGCGGGCCCGCCGGTGGATAGGGTCGCCGGGACATGGCTAAACGGCTGGCAAGCGACGAGCTACGGTTCAGGTGGCGCAGAAGGCTGCACCGGGGCCGCCTCGCCGTGCGCAAGTCCGCCGTCGACTACTTCCGCGGCGACGCCTCCGACTGGGTCGGGCTGGCCGTGCTGATCCTCGTCATCCCGCTGCTCGCCTACATCACCACCTGCACGCCCGTCTGGTGCCCGCCCAGCGCCCTGGTGATGCCGATCCTGGCCGGCGGCCTGCTGCTGCGCCCGTCGAGCCTGCTGCTGGTCTACGCGGCCTCCGCCGTCGCGCTGGTCGCGGAGTCCGCGGCGCTCGGCCCGTACCGCGAGGGGCCGGCCCGGGTCACCCCGGGCACCGTGCTCGTGGTCACCGCCGTCGCGCTGATCGGCCTGGTCATCGCCCAGTTCAGGGCCCGGGTCGGGGTGCCGTGGCGGCGCGGCCACACCATGCTCTTCGACCTGCGCGAACGCATCAGGGTGCAGAGCCGGCTGCCGCGGCTGCCCGGCAGCTGGCACGCGGAGATGGCGCTGCGGCCGGCCGGCGGGCAGTCGTTCTCCGGCGACTTCGTGGTGGCCACCCGCAGTTCGGACGGCCGGGTGCTGGAGGCCGTGCTCACCGACGTCTCCGGCAAGGGCATGGACGCCGCCTCCCGCTCGCTGCTGCTGTCCGGCGCGTTCGGCGGGCTGCTCGGCTCGCTGCCGCCGCACGCGTTCCTCACGGCCGCCAACGGCTACTTGCTGCGGCAGAACTGGGACGAGGGCTTCGCCACATCCGTCCACCTGGTGCTCGATCTGGAGAGCGGCGACTACGAGTTGCTGTCCGCCGGGCACCTGCCGGGCGTCCAACTGCACGCCGGTACCGGCCGCTGGGAGGAGAAGGCCGCCGAGGGGCCGCTGCTCGGGGTGTACGACGGGGCCGAATTCCACGGCGTCAAGGGCACGTTGCGGTCCGGTGACGTTCTTCTGCTGTTCACCGACGGCCTGGTGGAGCTCCCCGGCCGGGACATCACCGAGGGCATCGACCGGCTGATCGGCGAGGCCGACCGCTTCGTGACCACCGGATTCAGGGGTTCTGCCTGGCGGTTGATCGAAGCGGTCGCCAAGGACGTCAACGATGACCGGGCGTTGCTCGTGGTGTGCCGCAACTAGCCGACGGGAATGGGACTATAGGCCAACACGGCGCTCGTGTCGGTGGCTGATGGCACCATGGAGAACGGGCGAGGCGGGGGCGGCGGCGCGGTCCCCGGACGGCTAGGCATACCGAAAGAGGAAGTGATCCGCTGTGGTTATCTCCGCGTCCGCCGTGCTGTTGCTGGCGATCGTCCTGGTGGTCATGATCAGGAGCAAGACCATCAAGGTCGGTCCGGCGATAGTGGCCGCGCTCTTCGGCTTCTTCCTCGCCTCGACGAACATGGCACCGTCGGTCAACCGGTTCCTGACGTCACTGGCCGACACCATCAACCAGATAAAGCTCTGAGGCAGGCAGGGCCTGGGGGGCGGCTTCCAGGACCCGCCGGAGTATGTCGGCCGGGTCCTGCGGGGCCTCCCTGACGGCGTCCCGCAGTACGTCCCCGGCCGCGCCGTCGGTGATCGTCAGCGGGCCCGCTACGGGGAGGGCGCCCGTTCCGGCGGCCGCGCCCGACTCCGCGAGCAGCGTGGCCAGCAGCGCGATCCGGGCCTGCCCGGCCCGCAGGGTGCCGGTCAGCTGCGCGCCGGCCGCCACCAGGTCCACCGCGCCGCCACCGGTGTAGATCGGCGCCACGGCGCCGGCCGCGACCCTGGTGCTCACCGCGACGAGCACGCCCGCCTCGGTGGCCCGCCGCACCGCCCGCGCGACCTGCGGGGTGGCGTTGCCCGCGCCGGTGCCGACCAGCACGATGCCGCGCGCGCCGGCGGCCAGCGCCGCGTCGAACAGCACGGTGTCGCCGTCGCTGTGGTGCATGACGATGTCCACCCGCGGCGGCTGAACTCCGCGCGGAGGCAGCGGCAGCGCGGCCGGACGGGGCCGCCGCCGGCCCCAGGTGACCCGGCCGAACTCGACCCGGCCGAGCGGCAGTCCGTCCGGGTCGCCGAAGGCGTGCGCGTCGACGGTGTGCTTCTTGACGGTGCCGCGGGCGGCGAAGACCTGGCCGGCGAAGACGATCACGGCGCCGATGTCCCGGCCGGTGACGGCGGTCAGCAGCGCGTCGTAGAGGTTGCCGGCGGCGTCGCCGTCGTCGGAGTCGAGCGGCTTCTGCGCGCCGGTGAAGACCACCGGGCGGCGGTCGCTGTGGAAGAGGTCGATGAAGTACGCCGACTCCTCCAGGGTGTCGGTGCCGTGGGTGACCACGACGCCGTCCACCGCGGGGTCGGCCAGCGCGTCCTGGACGGCGAACAGCAGCCGCAGCTGGTGGTCGGTGGTCACCCGCGAGCTGTTGACGGTGAACAGGTCCACGACCCGCACCTGGACGCCCTGCGGCACGGCCCCGGCGGCCAGCACCTCCTGGCCGGCGGCCTCCGCCGCGTAGCCGTCGCCCTGCCAGCGACTGGCGATGGTGCCTCCGGTGCTGATGACCACGACGTGACGCACGATGCCTTCGCCTCCAGGAGTCCGAGCGTTGAAGCAGTGACGCGAGCGCGCGTGCGCCGCCAGTAGAATAATACGCGCGTAGACCCGCTATAGGATTGCGAATACCAACCGGTATCCCGCCAGAACCTGCTACATACTGCTGCCATGGACGCCATCGACAGACGAATCTTGCGCGAGTTGCAGAACGACGGCCGGCTGACCAACCAGGAGCTCGCCCAGCGCGTCGGCCTGACCCCCTCGCCCTGCCTGCGCCGGGTGCGCCAGCTGGAGGACGACGGCGTGATCCAGACCTACCGTGCAGTGGTCGACCCGGCCGCGGTCGGCCGCGGCTTCGAGGTCTTCGCCTCGGTAGAGGTCCACCGCGACCGCGCCTCGGTGGCGGCTTTCGAGGCCGAGGTCCAGTCCACCCCCGACGTGGTAGAGGCCTACCGCCTCTACGGCGCCCCCGGCTGCCTGCTCCGCATCGCGGTGACAGACTCCGACGCCTACGAACGCTTCTGGACCGACAAACTGATCGCCCTACCAGGAGTGAGCGACGTCAACTCCCAAATGATCATGAAGCGAATCAAGTCCCCCCAGGGCATCCCGGTGGACTGAGGAGCCCGGCAAAGGGGGACGAGAGAAGTGGAGCGGGCGACGG
This sequence comes from Streptomyces sp. CA-111067, assembly GCF_050956065.1. Classification (NCBI taxonomy): domain Bacteria; kingdom Bacillati; phylum Actinomycetota; class Actinomycetes; order Kitasatosporales; family Streptomycetaceae; genus Streptomyces; species Streptomyces sp. CA-111067. The sequence goes on along the minus strand of NZ_CP192103.1, from coordinate 2,480,858 downwards.
GAATCGAACCCGCGTAGCTAGTTTGGAAGACGAGTGCGGCGGCCCCCTGCTGACCTCGTACGGCCCCGTACGGCGCTTCCGGGGCGTCGGGCCCGCTGTTTACCGTGGTTCCCCCTGGCGTGCCCCTCAGACGGGCACGTGGCGGGCACGGACCTCCGCTGGTGTCAGCGCTCTACGAACTGCAGGTACCAGTAACCAAGTTTCTCATCGCGCTGGATGACATGTGCCTCGGCGTTGTGGCCGCATCCGTCGCTGATCAGAACCAGCTTGCCGACTGCAAGATCCTCATCGCCATCGAGGGCATGGTCATGAACGAAAGTGACACCCTGGCTGGACACGTAACCATCAAGGTTGGCGACCAGTACCGGGATGGTGGCGTCTGACATGTCTCACTCCCTCGCTTCTACTCCGATGGTAGAGCTACTTCACAGCATCGACTGCGGTGAAGGGGGTCATGTTTCCCACAGATCGAGTATCGGATCGAAAACAGAACGTAGCCGTGCGCGCCCTCTTTTCTTCTCCTCCTTGGTCCCGGTTAGAACCTCATCCGGCACAAGAGTCGAGTCTGTAGTGACCACCACGTCATAGTGGACCTCGTTTCTGGGGTCCGGTTCACCGTCCGGGGTTGTCGTCGATGTGGGCCACAGCTCCAGTCCGCGATCAAGCAGCATTGCACCCTGCGCCTGCGAATAAGGACGAGGTGAACGGTCGTAGCTTGTGATGTCCTCGGGGGTCCATCCATCACGCAGAGCGAAGGCACTGAGAACCAGCGCGCCAGCTTCGTATCGACCCATGAGGTTCAAGATGGCGCTGTACTCGTGCCAGAAGCCCAGCGCGTTCAGGACGACCTGATCGCGTTGCATACGGAATCGTAGGATCAGCTCGTCCCTTGCTATGCCCGGATCAGATCGGCGAAGATCAATCACAGGCTGTGTGATCACCGTAAGTGAGGGATCTGAGCTGCCCGTGTGTGGTGTCGCCATAAACCCAGGTTGGGACAGCGAGCGATCTTCTGCCACTTGAGCGTCCGAAATGGGGTGATGGACCCATGTCATGCGGGGCAGCCACTTCGCGCTCCTCCTCTCCCATCCCGTCTGCCGTCGGCCCGCACTCCTGTGGAGCGGGCGTGGTTCAGGGCGTCAAGGTGGAGCGCGCCACTGTACGAACGACCTTGACGCCCTGGGCCGCGACTGCTCGGCTCGCCCGGGTCGATGGCTGGCGGGATGGGAGCTCCCGCACCTCTCCCACGATGCTCGCGCGGTCGCCGGCCGGTCCTGGTCCATCTCGGAGCCGGAGCGCCCCCGCCGGAGGCATCGTCGTGACCTCGGCTGTGCGGTATCACCTCATGCCGCCGGCCAGCCCATCGCGGGCGCGCGCGGCGCGGCCGAGCCGGAGCGGGGCGGAGACAGGAGCGGCGGCGCGGCCGGACGCCGGACGCGCGCCCGGCGGAGCGGTAGCGGAGCCGGGAGCCTTGATGAGGTAGGGAATCTTGTAACAAGCCCGGGGCCATGGCCGGGAAGGCGACCTTGTGCGCGTGTCGGGCGGCTGCTCCGATGGTGGGACGGAACGCGGCTGCTGGGGGCGGAGCATGGGCGAACTGCGGGTGTCGGCGTGGAAGCGCAACGGCAAGGATCGGCTCTACGTGAACCAGCCGGACGGCACCGCCGTGGCATGGTTCGACCGGAAGACGGGCCACCTTGAGGTCCTGGCGGACGGCCTGCGCGACGCAATCTTAGAGGCCCTGACTCCCTACCTCACCCGCCCCGCTGTCCCGTCCCAAATACCCTCTGCTCAGGTGCCGAACGTCTCGCAGACCTCCCCTCCCCCTTCGTACGACCTGGCCCTCAATGAGCCCGGTGCCGGGCTGCGCCGCAAGTTGGAGGAAGTCTCGCTCGGGCCTTTCGCCCGCTCGCTCGCCTGGCTCTTCCGGCGACGCACTGAGGCTGACTCCTGGCGCGCCGGCCTGGTCGGTGAACGTGTTGTGGCCCGGGAGCTCGCACGGCTGAACCGCCGCGGGTGGCGCACGCTGCACTCCATACCGCTCTCGCCCACGAACGACATCGACCACTTACTCATCGGCCCCGGCGGGGTCTTCACGATCAACACGAAGAACCACCCGAACATGGCCATCTGGGTGGGTGACGACTCCGTGACGATCAACCATGGTCCTGGACGACCCTACGTTCGTAAGAGCCGCGCCGAGGCGGTCCGTGCCGCCAGCGTCCTGGAACGTGGTTGCGGCTTTCCGGTCGAGGTGGAGCCGCTTCTCGTCTTCGTCAAGCCGGCCAGTATCAAGGTGGCGCCGACGCTCCACGACGTACGCGCTCTGGGTGAACGCGATCTCGCTTCCTTCGCCCCGCTGGCTGGCGTGCTGCGGCCCGACCAGGTTGACGCCGTGTACGCGGTGGCCCGCGATCGGCGCAACTGGGTCCGCGCCTAACACCGCATGGTCTCGGTCGGCTGGGTACGTTCCCTGCATGGACCTTCCCGCGACTGATGCCCGCCAGCGCTTCGCCGGCTCCCCGATCGCGCGATTGGCGACGGCTGATGCCGCCGGGGTTCCGCACATCGTTCCCGTCACCTTCGCCGTAGACGGGGACACGATCTACTTCGCGATCGATCACAAGCCGAAGCGCTCGACCAACCTGCGGCGGTTGCGGAACATCGCCGAGAATCCCAAAGTCACCATCATCACGGATCACTACGCCGACGACTGGGCAGCGCTCTGGTGGGTTCGCGTTGACGGCCATGCGGAGATCTGGGAGGACGGCGACGGCCGGCTCAAGGCCCTGGAACTGCTCCAGTCCAAGTACCACCAGTACGACGAGACGCCACCGAGCGGGCCGGTGGTCGCGATCCACGCCGATAGCTGGAGTGGGTGGGCGTTCGACGGGTGACGGTTGTCGGTGGGACTGCGTAAGCTAGCTTGCATAGCCAAGCTGAGGTGACCCTGATGACCGACAAAGATCTTCCTCCGTACAGGAAGATTGCCGACGAACTGCGTGTGCGCATCCTGTCCGGCACCCTCCACGCCGGCGAAAAGCTCAAGTCGGAGAACGAACTCAAAGATCAGTACGACACGACCCGTGTGACCGTCCGCAAGGCGCTCGCGCTGCTCAAGGCCGAAGGTCTGCTCATCAGCGAGCAAGGCCGAGGGGTTTTCGTCCGACCGCGCCCCAATGTGCAGATGCTCACCACCGGTGCGAACTTCCGGGAACGTCGGGCCACCGGCGTGAGCAACTTCAACGCGGAAGCCGCCGCTCAGGGCCTGCGCCCGGAACAGCGGATCCTCTCTGTGGAAACCGTGCCCGCGCCGGCTGAGGTGGCGAGTCGGCTCGACGTTGCCGAGGGGACCCAAGTCATCGTCCGTCGCCGGGCGTTCTTCGTGAACGGCGAGCCGATGCAGCTCGTTGACGGCTACTACCCGGCAGCGCTCTTCGACGGCACGGCGGTCGCCGAACCCCGTCGGATCCGCGGCGGTGTCAGCCGGCTGATCGAGGATCCTGAGGGGCCAATCCGCCAGCGGATCACTCAGTTCGTAGAAGATCTTGAGATTCGCATGCCGAGTCCCGTGGAGATCGACTCGCTCAAGATCCCGCCGGGCGTACCGCTGGCCCGAGTCTTCCGGACCGCGCACACTTCCGCTGGTCAGACGGTGGAAGTGCTCGATTCGCGGGTGCCGTGCGATCGTCACGTCTTCCGGTACGTGATCGACGTTCCCTGATCAACTGCGTTGCCAGAGAGGGCCTTCGGGTCCTCTTTTTTCAACTCCACACTTGCATATCCAAGTTGTCGGCTCTACCTTGAGAGTGCAGCTTGGATATACAAGCTGATCGCACGCGGGGATCCTGCCTTCCCCGCCCTGCATGGGAGTTACGCATGGCATCGTTCAAGATCGACCTTTCGACGGCCACGGTGTTCGTGGCCACTCCGCCCGTCCAGAAGCTGGTCAGCAAGCAGACCGGTGAGATCGCGATCGACCGGGAGACGAAGGCGCCGTTGATGACGGTGGGTCTGCTGGTCTCGGACGAGGGGCAGGGCGACCTGTTCCAGGTGACGATCCCGGACACCGGTATCGACGCGACGCTGACGCCGGGAACGCCGGTGGCGGTGACGGGGCTGCGGGCGCGGGACTGGGAGAACGAGTTCAACGGCCAGAAGCGGCACGGGATCAGCTTCCGTGCGGTCGCGGTGATGTCGCTGGTGCCGGTCGCCGCGTCCAACGGCCGGGGCTGATCGTCGTGGTGACGGTTCTGGTGCTCACCGGCGGGGGGATCGCCGCGGTGCTGATCCTGCGCCGGGTGCGTCCGTCGCTGTACTGGATGGTCGTCGGTGGCACGCTGGCCCGGATCCGGGTCACCTGGTCCTACGCCTCGGTGATGGACGCGTGCGGGCTGAGCGTTCCCCCGTCGCGGGCCCGTATCGCGGTCGCCCGTGCGTTGCGGCGGGAGATGCCGGCCAACCGTCCGCCCAAGCTGCTGCGCCTGCGGGTGACCCGCACGGGCCTGGTGGCCCGTATCCGGCTCCGGCCGGGGCAGGACGCGTTCGACGTGATCACCGCCGCTGACCGGCTGCGGCACTCCTGGCGCCTGCATCAGGTGTCGGTCAAGGAGATCCGCTCGGGCCTGTTGGAGCTGTCGATGACCGGCTACGACGTGCTGGACCGGGTGCGCCTGCCGGCCCGGACCGAGCGCACCACGCTGCGGGTTCCCGTCGCGATGCGCGAGGACGGCACGGTGCACTACCGGGACTTCCGCAAGGTCCCGCACAGTCTGGTGCTGGGCGCGACGGACTCGGGGAAGTCGGTGTATCAGCGCGGGCTGGTCAAGGAGTTGGCGCGTCAGCGGGTCGCGCTGGTGGGGATCGACTGCAAGCAGGGCGTGGAACTGTCCCCGCTGGCCCGCCGGTTGACCGCGCTGGCCGACAACCCCGACGCTGCCGCCGATCTCCTGGATGCCCTGGGGGCGGAGATGATCGAACGGTTCCAGCTCATCCGGACCGCGCAGCGCATCAGCTCCGACACCCCGGACGCGGAGATCACCTCCGACATCTGGGGCCTGCCCGAAGCGGATCGGCCGGTGCCGATCGTGGTCCTGGTCGACGAGGTCGCCGAGCTGCTGCTCGTGGCGGGCTCATCGGCGAAGAAGCGCCGCGAGCGCATCATCACCGCACTGATCCGGCTCGGGCAGCTCGCCCGGTCGGCCGGCATCTACCTCGAAGTGTGCGGCCAGCGCTTCGGCTCCGAGCTGGGCGACGGCGCGACCATGCTCCGCGCACAGTTGACCGGCCGGGTCTGCCACCGGGTCAACGATGAAGCCTCCGCGAAGATGGCCTTCGGCGACATCGCCCCTGAGGCACTGGGCTCGGTGCTGACGATCGCCCCTGACCAGCCGGGCACCGCCGTGGCGGCCGACACCTCCGGCGGCTGGGCCCGCGTCCGTACCCCGCACACCTCGCTGCGCGACGCGGTCGCCGCCTGCAACCGGTACGCCGACCTGACCCCGGATGTGGCCGCGCTCGCCGACTTCCGGCCCGTACTGCCCGCGATCCCCACCCCCGGCACCCCGGGCAAGCCGGTGCCCGCCACCGCCTGATTCCCTCCCCGTTTCACCGGTCGGCGCGACCACCCCCCGCGCCACGTCCCTACCCGCCCCATGCCCGACCGTCCTGGAAGGAGGCTCGTGATGGCCGCTCGTATCCGGCTCTCCCGCGCGAAGGGGTGGCGCAAGCCTGAGGGTGCCGTGGTGGTCGCCCGGCCTTCGAAGTGGGGCAACCCCTTCACCGTGGCCGAACACGGCGCTGAGACGGCCGTGTCGCTGTACCGCTCGCATCTCGACCAGAACACCCAGCTCGCTGACGAAGCCCGCCGTGAGCTGGCTGGCCGTGACCTGGCCTGCTGGTGCCCGCCGAATGCTCCCTGCCACGCCGACGTGCTCTTGTCCCTGGCCAACGCCTCGGCTACGGCACCGCCGGCCGATGCGCCGTGCTCGGCGTGCAAGGGCACCGGAACCGTCGCGGTAACCGTCCGCGTCGGCCGCCGACACCGCCCCGTCGGCCAGCAGGACGGCATGTGCCTGGCCTGCTTCGGCACCGGCGAAGCCTGACCCGAACGTCCCGCCCGTGACCGCCCGGCCCCGGGCTCCCGATCCCCGAAAGGAGGTGAACCCCGATGGCCCGCACCCTGCGACTGGACCCGATCCTGATTCAGGCGGTGATCGCCGGTTCGCTGTCCTTCGCGCACCTGCACGACATCGCCGACGCTGCCGGGCAAGCCGGCTGGAAAGCCTGGGCCTACCCGATCAGCGTTGACCTGCTCCTGGTCGCCGCCTGGCGCCGCATGCGCACCCTTCGCGCCACCGACCGCCCGGCCCGCGCCGCCTGGACCTGGTTCGTCATCGCCCTGACCGCGTCCGTCGGCGCGAACGTGGCCACCGCCGGACTCCTCGACCTGCACCACGTACCCGCAACCCTGCGCGTCCTGGTCGCCGGCTGGCCCGCCCTGGCCTTCCTCGGCGGCACCCTCCTCGCCCACACCCCACCCACCGCAGTGCCCGCCCCGGCGACCACCGAGCCGCTGCCCGCCACGCCGGCCGATCCGGCATCCCCGGTCACCCTCGACCGCACACCCGCCGCCCCGGCCCCGGCTCCTGCTGGTGCTCCGGAGTTGCCTCCCGCCCCGGCCGCCGCGCCCGCGGTGCCCGCCGCGCTCGTCGTGCACGCCCGGAAGGTCGCCGATGCCCACCAGGCCGCGACCGGCCACCGGATCGACACCGGCACCCTCCGTACCCGCCTGGGCGTACCGCCGGCCGTGGCCGACGCCATCGCCGCCCAACTCACCTGACCCGAAAGGAGACACCGCCATGGCCCGCTTCGAGCGCTTCACCAACGTGGCCCGCATCGGCCCCGTCCAGGTCGGCGACCACCGCGACCGCCACGGACGCAACGCCAGCGTCGCCACCTGCACCGCCACCCGGTGCGGCTGGTCCAACGACTACACCAGCCGCTCAGCCGCCGAACTCGCCGCCCGTACCCACACCTGCACCACCCGACGGAGGTGACCTCGTGCGCTACCCCGACGAACAACTGCGGGCGAACCACCGCCCGGCCAACCTCATCCCGCCCGGCATCCACCCCGGCGACGTCGTCGTGATCCAGGCCCCGCAGCCCTCGGTCGCCGGCCGCATCCTGCTCACGCTCACGATCACCGCCGGCACGGCCCTGGTGATCGTCGTCCTGGCCTACGCCTTCCAGACCATGGCCGCCGCTGCCGCCGCAGCGGTCCCCACCGTGGGCGGCGTCGGCGTCTCGCTCAACCTCGCGCGCAAGCGCTGACCGGCTCCCGGGGCGGTATCAACCGCCAAGTTTCCTCCGCCCCGGGCGCCTCACCACTTCCTGATCCAACGGACCCGAAAGGGACACCCATCATGCCCCAGCACCACCACGCCCCGGGACACATCTGCGGCCACTGCGACGGCTTCGCCACCGCCGCGATCACCACCGGCACCCGCAACCCTGACGGCACCCGCACCACGATCAACGCCAACTGCCCGGCCTGCCGTGGCACCGGCACCGCCCCCACCCGCCGCACCCTGACCACCACCGGCCGGTGACCGCCGTGGCTTCCGGTGTCCTCCGGGTGCTGGATCTGTTCTGCTGCGCCGGCGGGGCCGCTACGGGATACCACCGCGCCGGCTTCGCCGTGGACGGCGTGGACATCGCCCCTCGTCCCCGCTACCCCTTCCGGTTCGTCCAGGCCGACGCGCTGGAACACCTCGCGCGCCTGACCGCCACCGGCGAGATCGGCCGCTACACCCTGATCCACACCTCTCCGCCCTGTCAGGCCGGCTGCACCCTGACGGTCGGCACCAACGCCTCCCGCGACTGGGGCCGGGATCACCCGCAGCTCATCCCCGAACTGCGGGTTCTGCTGGACGCCACGGGGCTGCCGTACGTGATCGAACAGCCCAACGGCCGCGCCCCGGTACGCCGCGACCTGACCCTGTGCGGCGAGATGTTCGGCCTCGGCGTGCTGCGCCATCGCGGCCTCGAACTCGGCGGTTGGTCCACCACCCAACCCGCGCACCCCCGCCATCGCGGCTACGTGCGCGGCTACCGGCACGGCGTCTACAACGACGGCCCGTACGTCGCCGCGTACGGCTCCGGCGGAGGCAAGGCAACCGTTGCCGAGATGCAGCACGCCATGGGCATCACCTGGACCGACGTGCGCCACGAACTCACCGAAGCCATCCCGCCAGCCTTCACGCACTGGCTCGGCCGCGCGTTCCTCACCGCCCGACAGGAGGTGATCACGTGGTAGCAACCGCCACCCTTCCGGCGGGTCTGGACCCGGTCGCCTGGCAGGACTTCCTGCGGGTGGCCGGGCAACCGGGCTTCGACCGCTGGAACGACCAGGTACGCCGCACCGGCGGCTGCTCCGACCCGATCCACCTGGTCGGCTCGACCACCACCCTCGACCGGACTACGGGCCAGGTCCTGTACTCCTACGCCACCACCGGCGAGCCGGGCGGACGGCTCCGGCTCGCCTGCGGCAACCGCCGTGCCTCGCGCTGCCCGGCCTGCGCCTGGACCTACGCCGGTGACACCTACCAGCTCATCCTGTCCGGTCTCGCCGGCGGCAAAGGCGTCCCCGCCACGGTCACCGACCACCCCCGGGTCTTCGCCACCCTCACCGCCCCGAGCTTCGGCCCCGTCCACAACCGCCCCGCCGCCGGCCGCTGCCGCTGCGGAGTCGCCCACCCCGACGGGGCCGCCGAGTTGGGCACGCCGCTCGACCCGGACACGTACGACTACGCCGGCGCGGTGCTGTGGAACAACCACGCCTCCCACCTGTGGCGCTACGTCACCATCTACCTGCCCCGTGAGCTGGCCGCCCGGGTCGGCATCACCCAACGCGAACTGCGCGAACACCTCCGCGTCTCCTACGGGAAGGTCGCCGAGTACCAGAAGCGAGGCGCGATCCACTTCCACGCCGTGATCCGCTTCGACGGACCCGACGGGCCCGACACGACGCCCCCGTCCTGGGCGACCGCCGGCCTCCTCGCCGACGCGCTACGTGCTGCCGCTGCCCGCGCCGTGGTCCACGTGCCCGCCGCCGGCGACCAACCCGCCCGCGCCCTGCGCTGGGGCACACAACTCGACGTCCAGCCCATCGGAGCCTTCGGACACGGCGAAGACCTCACCGAACAGGCCGTCGCCTCCTACGTCGCCAAGTACGCCACCAAAGCCGCCGAGACCACCGGCACCGTAGACCGCCGCATCGGCGAACTCGCCGAACTGGACAAGTGGCCCGACCTGCCCGCCCACACCCGCCGGCTCATCCAAGCCTGCTGGGACCTCGACGCCCTGTACCCCGACCGGCGGCTGTGGGCCTGGGCACACATGCTCGGCTTCCGGGGCCACTTCTCCACCAAAGCCCGCCGCTACTCCACGACCCTCGGAGCGCTCCGCCAGGCACGCGCCGACTACCGCGCCGACCAGGAACGCCGGGACCTCGGCCTGCTCGACCTCGACGCCGACCCGGACGCGTCCACCCTCGTCATCGCGCACTGGACCTACGCCGGCCATGGCCACACCCCCGGCGAGTCCTGGCTCGCCGCCCAGATCCACCGCGACATCACCCAAAACCGCGACACCGCACGCCAAGCACGCCACGAGATCACCGAAGACGAGGGGGAGTGGTGACCATGGACCGACTACTGACCGTCGAACAAGCCGCCGAACAGCTCGGCACCGGAGTGCGCTTCCCCCGGCGGCTGATCGAGGAACGGCGCATCACGTACGTCAAGGTCGGACGGCACGTGCGCATCCCGGAGAGCGTGCTTGACGCCTACGTGCTGGCCAACACAGTGCAGCCTCGTCGCGCTCAGCTCCTCAGGCGGGTGGCGTGATGGCGAAGCGTCGTACGTTCGGGCGCGTCCGCAAGCTGCCCTCGGGCCGCTTCCAGGCGCGCTACCTGGGTCCGGACGGCATCGACCGACCTGCGCCCGAGACCTTCGCCACCAAGCGAGACGCTGACGACTGGCTCGCTGAGCGGCAAGCGGAGCTTCGGCAGGGGGACTGGCGGGACCCGGACGCCGGGCGGGTGGCCTTCGAGGCGTACGCAACCGCCTGGGTCAAGGAACGGCCGCTCGCGCCGAGCACGGCCGAGCTGTACGGGGTCCTGCTCCGCGTGCACCTGGTGCCGACCTTCGGCCGGCTGATGCTCGCGGACATCACGCCGGCCGCCGTCCGGTCCTGGCGCAGTGCCCGGCTGGACGCTGGTACGGGTGCGCCGACCGTGGCCAAGGCGTACGCACTCATGCGGACGATTATGGGGACGGCGGTAGAGGACGACCTGATCCGCCGGAACCCCTGCCGGATCAAGAACGGCGGCACGGTCCACACCCCCGAACGGCCGACGGCGACCATCCCGGAGGTGTTCGCGCTGGCCGACGCGGTGCAGCCGCGATACCGGGCCCTGGTGCTCCTGGCGGCGTTCTGCGGGCTGCGCTGGGGTGAGCTGGTGGGCCTGCACCGGCAGGACATCGACCTTGACGGGGGCCTGATCCGGGTCCGCCGCGCCGTCTCGGAGCTGAACGACGGGCGCCGTGTCGTCAAGGCACCCAAGAGCGAGGCGGGCAAGCGCACGGTGGCCGTGCCGGCCTCCCTCGTGCCGGTGCTCGGGACGCACCTGGAGCTGTACGCCGAGCGGGGCGCTCAGGGTCGGGTCTTCGTCGGCCCGAAGGGGGCGACCCCGCGCCGTAACCACTTCAACCGGTTGTGGCACCGGGCGTGCGCCGGGGCTCGGATCAAGGGACTGCACTTCCATGATCTTCGGCACACCGGGAACACCCTCGCCTCCCGTACAGACGCCAGCACGCGTGAGCTGATGATCCGGCTCGGCCACGGTTCGAGCCGGGCCGCGCTGATTTACCAGCACGGGAGCCAGGAGCGTGAACGGGAGATCGCCGACGGCATCGACGCCATGATCGTGAAGGCGCTCAAGCGCGGTCCCGGCCGAAACGGGCACGTGGCGGGCACGGAGGACTGAACCAAGATCGGGAACGGCAACGGCCCGGGCTGCGGATTTCGTCCGCGACCTGGGCCGTTTCGGTCTGGAGCGGGCGACGGGAATCGAACCCGCGTAGCTAGTTTGGAAGACTAGGGCTCTACCATTGAGCTACGCCCGCAGCGCCTGTGATTCTGGCACATCGCATAGTAGCCGGTCGAACCGGTGGCGGTCGCGGGGGAATAACGGCTGCCCGCGCGTACCAGGGCATGTACTCTACGTGTCGCACCAGCGGGGTGTGGCGCAGCTTGGTAGCGCGTCCGCTTTGGGAGCGGAAGGCCGTCGGTTCGAATCCGGCCACCCCGACCAGCGGTTCCCGGGCGTCCGGGGCGGAGGGCGGAGCCAGGGACCGGGTCGCGGGACGACCCGGTCCGGGACGTTTGTGGTACCGGTAGGATGGGCCGCCGGCGACCCAAGGCACACGGCAAGGCCGTGTACAGCGAGTGGCCCCCATCAACGTAAAGCCCCCAAGGAGACCCAACCGTGAAGAGCGCCGTCGAGACTCTGAACCCCACTCGGGTTCGACTCACTGTCGAGGTGCCCTTCGAGGAGCTCAAGCCCAGCCTCGACGCGGCGTACAAGAAGATCAACCAGCAGGTCTCGGTGCCGGGCTTCCGCAAGGGCAAGATCCCTGCGCGCGTCATCGACCAGCGGTTCGGCCGTGGCGCGGTCCTCGAAGAGGCCATCAACGACGCGCTGCCGAAGTTCTACACGGAGGCGGTCAGCGAGGGTGAGCTCAATGTGCTCGGGCAGCCCGACGTGGACATCACCGAGTTCAACGACGGCGACGAACTGAAGTTCACCGCCGAGGTGGACATCCGCCCGACCATCGAGATCCCGGACTACTCCGGCATCGAGGTCACCGTGGACGCCGTCGAGGTGTCGGACGAGGACGTCGAGAAGTCGCTGGAGGAGCTGCGCGAGCGGTTCGCCTCGACCACCACGGTCGAGCGCGCCGCGGCCGAGGGCGATGTCGTGGTGGTGGACCTGGAGGCCTCGGTCGACGGCAACGTGCTGGAGGACGGCGTCGCGTCGGCCGTCAGCTACACCATCGGCTCCGGCCAGCTGCTCGACGGCATCGACGAGGCCGTCATCGGCCTGGAGGCCGGCGGCAGCGCCACCTTCACCTCCTCCCTCAAGGGCGGCTCGGCGGCCGGCAGCGACGCCGACGTCAAGGTCACCGTCACCGACGTCCAGGCCCGCGAACTGCCCGCCCTGGACGACGACTTCGCCACCCTCGCCAGCGAGTTCGACACGCTGGACGAGCTGCGCGAGGACAGCCGCGGCCGGCTCTCCCGGATGCGGCAGTACGACCAGGCGACCGACGCCCAGGAGAAGGTGCTCGACGCGCTGATCGAGCTCACCGAGGTGCCGATCCCGGAGAAGCTGCTCAAGGACGAGATCCAGACCAGGACGCACAACCTGGAGCACCACCAGTTCCCGCAGATGGGCCTGGACTGGGACACGTACCTGGAGCGCGAGGGCAAGAGCCGCGAGGAGTACGACGCGGAGCTGGAGACCCAGGCGGTCAAGGGCATCAAGACCCAGTTCATCCTTGACGAGCTCGTCAACAAGGAGAAGCTGTCGGTCAACCAGGAGGAGCTCACCGAGCACCTCATGCGGCGTGCGGCGACCTCGGGGATGACCCCGGACCAGTTCGCCCAGGCGGTGGTCGAGGGCGGCCAGGTGCCGATGCTCGTGGGCGAGGTCGCGCGGGGCAAGGCACTTGCCGTCGTGGTCGAGGCGGCGAAGGTCACCGACACCAACGGTGAGGTCGTCGACCTCGAGGACGAGGAGGACGAGGACGCCTCCGGCGAGGGTGCCGAGGACGAGGCTGAGGCCGAGGAGTCCGACGCCGCCGTCGAGGCCGACGCCAAGGCCTGACCCCCCGGGCCCCGGCCCGGGCTCCCCGGGCTTCGCCCCGGCGAGGATGCGCCCCCGTAGGGGCGCGGGGAACTGCGCGCTCAGCCACCGACGGCCTGGGGGCACCCCCGGCCGAAGGTTGGGGGAGGGCGGGAAACAACAGCACCAGCCCCTTCGGGCCGGTGGCCACCCGCGCCTCCGTCGTGGCTGGCCGCGCAGTTCTCCGCGCCCTTGACGGGGCCCGTGCTCGCGCCCACGCGGCGGCAGCCGCATATCGACAGCAGCCCCGCGCCCCTGACGGGGCCCGTGCTCGCGCCCACGCGGCGGCAGCCGCATATCGACAGCAGCCCCGCGCCCCTGACGGGGCCCGTGCTCGCGCCCACGCGGCGGCAGCCGCATATCGACAGCAGCCCCGCGCCCCTGACGGGGCCCGTGCTCGCGCCCACGCGGCGGCAGCCGCATATCGACAACAGCCCCGCGCCCCTGGCGGGGTCCGTGCTCGCGCCCACGCGGCGGCAGCCGCATATCGACAGCAGCCCCGCGCCCCTGACGGGGCGCTTCCTGGCCGGGGCGCAAGTGGCTCGCCAGCCACGAGGGACCACCAGGAAGGGTCCGAAACCGGGGCGCGGGGTACAACCCGGCACCGTCGAGCGCGAGCGACCCGGCACCGCTCAGCGGGAGCGACCCTGCGCCGACAGCGAACAGTTCCCCGTACGGGATTGCCGGGCCCCACCTGCGCGTTAGGGTCCGTAAGTAGGAGGGCGGGGGCGCGGTGCCAGCAGGGGCCGCCCCCGGCCCGGCGAAGACCCAGTGACGGCGAGGCTGCCGTCCGACAACGAGCAGGTGGAATACGTGACTACTCCGATGCCTTCCGCCGCCGGCGAGCCGACCCTCGGTGGCCTCGGCGACCAGGTCTACAACCGGCTGCTCGGCGAGCGGATCATCTTCCTCGGCCAGGCCGTGGACGACGACATCGCAAACAAGATCACCGCACAGCTGCTGCTGCTCGCCGCGGAGCCCGACAAGGACATCTTCCTCTACGTCAACAGCCCCGGCGGCTCGGTGACCGCGGGCATGGCGATCTACGACACCATGCAGTTCATCAAGAACGACGTGGTCACGATCGCGATGGGCATGGCCGCGTCGATGGGTCAGTTCCTGCTCACCGCGGGCACCCCCGGCAAGCGGTTCGCGCTGCCGAACACCCGCATCCTCATGCACCAGCCCTCCGCCGGCCTCGGCGGCTCCGCCACCGACATCAAGATCCAGGCCGAGCAGCTCCTGCACACCAAGCGCCGGATGGCGGAGCTGATCGCCCAGCACTCCGGGCAGTCCTTCGAGCAGATCACCAAGGACTCCGACCGCGACCGCTGGTTCTCCGCCGAGGAAGCCCAGGAGTACGGGCTGATCGACGACGTCATGCTGTCCGCCGCGCACGTCCCCGGTGGCGGTGGCACCGGCGCCTCCTGAGCGCCCAGCGGCCGCGACCGCCCCTCCTTGCAGATTCCTCGAAGCGAAGCTCTTCCCTCACCAGGACGGTGGACGTGAACCCCATGAACTTCCCCGGCAGCGGCCTGTACGAGCGCACCGAGGCCGAGCGCACCGCGGCCGGGCGGCCCGGCGTGTTCGGCGCGGAGGCCCGCTACTACGTGCCGGAATTCATCGAGCGCACCTCGCAGGGCACTCGTACGTACAACCCGTACTCGAAGCTGTTCGAGGAGCGGGTGATCTTCCTCGGCGTGCAGATCGACGACACCTCGGCCAACGACATCATGGCGCAGCTGCTGTGCCTGGAGTCGATGGACCCCGACCGGGACATCTCGGTGTACATCAACAGCCCCGGCGGCTCCTTCACCGCGCTGACGGCGATCTACGACACCATGCAGTTCGTGAAGCCCGACATCCAGACGGTCTGCATGGGCCAGGCGGCCTCGGCCGCCGCGGTGCTGCTGGCGGCCGGCAGCCCCGGCAAGCGGATGGCGCTGCCGAACGCCCGGGTGCTGATCCACCAGCCGTACAGCGAGACCGGCCGCGGCCAGGTCTCCGACCTGGAGATCGCGGCCAACGAGATCATCCGGATGCGCCAGCAGCTGGAGGAGATGCTCGCCAAGCACTCCACCACGCCGATCGAGCAGATCCGCGACGACATCGAGCGGGACAAGATCCTGACCGCCGAGGAGTCGCTGGCCTACGGCCTGGTCGACCAGATCGTGTCCACCCGCAAGACGTCCGTGAGCGTCTGAACCGACGGGTCCTGACGGGCGCAGCCCCGCCGTCTCCCACCTGGCCCTCCTTGGACTCGGCCATCCAGTCCGTCCAAGGGGGGCCCACACGGGGGTCGCGGCAAGGTACCGTCGATGAGAGAAGCACCAGGCTCCGTTGAAGTCGGCGGATCCCAGGCGAAGGGGAAACACCTCGTGGCACGCATCGGTGACGGCGGAGACCTGCTGAAGTGCTCTTTCTGCGGGAAGAGCCAGAAGCAGGTGAAGAAGCTCATCGCAGGTCCTGGTGTGTACATCTGCGACGAGTGCATCGACCTCTGCAACGAGATCATCGAGGAGGAGCTCGCCGAGTCCTCCGAGGTGCGCTGGGAGGATCTCCCCAAGCCGCGGGAGATCTACGAGTTCCTGGAGAGCTACGTGGTCGGGCAGACCCCGGCCAAGAAGGCGCTCTCCGTCGCGGTGTACAACCACTACAAGCGGGTGCAGGCGGGTGAGAGCGGCCGCCCCGGGCATGACGACGCGATCGAGCTCGCCAAGTCCAACATCCTGCTGCTCGGCCCGACCGGCTCCGGCAAGACGCTGCTGGCGCAGACCCTGGCCCGGATGCTCAACGTGCCGTTCGCCATCGCGGACGCCACCGCGCTGACCGAGGCCGGCTACGTCGGTGAGGACGTCGAGAACATCCTGCTCAAGCTGATCCAGGCGGCCGACTACGACGTCAAGAAGGCCGAGACCGGGATCATCTACATCGACGAGATCGACAAGGTCGCCCGCAAGAGCGAGAACCCGTCGATCACCCGGGACGTGTCGGGCGAGGGCGTCCAGCAGGCGCTGCTGAAGATCCTGGAGGGCACCACCGCCTCGGTGCCGCCGCAGGGCGGGCGAAAGCACCCGCACCAGGAGTTCATCCAGATCGACACCACCAACGTGCTGTTCATCGTCGGTGGCGCGTTCGCCGGCCTGGAGAAGATCATCGAGGCCAGGGCGGGCGCCAAGGGCATCGGCTTCGGCGCCACGATCCGCTCCAAGCGGGAGCTGAACATGGCCGACCAGTTCTCCGAGATCATGCCCGAGGATCTGGTGAAGTTCGGCATGATCCCCGAGTTCATCGGCCGGCTGCCGGTCATCACCAACGTGCACAACCTCGACCGCGAGGCGCTGCTCCAGATCCTGGTCGAGCCGCGCAACGCGCTGGTGAAGCAGTACCAGAAGCTCTTCGAACTCGACGGCGTGGAGCTGGAGTTCGAGCGGGCGGCGCTTGAGGCCATCGCCGACCAGGCGATCCTGCGGCAGACCGGGGCGCGCGGCCTGCGGGCCATCATGGAGGAGGTCCTCCAGTCGGTGATGTACGAGGTGCCGTCCCGCAAGGACGTGGCCCGGGTCGTGATCACCGCCGACGTCGTGCACTCCAACGTCAATCCGACGCTCGTGCCGCGCGAACCGCGGATCGTCGGCAAGGGCGAGCAGAAGAGCGCGTAGCGCAGCGCCGCACAGCCCGGCCAGAACTGCCGAGGGGGCGCCCGGGATTTCCCGGGCGCCCCCTTTGACGTACGTGCGCTGGCAGTCGCCTCAGTCGCGGGCCGCAGCGGTTCCGCTCACTTCGACACCTTCGGGATCTCCACCAGCGAGTCCTTGCGGACCTGCGCGGCCAGCGTGGCGGCCTCGTCCATCGTGAGGTTCTGACCGCCGATCGCCGCCTTGGTCAGGTCCAGCGCGGTCACCGACGCCACCGAGCTGTGGTCGGCCCACAGGCACACCGGCGAGGTGAACGACTTGCCGGAATCGGTGTCGCTGTACTTGGAGTTCTGGCACTCCATGACGACGCCGTCGCCGTCGAGCCCGGCCGGCGTGACCTTCTCCGGCTTGCCCACCAGCTCGTTCTTGCCGCTGGAGTCGTCGTCCTTGGCCATCCGGCCGGGCAGCGCGGCGAACATGGCGTCCACGACCTTCTGCGGGTCGGGCACCCGGCCCCACACCCCGCTGAGCTCCAGGACCTTGCCGGTCTCCTCGGAGCCGTCCACGTACGCGCCGACCACCTTCACGGGGGCGGTGACGCCCTCCTTGGAGAGGATGGTCATGTCCTCGGAGTCGAAGCCGTCACCTGAGGTGTCGTCGCTGCTCTTCTTGTAGTCGGTGGCCACGACGGCCGGCGTGGTGAGCTTGTAGTGCTTGTCGTCCCCACCGCCGCCCTTGGTCGCGACGACGACGCCGCCGACGATAGCGGCCACCACGACCACCGCGCCGACGATGATCGCGATCCGCTTGCCGTTCCCGCCGCCCTGCGGCGGCATCGGCGGCTGGCCGTAGCCGTAGCCCGGCTGCTGCGGCACCTGCCCGTACGGCGCCTGCTGCTGGCCAGGGCCCTGCGGGTAGCCGTACCCGGGCTGCCCCTGCGGCTGCCCGTAGCCACCCTGCTGGGGCTGCTGCTGCCCGTACCCGGGCTGCGGCTGGCCGTACCCGCCCTGCTGCGGCGGCTGCTGCGGGTAACCGGGCTGCTGCGGCTGGCCGTAGCCGCCGCCCCCCTGCTGCGGATCCTGTCCGTAGGGGTTCGGCGGCGGCTGGTTGTAACTCATGGGTGTGTCCCCCTCCGTGAACGAGTCAGGCCATCCTCGCCGATGGCATGCCCACCTCCGACAGCGGGGGAGCAACTGATTCGTAACGGCACGGTCCCTGACCGTAGAATTCACCCCGTGACCGACAACACTCAGCGCAGCCCCGATCGCGGGCCGGACAGCACCCCCGAACTGCCGACCCAGTACGTGCCGGCCGACGTAGAGGGGACGCTGTACGAGCGCTGGGTAGAGCGCGGGTATTTCGAGGCGGACGCGAAGAGCGACAAGCCGCCGTACACGATCGTCATCCCGCCGCCGAACGTCACCGGCAGCCTGCACCTGGGGCACGCCTTCCAGCACACGCTGATGGACGCGCTGACCCGCCGCAAGCGGATGCAGGGCCACGAGTCGCTGTGGCTGCCCGGCATGGACCACGCCGGCATCGCCACCCAGAACCGGGTCGAGAGCCAGCTCGCGAACGAGGGCAAGTCCCGGCAGGACATCGGCCGTGAGGCGTTCGTCGAGCGGGTCTGGAAGTGGAAGGACGAGTACGGCGGCCGGATCCTCGGCCAGATGCGCCGGCTCGGTGACGGCGTGGCCTGGTCGCGGGAGCGCTTCACCATGGACGACGGGCTGTCCCGCGCCGTCCAGACCATCTTCAAGAAGCTCTACGACGACGAGCTGATCTACCGCGCCGAGCGGATCATCAACTGGTGTCCGCGCTGCCTGACCGCCATCTCCGACATCGAGGTGGAATACCAGGACGACGACGGCGAGTTGGTGTCCATCCGGTACGGCGAGGGCGACGAGACCGTGGTCGTCGCCACCACCCGGGTCGAGACGATGCTCGGTGACACCGCCGTGGCCGTCCACCCCGACGACGAGCGGTACGCGCACCTGGTCGGCAAGCGGATCAGGCTGCCGCTCACCGACCGGACGATCCCGGTCGTCGCGGACGAGCACGTCGACCCGGAGTTCGGCACCGGCGCCGTCAAGGTGACGCCCGCGCACGACCCGAACGACTTCGCGATCGGCCAGCGGCACGGCCTGGAGTCGCTGACGATCATGGACGAGCGGGCGATCATCACGGTGCCCGGCCCGTTCCAGGGTCTCGACCGGTTCGAGGCGCGCTCGGCGATCGTCGGCAGCCTGCGCGAGCAGGGCCGGATCGTGGCCGAGAAGCGCCCGTACACCCACTCGGTGGGCCACTGCTCGCGCTGCCGGACCACCGTCGAGCCGCGGCTGTCGCTCCAGTGGTGGGTCAAGGTCGAGCCGCTGTCCCAGGCCGCCGGCGACGCGGTGCGCGACGGCCGGGTCGCCATCCACCCGCAGGAGATGTCGAAGCGCTACTTCGACTGGGTCGACAACATGCACGACTGGTGCATCTCACGCCAGTTGTGGTGGGGCCACCGGATCCCGGTCTGGTACGGGCCGAACGGCGAGACCGTCTGCCTCGGTCCTGACGAGCAGCCGCCCGGCGAGGGCTGGACGCAGGATTCCGACGTCCTCGACACCTGGTTCTCCTCCGGCCTGTGGCCGTTCTCCACCCTCGGCTGGCCGGAGCAGACCCAGGACCTGGCGAAGTTCTATCCGACCGACGTGCTGCTCACCGGCCACGACATCATCTTCTTCTGGGTCGCCCGGATGATGATGTTCGGCCTGTACGCGATGGACGGAGTGC
Source organism: Streptomyces sp. CA-111067 (assembly GCF_050956065.1). NCBI lineage: Bacteria > Bacillati > Actinomycetota > Actinomycetes > Kitasatosporales > Streptomycetaceae > Streptomyces > Streptomyces sp. CA-111067. The sequence continues at coordinate 2,461,472 of NZ_CP192103.1, read as the reverse complement.
CGCCGTTCCACACCATCGTGCTCACCGGCCTGGTCCGGGACGAGTTCGGCAAGAAGATGTCCAAGTCCAACCCCAACTCCGTCGATCCGCTCCACTGGATGGACCGCTACGGCTCGGACGCCGTCCGCTTCACCCTGGCCCGGGGCGCCAACCCCGGGGCCGACGTGCCGATCGGCGAGGGCTGGGTCCAGGGCTCGCGCAACTTCGCCAACAAGGTGTGGAACGCCACCCGCTTCGCGCTGATGAACGGCGCCACCGTGCGCGGTGAACTGCCCGCCGCCGACCGGCTGTCGGCCGCCGACCGGTGGATTCTGTCGCGGCTGAACGCGACCGTCGCCGAGGTGGACGCGCTCTACGAGGACTACCAGTTCGCCAAGCTGTCCGACGTGCTGTTCCACTTCGCGTGGGACGAGGTCTTCGACTGGTACGTCGAGCTGTCCAAGACCACCTTCCAGGCCGGCGGCGAGGCGGCCACCGTCTCGGGCAGGGTGCTCGGCGAGGTGCTTGACGTCACGCTGCGGCTGCTGCACCCGGTGATCCCGTTCGTCACCGAGACCCTGTGGACCACGCTCACCGGCGCCGAGTCCGTGGTGATCGCGGACTGGCCGCAGGATTCAGGCTTCCGGGACCCGGCGGCCGAGGCGGAGATCGCCGCCGTCCAGCGGGTGGTCACCGAGGTCCGCAGGTTCCGCTCCGACCAGGGCCTGCAGCCCGGCCAGAAGGTGCCCGCCCGGCTGGCGCTGGACGGAACCGGGCTCGCGCCGCACGAGGCCGCGATCCGGCAGCTGCTGCGGTTGCAGCCCGAGGGTGACGGCTTCCACGCCACGGCGACGCTGCCGGTGGCCGGCGCGACGGTCGCGCTCGACCTGTCGGGCACGATCGACGTGGCGGCCGAGCGCAAGCGGCTCACCAAGGACCTGGGCGCCGCCGAGAAGGAGAAGGCGCAGGCGGAGGGCAAGCTCGGCAACGAGGCGTTCCTCGCCAAGGCACCGGAACCGGTGGTGGCCAAGATCCGCACTCGGCTGGCGGCGGCCGAGGCCGACATCGCCCGGATCGGCGCGCAGATCGGCCAGCTGCCGTCCGACCCGCCCGACCCGTCCGGCCCGGCGGCCTGAGCGGGAGCACCCGACGCCCGCCGGCGCACCACCGCACGCCCCCCACGGGCCCGTACCGCACCCCGCGGCCGGGCCCGTGGCCGTACCCGCCGCCCCGGCTCCGTAGACTGGGCCGCGTGAGCGACCACCCCCAGCACGGCGGCAGCACCGGCGACGACGCCTTCGACCCGTACGGCGACGACGGCGACGACCGCGAGCAGGCGGCCGATTCCGGCGACCCGCTGGCCGACTCCGACGACTTCGGCACCGACCCGCAGCGCGAGGCCGACTACGCGCTGATCGAGGCCGGCAGCCGCACGCTGCGCACCCCGGTCCCCGGCGTCGCCGGCGAGGACGACGTGCCGCGCCGCCCCGCCGACCCCGAGCTCGACCGGGCGCTGCACGCGGTGGAGGAGGAGCTGCTCGGCCGCTGGCCGGAGACCAGGCTGGAGCCGTCCCTGGACCGGATGACGGCGCTGATGGACATCCTCGGCGAACCGCAGCGCAGCTACCCCGCGATCCACATCACCGGCACCAACGGCAAGACCAGCACCGCCCGGATGATCGAGCGGCTGCTGCTCGCCTTCGACCTGCGCACCGGCCGCTACACCAGCCCGCACGTGCAGTCCGTCACCGAGCGGATCAGCCTGGACGGCGCCCCGGTGAGCGCCGAGCGGTTCATCGAGACCTACCACGACCTCCAGCCGTACGTGGGGATGGTCGACGGCTCGCAGCCGCACCGGATGTCGTTCTTCGAGGTGATCACCGCGATGGCCTACGCGGCCTTCGCCGACGCACCGGTCGACGTCGCCGTGGTCGAGGTCGGCATGGGCGGCAGCTGGGACGCGACGAACGTGGTGGACGGGCAGGTGGCCGTGGTCACCCCGGTCGCGCTCGACCACACCGACCGGCTCGGCGGCACCACCGGCGAGATCGCCGGCGAGAAGGCCGGCATCATCAAGAAGGACGCCACCGCCGTGCTGGCCGCGCAGCCCGCCGACGCGGCGCAGGTGCTGCTCGCGCGGTCCGTCGAGGTGGACGCGACGGTGGCCCGCGAGGGCCTTGAGTTCGGCGTGCTGCGCCGGGAGGTCGCCGTCGGCGGCCAGCTGCTGACGCTGCGCGGCCTCGGCGGCGAGTACGACCAGGTCTTCCTGCCGCTGCACGGCGAGCACCAGGCGCACAACGCGGTGCTCGCGCTGGCCGCCGTCGAGGCGTTCTTCGGCATCGGCAGCACCCACGAGCGCACGCTCGACATCGACACCGTGCGCACGGCGTTCGCCGCCGTCACCTCGCCTGGCCGGCTGGAGATCGTCCGGCGCAGCCCGACGGTGGTGCTGGACGCGGCGCACAACCCGGCCGGCGCCCGGGCCGCCGCTGCGGCGGTCGGCGAGGCCTTCGACTTCACCCATCTGGTGGGCGTGGTCGGGCCGAGCGGCGACAAGGACGTGCGCGGGCTGCTTGAGGCGTTCGAGCCGGTGCTCGCGGAGGTGGTGGTCACCCGCAACTCCACCCACCGGGCGATGGACGTGGACGAGCTGGCGGCGCTGGCCGTCGAGGTGTTCGGCGAGGACCGGGTGCAGGTCGAGCCGCGGCTGGACGACGCCCTGGAGGCGGCGATCGCGCTGGCCGACGACGAGGGCGCCTACTCCGGCGCCGGGGTGCTGGTGACCGGCTCGGTCATCACCGTGGGAGAGGCCCGGCTGCTGCTGGGCGGGAAGTGAAGGGGCGACAGCCATGCGGACGCTGTGTTCGAGCACGCTGATCGGCGAGTTCTTCGTGATCGGCTTCGCCGGCCTCGTCGCGATGAAGCACCCGGGCCTGTCCCAGGCCACGGTGTGGTCGGTGTGCGGCGGCGCGATGCTGCTGTGCGTGCTGCTGTGCGGGGTGCTGACCAGGCCGGGCGCGCTGGCGGTCGGCTGGGCGCTGCAGATCGGGCTGATCGTCAGCGGTCTTGTGGTCGGCGGGATGTTCTTCCTCGGGGCGGTCTTCGCCGCCCTGTGGTGGGCGTCGATCCACTACGGTCGGAAGGTGGACGTGATCAGGGCCCAGCACGAGCGCGCGCAGCAGGACGGCGCGCAGGCGGCCTGAACCGCCCGCCGGTCGCCTTGTAGGCTCCTCGTCATATCCGCTCGTCATACCCGCCGAACGTTCGCAGCCGCACCCCCGTACCGCAGACAGCAGGAGCCGAAACCGTGTCCCAGCGCACCCTTGTCCTTCTCAAGCCCGACGCGGTCGGCCGCGGTCTGGTCGGCGAGATCATCGGACGGATCGAACGCAAGGCGGGCTGGTCGATCACCGCGCTCGAACTGCGCGCGCTGGACCGCGGCACCCTGGAGCAGCACTACGCCGAGCACGTCGGCAAGCCGTTCTACCCGCCGCTGATGGACTTCATGTCGTCCGGCCCCGCGGTGGCCCTGGTGGTGTCCGGCGAACGCGTCATCGAGGGCGTACGGGCACTCGCCGGACCGACCGATCCGATCGCCGCCGCACCGGGCTCCATTCGGGGGGACTTCGGGACGATTGTCCGGGAGAATCTCATTCACGCGTCGGACTCCGAGGAATCCGCGGAACGCGAGATCAAGATCTTCTTCCCCGGTCTGGCCTAATCGGGCGGAAGTTCGTACGACGCCTCCGGCCTGCTGCTTCACGGCCGGGCACCGGCGGCTGACGCCGTGCCAGAAAGGCGGCCGGGGGATTCCCGGCACTTCACGGCATATGCCGTCGTCGATCGGGAACCAATCACCCCGACACGGCGTCACCATTACTGAGGTCTGCTGTGTGTTCTGATGACAATGACGTCGGAACCCCGGCCACGCGCCCCGTCCGGCGCGACTACGATGGAATCTCCGCTCAAGCTCGGGAAGGCCTGACGTATCCACATGGCGAACAACATGTCGTTCATCGGCCGTGACATGGCTGTCGATCTCGGGACCGCCAACACGCTGGTGTACGTCAGGGGTCGCGGGATCGTTCTGAACGAGCCGTCGGTCGTGGCCGTCAACACCAACACCGGCGGCATCCTGGCCGTCGGCTCCGAGGCCAAGAAGATGATCGGCCGCACCCCCGGCAACATCGTCGCCGTGCGGCCGCTGAAGGACGGCGTGATCGCCGACTTCGAGATCACCGAGCGCATGCTGCGCTACTTCATCCTGAAGATCCACAAGCGGCGCTACATGGTCCGCCCGCGGGTCGTGGTCTGCGTGCCCTCCGGCATCACAGGAGTGGAGCGCCGTGCCGTCATCGAGGCGGCCACCCAGGCCGGCGCGCGGACCGTGCACATCATCGAGGAGCCGATGGCGGCCGCGATCGGCGCCGGCCTGCCGGTGCACGAGGCCACCGGCAACATGGTGGTGGACATCGGCGGCGGCACCACCGAGGTCGCGGTGATCAGCCTCGGCGGCATCGTCACCGCCCAGTCCATCCGGGTGGCCGGCGACGAGCTGGACAACGCGATCATCCAGCACATCAAGAAGGAGTACAGCCTGCTCCTCGGTGAGCGCACCTCGGAGCAGATCAAGCTCACCATCGGCTCCGCCTTCGACCCGAAGCCGGAGAAGGACGAGCACACCGAGATCCGCGGCCGCGACCTGGTCAGCGGGCTCCCCAAGACCGTGGTCATCTCCGCGGCCGAGGTCCGCAGGGCCATCGAGGAGCCGGTCAACGCGATCGTCGACGCGGTGAAGACCACGCTGGACAAGTGCCCGCCGGAGCTGTCCGGCGACATCATGGACCGCGGCATCGTGCTGGCCGGCGGCGGCGCGCTGCTGCGCGGCCTGGACGAGCGGCTGCGGCACGAGACCGGCATGCCGATCCACATCGCCGAGGCGCCGCTCGACTGCGTCGCGCTCGGCGCGGGCAAGTGCGTGGAGGAGTTCGAGGCGCTGCAGCAGGTGCTCGACGCCACCCCGCGTGGCCGCAGATGACGCACCCGTAACACTCCGGTTCCGTACCGTCCGTGCGCGTGGGGGCTCCGCCCGGACAGCGGCGGGCACCCGGCACACCAGCTTCGACCCGGCCGCGGCCCGTAGCGGCGGCGGGTCCGATGAGGAAGGCACGGACTGGCGCCCGTGAGGGACACAAAGGAGAGCCGGCTTCTGCTGGTGCTGCTGGTGGTGATCGCGTTCGCGCTGATCACCGTGGACATCCGGGGCGGTGAGGACTCACCGCTGGACCGGCCACGGCAGGCGGCCCAGTCCGTGTTCGGCCCGATCGAGCGGGGCGTGTCCGGCGCCGTCGATCCGGTGGGCAACGCCATACAGGCCGTCCGCGACTCGGGCGGCCGCAGCAGCACCATCGACCGCCTGCAACGCGAGAACGAGGCGCTCAAGCAGCAGCTCGGCAGCAAGGACATCACCCGCAACAAGGCGCAGGAGCTGGACAAGCTGCTGAAGACCGCCGGCGCCGGGCAGTACACGATCAAGGGCGCCCAGGTGATCGCCATAGGAGCGGCCCAGGGCTTCTCCTGGACGGTCACCATCGACGCCGGCAGCCATGACGGCATCGCCCGCGACATGACGGTGCTCAACGGTGACGGGCTGGTCGGCCGGGTCACCACCGTCGGCCCCTCCACGTCCACCGTGCTGCTCGCCAACGACCCGGACTTCACCGTCGGCACCCGGCTTGAGGGCTCCATGGAGCTGGGCTTCGCCACCGGCCAGGGCGACCGGCCGATGCGGGTGCAGCTGCTCAACGGCAAGGCCGACGTGCACAAGGGCGACCGGCTGGTCACCTTCGGCTCGCAGGCCGGCAAGCCGTTCGTACCGGGCGTCCCGGTCGGCAAGATCGTCGGCATCGACCCGTCGGGCGGCAACCTGACCAAGACCATCCAGGTGCAGCCCTACGTCGGCTTCACCCGGCTCGACGTGGTCGGCGTCGTCGTGGTCGCGCCCCGCACCGACCCGCGGGACAGCGTGCTGCCCGCCAGGCCGACCCCGCCGGCCGCCAAGCCGCCGGCCAAACCGGCCACCACCGGCAAGCCGAACCCGGGCGGCACGCCCAACCCGAACGGCACACCGAATCCAGGCGGCACACCCAACCCAGGCGGCACGCCGAACCCGAACACCACCGGCGCCGGCCTGCCGGCGGGCACGACCGACCCGAACGCCAAGAACACCAGCGGCAGGGGCTGACCCATGCGTCTGAACCGGATTGTGCTCCCCACCGTCCTCGTCGTCGTCGCGATGGTCGCCCAGGTCAGCGTGCTGGCCCGGCTGCACCTGCCGGGTGCGGTGCCGGACGTGCTGCTGCTCACCGTGCTCGGCCTGGCCCTCACCTACGGCCATGTGTCCGGCTGCCTGATCGGCTTCTTCGCCGGCCTGCTCGCCGACCTCGCGCCGCCGGCCGACCACGCGGTGGGCCGGTACGCCCTGGTGCTGTGCGTGATCGGCTACGTGGCCGGGCTGTTCAAGCCGGAGAGCGGCCAACTGCGCACCGCGGCCGGGCCGATGCTGGTCGTGATCGGCGCGGCCGTCGGCACCACCGTGCTCTACGCGGCCGTCGGCTCGCTGGTCGGCGACACCGCGGGCGCCCATGTGGGCCTGGCCAAGCTGGTCCTCACCGCCACCCTGTACGACCTGCTGCTCGCCCCGTTCCTGGTGCCACTGGTGATGGCGCTGGCCAGACGGTTCGACCGCGATCCGATGACCGAGGACCCGGCCGGCGGCTTCGGCGGCACCCGCAGCAGCGGCGGCAGCCGGGGCGGCGGGCTCGGCGGCAGCCGCGGCGGCCTCGGCGGCCGGCTCGGCATCCGCGGCGGGATGCGCAGCCGCGGCACCGCGGCGCGCGGCGGGATGTTCGGCCGTAGCGGCGGCAAGGTGGCGAAGCTGAACTCGATGCCCAGGGGGCAGCGGTGAGCAACATCCCGGAGACCGGCAGGACCCCTCGGGTCACCATCCGGCTGGTGGTCCTGCAGGTCCTGGTCCTGTCGCTGCTGATCACCCTGGGCGGCCGGCTGTGGTTCCTGCAGATCCGCAACGGCCAGGAGTACGACCAGAAGGCCGCCAACAACCACATCCAGCAGGTCGTCACCCCCGCCGTGCGCGGCTCGATCCTCGACGACCGCGGGGTGCCGCTGGCCGACAACGAGACCCGGCTGGTGGTCTCCGCCAACCGCACCGATCTGCTGAAGCAGGCCGACGACGGGCAGGCCGTACTGGCCAGGCTGGCCGGCGTGCTCGGGATGAAGCCCAAGGACGTGCAGGACAAGGTCCGGCTGTGCGACGCCAAGACGCCGCAGCCCTGCTGGAACGGTTCTCCCTACCAGCCGATCCCGGTCTCCGACTCCGCCACCACCCAGCAGGCGCTGCAGATCATGGAGCGCCGCGAGGACTTCCCCGGCATCACCGCCGAGCCCACCGCCGTACGCCGCTACCCGGCGCCGTCCCAGGCCAACACCGCGCAGGTGCTCGGCTACCTGTCGCCGGTCACCGACGACGAGCTGACCGCCTCGGAGAAGACCAAGAACCCGCTGCTGCGCTCGGACCAGATCGGCCGGTCGGGCCTGGAGAACACCTACGACTCCGAGCTGCGCGGCAAGGCCGGCGTGACCCGCTACGAGGTGGACAACCTCGGCCGGGTGATCGGCAAGGCCGGCGACACCCCGGAGGAGCCCGGCAGCAACCTGGTCACCAGCATCGACTCCCGGGTGCAGGCGGTCACCGAGAAGGAGCTCAACGCGGCGATGGTGGCCGCCCGCAAGACGTACGACACCGTCAGCCACGAGAACTACAAGGCGGACTCCGGCGCCGCGGTCGTGATGGACAACCACACCGGCCAGATCATCGCGATGGCCAGCGCCCCCACCTACGACCCGAACGAGTGGGTCGGCGGCATCTCCGTCAAGGCGTACGCGCAGCTGAACGACAAGAAGTCCAACTACCCGCTGCTGAACCGGGCCACCCAGGGCCAGTCCGCGCCCGGCTCCACGTTCAAGGTGATCTCCACCACCGCGGCGCTCAACGCCGGCTACGCCCCGGACGGCGGCTACGACTGCTCCTCGTCGATGACCATCGGCAACCAGGTGTTCAAGAACTTCGAGAACGAGAGCTTCGGCCCGATCTCGCTCGGCCGGGCCCTCGAGGTGTCCTGCGACACCGTCTTCTACGGCATCGCCTACAAGGAATGGCTCAAGGACGGCGGCACCAACCCCAAGCACCCCAAGGACTGGTTCTTCAAGACCGCCCACCAGTTCGGCCTGGGCGCCAAGACCGGGGTGGACCTGCCGGGCGAGGTCACCGGACGGGTGCCGGACCGCAAGTGGAAGCAGGACTACTACGACCAGATGAAGGACTACTGGTGCAAGATCGCCAAGACCAGTAAGAAGACCGACCTGGGGACCGAGATCGCCAAGGAGAACTGCCCCGACGGCTACGTCGTGCGCGCCGGTGACTCCGTCAACTACGCGATCGGCCAGGGCGACACGCTGGTCACCCCGGTGCAGATGGCCCGGATCTACGCGGCCATCGCCAACGGCGGCACCCTGTACCAGCCGGCCATAGGGAAGGCCGTGGTCAGCGCCGACGGCAAGACCGTCACGCCGATCAAGCCGGTCGTGACCGGCAAGCTGCCCGACACCAAGGCCGACCTGAACTACATGAACACCGCGCTGGCCAACGTCGTCACCCAGGGCACCGCCGACTGGAAGTTCGGCGGCTGGCCGCAGACCAAGATCCCGCTGCACGCCAAGACCGGTACCGCCGAGGTCGCGGGCAAGCAGACCACGTCCTGGTTCGACACGTACACCAAGGACTACACGATCGTCATGACGATCTCCCAGGGCGGCACCGGCTCCGGCGGTTCCGGTGAGGCCGTCCGCCGGATCTACGAGGCGATGTACGGCATCAAGAAGGACAGCGGCGAGATCGACCCGAAGAAGGGCCTGATGCCGCAGCCGGTCACCACACTGCCGAAGATCTCCTCCGACGGCGCGGTGGTCAAGTCCGCCTCGTACGAGACCGTGACGGCCGCCCCCGGCCTGCCGGCCGCCACCGTGGCCGCGGGGCCGCCGCCGGCCGCGCTCACCCCGACCGACACATCGAAGCTGCTGTACGGCAGAAAGTCCTGGTCATGACCGCCAACGGCTATACGATCCGGCGCTTCACCCCCGAGCGCTCGGCCCTGGGCAAGCTCTTCGCCCGGGACTCGATAGTGCGCCGGATGGACTGGGTGCTGCTGTTCGCCGCCCTCGCGCTGTGCGGCCTCGGCACGCTGCTGGTGTACTCCGCGACCCGCGGGCGCACCAGCCTCACCCACGGCGACCAGTACTACTTCCTGATCCGGCACCTGATGAACGCCGGCATCGGCTCCGCCCTCGGCATCGGCGCGGTCGTCATAGGGCACCGGCGGATGCGCAACATCGTGCCGTTCTTCTACGTGCTGTCGATCCTGGGCATCCTGGCGGTGCTCAGCCCGCTCGGCTCGACGATCAACGGCGCGCACGCCTGGATCGTGATCGGCGGCGGCTTCTCGATCCAGCCCGCCGAGTTCGTGAAGGTCTCGATCATCATCGGCATGGCGCTGGTGCTGTCCGCCCGGGTGGACGCCGGAGACCAGGAGCACCCCGACCACCGCACGGTGCTCAAGTCGCTCGGCATCGCCGCACTGCCCGTGCTGATCATCATGATGATGCCGGACCTCGGCTCGGTGATGGTGCTCGGCGCGATCGTGCTCGGCGTGCTGCTGGCCTCCGGCGCGGCCAGCCGCTGGGTGTTCGGCCTGATCGCCACCGGCATCGTCGGCGCGATACTGGTCTGGCAGCTCGGCATCCTCGACAAGTACCAGATCGACCGGTTCGCGGCCTTCGCCAACCCCGCGCTCGACCCGGCGGGCGTCGGCTACAACACCAGCCAGGCCAGGATCGCGATCGGCTCCGGCGGACTGCTCGGCAAGGGACTGTTCCACGGCAGCCAGACCACCGGCCAGTTCGTGCCCGAGCAGCAGACCGACTTCGTCTTCTCGGTGGCCGGTGAGGAGCTGGGCTTCGTCGGCGCGCTGCTGATCATCGTGCTGATCGGCGTCATCCTGTGGCGCGCCTGCTCGATCGCCCGCAACGCGACCGACCTGTACGGCACGATCGTCGCGGCCGGCATCGTGGCGTGGTTCGCGTTCCAGTCCTTCGAGAACATCGGGATGACGCTGGGCATCATGCCGGTCGCGGGCATCCCACTGCCCTTCGTGTCGTACGGCGGATCGTCGATGTTCGCGAACTGCGTGGCCATAGGGCTGTTGCAGTCGGTGAAGATGCAGCGCCCCATGTCGGCGTAGCCGGCTCCCTGACCCCGGCCTCCGACGGCGGCCGGGGTTGCCTGAGCATTGCCCCACGGTGGACTCGCGGCTAACGTCCGAGCATGGTGCGTGCGCTGACGGAGACCGAACGGAAGTACGAGGCCGATGAATCGGCTGCCGACGTCGCCGCCGCGCCGCTCGACCTGGAGGGGCTGCCGTCCGTGGCAACCGTCACCCGGCTCGAACCGGTGCTGCTCGACGCGGTCTACTTCGACACCGCAGAACTGGCGCTGGCCGCGCACCGCACCACGCTGCGCCGCCGCACCGGCGGTACCGACGCCGGCTGGCACCTCAAGCGGCCCACCGACCGGGCCGACACCCGCACCGAGCTGCACGCCTCCCTCGGCCGCGCCCCCGGCAGGCCGCCCAAGGCGCTCCGCGCCGAGGTCGCCGCCCTCACCCGGGGCCGTGAGCTGGCCCCCGTCGTCCGGCTGCGCACCACCCGGCGGCTGACGCTGCTGCTGGACGCCGAGGGGCGGACGCTGGCGGAGGTCGCGTACGACGAGGTGCGGGCGGATCTGGTGCCGCCGGGGGAGACCGCCGGGTCCACCTGGACCGAGACCGAGGTCGAGCTGCACGCGGGCGGCGACGCGCTGCTCGACGCCGTCGAGGAGCGGCTGGGGGCCGCCGGGCTGCACCGCAGCGCCTCCGCGTCCAAGCTGGCCCGCGCGCTGGGCGACCGGCTCACCCCGCCGCCGGCCCCGCCGGCCGTCCCCCGTACCGCGGGCGAGACCGCCGCCGGCTACCTGCACGCCCAGCTCGCCGCGATCCTGGCGCTCGACCCCGCGGTGCGCCGCGCCGACGAGGACGCCGTCCACCGCATGCGGGTCGCCACCCGGCGGGCCCGCAGCGCGTTCCGCAGCTTCGACCGCCAGCTGAGCCGGGCGTACACCGACCCGCTCGGGGCCGAGCTGAAGTGGCTCGCCGAAGTCCTCGGCGCCGAGCGCGACCGCGAGGTGCTGGCCGAACGCCTCACCCAGCGGCTGGCCGAACTCGACCCTGGCACCGCGCCCCCGCCCCGGCTGCGGGAGGCCACCGAGCAGGGCGGCGGCACGCACGACGCCGTCGTCGCCGTCCTGGACGGCGCCCGCTACTTCGCGCTGCTCGACGACCTGGAGGCGCTGCTCGCCGCGCCCCCGTACCTGCTGGGCGCCGGCGCGGACGCCGAGTCGGCCGTGGCGGTCGTCGTCGGCCGGGACCACCGGCGGCTGCGGCGGCGGATCGACACCGCGCTCGACCTGCCGCCGGGGGAGGACCGGGACGTCGGGCTGCACGAGGCCCGCAAGGCCGCCAAGCGGGCCCGCTACTCCGCCGAGGCCGCCGAACCGGTGCTGGGCGTACGGGCGCGGGCGCAGACCGGGCGGATGAAGGCGGTGCAGCACCTGCTGGGCGAGCACCAGGACAGCGTGATGTGCCGGGCCGCCGTCACGGCGCTGCGCGCGGAGGCGGTGGCCGCGGGCGAGGACCCGGCGCCGTACGACGCGATAGCGCGGGCCGAACGGGAGCGGGCCGCGCGGGTCGAGGCGCGGCTGCCGGAGGCGTGGGCGGCGGCCGACCAGCCGGTCTGACGGCCGGTGGACGGCGGCCGCTCGGGTACCCTTGAGGGTCATCCTGCCCCGGCCACCGGGGCGGGGCGCCCCCGTCAGCCTCATGAGAGTCGTCGAGATGCCTGTCGAGTCCGTCTTCCCGCGTCTGGAAGCGCTTCTCCCGCACGTCCAGAAGCCCATCCAATATGTGGGCGGCGAGCTGAACTCCACCGTGAAGGAGTGGGACAGCACCGACGTCCGCTGGGCGCTGATGTACCCGGACGCGTACGAGGTCGGGCTGCCCAACCAGGGCGTCATGATCCTCTACGAGGTGCTCAACGAGCGCGAGGGCGTGCTCGCCGAGCGCACCTACAGCGTCTGGCCCGACCTGGAAGCGCTGATGCGCGAGCACGGCGTGCCGCAGTTCACCGTGGACGCGCACCGCCCGGTCCGCGCCTTCGACGTCTTCGGCCTCAGCTTCTCCACCGAGCTCGGCTACACCAACATGCTGACCGCGCTCGACCTGGCCGGCATCCCGCTGTCGGCGGCCGACCGCACCCTGGACGACCCGATCGTGCTGGCCGGCGGCCACGCCGCCTTCAACCCCGAGCCGATCGCCGAGTTCATCGACGCGGCCGTGATCGGCGACGGCGAGCAGGCCGTCCTGGAGATGACCGAGGTCATCCGCGCCTGGAAGGCCGAGGGCCGCCCCGGCGGCCGGGACGAGGTGCTGCTGCGGCTGGCCAGGACCGGCGGGGTCTACGTACCGCGCTTCTACGACGTGGAGTACCTGCCCGACGGCCGGATCGCCCGGGTGGTGCCCAACCGCAGCGGCGTGCCGTGGCGGGTGTCCAAGCACACCGTGATGGACCTGGACGAGTGGCCCTACCCCAAGCAGCCGCTGGTGCCGCTGGCCGAGACCGTGCACGAGCGGATGTCGGTGGAGATCTTCCGCGGCTGCACCCGCGGCTGCCGGTTCTGCCAGGCCGGGATGATCACCCGCCCGGTGCGGGAGCGCTCGATCACCGGCATCGGCGAGATGGTCGAGAAGGGCCTGAAGGCCACCGGCTTCGAGGAGGTCGGGCTGCTGTCGCTGTCGTCGGCCGACCACAGCGAGATCGCCGACGTCGCCAAGGGCCTCGCCGACCGGTACGAGGAAGACAAGATCGGCCTGTCGCTGCCGTCCACCCGGGTGGACGCGTTCAACATCGACCTGGCCAACGAGCTGACCCGCAACGGCCGCAGGTCCGGCCTGACCTTCGCCCCCGAGGGCGGCTCGGAGCGGATCCGCAAGGTCATCAACAAGATGGTCTCCGAGGAGGACCTGATCCGTACCGTCGCCACCGCGTACGGAAACGGCTGGCGGCAGGTCAAGCTCTACTTCATGTGCGGGCTGCCGACCGAGACCGACGAGGACGTCCTGCAGATCGCCGACATGGCTCGCAAGGTGATCGCCAAGGGCCGCGAGGTCACCGGCCAGAACGACATCCGCTGCACGGTGTCCATCGGCGGCTTCGTGCCCAAGCCGCACACCCCGTTCCAGTGGGCGCCGCAGCTCGGCGTGGAGGAGACCGACGCCCGGCTCGGCAAGCTGCGGGACGCGATCCGCGCCGACAAGAAGTACGGCCGCAACATCGGCTTCCGCTACCACGACGGCAAGCCCGGCATCATCGAGGGCCTGCTCTCCCGCGGCGACCGCCGGGTCGGCGCGGTGATCCGCGCGGTGTACGAGTCCGGCGGCCGGTTCGACGGCTGGCGCGAGCACTTCTCGTACGACCGCTGGATGACCGCCTGCGAGTCCGCCCTCCCGGCCGTCGGCCTGGACCTCGGCTGGTACACCACCCGCGAGCGCACGGTCGAGGAGGTGCTGCCCTGGGACCACCTGGACTCCGGCCTCGACAAGGACTGGCTGTGGGAGGACTGGCAGGACGCCCTGGACGAGACCGAGGTCGACGACTGCCGCTGGACCCCGTGCTTCGACTGCGGGGTGTGCCCGCAGCTCGACCTGGACATCCAGATCGGCCCGACGGGCAAGAAGCTGCTGCCGCTGACGGTGGTCTGAGGCCGCTGCCGGGAGGTTCGGTAGGGTCTCCCGGCATGACAGATACGCGTCCCATAGCCTGGCCGCCCGCCCCGATCACCACCGAGCGGCTGGTGCTGCGGCCTTCCGAGGCCCGGGACCGTTCGGGGGTCATCGAGCTGAACGCCTCGCCTGAGGTGGGTACTTACGTCGGTGGCCCCAGCTCGCGCGAGGAGCTCGAACGCATGGTGCCCGAGGTGCCGGGGCGGCGGGCCGGCTTCTTCGTGGTCGAGCGGGACGGGGCGCTGATCGGCACGATCGAGCTCAACGCCCGCGACCCCGAGCGCCCCGGCTACCACCGCCACCCGGAGGCCGCGGGCACCGAACTCGGCTACCTGTTCCTGCCGCACGCGTGGGGCCGCGGCTACGGCACCGAGGCGTGCACGGCGGCCCTGGCCTGGTTCGCCGCCGAACTCCCCGGCGAGCCGGTGCTCCTCGGCACCCAGACCGCCAACCACGCCTCGATGCGCCTGGCGACGAAGCTCGGCTTCACCGAACTCGAACGCTTCGAGGAATGGGGCGCCGAGCAGTGGCTCGCCCTCTGGACCCCGCCCGCGCAGGCCGGTTGAGCCGCTGCCGGGCGGCGGCAGGACGGAGGCCGGGGTGCTGACCCCACCCCCGTGGGGGTCAGCACTCGTTCAGCTTGCGCCTTTGACGCGGATTACTCGACCTGATTCGATCTGGGCCGAAGAGCGGCATTCCGGGAGGATCGGCGGGGGAGCCCGGCAGGAGGGCGACGGGTGACGGGGAGAGCATGGCCTACCGGATTCACTTCACCGTGCAGGACCTGGCGCGCACCCGGGTCGCGGAAGTGCCGCCGCCGCTCTTCGAGTTGAGCACCGCGGTACGGGTGCTGCGCGACCGGGAGCACCCGGTGCGGTTCGACGCCTGGCGGCGGCGGGTCAGGCAGGGGCTGCGCCCGCAGGCCAGGATGATGTTCGACCTGGTGCCGCCGCTCGGCGTGGTGCCGGGCTTCCTTGCCGCGCCCGGGATCGGCAGCCCGCGGGAGATGCTGGACCGGGCGCGTGCCACGCCCAGGTCCGTGGTCCGGGCGGACCTCGCCCACGTCGCCGAGCACCAGCCGCTGCCGTCCTGGACGCGTCAACTGCCCGACGACCGCGACCTGTTGCGGGCGCTCTTCGACAGCCTTGAGCACGTGTACGGGCAGGTGCTCGAACCGCACTGGGAGCAGGTGCGGAGCCTGGCGGCGGCCGACCGGAGCGCGCGAATGCGGCAGGTGCTCGGCGGCGGCATGGAGGTGCTGCTCGCCGCGGTGAACCCGGGGCGGATCCGCTGGCGCCCGCCGGTACTTGAGGTCACGATGGCCTCGGGCTACGACGACGACCTGTATCTGCGCGGCCAGGGGCTGCTGCTCGTCCCGTCGGCCTTCGGCGTGGAGGCCCCGGTCATCGACCCGGACGCCGAGCCGCAGCCCGTACTGACCTATCCGGCGGGAATCGACCCCCACGCCCGCTCGCTGCCGGTCTTCGCCACCGCGCCGGACGGGGACGAGGGCCAGGGGAGGCGGGCGCCCACCGCCGGGTCGCTGGCCTCGCTCGTCGGCCACACCAGGGCCGGGGTGCTGCACACCATCGCCGAGCATCCGGGCTGCTCCACCAAGGAGTTGGCCGTGCTGGTCGGCATCGCCCCGGCGAGCGCCAGCGAGCACGCGACGACGCTGCGCGAGGCCGGCCTGGTCAGCACCACCCGCAACCGCAACGCGGTGCTGCACAGCCCGACCAGCCTGGGCGTCAGCCTGCTCAACGGCGGCCAGGCCGCGCCGGGGCGGGCGTAGCGCGGGGCCGTGACGCTGGGGCCGTGGCGCCGCGTCCGTGGCGCCGGGCTGTCGGTAGCCGCGCCTGTCAGTACCCGCGCCTGTCAGTACCCGCGCTGGACGTTGTCCGTCGCGGCATCCTCAAGCTTGCGCGCCCGCCGGTGCCGTTCGCCCGCCAGCTCCGTCAACGCGTCGATGACGGCGGCCAGTACGGACGCCACGGCGTCGTCCGAGATGCCCTCGACCTCGTCGATCCGCCGGATCCGCATGCCGACGGCCGCGGCGAGGGCGATCAGCACCGGCTCGTCGGCCGCCCAGCGGTTGGCCGCGCGGCTGCGCGCCGGGGAGTCCACCAGCACCATCCGGCTGCTGTGCAGGACCAGCAGCCGCCGGTGCCGCTCCCTGGTGAGCTTGCCCTCGGCCTCCAGCGCGTCCAGATAGACCGCGGACAGCCCGCGCCCGCGCCGCCACAGCCAGTCGTCCACCGACTCGTGCGGCTCGCTCCCGGGCCGTGCGGCCGCCGGCAGCGAGGCCGCGGCCTGCGCCAACAGCCCCTCCACGTCGGCCGGTTGCCCGGTGGGCAGCACGCGCGCGTCCGCCAGCCTGACGACCCCGGCGTTCAGCAGATCGATCAGCTCGGCCCCCGCGAGCGCGAGCGACAGGTCACCGCGCTCCACCGGCCGCGCGGACGGCATGTCGAGGGTAATGATCAGAAGGTCTTGCGCTGTGGTCATCGAAGACTCCACGTCGGGGCGTCAGCGGTCAGGCCGCCGGCCCGATTGTCCCAGGCCGCCCCCGCGCCCGCGCGGGAAGGACACGGCGGAACGGTCTCCCCGGGCCGGCCGGGCGGGTCGGCCGGGTCAGCCGGGGGGTCGGCCGGGCGGGTCGGCCGGGTCGGCCACGTCAGCCGGGGAGGTCGGGACCCAGAAGCGCAGCTTTCCGCCCCGCTGGTCCTCGTGGACGCCGCCGCACTTCTCGATCACCCGGCGGGAGGCGGTGTTGGTGGTGTCGCAGGTGATCAGGGCCTGCGCGATGCCGAGCCGCGCGGCGACCGGGAGCGCGGCGCGGAGCATCGCGGTGGCGTGGCCGCGGCGCCGGACCGACGCGCGGACGTCGTAGCCGATGTGGCCGCCGTAGTCGCGCAGGAAGTCGGTGAGCCGGTGCCGGATGGCGATCCGGGCGAGGTATTCGTCGCCCTGCGCCCACCACAGGTTGGTGCACGGGACGAAGCCCGGCTTGCGGGGCGCGTCCTCGTCGGCGTCGGCGCGCTGGGCGGCGACATACGCGGCGAAGACATCCGGCTCGGCCCAGTCGGCGCCATGGCGTCGGATGTCCTCGCCGACCATGGAGTTGTCGGCCATGCCGCCCCGCCCCTCGGCCCGGAACTCATCCATGGCGGCGAGGAACGAGGCGTGCAGGCGGACGTCTGGAGCGATGAGCTGCGGCATCACCTCAGTCTGCCGCTCCCCGGCCGCCCGGTGCCACCGCAATACCCGTGGCCCGGGCCCGGCGGCCGCCCGGCGGCTACGCGGTGGCGGCCGGCTCGGGCGCCGCGTCCGGATCGGCCCCCTCCAGGTACTCCTCGGAGATCTCCCTCGGCCCGAACGGCCACACCTTCTCGTACCGGGACCACAGCACGAAGGCCACGCATCCCAGCGCCACCCACGCCAGCGACCATTCGATCGGGTGCCGTCCGGGCGAGTTCTTGTCGGCGTACCCGTAGATCACCAGCCAGCCGATCAGCGCGAGCACCGCGGGCGCCGGGTAGAGCCACATCCGGTACGGGCGGCGCAGCCCGGGCTGCCGGCGGCGCAGCACGCCCACGGCGAGGATCTGCGCGAGTGCCTGGACGATCACCATCACGGTGGTGAGCAGCTGGATCAGCGTCTGGAGGTCGGTGTGCCGGCCGATCAGGAAGCCGATCGCGGTGACCACGCCCATCGTCGCAAGACCCCACACCGGGAAGCGGTGCTTGGCGTGCAGCGTCCCGTACGGCCGGAAGAACACCCGGTCGCGGGCCGCGTCGTACGGCACCCTGGACCCGCCGAGCAGCCCGGTGAAGACCGAGGCGAACGCGGTGATCAGGATCAGCACGGTGACGGTGTCGGCCGCGCCCTTGCCCCAGTTCTTCTCCAGCACGGCGGAGGCCACCGAGGTGGACGCGATGTCGTGCGGGTCGGTCATCCGGTGCCAGTCGATGACGCCGAGCGTGCCGATCTGCAGCAGCAGGTAGATCACCAGGATCCCGCAGATCGAGTAGATGATCGACCGGGGCAGCACTCGCCCGGGGTTCTTGATCTCGGCGCCCATGTACGCGGTGGTGTTGTAGCCGAGGTAGTCGTAGATGCCGATGGTCAGACCGGCCGCGAAGCCGACCCAGAAGTGGCTGGTGGTCAGCGAGAACGCGTGCGCGGGGTAGGTGAAGGCCAGGTGCGCGGAGAAGTCGCTCGCGGCGGCGGCGATCACCAGCACCACGGACAGGATCATCACCACCCACATCACGGCGGTGATCTTCGCGATGTGCTCGATACCGCGCCACAGCAGCCCGATGACCAGCGCGATCATCGCGAGCCCGATGAGGTCGCCGGTGGTCTTGCCCATGTGCGGCGCGAGATAGCCGAGGTACTGCACGAAGCCGACGACTCCGGTGGACATGATCAGCGGGATGAAGAGCATCGCCGTCCAGACGAACAGGAACGGCATCAGCCGGCCGCTGCGGTACTGGAACGCCTGCCGCAGGTAGACGTAGCTGCCGCCTGAGCCCGGCATGGAGGCGCCCAGTTCGGCCCACACCAGCCCGTCGGCGAGGGCCAGCAGCGCGCCCGCGACGAAGCCGATGATCGCCTGCGGGCCGCCGAACGCGCCGACCATCAGCGGGATGGTGACGAACGGGCCGATGCCGCACATCTGGCTCATGTTGATGGCGGTGGCCTGGAACAGCCCGATCCGGCGGACGAATCCGCCGGTCGGGGTCTGGCTTCCGGACATGGTGGCTCCCTCGCCGGTGTGCATGACAGGGGGCTTAAGTTAAGTTCCCTTACTAATGCCGTCAAGACCTTGCCCCGATCTTCTGCCCGTGAGCGAGAATGCATGCATGACCAGCAGCGTCGACGGCTCCCAGCAGCCCTGGAATCAGCAGCGTCTGCGCAGCTCCAACGAGCGGCTGCTGCTGGAACGGCTGCGGGCCGCACCCGCCTCCCGCGCCCAACTCGCCCGCGAGACCGGCCTGTCCAAGCCCACCGTCTCCAGCGCGCTGGCCGCACTCGAAGCGGCCGGACTGGTCAAGGAGGCGGGCCTGCACGCGCCGGAACGCGGCCGGGTCGCCGTCCTGTACGCCCCCGACCCCGCCGCCGGGTACGCGCTCGGTGTGGACATCGGCCGCGACTGGCTGCGGATCGCGCTCGCCGACCTGGACGGCACGATCGTGGCCCGCGCCGACGTACGCAACCGGGCCCGCAGCTCGGCCGCGATGGCCGACCTGGTGGTCTCCACCGCGCACGGCGTGGTCGCCGACGCGGGCGTCACGGAGGTCGCGCACGCCGTGGTCGGCACCCCGGGCGTCTACGACCCGCGGGCCCGCCGGGTCCGCTACGCCCACCACCTGCCCGGCTGGGGCCGGGCCGGGCTCTTCGACCGGATGCGCGAGGAACTGGGCGTACCGCTCGCGGTGCACAACGACGCCAACCTCGCCGCGCTCGGCGAGCACTCCTTCGGCGTCGGGGCGGGCAGCAGGCTGTTCGTCTACGTCATGATCGGCACGGGCCTGGGCATGGGAGTGGTCGCCGACGGGCGGCTGTTCACCGGCGCGAACGGGGCGGCCGGCGAGATCGGCTTCCTGCCGTGGGCCGGCCGCACCGAGCCCGACACCATCGAGGACGCCGTCTCCGCCGACGCGGTGGTGCGGGCCGCCCGCGCGCTGGGCGTGTCACCGGCGCCGACCGCCAAGGCCGTCTTCGAGGCGGCCCGCGCGGGCGACCCGGCGGCCGTCGCCGCGGTCCGCCAGGAGGGCGAGCGGCTGGCCCACACGGTGGCGGCGGTCGCCGCGGTGCTGGACCCCGACCTCGTCGTACTCGGCGGCGGCGTCGGCCACAGCGCCGACCTGCTGCTCCAGACCGTCCGCGACACCCTGCGCCGCCTCACCCCGCTGCGCCCGAAGATCGCGGCGAGCGCGCTCGGCGAGGACGCGGTCCTGCTCGGCGCGGTGGCGACAGCCCTGGACACCGCCCGCGACCTGACGTTCGCCCGGCGGACGTGACCTTCGTCCGCCGCACCTGACGGCGGCCCCCGCCTGAGGGCGGGCCCGGCCGACCGGATCGGCATCACCGGCAGAAGCCAAAGAAAGCATTGACATCTCGAAGACCCAAAGTATTCTTTGGGAATGGAGATCAGCGACCCCGGGGCGATCAAGGCCCTGGCCCATCCGCTCCGCCTCGACCTGCTCGACCTGCTGGTGGCCACCGGCCCGGCGACGGCCGCCCGCTGCGGTCGGGCACTCGGCGTGCCGCAGGCAAACTGCTCGTTCCACCTGCGCCAGTTGGCCCGATACGGGTTCGTCGAGGACGCCGGCCCCGGCCGGGACAAGCGCGAGCGGAAGTGGCGGCTGCCGGACCCGCGGCCGACACTGCGGATCAGGTCGGCCGGCCAGGGTGCCGACCGGCTGGTCGGCGGGCAGCTCGAACGGGTGCTGGTCGAGCGGGAGACCCGGGCGATCCTGGACCACATCGGCCGCCGGGACGAGGAGCCGGCCGAGTGGCGGCACAAGACCGGCGTCGTCTCCGCGGTGGCCGCGCTGTCGGCGGCGGACGCGGCCGAACTCGAGGAGAAGTGGCGCGCCCTTCTTGAGCCGTACATCGCCAGGTCCGAGACGGCCGGCGGCCCGCTGCGGCCCGGGCAGCGCCACGTCCGGTACTTCATGGCGGCCACGCCGCTGCCCGCCCTCGACGCGGACGGCGACGCCGAACCCGCGCCGGAGCCCCTGCCGACCACCGAACCGGAGGACAGAGATGACGCTGACGGAGAATCCGGCACCTGACAGCGGGCACGGCGGTCGGGCGCGGCCGGAACCGGCGCCGGACTCGGCCCCGGTGCCCGGCTCGCTGCCGGCCCGCTGGGCGCACGGAACGCCCGGCCGGCGGCGCGCCGCAGAACCGCCGATCCAGGTGCACCACTACGACGAGCACACCGTGATCCTGAGGCAGAGCAAGTCGCTCAGCTACGAAGCCCCTTTCCTGTACCTGCTGTTCGGCGACGACCGGGCGCTGCTGCTCGACACCGGCGCCACCGCCGACCCGGCACTGTTCCCGCTGCGCGCCACCGTCGACCGGCTGATCGCCGGCTGGCTCTCCGAACACCCCAGGGCGCACTACGAGTTGGTCGTCGCGCACAGCCACGGGCACCAGGACCACCTGGCCGCCGACCCGCAGTTCGCCGGCCGCCCCGCGACCACCGTGCTGCCGCGGGACGCCGAGTCGGTACGGTCGTTCTTCGGCTTCGGCGCGGACTGGCCGACCGGGACGGTGTCTTTCGACCTGGGCGGCCGGGTGCTCGAGGTGCTCGGCTCGCCGGGCCACCACGAGGCGGCGATCACCGTCCACGACCCGCGGACCGGGATCCTGCTCACCGGCGACACCGTGCTGCCCGGGCGGCTGTACGCCTTCGACTCCGCCGCCTACCTCGCCACGCTCGACCGGCTGGCCGCCTTCGCCGCCGAGCGGCGGGTGACCCATGTGCTGGGCGGCCACGTCGAGATGACCCGCCGGCCGCGCCGCGACCACCCCCTCGGCGCCACCTGCCAGCCCGACGAGGCGCCGCTCGAAATGACCGCCGACGACGTGGTCGCGATCCGCGACGCCGCGGCGTCGGTCGCGGGCCGGCCGGGAGTGCACCGGTTCGACAACTTCGTCATCTACCTGGAGCCCCGCAGGACCGACCTGCTCGCCCTGGTCGCCCGCGGCCTGGCACACCGGGTGTGCAGCGCGCTCGTCCGACCCCTCCGGCGTCGCAACGGCGAGATCAGGCCATAGGGTTCTGGGCATGACATATGAACGGGGGACGGGGGCGGGGGCTCCCGGTGGGGACGGCTGCCTGGTGGCGGCCGTCAGACTGCCCGTCAGGGTGGTCGCGTTCGTCGTGGTGCTGCCGCTGCGGCTGCTGTGGGACGCGCTGTGCGCGGTGGCCAGGGGTATCGGCATCGCCTTGGAGTGGATCTGGCGGAACGTTTTCGCGCCGCCGCTGAACCTGCTCGGACGGGGGCTCGCGGCGTTGTGGCGGTACGTCCTCGCGCCGGTCGGCCGGGTGCTCTTCGTCGTGCCCGCGGTGTGGATCTGGCACTACCTGATCTCGCCGGTGCTCGCCGCGGTCGCCGTGGCCGTGGTCTTCCTGGTGCGCTACCTGCTGGTGTGGCCGGCGGTGGCGCTGTGGCGGTACGTGCTCGCGCCGGTCGGCCGGGCCGTCGGCTGGGTGCTGCGGATCCTGCTCGTGGTGCCGCTGGTCTTCCTGTGGCAGTGGGTCGTCATGCCGGTCGCCCGGGCGATCGGTGCGGCGGTCGCCTGGGCGTGGCACGCCGCCGGGTACGTGTCGCGGGCGATCGGGCGCGGGGTGGCCCGGACGTTCCGGGTGCTGGTCGCGATCCCGGTCGCCTGGGTGTGGCGCTGGACCGGCGCTCCGGTGCTGCGCGGGCTGCGGGCGGCGGGCCGCTGGGTCCGCCGGGAGATCCTGCACCCGGTCGCGCAGGCCGTCCGCGAGGCCCGGCGGGGCGTGCGCACCGCGCTCTTCGGCGCCCCGGCCCCGCGCGAGCGCGCCTCCCACCTGCCCGGCGGCGGGTACGTCGCCCCGCAGGACTACCCGCCCGGCGAGGCCCCCTGGTCCCGCCACCAGGTCCCGCCGGCCCAGAACCCGTACGCGCAGCCGCAGGTCCCGAACCCGTACGCCGCGCCGCCCGGCGGGAACGCACCCGCGGCACCGGCGCCCGGACCGTACACGACAGGACCGTACGCACCTGGCCCGAGCAAGCCCGAGCCGGTCCGGAACCCGTACGCCCGCCCGCCGCAGGAGGGCTGACGCCGGCAGGGTGGCAGCCGGGGTTATCCACAGGCGGAGCCGCCCCGGCACCGACAATGCGCGACGCGGCGTAACCTTGGGTACTGGGGGAGTGAAGGACTCGCCGAGTCCCTTGACTCCCCGCGTTGAGCCGACCCGCACCACACGCACGACACGCAACTAGGGACTGAACGACACTGGGCAAGCGACAGCCCGAAGGCCCGCCGCCCGCACCGGCGGTGCAGCGCATCCGCCTGCGGTACACCAAGCGCGGACGCCTTCGGTTCACCAGCCACCGCGACTTCCAGCGCGCCTTCGAACGCGCGCTGCGCCGCGCCGGGGTGCCGATGGCGTACTCCGCCGGGTTCACCCCGCACCCGAAGGTGTCGTACGCCAACGCCGCACCCACCGGCGTAGGCAGCGAGGCGGAGTACCTGGAGATCGCGCTCGCCGAGCAGCGGGACCCGGAGAAGCTGCGGCTGCTGCTCGACGAGTCGCTGCCCACCGGGCTCGACGTCACGGAGGCGGTCGAGGCCCGCACGTCGGGGCTGGTCGAGCGCCTTGAGGCGTCCGTCTGGCAGCTCAGGCTCGACGGTGTCGAGCCGGCCGAAGCACAGCGGGCAGTCGCGGCGTTCCTCGCCGCGGAGTCCGTGGAAGTACAGCGCTCGACGAAGAACGGCATCCGCACCTTCGACTGCCGGGCCGCGGTGACGCGGTTCGAGGTCCTGGCGCCGGGTGCCGGAGATGACGATCACTCTAACGACGACACGTCCGAACAGGGTGTCGATAGGCCGCGGGACCGCGCTTGTGCGATACTGCGGCTGGTTGTGCGGCACCTGACACCTGCCGTACGGCCCGACGACGTACTGTCCGGCCTCCATGCGACGGCCGACCTCGCGCCGCCGGTCCCCGCAGCGGTGACCAGGCTGGCGCAGGGGCCGCTCGACGAGGAGACCGGCACGGTCACGGACCCGCTAGCGCCCGATCGCGACGCCGCGGCGGTACCGGCCGGTTCCGCGTAGCCGCGTCGTCGAAGCGTCCGCCGACGCACCAGGGAGCCACCCGGGTCCGGCGCCGCTGACCACTTGAGACTTTCGGCGGCCCCCCAAGGGCGGGCCGCCGAGCGACACGACAGCTCCCGTGCGGCGCCCGCGCCCCGGAGGCCGGCCCGCGATCCAAGCGGCCCGCCGCCACCGAACCGGACGCGGCGCCCGGGAGCATGACGGGAGCAATGCCCGAATGCACGACCAGACCGAAGAACCGAACGAGCCCAGGTCCGCGGCCGGCGACACGCCCGCAGAAGCGGCCACCACCCCGCCGCGCCGCCGCCGCGCGGCCTCCCGCCCGGCAGGCCCGCCCACCGGCGAGGCCCCCGCGGACGAGACCCCGGCCGCCCCGGCCCGCCGCCGCGCCACCCGCAAGTCGGCGGAAGCGCCTGCGGCGACCAGCCCGGACGCCCCCGCGGGCGCCGACGCGCCTGACGAGGCGGCCCCCGCGCGGCCCAGGCGCCGTGCCACCCGCAAGACAGCGGCGGCTGCCGCTTCCCCCGACGAGACGGCCTCGACACCCACTTCTGACGCTGCCGCGTCCGGCGACGTCACGGCTGCCGCTGACGCGGGGTCGGCGCCCGACGCCGGCTCGGCCGCGGACGGTTCCGCCTCGGCGGGCCGCACGTCCGGCGCTGGCGCCTCCCGTTCCGGGTCGGCTTCCGCTGACGCGGTAGACAGCGCGTCCGGCCTGGCTGGCGCCGGTGACGCCGGCGACTCCGCTGCTCCGCCGCGTGCGCGGCGGCGCGCCACCCGCAAGGTGGCGGCTCCGGCTGCTACCTCGGGCTCCGCTGACACGAGCAGCCCGGCTGCTGCCGGTGACGCCGGGTCTGGCTCCGGTGCGGATGGGTCCGCCTCGGCGGCCCGCACGTCCGGGACCGGTGCTGGTTCGACGTCCGACGCTGCCGCGTCCGGGTCGGCTTCCGCTGACGCGGGCGGTTCCGCCTCGGGTACGGCTGACGCTGCCGAGTCCGCCGCTCCGCCGCGCGCCCGGCGCCGCGCCACCCGGAAGGTGGCAGCTCCGGCTGCTGCCTCGGGCTCCGCTGACACGTCCAGCCCGGCTGCTGCCGGTGACACGGGCTCCGGCGCTGCCGCGTCCGGGTCGGCTGCCGCTGACGCGGTAAACAGCGCGTCCGGCCTGGCCGGCGCCGGTGGCTCTGCCGCCGACACGGGCTCCGGCTCGGGCGCGGACGGTTCCGCCTCGGCGGGCCGCACGTCCGGCGCTGCCGCGTCCGGGTCGGCTTCCGCTGACGCGGTAAGCAGCGCGTCCGGCCTGGCTGGCGCCGGTGACGCCGGTGACGCCGGCGACTCCGCTGCTCCGCCGCGTGCGCGGCGGCGTGCCACCCGCAAGGTGGCGGCACCTGCCGAGACCGCGGCCTCGGGCGCCGCGTCCGGCACCGCCGCTGGTGGCTCTCAGGCCGACGCGGCAGGCAGCGCGTCCAGCGCGGCGTCGGCCGGTGGCTCCGCCGCTGCGGCCGGGTCGGGTTCGGGCGCCGATGGGTCCGCCTCGGCGGACAGCGCTTCCGGTGCTGACGCTGCCGGGTCCGACTCCGCTGCTCCGCCGCGTGCGCGGCGGCGTGCCACCCGCAAGGTGGCGGCTCCGGCTGCCACGCCCGACGAGGCTGCGGCCTCCGGCTCCGCTGACGCCGGCGACGCGGCTGCTTCCGCCGCGCCGGCTGCCGTCGCTGACACCGCGGCCGGCTCCGGTGCGGACGGTTCCGCCAGTGACTCCGCTGCTCCGCCGCGTGCGCGGCGACGCGCCACCCGCAAGGTGGCCGCGCCGGCCGAGGCGCCGGCTGCCGACCCCCGGGAAGCGTCCTTCCCGGCCGCCGCCGCGCAAGCGGCACCCGCCGCACCCGCCTCCGAAGCCGAGACCGGCGGTCGTACCTCGCGCCGCCGGGGCAAGAAGGCCGCGCCCGCGGCCACCTTCTCCGCCGGGGACAGCTCGCGGCGGCTCAAGCCCGGCGCGCTCGCGCCTGCGGGCGAGGCGGCGCAGGAGCAGGCCGCACCCGCCGCACCCGCCGCACCCGCCGCTCAGGAGACCGAAACCGAGGCCCCCGTGAACGCGTACACCGGGCAGGCCGTGCAGGACGGCGACGGCTGGGCCGTCGAGGTCGACGACGCGTACGAGATCCGCGGGTACGGCGCCACGCTCGAAGAGGCCGCGAACCAGGCGATCGCCGCGCTGGCCGAGGCGTTCGACATCCCGGCGCAGTCGGTCACGCTCGAACTCGGCACCAGCAGCGCCACACCGCCGGCCCGCGGCCGGCGCCGCGCGTCGCGTCCGCCGACGGCCGTCTTCCAGCCGCCGGTGTTCCAGGCGGCCACCGGTGAGCCGGCCCAGGCCGCGGCCGTCGCGCCGGCCGAGCCGGCCGCCGCGGAGGAGGCGGTCGCCGAGGAGCAGGACCACGAGCAGGAGGGCGGCGGCCCGCGCCGCCGCCGTCGCCGCCGTGGCGGAAGCGCCGACCACGCGCCCGCCGCCGTGGCCGACGACACCGAGCAGCCCGAGGCGGCCGCCGCCGACCAGGGCGACCACGGCCAGGACGACGAGTCCGACGACGAGGGCTACGCCGACACCGACGGCGACGGCGAGGACCGCCCGTCCTCGCGCCGCCGCCGCCGCGGTGGCCGCCGCCGTCGCCGGGGCGACTCCGCCGAGCACGACGGAGCCGCGGCCGGCGAGGACGAGGACGACACGCAGGACGAGTCCTCGGACGACGAGCACGACCAGGACCACGACCAGGACCAGTCCGACGACGACCACGCCGGAGGCGGTTCGAGCAGCAGTCGCCGGCGCCGCCGTCGCCGCCGCCGCGGTTCTGACTCCGGCGGTGACGACGGCCAGCACGGCCGCCAGGTCGCCGACGACCCGGAGCGCACCGTCGTCAAGGTGCGCGAGCCGCGCGCCAAGGCCGACACCTCGCACCTGGGCACCGGCATGGACGAGGTGCAGTCCATCAAGGGCTCCACCCGCCTTGAAGCCAAGAAGCAGCGCCGCCGCGAGGGCCGCGAGCAGGGCCGCCGCCGGGTGCCGATCATCACCGAGGCCGAGTTCCTGGCCCGCCGTGAGGCCGTCGAGCGGGTGATGGTGGTCAGGCAGAACGGCGACCGCACCCAGATCGGCGTGCTGGAGGACGACGTCCTCGTCGAGCACTACGTCAACAAGGAGCAGGCCACCTCGTACGTCGGCAACGTCTACCTGGGCAAGGTCCAGAACGTGCTGCCGTCGATGGAGGCCGCGTTCGTCGACATCGGCAAGGGCCGCAACGCGGTGCTGTACGCCGGTGAGGTCAACTTCGAGGCGCTCGGCTTCGGCGGCGGCCCGCGCCGGATCGAGTCGGCGCTGAAGTCCGGCCAGCCGGTGCTGGTCCAGGTCACCAAGGACCCGATCGGCCACAAGGGCGCCCGGCTGACCAGCCAGGTGTCGCTGCCCGGCCGCTACCTGGTCTACGTGCCCGAGGGCTCGATGACCGGCATCAGCCGCAAGCTGCCCGACACCGAGCGGTCCCGGCTCAAGACGATCCTGAAGAAGATCGTCCCCGAGGACGCGGGCGTGATCGTGCGCACCGCGGCGGAGGGCGCCAGCGAGGACGAGCTGCGCCGTGACGTGGACCGGCTGCAGGCGCAGTGGGAGGACATCAAGCGCAAGAGCAAGGGCGGCAACGCGCCGACGCTGCTCTACGGCGAGCCCGACATGACCGTCCGGGTGGTCAGGGACATCTTCAACGAGGACTTCTCGAAGGTCATCGTCAGCGGCGACGAGGCGTGGAGCACCATCCACGACTACGTCACGCACGTCGCTCCCGACCTCGCCGACCGGCTGTCGCGCTGGACCTCCGAGACGGACGTCTTCGCGACGTACCGGATCGACGAGCAGCTGCTCAAGGCGCTGGACCGCAAGGTCTGGCTGCCGTCCGGCGGTTCACTGGTGATCGACAAGACCGAGGCGATGGTCGTGGTCGACGTCAACACCGGCAAGTTCACCGGGCACGGCGGCAACCTGGAGGAGACCGTCACCCGCAACAACCTGGAGGCGGCCGAGGAGATCGTCCGGCAGCTGCGGCTGCGGGACCTCGGCGGCATCGTGGTGGTGGACTTCATCGACATGGTGCTGGAGTCCAACCGCGACCTGGTGATGCGGCGGCTGCTCGAATGCCTGGGCCGGGACCGCACCAAGCACCAGGTGGCCGAGGTCACCTCGCTCGGCCTGGTGCAGATGACCCGCAAGCGGGTCGGCCAGGGGCTGCTGGAGTCGTTCTCCGAGACCTGCGTGCACTGCAACGGGCGCGGCGTCATCGTCCACATGGACCAGGCGACCACCACCGGCGGCGGTGGCGGCAAGCGCAAGCGGCGCGGCGGCAAGTCGGGGAACGGCAACGGCGCCGACGGCCACGAGCACGAGCACGACCACGAGGTCGACTCGGCGGAGGAGCTGCCGGAGCTGGAGCCGATCGAGGTCGGCGAGGCCGAGCTGGTGCCGTCGGTGGGCGATCCCGAGGAGGAGTGGTTCGGCAGTGCCGCGGAGGCGGAGGCCGCGGCCGGTTCCTCGCGTGGCCGCGGCCGGCGCCGCGGCTCCCGGAAGGCGACCGCTCCGGCGGGCGCCCCGCCGGCGGCCGACGAGCCGGAGCCGGCCGTGGTGGTCGTCCCGGTCAGCGAGCCGGCCGTGCCGGTCGAGCCCGAGGTCTCCACCGAGCCGCCGGCCCGCACCCGGCGCCGGGCCACCCGCAAGGTCAGCGCCCCGGCCGGCTCCCCGCCGGCCGCGGCCGAGGCCGTCACGGTGGTCACCCCGGCGGAGCCCGCGCCTGAACCGCCCGCGGCCGAGCCCGCGGTGACGACGGAGCCCGCACCCCGCCCGCGCCGCCGCGCGACCCGCAAGGCGACCGCGGCGAGCGACGACGCGGCCGTGGTGGTCGTCCCGACCCCGGCGACCGCCGAGGAGCCCGCCGAGTCCGAGCCCGAGCCGAAGAAGCGCGCCCCGCGCAAGGCAGCGGCGAAGAAGACGGCGAAGAAGGCCGCGACAAAGAAGGCCGCGGCCAAGAAGACGACCACGAAGAAGTCCGCCACGAAGAAGACGGCCACCCCGGCCGAATAACCGGCACCACCCCGGCGGGCGCCCCCACGACGGGGCCGCCCGCCGGCGTTTTCCCGCAACGCCCCGCCCGCAGATCCACCCCCGCGCGGACGCCCCGGCCGAACGGGTCTTTTCAGGGGCGCAGGCCCGTTCCCAACCTGCGGCTGCCGCCGCGCGGGCGCGATGTGCCCGGGCTTCACCAGGGGCGCGGGGAACTGCGCCACAAGCCACGACGGTGGCGCGCGTGGCCGCCGGCCAGGAGGGGCTGGTGCTGTTGTTTCCCGGCCCCCAACCTTCGGTCGGGGATGCCCCCAGGCCGGTGGGGGCTCGGGGTCCGGGCGCGCAGCGCCCGGTGGATTTGACCGGGCCGGAGGCCGACACGTAGCCTTGACCTTCGGCGTTTCTGCGCCCACTTCTGAGCAAATTCCTCCCGGTCCGCCGGGAGAGGCCCCCCGCGCTCCATCGGGACGGCTGGCATCAGGGGTCCGACTGAGCGAGAGAGTGAGTTCCGCGTGTACGCGATCGTGCGTAGCGGTGGCCGTCAGCACAAGGTGGCTGTCGGCGACATCGTAGAGGTAGACAAGATTTCCACCGGCAAGGTGGGCGACGCGGTCGAGCTCTCGACCCTGCTCGTCGTGGACGGCGACGCTGTCACCAGCGACCCGTGGGTGCTGGCCGGGATCAAGGTCGAGGCCGAGATTGTGGACCACCACAAGGGCGTCAAGATCGACATCCTGCGCTACAAGAACAAGACCGGCTACCGCCGCCGCCAGGGTCACCGCCAGCAGTACACGGCGCTGAAGATCACCGGCATTCCCGCGGCTGCGAAGTAAGGGACTGAGGAGACATGGCACACAAGAAGGGCGCATCGTCCACTCGGAACGGTCGCGACTCCAATGCCCAGATGCTGGGCGTCAAGCGTTTCGGCGGCCAGGTCGTCAACGCCGGTGAGATCATCGTCCGCCAGCGCGGCACGCACTTCCACCCGGGCTCCGGCGTCGGCATCGGCAAGGACGACACGCTGTTCGCGCTGTCCGCCGGCGCGGTCGAGTTCGGCAAGAAGCGCGGGCGCCGCGTCGTGAACATCGTTCCGGCCGCCTGACCCCAGGCACGCTGCACGACCGTAGAACGAAGAGCACCATCTCCGAGGGCGGACCCTCTTCCTGGCAACGGGAAGCGGGCCCGCCCTCGGCGTGTTGCACCACGTGGTGAAACGCGCCAACCTGGACCAACCGTATGTATCTGGAGGAAGCAACCATGACCACCTTCGTGGACCGCGTCGAGCTGCATGTCGCCGCGGGTAACGGGGGCCACGGCTGCGCCTCCGTGCACCGGGAGAAGTTCAAGCCGCTCGGCGGCCCCGACGGCGGAAACGGCGGCCGCGGCGGCGACGTCATCCTGGTGGTGGACCAGGACGTCACCACGCTGCTCGACTACCACCACAGCCCGCACCGCAAGGCCACCAGCGGCAAGCCCGGCGAGGGCGGCAACCGGTCCGGCAAGGACGGCACCGACCTGGTGCTGCCGGTGCCGGACGGCACGGTCGTGATGGACGCGCAGGGCAACGTACTGGCCGACCTGGTCGGCCAGGGCACCACCTTCGTCGCCGGCCAGGGCGGCCGCGGCGGCCTCGGCAACGCGGCGCTCGCGTCGGCCCGCCGCAAGGCACCCGGCTTCGCGCTCTTCGGCGAGCCGGGGATCGCCCGGGACGTGGTGCTCGAACTCAAGACCGTGGCCGACGTGGCGCTGGTCGGCTACCCGAGCGCGGGCAAGTCCTCGCTGATCTCGGTGCTCTCCGCGGCGAAGCCGAAGATCGCCGACTACCCGTTCACCACGCTGGTGCCCAACCTCGGTGTGGTGACGGCCGGTTCGACCGTCTACACGATCGCCGACGTGCCCGGGCTGATCCCCGGCGCCAGCGAAGGACGCGGGCTGGGCCTTGAGTTCCTGCGGCACGTGGAGCGCTGCTCGGTGCTCGTGCACGTACTGGACACCGCGACGCTGGAGTCCGACCGCGACCCGCTGTCCGATCTCGACGTCATCGAGGCGGAGTTGGCGGCGTACGGCGGCGGCCTCGAGGACCGGCCGCGGCTGGTCGTGCTCAACAAGATCGACGTACCCGACGGCCGGGAGCTGGCCGAGATGATCACGCCGGACCTGGAGGCGCGCGGCTACCAGGTCTTCTCGGCGTCCGCGGTCTCGCACGAGGGGCTGCGCGAACTGTCCTTCGCGCTGGCCAAGATCGTCGCCGAGACCCGCGCGGCGACCCCGGTGCAGGAGTCCACCCGCGTGGTGATCCGCCCGCAGGCGGTCGACGACGCGGGCTTCACCGTCACCCAGGAGGAGGACGGCCTCTACCGCGTCCGCGGCGAGAAGCCCGAACGCTGGGTCCGCCAGACCGACTTCAACAACGACGAGGCCGTCGGCTACCTCGCCGACCGCCTCAACCGCCTCGGCGTCGAGGACGCCCTCCTCAAGGCCGGTGCGAACCCCGGCGACGGCGTGGCGATCGGCGCGGACGACGACGCGGTCGTCTTCGACTGGGAGCCGACGATGGCCGCGGGCGCGGAGATGCTCGGCCGACGCGGCGAGGACCACCGCTTCGACGAGCCCCGCCCGGCCGTCACCCGCCGCCGCGACAAACAAGCCGAACGCGACGAGTCCGACGACGAGTTCCGCGGCTTCGACCCCTTCGCCTAGCCGCCCGCCCCCGGCGGGGGAGCGCCCCGTAGGGGAGCGGGGAACTGCGGCACCCGTGTATGCAGGGGAAAGCGACAAATACTACGCTGGAGCGCGAAGACGATCAGTGTGACGCGCTGCCGGGGTGGACGGCGGTCGCTGGCCGCCATGTCAGGTCGAGCAGAAGTGAGGGTTCCCGATGGCTCGCGTCAGCGTCGTCGTGATCACGTACAACGACGCCGAGCAGGTGACCGCCGCCGTGCGGTCCGCGCTCGAACAGGGCGACGAGGTCGGCGAGGTCCTGGTCGTCGACGACTGCTCCACCGACGGCACCGCCCAGGTTCTCGCCGGGCTGGCCGGCACCGACCCGCGCGTCCGGGTCCTGCGGCGCACCGGCAACAGCGGCGGCTGCGGCACCCCCCGCAACGACGGCCTCGCCGCCGCCGCGTTCCCGTACCTGATGTTCCTCGACAGCGACGACATCCTGCCGCCCGGCGCCGTCGACGCCCTGCTGCCGCTCGCCGCCAAGCAGCGCGCCGACGTCACCGCCGGCCGCGCCGTCCGCTGCGAACTGCCGGGCGGCCGGGAGACCGTCTGGGCCCCGCAGTTGTACGACACCGCCGCCGGCGCCACGCTGCCCGGCACCGTGCTGACCGGCATCAGGCAGCACCCGGAGGTCCTCTGGGACACCCTGTCGGTGAACAAGCTCTACCGCACCGCCTTCCTGCGCGAGCGCCATCTCACCTTCCCCGACGGCGCGTTCCACTACGAGGACTTCGTCTTCACCGCCCGGGTCTACGCCGCCGCCCCCCGGATCGCCTACACCGACGAGCCGGTGTACGTCTGGCACGTCCGCCGGCAGGCGGCCAGGCTGTCGATCTCGCTGCGCCGCGCCGACCTGTCCAACTGGAAGCACCGGATCGCCGCGCACCGCGGCGTGGTGGACACCCTCCGGGACGCCGGCGAGTACGACCTCGCGGAGGCCGCGCAGGCCAAGTTCCTCGACTACGACCTGCCGATGTACGTCCGGGAACTCCCGCAGCGCCCGGCCCAGTACGTCACCGACTGGTGGCGGATCACCCGCGACTACGTGGGCGGCTTCGACCGCGAGGGCGTCGCCTCGGCCGCCGTGCCGTCCCGCTGGATGGCCCGCGCGCTGACGGCGCCGGGCGCCGAACTCCCCGAGCCGGGCGCGGCGGGACTCGGCCGGCTGGTCGAACTGGCCGCCCGCCCGCCGCGGTTGATCCCGCCGTACGGCGTGACCGCCCCGCTGGAGCTGGACGAACTCGCCGTCGAGGCGCTGCCGGTGTGCGTGGACGCCCGGGTGCAGACCGGGGCCAGCACTCGGCTGAGCCTGCGCGTGCACGACCTGTACGGGCGGCTGGCCACCCTGCACCCGGTGGCGATCCGGGTGAACCTGACCGAACGCGGCTCCTCGGATCCGGCGATCACCGTACGCACCCCGCTGATCGGCGAGGGCGCCGGCTGGACCGCCGTGGTCAGGCTGAACACCGGGGAGCTGGCCCGCGGCGGCCGGCTCGCCGTCTGGCACATCCGCGCCGAGATCCACTACGCGGCCACCGAGGCGCGCACCCCCGTGGAGGTGCGGGCCGCCGACGGCCAGGACGCCAGGCGCGGCGCGGTGGTACGCCCCACCGGCCAGGTGCTGCTGGTGCAGACGCACATCACCGCGGGCCGCGCGCTGATCCTGCGGGTCGCCGACGGCATGCAGGGCGCCCGCCGGGTCGCCGGCGGCCGGCTGCGCCGCCTGCTGGGCCGCTGAGCCCGGCCGCAACGACCGCCGGCCGCAACGACCGCCGAAACCCGGCGGAAGCGTTCAGCGCGGAAGACTCGAAGCGCCCGCCGGCGAACCCTCAGTGCTCCCGCGCCAGTTCGAGCATCCGCTCGATCACCCGCGCCGAGGCGTGCCCGTCGTCCAGGTCGCAGAACAGCCCCTGGAAGTTCTTGTACGCGTCCTGGTACCCCTTGCTGACCGCGTCCAGGTCGCCGAGCGCCGCGATCAGCTCGTCCGACGTCGCGATCAGCGGCCCGGGGGCCTCCTGCTCGAAGTCGAAGTAGAAGCCGCGCAGTTGGTCCCGGTAGTGCTCCAGGTCGTAGGTGAAGAAGAGCATCGGCCGGCCGGTGTTGGCGTAGTCGAACATCAGTGACGAGTAGTCGGTGATCAACGCGTCGGCGGCCAGGAAGAGTTCGGCGATCTCCGGGTACTCCGAGACGTCCCAGACGAAGCCCTCGCCGGCGCCGGGCACGGTGTCCACCACGTTGGGGTGGCGGCGGACCATCAGCGCCCAGTCGTCACCCAGCGCCTCGCGCGCCTTGGCCAGGTCCAGCCGCAGGTCCAGCTTGTACCGGCCGGGACCGTAGAACTGGTCGTCGCGCCAGGTCGGCGCGTAGAGCACGACCTTCTTGTCCGGCGCGATCCCGATCCGCTCCTTGACCTCGCGGGCGATCCGCTCGGCGTCCGGCGAGTACAGCAGGTCGTTGCGCGGGTAGCCGGCTTCCAGCAGCTCGCCCTCGAAGGCGAAGGCCCGCTTGAGGATCGGGGTGCTGAAGCGGTTCGGCGAGACCAGGAAGTTCCAGGCCAGCGACTCCTGGGCGACGTTCTCCAGGTACCTGCTGTTGGCGAACTGCACGTCCTCGATGTCGTGGCCGATCTTCTTCAGCGGGGTGCCGTGCCACGCCTGCACGATGACCTGGCCCTCGCGCCGCTGGATCCAGTGCGGCAGGTGCGCGTTGGTGACGATGTAGCGGCAGCGGGCCATCGCCTCGAACCACTCGCGGCCCCACATCCGTACCGCCCTGGTGCCCTCGGGCAGCTCCACCTGCTCGTCCCTGACCACCCACAGGTGCTCCAGGGGCTCGCCGCGGCGTACGAACTCCTCGTAGACCGCGCGCGGCGAGTCGGAGAACTGCTTGCCGGTGTAGCTGTCGTAGAGTACCGCGTCGCGCAGCGGCTGCCGCATCGCCTCGGGGTAGGTGTGGGTGCGCAGTTGGCGCTGCCGGTACGGTCCGCGCTCGTCGTCCTTGAGGGCGGAGGTCACCTCCAGGGCCAGCCGGTCGTAGCTGTAGCAGGCGGCGGTGTAGCCGCGTCCGCGTACCTCGGTCTTCTCCGGTAGCCGGTCGATCATCTCCGGGGCGACCACGACCGGCGACAGCTCCTCGCCGGCCGCGGCGCTGCGCAGCATCACGTTCCACCGGCCGGGGCGCAGCGGCAGCGAGCCGGCCAGCGAGTCGACCGCGGCGGGGGTGACCCGGGCCGAGAACCGGCCGCCGGCGACGGTCGCGGGGAAGGTCTTCACCTCGTGGTGGCCGCGGTGCTTGAGCAGTATGTTCACCTGGCCGGTGTCGGCCGGGCAGTCGCCTTCGAGCAGCAGCTCGCCGCGCGCGTCCCAGGTCAGGGTGTCCACCGTGGGGCGCAGCAGCCGGTCGCTGAACAGCAGGTAGCCCGGCGCGTTGCGGTGCAGCGCCAGCTCGCGGGGCAGCCCCGAGCCGGCGGCAGTCGCCAGCGGGTAGTGGCCGGCGGCCAGTCCGTCGTCGGCGATCAGCTGGCGGGGCTTGTCCTCGCCGGGCACGGTGATGTCGGTGCGCCAGGTCTCGGCGGTCGGCGGCTTCACCGAGGAGCCGGGGCTGACCACCGTACGACCGCCCACGATGTCCGCCACCGGCACCCGCACGGTGAACGGGGTGCCGCCGTCGTCGAACCGGCCCGGCAGCAGCGGATAGCTGTGCTCGGTGGGGGTCTTGAGGTGGTGGATGCCCAGCGTGCTGCCCTCGGTGAACCGGCCGCCGAGCACGCCGTGCAGCACGATCTCGCCGTCGACCAGCTTGTGGCCGGTGACCCGCGCCTTGACCTGCTCGACCCGCAGCCGCAGCCGGCTGCCGATGAACATCGGCACGATCCTGGTCTGCGCGTCCACGTAGTGCACCGGCGGGTGGGTGCCGGAGCCGAACGCGCCCGGGTTGAGCGCGCCGCGCCTGAGCACCCCGCGGCTGAGGTTGCCGATCGCGAACCGCCAGGTGCCCTCGGCCCACTTGCCCTTGGTCTTCAACCGGTTGGTGTCCAGGCTCAGTTCGAAGCCGGACCAGTCGTAGGAGTAGCGGCCCTGGCCGGAGCCCGCGGTGGCGTCCGGCCGGTGCGAGGTGCGGGCGGGCAGCACCAGGGTGCGCTTGGTCTTGCTGTTGCGCAGCGCGATGACCTTCAGCGACATGTGCCGCTTGTGCACATTGAGATTGCTGACGTACGAATGGCCGGTGATCTTGAGCCGGTCGCCCTCCCAGCTGATGCTTTTCACCTTGGAGCGCAGCGCCAGTTCCTGCTTGAGCCGGTACACCCGCTTGGGAACGCCGACCGAGGGGTCCTTGAAGAACGGGTACTGGGCATATCGGCGGAAGCGGCGGAGAACCGGCAGCGAACCGCCGGTCCCCTTGCGTTCGAACGCCAGCACTTCGAGGAGTTCGTCGAGTTTGCCCTCGCGGATCAGGTACCACTTGAGCCGCATGATCGACGGCAGCGCGTCCAGGGTGTGCGGGTCCACCCGGCTGAGGAAGTCCGAGGCGACCTTCATGAACAGCTCGCGGAACTCCTGGTCCGCCTCGGGCAGTACGTTGATGAAGATCCGGATGTCGCTGCCGAGCGCCGACTTGTCGTACCAGCGCTTGTAGCGGCGGTACTCCTTGCCCGGGTGCGCGGCCAGGAACCGGCTCACCGAGTCCACCGCCGCCACCCGGTCGCGTACCGCGTTCAGTTCGGTGCGGCGCTGGGTGATGGACGGGGCCGCGCTGCCCTCGCGCTGCCGCCAGTAGTAGACCGGGTCGCTGAGGATGTCCACCGAGCGGGCCCGGAAGTGCGCGGGAAAGGTCAGCGGGATGTCCTCGTAGAGCACGCCCTCGGGGAACGCCATCTCGTAGGTGTCCCAGAAGTCCCGGCGGAAGACCTTGTTGGGCGCCAGCCGGTCGTGGATCAGCGACTCGTCCCGGGTGATGTGCGTCCGCAGCCGGGTGCGGGCCATGGCGCGGCGGTGCATGGGCGACTGCGAGGTGCCGGCGATCCGCAGCAGCAGCACGTTGCCGGACACGAAGTCCGAGCCGGTCTCGTCCAGCGTGCGCAGGCACAGCGCGTACGCGTAGTCCGGGATCACGTCGTCACTGTCGACGAACGTGAGGTATTCCACACCGGGGGTGGTGTGACGCACACCGCTGTTGCGGGCGTTGCCGAGGCCGCCGTTGGGCTGCTGCACCAGCCGGAAGCGCGGGTCGCGGTCCTGGTAGCGGCGGGCGATCTCGGCGCTCGAATCGGTGGAGCCGTCGTCCACCATGATCACTTCGAGCTCGGCCAGGGTCTGCGCGGCCAGCGAGTCCAGGCACTCTTCGAGGTACGTCTCGACGTTGTAAATCGGTACGACGACGGAGAGTCGAGGATCCATGGGTGGAACAACCTTTCGAAGGCCGGCGTGCGGGGGCTGTCAGGGAGACCCGGTGAATAAGGTGTCCTGCGCCTGTGAAGACCGCCGGGTACTTCTGGTTCACCCGGAGTTTATCGCACGGACTTGTTAGCGCCGGGCTTCGTTAGACTGGCGAAATGACCTGGATGATCACCGGCGGTGCCGGATATATCGGTTCGCACGTCGTCAAGGCGATGACCGACGGCGGCGAGCGGGTGGTCGTTGTGGACGACCTGAGCACCGGCGATCCGGGCCGGCTGCCCGCCGGAGTGCCGCTGGTCCGCGGATCGGTGCTGGACAGGGCGCTGCTCGACGAGACGATGCGCGAGCACGGGGTCGACGGGGTCGTGCACATCGCCGCCAAGAAGCAGGTCGGCGAATCGGTGCAGCGCCCGCTCTGGTACTACCGGGAGAACGTCGAGGGGCTGCGCACCGTACTGGAGGCGGCGGTTGACGCCCACGCGCGGCGGTTCCTGTTCTCGTCCTCCGCGGCCGTATACGGAATGCCGGATGTGGAACTCGTCACAGAGCAGACACCCTGCGTGCCGATGAGCCCCTACGGCGAGACCAAGCTCGCCGGCGAGTGGCTGGTCGCCGCGGCCGGCCGGGCGCACGGCATCGCCACGGCGGCGCTGCGCTACTTCAACGTGGCCGGCGCGGCGAGTCCCGAACTGGCCGACCCCGGCGTGTTCAACCTGGTCCCGATGGTCTTCCAGCGGCTGGCCGAGGGCCTGCCGCCGCTGGTCTTCGGCGACGAGTACCCGACCCCCGACGGCACCTGCGTGCGCGACTACATCCACGTCGAGGACATCGCCTCCGCGCATGTCGCCGCCGCCCGCCGGCTCGGCGCGGACCCCGCGGCCGAGCTCGTGCTGAACATCGGGCGCGGCGAGGGCGTCTCGGTGGCCGAGATGGTCCGGATCATCGGCGAGGTTTCCGGTCACACTGGGCTGGCGCCCGAGGTGGCCCCGCGCCGCCCCGGCGACCCGGCTCGGGTCGTGGCCTCCGCCGAGTCCATCGGCAGGGAGCTCGGCTGGACGGCGCGGTACAACGTCCGGCAGATGGTGGAGTCGGCCTGGAAGGGCTGGCAGCACCACCACCCGGGCTAGCCGGGTCCGGTCCGCCGGCCCCGGGCGCGGGTGGGAACGGCAGCTGACCGGGACGGCACCTGACCGGTGGGGCTTCCGACCGGTACGAGACCAGGCACGAGGGACCTACGTGACAGCGGCGGCAGTACGGCAGGACGTGGCGCGGGCCCGCAGGGTCGTGGTCAAGATCGGCTCCTCCTCACTGACCACGGCCGCCGGCGGCCTGGACGCGGACCGGGTGGACGCGCTGGTCGACGTCCTGGCCAAGGCCAAGGAGGGCGGCGGGGGAGCGGCCCGGGAGATCGTGCTCGTGTCGTCCGGCGCCATCGCCACCGGGCTCGCCCCGCTCGGGCTGCCCCGGCGGCCCCGCGACCTGGCCAGGCAGCAGGCCGCCGCCAGCGTCGGCCAGGGCCTGCTGGTCGCCCGCTACACCGCGTCCTTCGCGCGCTACGGCATCCGGGTCGGGCAGGTGCTGCTGACCTCCGACGACGTCAGCCGCCGCGCGCACTACCGCAACGCCTACCGGACGCTCGAACAGCTGATCAGCATGGGCGCGCTGCCCATCGTCAACGAGAACGACACCGTGGCCACCGACGAGATCCGCTTCGGTGACAACGACCGGCTGGCCGCGCTGGTCGCCCACCTGGTGCACGCCGACCTGCTGGTGCTGCTGTCCGACGTGGACGGCCTCTACGACGGCGACCCGCGCTCGCCCGGCAGCTCGCTGATCGAGGAGATCACCGGGCCCGCCGACCTCGAAGGCGTCAGCATCGGCAGCGCGGGCCGCTCCGGGGTCGGCACCGGGGGCATGGTCACCAAGGTGGACGCGGCCAGGATCGCCACGGGGGCGGGCGTGCCCGTCGTCCTGACCTCGGCGATCCACGCGGCCGACGCGCTGGCCGGACGGGTCACCGGCACGTACTTCCACCGCACCGGCAAGCGCTCCGCGGACCGCCTGCTGTGGCTCGCGCACGCCTCCACCCCGCGCGGCGGCCTGCGCCTGGACGCCGGCGCGGTCCGCGCGGTCACCGAACGCGGCGGCTCCCTGCTGCCGGCCGGCGTGACGGCGGTGGAGGGCGATTTCGTCGCCGGCGACCCGGTGGACCTCCTGGACGAGTCCGGCCATCCCGTGGCCCGCGGCCTGGTCAACTTCGACGCCCGCGAACTCCCCCGGCTCCTGGGCCGCTCCACCCACGACCTGGCCGCCGAGCTCGGCCCGGCCTACGAACGCGAGATCATCCACCGCGACGCCCTGGTCGTCCTCTGACGAGGACGTTCCCACGGCAGGGCCGGGTGCTCCCGGCCGGCCGGGGCGCCCCGGCGCGGGGGACTACATCGGGGGCTCGGCCGATGGCTCGTCGGGGGCTTCTTCGCGAAAAGCACCCCGCGCTCCTCCCGAGCCTGGTCAACTTTGATGCGGAGGAGTCGTCCGGGCCCACAGGCGCGGGCGGCGCCGGAAACGTAACCCACAGGGAGGCCGCCGTGAAGCGAGGGCGCCCAGGGCCGTTGTCCAGGGGTTCGGCCGAGCGCGCGCTGGTCAGCGTGGACAGCGCCACCGTGCCCCGGCAGGCGGAGGAGCGGTCGGTCTCCCGGCTGTGGCACATCACGCTCAGCGTCTCCGGGCCGCAGACCCCGCTGCCCGAGCTCCGCCGCGGCCTGGAACAGCTCGCCCACGACCACCCCTTCCTGCTGACCAGCCGCTACGCCACCGACCACGCGGAGATCCGCTACTGGGAGGAGGCCCGCGACCTGCACGACGCCGCCGCGATCGCGCTGCGGCTGTGGGGAGAGCACCGCTCGACGGCCGGGCTGCCGCCGTGGGAGACCGTCGGCCTCGAAGTGATCGACCGGGTCACCTACCACCAGCGCCTCGCGGAGGGCTACGGCCCCGCCCCGGCCGTCCCGGTCGGCGTCCACCCGTTCTGAGCCACGGCCGGCCGCGGCCGGACCCGTTCAAGCCGGGGTTGCCGCATCCGCCCCGGCCTGTCGGACCCGCCCGGTACTCTGCCCCTATGACCGTCCACCCGGAGCTGCCCTCGCCGTTGCCGAAGAGCCCCGTGCTGCTCGCCGCCTACCGCGCGAAGGCCGCCGCGGCCGACCTGGCGCCCACCCCGCGGGCCGCCAAGGACGACGCGCTGCTGGCCATCGCGGACGCGCTGATCGTCCGCACCCAGGAGATCGTCGCGGCGAACGCCGAGGATGTGGCCAGGGCCAAGGCCGCCGGCACCAGCGCCTCCCTGGTGGACCGGCTGACCCTGACCCGCGAGCGGGTCGCCGCGATCGCCGCCGACGTCCGCCATGTGGCCGGCCTGCCCGACCCGGTCGGCGAGGTGCTGCGCGGCTCCACCCTGCCCAACGGGCTGGACCTGCGGCAGGTCCGGGTCCCGCTCGGCGTGGTCGGCATCATCTACGAGGCCCGGCCCAACGTCACCGTCGACGCCGCCGCGCTCTGCCTGAAGTCGGGCAACGCGGTGCTGCTGCGCGGTTCGGCCTCCGCCTACGCCTCGAACACCGCCCTGGTCACTGTGCTGCGTGACGCGGTCGGCGGCGCCGGCCTGCCCGCGGACGCCGTCCAGCTGGTGCCGGGCGAGAGCCGGGAGTCGGTCACCGAGCTGATGCGCGCCCGCGGCATGGTCGACGTGCTGATCCCGCGCGGCGGCGCCTCGCTGATCCGTACCGTCGTGGAGGGCTCCACCGTCCCGGTGATCGAGACCGGCACCGGAAACTGCCATGTGTACGTGGACGCCGCCGCCGACATCGACATGGCAGTGGAGGTGCTGGTCAACTCCAAGGCCCAGCGCCCCAGCGTCTGCAACTCCGCCGAGACCCTGCTCGTGCACCGCGACATCGCCGACCGCTTCCTGCCCCGCGCCCTGGACGCGCTGGCCGAGGCGGGGGTCACCGTGCACGGCGACCCCCGGGTACTGGCGGTGGCCGAGTCCTCCGGCAGCAAGGCCACCGTCGTACCGGTGACCGCCGAGGACTGGGAGACCGAGTACCTGTCCTACGACATCGCCGCCGGTGTGGTGGAGTCGCTGGAGGCGGCCGTCGCGCACATCCGGCTGTGGTCGTCCGGCCACACCGAGGCCATCGTGACCGGCTCGCAGCCCGCCGCCCGCCGCTTCACCCAGTTGGTGGACGCCGCCGCGGTGATGGTGAACGCGTCGACCCGGTTCACCGACGGCAGCCAGTTCGGCTTCGGCGCCGAGATCGGCATCTCCACCCAGAAGCTGCACGCCCGGGGGCCGATGGGCCTGCCCGAGCTGACCTCCACGAAGTACGTGGTCACCGGCGACGGCCACATCCGCTGACCCCCGCGGCCCGCCCGGGTACCACAGACGGCCCACAGACAGTCCGGATTCCCCTGCCCAAAGGGCCAACTTCCGCATTACTCTGGACAGATGCCGGACGATGACGAGTTCGCCTCCGTAGTCCTCGACGAAGAATTCGTACGGTCTGCTCTGTTCCATGAGCCCACGGCCAAGGAACGGACGCTTGCCGTCGCTGAAGGTCCCGCGCTGCCGCCCGGCTGGTCCGGCAGGCGCAGAACCGCCGAGTCCGCACACGTCCCGGAACTGGACGAGTCGGACACTCTCGAATCCGATGAGCTGTACGCGGCCGGTCACCCGTACCGCGGCAGCAGCACCCGCTGGCACCGCCCCGTCGCCTGGGCACTGGCCGTGGTCATGGGCATAGGGGTGGTCGCCCTCACCTTCGCCGCGGTGTACCGCGGCGCGGGCGGCGGCGGCCGGCAGCCAGCGGCTCCGCCACCCTCCACCGGTACCCAGGTCGGTCCGGCGGGCTCCGCCGGATCGGTGGGCTCGCAGGGCGTACCGCCGACCGTTTCCGCCCGGTTGCCCTGAGCTGATGTCAGATTGCGTGCCAAGTTGACCGGTACCACGGCGTATATTCACCCGCCCGAAGACTTAACCTTGTGATATGAGCGGGCCTGGAGAACCCCCAGAGGGCACGCCCGAGGGCACCCCTGGTGGCAGCGAGGAAGAGTATCGATCCGTCGTCTTCGACGAGTCGTTCGTGAGAGCTGCCCGCATCCAGGAGTTCTCCGCCCGGGAGCGGCTCGACGGCGCCACCCGGGCGGTACGGATCAGGCATGTGATCCCGCGCGGGCTGGCCCGGCAGGCGGTGGCGCTGATCCTGCTGATCGTGGTGGCCTTCGGTTTCGCCGTGTACATGGGAGTCAGGCACCCCTACAAGTCCCACAACCAGGTGGCCAGCGAGCAGCTGCGGGTCACCACGCTGTCCCTGGTGCCGCCCGGGGTGGTGCCGGCGGTCTCCGCCGACGCCCCCTTCGACGGCGGGCAGGCCGCGCTCTACAAGGCGGGCGCCGACGGGCTGGTGCTGCCGAAGGCGCACCGGGTGGGCGGTTTCGCGAAGAACGAGGTCAGCGAGGCGTTCGACACCGCCAAGGAGTACCTGACCGACTCCGCGATCGACCTCAAGGCGGTCACCGGCGGCGATGTCGGCAAGATCCGCGACCTGCTGAACCCCGGCCAGCTCGACGAGTTCGAGAGCAGCCTGATCAGCCCGGTCGCCGACGGCACCCATGAGACCACCGGCTGGATCGTCCGCTTCAACCCGACCGCCATCCAGGTGGTCAAGCACGGCATCCGGGTGGAGGGCAGCCTGGCCGCCAGCCAGACCAGCTCGAACGAGCTGGAGATCGCCGCCGACCACACCTTCGTCTACGCGCTGCGCGGCACCGGGGACGGGGAGGGCGCGGTGTCGCTGTTCACGGTGCGGCGGCAGCTGCGGTTCGAGTTCAACCACGAGGATCTGCGCCAGCACCACATCCAGCTGGTCCAGGCGAACATCGCGGCCGGCCCGCTGGCCTGCAACTCCGATGTGACGAGCTTCCACCCGATCCTGGCGGGCAAGTCCGCGCCCGGCGGGGTGGCCGGCATCGACCCGTACGACCACGTCAACCCGGTCGGCACCGGCTGCGCGGTGCTGACCGACGCGGCGACCACCCCGGCCCAGGCTTCTCCGGCCCAGTCCTCCCCGGCCCAGTCCTCCCCGGCTAAGTCTCCTCCGGCCCCGTCGTCACCCGCCCAGGCCAAGCCGAAGGGCTAGGCCGGCGACTGGTCGGCCGGCGGCTCGTCCGCGGGCCCGCCGGAGCTGCCGGAGGAAGAACCGTTGGCCGCGCCCGCTCCGGTGAACTTGTCCCGCAGCTTGCCGCCGAAGTCGCCGGCGCCGTTGGTGATGTCCCTGATCAGACC
Organism: Streptomyces sp. CA-111067; assembly: GCF_050956065.1. Classification (NCBI taxonomy): domain Bacteria; kingdom Bacillati; phylum Actinomycetota; class Actinomycetes; order Kitasatosporales; family Streptomycetaceae; genus Streptomyces; species Streptomyces sp. CA-111067. The sequence continues at coordinate 2,418,098 of NZ_CP192103.1, read as the reverse complement.
CATCAGCGGGTCCTTGCTGCTCTTCACCGATTCGGCGTAGTGGCCGGCCGACTCCTTGAACGCGTCGGAGACCGAGGTGTCCTTGTCCTCGGTGCGCCGCGGGTAGTGGCCGTCCATGATCCGCTGGTATTCCCGGCTGGCCGCCCACTTGCGCAGCTCCGCGGCCCGGACCGTGGTGAACGGGTGGCTGCGCGGCAGCACGTTGAGGATCTTCAGCACGGAGTCGCGCAGGTCGCCCGCGGCCTCGTACTCGTCGGCCTGCTTCAGGAACGCGTCGACGTTCATCTCGTGCAGGTGGTTGCCGCCGGCGATCTTCATCAGGCCGCGCATCGACGCCTGCAGGTCCTGGCCGACCAGCAGCCCGGCCCGGTCCGCGGACAGCTCCGACTTGCGGAACCACTCGCGCAGCGCGGTGACGATCGCCAGCACCGCCAGGTTGCCCAGCGGGATCCAGGCCACCCGCAGCGCCAGGTTCGTCAGGAACAGCAGGATCGTCCGGTACACCGAGTGGCCGGACAGCGCGTGGCCCACCTCGTGGCCGACGACCGCCCGCATCTCCTCCTCGTCGAGCAGCTCGACCAGGCCGGTGGTGATCACGATGATCGGCGCGTCCATGCCGATGCACATCGCGTTGGGCTGCGGATCCTGCGTCACGTAGAGCGCCGGGATCTTCTCCAGGTCCAGGATCTGGCAGGCGTCCCGCAGCATTGCGTTGAGATGCGCGAACTGCTCGTCGCTCACCCGGACGGAGTCCGACAGGAACAGCAGCCGCAGGCTGCGCTCGGGCAGCAGCCCGCTGAGCGCCTTGAAGACCTGGTCGAAGCCGCTCAGCTTGCGCAGCGCGACCAGCGCGGAGCGATCCGCGGGGTGCTCGTACGCCCGCGACGAGATGTCGGGGAACAGTCTGCGGGTGCGTCCTGGAAGCCGGTCTCCCGCACGGTCTTCGGTTCCCGGCGTGTCCGCCGGGCCCTTCTTCGGGTCCTGCGGTTCATTCGGCACGGACATACTGGCCCAACCCCCTGCTAGCCCACGGGTACATACTCTGGGACGCGCGGAGCCTGCGCGAAGTTCCCCAGGCGCCGCCCGTACCATGTGCCGTGAGTCTTCCCGTCGTCCCCGACTTCGTAAAGGGTCCCGCTGACCATGACGCCCACCGCAGCCTCAGCCCTGACCACCCTCGCCGCGGACGGCGGCGGCAACCACCCGAGCCTGAGCCCGTACCTGACCGGTTTCGGCGCGCTCGGCGTGCTGCTGATCCTGCTGTGGCTCGTCACCCGCTTCAACCGGGACTGACGGACCGCCATGACCACGAATCCGGCAGGTCCGCTGTCCACCACCGCGGCCAGGCCCGGGGCGAAGCAGCGGATCGGCGTGATGGGCGGTACGTTCGACCCCATCCACCACGGGCACCTGGTCGCCGCCAGCGAGGTGGTCAGCCTGTTCGGGCTCGACGAGGTGGTCTTCGTACCGACCGGGCAGCCCTGGCAGAAGAGCGACCGTGACGTGTCGGCCGCCGAGGACCGCTACCTGATGACGGTGATCGCCACCGCGTCCAACCCGCAGTTCTCGGTCAGCCGCAGCGACATCGACCGCGGCGGCAAGACGTACACCATCGACACCCTGCGCGACCTGCGGGCCGAGCACCCGGAAGCCGAGCTGTTCTTCATCACCGGCGCCGACGCGCTGTCCCAGATCTTCTCCTGGCGGAACGTCGAGGAGCTCTTCTCGCTGGCGCATTTCATCGGAGTGACCCGTCCCGGGCATACTCTGGCGGACCCGGGCCTCCCCGAGGGGGGCGTGTCGCTGGTGGAGGTGCCGGCGCTGTCGATCTCGTCCACGGACTGCCGGCAGCGGGTGGCCAAGGGGGATCCTGTCTGGTACTTGGTTCCGGACGGTGTGGTGCGCTACATCGACAAACGCGCGCTGTACCGGGACGCGACCGGGTAGCTGCGAACGAAACACGTGAAGGGGTTCCTCGTGAACGACGCAAACCCCCGTTGGCGCAACGCCGAGGGCGGACCTGACGACGAGAGAGACCCTTACGCGCAGGACCCCTATTACCAGCAGCAGCCCTACGGTTACGACCAGTACGGCCGGCCCCTGCTCCAGGCCCCGCCGCCGCCCCAGGTCCCGCAGCAGCAGGGTTACGACACCGGGCAGCAGCCCCGGCAGTCGTACGACACCGGCCAGCAGCCGCGCTATGACGCCGGCCAGCAGCAGACGTACCAGGGCCAAGGCCAGTTCTACGCCGACCCCGCGCAGACCTACGCCGGCCAGCAGCCCGGCTGGATCCCGCAGCAGCCCCAGCAGCCGTACTACGAGCAGCCGCCGCAGCAGCAGGGTTACGACACCGGGCAGCAGCCCATATATCAGCCCGGGTACGACACGGGCCGGCAACCGCGCTACGACACCGGCCAGCAGCCGGTCTACGAAACAGGCCAGCAGCCCGTCTACGACACGGGCCAGCAACCGGTGTACGACACCGGCCAGCACCAGGTGTACGAAACCGGACAGCAGCCCATATACGACACCGGGCAGCACCAGGTCCCGTACGAGCAGCCCCCCGCCGCCGCCGCCCCCGCGCGCGAGCCGGCACCCGAGCGGGACATCGAACGGCCCCTCCACTCCGAGCAGTTCGCCTTCGTCGACGAGGAATCCGACGACTCAGAAGAGGTCATCGACTGGCTGAAGTTCTCCGAGTCGCGCACCGAGCGCCGCGAGGAGGCCAGGCGGCGCGGCCGGAACCGCAAGACCGCGCTGCTGCTCGTCATCGTGCTGGCCGTGGTCGGCGGCGCCGGCTACCTGTGGCAGGCGGGCAAGCTGCCGGGCACGGGCAAGTCCAAGGGCGCGGCGAGCGCCTCGGGCGGCTCGCAGAAGCGCGATGTCATCGTCATGCACATGCTGCCGGTGAACGGCGGCCCCAGCTCCACCGCGCTGCTGGTCGACAACCGCACCAAGGGCCGCGGCTCCACGGTGCTGCTGCCCGGCAACCTGTCGGTCACCAACGACGACGGCACCGCGACCACCCTGGACAAGGCCGTCGCCGACGGGGTCGGCCCGACCAGGGACTCGCTGAACACCCTGCTGGGCGCCGACATCACCGGCAGCTGGCGGCTCGACACCCCGTATCTGGAACTGCTGGTGGACTCCCTCGGCGACGTCTTCGTCGACACCGACACCGCGGTCAAGGGCACCGGCAAGGACAGCGGCAGGACCGTGGTGGCCAAGGGCGAGCAGCAGGAGCTGACCGGCCAGGCCGCCGTCGCCTACGCCACGTACAAGGCGCCCGGCGAGACGCAGGACAAGCAGCTGGCCCGGTTCGGGCAGGTGATGCAGGCGGTGCTGAAGAAGATGCCCAGCGACGCGCCGTCGGCCACCAAGGTCGTCCAGTCGCTCAGCCAGATCCTCGACCCGTCGCTGACCGACAAGCAGCTCGGCGCGTCCCTGGCGCAGCTCGCGGACCTCGCCAAGACCGGCGCGTACGACACCACCATGATGCCGGTGCAGAAGGACGGCACGATCAGCGCCCAGACGACGGACACCGTGGTCAAGGACGTGCTCGGCGGCACCGTCAAGCAGTCCACCGGCACCGGACCGGCCCGGGTGTCGATCAAGGACGCCACCGGGAACGTGAAGGCCGGCCCGATGGCGCAGGCCGCGATCCTCAACGGCGGCACCTACACGTACGTCGCCGGCGGCAAGGCCGCCACGACCTCGGCGGCCTCCCAGGTGGTCTACGCCGACCCGACCAGGCTGGCCGCGGCCAAGGACGTCGCCGCCACGCTCGGACTGCCGGCCACCGCGGTGAAGAAGGGCACGGTGCCGTCGAACGCGGACATCTCGGTGCTGCTCGGCAAGGACTACAAGCCGGCGCCGGCGCCGTAGCCCCGCATCGCGGGCGCGCCGGCACCGCGGGCGCGACACGGTGAGCGGAAACGGGTCGGGGGCTGTCAGAGGGTCGTGAGACCCTTGGAACACCAGCCCCCGATCCGAAAGCCGTTTCTGTGACCGCCACTGACCGTTCCATCGAGCTGACCCGCACCGCCGCCCAGGCCGCTGCCGACAAGCTCGCGCACGACATCATCGCCTACGACGTCAGCGACGTGCTGTCCATCACCGACACCTTCCTGGTGGCCTCCGCGCCCAACGACCGCCAGGTCAAGGCCATCGTGGACGGCATCGAGGAGACCCTGCTCAAGGAGCTGGACGCCAAGCCGGTACGGCGCGAGGGCGAGCGGGACGGCCGCTGGGTGCTGCTCGACTACATCGACATCGTGGTGCACGTACAGCACTCCGAGGAGCGGGTCTTCTACGCGCTCGAACGGCTCTGGAAGGACTGCCCCGAGGTCGAGCTGCCGGCCGACGCGGTGGCCACCCGCGGCAAGGGCGCCGAGCACGCGGCGGCCACCTCCGCCGCGGCGGAGGACGACGGGGACGTGCGCTGAACGGCCACAAGCGCGGCCGTGGCCGCCGGCTCGTGCTGTGGCGGCACGGCCAGACCGAGTGGAACCTCGAGCAGCGCTTCCAGGGCGACACCGACATCGAGCTGACCGCCGCCGGTGTGGCGCAGGCCCGCCGGGCCGCCCGGGTGCTGGCCGCGATGGAGCCCGACGCGGTGATCTCCTCCGACCTGCGCCGGGCGGCGGCCACCGCGGCCGAGCTGTCCGCGGTGACCGGCCTGTCCGTCAGCCACTACGAGGGGCTGCGCGAGACGTACGCCGGTGTCTGGCAGGGGCTGACCCACCCCGAGATCATGGAGCGGTACGGCGAGCAGTACGCGGCGTGGAAGCGCGGCGAGCCGGTCCGCCGCGGCGGCGGCGAGCTGGAGACCGAGGTGGCCGACCGGGCCGCCCCCGTCGTGCTGGCCGCGGCCGACAAGCTGCCCGACGACGGGGTGCTGGTCGTGGTCAGTCACGGCGGCACCATCCGCACCACCATCGGACGGCTGCTCGGCCTGCCCCCGACCAGCTGGGAGGCGCTCGGCGGGCTGTCCAACTGCTGCTGGTCGGTGCTCAGCGAGGGGTTCCGCGGCTGGCGGCTCACCGAGCACAACGCGGGCACGATTCCCGAGGCGGTGCTCGGCGACGACGCGTGAGGGTTCGCCTGCGGCGGCCGGGCCGATTTCGTTTCCGGTCCGCTGACCGGCTATGCTTCTTCACGTCGCCAGGGGAAACCCCGGCCGGCACGGGGCTGTAGCTCAGTTGGTAGAGCGCTTGCATGGCATGCAAGAGGTCCGGGGTTCAATTCCCCGTAGCTCCACGAGTGAGAGAGCGAGACGCGTCCGCGAAGTAGGCGGACGGAGTCTCGCTTTTTCCGTTGGTACGGTCCGCGAGGATCTCCGAGAGGTGGCGGGCGTGGAACTCGCAGCCGACCATCGGGTCGTCGATCGCGCGCAGCCGCTCGATCCGCAGCGCGTCCTCCTCGGCGACCGGGGTGTAGACCACGATCCGGTGCTCCGGCATGCCGTCGATGCTCAGCGACATCGACGTCAGATTCACCGTACCGATCTCGATGTGCCGGAAGATCTTCACCCGGCGCCCCGGCGCCGCCACATCACCGCTCGCCCAGATCTGCGCGAACAGCGGGCTCTCCTTGACCAGCAGTTCGACGAACGACTCCCAGGCCGGCTCGCCCACGTGCCGGCCGTACGAGCGGCGGACCTGGGCCACCATCCACGGCAGCTCCTCCCGCGCGTTCACGAAGGTCGAGCAGCAGTCGGGAATCGTGAACAGCTTGTAGAGCACGTTCCGCTCCCACCGCTCCACCAGTGACGTCATCGGCCACAGCGTGCGGTAGGTCGCGTTCGTGGCCTGTACGTCGTAGCGCGCGTTGTAGACCGCGGCCGGCAGCGGGTCGAGGGTGGCCAGGACGCCGAGAATCTCCTCGCCGACGATCTCCACGTCGGAGACCGGCTCCCGGACGAACGGGATGCCGGCCAGCCGGTACAGGTGCTCGCGTTCGGTGGCGTCCAGCCGCAGCACCCGGGCGACCGCGTCGAGCACCTGGACGCTGGCGTTGATCGGCCGGCCCTGTTCGAGCCAGGTGTACCAGGTGACCCCGACCCCGGCGAGCTGCGCGACCTCCTCGCGGCGCAGTCCTGGGGTGCGGCGGCGCAGCCCGGGCGGCATGCCGACGTCCTCCGGGGTGATCCGCGCCCGGCGGCTGCGCAGGAATCCGGCGAGTTCGGTACGGCGCTGGGAGGACCGGGCCTGGGACGTGGGCTGGCTGGTCATGACACCATCCTCACCCGGGTACCGGCGCACTGCCAGGTGCTGTCAGTACCAGGATCACCGGGCTCTCGTTACCCGTACCGCGGCGGCCGCAGGATCGTCTCATGACCGATACCGCTGTCACCCAGGGAAACGTGCCCGCCCCGACCCGCACCCCGGCCGATCCCGGCACAGGAAGCCCGCGCCGGGCCGGACCCAGGACCGGGCTGCTGCTGGCGATCATCCTCACCGGCCAGTTCATGGCCCTGCTGGACGTCTTCATCGTCAACGTCGCCGCCCCGACCATCCGCACCGACCTGCACGCCTCCGGCGCGAGCCTGCAACTGGTGATCGCCGGCTACAGCATCTCCTACGCGGTGCTGCTGATCACCGGTGCCAGGCTGGGCGCCCTGCTCGGCCACCGGCGGCTGTTCACCGCCGGGCTCGCCCTGTTCACGGTGTCCTCGCTGGCCTGCGGCCTGGCGCAGAGCAGCGGTGAGCTGATCGGCTTCCGCTTCCTGCAGGGCGCCGGCTCCGCGCTGATGATCCCGCAGGTGCTGAGCCTGGTGCAGCTCAACTTCGCCGGCGAGGCGCGGACCCGGGCGATGAGCGTGTACTCGGCCGTGGTCGCCTCCGGCGCGGCCATCGGCCAGACGGTGGGCGGCGTGCTGGTCAGCGCCGACCTGTTCGGCGCCGGCTGGCGGCCGGTGTTCCTGGTGAACGTGCCGATCGGCCTGCTGCTGCTCGCGGTCGTGCCGAAGGTGCTGCCCGAGGACGTCCCGGCCTCGCCCGACCACCGGCGCGGCCTGGACCTGCCGGGACTGCTCGCGCTCGGCGCCGCGGTGACGCTGTTCACGGTGCCGCTGGTGCTCGGGCAGGAGGAGGGCTGGCCGCTGTGGGGCTGGTGCTGCCTGGTCCTGAGCGTGCTGCTCTTCGGGCTGTTCATGGTGCTGGAGTCGCGGCTCGCCCGGCGCGGCGGCGATCCGCTGGTCTCCGCGCGGGTGCTGCGGGCGCCCGGCATCCTGCGGGCCGTGACCGTGATCGCGCTGACGATGGCGGTCAACGCGGGCTTCCTGTTCGCCTTCGCCCTGCACCTCCAGTCGGGCCTGGGCGACAGCGCGCTGCGCACCGGCGTGACGTTCGCCGCGGCGGCGGTGACCTTCGGCGCGGTCGGCCTCGGCTGGCGGTGGCTGCCGGTGTCCTCGCGGCGCTGGATGGCGCCGGGCGGCCTGCTGGTGGCCGCCGGGTCGTTCGCCGGCCTCGGTCTGGCGATGCGCGGCGGCGGGCACGGCGGGGGAGCGCTCTACGTCCTGCTGCTCACCCTCGGCGCGGGCCTCGGCTTCGCGTTCAGCCCGACGCTCACCATGGCACTCGGCCAGGTCGCCCCGGCGGACGCGGCCGACGCCAGCGGGCTGCTCGCCACCATCACCCAGCTCGGCCAGCTGATCGGCGTCGCCACCCTGGGCACGCTGTTCCTGAACCGGCTCGACCTGCCGGGCACGCACCCGTCGGCACACGCCTTCGCCGTACTGACGGTGGCGCTTACGGTCGCGTCGGTGGTCGGCGCGGCGCTCGCGGTGCAGGTCCGCAGGCGCGGCCGCTGAACGGTTCGCGGGCCCGGTCGCCGAACAGCGGCCGGGCCCGCGAACGTCCGGCCGCTGAACGGGAGTTGAGCGGTGCGGGCAACCGGCCGCTCACCGGCGGCCGGGCGGCGGCGGGCGTCAGGCGTCAAGCACCGGATAGTCGGTGTAGCCGCGCTCGCCGCCGCCGTAGAACGCCTCCCGCAGCGGGGAGTTGAACGGCCCGCCCTGCCGCAGCCGGCGCGGCAGGTCGGGGTTCGCCAGGAAGAGCCGGCCGTACGAGAGCAGGTCCGCGGTGCCGTCCTCGATCAGCGCCAGCTCCTCGTGGTCGGAAGGGCGCTTGCCGGTATGGGCGTTGAGGATCAGCGGGCCGCCGAACCGCTTGCGCAGCTCCAGGGTCAGCGCGCGGTCGGCGGACTCCACCAGGTGCAGGTAGGCCGGCCCTATCGGTTCGAGTCCGCGCAGCAGCGCGAGGTAGGTGGGCCCCGGGTCGGGCTCGCTCAGATCGCCCAGCGGGTTGCCGGGCGAGATCCGCAGCCCCGTGCGGTGGGCGCCGATCGCGTCGGCCACCGCCCCGGTCAGCTCCACCGCGAAGCGCGCCCTGCGCTGCTCGTCGCCGCCCCAACCGTCGGTGCGGACATTGGAGTTGGGGGCCAGGAACTGGTGCGCGAGGTAGCCGTTGGCGGCGTGCAGCTCGACCCCGTCGAAGCCGGCCGCGACCGCGTTGCGGGCCGCCGACACATGATCGTCAATGGTCTGCCGGATGCCGTCCTCGGTCAGCTCGCTCGGCACCACGAAGTCCTTCGGCCCGTCGGCGGTGTAGACCTGCCCGGCGGCGGCCACCGGCGAGGGCCCGACCGGCAGCAGCCCGTCCGGCAGCAGTGACGGGTGGCCGATCCGCCCGGTGTGCATCAGCTGGACGAAGATCCGGCCGCCGGCCGCGTGCACCGCGTCCGTCACCTCGCGCCAGCCGGCGATCTGCCCGGCGCTGTGCAGCCCCGGGGTGTCCGGGTAGCCCTGGCCGACGGGGGAGGGCTGGGTGCCCTCGGTGATGATCAGCCCGGCGGAGGCGCGCTGCGCGTAGTAGCGGACGGCGGCCTCGGTGGGGCTGAGCCCCGGGCCGTACGCCCGGCTGCGGGTCATCGGGGCCATCACGATCCGGTTGGCCAGCCGGAGGCCCGACAGGTCGAAGGGGTCGAAAGCGCTGGTCACGGCGGCCTCCAGGGTGGCGGGACGGCGGGCGTCGCGGCGGGCTCGCGCGGACCGGCGGGGCATCGCGGCGGCTCGCGCGGGCCGGCCGGGCTCACCGTAACCCGGTATCCGGTCACGGAATGTTGAGGATTCATGAACTTCGCCCGGGGCCGCCGTGCGCGGGATCACAGCCGGCAGGAGCCGTCTGCGTTTGACATGAGTAGACCGGTCTGTCTACTCTCATATCTCGTGCTAGACAGACCGGTCTACCCAATCTTTGGACGGGGAATGGTCATGGAGAATCTCTCGACGGTCCGCGCTCGGCGAACCGAGCCGGCCGCCGCCCCGGGGCGTACTCAGGCCCCGGCCGGCCCCATCGCGGAAGGGGCCCGCATACCGCGGGCCGCGCGCGGACGGCGGCTGCCGCCGAACGTGGCCCTCTACGTACTCGCTTCCATCACCATCTCGTTCCTGGCCGCCTCCAGCGCCCCCACCCCGCTCTACGCCGTCTACCAGGCCGAATGGGGCTTCAGCCCGATCACCACCACCGTGGTCTTCGGCGTCTACGCGGTCGCGGTGCTGTCCGGGCTGCTGACCATGGGCAAGCTCTCCGACCACGTCGGGCGGCGGCCGGTGCTGCTGGTGTCGCTGACCGCGACGGCGGCCTCGATGGTCGTCTTCGCCACCGCCGGCGGCGTGCCCGAGCTGATGATCGCCCGGATCATCCAGGGCCTGTCCACCGGAGCCGCGCTCGGCGCGATCGGCGCCGGGATGATGGACATCGACCGGCCGCGCGGCACCATCACCAACGCCGTCGTGCCCGGCTTCGGCACCGCGACCGGCGCACTGGTCTCCGGTGTCTTCGTGCAGTTCCTGCCCGCGCCCACCCACCTGATCTACCTGGTGCTGCTCGGGGTGTTCGCCGTCCAGGCCGTGGCGGTGCTGGTGATGGCCGAGACGGTCACCCCCAAGCGCGGCGCGCTCGCCAGCCTGGTGCCGGAGATCAAGCTGCCGCGGGCGGTGCGGATGCCGGTGCTGGTCGCCGCGCCCGTCCTCTTCGCGGTCTGGGCGCTGGCCGGGCTCTACGGCTCGCTCGGCCCGTCGCTGGCCCGGCAGTTGACCGGTTCGAGCTCCGAAGTGCTGGGCGGCCTGAGCCTGTTCATCCTGGCCGGCGTCGCCGCGGTCTCGGTGCTGGTGCTGCGCCGGGCGTCGGCCCGTACGGTGATGCTGACCGGCGTGCTGGCACTGATCGCCGGGGTCGCCGTCACCCTCGTGGCGATCACCGACTCCTCGCCGACCGGCTTCTTCATCGGCACGGCGATCGCCGGAGTCGGCTTCGGCAGCGGGTTCCAGGGCGGCATCAGGACCGTCATGCCGCTGGCCGCGCCGCACGAGTCCTCCGGCGTACTCTCGTTCCTGTTCGTGGTGTCGTACCTGGGAATGGGCGTGCCCGCCGTGGCCGCCGGCTTCCTGGTCGTCCACGCAGGCGGGCTGACCGCCACCGCCCAGGAGTACGGCATCGCGGTGATCGTCCTGGCCGCGCTCGCCCTGCTCGGGCTGCTGCGCGGCGGCCGTCCCGCTGTCGAGCACACCCGGCTCTGAGCTGTCAGGGAAAGGATGGACGTCATGGAGACAGCCCAGCACACGCCCGCGCACCCGGCGAAGCCGTCGGCGCGCGAGCGGCTGCTCACCGCCGCGAACGAGCTCTTCTACGCCGAGGGCGTGCGGAGCGTCGGCATCGACCGGATCATCGAGCACGCGGGCGTGGCGAAGGCGTCGCTGTACAACACCTTCGGCGGCAAAGAGCAGTTGGTGCAGGCGTACCTGGAGCGACGGCACGAGAACATCAGCGCCAGGATCACCCGCGCGGTCGATTCGTACGACGCCCCGAGGGACCGGCTGCTCGCCGTCTTCGAAGCGCAGTCGGCCACCTTCGGCGACCCCGACTACCACGGCTGCGCGTTCATCAGCGCGAGCGCGGAGGCCGTCCCCGGCGGCCTGGTCGAGCAGGCGTCCGACAACTACCGCGGCTGGCTGCGCGGCCTGTTCACCCGACTCGCGGAGGACGCCGGCGCCGCCGACCCCGAGGCGCTCGGCCGGCAGCTTCAGTTCATCTACGACGGTGCCACCATCGCGGTCCGGATGGACCACAACGTGGCGGCCGGCGAGACGTCGAGGGCGATGGCGACCGCGCTCATCGACGCGGCGGTGGCGGGGGAGCGGTAGGAGCATTCTGGCGGGGGCGGGCCGCGAGCGGTTTCGGGCCTGCCGGGCCGGGCGGTGAACGGTTTCGGGTTTGGCGGGCGGGCGGGCGGTGAACGGCCTCGGGCCGGTCAGTTCCGTGACACGAAGGTGCGGGCCGGTGCGGTGGTTGTCGGGCCCGGACCGGTGGGTGGGGGGCGGAGCGCGCGGTAGGCCAGGCGGCCCGTCACCGTCAGGAAGGCCAGGCCGGCCAGCGGGTAGCCGGCTGAGAGGACCATCTCGGCGGCGCCCTGCCGCAGTTCGGGCCGGCTGGCGCCGTGCGGGACCTGCCAGGGCAGGTACGCGCAGAACGGCAGCCCTGCCGCCGCCGCCCCGCAGGCCCACCGGCCGGACCGGCGGCGTACCGCCTCCGCGCCGAGCAGCACCACCATCGGCACCGCCCACACCCAGTGGTGCGACCAGGACACCGGGCTGACCAGCAGCGCCGTGATCGCGCAGGCCACCGCCGCCCACGCCGCCCCGTTCGGCAGCCGGTCCCCGGCCAGCAGCGCGCCGACCGCGACGGCCAGCCCGGCGCATCCCACGACGAGCGCGGCCAGCACCCACAGCGTGCCCGGGTCGCCGGTGTGCTCCAGGCGGGCGGCGACGCCGCGCAGCGACTGGTTGGCGGTGTCCTCGCCGAAGCCGACCCGGTCGGGGGTGAAGACGACGCTCGTCCAGTAGCGGCGGGAGTCGTAGGGGAGCGCGGCGGCGGCGAGGGCGGCGGTGGCGGTGAAGGTGGTGGCGGCGGTGAGGGCGCGGCGGGCGTACAGGGGGTGGCCGGCGGCCCCGGCCTGGGTTCTCGGGCGGCGGGACAGCAGGCCGGCGAGGGCCAGCAGCACGGCGAACAGCGCGGGCGTCAGCTTGATCCCGGCGGCCAGCCCGATCCCGACGCCGGCCCAGCGGTGCGCCGGGGGCCTGGTCAGGTCCCACAGCACGAGCACCGCGAGCAGCAGGTTCACCTGCCCGTTCCCGAGCGTCGTCCACACCGGCTCGCACCACACGGCGACGGCCGCGACCACGAGCACCGCCGTCGGGCTCCGCCGCCCCACCAGCCGCAGCGACAGGGCGGCCAGCGCCAGCACGAGCCCGAGGTTCGCGGCCGTCGCCCCGGCCCGCATCACCCCGGTCGGCAGCCGGCTCAGCGGCGCGAACAGCAGGGCGGCGAACGGCGGGTAGGTCGTCGGCAGCCGCGCGTCGGTGGCCCGCATGGCGTACAGATCGCCGCCGCCGCGCACGGTCCAGCCCTCCGCGCGGTACACCATCAGGTCGATCATCGACACATGCGCGGCCCGCTGCGCGAGCCACACCCCCGCGAACGACCCCAGGCACCCGAGCAAGCCCGCCGCCGTCACCCACCGCCGCCCAGCACCCACGTAGGCGACTCCCTCAGCTCTCACCACTCGCCCGGCCACCCCGGAACCCCGAGGTCGCGCCCCCGGAGCGCCCCGAATTCCACTTGGCGAACCGCCCCAGGAGCCGTGTAAAGTATCCCAAGTCACCACCGGAAACGGCCCGACACCACACCCGTACGCGGGGCTGTAGCTCAGTTGGTAGAGCGCTTGCATGGCATGCAAGAGGTCCGGGGTTCAATTCCCCGTAGCTCCACAAGTAAGAGGGCGAAGTGTGCTCGCACCACGCGCGAGCCCCTTCGCCCTCCTCATTTCCGGGCTCGGCTCCGCCTCGCAGAGACGGCCGGCCGGGGGCGTCAGGGCACGGGGTTTGCCGGGGGAGCGGGAGCGTCGGCAGAGTCGATCAGCGTGGCCAGTGCCGCGCGGGTGAAGGCGCTGTCGTCGGGGGTGACCAGCGTGAAGAGATGCAGCCCCGCACCTACGACCGTGATGTCGTACGGCTCGTACCCGAAGCCGGCACCAGGGTACGGATCTTCGCGGGGGACCATCGTGAGCGACTGCCACCCTGCCGGTTGGTGGTAGAGGGCCAGCGGGCCTTCGCCTCGCTCGTCGAGGGTGTAGCCGGACATGTCCCAGTGCGCTTCCATCTCCTCGTCGCGAGAGATGAGGAGACCGCTGCTGTCGGTGGATGTCCCGACGCGGCCGGGAACCCACGGCGAGAACACCCCGTCCGAGCCTTCGTCGGCGGAAGCGCACCGAAGTGCGGGCCAGCGGCTGAGCCACGACCCGAGGAACCGCTCCACCACGGCGGCGGCCGGTCCCTGAACGAGGACGACGTGGTCCATCCCGGTGATCACGGTCTCTTCAACTTCCGATCCCTACCGAACGTTCCGGATGTGCGAGGTGCATTGCCTCTTCTCCGAGGTTGGCGGCTGGGCCGGTGGGTAGGGTGCGGGGCGTGCGGGAGTTGGTGGGGCTGCCGAAAGCGCATCTGCATGTGCACCTTGAGGGGGCCATGCGGGGGGCGACCTTTGACGAGTTGGCCGGTGGGAGGGGGCTGGCCGGCGGGGGGTTCGGGACGTTCGGGGACTTTCTCGGGGTGTATGGGGCGGCGGCTCGGCTGGTGCGGGACGGGCCCCGGGAGAACCTCATGCGGGTGGTGCGGGAGGTGGTCGAGGATGCCGCCGCGGACGGGGCCGTGTGGGTCGAGCCGCATTTCAATCCGCTGACCTATGAGGACGATCCCCGCGCGGCGCTCGAACTCCTCGACGCGGTGATCGGTGAGGGCCGCCGTGCGGGCGCCCGGCTCGGTGTCGGGTTCGGCGTGCTGGTGTACGCGCGGCGCAACGGGGCTCCCGCGGAGGCCGTCGAAACCGCTCGCCTCGCCGCCGACCGGGCGGGCGACGGGGTGGTCGCGTTCGGGCTGGCGGGGGACGAGTCGCAATACGGCCCGGAGCCGTTCGCCGAAGCGTTCGGCATCGCCCGGCGCGCCGGGCTCATCCCCGCCCCGCACGCGGGTGAACTCGCCGGTCCGGCAAGCGTCCGGGCCGCCGTTGACCGGCTCGGCGCGCGGCGGATCGCGCACGGCGTGCGGGCCGTCGAGGAACCCGCCCTCGTCGCGCGCCTCGCGCGGGAAGGCGTGGTGCTGGACGTCTGCCCGACCTCCAACGTGGCGCTGGGCGTCGTGCCGTCCATGGCCGCCCACCCGCTGCCGCTGCTGCTGGAAGCCGGTGTCCGCTGCACCCTCAACGCCGACGACCCGCTCCTGTTCGGCGCCGGGCTGCTGGACGAGTACGAGACCGCCCGCAGCGTCCTCGCCCTCACCGACGCCCAACTCGCCGCCGTCGCCCGCACATCGGTCCGGTCCTCCGGGGCGCCCGCGGCCGCAGCGGAGGAAGCGGTCGCCCGCATCGACGCCTGGCTCGAAGCCGAAGACGCCGGCAACCCCCGCTCTAGCGGGGCTGGTCGAACCCGCCCGCCGCCACCCCGCTGAGGAACGCGCGGAATTCGGACGCGCTGAACAGCAGCGCCGCCCCGTCCGGGTTCTTGCTGTCGCGCACGGCGACCTGGTCCGGGGTGCGCGCCAGCTCCACGCACTGGCCGTTGGGGCTGCTGTACGAGGACTTGCGCCACTGGGCCGAAGTCAGATCCATCGTGTCCATCTCCCGCTGTCGTCACGCCAGTTGATCGATTTCTGCCCGCAGGGCATTCTGACCCGCCGGGGCGCCGGTACTCAAGGTTGATTCACGAACAACTCTCCGTGACGGGTGGGGCGCCGGTCAAGAACGCGAGGTCGCGGCGACGGCGGCGGCCGGTGGCATGATCGGCCGGGTGAAGGTACTCGTTCTCGGAGCAACCGGGACCGTCGGCCGCGCGGTCGTCAGCGCGCTCGAAGGTGCCCATGAGGTGATCGGCGCCTCGCGCAGCAGCGGCCGGCTGCGGGCGGATCTGGCGGATCCCGGCACGCTGGACACGCTGTTCGACGCCGTCGGCGAACTGGACGCGGTGGTGTGCTGCGCCGCGAGCGGGCCGCTGGTGGATCTGGCGACGGTCACCGACCAGGAGTTGGCCGACGGGGCCCAGGGGAAGCTGTTCGGGCAGGTCGGGCTGGCCCGCCGGGCGCTCGCGCGGCTGCGGGACGGCGGCTCCGTCACGCTGACCGGCGGCACTTTCGCCACCCCGCTCCCCGGCGGTTCACTGGGCGCCCTGGTCAACTCCGCCCTTGAGGGCTTCGTCCGCAACGCCGCCGCCGAACTGCCGCGCGGCCTGCGGCTCAACCTGGTCAGCCCCGGCTGGATCAGCGAGACTCTGGAGGCGCTCGGCGAACCCGCCGAGGGCGGCACCCCGGCCGCCGAAGTGGCCCGCGCCTACGTCCGGTTGGTGGAGGGCGCCGCCCGGGGTGAGATCGCCCGGCCGTGACCCGCCGGGGCCCCGGCTATTCGCCGAACGTGAACCGGTAGACGTTGGAGTCGCGCAGCCGGAAGCCGGCCCGCTGGTAGAGGCGGTTCGCGGCCTCGCGGGACGGCCGGGAGGTGAGATCGACGGTGCGGGCGCCGGACGCCTCGGCCAACGTGAGCGCCGTACGGGTGAGTTCGGCGCCGACGCCCCGGCCGCGGGCGGCGTCGTCCACGACCACGTCCTCGATCCTGGCCCGCACGCCGGTCGGCAGCGTGAACACCACGAGCGTCAGGGTGCCGACGATCCGGCCGCCGACGCTGGCCGCCAGCACGGTCAGTGCGTCCGCCGCGAGCAGCGCCTCCACCGCTGCCGCGTCCAACGGCTGCGCGCCGGACGACAGTTGCGGCAGCAGCCGCCCGAGCGCGGCGACGATCTGGTCATCGGCTTCGCGGACGACCCGCACGTCGACATCAGCGCTCATGATCCGAACGCTACCGCCTCCGGCGCGGACGGCTGTGAACCCCGGCCACCACCGGCCCGGCGGCCCGGCTGCGACAGCAACTGCCCCGCTGGCGCCGGTGGCGGGGTGCCGGCCCGCTGCGGCTTGTCGCGCAGTTCCCCGCGCCCCTGGGGTAACCGGGGCCTGCGCTTGTCGCGCCCGTGCGGCGGCAGCCGCTGTGAGGTGCGGGCCCGCGCCCCTGGGGTGACCGGGGCCTGCGCTAGTCGCGCCCGTGCGGCGGCAGCCGCTGTGAGGTGCGGGCCCGCGCCCCTGGGGTAACCGGGGCCTGCGCTTGTCGCGCCCGTGCCCCTCGGGGTGACCGGGGGCGACGTCGGTAGGGTGGGCGGTATGGACTGGTTGCCTGTCGGGTTCGTGCACCCCGTGTTCGTGGCCCTGCCGGGTGGGCGGCATCATCTGCGGCCGATCACCGGTGCCGACACCGCGATCGACTACCCGGCGGTGATGGGCTCGCGCGAGCGGTTGTGGGCGGTCTACGGCGAGGCGTGGGGATGGCCGGCCGCTGACATGACCGAGGAGGAGGACCGCGCGGACCTGCTCAGGCACGAAGCGGAGATCGCGGCCCACCAGTCGTTCAACTACGCGTTGTTCGACCGCGCCGAGACGGCGCTGCTCGGCTGCGTCTACATCGACCCCCCGGAGAAGGCGGGCGCCGACGCCGAGATCTCGTGGTGGGTGGTGGACGACCAGGTCGGCACCGAGGTCCAGTCCGGTCTGGACGAGTTGGTGCCGCGCTGGATCGCCGAGGACTGGCCGTTCACCCGGGCGCGGTACGTCGGCCGCGACCTGACCTGGCAGGAGTGGCTGGCGCTGCCGGACGCCGCCGGCTGAGCGCCCCGCCCGGCGGCAGGACCGGGCCGCCCGCCGCAGAGCGGACCGCCCCGCCCTCAGCCCTCCGCGCCGTCCCGAACCGCCCACCCCACCAGCAGCCGGTTCCCCGGGGCGCCGAACCGGCCCGTCCAGCGGTGGTAGGTCTCCTGGGCCGGGCCCGCGAAGTCGAAGCCGTGGGAGGAGATCCACGACGCCACCGCGTCGTACGCGGTCAGGATCGCCGGGTAGGCGGCGTCCGGACCCTCCACCAGCGTGCCGGCGAACGGCGTCTCGTCCAACTGGACCAGGTACACGCCGTCCGGCAGATCCCCCGGCTGCGCCGAGTCCGGCGCGTACGGCAGGCACGCCTCGATCTCGGTGGCGGCCTCCTCCTCCAGCCGGCCGTGGAAGAGCGTGAAGGCGGGCTGGTCGAACTGCAGGGGGCCGCGCCCGGCGACCGTGTAGAGGGTCTGGAAGCTGCGGTCCATGAACGGCACGAAGCCGTCCAGGGTCACCGACCCCCGGCAGGCGAGCGCACGGACCGGACGGCGGCGTTCGAGGGTGATGTCGTGACTCATGTCCACTCCTTCTGACAGGCGCGGGATCAGCCCGCGCAGCAGCGCACGCTGCGCGTCCACCCGCTGCTCGGCGGCTCTTACGCGGGCGTGGAGTTCGGCGGCGATGCCGGCGGCGTCACCGCCTTCGGCGCGGCGCCGCAGCAGTTCCCGGATGTCGTCCACCGGGATGTCCAACTGCCGCAGCGATCGGATGAGCTGAGCGGTGTCCACCTGCTCGCGCGCGTAGTGCCGGTAGCCGCTCACCGGATCTGTGGCGGTCGGCGTCAGCACGCCGACCGCGTCGTAGTGCCGCAGTGCCGTCACCGAAAGACCGGTGGCCTGGGCGAACTGCCCTATCGGCAGCAGGTTCCTGGTGTCCACGGGGAAAAGCGTGCCGCCTCAGGCGGCCTGAGGGTCAAGGCCGGACTCCGGGCCGACAAGCGGAAGGCGGTCTTCCCCGGACAACTTCACCGCTGCTAGCGTCAATTGGTTCGGACCCGTGCAAACCTCGCGGCCAGACCCGCCACGGACGGTTACTTGACCTGCTCTTGGGGAAATCGTACCCCTGGCATGAACTGATCAGCGAAAGAGTATCGCTCTGCGGTACGGCGCGTACGCATAGCGGCGACACCGCTTCACGCGACAACTCGCTTCGCATGGGGGTTTCATGAGATTTGAGCGCAAGAGAACCCGCGCCGCACTGGTGGCCACCGCAGCGCTGCCACTGGTGGCCGGCGCCCTCGTCCTCGGCGCGCAGTCCGCAACGGCCGACCAACCGAGCGGACGTCAGCTGCTGTCGGGCACCAAGCCGGCCTGGGCCACCGCCCAGGCGGACAAGGGCTCCACGTCCGACTCCAGCAAGGTGACCGTCCGCGTGTACCTCGCGGGACGGGACGCCAAGGGCCTCGCCGCCTACGCGAAGGCCGTCTCCGACCCCAGCTCGGCCGCCTACGGTCACTACCTGACCGCCGCTCAGGCCGAGTCCCGCTACGGCGCCACCAAGGCGCAGATCGCGGCGGTCACCCACTGGCTGAACTCCTCCGGCCTGAAGGTGACCGGCACCAGCAGGCACTACCTGACCGTCAGCGGCCAGGTGTCCGCCGCCGAGAAGGCGTTCGGCACCCAGCTGCACAACTACGCCAAGTCGGGCCACACCTACCACGCCCCGACCGGCACGGCCTCCGCGCCGTCCGACCTGAACGGCGCCGTCCTCGCGGTCAGCGGCCTGGACAACGCCCCCCGGATGGCCACCCACGACGAGACCCTGCCGCCGCCGGAGGACGCGTTCGTCAACTCCGGCCCGTTCTCGACCTACTACGGTTCGAACACCGACAAGAAGCTTCCCTCGGCGTACGGCAGCAAGGCCCCGTACACGATCAAGGGATACGCCGGCGACGAGCTGCGTGCCGCCTACGGCGCCGGCAAGTACACCGGCAAGGGCGTCACCGTCGCGATCACCGACGCCTACGCCTCGCCGAACATCGCCTCGGACAGCGCGAAGCTGGCCAAGGACACCGGCGGGCAGAAGTACCGCAAGGGCCAGCTCACCCAGGTCGTGCCGGAAGCCGACGGCTACAACAGCGTCGACGAGTGCGGCGCCTCCGGCTGGTACGGCGAGGAGTCGCTCGACGTCGAGTCGGTGCACGCGGTGGCGCCCGACGCGAACATCGTCTACGTCGGCGCCAAGTCCTGCTTCGACGACGACCTGATGGACTCGCTGAGCACCGTCGTGGACGGCCGGCTCGCCACCATCGTCACCAACTCCTGGGGTGACGTGGAGGCCAACCAGACTCCCGAGCTGGCGGCGGCCTACGACCAGATCTTCCAGCAGGGCGCGGTCGAGGGCATCGGCTTCTACTTCTCCTCCGGTGACGACGGCGACGACGTCATCAGCGGCGGCGTCAAGGACGTCAACACCCCGGCCAACTCCGACTGGGTGACCTCGGTCGGCGGCACCTCGCTGGCCGTCGGCAAGAACGACAAGTACCTGTGGGAGACCGGCTGGGGCACCAAGCGCGCCCCGCTGTCGGACGACGGCAAGAGCTGGGCCGGCTTCCCCGGTCCGTTCACCTCCGGCGCCGGCGGCGGCACCAGCAAGACGTACGCGCAGCCGTACTACCAGCGCGGCGTCGTTCCCGACTCGCTCTCGCTGGCCAACGGCGGCACCACCAAGATGCGCGTCGAGCCCGACATCGCCGCGGTGGCCGACCCGACCACCGGCTTCCTGGTCGGCGAGACGATGACGTTCCCTGACGGCACCGCGAAGTACAACGAGTACCGCCTCGGCGGCACCTCGCTGGCCTCGCCGGTGATCGCCGGTGTGCAGGCACTCGCCGAGCAGGCCCGCGGCGGGATCCCGATCGGCTTCGCCAACCCGGGCATCTACGACAAGTACGGCACGTCCGCGTACCACGACGTGACCGACCACCCGCTGGGCCAGGGCCAGGGCATCGCCAACGTCCGAGTGGACTTCGCGAACAGCACCGACGCCTCCGACGGCCTGATCACGTCGCTGCGCAGCTTCGGTCTGGACAGCACCCTGTCCGCGACCGTCGGCTACGACAACGTGACCGGCGTCGGCTCGCCGGGCAAGGACTACGTCAAGTCGTACAAGCCGGCGAAGGGCCGCTGACGCGAATCGCCGCTGAGGCCGGATGCCGCTGACGCGGAACAGCGCCGACGCGGAACCCGTGTGAGTGACGGGGCCCGTACCGGGGAGCGATCCTCGGTGCGGGCCCCGTACCCGCTGCGGTAAACTCGCCCCATGCGATCCGTGAGCCTCCTGCTTAGCGAGCCGCACTGACCACGACCCACGTCGGTGCGGCACCCCTCCTGTGCGAGGGGTTTTTTTGTCTCCGCGGGCAGGCGGACGGCACACGGCGCTCCGGCGATGCGGCCGTCATGACAGCGATGGAGTACCGAGGACGATGAGCGACACCCCACCGGCCACCGAGACGGCCGCACCCCACCGCTACACGGCCGCGATGGCCGCCGACATCGAGGACCGCTGGCAGGACTACTGGGACGCGCACGGCACCTTCGCCGCGCCCAACCCCAGCGGCGAGCTGGCCGGCGACCCGGAGCTGGCCGCGCGCCCCAAGACGTTCATCATGGACATGTTCCCGTACCCCTCGGGCGCCGGACTGCACGTCGGCCACCCGCTGGGCTACATCGCCACCGACGCCTTCGCCCGCTTCCAGCGGATGGCCGGCCACAACGTGCTGCACACCCTGGGCTTCGACGCGTTCGGGCTGCCCGCCGAGCAGTACGCCGTGCAGACCGGCACCCACCCGCGGGTGTCCACCGAGGCCAACATGGTCACGATGAAGGCGCAGCTGCGCCGGCTGGGCCTGGGCCACGACAAGCGCCGCTCGTTCGCCACCATCGACCCCGGCTACTACCGCTGGACGCAGTGGATCTTCCTGCAGATCTACAACTCCTGGTACGACACCGAGGCCGGCCGGGCCCGCCCGATCGACGAGCTGGTCGCCCAGTTCGCCGACGGCAGCCGGCCCACTCCCGACGGCCGCGCCTGGTCCGAGCTGACCGGGCCCGAGCGCGCCGAGGTGCTGAGCGGCCACCGGCTGGCCTACGCCGCCAAGTCGCCGGTCAACTGGGCGCCGGGCCTGGGCACCGTCCTGGCCAACGAGGAGGTCACCGCCGACGGCCGCTCCGAGCGCGGCGACTTCCCGGTCTTCAAGGCCGACCTGCTGCAGTGGAAGATGCGGATCACCGCGTACGCCGACCGGCTGGCCGACGACCTGGACCTGCTGGACTGGCCCGAGGCGATCAAGCAGCAGCAGCGGAACTGGATCGGGCGCAGCGAGGGCGCCCGGGTGGACTTCCCGGTACGCGGTGCTGCCGGCGAGGGCGGCGGCGAGCACGCGATCACCGTCTTCACCACCCGCCAGGACACCCTGTTCGGCGCCACCTACATGGTGCTGGCGCCGGAGCACGAGCTGGTCGAGTCGATCGTCCCGGCCGCCTGGCCCGAGGGCACCCACGAGGTGTGGACCGGCGGCTACCCGACGCCCGCCGACGCGGTGGCCGCGTACCGCAAGCAGGCCGCGTCGAAGTCCGACGTCGAGCGGCAGGCCGAGGCCAAGGACAAGACCGGCGTGTTCACCGGCGCGTTCGCGGTCAACCCGGTCAGCGGCGAGCCCGTCCCGGTGTTCATCGCCGACTACGTGCTGATCGGCTACGGCACCGGCGCGATCATGGCCGTCCCCGCCCACGACAGCCGCGACTTCGCCTTCGCCCGCGCCTTCGAACTGCCGATGCGCTGCGTGGTCGAGCCCACCGACGGCCGCGGCACCGACCCGGCCACCTGGGACGACGCCTTCGCCTCGTACGAAGCCAAGATCGTCAACTCCACCGGCTCCGGGCTGTCGCTGGACGGTCTGGGCGTGGTCGAGGCCAAGGCCGCCATCACCGACTGGCTGGTCGAGCACGGCGTCGGCGAGGGCACGGTCAACTACCGGCTGCGCGACTGGCTGTTCAGCCGGCAGCGGTACTGGGGCGAGCCGTTCCCGATCGTCTACGACGAGGACGGCGTGCCGCACGCGCTGCCCGACTCGATGCTGCCGGTCGAGCTGCCCGAGGTGGACGACTACAGCCCGCGCACGTTCGACCCGGACGACGCGGACACCTCGCCCGAGCCGCCGCTGTCCCGCAACCCGGGCTGGGTCGACGTCGAACTGGACCTGGGCGACGGCAACGGCGTCCGCACGTACCGGCGCGAGACCAACACCATGCCCAACTGGGCCGGTTCGTGCTGGTACGAGCTGCGCTACCTGGACCCGTTCAACACCGAGCGGCTGGTCGACCCGGACATCGAGGCGTACTGGATGGGCCCGCGCGACGGGCAGGCCGCCGGCGGCGTCGACCTGTACGTCGGCGGCTCGGAGCACGCCGTACTGCACCTGCTGTACGCCCGTTTCTGGCACAAGGTGCTGTACGACCTGGGGCACATCTCGTCCTTCGAGCCGTTCCACAAGCTGTACAACCAGGGCATGATCCAGGCGTTCGTCTACCGCGACGCGCGCGGGTTCGCGGTGCCCGCGGCCGAGGTGGAGGAGCGCGACGGCGGCTACTTCCACCAGGGCGAGAAGGTCTCCCGGGTGCTGGGCAAGATGGGCAAGTCGCTGAAGAACGCGGTGACTCCGGACGAGATCTGCGCGGAGTACGGCGCCGACACGCTGCGGCTGTACGAGATGGCGATGGGCCCGCTGGACGTGTCCAGGCCGTGGGACACCCGCGCGGTCGTCGGCCAGTACCGGCTGCTGCAACGGCTGTGGCGCAACGTGGTGGACGAGGCCACCGGCGAGGTCACCGTCACCGACGCCGAGCCGGCCGAGGAGACGCTGCGCGCGCTGCACCAGGCGATCCAGGGCGTGGCCGGCGACATGGCGGGCCTGCGCTTCAACACCGCCGTCGCCAAGATCACCGAGCTGAACAACCACCTGACCAAGGCGGGCGGCCCGGTGCCGCGCTCGATCGCCGAGCCGCTGGTGCTGCTGGTCGCGCCGCTGGCCCCGCACATCGCCGAGGAGCTGTGGCGACGGCTGGGCCACACCGAGTCGCTGGTGCACCAGCCCTTCCCGGTCGCCGACCCGGAGCTGGCGCAGGACCCGGCGGTGGTCTGCGTCGTCCAGATCAAGGGCAAGGTCAAGGCCCGGCTGGAGGTGCCGCCGACGATCTCCGAGGCGGAGCTGGAGGCGCAGGCGCTGGCCGACCCGGCGGTCGTCGCCGCGCTGGGCGGGGCGGCGGTGCGGAAGGTGATCGTGCGGGCGCCGAAGCTGGTCAATATCGTGGTGTGAGGTTGACGCGACCGTGGCCTGAGGCGGCCGGGCCCCGGGTCGCGCGCGGCCGGGGCCCGGTGCGGGGCCGGGGGGTCGGGCCCGGAGCCGGGGCGATTCGGCCCCGGGCCCTTAGGGGGACGTTGGGGGATCTGCCGGGTCCCCCGGGTGGGTCGTTGCGGCTACGGTGGAGAGAGGGGTTGTCCGCCGCCCGCCGAGACGCGACCGAGGAGCACCTGTGGAGACCGTCGGCATCATCGTGCTGCTCCTCTTCCTGATCTTCGCCGCGCTCGCCGCCGTCGCGACCGTCCGGACGGTACGAGCCGTCAAGCGGGGCGTCGCGCGCAGCACCGCGCAGGCCCGCCGGATGGTCGAGGACACCCAGATCAAGGCCAGGCGGTACGCGATGCCGGGCGCGGCCGGCCAACTGGCCCAACTGCGGCTCGACCTGCGCAACGCGATCGATAGCACGGGCAGGGCGCTCGACGCCGCCGACCCGCACGACGCCTCGCTCGCCGAGGCCGGCACGCTGCTGAGCCGGCTCAACGACCACGCCCGCGCGCTGGACGGCGAGCTGAAGATCCTTGAGGCCGAGCCGGACCGTTCGCGGATCGCCGAGCGCCTGCCCGACCTGTCCGAACGGGTCGGCCGCGTCACCCACTCCGCGGACGCGCTGCGCTGGGCCACGCAGGACCGGGCGCGGCACACCGCTGACGACGATCTGGCCGAGCTGAGCCGGGCGATCGACCTGGAGGCGGAGGCGCTGCGGCACTGGGCACCGGTGGACGGGCCGGGCCGGCAGGGGCATCCGGGCCGGGCGCCGGAGGCGCCGCCTGGGCCCTCGCCGTACCGGAAGCTGAGGGCGTCGGGGGAGTAGGGGCGGCCCGCGGGCTCCCGGTTGCCCGGACGGGTCGCCGGGGCGGCCGGGCCCCTTTTGCGGGTAGCCGTGCGGGTGGCTGCGTACCCGGCCGGGGCGGCCTGGCGCTCTCTGCGGGAGGCTCTGTGCCGGGCCGGGCGGCGCGCGGCGCCGAGGGTCCGAGTGTCGTCGCGACCTGCGCCCCGGTAACCTCCCGCTCATGTCCCCGCATGTCGCCATCGTCACGGATTCCACGGCCTACCTGGGCCAGGACGCACTGACCCGGCACCGTATCTCGGTCGTTCCGCTGACCGTGGTGATCGGCGACGAGGCTCTTGAGGAGGGCACCGAGATCTCCGCCCCGGCCGTCGCGCGGGCGCTGCGGCAGCGCGATCCGGTGACCACCTCGCGGCCAGGACCGGCCGAGTTCGACTCCGTCTACAAGGCCGCGGCGGCGGCCGGCGCGGACTCGATCGTCTCCCTGCACCTGTCCGCCGACTTCTCGGGTACGTACGACGCGGCGACGGTCGCGGCGAAGGACGCGCCGGTGCCGGTGCTCGTGGTGGACACCGGAATGGTCGCGATGGCGCTGGGTTTCACCGTGCTGGCGGCAGCGCTGGCGGCGGAGTCGGGCGGCACGGCGGAGGAGGCGGTGGCGGCGGCGGAGCGGCGGGCGGCGGAGATGTCCGCTTACTTCTATGTCGACACGCTCGACTATCTGCGCCGGGGCGGCCGGATCGGCGCGGCGCAGGCGCTGTTCGGCTCGGCGCTGGCGATGAAGCCGCTGCTCCAGCTCGCGGACGGCCGGATCGAACTGCTGGAGAAGGTGCGTACGGCGTCGAAGGCGATCACCCGGCTTGAGGAGATCGCCGTGGAACGGGCCGGCACGAGGCGGGTGGCGCTCGCCGTGCACCACCTGGCGTCGGCGGACCGGGCTGCGGCACTGGCGGACCGGCTGCGGGAGCGGGTGCCCGGCCTCGACGAGCTGGTGGTGAGCGAGGTGGGCGCGGTGATCGGCGCGCACGCGGGGCCCGGGCTGCTCGGGGTCGTGGTGTCGCCGCTCTGATTCACCCTGGCGGGTGACGAAGTTATCCACAGGGCGAGGGTTGTCCACAGGAACCGACCAAGATCATCTTTTGGCGGCCGGGTGGCTCAGGATCGGCGTTATGAACGCGTCGAAGATCGCACCGAGGTATGTGGAGGGGCCGGGTGACGGCCGGGGCGGCGGCTTGGCCGGGGCCGGGGCCGGGGCTGACGTCCGGGTCGGGACTGGGGTCCGGGCTTCGGCCGGCGGCCGGGCCGGCGGCCGGGCCGGCGCGCGGGCGCGGCGGAGAGCGGCGGTCAGGGCGCGGGCGGAGGCGCTTTTTCCCGGCGGGACGCTGGCGGGTGGGGTGGGCGCGCCGGGGGTGCCGCTCGGGGAGGACCGGGAGGACCGGGAGGAGGTGCCGGCGTCTTCGAAGGTGCCGGGGGCGGCGAGCGCGCGGGGGTCGATGCTCAGGGAGGAGACGGCGGGGCGTCCGGAGGTGCCGGGGGCGCCGCCTGCGGCGAGGGGGCCGGTCGGGCGGCTGCGGACGTGGCTGTTCGTGCGCTGCGGGCTGGAGTTCAGGACGGTGATCGCCCTCGCGGTGGTCCTGGTGGTGGGCGGCGGGCTGGCCGTGCAGCACTACTGGGCGGGACGGCCCCGTACGGTGCGGATGCCGCCGGTGGCGACCGGGCGCCCGATCACGGAGCCGCCGCGAGCCGCGTCCCCGCCCGCCGCGAAGCCCCGGCTGACCATCGACGTCAGCGGCAAGGTCGCCAAACCGGGCCTGCGCCGGCTGCCCGCGGGCTCCCGGGTCGCCGACGCCTTGACCGCGGCGGGCGGCCCGCTCCCGGGCACCGACACGACGTCCCTCAACCTCGCCCGCCCCCTGACCGACGGCGAACAACTCCTGGTAGGCATCACCCCACCCCCAGGCGCACCCCCACCCGACCCAGCATCGTCCCCCGGCGCCACCACCCCCCTGAGCCTGAGCTCGGCGACCGCCCCCCAACTGGACGCCCTCCCCGGAGTGGGCCCGGTCCTGGCCCAGCACATCATCGACTTCCGCACCCAACACGGCGGCTTCACCTCCCTGACCCAACTCCGCCAGGTCCCCGGCATCGGCCCCGCCAAATTCGCCACCCTCCAGCCCCTGGTCCACCCATGACCCCGCCCACCCCCAACCAGCGCCGCCCACCCGCCAGGAAAGCCCCGGGCCCCCGCCCGAACAGGAGGCGACACGCCCTGAATCGTGGGTCGGCGATGCCGACCAGCGCCGAAGCGCTCGACGGTCGCCCAGCAGGTACGCGGGCCCCGCAGGACGCTGATGAGCCGGGAGCCACCCAGCCCGACCCACCGGTCACCCGCCGACGCCCGGGCGCGGCGCGACCCGTGCGACGGGTCCGGGGCGTCAGTCCGCGTGTGCGCGGGGGCGTTGGGCCCGGGCGGGGCGCGGGTGGCGCGCGTCCTGCCGGGGTCAGGCCGCCCGAGTCGGCCGGCCGCGAGCCCAGGGGGCGCTGGCTTCGCGCCAGCGGGGGTGTGCCCGTAGCTCTGCCGCCGGAGGCGGGGTCCGCGCCGGGGGTTCCCGCAGGGCCGGGCCCCGCCGAAGGGGCGGGGGCAGTCCCCCCGTCCAACCGCGGCACCGGGGCGGGCAGCCGCGCGTCCGTGGGCGAGGGCGGCGTGGAGTTGGGGCTTGCCGGGAATCGGGAGGTGCCGTATGTGCGGGCGGCTGTGCATGCGGCGGCTGCCTCGCCGCTCGGGGCGTCGAATCCGCGGGTCGAGGGGCCGCCTGATCTGCGGATGGTGGGGCCCGCGCTTGCCGCCTGGGGGGCCGCGGCCTTGGCGCCGGGTGCGGGGATCGGGGTCGCGGTCGTCGTGGGGGTGGCAGTGGTCCTCGGGCTGTGGGTGGTGCGGGGGCGGCGGGGGCTCGCGCTGGCGGGGGTCGCGACCTTGCTGTGCGGGGTCGTCGGGGGCGCCGCGGGGGTGATGGCCGACGCCGACCGGACGCGGGGGCCGTTGCCGGGGCTGGCGGCGCGGCGGGCCGTGGCGGAGGTCGAGGTGCGGGTGACGGGGGATCCGTTCGAAGCCCGGCCGCGCACCCTTGGGGCGCTGCGGGCGCCGCGCACGGTGGTCGTACCGGCCGAGGCCGTGCGGGTGACTGTCGGCGGCCCGCACGGGCGGACGACCCGGGTCCGCACCCCCGTCGTGGTGATGGCCGAGCGCGACAGCTCGTCCTGGCTCCGGCTGCTGCCCTCCACCCGAGTGCGCCTCACCGCCCGCGCCGCCCCGGCCGACGACGCCGCAGCCCTGCTCAGCGCCCGAAGCGCCCCCCGCGTCGTCGCTCAGCCGAGCACCCCGCAACGCCTCGCCGCCCGCCTCCGCGACGGCCTGCGCACGGCCGCCGCCCCGCTGCCCCGGGACGCCCGTGAGCTGCTGCCCGGCCTGGTCGTCGGCGACACCTCCCAGCTCGCCCCCGACCTGAAAGACGCCTTCCGCGCCACCGACCTCTCCCACCTCACCGCCGTCAGCGGCGCCAACCTCACCATCGTGCTGATCCTGCTGATCGGGCCGCCCGGCCTGGCGATCAGGGCGGAACGCCGCGGCCTGGCCGCCGCGTTGGGCCTGCCACTGCGGCTCACCGCGATCCTCGGTGCGGCCCTGACGCTGACGTTCGTCCTGATCTGCCGGCCGAGCCCGAGCGTGCTGCGCGCCGCCGCGTGCGGCCTGATCACGCTGCTGGCCATCGCCACCGGCCGCCGCCGCTCCCTGCTGCCCGCGCTGGCGAGCGCCGTACTGCTGCTGGTGCTCTACGAACCCTCGCTGGCACGTTCATACGGCTTCGCGCTGTCCGTACTGGCCACCGGCGCGCTGCTCACGCTGGCCCCGCGGTGGAGCGCGGCGCTGCGCGCCAGAGGAGTGCCGCCAAGAACGGCGGAAGCCCTCGCGGCGGCCGCCGCGGCGCAAGCGGCCTGCGGCCCGGTGATCGTGCTGCTGTCCGCCCGGCTCAGCCTGGTCGCGGTGCCCTGCAACCTGCTGGCGGAACCGGCGGTGGGGCCGGCCACCGTCCTGGGGTTCGCCGCCCTCGCGGTCGCCCCGGTCGCGCCGCCGGCGGCCCGCGCGCTCGCCTGGCTCGCGGGCTGGCCCGCCCGGTGGATCGCGACCGTGGCCCGGCACGGCGCCGCGCTGCCCGGCGCCGAGATCGGCTGGCCCGCCGGCTGGCCGGGCGCCGTCCTGCTGTTGGTGCTGACCGCCGCGGCAGCGGCCTGCTGGCGACCGCTGCTGCGCAGACCGTGGCTCTGCTCGTCCTGCGCGCTGCTCCTGCTGCTGGCGCTGCTGCGCCCCGTGCCGCTGCCGCGGTTCGTCACCGGCGGCCCGCCGGACGGCTGGCGGTTCGCGATGTGCGACGTCGGCCAGGGCGACGCGCTGGCGCTGTCGGCCGGGCCCGGCAGCGCCGTGGTGGTGGACGCGGGCCCCGACCCGGCCAGGGTCGACCGCTGCCTGCGCCGGCTGCGGGTCACCGCGATCCCGCTGCTGATCCTGACCCACTTCCACGCCGACCACGTGGACGGCCTCCCCGGTGTGCTCAAGGGCCGCCGGGTGGGCGCGATCGAGACGACGGTGCTGCCCGAACCGGCGGGCGAGGCCACCGCCGTGCGGCGCGAGGCGGCGGCGGCCGGGGTGCCGATGGTGCGGGCGGCGGCGGGCGAACGGCGCCAGGTCGGCCCGTTGAGCTGGCGGGTGCTGTGGCCGCCGCCGAACCCCACCGCGCTGCCCGACGACAACCCGAACGACGCGAGCATCGCGCTGCTGGTCCGCACCGGCCCGCTGACGCTGCTGCTGATGGGCGACCTGGAGCCGGTCACCCAGCAGGAGCTGCTGGACGCGGAGCCCGACCTGCCCCGGGTGGACATCCTGAAAGTCCCGCATCACGGATCGGCGTACCAGGACCCGGAGTTCCTGGCCCGGGCGCACCCGCGGCTCGCGCTGATCTCGGTCGGCGCGGGGAACCCCTACGGGCACCCGGCCGCCCGGACGGTCGCCGCGCTGCGGGCGGAGGGCGCGGTGGTGCTGCGGACGGACACCGACGGGGCGGTGGCGGTGTCGGGGGACCGGCCCGGCGAGCCGCGCACCACACTCATGGGGGGTATGTAAAGGAACCTTTCTCAAGAACACGTTGTAAAGACTTCTATCTAAAGATACCTTTATAAGCATGGAGCAGCAGCCGTCAACGCATACGCAGGTCAACCTCACCGACCCGCGCGCCCTGCGCGCCTACGCCCACCCCACCCGGATGAACCTCGTCGGCATGCTCCGCCGGGAGGGCCCCCTCACCGCGACCCGGGCCGCGCAGCTCACCGGCGAGTCCGTCGCCAGCTGCTCGTACCACCTGCGGATGCTGGCCAAGTACGGCCTGGTGGAGGAGGCCGACCCGGACGGCCCGGGCCGGGAGAAGCCGTGGCGGGCCACCGCCGCGTACACCAACTGGCCGAACTACTCCGAGGATCCGGCCGTCACGGCGGCGTCGGAGGCGCTGACCGTCGCCGTCGTCGAGAACTACTTCCACCGGATGACCCAGGCCATGGAGTCGCACGACGCGCTGCCCCGGGAGTGGCGGGAGGCGGAGCGCTTCACCGACACCACCATGTACCTGACCCCGGCCGAACTCACCGCTCTCGGCGAGCAGATCGACGCGCTGGTGGCGGGCTTCTCCGACCGGGACACCGACCCGTCCCGCCGCCCGGAAGGCGCCCGCCGGGTGCCCTACCTCCAGGTCGCCTTCGTGGCGCCGGAGCTCCCGGAGACCGGGACGGGCACGCAACCCGAGCCGCCGCGCGGCCCCGCGCCCGGCCGGGAGCCGGAATGAGCACCGCCACGGCCGTCCGCGCGCTGGCCGCCCGCGCCCCGGAGCTGCTGCACGAACGGCCGTTCCGCCGCTACTGGACCGGCCACACCGTCTCGCTGCTTGGCGACCAGGTCACCTACCTGGCGATCCCGCTCGCCGCCGTGCTGATCCTGGACGCCGACGCCGGCGAGATGGGCTGGCTGTCGATGGCCGGCCTGCTCCCCGCGCTGCTCTTCTCGATCCCCGCGGGCGCCTGGGCCGACCGGCGCGGCCGCCGCAGGCGGACCATGATCGCCGCCGACCTGATCCGCGCCGCCCTGCTGATCTCGCTCCCGGTCGCCTACGGCTTCGGCGCGCTGACGCTGGCCCAGCTCTACGTCGTCGCGTTCGGGATCGGCAGCCTGGCGGTGGTCTTCGACGTCTGCGACGCCACGCTGTTCGTGTCGCTCGTCCGCCCCGAGAGCTACGTGGACGGCAACGCGCTGGCCAGCGGCAGCCGCGCGTTCTCCTTCGTGGCGGGTCCCAGCGCGGGCGGTCTGCTGGTGCAGGTGCTCACCGCGCCGTTCGCGCTGATCGCCGACGCCGTCTCCTACCTGGTCTCGGCGGCCTTCCTGTCCCGGATAGCGCCGGTCGAACCGCCGGCCGCCGCGCGCGGCAAGGGCCAGTTGACGGCGGGGCTGCGCTTCATCCTCCGGTCCCGGACGCTGCGGGCGATCGTCGCCTCGGCGGCCACCGTGAACTTCTTCAACTTCGTCTTCCACACTCTGGTCGTGCTCTACGCGGTCGACGAACTCGGTTTGAACCCGGGGGTGTTGGGCCTGGTGATCGGCGCGGGCGCGGTCGGCAGCGTCATCGGGGCGGTGTTCACCGGCCGGGTCGTGCGCAGGATCGGTGTCGGCCCGACGCTGGTCGTCGGCGCGCTGGGCTTCCCGGCCCCGCTGGTCCTGGTGCCGCTGGCCGGCGGCCCCACCCCGCTGGTGCTCGCCGCGTTCTTCGGCTCCGAGTTCCTGTCCGGCCTCGGCCTGATGTTCTACGACATCGCCAGCGGCTCCGTACAGGCGGCCCTCATACCCGACGCGCTGCGCTCCCGGGTGAGCGGCGCCTTCCGCACCGTCAACTACGGCACCCGTCCGCTGGGCGCGCTGGCCGCGGGCATCCTGGGCAGCACGATCGGCGTCCGCCCCACCCTGTGGATCGCCACGGTCGGCGGCACGCTGTGCGTGCTGTGGCTGCTGCCCTCGCCGGTGCCCCGGCTGCGCGAACTCCCCGAGCAGGAGGAGGAGCGCACGGACGCTCCGGCCGCCGTGTCCGCGCAGGGCCGACCGCCCGCGCCGGATCCGGCAAGAGCCTCTGAGGCTCAGTCCGGCGGCGCGAGCAGGTAACGGTCCATGATCAGGGCCGCGTCGGCGAGGATGTCGGGGTCGCCGTCGGGCCGGTCGCGGAACGCCAGGTCGAGCAGATGGGTGCCCACCGACACCGCGAGCCTGGCCCGCCGCCGGGTCAGCTCGGTGTCGGGCAGCCCGTAGCCCCGGACCAGCGCCGCGTGCACCTTCTCGGCGATCAGCCGGTCGGTCGCGGCCGCGTCCTCGTTCAGCGCGGCGATGCGCGGCCCCTGGTACCAGATCTGCCGGTAGCCGGGCTCGGCGCGGAAGCGGACCGCGTACGCCTCCACCAGCCGGTCGAACAGCTCGCGTGAACTGCCCGGCAGCGGCCCTTCGGTGTGCTGTTCCGCGACCCGGACGTCCAGCTCGAACCAGCGCCTGACCAGCTCGGAGACGATCGCCTCCTTGTCCGCGAAGTAGCGGTAGAGCACGCCGACCGACACGCCGGCCTCCGCGGCGATCAGCTTGGTGCCCAGCTCGTCGTACGGCGTCGTCTCCAGCAGCCCGGAGGCCGCCGCCAGGATGCGGGCGACCTTCTCGCGGCTGCGCTGCTGCTGGGGGGCGCGGGGTGGTTCGGCCGGCATGCGGCTGCTCCTTCTTCGTTCTGTTCGTTCTGTTCTGTTCGTTCTGGCCGGACCCGCCCCCGTGAACGGCGGGGGATCGGCGGTGTCTTGACAGGAACCAGAACATGAACCAGAGTCTGGTTCATGTTAACTCCCACCGCCACCGATGACTGCGGCAGGACGTCACTGGGGCCGCGGTTCCACCAGGTGTGGGCCTCGGTCACCGTATCCAGCTTCGGCGACGGCATGCGCTTCGTCGCGCTGCCGCTGATCGCGGCCCGGCTCACCAGCGACCCCCGGCAGATCGCCGCGGTGGCGCTCGCGGAGGAACTGCCCTGGCTGCTGGTCGGGTTGGTGTCCGGCGCGCTCGCCGACCGGATCGACCGGCGCCGCATGCTGTGGACGGTGGACGCGCTACGGGCGCTGGTCGTCGGCGCGCTCGCGGTCGCCGTCGGCACCGGCGCGGCGACCATCCCGCTGCTGGCCGCGGGGGGCTTCCTGCTCGGGTGCGGGCAGACGCTCTACAACGGGGGCTGGTCGGGGATGGTGCCGGCCCTGGTCGGACCGGCCTCGCTCACCCGGGCCAACGCCCGGCTCCAGACGGGTGTGCTGATCAGCGACACGCTGCTCGGGACGCCGCTGGGCGCGGTGCTTTTCGGGGTGGCCGGGGCGTTGCCGCTCTTCCTGGACGCGGGGTCGTTCGTGCTCGCCGCCGGGCTGGTGCTGCTGTTGAGCGGCGACTTCAGCCCGCGCGGCGCGGAGCCGGGAGCCGGGCCCCGGTCCCGGTCGCTGCGCGGGCTGGGGCATGACGTGGGCGAGGGCATTCGCTGGCTGTGGCGGCACCGGCTGCTGCGGCGGCTGTGCGGGGTGGCCGGGGCGAGCAGTCTCGTCGGCGGCGGGCTGACGGCGATTCTGGTGCTTTACGCGCGGGACCTGCTCGGGTTGGGCAGCCTGGGGTTCGCGGTGCTCGTCGCGTCGTTCGCGGTGGGCGGGATCGGGGGTGCGTCGCTCGCTCCGGTGCTGACGGATCGCTTCGGCTCGACGGCGGTTCTGCGGGCGGTGACCTTCGCCGCGGCCGCGGCGGCGGTCTGCATCGCCTCGGCGCGGAGCGGGGCGGTGGCATGCGTGGGAATCGCGGGGTACGGGGCGGCGAGTCTGTGCTGGAACGTGGCGGCGGTGTCGTTGCGGCAGACGCTCGTGCCGTCCGAGCTGCTCGGTCGGGTGACGATGGCGTACCAGATGACGACGGGTTCCGCCGGCGCGGCGGGAGCGGCGGCGGCGGGCGTGGCCGCCCACGCGTACGGCCTGCGAACGCCGTTCGCGGTGGGGGCGGGGCTTTTGCTGGGGGCGGCGCTCCTCAACGCTTTTCCGCTCGCGCTGACGACCCCAGCAACCCGCTAGCCGCGCGGGCCCCGCCTCCCCGGCCCCTTGCGGTGGTTTCCGGAGCACCCGGCCGGTGGTGGGCTTGTCGCGCAGTTCCCCGCGCCCCTGGTGATGCCGGGGTGAGTCGCGCCCGCGCGGCGGAGCCGCAGATCAGACACAGCCCCGCGCCCCTTCGGGGCCCGTCTGCCCGGCCGCTTGCAGCCGTTGCCGGGCTACCCGGCTGGCTGTGGCTGGCCGCGCAGTTCCTCGCGCCCCTTCGGGGCCCGCTTCCCCGGCCCCTTGCGGTGGTTTCCGGGCCACCCGGCCGGTGGTGGGTTGGTGGCGCAGTTCCCCGCGCCCCTGGTGATGCCGGGGTGAGTCGCGCCCGCGCGGCGGAGCCGCAGATCAGACACAGCCCCGCGCCCCTGGTGATGCCGGGGCGAGTCGCGCCCACGCGGCGGCAGCCGCACATCAGACACAGCCCCGCGCCCCTTTGGGGCCCGTGTGAGGTTGGTTGACCTGGCCAGGTTGTGCCCCGTCGGGGCGGGACGATATTCGGGGGTTTTGGAGCGGCTGGGGTGTTGTGGGAAATGGGGTTTTATGGCTCAACCGGGAGGGGGTTAGCTTCTGGGGCATGGAATGGGGATTCAAGACCGCGGAAGAGTTGTCGGCTGCTATGCGGGCCGGTGAAGTGAGTTCGGTGGAGCTCGTTGATGAGGCGATCGGGCGGATCGAGCGGGGGGACAAGGCGGTTAATGCGGTCTGCGTGGCAGACTTTGATCGGGCGCGGGATGCCGCGCTGCGCGCGGATGAGGCGCGGGGGCGGGGGGAGGAGCGGGCGCTGCTGGGGGTTCCGGTGACGGTCAAGGAGTCGTATGACGTGGCCGGGCTGGCCACGACCTGGGGGATGGCGGAGCACCGGGGGTACGTGCCGGACGAGGACGCCGTGCAGGTGGCGCGGCTCAAGGACGCCGGGGCGGTGGTGCTCGGGAAGACCAATGTGCCGCTTGGGCTGCAGGATATTCAGAGCTTCAACGAGATCTATGGCACCACCAACAATCCGTGGGATCACGACCGCACCTCGGGCGGATCCTCCGGCGGATCGGCCGCCGCCCTCGCGTCCGGATTCGGCGCGCTTTCCATCGGCTCCGACCTCGCCGGTTCGCTGCGCACCCCCGCGCACTTCTGCGGGGTGTACGCGCACAAACCGACCCTCGGGCTGGTCGCGAGCCGCGGCATGGTGCCGCCGCCCGGGCCGGCCCTGCCGGTCGACCTCGACCTCGCCGTCGTCGGTCCGATGGCGCGGAACGCCCGCGACCTGACGCTGCTGCTCGACGTCATGGCGGGTCCCGACCCGCTGACCCACGGCATGGCGCACCGGTTGGAGCTGCCGCCCGCGCGGCACGAGCGGCTCGGCGACTTCCGGGTCCTGGTCCTCGACGACCATCCGCTGATACCGACCGGGTCCGCGGTGCGGGCGGGCGTGCACCGGGTGGCCGACGCCCTCGCCGCCGGCGGCGCCCGCGTCCGGCGGAGCAGTGCGCTGCTCCCCGACCTGGCCGAAGCCGGCCGGCTCTACACGCAGTTGCTGTTCTCGGGCTCCGTCGCGCGCTTCCCCGTCGAGGCGTACGAGCAGCTGCGGGCCCGCGCCGCCGAACTGGACGCGGGCGATGACAGCCTGGACGCGGCACGGCTGCGCGGGATGGTGCTCACCCACCGCGACTGGGTGCAGGTGACCAACCGCCGTGAAATGCACCGCCACGGCTGGCGGCAGCTCTTCGCCGAGTTCGACGCGGTGGTGTGCCCGATCACGCCGACCCCCGCGTTCCCGCACGACCACAACCCCGAACTGCTGGAGCGCCGGATCGACATCGACGGCGCCCAGTACCCGTACTTCGACCAGCTCGTCTGGGCCGGCCTGGCCACCATGCCCGGCCTTCCCGCCACCGCCGTGCCGGCCGGACGGTCCCCCGAGGGACTGCCGGTGGGAGTGCAGATCATCGGTCCGATGTACGAGGACCGCACCCCGCTGCGGCTGGCCGAACTGCTGGAGCAGGAGATCGGCGGCTTCCAGGCGCCGCCGAAGTAGCCGTCAGGACTCCAGCCAGCCCTCGCGGGCCGCCGCGATCCCCTCCAGCGCCTTGCGGGAGAGCGTCGCCGGCGGGTTCTCCAGGATCACCAGCCACTGGGCGTCGTCCGCGTCGTCCTCGCCCGCCAGGGCGTCGCGGACGAGGCGGGGCTCCTCGGCGAGCGGGTGGCTCGCCGCCAGCAGCTCCGCCGCCTCCTCCGCGGTGTCGCGGTCGGGGAACACCAGCACATGTCGTACGTCGGTCACCCGGACATTGTGCCCGGGCGTCCGGCGCCCCGCCGCCACCCGGACGGCCAGGCGCCCAGGGAGGGGCCGGCTTGTCAGAGGCTCGTGGGATGCTGGGCGCGATGGCCAGGAAGAACGTCTCAGACGAAACGCTCGCTCCGCTCACGCTCGCCGTGGGGCAGGAGGAGCTGCTGCTCGACCGTGCCGTGCGGGAGGTGGTGGCCGCGGCGCGGGAGGCCGACGCCGACACCGACGTACGGGATCTCACGCCGGACGCGCTGCTGCCGGGGACCCTGGCGGAGCTGACCAGCCCGTCGCTGTTCAGCGAGCGCAAGGTCGTGGTGGTGCGCAACGCGCAGGACCTGTCCGCCGACACCGTCAAGGACGTGAAGGCGTATCTCACCGCGCCCGCCGAGGAGATCACCCTCGTCCTGCTGCACGCAGGCGGCGCCAAGGGCAAGCCGCTGCTCGACGCGGCGCGCAAGGCCGGCGCCCGTGAGGTGGCCTGCCCCAAGATGACCAAGCCGGCCGACCGGCTGGCGTTCGTACGGAACGAGTTCCGCACGCTCGGCCGGTCCGCGTCGCCGGAGGCGACCCAGGCGCTGGTCGACGCGATCGGCAGCGACCTGCGCGAACTGGCCAGTGCCTGCACGCAGTTGGTCGCCGACGTCGAGGGCACCATCGATGTCGCCGTGGTCGCCCGCTACTACACCGGTCGGGCCGAGGCCACCGGCTTCGAGGTCGCCGACCTCGCCGTCACCGGCCGCGCCGCCGAAGCGCTGGAACGGCTGCGCTGGGCGCTGTCGGTCGGCCAGCCGCTGCCCGGCATCACCTTCGCGCTGGCCTCGGGGGTGCGCGCGATCGGCAAGCTGGCCTCCGCCCCGCGCGGGGCGAACCCGGGCCAGCTCGCCCGGGACCTCGGCATGCCGCCGTGGAAGATCGACCGGGTCAGGCAGCAGATCCGCGGCTGGAGCGCGGACGGCGTCTCCGTCGCGCTGCGGGCGGTCGCCGAGGCCGACGCGGCGGTCAAGGGCGGCAGCGCGGACCCGGCGTACGCCCTGGAGAAGGCCGTTGTCACCATCGCCCGCGCGGCCCGCAGCCGCGCCTGACGCCCCGCGCGTCCGACCCCGACCGCCCGCCGCCCCCGGAAAACCGCGCCACCCCGGCCCGGACCGTCCGCCGAAAACCGCGCCCGCGCCGCCCCCGCGAACGACCTACTTCAACTTCGGCAACGTCGCCAGCGTGGCCGCCTTCACCCACTCCGTGGCCTGCGCCACCGTCGGAATCGCCTTGTCCGGGTCCGTGTCCAGCGAGGACTGGTACGCGCTCCACGTCATGTAGTACGTCATCCAGCCGTCCCGCACCGCCAGCGACACGTAGTGCGTGCCGCTGCCCGCCTTCACGGTGTCCTCGGTGATCAGGTACGACTCGTCGCCGAAGCCGGTCAGCGGGTCGACCTTGTAGTCCGTGTCGTGCTGCTTCCAGCCGAGCCAGGTGTCGGCGAACTCCGGACCGGGGTCGGTCTTCTTGTTCAGGTCCACCTGGAAGGAGACATACGCGTCGGCGAACGTGGAGCCGGTGTACTCCAGGTCCTCGTCGCAGTACATCTCGTCCAGGGTCTTGCCCTTGGCGGTGTACTGGATCGTGCCCGAGCTGGTGTCCTTGGGGTATTTGGTCTTGAACGGGGAAATGTCGGCGAGGTCGCACATCTTCGGCTTCGCGGTGTAGCCGCGCAGATCGGCCTTCGCCGAGTCGCCCTTCAGCAGCAGCACCCCGCCGCCCCACAGCGCCGACGCGACCACGGCGCCGACCACCGCCCACAGCACGGCCCGTCCGGCCCCGCTCTTCCCGCCGGGCGCCGCGCCCGGTGCCATCCCGGGCTGCGCGCCCGGCTGCACGGGGCCGCCGTAGTACGGGGGTGTCGGCCCCTGCCCGGGCGCCGGCCCGTACGGGCCCGCGGGCTGCGCGTAAGGGTTGTGCTGCGCGGGAACCGGCGAACCGTAGCCGCCGACCGGCGGCTGTCCGCCCGGCGGCGGGCCCGCGGGTATGTTCGGCTGGGTGCCCGGCTGTTGCGGCGGCTGGTACGGGGAGCCCGGTTGGTCCGGAGGCGGCGTAGACATGGCGTCGAGACTAGTGCGTACGCCGGAAAACGCGCCGCCCGCCCGGGATTCCCGGGCGGGCGGCGGCAGTTCAGCTGTCCTGCGTGTTTCGGTCGTGCACATCGCACCCGCGTGGCGAACGCAGCCGTGTGCGATGCGGTTCGATCGTGCTGCCGGTCCGGGCGGTAGAGGGGCCGCTTGGTCCGGTTCCGGCAGGGGACACCGCGCGCAGAGAATTCAGAGAGCGCGGCGCCCGGGTGATCAGCCCTGGAGCGCGGCGACCGACTGAGACAGCGCGGACTTCTTGTTCGCGGCCTGGTTCTTGTGGATGACGCCCCGGCTGACGGCCTTGTCGAGCTTCTTGGCGGCCAGCCGCGCCGCGGCCTCCGCCTTCTCGGCGTCACCGGCGGCCACGGCCTCGCGGGTGCGGCGCACGGCGGTCTTCAGCTCGGACTTGACGGCCTTGTTGCGCAGCCGCGCCTTCTCGTTGGTCTTGTTCCGCTTGATCTGGGACTTGATGTTCGCCACGAAAGAGCCTTCTCAGGTTCGACGGCACCCACGGTGGTCCACGGGTGTCCTTTGAGGATTCTGTGCCACACAAGGCACAGCGCCCCAGACTAACAGCCGGGCGCGGTGCCTCCCAAACCGGTCACAGCCCCGTGGTCATGGGACTATGGAGGCTACGTATCGATCCGATCAGCTTCGACCAGCACTCGACCAGCAGAGGCGTCCACGCCTCGAGAAAATGGACCCTGCGTGCCCGCGATCCCTTCCCCCGTGCCGGACCATGTCCCGGAGCCGAGCCGTACGCCCCCGGCGCTGATCCGCAACTTCTGCATCATCGCCCACATCGACCACGGCAAGTCCACGCTCGCCGACCGGATGCTGCAGCTCACCGGTGTCGTGGACGTGCGGCAGATGCGTGCCCAGTACCTCGACCGGATGGACATCGAGCGGGAGCGGGGCATCACGATCAAGTCGCAGGCCGTCCGGCTGCCGTGGGCGCCGTCGGAAGGGGAGGGCGCGGGCAGCACCCACATCCTGAACATGATCGACACCCCCGGGCACGTGGACTTCACCTACGAGGTGTCCCGCTCGCTGGCCGCCTGCGAGGGCACGGTGCTGCTGGTGGACGCGGCCCAGGGGATCGAGGCCCAGACCCTGGCGAACCTGTACCTGGCGATGGAGAACGACCTCACCATCATCCCGGTGCTGAACAAGATCGACCTGCCGGCCGCCCAGCCGGAGAAGTTCTCCGAGGAGCTGGCCAACCTCATCGGCTGCGACCCCTCCGACGTGCTGCGGGTCTCGGCGAAGACCGGCGTCGGGGTGGACGCGCTGCTCGACCGTGTGGTGCGTGACGTGCCGGCCCCGGTCGGCGTCGCGGACGCGCCCGCCCGCGCGATGATCTTCGACTCGGTCTACGACGCCTACCGTGGCGTGGTCACCTACGTCAGGGTGATCGACGGGCAGCTCACCAAGCGCGAGCGGATCAAGATGATGTCCACCGGCGCCACCCACGAGCTGCTGGAGATCGGCGTCTCCTCGCCCGAGATGACACCGCACGACGGACTGGGCGTCGGCGAGGTCGGCTATCTGATCACCGGGGTCAAGGACGTCCGCCAGTCCAAGGTCGGTGACACCATCACCACCCTGCACAAGGGCGCGACCCAGGCGCTGGCCGGCTACAAGGACCCCAGGCCGATGGTCTTCTCCGGCCTCTACCCGCTGGACGGCTCGGACTACCCGGAGCTGCGCGAGGCGCTGGAGAAGCTGCAGCTCAACGACGCGGCGCTGGTCTACGAGCCGGAGACGTCCGCCGCCCTCGGCTTCGGCTTCCGGGTCGGCTTCCTCGGCCTGCTGCACCTGGACGTGGTCCGCGAGCGGCTGGAGCGCGAGTTCGGCCTCGACCTGATCGCCACCGCGCCGAACGTCGTCTACCGGGTGGTGATGGAGGACGGCAAGGAACACGTCGTCACCAATCCGAGCGAATTCCCCGAGGGCAAGATCGACAAGGTCTTCGAGCCGGTGGTGCGGGCCACCGTGCTGGCCCCGACCGAGTTCATCGGCGCGATCATGGAGCTGTGCCAGAACCGGCGCGGCTCGCTGCTCGGCATGGACTACCTGTCGGAGGACCGGGTCGAGATCCGCTACACCCTGCCGCTGGCCGAGATCGTCTTCGACTTCTTCGACAACCTCAAGTCCAAGACCCGCGGCTACGCCTCGCTCGACTACGAGCCCACCGGCGAGCAGGACGCCGACCTGGTCAAGGTGGACATCCTGCTGCACGGCGACAAGGTGGACGCCTTCTCCGCCGTCACCCACAAGGACAAGGCGTACGCGTACGGCGTCCGGCTGGTGGCCGTACTGCGCAAGCTCATCCCGCGGCAGAACTTCGAAGTGCCGATCCAGGCCGCGATCGGCGCCCGGGTGATCGCCCGCGAGACCGTCCGCGCCATCCGCAAGGACGTGCTCGCCAAGTGCTACGGCGGCGACATCTCCCGTAAGCGCAAGCTGCTGGAGAAGCAGAAGGAGGGCAAGAAGCGGATGAAGATGGTGGGCAACGTGGAGGTGCCGCAGGAGGCCTTCATCGCGGTCCTGTCCACCGATTCCGAGGGCGAGTCCAAGGCCAGGAAATAGCCGGGACGGGCGCCCCGCCGTGGCCCGGACCTCGGGTGATCGGGGGCCGCGTCCCCCTTACGCGAAGGGCGTCGGCCCTCTACTCTGATCCGACGGAGTAGGTTACTGGCGAGTTAACAACACAGCGCGTGCCCGGAGGTTGGCGTGACCGACACAAAGACGTTGATCGAGAACCGGCCGCCCTCCGTGGCGACGCTGTTTCTGGAGCGCGTGGCGGCGACTCCCGACGCGGAGGCCTACCGTTACCCGGTCCCGTCCGCGTCGGGCGAGGGCCCGGAGGAGTGGCGCCCGCTCACCTGGGGCCAGGCGTCCACCCGGGTCTTCGCGATCGCCGCGGGGCTGATGGACCTCGGGGTGCGCCCCGAGGAGCGGGTGGCCATCGCGTCCAGTACCCGGGTGGAGTGGATCCTCGCCGACCTCGGCGTGCTGTGCGCGGGCGCGGCCACCACCACCGTCTACCCGAGCACCAACGCCGACGAGACCGCGTTCATCCTGGCCGACTCCGGCAGCCGGGTGCTGATCGCGGAGGACGCGGCCCAGCTCGCCAAGGCCAGGGACCGCCGGGCCGAGCTGCCCGAGCTCGCCCATGTGGTGGTCCTGGACGCCGCCGACGCGGCCGACGCCGGCGGTGACGGCTGGGTGCTCTCGCTCGACGACCTGGAGAAGCGCGGCGCCGCCTACCTCGAACAGCACCCTGCCGCGATCACCGAGACGATCGCGGCGATCACCAAGGACCAGCTCGCCACCCTGATCTACACCTCCGGTACCACCGGTCGGCCCAAGGGCGTACGGCTGCCGCACGACTGCTGGTCGTACATGGCCAGGGCCATCGAGGCCACCGGCCTGCTGAGCGAGTCCGACGTGCAGTACCTGTGGCTGCCGCTCGCGCACGTCTTCGGCAAGGTGCTCACCGCCGGGCACATCACCACCGGGCACGTCGCCGTGGTGGACGGCCGGGTGGACAAGATCATCGAGAACCTGCCAGTGGTGCAGCCGACCTACATGGCCGCGGTGCCGCGGATCTTCGAGAAGGTCTACAACGGGGTCGCCGCCAAGGCGCGGGCCGGCGGCGCCGCCAAGTACAAGATCTTCGTCTGGGCCGCCGAGGTGGCCAGGGAGTACGCCAAGG
This sequence comes from Streptomyces sp. CA-111067, assembly GCF_050956065.1. NCBI lineage: Bacteria > Bacillati > Actinomycetota > Actinomycetes > Kitasatosporales > Streptomycetaceae > Streptomyces > Streptomyces sp. CA-111067. Next base: position 2,376,736 of record NZ_CP192103.1, on the reverse strand, counting down.
CGTCGCAGAACAGCATGCGGCTCACCGGCACCCCCAGCGTCCCGTTCGGCCTGCGCACCCAGCACGCGCTGGCCGACAAGCTCGTCTACGGCAAGATCCGCGAGGCGTTCGGCGGCCGGCTGCGGGCCTGCATCTCCGGCTCCGCCGCGCTCGCCCCCGAGATCGGCTTCTTCTTCTCCGGCGCCGGCATCCACATCCTGGAGGGCTACGGCCTCACCGAGTCCAGCGCCGCCAGCTTCGTCAACCTCGGCGAGTCCTACCGGATCGGCACCGTCGGCAAGGCGCTGCCCGGCCTGGAGGTCCGGATCGCCGAGGACGGCGAGATCATGCTGCGCGGCCCCGGCATCATGCAGGGCTACCACGGGCTGCCGGAGAAGACCTCCGAGGTGCTGGAGCCGGACGGCTGGCTGCACACCGGCGACATCGGCGAGCTGTCGCCCGACGGCTACCTGAAGATCACCGACCGCAAGAAGGACCTGATCAAGACGTCGGGCGGCAAGTACATCTCGCCGGCCGAGGTGGAGGGCCGGTTCAAGGCGGAGTGCCCGTTCGTCAGCAACGTGCTGGTGGTCGGCGGCGGCCGCAACTTCTGTACGGCGCTGCTCGCGCTCGACGAGCCGACGCTCCTCACCTGGGCCGCCGAGCACGGCCTGGAGGGCCGCTCCTACGCCGACCTGGTCGGCACCGACGAGGTCCGCGAGCTGATCGGCGGCTACGTCACCCGGGTGAACGAGAACCTCCAGCGGTGGCAGCAGATCCGGCAGTTCCGGGTGCTGCCCCGGGACCTGGACATCGAGCACGGCGATCTCACGCCCAGCCTGAAGCTGAAGCGGCCGGTGGTGGAGCGGGAGTTCGCCGGACTGATCGACGAGATGTACGCGGGGGCGCGGGAGGCGTAGGCGCCTGTGCGCCTGCCGCTGGGCTCTGAACGGGGGTGCGGCCCCGGCTGGGCGCCTGCGTGCCTGCCGCTGGGCCCTGTCCGGGGCGCGCGCCCGGCTGGGCGCGATGAGCCACGGCGCTGGCGCGGGGTGGCCTCCGGCCCGGGGGGGTGGGTCCTGTTGTTTTTCGGCCCCCGGGCCGGTGGGGGCTGGTGGCGCAGTTCCCCGCGCCCCTTTGGGGCGCGGTCGTGCGCTGGGCGTGACGTGTCCCGGCTTCATGAGGGGCGTGGGGCTGTGTCTGATGTGCGGCTGGCGCCGCGTGCGCGTGACGTGTCCCGGCTTCATGAGGGGCGTGGGGCTGTGTCTGATGTGCGGCCGGCGCCGCGTGCGCGTGACGTGTCCCGGCTTCATGAGGGGCGTGGGGCTGTGTCTGATGTGCGGCCGGCGCCGCGTGCGCGCGGCGTGTCCCGGCTTCATGAGGGGCGCGGGGAACTGCGCGATGAGCCACGGCGGTGGCGCGCTTTGGCACCGGCCTGAAGGGGCTGGTGCTGTTGTTTTTCGGCTACCGGCCGGTGGATGGTTGCTCGCGCAGTTCCCCGCGCCCCTGGGGGTTGGTCGGGGCCTCCCGGCTGGGGCGGGGGCCGGGGATTGGTCCTAACGGGTGATGGGATCGTCGCTTTGGGCGCGCGGGTCGTCGCCGGGTGTCACGCTGGACGGGTCAGCACCGGCACGCCGGGAAACGGGAGCCGGGCAGCACCGGCGGCCGGACCCGGACCCCCCACCCACCTTCGGCCGGGGTACCCCCAGGCCAGCTCGGGAGCCGCCGTGAGGCTCAGCCCATCGCGCCCTCGGACGGGCGCTGACCAGGTCGCGCGCACCACCCTGCCCGGCAGCGAGCCCGCCGCGGGCGCCGCCCGGCGCTTCCTGCGCGCCGCCCTCGCCGACTGGGCGCCCCCGGGGCCCCCCGAGCCGGGCTGCCTGAGCCGGGCGGACCTGGTGGAGGACGGCACGCTGCTGGTCAGCGAGCTGGTCACCAACGCGGTGATCCACGCCGGGACGACGGTGGACCTGCTGTGCCGCCTCGACACCACCGAAACGCCCGCCGCACTGGTCATCGAGGTCTCCGACCTCCACCCGGCCCGCTTCCTGCGCGGCGCGGACCGACCCCCGGCCGACAGCCGCGAGAGCGGCCGCGGGCTCCAGCTGGTCGCCGCGCTCTCCGACGCGTGGGGGATCAGCTATCGGCGCGAGCGCAAGACGGTGTGGTGCAGGTTGGACCTGGAGCCCGAGATGGCGCCCGGGCCGGAGGCGACACCGGGGGAGGGGCCCGGGAGGCGGCCCGCGGGCGCGGCGAGCGTCGCGGTGCCCGGGGGACCGGTCACCGGGCAGCCGCGGGCGGTTTCCGACGAGGAGGCGCCCGGCGGGGCGCCCGCCGCGGTTCCGGCTGTGATCGCGGGCGGGTGGCACGCGGGTGCGGTCGGCGTCACGGTGCCCGAGGTGCCTGCCGCCGGGCAGCCGGGTGCGGTTTCCGACGAGGAGGCGCCCGGCGGGGCGCCGGCCGGGACGCCGGCTGTGATCGCTAGCGGGTGGCACGCGGCGGCGCCGGGCGCAGTGGGGGTGTCCGAGGCGTCTGCCGCCGGGCAGTCGCGGGCGGTTTCCGACGTGGCGGTGCCTGGCGCGCGGCACGGTGGAGTCGCCGGGGAGCCGGCGGTGGCCCGGGCGCACCCCCAGCCGGAGGCCGGGCACCCTCGGCCGGATGTCGGGTGGGAGCACCCCCAGCCGGAGGCTGGCTGGGAGCGTCCCGAGCCGGAGGCTGGGTGGGAGCACTCCCGGTCGGAAGTCGGAGGCGGCTCCTGGTGGGGGCTGCCCGTTGCCGATCTGCTCGCGCCGCTGCCCGTCGCGGCCGAGCGGCGGGCCGACGCCGAGTGGATCCACCGGGGCTCGCTCTCGTTCCTCGCCGAGGCGTCCGACCTGCTGGCCGGGCAGCTCGACGAGGACACCGTCGCCTCGCTCGCCGCCCAGCTCCTCGTCCCGCGCTTCGCCGACTGGTGCGCCGTCTGGCTCTACCCGCACGGCGCCCCGCCCCGGCTCGCGCACGTCTGGCACGTCTCGGAGCAGCAGCTCGACGTCCTGCGCGGCGCTCTCGAACAGTTCCCGCCGCCGCCCGACACGCTGCCGCCGGGCTCGCACCCGTGGACCGGCCCCCTCGACCCCGGGCCGAACGGCCACCGCTGCGGCACCCTCGCCGTGCCGCTGGTCACCGGCGGCCGCTGCCTCGGGACGCTGCTGCTCGGGCGGAACGGGCTGCTCGGGCTGCCGGCTGAGGTCAGCGGCCTGATGGAGGACTTCGCGCGCCGGGTCGCGCTCGCCGTCGGGGCGGCCAGGCAGTACGCGCGGCAGGCGATGATCAGCAGCGTGCTGCAACGCGGGCTGCTGCCGCCGGCCGCCGGCCGGATCCCCGGGGTCGAGCACGCGGTGGTGTACGAGCCGATGGACGGCGACTGGGTCGGCGGCGACTTCTACGACCTGTTCCCGGCGGGCGACGGCCGGTGGTGCTTCGCGCTCGGTGACGCCTGCGGGAACGGGCCGGAGGCGGCGTCGCTGACCGGGATCGCCCGGCCCGTGCTGCGGTTGCTGGCGCGGGAGGGGTGCCGGGTCGCGGATGTGCTCAACCGGCTGAACAAGGCGCTCGCCGACGAGGCGGCGACGGCGGTGATCGGGGAGACCGCGACGTGGGAGGGCGGGCAGTCGCGCTTTCTGTCGCTGCTGTACGGGGAGATCGTGCCGTACGACGGCCGCGGCGGGGCGCGCTGCACGCTGGCTTCGGCGGGGCACCCGCTGCCGTTGCACCTCGGTTCCGACGGGGAGGTGCTGGCCGCGGCCCGGCCGCAGATGCTGCTGGGTATCTCCGAGAGCGCGCGGTACGTCAGCGAGACGTTCGACCTCTATCCCGGGGAGACGCTTCTCTGCGTCACCGACGGCGTGACCGAGCGCCGGCGCGGCGACCGCCAGCTGGACGACGACAACGGCCTGACGCGGGCTCTCTCGGCGTGCAGGGGCCTCTCCGCGGCAGGCATCGCGGAGCGCATCCGCCGCGAGGTCCACGCGTTCGCGGAATCCCCGCCGTCCGACGACCTGGCCATCCTGGTCCTCCAGTCCCGCTAAACGTGTCCCACTAGCGGTAACGCGCCACTCCCACCGGCCGGGGCCCACCAAAGACCGCAACCGGCTGGGCGTCCGGCCCGCCCGCGGGCCCGTTGTGGCTTGTCGCGCAGTTCCCCGCGCCCCTGGTGATGCCGGGATGAGTCGCGCCCACGCGGCGGAGCCGCACATCAGACACAGCCCCGCGCCCCTGGTGATGCCGGGATGAGTCGCGCCCCCGCGGCGGCAGCCGCACATCAGACACAGCCCCGCGCCCCTTTGGGGCCCGTCCCCGCCGGGCCGCCCCGGCCAGCCATGGTTTTTGGGGGCGCGGGGAACTGCGCGACAAGCCCGCCACCGGGCGGGTGGTCCGGGGACGGCCGGATGGGGCTGGGTGGGCGGGGTGTGTCGGGTTTCGGTGTGCCCCGGCTTCAACAGGGGCGCGGGGAACTGCGCCACCAGCCCGCCACCGGGTGGGCGGGCCGGGGACTGCCGGGAGGGGCTGGGTGGGCGGGCCGACCGGGGGGTGGCGGGGTCGCGTCGGGCTGAGGTGGGCGGGGGAGCGGGCCGCAGGCCGGGGAGCGGATACTGGGGGGATGCCTTCTGTACTGCCTGACGGGGAAGCCGTGCCCCGGGACGGCGGCCTGCCGTCGCACGCCCTCGACGGAGTCGCCTCCCGCCCGCTCGGGTTCTATCTGCACGTGCCCTACTGCCTCACCCGCTGCGGCTACTGCGACTTCAACACCTACACCTCCACCGAGCTGCGCGGCTCCGGCGGCGCGCTCGCCTCCCGGGAGAACTACGCCGACGTCCTCATCGAGGAGATCCGGCTCGCCCGGAAGGTCCTCGGGGACGACCCCCGCCAGGTCGAGACCGTCTTCGTCGGGGGCGGCACCCCGACGCTGCTGCCCGCCGCCGACCTCGGGCGGATGCTGGGCGCGATCCGGGACGAGTTCGGGCTCGCGCCCGGCGCGGAGGTCACCACCGAGGCGAACCCGGAGTCCGTCGACCCCGCCTACCTCGCCGAGCTGCGAACCGGCGGCTTCAACCGGGTCTCGTTCGGCATGCAGAGCGCCCGCCCGCACGTGCTGCGCGTCCTGGACCGCAACCACACCCCCGGCCGCCCGGAAGCCTGCGTCGCCGAGGCCCGCGCCGCCGGCTTCGAGCACGTCAACCTGGACCTGATCTACGGCACGCCGGGGGAGTCCGACGCCGACTGGCACGCCTCCCTCGACGCGGCGATCGGCGCCGGGCCCGACCACGTCTCGGCGTACGCGCTGATCGTCGAGGAGGGCACCCAGCTGGCCCGCCGGATCCGCCGCGGCGAGATCCCGATGACCGACGACGACGTGCACGCCGACCGCTACCTGATCGCCGACGAGCGGCTCGCCGCGGCCGGGTTCGGCTGGTACGAGGTCTCCAACTGGGCCACCACCGAGGCCGCCCGCTGCCGGCACAACGAGCTGTACTGGACCGGCGCGGACTGGTGGGGTGCGGGCCCCGGCGCGCACAGCCACGTCGGCGGGGTCCGCTGGTGGAACGTGAAGCACCCCGGCGCCTACGCGCAGGCGTTCGCGGAGGGCCGTTCCCCCGGCGCCGGCCGGGAGATCCTCAGCGCCGAGGACCGCCGCGTCGAACGCATCCTGCTGGAGCTGCGGCTCTCCGACGGCTGCCCGCTGGACCTGCTCGCCGAGCAGGGCGCGAAGGCCGCCGCGCAGGCGGTAAGCGACGGCCTCCTGGAGAGCGGTCCTTACCAGACCGGCCGCGCGGTCCTCACGCTGCGCGGACGGCTGCTGGCCGACGCAGTGGTGCGCGATCTGGTGGACTAGCCACCAGGCAGCGGCGGGATCAGGCCCCCTCCGCCGCCCCCTCGGTCACGAAGTCGATCAGGTGCTCCACCGACCCCAGCAGCTCCGGCTGGATGTCCCGGTAGCTGCGGACCGACGCCAGGATGCGCTGCCACGCCTCGCCCGTGGTCATGTCCCAGCCCAGCGCGCGGCACACGCCCGTCTTCCAGTCCTCGCCGCGCGGCACCCGCGGCCAGGCCGCGATCCCGACCGAGGCCGGCTTGACCGCCTCCCACACGTCGATGAACGGGTGGCCGACCACCAGCACGTCAGGGTCGGTGACGGAGGCGGCGATCCGGGACTCCTTGGACCCCGGCACCAGGTGGTCGACCAGCACGCCGAGCCGGGCGTCGGGGGCCGGGCCGAAAGCGTCGACGATGGCCGGCAGGTCGTCCACGCCCTCCAGGTACTCCACGACGACGCCCTCGATCCGCAGGTCGTGGCCCCAGACCCGTTCGACGAGCTCGGCGTCGTGCCGCCCCTCGACGTAGATCCGGCCGGCCCGCGCCACCTTCGCCTTCGCGCCGGCCACCGCGATCGACCCGGACGCGGAGAGCAGCGGCCCGCGCGGCCCGGGCGCCTGCGGGCGGACCAGGGTGACGGCCTTGCCGTCGATCAGGAAGCCGCGCGGCACCATCGGGAAGACCCGGTGCTTGCCGAACCGGTCCTCCAGCGTGACCGTCAGCCCCTCCGCGGTCTTCTCCACCCGCACCACCGCCCCGCAGAACCCGCTCGTGGCCTCCTCGACCACCAGATCCGTGTCCGCGGCCACCTCGGGCACGGGGACGGACTTCTTCCAGGGCGGGGTGAGGTCGGGGCCGTAACTCCTGCTGCGCATGCAGGACATTGTGCCGCCTGGCGGCGGGACTTGGAGGTGAGCGGCGCGTGGTTCTCTGCTGGGGGTTCGGGGGTTATCCCCCGAGGGATTGCAGCCAGGGCGGGGTGAGGTCGGGGCCGTAACTCCTGCTGCGCATGCAGGAGATCGTAGAGCCAGGGGGCCGCCCGGCAACGCTTCGGCGCTAACCCGGCCCGCCGGAATCCGGCGCCCCGAAACGTTCGGCGAGCGTGTCGCGTTGGGCGCGGACGAAACGTGCGTCCACCACCGCGCCGTGGCCGGGGACATAGCGGGCGGTCTCGCCGCCCAGCGCCAGCACGGCGTCCAGTGCGGCCGGCCAGCCGGCCGGGGCGGCGTCCGGGCCCGCCTGCGGCTCGCCCGACTCCTCGACCAGGTCGCCGCAGAAGACGACCGCCGGGTCGCTCGCCGTGCCGCCCGGTACGACCACCACCAGATCGCGGCCGGTGTGCCCGGGGCCCGGATGCACCAGCCTGACCAGCCGGTCACCGCCCAGATCAAGCCACAGTTCGTCGGCCACCGGAGCGGTGACGCCGACCAGCGCGGCGGCCGCCTCGGCCGCCTGCGCCGCGTCCGTGCCGTGCCTGACCGCGTCCTGCGCCAGCTCCGCCGCCGTGCCCGCCGCGCGCAGGAAACCGTCGAGCGACCGCTCGCCGTAGACCCGCGCGCCGGGGAAGGCCGCCGCGCCCAGCACATGGTCGAAATGGCCGTGGGTGAGCACCACATGGGTCACCGCGCGGCCGGTCAGCGCCTCGATCTGGCCGCGCAGCTGCTCGCCCTCGCGCAGCGTGGACCCGGTGTCCACGAGCAGCACGCCGTCAGCGCCGACCACCAGGCCGATCGTCACGTCGAGCGGGGCCAGCCTGCGCCGGGCGACGCCGGGGGCCAGCTGCTCCCAGACGGAGTCGCCGTCGGCCGGCCGCCGCGGATTGTCCACCGATTCCACAGGGCGACGCTATCGTCGCGGCGGTGCCGCCGTGGCCGGTACCCGCACCTCACCTTTCGCCGCATCCACGCCGTATCCGTGACGTACCCGCACCGGACCCTTCGCCGCACCGGCAGCTGACCGGTCAGCGGGCACCCGCTATTGCAGTCCCCTTGCCGCCTCGCCGTACACTGGCTGCGGGGAAGCTGGCACTCGAAACGGTGGAGTGCCAGGCCAGAACGCTTGAAGGACGCTTGAGACCTATGGCTGGAGGTGCGCGATGCTGAGCGAACGCAGACTCGAAGTTCTGCGCGCCATCGTTCAGGACTACGTCGGCACCGAGGAGCCGGTCGGATCGAAGGCGCTGACCGAGCGGCACCGGCTCGGTGTGTCGCCCGCCACCGTGCGCAACGACATGGCGGTGCTGGAGGACGAGGGCTACATCGCCCAGCCGCACACCAGCGCCGGCCGGATCCCCACCGACAAGGGCTACCGGCTGTTCGTGGACAAGATGGCCGCCGTCAAGCCGCTGACGTCCGCCGAGCGGCGGGCGATCCAGAACTTCCTGGTCGGCGCGGTCGACCTCGACGACGTGGTGGCCAGGACGGTACGGCTGCTGGCGCAGCTCACCCGGCAGGTCGCGGTGGTGCAGTACCCGTCGCTGACCCGCTCCTCGGTACGGCACGTGGAGCTGCTGGCGCTGGCGCCGGCCCGGATCATGCTGGTGCTGATCACCGACACCGGGCGGGTGGAGCAGCGGCTGATCGACTGCCAGGCGCCGGTCGGCGAGACCGTGCTCGCGGACCTGCGGGCCCGGCTGAACAGCCGGGTGGTCAACCGGCGGTTCGCCGATGTGCCGCCGCTGGTGCAGGATCTGCCGGAGAGCTTCGACCCGGACGACCGGCCCGCGGTCGCCGGGGTGCTCGCCACCCTGCTGGAGACGCTCGTCGAGGAGACCGAGGAGCGGATCATGCTGGGCGGGGCGGCTAACCTGACCCGGTTCAACCACGACTTCCCGCTGACGATCCGGCCGGTGCTGGAAGCGCTCGAAGAGCAGATGGTGCTGCTGAAGCTGCTCGGTGAGGCCACGGACGCCACCATGACGGTCCGGATCGGGCATGAGAATTTTCACGAGGGACTCAACTCCACATCCGTGGTGGCGGTCGGCTACGGTTCGGGCGACGAGGCAGTCGCCAAACTCGGTGTGGTCGGACCGACCCGCATGGACTACCCGGGAACGATGGGAGCGGTACGCGCAGTGGCACGTTACGTCGGACAGATCCTGGCGGAGTCGTAAGTGGCCACGGACTACTACGCCGTACTAGGCGTGCGCCGCGACGCGGGTCCGGACGAGATCAAGAAGGCCTTCCGCCGACTTGCTCGTGAGCTGCACCCGGACGTCAATCCGGACCCGAAGACGCAGGAGCGCTTCAAGGAGATCAACGCGGCGTACGAGGTGCTCTCGGACCCGCAGAAGAAGCAGGTCTACGATCTCGGCGGCGATCCGCTCGCCGGGGCCGGCGGGGGTGGCGGACAGGGCTTCGGCGCCGGGTTCGGCAACTTCAACGACATCATGGACGCCTTCTTCGGGCAGTCGCAGCAGCGCGGGCCGCGGTCGCGGACCCGGCGCGGCCAGGACGCGATGATCCGGCTCGAGATCGAGCTCGACGAGGCGGCGTTCGGCACCACCAAGGACATCCAGGTGGACACGGCCGTGACCTGCGGCACGTGCAACGGGGAAGGCGCCGCGCCCGGCACCTCCGCGCAGACCTGCGACATGTGCCGCGGACGCGGCGAGGTGTCGCAGGTGACGCGGTCGTTCCTCGGCCAGGTCATGACCTCGCGGCCGTGCCCGCAGTGCCAGGGGTTCGGCACGGTGGTGCCCACCCCGTGCCCCGAGTGCGCGGGGGACGGCCGGGTCAGGTCCCGGCGGACGCTCACCGTCAAGATCCCGGCCGGCGTGGACAACGGCACCCGGATCCAGCTCGCGGGCGAGGGCGAGGTCGGCCCGGGCGGCGGCCCCGCCGGCGACCTCTACGTCGAGATCCGCGAGGTGCCGCACGCGGTGTTCCAGCGGCGCGGCGACGATCTGCACTGCACGGTGACGCTGCCGATGACGGCGGCGGCGCTCGGCACGAAGTGCCCGCTGGAGACGCTCGACGGTATGGAGGAGGTGGACATCCGGCCCGGCACCCAGTCCGGCCAGTCCATCCCGCTGCACCAGCGCGGCATCACCCACCTGCGCGGCGGGGGCCGCGGCGACCTGGTGGTCCACGTCGAGGTCGTGACCCCGCACAAACTCGACGCGGACCAGGAGGACCTGATGCGGCGCCTCGCCAAACTCCGCGGCGAAGAACGCCCCACGGGCCAGTTCGCCCCCGGCCAACAGGGGTTGTTCTCCCGCCTGAAGGACGCTTTCAACGGCCGTTAGAACGCCCGCTTCGCCCGGTGCCCCGGGTGGCGGACCATCCCGCCCGCGCCCGGGCGCGCCCCGGCCGGGTTGCGCCCCGTAGGGGCGCGGGGAACTGCGTGCTCAGCCAGAGCGCGCTTGCAGGCGGCCGACCGCCCAGCCACTTGCGGTAGTTGCCGGACCACCCGGCCGTCGGTGGCTGGTCGCGCAGTTCCCCGCGCCCCTGGTGATGCCGGGGCACATCGCGCCCGCGCGGCGGAGCCGCATATCAGGCACAGTCCCGCGCCCCTACGGGGCGCGTCCTCGCCGGGGCGCTACCCGGCCGGGGGTCGGGGTCCGCGCCGGAGGGGAGGGGGGTTGCGTGGGACTATGGGGGCATGTCCGCGCAAGATCTCGCGTTGTTCTCGGCGCACCCGATCATCCAGGCGCCGATGGCCGGCGGCGCCTCCAATCCGCGGCTGGCCGCGGCTGTCGGCGGCGCCGGGGGGCTGGGGTTTCTGGCCGCCGGGTACAAGACGCCCGAGGCGATGTACGAGGAGATCCGGCAGCTCCGCGACCAGAGCCCGCACCCCTTCGGGGTGAATCTGTTCATGCCGCAGCCGGCCACCGCCGACCCCTCCGCCCTCGCCGTCTACGCGGAGCAGCTCGCCGGCGAGTCCGCCTGGTACGCCACCGAGCTGGGCGACCCGGACAGCGGCACGGACGACGCGTACGACGCCAAGGTGTCGATCCTCCTCGAGGACCCCGTCCCGATCGTGAGCTTCACCTTCGGCTGCCCCGAGCGCTCGGTGTTCGACGCCTTCGCCAGGGCCGGCACCTACACCGTCGTCACCGTGACCTCACCGGCCGAGGCGCTGGCCGCGCAGTGGTCGGGCGCCGACGCCGTCTGCGTCCAGGGCATCGAGGCCGGCGGCCACCAGGGCACGCACCGCGACGACCCGGCGCTCGACTGCGCCGGCACCGGCCTGCTCTCGTTGATCCCGCAGGTCCGCGAGGCGGTCCAGCTCCCGCTGATCGCCGCCGGCGGGCTGATGCGCGGCGGCCAGGTCGCCGCCGCCCTCGCGGCCGGCGCGGACGCCGCCCAGCTCGGCACCGCGTTCCTGGTCTGCCCGGAGTCCGGGGCCGGGCCGCTGCACAAGAAGGCGATCACCGACCCGGTCTTCTCCCGTACCGAGCTGACCCGCGCCTTCTCCGGGCGCCCGGCCCGCGGCCTGGTGAACCGCTTCATGCGCGAGCACGGCCCGTACGCCCCGCCGGGCTATCCGCAGGTGCACCACCTGACCGCCACCGTGCGCAAGGCCGCCGCCGCGGTCGGCGACCCGCAGGGGATGGCGCTGTGGGCGGGGCAGGGCCACCAGCTGGCCAGGGAGCTGTCCGCCGGCCGGCTGGTGGAGCTGCTGGTGTCGGAGCTGCACGCGGCCCGCGAGGCGCTGGCATGACGGCCCCGGTCTTCGTCGTCGCCCCGGGCGCGCTGGACGGCGCCCCGGCCCGGATCACCCTCGACGGGGCGGAGGGCCGGCACGCCGTCTCGGTGCGCCGGTTGCAGCCCGGTGAGCCGATCGTGCTGACCGACGGCGCCGGCCGCGGCGCGTTCGGCACGGTCGCCGCGGTCTCCGGCAAGGACGTCCTGGACGTCGAGGTCGGCGAGCTGCGTGACGAGCCGGCGCCGGCCGCACGGATCACCGTCGTCCAGGCGCTGCCCAAGGGCGACCGCGGCGAGCTGGCCGTCGAGACCATGACCGAGGCGGGTGTGGACGCGGTGGTGCCGTGGTCGGCGGCCCGCTGCGTGACCCAGTGGCGCGGCGAGCGCGGCGCGAAGTCGCTGGCGAAGTGGCGTTCCACCGCCCGGGAGGCGGCCAAGCAGGCCCGCCGGCTGCGCTTCCCCGAGGTGGCCGAGCCGATGACCACCCGGCAGGTGGCCGCGCTGCTGTCGGGCGCCGACTTCGCCGGCGTGCTGCACGAGGAGGGCTCGGCGCCGCTGGCGACCGCCGAACTGCCCGCGGCGGGCTCGCTGGTGCTGGTGGTCGGCCCCGAGGGCGGTGTCTCGCCGGAGGAGATCGCCGCGTTCAGCGCCGCGGCGGCGCCCCCGTACCGGCTCGGTCCGACGGTGCTGCGCACCTCCACCGCCGGGGTGGCGGCGGCCGCGCTGCTGCTGACCCGTACCGGCCGCTGGTCGTGACGGTGTAACCCCTGCGGCTGAGGGGACGTCAAGGACCCGTAGGGGACGGCTCGCCCGCGGGAAGGATGGACGACGGCGGCCCGCGGGTGGAACGTGGAGGGATGGGACGGGCAGGGACATACCGCGAGCAGGAAACACCCGAAACAGGCGCAAGCCTCCGATCAGGCACGGGCCTTGGCGAACGGGAAAGCGCTGTGAGGCAGGCCGCACCCGACAGGCACCGGCGGCCCCGCGGGTGCGCCGCGCGCTGGGCGGCCGTCACGGCCGTGGCCGCGGCCGGCTTACTGCTCGCCGCGTGCGACCCCGACGACAGCCTGGGCAGCGCCGTGGTCTCCACCACCACCGACCAACTGGCCACACACGCGCTGAAACACGACAACATCGACGTGCAGTGGCTGTCGTGCAGCGCCACCACCGGAAAGAAGGAGGCCACGGTCTCCTGCGAGGGCCGCACCGGCGACCAGCAGAAGATCTCGGTCGACGGGCGGATCACCAAGCAGATGGACGACACCTGCGTGCGGGGCCATCTGACGGCCGTGGTGGGCAAGCGCAAGGTCTTCGACGTCACGGGCCTGGGCGACTGCCATCGGGCGGCCACCAGCACGAGTTCCACCGGGAAGAGTTGATCCTGGTTAGGGTGGCGGAGTGACGCACCCGACACCGCGCTCGACGCCGCCATCGACGCACCCCAAGCCGCGCTCGGCACAGCAGAAGCCGCCGCAGAAGACGGCTCAGAAGCCGAAGCCGAAGAAGCGGCAGCCGAAGCAGCCGCCACAGCAGGCGAACCCCTCGTATCTCCGCCATCCGCACCCGCACGGCGAGTTGATCGCCTTCACCGCGGAGGACGATGTGTGGGTGGCGCCGCTCGACGGCGGCAGGGCCTGGCGGATCAGCGCGGACAACATGCCGGTCGGCCGGCCCCGGGTGTCGCCCGACGGCGCCGTGGTGGCCTGGACCTCGACCCGTGACGGCGCCCCCGAGGTGCATGTCGCCGCGCTCGACGGCGGCCCGTCCCGGCGGCTGACGTACTGGGGCAACATCCGTACCGCCGTGCGGGGTTGGACCCCGGACGGCGAGTTGGTGGTGACCTCGACCGACGGCCAGGCGTCGCTGCGCCGCAGCTGGGCCCGGGTGCTGCCGCTGGACGGCGGCCCCGCGCGCACCCTGCCGTACGGCCCGATCGGCGACCTGGCGTACGGGCCCGGCGGCGCGGTGCTGCTCCAGTCGCCCACCATGGGCCGGGAGGCGGCGCACTGGAAGCGCTACCGGGGCGGCACCGCGGGCAAGCTGTGGCTCGACCCTGACGGCGGTGCCGAGTTCAGCCGGGTGCACGCCGACCTCGACGGGAACCTGGAGAACCCGATGTGGGTCGGCGGCCGGATCGCCTTCCTGTCCGACCACGAGGGCACCGGCGCGGTCTACTCCAGCCTGCCCGACGGCTCCGACCTGCGCCGGCACAGCCCGCTCGGCTCGTTCTACGCCAGGCAGGCCGCCACCGACGGCACCAGGATCGCCTACACCTCCGCCGGCGTGCTGCACCTGCTCGACGACCTCGACGGCGCCGAGCCGCGCCCGGTCGAGGTCGCGCTCGGCGGCCAGCGGGTCGACCTCCAGCCCCACCCGGTGCGCGCAGCCCACCACTTGGGCGACGCCCGGCCCGACCACACGGGTCGCGGCAGCGCGGTGGAGGTCCGCGGCACCACGCACTGGATCACCCACCGCGGCGGCCCGGCACGGGCGTTGTCCGCCGAGCCGGGCGTACGCACCCGGCTGCCCCGGGTCTTCGGCCAGGGCGGCGGCTCCGACGCCGAGCAGCAGGTGGTCTGGGTGACCGACGCCGACGGCGAGGACGGCCTCGAATTCGCCCCGGCCACCGGGCTGTTGACGGGTGCCGGCTCCGGCACCGAGGCCGGCGGCGCGCCGCGCCGGCTGGCCACCGGCCGGCTCGGCCGGGTGCACGAGATCGAGGTGTCGCCCGACGGCCACCGGATCGCGGTCGCCTCGCACGACGGCCGGGTGCTGCTGGTGGAGACCCAGACCGGTGAGGTGCGCGAGGTGGTGGCCGGCGACGCGGGTGACGCGTCCGGGCTGGCATTCTCGCCCGACTCCGCCTGGCTGGCCTGGTCCCAGCCGGGCCCCGGCTCGCTGCGGCAGCTCAAGCTCGCGGCCACCGCCGACCTGACGGTGACCGACGCCACCCCCTTGCGCTTCAACGACTACGCGCCCGCGTTCACCGCCGACGGCCGCCATCTGGCGTTCCTGTCGGAGCGGGCCTTCGACCCGGTCTACGACGCCCATGTCTTCGACCTGTCCTTCACCAACGCCTGCCGCCCGTACCTGATCACGCTGGCCGCGACCACCCCGTCACCGTTCGGCCCGCAGCGGCACGGCCGCCCCTACGAGCCGGAGGACGACGACCAGGACGGCGGCGGCGAGTCCGACAAGGACGCGGAGGGCGGCGCCAAACCGGCAGGCGAGGAAGGCAGTTCGGGCCCGGCGGACAAGAGCGACCGGCCGCGTACCCCGGTGACCCGGGTGGACACCGAGGGCCTGGCCGACCGGATCGTGCCGTTCCCGGTCGAGGCCGGCCGCTACTCGGGGCTGCGCGCGGCCAAGGGCGGCGTGCTGTGGCTGCGCCACCCGCTGGTCGGCTCGCTCGGCTCCGCGCTGGCCACCCCCGAGGCGCAGCCGCCCGGCACCGTCCTGGAGCGCTACGACCTTGGGCAGCTGCGGGTCGAGGAACTGGCCGACGACACCGACGACTTCGCGGTCACCGGCGACGGCAGCAAGCTGCTGCTGACCAACGGCGCCCGGCTGCGGGTGGTGCCCGCCGACAGCAAGTCCGACGAGGACTCCGACAGTTCGGTCACCGTCGACCTGTCCCGGGTCCGGGTCACCGTCCGCCCGCAGGACGAGTGGCGGCAGATGTTCGCCGAGACCCACCGGCTGATGCGGGACAACTACTGGCGGGCCGACATGAACGGCGTGGACTGGGCCGCGGTCGCCGACCGCTACCGCCCGCTCCTGGACCAGGTCGCCACTCATGACGACCTGGTGGACGTGCTGTGGGAGCTGCACGGCGAGCTCGGCACCTCGCACGCGTACGTCTCGCCGCCCGGCGGCTACCGCGACCCGCTGCACCGGCAGGGCCTGCTCGGTGCGGACATCTCCCGTACGGAGGAGGGCGGTTGGCGGATCGACCGGGTGCTGCCCGGCGAGTCCTCCGACCCGCAGGCCAGGTCGCCGCTGGCCGCGCCCGGAGTCGCCGTCCGCGCAGGGGACCTGCTGCTCGCGGTGGACGGGCATCCGGTCGATCCGCTGACCGGCCCGGGGCCGCTGCTGGTCGGCACCGCGGGCAAGCCGGTGGAGCTGTCCGTGGCGCCCGCCGCGGGCGGCCCGGTCCGGCATGTGGTGGCGGTGCCGCTCGCCGACGAGGAGGCGCTGCGCTACCACGACTGGGTGGCCGGCCGGAGGGCCCATGTGCACCAGGCGTCCGGCGGCCGGCTCGGCTATCTGCACGTGCCCGACATGGTCGGCAGCGGCTGGGCCCAACTGCACCGCGACCTGCGGGTGGAGGTGGCCCGCGAGGGCCTGGTGGTGGACGTCAGGGAGAACCGCGGCGGCCACACCTCGCAGCTGGTGGTGGAGAAGCTGGCCCGCCGGGTCGTGGGCTGGGACCTGCCGCGCGGCGCCCACCCGGTCAGCTACCCGCAGGACGCCCCGCGCGGCCCGGTGGTGGCGGTGGCCAACGAGTTCTCCGGGTCCGACGGCGACATCGTCAACGCGGCGATCAAGGCGCTCGCCATCGGCCCGGTGGTCGGAACCCGCACCTGGGGCGGTGTCATCGGCATCGACAGCCGGTACCAGCTCGTCGACGGCACCGGCGTGACGCAGCCCAAGTACGCGTTCTGGCTGGAGGGTTACGGCTGGAACGTGGAGAACCACGGCGTCGACCCGGACATCGAGGTGGTGCACACCCCGCAGGACTGGGCGGCCGGCCGCGACCCGCAGCTCGACCGGGCCGTCGAGGTGGCCCTCGCGGCGCTGGCCGAGACCCCGGCGAAGACCCCGCCGGAGCTGCCCGAACTGCGTTGATCTAGGCGGCAGTCGAGTCGGCGGTCGAGTCGGCAGTCGAGTCGGCGGGCAGCCGGGCCGGCTCGAAGGAGGCCCAGATGCACTTGCCGTTCTCGGTGTAGCGGGCACCCCAGTTGGTCGCCGTCATGGCGACCAGCTGGAGCCCGCGGCCGAACTCGTCGTCGGCGTGCGGGTGGTGGACCCGCGGGGTGGCCTCGGAGCCGTCGTAGACCTCGCAGATCAGCGCGTCGTCCAGGTACAGCAGCCGGAGCCTGATCAGACCGGTGTCCTCGTCGTCCGCCTCGATGCCGGCCGCGTGCCGGTAGGTGTTGCCGACCAGTTCGCTGACCACCAGCGTCAGGGAGTCGGTCAGGCTCCCCAGGCCCCAGGTCTCCAGTTGCCCGAGCGTGTGCCGCCGGGCGTCGCCGGCCGACTCAGGTGCCCGCGGCAGGTCCCACACCGCGATCCGGTCGGCCGGGGCGCGGCCGACGCTCAGCGTGAGCAGCGCCGCGTCGTCGTCCGGTGTCCGGTCCGGCGGCAGGTCCGCGGTGATGGTGTCGCACAGCGACGCCAGCCAGCGTGCGCCGTGGGTCTGCCCGGCGGTCGACCCGGACTCCGCGGCCGTCTGCCGGCTGATCGCCGCCGTCAGCCGGGAGATGTCGGGGTTGTCGGTGCCCAGCAGCCCGTCGGTGTAGAGGACCAGCAGGCTGCCGGGTTCGAGCACGGTCTCGGTGATCTGGGCCGGCACCAGCGCGATGCCGAGCGGCTGCCCCATCGGGACGCGCAGCTCGCGGGGCGCCTGGCCTGGCCGCACCACGACCGGCATCGGGTGGCCGGCGCTGGCGATGGAGCACGTCCCGGTGGTGGGGTCGTACAGCGCCAGGCAGCAGGTGGCGTAGACGGCGTCGTCGTCACCGGTGCCGTGCCGGTTCCGGCCGAGCCTGACCACCACGTCGTTGAGGTGCGCGAGCACCTCGTCCACCGGCAGGTCGAGGGCCGCGACGGTGAGCACCGCGTGCCGGACGATGCCCATGATGATCGAGTGCTCCTCGCCGTGGCCCACGATGTCACCGATCACCGCGAGCGTCCGGCCGCCGGGCAGCGGCACCACGTCGTACCAGTCGCCGCCGACGCCCTGGCCGGCGGCGGGCCGGTACCTGGCGGCGGCCCGCACCGAGACCAGGTCGGGCAGCCGTCCCGGCAGCAGCTCGTGCTGCAGCCGCTCGGCCCGGTTGCGGGCGTCCTCGTACAGCCGCGCGTTGCCCAGCGCCTGGGCGACGACGACGCCGATGGTGCCGAGCAGCGACCGGTCGTCCTCGGTGAACTCCCGGGGCCGCGCCCAGCTGATCACGCAGGTGCCGACCCGTCGGGCGCCGACGATCAGCGGCAGCATCGCCCAGCCGCCCATGTTCTCGGCGTGCAGCGACGCGGGCCGGTCCGGCCACTGCCGGTCCAGGTCCGCGGACGAGCCGATGAACCGCGGGGCGCCGCCGGCCTGGTCGGGGCGGTCGCAGCCGCTCCACCGGTGCAGGTCGCGGAGGAACTCCGGGTGCGGTCCGATGTCGCCGACCAGCCGCGGCGCCGAGCCGGTCAGATCGTGCAGGATCAGGCCCTCCGCGCCGACCAGCGGCAGCACGTGCTCGGCGACCGCCCCGACCACGTCGGAGGTGTCCAGCGCCTTGATCAGCGCCGCGTTCAGCTCCGCCACCCGCTTGCCGCGGACGGCCGCCGCCTGCTCGACCTCGACCTGCTCGGTGATGTCCGACATCTGCGCGGTCACGAAGCCGCCCATCTCGACCGCCCTGACCAGGTAGTGCGCGACCGCGCCGCGCGCCTCCTCCCAGCGCCGCACCCGCAGCGTGGCGGGGGCGCCGGGCGCGGCCCTGGCCCGGGCGAGCAGTTCTGGCAGCCCCTGCTCGGCCAGTTCGGGCTTCTGGTCCCACGGCACCGTGCCCTCGATCGAGCCGCCCTCGGTGGCCTCGAGCCGCCTGGCCGCCTGGTTGGCCCACCGCACGGTGTCGTCGGGGGAGACCACATGGATCGGGTCGGGGTGCAGCTCCACCATCCCGACCAGCCACTCCAGCTGGCTGCGCCGCTGCGTGACGTTCCAGACCGTGCCGATCACCCGCGCGACCGCGCCGGTCGTCGTGTCGTGCTTGAACCCGGCGCGCACCTCCAGCCAGCTGACCTGCCCGGAGTCACCGACGACCCGGTACTCCACCGCGTAGGGCTTGGTGTCGCGCAACGACTCGTCGATCGATTTCTGCACGTCGGGCCGGTCGTCGGGGTGGATCCGCTCCATCCAGGTCTCGATCCGCCGGTCCCAGTTGTCCGGGTCGAGGCCCGCGGAGCGCATCAGCTCCTCGGTCACCTCGTCGATCGCCAGGGTGCCGGTGGTCAGGTCCCAGCTCCACCTGCCCACGTTGATCTGGTGCATCACCGACCGCGGCGCGCCCAGCGGCTCTTGCCACCACGGCGGGGTGCCGCTGCGCCACTGCCGGACGCCGGGCAGCCGGGCGCCGACCACGTCGGCCGCCTTCGCCAGGAACATCCGCCGCTCCGCGCTCGGCGGCCCGGTGGTCAGCACCGACAGCGCGCCGACCGCGATCCGGTCCACCATGAGCGGCGCGGAAAGGACCCCGCCGACCAGCCGGCCCGGCGGGCCGCCCTCGGCGTCCGGCGGACGGCTGGTGGACCACACCACCTTGCCGTAGTCCACGGCGAGCGCGGGCGCCACCTCGCCGGAGCGGGGGAGCTCGTCCCAGGGGCGGGCGATCTCCGCGGGCAGGCCGTTCACGGCCGCCAGCCGCAGCGTGCCCTCGTCCTGGCCGGCCAGGTGGGCGAGGCCGCCGATACCGCCGAGGGCGGCGACGGCCTGCTGCAGCGCCAGGCGCAGCAGCTCGGACTCGTCCAGTCCCTCGGTCGCCGTCAGCAGGTCGAGCCGTACGGCGTCAGCCGGATACCCGGGCTCCGCCGGCTCACCGGCGTCCCGCCCGTACCGGGGACCCGTCACCGCGTCACTCGTTCCCGTCACCACCAGCCCGGCTCGTGTGCGATCCGTGTGCGATCGATTGCATGGGACATTTTCCCCATTTTCACACTTTCGGAACCATTTGCCCTGGCGGGTGGCCGGGATGCGCCCCTGTTGGAGCCGGGGCAGGCGCCGGGAAGCGGTCAGGGCTCCGGGACCGCCGGGGGATCGCCGTCCTGCTGCTCCGCCGAGAGCGGCTCGACCAGCACCGTGCCGATCCGGTTGCGGCGGCCCGCCTGCGTCTCCGCGGTGAGCCGCAGGGCGGCCGGCCGCGGCGGGTCGGTGACCGGCGAGGCGTCGCCCGGCAGCGGTACGACCGCGGTCGCGCCGGGGATCGGCACCCGGCCGAGCGACTTGGCCAGCAGGCCGCCGACGGTCTCCACGTCGTCGTCGTCCAGATCCACCCCGTACAGGTCGCCGAGGTCGCCGATGTCGAGCCGGGCGGTGACCCGGTGCCGGCCGTCGCCCAGCTCCTCCACCGGCGGGGTCTCCCGGTCGTACTCGTCGGTGATCTCGCCGACGATCTCCTCCAGGATGTCCTCGATGGTGACGATCCCGGCGGTGCCGCCGTACTCGTCGATCACCACCGCCACGTGGTTGCGCTCCTGCTGCATCTCGCGCAGCAGGTCGCCGGCGTTCTTGGTGTCCGGCACGAAGGACGCCGGCCTGATCAGCGACGACACCTGGTCTGACTCCGACTCCCGGTTGATGTGCACCCGGCGGGCGAGGTCCTTGAGGTAGACGAAGCCCACCACGTCGTCCTCGCTGTCGCCGGTCACCGGGATCCGGGAGAAGCCGCTGCGCAGCGCCAGCGTCATCGCCTGGCGGATCGTCTTGAACCGCTCGATCATCACCAGTTCGGGCCGCGGCACCATCACCTCGCGCACGATGGTGTCGCCCAGCTCGAAGACCGAGTGCACCATCCGGCGCTCCTCGTCCTCGATCAGCGACTCCGACTCGGCGAGGTCGACCATCGCCCGCAGTTCGGCCTCGCTGGCGAACGGGCCGCGCTTGAAGCCCTTGCCGGGGGTGAGCGCGTTGCCCAGCAGGATCAGCAGGCCGGGCACCGGGCCCATCACCCGGGCCAGCGGCAGCAGCACGTACGAGGCAGCGGTCGCGGTGTTCATCGGGTGCTGGCGGCCGATGGTGCGCGGCGAGACGCCCACGGCCACGTACGACACCAGCACCATCACCCCGATGGCCACCAGCAGCACCTGCCAGGTGCGGTCGAAGTGCCGGTCGCAGACCACCGTGATCAGCACCGCGGCGGCGGTCTCGCAGGCCACCCTGACCAGCAGCGCCACGTTCAGATAGCGGGTCGGGTCGGAGGCCACGGCCAGCAGGTTCGCCGCGCCCTTGCGGCCGGCGCGCAGCCGCTCCTCGGCCCGGAAGCGGGAGGTGCGGGCGATGCCCGCCTCCGCGCAGGCGGCCAGCCAGGCGACGATGACGAGCAGTACGGCGGAGACGATCATGCGGTGGTCGCCCGGGCCGTCAGTGGGTGGTGGGGGCCGGCGAGGGGCCCTCAACGCCCTGCTCGGCCCGCCAGCCGTCCAGGATCGCCTTCTGCAGCCCGAACATCTCGGCCCGCTCGTCCGCCTCCTCGTGGTCGTACCCGAGCAGGTGCAGCACCCCGTGCACGGTGAGCAGTTGCAGCTCCTCGTCCATGGAGTGCCTGGTCGGCGCCTCCTCGCCCTGCTTCTTGGCGATCTCCGGGCACAGCACGATGTCACCGAGGAGCCCCTGGGCGGGCTCCTCGTCGTCCTTCCCGGGACGCAGCTCGTCCATCGGGAAGGACATGACATCGGTCGGACCGGGCAGGTCCATCCACTGGATGTGCAGCTGCTCCATGGCGTCCGCGTCGACCACGATCACCGAGAGCTCGGAGAGCGGGTGGATGCGCAGGTGGTGCAGGGCGTAGCGGGCGGTGTCGAGCAGTGCCTGCTCGTCGATCTCCCAGCCGGACTCGTTGTTGACGTCGATCGCCATGATGCGCGGTGGCTACTTCCCCTTGGTGCCGGCGGCGCCGGCGATGCTGTCGTCGTACCGCTCGTAGGCGTCCACGATGCGTCCGACCAGCTTATGGCGCACCACGTCGGTGCTGGTGAGCCGGGAGAAGTGGATGTCGTCGATGTCGGTCAGGATGTCCTGGATCTGCCGCAGACCGCTCTTGGTGCCGTTCGGCAGGTCGACCTGGGTGACGTCACCGGTGATGACGATCTTGGAGTCGAAGCCGAGCCGGGTCAGGAACATCTTCATCTGCTCGGCGCTGGTGTTCTGCGCCTCGTCCAGGATGATGAACGCGTCATTGAGCGTCCTGCCGCGCATGTACGCCAGCGGGGCGACCTCGATGGTGCCGGCCGCCATCAGCCGGGGGATCGAGTCCGGGTCCAGCATGTCGTGCAGCGCGTCGTACAGCGGGCGCAGGTACGGGTCGATCTTCTCGTAGAGGGTGCCGGGCAGGAAGCCCAGCCGCTCGCCTGCCTCCACCGCCGGGCGGGTCAGGATGATCCGGGTGACCTGCTTGGCCTGGAGTGCTTGGACCGCCTTGGCCATCGCCAGGTACGTCTTGCCGGTACCGGCGGGGCCGATGCCGAACACGATCGTGTGGGTGTCGATGGCGTCCACGTAACGCTTCTGGTTGAGCGTCTTGGGGCGGATCGTGCGGCCGCGGCTGGACAGGATGTTCTGGGTGAGGACCTGGGCGGGGGTCTCCGCGTCCGGGTCGGCCGCGGTGCCGTTCGCCCTGAGCATGGCGATGGAACGCTCCACGGCGTCCTCCGACAGGGGCTGGCCGGTGCGCAGCACCAGCATCATCTCGTCGAAGAGCCGCTGGACGAGGGCCACCTCGGGGGCGTCGCCGGCCGCGCTGATCTCGTTGCCGCGGACGTGGATGTCCACGGTCGGGAACGCCTGTTCGATCACCCGGAGCAGGGCGTCACCTGAGCCCAGGACGGTCACCATCGGGTGCTTGGCCGGAACGACGAAGTGGGCGCGCGCCTGCTTCGGCGGCTGCGGCTGCTGCTTTGTCGGTGTCTGAGTCATGGGCCGGCGCTAGGGCCTGCTCATCCCGCTTTCTGCTGCTCGCTGGGCCCGAAGGGCCCTGGGGTACCCAGCGTACGACGTGGGACGGCGCGCGCCGAGGGGATTTGGCGGCCCGGCCGCGCCGGGCCCGTTCCGGCCGCCGGACGGGGGCGCTTGGGGGCGGTTGCGGATGGTTTGGGGCGCGCCGGTGGGCGCGGGACGACGGGGGCGCGTTCGATTACGCCGTACGGAGGGCCCGGGCCGGCTCCGTCACGCCGGGCGGAAGCCGATCGTCGGGACCGCGCGGCGCAGCGGCCACGGGCGGGTGCCGGCCGGCAGCAGCTCGTCGAGGAAGGCGTAGCGGCGCAGCACCTCGCGTCCGGCGGCGGCCTCGCCCGCGTACGCCTTGGCCTGCTGCCACCAGTCGGCGATCTCGATCCAGCCGGGCGCCGACAGCGAGCCGCCGAACTCCTGCACGGACAGTGCGGCGCACAGCGAGGCGAAGGCCAGCCGGTCGGCGAGCGGCCAGCGGGCCAGGGTGCCGGTGACGAACCCGGCGACGAAGACGTCCCCGGCGCCGGTCGGGTCGAGCGCCTCCACCAGCAGCGCGGGCACCTCGGCGGTCTCGCCGCTGCCGGCGTCCACCGCGACTGCGCCCTCCGCGCCGAGGGTGACCACCGCGAGCGGTACGAGGTCGGCGAGCTTGCGGGCGGCGGCCCGCGGGGAGTCGGTGCGGGTGTAGCGCATCGCCTCCTCGGCGTTCGGCAGGAACGCGGCGCAGTGCCGCAGGCCGTGCAGGTCGGCCGGGTCCCAGCGGCCGGTCTCGTCCCAGCCGACGTCGGCGAAGACCTTGGTGCCGGTGGCGGCGGCGCCGGCGATCCACTCCGGGCTCTCGGCGCGCCCGGCCAGCGAGGCGACCGCCGCGCGGGCGGGCGGCGGGCAGGCGGGGACGGTGCCTTCGGGGGGCGGCGCCTGGTGGCCGTGGCTCACCATCGTGCGCTCGCCCTCGTACGCCATCGAGACGGTGACGGGCGAGTGCCAGCCCGCGATCCGGCGGGACGGTCCCAGGTCGATCCCCTCGCCCGCGGCGAGGCTGTCCCAGCAGTAGTCGCCGTACATGTCGTCGCCGAACGCGGCGGCCAGGGTGGTCCGCAGCCCCAGCCGGGCCAGGGCGGTCGCCATGTTGGCGATCCCGCCCGGGCTCGACCCCATGCCCCGGGCCCAGGACTCGGTGCCGCGAACGGGCGCGGTCTCCAGCCCGGTGAAGATGATGTCGAGAAACACGGTCCCGGTGAGGTAGACGTCCGTCGCCGGCCCCTTCGCGGAACGCTGCGCGCTCAGCGGATCGATGATCCCCTGCTCATCCATCCCCCCACTTTCCCATGTGCCCCGGTTTCCGCCCGTGCTCCCCCGTCCCGCCGCCCCCGGACCACCCGCCGGTGGGTGGCTGGTGGCGCAGTTCCCCGCGCC
The DNA here is from genome assembly GCF_050956065.1 of Streptomyces sp. CA-111067. Classification (NCBI taxonomy): domain Bacteria; kingdom Bacillati; phylum Actinomycetota; class Actinomycetes; order Kitasatosporales; family Streptomycetaceae; genus Streptomyces; species Streptomyces sp. CA-111067. The sequence continues at coordinate 2,352,907 of NZ_CP192103.1, read as the reverse complement.
CCTTCGGGGCGCGTCCTTTCGCTCCCGGCCGACCGGGGTCTTTAGGGGCGCGGGGAACTGCGCGACGAGCCACACTCCGGGGGAAGATCCGGGGACGACCTCAGCCAGGCAGGGTGGACGGATGAAGCTAGCAATCGTGGGCGGCGGCGGATTCCGCGTACCCCTCGTCTATCGCGCCCTGATCGGCGACCCGACGATCACCGAGCTCGTGCTGCACGACACCGACCCCCGGCGGCTCCGGGTGATCACTGCCGTGCTGGCGGCCCAGCCAGGAGGCCCGCCCGTCCGTGCGGCAACGGACCTCGACGACGCCCTGCGCGGAGCGCACTTCGTGTTCTCGGCCGTCCGCGTCGGCGGCACCCCCGCCCGCGTCCGCGACGAGCACGTCCCACTGGCCGAAGGCGTGCTCGGCCAGGAGACCGTCGGCGCCGGCGGCGTGCTCTACGGCCTGCGCACGCTCCCGGTCGCCACCGCCCTCGCGGAGCGCGTCCGCGCGGTCGCCCCCGACGCCTGGGTGATCAACTTCACCAACCCCGCCGGCATGGTCACCGAGGCCATGTCCCGCATCCTCGGCCCCCGGGTGATCGGCATCTGCGACTCCCCGGTCGGCCTGGTCCGCCGCGCGGCCCGCGCGGCCGGCGCCGACCCGGACGCGCCCGGCTTCTCGTACGACTACCTGGGTCTGAACCACCTCGGCTGGCTGCGCCGGCTGTCCGCCGCGGACGGCCGGGACCTGCTGCCCGGCCTCCTCGCCGATCCGGTCGCGCTGGGCTCGTTCGAGGAGGGCCGGCTGTTCGGCCCGCACTGGCCGGCCGTGCTCGGCGCGCTGCCCAACGAGTACCTGCACTACTACTACTTCCAGCGCGAGGCACTCGAAGCCGTACGGTCCGCCGACGCGACCCGCGGCGAGTTCCTGGACCGCCAGCAGTCGGACTTCTTCGCCGCGGCCGACACCGCGCCCACGCGGGCGTACGAGCTGTGGGAGCGGACCCGCCGGGAGCGCGAGGAGACGTACATGGCCGAGAACCGCGCGGCCACCGGCGGTTCGGAACGCGACCCGCAGGATCTGGACGGCGGCGGCTACGACAAGGTGGCGCTCGCGCTGATGCGGGCCATCGCCCGCGACGAGCGGGCCACGCTGATCCTCAACGTGCCCGGCGGCACCGCCGTGCCGTTCCTCGGCCCGGACGCGATCGTCGAGATCCCCTGCGAGGTGGGCGCGTTCGGCGCCCGCCCGCTGCCCGTCGCGCCCCCGGACACGCACCAGGCCGGCCTGATGCTGGCGCTCAAGTCGGTGGAGCGCGCGGCGATCGAGGCGGCGGAGACCGGTTCACGCGATGCGGCGCTGCGCGCGCTGGCCCTGCACCCGCTGGTCGACTCGGTGGCGGTCGCCGACCGCATCCTGACCGCCTCCGGCTGGTGACGCAGCTCTGAACTGCGGTTTAACGCAAGGGAAACGAGCACGGAACAGCTCCGGCCGACCACGCGCGTAGACCATCCTTGACCTGCCCAGATCAACGGGTCTAGGTTCACCGCACACCAAGGACCGTCGAAGCCGAAGGAGCACCGCCATGCCCCGTATCCGTCCGGCCGCCCGCAGCCGCGTACTGGCCGTCACCGTCGCCGCCGCGGCGATGGGCGCCACGCTGTACGGGGTCGGCGCCGCCGACGCCCACGACTCGGTGCCGCGCAGCGACAAGCAGATCCCCAACCTCACCGACGTCGTCTCGGAGATCAAGGCGTACTACGGCGACACCGTGGACGCCTCGGGCGAGCACTTTGCCTCCCCGACGAGCAACTACGCCAAGCAGGTCGCCGGGATCGAGAAGAAGGCCGAGAGCTACCTCGCGCACGAGGCCGGGCACGGCGACCACGACGGCCGGCACGGGCAGCCCGCCAAGCCCGCCATCGTGCTCGACGTGGACGACACCAGCGTCAACACCTACAACTACGAGCTGGAGCAGGGCTTCAACTACACCCCGGCCTCCAACTCGGCGTACATCGCGAACAAGAACATGGACGCCGTCTTCGGCATGAACACCCTGACCAACTGGGCGGCGGCCAAGGGCATCACGGTCTTCTGGATCACCGGCCGCCCGGAGGCGCAGCGCGCCGACACCGTACGCAATCTGGCCGCCGTCGGCTACCAGCCGGCCGCCGACACCGCCCACCTGTACCTGAAGAACGCCGCCGCGCCGCCCGCGTACCTGCCGTGCGGGGCGACCTGTACGACCGTCCAGTACAAGTCCGGCACCCGCGCGCACATCGAGTCGATGGGCTACAACATTGTCGCCAACTTCGGCGACCAGTACAGCGATCTGTCCGGCGGCTACGCGGACAAGACGTTCAAGCTGCCGAACCCGATGTACTTCCTGCCGTAGCCGGCCGCCGGGCGCCGACCGCCGGTAGCCCGCGAGTCACGGCCCGGGACCTCCCGGTCCTCAGCGGCGTCTGGGGACCGGGACCCGCATCAGGTCCTCGGCCACGCTCAGCCCGCCGGTGTAACCCGCCGCCCTGGCCTGCTCGTTGAACACCGCCGGGTCCTGGTACCGCTGCGAGAAGTGCGTCAGCACCAGGTGCCGCACCCCCGCGTCCCTGGCCACGGCGGCGGCCTGACCCGCCGTCAAATGCCCGTACTCCTCGGCGAGTCCGGCGTCCTCGTCCAGGAACGTGGACTCGATGACCAGCAGGTCGACGCCGTCCGCGAGCGCGTACACGCCCTCGCACAGCCGGGTGTCCATGATGAACGCGAAGCGCTGGCCCCGGCGTTGCTCGCTCACCTCGTCCAACGTGACGCCCCGCAGGGCCCCTTCGCGTTGCAGCACGCTGATGTCCGGCCCCCGGATGCCGAGTTCGGCCAGCTTGGCCGGCAGCATCCGGCGGCCGTCGGGTTCGGTGAGCCGGTAGCCGTACGCGTCCACCGGGTGCGAGAGCGCGCGGGTCTCCAGCGTGTAGGCCGGCGTGACCGCGAGCACCCCCTCGCCGCTGACCGGTTCCTCGCGCACATCGGCGCCGTCCCGGTACGCGGTGGCGTACCGCAGCCGGTCGAAGTAGCGCTGCCCGCTCGCCGGGTAGTGGGCGGCGACCGGGTGCGGCACCCGGTCCAGGCTGATCCGCTGGATCACCCCGGCCAGCCCCAGGCTGTGGTCGCCGTGGAAGTGCGTCACGCAGATCCGGGTCAGGTCGTTCGCGGCGACACCGGCGTAGAGCATCTGCCGCTGGCTGCCCTCGCCCGGGTCGAACAGGATCGCCTCGCCGTCCCAGCGCAGCACGTACCCGTTGTGCGCGCGCTGCCGGGTCGGCACCTGGCTGGCCGTCCCCAGGACGACGAGTTCGCGTGCGGACATCGGCAGCCTGCCGTCAGACCAGCTCGTGCAGGTCGCGACCGCCCAGCACGTGGGCGTGCGCGTGGAAGACGGTCTGACCCGCGCCCTCGCCGGTGTTGAAGATGATCCGGTAGCCGGTGCCGTCCACCTTCTCCTGCGCGGCCACCTCGCCGGCCTCCCGCAGCACGTCGGCCGCCGCCGCCGGATCACCGGCCGCCAGCGAGGCCGCGTCCGGGTAGTGCACGCGGGGGATCACCAGGACATGCGTCGGCGCCTTGGGGCTGATGTCCCGGAAGGCGATCGTCGTCGCGGTCTCGCGGACGACGGTCGCGGGGATCTCCCCGGCGACGATCTTGCAGAACAGGCAGTCGGCCTGCGGTTCTCCCGCCACGGCGGCACTCCTCTCGACGGCGGGCCGCTCACCCCGCGGCCCCGCCGCATGCTACCCGCAGCCCGCCTCGGCATGATCGATTCCGGGTGTTAGCGTGCCCGGGGCCGCGGCGCGAGCGGCAGGAGCCGCGCGAACGAAGCGCCCATGGCGCGCGAGCGGCCCGAGCGAGAGAACGAGGAACGTATGAGCGACATCACCGGGTTCGCCGAGATCCCGCCGACCACCCTCGCCGACCTGCTGGACCGCGAGCAGGTCATGGACCTCGGCATCCACCCGCTGTGGCCCACGCCGCCACGCGTGGCGGGCCCCGCGTTCACCGTCCGCTGCCCGCCCGGCGACAACCTCATGCTGCACGCGGCCATCCACCGTGCCGCGCCCGGCTCCGTCGTGGTCGTGGAGGCCGGCGACGCGGACTGGGCGATGGCCGGCGGCAACGTCTGCGCGGTCGCGCAGCGCAACGGGATCGCGGCCTTCGTGATCGACGGCGTGATCCGGGACCTCGCCGAGGTGCGCGAGATGGGCTTCCCGGTCTTCGCCCGCGGGGTCGTCCCCAAGCCGGGCACCAAGAAGGCCGTCCAGCCGCTGGGCGGCCCCGTGCGGGTCGGCGGCGTCCAGGTGAACGCCGGGGACGTCGTCGTGGCCGACGAGGAGGGCATCGTGGTCGTACCGGCGGCCCGTATGGAGGACGTACGGGCCGCGGCGCTCGCGAAGCTGGCCCAGGAGGCCGCCGAGTCGCTGGACGACTGGGAGAAGGCGCACCGGGCCAAGATCGACAAGGCGCTGGCCGCCGGCGGCTTCGAGGGCTGACCGGGGGAGCCGGCAGGGGTAGGCGGGGCCGGCCGGGGGTTGCCCGGGCCCCCGCCTCGGCTCACGTACCGAACTGGCCGATCATCGACAGCACGTTCGCACTGGCCGCGTGGATGGACCCGGCCAGCGTGCTGCCGGCCAGATAGAAGCCGAAGGCGCCGCAGGCCAGCGCGTGGGTGGGTTTGAGCTCGCCCTTCCGCTTCAGGAACACCGTGATGACGGCGAGCGCGATGACGAGTGGCATGTGCAGGAGCATGGCGTGATCACCTCGGATGACGACACTGCTCCCGCCAGGCTAGGTGCCGGTAGCCGAACGCGCATTTCCGGACACGGAGAGGTACCGCCGGAGGCACCCTCTATGCTCGCGCGTATGAGCGAACCGCTGGACCCCGAGGACCGCAAGCTGATCACTCTGGCCAGGTCGGCCCGGGCCCGCAACGGCGTCCCCGAAGGTGCCGCCGTCCGCGACGAGACCGGCAGGACGTACGTGGCCGGCTCCGTCGCGCTGCCCTCGCTGGAGCTGAGCGCGCTGCGTACGGCGGTGGCGATGGCCGTGGCCAGTGGCGCGAAGTCGCTGGAGGCCGCGGCGGTCGTCACCGAGGCGCAGGCCGCCTCGCCGGAGGACCGCGCGGCGGTCCGCGACCTCGGCGGCGCGTCCGCCCCGGTGATCCTGGCCGGCCCGGACGGCACCGTACGGTCCACGGTCACGGCGGGCTGACGCGCGCGGAACCGCCAAAGCGCGCGTCCAGCCCGGCTCGGAGCCTGTCCAGCGCCCTACGCGAGCCCGGCTCGGATCGCGTCCGGCGCCGTAAAAGCACCGCTCAGAGCGCGTCCGGCCCCCGCTCACCCGTCCGGACCCGCACCGCCGTCTCCACCGGCACCGACCACACCTTGCCGTCGCCGATCTTCCCGGTCCTGGCGGCGGCCACCAGCACCTCGATCACCCGGTCCGCCTCCGCGTCTTCCACCAGCACCTCGATCCGTGCCTTCGGCACCAGATCGACCCGGTACTCGGCGCCCCGGTAGACCTCGGTGTGGCCGCGCTGCCTGCCGTAGCCGCTGGCCTCGGTGACGGTGAGGCCCTGCACGCCCATCTCCTGTAGCGCCGTCTTCACGTCGTCCAGCTTGAACGGCTTGATGACGGCGGTGACCAGCTTCATGCCAGTGGGCTCCTGTCCGGGGAGTGCGGGGCGGTGGCGTGTGACGCGCCGTGCGACATGCCGTGCGTCAGTACGCCGTGATCGTAGGCGGTCTCCGCGTGCACGGTCAGGTCGAGGCCGGTACGTTCCTGCTCCTCGCTCGCCCGCAGGCCCATCCACCGGTTCACCGCCCACGCGATGCCGTACGTGGCACCGAACGCGTACGCCCCGACGGCCAGGATCGCGACCGCCTGCTTGCCGAGCTGGCCGAGGCCGCCGCCGTAGAACAGGCCCTCGGGGCCGTGCGTCATCGTCTCGGTGGCGAGCAGGCCGATCAGCAGGGTGCCGACCACGCCGCCGACCAGGTGGACGCCCACCACGTCGAGCGAGTCGTCCACGCCCCAGCGGAACTTCCAGCTCACCGCGTACGAGCAGAGCACACCGGCGGCGAGTCCGACCAGCGCCGCGCCGCCCGGGTCCACGCTGCCGCAGGCCGGGGTGATCGCGACCAGTCCCGCCACCGCGCCGGAGGCGGCGCCGAGCGTGGTGGCGTGGCCGTCCCGGCGCTTCTCCACGATCAGCCAGCCGAGCAGTCCGGCGCAGCCGGCCGCCTGGGTGTTGACGAACGCGGCGGCGGCCAGCGCGTTGGCGCCCAGCGCGGAGCCGGCGTTGAAGCCGAACCAGCCGAACCACAGCAGGCCGGCGCCGAGCAGCACCAGCGGCAGGTTGTGCGGGCGCATCGAGTCCCGGCGGAAGCCGAGCCGCGGGCCCAGGACCAGCGCGATCGCCAGACCGGAGGCGCCCGAGCAGACCTCGACGACGGTGCCGCCGGCGAAGTCCAGCGCGTGCAGTTTGGCGGCCACCCAGCCGCCGGGGCCGAACACCCAGTGCGCCACCGGCACGTATACGGCCAGCGTCCACACCGGCACGAAGACCATCCAGGCGCCGAACCTGGCCCGGTCGGCCACCGCGCCGCTGATCAGGGCGGCGGTGATGATCGCGAAGGTGAGCTGGAAGGTGGCGAAGAGCAGGGTCGGCACCTTTCCGTGCACGGCGGTCGGGCCGATGCCGTGCATCCCGAGGTGGTCGGCGTTGCCGATCAGGCCGAGGCCGCCGACGTCGTTGCCGAAGGCGAGGGTGTAGCCGGCCAGCAGCCAGACCATCGTGACCAGCGCGATCGACACGAAGCTCATCATGAACATGTTGAGCACGCTCTTGCTGCGGACCATGCCGCCGTAGAAGAGCGCGAGGCCCGGCGTCATCAGCAGCACGAGGGCGGTGGCGGCCAGCAGCCACGCGGTGTCACCGGAGTCGATGGCGGGCTGAGCGGCGGACAGCAGCAGCACGAGGGGGGTCCCTTCCATGACGGGTAGGGGAAGCGTCACGGGCCCGCGTTACCGTATGTGGACCTCCGTGTTTCCGTGGTGTTTCGTGTTGCGCGGGCGTTTCCCGATCCTCACGCCCCGGCCCGCGGTGGTGCGCGCGGTGCTGCCCGCGTCGCACGGGTTCGGCGGGCGCTCCGGAGGGGGTGCGGGCCGCCGCTGCGGCCGCCGCGTCCGCGCGGCCTCCGCTCATCGGGGAGAATGGGCGGCATGAGCGCTCGTACCCAGCCCGCCGATGCCCCGCACCGGTCCGGCTTCGCCTGTTTCGTCGGCCGGCCCAACGCCGGCAAGTCCACCCTCACGAACGCTCTGGTCGGCACGAAGGTGGCGATCACCTCGAACCGCCCGCAGACCACCCGGCACAGCGTGCGCGGCATCGTGCACCGGCCGGAGGCGCAGCTCGTGCTGGTCGACACCCCCGGGCTGCACAAGCCCCGCACGCTGCTCGGCGAGCGGCTCAACGACGTCGTCCGCAGCACCTGGTCCGAGGTCGACGTGATCGGCTTCTGCCTGCCGGCCGACCAGAAGCTCGGCCCGGGCGACACGTTCATCGCCCGCGAGCTGGCCGGGATCAAGAAGACACCCAAGGTCGCCGTGGTCACCAAGACCGACCTGGTCGACTCCAAGCAGCTCGCCCAGCAGCTGCTCGCGGTGGACAAGCTCGGCCGCGACCTCGGCCTGGAATGGGCCGAGATCGTGCCCGTGTCGGCGGTCGGCGACGACCAGGTCCACCTGCTGGCCGACCTGCTGGTCCCGCTGCTCCCCGAGGGCCCGCCGCTCTACCCCGAGGGCGACCTGACCGACGAACCCGAGCTGGTGATGGTCGCGGAGCTGATCCGCGAGGCCGCGCTCGAAGGCGTACGGGACGAGCTGCCGCACTCCATCGCCGTCGTGGTGGAGGAGATGATCCCGCGCGAGGGCCGGCCGGAGAACCGCCCGCTGCTGGACATCCACGCCAACCTCTACATCGAGCGGCCCAGCCAGAAGGGCATCATCATCGGCCCCAAGGGCGCCCGGCTGAAGGACGTCGGCACCAAGTCCCGGCAGCAGATCGAGGCGCTGCTCGGCACGCCGGTCTTCCTCGACCTGCATGTGAAGGTGGCCAAGGACTGGCAGCGCGACCCGAAGCAGTTGCGCAAGCTCGGCTTCTGACCGTTCGGGTACCCGGACTTCCGGATACCCGAACTTCTGGGGACCGGGCTCAACCGCGGGCGGACTGCGGCGCGTTGCGGGCCGGCCGCAGATACGGGCTCGGGCCCTTGATCACCCGGTGGATCGGGGCCGTCTCGGTGTGCCGGATGCCGGGCAGCGCGGCGACCGGCCCGGTGAGGTAGCGGTAGAAGGCGGCCGGGCCCGCGCAGTTGATGGCCGCGTAGACATTGGACGTACCGGTGGTGGCGCAGACGAACGCGACCTGCGGGTGGTCGGCGAGCGCGGTGCCGACCTCGTCGACCCGGGCCGGTTCGACCTCCAGCCACAGCCCGGCCCTGAACTGCCAGCGCAGCGCGCCCTCGTCGAGGTCCAGGTCGTAGTAGAGCGTGCCCGCCGACCGCAGTTCGGCCAGCCGGCGCCGTACCGTCGTCGCCGACCAGCCGACGGCGGCGGCCAGTTCGGCGGCGGGGGTCCGGCCGTCGACCGCGAGCAGTTCGAGCAGCCGGCGGTCCTCGGCGTCGAACGAGAACCCTCCAGCGGCCTCCTCCACCGCCCGCGAGGGCGGCGCGTCGGCCGGGGTCAGCGCGGCGATCTGCTCCGGTGTCAGCGGCCCGAGCCGGCTCACCGGACTCAGCTCCTGGCCGAAGAAGACGTGCAGCATCGCGTGCGCGGTCATCTGCACCACCCGGGGGGTGCGCGGCAGCTTCTGCAGCAGCAGCGCGTCATCCTGGCCGGGCGCGGACGGCTGCGCCAGGAAGGAGATCTCGGTGCCGCCCGACATCAGGTTCACCCAGCGGGTCTCCTCCCGGCGGACCAGCGCGTCGCCGATCGACGCCACCGCGTCCGGCGTGCAGCGCACCCGGACCATCCACGGGGTCAGCCCGACCCGCAGCGGGTCGAGCAGCCCGAGCACCCGCAGCAGCCCCGACGAGCGCAGCCGCCCGTACCGGCGGGCCACCGTCTGGTCCGACACCCCGAGCACCTCGCCGATCCGGCTGAACGGCGCCCGGCCGTCGATCTGCAGCGCCTGCACGACGCGCTGATCCTGGATGTCGAGTCCGCTCAGCGGATACCAGCTCGTGTCGGATTCCATTCACCCAAGCTAGATGATGTCGGATTCCGCCGTGCGGAGGGCGCTGGCTGTGGAGGGGTCGGGGCCGTGCCGGAGCCTGGAGACCGCGCGCTGAACGACACCTCGCACACCTGAACGGAGTCCCACCATGCGCAAGTGGCTGCCCCTCGTGGCGATCTGCCTGGGCGCCTTCATCCTGCTGGTCGACGTCACGATCGTGAACGTCGCACTGCCCCGGATGGCCGACGACCTCGACGCCTCCTTCTCCTCACTCCAGTGGGTCGTGGACATCTACGCCCTCGCGCTGGCCGCGCTGCTGATGGTGGCCGGCTCGCTCGCCGACCTCTTCGGCCACCGCAGGCTGTACGTGGCCGGCCTCACCGTCTTCGCCCTCGCCTCGCTGGCCTGCGCGCTCTCGCCGAACGCGGCCGTGCTGATCTCGGCCCGCGCGGTGCAGGGGGTGGGCGCCGCCGCGATGTTCGCCACGTCGGCGGCGCTGGTCACCGCCACCTACCAGGGGCGGGACCGCGGGGTCGCGTTCGGCGTGTGGGGCGCGGTCAACGGCGCCGCCGCGGCGGCCGGGCCGGTCATGGGCGGGCTGCTCACCCAGGGCTTCGGCTGGCAGGCGATCTTCCTGGTGAACCTGCCCATCGCGCTGGCCGCGGTGCTGCTCTCGCTGAAGGCGCTGCCGGCCGCCACGCAGCGCAAGGCGGGCGTACGGCTCGACCTGCCCGGCGCGGCCACCTTCACGCTGGCCGCCGCCTCCCTCACCTACGCGCTGATCCGCGGCGGCGACCACGGCTGGACGGGGGCGCTGACGCTGGCCGCCTTCGCCGTCTCGGCCCTCTCGGTGGTCGGCTTCGTGGTGGCCGAACTGCGGGCGCCGGTACCGATGCTGGACCTGTCGCTGCTGCGCCGGGCGAGCTTCGCCGGCCTGCTGGCCGGCGCGCTGATCTACCAGGTGGCCGCGTTCAGCGGGCTGATCTTCGTCTCGCTGTGGCTGCAGAACGTGCTCGGCCTGAGCCCGGTGCGCGGCGGCCTTGCGCTGATGCCGATGGCCGGTACGGCCTTCGTGGCCGCGGCGGTGGCCGGCCGGCACATGCACAAGTTCGCGCCCCGGGTGCCGATCGGCGGCGGCCTGCTGCTGATCGGGGCGGGCAGCGCGATGCTGTGGGCCACCGTGCACGCGGGCTCCGGCCAGTCCTCGCTGTTCGCCGGCCTCTCGGTGATCGGCGTCGGCGTGGGCCTCGCCACCCCGGTCCTGGTCTCCGCCGCGGTGGACTCGGTGCCCCCGGACCGGGCCGGCACGGCCGGCGGCGCCGTCAACACCTTCCGCCAGCTCGGCATGACCCTGGGCATCGCCCTCTTCGGCGCGATCTTCACCGCCCGCGTCCGCGCCGTGACCACCGCCGGCGGCACCCCCCACACCGCCTACGCCTCGGCCATCGACCGCATCTCCCTCTACGCCGCGGCAGCCGCCCTGGCCGGCGCCCTCCTGGTCCTCACCGTGGTCCGCACCCCCAAGCCCCAACCCCACCCGACCGGCCCGCCGGCCGTGAAGGCCACGGAGTCCCCGGAGGTCCGCAAGGCCCCGGCCGCGCAGGCACGGAGCTGAGCCCGGTATGTGCTATGCGCCCTCGTGGAGGACCGCTTGGATCAACTCCCGTTGGGAGGGGGTGAGGTGGGGGTCCGTGCAGTGGAGGGTGGTGGCGTCTATGTGGAGTTCGTAGCGGAAGCCGTCGGGGGCCGGGGGGGACGGGTGGGGGGAGGGGGTCAGGGAGGCGCGGGCCAGGGAGTCGAGGTGGGGGGCGTCCGGGCGGCCGGTCGTGTCGAGGACGGCGCGGCGTTCGATGCCGGTGAAGCCGCCGGTCCTGATCACTTCGATGCGCACAACGCCCCCTCGGACTAGGCCTTCTGCGGCTGGCCGGGCTGCTGGCGCGGCAGCCCGGCGGCTCCGGTGGCGGGGGTGGGGGTGACGCCCACCTGCTGCCACGACGAGAGCACCGCCTGGTATTGCGCGCCCTCGCCGTAACGGGCCTTCGCGGCGGCCGCCGTGGCCGCGGCGAAGTCGGCGAACTGCGCGCTGTGGGAGAGGCTTCCCCCGGTGAGCGTGTCGTACCAGATCTGGCCGGCCGTCTCCCAGGCGTTGCCGCCCAGTTCGGCGGCCAGCAGGTAGAACGCGTGGTTGGGGATGCCGGAGTTGAGGTGCACGCCGCCGTCGTCCTGCGAGGTGGTGACGTAGCCGTCCATCGTGGCGGGCTGCGGGTCCTTGCCGAGCCTCGGGTCGTCGTAGGCGGTGCCGGGCGCCTTCATGGAGCGCAGCGCCTCGCCGTGCACGCCGGGCGCGAGCAGGCCGGCGCCGATCAGCCAGTCCGCCTGGTCGGCGCTCTGCCCGAGGGTGAACTGCTTGATCAGGCTGCCGAACACGTCGGAGACCGACTCGTTGAGCGCGCCCGGCTGCCCGAAGTAGTCGAGGTTCGCGCTGTACTGGGTGACGCCGTGCGTCAACTCGTGGCCGATGACGTCCAGCGGGAGGGTGAAGTCGAGGAAGATCTCGCCGTCCCCGTCGCCGAACACCATCTGCTGCCCGTTCCAGAAGGCGTTGTTGTAGCCCTTGAGGTAGTGCACGCTGGCGACCAGCGGCAGCCCCCGGCCGTCGATCGAGTGCCGGGCGTACGCCTTCAGGTACGTCTCGAAGGTCGCGCCGAGCGCGTCATAGGCGCGGCCCACGCTCTCGTCCTTCGTGGCCTTGCCGCCCTCGTCGCGCACCTTGCGGCCGGGCAGCGCGTCCCCGTGCTTCGCGTCGTAGACGGTGCGCTCGGGCTGGTCGGACGGGTTGCCGGCCGGCGCGGCGGGCTGCGCGGCCAGCGCGCGCACCCCGTTCAGACGGCGCCGGGTCCGCTCCCGCGCGTCGGTCTCCAGGGTGCGGCGGGCCGGCTCCGACACCGCCGGGTCCGGCGCCTGCGCGAGCTTGTCCAGGACGTGCGGCGGCACGATCGTGCAAAAGGCATCCATGACAGATGAATGTGGCACGCGTCACATCAACTGTCAGTGATTCCGGCCATGATCCACGTAAATGAGCGAATCGTCAGGATTTTGGTGGACACCGTCATCCGTCTTGCATACTGAGAGGGCGTACGTACTGGCTGCACGATGACGGCGCCCTCGGTTAGGGTCGTCCCATCATGCGTTTCGGGCTGCTTCTCCTTAGCTGCCGCGGCGAGGGCCTGTAGTCGTAGGCCGACCCCCTCCCCGCGGAGTTCTGGCGTGCATCGCCGTCGGCCGTCCCACCGCCGACCTCCCGAGGAGCCAGAGCCCATGACCAGTGAGAACCGCGTATCCGGTGAGAACCGGGTAGGACGCGCCACGCCGATCACCGCCGCGACCGTCGCCCAGCGCCCCAGCGCGATGCCGATCCACAAATACGGCCGGTACGAGCAGGTGGACATCCCCGACCGCACCTGGCCGCAGGCCCGGATCACCAAGGCCCCGCGCTGGCTGTCCACCGACCTGCGGGACGGCAACCAGGCACTGATCGACCCGATGTCGCCGGCCCGCAAGCGCGAGATGTTCGACCTGCTGGTGCGGATGGGCTACAAGGAGATCGAGGTCGGCTTCCCGTCCTCCGGGCAGACCGACTTCGACTTCGTCCGCTCCATCATCGAGCAGGACGCGATCCCCGAGGACGTGACGATCTCCGTCCTGACCCAGGCCCGCGAGGAGCTCATCGAGCGGACGGTGGAGTCGCTGCGCGGCGCCCGCAAGGCCACCGTGCACCTGTACAACGCCACCGCGCCGGTCTTCCGCCGGGTGGTCTTCCGCGGCACCCGCGACCAGGTCAGGCAGATCGCGGTGGACGGTACCCGGCTGGTGATGGAGTACGCCGACAAGATCCTCACCGACGAGACGGTGTTCGGCTACCAGTACAGCCCGGAGATCTTCACCGACACCGAGCTGGACTTCGCGCTGGAGGTCTGCGAGGGCGTGATGGACGTCTGGCAGCCCGAGGAGGGCCGCGAGATCATCCTCAACCTGCCCGCCACCGTCGAGCGTTCCACGCCCTCCACGCACGCCGACCGCTTCGAGTGGATGTCCCGCAACCTGTCCAGGCGCGAGTACGTGTGCCTGTCGGTGCACCCGCACAACGACCGCGGCACCGCCGTCGCCGCCGCCGAGCTGGCGATCATGGCCGGCGCCGACCGGATCGAGGGCTGCCTGTTCGGGCAGGGCGAGCGCACCGGCAACGTGGACCTGGTCACCCTGGGCATGAACCTGTTCAGCCAGGGCGTGGACCCGCAGATCGACTTCTCGGAGATCGACGAGATCCGCCGCACCGCCGAGTACTGCAACCAGATGGAGATCCACCCGCGCCACCCCTACGCGGGCGATCTGGTCTACACGTCCTTCTCGGGCTCCCACCAGGACGCCATCAAGAAGGGCTTCGACGCGATGGCGGCCGAGGCGGCGACGGCCGGCAAGACGGTGGACGAGATCGAGTGGGCGGTGCCGTACCTGCCGATCGACCCGAAGGACGTCGGCCGCTCCTACGAGGCCGTGATCCGGGTCAACTCGCAGTCCGGCAAGGGCGGCGTGGCCTACGTGCTGAAGAACGGGCACAAGCTGGACCTGCCGCGCCGGATGCAGATCGAGTTCTCCAAGATCATCCAGGCCAAGACCGACAGCGAGGGCGGCGAGGTCACGCCGGCGCAGATCTGGTCGGTCTTCCAGGACGAGTACCTGCCGACCACCGACAACGCCTGGGGCCGGATCGCGCTGCGCTCGGCGCCGCAGACCGCCACCGCGGACGACGGCAGCGACGTGCTGACCGTGCAGGCCGTCGTCGACGGTGTGGAGACCGAGCTGACCGGCACCGGGAACGGCCCGATCTCGGCGTTCTTCGACGCGCTGGCCGGCATCGGGATCGACGCCCGGCTGCTGGACTACTCCGAGCACACCATGAGCGAGGGCGCGTCCGCGCGGGCCGCCTCGTACATCGAGTGCGCGATCGACGGCAAGGTGCTGTGGGGGATCGGCATCGACCCCAACACCGTCCGCGCCTCGCTGCAGGCGGTCACCTCGGCGGTCAACCGCGCGGGGCGCTGACCGGGTCACGCACCCGGGTGAATTCCTCGGGCCGCCGCTTGTCCTTCGCACCGGCCGAGCGGCGGCTCCTTACGGTGACGCCATGCTCCAGAACGCGTCCCGCAGCACTCGTGGCCTTCGCGGTACCCGCAGCACCCGCCGTACCCGCGGTGCCCGCCTGGCGACGGTCGCCGCCGTCCTCGCGACGGCGACGGCCGCCGCGGCCCCGGCCGCCCCCGCGGCGGCCCCCGCTCCCGCCCCGCGGCAGCCGTACCACTGCGTCATCACCCTGCACGGCCTGGCGGAGCCCAGCGCCCGCTGCGGAGCCGCCGCGGCGACCAGGGCCGGCCGGGCCGGCACCCTGCTGATGACCGTGTACAAGGACGCCGGCTACAGCGGCGACAGCACCGATGTCCGCGACAGCGCCGGACCCTGCGGCATCGACGGCTACGGCATCCCCGACGTCGGCGAGCTGCTCGGCCGCGGCTGGAACGACAGCATCTCCTCGTTCCGCGTCTTCGGCCGCTGCACGGTGGTGCGGGGCTTCCGGGACAGCGTCTACGGCGGGCCCTCGCACATCTGGACCGGCGATCAGCCGTACGTGGGCGACCAGTGGAACGATCGTATTTCGTCCTTCGTGACCCAACGCTGAAGGTGTCCCTGATCGCGTGACCTGATCCCGGCCGGATGTCGGCCCGGATTCGCCCCCGACACCCCCTTCGAGCAGGGCCGATACCGCTTCCGGCGGCCGGCCGGCGCAAGGCCGTGGTGAATTGCCCCCGTACGCGGTACTGACTCGGCCTCGCTGATGTGGCTAACATCACGGCAGTACGGCACCGTTGCCGGGCGCGTCTTCCTGCGCGTACGAGCCGATGCGGGTACGTACCGGGACGAAGACGGCCGGAGGGTGCAGCGTGATGAAGCTGGGGCTGTGTATCTGGGGTGTGCGAACGGCCTGGCACACCGAGGACGACGGTGAGTTCTACTGCCCCGGCTGCGGCGGCGACCGCGGCTACCAGCGCAGAACCGGCACCCGCAGGCTGACCGTGCTCAACGTGCCGCTGCTCACCCGCGGCCCGGCCGGCACCGTCGTGGAATGCACCGCCTGCCACGAGCAGTTCGGGCCCGAGGCGCTGCTGCGGCCCACCACCACCCGGTTCTCCGCGATGCTGCGGGACGCGGTGCACACGATCGCGCTCGCGGTGCTCACCGCCGGCGGCTCCAGCGGGCGGCCGGCCCGTGACGCGGCCGTCGGCGCGGTGCGCTCCGCCGGTTTCAGCGACTGCACCGAGGACCAACTGCTCGGCCTGCTGGCCGCGATCGTCGCCGACGAGGGCCGCTACACCGGGCCGACGTCCTCGCCGGCGGCCGGTGCCGCGTCCGGCGCGGCCGAGCTGGGCCCGGACTCCTTCGCCGCCGACGACGTGGACGGCTGCGGGAGCTGGCTGTCCATCGAGCTGCACGAGGCTCTGGAACCGCTCGCCGACCACCTCGCCCCGCAGGGCCGCGAGCGGGTGCTGCTCCAGGGCGCGCACATCGCGCTGGCGGACGGGCCGTACCTGCCCGCCGAGCGCGAGGTGCTGGAGGCGGTCGGCCGCTGCCTGTCGCTGAACACCGACGACATCGAGCGGCTGCTGACGGCGGCCGCGGCGACCTCGCACTGAGCGCCAACCCTGGTACTAAAGTGACAAATCACCCTGTGGTCATGGTCTCCGTCACCGCGGGACTACACCGCCGGGAGTAGCGAGTCGTCCCGCAGACCTGCGGAGTATCCCCATGATCGGCCTGCGGCCTGACGCGGCCCGAACGCTCGGACGAAAAGCTGGTTTCCGTGAAACCGGCGAACTTCCGAGGGGAGGCCCCGATGCGGGCCGAGCGAACCGTGACCTCCAGACATCGAGCGCTGCCATGGGCGGTGATCGGCTTCTGGGTGGTGATCCTGGCCGTGTCGGCGCTGTTCGCCGGCAAGCTGGGCGGGGTCAAGCATGACGACGCCGTGGACTACCTCCCGGCCAGCGCCCAGTCCACCCAGGTCGCCAAGATCCAGCAGGCGATGCCGGGCGGCGGCGCCACCGACCTGATCATGGTCTACGACCGGGCCGGCGGCCTCACCGCGGCCGACCGGGCCGCGGTCAAGCAGCAGACCGCGGCCGTGGACGCCGCCTACGACCTGGTCGGCCCCGCGCCCGCCGCCGTCACCGCCAAGGACGGCGGGACGGTGATGGTGCCGGTCTCCATCGCCGAGCGGGACGGCAAGCCGGAGGTCGTCGTCAAGGACGTCCGGGCGATGCTCGCCAAGGACCTGCCCGACGGGCTGCGGGTCCGGCTCGGCGGCACCGGCAGCGCGGACGCCGACGCCAAGGAGGTCTTCGGCAGCATCGACGGCACCCTGCTGCTGTCCACCGGCGCCGTGGTCGCGCTGCTGCTGATCCTCACCTACCGCAGCCCGTTCCTGTGGCTGGTGCCGCTGGCCGCCGTCGGCGTGGCCGCGGGCACCGCGATGGCGATCGTCTACGGCCTGATCAAGGGCTTCGGGCTGACGGTGTCCGACATGAGCTCGTCGGTGATGACGGTACTGATCTTCGGCGCGGGCACCGACTACGCGCTGCTGCTGATCTCCCGCTACCGGGAGGAGTTGCGGCGCTGCCCGGAGCCGTACGACGCGATGCGGGCCGCGCTGCGCAAGGTCGGCCCGGCGGTCCTCACCTCGGCGGCCACGGTGGTGGCCGGGCTGCTGTGCCTGCTGGCCGCCGACCTCAACAGCAGCCGGGGCCTCGGCCCGGTCGGCGCGGTCGGCATCGTCTGCTCGCTGGCCGTGATGACGACGCTGCTGCCGGCGGTGCTGGTGCTGCTCGGCCGCCGGGTGTTCTGGCCGCTGATCCCGGCGCTGGGCAGCCCGTCACGGGTGGGCCGCGGGATGTACCGGCGGATCGGCGCCACGGTGGTGCGCAGGCCGGTGGTGGTGCTGGTCGCCTCGGCCGCCGCGGTCGGCGCGCTCGCGCTGGGCATCGGCAACCTGCCGGGCGCGCTGCGGCAGGACGACACGTTCACCAAGAAGCCCGAGTCGGTCGCCGCCGACCAGGCGCTGCACCGGGCGTTCCCGTCCCGCAGCACCCAGGCGATCACCGTGGTCGTGCCCACGGCCGCGGCCGGCCGCACGGAGAACACCGTCAAGGACACCGCGGGCGTGGTCGGCGTCGATCCCGGCCGCACCGGCCACGGCTGGACGGAGATCTCCGTCTACCCGTCGGCCGCGCCCGACACGGCGGGGGAGCGCGGCACGATCCGCCTGCTGCGCACGGTCACCGCGCCCGACCACGGGCTGGTCGGCGGAGTGAGCGCGCAGCGGATGGACACCGCGAGCACCTCCTCCAGAGACCAGGACCTGGTCATCCCGCTGGTGCTCGGCGCGGTCTTCCTGCTGCTCGCCGCGCTGCTGCGCAGCCTGATAGCGCCGCTGCTGCTGACCGCCGCCATGGTCGCGGTGTGGGCCGCCGCGCTCGGCATCGGCGGGCTGATCTTCGGCCCGGTGCTCGGCCTGCACGGCATGGACCCCGGGCTGCCGCTGCTCAGCTTCGTCTTCCTGGTCGCCCTCGGTGTGGACTACGGGATCTTCCTGATGCACCGGATGCGCGAGGAGGCGGGGCACGGCGCCGACCCGCGCCGGTCGGCGGTCAACGCGCTGGAGTCCACCGGCGGGGTCATCGCGTCCGCCGGGATCGTGCTGGCCGCGACCTTCACGGTGCTGGCCTCGCTGCCGCTGGTGATGATGGTCGAGATGGGGCTGGTGATCGCGCTGGGCGTGCTGCTCGACACCTTCGTGGTGCGGACCTTCCTGGTGCCGGCCGCCACCACCCTGATCGGCAACCGGGTCTGGTGGCCGCGCGACCCCGGCGGAGCCGGCCCGCAGGCGCGGCAGCCTGCCGAGCCCGAACTCGCCCGGCAGCCGGGCTGACCACCCGATGGGAACCCGAACCGCGAGCAGGAGGGCGGCAGCGATGGCGACCGTTGCCGGGCGGACCGAAGGGTCCGCTGCGCGACAAGTCCACGACAACTCGGTGCCCGGCCGGCCGCCGATCACGGAGGATGGAGAGGTGTCCCTCAGCCTCGCACTCCGGCGCGCACCCGTCCTGCCCGCGATCCGTGTCACCCGGGTCTCGCTCACCGACGTGGGCCTGGCGGTGGTGGTGTTCGGGTTCGAGGCCGCGCAGGCGGTGATGCTGCCGGAAGGAGTCGGCAGCCACCGCCCGGACCTGTGGGGCTGGCTGCTGCTGACCGGCAGCGCCCTGGTGCTGGTCTGGCGGCGGCGGGCGCCGATGTGGTGCCTGCTGGGGATGGTCGCCTTCGTGGCGCCCTACCACTACCTGGAGTACATCCAGCCGGCGCCGATCCTGTCCAGCATGGTGGCGCTGTACGCGCTGGCCGTGGCCGGGCCGCCGACCAGGACGTTCCTGGTGGTGCCGACGGTGGTGATCACCATGGCCGGGGTGATGTCCACCATCGGCAAGCCGGACGCCGGCAAGGACATGCTGCAGAGCGGCGGCTGGATCGTGGCGGTCGCGGTGGCCGGCGAGGTGGTGCGGATGCACCGCAACTACGTGGCCGCGATCGTGGAGCGCGCCGAGCGGGCCGAGCGCACCCGCGAGGAGGAGGCCGGCCGCCGGGTCGCGGAGGAGCGGCTGCGGATCGCCCGCGACCTGCACGACCTGCTCGCCCACTCGATCACCCTGATCGGGGTGCAGACCTCGGTCGCCGCGCACATCCTGCTGGCCGACCCCGAGCGCCTCGACCGCACCGCCGTGGCCGCGGCGCTCGACACCATCGGCGACACCTGCCGGGAGGCCCGCGCCGAACTGCGCACCACGCTGCGGGTGCTGCGCGCCGACGGCGACGGGCCGCTGCCCGACCTGGCCGGCATACCGGCGCTGACCAAGGCCGCGGAGGCGGCCGGCGCCCGGGTCGAGCTGACGTTGGACGCCGGCGGCGCCCCGGTGCCGCCGGCGGTCGGCGCGGCCGCCTACCGGATCGTCCAGGAGTCGCTGACCAACGCGGTGCGGCACGCCGGCACGGCCGAGCCGCGGGTACGGGTCAGCGTCTGCCACCGCGACACCGCGCTGGAGCTGCTGATCGAGGACGACGGCGCCAAGGCGGTCAGGGCCCCGGCCGCCGGGCGCCCGGAGGGGTTCGGCATCGTGGGGATGCGCGAGCGGGCCCGCAGCGTCGGTGGCACCCTGGTCGCGGGGCCGCGCGGCGACGGCCGCGGGTTCGCGGTCACCGCCGAGCTGCCGTTCACCGTGGAACACCAGGGGGATCACAGATGACGGGTGCCGAGCCCATCCGGGTGCTGCTCGCCGACGACCAGACGCTGGTCAGGGCCGCGTTCGCGATGCTGGTCGAGTCCGCGAAGGACATGGCGGTGGTCGGCCAGGCCGGCAACGGCGGAGAGGCGCTCCAGCTGGCCCGCAGCGAGCGGGCCGATGTGATCGTGATGGACATCCGGATGCCCGGGATGGACGGCATCGAGGCCACCCGGCGGATCGCGGCGGACGACGACCTGGCCGGCGTCCGGATCCTGGTGCTGTCCACCTATGACGACGACGAGCACGTGGTGGCCGCGCTGCGGGCCGGAGCGTCCGGCTTCATGGTCAAGGACACCAGGCCCGCCGACCTGCTCGACGCGATCCGTACGGTGGCCGCGGGCGACTCGCTGCTGTCGCCGGGACCCACCGCCCGGCTGATCGCCCGGGTGCTGCGGCTGCCGGACCGGCCGCAGGTCAGCGCGCCCGCCCCGGCCAGGCTCGCCGGGCTCTCCGAGCGGGAGCGGCAGGTGCTCACGCTGGTCGCCCGCGGCCTGAACAACGCGGAGACCGGCGAGGCGCTCGGCCTGAGCCCGCTCACCGCCAAGACCCATGTGAGTCGGATCATGGGCAAGCTCGGCGTCCGCGACCGGGCCCAACTGGTGATAGCCGCCTACGAGTCCGGCCTGGTGGCGCCGGGCGCCGACCGCTGAGCGCGGGCCGCGGCAGGCCGTGTACCCGGGCCGGTGGGCCGGTCCGGCTCCGGCCGGGCCCCGGCGTACGCGAGAATGGGCCACATGAGTCTGTTCCGCGACGACGGCATCGTGCTGCGCACCCAGAAGCTGGGTGAGGCGGACCGGATCATCACGCTGCTCACCCGGCGGCACGGCCGGGTCAGGGCGGTGGCCAGGGGAGTGCGCAGGACGAAGTCGAAGTTCGGCGCGCGCTTCGAGCCGTTCAGCCATGTCGACGTGCAGTTCTTCGTCCGCGGCGGGGAACTGGTCGGCCGCGGGCTGCCGCTGTGCACCCAGGGCGAGACGATCGCGCCCTACGGCGGCCCGATCGTCGCCGACTACGACCGCTACACCGCCGGCACCGCGATGCTGGAGACCGCCGAGCGGTTCACCGACCACGAGGGGGAGCCCGCCGTCCAGCAGTACCTGCTGCTGGTGGGCGCGCTGCGTACGCTGGCGGGCGGCGAGCACGACCCGCGGCTGGTGCTCGACGCGTTCCTGCTGCGCTCGCTCGCGGTCAACGGCTACGCGCCGAGCTTCGACGACTGCGCGAAGTGCGGGATGCCCGGGCCGAACCGGTTCTTCTCGGTCGGCGCGGGCGGTGTGGTCTGCGCCGACTGCCGGGTGCCGGGAAGCGTCGTACCCTCGCGGGAGTCGCTGGCGCTGCTCGGCGCGCTGCTCGGCGGCGACTGGGAGACCGCGGACGCCTGCGAGTCGCGGCACTGCCGGGAGGGCAGCGGCCTGGTCGCGGCCTACCTCCAGTGGCACCTGGAGCGTGGGCTGCGCTCGCTGCGGTTCGTCGAGCGGCAGCAGGAGAAGCAGCAGGAGAAGCAGGCAGAGCACGCGGCCGACCTGTGAGATGCGGGCACCGAGCGGTTCGGCCCTGAGTTCCGAGGTTCTGAGGAGAAGTACGAGCATGGCACGTCACGGGATTCTGGCCCGTTCGCGGAAGACGTACCGGACACCGGACCCGCACCCCTCGGGCGCGCGGCCTCCGAAGATCCCCAGCGAGCTGGTGCCCAAGCACGTCGCTGTGGTGATGGACGGCAACGGCCGCTGGGCCAAGGAGCGCGGGCTGCCGCGCACCGAGGGGCACAAGGTGGGCGAGGGAGTCGTCCTGGACGTGCTCAAGGGCTGCCTGGAGATCGGCGTCAAGAACCTGTCGCTCTACGCCTTCTCGACGGAGAACTGGAAGCGGTCGCCGGACGAGGTGCGCTTCCTGATGAACTTCAACCGGGACGTGATCAGGCGGCGCCGGGACGAGATGAACGAGCTCGGCATCAGGATCCGCTGGGTCGGCCGGATGCCGAAGATGTGGAAGTCGGTGGTCCAGGAGCTCCAGGTGGCGCAGGAGAAGACCGTCGACAACGACGCGATGACCCTGTACTTCTGCGTCAACTACGGCGGCCGGGCCGAGATCGCCGACGCGGCGCAGGCGCTCGCCAAGGACGTGGCGGCGGGGCGGCTGGACCCGTCGAAGGTCAACGAGAAGACGTTCGCGAAGTACCTGTACTACCCCGACATGCCCGACGTGGACGTCTTCCTGCGCCCGAGCGGCGAGCAGCGCACGTCGAACTACCTGATCTGGCAGAGCAGTTACGCGGAGATGGTTTTCCAGGACGTCCTGTGGCCGGATTTCGACCGCCGCGACCTGTGGCGGGCCTGCCTGGAATACGCCCACCGCGACCGCCGCTTCGGCTCCGCGCCTCCCGAGCCGCCGAGCCACTAGTTCCCCCGGCGGGGGGTGCGCCCCGTCAGGGGCGCGGGGAACGGCGCGCTCAGCCGGAGCGTGCCCGCAGGCGGCCGACCGCCTAGCCACGTCCGGCAGTTGCCGGACGCCCGGCCGGTGGGGGCTTGTCGCGCAGTTCCCCGCGCCCCTGGTGATGCCGGGACACCTCGCCTGCTCGCGCCGGGGCGCGAAACCTGCCGGGGCGCGACACCTGCGTAGGGGTGAAGGGAAGCCGGGGCAGTGGGGTTACCGCGCCGGAGGCGGGGGAGCACAGTCCGCGCAGGTGCCGAAGATCTCCATCGTGTGGGCCACGTCCACGAAACCGTGCTCGGAGGCCACCGCCTCCGCCCACTTCTCGACGGCGGGGCCCTCCACCTCGACCGCCTTGCCGCACACGCGGCAGACGAGATGGTGGTGGTGGCCGCCGCCCGAGCAGCGGCGGTAGACCGACTCCCCGTCACCCGTGCGGAGCACATCGATCTCGCCGGCCACCGCGAGCGACTGGAGCGTGCGGTAGACCGTCGTCAGCCCCACCGAGTCGCCCCGGTGCTTGAGCAGGTCGTACAGGTCCTGCGCGCTGCGGAATTCCTCGACCTCTTCCAGAGCGGCCGACACGGCCGCCCGCTGCCGGGTCGAACGGCCGCGCACGGGGTGATTGGCGGTGCTCACCGGTGCCTCCTTCTCGGTCGATACGCCGGACGGCCCCCATTGTGCCAGTCCGGGCCCTCCCGGCGCCGCGAACCGGCTGCTGCCGCAGCTCACCGGGCCGGCACCGCCTCGGCGGCCGGCTGCACCGGAAGCTCCACCTCGGAGGCGGCGGCGGCCGCCGCCCGCCGGGCCCGTTTCGCCGCCAGCGGCGCCGCGAGCGCCGCGAACAGCAGGAAGACCGCCATCGAGGCGAGCACGATGCTCGACCCGGGCGGCACGTCCACGTAGTACGAGAACACCGTGCCGGACAGCGACACCACCACCCCGATGGCCACCGACACCGCCAGCGTCCACGCGAAGCCCCTGGTGACCTGCTGGGCCGCGGCCACCGGGATCACCATCAGCGCGCTGACCAGCAGCAGCCCCACCGCCCGCATCGCCACCGTGACGGTGACGGCCGCGGTCACCGCGAGCAGCAGGTTCAGCGCCCGTACCGGCAGCCCGCTGACCCGGGCGAACTCCTCGTCCTGGCAGACCGCGAACAGCTGCCGGCGCAGCCCGAGCACGACCAGCAGGACGAAGACCGCGAGCCCCACCATCGGCGGGATGTCCTGCGGCGAGACCGTGCTGATCGAGCCGAACAGGTACGAGGTCAGGTTGGCGTTGGAGCCGTTCGGCGCCAGGTAGATGATCATCACGCCGCCGGCCATGCCGCCGTAGAACAGCATGGCGAGCGCGATGTCGCCGCGCGCCCGCCCGTAGGAGCGGATCAGCTCCATGCCGATCGCGCCCGCCGCCGAGACCGCGACCGCCATCCACACCGGGCTGACCTGGAGCAGGAAGCCGAGCGCGACCCCGGTCAGTGCCACGTGCCCGATGCCGTCGCCCATGATCGCCTGCCGGCGCTGCACCAGGAAGATGCCGACCGCCGGCGCGGTGACGCCGACCAGCAGTGCGGCCAGCAGCGCCCGCTGCATGAAGGCGTAGTCGAGGATGTCCATCAGCTCACCGGCCCCGTTCCCGACGTCCCGGCAGCCGCCCCGTACGGCGCCACCGGAGGTTCCACCGCGTGCGGGTGGACGTGGTCGTGTGCGACCGGCAGATCCCCGGACGGCGGCGCGCTCTCGTGCACCACCCGGCCGTCCCGCAGCACCACCGCCCGGTCGATCAGCGGTTCCAGCGGCCCGAGTTCGTGCAGTACCAGCAGCACCGTGCCGCCCGCCGCGACCTGCCCGCGCAAGGTCTCGGCCAGGATCCGCCGGCTGGCCAGGTCGACGCCCGCCATCGGCTCGTCCATGATCAGCAGCTCCGGCTCGCCGGCCAGCGCGCGGGCGATCAGCACCCGCTGGTGCTGGCCGCCGGACAGGGCGTCCACCGAGTCGCCGGCCCGGTCGGCCATCCCGACCAGGTCGAGCGCGTGCCGCACGGCCGCCCGGTCGGCCCGCCGCGGCAGCCGCAGCCCGGTCCGCGCCAGCCGCCCGGACGACACCACCTCACGTACGGTCGCCGGCACCCCGCCGGCCGCCGTGGTGCGCTGCGGCACGTAGCCGATCCGCGCCCAGTCCTTGAACCGGGCGCCGGGCGTGCCGAACAGCTCCCACCGGCCGGCCGACAGCCGCACCTGGCCGACCGCCGTACGGACCGCCGTCGACTTGCCCGAGCCGTTCGCGCCGAGCAGCGCGACCACCTCGCCGCGCCGGACGGTGAGGTCGATGCCGTGCAGCACCGGACGGGAGCCCAGCGAGACGGTGGCGCCGCGCAGGCTCACCAGCGCCTCGGCCGTGCCGTTCGCCGCGGCCGTCCCGTTTGCCTCGGCCGTCCCGTTCTCCATGGCGGGGGCGCTCATCGCGGCACCCCCAGCGCGGTCCGGAGCGCGGCGAGGTTGGCCTGCTGCACCTGGAAGTAGTCGGTGCCCTTGGACTTGTCGGTGATGCCCTCGATCGGATCGAGCACGTCCGTCCGCAGGTGCAGGTCGCCGGCCACCGTCTTGGCCGTCTTGTCGCTGACCAGCGTCTCGAAGAACACCGTGGTCACCCCCTTGCTCCGGGCCAGGTCCTGCAGCGACCTCATCCGGGCCGCGCTGGGCTCGCTCTCCGGGTCGATGCCGTTGATCGCCTCCTCGACCAGCCCGTACCGCTCGGCGAGATAGCCGAAGGCGGCGTGCGTGGTGATGAAGGTGTCACTCGTACGGCCGCGCAGGCCGTCCCTGAAGCGCGCGTCCAGGTCGTTCAGCCGGCCGACCAGCGTGTCGGTGTTGCGGCGGAAGGCGGCGGCGTGCGCCGGGTCGGCCGCTTCGAGTGCCTTGCCGACGCCCTTGGCGACCTGCGCGTAGCGCACCGGGTCGAGCCAGATGTGCGGGTCGGCGCCGGCGTCGTCGCCCCCTCCGCCGCTGCCGTTGCTGCCGGTGGTGTGGTGCCGGCCGTCGACCTCGGTGCCGTGGTCCTCCGTCGTGGCCAGCTTCGCCGCGTCCACCTGGTGCTTGACGCCGGCCTGCTTGATCGCGTCGTCCACGGCGGGTTGCAGGCCGTGCAGCGAGACCACCACGTCGGCCCTGCTGAGCGCGGCTATCTGGCGGGGCGCGAGCTCCAGGTCGTGCGGTTCCACGCCGGGCTTGGTGAGGTCGGTGACCGCCACCTGGGCGCCGCCGATCCGGGTGACCAGGAACTCCAGCGGATAGAACGACGCGGTGACCTTCAGCCGCCCGCTGCCCTTGCCGTCGGCCGGGTCGGCGCCCGAGGCCGTGCCCGAGCAGCCGGTCAGCGCCAGCAGCCCGAGCACCGCGGCTCCGGCGACGGCCGCGGTGACCGCGGTGACCGCCGCGCGGCCCGCCGCGGCGGGAATCGGACGGCGGCGGACGCGGCCGGGGCGACTTCTGTTCATGACAGTCATTTTCATCTGAAGTGGAAACGATTGTCAATTCTGCCGCTGGTGCCTTCCAGCGCGAGAACGGATTTGATATGCGGACCGCACCCGCCGGTAATCTGGGTGGACTGACCCCCTCGTCGTACTGAAGAGAGCACCGTGGCCGCCGACAAGATCGACACCATCGTCAGCCTGAGCAAGCGCCGTGGCTTCGTTTTCCCGAGCAGCGAGATCTACGGCGGTTCGCGTGCCGCCTGGGACTACGGACCGCTGGGCGTGGAGCTCAAGGAGAACATCAAGCGCCAGTGGTGGCGGGCGATGGTGACCTCCCGTGAGGACGTGGTGGGACTCGACTCGTCGGTGATCCTCGCCCCCGAGGTGTGGGTCGCCTCGGGCCACGTCGCCACCTTCTCCGACCCGCTCACCGAGTGCACCTCCTGTCACAAGCGCTACCGCGCCGACCACCTGGAGGAGGCGTACGAGGCCAAGCACGGCCGGCCGCCGGCCAACGGCCTGGCCGACATCAACTGCCCGCACTGCGGCACCAAGGGCGCCTTCACCGAGCCCAAGCAGTTCTCCGGCATGCTGCAGACCCACCTCGGCCCGACCCAGGACGCCGGCTCGGCGGCGTACCTGCGCCCGGAGACCGCGCAGGGCATCTTCATCAACTTCGCCCAGGTGCAGACCACCGCGCGGCGCAAGCCGCCGTTCGGCATCGCCCAGACGGGCAAGTCGTTCCGCAACGAGATCACACCCGGCAACTTCATCTTCCGCACCCGCGAGTTCGAGCAGATGGAGATGGAGTTCTTCGTCAAGCCCGGCGAGGACGAGAAGTGGCACGAGTACTGGATGCAGGAGCGCTGGAACTGGTACACCGGCCTCGGCCTGCGTGAGGAGAACATGCGCTGGCTTGAGCACCCCAAGGAGAAGCGCTCGCACTACTCGACCCGCACCGTCGACATCGAGTACCGCTTCAACTTCGGCGGCCAGGAGTTCAGCGAGCTGGAGGGCATCGCCAACCGCACGGACTACGACCTGTCCTCGCACTCCAAGGCCTCCGGCCAGGACCTGTCGTACTTCGACCAGGAGGCCGGCGAGCGCTGGTTCCCCTACGTGATCGAGCCCGCGGCGGGCGTCAACCGGGCGATGCTGGCGTTCATGCTCGACGCGTATGTCGAGGACGAGGCGCCCAACGCCAAGGGCGTCATGGAGAAGCGCACCGTGATGCGGCTCGACCCGAGGCTGGCCCCGGTCAAGGTGGCGGTGCTGCCGCTGTCCCGCAACCCGCAGCTGTCGCCGAAGGCGAAGGGCCTGGCCACCGCGCTGCGGCAGAACTGGAACATCGAGTTCGACGACGCGGGCGCGATCGGCCGCCGCTACCGGCGGCAGGACGAGATCGGCACGCCGTTCTGCGTCACGGTCGACTTCGACACCCTTGAGGACAACGCGGTGACGGTCCGCGAGCGGGACACGATGAAGCAGGAGCGGGTGTCGCTGGACCAGGTCGAGGGCTACCTCGGCAGCCGGCTGCTGGGCTGCTGACCCCGGCCCCACCCGTACGCACGGCAAGCGCGCCGGGCGGCCCGGAACACCATCCGGGCCGTCCCGCGGCCGACGGCTCCCGGGCCGCCGGCCGGGCACCCGTCACAACCGGTCCCCGCGAGGCACCGTCACAGCCGGTCCCGCCGAAGCCCCCGTCACAGCCAGTCGCGGCGCACCGCCTCCATGCCGATCTGGAACCGGGTCCGCGCCCCCACCTGCTGCATGAGCTCGTGGATGTGCCGTTGCACGGTGCGGATGCTCCAGCCGAAGGTGCGGGCGATCACCGCGTCGGTCGCGCCGCTGGCGAGCAGACCGAGTAACTGCCGGTCGAGCGGGTTCATCGACGCCTGGCTCTCGGCGGTTCCCTGCCTGCTGAGCGGCACCGAGCGGTCCCAGACCGCTTCGAAGAGCGCCGTGATCATGTCCAGGAGCGACGACGGGCGGATCAGGTAGGCCACGCCGCTGTGGTAGTCGGCGGGCGAGCTCATGATCGCCATGCTGTCGTCGCACAGCACGAGCTTGGTCGGCAGCGAGGTGCCGACCCGGGCCCGTTCCCCGCTGCGTATCCCCTCCCAGATGTTCTCCAGCCGGCCGGGAATGGCCACCGACTCCTGGTCGTAGACGACCCGGTAGCCGACGGTGCCGGCCGAAAGGAAGCGCCGCTCCTCCAGGTTGGGGCCCTCGTCGCCGTGCTCCCCGATCGCGACGAAGTACGGCGGCTTGTCGAACGCCCGGACCTCGCGCTGCGCGCAGCGCTGCACCCGGACGAAGGTCCGCCAGATCTTCGGGGCGCCCTTGACCACCTCGATGTGCTCGGCCGGGTGCTGCCCGGCCGTCTCGGCCTGAAAAGCCTCGTCCAGCTTGTTCAAGTGCTGCTGGAGCTGCCGCAGTTCGTGCTCGCGCCTGGCGATCAGCACCGAGCCGGCCAGTGACGGCTCCAGCGCCGAGTACTGCGCGGGACGGCCGGGCATCCGGGTCACCAGGCCGCGCTGGATCAGGTTCGTCAGCGCCCGAGTCGTCCTGGATGTCGTGAAGTTGACCCGGCCTGACAGGACGTCGGCACTGCAGTGTCCCAGCGGTATGAGCGCCTCGTACACACGTGCCTCGGTTTCCGGTATACCGACGGTTTCCCACATGAAAACTCCCTGGCATTTTTACGACAGCTGTCGTGTACCCGAAGTCATAGGGCACTTGTGAGTGCTGGCACTACTACGCCAGCGTCTTACCACAGGCCGCGGGCCACCCCGACCCGGCGAGCCTGTCTGGGGAGAAATCGATGAAGAACACCGCACTGCGCAGACTCATCACCCTGCTGGTCAACGGAGTCGTCCTCTCGGTCCTGTCCCTCTCCGTCGCGGGTACCGCCCGGGCGGCACCGCCGCAGCCCGCGTCCCCCACCACACCGCACACCGTCACGTCCACGACCCCGAAGGCCAAGACCCCGACATCCAAGGCCAAGACCCCGGCCGCGAAACCCAAGTCGCCCACCACGAAGGGCTCGCAGGCTCCCGGCGCCGCGCCGGCCTGCCAGCCGTCCGACCCGGGCAGGTACACCTGCTTCGCGCTCAAGCGCACCGACGTCGTGGAGGCCAAGGCGCTGACGCCGGGCGCGACTCCGGCCGGATACGGGCCCGGTGACATCCAGTCCGCCTACGACCTGCCGGCCGCCACCTCGGCGCCGACCGTCGCGGTCGTCGACGCCTACGACGACCCCAACGCCGAGTCCGACCTCGCCGTCTACCGCGCCCAGTACGGGCTGCCGGACTGCACCACGGCGAACGGCTGCTTCCGCAAGGTGGCCCAGGACGGCAGCACCACCTACCCGCAGCCGCCGCCGCCCGGCGACGACTGGGTCGGTGAGACCTCGCTCGACCTCGACGCGGTGTCAGCTGCCTGCCCGGCCTGCCACATCATGCTGGTCGAGGCGAACGACGACATCATCGCCGCCCAGAGCCTGCCCACCTCCGTCGAGACCGCCCGCACGCTGGGCGCGAAGTACATCTCGATGAGCTGGGGCAGCGGCGAGGACGGCACCGAGAACAGCCAGGACGAGCAGGTCTTCGACCACCCCGGTGTCGTCTACGCCGCCTCCAGCGGTGACAACGCCTACGCGGCCGGCGTGATCTACCCGTCCACGTCGAAGTACGTGGTCTCCGTCGGCGGCACCTCGCTGAACAAGGCACCGGGCACCAGCCGCGGCTGGACGGAGTCGGCGTGGAGCTACGGCGGCAGCGGCTGCTCGCAGGACGTCACCAAGCCGGCCTGGCAGAGCGGCATCACGGCCTGCGCCACCCGCGCCGCCACCGACATATCCGCCGACGCCGACCTCGACACCGGCCTCGCGGTCTACGACACCTACGGCGAGCACGGCGGCGGCTGGGGTGTCGTTGGCGGCACCAGCCTGTCCGCCCCGCTGGTCACCTCGATGTACGCGCTGGCCGGTACCCCCGTCGCGGGCACCGACCCGGCGTCCTACCCGTACGACGACCCGGCCCGGGCGAGCGACCTGAACGACATCACCTCGGGCGCCAACGGCTCGTGCACCCCGGCCGAGCTGTGCCACGCCGGCCCCGGCTGGGACGCCCCGACCGGCCTCGGCACGCCGAACGGCGTGGGCGCGCTGACCACCGGCCCGCACGGTGACATCAAGGGCAAGGTGACCGCCGCCGGCACCGGCAAGCCGGTCGCCGGGGTCAAGGTGACCGCCCAGGACGGCGGCCGCACCGCCGTCACCGCCGCCGACGGCGGCTACGACCTGGTGCTGACGCCCGGCAGCTACGCCCTGACCACCACCAAGTACGGCTACCAGGACAAGAGCGCCACCGGGATCGCCGTCACCGCCGACACCACCGTGACCGAGGACTTCGCGCTGACCGCGCTGCCGCTGCACACCGTCTCCGGCACCGTCAGCGACGGGTCCGGCCACGGCTGGGCGATGCGGGCGAAGATCACCGTCGACGGCTACCCGAACGGCCCGGTCTACTCCGACCCGTACACCGGCCACTACTCCGTGAGCCTGCCCGCGGACGCCGACTACCAGCTGCACATCGCCTCCGCCGACCTGACCGGCTACACCGACCAGGACGCCACCGTGTCGCTGGCCGGCTCCGACGTGACGCGGAACGTCGCGCTCAAGGTGGACACGAGCACCTGCACCGCGCCCGGCTACGCCTACCAGCAGGAGGGCACCACCGAGGCGTTCACCAACTGGTCCGGCAAGGACGCGCAGGACGGCTGGACCATCACCGACGCCGTCGGGAACGGCCAGACCTGGGACTTCGACAACCCCGGCAGCTGGCTGACACCCCCCGGCGGTGACGAGTTCTTCGCCAACGTCAACTCCGAGAACTACGGCGAGGGCGGCGAGCAGGACACCTCGCTGGTCTCCCCGGCGGTCGACCTGACCGGCAAGGACAACCCCGAGATCGGCTTCGACACCGAGTACATCTCCTTCCCCGACGGCTCGCACGCCAACGTCGACCTCAGCCTGGACGGCGGCACGACCTGGTCCACCGTCTGGAATCCCGCGGGCGGCGTCATCAAGCACGTCGACCTCCCGATCCCGCAGGCCGCCGGCGAGTCCGACGTGCGGGTGCGCTTCCACTACACCGGCAGCTGGAGCCGCAGCTGGAACCTCGACAACGTGCTCGTCGGCACCCGTACCTGCGCCCCGCAGACCGGCGCCCTGGTGGCCGGCACCGTGACCGACGCCAACACCGGCGCTCCGCTGATCGGCGCCGAGGTCACCAGCGACACCAGCGCGACGGAGTCGGGCGCGACGACCGCCACCCCGGACGACACCGGCCTGGGCGACGGCTACTACTGGCTGTTCAGCTCGCACACCGGCAGCACCGGGTTCTCCGCCACCGACGGCCGGTACACAGCGGCCAAGGCGACCGTCAAGGTGCCCGCCGACTCCGTCACCCGCAAGAACTTCAAGCTCGACGCGGGCCGTGTCACCGTCGCCCAGCAGAGCGTCTCGACG
The DNA here is from genome assembly GCF_050956065.1 of Streptomyces sp. CA-111067. Classification (NCBI taxonomy): domain Bacteria; kingdom Bacillati; phylum Actinomycetota; class Actinomycetes; order Kitasatosporales; family Streptomycetaceae; genus Streptomyces; species Streptomyces sp. CA-111067. Next base: position 2,321,759 of record NZ_CP192103.1, on the reverse strand, counting down.
AGCCAGGTGCTCGGCGCGGCCAAGTCCAAGACCGTGACCTTCGGCAACGACGGCACCGCCCCGGTGCACGTCAGCCTCAGTGAGGAGGACGCGGGGTTCGGCGCCATGGGCACCACGGCCGGGGCCGCCGACGCCTCGGGCGCGCCGGTCATGGTGACCAGGGCCGCGACCAGCACCGCCGCACCCCGCGCGACCGCGACGCCCAAGGACGGCCCGGTGCTCCGCCCGGCGACCGCCCCGGCGGCCGGCCCGTGGACCGGCACCGCCGACTACCCGGAGCCCGTACAGGACGCCGTGGTCGCCGAGCACGGCGGGAAGATCTACGTGGCCGGCGGCTTCGACGGCAACTACTCGCTCCAGGACGCCAACGTCTACGACCCGGCCACCCAGGCGTGGAGCCCGATCGCCAGGATGCCCGAGCGGCTGGAGGCGTCCTCCGCGGGATTCATCGGCGACACGCTCTACGTCGCCGGCGGCTTCGACGACTACAGCCAGGCCAGCACGCACGTCTACGCCTACCACCCCGACACCGACACCTGGGCGCGGATGGCCGACCTGCCGTCCGGCGCCGCGGGGGCCGGCAGCGCGGTGGCCGACGGCAAGCTCTACGTCATCGGCGGCTGCACCGACGGCGTCACCTGCAGCTCCACCTCCGCCGTCGCCGGCTACGACCCGGGAAGCAACTCCTGGACCGCGGCCCCCGACTACCCGACCCCGGTCGCCTTCGTGGCCTGCGGCGGCGTCGACGCGGCCGTGGTGTGCGCGGGCGGCTCCGGCAGCACCACGCTGACCAGCACCTACTCCTACAGCCCCGGAGGCAGCGACTGGACGAGGAAGGCCGACCTGCCCGTGGACGCCTACGGAGCCGCGTCCGCCACCGCCAACGGCAAGCTGGAGGTCCTGGGCGGCGCCATCGACAACGGCACCGACGTGACCAACCAGGGCTTCGCCTACGACCCGGACAACGACACCTGGTCGCCGCTGCCCAACTCCAACAGCGCCGGCTACCGCGGGGGCGCGGCCTGCGGCATCTACAAGGTGGGCGGCGACGGCCCGGCCGGCGTCAGCCCGGTGGTCGAGCACCTTCCCGGGTACGACCAGTGCGGCGGTGACGTGGGCTGGATGTCGGAGAGCGGCACGGAGTTCGACGTGGCCCCCGGCCAGACCGTCACCGTGCAGGTCACCGCGGACTCCGCGACCGTCTCGCAGCCCGGCACGTTCAGCGGTGAACTGGTCGTCGGCACCGACTCGCCGTACGGCAGCGCCCAGCCGGTCGCGGTGACGATGAACGTCACCCCGCCCAAGACCTGGGGCAAGGTCACCGGAACGGTCTCCGACACCTCGGGCGCGCCCGTCGCCGGTGCCACCGTGGCGATCTGCACCATGTACGCGGCCGGCACCGGGACGTGCGGCCCGACCACGTACACCCTGAAGACCGACGGCCACGGCGCCTACCAGCTGTGGCTGAACAAGGGGTTCGACCCGCTCCAGATCATCGCCGCGGAGGACGGCTACACCCCGCTGATGAAGATCGCCCGCATCCAGAAGGGAGCGACGACGACGGTGAACTTCGCCCTGGCCGAGAACGGTGCCTACACCGTGGCCAAGACGCAGGACTACCTGACCGCGCACATGCACAGCGCCAGGTGACGCCGGCGGCGGCGCCGCGACCGGGTGTCCACCACCCGGCGCGGCGCCGCCGGCCGTGCTCAGCAGGTGCTCACAGCACCTTGCGGGGCAGCCGCAGGCTCAGCGCCACCGTCGCGGCCACCGCCGCGAGCTGCGCCGCCAGCGTCCACACCAGCGCGTCCTGCACGCCCACCGAACTGGAGAGCGTCAGGAACAGCGTGCCGAGCGTCGCCACGCCGAGCGCCAGGCTGGACTGCTGGGTGGTGGCCATCGCGCCGCCGCCGACCCCGGCCTGCTCGGCCGGCACCTCGCTGAGCACGATCCTGAACACCACCGGCAGCACGAACCCCTGGCCGAAGCCGGTGATCGCCATGCTGGGCGCCAGCGCCCACACGCCGAGGTCGGGCCAGCCCCAGTGGAACGTGGCCGCCAGCGCGACCAGGCCGACACCCTGGATCAGCGAGCCGGCCGTCACCGTGCTCCGGCCGAACCTGGCCACCGCCCGCGGGCCGAGCAGCGAGGCCGCGAAGAAGGCCGCGCACAGCGGGGCCAGCGCGGCGCCCGCCTTCAGCGCGCCGAAGTGCAGCCCGTCCTGCATGGCCACCGCGAGCACGAACATGAACCCGCCGAAGCCGAGGCCGAAGGGCAGGATCAGCAGCAGGCCGCTGCGCACGCTGTGGATGCGCACCAGCGACGGCGGCAGCAGCGGGTCGCCGCCGGTGCGCTCGCCGCGCCGCTCCACGGCCACGAAGGCCGCCGCCGCGAACGGCGACAGGGCCAGCAGCACCCACGACCACAGCGGCCAGCCGGCCGCCCGGCCCTCGGTCAGCGGCAGCAGCAGCGTGATCAGCGTCACCGCGAGCAGTACGGTGCCGGACCGGTCGATCTTCGCCGGGTTCGGTGACCGGGTCTCGGGCACCGAGCGCAGCGCGAGCACCAGTGCCACCGCGGCCACCGGCACGTTCACCAGGAAGATCGCCCGCCAGCCGCTGCCGGCCAGGTCGGCCGAGACCAGCACGCCGCCGAGCACCTGGCCGACGACGCTGGCGATGCCCGCGGTCGCGCCGTAGTAGCTCAGCGCCTTGCCGCGGGAGCTGCCGGAGGTGGCGGCCTGGATGGTGGCGAGCGCCTGCGGCAGCAGCAGCGCGGAGGCCGCGCCCTGGGCGACCCGGGCGGCCACCAGCGTCCACGCGCTGGGCGCGACACCGCAGGCCAGCGAGGTGGCGGCGAACAGGCCGAGACCCCAAAGGAACAGGTTGCGGCGGCCGAACATGTCGCCGAGCCGGCCGCCGAGCACCAGCAGCACGGCGTAGGCGACGCCGTAGCCCGCCACGACCATCTCCAGAACCGCGGGTCCCGCGTTCAGGTCGCGGTCGATGGTGGGCAGCGCCACGTTGACGATGAAGAAGTCCACCATCGGCAGCGCCGCGCCGAGCAGCACGGTGAGCAGCCCGAGGGCGCTGAGACCGGGAGGCGCGGCAGGCGCGGGGGACCGGGTGGACGAATCGGGGGACGCATCGGAGGACGGGGTCCTGGCCGGTGCGCCGATGCGGGTCACGCGGGGCAGCACCTGGGCCCGGGATGTCGAAGTCATCTGCATTCGATCGGTCACACGGTCTACGGTGGACCTGTTCTCAGGGTGGTACCAGAGAGCGTTTATCCAGGTATAGGAAGCACCTGGCAACCGGCTGCCAAGAGGAGCACCCTGGGAATATGACGGTCATCAGCGGCACCTCGCACGAGTTCGGGACCGGGACCGGGACCGGCGGCCCGGACATGTCGGGCCCCGGCGGCATGGACGGCGTGCAGCCCGAAGCCTCCGCCGCCGACGTCACCAGCAGCCGCCGGCACGAGCTCGCGTCGTTCCTGCGCAGCCGCCGGGAGCGGATCTCGCCGGAGCAGGTCGGGCTGCCGCCCGGCCGCCGGCGCCGTACGCCGGGGCTGCGCCGCGAGGAGGTCGCGCAGCTCGCCGCGGTCGGCGTCACCTGGTACACCTGGCTCGAACAGGCCCGGGAGATCCAGGTCTCCAGCCAGGTCGCCGACGCCATCGCGCGCGCCCTGATGCTCGACAACACCGAGCGCCGGCACCTGTTCACGCTGGCCGGCACCCAGGACCCGCACCCGCTGCTCGACTGCCCCGGCATGTCGCCGGCCGTCCGGTCCATGCTCGACCACCTGGAGCCGCTGCCCGCCGCGGTCTCCAACAGCCGGTACGACATCGTCGCGTACAACCGCACCTACGGCCGGCTGATCACCGACCTCGACGCGCTGCCGCACGAGGACCGCAACCTCATGTGGCTGTCCTTCACCGACCCGGTCTGGCGGGAGCGGATGGTGGACCGCGAGGAGAACATCCGGCTGATGGCGGCCAAGTTCCGCGCCTCGATGGCCCAGCACCTGGCAGAGCCCGCCTGGAAGGAGCTGCTCAAGCGGCTGCAGGGCGCCTCGCCGGAGTTCTGCGAGCTGTGGGAGCGGCACGAGGTGATCCAGCCCGACGGCCACCTCAAGCGGTACGTCAACCCGGACGTCGGCATGCTGGTCTTCGACTTCACCCACCTGTGGCTCGGCCCGCAGCACGGCCCGCGGCTGACCACGTACACCCCCGCCGACGCCGTCACCCGTGAGCGCCTGGAGCGGCTGCACGCGCTGGTGCTCGCCGAGCAGGCCCCGGTGGCCGTCTAGCGGGAAGCCTCAGCCCTGCTCGGCGTCCGGGGAAGCCTCAGCCCTGTTCGGCGTCCGGGCCGACCAGGGACGCGGTGATCCGGTCGAGCGCGGCCAGGTCCGCCGCCGGGAGGTCGCGCAGCGCCGGGGGAGGGGTGCCCAGGATCGCGTTCGCCCGCTCGGCCGCCGCGCGGCCCGCCGGGGTCACGCTGACCACCTTGCTGCGCCGGTCGGTGGGGTGCTCCTGGCGTTCCACCAGGCCGCGCTTGGTGAGGTCGTCCACCGTGAGCGTCAGATAGGGCCGGTCCGAGCCGAGCTTGGCGGCGAGCTCGCTGAGCGTCATCGGCTCGGTGGCGGCGTTGATCCGGCGTAGCACCTTGATCCGGAAGAAGCTCATGCCCAGGGCGTCGGTGACCTCCTTGCGGCGCTCGCGCTCCAGCACCAGCTGGCTCATGTTCCGCCAGATCCGGGCGGCGGCCTGGCCGGACGGGTCGGGCCGGGGCGGCTGCTGCGCCGCGTCCGCCCCGCCGCCGGCCGGCGCGTTCGTCGTCATCGGGTGCTCACCGGAACTCGGTCGTCCTCCGCCTCGGGGGTCAGCAGGTGCGCCGTGCGCTCCGCGGTGCCGCGGGCCCAGCGGCCGGTGGTGAGCATACCGAGCAGCAGTACGGTCGCCCCGCAGCCGGTGATGATCCACCAGGACGCGGTGTGCAGCCCGGCCGCCAGCGTGGCGCCGACCACGGCGACGCCGAGCGACTGCCCGGTCTGCCTGCTGGTGGAGGCGACCGCGGCCGCCACCCCGGCCTGCGAGCGCGGCATGCCGGACACGGCGGTGTTGGTGATCGGCGCGTTGATCAGCCCGAAGCCGATGCCGAAGAGCACGTACGAGGTGAACAGCAGCGTGTTGGACGACTGCGCGTCGAGCGCGGCGAGGATCACCCCGCTCGCCGTCATCGCCGTCCCGGCGAGCACCAGCGGCAGCCGCGGGCCGCGGCCGGCCACCAGCCGTCCGGACAGCGGCCCGAAGACCAGCGTCATCGCCGCCATCGGCAGCATGTACAGGCCCGCGTCGAGCGCGGAGAGCCCGCGGTCGTTCTGCAGGTAGAGCGTGTTGAGGAAGAGGAAGCCGCCGAGCGCGGCGAAGCCGCTCACCGCTATGACGGTGGCCCCGCTGAACGGCACGCTGCGGAAGAACCGGGTGTCGATCAGCGGATCGGTGCGCCGCTTCTCGTACGCCGCCAGGCCCGCGACGGCCAGTACCGACACCGCGAAGCAGCCGGCGATCAGCGGTGACGTCCAGCCCGCGTGCGAGCCCTCGATGATGCCGTAGGTCAGCGAGCCGAGCAGCGCGATGACCAGCAGCTGGCCGACCGGGTCGATCCGGCGGGCCCGCGCCGCGCGGGACTCGGGGATGAACCGGGAGGTCAGGACCAGGGCGACCACGCCCACCGGCACGTTGATCCAGAAGATCGACCGCCAGCCGATGGTCTCCACCAGGGCGCCGCCGACGATCGGTCCGGCCGCCATGCTGATCCCGACCACCCCGCCCCACATGCCGATCGCGCGGGCCCGCTCGCGGGCGTCGGTGAAGGTGTTGGTGATGATCCCCATCGCGACCGGGTTCAGCATCGAGCCGCCGACCGCCTGCACCATCCGGAAGGCGATCAGCCAGCCGAGCCCCGGCGCGATGCTGCACAGCAGCGAGCCGAGGGTGAACAGCACCAGGCCGATCCGGAAGATCCGCTTCCGGCCGATCCGGTCGGCGGTGGAGCCGGAGAGCAGCAGCAGCGAGGCGATCACGACGAGGTAGGCGTCGATCGTCCACTGGAGGCCGGAGACCGATGCGTGGAAGTCGCGCTGCATCGAGGGCAGCGCCACGTTGAGGATCGTGTTGTCGAGGCTGACGAGCAGCAGGCTCATGCAGCAGATCGCCAGGATGAGCATGCGGCGCCGGTACGACAGCTCAGGCATGGAGGGGGTCTCCAGTGGTTGTATGAATTAAATCGTTGTTATCGTACAACGACTTTGCGGGCGCGGTCCACGGCACAATGGAGCGCATGACCGCTGACATCGCCCCGGCCCGCTCGGCCGCCCTCTCGATCGGCCCGCACGCCGTGCGCCCGCCGGTCGTGCTCGCTCCGATGGCGGGCATCACCAACGCGCCGTTCCGCACGCTGTGCCGGGAGTTCTCCGGCGGCAAGGGGCTGTTCGTCAGCGAGATGATCACCACTCGCGCGCTGGTGGAGCGCAACGAGAAGACCATGCACCTGATCCACTTCGACGCCACCGAGACCCCGCGCTCGATCCAGCTCTACGGCGTCGACCCGGTGACCGTCGGCAAGGCGGTCCGGATGATCGTGGACGAGGACCTGGCCGACCACATCGACCTCAACTTCGGCTGCCCGGTGCCCAAGGTGACCCGCAAGGGCGGCGGCTCCGCGCTGCCGTTCAAGCGCAACCTGCTGCGGTCGATCCTGCGCGAGGCGGTCGGCGGGGCCGGCGACCTGCCGGTCACGATCAAGATGCGCAAGGGCATCGACGACGACCATCTGACGTATCTCGACGCCGGCCGGATCGCGGTCGAGGAGGGCGTCACGGCGGTGGCGCTGCACGGCCGTACCGCCGCCCAGCACTACGGCGGCACCGCCGACTGGGACGCGATCGCCCGGCTCAAGGAGCACGTCCCGGAGATCCCGGTGCTCGGCAACGGCGACATCTGGTGCGCGCAGGACGCGGTGCGGATGATGCGCGAGACCGGCTGTGACGGGGTGGTCGTCGGGCGCGGCTGCCTGGGCCGGCCGTGGCTGTTCGGCGACCTGGTGGCGGCGTTCGAGCCGGGCGAACAGGCGCCGGCGACGCCCGACTTCGGGCAGGTCGCGGTGGTGATGCGGCGGCACGCCGAGCTGCTGGGCGAGTGGATCGGCGACGAGGCGCGCGGGGTGATCGACTTCCGCAAGCACGTGCCCTGGTACACCAAGGGGTTCGCGGTCGGCTCCGAGGCGCGGCGGGCGCTGGCGACGGCGTCCTCGCTGGCCGAACTCGACGACCACCTCGGCGGCCTCGACCTCACCCAGCCCTGGCCCGCGCACGCGGACGGGCCGCGCGGGCGTACGGCGGCGGGCAAGCGGGTGGTCCTCCCGGACGGATGGCTGAACGACCCCTACGAGTGCGCGGCCCTTCCCGAGGACGCGGAATCCGATACCTCGGGCGGCTGAGCCCATGTGATTCCAGTCACGCCTGATGATCCTTGCGCTCAGACGAGCGCACATCAGAGCGCCGTATCTCTCGAATGAATGGCACTCCGTGCCACCCGGGTTCGTCCACGGCGTGGCGCCAGCGCTCACCCACCGTCACCGCAATCCCTCTCACCCCTCGCTCTGCGAGACCACCCCTTCGAGTCATGAACGCAAGGCGAACCCCCCGCACCCGCCCGACCGCATTGGATCTGACGGCAGACGAGCGGTTACGACCGTGTGTCGTGGTGATGGACATACTTCCGCGCCTTGGAGATGGGTACGCTCCCCGCCGTCAGGGCAACCCGGTCCATCCGGTCGCGAGGAGTCGAGAGCCTGTGTCGGCACGGCAGAAAAAGCAGAAATTCGTCTACGACTTCACTGAGGGCAACAAAGACCTCAAGGATCTGCTCGGCGGGAAGGGTGCGAACCTCGCCGAGATGACCAACCTCGGCCTGCCCGTCCCCCCGGGGTTCACCATCACCACCGAGGCCTGCCGGGTCTACCTGGAGACCGGCGCCGAACCGGCCGCCCTGCGTGACGAGGTGAGTGCGCACCTCGACGCGCTGGAGCAGCGGATGGGCAAGACCCTCGGCCGCGCCGACGACCCGCTGCTGGTCTCGGTCCGCTCCGGGGCGAAGTTCTCGATGCCCGGCATGATGGACACCGTCCTGAACATCGGCCTGTCCGACGCGTCCGTGGCCGGCCTCGCCGCGCAGGCCGGCAACGAGCGGTTCGCCTGGGACTCCTACCGGCGCCTGGTGCAGATGTTCGGCAAGACCGTGCTCGACGTGGACGGCGAGCTGTTCGAGGAGGCGATCGAGGCGGCCAAGCGGGCCAAGGGCGCCGACAGCGACCTCGGCCTCGACGCGGCCGACCTCAAGCAGCTCGTCGAGGACTTCAAGGCGATCGTGGCCAGGGAGGCCGGCCGGGAGTTCCCGCAGGAGCCGCGCGAGCAGATGGACCTCGCGGTGCGCGCGGTCTTCGACTCGTGGAACACCGAGCGCGCCAAGCTCTACCGCCGCCAGGAGCGGATCCCGCACGACCTCGGCACCGCCGTCACCGTCTGCTCGATGGTCTTCGGCAACCTCGGCCCCGACTCCGGCACCGGGGTCGCCTTCACCCGCGACCCGGCCACCGGCCACCAGGGCGTCTACGGCGACTACCTGCAGGACGCGCAGGGCGAGGACGTGGTCGCCGGCATCCGCAACACCGTGCCGCTGGCCGACCTGGAGACGATCGACAAGGCGTCCTACGACGCGCTGATGAAGATCATGGAGACGCTGGAGACGCACTACAAGGACCTGTGCGACATCGAGTTCACCATCGAGCGCGGCCACCTGTGGATGCTCCAGACCCGGGTCGGCAAGCGCACCGCCGCCGCCGCGTTCCGGATCGCCACCCAGCTGGTGGACCAGGGGCTGATCGGCGAGGCCGAGGCGCTGCAACGGGTCAACGGCGCCCAGCTCGCGCAGCTGATGTTCCCCCGGTTCGACGACTCGGTCGCCGACAGCAGCAAGGTGCGGCGGATCGGCTGGGGCATCGCCGCCTCACCGGGCGCGGCCGTCGGCAAGGCGGTCTTCGACTCGTACACCGCCGTGAAGTGGTCGCGCTCCGGTGAGCGGGTGATCCTGATCCGCCGCGAGACCAACCCCGACGACCTCAACGGCATGATCGCCGCCGAGGGCATCCTCACCTCCCGCGGCGGCAAGACCTCGCACGCCGCCGTCGTCGCCCGCGGCATGGGCAAGACGTGCGTGTGCGGCGCGGAGGAGCTGGAGGTCGACACCAAGCGGCGGCGGCTCACCGCCCCCGGTGGCGTGGTGATAGAGGAGGGCGACCTCATCTCGATCGACGGCTCCACCGGCAAGATCTACCTCGGCGAGGTGCCGGTCGTACCGTCCCCGGTGGTCGAGTACTTCGAGGGCCGGATGCACGCCGGCGCCGACGAGGCCGACGGACTCGTCCAGGCCGTGCACCGGGTCATGGCCTACGCCGACCGGGTCCGCCGGCTGCGGGTGCGGGCGAACGCCGACAACGCCGAAGACGCCTCCAGGGCACGGCGGTTCGGCGCCCAGGGCATCGGCCTGTGCCGCACCGAGCACATGTTCCTCGGCGAGCGGCGGGAGTTGGTCGAGCGGCTGATCCTGGCCGACACCGACGAGGAGCGGGATACCGCGCTCGGCGCCCTGCTCCCGTTGCAGAAGGCCGACTTCATCGAGCTGCTGGAGGCGATGGACGGACTGCCGGTCACCGTACGGCTGTTGGACCCGCCGCTGCACGAGTTCCTGCCGGACATCACCGAGTTGTCGGTACGGGTCGCGCTCGCCGAGTCCCGCAAGGACTCCAACGAGAACGACCTGCGGCTGCTCCAGGCCGTGCACAAGCTGCACGAGCAGAACCCGATGCTGGGCCTGCGCGGGGTGCGGCTCGGCCTGGTGGTGCCCGGCCTGTTCGCGATGCAGGTACGGGCCATCGCCGAGGCCGTCGCCCACCGCAAGGAGGTCAAGGGCGACCCGCGCGCGGAGGTGATGATCCCGCTGGTCGGCACCGTGCAGGAGCTGGAGATCGTACGGGACGAGGCCGACCGGGTGATCGCCGAGGTGGAGGCGGCCAGCGGCAGCGCGCTGAAGATGGCGATCGGCACCATGATCGAGCTGCCCAGGGCCGCGCTGACCGCCGGGCAGATCGCCGAGGCCGCCGAGTTCTTCTCGTTCGGCACCAACGACCTGACCCAGACCGTCTGGGGCTTCTCCCGCGACGACGTCGAGGCGTCCTTCTTCACCGCCTACCTGGAGAAGGGCATCTTCGGCGTCTCCCCGTTCGAGACCATCGACCGCGACGGCGTCGGCGCGCTCGTCCGCTCCGCCTGCGAGGCCGGCCGGGCCACCCGCCCGGACCTGAAACTCGGCGTCTGCGGCGAGCACGGCGGCGACCCGGAGTCCGTGCACTTCTTCCACAAGGTCGGCCTCGACTACGTGTCCTGCTCCCCGTTCCGCATCCCCGTCGCCCGCCTGGAGGCCGGCCGCGCCGCCGGCGCCCCCTGACACCCCTGACCGGGCCGGACCCGGACCCGCCGCCGGTCGGCCCCTTGCCCTGGGGGCCGATCCCTCACCGCCCGGCGGCCCCCCGGCCCACCCGCCGGGGACGGCGCTTCGTGCGGAAGCGCCGTCCCCGGCTTCTCTCCGTCGGCCCTGCGGGGGCCCGTTGACCCGGCGGGCGGTTCGCGGGAAGCTCGCCACGGAGGACGACAGGCGCACCGGGGGTTTCACCATGCTTGCGGCCAGACGGATCATCGTGAAGGTTTCTGCCCTCGTCGGCTGCATGCTCATGGTTTCGCTGGTCCAGGACGGGACCGCCCCCGCGGCGACGCCGCTGACGTCCGCGTCAGCTGTCCGGATCACGCCCACGCCGTCCGCGTCGCCGCCATCCATGCCCGCGCCTTCCGCGTCGCCGCCTCGGACCCGCGGCCGGCACGACCTGGGGCCCCACCTGTGGGAAACAGCGCGTGGCGCGAAGGTCTGGCAGCGCATGGTCGCTGACAAGAAGACGAACAAGGGTGGCGCGGGCGCGAACTACGGCGCGGTGTGGATGCGGATCAACGACCTCGACCCCATGACGGTCAAGCGGCTCAGCTCGACGAAGCTGCAGAACATGTGGCGGGCACAGGACAAGAAGTTCTCCAGGCCCTACACCACGTGGACCGTGCGCACAGCGAAGAGCATCGCCGAGGAGGACCCCGCGCTCTACGCCGAGCTTGTGCAAGACGGCCTGACACCCGATGACCAGGTCCTCGAAGTGGTGGGAAAACAGTCGCCCAGCATGCAGAAGAACACCATTGCGAGGCATACCGAGAACCTCATGCTCCTCGCAGTGTCAGAAGCCGAGTTCATGAGCGATGAGCTGCGTCGGGGGAGGACGACCGCTGAGATCGACGCGGACATGGACAGGAAAAAGGACTTCCAGAGCGCTGCCGACACCTCCAGCGACCGCGTCATCAGCGGCGTCTCGAACAAGCAGCCCTGTGACAAGTGCGCACGCTTCGCTGGCAAGTTCGACTATGCGTCCCCGTATCCCGTGTCCGCCGAGGAGTTCTACAAGGTCGTCCTGGCGTACAAGGCCCTCCTCAAGGCGGCGAAGCAGAAATCCAAGCCGATCAAGGACAAGGCGCAGAGAGTCTTCCGCACGGGCAAGGGTTCCGACAGCTCTCTCGCTGATGAGCTGAGCGGACCGGACGCGGCCCCCGGCGGCATCGACTTCTCGTCGCTGGAGCTGCGGTATCTCGCCGATCCCGGCGATGGCAGCGGTGTGCGGTACTCCTTCCAGGCCCCGGTGTCGGCCACCGGCGACAACCGTGCCCTGACGGGCCTGACCGCCGCCCAGCAGACGTCCGACGCGTTCTTCGTGTGGCTGGAGCTGAACCCCTCCGCCTTCTGGGTCAACCTCAATCCCACCGAACCCGACCGCGTCGTCGACTCCAAGCTGGGACAGACCGACGCCGGCCGCATCATGCTCCAGGCCGATCTGCAGATGAAGAAGAGCGTCGGCACGCTCATCCACCCCGACACCGCGCTCGGCAAGAAGTACTGGGGCGAGCTGGCGGGCGACTGCATGTCCTCCCGTACCTGGATCGTGCCGGAGCCCGCCAAGGTCTATCAGGACGGCGACAAGCTCTACATCCTGGACGCCCCGCTGAACGTGAGGATGGAAACCGACTACCTGAGTTCCCAGGCCAAAGGGGCCTTTCCCTCCTGCCCGAAGCAGGGCAAGGCCACCGAGTCGCACAACGAGCAGGTGTTCCGCAGCCTGATCCTTCCCGAGCTGAAGCACGCGATCAACACCGCTCCCGAGTACGCCGAGCTGCGCCGCGTCTATCTCGCCCGGGTCGCAGCGCAGTGGTACCGGACGCTGAGCACTACCAAGCACACCGCTTATGCCGGACTCGTCGACCACGGTGACATCGGTGACTGGACGACGAAGACCGGCTGGAAGCCGACCGACACCTTCCACGCCTACGTCGACTCCTACACCAACGGTGAGTTCAACGTCACCCGCAAGTCCACCCACGGTGACACCGTCAGCACCCGCGTCTACACCTATGGCGGAGTCGACCTGAGCCAGGTGCCCTTCCAGAAGGTGACGAAGGAGCAGTTCACCGCACAGCACGCCACGCTGGCCAGGAGCGTGGACCAGTCGTTGGCCAGTCCGTCGGCAGATGTCCGGGACGGCATGATCCTGCTCGGTGCGCCGACCCCCCGGGAGGCGGCCAGGGACTCCGGCGCGACCGCGTGGCCGGGGGCCGTGCGCCTGGCGCTGCGCCTGCTGGTCCTGCTGGCCGTCATCCTCCTCGGGTTCCTGATCGTCAAGCGCCGCAGGCAGTCGCTTCCCGCCGCCCCGCCTGCTGCCCGTACACCGCCTGCTGCCCGTACACCGCGCACCGCCTTCGGTGTGGCACGCGAGCGTCGAGCGCTGTACCGCAGTCTCGGCCTGCGCCCGGACGCGGCACGCCCGGAGGCTGACCCCGCGCCGGCAGCGGATGCCCGGCCCGCCGCCGCGGTCTGTACCCCGCAGGACCTGACACTGGTCCTGGGCCATCTCGGCCGCCCCGGCCTCGACCGCTTCCCGGCGAACGAGGCCATGGTCGACGGGATCGGCCGTAGCATGGCCGCCGGACGACCGCTCTCCGAGGGCGAGAGGAACTTCATGCTGCACCAGCTCACCGAGGCGCGGCTGATGAACGGCGGAACCGGCTACCCGGACGCGCATGGGGCGGCTCTGCTCACCCACCCGCCGGCCAGGCACTACACGCCTGAGGTGATCGACCGGTTCCCGGAGCTGTTCAACGACAACTGGCGCCGCGCGTGGGGAATGCGACCGCGGTGATCGTCGAAGTGAACGGCAGACGCGCGGCGTTCCGCACGGACGAGCCCACGGCGGTGTTCACCGGTGCGCACGTCGCCCACCGCGTCAGCCCCGGCTCAGCCACGCACGGGCCCGACGGTGAGCTGCGGGCGGTCGTGGAGATCCTACGGCCGTTCGGCGGCACGATGGCGCGGGCGCTGCTGGGCGCCGCTTTCTCGCCCCGCCCCGCCGGCTCAGCGACCATCTACGAGGTCCGCTCGGGCACCGCACTGGAGCTCGGCAGCGCGGCGGCGTGCGCGAGCCGACTCGGCGGGCCCCTGGTCGCCGGGCTGCCGGTCGACTTCGCCGACGCCGTACTCGACGGGCTGACGGAGAACGCCGCGGACGCGCCCCTGCCGTCGGGCGTACTGCGCGTGGACCGGGCGGCTTTCGACGAACTGTATTCGTCCGAGCTGTCGTTCAGGCTCGTGGCGGCACTGCTGCACCGTGCGGTCCGTGCCCTGCTGTACGGCACCAGCCCGGCCGAGGCCCTGCGGACCACTCTGAACGCCTGGTGAGGTGAGGCGGCAGAACCTCAGCGGCGCCCACTCGGCGCGGCTGGGGCCGCCGGGAGCAGGGTGGTGACCGCCGTGCGGATCGGGGCCAGGTCGATGTCCGTGGGGATCGACGACTCCTCCGGCCAGTCGTCGCGGAGTTCGTCCACACCGAACAGGGCGCGCACGAAGCGCGGGTAGAGGGTGCGGCCCAGGAGGTCGCGGGCGGTGGAGCGGGCGTCCGGGGCCGGCAGGCCGTACCGGTCGCCGAGGAACGTCGCCAGCCGCTCTTCGGCGGTGTCGAAGATCGCCTCGTAGTACCGGCCCGCGGCCTCCGGGAGGCGGTCGGCCTCGGCGATGCCCAGCCGGCAGGTGCGCAGCGAGGGCCCCCACACGAGCATCTGCAGGAAGCGCCCGCAGAACAGGGTGACCGCCTGCGCGGGGTCGTCCCCGTAGTGCGCGGGCGTCTTCAGCTTGTCGAGATACAGCTCGCGGACGAGGTCCACCACGGCCAGGAAGAGCTTGTCCTTGCTCTCGAAGTGCGCGTAGAGCGTCCGCTTGGACGTCTCCGCCCGCGCGGCCAGCACGTCCATCGAAGCCCGCTCGAAGCCCATCTCCAGGAAGACGTCCTTCGCCGTCAGCAGGATGTGCTTCCGCAGTTCCGCACCGCGCCTGGCCATGCCTCGTCCTCTCCTTGCAAAAAGTAAACGGTACGGTAGAGTTTACTTCTGTTCCGCCCTGACAAGGAGAAACAGATGATCGTCATCACCACACCCACAGGCAGTATCGGCCACCAGGTGCTCGCCCATGTCCTCGACGGGGTCGCCGGGGTCGCCGGCGGCGGCGAGCAGGTCCGGGTGATCGTCCGCGATCCGTCCAGGCTTCCCGGTGACGTGCGCGAGCGCGTCGACGTCGTCCAGGGGTCGATGACCGACATGGGGACGGTCGGGAAGGCGCTCGACGGCGCCGGCAGCGTGTTCTGGGTGGTGCCGCCGAACCCGCGGGCCGCGAGCATCGCGGGGCACACGCTGGACTTCGTCCGGCCGCTGGTCGAGGCCGTCGCCGGCCAGGGCGTCGAGCGGGTGGTCGGCGTGTCCAGCCTGGGGCGCGGCAGGGCCAGGGACGCCGGGCAGATCTCGGCGATCTTCGCGCTGGACGACCTGGTGGAGAGTACCGGCGTGCACTACCGGTCGCTGTGCATGCCGGGGTTCATGGACAACATGCTCTGGCAGGCGCAGCCGATCAGGCACCACGGCACGTTCTTCGCGACGCTGCCCGGCGACTTCGCCACCCCCACCTGCGCCACCCGTGACATCGCCGCGGTCGCGGCCGGGCTGCTGCTCGACGGCTCCTGGACCGGGCAGGAGAGCGTCCCGGTGCTGGGCCCTGAGGACCTGTCGCCGAACGACCAGGCCCGGATCATTTCCGAGGTGCTCGGCCGGCCGGTCCGCTACCAGCAGGTGCCCGCCGAGGCGTACCGGGCCGACATGGTGCGGCACGGGATGACCGACGCCTGGGCGCGCGGCCTGGTCGGCATGTCGGCCGCGGTCGAACGGGGGGCCTACGCGGGCGAGTTGAACGCGCCGCGGGACAACGCGCCGACCACCTTCCGGCAGTGGTGCGAGGAGGTGCTCAAGCCGGCGGTGCTGGCCGCCTGATCCCCGGCCGCTTGATCCGCTGGTCGCCGTACCCCCGGCTGCCTGATCCCGGCTGCCTGTTCCCCGGTCGGCTGGTCGCCGGCCGCCGCCGGTCCCGGGCGCCCGCGGTCAGCCGTCCTCGCCGTCCGACAGGCATTCCTCGTACGTCGTCAGGGTCGCGACGAACAGCCGGCGTTCCGCCGGGGTGAGCGGGGCCAGGGCGCGCCGCCAGGCGGTGGCGCCGCGGGAGAGCCAGGCGTCGATCGCCGGGCGGTGGGCGGGGGAGATCGTGACGATCGTGCGGCGGCGGTCCGCGGGGTCGGGGGTGCGGTCCAGGATGCCCTGCCGGCCGAGGTCGCTGACCATCAGGCTGACGGTGGCGGGCGCGACCTCCAGCCGGGCGGCGAGGTCGTTGACCGACAGTGGTCCGTCGAAGAGCAGGTAGGAGAACAGCGACAGGTGGCGGGGCGCGAGCGAGAAGGCGTCCAGCTCCGCCGGGATCTTGATCCGCTTGGCCCGGCCGACCATCCGCGGCATCAGCCGCAGCAGCGTCCGGATCCCGTCGTCGACGCTGAGCCCGTCGGCCCTCTCGTCGGGCCCGGCCACTTCGCCGGGCCCGGCCGAGCCGCCCGGCCCGCCACCGTCCGAGGTTGACACCATGCCCGCCCCTCCATAGCTTTGGTCTCAAAGATACTTTGCTTGCAAAGCAAAGTTGTCATCTGCCCTCAGCCTATCGGAGAGGCCCCATGGCCGACATGAACGCGCAGATCATCAAGGAGTTCCGGGCCGCCGGCGGCCGGGTCGGCGGCATGTTCGCGGGCGCCGACCTGCTGCTGCTCACCACCGTCGGCGCCCGCAGCGGCGAGCTGCGGACCACGCCGCTCGGCTACGGCCGCGACGCCGACCGGCTCGTCGTCCACGCCTCCAACGCCGGCGGCGACCGGCACCCCGACTGGTACCGCAACCTGCTCGCGACCCCGCGCGCCGAGGTCGAGCTGCCGGACGGCGACGGCGGCATCCGTTCGCTGGCCGCGCGCGCCCAAGCGCTCGCCGAGGGCCCGGAGCGTGACCGGCTCTACGCGCGGCAGGCCGCCCGGGTCCCCGCCTACGGCACGTACGAGACGATGACCCGCCGGATCATCCCGGTGGTCGTCCTGCACCCGCTGGACCTGACCGTGCCCGACGCGGCCCGGAACGCCGCCATCGCCCGGCAGTTGACCGATGTGCACGCCGACCTGCGGGCGCGGATCGCCGCGCTGCGCACGGGCGGCCCCACTCCGGCGGCCGAACTCGCCCTGCACTGCCTGTCGTTCTGCGAGTCGCTGGGCGCGCACCACGCCACCGAGGAGGTGGTGCTGCCCGCCTTCGACTCCGCGTTCCCGCATCTCGCCCCGGTGCTGGCCAGGCTGCACCGCGAACACCGCGAAGTGGCCCGCGGCCTGGAGCAGCTGCGGGCCATGATCGCGGCCGGCGACAGCGGCGTCGCCGGCCGGCTCGAAGCGCTCTCGGCGGAGGCCGAGCGGCACTTCACCTACGAGGAGGAGCACCTGCTCCCCGCGCTCAGGACGCCTTAGCCGACGGCGACGCCGAGGACGAAGGTGAGGACGACGGCGAGCCCGAAGTGGAGGGCGACGGGGTCGCCTTGGGCGGCGTCCCGAACGTGACCGAGACGGTGGTGTAGCCCAGCGACGTCAGCAGCCGCTGGAGCATGGACTTGGTGTTGGTCTCGGCGCGGGCGCCCAGCTCGGTGGTCTTGGCCGCGTCCTGGATCTTCTGCGCGGCCAGCTCGTTCAACTGCTGGGTGTTGCCGGGGTTGTTGCCGAAGAAGTCGCCGATCCGGTCGAAGAAGCCGCGCTGCTGCGAGACGACGTAGGAGTGCTTGGGGTCGAGCGAGGTCCGCTCAAGTCCCGCGTGCGGCAGCCGGATCGACGCGGTCTTGCGGTCGTCCGACACGGTCACGGCGTCGGAGCCGATCGAGCCGAAGTCGACGTAGGCGTTCACGCTGCCCGCCCCGACGTACAGGGTGCGCTTGCCGCGCACCGACGACGGCAGGAACTTGGCGTCCTTCTCCAGGTCCACCACCACCTCGAAGTTGCCGCTCGCGCCCTCGTAACGGCTCATGTTCTGGATCGACTTGAGCAGTACCGGACCGCTGCGGTCCTTGTCCTTCTCGGCGAACGGATTCGGCAGGCCGGGCAGCAGATCCGCGCGGCCGAGCAGGAAGAAGAGCAGTCCCAGTACGACCACTCCGACGACGGCTCTGGCCCACCAGGGCATCCGGCCCGCTGCACTCTGCGTCACCATGGCAATGACACCTCCCACGGGCTCGGCTACCCGCGCGTTGCCATGTCATGACCCGCCATCGGTCCCGACATCAGATCCGACATCAGGCCCGGCACCGGTCAACCCGCCTCACATCGGCGGAAGTTGAGCCACCCGTACCGGATATCCGGCCACCGCCACCGTGTCGTCGTCCAGGCACCTGCCGGTCGCCAGGTCGAAGCGCTGCTTGAGGAGGGGCGAGGCCACATACGTCCGGCCGTCCACCGCGCCGAGCAGTCCGTGGGCGAGCACCGCGGCGCCGGTGAACGGGTCCACGTTGCCGATCGCGTACAGCCGCCCGGCCCGGTCCCTGAACAGCGCCGCCTGCGCGCCGCCGGGCAGCAGCACCGCCACCCCGCGGCCGCTCTCCAGCAGGTCCAGGGGACACGCCGTGGTCCAGCCGTTGCCGGACAGCAGCTGGACGGTCGCCACGCCGGTCGCGTTCGTCCCGGTCGCCGTGCTCATGCCGTCACCGTCGCGGACAGCACCAGCGGCGTCGGGTCGGGCTTGATCTGGTCGCGCTCGGCGGTGAACCGCACCGTCGGATCCGGGGTGTCGGGCGCGTTGACGAACGACACGAACCGCCGCAGCCGCTCGGGGTCGCCCACGGTGTCGGCCCACTCGTCGCGGTAACCGGCCACATGCGCTGCCATCAGTGCCTCCAACTCCGCGCAGACGCCCAGCGCGTCATGCACCACCACATCGCGTACGTGCTCCAGGCCGCCGGGGATCCGCTCCAGCCAGACGCTGGTCCGCTCAAGGCGGTCGGCGGTGCGGATGTAGAACATCAGGAACCGGTCGATCAGCCGCACCAGTTCGGCGTCCGAGAGGTCCTCGGCGAGCAGGTCGGCGTGCCGGGGCGTGGCGCCGCCGTTGCCGCCGACGTACAGGTTCCAGCCGTTCGCGGTGGCGATCACCCCGAAGTCCTTGCTCTGCGCCTCCGCGCACTCCCGGGCGCAGCCCGACACCGCCGACTTGAGCTTGTGCGGCGCCCGCAGCCCCCGGTAGCGCAGCTCCAGGCCGATCGCCATCCGCACGCTGTCCTGCACGCCGAACCGGCACCAGGTCTGCCCCACACAGGACTTCACCGTCCGCAGCGCCTTGCCGTAGGCGTGGCCGGACTCGAAGCCGGCGTCCACCAACCGGGTCCAGATCAGCGGCAGTTGCTCCACCCGGGCGCCGAACAGGTCGATCCGCTGGCCGCCGGTGATCTTCGTGTAGAGGCCGAAGTCCCTGGCCAGCTCGCCGATCACGATCAGCTTCTCCGGGGTGATCTCGCCGCCGGGGATGCGCGGCACGATCGAATAGGAGCCGTTCTTCTGCAGGTTGGCGAGGAAGTGGTCGTTGGTCTCCTGCAACGCGGCCTGCTCGCCGTCCAGTACGTGCACCGGCGCGCCGATCACCGGCGCCAGCGACGCCAGGATCGAGGCGACGGCCGGCTTGCAGACCTCGCAGCCCTCACCGCCGCGCGCGCCCTCCCGGCCGTGCCCGTCGAGCAGTTCGCGGTACGACGTCAGCCTCAGCGTCAGCACGATCTCGTACAGCTTGGTGCGGCTGTGCGCGAAGCACGGGCACAGGCCGCGGTCCACCTCGACGCCGTTCGCCTCCAGTTCGGCGTCCACCAGCCGGCCCAGCACGCTCACGCAACTGCCGCAGCCGGTACCGGCCTTGGTGCACTTCTTGACCTCCGCGACCGAGCGGCAGGACTGCTCGCCGACCGCCGCCCGCACCGCGCCCTTGCTGACCCGGTGGCAGCTGCAGATCACCGCCTCGTCCGGCAGCGCGGACGGACCGAGCGCGACCGGGGCCCCGGCGGCGCCGGCCGGCAGCACCAGCAGCTCGGCCGCGACCGGCGGCACCGTACCGGTCAGCGGGCGCAGCACCCCGTACGACTCGGTGTCGCCGACCAGCACCCCGCCGAGCAGCGTGCCGTCCTCGGCGACCACGAGCTTGCGGTAGATCCCGGCCCTCGGGTCGGAGTACAGCAGGTCCAGGCAGCCGTCGGCGGTGCCGTGCGCGTCACCGAAGCTCGCCACGTCAACGCCCAGCAGTTTCAGCTTGGTCGACAGGTCGGCGCCGGTGAAGCCGGGCCCGGCGTCCACCGCGGAGCCGTACGCCACCGCGAGGCCGGCCGCCACCGTCTCGGCCATCTCGTTGCCCGGCGCGACCAGGCCGTAGACCCGGCCGTCCGCGGTCAGCGCGCACTCGCCGATCGCGTAGACCGCCGGGTCCGCCGTACGGCACCGCTCGTCCACCACGATGCCGCCGCGCTCGCCGACCGGCAGGCCGCAGGCCCGGGCCAGGTCGTCCCGCGGCCTGACCCCGGCGGAGAAGACCACCAGGTCGGCGGCCAGCGCGGAGCCGTCGGACAGCGCCATCCCGGCCACCCGGCCGTCGCCGCCGGTGATGATCTCCTGCGTGCCCACCCCCGTGTGCACGCTCACGCCGAGCGCCTCCACCTTGCGCCGCAGCGCCGCCCCGCCGCCGTCGTCCACCTGGACCGGCATCAGCCGGGGCGCGAACTCCACCACGTGCGTGGCGAGTCCGAGCCCGGTCAGCGCGCCGGCCGCCTCAAGTCCCAGCAGCCCGCCGCCGACCACCGCGCCGGAGGTCGCCCCGCGGGCGTACGACTCGATCGCGAGCAGGTCCTCGATCGTGCGGTAGACGAAGCAGCCCTCCGCGTCCTTGCCCGGCACCGGCGGTACGAACGGGTACGAGCCGGTGGCCAGCACCAGCGTGTCGTAGCGGACGGTCAGGCCCGAGCGGGCGGTCACCGTACGGGCGGCGCGGTCCACCGACACCGCGGGATCGCCGAGGTGCAGCTCGATGCCGTGCGCGGCCAGGAAGCCGTCCTCCACCATGGACAGCTGGTCCGGGCTGGCGTTCTCGGAGAAGTACGAGGTCAGGTGCACCCGGTCGTAGGCCGGGCGCGGCTCCTCGCAGAGCACCACCACCCGGGCCCGCCCGGTCACGCCGCCCTCGGCCAGCGCCTCAAGGAACCGCTGGCCGACCATCCCGTGGCCGACCAGCACGATCGTCGATTCCGCGTCCACGAAGTCCATGCCAGGAAGCCTGCGGGGGAGCTGTTACCCGCCCGCATCCCCGCCATTACCCGGGGGCAACGGTCAGCTCATCGCGGGCCGGGCGGGAGTGTGAGCAGGGCGGATTCCGGCCGGGAGACGGAGCCGGCGGCGTGACCTGATCGTTCCGTGCCCGGAGCGGGTGCCGTGACCGGATCGTTCCGCACCGGGGCGCGATCATGCCTGGGCGGGGCGGCCCCGGAGGAGTCAGGATCGGGTCATGACCACGCAGCAGAACGCGACGCAGAATGCCACGCAGGCCGATACGCAGGCCGACACGCGGACCAGTACGCAGGCCGTTGCTCAGGCGGGGGCCGGGGCGGACAACCGGACCGCGCTTCTCGTCATCGACGTCCAGGAGTCCTTCCGGCAGCGGGAGAGCTGGCAGGCCGCGTCCGACCCCGAGGTCGCCGTCCAGGTGGCCCGGCTGGTCGAGTACGCCAGGTCGGCCGGCCACCTGGTGGTCTGGGTGCTGCACACCGAACCCGGCAGCAACGGCGTCTTCGACCCCGCCCTCGGGCACGTCCGCTACATCGACGGCCTGGCCCCCGCGGCCGGCGAGCCGCAGCTCGCCAAGACCTCGCACAACGCGTTCACCACCACCAACCTCCAGCAGATCCTGACCGAGCACGGCATCCGCTCGCTGATCACCTGCGGCATCCGCACCGAGCAGTGCGTGGAGACCACCACCCGGCTCGGCTCCGACCTCGGCTACGACGTCACCTTCGTCTCCGACGCCACCGCCACCGAGCCGATCCCGCACCGCGACGCGCCCGCCGGCCGCCCGCTCGCCGAGGTGCTCGCCGACCCGCGCACGCTGCTGCCCGCCGACATCATCGCCAGGACCGAGTACGCTCTCGCGGGCCGCTTCGCCACCGTCACCACCGTCAAGGAGCTGACCGGATCGTGACCCGTGTGGTCTTCCTGCTCGTGCCGTGGCTGCACCTGCTCGACCTCGCGGGGCCGGCGCAGGTGTTCTCCACAGCGGCCGACCAGGGCCTCGACTACACGCTTGAGTACGTGGCCGAGCAGGAGGACGTGCCCACCGCGCAGGGCGTGGCGCTGCGGGCGGCCACCGAGCTGCCGCCACTCGGGCCCGACGACCTGATCGTCGTACCGGGCTGGCGGTCGCGCACGCTGCGGGACAACGGGGCGCTGCGGCCGGCCACGCTGGCGTGGCTGCGCGGCCACCACGAGGGCGGCGGCACGGTGGCCAGCGTGTGCGCGGGCGCTGACGCGCTGGGGAGGGCCGGGCTGCTGGACGGCCGCAGGTGCACCACGCACCACGACGTGCAGGACGAACTCGCCCGCCGGTACCCGCGGGCCGCGGTGATCCGTGACGTGCTTTATGTGGTGGACGGGCGGGTGATCACGTCGGCGGGCATCGCCAGCGGGATCGATCTCGCGCTTCATCTGGTCGCCGTCAGGCACGGACCGGGGGAGGCGGCGCGGGCCGCCCGGCAGATGGTCGTCTACGCCCGGCGCAACGGGGACGAGCAGCAGGCCAGCGCGATGCTGCGGCACCGGGCGCACTTGAGCGACGCGGTGCACCGCACGCAGGACGTGATCGACGCGCGGTTCGCCGACCGGCTCGCGCTCTCTGAGCTGGCGGCGGGGGCAGGACTGAGCGCGCGGACGCTGACCCGGCGCTTCACCGCGTCGACGGGCCGGACCCCGCTGCGCTACCAGCAGGAGCTGCGCCTCGAACGCGCCGAGCACATGATCGCCCACGGCGCGACGATGGAGGCGGCGGCCCACGCGGTCGGCTTCCAGGACCCGCGAATGCTCCGCCGCCTCCGGCGCGGCCCCGCCCACCCCGATCCCCGGCCAGCCCCCGGGTAACCCCCCGGCCCGGCGGCCCGGGGGCCCGGCATGCGCCGGGAGCGGCGTGCCACTCGGGTCAAGCGCGGGCCCGTCGTGGCTGCTCGCGCAGTTCCCCGCGCCCCTGTCGGGGCGCATCCTGGCCGGGTGGGATTGCCCCGGCTGGCGCCCGGGTGGGCCGCTGGTGCGTGGGCCGGTGGTCCGGCGACTGCCGCGGGTGGCTTGATGGTCGGGTCGTGTGCGGGCCCGTCGTGGCTGGTCGCGCAGTTCCCCGCGCCCCTGTCGGGGCACATCCTGGCCGGGAGCTTGCGGTGGCCGCATGCGATCTGCCCCGGCTTCAGCAGGGGTGCGGGGCTGTTTCTGGTGTGCGGCTGGCGCCGCGTGGGCGCGGCTTATCCCGGCTTCACCAGGGGTGCGGGGCTGTTTCTGATGTGCGGCTGGCGCCGCGTGGGCGCGGCTTATCCCGGCATCATCAGGGGCGCGGGGAACTGCGCCACCAGCCAGCCACCGGCGGGTGGTCCGGCTACTGCCGGGAGTGGCTGGGCGGTCGGGTCGTGTGCGGGGGCGATGAGTCCCGGCTTCAATAGGGGCGCGGGGAACTGCGCCACCAGCCAGCCACCGGCGGGTGGTCCGGCTGCTGCCGGGAGGGGCTGGGCGGTCGGGTCGGTGCGGGCCCTTGTGGCCTTAGGAAGCCGGGGAGACCGTCACGCTCGGGTCGTGGCGGATGGGGAAATTCACCGAGTTCGCGATGAAACACAAACCGTGCGCCTCCCCGTGCAGCGCGAGCGCCTTCTGCCGCATCTCGGGCGCCGCCACCTCCACCGCCGGGTGGAGCACCGCCTCGGTGAAGTGGCCCCCGCCATCCGGGGTTTCGGTCATCGTCGCGGTGGCCCGGTCCGCGTAGGCGGTCACCGTGACACCCCCGATCGCGCACAGGTGCAAGTACCAGAGCATGTGGCACTGCGCGATCGACGCGAGCAGCAACTGCTCGGGGTTCCAGCGCCCCGGGTCCCCCCGAAAAGCCGGGTCCGACGAACCGGGGATCACCGGCGCCGCTCCGGCGGCGAGGTCGGCGGAACGCTCGTACGCCCGGTACGTGCTCGTGCCCGCCCCGAGATTGCCGGTCCAGACGACCTGAGCCTCGTACGCGTGCAGCTTGGGCGACGGCATGGCGCGGGATCCCTTCCGTAGGCGGCCCGACGGCGGGCCGGACGCTGGAGTGCGCTGTCGTGCGCAGTCGTGATCGATTATCCGGATCGGCCCCGCCCCGGCCGCACGGGGCTCACCCCCCGTCCGCCGCCAGCGCCCTGGCCACCCCCTCCTCGTGCCGCCCCAGAAAGCGGGGATCCGGCCGCACCACCGCGTCCACCGCCGCCTTGCCCGCCGCGAGGAACTCCCGCGCGCCGCCCGCCCACCAGGTCGCGTCGTGCGGCTCGTCCACGCCCACCCCGTACGCGTCGATGCCCGCCGCCGCGCACAGCGCCAGGGCCCGCCGGACGTGGTACCCCTGGCTGACCAGGATGGCCCGCTGAACGCCGAAGATCCGTTTCGCCCGGCTGCACGAGTCCCACGTGTCGAACCCGGCGTCGTCCACGACGACCTTCGCGGCGGGCACGCCGTGCGCGGCGAGATACGTCCGCATCGCGGCCGGCTCGTCGTACGAGGTGCGGCTGTTGTCGCCGGTCACCAGGACGACCTTGATCTTGCCCGCCCGGTAGAGCCCGACGGCCGCGTCCAGCCGGTGCGCCAGGTACGGGGACGGGCTGCCGTCCCACAGCCCGGCGCCGAACACCACGGCGACCGGTTCGGCGGGCACGTCCGCCACCGTCCGCACCCGCCCGCCGGCCGACACCTGCACCCACACGGCGGGCAGCACGGCGAGCGTGCAGACCGCGGCGGTCGCCTGGACGAGCCGGCGCCGGCCGGTGCGGGTCCGTGGCCACAGCCGCCTCACGTTCCGCCAACTGGGCATGCGCATGCCGTCGTCCTCCTGAGTCCCCCCGGGGCCGCGGCCCCGTTCCCCTGTTGCCCTGACCTGACCGACGCGCGGGCGCCGGTCCGCGGTTGCCGCTCACGGCGGCGGGCCGGCCGCTGTGATGTCGCGGAAAACAGCGCGGCGGTCGTACGCAACGGGCGGGCAACGCCGGCCGGGCAGGATCGGTCCCATGACCGAGCCGCACTCCCCGGACAGCCCCGGCCGCCCGCCCCGCCCCGTGCTGGTCGCCGTGGCGCACGGCAGCAGGGACCCGCGGGCGCTGGAGACCGTACGGGCCCTGCTGGCCCGGGTCGCCGCCCGCCGCCCCGGGCTCGACGTCCGACTCGGCCACATCGAGCTGAACGAGCCGCTGCTCGACGACACGCTCGCGGCCGTCCGCGGCGAGGCCGTCCTCGTCCCGCTGCTGCTGGGGCGCGGCCACCACGTGAAGTCCGACCTGCCGGCGGCCCTGACCCGAGCGGTGCACCTGCGCGGCACGATCGCCCCGCCGTTGGGCCCGCACCCCCTGCTGGCCGAGGCGCTCCAGGCCCGCCTGGAGGAGGCCGGCTGGCAGCCGAACCCGGTCCGCGAGCTGCCGCTCGACGGCACGAGGCCGCGTGCCGCGAGCCCCGGGGACTTCCGGTTTGCCGGCCGGGAGCCGGAGCCGGGGGGTGCCGCTGATCACGGCGATCTGCCGGCCCGGGGCCCGGGGCCCGGTGCCCGGGAGCTCGACGGTCGCGGGCCGGGCAGCCCGCAGCTTGGTGAAGCAGGGCGCGGCGGCCTGCCGGCCGGGGGACCGGGGCTAGATCAGCCGTCTGCCGTCGGCCCCCGGCGCGTTGGCCTGCCCGTCGAGGGACCGGAGTTCCGACGTTCGGGTGCCGGTGTGCCGTGGCGCGACGCGGCCGGGGTGCGGGCCGGTGTGCCGTGGCTCGACGCGTCGGGGCTGTGGGCCCGGCGGGCCGGTGGCACGTCCTGGGGCGGGAGCGGGGAGCCGCAAACCCGCCGGGAGGACGCCCGCGTGCCCAGCGCCGTCGTGCTCGCCGCCGCCGGCTCGCGGGACACGGAATCCGCCGTCGACACCCGCCGCACCGCCGCGCTGCTCAGCCGCCGGCTCGGTGGCATCCCGGTCGTACCGGGGTACGCCTCCGCCGCCGCGCCAACCGTCGGCGACGCGTTCCGCGAGCTCGTCGCGGCCGGCCATCGGGCCGAACTGATCGCCGTCGCCTCCTACTTCACCGCCCCCGGCCGCTTCGCCACCCAGTCCGCCGCCGTGTCCCCCACCGCGTCCGCCGCCCCCCTCGGCGCACATCCCGCCATGGCCGAGCTGATCCTCCACCGCTACACCCAGTCCGCCACCGCCCTCCGCCACCCGGCCGCACTCGCGGTCTGACCCTCGGGGACCTGCCCGTGCGGGCCGCCGCCGTGCTCGTGGTCTGACGCCTGGCAGGCCGCCCGGCCGCGCCCCTTCGACCGGTCCGCCGCCGCCCTCGCCGTCCGACCCCCGCCGGCCCGGCCGCCCGCGCCCCTTCGACCAAGCTGCCGCCGCGCCCCCACTGACCCCCGCCCTGCCGTCCGGCCGGGTTAACGTCGGGGGATGGACGGGAATGATCGGGCGCCGCGGGTCGCGGGTGGGACGTATGAGCGGTACGGGGCCTATGGCGTGGGGGATCTGGCCCGGTATGTGGGCGAGCCGGACAAGCGGGCCGGGCGGACCGCGTTTCAGCGGGATCGGGCGCGGGTGCTGCACTCCGCCGCGCTGCGCAGGCTCGCCGGGAAGACGCAGGTCGTCGATCCCGGGGTGGGCGGGGCGACCGCCACGGACACCAGCCCGCGTACCCGGCTGACGCACTCGCTGGAGTGCGCCCAGGTCGGCCGGGAGCTGGGGGCGGCCCTCGGCTGCGATCCCGACCTGGTCGAGACCGCCTGCCTCGCGCACGACCTCGGCCACCCCCCGTTCGGCCACAACGGCGAAGTGGTGCTCGCCGAGTTCGCCGCCCAGTGCGGCGGGTTCGAGGGCAACGCGCAGAGCCTGCGGCTGCTGACCCGGATCGAACCGAAGCGGTTCGTCTCGCCGTCGCGCACGGCCACCTACCCGGCCGCCGCGCCGCGCGGCCCCGAGGGCGGCGACGCCGACGACCTGGTGAGCGTCGGCCTGAACCTCACCCGGGCCGCCCTGGACGCCGCCACCAAGTACCCGTGGCCGCGCGGCGGCCACCCCACCACCCCCGGCAGCCCCAAGTTCGGGGCGTACGAGGACGACCTGCCGGTCTTCGAGTGGCTGCGCCGGGGCGCCCCCGAGGGCCGCCAGTGCTTCGAGGCGCAGGTGATGGACTGGTCCGACGACGTCGCCTACTCCGTGCACGACCTGGAGGACGGCCTCCAGGCCGGCCACATCGACCCGCGCGCCCTGCTCGCCGCCCCCGAACGCGCCGAGGTGTTCGGCTGCGCGCTCGGCCGCTACGCCCCGCCCGGCACCGAACCGGCCGAACTGGCCGCCGCGCTCGACCGGTTGCTCGACCAGCCGTGGTGGCCCGCCCGCTACGACGGATCGGCCCTGGACCAGGCCAGGTTGAAGGACGCCGCCTCCCAGCTGATCGGCCGCTTCTGCCTGGCCGCCGAGGCCGCCACCCGCGAGCGGTACGGCACCGGACGGCTGACCCGGTACCGCGCCGAGCTGGTCGTTCCCCGCGAACAGCGGCTGGAATGCGCCGTGTTGAAGGCCGTCGCCGACCGCTACGTCATGCAGCGCGCCGCCCAGGCCCGCCGCAGGGCCGAGCAGTGGCTGCTGATCACGGAGCTGGCCGACGTCCTGCTCAGCCGCGCGCCCGACGGCCTCGACCCGCAGTTCCGCGGCATCTTCACCGCCGCCGGCGACGACCGGGCCCGCCGCCGGGCGGTCGTGGACCAGATCGCCTCGCTGACCGACGCCGCCGCGACCGCCCTGCACGCCCGGCTGACGGCCGGAACCCGCCGCGCGGCCCGCGACCGGCAGCCCCGGTGAGAGCCGTGCCCCGTACCCTCTGAAGATGACCGCCACGTCGCCGGCCCAGCCGCCGCTGCCCCCGGGGAGCACCGCCCCGAACCGGTGGATACCCGCCCGGCATATGAACGGCGCGGCAACGGACCGGCGCGGCACTCTTCCCGACGGCCCTGACGTGCGGGACGCTCGCGTATGACGAGCACGCGTACAGCAGGTTCGGTCAGGGACAACGGATCGCGGACAACAGGTCGCGGACAGCAGTCCACGCACAGGGCCGCGCACGCACAGAGCCGCGCTCGCGACAACGAACGACCGGCAGGGGAGGCGCACAGTGGTGGACGCACACCAGACCTTCGTGATCATCGGCGCGGGGCTAGCGGGGGCCAAGGCCGCCGAGACGCTCCGCGCCGAGGGATTCACCGGCCGGGTGATACTGATCGGCGACGAGCTCGACCACCCCTATGAACGTCCACCACTGTCCAAAGGCTTTCTGACCGGCAGCGCCGACCGCGACTCGGTCTTCGTCCAGCAGCCGCACTGGTACGCCGACCACGACATCGAGCTGCACCTCGGCCAGCCCGTCGTGCACCTCGACCGGGCCGCCCGCACCGTCAGGCTCGGCGACGGCACCGCGCTGATCTACGACAAACTGCTGCTGGCCACCGGCTCCGAGCCGCGCCGCCTGGACATCCCCGGCACCGACCTGGCCGGGGTGCACCACCTGCGGCGGCTCGCGCACGCCGAGCGGCTCAAGCACGTACTGACCAGCCTCGGCCGGGAGAACGGCCACCTGGTGATCGCCGGCGCCGGCTGGATCGGCCTGGAGGTCGCCGCGGCGGCCCGCGGCTACGGCGCCGAGGTCACCGTCGTGGAGTCCGCGCCGACCCCGCTGCACACGGTGCTCGGCCCGGAGCTCGGCTCGGTCTTCACCGACCTGCACACCGAGCACGGGGTGCGCTTCCACTTCGGCGCCCGGCTCACCGAGATCACCGGCCAGGACGGAATGGTGCTCGCCGCGCTCACCGACGACGGCGAGGAGCACCCCGCGCACGACGTGCTCGCCGCGATCGGCGCGGCCCCGCGGATCGCGCTCGCCGAGGCGGCCGGCCTCGCGCTGGCCGGTCCCGCGGCCGGCGGCGGCATCGCGGTGGACACCGGCCTGCGCACCTCCGACCCGGACATCTTCGCGGCCGGCGACGTCGCCAACGCCGAGCACCCGCTGCTCGGGGGCACGCTGCGGGTCGAGCACTGGGCGAACGCGCTGAACGGCGGGCCCGCCGCGGCCCGCGCGATGCTCGGCCACGAGGTCAGCTACGACCGGGTGCCGTACTTCTTCTCCGACCAGTACGACCTGGGCATGGAGTTCTCCGGGAACGCCGCGCCGGGCTCGTACGACCAGGTGGTGTGCCGCGGCGACGTCGGCAAGCGCCAGTTCATCGCGTTCTGGCTGAAGGACGGCCGGGTGCTCGCCGGAATGAACGTCAATGTGTGGGATGTCACGGAGGCGATCCAGCACCTGATCAGGTCGGGTCAACCGGTGGATCCGGAGGCGCTGTCGGACCCGAAGGTGCCGCTCGGCAGCCTCGTCTGAGACCGGTGTCAGCGGGTGCGGCTACCCTTTTGCCTGGACTGACCAGGAAGGACACCCGCAATGCCTGTCACGCGAACCGCCGTCGTACCCGTCGAGGAGATCTTCGCGCTGCGCTGGTCGGTGCTCCGCACCGGCCTGCCGCGCGAGGCCGCCGTGTACCCGGAGGATTCCCGCGCGGACACGTTCCACATAGCCGCCTACGACGAGCACGGCGAGGTGCGCGGCTGCGTGACGTTCTTCCCGGACCCCCTGCCCGGTGAGACCGCGCTCGCGTACCGCTTCCGCGGCATGGGCAGCGACCCGTCCGTGCGCGGCCAGGGCTTCGGCGCCGCCGCGCTGAACGCGGGCCTGCGCGAGTCGGCGGCCCGCGGCGCCACCCTGTCCTGGTGCAACGGCCGCACCTCGGCCACCGGCTTCTACGAGCACTTCGGCTTCACCGCGATCGGCGAGCAGTTCGTCCTGGAGCCCAGCGGCCCGCACTACGTGTTCGTGACGAAGGACCTCGACCGGTAGGACCTCGACCGGTAAAGCCTCGGCCGGTAAGGCATGGCGCGGCTCCCGGTCCCGGCCGCCGGTGTCCTGGCAGCGCCGTAGACTGCGGGAATGGCCGGCAGGATCAAGGACGAAGACGTGAAGGCGGTACGGGACGCGGTCCCGATCGACGCCGTCGTCTCCGAGTACCTCCAGCTCAAGAACGCCGGCGGCGGCAACCTCAAGGGCCTGTGCCCGTTCCACGACGAGAAGTCGCCGAGCTTCCAGGTGAGCCCGTCCAAGGGGCTCTACCACTGCTTCGGCTGCGGCGAGGGCGGCGACACCCTCGCCTTCGTGATGAAGCTCGACCACCTCTCCTTCACCGAGGCCGTCGAGCGGCTGGCCGCCCAGGCCGGCATCACCCTGCGGTACGAGGACGGCGGCTACGCCAACACCGGCCGCCAGCAGGGCGAGCGGATCAGGCTGGTCGAGGCGCACCGCGCCGCCGCGCTGTTCTACGTCGAGCAACTGGGCGGCGCCGAGGCGGAGATCGGCCGTGCCTTCCTGGCCGCCCGCGGCTTCGACCAGGCCGCCGCCGAGCACTTCGGGGTCGGCTACGCCCCGGCCGGCTGGGACCACCTGGTCCGCTTCCTGCGCGGGAAGGGCTTCACCGACCGGGAGTTGATCACCTCGGGGCTGGCCTCGGAGAGCCGCCGCGGCGGCGCCATCGACCGGTTCAGGGGCCGGCTGATCTGGCCGATCAGGGACATCACCGGCGAGGTGATCGGCTTCGGCGCCCGCAAGCTGCGCGAGGACGACCAGGGGCCGAAGTACCTCAACACCCCCGAGACCCCGCTCTACAAGAAGTCCCAGGTGCTGTACGGGATCGACCTGGCCAAGAAGGAGATCGCCAGGACCGGCCGCGCGGTCGTCGTCGAGGGCTACACCGACGTCATGGCCTGCCACCTGGCCGGGGTCACCACCGCGATCGCCACTTGCGGCACCGCGTTCGGCGGCGACCACATCAAGATCCTGCGCCGGCTGCTGATGGACAACTCCACCGCCGAGGTGGTCTTCACCTTCGACGGCGACGAGGCCGGCCAGAAGGCCGCGCTGCGGGCGTTCGAGGACGACCAGAAGTTCGCCGCCGAGACCTCCATCGCGATCACCCCCGGCGGCATGGACCCGTGCGAACTGCGGCTCGCCGAGGGCGACGCGGCGGTGCAGCGACTGATGGACGAGCGCACCCCGCTGTTCGCGTTCGCGCTGCGCTCGATGGTGGCCCGCTACAACCTGGACACCGACGAGGGCCGGGTGGCGGCGGTGGACGCGGCCGTGCCGGTGGTCGCCGCGATCAAGAACCAGGCGCTGCGCGACCGTTACGCGATCCGGCTGATCGGCATGGCCGGGATCGGCACCCAGGCCGAGGAGCAGTCGATCATCCGCCGGGTCCGTGCGATGTCCAGGGCCCGCGCGGCGGGCAGCGGCAGTACGGGCAACCGCCCGCAGTACGGGCGTGAGGGAGGCGGCCGGGGCGGCCCGTACGCGGGCGGCCCCGACCGGCAGCCGGCCGGCCCCCCCATGCAGAACTCGCCGCGCGGTCCCCGGCTCGACCTGCGCAGCCCGGCCCACCGCGTGGAGCGTGAGCTGCTGAAGCTGGCCCTCCAGCAGCCGAAACTGGTCTCCCCGGCCTTCGACGCCTACGGCGAGGACGAGTTCACCGGCCCGCCGTACGCCGCCGTGCGGCGGCTGATCGCCGAGGCCGGCGGCGTCGAGGCGGCCGACGCCGACTACCTCACCCGGGTCCGCGACGCGGCCCCCGACGACACGGTCCGCAGCATGGTCACCGAACTGGCCGTCGAGCCGGTCATGCACAAGGCCCCCGAGTTCTACGCGGGCGAGGTCCTGGTCAGCGTCCGGCTGAACGCCGTCAAGCGCCGCCTCGCCGAGGTGCACGGCAAGCAGGCCAGGCTCGCCGCCCAGGGCGTTCGCCATGACGCCGCCGAGATGGTCGCCTCGCTCGGTGAGTCGTGGGCACTGGAGCAGTACGCGCAGCGGCTCCGGCAGAGCGGCGCGGCCGGCCTCTGAGCCCGCCGGGCCGCCCGGGCCCCCGGCCGCCCGGGCCCCCGGCCGTCCCGCCCCGCCGTCCCGCCCCCGCCGGGACCTCGCCACCGCGCCCGGGACGGGCATATGTACGCGTCATCTCCGATGAGTGACCGCGCGCGGGCGATTGGTGACGTGGCGTGAAAAAGCAACCGCACGACCCTCGTGGCGCGGGGCGACCTGGGCCACACTGGGTGACGGCGCCTGAGCCTCTCCGAGCACAACGTCGCGCTCACAGCGGAGGTCGCTTCCGTGCAGACCCAGACCCACACCCAGATCCCGGTTCAGTCCAAGATCCAGGAACAGCCCGCACCGCAAGCGCACCCAGCACCGCTGACCGTGGCCGACGAAGCCGGGGCGGAGTCCCCGGCGGAGCCGCCGGGGGACCTCCCGGCGCCCAGAGTGCCGCTCCAGCGCCGGGACGAACCCCCTGACGACCCGCCGCCGGGACGGGACGAGCCGCCCGACGACGGGCCGCCGCCGCGGGAGGAGCCGGCCGGCCCGTCGGCCGACCTGTTCCGGCAGTACCTGCGCGAGATCGGCCGGATACCGCTGCTCAGCGCCGAGGACGAGGTGGAGCTCGCCCGGCGGGTCGAGGCGGGCCTGTTCGCCGAGGAGAAGCTGGTCAACTTCCCGGACCTGGACTCGCAGTTGGCCGTCGACCTGGACCGGATCGTGGTGCTCGGCCGGATGGCCAAGCGGCGGCTGATCGAGGCGAACCTGCGGCTGGTGGTCTCGGTCGCGAAGCGTTACGTCGGCCGCGGCCTGACCATGCTCGACCTGGTCCAGGAGGGCAACCTCGGGCTGATCCGCGCGGTGGAGAAGTTCGACTACGCCCGCGGCTACAAGTTCTCCACCTACGCCACCTGGTGGATCCGGCAGGCGATGTCCCGGGCACTGGCCGACCAGGCCCGGACGATCCGGGTCCCGGTGCACGTGGTGGAGCTGATCAACCGGGTGGTGCGGGTGCAGCGCCGGCTGCTCCAGGAGCGCGGCTACGAGCCGAGCGCCGAGGACGTCGGCCGCCAGCTGGACCTGCCGGAGGCCAGGATCAGCGAGGTGCTGCGGCTGGCCCAGGAGCCGGTCTCGCTGCACGCCCCGGTCGGCGAGGAGGACGATGTCGCGCTCGGCGACCTGATCGAGGACGGCGACGCCACCTCGCCGGTGGAGTCCGCGGCCTTCCTGTTGCTGCGCCAGCACCTGGACGCGGTGCTCGGCACGCTGGGCGAACGCGAGCGCAAGGTCGTCCAGTTGCGCTACGGACTGGCCGACGGCCGCCCGCGCACCCTGGAGGAGATCGGCGGGATCTTCGGCGTCACCCGCGAGCGGATCCGGCAGATCGAGTCCAAAACCCTGGGCAAGCTGCGTGACCACGCCTTCGCCGACCAGCTCCGCGGCTACCTCGAATAGTCCGGCCGCCCCGCGTGGTGCACGGCGGCGGGGTACGGGCCGACACCCGTACCCCGCCGCCGTGTTGAACGCGCCGCGGTCAGTCCACCTCGGCGACCGCCTGCGCGAACTGCGCCGCGTACAGCCGCGCGTAGGCACCCTCCGCGGCCAACAGCTCGTCGTGCGTGCCCTGTTCGACTATCGACCCGGACTCCATCACCAGGATCACGTCCGCGTCGCGGATCGTGGACAGCCGGTGGGCGATGACGAAGCTGGTCCTGCCGTGGCTGAGCTTGGCCATCGCCCGCTGGATCAGCACCTCGGTACGGGTGTCGACCGAGCTGGTCGCCTCGTCGAGCACCAGGATCACCGGGTCGGACAGGAACGCCCGTGCGATGGTGATGAGTTGCTTCTCACCCGCGCTGACGCCGGTGCCCTCGTCGTCGATCACCGTGTCGTAGCCGTCGGGCAGGGTGCGGATGAAGCGGTCGGCGTGCGCCGCCCTGGCCGCCGCCTCGATGTCCTCGCGGGTGGCCTTCTCGCTGCCGTAGCCGATGTTGTCCGCGATCGAACCGCCGAACAGCCAGGTGTCCTGGAGCACCATGCCGATCGAGGAGCGCAACTCCTCGCGGGACATGGCCGACACGTCGGTGCCGTCCAGGGTGATCCGGCCGCCGGACACCTCGTAGAACCGCATCAGCAGGTTGACCAGGGTGGTCTTGCCCGCGCCGGTCGGACCGACGATCGCCACCGTGTGGCCCGGTTCGACCTTCAGCGACAGGTTGTCGATCAGCGGCTTGTCAGGGACGTAGCGGAAGGACACGTCCTCCAGCGACACCCGGCCGTGCAGCCGCTCCGGCCTGGCCGGCGCCTTCGGCTCCTCCGACTGCTCCTCGGCGTCGAGGAGTTCGAAGACCCGCTCGGCCGACGCGACCCCTGACTGGATCAGGTTCGCCATGCTCGCGACCTGCGTCAGCGGCTGGCTGAACTGCCGCGAGTACTGCACGAACGCCTGCACGTCACCGATGGACAGCGCGCCCGACGCGACCCGCAGGCCGCCGACCACCGCCACCAGGACGTAGTTGAGGTTGCCGATGAACATCATCAGCGGCTGGATGGTGCCGGAGATGAACTGCGCCTTGAAACCGGACTGGTACAGCGCCTCGTTCTCCTCCGCGAAGGTCTCCGCGGACTCCTTGGCCCGGCCGAAGACCTTCACCAGCGAGTGCCCGGTGTACATCTCCTCGATGTGCCCATTCAGCTTGCCGGTGGTCTTCCACTGCTGCACGAACTGCGGCTGCGCCCGCTTGCCGACCCGGGTCGCCACCAGCAGCGTCAGCGGCACCGTTACCAGCGCGACCAGCGCCAGCAGCCAGGAGATCCAGAACATCATCGCGATCACGCCGACGATGGTCAGCAGCGAGTTGATCAGCTGGCCCATGGTCTGCTGCATGGTCTGGCCGATGTTGTCGATGTCGTTGGTCGCCCGGCTGAGCACCTCGCCGCGCGGCTGCTGGTCGAAGTACGACAGCGGCAGCCGGGACAGCTTGTCCTCCACGTCGGAACGCAGCCGGTACACCGACCGGTTGATCACCTTGATGGCGGTGCGACTCTGCACCAGGCTCAGCAGCGCGGAGCCCAGGTAGACCCCCAGCGCCAGCAGCAGCACCATCCCGATCGCGTGGAAGTCCATGCCCTGGCCGGGCGTGAAGTGGATGCCGCCCAGCATGTCGGCGACGCCGCCCTTGCCGTGCTCGCGCAGGTTGTCCAGCGCCTGCTGCTTGCTGACGCCGTGGATCTGGCCGCCGATCACCCCGGCGAAGATCAGGTCGGTGGCCCGGCCGAGGATCTTGGGCCCGGTGACGGCGAGCGCGACGCTCATCGTGCCGAACGCCAGCACCGTCATGAGCAGGACGCGGTCGGGCCGCATCATCCGCAGCAGCCGCTTCAGCGAGCCGCTGAAGTCCATCGACCGCTCGACCGGCCCGCCGCTCATGAAGCGCGCAGGGCCGCCCATCGGACGCGGCGGCCGCTGTGCGGCCTTGCCGTTGTCGCTGTCGCTCACGCCGCCGCCTCCTGCTCGGTGAGCTGCGACAACACGATCTCCCGGTAGGTGTCGTTGCCGGCCATCAGTTCCTGGTGGGTGCCGGTGCCGACGACCGCGCCCTCGTCGAGCACCACGATCCGGTCGGCGTCCCTGATGGTGGACACCCGCTGGGCGACGATCACCACCGTGGACTGCGAGGTCTCCTTGGCCAGCGCCCGGCGCAGCGCCGCGTCGGTGGCGTAGTCGAGCGCCGAGAAGGAGTCGTCGAACAGGTAGATCTCCGGGCGCCGTACCAGCACCCGGGCGATCGCCAGCCGCTGCCGCTGACCGCCGGAGACGTTGCTGCCGCCCTGCGCGATCGGTGCGTCGAGGCCGCCCTCCAGGCCCTCCACGAACTTCTTGGCCTGCGCCGTCTCCAGCGCCCGCCACAACTCCTCGTCGGTCGCGTCCGGTTTGCCGTACCGCAGGTTGGTCGCCACCGTGCCGGAGAACAGGTACGGCTTCTGCGGCACCAGGCCCACCGTCTCGGCCAGCAGCGCCGGATCCAGATCGGCCACGTCCTCGCCGTCCACCAGCACCCGGCCGCCGGTCGCGTCGTACAGCCGCGGGATCAGCCCGAGCAGCGTGGACTTGCCGCTGCCGGTGGAGCCGATCACCGCGGTGGTCTCGCCCGGCCTGGCGATCAGGTCCACTCCGCGCAGCACCGCCGCCTCCGCGCCGGGGTAGGCGAACTCCACGCTGAACAGCTCCAGTTCACCGCGCCGCCGCAGCGATGTGACCGGCTTGGCCGGCGGTACGACGCTGGAGTCGGTGCCCAGCACCTCCTGGATGCGCTCGGCGCACACCTCGGCGCGCGGCACCATCATGAACATGAAGGTGGCCATCATGACCGACATCAGGATCTGCATCAGATAGCTCAGGAACGCCGTCAGCGCGCCGATCTGCATGCCGCCGCTGTCGATCCGGTGCGCGCCGAACCACAGCACCGCGACGCTGGAGACGTTCACCACCGCCATCACCACCGGGAACATCAGTGCCATCAGCCGGCCGGTGGCCAGCGACACCGAGGTCAGGTCCTCGTTGGCCTCGGCGAAGCGCTTCTGCTCGTAGTCGTCCTTGACGAAGGCGCGGATCACCCGGATCCCGGTGATCTGCTCGCGCAGCACCCGGTTCACGGTGTCCACCCGGGTCTGCATGGTGCGGAACAGCGGGCGCATCTTGCGGATGATCAGACTGACCGAGATGCCGAGCACCGGCACCACGGCCAGCAGCAGCGAGGACAGCGGCACGTCCTGGCCGAGCGCCATGATGATGCCGCCGACGCACATGATCGGCGCCGCGACCATCAGCGTGAAGGTCATCAGCACCAGCATCTGCACCTGCTGGACGTCGTTGGTGGTGCGGGTGATCAGCGAGGGGGCGCCGAACTGGCCGACCTCGCGGGCCGAGAAGCTCTGCACCCGGTCGAAGACCGAGGTCCGCAGGTCCCGGCCGACGGCCATCGCGGTCCTCGCGCCGAAGAACACCGCCCCGACGGCGCAGACGACCTGGACGACGGTCACTCCGATCATGGTCGCGCCCATGCCGAGGATGTATCCGGTATCACCCTTCACGACACCGTTGTCGATGATGTCCGCATTGAGGGTGGGCAGGAAGAGTGCGGCTATGGTCTGCACGAGCTGCAGCAGCACCAGAAGGCCGATGGGGCGCTTGTACGGCCCCAGATGGGATCGCAGGAGTCGGATCAGCACACTGAATACCTCGGTGTCGGCGATGTCGGCATGACCTGCCACACCCCGTGCGGGACCCGGGGCACGTGGGGCCGTGCCGGGGGAGCGCCGGTGCGTGACGTGTCATGTTGCGCGAGGTGCGTGGCGCACAACGCACAAATTCGTCGAGACCGCGGGTCGGCGCACCGGCTGAGCGGTGGACCGGAGACCGGCGGGCGGCTCGACGTGATCGGCGGGCAACACTATCTTCTGACATGCCCGAGCCGCATGTGGTTAAAGCGAGGCAAAGGCCCCGGGGTGCGTGTGTTCGCGCACAGCGATGTACTGCTGGCGCACCGCCGAGCCGACGGCCGCGTCCTCGCCCGGGTCGAGCAGGACGGCGCCGGTCTGCGCCCAGTGCGGCGGCTCGGACTGCGACTGCGAGCCCAGCACCGCGCCCAGTGACCAGGCGGCCTGCCGGGCCGCGCCCAGCGCCGCGTACTCCGCCGCGGGCGGCACGATCACCAGCGCGCCGAACAGCGCGGGCGCGATGGCCTGCACCGCGGGCAGCTCGCCGGCGGCGCCGAGCAGGAACACCCGGCGCACCTCCACGCCCTTGTTGCGCAGCACGTCCAGCGCGTCGGTGAGCCCGCACAGCATGCCCTCGAACGCGGCCCGCGCCAGGTGCTCCGGCTTCATCGAGTCGCGGCGCAGCCCGGACAGGGTGCCCGCGGTGTGCGGCAGGTCCGGGGTCCGCTCGCCCTCCAGGTACGGCAGCATCACCAGGCCGTACGAGCCCGGCGTGGAGGCCAGCGCCAGCTCGGAGAGCCCGGCCAGGTCGGTGCCGAGCAGGTCGGCGGTGCCGCGCAGGGTCCGTACGGCGTTGCGCACCGAGACCACCGGGAGGTGGCGGCCGGTCGCGTCGGCGAACGAGGTGATCGTGCCCGTGGGGTCGGTCAGCGCCTCGTGGTGCACCGCGAAGACCGTGCCGGCCGCGCCCAGCGAGACCACCGCGTCACCCGGCCCGAGGCCCAGGCCCAGCGCGGCGGCCATGTTGTCGCCGGTGCCGGCCGAGATCAGCAGCCCCTCGGGGGTCTGGCCGGCCGGCTCGGCCGGGGCCAGCACGTCGGGCAGCGCCACCTGGTGGCCGAGCGCCAGCTCGACCAGGTCGGTGCGGTACTCGCCGGTGGCCGCCGACCAGTAGCCGGTGCCGGACGCGTCACCGCGGTCGGTGGTCCGCCGGGCCGGCTGGCCCAGCAGCTGCCACACCAGCCAGTCGTGCGGCAGCAGGACGTGGGCGATCCGCTTGGCCGCGGCCGGCTCGTGCTGCGCCAGCCAGCGCAGCTTCGCCACCGGGTACGCGGCCTGCGGCACCGCGCCGACCGCCTCCGCCCAGCCGGCCGCCCCGCCCAGCTCCTCGGTCAGATCGGCGGCCTGCGACTGCGCCCGCTTGTCGCCGCGCAGCAGCGCGGCCCGTACGGCCACCCCGCCGGCGTCCAGCGCGAGCAGCCCGTGCTGCTGCCCGGAGATCCCGATCGCCTGCACGCCCTCCAGCACGCCGCCCTTGGCCGCCTCGCCGAGCGACAGCAGCCACGCCTGCGGGTCGAGCTCGGTCGGCTTCTCCCCGTCGCCCAGCGGGTGCGGCGCGTGCCCGTGCCGCAGGACCTCCCCGGTGTCGCCGTCGCACACGACGACGGTGGTGCCGGTGGTCGAGCTGTCGATACCCGCGACTTTCCCCATGGACGGAGATGATGCCGCACCGGGGCGCGGAACGGGACGGCCGGTACGGAACGTGATGTTCCGATTAGTACGGCCGTGACCGGGGAGGCGGGTTTTCGCCGGGCCCGGGCCGGGGCCGGGGGCGGGCCGACCGATTCTCGCCGGGACCGAGGGCCGGGCCGACCGGTTCTCGCCGGCCAGCCGGGGGGGTCAGTTGGGGGAGCCGCCCCAGTCGTCCTGGGCGGCGGCGCCGTGGCCGTTGCTGTTGCTGCGCTCGCGCAGCGTCCGCACCTTGTCGGCGACCTTGTCCGACAGCGAGTCAGGCAGCCGGTCGCCGAACTTCGTCTGGGCGCTGTCGGCCGCCTTCACCGCCACCGTCCGGCCCTGCTGAGCCGCGCTCTCCGCGGCGTTGCGCACCGCCGGGTTCTGGGCGAGCCGCTGCGCGCTCTTGCGCAACTGCTCGTAGCGCTCCCGCCCGGCCCGCGCGCCGAGCACGTAACCGAAGGCGGCACCGAAGATGAACGTCAGCCGGTAGCGCATGGCTCCACCCTTCTCAGCTCTGTGTCCGGCGCCTACCCTCCGGAGCCGGAAGGCAACCCCGCGACTATGGGTTGGCGAAGCACCCCCCCACTTGCGCTAATGTATGTGTCGCACCGGGCACGCGCTCACCAGGAAGCTTCTGGCGGGTGCATTCGGTGCACGCAGAGCGATCCCCTGTAGCTCAATTGGCAGAGCAGCCGGCTGTTAACCGGCAGGTTACTGGTTCGAGTCCAGTCGGGGGAGCTCGGTCCCCTGTAGCTCAATTGGCAGAGCAGCCGGCTGTTAACCGGCAGGTTACTGGTTCGAGTCCAGTCGGGGGAGCGCCAGGATCAGGACCCCGCGGGGGTCCTTTTTCATACCCCGCGCAGCCGCCCGCCCACCCGGAGAAGTCCACCCGGTGACGCGTGCGTGACCCGCGAGGGCGACAGATCGTATGAGCAGCTATGCTGCGGCAGACGGCGCGCAAGGCGCGCCGTACGGGGCGGTAGCTCAGCCGGTTAGAGCAGCGGACTCATAATCCGTCGGTCGTGGGTTCGAGTCCCACCCGCCCCACTCTGGGCTGGTGGTTTTATGTCGCCGCCGGCACAAACTCCCTTCTTGTTGTCTCTTCCTGCCACGCGATGTTGGTGATGTATCGTGGTTGCATACATTGCCATCAAGGAGGCGGTCGCTGTGTCGGTCACTCAGATCGATCTCGACGATGAGGCGCTGGCCGAGGCCATGCGGTTGATGGGGGTGACGACGAAGAAGGAGACGGTCAACGTCGCCCTGCGGGACTACGTGGACCGGATCAAGCGACTGGAGGCCGCTGAGAAGCTGGCTGCCCGCGGGGCGGAGGGCGAGTTCGAGCAGGCCGCTGCCGCGTATGACGCGGGCAAGCAGGCGCGGCGGGCAGCCTTCGAGTGATCTCCTATCTCCTCGACACCTCGGCGTTGTGGCATCTGTTCCGTACCCCGGGGGCGCTGCGGCCGTGGGAGGGGCACATCGCCGCCGGGGTGTTCCGGGTCTGCGAACCCACCAGAACCGAGTTCCTGTTCTCGGCCTCCAGCCCGAGCCATCGGGACGAACTGGCCGCGGAACTCGACGTGTTGTGCCCGCTGTCCGCTGTACCGAAGAACGCGTGGCGTTGGGTGGACACCGCCCAGTACAAACTCACCCAGCGCAGCCTGCACCGCTCCGCGGGCCCGATCGACCTACTGGTCTGCGCGACCGCGGTTCACCACGGCCACACCGTGCTCCACGTCGACAACGACTTCGCCACCGTGGCCGGCATCCTCAAGGACGTACAACAGCGCGACATCCGTCACTGACACTGCCCGCGCTCAGGTCGAAGCCGGGCCGTCAGGCCTGGAGGTAGGCCAGGACGGCCAGGACGCGGCGGTTGTCCTCGTCGGACTGCTGGAGGCCGAGCTTGGCGAAGATGTTGTAGCTGTGCTTGCTCACGGCCTTCTCGGTCACGAACATCCGGGCGGCGATCGCCGCGTTGGAGCGGCCCTCGGCCATCAGTGAGAGCACCTCGCGCTCCCGGGGGGTGAGGGTCTTGAGCGGTTCGTCGGTCTCGTGGCGGGCCAGCAGCGAGGCGACGACGTCCGGGTCCATCACCGTCGCGCCGGCGGCTACCCGGCGGACCGAGTCGATGAACTGGGCGACGTTCGAGACCCGGTCCTTGAGCAGGTAGCCGACCGCGCCCGCGCGGTCCGACATCAACTCGCGGGCGTAGAGCTGCTCCACGTACTGCGAGAGCATCAGCACCGGCAGGCCCGGGACGCGGCTGCGGACGTCGATCGCGGCGCGCAGCCCCTCGTCGGTGAACGTCGGGGGCAGCCGGACGTCGACCACCGCCACGTCGGGGCGGTGCCGGTCCAACGCCCGTACCAGGGAAGGGCCGTTGTCCACCGCCTCGACGACCTCGAACTCGTAGGCGTGCAGGATGCGGATCAACCCCTCGCGCAGCAGGGCCAGATCCTCGGCTACGACAACACGCATGGCAGCGTCATCCTCACTTCGGTGGGTCCGCCGGCCGGGCTGTCCACGCTCACGGTGCCGTCGAACGCGCTCAACCGCCGCTCGATGCCCCGCAGTCCGGTGCCGCCCGCGAACGAGGCGCCACCGATGCCGTCGTCCCTGACGACGGCATCGAGCAGGCCGCCGCCCTCGCCGGTGTACCGGAGCCGGATCGAGATGTGCCGCGCCCGGGCGTGCTTGACCGCGTTGGCCAGTGCCTCGGCGACCGCGAAGTACGCCGCCGACTCCACCGGGGCCGGCAGCCGCCCGGGGAGGTCGATGACGACCTCGGTCGGCACCGGGTTGACCAGCGCCAGCGCCTGGATAGCGCCGTCCAGGCCCCGGTCGGCCAGCACCGGCGGATGGATGCCCCGTACGAGATCGCGCAGTTCGACCAGTGCGGTGGAGGTGGACTCCCGCGCCTCGGCAAGCAGCCGGGCCGCCGCCTGCGGGTCGTGCGCGAGCAGCTGCTCGGCCAGGCCCAGGCTCATGCCGAGCGACGCCAGCCGGGCCTGGGCGCCGTCGTGCAGGTCCCGTTCGATCCGGCGTAGTTCGCCGGCCTGGGTGTCCACGGTCTCCGCCCGCGAGGCCGCCAACTGCTGCACCCGCGCCCGCAGTCGGGCCTGCTCGGTCGGCGCCAGCAACGAGCGGATCACCAGCGCGTTCAGCCGCGCGAGCGGCACCGCGCTCGCGTACCAGAGCGCGAGCAGGAGCAGGCCGAGCGGCACCATCGCGACCGATTCCGCGACGGAGTGCAGGTGGAAGCGCGGGCCGAGCGGCGTCCTGAACACCTCCGGCGGGGTCAGCGCGAACACCACCGGATAGACCAGGTAGAACAGCCCGCCGGCGAAGAGCAGGAACGAGCCGCCGCCGGTGAACCACCCCGCCACCGAGTCCACCGCCAGCCAGGCCAGGTCCCGCCAGGTCGCCGGGTCCTTCAGGATCACCGCCAGCCGGCGCGGCCGGCGCCCCGCCGGGACCGGCAGGTAGGGGCGGGCGATCGGCTCGCCCAGCAGCCGCCCCGCCCACACCCGGTGCCGGTCGGCGAACCAGCGCACCAGCACCGTCGACAGCAGCGCCAGCGGCAGGCCGACGCCGATCAGGACGAGAGCGGTGGCCGCGGTCCACACCATCAGCAGCGTGAAGGCCGCGGCGGAGGCCAGCAGCAGGACGAGTGACCAGCCGAGCAGTTCAAGCCGCGGCACGAGGGCCGCCCGCACACCACGGCCGGGGCCCGGGCGCGGGTACGGCGGGGCGGGGCGCGGGTCTGGTGCGGGCTGCGGATCGGGTCCGGTCATGACGGGCACATCCTCACACGTCGGCCCGGCAGGCGCCGATCGCGTCCACGCGGGCCGGGTCCAGGTCGGCCCGGCAGGCGCCGGTTGCGTCCACGCGGGCCCGGTCCAGGTCGGCCCGGCGCCCGTCCGTCCCGCGCAGGAGGACGGCCCCGTGCAGGGCGCCGGCACCGGGCAGCGGAGCGCCCTGGCAGCGGCCGGCGCATCGCGGGGATCAGGGTCATGCCCCCACCCTGACCGGGCCGCCCCCCTCCGCACAGTGGGGTTTTGTCTACCCCACCCGGGGATTCAGCCCCCGTGCCCGGGCGGGCCCGCGCGAGCAGGGTTGAACTCGTCGGGGACGACCCCGGCGACACTCCGTCCCGGGCCGCCCGCGCCCCGACGGCAACACACGGGAGATCCGTCATGACCGCAAAGACCCCGGCCTCAGCCAAGCTCCGGCGTACCGCGATCACCGTGGCCGCGGCGGCCGCCCTGACCGGCGTCCTCGCCGGCTGCGGCCACTCGGGCAGCACCCGCAGCGCGTCCTCCCACCCCGCCACGACCAGCTCCGCCGCGGCGAAAGCCGACCCGGCCGCCGGCAGGAGCACCACCGGGAGCCCGACGGGGAGCCCCAGCGCCGGCACCCACATGATCACCGACCACGGCCACAAGGTGGCTTTCCACGTCATCCCCGGCAGCCTCCCCGCGATCGTGCTGGACGCGGGCGGCGGCGCCGACTCCACCTACTGGAAGGACATCGCCCCGGCCCTGGCCAAGAGCACCGGCTCCGAGGTCATCACCTACGACCGCGAGGGGATGGGCGCGAGCGACGAGGTCCCCGGCCCGTGGAAGGTCCAGAACGCCGTCTCCGACCTGGAGACCGGGCTCACCGCGCTCGGCGCGCACCACGTGGTGCTGGTGTCGCACTCCGAGGCGGGGGAGATCGCCACCTACTTCGCCCGCCAGTACCCGGGGCAGCTCAGCGGCGCGGTCCTGGTGGACGCCAGCCTGCCGCCGTTCTACGCCGACGCCGAGATCGCCCGGGTCGCGGCGGCCAACCAGGCCCAGGTCAGCGCGCTGAAAGGGCATGCCACCACGAAGCCGGAGCGTCAGCTGCTGGCTGTCGCCGCCGACTACGTGCCGGAGCACAAGGCGTACCACAAGGCGGCCTGGCCGACCGGCGTCCCGGCCACCGTCATCGCCTCCGCCCAGACCCCGTTCCCGACCT
This sequence comes from Streptomyces sp. CA-111067, assembly GCF_050956065.1. NCBI lineage: Bacteria > Bacillati > Actinomycetota > Actinomycetes > Kitasatosporales > Streptomycetaceae > Streptomyces > Streptomyces sp. CA-111067. The sequence goes on along the minus strand of NZ_CP192103.1, from coordinate 2,277,951 downwards.
CCGCGCCCGACGCCCAGGCGTGGCGTGACGCCGAGGCCACGTTCACCAAGGAGGCGCCGAACCGGCACCTCGTCACGGCCGCGCACACCTCGCACGACGTCCCGCTGGACGCGCCCGGACTGGTCGAGGCCCAGGTCGAGGCCATGGTGAAGGCCGTCAGCTGACGGCACGGCGAAGTCCGCCGGCGCCCCATGCCGCCGGCGGACCCGCCCGTCCGACCGCCGCGCCGCCGGCGGACGCCCGAGCCGCCGGACGGTGCCCCAGCCGCCGGCGGACACCCGCGCTCCCGGCCAGGGCCCTACCACCCGCGCAGATCCACCGGCCAGCAGTCGACGACCTTGTCGCCGTCGCACAGGTAGATCCGCTCGTGGTAGGCCACCGTCGGGTCGATGTGCGCCGGCACCAGCCGCACCCGCTCGCCGACCCGCCTCGGCGGGGCGAACGTCGTGTGCTCGTCGGAGCAGAGCCGGACCCGCGCGCCCGGGAGTTCGGGGTCGCCGTGGTCCATGCCGAACGCCTTCAGCCCGGCGTCTGCGACCGACCACCGCGCGGCGCTCGACACCACCGTCGCCAGCACGTGCGCCGCCTGCCGGAACGGGAGCCCCTGCCGGTTGTACTGCGCGTCCATCAGCGCGTACGAGCCGGCCTGGATCTCCGTCGCCCAGGTGTTGCAGTCGTGGGTGCCGGTGCCGCCGGCCGAGATCAGCTCGCCCCCGACGTCGGCCGCCGCGGCGAGCAGCAGTTCCATCGACAGCCGGCACCTGCGGGCCCGCTCGGCCGCGTCGCCGAGGGCCATGACGTGGCCCTCGTAGCCCATCACGCCGCGGACCGACAGACCGCGGGCCCGGGCCAGTTCGGCGAGCGAGCCGGCGTCGGCGGGCCGGCAACCGCAGCGCGGCAGGCCGACGTTGACGTCCACGACCACCTCCCGCACCCCGCCGCGAACCGCCGCCTCGATCGTCTCGGCGGAGTCGACGGCCAGCGTCACCCGGGCACCCGCGCGGACCAGGGCGCCGATCCGGCCGGCGTCCAGCACCTCGTTGGCCAGCAGCAGGTCGGCGCCCAGGCCCGCCGCGGCCATGCCCTCGCACTCGCGGATGGTGGCGCAGGTGAATCCGCGGTGCCCGGCCGCCGCCTGCCGCCGGGCCAGGCCGGTGCACTTGTGCGCCTTGACGTGCGGTCGCAGCCGGTCGCCCGGCAGGGCGGCGGCCATCACCTCGATGTTGTGGTCGAGTGCCGCCCTGTCGACGACGAGTGCCGGTGTCGGCAGATCGGCGACCCTGTCCGCGTTCATCCCGCCTCCGCACCCTTATCCGCACCCGGCGCCCGCCGGTCCGGTGCGCCACGTCCCCCCGCAACAGGGAGGGCGCGGCCTTCAGTTGGCCGTGCTGAAACGCGTTGCCGCGAGTTGCCCGACCGAAACGCCGTTGGCCGCCATGTCCCCGGCGATCTCCGTGGCGACGCCCTCCGTGACGTCCGCCGCGAAGCCCGCCGTGCCGTCCGACCGCCGCAGCAGCGCCGCACCGAGCCGCGCCAGGGCGGGCGCTGTCTGTATCCCGAACCCGCCCTGCCCCGCGAACCAGAAGAAGCCCTCGGCCTCCGCGTCGAACCCGACCACCGGGTTCCGGTCGGGCGCGAAGCTGCGCAGCCCGGCCCAAGAACCGCGCACATGGCGGGCGTTGAGCATCGTCACCTCGTTGATGGCGTCCAGCGCCCGGGCGATGCTCGTCTCGTCCGGCTTCGCGTCGCTCGGCGGCGTCAGCGTCTCCTCGGCCGGCGAGCAGAGCAACTGCGCGCCCTCCGGCTTGAAGTAGAAGGTCTCGTCGACATCCGCCGTCAGGGGGAGCCCGGCCAGGTCCATGCCGCTGGGCGCGGCCACCATGAAGATCGTGCGCAGCAGCGGCCGGATGCCGATCGGCCGCGCGCCCGCCGCCCGCGCGACTTCGTCGACCCAGGCGCCGGCCGCGTTGACCACGACCGGTGCCTGGTACGTCTCGCCGGCCGCGTCGGTGACGCTCCACACCGCGCCGGCGCGGGTCGCGGAGACCACCCCCGCCGACTTGTGCACGGCCCCGTCGCGCTGCCGGATCCCGCGCACGTAGCCCTGGTGGACGGCGTGGACGTCGATCTCCATCGCGCCGGGTTCGAGCAGCGCGAGCTGCGGATAGCCGGGCCGCAGCAGGGGGTTGAGCCGGCGCGCCTCGGCCTCGCCGACCAGCCGGACGTCCGGGGTCAGCGCGCTGATCTGCCCGTGCATCTCCCGTACCGCGTCCGCGCGGCCCGCCGGGGCGGTCAGCAGCAGCGGCAGCGGGGTGAGCAGCGGTCCCGTGAACGTCTCCGGCGGGTCCTCGTAGAAGGGCCGGCTCGACTTCGTCAGCCCGCGGATCTGACTGCCGCCGAGGCTCTCGATGAAGGTCGCCGCCGAGCGCCCGGTGGTGTGCAGCGCGAGCGTCGACTCCCGCTCCAGCAGGCACACCGAGCGGTCGGCGGCCAGCTCGTACCCGATCGAGGCGCCCGCGATCCCGCCGCCGACCACCACCACGTCGTACGGCCTCATGCCCGCTCCTCCCGGGAGCCGGTCACGGGCCGCCCGTCGAGCAGGTCGCGGATCGCCGAGGCGACGAAGTCCGGCGCCTCGGCGGGCACCCGGTGGCCGGTGCCGGGGGCGACCAGCACGGACGGCTGCCCGATCGCCCGCGCGACGCCGGCCTGGGCCTCCCGCCACAGCCCGGCGACCACGTCGGTATCGGTGCTGCTGAGCTGGCCCGGCGCCCCGTCGAACCGCTCGCAGCAGATCGCGGCGGCGGCCACGCCCGCCGGGGCGGGAAGGCCGCTGACCAGGTCGTCGGCGAGCGTGAACTCCTTGAAGATGCTGGACCCCGGTGGCGGCATCGGTATCGCGATCCCGGCGTCGAGGACGGTCCGCTCGAAGCCCGGCGGCCGGGCGTCCACCAGCAGCATCGCCGATGCCGCGGCCGGGTCCTCCGCCGCCAGGGCCCGGACGATGTGGCAGCCGAGCGAGTGGCCGACGAGGACGACGGGCCCGGTGACGTCCACCGCCGCCAGCCAGCCGCGGAGATCGCGCACGCTCGCGTCGAGGCTCCAGTCCCCGTTGCCCGGGCTGGCGCCCTCGCCCGCGCGGTCGTAGCTCCAGCTGGTCACCTGCGGCAGCAGCCGCTGCACGGGCAGCCAGTCGGCGCCGGAACAGCCGCCGCCCGCCTCGAAGACGACATTGACCGGGCCGTTCCCGCAACGGGTCACCCGCAGGTGGCGCGCTCCGATCGGAACGTCGAACTCGGCAGGTTCGGTGGCATCGCGCACGACGTGGTCATCCCCTTTGTCTGCGCCTGTGTGCGGGGCACACCCGGCGGCTGGGCGGGTGCGGACGTGTCCGCCGGCCGAGGTCGAATCTGTCACCGCGTCCCGGGGGCGTACATCGTGTCGCGGAATGAACCAGGGGCCCGGAAATGGGTGCGGGGGACCAACGGCGGCGGCCCCGTCCTTGGCACGATCACCTCGCGAGGCGTCAGGCCGTGATCGCGCGCCCCAGGTCGTGATCGCGCGCCCCCGCGTGGCCGGGCCCCATCCGTGGACGAGAGACGAGACGACATGGCACTGATGTTCCTGAACGGCGAAGGCATGCGCGGCGGAAGCGCGCACGAGCACATCGCCGGCTCCGCGTTCCTGGGCGAGATCCGGACCGCGCCGGACTACCGCTTCCTCGCCTTCGGCAGCGGGTTCCCCGGTCTGCTGCCGGTCGACGAGGGCGGCACGCGGGTGCTCGGCGAGCTGTACGACGTGCCGATGGCCAAGCTGCGCCGGCTGCTGGGCTCGGAGCCGGAGCAGCTCGAACTCTCCGTCGTCGCGCTCTCGGACGGGCGGCTGACCTTCGGGATGGTGGTGCGGGCGGGCCGGGCGGACGATGCCGAGGTGGCCGACATCACCGAAGTGGCGTCCTGGCGGCTGCACTTGGCGCGGCTCGGCTGAACAGCCTTCGCCGGCAGGTCAGTTGCCGGCAGTGACGAACCCGGCCAGCGCGGCGGCGACGGCTTCCGGCTGCTCGTCCGGGATGAAGTGGCCGGCGCCCGGCACCACGACTCCGGTGGTGTCGTCCGCCCACGGGCGCAGGGACGCCGCCATGTCGGGAACGGAGCCGTGGCTGCTGGAGATCCCGAGGACGGGCAGCGTCAAGTGCCGCCGCGCGAGCGCCTCGTGGTTCCCGCGCGCCGACTCGGCGGCGTCCCGGTAGTAGGCGAGGGACGCCCGGAGACCGCCGTCCGCGGCGACGGCCGCCGCGTAGTGCTCGATCTCGGCCTCGTCGAACGTGTCGGGGGACAGCGCCTTCACCTTCAGGAACCAGCCGACGTAGTCCCGTTCGCGTCCGGCGAGCAGCGTCTCGGGCAGCTCGGGCACCAGGTGGAAGGCGAAGTGCCAGGTCTTCCAGGCCCGTTCCGGGTCGGTGGGGATCGCGTCGGGGAGGGTGACGCCGGGGATCCCGGCGTCGAGCAGCGCGACCCCGCGCAGGTCGCGCTCGAAGTCGAGGGCCAGCGAGAACGCGACCCAGGCGCCGATGTCGTGGCCGGCCAGCCAGTAGGACGGCACGCCGAGCGCCCGGACGGCGGCGTGCACGCGGGCGGCGACGGTCTGCGTGTCGTAGCCGCGCTCCGGACGCTCGGAGTGGCCCTGGCCCGGCAGGTCGATCGCGATGACGTGGCAGCGGCCGGCCAGGACGGGCATCACCTTCCGCCAGGCCCACCAGGTCTGCGGGAAGCCGGCGAGCAGGACGACGGCCGGGCCGCCCCGCCGCCCGCCTTCGACGGCATGCAGCCGGACGCCGTCCGCGTCGACCCAGCGGTGGGCGAACCCGGGCAGGTCGTGCAGCGGCAGGCCGCGGACGGGATGGAGCGCGGAGCCGGGCTCGGTACCGGGTTCGGACCCGGGTTCGGACCCGGGCTCGGAATTCGGCTCGGAGCTGCCCCGGGCGCTGGTCGCGGTGTCGGTCACGGGAATCCTCCAACGGTGTCAGGGCCCGAACGCTAACACGTCTTGGACTGATCAGTTCAAGATAGGATGGCGGCACACCCGCGGCGCGGGGAGACCGACGTACCGGCGAGGAAGTGCCACATGGCAGGCAAGAAGCAGTTCGACATGGACACGGCCCTGGACGCCGCCATGGTCCAGTTCTGGCGGGACGGCTACGCCGACACCTCGCTCGACGACCTGTCCCGGGCCACCGGCCTGAACCGCAGCTCCATCTACGCCTCGCTCGGCGACAAGGACGCGCTCTTCCTGCGCTGCCTCGACCGGTACGCCGCCCGCTACGGCGCCAGATACGACACCGCCCTGTCGGCCCCGGAGGCGGACGCGGATTCCGACACCGACGACGGCCCCCTCGCCGCCGTCCGCCGGTTCTTCGACGTCACGCTCGCCCGCATCGCCGATCCCGACCTTCCCGACGGCTGCCTGATCGCCCAGTCGGCCATGGCCGTCCCCGTACTGAGCCCGGGGGTCGCGGCGCACGCGAAGGAAGCCCTCGGGCTCCAGCACACCCGCCTGCGCGCCGCGCTCAAGGCCGGCCGGCTGGACGACGGCGAAGCCGACCGGTTCGCCGTCCACGTGGCCGCGGTGAACCAGTCGCTCGCCGTCATGAGCAGGGCCGGGGCGACCCCGGCGCAGCTCGCGGCCATCGTGTCCGTGACCCTGGACGCGCTCGCGCAAGCCCTGAGCGCCCAGACCCTGAGCCCGCAGACCCTGAGCGCGCGGGCCCCCGACGCGCGGGCCCCGCGGCCGCCCGGCTAGGCCACCGGCTGGTGGAGTTCGAGCGCCGCCGACAGCCGGTCCGCCGCGGCCCGGTACCCGGCCACGTTGCCGAGCTTGACGTGCTCGTAGCCGCGGATCATGTCCGGCAGCCCGGCGATCTCGGCGACCTGCTCCACGTTCCCGGCCCCGAGCCGTTCCAGACTCCGGCCGACCAGCTCCCGGTACTCCCCGACGAGCGCCCGTTCCGTGCGGCGCACCTCTGTGTAGCCGAACGGGTCGAAGGGCGTGCCGCGCAACCACCGCAGCCGGTACAGCGCCGCGAACACCGGGCGGAACCAGCGCCCCAGGCTGACCTTGCGCTTCATGCCCAGCGCCCGCAGCACCGGCGGGTGCAGCCGGTAGGAGAAGGTCGCCCCGGCCCCGAACTGCCGCTCGACCTCGTCGGCCAGCCGCGGGTCGACCGAGAGCCTGGCGACCTCGTACTCGTCCTTGTACGCCATGAGTTTGAACAACTGCTCGGCGACCGCCCTGCTCACCGCGGTCGAGCCGGCCACCCGCTCGGCCTCCAGCGCGCCCACCCGCCCGACGAAGTCGGTGTACTCGCGGGCGTAGCCGGCGTTCTGGTAGTCCGCCAGCTCCGCCGCCCGCCGCCGCACCAGGTCCGCCAGCGGCTCGGGCGCCGCGGGTGACGGTTCCGGATCGGGCAGCCGGCCGTCGGCGGCGCGGAGGGCCGCGTCGAAGTCGCCGGGCGCGCCGACCAGTTGGCGCCCGCGGCGGAACGCCTGCCGGTTGGCCTCCACGGCCACCCCGTTGAGCTCGATCGCCCGCTCCACGAACCCGGCCGCGATCGGCAGGGCGCCGAGCTGGTGGGCGACGCCCAGCAGGAACACGTTGGCGCCCTGGCTGCTGCCGAACAGCGTCGCGGTGGCCTGCTGCGCGTCCACGAACCGGCCGGCCGCCGGCCGGGTGTGCGCGGCGATCTGGCCGAGGGTCCGCGCGGACGCCGGGAATCGCGCCGCCGTGTCGATGACCATGGCGCCGGTCGGCACCTCGCCGGTGGCCACGACGGCCGTGGTCCGCGCCGGGTCGGCGACCCCCAGGTACGTGGCGGACGCCGCCACCAGGACGTCGCAGCCCAGGTAGAGGTCGCACTCGCCGCTCGCCAGCCGGTTGGACAGCTCGCTGGGGGAGTCGCTGATCCGCAGGTCGGAGACCACCGCGCCGCCCTTCTGGGCCAGACCGGTCTGGTCCAGGGAGCGCACATGGCGGCCCGACAGCGCGGCGGCCGTGGCGACGATCTGCGCGACGGTGACCACGCCGGTGCCGCCGATCCCGGTGATCCGCAGGGTGAACCCGTCGGCCCCGTCGGCCCCGTCGGCCCCGCCGGCCTGCGGCTCGGCCGAGCTGTCGGCCGGCAACGGCGGCGCCGTGCGCGCACGGGCCCTCAGGTCGCCGGGCACGACGCTCAGGAACGACGGGCAGTCGCCGTCCAGGCAGGAGAAGTCCTTGTTGCAGGAGTCCTGGTGGATCTCCGTCTTCCGGCCGTACTCGGTCTCGACCGGCCGCACCGACAGGCAGTTGGACTTCGCGCCGCAGTCGCCGCAGCCCTCGCACACCCGCTCGTTGATGAACGCCCGCCGCGCCGGATCGGCGGCCAGCCCGCGCTTGCGCTTGCGCCGCAGCTCGGCGGCGCACTCCTGGTCGTGGATGAGCACGGTCACGCCCGGGACCCGGGCCAGCCGCTCCTGCACCCGCGGCAGCTCGTCGCGGTGGACGACGGTGGCGCGCGGCCCCAGCCGCACCCGGCGGTAGCGGCCGGTGTCCTCGGTGGTCACCACGGTCTGCCGGACGCCCTCGGCCGCGAGCAGCCGGGTGATGTCGGGGACGCCCAGGGTCCCGGCGGACTGCCCGCCGGTCATCGCGACCGCGGAGTTGTAGAGCAGCTTGAACGTCACGTTCGATCCCGCGGCGACGGCCGCGCGCACGGCGAGGCTGCCGGAGTGGTGGAACGTGCCGTCGCCCAGGTTCTGGAACATGTGCCCGGTGTCCACGAACGGCTCCATGCCGATCCACGCGGAGCCCTCGCCGCCCATCTGGGTCAGCCCGATCACGTCGCCGACCCGCTCGCCGGGAAGCAGCATCGCCATCCCGTGGCAGCCGATGCCGGCCCCGGTCAGGGACCCGGCCGGCACTTCCGTGGAGCGGTTGTGCGGGCAGCCCGAGCAGAAGAACGGGGTGCGCGGGGCGAGCGGCAGGAACCGCCGGACCGGCGCGGCGGGGGACCGGGGCGTCAACCGCTCGGCCAGGTCGGCGAAGCCCTCGCGGTCAGAGAGCCGCGCCACCAGGGCGGTCGCGATGACGTCGGCGCCGAGATCGCCGTCCGCGGGCAGCAGCACCTTCCCGGCGGCGTCGTACTTGCCGTGCACGGCGGGCGCGCCCGGCCGCCCGTAGAGCACGTCCTTGATCCCGGCCTCGATGAACGAGCGCTTGTCCTCGACCACGACGATCTCGTCCAGGCGTCGGCGAACTCCGTGACGATCGCCGGGTCGAGCGGGAACACCATGCCGAGCCTGAGCAGCCGGATGCCGCGCTCGCGGGCGGCGACCGGGGTGAGGCCGAGCCGGTGCAGCGCCTGGCGCACCTCCAGGTAGGTGCTGCCCGCCGCCACCACGCCCACCCGGTCGCCGGCCCCGCCGCCGTCGATCGCGTTGAGGCCGTTCGCCGCCGCGTACCGCCTGGCCAGTTCGAGCCGTTCGCCCACCATGCTGCGCTCCAGCGCCGCCAGCTTCGGCTGGACGAACGCGGCCGAGACCTGGTGGACGTAAGGCTGCCCGCCGGCGGCCTTCGGTGTGACGGTCCCGACCCGGTCGGGGGAGACCTCGGCGGACGCGGAGCCGTCCGCGACGCTGGTGGCGATCTTCAGGCCGACCCACAGCCCGCAGTACCGGGACATCGCCACCGCGTGCAGGCCGAGGTCCAGGACGTCCTGCGGGTCGGCCGGTACGAGGGTGGGGATAGCGAGCGCCGCCAGGGCCGGTTCCGACGCGCTCGGCACCGTCGAGGACTTCGCGGTCGCGTCGTCGCCGACGATCGCGACGGCGCCGCCGGACGGGCTGGTGCCGCCCAGATTGGCGTGCCGCAGCGCGTCGGTGGCCCGGTCGAGGCCGGGCGCCTTGCCGTACCAGTAGCCGGTGATCCCGTCGTACCTGCGGTCGTCCCGTAGCACGGCCAGCTGCGTGCCCTGCACCGCGCCGACGGCCAGCTCCTCGTTCAGACCTGGCCTGAAGACGATGCCGTACTCGTCCAGCAGCGCCTGGCGGCGGCCGAGTTCGAGGTCGTAGCCCGCGAGCGGCGAGCCCTCGTAGCCGGAGATGAAGGCCGCCGTACGGAGCCCCTGCGCGCGGTCGCGGCGGCGCTGCTCGATCGGCAGCCGCACCAGGGCCTGCAACCCCGACAGGTACACCCGGCCGCGTTCGGCGCGGTAGCGGTCCGGGACCACCGCGTCGCCCGGTCCGCTCGCACTGGATATCGACATCGCGGCACGTCCTCCCGATCCCTTGCCCGCCGGCCGCCCGGCGGGCGTCGGCTCCGACGGCGCCAGTGTGCGGCGCGGGGCCGCCGAGCGGCTGGTGTGGAGGAACGAAAGGGGGGCCGGAATTGGGTCGGACCGATCAACCCGCCGGCGGCGTGACCGGTGATGATGGAGTGCCGGGAGCCGGACGGCCGACGTCGGCACCTGGGCGTGATCCGGCCATCAGGAGCCGCGACCGCCGGCCGGCCTCGTCAGGAGAGCAGGAGAGCACATGTCGTTCAGTCTGGTGATCCGTGCGGGCCTGGTGGCGGACGGCACCGGCGCACCGCTGTTCCCCGCGGACATCGCGATCGAGGGCGAGCGGATCGCGGTGGTCGGCGAGGTTCCCGCCACCGGCTGCCCGGAGCTGCGCGCGGACGGCTGCGTGGTCGCGCCCGGATTCATCAACGTGCTCAGCCATGCCTACGCGAGCCTGCAACAGGACCCGCGCGGCCTCTCCGACCTCTACCAGGGCGTCACCACCGAGGTGTTCGGCGAGGGGTACTCGCTCGGCCCGGTCACCGGACGGCTGTCCGCGATCATCGACTCCGAGCCGGCGCCGCCCGGGGTGCGGATGGGCTGGCCGCGGCTGCGCGACTTCCTGGCCCACCTGGAGTCGGCGGGGGTGGGGCCGAACGTCGCCAGCTTCGTCGGCGCCGGCAACCTGCGGATGATCCACGCGGGAGCCGACGACCGGGCGCTGACGGCGGACGAGCTGTCGGCCGCCTGCGAACTGCTGGACGCCGAACTCGCCGACGGAGCCCTCGGCCTGGGGTCCGCGCTGATCTACTCGCCCGGCAACTACGCCTCCACCGACGAGCTCGTCGCGTACGCCGAGGTGCTGGCCGCGCACGACGCGCTGTACATCTCGCACATCCGCGACGAGGCCGACCGGCTGCTCCAGGCGATCGCCGAACTGCTGGAGATCGCCCGGCGGTCCGCCGCCCGCGCCGAGATCTACCACCTCAAGGCATCCGGGCGGCGCAACTGGCCCGCGATGGCGACGGCGATCGACATGGTTCAGCGGGCGCGGGCCGACGGCCTGGCGGTGACCGCGGACGTCTACCCCTACCAGGCCGGATGCACCCGGCTGGCCGCCTGCGTACCGCCCAGCTTCCACGCCGGCGGCCAGCAGGCGCTGCTCGACCGGCTCGCCGACCCCGCCGCCCGGGCCGAGATCGCGGCGGCCATCGCCGCACCCGCCACGGACTGGCAGAACCTCTACCTCGACGCGGGCGGCGCGCAGGGCGTGCTGGTACTCGGCCCGCCCGGCACCGACCACGCGGGGCGCAGCCTGGCCGACGTGTCCGCGCGGCGCGGTGACGCCGATCCGGTCGACACCCTCCTCGCCCTCGTCGCCGCCGACCCGTCGCTGCTGGCCGGCTACTTCGGCGTGGCGGAGGAGAACGTGGCGCTGGCGCTCGCGCAGCCGTGGGTCTCGGTGTGCTCCGACGCCGACGCGCCGTCCGCGGAGCCCCCGTTCACCGACTCGCCCACCCATCCGCGCACCTACGGCTCGTTCGCCCGGGTCCTCGGGCACCACGTCAGGGAGGGCGTGCTGTCGCTGGAGGAGGCGGTGCGCCGGATGACGAGCCTGCCGGCCGCCAACCTCCGGCTCACCGACCGGGGGCAGGTCACGCCGGGAGCGTTCGCCGACCTGGTGGTCTTCGAGCCGGAGCAGGTGCGGGACCTGGCGACCTACCCGGATCCGCACGTCTACGCGACCGGGATGCGGCACGTGGTGATCAACGGGGTGACCGCGTTCGAGGAGGGCGTGCCGACCGGCGCGCTCGCCGGCCGGGCGCTGCGCCGCGGCCGGTAGGCCCGCCGCCGGCCGTTGCGGCTCGGCCGCCGAGGACGCCCAGCCGAGGACCGCCCAGCCCAGGACCGCTCAGCCCAGGACCGCTCAGCCGCTGAGCGAACGGGCGCGCAGCGCGCTCTCGGCGAGCTGGGCGCACACCGTCACGAAGCCCACGACGTCACGCGGCCGGGCGCAGACCGCCCGCAGCGTGCGGTCCGCGACCCGCTCGACGCCCGGCATCATCGAGCCGTTCTCGGCGGCGGCGACCAGCGGCATGTCCACCTCCACGTCGAGCGCGTCGGGCACGGCGACCGGCCGCAGCGCGGCCAGGTTCGCGACCGACTCCGCCGCGGCCTCCCTGATCAGCTCCCGGGCCTCGGACGGCGACAGGCTGATCGCCGCGTGCACGCCCCGCGCCTGCTTGACCTCCACCGCGGTCACCCCGGGAAGCACGTCACGGGCCAGCCGGCAGATGACGTCGTCACCGGTCAGCAGCCCCACCGGCACGCCGACCGCCGCCGCCTGCAACGCGTTCACCTCCGCCTCCGAGACCGGTGAGCCGCCGAGCCTGACCTCGGTCAGATGGGAGGAGAAGGTGTGCGCCAGCACGCCGGGCGAGCCGGCCGCGGCGTGGTAGCCGAGGAAGAAGGCCACGTCGTGCGCGGCGGTGATGCCCTCGGCCATGCAGTCGAGCTTCGGCGAGCCGAGGACGAGGCGCGCCCTGGGGTCGAGCTGCTCCTGCAGCAGGTTGTCCATCGTGCCGTGGCTGTCGTTGACGAGCACGCTGGTCGCGCCCGCCGCGAAGGCGCCCTCGATCGCCGCGTTGGCCTCCGCCGTCATCAGCGACTGCGCGAGCCGGTAGCCGTGGCCGCCGCGTACGACCTGGTCGCGGGTGGCGACGCCCGCGATCCCTTCCATGTCGATCGACAGGTAGACCTGCATACGGGGCTCCCGGAGACGGGGTGAGGCGCGCGGGTTCTGACACCCCGGTTGTCGGGGCACGGGGCACGGAGCCCGGAGGCGCCGGGCGTCCGCGAACAGTCTGCGAGCCCGGTCCGCCGCCGCACGAGGGTGACCCCACCGAACGCCGGACGTATATTCGGTCGATGATACGAACTCGGGTGCGGCAGGGCCGACTACCTTCGGCCCATGCTGGCCTCAGTGACTGACAACCCGCGGACGAGCCTGGCGCGTGTCCTGGAGGACCTGGGAAGCACGCTGCTCGAACTCGTCCACGGCGACGCGGGAGCCGACTCGGAGATCAACGGCGTGGTGATCCACGACCCGTTGGACGAGCCGCGCTGGCCGCCCGGGTCCCTGGTGCTCGGCATCGGGGTCTCCGCGCCCGAGGACATCACCCGGCTGCTGGAGGAGTGCGGCCGCCGGGGCAGCGCCGGGCTGGTGCTGCGCGCGCCCGTACCCGCCGCCCCGGACATCGCCGCCACCGCGCGGAAGGCCGGGGTGGCCGTGTTCGGCTTCACCCAGGGGGCCTCGTGGGTGCAGCTCGCCGCGATGCTGCGCTCGCTGCTGGCACAGGACGACGTCGTCGAGGCCGGCGACCCGACGCTCGGCGGCATCCCGTCCGGCGACCTGTTCTCGCTGGCCAACGCCATCGCCGCGCTGCTGGACGCCCCGATCACGATCGAGGACCGCAACTCGCGCGTCCTCGCCTTCTCCGGCCGGCAGGACGAGGCCGACCCGTCACGGGTGGAGACGATCCTCGGCCGGCAGGTCACCGCGTCCAGGACCCGCTACCTCAAGGAGCGCGGCGTCTTCAGCCGGCTCTACCGCACCGACGAGCCGCTGTTCATCGAGCCGCACGAGGACGACCCCGGCGACTTCACGGTGCCGCGCGTCGCCCTCGCGGTACGGGCCGGGGACGAGATCCTCGGCTCGATCTGGGCCGCGGTGCGCGGGCCGCTGACCGACGAGCGGGCACAGACCTTCCGCGACGTCGGCCGGCTCGTCGCCCTGCACCTGCTGCGGCAGCGGGCCGGCGAGGACGTGGAGCGCAGGCTGCGCGCCGACCTGGTCGGCACCGCGCTCGAAGGCGGCCCCGGCGCCCTGAACGCCGCCAGCCAGCTCGGCATCGGCAACCACGCCGTCACCGTGCTCGCCCTCGCGCTGCCCAACGACGGCCCCGGCACCTCGGCGACCCGGGCCGACCGGGTCGCGGAACGGCAGCGCATCGCGGACGCGCTGACGATGTATCTGACGGCGACCCACCACGGTTCCGCGGTGGCGCTCATCGGCGACATCGTCTACGGCATCGTGCCGATCATCGGCCCGCTGTCCGACACCGAGCACCGCGCGGCGCGCCTCGCGTCGGACTTCCTCGAGCGCACCGGTTCGAGCACCGGCGCGGTCATCGGCATCGGACGGGCGAGCGCCAGCGCCCGGGGACTGCCCGCCTCGCGGGAGGGCGCCATGCGGGCCGTCCGCGTGCTGCGCTCGCCCCGCGCCACCCGGCGGGTCGCGTCCATCGCCGAGGTGGGCATCGACGCGCTGCTGATCGAGGTCGCCGACCTGGCGGCGGCCCGCGGCGACACGGTGACCGGGCCGGTGGCGCTGCTGCTCGCCTACGACGCCAAGCACCGGATGTGCCTGATCGACACGCTGCGGGCCTGGCTGGACGCGTTCGGCGAAGTCAACGCGGCGGCCAAGGCGGTGTGCGTGCACCACAACACCTTCCGCTACCGGCTGCGCCGGCTCACCGAGGTCGCCGGCATCGACCTCGGCGACTCCGGCACCCGGTTCTCCCTCATGCTCCAGCTGCGCCTGCTGGCCGACGGCTGATCCCGCCCGCGCCCGCCGCGATGCCGGGGACCGCCGAGATCAGCGCCTTCGTGTACGGCGCCCGCGGATGCTCGGTGACCTGCTCGGTCGGGCCGGTCTCCACGATCCTCCCCCCGGACATCACCGCCATCCGGTCCGACAGGTAGCGCACCACCGCCAGGTTGTGCGAGATGAACAGCACGCCGATGCCCGTCTCGCGGTGGATCTCGCGCAGCAGGTTGAGCACCGCGCCCTGCACGGAGACGTCGAGTGCCGAGGAGATCTCGTCCGCGATCAGGATCTCCGGGCGCGCGGCGAGCGCGCGGGCCAGCGCGACCCGCTGCCGCTGCCCGCCGGACAGTTGGCGCGGCAGGACGTGGGCGTCGTCCGGATTGAGCCTGACCCGTTCAAGCAGCTCCCTCACGTCGGGCTGCCGCGCGGACCGGTCCGCCCGCCGCCCCGCCGCGATCCCCTCGGCGACCGACTCGCCGATGCTCATCCGCGGGTTCAGCGAGGCGTACGGGTCCTGGAAGACCATCTGGATCAGCCGGCCGCGCTCCCGCAGCTCCCGCCGGGGCCTGCCGGCGGCGGTCCTGATCGGTTCGCCGTCCAGCAGGATCTCGCCGGCGGCCAGCGGCACCAGCCCCACCACGGCCCGGGCGAGCGTCGACTTGCCGGAACCGGACTCGCCGACCAGGCCGACGATCGAGCCGGCGCCGACGCTCAGGTCCAGGTGGTCGACGGCGGTCACCGCGCGCGGGCCGGTGCCGAACCGTACGACCAGGTCGCGTATCTCCAGAACACTCATCGCTCGTCCCCGATCCGTCCGGTCTGCGGCTTCCAGCAGGCCACCCGCCGTCCCTCGCCCACGACGGCCAGCGGCGGCTGCTGCTCCCGGCAGCGCTCGTCGGCCAGCGGGCACCGGTCGGCGAACGAGCACCCGTTCGGCCACGCGTCCGGCCCTGGCGGCCGTCCCTCGATGGTGGCGAGCGGCCGGGTGCGGTCGGTGGCCATGTCGGGGATGCTCGCCACCAGGGCCCGGGTGTACGGGTGCGCGCCCTGTCCCGCCAGCAGGCCGACCGGCAGCTCCTCGACGACCTGGCCCGCGTACATCACCAGCACCCGCGAGGCGATCTGCGCGACCACCGCGATGTCATGGCTGATGAACAGCACCGCCGAGTTCCGCTCGTCGGCGGCGTCCCGCAGCAGCGCCAGGATCTCCTGCTGGACGTTCGCGTCGAGCGCGGTGGTCGGCTCGTCCGCGATGATCAGGTCGGGCTCGGCCATCAGGCTCATGGCGATCATCGCCCGCTGCCGCATCCCGCCGGAGAACTCGCCGGGGTAGAGCCTCGCCCGCTGCCCGGGCGCGCTGATGCCGACCGCGTCGAGGTGGTCGACGGCCCTGGCCATCGCCTGCCCGCGCTGCATCCCCTGGTGGACCTGCGACACCTCGGCGAGTTGCCGGCCGACCCGGACCGCGGGGTTCAGCGCCGACATCGGGTTCTGGAACACGGTGGCGAGCGAACCGCCCAGCAGCCGGTCCCGTTCGGCCCGTTCCAGCTTCCGCAGGTCGCGGCCGCGCAGTTCCATCCGGCCGGCGGCGGCCTTGCCGGGGTGCGGCACCAGCCAGCCGAGCGCCGACGCCGTCAGGCTCTTGCCGGAGCCCGACTCGCCGACGATCCCGACGATCTCGCCGGCCCCGATCGAGAAGGAGACATCGCGCACCGGGCGGGCGCCCGGGAAGGTCACCGTCAGGTTGTCCAGCCGTACGACGGCGTCCCCCGCATCGGCGGCGGCCGGGGCGTCGGCGACCACCGGGGCCTGCCGCGCGAGGGCCCGCGACCGTCCGCCCCGCGACCGTCCGCCCCGCGAGCCGGCGCCCTGACCGGCGGCGGCCTGCGCGATGACCTCTCCGGCCAGGATGAACGCGGCTCCGGTGATCACGATGGCGGCGCCGGGCAGCAGCGCCGCCGCCGGGGTGGAGTAGATGTTGTCCAGGCCGTCGCTGAGCATCTGCCCCCAGTCGTACGAGGGCGCCTGCACCCCGAAGCCCAGGTAGGACAGCGCCGAGAGGGCCAGCAGCGCGGTGCCCACGACGGTGGTGGCGGCCACCACCAGCGGCTCGGCGATGTTGGGCAGTACGTGGCGGAGCACGATCCGGGTCCTGGACACGCCCAGCAGCCGCGCCGCCGAGACGTAGTCCGCGCCGGCGACCGCGCTCGCCGTGGTGTGGGTCAGCCGGGCGAAGCCGGGCGTCAGCGCGAGCGCCATCGCCGGCACGGCGCCGCGCGCCCCGACACCGAAGATCATCGACAGGAACAGCGCGATGAGCAGCCCGGGGAACGCCACGAACAAGTTGATGCCCGCGACGACCAGCCGGCCGGCCCGGCGCCCCAGCACCACCGGCAGCGCCCCGAGAACGACGCCGAACACCGTCGCGCAGGCCGTCGTGGCCAGCGCGAGCAGCACCGACAACCGCCCCGCGACCAGGGTCCGTTCCAGGACGTCCCGGCCGAGCTGGTCGGTGCCGAACAGGTGCCTGGACGACATCCCCTGCTGCATGGCGGCGGCGTCGATGCCGTCCGCGCGCGACCGCAGCACCAGCGGCGCGACCACCACCACCGCGACGATGCCGGCGAGCAGCACCGCCACGGTCAGACCCAGCGGCGACCGGACGGCGCCCGCCGCCGCGATACGCGCCCTGGCCATCGGGTTTCCCTCTCGTGCCATCAGCTCTCCTTGATGACGGAGCGAGGATCGACGACGGCGATCACGACGTCCACCGCCAGGTTGACCAGCAGCACGGCGCAGCCGAAGAACAGCCCCATCGCCTGCACCACCGGGAAGTCCTTCGCGAGCACCGACTGCACCAGCTGGCTGCCGGCCCCCGGCCAGGCGAAGACGGTCTCGACCAGCACGGTGCCGGCCAGCAGCGAGGACAGCGCGAGGCCGCTCACCGTCAGGGCCGCGGTCAGCAGGTTGGGCAGCGCGTGGCGGGTGTAGAGCAGCCGGCCCGGCAGCCGCTTGGACCTGGCCGTCCGCATGTACTCCTCGCCGAGCACCCGCTGCGTCTCCACCCGCACGATCCGGGCCAGCAGCGCGGCAGGACCGGCGGCCAGCGAGATCACCGGCAGGATGTACGAGGAGAGGTCGGTGCGGCCCGCCACCGGCAGCGCCTTGAACGAGACGGCGAAGACGAACACCAGCCCGGCCGCGAGCAGGAACTCCGGGATCGACGACAGGATGCCGGTGACCGCCGCGAAGGCGACATGCGCCGGCCGCGCCCGGCCGTCCCGGGTGGCGATGCCGGTGAGCATGCCCACCGGTATCGCGACCAGCACCGCCAGGACGAACGCCGCTACCGCCAGCTCGATGGTCGCGGGCATCACGCGGGTCATCAGGGTGCGCACCGGCAGGCCCGTGATCAGCGAGTCGCCGAGGTTCCCGGTCACCAGGCCGTGCAGGTAGTGCCCGTACTGCTCCCACAGGGACTTGTCGAGGCCCAGCCGGTGCCGGTCGGCCGTCACCACCTCCGGCGGGGCCTTGCTGCCGAGCGCCGCGCGCACCGGATCACCCGGCATGGCGTGCGCCAGCGCGAAGACCGCGGTCAGCAGGATGAACGCCGAGAGGAGGAACTGCCCGAACCTGCGCAGCAGGAACGCCCGCCACGGGTGGGGCCCGCCGCCCCGGGCGGTCGCGAGCCGCGGCGGCTGTCCTGCGGTCAACGTGGTGGTCGCCATCTGCTCTCCTACGAATCTGTCGGTCCGGGCCGGCGGTCAGCGCAGGAGGCGCATGCTCGTCGGGGTGATCACGCCGCCCTGGTCGACGGAGAACCGGGCGTTCTTGCCCCACCAGGCGTTGGAGACGGTCGCGAGCGGGGCGATGTCCGCGTCCTTGAAGAGCGCGGCCTCGGCGGCGTTCCAGTCGGAGCAGCCCGAGGCGGTGGCCGGGTTCTTCGACGCCTTGGCCACCAGCTCGGCGTACCGCGCGTTCTTGATGTCCGCGGCGTTCCCGCCCTTCGGCGCCGCCGGGCCCGACATGAGCGGCACGAACTGCGCCGGGGTGGAGACCTGGATCGGCTGCAGCACCGCCCCGAACTCCGCGGTGCCGCCGAACAGGCCGCTGACCAGCTGGTCCGACGGCTTCTGCACGAGCGACACGTCGACCCCGAGCTTGCGCCACTGCACCGAGATGAACTCCGCGGTCGCCTTCGTCGGCGGCAGGTTGCTCCCGTACAGCAGGATCAGCGACAGCTTCTTGCCGTCCTTGGCGCGGGTGCCGCCGGATCCGGCGGTCCATCCGGCCTGGTCGAGCAGCGACTTGGCCTGGTCCAGGTCGTACGACGGGAGGTTCCCGGCCAGGGTGTCGCCGGGGCAGATCTTCGGCGGGGCCAGCAGGCCGGTCGCCTTCCCGCCGACCCCGCCGCCGTCCACGGCCGCCAGCTGGTTCAGGTCCAGCGCCGTCATCAGCGCGCGGCGCACGGCCACGTCCGCGGTCGGGTTGCCGTCCGCCTGGTTGAACAGCAGGCTGTCGTTCATCTCCGAGCCGCCGGAGGAGTAGAGCCGGGCCGCCTTCAGCCGGTTCTGGTCGGTGCCCGGCACCTGCGCCGCGTTGAGCCGGCCGCTGAGCAGCAGGTTCGCCGTCGTGGTGGAGCTCGCGACGGTCTGGACGGTCACCTTGGCCGGTATCCCCGGCACGCCGGTGCTGGTGTCGCCGGCCGGCCCCCAGGTGTAGCCCTTGCGCAGCGTGTAGGTGACGTGGTCGCCGGGGACGGCCTGCGAGATCACATACGGGCCGGTTCCGTCACTGGCCGCTGCCAGCGACTTCCGGTCGGCCAGCCCCTTGTGGCAGACCAGGGACAGCAGTTGGAGGTTCTCGACGAAGAACGGCGCCGGCGACGGCGAGTCGACGGTCAGGGTGTGCGTCGCCGCGTCGGCGGTGGCCTTGGCACCGGTCGGGACGGCGACGCCGGTGAAGGGCGAGGCGCTCTTCGGGTCGGCGACGTAGTTGATGTTCGCGGCCACCGTCGCGGCGTCCATCGCGCTGCCGTCCGCGCAGGTGACGCCGCCGCGGACGGTCAGCGACCAGCGGCTGGTGCTCCCCAGCTCCTTCCAGGAGGACACGATGCCCGGCAGCAGCTTGCCCGCGCCGTCGACGGTGACCGGGGTGTCGTAGGCCAGCCGCGACACCGCCACGTTCTCGGCCGAGCCCGAGCCCTGCGGGTCCAGGTCACCGGGGTCGAACTGCACCGCCATGGTGAGCGTGCCGCCGCTCACCACCTGCTGCGCCGCGGCACCACCGCCCGAGCAGCCGGTGGTCGCCACAAGGGCGATGCCGATCCCGAGGCCGGACCCCATCACGGCGCGGACTGTGCGATTCATGAGCTGGCCCCTTGGATCTGGCCGCCGAGGTCGAGCCGGGTCCGGCGGTGCGTGCGGTGGGTGCGAAGCGTGCACTCAGGCTGAAGCCTGCGCCGTCCGCACGCCTCGTCGGCATGAACCAAAAGTTCGGCGTCCCGTTGGTGGCCGGAACCGACCGCCGCACCGCGAGGGTCAGCGGTGGCCGCCCAGCCGCGCCCGCAGCAGGTTGGGGTCGGTGCGGGTGGTGTAGGCGGCGCTCAGCACGTAGACCTCGCTGCCGCGCAGCGCGACGGAGGTGGGGTTCTGGAGTCCGTCGGCGGTGTCCAGCAGGGTGGTGTGGCTGCCGTCGGACGTGATCCGGACGACCTGGCTGGGGCCGTTGAGCGCGGCGAGCACGTCGTCACCGCGGCCGGTGAAGGTGAAGTCGTCGATGCCGGCCAGCCCGGACGCCTCGACCCGCGGCGCTCCCGCGCGGTTGCCGGGGCGGATCGGGATGCGCAGCAGCGTGCCCTGGTCGAGGTTGGTCACCCAGAGGGAGCCGTCGTGCACCTTCGCGCCGTTGGCGCCGAGGAAGCCGGTCGCGGCGAGTTCGGGGGCGGTGGACCAGGCGGTGGGCCTGCCGCCGGCGGTCGGCACGGTCCACACGGTGCCGAGCACGGAGTCCGTGATGTACAGCCGCCGGCCGCTGTCGTCCAGGGCCAGCCCGTTGGGCAGGCCGTTCGCGGGCAGCGCCGCGATGCGCTGCGGGGTGCCGCCGGGGCGCAGCCGCCACAGCCCCGTCAGGTCGGAGGTGCCGGTCGCGTAGAGGACGTACAGGGTGCCGTCCGGGGTGCGGACGATGCCGGTGGTCAGCGGGAAGCCGAGGGCGGGGGTGTTGCCGCCGCCGTCGGCCGGCGCGGGCAGCGTGGCCAGGACGTGGGTGGTGCCGCGCGGGGTGATCCGGGCGATCTGGCGGCTGCCGGCGAAGGTGACGTCCGCGCTGCCGTCGGGCAGCAGGGCGACGTTCTCCGGCTGCCGGCCGGCGAGGACGTCGAAGTGGGCGGCGATCCGTACGTCGGTCAGCGGCCGGACCGGGGTCCGCGCGCCGGCCGGCGCGGCGGCCGTGAGGGCGGCGGCGGCCACCAGGACGGCGGACAGGGTGATCGTGAGGCTTCGCTTGGACATGGTGGTCCTTCAACTCGTCTTGTGTTCGGGGGTGTTCGGGGGTTCTCCGGGCATGCCGGGGCCGCGGCGCGGCGCCTTCGGTCGGGCGCGCGCCGGAGTTCGGGCGGGTGGTTCGGGCGGGTGGGTCAGACGGTGGGGCTGTCGGCGCCGCGGGGCTGCGGCTCACCGGCCGTGGTGGCGTGGGCGAGCAGCGCCAGGGCGGCCGCGGAGGGCGAGCCGGGCTCAGCGGTGGCCACCACGATGGCCGGGCCGTCGCCCTGCGGGCTCTGCAGCGTCTGCTGGGTGACGGTCAGGGTGCCGACCAGCGGGTGCCGCATCTCGTAGTCGGCGGTGTCGCAGGCCACGATCCGGTGGTCGGCCCACATGGTGGCGAACTCCGGGCTGCGCATGGTCAGTTCGCCGATCAGTGCGGCCAGCAGAGGATCGCCGGGGTGCCGTCCGGCGGTCAGCCGCAGGTTGCCCACGACGGCCTTGGCCTTCGCGGGCCAGTCCGCGTACAGGTCACGGGTGTGCGCGTCGAGGAACACCAGCCGGGCCATGTTCGGCCGCCGCCCCGGATCGTCCGGCCCCGCCGGGTCCAGATGCCCGGCGAACAGCGCGTGCCCCTGCCCGTTCCAGGCCAGCACGTCGCTGCGCCGCCCGATGACGATGGCGGGAGTGCCGTCGATGGCCGCGAGCAGCGCGCGGGTCGCCGCACCGACCCGCTCGGGCCGCGGCCGCGCCGCGCCCCGGGCCTTCCTCGGCGCGTGGGCCAGAGCGTGCAGATGCGCCCGCTCGGACTCGTCCAGCCGCAGCGCCCCGGCCAGCGCGTCCAGCACCTCCGGCGAGGCGTTCCGCGACTGCCCCTGCTCAAGCCGCGTGTAGTAGGGCGCGCTGATCCCCGCGAGCATGGCGAGCTCCTCCCGCCGCAGCCCCGGTACCCGCCGCCGCTCCCCGTAGGTCCGCAGCCCGACGTCCTCCGGCCGCAGCTGACTCCGCCGCGCCAGCAGAAAATCCGCGAGTTGCCCGTGCTCGTCCATGCCCCCGAGTATGCGCACCCACCCGCCCCCGCGCCTCACCCTGCCGGGGTAGGGCTACCGCTCGCGCCCCGGCCTGCCCGGTCAGTCGCCGCGCAGGGCCGACGTGGCGCCGGTCAGCGCCTGGGTCAGGGTGGCGCGGCGGGCCGCGGGCCAGGCGGTGAAGCGGGTCGCGACCGCCGCGTTCACGGACTGCTGGAAGGCGGTCGTGAGGGTCTCACCCTCGGGGGTGAGGTGGACGCGGGTGATGCGGCGATCGTGCGGATCGGGTCGGCGGGTCAGCAGGTCGCGTCGCTGGAGGCGGTCCACCAGGCCGGTGATGTTGGTCTTGTCGCAGTGCAGCAGGGCCGCGAGCTCGGTGAAGGACGGCCGGGTGTGCTGGGCGTGGCACAGCAGTTGGGCCTGCTGCGGGGTCAGGCCCGCTTCCCGGCTCACCGTGCTGAACAGGCCGTCCATCTCGCGGAAGAGGTGGACCAGGCTCTCGGCGAGTTCGTCGTCGGGTGCGGTCGCCATGGGGACAACCTACCATCTGGACAGTTGACACCCTCGACTAAATAGTAGATGTTGTGGACCATCCACAGGATCTGCCAATGTCCCAAGGGGGAGTCGTCATGCACGCAGAGGAACGGGTCGCGGTCGTCACCGGGGGTTCGCGCGGAATCGGGCGGGCGATCAGCGAACGCCTCGCCGGGGCCGGGATGCGGGTCGTCATCGGCTCACGCGGGGAGGAGGCCGCGGCCCAGGTCGTCGCGCGGATAGCGAAGGCGGGCGGGCAGGCCACCGCCGTGCCCACCGACATCACCCGGGCCACCGCCGCCAAGGAGCTGTTCGACGCCGCCGAGGAGCGCTACGGCCGGGTCGACGTGTGGGTGAACAACGCCGGCACGGCCACCGGCGGGCCGCTCGCCGGGGCCACCGACGAGGACTTCGAACTGCACTTCGCCGCCAACGTACGCAGCACCTTCGCCGCCCTGCGCGAATCCGCGCGCCGCATCCGCGACCACGGACGGATCATCGTGATCTCCTCCGCCCTGACCGTCGCGCCGCTGCCCGGCAGGGCGCTGCTCGCCGCGGCCAAGGCGGCGGGCGATCAGCTCGCCCGCACCCTGGCCTGGGAGCTGGGCCCGAGGTCGGTCACGGTGAACAGCATCCTGCCCGGGCTGACCAGGACGGACGTCCTCAGCAGCGTGCCGCCGCAGGTGGTCGCCGAGGCCGAGGCCGGTACGCCGCTCGGCCGGCTCGGCGAGCCCGCCGACATCGCGGACATCGCCGCCTTCCTGGCCTCGGACGAGGCCCGCTGGATCACCGCGCAGACCATCCATGCGGCCGGCGGCTTCATCTGAGCAGCCGAGAGGGTCCGCTGCCGGGGTGGCGGCCCGCCGACAGCGGCGGTCAGACGTTGGGGACGTGGAGTTTGTCCCAGCTGGACTTGCCGGGGGGCCACTTCGCCGCCGCGCCCGTGTAGCCGCACTTGCGCTGCCAGGCCTCGTAGGAGGCGATGTCGCCGCTGCCGATCACGTCCTTGTTCGCCGTGGACTGGTAGTGGTTGCAGCCCTCCGCGACCAGGCGGGTGTGCATCGCCGCGACGATCGGGGACTTGCGGCCCACGGTGAACCAGGCGGCGCCAGGGAACGGCTCGTAAGCGGGCGGTTTGGGCGGGGACGTGGAGTCCACGCCCGGCCAGTGGGCGGCCACCGCGGAGACGTCGTAGCCGGGGGTGTTGCGGTACTGCTTGGCGACCGCGCCGGCCGGGATCTCCGGGCTGCCGTCCCAGTGCGCGATCCAGTACTGGGGCTGGGTGACGCCGGCGGACGTGAAGGCGGCCTTCACCTGCGGCCATGCCGAGGTGTTGCAGTACACGGTCAGCTCGCCGTTGGCCTTGTCGGCCATCGTGTGGGTGCACCACTTCACCGCCTCGGCCGGCGTCGCGTCACCCTTCTCGACGTCCAGGACGTGGCCGCGGGTCTTCCAGGACACGGCGATCTGGACGAGCGTCGCCTCGGGGAATCGCTTGCGCAGGGCGGTGAGATTGGCGTAGTGCCCGTCCACGTAGCCGGCGACCATCGTCGCGGACGTGGGGATGCTCGACGGGGTGACTCCGTCGTACATGGTGCGAGTCATGCCGATCACTCCTGGTTGCCGATCATGCGCCCTCTGCTGCGGCCATATACCGCGCCAGCGTGCCAGCCGTCCGGGTGAGGCCGCTGCGGTCACGGCAAACCGAAATGAGTTCGAGTCCTACCCGGCGCGTCCGGCCGGCCAGTGCGCGCGTTCGGTGTGCGCCGGCGGCGGAAACGGCGCAGGCTGGGTGGCATGGACGCATCGGTGATCGTGCACCCGCCAGGCCCCGGCGGGCGCCGCGTCACGATCCGCGGCCAGGACGCCGGGCTGGCCCGGTCGGCCGCCGACGTGATCGAGTTCCTGCGCCGGGCCGGCCTCGACGACGTCACCGAGGCCGATCTGGCCCGCCCCGACCTGGTCGAGTGGCGGGTCGCCGGCCCCGACGTGTGGGCCTGAGACCCGGCCTGCGGTCCTGACGGGGCGCCGCTGGTCAGGTGCCGGGGGCGCGCTCGCCCACCGCCGGCAGCAGCTGGAGCTTCTCGTACGACTCCGTGCCCGGGGTCGCGGTGAAGACGAGCAGCGCCTGGGCTTGGTCCATGTCGTAGAGCGACTGGCAGTGCAGCTCCAGGATGCCCAGCTGCGGGTGCCTGATCCGCTTGGTGCCGTCCCGGTGCAGGCCCACCTCGTGGGCGCTCCACAGCTCGGCGAACTCCGGGCTCAGCTCCGTCAGCGTGGCGGCCATCCGCGCCGCGGGGGAGTCGGGGCCCTGCCGGGAGTTGGCGGTGCGCAGGTCCGAGGCGAACAGCCGGCTGTGCAGGCGGTGGTCCTCCTCGGGGTAGAGCAGCCGCGCGTCGGGATCGGTGAACCAGCGGTAGATGAAGCTGCGGTCCGGGCCGGTCCGCTCGGTGTCCTTGCCGAGCAGCGCCGTCGCCGGGCCGGTCTGCATCAGCGCCTCCGCGAGGCCGTTGATCACCTGCGCCGGGGTGTCGGCCAGCCGGTCCAGGATCCGCATCAGGCCCGGACTGACGTGGTCGGTGCGCGGGCTGCGCCGCGGGGTGCTGTGGCCGGCCAGCCGGAAGAGGTGGTCCCGCTCGTCCAGGCTCAGATGCAGGCCCTGCGCGATGGCGGCGAGCATCGGCTCGGACGGCTGCGGGCCGCGGGACTGCTCGATCCGGGTGTAGTAGTCGCTCGACATCCCGCTCAGCGCGGCGATCTCCTCGCGGCGCAGACCCCGGGTCCGCCGCCGCGGGCCGCGCGGCAGCCCGACGTCCTCGGGTTGCAGGGCCTCCCGCCGGGTGCGCAGGAAGTCGGCCAGTTGTGCTCGGTCCATGGCTCCAGTCTCCCTCGCCGGGTCCCGCTCGCAGATCACGCCGCCGGCCGGCCCCCGGCACCGGTCAGCCCGGGGCGTCAGAGCAGCATCCCGCCCGACGCCTCGATCCGCTGCCCGTTGATCCAGCCGGTCCGCTCCGACAGCAGCGCGGAGATCACCCCGCCGATGTCCGCCGCCTCGCCGACCCGGCCGAGCGCGGTCTGGCTCTCCAGGAAGCCGCGCATCTGCGCGTTGTCGCGGACGGCGCCGCCGCCGAAGTCGGTGGCCACCGGACCCGGCGCCACGATGTTCGCGGTGATCCCGCGCCCGCCGAGCTCCTTGGCCAGGTACCGGGTCAGCACCTCGACCGCGCCCTTCATGGCCGCGTACGCCGAGAAGCCGGGGGTGGTGAAGCGGGCGAGCCCGCTCGACAGGTTGATGATCCGGCCGCCGTCGGCGATCAGCGGGGCCAGCGTCTGGGTGAGGAAGTACACCCCGCGCACATGGACGTTCATCAGCTCGTCGAAGCTCTCCACCGTCGTCTCGGTGAAGGGGCGCGACAGGCCGCCGCCCGCGTTGTTGACCAGGAAGTCGAAGTCCTCCCGGTCCCAGCTGTCCTTGAGCACCGCGCGCAGCTCTTCGGCGAAGGGCGCGAAGTCCTCGACCCGTCCGGTGTCGAGCTGGAAGGCGTGCGCGGTGCGGCCGAGCGCCGCGGCCGCGTCCACCACGGCCCGGGCCTCGTCGGCGTGCGAGCGGTAGGTGATCAGCAGGTCCACGCCGTCCTCGGCGAGCCGCAGCGCGGTGCTGCGGCCCAGGCCCCGGTTGGCCCCGGTGACCAGGGCGATCCGGCCGGTGCCGGGACGGGGGGAGGCGGTGGCGTTCGCGGTGTCGGTCCGGTCGGTCATCTGACGGCTCCTGGCGGTTCACGTGCCAGGGGCGGATCCCCTGGCACCCACCAGCCTGCGCGCGCCGCCGCACCGGATGAAGGCCCACCTCAACCAGGGATCGCCGATCCCCCTCTGGCACCCGGGAGCCCCCGCCTCAGCCGAAGAGCTGCTTCCCCCAGTCCTGCCCCGCCGCGAGCCCCGGCGGCGACACGAACACCCCGCTCCCGATGTGCTGGATGTACTCGTTGAGCGCGTCGTGCGCGCCCAGCGACCGCTGCAAGGTGATGAACTGGTCGGGCCGCTTCATGAACGCGATGAAGAACAGCCCGCCCAGCAGGTCCCCGGTCTCCGGGTCGATCCCGTCGGTGTACGAGAAGCCGCGGCGCAGGATCCGCAGCCCGTTGTTGTTCTCGTGCGCGGCCAGCCGGATGTGCGAGTCGGCCGGGATCACGTACTCCGAGCCGTCCTTGGCCGCGAAGTCCGGCGCGTCCTTCTCCTGGTGGCCGGTCAGCGGGGCGCCGCTGCCCTTGTAGCGGCCGAAGACGTTCTGCTGGTCGCCGAGCCGGTCCCGGTCCCACTGCTCCATCCGCATCTTGATCTTGCGGCTGACCAGGTACGAGCCGCCGCGCGCCCAGCGCTGCGGCTCCTCCTCGCCGATCCAGACGTGCTGCCCCATCAGCCCGGCGTCGGTCGAGTCGATGTTGCGGGTGCCGTCCTTGAAGCCCATCAGGTTGCGCGGGGTGGCCTGCTGCGGGGTGGTGGACGAGGTGCGGCCGAAGCCCAGCTCCATCCAGCGCGGCACCACCGTGCCGAAGCCGAGCCGGCGCAGGTTGCGTATCGCGTGGAAGGCCACCTGCGGGTCGTCCGCGCACGCCTGGACGCACAGGTCGCCGTCGGAGTTGTCCGGGTCGAGGTTCTCACCGGGCAGCTCGGGGAGCTTCTTCAGCGCCGACGGCCGGCGACCGGCCAGCCCGAACCGGCCGTCGAACAGCGAGGGCCCGTAGCCGATGGTGACGGTCAGCCGGCCGGGGGTCAGCCCGACCGCCTCCCCGGTGTCGTCCGGCGGGGTGTTGAGGTCGCCGACGTCGCCGGGCACCGGCTTGCCGAGCGTCATCGCCTCGGCCGCCGCCGTCCAGGTCTTCAGCAGGTCGGCCAGGTCGGCCCGGCTCGCGGTGGACGTCACGTCGAACGTGGCGAAGCACAGCCGGTCCTGGGACGGCGTGGCGATGCCGGCCTGGTGGTCGTCGTGGAACGCCACGGTGGACGCGGCGACCGAGCCGGTGTCGGTACCCGAACCCTCGGAGCCGGACTTCCGGTCGTCGCTGCCGGCCAGCACGGCGCCACCCGCCCCGATTGCGGCGCCGGCCACGGCCGCCCCGGCACCGACCACGCCGAGCAGCCGCCGCCTGCTGACGGGGGCCGGTGGTCCGTCCCCGCGCCGGGCCGGCTCGGGCTGTTCTGGGGTGATGTCGGGAGTGTCGTTCACGATGGTCAGGCGATCTTTCCGGCGATCTTGGAGACGGCCTCGGCGTAGGCGTCGACGGACTGCGACAGCGTACGCCGCGCGTCCTTGCCCACCTTGCTGTAGTCCACGTAGCCGGTGCTCTCGTAGCCGGGCGTGGCCTCGTACTTCTTCAGCGCGTCCGCGGTCTGCTGGTAGCGGGTGGCCAGCGTGCTCACCAGCGCCGCGTCCTTGGTCTTCAGCACCGGCAGCAGCACGCTGACGGCCTCGTTGGCGCCGGCCAGGTTGCCGTCGAAGTCGAGCAGGTCGATGTGCGAGTACCGCTCCTCCTCGCCGGTGATCTTGGACGACTGGATCTCGTTGACCAGGTCGGTGGCGCCGTTGGCGATCTCCGCGGGCTGGTACTCGACCGTCTGCACCTTGCTGTAGAGGTCGGCCACGTCGGTGTTGAGCTGGTCGGCCAGCTTGTCCATGCCGGTGAGCGACTTCTTCTCCCAGATGGCCTGCTCGATCCGGTGGAAGCCGGTGAAGTCGGCCGGGGTGGCGGCGTCGTCGGCGCGGCCGTCGATCCGGCCGTCGATGTCGCCCCAGATCTCCGCGGTGGGCTCGACCCGCTCGTAGTGGATCCGCGCCTTGCCGTACAGCGTCCGCGCCTTGTCCATGTCGCCGCTCTTGACCGCGGCGGTGAACTCGGCGGTGCTGGACACCAGTTCCTTGACCTCGCCGGTGATCCAGGTCGCGTAGCTCTGGGTCGCGGTGACCAGCGCCGGGTCGTCCTTCCAGCTCTTCTTGGCCGCGCCGGTGACGGTGAACTTGGTCTTGTCGGTGTCGGCGCCGGGGCAGTAGACCTCGTAGCTGCCCGCGTCCAGGGTGAGGGTGAAGTCGCCGGACAGGCCCGGCGTCAGGTTCTCCTTCTCGCCGAGCATCTTGCCGCCGTCGAGCACCTCGGCCTCGGTGACCTTCGCCGAGTTCTTGTTCTTGACGGTGAACTTCACCGGTCCCGCCGGGGCCGTGGCCGGGGTGGGGGCGCAGTCCTTGTTGCTGACGGTGACCGACACGTCCGTCGTCTTGCTGCCGGCGTTCTTCGCGTCCGCGGCGCCGGATCCCTTGGAGTCGCTCTTGTCACCGCCGCAGGCGGTCAGCAGCAGGCCCGCGGAGATCACGGTCGCGGCGCAGGCCAGGACGCGGCGGTTGGTGGCAGGGGACTTCACGGGGACTCCTAGGGCTTTCCCGCGCGCGGGCGCGGCGGAAGACGGGTCGTACGGGGAACGGGGCGGGGCGGGGCTGGGGCGCGGGGACGGTACGGGTACGGGGGCCGGTCAGCCGGCTTCCGCGGTCCGCGCGGGTTCGGGGGCGGTACGGGGCTTGGCCGCCGGCGCCTTGCGGCGGGCCGGCCACAGCACGACGGCCATCATCGGGACGGCGTAGACGAGCCAGCCGATGACCATCGCCCAGTTCGGGTACGGCTGGATGCCGAGCACGCCGGTGACCACCGAGGACAGCGGGGTGCCGGGCCGCACCAGCCAGGACAGGTCGAACGCCTGCGAGCCCTGGTCGAGCCAGCCGCCCTCGTACGCGGTCATCAGCGCGGTGGACACCAGGCCGGCCGCGACCAGGATCAGCACCAGGCCGGTGATCCGGAAGAACCGGGAGAGGTTGATCCGCAGGCCGCCCTTGAAGATGCCGTAGCCGATGCCGGCGGCGAGCACGACGCCCAGCGCCGCGCCGGTGCCGCCGAGCCAGGCGTTGTCGCTGGCGTTGAAGGTGGCGAGCAGGAAGACCGACGTCTCGAAGCCCTCGCGCAGCACGGACAGGAACGCCATCACGACCAGCGCCGAGGCGGAACCGGCGGCCAGGGCGCGGCCGGCCGCGCCCTCCAGGTCCTTGCGCAGGTCGCGCGAGTGCCGGCGCATCCACAGCACCATGTAGCTGACCATCACCACGGCGATCGCGCCGACCACCGTCTCCAGCTGCTCCTGCTGCTTCTGCGGCAGGTCGCTCGACAGGATCTGCAGCGCGACGGCGACGGCCACGCAGATCGCCACCGCGATCCCGACGCCGATCCACACCTTGCGCAGTGCGTCGCGGCGTCCCTGCTGGGCGAGGAAGGACGCGATGATGCCCACGATGAGCGCCGCCTCCAGCCCTTCTCGGAGTCCGATGACGAACGTGGGGAGCATGAGGGTCCTCTGCCTGCCGGAGTGCTGCCGGAGCGCTGTTGTCGGGGCCGGGTGGGCCGTCGGGGCTGTCGTGGGCCGCGGGACGGCCATTAGCTAAGCCTGCCCTTGGTTAGGTCAGCCTAATTAGAACGTTCCGCCCCGGTCCCACGTCAAGCCGCCCGCATCCCGCATACGGGGGCGAAAGGGGCGCCAAGGGGAGATAAATCGCCGGGACTTGACTATCTCTTTACTTTTTCGTGGCGGTTGCCGGCACCGGCCGGCCGGCGGGGTGCGCCACCGCGCGGACGTCCCGTAGGGTCCAACCGCCATGGACTTCTGCCTCGCCTGCCGGCGCCCGCTCAACGGCGCCTACTCGTGCCCGGACTGCGGCACGGTTGCGGACCGGTCCACGCCTCCTGGGGAGGCCGTCACCGAGCAACTGCCGCTGGTCGAGGCCCGGCCGGACGACTTCGAGGCGTCGCCGCGGTCTTCGCGGCGGGCGTCGCACGGGGCGGCCGACGGCGATCCGCTGGCGTTCTCGGCGCACGAGCCGCGCCGTAAACGCTCCCGGCGGGCCCGGCAGCAGCGGGCGCTGGTGCTCGGGATCGGCGGGACGGCGCTGGCGGGCGCGGCCGTGCTGTTCACGATGGCCGCCTTCTCCGGCGGCTCCGACGCCCCGGCGCAGCCACCCGGCATAGCGGAACTGCCGCCCGCGCCCACCGGCACCCCGACCTCGCTCGACATGAGCTCCACCGGCGCCCCCGCCCCCGGGCCGCGGCACACCGGCAGCGCGTCACCGTCGGACAGTGGCTCCGGCTCGCCGTCCGCGACACCCTCGCGGCACACCGCCGCGCCGCCCGCGTCGGGCGGACCCACGGGGTCGCACCCGGCGCCGACCACCACCGCCGCCGGGCCGACCTCGACCCGTACGACCACCGGTGCCCCGCCGCACAGCAGCCCGCCGACCTCGAAGCCGCCGAGCAGCAGCCCGTCCCCGACACCGAGCGGAACGTGCAAGCCGGTGCTGTGGTGGTGCCAGTAGCGGTACGGGCGGGTGGCCGCGCGGCTGGCTGAGCCGCACTCCTGCCTCGGCTGACGTCCAGCCCGGGCCCTCGTCAGCCCGCGTCCGGCCCCAGCATCCGCCGCAGCAGATCCCGCAGCAGCGTCCGCTCCTGCTCCGACAGCCCGGCCAGCGGTTCGCCGGCGAAGTCCAGCGCGTCGCGCAGCCGGTCGGCCGCGTCGTGGCCGGCCGCCGTGGCGGCCGCGAGCTTGATCCGCCGGTCGGCGGGGTCGGCCTGCCGTTCGGCCAGGCCCTGCGCCTCCAGCCGGTCCACGATCCCGGTGACGTTGGACGGCTCGCACTTCAGCCGCTGGGCGATCTGCCGCATCGGCATCGGCCCGTGGTTCAGCAGCGCGAGCACCCGGGCCTGCGCGCCGGTCAGCCCGAAGCCGGCGGCAGCCGCGTCGTACTCCTGGTGGAAGCGCGCGACCACCGAGCCGAACAGATCGACCACCTCGGCGGTCAGCGGATCGAGTCGTCGTCGGGTCATACGGGTCAGGCTACCCGTGGTTGCTTGACAACATGAAACATTGCGGTTCATGGTTAATTGACAACCTCAATATTTGCCATGGTGAAGGAGAAGAAGCCGATGCCGAAGAGCCGCGAGTGGCATCTGGTCGCCCGTCCCGAGGGCTGGCCGGTGCCCGACGACTTCGCCCTGGTCGAGACCGAGCCGGCCGCCGAGCCGGGCCCCGGCCGGATCCTGGTGCGCAACCTGTACCTGTCGGTCGACCCGTACATGCGCGGCCGGATGAACGACGTGAAGTCCTACGTCCCGCCCTACGAGCTGAACCGCCCGATGGACGGTGCCGCGGTCGGCCGGGTGGTCGCCTCCGGCGCGGAGGGCGTCGCGGTCGGCGACCACGTCCTGCACGGCCTGGGCTGGCGGGAGTACGCGGAGCTGGACGCCAGGCAGGCCGTCGTCGTGGACCCCGCGCAGGCGGACCTGCCCGCGTACCTCGGCGTCCTGGGCTCGACCGGGCTCACCGCCTACGCCGGGCTGCTGCGGATCGGCGAGCTGGCGGCCGGCGACACCGTCTTCGTGTCCGGCGCGGCGGGCGCGGTCGGCAGCCAGGCCGGCCAGATCGCCCGGCTGCTGGGCGCCTCCCGGGTGATCGGCAGCGCCGGCTCCGACGAGAAGGTGGCCCTGCTGACCGGCGAGTACGGCTTCGACGCCGCGTTCAACTACAAGAACGGCCCGGTGGCCGAGCAGCTGAGGGCCGCCGCGCCCGAGGGCATCGACCTCTACTTCGACAACGTCGGCGGCGAGCACCTGGAGGCGGCGATCGGCGCGCTGCGCCGGGGCGGCCGGGCCGTGCTGTGCGGCGCCATCGCGCAGTACAACTCGACCGAGCCGCCGGCCGGGCCGCGCAACCTCGGCCTGGCGATCGGCAAGCGGCTCACCCTGCGCGGCATGATCGTCACCGACCACTTCGACCTGCGCCCGGAGTTCGTCCGCGAGGTCGGCGGCTGGCTCAGCGAGGGGCGGCTGCGGCACGACGAGACGGTGGTGACGGGAATCGAGAACGGCGTCGAGGCGTTCCTCGGAATGCTGCGCGGCGACAACACCGGAAAGATGGTCGTGGCACTCGGGGAGTGACAGGCGGCCGGTTTTTCAACAAGATGTTGCAGGCGCGACGATCTGCCAACAGGAGGACCACTTCATGACCATTCAGCCCGTGGACGTGCTCTACACCGCGGTGGCCACCGCCGAGAACGGCCGGGACGGCCGGGTCGCCAGCGACGACGGCAAGCTCGACGTCGTCGTCAACCCGCCGAAGGAGATGGGCGGCAGCGGCGCCGGGACCAACCCCGAGCAGCTGTTCGCGGCCGGCTACAGCGCCTGTTTCCAGAGCGCGCTCGGCGTCGTCGCCCGGCAGGCCAAGGCCGACATCTCCGGCTCCCGGGTCACCGCCAAGGTCGGCATCGGCAAGCTCCCGTCCGGCGGGTTCGGCCTGACGGTCGAGCTGGCCGTCTCGATCCCGAACGTGGACGAGCCGACGGCGCAGGACCTGATCGAGAAGGCGCACCAGGTGTGCCCGTACTCCAACGCCACCCGCGGCAACATCACGGTGGACCTGACGGTCGTCTGACCGTCCGGCGACCCGCCGCAAGGGTGCTGGGTAAGGACCGTGCTCAAAGGAGCGCGGTCCTTACGCGTTCCCGGCGGCGGATGCCAGGATGACGAGAACGCCGACGGACGGGGACCGATGATGCTGCCCGATGCCACCGAGGGTGACGCGACGGACGGGAACGCTGCTGACGGGGACGCCACTTCCGGGAACGCTGCTGACGGGGACGCGGCCCGCGAGCAGGCCGTCGAGGCGGCGCTCGGCGCCCTCGGCCTGGACGACAAGGCCCGGCTGCTGGCCGGCCAGGACCTGTGGTCGCTGCCCGCGCTGCCGGCGATCGGCCTGGCCTCGCTGGTGATGTCCGACGGCCCGATCGGCGTCCGCGGCCGGCGCTGGACCGCCGACGACCCGTCCATCGCCCTGCCCAGCCCCACCGCGCTCGCCGCGAGCTGGGACCCGGAACTCGCCCGCAGGGCCGGCCGGCTGCTGGCCCAGGAGGCGCACCGCAAGGGCGTCCACGTCCTGCTCGCGCCCACCGTCAACCTGCACAGGTCGCCGCTCGGCGGCCGGCACTTCGAGGCGTACAGCGAGGACCCGCTGCTCACCGGCGCGATCGGCACCGGATACGTACGCGGTGTGCAGGACGGCGGCGTCGGCGTCACCGTCAAGCACTTCACCGCCAACGACGCCGAGACCGAGCGCTTCACCGTCGACAACCGGATCGCGCCCCGGCCGCTGCGCGAGCTGTACCTCGCCCCGTTCGAGGCGATCGTCAAGGACGCCGGGCCGTGGGGCGTGATGGCCGCGTACAACTCCGTCAACGGCACCACGATGACCGAGAACACCGCACTCAACGAGGGCGTGCTGCGCGGCGAATGGGGCTTCGACGGCGTCCTCGTCTCCGACTGGCTGGCCGCCCGCTCCACCGTGGGCGGCATCCGCGGCGGCCTCGACCTGGCCATGCCGGGCCCGCTGACCGTCTACGGCGAGGCGCTGGCCGCGGCGGTCCGGGCCGGCGAGGTGGACGAGAGCCTGGTGGACGCCGCCGCGCGCCGGGTGCTGCGGCTCGCCGCCCGCGTCGGGCTGCTGGCCGGCGCGCCGCCGGCCGTCGCCGCCGCGGACCGTCCGGCGCCGGTGGACGGCCCGGCGCTGGCCCGGGAGATCGCCCGCCGGAGCTTCGTGCTGCTGCGCAACGAGGTGCGGGGCGCGGCCCCGGTGCTGCCGCTCGACGCCCCCGGCACCGTCGCCCTGATCGGCGCCGCCGCGCGGGACGCCCGGATCCTCGGCGGCGGCTCCGCGCAGGTCTTCCCCGACCACGTGGTCTCGCCGCTCGACGGGCTGCGGGCCGCGCTGCCCGCCGGGACCCTGCGGTACGCGCTCGGCGCCGACCCCGGCGAGGAACTGGGCGCCGCCGGGGCCGGATTCGCCCTGCGGGCCACCGCCCGGGACGCGGCCGGCCGCGAACTCGGCGGCGAACGCCTGCCCGGCGGGCAGCTCCAGTGGCTCGGCGACCTGCCCGACGGGGTCGGCTTCGACGAGCTGCACACCGTCGAGACGCACGGCACGTTCGTACCGCGGGTCGGCGGCGAACACCGCTTCGGCACGCGCGGGGTCGGCGGTCTGCGGCTCACCGTCGCCGGCCGGGTCCTGTTCGACGGCGCCGGCCGGTTCTCGCCCCCCGACGAGAAGGCCGACCCCTTCGAGGCGTTCTTCGGACTGCCGTCCGAGCACGGCACGGTACGGCTGGCCGCCGGCGAACCGGTCGAGGTCTCCCTCGTGCACACCGTGCCCAAGGAACTCCAACTCCCCATCCAGGCCGTCTCCTTCGCCCTGCTGCACGGTGAACCCGAGCGGGACCCGGAGGAGTTGATCGCAGAGGCGGTCGAGGCGGCCCGCACGGCGGACACCGCGATCGTGGTCGTCGGGACCACGGACCGGGTCGAGTCCGAGGGCTTCGACCGCACCGACCTGCGGCTGCCCGGCCGCCAGGACGACCTCGTGACCCGGGTCGCCGCGGCCAACCCGCGGACCGTGGTCGTGGTCAACTCCGGTGCGCCGGTGGAGCTTCCGTGGCGGGACGAGGTCGCGGCGGTGCTCCTCGCGTGGTTCCCCGGCCAGGAGGGCGGCGCGGCGCTCGCGGACGTCCTGCTCGGCCGCGCGGAGCCGGGCGGCCGGCTGCCGACGACATGGCCGGCGGTCCTGTCCGACGCGCCGGTCAGCGCTGTCTCGCCTTCGGCCGACGGGGTCCTCGCCTACGACGAGGGCCTGTTCGTCGGCTACCGCGGCTGGGACCGGTGCTCGGCCGGCCCGGCCTACCCCTTCGGCCACGGACTCGGCTACACCCAGTGGGAGTACGAGGAGCTGTCCGCGACCGCGACGTCGGCAGTCGTCCGTCTGCGCAACACCGGCCCCCGCCCCGGCCGGGAGGTCGTCCAGCTCTACGTGTCACCCCCCGACGACGGTGTGGCCCGACCGCCCCGGTGGCTCGCCGCCTTCGCCTCGGTGGAGGCCGCCCCCGGCACGTCGGTCCAGGTCACGCTGCCACTGAGCCCCCGCACGTTCCAGGTCTGGAACCCGTACCCGAACGGCGCGGGCGAGTGGCACACGATCCCGGGCACCTACACCCTCCACACCGGAGGCCCGGCCGCCTCCCTCCCGCTGGGTGCGCCACTCACGGTCGCCGCGGGCTAGTTCATCTCGCCGTTGCGGCCGAGGGTCGTCTCGGGGGTGGCGGTGGGGCGGGTCCACTGGGGGGCGGGGCGGCCGGCCGGGCCCCAGGTGGGGTTGCCTTCGGCGTCGGTGCGCCAGTACCAGCAGGCGTGGTTTCCCTCGGGCCAGCCCTCGGGGACGTCCTGCCACGCCTCGCGCCGCCCGTAGGGCGTCATGTCCAGCAGGGCGAACGTGCCGCTGAACGCCTCGTTGCCGCGGCCGGTCGTGGAGTACGTCATGAACACCCGGTCGCCGTCCCGCAGGTAGCTGGTGAGGTGGCCCATCGTCGAGCCGGCCGGCCCCTCCACGCCGCGCACCGAGTA
This sequence comes from Streptomyces sp. CA-111067, assembly GCF_050956065.1. Taxonomy (NCBI): domain Bacteria; kingdom Bacillati; phylum Actinomycetota; class Actinomycetes; order Kitasatosporales; family Streptomycetaceae; genus Streptomyces; species Streptomyces sp. CA-111067. Next base: position 2,242,462 of record NZ_CP192103.1, on the reverse strand, counting down.
CCAGGGCTGGGTGTAGCCCATGAACGCGACGAAGGGCTCCACCTCGTCCCACGCCCCGCCGGTCACGACGGCGAACGACACCCCGCACGCGTTGAGGTACTCGGTGTCCTTCAGATGCCAGGCCGCGTTGGTACACCCCTCGCACTGCCCCTGGTGCGGTGCCCCGTCCCACCACATGTGCCGGTAGGTCAGCAGCTCCTCGCGGCCCTGGAACAGGTCGATGAACGGCACGGGACCGTCCGGCCCGACCACCTCGACCGTCCCGTCGAACTCCACCATCGGCAGCCGCCGCCGCGCCGCGGCGATCGCGTCCCCTTCGTGCGTATGCGCTTTCTCCCGCACCAGCAGCTCGTCCCGCTCGGCCTGCCAGGTCTCGATGTCCACGACCGGCGGCTTGCCGTTCGAGGTGTTCGCCATGATGTCCTCCGAGCTCTCACCGGGCGGCGCCCCACGGCGCCGCGCATGGTCCGGTCATGAGGGCAGACTCCCGCCGGCCCGAGAACTCATCGCTCGGCCGCCGGAAGCGGAGAAGTGCCCCTAGGATCCCCCTCATGCGCGATCTAGCCAAAGGCATACGCCTCCTCGTCGAAGGCCAGCGCTGGGCCGTCCGGCACCCCCGGGAGACCCGCCTGGGCCTGATCCCCGCCCTCCTCACCCTCCTCGGCTACGCCGCCGCCCTCACCGCCCTCGCCATCTGGGCGGACGACCTCGTCGCGTGGGCGACCCCGTTCGCCGACCACTGGTCGCACGCGTGGCAGGACGCCTTCCGGGGCCTGCTCACGGTCACCCTGTTCGGCGGCGGCCTCCTCCTCGCGGTGATCTCGTTCACCGCGGTGACCCTGCTGGTCGGCCAGCCGTTCTACGAGACGATCGCCGAGCGCGTCGACCGCGCCGAGTCCGGCGGCCCGGAACCGGCCGAGCGCTCGCTGTGGCGCGAGATCGTCGAGTCCACCCGGGACAGCATCCGCGTCCTGCTCCGCGTCGCCGCCTTCGGGATCGTGCTGTTCGTCCTCGGCTTCGTGCCGGTGTTCGGGCAGACCGTGGTGCCGGTGGCCGGGTTCTGCGTGTCGGGGTTCTTCCTGGCGCTGGAACTGGCCGCGGTGGCGCTGCAACGCCGCGAGGTGCCGATGCGCACCAGGATCGCGCTGATGCGCGGCCGGCTGCCGCTGGTGCTGGGGTTCGGCGTGCCGCTGGTGGTCGCGTTCCTGGTGCCGTTCGTGGCGGTCTTCCTGATGCCGGGCGCGGTGGCCGGCGCCACCCTGCTCGTCAAGGAACTCCTGCCGCCCGAGGACACGACCGAGGGCGCCGACGCATCGCCCGAGAACGCCCCCCGCGAGGCCCCGCCCGGCCCCCACACCGGCTGGTGACACCCCCTCAGCGGCCCGCGGCGGCCGCTCAGCTGCGATCCGCCACCGGCGTCGGCCGCCTCACCACCTCGGAGAGTATCCTCGCGAGCGCGGCCTCACCGCTCTCGTTCGGGTGAAACCAGTCCCACGTGGAGAGATCGTCCGAATCGAAGCGGTAGTCGAAGACCGCCCCGCCGTCGTAACGGCACAGCGTGTACTGCCCGCAGACCTGCCCCATCGCCGAGTTGTACGCCATCACCCGGTCGCGCACCGCCGTGCGCCGGGAGTTGGCGGCGGCGCTCTGCGAGTCCGCGTCGGCCAGCATCGACGGGCACAGGCCGAGCTTCCATATCTGCTTGCCCAGCGGGTTCTTGCGGCCCACCGACCACAGCCGGCGCAGGTCGGGGATGCTGGAGACCAGGATCTGGGTGTGCGGCAGGGTGCGGTGCAGATACGACAGGGTGTCGGCGAAGTCGGTGCGGAAGTCCGCCGTGGAGGTCATGGAGTCCACGTCGGTGGTGCAGGCGTCGTTCGCGCCGATCAGCACGGTGACCAGGGCCGGTTTGTGGACGGCGGCGGCCCGCGCCTGGTCCGGCAGGTCGGAGACCAGCGCGCCGGAGACCGCCAGGTTCCAGCTGTGGCCGGTCGCGGTGAGCCGCTGCGTGACGCTGTCGACCTTCGTACGGGTGCCGGTCGCCCAGGACACCTCGGGGCAGTCCGAGAGCGGCTTGCAGGCGTCGAAGCCCCGGGTGATGGAGTCGCCGAGCGCGGCGACCGAGGGCGGACGGGGGTTCCACGGGTCCGGCGGGGGCTTGGGCGCGGAATGCGAGGTGTGTGCGGGGGAGGACCCCGGCGGGGCACTCGCGGAGCTGCCCGAGGAGTGCGCCCCGCCGAGCGACGGGGTCGCGCCGGCGGTGCATCCGCCCAGGAGAGCGGCCCCCGCGGCCAGTGCCAGGGTGCGTCGCAGCAGTGGTCGCCACAGCGGTCGCATTCGGCGGTTCCCTCCGACGAGTGGGTGACATCTGGTACGAGCCCGACGGTACGTCACTCCCTCTATGACGCCGCACGGTAGCTTTTTCCCTGACACGTGGTTGAACTGAGAGGAGGCAGAAACCAGCCAGGAGCTGATCGTCAGTTGTTGTTCCGTTTGTTATGAGTAGTGCAGAATGTCGGATGTTGCCCCGGGAGGAGCCAGTTCGGGTGTTGAGGCCGCTGGGGAAGGCGAACCTCGTCCCACACTGGAGGTACCGGTGACGACACGTGGTGTTCTGTACGTGCACGCCGCGCCGCGCGCGCTCTGCCCGCATGTCGAGTGGGCGGTCGCGGGCGTCCTAGGCGTGCGCGTGAGCCTGGACTGGATCAGGCAGCCGGCCGCGCCCGGCACCTGGAGAGCGGAGTTCTCCTGGCAGGGCGAAGTCGGCACCGCCTCCAAGCTCGCCTCCGCGCTGCGCGGCTGGCAGAAGCTGCGCTTCGAGGTGACCGCGGAGCCGTGCGCCACCGCCGAGGGCGAGCGCTACAGCGCCACGCCGGAACTGGGCATCTTCCACGCGGTGATCGGCATGCACGGCGACATCCTGATCCCCGAGGACCGGCTGCGCGCGGCGATGCTGCGGGCCCGCAAGGGCGAGGCCGACCTGGAGGGCGAGCTGTCCCGGCTGCTGGGCAAGCCGTGGGACGACGAGCTGGAGCCGTTCCGCTACGCCGGCGAGGGCGCGCCGGTGCGCTGGCTGCACCAGGTGGTGTGACCACCCAGCCGCGTCCCGGCCTAACCTGACGGCATGTCCGAAACTCTCACCGTCGCAGTCCTCGGCACCGGCATCATGGGTGCCGGAATGGCCCGCAACCTCGCCGCCGCCGGCCACGACGTCCGCGCCTGGAACCGTACGATCGCCCGCGCCGAGCCGCTGGCCGAGCACGGCGTCCGCGTCGTCGCCGACTCCGCCGAGGCGGTACGGGACGCCGACGTCGTCCTGACCATGCTGCTCGACGGGCCCGCCGTCCTCGATGTGATGAACGCCGTCGCGCCCGCGCTGCGGGAAGGCGCGGTGTGGGCCCAGTGCAGCACCGTGGGCCCGCAGGCCCAGGGCGAGCTGGCCGCCTTCGCCGCCCGGCACGGCCTGCTCTTCCTGGACGCGCCCGTGGTCGGCACCAAGCAGCCCGCCGAGTCCGGGCAGTTGATCGTCCTGGCCGCCGGGCCCACCGCCGCCAGGCCCGTCGCGGACCGGGTGTTCGACGCGGTCGGCCGCCGTACCGTCTGGGTGGGCGAGGACGGCGTCGGCGGGCCGGCCAGCGCGCTCAAGCTGGTGGTCAACAGCTGGGTGCTGGCGGTCACCAACGCCACCGGCGAGGTGATGGCGCTCGCCAAGGGCCTGGCCGTCGATCCCGACCAGGTCTTCGCGGCGCTCGAAGGCGGCGCGCTCGACCTGCCGTATCTGCACCTCAAGGCGCAGGCCATCCGCGACGCCGACTACGCGGCCAGCTTCACCGTGGACGCCGCCCTGAAGGACGCCCGGCTGGTCGTGGCGGCCGGCGAGGGCGCGGGCCTGCGGCTGGACGTGGCGGCGGCCGGCGCCGAACGCCTGGCCCGCGCCTCCGCCCTCGGCCACGGGGAACAGGACATGGCCGCGAACTACTTCGCCGGCTTCAGCGACCCCGCGGACGCCTAGAGCACGAAGGAGGGGCCCGACGGCGACGTCGGGCCCCTCCTACCGCTGGCTGGAAAGGCGATCAGACTCCGGTGCTCCGGAAGGCGAGCACCACGTTGTGGCCGCCGAAGCCGAAGGAGTTGTTCAGCGCCGCGATCGTGCCCTCGGGCAGCGGGCGGGGCTTGTCGCCGACGATGTCCGCGTCGGCCTCCGGGTCCTGGTCGGTCAGGTTGATCGTCGGCGGGGCGACCCGGTGGTGCAGCGCCAGCGCCGTCATCACCGTCTCGATGCCGCCGGCGCCGCCCAGCAGGTGGCCGGTCATCGACTTGGTGGCGGACACCGCCATGTGGTCCACGTCGTCGCCGAACACCGCGCGCAGCGCCTTGATCTCCGCGATGTCGCCCTGCGGGGTCGAGGTGGCGTGCGCGTTGACGTGCACGATCTCGGCCGGCTTGAGGTCGGAGCCCTCCATCAGGTGGGTCAGCGCCGCGGCGATGCCCCGCCCGGTCGGCTCCGGCTGGGTGATGTGGTGCGCGTCGGACGAGATGCCCTGGCCGACCGCCTCGCAGTAGACCTTCGCGCCGCGCGCGGCGGCGTGCTCGGCCGACTCCAGGACGATCACGCCCGCGCCCTCACCGAGCACGAAGCCGTTGCGCGCCGAGTCGTAGGGGCGGGAGGCGCCCTGCGGGTCCTCGTTGTTCTTGGACATCGCCATCATGTTGCCGAAGGCGACGATGGGCAGCGGGTGGATGGCCGCCTCGGTGCCGCCGGCGATCACCACGTCGGCCCGGCCGGTGCGGATCATCTCGATCCCGTAGCCGATGGCCTCCGCGCCCGAGGCGCAGGCGCTGACCGGGGTGTGCGTACCGGCCCGCGCGTTGACGTCGATGCCGACGTTCGCCGACGGGCTGTTGGGCATCAGCATCGGAACGGTGTGCGGGGAGACCTTGCGGACGCCCTGCTCCTTGAGCACGTCGTACTGCCCGAGCAGCGTGGTGACGCCGCCGATGCCGGAGGCGACGACCGCGCCGAGCCGGTCGGGGTCGATCGCCGGGTCGTCGCCCGCCTTGGCGGTGAAACCGGCGTCGGCCCACGCCTCGCGGGCCGCGATCAGCGCGAACTGCGCGCTGCGGTCCAGCTTGCGGGCCAGCGGGCGCGGCAGCACCTCACCGGGCTCCACGGCGATCTGCGCGGCGATCCTTACCGGCAGGTCGGCCGCCCAGTCCTGCTCGAGGGTCCGCACGCCGGAACGGCCGGCGAGCAGCGCCTCCCAGGTTGACGCGCTGTCGCCACCCAGTGGTGTGGTTGCTCCGATACCGGTGACGACCACGGTGCGATTGGTCGGACTCACAGGAATGTCTCTCCACGTCTAGAAGGGCGGGCGACAGGCGCGTCGTCCCGGGGGGATCCGGATCGGATCCGGGGTGATCCTTGAGGATCGGTCCGGCCGGGGGCTGGGTCAGCCCTGGGCCTTCACGATGTAGTCGACCGCGTCGCCGACCGTCTTGAGGTTCTTCACGTCGTCGTCCGGGATCTTCACGCTGAACTGCTCCTCGGCCGCCACGACGACCTCGACCATGGACAGAGAGTCGACGTCCAGGTCGTCGGTGAAGGACTTGTCCAGCTGGACGTCCTCAGTGGGGATACCGGCGATCTCGTTCACGATGTCGGCGAGACCGGCGACGATCTCTTCCTTGGTGGCCATTTTTTACGGCGCTCCTTGATGTGTTGCTGTCGTGCGGCGTGCGGGACTGCGGCGCCGCGAAGAGGGGTGGTGCCTAGGGGAGAGTAACCACAGTTGCCGCGTAGACCAGACCCGCCCCGAAGCCGATGACCAGCGCGGTGTCCCCGCTCCTGGCCTCTCCGGTGGCGAGCAGCCGTTCCATCGCGAGCGGGATCGAGGCGGCCGAGGTGTTGCCGGTGGTCTCCACGTCACGGGCCACCGCGACGTGCTCGGGCAGCTTCAGCGCCTTGATCATCGAGTCGATGATGCGCATGTTGGCCTGGTGCGGAATGAACGCGTCCAGATCCTCGACGGTGATCCCGGCGGCGTCCAGCGCCTCCTGGGCCACCTTCGCCATCTCGAACACCGCCCACCGGAAGACCGCCTGGCCCTCCTGCGTGATCGACGGGAACCTGACCTCCCCCGCGGGCGTGTCGCGGTACACCTCCCACGAGACGGTCTGCTTGATCGTCTCGGACTTGTCGCCCTCCGAGCCCCACACCGTGGGACCTATGGCGGGCACCTCGGACGGTCCGACGATGACCGCGCCGGCGCCGTCGCCGAACAGGAAGGCCGTCGCGCGGTCCTCCTTGTCCGTCAGGTCGCTCAGCCGCTCCACGCCGATCACCAGGACATGCCCCGCGGTGCCGTCGGTGATCATGCTCTTGGCGAGCGTGAGGCCGTAGGTGAAGCCCGCGCAGCCCGCCGAGATGTCGAACGCGGCCGGCTTGCCCGCGCCGATCCGGTGCGCGATGTCGGTGGCGATGGCGGGGGTCTGCTTGAAGTGCGAGACGGTCGCGACGATCACCGCGTCGATGTCCGAGGGGCTGATCCCGGCGTCCGCGACGGCCTTGCCGCCGGCCGCGAGGGACATCTCGGCCACGGTCTCGTCCGGGCCGGCCCAGTGCCGGCTGGCGATGCCGGACCGGGACCTGATCCACTCGTCGCTGGAATCGATGTGCTCAAGGATCACCTCGTTGGGCACCACCCGGGTCGGACGGTAGCCGCCGACCCCGAGGATGCGCGCGTACGGGGCGCCCTTGCTCGGGCTGATCTTCGCTGTCATCTCTGCACGGCTCCTATTCGGCTGCGGCTGCTACGGCAGGATCCCCGTGCTCGGCGATCAGGGCGCGGGCCGCGTCCAGGTCGTCAGGGGTCTTCAGCGCGAGGGTCCGCACCCCGGGCAGCGCGCGCTTGGCCAGTCCTACCAGTGTGCCGCCGGGGGACACCTCGATGATGGCGGTGACACCGCGATCCTTGAAGGTCTCCATGCAAAGATCCCAGCGGACCGGGTTCGACACCTGGGCGACCAGCCGGCGGACGACACTGCTGCCGTCACTCACCGTCTGCCCGTCCGCATTGGAGACATACGGCAGTTTCGGGTCACGGACGGCCAGTGCGGCCGCCCGCTCCTCCAGGGTGGCCACCGCCGGGGCCATGTGCGCGGTGTGGAACGCGCCGGCCACCTTCAGCGGGATCACCCGGGCCTTGGCGGGCTTGTCCTCGGCCAGGGCCGCCAGCTGCGCGACGGTGCCGGCCGCGACGATCTGGCCGGCGCCGTTGATGTTGGCCGCGGTCAGGCCGAGTGCGGCCAGATGGGCCACCACCTCGTCCGGGTCGCCGCCGAGCACCGCGGACATGCCGGTCTCGGTCACGGCGGCGGCGTCGGCCATCGCCTGGCCGCGGGCCGCGACGAACGCCATCGCGTCCGGCTCGGAGAGCACCCCGGCCCAGACGGCGGCGGTGATCTCGCCGACGCTGTGGCCGGCGACGGCGGCAGCGTTGATCTCGGACGCGCCGGTGTCGGGCGTGCCGGTCAGTTCTGCGGCGGACAGCAGGCCGGCGGCCACCAGCAGCGGCTGCGCCACCTTGGTGTCGCGGATCTCGTCCGCGTCCGCCTTCGTGCCGAAGTGGGCAAGATCGAGTCCGGCCGCACCGGACAGTCCCGCGAGACGGTCGGCGGCACCGGGAAGTTCGAGCCAGGGAGCCAGGAAGCCGGGCGACTGAGCGCCTTGGCCGGGAGCGACGAGTACGAGCACCCTCACACTCTCTCGCGACGGCGGGTCCCACCGCCGGTGGGGACAGGGACCAAGAACTGTCAGGCGATTTGTGAGTGTCCAACAAAAGGGCTACGCCGAGCGCTCCGATCCGGAGAGACGCCCCAGGATGAGCGCGATGCGCAGGGTGAACGCCGAGCGCACATCAGAGGGTGACCAACCGGTGACGTCGGTCACACGTCGGAGCCGGTAGCGTACGGTATTGGGGTGGACGAACAGCATGCGGGCCGCACCTTCGAGTGACGACGCCTGCTCCAGGTAGACACTCAGCGTCTCCAGCAGCGCCGAGCCCGCTTCCTCCAGCGGCCTGTAGATCTCCTCCACCAACTGCTCGCGTGCGTAACGATCTCCGGCCATCGCGCGCTCCGGCAGAAGATCGTCCGACAGCACCGGCCGCGGCGCGTCCGGCCAGGCCGCGCACGCCCTCAGTCCGGCCGCGGCGGCCTGCGCGGAACGGGTCGCCGACAGCAGATCGCCGACCACCGGGCCCGCCACCACGGGACCGGACGCGAACGGTCCGATCAGCGCCTTCGCCACCCGGATCGGGTCGTCGTCATTCCCGGCGATCACCACCAGGCGCTCGCCGAACACGCCGGTCAGCACCTGGAGCTTCGCGTGCCGGGAGGCGCGCCTGATCGCCTCGACGGTCAGCTCGCTGTCCCCGTTCGGCGCGGTGCCGAGCAGCACCACGATCTTGTCCGGCGAGTTCCAGCCGAGCGCGGCGGCCCTGGACAGCACGCCCTCGTCGGCCTCGCCCGACAGCACGGCGTTGACCACCAGCGACTCCAGCCGCGCGTCCCACGCGCCGCGGGCCTCGGCGGCCTGCGCGTACACCTGCGCGGTGGCGAACGCGATCTCCCGCGCGTACACCAGCAGGGCTTCCCGCAGCACGCCCTCGTCGCCGGGGGCGGCGACGTCGTCGATCGCGGCCTCCATCACCTCGATGGTGGTCCGCACCATCTCGACGGTCTGGCGCAGCGAGATCGCCCGGGTCAGCTCGCGGGGCGCGGTGCCGAACACGTCGGTGCTGATCGCCTGCGGGGTCTCCGGGTGCCGGAACCACTCGGTGAACGCGGCGATGCCGGCCTGGGCGACGAGGCCGATCCACGACCGGTTCTCCGGGGGCATGGCCCGGTACCACGGCAGCTGCTCGTCCATCCGCGCGATGGCGTTCGCGGCGAGCCGCCCGGCGGACTTCTCCAGCCTGCGCAGGGTCGCTGCGCGGGCGCCCGGGTCCATACGGCTGCCTGCGCCGGCGGCGTCGTCACGAGATGATTGCGAGGGTTCGACCACCCTGCCACCTTACGGCTCCGCCGGTCCCGGCCAGGGTGGGGGAGCCGGGAGCTCGGCTCCCGGTTGCCACCGGGTGGGGGAGGCGGGGGTCCGCGCCCGGTGGGTGGTGCGGTTCGTTTCCACGGCTGGGCGCCGTGCCTGCCGGTTTTTCCCACCGCCCCACCCGTGCAGGTGCGTCCTTGGGTGCGGGTCTTCTGGTGGGTGGGGTCGGTGCCGGTCCGGGGCACCTCCTCGGATTCCCTCCGTGCGGGTTTCGTCTGTGTCTGCACCCCGGTTTGTCGGAAATCCTGCGGGGGCACCCCGGCCCGTCCCCTCCCGGGTCCGTCGGCGGCTTTGAGGCCGCGGGGGGTGATCGGTGGGGGTGGCTGTTCGTAGTCACCTGAACGCCACCGACGGCCCGTCGCCCCCATTTCCCCGAACACCCCGCAAACCGCCATTCGGCCGATGCTCCATCAGTAACCCGCACCCGACAACGACCCCCACCGCCCACCGACCACCTCTCTGCGACCGTGAGCCGCCAACCAGCCCCAGCGGGGGACGGGCAGGGGGCGCAATACCCCATCAGTGACCTCCACCCGACAACGAACGCCCACCCCCACCGATCACTCCTCGCGGCCTCAAAGCCGCCGTCCGGCCTGGGAGGGGACGGTCCGGGGTGCCCCCGCAGGGCTGTGAACGACATGGGGCTTCACGATCTACCCCGGTTCCGTGATCAGCCCGAGGAGGTGCCCCGGGCCGGCCCCGACCCCACCCACCAGAAAACCCGCACCTAAGGACGCACCTGCACGGGTGGGCGGGTGGGAAACACCGGTAGGCCACGGCGCCCGGCCGGAAAACGAAACCGCACCGCCCACCGGGGCGAAACCGGAGGCGACGGCGCCGAGCCGGAAACGCAACCGCACCGCTCACCGGAGGCCGACCACCGCCTCCCCCACCCACCCGGCGGCCGGGGCACGGGCGAAGCCCGGAAACGGGACAGCGCCGCCCACCGGGGCGAAACCGGAGGCGACGGCGCCGCGCCGGAAACGAAACGGCTCCACCCACCGGGGTACATCCACCGCCTCCCCCACCCACCCGCGAGCCACCACCTCCCCACCCACCCGCGAGCTGTCGCCTCCGCCGCCCAGGCGGGTGGGTAGCGTGGACCGGGTGATCGGCGTGCAGCGGAGTGGAGCGCGGAAAAGCGGGGGCGGGCCCGGGGTTGAGACGTGGCGGGCGTTTTCGTTCGGGGGGGATTATGACGTCGAGAACCTGAGCTTCGGGGTGCTCACCGCGTGCAATGAGGAGCGGCTTGACCCGCGCGCCGGCTTCGAGGCGCACGCGCATCGCGACGTGGAGATCGTCACCTGGGTGATCGAAGGGCACCTCACCCACCAGGACGCCTCCGGAGGCACCCACACCCTCGGCCCCGGCCGCCTGCAAAGGCTCACCGCCGGTTCCGGCGTCCGCCACGTCGAGCGCAACGACAGCGAGAGCGAACCGCTCCGGTTCCTGCAGATGTGGCTGCACCCGGCCACCTTCGGCGGCGAGCCGCGGTACGAGGCCACCGACGAGCCCGCCCCGGTGAGCACCGGTCTGCGCCGCCTCGCCTCCCCGTTCCGCCAGCCCGAGGCGACCCTGTACGTCGGCCGCCCGCCGCAGGCGGACCGTACGGAACTGCCCGCCGCCCCCTACCTCTACGTGCACGTCGTCCACGGCACCGTCCGGCTGAACAGCGTGCGCCTCGGCCCGGGCGACGCCGCCCGGATCAGCGACGAGGCCGGCGGCGTCACGGCCGAGACCGACGGGGCCGCCGAATACCTCGTGTGGGAGATGCACGCCGTACCCGCGTACGGCTGAGAGCGACGCGCCTACGCCAGCTCCGCGAGCACCGCGTCGGTGAACCGGGGCCACAGCGGCAGCGCCCACTCCCCGAAGGCCCGGTCCGTCAGGGCCACGCCGGCCGCTCCCGCCACCGGGTCCACCCACAGGAACGTGCCGGACTGGCCGAAGTGGCCGAACGTCGCCGGCGACGACCGCGCCCCCGTCCAGTGCGGGGACTTCGCCGCGCGGATCTCGAAGCCGAGGCCCCAGTCGTTGGGGTTCTGGTGGCCGTAGCCGGGCAGCACGCCCTTCAGGCCGGGGAAGACGACGGACGTGGCCGTCGCCACCGTGGACGGGTGCAGCAGCTGCGGTGCCTGGAGCTCGGCGGCGAAACGGGTCAGGTCCGCCACCGTGGACACAGCGCCCGCCGCCGGGGAACCGGTCAGCGACGTGCCGGTCATGCCGAGCGGTTCGAGGACGGCCTGCCGCAGGTAGTCGGCGAACGGTATGCCCGCCGCCTTCGCCAGGTGCTCGCCGAGCACCTCGAATCCGGCGTTGGAGTACAGGCGGCGGGTGCCGGGGGCGGCCATCACGCGGTGCTCGTCGAAGGCGAGGCCGGAGGCGTGGGCCAGCAGGTGGCGGATGGTGGAGCCTTCGGGGCCTGCCGGGTCGTCGAGTTCGAAGGCGCCTTCTTCGTAGGCGATCAGGAGGGCGTAGGCGGTCAGGGGCTTGGTGACTGACGCGAGGGGGAAGGGGTGGTCGGCGGGGCCGTGGGTGCCGGCCACCGTGCCGTCCTGGCGGATCACCGCCGCCGCTGCCGTCGGTACGGGCCACTCGTCGATCAGCCGCAAGCTCTCCATACGCCTGAGCGTAACGCCGGGGGCGGGGCTCGCCTCGCCGCCCCGGGCCCCCTCCGGCCCCGTCCGGCACCCATTTCAAAAGCAAGCCGCTTGCTTGGAGTGGGCTCTAAGGAATTAGCGTAGAAGGCATGACGGTCGTGCAGGTGGCGAAGAGCAAACCAGGTAATACGACGAGCTGCGCCGACGACGAAGGGCATCTGCGGCCCGACGGGCAGGATCAGTACACGATCAGCGAGGTGGCCGAGCACACCGGCCTCAGCGCGCACACCCTCCGCTGGTACGAGCGGATCGGGCTGATGCCGCATGTGGACCGCTCGCACACCGGGCAGCGCCGGTTCACCAACCGCGATCTGGACTGGCTCGCCTTCGTCGGCAAGCTGCGGCTGACCGGGATGCCGGTCGCCGACATGGTCGCGTACGCCGAGATGGTGCGGGCCGGCGACGCCACGTTCGGCGAGCGGCAGGCGCTGCTCGAGGCCACCCGGCTGGACGTGCTGCAACGGATCGACGAGCTGCGGGACACCCTCACCGTGCTCGACCACAAGATCTCCACGTATGCGTGCGCCCACGCGGCGCCCGAGAGGACAGGCTCCTGATGACCGAGGCGACGACCGGTACCCCCATCCCGCGGGAGCGGCTCGGCAAGGACGGGCCGCTGGTCGGTGTCCAGGGCTTCGGCTGCATGGGGATCAGCGAGTTCTACGGCGAGACCGACGAGCCCGCCGCGCGCGAGACGCTGGAGACCGCGCTCGGCGCCGGCGTGACGCTCTTCGACACCGCTGACATGTACGGGCACGGCGACAACGAGGAGTTCCTCGCCCCGTTCGTCCGGGCGCACCGCGACGAGATCACGCTGGCCACCAAGTTCGCGATCGTCCGCAAGCGGGAGCACCCGACCTACCGCACGATCAGCAACGACCCCGCCTACATCAGGCAGGCCGTCGAGGCGAGCCTGCGGCGGCTCGGCACCGACGTCATCGACCTCTACTACATGCACCGCCGCGACCCCGCGGTGCCGCTGAGCGAGTCGGTCGGCGCGATGGCCGAGCTGGTCGAGCAGGGCAAGGTGCGCCACCTGGGGCTGTCGGAGGTGACCGCGGCCGAACTGCGCGAGGCGCACGCGGTGCATCCGATCACCGCGGTCCAGTCGGAGTGGTCGCTGTTCAGCCGGGACGTGGAGCGGTCCGTGGTGGGCGCGGCGGCCGACCTCGGGGTGGCGTTCGTGCCGTACTCGCCGCTCGGCCGGGGCTTCCTGACCGGCTCGTTCCAGGACGCGGTGACCGAGCTGACGCCGGGCGACTTCCGCTACAGCCAGCCGCGCTACTCCGGCGAGAACGCCCGGCACAACGCCCTGCTGCTCGACCCGGTCCGCAAGGCGGCCAAGGCGCACGACGCCACGCTGGGGCAGATCGCGCTGGCCTGGGTGCAGCAGCGGGCCGACGTCCACGGGCTGCCGGTGGTGCCGATCCCCGGCACCCGCAAGTCCTCCCGGGTGCTGGAGAACACCGCGGCCACCCGGATCACCCTGGACGACCTCGAGCTGGAGTGGCTCGAAACGATCGCAGCACAGGTCGCCGGCGACCGGCACACCGACATGAAGAACACCTCGGCCGGGCGCGAGTAGCGCGCGATCGAAGGGGGCGGTTCAGGCGGTTCACGGTTTGACGCGGACCGCCCGGATCGCGGCCAGCACCGCCGCGGCGAACGGCAGCGACTCGTGCACCGGGCCGTAGCCGAGGCCGAAGACCACGGCCGCCGGGTCCTGGTCGGGCTCGCCGGGCGGTGCCGGCGGGCCGCCCGGCTGGTCGGAATCGCGGCGCAGCAGCCGCAGATGGCCGTGCAGCCGCTCGGGGGAGCGCCAGTCGACGCCGGTCAGCTCGTCCACCGGAAAGCTCTGGTCGCCGGCCTTCCACTTCGCCGAGGACGCGCCGGTCCAGAACCAGCGGAAGCCGACCGTCCGGCCGTCGAAGAACGCCTTGCCGTCGTACGCCTTGAACGCCCGCGGCACGTCGGGTGCGGCCACCAGGAAGCGGCCCGGCGGCTCGTCGGACGGCCCGCCGTCGACGGCGACGGCGGCGGCCAACTGGTCGCGGCAGGACTCGGCGAGCGCGCGGGACTGCTCCGGCAGCACCAGCCGGTAAGGGTCGGCGGTCTCCTTCAACTGCCCGCCGGCCGCCTCGATCAGCGGATCGGCCCCGGCCCGCGGCACCGCGCGCAGCACGGCGGTGCCGCGCCGCCCCTCGGTGAGTTCGACGCCGGACAGGGCGGTGTGCGGGACGCGCCGCTCGCCGAGTGCCTGGAGCAGTCGCGAGCCGCGCACGCTCCGGTTGTACCGGATCACGAGCGCGTCGGACTCGAACTCCCATACGGCATTGTTTCCGGCCAGCACGTCGCCCATATGTAGCAGCTTATGGCCGAGCCGCTGCCGCGTCCCCTGTCAGGCGCTACGCGCGTCAAATGCGCGCACCTCGGCGCGCGCTGCCGTACGCCGCCAGCCGTCGGTGACCAGTTCGCCCAGCTCGGCGGCGCCGATCTTCGGCAGGGCTATCTGCACCCAGCCGAACCGGCCGACGTAGGGCGCGAAGGAGAACGTCTCCGGGTCGGCCGCCAGCAGCTCGGCCTGGTCCTCCTTGGCGGCCTTCACCGCCACGTGCTCGTCCTCGGGCGCGCCCATGGCGAAGATCTTCCCGCGCACCCGGAAGGTGTGCCGGGTGCCCCAGGTGATCTCCTCGTAGGCCCCGGGCAGCGCGAGCGCCAGGGCCGCGAACTCCTCGAATGTCGCCATGGGAACCACCCTAGGCCGGGGGTCCGACAGCCCGCTCAGGCCAGCCCCGCCGTGCAGGACGACGCGACCCCGTCGCAGGCGACCTGCGCGTAGTCCCCGAGCGCGATCTCGGTGAAGTTGGCCAGGCTCGCGGTGTCGGGCGCGAAGTACCCCGGATGCCCCTGCGCGCCCGCCGCGCTGATCACCCGCGCGCCGAACGAGGCCGAGACCGGGTCGGCCCCGTGGCCGAGGCCGGCGAACTCCAGGTGCGGCACGTCGCTGATCCAGTCGCCGCTGTCACGCGCCGCCCAGATGTGCGCGCCGGTGTGCAGCTGGCCGACGTCGCGGGCCCGCATGCCGGGGCTGCCGAACACGGTGATGTCCGAGACCTGGCCCTCGACCAGGTCGGGCGCGGCCACCCCGCACAGCACCGACCCGTACGAGTGGCAGAAGAGCGCCACGTCGTGCCGCTGCGGCAGCGCCGACAGCAGCCCTTCGAGGCGGGTCGCGCCGCGCTCGGCCAGCGCCGCGGTGGAAGCGTCCAGGCCGACGCCGGTGGGCGTGGTGTAGTCGGCCCAGGCGATGACCGCCGTACGGGAGCGGGGTGCGACGGCCAGCTCCTCGTCGTGCAGCGCCTCGGCCATGCCGACCGGGGCCGCGTACGACCTGTCGGTGCGTTCGAACGTGAGCACGTTGGTGTCCACGCCCGGCACCACCACCGCGACCCGCTTGGCGCCTGCCAGGTCGCCGAAGACCTCGGCCGCCAGCCCGTTGCCGGTCGGGTCGAAGGCCAGGATCTGCCGGTGGCCGCCGAGCAGCGAGGTGTAGCGGGCGGCCCGCCGGGCGGCGTCCCTGCGGCCGGCCGCCGTCATCGTGTCGCTGTGCGCGCGGGCCCGGGCGGCGGCGCGGGCGGCCCGCAGCGCGTGCGCGTTGGCCCGGTAGCGCAGCGCGATCGGGGCGCCGTTGAGGTTGCCGACCACCAGCGCGTAGCGGTCGGCGAGCCGCCGCCGCTGCGCTCCGGTCAGCGAGGCGAAGAACCGCGCGATGGTGCCGGGCGCGCTGTCCAGGGCGGGCAGCTTGCGGACCCCGATCGTGCCGCGCTTCCACGCCGACACCGCCACCGACCGCGGATCCGAGCCGCCGCCGGGCCGGAGGGCCGTCCAGCCGGTGGTGGCCAGCATGACGAAGACCACCACCAGCGACAGCAGTGCGCGGACGGATGTGGGGTTCATGCGCGCGTCGAGAAGGGTCACTCGCGGAAGCCTCGCGGATTCAGTTCCGGTGTCAGGTCCGGGATCACGCGGTGCGGCCCGGTCACGGGGGAAGCCGCCCTCGGTGACCGGCGGCTCCACGGGCCCACCCTAGGGCCTGCCGGGCGCTGCTCAGCCGACCCGGCGGTCGGCGGCGCGGTCGGCGACGCTCCGCGACCACGGCATGACAGCCGCGGTCCGGGGCAACCGACCCATGAGACTCCCGAGGAGGGAAGAAGATGACTCGACGGACGTACGCGAGCCGCGGCGGCTTCCGCGGTGCCGGCGACACCACGGCCGGCGGCAGCGTGTCAACGCTGGGCCTGGTCGGCGTGATCTGTGCGGTCGCCGGTTTCTTCGTACTGGGCATCGTGCTCGGCCCGGTCGCCCTGGTGTGCGGCTGGCTGGTGATGGGCCGCACCTGGCGGGGCCGCAAGCCGGTGCTCGGGCTGATCGCGACCATCCTGGGCGCGCTGGACCTCGTGATCGCCCTGCTCTACCTGGCCCAGTAGCGCCGGCCCGGGCAGCGACCAGCCCCCCGAACACCAGAAAAGCAGCGAACACGAGAAAAGCAGCGGAGCCCCCGTCAAGGGCCCCGCTGCTTCGCTGTCTGACGCCCGCTCAGGGCTCAGGTCAGGGCTCAGGCGTCGCCGCCCGCCGCCCCCGGGTCGGCCGCGGCCACGTCAAGCAGCTGGTAGCGGTCGATCGCCTGCTTCAGCGCCGAGCGGTCGATCTTCCCGTCCTGCGCCAGCTCGGTCAGCACCGCGAGCACGATCGACTGCGCGTCGATGTGGAAGAAACGCCGTGCGGCCCCGCGCGTGTCGGCGAAGCCGAAGCCGTCGGCGCCGAGCGAGGTGTAGCGGCCGGGCACCCAGCGGGCGATCTGGTCGGGCACCGAGCGCATCCAGTCCGAGACCGCCACGAACGGCCCCTGCGCCGACGAGAGCTTGCGCGTCACGTAGGGCACGCGCTGCTCCTCCTCCGGGTGCAGCAGGTTGTGCCGCTCCACGTCGACGGCCTCGCGCCGCAGCTCGTTCCAGGAGGTGGCCGACCATACGTCGGCGCGTACGTCCCAGTCCTCGGCGAGGATCCGCTGCGCCTCGACCGCCCACGGCACGGCCACGCCGGACGCCATGATCTGGGCCGGCACGCTGCCCGCCTCGCCCGCCTTGAAGCGGTGGACGCCCTTGAGGATGCCCTCGACATCGACGTCGGCGGGCTCGGCCGGGTGCTGGATCGGCTCGTTGTAGACCGTCAGGTAGTAGAAGACGTCCTCGCCGGGGCGGCCGTCCGCGGTCTCGCCGTACATCCGGCGCAGGCCGTCCTTGACGATGTGCGCGATCTCGAAGCTGTACGCGGGGTCGTACGCCACGCAGGCCGGGTTGGTGGACGCCAGCAGGTGCGAGTGGCCGTCGGCGTGCTGGAGCCCTTCACCCGTGAGGGTGGTGCGGCCGGCGGTCGCGCCGAGCACGAAGCCGCGGGAGAGCTGGTCGGCCATCTGCCAGAACTGGTCGCCGGTGCGCTGGAACCCGAACATCGAGTAGAAGACGTAGACCGGGATCAGCGGCTCGCCGTGGGTGGCGTAGGCGGAGCCGGCCGCGATCAGCGAGGCGGTGCAGCCGGCCTCGGAGATGCCGTCGTGCAGCATCTGGCCGGTCGGCGACTCCTTGTAGGCGAGCAGCAGCTCGCGGTCCACCGACTCGTACTGCTGGCCCAGCGGGTTGTAGATCTTCGCGCTCGGGAAGAACGCGTCCATGCCGAAGGTGCGGTACTCGTCGGGGGCGATCAGCACGAAGCGCTTGCCGATCTCCTTGTCCCGCATGAGGTCCTTGAGCACCCGCACGAACGCCATGGTGGTGGCGATCGACTGCTGGCCCGAGCCCTTGCGGGCGGCGGCGTACGTCTTGTCGGCCGGCTGCGGCAGCGGCTTGGCGCGCACCACGCGGGTCGGCACATAGCCGCCGTTGCCCTTGCGGTGGTCGTGCATGTACTGGATCTCTTCGGAGTCCCGGCCGGGGTGGTAGTACGGCGGGTAGCCCTCGTCGAGCCGCTGGTCGGTGATCGGCAGGTGCAGCCGGTCCCGGAACCGCTTGAGGTCGTCCACCGTCAGCTTCTTCATCTGGTGGGTGGCGTTGCGGCCCTCGAAGTTCGGTCCGAGCGTCCAGCCCTTGATCGTCTGGGCGAGGATCACGGTGGGCTGGCCCTGGTGCTCCTTGGCCGCGGTGTAGGCGGCGAAGATCTTGCGGTGGTCGTGGCCGCCGCGCCCGAGGTGCAGGATCTGCTCGTCGGTGAGGTCCTCGACCATGCTGCGCAGCCGCTGGTCGTCGCCGAAGAAGTGCTCGCGGATGTACGCGCCGGTCTCGGTGGCGTACGTCTGGAACTGGCCGTCCGGGGTGATGTTCATCTTGTTGACCAGCAGGCCGTCCCGGTCCTGGGCCAGCAGCGGGTCCCAGGTGCGGTCCCAGACCAGCTTGATCACGTTCCAGCCGGCGCCGCGGAACTGCGACTCCAGCTCCTGGATGATCTTGCCGTTGCCGCGGACCGGGCCGTCCAGCCGCTGGAGGTTGCAGTTGACCACGAAGGTCAGGTTGTCCAGGCCCTCGCGGGCGGCGATGGACAGCTGGCCGAGCGACTCCGGCTCGTCCATCTCGCCGTCGCCGAGGAACGCCCACACGTGCGACTTGGAGGTGTCGGCGATGCCGCGCGCCTCCATGTAGCGGTTCATCCTGGCCTGGTAGATCGCGCCGAGCGGGCCGAGGCCCATCGAGACGGTCGGGAACTCCCAGAAGTCCGGCATCAGCCGCGGGTGCGGGTAGCTGGACAGCCCGTTGGGGGCCTTCGACTTCTCCTGCCGGAAGCCGTCGAGCTGGGCCTCGGAGAGCCGGTCGAGCAGGAACGCGCGGGCGTAGATGCCGGGGGAGGCGTGGCCCTGGAAGAAGATCTGGTCGCCGCCGAGGCCGTCGTCCTTGCCGCGGAAGAAGTGGTTGAAGCCCACGTCGTAGAGCGAGGCGGAGGAGGCGAAGGTGGCGATGTGGCCGCCGACCCCGATGCCGGGGCGCTGCGCGCGGGAGACCATCACTGCCGCGTTCCACCGGGTGGCGTTGAGGATCTTGCGTTCGATCTCCTCGTTACCGGGGAAGAACGGCTCGTCCTTGGTGGCGATGGTGTTCACGTAGTCCGTGCTGCGCATCTCGGGCACGGCCACGCGCTTCTCGCGCGCGCGCTCGATGAGGCGGAGCATCAGATAGCGGGCACGCTGGCGGCCGCGCTCGTCGATGGCCGCGTCGAGCGAGTCGAGCCATTCCGCCGTCTCCTCGGGATCGAAATCCGGGACCTGGCTGGGAAGGCCGCCAATGATGATCGGGTTGCGATCGGATCCGGAAGCCACGCTGTTCCTTCGCTGCTCGGTGGTGCTCTGCTGGGGTCTCGCCGCATCCATCGTGTACCGCGCCGTTCGAAACGTCATCTCTACCGAGCGGTAACCGCTGGTCATTGAGACGGCGGCGCTACGCGGCCTGTGAGTCCCCCGGCCGGAGGCCGGGTGAGGCCAAATCTGAACTCTACGCCCAGTCGGACGTACGACCGACTCGCGACGCCAATCGTGCGCAACACCGGCAAACCGTCGTGATCTGCGTCACCATTGGCAGTACGGGTTGCGGTGACACGGTCGAATCATCACTGTTTCGGTGGTCTCGTACGCCGGGTACTTGCGCGATCCGCCGCGCCCGTGTGGACTACCGCCAATAACCCGCACCGGCGCGGGAACACATACTCCATGACCGACGCAATGGCAGTCCCCATGACAGGAGGCAAAGCGTGAGCGCGACCGCGGACCACGCGGAGGAGCGGACCAACCCGGCAAGCCGGCTTGGTTTCGAGCCCGGACAGGTGGTCCAGGAGCTCGGGTACGACGAGGATTGCGACCAGGAGCTTCGCGAGAGTATCGAGGAGCTCACGGGCGAAGAGCTCGCCGATGAGGAGTACGACGACGTGCCCGACGCCGTCCTGCTGTGGTTCCGGGAGGACGACGGCGACCTCACCGACGCACTGGTGGACGCCACCTCTACCGTCGATCCCGGTGCCCCGATCTGGCTGATGACCCCGAAGACGGGGCGTGACGGCCACGTCGAACCCAGCGAGATCGGCGAGGCGGCGCAGACCGCGGGCCTGGCCCAGACCAGCAGCGTCAACGCTGCCAAGGACTGGACCGGCAGCCGGCTTGTCACCCCGAAGGCGGCCAGGGCGGGCAAGCGGTAGCCCTTCCGTCCCTCCGGTGCCCCTTGATGCGGCCGAAAGCCGCACCAAGGGGCTTACGTGTGAGAGAACTGGTCCATGACGCTCTCCACCGGCGACATCGCGCCGGACTTCACGCTGAAGGACCAGCACGGCCGCACCGTTCGGCTCGCGGACTTCCGCGGCGCCAAGAACGTGGTGCTGCTCTTCTACCCGTTCGCCTTCACCGGGGTCTGCACCGGCGAGCTGTGCGCGCTGCGCGACGAGCTGCCGGCGTTCCAGAACGAGGACGTGCAGCTGCTCGCGGTCTCCTGCGACTCCATGCACAGCCTGCGGGTCTTCGCCGACCAGGAGGGCCTCGACTACCCGCTGCTGTCGGACTTCTGGCCGCACGGCGAGGCCGCCCGGGCCTACGGGGTCTTCGCCGAGGACAAGGGCTGCGCGCTGCGCGGCACCTTCGTCATCGACAAGCAGGGCGTCATCCGCTGGACGGTGGTCAACGGTCTGCCGGACGCCCGGGACCTGCACGAGTACGCAAAGGCGCTCGAAGACCTGCCGGTCACGGGAACGGGTCACTAAGCTCTGCACGTTGATCCAGTGCCGCGCGCTTTCGGCGGCACTTCACGGCATAGAGCACTACATATCCGTAAAAATGAGTAACGAACCGACGGGAGGACTCGTGGGAGTCAGCCTCAGCAAGGGTGGCAACGTCTCGCTGACCAAGGAGGCGCCCAATCTCACGGCGGTCGTCGTCGGTCTGGGCTGGGACGCCCGTACCACCACCGGCAACGACTTCGACCTCGACGCGAGCGCGCTGCTGACCAACGACACCGGCAAGGTGCTGTCGGACGCGCACTTCGTGTTCTTCAACAACCTCACCAGCCCGGACGGTTCCGTGGTGCACACCGGTGACAACCTCACCGGTGAGGGCGAGGGCGACGACGAGGTCATCAACGTGAACCTGGCCGGCGTGCCGGCCGATGTCTCCAAGATCGTCTTCCCGGTCTCGATCTACGAGGCCGAGGGCCGCCAGCAGAGCTTCGGCCAGGTGCGCAACGCCTACATCCGGGTGCTCAACGCCGCCGACCAGCGCGAGCTGGCCCGCTACGACCTCACGGAGGACGCCTCCACCGAGACCGCGATGGTCTTCGGCGAGCTGTACCGGCACGGCGCGGAGTGGAAGTTCCGGGCCATCGGACAGGGGTACGCCTCGGGCCTGCGCGGCATCGCACAGGACTTCGGCGTCAACGTCTGAAAACACACGGGGAGGAACGAACCACAATGGGCGTCACGCTCGCCAAGGGAGGCAATGTCTCCCTCTCCAAGGCCGCTCCGAATCTCACCAAGGTGCAGATCGGGCTCGGCTGGAGGAACCGCTCGACCACCGGAGCCGACTTCGACCTGGACGCCAGCGCGCTGCTCTGCGGCAACGGCCGGGTCCTGGGGGACGAGTACTTCGTCTTCTACAACAACCTGAAGAGCCCGGAGGGCTCCGTCGAGCACACCGGTGACGAACTGGTGGGCGGCACCGGCGGTGACGACGAGACGATCCTGGTCGATCTCTCCACCGTCCCCGAGCGGGTGGACAAGATCGTCTTCCCGGTCTCGATCTATGACGCCGACGCCCGTTCCCAGACGTTCGGGCAGGTCAGCGACGCGTACATCCGGGTGCTCAACCAGGCCGACGGCGCGGAGCTGGCCCGCTACGACCTCACGGAGGACGCCTCCACCGAGACGGCGATGATCTTCGGCGAGCTCTACCGCTACGGCGGCGAGTGGAAGTTCCGTGCTGTTGGCCAGGGGTACGCATCGGGACTGCGGGGTATCGCCCTAGACTTCGGGGTCAACGTTTCGTAAAGCCGCGCACGCCGCGGGGGCATCCTCCGTCTGACGGGGATCCAGAGGGATTGGGTGGGTAGCACGTGCTCCTCAGAACATTCGGCTGGTCGATGGGTATCACCGTCGCCGGCCTGGTCTTGGCTTTCATCCTCTGGGGAGGCAAGGGGCTCGCGATCGTGGCGATCCTGTCCGTCCTCGAGATCTCGCTCTCGTTCGACAACGCGGTCATCAACGCCGGCATCGTCAGGAAGCTGAACGCCTTCTGGCAGAAGATCTTCCTGACCATCGGCGTGCTGATCGCGGTGTTCGGCATGCGGCTGGTCTTCCCGATCCTGATCGTGTCGGTGACGGCCAAGCTCAGCCCGTACGAGGCGGTCAAGGTCGCGATCAACGACCACGACCGGTACGAGCTGCTGGTCACCAACGCCCACCCGGCGATCGCCGCCTTCGGCGGCATGTTCCTGCTGATGATCTTCCTCGACTTCATCTTCGAGGACCGGGACATCACCTGGCTGTCCTGGCTGGAGAAGCCGCTCGCCAAGCTCGGCAAGCTGGACATGCTCTCGGTGTGCGTCGCGATGGTCGCCCTGATCATCGCGGCCACCACCGTCGCCACCGGGGTCCCGGTGCACGGCGGCGGCCACGGCACCATCGACAAGGCCGAGACGGTGCTGCTGTCCGGTGTCTCCGGCCTGCTGGCGTATCTCGTGGTGGGCGGCGTCTCCGGCTACTTCGAGGAACGCCTGGAGGACGACGAGGAAGAGGACGAGGACGGCGAAGGGGACACGGAGGGCGCCGAGCCCGCCGAGCCGGCCGGCGAGGTCGCCCCGGTGGCCGCCAAGAAGACCGGCAGCAGCCGGGCGCGGACCGTCGGCATGGCCGGCAAGGCCGCGTTCTTCATGTTCCTGTACCTGGAGCTCATCGACGCGTCCTTCTCCTTCGACGGCGTGATCGGCGCCTTCGCGGTCAGCAACGACATCTTCGAGATCGCCCTCGGTCTGGGCATCGGCGCCATGTACATCAGGTCGCTCACCGTCTTCCTGGTCCGCCGGGGCACCCTGGACGACTACGTGTACCTGGAGCACGGCGCGCACTACGCGATCGGCGCCCTGTCGATCATCCTGCTGGTCACCATCAAGTACGACGTCAGCGAGGTCATCACCGGCCTCGTCGGCGTTGTCCTGATCGCGGCGTCCTACTGGTCGTCGGTGGTACGCAACCGCCGGCTCGGGGAAGGATCCCAGGAGTCGGACGACGACAAGACGGAAGTGACGAGCGGGGTCTGACCCGCCCGCCGCACCAACAGCGCTGCCCCCGCCGTCCGGCGGGGGCAGCGCTGCTCACAGGGGAGGGTGAAGCGATGGCGTGGTGGAGTTTTCTGCGGCCCAGCGGGGCCGAGCGGTTCGACGTGGCGAACGCGCACACCGTGGAGCTCACCAAGCGGCACCCGCTGGTGTCGCTGACCAAGCAGGGCGCCGCGGTCGGCAACATGCGGGTCAACCTGTCCTGGGAGATGCGCACCTCGGACACCGGCGGCTGGAGCAACGACCAGCGCGGCTTCCTGCGCCGCCAGTTCGACGTGTTCCGGCCGCAGGTCGTGCAGGCCGCCGGTCCCGCGATGGTCAATGTGGACCTGGACCTGGCCTGCATGTACGAACTGGCCGACGGCTCCAAGGGCGTGGTCCAGCCGCTCGGCAACTTCCTCGGCGACCTCGACGCGCCGCCGTACATCCAGATGAGCGGCGACGACCGGTTCGGCAGCGGCTCCGGCGAGACCCTCTACATCAACTTCGACAAGCGCGACGAGTTCAAGCGGCTGCTGGTCTTCGTCTACATCTACGACGGCACGCCCGCCTTCGACCGCACCCACGCCAAGGTGGAGATCTTCCCCGGCTCGGGACCGCGGATCGAGATCCCGCTGAGCGAGCGCGAACCGCAGGCCAGGTCCTGCGCGGTGGTGCTGATCGAGAACCGCAAGGGCGAGTTGGTGGTGCGCCGCGAGGTGAAGTACGTGTACGGATTCCAGGCCGAGATCGACCGGCTCTACGGCTGGGGCCTGCAATGGGGCCGCGGATACAAGAGCACCAACAAGGTCTGACACAAGGTCTGACACAAGGTCTGAACCCCGCGCTTCTGCCGCCCGGTTGCCACGAAGTGATCACGGCTTTGGCTGAACTCCCTTACCGCACACGGTAATTCGGGCACTCTTGGTAACCCACGACATTCGACTGCGGCGGCTGGGGGAGTCCTTTGCCCGAATGGCCCGGGCGGTCCTTGAGGGACCGGGCGATAGAGAGCTACGCCGGCACGCACCTGGTGCGCTCGCCCGGTCCGCTCACCGACCTGCCCGCACTGCTGCTGCTCGGCCCGCGCGGCAGCGGCAAGACCAGCCTGCTGGGCCACCTCGGCGCCTGGGGCCAGGCGGCGCCGCTGGCCACCCTGGACCTGGCGGCCATGGAGCAGGGCGACAAGACCCTGTTCGACGCGCTGGCCGACCTCGCCTACCAGTTACAGGCCAGGAAGGACGGCTTCCCGCAGCTGGGCTTCCCGTCCTTCACCGTGCTGCTGCTGGCCGCCGCGGCGGCCGTCAACACCCGCGACCGCGGTGCGGCCGTCAACCAGATGCGCACCCTGCTCCAGGGCACCGCCACCCAGGACTACTCCTACGAGTCGTTGCAGCCGCTGCTGGAGAGCGTCGCCGGGGTGGCCGGCGGGATGCTGCCCGGCTGGGTCACCCAGATCGTGCCGCTGATCCGCAGCACCCAGCGCCTCCAGGCCAGGACCAGGATCAACCGCCGGGTCGCCAGGGCCGCGAGGGACGTCGGCGGGCCGCGGGCCGGCGCGGACTTCCTGGTCGGCGTCAACCGGCTGTTCCGGGGCTACCCCGAGCAGCAGAAGGAGGCGCAGCGGCTGCTGCTCGACGCGTTCCTCGCCGACCTGCGGGACGCCTACCTGCACCGGTCGGGCCACCAGCGGCGCACCGCGCACTGCCTGCTGCTGCTCGACAACGTCGACAGCGACCTCGGCGAGTCCTTCCTCCAGTTGCTGCTGGACGTCCGCCGCGGCACCCAGTTCAAGCCGGCCCGCACCGACCCGCTGCTGATCGTCTCCGCCGCCCGCCACCAGCCGGAGTCGCTGATCCGCGAGGAGCGCAGGCTCGCGGTGCTGCCCGACTACGACAGGAGCTGGAGCGGCGACGCGGAGAAGTTCACCCCGGTCCCGGTGGGGCGGCTGCACGTCGGGCTGCTGCGCGACCTGAACCGCGACGAGGTCGAGGAGCACGCCGGCGCGGTGCTCGCCGCGCTCCCCGAGGGCGCCGAGCAGCCTGCCGCCGACACCGCCTCGTACTGGCTGGGCTGGGTCGTGCACGGCGTCACCCGCGGCCAGCCGGCCGCCACCGCCGCCGTACTGGACGCGGTGTCCAGGTTCCCGGCCGCCAAGCCGTGGGACGAGCGGATCCGCGAGTGGCCGCTGCTGCCGGTGGCCGCCGATCCGGCCGGCCGCGACCGGGGCGCGGCGACCGTCGCCGACGCCACCCTCGACCTGCTGCTGACCGACTGCGACTCGGGCCTGCGCACCCTGCTGCCCCGGGCGGCGGCGGCCCTCAGCCAGGGCCAGGCCGAGGCCGCCCCCGAGCTGTGGCGGCACGTGCCGCCCGCGCTGCGCCGCCGGTTCGAGGACGACGGCCAGGTCGTCTACCACCCGGCGGTCCGCTTCCTGCTGCTGCGCCGGCTCGACGCCACCGCCGGCGTCGAGGGCGCGGGCACCTGGGACGGCGCGCACAGCGCGCTGGCCGCCGCGGCCGGGGCCGACGGCGCCCTGGTGGCCTACCACGAGCTGGCCCGCGGCCGGCTGGACGCGGCGGTGGACTACCTGCACGCCCGGTTCCACGCGATGCCCGCCACCCGCTGGTGCGACGAGCTGTCCCTCATCCAGCGCGCCCCGGCCCGCTGGGCGGGAGGGCTGCCGGAACCGGCCAGGGACCGCTACGTGCGGCTGGTGGGCACCCCCACCGGCGACGAGGGCCGGCAGGCGATCACCCGGCTGCTCGCGGCCGGCTGGGTCACCGCGCACCCGCGCACCGACCCGCACTCCGGGGTCTACGAGGACCCGCTCGGCGACCCGTACGCGGAGCTGTACTACTACATCGCCGAGGAGTTCAGGACGCTGCGGCGGCTGACCCGGGGCGGCGAGGCGGATCGGGACGTGTTCGACCACAAGGTCAGGCAGTACGAGAGGAAGCCCTGGTGAGCACAGGTACGTTCGAGCTGCCGCCCGCCCCGCGCCGCCGGTGGCCGTGGATCGTGGTCGTGCTGGCGGTCGTCGCGGGCCTGGTGTTCGGCGGCATCTCCCTGTACCGACACGTGTTCGTCTCGTGCGGCAGCGGCCTGAAGAAGACCGGCCCGCACGACGAGTGCATCGGCGTCAGCGGCTCCAAGGCGTTCGACTCGTCGCTGAAGACCGTCATGCGGCAGATCTCCGACGAGAACAAGGCGGTGGCCAAGAGCGGCAAGAAGTCGGTGACCGTCGCCTACGTGGAGCCGATCACCGACGACCCGACCGAGGTCGCGTTCAAGTACGACATCCGCGAGGAGCTGGAGGGCGCCTACCTGGCCCAGCGGCAGCTGAACGACGCGGCACTCGGCGGGCACGGCGACAACCCGCAGATCCGGCTGGTGGTGGCCAACGTCGGGCTGAAGTCCCAGCAGTGGAAGCCGGTCGCCGACAAGCTGATCTCGATGACCAAGGACGGCAGCCACCTGGTCGCGGTGGCCGGCTTCGGGCAGAGCAGGGAGGGCACCCTGAGCCTGGTCGACGCGCTGCGGGACGCCAAGGTCCCGGTGCCGATGATGGGCGCCACGGTGACCGCCGACGAGCTCGCCTCGAAGGACAAGGTCGGCTTCTTCCGCAGCGCGGTGCCCAACTCCGACCAGGTCGGCGCGATGGTGAAGTACCTCAAGGGCAAGCAGAAGAGCGAAGCCGGCTACCAGGTCATGGTGATAAGGGACCGCAGCAACGGCGACATCTACAACACCTCGCTCTACCAGGACTTCCTGTCCTCGGCCCGGACCCAGAAGCTGTCGGTGCTGAGCAGCGAGGCGCAGTACCTGTCCGGCTCCGACGGGGTCAGCAACGCCTTCTCCTCGGTGGCCGACCAGGTGTGCGGCAAGAAGCCGGACGCGGTGTTCTTCGCCGGCCGCGGCGAGAACCTGCGCGGTTTCATCACGGCGATGTCGGCGCCCGACCGGCGCTGCCCGGTCACGCTGCTGACCGGCGACGACGCGGTCGGCGTCTACTACGACCAGTCCACCTCGCAGACCGTGCGCACCCGGTTCGCGAGCGACTGGAAGGTCAGCGGGGTGAGGGTGCTCTACAGCGCGCTCGCCCACCCCGCGCTGCCGGCCAAGCTCCCGCCGCCCGGCGACCGGTTCTACCAGGACCTGCTGGAGCAGTACCACAGCCGGTTCGGCGGCACCGGGGACGCGGAGTTCCAGGACGGCCAGGCGATCCTCGGCCATGACGCGGTGTGGACGCTGGGCCTGGCGATCAGGAACGCGGCCGGCCCGGACGGCGCACCGGTCACCGCGGGCAGCACGATGAACGCGCTGGTCAGCCTCTCCTCGGTGGAGGGAGCCGGCGGCCCGATCCAGTTCGGCCCGAACGGCGATCCGCAGAACAAGCCGATGTCGCTGGTGGAGCTGACCCCGGACGAGAAGTACACGTTCCAGCAGGTGCTGCGGCCGTAGCGGCCCCGGCGGCAGCGCGCCCCGGCCCGGCCCGCCCTGGCCGGGGCCGGGCCGGCTCTGGCCTCAGTGCCCCGGCTGGAACTGCGGGCCCTGCGGCGGCAGCGTGAAAGCCCCGTCCGCCCCGGCCCCGTTCCCGGCCGCCGCGGCCACCGGCTGCGGGTAGCCGTACGCCGGGAAGCCCTGCTGCGGCTGCTGGTGGACCGGCGGCGCCACGCTGGGCGGCGCGGTCGGCGGCGGCGGGACGGAGGCCGCGACCGGCTGCGGGTAGCCGTACGCGGGCTGGGCCGGCACATGCGCGGCCGAGGGCGCCTGCAGCGGATAGCCGTAGGCG
Source organism: Streptomyces sp. CA-111067 (assembly GCF_050956065.1). Lineage (NCBI taxonomy): Bacteria > Bacillati > Actinomycetota > Actinomycetes > Kitasatosporales > Streptomycetaceae > Streptomyces > Streptomyces sp. CA-111067. The sequence goes on along the minus strand of NZ_CP192103.1, from coordinate 2,214,571 downwards.
CTGGTCGGCCCCGGATCGGCGGCCGGCGCCATCGTCTCCATCGCGCCCTGCGCCATCGGCGCGGTCGGCTCCGGCTCCGGGGGAGCGGCGGGGGCCGGTGCGGGGGCCGCCTCGACCTCCTCGTCGTCCACCGTGATGCCGAACGCGGTGGCCAGGCCGACCAGCCCGGTGTCGTAGCCGAGCCCCAGCGCGCGGAACTTCCAGCCGCCGCCCTTGCGGTACAGCTCGCCGCAGATCAGCGCGGTCTCGCTGCCGGTGTCGGGGCGCACCTCGAAGGTGACCACCGGCTCGGACTGCGGCCCCGAGGTGTCGTAGAGCATCAGGCACAGGCCCCGCACCTGGCGGAACGTGCCGCCGTCGCAGGAGGCGGCGATCACCACCCGGTGCACGTCCGGGCCGAGCGCGGCGAGGTCGGCCTCGACGGTGTCGGTCAGGCCGTCGGGCCGCCAGGCCTTGGGCAGGTGCCGGGCCAGCCCGGACGGGTGCCGGGGCTCGTTGTAGAAGACGAAGTCCTCGTCGTTACGAACCCGGTCGTTCTCCCCGAGCAGCACCACGGAGGCGTCCACGTCGGGCGTGCCGGAGGCCGGGTTCCAGCGGAGTACCGCCCGGATGCCCGGGGCCTCCACCGGGACGTTCATGCCCTTCACCATCACGTGGGTCATGCCGTCATTTTGTCCTCCCGGCGGCCCCGGCCACAACGCCGGTTCGGACGGTCACCCCGCTGACCCGCCCCGGTTACCTGTTTTTCACGTACGAAGGGAACCTCTCACCCATGCTCACACGTACGATAATCGGCCAGATGTCCTCAGGTCGGTAGCAGAACCCGTACCTGGACTCGTTTCCGAACCCGTACCTGAAAGGGGGCGCATGCGACATTTCGGCCACCTCGCGTCGGACGTCCGAGGTGAACTGTTCCACCGCGAGCCGCAGGAGTTCTCCGCCGACTCGCCCGCACGCATGCTCGCGACCGCCCTCGGCGCGACCCTCTACAGCCCGGCCACCCGCCCGCACCTGGCGGACGACGTCCTGAAGCAGGCCGGACGCGGGCTGGTCTCCACGGTGCTGTGCCTCGAGGACTCCATAGACGACCGCGACGTGGCCGCGGGCGAGGCCAACCTCGTCCGGCAGTTCGCCGACCTCGCGGCCCGGCCGGCCGGCACGGCCGTTCCGCTGCTGTTCATCCGGGTCCGCACACCCGGCCAGATCACCGACCTGGTCACCCGGTTGGGTGAGCACGTGTCGCTGCTCTCCGGATTCGTGCTGCCGAAGTTCACCGAGGAGACCGGCGTCCCCTTCCTGGAGGCGCTGACCAGAGCGGAGGCCGCGGCCGGCCGCCGGCTGTTCGCGATGCCGGTACTGGAGTCGCCGCAGCTGATGCATCTGGAGACCCGGGTCGAGACGCTGCACGGCATCTCCCGCACGGTCGACAAGTACCGCGACCGGGTGCTCGCGCTGCGGCTCGGCGTCACCGACTTCTGCTCCTCCTACGGGCTGCGCAGGGCCCCCGCGATGACCGCCTACGACGTGCAGATCGTCGCCTCGGTGATCGGCGACGTGGTCAACGTGCTCGGCCGCGCCGACGGCAGCGGCTTCACCGTGTCGGGGCCGGTCTGGGAGTACTTCCCGCACAGTGAGCGGATGTTCAAGCCGCAGCTGCGCCGCAGCCCGTTCACCCCCGAGGCGGAGTACCTGCGCGACTCGCTGCTGGAACGGGACATGGACGGCCTGCTCCGGGAGATCGAGCTCGACCGGGCCAACGGCCTCCAGGGCAAGACCTGCATCCACCCCACCCACGTGCCCGTGGTGCACGCTCTCAGCGTGGTCACCCACGAGGAGTACAGCGACGCGGCCGACCTGCTGCGGGAGGACCGCAGCGGCGGCGGCGTGCTCCGCTCGGCCTACACCAACAAGATGAACGAGGTGAAGCCGCACCGCGCCTGGGCCGAGCGCACCATGCGGCGCGCCGACGCGTTCGGCGTCGCCCGCGAGGACATCGGCTTCGTGGAACTGCTCACGGCCAGCCTGCCGCAGTCCTGACCCCCGCCCGGCGGCCCGGACGACGGCCGCGGGGCGGCTCGGGACCCACCCCGAGGCCCCGGTACCGCCCGTAAGGCCGGTACCACCCGGAGAAGAACGGAAGTGCACCACCGCATGGCTACGAAGACGCCCTGGACCGGTCAGTGGGTCGCCGACCGGCTGGGCATCGGCCTGCTGGCCGGCGATGGCCGCACCGACGACGATCTGCGCGGCCTCCTCGGCCTCGCGCTGCGCAGCAACCCCAGACGGGCACACCTGCTGGTGTCGCACGTCCTGGGCAAGCACGTGCCGTGCGCGCCCGCCGAGATCTACGGCCACGGCCTCGTGCTCGGCGAGCGGGTCCGCGACCTGCTCGGCCCCGACGCGGAGCGGGCGGTGGCGCTCGGTTACGCCGAGACCGCGACCGGCCTCGGGCACGCGGTGGCCGACGGGATCGGCGTCGTGCCATACCTGCACTCCACCCGGCGCGAAGTGCCCGGGGTGGCGGCCGGCGGCGGCTTCGAGGAGGAGCACAGCCACGCCAGCGGGCACCTGCTGCTGCCCGAGGACCCCGGGCTGCTGGCCGGCAGCGGGCCGCTGGTGCTGGTCGACGACGAGTTCTCCACCGGCCGTACGGTGCTGAACACCATCCGCGACCTGCACGCCCGGCACCCGCGCGAGCACTACGTGATAGTCGCCCTCACCGACATGCGCTCGGCCGCCGACCGGGACGGGCTGGCCGACTTCGCCGCCGGCCTCGGCGCCCGGGTCGACGTGCTGGCGCTCGCGGGCGGCACCGTGTCGCTCCCGGCGGGCGTCCTGGAGCGCGGCCGGCAGCTGGTCGCCGCCCACGAGACCCCGCCGCCCGCGCCCGCCGCGCCCTACGACGTGACCCACCTCGACCTCGGCTGGCCGCAGGGCCTGCCCGACGGCGGCCGGCACGGCTTCACCCCCGAGCACCGAACCACCCTGGAGGCCGCGCTCCCCGCGATGTCCGCCAGGATCGCCGCCGCCCTGCCCCCCACCGCCCGCCGCATCCTGGTCCTCGGCACCGAGGAACTGATGTACACCCCACTCCGCCTGGCGGCGGCCCTCCAGGACACCCTGGCGGTGCCCGGGGCGGCGCCCGGCGGCCCGTCCGGTCCTGCCGGCGCCGAGGCCGCTGCCTTCCGGCCGGCCGGCGCCCCGCTCGGGAGCGGTCGATCCGCCCCCGGCCCCCGGCCCGGGGCGATCGTGCTGTTCTCGACCACCACCCGCTCGCCCGTCCTCGCCGTGGACGATCCCGGGTACGCGATCCGCAGCCGGATCGTCTTCCCGGCGCATGACGAGCCCACCGACGGCGGCTCGCCGGAGCGGTACGCGTACAACGTGGCCGGCGGCGGGTTCGACGCGGTGGTGTGCGTGGTCGACTCCGCGGGGGAGACCGCCGAGCTGTACGCGCCCGACGGGCTGCTCGCGCAGCTCGCCGCGCACACCCCGGACGTGCTGCTCGCCGTCGTCCCCGCCTACCGCCCGCAGCCGCGGCTGCGGGCCAGGCTGCGGTCCCGGATGGCCGCCAGGTCCGCCGCCCCCGCTGCCGAGTCCACTGCCCCGTCCCGCCCGACCGCCTCCCACCCGAACGGATCCACCGCCGCCATGAGCGACACCCCCCGTCCGCTGCCCGAGCCGCTGCGCGGCCCCGACTTCGGCTCGTACGCCGCCGACGAGGTGGGCTGGCTGCTCAAGGACCTGTCGGCGGTGGAGCTGGAGGCGCCGACCGAGGAGCGCGAGGAGGCGATCCAGAGCGGCGGCGCGCACTACGCCGAGTCGCTGCCGGTGGAGTACCAGCCGAGCCCGGCCTACCAGGAGCTGTTCAGGTCCGCGCTGGCCGCCTCCGCGGAGCGGATCGCCCGTGCGGTCGGCGCGGTCACCGAGCTGGTGATCGCCGAACGCGGCCCGGACGCCGTCCTGGTGTCGCTGGCCAGGGCCGGCACCCCGGTCGGCGTGCTGATGCGCCGCTGGGCCCGGCACGCGCACGGCCTCGAACTGCCGCACTACGCCGTGTCGATCGTGCGCGGCCGCGGCATCGACGCCAACGCGCTGCGCTGGCTGGCCGCCCACCACCCCGCCGCCGACGTGGTGTTCGTGGACGGCTGGACGGGCAAGGGCGCCATCACCCGCGAACTGGCCGACGCCGTCGCTCAGTTCGAGGGGCCCGGGGTCTTCGACCCGCGGATCGCGGTGCTCGCCGACCCCGGCGGCTGCGTGTCCACCTACGGCACCCGCGATGACTTCCTGATCCCCTCCGCGTGCCTCAACTCCACCGTCTCCGGCCTGGTCTCCCGTACGGTGCTGCGCGCCGACCTGACCGGCCCCGCCGACTTCCACGGTGCGAAGTTCTACCGCGACCTGGCCGGCTCCGACGTCTCCGGGCTGTTCCTGGACACCGTCACCCGCGCCTTCGGCACCGTCGCCGACGTCGTCGCCGGGGACGTCAAGTCGCTGCTGGCGGAGGACCGTTCACCGACCTGGGCGGGCTGGGCGGCCGTCGAGCGGATCAGCGAGGAGTACGGCATCAACGATGTGAACCTGGTCAAGCCCGGGGTCGGCGAGACCACCCGGGTGCTGCTGCGCCGGGTGCCGTGGAAGATCCTCGCCGGCCGCGGCGCCGGCGCCGACCTGGACCACGTACGGCTGCTCGCCGAGCAGCGCGGGGTGCCGGTCGAGGAGGTGGACGGGCTGCCGTACTCGTGCGTGGGCCTGATCCACCCCCGCTACACCCGGGGCGCCACCGGCACCGACGGCCTGGCGGTGGACGCCAAGTGACCGGTGCCAACCGGGTCCTGGTCGCCAGCGACCTCGACCGCACCCTGATCTACTCCGCCGCCGCGCTGGCGCTGGCCATGCCCGACGAGCACGCCCCCCGGCTGCTGTGCGTCGAGGTGCACGAGTCCAGGCCGCTGTCGTACCTGACCGAGACCGCCGGCCGGCTGCTGCGCGAACTCGCCGACACCGTACGGTTCGTGCCCACCACCACCAGGACCCGCAAGCAGTACCGCCGGATCAGCCTGCCGGTCGGCGAGCCGCAGTACGCGATCTGCGCCAACGGCGGCCACCTGCTGGTGGACGGCCGCACCGACCACGACTGGGCCGCCGAGATGCGCCGACGGCTCGCCGACGGCTCCGCGCCGCTCGCCGAGATCCGCGCGCACCTGGCGGCCACCGCCGACCCGGAGTGGCTGCGCAAGGAGCGGATCGCCGAGGACCTGTTCGCCTACCTGGTCGTCGACCGCGAGCGGCTGCCGCTGAACTGGGTGAAGGACCTCGCCGCCTGGGCCGAGCCGCTGGGCTGGACGGTGTCGCTGCAGGGCCGCAAGATCTACGTGGTGCCCGGGCCGCTCACCAAGAGCGCCGCACTGGCCGAGGTGGTCCGCAGGACCGGCGCCGGCCATGTGCTCGCGGCCGGCGACTCGCTGCTCGACGCGGACCTGCTGCTCGCCGCCGACATCGGCTGGACTCCCGGCCACGGCGAACTCGCCGACGCCGGCTGGACGGCGCCGCACGTCACCGCGCTGGCCACGGTCGGGGTGGCGGCCGGCGAGGAGATCCTGCGCCGGATGCTGGTCCGCGCCTCGGACTGACTACCGCGGAGGGCCGCCTCAGCGGTCGCGGCCGGTCACGATCACCCGCGTGCAGTGCGCCCGGCCGCGCTCGATCCGCCGGGCGTTGGGGCGTTCGCTGGCCGCGATGAAGGCGCGCGCCTCGCGTTCGGTCCGGCCGCCGCGCAAGTGCCGCCGCAGCAGCCGGCGTTCGCGGATCTGCCGGGGCACCTCCACGTACCAGAGCTCGTCGAGCAGGTCGCGCACCTGGTCCCAGCCGGGGCCGTCGTCGGCAAGGTAGTTGCCCTCGGTCACCACCAGCCGGACGCCGGCCGGCACGACCAGGCCGGCGGCGACCGGTTCCTCAAGGCGCCGGTCGAAGTCAGGGGCGTAGACCGCTCGTTCCCGCTCGGCCCGCAGGCGTCGCAGCAAGTGGACGTAGCCGTCCACGTCGAAGGTGTCAGGTGCGCCCTTGCGGTCCCGCAGACCCAGCCGTTCCAATTGGGCGTTGGACAGATGGAACCCGTCCATCGGCACGTAGGCCGCACTGTCCGGGCCGACCCGCTCGTTGACCGAGTTGACCAGGCGGCGGGCCAGCGTGGACTTCCCCGCGGCCGGCGCGCCCGTGAGGCCGAGCAGGGCCCTGCGGCCAGGAATGCTGGGCACCAGCGCGACCGCGTCATCCACGAGCATCCCGTCACCCTAAGTGCTACGTCAGGGAGAAGACTCTTGTACGAGACGAAGAACCTCGATCTCACGCCCGAGCTGTACGCGTATGTCCTGGACCACAACCCGCCGCTGGACAGCGTGCAGCGCGGCCTGGTGGACACCACGCACGCCAAGCTCGGCGAGGACGCGGGGATGCAGACGGCCGAGGAGCAGGGGCCGCTGCTGGCCTTCCTGGTCCGGCTGACCGGTGCGCGGCAGATCGTGGAGGTCGGCACGTTCACCGGGTTCTCGACGCTGTCGATGGCGCAGGCGCTGCCGGAGGGCGGCCGGCTGATCGCCTGTGACGTCTCCGAGGAGTGGACGTCGATCGGCCGCGCGGCCTGGGCGGAGGCGGGCGTCGCCGACCGGATCGACCTGCGGATCGCCCCGGCGCTCGACACGCTGCGGGCGCTGCCCGGCGGCGAATGGGTGGACCTGGCCTTCATCGACGCCGACAAGAAGCCGTACATCGACTACTGGAACGAGCTGGTGCCCCGGATGACCCCCGGCGGCCTGCTGGTGGTGGACAACACCCTCTTCCACGGCAAGGTCACCGACCCCGACGCGACCGGCAGCGCGGCGGCGATCCGCGCCTTCAACGACATGGCCCGCGCCGACGACCGCGTGGACGACGTCCTCCTGACCGTGGCCGACGGCCTGACCCTGGCCCGCAAGAAGTAGCCCACGGCGCCGGGCGCCGGGTGTCCCCGTGGCACCCGGCATGTCCGGCCCGCCGGGCCGCTACGCTGAGGCCATGCCTCGTTACGAGTACCGCTGCAAGACCTGTGGCTCCACCTTCGAGATGCGCCGCCCGATGGCGCAGGCCAACGCCCCGGCGCCCTGCCCCCAGGGCCACGGCGACACCGTGAAGCTGCTCTCCACCGTCTCCGTGGCGACCTCGGCCGGCGTCGCCCCGTCCGGCCAGGCCCCCGCCGCAGACGGTGGCGGCGGCAGCTGCTGCGGTGGCGGCTGCTGCAGCTGACCGCGGAAACGCCCGCGCGGCGAGGGCGAAGCGCCTAGCGCCCCGCCGCCCGGTCCTCCCGGATGTTCGCCACGACCCGGTTCGCCGTCTCGCGAACCGCCGCCGTCTCGGTCAGAAAAGCCCAGTAGTCGGGGTGGCGTCCCTCAAGCCCGGCGAGCGCCCGGTCCAGCCGGGCGACCGCCTCGTCCAGCGGCCTGGCGTGCCGCGGCTCCGGCGTGGCCCGGCCCTGCATGGCCAGCCGCTGCGCGTCCCGGATCACGAACCGGGTCTTCTCCACCTCGCCGTGCGGATCCTTGCGCACCTCGTTGAGCCGCCGCAGCCGCTCCCCGGCGGCGCCCACCGCGCCGTCCACGTCGTCCATCACCTGCCGGACCGCGGCCAGCCGCGCCGTCGCGTCCGCCCACCGCTGGTCGGCCCGCGCCCTGCGGGCCTCCGCGAGCTCGGCCTCGGCGTGCCGTACCGCCTCCGCGGCCTGCTCGGGCACCTGCTGGAGGTCCTGCCAGCAGGCCAGCGAGAAGCCGCGGCGCAGCTCGCTGAGCACCGGCGCCACCCCTTCCGCCCGGTTGCCGAGCGCCTGGACCCGGGTGCGCAGCGACACCAGCCGCTTGTCGATCTCCTGCGCCTGCTGCGGCAGCCGCTCCGCCTCTGCCCTGACCGCCTCCGCCTTGCGGCGCGCCTCGTCGGCCCGCTGGACGGTCTCCTTGACGCCGTGCTTGGCGGCGCCCTCGTTGAGCTTGGTGAGCTCAGGGCCCAGCGCGGCCAGCCGGGCCGCCAGGTCGTCCGCCTTCAGGCCCGCCGCCCGTACCCCGTCCAGCGCGTTGCTGGCCGCGAGCAGCGACTGCTTGGCCCGCTCCACCGCGGGCGCCAGCCGGGCGAGCTGCGTCTCGGCCTTGCCGAGCAGCGGCCCGAGGCCGGAGGCGAACCGCTCCAGCTCGGCGCGCGCCTTGTCCAGCTCGTCCTTCGCCTTGGTGAGCTCGGTACGGGCCCGGGCCGCCGCCGTGGCGTCCAGCTCGTCCCGGTCCAGGTCGTGCGCGTCGACGGTGGCGATGTAAGCGCCGCTGACCTGGTCGATCCGCTCGCCCAGCGCCCGGAAGCCGGCGAGCGCCCTGCGGGCCTCGGGGGAGTCGTCGACCGCCGCGATCGTCTCTATCGAGATCTCCAGGTCGCGCTGCGCGGTGTCGAGCTCGTAGAAGGCCTCCGCCGCCGCGTCCTTCGCGGCCTGCGCGTCCGCACGCAGATTGTCGCCGCGCCGCCACCACGAGCGTGCCGTCGTCACAGTGACTCTCTCCCGCTGATTCGCCGCCCACCACCGTCCGCTCCATCCTCCCACCCGGCCGCCCCGAACACACGGTCCGGTCCGAACACACGCTCCGCGGTGCACCCGCGCCCCGATCGCCCGGTGGTGATTGCCGACCAGCCCCCCCACCGGGGTAACCTTTGTCGTCGTAGTGACCCGGGCGTGTAGCTCAGTGGTAGAGCGCCGCCCTTACAAGGCGGATGTCGGCGGTTCGAAACCGTCCACGCCCACCCCTCGCGCGATGCCCGACGGCCCGGGCCGGATCCGTTCCGGCCCGGTCCCGCAGTCATGGCCGCCCGGGCATGCCGGAATCAGGAGGGCTCCACGTGTCCAGACGCGCGAGCACTCCCTCGGCGGCGCAGATCCGCTGGATGAACGCGGCCGTGGTGTACGAGGCCATGCGCGCCCGCGAGTCCAGCACGGCCGGCGACCTGATGGCGCTGACCGGGCTGTCCCGGCCCACCATCCACACCACCTGCGACTGGCTGATCGCCCAGGGTCTGGTGGTGGAGCTGTCGAGCGACCCGGCGCAGGACGCGCAGCCGGGCCGCCCCGCCCGCCGCTACCGCACCGACCCCAGGGCCGGCTTCGTGGTGGCGCTTGAGCTGCGCGAAAGCCATGTCACGGCGGCGGTGGCCGATCTGACCGGCCGGGTCTGCGGCGAGTTGACCCGTCCGGTGGACAACGACCCGAGCCTGCGCTCGCAGGCGGCCGAGCACGGCCCGGCGCTCGCGCAGGACGTGATCGCGCTGGCCGGGATCGAGCCGTCGGCGGTGTGGCAGGTCTGCGTGAGCATCCCCGCCCCGGTGCGCTCGCAGAGCTACGCCCCGGCCACCGCGGCCCAGTACCGGGCGGGCACCCGCGGGGTGGTCGCGGAGCTGGCCGAGACGCTGCCGTGGCCGGTGGTCGCGGAGAACGACGCGAATCTCGCGATGATGGCCGAGCACTGGCAGGGCGCCGCCCAGGGCCTGGAGGACGCGGTACTGCTCGACGTGTGCGAGAACGGCTTCGGCGCCGGGCTGATCGTCAACGGCCGGCTGGTACGGGGCAGCAACGGCATCGCGGGCGAGATGACCGCGGTCGACCTGCTGTCGGGCATGGGCCCGGTGGGCGGCGTCCCGGGCAAGGCGGCCCGGCTCGGCGCGGAGGCGGTCAGGGCGGCGGGCGCCGGTGAGCCGGCGGTCAGGGCCGCGAGTTCCGGTGGGCAGGCCCTCGCGGCCGGCCCGGACGGCGAGAACGCTGAGGACGCGGGCACGGCGGGCACGGCGGCCACGGCGGGTGCCGGTGGCCGGCTCGCCGAGCTCGCCGGGGGAGACCCCGACCGGGTGACGGCCGAGATGGTCTTCGCCGCGTTCGACGAAGGCGACCCGGCGGCCCGGCAGATCGTGGACCGGCTCGGCGCGATCGTGGCCCGTCCGGTGGCCATGCTGGCCACCCTGCTCGACCCCGAACTCGTCGTCGTCTGCGGGCTGTCCGTGCACACCGCGCAGCGGCTGATGCCGATCCTCGAAGAGCAGACGGTGGAGCTGTTCCGCCGTCAACTGGCCGCCCCCGCACCGCGGTTGGTGGTCGCCGCGCTCGGCGACCGGGCCACCGTGCTCGGCGGGGTGCGGCGCGCGCTGAACGAGGTCGAGGGCCGGCTGTTCGGCTCCTCGCACAGCGACCGCTGGCCCGCGGCCGCCCGCTCCGCCGACGCCGGCTGACCCCCTCCGCGGACCCCGGCCGGCGCCCTCCGCGCGTCACAACACCCGTACAACTCCCGCACCGCATCACCTGTTGACGTGCGATGTCCTCGTGGCTACGGTATCGAAAACCCTTTAATAAATACCCCTTCGTAACGTGTGGGCACTGTGGACAGAGGGTGTCCGCCGACACGTTCACGTGCAGATCAGCCACGACCAAAGGACCACCGTGAGACACCCGAAGGTGAAGATCGTCGTAGCTCTTCTGTCCTTCACGTTGCTGGCAGCGTGCGGGCGGTCGAGTGACGACGGCGGCGGAACAGCGCAGACGACCGGGCAGAACGCCACCGCCCCGGCCAAGGCGAAGCTCACCATGTGGGCGATGGGCAGCGACGGCGACAACCTGCCCAAGCTGCTGAAGAAGTTCGAGACCGAGAACCCCGGCTACACCGTGGACGTCACGTCGATCCCCTGGCAGGACGCGGCGGCCAAGTTCCGCACCGCCGAGGCCGGCGGCGTCACACCCGACATCGCCCAGGTCGGCACCACCCTGATGGGCGGCATCACCGACGGCTTCGAGACCGTGCCGTCCGGTACCGACACCGGCGTCTACTTCCCCGGCCCGCTCAAGTCGGCCCAGGTGGACGGCAAGACCGTCGGCGTCCCGTGGGCGGTCGACACCCGGGTGCTGTTCTACCGCACCGACCTGGCCAAGGAGGCCGGCTTCGACGGGCCGCCGAAGACCTGGGACGACCTGAAGAAGCTCGCCAAGGGCATGCAGACCAAGGGCGGCGCGAAGTACGGCATCCGGATGGCCACCACGCCGGACCAGAACCTGCAGAACTCGTTCATCTTCCCCTGGTCCAACGGCGCCCAGATCATCAGCCCCGACGGCTCCAAGTGGACCTTCGACACCCCCGAGACGGTCGCCGCGTACCGCTACTTCCAGAGCTTCTACCAGGAGAAGATCGCAGACCCGAACCCGTCAGCCGGCGCCGGGGCCGCCGAATCGGCCTTCGTCAGCGGCAAGTTGGGCATCCTGGTGGCCGGCGCCGGCGAGCAGGAGCTGCTCGACCAGGCCGGCGGGGCCGGCTTCAAGGACAAGTACGCGCTCGCCACCATGCCCAAGGAGAAGTCCGGCACGTCCTTCGCCGGCGGCTCGGACCTGGTGGTGTTCAAGAAGAGCAAGAACAGCGCCGCCGCGTGGAAGCTCATCCAGTGGCTGTCCAAGCCCGACGTGCAGGCCCAGTGGTACCAGATCGACGGCGCGCTGCCGGCCGTGCAGAGCGCCTGGCAGGAGCCGGCGATCGCCGACGACAAGCGGCTGTCGGTCTTCGGCGAGCAGCTCAAGGACACCAACGCGCCGCCCGCGAACGCCACATGGCTCCAGGTCGCGGACGCCGTCGGCCGGCAGCTCGACCAGATGGTGAAGAACGGCAAGGATCCGGCGCAGGCCATGAAGGACGCGCAGTCCGCGGCCGACAGCATCGGAACCGGCGGCTGACGGCATGGCTCTGATGTCAGGCGGCTCCGCCCGGCTCGCCGCTCGCGGCGCCCGGGCGGAGCCGGCCGCCCGCAACCGTGCGCCGCGCCACCTGCGGCGCCGGCAGACCGTCATCGCGTGGGCGTTCGCACTGCCCTTCGTGCTGCTCTTCGCCTCGTTCACGCTGATCCCGCTGCTGTCGTCCTTCGTGATGTCGTTCACCGACTTCAAGAGCGCCGACGTGCAGACGCCGTTCGCGGTGAACTTCGTCGGCACCGACCAGTACACCAAGCTGTTCCACGACGAGCAGTTCCTGCACTCGCTGCGCAACACCGCGTACTTCGTGGTGGTCGGCATCCCGCTCACCATGGGCATCGCGCTGATCCTCGCGGTGGCGCTGAACAGCGGCATCACCCGGTTCAGGACCGCGTTCCGGGTGGGCTTCTACACCCCCGTGGTGACCAGCGTGGTCGCCGTGGCCGTGGTGTGGCGGTTCATCCTGCAGCCGGACGGGCCGCTCAACGCGGTACTGGGCTGGTTCGGCATCTCCGGGCCCGACTGGCTCAACAGCACCACCTGGGCGATGCCTTCGATGATCGCGATGGGTGTCTGGCGCAACATGGGCACGCTCATGGTGATCTTCCTCGCCGGGCTGCAGACCATCCCCGCCGAGGTCACCGAGGCCGCACTGATCGACGGGGCCGGGCCGGTCCGCCGGTTCACCCGGATCACCATCCCGCTGATGCGGCCGACGCTGCTGTTCGGCTCCGTCCTGCTGTCGGTCTGGTACCTGCAGTTCTTCGAGGAGCCGTTCGTGATGACCCAGGGCGGACCGCTGGACGCGACGCTGTCGGTCAGCTACTTCGCGTTCAACCAGTTCGGCTTCGGCAACTACGCCTACGCCTCGGCGGCCAGCTACGTGCTCTTCGTGGCCATCGCCCTGCTGAGCATGGTGATGTTCCGGGCACTGCGGAACAAGGACTGATACCGATGACGACGATCGAACGCCCCGCGCTGTGGGACCGGGTGGTCGCCCGGCGCCGGCTGCTCACCTATCTCGCGCTGCTCGTCGCGGTGCTGATCACCCTGATGCCGTTCCTGTGGATGCTGCTCGGCTCGTTCAAGACCCAGGGCGAGATACTCCGCGACCCCTCCGGCTTCCTTCCGCAGCACCCGACCACCGGCAACTACGGCACCTGGTTCGACAAGCTGGACCTCGGCCGGTTCTTCCTCAACAGCGTGATCGTCGCGGTGGTCACCGTGGCCGGCAACCTGCTGTTCTGCTCGATGGTCGGCTACGCGCTGGCCAAGTTCGACTTCGCGGGCAAGCGGCTGGTGTTCACACTGGTGATGATCACCCTGATGGTGCCGGGCGTGGTGACCTTCGTCCCGCTGTTCGTGACGGTCACCAAGCTCGGCCTGACCAACACCTACGCGGCGCTGATCCTGCCGTTCCTGACCTCGCCGCTCGGGGTGTTCATGATGCGGCAGTTCATCTCGCAGATCCCGGACACCCTGCTGGAGGCGGCCAGGATCGACGGTGCCGGCGAGCTGCGGATCTGGGCGCGGATCGTGATGCCGCTGTGCGGGCCGCCGCTGGCCACCCTGGGCATCCTCACCTTCCTCGGCAGCTGGAACAACTTCCTGTGGCCGCTGGTCGCCGCGCAGAGCCAGGACATGTACACCCTGCCGGTCGCGCTGTCGCTGTACTCCACCGGCCAGATCGCCACCCAGTACGGGCTGCTGCTGGCCGGCTCGGTGCTCGTCATCGCGCCGATCGTGCTCGTGTTCGTCTTCCTGCAGCGGTACTTCACTCAGAGCATCGCGTCGGTGGGCGTCAAATAGCGCCGCTCGCCTCCTAGTTCAGAACAAGACCAGAAAGACAGAGAAGGGTCACCGACCAGTGCAGTCAAGCAGCACCTTCACCGCCGCCGAGTCCCGGTACGACACCATGGACTACCGCAGGCTCGGCACCACCGGGCTGCTCCTGCCCGGGATCTCGCTCGGGCTGTGGCAGAACTTCGGCGAGGACGGCCCGATGGACCGGCACCGGTCGATCGTCACCCACGCCTTCGACCGCGGGGTCACCCACTTCGACCTGGCCAACAACTACGGCATACCCGCCGGTTCGGCCGAGTCGACGTTCGGTGAGATCCTGCGCCGCGATCTGGCCCCGCACCGCGACGAGTTGGTGATCTCCTCCAAGGCCGGCTACCTCATGTGGCCCGGCCCGTACGGCGAATGGGGCTCCCGCAAGTACCTGACGGCCAGCCTCGACCAGTCGCTGCGGCGGCTCGGCGTCGACTACGTGGACATCTTCTACTCGCACCGGCCCGACCCCGGCACCCCGCTGGAGGAGACCGTCACCGCGCTGGCCGACCTGGTGGCCCGCGGCAAGGCGCTGTACGTGGGGGTGTCCAACTACGACCCCGAACAGACCGCCAGGGCCATCGAGTTGCTGCGCGAACTGCGGGTGCCGCTGGCCGCCCACCAGCCGCGCTACTCGATGCTCGACCGCGCGCCCGAGCAGGGCCTGCTGGACCTGCTCGGCCGCAACGGCGTCGGCTGCGTGGCCTACTCGCCGCTCGCACAGGGCCTGTTGACCAGCCGCTACCTCAACGGCACCCCGGCCGGCTCCCGGATGGCCCGCGGCGAGACGCTTCGGCCCGACGTCCTGAACGGCGACCTGCTGGAGACCCTGCGCGGGCTCGACGCGCTGGCCGGCGAGCGCGGCGCCACCCTCGCCCAGACCGCGCTGGCCTGGGCGCTGCGCGACCGCCGGGTCACCTCGCTGATCGTCGGCGCCAGCAGCACCGGGCAGTTCGACGAGAGCCTGGCCGCGCTCACCGCGGCTCCCTTCGGAGACGACGAACTCGCCCGTATCGACGCCCTGCTGGACAAGTCCGCCGGAACGGAGCTGTAGCCGTGCGGGCCGTCTCCGCCGGTGCTCCGGCCGGCTACCGGGGCCGTCCGTTCGGGGTGTACCCGCAACGGCTGCCCGGGCGGCTGATGTTCGCCTGCTACGACCGGGGCGGCGAGGGTGTCGCCTTCCACGACGCCGCCGACCACAACCACGGCAGCGGCGTACTCAACCCGCTCGACGGCAGCCACCTCAACGAGTTCCGCGCGGAGGAGGCCGTCGGGATCAGCTACACCAAGGGCGGCGGCATCGACGACCACCGGTTCAACCAGGTGCAGCCGGAGCAGGGCCTGCTCTACGTCGGCTGGACCGCACCGGGCAACTGGCTGCGGTACACCGTCGAGGTCACCGAGCCCGGCCCGTTCACCGCCACGCTGCTGCACACCGCGCCGCGCGGCGGCGCCATCGCGCTGACGGTCGGCGACGACCCGGTCGGCGAGGTGGTGGAGGTGCCGGTGGCCGCCGATCCGGCGGACGAGGTGCCCTGGCGGCACGCGCACCACTGGGCCACGCTGGAGGTGCCGTTCCCGGCGCTGCCGGTCGGGCGGCACGTGCTGACGCTGCACACCGTGCGGACCGGCCTGATGAACTACGCGTGCCTGGAAGTGGCCGCCCCGGCGGCTGGATCCTTTCGCACGTAAAGTCGTAGGTTTACCGTATAAGTAACTCCTTTAGGCGTATAGGAGATCAAAGCCGGCGCGGCCACCCGAGAGCTTGCTGACCATGATGTCGTGAGCACTTCTTGGGGGAGACGCGTCCGCGTATGGACGGCGCTGGTCGTGGTGGTGACGGCGGCGGGTTCGTGGGGAATCGGCGGGGTCGCCGCCGCCGAACCGCGGGCCCGCTGCCCTGCCGTCGAGGGATCGCACCGGGCGGTGCGCTGCCCGGACGGCCATCCCGGCCACGGGAGGGGCGGTCCGGGGCGTGAGCAGGCGTCGCCGGCGCCGACGGCGACGGAGCCCGCGCAAGCGGAGCCTTCGCCGACGGCAGCGGCCCCGACGCCAACGCCGTCACCGACGCACGCGCCTTCCCGCAGACCCGCGCCGACGCCCGCGCACACCCCTGCGCCCAAGCCGGCACCCGTCCACACGTCCAAGCCGGCACCCGTCCACACGTCCAGGCCCGCACCCGTCCATGCGCCCGATCCCGCACCCGTCCATCCGCGCGAGCCCGCGCACACCCATACGCCCAAACCCGCACCCGTCGTCCACGCGCCCGCGCCCGGCAGGCACCACCGGCCCGCACCGCCCGCGCCCTCGCACCGGCCCGTACACCGTCCGCCGCCCAAGCCCCCGCACCGGCCCGCTCCTTGGCCGATCGTCGACTGGCCGGCGCACTGGCCGCCGTGGTGTGAGCACCGGCCCGCGCACTGGCCCTGGGTCTGGGTGTGCCGGCACCACCATCCGCCGAAGCCCTGCCCGACACCCACACCCACGCCGACACCGACCCCCACGCCGACTCCGACGCCTACTCCCACCCCGACCCCGACTCCCACGCCCCCGCCGGTCGTCGTGCCGCCCGAGCCCACACCCACGCCCGCACCGAAACCCAGTCCCAAGCCCGTACCGGCCCCAGCCCCGGTGGCCGCGCCCGTCGTCACGCCCGTCGTCGTACCGGCCCCGCCGACGTCCGCGCCGCCGCCACCGCCCGTGCCGAGGCCGAGCCCCCCGCCGGTACCCGAACCCGCGCCCGCGCCGCCGGCTCCGCCGAAGGCCGTGCACTTCCCGGCCCGGCCGCCGATGGCCGTCGCCGCGCCGGAGCCGCACCACCGCTCGGTGATGACCACGATGCTGCTCACCACCGTGCCGGGACTCCTGGCCGCCGCCGTGCTCAAGCCCGGCTCCGGCTCGTCACGCAGGAGCAACCGCTGAGGCCGCCGCGCCGGCCGGCCCGGCAGTCACACGTCACAGGCAACACGCAACAAGTAACACGCAACAAGCAAGGGGGAGTTCGGTATGTCCCAGTGGTTGGCGCTGCTCATCGCCATGGTCGCGGTGTGCGCGGTGGTCATCACGGTGGTCGTGGTCAGGCAGCGCAGGATCTCCGATGACGACGACCCCTCGCAGACCCCGGACGTCATCGAGTACATGACGATGATGATCGGGGTGATCTACGCGATCGTGCTCGGCCTGGCCATCGCGGGTGTCTGGGAGGGCCGCGGCGGCGCCCAGGCCGACGTCCTGTCCGAGGCGCAGGCGCTGCACGAGGTGAAGGCCCGGGTGCAGGTCTATCCGGCCGGCGTCCGGGACGAGATCCGCGCCGACGCGGACGCCTACGCGGCCTTCGTGGCCGACAAGGAGTGGCCGTACATGAGCGACCACGGCGACCTGTCACCGAAGGGCACCGCGCTGCTTGACAAGCTCCGCACCGACGTGACGCAGTACGCGCCGAAGTCGGATCTGGAGGCGCAGGCGTACCAGCCGCTGGTGGACGAGGTCGCCGCGGTCGACCAGGCCCGTGCCTCGCGCGGGCAGAGCGCCGGCTCGACGATGCCCGGGGTGGTGTGGTTCGGCCTGATCACCGGCGCGGTCGTCACGGTCGGGCTGATCTTCACCCTGCAGATCCGCAGGTCGCCCAAAGAACTGCTGCTGGCAGGGCTGTTCAGCGCGCTGGTCGCCTTCCTGCTGTTCCTGATCTGGGACCTCGACGACCCGTTCGGCAGCGGACTCGCCGTCTCCGCCGACGTCTTCCGCGATCTGGTGCTGCGGCACTGACCTCGCCGGCGGGCCCGGCGCTGCCGGGCCCGCCGCACGACGAGAAGCGGCTCCCCTGCCCGGTGGGACGGGCAGGGGAGCCGCTCGTTGTCATAGCGTCATGGCGCCGGCGGGCTCAGCGGCCCGACGGCGGTCCGCTCAGTGCCAGTTGGACACGTTCACGTTCTCCAGCACGCCCAGCGCGTCCGGCACCAGGACGGCCGCCGAGAAGTACGTACTCACCAGGTAGCTGATGATCGCCTTCTCGTCGATGCCCATGAAGCGGACGTTGAGCCCGGGCTCGTACTCGTCCGGCAGGCCGGTCTGGTTGAGGCCGATGACGCCCTGGTTGTCCTCGCCGGTACGGATGGCGATGATCGAGCTGGTCCGGGCGGTGCTGACCGGGATCTTGTTGCAACTGAGGATCGGCACGCCCCGCCAGCCGGGCACGGTGTGGCCGTTGACCTCCACCGGGTCCGGGTAGAGGCCGGCCCGGGTGCACTCGCGGCCGAAGGCGGCGATGGCCTTGGGGTGGGCGAGCAGGTAGCGGGTGCCGCGGCGGCGGCTGATCAGCTCGTCCAGGTCGTCGGGCAGCGGCGGTCCGGCGTGCGGCTGGATCCGCTGGTCGTAGTCGGCGTTGTTCAGCAGCCCGAACTCCGGGTTGTTGATCAGCTCGTGCTCCTGCCGCTCCCGCAGTGCCTCCACGGTGAGCTTGAGCTGCTGCTCGGTCTGGTTCATCGGCTCGTTGTAGAGGTCGGCGACCCGGCTGTGGACCCGCAGCACGGTCTGCGCGACGCTGAGTTCGTATTCGCGCGGCTTGACCTCGTAGTCCACATAGGTGGCCGGCAGCGCCGCCTCCCCGTGGTGGCCCGAGGCCAGCTCGATCGCGGCCTCACCGCGCTTGTTCGTCCGCTGGTGCGGGATCGCGCTGTACGCCGCCAGGTGCTCGCGCAGCGCGGCGGTCTGGCCGAGCAGCTGCTCAAGTGCCTGCCGGGGGAGGGCCAGTACGGTGGTGGCGGTGGCGGCCCGCGCGGTGAACTCCCACCGCGCCTCGTCGCTGATCAGCGCCTGCTCGCCGAAGTGCGCGCCGTCGGCGAGCACTCCGAGCCGGGTCTGCTCCCCGTAGTCGCCCTCGCCGAGCTGCTCGACCTTGCCGTGCGCGATCAGGAACACCGTGTCGGCCGACTGCCCGGTCTCCACCAGCAGTTGACCGGGTTCGTACTCGCGCTGCACGAACCGGTCCGCCAGCGCGGACAGCGCCCCGGCGTCGTCGAACGACCGCAGCGCGGCCAGCTCGCCGAGCTCCTGCGGGATGACCCGGACGTCCGAGCCCGTCTTGACGAAGGTGACCCGGCCGTCGCCGACCGCATAGCTCAGCCGGCGGTTCACCCGGTACGTACCGGCGTTGACCTGCACCCACGGCAGGACGCGCAGCAGCCAGCGGGACGAAATGCCCTGCATCTGCGGCGCGGACTTGGTGGTGGTCGCCAGGTTCCTGGCGGCGGCCGTGTCGAGACTCGTATGAGCCTCGTCGTTCTGCGGATTGCCGAGTGCCGCGTCCTGGCCGGCATCAACCGACATGGGCTGTCCTTCCCGTAAGGGGGTGATACGCGCCCATTCTCTCGGTGACGGTCGGTACTGACTATTGCCGGATCGAGTGAGAATACTTTCCGGATTTACGGTAATTGGCACGTCGGCGCCGCAAGGGGCCGCGTGCCGGCCCGCGCTTCGAACCCATGTGCGTCATCGGCGAGTTCGGGGGCAACCGGTGACCGAGGGCGCCGGTCGGCGCCCTGTTCCGGCACCGGGGCCCTGTGGGGCCGCGCAGTCAGGGAGGTTCACATGCTTGCCGCTGTGGGCGCCATCATCTTCGCCATCGCGTATCTGATCAACGTCACGAACACCAGCACGGATGCGGCCTTCACGCCGTTCAGCCTGATGGTGGCCGGCCTGTTCTTCGTGGCCCTGCACATGGCCGGCGTCGGCTCCGGCTGGTCGCCGTCGAGACCGCGCCGTCGCCGCCGGTGAGTCCGGCCCGGGTGACAGCGTGACGGCTTAGCAGCGCTACAGGGCCTCGACGACCGTGCCGCGGTCGGGCTGGGTGCCCTGCGGCGGAATCGTCAGCGGCATCGCCGCGTACGCGGCCTCGATCGCGATCCTGCGCTCGCGGCGGAAGACGTACGCGGCGAAGGCGCCCGCGCCCAGCAGGGCGATGAACGACATCAGGGTGCCGAGCCAGCTCGCGCCCAGCCACTTCCCGCCGACCCAGCCCAGGCCCACGCTGTAGGTCGCCCAGCACACCCCGGCCAGTGCGGACCACGGCACGAACTCCCGCGGCCGGCGGCGGGCCGCGCCCGCGCCGAGGCTGACCACGCTGCGGCCGGCCGGCGCGAACCGGGCCAGCACCACCAGGGCGCCGCCGCCGCTGCTGAGCACCTGGCCGAGCCGTTCGTGCGCGCCGGACATCCGGCGCGAGGACGAGATCCGGCGGTCGAACCACTCGCCGCCGCGCCAGGCCAGCCGGTAGGCCAGTATGTCGCCGACGCACGAGGCGACGGCCGCGCAGACCAGCAGCGCGAACACGTCGAGCATGCTGTCGCCGGCGCCGCTGGAACCCGCGGTGGCGGCGCTGATCACCAGCACCCCGCTGGGCAGCACCGGCAGGAACACGTCGAGCAGCACGGAAAGCGCCACCAGCAGGTAGATCCACGGCCACTCGAAGAGGGAGCCGAGCCCTTGCAGCACCGCGCCTCCTCGTCCTGCCTCGACTGATTCCTACCCGTGCCGTGCTGGTTCTACGTGCTGCCAAGTGCTGTTTCGGGCCGGTGAACGGCCTGTGGATGATCCGGCTCCGACGGCCGCTGATCTTCATCGGCCGTCAGCCGTACAGCGTACGCCAGGGGGCGCGGCCGGTCCCGGTCAGGGCGCGTGACGTACCAGACAATCACGGCATCATCACGACGGGAATAGATCGACGGACACCGGTTCCGCCGCGTTTGCGCATGTCAGGGCGGGGTCGCCGCCCTCAGACCCCAGGGTAACGCCGTGCGCCCAATCGTGACCCTGGCACCGGCCCCGCCACCGTCCGCCGACCGCCCGGTCCAGGGGCGTCCTGGCTGGTCGACGCGGGTCTCGGGTAGGCTGGTCGGCAGCAGAAGGGGAGTAGCTCTTCGCCGGAACGCCGACATACCGCTGGGACCGCACGCGACACGCGGGATCCCGGCCGGCGCCCGGAGGCGGGTACGGCGTGGCTCACACAGCACGCGACCCGCCAGCGAGACCTTCGGCCGCAGTGTTCCGACGCTGCCGTGCCGAAGCGACCCCGCTCCCCGCGGATCCACCGGTACGGCGTGCCCGACCGATTGAGGATCCGATCCGTGCTCAGCCTGACCGTCATCGCCGTCGTCTTCGGCGTGATCTTCCTGGCCGAACTTCCCGACAAGACCGCCCTCGCCGGGCTGATGCTCGGCACCCGCTACCGCGCCTCGTACGTCTTCTGCGGGGTGGCCGCCGCCTTCGTCGTCCATGTGGCGCTCGCCATCGCGGCCGGCAGCCTGCTCACCCTGCTGCCGCACCGCTGGGTGCAGGGCGTGGTGGGCGTGCTGTTCCTGGCCGGCGCGGTGATGCTGCTGCTGTCCAAGGGCGATGACGACGAAGAGGTGCGCGAACCGGCCGACCAGAGCTTCTGGAAGGTGGCGGGCACCGGCTTCATGCTCATCCTGGTCGCCGAGTTCGGCGACCTCACCCAGATCATGACCGCCAACCTCGCGGCCCGCTACGACAACCCGGTCTCGGTCGGCATCGGCGCGGTGCTCGGCCTGTGGGCGGTCGGCGCGCTGGGCATCTTCGGCGGCCGCATGCTGATGAAGCGGGTCCCGCTCTCCCTGATCACGAAGATCGCGGCGGCGGTGATGGTGGTGCTGGCAGGCTTCAGCCTGTACGAGGCGCTGGCGGGCTGAGAGGGCCGGGGCCCGGGCGGCGGGGCGCCGCCGCTCAGTTGACGCTGATCAGGAACCCGCCGTCCTCGGCGACCCGCACGCGCACGTGCTCAAGCGACTCCACATGAACGGTAGGCGCGTGCGCCGCAGCCCGCGCCCCGACCCCGACCACCCGCATCCCCGCGGAGCGCCCCGCCGCGATCCCCACCTCCGCGTCCTCGAACACCACGCAGTCCTCAGGAGCGAAGCCCAACTCCGCCGCACCCTTCAAGAACCCCTCGGGATCCGGCTTGCTCGCGCTGACCCGCTCCGCGGTGACCCGCACCCGCGGCAGCGGCAGCCCGGCCGCGGCCATCCTGGCCACCGCCAGGCCCTCGCTCGCCGACGTCACCAGCGCGTGCGGGCGCCCGTCCAGCGCGGCCAGGAACGCCGGGGCGCCGGCCACCGGCACGATCCCGTCGATGTCCGCGGTCTCCTCGGCGAGCATCACCGCGTTCTCCGCGTAGTTCTGCGCCATCGGGCGGTCGGGCAGCAGCGCTGCCATCGTGGCGTGCCCCTGCCGCCCGTGTACGACGCGCAGCACCTCGTCGGAGTCCAGGCCCTGCCGTATCGCCCAGCGGCGCCAGACGCGTTCGACGACGGCGTCGGAGTTGACGAGCGTGCCGTCCATGTCCAGCAGCAGGGCGCGGGCGGTGAACTCGGACGGCATCAGTGCGGCTCCCTGGAAACGTCGGGTGGATTAAGCCAGTGGCTCCGCCCGCCGGTCAGGGAAGCGGGCGGAGCCACTTTGTTCCCACACGATACAAAACGGGGAGGCTGGACGCCAGCCTGGTCGTCCAGGGTTCACCTGACGTTTCCCTTTGTTCACTTTGCGAGCTTTGCCGGATTTCCGGACTTTCAGGTGGTTCGGTCGGTGTCTTCCGGTGAGCCGGGCTCGGCGGCGGCCATCGCGGCGGCCGGCGGGCCGGGGCGCGGACGGCGCGGCTCGCGGACACCGGCGGACGGCGGGCCGCCGGAGGGTCCGCCGCCGGCCGCTTTGCGGCGGCGGAACAGCCGCAGCAGGGCTGCCAGCGGCAGGATCAGCAGAAGTAGCAGGACCCGGGGCTGCCGGGTGATTCGGTTGGCCATCTCACTCCCCGTCGAACGGTGCGCGTGACGTGCGCGGCCATTGTCGGACGGTGCGGCGGCGGTGGGCATCGGCCGCAGGGCCCGTGCGCGGGCGTCGCACTACGCCTCAGGGAGGACGTCCTGCAACAGGCCCCAGGTGAACCGCGCGATGATCCGCTCGCCGTCGGGACCGGTCAGCGCGAGCCGGGAACGGGTCGGGGCGTCGGCGGGCAGCGGCCGGGCCGGCGGGAACGCGCGGGCGGCGTCGTCCACGGTGCAGGACCAGGGCGTGAGGTCGGCGGTGGTACGCAGCACGGGGGCGGGCGCGCCGGGGGCGCGGACCAGCCACTCGTTCCAGACGGAGCCGCCGCCCGGGGCGCACAGCACTTCGAACCGGAGATCCGGCCAGAGCGGGACGGCCCACAGCAGCGCGCGGAAGAGCTGGTCCCCGACCCGCTGCTCCCGCTCCGCCTCGGGCGCCCCGAGCGTGATCAGATACCGCCTGACGCCCCCGGGAAAGCTCCGCGACCGCACCCGGGCCTGCCACCGGCGGTTGGCTTCGCGCATCTCCGTATGCGTGGCGCCGAGAGCGCGCAGGGCGTCGTCGACGAGCTCGGGATGATGGTCCGCCATCCGGCGCAGCAAGACGAGCTGAAACTCCCCGACCCCGAATCTCTCCCGTTCCACCCGCCCAACCCTACGATGCCGCTACGCGCTGACGGCCCCGGAGGACGGTTGCCGTCGTCCCCGGCCCGCGGGCCGGTGGGGGCTTGTCGCGCAGTTCCCCGCGCCCCTCCGGGGCCCGGGTCCCCGTTCGCCGTAGTCAGGTGCGGGCCCGCTGTGGCTGGTGGCGCAGTTCCCCGCGCCCCTAAAAGCATGGGCGCGGCCCGGGACGTACCCCGAAGGGGCGCGGGGGTGTTTCCGATTCGCGGCTGGCGCCGCGTGGGCGCGCTCAGCCGAAGCGAGGCCGGGGGCGGGGCTCGCGGGGTCGTTAGTGCGCCGCGCGGTCCAGAGCTGCGCGGGTGTGGGGGCCGTAGACGCCCATCGGGTCGCCGGAGACGCCGTACCAGACCTGGAACATGGCCACCGCCTCCTGCACCTGGTGGTCGAAATCCCCGTCCGCGCGCCCGTGGTAGACCCACACATGGGTCAGGCGCTGCTGGAGGTCGGCCACCGCCGCGCCCCGGTCGCCCAGGCTCAGGACCTGCGCCGGGGAGGCGGCCGCGTCGGACGGCGTGTACGTCGGCGTGCCCGCGTCCGTCGTCGCCGTGGCGGTCTCCGTCGGTGTGGGCGCCGTGGCCGTCGCCGGCGGCGGGGTGGCGGCCGGGGCGGCCGGGGCGGTCGGGCCTGCCGCGGGCGGCGCCGGCGTCACGGGAGCCGACGGGGGAGTGGAGGTCGGCGTCGAGGTCGTCACCGGCCGGGTCGGGCCCGACGTGTGGCGGACCGGGGACGACCGGTCGGCGTCGTGCGTGAGGGCCGCGCCATGCGAACCCGTGCCCTGCGTCGCGTCCGCCGGCAGCGTCACCTCGGGCATCGACGCGGCCTGGTCGGGCAGCGCCACGTCCACCCCGGTCTGCTCGTCGCTCCCCATGTGCCCGCTGACCGCCACCGCGCTCGCGGCCAGCGCCGACGCCGCGACCGCCGTCGCCGCCACCACGATCCTGCGCCTGCGCCGCCGGTGCCGCCCGCGGGCCACGTGCTCGGTGGGCCCGGCCGGCGCGGGCGCCTCGTCGGGCGCGTACTCCACCGCCGAGTACAGCGCCGGGAAGAGCCCGAGATCGGCGGTCGCCGGATCGTCGCCGCCGTCCGCGGCGCCGGCCGCCGCCTCCTCGTCGGGCTCGGCCACGTACGGCCGCACCCGCAGCGGGTGGAAGCCCTCGGCCGCGGCCACCGCGGCGGCCCGGTGCGCGGCCCGCTCGGCGGCCCGGACCTCACCCGCCTCGTTCGCGTCCATGGCAGTCGCCCAGGCCCGGACCCCGGTGCCCGGTTCCGTCTCGGTCGCCCCATGCACCTCACCAGGCACACCCGTGCCGTCGGCCTCATACGGTGCTGGTCCGGACGGCCGGACAGGCCGTATCGGCTGCTGCGGTGCCACTGGGTTCCCCTCCCCGGCGTCGCTCACGCGTTCGCAGCGACGTCCCAGCGATTATGCCGAGCCGGAGGCGCCCCGCACAGCCACTGCCGTGCACTGGTGGCCGATCTTCGCGGGTCATAACGGACAAATGATGAGAATATGAGGAACTGATCGTCCGGGTGCCGACGCGAGGAGCCGATGCCATGGCGCAGGACACCAGCACCGCGGCAGGTCCGGCGGCGGCGGAGCCCGGCGCGCACCAGGACCGCCGACAGGTCCGGATCGCGATCGGCGCGCTCGCCCTCGGCATGCTGCTCGCCGCCCTCGACCAGACCATCGTCTCCACCGCGCTGCCCACGATCGTCAGCGAACTCGGCGGCATCGACCACCTGTCCTGGGTGGTGACCGCCTACCTGCTGGCCTCCACCGCCGCCACCCCGCTGTGGGGCAAACTCGGCGACATGTACGGCCGCAAACGGCTGTACCAGTCGGTCATCGTGCTGTTCCTGGTCGGCTCCGCGCTGTGCGGAATCGCCCAGAACATGGGCGAGTTGATCGCCTTCCGGGCACTCCAGGGCCTGGGCGGCGGCGGGTTGATCGTGCTGTCGATGGCGATCGTCGGCGACATCGTGCCGCCCCGCGACCGGGGCCGCTACCAGGGCGTGTTCGGCGGGGTGTTCGGCGCCAGCAGCGTGCTCGGCCCGCTGCTCGGCGGGGTGTTCACCGAACAGCTCTCCTGGCGCTGGGTGTTCTACATCAACCTGCCGATCGGCCTGATCGCGCTGGTCGTGATCGCCGCCGTGCTGCACATCCCGGTCCGCCGCACCGCGCACCGGATCGACTACCTCGGCATGGCGGCGATCGCCGCCGCCGCGACCTGCCTGGTGCTGGTCACCTCGCTCGGCGGCGTCACCTGGCCGTGGTCCTCGCCCGGCATCATCGGCCTCGCGGTCGCCGGCGTGCTGCTGATCGCCGCCTTCATCGGGATCGAGCGCCGGGCGCAGGAACCGGTGCTGCCGCTGCGGCTGTTCCGCAACCGCACGTTCCTGCTCTGCTCGATGATCTCGTTCATCATCGGCTTCGCGATGTTCGGCACCATGACCTACCTGCCGACCTTCCTCCAGGTCGTGCACGGCTACTCGCCGACCCTGTCCGGCGTGCACATGATCCCGATGGTCATCGGCATGCTGCTGTCGTCGACCGGATCCGGCCAGATCGTCAGCCGTACCGGCCGCTACAAGGTCTTCCCGATCCTCGGCACCGCCGTCATCACCGTCGGCCTGGTGCTGCTGCACCAGCTCGACGAGTCCACCAGCACCTGGGTGATGAGCCTGTACTTCCTGGTCTTCGGCCTCGGCCTCGGCCTGGTGATGCAGGTCCTGGTGCTCGCCGTGCAGAACTCGGTCGGCTACGAGGACCTGGGCGTGGCAACTTCGGGCGCCACCTTCTTCCGCTCGATCGGCGCCTCCTTCGGCGTCTCCATCTTCGGCACGATCTTCGCCAACCAGCTCTCCGACAAGCTGAGTTCGGCCTTCGCCGGCAAGTCGCTGCCGGCCGGCCTGAATCCCGCGGCCTTCCAGTCCGACCCCAAGGCCGTCGGCAACCTCCCGGCCGCCGTGCGGGACCTGGTCAGACACGCCTACTCGACGTCGATCACCTCCGTCTTCCTGTGGGCGGTGCCGATCGCGCTGGTCGCCTTCGTGCTGGCCTGGTTCCTCAAGGAGCAGCCGCTGCGCGGCTCGGTCACCGTGCCGGACGCCGCCGAGACCGTCGCCACCAACCCCGTGGAGCGGTCCTCGCTCGACGAGATCGCCCGCTGCCTGTCGCTGCTCGGCAGTCGCGAGGCCCGTCGCGACCTCTACGTGCGGATCACCGCGCTGGCCGGCCTCGACATCCACCCGGGCACCAGCTGGCTGCTGCTGCGGATGTCCCACCAGGGCGCGGTCGACCCGGTGGAGCTGGCCCGGAAGACCACGGTGCCGTCCGAGGTGATCGAGGAGGCGGCCGTCGAGTCGGAGACCCGCGGTTACGCCGTACGCGACGGCATCCCGCTGGTGCTGACCGAGTCCGGGCACGCGCTGGCCGGCCGGCTCGCCGAGGCCCGGCGCGGGGTGCTGGCCGAGCTGCTCGGCGACTGGGACCCGGCCAAGCACGCCGAACTGGCCGCGCTGGTGTCGAAGTTGAGCGGCGAGTTGTGCGGCGGCGACAGCGACCGGCCAGAACACCGTCCGCGTACCGGCTCGGTGCGGGCTCAGATCGCCGACTGAGCACCCCGGCCCGGGAACCGCGCCCGAGCACCCGGCCCGGGATGCCGGCCCGAGGACCCGGCCCGGGAACCGCCATCGCCCCGGTGTCGAACCGGTCTCGACCAAACCAGAACCGGCCCCGCACCGAACCCCTGCCAAGCCCGTTGACGCGGGGGCGTCGTGAGCCCGTCGCCCCCGTCCGTCTTCGGCCGTTGTCACCCGCCGCGCCCCGGCGGGTGTTTGGGCTGCCGTTCCGTGGCAAGCCGAGCGGTCAGAGAGTCCTTCGGCCCTGACCAACTCGTAGAGGACCCGTAGAGAACGGGAGGCAAGTCATGTCCACAACAGCGACAGTCGTCGTGATCGTCGTAGTGCTGGTGGTGATCGCGGTCGTCGCGGCCCTGGTGATGCGGCGCGGCGGTGGCGCGGCGGGCATGGGATCCGGAATGCGCCTCAAGCGGCGGTTCGGGCCCGAGTACGACCGCACGTTGCAGCGGCACGACGGGGACGAGAAGGCCACCCGGCACGAGCTGGGCGAGCGGGTGAAGCGGTACGGCGACCTCGAACTGCGGCCGGTCTCCGGCCAGGGCCGCGAGCGGTACAACAACCGCTGGGCCGAACTCCAGGCGCGATTCGTCGACGAGCCCGGGCGCGCGGTGTCCGGCGCGGACCGGCTGCTGGCCGATCTCGCGGCCGAACGCGGCTTCCCCGGTTCCGACTCGCCCGAGCACTTCGACGCGCTGTCCGTCCACCACCCCCACCAGGTACAGGGCTACCGGCAGACGCACGCACTGGCGGAGCACGGCGGCAGCACGGGCACCGGTGTGCACGCGACCGAGGACCTGCGGCAGGCGATGCTTTCCGCCCGCAGCCTGTTCACCGAGCTGATCGAGAACGGCGGCGGCGCGGACGAATCCCCGCAGGGCGACAAGGAGTTGACCACCCGCCCGGTCACCCCGCAGGAGTCGGCCGACAACGAGCGGGACGCCGAGGACGAGAAGGCCACCGGCCGGGTGCCGGCCCAGGCCGACGAGCCCGCCGCTCCGGCCAGGCCGGTCAGGGCTCCGGACGCGGCCGAGTCCGACGATCCCGACGAGCCGGTCGAGCCCGCGGCGTCCGACGGGCGCGACGCGTCCGGCAGCGAGCGGCACCGTCCGCTCGGCGACCGGCTGGCCGGACTGACCGGCAGCCGCCGCAACCACCACCCCGACGAGGACCGTTGAGCCGCCGGCAGGTGCAGGTCGCACGACGATCAGGTGGCAGCAGGCGCAGACGCCGTCCCGCGAACGTGAAGCGCGCACAGCGCGCCAGGAGATGATGACGATGGAACGCAGCGACAGCCGAACCGACGAGGCTCGCGAGGCCCGCGGCAGCAGCAAGACCGACGCCAAGACCGGCAGCGACCGGGACACCGGCACCCCGGCGACCCCGGACCGGGACCGGGCAACGGACCGGGACCGGGTCACGGCCCCCACGAGCGACCCGGCCGTCACGCCGGACTCCCGGAATGTGTTCCCCGACCCGGCCGCGAGCAGCGGGAACAAGGCCGGTACGGCCGGCAGCGCAAGCAGCGGCACCGGAACCGGGAGCGGAAGCACCGGCACGGACCGCACCGCCGCCCGTCCGGCGGCCGACGCCTCGGCCGTCACGTCCGAGTCCGACCGCGAGGCCCGCAAGGACCGCAAGGACCACAGCGATCGCACCGACCGGTCGGTGACCACGCCGGACCGCTCCGCCCCCGGCCCGGACCGCAGCGACCGCACGGACCGCTCCACCCGTGAGGGCGACCGCAGCGACCCGACGACGACCCTGGTGGACAAGCCGGCCTCCTCCGGCGGCGCCTCACCGTTCGCCACCAGGCCGGCCGGTAGCACCTCCGGCTCCACCCCCGCCGCCGACAAGACCGGCGGCCTCGGCGCCGGCGACAGCCAGGAGGTGGACCGGCTCACCCGCCGGATGGACACCGCCGTCGGCGGCTTCGTGGACGACCCCAAGCGCGCGGTCCGCGAGGCGGACGCCGTACTGGAGGAGACCGCCACCCGGCTGACCCGGCTGCTCGAAGAGCGCCGCAGCGCGCTGCGCAAGAGCTGGCACGGCGACAGCGCCGCCGACAACTCCACCGGTGACACCGAGGAGTTGCGCGTCGCGCTCACCCACTACCGGGACATGGCCCGGCAGTTGCTGAACATCTGACGCCCATGGCACCGGCCGTACGTGGCGGGTGGCGGATCACGCCGCCCGCCACGTCCGTCTGTCCGCGAACCGCGAACTGCGAAGGCCCGCCCGCGAACGCCGCCCACCGCCGCGACCCCGAACACCGGCCGCCCGAGGCCCCGTTCAACTCTCCTTGATCGCCTCGAGAAACCGCGCCAGCGCCCGGGGCGTCGTGATCAGCACGATCCCCGGCTCGTCACTCTCCCTGATCAGGACCGCGCCCCGGTCCGTGGCGGCCAGTTCCACGCACTCGCCCCCTTCCTGCGAGTACGTGGACTTCTGCCAGCTCTGGGGCGCGGTCATGGGGGAGGCCCTTCCGGGTTTTCGAGGTCTCAGAGGGCTTGCGCGACGCCGTGGATGAAATCCCTGGACCGCGACTCGTCGAGTGCCACCACGGCGAGGTTGTCGTACACGATGCGGTACTTGGCCAGGTGCGGCGCGGCGTGCAGGAAGGTGACCCCGTGCGCGGAGTCGATCTGCACGGTGTCGAGCGCGCGGACCGGCCCGCTGGCGTAGAGCATCGCGTGCCCGGAGCCGATGTGCCCGTCCGCCGCGAACGGCACCACCCGGACGCTTATGTGCGGCAGGTGGCTCAGCTCCTGCAGGTGCTCCAGCTGCGGCCTGGTCACCTTGGGCCCGCCGAACTGCATGCGCAGCGCCGCCTCGTGGATGAGCACGTGGTACGGCGGCGGCGCGTCCCGGTACAGCACCCCTGAGCGCTCCATCCGGTGGGCGACCCGGGCCTCCAACTCGTTGTCGGGCAGCGGCGGTATCGCGTAGCCGAACACCGTGCGGGTGTAGTCCTGGGTCTGGAACACCCCCGGGATGTGGGTGATCTGGATGGTCCGCAGCCCCGCCGCGTGGTGCTCCAGCTCCGCCACGTCGAGCAGCGGCCCGGGCACCACTCCCCGGTAGGTCTCCCACCAGCCTTTGCGGCCCTGGCCGTTGGCCATGGTGACCAGTGCGTCGATCAGGACGGCGTCCCCGCAGTCGTAGAACGCCGCGAGCCGCCGTAAACGCTCCTCGCTGACGCCGAGCCGCCCCGCCTCGATGTGGCTCACCTTCGCCGGGTCGGTGCCCAGCAGCCGTGCCGTGTCGCGGGCGGTGATGCCGGCGGCCTCCCGCAGTTTCCGTAGCTCCGCACCGAGGCGCTCCTGGCGGGCGGTTGCGGTGCTTCTGAGCGGCATGGTGTCCCTTCTTGATGATGGTTCAGAGTCTGCCGTTCCGCTCACGCGGGGTCCAGATCGTTTCTGGAAATTTCGGAGACAAGGTTGCAGAGGGGCAGTATTGCCCCATAACGTCGTGGTCAGGTCTGCTACCGGACAGTCAACTCCCTTGGCTGGGAGGGCTGTTGATCGGGTAGGCGGTACAGGCCGTCCGGCCGCCGGCCGACCGGGTCCTACCGGGCCGGACGGGCCGCCGGACACAGCCGCCGGAGCCGCTCCTCGGTCACCGAACCCGCCTCGGGGAAGTGCACGACGACGCTGCGCCCGGGGTCGTCGTCCACCGCCAGCCGCACGTAGTTCAGGTCGAGCGTGCCGACCACCGGGTGGTGGAAGCGCCGGGTGGATGACCGGAACGCCTCCACGTCGTGTGCCGCCCACAGCTCGCGGAACAGCGGACTCGCCCTGTGCAGCGCCTCGGTGAGCTCGCCGAACCGCGGGTTGTCCAGCTCGTAGGCGGCCTGCCCGCGCAGCATCGCCACCAGCCAGCGCGCCTCGCCGTCCCAGTCGTCGAACAGCGTCTTCACCAGCGGTTCGGTGAACATCAGCCACAGCACGTTCAGTTCGGCGCGCGGCCGGTCCAGGTTCACGCCCTCGGTGAGTGCCCGCTCGGCGTCGTTCCAGGCCAGGATGTCGAAGCAGCGGTCGATCACGAAGGCGGGGTTGGGCAGTTGGGCGTCCAGGAACGCCCGCAGCAGCGGACTGACCGGCGCGCTGCCGGGCGTGCGCGCGGGCGGCGGCGGCTCCGCCGCGGCGAGCCGGAACAAATGGGCGCGCTCGGTGTCGTCCAGCGCCAGCGCCCGGGCCAGCGCCAGCAGGATCTGCGGCGAGACGTTGATGTCCCGGCCCTGCTCCAGCCAGGTGTACCAGGTGACGCTGACCCCGGAGAGCAGCGAGACCTCCTCGCGGCGCAGCCCCGGCGTCCGCCGCCGCCCGCCCGGCGGCAGCCCGGCCGCCACCGCGGACGGGTCGGCGCGCTCGCGGCGGGAACGGAGGAAGGTGC
The DNA here is from genome assembly GCF_050956065.1 of Streptomyces sp. CA-111067. Lineage (NCBI taxonomy): Bacteria > Bacillati > Actinomycetota > Actinomycetes > Kitasatosporales > Streptomycetaceae > Streptomyces > Streptomyces sp. CA-111067. The sequence continues at coordinate 2,183,410 of NZ_CP192103.1, read as the reverse complement.
CGAGTTCCCTGCGGCTGTGCTCGCTCAGCTGGAGCCTCCTGGTGCGCTTCTGTGCCGATAACCAACCCTAACCGGCGGTAGTTGGCGGTTTCTGGTGGGTCACTACGGTCAAGGGTCCACGGGCCGGCCGCCGCGGCGCCCCGCTGCGGGCCGCCGCGCCGTGCCGAGTGCGGGCGGCACACCCGTGCGGGCCGTGCCAGGGCCGGCCCGCCCCGATGCTGGTGTCACCAGCACCAGTAAAACGGGCACTCTTCACTCCCGCCACGCGCGGCCGGAGGGTGGAAGGAGATCACTTCCGAAGCGCGCCCCCTGCGGGCGCCTCGCTCGAAGGGCACGTTCCGTGGCGCACACTCCCACCCCCGCGGCCAAATCCGTTCTCGTCACCGGCGCGACCGGCGGCCTCGGCAACGCCGTCGCCAGCCGGCTCGCCGCCGAGGGCTGGACGGTCCACGCGGCGGTCCGCACGACCCCCGACGCCCAGCGGCTCGCCGCACTGCCCGGCGACGTACGCCCGGTGCTGCTCGACGTCACCGACGAGGAGAGCGTACGGCAGGCCGCCCAGGAGGTCGGCGGCCGACTCGACGGGCTGGTCAACAGCGCCGGCCTGATCGTCCAGGGCTTCTGGGAGCAGGTGCCGGACGACTCGCTGCGCCGGCAGTTCGAGGTGAACGTGATCGGCCTGATGTCGGTGACCCGCGCCTTCCTGCCCGCGCTGCGGGCCGCCCACGGCCGGGTGGTGAACATCGGCGCGCTCAGCTCGCTGGTCGCGCTGCCGTTCTTCGGCCCGATCGCCGCGTCCAAGGCCGCGCTCGCCTCGATGACGGACTCGCTGCGGATCGAGTTGCACCACCAGGGCGTCAAGGTGGCCCTGGTCGAGCCGGGCGCGATGGAGACCGAGATCTTCGACCGCGCCGCCCGCTCCGCGCAGGCCGACGGACTGGCCGGCGGCCCCGAGGTGGAACGGACCTACGCCCGCGCCCTGGAGTCGGCCGCCGCCTCGGTGGCCGCCACCAAGCTGCGCCCGGTGGACCAGGCGGTCAAGGCGGTGCACCACGCGCTCACCGCGCGCCGCCCCGGCACCCGCTACCTGGTCGGCCCGGACGCCCGGATGGTGCGGGTGGCCCGCCGGCTGCCCACCGGTGTGCGGGACCGCGCGCTGCTCGGCGCGCTCAAGCTCGGCCCCGCCTCGTTCGCCGTCGACCCGGCCCGCTGACACCGGGCGCCGGGGCGCCCGGACCGGGCGCGCGGCCGATCGCGGCCCGAGCCCCCCGCCTGCGCCTTGTTCAAACCGCCCGCCGAACCCGTGAACTCTGCATGCAAGGAAGGTGACAGTCGCTACTTCTCCCCCCTGGCGGCGGTATGCAAATCTTTGTCCGTCGCCGCTAATAGGGGGATTGATGGACAATCGGTACGAGGTTTTCTGTCTGGCGGACAGATACTTCTACGAGAGCCTTGACCGGCTTCCTTCCGCCCCTGCCACCCCTTCGACCGATTCCGTTTCCGGTCTCGCCGGATCTTCCGGCGGCCCGCTCTTCGAGAGCGCGCAGCGGCCGACGCCGGAGGGCTGGCACACCGTCCGGACCGGCGACTGGCTGCACCTCGACCCGCCGGCCGGGCCCGGCCGGGACAACGCGCCGCTCCAGGGCTGGAAGGTGCACATCTCGGCGGGCCTCGCCAACGCCGACAAGGTGGCCGCCAAGGTCTGGGACTACTGCGTCCCGCGGAACATTCCGTTTAAATTCGTTCCGGGCCCGCAACTGCTCCACCTGCGTAATTCGAAATACGCCGGCCGGGACAGCAGCGGAAAATTCGTGACGATATATCCGTCGGACGAGGAGCGGCTCCGTACCGTTCTCGAAGAACTCGGCGAACTGCTGGACGGCGAGCAGGGCCCGTACATCCTCACCGACCTGCGCTGGCGGGAAGGGCCGCTCTACGTGCGCTACGGCGCCTTCGCGAAGCGGTTCTGCGTGGGGGAGCGCGGCACGCTCGTGCCGGCCGTCGAGAACGGCGACGGCGTCCTGGTGCCCGACACCAGGACGCCCGCCTTCCACATACCCCCGTGGGTGACGCTGCCGGAGTTCCTGGCCCCGCACCTGGCCGCCCGCAACGCCACCACGGTCTCCGACCTGCCGTACCGCATCGAGAAGGCGCTGCACTTCTCCAACGGCGGCGGCGTCTACACCGGCACCGACACCAGGACCGGCGAGAAGGTGGTGCTCAAGGAGGGCCGCCCGCACGCCGGCCTCGCCTCCGACGGCGCCGACGCCGTCACCCGGCTGGAACGCGAACGGGACGCGCTGCGGCGGCTGTCCGGCCTCGGCATCGCCCCCGAGGTGCGCGACTGGTTCACCGTCGGCGACCACCGCTTCCTGGTGATGGACTTCGTCGAGGGCCGCCCGCTGAACTCCTACTTCGGGCTGCGGCACCCGCTGCTCACCCCCGATCCCGACCCCGAGGCGGTCGCCGACTACACCGCCTGGGCGCTGCGGATCCACGCCGGGGTGCAGCACGCGGTGGACGCCGTGCACAGCCGAGGGATCGTCTTCAACGACCTGCACATGTTCAACATCATGATCGGCCCGGACGACGAGACCGTCTCGCTGCTCGACTTCGAGGCCGCCGCGCAGGGCGCCGACAACGTCCGGCAGTCCGTGGCCCATCCCGGTTTCGTGGCGCCGCCCGACCGGCGCGGCTACGACGTCGACAACTACGCGCTCGCCTGCCTGCGGCTCGCGCTGTTCCTGCCGGTCACCACGCTGTTCGCGGTGGACCGGGCCAAGGCCGCGCACCTCGCCGACGTCATCGCCGAGCAGTTCCCCGTACCGCGCGCCTTCCTCGACGAGGCCGTCGCCGAGATCACCCGCGACCTGCGCCCGGCACCCGTCCGCGGCGCCGCCGGACTGCCCGCGCGGCCCGCCGACTGGCCGGCCGCCCGCGACTCGATGGCGGCGGCGATCCTCGCCTCGGCCACCCCCGACCGAGACGACCGGCTGTTCCCCGGCGACATCAGCACGTTCTCCGACGGCGGCGGCCTCGGCATCGCGTACGGCGCGGCCGGCGTGCTGCTCGCCTTCGCCGAGACCGGGCTGCCGCGGTACGAGGCCGGCGAGCGCTGGCTGCTCGACCGCACCGCGCCGGTGCCGGGCGGCACCCCGTTCGGCCTGTACGACGGGATCGCCGGCGTCGCGTACGCCCTCGACCGGCTCGGCCACACCGAACGGGCCCTGGAACTGATCCGCGCGCTGCTCTCCGAGAACTGGCAGCGGCTCGCCTCCGACCTGTCGGGCGGCCTCGCCGGAGTCGGCCTGGTGCTCGACCACTTGGCCCGCAGCTCCGGCGAACGCGACCTGGGCGAACGGGCGTTGGAGGCGGCGGGCATCGTCGCCGGCCGGCTCGCGGCGCTCCCGGCGGGCCCCGGCGACCCCGCGACCAAGACCCGCCGCGCCGGACTGATGCGCGGCGCCACCGGCCCCGCACTGCTCTTCCTGCGGCTGTACGAGCACCACCCCGCGCCGGCGTTGCTCACCCACGCCGCCCGCGCCCTGCACCTGGACCTGGACGCCTGCGTGCACAACGCGGCCGGCGGCCTCGACGTCAACGAGGGCTGGCGCACGATGCCTTACCTCGGCGACGGCAGCGCGGGCATCGGCATGGTCCTCGACGACTACCTCGCGGCGAGCGGGCGCGCCGGCGCACCTGTTGCCGATACCGCTGCCGACACCGCCGCCGACACCGAGGCCAGGTTCGAGCAGGCCCGCGCCGACATCGTCCGGGCCGCCACGTTCCGGCTCTACGCCCAGCCCGGGCTGTTCGCCGGCCGGGCCGGCATGGTGCTGCACCTGGCGCGGACCACCGCCCCCGCGCTGCCCGACGGCGCGCTCGCCGAGCAGATCGACGCGCTCGGCTGGTACGGCATGACGTACGGCGGCGGCCTCGCCTTCCCCGGCAACCAGCTGATGCGGCTGTCCATGGACCTCGGCACCGGCACCGCCGGCTGCCTGCTCGCGCTCGGCGCGGCCCTGGGGGAGCGGACCGCCGAGCTGCCCTTCCTGCCGCCGCTGCGCACCGCCGCCCTCGTACCGGGCGGCTCATGAACCGGCTCCGGCCACTCGGCCGGCAGTCGTGCACCACCCGTTCCCAGCGAAAGGACAACTGACATGGCACTTCTCGACCTGCAGAACCTGGAGCCCGTCGAAAACGGTCACGGCGGCGGTGGCGGCGAGCCGGCCAGCTCGCTCAGCCTCATCGGCTGCGTCAGCACCGTCAGCTTCCTCATTTGTCTCTGAGTCCGGTCCTCCCGGCTCACCGCAGACAGGAAGCCTCCGGCGGAGGCCAGGGGCGCGGGCGCCCCGGCGCACCGCACCACTGACCCGGAGCCGGCCGGCCTTCTGCCGAAACCGGCCGGCCCCGGCCTCAGGCTCGAACCGCGACGCAGGTCACGGCCGTAGCCGACGTCACCCGCGACGGTGACCGCGGGCCCCGGACACCCCTCCCAGGGGGCGCCCGGGGCCCTGCCCGTATCCGCTCTCCAGGGGAGTAGCAATGGCCCAGGCTGCCGGTGGCCCGGAGGGGGCCGCAGCGCTCCCGAAGGAACGGCGGGCGGGGGAGGCTGCCGGCGCCCCGGACGAACGGCGAGCGGTCCAGGCTGCCGACGGCCCGGAGGGGGCCGAAGTGCCCGCGAGCGAACGGCGAGCGGTCCACGGGGGCGGCGGCCCGGACGGGGCCGAGGCGTTCACGATCGAACGGCGGGCGGTCCAGGGGGGCGGCGGCCCAAAGGGGGCCGAGGCGCCCACGATCGAACGGCGGCCGGTCCAGACTGCCGACGCTCCGGACGGGGCCGAGGCGCTCACCACCGAACGGCGGGCCGCCGACCGGCGTGCTGCGGACCGGATTCTGCTCGACGCCGGACGTGACAGCGCCTGGCGGACCGCGGCCGTCGGGCTGTTGGGGCTGGCCTCGGCCGGCCTCGGCCTGGCGCTGCCGTTCGCGCTCGGGCACGCGCTCGACCTCCTGCTGCGGGGCGGCACGGCCACCGGCTGGGTGACGGTGTGCGCGCTGCTCGTCGCCGGCCAGGTGGCCGCGGGGGCGGCCGGCGACCTGCTCGGCGCGGTCACCACCGCACGGGCCACCGCGCGGATCCGGCGGCGCGCGGTACGGCACATGCTCGACGCGGGCCCGCGCACGGCCGTCTCCGGCACCGGCGACCTCGTGACCCGGCTGGTCGGGAACGCATCCGACGCCGGCGCGGGGCCGATCGCCGCGGTGGCGTTCCCCGCGTCGCTGGCGGGACCCGTCGGCGGCATCGTCGCCCTCGGCCTGACCGACCCCTGGCTCGCCGTCGCCTTCCTGGCCGGCGCGCCCTCCCTGACGCTCCTGGTCCGGCGCTTCGCCCGCGCCTCCTCCGACAGCATCGCCCGCTACCAGGACGCCCAGGGCCGCATCGCCACCCGCCTGGTCGAGGCACTCGGCGGCGCCCGGACGATCGCGGCGGCCGGCACGGAGGCGCGCGAGAACGCCCGGATCCTGACCCCGCTTCCCGAACTGAGCGCGCAGGGCCACCGCATGTGGCACGTCCAGGGCCGCGCCACGGCCCAGGCGGCGATCCTGGTCCCCCTCCTCCAGATCACCGTCCTCTCCGTGGCGGGCCTCCGCCTGAGCGCCGGCGCTCTCACCTTGGGCGAACTCCTGGCAGCGTCGCGCTACGTGACCCTTGCAACGGGAATCGGCTCGGTAGTGGGCCAGTTGGCAGCCCTGATCCGCGCCCGCACGTCAGCGACACGCATCGCCACAGTCCTCGCGATCCCCGCCCCGCCCTACGGCCCCGCCGCGCCCACCTACCCCGCCCCGGGGGACGGTAGTGGCAGCCCCCTGGTGTCGTTGCCGGACTGCGGCGCCGTGGTGGCTGGTGGCGCAGTTCCCCGCGCCCCTGGTGATGCCGGGGCTCTCCCTGCCCCGGGGGACGGTAGGGGCAGCCCCCTGATGCCGCTGCCGGACCGCGCCACCGTGGTGGCTGGTGGCGCCCACGCGGCGCCAGCCGCAGATCAGATGCAGCCCCGCGCCCCTGGTGATGCCGGGGCTCCTCCCACACCGGGGGACACGACGCCTCCGCTCGGTGCCCCGGTTACCCCAGGGGCGCGGGGAACTGCGCGACAAGGCCCCACCGGGGCGCAGTTGGAAGCGGTTGTTGAGCCCCGGTCGGGGCAGGCCCGCGAGGATGTCGTCCCGGTTACCCCAGGGGCGCGGGGAACTGCGCGACGAGCCCCCACCGGCGGGCAGCCGACGACGCCACCTCAGGGGGCACCCCCCAGGGGCGCGGGGAACTGCGCGACAAGCCACAGCGGCGCCGCAGATGGAAGCGGGCATCGGGCCCCGGAGGGGCGCGGGGAACTGCGCGACGAGCCCCCACCGGCGGGCAGCCGACGACGTGCCCCGGTTACCTCAGCGGAGCGTGGAACGCTCGAACTCCGCTCCCTCACCGCCCGCCGCGCAGGCGAACCCGTGCTCGCCGATCTCAACCTCACCGTGCCGGCCGGCACCTCCCTCGCCGTCGTCGGAAAATCCGGCGCCGGCAAATCCGTCCTCGCCTCCCTCGCCGGCCGCCTCACCGACCCGGACGACGGCCTCGTCCTCCTCGACGGACGCCCCCTCCCCGACCTGTCCCGCGAAGCGCTCCGCGCCGCGATCACCTACGCCTTCGAACGCCCCACCCTCCTCGGCGACACGATCGGCGACGCCATCGCCTTCGGGCCGCACCTGCTGCCCGCGGCAACCGTCACCGCCGCCGCCCGCGCCGCCGAGGCCGACAGCTTCATCCGGCTGCTGCCCGACGGCTACGCCACCCCCCGCGACCGCGCGCCGCTCTCCGGCGGCGAGGTCCAACGCCTCGGCCTGGCAAGAGCGTTCGCCCACCCCGGCCGGCTGCTCATCCTGGACGACGCGACGTCGAGCCTCGACACGGTCACCGAACTCCGCGTCGCCCGGGCCCTGTTCAACGACCACCCGCACCGCACCCGCCTGCTCACCACCCACCGCGCCTCGACCGCCGCCCGCGCGGACCTGGTCGCCTGGCTGGCGGACGGCCGGATCCGGGCGCTCGCCCCGCACGCCGAGCTGTGGCCGCTCCCGGACTACCGGGCGCTGTTCGCGGCGGACGCGGAGGGGGCCCGATGACGGGGACGGCCCCGGTGGGGATGCGCGGCTACCTGCGCGGGCGGGCGCCCGTGATCGCCGTGCTCGTGGTCTGGTCGCTGCTCGAAGCCGGGCAGACGTTCCTGCTGGGGTTCTCGCTCGCGCGGGCGATGGACCGCGGGTTCCTGCGGGACCGCCCGGGCATCGGGCTCGCCTGGCTGGCGCTCGCCGCCGTCGCCGTGCCGGTCGGCGCGTACGGCACCGCCCGGGTGTTCCGTACGGTCGCCGCGCTCGTCGAACCGCTGCGCGATCTGCTCGTGCGCCGGGTGGTCGGGCGCGGCCTGCGCGAGGCGGTCGGCGGCGCCGGACGAGCCCCGGACTCGGCCGTCGTCTCCCGGCTCACCCACCAAGTGGAGATCGCCCGCGACGCGTTCGGCGGCATCGTCATGGTGCTGCGCTCCTTCGTCTTCACCGTGGCCGGCGCGCTGGCCGGCCTGCTCGCCCTCGCCCCGGTGCTGCTGCTCGTCGTGCTGCCGCCGCTGGCCGCCGGCATCGCGCTGTTCGCCCTCGCGCTGCGCCCGCTGGCCAAGCGCCAGCACCGGTTCCTCGCGGCGGACGAGGCCGTCGCCGAGGAGTTCGGCGCGCTCGCCGGGGGCCTGCGCGACATCACCGCGTGCGGCGCGGAAGCCCCGATGGCGGCGCGCGCCGACGACCGCGTGCAGACGGCCCTGGCGGCGGCCCGCTCGCTGGCCCGGTGGGGCGTGCTGCGCACCGCCGCACTGGCCGTCGGCGGCCAACTCCCCCTGGTCCTGCTGCTGGTGGGCACCCCGTGGCTGCTCGACACGCACCGCGTCACCCCGGGCGACCTGCTCGGCGCGTTCACCTACCTCACCCAGTCGCTCCAACCCGCGCTCCAGAACCTCGTCCACACCCTGAGCGCGGCCGGCACCCGCCTGGGCGTCGTACTCCGCCGCATCTCCGGCCCCCCGCCGCAGCCCCCGGCCGCGCCCCCGCCACCGCTGACTCCCGCCCCGGGCACGGCACTTGAACTGCACGCCGTGACCTTCGCGTACGGCCCGGCCGCCGAACCCGTCGTCCGCGACCTGGACTTGTCCGTCCCCGACGGCGAACACCTCGTCGTCGTGGGCCCGAGCGGCATCGGCAAATCCACCCTGGCGGGCCTGGCAGCGGGCCTGTTGACGCCGGCCTCGGGCGAGGTCGCGGTGAGCGGCCGCCCGGCGCTGGTGCCGCAGGAGGCGTACGTGTTCCGCGGAACGGTGGGGGAGAACCTCCGGTACCTGTGCCCCGGCGAGGAGGCGGAGGGCGCGAACTCCGTACCCGACGCACGGGTGTTGGCAGCGGCGGAAGCCGTCGGGGCCGACCGGCTGGTCGAGACGCTGGGCGGGCTGGACGGCCAGGTCGACCCGGCCGCGCTGTCAGCCGGCGAGCGCCAACTGCTGGCGCTGGCCCGTACCTACCTGTCACCCGCCGCCCTCGTCCTGCTCGACGAGGCCACCTGCCACCTGGACCCGCCCGCCGAGGCCCGCGCGGAACGGGCCTTCGCCGCCCGCCCCGGCAGCACCCTCGTGGTGATCGCGCACCGGATCAGCTCGGCCCGCAGGGCCGACCGGATCCTGGTGATGGACGGGGCGCACGCGGTGTGCGGCACGCACGGCGAACTCCTCGCCGCCTCGCCGCTCTACCGCGACCTGGTCGGCGGCTGGGGCGACCCGATGGAGCCGGCAGACGGCTCAGACCCAGCCCGCGACCTGGGAGATCCGTATGGCGTCCACCCGGTTGCGGGCCCCGGTCTTCCGGGTGATCGCGGCGAGGTAGTTGCGCACGGTGCCGTTGCACAGGTGCAGGCTGCGGGCGATCTCGGTGACCGAGGCACCCTCGGCGCTCAGTGAGAGCACGCTCAACTCCCTCGGCGTCAGCGGCATGTCGGCCGCGTGCAGGAACTCGACGGCCAGCGACTCGTCGACGAACCGTTTCCCCTGGGCGACCTGGCGCACCGCTGCGGGCAGCCGGTCGGCGGATCTGTCCTTGTTGACGAAGCCCAGCGCCTTCGCCTCGTAGGCGCGGCGCAGGTTGCCCGGTTTGCCGCCGCCGGTGAGGACGACGAGGCCGCAGTGCTCTCTGTCCGGGTAGTCGCTCCCGGTCAGCTCGTCGGTGTGCCGGCGCCAGCCGGGACAGTCCGCGTCGGCGACGCAGACGTGGGGCCCTAACGAACGGCCCGACTCCAGCAGCCGCTGCCATTCCGTGTCGGCCACCTGGAAGTCGGGCTCTTTGCCCAGGAGTGCGGCCAGTGCGGAGCGCACCAGGCTTGTGTCGTGGGCGACCAGTACCCGAATCACTCGATTCCCCCTCGCGTTGTCGCGCCGATCCCCGAGAAATTGGCCTGCGGCCCGCTCTGCACTCACCCCCGCGAGTGCGCTCCATTCCTACCCCGGGGTGGGGCTGGGCAGGACCCCGCTTTCGGCCACGCGGAAGCGCCCACGCCCCCACCTGATGCGCTGGGGGGCGCACTCTCCACCCCCGCACGCCCACCCCTTCCCCGCCCCCGCCGGCACGCCGCGACGGTGCCGCACCGGGGATCGTTCACGCTCCGGGCAGCGGGATCAGGCGGCACGCCGTGCGTATGTCGCCCTGGACCTCGGGGACCGTCGCGCGGCCCGAGAGCCAGCTCACGAGCGCAGCGTGCCACGTGTGCTCCACCACCCGAACGGCGGAGACCACCGCCTCCCCGGGCGGAGCACCGAGCCGCATCGCGTCCACGATGATCGCCCTGGTCAGCACGGACACCGTGTCCACCTCCGCGCTCACCGACCGGTCCGCGAAGATCAGCGCCCGCACCATCGCCTCCGCGAGCAGCGGCTCGCGTTGCAGCGCGCGGAAGGCCCGCAGCAGCGTCACCGCCACCCGCTCCCCGGGCTCCGCCGCGCTCGGCGGCCGGTCACGCAGCGTGTCGTGCAGCTGCCCGAGCTGGTCCTGCATCGTCGCCACCAGCAGATGGATCTTGGACGGGAAGTACCGGTAGAGCGTCCCGAGCGCCACCCCCGACGTCTCCGCCACCGCCCGCATCTGCACCGCGTCGAACCCGCCGCCGCAGGCCAGCAGCGTGCTCGCGTCCAGGATCCGGCGGCGCCTGGCCTCCTGCCGTACGGTCAGTGGCGGGGACGGCGGCCGGGGGTCTGCGGTGATGTGTCCCATTGCGTGCTTCCATCCATAACGCGCGGCATCGGTGGCGCTGTGTGCATGATGGCAGCCGGGCGCGGCGGCGGCCCCGGCTGCTACGGGAGCGTCCCGGCTCCACCGGACCGTCCCGCTGCCGGTAGATTCACCTTCTGTACCATCAGGTCTGAAACTTGTTCTAGATTAGCGCGACCGGTTACGCTCCGGCTCAATCGCAGGCAGAAGGAGGCCGGGAGTGACCTCGCAGGCCAGGCCGCTAAGGATCGCGCTGCTCAGTTACAAGGGCAACCCCTTCTGCGGCGGTCAGGGCGTCTACGTCAGGCACCTGTCCCGCGAGCTGGCCGCGCTCGGCCACAGCGTCGAGGTGCTCGGCGCGCAGCCCTACCCCGTACTCGACTCGCTCGGCGAGGGCGTCACCCTCACCGAGCTGCCGAGCCTGGACCTCTACCGGCAGCCCGACCCGTTCCGCACCCCGCGCCGCGGCGAGTACCGGGACTGGGTGGACGCGCTCGAAGTCGCCACCATGTGGACCGGCGGCTTCCCCGAACCGCTCACGTTCAGCCTGCGCGCCCGGCGCCATCTGGCCGCCCGGCGCGGCGAGTTCGACGTCGTCCACGACAACCAGACGCTCGGGTACGGGCTGCTGTACGGCCTCGGGCTGCCGCTGGTCACCACGATCCACCACCCGATCACGGTGGACCGCCGGCTCGACCTGGCCGCCGCCGAGGACTGGAAGCGGCGGCTGTCGGTGCGCCGCTGGTACGGCTTCACCCGGATGCAGAAGCGGGTCGCCCGGCGGCTGCCGTCGGTGCTGACCGTCTCCGGCTCGTCCCGCGACGAGATCACCGCCGACCTCGGGGTGCCCGCCGAGCGGATCCACACGGTGCCGATCGGCGCGGACACCCGGCTGTTCTCGCCCGACCCGGCCGTCGCCGAGGTGCCGGGCCGGATCGTCACCACGTCGAGCGCGGACGTCCCGCTCAAGGGCCTGGTGTTCCTGGTCGAGGCGCTCGCGAAGCTGCGGGCCAGGCGGCCGGACGCGCATCTGGTCGTGGTCGGCAAGCGCCCGGAGAAGGGGGCGGTTGCGGACGCGATCACCGCTTTCGGACTTGAGGGGGCGGTGGAGTTCGTGAAGGGCATAAGCGACGCGGAGCTGGTCGATCTGATCCGCAGCGCGCAGGTGGCGTGCGTGCCGTCGCTGTACGAGGGTTTCTCCCTCCCGGCGGCGGAGGCGATGGCCACGGGCACGGCGCTGGTGGCGACGACGGGCGGCGCGATCCCCGAGGTCGCGGGCCCCGACGGCGAGACGTGCCTCGCGGTCCCCCCGGGCGACGCCCCGGCCCTGACCGCCGCGTTGGACCGCGCACTCGCCGACCCCGACCTCCGCCACCGCCTCGCCGCCGCCGGCCGCACCCGCGTCCTCACCCACTTCACCTGGACCCGCGCGGCGGAGGCGACCGCCTCCTTGTATTACGCGGCCATCGACGGCCGGTGGTCCGGAAACGACAGCGACAGCCCCTCCCGGCCGGTGGCCGAGCACCCCGCCGTCTCGGCTGGTCGCGCAGTTCCCCGCGCCCCTGAAGAACTCGCCCCGGCCGGGGGCGCCCCAAAGGGGCGCGGGGCTGCTGCTGATGTGCGGCTGGCGCCGCGTGAGCGCGACAAGCCACCGATCACCGGATGGTCCGGGAACGAGAGCAACCGCCCCTCCGGGCCGGCCCCCCGGGGCACCCGGGACACCGGGGACGTGCAAGCATCCGGCGCAGCCGGGAATGTGGGGACCACATGCTGACCGTCGACTTCGCCCGCTTCCCGCTCGCCGCAGGCGACCGCGTTCTCGACCTCGGCTGCGGCGCCGGCCGCCACGCCTTCGAGGCGTACCGCCGCGGCGCCCGCGTCATCGCCCTCGACCGCAACGGCGAAGAGATCCGCGAGGTCGCCCGCTGGTTCGCCGCCATGAAGCAGGAGGGCGAGGCCCCGCCCGGCTCCTCCGCTGTCGCCATGGAGGGCGACGCGCTCCAACTCCCGTTCCCCGACGAGAGCTTCGACGTCGTCATCATCTCCGAGGTCATGGAGCACATCCCCGACGACAAGGGCGTCCTCGCCGAGATGGTCCGCGTCCTGCGCCCCGGCGGCCGGATCGCCGTGACCGTGCCCCGCTACGGCCCGGAGCGGATCTGCTGGGCCCTGTCCGACGCGTACCACGAGGTCGAAGGCGGCCACATCCGCATCTACAAGGCCGACGAGCTGCTCGGCAAGATGCGCGAGGCGGGCCTGCGCCCGTACGGCAGCCACCACGCGCACGGCCTGCACGCCCCGTACTGGTGGCTGAAGTGCGCGGTCGGCGTCGACAACGACCAGGCGCTCCCGGTGAAGCTGTACCACCGCCTCCTGGTGTGGGACATCATGAAGAAACCGCTGGCCACCCGGCTCGCCGAGCAGGCGCTGAACCCGCTGGTCGGCAAGAGCTTCGTGGCCTACGCCACCAAGCCCCGGCTGCCCTACGAGGCGGCGGCGGAAGCGTCCGAGGACCTCGCGACGTGACGGCGTACCCCAGCGCCGGCCGCGGCCGTACCGAGCGGCTGACGCTGCCCGGCGTGCTCACCGCGGGGCAGGCCGCCGCCACCGTGGCCGGCATCCTCGCCGTGCAGCGCCCCGACGGCGGCATCCCGTGGTTCCGCGGCCACCACCTCGACCCGTGGGACCACATCGAAGCGGCGATGGCGCTGGACGCGGCGGGCGAGCACCAGGCCGCCGAGGCCGCATACGGCTGGCTGGCCGCGCACCAGAACCCGGACGGCAGCTGGTACGCGGCCTACCAGGACGGCGACCCGGCCCGCCCCACCGACCGCGGCCGGGAGAGCAACTTCTGCGCGTACGTGGCCGTCGGCGCCTGGCACCACTACCTGTCCACCGGCGACGACGCGTTCATCGAGCGGATCTGGCCGGTGGTCCGCGCGGCCGTCGAGTTCGTCCTCGCACTCCAGCAGCCCGGCGGCCAGATCGGCTGGAAGCGCGAGCAGCCGGAGCGCCCGGGCGAGGCCGGCGCGGCCGTCAACGACGCGCTGCTGACCGGGAGTTCGTCGATCCACCAGGCGCTGCGCTGCGCGCTGGCCATCGCCGAGCACCACGAGGAGCCGCAGCCGGACTGGGAGTTGGCCACCGGGGCACTCGGCCACGCGATCCGCCGGCACCCCGAACGCTTCCTGGACAAGTCCCACTACTCGATGGACTGGTACTACCCGGTGCTCACCGGCGCGTTGCGCGGCCCGGGCGCCAAGTCCCGGATCGAGGACGGCTGGTCGCGCTTCGTCGTGCCCGGACTCGGCGTCCGCTGCGTGCTGCCCAACCCGTGGGTGACCGGCGGCGAGAGCGCCGAACTGGCGCTGGCGCTCTGGGCGGTGGGGGAGTCGGACAAGGCGGTACGGATCCTGGCCGACATGCAGCACCTGCGCGCGGACGACGGCCTGTACTGGACCGGCTACGTCTTCGCCGACGACGCGGTCTGGCCCGAGGAGCGCACGGCGTGGACTGCCGGGGCCATGCTCCTGGCGGTGGCCGCGCTCGGGGGGGACGAGGCGACCACCGCAGTATTCGGGGCGGAGCGGCTGCCGGTGGGACTCGCACCCGGCTGCTGCTGAAAGGTTGTCAGCTGCTGAACGGTGTCAGGCGCGGTTGACCCGGCCGGCTATCGCATGCGCGATCAGCAGGTAAACGGCCGCGGGCAGGCCGTAGTTGAGCACGGTGCGCCACTTGAGGTTGTGCACCGTGAACAGGTCCTTGGACCAACCCGCCAGCCAGTTCGCGGAGTGGTGGACCCAGTCCACCAGGTCGTTCGCACGGTTGGCTTCGAAGACGAAGAACAGGATCCACAAGACGAGGATCAGTGCTGCGATGTCTGCGGCGATGAGGATGATCACCGCGGCGGGATTACCGCCATACCGTCTGGCCATGACCCCCGTCTTGCCCCGATGGGGTGTTCGAAACCACCCCGGGCAGTCCGGATGGCGTAAGCCGGGTCGCGGGGCTCAGCCCGCCGGGTGATGCTGCCGAGAGGCGTCCACCCGCCCCGTCACCCTCGCACGCCACCGGAGGTCCCCGTGCAGACGACCGGCACCCGACCGCGCCGCATCCCCCTGCGCCGCGCCCTCCTCGCCGTGCTGCTCGCCGCCGCGCTCCTCACCCTGCCGGCCTGTGGCAACTCGGACGACGACTCGTCCGGCTCCACCGCCACCGCGAGCGCGACGAGCACCGCGCAGCAGCAGAAGCTCGCCAAGACCCGCTTCGTCGCCAACGCGGGTGCCGCCGCCGGCGCCGCGTACCAGTGGATCGTGAAGCCGTACCGCGCGGGCAAGTTCAAGAAGGGCGCCGACGGGCGCACGTTCACCCTCATCAAGGCCGGCCTCGCGGGCACCTTCGCCTACAACCGCCTCAAGGCCGCCTCGGACAACGCCAAGGGCGATCCGACGCTCAGCAAGTACATGGCCCCGGTGACCGCGAGCATCGCCACCCTCAAGGACCTGCCGAGCAAGCTCCGCAAGGGCGACGGTTCGGCGGCCGGCAGCTTCGACGACGTGATCAACCAGGTCAAGGACGCGGGCAAGAGCGCCGGCGCCGACGTCACGGAGAAGGTCCCGTCCCTCTCCTCCATCGGCGGCTGACCGCGCCAAGCGAAAGCCCCCAAGACCCGTCCCGGTACGCCGAACGGCCGGCGCCCCCCGAAGGAGGCACCGGCCGTCCGCGCGTGCGGAGTTGATCAGCCGCGCTGAATCCCGCTGCTGTCCTGGAGCAGCCCGCGCCGCCCGTCCTGCGTCTGCGCGATCAGCGCGGGCCCGCGCTGGTCGACGGCCAGGTACCAGGTACCCGGGGCCAGTTCGGCGATCTGCCCGCCGGACCCGTCCTCCGAGTACAGCGGCCGCGGCACCGGCACCGCGAACCAGAAGGCGGTGAAGTCCCCACCGGACTGCGCCGGAGCGGCGGCCTGCTGCGGCGCCTGCGCCTGGACACCGTACGGCTGCTGCTGCTGGGCCGGCTGCGGCTGCCCGTACGCCGGGTCGACCGACTGCGCCCCACCGGGGTAGCCGTAACCGGCCTGCGGCGGACCGGCCGCGTACGGCTGCGCGCCGCCGAGGCCCTGCGCGCCGGGGCCGACGCCGTACTGCTGCGGCTGGCTCGGCGCGCCCATCAGCGGCGCCTTGAGCGCGGGCAGCCGGTTGGAGAGCACCGCGGCGGCGGCGAACGCCAGGCCGAACAGCAGCGTCAGCCACGCGCCGACACCCTTGCTGATGCCGTCGTTGGCGCCGCTGCCGAGCGAGGACGGCGCGATGGTCGAGAAGGTGGACCACAGCGCGGCCCAGCCCACGAAGACACCGAGCGCGGTGGCCCACTGCTCGAGGGTGAGGCCGACCAGCAGCCGGCCGGCCGGCTGCGAGCGGGCGAAGACGAAGAGCCCTGCGGAGACCAGCGCGGCGAGCGTCACCGTCGGCAGCAGCGGGAACAGAGCCGGGCTCCATGAGCTGGCCGACTTGTCGCCGCCCACGGTCTTGAGGGAGAAGAAGGGCATGAACGAAGCGATCAGCAGCAGCACCGCTGCACCGATCACCGCGCCGTCTCCTCGGGTCAGGGAGCGGATGTTCACGTCAGGTCCTGTCCTTTACCAGTTTGGTGAATCGGTGGTTCAGTGGTTCGGTTCGGTCGCTGGGGGAAATCCGCCGGGGGTACGGAAACGGTGCCCCATCGTACGGGTGTGATCTTCGGCGGGCAGCCCGATGGAATCATTGGTGCACGATTCATACGTGACTGCTACAGCCCTGTCACCTCTTCCCTTCCAGGAAGGCGGTCAGGCCGTCGGCGATCCCCAGGGCAGCGTGCTGCCGCCACGCCGGGTCCGTCAACTCCTCGGCATCCTGCGCGTTGCGCATGTTCCCGCACTCGATGAAGACCTTCGAGACGAGGGAGAGGTTGAGCCCGCCCAGGTCGTCCCGGACGGTCATCCCCTTTCCGCCGCCGAGGTAGTCGGCGAACGGCTCGCCGGTGGCCGCCTTGAAGTGCGCGCGCAGCGTCGTGGCCAGGGTGTACGACGGTCCGGCGATCTTGCGGGTGTCGGCCTTGCCTACGTGCATCGACTTGGGCGCGATGACGTGGAAGCCGCGATCGGCCGCCGGAGCGCCGTCCGCGTGGATCGACAGTGCCGCGTCGGCGTGCGCCTCGTTGCCGATCCTGGCGCGCTCGTCCACACACGGGCCGTACGGGCGGTCGCCGTCGTACGTCAGCTTCACCGTCGCACCGCGGGCGACCAGCAGGTCACGCACCCGGTGCGACATGTCAAGGGTGTACTTCGCCTCTGGGTAGCCGGCGTTGGTCTCGGTCCCGGTGGTGTCGCACTCCTTGTGGGCGTTGCCGACGTCCACCAGCCGGTTGATCTCGGCGGTGTGCGCGGCGTTGCCGATGTTGTGGCCGGGATCGAGGACGACGACCTTGCCGGCCAGCGGCTTGGCGGCGGACCTGGTGACGGTCGCGAGCGGGTCGGCGCCCTTCCCGTCGGCCGGCTTCCCGTCCACCGGCTTTCCGTCCGCCGTGGACGGGCTGGACGTCGCTTCCGGGGTGAGCCCGGCCTGCGCGGCCGCGTCCTTCCCCGCGTCGTCTCCGGAGCCGGCACCGTCGCCCGCGCAGCCCGCGAGGAGCGCCGCGGCAGCCGCGACCACCCCGACAACCAGCAGACCGCTCCGAGCGCCCCCGCCTGACTCGTTCCTGAACACGTCAAGGACTCTATCCGGCTGCCCCCGGCCGAGGGAAAGCGGCCGGGCCCCGGCGCAGGATGTGCAGCGAGCCCGTCGCCGGCAATTCGGTGAAGCAGCCGGAGTCGAGCGCGCGCCGATAGATGCGGTACGGGGCCTGGCCGCCGTCCGCCGGGTCGGCGAAGACGTCGTGGATCACCAGCAGCCCGTTCTCGGCCACCAGCGGCGCCCAGCCCTCGTAGTCGGCGGTCGCGTGCGCGTCGGTGTGGCCGCCGTCGACGAATACCAGCCCGAGCGGCTGCCGCCACAGCGCCGCCACCTGCGGGGACCGTCCGACGATGGCGATCACGTGCTCCTCCAGCCCGGCGGCGCGCAGGGTGCGGCGGAACTCCGGCAGGGTGTCCATCAGACCCGTGTCGGTGTCCGCCTCCAGGTCGGTGTCGTGGTACTCCCAGCCCCGCTGCTGCTCCTCGCTGCCCCGGTGGTGGTCGACGGTCACCACGACCGTGCCCGCGCTCGCGGCCGCGTCGGCCAGCAGGATCGTGGACCGGCCGCAGTACGTGCCGATCTCCAGCAGGGGCAGCCCGAGCGTCGCCGCGTCCTTGGCGGCGGCGTGCAGCGCCAGGCCCTCGTCGAGCGGCATGAACCCCTTGGCGGCCTGGAAGGCCGCGACCACGTCCGTCATGTCCACACCCTACGAGCGGGCACCGGGGGACCGGCGCCGGGGATGTAGGGAGACGTAGGCCGAAATCCCGATGCTTCCGTGACACCGCACGCGTCAGGATGAACGTATGAGTGAACTCCTGGGACAGCGGAAGCCCACCGGTGAAGGTCTGGGGCGCCCGGCGCCCCCCGCTTGGGCGGTGCTGCTGGCGGTCTGTGCCGGGCAGTTCCTCGTCGTCCTCGACGTGTCCGTGGTGAACGTGGCGCTGCCGTCGATGCACACCGCGCTCTCGCTCAGCGACACCGGGCAGCAGTGGGTGATCAACGCCTACGCCCTCACGTTCGCCGGCTTCCTGCTGCTCGGCGGCCGGGCCGCGGACCTCTTCGGCCGCAAGCGGACGTTCATGACCGGCCTGGCGCTGTTCACCATCGCCAGCCTCGCCGGCGGCCTCGCCCAGAGCGGCGGGATGCTGATCGGCGCCCGTACCGTACAGGGCCTGGGCTCGGCCATCCTCGCGCCGACCACGCTCGCGATCCTCACCACGTCGTTCCCGGAGGGCCCGCTGCGCACCCGCGCGATCGGCACCTGGACCGCCGTCGGCGCGGGCGGCGGCGCGGCGGGCGGCCTGGTCGGCGGCGTGCTCACCGACTACCTGTCGTGGCGCTGGGTGCTGCTGGTGAACGTGCCGATCGGCCTGCTGGTGATCGTCGGCGCCGCCCTGTGGCTCACCGAGAGCCGCGGCGCCGCCGACCGCAGGCTCGACATACCCGGTGCGGTGCTGGTCACCGGTGGTGTCGCCGCCCTCGCGTACGGCATCGCGGAGAGCGAGACGCACGGCTGGACGTCGGCGGTGTCCGGCCTGTCGCTGATCGGCGGGGCGGTGCTGATCGGTCTGTTCCTGCTGGTGGAGGCGCGCACCGCGCGCCCGCTGATGCCGCTGCGGCTGTTCCGCATCCGCTCGGTGTCGGCGGCCAACACGGTGCTCCTCGCCTGCGGCGCCGCCACGTTCGCGACCTGGTACTTCCTGTCCCTCTACATGCAGAACGTGCTCCACTACACGCCGGTCCGCGCGGGCCTGTCCTTCCTCCCGCACACGATCTGCATCATCATCGGCTCCAAACTGGCCCCGCGCCTGATGAGCTACTTCGACCCCCGCCTGGTCGGCGCGACCGGCGGCCTGATGTCAGCGGCCGGCCTGGCCTGGCAGAGCACCCTGGACGCGAACGGCACGTTCCTCGGCACGATCCTCGGCCCCGGCATCCTGACCATGCTCGGCGCGGGCCTCCTGATGACCCCGATCGCCGCCGCCGCCACAACGGGCGCGGCCCCCGGCGAACAGGGCCTCGTCTCCGGCCTCCTCAACACCTCCCGCCAACTGGGCGGAGCCCTCGGCCTGACGATCCTGGCCACAGCGGCAGCCAGCCGCGTGACGGCGGCAAAGGCCGGCGGAATGACCCACGACGCGGCCCTGGCCTCCGGCTACGCCCGAGCCTTCCTGGTAGGAGCGGCAATCCTGACAGTGGGCACCTGCCTGATCGCCTTGCTCCCAAAGCCAACGCCGCGCGAGGTCTAGCCCCCGGCCGGCCCAGGCTTTTCAGGGGCGCGGGGCTGTTGTCGTTGTGCGGCTCCGCCGCGTGGGCGCGACAAGCCACGACGTGCCGCACCTGTCCGTGCGGGCCGAGCTACAACCACCCCTGCCTGCGCGCAGCGCGCACCGCCTCGATGCGGTTCCGCGTCCCCGTCTTCCCAATAGCCGCCGACAAATAATTCCGCACCGTTGACTCCGACAGGAAAACCTTCGCCGCGATGTCCGCCACCGTCGCCCCATCCGCCGCAGCGTTGAGAACATCCCGCTCCCGAGGCGTCAACGGACTCGCCCCCGCACTGAGAGCCGCCGCCGCGAGAGCGGGATCAATCACCCGTTCCCCCCGCAACACCCGCCGAATCGCCTCCGCCAGCTCCTCCACGGGCCCGTCCTTGACGAGAAACCCCGCCGCCCCGGCCTCCATCGCCCGCCGCAGGTACCCGGGCCTCCCGAACGTAGTGAGGATGAGCACCTGACACGTCGGCAACAGCTTCCGCAGCTCCGCCGCCGCGTCCAGCCCGCTGCGCCCGGGCAGTTCGATGTCGAGCAGAGCGACGTCCGGCCGCGCGGCGAGCGCTTCTTCGACGATCCGGTCCCCGGCACCCACCTGCGCGACGACCTCGATGTCGTCCTCAAGGTCAAGCAGCAGCGCGAGCGCCCCCCGCATCATCCCCTGGTCCTCAGCAAGCAGAACCCGCGTGCTCTTCCCCGTCATCACCCCAGCGTAAAGGTGCCCGCGCACCCCCGGCGCGGACCGGTCCCGGAACGGTCCGGTGCCGCCGACGGGTTCAGGGCTTGATGACGACGGAAGACACGAGCTTGTCAGCGAACGTCTGCCTCTTCGCGTCCCAGGCCGGCCAGAGCAATCCGAGATAGCACGGCACCAGGTCCAGAATGTGCAGCAGCCTGCGGCCCAGTGCCCGACCGAAGCCCAGCAGACCGCCGTCGGCCTGCCGCAGGGTCCGGGTGCCCACGACCATTTTGCCGGGCGTCTGGCCGGTGCGGCCCTCCATCCAGGCGTAGACGACGGTGATGGCCAGCGCGATCAGCATCTCGGTCATGGCGGCCGCGTACGGATGCATGGTCCTGTAGACGACCGTGTTCGGCACAAAGATGATCACGGCGTCGATCAGCCCCGACAACGCGCGCCAGCCCCAGTTGGCAAGCGGTGGCATGCCTGCGGGGCTGCCCTGGGCATCGGCGGCGGCGCCGTACGGGTAGGCGGGCAGCGGAGTTCCCTCGACAGGAACGGGTGGGGTGTCACTCACGCCGGTGAGTAAATCAGACTGCGGCCCTGGCGACTCCGGTTCCCGGAACCCCCGGTCACACCACGCTGAAAGCGGTGAGCGCGAGGACCACCTGACTCCCCAACATCCAAGGCATCCGAAAATCCCCCAACGCCAACTCCGCCGCCCGCCGGGGCACCGGAACCGGCACCCCGGGACGGTAGAGCGCCCCGTTCACCCCGTACACCTCGAACTCCCGCACCCGCAGCACCACGCACTCCTTCCGCAAGTGCGGACACGCCCGCAGCGACATCTCCGCGCACGGCTCGCACACCGGCGGGTGCGTGGTCCGCTCGGGCACGCCGGCCCGCAGGATCGGATCGTCGGGGTGCGCGTCGATCAGCCACAGCACCCCGTCCTCGTTGCGGTCGGCCCGGTTGCCGCAGACCTGGCAGAGCAGCGCGCCCATGGCCACCCGCTGCCGCAGGCTGTGCACCTTCCCGAACTCGGCCCGCCCCTTGCCCGGTTCGGAGGGCGCCCGGGTCCACAGGACGCCGTGCTCGTCCCGGTCGAACGACCGCTCCTTCTCGTACGCGATCCCCTCCCGCTTCTTCCGCTGCACGATCTTCCCCGGCCCGGTCTTCTCGCCGCTCCACTTGGCGATGTACGGCACGACGTCGGGCCGCCCGATCACTTCCCCGCTCACCTGAACTCCCTTTCCGATGTTCCGTCTTCGATCCGCACGCCCGTGCCGAGCTCGGCCCACACGCACGTGCCGACGCCGCCGCCGAGCCCGTCCCGCGCGGCGACCCCCCACCGCCCGCCGGTCACCGCCTCCACCAGCCCGAGCCCGCGCCCGCGTTCGTCCCAGAGCCCGCCCCCACCGGCGCCGCGCGGACGGCGCCGCGTCAGCAACTCCCGCCCTCCGTCGTGTACTTCGATCCGCACCGTGCGGTCGTCCGCCCGCAGGAACCGGGTCCCGACCTGCCGCCCCGGCGCCCCCGCGCCGTGCTGCACGGCGTTGGTGAACAGCTCCGACAGCACGAGCCCGCCCGCGTCGGCGAGTTCGCCCAGCCCCCACCCCGCCAACTCGGCGACGAGCGCGTGCCGCGCGGTGTGAACGCTGTGCGGGGTCGCGGGCCAGAGCCGCAACGGGGTCGTCGGCCGCGCGGGCCGGGTGGGTGTCTGAGGCATGCCTTTTACTCACTCTCAGAGAGAGGGCTGATGCGGTGGGTGAGGAACCGGCTTCAAGCGTGGCACTTTTGGCGGTACGGTGGCAGAGCCTCAGTGGAATTCTGCTCGTCAAATTCCGGCGTGAAGTCCCGCGCTTTATCGGTGTGTTCACGCCCTTTGTCAGCAGCTCTCGCTGTAACGCAGAAGGTTCCTTGCACGTGCGGAACCTTCACCGACACACTGGAACACTGCGCGGAGGAGAAGCAGATGATCACGGACGTAGAGGCGGCAACCCCCGCTCTCTGCCGCCTCCAGTTAGGGAGCGAGCTGCGCCAACTGCGCCTGGCCGCCGGGCTGAAGGGCGCCCAGGTGGTGAAGGTGCTGATCTGGAGCCCGTCGAAGCTGACCCGGCTCGAAACCGGCGAGAACTCCTCCGTGGAGACCGCCGACGTGATGGCGCTCTGCGAGATCTACGGCGCCGACGCGGAGACGCGCAATCGCCTCCAGGGGTACGCGGGCGTCACGAAGACCCGCAAAGACTGGTGGCTGACGCCGGAGTACCGCCCGGCGATCCGGCCGGGTTTCAAGGCGTACCTGGACCTGGAGGCCACGGCCGCGACGGTCCAGACCTACCAGGCCGAGTTCGTCCCCGGTTTGTTGCAGACCGAGGCGTACGTCCACGCGATCTACCAGTGGGCAGACGCAGAACTGCGAACGGAGGACGTCGAGCGCATGGCGGCAATCCGGGCGACGCGGCAGGAAGTGCTCATCCGTCCGGAGTCGCCGCTAAAGTTCACAGCGATCATCAACGAGTCGGTGCTACGCCGTCACGTAGGAGAGTCGTCGGTCATGCGCGACCAACTCGCTCACATCATTGAGGTGATGGAGAGCCGCCTTAACGTCCGAGTGCAGGTCGTGCCGTTCCGCGCCGGAGCACACCCCGGAATGGGCGGGTCCTTCGTCGTCCTCCAGTTTCCTGACCGGCTCGGACTGAAGCCCATGGTCTACATGGAGAACCTGGCGGACGCGGTGGTCAAGCGCAGCACCAAGGATGTTGAGCGCTACTCGGACGCCTTCTCCGAACTGCAAGCCATTGCTCTGGGCCCGCAGGAGTCCCTGAGCATGATCAAGGAAGCGATCAAGGAGCATTGATACAGATGACCACCAGGGCAGACACTCTCAGCGGCGCCGACTGGTTCAAATCCAGCTACAGCGACAACCAAGGCGGCGAGTGCGTCGAGGGTGCCCGCCTTGCGGACGGTTCGATGGCCGTGCGTGACTCGAAGGACCCGCAGGGCCCCGCCCTGATCTTCCCGGCGGACGCCTGGACCGCGTTCGCCGCAGCCACCCGCGAGGGCGAGTTCCCCACGGCCTGACCCCCGTTCCGACCTCTCGGCCCCGCCGCCCCACCCGGGCCGGCGGGGCCGAGGCGCTCTGGCGACCGCCCCCGCGCCCGCGCAGACTCGTCCCAACACCCGGACGACAAGGGAGCGTTGACGATGCACGATCTCAGCGGCGCGGAATGGTTCACGTCGAGCTACAGCAACGATCAGGGTGGCAACTGCATCGAGGCTGCGCGCCTCACCGACGATTCGATGGCCGTCCGCGATTCCAAGGACCCCCAGGGCCCGGCCCTGACCTTCCCGCCAGAAGCGTGGCGCGCCTTCGCGTCGGCCGCCCGCCGGGGCGAATTCCCCACAGCCTGAGCGGAGCGGACCGTGCGCGTGCTGACGTGGAACGTGTGGTGGCGGTTCGGGCCGTGGGAGGAGCGGCGCGAGGCGATACGGGCGGTGCTGCGGGAGGTGCGGCCGGACGTCGTCGGGCTCCAGGAGGTGTGGGCCGGGCGGGGCGAGAACCTGGCGGGGTGGCTGGCGGACGACCTGGGGATGCACTGCGCGTGGGCGCCGTCCCGCGCGCCGGAGGGGTGGCGGCGCAGGACCGGCGAACCGGCGTACGACGTCGGCAACGCGATCCTGAGCCGGTGGCCCATCGTGGACCAGGCGGTGGCCCAACTCCCCACGGCGGACGGGGGCCCGGACGACGGCCGTCTCGCCCTGTACGCCCGTCTCGACGCCCCCGGACACCAAGTGCCGTTCTTCACGACCCACTTGTCGTCCGCGCTGACCGCGTCGGCGCTGCGCTGCGCGCAGGTAAGGGAGTTGGCACGTTTCGTCGCCGCCCACCGGGAGGGCACGGCGTTCCCGGCGGTGGTGACGGGTGATTTCAACGCGTGGCCGGACTCCGACGAGATCCGCCTCCTTGGCGGCTACAAAACGGCCCCGCCGGTCCCGGGCCTGACCCTCTTCGACGCCTGGGAGTACGCGGCCCCCTCCCAACCCTCAGCGACCTGGGACGCGGCAAACCCCTACGCGGCCCACCACTTCGCGCCCACGATGCGCGCGGACTACATCCACGTAGCCCCACCGGGCCCGGCCGGCCTGGGCCACGTCCAGTCCATCCGCCGCGCCGCCGACAAGCCGGTAGCCAACGTCTGGCCCTCCGACCACGCAGCAGTCCTCGCCGACCTGTCCCTCCCGGTGCCCGATGTCGCCAAACGACCTCTAACGAGTGAATCTGCGACCGACTGACCGTTTCTGCACGTAGTTGATCGCCTACGTTCTGTGCCTATGGTCAGTTCACCACATGAGGCGATGCATCAGATTTTCCGCGAAGACCCCGGCATCTTCACCCGCACCTTCGCCCGCCTCAACATCACCAACTCCACGATCCCCGCCATCCCCCATCCCGTCTCGACGGTTCTGCTGTCCGGCGACGTCACCGAGATCCAGCCGCTGGAACGCCGGCTGGACTCGTTGTTCAGGTTCGATATGGCGGACGGCGAGAGCTTTCTGCTGGCGATCGAGGCGCAGGGCAAGAAGGACGCGGACAAGCACGGCAGTTGGGCGTACTACATGGCGTACCTGCACGCGAAGTACGCCAAGCCCCCGCTGCTCCTGGTCGTCTGCCAGGACGACTCCACCGCCCGATGGGCCGCACGCCCCTACCACCTGGGCGAGCCGTACTGGCAGACCTTGACCGTCCGCCCCCTGGTCCTGGGCCCCCACAACGTCCCCGCCATCACCGACCCGGCGGCCGCAGCCGACGACATCCCCATGGCCGCGTTCTCCGCGATGACTCACTGTAAGCAACCCGAAGCGGATATGATTCTCAGGGCGCTGGCTACCGCCTTGAAGACCGCCGACGAGGACACCGCCGACCTTTTCAAGGAACTCACCGAACTCGGTCTGGGCAAGAGCCCCGCAGCAAAGACCTGGAGGAACCTGATGGCCATCCCGACGTCCTTCTTCCGCTCCGAAACCGCCGAAAAACTCCGCGACGAGGGCCGCGCGGAAGGCAAGGCGCGGGACATTCTGCGCATTCTCGAGTTCCGGAGCATCGAGGTCGGCAACATCCCTCGCGCGCGCATCATGCGCTGCACGGACCTGGGCATCCTGGACCTCTGGTTCGACCGCGCCCTCGCCGCCGACCGCCTTGAGGACGTCCTCCGCGACGAGGAGTAGTCGCCGACCCGGCATCCCCCTCGCTGCATCCGCCCTACGCCGGGCCTCTGGCTGAAAGCCCCCGGCGCGGGGCGGAGACCTTTGCCGCCACGCGGCACTACGCGTACTATCGACGTCACGTAGCGTAGTCGTCGGGACGAGTGGGGGGCAGGCGAATGACACGTGTCTGGGAGGCCGATCCGTCGGCGTTATTCGAGCGGCGGTTGGGGAAGTCGGCGAAAGAGCTGAACCACACCGGGGACAGGGATGACTGCCCGGACATCTGGCAGCTCGACAACGGCGACATCGCGGTGATCGGCCGCGACCTCACCGCGCACTACGACGCCCACCTGCCGGAAGGCGTCACGCTCCGTGCCGACGAGCGGCTGGTCGTCATCCCCGGCGACATGCTCAGCGCGGCAAAGGCGGACATCCCCGATGCTTGACCTCCGCGTCCCCGCGCTCCCGACGGAGTCGGGGGAACGGCTCACCCACGAGGCGTACAAGCGCGAGTTCTGGGCGGTCGACGCGAAGATCCGCAACGGCCACTCGTGGAAGCTCGAACGGCGGCAGCACTTCCTGGAGCACGGCAACGCAAGCCGGGACGCGTTGGCGCGAGGCGACTGGCAGGAAGCCCTCCGCCTTCTGGAAGCGGGCCGCGACAAGGTACGTGCCGTCGGCCAGGACGACGAGCGCCGCGGCAACGTCTTCCACCGCTTACGCGTCGTCGAAGAGCCGTTGTCGCCCTATCTGCAATGGGAGTTGCACACCCTCAGACTGCGTGCGGAGTACGGCGAGCAGATCCGCGTCCTGCCCGCGTCCGTGATCGCGGCGGCCGAGACCGATGGCCTGCTGCCTGAGGTGACGCTGCTGGACGGCCATACCCTCTTCCAGGTCCTGTACGGCGCCGATGGCGCGTCGTATGCCGCGATTCGCTACGCCGGCTCCGACGTCGTCAGCGGTTGGCTGGCCTACATCACACAGCTGTACGCCGCCGGAGAGGATCTGGCCTCCTACTTCGACCGCGTGGTGGCCACCCTGCCGCCTCCGACGATCGCACCGGAGTAGGCGATCAGCGATCCAGCCGGCAACCCGAGCCCACCGGCCGGCAACGACAGGGGCGACAGCCGCAACGACCTCTCGGGGTCGTCGCGCGATGTCGTCCAGGCCGGAAACGTCAGCGGGGACATCCACTTCCACCGCGGCCCCGAGCCCGGCCGGGCCGACCCGGCGCGCCCGACGCCGCGCCAACTGCCGGCCGACATAAGGTCCTTCGTCAACCGCACCGACCAGCTGAGCGAGCTGAACGCGGTCCTCCCGGGCGCCGACGGCGATCAACTCGTCATCTCCGTCTACGTGGTGGCCGGCACCGCGGGCGCGGGAAAGACCTCGCTGGTGCTGCACTGGGCACACCAGATCAAGGACCGCTTCCCCGACGGCCAGCTCTACGTGAACTTGCGCGGCTACGACCCGGGCGCCCCCGTCACCGCCCGGGAGGCACTGCACCGCTTCCTGCCCGCCCTCGGCGTGCCCGCCCGCGAAGTGCCCGATGACGTCGATGCCGCCGCCGCGCTCTACCGGTCGCAGCTCGCGGACCGCCGCATGCTGCTCCTGCTCGACAACGCGGCCACCGTCGGCCAGGTCCGCCCGCTGCTGCCCGGGGGCGGCAACAGCCTGGTCGTGGTCACCAGCCGCAGCCGGCTGTCCGGCCTCGCCGTGCGCGACGGGGCCCGCCGGCTCACCCTCGGCACCCTGCCCGAGGCGGAGGCCATCGCCCTGCTGCGTGCCGTCACCAGCGGCTACCGCCCGGACGACGACCCGGCCAAGCTCGCCGAACTGGCCCGGCTGTGCGCCCGGTTGCCGCTCGCGCTGCGGATCGCCGCGGAACGCGCCGCCAGCCACCCCCACATGCGGCTTGACGATCTGATCGCCGATCTCCGTGACGAGTCCGCGCTCTGGGACGCGCTGAGCACCGGCGACCACGAGGAGGACGACGCCGTCCGTACGGTCTTCGCCTGGTCCTACCGCGCGCTGTCGCAGCCGGCCGCCCGGCTCTTCCGGCTGCTCGGGCTGCACCCCGGGCCGGAGTTCGGCCTCCAGGCGGCAGCCGCACTCGCCCAGCTCACCACCAACCGGGCCCGGCAGCTCCTTGACGACCTGGTCGGCGCCCACCTGGTGGAGCAGATCGCTCCGGACCGCTACCAGTTCCACGACCTGCTGCGCGCCTACGCCGTGGACCAGGCGCAGTTGGAGGAGCCGGCGGAGGAACGGAAGGCGGCGCTGCGCCGGGTGCTCGACTGGTACCTGCGCGCCGCCGACGCCGCCCAGGGCTGGATCAAGCCGACCGAGCTCCGGGTGCCGCTCGGTGAGCCCGAGCCCGGAGCTCCGCCAACCCCGGTCTTCGCCGACTACAACGCCGCCGTGGACTGGTCGGAGCGCGAGCACATCAACCTTCTGCCCATGGTCAGAGCCGCCGTCTCAGCCGGTTTCGACCAGCTCACCTGGCAGTTGACCGAGGCTCTGTGGCACGCCCTGGCGCCGACATCCTCAGTCGCCGACTGGCTCGAGCTGGGGCGGATCGGCCTTGCGGCCGCCGAGCGGTCGGATGATCCGGCCGCACAGGTCCGGCTGCTCACCAGCCTCGGCATGGCGTGCCGGGCGGTCAACCGCCTTGACGAGAGCCTGAGGTGCCACCAGCAGGCCCTGGAGGTCTGCCGTGCCTCAGGCGACCGGCTCGGAGCGGCCGACTCGCTCAACCTCATCGGTCTCGTCCATCTGAACAGACGGGAACTCACCGTCGCCACAAGGCACTTCGAGCAGGCGATGGCCGTGTTCCGTGAGGAGGGCAACGCCTACCTGGCGGCCACGACCCTGTCCAACCTCGCCACCACCCACTTCAACGCCGGCCGGCTGGCGGAAGCCGACGCCACCGTCGAAGAGGCGCTTGCCGCCCACCGTGCGCTGGGCAACGAACGCGGTGTGGGCAACATCCTGCGGCTGTGCGCCGAACTGCGCCGCGAGCAAGGGCAGATCGAGGAGGCGCTCCGCTCGGCGCAGGAGGCACTCGACATCGCACTGGGTCTCCGCGGCCACCGCCTGGAAGGCTACTGGCTCCTCACCCTCGCCAACGCCCAGCAATCCGCCACCCACTTCGCCGACGCCCTCACCTCCTACCAGCGCTCCGCGACCCTGCACCGCCGGCTGGCGGACCGCAGCAGGGAGGCGCTGGCCTGGCGCGGAGTGGGGGAGACGTACCAGCGGCTCGACCGGGCCGACGAAGCGGTGTCCTTCCACCGTCAAGCAGCCGCCGTGCACGAGGAGTTGGCGGACGCCTGGAACCAGGCGCTGGAGCTCGAATGCCTGGGCGCCGCCCTGTCCGTCGACGACCCGGCCGCGGCCCGCCCGCACTGGGCGCACGCGCTGCGGCTGCTGGAGCCCTACGACGACCCGCGCGCCGCGCGCACCCGGGAACGTATCGAACGGCGGGCGGCCGGCGGCGGTCAGTAGCGGACGTCGCTCGCCAGCAGTGGCGGGTAGACCTCGGAGGGCTCGCCGTCCACCGTCGTGCCGGCGAACTGGAGCATCGCGCGCAGGGGGCCGTGCAGCGGGGCGGGGTAGTCGAGGGTCGGGGCGGAGACCTCGTCCAGGGTGTGGAGGTGGGCGGGGGTGAGGGGGACGTCCAGGGCGGCGAGGTTCGCGTGGAGGTGGTCCACGCGGCGGGCGCCGAGGATGGGGATCACCGTGCCCTCGCGGGCCCGCAGCCACGCCAGGGCGACCGCCGCCGACGTCGTTCCCAGCTCGTCGGCGATCGCCGCCACCGCGTCGATCACCCGGTAGTCCTCCTCGCTCGGACCGCCGACGTACGCCGTGCGGGCCGAGTCGGTGATCTCGGTGCCGCGCCGGTACTTGCCGGACAGGAAGCCGTTCTTCAGCGGGCTCCACGGCACCAGCGCCATGCCCTGGTCGCGGGCGAACGGCGCGAGTTCGCCCTCGACCGTGCGCGCCAGCAGCGAGTACTCGACCTGGAGCGCGATCAGCGGGGTCCAGCCCTTGAGCAGCGCCGTCGTCTGGGCCTGCGCGGTGAGCCAGGCCGGGGTGTTGGAGAAGCCGACGTAGCGGATCTTGCCCGCCGTGACCAGGTCGTCCAGCGCGCGCAGGGTCTCCTCGATCGGGGTGTTCCGGTCCCAATTGTGCAACCAGTACAGGTCGAGGTGGTCGGTCCGCATCCGGCGCAGCGTCGCGTCCAGCTGGGCGATGATCGACGAGCGGCCGGCGCCGCCGCCGTTGGGGTCGCCGGGGAAGAGGTTGGTGAAGAACTTCGACGCGAGCACCACGTGATCGCGCCGTCCCGGGCGAGCCGCGAAGAAGTCGCCGAGGATCCGCTCGGAGTGGGTGTTGGTGTAGAAGTTCGCGGTGTCGATGAAGTTCCCACCCTGGTCAAGGTACGTGTCGAGGATCTTCTCCGACTCCTCGACGCTGCATCCGGCGCCCCCGGGATCCTCCCCGAATGTCATCGCGCCGAGAGCGAACGGGCTGACCCGCAGCCCGGAGCGGCCGAGGGTGACGTACTGGTCGAGCGACATGATCAGGCTCCTCTGGAGGGTTCGGAGCGGTCCGCGGGACCGGCCCGCGAGTGCTGCCGAACGGTCGGAACGGCACCCCTCCATCGAAGCGCGACCGCCCCGCCGGCGGTAGACCGATCCGCCCGCCCTCTTGCACGATCCGCTCACCATTGCCCCGATCGGGCTTGTCTCACGGCGCCTGGGATGCTTCGCTGAGGGTGTGCCCGCCACCCTCGACGAGATCCGCCGCCTCATCGCGACCCACGCCCGGCCGGACATGGGGACGCCGATCCCCGGCCTGCTGGTGTCGAAGGTCGCCACGAACGGGCCGCCGGAGTACGCGCTGACCGACCCGCTGTTCGTCGTCATGGCCCAGGGCGGCAAACGCCTGCTGCTCGGCGACCAGGTGTACGAGTACCGGGCCGGCCAGTGCCTGCTGGTCACCGCCGAGCTTCCGGTCACCGGCCACTACCTCGACGCCGAAGAAGTCGAAGCCGACGCGGGACACCTTCAGGCCGGACCCGGCCCGCGCCCCGGCCCCGACCCGCGCGCCGGACCCGGCCCGCGCCCCGGACCCCCCGCCCCCTCCCTCGCCATGGGCCTGGTGCTCCGCCCCGCCGCCATCGCCCCCCTCCTCCTGGAGCTTCCCGACGGCCGCCGGGCCCGTACGGCAACCGCCGCCGGACCGCCCGCGATGGCGACCGGTGACGTCGGCCCCGACCTGCTCGACGCCGCCGCCCGCCTGCTCCGGCTGCTCGACCACCCCTCCGACGCCCCCGTCCTCGCCCCGCTGGTCGAACGGGAGATCCTGTGGCGGCTGCTCACCGGCCCGCACGGCGGCGTGATCCGGCAGATCGGCCTGGCCGACAGCGGCCTGTCGCACGTCAGCCGGGCGATCCGGTGGATCCGCGAGCACTACGCGGAACCGCTGCGGATCGCCGACCTCGCGCGGCTGACCGGCATGAGCCCGTCCGCGTTCCACCGCCACTTCCGGGCGATCACGGCCATGAGCCCGCTCCAGTTCCAGAAGCGCATCCGGTTGCAGCAGGCCCGCACGCTGCTGGTGGCGCGGCCCGGCGACGTCGCCGGTGTCGGTCACCTCGTCGGGTACGACAGCCCGCCGCAGTTCAGCCGCGAGTACCGCCGCCTGTTCGGCGCCCCGCCCGGCCAGGACGCCGCCCGGCTCCGCGCGGACACCCCGCCGCCGGACGCCAAGCACCTGCCCTGACGCAGTTACCGCCACAGCCACGGGGGGCCGGCCACGGCGATATTGCGAGGCGAGGCCCGGCACCGTTGCGTAGGGTCGGACGGATGACACTTTCCCATGATGTGGACGGTGCGGGCCCGGCCGTCGTCCTGCTGCACTCCGCCGTCTGCGACCGCCGCATGTGGGACGCGCAGTGGTCGGCCCTGACCGCCGCCGGCTACCGGCTGATCCGCTGCGACTTCCAGGGCTTCGGCCGGACACCCGCGGCGGACCGCCCGTACAACGACGCCGACGACGTACTCGGACTCCTCGACGCGCTCGGCATCGAGCAGGCGGCCCTGGTGGCTTCCTCGTACGGCGGCAAGATCGCCCTTGAGATCGCCGCGCGGTGGCCGGACCGGGTCAACGCGCTGGCGCTGCTCTGCGCCGGACGCCCCGGGCACCAGGCCAGCGAGGAGCTGCGGGCGATCGGCCGCCGTGAGGACGAACTGCTGGAGGCCGGCGACCTCGACGCCGCCGCGCAGCTGATGGTCGACACGTGGGTGGGCCCGGAAGGGGACGCCAAAGTACGGGATTCGGTACGGGAGATGCAGCGGCTCGCGTACGAACTGCAGCTGCCCGCCGAGGAGTTCGAACCCGTCAGGGCCGAAGTCGACCTCGGGCGGGTCGAGGCGCGCTGCCTGGCGGTGTCGGGGCGGCACGACATGAGGGACTTCCGGGAGGTCGCCGCGGAGTTGCCCGGCCTGCTGCCGGACGCCCGGCACGTCGAGCTGCCGTGGGCCGGCCATCTGCCCAGCATGGAACGGCCGTCGGAGGTCAACGACCTGCTGATCGGCTTCCTGCACGAGAACGTCCCGCCGGTAGCGGCGAGTTGACCCCGGCGGACGCTCGGCCCGCTGCCCCGGTCACCGCCCAACGGGCCGCCCAGCAGAGCCCGGTGAGCCCGGCCGCCGCTCAAGAGGCCGTCCCGCCCGGCCGGTTGACCCCGGTGAGCGCCGGCCCGCCTACCGGGCCTCCTCCTCCACCGGAAGCGTCGCCGTCACGCGGAACCCGCCCCCCTGTGCCGGGCCCGAGGTCAGCGACCCGCCGGCCGCCGCGAGCCGTTCGGTCAGCCCGCGCAGCCCGGTCCCGGTCCGGGCCAGAGTCTCGGTGCCCGTCCCCGCGCCCGTCCCCCTCCCCGCGCCCGTGCCCGTCCCCGCGCCCGCCGCCGAAGGCGGGACGCACGGCCCGCACCCGTTGTCCGTGATCGTCAACTCCGCGCACCCCCCACCCGTCCGCAGCTCGATCCGCGTGCTCGAAGCACCGCTGTGCCGGACGACGTTCGTGACGCCCTCCCGCACCACCCACCCGAGCAGCGCCTCCGTCTGCGGCGGCAGCGGCGGCCCCGACTCCTGGACGACGACCTCGATGTCGGACGCCGTCAGCGCGGACCGCGCCCGGTCCAGCTCCGTGGACAGGCTGCCCTCCCGGTAGCCGGTGACCGCCTCGCGGATCTCGGTGAGCGCCTGCCGCCCGACCGCCTCGATGTCGGCGACCTGCGTGAGCGCCGCCTCCAGGTTGCGCGGCGCGAGCCGCCGCGCCGCCTCCGACTTGACGACGATCACCGACAGCGTGTGCCCGAGCAGGTCGTGCAGGTCGCGGGAGAACCGCATCCGCTCCTCGGCGACCGCGCTGCGCGCCAGCTCCTGCCGGGTCTCCTTCAGCTGCGTCACCGCGTAGAAGAGCGTGAGGATCACCGAGACCACCAGCCCGGACAGGAATGTCCCGTACGCCAGACTCGCCGTGCTCCAGAACCCCTCGTGCCGCAGGCCGGCGATGGTCCCGGCCGCCGCGCTGGTCGGCATCAGCATCGTGCCGAGCTGCTGCCGGCTGCTCGCCACGCTGCCGATGCACAGCGAGACCAGCACGAACAGCAGCAGGAAGTTGCCGCCGTAGCCGATGGCGAGCGCGGCGGTGGTGCAGACGAGCGCGAGCAGCAGCCGCAACGGGGCCCGGCCGGACTTCCAGCGCGCGCTGAACGCGGCGCGGACGGTGGTCACGTAGAGCACGCAGAAGACCGCGAGCCCGCCGCCGGCCAGCCACGGGAGCGCGACCTGGCCGGTGATCACATCGGTGGCCGGGCCGATCACCATCAGGCCCCACGGGATCAGCGCGTTGCCGTCGGGGCCCTTGAGGTGCTCGATCTCCTCGTCGAAGGTCTTCCGGCGGGCGCCGCAGCGTCCCGTGGTCAGTATCCGGCGGAACGTTCCGCCACGCTCTGTCCCCGCGCTCGTCGCAGCCGTCTCAGCCGACTCACCCGTCTCAGCCATCGTTCCCCGTCCCCGTCCCCGTCCGGTACGCACCTCCTCGTACGGTACGGCGGTCACGCGGTGCGCGCCCCCCGCCGGTACGCGAACACAGCGTAACCAGCGAAGATCAGCAGCCATCCGGCCAGCACGGTCACCGTCCCGACCCCCGGCGCCCGGTGGGCCAGCACCCGCCAGCCGAGGTCGCCGAACCGCCGGGTCGGCGTCCAGCGGGAGATCGCGGCCAGCCAGCCGGGGAAGAGCGAGACCGGGAACCACAGCCCGCCGACCACCGACAGCGTCATCATCGACGCCATGCTCACCACACCGGTGGTCCGCGGCGTCAGCCCGTAGCCGTTGCCGAGGCCGAGCAGCGTGAACGGTACGGTGCCGAGCCACAGCAGCACCCCGACGGCCGGCCACTGCCAGGCGTCCAGCCGTACGCCGTCGACCAGCGCGCCCGCCGCCAGGACGGTCACCAGCGCGGGCAGGACGGTCACCGAGGCGGTCAGCGCGCGGCCGAACACCACCTGCAACGGGCTCATCGGCGTGACCCGCAACTGCCGCAGCCAGCCCCGCCCCTTGTCGTCCGCGACCCCGGGGCCGATGCCCAGCGCCGCGTTCAGCGCGCCGTACGTGGCCATGCCGATCATCGAGTAGCGGGCGTAGTCGGCCTTGTCGGCGGCGGTGTCGGACGCGCCGAGGTTGGTGAAGAGCAGGTACATCGCGAGCGGCATCGCCACGGAGGTGATGACGTAGCCCGGGTCGCGCAGGGTCCTGCGGACCTCCAGCCGCGCGTAGTCGAGCAGCGGGCGCAGGTACGGGACGGGGGCGACGGGGGCGGTCATCGTACGGACTCCTCAAGCGTTGCGGCGCGGTGGCCGGTCGGTTCGGCGGGAGCGTCGGCGGTCAGCGAGAGGAACGCGTCCTCCAGGCTGGCGGGCGCCACTTCGAGCCGGCGGATCCGGCCGGCGGCGGCGAGGGCGAGGACGGTGGCGTCGGAGTCGGCGGTACGCAGCAGGGCCCGATCGCCGCGCACCTCGACGGCGGTGACGCCGGGCAGCGCGCGCAGCCCCTGCGTGCCGGCCCCGGCCAGGTCGAAGGACACCAGCGTGCCGCCGACCGCCTGCTTGATCGACTCGCCGGTGCCGTCGGCGACGGTACGGCCCCGGTCGATGACCAGGACGCGGTCGGCGTTCTCGTCGGCTTCCTCCAGGTAGTGCGTGGAGAACAGCACGGTGTTGCCGCGGGCGGCGTACGCGCGCATGGACTGCCAGAACGCGCGCCGGGCCTCGACGTCCAGGGCGGCGGTCGGCTCGTCCAGCACGATCAGCTCGGGGTTGCCGGCGACGGCGAGGGCGAAGCGGAGCCGCTGGGCCTGGCCGCCGGACAGCCGGTCCACCCGGCGGGCGGCGAGTTCGGTGATCCCGGCGAGCGCGAGGGCCTCGGCGGTGGCCATGGGCCGCGGATACGTCGACCCGACGAACCCGACGAGCTCCCGCACGGTGGCCCGCGGAATCGGCTGCCCCGCCTGCAACATCGCCCCCACCCGCCCACTTCTGACGGCTGCGCCGGGCGCGCCCCCGAACAGCCTGACCTCCCCGGCATCCGGCTGATCGAGCCCGAGGAGCAGCGAGATGGCGGTGGACTTCCCGGCTCCGTTCCGCCCGAGCAGGGCGAGGGATTCGCCCCGGCGGATCTCCCAATTGATTCCGCGGAGGGCGCGGACGGGGCCGAAGTCTTTGCGGACGCGGCGGAGTTGGACGGCGGGTGAGGTGTCTTTTCCCATACCTAGGACGCTAGGCGCGCCACCTCGCCCCGTTGAGAGGCGAAAATCCCCGGTTCCCCGGTACAAATGTCCCGGCCCCCGGGGCCCCGGCGCGGTCAGGCGCGGGTCCGCTGTGGGCTGGTGGCGCAGTTCCCCGCGCCCCTTCAGGGCCCGGCCCCGTATCGCCGTCGTCGTCCGCGGGTCCGCTCTGGTTGGTGGCGCAGTTCCCGCGCCCCTTAAAAGCCGGAGCTGGCCGGGACCCATCGCGTGCCCCATCAGGGGCGCGGGGAACTGCGCGACGAGTCACGACGGGCCCCGGGGGCGTTAAGGGTCAGTCGCCGGACGGCCCCCGGTGCCGGCCCTGGGGCTGCGGGAGCTGGGACTCCTCTTCTGCCGGCGCAGCCGCCTCGCCGCGGTGGCGGCCGGGCGCCTCGTCAGACGCGCCCCGATCAGGCCCCTGTGTCGTACTGGGCATTTCCGTGCTCCCCCTGGTCGTACTCTTCCCCGTACCCTGCCTCACCGGCTTCCGCCGGAACCGCGCGAACAGAGTGCTTCCGTGCGCCACCCGCGCGGGCCGGCGGCGGTCACGCTGGGTACCCGCGTGCGCGATGTCGGGTGATAATACCGATGGCGTCGGCGTGCCGATCAACGGGGTCACCCCGCCTTCGCCGCGGCCAACGGGGCCTGTTGCAGGGGCAGTACGGACCACCGCCGGCGGGCCGCGGGGCGCGCGGCGGCCCCCACTCTCCGTGGCGTCGCCCAGCGCGCCTGATCCTCGTCCCCCTGCTCGGGAAGGACCGGCGGCGGATCGTACGCCGCCAGCCCGCACGGCCACTCCGGCGCCGCGTACGGCAGCCGCAACTCGCCCCCGGGCAGCCACAACCCCGTCGCCCCGAGCCACCCGTGCGGCGACGCCCGCCAGTACAGCCGGCGTTCCCCGGGGCGCCACAGCGCGAGCGACTCCGCCCCGCCCGGCACCTCCGCGCGCAGCGCCACCACCGACGCCTCCGGCATCAGGATCTGGCCGGGCTGCGCGGCCACCGGCGTGAGCAGCGCGCCGTCCACCCGCAGCGCGTCGGGGAACCGGACCGGCCGCCGGCTGCCGAGCACGCCCCAGCCGAGCCTGGCCTCCCCGGTCGCGTCGCTGCGCAGCAGCAGCAGACCGCTGTCGGGTTCGGCGAGCAGCAGCCGGTCGTCGCTGTCCTCGGTGATCTGGAGCAGCGGGCTGGTCTCCCCGGTGCGCAGGTCCACGGCGACGGCCTTGGTCCTGCCGTCCAGTTCGCGGTCGAGCGCGAGCAGCGCGCCGGTGCGGTCGAGCCAGACGCCCCCGGTGCACCGGCCGGGCACGGTCACGACCGGGCGCGGGACGCCGTCCGGGACGCCGTGCACCTGCACCACCGCCGTGCTCCCGTCCTCGTAGACCAGAGCGAAGGCCGTACCCGGCTGGGGCGACGGCGGGAGCAGCTTGACCGCCGTGCCCGTCAGGGTGCCGAGCGGCAGCTCGCCGGTGTCCGGGCCGGTCGGGTAGAGGAGCGCCAGCTCGTGGGCCTCGCCGGCCCGCCGGCTGATCAGCACGCGGCCGTCGGGCAGCGGCACCACCTGCGCGGCGGGATCCTCGGGCCGCTCCGCGGGCAACGGCACGGCGTACGGCTCCGGCCCCGACAGCGTCCACCGCTCGGCGAACCAGCCCCCGTCCGCGTCGCCGTCCTCGCCGGGCGCGGCGACTTCGGCGAGGCAGGCGGCGTACGAACCGTCCGCGGTGATCGTGAAGCCCGACCGGCGCGTGACGCGAGCGGTCGGCGGAATGTCCATGGCACTGACGGTCATATGAGAAGTCCACCTCCGGGACAGGACCGTACTTTTCGTATTTCTACGCGATCAACGTGAGAGGGGGTGGTTCACACGTAAGGGTGTGGGTTTCGGGGTTCGGGAGGTGGTGGGGGAGCATCCATGCTCCAATCCGCCGCCTGCAGGCGCCGATCTCCCCGAGCCCCCGGGGCCGCCGCGGGCGTGTGCGGGCCCTCCCCCAACCTTCGGCCGGGGGTGCCCCCAGGCTGGTCGCGCAGTTCCCCGCGCCCCTTTGGGGCCCGGCCCCGGCTCGCCGTCGTCGTCTGCGGGTTCGTCGTGGCTGGCAGCGCAGTTCCCCGCGCCCCTTAAAAGCTGGCGCTGCCCGGGCCCCGTAGGGGCGCGGGGAACTGCGCGACAAGCCACAGCGGGCCCGCACTCGACAACGCAGCCTCCGGTGGCAACCCCTTGGGGGCGCGGGGAACTGCGCGATCAGCCACGACGGACCCGCGCCTGACCGCGGTGGGTCGGGCCCCGTAGGGGCGCGGGGAACTGCGCCACCAGCCACGGCGGACCTGGCAGCCGACCACGCAGCCTCAAGTGGCAGCCCCTCGGGGGCGCGGGGAACTGCGCGCTCAGCCACAGTGGGCCCGCACCCGACGACGCGGCCTCAGGCTCTGGAAGGTGCGCCGGGGCTCGGGTCGCGGTTCCTTACCGGGAGGTGGGCGGGTGGCTGGCCCGCGGGGCGTAGGGGCGGGCGGGTAACCTTTGCCGCGTGGCCTCCACCCCCGTCCTCGCCGACGTGATCTCCGCCCTCGACGCGCTCTGGCCGCGCGAGCGGGCCGAGGCGTGGGACGCCGTCGGGCTGGTCTGCGGCGACCCGGCCGCAACCGTGCGGCGCGTGCTGTTCGCCGTCGACCCCGTCCAGCCCGTCGTCGACGAGGCCGTCAGGATCGGCGCCGACCTCCTGGTCACCCACCACCCGCTCTACCTGCGCGGCACCACCACCGTCGCTCCCGAAGGCCCCGCCGCCTTCAAAGGCAGGGTCGTGCACGACCTGATCCGCGCCGGCGTCGCCCTGCACGTCGCGCACACCAACGCCGACCGCGCCGACCCGGGCGTCTCGGACGCCCTCGCCGCCGCCGTCGGCCTGCGGATCACCGGCCCGCTGGTGCCCGATCCGGACGATCCGGCCGGCCGCCGCGGCCTCGGCCGGATCGGCGAGCTGGACGTCCCGCTCACCCTCGCCGAGTTCGCCGACCTCGCCGCCCGCGGCCTGCCGGAGACCGCCGTGCCGCTGCGCGTCGCGGGCGACCCGCAGGCCACCGTCCGTACGGTCGCGGTCTGCGGCGGCTCCGGCGACAGCCTGTTCGCCGAGGTCAGGGCGGCCGGCGTGGACGTCTTCCTGACCGCCGACCTGCGGCACCACCCGGCCTCCGAGGCCCGCCTCGCGGGCGGCCCCGCGCTGATCGACGCCGCACACTGGGCCACCGAGTGGCCCTGGTGCGAGCAGGCCGCCGCGCAGCTCGACGCGATCTCCGACCGGCACGGCTGGGCGCTGCGTACCCACGTCTCGGACGCGGTCACCGACCCGTGGACCGCCCACACCTCTCTTCCCGTCCCTTCAAGCAGCTCAGGAGCCCCACGCTGAACGCCGAGCCCGCCGACCAGATCCGCCTCCTGGAAGTCCAGGCCCTCGACGCGCGTATCGCGCAGCTCGACCACCGGCGGAAGAACCTGCCCGAGCACGCGGAGCTCGACGCGCTGGGCGCCGACCTCGCCCAGTTGCGCGACCTGCTGGTCGCCGCGCAGACCGAGGACAGCGACACCGCCCGCGAGCAGACCAAGGCGGAGCAGGACGTGGACCAGGTCCGCCAGCGCGCCGCCCGCGACCAGCAGCGCCTCGACTCCGGCGCGGCCACGTCACCCAGGGACCTGGAGAACCTGCAGCGCGAGATCGCCTCGCTCGCCAAGCGGCAGTCCGACCTGGAGGACGTCGTCCTGGAGGTCATGGAGCGCCGGGAGAACGCGCAGGGGCGTGCCGCCGAGCTGACCGGCCGGGTGGAGACCGCCCAGGCCAGGACGGCGGAGACGGAGGCCCGGAAGGCGGAGGCGCTGCAGGCGATCGACGCGGAGGGCTTCAGCGTCGCCAAGGAGCGCGAGGTGCTGGCCGCCGACCTGCCGGCCGACCTGGTCAAGCTGTACGACAAGTTGCGCGGGCAGCAGGGCGGGGTCGGGGCGGCGCGGCTGTTCCAGAAGCGCTGCGAGGGCTGCCGCCTGGAGCTCAACATCACCGAGCTGAACGAGGTCCGCGCCGCGCCCGCCAACGAGGTGGTGCGCTGCGAGAACTGCCGCCGGATCCTGGTCCGGACGGCCGATTCCGGGCTGTAGGGACGGTAGGGGCTGGTAGCGGGTTACGGCGGTTCCCGGGTGGACGGCGGCACCACGTTCGTACTGCTGCGGCACGGGGAGACGGCGCTCACCGAGCAGAAGCGTTTCTCCGGTAGCGGCGCCACGGCCTCGGACCCGGGCCTCTCGCCGTACGGGCGCCGGCAGGCGGAACGGGCCGGGGCGGCGCTGCGCGCGGGCGGCAGTTGGGGTTCGGCCGGTACGGGGTCGGCGCCGATCGGTGGCGGCGGGTCCGTGCCCGTCGTCCTGACCTCCCCCCTTGCCCGGTGCCGGCAGACCGCCGAGGTGGTCGCGGCGCGGCTCGGGGACGTGG
The DNA here is from genome assembly GCF_050956065.1 of Streptomyces sp. CA-111067. Lineage (NCBI taxonomy): Bacteria > Bacillati > Actinomycetota > Actinomycetes > Kitasatosporales > Streptomycetaceae > Streptomyces > Streptomyces sp. CA-111067. Next base: position 2,143,873 of record NZ_CP192103.1, on the reverse strand, counting down.
ACGTACGGGTCGAGGACGGGCTGCGGGAGACCGCGTTCGGCGCCTGGGAGGGGCTGACGTTCGCCGAGGCGCGGGCCCGGCAGCCCGCCGAGCTGGACGCGTGGCTGGCGTCCACCGCCGTGCCGCCGCCGGGCGGCGAGAGCTTCGACGAGGTCGCCGCGCGGGTGGCCGCCGTCCGGGACGACGTGCTGGCCCGGTACCCCGGCCGTACGGTGCTGCTCGTCACGCATGTCACCCCGGCGAAGTCGCTGGTCAGGCTCGCGCTGGGGGCGCCGCCCGAGGCGGTGTACCGGATGGAGCTGGCCCCGGCGTCACTGTCGGCGGTGGCGTACTACCCGGACGGGAACGCGTCGGTGCGGCTGCTCAACGACACGGGGCACCTGCGGTGAGCTCGCGGGGTTACCGCGCGCCCAGTGCGGCGGCCTCGCGGGCCAGGGTGCGGATCTCGTCCCAGGCGCGGGCGCGGACCGCCTGCGGCGGGAGCATCCAGGTGCCGCCGACGCAGGAGACGTTCGGCAGCGCCAGGTACTGCGGGGCGCGGGCCGCGTCGATGCCGCCGGTCGGGCAGAAACGGGCCTGGGGGAGCGGCGAGGCCAGCGAGCGCAGGTAGGCGGTGCCGCCCGCCGGTTCGGCCGGGAAGAACTTCATGTCGGTGACGCCGCGTTCCAGCAGCCCCAGGGCTTCGCCGGCGGTGGAGACGCCGGGCAGGAACGGCAGGCCCGAGCCGCGCATGGCGTCCAGCAGGCGGTCCGTCCACCCCGGGCTGACGAGGAACCGCGCTCCCGCGCCTGCGGCGGCCGCCACCTGATCCCCGGTGAGGACGGTCCCGGCGCCGACGATCGCGTCGGGCACTTCGTGGGCGATGGCCTGGATGGCGTCCAGCGCGCCAGGAGTACGCAACGTGATCTCGATCGCGACGAGCCCCCCGTCCACCAGCGCCCTGGCGAGCGGCACGGCATCCTCGACGTCGCCGAGAACGACGACGGGAATGACGGGAGCGAGACCAAGCACGGAGTCCATCCCCGAATCCTCCCCGCCCGTTCCACCCCCCGCAACGCCCGTTGCACCCTCCGCAATCCCCGCTCCCAGGAGGTATGCGCCCGCCAGGGGCGGGGAACTGCGCGACAAGCCACAGTGCGCCTGCGGGAAGCGCTAATGGAGTTCGCGTACCAGGACGTCCAAGCGGCCGCCGGGCGCTTCCTCCACCGTGAAGCCGAGCTCGCGCAGCACACCCGCCAGTGCCCCGGGGGTCTTCGGGCGTGCGCCTGACTCCAGGAGGGTTCGCAGCAGGCGGCCCTTCGTCGCCTTGTTGAAGTGGCTCACCACCATCCGCTTCTCGACGCCGTCGACCACCGTCACCTGGAGGACCCGGACGGTCGCCGTCCGCCCCGCCAGCGGGCCGCGCGGCTTCCACGCCGCCGCGTACGCCGACGACCGGAGGTCGAGGACCAGGCCGCTCCCGGCCGCTTCCGGGAGCACCTCGTCCATGAACGGGCGCCAGTACGCCGCCAGGCCCCCCGCCGCCGGGAGGCGGACGGACATCGAGCACCGGTACGCCGGCACCCGGTCGGTGAGCCGGAGCGCGCCCCACAGGCCGGAGAACACGAGCAGCGAGCGGTCGGCGCGGCGCCGGGCCGCGCGGTCGAGGGTGGCCAGCCCGAGCGCGTCGTAGAGCACCCCCGTGTAGAGCCGCGCGGCGGGAAGCGCGGGCGCCGTCCGCAGCGCCGCGTTCTTGGCGATCTCGCCGCGCAGGCCGGGGGTGAGGCCGAGGACGTCCACGGCCTTGTCCTCGTCGGCCGCGCACAGCTCCACCAGCTCGTCGAGCACCGCCGACCGCGCCCCGTTCAGCCCGGGCAGTGACAGCCGGCCGAGGTCGACCGGCGCCCCCCGCCGCGCTCCGGCGGCCTTCCCCTCCGACGGCGGCACCAGTACCAGCACGGCTGCTCCTCTTCCTGCCCGCAGGGCCCGACTTCCTGTCCGGAGGGCCCGACGCGGCCCGCCACCAGCTTAGAGTCCGCGACAGGCGACCCCTCCCGGAGCGGCTACGATGGCGGTACGGCAGACGAGCCGAGCGGGCGGCCGCGTCGGGGCCTCCGGGTCCCGCCGAGGAACGTCCGGACTCCACAGGGCAGGGTGGTGGCTAACGGCCACCCGGGGTGACCCGCGGGAAAGTGCCACAGAAAACAGACCGCCGGGGACCCAGGTCCCCGGTAAGGGTGAAACGGTGGTGTAAGAGACCACCAGTGCCCAGGGTGACCTGGGCAGCTAGGTAAACCCCACCCGGAGCAAGGTCAAGAGGGCGCCGTAGGAATACGGCACCCGCGCGGACGTCCGAGGGCTGCCCGCCCGAGTCCGCGGGTAGACCGCATGAGGCTGTCGGCAACGGCAGCCCTAGATGGATGGCCGTCTCCCGGCCGACCGCGAGGTCGACCGGCGACAGAATCCGGCGTAGAGCTCGACTCGTCTGCCGCTCAACCCCCTCCGCAGGCACTGCCGATCACGGTCCATCACGCCGCGGCGACGGCCCGTCACCAATAACGGTTTCTGCCGTCCAATGTGCCGTTTCCCTTTCCAATGACCCGACCTGTGACGCAATAATCAGGCCATGACGAGCAGGGGCGGGGGCCTCGGCATGGTGACCATCGTGAACGGGGTCAGGGATTTGGACGGCGCATTGTGATCGTTGTCGTGATCGTCGTCTTCGTTCTCGCCGCGGGAGTCGGCATCTGGGCGGCCGACCAGCACCGGCGGGACACCGCCCTGCTGAAGGCGGCCGAGACCCGGGCGACGACCTCTGAGGTCAGGGCCAAGAACGCGGAGGACCAACTCCAGGCCGCCATCGGCGAGATACGGCACCTGGCCGACGAGCGGATACCGGCGGCCGTGCTGGCGCTGAACCACCCGCACGCGCCGATCGTGGGCCTGCTGACGCCGAGGGAGTCCGACGCCGGGGTCGCCCGCGCGCTGCGCAAGGTACTGGAATCGGCCACCGAGGCCGTGGCCGGCGAACGCGACCGGGTGGACGCGGCGGCCAGGTCCGCGATGCGCGGCGCCACCGCCAAGGTGCAGTCGCTGCTCTACCAGATCCAGAGCCTGCTCCAGGACCTCCAGCACGAGAACGACGACCCCCGGCTGCTCGAACTCGACTTCCGCAACGAGCTGGCGCTGCGCCGCATCCAGGCCACCGCCGTGCTGTGCGAGGCATGGCCGGGGCTGGCCCGCGGCGACTCGCAGCTCGCCGAGATCGTGCTCGGCGCGCAGTCCCGGGTGCCCGGCTATTCCCGGATCAAGGTCGCCAACCACCTGCGCGAGCAGCGGCTCGCGGTGGTCGCCCGGGCGGTGGAGCCGCTGGCCATCGCGGTGGCCGAGCTGCTGGCCAACGCCACCGCGTACTCGCACCCCGACACCGAGGTACCGGTCACCGTCCAGCAGAGCGGCGGCCGGGGCGCGCTGGTGGTCATCGACGACGGCGGCATCGGCATGGAGCAGGACGACCTGACCCGGGCCCGCCGGCTGCTGGCCGGCCCCGAGGGCGTGCTGCTGACCGAGCTGGGCAACCCGCCGCAGGCCGGTTTCGCGGTGGTCGGACGGCTGGTGCGGCAGTACGGCTTCAGCTGCCACGTCGAGTCGTCCCCGTACGGCGGGGTGCGCGCGATGCTGCGGATCCCGGCGAACCTGCTGACCGTGATCGACGACGAGCACACGCTGTCCGTCCTGGTGCCGGGGCCGGTCGCCGGCTCGGGCGGCGGACGGGCGGAGGACGGGCCGGGCGCCGACACCACGCGGTTCCCCGCCGTCGCCTCGCTGCCCTCCCGCCGCCGCCGGGCCCCGCGGGAGAACCCCGCCGCCGGCCGCCCGGCCGCCGTCGCTCAGGCACCCGCCGCCGTCCCTGTACGAAGCCCCGAGCAGTCGGGCGCGCTGTGGGGCGCGCTCCAGGACGGCACCCGCGGCGGCAGGGACGCGGCCCGGCCGGCGCCCGCCGAAGCCGGAGACAGCGCCGGTGACAGTGCCGGCGCCGGTGCCGGTCGGGCCGCCGTCAAGGCCACCTCAGACGACCAAGGAGAACACCGCTCGTGAGCACCTCCCGACCCACGGCAGAGGACCTGTCCTGGGTGCTGGCTCCGCTGCTGGAACTCGCAGGCGTCCAGCACGCGTTGATCGCCACCGGCGACGGCCTGGTGGAGGGCGCCTCACCGGGCCTCGACCGGGCCTCGGCGGAGCGGGTGGCCGCCATGACCGCCACCCTGCACGCGGCGGCCCGCGCGTTCACCACCGCCTTCACCAACGACGAACGGCCGCAACTGGCGCAGACCGTGGTGGAGTCGGCCGAGGGTTTCGCGGTCGTCGTGCCGGCCGGGCAGAACACCTCGCTGGCGCTGTTCGCCTCCCCCGACACCCAGTTGGGCAACATCGCCTACCAGATGCAGGTCCAGGTGGCGGCGCTCGCCCGGGTGATGAACGCTCCCGCCCGCGAACCGGACGCAGCCGACCTGCCATGAACCCCAGGCGCCGACTGATCCCCGCCTATCTGGCCACCGGGGGCAGGGAACGGCCCGCCGGCGGCCGGGACTTCGACCGCATGACGCTGCTGGTCCAGGGCCCGGCCGCGCCCGCCGCGGGGGAGTGCGGCCCCGAACACCTGCGGCTGTGGGAGCTGCTCGGACCCGGCGCGCTCACCCTCGTGGAGTGCGCCGCCCACCTCGGACTGCCGGTCAGCGCCACCGTGTTCCTGGCCGCCGACCTGGTGGACGGCGGCCACCTGCTGGCCAGGTCGGCCGTCCCCGAAGCCGAAGAGATCGACCGTTCGCTCATCGAGAGGCTCCTCGTTGGACTCCGCTCGCTCCACTGACAGCGGTCGCAAGGCCGCCGCGGGCACCGCCGGAATCGGCTATCTGCCCCCCGCCGGACAGACGTTGATGAAGCTCGTCGTCACCGGCCCCTTCGGTGTGGGCAAGACCACCTTGATCCGCACCCTGTCCGAGATCCCCACCCTGCACACCGAGGAGGTGATGACGCAGGCGTCGGCCGGCGTCGACCGCCTGCCGGGGCTGCCGGACAAGGGCACCACCACCGTCGCGGTGGACTTCGGCCGGCTCACCGTGCCCGGCGACCTGGTGCTCTACCTGTTCGGCACGCCGGGGCAGGAGCGGTTCTTCCCGCTGTGGCAGGACATCGCCCGCGGCGCGCTCGGCGCCCTGGTGCTGGCCGACACCCGCAGGCTCGCGGAGTCGTTCGCGGTGATGGACATGGTCGAGGAGCAGGGCCTGCCGTACGCGGTGGCCGTCAACCGCTTCCCGGGCGCGCCCGACCACGACGACGAGGTGCTGCGCAGGCACCTGGACCTGCACCCCGACACCCCGCTGGTGCAGTGCGACGCCCGCGACCGGCACGGCAGCATCGGCACGCTGATCGCGCTCGCCGAGCACGTACTGACCCGACTGCCCCAGGAGCCGGCCATGACCGTGCCCACCGTGCCCACCGTGCCCGCCACGTCCGCGCCCGCCACGACCGCCGTGACCGCGGACCCGGCGTGACGACGGCCGCGCCGCTGGCGCTCTACGGTCCCGCGTTCGCCGCCGACCCGCACGGCCACTACGACCGGCTGCGGCTGCACGGCACGATGGCCCCGGTCGAACTCGCCCCGGGCGTGGCCGCGTTGCTCGTCACCGACTACCAGGCCGCGCTGGACCTGCTGCGCGACACGCACACCTTCTCCAAGGACCCGCGGGACTGGCAGGCCGGCGTCCCCGACGACTCGCCCGTGCTGCCGATGCTCGGCTACCGGCCGACCGCGATGTTCAGCGACGGCGAGGTGCACGAGCGCTACCGGCAGGCGATCAACGACACGCTGGCGATGATCGAGCCGCACGTCCTCCAGGCGCAGGTCGCCGCGGTCTCCGAGCGGCTGCTGCGGGAGTTCGCCGGGGCCGGCACCGCCGACCTGGTCGCGAGCTACGCGCAGATGCTGCCGCTGCACGTCTTCAACACCTGGTTCGGGGTGGCCGCGGCCGACAGCGACCGGCTGGTGGCCGGCATCACCGGGACGATGACCTCCACCGGCAACGCGGTCGCCGCCTACGACGACCTGGTGGACGTGGTCAGCGCGCTGGTCGCCGACCGGCGGGCGCACCCGCGCCGCGACCTGACCTCGTACTTCCTGGCCCACCCGGCGCGGCTGAACAACGACGAGACGGTCCGGCAGATCGCCCACACCATGGTCACCGGGCACGAGCCGACCACCAACCTGATCGCCAACTCGCTGCTGCGCATCCTCACCGACCCGCGGTACGCCGGCTCGGTGTACGGCGGCGCGATGACCGCGCACGAGGCGATCAACGAAGTGCTGTGGCAGGACCCCCCGTTGGCGAACCTGTCGGCGCACTACGCGCGCTACGACACCGAGTTCCACGGAGTGCGGCTGCGCGAGGGGCAGTTGGTGCTGGTCTCCTACGCCGCCGCCAACAGCGACGCCGCGCCCGAGGCCGCGGCCGGCCCGGCCGGCTCCGGGCAGAACGCGCACCTGGCGTGGGGGGCGGGGCCGCACGGCTGCCCGGCCAGGCAGCCCGCGCTGCTGATCGCGATCACCGCCGTGGAGCAGCTGACCAGCCAGCTCTGCGACATGGAGCTGGCGCTGCCGACCGCCGAACTGCTGTGGCGCCCGGGGCCGTTCCACCGGGCGCTGACCCATCTGCCGGTGCGGTTCACGCCGTTGGCCGCCGCGCCGGCCGGCGCGGGGGGCAAGGGCGCCGAGGAGTAGTCCCCGGCGCCGGAAGCGGCGACCAGGTGACCAGGCGGCCGGGTGCGGTCAGGCGATGGCGGTGGCCTCGCCGCTGACCCGCACCCGCGGGTCGCCCGGCACCAGCTCCAGCGTGAGCACGCCCGGCCGGCCCAGGTCGTCGCCCTGGTGCAGGGTGATCGTCGCGGGCGCGGTCACCACGCCCAACTCCCGCAGGTAGGCGCCGAAGGCGAGGGCCGCGGCGCCGGTGGCCGGGTCCTCGACCACGCCGCCGACCGGGAACGGGTCGCGCACGTAGTAGACGGTGTCGCTCTCCCGCCACACCAGTTGGACGGTGGTCAGGTCCAGCGAGGTCATGAACGCGCCGAGCCGGGTGAAGTCGTAGTCCAGGTCGGCCAGCCGGCTCCGGGTGCCCGCGGCCAGCACCAGGTGCCGGGCGCCGGCGTAGGAGATCCGCGGCGGGAAGGCGGGGTCGAGGTCTGACTCCGCCCAGTGCAGGGCGGCGAGCGCCTCGGTGACGGTGGCGGCCGGCACGTCCTCGCTGCTCGGCTCGACGCTGGTCATGGTGGCCCGCAGCACGCCGTCGGGGCCCGCTGCCACGGTCACCGGCACCTCGCCCGCCGGGGTGCGGAAGAGCAGTTCGCCGGCGCCCTGCCGCTCGGCGAAGGCCACCGCGGTCGCCAGCGTGGCGTGGCCGCAGAACGTGACCTCGGCCTTGGCGCTGAAGTACCGCACGGTCAGGGTGCGTTCGTCGATCCCGGTGACGAACGCGCTCTCCGAGTAGCCGACGTCCGCGGCGATCGCGAGCATCTGCGCGGCGTCGAGCCCGCCCGCGTCCAGCACGATCCCGGCGGGGTTGCCGCCGGCCGGGTCGCCCGAGAAGGCGGTGTAGCGCAGGATCGTGGGCCCGCCGCTGGTGCTGTTCGTCATGTCCGCTCCAACCGGTGCTGCTCGGAAAGGTATTCCCCGCGGGCCGCCGGGCGGCGACCCGCGCGTCGCGCTTCCTGCCCGCGGGGCGCGGGCGGTGCGACGATGGGAGGGCCCGCCGACACCCGGCCGACAGCCTCGGCCGACAAGACCGCCCGACTGACGGACCGACACCCCCGCCGTCCCCCCATGGAGGCCCACCATGCCCTACGCCGAGCCGCTGTCGCCACAGGAGATCGAACGCCTGCTGGCCGGCCTCCCCGGCTGGTCGCTGGCGGCCGGCGCGACGCAGCTGGCCGCGAAGTACCGCCTCGCGCACGTACCGGCGGCGATCTTCGCGGTGCACATCGCGAGCATCCAGGAGGAGCTGAACCACCACTCCGACCTGACCCTGGGCTACGACACGCTGTCCGTCTCGATCACCACGCACGCGGCCGGCTCCCGGCTGACCGCCAAGGACTTCGACCTCGCCGCCCGGATCGCGGCGATCGCCCCCGGCCACGGCGCGGCCCCGCTGGCGGCCGACTAGCGGACCGGCCCTAGTCCGCGCCCGGGTAGCTGACCCCGAGGTCCGCGCGGATCGCGTCCAGCGTCCGCATGATCGACAGCGTGCCGGCCAGCGGCACCAGCGGCGACTCGGTCAGGCCCTCGCGCAGGCAGCGCATGACCTCCTCCGCCTCGTGCCGCATCGTGCCGCGGTGCCGGTCCTCGCTCACGTCGGACAGCAGCACCGTCAGCGGCTCCTCGTCGCGGCGGTGCAGCGTGAAGCGCTCGGGGTTGAAGAAGCCCTCGGGGATCTCGATCCGCCCGGTGGTGCCGGTGATCGTCGCGGGCGCGCCGGTGTCCGCGGTGATCGAGCAGCTCAGCGTGGCCACCGCGCCGTCGTTCCAGCCCAGCACGATCCCGGTGTTGTCGTCCACCCGCTCCGGGGTCAGATGCGCCCACGCCTTGACGGTGTCGGGCTCGCCCAGGATGAGCTGCGCGAAGGACACCGGGTAGACCCCGAGGTCGAGCAGCGCGCCGCCGCCCTGCGCGGGATCACGCAGCCGGTGGGTGACCGGGAAGTCCCCGGAGAAGCCGAAGTGCGCCGACACCTGGCGCGGTTCGCCGATCGCGCCCTCCGCGACCAGCGTGATCAGGTGCCGGATCAGCGGGTTGCAGTACGTCCACATGCCCTCCATCAGGAACAGCCCGCGGTCCCTGGCGAGGTCCACCAGCTCCTGCGCCTCCCGGGAGTTCAGCGTGAACGCCTTCTCGCACAGCACCGCCCGGCCGGCCTCCAGGCAGATCCCGGTCGCCTCCCGGTGCGCGGAGTGCGGGGTGGCCACGTAGACCACGTCCACCTCGTCGTCGGCGGCCAGCTCCGCCCAGGAGCCGTACGCCCGCTCGATGCCGTACCGGCCGGCGAACTCCTTGGCGCTGTCCAGGCTGCGCGAGCCGACCGCGACGACCTCCGCGTCCGGCAGCGTCCGCAGCGCTTCGGTGAAGGTGGCGGCTATGCCGCCGGTGGCCAGGATGCCCCAGCGGATCCTGCGCGGGCCCTCGCCCGCCTGCCGGGTGCCGTCTGCGGCGGTGTGCGTGCCGTCACTCATCGGTCGGTCAGCCTCTAATCCGGTCTCGGTGGTGCGCGATCACTGAAAGGATAGGGAACGGTTCCACTACTTCCGATGGAGAGTTCCGTGCAGGACGCCGGGCCGATACCCCCTGCGCACACCGCCAAGACCCCCGCCACCCCGACCGCCACCCCCGTCTCCACCGGCCCGCAGCGCAAGGCCGGTCTGCTCGTCACCTTCGTACTGGGCGCCCTCACCGCGCTGCCGCCGCTGTCCATGGACATGTACCTGCCCGCTCTGCCGCAGGTCACCGACGCGCTGCACAGCCCGGCCGCGACCGTACAGCTCACCCTCACCGCCTGCCTGGCCGGAATGGCGCTCGGCCAGCTGGTGGTCGGTCCGCTCAGCGACCGCTGGGGCCGCCGCCGGCCGCTGCTCGCCGGCATGGTGATCTACGTACTGGCCACCGTGGCCTGCGCGTTCGCCACCTCCGCGCTGGTGCTGATCGGCTTCCGACTGGTCCAGGGCCTGGCCGGCGCGGCCGGCATCGTGATCTCCCGGGCCATGGTCCGCGACCTCTACGACGGCGTGCCGATGGCCCGCTTCTACTCCAACCTGATGCTGATCTCCGGCGTCGCCCCGATCATCGCGCCCACCATCGGCGGCCAGATCCTGCGGCTCACCGACTGGCGCGGCGTCTTCGTCCTGCTGACGGTGATCGGCACCCTGCTCACCCTGCTGGTGTGGCGCCGGCTGCCCGAGCCGCTGCCGCCCGAGCGCCGGCACTCCGGCGAGCTGTCCGAGACCTTCACCGCGATGCGCCGGCTGCTGGCCGACCGGGTCTTCACCGGCTACGTGCTGACCGGCAGCTTCGCCTTCGCGGCGCTGTTCACGTACGTCTCGGCGTCGCCGTTCGTCATCCAGGACGTCTACGGCGCCTCGCCGCAGACCTTCGGCCTGCTGTTCGGCCTGAACTCGGTCGGCATCGTCGGCTTCGGCCAGCTCAACGGCAAGGTGCTGGTCGGCCGGGTGCCGATGGACAAGGTGCTGACCGTGGGCCTGTCCCTGGTGACGCTGTCGGCTGTGTCGCTGGTGCTGATGGCCACCGGGGTCTTCGGCACGGTCGGGCTGGCCGCCATCGCCACCGCGCTGTTCGTCCTGATGTCGTCGATGGGCCTGACGCTGCCCACCGCGCAGACCCAGGCGCTGCTGCGGGTCAAGCGGTCGGCGGGCTCTGCCTCCGCGCTGATCGGCACCTCGTCGTTCCTGATCGGCGCGCTCGCCTCGCCGCTGGCCGGCATCGCCGGCGACGACACCGCGGTCCCGATGGCCGTGGTGCAGCTGACCTGCGTGTCCGTGTCCGTGACATGCTTCGTCGGGCTCTGTCGCCCCTGGCGTCGTACCGTGGAGGGACTGTAGGCCGTCAGGAGGTACCCATGGCCGGATCCATGGCCGATCCCGCGGACGAGCACCGGCGCGAGGACGAGCGCACCTGGGCGTTCAAGAGCGCCGACAGCGCGCTGCACACCGGGTCCGAGAGCGGGGTGGACCCCGTGGACCTGGTGATGCTGTCCGGCCGGGAACCCACCCCGGAACGTATCGAGAAGGCCCGCAAGGCACTGGAGGAACATGGCGCCGCCGCTGTCGAGAGGTACCTGCCCTGAGGCGGGCCTCGACGCCGACGAGCTGAACCGGATCGTCCCCGCGCTGGCCGGGTACCTCCGCCCGTCGCCCGTGCACCCGTGGTGCGCGGGCGCCGTCGTCCTCGCCGGACGCGGCGAGACCGTGGCGCTGCACGAGGCGATGGGCTGGGCGGTCCGCTACAGCGGCTACGACGAGGCCGCCGACCGCGGGGTGGAGCTGCCGCGCGGCTGGCGGGTGCCGATGCGCCCGGACACCCTCTTCGACCTGGCCTCGCTGACCAAGCTGTTCACCGCGACCCTGGCCGCCGCCCACCTGGACCCGGACGCGCCCGTCGCCGGCTACCTGCCGCCGTTCGCCGCGGCCGGCAAGGAGGCGGTCACCGTACGGCAGCTGCTCGACCACACCTCCGGCTTCCGGCCCGAGCTGCCGTTCTACGACCAGCCGACGGCCGAGGAGCGGGCCGAGCTGCTCTGGCGCGAGGCCCCGGTCCACCCGCCCGGCAGCAGGCGGGTCTACTCCGACCTCAACCTGATCACCGTGCAGTACGCCCTGGAGGCCGTCACGGGACGGCCGCTGGACCGGCTGATCAGGGACGAGATCACCGTCCCGTACGGCATGACCGACACCCGTTTCAACCCGTCACGCAAGCTGCTGCCGCGGATCGCCGCCATGGAGGACCAGCGGCGGCCGTGGGGACGGCTGCACCGCGGGATGGTGCACGGCGTGGTGCACGACGAGAACGCCTACGCGATGGGCGGCGTCAGCGGGCACGCCGGGCTGTTCTCCACCGCCTGGGACCTGGCGCTCTTCTGCCGGGCGCTGCTCGACCGCGGCGGCCCCTGGAACGGCTTCGAGAAGGACCAGCCGTCGTTCATGGGCGAGCTGGCCGGCGGCGGCGCCGTCGGGCACACCGGGTTCACCGGTACGAGCCTGGTGGTCGACCCGGCGAGCGGCAGCTTCCTGGTGCTGCTCACCAACTCGGTGCACCCGTCCAGGACCTGGCGGGAGGGCAGCGCGCCGCGCGCCGCCGCCGGCACCGCGCTGGCCCGCGCGATCCGGAAGGCGGCGGCGGACACGGCGTGAGCCGCCGCCCGGCGCGGGACGGCCGGGCGCGGGCTCAGCGGAAGATGCCGGTGTGGCCGAGCGAGTACCGGCCCGGCTGCGGATAGACCGCCAGCCCGTGCGGGCCGGCGCCGACCGGGATCTTGGCCAGGGTGCGGCCGGTGGCGGTGTCCAGCGCGTAGACCTCGGAGTCGTAGCGCCCCGACAGCCACAGCACCTTGCCGTCCGCCGACACCCCGCCCATGTCCGGGCTGCCGCCGCCGTCGATGTGCCACTTCTTCAGCACCTTGCGGGTGCCGAAGTCGAACACCGAGACCGAGCCCTCGCCGCGGTTGGAGATGTACATCGACTTGGAGTCGCGGGAGACGTAGAGCCCGTGCGCGCCCTTGCCGGTCGGCATCAGCACCGGCTTGGAGAACGTGTCGCCGTTCATCACCCACACGCCGTCGGCCATCATGTCGGCGATGTACCAGGCGCTGCCGTCAGGGGCCATCTTCACGTCCTGCGGCATCGCCCCGTCGAACGGCAGCTTCTGCTGGCCGATCACCTTCATCTGCGCGGTGTCGACCTTCAGCAGCTCGCCGGAGAACTCGCAGGAGACGATGAAGTACCGGCCGTCGGCGGAGAAGTCGGCGTGGTTGACGCCGTAGCACGAGACCGGGACGGTCTTCTTGACCGCCATGGTGTGCGCGTCCCTGAACACCAGCTGCTGGTCCAGGGAGGCCATCACGATCGCGTACCTGCCGTCCGGCGTGAAGTACAGGTTGTACGGGTCGTGGACGTCGATCGTCGGGCCCGGCTTGCCGGTGGCCGGGTCGATCGGGGTGAGGGTGTTGCCGACGTCGTTGTTCACCCACAGGGTCTTCAGGTCCCAGGACGGCACGACGTGCTGCGGCTGCTCGCCCACCGGGATGGTCTCGATGACCTTGTACGTCTTCGGGTCGATGACGCTGACGGTGTTGGACTCGGTGTTCGGCACGTAGACCCGGGACGGGAAGTTCCGCACCACCGGGGAGAGCGCGTTCGGGCGGTCGGCGGCGTAGACGTCCTTGGGGTCGAGCGGCGGCGGCATGCCCGGCAGCCCGGGCGGGGCCGCGGGCTTGGCCGGCGGGCGCCGCACGGGGGCCTTGGGCGCGGCGGCGGCAGCGGCGTGCTCCGGTTCCGGCGTCCTGGAACCGAGGGTGCCGCAGCCGGTGACGAGCAGGACGGCGGCGGTGGCGCCGGTGAGCAGCAGCGCGGCGCGCCTGGGGGCGCTCGCGGGGGACGTGGGGGACGTGGCAGCGGCGCTCGCGCGGGAGGGGCGGCTCATCAGGTCAGCAGCTCCGAGGTCGTGACCGCGCGGAGGCCCCGGCGGTGCAGGTCGTCGAGGATCCCGGGCAGTGCGGCCACGGTGCCGTCGTGCCCGAAGTGCAGGGAGACCACGGAGCCCGCGGTGGCCTGCGCGGCGACCGCGGCCCTGACCTGGTCGGCCCCCGGGTCGGTGTAGTCCAGCGGATCGACGTCGTACGACAGCAGGTGCGGGTAGCCCGCCTTGCGGGCCAGCGCGACCACCAGCGGGGTGGTCAGCCGGGCCTGCGACGGGCGGAACCAGCGGCCGCGCGAGCCGGTGAGCTCGTGCAGCCGGGCCGCGCAGTCCTCGATCTCGGCGGTCGCGGCGGCGGCGTCCATCGCCCCGATGTCGGCGTGGTTCTGGGTGTGGTTGCCCAGCTCGTGCCCGCCGTCCAGGATCCGCCGGGCCATCTGCGGATGCGTGTCGAGCCAGCTGCCGACCGCGAGCACGGTGACCCGAGCGTCGACCCGCGCCGCGGCGGTCAGCAGCGCGACGGCCCCGGCGGGTTCCCCCTGCCCGTGAAACGTGAGCGCGACCTGCGGCCGGCCCCGCGGCCCGTGCTCGATCTGCTCCGGCAGCCCGGAAGGCAACGCCGGCACCCCCGACGCGGCGGGCGCCGCCGTGCCGGAAGCAGCCGCCGCAGTGCCGGAAGCGGGCGCCCGGGTCGGCGCGAGCGCCCCGGAGTTGGCCGCGGCAGACGGCCGCCCGTCCGCACACCCGGCCAGCAGCGCGCTGGAGGCGGCGGTCACCTGAAGAAGATTGCGACGAGAGATCGACATCGGGCGTCATATTAGGGCGTAACGTGTCATTTCCGACCCCACTTGGCCCTCGCGTCGCCCAGATACCCCACCCGGCCGACCCGAGCCCCCTGAAGGACCGGGCGAAGCCGGAGGTCGGGCGTTCGCTGCCGAGGGGCCGGGGCTGACATCATGGGGGCCGACGGGCGGCCGTACGGCGTTCGCGAGGGACTGCGTGGGGGGCTGCGTGGCAGAGACGACGGCGGAGACGCCATCCGGAATACCGGCCGATGCGGCGGAGACGGCATCAGGCGCGGTGGCGGAGACCGCACCGGGAACGACGCCCGCGCCGGCGACGGCAGCCCCTGGAACCGCACCGGCCGCGGCCCCGCCGCGCCCCGCCGGGTTCCGTGCCGCGCTGCGGCAGCTGCGCTCCGCGCAGAAGACGGCCAAAGGCGTCTCGCTCTACTCGCGGTATGTCAACCGGCCCGCCGGGCGGGTGCTGGCCGCGGGCGCGTACAAGGCGCGGCTGAGTCCCAACCAGGTCACGCTCGTCAGTGGCGCCTTCAGCGGCGCCGCCATCGCCGCGCTCGCGCTGGCGCGGCCCTCGTGGCCGCTGGCCGTCGCGGTCTACGTGGGGCTCGTCGTCGGCTTCGCCTTCGACTCCGCCGACGGGCAGCTCGCGCGGCTGCTGGGGGCCGGCAGCCCGGCGGGGGAGTGGCTCGACCACGTCGTCGACTGCGCCAAGATCACCGCCGTGCACGCGGCCGTGCTGATCACCTTCTACCGGCACTTCGACCTGCCGGGCGACACCTGGCTGCTGCTCCCGCTGGGCTTCCAGCTCGCCGCCGTCATGATCTTCTTCGGCGGCCTGCTCACCGACAAGCTGAAGCCCAAGCAGAAGCCGGCCCCGGGAGCGCCCGGCCCGTCCCCGCTGCGCGCGGTCGCGCTGCTCCCCGTGGACTACGGCGTCTTCTGCGCCGTCTTCCTGCTGCTCGGCAGCGAACGCGCCTTCCGCTACGGCTACCTCGCGCTCTTCGCGGTCTACGCCCTGTTCCTCGCGGCCTTCCTCACCAAGTGGTTCAGAGAGCTCCGGACGGCCTGACCGGCTCCGCCGCCGGCTCGGCCAGCACGTCGAGCACCTTGCGCAACTGGGTGCTCGACGTGTGCACGGTGTACGGGAAGTAGACGATCTCCACGCCCACCGTGGCGAAGTCCCGCTCCAGCCGCAGCCCCTTCTCCGTGCCGCGCCAGTCGTCCCCCTTGAAGAGCACGTCGAACCGCACCTGCTGCCAGGTCTCCAGCTTGTCCGGCACCGTCTCGACGAAGGCCGCGTCCACGAAGCGGACGCTGCGGACGATTTCCAGCCTTTCCACCAGCGGCACCACCGGCCGTCTGCCCTTGGCCAGTTCGGCCATCTCGTCCGAGACGACGCCGGCCACCAGGTAGTCGCAGTGGCTGCGGGCGTGCCGCAGGATGTTGAGATGTCCCACGTGGAAGAGGTCGTAGACCCCCGGCGCGTAACCCACCCGTTGTGGCATGATTTCGACCCCCCACTCGTACAACGCTCCCCAGCGCCGCAGAGTCATAGACGATAGCGGCCTATCATGCCGGTCAAGTGACGATTTGCGAAAGTCCAACGCTTGGCAAGCCGGGACGTGCCCTTCCGGTAAACGGTTAGGGTGGGCAACCTGTTCGTCTCAGGGGGGAAGGAACACTCCGTGGCCGTTTCCGGCACACGCCGCCGACTGCTGCTCGTCTCCACCAACTACGCGCCCGAGCACGCCGGAATAGGCCCTTACGCGACGCAGATCGCCGAGCACTGGGCGGCCGGCGGCGCCGAGGTGCACGTACTGGCCGGCATGCCGCACTACCCGGCGTGGCGGCTCGACCCGGCCTACGCCGGGGTGTGGCGGACCGAGGAGGAGCGCGGCGGAGTGCGGGTGCACCGGCGCAGGCATCTGGTGCCGCCCCGGCAGACCGCGGTCAGGCGCGCGCTGTTCGAGGCGTCGCTGCTCGGCTACGGCACGGTCGCCCCGCCGGCGATGGACCGGCCCGACGCGGTGGTCGCCCAGATGCCCAGCCTGGCCGGCGGCATTCTCGGCGCCCGGCTCGCGGCCAAGCACCAGGTGCCCTACGTCCCGGTGGTGCAGGACCTGATGGGCGCGGCGGCGGCGCAGAGCGGGATCCGCGGCGGCGGCCGGGCGGCGGCGGTGGCCGGCGCGGCGGAGGCGTACGCACTGAAGCGGGCCACCCTGGTCGGCGTCATCCATGAGACGTTCGTGGCCAAGGTCGCCGCGATGGGCGTGCCCGAGGAGCGAATACGGCTGGTGCCCAACTGGTCGCACGTCAGCCGCCCGTCCCGGCCGCGCGCCGAGATGCGCGCCCGGCTCGGCTGGCGCCCGGGGCAGGTCGTGCTGCTGCACTCCGGCAACATGGGGCTCAAGCAGGGTCTTGAGGTGCTGGTCGAGGCGGCCAGGACCGACCCCGAGGTCCGGGTGGTGCTGATGGGCGAGGGCAACCAGCGCGAGGCGCTGCGCTCGCTGGCCGGCAACCTGCCGAACCTGGACTTCCTGCCGCCCGCCGAAGACGACGACTTCCCCGACGTGCTGGCCGCCGCCGACGTGCTGGTGGTGACCCAGCGGGCCTCGGTGCTGGACATGAGCATCCCGTCCAAGCTCACCTCCTACCTCGCCGCCGGACGCCCGGTGGTCGCCTCGGTCGCGGCCGAGGGCGGCACCGCCCAGGAAGTCGAACGGTCGGGGGCCGGCGTGCTGGTGCCGCCGGAGGATCCGCGCGCGCTGCTGGACGCGGTGCGCGCGCTGGCAGATGATCCTGACAGGGCCGACGCGTTGGGGGCGCGCGGACCTGAGTACGTCGACGCACGTCTGAGCCGGGCGGCCGGCCTGGCCCGGATCGACGCACTGCTCGCCGAGGCACTGGGCGAGCCGCAGGCACCGCCGCTGCCGCAGGCACCGCCGGTACCTCAAGCTCCGCCGCTGCCCCAGGCTCCGCCGGTGCCGGCGGCACCGCCGGTCCCGCAGGCGCCGCCTGAAGTGCCGGACCAGCCGGCGGAGACGGCAGAAGCACCAGAAGCACCAGAGGCCGCGGAAGCACCAGAGACCGCAGAAGCAGCAGAGACCGCAGAGACAGCAGAATCGGCGGGGGAGCCGGAAACGGCGGAAGTGCCGGACGAGCCGGAGACGGCGGCAACGCCCGAGCCGGCCGGAGCGCCGGACGAGGCGCTGGGGGAGACAGAGGGGGCCGTGGGCAAGTGACCGAATTGACGCACACCGCGGAGACGCAGGACGAACCGGACCTGCTGCGGGACCAGTTCCGGCAGCTGATCCGCTACCGGGCGCTGATCGTCGCCGGCCTGCTGGTCGGCCTGCTCGGCGGCGCGTACCTCGCGTTCTCCGGCTCCGACACGTACACCTCCACCAGCGAGGTCAAGGTCGTCGCGGCCACCGCCGACCCGTTCGCCGCCGGCGCGAGCGCCAACGCCGGCATCGACATCGGCACCGAGCGGCAGACGGCGATGAGCAGCACCGTCGCCGGCGCCGCGGCGGCGAAGGCCGGCGTGCCGGTGAAGAAGCTGGAGAAGTGCCTCCAGGTCACCAACCCGCCCAACACCCTGGTGCTGCGCTTCACCTGCGACGCGAGCACCCCGAAGGCCGCGGCGGACTGGGTCAACGACATCACGGCGGCGTACCTGGCCAACCGCAAGGCGCAGGTCACCAACACCGTCAACCACATGGTGGCCGGCTACCAGGCGCAGGTGAACCCGCTGGCCAAGCAGCGCCAGCACGTGCTCGACCAGATAGCGATGACCAACGACCAGGCGCTGATCAGCACGCTGACCTCCACCCAGACCAACCAGCTGACCCGGATCAACCAGCTCAACGACCAGATCAGCCAGCTCCGGGCGCTCGACACCACCCCCGGCAACGTGATCAAGCCCGGCATCGAGCCGGACGCGCCGTCCGGTCCTGGCCTGGGCATGATGCTCGGCCTCGGCGGCGGTGTCGGCATCGCGCTCGGCCTGCTGGCCGCCTGGGTCCGGCTGGTCTTCGACCCGGCCGTGCGCTCCGAGGGCGAGGTCACCCGGGCGCTGGGCGCGCCGGTGCTGGGCACCCTGCCGCGGATCCGGCGCAGGGGCGCCACCGCCACCGCGCTGCTCGCCGAGAGCCAGAGCGGCGGCCGGCTGGCCGAGGAGTACCGCGCGGTGGCCTTCCGGCTGATCCACGACAAGCGCTTCTCCGAGCGGCGCCGGCTGCTGGTGGTCGCGCCGCGCGGCACCGGCGACACCCCGGCGGCCGTGGCCGTCAACCTGTCCGCGTCCTTCGCCGAGATGGGCATGGAGGTGCTGCTCGTCGAGGCCGACCTGCGCACCCCGTCCCTGTCGGCCAGGCTGCGCGCCGCCGACGGCTCCCGTCCCGGCTGGGCCCGCTCGCCGGGTCTCGGCGAGGGCGGCTGGCCGGCCGGGCTGCAGATGCCGATCGACGCGGGCGAGTCGGGCTCCTTCGACCTGGTGCCCGGGCGCCGGGTGCGCAACGTGGCCCGCGCGCTGACCTCGGCGCCCGCCACCCGGCTGTTCGCCGAGGCCGACGAGCCCGGCTCCGCGGTCGTCGTCCTGGCCCCCGCGGTGCTGGCCTACGCCGACGCCCTCGCGCTCGCCGACCGGGTGGACGGCGTGGTCGTGGTCTGCGACCCGCGCGAGGTGCACCGGGCCGACCTGGCCCGGGTCCGCGAACTGGTCAACGGCGCCGGCGGCGCCGTACTCGGCGTGGTGCTGCACGCGCCCGAGCCCGGCCAGCGCGGCGGCCTCCTGAGCAGGTTCGGCCGCCGCCCGGCGGCCGGCTCCGGCCGCGGGCCGTCCGGCCCCTCGGGCCCGGCCGAACACCGGGACGACCTGCCCGCGGCCCCCAGCGGCACCGCCCAGAACAGCACGGCCCCGGAGCGGCACCCGGTCCCTTGAGGGGCCCCGCCCCGCGGCGCGTGACACTGCCCGCCGCGGACCGCGGGGCCGGCTCGTACGAGTTCGAGGACATGCCGACGCTCGAGCTGCCGATCCTGCTGCCCGACGACCTCCAGGCGGTCGCCGGCGGCGCCGGCGGCGGCCGGGACGGCGGCTACGAGGCTGACGGTTCCGGCGACCTGGCCGACCTCCCCGACGGGAAGGGCGGCGGCCGGGACGGGATCGGCGCCAAGGCCGCCATCATCAGCTCGGTCGCCGACCAGGGTGTGGCCGCGCTGACCAACATCATCGTGCTGGTGGTCGCCGCCCGGCTGTCGACCGCCGCCGGGTTCTCGGTGTTCTCCATGGTCTACATGGTGTTCACGGTGCTGCTCGGCGTCGGCGTGTCCTACGTCGGCCAGGCGCTGGTGCTGGAACGCGGCACCGACCGGGTGCGGACCGCCTGCCGCTCCGCGGTCACCTTCACCGCCGTCGCCTCCACCGTGATCGGCCTCGGCATGGCCGGCGGCCTGTCCTTCGTCGACGGCTCGACCGCGCACGGCCTGGCGGCGCTCGGCCTGGTGCTGCCGATCGTGCTGACCCAGGACGGCATGCGGTACTGCTTCTCCACCCTGCGGCTGCCGCACCACGCGCTGATCGCCGACACCGTACGGCTGGCGGTGGCCGTGCCCGCGCTGGCCGCGCAGCCGCACGGGGCAGGACCCGAGCGGCTGATCGTGGTCTGGGGGGTGTCCGCGCTGCCCGCGCTGCTGGTGGGCGCCGGGCTGCTGTGGCCGCGGGTCAAGGGCGCACCGGTGGACCTGCGCAAGTTCGTCCGCCGCGGGCACCTCGGGCAGCGGTTCGTCATCGAGTTCGGCGTCGGCAACGCCACCAGCCAGCTCGCGGTGGTCGGCCTCGGCCTGTTCGCCGCGCCGCTCGCGGTGGGCGCGCTGCGCGGCGCCACCACGCTGTTCGGCCCGATGAACGTGCTCTTCAACTCCGCCACCGCCTTCGGGCCGCCGCTGCTGAACCGGGTGCGCGGCATCGAGGGCAAGGTACGCACCACCGCCGTACTGGCCGTGGCCCTGTCCGGGGTCGCGGTGGCCTGGACGACGGTGCTGATGCTGCTGCCCGACCGGCAGGGCCGCCGGCTGCTCGGCGACACCTGGGCGGCGTCGGCGGGGCTGCTGCCGGCCTCCGGGGCGCAGTACGCCTGCATAGCGCTCGGCACCAGCGCCCTGCTGACGCTGCGGGTGCTCAGGCCGCGGGCCACGCTGCCGATCCAGGTGGTGTTCTCGCTGGCGTCGGTGCTCTTCATGCTGGCCGGCTACCAGATGAACGGGGTGCTGGGCGCGGCCTGGGGCCTCGGCCTCGGGTCGGCGCTCAAGGCAGTGGCGCTGTGGCTGCGGATCATGGGCCTGCGGCGCGGCCAGGCCGCCGCCGCGGCCGCCTCAGCGCAGGATCTTGCGCCGGTTCTCGCTGAAGGTGGTGACCATTACCAGGCACACCGCCGCGATCCCGATCCGGCCTGACGCCTGGAGCAGCGGTCCGCGCAGCAGGATGAAGGAGTAGCCGGCGATCAGCGGGATCACCACGGCCGCCACGGTGCCCGGTCTGCCGTCCTCGGTGGTCCGCTGGGCGTATCGGCGGTCGCCGCGGGCGCAGACGTAGCCCAGGGCGAGGAAGCCGCCGGCCATGCCCAGCGGGCCGAAGTCCAGCCACAGTTCGGCCCAAAGCGGCGAGGACAGGTTGGTGTTGCTCATGCCCATCCAGGTGCCGACCTGCACCCCGGAGTCGAGCGGCTTGGAGTGCCAGATCGAGCGCGGTACGAAGAAGAACACGTCGGCGGCCAGCTGCCGCCCGTCGGAGTGGCCGGCGCCGGAGTCCACGAAGGTCAGGGTGTTGGCGAACATCCCCACCTGGTCGTAGTCCTTCAGGGTCAGCGGTTCCAGCACGGAGGTGGACTGCACCGGGTGGTAGCCGCCGGAGTCGTACCGGAAGCGGTCAAGGAACGGGAACAGCACCAGCGCGGCGATCACCCCCGTCACCAGCGCCGTGCGGTACATCACGGTGCTGCGCGGGAAGGCGGTGAACAGGATCGAGAACACCACGGTCAGGAACCAGTACCGCGGATTGGATATCGGGTTGTTGACGATCGCGTTGATCACCACGAGGCCGGCGAGCGCGGCGATGGCCAGCGGGGTGCGCCGGGCCACCCGTGAGGTGATCATCCAGCGGATCATGAACAGCAGCGCCAGCAGCGCGGGTACGGTGCCGAAGCCGCGGGTGAAGGCCGAGCCGACATGGTCGTTGCCGGCGGCCCCGGCCAGGCCGTTGGACTGCACGGACTCGCTGATCGCCTGCCGGCTGGTGAAGAACACCGAGGGGCCGCCGAGCTTCAGCACGCAGTAGGCGCTGCCGAGGTAGGCGAACGCCACCAGCAGCCACAGCCTGCGCCGGGACACCGAGGCGGCCGGGCGGGCCTTGCGCACCCGGGCCGGCGGCCGGTGCCTGGCCAGCAGCGCCCCGACGTCGAAGGCGACACAGCCCACCAGCACCAGCGTGATCGCGGCCGTGGTGTCCGACCTGGGGCCGACCACCGGGGTCGGCACCTGCCCGATCACCGCCTGGGCGAGCGGCGCCACGCCCATCGCCACGTACACGAACAGCCAGAACGAGCCCTGGAGCAGCCGCCGGCGGCGGGAGAGCACCATCGCGCACAGCCGGCCGCCGCCGTAGACGGTCAGGGTCAGCTGCAGCCAGTAGGCGGTGTCCTGGACGCCGGTGCCGGGCTGCGCCAGCACGTAGCCGGGCAGGAAGCCCACCAGGCCGACCACCAGCGGCACGGCGAGCGCGCGGGACAGCGCGGCCCGCGGCACGCTCTGCCCGGCCGACTCCCCCTGCAGGGCAGCAGCCTGCGGCGGATACGGCGGATCGTCCCCGCGGATGTCCTCCGGCACGTCGAGCGCCATCGCACCGCCCCCTTCCCCTGCCGTGATTGTAGGGGTTCGGGCGCCCGGCCGTTCCGAGGAGACCGCGGCCTGTGGACAACCCCGCGCGGCCGGTGGACACCGGCGGACCACCGGGGATTGTCCGGGAAGTCACCGTAAGGCCGCCCTGGGCACGGATAGGCTGTGCCGACGGTGCCTGGGGGGCACCGCCAGGGGAGGGTTGCGGGTCATGAAGGTGCTGCATGTGGTCACCCTGCACACGCCGACGAACGACTTCGGCGGGCCGACGAGGGTGGCGCTCAATCTGTCCAGGGGGCTGCGGGACAAGGGGGTGGACGCCCGGATCGCCACGCTCGGCGACAAGTTCGACGGGCCGCTGCCGACCGAGGTGGAGGGCGTACCGGCCTTCGTCCACCAGGCGCGGCACGTGCTGCCCGCGTTCGAGGTGAGCGGTATCACCTCGCCGGGGCTGCTGGCCAAGGCGCGCCGGATGGTCAAGGGCGCCGACGTGGTGCACGTCCACCTGATGCGCGACCTGATCACGCTGCCGTTCGCGCTGATCGCGCTGGAGGCCGGGGTGCCGCTGGTGGTGCAGACGCACGGCATGATCGACCCGACGGAGAAGCTGTTCGCCCGCGCGGTCGACGTCCTCGGCATGAAGCGCGTCCTGCGCCGCGCGGACGCCATCCTGCACCTGACGGCGATGGAGCGGGACGGCGTGCAGGCCGTGGTGCCCGACACCCCGCTCGACACCTTCCACCGGCTGGTCAACGGCGTGACGCTGCAGGACCGCAGGCCGGACCGGGAGGAGGGCCGGCCGCCGACCGTGCTCTATCTGGCCCGGGTGCAGAAGCGCAAGCGGCCCGAGGACTTCGTCTCGGCGATGCCCACCGTGCTCGCCAAGTACCCCGACGCGCGCTTCGTGCTGGCCGGCCCTGACACCGGCGACCTGACCGGGCCGATGCGGGAGCTGGCCGCGGAGCTGGGCGTCGCGGACTCCCTGGAGTGCGTGGGCGCGCTCGGCCACCAGCAGGTCCTGGAGCGGCTGCGCGGCTCGGACGTGTACGTCCTGCCGTCCGTCGTCGAGCCGTTCGCGGTGTCCATCCTGGAGGCGATGTCGGTCGGGCTGCCGGTGGTGGTGACGAAGACCGGCGGGCTGTCGCCGGACGTCGAGGCGGCCGGCGCCGGCCGGATCACCGACAGCGACCCGGACGCGGACAACGGCCCGCTGGTCGGCCAGGCGATCTTGGAGCTACTCGACCCGGCCGCCAACGCCGAGGCATCGCAGGCCGCCTGGCAGCTGATCCACGACCGGTTCTCCATCGGCGCGGTGGTGGACGACCTGCTCGGCGTCTACGAGAGCGTCGCCCGCACCACCGCCTGACCGACCGGCGGCACGGGCTCAGGACGGACGGTGTAACGGGCTCAGGACGGTCCGTTGCCCTCGCGCGTCTTGAGCCCGATCTGCCACCGGTAGAAGCTCATCGCCAGCGCGTAGTCGAAGCCCGCCCGGCCGTCCAGGAAGCCGCGCTTGAACAGGTAGGCGTAGGTGAACGACACCAGCGGCTTGAACGGCGCCTTGTGGAAGAGCTGGCCCTGCCGGGTCTTGACCTGCCGGATCTCCTCCTTCACCTGCGGGTTGAGCTCCAGCCACGCCTCCCAGTCCGAGTAGCGGTTGTGCCGCTCGAACCAGGTCCGCACCGGGTCCAGGTCCTCGTGCTCGATCGGCGACCGCAGCCGCGCCGCGGATTCCGCGACCGGCTGGTAGTGGCCCTCCTGCTCGCCCATCCCCGGCGCGTCCAGGTCCCCGACCTCGGGGAAGTGGCAGCGGGTGCGGTCCATCAGGGCCCGCTTGACGATCGTGTAGCCGTGCCGCAGCCGCCGCCCGGCGAACCAGTAGCCCAGCGGGATGTCGAACGCGGCCACCGACGGCGGCCCGGCGGCGAACGCGGCCTTGAGCTCGGCCAGCAGCTCCGGGCTCGGGGTCTCGTCGCCGTCGAGGAAGAGCAGCCAGGGGATCTCCGGCCGCACGTGGTCCAGGCACCACTGCTTCTTCTTGGGGTACTTGCCGTCCCAGACGTAGTCGACGACCTCGGCCCCGTGGCTGACCGCGATGGCACGGGTGTCGTCCGTGCTGTCGGAGTCCACCACGACGACGGCCTGGACGTGGTCGATCACCGACGACACCGTACGGGCGATGTTCTCCGCCTCGTTCTTGGTCGGTATCGCCACCACGACGGGGAGCTTGCTCATCGGTTCCCTCCGGAGGCCAGCCAGGCGTAGCACCCGCTGGAAGTGATGCCGCGCGCGGCGGCGGGGACGGTCATCGTGGCCGGGCCCGGCTTGCTGCCGGTGCCGGGCCCCGATGCCAGTACGGTGCCGCCGGCGCCGGTCACCCGCCAGTTGCAGACGGCCGACGGGTGCGGAGCGCGGTAGCCGCCCGGCGCGACCGACGTGCCGGGCACGGCCTTGGCCGACACGGTGAAGGTGCCGTCGCCGAAGCCGTGGTCGGCCGCGTCGATCACCGGCTGCCGCTGCGGGCACAGGCTGCGCACCGCGGCGGTCGCGCCGGACCGGCTGATGTCGCCGGTCAGGATGGCGGTGGCCGCCGCGTCCGGGTCGACGGCCACGGTAAGGGTCAGCCGGTCGCAGATCTCCTGGCCGCCTTCGAGCACCGCGACAGGGTCGGTGCCCTTGGGCACCCGGCCGGACAGATAGCTCTTCTGCTGCTTGGTGAAGGTGCCGCCGCCGGGCGGGGTGAGCTGCGGGTCGGGCACCTTGGGCTGGTCGGCGGCCGAGCCCGGCGCCTCGCCGTCGGGCGCGGTGCTGCCGCCGGTGCCGCCCGGTGCCGCCGACGGCGCCGCCGCCGTGGAGCCGGGCGCGGCGGACCCCGCCGGCGTCGTCGTCACCGGGTGCTTCCCCATGTCGGGTCCGCCCGGCTGGACGTCGGAGCTGCAGGCGCCGAGCAGCACCGCCGCCGCCGTCACGAGGACGGCGGCGGCGGCGCTTGACCGGGTGATCCGGCTCACGGAGTGGTCCCCAGCGTGTACTGGTTGGCGACCTGGCTCCCGGACAGGACCGTCGGGAAGACCGCGGCCTCGTCGATGGAGCCGGCGAAGAACTGGCTGCTGGGCTGCGACGGCCAGCTGTTCAGGTTGTCGCCGCCGACCCGCCAGTAGCCGTCGAAGTTCTGGCTGGTGGTGACGGTGAAGTCGACCGCCTTGAGCACGCCGTCCACGTACAGCCGCATCCCGCCGGGCCCCTGCGTGGCGACGACCTGGTGCCAGGTGCCGTCGTTGTAGCCGCCGCCGGGTGTGGAGATGATGCGGGTGCTGCCGGTGTAGACGCCGAAGATCAGCTGGCCGCTGTTGGTCATGTAGATGTGCTTGTCGTAGTTGCCGCTGGTCTCGGTCGGCAGGTTGCCGAAGCCCATGATCTTGCCACCGGTGGTCGTGGTGGTCTTGAACCACGCCTCGATGCTGTACTGCGAGGGCGTGGAGTGCTTCTTGTCGCTGTACGTCCACTGGGTGGAGCCGTTGAAGGTGTACGCCTTGGAGCCGGGCACCGCGCCGGGCGCCACCGCGTGCACCGGGCCGCCGACCGAGATCCCGCTGTCGTCGGAGGACGAGGAGTCGGCGGTGTAGGAGCCGGCCGCCGCGTCGTACCGCCAGTACAGGCTGGCGCCGTCGGCCAGCACCTGGCCGGCGTACGGCTCCGCGGTGGCCGGCACGGTCGCCGACGCGTTGGGCGACAGCGCGCTGGTGTTGGTGCCGTCGCTGGCCGAGACCCGGTAGGTGTACTTCACGCCGGGCACCACGTTGGTGTCGGTGTAGGTGATCTGCGGGCGCACCCAGGGCAGCGAGGCGCCGGTGGTCGTGTAGACCGGGGTGGTACCGCCGTTGCGGTAGACCCGGTAGGTCAGCACGCCGTCGTCGTTGTCGGTGCTGGACTGCCAGCTGACCTTGACCGAACCGGGGTCGACGCTGCTCACCGAGGTCGCGGGCAGCGTGGGCGCGCCGGTGTCGGGGCCGGAGGCGAACCGGGTCAGACCCTGCTGCGCCGCGCCGTTGACGGTGGTGAACTCGCCGCCCACCCACAGGTAGTCGGTGCCGCCGGAGGAGGCCAGTGCCATCACCCGCGGGCCGATCTTCTCGCCGATCCCGTCGTTGGTGTCGGGGAACCAGGACAGCAGGTGCGGGTCGTCGACCGACTCGGCCAGCAGGTGCTTGCGCACCGAGTCCGGGTACTCGCCCATGCTGGAGCAGTCATGCGCGTGGCTGCCGCTGTACAGCACGGTCTGGTAGACCTGCAGCGCCTGGGTGGCGCCCAGGCAGTTGTCCCGCCAGACCTGGTTGAAGTCGGTCAGGCTGAACCGGATCCGGCCGTCGAAGACTCCGCCGCCGGTGCCCTCGTTGGCGGTGTAGAAGCTGTTGCTGGCCGGGTCGACGATGATGTCCTTGGTCACCGACGTGGCGTCGATGAAGCCGTTCGGATACGACTTGACCAGGCCGCCGGTGGTGGAGTCCACCACGGCGAGCGAGTGCGAGTTCGTCCCGTCCACCTGGTTGAAGTCGCCGCCGAGTATGACGTCCTGGCCGTCCGGGGTCACCGCGAGGGTGCGGCCCGGGTTGTCGGCCGCCGGCGCCCACGGCAGCAGCGCGCCGGAGGTGTCCACCGCCGCGTAGCGGCCGCGGCTCTGGCCGCCGACCGAGGTCACGTCGCCGCCGAAGAAGACCGTGTCGGCGGTGGCCTCGACGGTCCGCACGGTGCCGGCCACCGACGGGTGGAAGGTGCTGCTCACCGTGCAGGTGGCCAGGTCGATCGCCGCGAGGCTGCTCACCCCGACCCCGTTGACCTGGCCGAAGAAGCCGCCCGCGTAGAGCGTGCTGCCGTCCGGCGAGACGGCCAGCGAGCGGACGGTCGCGTTGTTCGAGCTGACGGTGAAGCTGAGCTGGCAGCCGGCCGGCTGGCCGGTGGCCGCGTCGAAGGCCGCGAAGTTCGCGACCGGCGTCTCGTTGCTGCCGGCCGCGGAGCCGGCCGGGCGGATGGCGGAGAAGGTGCCGGCGGTGTAGACGATGCCGTTCGCCTGCGCCATCGCCCAGACGACCCCGTTCGTCTGGTATGTGCTGAGGTTGTCGGCGGTGAGGCCGATCGGTGGTTGGAGCGCGGTCGCCGATGGTGACGACAAGGCTCCGAGTGACGCGGCTGCCAGCGCTATGGCAGCCGAGAACACCGGCCATTTTCGCATGAGTTGCCCCCCAAGGCCCCTGATGTGCAGCGGCTGAGCCAGCCGCCGTGGTCGGCACAGTAGGGGGTTCCGCTTAGCGAGGTCTGCCCTTTTGCCGAAATCTACGACTATCCGTTGATCAGGTCATCTGTCGATGCGAACGGTGGCTCCGGCCAGCTGGTCGGCGACCTGCCGGATGTCCGCTTCCACCATGATCCGGGCCAGATCCGCGACTTTGACCTTGGCCTCCCAGTCCAGCAGATCGCGCGCCTTGCTCGGGTCGCCGATCAGCGCGTCCACCTCGCTCGGCCGCTGGTACTTGGGGTCGAAGCGGACGTACTGCGCCCAGTCGAGGTCGGCGTGCGCGAAGGCCAGCTCCACGAACTGCCGCACGGTCGCGGCCTCGCCGGTGGCCACCACGTAGTCCTCCGGGTCGTCGCGCTGCAGCATCCGCCACATCGCCTCGACGTACTCCGGCGCGTAGCCCCAGTCCCGGACCGCGTCCAGGTTGCCCAGGTACAGCCGGTCCTGGAGGCCGGCCTTGATCCTGGCCACCGCGCGGGTGATCTTGCGGGTCACGAAGGTCTCACCGCGGCGCGGCGACTCGTGGTTGAACAGGATGCCGTTGACCGCGTACATCCCGTACGCCTCGCGGTAGTTCACCGTCGACCAGTAGCTGAAGACCTTCGCGCAGCCGTACGGGCTGCGCGGGTGGAACGGGGTGTGCTCGTTCTGCGGCGGCGGCGCTGCGCCGAACATCTCCGAGGACGACGCCTGGTAGATCCGCGCCTCGGTGCCGCTGGCCCGGACCGCCTCGAGCAGCCGCAGGGTGGACAGGCCGGTCACGTCGCCGGTGTAGAGCGGCGCGTCGAAGGACACTCGGACGTGCGACTGGGCGCCGAGGTTGTAGATCTCGTCGGGACGCAGGTCGTGCAGCAGGTTCACCAGCGCCACGCCGTCGGTCAGGTCGGCGTGGTGCAGTACGAAGGAACGGTTCTGCTCCTGCGGGTCCTGGTAGATGTGGTCGATCCGCTCGGTGTTGAACGTCGAGGACCGGCGCACGATGCCGTGCACGGTGTAGCCCTTGGACAGCAGCAGCTCGGAGAGATACGAGCCGTCCTGTCCGGTCACGCCGGTGATGAGTGCGGTCTTGCTCACGCGGTTTCCCCCCAAAAGTGCGGCGTTCGCCGCGGCCGTCTGTCGCGGCCGGGCTGCCGGCCGTGTTCTGGTCGTGTTCTGGTCGTGTTTTTCATGGAATGCGGGATAGTCACCCGTTCGGGTGAAGTGTGCTGGCACAATACGGGTTATGACTGACCTACTGCCTGCCGGTGCCCGGATCTTCGTCGCCGGGCACCGGGGCCTCGTCGGCTCCGCGGTGACCCGCCGGCTCACCGCCGACGGCTACCGGGTGCTGACCCGTACCCGTACCGAACTCGACCTGCGGGACGCGGCGGCGACCGCCGCGTACCTCGACGAGTCCCGGCCGGACGCGGTGGTGCTCGCCGCCGCCCGGGTCGGGGGGATCATGGCCAACTCGACCTATCCCGTGCAGTTCCTCGAGGACAACCTGAAGATCCAGCTCAGCGTGATCGCCGGCGCGCACGCGGCGGGCGTGGGCCGGCTGCTGTTCCTCGGCTCCTCGTGCATCTACCCCAAGCTCGCCGCGCAGCCGATCCGCGAGGACGCGCTGCTGACCGGCCCGCTGGAGCCGACCAACGAGGCGTACGCGCTGGCCAAGATCGCCGGCATCGTCCAGGTGCAGTCCTACCGGAAGCAGTACGGCGCCTCGTTCGTCTCCGCGATGCCCACCAACCTCTACGGGCCCGGCGACAACTTCGACCTGGCCACCTCGCACGTGCTGCCGGCGCTGATCCGCCGCTTCCACGAGGCCCGGGTGGCCGGCGCGCCGGAGCTGACCCTGTGGGGCAGCGGCACACCGCGCCGGGAGTTCCTGCACGTGGACGACCTCGCCGCGGCCTGCGAGCTGCTGCTGCGGGTCTACGACGGTGACGAGCCGGTCAACGTCGGCTGCGGCGAGGACCTGGAGATCCGCGAACTCGCCGAGACCGTCAGCGAGGTGGTCGGCTACCAGGGCGCCATCGCCTGGGACACCGGCAAGCCCGACGGCACCCCGCGCAAGCTGCTCGACGTCTCCCGGCTGCGGGCGCTCGGCTGGCAGCCGCGGATCCCGCTGCGGGACGGGATCGCGTCGGTGTACGAGCAGTGGCGGGAGGCCGCCGGGTCTGTGGCGCACTAGTAGGCCCCGCGCCCGTCCACCACGGCCCGCATGGTGCGGGCCATCACGTCCATGTCGCCGGACAGCGTCCAGTTGTCCACGTACCGCAGGTCGAGGGCCAGCGTCTCGTCCCAGGACAGCTCGCTGCGCCCGCTGACCTGCCACAGCCCGGTGAGGCCGGGCTTCACCGACAGCCGGCGCAGCGCCACCTCGTCGTAGCGTGCCACCTCGTCGGCCAGCGGCGGGCGCGGCCCGACCAGCGACATGTCGCCGCGCAGCACGTTGAACAGCTGCGGCAGCTCGTCCAGCGACCAGCGGCGCAGCAGCCGGCCGACCCCGGTGACCCGCGGGTCGCGGCGCATCTTGAACATCAGGCCGTCGTTCTCGTTGGCGCCGCTGTACTCCAGCTCCGCCTTGCGGGACTCCGCGTCCCGCACCATCGTGCGGAACTTCCACATGGTGAACGGGGTGTTGCCCTGCCCGTGCCGGATCTGCCGGTGGAAGGCCGGACCGGCCGAGGTGAGCCGGATCGCGGCGGCGATCACGCCGAACAGCGGCGCGAGCAGCAGCAGTCCGAGGCCCGCGCCGGTCCGGTCCACGGCGGACTTCAGGCTGACCTGCACGCCCCGCCTGACCGGCGGGGCGATGTGCAGCATGGCCAGGCCCGCCGGCGCGTCCAGAT
Source organism: Streptomyces sp. CA-111067 (assembly GCF_050956065.1). Taxonomy (NCBI): domain Bacteria; kingdom Bacillati; phylum Actinomycetota; class Actinomycetes; order Kitasatosporales; family Streptomycetaceae; genus Streptomyces; species Streptomyces sp. CA-111067. The sequence continues at coordinate 2,113,831 of NZ_CP192103.1, read as the reverse complement.
GGATCCGGTGCGCGTCCACGTCCACCAGGCCGGGCAGCAGCGCCAGCGGCAGCCGCTCGTCGTACAGCGCCCAGGACAGCCGGCGCAGCCGCTCCGCCGACAGCCGCGGGCCCGGCGCCACCAGCACCAGGTCGGCGCCGTGTTCGCGGGCCGCGCGCAGTACGGCGGTGGCGTCGCCGCGCGGGCTGTCCGGGTCGAGCGAGCCGAGCCGCGCGGTGACCGGCGCCCCGCACTCCAGCTTGGCGCTGCCCACCGGCACCACCCCGACCACCACGTAGGCGTGGTCGGTCCTGGCCGCGAGATGGCCCACCACGTGGTCGGCCGCGCTCGGTTCGCCGATCACCAGCACCCTGCGCACCGCGTGCGCCTCGCGCCGGGCGGCGGCCAGATGCCAGTGGGTGACCTTCCGGCAGGTCACCGTCAGCAGCAGCCCGACCAGCAGGCCGAGCAGCGGCCCGGCCGGCTCGGCGGTGCTGCCGATCGCCGTCAGCAGGACCGCGAGCACGCCGAGCAGTGCCAGCCAGTCGCCTATGACGGGTGTGGAGCCGCGCGCCTCGCCGAGGTTGACCGTGGCGTACCGCCGCCGGACGGCCCGGATGCCGAGCCAGGCCACCGCCGAGAGCAGCGCCCCGGCCAGCGGATGAGCCCGCCCGCCGGCCCGCAGCACCAGCTCCATGGGTATCGCTATACCCAGTGCGTCGGTTGCCAGGGCGGCCGGCAGGTACCACCCGGCCTTGTCACCGAAGGCGCCGCGCGCGCTCCGGACCGCACTGTTCACTCCATGCCTCGCCCGGCGCTGCCGCTGCTCCGTGACGGAGTACGGAACGCCGGACGCGGGTACGCCGAAGACACCGGTGGCACCGGTTGTCGTCAACGCGTTGAAAGCGTGCGGAGACCCGTTGCGCACGTTGTGCGCGGATCTCGGCTCCCTTTCGACGGGCATCGCAGATACAGCCGACTGTGCATCGACACGCCGCATGGACCCCCCTGGTACCTCGCGACCGACTGCGCCCTATCACTTCCCCAAGTGACGGTGCGCGGTGATAACAGCGAACGCTAGGCCAACATACGGCCCGTCCGCTGCGGTTTACGCATAATCGAGCCGTTGTTATGACCGAGTTAACACGCCTATGGCGCCCGAGCGGGCACCCAGTGTAAGGGTTCGGTTACAGGAGTAACCGGCCCTTACAGTTGTGGCTTGTGTCCACAGTCCCACTCCCCGATGATCTGCGCGCCGCTCTGGCCACCCGGTTGCACTCTACGGCGCCCAAGCGGGCATCCGCGCAGGTCGAGCGGCTTATCGAGAACTACCGCGGCCAGACCCCCACGACCGCGCCCGTGTTGCGTGACGCCGATGACGTCGCCGCCTACGCCGCCTACCGTATGCCTGCCACCTACGCCGCCGTAAGGACCGCGCTCCATTCTTTGCGCGACCAGGCCCCGGAATGGACGCCTGGAGTTCATCTCGACCTCGGCGGCGGCACCGGTGCGGCGACCTGGGCGGTGGCCGACGCCTGGCCGTCCGGTGAGGCCGCGGGCGGGACGGCGTCGCCGCACGTCAGCACGGTACTTGACTGGTCGCGGGCCGCCCTGGCGCTCGGCGCCGAACTGGCCCGGGACGCCCGCGAACCCGCCGTCCGGGACGCCCGCTGGACGCTCGCGCCGCTCGGCGGCACACCGCGGCTGCCGGAAGCCGACCTCGTCACCGTCTCCTACGTACTCGGCGAACTCGCCCCCGCCGACCGCGAGGCGCTGCTCGCCGCCACCGCCGAGGCCGCCCGCGGCGCCGTGCTGATCGCCGAGCCGGGCACTCCCGACGGCTACGCCCGGATCATCGCCGCCCGCGACCTGCTGATCGCGGCCGGCTTCCGGATCCTGGCGCCCTGCCCGCACGACGGGCCCTGCCCGGTCACCGGCAGGGACTGGTGCCACTTCGCCGCCCGCGTGCAGCGCACCTCGCTGCACCGGCAGGTCAAGGGCGGTTCACTGCCCTACGAGGACGAGAAGTTCAGCTACCTGGCCGCCGCCCGCTTCCCGGCGCGGCCGGCGCGGAGCCGGGTCGTCCGGCACCCGCAGATCCGCAAGGGGCTGGTGATGCTCGACCTGTGCACCAGGGACGGCGGGCTGGTGCGCAGCAACGTCACCAAGCGGCAGGGGGAGCTCTACCGGGCGGCCAGGGACACCGACTGGGGCGACCCGTGGCCGCCGGAGGCCGAGCCCCCGGAAGCCGAGCCCCCGGAGGCCGATCAGAGCCAGCCGTAGCGGCGGAAGGCCCGATAGCACAGAAACGACAGCGTCGCAGTCACTCCGAGCATCAGCGGGTATCCGAACGTCCAGCGTAGTTCCGGCATATGCTTGAAGTTCATCCCGTAGAAACCTGCGATCATCGTGGGGATGGCCAGGATTGCCGCGGCGGCACTGATTCTCCGCATATCGACGTTCTGCTGGACGGCGAGTTGGCTGAGATTGGCCGACAGCAGGCCGTCCACCAGTTCCCCGTAACTCGTCAGCCGCTCCCGGACCTGGGTCAGATGGTCGGCGACATCGCGCAGATAGCGGCAGATCTCCGGGCCGATCAGCGGATCGGTCTCCTCGCTGAGCCGTTGCAGCGGCCTGGCCATCGGGTTCACCGCCCGCTTGAACTCGATCAGCTCCCGCTTGAGCTGGTAGATCCGCTCGGCGTCGTCGCCGTGCGAGGCGGAGAAGACATCGGACTCCAGCTCCTCCACGTCCAGTTCCACGGCGTCGGCGACATCGAGGTAGTCGTCCACCACCTGGTCGGCGATCGCGTGCAGCACCGCGGCCGGGCCCTGCGCGAGCATCTCGGGACGGCCTTCGAGGGTGCGCCGCACCCGGGACAGGCCGGGCGCGCTGCCGTGCCTGACCACCACCACGAAGTCCGCGCCCAGGAAGATCATCAGCTCGCCGGTGTCGACCACCTCGCTGGTCGCGGTCAGCTTCTCGTGCTCCACGAAGACGATCGTCTTCAGCACCATGAACAGCGTCTCGCCGTACCGCTCCAGCTTGGGCCGCTGATGCGCCTGCACCGCGTCCTCCACCGCCAGCGGGTGCAGTCCGAACGTCTCGGCGATCTCGGTCAGGTGCTCGGCCTCCGGCTCGTGCAGCCCGATCCACACGAAGCCGCCCTTGCGCTTCGCGGCCTCCGCGTGCGCCTCGGCCGGCGGCAGCGACGCCACCCGGTGGCCGTCCTCGTACACCGCGCAGTCGACGATCACATCGGCGGTGCAGCGGCGCTGCTCGGGCAGCCCGCCGTCCTCGGCCAGGGTGTGCCATCGGCCGCCGCGCCGCCAGGTGCGGCCGGTGCCGGACCGCTCGCCGCGGGGCCTGCGGTGGATCATCGTGGGCCTGTGACTCATCGTGCTTCCACTGTTCTCGCTGCCTTCGCCGCCGTCACCGGTTCACCGGTCTCTCCAGTACCGCCATCGCCGCGTTGTGCCCGGGGACGCCGCTGACCCCGCCGCCGCGGACCGCGCCCGCGCCGCAGAGATAGACGTTCGCACATCCGGTGCCGACTCCCCACCGCCCGGTGGCCTGCGTCACGTCGCCTGCCCCGTCCTCGTCCCGGTACGGCCAGGACAGGTCCCGGTGGAAGATGTGCCCGCCGGGCAGTCCCACCTCGCGCTCCAGGTCGGCCGGCGACTTCGCCTCAAGGCACGGCCGGCCGTCCGCGTCCAGCGCCAGGCAGTCCGCGATCGGCTCGGCCAGCACCGCGTCCAGCTCCGCCAGGGTGGCCGCGAGCAGCGCGTCCTTCGCCGCACCCGGGTCCTGCTCGAACAGCCGGGCCGGCGCGTGCAGTCCGAACAGGGTCAGCGTGTGCACGCCCCGCGCGGCCAGTTCGGGGGACAGGATCGACGGGTCGGTCAGGCTGTGGCAGTAGATCTCCGACGGCGGCGCGTCCGGCAGCCGGCCCGCGGCGGCCTGCTGGTAGGCGCTCTCCAGCTGCCGGTAGGACTCGGCGACGTGGAAGGTGCCGGCGAACGCCTCCCGCGGATCGACGGCCGTGTCGCGCAGCCTCGGCAGCCGCCGCAGCAGCATGTTGACCTTGAGCTGGGCGCCCTCCGGCTTGCCGGCCCCGGCCGCCGGTTCCCCGCCCAGCAGCCGGGCCAGCGTGTACGGGGCCGCGTTGACCAGCACGTCGCGGGCGCCGACCGTACGGGTGCCGGCCCCGGTCTCGTACGTCACCTCCGCCGTCCTGCCGTCCGCGGCGATCGCGGTGACCTCGGCGCCGGTGACGATCCGGGCGCCGGCCGCGCGGGCCGCGTCGGCGAGCGCGTCGGTGAAGGCGCCCATCCCGCCGATCGGCACGTCCCAGTCTCCGGTGCCGCCGCCGATCACGTGGTAGAGGAAGCAGCGGTTCTGCCGCAGCGACGGGTCGTGGGCGTGGCTGAACGTGCCGATCAGGGCGTCGGTGAGCACCACACCGCGCACCAGGTCGTCGGCGAACTCGGCCTCCACGGTCTCGCCCAGCGGCCGTTCGAACAGCACCGCCCAGGCGGCCGGGTCGCCGATCCGGTCCCGCAGCTCGGCGCGGGTGGGCAGCGGCTCGGTCAGGGTGGGGAAGACCCGCTCGGCGACCTGCCCGGTCATGCCGTAGAACCGCCGCCAGGCGTCGTACTCCCGGTCGGAGCCGGTCAGCCGGGCGAACTGCTCCCGGGTGCGGCCCTGGTCGCCGGCGTCCACCAGCAGGCCCCCGTCACCCTGCGGGGTGTACGAGGAGATCCGCCGCCTGCGGACGGCGAAGCGCAGCCCCAGCTCGTCGACGATCTTCGCCGGCAGCAGGCTGACCAGGTACGAGTAGCGGGACAGCCGCGCGTCCACCCCGGCGAAGGCCCGGGTGGACACGGCGGCGCCGCCGGTCGCCGGCAGCCGCTCCAGGAGCAGCACCCGGCGGCCGGCCCTGGCCAGGTAGGCGGCGGCGACCAGTCCGTTGTGGCCGCCGCCGACGATCACGGCGTCGTAGCCGCCGCCGGTGTCGGGGGCGGCGGCTCGGGTGTCGGGCGCGTCGTGGGAGGAAGCGTGCATGGCCGCACCCTATGAGGGCGCTACCCCGCGCGCAGCTCCATCGTGCAGCACTTCACGCTGCCGCCCGCCTTGTGCAGCTCCGACAGGTCGACCGGCACCGGATCGAAGCCGCGCTCCGCCAGCGCCGCCCGCAGTCCGGCGGCGTTGTGCGGCAGCAGGACGTTGCGGCCGTCGCTGACCGCGTTCAGGCCGAGGACGGCGGCGTCCTCGGCGGTGGCCAGCAGCGCGTCAGGGAACAGCCGGGCCAGCACGGCGCGGCTGCCGGGGGAGAAGGCGCCCGGGTAGTACATGACCTCGTCGCGGGCCCCGTCGAGCACCGCGAGCGCGGTGTCCAGGTGGTAGTAGTGCGGGTCGACCAGTTCCAGGCCGATCACCGGCCGGCCGAAGAACTCCTGCGCCTCGCCGTGCGAGAGCGGGCTGCTGCGGAAGCCCTGCCCGGCCAGGATCCAGGAGGCGGTGACGGCGAAGTCGCCCTCGGCCTCGTTGATGTGCACGGGGTCGCGGACCTCGGCGAAGCCGTTGGCCCTGAACCAGGCGAGGTGGGCCGGCGCCTCGCCGGACCGCTCGGGGTTGGCGAACCGGGCGCCGAGTACCCGGCCGTCCACCACGGTCGCCCCGTTGGCGGCGAAGACCATGTCGGGCAGCCCGGCGAGCGGGTCCAGGATCTCCACGGTGTGCCCGAGCGCGCGGTAGCGGTCGCGCAGTTCCTCCCACTGGAACAGGGCGAGCACCGGGTCCACCGGCTTGGACGGATCCATCCACGGGTTGATGGTGTAGCTGACGCGGAAGTGGGCCGGTGGGCACATCAGGTACCGGCGGGGTGTGGCCATGCGCAATGGGGGCTCCTCGGAGGGTGGTTGAGTGCCGTTGCCTTGCACGGATCGTCCACCTGACCGGGCGATCGGCCCGGGAGCGGACGTGGAGCGTACGGCTGAATGTCCCACTGCGTGGCCGCTTCCGGGTAGTCCTCGGCGCCCGGTTGGGGTTCATCAGTTGATGATATCTTCGCTTGACAAACAAACCCGGCCCCGATAATTTCATCGATCGTAGAAGTCATCGCATGATGAACCGCCTACCTCCGGTGAGGAATCGGGATGAACTTCGATCTGACGGATGATCAACGGAAACGTTACGACGAGGTCTTCGACGGCGTCCGGGAGAGTCTGGGCGCGCCGTCCGGCCCCGGCGCCGGGGCCGGCGGGTTCACCCGGGACCGGTGGAAGGAAGCCGCGCGGCTCGGGCTGGTGGGGCTGTGCATACCGGGGGAGTACGGCGGCGGCGGGCTCGGCGCGCTCGACACCGCGCTGTCGCTGGAAGCGTTCGGCCGCGGCTGCCCGGACACCGGGCTGGTGTTCGCGGTCTCGGCGCACCTGCTCGCCTGCGCCGTCCCGATCCGGGACTTCGCCGGCGAGCAGGTGCGCGCCGACCTGCTCGGCGGCCTCGCCTCCGGCGAGCTGATCGCCGCCAACGCGATGACCGAGGACGAGGCCGGCTCCGACGTCGGCACCCTCGCCACGGTCGCCGTCCGCGACGGCGACGACTACGTGCTCGACGGCGAGAAGTCCTTCGCCAGCAACGCCCCGGTCGCCGACGTCCTCGTCACCTATGCCACCACCGACCCCAAGGCCGGCTACCTCGGCCTCACCGCCTTCGCCGGCCGCACCGGCCGGCCGGGAGTGACGGTCGGCGAACCGTTCGACAAGATGGGCCTGCACGGCTGCCAGGCCGGCCGGGTCACCTTCACCGGCTACCGCATACCGTCCTCGCACCTGCTCGGCGCCGAGGGCACCGGCGCCGCGGTCTTCCAGCACTCGATGGGCTGGGAGCGCGCCTGCCTGTTCGCGGGCTATCTCGGCCTGATGGACCGGCAGTTGGACGCCTGCGTCGAACACGCAAGGCAGCGGCGGCAGTTCGGCCGCCACCTCGGCGGCTTCCAGGCGGTCTCGCACCGGATCGCCGCCATGAAGCAGCGACTTGAGGCCGCCCGGCTGCTGCTCTACCGGGCCTGCTGGCTGCTGGACCAGCAGCGCGACCACACCCTGGCGGTGGCGCTCGCCAAGGTGGCGGCCTCCGAGGCCGCGGTCGCCAACAGCCTGGACGCCGTCCAGATCTTCGGCGGCAGCGGCTTCCGCACCGAGACCGGCATCGAGCAGCACCTGCGCGACTCGATACCGAGCACGATCTTCTCCGGCACCTCAGAGGTGCAGCGCGAACTCGTCGCGAGGGAGCTGGGACTGTGAGCGTGCACGGGCTGGTCATCGCGGCCGCCGCACAGTATCCGGACCGGCTCGCCGTCGCGGGCCCCACCGGCTCGCTGACCTATCGCGAACTCGACCTGGCGGCCGACCGGATCGCGCACGGCCTGCGGGCCCGCGGGGTGCGGCGCGGCGACCGGGTGGTGGTGTGGTCGCCGAAGTCCGCCGAGGCGGTGGCCACCATGCAGGCGGTGCTCCGGCTGGGCGCGGCCTACGTACCGGTGGACGGTTCGAGCCCGCTGCACCGCGCGGCCACGATCGCCGCCGACTGCGAGGCCCGGGTGGTCTGCACGCCCTCCGACCGGATCGACCAGGCCGCCGAACTGGGGATCTGCCTGCTCGACCTCGACACCGCGGGCGCGTCCACCGCACCGGCCAGAGCCGTCGACGAACCGGTGGCCGCGGGCGATCTGGCCTACATCCTCTACACCTCGGGCTCCACCGGCACCCCCAAGGGCGTGTGCATCAGCCACGGCAACGCCCGGGCCTTCATCGACTGGGCGGTGGAGATCAGCGAGGCCCGGCCGGACGACCGGTTCTCCAGCCACGCCCCCTTCACCTTCGACCTGTCGGTGCTCGACCTCTACGCGGCCTTCAGCGTCGGCGCGTCGGTGCACCTGATCCCGTCGGAACTCGCCTACGCCCCTGACCAGTTGGTGGAGTTCCTGCACCGGGAGTGGATCAGCGTCTGGTACTCGGTGCCCTCGGCGCTCACCTTGATGATGCGCGACGGCGGCCTGCTGGCCCGGCCGGCCCCGGCGAGCCTGCGGGTGCTGCTGTTCGCCGGCGAGCCGTTCCCGATCTCCGGGGTGCGGCAGCTGGCCGGCTGGACCGGGGCCAGGCTGCTCAACCTCTACGGGCCGACCGAGACCAACGTCTGCACCTTCCACGAGGTGGCGGCCGCCGACCTCGGCCGCGACCGCCCGGTCCCGATCGGCACCGAGAGCTGCGGCGACGCCGTCTGGGCCGAACGGGCCGACGGGCGGGTGGCCGAGCCCGGCGACGAGGGCGAACTGGTGGTCGCCGGGCCGACGGTGATGCTCGGCTACTGGGGCGCGTCCCCGCACCGCGGCGTCTACCGCACCGGCGACATCGTGCGGATGCTCCCCGACGGGTCGTACGACTACGTCGGCCGCCGCGACCACATGGTCAAGGTCCGCGGCCACCGGATCGAACTGGGCGAGGTGGAGGCCGTGCTGGCCGCCCACCCGCACGTCGAGGAGGCCGCGGTGATCGTCACCGGGGCCGGCATGGACTCCCGGCTGGAGGCCTTCGTGGTCGCCGCGGCCGGCGCCTCGGTGGGCGTCCTCGCCCTCAAGCAGCACAGCGCGCAGCGGCTGCCCCGCTACATGATCGCCGATCAGGTGCACATCGTGCCTGAACTGCCCAGAACGGCCAACGGCAAGGTGGACCGGGCGGCGCTGGAAGCCCGCACTCCGGTTCCTGGAGGGAGGAGGGTGTCATGACTGTGGACGGGCACATTCCGATGGCGACCATGACCTCGGAGATCCCGCTGATGGGTCCGGTGGCCGACGCGCAGGACTTCCGGCAGACGATGGGGTCCTTTCCGACCCCGGTCGCCGTGGTCACCGCGCTCGACTCGGACGGCGTACCGCGCGGCCTGACGTGCAGCGCGGTGTGCAGCGTGTCGATGGACCCGCCGTCGATGCTGGTCTGCGTCAACCGCAGGAACGGCAGCCTGGACGCGATCCGGCACAGCGGCGGCTTCGTGATCAACCTGCTGTGCGACGACCGGCAGCACGTCTCCGACGTGTTCGCCTCCGCGTCGCCGCAGAAGTTCGCCGACGCCGAGTGGCAGCCGAGCCCGATCTCGGGCCTGCCGCACCTGCACGACGACTCCCTGGCGTTCGTGGACTGCCGGCTGCAGGCCGAGATCGTGGCCGGTTCGCACGCGATCCTGATCGGCACCGTGCGCTCCTCGGGCGCCGGCGGCCGTACCCCCGACAGCGGGCCTCTCGTGTACTACGCCCGCAGCTACGGGCGTTGGGCTCCATCCCTGTCAGTCGAAGACGAACTTCCCGGAAGGAGTTAGGAATGTCCCGTTCGCCTCATGCGAGGTACGGCACCCACTCACCCGCCACAGGTTCCCCGGCCGCGACTCTGGATGAGGTCCGATGACCACCGACTACGACATAGCGATCATCGGCGGCGGGCCGGCCGGCTCGACCGCCGCGGCCTACCTGGCCAAGGCCGGGCTGAAGGTCGCGGTGTTCGAAGGGGAGATGTTCCCCCGGCCGCACGTGGGCGAGTCCCTGGTGCCGGCCACCACGCCGGTGCTGCTGGAGACCGGCGCGATGCCCAAGGTCGAGGAGGCCGGCTTCCCCAAGAAGTTCGGCGCGGCCTGGACCTCCGCGGAGTCGCGGGCCGTCCCGCACAACGGCTTCTCCGGCCTGACCCACGACTTCAGGGCCGCCGAGATCCTGTTCAGCGAGCGCGACCAGGCGGGCGTCGACCGGGACTACACCTTCCACGTGGACCGCGGCAAGTTCGACCTGATCCTGCTCAAGCACGCCGAGGAGCTGGGCGCGGACGTGTACCAGAAGGCCCGGGTGCTCGACGTGGACTTCGACGACCCGGAGGCGGTCGCGCTGCGGGTCAGGTTCGGCCCGCGGGAGACCGAGTTCACCGCGAAGATGGTGGTGGACGCCTCCGGCCGCAACACCTTCCTCGGCCGCAAGCTCAAGGTGAAGACACCCGACCCGGTGTTCAACCAGTACGCCATCCACACCTGGTTCGAGGGCCTCGACCGCAAGGCGCTCGCGGTCAACCCCGACCAGTGCGACTACATCTTCATCCACTTCATGCCCATCAAGGACACCTGGGTATGGCAGATCCCGATCACCGACACGGTCACCAGCGTGGGCGTGGTCACCCAGAAGAAGCGCTTCACCGAGGCGGGCCCGGACCGGGAGAAGTTCTTCTGGGACGTGGTGGGCACCCGGCCCGACCTGGAGGAGTCGCTGCGCAAGGCCGAGCGGGTGCAGCCGTTCCGTCAGGAGGGGGACTACAGCTACTCGATGACCGAGATCTGCGGCGATCGGTTCGTGATGATCGGCGACGCGGCCCGGTTCGTCGACCCGATCTTCTCCAGCGGAGTCAGCGTCGCGCTCAACAGCGCCAGGATCGCCGCCGCCGACATCGTCGCCGCCGCGGAGGCCGGCGACTTCTCGCACGCCAGGTTCGCCGGCTACGAGGGCAGGCTGCGGGCCGGTGTCCGCAACTGGTACGAGTTCATCTCCATCTACTACCGGCTGAACATCCTGTTCACCGCGTTCGTACAGGACCCGCGCTACCGGCTGGACGTCCTGAAGCTGCTGCAGGGCGACGTCTACGACGACGAGGAGCCCAAGGCGCTGCAGGCGATGCGGGAGATCGTCACCGCTGTCGAGCAGGACGACACCCACCTGTGGCATCCCTACCTGGGCACGCTGCGCGCGCCCTCGGCGGCACCGGCGTTCTGAGCCGGCCGCCGCCGGGCCGGCCCCGATCCGCCCCTCGATCCACCGGTCCGGTTCCTGCGCAATCCGGCCACGGCCTTATACGCAGGTGCCGGTCGGTGAATCGATGCTAAACATGCCCGGCGCTATGCCGGCGGTACTGTATGGATGGTGAAACAGTCTGTACGCATAGCGGCAGACAGGGCCGGATGGGCTACACTCTCACGAAAGTTGGGGGCGACTACTCTCTGAGAGAATGGCCATGGATTCCTCTGGCGACGGGCGAGTCGATCGCCCCCACCCGGTCTTCGTTCTGGTTCCCGGCGGGCCTGACGATCGAGTGGTTCCCACCGGTGGCAATCGGGAGGCGATTAACGCCGCCGCGCGGCGGCTGTTCGCCGAGAAGGGCTATCAGGGCGTCAGCGTTCGGGCCATTGCCAGGGAAGCCGAGGTCGATCCGGCCCTGGTGCACTACTTCCACTCCACGAAGGACGAGCTCTTCGTCGCGATGATCGCGAAGATCTGCGACCTGCAGGGGCTCACCGACCGGGTGCTGCGCGGCGAGCGCGACGGGCTGGCCACCGAACTGGTCCGGGCCTTCCTGGACTTGTGGGAGCTGCCCCGGTACCGCGAACCGCTGCTTGCCATCCTGCGGTCCGCGGTCAACCATGACGAGGCATACCGGGTGCTGTACCGATTCACCACCACCGGCTTCGTCCGCGACGTGGCGGTGGCCTCCGGAGCGTCGGAGCCCGAGCTGCGGGCGGAGCTGATCGTCGCCCAGCTGATGGGCGTGATCATGATGCGGGACGTTTTGGGCTTCAAACTGCTGGCCGCCGTGGACCGCGAGGTGCTGGTCACTCAACTGGCCTTCGCGGTGGATCTGCTGCTCACCTGTGACCTTTCGCTGTTCACTCGCTGAGGTCGGTCGGCAGTTCGCTGAAGATCACGGTCACCCGCCAGGCGAGATCACTCCCTTCGTCCTCGGCCGAGAACTCCGGGTGCACGCACAGGATGTGCGGTGACCGTTCGCGTATCTGCTCCAGCTGCCTGACATAGCGGGCCGCCTCGCCGAGTGGATTGGAGAGGTTCTCGCCGAAGAAGTGCACCGATCGATAAGTGATGAGATCCGAATGCCCCGTTCCGGGTGGCAGCGGTAACCGGAATGCCGAGGTCGGATCGCTCACGTTCTGTCCGGTCCTGGCCAAATCTTATCCCCCGTCTCAGAATGCCGGGCGTCTGCGCCGACGCACGCCCATCCCTACCCACTGCCGGCCGACCCCGACCTGCCGGCGGCTGTCCCATCGCGTCCCTCAGGAATTCTTGACCTGATGAAGTCATCATGCATAGTATCAGGGAAGAATTCAACGCCTGAAGAAGACGCGGCGCCGGCTGAACCCGGCTGACACCGCTGACCTGGGAGGTTCCTCCGGGTCCCGTACACGGCAGTTCCGCGCGCCTTGCCCCTGGCGGGACGGCGAGTCCCGGCGCGACGGCTGACGGACGCCCGTCCAGGGCCGTTCGAGTTCCCTCATGAGGAAGGAATCCCCATGATCACCAGTGATGATCGTGTCGTCGTGGTCGGAGCAGGTCCCGGCGGTCTGCTGCTCGCCGGCGAACTCGCCCTCGCGGGCGTACCGGTCACCGTCCTTGAACGGCGGGCCGGCCGGTCCGCCGAGTCCCGCGCGCTCGGCCTCCAGGCGCGCACCCTGGAGCTGCTCCAACTCCGGGGCATCGCCCAGCGGTTCACCAGCCGCGGCAACCCGCTGGACCACTTCAGGGTCACCGTCGGGTCGTCCAGGATCGACCTGCGCCGGCTCGACTCGCCGTTCCAGCAGCTCAACATCCTGCCGCAGAGCCAGACCGAGGAGCTGCTCGAACAGCGCGCGGTCGAGCTCGGCGCCACGATCGAGCGCGGCGCCAAGGTCGTCGGGGTCAGGCAGGACCGGGACGGGGTGACGCTGAGCGTGGCCGCCGAGGGCTCCGACCGCACCTGGGAGGAGCACGCGGCCTGGGTGGTCGGCTCCGACGGCTCGCACAGCGCGGTGCGCGAGGCGCTCGGCATCGGGTTCCCCGGCAAGACCTACCCGTACAACATCGTGGTCGGCGACGTCCGGCTGGCCAAGCCGCCCAAGGACGGCATGCTCATCGAGGTCGGCAAGACCGGCCTGGTGGTCGCCATCGACTTCGGCAACGGCTGGTGGCGGATGGGCGTCGTGGACTGGAGCCGGCCCAAGGAGAACAGCGAACCCGCCACCCCGCAGGAGCTGGAGGAGGCGCTGACCACCATCTTCGGCTACGACCTCGGCGTCCACGACCCGCTGTGGATGACCCGGTTCAAGTTCCAGATGCGGCAGGCCACCACCTACCGGCAGGGCCGGGCGCTGCTGCTCGGCGACGCCGCCCACGTGCACGCGCCGCTGGGCGCGCAGGGCCTGAACATGAGCATGCAGGACGCGATGAACCTCGGCTGGAAGCTCGCCGCCGTCATCAAGGGGGAGGCCCCCGGCGAGGTGCTCGACAGCTTCGAGCGCGAGCGGCGGCCGGTCGCCACCCGGGTGCTGACCGCGACGGACAACGCGATCCAGGTGATGATGTCGCAGAAGCTCCCGGTCAGGACCGCGCGCCGGCTGGTGATCCCGAACATCCTCAAGACCGGCCGCGGCCACCAGACCCTGGCCGGCTATGTCTCCGGGCTCGCCTGGCACTACCCGCCGGCCGGCGAGGGCCCGCACGCGCAACTGGTCGGCAGGCGCGTCCCCGACACCGTGCTGCGGCTGGCCGACGGGGCCACCCGGCACCTGGCCGAGCTGCTCAACCCGGGCAGGTTCGTGCTGGTCGACCTGTCCGGCGGACGGTTCAGCGAGGTCGCCGCGCCCTGGGGCGACAGCGTCGTCCGGGTGCAGGCGCAGCTCTCCGGCCGCTCGCCGATGTCGGACTACCAGGGCATCCTGGTCCGCCCCGACGGCTACTGCGCCTGGGCCGGCGGCCGTTCCGACAGCCAGACGCTGCGCGCGGCGCTGCTCACCTGGCGCGGCGAGCCCCGCCCGCAGCAGCCCGCCCCGAAGCCGGCCCCCGAGCCCGCGCCCGAGGCTGTGGCCCCGGCTCCGGCCCCGAAGCCGGCCACCGAGGCGCCTGCGCCGGCCCCGACCCCGGCTCCGAAGCGGGCCACCGAGGCGCCGGCCCCGGCTCCGGCCGGCACGGCCAAGTCCGCCGCCGCGTCCGCCCCTTCGGCCGACGCGGCAGCCGCAGCCGCGCCCGTCGCCTTGCCGGCCCGCAGCAGCAAGCAGCCGCGCGCCACCGCGCGCGCCCGGCAGCAGGTTTCCGAGTCCATCCCGCAAGCGCCCGGTTCCACCGGTACGCGAAGGAGCTGACATGTCCCAAGACGACGTCACCGCCCGGCTGTTGGGCTTCATCCGCGACAAGTTCCTCGGCGGCGACCCCAAGAACGAACTGGACGAGTCCACCCCGCTGCTGGAGTGGGGGGTCCTCAACTCGATGAACACCGCGCTGCTGTTGAACTTCCTACGCGACGACCTCGGCATCACGGTCCCGCCGATCCAGATCAACGGCCAGAACTTCAAGAGCGTCAAGAGCATCGCGGCGCTGGTGCAGGGCCTGTCGGTCGCCGCCGGCGAGTGACGGGCCCGCTGACGACGAGGGGCCGCAGCGGTGCCATCCAACGGAGCTGATCCGCGGGAGGCCGTCGGCGCCGGCAACGGCCGCAGGGCCGGCCGCCGGCCCGGCGTCAACGACACCCGCAGCGACATCATCAGGGCCGCGCAGAAGCTGTTCGCCGAGAAGGGCTACCACGGGGCGAGCATGCGGGCCATCGCCCAGGAGGCCAACGTCGATGCCGCGCTCATCCACTACTTCTTCACCTCCAAGGAGGTGGTGTTCGCGGCGGCGATCGAGGACGGCTTCCTGCTGACCGAACTCATCGACACCGTACTGGAGCCGGGGGTCGCCGGCCTCGGCGAGCGGCTGGTCCGCGGCTATCTGGACCTGTGGAACACGCCGGCCAGCCGGGACCCGATGCTCGCGGTGATGCGGTCGGCGCTGTCCTACGGCGACGCCGCCCGGCTGCTGGCCGAGTTCATCAGCTCCCGGGTGGTGCGCCGGCTGGCCACCGCGATCGACATGTCCCATCCCGACCTGCGCGGGACCCTCGTCGGCGGCCAGCTGTTCGGCCTGGCCATCGCGCGTTACGTGATCAAGGTCGAGCCGCTGGCCTCGGCACACCCCGACGTCGTCGTGTGCGCCGTCGGCCCCACGATCGACCGCTACCTCACCGGCCCGATCGACCTGACGGCGGCTCAGCAGCCGTCCCAGCAAGAGTCGTTCGAGCAGCAGCCGTCCCAGCAGCAGTCATCCCAGGAAGGAGGAAGTGATGGCAGCACCGCCTGAACTCCCCGAGAGCACCGAGATCCTGATCGTCGGCGCGGGGGCCACCGGCCTGGCGCTCGCCGCGACGCTGGCCGCCAGGGGCCGCAGCTTCGCGATCATCGACAAGCTCCCCGAGCGCAGCAACTTCTCCCGCGCGATCGGCACCATCCCGCTGACCCTGGAGATGCTCCAGCCGCTCGGCGTCGCCGAGCAGCTGGCCGGGATGGGCAACCGGGCCAGGCTCGCCCGGTTCTACTCCGGCGACCGGGACCGCGAGTTCGTCAAGGTCCGCTTCGACCGGCTCTCCACCCGCTTCCCGTACGTGCTGCTGATGCCGCAGCACTTCACCGAGACCGTCCTGGAGACCCGGCTGCGCGAGCTCAACGGCGCCGAGGTGCACCGCCCTTACGTGCTGGCCGGCATCGAGCAGGACGGCAAGGGCGTCGTCGCCACGGTCACCGGCGCCGGCCCCGGCGAGGGGGAGACCCGCACGATCCGCGCGGACTACGTCGTCGGCGCGGACGGCGCCCGCAGCACCGTGCGGGAGCTGCTCGCGGTGCGCTTCCCCGGCGACACCTGCCGGCAGACCTTCATGCTGCACGACCTGCGGCTGAAGGACGGGCCGCCGAACGACGAGATCCAGATGTTCTGCTCCCGGCTCGGCGCGGTGACCATGGGCGCGATCCCGCCGGGCATCGTCCGCGCCACCATCTCCGTCGACGACCCGCCGGCCTCGCCGCAGGGCCCGACGGTGGCCCAGGTGCAGGCGCTGATCGACGAGCGGGCCCCCGCGCACTACCGCCCCGAGGTCCTGGAGGTGCTGCACAGCGGGCGCAGCCGGGTGCACCACCGGCTCGCGGACCGCTTCCGGGTGGGCCGGGTGTTCCTGGCCGGCGACGCGGCGCACTCCAACAGCCCGGTCAGCGGCCAGGGCATGAACCTGGGGATCCAGGACGGCATCATCCTCGGCGACCTGCTCGCCACCTCGCTGGCCACCGGCCGCGACCTGCTGGACGACTACGAGCGCCGGCGCCGTCCGATCGCCAAGGAGGCGATCGGTATGACCCGCCGGATGCACCAGATCTCCACCGAGGCGGGGCCGGTGACCGGCGGCCTGCGCGACCGGCTGTTCCCGCTGGCGAACCTCTCGGTGCTCAATCGCAGGGTGGCCTACCAGCTCTCCGGCCTCGGCCGGCGCCCGGTCGCCGCCATCCAGAAGTCTTGACGTGATGAAATCATCGTCTGTAGAATTCAATCAATAGTGAATTCTCCGTCTGGAGGTCCGATGCCGCAACAGAACCGTCCGACCTATGACGTCGCCATCCTCGGAAGCGGTATCGCCGGCTCGATGCTGGGCGCGATCCTCGCCCAGGGCGGCGCCTCCGTACTCCTCATCGACGCCGACTCGCACCCGAAGTTCGCGATCGGCGAGTCGACCATCCCGTACACCCTGGTCACCCTGCGCACGATCGCCGAGCGCTACAACGTGCCGGAGATCAAGACCCTGGCCACGTTCACCAACTGCTCGAAGATCATCGGACCCTCGTTCGGGGTCAAGAAGCACTTCGCGTTCATGCTCCACCACGAGGGCCGCGGCCAGGACCCCAAGGAGACCAACCAGTTCAGCACCCCCGGCCTGCTGCACGAGGCGAGCCACCTCTACCGGCAGGACACCGACGCCTACCTCTTCCACGCGGCCGTCCACTACGGATGCGACGCGCGGCAGAACTTCCGGGTCGCCGACGTCGACTTCGACGACGCCGGCGCCACCCTGACCGGCACCAACGGCGAGGAGTACCGGGCCCGTTACGTGGTGGACGCCAGCGGCTTCCGGTCGCCGCTGGCCGCCAAGTTCGACCTCCGCGAGGAGCCCAGCAGGTTCAAGCACCACTCCCGCTCGCTGTGGACCCACATGACCGGGGTGACGCCCACCGACGACCTGTTCAAGGGCCGCGCCAAGGCCGACGTCCCGCCGGTGCCCTGGTACGAGGGCACCGTGCACCACATGATCCCGCGCGGCTGGTTCTGGACCATCGGGTTCGACAACCACCCCAGCTCCCGCAACCCGCTGTGCAGCGTGGGCCTCACGCTGGACGAGCGCAAGTACCCCAAGGACCGCTCGCTCACCCCGGCCGAGGAGTTCGCGGCCATCGCCGAGCGCTACCCCGACATCGCCAGGCAGTACGCCGGCGCGGTACCGGCCCGCGGCTGGACGTCCACCGAGCGGCTGCAGTACTCGTCCAAGCGCACGGTCGGCGACCGATGGTGCCTGCTGTCGCACGCGGCCGGCTTCATCGACCCGCTGTTCTCCCGCGGCCTGTCCAACACCGCGGAGGCGATCAACGCGCTGGCCTGGCGGCTGCTGCGGGCGTTCAAGGACGACGACTTCTCCGCCGAGCGGTTCGACTTCGTGGACCGGCTGCAGCAGGGCCTGCTCGACTACAACGACGAGCTGGTCAACGCCGCCTACATCTCCTTCGAGGACTACGACCTGTGGAGCGCGGTCTTCCGGATCTGGGCCTGGGGCTCCAACGCCGGCACCTTCCGATTGCAGGAGGCGCTGACCCGGTTCCTCAAGGACGGCCGGGAGGACCACTTCCTCGATCTGGAGGAGGCCTCCAACCTGGGCTTCTACTGGCCCGACCACGCCGGCTACCGCAAGCTCTTCGACGAGATGGTCGCCAAGACCGACGCCTACGAGGCCGGCCAGATCTCGGCCGGCCAGGCCGCCGACGACCTCTACGACTCGCTGCGCGAGGCCGACTTCGTGCCCAAGCACTTCGGATTCGCCGAGCGCGACCAGCGGTTCCTCAACCCGACGCCCAAGACGCTGTTCAAGACGGTGCGTTGGGCCCGCAAGGAGGCCGACCCGGTGGTCAGGCAGCTCATGGTGAACAGCTTCGGCGAGGCGGTGCGGCACAAGGTCCGCGGTCGCCGGATCTTCTGAGACCCCGTCAGGTCCGAGCCGTGCGGGGCCGCCGGCCGGCCGCCATCAGGAAGGGAAACCGACGTGAAGAACACAGGCAAGGCCAGCAGCGTCAAGTCCGCCGCCAAGCCGGAGCCGCCCAGCCATGACGTCGTCGTCCTCGGTTCGGGTCTGGCCGGCTCGATCACCGCGGCATGCCTGGCCCGCAACGGGGTGAGCGTGCTCATCGTCGACGCCGGCCAGCACCCCAGGTTCGCCATCGGCGAGTCCACCATCCCGTACACCTCGATGATGATGCGCCTGGTCAGCGAGCGGTACGGGGTGCCGGAGCTGAAGTACCTGACGACCTTCGAGGCCGTCCAGTCCAAGATCAGCACCAACTGCGGTGTGAAGCGCAACTTCGGCTTCATCTACCACGAGGCCGGCGAGGCGCACGACCCGCGGCAGACCAACGAGTTCCCGATCCCCAAGATCACCCACACCGAGAACCACTTCTTCCGCCAGGACGTCGACCACTGGATGCTGAAGGTCGCCATCAGCTACGGCGCCGAGTCCCGGCAGCACACCAAGATCGTCGATGTCGACGTGGACGACGCCGGGGTCACCCTCACCCCCGAGCAGGGCGCGCTGATCCGGGCCAAGTACGTGATCGACGCGAGCGGCTTCCGCTCGCCGCTGGCCGAGAAGTTCCAGCTGCGCGAGACCCCGACCCGGCTGCGCGCGCACTCCCGCTCGCTGTTCACGCACATGACGGACGTGCGGCCGTTCGAGGACACCGTCATCCCGCAGGGCGTGCACCGCAACCCCAGCCCGTGGAGCCAGGGCACCCTGCACCACCTGTTCACCGGCGGCTGGATGTGGGTGATCCCGTTCAACAACCACGCCAGGGCCACCAACCCGCTGGTGAGCGTGGGCCTGAGCCTGGACCCGCGGATCCACCCCAAGCCGGAGGGCACCGCCCAGCAGGAGTTCGACGCGTTCCTCGCCGACTACCCCGACATCCGCAAGCAGTTCAGCCGGGCCAAGCCGGCCCGCGACTGGGTGTCCACCGGCCGGCTTCAGTACTCGTCCAAGCAGACCGTGGGCTACCGCTGGTGCCTGACCTCGCACGCGGCCGGCTTCATCGACGCGCTGTTCTCCCGCGGCCTGGAGAACACCATGGAGATCGTCAACAGCCTGGTCTGCCGGGTGATCGACGCGGTACGCGACGACGACTTCTCCGTCGAGCGGTTCGAGTACGTGCAGCACCTGGAGCAGGGCCTGCTGGACTTCAACGACGACCTGGTGGCCAATGCCTACACCTCGTTCCAGGACTGGAACCTGTGGGACGCCTGGTTCCGGGTCTGGTCGCTGGCGCAGATCCTGGCCACCTTCGAGATCAACCGGACCTACGCCAAGTACCTCGACAGCCGCGACATGGCGGCGATCGAGCACCTGGCCAAGCTCGAACCGCACGGCAGCGTGCCGGAGTACCCGCCGGCCAGGGAGCTGTTCAGGTCGGTCAGCAGCACCGTCCAGCAGGTGCAGAACGGCCAGCTGGACGCGGCCACCGCCGCGGAGCACATCTTCAAGCTGCTCGGCGAGGCGGACTTCTCACCGCCCGCCTTCGGCCTGAAGGACCGCGACAACCGCTGGTACAACGCGACGGCGCCGAACGTCGCCAGGACGCTGCGCTGGGCCAAGAAGGAGGCCCCGCCGGAGATCGGCGACCTGGTCTACGAGGGGCTGACCCTCTTCCTGCGCAAGCGGCTGTCGCCCGACGAGTTCGACCTGCGCGGCGAGCTCAAGCACACCCTGGCCGAACGGCCCATCCTCGGCCGCCCGTTCCGGTAGTCCGGCCCACCCGATCGAACCACGGACAGTGAGGGTGCACATGTTGACGGAATTACCGACGAGCACCGACGTACTGATCGTCGGCGCCGGGGCGACCGGGCTGGCGCTGGCCGCGACACTCGCCGCCCGGGGCGTCAGCTTCGTCGTCATCGACGCGCTGGCGGAGCCCAGGAGGTTCGCCGGCGGGATCGCGCTCACCCCGCAGACGCTCGAACTGCTGGAGCCGCTGGGCGTCACCGAGCGGCTGACCGGGATCGGGAACCGGGCCGGGGCGGCCAGGTTCTTCTCCGGTGACCGCAACCGGGAGGTCGTCGCGCTGCGCTTCGACAAGCTCTCCACCCGGTTCCCCTACCTGCTGTTCATCCCGCAGCAGTACACCGAGAAGGCCCTCACCGACCGGCTCGGCGAGCTCGCCGCCGGCACCAGGTCGGGCGTCGAGAGCACGGTCTACCGGCCGTACAAGCTGCTCTCGCTGGCGCAGGACGACACCGGCGTGACCGCGACCGTGCTGGGCCCGGACGGCGAGCGGACCGTACGCGCCAAGTACGCGGCCGGCACCGACGGGGTGCACTCCACCGTGCGGGAGCTGACCCATGTGGGCTTCCCCGGCGAGCTGTTCCGGCAGTCCTACCTCCAGAACGACGTGTTCCTGACCGGCGGTCCGCCGCGCGACGAGGTGCACATGTTCTGCTCCCGGCTCGGCGCGGTGACCTTCGCGCACATCCCGTGGGACCCGGCGGGCGTGGTCAGGATCGCCCTGTCGCTGGACCGGCCGCCGGCCGCGTTCAGCACCCTCAAGCCGCACCAGTTGCAGGCGCTGATCGACGAACGCGCGCCGGACGGCTACCAGGTGAAGATCACCGAAGTGCTGGAGACCACCCACCACCCCGCCTCGCACCGGGTCGCCGAGCGCTACCGGATCGGCCGGATCTTCCTGGCCGGCGACGCGGCGCACTCGCACAGCCCGATCGGCGGCCAGGCGATCAACCTCGGCATGCAGGACGGCGCCGCGCTCGGCACGGCGCTCGGCACCGTGCTGAACACCGGCGAGGACGTCCTCGACTCCTACGAGAACGAGCGGCGGCCGGCCGGCCGTGAAGTGGTCGACCTGACCCGGCAGATGAACCAGATCGCCACCGAGCCGAACCGCTGGAAGGGAGCGCTGCGCGACGCGCTCTTCCCGGTCGCCAGGATCCCGGCACTGAACCAGCGGGTGACCCGGGTGATGGCCGGACTCGACCGGTGAGGGCCGCAGCACCCCTCGCCCGCACCCCGCGCACGCCAACCAATGATCGGAGGAGCAGTGGAGACCAAGCGACCCAAGCCGGCGCACAGCGCTGACATCGTCATCCTGGGCTCGGGGCTGGCCGGCACCGTCCTCGCCAGCGTGCTCGCACGCAACGGGGCCGACGTCCTGGTGATCGACGCCGGCAGCCACCCGCGGTTCGCGATCGGCGAGTCGACCATCCCCTACACGTCGATGCTGATGCGGCTGGTGGCCGAGCGGTACAACGTGCCGGAGATCAAGTGGCTGGCCACCTTCGAGGCCGTCCAGTCCAAGGTCAGCACCAACAGCGGGGTGAAGCGGAACTTCGGCTTCCTCTACCACCGCAAGGGCGAGAAGCACGACGTCACCGAGGCCAACGAGCTGCCCATTCCGAAGATCACCAACACCGAGAACCACTTCTTCCGGCAGGAGGTGGACGCCTGGATGGTCACCGTCGCGCTCAAGTACGGCGCGCGACTGGTGGCCAACAAGAAGATCTCCAACTTCGCGTTCGACGAGGACGGCGTGGACGTCATCGCCGAGGACGGCGACGTGATCCGGGCCAAGTTCGTGGTGGACGCCAGCGGCTTCCGCTCGCCGCTGGCCCAGCAGTTCGACCTGCGCGAGCAGCCCAGCCGGCTGCGGCACCACTCCCGCTCGCTGTTCACGCACATGGTGGACGTCACCCCCTACGACGACCTGGTCCGGCCGCGCGGGGCGCACGGCAACCACCAGCGCTGGAACGAGGGCACCCTGCACCACCTGTTCGAGGGCGGCTGGATCTGGGTGATCCCGTTCAACAACCACGTACGGGCCACCAACCCGCTGGTGAGCGTGGGCCTGAGCCTGGACCCGCGGATCCACCCGCCGGTCGAGGGACTCACCCCCGAGGAGGAGTTCCGCAAGTTCATCGCCGACTACCCGGACATCGAGAAGCAGTTCACCCACGCCCGCTCGGTGCGCGAGTGGGTCTCGACCGGCCGGCTGCAGTACTCGTCCAAGCAGACCGTGGGCTACCGCTGGTGCCTGACCTCGCACGCGGCCGGCTTCATCGACGCGCTGTTCTCCCGCGGCCTGAGCAACACCTTCGAGATCGTCAACGCGCTGGGCTGGCGGCTGCTCGACGCGCTGCGCGACGACGACTTCGCCGTCGAGCGGTTCGAGTTCGTGCAGACCCTGGAGCAGGGCCTGCTGGACTTCAACGACGACCTGGTGGCCAACGCGTACGCGTCCTTCCAGGACTACGACCTGTGGAACGCCTGGTTCCGGGTCTGGTCGATCAGCCAGCGCCTTGCCATCTTCGAGATCAACCGAGCCTACGCCAGGTTCCTCGGCGACAAGGACGTGGAGAGCGTCAAGCGGCTGGAACGGCTCGCGGTCAACGGGGTGTGCCCCGAATACCCGCCCGCCGTGGCGATGTTCGCCCAGGCCAACCAGGAACTGCGCGATGTGGCCGAGGGCCGCAAGGACAGCAAGGTGGCCGCGGCCAACGTGATGTCGCTGCTCCAGAACGCCGACTTCATCCCGCCGGCCCTCGGCCTCGGCGACCCCGACAACCGGTGCATCCACGTCACTGGCCCCAAGGTGCTGGAGATGCTCCGCTGGGCCAAGAAGGACGCGCCGCCGGAGATCGGCGAACTGGCCTTCGAGGGCATCACCTTGTTCCTCAAGAAGCGCCTGTCCCTCAAGGAGTTCGCGCTCCTCGACGAGATCAAGCACACCCTGGCGCCGCTCCCCGTGATCGGCCGCCCGCTGCGGGTCCCCGCCCCGCGCTAGAACAGAAGAGGTGAGTCATGTCGGAAACCATCGAGAGCACGGATCTGCCCCATCTCGGGAGGGACTTCGTCCACGACCCCTATCCGCAGTACGCCGAACTGAGGGAGAGCGGCCCCGTCCAGCCGGTGCTCGGCCACGACGGTGTCGTGCAGTGGATCGTCACCCGCTACGAGGACGTCCGCCGGCTGCTGGTCGACCCGCGGATGAGCAGCGCCATGACCAAGGTGCTCAAGCCCGACCACGCCGACGGCCAGAAGCGCTTCAGGATCGACGAGACGCTGCAGAACGCGATGACCAACCAGGACCCGCCCGGGCACACCAGGATCCGCAAGACCGTGGTGCGGGCCTTCAGCGCCCGCCGGGTGGACGGGATGCGGCCGCGCATCCAGCAGCTCACCGACGAGCTGCTGGAGAAGATGGACTCCACCGAGCCGGTGGACCTGGTCGAGGCGCTGGCCACCCCGATCCCGGTCGCGGTGAGCTGCGAGATGCTCGGCGTGCCGGTCGCGGACCGGCCGTTCTTCAACACCCAGATGGACCTGCTGATGGGTGCCGGCAACGCGCAGGAGAAGATCGGCCCGGCCAAGGCGCTGACCGGCTACATGGCCGAGCAGGTCAAGCTCAAGCGGGCCGACCTCGGTGACGACGTACTGAGCGGGATGATCGCGGCCTCCGAGGAGGAGGGGCGGCTCAACGACCGCGAACTCGTCGCCTCCGCCGTCCAGATGCTCTTCGCCGGCTATCTGACCACCGTCTACGCGATCGGCGTCGGCGTCTACTGGCTGCTCAAGCACCCCGAGCAGCTGGCCGACATCCGGCGCGACCCCGGCCTGCTGCCGGGGGCCGTCGAGGAGCTGCTGCGCTTCGACTCGCCGCCGGTGCCCGGTGTGCTGCGGTACGCGACGGAGGACATCGAGGTCGGTGACACCACCATCCCGGCGAACTCGCTGGTGCTGCTGTCGGTGAGCGCCGCCAACCGGGACCCGGAGCGCTTCCCCGAGCCCGACCGGCTCGACATCCACCGTCCCGACATCGCACACATGGCGTTCGGCTTCGGCATCCACTACTGCGTCGGGGCGCGGCTGGCCACGATGGAGTGCGTGGTGGCGATCGGCTCGCTGCTCAGCCGCTACCCGGACCTCGAACTGGCCGTCCCGGACGACCAGTTGGAGTGGGAGCTGAAGTCCTTCACCCGCAACCTGGCCAAGCTGCCCCTGTACCTGCACGGCAAGCCGGCCTGACCCCCGCTCGCCGGAGCCGTGCCGAAGCTGAGGGCCTCCTCGACGTTCGAGGAGGCCCTCAGTGCTGTCCTGGACCGGGGGAAGACGGTCCGTGGATCAGGTCGTCAGGTGTTCGGGTCAGGTCTTCGGGGTCAGGGCGATGACCGGGATCTCCCGGGTGGTGAAGGTCTGGTAGGACGCCCACTGCGGGTGCAGCGCCGCCTGCCGCTTGAACAGGGTGTCCCGCTCCTCGCCCTCGGTGACCACCGCGGTGGCCTCGAAGGTCCTGGTGCCGACCTCCACCACCACATCGGGGTTGGCGACCAGGTTGTGGTACCAGTCGGGGTTGGTGGGCCCGCCCACCAGCGAGGCGAAGACCACGTAGCGGTCGCCGTCGGCCAGGTAGCCCAGCGGGTTGATCCGCTGCTTGCCCGACCTGGCGCCGGTGGTGGTGAGCAGCAGCAGCGGCTTGTCGGCGAAGTAGCCGCCGACCCTGCCCTGCGAGCGCCGGAACTCGGCGACCACCATGCGGTTCTGTGCGTTCCAGTCGCGATCGGTCATGATGCCGCCGCCATTCCCGCGCCGGCCGTCTCGCTCTTGGTCGCGTTGATCAGCCACAGGCTGGCCACGGCGCCGAGCGCGAAGACGGCCGCCGCCACCAGGAAGCCCACCGAGTACCCGTGGATGGCGCCCTTGGCCATGTCGAGAGCGGCGTTGGAGCTGTGGTGGTGGGTGAGGTAGTGGGTGGTCGTGGTGGCCGCGATGGTGTTCAGCAGCGCCGTGCCGATCGAGCCGCCGACCTGCTGGGAGGCGCTGACCAGGCCGCTGGCGACGCCGGAGTCCTGACCGCCGATGCCGAGCAGCGCCAGGTTGGTCACCGGGACCAGCACGCCGGCCATGCCGATGCCGACCACGATCTCCGGGCCGAGCAGCTGCCCGGCGTAGGAGGAGTGCAGGCCGATCCGGCTGAACCAGACCAGTGCGACGGCGCAGAGCAGGAACGATGCCGAGATGATGATCCGCGGCGGCACCACCCGCATCAGGCCGGTCACGATGCCGGAGCCGACGATGACCACCAGCGTCAGCGGCAGGATCGCCATGCCGGTCTTCAGCGCCGAGTAGCCGCGCACGCCCTGGAGGTAGTAGGTGAGGAAGAAGAACATGCCCATCATGGCCAGGAACACCAGCAGCGAGGCGAGGTAGGCCCCGCCGCGGTTGCGGTCGACGGCGATCCGCAGCGGCAGCAGCGGGTTGCGGGTCCTGGCCTGTACGGCGACGAACACCACGACCAGCAGCGCGCCGCCGATCAGCAGCCCGAGGGTGGTCGCCGAGCCCCATCCGTCGTCCACGGCCTTGGCGAAGCCGTAGACCAGCAGTCCGAGACCGGCGGTGACCAGCACCGCGCCGGGGATGTCGTACTTGGTCTCGCCGTCGGTCCGGCTCTCGGCGATCAGCGGGATCGCGCCGACGAAGGCGACCGCGGCGATGGCGATGTTGACGTACAGGCACCAGCGCCAGTCGAGGTAGTTGGTCAGCAGACCGCCGGCCAGCAGGCCGAGCGCCGAGCCGCCGCCGAGCACCGCCCCGTACACGCCGAACGCGGTGGCCCGCTCGCGCTTGTCGGTGAAGGTGACGTTCAGCAGCGACAGCGCCGCCGGGGCCAGCAGCGCCGCGAACACGCCCTGGAGGGCGCGGGCGGTGAACAGCAGGCCCTGGGTGTTGGCCGCGCCGCCGAGCCCGGAGGCCAGTGCGAAGCCGACGAGGCCGATCAGGAAGGCCCGCCGGCGGCCGCCGAAGTCGGCGATCCGGCCGCCGAGCAGCAGCAGTCCGCCGAACGGGAGGGTGTAGGCGGTGACGATCCACTGGCGGTTGGCGTCGGAGATGTGCAGCGCCGCCTGGGCCTGGGGGAGGGCCACGTTGACGATGGTGGCGTCGAGGACGACCATCACCGTGGCCAGGGAGATGACGGTCAACGCCCACCATCGCCGTGGATCGGCGCCGATCTTGACGGCGGTGACGTCCCCGTCCGATGCGAGTGTCTCGCTCATCACGCGAACCTTTCATGAGTAGGGCCGGGAAAAGGTGTGAAAATGACCGGTCATCTTGAGCTGGTCGTGACGGTGCAGGAACGGGGCGGACCGGCATCAGGTCAGGCCAGCAGGGTGCCGAACACGATGGTGAAGAAGTCGTCGAGCGGGGCCCGGTCCTGCGCCACCTTCGAGCGGATGACCGCGCCCTGCCAGGCGTCCACGATGAACCGGGCCAGCAGGTCGGGGTCCGAGCCGGCGGAGCCGATCGACCCGTTCTTGCGCGCCTCGCGCAGCGGGATCGCCACCGCGGCCGACCACCGGTTCAGACCGCTCTCCACCTGCTCGCGCATCGCGTGGCTGTGGTCGGCCATCTCGGTGCCGAAGTTGCCGAACAGGCAGCCGCGGGTGTACTCGAACCTCTCCAGCGCCTGGCGCAGCGACTCGAAGAACGTACGCAGCCGCAGCACCGGTTCGACCGTCGGGTCGTCGAGCGACTGCATGGCGCAGTCGGCCTCGTAGCGCCGCAGCACCTCGATCGCCAGCGACTCCTTGCTGTCGAAGTGGTTGTAGAACGACCCCTTGGGCACCTCGGCGGCGTTGGTGATGTCCTTGACCGCGCAACCGTTGAAGCCGCGCTCGTGGAACTGGTCCATGGCGGCGTCCAGGATCTGCTGTCGCACGCTGACTCTGGGCATCGGGGTCGATCTCCTCGCACTCGTCGCAGAACTGAATGTGACCGGTCGTCTTGCTTTTGTCAACTGAATGGGCCCTGGTTGCCAGGGTACGCCCGGGCCTCGTATCATCAAAAGATGACTTCATTACTTGATGACTAATCCGAGGTGGCTCTCGATGGCGAACGCTGACGCGATTACTGCATCGGTCATCCTCGGGTTCGCGACGATGACCGCCGTGGGCGGCCTCCTCGCGGGGGTCGCGGTCCGCTGGCGGCAGCCGGCCGTGATCGGTGAGATCATCGCCGGCATCCTGCTGGGCCCGACCCTGCTCGGCCTGTTCCCCGGCAACCCGACCGAGGTGCTCTTCCCGCTCGACGCCCGGCCGTTCCTGTCCGTGCTGGCCAACGTCGGCCTGGTGCTCTTCATGTTCGGTGTGGGCTTCGAGCTCGACCTGCGCAACTTCCGGCAGATCGCCAGACCGGCGGTGTCGGTGTCGGCGGGCTCGATCCTGCTGCCGCTGGTGCTCGGCGCCGGCCTGGGCGTGCTGGTCTACCCCTGGCACAAGGGCGACCTCAAGCACTCGGTGGGCGTGCTGCCCTTCGCGCTCTTCCTCGGGGTGGCCATGTCCATCACGGCCTTCCCGGTACTGGCCAGGATCCTGACCGGGCTGAAGCTGCACGGGTCCGGGCTCGGCGCCTTCGTGATGGCCTGCGCCGCCCTCGCCGACGTCATCGCCTGGGCGCTGCTGGCCGTCGTGGTGGCACTGGTCGGCGACGGCGGCTGGACCCGGATGGCCGGCAAGCTGGGCGGGATGGTGCTGTTCGGCGCCGCCCTGACGATCGGGGTGCGCCCGCTGCTGCGGTGGGTGCTGCGGCTGCCCGCGGTGCGCAGGCACGACGGGAGCGCGCCGCTGCTGATCCTGGTGGTCGGGCTGCTGCTGTCGTCGTGGGTGACCGCGCGGCTGGGCTTCCATCCGATCTTCGGTGCCTTCCTGTTCGGCGCGATCACCCCGCGGGACGCGGTGGACGAGGTGGCCGCGGAGACGCCGATCCTGATCGAGCAGACCAGCCAGCTGCTGGTGCCGGTCTTCTTCATCACCACCGGGTTGTCGACCGACATCTCCGCGCTCGGCGGGCGCGGCTACCTGGAGGTGCTCTTCGTCCTGCTGGTGGCCTGCGCCGGCAAGTTCGCCGGTGCCGCGCTGGCGGCCAGGGCCTGCGGCATGGACGCGCGCAGATCCGCCGCCACCGGCGTGCTCATGAACAGCCGGGGGCTGACCGAGCTGGTGGTGCTCCAAGTGGGGCTCTCGCTCGGCGTGCTGGACTCCCGGCTCGCCTCGGCGATGATCGTGATGGCGGTGGTGACCACGGTGATCGCCAGCCCGATCTTCCGCGGCCTGTACGACCGGCGGCTGCAGTCCGAGGACGAGGCCGGCTCGCCGCTGCTGCCTGGCGCCGCCGCGGGGGACCGGACAACTCATCAAGGAGTAAGTATCCTGCGATCGTGATGAAGGCACAGGAGGGACCGCGAGCATGGATGTGACGCACGAGGGCACGGGCCGCCCGGCCGACGAGCCGCGCGGCCCGGGCCGCAGGTCCGGTCGCACCGGCCGGCGGGCCGGCCCGACCGAGACCCGCGGCGACATCATCCGGGCGGCCAGGAAACTGTTCGCCGAGAACGGTTACAACGGCACCACGATGCGGACCATCGCCTTCGAGGCGGGCGTGGACGCGGCTTTGATCCACCATTTCTTCGCCTCCAAGAACAAGGTGTTTATTGCAACCGTCCAGGATGTCTTCCGGGACGTCCAGACGATCGACGGACCGCCGGAACTCGCCGGAGAGCTGCTGGTGCGGGAGTTCCTGCGGCTCTGGGAGGACGATTCCGAGGCCGCCGAGTCACTGCGGGCGATCTTCAGTTCCGCGCTCTCCTACGACGAGGCCGCGCGGCTGCTCGGCGACATCGTCGCGGTACAGCTGGTCGCGCCGGTCGTCGCCGAGTCGGGGGCCGGCGACGGGCCGCTGTGCACCACGCTGCTGAGCTCCCAACTGGTCGGTGTCGCATTGATGCGGTATGTGGTCAGGGCCGAGCCGCTGGCCTCCGCCAACACGGAAGTGTTGGCGAAGACGCTGGGTCTGTACTTCCAGAAATTTCTTGATGGTGACACGTATCCACATCCGGCAATCACAATGCCGGACCTGCCTCCGCTGGCCTGAAGACAGGGCTTGCCGTTCATGGCCCCACTGTCGTAAGTTTCCAAGCATTCGGACCAGCATGCGTTAAATGATCAACGTGGTTGCCAGCTGATTCGGGGTGTCTAGATTGACGCGGTACGAGCAAGTGGCAGGGAACCTCGCACCGACCTTCACACGCCACATCCGGCCGGAAGTCCCGCGTCCGTCGGGATCCGGCCGTATGGACAGAACCATCTACCGATCAGTGCACTTCTATGGCGCCGCGT
This sequence comes from Streptomyces sp. CA-111067, assembly GCF_050956065.1. Taxonomy (NCBI): domain Bacteria; kingdom Bacillati; phylum Actinomycetota; class Actinomycetes; order Kitasatosporales; family Streptomycetaceae; genus Streptomyces; species Streptomyces sp. CA-111067. The sequence goes on along the minus strand of NZ_CP192103.1, from coordinate 2,084,502 downwards.
TGTCCCAGCCCCTGGCCGAGGCGGCCCGGTACATCGAGCAACTCGAGCTGATGCCGGGCCGTCCGCCGCATTTCCTGGGCCTGCATAACGAGTTCTCCGGCCAGGATGAGGGAAGCGACATTGCCTGGCGGGTCACCGTGGTCTTCAGCGAACCCCTCGACCTGCGGGACGTGGACTTATGAGGGTCACGCACTCTCGCGCACGGCATGCGATTCGGGAATCGCTGTCACGTTGTCAATGGTGAGCAGCCGCCGGAAGTCGTCGGGCGCCGTGGTCTTCACCCACCACAGCATCCGGAGCCGGCGCCCGATGGTGAAACGGTAATAACGGGCGTTCGGGTCGGCGAATTTGAAAAGCGGCGGTATGAACGGGGCACTGCGCAGCCGCTGGTAGATCCGTTCCGCGGCGGTGCCGGGATCGAGGCCGGCCGGAATCGCCAGCAGGTCGTCGAGCGACTCCGACAGCAGCTCGGGCAGCCCGGCCGGCACCTGGTACCAGAACTCGGCGCCCTCGAACTCCTCGACCGGCGACCAGCGTTCGCCTCCGGTGCGGCCCTCGCCGTCCAGCCGGGCCCGCTTCAGCGACATCGCCGACAGGATCGTCCACAGCAGCCACACCCGCAGATAGGCGTTCCAGGTCGGGAAGCTCTCCGCCGCGGCCCGGCCGGCCGCGATCAGCCGGTCGTGGAACGCGAACAGCCGCAGCTGGTACTCCGCGGCCCGGTCCATCACGTCGCCGGCCCAGTCCCGCTCCCGGGCCATCTCCAGCAGCCCGGCGGCCGTGGCGTGCACGAGCTCCAGGCTCAGCGTGACGTCCCGGGACAGCAGCAGGTCCTGCCGGCCCGCGGACCGGTCGAAGAGGAACCAGCGCGGCCCCGCGCAGCGGTCCACCGCCGCCGGCCACGCCTCGTGCTGCCGCCACGGACCCACCGGGGCGGCGTCCGCGAACTGCGCGGCCAGCGCCGGGAAGCGGCCGGCGATCCGGAAGAACTCCTCGTCGGGCGCCAGCCGCCCCGGCGGGAAGTGGTCGGGGTCCAGGCTCACCGTCACGCCGCACAGGTCGGCGCCGCCCTCCGGGTGGTTGCCGAACGGCACCACCTGGATCCAGCCGCCGGGGAAGGCGTGCTGGAGGGTGCCCTCCGACCACGGGTCGGGCCGCCCGTGGTCGGCCGGCGGCACCACCGCCTCGAACGGCCGCACCCCCTTGAAGTGCGCGTGCAGCAGCCGCGCCCGGTGCGCGGCGCCGGCCGGCCGCGGCACCGGCAGCGCGGGCGGCAGCAGTCCGCCGGCGCCGCTGCCGTCCACCAGGTACTCGGCCTCCACCAGCCGGCCGTCGGCCAGCGTCACCGTGACGCCGTGCAGGGCCGGGTCGACCCCGTGCGGGGCGGCCTGTGAGTCGAAGAGCGTGGCGCCGTGCCGCACCGCGAGCCGGACGGCGTAGTCGTCCACGTCGGGTCGGTGCAGATGCCACTCGACGTGCTCGCCCGGCACCCTGAACTGCAGTGCCTCCGCCGGGTCGTGGTCCTTGCCCGGCCGGTGGTAGAGGAAGCCGAGGTTGCGCTTGACGCCGCTGGTGGCGCGGATCTCGGCCGGCAGGTCGCGGAACATCCCCATCGCGGAGATCTCCGGAATGCCGAACCTGCTGCCGAGCAGGTAGAACAGCTCGGCGGTGTACGGGACGGTGGTCTCGCCCGAGGGCAGCTCGCGGTCGGCGGCCGTCGGCACCACCGCGACCCGGACGCCGTGCCGTCCCAGGATCGCGGCGAGCAGGCCGGTGGACAGGTGGCTGCCCAGGATCACGACGTCATAGCGCTTCATGTGGTGGCCCTCCGTGGCCGCGGCGCCGTCGCCGGCGCGAGGTAGCCGCTCTTGGTGAAGTAGTCGAAGTAGGTCTCCAGCAGCCGGTCGTCCAGCGGCGGGCAGTCGATCCCGGTGCCGTCGAGCTCCTTGGCGGTGCCGGTGACGTCGTAGTCGATCGCGTCCTCGCCGCCGACCACGAACTCCCGCACGATGTCCATCACCGGGTGCAGCGCGTTGGTCCCGGCGTCGTACGAGCGCCGCAGCGCGGCCCACCACTCCTGCCGGTCGATCACCTTGACCGGCCAGCCGCGTTCGCCGATGTACCGCACCAGGTCGAGGAACGGCATCCGGTGGGGGTTGATCAGGTGGTAGACGCCGCTGGGCGTGTCACCGGCCGACAGCCGGGTCATGGCCTTCGCCACGTAGTCCACCGGGGTCATCTCGACCTCCAGGTCGTCCAGGTCGGGCGCCAGGCCCAGTTGGATGCAGCCCTTGATCACCCGGCAGGTGAAGTGGGTGGTCAGGCACGCGCCGGAGCGGGAGTCGCCGAGCACCCGGCCGAGCCGGAAGTTCCGTACCGGCATGCCCCGTTCGATGGCCTGCCTGACCAGGTGCTCGGCGCCCCACTTGGTCTGCACGTAGCCGGTGACCAGCCGGCCCGCGGTGTCGATGTCCTCGTCCTCCCTGATCCGGCTGCGGCCGGGCAGCGGAAGGCCCCAGATGCCGTACGTGGAGACGTGGTTGAGGTGCTTGGGCCGCCCGGTGCCGGTCAGCCGCAGCAGTTGCTCGGTGCCGCCGATGTTGGCACCGGCCAGCTGGTCGAAGGTGTGCACGAAGTCGACCCACGCGCCGGAGTGGTGGATCGCGTCCACCCGGTCCGCGAGGGCGGCGAACCCGGCCGCGCCCAGGCCGAGTTCGGGCGCGGCCAGGTCGCCGGGCAGCACCTTCACCCGGCGCTCCGCCTCCTGCCGCCAGGGCAGGTAGCTCTCCACGGTCTGCCGGATCCGCCGCATGCCGTCCTCGGCGTCCACGCAGCGCACCAGGCACTCGATCTCGGCGTCGGTGCTGCCGAGCAGCTCGTCGAGCAGGTACGCGCCGACGAAGCCGGTGGCGCCGGTCAGCAGCACCCGCTGCGGCGGACCGGTCACCTCGAACCGGCTCAACGGCCTGATGTCGTCGGCGAGTCGGGCCCGCGGGGCGATGGCGGCGGGCAGGTCGTACGGGTCCGCCTCCGGATCATCGGCCGGCTCGTCATGCGCCTCCTCCGGCCGGCCGCCGACGGTCTCGGTGGCGGCGCCGCGCAGCACCGCCTCCAGATGCCGCGTCCAGTCCGCGAGCGCGGACCGGGCGAAGAGGTCCTTGGGGCGCAGCGCGATGCCCAGGTCGCGGCGGCAGCGCGTCATGATCTCCATCACCATGAGGGAGTCCAGGCCGAGTGCGAACAGGTCGGTGCCGGCGGTGACCGCGTCGGTGCCGGTGGCCAGGACGTCGGCGACCGCCGCACGCAGGAAGTCCGCGAGCAGCGCGTGCCGGGCGGCCAGGCCGTCCGCCGTCCGCGCGTCGTGCGAGGCGAGCCGGTCGAGCAGGTCGCGGTTGCCGCCGCCGGCGGTGTCCTCCGACGCCTTCAGCTCGGCGAAGACCGGCCGCTCCGACCGGCTCTCCATGATCGACTTGTAGCGGTCCCAGTCGGCCGCGCAGACCACCTGCTGGGCCGGCTCGGCCCGCAGCATCCGGGCCAGCAGCGACAGGCACTGCGCCGGGGCGAGCTGGCGCAGGCCGACCGACTCAAGGAACTCCATGACGTCGTTCTCGAACAGGTGCGAGTGCTGGCCCCACGGGCCCCAGGCCACGGACAGGGCCGGCAGGCCCAGGCCGCGCCGGTGGACGGCCAGCGCGTCCAGGAAGCTGTTGCCGGCCGCGTAGGAGGCCAGGTGCTGGGAGCCCCAGGTCGCCGCGATCGAGGAGAAGCCGACGAACAGGTCCAGGTCGAGATCGCGGGTGTGCTCGTGCAGCAGCCAGCTCCCGACCGTCTTCGGCGCCCACACCTTGCGGTAGGCGGCGGCCTCCACGTCGGCGAGGTCCTGCGGCCCGGAGACGCCGGCCGCGTGGATGACACCGCGCAACGGGAGCGGGCCGCCCGCCAGCCGTCCGATCAGCTCGGCGACGGCATCGGCGTCGGTCACGTCGAGCACGGCCGGCTCGACCTCGGCGCCCAGCTCGCGGAGCCGCTCGACGGCCTCGATCCTGGCCCGGGTGCCGGCCGGCAGCGCCGGGTCCTGCCAGCTGGACTCGGGCGGCAGCGGGGTCCTGGCGGCCAGCACCAGCCGCTCGGTGCCGGTCCGCGCCAGCCACTCGGCGACGGCGAGCCCGATGCCGCCGAGCCCGCCGGTGACCAGGACGGTGCCGGGGCGGTGCGGGCGGGCGGAGGCGGGGGCCGGCAGCGACTCCGGCGGGGTGGGGCGCAGCCGGGCGACCAGCCGGTCGGTGCCGCGGAAGGCGTACTGGTCCTCGTCGGGTGTCAGGTCGAGTAGGGCGTCGGCGGCGATGGCCGCGGTGGTGTCGGGGGCTGCCTCGGTGTCGGTGTCGGTGGCTGTGCCGGTGGCCGGGTCAGGGTCGAGGTCGAGGAGAGCGCCCCACAGGTCGGGGTGTTCGAGGGCGACCACCCGGCCGAGGCCCCACAGGGTGCTCGGCAGCGGGTGGTGCGTGCGCTGGTCGGGCCCGGTGCGCACGGCTCCGCTGGTGAGGAGGACGAGCTTGGCGGCGCCCGGGGTCCGCGCGCTCTTCGCCATCCGCTTGACCAGGTCCACGATCAGCTGCTCGGTCGCGAAGAGTTGGCCGGCGAGCAGATCGGCGGAGATCTCCGGGACGCTGAGCGCGAGCCCGCTGACCACGACCCGGGTCGGGCCGTCAGCGAGCAGGGCGTCGAGCGTGCCGGCCTCGTCAACTCCCGGCTCGAACCGGCTGGTCGGCACCCCGCGGCCGTCAAGTACCCGCTGGATCCGCCCGGTCAGCGGATCGCCGCCGACCAGCAGCACGCGCTGGGCACCGACGGCCCCGGTGGGACGCGGCGGGGCCGGCGTCCACTCCAGGGTCTTCAGCACCTCGCCTTCGGGATACCACCGGGCGGCGGGAGGTGCGGGCACCGGCTCCCAGGCCAACGCCTCTATGCCGCCGAGCAGTTCGCCGTCCGCCGCGTGCAGGGTGACGTCGGCGGTCCCGTCCTCCCCGGCGCGGCTCACCCGCACCCGCGTGACGAGCGCGGGCGCCCGGCACGACGCCCCGGCCAGCGACCGCACCCACCCGGCGGCCCCACCGCCCGCTGCGAAGACCGAGCCGACCGCCTGCACGGCAGCCCGCACCAACGCACCCCAGGCGGCGGCCTCGTCGCCGCTCGTGTCGGGCACGTCGACGGTGGGCAGGAGCTGCGCTCCGGGTTGGTCTGGTTGCGGACTGACGGACTGCTGGCGGGAGTTGGCGTCAGCCGGCTGGAGGCCGGCGGTAGACCGCGCCGCCGGTCCGTCCGGCCACTGCGGCCCGGCATCCCCGCCGATCGCCGAAGGCGTCCTGTGCACGGTCGCGGTGCCGTGGGGCAGCCAGCCCGCCTCTGCCCGCGAGGCCTCCGGGCTGATTCCGGAGACGTCGACCACCATCTCCGTGGCCGTTCCGGGGCGGACCGAGGACTGGATCAGCCACGGACCGGCTGCCTCGTGCAGCAGCGAAGGCTCGGCCCGTACCTCGGACAGCGCGCGCCATCGGCCGCCGTGGCCCGCCGCCGCTGCCCGAACCGCGCGCTCGACGAGCCCGCCCAGCACGTCCGCCGCGGTGGGGGCGGGCGTGCCCTCGGGGAGCAGTTCCTCGAACACCGGCATCGGGGAGCGCACCCGGCTGCCGACGCCGGGCAGCGGGCGATCGGCGCTGCCGGAACCGCCGTTCGCGCCGGGCAGCGCCGTGCGGAACCAGAAGCGTTCGCGCTCCCACGGGTAGGTGGGCCCCGGCACCCGGCGCGGGCGCCGGCCGTCGTGCGGGGCCGCCCAGTCCACCGGGCAGCCGCGCAGGTGCAGCGCGCCCAGCGCCTCAAGGAACGAGGTGCGGTCGTCCTGGCCCTTGCGCAGCGGGACGGTCCAGCCGCACCCGGGATCGTCAAGTGCCTTGCGGCCCATGCCGGTCAGCACCGGCTGCGGGCCGACCTCGACGAAGGTGCGGATGCCGTCGTCGTACAGCGTCCGCAGCCCGTCCAGGTACCTGACCGTGCCGGAGGCGTGCCGCACCCAGTAGTCGGGGCTCAGCTCCTCGGGCGTCCAGTAGCCGCCGGTCAGGTTGGACACGAGCGGGATCTCCGGCTGCTTGAAGGTGATCGTCGCCAGCAGTTGCCTGAACTCCTCGATCATCGGGTCGAGCAGCGCGGAGTGGAACGCGTGCGAGACGTTCAGCGGCCGGCCCCGGTGTCCGGCCGCCGCCAGCCGCGCCACCACCTTCTCCACCTGGTCCGCGGCCCCCGAAAGCACCACGTCCTCGGGGCCGTTGACGGCCGCGACCGACACCCGGCCGCCGGCCGCCGCGTCGATCGCCTCCCGCGCGATCTCCTCGTCGCAGCCGACCGCCGTCATCGCGCCGCCGGCCGGCAGCGCGGACATCAGCCGGCCGCGGTGGGCCACCAGCCGTGCCGCGTCCGGGAGTTCGATCGCGCCGGCCAGGCAGGCCGCGGTGATCTCGCCGACGCTGTGCCCGAGCAGCGCGGCCGGCCGCACCCCGGCGGCCAGCAGCGTCCGGCCCAGCGCGTATTCGACGGCGAACAGCGCGGGTTGGGTGTAGCGGGTGTCATCGAGGCTGGCACCGGCGGCCGGCTCGTCGCCCCACAGCACCTCGGCCAGCGGCCGGGGCAGCAGCGGCGAGATCAACTCGTCGCACTCGGCGAACGCGGCGGCGAACACCGGGTCCTCGCGCAGCCCCGCGGCCATGCCCCGGTACTGCGCGCCCTGCCCGGTGAACAGGAACGCGAGCTTTCGCGCCTGGTACGGGGCCTGTTCGGCCTCGATCACCTGGCCCTGGCCGGCGCCGCGGGCGTACTGCGCGAGCCGGTCGGCGATCTCGGCGCGGCTGCCGGCCACCGCGGCGCCGTGCGCGAGCCTGGCCCGGCCGACCTGGCTGGTGAAGCACAGGTCGGCGAGCCGGTGCCGGGACCCGGCGACGTACTCGGCGTAGCGGCCGGCCAGGGTGCGCAGGGCGGTGGGCGTACGGGCCGAGAGCAGGAGCAGCTCGCTGCGGCCGTCGTCGGAAGAGGCGGCTTCCGCGGGTTCGACGGCCTTGGGCTGGCCGACCGCCTCGCTGGGGGAGCTGAGGACGATGTGGGCGTTGGTGCCGCTGGCCCCGAAGCTGCTCACCCCGGCCGTCCGCGGGCTGCGGGTGCCGGGCCAGCGGCGCAGCGAGGTCGGCACCTCAAGGGCCAGCCGGCTCCACGGGATCTTCGGGTTGGGCGTCACCAGGTGCAGGTGCGGCGGGATCTCGGCGTGCTGGAGCGACAGGATCACCTTGATCAGCCCCGCGATGCCGGCGGCCGGCTCCAGGTGCCCGATGTTGGTCTTGACCGAGCCGACCAGCAGCGGCGTGTCACGTCCCTTGCGCAACACCGCGTCCAGCGCCCGCAGTTCGATCGGGTCGCCGAGCGAGGTGCCGGTGCCGTGCGCCTCGACGTAGTCCACCTGGTCCGGCGGCACACCGCCCTGGTCGAGCGCGCGCTGGATCACGTCCTGCTGCGCCTGCGGGTTGGGCACCGTCAGGCCGCTGCTGCGGCCGTCGTGGTTCACCGCGGAGCCGCGGACGACCGCGAGCACCGTGTCGCCGTCGGCGACCGCGTCCGACAGCCGCTTCAGGATCAGCACCCCGGCGCCCTCGCCGCGGGCGTACCCGTCGGCGGCGGCGTCGAACGTCTTGCACCGGCCGTCGGCGGCCAGCGCGCGGAACTTGCTCATCAGCACGAAGCCGTACGGCGACAGCATCAGGTTGACGCCGCCGGCCACCGCCATGTCGCACTCCCTGCCGCGCAGCGCGTGGCTCGCCTCGTGCACGGCCACCAGCGACGACGAGCAGGTGGTGTCGATCACCGAACTCGGCCCGCGCAGCCCGAAGGAGTACGAGACCCGGCCCGCGATGAAGCTGGGCTCGCCGGTGAGCTGGTAGGCGTCGACGTCGGCGATGTCGCCGACCTGCTGCCGCATCCGCACGTAGTCGGTCGTGCTGACCCCGAAGTAGACCCCGGTGCGGCTGCCGGTCAGGCCGGTCGGCGCGTACCCGGCGCGCTCCAGCGCCTCCCAGGTCAGCTCCAGCATGATCCGCTGCTGCGGGTCCATGCCGACGGCCTCGCGCGGCGAGATCCCGAAGACGGCGGGGTCGAAGCCGTCGACCGCGTCGAGGAAGCCGCCGCGGACCACGTAGGCGGTGCCGGGGTGGTCGGGGTCGGGGTCGTAGAGCGCGTTCGCGTCGGCGCGGGCCTGCGGGAACTCCCGCGTGGTGTCCACGCCGTCGCGCAGCACCGTCCAGAACGCCTCGGGCGTCTCGGCCCCGCCCGGCATCCGCAGGCCCATTCCGACGACGGCGATGGGGTCGGTGGCGTGCTGCCGGGCGTCGCCCAGGCGGTTGCGCAGCCGCTCGATGGTGGCCGTCGCGTCGATCAGCTTGCTCCGGTACAACTCAAGGGCGTCCATCACGTCTCTCTCGTCCGGGTGTCGAGCTGGTCTTCCGCCGCTGCCATCTGGCGTTCGAGCGCGAGCAGCAGGTCGTCGTCGGTGGCTGGTGCGGGTGGCGCGCTCGGGTCGTCGGGGGCGTCTTCCGGGCCGTCGGACGTGGTGCTGTTGTCCAGCAACTCGGCGAGGTAAGAGGCCAGTTGGACGGCTGTCGGATACTCGAAGGTGAGGGTGCTCGGCAGTTCGACGCCGAGGTCCTCCTCCAGCCGGCTGCGGACGCCGAGCGCCATCACCGAGTCCATGCCGATGTCGAAGAAGCCGGCCTCCGGGTCGAGTTCGCCGGTCCGCAGGCCGAGCACCGAGGCCACCGTCTCGGTGGTGTGCCCGACCAGCCGGTCGAGCCGGGCGGCGGGCGGCAGCCCCGTCACCCAGTCCTGCCGCGGTGCTTTCGGTGCGGCGGCGAAGGCGCTGAGGAACGTTCGCGGGGCGAGTTCCTGGCAGAGCCGCACGTAGCGGTCCAGGTCGACGGCCGCCACGCTGTGCCGGCCGGGCGCGGCCAGCAGCACCTTGCCGAGTACGGCCCCGACCTCGTCCCGCGACAGCAGCCGGAGGCCGCTCTGCTCGAACAGCGCCAGATGCTCGGCCGACAGCTCGCCGCTGTCCGCTCGCGGCATCAGGCCGAGCACGCCGACCGGGACTTTGGTGCGGCCGCTGTCCGCCCAGCCGGCCAGGTAGCCGGCCGCCGCCGCGCCGGCGGCGGTGCTCACCGAGCCCCAGCTCGGGCCCGCGCTGATCACCACCGTGATCCGCTGCGGTCCGCGGCCGGCCGCGAGCTCGCAGGCGGCGGCCAGTTCGCGGGCCTGCGCGAGATGCCCGGTGACGGTGCCGGGGGTGACGTCGGCCAGCGCGGTGGTGGCCGCGGGTGTCGCGACGGCGATCACGTCGCCGAGCCGGTCGAACTCGCCGAGGGCGGCGGCCAGTTCGGGCACCGTGCAGAGTTCCACCGACACGTCGGCGGGCAGGTCGGGGACCTTGCCGCCGCCGGCCCACACGATGCGGCGGGCGCCCTGTGCGGCCAGCGCCTCGACCGCGGGTGCGGCGGCCTCGCCGCCGATCACCAGGTGGCAGCGGTCCGCCTCGACGGTCTCGCGCCACCTCTCGGTGGCGGCGGCCCTGACCAGCCGCGCGGCCCGCGGACCGCCAGGCCCCACCCGCAGCTGATCGTCCCCGCGCCCGGACCGCTGCGCCCCGAGCGCGCGCACCGCCGCGTCCGCGGCGCCCGGGCGGTAGTCCACCAGCCCGCCCCAACGCCCGGGCATCTCCAGCGCGAGCACCCGGCCGAGCTCCCAGACGGCAGCCTCGTCGGCCGCGGCCCCCGGCACGTTCCGGGTGACGAACCACAACCGCCCCACCGGCCGGGCCAGCCCGGCCACCGCCCGCCCGACAGCGAGCGCGTCCAGCACGCCGCCATCGGCGACAACGGCCACCCCCTGGCAGCCCGGATGCGCGGCCCCCAGTTCCCCCAGCCGCCCCCGCCAGTCCCCACCAGCCGCAAGCCGAACGACCTGATGTCCCTGCCGCCCGAGCGCGTCGGCCAGTTCATCGGCCTCACCACCCCCGACAACGGCCCAGGTCCCGACTTCGTCCTCGCTGACCTGCGGTTCCTCGACCTGCTCCCAGGCGATGTCGAAGAGCAGATCGGCAGCGGAATCCGCCTCGCGGACAGCAGGAAGCTCCCGATACCAGAACCGCCGCCGCTCCCAGGGATAGGAAGGCAACCTGACCGGCGCCCCGGCCGGCACGGCGGCATCCCAGACGGGTTGATGCCCGCTGACGAACAGCTGAGCGGCAGCGAGGGCGACAGCAACAACGGGCGTGTCGCGCGCATCGAGAAGCGGCGCGAGGACATCGATCCGCGCATCGAAGGCGCTGAGCAGAGGGTCGTTGGGGGCGGGCTGGGCGCCGGCGGCGAGGGATGCGGCCGGCGCCCAGCCCGTGAGCAGCGCATGGGCAGAGGGCAACGGGCCGCCGCCGCCGGGCTGTTCCGCGTCGGCGCGGGGCGGCGCGGCCGGGTTGTCGGCGTTCGGCGCAGCGTCTGCCCGTGCGGTGATTGCGCGCTGTGGCGCGGCCGAGCTGGCGGCTGCCGCGTGGCCGGCGGTGGGCAGCGTACGAGTGGTCGGTAACGGGTCGCCGGCGCGCGGCTGTTCAGCGCCGGCCCGTCGCCGCTCGGCCGGGTCGATGCCGTTCGGTCGGGCATCCGGTTGTGTGACGTCAGCACTCGCCGGCCCGGCCGGGATGGCGCCGTGCGCGTTGTCTCGGACGGTGACCGGTGGAGTCGCGGCCTCCCGCAACGGGTCGCCGTCGCCGGGCTGTTCCGCGCTGGGTCGCGGCAGCGCTGCCGCGCGCAGGAGCGCTGCCAGGTCGTTGGCCGACGTCTCATCTCCGGGCGTCAGCACCGGGATTCGTGCCGGTTGCAGCGGGTCGCCGACCTCCGCGCCGGTCAGTAGCGCCAGCGCCGCCCGCAGCGACAGGCGGCCGGCCGCCCAGGCGGCGGTGATGACTCCCGTGCCCCTGCCCGCCACCCCGTCCGGGGACACACCGAAGGTCGACCACAGGCGGGTTGCTGCCACCTGGTGGCTGAAGACGTGGGCCGGGCGCTGCTCCCGCGTCGGCGGTGGTGACCACAGGTCCGGTGGTGCGCCGGTCAGTTGGCCCAGGGTCTCGGCGCACGCAGCCAGCACTTGGGCGTACGGGCCCGTGGGTTCGCGGAGGTCTGCGGGGTACGTCGTCGGCAGGATGTCGTCGTACCAGAAGCCGACCGTGGTCGTGTCTCCGCCCGGGGTGTGGCCCTGGCGGGTCGCGTCCGGTGTGCCGCCTGCCGCGAACTCGGCCAAGCTTGCGGCGAGTTGGGTCGCGTCCGTACCTATCACCGCCAAGCGGTGGTCGAGCCGGGAGCGCCTGCGGGTCGACGTCCGGACCACGGCGGCCAGTTCGCCGGGCGCGGTGGTGCGGAGGCGGGTTGCGAGAAGGCCCGCAGCCGTGCGCAGCGCGGAAGGGGTCGCGGCGGTCACCGGGAGTACGTAGGGCCCGCCGGACTCCGGCGGGGCGGGGGCCGGGGGCGTCGGGGGCTCGGGGGCCTGCTGGACCAGGACGTGCGCGTTGCTGCCACTGAAACCGAAAGCGCTGACCCCGGCCCGCCGCGGCCGGCCGGTCGCCGGCCAGTCCTGCCGGCGGCTCGCCAGCGCGACCGGCAGCCGGGCCCAGTCGATCCGCGAGGACGGCGTCGTCACCAGATGCCGGGGAATCTCCCCGTGGTGCACGCCGAGGATCACCTTGAGCAGCCCCGCCGCGCCCGCCGCAGCCTCCAAGTGGCCGATGTTGGCCTTCACCGAGCCGACGAGCACCTTCTGCTCGGGATCGCGCCCCGCGCCGAGCGCGTCGGCCAGCGCCGTCACCTCGATGGGATCGCCGAGCGGCGTCCCCGTACCGTGCGCCTCCACGTAGTCCACGTCGGCGGGCTGCCACCGCGCCCGCCGCAGCGCCTGCTGGATCACGGCGGTCTGCGCGGACGCGCTCGGCACCGTCATGCCGCCGCTCGCCCCGTCCTGGTTGACGGCGCTGCCCGCGATCAGCGCGTAGACCCGGTCGCCGTCCCGGCGCGCCGCCGCGAGCGGCTTGAGGACGAACACCGCGGCGCCCTCGCCGCGCCCGTAGCCGTCCGCCGCCTCGTCGAAGGTCTTGCACCGGCCGTCGGCGGAGAGCGCGCCGCCCGCCGACATCGCGACGGCCACCGTCGGCGCCACGATCACATTGGCGCCGCCGACGAGAGCGACCTCGCAGTCGCCTTCGCGCAGCGCCTGGCAGGCCAGGTGGACCGCCGTCAGCGAGGACGAGCACGCGGTGTCGACGGCCAGGCTGGGGCCGCGCAGCCCCAGCGCGTACGACAGCCGTCCCGCGGTCGCGGCGAACGACGTGCCGGTGCCGTAGTAGAGGTCCACGTCCCGCATGTCGCGGGTGAGCAACTGCTGGTAGTCGGCGGTGTTGAGACCGACGTAGACGCCCACCGGCCGGTCGGCGAGCTCCTGTTGGGCGAGCCCGGCGTCCTCCAGCGACTCCCAGGCGACCTCCAGCAACAGCCGCTGCTGCGGATCGAGGAACTGCGCCTCGCGCGGCGCGATCCTGAAGAACGCCGCGTCGAATCCGGCGACGTCGTCCAAGTAGCCGCCCCTGGTGGGCACGTTGGGGCCGATCTCGCCCCAACTCGGGTCGGCACGCCGCTCCGCGGGCAGCTCACCGGTCCGCTGCCCGCCGTCGAGCAGCAGCTCCCAGAACTCCTCGACCGAGCCGGCCCCGGGCAGCCGGCAGGCCACGCCCACCACGGCCACCGCCCGGTCGTCCTCAGCCTCGGTTGGATCCCCGTCCGCGGCGCCCGCCGCGTCAGTCGTGGTACCGCGGACGGGGGGCTTTGTCGCGCCCGGTTCTTCCGCCGCCGGGCCGGTACCGGCCGGGGCTGCGGTGACGGGCGCCGGTGGGGCGATCTCGCCGAGGTGGCCGGCGAGCGCCTCGACGGTGGGGTACTCGAAGACGACGGTGGAGGGCAGCTCGACGCCCAGCTGCGCGCTCAGCGCCTTGCGCAGCTCCACGGCGGTGAGCGAGTCGAGGCCGAGCTCGAACAGGGCGCGCCTGCGCGGCAGTACGGCGCCGTCGGCCAGCCCGAGCACCCGGCGTACGGCCCGGTCCACGACGGTGAGGACCGCCGCGGGGCCCGGCCCGGGTGCGACAGGTGCGGGACCCGCGCCGCTTGGCGCGGGCGGCGCAGCCCGGCCCGGGCCGGCGACCGTTCCGGCCGGGGTGACAGCCGCCCCGGCGGCGGCCGAGCCGCCCGGCGCCGGCCACACAGCCCGGCCCGGGCCGGCGACCAGGCCGGCCGGAGCCGTCCCGCCCTGGGTGACAGCCCTCCCGGCGGCGGCCGGAGCCGCGCCCGCCTGTCCTTGGCCGACAGCCCGAGCAGCCGAAGCGGCAGCCGAGTCGGCTGGGGTGGCCGGGACCGGAACAACAGTCGCGGGGGCCGGGTGGGAGCCGGCAGTCCAAGTGGCCTGAGCAGCAACGGAGTCGGCCGCGGTGGCCGGGACCGGACCAGCGGTCGGGGCGGCCGGGTGGGAGCCGGCAGCCCAAGTCGCCCGAGCAGCAACGGAGTCGGCCAGGAGGACCGAGTCCGTCGGGGCCGCCGTCCCGCCCGCTCCTGGAGACGCGAGCGCCTGCCCCGCCATGCCCTGTACCGCGAGCATCGGGAGCACCGGGCCCGCCGCCCCCTCCGCCGTGCTCGCGAAAAGCTCCCCGACCACCGACCCGTCCGCCCCGAGCAGACTGATCCGCGCGCCGACCGCCGCGACCAACGTGCCCGCGCTGCCGCCGCCGACCGCCCCGCCTGCGCCGACCGCCGTGCCGACGCTGCCCGCCGTGCCCGCCGTGCCCGCCGTGCCCGCCGTGCCCGCGCCGACCGCCCCGCCTGCGCCGACCGCCGCACCGGCGCCGACCGCCGCGCCCGCCGCGCCCGCGCCGACCGCCGCGCCAGCGCCTGCGCCGACCGCCGTGCCGGCGCCGACCGCCGCACCGGCGCTGCCCGCCGTGCCCGCCGTGCCCGCCGTGACCGCCGCGCCAGCGCCTGCGCCGACCGCCGCGCCTGCGCCGACCGCCGCGCCTAAGCTGCCCGCCGTGCCCGCCGCGCCTACGCTGCCCGCCGCGCCCGCGCCGACCGTCCCGCCTGCGCCCACCCCCGCAACCGCCGCGCCAGCGTCGGCCGCCGTGCCCACGCTCGCCGGCGCGCCCGCGCCGCCCACCCCGGACTGCACCCCGCGCTCTACCCCCGTCAGCCAGTACCGGTCACCACCCCACGTCGGCACGGGCAGCCGCTGGTAGCGCCCGGGCCGTCCGACGGCCGCGGACCAGTTGAGCTCCGCGCCCGCCACGTGCAGACCGGCCGCCGCCTTGCGGAGGGACAGGGGGCCCGGCTCGGCGCGGCGCAGCGTGCTGATCACCCGGCCGTGCCCGCCCCGGTCGCGCACCGCGTCCGCGAGCGGACGGGCCAGCACCGGGTGCGCGCCGATCTCGACGAGGGTGTAGTCGTCCTCGGCGAGCAGCCGGTCCACGGCGGGCCACAGCAGCACGGGGTCGGTCAGGTTGTGCTCCCAGTAGTCGGCGTCCGGCGCCGTCAGATCCTCCTGCGGGCGGACGCTCGACAGCAGCCGGATCCGGCCCGTACCGGCCGGAGCGAGATCGCCGAGCGCCGCGCGCAACCGCGGTCCGCAGTGCGCCACGACGGGGCTGTGGAAGGCGTAGTCGACGGGCAGCGGCAGGCAGGTGAGACCGCGTTCCGCCAGCACCCGGGCGGCCCGCAGCGTCGGCTCGGGCTCGCCGGCGATCACCACCGACTCCGGGCCGTTGACGGTCGCGACCACCACACCGGGACCGAGGTCGGCGAGCACCGCCGCCACCGTCTCCGCCGGCCCGTTGACCGCGATCATCCGGCCGGTCCCGGTGGTCTCGTGCAGGATCCGGCCGCGCCTGACCACCAGCGTCACCGCGTCCTCCAGTGCCAGCCGGCCGGCAACGTGCGCGGCCGCGACCTCGCCGACGCTGTGCCCGAGCACGGCGTCGGGGGTCAGCCCGGCGTGGCCGAACCAGCGGCTCAGCGCGACCTGTACGGCGAAGACCGCCGGCTGCGCGATGTCGGTGTCGGCGAGCCTGCTGCCGCGCGGTCGCCGCAACTCGTCCACCAGCGACCAGGACGCCTCGCGCCTGATCAGCGCGTCGCACTCCTCCAGCGCCTCGCGGACCACGGGTTCGCTGTCGTACAGGTCCGCGGCCATCCCCGGCCACTGGCTGCCCTGCCCGGAGAACACGAAGGCGGTCTTGAGCGGGGTGTCGGGATCGGCGACGCCCGCGAACGTGGACCCGGCGGAGCCGGCCCCGGCGGACGGGGAGCCGTCGGAAAACCCGGCCAACCCGTCGAGCAGCCCGTCCCGTTCACCGGCGACGACCGCGAAGCGGTGGCTCTCGTGAGTCCGCCTGGTCGCGGCCGACCGCACCAACTCCGTTAACCGGTAGGTCTCTTCAGCCTCGACCACCCGGGCCCGCATCCCCACGGCCTGCTCGGCGAGACCGGCCTCGTGGTGCGAGGAGACCAGCAGCACGTACGGGCCGTCCGTGAAAGCGGCGTCCGGCTCCGCGGCGGCCGGCGCGGGCGGCCCGCTGACGATGATGTGCGCGTTGGTGCCGCTGAGCCCGAACGCGCTGACCCCGGCCCGCACCGGCCGCCCCGCGGCCTCGATCGCGGTCGCCGCCGTGGGCACGGCGACCCCCGCCCTCGTCCAGTCGATCGCGCCGATGGGGGAGTCGAGGTGCGGCTGCGGCGGCGCCTGCCCGGAGTTGACGATCCAGACGGCCTTGAGCAGCCCGGCGATCCCGGCGGCGGCGTCGGTGTGTCCGAACACGGCCTTGTGCGAGCCGACCAGCAGCGGCCGGTCGGCGGCCCGACCGGTGCCGAACACGTCGGCCAGCACGGACAGTTCGATCTGGTCGCCGAGCGGCGTGCCGGTGCCGTGCGCCTCCACGTAGTCCACGTCCGCGGGCTCCAACGAGCCGCTGGCCAGGGCCCGTTGCAGCAGGTCGATCTGCGCGGCCCCGTTGGGCACCGTCAGGCCCATGCTGAAACCGTCGTGGTTGACCGCGGATCCGTCGACGGTCGCGTAGATCCGGTCGCCGTCGGCGAGCGCGTCGGCCAGCCGCTTGAGCACCACCAGGCCGCAGCCCTCGCCGCGTACGACCCCGTCGGCCGCGGTGTCGAACGGGCGGCACCGCCCGGTCGGCGAGACCGCGCCGATCCGGCTCATGAAGACGCTCAACTCGGGCACCATGAGCAGGTTGACGCCGCCGGCCAGCGCGGTGTCGCACTCGCCGCTGCGCAGGCTCTGGGCGGCCAGGTGCACCGCGAGCAGCGACGACGAGCAGGCGGAGTTGAGGGTGGCGACCGGGCCGTGGAAGTCGAAGGTGTACGCGAGCCGGCCGGCCGCGAAGCTGAACTCGACGCCGCTGGCGTAGTGCGGCCCGATCCCGGCCGGGCCGAGGGTCTTGGCGTGCAGCACCGTGTAGTCGGAGGCGAGCATGCCGACGTACACGGCCGTACGGCTGCCCCGCCAGTCCGCGCGCGGCCGTCCGGTGTCGCTCATCGCCTCGGCCGCGACCTCCAGCAGCAGTCGCTGCTGCGGGTCGAGCGACCGCGACTCGCGGGGCGAGACGCCGAAGTAGCCGGCGTCGAACCGGTCGATGTCGGCCAGGAAGGAGCCGACATGGCTCGACGTGGTGCCGGGCCGGTCAAGGGTGGGGTCGTGGAAGTCGGCGGACCAGCGGTCCGGCGGGACGGCGCCGATCGCGTCGCCGCCCGAGGACAGCAGGGCGCCGAGCCCGTCGAGATCGCGGACCCCGCCCGGAAAGCGGCAGCCGACGCCGACGACGGCCAGCGGGACGGCCGCGGGCCGCGGGTCAGTCATCAGGACCCTCTGTGTTCACAGCCAGACTCCCTGAACTCGCAGCTCGAATCATGAATGGATGACTTCCTCATTCGATGAGTTCTGTATAAGATGAACTCTACGGTGTTCATGAGGTCGGCTGTCAAGGGGGCAGGTGTCACATGTCGTCACCCCGACGTGCGGAGGTGGTCGTGCGGATGGTGCCCATACCGGTGGCCGGGCCGATCTTCGGACCGGCCGGAGGAGTCGCCGGCGGATCGGTGCTCGGCGCGTGCCGCACGGACCACGAGCTGGCCCGGCGGGCGGCGAGGTCGGCGGCGCGTCAGCTCGTCGCGGAGCACTTCGGCTGCCCGCCGTCCCGGCAGCGGTGGCAGCGCGGCGCGCGGGGCCGCCCGCTGCTCGGCCATCCGGCGGGCGTGCACGTCAGCATGAGCCACGGCACGGTGGCGGCGGAGGGCGGCGGTGTCGCCGCGGCGGCGGCCTCGGTCAGCGGGCCGGTCGGGATCGACGTCGAGCCGATGCGGCCGGTCCAGGACGTGGACGAGCTCGCGGAGACGGTCTTCGCGGCCGTGGAACGGCACGCCCTGGCCCAACTGGAGGGGGTGGAGCGGCACCGGATGTTCCTGCGGCTGTGGACCCGCAAGGAGGCGGTGCTCAAGGCGCTCGGCACCGGGCTGTCCGGCGGTCTCGCCTCGGTGGTCACGGACGCGGGCGGCGCGCTGCTCCAACTGCCGGACGGCTGCGGCGGACCGGACGGGTGGTCCGTGGTCGATCTGCCGTCGGACGGCGCCGTGATCGGCGCGGTCGCCATCAAGGCGCCGGGCCGGGTGGTGGTCAGGACCGCCGCGCGGCGGTGAGGCCGCGAAGCTCCGGCCTGCGGGCCCCTACAGGCCGCCCACGGCCAGACTCCTGGTCTGCGGGCGGCCGGCGGGGCGCGGCCGCATGGTCAGGTCGAGCGCGAGCAACTGCTCGACGGCGACCGTCAGTTGGGCCACCAGAGTGTCGTGGTCGAGGCCGGCGAGCGGCTCGACCCGCATCACATAGCGCATCATGACCGCGCCCATCAGCTGCGCGGTCACCAGCGCCGCCCGCCGGTCGGGGTCGCTCGCGCCGGTCGCGGCCACCACCTGGGTGACGAGGCCGGAGTCGAGGAAGTCGGTGAGCGCCTCGTTGGCCTCTTCGTTGTCGACCGCCGAGCGGGCCACGGCGAGCAGCGGCTCGCGGACGCCCGGCGACTCCCACAGTTGCAGGAAGACGGTCACCAGCCGCTCCGCCACCTGCTCCTCGGGAGCCGAGCGGACCCGTTCCAGCAGGCCCTCGACATCGCACAGGTCGCCGACCGCGGCGGTGAAGACGTCGCCCTTGGTCGAGTAGAAGTAGTGCACGAGGGCGGGATCGACCTCGGCCTCCTTCGCGATGGCGCGCACGCTGACGCCCTGGAAGCCCTTCTCGGCGAACAGCTTCCTGGCGGCGTCCAGGATGTAGTCCCGGCTCCCCCTGCGGGTGCCGGTGCCGCCGGCCCCGGCGGCTCCGGTCGTCACCGCGGGCTGAACATCTCTGTCGTCTCTACAGTCAGACGGATCCATAGTGCTGTTCTCCCCGGTGCATGGCTGCTTTTCACCTCAAGCCAGAATAACTCATCTAGTGAGGAAGGGCGCCGCCGTCACCAGGCACATTGGGTGTTCAACCCGCGCGCGGCACCCCGTTGCACTCCCGCATCACTCGCACCAGACCGTACCGGTCGGTACCGACCCGGTCCTGACCGGTGTCCGCTACGCGGTCAGTGTGAACACCTCGCCGAGCGCCCGGAACACGGCCGTGTTCAGCGAGTATGCGTTCCGGCACTCGGCCACCACCCGCTGCCGCTCCAACTCGTCTACCGCGGCGCCAAGTTCGTTCAGCCGCTCGCGGTAGTCGCGCTTGAACGCGGCCGGGTTGCCGATCGCCTCGTAGACGTAGAACCGCACCCCGTCGCCCTTGTGCTGGAAGCCCCACGTCCGCTCCGCCATGTCGCGGATCAGCTGGCCGCCCGACAGGTCACCGAGGTAGCGGGTGTAGTGGTGGGCGACGTAGCCGGCCGGCCACTCGCGGGCGACCTGGGCGACGCGTTCGGCGTAGCGGGCGGTGGCCGGCAGTGCGACGGCCCGCTGCCGCCAGCCGGCCCCGAGCAGCAGATCGAGGTCGTGCTCCAGCGCGGCGACCCGGGGCAGCTCCGGCCGGATGAACGGGCCCGCCAGCGGATCGGCGGCCAGCGGCCCGGCGCTCTCCTCCAGTGCCCGGTAGACGAACCAGAGCTGCTCGGTGTAGCGGGCGTACGCCTCGACGCCGAGCGCTCCGCCCAGCAGGTCGGTCATGAAGGAGGCGCCCGACGCCTCGTCGTGCTCGGCGAGGCTGGCGGCACGGAGCACCTTGGAGAAGGGCGGCGGCGGCTGGGGCGTCACGGGGACCTCCGGCGTCGGGGTCGGTGGACGGGGGTGCCACCGGCGTCGATCCTGGCAAGTTAGGTATACCTAAGTCAATGGTTCGCCGAGAACTTACCGACAACGTGTCGGAAACGTACACAGGAACAGTTCCACCCCCGGTGGGTGTTCAATCCGGCCAACAGGGAGGATGTTCTCCACCGCCCGCGTACGGTTGAATCATCAGCCGCCCATGGACGGCTGGGGCGAGGGAAGGAGCTCGATGGCAGGCAAGAGCAGGTTGCCCGGCTGGCTGCGCCGCCGTACGGAAGGCGGCCAGGGGGCCGACCGGACCGCGAAGCCGCCCCGGACCACCCGGGCCTCCGCCCGCGCCGCCGCCCTCGACCTGCGCAGGGACGAGCTGATCAAGGCCGCCGCTGCCGCCGCCTTCCCCGTCGCGCCCGCCGCCCACCCCGAGGGCTTCGGCTGCTCCTGCGACCGGATCGGCTGTCCGATCCCGGCCCTGCACCCCGTCTCGCTCGCCTGGCAGACCCAGGCCACCTGCGACCCCGAGCGGGTCGAGCAGTGGCTGCGCGGCCAGCCGCTCGCCAACTTCGTCACCGCCACCGGCGTGGGCCACGACGTGCTCGACGTGCCCGCCGAGGCCGGCCGGCTCGCGCTGGAACGGCTCAGCCCCGACTCCGCCACCCTCGGCCCGGTCGCGGCACTCGGCGAGGACCGGATGCTGTTCTTCACCGCCAGCCGCGGCACCCCCGCCGAGGAGGAGGAGTGGTGGCCGTGCGAGCTCGACTGCCACCCCGAGACCGCCGACGAGCACCCGGGCATCCGCTGGCACTGCCGCGGCAGCTACGTCCTGCTCCCGCCCTCCCGGCTGCCCGACGGCCAGACGGTGCAGTGGCTGCCCGGCCGCGGTCCCGAACTGCCGCTGCCCGACCCGCTGATGGTGCTCGACATCCTCTCCGACGCCTGCGCGCACTTCGGTTACGAGCCGGAGGCCGACCAGGCCGCCTGGGCCCGCTGAGCCCTGGGCCCCGTTCGGTTCGGGGCCGGGACGCGGCGGTTAGGCGCCCTTCGCGGAGACCAGGCCGACCACCCGGCTGAGGAAGACCACCTGCGCCGGCTTCGCGTCGGCCGGCGGCACCGTCACCGCCTGCTGGGCCACGTGCGAGAGGGTCACCGAGGTCTTCGGGGTGCCGGTCATCAGCGCCTTGGTGTTCGGGTCGATGTTGAGCTTGAAGCCCGCCCGGTAGGTCGCCCGCGACTGGTGGTGCGAGGCGAAGAAGACCAGTGCCCCGCCGTCGTCGGTGCGCAGCGCGATCGGGGTGTAGTCCGGGCCCTCGGCGGGCTGGTCGGCGTACTGCGTCACGGAGTTGGCGGTGTGCGCGGTGGTCTTGCGGCTGTCGCGTACCCCGGAGGTCGTGGGACCGGCGGCGAAGACCTGCCGGCCGGTCAGGCCCTTCTGGAGGTAGTCGGTGTACTCGGACGCCACCTGCCCCGGCTGCACCGCCAGATCGGTGCCGGCCAGCGGCAGCGGCTCGGCGTAGCCGTCCTTGCCGGTGGCGAACTTCGGTATCTGCGCGGTCGGCACCGCGGCCACGAAGGCCGCCTTCCAGGTGGCGGCGGCCGTGTCGCGGCGGAAGACCATCAGCCAACGGGCCGTGGAACTGCGGTTGGTGGCCGTGTCGGCGACGAAGAACTTCGGCCAGCCGCGCTGCTCGGGTATCACGTACTTCGCGTCGGAGAACTTCAGCGGCGAGAACGCCGGGTTGCCCGCCGGGTGGTTGGCGTGCTGGGCGCGCAGCCCCGCCGCGTCCGTCGCGGCCAGCGCGCCCGTCTCCACGCCGCCGATCAACCGGGCGTCGTAGGCCTTGCTCGCCGCGTTGTTCACGTCGGCGAAGTGCGCCAGGACCGTGGCCGCGTCGGCCGCCCGCACCGAGGGGATGACCGCCCGCTCGCCGTGCACCGTCATGCAGCCGGCCAGCGGCAGGCTCAGCGCGACGGTGGCGGCCCCAAGGCACAACCTGCGGCGGTTCATGGCGCGTTGGCTCCTTCGTACCCGAGGCGGTGCGTGCCGGCGGCAAGGGTGCGGCGGCTTGGTGGCTGAGGCGGCGTTCGGTTGTGGCGGCGGGGGGAAACGCCGCCGCCACCCTATCGGCAGCCGCCTGCGCCGGGGGCGCGACCGTCAGTGCCGCGCGCCGGTCACCGGAGCGCGCGGGTCACGGGAGGGTGAGGACCTCGGCGCCGTCCGCGGTGACCACGAGGGTGTGCTCGAACTGCGCGGTGCGCTTGCGGTCCTTGGTCACCACGGTCCAGCCGTCGTCCCACTGGTCCCAGGTGTGCGTGCCCAGGGTCAGCATCGGCTCGATGGTGAACGTCATGCCAGGTCGCATCAACGTCGTCGCCCGCGGGTCGTCGTAGTGCGGGATGATCAGGCCGGAGTGGAACGAGGTGTTGATGCCGTGGCCGGTGAAGTCGCGCACCACCCCGTAGCCGAAGCGCTTGGCGTACGACTCGATGACCCGGCCGATGACATTGATCTGCCGGCCCGGCCTGACCACCTTGATCGCCCGGGCCAGCGACTCCCGGGTGCGCTCGACCAGCAGCCGGGACTCCTCGTCCACGTCGCCGACGAGGTAGGTGGCGTTGCAGTCGCCGTGCACGCCGTGGATGAACGCGGTCACGTCGAGGTTGACGATGTCGCCGTCCCGCAGCTCGGTGGAGTCCGGGATGCCGTGGCAGATCACCTCGTTGACGGAGGTGCACAGCGACTTCGGGAAGCCGCGGTAGCCGAGGTCGGACGGATACGCCTGGTGGTCGACCATGTACTCGTGCGCGATCCGGTCGAGCTCGTCGGTGGTCACACCGGGCGCGACGGCCTTCGCGGCCTCGTCCATCGCCCGCGCGGCGATCCGGGACGCGATCCGCATCTTCTCGACGGTCTCCGCGTCCTGCACCTCGGACCCGGTGTACGGCGCGGGCCCCGGCTTCCCCACGTACTCGGGGCGCGGAATCGAGGCAGGCACCTGCCGGGTGGGGGAGAGCTTGCCGGGGACGAGCAGCGACTGACCAGACATGCCGACGAGTGTATCCGCGGCATGTCGGGCACCATGGCGGGCAGGGAGCAGTACGAGGACGGGAGAGCGACGATGGCGCTGTTCAGGGTGAAGAAGCCGGCGGGCAAGCCCGGTGAGTGGTTCTACTGCCTCCAGCACAAGACGGCGGAGGAGGGTCCGCAGTGCGCGTCCAAGGACCGCTTCGGCCCGTACGCGAGCCGCGCGGAGGCGGAACACGCGATGCAGACGGCGGCGGACCGCAATCTCGAATGGGACACGGACCCCCACTGGAACGACAGGCCCTAGCCTCCCCCCACCCGGGGGCTCAGCCGGACCCGCCCGCCCAGCCCGTCCCGGCAGTAGCCGGCCCCCGCCCGGTGGTGGGCTTGTCGCGCAGTTCCCCGCGCCCCTGGTGATGCCGGGGTAAGTCGCGCCCACGCGGCGCCAGCCGCAGATCGGATACAGCCCCGCGCCCCTTGGGCGCTGGCCGGGGCTCGGTCGCGTCTGACGTGCCCCGTCAGGGGCGCGGGGAACTGCGCGACGAGGCACAGTGCGCCTGGAGGCGGGTAGGGGGCTCAGCCCATTGCGGTGGGGGTCGGGGCGCCGGCTTCGTGGGGGGATGGGGGCCGCGCCGGAAGTGGGTTGCGGGAGTCATAGGACGTCAGACCGGGAAGCGTTGCTGCCAGCATGGCCACCGCGGCCGCGCAGGCCAGGCCGCCGGACCAGACGGCGACCCGCGCGGTCGTGAGCGCGGCCACGCTGCCGGAGCGGAGCTGGCCGAGCTGGGGGCCTGCCGAGTACGAGAGCAGCTCGATGCCGGCCAGCCGGCCCCGCAGCTCGTCGGGAATCGTCTGGTTCCACATCGTGGCCCGCCCGATCCCGCTGATCATGTCGCATCCCCCGGCCGCCCCCAGGCACAGCAGGACGAGCCAGATCTCGCCCGCCCACCCCGCCGCGGCCATCGCCAGCCCCCACCCGGCCGCCGCGACCACCACCATCCGGCCGTGCCGGTGCACCCGTGACGTCCACCCGCTGGTCACGCTCACGAGCAGCGACCCGACCGAATCCGCCGCGTACATCAGGCCGAGCGCCCACATCGCGTGCAGGTCGTCCGCCAGGAACGGGAAGATCGCCACCGGGTAGGCGAAGAACATCGCGGCGAGGTCGATCGCGTACGTGCCGAGCAGCTCCTTGCGCCCCCAGGCGTACCGCGCGCCCTCCGCGATGCCGCGCAGCGACGGCGGCTGCGCGTCGTGCGCGGCGGGGGAGCGGCGGATGCCGAGGCCCAGGCAGGTGGAGACCGCGAACGTCCCCGCGTCGATCGCGTACGCGTACGGCAGCCCGGCATACGCGATCACCAGCCCCGCCATCGCCGGCCCGGCGATCGCGCCGACCTGCCAGCGCAAAGCGTTGAGCGCGGCTGCCGCGGCCAGCTGGTCGCGCGGCACGATCCGCGGCACGATCGCGTCGAGCGCCGGCCGTTGCAGCCCGGTCAGCGCGCTGGAGACCACGGCGGCGGCGTAGAGCGGCCACAGCGCCGGATGCGGCAGCATCGCGTTGACCAGCAGGAACGCCACCAGCAGTCCCTGCGCGGCCTCACTGCCCACGATCAGCAGCTTGCGGTCCACCGCGTCGGCGAGCGCCCCGCCGTAGAGCCCGAACACGATCAGCGGCACCAGCTCGACCGCCCCCACCGCGCCGACGGCGACCGCGGAGCCGGTGAGCTCCTTGATCTGCACGGGCAGCGCGACCATGGTCACGAAGCTGCCGAGGCTGGTGACGGCGCCCGCCATCCACATCAGCCGGAAGTCCCGCGACCCCCGCCAGGGAGTCAGGTCGGGCAGCAACGACCGCGCTTCGCGCTTCCCGCGCGCGCCGGAAGAAGGGGGCTCGGCCTCGGACACCCCCGCACTGTCCCCGCCGCCCGGAGCGGCGGCAACGCATTTTCCCCGCCCGGCAGCGCTCCCCGCGCCGCGCCCGGCAGCCCCCCGAGCGCGAACCGGCCCCCGAACCGGCCCCCTACCCCGCACCCACCTCCTCCTGCCCGGCGGCCCGCCTACCACGATCGATCTCACCCATGTGCTCCTCCGCCCAGTCCCGCAGCCCCGCGAGCACGACCTCCAGGGACAGCCCGAGCCCGGTGAGCCGGTAGAAGACCCCCGGCGGCACGGTCGGTTCGACCCGGCGCGACACCAGCCCGTCGGCGGTCAGGCTCCGCAGCGTCACGGACAGCATCTTCTGCGAGACGCCCGGCATCCGCCGTCTCAGCTCCGCGAAGCGCACCTCGTCCGGTGCGGCGTCGGCGAGCGTCTTGACCGCCATGGACGTCCACTTCGTGCCGATGCGGTCGAGCAGCTGCCGCGTCGGGCACAAGGGGTCGAACAGGTCGCCGCGCTCCCCGCGGCCGGGGGCCCGGGTTCCTGAGGTGGTCACCTGTGGCTCACCACCTTTCCTGAAAGTGCCGTCTGGCAGGCGGCGGGGCGGTTACCTATCGTTTTGTGGTCACCAATGGTAACCAGCAAAGCCCCGAGGAGCCGTCATGCCGAGCACCACCGCGCCCCGCCTGCACCGCGTCACGACGAACGGCGTCGAGCTCAACGTCGCGATCGCCGGCGAGGGACCGGCGGTCCTCCTGCTGCACGGCTTCCCGCACACCTGGCGGCTCTGGAGCGGCCTCATCGACCGGCTGGCCGGGCAGTACCGGGTCATCGCCCCGGACCTGCGGGGCCTCGGCGCCAGCGAGCGTGCCGCCGACGGCTACGACGCGGGCACGCTCGCCGCCGACGCCGGAGGGCTGCTCGACGCGCTCGGCGAGTCCTCGGCAGCGGTGGTCGGCATCGACGCGGGCACCGCCCCCGCCGTGCTGCTCGCGCTGCGCCGGCCCGGCCTCGTCCGGCGGCTGGTCGCGATGGAGGCACTGCTCGGCGGCCTGCCCGGCGCCGAGGCCGTCCTCCCGGGCGGTGTCCCGTGGTGGTTCGGCTTCCACGCCGTCCCCGGCCTCGCCGAGACCGTCCTGGCCGGCAACGAGGCCCCGTACATCGACTGGTTCCTCGACGCGGGGACGCGGGGACGGGGAGTGCCGGACGACATCCGGGCGGCCTTCGTCCACGCGTACACCGGGCGTGAGGCGCTGCGCTGCGCGTTCTCCTACTACCGGGCGCTGCCCACCAGCGCGCGGCAGATCGAGGACGCCGCCGGCACGGCCCGGCTGACCATGCCCACCATGGCCGTCGGCTCGCACCCCGTCGGCACCGGGCTCGAGCGCCAGCTCCGTCCCCTCGCCGATGACCTGGTCGGACACCACCTTCAGGACAGCGGCCACATCATCCCGCTCGACCGCCCCGACACGCTGTTCGCACTCCTCGCCCCCTTCCTCGCAGCGCCCCGCGAAATGGGAGGATCACCGGTATGACTAACCCTGACGATGGCAAGACCTCCCCGGAAGGGGCCAAAGCCCCCGCCAAGGACCCCTGGGAGCTGCCGGATGTGTCCGGTCTCACGGTGGGTGTGCTCGGCGGGACGGGTGACCAGGGGCGCGGGCTGGCGTACCGGCTGGCGCGGGCCGGGCAGAAGGTGATCATCGGGTCGCGGAGCGCGGAACGGGCCCAGGCCGCGGCCGGTGAGCTCGGGCTCGACGTGGAGGGCGCCGACAACAGCGAGTGCGCCCGGCGCAGCGACATCGTGATCGTCGCCGTGCCGTGGGACGGGCACGCCAAGACCCTCGAATCGCTCCGGGTGGACCTGGCGGGCAAGCTCGTCGTGGACTGCGTCAACCCGCTCGGCTTCGACAAGCAGGGCGCCTACGCGCTGACTCCCGAGGAGGGCAGCGCCGCCCAGCAGGCCGCCGCCCTGCTGCCCGACTCCCGGGTGACCGCCGCCTTCCACCACCTGTCCGCCGTCCTGCTGCAGAACCCGGAGATCCCGGAGATCGACACCGACGTGATGGTGCTCGGCGAGTCCCGCGCCGACACCGACCTCGTCCAGGCGCTGGCCGGCCGGATCCCCGGCATGCGCGGTGTCTTCGCCGGCCGGCTGCGCAACGCCCACCAGGTGGAGTCCCTGGTGGCCAACCTGATCTCGGTGAACCGCCGCTACAAGGCCCACGCGGGCCTGCGCCTCACCGACGTGTGAGGCGCCGGCGGGGCATGGGGGACAATGGGCGCACGACGACCAGGGCCGCGACCACGAACGCGGCCAGGTTCACGGTCATGACAGGAGCCCGCCACCCATGCCCCGCCTCGCCCTCTACGCCCTCATCGTGTGCGTGCTGTCCCTCGCCGCCGCGGTGGTGTCCTTCGTGAACGGCAGCTGGCTCGGCGTCGTCTGGATCCTGCTCGCGGGCGTGTGCAGCAACATGTGGTGGTTCTACCGGCGGCGCGCCAAGGAGCAGCGGGCCCGCACCGGCCAGCCCGCCTGACCCGCCGGCCGGCCCCGACCCACTCGCTCCGGGGCCTCAGTTGTTCCAGAACCTGAACAGCGTGTAGCCGGCGTCCACATACCCGTTCGGCACCTGGAACCACTCCGTCACCGTGTCGATGAAGTCGAAGAACTTCACGTTCACCGACGGGATCCACAGCACCCCGAACACCGCCAGCAGCCCGAACTGCGCGAACGGCTCCACCTGCCGCCGCGTCTCGTACGACAGCCACGGCTCGACTATCCCGTAGCCGTCAAGGCCCGGCACCGGCAGCAGGTTCAGGATCGACGCGGTGATCTGCAACATCGCCAGGAACGCCAGCGCGTACTGGAAGTCGTACGGCCACTTGTCGGCCACGCCCAGCATGAACGGCAGCATCAGCAGGATCGCGCAGGCCACGTTGACCAGCGGCCCCGCCGCCGAGATCAGGCTGTGCCGCCAGCGCCCGCGGATCCGGCCGCGCTCGATGAAGACCGCCCCGCCGGGCAGCCCGATCCCGCCCATGATCACGAAGACCACCGGCAGCACGATCGACAGCAGCGCGTGCGTGTACTTCAGCGGGTTGAGGGTCAGATAGCCCTTCTCGCCGATGGTGATGTCACCGCTGTGGTGCGCGACCCGGGCGTGCGCGTATTCGTGCAGGCACAGCGTCACCACCCAGGTGGCCACCACGAACAGGAACACGGCCAGGCCCCGGCGGTCGGCGAAGCCGTCCCACACCGCCCAGCCGGACACCGCGGCGACCGCCACGATGCCGAGGAAGATCGGGCTGATGCCGCAGTCGCCGCGGCGCCCGGCCGGGCGGCGGATCTGGGTGACGGTCATCGGCGGGCTCCTGGCATCAACGGGCTGGACGGTGGCGGGGTCCGGTCGCCGATCATGCCATCAGCGGGGTGACGGCACACGCCATGCCGACAAAACGTGCGGGAACGGCAACAGGTTCCGCCGCCCCCGCATCCCGTTCCATCGCTCCCGCGCGCCCGGATCCGCCGCCCCCGTGCGCCCCGTCCGCCGTCCCCGCGCCGGCTGCCACCGCCCCGCGCGCACCCGGATCCGCCGCCCGACGGACCGTGCCGGCCGGCGTGGCGCCGCGACCGGCGCCACTCCGTAACAATGGGGCCGTGCGATACACGATCCTCGGTACCACCCAGGCCCTGCGCGACGACGGTACGCCCGCGACGCTGGCGGGCGGCCGGCTGCGCGCGCTGCTCACCGCGCTCGCGCTGCGGCCGGGCCGGGTGCTCACCGCGGACGCGCTGATCGACGACGTGTGGGACGGCGATCCGCCGGCCGGCGCCACCGGCGCGCTGCAGGCACTGGTCGGACGGCTGCGGCGGGCGATCGGCCATGACGCGGTCGACTCGGTCGAGGGCGGCTACCGGCTGGCCGCCGGCCAGGACGACGTCGACCTCTACCGGTTCGAGCGGCTGGCCGACGAGGGCTCCCGCGCGCTGGCCGACGGCGACCCGGTCAAGGCGGTCGGGCTGCTGGGCGACGCGCTGGCGCTGTGGCGCGGCCCGGCGCTGGCCGACCTGCCGGACCGCGGCACGGCCGCGCTGCGCAGCGAGGCGCTGCGGCTCGACGTCCGCCGGATGCGGCTGACCGCCGAACTCGACCTCGGCCGGGCCGCGCACATCCTGCCCGAGCTCGCCGAACTGGCCGCCGCCCACCCGCTGGACGAGCCGCTGCACGCCCTGCACATCCGCGCCCTGCGCGCCGCCGGACGCACCGCGGACGCGCTGACCGCCTACGACGCCGTCCGCCGCGCGCTCGCCGACGGCCTGGGCGCCGACCCGAGCCCCGAACTCCAGTCGCTGTACGCGGAGTTGCTCAACCCCGGCCCGCTGCCGAGCGCGCCGCGGCAGAACGGCGGCGACCACCGGGACCGGGCAGCCGAACGTGCCGGACGGCCGGAGCGCCCGGCCGGCAACGCCCGCGCCCGGCTGACCAGCTTCGTCGGCCGCGAGGTCGAACTGAACGCGGTCCAGGCCGACTTGGCGCGCGCCCGGCTGGTCACCATCACCGGCCCCGGCGGCACCGGCAAGACCCGGCTCTCGCAGGAGACCGGCGACCGGGTCTCCGCCCGCTGGCCCGACGGCGTCTGGTACGTGGAACTGGCCCCGGTCAGCGACCCGCGCACCCTGCCCGAGGCCGTGATCAGCTCGCTCGGCCTGCGCGAGACCCTGCTGCACGGCGGCAGCGCCGCCGAGGCCGCGCTCAGCGCGGAGAAACAGCAGCGCGACCCGGCCAGGCAGCTCGCCGACTACTGCGCCAACCGCAGACTGCTGCTGGTGTTCGACAACTGCGAGCATGTGATCGCCGCCGCCGCGACCCTGGCCGAGCAGCTGCTCGCCGACTGCCCCGACCTGTCGATACTCGCCACCAGCCGTGAACCGCTGGGCGTGCCGGGGGAGTTGGTCCGCCCGCTCGACCCGCTGCCCGACCCCACCGCGATGCGGCTGCTCGCCGACCGGGGCGCGTCCGCCCGCCCCGGGTTCTCCACCGAGGAGGACCCGGTGGCCTGCGCCGAGCTGTGCCGCAGGCTCGACGGGCTGCCGCTGGCCATCGAGCTGGCCGCCGCCCGGCTGCGCAGCCTGTCCCCGCGCCAGCTCGCCGACCGGCTCGACGACCGGTTCCGGCTGCTCACCGGCGGCGCCCGCACCCTGCTGCCCCGCCAGCAGACCCTGCGGGCCGTGGTGGACTGGAGCTGGGACCTGCTGGAGCCGGCCGAACGGGTGCTGCTGCGCCGGCTCGCGGTGTTCCGCGGCGGCTGGACCCTTGAGGCCGTCGAGGCGATCTGCGCCGATCTGGAAGCGTCCGACCCGGAAGCACCCGACCGGGAAGCACCGGACCCCGGCGCGCAGAACCCCGGCACCAGCACCGGCACCGGCACCGGCGCCGACCGCATCGCCGCCCCCGACGTCGCCGCCCTGCTCGCCTCCCTGGTGGACAAGTCCCTCGTCCTCGCCGAGCAGACCACCGACGGCACCCGCTGCCGGATGCTGGAGACCATCTCGGAGTACGCCGCCGGCCGGCTCGACGAGTCCGGCGAGCGGCCGGCCGTCGAGCGCCGGCACATGCGCTACTTCCGCGAGTTCGCCAGGCTCGCCGACTCCCGGCTGCGCGGCGCCGGCCAACTCCTGTGGTTCGAGCGGCTGGAGAGCGAGCACGAGAACCTGCGGGCCGCGATGCGCCGGGCGGTGGCGGCCGGCGACGAGCAGGAGGCGCTGGTACTGGTGCTCGGCTGCGCGTGGTTCTGGGAGGTGCGCAACTACAGCTCCGAGCGCCGCTACTGGCCGGCCGCGGTGGCGGCGATGGGGCTCGACCCGTTCCAGCAGCCGCCGGCCCTGGTGCCGGTCGAGCGCGGTCCGCTGGAGGACCCGCCGCCGCTCGACGGCGAGCGGCTGGCCGAGGCCCGCCGCTGGGCGCGGGTGGTGAGCCTCACGGCGGCCGAGGGCGAGCACGAGTGGTGGACCGACCCGGAGGCGATCAACGTCGGCAAGGCGATGATCGCCAGCTACCCGCCGCATCTGCCGCAGTCGGCCCGCTTCCCCGGGCTGCTGCGCGCCTTCGGCGCCTTCTTCTCCGGCGACTTCATCGAGCTGCGCCGGCTGATCGACGAGACGGTGGAGGCGTGCCGTACCCACAACCGGGTGTGGGAACTGGCCTACGCGCTGCAACTGCGGGCGAAGGTCAACAACGACATCTCCGAGGAGATGGCCAACTCGCTGCGCGACATCGCCGAGAGCCGCAGCCTGTTCGAGCGGCTGGGCGACGAGTGGGGGATGGCCGAGACCCTGTCGGGGGAGGCCGAGGCCGCGGGCAACGGCGGCGACTGGGCGCGGGCGATCGTCTGCTGCCGTGAGGGCATCGCGCTGGCCAGGAAGCTCGGCTCGCACCAGCACGTCCCGGTGCTCACCGTCCGGCTGGGCGACGCCCTGGTCAGCGCGGGGGAGGTGGAGGAGGGCGAGCGCATGCTGCGCGAGGGCATCAAGGACTCCGAGCGGTTCGGCTCGGCCGCCGAGGGCGCCGGCTTCTTCGGCCGGATGCTGCTCGTGGCGGTGCTCAGCCGCCGGGACCTCGACGCGGCGATGGCCCTCATCGACGAGACGATCCTGATCGGCACGCCGGGCGACGGCACGGTGCCCGACTTCGTGGCCGGCATGATGCGCGGGGTCAAGGGCTTCCTGGTCGGAAAGGCCGGCGACCCGGAGACCGGCCTGCGGATGATCGTCGACGGCGTCGGGGTGCTGTCCGGGCATCCGCTGGCCAGCGTCATCACCCCGCGGCTGGCCCTGCTGCTGTCGCCGGGCGCCGTCGAACTGCTCACCGCCCTGGCCGCCGACGCACCGCCCGGCGATCCGCGGGCCGCGCGCCGCGCCCACCGGGCCGCCGCCCTGGTCGCGGCACACGACCGGCTGCGCCCCAACGTGATGCCGCCAGTCGTACGCGAGGACCTGGACGCCTGCGTGGCCACCCTGCGGTCCCGGTTCGGTGACCAGGCGTACGAGACCGGGTACGCCGAAGGCGACGGCCTCTCGCTCGAAGAGGCCGTCGCCCTGATGCGCGACGTGGACTGAACGGTCCGGCGGGGGCTGCCCGGCGGCGGCGCCGTCAGGTCTTCTTGCGGAACCGGGCCACCGCGAGCGGCGCCGTGACCACCGTGATGCCCGCCGCCCAGGCCAGCGTCATCCACACCGAGTGCGCCACCGCGCCGCCGTTGATCAGCGCGCGGGAGGCGTCGGCCAGGTTGGACAGCGGATTCACCTTGGTGAAGCCTTCGAGCCAGCCCGGCATCGTGGTCGGCTTGGCGAAGATCGAACTCCCGAACTGCAACGGCATCAGCACCAGCATCGCCACCCCTTGCACGGACTGGGCCGTCTTCATGGTGAGGCCCAGCAGGATGAAGATCCACATCAGTGAGGCACCGAAGACCGTGGACAGCGCGACCGCCGCCAGCAGGTGCAGCACGTCAGTGTGAATGGTCAGGCCGAGCGCGAAGCCCATGCCCAGCAGGATCGCCGTGGCGATCATCATCCGGCCGATCTCGACCACGATCTTGGCGATCAGCACCGAGGACCG
This sequence comes from Streptomyces sp. CA-111067, assembly GCF_050956065.1. Taxonomy (NCBI): domain Bacteria; kingdom Bacillati; phylum Actinomycetota; class Actinomycetes; order Kitasatosporales; family Streptomycetaceae; genus Streptomyces; species Streptomyces sp. CA-111067. The sequence continues at coordinate 2,052,523 of NZ_CP192103.1, read as the reverse complement.
TGCGATCGGCATCGTACGGAACCGGTCCATGACCCCCTTGCTGAAGTCGTCGTTGACGCCGGTCCCGACCGCCATGGCGATGTTCATGCCCATCATCGCCATCAGGCCGGGGATCACGTAGTTCACGTAGGCGTGCTGGTTGCCCTTGCCGGAGACCGCGCCGCCGAAGACGTACACGAACAGCAGCGTGAAGATGATCGGCATCAGCACGGCGTCGAACATCGACTCCGGGTCCTGCTTGATCTGGAGCATGTTGCGCCGGGCCAGGGCGCCGATGTGCCGCAGGTTGGCCCGCAGGCCGATCCGGCCCTCCGCGGCCGCGGCGGTCTTGGCGGGGGCGACGGGCCTGGTCGCCGTGGCGGCGCTCATACCGAGACCTCCTCTTTCTTCGTGCCGGACGTGCCGGACGTGCCGGATGTCGTGCCGGACGCCGCATCTGACGACGCCGGGTCGTTCGGGTCGCCGGGGCCGGTGCCCTCGTCGGACCCCTGGTCGGTCTTCTGGCCGGTGATCGACAGGAAGACCTCGTCCAGGCTGGGCAGGTGGGTGCCGATGTGGGCGATGCCGAAGCCCCGGGCGCCCACCAGGCCGATCACGGCGGTGAGCTGGTCGTCGCTGAGGATCGGCACGTTCACCACGCCGTCCTCCAGGTCGGCGACCGCGCCGGCCACCCCGTCGAGCCCGGCCTCGGTGATCGCGGCGGCCATCGGGGCCACCTGCGCGGGCTCGGTCGGCCGGATCTGCAGGGTGCGCCCGCCGATCTTCGCCTTCAGCTCGTCCACCCTGCCGCCCGCGACCACCCGGCCGCGGTCGATCACCGTCAGCTCGTGGGCGAGCTTCTCGGCCTCCTCCATGTACTGGGTGGTGAGCAGGACGGTGGCGCCCTCGGCGACCATCCGCTGCACCTCCTCCCACACCTCGTTGCGGGTACGGGGGTCCAGGCCGGTGGTCGGCTCGTCCAGGTAGAGCACCGAGGGCCGGCCGATCATGCTGGCCGCCAGGTCGAGCCGGCGGCGCATACCGCCGGAGTAGTTCATCGCGGGCCGCTTGGCGGCCTCGGTCAGCGAGAACCGCTCCAGCAGCGCGTCGGCCCGCGCCCTGGCGTCCTTGCGGGACAGGTCCAGCAGCCGGCCGATCATGTACAGGTTCTCCCGGCCGGACAGCTTCTCGTCCACCGAGGCGTACTGCCCGGTCAGGCCGATCACCCGGCGCAGCTGCCGGGGCTGCTTGAGTACGTCGTAGCCCGCCACCCGTGCGGTGCCCGCGTCGGGCTGGATCAGGGTGGACAGGACTCTTACCAGCGTGGTCTTGCCGGCCCCGTTAGGGCCGAGGACGCCGAGCACAGTGCCCTGGCGTACGTCGAGATCCACACCGTCGAGGGCCTTGGTGGCACCGTAGTGCTTGACCAGACCGCGCACTTCGACGGCGGATCCCCCACCGATGTCAGTCAGTCGCGTCGTCATGTGCACCACCATGACGCGGCCCGCTGACATCGCGCCGATATATCGCCGACAGCCGGCGGGCGGCCGGTTGTCGGTACGGCGTCAGCGGGCTGTCGGCGGCCCTGGCGGAAGCTCCCCGCGATCCGGGCGAACAGCGCTGGAAACGGTGGAAGCCGGTGCGGGCCGGGGTGCAGACCGCCCGCACCGGCGCTCTAGGTGGGCACGCTGACCAGCAGCGTGCCGTCGGTGGTCCGTACCTCGAAGTGGCTGATGGCGCTCTCGTGCATGCCGGTGGCGCCGTGCACGGTCAGCGGCCTGGGCTGCTCGTCGGTGCCGTAGCCGGCCGGCGGCACCGACCAGGAGGCGACCGTCTCCTTGCCGCCGTTCGCGCCGACCGCGATCAGGCTGCACGCCAGCGGGCCGCGTACACCGGTCATCCGCAGGTCCACGGCGGTGCCCCAGCCCCGGTCCGTCAGCCCGACCACCGCCGCCGCGCCGGTGGCCGGGTTGGTGGCCGTCCGCCGGTCGGAGGCGAAGGAGGACGTCGCCGTGGGCCTGCCGCCGCCGTCATGGGTGGCCAGGACCGCGATCGCCGGGCCGCCGACCACCAGGACCGCCGCCGCGGCCACCGCCACCAGCCGGCGCCGCTTGCGCGCCCGGCGCTCACCCGCCACCTGGTCCAGCAGCCGGTCCAGCAGCGCGTCACCGGGCGGCGGCACGTAACCGCCGCCGGCGGCGCCGTCGCCGTTCAGCTCGTCCAGCACCGGCAGCAGACCGCTCAGCTCGTCCAGCTCCCGGCCGCAGCTGTCGCAGCCGGCCAGGTGCTCCTCGAACCGGGCCATCTCGTCGTCGTCCAGCGCCCCGAGCAGGTAGGCGCCCACGTCCACATGCGGCGATGTCATGAGGTGGTCACCCCTCTCTCCTCCAGTGCGTTCCGCAGAGCGCGCAGCGCGTAGAACACCCGGGACCGTACGGTGCCGGCCGGCAGCCCCAGCTCCTGTGCCGCCTCGTTGACGGTACGGCCACGGAAGTACGTCTCGACCAGCACCTCGCGGTGCGCGGCCGACAGATCCTGCAACGCGTCGGAGATGGTCATCAGCCGCAGCGACCGTTCCAGCTCGTCCTGCGCCGGCACCTGCTCGAGGCCGGCCGGCGAGGTCTCCGGCGGGCGCGAGCTGCGGCTGCGGTGGCCGTCGATCACGATCCGCCGGGCGACCGTCACCAGCCACGGCCGCAGCGACCTGGCCGCCGGATCCAGCCGGGACGCGCTCTTCCAGGCACGCAGCAGCGTCTCCTGCACGACGTCCTCGGCGAGATGGCGATCGCCCGCGACGAGCCGGAGCACGTAGGCGAAGAGCGCGCCCGCGTGCTCGCGGTACAGCGCCCGCATGAGCTCTTCTTCCGGGACCGAGCCCGCCGGTTCCGGAACCCCGGGGGGTGGTCCGTCCACGGCGGCATCCTGCCGTACCCGCCGCCGCGGGTCGAGCTGGGGTGGTGAGGACCGGGCCATCAGTAGCCGTTCGAGCCACCGGAACCGGAATCGGTGGTCGCCGGCGCGGAGCCCGCGGCCGCCGCCTTCCCGCCGGCCGGCGTCACCGCGAACCAGGTGCCCTGCACGCCCTGACCGTTGACGTCACCCGGCTTGGAGTCGGACGAGTACGTGTAGAGCGGCCAGCCGGCGACGGTGAGCTGCTTGCTGCCGTCGGCGCGGGTGATGCTGCCGACGAGCTTGCTGTCGATCCCCTTGACGGCGCTGCTCGCGGCCGGCGCGACCGAGGGCGGCCAGGCGGCGGCGCACTCGCCGGAGCAGTTCGAGACGGACGGCTTGGCGGTGTCCATGTCGAAGCGGTAGAGGGTCAGGCCCTTCGCGTCGACGATGATGCTGCCGAGGGTCGGGTCGTCGGCGACGTGCACGGCGCCGGTCGCGGCGGGGGCGGCCGACGAGGAGGCGGCCGGCGATCCGGAACCTGATCCGGAACCTGATCCGGAACCTGATCCGGAGCCGGAACCCGAGCCGCAGGCGGCCAGGGCGAAGGCGAGCGAGGCGGTCAGTGCGGCGGCGGCCAGCCGGCCGTGCGTGGAGACGGTCATGAGGCTTCCCGAAAGGTGCGAGGTTCGCCGCCGGGGCGGCGCTCATCGTCCTATACGGGTGGCGTGGCCGGTTGTCTCAAAAGATCCCCCGGCAAACCGGAAATCTTCGTTCGGAACGGTCCTAAGGGGGTGGGGCCCGGTGCGTACCGGGCCCCACCGGAGGAGTGCTCCGGGCTCAGTGGAAGGTGTGCTCCGGGGCCGGGAACGCGGCACCGGCCACGTCGTCGGCGAACGCCTTCGCCGCGTCGCCCAGGGTCTGCCGCAGGCTCGCGTACTGCTTGGTGAAGCGCGGCACCTTGCCGCCGGTCAGCCCGGCCATGTCGGTCCACACCAGCACCTGCGCGTCGGTGTCGGGGCCGGCGCCGATGCCGATCGTCGGGATCTCCAGCGAGCGGGTGACCTCGGCGGCCAGCTCGGCCGGCACCAGTTCCAGCACGACGGCGAACGCGCCGGCGTCCTGCGCGGCCTTGGCGTCGCTGACCAGCCGGTGCGCGGCCTCGTCGCCTCGGCCCTGCACCCGGTAGCCCATCGTGTTGACGGACTGCGGGGTCAGCCCCAGGTGCGCCATGACCGGGATCCCGGCCTGCACGATGGCCTCGGTCTGCCGCAGCGACCGCTCGCCGCCCTCCAGCTTGACGGCGCCGACCCCGGCCTCCTTGACCAGCCGGGTGGCGCTGCGCAGGGCCTGGACCGGCCCTTCCTGGTACGACCCGAACGTCAGGTCGCCGACGATCAGCGCCCGGCTGGTGCCGCGCACCACGGCTGCCGCGAGCATCGTCATGTGGTCCATGGTCACCGGCACGGTGGTGTCGAAGCCCAGGTGGCAGTTGCCCATCGAGTCCCCGACGAGCAGCACGGGGATGCCGGCCTCGTCGAAGACGGACGCGGTCATCGCGTCGTACGCGGTGAGCATCGGCCACTTCTCGCCGCGCTCCTTGGCGGCGCCGATGTCACGGACGGTGACCCTTCGAGCGCTTCGGGTGCCGGTTCCGCCGTACAGCGTGTTCGCGCCGTCGGAGGTCGCGCGGGCAGCCGGAGTTTGCGTCATGATGACGGCTCCTTCTAGTCATCTCGAGGCGCCCTGACGGCGTCCCCGGATCACCTCCATGCTGGCACGATCGCCTCTGCGGGGAAAGAGGAGTGCTTGAGACCCGGGTCTCAGCCGGTCCCGGCGGGAGACGCCCCCGTAGGGGCGCGGGGAACTGCGTGACAAGCCACGGCCGTGGCGCGCCCTACCACTGGCCCGAAGGGGCTGGTCCTGTTGTTTCCCACCCACCGGCCGGTGGGTGGTTGCTCGCGCAGTTCCCCGCGCCCCTGGTGATGCCGGGGCACGTCGCGCCCGCGCGTCAGGCGCTCAACCGGCCCGGAGGGCTGTCACCGCGGTCTTCAGCTCTGCCAGAGCGGAGCGGTAGAAGCGGGGGCCGTACGACACCCGGGCGACCCCGAGCTCGCGCAGCGCGGCCAGGTCAAGGCCGGGGCCCGCGTTGCCGTTCAGCGGGCCGGGGAGTCCGGCGACCAGGGCCGCGAGATCCGCGCGGTCCCGTACGCCGATCGGGTAGACGCAGTCCGCCCCGGCCGCCCGGTAGAGTCGGCCCCGGCGGACCGCCTCCGCCACCCGCTCGCCCTCGGGCACGCCCGCCACGGGCAGGAAGACGTCAACACGCGCGTTGATCACGAGCGGCACCCCCGCGTCCTCCGCCGCGGCCCGCACGTTCGCCAGCCACTGCGCGTGCACCCCCGCGTCGACCAGGCCCGCACCGCCCCGGTGATCCGTGTCCTCCAGGTTGCAGCCGACCGCCCCGGCCTCCAGCAGCCGGTCCACCAGCTCGCGCGGCCCCAGGCCGTACCCGGCCTCCGCGTCCACCGTCACCGGGACCGTCACCACCCGTGCGACCCGCGCCGCCGCGGCGAACATCTCCTGCCACGGCGCCCCCTCCCCGTCGGGATACCCGAGCATCGCCGACACGGCAGCGCTCGCCGTCGCGACCGCGGGGAACCCCGCCTCCGCCACCACCCGCGCACTGGCCGCGTCCCACACGTTGGGCAGGACGAGCATCTCCCCGGTGTGCAGTTCGCGCAGCGTCTCGGCCTGGGCCTTCAGGTCCGTCGGGTCAACAGCCATGGGTTCCTCATCTCTCCGGTGGTTCGTCCTCGGTAGTTAGACCACCGTGAGGCCGGAAATTCGTCGGGCCGGGTCAGCCGGATGCCCCGACCACCTTCGTGAGGAACCCGTCGAGATTGCGCAGCGTGCGGGCGACCTGCTCGTCCAGGGTCAGCGTCTCGTCCAGCCGCTTGACCGTCGCGGAGGTCTTCTTGCCGCGCACGTACAGCGAGCACGCCAGGTCGGCGCACATGTAGAGGGCCACGGTGTTGCCCTGGCGGCCGGGCGCGCCGGCCAGCGGGGCGGCGAGCAGGTCGACACCGCCGCCGGAGTGGCCGGTGAGGCACAGCGAGCAGAGGCTGCTCCGCAGCAGGTTGCGCCGGGCCCCGGGGGCGATCCGCATCGTGATGCCGACGGGGCGGGCGTCCTCGCCGGGGTCTCGGCCGGCGCCTTGGTCCCCGGCGGGCCGGACCAGATACGCGCGGTCCGGGGCGCCCGGGTCGCGCCAGCCCAGGAAGTCGAGGTCCGCCCAGGGGAGCGCGGGGAGGTCCCGGGGGAGGGTGATGCGTTTGGCCTCGCCTTTGGAGCAGTTGACGAAGGAGGCGCGGATTTCCGGGTCGGCGAGCGGGTCCATATTCCGACGCTAACAGCGCGTCCGCGCAGGTGTCGCGGGGTTTTCCGCCCCCGGTGGGCGGCGCCGGTTCGCTTCCGGGCACGGCGCCCCGGACCGTTCCCTCCCGGGTCCGTCGGCGGCTCCCGGCCGCCGGGTCAGCGGAGTTGGGCCGGGGCCTGCTGGGGTGGGAGTTCGGGATCGTCGGAGTAGCGCATCGGGGTGCCCGCCGGGTAGCGGGCGCAGCCGGTGGACGCGGTGATCTGGAGCCGGTCGCCGGGGTATGCCTCGACCGAGACGGTGTCCTTGGCGTTCGGGGGGCGCAGGCTGAGCTGGAGGCGGTCGGTGGAGTCCTCGTAGGAGGTCAGTCTCCAGCCCGCACGTGTCAGTTCGGTCCGTGCGCGCTGGAGCGCGGGGACCGCCTGGGCGCGGGTGACGTCCTTCAGGGCCCAGTCGTCGTTCACCTTGACGGTGCGCGGCTCGCTCGGCGGGGAGTCCATCAGGCCGTCGGAGAGGTGGCGCAGTCCGGGGCGCGGGCAGGTGTAGGGGTCGGTCGTCAGGCCCGCGCCCGGCCAGTCGGTGGCGAGTTCGGCGTCCGGCAGACCGAGCGCGTCGTAGATCGTCTGTGTGTGGTCGTCCAGCCGGCGGGCGGTGGCGGCGGGGTTCGCGACGGGGTAGGGCCGGCCCTTCCACTGCTGCTCGAACCAGAAGGCGAACGCCGTCGCGACCAGGGCCAACCCGGCCGCCGACACGGAACAGACGGCCCGGCGCCGTCCGCGGAAAGCCTGTCGCTCTGTCATGTGAAGCATCGTGCCGCGGCGCCGCGGGGCGGTCATGAGTACGGGTACCCAGGTGTCCACCAGGTCAGCGGCGGCCGCGACTGCGCATCGTCGATATCCCGACGCACCCGACCACCGCGAGTACTGATACCGCGGCCTGCGGGTGGGGGTTGTGCCCGGGGTGAACATCGGTCCGGGTGGGCTCGGGGATCAATACAGTCCGATGGCATGACGACGATTACCACGCGCACGGTCGAGTATCCGGCGGACGGGCTGACGATGGTCGGGCATCTCGCGGTGCCCGGCGGGAGCGGGCGGCGGGGCGCCGTGCTGGTCGGGCCCGAGGGGACGGGGCTCAGTGATGTGGAGCGGCGGCGGGCCGACGCTCTGGCGGAACTGGGGTATGTCGCGCTCGCCTTCGACATCCACGGCGGGCGCTGGCTCGCCGACCCCCAGGAGATGCTGGACCGGTGCATGCCGCTCCTGGGTGATCCCGAACGGATGCGGGGCATCGGGCACGCCGCGCTCGACGTGCTGCTGGCCGAGCCGCGGACCGATCCCGGGCAGATCGCCGGCATCGGCTACGGCACCGGGGGCGCGGTGCTGCTGGAACTCGGCCGCGAGGGCGTCGACCTGCGGGCGATCGGCACGGTCAACGCGGTGACCACCGGCCGGCCGGGGGAGGCCGCGCGCATCCGGTGCCCGGTGTGGGCCGGGGTCGGTTCGGAGGACCCGATCATGCCGCAGGCGCAACGGGACGCGTTCGCCGCCGAGATGCAGGCCGCGGGCGTCGACTGGCGCCTGATGGTCTACGGCGGCGCTCAGCACGCCTTCCACCACCCGCCGTCGGGGCTCACGACCGGCCAGAAGCTGCTCCCCGGCGTCGGCTACCACGAGCGCCAGGCGAAGCGCGCCTGGAACGACGTCCTCGCCCTGCTCGCCGAATGCCTCCCGGTGACCGCCCCCGCCGGATGACCGCGCCGCGACCCTTCGACCCGTGCCGCGACTGGCCGGGGCCCGGTTTTGCCGGAACTTTACGATACGAGACGGGACCGTATCGTAAATCGCTCCTACGCTGTAGCTATGGCCGACAATGCGATAACCGACGCCGTGCCGGAGGCGATTCACCGCCGCCGCTGGGCGATCCTCACCGTGCTGCTGTTCAGTCTGCTCGTCGTGGTGCTGGACAACTCGATTCTGAACGTGGCGATGAAGACCATCGCCCAGCCCTCCCCGAAAGGTCTCGGCGCCTCGCAGAGCGAGCTGGAGTGGGCGATCAACTCGTACACCCTGGTCTTCGCCGGGCTGCTGTTCACCGCGGGACTCCTCGGCGACCGCATCGGCCGCAAGAAAGTGCTGCTGTTCGGCATGCTGGTCTTCGGCGCCGGATCCGCGCTCTCCGCGTTCTCCGGCTCCGCCGGTGAACTGATCGCCTTCCGCGGGGTGATGGGCCTCGGCGGCGCGTTCATCATGCCCGCCACCCTCGCCATCATCATGAACGTCTTCGAGCGCGAGGAGCAGCCGAAGGCGATCGGCATCTGGGCCGGCGTCGTCGGGCTCGCCATCGCCATCGGGCCGATCACCGGCGGGCTGCTGCTCAAGCACTTCTGGTGGGGCTCGGTCTTCCTGGTGAACGTGCCCATCGTGATCGCGGGCCTGATCGCGATGTTCATCCTGGTGCCGGACTCCAAGGACCCCAGGCCCGGCAAGCTCGACCCGGTCGGCGTGCTGCTGTCGATCGCCGGCCTGGTGCTGCTGATCTACGGCATCATCAAGGGCGGCCAGTACGGCGACTTCACCCGGCCCGAGGTCTGGGCCACCGCGCTCGGCGGCCTGGCGATCCTGGTCGGCTTCGTCGTCTACGAGTCGCGCAGCAGCCACCCCGCCCTGGACGTGGCGTACTTCAAGAACCGGCAGTTCTCCGCGTCCGTCGCCGCCATCGGCCTGGTGTTCTTCGCGCTGATGGGCGTCACCTTCTTCGTGGTCTTCTACACCCAGTCGGTACGCGGCTACTCCGCCCTCCAGTCCGGCCTGCTGCTGCTCCCGCTGGCCGCCGCGCAGATGGTCTTCGCGCCGCGCGCCCGGCTGCTGGTGGACAGGTTCGGCCCGCGCGCGGTCTGCGCGGGCGGCATGGCGCTGACCGGGCTGTCGTTCATCGGCTTCCTGCTGCTCGGCGAGACCACCCCGATCTGGGTGCTGGAGGTACTGTTCTTCCTGATGGGTACGGCGATGGCGCACGTGATGCCGCCCGCGACCGTCATGATCATGTCGGCGCTGCCGCGTGAGAAGGCGGGCTCCGGGTCCGCGGTCAACAACACCTTCAGGCAGGTCGGCGGCGCGCTGGGAGTGGCCATCCTCGGCTCGCTGATGTCCACCGTCTACCGCGACGGCATCAAGGACCACCTCGGCGCCGTGCCCGCCCCGGCCCGGCACGCGGCCGGCGAGTCCATCGAGGCGACCCTCGGCGTCGCGGACCGGCTCGGCCCCAAGGGGCAGGCGCTGGTGCAGCCCGCCAACGACGCGTTCATCCACGCCATGCACATCACGGCGGTCGCCTCCGGCGCCGTCGCGCTGGTCGGCGCGGTGATCGTGATGCTGTTCCTGCCCGCGAAGGAAGCGGTCGCCGTCAAGCCCGGCGGCTCGCCGGAGCGCGAGATGGTGGGTGCCGACCAGTGAACACCTCTGGTCCGTCGGCCGCACGGCGCGGACGCCCGCGCAGTGCGGCCGTGGGCCATGCCGTCATCGAGACCGTGCTGCGGCTGCTCGGTGACGGCGCCTCCTTCGGCGAGCTGTCGATGGAGGGCATCGCCCGCGAGGCGGGCGTCGGCAAGGCGACGGTGTACCGGCGCTGGCCGGGCAAGGACGCGCTGCTGCTCGACGTGCTCGCGGCGGTGGACACGCCGGTGCCGTCGCTGCCGCCGGGCAACTCGGTGCGCGAGGACCTGATCATCGCGATCGAGCTGCTCCGGCGCCGGGGCGTCGCCAAGCGCGAGTCGGGCGTGCTGCGGAACGTGCTGATGCACGTGGAGAGCAACCCGGAGCTGTGGCGGCGGTACAAGGACACGGTGATCGCCAGCCGGCGGCGGGCGCTGGCGCGGATCCTGGACCGCGGGATCCAGTCCGGCGAGATCAGGGCTTCGCTGGGCGCCGACATGGACCTGCTGCTCGACGTCGTCACCGGCCCCGTACTTGCCCGCACCACGATGCGCCCGGACGCCCCGCTCGACGAGGAGCTCGCGGAACGCGTGGTGGACATGCTCCTGACGGGACTCGCCCCTCGTTCGTAGTGCCGCATGTGCTCGTCTTGTCACAGCCCGGGGAGCGGGGAACCCGGGGAGGGCGGCGGGCCGTCGTTTCTGGGGGGCGCATCCCCTAAGGTCGGCAGTGCGGCCGCCCAAGCGGCACGAACGGAGCAAGACGGCGAGGTATCCATGACTCAGGCGCAGAGCAGCACGGACGCGACCACGGACGGCGACCACCCCGGTCGCCGATCGCCCGCCTCCGACGCTCTGCACCGCTTCACGCACTGGTGGCGCCCGGCCGGCATGTGGCGGCGCGGCATCGTCCTCGCCGCGCTCTCGCTGCTGCTGATGCTGCTGCTGGTCTTCCACTCCGACGTGCCCAACCGGATCGGCAACCTCGGCAGCCTGCTGGAGACGTTCCTGCCCTGGCTCGGCCTCGCCGTGCCGATCCTGCTCGTGCTGGCCGTGCTGCGCCGCTCCACCACCGCGCTGATCGCCGTCGTGCTGCCGGCCGCGGTGTGGCTGAACCTGTTCGGCGGCCTGCTGCTCGACCGGTCCTCGTCGGGCGGCGACCTGACCGTCGTCACCCACAACGTCAACGCCGAGAACGCCGACCCCGACGGCACCGCCAAGGACCTGACGAAGGCCGGCGCCGACCTCATCGCGCTCGAAGAGCTGCCGGCCGGCCAGGTCCCCCGCTACGGCGGCGATCTCGCGGCCGCGTACCCGTACCACTCGGTGCAGGGCACGGTCGGGCTGTGGAGCAAGTACCCGATGAGCGACGTGCGTTCGGTGGACATCAAGATGGGCTGGGTGCGGGCCATGCGGGCCACGGTGGCCACCCCGGACGGCCGGGTGGCGGTCTACGTGGCCCATCTGCCGTCGGTCCGGGTGAAGTTGCACGCCGGGTTCACCGCCGGGCAGCGGGACAGCGCCGCCGACGCGCTCGGACAGGCCATCGCCGCCGAGAAGTTGGACAGCGTGGTACTGCTCGGCGACCTCAACGGCACCATGAACGACCGCGCGCTGGCCTCCGTCACCTCCCAGATGCGCTCCACCCAGGGCGCCGCGGGCAACGGCTTCGGCTTCAGCTGGCCGGCCTCGTTCCCGATGGCCAGGATCGACCAGATCATGGTCAAGGGGATCAAGCCGATGGCCTCCTGGACGCTGCCGAAGACCGGCAGCGATCACCTGCCGATCGCCGCCCGCCTCCAACTGCCCACCAGCTGAACGCCCGTTACGACCCCTCGCGCCACGCGTTGGTGATCGGCAGCCTGCGGTCCTTGCCGAAGCCCTTCGCGGAGATCTTGGTACCCGGCGGGTACTGCCGCCGCTTGTACTCCGCGGTGTCGGTCAGCTTCAGGATCCGGGTCACCAGCTCCTGGTCGAAGCCCGCCGCGATGATCGCCTCGCGGCCCTGGTCGCGGTCCACGTACAGCTCCAGCACCCGGTCGAGCACGTCGTAGTCGGGCAGCGAGTCGGTGTCGACCTGGCCGGGGCGCAGTTCGGCGCTCGGCGGCTTGCTGATCGAGTTCTCCGGGATCGGCGGCTGCTCGCCGCGCGCCTCGGCGTCGGCGTTGCGCCAGCGGGCCAGCTGGAAGACGGTGGACTTGTAGACGTCCTTGATCGGGCCGTACGCGCCGACCGAGTCGCCGTAGAGGGTGGAGTAGCCGACCGCGAGCTCGCTCTTGTTGCCCGGGGCCAGCACGATGTGGCCCTCCTGGTTGGAGATCGCCATCAGCGTCACCCCGCGCAGCCGGGACTGCAGGTTCTCCTCGGCCAGGCCGGTCAGCGCCAGCGGCTCCATGTAGGCGTCGAACATCGGGGCGATCGACACCGTGCGGAGGTTCAGCCCGGTGCGGCGGGCGAGTTCGGCCGCGTCGCCCTTGGAGTGGTCGGAGGAGTACGCGGAGGGCATCGAGACGCCGTAGACGTGTCCCGCGCCGAGCGCGTCACAGGCGATGGCCGCGACCAGGGCGGAGTCGATGCCGCCCGACAGTCCGATCAGCACCGAGCGGAAGCCGTTCTTGACGGCGTACGCGCGCAGGCCGGTGACCAGGGCTCCGTAGATCTCCGCGGAACGGTCGAGCGGCGGGGCGACGGTGCCGGTGAACTCCGGCTGGTACCCGGCGACCGGGTCCTCCGACAGCGTCACATGGCGGATCTCCAGGCCGTCGTCCACCCGGCCGGACGGGGCGGCCGGTGCGGCGGCCGGCAGCTCCAGGTCGAGCAGGACGCACTCCTCGGCGAACTGCGGGGCCCGGGCGATCACGTCGCCGCGCTCGGAGACGACGATGCTGTCGCCGTCGAAGACCAGCTCGTCCTGGCCGCCGACCATGGCCAGGTACGCCAGCGTGCAGCCGGCCTCCTGGGCGCGCTTGCGGACGAGTTCCAGGCGGGTGTCGTCCTTGTCCCGCTCGTACGGGGAGGCGTTGACCGACAGCAGCAGGCCGGCGCCGGCCGACCGCGCGGCGGGCACCCGGCCGCCGTCCTGCCAGAGGTCCTCGCAGATCGCCAGGGCGATGTCGACGCCGCGCACCCGGATCACCGGCATGGTGTCGCCCGGCACGAAGTAGCGGAACTCGTCGAAGACGCCGTAGTTGGGCAGGTGGTGCTTGGCGAAGCGCAGCGCGACCTTGCCGCGGTGCAGCACCGCCGCGCAGTTCTGCGGGGCGCCGGCCGGCTGCCCGAACCGCGGCCTGGCGTCCTCGCTGCGCCCCAGGTAGCCGACGACCACCGGCAGCTCCCCGAGCCCCTCGGCGGCCAGCCGCCCGGCCAGCTCCACCAGCGCGTGCCGGCTGGCCTCGACGAAGGAGGACCGCAGCGCGAGGTCCTCGACGGGGTAGCCGGTGAGCATCATCTCCGGGAACGCGACGAGGTGCGCCCCCTGCTCGGCGGCGTGGCGGGTCCACCGCAGCACCGACGCGGCGTTGCCGTCGATGTCGCCGACGCGGGAGTCGACCTGACTGAGAGCGAGTCGTAGTTGAGGCACACCCGCAGTCTAATCGTCACCCCGACACAATGTCGCTGTCGCTCCCGTCACGCTCCCGGTCGCGCCCCTGGCGGGGCGCTGACCGGGATCTTCGTTCCTAGCCCCGGAGCCAGACCGCCGTGTCGGCCGGGACTCGGCCGTCGTCGGAGAGCGGGCCGCTGGTCAGCAGGATGTCCTCGTGCGGGGGGAGCTCGGCCGGGGTGTCGGCCAGGTTCACCAGGCAGATGAAGTCACCGCCGCGGCGGAACGTCAGGGTCTGCTGCTCGGAGCCGAGCCAGCTCAGCGGGCCGTCCCCGAGTCCGCCCTCGCCGCGCCGCAGCCGGAGCGCCGTCCGGTACAGCGACAGCATCGACGTCGGATCGGCCGCCTGGATCTCCACCGTCCGCCCCGCCCAGTCCGCCGGCTGCGGAAGCCACGGCTCGGCGGAGTCCACCGGGCTGAAGCCGAACGGGGACGCGTCCCCGGACCACGGCAGCGGCACCCGGCAGCCGTCGCGGCCCGGGTTGGTGTCGGCGGAGCGCAGGTACATCGGGTCCTGCAGCTTGTCGGTCGGGATGTCCTCGACCTCGGGCAGCCCCAGCTCCTCGCCCTGGTAGAGGTAGACCGAGCCGGGCAGCGCCAGCGTCAGCAGCGCCGCCGCCCGGGCCCGGCGGGTGCCGCGCTCCAGGTCGGTCGGCACCCCGAACGCCTTGGTGGCGAAGTCGAAGCCGGTGTCCTCGCGGCCGTAGCGGGTCACCGTCCGGGTCACGTCGTGGTTGCACAGCACCCAGGTGGCGGGCGCGCTCACCGGCGCGTGCGCGGCCAGCGTGGAGTCGATCGAGGTGCGCAGCCTGGCCGGCTCCCAGGGGCAGGCCAGGAAGTCGAAGTTGAACGCGGTGTGCATCTCGTCCGGCCGCAGGTAGCGGGCGAACCGCTCGGTGTCGGGCAGCCACACCTCGCCGACCAGGATCCGGTTGCCGGGGTAGGAGTCGGCGATCCGCCGCCAGTCCCGGTAGATGTCGTGCAGGTCGTCCCGGTCGACGTACGGGTGCGCGGGCAGCACCGCGTCGGCGCCCGCGGACGGGTCGGGCAGGTCGGGCAGCTCCGGGTCCTTGGAGACCATCGCCGCGGAGTCGATGCGCACCCCGCCGGCGCCGCGGTCGAACCAGAACCGCAGGATGTCCTCGTGCTCGGCGAGGACATCCGGGTGGTTCCAGTTCAGGTCGGGCTGCTCGGAGTCGAAGAGGTTCAGGAACCAGTCGCCTGGGGTGCCGTCGGGGTTGGTGGTCCTGGTCCAGGCCGGGCCGCCGAACTGCGAGGGCCAGTTGTTCGGCGGCAGCTCGCCGTGCTCACCGCGTCCCGCGCGGAACCAGAACCGCTCCCGCGCGGGCGAGCCGGGCCCGGCCGCCAGCGCCTCCTTGAACCACGGGTGCACGGCCGATATGTGGTTCGGCACGATGTCGATGATGGTCCTGATGCCCAGTGCGACGGCCTCGGAGATCAGCTTCTCCGCCTCGGCCAGCGAGCCGAACACCGGCTCCACGTCCCGGTAGTCGGCCACGTCGTAGCCGCCGTCGGCCATCGGCGACGGGTACCAGGGGCTGAACCACAGGGCGTCGACGCCCAACTCGGCCAGATAAGGCAGCCGGGACCGCACCCCGGCGAGGTCACCGGTTCCGTCGCCGTTGCTGTCGGCGAAGCTACGCGGATAGACCTGGTAGATGACCGCGCCGCGCCACCAGTTCTCGTCGGCCTCGGGCTGAGGGGTGTCTGCCACGTCAACGTCCTTTCGGGCAGGTGGGACCCCGCCGCCGGCCCCGCAAGGCGGGGATGTGGGCATTCGGGGCCGGCGGCGGAGTGCTGTGGGGTGGTGCGTACGGAGGCTTCACTTGGATCTGTGCACCGGACCCTCGGTCAGCCCTTGAGGCTGCCCGCGGTCAGGCCGGACATGATGTTGCGCTGGAACACCAGGAAGATCAGCAGGGTGGGGACCGAGGAGATCGCCAGCGCGGCGATCAGCACGTTCTCCGGGACGCCCTGGGAGAGCGAGTTGATGCCGATGTTGATCGGCTGCTTGGTCGGGTCGGGCTCCACCAGCATCGGCCAGAGGAAGTCCTTCCAGACGTTCACGATCGCGAAGATCGACACCACGCCGATGATCGGTCGGGACATCGGCAGCACGATCGACCACAGCGTGCGCAGCGGCCCGGCCCCGTCGATCGACGCCGCGGACATCAGGTCCTGCGGGATCGAGTCGAAGAAACGCTTCAGCAGGAAGATGTTGAAGCCGTTGGCCACCGTCGGCAGCCAGATCGCCCACGGCTGGTTGATCAGGTTGATGTGCAGCAGCGGCAGGTCCAGGACCGTCATGTACTGCGGCACGATCAGCACCGTCGCCGGGATCATCAGGGTGGC
The DNA here is from genome assembly GCF_050956065.1 of Streptomyces sp. CA-111067. Lineage (NCBI taxonomy): Bacteria > Bacillati > Actinomycetota > Actinomycetes > Kitasatosporales > Streptomycetaceae > Streptomyces > Streptomyces sp. CA-111067. The sequence continues at coordinate 2,036,872 of NZ_CP192103.1, read as the reverse complement.
GAGCATCGCGCCGAGCACGATGTTGCCGAGCACCGGACGCAGCTTCGACAGCGCGTAGGCGGCGGCCACGTCGAACACCAGCTGGAAGAACAGCGCGCCGAACGCGTAGTAGAACGTGTTGAACAGCAGCCGGGCCAGCTTCAACTGGGTCCAGGCCGTCTTGTAGTTGCCGGGCTTCGCGTGCTTCGGATAGAACGACGGCGGATTCGAGACCACCTCGTGCACCGACTTCAGACCGCCGGTCACCATCCAGTACAGCGGGCCGATGAAGACCACGGTGAAGACGACCAGCACCAGGGTGAGGACCGTCCAGTAGACGACCTTTCCCTTGCGCCGGCTCAGCGCCGCGGACGATATCAGGGTCCGATTCTGCGGAGTAAACGCTGCCATGTCCGTGATCCGTCCTAGTCGCTGTTCCGGCTGAGCCGTGTGTACACGCCGGAGAACACGGCGAGTACCAGCATGAGCATGAGACCGAGGGCAGCCGCGCCGCCGAAGTTGTTGTAGTGGAATCCGTACTGGTAGACCATGTACACCACGGTCATCGTGGAGTTCTCAGGACCGTTCCCGCCGTCCATCAGATAGACGTTGGTGAACTCCTGCATGGTCGCGACGATCTGCAGCAGGAACATCAGCGAGAGCACCATGCGGGTCTGCGGGATCGTGACGTGCCAGATCTTGCTCAGCAGCCCCGCGCCGTCCAGGTCGGCGGCCTCGTACAGCTCGCCGGGGATGTTCTGCAGGGCGGCCAGGTAGATCAGGGTCGCGCTGCCCATGCTCATCCAGGTGGCCGCGATCACCACCGAGATCAGCGCGGTGTGCGACGAGTCCAGCCACTGCGAGGTGGGCAGGTGGACCTTGCGGAGAATGGTGTTGAAGAGCCCGTACTCCGGGTTGTAGAAGTACTTGAACAGCAGGGCGCCGGCCACCGGCGGCAGCATCACCGGCAGATAGACGACCATCCGCAGGTAACCGCGCGCGTGCCGCAGCTCGTTGAGCATGATCGCCACGAGGAACGGCACCGCGAAACCGATGACCAGCGCGTAGAGCGAGAACTCCGCGGTGTTCTTCCACGCCGTCCAGAAATACGGGTCGTGGTAGACGGTCTTCAGGTTCTTCATGCCGACCCAGGACGTGACACCGCGCCTGGTCTGCTGGAAGCTCATGATGAACTCGCGGACCATCGGATACCACGAGAAGAACCCGAAGCAGAGGACCGCGCCGATCAGGAATCCATAGGCCTGGACGTTCGATCCGAGCTTGCGACGCAGCCCGGAGCGCTTCTGCTCGGGAACACCGGTGGGACGCCCGGCTCGGCGTTTCGTCGTTTTCTGAGGGACGGTCGTCGCCGCCATGGGTACTCCTCGACTTGGGCTGGTGCGTCGGGCCGGTGCCGATACCGCGGCGCGGGGGCCGGTCGGGTGACCGGCCCCCGCGGGGGTGCTGCTACTGGCTGGCGGCCAGCAGCTGGTTGGCCTGCGTCTCGGCGGTGGAGAGCAGCTTGTCGATGTTCGCGTTCTTGTTGGTCAGCACACCGGACATCACCGTGTCCAGGACCGCGTAGAGCTTCTGCGCGTTCGGCGGCTCACCCTTGCCGGGGACCTGGGCGTCGACGTACGTCTTGAAGTTGACGACCGGGACGGTGGCGTACTGGGTCTTGTCCGCGGTGTCCTTGTCCTTGGACGCGCCGGTGAAGAAGAACGGCTGCGGCAGACCCACCGGGATGCCGTCCGCCTTGTTCCTGGCGTAGTTGAACTGGCCCTTCTCCAGGGTCAGGAACTTGAAGTTGATCCAGGCGATGCCGGCCTTGATCTGGTCGGGCGAGTCGCTCTTCTTGAAGAAGTAGTCGTTGCCGCCCATCAGCGAGGTCTTGCCCTCGGGGATCGGCGCCATGCCGATGTCGGTGAACTTGGCGCCGTACTCCTGGACCATCAGCTGGATGTCGTCAGGAGCACCGAGGTACATGCCGATCTGGCCGGCGCCCATCGCCTTCTGGCTCTCGCTCCACTCCTTGCCGGGGCTGTCCGGCGTGGAGTGGTCGGTCCAGCGCATGTCGTGCAGGGTCTGCAGGATCTGCTTGGCCTCGGGGCCGTTGAAGTCGGCCTTGGTGCCGTCCGAGGAGACGACGTCGTTGCCCGCGCCGTACAGCGCGGAGGTCAGGTGCCAGCCGCCCTGGTTGCCGCCGCCGTACTCGAAGAAGCCGTGGATGCCCTTGCTGCCCAGCTTGTCCTGGATGACCTTGGCGTCCGTGCGGATCTCGGCCCAGGTCGTCGGCGGCTTGTTCGGGTCGAGGCCCGCCTCGGAGAACAGCTTCCGGTTGTAGATCAGGCCCATCGAGTAGTTCGTGGTGGGCAGACCGTACAGCTTGCCGCCGTCCTTGAGGATGGCGAGCATGTTCGGGTCGATGTCCTTGAGGTTCGGCACCGTCTTGTCGTTGACGTAGTCGGTGATGTCGGCCGCCTGGCCGGCGTCCAGAACCTGCTGCAGGTCGGTGACGTAGCTGTAGAACGTGTCGGTCTCGCTGCCGGCCTGCATCTGCGCGGTGAACTTGTCCGCGTCCTCGCAGGGGTAGGTGTCCTTGCTCTTGATCGTCACGTTCGGGTACGTCTTGTTGAACTCAGCGACGTCGTCGATCCACTGCTTGCGCTCGGCCTTCTTGGTGGTCGGCGGCTCGCAGTCCACGCTGATGGTGACCTTGGCGTTCTTGTCCAGCGGCGTCGAGGCGCTGGAGCCGGCAGCACTGCTGCTGCTCTTGTCGCCCGGCTTGTTGTTGTTGTCGTTGCTGCTGGAGCAAGCGGCACCGGTCAGCCCGATGCCCGCGACCAGTGCGACTGCCACCAGTCTGCGGTAGCGGATTCCGCTCATGTTCAAAACCCTTCCCCTGAACCACTGCGCGTCGTTGGACTGCGATCTGGGACCCCCGTGGGCACATGCTGCGCATGATGTCCGGCGCAGGTGCGCGCCGCCGTCCGGGTTGGCTCAACGTACTTAACCCGATAGATGTCCGCAAGATGTCGCGTGAATTTCGCAAAGACACGACTTGGTCACGCTGGAGAACGGCTGGAAAAACGGCAGAGCCGGGGCAGGGGAGTGGCTCTCCCGCCCCGGCTCGGTGGGCCGGCGGTGTGGCAGCCCTCAGACGCCCGCGTGGAACGGTTCAGACGTCGAGGTGGTCGTGATCAGACGTTGGCGCGCGCCTCCGGGTGCGGGAGGCGTGAGGCGTGCGGTGCGGGTCCGGTGGAACCGCGTACTACGAGTTCGGGCTCGAAGAACAGCTCGTCGTGATCGACCGAGGCACCGCTGATCTCTCCGGCGAGCAGGTCCACCGCGGCCCGGCCCATCGCCTCGATCGGCTGCCGGACGGTGGTCAGCGGCGGCTCGGTGCAGTTCATCAGCGACGAGTCGTCGTAACCGATTACCGAGACGTCGTCCGGTACCGTCAGCCGCCGCCTGCGGGCCGCCCTGATGGTGCCGAGCGCCAGCAGGTCGCTGGCGCAGATGAACGCGGTGATGCCGCGGGCGAGCAGCCGGCTTGCGGCCGCCTGGCCGCCTTCGAGGGTGAACAGTGCGTGCTCGACGGTGACCGTGGGATCGACCCGGCGGGCGGCGGCGAGCTTGCGGCGGGACGGTACGTGGTCGGGCGGCCCGAGGACGAGCGCGATCCGCTGGTGGCCGAGCGAGATCAGGTGGTTCATCGCCTGCTCGACGGCGACCGCGTCGTCGCAACTCACCCGCGGGAAGTCCAGATGGTCGATGGCCGCGTTCATCAGCACGGTGGGCAGGTTGCGTTCGGCCAGCCGCGCGTAGTGGTCGTGCGGCGACTCGGCCTGGGCGTACAGGCCGCCGAAGAAGACCACGCCGGACACGTGCTGCTGGAGCAGCAGTTCGACGTAGTCGGCCTCGGAGACGCCGCCCGCGGTCTGCGTGCACAGCACGGGAGTGAACCCCTGCTGGGCCAGCGCACCGCCGACAACCTCCGCGAAAGCGGGGAAGATGGGATTCTGCAACTCGGGCATGACCATGCCGACCAGCCGGGCGCGTTCACCGCGCAGCTGGGTGGGCCGTTCGTATCCGAGCACGTCAAGGGCGGTGAGGACCGCGGCCCGGGTCGCGTCGGAGACGCCGGGCTTTCCGTTCAGCACCCGGCTGACGGTGGCCTCGCTCACCCCGACCTTCTTTGCCACCTCGGCAAGTCGTCGTGTCATGGGGTGGATTCTAGTACAGGTGGCGCAAGTTTCTTGCGGTCTATTTGCGAGATCTCTGCAAGTCATCCAAATTTTGCGAAATCTGATCGACATCTTGCTGTCTCCTGTACGACATCCCTATGGTGTGCGTCACGTTTGTGACTTCAGCCAGAAGGGACACCCCCCACCCCATGGACACCAGACGTCACTCGACGGCATGGCTCGCCACGGCCACCGCGGCAGCGCTGGCCGCCGGCGGCCTCGCCCTCACCATGACCGCCCAGCCCGCCGGCGCCGCGCCTCCCGCGGCGTCGAGCGTCTCGCCGTTCGACGTGAGCGGCGGCGCGACCGTGCCGTTCACCGAGTACGAGGCCGAGTCCGCGGCCACCAACGGCTCGGCCGTCGGCCCTGACTACACCCAGTCCACGGTGGCCTCCGAGGCATCGGGACGCCGTGCGGTCACCCTCAACGGCCAGGGCAAATATGTGGAGTTCACGCTGACCAAGGCGGCCAACGCCGTCGACGTCGCGTACAATCTCCCGCGTGGCGCGTCCGGCACGGTGTCGGTCTACGTCAACGGCACCAAGATCAGCCAGAAACTGGCGGTCACCGCGCAGTACTCGTACGTGGACACCGGCTGGATCGCCGGGTCGAAGACGCACCACTACTTCGACGACTCCCGCATACAGCTCGGCCAGAACGTGGCCGCGGGCGGCAAGGTCAAGCTCCAGCTGGACTCCGGCGACACCGGCTCGGCCACCATCGACGTCGCGGACTTCGAGCAGGTCGCCGCCGCCGCGTCGGCGCCCGCCAACTCGATCTCGGTGGTCACCGACGGCGCGGACGCGTCCGGCGGCGGCGACTCCACCCAGGCGTTCCGGCAGGCCATCTCCGACGCCAAGGCGCAGGGCAAGGAGGTCTGGATCCCGACCGGCAACTTCAAGATCACCTCCAACCTGCCGGTGGACGGCGTCACCCTGCGCGGAGCGGGCAACTGGTACTCGGTGGTGCACAGTTCGCACTTCATCGACCAGACCAGCGCCTCGGGCAACACCAAGCTGTACGACTTCGCGGTGATCGGCGAGGTCAGCGTCCGCAACGACAACTCGCCGGACAGCTTCGTCACCGGCAGCCTCGGCCCGAACTCCGTGGTCCAGGGCATGTGGATCCAGCGCGAGAAGTGCGGGCTGTGGCTCACCGGCAACAACAACAACCTGCTGGTGCAGAACAACCGGATCATCGGCACCACCGCCGACGGCCTCAACCTGGACGGCAGCGCCAGCGGCGTGCAGGTGAAGAACAACTTCCTGCGCAACCAGGGCGACGACTCGCTGGCGATGTGGTCGCTGGGCACGCCCGACACCGGCAACACCTTCAGCAACAACACCATCGTGCAGCCCAACCTGGCCAACGGCGTCGCGATCTACGGCGGCAGCAACAACACCGTCAGCAACAACGTGATCGCCGACACCAACGCACTCGGCGGCGGCATCGCCATCTCCAACCAGGCGTTCCTCCAGCCGTTCAACCCGCTGTCCGGCACCGTGACGGTCTCCGGCAACACGCTGATCCGCACCGGCGCCCTCAACCCCAACTGGGGCCACCCGATGGGCGCGCTGCGGGTGGACAGCTATGACTACGCGATCAACAACAACATCCAGATCAGCAACACCAAGTTCATCGACAGCCCGTACAGCGACTTCGAGTTCGTCTCGGGCGGCGGCCACGGCTACACGGTCAACGGCGTGACGATCAGCGGCGCGACCGCGTCCGGCACCGGCACCGTCGTGGTCCAGGCCGAGACCCCCGGGTCGGCGTCCTTCAGCAACGTGACCGCCACCGGCACCGGAGCCACCGGTACCTACAACTGCTCGTACCCGGCCAACCTGCCCGCCTTCACCATCAACAAGGGCTCGGGCAACAGCGGTTGGGACGGCAACTGGAACGACTGCTCGACCTGGCCGCAGCCCGGCGCCGGCGCGACCGGCGGCACCACCGGTGGCAGCACCGGCGGTTCGACCACCCCGCCGGCCAGCGGCAACCTGTCGCAGGGCCGGCCGGCCACCGCCTCGTCCACCGTCCAGGTCTACACCGCGGCCAACGCGGTGGACGGCAACGCCGACACCTACTGGGAGAGCGCGAGCAACGCCTTCCCGCAGAGCCTGACCGTCGACCTCGGCGCCGCGAAGCAGGTCGGCAAGGTCACCCTCAAGCTGCCGCCGGCGACGGCGTGGGCGACCCGTACCGAGACCCTGTCCGTCCTGGGGTCCACCGACAACAACAACTGGAGCACGCTCAAGGCGTCCGGCGGAGTCACCTTCAACCCCTCCTCCGGCAACACCGCGACGCTCACCTTCACCGCGGCGAGCGTCCGCTACGTCCGGCTGAACATCACCGCGAACAACGGCTGGCCGGCCGGCCAGATCTCCGAGTTCGAGACCTACGCCTCCTGACGGGCGTCGGCACCCGCCGGCCGGCGGTCCTCCGCGTGGGGGCCGCCGGCCGGCGTCTCGCCGTGTTCGCGCAGGTGCAGCGCGCGCAGCGCGATCTCGGTGGCGAACCGGTCGTCGGGGTGGGCCAGTTGGTCGCCGAACGCCCGGTCGAGCAGCCTGATCCGGTAGCGCACGGTCTGCGGGTGCACCCCCAGCTGCTCGGCCACCTGGCCGGCGGTGCCCCGGGTGGTGAGCCAGATCCGCAGCGTCTCGATCAGCCGGGACCGCTGGGTCGCGGTCAGCCCGACCAGCGGCCCGAGGTACTTCTTGGCGATCTGGTCCACCAGCGCCGGGTCGCCCAGCAGCCATAACGGCAGCAGGTGGTCCTCGCTCATCGCCACCGGCTCGTCGCCGATGATGCCGGCGTCGGCGAGCGCCAGGGTGTGCCGGGCCCAGCGCAGCGAGTCCGCGGCCTCGCTCAGCGAGGTGGTCAGCCCGATCGCCGCCCGGCAGCCGGTCAGCGCGGCCGACAGCGACGCCCGCCGCTGCTCGGTCAGCGGCCCCGGCACCAGCAGATGCGGCTCCGGGTCGCCGAAGTCGGCCAGTACGTCCTTGTCCAGCGCGGTCTTGGCCGGCCGGGTCTCGGCGGCCACCGCGACGAGCGTGACCTCCTCGGGCAGCGGCCACCCGGAGTGCTCGGCGAGCTCGGCCAGCGCGCTGCGCGCCACCGACGTGCCGCCCAGGATCCGGCGCAGCAGCCGGCGCCGCCGGTTGTCCGGCTCCTCGCCCAGTTCGGCGAGCGCCTGCGTGTAGCCCTCCAAGGACAGCTCGGCCAGGTCGCCCATGTACGCGAACAGCGCGTCGGCGAAGCTGAGGATGAAGGACGCCGAGAGGTTGTAGCGGCGGCCCACGCTGCGCACCCGGCGCAGCGCCACCTGGCAGCCGATCCGGTACGCGCTCTGCAGGCTGTCCAGGCTGCGGCCCTCGTACGCCTCGAACCGGCCGAACTGCCGGCACAGGTCGTCGCGCAGCGCGGCGGACGCGGTGGGCGCGGCCACCCGGTCCACGAAAGTGGCGATGCTCTGCTCGATCCCGATTTTGATCACCCGGGCGTTGGGGCCTTCAAGCAGGTGCCCGTATTCGGGGATCGCGGTGACGATTTCAGCAGCCATCTCTTTTAATAGACTGGGTAGTTCAGGCCGCATGACGGCGGCGAACTCCCGCGGAATCGGACCGAAGGATTCCGCCTGCTCCGGAGTCGTCCGCATCACGGCCATGCCGCCTCTCCCTCGCAGCGTTGCGATGGTGACCTCGCTGCAAGATAGACCAAACGTGCACTGAGCGCAGCACCCCGTACACGGAAACGTGACATCCGGACGCCCCGGGGCGCTTCTCGGACACCGGCGCCGGGCGCGGGCGCCGGGGCCGGCCCGGCGCGGCAGCACCGTCCCGGGGCATCGCGCCGGATGCTCACTCTTTTACAAGAACCCCTCGGCCGCTGTTGCCCGGGTGACAGAAAAATACCCGGCAGTAAGGTCCGCCGGAGAATCTTGGCCGCGATTGTTGCGCCCCCGGTTACCCGTGCGTAGCGTCCTGCCCCGCAAGGGCAACCGAAGCGGAATCGTTGCCGCACGTTCCAGGTAGTGAGTCGCAGCCCAATTCCCGTCCCAGCAGGGCGGAGTGCGGTTTATCAGGTACGTCAAACTCCAGGAAGGATCAGCCCATGCGCAAGCTTTCCAGTGTCGCCAAGACTGGCATCATGACGGCTGCCGGGATCGCCGCCGCCGTCGGACTGGCGGCGAGCCCGGCCAGCGCGGCCGGTACGTGGACGGTGTCGGGAAGCACCGGCTCCGGCGGCGCGTTCACCGCGAGCGCCACCAAGCCGGTGCTGAAGGACGCCAACACCGGCACCACCCTCACCTGTGCCTCCTCGGCCGCGACCGGCACGGCGCCCAACGGCACCGGCCTGTCGGGGACGAACATCGCCGCGATCAACACGGTCACCTTCGCGACCTGCACGGGGCCGGCCGGCATCAGCTTCACCGTCGCCTCGCAGAGCCTGCCGTGGCACCTCAACGCCGTCTCCTACTCCGGCGGCGTCACCACCGGCACCCTGACCGGGGTGCGGGCCAAGCTCACCGGCCTGTGCAACGCCACCTTCGCGGCCCCGTCGGGCGTCAACAACGGCGCCACGCTGACCGGCAGTTACAACAACGCCACCCACACGCTGTCGATCAGCGGCGCGTCGGCGCTCAAGGCGTACAGCGTCTCGGGCATCTGCCTCGGCCTGATCAACAACAACGACCTGGCCTCGTTCACCGCCGCCTACGTGGTCTCCCCGTCCACCCTCAAGATCACCTCCCCGTGATCCGGGAGTAGCGGGAGCAGTACGCCACCCGGCATCGCACGCACTCAGGACGTACGCAGGACCCCGGCCCGCAGCCCCCTGGGCCGGGGTCCGTGGCGATGGCGGAATACGCACCGGAGTACAAAGCTCCGCTTTTGATTTGTCATTCCGTGACAAGAAAACAGCCGCCGCGCGGATCGCCGAATGTTCGTCTGTTCGATCACTTGTCCCGCCTTATTACCCGCACGTAATGTCCAGCGTCGCCAGTCGGCTTGAGGAGTTCAGAGATGAGGGGTGCCGTGAGACCGCCTCGGACGGTGCGGTTCGCGGCCGTCGCGGCGGCCGCGCTCATGGCGGGGCTGCTGCCGGGCACGGACTCGGACGCGCGGGAGGGGACGGGGACGCTGTCGCTCGCCTACACCTGCCAGTTCGCCTCCGGCACCCAGGACGTCACCGTCGGCGTCCAGCAGACGTTCCCCACAGACGCGGTGGTCGGTGCGGCCATCCAGCCCGGCGACCCCGAGGTCACCCTCACCATCCCGCGGGCCGGCCTCACCGCGATGCTGCCGTCCGGCGCCACCGCGCTGGGCGGCACCGCCTCGCTCGGCGCGCACATCACCCACGGCGGCTCCAAGGCGCTGGCGAACTGGCCCGACCTGAAGGCGACTTCGGTGCCGGTGGCCGGCACCGGCGACCTGGACCTCGGCTTCACCGGCGAGGTCCCGGCGCTGAAGGTCACCGCGCCGGGCCCGGTGGTGTTCTCGGCCGGCGACCTGTCCCTGACGCTCCGGCCGGCCGCCGGCGACCCGCAGACGCCCCCGCCGTCGGACCCGGCCACCCCGCCGGCCGAGGGTACGGACGGCGGCGGCACCGGGACGGACGGCACCGGCACCGCGAAGACCGCCACCTCGGCCGACACGACGAGCACGGCCACGCCCACCGCCGCCCCGCTCCCCGACATCACCGGCACCTGCACGCCGGCCGCCGGCCAGGACGCGGTCCTCGGCACCGTCCCCGTCACCGGCGCGGCCACCGGGCAGCCGCCGTCCGGGCCGTCCGGCTCCGCCCCGCCCTCCGGCTCCGGTTCCGCCTCGGCCCCCGCCACCTCCGGCCTGCCGCCGTCCGCCGGCGGATCCCCGTCCGGCACCGCCACGCCGACGGGCACGGACCCGCCGGGCGGCGCGGACCGGCACGCCGGCACCCGCAACACCATCGAGGTGGCGCCGCCGCTGCACTCCCACGTCTACGGCTGCAAGCGCACCCACGTGCCCGGCGAGATCGACCAGAGCGTGCTGCCGAAGGCACCGGCCGGCACCACCTTCTACCCGGTCGCCGGCGACCCGCCGATCCCCGACGACCCCACCTGCACCTACGCCGTCGGCTTCACCAACGTGCTCAAGCTCAAGGGCGCCACCGTCGTCAACGACCCGCACGGCAAGCCCGGGTTGACCACCGTGCAGACCGTGCGGTCCGGCTTCCGGCCGGCCGACCCGGACAACACCGGCCTGTACCTGGAGATCGACTCGCGCGGCTGGATGGACCTGCCGCCGTCCGACGCCACCTTCCTGACCTTCGGCTTCATGCCGACCTCGGCCCGGATGTACCTGGTGCCGACGACCGCGCTGACCGTCGTGGCGGTCGGCTACGGCGACACCGGCGACTCCGGCCCGGCCTCCCAGCCGACGGTGACGACGCTGACCGGGAAGCTGACCGTCGAGCTGCGCGACGTGAAGGTCAACGGCGTGCCGCTCGACGTCGGCAGCAGCTGCAAGACCGTCCGGCCGATGCAGCTGCGGCTCACCGGGGTCGCCGACGCGTTCATGCCGGGCGGCGGCGACGGCAAGCCGGACTACAAGCTCGACACCGGCGGCCCGCTCTCCCAGGACGACCTGACCATCCCGCCGTTCGGCGGCTGCGTCACCGCGCAGGGCGAGGACGTCAGCTCGCTGTTCACCTCGTCCGTCTCCGGCCCGGGCAACTCGCTCAACCTCATCCAGGGCCTGCTGTGCTACCCCGCCGCGCAGATCGGCTGCAACGCCGATCCGGCCGCGCCGGTGGAGATCGACCTTCCAGAACTCCCGCACCACTGAATTTCCGCAACAGCCGCTACGACCCGCCCCGGGAGGTGCAATGGGAATCGAAGTGATCGTCGAGGGTCTGACGAAGTCCTTTGGCAAACAGACCGTCTGGCAGGATGTGACGCTCACTCTGCCGCCCGGCGAGGTAAGCGTGATGCTCGGGCCGTCCGGCACCGGGAAGACGGTGTTCCTGAAATCCGTCATCGGGCTGCTGAAACCGGAGCAGGGCCGGGTCATGGTCGACGGCGTCGACATGGTCAACAGTCCCGAGCGCGACATCTACCAGGTGCGCAGGCTCTTCGGGCTGATGTTCCAGGACGGCGCCCTGTTCGGCTCGATGAACCTGTTCGACAACATCGCCTTCCCGCTGCGCGAGCACACCCGCAAGAAGGAGTCCGAGATCCGCCGCGTCGTGATGGAGCGGATGGACATGGTCGGCCTGCTCGGCGCCGAGGGCAAGCTGCCCGGCGAGATCTCCGGCGGCATGCGCAAACGCGCCGGGCTGGCCCGCGCCCTGGTGCTCGACCCGCAGATCATCCTGTGCGACGAGCCGGACTCGGGCCTGGACCCGGTCCGCACCTCGTACATCTCGCAGCTGCTGATCGACCTCAACGCGCAGATCGACGCCACGATGCTGATCGTCACCCACAACCTCGACATCGCCGCGAGCGTGCCCGACAACATGGGCATGCTCTTCAACCGCCAACTGGTCGCCTTCGGCCCCCGCGAGCTGCTGCTGACCAGCGACGAGCCGGTCGTCCAGCAGTTCCTGAGCGGCCGCAGGTCGGGGCCGATCGGGATGTCGGAGGAGAAGGACCAGGCGACCATCGACCGCGAGCAGCTGCACGGCACCGACGCCGGACCGGTGGCGCCGCCCAGGATCGTGCCGCAGCTGGAGCCGAGCCCCGGGCTGCCGCCGCGCGAGGCGGTGCAGCGGCACCGGGCGCGGGTGCTGGCGATGTGGGACGACCTGCCGCCCGCTGCCCGGCAGGCGGTACAGGCCGGCCTCGCCCCGGTGCGGGGGGAGACGGCATGACGGCACCGGTACGGCTCCCCGCGCCGCGCCGCCCGGTCCCCGGCAGCGGAGTGCTCCGGCAGACCGGCCAGTTGATGACGCTGGCCGCCACCGCCGTGCGCGACACCTTCCGGCGGCCGTTCCAGGTACGGGAGTTGATCGAGCAGTTCTGGTTCGTGGCCAGCGTGACGATCCTCCCGGCCGCCCTGGTGTCGATCCCGTTCGGCGCCGTGATCGCTCTCCAAGTGGGCTCGCTCACGCAGCAGTTGGGCGCCCAGTCGTTCACCGGCGGGGCCAGCGTGCTGGCCGTCATCCAGCAGGCGAGCCCGCTGATCGTGGCGCTGCTGATCGCCGGCGCCGGCGGCAGCGCGATCTGCGCCGACCTCGGCTCGCGCAAGATCCGCGAGGAGCTGGACGCCATGGAGGTGATGGGCGTCTCGCCGGTGCAGCGGCTGATCGTGCCGCGGGTACTGGCCACCATGCTGGTCGCGGTGCTGCTCAACGGCCTGGTGTCGGTGGTCGGCACGCTCGGCGGCTACTTCTTCAACGTCGTGCTCCAGCACGGCACCCCGGGCGCCTACCTGTCCAGCTTCTCCGCCCTGGCCCAGCTGCCCGACCTGTACGTCAGCGAGATCAAGGCGGTGATCTTCGGCTTCATCGCCGGCATCGTCGCCGCCTACCGCGGGCTGCACCCCAAGGGCGGCCCCAAGGGCGTCGGGGACGCGGTCAACCAGTCGGTGGTGATCACCTTCCTGCTGCTGTTCTTCGTCAACGTGGTGATCACCGGCATCTACCTCCAGCTCGTCCCGCCGAAGGGAGCCTGAGCGATGGCACTCCTCGACAAGGACACCCCGCAGGCCGAGCCGCCACCGCCCCCGCCGCCCGGAAGAGCCGGCCCCAGCCGCTGGCTGCGCTGGCTCGACGAGACCGGCGACCATCTGATCTTCCACATCACCGCGGTCCTGTGGATCCCGCGCACCCTGCGCCGCTACCTCAAGGAGGTGCAGCGGCTGCTGGCCGAAGTCGCCTTCGGCAGCGGCGGGCTGGGCGTGATCGGCGGCACCGTCGGGGTGATGATCGGGATGACGCTGGCCACCGGGACGGTGGTCGGCATGCAGGGCTACGCGGCGATGAACCAGCTCGGCACCACCGCGTTCACCGGCTTCATCTCCGCCTACTTCAACACCCGCGAGATCGCCCCGCTGATCGCCGGCCTCGCGCTGTCGGCCACCGTCGGCGCCGGCTTCACCGCGCAGCTCGGCGCGATGCGGATCAACGAGGAGGTGGACGCGCTCGAAGGCATGGGCATCCGCAGCATGCCCTACCTCGTCAGCACCCGGATCATCGCCGGCGTGGTGGCCATCATCCCGCTGTACGGCATCGGCCTGCTCAGCAGCTACGCGGCCTCCCGGCTGGTCACCGTATGGGTCAACGGCCAGTCGCAGGGCACCTACGACCACTACTTCAACCTGTTCCTGTCGCCCGCCGACGTGCTGCTGTCCACCCTGAAGGTGCTGATCTTCAGCGTCATCGTGATCCTCGCGCACTGCTACTACGGCTACACCGCCAAGGGCGGCCCGGCCGGGGTCGGCATCGCGGTCGGCCGCTCGGTGCGCAACGCCATCGTGATCATCTCGATCACCGACTTCTTCCTGAGCCTGGCGATCTGGGGCGCCACCACCACCGTCCGGGTGGCGGGATGACCAGCACCCAGACCCGGCCCGCCGCGCCCGCGCCGCCCCGCCCCCGGCTCGCCGCCACCGCCCGGCGCAGGACCGCCGGCATCGTCTTCCTGCTGGTGCCCGCGCTGCTCGCGTGGCTCGCGGTCGCCGTCTACGACAAGTCGTTCACGCACTCCGCGACCGTCGTGGTGGAGACCGGCAGCACCGGCAACGAGATGCACCTCGGCGCCGACGTGAAGGTGCGCGGGGTGGTCGTCGGCCGGGTGAAGTCCATCGGCGCCGACGGCGACGGGGCCCGGCTCACGCTGGCCATCGACCCGGGGGCGCTGCGGCGTATCCCGGCCGGGGTCACCGCGCAGATGCTGCCCACCACGCTGTTCGGCGAACGCTTCGTGGCCCTCGTACCGCCGCCCGGCACCCCGGCCGGCGGGCCGACGCTCGCCGCGCACACCACCATCCCGCAGGACCGGTCGAGCAACGCGATCGAGCTCCAGCAGGTGCTGGACAACGTGCTGCCGCTGCTCACCGCCGTACAGCCGCAGAAGCTCGCCGCCACCCTGAACGCGGTGGCCACCGCGCTGGACGGCCGCGGCACCGAACTCGGCAGCACCCTGGTCGAGCTCGACCACTACCTGACCCGGCTCAACCCCCAACTCCCGGTGCTCAACGACGACATCAAGCAGCTCGTCACCGTCAGCCACGTCTACAACGCGGCCGCGCCCGACATCGTGCAGGCGCTGACCGAGTTCACCAGGACCAGCCAGACCATCGCCCAGCAGCAGGCGAACCTCAGCACCCTGTACGGCAGCGCGACCGCCACCTCGCAGGACCTGACCACCTACCTGCGGCAGAACAAGGACAACCTGATCCGGCTGTCCGCCGACTCCCGCGGCACCCTCGGGCTGCTCGCGAAGTACGCCCCGTCCTTCCCCTGCACCCTGCGCACCCTGGCCGGCTTCGTGCCCGCCATGGACAAGGCGCTCGGCAAGGGCAGCAACGAGCCCGGGCTGCACGTCGACCTCACCTCCGTGCCGTCCCGCGGCAAGTACCTGCCGGGCAAGGACACGCCGGTGTACGACGCGGGCGGCGGCCCGCAGTGCTACCCGGTGCCCTACACCGGGCACGGCAGCACCCCGGCCGACACGCCGCTCGCCAACTCCCCGCAGGAGAACGAGCTGTTGAACGAGCTGCTGGCGCCCGGCATGGCCAAGTCCCCGCAGTCGCTGCCCGACTGGTCGAGCCTGCTCACCGGGCCGGTCTTCCGCGGGGCGGAGGTGACGGTGAAGTGAAGCGCCGCAGCCTGGCCGGCCCGATCGTCAAGTCGCTGGTCTTCATCCTGGTCACCGCGCTCGCCACCACCGTGCTGGCGATCAGCATCGCCGGCAGCGGTGTCGGCGACACCTCCGGCTACAACGCCAGGTTCACCGACACCACCGGGCTCGCGTCCGGCGACACCGTACGGATCGCCGGGGTCAAGGTCGGCCAGGTGGACTCGATCAAGGTGGTCGACCACCGGGTCGCGCAGGTGCACTTCTCGGTGCAGCGCGGACGCCGGCTGCCCGGCACGGCGACCGCCACCATCAAGTACCTCAACATGGTCGGCCAGCGCTACATCGACCTGGAGCAGGGCGCCGGGCCGGTCGGCGGGGTGCTGCGCCCCGGACAGACCATCCCGCTGTCCCGCACCACCCCGGCCCTCGACCTCACCCAGCTCTTCGACGGCTTCCAGCCGCTCTTCCAGGGCCTGTCGCCCAAGGACGTCAACCAGCTGGCCGGCGAGATCATCCAGGTGCTGCAGGGCGAGGGCGGCACGGTGGACAGCCTGATCAGCAACGTCGGCTCGCTGACCACCACGCTGGCCGCCAAGGACCAGGTGATCGGCCAGGTCATCGACAACCTCAACTCGGTGCTCACCACCGTCAACACCCGCGAGGCCGGCTTCAACGACCTGGTCACCGCGCTCCAGCAGCTGGTCAGCGGCTTCTCCTCGGACCGCGAGCCGATCGGCCAGTCGATCACCGCGCTCTCCCACCTGACCACCAGCACCGCCGGGCTGCTCGACGACGGGCGGCAGCCGCTGAAGAACTCGATCGCCCAGCTCGGCCGGGTGTCCACCAACCTGGCAGACAGCTCACCGCAGTTGCAGGACTTCCTGCGCGAGACCCCGCAGAAGTTCACCGCCATCGGCCGGCTGAGCTCCTACGGCTCCTGGCTGAACCTCTACCTGTGCCAGGCCACCGTGGCCGGCGTGACCACCTCGGACGGCAGCAAGGCGCCGACCGGCATAGCGATCACCGAATCGAGGTGCCGGTCGTGAACCGCGTCGTGAGCAGCGTCGTGAGCCGTGCGAGGGGTGCCGTCCCGCGCCGCCGCCCCAGGCAGCAGCCCGGGCCGCGGGTCCGCCACTGGCGGTTCCGGGACCGGGCCCGGCGCGGCAGGCCGCTGTTCCGGCCGCTGCGCGAGCGCAACCAGGTGCTGGTCGGCGCCGTCGGCCTGCTGGTGCTCGCGCTGGTCGGCCTGGTCGCGTACAACGCGGACGCGCTGCCGCTGGTC
Organism: Streptomyces sp. CA-111067; assembly: GCF_050956065.1. Classification (NCBI taxonomy): domain Bacteria; kingdom Bacillati; phylum Actinomycetota; class Actinomycetes; order Kitasatosporales; family Streptomycetaceae; genus Streptomyces; species Streptomyces sp. CA-111067. The sequence continues at coordinate 2,020,581 of NZ_CP192103.1, read as the reverse complement.
GGCGGCGGCACCACGTACAGCGCGAACTTCACCGAGGCCGCCGGGCTGCGGCCCGGCAACGAGGTCAGGGTGGCCGGCGTCAAGGTCGGCAAGGTGACCGGGGTGTCGCTGGACGGCGCCCAGGTCAAGGTCAGCTTCCGGGTCAGGCACACCTGGATCGGCGACGCCAGCACCGCCGCCATCGGCATCAAGACGCTGCTCGGCGAGAAGTACCTCGCCGTCGATCCGCTCGGCAGCCGCAAGCAGGATCCCGGCACCCGGATCCCCAAGAGCCGCACCACCTCGCCGTACGACGTCACCCAGGCGTTCAACGGCCTCGGCCACACGCTCGGTTCGCTCGACACCAAGCAGCTCGCGGCCAGCTTCCAGACCATCTCCGACACGTTCAAGGACACCCCGGCGTCGGTGCGCAGCGCCGCCACCGGGCTGTCCTCGCTGTCCCAGACGATCTCCAGCCGGGACGCGCAGCTCGCCGACCTGCTCAGCGGCAGCAAGCAGCTGACCAAGACCCTGTCGGACCAGAACGGCCGCTTCCAGACGCTGATCTCGGACGGCGACCTGCTGCTCGGCGAGATCCAGAAACGGCGGGACGCCATCCACTCGCTGCTCACCGGAACCCAGGACCTCAGCACCCAGTTGAGCGGGCTCGTCGCCGACAACACCCGGCAACTCGCCCCGACGCTCGACGCGTTGGACCGGGTCACCTCGGTACTGCTCACCAACCAGTCGAGCCTGGACCAGGCGCTCGCGCTGGCCGGCCCCTACTACCGGCTGGTCGGCAACACGCTGGGCAGCGGGCGCTGGTTCGACAGCTACCTGTGCGGGCTGGTCCCCACCAGCTACCTGCCGCCGGGCAGCGGGCCGACCAGCGGCTGCCAGCCGCCCAAGGCGACGGGAGCGACCTCATGAAGGGCCTGAAGTCCCGGCGGACACCGGGGATACCGGGAATATCGGGGATGCCGAGGATTCCGCTGCCGGGCCGGCGGGCGGTCGTGCTGGTGACGGTGCTCGCGGTGGTGGTCGCCGGGGCCGTCACCGCCGGGCTGCTCGCGTTCGGCGGCGGCGACAGCACCCGGATCACCGCGTACTTCGACCGCACGGTGGGCGTGTACCCCGGGTCCGACCTGCGGGTGCTCGGCGTCAAGGTCGGCACCGTCAAGTCCGTGACCCCGCAGGGCAAGCAGGTCAAGGTCTCGCTCGCCCTGGACCACGGGGTGAAGGTGCCGGCCGGCGCCGGGGCCGTGGTGGTCGCGCCCAGCGTCGTCGCCGACCGCTACATCCAGCTCACCCCGGCCTACACCGGGGGGCCGCGGATCGCCGACCACGCCGTCATCCCGGCCACCAGGACCGCCACCCCGGTCGAGATCGACCAGCTCTACGACAGCGTCACCCAGCTCAGCGACGCGCTCGGCCCGAACGGCGCCAACGCCACCGGCGCGCTGTCCGACCTGCTCGACACCGGGGCGAAGAACCTGGACGGCAACGGCAAGCTGATCGGCGACAGCATCGACCAGCTCGGCCAGGCCAGCAAGACACTCAACGGCCACAGCGGCGACCTGTTCTCCACCCTGGCCTACCTCCAGTCCTTCACCACGATGCTGAAGAACAACGACGGCAAGGTGAAGGCCGCCGCCGACCAACTGTCCACCGTCACCGGGTTCCTGGCCGACGACAAGGAGGACCTGGGCGGCGCGCTGCACCAACTGTCCACCGCGCTCGGCCAGGTGAAGACCTTCATCGAGGACAACCGCGGCCGGCTCAAGACCAGCATCACCCAGCTCACGCCGATCACGCAGTCGCTGGTGGACCAGCGCGCCTCGCTGGCCGAACTCCTGGACACCGCGCCGCTCGCCGCGGACAACCTGCTGAACGCCTTCGACCAGCAGCACGGGACGCTCGACGGCCGCACGAACATCAACGAGCTGGCGCCGGGGGCCAGTTCGGGCACTAGCGCGGCCGCCACGAGCACGGCCGGCAAGACGTCGGCGGGCACGAGCGCGGCCGGCCAGACCCCGACGGCCGGCAAGACTCCGGCCGGCGCGAAGGCCCCCACCGCCGCGAAGGACCTGCCGCTGCCGTTCCCGACGGTCGGCACCGGCTACAGCGCGCAGGGAGGTGCCCGGTGAAGCGGCGTACCCGGCGCACCGCGATCGCCACCGGAGCCCTGTCCACGGCGCTCGGACTGGCCCTGACCGGCTGCTCGTTCGGCGGCGTCCAGGACATCACGCTGCCCGGCGGCGCGGACCTCGGCGGCAACCCCTACACCGTACGGGCGCGGTTCGCCGACGTACTCGACCTGGTGCCGCAGGCGTCGGTCCGGGTGAACGACGTGGCCGTGGGCCGGGTCAGCAAGATCGCGCTCGGCCCGGACGGCTGGTCGGCGATGGTCACCATGAAGGTCAACGGCAAGGTCGAGCTGCCCGCCAACGCCTACGCGCACCTGGAGCAGTCGAGCCTGCTCGGCGAGAAGTACATCGAGCTCTCCGCGCCGCCGAAGGGCGAGCCGGCCACCGGCACGCTGCGCGGCGCCGCCGCCATCCCCGTCTCGCACACCAACCGCAACCCCGAGGTCGAGGAGGTGTTCGGGGCCCTGTCGCTGCTGCTCAACGGCGGCGGCATCGACCAGCTCAAGACCATCACCGTGCAGCTGAACAAGGCGCTGGCCGGCAACGAGCCGCAGGTGCGCGGAATGCTCAGCCAGGTGGACACGCTGGTGGCGAACCTCAACACCCACAAGCAGGACATCACCGACGCGCTGGACGGCGTCAACGAGCTGTCCGCCACGCTCGCCACCCGGGACCAGAAGATCGGCACCGTACTGACCTCGCTGAGCCCCGGCCTGAAGGTGCTGGAGCAGCAGCGCGGTTCGCTGGTGACGATGCTCAGCTCGCTCGACACGCTGTCCGGCGTCGCGGTGGACACCATCAACCGGAGCAAGGACGACATGGTCGCCGACCTGCGCTCGCTCGCGCCGACCCTGCAACGGCTCGCCGACGCGGGCACGTCGCTGCCCGACTCGCTTCAGGTGCTGGTCACCTATCCGTTCACCGACGAGGTGCTCAACGGGGTGAAGGGCGACTACCTGAACGTCTACCTGGACCTGACGGCGGTGCCCGGGACGAAGATCATCCCGCCGATGCCGGCCTCGGAGAACGTCTATCCGCCGCCGACGGCCGCGCCCGATGCCCAGTCGCACAAGACGTCGGGCAAGGCGCCTGAGGTGCCCGGCATCCCGCTGCCGCTGCCGTCGGTCACGGGGTCCGCCGGCTCGTCGGGGCCCACGGGCTCGTCGGGGCCCGCCGCATCCACCGCATCCACCGCATCCACCGGCTCTTCCGGCTCAGGGGGCCGCTGATGCTGACCCGCACCACGATGATCAAGAACATCGCGTTCCTGATGGTCGCCGTCCTCGTCCTCGGCTACCTGGGGGTGCGCTACGCCGACCTCGGCCGGTTCGTCGGCCTGCGCGGCTACTACACCGTCAAGGTCGAACTCCCGGAGGCCGGGGGCCTGTTCCCGCACTCCGACGTCACCTACCGGGGCGTCTCGGTCGGCCGGGTCGGCGCCGTCACGCTCACCGACGACGGCGTGCAGGCGAAGCTGCGGATCAACGACTCCGCGCCGCACATCCCCGCCCACCTCAAAGCCGTCGTCGCCAACCTGTCGGCGGTCGGCGAGGAGTACATCGACCTGCGGCCGACCACCGACAACGGCCCCTACCTGCGGGACGGTTCGCTGATCGCGCGGACCGACACGCAGACCCCGGCGCCGGTCACCAACCTGCTCACCAGTGTGAACAGCCTGGCCGGCTCGGTGCCGCTGAACTCGCTGCGGACCGTGGTCGACGAGTTCGGGCAGGCGTTCGCCGGGCAGGGCGACAACCTCAAGTCGCTGCTCGACACCAGCAGCCAGTTCCTCACCGCGGCCGACAAGAACCTGCCGACCGACACCAAGCTCTTGGTCGACGGGCGGACCGTGCTGCGTACCCAGGCCGACGAGGGCGACGCGATCAAGTCCTTCGCGGACAGCGCCAACCAGCTCGCCGCCCAACTCGACGCGTCGGACACCGACCTGCGCCGGCTGATCGTGGCCGCGCCCGACGCGGCCAGCCAGGTCAGCGCCCTGCTGCGGGACGTCGGCCCGCAGCTCAGCGTCGTGGTCGCCAACCTGCTCACCACCTCCGACCTGGCCGTCACCCGGCAGCGCGGCATCCAGGAGTTCCTGGTCAAGGTGCCCGCGGTGGCCGCGGCCGGCTCGACCGTGGTGGACAACGGGAAGCTGCACTTCGGGATGGCCGTGACCTTCTTCGCACCGCTGCCCTGCACCTCCGGATACGGCGGGACGGCGTACCGCAACGGCTTTGACACCAGCGCGCCCGCCAACGGGCTGAACACGGCGGCCAGTTGTACGGCGCCGGCGTCCAGCGGTATCGACGTCCGCGGTTCGGCGAACGCGCCGGGCGGGGGCGGGGTGCCGGTGCCCGCGCAGCCGGGGTCCGTCCTGCCGACCTCCACGTCCACGTCCGCGTCCGTGTCCGGTTCGGGGCCGACCATCGACGGGCAGTCCACGTACGGCGCCACGACGTCGCTGCCCGGCGCGCTCGGGCTGCCCGCGCTGCCGTCCGGCGGGCCGACGACGCTCGCCGGGCTGCTGAGCGGGGGCACCCGGTGAAGGCCCGCCGGGGCACCGTCCTGTGGGTGGCCGTCGTGGTCGTCGCCGCCGTGTTCTGCGGGCTGTCCGGCTGGTCGTACGCCGACACCCGCGGCGACGGCGGGCTGCGCTACGCCAAGGCCAGGGACGCCGTCCTGGCCGCCGGGCAGCGGGACATCGCCCAGCTCAACACCGTGGACACCGGCCATCTCGACCGCGACCTCGGGCAGTGGCTCGACGTGACCACCGGCCCGCTGCACGACCAGATGTCGCGCACCCACAAGGCGGACGAGTCCTCGCTGAAGGCGTCGGGCACGTCCACCCGCGGCACGGTCACCGACGCCGCCGTCACCGAACTGGACACCCGGGCGGGCACGGCGAAGGTGATCGCGACCGTGCAGGTGCGGGTCACACCGGGCGGCGGCGCGGCCACCACCGACCGCAAGCGTTTCGAGGCGGGGCTGTCCCGTACCGGGGACGGCTGGAAACTCACGGCGCTCACCGCGGTGCCGGTCGGCGCGAGTTAGCGAAGGGGGACGGATACGTGACCACGACGGAGGAGCCCGAGGTGACGGTTCCGGCGCCGGCGCGCGGCTCGGCGGAGGACGGTGCGGAGCCTGCCGGTTCGGAGTCCGCCGGCTCGCTTGAGGACGGTTCGGCGGAGGGCGCCGGCGCGGAGGGCTCCGGGGCGGAGGGCGCGGAACCGGACAACGAACCCCCGGAACACGGGAGTTGGCGCCGGTGGCCGTCGGCGCTGGGGCGGTCGGTCCGGCTGCCCGCCGCACTGCGGCGGCTGCCGGTGCGGCAGTGGGTGGCGGGCGCCGTCGTCCTCGTGCTGCTCCTCGCGGGCGGCGGATTCCTCTACGCCGGGCAGCAGTTGCGGGACCCGGGCGCCACCGCCAACCACGCGCTGACCGACACCGAGGCCACCAGCCAGGTGACCGGCGACGTGAGCAACGCGCTCGGCAAGATCTTCGCGTACACCCCCGACAGCACGCAGGCTACCGCGCAGGCCGCCCGCGACCTGCTCGACGGCTCGGCCGCCACCCAGTACCAGGCGCTGTTCGGCCAGATCCGGCAGCGGGTCGCCGACCAGCAACTCACCCTCACCACACGGGTGGTGCGGGCCGGGGTGGTGTCCCTCACCGGCAGCCAGGCCCGGCTGCTGGTCTTCCTCGACCAGACCGCCCAGCGCGCCGGCGACCCCGCCACCAGCGCCGCCGCCCAGCTCTCGGTCACCGCACACCTGACCCGGGGCCACTGGCGTATCACCGACCTCAAGGCCCGCTAGGAGAAGCCCAGATGTCCCGCATGCGCATACCTTTCGGGCGCGGCAGCAGCCCGCTGGACGAGTCGGCACGCCCTGACCCCGGCCCGGCGGAACAGCAGGAGCCGACGGCGAAGCCGAAGCCCGCCGAACGGTCAGGCATGCGGCAGGTGTTGGGCGCGGCCATCGCCCTCGCCGTCGCCGCGGCGGTCGCGGCCGGGCTGGCCGGGTGGTCCTGGTACGGCGCCGCGCACGACGGCGACGCCTCGTTCGCCCGCGCCCGGGACACCGCGCTGGCCGCGGGCGAGCAGGCCGTGCAGAACATGAACACCCTCGACCACGGCGACATCGACCACGGCCTGGACATCTGGGAGGGCTCGACCACCGGCGACCTGCACACCCAACTCGTCCAGGGCCGGGCGGACTTCGAGAAGCAGGTACGGCAGGCGCAGACCGTGAGCACCGCGAGGGTGCTGTCCGGCGCGGTCACCGAACTGGACACCAGGACCGGCAAGGCGAGCGTGATGGTCGCCCTGCGGATCACCGTCACCGCGCCGAAGAGCAAGCCCGCGGTGAAGGAGAGCCGGCTGCTCGGCGAGCTGACCCGTACCAAGGCCGGCTGGAAGCTCAGCGCGCTCGGCCAGGCGCCGATGGGGGACAGTGCCGCCGAGCCGTCCCAGCCGACCACGTCCCCTTCGACGCCGTCGACCCCCTCGTCGCCGCCCGAGCCGTCGTCGTCCCAGCCGTCCGCCGGCCGGTAGCCGTACGCGAGAGGACCGCCGCACCCATGTCCACGACCCGTCATCTGATCAACCGGCAGCGCAGACTGGCCAATTCGCCGCACCCGGGCACGACCGTCAAACCGGCCGCCAAACCGGCCGCCAAACCGGCCGCCAAACCGGCCATCAAACCGGCCGCCAAGCCCACCGCGAAAGCGGCGACGGGCGCGGGCGCCACCGCGACCCGTTCCGCTTCCGTCGCCACCAGGCCCAGGCCGCGTACCGCCGACCGGCCCCGCCCCCGTACCCCCGAAGCGTCCGGACCGCCGTCCCGTCCGGGCCCGGCCGCGGAAACCGCCGGCGGCCGCCGGCTGCCGCCCCCGAGCCGGCTCGGCACGCTGGTCGCGCTGCTCGCCGTCCTCACCGTGCTGCTCGGCGGCTTCGCCGCGTGGGCCGCGAACAAGGCGTCCGGCCTGCACGACTCCGTCGCCACCGGCAACACCGCGCTCACCGACAACGTGCGCACCAGCGAGCTCAAGGGCACCATCGCGCAGGACGTCAACGCCGTCTTCTCCTACGACTACGCCGACACCGCCCGTACCGACTCCGCCGCCAAGCGCGTACTGACCGGCAAGGCCGTCCAGCAGTACGCGGGCATGCTCGCCCAGGTCCGCGCCCAGGCCCCCACCCAGAGGCTCGTCCTGACCACCACCGTCACCGACACCGGCGTGGAGCTGATCGACGGCGACCGGGCCCGGGTCCTGGTCTTCGCCGACCAGCGCAACACGAGCACCGGCAAGACCGCGGCCACCACGTACGCGGCGGCGATGTTCGCGGTGGACGCGGTGCGGCAGGGCGGCGGCTGGAAGATCGCCTCGATCGACACCTTCGGCTGAGCCTGAGGCACTATGGGGTTGAGCGCGCCCGCAACGGTCCGGAAACGGTCGGATGCGATGCTCATGATCCCCGATGTGGCCACGCGGCGGGGAGCAGGTGTCCTGACCGGCAAGGATGGGTGGATATGGATAAGCAGCAGGAGTTCGTGCTCCGTACCCTGGAGGAACGGGACATCCGCTTCGTACGGCTGTGGTTCACCGATGTGCTCGGCTATCTGAAGTCGGTGGCGGTCGCTCCCGCCGAGCTTGAACAGGCGTTCGACGAGGGCCTCGGCTTCGACGGCTCGGCGATCGAGGGCTTCGCCCGGGTGTACGAGTCCGACATGATCGCCAAGCCGGACCCGGGAACGTTCCAGATCCTGCCGTGGCGCGCGGAGTCGCCGGGCACCGCCCGGATGTTCTGCGACATCCTGATGCCGGACGGCTCGCCGTCCTACGCCGACCCGCGCTACGTGCTCAAGCGCGCGCTCGCCAAGACCTCCGACCTCGGCTTCACCTTCTACACCCACCCCGAGATCGAGTTCTACCTGCTCAAGGACAAGCCGCTGGACGGCACCCGGCCGACCCCGGCCGACAACTCCGGGTACTTCGACCACACCCCGCAGAACGTCGGCATGGACTTCCGCCGGCAGGCCATCACGATGCTGGAGTCGATGGGCATCTCGGTGGAGTTCTCGCACCACGAGGGCGCGCCCGGCCAGCAGGAGATCGACCTGCGGTACGCGGACGCGCTGTCCACCGCGGACAACATCATGACGTTCCGGCTGGTGATGAAGCAGGTCGCGCTCGAGCAGGGTGTGCACGCCACCTTCATGCCCAAGCCGTTCTCGGAGTTCCCCGGCTCGGGGATGCACTCCCACCTGTCCCTCTTCGAGGGCGACCGCAACGCGTTCTACGAGTCCGGCGCGGAGGTGCAGCTCTCCAAGGTCGGCCGGTCCTTCATCGCCGGGCTGCTCCGGCACGCCGGCGAGATCTCCGCGGTGACCAACCAGTGGGTGAACTCCTACAAGCGGATCTGGGGCGGCTCGCAGCGCACCGCGGGCGCCGGCGGCGAGGCCCCCTCGTACATCTGCTGGGGCCACAACAACCGCTCCGCCCTGATCCGGGTCCCGATGTACAAGCCCGGCAAGACCGGCTCCACCCGCGTCGAGGTCCGCTCCCTCGACTCCGGCGCCAACCCCTACCTCTCCTACGCCGTCCTCCTGGCAGCCGGCATGAAGGGCATCCAAGAGGGCTACGAACTCCCCGCCGGCGCCGACGACGACGTCTGGGCCCTGACCGACGCCGAACGCCGCGCCCTGGGCATCGAACCCCTCCCGCAGAACCTGGGCGAGGCGATCGACCTGATGCAGCGCAGCGAACTGGTAGCCGAAACCCTGGGCGAGCACGTCTTCGACTTCTTCCTCCGCAACAAAAAGCAGGAATGGGAGGAATACCGCTCCCAGGTCACCCCCTTCGAACTGGTGAAGAACCTCCCGGTCCTCTAGCCCTGGTGGCTCCCCCCGAGCCAGGTGGGGGAGAGGGCGGAGGGGGTGAGGAGGTGGGGGGTGCCGGTGCCGTTTGCGGGGACGGTGTAGAGGTCGGAGCCGTAGTTGCCGGGGAGGGAGTAGGACAGGGTGGCGTTGTCGGTCCAGGTGGGCTGGTCGTCGACGTTGCGGGGTTCGGCCAGGGGGTGGTCCTTGAGGGTGGACAGGTCAAGGACGTAGAGGCGCCAGGGGGCGTCGGGGGACAGGCCCGGGACGCGCTTCTTGAAGGCGATCCGGGTGCCGTCGGGGGAGAGTGACGGGCACTCCACGTTGGTGCGGAGGGTGACCGCGGTCCTGGTGGCCGTGTCGCCGTGGATCAGGTACGTGTGGCCGCCGGTGGCGAGCGTGGCGTAGAAGTGAGTGTCGTCGGCGAAGGTGACGCCCCAGAAGTTGACGTCGGCGGCCCGCAGCCGCTTGCCGTCCCGGGTGACGGTGTAGTCCTCCAGGGTGGGCTGGAGGACGCCCGTGCGGGTGTCGAGGATCGATGTGCGGGTGGAGAAGTTCGTGCCCGCGTACGAGTCGCCGCCGACGAAGACCGTCCACGCCACCATCCGCCCGCTGGGTGAGACGCGGGCCCGGGTGGGGATGCCGGCCAGGTCCACGTGCCGGGTCTCGTGCAGCGCCGAGTCGAGTACGACGGCCCGGTAGGTGTCGTTGACCGGGCCGCGCTCGGCCTGGAGGCAGATCCCGGTGCCGCCGCCCGCGGCGAACCGCAGGCACTTCACGCCGGACGCGGCCCGCGGCCCGTTCGGCGCGCTCGCGGGCACGCTGGTCAGCTCGTCCCGGTGCGGCCCCCAGGCCATCGACCTGAACACGATCCGCGGCGGCCCGCCCGCGGCCAGCGACACCGGCCCGGGCCGGACCTCGGGCCCGCCCGCCTGCACCTGGTCCTTGCGCGCGGCCCGCGCGTCCGCCCGCCAGACGGCCACCCCGCCGACGCACGCGAGCACCAGCACGCTGACCACCAGCACGAGCACCTTGCGCCGCGCGCTCATCCCCGCCACCACCTCGGCGGCACCCGGCGCGCTCACGCGAGCTCCGCCCGGTGCGCCGCCCCGAACCGGGTGGAGAGGACGACGCTCGCCAGCAGCGCCACCGCCGCCCCGGCCAGCGCAGTGTGGTCGCCCCACAGCGTCCAGGCCGCGCCGAAGGCGATGGAGCAGACGAAACGGGCCGCGGCCTGTCCGGTCTGGATCAGCGCCAGGCCGCTGGAACGCAGCGCCGCCGGTACGGAACCGGCCGCCGCGGCCATCAGCACGCCGTCGGTGGCCGCGTAGAAGGTGCCGTGCAGCGCCAGTACGGCGTAGGGCAGGACACCGCCGGAGTGCAGCCGGCTGAGCAGCAGTCCGTACGCCAGCAGCAGCGCGCCATGTCCGCCGACGAAGACCCGCCAGCGTCCGACCCGGTCGGCCCACCGGCCGAGCGGCACCGCGAGCAGCAGGAACGCCGCCGCCGTGCCCAGCGGCATCAGCGCGAACCAGCGGTCGGGCACGCCCAGCCGCCGTTGCAGCATCAGGTAGACGAACGAGTCGCTGACCGTGGCCAGCCCGAGCGCCACCGCGCACAGCGCCAGCCCGCGCAGCTCCCGCCGCCCGAGCAGCCCGACCGCGGCCCGCAGCGACGGCCGCTCGCCGCTTCCGCCGGCCCCGGCCTCCGGCGACGGCCGCTCGCCGCTTCCGCCGACCCCGTCCCCCCGCGACGGCCGCTCGCCGGCCCCGCCACCAGCCGGAACGTCGGCCCGGCCCGTTCCCGAAGGCCCGGAAACCGCCCGGCCCGTTCCCGAAGGCCCGGAAACCGCCCGGCCCGTTCCCGAAGGCCCGGCAGCCGCCACCCTCGTCCCACCCAGCGCGGAGTGCCCCGGAACGAAAAGCAGCAGCACCACCACCCCCACCGCCGCCACGCAGAAACTCACCGTGAACACCGCGTCATACCCCTCCGCCGCCTGCCGCAGGATCAGAAACGCGGCCAGCGGCCCGAGCAGCGCGCCCGTCGTGTCCATCGCGCGGTGCACCCCGAAGGCCCGCCCCCGCGTCTCCGGCGAGGACGACAGCGAGATCATCGCGTCCCGCGGCGCCGTCCGCAGCCCCTTCCCGGTGCGGTCCACCGCCAGCACCGCGCCGATCAGCGGCAAGGTGTGCGCGATCAGCAGCAGCGGCTTGCACAGCGCGGACAGGCCGTAGCCGAACGCGGCCACCCACTTGTGCCGGCCGCCGCGGTCGGCGAGGTGGCCGCCGACCAGCCGGACCAGCGCGCTGAAGCCGTTGTAGACGCCGTCGAGCAGGCCGAAGCCGAGCGGCGAGAGGCCGAGCCCGGTGACCAGGTAGAGCGGCAGCACCGCGGTGACCATCTCCGAGGAGATGTCCGTGATCAGGCTGACCGCGCCGAGGGCGAGCACCGTGGAGGTGACCGCGGCCGAACGCCCGGAGGCAGCTGCCCGGACGCTCGGCGCGGCGGCCACCGCGGGCGTACTGCCGCGGCTGTCGCTGACGTACATCGGTCAGCTGGTCCAGATGCCGGAGATGTCCGCGGCGGAGGCGGCCTGCCCCGCGTGCGTACTGGTCCCGGCCAGGTCCTCCAGCGTGCGCAGCAGGTTGTAGTGGTTGTACGTGGTGCCGTTGCTGCTGCCCGCGGCGACCACCTGCCCGTAGAGCACGGTCGGGATCCGGTTGCCGCTCAGCGAGTTGTCCTCGTCGAAGGTGATGACGAGCAGGCTGTGGTGGGTCTTGGCCCAGGTGGCGTACGCGCCGAGGTTGTTCTTGATCCAGGTGTCACCGGTGGACACCGAGCAGTCGTGCATGTCGCTGCACAGGTTCGGCACCACGAACGACATCGCCGGCAGCGTCGAGTAGTCGGTGGGGAACTGCGCGAAGGTCTTCGCCGACGACGTCGGCACGTTGCTGAAGCCGAACCAGGGGTTGTGCTTCTGCGCGTAGTCGCCGCTCTTGCAGGTCGTCGAACCCTGGCTGGGCAGCGTCTCGTTGTAGCTGCCCCAGGTCTTGCCGGCGGCGACCACCTCCGAGCCGAGGTTGGCGGCCTTGCTGAAACCGGGCGTCACGCAGGCGTCGGAGGTGACGCCCTGGGTCGAGCCGGAGAACAGCGCGTAGTAGTTCGGCTGGCTGGGGTGGGTGATCGCGTGCGACTGGGTGAGGTTCGCGCCGCCGGTCTTCAGCGAGTTGATGTACGGGGCGCTGGAGCTGCCGATCACCTGGCTGTAGGCGTGGTTCTCCATGACCACCACGATGGTGTGGTCGGGGGTCGGGACCGCGCCGGCCGCCTGCGCGTCGCCGCTCACCGCGGCCCACACGCCGGCCGAGGCGGCGGCCAGGGCGGCGGCGGACAGCAGGGCGGTCCGCCGGCGCCGGGGCCGGAGCCCGGGCAGCGGGCGGGACAGGGCGCGGCGGAGCGAACTCGGTTCGTACACGGCTTGCCTCCGGGGGTGGGGGAGCGGCGGAAGAGCTGTGTGCATGCCAAAACAAGGCAGCAGCACCGTACTGGCCGGTCCGCCACCGGGGCAGCGCATGCAGGGTGAAGAGACGGGAGCACCCGGTGAAGAGCCGGGAAACGACCGGGGTCGGCGCCCCCGTATCGCGGCCGGCCGGCGCCGCCCCGGCCTTCCACGGTGTGTCAGCCTCGGGCCCTTGCCGTTACGCTGCGAAGGGCAGTTGATCAGCTCGGGACCGGCCCGGACCGGCCCGGCACCACCCGCAGAGCGGAGCGCAGATGACAGTGCCGCAGGGACGCAGGAGCAGTACGTTCTCGCGACTGCTGCGGCACGGCTTCACCGATCCGGGCGCCGCCGAACGCCTGCTCGACTCGCCCGCGCTCTCGGCCGTCAGATCCGACCCCGTCCTGCTGGAGGCGCTCAGCGCCGCCGCCGACCCCGACCAGGCGCTGCTCGGCCTGGTCCGGCTGGTGGAGTCGCTCGACCAGCCCGAGCAGCAGGCCCTGCTGGACACCGTGACCACCGCCAAACCGCTGCGCGACCGGCTGCTCGGCGTCCTCGGCGCCTCCGAGGCGCTCGGCGACCACCTGGCCAGGCATCCCGCCGACTGGCACGCGCTGGTCACCTACGAGGCCGCCGACCTGCACCCGGGGGTGGCCGAGTTCGAACGGGGCCTGGCCGCCGCCGACACCCCCGACAAGCTGCGCGCCGCCTACCGCAGGTGCCTGCTCGGGATCGCGGCCAGGGACGTCTGCGGCACCAGCGACCTGGTGCGCACCGCCGCCGAACTCGCCGACCTGGCCACCGCCACCCTGCGCGCCGCGCTCTCCGTCGCCGCCGCCGAGAACCCGCGGGACGCCGCCGCCTGCCGGCTCTCCGTGATCGCGATGGGCAAGTGCGGCGGCCACGAGCTGAACTACGTCTCCGACGTCGACGTCATCTTCGTCGGCGAGCCGTCCGAGGAGGTGGCCGGCACCGAGGGCGCCGAGAGCCGCGCGGTGCAGGCCGCCACCCGGCTCGCGGTGCGGATGATGGGCGTCTGCTCCGACACCACCGCCGAGGGCACCATCTGGCCGGTCGACCCCAACCTGCGGCCCGAGGGCAAGAACGGGCCGCTGGTGCGCACCCTGTCCAGCCATCTGGCGTACTACCGGCGGTGGGCCAAGACCTGGGAGTTCCAGGCGCTGCTGAAGGCCCGGCCGGTGGCCGGCGACAAGGCGCTCGGCGAGGAGTACGTGGACGCGATCCGGCCGATGGTCTGGCAGGCCGCCGAGCGGGAGAACTTCGTCACCGACGTCCAGCAGATGCGCCGCCGGGTGGTGGAGACCATCCCGGCCGCCCAGGTGGACCGGGAGCTCAAGCTCGGCCCCGGCGGGCTGCGGGACGTGGAGTTCGCCGTCCAGCTGCTCCAGCTCGTGCACGGGCGTACGGACTCCTCACTTCGCAGCCCCACCACCCTGACCGCGCTGGCCGAGCTGGCCGCCGGCGGCTACGTGGGCCGCGCCGACGCCGCCGCGCTCGACGACGCCTACCGCTTCCTGCGGCTCATGGAGCACCGCATCCAGCTGCACAAGATGCGCCGCACCCACCTGGTGCCGGACTCCGAGGCCGACCTGCGCCGGCTGGCCCGTTCGCTCGGCTTCAGAACCGACCCGGTCGCCGCGCTGAACCGGGAGTGGAAGCGGCACGCCATGGAGGTGCGGCGGCTGCACGAGAAGCTGTTCTACCGCCCGCTGCTCGACGCGGTCGCCCAGCTCGGCAGCGAGGACACCAGGCTCAGCACCGACGCCGCCCGGCAGCGGCTCCAGGCGCTCGGCTACGCCGACCCGGCCGACGCCATGCGGCACCTGGAGGCGCTGGCCAGCGGCGTCAGCCGCAAGGCGGCGATCCAGCGCACCCTGCTGCCGCCGCTGCTCGCCTGGTTCGCCGACTCCGCCGACCCCGACGCGGGGCTGCTCGGCTTCCGCAAGGTCTCCGACGCGCTCGGCACCACCCCCTGGTACCTGCGGCTGCTGCGCGACGAGGGCGCGGCGGCGCAGCGGCTCGCCCGGGTGCTGTCCTCCGGCCGGCTGGCCCCCGACCTGCTGCTGCGGGCGCCGGAGGCGGTCGCGATCCTCGGTGCCCCCGACGGGCTGCTGCCCCGCGAGTACCCGGCGCTCGAACAGGAGGTGCTGGCCGCCGTCGGCCGCGCCGACACCCCCGAGCAGGCCATCGCCGCGGTCCGCGGGGTACGCCGCCGCGAGCTGTTCCGTACCGCCGCCGCCGACCTGCTCGACGCCTACGGTGACGACACCGCACCGTCCGACGGCCCGGTGGACTCCGCGGAGCTGGCCGACCGGGTCGGCCGGTGCGTGTACGAGCTGACCGCCGCGACCCTGGCGGGCGCCCTGCGCGCCGCGGTCAACGCCGTGACCGGCAACGACGCCCACCCGCTGCCCACCAGGTTCGCCGTCATCGGCATGGGCCGCTTCGGCGGCCGGGAGCTGGCCTACGGCTCGGACGCCGACGTGATGTTCGTCCACGAGCCGTGCGAGGGCGCCGACGGCACCGAGGCCAGCCGGGCGGCCGGCGCGGTGGCCGACGAGCTGCGCCGGCTGCTGCAGATCCCCACCGCCGACCCGCCGCTGCTGATCGACGCCGACCTGCGCCCGGAGGGCAAGAGCGGCCCGCTGGTACGCACCCTGGCCTCGTACGCCGCCTACTACCGGCGCTGGTCGCTGACCTGGGAGAGCCAGGCGCTGCTGCGGGCCATGCCGGTCGCCGGCGACCAGGAACTCGGCGAGCACTTCACGGCGCTGATCGACCCGCTGCGCTACCCCGAGGGCGGGCTCGACGACGAGGCCGTCCGCGAGATCCGCCGGCTCAAGGCCCGGATGGAGTCCGAGCGGATGCCGCGCGGCGCCGACAGCACCACGCACGCCAAGCTGGGCCGAGGCGGGTTGTCCGATATCGAGTGGACCGTCCAGCTGCTCCAGCTCCAGCACGCGGCCGAGCTGCCCGCGCTGCGCACCACCGGCACCCGGCCCGCGCTGGCCGCGCTGCGGGACGCCGGGCTGATCGACCCGTTCGACGCGGCCGTGCTCGACGACGCGTGGGTGCTGGCCACCCGGGTGCGGAACGCGGTGATGCTGGTACGCGGCCGGCCCGGCGACACCTTCCCCGGCGACGGCCGCGAGCTGGCCTCGGTGGGCCGCTACCTCGGCTACCCGCCGGGCCACGTCGGCGACATGCTGGAGGACTACCGGCGGCGCACCCGGCGGGCCCGCGCGGTGGTGGAACGCCTGTTCTACGAGGGCTGAGCCCGCTCTTACGGCTTGTGCTTACGGCTTGTGCTTACGGCTTGCGCGGCTGGTCGACCGCCGTCTTGTCACGGGACGGCAGTCTGAAGAGTCTCCACGCGCTCACGGAGTTCTCCGGATACCTCGGCAGCCGGTAGACCCACTTGCCGTAGATCACGTAGACGATGCTGTAGCCGATCGCCAGGCAGACCACGCCGCCCACCGCGTCGAGCCAGAAGTGGTTGCCGGTGGAGATGATCACCGACAGCGTGAACAGCGGGTACAGCGCGCCGATGATCCGCACCCACAGCGGCTTGGCCAGCATCGCCACCGTCAGCCCGCACCACAGCGACCAGCCGATGTGCATCGACGGCATGGCCGCGTACTGGTTGGAGACCTTCGACAGGCTGCCCTGGGACATCGAGCCCCAGGTGTTGTGCACCCGGACGGTGTCGATGAAGTTGCCGCCGACCATCAGCCGCGGCGGGGCCAGCGGGAACGCCCAGAAGCCGATCAGCGCCAGCCACGTGGTGCAGAACAGCACCAGCCGGGCCGGGCCGTAGCGGCCGGGATGCGCGAAGTAGAGCCAGACCAGTACGCCGATGGTGATGATGAAGTGAAGGGTGGCGTAGTAGTAGTTCATCCCCACGATCAGCCACGTCACGGAGTTCACCGCGTGGTTCACGCCGTGCTCCACGGCGAGGTGGAGGTGGTGCTCGAACGACCAGACCGAGTCCGCGTGGCCGAGCGCCACATCGGCCTGGTCCGGCACCGCGGCCCTGATCAGCGAGTAGGTCTTGTAGCTGACCGCGATCAGGATCAGTTCGAACCAGAACCGTGGTCGGTGGGGGGTACGCATCCGCCGCAGCAGCGCGTGCCAGAAGTCCGTCCGCTCCTCTGAAGACGCTCCATCGGGTGCTGTGGAACCGGTGGAGCGCGGAGGAGCCGCAGGACGGCCGTTCATCGTCTTCGCATTCGGTTCCCCCATAGGACACCAGTCTGCCAGATCGTTGTCAGCGCGCAGGCCGGGGGGCGGCCTATTCGGTCATTCGCGGGCCGTCCGGTCATCGGCCGGCCGATGGCCGGGGATGCCGGTGAAGGAACCATTCTGTTCGTTCGCGCGTCCATTACCCCATGAGCACACCGCACGCGACGATCCGGCATGCCGTCATCGAGGACCTGGACGCCATATGTGACGTCCACGCCCGGGCGCGAGCGACGTACTACGAGGGGCACCTGCCGCGCGAGGCGTACAGCGGCCCCGGCGAGCTGGAGCGGCAGCGGACCGGCACCCGGGAGGCGATCACCTCGCGGGAGCACACCGTGCTGTGCGCGGTGCGCGGCGACCACGTGGTGGGCTTCGCGGTGCTCGGCGCCCGATTCGACGGGGACAAGCTCTTCCACTTCCACATCGACCCCGAGGTGTGGCGCACCGGTACGGGCACGGCCCTGCACCGGGCGTGCGTGGCCGTCTGGCAGGCCGCCAAACTGGGCACTGCCCGCCTTGAGGTGTTCGCACCCAACGCCAGGGCCCGGGCCTTCTACGTCAGCCAGGGCTGGCAGGAGGACGGGCGCAGCGAGGACCATGTGACGATGCTGCTGCGGGTGCAGGCCGCCGCCTGAGCTGATGGCGGGCGGCCTTGGCGGGCGCCGCGGCCGGCCCGGGGCGTTCGAGAGGCCGGGGGCCTACTGCCCCAGCGGGGCGATCGTGCCGCCCGTGCTGAGCTTCCCGCTGAGCGTCGCCCGGGTGCCGCGTGCCGCCCGTACCGCGAGGAAGGGGCCGTGCGAGGAGGCCCGCACCCCGGCGGTCGCGTCGATCGCCGACACGTCCCGGCTGCCCGCCGCCACCAGATACCAGTTCCCGGTCGGCGACTTCCACATCACCCCGGCCATCACATGCTGGCCGAACCGGCTGCAGGCGTTCCCGTCGGTCTGCTCGCCGGCCACCGTGCCGAGCGCGGTCGGCCCCGCGTCCGGCGGCACGAACTGCACGGTGACGTGGCCGGGCCCGCGCCAGGTGTCGGCCCGGTCGCAGGTCCAGGACGCCTCCCCGCCGCCGTCCGGCAGCGCGGAACGGGCGAACTCCCAGTCGTTCACCGCCTTCACCCCCTGCCCGCGCAGCTCGCCGAGCCGGCACGCGCTGTGCGCCCAGCTGACCAGCGCCGGGCTGCCGGTGGCCTCCCGCGGCTGCCTGGCCGGGGCGCCGGGGCCGGGCGGCGGGGTGTACGTGAGATGGACCGGCGTCAGGTCGCCGAGGTCGGTCAGCAGAAAGGTGTGCTGCTCCACGATCCGCGCGGACGACCGCAGTTGGAGCACCGGCCAGGACGTGCCGCAGGTCCCGGCGGCGGCGCCGGTGCCCGGCATCCTGACCGGGTCGGTCACCCCGGCCGCCGTGCGGTGCAGTTCGGTGCCGAGCCGGTCGGGCCGCAGCAGGTCGCGGGTCTGCGCGTCGGCGATCCACGGGGCGGTCAGGAAGCGGGTGCTGCCGTTGACCCGGTCGAGGACGACCGCGGCGGCCGTGGTGATGTCGGAGTCGTCGGCCCGCGCGAAGTCCAGCGCGGCGGCGGCGTGCCCGCTGCGCGGCTCGGCGTAGCGCACCAGCCGCTGCCCGTCGTAGAAGACCACCACCCGGGCGTTGTCCACCTGGCCGGCGAAGAGCAGTTGCGGCGGCTGTGACGGGCCGGTGCGCGGGGTGCCGGGGGTGGCGTCGACCTGCACGGCGCTGCCCGGGTTCGCCCACACCGCGAGCGCCCGGCGCAGCAGCGCGGAGTCCGAGACGGCGTCGCCGCGGGCCGGCCAGGCGGTGAAGTCCATCCGCGCGGTGGAGGCCCACTCGTCCGCCTTCGGGCTGAGCAGCGCGGCCGGATCGAGCGCCTGCGTCTGCGCCTTGGCGTCGCCGGAGCCGGGCGGCCCTGAGGCCGCGTAGGACGGTGGGCTGGAGCCGTCGTCGGTGGCCAGCGGCACCAGCAGCGCCGCTAGCGCGACGGTCCCGGCGGCGATCAGACCGGTACGGCCGCGGTGCCGGCGGCGCAGCAGGTCGGTGGGCCTGGTCTGGAGCGTGCTCGGGTCGAACTCGCCCTCCGCCAGCAGCCGTTGGTCGCCCTCGACGGCCGCCGCCGCCCGCAGCGCGCCGCGCGCGTCGGCGGCGCCGGCCGTCTCCAGCACACCGCGCGCCGCCCGCGGGCTCAACTCCTCGGCGCCGCACAGCGCGAAGGCCGCCCGCGCCTCGGGCGGCAGCTTCGCCAGCGCCCGGTCGAGCGCCAACTCCTCGCTGCCGCCGGCCCGCGGATGCAGCCGCAGGCCCATGATCTGCGGCAGCCCGAGCCCGGCGAGCGCGGTCTTGACCCGGCCGGCCTGCCCGTACGCGAGCGCGGCCCGCAGCACCTCCTGCCGCAGCAGCCCGTACGCCCCGCCGTTCGCCTTGGTGCTGGTACGGGACTTGGGCAGCGCCCGCTGCACCAGCCGGTGCGCGACCAGCACTCTGCGGTGCCGGCTCATCGCGGCCGGCAGGGTCAGATACGCCAGCCGCACCAGGCGTGGATAGTGCTCGACGAGCGCCGCCTCCGCCTCGGCGACCGCGACCGTGGTCGCGGTGGAGGCCGCGGTGCGCGGCTGGTCGGCTGCCGGATCGGGGCTGTTTGACCGGTGCGTGTCCACGCTTCGTCAAACGAGTCCATCATGCGATGGTCACGAGAACCGGCCGGGTGGGTGACTGGCACGACAGTGCGAAGGGCGCCCGTCCCGGTGACGGACGCCCCTCCTGCCCGGCCGGCTGCCCCGGCCCCGCGGAACTGGCTGGAACCGGTCGGTCCGGGCCGGGATCAGACCAGTCCGGCCTTCTCCAGCGCGGTGCCGCAGGTGTCCACGATCAGCCGGGTCACCACGTACGGGTCCACGTTCGCGTTCGGCCGGCGGTCCTCGATGTAGCCCTTCTGGTCCACCTCGACCTGCCACGGGATGCGCACCGAGGCGCCGCGGTCGGAGACGCCGTAGGTGTACTCGTTCCACGGTGCCGTCTCGTGCGCGCCGGTCAGCCGGGTCTCGACGCCCGCGCCGTAGTTCTTGATGTGCTCGAGCGGCTTGTCGTCGCGGCCCAGCGACTCGGCGGCCTCGATGATCGCCTCGTAGCTCTCGCGCATCTTCTTGGTGGAGAAGTTGGTGTGTGCGCCCGCGCCGTTCCAGTCGCCCTTGGCGGGCTTGGCGTCCAGCGTGGCGGACACCCCGAAGTCCTCGGCGGTGCGGTAGAGCAGCCAGCGGGCCATCCACAGGTGGTCGGAGACCTCCAGCGGGCTCAGCGGACCGACCTGGAACTCCCACTGGCCGGGCATCACCTCGGCGTTGATGCCGGCGATGCCGATGCCGGCCGCCAGGCAGTTCTCCAGGTGCTTCTCCACGATCGGCCGGCCGAAGATCTCGTCGGCGCCGACACCGCAGTAGTAGCCGCCCTGCGGGGCCGGGAAGCCGCCCTCGGGGAAGCCCAGCGGGCGGGAGCCCTGGAAGAAGGTGTACTCCTGCTCGATGCCGAACAGCGACTCCTGGTCGGCGAACTTCTCCGCGACCTCGCGCAGCGCGGCCCGGGTGTTCGACTCGTGCGGGGTGCCGTCGATGTCGAAGACCTCGCACATCACGAGGACGTCGGCGCCGCCGCGGATCGGGTCGGGGAACGAGGCGACCGGCTTGAGCACCCGGTCCGAGGCGTGCCCCTCGGCCTGGTTGGTGCTCGATCCGTCGAAGCCCCAGACCGGCAGCTCGGCCCCGTCGGCGAGGATCCTCGTCTTGGAGCGCAGCTTGGCGGTCGGCACGGTTCCGTCTATCCAGATGTACTCAGCCTTGTAGGTCACGCGACGCCATCCTTACCGACTACTTGCCACTTGCCGTACGTGTTCGCGGGTGCGGTCCGAGCTGCGCTGATCGGGTCGAGGGCAGTGTGACAAGAGGCCGTTGCCCGGGTGTTGCCCACCGGTTAACCGGGTGTAACGGGCCAGGGCGGGGACCGGGCTCCCGGCGGCCCGCCGGCCCCGGCGGGAGGGCGGATAGGCTGCGGGTATGCCGCACATCAAGGTCGAGTATTCGGCGGAACTCGCGGACGCGTTCGATCGCGCCGGGTTCGCCAAGGACGTGCACGCGACGATCGTCGAGGTGGCCGGCGGGCGGGCGGCCGGCTGCAAGAGCCGCTTCGTCCGGCTGGACGACACGTACATCGCCGACGGGTCGCCGCACTACACGATGATCCACGCCGAGATCGCACTGCTGGCAGGACGCAGCGCGCAGACCAAGCGCGAGCTGAGCGGGCAGGCGCTGGCGCTGCTGCGCCGGCACACCGCGCCCGCGCCGCGGTTCGAGGTGCAGTTCTCGGTGGACGTCCGCGATCTGGACACCGAGAGCTACGAGCGGCACGAGGAACTACGTACGGAGGCGTCATGACGACCCGGGTCGGACTGTTCGGCACCGGCCCCTGGGCGCGCGCCGCGCACGGGCCCGCGCTCGCCGCGCACCCCGGCGTCGAACTCGTCGGGGTGTGGGGCCGCAGGCCGGAGGCCGCCGCCGAGGTGGCGGCGATGTTCGACGCCCGCCCCTACGCGGACGCCGACGCGCTGATCGCCGACGTCGACGCGGTGGCCGTCGCCCTGCCGCCCGCCGTCCAGGCCCCGCTGGCCGCGCGGGCCGCCCGGGCCGGCCGGCACCTGCTGCTCGACAAGCCGCTGGCCGCCACCGTGCCGGAGGCCCGCGAGGTGGCCGACGCCGTACGGGAGGCGGGTGTCGCCTCCGTGGTGTTCTTCACGACGAGGTTCGACCCCGGCCCCGCGGAGTGGATCGAACGGCAGGCCGCGGTGGGGGACTGGTACACCGGCCGCGCCGACTGGTACGGCTCGCTGTTCGGCGGCGGCGACCCGGTACCGTTCGCCGACTCGCCCTGGCGCAAGGAGAAGGGCGGCCTGTGGGACGTCGGCCCGCACGCGCTGTCCGTCCTGCTGCCGGTGCTCGGCGACGTCATGGAGATCGCCGCGGTGGCCGGCCCGCGTGACACCGTCCACCTGACGCTGCGTCATGACAGCGGCGCTTCGAGTACGGCGCTGCTGACGCTGGCCGCGCCGCCGGCCGCCGCGGGCATCGCGATCGAACTGCGCGGTGAACACGGCGTCGTCGCCTACCCCGAGGACATCTCGGGCCCGGCCACCGACTCCTACGCGCGCGCCGTCGACGCCCTGCTGGCAGCGGCCGGCGGCGGCCCGCCGCACCCCTGCGACGCCGGTTTCGCACTGCGGGTGACGGAGATCCTGGCGACCGCGGAGGGCCTGCTGCGGTAGGGGCCAAAGGATCACACGGGAGGCCGCTCTTACCCCTTCCGGGGCTTCGGCGCGGTGTCTATCGTCGAAACATGACGGCTGCTGACTGGTGGGCGATCGAGATAGCGGACTCCGAGCATGCGGAGACCTCGGCCGCGGCGTGGCGTGACGCTTACGCGCAGACGCTCGGCGAGTCACTGGTGACCAACGGCGCGGTGCTCTGGGAGTGGTTCGAGCACAGCTGGGGCGTGATCCTCGAGGTCGCCTTCCGGGAGGAGCGCACCTGGCTGAACTGGCGCTCCCTCCCCGGCACCCAGGCCGCCCTGGACGCCGTCCCCGACCCGCTGAACGGCCTCCTGGTCCACCGCGGCCACGGCGGCACGTCCGGCGGCTACGTCCTGAGCGTCCCCCGGATCCCGCCGCCCGCGGACCGGGTGGCCCTGCCGGAACCGGCCCGGTAGTCCCGGCCCGGACTGCGGTCCGTGCCCCAGGTGGGGCCGACCGGGGGACCGGGAGCCGGTCCGGGGCGGGAAGAACCGGGTGGCCGGGGTACTTGTAAGCGGTATGAGAGCGATCACGTACAGCACCCCGGGCGGCCCGGAAGTCCTCACCCTCACCGAGCGGCCGGTCCCAGAGCCGGCCCAGGGCGAAGTCCGCGTCCGGATCAGGGTGTCGGGCGTCAACCCGACCGACTGGAAGTCGCGGCGCGCCGGCACCCAGGCCCCGACCCAGGTCCCGAACCACGACGGCTCCGGCGTCATCGACGCCGTCGGCCCCGGCGTCCCGGAGACCCGCGTCGGCGAACGCGTCTGGCTCTACGAAGCCGCCCACCAGCGTCCCGACGGCACCGCCCAGGAGTACGTCGCACTGCCCGAGCGGCAGGCGGTGTCGCTGCCCGACCACGCCTCGTTCGAGCTCGGCGCGAGCCTCGGCGTCCCCGCGATCACCGCGCACCGCGCCCTGACCGTCGCCGAGGGCGGCCCGCAGCGGCTGGCCCCCGGCGCGCTCGACGGCCGCGTGGTGCTGGTCGCGGGCGGCGCGGGCGCCGTCGGCAACGCGGCGATCCAGCTGGCCCGCTGGGCCGGGGCCACCGTGATCAGTACGGTCAGCAGCTCCGCGAAGGGCAACCTGGCGCGGGCCGCGGGCGCGGAGTACGTCGTGGACTACAAGGCCGGGGACGCCGCCGCCGAGATCCGCCGGATCGCGCCCGACGGCGTCCACATCGTGGTGGAGGTCGCACCGGGCGCGAACGCCGCGCTCGACGTGGACGTGACCGCCAACGGCGCGGTCGTCGCGTTCTACGCCAACGACAAGGACGACGCCCCGATCCCGGTCCGCCCCTCGATGGCCGGCAACATCCGCTGGCAGGGCCTGCTGCTGTACACCCTGCCGGCCGAGGCCAAGGCGCACGCGATCGCCGCGGTGACCGAGGCGCTGGCCGCCGACGCGATCCGGGTCGGCCCGGAGGCCGGCCTGCCGCTGCACCGCTTCCCGCTGGAGCGGACCGCGGAGGCGCACGAGGCGGTCGAGAAGGGGGCGGTCGGAAAGGTGCTGGTCGACGTGGCGTAGGCGGGTGGGGGGCTTGGGCGCGCGTGGGCTCAGGTGTGTGGGGGTGGGACGGCCGCGGGCCGTCGCGAACGGTTCATGGCCGGATCGCGACGGCTGCGGCCGCCGTCACTTCGCCGGTTCGGCGACGAGCGTCTTGGCCGCGGCGAGTGCCACCCGCTGCACCAGGTCGATCGCGCCCTGCTCGGAATACTGCCCTTCGGAGAGCACCGAGATCAGCAGCGTATGCCCCTGGTAGCGGACCTCGCCGATGCTGTTGATGTCCCACAGCCCGGTCGCCGACCGCTGGAGCCAGCCGTTCTTTATCGCGTAGCCGGAGCCGTCGGAGTCGGCCGCCGACACGCCCCACCGCTGGCCTGATTCGACCGACTTCATCAGGCCGGTCAGGTACGAGCGGGAGGCCGCGGTCAGTGCGGAGTGCGTGGTGAACACGGCGCGGAGCAGGGCGATCTGGTCGGGGGCGGTGGTCTGGGTGAGCCCCCAGAGGTCGCCGGGGCCGCCGGTGGTGTGCCGCAGCCCGAGCTTCTTGTTCGCGGTGTGCAGCCCGGCGGCCCCGCCGATGTCCTCCCACAGCGCGAGGGCGGCGTCGTTGTCGCTCGCCTCGATCATGTCGGTGGCGAGATCCCGCTCCCGCCCGCTGAGCGACGTCCCCTCGCGCTGCGCGCGCAGCAGGAGCGCGGCGAGTATGTCCACCTTGACGATGCTCGCGGTGTCGAACGTCCCGTCGTCGTTGTCCCCCCGCGCGTAGGCGTCACTGCGACTGCCGTCGAGCTCGGCGACGGCGACGGAGAGGCTGCCGGTGTGGCTCCCGGCGAGCGCGTCGATGATTTTGGGGAGCGAGGGAGGGGGTGGAGTGGTGGTGGCCGGCGGAGTGGTAGGAGCTGCCGTACTGGGAACCGGCGTAGTGGGAGCAGGCGTAGCGGGAGCAGGTGGTCGGGAGGTGGGCTTGGCGTCCCCGACGCTGACGCGGGCGGTAGAGGCAGCGGGAGAGTGCACGATGGTGGCCAAGGTGAGCGCGGCGATTGCGGCCACAGCAGCACTGGAAACCACCAGCGACCTCGTCCACCACCGCTTGACGGGCTCCCCCTGCACCCCCGCCAAGTCCTCGGGCCCCCGCAGCTGCCCCAACACAACCGCGCCGCCGACCGGCACGTTCCCCGGAACGCCCGGAGTGGTGGGGACGTCCGGAGCGGTGGGAGCCGCTTGGTCTGCCGAGTCCGCCTCGGCCGGGCCCGGCCGGACGGGGTCTGCCCCGCTGACGTCGGTCGCGTCGGAGCCGCCATCCACCGGGTGGCCTCCCGCGCTGCCGCATGAGTCTCTCGCAGCCTCGGCTGCGGCTGGCGCAGACAGCGTGCCGCGCACGTTCGCCGGAGCGTCCGGAGCCGCCCGGTCCGGCCGGGCCGAGGCTGCCTCGGTCGCCTCGCCTGCGTCGCCGCTCGCGTCAGCGGAGCGCTCGTCCGCGCCGGGGCCGGCGGCCCGCGCATCGTCCTCGCCCGCCCCGGTAGGGGCTATGTCGCCGTCGGCGTCATCCGGCTCGCGCCGATCGTTCTCCATGCGGACCGACTGTACGAACTGATTCTTGGATTCCGCTGAGATACGTGTATCGATCCGATGAACCCCGACGCGCCGCCGCGCGGCAAGGCCCCGCCGGGCCTGCGTCCCGGCCGCGCCCGGCCCCGGCCACCCCACCCCGCCGGAGGCAACTGGGTGTTTCTTGCGCGCCTCGTGTTCATTCTTGCGGCTTCTGTTTCTCCTATTGCGAAAGTGTAACCACTTCATTACGATCCCCCGCACCAGACTTCCGGTCCGCCGCCGATGGCAATCAGCCGCGCAGGTGCGGGAGTTGGGCAGCCGATCGGAGGAGTTCCAGATGGGTGTCACACGCCGGACCCTGCTGCAAGCCGCTGTCGCGGCGACCGCGGTGGGAGCGATAGGGACGACGGAAGCCGCCACCGCTCAGAGCGCGTCCGCTGCCAGCGGGCCGGGTGACGTGGTCGGGAAGGTGTCCGTCGGCTACCAGGGCTGGTTCGCCTGCGTCGGCGACGGGGCGCCGATCAACTCGTGGTGGCACTACGGCGCCAACGGCGGCAACCCCTCGCCGTCGAACACCACGATCGTGGCCTGGCCGGACGTGCGCGAGTTCACGCACACGTATCACTCGCTGTACGCGAACCTCGGCAACGGCCAGCCCGCCAACCTGTTCTCGTCGTACGACCAGCAGACCGTGGACACGCACTTCGCCTGGATGCAGCAGAACAACATCGACACCGCCGCGCTCCAGCGCTTCAACCCGGTCGGCGGCGAGGGCCCCACCCGCGACGCGATGGCGATCAAGGTACGCGCCGCCGCCGAAGCGCACAGCCGCAAGTTCTACATCATGTACGACGTCACCGACTGGACCAACATGCAGTCGGAGATCAAGACCGACTGGACCAACAAGATGAAGGCGCACACGGCCTCGCCGATGTACGCCCAGCAGAACGGCATGCCGGTGGTCTGCATATGGGGCTTCGGCTTCGCCGACGACGGCCGGCCGTTCGCGCCGGGCCCGTGCCTGGATGTCGTCAACTGGTTCAAGTCACAGGGCGTGTACGTGATCGGCGGCGTGCCGACCTGGTGGCGCACCGGCGACCGCGACTCCCGCGCCGGGTTCATCGACGTCTACCACGCCTTCCACGCGCTCTCGCCGTGGATGGTCGGCCGGATCGGCAACGTCTCGGACGCGGACAACTTCTACAACGTGGCGACGGTCCCGGACCTCGCCGACTGCGCCGCGCACGGCATCGACTACCTGCCCTGCGTGCTGCCCGGCGCGGTGACGCTGCGGCAGCGCGCGCACGGCGACTTCATGTGGCGGCAGTTCTACAACATGAAGCGGGCCGGGGTGCAGGGCATCTACATCTCGATGTTCGACGAGTTCAACGAGGGCAACCAGATCGCCAAGACCGCGGAATCGGCCGCCTGGCTGCCGACGGACTCCAACATGCTGGCGCTCGACGAGGACGGCACCGCCTGCTCCTCGGACTACTACCTGCGGCTGACGGGCGACGGCGGCCGGATGCTCAAGGGCCAGATCGCGCTGACCGCGACCCGCCCGACCCAGCCCGTCGTCGGCGGCGGGGGCGACACCGTACCGCCGACCGCCCCCGGCTCGCTGCACGTCACCGGGCACACCGCGAACAGCATCGCGCTGGCCTGGACGGCGTCGACCGACAACGTCGGTGTCACCGGCTACCGGATCATGCGGGTCAGCGGCTCGACCACCACCCAGGTCGGCTCGACGGCCGGCAACGTGACCACGTTCAACGTCACCGGCCTCACCCCGTCCACGGCCTACACCTTCCTCGTCCAGGCACTCGACGCGGCCGGCGACATCTCCGGGCCGTCCAACCAGGTCAGCGCGACCACCGACGCCGGCAGCAGCCAGCCGGGCACCAACCTGGCGCTGCACAGGCCGACTTCGGAGAGCAGTCACACCCAGGTCTACGGCTCGGGCAACGCCGTCGACGGCGACCCGAACAGCTACTGGGAGAGCAACAACAACGCCTTCCCGCAGTGGATCCAGGTCGACCTGGGCTCGTCCACGGGCGTGCGCCGGCTGGTGCTCAACCTGCCGCCGGCCACCGCCTGGAGCACCCGCAGCCAGACCATCGCCGTCCAGGGCAGCACCGACGGCGGCACCTTCAGCACGCTGCTGGCCGCGGCCTCGTACACCTTCAACCCGGCCTCCGGGAACGCCGCGACGATCACCCTGCCCGCCTCGGTCAACACCCGTTACGTACGGCTGAACTTCACCGCCAACAACGGCTGGCCGGCCGGCCAGCTCTCGGAGTTCCAGGTCTTCAGCGCCTGATCCGCACGTGCCGGCTCCAGACCCTTCCCCGGGCGGCCGGCCGCCCGACCACGCGCTGTGCGACCCACGCCATCTATCTGTCGCACAGCGCGTGATCGGTGAGCAACTGCACCGCCGGGTCCAGGTCTTCCTGGTCGACCAGCGACGTGGTGCTGGTGATCGACACCGTCACCGCGCGCCGGCCGTCGGCGGACACCGCGGGCCGGCTGTAGACGCCGAGCCCGTCGCCCTCGTGCATGTAGTAGACGCCGCCGCAGGTCAACGGGACGGCGCGCAGGCCGAGTCCGTAACCGCCCTGGTGCCCGGACGGCGGCACCGGCAGGTCGTCGTACGGCACGGTCTGCCGCATCTCCCGCCACTGGGCGGCCGGCAGCAGCTTCCCGGCGGCCAGCGCGCGGAAGAACGTGTTCAGGTCGGACGGGGTGCTGACGACACCGGAGTCGGCGGTGTGCTGGAAGCTCTGCTCGGTGAGGTCGACCGGGGCGCCGCCGGGGCCGTCGATCGTGACCCGCTCGTGCGGGCCGATCAAGTACGGGTTCTCACCCGGGATGTAGGTGCTCCGCAGCCCGAGCGGCGCGATCACCCGGTGCTCGACGAGGTCCCGCCAGGTCTCCCCGGTGCCGGCCGCCTTCTCCGCGATCATCGCCGCCAGCAGGTAGTTGGTGTTGGAGTACGCCCAACGCCGGGGCGCGCCCGCCGGACCGGGCGTGAACAGCGGCGGGTGCGACATGGCGACCGCCACCAACTCCTTTGCCGGCGTGGCGTTGTAGCGGTTCTCGTCGAAGTGGTTCAGCAACTGGTCCTGGATGGCGGGGTCGGTGATGTAGTCGAAGACGCCGCTGGTCTGCTGGAGCAGGTCGCGGACGGTGATCTTCGCGCCGTCGTTGCCGTGGCCGCTGACCGTGCCGGGCAGCCAGTGCTCGACGGTGTCGTCCAGCGAGAGCCGGTGCTCGGCGACCAGTTGCAGCACCACCACGGCGGTGAACGTCTTGCTGGTGCTCGCCGTGCGGAACTCCGGATCCCACGGCACCGGCGCCACCGACCCCCGCCCCGCCGTCCCGAACCTGGCCCGCAGCACCCCACCGGGCCCCTCCACCCGCGCCACCACGTTGACGTCCCCACCCCCGGCGGCCCGCACCACCCCCAGATCGTGCCGCAGCTCGCCCTCCCCGTAACCCCCGCCGTCCGCCCCCCGCGCCCCGGCCGGCACAACGGCCAGCGCGGAAGCGGCGAGCCCCACCGCCCAGGCGACCCCGACCGCCCGCTTCCCCGACATCGACACCCGCATCATGACTCCCCGTGGCCTCGCAGCTCCCTGGACACCGCCAAGTCAACCTGCCACGACCGAAACCCTGAATGACGCTGCCACCCACCTGCCACCTGGGGATAACCCCCGCCCGGCCCAGCCCCGCCCGCCCCGGCAACGCACCGCGCGGACGGCCGAACCGGCTCAGCGGCGGCGGGCGCAGATCTCCAGGTGGAGCGCCGGGTACGAGGCGATCGGCCGTGCGCAGTCGAACCGTTCACGCACCGCCGCCGACACCTGGGGCGCGACCTTGTCCAGCGGGAACCAGGAGGTGTCGAGCACGGCGTACCGCGCGGTCGGGTCGTCGAGGCAGCGCAGGTTCTCCCGGTAGCTGGCCAGGCCGGTGACCGACCGGTCGTACAGGGTGCGCTGGAGGAAGTCCGGGGTCGGGTAGCGGCAGTGCGTCGGGTTGCCCATCAGGTAGCCGACGTCCCCGAACGCGAGGTAAGCCACGGGGGTGTCGGGGCCGATCCGGCGCTCGACTCCGTTGATCCAGCGGGTCAGGTCGTGCCGGGTGTCGTGCCGTTCCCGCGCGGTGAATCCGGCGTGCCGGGTGTCATAGGAGTACGGCGTCGTCGGCCAGGCCGGGATCCACAGTGTCAGGACGGCGGCGATCGCGGTGGCGTACCGCAGTGGCGCCGACCGGCCGGCGGGCCGGCCCACGGCGAAGAACGCGGCGGCGGCCAGAGCGGCCACCGTCATCACCGCCAGCAGCGTGTAGGCGGCGCCCTCGTGCGCCGTGCGCCAGGCGAGCGAACGGCCGGCGATCAGCGGCACGGCGATCCCGAGCAGCGCTGACACGCCGATCATCGCCCTGCTGGGGTGCCGGGCCAGCGCCAGCCCCCACAGCGAGGCGCCGAGCACCGG
The DNA here is from genome assembly GCF_050956065.1 of Streptomyces sp. CA-111067. Lineage (NCBI taxonomy): Bacteria > Bacillati > Actinomycetota > Actinomycetes > Kitasatosporales > Streptomycetaceae > Streptomyces > Streptomyces sp. CA-111067. The sequence goes on along the minus strand of NZ_CP192103.1, from coordinate 1,990,924 downwards.
CAGCGCGGCCAGGTGGTATTCGAACCACTGCCCCTGCACCACCAGCGCGGCCAGCACCCCGAGGACACCGACACCGGTCAGCACCGGCCACGCCCAGCGGGCCCGGCGGGTGGCGCTGCCCCGGGCGAGCAGCACCACGGCCGCCGGCAGCAGCGCCACCACCGGGTTCATCAGCGCCTCGCTGCCGACGGTGCTGACCAGCAGATGCAGATCGGCGGCGTGCAGGCCGTTCTGCACGGGAGTGTCGGGGTTGAGCGCCGACAGCTCGTTGAACCAGCGCCACTCGCGCGGCTGGACCAGGATCGCCAGCCCGAACCCGGCCATCGTGGCGACGGCGCCCGCCGCCGCGGTCCACCAGCCGCGTCGCCGGTCGAGCACCACCAGGGCGCCGAGCGGCAGCAGCGCGGTGGGCGCGGTGGTGTACTTCACCAGCACCACGAGCGCCAGCAGGACACCGCTCGCGGGAATCGCGTACCGGGACCTGCGGGGCGCGAGCCCGGCCGCGAGCGCGGCCACCGCGAGCAGCACCGCGACCCACTCCGGCTGGAGGAAGTCCCAGGCCGGTGCGAAGAGCAGCGCGAGCCCGGTGGTGGCGGCGACCGCGTTCGCCTCCCGGCGCGGCAGATGACGGGCGAGGCCGGCCCGCAGCCACCAGGCCACGGCGACGGTCACGACGATCACCACCAGCCGGATCAGCGCCTCCCGCAGCCCGACCGACCCCCAGGTGAGGTGGTCGACGCCGGACAGCAGCCACCGGTAGGCCAACGGCCGGTGTACGAACGTCCCCGAGGACGGAATGCCGCCCCGGCCGGCGGCCCGCATGCCGCCCAGCTCGTACCGCACATCGTGGTTGAGCCCGCTCCAGCACATCGCCCCCACCGCCGCGAGACCGGCGACGGCGGCCAGGGCGCGCGCGATGAGTGGGGCGGCCGTACCTCGCGGCCCCGGGCCGGGCGGCTGCGGTGCGGCGGTCGGGTCCTCGGGTATGTGCACGGTGGTCACGGCGGCTGAGACTAGCCGCGTACTTCGCTGCAAAGCGGTGCTTCTCCGCACATCGCCGGGATTGTGATCGAAATGTGTGCACGGCCGCGTACGCTGCGCGGATGGGTGATGAGGGTGGGGGGCCGGTGGTGGCCGGGGTGGTCGAGGGGTTGCGGGTGGTGCTTGAGCCTTTGGGGGTCGGGCATGCCGAGGAGATGGCCGGGGTGTTGGGGGATCCGGGGCTGTACTCCTTTATCGGTGGGGGGCCTCTCGGGGTGGGGGAGTTGCGGGCGCGGTATGCGCGGATGGTCGCGGGGGCGCCCGAGCCGGGGGTGAGCTGGTGCAACTGGGTGATCCGGGTGCGGGACGAGGGGCGGTTGGCCGGGACCGTGCAGGCCACTGTCGGGCCGGGGGCGGTCGCCGAGATCGCGTGGGTGGTCGGGAAGCCGTGGCAGGGGCGCGGGATCGCCACCGAGGCCGCCCGGGAGCTGGCCGGCTGGCTCAGGGAGCAGGGGGTGACCGAGCTGGTCGCGCATGTGCATCCCGATCACCACGCCTCCGCCGCCGTCGCCGCGGCGGCCGGCCTTGAGCCGACCAGCGAGGTGCAGGACGGCGAGGTCAGATGGCGCCGGCGGGGCTGACCTGCGCGGGAGCGGGGTTTCCTGGCGCTCACAGCCCGGCCGGGAGCGCTGTGCACAGGGCGTAACCCGCATCGCGCGGTCGGCGTGACGGTCGCGTAACGGCCACTCCGTACGGTCAGGCGACAGCCGCCGATCAAGTGGAGGGCCGCCCGTTGACCACGACCGACCCGGCCGCGGCCACCACTCGGGTGCGAACGGTGTGTTCGTACTGCGGCGTGGGCTGCGGCATGGTGCTGGACATCGGCGCGGGGCCCGACGGGCGGCGGACGGTGCTGAAGGCGTCGGGCGACAAGGCGCACCCGGCGAACTTCGGGCGGCTGTGCACCAAGGGCGCCACCACCGCCGACATGCTCGCCGCGCCAGGCCGGCTGGACCGGGCGCTGGTCAGGTCCGAGCGCGGTGCGCAGGCCGAACCCGCGCCGGTGGCCGAGGCCGTCGCCGAGACCGGACGGCGGCTGCGGGCGATCGTGGACGAGCACGGGCCGGACGCCGTCGCCCTCTACGTCTCGGGCCAACTCGGCCTGGAAGCCCAGTACCTGGCCAACAAGCTGGCCAAGGGCTTCATCCGCACCAACCAGATCGAGTCCAACTCCCGGCTGTGCATGGCCAGTGCCGGCAGCGGCTACAAGCTCTCGCTCGGCGCCGACGGCCCGCCCGGCTCCTACCAGGACCTGGACCTCGCCGACGTCTTCCTGGTCATCGGCTCCAACATGGCCGACTGCCACCCGATCCTCTTCCTGCGGCTGATGAACCGGGTCAAGGCCGGCGCCAGACTGATCGTCGTCGACCCGCGGCGCACCGCCACCGCCGACAAGGCCGACCTCTTCCTCCAGATCAAGCCGGGTACCGATCTGGCCCTGCTCAACGGCCTGTTGCACCTGCTGCACGCCGACGGCCGCACCGACCCCGGCTTCATCGCCCGGCACACCGAGGGCTGGGAGGCGATGCCGGAGTTCCTCGCCGACTACCCGCCGCAGGCCGTCGCGGAGACCACCGGCATCCCCGAGGCGGACATCCGCGCGGCGGCGCGGCTGATCGGCGAGGCGGCGGAGTGGACGAGCTGCTGGACGATGGGCCTCAACCAGTCCACCCACGGCACCTGGAACACCAACGCCCTGATCAACCTGCACCTCGCCACCGGCGCCATCTGCCGCCCGGGCAGCGGCCCGTTCTCGCTGACCGGCCAGCCCAACGCCATGGGCGGCCGGGAGATGGGCTACATGGGCCCGGGGCTGCCCGGCCAGCGATCGGTGCTGGTGGCACAAGACCGGGCGTTCATCGAGGAGTTGTGGTCGCTGCCGGCCGGCAGCGTCCGCGCGGACGGCGTCGGCCGCGGCACCGTGGAGATGTTCCAGGAGCTGGCGGACGGCAGGATCAAGGCCTGCTGGATCATCTGCACCAACCCGGTCGCCTCGGTCGCCAACCGCAGGACGGTCATCGAGGGCCTGGAGGCGGCCGAATTCGTCGTCACCCAGGACGCGTTCGCCGACACCGAGACCAACGCGTACGCCGACGTCGTGCTGCCCGGCGCGCTGTGGACCGAGAGCGAGGGCGTGCTCATCAACAGCGAGCGCAACCTCACCCTGGCCGCGGGCGCCGTCGATCCGCCCGGCGAGGCGCTGCCCGACTGGCGGCTGATCGCCGACGTGGCCCGCGCGATGGGCTACGAGGAGGGCTTCACCTACAACAGCGCAGAGGAGATCTTCGAGGAGATCAAGGGCGCGTGGAACCCGGCCACCGGCTACGACCTGCGGGGCGTGAGCTACGAACGGCTGCGCGCCACGCCCGTGCAGTGGCCGGCGGCGCGGGCCGACGGTCCCGACCGCAACCCGATCCGCTACCTCGACCCGGCGGACGAGAGCGCCGGGCCGCGCTTTCCGACGCCCGGCGGCCGGGCGGTGTTCTACCCGAGGCCGCACGTCCCGGCCGCCGAACTCCCCGACGACGACTACCCGTTCGTCCTCAACACCGGCCGTTTGCAGCACCAGTGGCACACGCTGACCAAGACCGGCCGGGTCGGCAAGCTCAACAAGCTCAACCCGGGCCCGTTCGTGGAGCTGCACCCGCGCGACGCAAGGGAGTTGGGCATCGCGGAGGGCGACTCGGTGGAGGTCGCCTCACGGCGCGGGCGCGCGGTGCTGCCCGCGGTGCTCACCGAACGGGTGCTGCCCGGCTGCTGCTTCGCGCCGTTCCACTGGAACGACCTCTTCGGCGAGTACCTCAGCGTCAACGCCGTGACCAGCGACGCGGTGGACCCGGTGTCGTTCCAGCCAGAGTTCAAGATGTGCGCGGTCGCGCTGGCGAAGGTGGCGGGGCGGGCGGCCGGGCCGGACCGGACGGGGGAGCGGGGCGCGGAGTCGGCGGACGCCGTGCCCGTGACCGCGCCGGGACCGGCAGTCGGGCCCGCGGGGGAACCCGCGCCCGGGCCAGCACCCGCGGCCGGGCCCGCGCCCGCGATCAGCCCCGCACTCGTCCCCCTGCCCAGCCCCGTGCCCGCGCTCGCCTCCGCCGCCGTCTTCGGACTCGATCCCGGGCCGCCGCCCGTGCTCGCCGAGACCGAACGCCGTTACCTGGTCGGCTTCCTGGCCGGTCTGGAGTCCGGCGCCCCCGGCGTCCCGGTGCTGCCGGCCGGCGCGCCTTTCAGCCCGGAGCACGCGCTGTGGGTGAACGGTGTGCTCGCCGGCATGTATTCGCGGTCCGCCCCAACTGCCGTGCCCGGCGGCCCTGTTGATATGGGTCCGGTCGGGGCGCCGGCCCGTGAGGTGGTCGTGCTGTGGGCCTCGCAGACCGGCAACGCCGAGGAGTTCGCGGCCTCCGCCGCCAAGGCACTGACCGCCGACGGGCACGCCGCCACCCTCCTCGGCATGGCCGACACCGCCCCCGCCGCCCTGCCGGCCACCGCCGACCTGCTGCTGATCACCAGCACGTTCGGCGACGGCGACGCCCCCGACAACGGCTCCGGCTTCTGGGACGACCTCACCGCCCCCGGCGCGCCCCGGCTCGACGGCGTCCGGTACGCCGTACTCGCCCTCGGCGACTCCTCCTACGACGACTTCTGCGGCCACGGCCGCCGGCTGGACGAGCGGCTCGACGAGCTCGGCGCCGTACGGCTGGCGCCGCGCACCGACTGCGAGCCGGACTACGGGGATTCGGCGCATGCGTGGCTCGACCAGGTGCTCGGTGCGCTGTCGCGCGAGACGTCCGATGCGGGGGCCGCGGCCCCGGCCGCCTTCGCGCACGGCGTGCCGGCCGCCCCGGTGGTCGCGGCCCCGGTCGCCGTCGCGCCGACCGCCTCTCCGCCGGCCGTCGCCGTGCCCGCCGCACGCAAGGCCGACGCTCCCGTTCCCGCCCGGCTCGCCGGCAACCGGCTGCTGGGCAAGCCCGGCGCGGCCAAGGAGGTACGGCGGTTCACCTTCGACACCCGGGACAGCCCCGTCCCGCTGCTCTACCAGGCGGGCGACGCGCTCGGCGTGCATCCGGTCAACTCCGCCGCCCTGGTGACCGAATGGCTCGCGGTCACCGGCCTGGCCCCGGCAACTCCCTTCACCGTCACCGGTGTCGGCGAACTCCCGTTCCACGAGGCCCTGCTCCGCCACCTGGACATCACCCGGATCACCCCGGCCCTGCTGCGCTTCGTCGCCGACCGGACCGGCGACCGGCTGCTGCGCAAGCTGCTGCGCCCGGACAACAAGGACGAGTTGGCGCGCTGGTCGTGGGGCCGGCAGGCGGTGGACGTGATCGAGGAGTACCCGGTGCGGGCCGCGCCCGAGGAGTGGGCCGAGGTGCTCAGGCGGCTGGGGCCCCGGCTGTACTCGATCTCGTCGAGCCCGCTCTCCGATCCGCACCGCATATCGCTGACGGTCTCGGTCGTCCGCTACGACAGCCCGCGGGGCCGCTCGCGCGGCGGCGTCTGCTCCCCGTTCCTGGCGGACGCGCCGACCACCGCCCCGCACATCCCCGTCTACGTCCAGCCCGCCCCGCACTTCCGGCCGCCCGCCGACCCCGCCACCCCCATGATCATGGTCGGCCCCGGCACCGGCGTCGCGCCCTTCGTCGGCTTCCTGGAGGACCGCGCCGCCCGCGGCCACCGCGCCCGCAACTGGCTGTTCTTCGGCGAGCAGCACCGCGCCACCGACTTCTACTACGAGGACGAACTGACCGCGCTGCTCGCCGCCGGCACCCTCACCCGCCTCGACACCGCCTTCTCCCGCGACCAGCGCGCCAAGGTCTACGTCCAGGACCGGATGCGCGAGCACGGCGCCCAGTTGTGGTCCTGGCTCCAGGACGGCGCCCACTTCTACGTCTGCGGTGACGCCTCCCGGATGGCCAAGGATGTGGACCGCGCGCTGCGGGACGTCGTCTCGGCGCACGGCGGCCTCGACCGGGACGCGGCGGCGGCGTACGTCAAGCAACTGACCGCCGAGCGGCGCTACGTGCGCGATGTGTACTGATGGTGACCGGCGGCGACCGGCCCCGTGCAACCGCCCACGCGCGCGGAACGGCCGTGCCGCCGCCGAGCCGCGCCCGCCGGGGCCTATCGTGGCCGCATGCAGTCGTACACGATCGGACAGGCCGCCCGCCTGCTTGGCGTAAGCCCCGACACCGCCCGGCGCTGGGCGGACGGCGGACGGGTCGCCACCCACCGCGACGACGCGGGGCACCGGCTGATCGACGGCCGGGACCTGGCCGCGTTCTCGGTGGAGCTCGCGCAGAACGGCACGGCCGGCGCCGAGGACGAGCCGCCGCACACCTCGGTGCGCAACGCGTTCCCCGGCATCGTGACGGCGGTCAAGCTCGGTGACGTGGCCGCGCAGGTGGAGATCCAGGCGGGGCCGCACCGGCTGGTGTCCCTGGTCACCCGCGAGGCCGTGGAGGAACTGGGCCTTGAGGTCGGCGACCAGGCCACCGCCCGGGTGAAGTCCACGAACGTGCACATCGACCGCGCCTGAGCAGCGGCGCTCGACCCCAGCGACCCCAACGGCTCCAACGGCCCCAGCGGCGTCAGACGACCCGCGGACCGTCGCCCTTGCCGTGCTCGTGAGCCGGCTCGTCGGTACGGCGTCTGGGCCGTGACCGGGTGAGCAGCAGCAGGCTCAACGCGACGATGGCGACGATCTGCGCGCCCGCGGTGAGCTTCTTGTCGTTGGACCAGATCGGCTCGTACATGTTGGGCAGCGGCCCGAACTTCCCGACGTCCACGTACCGGTAGAGCATCAGCGCGAACAGGCCGCCGGCCGCGACCAGCCAGGCGAAGGCGTCACCGAGCGGGCGGCGCCAGACCAGGACGAGCAGCGCGGCCAGCGAGGCGAGGCCCGCCTCGACCCGGAACAGGTCGCCCTGGCTGATGTGCGAGGTGATCGGGTCGTACTGGTCGGCGAGCTTGGCATGGACGTAGGCGTCCACCGCCAGCGCGGCCGCGGCGACGACCCGGGCCACCGCTCGTGGTACCCGGCCGCTGATCGGCCGGAAATCGGCTCTCGGCATGCTGGCGGACTCCTCTCGTACGGCGCCTCGACTGACGTCCCTCGGTCAACTGACGGTGAGGGTGCCCTTCATGAACTGGTGGATGGTGCAGATGTAGGGGTAGCTGCCGGACTTCGAGGGCGCGGTGAAGGTCGCCGACTTGCCGGGCGCGATCGTGCCGGTGTCGAACGCCTTGTCGCTGCTCGCGGTGGCGGTGTGCGCGGTCGAGTCCTGGTTCATCACCTTCACGACCGTGCCGGGGGCCACGGTCAGCGAGGCCGGGCTGAACTTGAAGTTCTTGATCACGATCGTCGTGGCGCCGCCGGCGGCGCCCGACGCGGAAGTGGTGCTCGCCGGGGTGCTCGAACTTCCTCCGGAACCACCGGAGTCGGAGTTCGACGAGCAGCCGGCCAGGGCGAGCACGGCGCAGGAACCCGCGGCCGCGGCCAGTCGGGTACGGGCCAGGCGGGGACGGCGGTGCCCCGATACGCGAGTGGCGATCACAACGGGTCCATTCTTTTCTGTAGCGGTGGATAGGGGGATACGGGCGGCCGGCGCCCGGTACGGGAAGGGCCGACAGGGCCCGGTACGGGAGGGGCCGACGGGAGCCTGGTACGGGAAGGGGCGACCGGTCCGCGCGCGGGCGGCCGCCCCTGTTCCGACTCTGTTCCGACTGCCCGACTGCCCGGCCGTCCGGCCGGAGGTCGCCGCGCCGGGTCTCAGACCGTGAGCAGGCTGGGGCTGGCCGCCTTGTCGACCGGCAGGAAGTCGTCCGGGACCGGGTACTGGCCCAGCACGAAGTTGAGGATCGCCGCGTGCATCGCCTCGACCGGCGCGATGGTGGCGGCGGTCTCGATACCGGCCGGGCTCTTCACGTTGTACGTGGCGAACAGGTACGTCTGCGCGGCCTGGTCCTCCAGCTGGAGGGCGAGCTTGGCGACGGCACCGACGTCCTTCGCGGCGCCGAGCGCCTTGAGGGTGGCGGGCTGGTTCGACAGCGGCACATCGGTGATGGCCGGCTTGCCGGCGCCGGTCAGCACCGCGTTCCACGCCTTGGCGTGGTCGGCGTGCTGGGCCATCGCCGTCTTGACGAAGGTGGCCACGGCCGGCGGCACCGTACCGAGCTTGCCGGCGGTCGCCGCGTCCAGCGTCGCCTGGTAGGCGCCGACGGCCTGGTTCTCCAGCGCGGTGGCGAGCGCGACGACCTGCAGGTCGCCGGTGTACTTGCTCGAACCGGAGGAGGAGGCGGTCGGCGAGCTGCCGGGCGCGCCGGTCGACGAGGACGCCGAAGTGTTCTTGTCGTCCTTGGAGCAGGCGGCGAGCGCGAGCGCGGCGGCCAGTCCGCCGGCGCCGAGCAGCAGCCGGCGCCGGGTCGGGTCGGGCGCCTCGTCCTTGGCGGCACGCCGCCCCTTGGCCCTGAGGTCGTCGCCCAGGTCCACCGCGCTGGCCCGCATCGCCGGCAGCGTCTCGCGGTGGGCCTCGTCCATGTCCCGGGTCAGACGGGCGAGCTGCTGCTCGCTGATCGGCAGTTCCCAGGCGTCGTGTGAGGTGGTCACTTCACGGCCCCCTCAGAGATCGGCGACGCGTTCTTGGTCGGGTAGAAGGCGTCGGGGAAGCCGACGCTGCCGGCGGCGGCGGGCAGCTTGGCCACATCCGTCGGGATGGCGATCAGGTCGCCGAGGTTGTTGGCGAGCAGCGCCTGCACGGCCAGCAGCGTGGCGCGGTGCTGGGCCTCGACGGGGGCGACGGACGCGAACAGCTTGCGCAGCTCCGCGCTGCTGACCTGGCCGACGTTCTTGGTGTACGTCTGCGCGGCGACGTCCTCGAGCGTGATCGCCAGCTTGACGACGTCGGCCGGGGTCTTGATCGTCGGCAGCGTGGTCTTCACCACGGCCGCGTACTTCGGGTCGGGCGCGGTCTGCGCCTTGCCGCCGGCCTGGGTGGCCGCACCGTTGAACGCCTTGGCGTGCGCCTGGTGCTGGGTGGTGGTCTTGGCGATGAACGCCGCGATCGTCTTGTTGCCGTCCTTGATGAACGGCAGGCCGGCGGCGGTCTGGTAGACGCTCACCGCCAGGTTCTCGATCGAGGCGGCGGTCTGCAGCGCCATGATGTCGTCGCTCGATGTGGCCGCGGTGGCCCGGAGCTGGGTCAGCAGCGCCGCTGCGCCCGCCGCCCCCGCCACCGTGCTGCCACGCTGCCACCAGCGGCGGGTCTGCCGCGCCTGCTGCTCCCGGGTGACCTCGGTGAAGTCGCCCAGCGCCTCGTTGGTGATCCGTACGGCGTCGCTGTTCAGATCCTGTGACTGCTCGGTCAGTTCTTCCAGCAGCCGGGTGTCGATGCGCTCTACGCCCATCACGCCCCATCTCTCACGGTGTCCACATCTGTCGCGGACACTCCCGCGACAGGTTCGGGGCTGGAGGTGTTCCGGATTGGCCGCTGACGGGGTTGAACGCCGAAAGTCCCCCGTACGGCTGAACGGAATCAGCACAGTGGGCGCGGGCCAGCGTGATGAGGTAAGGGCTCCGCGGGCCGGCCGCACATCGGCCGGCGACCGGCCGGCGGGGCTACTTGAGCAGCCGGGACATCCGGCGGTCGGCGAGCGGCTTGCCGCCGGTCTGGCAGGTGGGGCAGTACTGGAGCGAGGAGTCGCGATACGAGACCTCGCGGATCGTGTCGCCGCAGACCGGGCACGGCTCGCCCTTGCGGCCGTGCACCCGCAGCCCGCTCTTCTTCTCGGCCTTCAGGTCGCGCAGCGGCAGCCCCAGCGAGCGCTGCACCGCGTCCTCCAGGGTCGTCCCCATCGCCTCGTACAGCCGGGCCACCTCGTCCGCGGACAGCTTGGCGGCCATCTTGAACGGGGACATCTTCGCGGCGTGCAGGATCTCGTCGGAGTACGCGTTGCCGATCCCGGCCAGCACGGTCTGGTCGCGCAGCACGCCCTTGATCTGCCGGCGCTCGGCGGCCAGCAGCCCGGCGAAGTCGTCGAGCGTGACCGTGCCGCCGAGCGGATCGGGCCCGAGGCGGGCGACCCCCGGCACGTCCTGCGGGTCCCGGACGACGTACACGGCCAGGTGCTTCTGCGTGCCGGCCTCGGTCACGTCGAACCCGGTGCCGGCCGGTTCGGCCAGCCGCACCCGCAGCGCCAGCGGCCCCTTGCCCGGCCGCGGCGGCACGTCGGGCAGCTTCTCGCTCCACCGCACCCACCCGGCCCTGGCCAGGTGGATCACCAGATGGACGTCCCCGGCCCGCAGGTCGAGGAACTTCCCGTGCCGCCCGACCTCGTCGAACGCCCGCCCCTCCAGCGCGGTGACCGGCGGGTCGTACGTCTTGAGGGCGTGCACCGCCACGGGATACACCCGCTCCACGGTCCTGCCGACCAGGTGGTCGCCCAGGAACCGGGTCAGCGACTCGACCTCCGGCAGTTCAGGCATGCCACCAGTCTGCCCCGGCCCCGGCCGATCGGGCGAGCCCGGCGGCCGCCGCGCCCCGGCCCCAGGCCGGGCTCAGGACCAGACGGGCTCAGGACCAGTGGTACTCGCTGACCGCGCCGCCGGTGACCGTCACCGTGCCGTGCGGGGTGTCCGCGTCCCGCCAGACGGTGTACTCGGCCGCCTCCAGCGGGGCGATGACCAGGCAGTGGATGGTGCGGTCGGTCAGATGGCGGGGGCGGACCGCGGCGTGGGTGCGGCGGCCCGGGTCGGCGGTCGGGCTGACCTCGATCTCCCGGCCCTCGTGCTCGGCGGCGGTGTGGATGACGACGGCGCCGGTGCTCGCGCCGATGTCGAGGACGACGCTGCCTTCGAGGGAGGGCGCTTCGGTGTGGTGGTGGTGGGGGACGTTGCCCTGGCTGTGGTCGTGGGCTTGCATGGCGTGGCTCCCTTTGCTCCCTTGGCTCGCGGAGCCGGCGGCGGCGCGGGGGCGCCGCCGCCGGCGGTCAGCCGGTCGGGGTGGATCAGGACGGGCCGGGACGGGTCAGGACGCCGGGTGGTGGTAGCCGTCGTACGGCACGCCCAGGTAGGGGAAGTGGTCCAGGTACGGGTTGGTCACGTCGGCCGGGGTCAGCCCGTCGGTGACGAGCGAGGCCGCGCCGTCCGGGGTGTACGTCTTGTCCACCAGCGGCAGCGTGGCACCGGCGATGGCGCGCAGCTCGACGGTGACGACGTCGTCGAACACCCGGCGGCCGTTGGGGAAGCCGGCCGGGTCGCCGCCGATCAGGCCGAGGATGTTCGGCTTGTCCGCCGGCGGCACCGCGGTGTTCAGCCGCAGCATGTCGGCCTGGGTGGTGCCGATGTTGTTCTGGAAGCCCGGCACCACCCCCTTGGGGATGCCGGTGAGCAGGATCGCCAGCAGGTCCGCGCGCGGCTTGCCCGACTTGTTGTACGCGTCCAGCTTCGGGAACACCCCCGGGTAGAGCGTCGGCAGCAGCTTCGCCAGCTCCGGGTGCGCCACCTTGTCGGCGAAGTTCTTGTCGCCGCTGGGCGGCAGCGCGTTCCACTTGTCCTTGGCGCCCAGCGGCACCAGCACCTCGTTGAACAGCGGGTTCCCCAGCCGGGACACCTGCACGAACGGGCCGGTCTCCAGGTCCTCGCCGCGGCCCTTCTCGATCACCTTGGCCTGCCGGCGGCTGGCCGTCGTCCACACGCCGATGGTGGCACGCGGGTCGGTGACGTCCTTGCCGTGCCAGCCGTGGCTGGTCAGGTCGGACACCGGCACCTGGACGGCCAGCGTGTGGACGTTCAGCTCCTTGGTGGTGTTCACGCCGTCCGCGGGCTGGCTGAACACGCTCATGCCGAACTGGTTGTGCAGGTTCTGGAACGGCCGCAGGTTGCCGAGGTCGAAGATCGACCCCAGGTCCACGTAGAAGCCCTCGGCGCGCTGGCCGGCGAAGACCTTGCCGCCGCTGCCGCTCTTGCCGATCGGGTGCACCGCCTGCTGCGCGAGCTTGGCGTAGTCCGGGGTGGACAGCGGGCCGATGTTGCACGGCGGGCAGGCCAGGTCGCGGCCCAGCACCGTACTGCGGCCGCGGGCGTCCACCCGGGTCAGGGTGTAGGTCTGGTAGCGGTTCCAGTTGGGCGAGTCGAGCGTGAGGATCGGCCCGGTGTTGTAGAGGAAGCTGTTCGGCGTCCGCATCCGGGTGGTGAAGCGGAACTGGTAGGTGACGTCGGCGCAGCCGTCGCCGGTGTTGTCGACGTGGATCTCGTAGAGGACGTCGTCGCCGAACTCGTAGAAGTTCGGGCCGCCCGCCGGGTTCTGCAGCGGGATGTAGTTGGCGATCAGGGTGACGGTGCCGGCCTTGTCCGGGCTGACGAACGCGTAGACGTCCGTGCTGTCGGCGACCGGGTCCTTGGAGATCTCCGGTGCTTCGCGGTGGGAGGACATTCAGCGGGCCTCACTGGTTCTGGGGTGGGGGGAGGGTGCGGGTGCCCCTGCGGGGGCTGTGGCGCGGACCGGGGTGCGGGCCGGGGCCGGGGTGGTGGTTCGGGCCGGGCGCGGGGTGGCGGCTCGGGCCGGGGTGTTGCCGGCTGATGTCACCGGGCGTGGCGCAGCAGCGCCGCCGCGAGCTCGCGGTCGGTGACCTGGCGGTGCTGGTCGCCGTGGAAGACGTCCATCTCGCCGGTGGCGGCGTCGGTCACCCGGACGACCAGCGGCTCGTGCGGCAGCCGGGCGGCCTCCCCGGTCCTCGCGGCGGCCTGAGCCGGGGCGGCCTGGGCCGGCGCGGCGGCCGAGGCACTGGTGGCGTTCAGCACGAGTCCGCCGGCGATTCCGGCGGCACCGAGCTGGGCGGCGCCCTTCATCAGCCCGCGGCGGTCCATGCCGGACTCTGACGCGGCCTCGGGGTTCTGTGCAGGCATGATCACTCCTACGCTCATTCGAGTGGGGGCCGGTCGGATTTCCCTGCGGATTGTCCGCCCGGGCAGGCCGGTGCGATCGATCTCCGGAACGGGGAAAAACCACTCCGGTCGGCGGCGATCTGCGGCAGAGGGGAAATCGCGGCCCGGTCGGAGTGAAGTCTTATCACGGTCCGCAGTCAAGGGCCCACGCGCGGCTGAGGGGTCGTCACCTCGACCGCTGGTTCCGCTGCTTCGCGCGTTCTCGCAGTTCAGGACGGTTCGTGTCCGCCACCGGAGTGGATTGTGCGCGCCGCGGGATACGAAGAGAATCCGCACCAATCCGTGCGGTGGGCGGCGACGAATGAGCAGCGGCAGAAGAATCCCCAGGAGGTGGACCGGCCATTCGTACGGGCGTTCGCCAGGCCCGCGGCTTTTCTCGTCGGCTTTCTTTTCCGACCGCAGGAAAAGGGGAGTTCGACCGGGGATGCCGGGGGTCCGGAGAAGCACGGGGTTTTACGGGATCGGCCTGTTACCGGAGGCCGGCCGGCATGAATGCGGACCGGCGATCGCGAGTAGCACTAATGCGGACCGGCGACGGCGATGAGCACGCAAGCGGGCCGGCGCCGGCGATGATCCGCCCCCGTCGGGATTAGCACGCAAGCGGGCCGGCGCCGGCGATGACCCGCCCGCGCCGGCCCGCACCCGCGGGTGCCCGCTCGTCCCGAGCGCCCCGCCTCAGCGTCAGCGTCAACCTCAGCCCAGCGCCGCGAGCAACTCCCGCTCACGTTCCGCGCTGAGCCCGGCCCGGCGCGGCCGGGCCAGTCCCTCGGCGCGCTCCCAGCGGAGCGTGTCCGCCAGGAAGTCCTGTCGGGACCGGTGCCGCAGCCCCGCCGCGAGTGCCGCCGCGCCGGGCCTGGCCGAGTGGCCGGCCCAGTCCGCCCCGTTCACCCACATCGGCAGCGACTCGGGCCCCGCCCACTCGGCGACACCGTTCTCGAGCAGCCACGCCGCGTCCGCCTCGACCACCGGGCCGGTGTGGCCGCCGGCGGAGCGCGACATCTCGATCCACTCGCCGAACGTCACGACCGGCCCGACCGCGTCGAAGATCCCGGTGCGCCCCGCCTCCGCCGCGTCCAGCAGCCAGCCGGCGAGGTCCCGTACGTCGATGACCTGGGTCGGCGCGGCCGACACGGCGGGGACCAGCATCGGCGCCTCCGGCTCGCGGGCGGCCCGGGCCACCCAGTAGCCGGCCCGTCCGCTGCTGTCCCCGGGTCCGCCGATCAGGCCGGCGCGCGCGATGAGCAGGCGGTCGCCGACCGCGGCCGTCGATGCCTGCTCGCAGGCGACCTTCGCCTCGCCGTACGCCGAGGCGTCGACCGTGCTCTCCTCGGCCGGCGGCAGCAGCGCCGTGGACTCGTCCGCGCCCGGCACGACATGCGTCGCGTACGCGCTGACGGAGGAGACGTAGATCCAGTGCCGCGCCCGGTCACCCAGGGCGTCGAGCGCCTCCCGCACGAAGCCCGGCTGCCACGACACCTCGACGACGGCGTCCCACTCGCGGTCGAGCAGCCCCCCGTACGCCCCGGCCTCCCCCCGATCCGCCCCGACCAGCCGCGCCCCCTCGGCGACACCACCGCTCTCCCCGCGCGCCAGGCACGTCACCTCATGCCCGCGCTCGATCGCCTGCCGCGACACTTCCCGCCCCAGCCAAGCCGTCCCGCCCAGTACCAAGATCTCCATCACCCCACCCAACCACCCCGCCCCTCACCCGCCCACCGAGTTCGCCACCAGCGCACCGGCTCCAGGGTCGGCTACAGGCCGCGGGCCAGGCGGTAGTAGGCCTGGTTCCAGCGGATCTCCTGGGTCAGGCGGCGGACCGTGGTGTCCGTGTCGATCGTCAGGAGTTCCGTGCCGAGCATCTCGGCGAGGTCGGTGAGTTCCTCGGTGCCGACCGCTGACGTCAGCGCCGTGTGGTGGGGGCCGCCGGCTGTCAGCCAGGCTTCGGTGGAGGTGCGCAGGTTCGGGACCGGTCTCCAGACCGCGCGGGCCACCGGGAGCCGGGGCAGCGGTTCGAGCGGGGGGACGACGTCGATCTCGTTGGCGACCAGCCGGAAGCGGTCGCCGAGGTCGGCGAGGCCGACCACCACCGCGGGGCCGAGGTTCGCGTCGAAGACCAGCCGGACCGGGTCCTCGCGGCCGCCGATGCCCAGTGGGTGGATCTCGCAGGAGGGGCGGCCGGACGCGATCGAGGGGCAGACCTCCAACATGTGGGCGCCCAGGATGAGTTCGCTGCCCGGTTGCAGGTGGTACGTGTAGTCCTCCATGAAGGACGTTCCGCCCGGCCGGCCGTCGCCCATCACCTTGAGCGCGCGCACGAGCGCCGACGTCTTCCAGTCGCCCTCGCCGCCGAAGCCGTAGCCGTCGGACATCAGCCGCTGCACCGCAAGACCCGGCAACTGCCGCAAACCGCCCAGGTCTTCGAAGTTGGTGGTGAACGCGGCGAACCCGCCCTCGGCGAGGAACGTGCGCAGGCCCATCTCGATGCGGGCCGCGTAGCGCAGCGACTCGTGCCGCTCGCCGCCGGCGGCCAGCTCCGGTGCCAGCCGGTACGCGCCGGCGTACTCCTTGACCAGTTCGGTGACGGCCGCGTCGGGGGCCGAATCCACCACCGCCACCAGGTCGTTGACGCCGTACGTGTTCACCGACACCCCGAAGCGCAGCTGCGCCTCGACCTTGTCCCCCTCGGTGACGGCGACATCGCGCATGTTGTCCCCGAACCTGGCCACCTTCAGAGTGCGCAGGGCGTGGAAGCCGAGCGCGGCCCGCATCCAGTCGTGGACGCGGGAGATGACCGCCGGGTCGGAGACGTGGCCGGCAACCGTCTTGCGGGCCACCCCGATCCGGGACTGGATGTAGCCGAACTCCCGGTCGCCGTGCGCGGCCTGGTTGAGGTTCATGAAGTCCATGTCGATGGTCGACCACGGCAGTTGGACGTGCGCCTGCGTGTGCAGGTGCAGCAGCGGCCGGCGCAGCAGGTCGAGACCCGCGATCCACATCTTCGCCGGCGAGAACGTGTGCATCCACGCGATCAGCCCCACGCAGGACGCCGAGGAGTTCGCGTCGAGCACGGCCCGCGTGATCGCGCCCGCGTCCGTCAGCACCGGCTTCCACACCACCCGCACCGGCGAACCGGGCGCGGCGGCCAGCCGTTCGGCGATCACCCGGGACTGCTCGGCCACCTGGGCGAGCGTCTCCTCGCCGTAGAGCCCCTGGCTGCCGGTGAGGAACCACACTTCGCGCCCGGCCGGCGACGTCCCCGACGATGTCATGGTTTTCAGGCTCCTTCGGCGGACGGTGCTGACGGCGCGGGCGGCGTGGAAGAAGTGGAGGGGGCGGACGGCTGCCGGTCCGAGGACCGCTGGCCGTACACGTTCTGGTAGCGGCCGTAGAGCCGGTCGACGTCCGCCCGCCCGATGGGCAGCGGCGTCCCGAGCTGGCGCGAGATGTGCACGGTACGGGCGACGTCCTCGCACATCACGGCCGCCTTGACCGCCGCCCGCGGATCCTTCCCGATCGTGAAGGCCCCGTGGCTCCTCATCAGCACCGCCGGTGACCGGTGCCCCTTGAGGGTGTCGACGATGCCGCGCCCGATCGAGTCGTCCCCGATCAGCGCGAACGGCCCCACCGGGATCTCCGCGCCGAACTCGTCCGCCATCGCCGTCAGCACGCACGGCACCGGCTCGCCGCGGGCCGCCCACGCGCAGGCGTACGTCGAGTGGGTGTGCACCACGCCCCCGACCTCCGGCATGTGCCGGTACACGTACGCGTGCGCCGCGGTGTCCGACGACGGCGCGAGGTCGCCGTCCACCACCGTGCCGTCCAGGTCGCAGACGATCATGCTGCCGGCCGACAGCCGCTCGTACTCGACGCCGCTGGGCTTGATCACGAACAGGTCGTGGCCCGGCACCCGCCCGGAGACGTTCCCGGCGGTCCACACCACCAGGCCGTAGCGGACCAGCTCCTGGTGGAGGTCGGCCACCTGGTACCGCAGCGAGGCGACCGCGCCGGCGGCCGTCCAGGGCACGGAGTTGCTGCTCATGGCAGGGATACCTCGATCCGATAGGTGAGCGCTAACAAAACGGGGCCGGGCACTCAGGTCATGAGCCGCCGCCCGGGGTTCCCGGGGCTTCGAGCGACGCCGCGGCCCCCGGCGCTCGCAGAGCGCGCAGCCGGTGCATGACCTCGTTCGCACCGCGCCCGAAGTAGTCGTGCAGGGTGCGGTATTCGGCATACAGGGCGTCGTAGGCGGCGGCCCTGGCGGGATCGGGGGAGTAGGCGGCGCGCCGCAGCCGGCCCATCGCCGCCGAGGCGGTACGGATGTCGGGGTACGCGCCGGCCGCCACCGCCGCGTGGATCGCCGCGCCCAGCGCGGGCCCCTGCTCGGAGGCCAGCACGTTCACCGGCCGGTTCAGCACGTCGCTGTAGGTCTGCATCAGGAAGGCGTTCTTCAGCAGCCCGCCGGCCGCGGTGAACTCCGCGACCGGCACCCCGGCCTGCTCGAATGCCTCGATGATCGTGCGGGTGCCGAAGGCGGTCGCCTCGATCAGGGCGCGGTAGACGTCCTCCGGCCGGGTGTCCAGGGTCAGGCCGACGATCGCGCCTGACAGGTGGTGGTCCACGAGCACCGAGCGGTTGCCGCTGTGCCAGTCGAGCGCCACCAGGCCGTGGCCGCCCACCGGTTGGCCGGCCGCCTTCTCGGTCAGCAGCTGGTGCGGGGAGATCCCGCGGCGGCGGGCCTCGGCGGCGTACTCGTGCGGCAGGGCGGTACGCACCGCCCACGCGAAGATGTCGCCGACGCCCGACTGCCCGGCCTCGTAACCCCACAGGCCGGGCACGACGCCGTCGCGCACCACCCCGCACATGCCCGGCACCTCGGCCGGCACGTCGGAGTTCATGATGTGGCAGGTGGACGTGCCCATGATCGCCAGCATGTGCCCGGGGTCCAGCGCCCGCGCGGCGGCGCTGGTGACATGCGCGTCCACGTTGCCGACGGCCACCGGAGTGCCCGCCCGCAGCCCGGTCAGCTCCGCCGCCGCGGCCGTCAACGTGCCTGCTGCAGTGCCCAGTTGGGACAGCGGGTGACCGGTCTTCGCGGTGAGGTCGGCGAAGTCGGGGTGCAGCGAGGCGAGATAGTCCCGGTCGGGGTAACTCCCGTCCTGGAGCATGCCCTTGTAGCCCGCCGTGCACGGATTGCGGCTCTCGGCACCGGTCAGCTGCCAGACGATCCAGTCCGCCGCCTCGATCCAGCGGTCGGCGGCCGCGTAGACCTCCGGGTCCTCGCGCAGCACCTGCAACGCCTTCGCGTACTGCCACTCGCTGGAGATCCGCCCCCCGTACCGGGACAGCCACGGCTGCCCCGACTCCCGAGCCCGGGCCACGATCAGATCCGCCTCCGGCTGCGCCGCGTGGTGCCGCCACAGCTTCGGATACGCGTGCGGCCGGTCGCCGTAGGCGGCGAGCTCGCTCAGCGGCGTGCCGTCCCACGTCGTGGGCAGCACCGTGCACGCGGTGAAGTCGGTCGCGACACCGACCACCTGCTCGGCCCGAACTCCCGCCGCCGCCAGCGCCCGCGGCACCGCGAACCGCAGAACGTCCCGCCAGTCCTGCGGGATCTGCAGCGCCCAGTCCGGCGGCAGCGTCCGACCACCGGGCAGCGCGTGCTCGACGACGCCGTGCTCGTACTCGTGCACGGCGCCGCCCAACTCGGCGCCGTCCGCCACCGATACGACCAGTGCGCGGCCGGAGAGGGTCCCGAAGTCGATGCCCACCGTCACAGCGGGCAGACCGGTCGTCATCGTCGTCCCGTCGTCGTCATGGTCGTCTCCAGAGGGGAAGGCACCGGCCGCGAAGCACGGGCGGCGGTGGCGTTCTGCGGTGTCGCGGCCATCCGGGACGGCAGCGTGCTCAGGACGGTGTCGTGCTGCCGCGCACGATCAACCGCGGTTCCACGACGACGCGTTCGGGCTCGGCGTCCGTCCCGGACTCCAGCCGGCTGACCAGCAGCCGGATGCTCGCCTGCCCGACCGCGGCGAAGTCCTGCCGGACCGTGGTCAGCGGCGGCGCGAAGAACTCGGCCTCGGGAATGTCGTCGAACCCGGCGATCGCGACCTGCCCGGGCACCGAGAGGCCGGCCTCCCGGAAGGCCCGCAGCACGCCCAGCGCCATCTGGTCGTTGGCCACGAACACCGCGCTGACATCAGGCCGCCCGCGCCGGGCCCCGCCCGCCGCGACCCGCCCGGCCAGCTCCTGCCCGGCCCGGTATCCCGACAGCGGGGTCCAGTCGCCCACCAGCGGCGGCGGCACCTCCGCGCCGGCCTCCTCCAGCGTCGCCCGCCAGCCGGCCACCCGCGCCTCGGCCTCCAGCCAGTCCTGCGGCCCGGCCACGTGCCAGACCGTGCGGTGGCCGGCGCCCAGCAGGTGGCCGGTCGCCAGCCGCGCGCCCAGATCCTGGTCCACGGACACGCTCGGCAGCGGCAGCGAGTGCCCGCCCTCGACCGTGACCACCGGGAACGGCAGCCGCAGTTCGGCCAGCGCGGCCACCGCGGCGCGGTGCGGGACTATCACCACGATGCCCTCCACCCCCCAGTCGCTGAGGTGGTCGATGGCCTCCTTCAGCGCGGTGGCCGAGTAGCGCCGCAGCGTCACGGCGGACACCATGTAGCCCTCGTCGCGGGCCGCCTCCTCCAGGCCGAACAGCGTGCTGGCCGGCCCGAACAGCGTCGGGTTGCAGGCCACCACGCCGAGCGTGAGGGTCCGCCGGGTCACCAGCGCCCTGGCCGAGGAGTTGCGCCGGTAGCCCAGCTCGTCGATGGCTCGCAGCACGTCGGTACGCGTGGAGTCCCTGACGTGGGGGTGGTTGCTCAGCACCCGCGAAACGGTCTGGTGCGACACCCCGGCACGCTGCGCGACGTCCGCCATGGTGGGCGCCCGGCGCGGCTCGGCGCTCTGTGCGGTCTGCGACATGGTCCTCCATCCTCGACGCCCATATTGTTAGCGCTCACAGACAAGCGCGTCAAGGACCACCGCAAGAAGACCACGCAGTGGCGCGGACGTCCCTACGTCCACTCCTGGTTGCTGCCTCCGTTGCAGGAGTAGAGCTGCACGGCCGTGCCGTTGGCGGTCGCGGCGCCGCTCACGTCCAGGCACAGCCCGGACTGCACGCCGACGATGGTGCCGTCGGGCTTCGGCGTCCATTTCTGGTTGGCCTGGCCGTTGCACGACCACATGGTCACCACCGTCCCGTTGGTGGTGCCCTGCCCGTACGCGTCCAGGCAGAGCCCGGACTGCACGCCGACGATCGTGCCGTCGGACTTCACCGACCACTGCTGGTTGGCCTGCCCGTTGCAGTCCCAGATGTCGACGGGGGAGCCGTTCACCGTGCCGCCGCCGTAGACGTCCATGCAGCGGCCCGAGCCGACCCCGACGACGGTCTTGCTCGAACCGAGCGAGAACATCTCGCGGGCGTCGGAGAAGAGGGTCGTGCCGTTCTTCGCGGTCTGAAGCGTGAGGTACACCGCGGAGCCGCTGGTCGGCGCGGTGAACGACACCGTGGTCGAGGTGCGCCCGGCCAGCGGCACGTCGAGCGTCGAGCTGCCGGAGCCGATGACCGGTCCGGTCGGCGAGCCGGTGTGCGCCGACCACGAGAACTGCACCGACGTGCCAGAGAGCATGTCGTTGAAGACGGTGACCGTCCGGGACACCGCCTGCCCGTACTGCAGCGAGACGCCACCGCCCGGCACCGGGTAGTCGCCGGCGTCGTCCGAGGCGCCGTTCGCGTTCCAGTAGGGCAGGTCGGCCGCGAGCAGCGGGTTGAACGCCGCCTGGATCAGGGTGATCTGCGGGTTCGTCCACGGGCTCGGCAGGTTGTTCGCGCCGTAGAGCGGGGCCCGGCCCTCCTCGGTGGTGAAGTCCGTGGTGGACACGCCCGGCACGAAGCCCGCCCAGCCCGACAGCAGCGTGTACGGGCGCAGGTCGGCCCCGCCCTTCCCGCGCTTGCCGACCGTCGAGGTGGCGAAGTAGGTGAAGCCCTTGCGGGTGCTGCCGGCCGGCCAGACGTACTCGCCCTCACCGTTCGGATACGCCGTGCTGGACGGGAGGTTGGTGCCGTAGGTGCTGAACCCGTCGAGGTAGTGCGGGATGCCGTCGAACTGGGTGTAGCCGTTGGCCGGCGTCATGTCCGGGTACTGCGAGGGGTTCTCGCCGTCCACGATGATCGGCCGGGTCGGGTCGATCGCGCGGATCGCGTGGAACAGGTCCTCTTCGAACTGCTGTGAATCCGTGCTGGAGATGACCCCCTCGTTGGACTGGCTCCACTCGATCACCGACGCGTGGTTGCGGTCCCGCATGGCCAGGTTCTGCACCTCGCCGACCATGTTCGCCCTGCCGTTGACGAAGTCCTCGGCACCGTTGGACCCGCGGATCGCGGACTCGTCGATCACCATCATGCCCATCTCGTCCAGCACGTCGAGCATGTACGGCGACGCGGTCTCCTGGTGCAGGCGGACCACGTTGTAGTTCAGGTGCTGGTAGTTGTCGACCGCCGCCGGCCAGCCGCCGTTGCCGTTCGCCGGGGGCAGGAAGCCGGGCAGCGTGTCGTACGCGTCGCCGACTCCGCCGTTGTCGATCCCGTCGTAGTCCGCGCCCTGGAGGTCGTCACCCCGCAGGTTGATGGGTACGCCGTTGAGGTAGTAGTGGGTCTGGTTCGCCGGCTGGGTGAACTGCCGGAACCCGAAAAGGGTGTTGACGGACTGCGTCTGCGATCCGCTGCTCGCCGTCACCGTCAGGATGTGCAGGCGCGCCTTGTAGCCCGGCGAGTACGGCACGTTGGGCCACCAGTACGAGGCCGGCCCCGCCGTCCACGGCAGCGGGCCGATCGTCACCGTCGAGGACGAGTGCGCCGCCACCGTCACCGACTTCGCCGGCACGCCCGGGTAGGGGAACGAGGAACCGTTCCAGGAGGAGAAGCCGCCGTTCAGCGCCACCGTCCGGGAGGCCCCGCTGACGTTCTTCACCGTCACCTGGTAGGTCACCGTGCTGTCGGCGACCGAGGTCTGTACGAACGTGTTGCTGACGTACGCGCTCGGATACACCCGCAGGTACACCGAGCGGTAGATGCCCTCCGGGATGTCCTTCGTCCAACTCGCCGCCTCCGGCACCAGATACAGGCCGTTGCTGCCCTTCAGCGCGTCCCGGCCCTTGATGTCGAGCGAGATCGTGTAGGTGTTGCCCGCCGAGACGTACGGCGTCAGATCGAAACTCGTCGGCTTGAACGAGGTCGTGGTGGTGCCGACCGTCGTGGAGCCGATCTTCAGCGTCGCCTGGAAGTTCACCGCGCCGAGCGCGAGGATCACCGCGTTGCCCGCCGCGGACGCCGGGATCGTGATCGACCGCGCGTAGACGGCCTCGGTGGTGGAGGTGAAGCCCTGCTTCACCCAGCCGCCGCCCGGCACCTGGATCGAGGTGGCCGGAGCGGCCGGCGACACCGGCGTGAACGACCACGCCCCGGACAGGTCGACGGTGCTCAGCGCGCCGTCATCGGCCACCGCGTAGCCGTCGGTGGGCGCGGCACCCACGGCCTGCGCCGCCCGCGGCGAAGCCGGGGCCGATGCCGATGCCGATGCCGGAGCTGGTGCCTGCGGTGCCGATGCCGGGGCTGACGATGCCAGTGCGGCCTGCGAGGCCGACGCGGCACCGAACAGCACCGCCGTCGCCACCACGATCAGGCTCGTCAGCACCCGGGCATGCCGGCGCCGATGGTAGAAGACAGGCTCTCTCATCTGCGGACCTCCTGGGAAAGTGAGCGCTAACACTGAGCGCGGCTCCCAAAGAGGCGATGTCGTCACAGGAGTTGCACGTGACCCCGCCGGGAGCAGTCACACAGTGGAGGCCGTCTGAGGCACTGTCAAGACGGCCGGCCGATTTCCTGTGAGCGCTATCGCGACCTGTCGGCCCCGGCCGAATCCTCGCCGTCTCGGACAGATCCCTTGACGCGACCCCGGGGCGCGGGGAGGATCTGGCCATACCTCCACGGCCGGGACGGGTGCTGTTCGCGGCTGCGGCGTTAGCGCTAACAGCAGAGCCGAGTGCCCGCCGGCAGGCAGAAATGCGCCGTCGGGAACGTGCTGTTAGCGCTAACACTCACCACTCGACAGCCCCCGGCAACCACATAGCGCGAGAGATACGGAGCCACACCATGAGCGCTCTCCACGACGGCACCGCGGCAGGGCCGGCCGGTGAGCCGGCCGCACCGGACGAAGGGATGTCCAGACGCAGGGCTCTGAGCTGGGCCGGTGCCGGAGGCGGGCTGGTCGCGGCCAGCGCGCTGCTGTCGGCCTGCACCAAGAGCAATGACTCCGGAACGAAGTCGGCCGGCGGCAGCGTCGGCGACTTCCCCGCCACCCCGAAGTGGAAGTTCGTCTTCGTCAACCACGTCACCACCAACTCCTTCTTCACCCCGACCCGTTACGGCCTGGCCGACGCCGCCGCCGCGCTCGGACTGCCCACCCCGCAGTGGACGGGCTCCGAGACCGGCGGCGTCTCCCAGATGGTCAGCGCCATGGACACCGCCATCAACGGCGGCGCCGCCGGCATCGCCATCGCGCTGACCGACAACAACGCCTTCGTCGCACCGACCAAGCGCGCGCTCGCCAAGGGCATCCCGGTGGTCGCCTACAACGCCACCGCCCCCGGCAACTACCCGCTCACCTACGTCGGCCAGGACCTCTACCAGTCCGGCTACCAGATGGGGAAGCGCATCGCGCAGGACGTGACCTCCGGCCAGATCCTGGTCGGCATCTCCCAGCCGGGCGGCAACAACGTGCAGCCCAGGCTCGACGGCCTCAAGGCCGCACTCAAGGAGTCCGCGCCCTCGGTGCAGGTGACCTCGGTCAACACCGGTGCCGCGCAGGCCGGCGAGCTGAACGCGATGACCGCCGCGTACAGCGGGCACAGCGGCGCCAAGGGCCTGTACGCGGTGGACGCGGGCAGCACCGCGGGCATCGCCCAGCTGATCACCCGCCGCGGGCTGACGGGCAAGGTGCACGCCGGCGGCTACGACACCCTCACCGACACCGTCAACGGGGTGAAGTCCGGCGCCCTGGACTTCACCATCGACCAGTCGGCCTACCTCCAGGGCTTCCTGCCGGTGCTCTACCTCTACCTGTACCGGCTGTCCGGCACGCTCGTGGTGCCGCCGAGCACCGACACCGGGCTCACCTTCGTCACCAAGGCCAACGCCGGGCTCTACGCCACCGCCGACAGCCGCTTCGAAGGCGGGAAGAGCAAGAAGCTGATCACGATGCCCTCCGCCATCCCGTTGCCGCCGGCCACGGCCGTCACCCTGTGAGGACGGACATGCCAGGAAAGGACCTCGCGGCCGTCGTCGGCCGCGGGCTGATACGCCGCAGGGAGCTGAGCATCCTGGTGGTGTGCGTCGCCGCCGGGATCTACTTCGCGGCCACCGGCTCCGGCTTCACCAGCACCGAGAACTACCACACCATCGCCCAGTTCGTGGCGCCGTGGATCATCATCGGCGCCGGCGAGGTGATGCTGCTGATCTGCGGCCAGATCGACCTGTCGGCCGGATTCGTGTTCACCCTGACGCCGTTCATCCTGACCTCGTTCACCGACGACGGGATGCCGCTGCTGCTCGCCATCATCTGCGCGGTGCTGGTCAGTTCGCTGGTCGGGGTGGTCAACGGGCTCATCCACACGGTGTTCAACCTGGCCTCGTTCATCGTCACCCTCGGCATGGCCTTCTTCCTCGAAGGCATGTCGCTGATCGCGTCGGACGCCCAGCCGGAGGCGGCGCCCGCCAGCGGCTGGGTGGCGCACGCGTTCGGGCTGTCCCGCTGGTCGGAGCTGATCTGGGCGCTGGTGATCGTGGCGGTGATGCAGGCGCTGCTGACCACCACCAGGTTCGGTGTCAACACCCAGGCGGTGGGCAGCAATCCGACCGGCTCGGCCGAGTCGGGCATCCGGATCAACCGGATCAAGATCGTGAACTTCGCGCTGTGCAGCGGCCTGGCCGGGCTCGGCGGCATCCTGGACGGCATCAGGGTCGGCTCGTTCGACCCGACCAACGGCGGCAACGAGACGATGTTCCTGGCCGTCGCCTCGGCGGTGATCGGCGGAACCGCGCTGCTCGGCGGGTCGGGCACCATCCTGGGCGCGCTGCTCGGCGCCCTGCTGCTCGGCATCGTCTACGACGGGTTCAACCTCACCGGCGTCAACGCCAACGCCTTCGACGTCGTGCTCGGCATCGCGATCATCGCCGCCATGCTGCTGAACGTCTATCTCGGCAAGCTGCGCGGAAGGGTCGGCCGATGACCACGCACGGAAAGGGCGCCCCCGCCGCTGCCGGAGCCGACCCGCTCGACTCCGCGCCCGACGTGATCCGGGTCGAGCACATCAGCAAGAGGTTCGGCGCGGTGCAGGCGCTCACCGACATCAACCTGCACGTGCGGCGCGGCGAGATCCTCGGGCTGATCGGCGACAACGGGGCCGGAAAGTCCACCCTCATCAAGACGCTGACCGGTTTCCACCGGCCCGACGAGGGCGTGCTGCTGTTCGAGGGGCAGCGGACGGTGCTGCGGTCGGTCGTCCACGCCAGGTCGCTGGGCGTCGAGACCGTCTTCCAGGACCTGGCGATGATCAACGACCTGCCCGTGTACCTCAACCTCTTCCTCAACCGCGAACTGACCCACCGCCCGCTGCCGTTCCTCAAGCGGGCGGAGATGCGCCGCCGCGCCCGCGAGGCGCTGGACTCCATCGGCATCACCATCCCCTCGGTCGACACCGAGGTCGGCCGGCTCTCCGGCGGGCAGCGGCAGGCGATCGCGGTGGCCAGGTCGGTGTACTCGGAGACCACCAGACTCCTGCTGCTGGACGAGCCGCTGGCCGCCATGGGCGCCAAGGAGGGCGGCCAGATCCTCCGGCTGCTGAGCCGGCTCAAGGAGCGCGGTGACATCGCGATCATCCTGATCGCCCACAACTACGCCCAGGTCGTGGACATCTGCGACCGGGTGAACCTGCTCCAGCACGGCGAGATCACCTTCGACCGCGCGTCGAAGGACACCTCGGTCAGCGAACTTCTGGAGCTGGTGCACGCCGAGTACCGGACGGTGTGACCCGGTCCGGGTCGGCGCGTTCGGCCCCGGTGCCCCGGCCGTGGGGGCGGGACACCGGGGCCGCACGCGGCAGTTGGCGGCCACCGCCCGGAGCGGTGGCGCTGCTACCGGTCGGCGCGGTGGGCGGCTACCGGTTGAACTGGAGCCAGTTGAGGTTGACGAAGTCCGCGCCGCCGTTCGCGGTGAAGGTGGCGTAGAGCGTGTGCTTGCCCGTCGCCGTCCCGGTCAGACTGGTCGTGGTACTGGTCCAGTTCTGCCAGCCGCCGGTGCCGGACACGGGAACGGCGGCGATGACCGGCCCCGTGGTGCTGTCCAGCCGGTACTGGACGGTGCCGGTCCCGGTGGCGGCGGAGGCCAGCCGGGTGGTCACCGAGACCGCGCCGGGCGAGCCGAAGTCCACGTTCCCGTAGGCCAGCCAGTCACCGGGCGCGATGTAGCCGACGTCCTGACCGCCGCCGGTGTCCGTGGTGGCCTCGGTCTGCGTGCCCGACTGCGAGGTGTATGCCTCCGCCTGCGTCACCGCGTAGGCGTTGGTGCCGGGCGACGAGCCGTAGGTGAGCCCGTAGCCGAACGGGAACAGGGGCGTCTTGCCGTCCCCGTCGTTGATCGGCTGCTGGCCGGCCGACTGCATCCAGGTGCTGGGCAGCTTGCCGGTCGGCGCGTAGTCGCCGAAGAGCACATCGGACACGCCGTTGCCCTCGGTGCCCGGCAGCCAGGACTCCAGCAGCGCGCTCCAGCCGGGCAGTTGGGCCGCGATGTCCAGCGGGCGCCCGGAGACGAGCACGACGACCACGGGCACCCCGGACGCCTTGAGGGTGTTCAGGGTCGCCAGGTCGGTGCTGTCCAGGCCCATCGAGCCCGGCCGGTCGCCGGAGCCCTCGGCGTACGGTGTCTCGCCGATCACCGCGACGGCCGCCTTGTAGGAGCTGTCGATGCCGGAGCCGTTGGCGTTGTACGTGACGGTGCTGCCGGAGCCTGCCTCGGACCTGATGCCCTGCAGGATCGTCGTACCCGGAGTGGTGTTGCCGCTGCCGCCCTGCCAGGAGATCGTCCAACCGCCGGACTGGTAGCCGATGTTGTCGGCGCTCTTGCCGGCCACGAAGATCTTGTTGCCGGTCTTGGCCAGCGGCAGGACGTTCCCGCTGTTCTTCAGCAGCACCTGCGACTCGCGCACCGCCTGCCGGGCGATGGCCCGGTGCGCGGCGCTGCCGACCGTCGGGGTGAAGCTGCGGTCGGTCAACGGCTTCTCGAACAGGCCGAGTTCGAACTTCTTGGTGAGGATCCGCCGGTTGGCGTCGTCGATCCGCGACATCGGCACGTGGCCGTTGTTCACCTCGCCGCGCAGGGTGCTGATGAACTGCTTCCAGTCGGTCGGCACCATGACCATGTCGATCCCGGCGTTGACCGCCGTACTGACGTCGGTCGCGGAGAACCCGGGCTGGCCGTCGATGTCGTCGATGCCGTTCCAGTCGGAGACGACGAAGCCGGAGAAGCCGAGTTCGCCCTTGAGCAGGTCGGTGATCAGGTAGTGGTTGCCGTGGTCCCTGACCCCGTTCCAGCTGTTGTAGGAGATCATCACCGAGCCGACGCCGCGGCGGACGGCCTCCTGGAACGGCGGCAGGTGGATCGCCCGCAGATCGGCCTCGCTGAGCGTGGCGTTGCCGGTGTTCACGCCGTTGTCGGTGCCGCCGTCGGCGATGTAGTGCTTGGCGGTGGCCAGGATCGAGCCGGGCGCGTCGAGGGTGCTGCCCTGCAGGCCGGTGATGTAGGTGGCCATCGAGGTCGGCACCTCGGGCTTCTCACCGAAGGACTCGTACGTGCGGCCCCACCGGTCGTTGCGCGCCACGCACAGGCACGGCGAGAAGTCCCAGTCCACGCCGGTGCCCGAGACCTCCTCCGCGGTGGCCCGGCCGATCTGCTGCACCAGCGCCGGGTCGCGGGTGGCGCCCAGGCCGATGTTGTGCGGGAAGATCGTCGCGCCGTACACGTTGTTGTCGCCGTGCACCGCGTCCACGCCGTAGATCATCGGGATGCCGAGCCGGTTCTGCAGCGCGGCCTGCTGGAAGCCGTCGTACATGTTCGCCCAGGACGTGGCGTTGTTGGGCGAGGGTGCCGAGCCGCCGCCGGACAGGACGGAGCCGAGGCTGTAACTGGTGAGGTCGGCGTTGCTGACCGAGGCCCGTTCGCCCTGGGTCATCTGGCCGATCTTCTCGTCCAGCGTCATCCGCGAGAGCAGGTCGTTCACCCGGGTCGCCACCGGCAGGGTGGGGTCGCGGTAGGGCTCGCCGGCCGCGTGCGCCGGATGGACCTGGAGGCCGGCCACGGTCGCGGCGGTCACCAGGAGCAGCGCCGCCGCGGTACGTGGGACCTTGAGCAGGGTTGATCGCACAGCAATCTCCTGTTTGTGGGGGGGTGTGAGATCGTGCGGTTGTGCTACTTGTGGGGGGTGGTGCGGTCGGACGGGCGGCCCTCAAGCAGGCAGCGTCCAGGACTGGTTGGCGCTTCCCGCGCAGTCCCAGAGCTGCAGCCGGGTGCCGTTGGCGGAGCTGTTGCCCGACGCGTCCAGGCAGCGCCCCGAAGCCGGGTTGCGCAGCGAGTTGTTCGCGCCGGCGACCCACTGCTGGGCGCCCGAGCCGTTGCAGTCGTAGAGCTGGACCGGCGTTCCGTCGGCGGTGCCGGCGCCGGTGACGTCCATGCACTTGCCGAGGGCTTGCAGGGTGCCGCCGGTGCCGACGGTCCACTGCTGGGCGCCGGTGCCGTTGCAGTCGTAGAGCTGGATCGCGGTGCCGTTCGCGGTGCCGGCCGCTTGCACGTCCACGCACTTGCCGCCGAAGCCGGTGATCTGGCCGGTGTGGCCGGTCCCGGTGCCGGTGCCGGTGCCCGCAGTGGCGTTGAACGAGAAGGAGTTGGTGGCCAGGCCCTGGCCGCCCTGCCAGATCTCGAAGCCCGCCTCGGCGTCGATGAGATACGCGTTCGCGCCCGTCGTGCCGCGGCTGACGGAGTCGTTGATCATCGCCTTGACGTCGAGGTTGCTGACCGAGGTGCCGCCGCCGCGCAGCACATAGGAGACGATGTTCCAGGCCGCCTGCCGGCCGGTGTACACGTCCCAACTCAGGCCCGCGATGGTCGCGGTGGCCGTCTTGGAGCCGAACGGGGCAACCCCGCCACGGCTGTTGAGCCAGATCATGATCTCGCTGTCGTTCGGCTGCCCGCCGGTGGTCGGCGCGGAGTTGGTCCACAGGTCGTAGGCCACGTCGTACGCGCCGCTGGCCGGCTGCACGGTGGACCAGGACGAGGTGGCGCTCGCGAGCTTGCTGACCTGGATCGGCAGATTGCTGTTCGTGGTGCACGCGCCCCAGTGGCAGCCCTTGTAGATCGACGGGTACGTGGCGGGGGCGCCGCCGCTGAGGTTGAAGTTCGCGGTGCTCACCGACCACGCGGTGCCGGTGGTGGCGGTGACGCACTGCGGCGCGCTGGAGTTCCACTCGTTGTTCTGCAGGGTGTACTCGCCGCCGGCCAGGCTGACCGAGCCCTGCGGCTGGCAGTTGGTGACGGCGGCGGGGCTCGCCGGCGCGGCCGTGGCCTGCGCGGTGAGGCCGGGGACGAGGGCGAGAGCGACGGCGGCGAGGACGCCGCCGAGGGTCGAGACGGCCCTCGCGGCGCGGGCCCGAGAACGTTTCCGGTTGTGGTGCGGTCGGCGCGTCATGAACGGGTTCCTTTCGGTTGGCAGCCCGCCTCCGTGGCCGTGCGAGCCCGCGAGAGCTCGCGGAGAGCCTGTGAGAGCGCTCCCATAACGGGCCGTACCCGGGCTCTCACCGCGAAGGGGGAGGAGGCTGGAGCCATGCGACAGGTGGTGGGGGGTGTCGTCCGCCCGGAGTGGCCGGTAGGCGGCCGGACAGACTGTGTGCTGGCTGTACCACCAGATATGAAGGCAGACGCGGCGCCGCGATGTCAATAGGTCTGGACCAATGGGGAGGTGAGCGCGGGTGCCGGCCCCGTCACGGTGCCGCCAGCAGCGCGCTGAGCGCCGACGCCTGGGTGCGCCAGTCCCGGACGTTGGGATGCGCGGCCGGATCGGCGCCCGCCCACCGCTCGCCGAGCCGTACGAGGCTGTCCCGGTCGGCGTTCCAGACGCTGTCGGCCTGGGTGCGGGCGAAGGCGGCATAGGCGCCGCCGGTCGCGGAGTTGAGATCATCGAGGTAGCGCATGAAGACGCCCTTGAACTGCTTGGCGTTGTCGTCGCAGCTCGCGTCCACGGTGTCGCAGGACTCGGTCAGCACCCCGCCGGACACCAGCGCGGGCGAGACCGTGGCGGCGTCGGCCAGCCGCCGGGCGGTGCTGAGCGCGGCGCTGTCGCCGGTGGCCCGCCAGACCTCGACGGCCGCGCCGATCGTCAGTCCCTGGTTGTAACTCCACACCGTCTGGCCGTTGTTGGCGCACGAGCCGGTCAGGCCGTCGTTCACGAGCCCGGAGGCGTTGATCAGGCCGCTGTGCTGGAACCAGGTCCACGCCGTGGTCGCCCGGCCGAGCCACTGGGTGTCGCCGGCGATCCGGTTGTGCAGCGCCGCCGTGAGCCGCACCCAGAGGGCGTTGGTCACCGCGTTCTTGTAGGTACGCTCCCGGTCCCACCACACGCCGCCACCGCACGTGCCGGTGTCCCACAAGCCGTTGACGTAACTCGCGATCGTCACCGCCTCGTTGAGGTACGTGGCGTCGTGGGTGAGGTCGTACGCGTCGATCCAGGCCAGTGCCCACCACTCGGAGTCGTCGGTGGCCCGGCTGATGAAGTCGCCGTCGATCGGGTCCGAACTGCGCGCGCCGGCCGGGAAAGCGGCCTTGTCCACCTGGAAGGTGCGGCCGACGACCCAGGCGTAGCGGGTGTCGCCGGTCTCGCGCATGTAGTCCACGACGGTGCTCAGCGCCACCGCCGAGTTCCACCAACTCGACGGCCAGTAGGCGGTGTTCGGGTCGTAGGAGTACATCAGCGCGTCGGCCGCCGCGGCGGCCCTGCTGGTGGCCGGCCGGGCCCAGGCCGTACAGCTGCCGTTCGCGCCCTCCACCGCCCGGCCGCACGCGCGGACCGCGCCGCCGTACAACTTGCCCAGCGGATCAGAGGTGTTGAACCGGGCGGTGCGGGTGCCGGTCGCGCCGGACGGCACGCTGGTGCGGCCGAGCGATGAGCCGTCCGGCCAGCTCGCCCCGCCGTTCCAGGACCGGTCGAGCCACACCTCGTCGCCCGCGGTGCCGCCGGCCGCCGTCGCCCAGGCCATTCCCGAACTGTCGGTGTGCAGCGCGAAGGTGCGCCCGTTCAGCGTGGCCGGCGGCACCGGCTGGGAGTCGCCCGCGGCCGTCCCCGCACCGTCGCAGGCGGTCGCGCAGACGGCCGTCCTGGCCCAGGAGGTGCAGGCCACGCCCTGCGCGTCGGCGCAGGCCCGCAGCAGTCCGCGGCGGTGGCCGGCCGGGTCGTAGAGGTTGTACATCAGGGTGCGGGTGCCGGTCCACGAGGCCGGGACGGCGGCCTTGCCGAGCAGCCCGTCCCAGGTGGCGCCGCCGTCCCAGGAGCGGTCGAGCCAGACGGAGTCGTTCACGACAGCGTTGTCGACGCTGGCCCAGGCCATCCCGTCGATGTCGTCGACGTGCAATTGGAGCTGGCGGCCGTTGACGGTGACGGTCGGCACCGGGAAGGTCTCCGCGCCGGCGCGGGAGGGGTCGAGGGTGTCGCAGGAGAGGGCGCAGACGGGGGTGGCGGCGGCGGGGCGGGCGGCGTGGGGTGACGGGGGCGCGGCTGAGGCGGTGGCCCCGGCGGCCCCGGCGGTCAGCGTCGTGACGAGCACGAGCAGGACGCACCACCTAGCGGTTCTGCGCACCGGGGTCTCCCTCCAGGGGCGTGGCCCACCCGGCGGATCCTGTCCGCGGCCCGGCGGGGGCGGGGGGTGGGCCGGCGTGAGAGTTACGCTGTCATGTCCATCTCACATTAGAGGCGGTGTCGCAGCCGCTGGCAAGAGCGCCTGCGGTTGTCCGCGGTGATGCGCCCTTCGGCGGCCGCTTGCCGCGGGTTCGCGCAGCACCCGGCCGGGGCGCGCGGGACCAGAGCGCGGGCATCAGGCTGGTCGCGCAGCTCCTCGCGCCCCTGAAAGCCGTGCCTGGCCGGGGACAATCGGCCGGGCGAGCCCCAAAGGGGCGCGGGGAACTGCGCCACCAGCCCCCACCGGGCCCGCGGGCCGGGAACCGGCCGGGCCACCCCACCGGGGCCGGTGGGGGCGGTGCGGTGGGCCGCCGGGAGGTTGATGGTCGGCTGGCGGGCAGCAGGTGCGTGTTGAGACTGGCCGGGGGGTTACCGGCGATGCCGGTCTTCGTGGCCGCTGCGACGACTCCGGGTTCGCGCCCCGGCTACGTCAGCCGGACTCGGTGAGCCGGTGGGGGCGGCACGTGCGCGGGCGGGGTGGTCGACCGGGAGGCCGACGGTTGGCTCGCCGAGGCTGGTCGGGGCTGCTCGCGACGCCGATTCTCCTTGGCGCCGCTGCCGCGCCGGGGCCGAGCGCCGACGTCGTCGGCCGGGCCCGGGGGGCGCCTCGTGCGCGGCCGCACGACAGGCAGGGCTTGGGCTCGTGTTCCTTGGCGCGCCGGCCTTCGCTGACGGGTTTCTGACCGGGCTTGCGGCGAGCGATGAGTTCGGGGGGCGGATCAGGTCTTCCCTGGCATGACTCGACTCATTGCTGGCCTCTCCGTCGCGCTCGACGGCCTCGTCACCGGCCCCGGCCCGGGCGGGGACGCCCCGCACAAGTCCGACGGCCGCCACGGCCGCCGCGCCGCGCGACGGCTTCGGGTGGTCCGATGACCACCGTCAACGTCAACGGGATCGCGTTGGGCATCGAGTCGTTCGGCGCCGAGGGCGCGCCGCTCGTCCTGCTCGCGGGCGGGACGACCATGCTCTCCTGGTCCGACGCGCTGTGCCAGCGGATCGCTGCCGGAGGGCGCCGCGTGGTGCGGTACGACCTGCGCGACAGCGGGGAGTCGACGGCGGGGGACCCGGAGGCGCCCGCCTACACCCTGCGCGACCTCGCCGCCGACGCGGCGGCCCTCGCGGGCGCGCTCGGCGCGGGGCCCGCGCACCTCGCCGGGATCGGCGTCGGCGGGATGGTCGCCCAGGTCGCCGCGCTCGACCATCCGGCCGCGTTCTCGGCGCTCACCCTGGTCGGCACCCGCGCGGTCGCCCCCGGCCCGCCCGACGACGACCTCCCCGACCACGACCAGGCGACGATGGGCCGGCTGTTCGCGCGTCCGATGCCCGATTGGGCCGACCAGGAGGCGGTGGCGGAGTTCGCCGCGGCGGGCGCGGAGATCCGCGGCGACGACCCCGTCGCGGCGCGCGCGGTCGCCGCGCGCATCTGGGACCGCACGCCCGGCACCGCGGCCCCGGTCCAACTGGCCAACCAGCTGGGCCTGGTGTTCTCCAAGCTCGACTGCACGCCCCGCTGGCGCGAGCGACTGCCCGAGATCAACGTCCCCACGCTGGTCGTCCACGGCCGCCGCGACCGCTTCTTCCCAGTAGGCAACGGCGAGGCAGTCGCCCGCGAGATCCCCGGCGCCCGACTGCTCGTCCTGGAACAGGCAGCCAACGCGATCCCCGAGGCGGCGACCGGCGAGGTCGCGGAGGCGATGCTCGCGCTCGGCTAGCGAACGGCGGGGCAGCGGTGGTCAGTTGAAGGCCACCGCCTTCGGGTAGCGGAAGCCCGGGTGCCGCAGCAACCCGTGGTCGTCGCGCCCGCGCAGAG
Source organism: Streptomyces sp. CA-111067 (assembly GCF_050956065.1). Lineage (NCBI taxonomy): Bacteria > Bacillati > Actinomycetota > Actinomycetes > Kitasatosporales > Streptomycetaceae > Streptomyces > Streptomyces sp. CA-111067. The sequence goes on along the minus strand of NZ_CP192103.1, from coordinate 1,957,046 downwards.
TGCGGTCGAAGAAGGCGGTCAGGACCCCGCGGGTGGTGGTGATCGCGTCGGCGGGGGCGATCGTGCCGATGAGACCGGCGACGGCGTCGGCCGACAGGCCCAGCTCGCGGGCGAGTTGGGGCATCAGCACCTCCGCGTCCGTGTACGTGGCGTGGGCGGCGCCGCATAGCGACAGGCCGAACCGGGGGCCGCGGCTGTGTCGCCACAGCGCGTCCCACGAGGGCACCGTACGCCGGGTGTTGCCCTCCTCACCGATCAACAGGAACGGCCGGTCAAGGCCGTTGGCGGCCACCGGCGACAGATAACCGCGGTCGGGGTCGTTCTGGACGTACGCCGTCACGCCGTCGAGGTCGGCCCCGGCCAGGACGCGCGGGTCGTCGTACATCGCCGCCAGCGCCGTGAAGCCGCCCGCGGACTGGCCGAACATGCCGGTCCGGCCGAAGTCGAGCGCGCCCCGCAGCGCATACGGCAGCGCATCCGGCAACCGGTCGAGTACGAAGCGGACATCGGCGACCCGGACGGTGAGGACCTTCTCCAGCAGCGCCGCGATTTTCGCCGTATCCGGGTGCTCGGGGTCAGGGTCTACCTTGGCCAACTCGGCGGGCAGCACGGTGGTTTCGACCCGCCCGCCGGGGAACTCGACGGCGCCCGCGTCGTACGTGTGGTCCACCGTCACCACCGCGTACCCGCGCGAGGCGAGGTCGTCGCACAGCGTGCTGCCCAGCGCCCGGGGATCGCCGGCGCCCGGCGAGTACAGCACCACCGGGTGCGGTCCGCCGACCGCCGGCGCGCCCTCGTGCGCGTGAGTACGGGTCGCGGCCCAGTCGACGGCGCCGGCCGGCACCCCGCCGAAGCTGTTCAGGCCGTCGAAGGCGGCGGCCTCTCCCGGCAGCATGTGCGGGGCGCGCGGGTAGCGGGCGGCGGCCCGGGCCGGGTAGCGGACGCTGACCATGAGCTCGCGGTAGGGCCGGTCCACCCACGGGTCGGGCCGGGAGCCGTCCACCAGCCGCAGCGATACGGTGCCGACCTCGTACGGCCCGCTCGGCGGCGGCAGCCGGAGCGTCACCTTGTCCTTGCCCTTGCCCTTGCCCTTGGCGGGCGGGCTGCCCGTCCCGGCCGGCGTGGGCGCGGCGGCCCCGGCGCGCCCGGGGAGGGCCAGCAGGGCGCCGGCGGCGGTGGCGGTGGACAGCAGGACGGCACGGCGGCTGGGCAAGGCGACTCCCTGGTCGGTGCGGGATGCGGTCCGTACGGGGTGTTCCGCACGGGTACGGCCGGTGCGGCCGGTACGGACCGTTCGATCGGTTCGATCCGCGGTTGCGGCTTCCCCTGCACTCTCGTCGCCCGGCGCCCCCACGCCCATCCGGCAGGCCGGTAGACGTCCCGGGGGTTAACCCGAAGAGCGGGACGGCCGGACGCAACGATCTGACCGCCCCGCCCCGCTCCGCCCCGTGGGCCCGCGCCTACCGCACCGCCAAGCCGCCTATGCGAGCGTCCACGTGACCGTGTCCGTGTGGGTGGTGCCACCGATGGAGGCCGTGACGGTGACGGTGTTCGCTCCCTTGCGGAGGGTCACGCCGGTCCACTTGAAGATGTGGTCGGAACTGCTCTTCGCGCCGAGCGACGTGCCGTTCAGCGTCGCCGTGACCTGCGCCGCGTTGGAGTACACCTTCACCTCGGTCGCCGCGTCGGTGCGCGCGGTCCAGCGCCGGCTGGTGAGGTAGAGGGTCGGCTCAGCCGACCAGTTGGCCTTGTACCAGTAGAAGGAGTCCTTGCGGGTCGCGCGGTCGCGGGTGACCAGGCCCTTGTCATTGATACCGGGCTGGCCGCCCTCGTTGCGCCCGTCGGAGGCGAAGTCGAACATGTTCCAGACGAAACTGCCCCACACGAACGGCCGCGCGGCGAGCTGCTTCCAGGACGCCTCGTGCAGGAGCGACTGGTACTCCTCGGGGTGGAAGCTGCCGCCGGTGCTCGGCTGCGACGGGTTCAGCGCGTGCTGCGCCGGGTTCGCGCCGGCGCCGTACTCCGAGACGGCGAAGGTGCGTTGCGGCTCGGCCTTGTGCAGGCTGTCGGCCCACGGGCCCAGGTCGTTGTACGAACCCCCGTACCAGCCGAAGTACTTGTTGTACGCGGTGGTGTCCGCGTGGCTCGCCACCGTGGCGTCGTTGCCGAGGTTGTTGGCGTACGTGCTGATCCGGTCCGGGTCCTCGCTCGCGACCAGCGCGGCGAGGCTCGCCAGCAGGGTGTTGGTGGGGGTGTCGTCCTTGCCCTGCTCGTTGCCGATGCTCCAGAACGCGATCGAGGGGTGGTTGTAGTTCTGCCGGATGAGCTCGCGCAGTTGGTTCTGCGTACTGGCGGTGAACGCCGCCGAGTTCGTCGTGCCGTTGACCAGGGGGATCTCGGCCCACACCACCACGCCGAGGGCGTCCGCGAGGTTGTAGTCCTTCTGGTCGTGCTGGTAGTGGGCCATCCGGACGGTGGTGGCGCCGACTTCCTTGATGAGCGCGAAGTCCTGGGTGTGGTCGGCGTCGCTGACCGCCCAGCCCTCGACGGCGCGGTCCTGGTGCAGGTTGACGCCGTGCAGGCCCAGGTGGCTGCCGTTGAGCGAGAACCCGGTGGCGGGGTCGAGGCTGAAACTGCGCAATCCCAGCGGTTCGGTGACCACGTCGGTGACCGTGCCGGCGGCGGCGTCCCTGATCTCGACGGTGGCGCTGTACTGGTAGGGGTCGGTCAGGCCGTTCCAGCGGCGGGGGTTGGCGATGGTGAGCGTCTGCACGACGTCCAGGCCCGCGTTGGCCCCGATGGTCTGCGGCGCGCTGCTGCGGTCGGCCACGATCGTGCCGTCGGCGCCGGTGACGACGGCCCGCACCACCAGGGAGCGGCTGGTGGCGTTGTTGTTGAAGACCGTCGCCCGGACGTCCACGGTGGCGGACGCCGCGGTGACGCTGCGCTGGCGCAGGTAGACGCCCGGTCCTGCGTAGTCGAGCAGCCGCACGGCGAGCTTGTCGACCGCGTACAGGCTGACGTTGCGGTAAATGCCGCCCTGGAAGGTGTAGTCGGCGCTCAGCGGTGCGATGTCGGGGTTGTCGGCGTTGGTCACCTTGACCGCGAGGACGCTCTCCCGGCCCGGCCTGAGGTTGGCCGTGGCGCCGAACCGGAAGCGGGAGTAGCCGCCTTGGTGCTGGCCGAGGTGGGTGCCGTCGATCCACACGTCGGCGACCTGGTTGGCGCCGGCGAACTGGAGGAAGAGCATCTTCCCGGCCAGCTCCGCCGGGACGGTGATGCGCCTGCGGTACCAGCCGACGCCCCGGTAGTAGTTGCCGCCGCCGTCCGCGCCGTCGGCCGCGTTCCAGGTGTGCGGCACGCTGAGCGCGGTCCACGAGCTGTCGTCGAAGGCGGGCGCCTGCGCGTTGGTGACGTCGCCCTTGTGGAAGCGCCAGCCGGAGTTGAGGCTGAGCCAGGTGCGGAGGGCGGGCGGGGTGTACGTCGCCGCTGCGGCGTCGCTGCCGGCGGCCGGCGTGCCGGCGGAGGCGGTGCCGCCGACGGCGAACGTGGCGAGGGCGGCGCCGGCCGCGGTGCCGAGCAGCTGGCGGCGGCTGGGGAGCTCGTTCATGGGGGGTGCCTTCCCGTTGCTGGAAGGAGGGCGGAGCGGACGGACAGGTGCCGCCGCGCCGTGTGGGGGACCTGGGTATTGTTGGTTACGTACGTGAACGATGGTCTGCGACGTGAACCCGGGCTACGGGTGAGGCTAGGTCGGGCCGGTCTTCAGGGTCAACCCCGCGGTGCGGGGCTGGCCGACGCTCCCGAGGGCGTACGGAGACCCTGGCCCGTTCAAGTAAGTGAACCCGCGGGCGTCGCGGCCGGCCTTCATCCGAAAGGACCACACCACCCGGCCCGTCGTACTACGCCGGGAGTGGGGAACGCGTGGGCGACGGCCAGGGCAACTTGATGCCGGCGCTCTCCGGGAGGGGGTGCCAGTGGGTGGCGAAGTCGTCCAGGCGGGTCAGGATGCGCTCGACCAGGGGCGATTCGGTGATGCCCGGGTCCAATGCGCCGAACCAGTCGGGGAGGCCCGAGCGGTGGCCCGCTCGCAGCTGCCACAACGGCTCGCACAGGGACGCCAGTTGCTCGGATCGGGCCATGTCGGCGTGCTCCGCCGCGGTCGGCCGCCGCCTCGCCTCCCGGCGGGCCTGCCGCTTCCTGATCGCGGGGTCGGCCGCCCAGAAGAGGTTGCTCTGTCCGGCCGCGATCCGGCCGAACACACCGCCGGACAGGCCCGCTTCGGCCTCGACCAGGAAGTGCACGGCGTCATGCGGCAGGTAGTCGTCGTAGCCCGGCCCCTGCCGCGGGGCCAGCTCCGGACCGTGCTCCCGGACGACGGTCAGCAGATAGCGGCGCCCGGACCCCTTCGTGAACGTCACGTCCATGGCCGGCACGGTACCGACCGCTGCCGGGAGATCGCACCCGAATTCCCCGTGGCAGCTCCGGAACCGGCCCCCGGTGGCCCCTCAGTCCACCCGGCCGGCGCCCGCGGCGGACCCGTCAACCGCGCGTGACGGAACGCGCCACCCGGAAGCCGACGTCGTCGACCTGGAAGGTCGGATGGCTGCGGCGGCGCGCCGACGCCCGGCAGCTCCAGTGCTCGTCGAACCAGCCGCCGCCGCGCAGCACCCGGTACGTGTCGTAGACCTCGGCGTCGTAGACGTCCCAGCACCAGTCCCAGACGTTGCCGATCATGTCGTACAGGCCCCACGCGTTGGGGCGCTTGCCGCCCACCTCGCGGAGGCGCTCATCGGAGTTGCCGCGATACCACGCGACCTCGTCCAGCGGCCCGTAGCGCGGGCCCTCCGTACCGGCCCGGCAGGCGTGCTCCCACTCGGCCTCGGTCGGCAGCCGGTACCCGTCGGCGCCGGCGTCCCACTCGATCTCCTCGCCGTCGGCACCCAGGCGGTAGGCGGGCGTGCACCCGTCGAGCAGGGACAGGGCGTTGCAGAACCGGACCGCTTCCCACCACGACACGCTCTCGACGGGCAGCCGATCCCCCCGCGCCGTACTCGGCTGCCGGCCGGTGACCTGCGCGTACAGCGCCTGGGTCACCGGAAGCGCGGCAAGCTCGTAGGGCGCGAGATCGACCGCCCAGCTCCGCCGCGTCCGCCGGTCCGACAGCGCCACCCGCCCCGACGGAACCGACACCATCCCGACCCGCGCCCCTGGTTCCATGATCAGCCGATCCTACCGCGCCGCACACGAGAGCCCCGTCACTCTCCGTGAGAGGAGTGACGGGGCTCTTCGTGGCTCAACGGGCATCCAGCGGTGATCGCCGCACGCCGGCGGCGGCCCCGGTCTAGATGTCGAAGTACAGCTCGAACTCGTGCGGGTGCGGGCGGAGTTGGATCGGGGCGATCTCGTTCGTCCGCTTGTAGTCGATCCACGTCTCGATCAGGTCGGAGGTGAAGACGCCGCCGGACTGGAGGTACTCGTTGTCGGCCTCCAGGGCGCTGAGGACCGCCGGGAGGGAGGTGGGGACCTGGGGGACGCTCGCGTGCTCCTCCGGGGCCAGCTCGTAGAGGTCCTTGTCGATCGGCTCGGCGGGCTCGATCTTGTTCTTCACGCCGTCCAGGCCGGCCATCAGCAGGGCCGAGAAGGCCAGGTACGGGTTGGAGGACGGGTCCGGGGCGCGGAACTCGACGCGCTTGGCCTTCGGGTTGGAGCCGGTGATCGGGATGCGCATCGCCGCCGAGCGGTTGCGCTGCGAGTACACCAGGTTGACCGGGGCCTCGAAGCCGGGGACCAGCCGGTGGTAGGAGTTCACCGTCGGGTTGGTGAACGCCAGCAGCGACGGGGCGTGCTTGAGGATGCCGCCGATGTAGTAGCGGGCGGTGTCGGACAGGCCCGCGTAGCCCTGCTCGTCGTAGAACAGCGGGGTGCCGCCCTGCCACAGCGACTGGTGGACGTGCATGCCGGAGCCGTTGTCACCGAAGATCGGCTTGGGCATGAAGGTCGCGGTCTTGTTGTTCCGCCAGGCGACGTTCTTCACGATGTACTTGAAGAGCATCAGGTCGTCGGCGGCGGCGAGCAGCGTGTTGAAGCGGTAGTTGATCTCCGCCTGGCCGGCCGTGCCGACCTCGTGGTGCTGCCGCTCGACGGTCAGGCCGGACGCTTCGAGCTGGAGCGAGATCTCGGCGCGCAGGTCGGCGAAGTGGTCGACGGGCGGGGCCGGGAAGTAGCCGCCCTTGTAGCGGACCTTGTAGCCGCGGTTGTCCTCCAGGGAGCCGGTGTTCCACGCGGCGGCCTCGGAGTCGATGTGGTAGAAGGACTCGTTCGCCGAGGTCTGGAAGCGCACGCTGTCGAAGACGTAGAACTCCGCCTCCGGGCCGAAGTACGCGGTGTCGGCGATGCCGGTGGAGGCCAGGTACGCCTCGGCCTTCTTGGCCACGTTCCGCGGGTCGCGGCTGTACTGCTCGCCGGTGATCGGGTCGTGGATGAAGAAGTTGATGTTGAGCGTCTTGTCCTTGCGGAACGGGTCCACCCGGGCCGTGGACAGGTCCGCGCGGAGCGCCATGTCCGACTCGTGGATGGCCTGGAAGCCGCGGATGGACGAGCCGTCGAAGGCCAGCTCCTCGGTCGGGTCGAACGTCGAGACCGGGACCGTGAAGTGCTGCATCACGCCGGGCAGGTCGCAGAACCGGACATCGACGAACTTGACGTCCTCATCGGCGATGAACCTGTTGACGTCGTCGGCGTTCTGGAACATCCAACTCCTCCTAGGCCCGGCCCCGGAGGTCGGGGGACGGGTTGGCAATCCGGGGTGCGGCCAGTGCGGTGGCGCACACTGCCCCGACCATAGGGATCGGGGATTTCTTCAGCATGACCCATTTGTTTCGCAGACGTTAACCGCGACGCCGGGAGGGCGGCCACCGCACTGTACGACTGCTCCGCACGGGGGGTTACCGTGGACGGGTGGACAACAGGGACGCAATCGGATCGTGGCTGTCGGGCCCCCGCGCCGCCGTGGAGCAGATGGGCGGCGAACTCGGCTACCGCGGTGAGCGCCTCGGCCTGCCGGAAGAGGGGCCGGGATCGGTCGCCCCGGTGGGACGCCGGGTGATCGCGATTTTCATCGACTGGATTCTGTGCGTGCTGATCGCATACGGCCTGATCGCGCACCGTGACTACAACTCGTCCAATACGTGGGCACTGGCCGTCTTCGGCGTGGTCAGCCTGCTGACCATCTCACTGGTCGGCAGCACCCCGGGCAAGCGGCTGATGCGGCTGCGGGTCGTACGGCTGGACGGGGGACGGCTGAGCCCGCTCGCGGTGCTGATCCGTACGGTGCTGCTGCTGATCGTCATCCCCGCCGTCGTCTGGGACCGCGACACCCGCGGCCTGCACGACAAGGCCGCCAACGCCGTACAGGTCCGGATCTAGCCGCACGCGGAAGGAGGGGCCCGGGGACGATGTCCCCGGGCCCCTCCTCGTTCCCGTATATTCGCCGGGCGCCTAGCGGCCCCGCGGCATCCGCATCCCCTTGGGCATCGGCCCCTTCGGGATCGGCATGTTGCTCATCAGGTCGCCGAGCGCCTTGAGGCGGTCGTTGACCTCGGTGGTCTTGGGCCCGGCCAGCACCCGCGGCAGCTTCAGCAGGGTGGCGCGCACCTTCTTGATCGGCAGCTCGTCCGGGCCGTCGCCGACGATGTACGTGTGCACCGGCACGTCGTAGACCACCCGGGAGACCTTGCGCTTCTCGGACGCCAGCAGGCCCTTGACCCGGTTCGGGTTGCCCTCGCCGACCAGTACGACGCCGGCCTTGCCGATCGCGCGGTGCACGACGTCCTGGTTCTTGTTCATCGCGACGGCCGGGGTGACCGTCCAGCCGCGCCCGACGTTCTGCAGTACCGCCGCCGCCGCGCCCGGCTTGCCCTCCAACTGCGAGAACGCGGCGCGCTCGGCGCGCCGGCCGAAGACGACCGCCATCGCCAGGAAGGCGAGCAGGGCGCCCAGGATGCCCGCGTAGATGGGGTGACCGATCAAGAAGCCGAGGGCGAGGATGACACCGAAGGTGACGATTCCCACAGCCGCGATGACAAGCCCGATCGTGGAGTCGGCCTGCCTGGTCATCTTGTAGGTCTGAGCGATCTGCTTCAGTCGCCCAGGGTTCTCAGGTGTTTCCTTCCTCGCCATATGGCAAAGGATACGTGGCTGGTACGGCCCCCGTCACCGCCGGGCCCGGTGCCGGGACGATGCCCGGGGCGGGGAGACGGGCTCAGCCCCGTGCGGTGCCGGGGCCGGTGCCGTACGGTGCCGCGCTCAGTCCCGTACGGCGTCCGCGCCGGCGCGTCCGGTGCCGCTGGTCAGCGCGGCCACCACGCGCTCCGCCTCCCTGCGGTCCCTGGCGCGCTGCCGGTCGGCCACCACGGCGGCCCAGGCGTTCCTGCGGGCGGTCTGCTGGCCGCCGCGCAGCAGGAACGACTCGACGGCCCGCAGCGCGCCGGCCACCTGGGCGGGGCGCGAGGAGGCGGGGCGGGCGGCGGAAGCGGCGATCGGACGGATACGCAGACGTACGGACTCGGACGGCATGGCGTCCCTCTCGGAGCGACTGACGAACGCGGGGGAGAAGCGGGGCGTGCAGAGCGGGGGCGTGCGGGGATGAGCGGACGTGCGGGGAACGTGCGCGAGCAGAATCGGAACCAGCTTCGCCACAATGTGTTACCAGCCGGTGACGACTCGGTCAATCTCGCATGAAAGCCACGACAGCGCGCGGCGCCACACCCGGCCGGACGGGGGCGGCCGGACCCGGCGGGCACCGCGCCACAGCCGCCCGGACCCGGGACGGCGGCGTCAGCCGGCCGCCGGGACCTCGCCGTCCTGCCGCAGCCGCCGGTCGACCGCCTGCTGGAAGAGCCGCCCGGCCCGGTACGACGAACGCACCAGCGGTCCGGACATCACGCCCGCGTAGCCGATCTCCTCGGCCTCCTCCTTCAGCTCCACGAACTCCGCCGGCTTCACCCAGCGCTCCACCGGGTGGTGCCGCACGGACGGCCGCAGGTACTGCGTGATGGTGATCAGCTCGCAGCCCGCGTCGTGCAGGTCGTGCAGCGCCTGGCTGATCTCCGCGCGCTCCTCGCCCATGCCGAGGATCAGGTTGGACTTGGTGACCAGGCCCGCCTCGCGGGCCCTGGTGATCACGTCGAGGGAGCGCTCGTAACGGAAGCCGGGCCGGATCCGCTTGAAGATCCGCGGCACGGTCTCGACGTTGTGCGCGAGCACCTCGGGACGGGAGCCGAAGACCTCGGCGAGCTGGGCGGGCTCGGCGTTGAAGTCCGGGATCAGCAGCTCGACCTTGGTGGCGCCGCCGGCGCGGTCCGCGGTCATCGCGTGGATCTGCCGGACGGTCTCGGCGTACAGCCAGGCGCCGCCGTCCTCCAGGTCGTCGCGGGCGACGCCGGTGATGGTGGCGTAGTTGAGGTCCATGGTGACCACGGACTCGCCGACCCGGCGCGGCTCGTCGCGGTCGAGCGGCTGCGGCCTGCCGGTGTCGATCTGGCAGAAGTCGCAGCGCCGGGTGCACTGGTCGCCGCCGATGAGGAAGGTCGCCTCGCGGTCCTCCCAGCACTCGTAGATGTTGGGACAGCCGGCCTCCTGGCACACCGTGTGCAGTCCCTCGCTCTTCACGAGTTTCTGCATCTGGGTGTACTCGGGGCCCATCTTCGCCCGCGTCTTGATCCAGTCGGGCTTGCGCTCGATGGGGGTCTGGCTGTTGCGGACTTCCAGGCGCAGCATCTTGCGTCCGTCGGGTGCGACTGCGGACACGACCGGCTCCCTAAAGCTTCGATTCTTCGGCGAACACCAGCGTACGCCCGTGATTCATACGGTCCCGCATCCAAGCAACCAACGGCCTGGGGGGAGCATTCCCGTATTCCCGCCGGCCTGCCCCTTGTGCTCCTCCGCGGGCCGGCGGGTTCCGGCCCTCAGACCGCGCGGGGGAGCGGCACGGCGGCGCCGAGCACGTCCGCCAGGTGCTTCTCGACCACCGGCAGTACCTCGGCGACGGTGACCTCGCGCCCGAGCTCGCCGGACAGCGAGGCGACGCCCGCGTCGCGGATGCCGCACGGCACGATCCGGTCGAACCAGGTGTTGTCCGGGTTGCAGTTCAGCGCGAAGCCGTGCATGGTCACGCCCTTGGCGACCCGGATGCCGATCGCCGCGATCTTCCGGTCCTCGCCGCGCTGGCCGGCGTTGGAGGGGGCGTATTCCGGGCCGTTCATCCGCGGGTCGAACTCGTCGTCCTGCGCCGCGCCGCCGCTCAGCCGCGGGTCGAAGTCCAGCGTCAGACCGTTCGCACGCCGCTCGACGGGGTCGCCGAGCACCCACACCCCGCTGCGGCCCTCCACCCGGCTGGTCTCCAGGCCGAACTCCGCGCAGACCCGGATCAGCGCCTCCTCCAGCCGGCGCACGTGGGCGACCACGTCCACCGGCCGCGGCAGCTTGACGATCGGGTAGCCGACCAGCTGGCCGGGGCCGTGCCAGGTGATCTTGCCGCCGCGGTCCACGTCCACCACGGGGGTGCCGTCGAGCGGGCGCTCGCTGTCCTCGGTGCGGCGGCCCGCGGTGTAGACCGGCGGATGTTCGAGCAGCAGGCAGGTGTCGCCGACCTCGTCCGCGAACCGCGCCGCGTGCACCGCGCGCTGCTCCTGCCACGCCTCGTGGTACTCGACGGCCTCGGCCCCGAACCCCAGGTGAACGAAGTGCAGCTCGCTCCCGACGTCACTCACGACGACTCCTCCAAGGTGCCCGCCGACGTGCTTCGCCGGCGCGCTTCGTGTACGGCACCTGCAACTGTACGGCGGGGGCGGTGCGGGACGGCGGGCGCGGTGGTGGGGGGCCTGGGCGGGGCCCGGTGGGGGCCGGGGCGGCCCGGTGCCGGTGCTGGGTGCGCGGCCATAGCACGTCGACCCGGGTGCACCCGGATATTTTGCCGGTAATTGAGGAGCTATGTCGTCCATCTGGGCGAATATCCGGGTCTTACGGTCATCGGCCGACGACGGACCGTTACATTCGGCGCCGATCCGGAGATCTCCAGAGGAAGTGGACCGCACAGCCGATGACGGACCGTTCCACGCAGCGCAGCCCGAACCTTCCGACCCAGCCGACGCGTCCGACGACCCACCCCGAGCCGCCACCGCGCCTGGAGGCGGAGGGCCGGGAGGGCGACACCCCGGAGGAGCGCGACGTCCCACTGGGGACCGACACCCCGCGGGGGACCGACGCCCCGGATGACGCCGGGGCCGCCGGCCTGCCCACGTCACCCGTCCCACCGGCGGAGCCGGGTTCGCCGGCCCCGTCCGAGCGGCCGGGCAACCCCAACGGCCGGCTCGCCGCGCTGATCGCCGAGGCCGGCTTCTCCAACGCGGGGCTCGCCCGCCGGGTCGACCAGCTCGGCACCGAGCACGGCCTCGACCTGCGGTACGACAAGACGTCCGTGACCCGCTGGCTGCGCGGCCAGCAGCCGCGCGGCACCACGCCCGCGCTGATCGCCGAGGTGTTCACCCAGCGGCTCGGCCGCCGGCTGTCCGCGACGGACCTCGGCCTTGACGCGTGCGCGCCGGTCTACGCGGGCCTGGAGTACGCCGCCTCGCCGGCCGAGGCGGTGGAGATCGTCAGCGGCCTGTGGCGCAAGGACACCGGCAACCAGCCGGAGCTGCGCAAGATCGCCTTCACGCCGGCGGGGCTCGTCGTGCCCAGCCGGGACTGGCTGATCGGGCGGGCGGACGACACGGTGGTGAGCGGCGGCGGCGCCGTCGAGGAGGTGGTGGAGGGGGAGCGGGCGCGGGTGCCCGCGCAGACCCGGGGCAGGGCGGGGACGCCCGCCCGGCCGCCGGTGCTGCCGGCCCTCCCGGCGATGCCGTCGGTACGGTCGGGGCCCGGTCGGCACCGGGTCGTGGCCGGGGACATCGCGGCGCTGCGGGCGGTCGGCGACCTGTTCCGCACCCTCGACAACGCGTACGGCGGCGGCCACGCCCGGCTCGCCCTGGTCCGCTACCTGGAGCACGAGGCCGAGCCCATGCTGCGCGGCAGCTTCGGGGAGGCGCAGGGGCGGCGGCTGTTCGGCGCCGTCGCCGACCTGACGCTGCTGGCGGGGTGGACCTCGTACGACATCGGCGCTCACGGGCTCGCGCAGCGCTACTTCGTCCAGGCGCTGCGGCTCGCGCAGGCGGCGGGGGACCGGGTCTACGGCGGGTACGTCCTGGTGACGATGAGCCGCCAGGCGGTCTACCTCGGCCACGGCCGCGAGGCCGTCCAACTGGCCCGGGTGGCCCAGCAGGGCGTCGGCACCGGCGCGCCCGCCACCGTCCAGGCCCTGCTGCACGCGGCCGAGGCGCGCGGCCACGGCGTGCTCAGCGAGACCCGCGCGTGCACGGCGGCCCTGGCCCGGGCCGAACGCTCGCTCGCGGCCGCCCGATCCGGCGACGAGGTCCCGCACTGGGCGCGGTTCTTCGACGAGGCCCAGCTCGCCGACGAGTTCGCGCACTGCCACCGCGACCTCCAGCAATACCGCACCGCCGCCCAGCACGCCGAACGCTCCCTCCAACTCCGCGCCCCCGGCTACGCCCGCAGCCGCCTCTTCTGCCGCACGGTCCTGGCAACCGCCCGCCTGGGCCTGGGCGACATCGACGCGGCCTGCGCGCTGGGGGTGGAGGTGCTCCACCAGGCCTCCGAAATGCGCTCGCTGCGCGCGGCGGAATACGTCCGCGATTTCGGCCGCCGCCTGGAGCCTTACCGGGATGCCCCGGCAGCCCGTTCCTTCTTCGACAGGGCGTCGGCGCTGGGGCTTTGAGGGGGCCGCTGTCGGCGTTGCCCCGGGCCGGCCGGGTGCCCCGGCGGGGTGCTGGCCCGGGTGCTTCCCGGAGGGGGCGCGGGGTGCGTTTTCGCCGGACGCTGACCCCGGCAGTTGACGCGCACCGGCGCTCCCGGCTGCCCGCCACGCTTCACCTCGGCCCCCGGCCGCCCCCGCTGTTCGGTGGTCGATACGATCGCGGGATGGGTGACGATCGTGAGCCGTATCTGGTGGTGACCGAGCGGTTGGAGCTGCGGGGGGTCGGGGCGCAGGATCTGGACGCGTTGTACACGCTCAACGCTGATCCCGAGGTCTGGCATCACCTGCCCGAGGGGCGGCACAGCCGGCCGGGGATCACCCAGGCGTGGATCGACCGGTGCACCAGGCACTGGGAGTTGGGCGGCGTCAGCTACTGGATGGCCCGGGACCGGGAGACCGGCGAGCTGATCGGCGTCGGCGGCGCGCAGCGGCATGCCCCCGGGTTCTGGAACCTGTACTACCGGTTGGTGCGGGCGCATTGGGGGAGCGGTTACGCCACCGAGCTGTCCCGTGCCGCCATGCGCGTCGCCGGGGAGCACGACCCCGAGATCCCCGTGGTCGCCTGGATCCACGCGCACAACGCCGGGTCCAGGGCGGTTGCCGAACGGCTCGGCCTGCACGACTACGGCCTGCGGACGAAGCCGTCGGACGACGAGCCGATGCACGCTTATGCGGACCGCGAACTGCCCTTCTGAGCGGGGCACATGGGGCGGGCGCGCCCCCGAGGAGCGTCCCCCGGCCGCCTAGAGGCGGGGAAGCGCCTCGCCGGGCGCCGGCTCGCGCCGCTGGTCGAGCCAGAAGAGGTAGCCGCGCAGGTAGGACTCCAGGCCGTCGTCGATGTACGCGACGAAGTCGCGCTGGCCTTGCGCGGCGTCGTGGTAGTGCGGGAGGTGGCGCGGGTGGCCGTTCTCGCCCCACTCGGGGTGGCTGCTCCCGCCCCAGTCGGCGGCCGTCGCGACGGCCCACTCCCGGACCCGGGCCCGGCCCCGCCACCAGTCGCGGACGGCAGCCGGCGTCCAGTGGTCGTCGCCGTCCCAGTTGTAGCCCGAGTACGTCTCGATCCGGCAGCCCTCGACCACCGCTTCGGTCTCGTGCGCGTTCACCGGTTGCCGGTAGATGAACTCGGCGCCGAACCCGCCGCCGTGCCCGTCGTCATACGAGATGTGCCCCGGCGCACCGAGCCGCCCCACGGCGAGGCTGTCGGTCTCCCCGGCATAGAACGGCCCCGGAACGTTCCGCCAGTTCCGCTCCTCCCACACCCCGGCGAAGATCCGCCCGCCCGACTCGCCAAGCCCCTCGACCACCCGCCGCGCGGTGGGCAGCGGGTCCCAGTACCCGTTCATGCGCTCCATGATGCGGCGGGGGCGGCGCGGCGACGCAGGCGGGGCGCGAGCTTGGCGCCGGGCGCGAGCGTGCTGCGCGAGCTTCACGCTGTGCGCGAGCCGGTTTGGGCGAGCGATGCGCTGGACGGTGAACCGAGGACGGCTCCCGAGTCGAAGGGGCGGACGCTGCCGAAAGGGAGAACGCGCGGAGGTTCCTGAGGAACGAAGGAATCGAGCACGATCGACCTCCCCCAGACTCCGTCCGGGGGGACCCCCAAGGGGCTGAAGCGCCCCGAAGGCGAGGGAGCCCAAAAAAGGGGGCGCGGGGTGCACCTTCGCCGGACGCTGACTCCGGTGGTTGACGCGCACGGCTGGTCCCGCCCATCTCACCCACGCTCCCGCAACGCCTCCCGGCCACCCGGCCCGTTGCGGTGCTGCCCCGCCGCCCACTGCGCCTCACGTACGCCCCCGGCCGGAGGCCCTACGCCGCTGCCCTCGGGGGCCGCAGCGCCGCGTCGCGGAGGATGCTCTGGGCGGCGCGGCGGGCGGAGAGGAGGGCGCCTTGGGGGGTGCTGGTGTCGCGGTGGGCGCCGCAGACGTAGAGGCCGTTCAGGACGCGGACGGGGCGGCGGAGGTCGTGGGGGGCGGGCATGGTCGGGACGGCTTCGGGGTCGGTGTGGGTGGCCAGGAGGTGCCAGGCGTCGGTGGACGTCTCGTACAGCTCGGCCAGGTGGGCGCGGACGCTCTTGTCGCCGGGGGCCTCGCCGTCGGGGGGTGGGCCCAGGACGACCGAGGTGATCAGTGTGCGGCCGGTCGGCGCGCGGCCGGGGTCGATCGTGCTCGCGGGGAAGCTGTGCGAGACCGGGCCCAGGCGGTCGGCGTCCAGCACCAGGACCGGGTCGCGCAACGGGGGCGCGGGGGCCGCGTGGTGGAACACCGTCACCTGGTGGAAGCCCGGCACCCGCAGGCCGGGCAGCAGCCGGCCCGCCTCCCGCGCGCCGGTGGCCACCAGCACCGCCCGGCAGGGGAGTTCGGCGCCGTCGGCGGTGAGCACCGAGTTGACCGCGACCCGCACCGCCCGGGTGCCGAGCCGTATCGCGCCGGGCGGCAGCGCCGCCGCCAGCCGCTCGGGCAACGTCGAGGCGCCGCCGGACGGCAGGCAGGTGCGGCCGGTGGCGAACCCGCGCAGCACCAGGTCCGCGACCCGGCTGGACGTCTGGAGCTCGGGGTCGCAGAGCAGAGCGGCCAGCAGCGGCCGCAGGAACCCCTCCACCGTGCGCGGCGCGAAACCGCGACCGCTGAGCGCCTGCGCCGCCGTGCTCTCCGGGCGGGCCGTCAGCCGCGAAGTGGACGTTCCGGCGAGGCGGTTGAGCGTCGTGCCGAGCCGGGCCCGGTCGAGCGCGGAGCCGATCGGGGTGCGCGCCGGGCTGAACGCGGCCCGCGCGCCGCGCGGATCGCCGACCCGGTAGCCCCGGCCGCCGATCCGCACCAGCGCACCCGGCGCCAACGGGGCCAGCGGCACCCCGCGCAGCCCGGGCGTGCGGTGCAGTTCCGGATACGACGTGTTGAGCAACTGCGGCCCGTGGTCGAGCCGGAACCCGTCCACCACGTCGGTGACCATCCCGCCGCCCACCCGGTCCGCGCCCTCCAGCACGGTGACCGACAGGCCCCCGGCGAGGAGTTGCCGGGCCGCCGCCAGGCCGGAGAGCCCGGCTCCTATGACGATCACATCGGCGACGGGGACGGCTCGCGCCGCCTCCCGGCTGGTCGCGGCCATGTCTGTCCGGCGGGCTGGTGAGAGCACGATGCCCCTCCCCGGGGTCGGGT
Organism: Streptomyces sp. CA-111067; assembly: GCF_050956065.1. NCBI lineage: Bacteria > Bacillati > Actinomycetota > Actinomycetes > Kitasatosporales > Streptomycetaceae > Streptomyces > Streptomyces sp. CA-111067. Next base: position 1,941,026 of record NZ_CP192103.1, on the reverse strand, counting down.
CCGTTCCCCGCTGGCGCCGGCGCCACACTCCCGTGCACGGCGCTGAACGCTGGTAAAGGTCATGCCCTCATCAAAGGCAACTGATGCCGGGCCAACCGCCCTGTTCCGGCCGTTTCCGGGCCACCCCGGTCCGCGTCCCGCCCGCCCCCGGCCCCGCTCCCGTCAACGCGCCCGCGCTCGCGGCCCCCCGTCAACGCCCTCGCCGCCCCGCCTCACCGCGTACGCAGCGCCGCCCCGATCGCCTGGTCGATCTCCGGGAACGCGTACGCGAAGCCCGACTCCAACAGCCGCTTCGGGCGCACCCGCTGACTGCCCAGCACATCTCCGGCGAACTCCCCGAGCGCCGCGCGCAGCGCGAACGCCGGTACGGCCGCCACCGTCGGACGGTGCAGCACCCGGCCCATCGCGGCGGTCACCTCGCGGTTGGTGAGCGGGTCGGGCGCGGTCAGGTTGACCGGGCCGGACAGCGAGTCCGTCGTCAGGATGTGCCGCATCGCGGCGAGCTCGTCGTGCAGCGCGATGAAGCTCCAGAACTGGCGGCCGCTGCCGATCCGGCCGCCGAGGCCGGCCTTGAAGATCGGGAACAGCCGCCCCCACGCGCCGCCCTCGCCGGAGACCACCAGGCCGGTACGGGCGTGGACGGTACGGATGCCGGCCTCCCGCGCGGGGTCGGCCGCGGCCTCCCAGTCCCGGCAGAGCTCGGCGAGGAAGCCGTCGCCCAGCGGGCTGTCCTCGTCGACCCACGAGTCGCCGGTGTCGCCGTAGTAGCCGATCGCCGAGCCGCACAGCAGGACCCGGGGCGGGGTGTCCATCGCGGCGGCGGCGCGGGCGATGGCCGAGGTGCCGAGGACGCGGCTGTCGCGCAGCTCGCGCTTCCGGGCGTCGGTCCAGCGGCGGTCGGCGATTCCGGCCCCGGCGAGGTGGACGACGGCCTCGCAGCCGGCCAGGCCCTGGACGTCCACGGTGCCGCGCACCGGGTCCCACCGGACCTCCTCGGCGGAGGCGGGCGCCCGGCGCACCAGCCGTACGGTCTCGTGGCCGTCCTTGCCGAGCGACTCGACGAGGGCCGAGCCGATGAGTCCTGAGGCGCCGCTGACAGCAATCCGCATGGGCTCATCTTGCCCCGGCGGCCCGCATGTACGTCGCCGCCCGCGCCGGGCGCGGGCCACTGGCCGCCGTGGGACCGGCGGCCCCGGCCGTCAGCCGAACCTCGACCACAACTGGGGAAAGCGTTCCGCCATCGCGCGTTCGTCGTCCAGGTCCAGGGGCTCGCCCTCGGGCTGGTCGGGCTGCGGGAGGGCCAGGTCCGGGAGGCGGACGGCGGTCAGCTGCTCGTATGCCTCGTCCGCCGCGTAGCCCAGGTCCTCGGCCTCGCCGTCGGCCTCCGGGTCGAAGTCGGTCACCAGGAACGCCAGGTCGTCGGGCGAGTGCAGGGCGCCCTCGAAGACGTGCCTGCCCTGGCCGATCAGCCAGCAGCGGAAGTAGTCGAACGACTCGTCGTCCGCGCCGCCCAGCATGATGTCCGCGGCCGCCCACAGGTCCCAGCGGAAGGCCCGGATGAAGCGGGTCTCGAAGTGCCGGGCGAAGTCCAGTACGGAGTCCGGGTCCAGCGTGGCCAGCCGTTCGACCAGCAGGTCGGCATGCTCGTCCGGGTCGCCGTCCGCGGCAGTGCGCGTACTGTCGACGATCTCCCAGAACTCCGTCTCGTCCATCACCCGTCCAGCTTCCCGGTTGCCGCGCCCGCCCGCACGCGGAGTACCCCCGGCGGGTCCGTGTCGTCACGGCCGTCGGCCCGTCGCGCCGGAGTACGGCGAGAGGGGTGGTCAGCGTACGACGTTCGGGACCGGCTCGCGTACGCCGGGCCGGGGCGCGGCGCACAGAGGCCGGTTCCGCTCGCGCGGCGGCCCGAGACGGCCTCCCCGACGAGCCCACCGGGCCCACGTCCGGTTATCCGCCGCGGCGGCGCCCGGTGGGCCGCTCAGCGCGCGGTCAGCCGCAGTTGGTAGGCGATGGACCGGCGCAGCGGACGGAAGCCGAGCGCGGTGTTGACGGCGAGCATGTGCCGGTTGTCGTCGGCGATGTCGGTGTGGATCTCGGCCAGCCCGGGGTGGCCGGCCAGCACCAGGCGCAGCATCTCCGCCTTCATCCACAGCCCGAGGCCGTGGCCGCGGTGCGCGGGCAGCACGGCGGTGTCGTACTGCTGGGCCACCCGGGCGCCCTGGCCCGTCCCGCCGGGCCCCGGCAGCACCAGCTTGGTGTAGCCGGCCACCGTGCCGTCCGTGTCGTCGATCGCCGCCACCGTCAGCAGCTGCTCGCCCTCGCCGCGCCCGGCCGCCAGCTCGGCGATCTCGCGGACCCTGGCCACGTCCCAGGTCGTGCCGCGTACGGCCAGGTCGCCGCGCGGCGTGTCGTCCATGCCGGACCTGGCCGTGGCCAGCGACTGGGCGAACGGGTCGGGCGCCACGCCCTCCCAGGCCGTCAGCCGGTAGCCGGGGTGCGGGACTTGGGGCAGCTTGCGGACATGCTCGGGGATGTCGTCGAGGACCAGCCGCTGCCAGGTGAGCCGCAGCGCCGGGGCGAAGTCCCGGGTGCGGACGAAGCCCTCGCCGGACGTGCCGGCCGTGACCTCGGTGGCGACGGTGCCGCAGCCCGCTGCGGTCGCGGCCTCGACGGCCGTGGCCAGCAGGCGCGAACCGGTGCCCATCCGGCGGTGCGCCGGGTGGACGGTCAGGACGAGCTCGGCGGCGCGGGCCGGGTCGTCGAATAACCGCAGCAGCGCCGTGGCCACCGGGTCGCCGGCCTGGCCGCGTACCAGCCACAGCACCAGCCGGCTGCCGTCGGTGTACGTGCTCAGCCTGGCCCGCACCGCCGACAGCGACGGCACCGGCTCGCCGGGCCTGTCGTGCGCGAGAGCGGCCGACTGCACCTGGTGCCAGGCACGGAAGTCGTCGGCGGTGGGAGCCGTGAGCGGGCTGGGGTTGGCAGGCATCCGGGGGAACGTAACCGGTGCCTGTACATGCCCGCAATCCCTTCCGGGACATCTGGTGCCGCACGCGTGGCCGATTCTTGTGCTTGCGGTGGGAGCGCGACCGCACCGGCGGCCGGGAGCGGGCCCGGACCCCGTCCACCGGGAGCGGGACGCCCCCGCCGGAAGGTCCCGCTCCGGTTCGCCGCCCAGCGCGGCGGGGGCCCGGCGGCGGGGCGCCTGACCGCCCCACCACCGGGCCCCCGCCCGTACTCCGGCCGCGCGGGCCGCAGCGCCGTACGGCTGCCGCCGGGCCCTACGGCCCGTACCGCCGCCGCCCGGACCCGCAGCCCGCCGCGCGACCTACAGCCCGTACCGCCCCGCCGCCTCCTTGACGACGCGCGGCTCGATCTCGCCCCGCTTCGCGAGCGCGGCCAGCGCCGCGACGACCAGCGACTGCGGGTCCACCCCGAAGTGCCGGCGGGCCGCGTCACGCGTGTCGGACAGGCCGAAGCCGTCCGTGCCCACCGACGTCCAGTCCTGCTCGACCCACTGGGCTATCTGGTCGGGCACCGCCCGCATCCAGTCGCTGACCGCGACCACCGGGCCGGCCGCGCCCTCCAGCGCGCGGGTCACGTACGGCACCCGCTCCTCGCCGCGCAGCAGCGCCGCGTCGCACTCCAGCGCCTCCCGGCGCAGCTCGGTCCAGGACGGCGCGGACCAGACGTCGGCCGCCACCCCCCAGTCGTCCGCCAGCAGCCGCTGGGCGTCCAGCGCCCAGTGGATCGCGGTGCCGGAGGCCAGCAGCTGGAGCTGCGGGGCGCCGGGCACCGGGTCGGCCGCCCGCTGGTAGCGGTACAGGCCCTTGAGGATGCCCTCCTCCACGCCTTCCGGCATGGCGGGCTGCACCTTCGGCTCGTTGTAGACCGTCAGGTAGTAGAAGACGTCCTCGGCCTCGGGGCCGTACATCCGCCGCAGGCCCTCGCGGACGATCACCGCGACCTCGTACGCGAACGCCGGGTCGTAGGAGACGGCCGCCGGGTTGGTGGAGGCGATCAGGTGCGAGTGGCCGTCGGCGTGCTGCAGGCCCTCGCCGGTCATCGTGGTCTTGCCCGCGGTGGCGCCGATCACGAAGCCGCGGCCGAGCTGGTCGGCCAGCGCCCAGAACTGGTCGGCGGTGCGCTGCCAGCCGAACATCGAGTAGAAGATGTAGAACGGGATCATCGGCTCGCCGTGCGTGGCGTACGACGTGGCCGCGGCCGTGAAGTCGGCGAGCGAACCGGCCTCGGTGATCCCCTCGTTGAGGATCTGGCCGTTCTTCGCCTCCTTGTAGTACAGCAGCTGGTCGCGGTCCACCGGGTCGTACGTCTGGCCCTTGGGCGAGTACAGCCCGGCCGACGGGAACAGCGACTCCATGCCGAACGTGCGGGCCTCGTCGGGGACGACCGGCACCCAGCGGCGGCCGGTCTCCTTCTCCCGCATCAGGTCCTTGACCAGCCGGACGAACGCCATGGTGGTGGCGATCTCCTGGGTGCCCGAGCCCTGCTCCAGCGGTTTGTACGCCTTGTCCGGGGGCAGCGGCAGCGGCTTGACCGCGACCTTGCGGGCCGGGGCGGGGCCGCCGAGGGCCGCGCGGCGCTCGCGCAGGTAGCGGAGCTCGGGGGAGTCCTCGCCCGGGTGCCAGTACGGGACCAGGCCGCCGTCCAGCGCGCTGTCCGGGATCGGCAGCTCCAGCAGGTCGCGCATGGTGCGGAACTGCTCGCCGGTCAGCTTCTTCATCTGGTGGTTGGCGTTGCGGGACTCGAAGCCGGCGCCGAGCGTGTAGCCCTTGACCGTCTGCGCCAGGATCACCGTCGGCGCGCCCTTGTGCTCCACCGCGGCGCGGTAGGCCGCGTACACCTTGCGCGGCTCGTGCCCGGCCCGGGAGGACTGGAAGAGCTCGGTCAGCTTGGCGTCGGACAGGCCGGCGCCGATCGTGCGCAGCGCCGGGTCCGCGCCGAAGAAGTGCTCGCGCACGTAGCCGGCGTCGCGGGTGGCGTAGGTCTGGAACTGGGCGTCCGGGACCTCGCGCAGCCGCTTGAGCAGCGCGCCGTCGAAGTCCTTGGCCAGCACCTCGTCCCAGGCCGCGCCCCACAGCGACTTGACCACGTTCCAGCCGGCGGCGCGGAACTGCGCCTCCAGCTCCTGCACGATCTTGAAGTTGGGGCGGACCGGGCCGTCCAGCCGCTGCAGGTTGCAGTTGATGACGAAGGTCAGGTTGTCCAGGCCCTCGCGGCCGGCCAGCGCCAGGGCGGCGGTGGACTCGGGCTCGTCCATCTCGCCGTCACCGAGGAACGCCCACACCCGGGAGTCGGAGGTGTCCTTGATGCCGCGGTGCTCCAGGTAGCGGTTGAACCGCGCCTGGTAGATCGCCGAGAGCGGGCCGAGGCCCATCGAGACGGTGGGGAACTCCCACAGCCAGGGCAGCCGGCGCGGGTGCGGGTACGAGGGCAGGCCGTCGCCGTTCGCCTCCTGGCGGAAGCGGTCGAGCTGGCCCTCGTTCAGCCGCCCGTCCAGGAACGCGCGGGCGTAGATGCCGGGCGAGGCGTGGCCCTGCAGGTAGAGCTGGTCGCCGCTGCCCGGGCCCTCCTTGCCGCGGAAGAAGTGCTGGAAGCCGGTCTCGTAGAGCCAGGCCGCCGAGGCGAAGGTGGCGATGTGGCCGCCGAGGCCCTGCCGGGAGCCGCGGGTCACCATGGCCGCCGCGTTCCAGCGGTTCCAGGCGGTGATCCGGCGCTCCATGGCCTCGTCGCCCGGGTAGGCGGGCTCGGCGGCGGTCGGGATGGTGTTGATGTACTCGGTCTCGAGCAGGGAGGGCAGCGCGACGGCGTCGCCGGCACCCTCCAGGGTGCGGCGCATCAGATACGCGGCGCGGTGTGGCCCGGCCGCTTCGGTGACGGCCGCGAGGGAGGCCCGCCATTCGGCGGTCTCCTCCGGGTCGCGGTCCGGGATCTGATCGAGCTGACTCGGCCGGGGTCGGCGTACGTCGTCGTCGGGCATGGGTGCCGCCTTCCGAACGGAGGGAGGGGTGGGAGTGCGGGGTGGCACGACAGGGGCACTCGCCGGTTCGACGATACGCCGTCGATCGATGATCGATCAACGGGTCGCGGACCCGTAATTCAAAGTCGGCACGGGGTGCCAGCCTTGAGGGCACGCGGTGCCGCCCGCGCCCCGCCTTCAAAACCCCGGCCGGGGCGTCAGACCTGGGGGGCGCAGCTCAGGACGTGGGACTTGATCAGCGTGCAGATCTGCGGGTCGCGGCGGGTGAACGCGTCGATCAGGTCCTGGTGCTCGGCGGCGTACGCGCGCGGGGCGGGGGAGAGCCAGCGGATCGAGAGGGTGGTCCAGACCTCGATCCCCAGCGACTCCCACGCGTGCAGCAGCACCGCGTTGCCCGCCGCCCGCACCAGCTCGTGGTGGAACGCCACCGTGTGCCGCACCTGGGCCTCGCCGTCCAGCTCCGCGTCCGCCTCCCGCAACGCCGCCACCTCGCGGTCGAGCGCCGACGCGTCCACCGCCAGCCGCTCGGCCGCCAGCTCGGCGGCCACCTGCTCCAGGCCGGCCCGCACCGGGTAGCTCTCCTTGAGGTCGGCCGCGGTCAGCCCCCGCACCCGTACGCCCTTGTTCGGCGCCGACTCGATCAGCCGCAGCGTCTCCAGCTCGCGCAGCGCCTCGCGTACCGGCGTCTGGCTGACCTGGAGCTCCACCGCGATCCGGCGCTCCACGATCCGCTCACCGGGCTTCCACCGGCCGCTGACGATGCCTTCGAGGATGTGCTCGCGGATCTGCTCACGCAGGCTGTGGACGACCAGTTGCCGGCCGGGAGGGGCCATGGGGCACTCCTTCACAGATTGCGTGACATAGACGATACGACGGCGCCCCCGTTCGTCGTACCGAACGGGGGCGCCGTCTGTGCCGTACAGGCAGCCGCAGGCGGTTCTACAGGCCGAGTTCGACCTCGAACTCGCCCGCCTCCAGGATCTCCTTGACCGCCACCAGGTAGCGCGCCGCGTCGGCGCCGTCCACCAGCCGGTGGTCGTACGACAGCGACAGGTACGTCATGTCGCGGACCCCGATGACCGTCCCGTCGGGGGTCTCCACGACCACCGGGCGCTTGACGGTGGCGCCGATGCCCAGGATGGCCGCCTGGTTCGGCGGCACGATGACCGTGTCGAACAGCGCGCCGCGCGAGCCGGTGTTGCTGATCGTGAAGGTCGCGCCGGCCAGGTCGTCCGGGGTGATCTTGCTGGCCCGGACGTTGCCCGCCAGCTCCGCGGTCTTCTTGGCGATACCGGCGATGTTCAGGTCGCCCGCACCCTTGATGACCGGGGTCATCAGACCCTTCTCGGAGTCCACCGCGATCCCGATGTTCTCGGAGTCGAAGTAGGTGATCGTGCCCTCGTCCTCGTTGATCCGCGCGTTGACCACCGGGTTCGCCTTGAGCGCCTGGGCGGCGGCCTTGACGTAGAACGGCATCGGCGACAGCTTCACGCCCTCGCGGGCCAGGAAGGACTCCTTGGCCTGCGCGCGCAGCCGCATGAGCCGGGTGACGTCCACCTCGAGCACGGTGGTGAGCTGCGCCTGCGAGTGCAGCGCCTTCATCATGTTGTCGCCGATGACCTTGCGCATCCGGGTCATCTTGACGGTCTGGCCGCGCAGCGGGGACGCCTGCGCTGCGGCCTTCGGTGCCGCCGCGGGCTTGGCGGCGGCCGAAGCGGCGGCGGCCTTGGCGGCCTCCGCGGCGGTGATCACGTCCTGCTTGCGGATCCGGCCGCCGACGCCGGTGCCGCGCACCGAGCCGAGGTCCACGCCGCTCTCGGCGGCGAGCTTGCGGACCAGCGGGGTGACGTAGGCGCCGTCGTCACCGGAGGAGGCCGCGGCCGGGGCGGCCGGGGCCTGCTGCGGGGCGGGCGCGGGCGCCGGGGTGGGAGCGGGCGCGGGAGCCGACGGGACCGGCGCGGGCGCCGGGGTCTCCTGCGTCTGCGGGGCCGGAGCGGTCGGCGCCTGCGGTGCCGGCGCCTGCTGCTGCGGAGCAGCCGGGGCCGGAGCGGACTCCTGCGCCGGAGCCGGGGCGGCCGGTGCCTGCTGCTGCGCCGGGGCCGCGCCCGCCGCGCCGACGACGGCCAGCTTCGCGCCGACCTCCGCCGTCTCGTCCTCCTGGACCAGGATCTCCAGCACGGTGCCGGACACCGGCGACGGGATCTCGGTGTCGACCTTGTCGGTGGACACCTCAAGCAGCGGCTCGTCGGCCTCGATGCTGTCGCCGACCGACTTCAGCCAGCGGGTGACGGTGCCCTCGGTGACGCTCTCACCGAGCGCGGGCAGCACCACATCGGTGCCCTCGGCGCTGCTGCCGCCCTCGGCGGCCTGCGCGGTCGGCGCCGGAGCCGGGGCCTGCGCCTCGGTGGACGGGGTCGCGGCGGCCGGCTGCTCGGGCTGCGCCGGCGCCTGCTCCTGCGCCGGGGCGGGGGCCTGGCTCTGCTCTGCGGCGGGCGCGCCGCCGCTGCCGTCGTCGATGACGGCCAGCTCGGCACCGACCTCGACCGTCTCGTCCTCGGCGACCTTGATCGACGCGAGGGTGCCGGACGCGGGGGAGGGGATCTCGGTGTCGACCTTGTCCGTCGAGACCTCGAGCAGCGGCTCGTCGGCCTCGACGTGCTCACCCTCGGCCTTCAGCCAGCGGGTGACGGTGCCCTCGGTCACGCTCTCGCCGAGCGCCGGCAGGGTTACGGAAACCGCCATGGTTGCGGTTACTCCTAACGATCTGTGCGGATGGGGTGGCGTGGAGGGTCAGTCGTGCGAGTGCAGCGGCTTGCCCGCGAGCGCGAGGTGGGCCTCGCCGAGCGCCTCGCTCTGCGTCGGGTGCGCGTGGATGAGCTGCGCCACCTCGGCGGGCAGCGCCTCCCAGTTGTAGATGAGCTGGGCCTCGCCGACCTGCTCGCCCATCCGGTCGCCGACCATGTGGACGCCCACCACGGCCCCGTCGCGGACCTGGACCAGCTTGACCTCGCCGGCGGTCTTGAGGATCTTGCTCTTGCCGTTGCCGGCCAGGTTGTACTTCAGCGTGACGACCTTGTCGGCACCGTAGACCTCCTTGGCCTTGGCCTCGGTGATGCCCACGGAGGCGACCTCGGGGTGGCAGTACGTCACCCGCGGCACACCGTCGTAGTCCACCGGCACGGCCTTCAGGCCGGCCAGCCGCTCCGCGACGAGGATGCCCTCGGCGAAGCCGACGTGCGCCAGCTGGAGGGTCGGCACCAGGTCGCCGACGGCGGAGATGGTCGGCACGTTGGTGCGCATGTACTCGTCGACCAGGACGAAGCCGCGGTCCATCGCGACGCCCTGCTCCTCGTACCCCAGGTTCTGCGAGACCGGGCCGCGGCCGATCGCGACCAGCAGCAGCTCGGCCTCGAAGGTCTTGCCGTCGGCCAGGGTGACCTTCACGCCGCTGTCGGTGTACTCGGCGCTCTGGAAGAAGGTGCCGACGTTGAACTTGATGCCGCGCTTGCGGAAGGCCCGCTCCAGCAGCTTGGAGCTGTTCTCGTCCTCCACCGGCACCAGGTGCGGCAGGCCCTCGACGATGGTCACGTCGGTGCCGAAGGACTTCCACACCGAGGCGAACTCCACGCCGATCACGCCGCCGCCCAGCACGATCGCCGAGGCCGGCACCCGGTCCAGGGTCAGCGCGTGGTCGGAGGAGATGATCCGGTTGCCGTCGATGTCCAGGCCCGGCAGCGAACGCGGTACGGAGCCGGTCGCGAGCAGGATGTGCCGCCCCTGGATCCGCTGGCCGTTCACATCCACCGAGGTGGGCGACGACAGCCGGCCCTCGCCCTCGATGTAGGTCACCTTCCGGGAGGCCACCAGGCCCTGGAGGCCCTTGTAGAGGCCGGAGATCACGTCGTCCTTGTACTTGTGGACGGCCGCGATGTCGATGCCCTCGAAAGTGGTGCGCACACCGAACTGCTCGCTCTCGCGAGCCTGGTCGGCGATCTCCCCGGCGTGCAGCAGCGCCTTGGTGGGGATGCAACCGTTGTGCAGACAGGTGCCCCCGAGCTTGTTCTTCTCGATCAGGGCGACGTCAAGTCCAAGCTGCGCGGCACGCAGAGCGGCAGCGTAACCGCCACTGCCACCGCCGAGGATCACTAGGTCGAAAACAGTGCTGGCGTCGTTCGCCACGTCACGTCCTCCATGCATGGGTACGCCGGAGCCGGTCCACGATGACCGGTCGGCGGCTTAGGTTCGGCCGCTTTGTCTTAAACGGGGCCCTGTCGTGCCGTTCCACATCTTCGCACTTGTTGGCGCCCGACGGGCCATCGGCCCCGGCCGCCGATCACACGAGTACGGCCCCGGGCGCATCGCCCGGGACCGCACGTGACACATCTCACCCGATCAGAAGAGCTCGCCCTCCGCGGTGCGGCGGGCCAGGGCGACCAGGGTGCGGACCGCGGAGCCGGTGCCGCCCTTCGGGGTGTAGCCGAAGGGGGCGCCCTCGTGGAACGCGGGGCCCGCGATGTCCAGGTGCGCCCAGGTGATGCCCTCGCCGACGAACTCGCGCAGGAACAGGCCGGCCACCAGGCCGCCGCCGGGGCGGCTGCCCATGTTGGCGATGTCGGCGGTCGGCGAGTCGAACGTCTTGCGCAGCTGCTCGGGCAGCGGCATCGGCCAGGAGTCCTCGCCCTCGGCCAGCGCGGCGGCGTGCACCCGGCCGCGGAACTCGTCGTTGTTCGACATGATCCCGAACCGCTCGGAGCCCAGCGCCAGCACCATCGCACCGGTCAGCGTCGCCACGTCCACGATCGCGTCCGGCGACTCCTCCGAGGCGCGGGCGATCGCGTCGGCCAGCACCAGCCGGCCCTCGGCGTCGGTGTTCAGCACCTCGACGGTGGTGCCGCTGTACATCTTCAGCACGTCGCCGGGGCGGGTCGCGCCGCCGCCCGGCATGTTCTCGGCCAGCGCGAGCCAGCCGGTCACGTTGACCGGCAGGCCGAGCTTCGCGGAGGCGACGACCGCGCCGAACACCGCGGCGGCGCCGCTCATGTCGCACTTCATCGTCTCGTTGTGCCCCGGCGGCTTCAGCGAGATGCCGCCCGAGTCGTAGGTGATGCCCTTGCCGACGAAGGCCAGCGTGCGGGTCGCCTTGGCGTGCGTGTACGCCACCCGGACCAGCCGCGGCGGCGTCGCCGAGCCCTGGCCGACGCCCATGATGCCGCCGTAGCCGCCCTTGAGCAGCGCCTTCTCGTCGAGCACCTCGACCTTCAGGCCGAACTCCTTGGCGGCGGCCTGCACGGTGGCCGCGAACGCCTTCGGGTTCAGGTCGTTGGGCGGGGTGTTGATCAGGTCGCGGGCCCGGTTGACCTCCGCGGCCACCGCGACCGCGCGCTCCACCGCGGCCTTGTGCGCCTTGTCGCGCGGCTTCGCACCGGTCAGCGCGGCCTCGGCGAGCGAGCCCTTGGCGCCGTCGGCCTGCGCCTGGTACGTGGTGAACGCGTACGCGCCCAGCAGCGCGCCGGTGGCGATCGCCTCGACCTCGGCGGCGCCCTGCGCGGGCAGCGCGAACGACGCCTTCTTCACCCCGGCCAGCGAGCGGGCGGCCACTCCGGCGGCCCTGCGCAGCGCCTCCGGGTCGAAGCTGTCGCCCTCCTCGGGAGCGTCACCCAGACCCACCGCGACCACCAGGGGAGCCTTCAGCCCGGCGGCGGCCGGCAGCTTCGTCACCTCGCCCTCGGCACCCGAGGCGCCAACCGTCTCCAGCGTGGCGGCGAGCTTGCCGTCGAACGCCGAGTCAACCGATTCCGCCCCCGGGGCGACCCGGGGACCCTTGGCCCCCTTGGTCACCCCCACGACGATTGCGTCCGCGCGCAACGTTGCGGCGGAGGAGGTACTGAGTGTCACTGCAGTCACGGTGGCAGAGGTCCTATTCGGTCGAGGTCCTGTGTACGGGCCGGTGGATGGCCCGGCGGGGCCCCACGCATCGTAATCCGCCACATCAACGGGGCGGACCAGGGGCATCCGCCCCGGCCAAGAGCCTACGCCCGAGAGCCTGATGAGCTACTTGAGGCGCAATCACCCATGGGCGAGCGATGCGCCTGACGGTGAACCGAGGACGGCTCCCGAGTCGAAGGGGCGGGCCCTGCCGAAAGGTGGGGGTCCCCCCGGACGGAGTCTGGGGGAACGCGGAGGTCCTGAAGGGGGGAGCATGATCGACCTCCCCCAGACTCCGTCCGGGGGGACCCCCAAGGGACTGAAGCGCCCCGAAGGCGAGGGAGCCAAAAAGAAGGGGATCAGCGCCCGTGCGGGGTTCCCGTGGGCTCCGGGCGTTTGGTGGCGTACTGGTCGGCTGTCACGGTCAGTGACTGGGCCAGTTGGCGGAGGTAGGAGATCAGGCGCTCGGTCTCCTCCTGGTCGCTGCTCGGGGTGGAGCCGTCGTGGGCGCGGATCTGCTGCAGGACCGCCTCGGCCTGCTCCCTCGCCGCCTGGAGCAGCGTGCGGGCCTGCTCGCGGGCCGCGAAGACCGTCTGCTCGGCGGACTGCTGCGCGCGGGCCTGCTGGAGCACCGCGTCAACCGTCGGCACGCCGGTCGGGCTGCTGCCGTCGCCGATGTTGTTCGCCCGGATCCAGTCCCGGTGCCGCTGCATGTCCGTGCGCAGCCGGTCGTTCTCCTCGGCCAGTACCGTCAGCGCCGCCGCGCAGCGGCGCAGCACGTCGTCCACCGGCTCCTCGAGGTAGCCGCGCCGGGTCAGCGGCGCCCGCGGGAACCGCATCGACCGCAGCGTCTCGGGCGTCACCCGGCGCTCCTCGGGGCGGGGTGCTCGTGTCTCGTTCACGTGTCTCCGATCACCGAGCGTCTTCGAAGTGCAGCAGGTCGTGGGGGATGCCTCCGGCCGCCAGGTCGCGGACCGTCGCGGAGACCATCGCCGGCGAGCCGCAGACGTACACGGAGCGTCCGCGCCACACGGCGGTGCGCAGGACGGGCCCGGCCAGACTCCGGTTCTCGAAGGTGCCGGCGTCCGCCCCGACCACGGGCGTGACGTGGAACCACGGGTTGGCCTGGGCCAGTTGGTTCAGCGCGGGCATGTCGTACAGCCCGTACGAGTCGCGGGCGCCGAAGATCAGGTCCACCCTGCGTGGCGGACCGTGCCAGGCGATCTCCTCGACCAGCGCGCGCAGCGGTGCCAGCCCGGTGCCCCCGGCGACCAGTACCAGGTCCCGGCCCTGCGAGCGCCGCAGCGTCAGCCGGTTGCCGACCGGCGCCGCCAGCCGCAGCACGTCGCCGCGCCGCAGCCGGTAGACCATGGCCGAGCTGACCAGGCCCCCGTCGAGCGACCGCACGTGCAGCTCGATCGTGCCGTCGCCGCGCACCGCGTTGGCCGGGGTGAACGACCGCCAGGTGCTCGGCAGCATCGGCGTCTCCACCATCACCGACTGCCCGGCGGCGTACGCCATCGGCTGCTCCAGCCGCAGCGTGACGACCGCGAGGTCGAACGAGCGCTGCTCGTGCCGCACCACCTCGGCGTTCCACCACGCCGGGTTGACCGTGCTGTCGGCCTCGGCCGCCTGGAACATGGTCTGCGAGACCAGCCCGTACGCCTCGGTCCAGCCGCGCTGCAGCTCCGGCGTCCACGCCTCGCCCAGGAAGTAGCCGAGCGTGGCGAGCAGCGCCTGCCCGACCGCCTCGTAGTGCTGCGCCACCACCTGGAACTTGCGGTGGTCGCGGCCCAGTTGCTGCACGTAGGGGACGAGCCGCTCCGGGTCGTCGGCGTCCGCGACGATCCGGCCGAGCGCCGCGACCAGCCGGTCCCGCTGTGTCCCCATGGACACCGGGAACATCGGCCGGACCTGCGGCGCGATCAGGAACAGATACGAGTAGAAGTACCGCGGCACCTCGTCCCCGGACTTGCCGACCAGGGCGAAGGAGTCTCGCAACGCCTGGGTGTCGCTCACGACGACCCACCGGCGGTTGACATCAGGGGTGACCTCCGGACAGTTGGGAACCGGGCGGCGGCTCGTCGCGACGAGCCGCTGTCGGCTGCGGTCGCGTCAGCGGGAGGCCGTCTCGCCGGCCGCGATCATGGTCTCGCTGATCACGCCGTAGACCGCGACCCAGGACTCCTCGACCTCGGGCGTCCAGTCGTTGCCCGCGTAGTGCTTGAGGGTGGCGATCAGGCTGGCGCCGACGGCCGGGTAGTGCTCGGCCAGGGCGCCGTAGCCCACGTGCCGCCGGCCGAGGTTCTGCAGCATGGTCGTCAGCGTCTCGGTGTTCTCGATGTTGGCGACCAGCGCGCCCAGCGCGGCCCACAGCCGGTCGCGCTGCTCGTCGATGTGCGGGGCGAACAGCGGGCGGACACCGGGGTGATTGGTGAACAGGTGGTCGTAGAAATACCCGGTCACCTGCGAACCGTGCGGCTCGACGGCCTTGAAACTGCTGCGTATCAATGCAATATCTGCGGTCATGGCGCCCGACTCTAGCCAGCGGCAGCGGGTCGAACAAGTTGGCTACCGGCGCGGAAGTGAGCGGCTCAGGAAATCCAGCATACGGACCACTGGTATATCGTTATCCGGGGATAGCGGGCCATTTCGGCGAAGTGGCGGGATCGCGTCGAAGGGGGCGGGGTCCGGGGTGGCCGGCGGGGTGGACGCCCGCGCGGGGCAGCGCACTTGGGACATCACCGGCCATCCGGGCACCTGAAGTGAAATGCCGGACATTCAGGTCCGATATCCGGGTCGGCGCCGCCGCTTACCACATTATCCCGGGCCGGGCCGCCGGCCGGTGCGCGGGTATGCGGGGCAAAAGTGGCACCCGCACAGCAGCTCCGGATTTCCGCATTCCGGACAGTGGGTCGGGCGGGCGCTCGGCCGTCGGTGGAGTTTAATCGGATACGCTATATTGACGGACATCTTCCGGATTCGCCGTCCGATCGGCGGTCTGATCGGCTGTCCGTTGAGCCGTCTGCTCAGCGCAGGGAAAGCACGACCAGTGTCGCGGTCGTCGCCGTTTCACAGAGCGCGCCGAAGACGTCACCCGTTGTACCGCGGAAACGGCGTACGCAGTGGCGCAGCAGCGCCTCGGCGCAGAGCAGCGCCAGGCAGGCCGCGGCGGCGCCGCGGCCGGCGGTCAGGCCGCCGAAAGGCAGGCCCGCGGCGCAGCCGGCGGCCACCGCGAGGACGGCGAGCGCGCACGCGGTGCCGGTGCGGACTGAGCCCGCGACGGCCGCGCCCAGGCCGCCGGGACGGGCCGCGGGGACGGCGGGGCGGCAGGCCAGGGTCATGGCGGTACGGCCGGTGAACGCGGCCAGCACGGCCGCCACGCAGCCGTAGGTCCAGCTGTCGGCGTAGCAGGCGGCGAGCGCGGCGGTCTGCGCGAGGAGGACCAGGATCAGGGTGAGGACGCCGAACGGCCCGATGTCCGACTGCTTCATGATCCGCAGCGCCTCGTCGGCGGGTTTGCCACTGCCGAGCCCGTCGGCGGTGTCGGCCAGCCCGTCGAGGTGCAGCCCGCGAGTGAGGACGGCGGGCACGGCGACGGCGCCGATCGCCGCGAGCAGCGGACTCGCCCCGAGCGAGGTGAGCAGACCGCCCCCGGCCGCCGCGCCGCCCCCGACGACCAGCCCGACGAGCGGGGCGGCGGCCATCCCGGCAGCGGCGGCGGCCCGGTCCCACCGGCGCACGGTCACGGGGATGACGGTGAGCGTGCCGAAGGCGAAGCGCAGCCCGTCGAAGACGGCGGGACCCTCGCCGGGAGCGGAGGCCGGGACGGCTTCGCCCACGCCGGCCGGGGCTTCGGGCGCGTCCGTGGCGTCGGGGGCGGCTTCGCCCCGAACCGGCGCCGTTTCGCCGGCGTCCGCCGCGGCCTCGGGCGTATCGGTGGCAGCCGTGGCCTCGGGGGCAGGAGTCGCCAGGGGTTCGGCTGGGGGCGCCGGGGCCTCGGGCGTCACGTGCTTGTTCTCCCGCGTCTCCTCACCCGCCTCGGTCATCGCGTGAGGGTATCGGCCCCCGGGCGGGCCGGGGTCGGCGGGGCGAGGCCGGTCCACGTCTCGAAGGCTGTCAGGAGGAGGATCGCGGCCGCGCCCGCCAGGTGCTCGAAGCCTGCCAGGTTCGTGATCGTCACGACCTCGATGACCATCGCGGCGACGATCGCCGCCGCCGTCCACCAGGCCCGGTACCGGCATGCCACGTACAGGCCGAGCGCGACCACCGCCGCCGACGGGCCCGTGTCCCGGACCAGCAAGTCGGACGTCGGCAGGCCGAGGAATCCGCCCGGGCCCGTCCACAGCGAGTAGCGGGCGAACGCCGTGCCCGCGAGGGTGGCCAGCAGGGCGACGCCCAGCGTGCGGCGGGCGCCAAGCGTCGTCTCGGCGATGCCGAACACCACCACGACCTGGAGCATCAGCCCCCAGATCGGCAGCGACGGATCGGGCACGAACAGCGAGAGCGGCGTCCGCAGCAGCGCCTGCCACCACGGCAGCGTCGCGTAGACCCCGCCGAGCCGGTCCACCCAGTCGCTCGCGCCCCGCAAGTGCTGGAGGACCTGTAGCGCCACGATGCCCACGCACGCGGTGAGGGTCAGCGGGACGGCGAGCACCCCGCCGGTCCGCAGCCGCCGCCACACCTCGCCGACCGGCGCGCCCAGTTCGGCCCGCCCGAAGTCCCGTACCGGGCCCCACAGCGCGCGGGCGCCGCCCGACCACCACCGGGACCGGGCCGGCCGCCCGTCCAGCGCGCTCACCGCGCCCTGCGGCGCAGCGGGGACGGCAGCCGCGGCACCCCGAGGAAGCCCTCGGCGCGGGCGGCGGCGATGCCGATCCTCGGCAGCTCGCCCGACTTGCCGAAGAGCACGTACCGCGGCTCCCAGATCGGCCGGAACTTCGCGTTCGCCCGGTACAGCGACTCGATCTGCCACCACCGGGAGAAGAACGTGAGCAGCGAGTGCCACAGCCGCAGCACGGGCCCGGCGCCGAGCCGCGAGCCGCGCTCGAAGACCGACCTGAACATCGCGAAGTTCAGCGAGATCTGCTCGACCCCCACCTCCTGCGCGCGCTGGATCAGCTCGATCACCATGAACTCGATCAGCCCGTTGTCCGCGCCGCGGTCCCGCCGCATCAGGTCCAGCGACAGGCCGCCGCGCCCCCACGGCACGAAGCTGAGCAGCGCCCGCGGCTGCCCTTCGCCGTCCGCGCACTCCACCATCACGCACTGGCCGTCCGCCGGGTCGCCGAGCCGGCCGAGCGCCATCGAGAAGCCGCGCTCGGTGCCGCCGTCCCGCCAGTCGTCGGCCTGTTCGAGCAGGGCGTCCAGTTCGTCGGCCGGGATGTCGGCGTGCCGCCGGATCCGTACCGTGCAGCCGGAGCGTTTCACCCGGTTGTACGCCTGCCGGACGGTCCGCATCGCGCGGCCGTCCAGTGTGAAGTCGTCGGTCTCGACGATCGCCTCGTCACCGAGTTCCAGCGCGTCCAGGCCGTGCCGGGCGTAGACCGTGCCGGCTTCCTCGCTCGCGCCCATCACGGCCGGCACCCAGGCGTGCGCGGTGGCCTCGTCCAGCCAGGCGTCGATGGCGCCGGGCCACGCCTCCGGGTCGCCGATCGGGTCGCCGGAGGCCAGCGACACCCCGCCGAGCACCCGGTAGGCGACCGCGGACTTGCCGCTCGGCGACCAGATGACGCTCTTGTCGCGGCGCAGCGCGAAGTAGCCGAGCGAGTCGCGGTCGCCGAACTTGTCGAGCAGCACGCGCAGCCGCGCCTCGTCCTCCGGGCTCAGCAGCGTCTGCCCGCGCGGCGACCGGAACGCCACGAACAGCACGAGCAGGAAGAGCAGCGTGCTCATCACGTTGATGATGACGTCCACCCAGCCCGGCGTGGAGATCGTCATGAACGCGCTGTCGTTCGGCACGAGGGAGATCAGCCGCATCAGCGCGTAGCCGAAGCTGTCGCCGAAGCCCGCGCCGTGCTCGGAGTTGGTGACGGTGACCAGGGCGGTGCCGATCAGTGCGGCCAGTACGAGGCCGACGGCGGCGGTGAGGGCCGCGTGCCACGGGTTGGTGCGGTCGCCCTTGGCCCGGAACTCCCGGCGGCCGATCAGCAGCGCGGCCAGGAAGAGGGTGGTCAGCGCGAGCGAGACCCAGTTCTGCGCGTGCCGGTGGATGTCCGGCCACACCATGCTGAGCGCGAGCGCGGCGAAGAACAGCCCGCACAGGACGAGGTTGAGGATCCAGGCGGCGCGTTTGCGGCGCCGCATGGTGATCGCGAGGAAGAGGGCGATGGCGCCGGACGTGAAGCCGGCGGTGAGCAGGTACGGGGTGAAGTAGTCCTGCGCGTTGTGCCGCCGGATGTCCTGCCCGAAGGAGACCCAGACGGCCCCGAGGAAGTTCAGGAACGCGACGGCCCGCAGATACCAGACGGTGAACGCGGCGGCCCGGGTCGGCGGGTTGGACCCGGTGGGCCCGGTGCTTTGTCCGCTGCCCGGGGCGAGGGCTGGGTCGTGGCCCCTGGTACCCGCGCTGGACGTTCCCATAGCGGCAGATACTAGGACGAAACCACCTGCCGGTGAGGGATGATGGGCGGCCAGCCGCCACCGGTGGGTGGGGGCTGGCCGTGCAGTTCCCCGCGCCCCTTGAAAACCGGGGCTGGGCCGGGGCTACGGCTGCGGGTCGCCCGCAGGCTCCGGGGTTTCGGCCGCGGCAGCGGCCTCGGGCTCGGGCTCGGGCTTCTCGGCCGGGGAGGGGAGCTCCGGGAGCTCCGCCGCGAAGGACGCCGCCGCCCGCAGCAGAGGGAGAGCGAGCAGTGACCCCATGCCGCCGCCGAGGTGCACGCCATGATCGAGCAGCGGGTCGAGCGAGATCCGCTCCAACGCCTTGGACTGCCCAGGCTCCCCGCTCGCGTGCCCCGCCAGCCACCAGTCCGGCGCGCGGAACGCCACCCGCTGCGCGACCAGCGCGCAGGCCGCGCTGACCACCCCGTCCAGGACGACCGGAAGCTTGCGCACCGACGCCTGGAGCAGGAACCCGGTGATCGCGGCGAAGTCGGCGCCGCCGACCGTGGCGAGCAGTTCGAGCTGGTCGCCGAGCACCGGACGGGCCCGCCGGAGCGAGTCCCGGATCGCCGCGCACTTCCGCATCCAGCCCAGGTCGTCGATGCCCGAGCCGCGCCCGGTGACGACGGAGGCGTCGGTGCCGCACAGGGCCGCGATGAGGACGGCGGCCGGGGTCGTACCGCCGACGCTCAGGTCGCCGAGCAGGACGAGGTCCGTACCGGAGTCGGCCTCCTCGTCGGCGAGGGTCATGCCGGTACGGAACGCCTGCTGCGCTTCCTCGGCCGTCAGCGCGTCCTCGATGTCGATCCGGCCGGAGCCGCGGCGCACGCGGTGCGCGGTGACGTTCGCGGGGAGGTCGGACGGGTCGCAGTCGAGCGACATGTCGATGAGGCGGACGTGGGTGTCGTAGCTGCGGGCGAGGACGCTGAGCGGGGCGGTGCCGTCGATGACGGCGCGGACCAGATCGGCGGCGGTGCCGGCGGGGCGGGCCGAGACGTCGAGGGAGGCGACACCGTGGTCGCCGGCGAAGACGAGGACGCGGGGGCGGGTGATCGGGCGGGCCGGGACCACGCCCTGCACGGCGGCCAGCCAGTCGGCCAGCTCGGCGGGCTTCCCGAGCGCGCCTGTGGGTGCGATCACCCGGGCCCACCGGTCCTGCGAGTCCCGCCGGATCCCGGCGTCGGGGCGCTCCACGAGGGAGCCGAAGTCGTCGAGTTCGATGGCGCTCACGTGCCGAACAGTACCGCCCCGCTCCCGCTGAGGTTCACCGCCCCAACCCCCGCCCCCGGGCGCCCTCCCGGTACCCCCTGCCCCGCCACCACCGCGCCCGTCCTTCCCGGGCCACCGGCCGGTGGGTGGCTGGTGGCGCAGTTCCCCGCGCCCCTTCGGGGGTCGCCTGGGCGATTGGCCCCGGCCCGGCACGGCTTTTCAGGGGGCGCGGGGAACTGCGCGAGAAGCCACGATGTGCCTGCACGTCACCGCCGGCCCCAGCGGGGCAGTGCGGTTGTTCCCGGGCCACCGGCCGGTGGGTGGCTGGTGGCGCAGTTCCCCGCGCCCCTTTGGGGCTCGGCTGGGCGATTGGCCCCGGCCGGGCACGGCTTTGAGGGGGCGCGGGGAAGTGCGCGACAAGCCGCGATGTGGCTGCACGTCACCGCCGGCCCCAGCGGGGGAGTGCCGTACTCGTCCGGTCGGGCCCCGTCAGGGGCGGGGGAACTGGGCGGAACGGCGCGGGCTATGTGGGGCGGAGGGGGTGGGGGAGGCCGGCCACTGTCAGGAGGACCTGTTCGGACTCTGCTGCCAGCGCAGCGTTCAAGCGGCCCAGTTCGTCGCGGAAGCGGCGGCCCGAGGGGGTCGCGGGGACCACCCCGGAGCCGACCTCGTTCGAGACCGCCACCGCTGTGCGGCGGGTCGCGCGCCAGGCCGCGGTCAACTCGTCGGCGCGGGCGCGGACTTCCGCGCGGGCGGCCCCCGGCCAGTCCTCCGCCGTCCACGCGCCCGCCTTGTCCATCACGTCGGTGAGCCACAGCGCGAGGCAGTCGATCAGCAGCGGCGGGCCCGCCGCGTCGGCGAGCAGCGGGACCAGGTCGCACGTCTCCTCCGTGCGCCAGCCCGCCGGGCGCCGCTCCCGGTGGCGGGTGACTCGTTCCGCCCACTCCGGGTCGCCGGCCCGGGTGCCGCCGGTCGCCACGTAGACCACCTCGGGGAACGCGGCGAGCCGTCGCTCGGCCTCCACGGACTTGCCCGACCGCGCCCCGCCGAGCACGAGCGTCCGCCGCGGCACGTCCGGCACCTCGTGGTAGTCGCCGACGGTCAGCGTCGTGCCGTCGGGCACCGCCCGCGCGCCGAGCGCGGCGAGCCGCCGGTGCACCTCGGGCGGCGGCGGGGCGCCGTGGTCCAGGTGCACCGCGACCACGTCCGTCGTTCCGGTGACCAGGCCCGCCGCCCGCAGCCGGGCCAGCGCGTCGGGCCGGCCGACCACGTCGAGCAGCACCAGGTGGTACGGCGCCTCCCCGTTCTCGGGCAGGCCCGCCGCCGCGCACCCGGGCGGCAGGTACAGCAGCCGCAACCCGTTGGGCGACTCGACCGCGTACCCCGTGCCCGGCGCGTCCGTGGCCACCGCCCGCACCCGGTGCCCGGTCATCAGCGAGAGCCGCTGGCCCTCGGGCAGCCGCGCCGGGGCCGGCAGCCCGGCCGGGATCTCCACCGCGGGACCGTCGTGCGGGTGCGACAGCACGACCAGCCGCAGCCCGCCCAGCGTGTGCCCGGCCCGCGCCGCCGCGAGCGCCACCCCGGGCGTCAGATCGATCAGCATCAGCCCGTCCACCAGGACGGAGGTCGCGGCGCGGGCGCCCGCGCCCACGGCGAGCGCGCACGCCGCGCAGGGGCAGTCGGGCACCGGCAGACCCTCGGGGCCGCCGGTGCCGAGCAGAGTCAGTTCCACGCCACGATCGTCTCGCGTCCGGCCCGGCCGGGCGCGCCGGGGCCGCCATGCGGTGTGTGCCGCGAGCCGGGTACGCCGATACGCTGCCGGTCAGGGTTCCCCCGCACGGCCGTACCGACCGTTCCGATCACACTGATCGCACTTTGATCGCACTGACTGATCCGACTGGACCGAGGAGACATACATGGCGTGGACGTGGCGGTTCGAGAAGGCCGACGGCACCGAGGTGTCGCCCGCGGTGCAGCCGGAGGAGTTCACCACCCAGGGCGACGCCGAGTCCTGGATCGGCGAGGTCTGGAAGGAACTGCTGGAGGGCGGCGCCGACCAGGTCGTGCTGTCCGACGGTGACACCAGGATCTACGGCCCGATGAGCCTGCACGCCGACCAGCAGGACGGCCAGGACGCCAGCCAGGACACCAAGGACGCCAAGGACACCCCGGCCGCGAAGGACACCCCGGCCGACGCCGACGCCGCACAGGACTGACCCCGGCCGCACACCCCGGCCCGCCGGCCCGTTCGTCCCTGCACGGCGGCGGGCCCGGCGGGCCGCCTAGATCGACCCGAGCGTGACCTGAGCCGTCTTCTGCGTACCGTCCCGCAGGTACCCCACCGGCACCTTCTGCCCCGGCTTGTCCGCCGCCAGCGCCTCCGTCAGCGACTGCACGTTCGTGATCGGCGTCGAGCCGACCTTCGTGATCACGTCGCCCGCCTTGAGCCCCGCCTTGGCCGCCGGGCCGCCCGCCGTCACGGCGACGATCGCCACGCCGGCCGGCTGGTTCTGCAGGTCGACCACCTCGCGGACGGTGACGCCGAGCCCGGCCCTGCCGGAGTTGGTGACCTTGCCGTCCTTGATGATCTGGTCGGCGATCCGCTTCACCGTCGAGGCGGGGATCGCGAAGCCGATGCCGGGCGCCGCGCCGCTGCCCAGCTGCGGGTCGGTGGCGGCGAGCGTCGGGATGCCGATCACCTCGTCGTCGAGGTTCACCAGCGCGCCGCCGCTGTTGCCGGGGTTGATCGCGGCCGACGTCTGCACCATGTCGGCGATGGTCGCGCCGGGGCCGCCGCTCTGCGAGTCGCCCTCGCTGACCGTGCGGCCGGTCGCCGAGACGATGCCCTGCGTGACGCTGCTGGAGAGCCCCAGCGGGTTGCCCATCGCCAGCACGATCTGGCCGACCGACACCTTCCCCGAGTCGCCGAACGCGGCCGGCTTCAGGCCGTCCGGCGGCGAGGTCAGCCGGATCACCGCGAGGTCGCCGGCCGGGTAGGCGGCCACCAGGGTCGCCGCGAGCGTCTTGCCGCCGGTGGCGAGCGACACCTGGAAGTTCTTCTCGCTGCCGACGACGTGCGCGTTGGTGACGATGTCGCCCTTGTCGTCGTAGACGACGCCGGAGCCCAGATCCTGCTTGGTGTTGATCTGCACGACCGACGGGAGCACCGCCTTGACGGTGTTCTGGTAGTCGGTCTGCAGATCGTTGCTGCCCCCGGAGGTGGCGGCCGCCGCCGCGGCGCTCGCGGCCGGCGCGCTGCCGGGGGAGGCCGTCGAGGAGCCGGAGCTGCAACCGGACGCGACCAGCGCCGTCACGCAGGCGGCGGCACACGGGAGCAGCAGCCTGCCGGTACGGCGGACGGGCCGGCCGCCCCGCGCGGGACTGGTACGGCTGGTACGGCTGGTACGAAGCGTGGGGTTACGCGATGCACTCATGGGCTGATTGTCGCTTTTGCGACCGTCCCGGGCCCGGCCCGAGGGGCCAGATGGGGGGCACGGCCACCCGCACACACCGCACGGGCGCGAGAGCCGGAACTACTTGCGCACGCCGCACAGGTGCAGCAGCGCCGCCACCGCCCGGTACGGGTCCGTCCGGCCGGCCAGGTCCTCCGCCTGGAGCAGCTGCTCCAGCTCCCGGGGGTCGCGCGGGGCCCGCGCGGTGTCGGAGGCGGTGTCGGTGAAGACCCGCACCCCGTACCAGTCGTGCAGCGGCACCCCGATGCCCGCCAGGATCGCGGTGAGCGCCCCGCGCCGGTCCGCGCGGGTGTTCAGGCCCAGCCGGTTGGTGTACGAGTCGGAGCCGAACGCGGCCAGCGCCGCCGGCCAGTCGCCGAGCAGCGCGGGACGCAGCGCGAGCGCGTCACCGTTGCGCACCAGCAGCGACAGCAGGCCGCCCGGCGTCAGCACCCGGGCCAGGGCGGCGAGCATCGGCTCGGGGTCGGGGACGTACATCAGCACGCCGTGGCACAGCACGACGTCGAAGCAGGCGGGCCCGAAGTGCCGGCCGGTCTCCCGGCCGTCGCCGCGCAGCACGACGAACCGCTCGCGCACCTCGGCCGGCTCGGCGGTGACGGCGGCGCGCAGCGTGCTGAGCATCGCGGGGTCGGCCTCAAGGCCGGTGACCAGGTGGCCCGCCCTGGCCAGCCGCAGCGCCTGGGTGCCCTGGCCGGCGCCGATGTCCAGCACCCGGAGCCGGCGGCGGGCGTGCGCCCCGGCCGGCTGCGGGAAGTGCGCGCCGATCTGCTCGTCCAGCTGCCGGGCGACCAGCTCCTGCCGGACGGTGTTCCGCAGTCCGCCCAGCTTGTCGAGCCAGCTCTCGGCGCCGCCGCTGAAACCGCCGGAGCCGGGCGGCACGGCACCGGGCGGCATGGCACCGGGCTGCTGCGCGCCGAGTGGGGCGCCGGACAGCGGGTGCTGGTGGTAGTCGGTTCCCGGCTGGTAGCCCGGCTGCACCGGGTAGCCGCCCGCCGGCGGGTACCCGCTGCCGGGCGGGGCCGGGTGATCGCCCGGGTAACCGCCGTTCAGAGCTTGCTGCCGCGCTTGACCTGCGGCTTGGGCAGCCGCAGCCGGCGCATCTGCAGAGTACGCATCAGGCCGTAGGCCATCGCGCCCTTGGTGTTCTCACCGGCGAAGCGGCTGGCGAGCTGCCGCTTCAGCGAGATACCGGTGATCACCGAGTCGACCACGATCAGCACGATCACGATCAGCCAGAGCAGCAGCGACAGGTCCTGCAGGCTCGCCACCAGGCTGGCCACCAGGATCAGTACCGCGAGCGGCAGGAAGAACTCCGCCACCCGGTACCGGGAGTCCACGTAGTCGCGGGTGTACTTGCGCACCGGTCCCCGGTCGCGAGCGGGCAGGTAGCGCTCGTCACCCCCCGCGAGCGCCTCGCGCTGCTTGGCGAGGTCGACCCGGCGGGCGCCGCGGGCCTGGCGGGTGGCCGCCTTGCGGTCGGTCGGCGCGGTCACCGCCTTGCGGCGCTGCTGCTGCGCCTCGCTGCGCTTGGGGGTGGGGCGACCCTTGGGAGCCTGCGGGTCGCGCTGCTGGTCGTCTTCGAGCACCGAAGAGGTGGTCGAGACCTGCTCATCTTGGGAACGACGTCGGAACACGACTCCAGGTTACGTGGTTATCGGCCCGTCCCCCAGTCCCTCACCTACTCCCTGTGCCGGAGGACACCGAACCGTGATCGTCCTTGGGGATGACCGTATCCGCGCCCGAACAGTGCGGTAATGGAACCAGGGCCCGTAGGCTGGGGTCTGTAGAGGTGCTGAGGCATGCTGGAGCAGTTGCCGGAGAAGGGGGCGCGCGAGGCCCATGAGCGGTGTCATGAAGCGGATGGGATTGATCTTCCGCGCGAAGGCCAACAAGGCCCTGGACAGGGCCGAGGACCCGCGCGAGACGCTGGACTACTCGTACCAGAAGCAGCTGGAGCTGCTGCAGAAGGTACGACGGGGTGTGGCCGACGTCGCCACCTCCCGCAAGCGCCTTGAGCTACAGCTCACGGAATTGCAGAAGAAGTCGACCACTTACGAGGACCAGGGCCGCAAGGCGCTCGCGCTCGGCCGGGAGGATCTGGCCCGCGAGGCGCTGTCCCGCAGGGCCGCCCTCCAGCAGCAGGTCGTGGACCTGGAGACGCAGCACACCCAGCTCCAGGGCGAGGAGGAGAAGCTCACGCTCGCCTCCCAGCGGCTGCAGGCCAAGGTGGACGCCTTCCGTACGAAGAAGGAGACCATCAAGGCCACGTACACCGCCGCCCAGGCGCAGACCCAGATCGGCGAGGCCTTCTCCGGCATCTCCGAGGAGATGGGCGACGTCGGCATGGCGATCCAGCGCGCGGAGGACAAGACCGAGCAGCTGCGCGCCCGGGCCGGCGCGCTGGACGAGCTGATGGCGTCCGGTGCGCTCGACGACCCGAGCGGTCTGGCCAAGGACGACCTGCAGGCCGAGCTCGACCGGCTGTCCGGCGGCAGTGACGTGGAGCTGGAGCTCCAGCGGATGAAGGCGGAACTTGCGGGCGGCAGCTCCACGCCGGCCATCGAGGGCGGCCAGCAGGGCAGCGGGCAGTCCGCGCCGCCGCAGGACACTCCGCGGTTCGACAAGCAGTAGGAGGCCGGCATGATCGCGCGGATCATGGGCGAGGGCCAGGTGAACCTGGACGACGTCCACTTCACCGAGCTCAACAAGCTGGACGACCGGTTGCTCATCGCGATCGAGGCGGGCGACGAGGAGGGCTTCCGGCACACGCTGGGCGCCCTGCTCGCCGCGGTCCGCTCGCTCGGCACCCCGCTCCCCGACGACTCCCTGGAGCCGTCCGAGCTGATCCTGCCGTCCGAGGACGCCACGCTCGCCGAGGTGAAGGCGATGCTCCGCGACGATGGCCTGATCCCGGGCTAGCCGCCCGCGGCGCGCAAGCCACGTCCCCACGTCCCCCGGTATGCCGCCCCGCGGGCGGCCACTGGCCTTGGTGGGGGCCCGGCCGTCGAACGAGCCCTGAAAAGGGGAGGTCAGGTGCTGCTCCCCGCTGCCAACGTGCTCAGCGGTCCCTCGCGGTGGCTGCGGACGCACCAGGGGACCGCGGACGCCGGGGTGGCGGTCGGGGCGCTCGGGCTGATCCTGCTGGGGACCGTCGCCGGGGCGCACACCTACCGGCTGGGGGCCGCGGACACGGCGTTCGCGGCGCTCGCCTGCGGGTCGCTGATCTGGCGGCGGCGGGCGCCCTGGGCGGTGCTCGCGTTCACCTACGCGCTGTCCGCGACGTTCATCGCGCTGCGCCCGGTGGACGAGCGGATGCCGGTGATCCTGGCCGCGGCCGTCGCGCTCTGTACGGTGGCGGCCCGCACCGACCGGGCCACCACGTGGGTGATCGGGCTGCTCGCCTGCGTCGGGCTGACCGCGATCGCCATGGCCACCGGCCCCGGGCACTGGTACCGGCAGGCCAACTTCGCCGTCTTCGCCTGGACCGGGATGGCCGCCGCCGCCGGTGACGCCGCCCGCAGCGGACGCGCGTATGTCGCCGCCATCGAGGAGCGCGCGGCGCGGGCCGAGCAGAATCGTGAGCAGGAGGCCCGGCGGCGGGTCGCGGAGGAGCGGATGCGGATCGCCCGCGAGCTGCACGATGTCGTCGCCCACCACATAGCCCTGGTCAATGTGCAGGCCGGGGTCGCGGCGCACGTCATGGACAACCGGCCCGACCAGGCGAAACAGGCGCTGGCGCACGTCCGGGAGGCGAGCAGGTCCGCGCTCGACGAGCTGCGGGCCACGGTCGGCCTGCTGCGCCAGTCGGGCGAGCCGGCGGCGCCGATGGAGCCGGCGCCGGGGCTCGGCGTGCTCGACCAGTTGGTCGACGACTTCCGCCGGGCCGGGCTGCGGGTCACCGTCGAGGCGCGCGGCGGCGCGGGGGAGCAGGACCGGGAGTGGACCGGGCCGGCCGCGCCGCTGCCCGCGAGCGTGGACCTGACCGCGTACCGGGTGATCCAGGAGTCGCTGACCAACGTGCAGAAGCACGCGGGGCCCGGCGCGGGGGCGGCGGTACGGATCCGGCGGGATCCGGGCGCGCTGGAGGTCGTGGTGGACGACGACGGCGTCTCTGACCCGTCCACGGACGTGGAGGAGGTCCTGCTGCCCGCGCAGGACCGTGCCGGGCCGGAACCCCGCCGCCCCGCCCGCCCGGCCGGCGGCCACGGCCTGCTCGGCATGCACGAGCGCGCCGCAGCCCTGGGCGGCGTCTGCCGCACCGGCGCCCGCCCCGGCGGCGGCTACCGCGTCTGGGTCCGCCTCCCCCTCCCGACCCAGCCCGCCACCAGCACTGCGCCCGCCCACCTGGACGAGGCCGCCGGATGACCCCGCCGGGACCGACAGGAGCTCCGGCAGCGCACGACCGGCCGGCGACCGGGGCGACCACCTCGCACGGCCGGCCGGCGGCCGGCCGTGCCGGGGGCCCGGCTGCTTCGCCGGGCCGTTCGGCTGCCGGGTCCGCGGCCTCGGCGGGGCGGCCCTCCGCTGACTGGGCCGCCGGCCCGGCCGGATTGCCGGGCCGGTCCGCCGCCGGGGCCGCGGGCGCGCCGAGTCAGGTTGCCGTTGATTCCGCCGTTGAGCCAGGCGCAGCCGTCCGGGTGCTGCTCGCCGATGATCAGGCGCTCATGCGCGGCGCGTTGCGCGTTCTCGTCGAGTCCGAGGGCGGGATGGCTGTTGTCGGAGAGGCCAAGGACGGGGCTGAGGCTGTCGCGCTCGCTCGGGTGGCGCGGCCGGATGTCGTGCTGATGGATATCCGGATGCCGGGTACCGACGGGATCTCGGCCACCCGGGAGATCACCGCCGATCCCGCGCTGACCGGCGTCGCCGTCCTCGTGCTGACCACCTTCGAGGCCGACGAGTACGTGGCGCAGGCCATCCTCGCCGGGGCCGCCGGGTTCCTCGGCAAGGGCGCGGAGCCGGACGAACTGCTGGGCGCCATCAGGACGGTGGCCGCCGGGGACGCGCTGCTCTCGCCTGCGGCGACCAAGAGCCTGATCGCCCGGTTCGTCGCGCAGCAGCAGGCCGAGGGCGGCGACGGGTCGGGGCCGCGTACGGTCGCCGGTCTTGACACGCTGACCGTCCGGGAGCGGCAGGTGCTGGTCGAGGTGGCCGGCGGGCTGTCCAACGACGCCATCGCGCAGCGCCTCGGCGTCAGCCCGCTCACCGTCAAGACGCACATCAACCACATGATGGCCAAGCTCGCGACCCGCGACCGCGCCCAACTCGTCGTCGCCGCCTACGAGTCGGGGCTCGTCAGACCGCAGCGCTGAACCGGGCCGGGGGAGCGGCCACCCCGCCGTCAGAGCAACGACGTGGACGGCAGCCACAGTTCGGGCGGCCGCATCCCGCGCAGGCACACGAAGCCGTCGTTGCCGATCTGCAGCCCCGCCGTGATGCCGACGTCCACCGCCCACTCGGCGGACGCCGTCAGGTGGTTGACGGTGACCTGCTCGCCCGCCGGTGTCGCGGCCAGCGCGGCGGTCAGCAGCCGGCCGGCCAGCCTGCGGGAGGTGGCGGCGAGCGCCTCCACCCGGCCGGCCCGGGCGTAGCAGTAGCCGCTGCCGGCCAGGTCGTCCACCACGAACAGGGTGTGGTGGCGCAGCAGTTCCTCGTGGTCGGCGCCGTGCGCGCCGCCCCGGGTGCGGCGGTCCACCGAGTCCATCAGGTCCCGGTGCCGCTCGGTGCCCTCGTGCACCGCGCCGTCGAGTGCGGGCAGCCGCGCCGGGTCGGCCACACCGGTGAGCCGCATCGCGGGGTGCAGCGTGAAGCCCGCTCTGCGCAGCGTGCGGACGGCGACGGGGTGCCGGGGCGCGCAGACGATCCCGCGCAGGCAGGCCCTGCCGTGCACCAACGCCCTTGCCAGCAGCGCCTTTCCGACCTCCTTGCCCTGCGCGTCCGGGGTCACCGCGAGCAGCGACAGGCCCCAGGTGCCCTCCCGCCGGGACGAGAGCACCGCGCCGACCGGGCCCGCCGTCTCGTCCTCGATCAGCCAGCAGCCGCCGGGGTCGGTCCTGGCCAGATGCCGGATCCGCCCGCGCCGCCTGGCCGCCTGACCGGGCCGTTCCCCGTCCGCAAACCGGTCCTCGTCCGCACGCCGGCCCTCGGCCTCCGGAGAGCCGGTCCCGTCGGCGCCGCCCGTCCCGCCGTACAGACTGCGCGGTGCGCCGAAAGCGGCGGTCGCGATGGCCCGTACGACGTCGGCGTCCTCCTCGTCGTCACGTACTGGTCGCAGTATCACCGTTCCATCATCCGACGCCGCCGGGCCGCCCGTTACGGCAGCGCGAGCATCTGCTCAAGTGCCAGCTTCGCGAAGTGCTCGGTCTCGGCGTCCACCTGGATGCGGTTGACGAGCTTGCCGTCGGCCAGCGACTCCAGGGTCCACACCAGGTGCGGCATGTCGATCCGGTTCATCGTCGAGCAGAAGCAGACGGTCTTGTCGAGGAAGACGATCTGCTTGTCCGGGTGCGCCTTGGCGAGCCGCCGCACCAGGTTCAGTTCGGTGCCGATCGCCCACGCCGAACCGGCCGGGGCCGACTCCAGCTTCTTGATGATGTACTCGGTCGAGCCGACGTGGTCGGCGGCCGTGACGACCTCGTGCTTGCACTCGGGGTGCACCAGCACGTTGACGCCGGGGATGCGCTCCCGCACGTCCTGCACCGAGTCCAGCGAGAAGCGGCCGTGCACCGAGCAGTGCCCGCGCCAAAGGATCATCTTCGCGGCCCGCAGCTGCTCGGCGGTGAGGCCGCCGTTCGGCTTGTGCGGGTTGTAGACGACGCACTCCTCCAGCGGTATGCCGAGTTCGAGCACGGCGGTGTTGCGGCCCAGGTGCTGGTCGGGGAGGAAGAGCACCTTCTCGCCCTGGCCGAACGCCCACTCCAGCGCCCGCCGCGCGTTGGACGAGGTGCAGATCGTGCCGCCGTGCCGGCCGGTGAACGCCTTGATGTCCGCCGAGGAGTTCATGTACGACACGGGGACGGTGCTGTCGGCCACGCCCGCGTCGGCCAGTACGTCCCAGCACTCGGCGACCTGCTCGGCGCTGGCCATGTCCGCCATCGAGCAGCCGGCCGCCAGGTCGGGCAGGATCACCTGCTGCCGCTCCGAGGTGAGGATGTCGGCGGACTCGGCCATGAAGTGCACGCCGCAGAAGACGATGTACTCCGCCTCCGGGCGGTCCGCCGCGTCCCGCGCCAGCTTGAAGGAGTCGCCGGTCACGTCGGCGAACTCGATCACCTCGTCGCGCTGGTAGTGGTGGCCGAGGATGAAGACCTTGCTGCCGAGCCTGGCCTTGGCGGCGCGGGCGCGCTCCACCAGGCCGGGGTCGGAGGGCGCCGGCAGGTCTCCGGGGCAGTCCACACCGCGTTCGCTGCGCGGGTCGGACTCGCGGCCCAGCAGCAGCAGTGCGAGCGGGGTCGGCTGTACGTCCAGCGTTTCTGTGGTGGTCACGGGCCCGTAGCCCTTTCTTTGCGGCGCAGGTGCATGTGCAGCGCGGGCTTTTCGTCTACTTGACGCTATCGATCATAGCCCGTTCGCGTCAGATTGACGACACCAGTTTCGTCAATGTGACGCATTCGCCTTCGGGCGGCGGTGTGCGAGCATGGACGGGGGCACAGCCGCAGCGGAACCCGGAATGAATCCGAGAGGGCGCCCGTTAGCAGTCGATAGCCAGCAGTCCGTACAACCCGGGAGACAAGCACATGACGGTTCAGGACGAGAGCAGCACCACCACGGACGGCATCCTCCTGTCCGAGGCTGCCGCCGGCAAGGTGAAGAGCCTGCTGGAGCAGGAGGGCCGCGAGGACCTGGCACTGCGGGTCGCGGTCCAGCCCGGCGGCTGCTCGGGCCTGCGCTACCAGCTCTTCTTCGACGAGCGCTCGCTCGACGGCGACGTGCTCAAGGACTTCGGCGGCGTCAAGGTCGTCACCGACCGGATGAGCGCCCCGTACCTGGGCGGCGCCTCCATCGACTTCGTCGACACCATCGAGAAGCAGGGCTTCACGATCGACAACCCGAACGCGACCGGCTCCTGCGCCTGCGGCGACTCCTTCCACTGAGTCCCGCGACACACGCGTGAGCGGCGGCACCCGGTGCGGGTGCCGCCGCTTCGTGCTGGTCCGGCCTTGGCGACGCGTTCGCGACGGCCTTCGCGTCGGCCCGGGGGAGCGGGTCAGCCGGCCTGCTTCAGCGGCCGGCCGTCCGACACGTCCACCACCTCGCGGTCACCCAGCGGCGCCTTCAGGTGCACGGTGGTGCTGTAGCTCCTGGCCAGGTCGGGGCACATCGCGCCCGGGTTCTTCACCGTGCCGACGACCCCCACCTCCACCTCGGCGCCGGTCTCCTGCGCGGAGGCCTTGTACGTACTGCACACCCCGCCGTAGTAGGTGAGGGTCAGCGTGTTGCCGCCGCCGGCCCGGTAGGCGGTCAGCTTCTCGTAGCCGGTGCTCTTGGGCGCGCCCGGCTGCTGCGGGCCGCCCGGGTCCACCGGGGTCGGCGTGACCGTCGGGGCCGGCGTGGGCTGCTCGATGAACGACGGCTCGACGGCCGGCTCGGCGACGGTCCTGGTCGCCGCGGCGCCGGGCTGCGCCACCTGGAACAGCCAGGCCGGGACCAGCGTCTGCCCGCCCTCGGTGAACTGCGCCGACAGCCCGAACTCGGCGCCGCGCACCTGCATGGGGTGCTGGTCGCCCGGCAGGCACGGGATCGGCCGCGGCAGCGTCGTGCCCTGCTGGGGCGGGGCGGGCGGGGTGCTCGACGGCGGCTGCGCGGGCGTCGGCGGGACGACCCCGCCGTTGACCCCGCCGTTGACCCCGTCCTTGACCCCGCCGCTGCCGGCGGCGGACCCGGTGGTGCCGGGGTTCGGGGTGCTCTGCGGGCCGGGCTCGTTCGTCGCACCGGGCTTGGCCTGCGGCTGCGCACGGTTGGAGGGCGCGGGCGCCGGCACCGGAAGCGGCCGTACGCAGACACCCGTGCTGTCGCCGGGGTGCATCACACGGCCCGTCGAGTCCAGCTCCTTGAACGCCTGGGCCGCGCTCACCACCGGGTAGGTGTCACCCTTGTCGAGCGTCGCGAGCTGGCCGTGCGCCACCGAGACCGAGCCGTCGGGGCCGACCTCCAGCGACGTGCTCCAGCCCGTCGTGGGCAGCCCGCCCACCACCGGGTTCGCCAGCACCAGCCGCATCGCGCCGATGGTCTGCGCCGCGTCCGTCCTGGCCCCGGACAGGCCGAGCCCGTCGAGCAGCGGCGCCGCCGCGGACTTCGCCCGCTGCTCGGTGACCGGCTTGCTCTGGTCGGGGGCGAAGGTCTGCGGGCCGCCCCTGCTGTACGACCAGGCGCCGGGCAGTTTCTGGTTGACCATCAGACTCGGTCCGCGGTCGCCGATCCGCCACCAGCCGTCGGCCGAGGTGACCTCGCCGGTCACCCCGAGCAGCTTCGCCAGGTGCTCCACATCCGCCTTGCCGGGGGCGCTCTTCGGCCGGTAGACCGCCGAGGAGTCCGGGCCGTCCTTCGGCAGGGTGCCGGTCAGCACGTAGTCGCCGCCCGGCACGACCGGGTCACCGGGCGTCGCCGAGCTGCTCGAACTGCTGCCGGAGTCGTTGCTCCCCGGCAGCCGGCCCGCGCTGTCCGCCGGGACGTACGAGCCCTCCAGCTTCAGCGGCGCGGCCGTGTGGTGCCCGCCGTCGCCGCCCGACGACACCGCCCAGTAGGCGCCGCCGCCACCGGCCAGCAGCACCGCGGCGGCCACCGCCAGCACCGCTGCCCGCGGCCTGCGGGCCGGCCGCCGCGGGCCGGGATCGTCCGCCGTCCGGCCCAGGTCGTACCGGACGTCGTCATGGTCGTCGTCTTCGTGCCGCTCGCTGGTCACCACGTGCTCCTTCGGCTGTTGACCGTCAGGTGCAGATGTGACGCGGCGGACCGCCGGCCGGTTCCGCCGTCCGGGGGAATCTCCGGCGGAACCGCCGGCGGGGAGTCAGTCGCCGAACTCCGCCATACCCGCCACCACATGGGCGGACGCGGCCGGCACGCTGATGCCGCCGGGGCCGGCCGGGGCCGCCGGAGCGGGGCCGGCCTGCGCCTTGCCCGGCGGGGTCTTCCAGTGCGCGGCCATCTGCCGGCAGTCGCCGATCAGCTGCTCGAGCGATTCCGGCTCGGCGGACGGGGACGGGTGAAGAGCTGGGGACGTCGTTGGCCTCATACTCCGACCCTAGGCACAGGTCGCCGGAGGGGTAAGACCTACTATCGGGTAGTTTCGGCGTGTCCCGCCGTCGTCGCCCGCGCGGTAGCGTAGGCGGCTGCTCACCGTACCCAGCCGGACGCCCGCCCTTCCCGCCGTCCCGTTCACAGGAGCCCGCCGCCGTGCGTATCGCCGTCACCGGATCCATCGCCACCGACCACCTGATGACCTTCCCCGGCCGCTTCTCCGACCAGCTGGTCGCCGACCAGCTGCACACGGTGTCGCTGTCCTTCCTCGTGGACGCGCTCGACGTGCGGCGCGGCGGGGTCGGCGCGAACATCTGCTTCGGCATGGGGCAGCTCGGCACCCGGCCGATCCTGGTCGGCGCCGCGGGCAGCGACTTCGCGGAGTACCGCGCCTGGCTGGACCGGCACGGCGTGGACACGTCATCGGTGCTGATCTCCGAGGTGCTGCACACCGCGCGCTTCATCTGCACCACCGACGCCGACCACAACCAGATCGGCTCGTTCTACACCGGGGCCATGAGCGATGCCCGGCTGATCGAGCTCCAGGCGGTGGCCGAGCGGGTCGGCGGCCTGGACCTGGTGTCGATCGGCGCGGACGACCCCGAGGCGATGATCCGGCACACCGAGGAGTGCAGGACCCGCGGCATCCCGTTCGCCGCGGACTTCTCGCAGCAGATCGCCCGGATGGAGGGCGACGACATCCGGGTGCTGGTCGACGGCGCGGCCTACCTCTTCAACAACGAGTACGAGAAGGGCCTCATCGAGGCGAAGACCGGCTGGACCGAGAGCGAGATCCTGGACCGCGTCGGCACCCGGGTCACCACGCTCGGCGCGCACGGTGTGCGGATCGACCGCAAGGGCGAGGAGCCGATCGTGGTCGGCTGCGCCGAGGAGCAGCGCAAGGCCGACCCCACGGGCGTCGGCGACGGCTTCCGGGCCGGCTTCCTGTCCGGCCTGGCCTGGGGCGTGAGCCTGGAGCGGGCGGCGCAGGTCGGCTGCATGCTGGCGACCCTGGTCATCGAGACGGTCGGCACCCAGGAGTACGAGCTGCGCCGCGGCAACTTCATGCAGCGCTTCAGCAAGGCGTACGGCGACGCCGCCGCTGAGGAAGTCCGCCACCACCTCCCCGCCTAGCGGCGAGCCCCGGCCGGCCGCGCCCCGTGCGGGGGCGCGGTCACGTCCGGCGGCGGACCATGTAGGCCGTGCCGCCGGCGGGGGAGGGGCGCTCGCCCTCGTAGTCCTGTTCGCGCATCGCGCACCAGGCCGGGATGTCCAGGCGGGCGGCCTCGTCGTCGGACAGCACGGTGACCAGCCCGCCCACCGGCACGCTTCCGATCACCTTCGCCAGCTCGATCACCGGGATCGGGCACCGCTTGCCCAGCGAGTCCACCACCAGGCCGTCGTCCGCCGCCGAACTCCCGGACGCGGCAGGCCCGCTGGGCGCGCCCAGGGTCTCGCGGACCTCCGCCACCACCCGCGGGAGCACGTCGAGGAAGCGGTCCACGTCCTGCGGCGTGGTGTCCGCCGACAGCGACACCCGGACGTTGCCCTCCGACAGCACCCCCATCGCCTTGAGCACATGGCTCGGCGTCAGAGTGCTCGACGTGCAGGAGGAACCGGACGACACCGAGAAGCCGGCCCGGTCGAGACCGGTCAGCAGCGCCTCGCCGTCCACGTACAGGCAGGAGAACGTCACCAGGTGCGGCAGCCGCAGCTCCGGGTGGCCGACCACCTCGGTGTCCGGCACCAGCAGCGGCACCCGCGCCCTGATCCGCTCCACCAGTTCGGACGAGCGCGCCGCCCGCGCCGCCGCCTCCGTGTGCACCGCGCGCAGCGAGGCCGCCGCCGCGACGATCCCCGGCAGGTTCTCGAAGCCCGGCGCGCGGCCCGACTCCCGTTCGTCGGCCGGTCCCTGCGGCGCGAACCGCGTGCCCTTGCGGACCACCAGCAGCCCCACCCCGGCCGGCCCGCCCCACTTGTGCGCGCTGCCCGCCAGCAGCGACCAGTCGCCGGCCACCGGCCCCCACGGCAGCGACTGCGCCGCGTCCACCAGCAGCGGCACCCCCGCCGCCCGGCAGGCCGCCGCCACTTCGGCGACCGGCTGCACCGTACCCACCTCGTGGTTGGCCGACTGCAGGCAGGCCAGCGCGGTGTCCGCGCGCAGCGCCGAGGTGAAGTCCGCGGCGGCGACCCGCCCGGCGCGGTCGACGCCGACCTCGGTCGGGTCGTGGGCCGCCGCCGCGTGCAGTACCGCCGAATGCTCCACCGCCGAGAGCACCACGTGCCGGCCGGTCCTGCGCCGCCCGGCCATCGCCCCGGCCACCCCCGCGTGCAGCGCGCGGGTACCCGATGGGGTGAACACCAGCTCGTCCGGGCGGCAGCCGACCGCCTCCGCGGCGGCCTCCCTGGCCGCGTCGAGCAGCAGCCGGGCCCGCCGCCCCTCGCGGTAGAGCCTGGCGGGGTCGGCCCAGCCCTCGTCGAGCGCCGCGATCAGCGCCTCACGGGCCACCGGGTGCAGCGGAGCGGCCGAGGCCGTATCGAAATAGGACACGCCGGCCACGCTACAGCGGGCGTCAGGCGCAGTGTCAGATGCCCGCCAGAGGGCGGGATTCCACCCCTTCGGGGTGAGCCCCGGCGCGTTGGACCCCCTCCCCGCGCGACCCCAAATAGCGTCCAGTAGGGTTTGGTCCGCATAAACATCCACACCTATTGAGCCTGCGCACGGGCCGGACCGACCGGCAGACGGACGGAACACTCGACAGCGCGGGCAAAGACTCTCGGGAAGGCGCTACGTGAGTCCCAACGGCTCCGACCTCCCCCACAGCCCCCAAGGCGTGGGAGGTACCCCCTCGTCGCGGCGCCAGGTGCGGCGATGGCTGCCGCGGGTGCTCGCGGCGGGCCTGGTCCTGGCTACGGCCACGGGTTGTTCCTACAAGGACTACCCGCGGCTCGGCATGCCGAGCCCGGTCACCGAGCAAGGCCCGCGGATCCTCTCCCTCTGGCAGGGCTCGTGGGCCGCCGCGCTGGCGACCGGTGCTCTTGTATGGGGCCTGATCCTGTGGAGCGTGATCTTCCACCGGCGCAGCCGGACGAAGGTCGAGGTTCCGCCGCAGACGCGTTACAACATGCCCATCGAGGCGCTCTACACGTTCGTCCCGATCATCATCATCGCCGTGCTGTTCTACTTCACGGCCAGGGACGAGTCGAAGCTCCTCGACACCAGCAAGCACCCCCAGCATGTGATCAACGTGGTGGGCTTCCAGTGGAGCTGGGGCTTCAACTACGTCGAGGACGTGGACGGCGATCCGAGCACGCCCACGGGCGTGCCGTCGCAGCTCTCCGAGATCCCGGCGAACAAGCTGCTGTACCCCAAGGGCGCGGAAGGTGTCTACGACGTCGGCACCCCGGCGAGCAAGAACCCGGACACCGGCAACCCCGGCCCGACGCTGTGGCTCCCCAAGGGCGAGACCGTGCGCTTCGTGCTCACCTCGCGTGACGTCATCCACTCCTTCTGGGTCATCCCGTTCCTGGAGAAGATGGACGTCATCCCCGGCCACACCAACGTCTTCGAGGTGACCCCCACCAAGGAGGGCACCTTCAGGGGCAAGTGCGCCGAACTGTGCGGCGCCGACCACTCACGGATGCTCTTCAACGTGAAGATCGTCTCGCCCGAGCAGTACCAGCAGCACCTTAAGGACCTGGCGGCCGAGGGCCAGACGGGGTACATCCCGGCCGGCATCGCCACCACGGGCAACGCGAAGAACTCGGAGCCCAAGACCACATGAGCATTCTCAACGAACCGCAGGGCGCGGCTCCGGCCGGCGACTCGTATGCGGCCCCCACCCCGGCAGGCCGCAAGAAGAGCCCCGGCTCCGCGGTCGTCCAGTGGATGAGCACGACCGACCACAAGACGATCGGGTCGATGTACCTGATCACGTCGTTCGCGTTCTTCCTGATCGGTGGCGTGCTGGCGCTGATGATGCGCGCCGAGCTCGCCAGGCCGGGCAACCAGTACCTGTCCAACGAGCAGTTCAACCAGGCGTTCACGATGCACGGCACCGTGATGCTGCTGATGTTCGCGACGCCGCTGTTCGCCGGCTTCACGAACTGGATCATGCCGCTGCAGATCGGCGCGCCCGACGTGGCGTTCCCGCGGCTGAACATGTTCGCCTACTGGCTCTACCTGTTCGGCTCGCTGATCGCGGTGGGCGGCTTCGTCACCCCGCAGGGCGCGGCCGACTTCGGCTGGTTCGCGTACTCCCCGCTGTCCGACGCGGTGCACTCGCCGGGCGTCGGCGCCGACATGTGGATCATGGGTCTGGCGCTGTCCGGCTTCGGCACGATCCTCGGCGCGGTCAACTTCATCACCACGATCATCTGCATGCGCGCGCCCGGCATGACGATGTTCCGGATGCCGATCTTCTGCTGGAACGTGCTGCTGACCGCCGTTCTGGTACTGCTCGCCTTCCCGGTGCTGGCCGCCGCGCTGCTCGCACTGGAAGCCGACCGGAAGTTCGGGGCGCACGTCTTCGACGCGGCCAACGGCGGCGCTCTGCTGTGGCAGCACCTCTTCTGGTTCTTCGGCCATCCAGAGGTGTACATCATCGCGCTGCCGTTCTTCGGCATCATCTCCGAGGTCATCCCGGTCTTCAGCCGCAAGCCGATGTTCGGCTACATCGGCCTGGTCGCCGCGACGATCTCCATCGCCGGCCTCTCGGTGACGGTGTGGGCGCACCACATGTACGTCACCGGCGGTGTGCTGCTGCCGTTCTTCTCGTTCATGACGTTCCTGATCGCGGTGCCCACCGGTGTGAAGTTCTTCAACTGGATCGGCACGATGTGGAAGGGGTCACTGAGTTTCGAGACCCCGATGCTGTGGTCCATCGGCTTCCTGATCACCTTCGCCTTCGGCGGTCTGACCGGTGTCATCCTGGCCGCGCCACCGCTGGACTTCCACGTCTCGGACTCGTACTTCGTGGTCGCGCACTTCCACTACGTCGTCTTCGGCACGGTGGTGTTCGCGATGTTCGCGGGCTTCCACTTCTGGTGGCCCAAGATGACCGGCAAGATGCTGGACGAGCGGCTCGGCAAGATCACCTTCTGGACGCTGTTCTTCGGCTTCCACGGCACCTTCCTCGTCCAGCACTGGCTGGGCGCCGAGGGCATGCCGCGCCGCTACGCGGACTACCTGGCGGCGGACGGGTTCACCACCTTGAACACGGTCTCCACCATCAGTTCG
The DNA here is from genome assembly GCF_050956065.1 of Streptomyces sp. CA-111067. Lineage (NCBI taxonomy): Bacteria > Bacillati > Actinomycetota > Actinomycetes > Kitasatosporales > Streptomycetaceae > Streptomyces > Streptomyces sp. CA-111067. The sequence continues at coordinate 1,902,346 of NZ_CP192103.1, read as the reverse complement.
TTCCTGCTCGGCCTGTCGATCCTGCCGTTCCTCTACAACGTCTGGAAGACGGCCAAGTACGGGGAGAAGGTCGAGGTCGACGACCCGTGGGGCTACGGCCGTTCGCTGGAGTGGGCGACCTCCTGCCCGCCGCCGCGGCACAACTTCACCTCGCTGCCGCGGATCCGCTCCGAATCCCCGGCGTTCGACCTGCACCACCCGGAGATCTCGGCGATCGACGCACTCGTCAACAAGGCCCCCGACCAGGCGCTGTCCGGCGTCAGCGGCGACCTGTCGGGCGATGAGAGCAAGGGGCTTGGCCAGTGAGAGTCCAAGGCAAGATGTTCATCGGCCTGGCCGTCTTCATCCTGGCCTCGGCCATCGTCTACGGCTACTGGTCCAAGGAGCCCACCGGCACCACGGCGCTGTTCGTGGCGTTCGGCCTGGCCCTGATGATCGGCTTCTACCTGGCGTTCACCGCCCGCAGGGCCGACACCGGAGCGCAGGACAACGAGGACGCCGAGGTCTCCGACGACGCGGGCGAGCTGGGCTTCTTCAGCCCGCACAGCTGGCAGCCGCTGATGCTCGGCGTCGGCGCCTCGCTGGGGTTCCTCGGGATCATCTTCGGCTGGTGGCTGATGTTCTTCTCGCTGCCGGTGATCCTGTTCGGCGTGTACGGCTGGGTGTTCGAGTACTACCGCGGTGAGAACCGCACGCAGTAAGGCCGTCGGCGGAGCAAGACCGCCGGCAACCGCAGTACCCCGGGCCGGCCGGGACGCCGAGAAGGCGTCCCGGCCGGCCTTCGCCGTGCTCGCGGGCCCCCGCACGCTGGGCCGTTGCCCGTTTGCACGCACCCACCGAGCGGAATGCGGCCCGGGTTCATAGCGTGAACGACATGAGCCAGATATCTCGTCGCCGTCGCCGTACGGCGCTGTGCTGCGCACTTGTCGTGGCGCCCCTCGCGGTGGGGCTCACCGCCTGCGGCGGCGGTGGCAACCCGCTCGCCGCCACGCCCTACGACGCCGCGGCCAAGGTCGCCTACGGGGTGGCGGGCGGCGGCAAGGCCGATCCGTCCAAGCCGCTGTCCGTCACCGTCAAACACGACGGGACCCGGATCACGGATGTCACCGCCACCGACGCCGCAGGACGCTTCGTGAGGGGCGAACTCAGCGCCGACGGGCTTAGCTGGCACTCCACCGCTCCGCTGTCCGCAGGGGCGCACTACACGGTCCGGGTCAGCACCGAGGACTCCGACGGCCACCCCGGCCGCAAGACCCTCGGCTTCGACACCACCCCGGCCGACGCGGGCCTGCGGGTCGCCTTCGGCCCGGACGCCGGCACCTACGGCGTCGGCCAGCCGGTCACCGCAGAGCTGAGCGTGCCGGTCAAGGACGCGGCCGGCCGGGCGATCGTGGAGTCCAACCTGCATGTGACGGCCACCCCGGCCGCCGCGGCCGGCTCCTGGTACTGGGTCGACGACCGCACCCTGCACTACCGGCCGAGCACCTACTGGCCGGCCGACGCCAGGATCGACGTGCGCAGCACCCTGAACGGCGTCCGGGTCAAGGACGGCCTGTACGGCGGCACCGACAAGCCGCTGACGCTGCACACCGGCGACCGGATCGAGGCGCTGACCGACGCCGGCACCCACGAGATGACCTTCAAGGACAACGGCAAGGTGGTCCGCACCATGCCGGTCACCACCGGCAAGCCGGGCTTCTCCACCCGCAACGGCATCAAGGTGGTGCTGGGCAAGGAGCAGTACGTCCGGATGACGAGCGGGAGCATCGGCATCGCGGCCGGCAGCTCCGACTCGTACGACCTGCCGGTCTACTGGGCCACCCGGGTGACATGGAGTGGCGAATACGTGCACGCCGCCCCGTGGTCCGAGGGCTCGCAGGGGTACGCCAACGTCAGCCACGGCTGCACCGGCATGAGCATGGAGAACGCGCAGTGGTTCTTCGAGCACGTGCGGCAGGGCGACATCGTCACGGTCACCCACAGCCTCGGCGACACGATGACGCCGTTCGACAACGGCTTCGGCGACTGGAACCTCAGCTGGAGCCAGTGGAAGAAGGGCAGCGCCCTGGGCGCCGAGGCCGGCCAGGCCGCCGCGGCCAACGCCTCCGCCGGCTCCTCGGCGAACGCCGCCCACCCGTCGGACCCGGCCAGGCTGCGCCCCGAGGCCGCCTGACCCGGAGGCCGCGTGAGCGGGCCCGTCAGCGGCCGGCGACCGCCGTGCCCGCCGGGGTCACCGTGCGGCGCAGCAGGACCGCCAGGGTGTCGCTGAGCGCCACCGGGTCGACGGGGTTGGTGACCGCCGCGTCGGCCCGGCTCCAGGTCGCCAGCCAGGCGTCCTGGGGGCGGCCGATCAGCACCAGCACCGGCGGGCAGTGGTAGATCTCGTCCTTGATCTGCCGGCACACGCCCATCCCGCCGGCCGGCGCCGCCTCGCCGTCCAGTACGCAGACGTCGATGCCGCCCTTCTCCAGCTCGGTGATGACCGCGGGCAGCGTCGCGCACTCCACGTACTCCACCGTCGGCAGGTCCGCGGCCGGCCGGCGGCCGGCCGCGAGCCGGACCTGCTCCCGGGTGTTCGCGTCGTCGCTGTAGACCAGCACCGTGGCGATCGCCTGCATCGTGGCTCCTCCTCGTGAAGGCGTTCTCAAGTGCGTCGGATGCTACTCCCGCCAGCCGCTTTCCGAGGAGGGTTCCGGGCCCGCGAGATCATCCGGGCCCGCCGCCGCCGACCCTCCCGGAGCGCTCCGACGGACCGTCATCCCTCGTTCGGGGGACGCCCGGACTAGGCCGTGCGGGTCCCACTGGGGCCTTGACACACCGAAGGGGACCCCCCGGAGTGAGCGCCAGATAAGCGACCGACATAATGTCGGACGTGGCGACAGCAACAGCAGTAGAAACCGGGCACGCGCACCCGTCGGTCAACCGGCCGAACCTCACCAGCGTCGGAACCATCATCTGGCTGAGTTCCGAGCTGATGTTCTTCGCGGCCCTCTTCGCGATGTACTTCACGCTCCGGTCGGTCACGGGTGCGGACTTCTGGAAGGAACATGCCGATGCGCTGAACGTCCCGTTTTCGGCGACGAACACCACGATCCTGGTGCTCTCCTCGTTCACCTGCCAGATGGGCGTCTTCGCCGCCGAGCGTGGCGATGTCAAGAAGCTGCGCTCATGGTTCATCGTGACCTTCGTGATGGGCGCGATCTTCGTCGGCGGGCAGATCTTCGAGTACACGAACCTGGTCAAGAAGGACGGGATCTCGCTCAGTTCGGACCCCTACGGTTCGGTGTTCTACCTGACGACCGGATTCCACGGACTGCACGTGACAGCGGGCCTGATCGCGTTCCTGCTGGTCCTCGGCCGAACGTACGCGGCCAAGCGGTTCACCCACCAGCAGGCCACCGCCGCCATCGTCGTGTCCTACTACTGGCACTTCGTCGATGTCGTGTGGATCGGCCTCTTCGCCACGATCTACCTGATCAAGTAGCCGGTCGCGCACCACACCACATTCCAGAAGCATCGACGCAAGAGATCCTGACACCGGGGTAATCCGTGAAAAAGCTCTCCGCACGACGGCGCCATCCGCTGGCAGCGCTTGTCGTCCTACTCCTCGCGCTCACGGCCACCGGGGGGCTGTACGCCGCGCTCGCGCCGGCACCGAAGGCGCAGGCCGACGACTCCAACCAGTCGCTGCAGATCAACGAGGGCAAGAAGCTGTTCTCGGTCGGCTGCGCCAGCTGCCACGGCATGTCCGGGCAGGGCAGCTCCGACGGTCCGAGCCTGGTCGGCGTCGGCTCCGCCGCCGTGGACTTCCAGGTCGGCACCGGCCGGATGCCCGCCCAGCAGCCCGGCGCCCAGGTCCCCAAGCACAAGGTGATCTACACGCAGGGCGAGATCAACCAGCTCGCCGCGTTCATCGCCTCCCTCGGCCCGGGCCCCGCGGCTCCGACCAAGGACCAGTACAGCCCGAGCGGCGCGGACATCGGCCGCGGCGGCGAGCTGTTCCGCACCAACTGCTCCCAGTGCCACAACTTCATCGGCAAGGGCGGCGCGCTGACGGAGGGCAAGTCGGCGCCCACTCTGAAGGGCGTGGACCCCAAGCACATCTACGAGGCCATGCTGACCGGCCCGCAGAACATGCCGTCCTTCCCTGACAGCACCATGCCGCAGGAGAACAAGGCCGACATCATCGCCTACCTCAACGAGGTGGACAGCGCCAACAGCGACAACCCCGGGGGATTCACCCTCGGTGCCATCGGCCCGGTGTCCGAGGGCCTGTTCGCCTGGGTCTTCGGCCTCGGCACGCTGCTCGGCGTCGCCGTCTGGATCGCGGCCCGCACGACCAAGGCCAAGAAGTCATGAGCGAGACTGGATCCCACAACGACGTGTCAGAGAACCTGCCGGCCGAGGCCGGAGAGCACGGCACTGACGTAACGGTCCCACAGGACCCGTTCGCCAACCCCGGGCTGCACCCCCACGAGTACCGACGCCAGGACATCGACGAGCGTGCCGCGAAGCACTCCGAGCGTGTCGTGGCCGGGCTGTTCACGCTGTCGATGCTCGGCACCATCTCGTTCATCACGTGCTTCGTGATCTTCCCGGTCAACCGGATCGTCTACATCTTCCCGATCGGCCACGTCAGCGCGCTGAACTTCTCGCTCGGCATCTCGCTGTCGGTGGCACTGCTCGGCATCGGCGCGGGCGCGGTCCACTGGGCCCGCACCCTGATGTCCGACGAGGAGATCACCGACGAGCGGCACCGGGCGGACGCCGACGCCGAACTGCGCGCCAACATCGAGGCGCAGTGGATCCAGGGCGTCAAGGAGAGCGGCTTCGGCCGCCGCAAGCTGGTCCGCAACACCCTGTACGGCGCGCTGACCCTGGTGCCGCTCTCGGCCGTGGTCATCCTGCGCGACCTGGGCCCGCTGCCGGAGGACAAGCTCCAGCACACCGCCTGGGCCAAGGGCAAGCAGCTGATCAACATGAACACCATGAAGCCGTTGCGGCCCGAGGACGTGGAGGTCGGCTCGCTGACCTTCGCCTCGCCCGACGGCCTTGAGGAGTCGGACGAGGACTTCCAGGAGCAGATCGCCAAGGCCGCCCTGATGATCGTCCGGCTGAAGCCGGAGGACATCAAGGACAAGCGCGAGGCCGACTGGGGACACCAGGGCATCGTGGCCTTCTCCAAGATCTGCACCCACGTCGGCTGTCCGATCAGTCTTTACGAGCAGCAGACGCACCACGTCCTGTGCCCGTGTCACCAGTCCACCTTCGACCTGTCCGACGGCGCCCGGGTGATCTTCGGCCCGGCGGGGCACCCGCTGCCCCAACTTCGGATCAGCGTCAACGGTGAGGGCAACCTCGTCGCCCTCGGCGACTTCTCGGTGCCCGTCGGCCCGGCATTCTGGGAGCGCTGATGAGTACTACGACCGAGACGACCGAGACCACCGAGGACCAGCCCCGTCGCGGCAAGGCCTCCATGGGCCAGCGCGCCGCGGAGTGGGTGGACCCCCGGGTCGGGCTCTACAAGCTCAGCAAGTCCAACATGCGCAAGATCTTCCCCGACCACTGGTCGTTCATGCTCGGGGAGATCTGCCTCTACAGCTTCACGATCCTCATCCTCACGGGTGTGTACCTGACGCTGTTCTTCCACCCGAGCATGAACGAGGTCGTCTACCACGGCGCCTACACGCCGCTCAACGGCGTGCGGATGTCCGAGGCGTACTCGTCCACGCTGCACATCAGCTTCGAGGTGCGCGGCGGTCTGCTGATCCGGCAGATCCACCACTGGTCGGCACTGATCTTCATCGCCGGCATGATCACCCACATGATGCGGGTGTTCTTCACCGGCGGGTTCCGCAAGCCGCGTGAGCTCAACTGGCTGTTCGGCTGGACGCTGCTGTTCATCGGCATGTTCGAGGGCTTCACCGGCTACTCGCTGCCCGACGACCTGCTGTCCGGTACGGGCGTCAGGTTCACCGAGGGCGCGGTGCTCTCCACGCCGGTGGTCGGCACGTATCTGTCGATGTTCATGTTCGGCGGCGAGTTCCCGGGCCACAGCTTCGTGTCGCTGTTCTACTCGGTGCACATCCTGCTGTTCCCAGGGATCATGGCCGGCCTGCTGACCGCGCACCTGATCCTGATCTTCTACCACAAGCACACCCAGTTCCCGGGTGCCGGCAAGACCGAGAAGAACGTCGTCGGCGCGCCGCTGCTGCCGATCTACACGGCCAAGGCGGGCGGCTTCTTCTTCCTGGTCTTCGGCATCATCGCCGCCATCGCCGCGATCGCCACCATCAACCCGATCTGGGAGATGGGCCCCTACCGGCCGGACCAGGTGTCCACCGGCGCGCAGCCCGACTGGTACATGGGCTTCTCCGAGGGCCTGATCCGTGTGATGCCGGGCTGGGAGATCAGAGGCTGGGGCCACACCCTGGCGCTCGGCGTGTTCGTGCCACTGATGATCTTCCCGCTGGTGCTGATCTCGATCGCGGTGTACCCGTTCATCGAGTCGTGGGTGACCGGCGACAAACGGGAGCACCACCTGCTGGACCGGCCGCGGAACCGTCCGGTGCGGACGGGACTCGGTGTGGCCTGGCTGGTGCTCTACTTCGTGCTGCTGATCGGTGGCGGCAACGACATCTGGGCGACGCACTTCCATCTGTCGATCAACGCGATCACCTGGTTCGTCAGGGTGAGCTTCTTCGTCCTGCCGGCGCTGGCGTTCTTCGCGACCAGAAGGATCTGCATGGGGCTCCAGCGACGGGACCGCGACAAGGTGCTGCACGGCCGGGAGAGCGGCATCATCAAGCGGCTGCCGCACGGCGAGTTCATCGAGGTGCACGAGCCGCTCTCGCAGGAGCAGCGGCACATCCTCACCGCCCACGTCCAGCCGCAGCCGTTCGAGCTCGGCCCCGAGGTCGACGAGAACGGGGTGCACCGCAAGGTCAACCCGATCGACAAGGTGCGCGCGAAGCTCTCCCGCGGTTTCTACGGCGAGCAGAGCCAGATTCCGAAGCCGACGGTGGAGGAATACGAGGAGATCACCAGCGGCCACGGCCATCACTAGCCGTTCCGCTTAGCTCGACGCTTCAACCGGGCCGGTGGCCCGCCCCAGCCGGGGGCGGCCACCGGCCCGGTGCGTTGTGCCCCGGCATCACCAGGGGCGCGGGGAACTGCGCGACGAGCCACGACGGTGCCGCAGTCGAAGGTGAACCTCGGGCGGGGGTGTCCGCAGTGCGGGCGGTAAGGCTTGCCCTGCGCCTTGCGTGGATAGGCTGGGCGGGCCCAGCAGAGGCCCCTTTTCAGGAGCGTGACCATGAGCGTTGTGAACCCCGCCGGAGGCGACCGCACGGCTCCGCGTTCCTGGCCCGACATACTGACCACCCTGATCGCCCGCCAGGACCTCGCCGAGGACGACACCGACTGGGCGATGAACGCCATCATGAACGGCGAAGCCACCGACGTGCAGATCGCCGGGTTCGCGGTCGCCCTGCGCGCCAAGGGCGAGACCGTGCAGGAAGTCGCCGGCATGGTCAGGGCCATGTACGCGCACGCCATCACCATCGAGGTCCCCGGCCCGTCCGTGGACATCGTCGGCACCGGCGGCGACCGCGCCAGGACCGTCAACATCTCCACGATGTCCGCCATAGTGGTGGCCGGCACCGGCACGAAGGTCGTCAAGCACGGCAACCGCGCCGCGTCCTCCGCGAGCGGCGCCTCCGACGTCCTCGGACTCCTCGGCGTCAACCTGGAGCTGACCCCGGAGCGGGTCGTGGAGGTCGCGGCGGAAGCGGGCATCACGTTCTGCTTCGCCGCCAGGTTCCACCCGGCCCTGCGCCATGTGGCGGCGGCCCGCAGGGAGCTGGGCGTGGCGACCACGTTCAACTTCCTCGGCCCGCTGACCAACCCGGCCCGGGTACGCGCCCAGGCCACCGGGGTCGCCAACCTGCGGGCCGCGCCGATCATGGCCGGCGTGCTGGCCGAGCGCGGCTCGTCCGCGCTGGTCTTCCGCGGTGACGACGGCCTGGACGAGCTGACCACGACGGCCACCTCGCAGGTGTGGGTGGTCGGTGGCGGCAAGGTCGAGCAGGTGTCCTTCGACCCGCGGGACGTCGGCCTGCCGATCGTGCCGGTTGAGGCGCTGCGCGGCGCCGACCCGGCCTACAACGCAAAGGTCGCCCGCCGGGTGCTGGCCGGCGAGACCGGGCCGGTCAGGGACGCGGTGCTGCTGAACTCCGCGGCCGCCCTGGTCGCGCTCAACCCGGCCGGCGGATCGCTGGAGGAGCAGATCGCGGCGGGCATGGTGACGGCCGCGGAGTCGATCGACTCGGGCGCCGCGGCGGCCGTGCTCGACCGCTGGGTGGCCGCCACCAACGCCTGACGATCCGTGCCGCGCGCACAAGATGCCGTCCCAATGTCCGGACAGCATCTTGTGCGCGTTCCGGCATATGGCAGAATGCTTTTCAGGTCACGAGTGACAGCGCAAAGGCCCCGGCTCGCTGTCCGGCAACCCTCCGTCCGAGGCGGGGTGCCCCGGGTGATGACCAGGCTGTGAGCAGCGAGGCTCATAGCAAGCCGGACTTGGGGAGTTCTCTCATGCGCAAGCGAATGCGATAGGGCCTGTCGGCCCCGGTTCTGCGTTCCGTATCTGCAATTCCGCCCGATGTACCAAGCGCCGCCCGGCTCCGCAGCCCCCTGCGGTCCGGTCCGAGTGCGCTGACGCCTGCTTTCCCCCGGGAGTTCGCCGTGACTGTGACCACCTCTGCCGTCGATCGTGAGATTTGTACCCCTTCGCCTGTTCTGCCGGTCCTCGGCAGGGACGTGCTGGTGCCGCTGGTCACCGGCGGCGAGGTGACCTACGCCGCCCTCGACTACGCCGCCAGCGCCCCCGCCCTCCAGCGGGTCTGGGACGACGTGGCCGCGTACGCCCCCTACTACGGCAGCGTGCACCGCGGCGCCGGCTACCTCTCGCAGCTGTCCACCGACCTGTTCGAGCAGAGCCGGGCCACGGTGGCGGAGTTCCTCGGCTGCCGCCCCGAGGACCAGCTGATCTTCACCCGGTCCACCACCGACTCGCTGAACCTGCTGGCCGCCGTCATCCCGGCCGGCACCCACGTGTTCGTCTTCGAGACCGAGCACCACGCCTCGCTGCTGCCCTGGGACCGCGCGCAGGACGCCGTCGTGACCTGTCTGCCGGCGCCGCGCACCCCCGAACAGGCGGTCGCCGCCCTGGACGTGGCCCTGCACGGCGCCCCCAAGGGACCCAAGCTGGTGTGCGTCACCGGCGCGTCCAACGTCACCGGCGAGATCTGGCCGGTACGCGAACTGGCCGCCGCCGCGCACCGGCACGGCGCCCGGATCGTCCTGGACGCCGCCCAGCTCGCCCCGCACCACCCGGTGGACGTCACCGCGCTCGACGTGGACTGGGTCGCGTTCTCCGGCCACAAGCTCTACGCGCCCTTCGGCTCCGGCGTGCTGGCCGGCCGCGCCGACTGGCTGCGGGACGCCGAGCCCTACCTCGCGGGCGGCGGCGCCAGCCGGAAGGTCGCCCGGCGCGCCGACGGCGGGCTGGACGTCGAGTGGCACAGCACCGAGGCCCGGCACGAGGCCGGTTCGCCCAACGTCATCGGCGGGTACGCCATCGCGGCGGCCTGCAAGGCGCTCACCGAGACCGGGTTCGACCAGCTGGTCGCCCGCGAGCAGCAGTTGCTGGCCCGGCTGCGGGCGGGCCTGGCCGAACTGCCCGAGGTGCACGTGCTGTCGCTGTTCGGCGCGGACGCGCCCCAGGTGGGCGTGCTGTCCTTCGTCGTGCAGGGCTGGAACAGCTCGCACTTCGCGGCGGCGCTCTCCGCCGAGTACGGGATCGGCGTCCGCGACGGCCTGTTCTGCGCGCACCCGCTGGTGCGGACGCTGCTCGGCGCGGAGGACGACGAGCCGGGCGAGTGCGGCGCTCCCGAGGCCGCCCCCGGCGAGCGCTCCCTGAACGCGATCCGGGTGAGCTTCGGAGCGGGCACCCCCGACGAGCACATCGACCGCTTCCTGTCGGCAGCGCGCACCCTCATCCGCGACGGCGCCGCCTGGACCTACCGCACCGAGAACGGCCGCTGCGTCCCGGCCGCGTAGAAAAACTCAGCCTGCCCGGCGTTCGGCGTCAGGCCGTTTGGGGTCAGGCGTCGAGGCCGATCGCGAACGCGGCTTCCAGGTCGTGTTGGGAGTACGTACGGAAGGCGACGTGCGTGTCGGTCACCTCGACGCCGGGGATCTTGCTGATCCGGCCGGGGATCACATCCGCGAGGTCGTCGTGACGAGCGACCCGCACCATCGCCACCAGGTCGTACGTCCCGGTCACCGAGTACACCTCGCTGACGTGCTCCAGCGCGGCGATCGACTCCGCGATCTCCGGAATCCTGTCGACAGAGGTCTTGATGAGCACGATCGCGGTGATCACGGCTGGATGTCTCCTTGGGTCCCTTGGGCTGACCTGACTGCCAGGCTCAGCTTACGACGCGGCCGGTAGCACACCCATGCGCACAGGAACCCGAAGGCGAACCCGACCACGTGCGCCAGGTAGGCCACCCCGGGGCCGTTCTGCGCGGTCTGCGCCGCGAGCCACTGGAGCACGAACCAGAACCCCAGCACCACCCAGGCGGGAAACCGCAGCGGGATGAAGAACAGGAACGGGAACAGGCTGGTCACCCGCGCCCTGGGATAGAGGTAGAGGTACGCCCCGAGCGCCCCGGAGATCGCCCCCGACGCCCCCACCAGGCTCTGCGTGTCGTCCGGGTTGGCGAACGCGAAGCCGTACGTGGCGAGGAATCCGGCCACCAGGTAGAAGAGCGCGAACCTGACCCTTCCCATCCGGTTCTCCACGTTGTCGCCGAACACGTAGAGGAAGAGCATGTTGCCGATCAGGTGCAGCCAGCTCGCGTGCAGGAACATCGCGGTGAAGACGGAGAGCACCGGCACCTTGCCGTAGGGGTGCGGGGTGCAGCCGGCCGGCAGGCCGAGCCGGTCCAGCGGCAGCTGCCCGTGGAAGAGCTCGGCCGGGATCACACCCCAGTGGTCGAAGTAGACCGCCTGCTCGCACGCCAGCCGCTGCCCCGAGCCGTAGGTGCCGGCGAAGCCGGCCAGCGGGCCGAGCATGAAGACGGCGGTGCACAGTCCGATCAGCGTGTAGGTGACGACCGGTGCGCGGCGGACGGGGTTCTTGTCGTACACCGGGATGACCATGGACCGATGATGACGTAGCAGTCGTAACGGACAAAGGTCGCCTCGCCGCAGCGCGCCGTACCTCCGAGGCCGTAGGGTGACCGGGACACAAGCCGGGACGCAGCCGAACGGTTCCGCGCAGAGTTGGCCCCGCCGGAGGGGACAATGGAAGCAGCAGGCGGCGGCCGGAGGGATCGAAGGGGGCCGGGAGGGCGCCGAGGAACCGGACGGGAGTGACTGGTGGACGGTATCGGCGGCGTTCCGCGTGCCGAGGCGGATGAGGTGGCCTCCGGCCAGGATCAGCCATCCGCGCCGCCCGACTCCGAAGAACCGTCCGCACCGCCTCCACCTCCCGCACCACCTGCCCCGCCCGCCGCGCCGACCCCGCCGCAGGCACCCGCAGAACCCGGCCCGCCGCAGGCAGCGCGGGAGCCCGAGGCCGACGCCGGTCCGCCGCAGGCAGCGCAGGAGACCGACGCCGACGCCGCCCCGTCCGGCGAGGAACCCGTACTGGACCGGCCGCTGCCCGAAGGCGTACGCCACCGGGTGGTGGCCATCGCGGCCGACGCGTTCGGCGGCTTCACCTTCGCCGAGCTGCCGGTGTCGCTGCGCCCCTACGCCCGCTTCACCCCCTCCCGCCGGGTGAAGTACGCGGCCACCGCGCTGGCCGCCGCGCTCGAAGGTGACTCCGGATTCCGGCACAAGGTGGCCGGCCGGCTGCGCGAGGCGCAGCCGGAGCTGGCCGGCGCGCTGGAGGGCGGCACCCCGCCGCCCGCCGCCGACCCGCTGGACGTGGCCGCCGCCGCCTATCTGCTGCGGCCGGCCGGCTGGGCCAAGCTGGTGGCCACGGCCGGCGAGGAGGCGCAGCGCGCCGACGCCGAACGGGCCGACGAGGACACCCTGCGCGAGCTGTCCCGGCTGCGCGCCGAGGTCGACGCGCTGCATGCTCAGCTGCGCAGCGAGGCCGCCAGGGCCCGCGGCGAGCTGGACGCGGTGCGCAAGGAGAGCGACGGCCTGCACCGCAAGCTCCGCAGCGCGCTCAGCGACGTCAAGCGCGCCGAGGCCGCCCAGCGCAAGTCGCAGGCGGAGCTGGACGAGGTGCGCTCGGCCGCCGCGCACGAGAAGGCCGCCGTGGAGAGCGAGGCGCGCCGGCTGCGTACCAGGCTCGCGGAGTCCGAGGCGGTGGTCGAGGCCGGCCGCCGCGCGGTCCGCGAGGGACGCAGCGTGGAGGACGTACGGCTGCGGCTGCTGCTGGACACCGTGCTCGACGCCGCCTCGGGGCTGCGCCGCGAACTGGCGCTGCCGCCGCGGGACACCATGGCGGTACGGCCGGCCGACACCGTGGACGCGGTGGCGCCCGGCGCGCTGAGCGCGCACGACATCGCCACCCGGGCGCTGTCCGCGTCCGACCCCGCCCTGCTCGACCAGCTACTCGCCCTGCCCCAGGCGCACTTGGTGGTGGACGGCTACAACGTCACCAAGACCGGCTACCCCTCGCTCCCGCTGGAGAAGCAGCGGCTGCGGCTGCTCGGCGGCCTCGCGGTGCTCGCCGCGCAGAGCGGCGCCGAGATCACCTGCGTCTTCGACGGCGCCGACCTCGACATGCCGGTCCTGCTCGCGCCACCGCGCGGGGTGCGGGTGCTGTTCAGCAAGGCCGGTGAGACCGCGGACGAGTTGATCCGCCGGCTGGTGCGGGCCGAGCCGCCGGGCCGGCAGATCGTGGTCGTGTCGGCCGACCGGGAGATCGCCGACGGCGTCGCGAAGGTCGGCGCCCGCCCGGTCGCGTCCACGCTGCTGCTGCGCCGCCTCGCCCGCGGCTGACCCCTCCCGCCCGGGGCTGACCCGTCCTGCGCGGGGCGGCCTTCCCGGCCCAACGTCAATATCACCGCCGGGAGTTCACGTCCAGGTCAGACGCTTGTCGGCTTGCTCACCAACATCAACTCTGCGTGGTCGATCATCACCGCGCGTACAAGGCTCGTAAAGAATGTGCGAAGCGGTCGAGATTTTGCCTACAAGGATTTGAACCGATCACAGATGGGTCACTATGGTCAGGCGTCGAACCTCCGCGCAGTCGATCATCCAACCCGGATGGCGCGTCGGGGGCCGCCGGCCGGCCAACCGGTAGGCGGCTCAAGGAAGAAGGAGCTCGCCTTCGTGGCGTCCCACCGTCGTTCCAAGCCGGCAAACCGCACACGTGTCACCGTGCTGACCGCCACCGCCGCCGCTGCCGTCGCCCTCTCGTCGCAGGCCGCGCACGCGGCCCCCGCCCAGACGGTCAAGGACGCCAAGGCCAAGGTCGACTCGCTCTACACGCAGGCGGAGCAGGCCACCGAGAAGTACGACGGGGCCAACGAGAAGCTCAAGGATCTTCAGAAGGAGACCGGCACCCTTCAGGACCAGGTGGCCAGGTCCCAGCAGCACCTGAACGAACTCCGGGACAACCTCGGCACGATCGCCGCGTCCCAGTACCGCAGCGGTGGAATCGACCCGTCGCTGCAGCTCTTCTTCTCGTCCAACCCGGACAACTACCTGGACCAGGCAAGCTCCATGGACCAGCTCAGCGCGATGCAGATGAACTCGCTGACGCAGCTCCAGGACGCCAAGCGCACCCTGGACCAGCAGCGCTCCGAGGCCACCAGCAAGCTCACCGAGCTGCAGAGCACCCGCACCGAGCTGTCCAAGCGCAAGAACGAGGCCAAGGACAAGCTCGCCCAGGCCCGGCAGATCCTCAACTCGCTGACCGCGCAGCAGCGCGCGCAGGTCGCCCAGGACGAGGCCCGCGCCAACCGCTCCACCAGCCGCCCCGACCTCGGCGACACCCCGGCCGCCAGCGCGCGCGCCAAGGCGGCCTTCTCCGCCGCGCAGACCCGGGTCGGCATGCCGTACGTCTACGGCGCCACCGGCCCCGGCTCGTTCGACTGCTCGGGCCTGACCCAGTGGGCGTACAACCAGGCCGGTGTCTCGATACCGCGCACCTCGCAGGAGCAGGCGAACGCGGGCACCCGGATCTACTCCCAGTCGCAGCTGCGGGTCGGCGACCTGATCATCTTCTACGGCGACTACCACCACGTCGGCTTCTACGCCGGCAACGGCATGGTGCTGCACGCGCCGAAGCCCGGTGCGTCGGTGCGGTACGAGGCGATGTCGGACATGACGTTCGAGTTCGGCGTCCGGATCTGACCCCTGCTCCGAGGTCCGCGGCCCGAGGTTTGCGGCCCGAGGCCCGGGCCCGCGAGTCCGGCCGCGCGTTCGGCAACCCGGGGGCGCCGCATACGGCGTTCGGGTGATGAACAGGTTCCCGAGGATCCCGCGCCGAGCGCGTGACCTGCGGCGCAGGCGGTCCGTTCAGGCGTACGGGCCGCGGCTTCTTTGAACTGCCTGTGCCGCGCTGACTACTGTCAGCTCCCGTGCCAACCCATCGACGCTCCTCGCTGCCGGGCCTCGCCGCCCGCACCACCCGGGTCACCGTGCTGTCAGCGGCGGCGGCCACCGCGGCGCTGTCCGGCACCGCCCAGATCGCCGCGGCCGACCCTTCGGGCGGCCCGGACGCCGCCACCCGGCTCGACGGGCTCTACACGCAGGCGGAGCAGGCCACCGAGAAGTACGACGCGGCCCAGGAGCACGCCAAGCAGCTGCGCGACGACCTGAGCACCCTTCAGGACCGGGCCGCCCAGGGCCAGCAGAAGGTCAACCGGCTGCGCGACGAGCTCGGCGCGCTGGCCTCCCAGCAGTACCGCGACGGCGGCATCGACCCGTCGCTGGCGCTGCTGCTGTCCGACGACCCCGGCAGCTATCTCGACCGCGCCTCGACCGCGCAGCGGCTCGGCGGCCGGCAGACCGCGCAGCTGCACGTACTCCAGGACGCCGAACGCGTCCTGGTGCAGCAGCGCACCGAGGCGGCCGGCAAGCTCGCCGAACTCGACCACGCCAGGACCGTACTCAAGCAGCGCAAGACCACCGTGCAGCAGTCGCTCGGCCAGGCGCGGCGGCTGCTCGACGCGATGCCGGCGGCCCAGCGGGCCGGCTACCGGCCCGGTATGACCGAGCGGGCCTCCCGGGACCGCGGCGCCGCCGAGGTCCCGGCCGGCGCGGCCGACCTGCCGGCGGCCTCGGGGCGGGCCTCGCTCGCCGTCGCCGCCGTCCGGCAGATGATCGGCGCGCCCTATGTGTGGGGCGCGGCCGGCCCCAACGCCTTCGACTGCTCCGGGCTGATGCAGTACGCCTACGCGAAGGCCGGGATCTCGCTGCCGCGCACCTCCCAGGAGCAGATGAACGCCGGCACCCGGGTGCCGCTCGACCAGGCCCGCCCCGGCGACCTGGTGATCTACCGCAGTGACGCCAGCCACGTCGGCATGTACGTGGGCGGCGGCCAGGTGGTGCACGCGCCCTACCCGGGCGCCCGGGTCCGCTACGACCCGGTCGGCATGATGCCGATCACGGCGGTGACCCGCCCGTAGGTCCCGGCTCGGGGCCCGCCCCGGGTCGCGCCCCGCTGGCCGTACGATCGGCGCATGGCCGTGGGGTGCGCTGGACGCTTCAGGGGCGCCGCCCGCCGCCGGGCGGCGGCCCTGCTGCTCGCGTTCGGCGTGCTGACGGCCGCACTGGCCGGCTGCGGCGGGTCGCCGCACCACCAGCCCGCGGCGGCCGGCACCGCGACCGACGCGGGCGTGCGGGCGCTGCTCGACCAGCGCGCGGCGGCCGTACTGCACCACGACCAGGCCGCGTTCCTCGCCGGGGTCGACCCGCGGGCGACCCGGTTCGCCGCCGCGCAGAAGGCGGTGTTCGGCAACCTGGCGCAGGTGCCGCTGGCCGCCTGGTCCTACCGGCTGGTGCGCACCGGCGCCTTCCCGCTGCCGCCGGCCGCCGACGGTTCGCCGCGCACCGCGGCGGAGGTGCGGCTGAGCTACCGGCTGGCCGGGTACGACACCGAGCCGGTCGTCTCCACGGCCTATCTGACGCTTTCCCGGCGCTCCGGGCACTGGTACGTGGCCGCGGACGACGACGGCGCGGTGAGCGGTCACCCCAGCGCTGTACAGCTGTGGGACCAGGGCCCGGTGAAGGTCGTGCGCGGGACGCACAGCCTGGTGCTCGGGCTCGGCTCGCAGGCGGTGCTGCGGGGGTACGCCTCCGACGCGGACGTGGCGGTGCCGCAGGTGCGGCACGCCTGGGGGAGCGGCTGGCCCGGCACGGTGGTGGTCGAGGCGCCGCAGTCACTGGACCAGATGGCCGCGCTGCTCGGCGCCGCGCCCGCCGCGTACCGGAACATCGCCGCGGTCACCACCGGCGAGCTGGGCGGCGCGCGGAACGCGCCCGCCGACCGGGTGATCATCAACCCGGCCGCTTTCAGCGGGCTGTCCGCGTTCGGCAGGCAGGTGGTGCTGACCCACGAGACCACCCACGTGGCGACCCGCACGGCGACCACGGCGAACACCCCGCTGTGGCTCTCGGAGGGCATCGCCGACTGGGTCGCCTACCGCGACTCCGGCCGCACGGCCCCGGAGATCGCCCCGGAGCTGACGAAGGACGTGACCTCGGGCCACCCCCCGACCGCCCTCCCGACGAAGACGTCCTTCACCCCGACATCGCCGACGCTGGCGCAGGCGTACGAGGGCGGCTGGCTGGCGTGCCGGATGATCGCGGACCAGTGGAGCCCCGAGAAACTCACGGCGTTCTACCGCGCGGTGGCGAAATCGACGTCGCTCGACGCAACACTCCGCGCGACCCTGGGCGTGTCCCTCCCCACGTTCACCACCCGCTGGCGCGCGTACGTCGAGAGCGAGCTCTCGTGACCCCCGGCCACCCCAGGGGCGCGGGGAACTGCGCGACCAGCCCACCACCGTCCGGTGGTCCGGATGCGCCCTCAACTGCCCCCTCGGGCCGGTGGCGAAGTGCGGCCCCGTCGTGGCTGGCCGCGCAGTTCCCCGCGCCCCTTCGGGGCACGTCCAGCCGGGGCGCAGCCCCATTGCCCCGGCTGGGCCGGGTTTTTCAGGGGCACGGGGAACTGCGCGGCCAGCCACGGCGGTGGCGCGCGTCACCGCCGGGACCGGCGGGGCAGTGCGGGAGTGGTCCGGCCGACGGCCGGGGATCGGAGTGGACGCGTGAGCCGGGAGAGCTTGTTCACGGCGGAAGAGATCGAGCGGGGGCGGGAGCTGCGGCGGCGGACCGTCTGGGTCTCGCTCGCCGGGCGGGGCGTCTCGTTGGGGGTGGTGCTCGCGCTCGGGCTCACCTCCGCGGGGAGCGGGCTCGTCGGGGGCGCCGGCGGGAGCTGGGCCGGGCGGGTGGTCGCCGCCGGGGTGAGCCTCGTCGTGCTGCCGCAAATCGCCACCCTCCCCTTCGCCGCCCGCGCCCGAGTCGTCAAGCGGGAGTTCGGCCTCGTCACCCAGGGCTGGGCGGGCTGGGCCGCCGACCTCCTGCGCGGCCTGCTGATCTCCGTCCCGCTGATCCTCGGCGCCCTGTTCGCCCTCTACGCCCTCGCCGGCGCCACCACCCGCTGGTGGGCCTGGGCCGCCCTCGGCGCGGCAGCCGTGACCGTCGTGCTCTCCTGGGCGGCGCCCCTCCTCTTCGAACCGGTCTTCAACCGCTTCACCCCCATGCCTCCCGGCCCGCGGCGCGACGCGCTGCTCGCGCTCGCCGCCCAGGCCGGCGTCGCCGTCCGCGACGTGCTGGTCGCCGACGCCTCCCGCCGCACCACCGCGCTCAACGCGTACGTCTCCGGCTTCGGCCGCACCCGCAGGATCGTCGTCTACGACACCCTCCTGACCACCGCGGAACCCCGCGAGGTGGAGCTCGTCGTGGCCCACGAGCTCGGCCACGTCGTGCACCGTGACGTGCCCCGCGGCACCGCGCTGGGCGCGCTGGGAGCCGCCGCCGGCGTCTGCGTACTGGCCGCCGTCGTCAACTGGCAGCCGCTGCTCGACCTTGCGGGAGCCGACCGCTTCGCCGATCCGCGGTCGGCCTGGCTGCTGGCGGCCGTCGCGTCCGTGGGCGGCGCGGTGGCGGGCCCGCTGGGCTGCGCGGTCAGCCGCCGCGTCGAGCGCCGGGCCGACCGGCACGCGCTCGACCTCACCGCCGACCCGGCCCAGTTCGTCGCGATGCAGCACCGGCTGACGGTCGCCAACGTCGGCGAGCCGGACCCGCCGCGCGCCCTGCACCTGCTGTTCGGCACCCACCCGACCCCGGCCGAGCGGATCGCCGCGGCCCACGCCTGGCAACCCGCGCCCGCGCGGACCTGAGCCGCCGGCGGGAGCGAGCCGTCAGCGGGACACCAGCACCGGGTCCTCGTCCGGATCCGGCAGCGCCGCCCGGGCGGAACGGGCCGGCACCGCGGTCAGCCACAGCCGCCGGCAGGCGATCAGCGAGGCCGCCACCAGCAGCCCGTTCCGGGCGAGCAGCAGCGCGACCCCCCACTTGTCGCTGGCCACCACGTGCGGGAAGAACACCGGGAACTCCAGCGTGGTGAAGAACGTGGCCGCCAGCGTCAGCGCCACCGGCAGCCGCTGCGTGCTGCCGCGCAGGCTCATGCACACCGCGCCGATCCCGATCAGCCACACCATGTACTGCGGGCTGATCACCCGGCTGGTGGTGGTGAACACCAGCAGCGCGGTGAACGCCGCGTCGTACGGCGTCGCGACGGTGAACGTACGGGCCCGCAGCCGCCACAGCAGCAGCCAGCCGAACGCGAGCACGCTCAGGGCCAGCGCCGCCGCGCTGACCAGGTGCACGTGCCGGCCCAGGAACTCCACCGAGCCGTAGTGCGTGTCGGCCCGCCCGTGCCAGCCCAGGTGCCGCCCGACGTGGAAGACCATCGCGCCCAGCGACTCGACCTCGGTGCCGCGGTCGCGCTGGTAGGTCAGGAAGGAGAACGCCCCCGGCATGGTGGCCCAGAACAGCGCCGACAGCGCCACGCAGGTACCGGCCGCCGTCAGCCAGGCGCGCCGCGCGGAACGGCCCCGGGGCGCGCCGATCAGCAGCAGCAGCGGCCACACCTTCAGCAGCGTGCCCACTCCGGCGAGCACCCCCGCGGTCGCCGGCCGCCGGCGGAGCAGCAGCAGCGCGGCCACACCTACCGCGGTCACCATCACGTCGTACCGGCCGTAGACGATCGGCCCGAGCACCGCCACCCCGGCGACCCACACCCACACCCCGGTCAGCCGGCCCCCGCCATGCGCCTCCGCGTCGTACAGCAGCACGCAGAAGACCAGCGCGTCGGCCAGGAAGGCCAGGCAGAAGAAGGCGGCGGCATAGCCGAGGAACGGCAGCAGGCCCGGCGCGAGCAGCACCGCCGCGGCTCCCGGCGGGTACTGCCACGTCACGTCGTTCAGCGGGAACGCGCCCGACCGCAGCACCGGATACCAGACCTGGTAGACGGCGGAGACGTCATGCACGGCGTTCTGCCCGGGGAAGCGCAGCACCCCGAACGCGAACAGCAGCAGCGCGCCCCGGGTGGCGACCCAGGCGGCGATCAGCCGGTTTCGTCCACTGATGTCGGCATATGTCACATAGTTCATCTTGCGGCGCCCGGCCGCCGGCGGCCGGAAGGGACGCGCCAGCCGGGTGAAAGCCGGCTCAGGGCCGTGGCCCGGGAACGGGTACTGTCTGCCGCGATGGACAAGACGCTGATCGTCACCAACGACTTCCCGCCCCGGCCGGGCGGCATCCAGTCCTTCGTGCACAGCATGGCGCTGCGGTTCGACCCGGGGCAGGTGGTGGTCTTCACCTCCACCTGGAAGGACACCGCCGCGGTCGCCCGCTTCGACGCCGAGCAGCCGTTCATCGTCGTGCGCGACCGTACGACGATGCTGCTGCCGACCCCGCGGGTGACCCGCACCGCCCAGCGGCTGCTGCGCGAACACGGCTGCTCCTCGGTGTGGTTCGGGGCCGCCGCCCCGCTCGGCCTGATGGCCCCCGCGCTGCGCAAGGCCGGCGCCCGGCGGCTGGTGGGCACCACGCACGGCCACGAGGCCGCCTGGGCGCAGCTGCCCGGCAGCCGCCAACTGCTGCGCAGGATCGGCGAGGGCACCGACACGCTCACCTTTCTGGGTGAATACACCAGGACCAGGATCGCCGCCGCGCTGACCGACCGCGCCGCCGGCCGGATGGTCCAACTGCCGCCCGGCGTGGACGAGAAGACCTTCCACCCGTCCTCGGGCGGCGCGGTGGTACGGGCCAGGCTCGGCCTGACCGACCGCCCGGTGGTGGTCTGCGTGTCCCGGCTGGTGCCGCGCAAGGGGCAGGACACGCTGATCCAGGCCATGCCGAGGATCCTGCGCGAGATGCCGGACGCGGTGCTGCTGATCGTCGGCGGCGGGCCGTACCGCGGCGAGCTGGAGAAGCTCGCCGTACGGACCGGGGTGGCCGCGGCCGTCCAGTTCACCGGGGCGGTGCCGTGGGAGGAGCTGCCCGCGCACTTCGGGGCCGGCGACGTCTTCGCCATGCCGTGCAGGACCCGGCGCGGCGGGCTCGACGTCGAGGGCCTCGGCATCGTCTACCTGGAGGCGTCCGCGACCGGGCTGCCGGTGGTGGCCGGCGACTCCGGCGGCGCGCCCGACGCCGTGCTGGACGGCGAGACCGGCTGGGTGGTGCCCGGCGGCTCGCCCGACCAGGCCGCCGACCGGGTCCTGACGCTGCTCCGCGACCCCGAACTGCGCCGCCGGATGGGTGAGCGCGGCCGCCGCTGGGTCGAGGAGTCCTGGCGCTGGGACCTGCTCGCCGAGCGGCTGCGCGACCTGCTCTGACGGTGACCGATGAGTTCCGGGCCGCCCGGGCGTCTTCCCTCGCGTAACCACCGCGGAGCCCGCGGGGGCGGGCCCGAGCGAGCAACAGGAGTGAGTCCCATGCGGATCGTCATCAGCGAGTTCATCAGCCTCGACGGCGTCGTGCAGGCGCCCGGCGGCGCCGAGGAGGACACCGACGGCGGCTTCGCGCACGGCGGCTGGTCGCACCCGTTCTTCGACCCCGAGGTGGTCGGCGGCGCCTTCAGCGACGCGCTGGCCACGGCGGACGCGCTGCTCTTCGGCCGCCGCACCTGGCAGGGCATGGCCGCGGCCTGGCCGGAGCGGGCCGGCGACCCGTTCGCCGACCGGATGAACGCGATCACCAAATACGTGGTGACCGGCACGCTCGCCGAGGACCAGCTCGGCTGGACGAACACCACCCGGATCCCCGGGGCCGAGGCGCTGCCCCGGATCCGCGAACTCCACGCCGCGGGCGGCGGCGACCTCCTGGTGATGGGCAGCCCCACGGTGGCGCGGATGCTGATCAGTGAGGGGCTGGTGGACGAGCTGCGGCTGATCTCGATGCCGGTGCTGCTCGGCGGCGGCAAGACGATCTTCCCGTCGGACGGCGCCCGCCGCGCGCTGACTCTCGTGTCCACGACAACGAGCCCGACGGGCACGCAGGTCTCCACCTACCGGCCTGCGGCCGAGGCTTAGGCGGGCACGGCAACTCCCACCGGCCGGTGGCCGGACCCGACTCCAACCACCCACTCGCCCCGGCGGCCGAGCGCGCCGCCCTCCCGGCTGGTGGCGCAGTTCCCCGCGCCCCTAAACACAACCGGCTCGCCGCGAGCTCCCGGCTGGGACGCGCCCCGAAGGGGCGCGGGGAACTGCGCGAACAGCCACGATGCACCTGCAGAGAGAAGCGCGCGGCAAGGGGCAGCCCCTCAGGGCGCGAGGCTGTGTCATTTGCGGCCGGCGCCGCGTGGGCGCGACAAGCCGCCACCGGGCCGGCGGGCCGGGATAGTGCCCAGCCCCGACGGCGGTGGGGGTTCCGGTCAGCGAGCGTAGAGCGCTTCGATCTCGGTCGCGTAATCCGTCAGAACGACACCCCGCTTGAGCTTGAGCGACGGCGTCAAGTGGCCGCTCTCCTCCGTGAACTGGCCCGGGAGGATGCGGAACTTGCGGACCGACTCCGCCTGGGAGACCGCCGCGTTGCCCTCGTCCACCGCCGCCTGGACGGCGGCAAGCAGCTCGGGGTCGGCGGCGAGATCGGCCACCGAGCGGCCGGCGCGGCCGGTGCGTTCCGCCCACAGGGGGAGGAACTCCTCGTCGAGCGTGATGAGCGCCGCCACGAACGGGCGCCCCTCGCCGACCACCATGCACTCCGCGATCAGCGCGTCCGCCCGGATCCGGTCCTCGATCACCGCGGGAGCGACGTTCTTGCCGCCCGCGGTCACGATGATCTCCTTCTTGCGGCCGGTGATCGACAGATAGCCCTCCTCGTCGAGCGCCCCGAGATCACCCGTGTGGAACCAGCCGTCGGTGACGGCCTCCTCGCCGGCCCGCTCGTTGTGCCAGTACCCGGTGAACAGGTGCTCGCCGTGCAGCAGCACCTCGCCGTCGTCGGCGATCCGTACCGTGGAGCCGGGCAGCGGCTGCCCGACGCTGCCGATCTTGGCCCGGTCCCACGGGTTGAACGCGGTGGCCGCGCACGACTCGGTCAGGCCGTAGCCCTCCAGCACCGTGAAGCCGATGCCCCGGTAGAAGTGGCCGAGCCGCTCGCCCAGCGGCGCGCCGCCGGAGATCGCGTGGGTGGCCCGGCCGCCGAGCACCGCGCGCAGCTTGCTGTAGACCAGCCGGTCGAACACCTTGTGGGTGAAGCGCAGTTTCACCGAGGGGCCCGACGGAGTGTCAAGTGCCCGGCTGTACGCGATCGCGGTGTCCGCGGCCCGGTCGAAGACCTTGCCCTTGCCGCCCGCCTGCGCGGTGGCCCGCGCCGAGTTGTAGACCTTCTCGAAGACCCGCGGCACCCCGAGCACCATCGTCGGCCGGAACGACTGCAGGTCGTCGGTGAGGTGCTTGACGTCCGGCACGTGGCCGAGCCGGATCGGCGCCATCACCGCGGCCACCTCGACCAGCCGGCCGAAGACGTGCGCGAGCGGCAGGAAGAGCAGCACCGAGGAGTCGCCGGTGCGGAACATCGGCCGCAGCCGCGCCACCACGTTGCCGCACTCGGCGAAGAAGCTGCGGTGGCTGAGCACGCAGCCCTTGGGCCGGCCGGTGGTCCCCGAGGTGTAGACGATGGTGGCCGGCGAGTCGGCGCCGGCGCTGCCCGCGCGCTCCTCGGCCGCCGCGTCCGAGACGTCGGTGCCGGCCGCCCGCAGCGCGTCCACCGCGCCGGTGTCGATCCGCCAGACGTGCTTGAGCTGCGGCAGGCGTTCGCGTACCGACTCCACCGTGTCCTCGTGGCCGGCCGACTCCACCACCACGGCCACCGCGCCGGAGTCGCCGAGGATCCACTCCACCTGGGAGGCCGACGAGGTCTCGTACACCGGCACGGTGACCGCGCCCGCGCTCCAGACCGCGAAGTCCAGCAGCGTCCACTCGTAGCGGGTCCTGGACATCAGCGCCACCCGGTCGCCGGGCTGCACGCCCGAGGCGATCAGGCCCTTGGCCGCGGCGCGAACCTCGGCGTAGAACTCCACCGCCGTCAGGTCGACCCAGCGGCCGGCGGAATCCTTGCGGGCGATGACCGGAGTCTCCGCGTGCGCGGTGGCGTTACGGCGGATCAGGTCCGTCAGATTGCCGTCTGCGGGGACCTCGTACAGAGCCGGCAGGCTGAACTCACGCAAGGCAGCTACTCCTCATCGGTGCCACGGCGCACCCGGAGGGAAAAGTGATGGACGGCCTGGACGTTACCCATCAGTAAAGCTCCGGCGATAGGGGGGCAGTACAGATGTTTTCAGCATCACACACCGGGTGGATCAGGTTGACCGCTGCCGGGAACAGTAGACCAGCGGGTGCGCGGCGCGCAGGTAACCCGCTACAAGGTGGCGGGCGATAAAATCGCGACATGCGGGTGCATGTGGTGAGCGATGTCCACGGCGCGGCCGACGCGCTGGCCAGGGCGGGAGACGGCGCGGACGCGCTGGTCTGCCTCGGCGACCTGGTGCTGTTCCTGGACTACGCGGACCACTCCCGCGGCATCTTCCCCGACCTGTTCGGCACCGAGAGCGCCGACCGGATGGTCGAGCTGCGCACCGCCCGCCGCTTCGACGAGGCCCGCGCGCTCGACCGCGAGCTGTGGGCCGGCATCGACCGCCGCGACGCGATCGAGACCGCGGTGCGCAAGCAGTACACGGAGCTCTTCGCCGCCTTCCCGACCCCGACCTACGCCACCTACGGCAACGTGGACGTGCCCGCGCTGTGGGCGGAGTACGCCGGGCCCGGCACCACCGTGCTGGACGGCGGCACCGCCGAGATCGGCGGCCGGGTCTTCGGCTTCGTCGGCGGCGGCCTGCGCACCCAGATGCGCACCCCGTACGAGGTGGACGACCAGGCGTACGCGGAGAAGGTCGCCGCGCTCGGCCCGGTCGACGTGCTCTGCTCGCACATCCCGCCGGCGATCCCCGAGCTCTGCTACGACACCAAGGCCCGGCGCTTCGAGCGCGGCAGCGAGGCGCTGCTCGAAGCGATCCGCGCCGTACAGCCGAAATACTCGCTCTTCGGGCACGTCCACCAGCCGCTGGTGGCCAGGACCAGGATCGGCCGCACCGAGTGCGTCAACGTCGGCCACTTCAACCACACCCGCACGCCGTGGGCGCTGGAGTGGTGATCGTCGGCACCGCCCGGCGCGATAGCCTTCAGCAGCGCCCCGCGCCAACAGCACACCCACCCCTTTCCACCCCCAGTAGAGCCCTCACCGAGCAGCCCCGGAGGACCACGGCGATGTCGGAACACACGAGGTCCAGCATCACGATCGAGGCGGCCCCAGCCGCCGTCATGGGCGTCATCGCCGACTTCGACCGCTACCCGGAGTGGACCGGAGAGGTCAAGGAGGCCGAGGTGCTGGCCCGTGACGAGGCCGGCCGCGCCGAGCAGGTGCGGCTGCTGCTCGACGCCGGCGCGATCAAGGACGACCACACCCTGGCGTACACCTGGATCAGCGCCAACGAGGTGCAGTGGTCGCTGGTCAAGTCGCAGATGCTGCGCACCCTGGACGGCTCCTACGCGCTCGCCCCGCTCGACGGCGGCGCCCGTACCGAGGTCACGTACCAGCTCACGGTGGACGTGAAGATCCCGATGCTCGGCATGATCAAGCGCAAGGCCGAGAAGGTCATCATCGACCGGGCGCTGGCCGGCCTGAAGAAGCGGGTCGAGGCCGCACCGGCGCAGGCCCCCGCCGGGCAGGCGCCCGCCAAGGGCGCGGCCGAGCACGTCGCCGAGCCCGACGAGCTGGCCTGAGTGCCCGCCGCCGGCGCCGTCCGCACCCTGCTGGTCACCGGCGCCGCCGGCGCGGGCCGCACCACCGTCGCGACCGCCACGGCGGCCCGCGCGGCACGTGACGGCACCCCGACGCTGCTGCTGACCCGCGACCGGGCCGCCGCGACGGCGCTGGTGCGCGCCCCGGCCGGCCCCGACGAGCCCGCGGGTCCCGGCTCCGGCTCCGTCCAGGTCGAGCCCGGGCTGTGGATCGGCGGCATCGACCCCGCCGAGACCTTCCAGGGCGGCGCGCTGGAGTTCCAGGGCCGGATCGGCGGGCTGCTGGCCTTCCTCGGCGCCGCACCGATGGACCCCGAGGAGCTGACCGTCCTGCCCGGCGCCGACGCCCTCGCGCTGCTGGGCTCGGTCCGCCAGGCGTACGGCGAGGACGAGGGCGGCGACGGCAACCCGCCGCCGTGGGACCTGGTCGTCGTCGATCTGCCGCCGGTCCGCGACGCCCTCACGCTGCTCGCGCTGCCCGAGCAACTGCGCCGCTACCTGCGCCGGTTGCTGCCCGCCGACCGGCAGGCCGCCCGCGCGCTGCGCCCGGTGCTCGCCCAGCTCGCCGGGGTGCCGATGCCCGCCGAGTGGGCCTACGAGGCCGCGGCCCGCGCCGACCAGCGGCTGGCCGCCGCGCAGGCCGTGATCGAGGACGCCGGCACGTCGGTGGCCGTCGTACTGGAACCGGGCGAGCAGGCCCAGGCGACGCTGCGCACCGCGCGCGCCGGCCTCGCGCTGTTCGGCCACCGGCTGGCCGGGGTCGCCGCCAACCGACTGCTGCCCACCGGCTCCGCCGACCCGTTCCTCGCCGGGCTCTCCGGCCGGCAGCAGGAGCAGCTGAAAGCGCTCGCCGACCAGTGCGCCGCCGACGGCGTACCGCTGCGCGAACTGCCGCACCTCGGCCGGCCGCCGCAGGAACCGGCCGAACTGGCCGCGCTCGCGGTGGGGACAGAGCACGGCTCTCCTCAACCCGGTGTCGCAGGTTCGACCCGGCCCGACCCCTGGGTCGTACGGGACCTGCTGCGCGACGAGGGCTGGTTCGAGTGGTCGCTGCCGCTGCCGGGAGCCGGCCGGGACGGCCTCGATCTGGTGCGCCGCGGCGACGAACTCGTCGTGGACGCGGGCGGGTTCCGCCGGATCGTGCCGCTGCCGTCGGCCCTGCGCCGCTGCACGGTCTCCGGCGCCGCGCTGCGTGACGGGGTGCTGCGGGTGCGGTTCACCCCGGACCCCGATCTGTGGCCGCGCTGACCGGTCCGCGCCGCCGGGCGTTCAGGTACCGTCGAGGGAAGCCGACGCATTCAGCCCGGAGCGCCCCATTTGGAGCCGATCATGAGCGAAGCCACCGACCGTCCCGACGCCGACGCGTGGGCGAAGGCCAGCGCTGAGGACATCGCGGCCGAGCACGCCCGCAGGCGGGCCCAGACGGGCCAGGGCGCGGGCAGCGCGACCGACGAGCTGCGCAGGCTCGCCGAGGCCGTGGGCGACCGGCTGGCCGGGCTGAACAATCCCGCGGTGCAACTGGCGGCCCAGGGCGTCATCTCCCAGGTGCGTTCTGTTGTCGAACCCATCAAGGACCGCAATCCCGACCTGTTCGACCACCTGTCGGCGGCCGGAGCCGAACTCCTGGCGGCATATCGGTCCGCGGTGGCCGGCCAGGAGGCCCGCTGGACCTCCGGCCGCCGCCCCGGCGAGGAGCCCCCGCGTTCAACCGCTGAACACATCGACCTCGATTGACCCCTCCTCCGGTACGGTTCTCTTAGCGGCGGGGATCGACCGAAAACTGAGGGACACATGGGACTCACCATCGGCGTCGACATCGGCGGCACCAAAATCGCGGCCGGGGTGGTCGACGAGGAAGGCTCGATCCTTGAGACCGTCAAGGTGCCGACGCCGCCGACTCCCGAAGGCATCGTGGACGCGATCGTGGAGGCGGTGCGGCAGGTCAGCACAGGTCACACGATCGAGGCCGTCGGCATCGGCGCCGCCGGCTACGTCGACGACAAGCGTGCCACCGTGCTCTTCGCGCCCAACATCAACTGGCGGCACGAGGCGCTCAAGGACAAGGTCGAACAGCGCGTAGGACTGCCCGTCGTGGTGGAGAACGATGCCAACGCGGCGGCCTGGGGCGAGTACCGCTTCGGTGCCGGACAGGGTCATTCCGATGTGATCTGCATCACGCTCGGCACCGGACTCGGCGGCGGCATCATCATCGGGAACAAGCTGCGCCGCGGCCGGTTCGGCGTGGCCGCGGAGTTCGGGCACATCCGGGTGGTGCCCGACGGGCTGCTGTGCGGCTGCGGCAGCCAGGGCTGCTGGGAGCAGTACGCCTCCGGCCGGGCCCTGGTCCGCTACGCCAAGCAGCGGGCCAACGCCACCCCGGAGAACGCGGAGGCTCTGCTCGCGCTCGGCGACGGGACGGTGGAAGGCGTCGAGGGCCGGCACATCAGCGCCGCGGCCCGGCAGGGCGACCCGGTCGCCGTGGACTCCTTCCGCGAACTGGCCCGCTGGGCCGGTGCGGGCCTCGCCGACCTGGCGTCGCTCTTCGACCCGTCCGCGTTCATCGTCGGCGGCGGAGTGGCGGACGAGGGCGAGTTGGTCCTCGACCCGATCCGCAAGTCCTTCCGGCGCTGGCTGATCGGCGGGGAGTGGCGGCCGCACGCCCAGGTGCTCGCCGCCCGACTCGGCGGCAAGGCAGGGCTGGTGGGAGCCGCCGACCTGGCACGACAGGGCTGACACCATGACAGTGGACGATCTGCCGAGCTCCGCCACCGAGCCTGGCTCGGCGGTCATCCGCGTGCTCAGCTACAACATCCGCTCGATGCGGGACGATACGGCGGCGCTGGCCCGGGTGATCCGTGCCTGCGCCCCCGATCTCGTCCTGGTCCAGGAGGCGCCGCGGTTCTTCCGCTGGCGCAAGGCCGTCGCCCGGCTGGCCCGCGCGACCGAACTCGTGCACGTCACCGGCGGGGCGACCGCCGCGGGACCGATGATCATGTCGTCGCTGCGGGTCCATGTGGAGCGCACGGAGGACGTACTGCTGCCGCACACCCCCGGGTTGCACCAGCGGGGGTTCGCCACGGCGGTGGTACGGGTCGGCGGCGCGCGGCTCTCGGTGCTCAGCGCGCACCTCAGTCTGTCCGGCCGGGAGCGGTCGCAGCAGGCCGGGTTGCTGCTTGAGCGGGTCGACGCGATGGGGGAGCCGTACGGGGTGGCCGGGGCGGATCTGAACGAGCGGCCGGAGGGGCCGTCGTTCGGCCGCCTGGCCGGAGCGCTTCAGGACGGCTGGGCCGTCAAGCCGTGGGGCGGGGAGTTCACGTCCGAGGCGCGGAGTCCGCGGCAGCGGATCGACGCGGTGTTTGCCACCGCAGGTGTCGAGGTGCTGGGGTGCGGCGTCCCTCTCGCTCTCCCCGGCGTCACGGGCGCCGACCTCCGCGCGGCGAGCGACCACCTACCGGTGCTGGCGGCCTTGCGCGTCCCCGCGCGCTGACTTCTCCCACCCGCCCGCCCTTTTGTCCTCAAACGCCGGACGGGCTGAAAAATTCAGCCCGTCCGGCGCTTGAGGACACAACCAGCCCGTCCGGCGATTGAGGACGACCTACACCACCGCGCCGCCGCCGGGGCGGTCCTCGTCGTCTTCGTCCGGGCGCATACGCGCAACCAGAGTGGCGAAGCCGCCAAGGAAGCCGCCGACGCCGACAAGAAGCGCCCACCACGTCATCTCCAGCTGAAAAAGCACGAAGCACAGCAGCAGCAGCGGCCCCCCGAGCACCGCGATCCACGCGAACTTCGTCGTCACGTCAGCCTCAGGCAGCGGCGGCGGCTCCGGCGGGACGAAGTGGTCGTCGTCCTCGTCGTCCGGCGGCTGGTAGTCGCGCGGACCCTTGATCACCGGGTGGATCACGATGCTGCGGTTGGCCGGGAGCAGTGTGGTGTTCACCGGGCCGCGGTCCTCGCCCTCGGGCAGGTCGGCCGGGTCCTTCGCCCGGTCGGCGCCCGCGGGCTTGGGGGTGATGTCCTCCGCCTCGGGCCACAGGCCGGTGCCGGGCTCCGGGTCGTCGTCGTAGCCGGCGACGAGCGCCGCCCAGGCGGCCTCCTCGTCGAGCGGCGGGCGGGCCGGCTCCTCGTCCTGCGGCGCGGCGTCCTCGTCCTCCCGGTCAGCCACCTGCCGTCCCCTCCCCGACCGCGGGCTCCGCCGCCGGGGCGGACAGCCGCTGGATGAAGTCGTACGACTCCGTGAAGATCCGCTCGGCGTCGTGGTCGAGCGTGGCCACGTGGTAGCTGCGCTCGAGGACCCGCTCGGTGACGTCGGTGGACGACACCTTGGCCAGCACGATCGCCGAGTTCGACGGGTGCACCACGTGGTCGACCCGGCTGTGCAGCAGCAGCAGCGGCTGGGTGACCCGGGGCAGCCCGGCCCGCACCATGGGCCAGAACTTGCTGTACGAGTGGACGGCGTTCAGCGGGGTGCGGTCGTAGCCGACCTCCTTGCCGCCCTCCAGCGCGATGTCGCTGGCGATGCCCGCCACCGACGGCACCAGGTGCCGCAGCACCGGCACCGCCTTCAGTTGCAGGCTGTCGGCCTTGACCGACGGGTTGACCAGCACGAGCCCGCTGATCGCGGAGCCGTGCTTCGCCGCCAGCCACAGTGCCAGCGTGCCGCCCATCGACAGGCCGCAGACGAAGACCTGCGAACAGTGCTCGGAGAGCTCTCTCAGCTCCCGGTCCACCGTGGCGTACCAGTCCTGCCAGCCGGTCGCCTGCATGTCCTGCCAGCGGGTGCCGTGCCCGGGCAGCAGCGGCAGCGACACGGTCAGCCCGCGGTCGGCCAGGTACTCGGCCCAGGGGCGCAGCGACTGGGGCGTGCCGGTGAATCCGTGGCAGAGCAGTACGCCGATCTCGCCGCCGTCATGGCGGTACGGCTCGGCTCCGGGCATGAGCGGCACCGTGGTTCTCCTGTTCGAGGGCGCGTACGCGGGTACACGGGGTACACGGAGGTCGGGTGTTCAGCGTACGCGGACCCGATACCAAGCGGTAAGCCCCATCCGGCCCAGTCCGGGCGGGACCGGGACGGCGCGCGAGGGGAGAGACACGCCCCCGGGGGCGTTAAGGTCGGTCCGACGGCTAGCAGGAGGTCCGAGGTTGTTCTACGGCGCGATGAAGATCGCCATTGGCTCGCCGCTCAAGGCCGCCTTCCGCCCCTGGGTGGAGGGCCTGGAGAACATCCCGGACGACGGCCCGGCGATCCTGGCGAGCAACCACCTCTCGTTCTCCGACTCGTTCTTCCTGCCCGCGGTGCTCGACCGGAAGGTCACCTTCATCGCGAAGGAGGAATATTTCACCTCGCCCGGAGTCAAGGGAAAGCTGACGGCGGCCTTCTTCAAGGGCGTCGGCCAGCTCCCGGTGGACCGCTCGGGCGCCCGCGGGGCCGGTGCGGCGGCGGTCAACAGCGGGGTGGCGGTGCTGGCCCGCGGTGAGCTGTTCGGCATCTACCCCGAGGGCACCCGCTCGCCCGACGGCCGGCTCTACCGGGGCAAGCCCGGCGGCCTGGCCCGGGTGGCGCTGGCCAGCGGGGCGCCGGTGATCCCGGTGGCGATGATCGACACCGAGAAGGTGCAGCCGGTCGGCAAGGTGATGCCGAAGCTGTCGATCCGCCCCGGCATCCGGATCGGCCGGCCGCTGGACTTCGAGCGGTACCACGGCATGGAGGGCGACCGCTTCATCCTGCGCTCGATCACCGACGAGGTGATGTACGAGATCATGAAGCTGTCCGGCCAGGAGTACGTCGACATCTACGCCACCGCGGCCAAGCGGCAGATCGCCGAGGCCGCCAAGCGCGCGGGCGAGCCGCCGGCTGATCCGGCGGCTGATCCGGCGGCCGGCGAACCCGCGGAAGAGCCGGACGGACCGCAGGACAAGGCCCAGGACGGGTCGGACGGCCCCGAGGACGGGCAGAATCAGCAGCGGAAACGGGAGCAGCCCTCCGGCACCTGACCGGGCCGGGCGGCGCAGCGGGACAAAGGGGGGCGGGACCCATGGCCGTCAGGATGCTGTCGGTGGAGCAGCCATTGTGGCGGGCCCTGGTCGCCTACCGGGTGCTGACCTGCGGTTACGCCATCGCGCTGTACTTCCACGCCTACGGCCACCTGCGCCATCCGCTGCCCGGCGGGGCCTATATGGCGGTGCTCGCGGTGTGGACCCTGGCCACCGTCGGCCGGGTCAGGAACGCCGAACGCTGCACGAAGGCGTTCCTCGCGGTCGACCTCACCGTGGCGCTCACCGGGGTCCTGCTGACCCGCTTCGTGGACGAGGCGTCCCGGATCCAGGCCGGTGCCTTCACCCTGCCGTCGATATGGACCGCGGGCTCGGTGCTGGCCTTCGCCGTCAAGGGCGGCTGGCGCTGGGCGGCGCTGGCGTCCTCGCTGGTGGCGGTCACCGACATCGTCGAGCGCGGCACCCCCAGCCGGGACACCCTGCACAACCTGGTGCTGGTGTGGATCGCCAGCATCGCCATCGGCTACGTCGTCGAGGTCGCCCGGGCCAGTGAGCGCACCCTCGCCCGCGCCCTCCAGATCGAGGCCGCCACCCGGGAGCGCGAACGGCTGGCCCGGGACATCCACGACGGGGTGCTCCAGGTGCTCGCCATGGTGCAGCGGCGCGGCAACCAGGCCGGCGGCGAGGCCGCGGAACTGGGCAGGATGGCCGGCGAGCAGGAGGCCGCGCTGCGCACCCTGATCACCGGCGGCCCGCTGCCCGAGCCGCGCGCCGCCGACGACCCGCACGCGGCGGGCCCGCACGACCTGCGGGTGCTGCTGGCCCCGTTCTCCGGCGCGGGCGTGACACTGTCCGCGCCCGGCACCCCGGTACTGCTCGACCCGCACCAGGCCGCGGAGCTGACGGCGGCGGTCGGCGCGGCCCTGGACAACGTACGCAACCACGCCGGCGAGCAGGCGCACGCCTGGATCCTGGTGGAGGACGAGCCGGACACCGTGCTGGTCACCGTGCGGGACGACGGGCCGGGGATCGCGGCCGGGCGGCTGGCCGCGGCGGAGACCGAGGGGCGGCTCGGGGTGGCCCAGTCGATCCGGGGCCGGCTGCGCGATCTGGGCGGCGGCGCGGAACTGGTGTCGGTGCCGGGGCAGGGCACCGAGGTCGAGCTCCGGCTGCCCAGGGGGGCCGCGGCGGACGAAGCCGCCCCCGTACACCCCGCGCAGGCCGAACCCGCCTCCGAACCTCTGATGACGGCCCCGCGAGCCGACGCCCGCACCGACGAACTCACCGACGCGACGAACACAGGGAGCTCCCGATGACCGTGGGCACGGCCGAAGACTCCGGCGCCGCCGACGCGCCCGTATCCGTGATGGTCGTGGACGACCACCCGATGTGGCGGGAGGCCGTCGCCCGCGACCTGGCCGAGGCGGGCTTCAAGGTGGTGGCCACCGCCGGCGACGGACCCGAGGCGATCCGCCGGGCCCGCGCCGCCCGCCCGCAGGTGCTGGTCCTCGATCTCAACCTGCCCGGCGCGTCCGGGGTCCAGGTCTGCAAGGACGTGGTGGCCGGCGACCCGGCGGTCCGGGTCCTGGTGCTGTCCGCGAGCGGTGAGCACGCCGACGTGCTGGAGGCGGTGAAGTCCGGTGCCACCGGCTACCTGCTGAAGTCGGCCGGCCGGGACGAACTGGTGGACGCGGTCCGCAGGACCGCCGGCGGCGACCCGGTCTTCACCCCGGGCCTGGCCGGCCTGGTGCTCGGCGAGTACCGCAGGCTGGCGACCGTCCCGCCGCAGGCCGCCGCGGGGGAGCCCGCCGCGCCCCAGCTCACCGAGCGGGAGACCGAGGTGCTGCGGCTGGTCGCCAAGGGGCTGAGCTACAAGCAGATCGCCCAGCGGCTGGTGATCTCGCACCGGACCGTGCAGAACCACGTGCAGAACACGCTCGGCAAACTCCAGCTGCACAATCGCGTCGAGCTTGTCCGGTACGCGATCGAACGTGGCCTTGACAGCGATCTGGACGGCGACATGTGACTCAAGTCACGCTAGCTTGGCCGGTGTTTGTCACATCCGGCACAGCTGGTGCGACGAAGGGAAGAGTCCATGCGGGTTGGAGTTCTGACCGGCGGCGGGGACTGCCCCGGTCTCAACGCAGTCATTCGCGGCATCGTTCGTAAGGGCGTCCAGGAGTACGGGTTCGACTTCACCGGCTTCAGGGACGGTTGGCGAGGTCCCCTGGAAGGGGACACCGTACCGCTCGACATTCCGGCCGTCCGCGGCATCCTGCCGCGCGGCGGCACCATACTCGGCTCCTCGCGCACCAATCCGCTCAAGGTCGAGGGCGGCGCGCGCAGGGTCCAGGAGAACCTGGCGGCGGAGGGCGTGGACGCGCTCATCGTCATCGGCGGCGAGGACACCCTCGGGGTGGCCTCCACCCTTTACCAAGAGCACGGCGTCAACGTCATCGGCGTACCCAAGACCATCGACAACGACCTGTCAGCGACCGACTACACCTTCGGCTTCGACACGGCGGTCAACATCGCCACCGAGGCGATCGACCGGCTGCACACCACGGCCGAGTCCCATATGCGGGTCCTGGTGGTGGAGGTGATGGGCCGGCACGCGGGCTGGATCGCGCTCCACTCCGGGCTGGCCGGCGGGGCCAACGTGATCCTGATACCCGAGCAGCGCTTCGACCTGGACCAGGTGTGCGCCTGGGTGGAGAGCCGCTTCAAGGTCCGCTACGCGCCGATAGTGGTGGTCGCCGAGGGGGCGATGCCCAAGGACGGCGACATGGTGCTCAAGGACGGCACGCTCGACTCGTTCGGGCACGTCCGGCTGTCCGGGATCGGGGAGTGGCTGGCGAAGCAGATCGAGAAGCGCACGGGCAAGGAGGCGAGGACGACGGTTCTCGGCCATGTCCAGCGCGGCGGCACGCCCAGCGCGTACGACCGCTGGCTGGCCACCCGGTTCGGCCTGCACGCGATCGAGGCGGTCCGCGACCACGACTACGGCAAGATGGTCGCCCTCCGCTCCACCGACATCGTCCGCGTCCCGATCGAGGACGCGACCGCCCGCATCAAGACGGTCGACCCCACCCTCTACGAGGAGGTCAGCGTCTTCTTCGGCTGACCGGCCGAACGGCCCCCGGCCACCCCGGTTTTCGGCGCCAGACGTCACAGGTCGGGCGCCGAACACCGGGACGCGCGTCAGGCGGACTTCACGACCGCGGAGAGCGCCTCCGCCACCAGCGCCGGGCCGTTCAGGGTCAGGACGGACTCCGGGTGGAACTGCACGCCGGCGAAGCCGGGGCCGCGCAGGGCGAAGACGTCGCCGGTCGCCGGGTCGCGGCTCAACTCGACCTGGTGCATGGCCAGTTCCTCCGCGGCAGCGGCATCGCAGCGCGCGGTGAACGTGTTGTAGAAGCCCACCGT
Organism: Streptomyces sp. CA-111067; assembly: GCF_050956065.1. Taxonomy (NCBI): domain Bacteria; kingdom Bacillati; phylum Actinomycetota; class Actinomycetes; order Kitasatosporales; family Streptomycetaceae; genus Streptomyces; species Streptomyces sp. CA-111067. The sequence continues at coordinate 1,867,523 of NZ_CP192103.1, read as the reverse complement.
CTCCGGCCGGCCGAAGAAGTCGATCCGCTCCTGCGCGCCCTGCGCCGGATTCGCCTTGCGCACCAGGTCCAGGCCCAGCTCCGCGGCCAGCAGCTCATGGCCGAGGCACACCCCGAGCAGCCCGTGCCGGTGCCCGGCGACCAGCTCGGCGGCCAGCCCGCGCAGGAACCGCATCTTGGGGTCCGCCGCGTCCGCCGGGTTGCCGGGGCCGGGGCCGAGCACCACGGGGCCCCGGTGGCCGAGCGCGGCCTCCCGCAGCCCGGGATCGTCGTAGCGCCGCACCGTCACCTCCAGCGCGGCCGACCGCAGCACGTGCGCCAGCATCGCGGTGAACGTGTCCTCCCCGTCGACCACCAGCGCGTGCCCGGTCGGCCGCGGGTGCTCGGTCTGCATCCGCAGCCAGAACGGCGCCAGGTTCGCCCGCCGGGCGTCCAGCGCGGCCCGCACCCTGATGTCGTCGGCCAGCCGCGGCCGGGGCTCCGCGGAGGCACGCGCCCGGGCCGGCAGCACCCCGAGCGCGGTGAGCACCCCGGCCGCCTTCGCGTGCGTCTCGGCGACCTCCGCGCGCGGCTCGGAGTGCCGCACCAGCGTCGCCCCGACCGGCACCTTCAGCTCGCCGTCGGGCGCGATGTCCGCGGTGCGGATCAGGATCGGCGAGTCCAGTGTCTGCGCCCCGCCCGAGTCCCGGCCGATCAGCGCCAGCGCGCCCGCGTAGTAGCCGCGCCCGCCGGGCTCGTACCGCTCGATCACCCGGCAGGCGTTCTGCACCGGCGACCCGGTCACCGTGGCGGCGAACATCGTCTCCCGCAGCACGTCCCGCACGTCCATCGCCGAGCGCCCGCGCAGCTCGTACTCGGTGTGCGCCAGGTGCGCCATCTCCTTCAGCCGCGGGCCGACCACCACCCCGCCGAGGCCGCCGACCGTGCACATCATCTTCAGTTCCTCGTCCACCACCATCGTCAGCTCCTCGACCTCCTTCGAGTCGTGCAGGAACTCCAGCAGGCCGTCCGCCGACGGCCCCTGCGGCGGGTAGCGGTACGTGCCGCTGATCGGGTTCATCACCACCGTGCCCCCGGACATCCGCACATGCACCTCCGGGCTCGCGCCGACCAGCGTCCGCTCCGGGGTGTGCACCACATACGTCCAGTAGGCGCCGCGCTCGCCGCGCAGCAGCCGCCCGAAGAGCGCGAGTCCGGCGTCCGGCCCGTAGTCGGGCACCGAGCCGCGGAAGGTGCGGCGGATCACGAAGTTGGCGCCCTCGCCGCGGCCGATCTCGTCCTCGATGACCCGCTCGACGATGCCCGCGTAGCGGTCGTCGTCCACGTCGAACGCGCCGCCCTCGACCCGCACCTCGCGGTCGGGCAGCGCGTCCAGCAGCTCGGCCAGCGGGAGTTCGTACGACTCGTCGGGCCGCAGCACGGCCAGCGGGGTGCCGTCGTCGCGTACGTCGAAGCCGCGCTCGCGGATCTGCCGGAACGGGACCAGGGCCAGCGCGTCGGTGACCGGCCGGCCGCCGGCCGGCGCCCCGGTCGGCAGCGGGATGTCGGTGAGCAGGTCGGCGGGCCCGACCGGGCCGACCAGCACCTCCACCAGCCCCTCGGGGTGGCCGGGCGTGCGGCGGTGCAGCAGGGCGAACGGCGGGCACTGCGGGTCGAGCAGCCGCTCGACGAGCTGGGCGGCGGCCGGCTGCGCTGGAGCTGGGGTCAGGGTCACGGCGGTGGTCCTTCCGGAGCTGAGGGGCTGGGGAAGGGGCGGCCGGCCGGTGAACGCCGAAGGCCGCCCCCAGGGGCGGCCTTCGCGAGATCTGATACGCGCGATCAGTGGGCCGCCGGAGGAGCGGTCCACCACCAGTTCCGGTTCGTCGGCTGGTTCTGCGGCGCGTTCATGCCGCCGACCCTACCGCAATGCTGCCGCGCGTTCACGTGGTCGCCGCGGTCCGCTGTCCGGTTGCTGCCAGCGGTCCCGCCACCGCGACGGGTGCCGCTCACAGCAGCAGCCCGTACATGCTCCAGCCGCTGCCGACCTGGGCCTTGGCCGACCAGGGGGCGGTGGCCGAGCCGGTGCCCTTGTAGAGGTAGAGGCTGCCCGCGCTGGTCCGGGCGAGCAGGTCGGGGCGGCCGTCGCCGCTGATGTCGCCGACGCCGACCAGCGAGTTGTAGGCGTTCCAGCCGGTGCCGATCTGCACCCGGGACGCCCACGGCGCGGTGCCGGAGCCGGTGCCCTGGTACAGCCACAGCTTGCCGGTGGTGTCCCGGGCGACCAGGTCCGGCTTGCCGTCCCCGGTGATGTCGCCGACGCCGGCCAGCGCGGTGTGCATGTTCCAGCCGGTGCCGATGGACGCCCGGAACGCCAGCACCGTGTGGGTGCCGGTGCCCTTGTACAGCCACAGGTTGCCCTTGCTGTCCCGGGCGATCAGGTCGGCGTGCCCGTCGCCGTTGACGTCCCCGACCCCGGCCAGCCAGGTGTACTTGCCCCAGGCGCCGTCGTCGGTGCTGACCTTCACCCGCGCCTTGAACGGCTTCACCGGGTTGCCGCTGCCCTGGTAGTACCAGAGCGAGCCCTTGGTGTCCCTGGCCAGCACGTCACCGGTGCCGTCGGCCCGCAGCACGCTCGTCGGGGTGGCCGTGTTGTACGCCTGCCAGCCGGTGTCGATCTTGAACCGGCTCAGGAACGGCGCCGACGGGTTGGTGGTGCCCTGGTACTGCCAGGCCGTGCCCGACGAGTCCCGGCCGATCACGTTGTAGCGGCTGGTCGCCGGCAGCCGCGCGGTGGACGGGGTCAGCTGCACGTCGGTGGACCTGACCCAGGCCATCCGGTGGTTGAAGCGGATCGGGTAGAACTTCACGCTGCCGGTGACCAGCGTGTGGTCGCCGGGCGCGCTGTTGTCGATGTTCTGCGCGTAGAAGTAGTCGCCGGCCACCGCGGGCCCGGCCGGTACGTACTTCTGGCCGGCCGAGATGGTGTAGCTGGTCAGCGCCTTGTCGTTGTCGGCCTGCACCGGCACCTTCGTGCCCGCGTAGGCCGCCGTCTCCGGGTAGGCCCGGCCGAAGACCGCGATCGTGCCGCGGCCGGCCACCGGGGTCACCACGTTCTGCCCCGTGGTGTCCACCGCCGCCGCCATCCGGCCGCCCGGATCGTAGAACCAGCCCTTCTTGCCGCCGTACCAGATCGCCGTCCAGTCGCCCGACTGCTGCGCCACCACGTAACGGGTGCCCGCCACCGCCTTGTCGCCCCAGTCGGGGCCGTCGGACGTACCGGCCGAGCCGCCGTGCAGATACGGGTCGCCGAGCCTGGCCGAACTGGTGGACGGCTGCGTGTAGAGGTAGACGAAGTCGGCGGGCTGCGCGGCCACCGGCTTGCCGCCGTAGGTGACGGCCGGCTGGTTGGCGGAGGTGAACGGCGGCACGATCCTGATCACCTGGCCGGAGCGCAGCGGCGCGCCCGCGCCGCCCCAGCCCGTGGAGGCGTTCAGCAGCGCCATGTAGCGGTTCCAGTCCCAGAACGGGCCCGGGTCCCAGTGCATGCCCGCCACGTAGGAGTTCAGCGGTCCGGGCACCTCGTCGTGGCCGAAGATGTGCTCGCGGTCCCGCGGGATGCCGTACAGCGCCGTCAGATAGCGGACCAGCAGCGCCGAGGACTCGTACTGCGGCTCGGTGTACCAGTGGCCCGACTTGATCGCGTAGCCCTCGTGCTCGATGCCGATCGAGTGCATGTTGACCGACTTGTTGCCCGCGTGCCAGGCGGTGTCCTTGTCCTGCACGACCTGGGTGACCAGCCCGTCCGACGCCCTGATCAGGTAGTTGGTGCTGGCCTCGGCCTTGGGGTTCTGGAAGGTGGTCAGCGCGCTGCCGTAGTCGCCCTCGGTGTCGTGGATGACGATCGAGGTGATCTTCTGGCCGTCGCCGGTCTGGCCGGGCAGCGGGCGGTTGGTGATGTCGTAGTTGCCGTAGTCGGCCTTGTCCGAGCTGTTCTGCTTGTGCGCGGCCGGCACGAAGTTGCAGCGCAGCGAGGTCGGGCACTCCGGTTTCGGGGTCGCGGCCGGGGTGGCCGCGCGGGTGCCGGCCGAGCCGGCGGCCAGCGGGGTCTTCGCGGTCTTGACCGGGTGCACGCCGGGGGAGGCCGGCAGGACGACCTGCTGGCCGTCGTCGGTGGTGCGGCTCTCGCCGCTGCTGATCGACTCGTAGACCCGGTCGGCGAACTGCTGGGCGCCGCCGGTGTCCGGCGACTGGCTGTAGCGGGCGACGGCCGCGTACCAGCGGCCGGCGTCGGCAGGCAGCGAGCCGGCCGCGGCCTTCTCGTAGCCGGCCAGCAGCGCCGCCGCGCCCCGCACGCTCTGCGCCCGGTCGGTGCGCAGCGCCGCCGCGGGCTGGTGGATCAGCTTGGCGGCCTGGTCGAGGGTGTGCAGCCGCGGATCGGCGGTGTTGACCGAGCCGGCGCTCGTCAGCAGGCTCTTGTCCGGGGCAAAGCTCTTCATGCGGGCCGGGTCGCCGCTCTGGTTCAGCCCGTCGGCGGCCGGGCCGGCCGGGTCGGAGTTGCCGGCCAGATCACCCGGGTCGACCTGGGTGAGACCCATCACGTTGTAGCTGCCGGTGGTGCTCGGCAGGCCGCCGTGCGAATCCCACAGGGTCTGCCGGTACGAGACCGCCATCAGCACGCTCTGCGGGACGTCGAACTCCCGCGCGGCGGAGGCGAAGTCGTCCTGGAGCGCGTGCGGTCCGGCCTGCTGCGCGGCGGCCCGGGGCGGGGAGGCGAGGGCGATCGTGCCGTACGTGGCGACGGTGGCCAGAACGGCGGCCGCCGCGGTCCAGCCGATCGTCGACCGCCTCCTGCGATGCCTTGCTGTCAACCTTCTGCCCCCCGTGTCTCGGGCGCGCCGGATCCGTGCGCGCACACGAGCAGTCTCATCCAATGAGAGAGGTGAAAGCGAGCCGACACGACCCCGTAATGTTGGGCGCGTGACCGTGAACGCAGATATCCACGCCGGTGACAACACCTGGCACTCTCTTCCCGCGGCGCAGCAGCCCGAGTGGCCCGACTCCGAGGCTCTGCGCGATGTGATCGCCGACCTCGCCTCGTATCCGCCGCTCGTGTTCGCCGGAGAGTGCGACCAGCTGCGTTCCCAGCTGGCCGCGGTGGCCAAGGGCGAGGCGTTCGTGCTCCAGGGCGGTGACTGCGCCGAGGCGTTCGACGCGGTCGGCGCCGACCAGATCCGCAACAAGCTCAAGACGCTGCTCCAGATGGGAGCGGTGCTGACGTACGCGGCCTCGGTGCCGGTGGTCAAGATCGGCCGGATCGCCGGGCAGTACAGCAAGCCGCGCTCCAAGCCGACCGAGACCCGCGGCGGCGTCACGCTGCCGACCTACCGCGGCGACTCGGTCAACGGCTTCGAGTTCACCCCCGAGGCCCGGATCCCCGACCCGGACCGGCTGCGGCGGATGTACCACGCGTCGGCGTCCACCCTGAACCTGGTGCGGGCCTTCACCACCGGCGGCTACGCCGACCTGCGCCAGGTGCACGCCTGGAACCAGGACTTCGTGAAGTCCTCGCCGTCCGGCCAGCGCTACGAGGCGCTGGCCCGGGAGATCGACAACGCGCTGAACTTCATGGCGGCCTGCGGCATCGACCCGGCCGAGTTCCGCACCGTCGAGCTGTTCTCCTCGCACGAGGCGCTGCTGCTCGACTACGAGACCGCGCTGACCCGTACCGACTCCCGTACCGGCGACCTGTACGACGTGTCGGGCCACATGGTGTGGATCGGCGAGCGCACCCGGCAGATGGACGGGGCGCACATCGAGTTCGCGTCCCGGATCCGCAACCCGATCGGCGTGAAGCTCGGCCCCGGCACCACCCCGGAGGAGGCGCTCGCGTACATCGAGCGGCTCGACCCGAAGCGGGAGCCGGGCCGGCTGACGTTCATCGTACGGATGGGCGCGGACAAGGTGCGGGACAAGCTGCCGACCCTGGTGGAGAAGGTCACCGCGTCCGGCGCGCAGGTCGCCTGGGTCTCCGACCCGATGCACGGCAACACCTTCGAGGCGGCCTCCGGCCACAAGACCCGGCGCTTCGACGACGTGCTCGACGAGGTCAAGGGCTTCTTCGAGGTGCACCACGCGCTCGGCACCCACCCCGGCGGCATCCACGTGGAGCTGACCGGCGACGACGTGACCGAGTGCGTCGGGGGCGGCGACGAGATCTTCGTGGACGACCTGCACCAGCGGTACGAGACGGCGTGCGATCCGCGGCTGAACCGGAGCCAGTCGCTGGACCTGGCGTTTCTGGTGGCGGAGATGTACCGGCGGTAGCGGCGGGGGCGGGGCGGGCGCTTCGGCGCCTGGCGCGGCTCCGGACGTGGCTCCGGACGTGAGAGGGGCGCGGATCACACTGATCCGCGCCCTTCGCCACTTTATTCCGGGGATCCGGTTGGGTAAGGTAAGGATTACCTGATCTAGTCGTCGAGCCACTTGGCCGAGCCCCGAACTGGCGGTGACCGCGTGTACGTCTGCTCCTGCTTCGGCATCACCGAGCAGCAGGTCAAGCAGCACGCCGACGACGGCCGCTGCACGCCCCGGCAGATCGCGTCGGCCTGCAAGGCCGGCACGGACTGCGGGTCGTGCGTGAAGCGGATCCAGAGCTTGCTGGGGCGGGGCGCGGCGCCGAGGCTGGTGCCGGAGGTGGTGCCTCCCGCGGTGGTGCCTCCCGCGGTGGTGCCGTCGGCCCTCCCGGCGGTCGTTGTGCCGCCCGCGGCCGAAGCGGCCTGAGCCCCCCGGAGCCTCCGGCTACGAGTCGGGCTGCTCGATGAGCTGCGCGATGTAGAGCGGCTCGCCCAGCTTCTCGACCAGGGCCAGCTGCGTGTCCAGGTAGTCGATGTGGTGCTCCTCGTCGGCGAGGATGTCCTCGAAGATCTTGGCCGAGGTGATGTCCGCCTTGGCCCGCATGACCTCGATCCCGCGCCGCAGCCGGTCGATCGCCTCGACCTCCACCTGCCGGTCCACCTGGAACATCTCGGTGACCGTCTGCCCGACCCTGACGTGGAACAGCCGCTGGTAGTTCGGCAGGCCGTCCAGGAACAGGATGCGGTCGGTCAGAATCTCCGCGTGCTTCATCTCGTCGAACGACTCGGAGCGCGTGTACTTCGCGAGCTTCGTCCAGCCGAAGTTCTCCTGCATTTTCGCGTGCAGGAAGTATTGGTTGATCGCGGTGAGCTCGGCGGTCAGCTGTTCGTTGAGGAACTCGATGACCTCGGGGTCGCCCTGCATGGCAACGCCGTCCTTCCCGTTCGGTACGACTGGTTGCCGCATCCTCGCACCGCGCGCTGATCTGATCCAGTAAGTGCGGGCTAAGCCGGGCCCGCGCCCCCGGGCCGGATCAGCCCCGGTCGGAGGTATCGCGCCCGGTCTGTCACCATGGAGGTATGGGTGAGTCCGGGCGTCGCGAGGGGGAGCTGCCGCCGGGGCAGCGAGTCCAGCGCGGCTGGCCCGTCACGCACTACGGGCCGGTGCCGCGGTTCAAGTCCGACCGCTGGGAGTTCCGGGTCTTCGGCGCCACCGCGGACGGCGGCAAGACCTGCTGGAACCACCAGGAGTTCTCCGCGCTGCCGTATACGACGGTGGTCGCGGACTTCCACTGCGTGACGAAGTTCTCCATGCTCGGCATGGAATGGGGCGGGGTCGCCACCGAGACCGTACTGAAACTGGCGCCGCCCGCGGACGACGTCACGCACGTGATGGTGTGGGCCGAATACGGATTCAGCTCGAATCTCCGGCTCGACGATTTCCTCGACCCCCAGTCGATATTCGCCACCCACCGCGGCGCCGAACCCCTCACCGCCGAGCACGGCTTCCCGGTCCGGATGATCGTCCCCACCCTCTACGCCTGGAAGGGCCCCAAGTGGGTCCGCGGCATCGAGTACATGACCGCCGACCGCCGCGGCTTCTGGGAAGAACGCGGCTACCACAACCTCGGCGACCCCTGGTCAGAACAGCGCTACTCCTACCAGGAATCCCCCGGCGACGGCCCCGAACTCTGACCGCGAAGCCCTCCGGTCCCGGTTCGCGGTCCCGGGTCTTCCGCGTTTCGCGGGGTCAGCGGACCCAGATGGTGATGGTGGCGCCCTTGGGGGCCTGGCTGTTGGCGCCGGGGGACTGGCTGAATACCGTGTCGCCGAAGAAGACGCTGATCACGCGGACGTCGAAGCCCGCGTCCTCCAGGGTTTGCTTGGCCTCGTCCTTGTGTTTTCCGGTCACGTCGGGGACGGGGAACTTCTGCTGGCCCTTGGAGACGGTGATCGTGACCGTGTCGCCCGCGGCGGCCTGGGAGTCCTTGGCGGGGGATTCCAGGGCCACGGTGTCGGCGTCGGCCTCGTCGGAGAAGACCTTGTCGGGGGCGAGGACGACCTTGAGGCCGGCGTCCTCCAGTTCCTGCTGGGCGTCGGTGACCGACTTGCCGATCACGTCGGGCACGTCCACCGGGGCGCCGCGCGAGACGGTGATCGTGACGGGGGAGTCGGGGGAGCGCTGCGTGCCGGGCGCCGGGTCGGTGGAGACCACCTGGCCGCGGGGCACGTCGTCGCTGAAGACCTGGCGTACCGGGCCCGCGGTGAGGCCCGCGGCCTTGAGGGCCTGGCGGGCGGCGGCCTCCGTGCGGCCCTTCACGTCCGGTACGTGCACCACCTGCGGGCCCTTGGACACGTTCAGGGTGACCGAGCCGTTGTTGCGGACGCGTTTGCCGGGCGCCGGGTCGGTGGAGATCACCCGGCCGCGCGGCACGTTCAGCGAGAAGCTCTGCCTGACCTTGCTGTCGAGCCCGGCCGACGTCAGCTTCTTCTGCGCTTCCGACTGGGAGAGCGCGAGCACGCCGGGGACGTGGGTGAACTGGCCGTCGCTGATGTACCAGACGCCCGCGCCGACCCCGAGGACCAGCAGCAGCGCCACCAGGACGGCCAGCGGGCCGCGCCGACCGCGACCGTCCCGGCCCCTGCGGCGCCGCGGCCCGGGCGGGCCTGCGGGCGGCTCGTCGGGCACCGGCGGCGGGAGCATCAGCCGGGACGTGCGGTTCAGCTCGTCCGGCGCGGAGGCGGGCGGCACAGGTACGGACACGGACACGGGCACGGGTACGACGCTGGTCGGCTCCTCGGAGCCGATCGGGCTCACCGGGCCCACCAGGTCGGGCGCGAAGTCAGGTACGGGGCCGTCGTCAGCGCTCGGCGGCACGGCGTCCGCCGGCGTCCGGCCGTCCAGCTGCTCAGGGGTGAGCGTCGCCCGTGACGTGCGCACCTCGGCGAGCAGCTCCACGGCGTCGGCCGGGCGGCCGTGCGGGTCGCGGGCAGTGGCCCGCGCCACCAGCGCGTCCAGCTGCGGCGGCAGCCCCGGGACGGCCGCGGACGGCGCCGGCACGTCCTCGTTCACCAGCTGGAACATCACCTTCATCGGGGTGTCGCCCGCATGCGGCTTGCGGCCGGTCAGCATCTCGTAGAGCACGACGCCGCACGCGTAGACGTCCGTCCGCTGATCGACCGGGCCGTTGCCGATCTGCTCGGGCGCGAGGTACGAGACGGTGCCGAGCAGGGCGCCCGGCGTCGTGGCGCTGGTCTGCGTGTCCACGGCCCTGACCAGGCCGAAGTCGGCGACCTTGACCCGGCCGTCGTCGCCGATCAGCACGTTCTCCGGCTTCATGTCGCGGTGGATCAGGCCCGCGCGGTGGGCGGCGCCGAGCGCGGCGAGCACCGGCTCCAGGATGTCCAGCGCCGCACGGGGCTGCAGCGCGCCGCGCTCGCGGAGCACGTCACGCAGGGTGCAGCCGGCCACGTACTCCATGGCCAGGTAGACGTAACGGCCGTCGGCGCCCTGGTCGAAGACGCCGACCACGTTGGTGTGCGACAGCCGCGCGACGGCCTTGGCCTCGCGGATGAAGCGCTCGACGAAGCCGGTGTCGGCGGCCAGACCCGGGTGCATCACCTTCAGCGCGAGCACGCGGTCGAGGCGGGTGTCCACGGCCCGGTAGACCGTGGCCATCCCGCCGACCGCGATTCGCCCCTCGACCCGGTAGCGGCCGTCGAGCGTCTGCCCGACGAGCGGGTCCTGCACGGTGGTGTCCACGATGGCCGATTCTACGATCCGTTGCTGAGCCATCCGGTGGAACGCGGCCGGACTGTGGCGGGGCTGTGGCGTTCCGAAGCCAAACCGTGACCGCTGTCCGGCGGCTAGGACGTGGGGAGGGGGCCCGGTTGGACGGTGTCGCGGGCGGCGGTCGGGAAGTCGTCGGTGCGGGTGAACGTGAACCGCTCCCAGCTGCCGCTGACCTTGTCGCTGCGGGCCCGCAGCAGGTCCGCGTCCACGCCCGTGTAGTTGAGCTCGGTGGACACGTACTCGCCGTTGTGCACGGACTTCAGCGCGTAGTTGCCGTTGCTCTGGCGCTGGAGGAGGAACTTCTCCCAGCCGTACGCGGTGGCGGACCGGGCCCGCAGCATCCCCAGGTGGGTGCTGTCCTCCTCGGTCTCCACGCTCACGTACAGATCGTCGTTCTGCGAGCGCAGGCTCACCGACCCGTCGCTGCCGCCGGAGACCAGGCTGAACTGCTCCCACGAACCCGCGGGCGCGTCCGTGCGGGCCCGCAACTCCCCCTGCGTGCCGCCGGTGTAGCCGAACTCCGCGGACACGTACTTGCCGTTGGCCTCCGACTTGAGCCCCCAGCGGGCCACATGGGCGGACACCCAGCCGGCCAGGTCGTCCACCCGGCTGTCGAGAGCGTCGGTGTTCGTCTGGGCCGGGTCGGTACCGAAGCAGCCGCCCTGCCAGGAGCGGGAGCCGATGCCGACGAGTTCGGTCTTCCCGCCGGTGGTGGCCAGCGCTGGGCCGCCGGCGTCGCCGGCGCATATGGTGGCGCCGTTCTGGCCGCTCAGCGGCAGGTCGGCGCCGCTCGGGGAACCGGCCGTGAAGGTCCCCGTGTGCAGCTTCAGCGGAACCCACTCGCTCGTGGTGCGGCCGTAGCCGGCCACGGTGACGGTGCTGCCGGTCGCCGGCGGCTGCGCGGCGATGGCGGCCGGCGCGATGCCGTGGACGGCCTGGTCCAGGCGCGCCAGGACCACGTCCCGGCCGGCGTACGGCACCAGCTGCACGACATCGCGCACCGCCCCGGCGGTGGTGGTGAGGTCGGTACGGCCGATGGTGGCCTGGATCGCCTCGGCTGGCGCGCCCGCCGCGGGGGGCCCGTCCGGAGAGATGCAGGCGGCGGAGGTGAGCAGCCACTGCGACTCGACCAGCACGCCGGAGCAGGCCCGTTCGCCGTCACCGATCTCCAGGCGCGCGGTGAACGCGAGCGACTGGTCGGCGGTCTCCGGGCCGGTGACCGCCTGGACGGGCAGGGCGGTGAGCGCTCCGGTGGCGAGTGAGGCGACGACCAGGCCGCCGAGGAGCGTTTTCCGGGCAGGGGGCATTGCCATGGGTTCCTCACTGGGATCAGTCTGCGATGTCCGAAGCTGATTTACTTTTCGTTCACGTCGAATTCATCTTGCCCGCTGCTCCGTATACACAGGCGGTCCTGTCCGGCCCGGGGCAAGCCAATCCTCACATTCCCGGGGCCGAATACCTAGAGGACGAAGAGGGAAATCTCAGGCAGTTTCCGAACTGCCCGGTTGTGGATTCTTTAATTCCGGTTCCATAAGAACCCGGGGTTTTTGAATTCACAACGGCGGAGCCGGTCAGATGGGGGAGGAGGCCAGGGCGTAGTGGCGGCGGGGGATGCGGCCGGCCTGGTGGGCCAGCCGGCCGGCGGCCACCGCGTGCCGCATCGCCAGGGCCATCGTCGGCGGGTGCTGGGCGCGGGTCACCGCGGAGGCCAGCATCACGGCGGCGCAGCCGAGCTCCATCGCCTGGGCCGCGTCGGACGCCGTCCCGGCGCCCGCGTCCAGGATCACCGGCACCCGCGCCCGCTCGGTGATCAGCTGGAAGTTGTGCGGGTTGCGAATCCCGAGCCCCGAGCCGATCGGCGACCCGAGCGGCATGATCGCCGCACACCCGACGTCCTCCAGCCTGCGCGCGAGCACCGGATCGTCATTGGTGTACGGCAGCACCGTGAAGCCGTCGTCCACCAACGTCTCGGCCGCGTCGAGCAGTTCGACGGCGTCGGGCAGCAGCGTCCGCTCGTCGGCGATGACTTCGAGCTTCACCCAGTCCGTGCCGAGCGCCTCGCGGGCCAGCCGCGCGGTGAGCACCGCCTCGCCCGCGGTGAAGCAGCCCGCGGTGTTGGGCAGCACCCGGATCCCGTGCCGCCGCAGCACCGAGAGCACCGACCCCTTCGCGGCGGGGTCCAGCCGCCGCATCGCCACGGTGGTCAGCTCGGTGCCGGAGGCGACCAGCGCCTGCTCCAGGACCTCCAGGCTGGGCGCGCCTCCGGTGCCCATGATGAGCCGGGACGTGAAGTCGGTGCCGGCGATCCGCAGCGGGTCGGCGGCCACGCCGGTGTCCACGTGTTCGGTGTCCGGCACGTCAACCCCCCTGTACCGCGGTCAGGATCTCCACCCGGTCGCCGTCGGCGAGCGCGGTGCCGCCCCAACGCGTCCGGGGCACCACCGTGTCGTTGAGCGCGACGGCCACCCCGGACGGCGCCGAGGTGAGCGTCGCCACCAGCGCGTCCAGCGCCAACGGCGGTTCCAGGGAGCGTCGTTCACCGTTGACGAGAACCGTCATCGACCCCTCGGCGGCGCTCATACGGTCTGCTCCAATCGGGCGGCTGCGGCCGGACGGTCGAACCGGCTCGCGGCGAACGGCCGCGCGTAGTCAGGGAGTTCGCCGGAGGTCAGCACCTCGGCCATCACGTCACCGGTCACGGGGGTGAGCAGCACGCCGTTGCGGTGGTGGCCGGTGGCCAGCAACAGGCCGTCCAGCGCGGTCGGTCCGAGCAGCGGGGCGTTGTCGGGGGAGCCGGGGCGCAGCCCGGCGAGCATCTCGGTGAGCGGGAGTTCGGTGATGCCGGGCACCAACTCGTGCGCGTCCCTGAGCAGTTCGTAGACCCCGCCGGCGGTGACCGTGGTGTCCCAGCCGAACTCCTCGCTGGTGGCGCCGAGCACCAGCTCGCCGTTCTCCCGCGGCACCAGGTAGACGTGGCTGCCGCGGACCACCGCGCGGACCGTACGGGACAGGAACGGCGCGTGCGTGGGCGGGATCCGCAGCCGCAGGATCTGGCCCTTCACCGGGCGGACCGGCGGAGCCACGTCCTCCGGAACGCCCGCGATCCGGCCGCTCTCGCTGCCGGCGGCCAGTACCGTCGAGGCGGCGGCGATCTCGCGGCCGTCCGCGAGCAGCGCTCCGGTGGCCCGGCCGGCGGTGACGGTGACCCGGGCCACGGCGGACCGCAGGAAGACCACCCCGGCCAGCTCGGCTGCCCGCAGCAGCGCGCCGGCCAGCCGCCGCGGGTCCACCTGGTGGTCGCCGTCCACCCGCAGGCCGCCGCGGACGCCGGGCGCGAGCAGCGGTTCGAGGCGGCGGCACTCGCGGCCGCTGAGCCACTGGGTGCGCAGGCCCAACGACGTCTGGAACGCGTGCAGATCGCGCAGGTGCGCGCGGTCGTCGGCGTCCAGGGCGACGGTGAGGGTGCCGCAGGGGCGGTAACCGGTGTCGAGACCGGTGAGGTCGGTGAGTTCGGCGACGAAGTCGGGATAGCGGGCGGCCGACGCGGAGTTCAGCTCCAGCAGGGTCTGCTCGCCGTACTGCAACTCGGTGACCGCGGCCAGCATGCCCGCCGCCACCCGGGCGGCTCCGCCGCCGGGTTCGGGGTCGGCGAGGGCTGTGCGCACTCCGCGTTGGGCGGCGCGCCAGGCGGTGACCAGACCGATGATGCCGCCGCCGATGATGAGGGCGTCGAAATTTCGGGTGTGCATGGAACTGCGGCTCCTCCCTTCGCCGGCATGACCCGGATCAGGTTCCTACGGTCGGCGGCCCGCTCAGCCGCCCTCTCAGCCCGGTCCGCCGGGCTCCCGCGAGTGTTCGCTTGCGCCGGCCACTCTATCCCTGCCGCCGTCCGCCGGGGCCACGCCCCCGTTCGCCTGCCGGTGTGACGACAGAAAGCGGCGGCGCGCCCCACCTGGGCGGGTTCGCCTGGGGGGCGGGTTACCGTGAGCGGATGAGCGAGCGGAGCGCTGTGGTCATCGTCGGGGCCGGGATGGCCGGGGTGCAGACGGCGGTCGCGCTGCGCGAGCAGGGGTGGCGCGGATCGGTCACGCTGCTCGGCGACGAGCCGCACCCGCCGTACGACCGCCCGCCGCTGTCCAAGGCCGTCCTGCTCGGCGCCCTGGGCAGCGAACCCCTCGACGTCCGCTTCGACGTCGACTTCGACGCGCTCGGCGTCGACCTGCGGCTCGGCGTCCGGGCCGAGGCGCTGCGCGCGGAGGGACGGGAGCTGATCACCGACGCCGGCCCGCTGCCGTACGACGAGCTCGTACTGGCCACCGGCGCCCACCCGGTCGCGCTCCCGGGCAGCGCCGGCCTCCCCGGCGTCCACCTGCTGCGCACCCTGGACGACGCCGCCGCGCTGCGTCCCGTGCTGGCGGCCCGGCAGCGGATCGTGGTGGTCGGCGCGGGCTGGATCGGCGCGGAGTTCGCGACGGCCGCGCGGCAGGCGGGCTGCGCAGTCACCGTCGTCGAGGCCGCCGACCGGCCGCTGGCCGGAGTGCTGCCCGCCTCCGTCACCGCGCACATGCGGACCTGGTACGCCGAGGCCGGCGTCGAGCTGCGCACCGGCAGCGCGGTCGCCGCCCTCGAACCGGGCGCGGTGGTCCTCGCCGACGGCAGCAGGCTGCCCGCCGACGCGACCGTCGTCGGCATCGGGGTGCGGCCCGCGACCGGCTGGCTGGCCGGCTCCACCGTCGCGCTCGACCCGGACGGCGCCGTGCGCGCCGACGGCCGGCTGCGGACCACCGCCCCCGGCGTCCTCGCGGTCGGCGACTGCGCGTCCTTCCCGTCGGCCCGCTACGGGGTGCGGCTGCTGGTCCACCACTGGGACAACGCGATGCAGGGCCCGCGCACCGCCGCGGCGAACCTGGCCGGCGACGACCAGGTGTACGACCCGGTGCCGTACTTCTGGTCCGAGCAGTTCGGCCGGTTCGTGCAGTACGCCGGGCACCACGGCGACGCCGACACGATGCTGCCGCGCGGCGACCCGGCCGGCCCGGCCTGGTCGGTGTGCTGGCTGCGGGACGGCGTGCTGGTGGCGCTGCTGGCCGTCGGCCGGCCGCGCGACCTGGCCCAGGCGCGCAAGCTCATCACCCGGTCGGCCGTCCTCGACCCCGCGCTCGCCGCGGACCCCTCGGTGCCGCTGAAGTCCGCGCTGAAGTCCGCGCCGCGCTGACCCGCGGGGATCGCGATTCGCGCCACTGGCGGCAGCGGTTGTCGGTGCGGAGTGGCACGCTGTTCCTGTGACTGTTTTCTCGTCTGTTGACGCAAAGATTGACGCTCTCGTCCCCTCGTGGCTCACGCTGCCCGAGGTCGCCGAGCGGCTCGGACTCGACATCACCCGGATCCGGCCGCTCATCAAGGAGGGCAGCCTGCTCGCGGTCCGCCGCGGGGAGAACAAGGTGCTGATGGTCCCGGCGGACTTCGTCGGCGACGGCGCGATCACCAAGGGCCTGGCCGGCACGCTGACCGTCCTGAAGGACGACGGCTTCTCCGACGAGGAGGCGCTGGAGTGGCTGTTCACCGCCGACTCCACCCTCCCCGGCACGCCCGCCCAGGCGCTGCGCGAGAATCGCGGGACCGAGGTGAAGCGCCGCGCGCAGGCGCTCGCCGTGTAGCCCGTACGATTCCGCCGCGCGCGCCGGTCCGGTGCGCGCGGCGCGACGCCCCAGGGGAGCCGACCGTATGACCAGCACCGTTCGTGAGCGGCTCGCCGACGCCCGGCTCTACCTGTGCACCGACGCCAGGGCGCAGCGCGGTGATCTCGCGGAGTTCGCGGACGCCGTGCTCGGCGGCGGGGTCGACGTGATCCAGCTCCGGCAGAAGGGCATCGAGGCCCGCGAGGAGCTCGCGGCACTGGCTGTGCTGGCGGACGCGTGCCGGCGGCACGGGGCGCTGCTCGCGGTCAACGACCGGGCCGATGTGGCGCACGCGGCGGGCGCTGACGTGCTGCACCTCGGGCAGGGGGATCTGCCGGTGCCCGCGGCGCGGGCGCTGCTGGGGGAGCGGGTGCTCATCGGACGGTCCTGCCACGCGGAGGCGGAGGCCGCCGCGGCGGCGGCCGAGCCCGGCGTGGACTACTTCTGCACCGGGCCGGTGTGGCCGACCCCCACCAAGCCGGGACGCCCGGCGCCGGGCCTCGACCTGGTGCGTCACACCGCCGGGCTCGGCGCCGAGCGGCCGTGGTTCGCGATCGGCGGGATCGACGCGGCGAACCTCCCCGAGGTCCTCGCCGCGGGCGCCACCCGCGTGGTGGTGGTCCGCGCCCTCACCGAGTCCCCCGACCCCGCGTCAGCGGCCGCCGCCCTGTCCGCCGCCCTCCGCTCCGGCTGACCTCCGGCCGGGGGTGTCCAAGGGGCGGACGGAGGAAGGGATGAAACCGGGCATATTTATGCGGGTGGTGACGCTCGGTCGCCGCACCGGGCTAGCCTGCATACATGGCCATGGGGACTTCATCCACGCGCACGGACCGATCGGTCACCATCCGTGACCTCCTCGCGTCCGGGCAGCGTTCGTACTCCTTCGAATTCGGCGCGCCGAGGACCGAGAAGGGCGAGCGGACGCTGTGGAACGCGATCCGCCGGATCGAGGCGGTCCGGCCCACCTTCGTGTCGGTCACGTACGGTGCCGGCGGGTCCTCCCGGGACGGCACGCTGCGGGCCACCGACCGGATCGTGTCGGACACCACCCTCACCGCCTGCGCGCACCTCACCGCGGTCAACCACTCGGTCGCCGAGCTGCGCAACGTCATCGGGCAATACGCGGACGCCGGCATCCGCAACATCCTCGCCGTGCGCGGCGACCCGCCCGGCGACCCGCTCGGCGAGTGGGTGCCGCACCCGGAGGGCGTGACGTACGCGGCCGACCTGGTGCGGCTGATCAAGGAGTCCGGCGACTTCTGCGTGGGCGTGGCCGCGTTCACCGAGATGCACCCGCGCTCCACCGACCCGGCGCAGGACACCCGGCACTTCCTCGACAAGTGCCGGGCCGGCGCCGACTTCGCCATCACCCAGATGTTCTTCGACGCGGACGACTACCTGCGGCTGCGCGAC
This sequence comes from Streptomyces sp. CA-111067, assembly GCF_050956065.1. Lineage (NCBI taxonomy): Bacteria > Bacillati > Actinomycetota > Actinomycetes > Kitasatosporales > Streptomycetaceae > Streptomyces > Streptomyces sp. CA-111067. The sequence goes on along the minus strand of NZ_CP192103.1, from coordinate 1,850,308 downwards.
CGGGTGGACGCGGCCGGGTGCAGCACCCCGATCATCCCCGAGGTGATGCCGGTCACCAACGTCCGGCAGATCGAGCGCTTCTCCCAGCTCGGCAACGCCCCCTTCCCCCCTGACCTGGCCGCACGCATCCTCGCGGTACAGGACGATCCGGCCGCCGTCCGGGCGATCGGCATCGAGTTCACCACCGAGATGTGCCGAAGGCTGCTGGCCGAGGACATTCCGGGGCTGCACTTCATTACTCTTAACCACTCCACCGCATCGCTGGAGATCTACGAGAACCTCGGGCTGCACCAGCGGTTGTGACGGGCTCTAGGTGAGGAAGTGGGCACATGGGCTTCTCGGTGCTCTACATCGCGTTCGGCATTGTCGCGCTGTGGCTGCTCGGTGAGGTACTGCTGCAGTTCAAGGCGCGGCTGCGCTGGCGGCTGCTCGCCTTCGCCGGCTTCATGGGGGTGGTCGTCGGCGTCTACCAGCGGAACGTGGTCATCATCTCGCTCGGCGCGATCTGCTTCGGCACCGGGCAGGCCCTGGTGACGCTGTCCTACAAGCGCGGCTTCTCCACCGGCTGGGCGCTCGGCGGCCGGCCCGGCTCCAGCCGCCGCCGCAGGGCCGGCGGGCCGCGGGCCGAGCAGCCCGCGCTCGAGGTCACCCCGGTCGAGGAGGACGGCTTCCCGGCCGTCTCGCCCGACATCGACTCCGACGCCGACGTGCTGGCCGCCCGCGCCCGGGCCGGCTCCCAGGAGCTGCTGGACGCGGACGACGACGTCTTCCAGCCCGTCCCGATGCGGGACGACAGCGGCGAGTACCCGGTCTACGACGGCCAGTCCACGTACACCCCCGACCCGTACACCAGCGGCGGCTACGAGGGCTACGGCGCCCACGGCTACGCGGGCTGGGGCGGCGAGCAGCAGCAGCCGGCCGCGGCCTCGTACCCGTACGAACCGGGGTACGACCAGTCCGGCTGGGGGACCGGCCAGCAGCCGGCCTACGGCTACGAGCAGGGCACGGGGCAGGGGTCCGGGCAGGGCCACGAGCAGCAGCAGGACCCGTCCTACGGCGGGCAGCCGCAGCCCACCTCCTACGGCTACGGCTACGAGACCCAGGGCGGCGGCGACGGCTGGCAGGGCCAGCAGCAGTACGAGCAGCCGCAGGGCCAGCCGTACGAGCAGTCGCAGCAGTCCCAGCAGGCCCAGCAGCCGGCCAGGGACGACGACCCGTACGGCTACGCCTACCCCTACCAGCCCGAGCACCAGGACCAGCCCTACCAGCCGTACATCCCGCACCAGCAGAACCAGTCGCCGTACGAGCAGCAGCCCTACGGCCAGCAGCCGTACGCACAGGGGCCTTACGAGCCGCAGCACGCCGAGGAACAGCAGGAGGAGCCGTACGGGCAGCAACCGCAGTACGCCGACCCGTACGACCCCTACCGCTACTGATACCGCTACTGACGGCCCGACCGGGCCGCCGGCGGCCCGGTCAGCCCCTCCCGGCCATGCCCAGCAGTGACGGCAGCCGGGCCGCGTACGTGCCGAGGCCCGCCGGGGTGCCCCAGGGCGCGGGCAGCACGGTGCGGGCCGACGGGAAGTGCTTCAGCAGCGCGGCCTCCTCGTAGCGGTGGCAGCCCTCGTGCCAGGTGAGGATGCCCGACAGCCAGTTCCGCAGCTCCTGCGCGTAGCCGCCGAGCGCCGTCCTGGCGCCCTCGTCGAGGTCGAACTCCTCGAAGAGCGTGGGCAGTTGAGTGTCGGTGATGTACTGGAACTCCGCCATCCTGGCCGCCATCAGGTCGCCGACGATGTTCATCGCCTCCTGCGGCCCGCAGTCCAGGAAGTTCTGCACCACCAGCACCGCGTTGTGGATCTCGCCCTCGAACTCGATCTCCTTCTGGTACGAGAAGACGTCGTTGGTCAGGCAGGCGAAGTCCATGGCGGCCAGCTCCATCGCGCGCACCGGGCTGGACCGGTAGACCTCGTCGGACAGCGCGCCGGCGTGGCCGATCCGCGACAGGCTCATGGTCAGGTCGGAGCCGAAGGTCTGCCGCCGCATCTCGATGTAGTCCACCGGGTCCGGGATGCGGTTCTGCTTCTGGTTGGCCACCTCCCACAGCCAGCTCTCGCACATGTCCTCGATCGAGGTGCGGAACCGGCGCCGCGACCCGGCGTCCATCGGGCCCGCGGTGCGCTGCCACAGGTCGGCCAGCGAGCGTTCCAGCGCGGTCAGCGGCGGCGGGCTCGGCTCCCCGTCCAGCGGCATGAACAGCTTGAACCGGTCGGTGGTGACCCGGGCCGCCGACATGTCCGACCCCCGGCCGAAGACGATCGGGTAGTAGTCGTCGCCGTAGGTGCCCCAGGTCAGCCAGTCGGTGGTCAGGTCCAACTGGTCCTGCTCGGCGTCCGGGTGGATGCCGGCCGCGCACAGCGCGAAGTCGTAGGCGACGAGCTTCTCCTCGTTCCACAGCCCGCCGGGCACCGGGAAGCCGGGCTCGGGGCCGAGCAGGCCCATCCGCCGGCCCCACTCCAGGTTGTGCTGCCGGGCGCCCTCCAGGTGCGGGCTGAGCGTGGTGGGGAACGGCATGGTGATCGGCGCCCGCTCCACCCAGCCGACCTGCTGGTGCGGGACGTTGCTGAAGCTGCGGGCCCGCTGCGGCATGGTGTCCGCCAGCGAGGTGAGGACGGTGGCCGCCGAACTGCCCAGGCCGGTGGGGCCGCCGAGGGTGCCGGTGACCGAACGCGCGCCGTCCACCGCGCCGTTCATGTAACGGCTTGAACGCATGTGCCACTCATGTCCGCCGGACTGCCAGTCCTGCAGGCCCTTGACGTAGCCGAAGACCGCGAGCCGCTCCTGCGGGGTGATCGCGAACTGCTCGAACAGCGGCTCCACCTCGGTGAACGCGGTGTGCTCGAACTGCTGCAGCCGGGAGGTCAGCAGGTCGTTGACCCGGTCGGCGGCCTGCTGCGGGCTCAGCCCCAGGAAGCGTTCGAGCACCAGGACGGCGTTGGACAGCTCGCCCTCGTCCTCGATCTCGCGCTGGTACGAGAACAGGTCGTTGCGCAGGTGCACGCTGTCGGCGAAGCAGTCGCGCAGCACCCGCATCGGTCGGCTGCCGGCGATCACGCCCGGCACCTCGGCGCCGGCCGCGTGCTCGATGAGGTTGGCCGACCAGGGCGCGCCGCCGACCTTGCGGCGCATCTCGATGTACTCGATCGGGTTGGCGACCCGGCCGGCGCTGATGTTGGACAGCTCCCACAACGACTCGTTCAGCAGGTCGCGGGTGCTCTCGTGGAAGCGGCGCCGGAAGCCGTCCGACATCCGCGGCACCGTCCTGGCCCACAGGTCCTTCAGCCCGGCCTCCACCTGGTTGGTCGGCTCGGGCACCTCCTGCGCCGGGTCGACCGGCATGAAGGCGGGCAGCCGGTCCAGGTACGCCTTGGCGCCGGGCATGTCGGGGTCGCGCTTGAAGATGTCGAGGAAGTGGTCGTCGAAGAAGAACACCCACACGTACCAGTCGGTGACCAGGTCGAGTTCGGGTCCTGAGGCATCGGGATGGGTGTAGGCGCACAGCAGTGCGTAGTCATGCGAGTCGAGATCGGACTCGACCCAGATGCCGGAGCCTTCGAGCATGTCCATATCGCGGGCCCAGGCCTTGGTATGGGCCCTGGCCCGCTCAAGATGCGGGTTCAGCCGTGCCGGGTACGGCACGTAGAACCGGGGGAGTTCGAAGGGTTGCGGCATCTGGGTACGGCCTTCCGCTCGGCGATCACCACCTTTCACGCTAGGTGGCGGCGGTTCGGTGCCGACAGGGCGCAACGGGCTTTTCCGCCCGATCAGTTGAATTCGGGCGGGCGGTAGATTAACGATCTTGGGAGCGGGTTCGGGGGCAAGGCGGGCCCCTGCGCGGGGCTCGCGCCGGCTGCGCCCGGGGCTCGCGCTAGGCGCGCTCAGCGGCTCGTGGCGGGTGCGCCCGGGGCCCGGGGTTCGCGCCGGGTGCGCCCCGGGGCCCTCGCCGGGTGCGCTCAGCGGCTCGCGCCGGCTGCGCCCCGGGGTTCGAGTCCGGTGCGCTCAGCGGCTGCCGCCGGGGCCGCCCGCGATCAGGTCGGCGACGATCGCCCCGGACATCCCCGCGTGCGGCAGCCCGCCGCCCGGGTGCGCCCAGCCGCCGACGAGGTAGAGCCCGCGCAACGGCGCGCGGTTGGCGGGGCGCAGCAGCGCGCCGGCCGCGCCGGCCAGGGCCGGCCCCGGCACCGAGCCGCCGGGGGCGCCGGTCTCCCGCTCGGTGTCGGCGGGGGTGCGCACCTCGCGCCACAACTCCCGTTCCGCCAGGTCCGGTACGGCCGCCAGCGCGGCGGCGACCACCCGGTCGGCGAAGCCGCCGGCCACCCCGGCCGCCTCCCAGTCCACCGCCCCGGCCCCGCCGCCGGCCGCGTGCGGCGGCACGACCGCTTGCAGGGTGACGGCCTCATGGGCGTCGTCGGGCCGCAGCGCCGGATCGTCCGGCCGCAGCACGGTGACGGTGGGCCCGCCGACCGCGGGCCCGAGCCCGGTTGCGGGCGCGGCCCCATCAGCCGAACGCCCGCTGCGGGAGCCGCCGTTCGCCGGACCGAGGCCGGTTCCCGGCTCCGCGGCCGAACGGCCGCCGCGGGCGCGGTCGTTCGCCGGCCGGCCGGTGGACCGGCCGGAGTCCGCGGACCGCGCGGCGGGGCTGCCACTGATCGCGGACTGCCCTGTGCGGGAGCCACCGTTCGCCGTCCGGCCGGTCCGGCGGCCGCCGCCCGGCGCGCCGTTCGCCGCCGGCCCGTCCTGGAACGTCCACGCCAGGTCGGCCGTGCGGTCGGCGGCGTGGACGACGGTGCGGTGGACGGTGTTCGCGGGCCGGGGGCCGCGCAGCGCCAGGTGGACGGTGAAGCGGCCCGGCGGCGGGGCGGCGGAAGAAGCGTCCGGGGACGGGACGGCAGGGGGGAGCGGTGCGCCCGCGACCACGAAATCGGCCTCGAAGACGCTGCCGTCGGCGAGTTCGACGCCGGCCGCGCGGCCGTCCTTGTCCAGCACGCCGGTCACCTCCGCGCCGAAGCGGAACTCCACCTTGCGGGCGAGGCACCGCTCGTAGACCGCGTCGGCCAGTGCCCGGATGCCGCCGGCCACGTACCAGACCCCGAACGTCTGCTCCACGTACGGCAGTACGGCCGCCGCGGCCGGTACCGTCCGCGGGTCGAAGCCGTACCCCAGCGGGTAGCTCTCCAGCAGCGCCGCCAGCCGCGGATCGCGCAGCTCGCGCTGCGCCACCCCGGCGAGCGTCGCCGGGGGCGCGGTGCGGCGCAGCAGTCCGCGCCGGGCGGGCAGCGGATACGGGTCGCGGCCCAGCGGCCCCGTGTCGTCGGACAGCGCGTCCTCCAGGAGCGGCCTGCGGGTGGCCTCCCAGACCTCGCGGGCCCTGACCATCACCTCGCTCCACCGCTCGCCGCTGCCGGCCCCCAGGGCCCCGTCCAGCGCCTCGATGACCCCGGAGCGGGAGGCGTTGGGCAGCGCGACCGCCGTGCCGTCGGCGAAGACATGGCGGCTGGCCGGATCGGTCTGGGTGAGCGAGACGCTGTGCTCCAGGGTCTCCCGGCCGGTCTTGACGAACAGGTCCCGGTAGACGGCGGGCAGCAGCAGAAGGCCGGGCCCCGTGTCGAACCCGAAGCCGTCCCTGGCCAGCCGTCCGACGCCGCCGCCGTAGCCCGCCGCCCGCTCATGGACGACCACCCGGTGGCCGCCGGTCGCGAGCCGGGCCGCCGCCGCCAGCGCCGCCATACCCGCGCCGATCACCGCAATCCGTGCCATGCCACGGACCTTATCGGCGCGGCCCCGCTCAGGTGGGCGCCGGGGTGCCGCGCCGGGCGGCCCTGCGCTCGCGGCGGCGGCGCAGGAAGCGCCTGATCCGGGAGACCAGGAAGGTCAGCGTGACCAGGCCGAGCACCAGCAGCGTTCCCGCGATGATCGCGGCCGGCAACGGGTGGTACAGCGCGAAGACGACGATCCCGGTGACGCCCAGATCCTCCGTGAGGCTGAGCAGGATGTTGCTGAACGGCTCCGGCGAGGTGTTGACCGCCATCCTGGTGCCGGCCTTGACCAGATGGCTGGTCAGCGCCGACGAGCCGCCGATCGCGCCGGCCGCCAGGTCGGGCAGCGAACCGTCGTGCCCGGCGAGCAGTGCGGCCACCACCGCGCCGGAGACCGGCCTGACCACCGTGTGCACGGTGTCCCACGCGGTGTCCACGTAGGGGATCTTGTCGGCGACGGCCTCGCACAGGAACAGCAGCGCGGCGGCGGCCAGTACGTCGCCGCGCTGGAGCGACGCGGGCACCGCGTCGGTCATCCCGGTGCGGCCCGCGAGACCCAGCACCAGCAGCACGGCGTAGGCGTTGATCCCGCTCGCCCAGCCGCTGGTGAAGACCAGCGGGAGTACGGACATGGCACCGCACCCTAGCGAACGGCCGCCGCGGCGCGGGAAGATCGCTGCCTGTCGGCGCGAACCTGTGACCTCTTCGCCGTGTGAAACCACTCGGATATGAGTACGGATACCTAGGCGCCTGGTTGAGTATCCGCGCGGATGGCCGTGCCGCGCGGAAACGGCAGAGTGGAGCCTGCGGAAGGGATGCTGCCGGAACCGCCGGCACGGGGCGGCGGAGTTGGCCGTGTCCCGGAAGTGAACGGGGGTTCGCACGGGGGGATGCGCTGTTCTGGTCAGGTCCGCGGGGGAGCGAGCCGGACCAGAACAGCGCTCCCGGAATCCGCGCATGGGCCTGGGCCCGCGCTCGGGCTTGAACCGGGGCCTGGGTTTGAACCGCGGCCCGCGCGCCCGGAGTTCAGGGCCTGGCCACGGCCCCGCTGACCCGCCCCTGGAGCAGCCGGGAGAGCGCGGCGTGCACCTCGTCGATGCTGCGTTCCGGCTGGAACGCCTGCCAGTCGAGCGCCGCCACCAGCACCATGCCGAACAGCGCGGACGCCGTCAGCGGCACGTCGAGCTCGTCGCTCAGCTCACCGGCCGCCACCGCCTCGCCCAGCACCTGCTCGACCACCGCGACCGCCTGCTGCCGGACCTTGGCCAGGGTGTCCTGCCAGGTGCGGTTGGTGCGCCACAGCTCGGCCACGTACAGCTGGGTGAACGACGGGTACCGGACGATGAACAGCAGCCCGGCGCGGATCATCGCGTCCAGCGCGTCCACCCGGCTGCCGCCGCGGGCCGCCACCCGGTCCGCGGCCTCCCGCAGCGAGCCGGTGAGGAGGCCGACGCCGTGCCGCAGCAGCTCCTCGAAGAGGTCGTTCTTGCTGGCGAAGTTGTAGTAGACGGTGCCTTTGGCGACGCCGGCCCGTTCGGCGATCTGGTCCACCGTGGTGGCGGAGAAGCCCTGTTCTGCGATGAGGGTGACAGCGGCCTCGTAGAGCTTGCGGCGGGTGGCCTGACGTCGTGCGGTGGTCATGGCGACGATTCTGCCTCGCGCCGGCGGGCATGTTTCACCGATGTTGCCGAAGTGGACCGGTCTCAGCCAACGAGTGACGGCGTCTCAGCGGGCGGACGGGGCGGGCCGGGCCCGGGGCCGATTGTCAGTGGTGCCCGGCACCATGGGACGTACGGAGAAAGGAGGCTCGACATGGCTGCTCCCGCCAATGACATCCATCCTGTGCTGCGCCGCGCCACCGCGTCGCCCGCGGCACTCGACCTGCTCACCCAGGCCCACCTCGGAATCGACGAGGCTGCCGCGCTGGAGACTCCGCACGAGCGGTTCGCGACCGCGCACCTTGCCGCGTTGCGGGCCGCCGCGGCGGTGCTCGCCGTGCGCGGCAGGCCCGAGGACACGCCCCGGCGGCGGGCCAGGATACGCAGCGTGTGGGAGGTGCTGCCGGAGATCGCTCCCGAACTCGCGGAGTGGGCCGCGCTCTTCGCCTCCGGCGCGGAGCGCCGGGCCCGGGCCGAGGCGGGAATCCCCGCCGCGGCCGGAGCACGCGAGGCGGACGACCTGCTCCGCGACGCGAGCATGTTCCTCCGCCTCGTGGAACGCCTCCTGCGCCTCCACCCGGTCCCGTCCTCCCGCCTCCCCCTCGCATAGCGGCCGGACCCCGGCGAGGCCGCGCCCCGGCCGGGGAGCGTGCCCGGGCGGGGGCGGCCGGGGGCCTAGAGTGGCCTTGGAAAGTGTTGTCGCGCGGTAGGAGCCGGTCGTCATGGCCCGTCAAGGAGGGGTGGATCCGCTCCGCCCCCGTGCCAGCTTGCGTACCGCCGTGGTGTGGGAGATCCTCCGCGGCGCACTCGAAGGGCGCGCCAAAACCGCGGACCGGCCCGTGCTCGACGTGCTCGACACCGGCGGCGGCACCGGCAACTTCGCCGTACCGGTCGCCCGCCTCGGCCACCGCGTCACCGTCGTGGACCCCAGCCCGGACGCCCTCTTCGGCCTGGAGCGCCGGGCCGCGGAGGCCGGCGTCACCGACCGGGTCACCGGCGTGCAGGGCGACATACACGGCCTGCTCGACGTCGTCACCCCGGCCGGCTACGACATGGTGCTGTGCCACGGCGTGCTCGAATACGTGGACGACCCGGCGGAGGGCGTGCGGAACGTGGTGGGCGCGCTGCGGCCGGCCGGCTCGCTCAGCCTGCTCGCCGCCGGCCGCGGCGGCGCCGTACTGGCCCGCGCCCTCGCCGGGCACTTCGCGGAGGCCCAGCACGCCCTGGGTGACCCGGACGGCCGATGGGGCGACGGCGACCCGCTGCCCCGCCGCTTCACCTCCCAGGAGCTGAGCCTGCTGGTCGAGGAGGCCGGTCTGCGGGCCGCCTCGGTGCACGGGGTCCGGGTCTTCGCCGATCTGGTGCCCGGCGTCCTGGTGGACACCGAGCCCGGCGCCCTGGAGGCGCTGCTGCGGCTGGAACTGGCCGCGGCCGAGGAACCCGGCCTGCACTCCGTCGCCACCCAGCTGCACGTGCTGGGCGAGCGCGGCTGATCCCCGGCGCCCCGCGGGCCCGGGCCCGCGGGCCCGCGACGGCCGCAGCGGAGTCGGTCACAGCGCCGCCCGAAGCGTCATTCCTGACCGTATGCTGGCATGACGTAAGGGTGGACGGGGAATGAGTGCCCCGTCGGATTGGCGCAGTGGGGCGGGTTTCACAGGGGCGATTCCCTGCCTATCCTTGTAAGGGGTCGGACAGGTCGCCTCGTGCGACCGACGAGTAGGAGGTCGCCGTGCCGCTCTCGGAGCATGAGCAGCGCATGCTCGAGCAGATGGAGCGAGCGCTGTACGCCGAAGATCCCAAGTTCGCGTCGGCACTCGAGGGAAGCGGGCTGCGCACGTTCACCCGGCGGCGCGTCTACCAGTCGGTAGCGGGCTTCCTGGTGGGTGTCGCGCTGCTCATGGGTGGCGTGATCGCGGACCAGATCTGGATCGGCGTAGTGGGCTTCCTCGTCATGCTCGCCTGCGCGGTGGTCGCCGTGACGGGCTGGCGCAAGGCCGGCAAGCCGGGTGAGCAGCCACCGGCGGTCGCGGGCCGCCGCATCGGCCGCCGCCATCAGCACCAGCCCCGCCGGGGCAAGGTCATGGACCGGATCGAGGAGCGGTGGCAGCGCCGCCGCGACGAGCAGGGCCAGTAGCCGGCCGGTAACCGCAGCCACACACGCCGAAGGGGCGGGAATCCCACCAGGGATTCCCGCCCCTTCGGCGTGCGCTCCGCGAGAGCCCCGCTGGGCCCCGCCGGAAACGTTGCCCGCGGCGACCATGCCCGCCGGGCGCAGCCCCGCCCGCCGGGCCCGGCTCCCTCAGGAGCCCTGGCGGGACCACCTGCGCCGCAGGGAGTCGGGCGTGAGGCGCTGGGTGACGGCGGTCAGCCGGGTGGCCAGGGCCGACCAGCGGGCGGAGAGCTGCCACATCACCCGGGCGGACGAACGCGGCAGCAGCGTGGCGCGCAGCCGCCCGCGGCGGTTCGCCGAGTCGTGCAGCCCCGTGCGTACCTGGCGGACCTCCGCCGCCAGGCCCTGGACCGGCTGCGGTCTGGGGGCGTAGAGCGTCTGCTCCACGGCGGTGGCCAGCGCGGTGGCCGACGAGGCCGCCGGGCCGCTGAGGCCGCCGTCCTGGACCAGCCGGGCCATCGCCCGGCGCGGGGTCTCCGAGCCGTCCGGCGGGATGCCGTAGTCCCAGCCGGTGTCGAGCACCTCGTGCCAGGCGGAGATGGCCGGCGGTGGGCCGCCCAGCCTGCTCCGGCCGCCGCCGAGTCTGGCGGCCCGTACCCGGGTCCGCCACAGCAGCGGCAGCAGCGGCACCAGCAGGATCAGCGCGGCGAGCAGCACGATCAGCGCCACCCGGCCGCTGCCGAAGCCGCCGCCGCCCGAGCCGCCCGAGGCCACCGCCGCGTTGCTGCTGCACACGCTCGGGTCGTGGGCCTGGGCCGGGCAGGTGGAGCTGGGCGTGGGCTTGGGCGCCACGGTGGCGCCGTTGCCCTGCGGGCCGGTGTCCCGCGGTGAGTCGGTGCCCGAGGGGGCGGTGGACTGGGTGTACGAGGGAGGCGAACCGCGGTAGGGCGTGGGCTCGAACCGGGTCCAGCCGATCCCCTCGAAGTACAGCTCCGGCCAGGCGTGCGCGTCCTTGAAGCCGACCGACATCATGCCGTTCTGCGACTCCGAGCCCGGGGTGAAGCCGACCGCCACCCGGGCCGGGATGCCCAGCGTGCGGGCCATCGCCGCCATGGTGAAGGCGAAGTGCACGCAGAAGCCCTGCTTGGTCTGCAGGAACCGGGCGATGGCGTTCACACCGGTGCCGGACTGCGCCTGGGTGTTGTACTGGAAGATGCCCGACGTGGCGAAGTACGACTGGAGGTCCACGGCCCGCTGGTAGTCGTTGGTGGCGCCGCGGGTGACCTGGAGCGCGGTGTCGTGCACGATCTTGGGCAGCGAGTCGGGGACCTTGGTGTCCTGCTCGGCGATCTGGCCGGTGGGCTTCGGTGCCGCGGCCAGCTGGGCGGCCGTCGGCTGCACGTCCATGCTGGTCACCTGGTAGTTGATCCCGGACGTGGTCTGGCCGTGCTCACCGACGATCATGCGGTCGTTCGGCTGGTACCGCCAGTCGCCGTCCACGTTGACCTTCAGCGCGGGGTAGGGCATCGGCAGCCAGCCCTGCCCGTAGTTGCTGTCGACCCGCACCGAGGTGTTGACCTTGGTGTAGTTCACGCCGGCCGCCTGCCCCTGGGGAGGCGGCAGCTCGGCGGGGACGTCCTGCTTCTCGTCCTTGGCGACCTTCCACTCGGTGCCGTCGAACTGGTCGAGTGCCACGATCCGCAGGTACATGTCGGAGGTGGACTTGGCGTCGGTGCGGTAGGTCAGCACCTCACTGTCGTCGGGCTGGTTCAGGTAGTCCTGGAGCGCCACGTCCGGCCGTACCGCCGTGCTGCCGCCGCCGATGCCGGTGCCGGAGCCCGTGCCGTTCTTGCCGGTGTCGAGCAGGCCGCCGCTGAGCGAGGGCAGCACGGCGGGCAGGATCAGCGCGATGCCCAGGGCCATCACCCCGATCCGGCGGCCGGTGCGCACCGGCGCCAGCGGGGAGCCGTCGGAGGAGGACCCGGCCAGGCCGCCCCAGCCGGAAGGCGCCGGGCTGCCGCCGAACACCCGGCCCCAGCGGGAGAGCCGGTCCCGGCCCTCGGCGAGGAGCAGCAGCAGGTAGCCGCAGGCGGCGATCAGGAAGTACAGCCACTGGGTGCCGCCGGTGGCCAGGCCGGCCGCGACCGAGTACAGCGCGAGCAGCGGCAGTCCGGCCGGCGCCGCGCTGTTGTACGTCACGGCTATCGCGTCCACCGCGAGGGCGATCACCAGCACGCCGCCGACCAGCAGGATCCTGATCCCGGGGGTCACCGGGGCCGGGATCGCGAAGTTGCTGACGTCGTTGAGGCCGTCGTGCACCAGGTCGCTGAGCCGCACGAAGGCGCTCGGCCCGGGAATGATGCCGCCCAGCGCCTGGTGGGAGGCGAACATGACGGTGAGCACCAGCAGCGAGACCAGGGCCTGCGCCAGTACCGTCAGCGGCCTGGCCAGCGGCACCCGGCGGGCCGCGGCGCCCACGCAGGACTGCAGGATCACGCACAGCAGCGCCCGGAACATCCAGCCGCTGGGGGTGGCGAGCGGCAGCAGCGAGCAGGCGGCCATCAGCGACGCCGCCGCCGCACACACCGTCAGCCGCGCTCGTCCGCTCATGACTTCGCCCCCGCTTCGTACTGCCCTTCCGGAGACTCTTCCCGCACGCGATAACGGTCGGCCATCCGCCACAGTTCCGGCAGCGCGTCGCCGGCCCGTACCTCGACCACGGTCCAGCCCGCCTCGCGCAGCATCCGCACACCGCGCTGGGTGCCGTCCTCCTCGGGCTCCTCGGCCTGCGGCGGCTCGTCCGGCGCGTCGGGGTCGACGGCCTCGCGGGCCAGCCAGTCGTCGCTGTCGAGGACGAACGCGATGGCGCTGCCGGCCCGTTGCCGCATCCGGCCGACGCTCAGCGCCTGCTCCTCGTCCAGGTCGCCGAGCAGCGCCACCAGCAGCCCTTCGGTGGCCGAGCGCAGCACGTCGTAGGCGGCGGACAGCGACTCGCCGTCGGAGTGCTCGACCACCGCGAGGGTGTCGAGCAGTACGCCCGCCATGTCCGAGGAGTCGCCGCCGAAGCCGGCGGTGCCCTCGGGGCCGGGCACGCTGCTGCCGGTGTCGGTCAGCAGCCGTACGGCGTAACCGCGTTCCAGCATGTGGGTGGAGATCGACGCGGCGGCCGACACCGCCCACTCGAAGGCCGAGTCGGGCCCGGCGCCGAAGTACCCGATGCCACGGGTGTCGAGCAGCACGGTGCAGCGGGCCCGGTGCGGCTGCTCCTCGCGGCGCACCATCAGCTCGCCGTACTTGGCGGTGGACCGCCAGTGCACCCGGCGCAGGTCGTCGCCGTGCCGGTAGCCGCGCGGGATCACGTCGTCCTCACCGGCGAAGGCCAGCGCGCGGGTACGGCTCTCGCCGTACCCGTTGGCCTCGCCGGCCAGCCGCACCGCGGGCAGCGCCTCGACCCGCGGTACCACGGTGAGGGTGTCGAAGGAGCTGAACGAGCGGGTCAGCTCGCACATCCCGAACGGGTCGGTCAGCCGCAGTTGCAGCGGCCCCAGCGGGTAGCGTCCCCGCAGGTCGGAGCGCACCCGGTAGGACACCTCGCGGTGCCCGCCGGGCTCCACCCGGTCCAGGACGAACCGCGGGCGCGGGCCCAGTACGTACGGCACCCGGTCCTGGAGCATCAGCAGCCCGGTGGGCATCCGCGAGACGTTGTCCACCCGCAGGTGGACCCGGGCCTCGGACATCGCCGGCACCCGGGACGGCGCCAGCCGGCGGCTGCCGGCCACCCGGTAGCGGGTGCGGTAGAGCACCGCGACGCAGACCACCGGCAGCACGGCGAGCAGCAGCCCGACCCGCAGCAGGTCGGACTGGCCGAGTACGTAGGCGCATATGGCGGCGGCCACGCCGGCCGCCACGAAGGACCGGCCGCGGGTGGTGAGCCCGCCGAGCGCGGCACGGAAGCCGTTGCCGCCGCCCTGCTGCCGGCCGCCGGACTCGCCGGGGCCGGCCGAGGAGGACGGTCCTGGGCCGGCCGCCGGCTGCCCGGTCCTGGGCGGCGCGGGCTGCTGCTGGTACGGCTGCGCCTGCGGCCGGTGCTGCTGATGGTGCGGCGGCGGCCGGTGCGGCGGTTGTGAAGGGGGCGGGGGAGGGCCCGCCGCTGCGGCGGGCGCCATCACAGCTCCCGTGCTACCGGCGTGCCCTGCGGGCGGGGCGGCTGCTGCGGCCAGCCCCCGCCGGGAGTGGCGCCGCCGCCCGCGGACGGATCCGGCACCGGCACCCGCTGCACGATCTCGGCGACCACCTGCTCGGGGGTGCGCCGGTTCAGCTGCGCCTGCGCGGTGGGCAGCAGCCGGTGGGCGAGCACCCCGGCGGCCAGCGTCTGCACGTCGTCGGGCAGCACGTAGTCGCGCCCGTCGAGCGCCGCCGAGGCCCTGGCCGCCCGCACCAGGTGCAGGGTGGCCCGGGGCGAGGCGCCGAGCCGCAGGTCGGGGTGCGCCCGGGTGGCGGCGACCAGCGCCACCGCGTACCGGCGTACCGGGTCGGCCACGTGGACCTGGCGGACGGCCTCGATCAGCTTGATGATCTCGTGCGCGTGCGCCACCGGCTGGAGGTCGTCGAGCGGCGAGGCGCCGCTGTGCACGTCGAGCATCTGGAGCTCGGACTCCGCGCTCGGGTAGCCGATCGACACCCGGGCGGTGAAGCGGTCGCGCTGCGCCTCGGGCAGCGGGTAGGTGCCCTCCATCTCCACCGGGTTCTGGGTTGCGATCACCATGAACGGGCTGGGCAGCTCGTAGGTGGTGCCGTCGATGGTGACCTGGCGCTCCTCCATCGACTCCAGCAGCGCGGACTGGGTCTTGGGCGAGGCGCGGTTGATCTCGTCGCCCACCACGATCTGCGCGAAGATCGCGCCCGGCTTGAACTCGAAGTCCCGCCGCTGCTGGTCGTAGACGCTCACACCGGTGATGTCGGAGGGCAGCAGGTCGGGCGTGAACTGGATCCGGCGCACCGAGCAGTCGATCGACCGGGCGAGCGCCTTGGACAGCATCGTCTTGCCGACCCCGGGAACGTCCTCGATCAGCAGGTGCCCCTCGGCCAGCAGAACGGTCAGTGCCATCCGCACGACCTCGGGCTTCCCCTCGATCACGCTCTCCACACTGCGGCGCACCCGTTCCGCGACCGAGGTCAGATCGCTCAGATGTGTGCCTGCGTCAAAGGTCGTCACCCGGTACTCCTCGGCCTGTTCTTAGGGACGCGGTCATCCCTGGACCGGCCCTCCCCTCAACGCGCCACGCTCGTCAGGACGAAGACGTGCCGCACGTTGCATTGTGTCCCGCCGCGGCACGTCACGTCACTCGGCTGCCGTTACTTGTTCGTGATTTCCCGCAGCAGGCCGCTGTGCACATTGAAGACGAAACCACGCACATCGTCGGTGTGGGGGAGGAAGGGGGAGGTGCGGACCCGGTTGATCGACTGCCGGACATCCTGGTCGATATCGGTGAAAGCCTCCACCGCCCAGGTGGGCCGCTGGCCCACTTCCTGCTCCAGTTCGGTGCGGAAGTCCTCGGTGACGGTCTGCATGCCGCAGTTGGTGTGGTGGATCAGTACGACCGATCGCGTACCCAGGGCGCGCTGGCTGATGGTCAGCGACCTGATGGTGTCGTCGGTGACCACGCCGCCTGCGTTGCGGATCGTGTGGCAGTCGCCCAACTCCAGGCCAAGGGCCCTGTGCAGGTCGATGCGGGCGTCCATGCAGGCGACGACCGCGACCTTCAGCGCGGGGGCGGCGCCCAGCTTCGGGGCGACGAACTCGGTGGCGTACTTGCGGTTGGCCTCGACAAGGCGGTCGGTAACGGACGCGGCGGAGGTCAAGGACGGCTTGGCGGAACCGCTGGCTGGTATCGACATGTGTCTGACGTTAAGGCCCCCGGGGTGCGGACACCTGTTGTGAGATCCGACGAAACAAGTAAAAAAACCCGTCGATCTCAGGATGTGTGACGTAAACCACACGGGTTCGACGGGTTCAGAGCCCCGCGACCCGCGGGGTGCGCGGGGGACGCGCCCGCGCAGACCGTCGTTGACGGTGGGGCTTAGTGGAGTAAAGTGGCGCGAAGTGGTGCCGTCTGCGGGAGGTGTGCCGTGTTCCTGGGATTCCTCGGGACGTACACCCCGCGGCTGGACGACAAGAACCGGCTGGTGCTGCCGGCCAGGTTCCGTGAACCGCTGGCCGACGGCCTGGTGATCACCCGCGGGCAGGAGCGCTGCCTGTGCGTCTGGTCGGCCGCGGGCTTCAAGGCCGCCACCGAGCAGCTGTCCGCCGCCCCGCTGACCTCCAAGCCCGCCAGGGACTACCTGCGGGTGCTCTTCGCCGGCGCCCATGACGAGGTGCCGGACAAGCAGGGCCGGGTCACCGTGCCGCAGCCGCTGCGCGAGTACGCCGGCCTGGTCAGAGACTGCGCGGTGATCGGCGCCAACACCCGGGTGGAGATCTGGTCGGCGACGGCCTGGGAACGCTATCTCGCGGCGCAGGAAGACACCTTTTCGGCCCTGTCCGAGGAGGTTCCGCCCGGATTACTGTGAGCGCGGCCCCGCGACAGCACGTCAGCGGCACCGCGCCTCCACCCACGTGTCCCGCGCGCACCAGGCGCGCGTCCGCCGGGTGGACGTATGGCTCGGCCTCCTCCCGCTCCCCGTTCCGCTGGCACCACTTCCCCGGTGCCAGGGGGACATCATTCTCCGAGCGGGCGGGGACCCGGTCCTGCGTCCGGCGCCGGCGGCCGGCCGCGCCGCCACCGGCGGAGCCAGTGGTACCAGCGGCACCATCCGAGAAGGGCGACATGAGCGACACCTCAGCGCAAGCACAGCCGGAGCCGCCGGGACCGCGGCACGTCCCGGTGATGCTGCGGCGCTGCCTCGACCTGCTGGCGCCCGCCCTGGCCGCGCCCGGCGCGGTGGTGGTGGACGCCACCCTCGGACTCGGCGGCCACAGCGAGGCGCTGCTCAGCACGTTCCCCTCGGCCCGGCTCATCGGCATCGACCGCGACCCGCAGGCGCTGAAGCTCTCCGCGGAGCGGCTGGCGCCGTTCGGCGACCGGGCCACCCTGGTGCACGCGGTCTACGACGAGCTGCCCGACGCCCTGGAGCAGCTGGGCATCGCCCGGGTGCAGGGCGTGCTGTTCGACCTCGGCGTGTCCTCCATGCAGCTCGACGAGGCCGGGCGCGGCTTCGCCTACGCGCAGGACGCCCCGCTGGACATGCGGATGGACCAGAGCACCGGGATCAGCGCGGCCGAGGTGCTGAACACCTACCCGCCGGGCGACCTGGTGCGGATCCTGCGCGCCTACGGCGAGGAGAAGTTCGCCCGCAAGATCGTGGACGCGGTGGTGCGGGAACGGGAGCGGGAGCCGTTCACCGACAGCGCCCGGCTGGTCGAGCTGATCAGGAACGCGCTGCCGCAGGCCGCCAAGCGAACCGGCGGCAATCCGGCCAAACGCACCTTCCAGGCGCTGCGGATCGAGGTCAACGGGGAGCTGGCGGTGCTGGAGCGGGCCATCCCGGCGGCGGTGGCGGCGCTGGCCGTCGGCGGCCGGATCGCCGTCCTGGCCTACCAGTCGCTGGAGGACCGGCTGGTCAAGCAGTCCTTCGCGGCCGGCGCGTCGAACACCGCGCCGCCCGGTCTGCCGGTGGTGCCCGAGCAGTACCAGCCGCGGCTGAAGCTGCTGACCCGCGGCGCGGAGCTGCCCGGCGAGGACGAGATCTCCGGGAACCGGCGGGCGGCGCCGGCCCGGCTGCGGGGCGCGGAGCGGATCAGGGAGGACCTCAGGTGACCGCCGCCCGCCGGCCGCGGTCCGCAACCGCGGCCCGGATGCCGTTCGTCCTCCTGATCGTGACACTCCTCGCGGGTGGCCTGATCTCGCTGCTGCTGCTGAACGCCGCGGTCAACAGCGACTCCTTCAAGCTGGACAAGCTCGACAAGGAGACGACGGGGTACACGGACGAGCAGCAGGCGCTCCAGCAGGAGGTGGACCAGTACGGGGCGCCCGGCTCGCTGGAGCAGCGGGCCCGCGAGCTGGGCATGGTGCCCGGCGGCAACCCGGCCTTCCTCGGCCCCGACGGCAAGGTCCACGGCAGCCCGGAGGCCGCCACGGCCCCGCCGCCCCCGCCGACCACCCCACCACCGACGACGCCGCCGCCGGCCACCCCGACCGGCACGGGGACCCCGCCGGCGAAGCCGGCCGATGCCCCGGCCACGAACACCACCGCGGGCAAGCCCCCCGCCGGCACCGCTCCGAACACGAACACCGCCGCCCATGCCCCGGCCGCCGGGACCGGTCAGCCGGCCACCGCGCCGGCCACGACGCCCGCCACCCCGCCGGCCACGACGCCCGCCAGGTGACCCGTTGACCCTCCACCCCGCACCCCAGACCCGGAGGACCCCCAGGTGACCCCTCGCCGCGACGACGCCCCGCGCGACCCGCGCCGCCGCCCCCGCCCGCCCGGCGAACCCGGCGACGAGCGGCGCGGCGAGGGCGCGGACGCCGAGCGCCGCCGCGTCCGCCGCGAGCCGGGAGACGGCCGCATCCGCGAAGGCGAACGCCCCCGGCCGCCCCGCCGGTCCGCCGAGGGCCGTTCCGGCGAGGGGCCCGACGCCGAGCGCCGCCGGGTGCCGCGCGCATCGGGAGAGGGCCGTTCCCGCGAGGGCACGGACGCCGAGCGCCGCCGGGTGCCGCGCGCATCGGAGGAGGGCCGTTCCCGCGAGGGCGCGGACGCCGAGCGCCGCCGGGTCCGGCGCGAGTCGGCCGACGGCCGTGCCCGGGACCCCGAACCGCGCCGCGCGCCGGCCGGCGGGCGGATCCGGGAAGGTGAACGCCCGCGTGCGCCCCGCCAGTCGGGTGAGGGCCGGGCTCCGGCCGCCCCCCGGCGGTCGGAGCTCTCCCGGCAGGCGGCCGAGCGGCGCTCCGGGCGGGCCGGCGGGCAGTCCGGCCGGGACGGCGGCCGTGACCAGCGCCGCGACGCCGGGCGCGATCCCCGGCGGGCCGGGCGGCCCGCTCCCGTACGGCCCCGCCGCCCCGGCCCCAGACTCGTACGGCTCGGCCGGCCGCGGCCCCGGCTGCGGCTGGTGGGGGTAGCACTCACCCTCGTGATGTCGGTCTTCGTCGTGCGGCTGCTCCAGGTGCAGGCGGTGGACGCGTCCGCCTACGCGGGCAAGGCCGCCGTCAACCGCTGGGTCACCCATGACGTCACCGCCGACCGCGGCACCATCACCGACCGCTCGGGCGTGGACCTGGCCGCCACCGTCGACGCGTACGACATCACCGCCGACCCGTACCTCTTCACCCCGGCCCAGACCAAGGTCAAGGACGCCCCGCAGCAGGCCGCCGAGCTGCTCGCGCCGATCGTCGGCGGCGACCCGACGGTGATCGCCAAGCAGCTGGCCACGCCCGGCTCGCGCTACCAGATCATCGCCCACCAGCAGTCGCCGCAGGCGTGGAACCAGATCAAGGACCTCAAGCAGGCGTTCGCCGACAAGGCGGAGAAGCACCAGGGCGCCGACGTGCTGGCCGGCGTCTTCGACGTGCCGCACACCAAGCGGGTCTACCCGGCCGGCGACCTCGCCGCCGGCGTCATCGGCTTCGTGAACAGCTCCGGCGCGGGCGGCGGCGGCCTGGAGTCGATGCTGAACAAGGAGCTGGCCGGTACCGACGGCAAGATCCGCTACGCCCAGTCCAACGGCCGCCAGGTGCCCACCGCCGGCGGCCAGGAGCACCCCGCGGTGCCGGGCTCCGACGTGCAGCTCACCCTCGACCGGGACATCCAGTGGGCCGCGCAGACCGCCATCACCGAGCAGGTGAAGAAGTCCGCGGCCGACCGCGGCTATGTGATCGTCCAGGACTCCAGGACCGGCGAGGTGCTGGCGATGGCCGACGCCCCCGGCTACGACCCCGGCGACCTCGCGCACGCCGACCCGCGCGCGCTGGGCAACGCGGCGATGCAGGACGCCTACGAGCCCGGCAGCGTCAGCAAGCTGATGTCGATGTCCGCCATCCTGGACACCGGCACCGCCACCCCGACCACCCGGGTCACCGTCCCCGGCACGCTGCCGCGCGCCGACCGGATCTTCCACGACGACGTGGACCACGGCACCTGGTACCTGACGCTGAACGGGGTGCTGGCCAAGTCCAGCAACATCGGCACCATTCTGGCCAGCGGCCAGCTCGGCAAGACCCAGCCGCAGGCCAACAAGGTGCTGTACTCGTACCTGAAGAAGTTCGGCATCGGCGACCCGACCGGCATCGGCTTCCCCGGCGAGACCCCCGGCATCCTGGCCAAGCCGCAGGACTGGAACGCCTCGCAGCAGTACACGATCCCGTTCGGCCAGGGCCTCTCGGTCAACGCGCTGCAGGCCACCTCGGTCTACTCCACCATCGCCAACGGCGGTGTCCGGGTGGCGCCGACGCTGATCCGCGGCACCACAGGCCCTGACGGCCGCTATGTGCCGGCCGACCCGCCCAAGAAGACCCGGGTGGTCAGCGAGCAGACCGCCAAGACGCTGTCCACCATGCTGGAGTCGGTGGTCGGCGACGAGCAGGGCACCGGCATCAACGCCCGGATCCCCGGCTACCGGGTCGCCGGCAAGACCGGTACGGCCAACCGGGTGGACCCGGTGACCGGCCGCTACAAGGGCTACACCTCGTCCTTCCTGGGCTTCGCGCCCGCCGACAACCCGCGGATCACGGTCTCCTGCGTGATCCAGAACCCCACCAAGGGCAGCTACTTCGGCGGCTCGATCTGCGGCCCGGTCTTCAAGCAGGTGATGGAGTTCTCCCTGAAGTCGCTGCGCGTGCCGCCGTCGGGCAACCCCGCGCCGAACCTGCCGATCACCTTCGACCCGTCGGAGCCCGCCGCCCCCGGCACCTCCGTCACCCCCAAGGCGCGGTGATCATGACCAGCGACGGCAGCGGGAAGGGCGGTGCCCGGCGGGCGGCCGGCCGCCGCGACCCGCGTGCACGGCGCCCGGCCCCTTTTGGCCCGGAGCCCGGCCAGCCCGGTAACCTCACCGCCGTGCCCAAAGCTGATCAACCCTCCCTCACTCCGCCGGGCGCGCCGCGCCCGACGCGTATCCGCCCCAAACCGCTGGCGGAACTCGCCCGGCGGCTCGGTACGCCCCTGCCGCACGACGCGGCCGACCCGGGCAGTGCGACCCAGGTCACCGGCATCACCCATGACTCGCGGGCGGTCCGCCCCGGCGACCTGTACGCCGCTCTGCCCGGCGCGCACGCGCACGGCGCGGACTTCGCCGGCCAGGCCGCCGACGCCGGCGCCGTCGCGGTGCTGACCGACCCCGACGGCGCCGAGCGCGCCGCCGCCACCGGCCTGCCGGTGCTGACCGTGGCCGACCCCAGATCCCAGATGGGCGAGCTGGCCGCCGCGGTCTACGACGAGCCGGGGGAGGGGATGCTGCGGATCGGCATCACCGGCACCTCCGGCAAGACCACCACCGCCTACCTCGTCGAGGGCGGCCTGCGGGCCGCGCGGCACACCGGTGACACCGGCCTGATCGGCACGGTGGAGACTCGGATCGGCGACCAGCACGTCCCCAGCGAGCGCACCACGCCGGAGGCCACCGACCTCCAGGCGCTGTTCGCGGTGATGCGCGAACGCGGTGTCGAGTCGGTGGTGATGGAGGTCTCCAGCCACGCCCTGGTGCTCGGCCGGGTCGACGGCGCGGTCTTCGACGTGGCCGTCTTCAACAACCTCAGCCCGGAGCACATGGAGTTCCACCACGGCATGGAGGACTACTTCCAGGCCAAGGCGCAGCTGTTCACCCCGCGCCGCAGCAGGCTCGGCGTGGTCAACCTGGACGACTCCTACGGCCGCCGGCTGGTCGCCGAGGCCACCGTGCCGCTGGTGACCTTCTCCGCCGAGGGCCGGCTCGACGCGGACTGGCGGGCCGAGGACATCGAGGCCGGGCTGCTGGAGAGCACCTTCACGGTGCTCGGCCCCAAGGGCGAGCGGGTGCGGGCCACCGCGCCGCTGCCCGGCCCCTTCAACGTCGCCAACACGCTGGCCGCGATCACCGCGCTGGCCGCCGCCGGGCTCGACCCGCAGGCCGCCGCCGAGGGCGTCGCCGCCGTTCCCGGCGTGCCGGGCCGGCTGGAGCGGGTGGACGCCGGCCAGCCGTATCTGGCCGTGGTGGACTACGCGCACAAGACCGACGCCGTGGAGTCCGTCCTGCGGGCGCTGCGGCAGACCACCCAGGGCTCGATCCACGCCGTGCTCGGCTGCGGCGGCGACCGGGACGTCACCAAGCGCGGCCCGATGGGCGCCGCGCTCGCCCGGCTCGCCGACACCGCCGTACTGACCTCGGACAACCCCCGCTCGGAGGACCCGCTGACCATTCTCGCCGCGATGCTGACCGGGGCCGTGGAAGTCCCGCAGGACCAGCGCGGACACGTCATCGTCGAACCCGACAGGGCCGCCGCCGTGGCCGTCGCCGTGTCCCGCGCGCGGCCGGGCGACATCGTGCTGGTGGCGGGCAAGGGCCACGAGCAGGGCCAGTACATCGCCGGAGAGGTACGCCCCTTCGACGACCGAGAGGTGCTGCGCGCCGCGATCGAGAAGGACCAGAGACAACCGTGATCCCCCTTACCCTCGCCGAGGTCGCACACGCGGTCGGCGGGAGCATGCACGACATACCTGACCCGGCTGTACGGGTCACGGGTCCCGTGGTCAGGGACTCCCGCGAGGTCGTGCCGGGCGCGCTGTTCGTCGCGCTGGCCGGCGAGCGGGCCGACGGCCACGACTTCGCCGCGCGGGCCGTCGAGGACGGCGCCGCCGCGGTGCTGGCCGCCCGGCCGGTCGGCGTGCCCGCGATCGTGGTGCCCGACGTGCCGGCCGCGCTCGGCACGCTAGCCCGGCATGCCATCGGGCAGCTGGGCGCCACCGTGATCGCGCTCACCGGCTCCGCGGGCAAGACCGGCACCAAGGACCTGATCGCGCAGGTGCTCGACGGTCTCGCGCCCACCGTGTGGACGCAGGGCTCCTACAACAACGAGATCGGGCTGCCGCTGACCGCGCTGCGGGCCGACGCCCGCACCCGGCACCTGGTGCTGGAGATGGGCGCCCGCGGCATCGGCCACATCCGCTACCTGACCGGGCTGACGCCGCCCCGGATCGGCCTGGTGCTCAACGTCGGCAGCGCGCACATCGGCGAGTTCGGCAGCCGCGAGCAGATCGCGCTGGCCAAGGGCGAACTCGTGGAGGCGCTGCCGGCCGCGGCGGACGGCGGCGTGGCCGTACTGAACGCCGACGACCCGCTGGTGACCGCGATGGCGGAACGCACGCGCGCCAAGGTGGTGTGGTTCGGCGAGAGCGAGCGGGCCGCGATCAGAGCCGAGAACGTCCGGCTGGACGATCTGAGCAGACCGGTGTTCGACCTGCGGACACCCTCCGGGTGCGCCGAGGTGACCTTGCGCCTGTACGGTGAGCACCACGTGTCGAACGCGCTCGCCGCAGCCGCCGTCGCCAGTGAACTCGGCATGTCCGCCGGGGAGATCGCCACCGCGCTCTCCGCGGCCGTACCGCTGTCGCGCTGGCGGATGGAGGTCACCGAGCGCCCCGACGGCGTGACGGTCGTCAACGACGCCTACAACGCGAACCCCGAATCCATGCGGGCCGCCCTGCGCGCACTCGCCGCGATGGGCAGGCCGGCACGGGCACGGGGGGGCCGTACCTGGGCGGTGCTGGGAAAGATGGCCGAACTCGGCGGGGAAGCCCTCGCCGAGCACGACGCGGTGGGGCGGCTGGCCGTCCGGCTCAACGTCAGCAAGCTCGTGGCCGTGGGCGGGGTCGAAGCCGCCTGGCTGCGAATGGGCGCCTATAACGAGGGTTCGTGGGGTGAGGAGTCGGTGCACGTGTCCGACGCGGAGGCGGCGGTCGACCTGTTGAGCGGCGAAGTGCGGCCAGGTGATGTCGTGCTGGTGAAGGCGTCGAGGTCGGTGGGACTGGAGTCCGTCGCCCTGGCGCTGCTTGAGGCCCCGGACGGCGCCGGGCGCGCGATCCGCGAAGGTGCCGCCCGATGAAGCAGATCCTGGTCTCCGGCGTACTCGGCCTGTTCCTCTCGCTGATCGGCACCCCGCTGCTGATCCGGCTGCTGGCCCGCAAGGGCTACGGGCAGATGATCCGGGACGACGGCCCGCAGGCCCACCACAGCAAGCGCGGCACGCCCACCATGGGCGGCATCGCCTTCATCCTGGCCACCCTGATCGCCTACGGGGCGACCAAGCTGATCACCGGCGACAAGCCCACCATGTCCGGCGTGCTGGTGCTGTTCCTGACCGTCGGCATGGGCCTGGTCGGCTTCCTCGACGACTACATCAAGATCGTCAAGCAGCGCAGCCTGGGCCTGCGGGCCAAGGCCAAGATGGCGGGCCAGCTCATCGTCGGCATCACCTTCGCGGTGCTCGCGCTGAACTTCCACGACGCCCGCGGCGACACCCCGGCCTCCACCAAGCTGTCCTTCACCTCGGACTTCGGCTGGTCCATCGGCCCAGTGATCTTCGTGGTCTGGGCGCTGTTCATGATCCTGGCGATGTCCAACGGCGTGAACCTCACCGACGGCCTGGACGGCCTGGCCACCGGCGCCTCGGTGATGGTCTTCGCCGCCTACACCGTGATCGGGGTCTGGCAGTACGGCCAGTGGTGCGGCGCCCCGGTCAGCGCCAACGGCGCCTGCTACGAGGTGCGCAACCCGCTCGACCTGGCCGTGGTGGCCGCCGCGCTGATGGGCGCCTGCTTCGGCTTCCTGTGGTGGAACACCTCGCCGGCCAAGATCTTCATGGGCGACACCGGCTCGCTGGCCCTGGGCGGCGCGCTGGCCGGCCTGGCGATCTGCTCCCGCACCGAGATGCTGCTCGCGATCCTCGGCGGCCTGTTCGTGCTGATCACGATGTCGGTGATCATCCAGGTCGGCTCCTTCCGGCTGACCGGCAAGCGGGTCTTCCGGATGGCACCGCTCCAGCACCACTTCGAACTCAAGGGGTGGAGCGAGGTCCTGGTGGTGGTCAGATTCTGGATCATCCAGGGCATGTGCATGGCCGTCGGGCTCGGCATCTTCTACGCCGGCTGGGTGGCCAAGTCATGACCGAGGCGGACCGGCTCAAGGACCGCCGGGTCGTCGTCGCCGGGCTCGGCGTGTCCGGTGTGCCGGCCGCCAAGGTGCTGCACGACCTGGGCGCCCGGGTCACCGTGGTCAACGGCACGGCGGGCGACAAGCAGCGGGCCGAGGCCGCCGAACTGGAGGCGCTCGGCATTCAGGTGCGGCTCGGCGACGGGGACACCCTGCCCGAGGGCACCGAGTTGGTCGTCACCACACCCGGCTGGCGGCCGGACAGCCCGCTGTTCACCGCCGCCGCCGGGGCCGGCGTCGAGATCTGGGGCGACGTCGAACTCGCCTGGCGGCTGCGCGGCCCCGGCGCCGCCCCCTGGCTCGCCGTCACCGGCACCAACGGCAAGACCAGCACCACCCGGATGCTCGCCGCGATCCTCGGCGCGGCGGGCCTGCGCACCGCGGCCGTCGGCAACATCGGGGTGTCGCTGCTCGACGTGGTGCTCGGCGAGCAGGAGTACGACGTACTCGCCGTCGAGCTGTCCAGCTACCAGCTGCACTGGGCGCCGGGCATCCGGCCGCACTCCGCGGCGGTGCTCAACCTCGCGCCCGACCACCTGGACTGGCACGGCTCGATGGAGGCCTACGCGGCCGACAAGGGCCGGATCTACCACGGCAACCAGGTCGCCTGCGTCTACAACGCGGCCGACCCGGAGACCGAGCGGCTGGTGCGCGAGGCCGACGTGCAGGAGGGCTGCCGGGCGATCGGCTTCACGCTGGACGCGCCGCGCCCGTCAGAACTCGGCCTGGTGGACGGCATCCTGGTGGACCGCGCCTTCGCCGACGACCGGCAGCACAGCGCGCAGGAACTCGCCGAGACCTCCGACGTGCGGCCGCCGGCCCCGCACAACATCGCCAACGCGCTGGCCGCGGCGGCGCTGGCCCGTGCCTTCGGGGTGCCGCCGGCCGCCGTCCGGGACGGCCTGCGGGCCTTCCGGCCGGACGCGCACCGGATCGCCGAGGTCGCCACCGTGGCCGGCGTCGCCTACGTGGACGACTCCAAGGCCACCAACACCCACGCCACCCAGGCGTCGCTGGCCACCTACGACCCGATCGTGTGGATCGCCGGCGGCCTGGCCAAGGGCGCGGTCTTCGACGACCTGGTGGCCGGCGCGGCCGGCCGGCTGCGCGCGGTGGTACTGCTCGGCGCCGACCGGGCGCTGATCCGTGAAGCCCTCACGCGACACGCCCCGCAGGTGCCCGTCGTGGAGCTGGAACGGACCGACACTGGGGCGATGGCCGCGGCCGTCGCCGCGGCGAGCGGCCTGGCCCGCCCGGGCGATACGGTGCTGCTCGCGCCGGCGTGCGCGTCGATGGACATGTTCGCCAACTACAACGAACGCGGCGATCTTTTCGCTGACGCGGTCTTGGCGTTGGCGTCGGCCCCGGAGTCCGGCGCGGGCCCCGGCGCCCACTGAGCGCAGCGCCGCGCGGCGCACGATGGAGGTCACGTGATCCACCCCGCCTCACCCCCGCGCCCAACCTCCCCCGCGCCACGCGCGAGCCACCCGGGTGCCCCGGCCGCGATTGCGCTGCGCGCGAGCGGAGCACCTTTTAGGGGCGCGGGGAACTGCGCGACAAGCCACGACGGTGGCGCGGGTGGCCACCGGCCCGAAGGGGCTGGTCCTGTTGTTTACCGACCACCGGCAGGTGGTGGGCTGAGCGCGCAGTTCCCCGCGCCCCTGGTGAAGCCGGGGGAGGTCGCGGCGTGAGCGTCTACCCCGTTCGCCCGCGCGGCAGCGCCCCGCGGGGAAGCGCGGTGCGCGGAGCCGCCAAGCTCCCCGCCCGGCTGCGGGAGGCCTGGGACCGGCCGCTGACGGCCTATTACGTCATCCTCGGCGGCAGCCTGCTGATCACCGTGCTCGGCCTGGTCATGGTCTACTCCGCCTCCATGATCCAGGCGCTGAGCTACGGGCTGCCCTCCACCTACTACTTCCGCAAGCAGCTGGTCGCGGTCGCCATCGGCTCCGTCCTGCTCGTCGCCGCCGCCCGGACGCCGATCCGGCTGCACCGCGCGCTGGCGTACCCGCTGCTGCTGGGCGCGGTGTTCCTGATGTGCCTGGTACAGGTGCCGGGAATAGGGGAGACGATCAACGGCAACACCAACTGGATCTCCATCGGCGGCCCGTTCCAGTTGCAGCCCAGCGAGTTCGGCAAGCTCGCCCTGGTGCTGTGGGGCGCGGACCTGCTGGCCCGCAAGAACGACAAGAACCTGCTCGTGCAGTGGAAGCACCTGCTCGTGCCGCTGGTGCCGGTCACCCTGCTGCTGCTCGGACTCATCATGCTCGGCGGCGACATGGGCACCACGATGATCCTCGGCGCGATCCTGTTCGGCATGCTGTGGCTGGCCGGCGCCCCCACCCGGCTGTTCGCCGGGGTGCTCGGCGGCGCCGGCGCGCTGGCCGCGCTGGCCATCGCCACCAGCCCCAACCGGATGGGCCGGCTGCACTGCATCGGGGCCACCGACCCCGGCGCCGGCTGCTGGCAGGCGGTGCACGGCATCTACGCGCTCGCGTCCGGCGGCTGGTTCGGCTCCGGGCTCGGGGCGAGTGTGGAGAAATGGGGTGAACTCCCCGAACCGCACACCGACTTCATCTTCGCCGTGACCGGGGAGGAACTGGGTCTTGCGGGGACACTGTCGGTACTCGCCCTGTTCGCGGCACTAGGCTACGCGGGTATCCGCGTGGCCGGTCGTACGGAGGACCCCTTCGTCAGGTTCGCAGCGGGTGGCGTGACCACCTGGATCACGGCCCAGGCCGTGATCAACATCGGTGCGGTGCTCGGCCTGCTGCCGATCGCCGGCGTCCCGCTCCCGCTGTTCTCCTACGGAGGTTCCGCCCTCCTGCCGACCATGTTCGCGATCGGGCTGCTGATCTCCTTCGCCAGGAACGAGCCCGCCGCGCGAGCGGCTCTGGCCCTGCGGGGGCGGAAGCCCCTCACCGGGGCAATGACAAGGACGATGCGGCGGTACGTCTCCCGACGGCCGTCCGGAGAGCGGTGAATTTCGGTGCATGTCGTACTCGCCGGTGGGGGGACCGCCGGCCACATCGAGCCTGCGCTCGCGCTCGCCGATGCCCTGCGCAGGCAGGACCCGACCGTGGGGATCACGGCGCTGGGCACCGAGAAGGGCCTGGAGACCAGGCTGGTGCCCGAGCGCGGCTATGAACTCGCGCTGATCCCGGCCGTACCGCTGCCCCGCAGGCCGACCCCCGAGCTGATCACCGTGCCTGGCCGGCTGCGCGGCACCATCAAGGCGGCCGAGCAGGTACTGGAACGCACCAAGGCCGACTGCGTGGTGGGCTTCGGCGGCTATGTGGCACTGCCCGGCTACCTGGCCGCCAAGCGGCTCGGCGTGCCGATCGTGGTGCACGAGGCCAACGCCCGCCCGGGCCTGGCCAACAAGATCGGCTCCCGCTACGCCCACGCGGTGGCCGTCTCCACCCCCGACAGCAAGCTGCGCGACGCCCGTTACATCGGCATCCCGCTGCGCCGCTCGATCTCCGTCCTGGACCGGGCCGCGGTCCGCCCCGAGGGCCGGCACGCGTTCGGCCTCGACCAGAACCTGCCGACCCTGCTGGTCTCCGGCGGCTCGCAGGGCGCCCGCAGGCTCAACGAGGTGATCGCCTCGGTCGCGCCCCGGCTCCAGCAGTCCGGCGTGCAGATCCTGCACGCGGTCGGCCCGAAGAACGAGCTGCCGCGGTCCGACAACATGCCCGGCATGCCGCCGTACCGCCCGGTGCCGTACGTGGACCGGATGGATCTCGCCTACGCCGCCGCCGACATGATGCTCTGCCGGGCCGGCGCCATGACCGTCGCCGAGCTGTCCGCGGTCGGACTGCCCGCCGCCTACGTGCCGCTGCCGATCGGCAACGGCGAACAGCGGCTGAACGCCCAGCCGGTGGTCAAGGCCGGCGGCGGACTGCTGGTCGACGACGCGGAGCTGACGCCCGACTGGGTGCTGGCCAACGTGCTGCCGGTGCTCACCGACCCCCACCGGCTCTACGACATGTCCCGCGCCGCCGCCGAGTTCGGCCGCCGTGACGCGGACGAGCTGCTGCTCGGCATGGTGTACGAGGCGGTGGCCGCCGGCCGGGCACGATAGGGCGGACAAGCCCAGCCAGCGTCAACACCACGGGAGGCCGACGTGTCCGGACCGGCAGCGGGAGCCAAGTCGCCGCAGGCGGGCGGCCCCAGGCCGCCGCAGCCGCGGCGCCCCGGCGGGCGCCCGCCCGGTCCGCCGCCCCGCGGCGGCCTGCCCCGGCTGCGGATCACGCTGCCGGAGCGGCTGCCGCTGCGGGCGGTGCTGATCGCGGTGACCGCGCTCGCGGTGCTGGTCGGCGGCGGCAGCTGGGCTGTCTACGGCTCCTCCTGGTTCCGCGCGGAGCGGGTCACCGTCGGCGGCACCGTGCAGCTGACCCCCGCTCAGGTCGAGCGCGCCGCCGGGGTACCGCTGGGCGGCGCGCTGGTCTCGGTGGACACCGGCAAGGCGCGCAAGCGGCTGCTGGCCGCGCTGCCGCGGATCAAGGACGCCGAGGTGGCGCGCTCCTGGCCGCACACCATCACCGTGAAAGTGACCGAGCGGACCGCCTCCGCGGTGCTGAGGACCGGCAGCCGGTTCACCGAAGTCGACCGCGACGGCGTGCGATTCGCCACCGTGGACCGGGCGCCGCGCGGAGTACCACTCGTACAATTGACCCCCGACCAGTCGGCCGGGGTTCAGCACTTCGGAACAAAGAGACTGCTGCAGGCCGCGATTGCGGTCTCGGCGGATCTTCCGCAATCCGTGCACGGCAAGGCGACCGCGATCCGGGTGCGGTCCTACGACGGCATCACCGTCGAACTCACCGGGGGGCGCGACGTGCTGTGGGGGAGCGCGGAGCAGGGCGCACGCAAGGCCGCCGTGCTCAGCGCGCTGATGACGGCCAGGCCACACGCCACCCACTACGACGTCAGTGCCCCCACCGCCCCTGCCGCGTCCGGGAGTTGATGTGTGCGCGACGTCCAGTACCGACCAGTTCGCCCCCTGGCCGTACATGGACCTGCGTGATCACATAGGGTGAAAAGAAAAACGGTAGGTTCGGCGTGTTCGTTGAACCTCTACCGCTTGTCGACTTAGTGTCTCGTCCCAAAGGAACACATGGGACAGGCATACTGGTAACCCTAAACCTCACGGTCAGGGTTCGGAACGGCCCCGGCGAGCGTACCGACCGTCCCACACGATTCGTAACTCGAGGCGAGAGGCCTTCGACGTGGCAGCACCGCAGAACTACCTCGCAGTCATCAAGGTCGTCGGTATCGGCGGCGGTGGCGTCAACGCCATCAACCGGATGATCGAGGTCGGTCTCAAGGGCGTCGAGTTCATCGCGATCAACACCGATGCGCAGGCCCTCCTGATGAGCGACGCCGACGTCAAGCTCGACGTCGGCCGGGAACTGACCCGGGGCCTCGGCGCCGGCGCCAACCCCGATGTCGGCCGCAAGGCCGCCGAGGACCACCGCGAGGAGATCGAAGAGGTGCTCAAGGGCGCCGACATGGTCTTCGTCACCGCGGGTGAGGGCGGCGGCACCGGCACCGGCGGCGCCCCCGTGGTCGCCAACATCGCCCGTTCGCTGGGCGCCCTCACGATCGGGGTGGTCACCCGCCCCTTCACGTTCGAGGGCCGCCGCCGCGCGAACCAGGCCGAGGACGGCATCGCCGGGCTGCGCGAGAACGTCGACACCCTGATCGTCATCCCCAACGACCGGCTGCTGTCGATCTCGGACCGCCAGGTGAGCGTGCTCGACGCGTTCCGCTCGGCGGACCAGGTGCTGCTGTCCGGCGTCCAGGGCATCACCGACCTGATCACCACCCCCGGCCTGATCAACCTGGACTTCGCCGACGTCAAGTCGGTGATGTCCGAGGCCGGTTCCGCGCTGATGGGCATCGGCTCGGCGCGCGGCGACGACCGGGCGGTGGCCGCCGCGGAGATGGCGATCTCCTCGCCGCTGCTGGAGGCGTCCATCGACGGCGCCCGCGGGGTGCTGCTGTCCATCTCCGGCGGCTCCGACCTCGGCCTGTTCGAGATCAACGAGGCCGCCCAACTGGTCAGCGAGGCCGCCCACCCGGAGGCCAACATCATCTTCGGCGCGGTCATCGACGACGCGCTCGGCGACGAGGTGCGGGTCACCGTCATCGCGGCCGGCTTCGACGGCGGCCAGCCGCCGACCAAGAGCACCCGGGACATGGGGGCGAGCACCTCCACCGGCGGCTCCAGCTTCGACCCGACACCGGCCTCGCCGCCGCGGATCGGCGGCCAGAGCGAGCCGCAGCGGCCCGCGCCGTCCTTCGGCGGCCTGGGCAGCGTCCCGTCGGCGGGCCCGTCCTCCACCGAGCGGGACCGCGAGCCGGAGCCGGCCGCGGAGGCCCCCTCGGCCCCGGCGGCGCCGCCGGTCGTGCCGCCGGCCCGCCCCTACCAGGACAGCGCGGCCGAAGAGCTCGACGTCCCCGACTTCCTGAAGTGATGTCAGGCAGTTGACCGCACACCGTATAACCGCGGACGGCGCGCACTTCGCATTCACCGACAGGTGGGGCGGGGTGAGCGCCGTTCCGTATGACAGCCTCAACCTCGGCGGGGCGGTCGGCGACGAGCCGGCCGCGGTCGCCGCCAACCGCGAGCGCGCCGCCGGATCGCTGGGCCGCGACCCGGCGCGAGTGGTGTGGATGAACCAGGTGCACGGCAGCGAGGTCGCGGTGGTCGACCGGCCGTGGGGCGACGGGCCGGTGCCCGCGGTCGACGCCCTGGTCACCGACCGCGCCGAGCTGACCCTCGCGGTGCTCACCGCCGACTGCCTGCCGGTGCTGCTGGCCGACCCGGTCGCCGGGGTCGCCGCCGCCGCGCACGCCGGACGCCCCGGACTGGTGGCCGGCGTGGTGCCGGCCGCCGTGGCCGCGATGACCGGCCTGGGCGCGGAACCGGCCCGGATCAGCGCGGTGTTCGGACCCGCGGTCTGCGGAAAGTGCTACGAGGTGCCGGAGGCGCTGCGCGCCGAGGTCGCCGCGGTGGTGCCCGAGGCGTACGCCGAGACCAGTTGGGGCACTCCGGCGGTCGACATCGCCGCCGGGGTGCGCGCACAGCTCGCCCGCGCCGGGGTGCCGGCCGCCGGCGGGCCGGGGATCTGCACCCTGGAGTCCGCCGACCACTTCTCCTACCGCCGCGACCGGACCACCGGCCGGCTGGCGGGCTACGTATGGCTGGACGGCCGCCCGTGAGCATCCCGGCAGAGGAGGGCGCCGAGCACCGGGGCGCCGAGATCGCCGCGAACCTGGCCCGGGTCGAGCAGCGGATCGCCGCCGCCTGCGAGGCCGCCGGGCGGGACCGCAAGGACGTGACCCTGATCGTGGTCACCAAGACCTACCCGGAGAGCGACATCAGGCTGCTCGCCGGGCTCGGCGTCCGCGAGGTCGCCGAGAACCGCGACCAGGACGCCGCCCGGAAAGCCGCCGAATGTGCTGATCTGTCGCTGAACTGGCACTTCGTGGGCCAGTTGCAGACCAACAAGGCACGCTCCGTGGTCCGTTACGCTGACCACGTGCATTCGGTCGACCGGCTCCGGCTGGTCGGCGCGCTGTCCACCGCGGCCACCGCCGCGGGCCGGCAGCTCGGCTGCCTGGTCCAGGTCGCCCTGGACGCCGGGTCCGGCGAACGGGGCGAGCGCGGCGGTGTGGCGCCTGACGGCGTCGCGGCCGTCGCCGACGCCATCGCGGTGGCGCCGGGACTGCGGCTCGACGGGGTGATGACGGTCGCACCGCTGGCCGGAGCGTACGCGGGACAACCCCGCGCCGCCTTCGATCGGTTGACGGAAATCTCATCCCGCCTGCGCGAGACGCATCCGGCTGCGAACATGGTCTCGGCAGGGATGAGTCAGGACCTCGACGAGGCCGTGGCTGCCGGGGCGACACATCTTCGCGTCGGTACGGCGGTACTCGGAGTCCGTCCCGGGCTCCGGTAACGTCACCAAACAAGTCGGACCACAGCATAAATATGGTGTGGCGGCCGTCCCCGGGCGGTCGAGGACCGCGCAACCCCGCTGAGAGGACGCAGAGCATGGCCGGCGCGATGCGCAAGATGGCGGTCTACCTCGGCCTCGTGGAGGACGACGGATACGACGGGCCGGGCTTCGACCCGGACGACGAGTTCGAGCCCGAGATGGCCACGCCGCCGAGTGCCAGGGCGGCAGCGGAACCCGAGCGGGCGGCCGTTCGCCGTCCCCAGCACGTTCCGCCGAGCCCGCACCAGCAGCAGCCGCCGCCGAGCGAGCCGGCGCGCCTCGTACACGCCCCGGCGCCCCGCGAACCGCGGATCGCTCCCGTGGCATCCATCACACCCGAACGCCACAGCCTGGAGAAGAACGCACCGGTGATCATGCCCAAGGTCGTGTCAGAGCGGGAGCCGTACCGAATCACCACGCTCCACCCCCGGACCTACAACGAAGCCCGTACCATCGGGGAACACTTCCGTGAGGGCACCCCGGTGATCATGAACTTGACGGAGATGGACGACACGGACGCGAAGCGACTTGTCGACTTTGCCGCGGGTCTGGTCTTCGGGCTTCACGGCAGCATCGAGCGGGTGACGCAGAAGGTCTTCCTGCTGTCGCCTGCTAACGTCGATGTCACGGCGGAGGACAAGGCCCGTATCGCCGAGGGCGGGTTCTTCAACCAGAGCTGAACGAGACGTAACCGCAGGAACCGGCCACCGGCCGACGAACGAGCAGGGGAGAGGGAAGCGCGATGAGTGTCGCACTCCAGGTGCTGTACATCGCGTTGTACTGCTTCCTGTTCGTGCTGATCTTCCGATTGGTGATGGATTACGTCTTCCAGTTCGCGCGTTCATGGCACCCTGGGAAGGCGATGGTGGTGGTCCTGGAGGGCACCTACACTGTCACTGATCCGCCACTCAAGCTTCTGCGGCGGTTCATCCCGCCGCTGCGTCTCGGGGGCGTGGCGCTCGACCTGTCCTTCTTCGTATTGATGATCATCGTGTACATCTTGGTCTACGTCGTTGGACGGTTGATGTGAACGGTGCGGGCTCCCGATATGTCGCGATCACGTTGAGGTGAAGAGATGCCGTTGACCCCCGAGGACGTTCGGAACAAGCAGTTCACGACCGTTCGCCTCAGAGAAGGCTATGACGAGGACGAGGTCGATGCCTTCCTCGACGAGGTGGAGGCGGAGCTGACCCGTCTGCTCCGCGAGAACGAGGATCTGCGGGCCAAGCTGGCCGCCGCCACTCGTGCCGCCGCGCAGAACCAGCAGCAGGGCATGCGCAAGCCCGAGCCGCAGGACCGGCCGGTACCCGCCGCCATATCCGGACCGCAGCCGGTGCCGCAGCAGCAGATGGGCCCGCCGCAGCAGCAGGGCGGCATGCCGCAGCTGCCGCCCGGCCCCAGCGCGCAGCAGCACGGTCCCGGTCCGATGCAGCAGCACCCGATGCAGCAGCAGGGCCCCGGTCCGATGCAGCAGCACCCCATGCAGCAGCAGGGTCCCGGCCCGATGGGCCAGCACCCGATGCAGCAGCAACAGCAGCAACAGCACCACCCGATGCAGCAGCAGGGCCCCGGTGGCGACAGCGCCGCCCGCGTGCTCTCGCTCGCGCAGCAGACCGCGGACCAGGCGATCGCCGAGGCGCGCTCCGAGGCCAACAAGATCGTCGGCGAGGCGCGCAGCCGCGCCGAGGGCCTTGAGCGGGACGCCCGCGCCAAGGCGGACGCGCTGGAGCGGGACGCGCAGGAGAAGCACCGCGTGGCGATGGGCTCCCTGGAGTCCGCGCGCGCCACGCTGGAGCGCAAGGTCGAGGACCTGCGCGGCTTCGAACGCGAGTACCGCACGCGGCTG
Organism: Streptomyces sp. CA-111067; assembly: GCF_050956065.1. Classification (NCBI taxonomy): domain Bacteria; kingdom Bacillati; phylum Actinomycetota; class Actinomycetes; order Kitasatosporales; family Streptomycetaceae; genus Streptomyces; species Streptomyces sp. CA-111067. The sequence continues at coordinate 1,815,697 of NZ_CP192103.1, read as the reverse complement.
AAGTCCTACCTGGAGTCGCAGCTGCGCCAGCTGGAGAACCAGGCCGACGACTCGCTCGCCCCGCCGCGCACCGCACCGCCGGCCGCGCCGTCGCTGCCCGCCGCGTCCACCATGGGCGGCTCGATGGGCAACGGTTCGATGGGCAACGGCTCGATGAGCGGCGCCATGGGCGGGATGGCCCCGGCCGGCGCCGGCGCGATGGGCCACGCCCCGTCCTACGGCAACGGAGCCGGTCCCGGCATGGGAGGCCACACCCCCGGCCCGACCTACGGCGGCCAGCAGCAGATGTCCCCTGCGATGACCCAGCCGATGGCTCCGGTCCGCCCGCAGGCCCCGTCCCCGATGCAGCAGGCGCCGACGCCGATGCGCGGATTCCTGATCGACGAGGACGACAACTAGCCGTCTGCCACCAGGCACCAGCACCACCAAGGGCCGGGCCCCCGGGGTTAACCCCCCGCGGGGCCCGGCCCTTTTCGCGCTCCCGGCCGGATCAGACCTTGCGGAGATGGAAGGTCAGGGTCAGCGGCTCCTCCGTGAAGGGGGAGCCGAAGCCCTCGGTCGGGGCGGACTGCTCGAACGTACGGGCCAGGACCTCCTCGGCGATCAGGGCGGCGTGGGTGCTCAGCGCGAGCGCGACCTCCTCGTCGTCGGCCTGGTAGCGGACGTCGATCCGGTCGGCCACGTCGAGCCCGCTGTTCTTGCGGGCCTCCTGGATCAGCCGGATCACGTCACGGGCCAGGCCCGCGAGCCGCAACTCCGGGCTGATCTCCAGGTCCAGTGCCACCGTCGCCCCCGAGTCCGAGGCCACCGACCAGCCCTCGCGGGGCGTCTCGGTGACGATCACCTCGTCGGGGCTCAGCGCGACCTCCGCGCCGTCCACGACCACCGTCGCCTGCCCGTGCTCCCTCAAGTCCGCCGACAGGGCCGCCGCGTCGGCCGCCGCGACCGCCGCGGCCACCGCCTGGACGCCCTTGCCGAACCGCTTGCCGAGCGCCCGGAAGTTCGCCTTCGCCGTGGTGTCCACCAGCGACCCGCCGACATCGGCGAGCGAGGCCAGCGAGGACACGTTCAGCTCCTCGGCGATCTGCGCCCGCAGCTCCTCGGAGAGCCGCTCGAAGCCCACCGCGCCGACCAGCGCCCGGGACAGCGGCTGCCTGGTCTTGACGCCGGACTCCGCGCGGGTGGCCCGGCCGAGTTCGACCAGCCGCCGTACCAGCCGCATCTGCTCCGACAGCACCAGGTCGATCCGGGAGGCGTCGGCGACCGGCCACGAGGTGAGGTGGACGGAGTCGGGCGCGCCGGGCGTGACCGGCAGCACCAGGTCCTGCCAGACCCGTTCGGTGATGAACGGCACCAGCGGCGCCATCAGCCGGGTGACGGTCTCGACCACGTCGTGCAGGGTGCGCAGCGCGGCCGGGTCGCCCTGCCAGAACCGCCGCCGGGACCGGCGCACGTACCAGTTGGACAGGTCGTCCACGAAGCCGGAGAGCAGCTTCCCGGCCCGCTGGGTGTCGAACGACTCCATCGCCTCGGTGGTGTCCCGCACCAGCACGTTCAGCTCGCCGACCAGCCAGCGGTCGAGCAGCGGCCGGTCGGCCACCGCCGGGTCGGCCGCGCTGGGCGCCCACAGCGAGGTGCGGGCGTAGAGCGCCTGGAAGGCGACCGTGTTCCAGTACGTGAGCAGCGTCTTGCGGACCACCTCCTGGATCGTCCCGTGGCCGACCCGGCGGGCCGCCCACGGCGAGCCGCCGGCCGCCATGAACCAGCGCACCGCGTCCGCCCCGTGCTGCTCCATCAGCGGGATCGGCTCCAGGATGTTGCCCAGGTGCTTGGACATCTTGCGGCCGTCCTCGGCGAGGATGTGGCCCAGGCACACCACGTTCTCGTAACTGGACCGGTCGAAGACCAGCGTGCCGATCGCCATCAGCGTGTAGAACCAACCCCGGGTCTGGTCGATGGCCTCGGAGATGAACTGCGCCGGGTAGGTCCGCTCGAAGACCTCCTTGTTGTGCAGCGGGTAGCCCCACTGCGCGAACGGCATCGAACCCGAGTCGTACCAGGCGTCGATCACCTCGGGCACCCGGCCGGCCGTCGCCCCGCACTCCGGGCAGTCGAAGGTGACCGCGTCGATGTAGGGGCGGTGCGGGTCCAGGCCCGACTGGTCGGTGCCGGTCAGCCCGGTCAGCTCGTCGAGCGAGCCGACGCAGGTCAGATGGCCGTCCGCGCAGCGCCAGATGGGCAGCGGGGTGCCCCAGTAGCGGTTGCGGGACAGCGCCCAGTCCACGTTGTTGTTCAGCCAGTCGCCGAAGCGGCCGTGCTTGACCGAGTCCGGGTACCAGTTGGTCCGCTCGTTCTCCCGCAGCAGCGCGTCCTTGACGGCGGTGGTGCGGATGTACCAGGACGGCTGCGCGTAGTAGAGCAGCGCGGTGTGGCAGCGCCAGCAGTGCGGATAGCTGTGCTCGTACGGCAGGTGCCGGAACAGCCGTCCGGCGGACTGCAACTCGGCGACCAGCGTCTCGTCGGCCTTCTTGAAGAAGACCCCGCCGACCAGCGGCACACCGGGCTCGAAGGTGCCGTCCTTGCGGACCGGGTTGACCACCGGCAGGCCGTACGCCTGGCAGGTCTTGAGGTCGTCCTCACCGAAGGCGGGGGACTGGTGGACGAGGCCGGTGCCGTCCTCGGTGGTGACATAACGGGCATTGACCACATAGTGCGCGTCCGGGATGTCGACCAGCTCGAACGGCCGCTGGTAGGTCCAGCGTTCCATCTCCGCGCCGGTGAACGACTGCCCGGTCGCCGTCCAGCCGCCCCCTGGGCCTAGCGGCCCGGGAGGTGCCCCCACACCCAGCGCCTTGCCCAGCAGCGGTTCGGCGACGACCAGTTGCTCGCTGCCGTCGGTGGCGACCACGTACCGGACGTCGGGGTGCACGGCGACGGCGGTGTTGGACACCAGGGTCCACGGCGTGGTCGTCCAGACCAGCAGCGCGGCCTGGCCGGCCAGCGGGCCGCCGGTCAGCGGGAAGCGGACGTAGACCGACGGATCGACGATCGTCTCGTAGCCCTGCGCCAGCTCGTGGTCGGACAGGCCGGTCTGGTCCCGCGGGCACCACGGGGCCACCCGGTAGTCCTGGACCAGCAGGCCCTTGTCGAAGATCTGCTTCAGCGACCACCAGACGGACTGCACGTACTCCGGGTCCATGGTCCGGTACGCGTTCTCCAGGTCCACCCAGTAGCCCATGCGGGTGGTCAGCTCGGCGAAGGCGTCGGTGTGCCGGGTCACCGACTCGCGGCACTTCGCGTTGAACTCCGCGATGCCGAACTCCTCGATGTCCTGCTTGCTGGTGAAGCCCAGCTCCTTCTCCACCGCCAGCTCCACCGGCAGGCCGTGGCAGTCCCAGCCGGCCTTGCGGGTCACATGGTGGCCGATCATCGTCTTGTAGCGGGGGAAGACGTCCTTGAAGACCCGGGCCTCGATGTGGTGGGCGCCCGGCCTGCCGTTGGCGGTCGGCGGCCCCTCGTAGAAGATCCAGTCGGGGCGGCCGCGGGACTGCTCGACCGAGCGGGCGAAGGTCTTCTGCTGGTCCCAGAGGCCGAGCACCTCGTGTTCGAGGGCGGGCAGATCGACCTGGGCCGGCACCTGGCGGTACTGCGGCCGGCTCTCTTGGGGCTGGCTGTTCGGGCTCATCGGGCCTTCCTCCGGCGGACGTGGTCGTGCTCCGTCGAAGGGACGAGAGCGCTGCGGCTCCCGCGGTACCACCCTCCTTGGCGGTGGACCGGCCCTGTCGGACCGGAGGCTCCCGGTCCTCGCGGACCAGGTCTGCCCGGTCCTCACGGACCGCACCGCCCCCTCATTGGGGCAGCGACGCCGGTTCTACTAGCCCGCGGCCGGCTGGGCCCGCGGGTTTTCCTCCGGCGGCTCCGGGCTGATCTTCGCACCGCGCACACCCCCGGGCTCCCACCGTCCCCGGGTCGCTGCTGGCTGCGTGCGGCGCTACTCGTCCCATCCACGCCTTTCGCTGCGGCCAGTGTACGGGGGCGGGGACGGCCCCGGAGAACGCTTTTCCGCCGCGGGCGCCGGTGCCTCCGACGGGAACGGCCGCCGCCGCACGGGTGCGGGGCTGACCCGAATGGGCCCGCTCCGCGCGCCCGGACGCCCGCCCTCCCGGATCGTTACCGCAAGGTGCCGGAATACCTGGCGGTGAGCTGGGCACAACCGATGCAGACCTGTCTGGTCCCGCCGCCCCGGTGGAAGGACCGGCGCAGGCCGCGTGCCCCGTTGCCGCGGGTCCGGAGCCGATTTACCGTTTCCGGCACGATTCGCGGACGAAGCTCACGAATGTGAAGGGGTCGCGGCCATGGTCGTGAAGAAGCCGGCTGCCGCCGGGCGGTCGCCGAACAGCCAGGCGCCCGGCGAAGGCGCGTCCACGACAGGTGGCGGGAAGAGGACCCAGGCGCCGGCGCCGGACGGGTCCGGGAGGAGGACGGTCGCCGCCCAGGCGGCCAGGAGGACCACGGTCACCCAGCGGCTGGCCGACGCACCCGCCGACGAGACGGTCAGGAGCCCGGCCGAGAAGACGACCGCGAAGAAGACGGCCGCGAAGAAGGCGACCACCAAGAAGGCCGCCGCGAAGAAGGCGGCAGCCAAGAAGAGCACGGCGAAGAAGAGCACGGCGAAGAGGGCCGCCGACAAGGCGGCCCCCGCCAAGAAGACGACGGGCAGGGCCGGACCGGCGAAGAGCGCCGGGACGGGTGCGAAGAAGACAGGAGCCGGCAAGGTGGCAGCCAAGAAGAGCGCGGTCGGTACGGCCGCGGGTACGGCGTCGGGATCCGCGGTGCCCGCGGCGCGGACCGCGGCGGAGCCCGGCGTGCTCGCCGTGCTCCCGGGTGAGGACCCGTGGACGGCGGAGGAGGTCGCGGAGGCCCGCACCGAGCTGCTCGGCGAGGTGGAGCGGATGCGGACCGAGATCGCCTCGTCCGAGGCCGCGGTGGCCGGCCTGATGCGCGACGGCGGCGACGCCACCGGCGACGAGGCGGACACCGGCTCGAAGAACATCACCCGCGAGTCCGAGCTCGCGCTCGCCGCCAACACCCGCGAGACGCTGGTGCAGGCCGAGCACGCGCTGCACCGGCTCGACGAGGGCACTTACGGCCTGTGCGAGGTCTGCGGCAACCCGATCGGCAAGGCCAGGATGCAGGCGTTCCCGCGGGCCACCCTGTGCCTGGACGACAAGCAGCGGCAGGAGCGCCGCTGAGCTGATCCCCGCGCGGGTGTGCCGTACCCTCGTCATCAGTCAGGATTCGGCCTGACGGGCACGGAGCACAAAGGCTGAGGGACTCACGTGACGGAAGCGGAGCGCACCATCACCACGCCGGAGGAGACACCGGACGCGGACGCCGGCCCCGGCGAGACCGGGGCGACCGGCGTCACCGCGGCCACCGGCGACACCGCGGTCACCGGCGAATCCGCGGCGGCCGGCGACTCCGCGCAGGAGGCGCCCCGGCGCGGCCGCCGCGTGCCGGTGCTGATAGGCGTGGCGGTGCTGGCGTACCTGCTGGACCTGGGGTCCAAGATCTGGGTGGTGCACAGCCTGGAGCACCACGACTCGGTGCACCTGATCGGCCACTACCTGCAGCTCGACGTGATCAGGAACGCCGGCGCGGCCTTCAGCATCGGCCAGGGCATGACGATCGTGTTCACGGTGATCGCGGTCGGCGTGATCGTGGTGATCGCCCGGCTGTCCCGCAAGCTCTACAGCGTGCCGTGGGCGATCGCGCTCGGCCTGCTGCTCGGCGGCGCCTTCGGCAACCTCACCGACCGGGTCTTCCGGTCGCCCGGCAGCTTCAAGGGCCGGGTGGTGGACTTCATCGACCCGGCGCATTTCGCCGTCTTCAACCTCGCCGACTCCGCGATCACCTGCGGCGGCGTGCTGATCGTGCTGCTCTCCTTCCTCGGCGTGGAGCCGGACGGCACCAGGAACCGGGAAGCGAGCCGGGAGGCACCGGAGCCCGGGGCGCAGGCCGCCAAGGAGCGGGACGGGGAAGCGCGGGACTGAGGCCGCCGCCCGGTCCGGCATACTCGACAGGTGAGTACGCTTCCCGAAGTTCGTTCGCTGCCCGTGCCCGACGGCCTGGAGGGCGAGCGCGTCGACGCCGCCATCGCTCGTATGTTCGGCTTCTCGCGCACCAAGGCCGCGGAACTGGCCGCCGCGGGCAAGGTCTGCATCGACGGCTCGGCCGCCGGCAAGTCCGAGCGGGTGCACGGCGGGGCGTGGCTCGAGGTCGAGATGCCCGCGGCGCCCGCGCCGGTCCAGCTCGTCGCCGAGCCGGTCGAGGGCATGGAGATCGTGTACGACGACGAGGACATCGTCGTCATCGCCAAGCCCGTCGGGGTCGCGGCCCACCCCAGCCCCGGCTGGACCGGCACCACCGTGATCGGCGGCCTGGCCGCGGCCGGCTACCGGATCTCCACCTCGGGCGCCGCCGAGCGGCAGGGCATCGTGCACCGGCTCGACGTCGGCACCTCGGGGCTGATGGTGGTCGCCAAGTCCGAGCGCGCGTACACCAAGCTGAAGGCGCAGTTCAAGGAGCGGGTGGTGGACAAGCGCTACCACGCCATGGTGCAGGGCCACCCCGACCCGCTCAGCGGCACCATCGACGCGCCGATCGGCCGGCACCCCACCCACGACTACAAGTGGGCCGTGACCGCCGAGGGCAAGCCGTCCGTGACGCACTACGACCTGGTCGAGGCGTTCCGCTCGGCGAGCCTGCTGGACATCAAGCTGGAGACCGGCCGCACCCACCAGATCCGGGTGCACATGGCCGCCCACCGGCACCCCTGCGTCGGCGACCTCACCTACGGCGCCGACCCGACCATGGCCAAGCGGCTCGGCCTGACCCGGCAGTGGCTGCACGCGGTGCGGCTGGGCTTCGAGCACCCGGCGGACGGCGAGTGGGTGCAGTTCGAGAGCGGCTACCCGGCCGACCTCCAGCACGCACTGGACGTGATCAGGTCCGACAGCGAGTGACCGCCCGAGCCGCGGCCGGCCGCGAGGCCACCGCCGGCTGACAGGTTTCTCGCCGCTGACCGGCGCTGACGGGCCGCTCGGCACGGCCGCCATGGCAGGCTGACGCAGTGGACCAGCTCGCCCTCTTCTTCTCGCTCATGCTCGCCGCGATCGTGATGGTGCCGCTCGGCGACCGGCTGAAGCTGCCGTCCCCGGTACTGATGACCCTGGTCGGCGCGGTGCTCGCGGCCGTTCCGCAGGTGCCCAACGTGCGGATCGACCCCGACCTGATCCTGCCGCTGGTGCTGCCGCCGCTGCTCTACGCCTCCGTACAGCGCACCTCCTGGCGGCAGTTCGCCGCCAACCGGCGGGCGATCTTCCTGCTCGCGGTGGCGCTGGTCTTCGTCACCATGGCCGCGGTCGCCGCGGTGGCCGGCGCGGTGGTGCCCGGCATCACCGCGGCCTCCGCCTTCACGCTGGGCGCGCTGGTGGCGCCGCCCGACCCGGTGGCGGCGACCGCGGTGGCCGGCAGCCTCGGCCTGCCCCGGCGGATGATCTCCACCCTGGAGGGCGAGGGGCTGTTCAACGACGTCACGGCCATCGTGCTCTACCACGTGGCCATCGCCGCCGCGGTCTCCGGCGAGTTCTCGCTGCCGCACGCGGCCCTGGAGCTCGTCCTGTCCGCGGTGGTCGCCGTCGCGGTCGGCTTCGCGCTCGGCTGGGCCGCCAACAAGCTGATGGGCACGGTCGGCGACCCCACGTTGCAGATCGGCCTGTCGCTGCTGGTGCCGTTCGCCTCCTACGCGCTGGCCGAGGAGTTCCACGGCTCGGGGGTGCTCGCGGTGCTCACCACGGCGCTGTTCCTGGCCGAGTACGCCTTCGAGGCCGACGACGTGACCGCCCGGCTGGCCGGCAACACCTTCTGGGAGATCGTGGACACCCTGGTCACCGGCATCGCGTTCGGGCTGATCGGCCTGGAGATGCACAACGTGTTCAGCGTCGGCGCGGGCAACTGGGGGCCGATGGTGCGGCACGCGGCCCTGGTGACCGCGGTGGTGGTCGGGGTGCGGCTGCTCTACCTGCTGCCCGCCGCCTGGATCGCCCGCCGGATGCACCGGACCCGGGACCTGGACGAGGACATCCCGATGACCTGGCGGGAGACCGTCATCATGTGGTGGGCCGGGATGCGCGGGGTGGCGTCCATCGCCCTGGTGCTGGCGATCCCGCTGACCACCGACAGCGGCGACGGCTTCCCGGCCCGCGCCGAACTGCTCTTCATCGCCTTCACCGTGGTGCTCACCACGCTGGTGCTGCAAGGGCTGACGCTGCCCTGGCTGGTGCGGCGGCTCGGCGTGCGCAGCGACATCGACGCCGAGCACGACCTGGAGAAGATGCTCGCGCTGCGCGCCATGACCGCCGCCAAGCAGCGGCTGCGGGACATCGAGGCGGCCGAGCCGCTCCCCGACGAGCTGTCGGAGCAGCTGCACCGCAGGGCGTTCGACCTCGGCGCCCGGATCTGCCCCGACATCGTGGACGACGAGCGGCGGGAGAGCCACAGCCGGCGGGTGATGCGGCTGAAGTCGGTGCGCCGGATCCAGGAGGAGATGATGTCGGCGGCCCGGCACGAGGTGCTGGCCGCCCGCAGCGAGCCCGGCTACGACCCCGAGGTGGTGGACCGGGTGCTGCGGCACCTGGACCTGCGCTCGGTGCGCGGAGTCTGACCCGGTTCCCCGGCGGAGGGCTCAGCGGGCACCCGGTCCCGGCCCCAGGTCCTTGGAGTCCGGCATCGGCGCCGCCTCCCGCAGCCGTTCCTCGTCCTGGCCGGGCGCCGGCGCGGTGGCGATCCGCGGCAGCGCGTACGGGTGCTCGCAGCGCAGCCAGTCGATCAGCTGCTCGCGCACGATGCAGCGCAGCGTGAAGATGTCGTCGGCGTCCTTGGCGGTGGCCAGCGCCCTGACCTGGATGGCGCTCGGTGTGGTGTCGATCACCACCAGGCCCCAGGCCCGGCGGTCCCACTCGGCGGCCTGCTCCAGGATCTCCAGCATCCGCTTGCGCATCAGGTCGATCGGCGCCGAGTGGTCCAGGTAGAAGAAGACCGTGCCGGTCATCCGCGGGTCGCCGCGCGACCAGTTCTCGAACGGCTTGCTGGTGAAGTACGACACCGGCATCGTGATCCGCCGCTCGTCCCAGGTGCGGACGCTGAGGAAGGTCAGGGTGATCTCCTCCACCACCCCCCACTCGCCGTCCACCACCACGGTGTCGCCGATCCGCACCATGTCGCCGAAGGCGATCTGAAGGCCCGCGAAGAGGTTGCCGAGGGTGGCCTGCGCGGCCACACCGGCCACGATGCCGATGATGCCGGCCGAGGCCAGCACCGAGGCGCCGACGGTACGCATCGCGGGGAAGGTGAACAGCATCGAGGCCACCGCGATCACCCCGACGATCGCGCTGAACACCCGCTGGATCAGCGTGACCTGGGTCCGCAGCCGGCGGATCTTGCCGATGTCGCGGGAGACCGCCGTGTAGCGGGCGTACGAGGAGTCGGTGATCGCCGCCGCCGACCGGACCACCAGCCAGCCCGACGCGGCGATCAGCACCAGCACCAGGAACTGGCCGACGGCGTCCTCGTGCCGGTCGGAGAAGTGCGCGGTGCGGTAGCCGCCGCGCAGGATCGCGGTGCACAGCACCACTTGCAGCGGGATGCCGCAGCGCCGCAGCAGGTGCCACAGCGGGGTCTCCGGGTGCCGGGCGTCCACCCGCCGCAGTGAGCGGTCGAGGGCGTAACCCGCGGCCAGCGAGATCCCCACGGCTATGCACAGCACCAGGACCGGGCGCAGCGCGCTGTCCATCCGAGCCTCCGTCCTCCGTCAGGTTCAACGACAGGGCGCGAGGGCCCGTCGGGTTTGCACGAACCATGGTCGCGTACCCGACGACGTGGGAGGCCAGACTGTGACGATCGTCCTTTTCCGCTCCGGGCCCGGGACTCGTGCCCGGCCCGGAGCGGATGAGGACGGCGGCGCTACTTGATGAGCTTCGCCTCGATCTGCGCCATGATCCCGGTGGTGTCCTTGAAGGCGACACCGTTGAGCTTGGCGGTGGGCGTCGAGGTGATCTTCGCCGCGTCGAACGCGTCGGAGGAGTTCATCGCCCACTTGTCGTAGGTGCCGGCGTTGACGGCCTTGTTGAAGGCCGCGTTGTTCTTCAGCGCCGGGACGCCCTGCGCCAGCTTGATCATGTTGGCGTCCTTGGCGAACACGTCCGGGCCGTCCTCGGCCGGGTGGTGCGCCGTGGAGTAGAGCAGCGTGTGGTACTGCTCGAACGCGTCGAGGCTGACGTTGACGGCGGCGCCGACCGCCGCGAGCGCGTTCTTGGAACCGGTGCCGCCCAGGTTGCCGTCGAGGAACGTGCCGAAGTGGTACGTGATCTTGTACTTGCCGTCCTTGGCGCCCTTCAGGACGTCCGCCCCCTCGGTCTGCTCGAACTGCGCGCAGGCCGGGCAGCGCAGGTCCTCGTACAGGTCCAGGTTGTTCTTGTTGTTCTTGTCGCCCACGACGATCGTGGTGCCGTCGCTGTTGGCCGGCTGCACCAGCGTCTTGCCCTTGGCGGCGTCCCACTCGCTGGAGCTGGACTTGTTCATCTGGCTGACGGCCACGGCGACACCGCCGGCCACCACGATCAGGGCCACGACGCCGCCGCCGACCAGCAGTTGGCGGCGGACCTTGGCGCGCTTGGCCTCCTTCTCGCGCTGCTCGCGCAGCCGTATGCGGGCGGCTTCCTTGCTTGCCTTGCTGTTCCTGTTGCTCATGGGGGATCTCCGTGAGTACGCGTGATGAGTGGTGGGGACGTGCCGGTCCTGCGGTCAGAGGGCGACCGGGACGGGCGGACCACGGCGTACGACGGAGTGCAGCAGCGGGCGCAGCGAGGGCGGGCCGGGCTCGCGGCGGGCCGCGCGGCGCGGCCGGGGCGCCGGCACGGGGAGCGCGCCGCGGGCGGCGGCGAACGCGATCAGCAGCGGCCGGAAGGCGGCGACGGCCACCGCGAGCAGCACCCGCTGCACGGTCGCCTCACCGCGCCGCAGCCACCACGCGGCGATCATGCCGACGGTGACATGGGCGGCGAGCAGCAGCCACGGGCTGACCCCGAGGCCGTGCGCGGTGTCGACCGGGGTGCGCTGGGCCAGCGAGCCGCCGGCCTCGCCGCCGTTGCAGACGATCGCGTGGTGCAGCGACCGCCAGGAGCCGGAGACCGGGCCGCCGGAGGGGCCGTAACAGGTGCGCTGGCCCGCGTTGAAGAGGGTGTCGGCGGCCAGTTCGAGCGGGGTCAGGACGGCGGCGATGGTGCCGAAGCTGCGGGCCCGGCCGCCCAGTGCGAAGGCGACGCAGAAGACGGTGCCGATCACGCCGGCCAGTACCGGCAGCGGCAGCGGGGCACCGGACACCAGGATGTGGGTGGTCGCGGACATGGTGACGCACAGCGCGGTGAACACCACTGCCCGCACTGTCCGCACACCGGTTCCGGCCCGTTCCGCCCGTTCCATAGGGCACACAGTCTGGCATGGGGGACCGGCCCGTTGTCTCAGAGGTGCATGAGAATTTCGGCCCCCTGACCGCGGGGAATCACGGCTCGCGGCGGGCGGGCGTCACCGGTGCGAACGGCCGCCGTCGCCGCGGAGAACGCGGGGCCGCCCCTGGGAAAGGGGAGACCCCGCGCCGGTGATCCGCAGGGACCGCGGGTCAGTTGTGGCCGAACCGCTGCTTCTGCTTGTTGCGCGCGATGTCCTGCGGGGACGGCGACGCCGCCTCGTCGGACATCGGGGCGGAGGCGCCGTCCTGGCGGCGGGCCTGGTCGGCCCGCTGCTGGTCCTGGCGCTCCTGCTGCTGGCGGTTCTGGTTCTTGTTCTTAGCCACGATCGTCTCTCCTAGTGAGGGGATGTCGGCCGATGGGGGCCGGGTTCAGAGTTGCACGGCGGTACGAACCGCGCATTTCGGGCAGTTGGCGGGACCCGGTGGGTACAAAACCCCTACCGCCACGCCGAAGATCGCGTTCCGGGGTCATAACCCCTGCGTATTCGGGCAGACTCGGGGGATATCCGTGCCGGGGGGCGACCGGAAGAGGTGCAACATGGACCGCTGCGTCGTCCTGGTGGACGCCGGATACCTACTCGGGGCAGCGGCCAGCCTTCTGGCGGGTGAACCCTCCCGGTCCCGGATTCTTGTCGATCATGCCGCCGTCGTCTCTGGCCTGCGCGAACGTGCCGAGCTGGAGACCGGCCAGCCACTGCTGCGGATCTACTGGTTCGACGGCGCACCCGACCGGGTTCCGCAACCGGAGCACCGGCGGCTGCGGGTCATGCCCCGGGTGACGGTACGGCTGGGCGCGCTCACCCGGACGGACGGCCGCTGGGCGCAGAAGGGCGTGGACGCGGCCATGCACGCCGAGCTGTCCGAGCTGGCCCGCAACCGGGCCTGCTCCGACATCGTGCTGGTCACCGGCGACGGCGACCTGCTGCCCGGGATGATGTCGGCCAAGGAGCACGGCGTGGCCGTCCACCTGTGGGCCGTGCAGGCCGCCGACGGCGACTACAACCAGTCGGAGGACCTGGTCGCCGAGGCCGACGAGCGGCGGGTGCTCGACCGGCAGTGGATCACCGCCGCGATCAGGGCCCGCGACTTCGGGGTGAACTGCGCGCCGAGCGGTCCCCGTACCGAGATCCGCCCGGAGATCGCCGCGATCCTGTCCGCGCCGCTGCCCGAGTCCGACGCGGGCGCCCCGCAGGAGACCTCCCGCCCGGCCAAGAACGGTGCCGCCCCCGAGCGGGAGCCGGAGCCCGAGGAGCCGGCCGCGCCCGGCGGCAAGGGCGCCCGGCCCACCCCGAAGGACCTGGCCGACCTCGGCCGGATCCACGCCGCCGCGCCGAGCCACCCCGCGCACCCGGCGCCCAGCGCCACCCTGCGCTGGTCCTCCGACAAGGGCTGGACCGACCGCCCCGGCTCCGACCTGCCGGACACCAGCGGCCTGCCGACACTCGCCCAGCTCACCAGCGCCGAGCAGCGCTGGGCCGACCGCGAGGCGGACATCACCGCGGTCAGCGGCGACCCGTACGAGGTCGGCCAGGTCTTCGCCCGCCGCTGGATCGCCCGCCTGCCCGACACCGGCCAGCTCCAGCAGCTCTCCACCCACTACCCCCGGGTGCCGCACCGCATCGACGGCGAACTGCTGCGCTACGCCGCCAGGTTCGGCCTGCTGGCCCACAAGGACGACCAGATCGACGAGCACGACAGGTACGCGATCAGGGCCGGCTTCTGGCGCGAGGTCGACGCCCGCACGGTCTCCGAACACGCCCCGGCGGGCGATTAGCCCTGCGGGCGGCCCCGGCATCACCAGGGGCGCGGGGAACTGCGCGACAAGCCGAGACGGTGGCGCGCCCTACCACCGGTCCCAGAGGGGCAGTTGCTGTAGTTCCCCGGCCACCGGCCGGTGCGTGGCTGAGCGCGCAGTTCCCCGCGCCCCTGGGGAAGCGGGGCGATCCCGGGCCCGGAGGGGTGACCGGGGGTGCCGGCCGCGCGGGTGGCCGCCGTGATCCCGGCCACATCAGCCGGGCCCCGATCAACGGGAGCCGGCCCGCGGCGCGTAGGCTCGATCCTCGTGAGTACGGGCACGGACGAGACAGCGCCCCCGATGGTGGCCACAGGCCGCGACGCGGTGTGCACCGTGCGCGGTCTGGTCAGGACGTACCCGGCCGGGTCCGGCGGCGGCCGCCGCGGGCCGCGGCGGCGCAAGGGTGAGCCGCCCGCGCCACCGGTCCGGGCCAACGACGGCATCGACCTCGACGTCGGGCGCGGCGAGCTGTTCGGCATCCTCGGGCCCAACGGGGCCGGCAAGACCACCCTGGTCAGGCAGCTCACCGGCCTGCTGCGGCCGGACTCCGGCAGCATCGACCTGCTCGGCCACGACCTCGTACGGCACCCCGACCGGGCCGCCCGGCTGGTCGGCTACCTCGGCCAGGAGTCCACCGCGCTGGACGAGCTGACGGTGGCGCTGGCCGCCGAGACCACCGGACGGCTGCGCGGCATGACCGCCGCCGCGGCCCGCGCCGCCCGGGACGCCGTACTGGACGAACTCGAACTGGGACCGCTGGCCGGCCGCCCGGTCAGCCGGCTGTCCGGCGGCCAGCGCAGGCTGGCCTGCTTCGCCGCCACGCTGGTCGGCGAGCGCCCGGTGCTGGTGCTGGACGAGCCCACCACCGGCATGGACCCGGTCGCCCGCCGCGCCGTCTGGGCCGCGGTCGACCGCCGCAGGTCCGAGCACGGCGCCACCGTGCTGCTCGTCACCCACAACGTGATCGAGGCGGAGAACGTCCTGGACCGGGTCGCGGTGCTCGACCGCGGCCGGGTGATCGCCTGCGACAGCCCGGCCGGGCTGCGCTCGCTGGTCGCCGACGAGGTGCGGCTCGACCTCGTCTGGCGGGACGAGCCGCCGGCGCACCTGCCGGCCATCGCCGCGCTGCGCCCGCTGGCCGACGTGCACGGCCGGCGCTGGACGCTGCGGCTGACCCAGGAGCGGGCCCGCGCGGCCGTCGCCGAGGTCACCGGCGGCCCGGCGTTCGCCGCCCTTGACGACTTCACGCTGGCCACCCCCAGCCTGGAGGACGTGTACCTGGCGCTCGGCGGCCGCGGCGAGGGACTGGTGAAGGCATGACGTCCTTCGCCGGGCGCCCCCGCGCCGCGGCCCGCCGCCGGGAAACCCACCGTGGAGGCAGTCGATGACCGTCATCGCGCAGGCCGGCCCCGGCCGCGCCGCGCGCCTCGCCGACCAGACCACCGCCGCCGGCGCGGCGCCGCTCGCGCCCCGTGCCCGGCTGTGGCCGGCCTTCGCGGCCGTCTACCGGGCGCAGCTGTCCAGGGCCCGGGTGGCGCGGATACCGCTGCTGTTCGTGGCGACCTTCCAGTCCGTCGGCATCATGGTCATGATGCGCGGGGTGGTGCACTCAGGTGACGGCGAGGCGGCCCGCGCGGTCGTCGCCGGGTCCAGCGTCCTGGTGGTCGCCTTCGTGGCGCTCAACCTGCTCGCCCAGTACTTCGGCCGGCTGCGCGCCTCCGGCGGCCTCGACCACTACGCGACGCTGCCGGTGCCGCCGGCCGCCGTGGTGCTCGGCGCGGCCGGCGCCTACGCGTCCTTCACCGTGCCCGGCACCCTGGTCACCGCGGTCACCGGCTGCGTGCTGTTCCACCTGCCGCTGACCAACCTGTGGGTGCTCGCGGTGGTCATCCCGCTGGCCGGGGCCGCCCTGTCCGGGCTCGGCGCCGCCCTCGGGCTGCTCGCCGCCCGCCAGGAGATCGCCACCCTGCTGGGGCAGCTCGGCATGTCGGCCGCGCTGCTGCTCGGCGTGCTGCCCGCCTCCCACATGCCCGCGCCGATCGGCTGGGTCAGGGACCTGCTGCCCTCCACGTACGGCGTGGAGGCGTTCGCCCGCACCTTCAGCGGCACCGCGGACACCGACTGGGCCGCGGTGGCCGGCGACCTGTCGGTCTGCGCCGCGGTCGGCGTGGTCTCGCTGGCCGTGGCGACCTGGGCCTACCGCAGGGCGGCCTGCCGGTGACCACAGCCGAGGACGACGAGGCCAGGCCGGCCGAGCGGGACCGGCCGCGATGGGCGGCCGGTGAGCGGACCTGGCACGATGGGCAGGTGACCGCACCTCTGCCTCCTCCCCAAGGCCAGCCCCCGCAGTATCCGCAGTTCCCCGACTGGGACACCGTGCCGGAGAAGCCGGGGGACAGGCGGGCCGCGGTGCTCGCCGACGTCCGCCGCGGCCTGCTGGTGACGGTTCTGGTCACGGTGCTCGGCGTGGCGCTCGGACTGCTGTGGGTGTGGCTGTCGCCGCGGATCCCGATGGTGTCCGACGGCAAGGCGATCTACCTCAAGGACACCGAGGGCGAGGAGGCGATCGGCGGCGACGGCACGTACGTCTTCATCGCACTCGGGCTCGGCATCCTGGCCGCCGTCGGGGTCTTCCTGCGCTGGCGGCGCGGCGGCATCGGCGTGGTGCTCGGGCTGGCCGCGGGCGGCATGCTCGCGTCGGTGGTGGGCTGGCGGATCGGCGTCTGGCTCGGCCCGACGAGCGACATCATCGCGCACGCGAAGGCGGTCGGGCCGAAGGTCGTGTTCGACGGCCCGCTCGAACTGCGGGCGAAGAGCGCGCTGGTCGCCTTCTCGGTGGCGGCGATGCTCACGCACCTCGTGCTGACCTCGGGATTCGGCGAGCGGGACGAACCGCCGCCGGTGGAGTGGCAGGCACCCCCGCCGCCTCCTCCGCCGCAGGTGGAGCAGCAGCAACAGCAGTAGCGCCCGGCGGTCAGCCCCCGGGGCCGCGGGCGATCCTCACGGCCGTCAGGGCGGCCAGCGCTTCCCTGGCTGCCCCGGTCCCCCCGGGCGGCGCGGGGCTCTATCTGATGTGCCCCGGCATCACCAGGGGCGCGGGGAACTGCGCGACCAGCCACAGATGGCCGGGGGTCCGGCGACTACCGCAAGTGGCTGGGCGGTCGGCCCGTCTGCGGGCGCGCTGTGGCTGGTGGCGCAGTTCCCCGCGCCCCTTACGGGGCGCAACCTCGCCGGGGCGCAATCTCGTCGGGGTGCGGGCCGCAGGCTCAGTTCGCGCAGATCGGCTGGTGGGTCAGCTCGAACGCCGGGACCGACGGCAGCTTCTCGATGATCGCGGTCTCCCGTCGCAGCAGCCGCACCTCGGTGGCCAGCCGGGCCGCGGAGTCGGGGGATTCGAGCAGCAGCTGCTTGACCGGGGTGTCGGCGACCATCGCGGCGGCGACGAGGTACGACAGCACGGTCGGATCGTCGGGCAGCTCCTGCCCGGCGGTCAGGGTGCGCTCCCGGGAGCCGGCCAGACGCTTCTGGTACGCGCTGAAGGCCCGCGAGACGTCGCCGGCGAGCGTGTTGGCGGCGGCCCCCGTCACCTCGGGGACCTCCTCGACCTCGCCGGTCAGGTAGGGGCCGTCCGCGCTCACCGACAGCAGCTTGAACCGGACGGTGCCGGTGGCGACCAGGTCGTAGCCGCCGCCCTCGCCCTCGTCGCGGGCCGCGATGCCGGCGGCGTCGGCGACGCAGCCGTAGCCGAACAGGGCGGACATCGGATCGTCCCCGAACCCGGCGGCGGCGCCTGTGTCCCGGCCGTCCTGCCCGGTGGGCGCGACATCCCGGCCGTTCTTGATGGCGACCACCCCGAACCGCCGGGATCCGTCCTCCGGCAGCGCCAGCAGATCGCCCACGAGCGCGCGGTAGCGCTCCTCGAAGACGTGGAGCGGGAGCACGAGGCCGGGGAACAGTGCCGTGTTGAGCGGGAACAGCGGAAGTCGTTCGGTCACAATGGCCCAGCGTACGGCCCCCGGCCCCCCGCCTCACCCCCTTCCGCAGGTGTCCCCGGCCGGGCGCGGGGGAGCCGGGTGCGGGGAACCCCCGGGAGGGGCGTATCAGAGGGTGGGACCGTGCGGCCTCGGGGGTGTGGGGGTCTCTACACTTGGGAGCGTGATCTCCCGAATCGATCTGCGCGGTGCCGCCTTCCCCGAAGGCGGGATCGACCGCGACCTCCTGCCCCGTGCCGAGTTCGACGTCGAGGCCGCCCTCGCGGCCGTCCGGCCGATCTGTGAGGACGTGCGCCATCGCGGCACCGCGGCGGTGATCGAGTACGGCGAGCGGTTCGACGGGGTGAGGCTCGACAGGCTGCGGGTTCCGGAAGCCGCGCTCACCGAGGCGCTGGAGGGGCTCGACCCGGCGATCAGGGCCGCCCTGGAGGAGTCCATCGACCGGGCCCGGCTCGTGCACCGGGCGCAGCGCCGTACCGATGTCACCACCCAGGTCGTGCCCGGCGGCACCGTCACCGAGCGCTGGGTGCCGGTGGAGCGCGTCGGGCTGTACGTGCCCGGCGGCCTGGCCGCCTACGCCTCCTCCGTCGTGATGAACGTCGTGCCCGCCCAAGAGGCCGGCGTCGAGGGCGTCGCCGTCTCCTCGCCCCCGCAGAAGGAGTTCGCCGGCGCGCCGAACCCCACCGTGCTGGCCGCCTGCGCCCTGCTCGGCGTCACCGAGGTCTACGCGGCCGGCGGCGCCCAGGCCATCGCCATGTTCGCGTACGGCACCGACGAGTGCCGCCCCGTCAACCTGGTGACCGGTCCCGGCAACATCTACGTGGCCGCCGCCAAGCGCCTCCTCAAGGGCCGGATCGGCATCGACGCCGAGGCGGGCCCCACCGAGATCGCGGTCCTCGCCGACGACTCCGCCGACCCCGGCTACGTCGCCGCCGACCTGATCAGCCAGGCCGAGCACGACCCGCTGGCCGCCGCCGTCCTGGTCACCACCTCCGCCGAGCTGGCCGACGCCGTGGACAAGGAGCTCGACGTCCAGGTCGCCGCCGCCCGGCACCGCGAGCGGATCGCCACCGCGCTGGCCGGCCGGCAGTCGGCCACCGTCCTGGTGGACACCGTCGACCAGGGCCTGGCCGTGGTGGACTCCTACGCCGCCGAGCACCTGGAGATCCAGACCAGGGACGCCGCGGCCGTCGCCGCCCGGGTGCGCAACGCGGGCGCGGTCTTCGTCGGCCCGCACGCCCCCGTCTCGCTCGGCGACTACTGCGCCGGCTCCAACCACGTCCTGCCCACCGGCGGCTGCGCCTGCCACTCCTCGGGCCTGTCCGTGCAGTCCTTCCTGCGCGGCATCCACGTGGTGGACTACACCCGCGAAGCCCTCGCCGAGGTCGCCCACCACGTGGTGACCCTCGCCGAGGCCGAGGACCTGCCCGCGCACGGCTCCGCGGTCACCTCCCGGTTCGATGGGCAGGTGCCGCCGCGGTGACCGGGATCGACGACCTGCCCATCCGCGACGAGCTGCGCGGCCAGTCCCCGTACGGCGCGCCGCAGCTCGACGTACCGGTGCGGCTGAACACCAACGAGAACCCGTACCCGCTGCCCGAGGCGCTGGTCGCCCGGATCGCCGAGCGGGTCACCGAGGCCGCCAGGGAGCTGAACCGCTACCCCGACCGGGAGGCCGTGGAGCTGCGCACCGCGCTGGCCGGCTATCTGAGCCGTACCGCCGGGCACCGGGTCGGAACCGAGCAGGTGTGGGCGGCCAACGGCTCCAACGAGGTCATCCAGCAGCTGCTGCAGACCTTCGGCGGCCCGGGCCGCAGCGCCCTCGGCTTCGAGCCGTCGTACTCGATGCACGCGCTGATCTCCCGCGGCACCGGCACCCGCTGGCTGTCCGGCCCGCGCAAGGCCGACTTCACCATCGACGTGTCCGCGGCCCGCGCGGAGATCGCCGAGCGCCGCCCGCACGTGGTGTTCATCTGCTCGCCGAACAACCCGACCGGTACCGCGGTGGCCGCCGATACCGTGATCGCGCTGTACGAGGCCGCGCAGGCGGCCGGCCCGACGATGGTGGTGGTGGACGAGGCGTACGGCGAGTTCTCGCACCAGCCGTCGCTGCTGCCGCTGATCGAGGGCCGCCCGCACATGGTGCTGACCCGGACCATGTCCAAGGCGTTCGGCGCCGCCGGGCTGCGGCTCGGCTACCTGGCCGCCGACCCGGCGGTGGTGGACGCCGTCCAGCTGGTCCGGCTGCCGTACCACCTGTCCTCGGTCACCCAGGCGACCGCGCTGGCCGCCCTCGAACACACCGACACCCTGCTCGGCTACGTCGAGCAGCTCAAGGCCGAGCGCGACCGGCTGGTCGGCGAGCTGCGGGCGATCGGCTACCGGGTGACCGCGTCGGACGCGAACTTCGTGCAGTTCGGACGGTTCGCCGACAGCCACCTCGCCTGGCAGGCGATCCTCGACCGCGGCGTGCTGATCCGCGACAACGGCGTGCCCGGCTGGCTGCGGGTCACCGCGGGCACCCCGGCGGAGAACGACGCCTTCCTGGACGCGGCCAAGCACGTCCACAAGGACCACGGCGTCCACCCGGAACACAGCACGGAACACAGCACGGAACAGAGCACTACGGAGGAGTCCGCATGACCCGCGTCGGCCGCGTGGAGCGCACCACCAAGGAGACGTCCACCGTCGTCGAGATCGACCTCGACGGCACCGGGCAGGTCTCGGTCTCCACCGGTGTCGGCTTCTACGACCACATGCTCGACCAGCTCGGCAGGCACGGCCTGTTCGACCTGTCGGTGAAGACCGAGGGCGACCTGCACATCGACACCCACCACACCATCGAGGACACCGCCCTCGCGCTCGGCGGCGCCTTCAAGCAGGCGCTCGGCGACAAGGTGGGCATCTACCGGTTCGGCAACTGCACGGTGCCGCTGGACGAGTCGCTCGCGCAGGTGACCGTCGACCTGTCCGGCCGCCCCTACCTGGTGCACACCGAGCCGGAGACCATGGCTCCGATGATCGGCTCGTACGACACCACGATGACCCGGCACATCCTGGAGTCGTTCGTGGCGCAGGCACAGATCGCGCTGCATGTGCACGTGCCGTACGGGCGCAACGCGCACCACATCGTGGAGTGCCAGTTCAAGGCGCTGGCCAGGGCGCTGCGTTACGCGAGCGAGCGCGACCCGCGCGCCGCGGGAATCCTGCCGTCCACGAAAGGCGCGCTGTGAACACCTACTCGACCCTCTTCATCCTCATGGGGCTGTTCCTGCTCGGCGGAGTGATCTCCTTCTGGAAGCAGAAGCAGTCCAAGAGCATCATCGCGGTGCTGGCCGTCGGCTCGGTGATGGCGCTGGCCGCCGGCCTGCTCCAGCTCTAGGGCGAGGGAGCCGTCATGAGCAAGAGTGTGGTCGTCCTGGACTACGGCTTCGGCAACGTCAGGTCGGCGGAGCGGGCGCTGGCCAGGGCCGGCGCCGAGGTGGAGATCACCGCCGACTACGACCGGGCGATGGCCGCCGACGGGCTGCTGGTCCCCGGTGTCGGCGCGTTCGCCGCCTGCATGGCCGGGCTGCGGTCGGTCCGCGGCGACTGGATCACCGGACGCCGGCTGGCCGGCGGCCGGCCGGTGCTCGGCATCTGCGTCGGCATGCAGATCCTGTTCGCCCGCGGCATCGAGCACGGCGTGGAGAGCGACGGCCTGGACGAGTGGCCGGGCACCGTGGAGCCGCTGCGCGCCCCGGTCGTCCCGCACATGGGCTGGAACACGGTGAAGGCCGCGGCGGGATCGCAGGCGTTCGCCGGCCTCGACGAGGACAGCCGGTTCTACTTCGTGCACTCCTACGCCGTCCGGCAGTGGGAGCTGGAGGTGCGGCACCCGGCCATCGCCGCCCCCAGGGTCACCTGGTCCACGCACGGCGAGCCGTTCGTCGCCGCGGTGGAGAACGGCCCGCTGTGGGCCACCCAGTTCCACCCGGAGAAGTCCGGCGACGCGGGCGCCCAGGTGCTCACCAACTGGCTCGGCACCCTCTAGCGCCCCCGCAAGCACAGCCCATTTCAGCCCGTCTCCCCCTGACCGCCCTAGACACAGGACGCATCGCGATGAACAGGCTCGAACTCCTCCCCGCCGTCGACGTACGCGACGGTCTGGCCGTACGCCTCGTGCACGGCGAGTCCGGCTCGGAGACGTCCTACGGCGACCCGCTGTCGGCCGCGCTGGCCTGGCAGAGCGCGGGCGCGGAGTGGCTGCATCTGGTGGACCTCGACGCGGCCTTCGGCACCGGTGACAACCGGGCGCTGATCGGCGAGGTGGCCGGCAGCATGGACATCAAGGTCGAGCTGTCCGGCGGCATCCGCGACGACGACACGCTGGCCGCCGCCCTCGCCACCGGCTGCACCCGGGTCAACCTGGGCACCGCGGCGCTGGAGACCCCGGAGTGGGTGGCCAAGGTGATCGCCGAGCACGGCGACCGGATCGCGGTGGGCCTCGACGTGCGCGGCACCACGCTGCGCGGCCGCGGCTGGACCAGGGACGGCGGCGACCTGTACGAGACGCTGGCCAGGCTCGACAGCGAGGGCTGCGCCCGGTACGTCGTCACCGACATCGCCAAGGACGGCACTTTGCAGGGCCCCAACCTGGACCTGCTCGCCGGGGTCTGCGCGGCCACCGACAAGCCGGTGGTCGCCTCCGGCGGTGTCGCCCGGCTCGACGACCTGCGGGCCATCGCCGGGCTGGTGCCGCAGGGTGTGGAGGGTGCCATCGTCGGAAAGGCGCTCTACGCGAAGGCGTTCACGCTCGAAGAGGCCCTGGAGGCTGTGTCACGATGACCGATTCCCCCGCCGTACGGCGTGTCCGCTCCGACAGCCAGTGGGAAGAGGCGATCGGTTCCGCCCGCGCGGTCGCCGCGGGGGACCGGGTGATCGTCGCCGGGATCCTGCCGGCCGCCGACGAGGGCGAGGAGCCCGGCGCGGGCGAGCCCTACGCGCAGACCCTGAACGCCTTCCGCAGCGCGCTGTCGGCCCTGGAGCCCTTCGGGCTCGGCGCCCAGGACGTGATCAGGACCCGGATGTACCTCAGCCACGCCAGGGACGCGGAGGAGGTCGGCCGGGCCCACAAGGAGCTGTTCGGCGAGGTGCGGCCCGCCGCCACCATGGTCGTGGTGGCCGGCTTCGTGGACGGCCGGGCCACCGTGGAAGTCGAACTCGAAGCGTACGCGGGAGCCCCCGAATGACCCTGGCCGTCCGTGTCATCCCCTGCCTCGACGTGGACGCCGGCCGGGTGGTCAAGGGCGTCAACTTCCAGAACCTGCGGGACGCCGGCGACCCGGTCGAGATGGCGAAGCTGTATGACGCCGAGGGCGCCGACGAGCTGACCTTCCTGGACATCACCGCGTCCTCCGGCGACCGGGAGACCACCTACGACGTCGTACGCCGCACCGCCGAGCAGGTCTTCATCCCGCTCACCGTCGGCGGCGGGGTGCGCAGCGCGCAGGACGTGGACCGGCTGCTGCGGGCCGGCGCCGACAAGGTCGGCGTCAACACCGCGGCCATCGGCCGGCCCGAGCTGATCAGGGAGATCGCCGAGCGGTTCGGCCGGCAGGTGCTGGTGCTCTCGGTGGACGCCCGGCGCACCGCCTCGGGCTCGTTCGAGGTCACCACGCACGGCGGCAGGAACGGCACCGGGATCGACGCGGTGGAGTGGGCGCACCGGGCGGCCGAGCTCGGCGCCGGCGAGATCCTGCTCAACTCGATGGACGCCGACGGCACGAAGGACGGCTACGACACCGAGATGATCGCCGCGGTGCGGGCGGCCGTCACGGTGCCGGTGATCGCCTCCGGCGGCGCGGGCCGGCTCGCCGACTTCCCGCCCGCGGTGGCGGCCGGCGCCGACGCCGTACTGGCCGCGTCGGTCTTCCACTTCGGCGACCTGCGGATCGGCGAGGTCAAGTCGGTGCTGCGGGAGGCCGGCCACCCGGTCCGCTAGGGCCGGTCCTGTCGGGCCGGTCTCTCTGGGCCGGTTCTCTCAGGGGCCGGTCGCCGCGGATCAGCCCTTGTCGTCGCCGTCCGCCCGGCGGGTGCACACCAGCACCGCGAGGTCCGGCGCGAGCGGCAGTTCGACGCAGCGCAGCGCCGGGTGCTCCAGCCAGTGCAGCCTGGCCTCGTCGGGCTGCCCGTCGTGCAGCGGCGGCCAGCCCTCCGCCGGGGTGAAGTCGTCGATCACCACCACGCCGCCGGGCCGCAGCAGCCGCACCGGGTCGGCGGCCTCGCCGCCCTTGCCCTGACCGCCGCCGTCGAGCACCAGCAGGTCGAACGGGCCGTGCCCGGCGAGCGCCGTCCAGTCGGCGCACTCCACGGTCACCCGCGCCTGCTCCGCGAAGAGCCCGGCCGCCGCCGCGGCCCGCGCCGGGTCCCGCTCGACGCTGATCGCGGTGGCCCCGGCGGGCATCCCGGCGGCCAGCCAGGCCAGGCCCACCCCGCACCCCGTTCCGGTCTCGCCGATCCGCCGTGCCCCGGCGGCGAGCGTGCGCAGCAGCCGGCCCTGCTCGGGCCGGCAGGAGTACGGGAAGCCGAGCCGGTCGGCGGTGTGCGCGGCCGCCTCGACCAGCGGTGGTACGTCGCCGGCGCCGAGCAGATGGGCGCGCGTTCCGTTGAGTGACATGGCCGTCATCCTGCCGGGGCCCGCGCGGCGGACGGGCGTGTTCAGATAGGAAAGAGAAACTGCGCAAATATGTTGCGAAAATAATTTTGCACATCTACCGTGGGACACGTGACCGACAACGACGTACCCGAGACAGACCACAGCGGCATGCGGCGCATCACCGAGCTGGACGCGCTGAAGGTCTTCACCCACCCGCTGCGCATCCGGCTCTACCGGGCGCTGACCGCGACCAGGGCCGCCACCGCCTCGCACCTGTCCGACCAGGTCGACGAGGCCGTCTCGCTGGTCAGCTACCACCTGCGCAAGATGGCCGCGCACGGCTTCATCGAGGAGGCCCCCGAGCACAGCACCGACGGCCGGGAGCGCTGGTGGAAGGTGTCCTCCGAGCGCGGATTCAGCTTCCGCACCTCGGACTTCGCCGACCGCCCCGAGGGCGTGGCCGTGATCGCCGAGGTCACCAGGCAGCTGCTGGTGACCCGGCTGGAGCGCTACGAGCGCTACCTCGGTGAGCAGGCCGCCTGGCCGGCGGAGTGGACCAACGCCTCGTTCAGCTCCGAGTACATGCCGCTGCTCACCTCGGCCCAGCTCCAGCAGATGGCCGACGAGATCGGCGCGCTGATGGCCCGCTGGTCGGACGTCGGCAAGGCCGCCGAGGCCGCCGGCGACACCGAGGGCCGCGAGCACGTGGCCGTCCAGATGTACGGCTTCCCGTTCCGCCCCTGATTCCCCCCAGCTCCTGCCTTCCGTCCGCGAGATCCGTGAACCCGAGGAGGGCCGCCCGATGACGGCGACCGCGATACCCGCCACCACCCGGCCCGCCGACCGCGGGCCCGCTCACCGGGACGGCAACGTCCTGCGCTGGCTCGCCGCGTACACCGCGTCCATGCTCGGCGACTCGGTCTACTTCCTGACCCTCGGCTTCGCCGCCGCCCAGGTCGCCGGGCCGACGCAGGTGGGCGTGGTGATGGCGGTCGGCGCCGCGCCGCGCGCCCTGCTGATGCTCGGCGGGGGAGTGGTCGCCGACCGCTTCGGGCCGCGCCGGGTGGTGATCGGCAGCGACGCGGTGCGCTGCGTGCTGATCCTGTGCGCGGCGGCGGCCTTCGCGGTCACCTCGCCCGGCCTGTGGCTGCTGGTGGCGCTCGAAGTGGTCTTCGGAACGGTGGACGCGCTGTTCATGCCCGCGGTGGGCGCGCTGCCGCCGCGGATCGTGGCACCGGACCAGATGGTCAGGCTGCAGGGGATGCGCGCCCTGGCCATCCGGGCGAGCACCATCCTCGGGCCGCCGATCGGCGGCCTGGCGATGGGCACCGGCGGCCCCAAGGTGGCCTTCGCGGTGGCCGGCGGGCTGTTCGCGGTCTCGGTGCCGCTGCTGGTGGCCACGGTGATGTCCCCGCTGCCGGCGAAGGCCGCGGCGGCCGCCGACCCCGGCACGGCCGACGATCCCGGGGCGGACGCCGGGGGGTCGGGCGCCTGGCACGACCTGCTCGACGGGCTGCGCTACATCCGGCGGCACCCGCTGGTCGGTCCGCTGGTGCTGTCCGGCGCGATCTGCGAACTCGGCCTGGTCGGGCCGCTGAACGTCGGCATGGTGCTGCTCAGCCAGGACCGCGGCTGGGGTTCGGCCGGATACGGCTGGATCATCGGCGCGTTCGGCGTCGGCGCGGTAGCCAGCGGGCTGCTGCTGACCGTGAAGGGGCGGCTGCCGCGGGCCGGCGCGGTGCAGATCGGCACGCTCTTCGTCAGCTCGCTCACGCTCGGCCTGATCGGGGTCGGCCACTCGCTGGGCTTCTCGATCGCGATGGCGGTGCTCACCGGGCTGTTCTGCGGTGTCTGCGGCGGCCTGTCCGCCTCGCTGGTGCAGACCGCCGCCGCGCCCGGCTACCTGGGCCGGGTCACCTCGGTGATGAGCCTGACGAGCTTCGGCCTCGCGCCGCTCGCCTACCCGCTGTTCGGTGCCGCGGTCGGTGCCTGGGGGCCGACCCCGGTCTTCCTGGCCAGCGCCGGCTTCGGGGCACTCGGCGGGGTCATCGGGCTGCTGACCCCGGCGATCCGGCGGGCCGAACTCCCGCGGGCCGAGCGCAGGACGCCGGCAGCGCGGACCGAGAGCGCCTGACCCGAGCCGGGCGAATCAGGCCGCCCGGCCCGCGCCGCCCGCCCCCGTCACATCCCGAGCTTCGCCTCGTACAGCTTGGCCACCGCCGACTCCTCGCCCTCGGCCTCCACCTTCGCGGCGGACTGCCGGCCGAAGGCGAAGACGGTGAGCTCGGTCGGCTCCCCGGTCACCGTGACGACCGGGGAGCCCTTGTGCGCGACGACGGTCTGGCCGTTCGGGCGGCGCAGCACCAGCCCGACCGGCGACTTGCGGCCGGTCAGCCGGGCGGTGCGCTCGAGGCGGCCCCACAGGGCGTCGGAGAAGACCTGGTCCACCGCGCGCGGGGTCCAGTCCGGCGCGGCGCGCCGCAGGTCCTCGGTGTGGACGTAGAACTCGACGGTGTTGGCCGCCTCGTCGAGCTGCTTGAGGTTGAACGGCGACAGCCGGGGCGGCCCGGTCCTGATGAGCTGGATCAGCTCCTCGTAGGGCTTGCGGGCGTACTCCTGCCTGACCCGTTCCAGGCGGTCGGCCAGCCGCGGGATGACCAGTCCGGCCGCGGCGTCGCCGCGGCGCTCGCGCACCACGACATGCGCGGCCAGGTCCCGGGCGGTCCAGCCTTCGCAGAGAGTGGGGGCCTCGGGCCCCGAGCGCTCCAGCAGATCGGCGAGGAGCAGACGTTCACGCTGGGCATGTGTGGACATGCCGCCAGGTTACGACCCGGCGACCGCCCCCGTCTGTACGTCAGCTCCCCGCCGCGTCGGCGCGGTCGTCCGGACCCGCTGTCATCCGAGCTTGCTGTAGAGCTTCTTGCCGTTGGTGCCGTTGTTCAGGGTGAGCGAGCAGGTGACCGTGTTGCGCTTCTGGAACTCGTACGTGGTCAGCTTGGGGAACAGCGCGTAGGGGTAGTACGACCGCCCGTCGTGCGGCAGGTGCTTCTCGGCGTCGGAGGTGCACAGGTCCAGCGCCTTGGTCTGGATGTCCATGTCGCTGCTGAACGTGCCGGTCAGCGTCTCGTTGGCGACCACCTGGCCGTCATGCGGGCTGGTGCACGTCCGCTTGGTCACCTCGTCCACGGTGTGCGTCAGCGTCGGCGCGTCGAAGCACTGGCCCGGCTTGAGAACGACGTAGGGCACGATCTTCTCGCCGGGCGTCGTCGGGTCGAGGGTGAAGCTCGGGAAGTCGGTCGGCAGGTCCAGGGTCGGCGTGTCCGTCGGCAGGTCGTCGGTCGGCAGGCCGGTCGGGTCCTCGCTCGGCAGGTCCGACGGGAAGTCGGTGGGCAGGTCCGAGGGCAGATCGGTCGGGATCTTGGTCAGCGGCGACTCGGTGACCTTCTTGGCCGCCGGCTTGTCGTCACCGCCGCCGCTCGCCGCGACGACTCCGCCGATGATCGCGCCGATCACCACGACGGCGCCGACCGCTATCCAGACGTTGCGCTTCTTGTTGTTCGGCGGCGGCGGGAATCCGCCGGGTCCGCCGGGCGGCGGATAGCCGTAGCCTCCGCCCTGCGGGGGCATCGGCGGTCCGGGCGGTCCGGCCGGGCCGTAGCCCCCGCCCTGCTGCGGATAGCCGTACCCCTCACCGCCGCCCTGCTGGGGATAGCCGTAGCTGCCGTCACCTGGTGGCGGCGGGGGCGGCGGGCCGAAGCCCTGGGGCGGACCGAATCCGCCACCCTGGTCAGGAGGCGGCGGAGGTCCGTTCGGCGGTGGTGGAGGAAAACCCATGCAGGCAGGATGCCCCATACGGGTGACATCAGCGAGCAAGTACCGCAGTAAAGACAAGCCGATTGTCCTCTTTGCGGGTTATTGACGTTTATCGCGTTCGGAATTCGAGATGTACGACGGCAGAATAGAGCCATGTCCGCCACCTCGCTCGACCCCGCGGTAGCCGCCCGCCTCAAGCGCACCGCCGACGGTCTGATTCCGGCCATTGCCCAGCAGTACGACACCGGAGAGGTGCTGATGCTCGGCTGGATGGACGACGAGGCGCTGCACCGCACCCTCACCACCGGCCGCTGCACCTACTGGAGCCGCAGCCGGCAGGAGTACTGGGTCAAGGGCGACACCTCGGGCCACGTCCAGCACGTGAAGTCGGTCGCGCTCGACTGCGACGGCGACACCGTGCTGGTCCGGGTGGACCAGGTCGGCGCCGCCTGCCACACCGGCGACCGCACCTGCTTCGACGCCGACACCCTCCTGCCGCCCGCAGCCGGCGGCAGGAGCATGCCGTCGGCGGAGGACGGCCGCAGCGGCAGGGCCACGGCCCAGTAGGGTCTGCGGCCATGGACCTCGATACCTTCCGCAAACTGGCGGCCGACCGCCGCGTGATCCCGGTCAGCCGGCGGCTGCTGGCGGACGGCGACACCCCCGTCGGGCTCTACCGCAAGCTCGCCGGCGAGCGGGTCGGCACCTTCCTGCTGGAGTCCGCCGACATCGGCACCTCGCACAGCGGCGGCGGCACCTGGTCCCGCTACTCCTTCGTCGGGGTGCGGTCGGCCGCCGCGCTGACCGTGCGGGACGGGCAGGCGCACTGGCTCGGCACCCCGCCGGTCGGCGTCCCCACCGACGGCGATCCGCTGGCCGCGCTGCGCGCCACCGTGGAGGCCCTGCACACCCCGCGCGACCTGGCCGCCGGGATGCCGCCGTTCACCGGCGGCATGGTCGGCTACCTCGGCTACGACATCGTCCGCCGCCTCGAGCGGATCGGCGACAGCACCGAGGACGAACTCGGCCTGCCCGAGCTCACCATGCTGCTCACCTCCGACCTCGCGGTGCTCGACCACTGGGACGGCTCGGTGCTGCTGATCGCCAACGCGATCAACCACAACGACAAGTCCACCGGCGTGGACGAGTCGTACGCCGACGCCGTCGCCCGGCTCGACGCGATGGAGGCCGACCTCGGCAAGCCGTCCGGGCAGCCGCCGGTCGCGCTGCCGCAGTCCCGGCTGCCGGAGTACACCACCCGCTGGGGCGGCCCCGAGTACCAGGCCGCGGTCGAGGACGTGAAGGAGCGGATCAGGGCGGGCGAGGCGTTCCAGGTGGTGCCCTCGCAGCGGTTCCGGACGCCGTGCACCGCGAGCGCGCTGGACGTCTACCGGGTGCTGCGGGCGACCAACCCGAGCCCGTACATGTACCTGCTGCGCTTCGACGGCTTCGACATCGTCGGCTCCAGCCCCGAGGCGCTGGTCAAGGTCGAGGACGGGCAGGCGATGGTGCACCCGATCGCCGGCACCCGGCCGCGCGGCGGCACCCCGCAGGCCGACGCCGACCTCGCCGAGGAGCTGCTCGCCGACCCCAAGGAGCGCGCCGAGCACCTGATGCTGGTCGACCTCGGGCGCAACGACCTGGGCCGGGTCTGCGAGCCCGGCAGCGTCGAGGTGGTGGACTTCATGTCGGTGGAGCGCTACTCGCACGTGATGCACATCGTCTCCACCGTCACCGGCCGGGTCGCCGACGGCCACAGCGCCTTCGACGTGCTCACCGCGTGCTTCCCGGCCGGCACCCTGTCGGGGGCGCCCAAGCCGCGCGCGATGCAGATCATCGAGGAGCTGGAGCCGACCAGGCGCGGCCTGTACGGCGGCTGCGTCGGCTATCTGGACTTCGCCGGCGACTCCGACACCGCCATCGCGATCCGCACCGCGCTGCTGCGCGACGGCACCGCGTATGTGCAGGCCGGCGCCGGGGTGGTGGCCGACTCCGACCCGGTCGCGGAGGACACCGAGTGCCGCAACAAGGCGGCGGCGGTGCTGCGGGCGGTGGACACCGCGAACCGGCTGGGCCGCTGAAGGAGTTGCAGAGCAGACAGCGGAGCGGGGCGGCCCGGAGGGACCGCCCCGCTCAGTGCTGTCGCAGTGGTGCCCGGTGTCAGCCGGTGAAGGCGCTCACGCCGTTGGGCGTGCCGAGCCCGGTCGGACCGTCGTAGCCCTCGGCGCCGGTGCACAGGTACGAGCCC
The DNA here is from genome assembly GCF_050956065.1 of Streptomyces sp. CA-111067. Taxonomy (NCBI): domain Bacteria; kingdom Bacillati; phylum Actinomycetota; class Actinomycetes; order Kitasatosporales; family Streptomycetaceae; genus Streptomyces; species Streptomyces sp. CA-111067. Next base: position 1,785,625 of record NZ_CP192103.1, on the reverse strand, counting down.
GAGCAGGAGCCGTTGGAGCCGCTCGCCACGTCGTTGAGGCCGTCGGTGTGGGCGTACGGGAACGACGCCGGGTACGAGCCGGAGGACGGGGTGCCGGCCAGCGCGTAGACCGAGGCGATGATCGGCGACGAGGCGCTGGTGCCGCCGAAGACCTCCCAGCCGGTGTCACCGCCGTAGGTGTCGTTCACCGCGACACCGGTGGCCGGGTCGGCGACCGCGGAGACGTCGGAGATGGTGCGTCCGTCGCACTCGCTGTCGGTCTGCCAGTCCGGCTTGGCGTCGACCGACGAGCAGCCGGAACCGGTGCCGCTCCAGGCCGACTCCGACCAGCCGCGGGAGCTGGAGTCGGCGCGCAGCGAGGTGCCGCCGACCGAGGTGACGAAGCGGGACGCGGCCGGGTACTCGGTGCCGTAGCCGCTGTCGCCTGCGCTGACGGTGATCGCCACGCCCGGGTGGTCGAAGTACGTGCTGTCGTACGAGGTGTCCGCGGAGGACTCCCCGCCGCCGTAGCTGTTGGAGACGTACTTCGCGCCCAGCGAGACCGCGGTGTTGACGGACTCACCCAGGTTGGTCATCGAGGAGTCGTCCGCCTCGACCAGCAGGATGTGGCAGCCGGGGCAGGCGGCGCTGACCATGTCCAGGTCGAGCGATATCTCCTCGGCCCAGCCCTTGTCGGGCGTGGGCAGCGCGGAGGTGCCGCTCTGGCCGACCTTGGAGAAGCAGCCGTTGTCGGTGCTGCACTCCGGCAGGCCGTAGGTCGAGCGGTACGTGGCGAGGTCGGCTTCGGCGTTGGGGTCGTCGAAGGCGTCCACGATCGCCACGGTGGCGCCGTCGCCGCCGGAGGCCGGCAGGCCGTAGGCGGCCTGGATGTCGGCGGGGCCGAAGCCGGAGGGGGCCGCGGCCGGGTTCACCGAACCCGACGACTTCGCCATCGTCTTCAGGCTGCTGGTGACCTTGAGCGCCTTACAGGCCATCACATCGGCCTTCTTGGCGACCGCGCAGGATTGAGAGGTGGACACACCGTGCGAGACCGGCGAGGCGCCGGCGGTCGGTGCGAGGGCGAATCCGGACAGGGCCAGACCCGTGGCCGCCGTGATGGCGAGTCCGGTGTTCCGGACCGCCGGCGTGAGGGTGATGCGCAACTGCTGCCTCCTGTGGGGGGCTTGGAGGGGCGGGCGTGATGCGTGTGACCTGTGCTCTTGTTGTGAGCAGTGGGATGGCGGGAAAGTTAGTCTGACCGGCCCACGTCAACAACCAGTTGGAGGGGAACCCTCACGTCCGCTTTACATATGTGCAGGCCGGGTCGGCGAAGTCCGTGCGAGATTCACACTGATGAGCGGTTTGGTGTCCGGGGTACCCCGGTGTGTCCGGTCTGCGGCCCCCCGGTCGTGGCGGACTTGTGGGGACAGGCGATAGTGGAGGGGTGAGCCCCCTCCCTCAGACCAGCGCGGAAAGCGCCACCGAGCCCGTCGTGCGCACCGCCGATCCGGCCGCGGCCGGCCGGCGCAGGACCGCGACGCGCACGCTGGCCCTCGCGCTGCCGCTCGGCGCGCTCGGCTCCTGCCTGGTGCTGTTCGGCGTCCGCGCCACCTGGACCCGCGGCACCGCCGCCTCCGGGCAGAACCCGCTGCCGGTGCACGCCACCGGCAGCCAGATGACCGCACTGCCCGGCGCGCTCGCGCTGGTCGGACTGGCCGCCCTGGTCGCGGTCTTCGCCGTCCGGCGGGCCGGCCGCTACGCGGTGGCCGGACTGCTCGCGCTCAGCGGCGCGGGCGCGCTGACCGGTGTGATCACCGGCCGCGCCGACCACGGCGCGCTCAACAGCGCGGCCGCCGACGCCACCGGGCTGACCCACGCCACCGCCGGCCACGTCACGACCACCGCCTGGCCACTGGTCGCCGCGGCCGGCAGCGTCCTCCTCCTGATCGCCGGCCTGATCGCCCTCCGCTACGGCCAGTCCTGGCCCGCGATGTCCGGCCGCTACGAGCGCGGCAGCGACCGCTCCACCCCCCGCGCCCGCACGACGGGCCCCGCCCCCGTCGACCTGGACCGCTCGGAAGACGTATGGAAGGCACTGGACCGCGGCGAGGATCCGACGTAGTCGCCCTCCGGGTGAGTCTCGTCACGTCGGGCTCGCCGACGGGCACCCCCATGCGCGGCAATGCGTCCGCACGCGCAACAATGGAGGGCGAAGTGGGCGGCGACGGACGCCTCCGACCGAAGAAATCGCCTCCGCGCGAGAACATTCAGGGAGCACTCATGGCGGTACACCACGACCACGGACACACCCCTGCCGCCTGGACCGGCTCGATCATCGCCTTCGTCGGCTTCTGCGCCGGGGCCGTCTTCATGGTCGCCGCGCAGCCGGTGCCCTTCTGGGTGTCCATGGGCGTGATCCTGCTCGGCCCGCTGGTCGGCGGCGTCATGAAGCTGATGGGTCTCGGCACCAAGGAGCAGCCGGCGGCGCACAACGCCCGGCAGCACGCGGCCGCCCAGCAGACCTCCGGCGGCCAGGAGAGCCAGGAAGAGGCGCACGCGGCGGCCGGCGCCTGACCGTCCCGCCCACGGGCGGCCGGTAGCACCCGAGCCGCCCGCGCCACCCCGTACGCCGTACCCTCACCCGGGCGCAGCCGAGGACCCCAGCCGGTCCGCGCGCTGCGCCTTCGTGCGTCCCGGGGCAGAATCGGCCTGTGAGCCGCAATCCGGGCATTTCCCAGCAAGCCGCACGACCGGCGCCGGAGGCCGACCCCGCCGCACCTGCCGCCGCGCCGGCCCCCGCACCTACTGCCGCCCCCGCCGCCGGCCCCGTCGCCGCCCTGCGCAGGGCCGCCCTCCCGCTGGCCGTCCTCGGCGGCGTGGCGGCCGGTTTCGGCTACGTGGCCACCGTCGATCCCAACGCCCCCGGGCACTATCCGGCCTGCCCGCTGCTCTACTACACCGGTCTGTACTGCCCCGGCTGCGGCGGACTGCGCGGGGCCTACGCCCTCGCGCACGGCCGGCTCTGCGCCTCCGTCGGCTGCAACGCGCTGGCCGTCGCCGGATATGTGATATTTGCCATGGTCTGGGCGGTCTGGGCCGGCCGGGCGATGCGCGGCAGGCGTTTCGAACCGGCGCTGCGCCCCGGCCACCGGTGGGCGGTCTACGGTCTGGTGCTGGTCTTCACTGTTGTCCGGAACCTGCCGTTCGGGGCCGCGCTCGCGCCCTGAGCAGCGCGCGGCGCCCGCCCGGCGGGGCAACTTTGGTCCAGGTGGTGGGACCAGCGGCCATCGGATGCGGGGAGTGCGCCCCCCGGCCGATACCATCGCAGTAGCGATGGTTCCCACCATTGGCTCGAACGTTTCGACAGCAGGACCGGCCCGGAAGGGGACCTCTGGCGTGAGTGTGCTCGACGAGATCATCGACGGAGTCCGTGCTGACCTCGCCGAGCGGCAGGCACTGGTGTCGATCGACGAGCTCAAGGAGCGCGCCACCAAGGTCCGCGACGCGAAGGACGGCGTCGCCGCGCTGCGCGGCGAGGCGGTGAAGGTGATCTGCGAGGTCAAGCGGTCCAGCCCGTCCAAGGGCGCGCTCGCCGCGATCGCCGACCCGGCCGGCCTCGCCGCCGACTACGAGGCCGGCGGCGCCGCCGTGATCAGCGTCCTCACCGAGCAGCGCAGGTTCGGCGGCTCGCTCGCCGACCTCGACGCGGTCCGCGCCAAGGTGGACATCCCGGTGCTGCGCAAGGACTTCATCGTCACCGCCTACCAGCTCTGGGAGGCCAGGGCCCACGGCGCCGACCTCGCGCTGCTGATCGTCTCCGCCCTCGAACAGCCGGCGCTGGTCTCGCTGGTCGAGCGGGCGCACTCCATCGGGCTCACCCCGATCGTGGAGGTGCACGACGAGGAAGAGGTGGCCCGCGCGGTGGACGCCGGCGCGAAGATCATCGGGGTCAACGCGCGCAACCTGAAGACCCTCGAGGTCGACCGGGGCAACTTCGCCCGGGTGGCCCCGGAGATCCCCGACCACATCGTGAAGATCGCCGAGTCCGGCGTGCGCGGCCCGCACGACCTGATCGCGTACGCCAACGACGGCGCCGACGCCGTACTGGTCGGCGAGTCCCTGGTCACCGGCAAGAACCCGAAGGGCGCGGTCGCCGACCTGGTCGCCGCCGGCGCCCACCCGGCCCTGCGCCCCGGCCGTGACTAGCGCCCGCCTCGCCCCCGGCTGCCGCCCGCGCGGCTGCCGCGCGCCCGCGCGGCGGGTCCTCGGGCGGCGGGTGCGGTATGTGATCGGCTGCGAGCCCGGCCAGGTGAACGGCAGGCGATGGCGACGCGGCTGAGCCGCGCCCGTCATCAGCATCTCCGTCAGCAGCCGGCCGTCCATCGGCCGGCTCCTCAGCAACCCGCCCGGCCACTCCTGCCAGGGGACACCCATGCCAGCAGCACCCGAGTTCTTCCTTCCTGATCCGGAAGGCGCCATCCCCACCGCCGAGGGCTATTTCGGCGCCTTCGGCGGCAAGTTCATCCCGGAGGCGCTGGTCGCCGCCGTGGACGAGGTCGCCGCCGCGTACGAGAAGGCCAAGGCCGATCCGGCCTTCGCCGCCGAGCTCAACGACCTCCTGTCGCACTACACCGGCCGCCCCAGCGCCCTCACCGAGGTGCCGCGCTTCGCCGAGCAGGCCGGCGGCGCCCGGATCTTCCTCAAGCGCGAGGACCTCAACCACACCGGCTCGCACAAGATCAACAACGTGCTCGGCCAGGCCCTGCTCACCAAGCGGATGGGCAAGACCCGGGTCATCGCCGAGACCGGCGCCGGCCAGCACGGCGTCGCCACCGCCACCGCCTGCGCGCTCTTCGGCCTGGAGTGCACCATCTACATGGGCGAGATCGACACCCAGCGGCAGGCGCTGAACGTCGCCCGGATGCGGATCCTGGGCGCCGAGGTCATCTCGGTGAAGTCCGGCAGCCGTACCCTGAAGGACGCCATCAACGAGGCGTTCCGCGACTGGGTCGCCAACGTCGACCGCACCCACTACCTGTTCGGCACCGTCGCGGGACCGCACCCGTTCCCCGCGATGGTCCGCGACTTCCACCGGGTGATCGGCATCGAGGCCCGCGCCCAGCTGGCGGAGCGCACCGGGCGGCTGCCCGACGCGGCGATCGCCTGCGTCGGCGGCGGCTCCAACGCCATGGGCCTGTTCCACACCTTCCTGCCCGACACCTCCGTCCGGCTGGTCGGCTGCGAGCCCGCAGGGCACGGCGTGCAGACCGGCGAGCACGCCGCCACCCTGACCGCCGGCGAGCCGGGCATCCTGCACGGCTCCCGCTCCTACGTCCTGCAGGACGACGAGGGCCAGATCACCGAGCCCTACTCCATCTCCGCCGGGCTCGACTACCCCGGCGTCGGCCCCGAGCACTCCTACCTCAAGGACTCCGGCCGGGCCGAGTACCGGGCGATCACCGACGACGCGGCCATGCAGGCGCTGCGGCTGCTGTCCCGCACCGAGGGCATCATCCCGGCGATCGAGAGCGCGCACGCGCTGGCCGGCGCGCTGGAGGTCGGCCGCGAGCTGGGCCCCGATGCCCTGCTGCTGGTCAACCTCTCCGGCCGCGGCGACAAGGACATGGACACCGCCGCCCGGTACTTCGGGCTGTACGAGGCCAACGGCGAGGTAGACGAGAACCACGAGGGAGCGGTCCAGTGAGCGGGCAGATCAACGTACTGGAGCAGACGCTCGCCGGCGCCCGCGCCGAGAACCGGGCCGCACTGATCGCCTACCTGCCGGCCGGCTTCCCGACCGTGGACGGCGGCATCGAGGCGGCCAAGGCCGTCTTCGAGGGCGGCGCCGACATCGTCGAGATCGGGCTGCCGCACAGCGACCCGGTGCTCGACGGCCCGGTCATCCAGACCGCCGACGACATCGCGCTGCGCGGCGGGGTGCGGATCGCCGACGTGCTGCGGACCGTACGGGAGGCGCACCGGGCGGCCGGCAAGCCGGTGCTGGTGATGACCTACTGGAACCCGGTCGACCGGTACGGTGTCGAGCGGTTCGCCGCCGAGCTCGCCGAGGCCGGCGGGGCCGGCTGCATCCTGCCCGACCTGCCGGTCGAGGAGTCCGAGGGGTGGCGCAAGGCCGCCCAGGCGCACGGCCTGGCCACCGTCTTCGTGGTGGCGCCGTCCAGCCGGGACGAGCGGCTGGTGAAGATCACCGCGGCCGGCTCCGGCTTCGTCTACGCGGCCTCGCTGATGGGTGTCACCGGCACCCGGGCCAGCGTCGGCGAGCAGGCCGCGGACCTGGTCCGCCGCACCCGGGCGGCCACCGACCTGCCGGTCTGCGTCGGCCTCGGGGTCTCGAACGCGGCCCAGGCCGCCGAGGTGGCCGCGTTCGCCGACGGGGTAATCGTCGGCTCCGCCTTCGTCAAGCGGCTGCTGGACGCGGACGGCGACCAGGCGGCCGGCCTGGCCGCGGTCCGCGCGCTGGCCGCCGAACTGGCCGCGGGCGTGCGCAAGCGCGGCTGACGGGTCACCCGGAAGGCGGGTTTCTTTCACCCGCAGGGACGAAATAGCGGTACGGGGAGGCGCGGGCCGCCTCCCCGTTCCGTTGTCCACCAGCGTGAGCGAGAAGAACCGAGAGGCAAAGCGCAGCGCCCGAGAGGCGCTCCAGGAACAGCGGGCGAAAGAGAAGGCCCGCGCCAAGCGGAAGCGGACCTTCGTGGTCGCCGGCGGGGTGGTCGCCGTGCTGGCGATCGCGGCGGTGGTCGGCGTGCTGGTCGCCGACCACCAGGACAGCAACGACAGCAGCCCGTCGGGCGCCGTCGCCGCACCGGCCGGCGCCACCGGCAAGGACAACCTCGTGATCCCGGTCGGCGCCGCGAACGCGCCCTCCGTGCTGACCATCTACGAGGACTTCCGCTGCCCGGCCTGTGACCAGTTCGAGAAGCAGTTCACCCCGACCATCCACTCGCTGGAGGACAGCGGGCAGATGCGCACCGAATACCACCTGGTGACCCTGATCGACGGCAACCTGGGCGGCTCCGGCTCGCTGAAGGCCGCCAACGCGGCGGCCTGTGCCCAGGACGCGGGGAAGTTCCGCGCCTTCCACGACGTGCTCTACACCAACCAGCCCGACGAGCAGACCGACTCCTTCGGCGACAACAACAACCTGCTCACGCTGGCCGGCAAGGTCAGCGGCCTGAAGACCCCGACCTTCACCGCCTGTGTGAACAACGGCACCCACCAGGGCTGGGTGAAGAAGTCCAACACCGCCTTCGGCGACTCCGGCTTCAACTCCACCCCGACCATCCTGCTGAACGGCAAGACGGTCTACGGCAGCAGCACCGCCACGCTCACCCCCGACAGCCTCAAGCAGATGGTCGCCACCGCGAACAAGGGCAAGCAGCCGGGGACGGTGACCGCCACCCCGCAGTCCTCCTGACCGCTTGCTGTGAATGCGGTCTGTTATCCATACGTAGCCGGGCGGGTTGCCGTTCCGCCCGCCCGGCAGGGTAGCGTCGGTGATTGCCATGGAACTCGCATTCATCCCCAGCCCGTCGCACGGAGTCGTCCACCTCGGACCCATCCCGCTGCGCGGCTACGCGTTCTGCATCATCATCGGCGTCTTCGTCGCCGTCTGGCTCGGCAACCGGCGCTGGGTCGCCCGCGGCGGCCAGGTCGGGACGGTCGCCGACATCGCCGTGTGGGCGGTGCCCTTCGGTCTGGTCGGCGGCCGGCTGTACCACCTGATCACCGACCCCGAGCTCTACTTCACCAAGGGCAAGGACTGGGTCGACGCGTTCAAGGTCTGGCAGGGCGGCCTGGGGATCTGGGGTGCGATCGCGCTCGGCGCGCTCGGCGCCTGGATCGGCTGCCGCCGCCGCGGCATCGCGCTGCCCGCCTGGGCGGACGCCCTCGCGCCCGGCATCGCGCTGGCGCAGGCCGTCGGCCGCTGGGGCAACTGGTTCAACCAGGAGCTGTACGGCAAGCCGACCGACGTGCCGTGGGCGCTGAAGATCGACCCCGCGCACCGGCCGGAGAACACCCCGGACATCGCCACCTACCACCCGACGTTCCTGTACGAGTCGCTGTGGTGCGTGGGCGTGGCCCTGCTGGTGCTGTGGGCTGACCGCCGGTTCAAGCTCGGCCACGGCCGGGCCTTCGCCCTGTACGTGGCCTCGTACACGGTGGGCCGGTTCTGGATCGAGTACATGCGGGTGGACGACGCCCACCACTTCCTTGGCCTGCGGCTCAACGACTGGACGGCGATCGTCGTCTTCGCCGGCGCGGTCGCGTACTTCGTGATCTCGGCCAAGCGGTTCCCGGGCCGCGAGGAGATCGTGGAACCGGCCACCGCGGACGGCCCGGCCGACGGCGCCGTCCCCCTGGACAAGGCGGACGCGGACGAGCCGGACGCCGACGAGGCGGCCGGCACGACCGGCACGGATGCGGCGGAGCCGGACGAGAGCGGCGAGCCCGCCGGGTCCGACGACACCGCCAAGAGCGGGCAGAAGGCGTCCAAGACGTCCTGACCCCCTCCTGACCTCGGCGTCAGCCCGCCGCACCGCCGGATCCCGGTGGTACGACGGGCTGACGCGTCTCGCCTTGGGCGCGGCGGCCGGCGGGGTTACCTTCGTAGTGGGTGCCTTGACCGGCACCGCGGCCGGCACCATCCGGCCGCCCAGGAAACGCCCGGGAAACCAGTGGCCACAAGTCGGGTGTTTCCCCTTCGTTTCAGTACCCGTCGCACCGGGCATCACTCGGTGGCGCACCGGCGGATCCGCCGGACTGCGTACGCCGGACACGTCCGGAAACCCCCCGGATCGATGCTGGCCCGAAGTGTTCGCCGCACCCCGCAGAATGTCCACATGCTGGAACTGAGTATCCGCTTCTCGAACACTCATCCATCATGTAACCTGCACGAAATCGCAGAGGGCCAACGTCGTCCCTGTTGCGCATGCCTATCGCAGGCGATGCATACAAGCCAATGACGACGACGGGAGAGCCATGCGTTCGCGTTCCGCGTTCATGGACGGGCGCCCCGCCCCGCAGGGGATGTACGACCCCCGCAACGAGCACGACGCCTGCGGTGTCGGCTTTGTGGCCACCCTCACCGGCGAGCCGAGCCATGAGCTGGTGGAGCAGGCGCTCACCGTCCTGCGCAACCTGGAGCACCGCGGCGCCACCGGCGCCGAGCCCGACTCGGGCGACGGGGCCGGCGTACTGCTCCAGATCCCGGACGCCTTCCTGCGTGCCGCCGCCGGCTTCGAGCTGCCCGCGGCCGGCCGCTACGCCGTCGGCCTGGCCTTCCTGCCGCAGGAGCAGGACGACCGCACCAAGGCCGTGGACGCCATCGAGCGGATCGCCGCCGAAGAGGGCCTGACGGTGCTCGGCTGGCGCGAGGTGCCGATCGCCCCCGAGCTGCTGGGCGCCACCTCCCGCTCCACGATGCCGTACTTCTCGCAGCTCTTCGTCGCGGACGCCGTCACCGAGGGTGACGAGCAGCGGGCCGGGCTCGACCTCGACCGCCCCGCGTTCGTGCTGCGCAAGCGCGCCGAGCGCGAGGCCGACGTCTACTTCCCCTCGCTGTCCGCGCGCACGATCGTGTACAAGGGGATGCTCACCACCGGGCAGCTGGAGCCGTTCTTCCCCGACCTGTCCGACCCGCTGTTCGCCACCGCCATCGCGCTGGTGCACTCCCGGTTCTCCACCAACACCTTCCCGAGCTGGCCGCTGGCCCACCCGTACCGCTTCGTCGCACACAACGGCGAGATCAACACGGTCAAGGGCAACCGCAACTGGATGCGGGCCCGCGAGTCGCAGCTGGCCAGCGACCTGTTCGGCCGGACGGGTGAGGACCGCGGCACCGGCACCGGCGGCGGCGACCTGGAGCGGATCTTCCCGATCTGCACCCCCGACGCCTCCGACACCGCGTCCTTCGACGAGGTGCTGGAGCTGCTGCACCTCGGCGGCCGGTCGCTGCCGCACAGCGTGCTGATGATGATCCCGGAGGCATGGGAGAACCACGCCTCCATGGACCCGGCCAGGCGCGCCTTCTACCAGTACCACTCCACGCTGATGGAGCCCTGGGACGGCCCGGCCTGCGTCACCTTCACCGACGGCTCGGTGGCCGGCGCGGTGCTCGACCGCAACGGGCTGCGCCCCGGCCGCTACTGGGTCACCGACGACGGCCTGGTGGTGCTGGCCTCGGAGTCCGGCGTGCTGGACATCGCCCCGGAGAAGGTGGTCCGCAAGGGCCGCCTGCAGCCCGGCCGGATGTTCCTGGTGGACACCGTCTCGCACCGGATCGTCGAGGACGACGAGATCAAGGCCGCCATCGCCGCCGAGAACCCCTACGCGGACTGGCTGGAAGCCGGCCTGATCGACCTGGGGGACCTGCCCGAGCGGGAGCACATCGTGCACACCCACGCCTCGGTCTCCCGCAGGCAGCAGACCTTCGGCTACACCGAGGAGGAGCTGCGGGTCATCCTCGCCCCGATGGCCAGGACCGGCGGCGAACCGCTCGGCTCGATGGGCACCGACTCGCCGATCGCCGCGCTCTCCGACCGGCCCCGGCTGCTGTTCGACTACTTCACCCAGCTCTTCGCGCAGGTCACCAACCCGCCGCTGGACGCCATCCGCGAGGAGCTCATCACCTCGCTGATCTCCACCATCGGCCCGTCGGGCAACCTGCTGGAGCCGAGCCCCGCGTCCTGCCGCAACATCACCCTGCCGTTCCCGGTGATCGACAACGACGAGCTGGCCAAGCTCATCCACGTCAACGCCGACGGCGACCTGCCGGGCCTGAAGGGCGCCACCCTGTCCGGCCTGTACCGGGTCACCGGCGGCGGCCAGGCGCTGGCCGCCCGGCTCGCCGAGGTCTGCGCCGAGGCCGACGCCGCCATAGAGGACGGCGCCCGGCTGATCGTGCTGTCCGACCGGCACTCCGACGCCGAGCACGCCCCGATCCCGTCGCTGCTGCTCACCTCGGCCGTGCACCACCACCTGATCCGCACCAAGCAGCGCACCCAGGTCGGCCTGCTCGTCGAGGCCGGCGACGTGCGCGAGGTGCACCATGTGGCGCTGCTGATCGGCTACGGCGCCGCCGCCGTCAACCCGTACCTGGCCATGGAGTCCGTCGAGGACCTGGTCAGGGCCGGCACCTTCCTCAGCGGGACCGACGAGGAGACGGCGCTCAAGAACCTGATCAAGGCGCTCGGCAAGGGCGTGCTGAAGGTGATGTCCAAGATGGGCATCTCCACCGTCGCCTCCTACCGCGGCGCCCAGGTCTTCGAGGCCGTCGGCCTGGACGACGAGTTCGTCGACAGCTACTTCCACGGCACCGACACCAAGATCGGCGGCGCCGGCCTGGACGTCATCGCCCGGGAGGTCGCCGCCCGGCACGCCAAGGCGTACCCCGCCTCCGGCATCGCCGCGGCGCACCGCACGCTGGACATCGGCGGCGAGTACCAGTGGCGCCGCGAGGGCGAGCCGCACCTGTTCGACCCCGACACCGTCTTCCGGCTGCAGCACGCCACCCGCACCCGGCGCTACGACATCTTCAAGCAGTACACCTCCCGGGTGAACGAGCAGTCCGAGCGGCTGATGACGCTGCGCGGCCTGTTCGGCCTGAAGAACGACCGGCAGCCGATCCCGATCGACGAGGTGGAGCCGGTCGCCGAGATCGTCCGGCGGTTCTCCACCGGCGCCATGTCGTACGGCTCGATCTCCCGCGAGGCGCACGAGACGCTGGCCATCGCCATGAACCAGCTCGGCGGCAAGTCCAACACCGGTGAGGGCGGCGAGGACCCGGACCGGCTGTACGACCCGGCCAGGCGCAGCGCCATCAAGCAGGTCGCCTCCGGCCGGTTCGGGGTGACCAGCGAGTACCTGGTCAACGCCGACGACATCCAGATCAAGATGGCGCAGGGCGCCAAGCCCGGCGAGGGCGGCCAGCTGCCCGGCCACAAGGTCTACCCGTGGATCGCCGGCACCCGGCACTCCACCGCCGGCGTCGGCCTGATCTCGCCGCCGCCGCACCACGACATCTACTCCATCGAGGACCTCGCCCAGCTCATCCACGACCTGAAGAACGCCAACCCCAAGGCGCGGGTGCACGTCAAGCTGGTCTCCGAGGTCGGCGTCGGCACGGTCGCCGCGGGCGTGTCCAAGGCGCATGCCGACGTGGTGCTGATCTCCGGCCACGACGGCGGCACCGGCGCCTCGCCGCTGACCTCGCTCAAGCACGCCGGCGGCCCGTGGGAGCTGGGGCTCGCCGAGACCCAGCAGACCCTGCTGCTCAACGGCCTGCGGGACCGGATCGTGGTGCAGACCGACGGCCAGCTCAAGACCGGCCGCGACGTGGTGATCGCCGCGCTGCTCGGCGCCGAGGAGTTCGGCTTCGCCACCGCCCCGCTGGTGGTGTCCGGCTGCGTCATGATGCGGGTCTGCCACCTGGACACCTGCCCGGTCGGCGTCGCCACCCAGAACCCGGTGCTGCGCGACCGCTTCACCGGCAAGCCCGAGTTCGTGGTCAACTTCTTCGAGTTCATCGCCGAGGAGATCAGGGAGATCCTGGCCGAGCTGGGCTTCCGCAGCATCGAGGAGGCCGTCGGCCACGCCGAGCTGATCGACGCCGGCCGCGCGGTGGACCACTGGAAGGCGCAGGGCCTGGACCTGGCCCCGCTGCTCTACGTGCCCGAGCTGCCCGAGGGCGCGGCGCTGCACCGCACCACCGGCCAGGACCACGGCCTGGACAAGGCCCTGGACAACGAGCTGATCCAGCTCGCCGCCGAGGCGCTGGAGAGCGGCGCCCCGGTTCGCGCCCAGGTGCGGATCCGCAACGTCAACCGCACGGTCGGCACCATGCTCGGCCACGCGGTGACCAAGAAGTACGGCGGCGCGGGCCTGCCCGACGACACCGTGGACATCACCTTCACCGGGTCGGCCGGCCAGTCCTTCGGCGCGTTCCTGCCCCGCGGCATCACCCTGCGGCTCGAAGGCGACGCCAACGACTACGTCGGCAAGGGCCTGTCCGGCGGCCGGATCATCGTCCGCCCGGACCGCGGCGCCGACCACCTCGCGGAGTTCTCCACCATCGCCGGCAACACCATCGCCTACGGCGCCACCGGCGGCGAGCTGTTCCTGCGGGGCCGCAGCGGCGAGCGCTTCTGCGTCCGCAACTCCGGCGCCACCGTCGTCTCCGAGGGCGTCGGCGACCACGGCTGCGAGTACATGACCGGCGGCCGGGCCGTGGTGCTCGGCGCCACCGGGCGGAACTTCGCGGCCGGCATGTCGGGCGGCATCGCCTACGTGCTCGACCTGGCCGCCGAGCACGTCAACCCCGGCATGGTCGAGGTCGAGACGCTCGACGCCGGTGACATCTCGTGGCTGCACGACGTCGTGCGCCGCCACTTCGAGGAGACCGGCTCCACCGTCGCCGAGCGGCTGCTCGCCGACTGGGGCGCCGCCCTCACCCGCTTCGGCAAGGTCATGCCGAGGGACTACAAGGCAGTGCTCGCCGCCAAGAACGCCGCCGAGCAGGCCGGACTCTCCGAGTCCGAGACCACCGCGAAGATGATGGAGGCGGCAAATGGCTGACCCCAAGGGCTTCCTCACCACCCAGCGGGTCGCAGCGCCGTCCCGCCCGGTGGAGGAGCGCAGGCAGGACTGGAACGAGGTCTACGTACCCGGCGGCCTGCTGCCGATCATCAGCAAGCAGGCCGGACGCTGCATGGACTGCGGCATCCCGTTCTGCCACAGCGGCTGTCCGCTGGGGAACCTGATCCCCGAGTGGAACGACTACGCCTACCGCGAGGACTGGACCGCCGCGATCGAGCGGCTGCACGCCACCAACAACTTCCCGGAGTTCACCGGGCGGCTGTGCCCGGCGCCGTGCGAGTCGGCCTGCGTGCTCGGCATCAACCAGCAGCCGGTCACCATCAAGAACGTCGAAGTCACCATCATCGACAAGGCGTGGGACAACGGCGACGTGACCCCGCAGCCGCCGGAGCGGCTTTCCGGCAAGACCGTCGCCGTGATCGGCTCGGGCCCGGCCGGACTGGCCGCCGCCCAGCAGCTCACCAGGGCCGGGCACACCGTCGCCGTCTACGAGCGGGCCGACCGGATCGGCGGGCTGCTGCGGTACGGCATCCCCGAGTTCAAGATGGAGAAGCGGCACATCAACCGGCGGATCGAGCAGATGCGGGCGGAGGGGACGAAGTTCCGCACCGGCGTGCAGATCGGCACCGACCTGGACGCCGGGTCGCTCGCCAAGCGGTACGACGCGGTGGTCATCGCCGCCGGCGCCACCGTCTCCCGCGACCTGCCCGCGCCCGGCCGGGACCTGAACGGCATCCACTTCGCGATGGAGTACCTGCCGCTGTCCAACAAGGTGCAGGAGGGCGACTTCGTGGCCCCGCCGATCACCGCGGAGGGCAAGCACGTGGTGGTCATCGGCGGCGGCGACACCGGCGCCGACTGCGTCGGCACCGCGCACCGGCAGGGCGCGCGGTCGGTCACCCAGCTGGAGATCATGCCGCGGCCGGCCGACGACCGCCCCGACCACCAGCCGTGGCCGACGATGCCGGCGGTGTACAAGGTGACCTCGGCGCACGAGGAGGGCGGCGAGCGGGTCTACGCCGTCAACACGGTGAAGTTCACCGGCGACGAGCAGGGCAACGTGCGCGAGCTGCACCTGGTGGAGGTGGCCTTCCAGGACGGGAAGTTCGTCCCCCAGGAGGGCTCGGAGCGGGTCATCCCGGCGGAGCTGGTGACGCTCGCGATGGGCTTCACCGGCACCGACCAGGCCAACGGCCTGGTCGAGCAGCTGGGCCTGGCGCTCGACGCCCGCGGCAACATCGCGCGGGACGGCTCGTACGCCACGAACGTCGACGGCGTCTTCGTCGCCGGCGACGCGGGCCGCGGCCAGTCGCTGATCGTCTGGGCCATCGCGGAGGGCCGCTCCGCCGCACAGGCGGTGGACGCGTACCTGACCGGGATCCCGTCCGAACTGCACGCCCCGATCCGCCCGACCGACCGCCCCCTCACGGTGTAACCCACCCCCCCGATTGTTCCCGCACAAAGGCGTGCGGAACGCCGCAACACCCGCAGCGCTCGCCACTCCCCGACCAAGGAGGCGAGCGCTGCACTTTTTTCGTCTCCGACCCGCCCCGGTACGCACCCTCTTCCCCGGCGCACCGGGACCCGCGAAGTGCCCGGCGAGGTTGCGCCCCGTCAGGGGCGCGGGGCTGCGCCATCAGCCGGAGCGCGCCCGCAGGCGGGCCGACCGCCCAGCCACTTGCGGTAGTTGCCGGACCCCCGGCTGGTGGTGGGCTTGTCGCGCAGTTCCCCGCGCCCCTGGTGATGCCGGGGGCTAGGTCTCGACGTCGAGGAGGGACTTGCACAGGGTGCAGCGCGCGCGGAGGCGGCCGCGGCAGGGGAGGCGGACGCGCTGCCAGCAGGTGGGGCAGGCGAAGGAGACCCGGGGGCCCGAGGCGCCGGCCTCGAACGTGTAGTCAGGGCCGGAGGCCAGCGCGCGGCGATCGCGGGCGTAGCGGCGGCGGGCCGCCCAGCCGGCGCCGGCGAGCGGGGCGCGGCGCAGATCCTGCTGCGCGCGGGCCAGGCCCTCGCGGTAGGCGTCCCGCGCCTGCGCGCTGCGGAACCACGGCTCGACGTCCTCCCCGAACGCCGCCGCCCGCTTCGCCAGCACGTACCCGAACTCCTCGGGCGTGAGATACCCGAGCTTGTACGCCGACATCATCAGCCGTTCGCCCCGGATCGCCGCCTCCTCCCGGTAGGCGTCGAGCAGCAGCCACCCCGCGCCCAGGTACGTCGCCGCCGTGTCGGTGAGGATCTCGTTGTCCCGGGTGCCGGGCAGCTCCAGGCCGAGCCGGTGCAGGTACACGTGCATGACCTCGTGCGCGAGCGCCGCCCCGACGTCCCGCCGGTCGGTCTTGAACCGCGAGTGCAGCTCGATGAAGTACTCCGGGCCCGCCGCCAGCTCCACGTTCCCCGCGTGCACCATGTCGCGGAACCCGACCACCATCCGCGCGTCCGGCAGCCGGAAGTGCTGCACCATCACCCGGGCCACCCGCTGCGCCCCCAGGTACAGGTCCTCGGAGTCCGGGAAATCCACCAGCTCCGGATGCACGCTCGTCGCGAACCGCGCCACCCCGTCCCCGGACAGCCGCCGGTACAGCGCGGTCAGCGCGACCCGCACCGTGTCGAGGTGCGGAAAGCCGTGCACGATGGCGCCGCCCCCGGCGGTCGTCGCGCCCGGCTCAGTGTGTCCGACCATGAACACCTCCCCGTGCCGACGAGCCTACGCGGCCACCGGCCCCACCGGGACTGCCGACGGCGAACTGCGCGCCACCGCCCCCCGCCGGGCCGGAACCCGCACCGCCCGGCCGGGCGCCCCCGGTGCGCGGAGCCGGCGGCGTACGGCAGCATGACCCGCATGCCCGCACTGACCCGCGCCGAGGCCGAGACCCGCGCCCGCGATCTGACCGTTGCCACGTACGCCGTCGATCTCGACCTGACCAGGGGCGACGAGGTGTTCGGCGCCAGGACTGTGATCCGGTTCAGGGCCGAGCGCGACTGCGACACCTTCGCCGAGGTCAAGCCGGCCGCCCTGCTGCGCGTCGTCCTGGACGGCACCGAGCTCGACCCCGGCCTGCTCGACGGCAACCGGCTGCCGCTGACCGGGCTGGCAGCCGGCGAGCACGAGCTGCGGGTCGAGGCCGACATGGCGTACTCGCACACCGGCGAGGGCATGCACCGCTTCACTGACCCGTCCGACGGCGAGGTCTACCTCTACACCCAGCTGTTCCTCGAGGACGTGCAGCGGGTCACCGCCGCCTTCGACCAGCCGGACCTGAAGGCCGTCTTCGACGTGAGCGTCACCGCGCCGGAGACCTGGACGGTGCTCGGCAACGGCGTCGCCACCCGCACCGCGCCCGGCCGCTGGCAGCTCGCGACCACCCCGCCGCTGCCCACGTACCTGCTGGCCGTCGCCGCCGGCCCCTGGCACTCGGTGCGCGCCGAGCACGCCGGGCTGCCGTTCGGCCTGCACTGCCGCCGCTCGCTGGCCCCGCACCTGGACCGGGACGCCGAGGAGCTGCTCGGCATCACCCGGCGCTGCTTCGACCGCTACCACGAGCTGTTCGCCGAGCCCTACCCGTTCGACTCCTACGACCAGGCGTTCGTCCCTGAGCTCAACGCCGCGGCGATGGAGAACCCCGGGATGGTCACCTTCCGCGACGACTTCGTGCACCGGTCGGCGGTCACGCCCACCGAGTCGCAGTTCAGGGCGGTGGTCGTCGCGCACGAGATGGCCCACATGTGGTTCGGCGACCTGGTCACGCTGCGCTGGTGGGACGACGTGTGGCTGAACGAGTCCTTCGCCGAGTACATGGGCTTCCAAGTGCTGTCCGAGGCAACGGAGTTCACCGGCACCTGGACGGACTTCGCGGTGGCCCGCAAGGCGTGGGGCACGGACGCCGACCAGCGCCCCAGCACCCACCCGGTGGCGCCCGACCCGCAGGCGCCGTCCGACACCGCCTCCGCGCTCACCAACTTCGACGGCATCTCCTACGCCAAGGGCGCCTCCGCGCTGCGCCAACTCGTGGTGTGGCTGGGCCGCAAGGACTTCCTCGCCGGGATCAACGAGCACTTCGCCCGGCACCGGTTCGGCAACGCGAGCCTGGCCGACTTCGTCGACTCGCTGTCCTCGGCCACCGAGCGCGACCTGCCCGGCTGGGCGGCGGCCTGGCTGCGCACCAGCGGCGTCGACACCCTCACCCCCGTGGTGACGCCCGGCGCCGACGGCGGCTGGCGGCTCGACGTCGACCACTCCGGCACCCGGCCGCACCGGATCGCCGCCGGGCTGTACGACCGGGCCGTCGCCGACCCGGCCATGCTGGTGCTCCGGGAGCGGCTGACGCTGGACGTGCCGGCCGGGGCCGCGCCCGGGACCGTCGAGCTGGACGGCCCGCGGCCCGACGTGATCCTGCTCAACGACGGCGATCTGACGTTCGCCAAGGTCCGGTTCGACGAACGCTCCTGGGAGGCGCTCAGCCTCACGCTCAGCGGGCTGCCCGACCCGATCAGCCGGGCGGTGGCCTGGAACGCGGCGCGCGATCTCGTACGGGACGGGCGGATCGCGCCCCGCGACTACCTCGCGCTGGTCCGCGCGCACCTGCCGGCCGAGACCGACCCGGCGATCGTCCAGGCCGTCCTGGCCTTCGCCCGCGGTCGGCTCACCGACCACTACCTGGCGCCGGGGGCGCGCCCCGAGGCACTGGCGGCGCTGGCCGCGACCGGCCGCGAACTGCTGGCCGCCGGCCGGGACGGCACCCGGCTGGCCGCCACCCGCGTGGTGATCGACTCCGCGGCCGGGGCGGGCGACGCGGCGGTGCTGCGGCAGTGGTACGAGGCGGGGGCGATGCCGGGGGAGCCGGCGTTCGATCCGGAGCTGCGGTGGAAGGTGCTTCTGCGGTTGACGGTGCTGGGTGCGGCGGGGCCGGCCGAGATCGACGCGGAGCTGGCCCGCGACGCCAGCGCCACCGGCCAGGAGGGCGCGGCGCGCTGCCGGGCGGCGCTGCCCGACGCGGCGGCGAAGGCGGCGGCGTGGGAGTCGATGTTCCACGACGACGGGCTGTCGAAGTACCTCTTCATGGCGACGGCGGAGGGTTTCTGGCAACCCGAACAGGCCGCGCTGCTCGACGGTTTCGCGGCGCGTTACGTCCCGGACGCGACCGCCCTCGCCGCCCGCCGCGGCGCCGCGATGGCCGAGGCGGCCGGCCGCTACGCCTTCCCCTCGACGGCGATCACGCGATCGTTCCTGACGAAGGCGGAGGAGGCCCTGAACGCCCCCGAGACGAAGGCGATCCCCTCCCTCCACCGCCCCCTCCTCGACCACACGGACGACCTGTCCCGCACCCTGAAGATCCGCGCCGCCCACCCGGCCTGACCGCGCCCCGGCCCACCCAGCCCCTTCCCGCCGTCCCCGCCCCTCCCCCCGGTGGGGGCTGGTCGCGCAGTTCCCCGCGCCCCTTTGGGGCTCGAACCGAGGCGCATCGCATGCGCGGGGTCGAACCGGGCGGGCGGTTGCCCCGGCATCAACAGGGGCGCGGGGCTGTTGTTGATTTGCGGCTGGCGCCGCGTGGGCGCGACCAACCGCGGCTTCACCTGGGGCGCGGGGCTGTTGTTGATTTGCGGCTCCGCCGCGTGGGCGCGGTGTGCCCCGGCATCAACAGGGGCGCGGGGAACTGCGCTGCCAGCCCGCCACCGGGCGGGGGTCCGGCGACTGCCGGAAGTGGCTGGGCGGTCGGCTGCCTGCGGCCCGGAGGGCGTCAGCTCGCGAAGACGCCGATCGCGTTCGCCACGGGGCGTTCCGCCCCGCCGGTGGGGTGGTTGCGGACGGTGGACGCGGGGGCGCCGGGGGTGCGGATCACCAGGGTGGTGGAGCCTCCGCCGTCCAGGTTGACGGCGGCGTCCGCGCCGATCTCGCGCATCACCGTGGCGAGTTCCGCCACCGTCAGCCCCGCCCCCGTCTCCGCCGAACCGTCAAGCGCCAGCAGATAAAGCGTCCGGCCGTGGTCGCCGAAACCCGCCGCCGTCCGCGTCGCCGCGGTCTTCGCGTCAAGTCCCGCCAGCGGCGCCCCGTCCCGGAGCACCGGGAACCCGCCCACCGCGAAGACGAAAGGCACCCGCGAAGCCTCCGGAGCCAGCCGGGCACTCACCGACACACGCTCGCCGACCCGCAGCGTCCGCAGCGTGTCCGCGCCCGCGTCCCGCCCCAGAAGCACCGTGCTGCCCGCCGGGATCGCGCCCTGCCCGGGGGCGTCCGCCACCGAGACCACCCGCCCGTGCCGCACGGCCACCTCGTACGTGTCGGTGCTGCACCCCGCCGCCCGCGAGGTGTCGGACCCGCACACCGCGCGCTCCCTCGACGTCACACCCCAGTCGGAGGTGTACGCCCCGATCCCGCCGACCGGCAGCGCGTACTGGTTGTAGCCGCCGAGCGGGTACGTCCCGTGCCCGGTCCGTACCGACCCGCGCAGGTCGAGCCGGTCGAGCCGCAGCTTGCGGTCGACGCCCAGGCCGAGCACGTCCTCGGTGTTCTCGCCGGGCGGCATCGCCGGGCCGAACCGCTGGGCGTCCGGCACCGCCGCCTTGAGCGCGCGCCCGGAGCCGACCTCCGGGCCGACCGACGAGCCGGTCGGCGCCACCCCGGGGTGCTGGTCCTCGGTGATGTTGAAGAAGTCCCCGTTGACCGCGCCCACCGCCCGCCGCGCGTCGGCGAGTTGGGACACCGCGGCCCGGTCCGCCACCGCGCCGGGCGTCAACAGGTCCAGCCGTACCCGCGGATCGCGCAGGTCCACCGCCAGCAGATCACCGTGCACGGTGCCTTGCGACGCGGCCACCGTGAACTCCCGGTACTCCACGCCGGAAGCGATCCGCTGCGTGCTGTCGTACGGGAATCCGCCCTGCGCCGTGGCCGCCGAGGCGCCGGCCACGCTGCCGGCCAGCGCCCCGAGCACGGCCAGCGCCGCCGCCCATATCCGTCCGCTGTTTCGCGTCACTTGTCCCCCGTAGGTCGCGGTAACTCACTTGCGTCGCACTGGACTTCAGCAGGGGGAAGCGTACCGACCCGTACCGGCCGGGGAACGGCCGGCGACCGCCTCGCGACGGACCCGCGAACTCCGCACCGGGCGAACCCGTCCCGCGGCCACCCGGGGGCCCCGCGCGCGCCGCGCCGAAACAGCCGCCGCCGGGGATCACGTACCCATGTGGTCCACAGGTCGTTGTGCAGGGGGAGCGCACCGGCGGCGGGGAGGACAGCCCATGGAGATGCCCGGTCTGGCAGGCGGACGCCAAGGACCGACACAACTGCGGCCGTTGCTGGAGACGGTGCTCGCCGCACTCACCGACGGCGCCACCGCCCGCGGCGGCCCGCTGGCGCCCGGCGGCCCGGCGGCGACCGCGGACCGGATCGGGGCCGCGCTCGGCCCGGCGCTGCCGGTGAGCGGCACGGGGGAGCGGGAGGCCGTCTACACCCTGGTCAAGCTGCTCGCGGAGGGCGCCGCGGACCCGGCGGAGCCCGCCTGCGCCGCGCATCTGCACTGCCCGCCGCTGGCCGTCGCCGCCGCGGCCGAACTGGCCGTCGCCGCCCTCAACCCGTCGCTGGACTCCTGGGACCAGGCCCCGGCCGGCACCGAGATCGAGGCCAGGACTGCCGCCGCGCTGGCCGCCGCGGTCTTCCCCGACCTGCCGGCCCCCGACGTGCTGGTGACCACCGGCGGCACCGAGTCCAACCAGCTGGCCCTGCTGCTCGCCAGG
Organism: Streptomyces sp. CA-111067; assembly: GCF_050956065.1. NCBI lineage: Bacteria > Bacillati > Actinomycetota > Actinomycetes > Kitasatosporales > Streptomycetaceae > Streptomyces > Streptomyces sp. CA-111067. The sequence goes on along the minus strand of NZ_CP192103.1, from coordinate 1,764,310 downwards.
GAACGGGCGGCCGGCGGCCCCCGGGTGCAGGTGGTGTGCGGGGCCAACGCCCACCACAGCGTGCCGCGCGCGGCCTGGCTGCTCGGGCTGCCCGAACCGGTGCTGATCGACACCCCGGCCGGCGTCCTGGACCCGGCGGCCGTGGACACCGTCCTCGACGAACTGCCGGGCCGGCCCCTGCTGGTGGCCACCGCCGGCACCACCGACACCGGCGCGATCGACCCGCTGGCGGAGCTGGCCCAGACCGCCGTCAGGCGCGGCGCCGAACTGCACGTGGACGCGGCCTACGGCGGCCCGCTGCTGTTCAGCAGGCATCACGCGGCCAAGCTCGAAGGGTTGCAGTCGGCCGTCTCGGTCACCCTCGACCTGCACAAACTCGGCTGGCAACCGGTCGCGGCCGGCCTGCTCGCGGTGCCCGACACCGCCGCGCTGCGCCCGCTCGACCACCGCGCGGAGTACCTCAACCCGGCCGACGACACCGAGGCAGGGCTGCCCGACCTGCTCGGCCGCTCGCTTCGCACCACCCGCCGCCCCGACATCCTCAAAGTCGCCGTCACGCTGCGGGCGTTGGGCCGCGACGGGCTGGCCGCGCTGGTGGACGCGGTGTGCGAGCACGCCGCCGAACTCGCCGCGCGGGTCGACCGGCACCCCGAACTGACGCTGTACGCACCGCCGGTGATCAGCACCGTGCTGTTCCGGCCGACCGGCGCGAGCGACGAGCAGGTCGCGCAGTTGCGCAGGCGGCTGATGTACGACGGCCGGGCGGTGCTCGGCCGGGCCCGGGCCGGCGGCCGGCTGTGGCTGAAGGCCACGCTGCTCAACCCGCTGTTGCGCCCCCAGGATCTCGACGCGCTCCTGCACCTCACCACGGAAGGCGGCACCGACCGATGAACGCCCCCACGGACCCGGCCGGCACAACGCAGCCGGCGCCCGCGCCCGACGCCACCGGCCCGCTCCCGCCGACCGCGGCACCGGACCAGGCCGCGGCACCGGAGCCGGTCGCGGCACCCGGCCCGGCCGCCGTACCGGGCCCGACGGGACCGGCGCCCGCAGCGGACACCGGCCAACCCGTCCAAGCCGCCCAGCCCGCTCAGCCTGCCCAGCCCGCCCCGGCAGCCGAGACCGCCGCCGCGCCCGAGACCGCCGCCGTGTCCGAAGCCCCCGACGCCGCCCCCTCCGACGCCGCCTTCGACCTCCTCGGCATCGGCATCGGCCCCTTCAACCTCTCCCTCGCCGCCCTCGCCGACGCCGTACCCGACCTGACCGCCGCCTTCTACGACCAGCGGTCCTCGTTCCAGTGGCACCCCGGCCTGCTCATCGACGGCGCCACCCTCCAAGTCCCGTTCCTGGCCGATCTGGTGACCCTCGCCGACCCGACCAGCCGGTGGTCGTTCCTGAACTACCTCAGGTCCCGCGAGCGGCTGTTCCCGTTCTACTTCGCCGAGCGCTTCCACGTGCACCGCGCCGAATACGACGCCTACTGCCGGTGGGTCGCCGAGGCGCTGCCCACCACGCACTTCGGGCAGCAGGTGGACTCGGTGCGGTGGAACCCGGCGCGCGGCCACTTCGAGATCGACCACACCCACCTCGACGAGCACGGCGAGGCCGAGGCGCTGGGCCGCACCTACGCCCGGCACCTGGTGTTCGGCATCGGCACCCAGCCGTACGTGCCGGAGCCGCTGCGCCCGCTGGCGGACGCCCCCACCGTGCCGGTGGTGCACTCCGCCGACTACGTCAAGCAGCGGAGCCGGCTGCTGGGCGCCGACCACATCACCGTCGTCGGCTCCGGGCAGTCCGGCGCCGAGGTCTTCCTCGACCTGCTGCGGGCCCGCCCGGCCGGCCGGGAGCGGCTGACCTGGCTGGCCCGTACCCCGGCCTTCGCGCCGATGGAGTACAGCCGGCTGGGACTCGAGCACTTCACCCCGGACTACACCCGCTACTTCCACGGCCTCGACGAGCCGGTGCGGGACGAACTGCTGCCCCGGCAGTGGCAGTTGCACAAAGGCATCGACACCGCGACGATCACCGAGATCCACGACGAGCTGTACCGGCGCAGCCTGGAGGGCGGCTGGCCGGACGCCACCATGACGCCCGGCGTGACCGTACGCACCGCGGGCCGGCTCGGCACCCAGAGCATCGAACTGCACCTGGAGCACACCGAGCAGGGCACCCGCAGCCGGCTGATCACCGGGGCCGTCGTCCTGGCCACCGGCTACCGGGAGCGCCCGCTCGACCGGCTGCTCGGCTCGCTCGACCCGTACATCCGGCGGGATTCCGCCGGCCGGCCGCGGATCGACGCCCGGCACCGGATGGAGCTGGACCGGTCGGTCACCGGCCGGATCTACGTACAGAACGCCGAGCGCCACAGCCACGGCGTCGGCGCCCCCGACCTCGGGCTCGCCGCCTGGCGCTCCGCGGTCGTCCTCAACGACCTGACCGGGCTGCTGACCGGCAGGGAGCACTACCCCCTGCCGGTCAGGACCGCGTTCACCACCTTCGGCCTCGACGGTGTCCCGCAGGCCGGCGGGGCCACTACGAGAACAGCGGCACTCCGGCGCGGGTGAGCCGCCACTCGTCGCCGCCGAAGGTCGACGGGTCGATGGTGCCGTGCGCCTGGACCCAGGCGATGATCGTGTTGCGGATCTCGTCCGAACTGGACCACACCTGCTGGGCGGTGGCCACGTGCGGGTAGTTGCTGCCGCCGCTGGAGCGGTAGTTGTTCACCGCGAGCACGAACTGCGCGGCGGGGTCGATCGGGGCGCCGCCCGCGGTGAGGTTCACGATCCGCGAGCCGGCCGGCTGGGCGATGTCGATGTCGTACGAGACGCCGCTGAGCACGTCGTAGCTGAAGTCCGGGGTGTTGTTGGCGTTGGTGATCTTCGTGACGTCGACGGGCGCGTCGGGCGCGGTCTGCACGAAGTAGGCCGCCGACCACTCCAGGTAGTCCTTGACCTGGGCGCCGGTGAGGATCTTGGCCTCAAGGGTGTTCTCGTAGACGTAGAGCCCGGCCACGTCGCGCAGCGAGACCTGGCCGCCGGGGATCGCGGCGGTCCGCGAGAAGGGCGAGGCCTCCGACAGCACCGGCAGCGAGGCGTATGCGGTGCCGGCCAGCGCGGCCTTGACGGTGTCTGACTGCACCAGGTTCAGGAAGTCGATGATCGGGGTGTCCTTGTACGTGGACTCCGCCGCCGACATCGCGACCGTGCAGGTGCCGACGATCTGGTTGACGTACGCGACGACCTTCTGGTGCTCGTCCCGCACCAGCCGGGCGATCTGCGGGTCCTCGGCGACGGTGTTGGCGTTGCGCACCTCGGCGGTGACCGAGGAGACCTGCCAGCGGCCGTGCTCGAAGGTCAGGTCGATGTCGAAGACCGACAGCCGCATGCCCCAGTACAGCGGCTCGGAGAGCACCACGGTCTTGCCGGTCTGCTCGTTGACCACCAGGGTCTGCGGGCGCTCCACGTGGGTGTGGCCGACCAGGATCGCGTCGATGCCGGGCACCTGCGCGGCCACCAGCGAGGAGGCGTTCTCCGGGTAGGGCACCGCGTCGCCGTAGGAGGTGGTGCCGTCGAGGCCGGAGTGGTCGGTGCAGAAGACCACGTCGCAGCCCAGCGCGCGCAGCTTCGGCACGTACTTCTTCGCCTGCTCCACCAGGCCCGGGAAGGCCAGCTGACCCTGCACGTTGGCCTTGTCCCAGACCGCGATGCCGGGGTTGGTCAGGCCCAGGATGCCGATCCTGACCGGCGGGGCGCCGTGCACCTTGAGCTCCTTGACCAGGTACGGCGGGAAGGCCGGCTTGAGGGTCTTGGCGTCCACCGCGTTCGCCGCGAGCAGCGGGAAGTCGCACTGGTCCTGGAAGGCGCGCAGCAGCGGGATGCCGTAGTTGAACTCGTGGTTGCCGAGCGCCGCCGCGTCGTACTTCATGTGGTTCATGGCCAGCGCCATCGGGTGCTGCGGGCCCCTGCGGGCGCCGGTGATCGGCTCCACCCGGGCGTAGTAGTACGACAGCTGGGTGCCCTGGATGATGTCGCCCGCGTCGATCAGCAGCGTGCGGTCGTGGCCCTTCTCGGCCCTGGCCTGCTCGACCAGCGTGGCGATCTTGGCCAGGCCGACGTCGTTGTGGGTGGCGTCGTCGTACTCGGCGTCGGTGAAGTAGTCCCAGTTCAGCGCGTGGCCGTGCAGGTCGGTGGTGCCGAGCACCCGCAGGCTGAACGTGGTGGGCCGGTGCGGCGGATGCGGCTGGTGCCCGTGCCGGTGGTCGGCCGCCTGCGCGGACCCGGCGCCCGCCGCCCCGGCGATCGCCACCCCCGCGCCGGTGGCGGCGGTGCGGTTGATGAAGTCCCTGCGATTGAGCGGCATTTCGGTCTCCCTGACTGGACGGCACAACGCGCGTAGATTCTGTCCCAGCCACCCCCTCGCGCAACACCCCCACCACGTAACCGCCAGATGTCCCCCGGGTGTCGGCGCCGTGAGCCAGCCACCGTAAGTCACGCTCTGCCGATACGGGTGTGACCGATGTGCTCATCAGAGCGCGCGGCTGCACACTTCGATACTTGTCAACAAGCGTTAATCCAGACGTCGTTGGGCAGTTGCCGTCAGCGCGTTCCCTACCAACGAGTAAGTCATACGCTCGATACATGCGCCGAGCGAAAATTGTCTGCACCCTGGGCCCCGCCACCGACTCTTACGACCAGATCAAAGCACTGGTCGAGGCCGGAATGGACGTGGCACGTCTGAACCTGAGCCATGGAACATACGCCGAGCACGAGGACCGCTACCGCCGGGTGCGCAAGGCGGCCGACGAGACCGGCCGCAGCGTGGGCATCCTTGTGGACCTTCAGGGCCCGAAGATCAGGCTCGGGCGTTTCGCCGAGGGTCCCGTACTGCTTGAACGCGGCGACGAGTTCACGATCACGGTGGACGACATCCAGGGCGACCAGCAGATCTGCGGCACGACGTACAAGGGTCTGGCCGCCGACGTCGCCCGCGGCGAGCGCATCCTGGTCGACGACGGCCGGGTCACCCTGGAGGTCACCGACGTCGAGGGGCCGCGGGTGCACACCATGGTCATCGAGGGCGGCATGATCTCCGACCACAAGGGGCTCAACCTGCCCGGCGTGGCCGTCTCGGTGCCCGCGCTGTCCGACAAGGACATCCGCGACCTGCGCTGGGGCCTGCGGATCGGCGCCGACGTCATCGCGCTGTCCTTCGTCCGCAGCGGCCGGGACATGGAGGACGTGCTGCGGATCATGGGCGAGGAGGGCCGCCGGGTCCCGGTGATCGCCAAGGTCGAGAAGCCGCAGGCGGTGGACAACCTCGCCGACATCGTGGACGCCTTCGACGGCATCATGGTGGCCCGCGGCGACCTGGGCGTGGAGATGCCGCTCGAAGCCGTGCCGCTGGTGCAGAAGCGCGCCGTCAAACTCGCCAAGCGCAACGCCAAACCGGTCATCGTCGCCACCCAGATGCTCGACTCGATGATCGACAACTCCCGCCCCACCCGCGCCGAGGCCAGCGACGTGGCCAACGCCGTCCTGGACGGCACCGACGCGGTGATGCTGTCCGGCGAGACCAGCGTCGGCAAGTACCCGATCGAGACGGTCAAGACGATGGCCAGGATCGTCAGGGCCGCCGAGGACGCGGTGCTGGCCACCGGCCTGCCGCCGCTGGACGACGGCAACAAGCCGCGCACCCAGGGCGGCGCCGTGGCCCGGGCCGCCGCCGAGATGGGCGACTTCCTCGGCGCCCGCTTCCTGGTCGCCTTCACCCAGTCCGGCGACACCGTCCGCCGGCTGTCCCGCTACCGCTCGCCGATCCCGCTGCTGGCCTTCACCCCGGAGCCGGCCACCCGCTCCCAGCTCAACCTGACCTGGGGCGTCGAGGCGTTCCTCGGCCCGATGGTGCAGACCACCGACGAGATGGTGCAGCAGGTGGACGAGCACCTGCTGCGGATCGGCCGCTGCAAGAAGGGCGACGTCGTGGTGATCACCGCCGGCTCGCCGCCCGGCGTGCCCGGCACCACCAACATGGTCAGGGTGCACCACATCGGTGAGGACGATTCACCGAAGCGGTAATGCATCTGCGCTTTTTTGGTACTGACACAACTCGCACCGCCCGCACCACGACACGCGCCCCCGATCGGCAACCGCCGTCGGGGGTGTGTGATTCGCGAATGGCAAACGAACGCAATTAACGCTGGGTAACGCGCACGCAATACGGATTGTGCTCTTCGCCTGGTTGCGCGCCCCGCGGGCCCCGGTCCGCATCGCTGCCCGTATTCTTGGCCGGACGGACCTCGGCGGTGGGGCCGCAAGACCGCCCACCAGCCCGCCGAGCGGCACCGGAAGTGCGCGTTCTCAGCATCCGGACGCCAGCGCAAAGTACCCAAATCCCTCGCGGAACCTCAATAAAACCTCAAGAGTTTCCACGCGGCATAACAAGACAGTCACACTCTTCCCCACACCTCTGCCTGACCGGGCATGACGCGCCTAGAGTCACGGCCAGTCACCGCGCCACCGGATTTGTCAGTTCGGCTTCCAGTGCGTGACTCGGCCTCTCATCAGAGACGGCCGTGCCAGGGGAAAGGACTGATCGTGCGACACCGTTCCTTGCTTGTACTGACCGCCGTACTCACCACTGGAGCCCTCACGCTCACCGCCTGCGGCTCGCGGAACGACGACAAGAAGGGCGGCGGGGACAGCAGCAGCGCCGCGAAGACCACCGTTGTCATCGGCGTCGACGCTCCGCTCACCGGGCAGAACTCGGCCACCGGCCTCGGTCTTCAGTTCGGCGTGCAGATCGCGGTCGACGACGCCAACAAGAACAACCTCGTCCCCGGAGTCACCTTCAAGCTCAAGGCCCTGGACGACAAGGCGCTGCCCGCCTCCGGCCAGCAGAACGCCACCGCGCTGGTCGCCGACAAGACCGTGATCGCCGCCGTCGGCCCGCTGAACTCCGGCGTCGCCCAGTCCATGCAGCAGGTCTTCGCCACCGCCAACATGGTCGAGATCTCGCCCGCCAACACCAACCCCACCCTGACGCAGGGCAAGGACTGGAACAGCGGCAAGAAGGTCCGCCCGTTCAAGACGTACTTCCGTACCGCCACCACCGACGCCCTGCAGGGCGGCTTCGCGGCGGACTACGCGTACAACACGCTGAAGAAGAAGAACGCCTTCATCGTGGACGACAAGCAGACCTACGGCGCGGGTCTCGCGGGGATCTTCAAGGGCAAGTTCGGCCAGCTCGGCGGCAAGATCGCCGGCGCCGACCACGTCAACACCGGTGACACCGACTTCTCCACCCTGGTCACCAAGGTCAAGAACAGCCACGCCGACATGCTCTACTACGGCGGCCAGTACGACGAGTCCGAGCTGCTCACCAAGCAGCTCAAGGCGGCGAACGTCAACATCCCGCTGATGGGCGGCGACGGCATGTTCTCCGACACCTACATCAAGACCGCGGGCACCGCCTCGGAAGGCGACCTCGCCACCTCCGTCGGCGTCCCCGTCACCACCCTGGCCGGCGCCAAGGACTTCATCGCCACCTACAAGGCCAAGGGCTACCCCGGTGACTACGGCACCTACGGCGGCTACTCCTACGACGCCGCCACCGCGATCATCAACGGCGTGAAGGCCGTCATGGACGCCAACGGCGGCAAGCTGCCGGCCATGGCGGACGCCCGTGCCAAGCTCGTCGACGCCGTGCAGAAGAGCGACTTCGACGGCATCGCCGGCCACGTCTCGTTCGACCAGTACGGTGACACCACCAACAAGCAGCTCACCGTCTACCAGGTCAAGAAGGGTGCGTGGGTGGCCGTGAAGAGCGGCACCTACAACGGCTGACCGCACCCCCGCAGCACCCAGGGCCGCGCGGCCGGTCACCCCGATCGCGCGGCCCGCCGTCTATACCCCCCGCCAACCCGCACGCACCCCCCTGCACACCCCCCGCTCTCCGTCCCCAGCACTCACCCTGCTCCCCAGCGACATGGAGGCCATGCGGTGCACACCCTGCCGCAACAGCTGGCCAACGGGCTGTTCATCGGCTCGATGTACGGGCTCATCGCCATCGGCTACACGATGGTGTACGGCATCGTCCAGCTCATCAACTTCGCCCACGGTGAGATCTTCATGACCGGCGGCTTCGGCGCGCTAGCGGTCTGGACCAACCTCCCCAGCGGCACGTCCATCTGGCTCGCGCTACCGCTGATGCTGCTCGGCGGCGCCATCGTCTCGGTCCTGATCGCCATCGGCGCCGAACGATTCGCCTACCGGCCACTGCGCACCGCGCCACGCCTGGCACCGCTGATCACCGCAATCGGCCTCTCCCTCGCCCTCCAGCAGGCGATCTTCCTGTGGTACCCCGGTGCCGACAACGCCAAGACGTTCCCGCAACTGGGCACGCACCCGTACCACGTCGGCGACATCGACATCCAGCGCGGCGACATCTTCCTCGTGGTGGCCGCCGCGATCTGCATGATCGGCCTCGCCGCGTTCGTCCGCACCAGCCGCACCGGCCGCGCCATGCAGGCCACCGCGCAGGACCCGGACACCGCGAAGCTCATGGGCATCGACACCAACCGGATCATCGTGATCGCCTTCGCCATCGGCGGCCTGTTCGCCGCCGTCGCCGGCCTCGCCTCCGGTCTGAAGTACGGCCAGGTCCGCTACGACATGGGCTTCCAGGCCGGCCTCAAGGCGTTCACCGCCGCCGTGCTCGGCGGCATCGGCAACATCTACGGCGCCATGCTCGGCGGGCTCGTCCTCGGCATCGCCGAGTCCTGCGCCTCCGCCTACATCTCCAACATCCCCGGCATGCAGCAGCTCGGCGGCGGCAGCTGGGCCAACGTGTGGGCCTTCGTCCTGCTGATCGTCGTCCTGCTGGTCCGCCCGCAGGGCCTGCTCGGCGAGCGCGTAGCGGACAGGGCGTGATCACCCATGACTGACATCACCACCGCCGCGCTCGGCCCCGGCCTCGGCACCGCCAACGACGGCGGCCGGCGCGTCGAGCCGTACCTGCGGCTGCCCGCCAACGTCGCCAGGGCCACCACCCTGGTCGGCGCCGTCGCGACCATCGCCGCGACCTTCATGTCCTGGACCTACACCACCGAGTTCCCCGGCGACCTCACCGTCTCCGGCTACCCCGGCGGCCTCCAGGTGCTCACCCTCATCGGCGGCATCCTCGCCGTGCTGTTCGCGCTCGCCGCGTTCGGCGTGCCACTGCTGCGCGTCCTGGTGCCCAGCCGCTCCAACAACGCGGTGCTGCTCATCGCCGCCGGCACCTTCGGCACCACCTGGTACACCGTCATCGCCATCGCGCAGAAACTCGGCGGCCTGGCCAACCTCGACCCCGGCGGCTTCGTCGCCGCCGCCGGCACCGCCATCCTGCTGATCGGCACCCTGTCGCTGCCGCTGCACCGGCAGCCCGCCGAGGACCCGGAGGCCGGCTACTACGAGCTCGGCCGGTTCGCCGACAACACAGCCGTCCGCGGCGGCTACCGCCGGATGCGCGAAGCCCGGCTCGACCACACCGACCTGCCGGTGTCCGACCCCGCCAAGCTCAACGTCTGGCTGCAGTGGCTGATCATCGTCATCGTCGCCGCCATCGGCCTGAAGGTCCTCACCTACGGGCTCGCCACCGGCTACACCGAGATCTTCGTCGGCTACCTCATCCTGGTCGCCTTCACCCTGTGGGCGCTGAGCGCCGCCGGACTCACCCGGCAGTTCTCCCGGATCACCGCCGAGCACCGGCGGTTCGCGTCCACCATGGGCTTCCTGGCCGCCGTCGCCTACCCGTTCGCCCAGAACAACGAGCACTGGGCCAACCTCGGCGTCAACATCCTGATCTTCGGCACGGTCGCCCTCGGCCTGAACATCGTCGTCGGCCTCACCGGCCTGCTCGACCTCGGCTACGTCGCCTTCCTCGGTGTCGGCGCCTACGCCGCGGCGCTGGTCTCCGGCTCCCAGTTCTCCGTCTGGTCCGGCGTCCAGTTCCCGTTCTGGGCCGCGGCCCTCACCGGCATGGCGGCCGCCCTCGTCTTCGGCGTGCTGATCGGCGCGCCCACCCTGCGGCTGCGCGGCGACTACCTGGCCATCGTCACGCTCGGCTTCGGTGAGATCTTCCGGATCGCCGTGAACAACCTCGACGGCGTCTCCGGCCCCAAGCTCACCGGCGGCCCCAACGGCATCTCGCAGATCCCCGAACTGTCGATCTTCGGCTACAACTTCGGCGGCACCCACGACATCGGCTCGTTCACGCTCGGCAGGTTCGCCAACTACTACCTGCTGATGCTGGTGATCACCGTCATCGTCGTGATGATCTTCACCCGCGCCGCCGACTCCCGGATCGGCCGCTCCTGGATCGCCATCCGCGAGGACGAGACCGCCGCCACCGCCATGGGCGTCAACGGCTTCCGCGTCAAGCTCATCGCGTTCGCGCTCGGCGCCAGCCTCGCCGGCCTGGCCGGTACGGTCAGCGCCCACGTCACCTACAACGTGGTGCCCAACCCGTACCAGTTCTCCGGCGCCGCACCGCCCAACTCCGCGTTCCTGCTCGCCGCCGTCGTCCTCGGCGGCATGGGAACGGTCAGCGGCCCCATCCTCGGTGCCGCGCTGCTCTACCTGATCCCGGAGAAACTCGGCTTCCTGGCCCGGTACGAACTGTTCGCCTTCGGCATCGTGCTGATCCTCATCATGCGGTTCCGCCCCGAGGGCATCATCCCCAACCGGCGCAGGCAGCTCGAATTCCACGAGGAAGACGCCCTGATCCCCGCGCAGCGCCCACTCGGCGACGACACCGTGCCCGTCGGCAAGGCAGGGGCGTGACCACACCATGACCACCACGAGCACCCACGCACCCGTCCCCGCGCAGACACCCGACGGGACACCACTGCTCCAGGCGCGCGGCGTCATCATGCGGTTCGGCGGCCTCACCGCCGTCCGGGACGTCGACCTGGCCGTCAACGCCGGCGAGATCGTCGGCCTCATCGGCCCCAACGGCGCCGGCAAGACCACCTTCTTCAACTGCCTCACCGGGCTGTACGTCCCGACCGAGGGCACCGTCACCTACCAGGGCAACGTCCTGCCGCCCAAGCCGCACCTCGTCACCAAGGCCGGCGTCGCCCGCACCTTCCAGAACATCCGGCTGTTCGCCAACATGACGGTGCTGGAGAACGTCCTGGTCGGACGGCACACCCGGACCCGCGAAGGGCTGCTGTCCGCCCTCGTGCGCGGCCCCGGCTACCACAAGGCCGAGGCGAAATCCCGGGTCAAGGCCATGGAACTCCTGGAGTTCACCGGCCTCGCCGACAAGGCCGAGCACCTCGCCCGCAACCTGCCCTACGGCGAGCAGCGCAAGCTGGAGATCGCCCGGGCACTCGCCAGCGAACCCGGCCTGCTGCTGCTCGACGAGCCCACCGCGGGCATGAACCCGCAGGAGACCCGGGCCACCGAGGAACTCGTCTTCGCGGTAAGGGACCAGGGCATCGCCGTCCTCGTCATCGAGCACGACATGCGCTTCATCTTCAACCTCTGCGACCGCGTCGCCGTCCTCGTCCAGGGCGAACTGCTCGTGGAGGGCAGCTCCGAGGTCGTCCAGCGCGACGAGCGCGTCATCGCCGCGTACCTCGGCGAACCCTACGAGGAGGACGGACCGGGCAAGGAAGCCGGCGACGCGTCGGAGCCCAGCAGCCAGGAGAACGACCGATGACCGCAATGCTCGAAGTCGAGGACCTCCGCGTCGCCTACGGCAAGATCGAAGCCGTCAAAGGCATCTCGTTCTCCGTCGAGGCCGGCCAGGTCGTCACCCTCATCGGCACCAACGGGGCCGGCAAGACCACGACGCTGCGCACCCTCAGCGGGCTGCTCAACCCCGTCTCGGGACGCATCGTCTTCAACGGCAAACCGCTCGCCCGGGTCCCCGCCCACAAGATCGTCTCGCTCGGGCTGGCGCACTCGCCCGAAGGGCGGCACATCTTCCCGCGGCTGACCATCGAGCAGAACCTGCAACTGGGCGCCTTCCTGCGCAAGGACACCGTGGCCATCGCCAAGGACATCCAGCGCGCCTGCGACCTCTTCCCGATCCTCGGCGAACGCAGGAAGCAGGCGGCCGGCACGCTGTCGGGCGGCGAGCAGCAGATGCTCGCCATGGGCCGGGCACTGATGTCCCAGCCCAAACTGCTCATGCTCGACGAGCCCTCCATGGGCCTGTCGCCGATCATGATGCAGAAGATCATGTCCACGATCGTGGAGCTCAAGTCGCAGGGCACCACGATCCTGCTCGTCGAGCAGAACGCGCAGGCCGCGCTCTCCCTCGCCGACCAGGGCCATGTGATGGAGATCGGCAACATCGTGCTCTCCGGCAGCGGGCGCGACCTGCTCAACGACGAGAAGGTCCGCAAGGCGTACCTCGGCGAGGACTGAGCACGCACCGCGCACGCACGCGAAGGGCCCGCACCCCCCCGGAGGGGTACGGGCCCTTTCGCCGTTCTCGCCGGCGGGGGGCTACTTCTCGGTGACCTCGTCGATGACGGCCTGCGCGACCGCCTGCATCGACATCCGCCGGTCCATCGACGTCTTCTGGATCCAGCGGAACGCCGCCGGCTCGCTCAGCCCGTACTTCGTCTGCAACACGCTCTTCGCCCGGTCCACCAGCTTGCGGGTCTCCAGCCGCAGCGAAAGATCCGCGATCTCCGCCTCCAGCGCCCGCAGCTCCTGGAACCGGCTCACCGCCATCTCGATCGCCGGCACCAGATCCGACTTGCTGAACGGCTTCACCAGATACGCCATCGCCCCCGCGTCCCGGGCCCGCTCCACCAGCTCCCGCTGCGAGAACGCCGTCAGCATCAACACCGGCGCCAGCTTCTCCGAGGCGATCCGCTCCGCCGCCGAGATCCCGTCCAGCACCGGCATCTTCACATCCAGGATCACCAGATCCGGCCGCTGCTCCTGCGCCAACTCCACCGCCCGCTCCCCGTCCCCGGCCTCACCGACGACGGAGTAGCCCTCCTCCTCCAGCATCTCCTTGAGATCCAGCCGGATCAGAGCCTCATCCTCAGCGATGACAACCCGCGTGGTCAGCGGCGGCACATGCGACTGCTCGTCCTGAGCCTGCTCATCCTGCGGCGTGGGGAACTCTTCGGGGGCGCTCACGGTGCTCCTCGTTCTCAGGGCGGGGTGCTGCACCCCGAGCCTACCCAGCTCCGATAACATTGGGGCACCGAGGGAGTAGGCTATCCTCTGTTTCGAAGGGGCCCCGGTAGCCCAATTGGCAGCAGGCAATGGATTCAAAACCCATACAGTGTCGGTTCGAGTCCGACCCGGGGCACTCTCCTTCGATTCCAAGGTAAGCGTCTCTTTAGCAAGATCACTGCACATGGTGAATCTCACGTCGATCCGTCGCGTTCACGCTGAGAGTGCCGCAGCCTCGGTCGTATGTACGACATCGCAACGCGCAGCAGGGCCCTGCAGATGGTGGCCGAGGGCCGCAGCCTCAACTCCGTCAGCCACCTCACCGGCATATCGCGCGCGTCGATTCGCGATTGGCTGGCCAGCGGTCTGGATCCTGTCAGCATCGGACGCGCCCCGCTACGTACGGATATCCCGGAGTACCCGTACCTCCTCGGCCTGTATCTGGGCGACGGCTGCCTCAGCCGTACCCATAGGGACGTGTACGCGCTGCGGATCGCCTGTGCCGACGCGTGGCCGGGCGTGGCAGACGCCTGCGAGCAGGCTATTCGCGCGGTGCGGCCTGGCGGTGCGGTCTGCAGGGTGCAGCAACAGGGGTGCGTTCAGGTCACCTCGACCAGCAAGCAGTGGCCTGAGGTGTTCCCCCAGCACGGGCCAGGCAAGAAGCACGAGCGGGCCATCGTTCTGGAGTCGTGGCAGCAGGAGATAGTCGACGCTCACCCGTGGGAGTTCGTCCGGGGGCTGATCCATTCCGACGGGTGTCGGGTCACCAACTGGACCGAGCGGGTCGTGGGCGGGGTGCGGAAGCGCTATGAGTATCCGCGGTACTTCTTCACGAACATGTCCGAGGACATCCTTCGGCTGTACTGCGCCACCCTCGACGCGGTCGGGGTCGAGTGGCGGGTCGCTCGCAGCGGCGCCCGCGCGTACAACGTCTCTGTCGCCCGCCGCGCGTCCGTCGCGCTGATGGATCGGCACGTCGGGCCCAAGCACTGACGTCGAAGTGGCCTACTCCGGGGCGGTGGTGGCTGCCGGGGCGGCGGGGCGGAGGAGGCAGGTGAGGCGGGCGGTGCAGACGCGTTTGGCGGTGGCGTCGTCGGTGATCACGATCTCGTAGGTGGCCGAGGAGCGGCCGCGGTGGACGGGGGTGGCGGTGCCGGTGACCGTGCCGGTGCGCAGGCCGCGGTGGTGGGTGGCGTTGAGGTCCACGCCGACGGCGATCTTGCCGGGGCCGCCGTGCAGCATCGCGCCCAGCGAGCCGAGGGTCTCGGCGAGTACGGCGGAGGCGCCGCCGTGCAGGAGGCCGTAGGGCTGGGTGTTGCCCTCGACGGGCATGGTGCCGACGACCTTCTCCGGGGCGGCCTCGATGACGTGGATGCCCATCCGCTCGCCGAGGTGTCCGGCGGAGAAGAGCTTCTGGAGGTCCACGCCGAGGTCGGCGTACTGCTCCAGGGTGCCGGGCGGGAAGGTGGTGGCGGCGTGCTCGCCCATGGGGTCGGCTCCGATCGTCCGTGCTGTGTGCGTCAGCGGTGGTTCCGTGTTGCTCGCTGCCTCTGTGTAGCACACAGCTTTCTACCCGTTGACCGGCGGCTCCAGCCTGATGACCAGTGACTTGGCGGCCGGGGTGTTGCTGGTGTCGGCGGTGTGGTCCAGCGGGATGAGGACGTTGGTCTCGGGGTAGTACGCGGCGGCGCAGCCCCGCGGGGTGCGGTAGTGGACGACGCGGAAGCCTTCCGCGCGCCGCTCGGTGCCGTCGGTCCACTCGCTGACGAGGTCGGTGTAGTCGCCGTCGGCCAGGCCGCGGGCGGCGGCGTCGTCGGGGTGCACGAGGACGACCCGGCGGCCGGCCTTGATGCCGCGGTAGCGGTCGTCGAGCCCGTAGATCGTGGTGTTGTACTGGTCGTGCGAGCGCAGCGTCTGGAGCAGCAGCCGCCCCTCGGGCACCTGCGGGTACTCGATCTGCGCCGCGGTGAAGTTGGCCTTGCCGGTGGCGGTGGGGAAGGTGCGGGTGTCGCGCGGCGCGTGCGGCAGGGTGAAGCCGCCGGGGTGCCGTACCCGGGTGTTGAAGTCGGCGAAGCCGGGGACGACGTTGGCGATCCGGTCCCGGACGAGGTCGTAGTCGGCTTCGAAGTCCGCCCAGGGGATGACGCTGTGGTGGCCGAGCACGGCCTGGGCGAGCCGGGTGACGATGGCGGGCTCGGACAGCAGGTGCGGGGAGGCGGGGGTGAGCCGGCCCCGGGAGGCGTGCACCATCCCCATGGAGTCCTCGACGGTGACGAACTGGGCGCCGCCGGCCTGGACGTCCTTGTCGCTGCGGCCGAGCGTGGGCAGGATCAGCGCGCGGGCCCCGGTGACGGCGTGCGACCGGTTGAGCTTGGTGGAGACGTGCACGGTGAGCCGGGCGCGCCGCATGGCGGCCTCGGTGACGTTCGTGTCGGGGGACGCGGCGACGAAGTTGCCGCCCATCGCGAAGAACACCTTGGCCTCGCCGTCGCGCAGGGCGCCGATGGCGCGGACCACGTCGAGCCCGTGGTGCCGGGGCGGTTCGAAGCCGAACTCGTCGCGCAGCGCGTCCAGGAAGGCGGCGGGCGGCCGTTCGAAGATGCCCATGGTGCGGTCGCCCTGCACGTTGCTGTGCCCGCGCACCGGGCAGACCCCGGCGCCCGGCCGGCCGACGTTGCCGCGCAGCAGCAGGAAGTTGACGACCTCGCGGATGGTCGGCACGGCGTGCTTGTGCTGGGTGAGGCCCATCGCCCAGCACACGACGATGCTCTTGGCGCCGGTGACCAGGGTGTGGAGTTCGCCGATCTCCGCGCGGCTGAGGCCGGTGGCGCGCTCCACCTCGTCCCAGTCGGCGGCGAGCGCCGCGGCCCGGTACTCCTGGTAGCCGTGGGTGTGCTCGTCGATGAAGTCCCGGTCGAGGGCGTCCGCTTCGATGAGCAGCCGGCCGAGCGCGCGGAACAGCGCCTGGTCGCCGCCGAGCCTGATCGGCAGGAACAGGTCGGTGAGTACGGTGCCGTGCCCGGCGAGCCCGGTGGCGGTCTGTGGGTTCTTGAACCGCTCCATGCCCGCTTCCTGCAGCGGGTTGACGGTGACGATCCGCGCCCCGTTGCGCTTGGCCTTCTCCAGCGAGGAGAGCATCCGCGGGTGGTTGGTGCCGGGGTTCTGCCCGGCCACGATGATCAGTTCGGCCTGGTGGAGGTCTTCGAGCAGCACGCTGCCCTTGCCGACGCCGAGGGTCTCGGTGAGGGCGGAGCCGGACGACTCGTGGCACATGTTGGAGCAGTCGGGCAGGTTGTTGGTGCCGTACTCGCGGGCGAACAGCTGGAAGAGGAACGCGGCTTCGTTGCTGGTGCGGCCCGAGGTGTAGAAGACGGCCTCGTCGGGGGAGTCCAGGGCGCGCAGCTCCTCGGCGACGAGGTCGAAGGCGCGCTCCCAGGGGATGGCCTCGTAGCGTTCGGCGCCTTCCGCGAGGTACATCGGCTGGGTGATGCGGCCCTGCTGGCCGAGCCAGTAGCCGCTGCGCCGGGCGAGGTCGGCGACGGGGTGCTCCGCGAAGAAGTCGGGGGTGACCTGGCGCAGGGTGGCCTCTTCGGCCACGGCCTTGGCGCCGTTCTCGCAGAACTCGAAAATGTGCCGGTGGTCGCCCTCCGGCCAGGCGCAGCCGGGGCAGTCGAAGCCGTCCTTCTGGTTGACCTTGAGCAGCGTGCCGGTGGCCCGCCGCGCTCCCATCTGGGCCCCGGCGATCTTCATCGTCTGCCCGATGGCGGGCAGCCCCGCCGCGGCGTGCTTCGGCGCGCGCACCTGCGGCGCGTCCTGAACGGGGTCACCCTGAGGCGGCTTCTTTGCCATGCAACCGATACTGCCACGCACGTGTGACGTCGGAGCGGCGCGGTGCGGCGCGAACTCGTACGCGGCGGCACTGTCAGTGCGGCGTGGGAGGATCGGGGACGTGGCAGAGAAAGCATCGAAGACGAAGAACGACCGGCCCCGGCTGATGTTGCTGGACGGGCACTCGCTGGCGTATCGGGCGTTTTACGCGCTGCCCGTGGAGAACTTCAGCACCGCCACGGGGCAGCCGACGAACGCGGTCTACGGGTTCACGTCCATGCTCGCGAACACGTTGCGTGACGAGCAGCCCACGCACCTCGCGGTCGCGTTCGACGTGTCGCGCAAGACCTGGCGGTTCGACGAGTTCCCCGAGTACAAGGCGACCCGCTCCAAGACGCCGGACGAGTTCCGCAGCCAGGTGGAGCTGATCGGCGAGCTGCTCGACGCGATGTCGGTCAGCCGGTTCGCCGTCGAGGGCTTCGAGGCGGACGACGTGCTTGCCACCCTCGCCAGCCAGGCCGAGGAGCTCGGCTACGACGTGCTGATCGTGACCGGCGACCGGGACGCGTTCCAGCTGGTGTCGGACCATGTGACGGTGCTGTACCCGACCAAGGGCGTCTCCGAGCTGACTCGCTACACCCCGGCGAAGGTCGAGGAGCGCTACGGGCTGACCCCGCGCCAGTACCCGGACTTCGCGGCGCTGCGCGGCGACCCGTCGGACAACCTGCCCGGCATCCCCGGCGTGGGGGAGAAGACCGCGGCGAAGTGGATCACCCAGTTCGGGTCGTTCACCGACCTG
Organism: Streptomyces sp. CA-111067; assembly: GCF_050956065.1. NCBI lineage: Bacteria > Bacillati > Actinomycetota > Actinomycetes > Kitasatosporales > Streptomycetaceae > Streptomyces > Streptomyces sp. CA-111067. Next base: position 1,746,499 of record NZ_CP192103.1, on the reverse strand, counting down.
GTCGAGCGGGTGGACGAGGTCAAGGGCAAGGCCGGCGAGAACCTGCGGGCGCATCTGGACGCGGTGAAGCTCAACCGCCGGCTGACGGAGATGGTGCGGGACGTGCCGCTGCCGCTGGGCCCCGAGGGCCTGGCCCGGCCGCCGTACGACCGCACCGCGCTGGGCACGGTGCTGGACGCGCTGGAGTTCCGCAACGCCAACTTCCGCGAGCGGCTGTTCGCCGCCGACCCGGGCACCGAGCTGGACGAGCCGGCCGTCGAGCCGGGCGTGGCGGTGGACGGCACGCTGCTGACGGCCGGCGATCTGCCGCAGTGGCTGGCCGAGCACACCGAGGGGCCGCTCGGCCTGGCCAGTGTGGACACCTGGGCGCTGGGCAGCGGCACGGTCACCCAGGTCGCGCTGGCGGACTCCGCCGCGGCGGCCTGGTTCGACCCGGCGCAGCTCGACGAGGCCGACGAGAAGGCGTTCGCGGCCTGGCTGGCCGACCCGGCCCGCCCGAAGGTGCTGCACAACGCGAAGAACGTGGAGCGGGTGTTCGCCGAGCACGGCTGGCAGATCGACGGCATCACCATGTGCACCGCGCTGGCGGCGTATCTGATCAAGCCGGGCCGCCGCTCGTTCGCCCTGGACGTGCTGTCGGTGGAGTACCTGGGCCGCGAGCTGGCGCCGGCCGACACCGGCAGCGGGCAGCTGGCCTTCGGCGAGGAGGACGAGGACGAGGAGAGCGCGGCGGCCGAGGCGCTGATGGTGCAGGCCCGCACGGTGCTCGACCTCGGCGAGGTGTTCACCGAGCGGCTGCCCGAGGTGGGCGCGATGGAGCTGCTGCACGATGTGGAGCTGCCGACGTCGGCGCTGCTGGCCCGGATGGAGCGGGCCGGGATCGCCGCCGACCGGGACCATCTGGAGGGCCTGGAGCAGCAGTTCGCCGCCGCGGTGCAGCACGCGGTGGTCGAGGCGCACGGTTCGGTGGGGCACGAGTTCAACCTCGGCTCGCCCAAGCAGCTCCAGGAGGTGCTGTTCGGCGAGCTGGGCCTGCCCAAGACGAAGAAGACCAAGACCGGTTACACCACCGACGCGGACGCGCTGGCGTGGCTGGCCGCGCAGACCGACCACGAGCTGCCGGTGATCATGCTGCGGCACCGCGAGCAGGCCAAGCTGCGGGTCACTGTGGAGGGCCTGGTCAAGACGATCGCGCCGGACGGGCGGATCCACACCTCGTTCAGCCAGACGGTGGCGGCCACCGGCCGGCTGTCGTCCACCGACCCGAACCTGCAGAACGTGCCGATCCGCACCGACGAGGGCCGGGCGATCCGCCGCGGCTTCGTGGTCGGCCGGGGCTTCGAGTCGCTGCTGACGGCCGACTACAGCCAGATCGAACTGCGGGTGATGGCCCACCTGTCGGAGGACGAGGGCCTGATCGCGGCCTTCACCTCGGGCGAGGACCTGCACAGCACCGTCGGCTCGCAGGTCTTCGGCGTGCCGCGGGACGCGGTGGACTCCGAGATGCGCCGCAAGATCAAGGCGATGTCGTACGGCCTGGCGTACGGGCTGTCCGCGTTCGGCCTGTCCGGGCAGCTGGGCATCGAGGCGGCCGAGGCGCGGGCGCTGATCGAGACGTACTTCGAGCGGTTCGGCGGGGTGCGGGACTACCTGCACCGGGTGGTGGAGGAGGCCAGGGGCACCGGCTACACCTCCACGCTGCTGGGCCGCCGCCGCTATCTGCCGGACCTCAACAGCGACAACCGGCAGCGCCGGGAGATGGCCGAGCGGATGGCGCTGAACGCGCCGATCCAGGGTTCGGCGGCCGACATCGTGAAGATCGCGATGCTGCGGGTGGACGCGGCGCTGGCCGCCGAGCGGCTGACCTCCCGGCTGCTGCTCCAGGTGCATGACGAGATCGTGCTCGAAGTCGCCCCCGGCGAGCGGGAGAAGGCCGAGGAGATCGTCCGCCGCGAGATGGCCGGGGCGTATCCGCTGCGGGCGCCGCTCGACGTGTCGGTGGGTGACGGCGCGGACTGGGAGTCGGCCGCGCACTGAGGCCGGGAGCCGACCCTGTGCGAGACCTGTGTGTACGTGCTGCGTCCCGTCGGTGAAGGCTCCTCCAACAGTCCAGAACGCGTACCGAATTGCGGTGTTTCCTACCGTTCGGGTACCTCCGGAACTGTGGTCCGGGGGCTGAAGTTGCCGTAGGGTCAACCGAGTTGTGGCGCCGGTACGGCGTACATCTCGCACAGCGGAGGGGACTGCGGAATGGCAGCGCGGCGGTACGGGCGAAGGCTACGCAGGGGAGCGGCAGGCACGGCGGTGGCGGCGGCGGCGATGGCCGCGCTGGGTGCCTCGCAGGCACCGGGGTTCCTCCCGGTGGCCCACGCGTCCACCACGTCGGCCGCCGCGCAGGACCACGGCCAGGACCAGCCGGCCGCTCCGCCGGCCGGCCAGCCGATCGACGGCGGCTCCCCGTACTTCACCGACCTGCCGCCGCTCAACACCCCCACCGGCCCCACCCCGCCGGTCACCAGCGGCCCCGGCAGCCCCAGCGTGACCGTCCCCGGCGGCGGCCCGAGCCTGCCGGCCACCGTGCTCGACGCGTACCAGCGCGCCCAGGAGGCCGTCGCGGCCAGCGACCCCGGCTGCCACCTGCCGTGGCAGCTGCTCGCCGCCATCGGCCAGGTCGAGTCGGGCCAGGCCCGCGGCGGCGAGGTGGCCGCCGACGGTACGACGTACTCGCCGATCCTCGGCCCGGTGCTCAACGGCCAGGGCTTCGCGAACATCAGCGACACCGACGGCGGCGCCTACGACGGCGACCCGGTGCACGACCGGGCGGTGGGGCCGATGCAGTTCATCCCGTCCACCTGGGCGACCTGGGGCGCGGACGGCAACGGTGACGGGATACGCAACCCCAACAACGTGTACGACGCCGCGCTGGCCGCCGCCCACTACCTGTGCGCCGACGGCCGCGACCTGGCCGTCCCGCACGACATGGACCAGGCGATCCTCGGCTACAACCACTCGCAGGACTACCTGAACCTGGTGCGGGCCTGGTACGAGCACTTCATGTCGGGAACCACCGTCGCGGTGCCCGACCACGGCGTCGCCCCGTACGCGCCGGTCAAGTCGCCGGCCCCGCACGGCTCCGGGCCGCTCCCGCCGCTGGCCCCGTCGCAGTACGGCAACGGCCGCCCCACCCCGTCGGGCAGCCCCTCCGGCTCGCCGACGAGCCCGCCCGGTACGCCCACCACCGGCCCGACCGGCACTCCGACCGGCGGCCCCACCACCGGACCGACCTCCGGCCCGACCACCGGACCCCCCACCACGGGGCCGACCACCGGGCCCACCACGGGCCCGACGACGGGACCCACCACCGGGCCGACCGGCACGCCGACCGACCCGGGCTGCCCGACGGACACGCCCACGCCGACGCCGACCGACAGCGGCACCGCCTCGCCGACGCCGACGCCGACCGCCACCCCGACGGGCACGCCCACCGACTCGCCGACGCCCGACCCGTGCGCCACGGACACCCCGACGCCCACGCCGTCACCCACGGACACCGGCGGCGCCGCCACCGGCCCCGTCGTCTCACCGAGCGCGGCGCCCACCTCCTGACGAGGCGCCCGGCGCGCCGTCCCGGCTAAGGGCGCCGGGGGTTGTTGGTGCGCCGGGTCGGCGCGGCCGTCGTCGGGTCCTCCGGCCAGGGGTGCCTGGGGTACCGGCCGCGCAACTCCGCGCGCACCGCCCGGTAGCCCTCGCGCCAGAACGAGGCCAGGTCCGCAGTCACCGCCGCGGGCCGCCCGGCCGGCGACAGCAGATGGAAGAGCACCGGCACCCCGGCGATCAGCGGGGTGTCCCGCAGCCCGAACAACTCCTGGAGTTTCACCGCCAGTACGGGCTGCTCGCCGCTGTAGTCCACCCGGACCCGGGAGCCGCTGGGCACCTCGATCCGCTCCGGGGCCAGCTCGCCGAACCGGCCCGCCCGGCCGGTGGACCACGGCAGCAGCCGGGGCAGCGCGCCGCCCGCCTCGATCCGCTCCAGGTCCGACCGGCGGCGGGCGGTGGCGAGTTCGGGGCCCAGCCACTCCTCGGCGCGGTCGAGCAGCGCCTCCTCCGACACGTCGGGCCACGGCTCGCCGACCGCCCGGTGCACGAACGCCATCCGCGCCCGGGTCTCGCGGGCCTCCCGCGACCAGCGCAGCAGCCCGGTGCCCTCGGCCCGCAGGCCGTCGAGCAGGGCCGCTCGCAGCAGTGCGCGGTCCGGGGTGCGCAGCGGCGCCGCCGTCAACTCCACGGCGCCCAGCCGCTCCACCCGCCGGGCCACCACGTCGCCGTCCCGCCAGCGCACCTCCTCGTAGCGCTCCAGCACTCCGCCGGCCGCCTGCCGGGCGATGTCCTCGTCGATCACCGCGGCCACCCGTACCCGCGCCGACGCCTTGCCCACTCCGCGGTCGGCCACGGCGACCGCCAGCCACTCCGCCTCACCGATCCCGCCGCCGACCTCGGCCGCCGTCCCGCCGACCATCAGATACACCCCGGCCCCGCGCCGCCGCCCGATCCGCTCGGGAAACGCCAGCGCCGCGACCAGCCCGGCGGCGGCGTCGTCCCCTGTTCGGCCGGGCCGTGCGGCGGTGTCGTCGCCCGTCCGGCTGGGCCGTCCGTCGTCGTCCCCCGCCCGGCCGGCCCGTCCGGGGGTGTCGTCGCCCGTCCGGCTGGGCCGTGCGGGGGTGCCGTCGCCTGTTCGGCCGGGCCGTGCGGCGGTGTCGTCCCCCGTCCGGCTGGGCCGTGCGGCGGTGTCGTCGGCGTCCAGGGCCGCGCGCAGACGGGACGCCTCGGCGCGCCAGCGGGACGCGTAGCCGTCGGCGGCACGGCGCGCGGTGTGCCAGGCGGCGGTGAGGTCGGGGCCGTAGGAGTGCGGCAGTTCCTCCGACAGCAGGGCGGTGATCTCGGCGGCGCGGCGGGCGCCCAGCGCCGGGGCCGCGTCCAGCAGGGCGCGGGCCAGCCGCGGATGCAGGCCGATCAGCGACAGCCGGCGGCCCCTGCCGGTGGCGCGGCCCGCCTGATCGACCGCGCCCAGGCCGTGCAGCGTCGCCCGGGCCGCGGCCAGCGCCCCCGGCGGCGGGGCGTCGAGCAGCGCCAGCCCGGCGGCCTCCGGCTCGCCCCAGCAGGACGCCTGCAAGGCGAACGCGGTGAGGTCGGCGAGCGCGATCTCCGGGGCCGGCTGCCGCGCGAGGCGGCCGTGCTCGGCCTGCGTCCAGCAGCGGTAGACCGTGCCGGGGGCCTCCCGCCCGGCCCGGCCGGCCCGCTGCTCGGCGGCGGCCCGGGACACCCGGACCGTCGTCAGCGCCCCGAGCCCGCGCGCGTGGTCCATCCGCGGCTCGCGGGCCAGGCCGCAGTCGACCACGACCCGCACCCCGGGCACCGTCAGGCTCGACTCGGCGACCGAGGTGGCCAGCAGCACCCGGCGCCGCTCGCCCGGTGCGAGCGCCGCGTCCTGCACGGCGGCCGGCGCGCGACCGTGCAACTGGACGACGTCCACGCCGAGTCCGGTCAGCAGCCCGGCCACCCTGGCGATCTCCCCGGTGCCCGGCAGGAAGCACAGCACGTCGCCCTCCCGCTCCCGCAGGGCCCGCCGCACCACCGCCGCCACATGCGCGAGCAGCGCCGGATCGACCCGCATGCCGTGCGGCGGCCTGACCGGCACGGTCGGCGGCGCCCACTCCACGGCCACCGGGTGCAGGACGCCCGCGGCCTCCACCACCGGCGCCGGCGGCCGGTCCGGGCCGCCGCCGAGCAGCCGGGCCCACGCGGCGGTGTCGGTGGTCGCGGACGCCGCGAGCAGCCGCAACTCCGGCCGCAGGAGGGCCCGTACGTCCAGCAGGAAGGCCATCGCGGTGTCGGCGTCCAGGTGCCGCTCGTGGCACTCGTCGAGCAGGACGGTGCCCACCCCGGCCAGTTCCGGGTCGCGCTGCAACCGCTGGAGCAGGACCCCGGTGGTCACCACCTCCACCCGGGTGCGGGCCGACACCTTCCGCTCGCCGCGCACGGTGAAGCCGACGCTCTCGCCGACCGGCTCCCCGAGCAGCCAGGCCATCCGGCGGGCCGCCGCCCGCGCCGCCATCCGGCGCGGCTCGGCGACCAGCACCCGGCCGTCGAACGCGGCGGCCAGCAGCAGCGGCACCAGCGTGGTCTTGCCCGTGCCCGGCGGCGCGGCCAGCACCGCGCACCCGTCGCCGCCGAGCGCGTCGAGCAGCGCGGGCACCACGCCCGCGACGGGCAGCGCCAGCCCCTCGGGGCGGATCACCAGCTCGCCCGGCCTGCCCCGGTCCTTCGCCGCCGGCACCTACTCCGCCGCGCAGACGAAGATCGCCGTGCCGGGCAGCAGCCGGCCGCGCAGCGGCGACCAGCCGCCCCACTCCTGGTCGTTCCACCGCGGCCACTCCGGCTCGACGAGGTCGACCAGCCGCAGGCCGGCCGCGGCGATCTCCCGCACCCGGTCGCCCAGCGTGCGGTGGTGCTCGACGTAGACGGCCAGGCCCCGGTCGTCCTGCTCGACGTACGGGGTGCGGTCGAAGTACGAGGACACCGCCGTCAGCCCCTCGGGGCCCGGCTCGTCGGGAAAGGCCCAGCGCACCGGGTGCGTCACCGAGAAGACCCACCGCCCGCCGGGCCGCAGCACCCGGCGCACCTCGCGCTGCACCCGCGCGGTGTCGGCGATGAACGGCAGCGCCCCGTACGCCGAGCAGACCAGGTCGAACGAGCCGTCGGCGAACGGCAGCGACCCCGCGTCGGCCTGCACCAGCGGCACCGAGCCGGCCGCGTGCCCGTCCCCGTTCTCGGAGTCCCGCTGCTCGTCGGCGATCTCCTCGGCGATCCGCCGCGCGTGCTGGAGCTGCCGGTGGGACAGGTCCAGCGCCACCGGGTGCGCGCCCCGCGCGGCCAGCCAGCGCGAGCACTGCGCCGCCCCGGCGCCGATCTCCAGCACCGACAGGTCCTTCAGCCCGGCGGCGGGGCCGAGCAGTTCGGCCTCGGCCTCGTCCAGGCCCTCCGGGCCCCAGACGAACCGGTCGTCGCCGAGGAACTCGCCGTGCTCGACCTGGTAGTCGTCCGCGTTGCGGTCCCACCAGCCCCGATTGGCCCGGCTGCTCTCGGTGACCCCGGCACTACGCCGGGTGGCTTCAGGTTCTGGTCCTTGGATCATCGCGGCAGTCGTCGTACTCTCTGAAGTGACCAGCGGTCGGGTGACTTGTGCCGGTACGGTCCGTTACGCGCCTGGTGTGCTCTTCGTGCATTGACCGTGCCCGGCTGCCCCCGTATGCTACAAGTTGCGCTGCGAGCCTGCGCGCCTCAGACATAGCAGGCTGCGCTCCACTTGTTGAAGACCCCTCGGCCCAACGGCTGTCCGGAACCCGGCAGGAGCGAAAAGGGCCCACGGCGTAGCAGTACCTACGACTTACTGTCCGTACCGGAGTCCTTTCCCTAATGACGAGCAGCACCGAGGCCCCTCGCACCACACCGCAGGTGGCGGTCAACGACATCGGCAACGAGGAAGCCTTCCTCGCCGCGATCGATGAGACGATCAAGTACTTCAACGACGGCGACATCGTGGATGGCGTCATCGTGAAGGTCGACCGGGACGAGGTCCTGCTCGACATCGGTTACAAGACCGAAGGTGTCATCCCCTCCCGCGAGCTGTCCATCAAGCACGACGTCGACCCCAACGAGGTCGTCGCCGTGGGCGATGAGATCGAGGCCCTCGTCCTCCAGAAGGAGGACAAGGAAGGCCGGCTGATCCTCTCGAAGAAGCGGGCGCAGTACGAGCGCGCCTGGGGCACGATCGAGAAGATCAAGGAAGAGGACGGGATCGTCACCGGTACCGTCATCGAGGTCGTCAAGGGCGGCCTCATCCTCGACATCGGCCTCCGCGGCTTCCTGCCGGCCTCGCTCGTCGAGATGCGCCGGGTGCGCGACCTCCAGCCCTACGTGGGCAAGGAGCTCGAGGCGAAGATCATCGAGCTGGACAAGAACCGCAACAACGTGGTGCTGTCCCGCCGTGCCTGGCTGGAGCAGACCCAGAGCGAGGTCCGCCAGACCTTCCTCACCACCCTGCAGAAGGGCCAGGTGCGCTCCGGCGTCGTCTCCTCCATCGTCAACTTCGGTGCGTTCGTGGACCTCGGCGGCGTCGACGGTCTGGTGCACGTCTCGGAGCTGTCCTGGAAGCACATCGACCACCCCTCCGAGGTCGTCGAGGTCGGCCAGGAGGTCACGGTCGAGGTGCTGGACGTGGACATGGACCGCGAGCGCGTCTCGCTGTCGCTGAAGGCCACCCAGGAAGACCCGTGGCAGCAGTTCGCCCGCACCCACCAGATCGGGCAGGTCGTTCCCGGCAAGGTCACCAAGCTGGTTCCGTTCGGCGCGTTCGTCCGGGTGGACGAGGGCATCGAGGGCCTGGTGCACATCTCCGAGCTGGCCGAGCGCCACGTGGAGATCCCGGAGCAGGTCGTCCAGGTCAACGACGAGATCTTCGTCAAGGTCATCGACATCGACCTGGAGCGCCGCCGGATCTCGCTGTCGCTCAAGCAGGCGAACGAGTCCTTCGGCTCCGACCCGGCCTCGGTCGAGTTCGACCCGACGCTGTACGGCATGGCCGCGTCGTACGACGACCAGGGCAACTACATCTACCCCGAGGGCTTCGACCCCGAGACCAACGACTGGCTCGAGGGGTACGACAAGCAGCGCGAGGAGTGGGAGGGCCAGTACGCCACGGCCCAGACCCGCTTCGAGCAGCACCAGGCGCAGGTCATCAAGTCCCGCGAGGCCGACGAGCAGGCGGCGGCCGAGGGTGCCACCGCGGCTCCCGCGGCCGGCGGCGCCCCCGGTGCGAGCACCGGTGGCGGCGGCTCCTACTCCTCGGAGTCGGACGACACCTCCGGCGCGCTGGCCTCGGACGAGGCGCTGGCGGCGCTCCGCGAGAAGCTCGCGGGCGGCCAGAGCTAGACGCTCGCCGCTAGGCCAAGCCCCACGTACCGCGGGCCCGGCGCCCTCCTCACGGAGGCCGCCGGGCCCGCGGTCTTTTGGTTGCTACCGGGGGCAAGCCCCCGGACCCCCCTCGGGGCTTGCCCCCGGACCCCCTGCCGGGGCGGAGCCCCGATTCCCCCTGCCTCCCGGAGGGGAAAACGTAGGCGGTGGGAATGGTCGGACCGGGACGGTCGTTGATGTCACTGAGAGCGAGGAGGACGATCATCGTGCTGGATCCGCAAGGGCTGTACGAGTACGTGCCGGGCGGGGCCGAGGCCGTGGACGAGGCGGTCGGCGACGCCGGTCCCGTACTGCTGTACCACTTCGAGGGCTTCATGGACGCCGGCGAGGTCGGCGAGCAGATCAGCCAGCAGCTGCTGGACCGCCTCGACAACCAGCTGATCGCCCGCTTCGACGCCGACCGGCTGGTCGACTACCGGGCCCGCCGCCCGCTGATGACCTTCGAGCGCGACCACTGGACGTCCTACGACGCCCCGGAGATCGACCTCTACCTGGTCCGTGACGCGACCGGAACCCCGTTCCTGCTGCTCACCGGCTCGGAGCCGGACGTGGAGTGGGAACGCTTCAGCACGGCCGTACTCCAGGTGATCGAGCGCCTCGGGGTCCGGCTGGCCATCAACTTCCACGGCATCCCGATGGGCGTCCCGCACACCCGCCCGGTCGGCGTCACCCCGCACGGCAACCGGGTGGACCTGATGCCCGGTCACCGCGCCTGGTTCGACGAGGCGCAGGTGCCCGGCAGCGCCGCCTCGCTGATCGAGCTGCGGCTCGCCGAGGCCGGCCGTGACGTGCTGGGCGTCGCCGCCCACGTGCCGCACTACCTGGCCCGCTCCCCGTACCCGGACGCCGCACTCGCCGTCCTGGAGACCGTCACCGCCGCGACCGGCCTGGTGCTCCCCGACGTGGCCCACTCGCTGCGCGCCGAGGCGCACACCGTTCGGGTCGAGATCGACCGGCAGGTGGCCGAGGGCGACGGCGAACTCATCTCGGTGGTCCGCGGCCTGGAAACCCAGTACGACGCGGTAGCCGGCGCCCAGACCCGCGAAAGCCTGATCGCCGAGCCGATGGACCTCCCGTCGGCGGACGACCTGGCGGCCGAGTTCGAACGCTTCCTCGCTGACCGCGACGACGACGGCCGCTAGGCACTCGCCGTGCGGGCCGAGCCAGCACGACGTGCGGGACCGGCCCCGCGCCCCTCGGCCCCCGCCGCGGGGGTTGCGCTTTCCGCGCCCGCGCGGCTCCGCCGCGTGGGCGCTCCCGGCTGACCGGGGTTTTTCAGGGGCGCGGGGAACTGCGCGACAAGCCCCCCACCGGGGGCGAGGTCCGGGGGCTGGGGGCGGTGGCTCGGCGGACGGCAGTCCGTAAGCTGAGCAGCATGCTAAAGATCGGCCTCACCGGCGGAATCGGCGCCGGGAAGAGCGAAGTCGCCCGGCTGCTCGCCTCGTACGGGGCGATCCTCGTGGACTCCGACCGGATCTCCCGGGAAGTGGTCGAACCCGGCACCGCCGGCCTCGCCGCGATCGTCGCGGAGTTCGGACCCGACGTACTCGCCGCGGACGGCACGCTCGACCGCCCGAAGCTCGGCCGCATCGTGTTCGCCGACGAAGACCGGCGCAAGGCGCTCAACGCGATCGTCCACCCCCTGGTGGGCGCCAGGTCCGCCGAGCTGCAGAAGCAGGCCGGCCCCGGCGACATCGTCGCCCACGACGTACCCCTCCTCACCGAGAACGGCCTCGCCCCCCTCTACGACCTGGTGATCGTCGTAGACGCCGACCCCGCCACCCAGCTGGACCGCCTGGTCCGGCAGCGCGGCATGGCCGAGGACGAGGCCAGGTCCCGGATGGCCGCCCAGGCCACCCGTGCCGAGCGGCTGGCCGTCGCCGACCTGGTGATCGACAACGACGGGCCGCTGGCCGCGCTGGAGCCGCAGGTGCGGGCCGTGTGGGAGCGGCTGCGGGCCCGGCTCTGAACCGGGGCGCACGCCGCCGTGCCGCCCGTTCCCGCCGAACGTGCCGGGAATGCGGTTGCCGCCCACCGCGTTGGGTATGTCTGTCCAGACGATCACTCGTCACCGTGCCCGAGGTCAGGGAGGCGGACGTGCCCGAGCGGAGCCCCGAGACTCTAGTCATCGACTACCGCGCCGCAGAGCAGCTCCTTGCCGCGCGCGACCCGCGCGGCGCGGTGAAGCTGCTCGACCCGGTGGTGGCGGCCCACCCGGAGAACACCGCGGCCCGGCTGCTGCGCGCCCGCGCGTTCTTCGCCGCGGCCCAACTGCGCCCCGCCGAGCTGGAGTTCCAGATCGTGCTGGAGCGCGAGCCGGACAACGCGTTCGCCCACTTCGCGCTGGCCCGCACGCTGGAGCGGTCCAACCGCGCCGACGAGGCGCAGCGCCACTTCCGGCTGGCCGCCGCGCTCGAACCGCGCCCGGACTACCTGGCCGCCGCCCGCTTCGAGACGCCGTAGCCGCGGTAGCCACCGCGACGGCGCGCCCGGAACGTAGGGAGCCCGGCAGGCTTGTCTGCCCCCGTGACAGGCACGCCTGCGGGGCTTGTCTCAGAACAGCGGGGCCGGCAGCACTCCCTCAAGCGCCAGCAGCTGCCGCTTGATCTCCAGGCCGCCGCCGAAGCCGCCTATCCCGCCGTCGCTCTCGATCACCCGGTGGCAGGGCACCACCACCGGCAGCGGATTGGAGCCCATCGCGGAGCCGACCGCCCGCGCCGCGTCCGGCTCGCCCACCCGGTCCGCGAGGTCCTGGTAGCCGACCACCGCTCCGTACCGCACGCCCGCCGCCAGCTCGCGCAGCACCCGCCGGTTGAAACCGGTGGTCAGCGACCAGTCCAGGTCGAGGGTGAACTCCTTCAGCGTCCCCGCGAAGTACGCCTCCAGCTGCTCGGTGACCGGGGCCAGTGCGGCCGGGTCCCGTTCCGGTATGCAGCCGAGCCGCCGGCCCATCGACTCCAGGGCGCGGGCGGCCACCGCCTCCTCGGCGCGGAAGCCGACGAGAACCAGCCCCTGGTCGGTGCCCGCCACCAGCAGCGGACCGATCGGGGTGTCCAGGACAGTCCAGTAAGCGTTCGTCACGTGGGCGAGCGTAATCGGGGGGTCTGACATTGATGCTGGTACTCAGGTCGCGGTGGTCGTGGCTCGGGGTCTGACTGACGCCCTGCTGGGCTGTCTTCCGGTTGGTCTGCCCGGCCGCCGTGACCTGTTCTCAGGGCTCCGGCCGGGCCCCGCGAGGCCGGCGCCGGACGATTGTCAGTGCCGGGTCGTACGGTGGTTCCATGCGGCCCGTATCAGACATCGAACGCACCGTGGCGCCCTTCGAGGTCGTCAGCCCCTACCAGCCCAGCGGAGACCAGCCCACTGCCATCGACGACCTGGAGCGCCGGATCCAGGCCGGCGAGCAGGACGTCGTCCTGCTCGGTGCCACCGGTACGGGCAAGTCCGCCACCACCGCCTGGATGATCGAGCGGCTGCAGCGTCCGACCCTGGTGATGGCGCCGAACAAGACGCTCGCGGCGCAGCTCGCCAACGAGTTCCGCGAGCTGCTGCCGAACAACGCGGTCGAGTACTTCGTCTCGTACTACGACTACTACCAGCCCGAGGCGTACGTCCCGCAGACCGACACCTTCATCGAGAAGGACTCCTCCATCAACGAGGAGGTGGAGCGGCTCCGGCACTCCGCCACCAACTCGCTGCTGACCAGGCGCGATGTCATCGTGGTCGCCTCGGTGTCGTGCATCTACGGCCTCGGCACCCCGCAGGAGTACATCGACCGCATGGTGCGGCTCAACGTGGGCGACGTCATCGACCGCGACGCCCTGCTGCGCAAGTTCGTGGACATCCAGTACACCCGCAACGACGTGGCGTTCACCCGCGGCACCTTCCGGGTGCGCGGCGACACCATCGAGATCTTCCCGGTCTACGAGCAGCTGGCCGTCCGGGTGGAGATGTTCGGCGACGAGATCGAGGCGCTGTACACCCTGCACCCGCTGACCGGCGAGGTGATCACCGAGGACCGGCAGATCTACGTCTTCCCCGCCAGCCACTACGTGGCGGGCCCCGAGCGGATGGAACGGGCCATCGCCGGGATCGAGGAGGAGCTGGAGACCCGGCTCGCCCAGCTGGACAAGCAGGGCAAGCTGCTGGAGGCCCAGCGGCTGCGGATGCGCACCACCTACGACGTCGAGATGATGCGGCAGATCGGCACCTGCTCCGGCATCGAGAACTACTCGATGCACATCGACGGCCGCAGCAGCGGCACCGCGCCCGACACCCTGATCGACTACTTCCCCGAGGACTTCCTGCTGGTCATCGACGAGTCGCATGTCACCGTGCCGCAGATCGGCGCGATGTACGAGGGCGACGCGTCCCGCAAGCGCACCCTGGTCGACCACGGCTTCCGGCTGCCGTCCGCGCTGGACAACCGCCCGCTGAAGTGGGAGGAGTTCCTGAAGCGGGTCGGGCAGACGGTCTACCTGTCCGCGACCCCCGGCAACTACGAGCTGTCCCGCGGCAACGGCGTGGTGGAGCAGATCATCCGCCCGACCGGCCTGATCGACCCCGAGGTGGTGGTCAAGCCCACCGAGGGCCAGATCGACGACCTGGTGCACGAGATCCGGCTGCGCACCGAGAAGAACGAACGGGTGCTGGTCACCACCCTGACCAAGAAGATGTCGGAGGACCTCACCGACTACCTGCTGGAGCTGGGCATCCAGGTCCGCTACCTGCACAGCGACATCGACACCCTGCGCCGGGTCGAGCTGCTGCGGGAGCTGCGGGCCGGCGAGTACGACGTGCTGGTCGGCATCAACCTGCTGCGTGAGGGCCTCGACCTGCCCGAGGTGTCGCTGGTGGCGATCCTGGACGCGGACAAGGAGGGCTTCCTGCGCTCGGGCACCTCGCTGATCCAGACCATCGGCCGTGCCGCCCGTAACGTGTCGGGCCAGGTCCACATGTACGCGGACCGGATCACCCCGGCGATGGAGAAGGCGATCGACGAGACCAACCGCCGCCGCGAGAAGCAGATCGCCTACAACACCGAGCGCGGCATCGACCCGCAGCCGTTGCGCAAGAAGATCGCCGGCATCCTCGACTCCTTCGCCCGGGAGGACGCCGACACCGAGGAGCTGCTCGGCTCCGGCCGGCAGCGCTCGCGCGGCAAGGCGCCGGTGCCGGGCCTGTCGGCCAAGGGCGCGGGCAAGCGCGGCGAGGCCACGGTGCCCGCCGAGGAGCTGGCCGATCTGATCGCCCAGCTCACCGATCAGATGCACGCCGCCGCCGCCGAGCTCCAGTTCGAGGTCGCCGCCCGGCTGCGGGACGAACTGAAGGACCTCAAGAAGGAGTTGCGGCAGATGCGGGAGGGGGGCGTGGCCTGATCCGGCCGGAAAATCACACGGTGACGAACCGGGATACCTTGTCGCGGCGTCTTGTTAGGGTGCGAGACAACCGCACACATGGTGACGGGTGAGAGGGGACAGCGCGTGACGGTCAACATGACCAAAGGCCAGAAGATCAGCCTGAGCAAGGCCGACGGGGGATCTCTGTCAGCGGTCAGGATGGGACTTGGCTGGCAGGCGGCACCGCGCCGCGGGCTGTTCGGCAGCCGCACCCGGGAGATCGACCTGGATGCGTCGGCGGTGCTCTTCGCCGACAAGCAGCCCGTTGACGTGGTGTTCTTCCGCCACCTCACCAGCGATGACGGCTCGGTGCGGCACACCGGCGACAACCTTGTCGGCGGCGCGGGGCAGGGCGGCGACGACGAGTCCATCCTGGTGGACCTGCAGCGCGTCCCGGTGCACGTCGACCAGATCGTCTTCACGGTGAACTCCTTCACCGGCCAGACCTTCGCCGAGGTGCAGAACGCGTTCTGCCGCCTGGTGGACGAGACCAACGGACAGGAGCTGGCCCGCTACACGCTGACCGGCGGCGGCGCGTACACCGCGCAGATCATGTGCAAGGTGCAGCGCGGCCAGGGCGGCTGGTCGATGACGGCGATCGGCACGCCCGCCAACGGCCGGACGTTCCAGGACCTGATCCCGGCGATCCTGCCCGCACTCTGAGCACCAGCCCCGGCCGCGGGCCGGGGCAGCACTGACACAAGAAGACGGGAACAGGGGGCGGCGGACATGACAGCCGAACTGGTCCGGGGGCAGAATCATCCGCTGCCCGGCAACCGGCTGGAGATCCGGGTGTCGGCGGGCACTCCGGTGGTGGCCGCGGTCACCCTGGGGGACGAGCAGGGACGGGTGGGTGAGCCGGGCTGGCTCGCCCACCCCGGCGCGCCGAACCTCGCCGGGATCGAACTGCCACGGCAGGCCGCGGCCGAGCACCGGCTCGCGGTGGACCTCGGCGCGATGCCGCCGGAGGCACACCGGGTGCACGTGCTGCTGGCGCTGCCCGGCGCCGCGGGCCGCCCCGGCGCGCCCGCGGACTTCGGCGCCGCCCCCGCCCCGCACCTCGCGGTGACCACCACCGACGGCACGGCGATAGCGGGCTTCACCATCACCGGCCTCGGCGCGGAGACCGCGCTGCTGGCCGTCGAGCTGTACCGGCGGCAGGGCTCCTGGAAGGTCCGCGCGGTCGGCCAGGGCTACCAGGGCGGGCTGCCCGCGCTGCTGCTCGACCAGGGCGTCCCGTCGCCCGAGCGGGTCGCCGCCGAGATCCACGCCGCCGCCGACCGCGAGCTGGCCCGCACAGTCGCCCCGCCGACCACCGCCACCCGCCACTCCGCACTGCCCGACACCGCCATGCGCCCCCCACCTCCCGCCCCCTCCGACGGCTCCGGCCCCGCCCCGTCCCCCCGGCCCGACGGACCGGGAGCCGCGGCGGCGGTTCCTCAGTCGGCCTCCGCCCCGTACGACCGGCCCGGCCCCGTCCCGTCCGCCCGGCCGGGCACTCCCGATGCGGAGCCCGCCGCCCGCGGCACGGACTCGGCGTCCGGAGCGGCCGCCGGCGGCGGCAGCGGGCCGGTGGACTACCGGCATCCGCGGCGCCGTGGCGCGGCCGCGCCCGCCGGGGCCGGCGGACCGGCGGCCTCGCCGCCTGCCGGACCGCCGCCCGCGCAGGGCCCCGCGCCGGACCGGCCCCCGGTCCCGGTGGCCGGCGACGCGGCCGGCTGGTCGATGGAGGAGCGGCTGTACAACCAGGTCTGGGGGATGTTCGAGGACCTGACCCGTTCCGTCGCCGCCTACCGCAGCGCCGTCGACTTCGCCGAGTCCCGGCTCGACCAGGAGCTCGACCGGCTGCTCGCCGACCCCCGCACCCGCGGCGGCCCCGCCGCCGACGCCGCCCGCGAGCAGGCCGAGTACCGGCAGATCGAGCTGGTCGACCAGGCCCGCGCGGTGCTGGAGCGCGACCTCGCCCAGCTGGCCGCCGAGTCCGAGGTGGTGGAGCCGGCGCTGCCGGCCCCGTTCGCGGGCTGGGAGAACCCGGTGTGGCACGGCTACCGGGTGCCGGACAAGCCGCCGCTCGCCGTCCGGCTCGGCAGCCTCTCGCTGCCCGAGGTGCCCGAGATCCGGATCCCGCTGCTGGTCAGGATGCCGCTCGAACGCGGTCTGTGGATCGACTCCGCCGAGGACCGCGGCCCGGCGATGGACACCGCCGTGGCCATCGCCGCCCGGCTGCTCGCCTCCTTCCCGGTGGGCGGCTTCGCCGTGCACGCGCTGGATCCGGCCGGTTCCGGCGCCACCGCGCTCGCGCCGCTCGCCGCGGCGGGCGGGGTGCTCGCCGAGGGCGGCAGGGGCAAGGTCGGCGAGGTGCTGACCCGGCTCACCGAGCGGGTCGACCTGCTGCACATGGCCCACCGCGGGGGCGCCCCCGACGCGCTGCCGCCCGGCTTCGACACCGCCGAGCAGTTGCTGATCGTCAACGAGTTCCCGTACGGCTTCGACGACCGTGCCGTCACCCAGCTGCGCTACCTCGCCGACGAGGGGCCGGCCGCGGGCGTCCACCTGCTGCTGGTGGCCGACCGGGAGGACGCGTCCGCGTACGGCCCGGTGCTCGACCCCCTGTGGCGCTCGCTGCTGCGGCTGACCCCGCTGCCCAGCGACCACCTCGCCGACCCCTGGGTGGGCCACGCCTGGACGTATGAACCGTCGATGGTGCCGGTCGGCAGCCAGGTGCTCACCCAGGTACTGCGCCAGGTGGCCGCGGCCCGTCCCGCGTTCGGAACGTAAAGCCTCGACCAAGCCTCTGACCTGCATTCTTGGGTTTAGCTTTACTCTTCCTTGGTTATTCCTGTACCGTTCTTTGTCCGGAGGGTCATTTCCGGACATCCGTACAGATGATCTGCCGGAGGAGCAGCAGTGGACGTGTCTCTCGCCCTCTGGGCGCTCACCATCGCCGGTCTGGGCGCCCTGATCGGTGCCGACTTCCTGATCGGCCGCAATCCGCACGACGTCACGATCCGCGAGGCCGGGATCTGGACCGTGGTCTGGGTGGTACTGGCCGGACTCTTCGGCCTCGGCCTGCTGTTCTTCGCCGGCGGTGAGCCGGCGGGCGAGTTCTTCGCCGGGTACATCACCGAGAAGTCGCTCAGCGTGGACAACCTCTTCGTCTTCGTGCTGATCATGGCGAAGTTCGCGGTGCCGTCCCAGTACCAGCAGCGCGTCCTGCTGGTGGGCGTGTTGATAGCGCTGGTCCTGCGCGCGGTGTTCATCGCCGCCGGCGCCACCATCATCGCCAGCTTCTCCTGGGTCTTCTTCATCTTCGGCGCGTTCCTGATCTGGACCGCCTGGAAGCTGATCAAGGAGGCCCGCGCGGACGACGGCGACGAGGAGGAGTTCGAGGAGAACCGGGTACTGAAGATGGTCGAGAAGCGGGTGCCGTCCACCGACCAGTACCACGGCACCGCGCTGTTCATCACCGAGAACGGCAAGCGGCTGATGACGCCGATGCTCGTGGTGATGCTCGCCATCGGCACCACCGACGTGCTCTTCGCGCTCGACTCCATCCCGGCGATCTTCGGCCTCACCCAGGACCCGTACATCGTCTTCACCGCCAACGCCTTCGCGCTGATGGGCCTGCGCCAGCTGTACTTCCTGATCGGCGGCCTGCTGAAGAAGCTGGTGCACCTGTCGTACGGCCTGTCGGTGATCCTCGGCTTCATCGGCGTGAAGCTGGTGCTGCACGCGCTGCACGAGGCGGGGGTGCACGTACCCGAGATCTCGATCCCGGTCTCGCTCGGCGTCATCGTGGCGGTGCTGGCCGTCACCACCGTCACCAGTCTGATCGCCTCGCGGCGGCAGGCCGAGCAGGAGGCGCGCGAGGAGGCCAAGGCCACCGCCGACGTCTGACCGCGGCACCCCAGGCCGCAGCACGTCACACCACGCCCGGCGGGCCCGCGGCAGGCCCGCCGGGCACCTGCGCGCGGAGCGCGTCCCGCCGAGGTCTACCGTGGCCACGTAACGGACGGTCATGCGGAAAGGCGCGGATGTGGCCAGCACCCCGGCGGCGGCCCCGGCAGTGACATCACTGCCAGAACTCACCGGCTCCCGGTTCCTGGACGCCTGGCAGCTCGACACGGTGGCGCTCGCCTTCGTCGTCCTGCTGGGCGTCTGCTACGCGGCCGGCGTACGGCGCAGGCGGCGCGCGGGGGAGGGCTGGCCGCTGTGGCGGGCGGCCGCGTTCTACGGGATGGGCCTGGGCACGCTGGTGATCGCCACCATGTCCTCGCTGGCCGTCTACGACCGGGTGCTGTTCTGGCCGGCCGCCGTGCAGAACATCCTGCTCGACCTGTTCGCCCCGCTCGGCCTGGCCCTCGGCGACCCGCTCGCGCTCGCCGCCCCCGACAGCAGGCTGCGCCGCGCGTTCCTCTCCCGGCCGGTCAGGCTGCTGACGTATCCGCTGGTCAGTTCGGTGCTGGTGCTGGTCTCGGAGCTGACGATCTACTTCACGCCGTACTTCAGCACCGCGCTCGGCAACGACGCCGTGCGGCAGCTCATGCACCTGCAACTGCTGCTCACCGGCTGCCTGTTCGTGCTGCCCATGCTCAGCCGCCAGGAGCTGCTGCCGCGCTGGTGCAGCTACCCGATCCGGGCGGCGCTGGTCTTCTTCGACGGCCTCTTCGACTCCGTGCCCGGCATCGTGGTGATGACCAGCGGCACTCTGGTGGCCGGCCACTGGTACACCGGCCACCCGCGCGCCTGGGGGCCGAGCGTGCGGCGGGACCAGATGCTCGGCGGCGGCCTGATGGTGGTGCTGGCCGAGCTGGTCGGGCTGCCGTTCCTGATCCTGGTGTTCGTCGAGTGGTGGCGCTCGGAGCGCGAGAAGACCGTTGAGCTGGACGCCCGGCTGGACCGTGAGGCGGCCCTCGCCGAGCCCGCCGCGATCCCGGTGCCGGCGGCTCCGGCGGTGAGCCCCGTGGCTGTCCCCGCTGCGGCCGAGGCGGCTCCGGCGGCCGCCGCCGTGCCCGAGATGACCCGGCCCTGGTGGGAGACCGACCAGGGCGAGGTCGGCGAACGGATGCGGCGCCGCACCTAGCCGCACCCAGCCGCGCCGGCGCCCCCGTTGACCGGCGTCCCCGTTCAGTCGGTGACCTTGAGCTTCTTCATCGTCGGCTGCGAGATCACCCGGGCGACACCGGGGATGCCGATGATCTTCCCGGTCTGGAACGCCTCGTAGGCCGTGTAGTCGGCGACCAGCACCCGCAGGTAGTAGTCGGGCGCGCCGAACATCCGGCGGAACTCGACCACCTCCTCGTAGCCGGCGATGGCCCGCTCCAGGCCCTCCAGTGTCTTCAGGTCGCTGACCGAGACCTCGATGGAGACGATCACCTCCAGGCCCCGGCCGGCCGCCTCCGGGTTGATCCTGGCCCGGTAGCCGGTGATGATCCCGGCCTCCTCCAGCCGCTTGACCCGGCGCAGGCAGGGCGGCGGGGTCAGACCGACCCGCTTGGCCAGTTCGACGTTGGTCAGCCGGCCGTCCTGCTGAAGCTGAAACAAAATGTCGCGGTCGATCTGATCGAGTGCGCGTTCATTGCCCATAGGTCAATTCTAGGGTCATATTTCGAAACCATATAAGCCGGAATTCTTCCTAGAATTACTCACATGGTCACCCCGCAGGCCGAGCACCGCACCGGCCCTCCGCCCGTCGCCTCTGCCGCCCCCACCGCCCCCACCGCCCCCGTGGCCTCCGTGGACCCCGCGCCGCCGGCCGGACGGTGGTCGGGGCCCGCGCTCGCGCTGAAGGACACCGGGTCGGTCGGGCTCGGGGCGTACCCGATGGGCGTGGCGTTCGGCGTGCTGGTCGTGCACTCCGGCCTCGCCTGGTGGTGGGCGAGTGTCTTCTCCGGCTTCATCTACGCCGGCTCGCTGGAGTTCCTCTTCCTCGGCCTGGTACTCGCGGGTGCGCCGCTCGCCTCGATCGCGCTGACCGCCTTCCTCGTCAACTTCAGGCACGTCTTCTACGCCCTGTCTTTTCCGCTGCACCGGGTGCACGGCCGGCTGGCGAAGGCGTACAGCACCTTCGCCCTCACCGACGAGGCGTACGCCGTCACCGCCGGCGCCGACGCGCAGTCGTACTCCCGTGGTCGGATCCTGTGGCTGCAAGTGTTCGTCCACCTGTACTGGGCGGGCGGCGCGACGACCGGGGCGCTGCTCGGCTCGGTCATCCCCGCCGCCGTCACCGGCCTGGACTTCGCGGTCACCGCGCTGTTCACCGTGCTGGCCATCGACGCGTTCCGGGCCCGCCGCGACCTGCCGACGCCCGTGATGGCGCTCGGCTGCGCGCTGCTCGCCAGGTTCGCGGTGCCGGGGGAGATGCTGCCGGTCGCGTTCCTGCTGTTCACCGCCGGGCTGACGGCCCGGCACACCCTCGCCAGGAAGAAGGCCGCCGATGCCTGACACCGGTTACCTGATCGCCGCGGTCGGCGTCGCCGTCGCCGTCACCTGGGGCCTGCGCGCGCTGCCCTTCGCCGTGCTGGCGCCGCTGCGCTCCAGCCCGCTGACCGCCTATCTGAACGCGGCGATGCCGGTGGGGGTGATGGTGATTCTCACCGTCTACACGCTGCGCGGCTTCAGCCCGCGGGTGCCGGACGCGGCCTGGCCGACCGGCCTGGCGCTGGCCTGCACGGTGGGGCTGCACCTGTGGCGGCGGAACGTCCTGCTGTCGATCCTCGGCGGCACCGCCGTGCATGTGGCGCTGGCCAGTACGGTCTTCGCGCACTGACGGCGGCAGTACGGCGCTACGGCGCTACGCGTCACGGGGTGTGGGTCGCGGCCACCGCGCGGGCGGTCTCGGCGAGCCGGGCGCGCAGCTCGGGCGGTCCGACGACCTCGACGTCCGTACCCAGCCCCAGGAACATGCCCAGCGCCTGGTCGGCGGACTCGACGGGGACGACGCCGTGCAGCCGGCCGTCGGGGCCGGTGGTGCCGGTCTCGGCCAGCGCGCGGGCGGCGACGCCGGTCAGCCGGTGCAGGGCTTCCGGGGCGAGCCGGATCTCGGCCTGGTGCCGGTGCAGCCGGCGGTGGAAGTCGGCCTGGTGGGCCTGCCAGTAGCCGGCCAGGTCGAAGCCGGCGGCCGGCTCGAACAGCTCGCCGCTGACGCTGAGTTCGAGGATCTGGTCCACCCGGTAGGTCCTGACCTCCGACAGCGGGTCCTGATCCGCCGGGGCCGCGTCCGCGGGCACCGGCCGGGCGACGGCGTACCAGCGGCCGGCTTTCAGCACCAGGCCGTACGGCTCCAGGCGGCGGTCCACGTCGGTCGGCGCCTTCCAGCGCCGGTACCGCACGTCGAGCACCCGGCTGTGCCAGACCGCGTCCGCGACCTGCGGCAGCAGCGGCACCTCGTCGTCGGCCGCGAACCAGCCGGGCGCGTCCAGGTGGAACCGGGACCGCATCCGGTCGGCCTGCGCCCGCAGCTCGGCCGGCAGCGCCGCGCTCAGCTTCAGCTGCGCGGTGGCCAGCGCCCCGCCGAGCCCCAGCTCGGCGGCCGGCCCCGGCACCCCGGCCAGGAACAGCGCCTCCGCCTCGCCCGCGTTCAGCCCGGTGAGGCGGGTGCGGTACCCGTCGAGCAACTGGTACCCGCCGCGGTGGCCGGCGTCGCCGTAGAGCGGGATGCCGGCGGTGTGCAGCGACTCCACGTCCCGGTAGACGGTCCGCGCGGACACCTCCAGCTCGGCGGCGAGCTGGGCGGCGGTCATCCGGCCCCGGGTCTGGAGCAGCA
Organism: Streptomyces sp. CA-111067; assembly: GCF_050956065.1. Classification (NCBI taxonomy): domain Bacteria; kingdom Bacillati; phylum Actinomycetota; class Actinomycetes; order Kitasatosporales; family Streptomycetaceae; genus Streptomyces; species Streptomyces sp. CA-111067. Next base: position 1,724,305 of record NZ_CP192103.1, on the reverse strand, counting down.
GCAGGATGGACAGCAGTCGGCTGGACTTCACTGACACAGGGTGTCAGCGAACCGGCCGTACGGTCCACCCATGCCCTTTGCCGAGAAGCTTCTGTTCGCCCTGCCGCCACTCGAAGTGGCAGGCCGGAGCGTCAAGCGTTACCACGTGACCGCCGACCCGTCCGGCATCGAACCCGCGGTCGAGAAGGCGGCGTACGAGATGCTGCCGGTACTGCTCCCGGAGCCCGACGGCACGCCGCCGGCCGGTTTCGTCGTCCTCCACAGGGGAGCGGACGACGGGGCCTACCTCAACGCGTACATCTGGGCCTGGGACAACGCGCTCTCGTTCGCCGGCGCGGCAGCCGGCCAGCCCTTCCTCGGCTGCCCCGACCAGGACCCGACCAACTTCGTCCGGCTGGACTCGCCGCTGATCGGCTGCGTGTACGAGCTCCCCCCGATCCTCCACGAACGCGACGCCTGGACCCGCCACATCCTGACCCCCACCACCCCCGACCTCCCCGCCTACCTGGCCGACACCCTTCCCGACGGCACGACTGGAGACCGCGCGTGAACGACTTCGACTTCCTCACCGGTGACTGGGACGTCGCCAACCGCCGCCTGCTCGACTTTCTCGACGGGGACAGCGGGTGGGAGGAGTTTCCCGGGACCAGCCGGGCTTCGCGGCACTTCGGGGGTGCGGCGAACTTCGACGAGATCGACTTTCCCACCAAGGGCACGGCCGGGCTGACGATCCGGCTCTACGACCCGGAGCGCGAGCTGTGGTCGCTGTACTGGGCCAGCAAGACCACCGGCACGCTCTTCCCGCCGGTCACCGGCCGGTTCGCCGGCGGCCGTGGCGAGTTCTCCGGCGAGGACAGCTACGAGGGCAAGCCGGTCGGTGTGCGCTTCGTCTGGTCGGGCATCACCGCCGGCGCGGCCCGCTGGGAGCAGGCGTTCTCGGTGGACGGCGGCAGCACCTGGCTGACCAACTGGGTCATGGACCTGACCCGCCGGGCCTGAGCCGCCGTGCCACCGGGCCCGGAGGCTACCAGCCGCGGGCGCGCCACTCCGCGAGGTGGGGGCGCTCCGTGCCGAGGGTGGTGTCGTTGCCGTGGCCGGGGTAGATCCACGTCTCGTCCGGGAGGGCGTCGAAGAGTTTCGTGGTGACGTCGTGCAGCAGCGAGTCGAAGGCCGCCGGGTCCTTGAAGGTGTTTCCCACGCCACCGGGGAAGAGGCAGTCTCCGGTGAACGTGTGGGGGTGGCCGTGCGGGTCGTCGTAGGTCAGCACGATGCTGCCGGGGGTGTGGCCGACCAGGTGGCGGGCGGTGAGGGCCACCCGGCCCACCTGGATGGTGTCGCCGTCCTCCACCGGCACGTCGGTGCGCACCGGGATGCCCTCGGCGTCGTGACGTCCCGCGTAGGTGCGTGCGCCGGTCGCGGCCACCACCGCGCTCAGCGCCTGCCAGTGGTCGCCGTGCCGGTGGGTGGTGACGACGGAGGCCAGGCCGTCCGCGCCCACCACCTCAAGCAGCGTCTCCGGCTCGGCCGCCGCGTCGATCAGCAGCTGCTCGCCGGTGGCGCGGCAGCGCAGCAGGTACGCGTTGTTGTTCATCGGGCCGACCGCGGCCTTGGTGATGATCAGGTCTTCGAGTTCGTGCACGTCGGGGGTGCCGCCGACCGTCACTTGTCCGCTGTACGCCATGACGCCAAGCCTAGCCGCGCGTCACACGATCGGGTGAGGTTGGCGGCGCGTGGCCGGAAATCGAATGTGCGTGCTATAAGGTCGGGATGTCGCCGTCGGAAGAAATCCCGGGGGCTCCCCGTTTACGCTGACTGTGGGGGCGTCCCCATTCCCCCCTCTCCGCTTCCATGAAACCGCTTCTATGAAAGGTGCGCACTGGCGTGGCCGATCGACTCACCGTTCGTGGCGCTCGCGAGCACAACCTGAAGAACGTGTCGCTTGACCTGCCCCGTGACTCGCTCATCGTGTTCACGGGCCTGTCCGGCTCGGGCAAGTCCTCCCTCGCGTTCGACACGATCTTCGCCGAGGGCCAGCGCCGGTACGTCGAGTCGCTCTCGTCCTACGCCCGGCAGTTCCTCGGCCAGATGGACAAGCCGGACGTGGACTTCATCGAGGGGCTGTCGCCGGCCGTCTCGATCGACCAGAAGTCCACCTCGCGCAACCCCCGCTCCACCGTCGGCACCATCACCGAGGTCTACGACTACCTGCGGCTGCTCTTCGCCCGGATCGGCAAGCCGCACTGCCCCGAGTGCGGCCGGCCGATCTCCCGGCAGTCCCCGCAGGCCATCGTCGACCGGGTGCTGGAGCTGGAGGAGGGCAGCCGCTTCCAGGTGCTGTCGCCGCTGGTGCGCGAGCGCAAGGGCGAGTTCGTCGACCTGTTCGCCGACCTCCAGACCAAGGGCTACAGCCGGGCCCGGGTGGACGGCGCCACGATCCAGCTCAGCGACCCGCCCAAGCTGAAGAAGCAGGAGAAGCACACCGTCGAGGTGGTCATCGACCGCCTCACCGTCAAGGAGGGCGCCAAGCGCCGCCTCACCGACTCGGTGGAGACCGCGCTCGGGCTGTCCGGCGGCATGGTGATCCTGGACTTCGTGGACCTGCCGGAGGACGACCCGCAGCGCGAGCGGATGTTCTCCGAGCACCTGTACTGCCCGTACGACGACCTGTCCTTCGAGGAGCTGGAGCCGCGCTCCTTCTCCTTCAACTCGCCCTTCGGCGCCTGCCCCGACTGCACCGGCATCGGCTCCCGGATGGAGGTCGACCCCGAGCTGATCGTGCCCGACGAGGAGAAGTCGCTCGACGAGGGCGCGGTCGCGCCGTGGAACGGCGGCATGTCCAAGGGCTACTTCGAGCGCCTGGTGGACGGCCTCGCCCAGGAGCTCGGCTTCCGGACCGACATCCCCTGGGCCGGGCTGCCGGTGCGCGCCAAGAAGGCGCTGCTGTACGGCCACAAGTCGCAGGTCAGGGTCGCGTACAAGAACCGGTACGGCCGCGAGCGGGTGTACAACGCGCAGTTCGAGGGCGCGATCCCGTTCGTCAAGCGCCGCCACCAGGACTCCGAGAGCGACTCCAGCCGGGAGCGCTTCGAGGGCTACATGCGCGAGGTGCCCTGCCCGACCTGCCGGGGCAGCCGGCTCAAGCCGATCGTGCTCGCCGTCACCGTCCAGGACCGGTCCATCGCCGAGATCTCGGCGATGTCGATCAGCGACTGCGCGGAGTTCCTCGGCGGGATGAAGCTGGACGCCCGGGACCGGAAGATCGCCGAGCGGGTGCTCAAGGAGGTCAACGAGCGGCTGAAGTTCCTGGTCGACGTCGGCCTGGACTACCTCTCGCTGAACCGCGCCGCGGGCACCCTGTCCGGCGGCGAGGCACAGCGCATCCGGCTGGCCACCCAGATCGGCTCCGGCCTGGTCGGCGTGCTGTACGTACTGGACGAGCCGTCCATCGGCCTGCACCAACGCGACAACCACCGGCTGATCGAGACCCTGGTGCGGCTGCGCGACCTGGGCAACACCCTGATCGTGGTCGAGCACGACGAGGACACCATCAAGACCGCCGACTGGGTGGTCGACATCGGCCCCGGCGCCGGCGAGCACGGCGGCCATGTGGTGCACTCGGGCTCGCTGAAGGAGCTGCTGGTCAACGACGAGTCGCTGACCGGCCAGTACCTGTCGGGCAAGCGCTTCATCGCGACCCCCGCCACCCGCCGGCCGATCGACCGCGACCGGCTGCTGACCGTGCACGGCGCCCGCGAGCACAACCTGCAGGACATCGACGTGTCCTTCCCGCTCGGGGTGCTCACCGCGATCACCGGTGTCTCGGGGTCCGGCAAGTCCACGCTGGTCAACGACATCCTGTACACCCACCTGGCCCGCGAGCTGAACGGCGCCCGCAGCGTCCCCGGCCGGCACACCCGGGTGGAGGGCGACGACCTGGTGGACAAGGTCGTGCACGTCGACCAGTCGCCGATCGGCCGCACCCCGCGGTCCAACCCGGCCACGTACACCGGTGTGTTCGACCATGTGCGGCGGCTCTTCGCGGAGACGATGGAGGCGAAGGTCCGCGGCTACCTGCCCGGCCGCTTCTCCTTCAACGTCAAGGGCGGCCGCTGCGAGAACTGCTCCGGTGACGGCACCATCAAGATCGAGATGAACTTCCTGCCGGACGTCTACGTGCCGTGCGAGGTCTGCCACGGCGCGCGGTACAACCGGGAGACCCTGGAGGTGCACTACAAGGGCAAGTCCATCGCCGAGGTGCTGGACATGCCGATCGAGGAGGCGCTGGAGTTCTTCGAGGCGGTGCCGGCCATCGCCCGCCACCTGCGCACCCTCAACGAGGTCGGCCTCGGCTACGTACGGCTCGGGCAGTCCGCGCCGACGCTGTCCGGCGGCGAGGCGCAGCGCGTCAAGCTCTCCGCCGAGCTGCAGAAGCGCTCCACCGGCCGGACCGTCTACGTCCTGGACGAGCCGACCACCGGTCTGCACTTCGAGGACATCAGCAAGCTGATCAACGTCCTGTCCGGGCTGGTGGAGAAGGGCAACACGGTGGTGGTCATCGAGCACAACCTCGATGTCATCAAGACCGCCGACTGGGTGATCGACATGGGCCCCGAGGGCGGCAACGGCGGCGGTCTGGTGGTCGCCGAGGGCACCCCGGAGCAGATCGCCGGCATCCCGGCCAGCCACACCGGCAAGTTCCTGCAGGACGTGCTGAGCGCGGACGCGGTCAGCGAGGCCGCCGCCGTACCCCCGCAGAAGAAGCGCACCCCGGCGAAGTCTCCGGCGAAGTCCGCGACGAAGGCCCCGGCGAAGACCGCTGCCAAGTCCGTCGCGGCCAAGAAGACCGCCGCCAAGACGGTCGCCGCGAAGACGACCGCCAAGACGACCGCGAAGGCCGCCACCAAGACGGCGGCCAAGGCCCCGGCCAAGAAGGCGGCGCCCCGGAAGCGGGCGGCCAAGGCATAGCGCGGGGCGCCCCGCGGCGGCACGGCGGGGCGCCCGGCAGACATACAGGACGGGGACGTAGGGTTCGGTCGCGAGAGTGACCCACCCGCGTCCCCGGCGCAGGAGTGCGTATGACCGGCCGGGAGCACGTAAGACCAGCCCAGGAGTACGTATGACCAGCGCAACGCCCGCCCGCCGCCGTACCGTTCTGCAGGGTGCCGCGCTGGCCGGGGCCGCCGGGGTCGGCCTGACCGCCTGCGGCGGCAAGAAAGGCGCCGACGGGCCCACCAAACCGGTGGACCTCGGCGCGTCGAGCGCGGTGCCGGTCGGCGGCGCCAAGCTCTACCGCGAGGACAAGGTGATCGTGGCCCAGCCGACCAAGGGCGCGTTCAAGGCGTTCAGCGCGGTCTGCACCCACCAGGGCTGCGTGGTGGACCAGCTCCAGGGCACCACCGTCACCTGCCCGTGCCACGGCAGCCAGTTCGACGCGGCCACCGGCGCCGTCGTCCAGGGCCCGGCGTCCAAGCCGCTGCCCGCGGTCCCGGTGAAGGCCGCCGGCGGCAAGCTCACCGCGGGCCCGGCAAGCTGACCCGAGGTCCCGGACCCGCACCTGATTTGTCACATCTCGCCAGTAGGGTGGGAGACATGGCAGACCCCAGCAGCTACCGACCGAAGCCGGGCCAGATCCCGGACTCTCCCGGGGTCTACAAGTTCCGGGACGAGCACCGCCGGGTGATCTACGTCGGCAAGGCCAAGAGCCTGCGGCAGCGGCTGTCGTCGTACTTCCAGGACCTCACCAACCTGCACCAGCGCACCGCCACCATGGTCACCACGGCCGCCTCCGTGGAGTGGACCGTGGTCGCCACCGAGGTCGAGGCGCTGCAGCTCGAATACTCCTGGATCAAGGAGTTCGACCCCCGGTTCAACGTCAAGTACCGCGACGACAAGAGCTATCCGTCGCTCGCCGTCACGATGAACGAGGAGTTCCCCCGGGTCCAGGTGATGCGCGGCCCCAAGCGCAAGGGCGTGCGCTACTTCGGCCCGTACGCGCACGCGTGGGCGATCCGCGAGACCGTCGACCTGCTGCTGCGGGTCTTCCCGGTCCGCACCTGCTCGCCCGGGGTGTTCAAGCGCTCCGCGCAGATCGGCCGGCCCTGCCTGCTCGGCTACATCGGCAAGTGCTCGGCGCCCTGCGTCGGCCGGATCAGCGCCGCCGACCACCGCGAACTGGCCGAGGAGTTCAGCGACTTCATGGCCGGCCACGCCGGCCCCTATCTGCGCCGCCTGGAGCAGCAGATGAAGGAGGCCGCCGCCGAGATGGAGTACGAGCAGGCGGCCCGGCTGCGGGACGACCTGGAGGCGCTGCGCCGCGCCATGGAGAAGAACGCGGTGGTGCTCGCCGACGCCACCGACGCCGACCTGATCGCGGTGGCCGAGGACGAGTTGGAGGCCGCCGTACAGATCTTCCACGTCCGCGGCGGCCGGGTGCGCGGCCAGCGCGGCTGGGTCACCGACAAGGTCGAGGCGGTCGACACCGCGGGCCTGGTCGAGCACGCCATCCAGCAGCTGTACGGGGACGAGCAGGGGGACGCCGAGCAGTCCGGCGGCAGCGGCGGCGTACCCAAGGAGGTGCTGGTCCCGGCGCTGCCCGCGCCGTACGAACCGGTCGCCCAGTGGCTCGCCGAGCGGCGCGGCTCGCAGGTCAGCCTGCGGATCCCGCAGCGCGGCGACAAGAAGGACCTGATGGCCACCGTGCAGCGCAACGCGCAGCAGGCGCTGGCCCTGCACAAGACCAGGCGCGCGTCGGATCTGACCACCCGGTCGCGCGCGCTGGAGGAGATCGCCGAGGCACTCGACCTGGACACCGCGCCGCTGCGCATCGAGTGCTACGACATCAGCCATCTGCAAGGTGACGACGTCGTGGCGTCGATGGTGGTCTTCGAGGACGGCCTGGTGCGCAAGAGCGAGTACCGCCGCTTCCAGATCAAGTCCTTCGAGGGCCAGGACGACGTCCGCTCGATGCACGAGGTGATCTCGCGCAGGTTCCGCCGCTACCTGGCGGAGAAGCAGAAGACGGGGGAGTGGCAGGAGGAGTCCGCCGAGCCCGGCCAGACCACCGGGCCCGGCCAGACCACCGAGCAGGGCCAGACCACCGGGCCCGATCAGACCGGCGAGCCCGCCGGTCCCGCCCCTGCCGCCGCCGAGTCAGGACCGGCCCCGGTGTCCGGCCCGATCGACCCCGACACCGGCCGGCCGCGCAAGTTCGCCTACCCCCCGCAGCTGGTGGTGGTGGACGGCGGCCAGCCGCAGGTCGCCGCCGCCCGCCGGGCGCTGGACGAGCTGGGGATAGCCGATGTGGCGGTCTGCGGCCTGGCCAAGCGGCTGGAGGAGGTCTGGCTGCCCGGCCAGGACGACCCGGTGATCCTGCCGCGGACCAGCGAGGGCCTGTATCTGCTGCAACGGGTGCGGGACGAGGCACACCGCTTCGCCATCGCCTACCAGCGCAGCAAGCGTTCCAAGTCGATGAAGGCCGGCGCGCTCGACGCCGTGCCCGGCCTCGGCGAGACCCGCAGGCAGGCGTTGCTGAAGCACTTCGGTTCGCTGAAGCGGCTGCGGGCGGCCACCATCGACGAGATCTGCGAGGTCCCGGGCATCGGCCGGCACACCGCGGAGACGGTCGCCGCGGCCCTGGCGTCCGCGGCGCCGGCCGCCCCCGCGGTGAACACCGCGACCGGGGAGATCATCGAAAACGACCACGACCAACGGGGGAGCAGCGGATGAGCGAGCAGGACGAACACGATCAGCGGCACGAGGAGCGGCACGACGAGCGGCAGGACAGCCGGCTCGACGGGCAGCAGGAACCGCGGGACGGACAGGACGGTGGCCACATGACCGGTGGCGGAGCGGGAGAGGCCGCGGAGGCCATCCCCGAGCTGGTGATCATCTCCGGCATGTCGGGCGCGGGCCGCAGCACCGCGGCGAAGTGCCTGGAGGACCTCGGCTGGTTCGTGGTGGACAACCTGCCGCCCGCGCTGATCCCCACCATGGTGGACCTGGGCGCCCGCTCGCAGGGCAACGTGGCCAGGATCGCCGTGGTCGTGGACGTCCGCGGCCGGCGGTTCTTCGACAACCTGCGCGAGTCGCTCGCCGACCTGGAGAACAAGAGCGTCAAGCGCCGGGTGATCTTCCTGGAGGCGTCCGACGACGCGCTGGTCCGCCGCTTCGAGTCGGTACGCCGCCCGCACCCGTTGCAGGGCTCCGGCCGGATCGTGGACGGCATCGCGGCCGAGCGGGACCTGCTGCGCGAGCTGCGCGGCGACGCCGACCTGGTGATCGACACCTCCAGCCTCAACGTGCACGAGCTGCGCGCCAAGCTCGACGCGCAGTTCGCCGGCGAGGAGGAGCAGGAGCTGCGCGCCACCGTCATGTCGTTCGGCTTCAAGTACGGCCTGCCGGTGGACGCGGACCTGGTGGTCGACTGCCGCTTCCTGCCCAACCCGCACTGGGTGCCCGAGCTGCGCCCGTTCACCGGGCTCAACGACGAGGTCGCCACCTACGTCTTCAACCAGCCCGGCGCCAAGGAGTTCCTCGACCGGTACGCCGAGCTGCTGCACATCATCGCGGCCGGTTACCGCCGCGAGGGCAAGCGCTATGTGACGATCGCGGTCGGCTGCACCGGCGGCAAGCACCGCAGCGTGGCGATGTCGGAACGGCTCGCGGCCCGGCTGGCCGCCGACGGCGTGGAGACGGTGACGGTACACAGGGACATGGGGCGCGAGTGATCAACACGGGTCGGCGGCGCCGCCCGGTGGGGCGCCGCTCCGGGGCGCAGCCGAAGGTGGTCGCCCTGGGCGGCGGGCACGGCCTGGCCGCCTCCCTCGCCGCGCTGCGCCGGATCACCGGCGACCTGACCGCGGTGGTCACCGTCGCCGACGACGGCGGCTCCAGCGGCCGGCTGCGCACCGAGATGGGCGTGCTGCCGCCCGGCGACCTGCGGATGGCGCTGGCCGCGCTGTGCGGGGACGACGAGTGGGGGCAGACCTGGTCCCGGGTGCTCCAGCACCGCTTCGTCAGCAAGGGCGACCTGCACGGCCACGCGGTCGGCAACCTGCTGATCGTCGCCCTGTGGGAGCAGCTGAACGACGAGGTGGCCGCCCTGGAGTGGGTCGGCAGGCTGCTGGGCGCGCACGGCAGGGTGCTGCCGATGTCCGCGGTGCCGCTCGACCTGCATGCCACCGTCCGCGGCCACGACCCCGACGCGCCGGACGAGATCTCGACCGTACGGGGCCAGGCCACCGTCGCGCTGACCCCCGGAGAGGTGCAGCAGGTGAGCGTGCTGCCCTCCGATCCGCCGGCCGTTCCGGAGGCCGTACAGGCTGTTCTTGACGCCGACTGGGTGGTCCTTGGCCCGGGGTCCTGGTTCTCCTCGGTGATTCCGCATCTACTGGTACCGGAACTGGCGCAGGCCCTGATGACGACCAGGGCGCGCCGGGTACTGACGCTGAACCTGGCCCCGCAGCCGGGGGAGACCGACGGATTTTCTCCGCAGCGTCACTTGGAGGTTTTGGGGCGACACGCCCCTAAACTCACCATCGACGTGGTTCTCGCCGACGAGGCCGCCGTACCCGACCGCGCAAGCCTCGACGAGGCGGCGGAGCGGTTGGGAGGTACGGTCGAGCTGGCCCCGGTCGCCGCCCCCGACGGGCCGCGGCACGACCCGGAGCTGTTGGCCGCCGCGTATGACCGGATTTTTCGTATGCGTGGAAGGATCGGCCCATGGCGATGACGGCAGCGGTGAAGGACGAGATCTCCCGGCTACCCGTCACCCGGACCTGCTGCCGCAAGGCGGAGGTCTCGTCGATCCTCCGGTTCGCGGGCGGTCTGCACCTGGTGAGCGGGCGGATCGTGATCGAGGCGGAGCTGGACACCGGAATCGCCGCGCGGCGGCTCCGCAAGGACATCCTGGAGATCTTCGGCCACTCCTCCGACCTGGTGGTGATGGCGCCCGGCGGGCTGCGCCGCGGCAGCAGGTACGTGGTGCGGGTGGTGGCCGGCGGCGACCAGCTGGCCCGGCAGACCGGCCTGGTGGACGGCCGCGGCCGGCCGATCCGCGGGCTGCCGCCGCAGGTGGTCTCCGGCGCGACCTGTGACGCGGAGGCGGCCTGGCGCGGCGCCTTCCTGGCGCACGGCTCGCTGACCGAGCCCGGCCGCTCGTCCTCCCTGGAGGTCACCTGCCCGGGCCCGGAGGCCGCGCTCGCGCTGGTCGGCGCGGCCCGCAGGCTGCAGATCCCGGCGAAGGCCCGCGAGGTGCGCAACGTGGACCGGGTCGTGGTCCGCGATGGCGACGCGATCGGCGCGCTGCTCACCCGGCTCGGCGCGCATGACTCGGTGCTGGCCTGGGAGGAGCGGCGGATGCGGCGCGAGGTGCGCGCCACCGCCAACCGGCTGGCCAACTTCGACGACGCGAACCTGCGCCGCTCCGCGCGGGCCGCGGTGGCGGCGGGCGCCCGCGTCCAGCGCGCGCTGGAGATCCTGGCCGACGACGTGCCCGAGCACCTGGCGGCGGCCGGCCGGCTGCGGATGGACCACAAGCAGGCGTCCCTGGAGGAGCTGGGCTCGCTGGCGGAGCCGCCGCTGACCAAGGACGCGGTGGCGGGCCGGATCCGCCGCCTGCTGGCGATGGCCGACAAGCGCGCCTCGGATCTGGGCCTGCCGGGCACCGAGGCCAACCTGACCGACGAGATGGTCGGCTGACCCGCACCCCCTCGGCAGCCCGGGCGCGGCCGGGGCCGCCCGCGCGTCGCGGGCGGTGGCTGGGCGGTGTCACTTCCCACAGCCCGGCCGGGTAGGCTCAGGGGTGGTCGGGGACATCCCAAATTTCGCAGCCGGAGTGGGACTCCGGCGACTGAACGAGGAGATCGGTTCGTGACGATCCGGGTAGGCATCAACGGCTTTGGCCGCATCGGTCGTAACTTCTTCCGCGCCGCCCTGGAGCAGGGCGCGGACATCGAGATCGTGGCTGTCAACGACCTTGGTGACACCGCGACGACGGCACACCTGCTGAAGTACGACACCATCCTGGGACGCCTCAAGGCCGAGGTCACCCACACCGCGGACTCCATCACCGTGGACGGCAAGACGATCAAGGTGCTCGCCGAGCGCGACCCCGCCGCCATCAAGTGGGGCGAGCTGGGTGTCGACATCGTGGTCGAGTCCACCGGCATCTTCACCAAGGCGGCCGACGCCGGCAAGCACATCGCCGGCGGTGCCAAGAAGGTCATCATCTCGGCGCCCGCCAAGGACGAGGACATCACGATCGTGATGGGCGTCAACCACGAGAAGTACGACGCCGCCAGCCACCACATCATCTCCAACGCCTCCTGCACCACCAACTGCGTGGCGCCGATGGCGAAGGTGCTGCTGGAGAACTTCGGTGTCGTCAAGGGCCTGATGACGACGGTGCACGCGTACACCAACGACCAGCGCATCCTGGACTTCCCGCACAAGGACCTGCGCCGCGCCCGCGCCGCCGCGGAGAACATCATCCCGACCACCACGGGTGCCGCCAAGGCCACCGCGCTGGTCATCCCGGAGCTCGCGGGCAAGCTCGACGGCATCGCGATGCGCGTCCCGGTGCCCACCGGCTCGGTCACCGACCTGGTGGTCGACCTGGAGCGCGAGGTCACCAAGGACGAGGTCAACGCGGCCTTCCAGAAGGCGGCCGAGGGCCAGCTCAAGGGCATCCTCGAGTACACCGAGGACCCGATCGTGTCCTCCGACATCGTGAACTGGCCGGCCTCCTGCACCTTCGACTCCTCGCTGACCCTGGTCCAGGGCAAGACGGTCAAGGTCATCGGCTGGTACGACAACGAGTGGGGCTACTCCAACCGCCTGGTGGACCTCGCGGTCTTCGTCGGCGAGCGGCTCTGACGCCTCGACTCAGCCGAACCGCAGCGATGTGAGTGACAGGGCCCGGACGGGTGCGATGACGCGCCGGTCCGGGCCCTGTTTTCCGTGCGTAGCCGGCCACCGGCCGGCGGCCAGCCAGCAGTCACCAGCACGTAGGAGAAGACCGCAACGATGAAGACGATCGACGACCTGATCAGCCAGGGGCAGATCGCCGGCAAGCGGGTGTTCGTCCGCGCCGACCTGAACGTCCCGCTGTCCGGCGAGACCATCACCGACGACGGCCGGATCCGCGCCGCCGTACCGACGATCAAGGCGCTGGCCGCGGCCGGCGCCAAGGTGATCGTCGCCTCGCACCTGGGCCGCCCCAAGGGCGAGCCCGACCCGCAGTTCTCGCTCGCCCCGGTCGCCCGGCGGCTGGGCGAGCTGCTCGGCACGGACGTGGCTTTCGCCGCCGACACCGTCGGTGACGGCGCGCGCGCCACCGTGGCAGGGCTGGCCGAGGGCGGGGTGGCGCTGCTGGAGAACCTGCGCTTCAACGCCGGCGAGACCGCCAAGGACGACGCCGAGCGCGGCGCCTTCGCCGACCGGCTCGCCGAGCTCGCCGACGTCTACGTCGGCGACGGCTTCGGTGCGGTGCACCGCAAGCACGCCTCGGTCTACGACCTGCCCGCCCGGCTGCCGCACGCGGCCGGAGGGCTGATCGCCACCGAGGTCGGGGTGCTGAAGAAGCTCACCGAGGACGTCTCGCGCCCGTACGCGGTGGTGCTCGGCGGCTCCAAGGTCTCCGACAAGCTCGGCGTGATCGACCACCTGCTGGAGAAGGCCGACCGGATCCTGGTCGGCGGCGGCATGGTCTTCACCTTCCTCAAGGCCCAGGGCCACGAGGTCGGCAAGAGCCTGCTCCAGGAGGACCAGCTCCCGGTGGTGCGCGAGTACCTGGAGCGCGCGAAGGCCAAGGGCGTGGAGTTCGTGCTGCCGGTCGACGTGATCGGCGCCACCGAGTTCCCCGACCTGAAGACCAAGGCCCCGGCCTCGCCGGTCACCGCCGCGGTGGACGCCATCCCGGCCGACGTGATCGGCCTGGACATCGGCCCGGAGTCCCGCAAGCTGTTCGCCGCCAAGCTCGCGGACGCCGCCACCATCTTCTGGAACGGCCCGATGGGCGTCTTCGAGCACCCGGACTTCGCCGACGGCACCCGTGCCGTGGCGCAGGCGCTGGTGGACTCCGACGCGTTCAGCGTGGTCGGCGGCGGCGACTCGGCCGCCGCGGTCCGCATCCTGGGCTTCGACGAGAACGCTTTCGGCCATATTTCCACCGGCGGCGGCGCCAGCCTGGAATACCTCGAAGGCAAGACCCTGCCCGGTCTCGCCGCACTGGAGAAGTGACCCCGCCATGACTGAGCAGACCCGCACCCCGCTGATGGCGGGGAACTGGAAGATGAACCTCAACCACCTCGAGGCCATCGCCCACGTGCAGAAGCTGTCCTTCGCCCTCACCGACAAGGACTACGCGGTCGTCGAGACCGCCGTCCTGGTGCCGTTCACCGACCTGCGCTCGGTGCAGACCCTGACCGACGGCGACCGGCTGAAGATCAGGTACGGCGCCCAGGACATCTCCGCGCACGACTCCGGCGCATACACCGGGGAGATCTCCGGTCCGATGCTGTCCAAGCTGAAGTGCACCTACGTGGCCATCGGGCACTCCGAGCGCCGGCAGTACCACGGCGAGGACGAGCCGATCGTCAACGCCAAGGTCAAGGCCGCGTTCCGGAACGGCATCACCCCGATCCTGTGCGTCGGCGAGGGCCTGGACGTCCGCAAGGCCGGGCAGCAGGTCCCGCACACCCTGGCCCAGCTCGACGGCGCCCTCAAGGACGTGCCGGCCGAGCAGGCCGCCACCATCGTGGTCGCCTATGAGCCGGTCTGGGCGATCGGCACCGGCGAGGTGGCCACCCCGGAGGACGCCCAGGAGGTCTGCGGGGCGATCCGCGGCCGGCTGGCGGAGCTGTACGACCAGGAGCTGGCCGACGCCGTCCGGATCCAGTACGGCGGCTCGGTCAAGGCCGGCAACGTCGCGGCGATCATGAAGCAGCCCGACGTGGACGGCGCCCTGGTGGGCGGTGCCGCGCTGGACGCGGAGGAGTTCGTCAAGATCGTCCGGTTCCGCGACCAGTAGCCCTGCGGACCGGTCGATACCGGACAGTGGGCTGACAAGGCCCTGAGGAAGTACCCTGTCGGGGCCGGGTCGGCGTCAGCCTGCCGTCCGGCCCCGTGCCTGTAGTCATGTAGTCGAGAGAGTTGGTCCAGCCGTGGTCATCGGGTTCTCCATCGCCCTCATCGTTTTCAGCCTTCTGCTCCTGATGCTGGTGCTGATGCACAAGGGCAAGGGCGGCGGCCTGTCCGACATGTTCGGCGGCGGCATGCAGTCCTCCGTCGGCGGTTCCTCGGTGGCCGAGCGCAACCTCGACCGGATCACCGTCGTGGTCGGCCTCGCCTGGTTCGCCTGCATCGTCACGCTCGGTCTGGTGATGAAGTACCAGAACTGACAGCGGCGTCCTACTCCCGCGTATCCAGGCAGAGCTGACGCCCCGTCGCCAACGCGACTTATCATGGAACGGCGCCTTGGGATACGGTGCCCTTTCCCGCCGACGCGGGGCTGGACCGGTCTCCGTACACTGGGCGACCTCGCAGCACCATCACGCAGGGAGTTACGACCGTGGCAAGTGGCAACGCGATCCGTGGCAGCAGGGTCGGGGCGGGGCCGATGGGAGAGGCCGAGCGCGGCGAGTCCGCGCCTCGTCTGCGGATCTCCTTCTGGTGCTCCAACGGGCATGAGACCCAGCCGAGTTTCGCCAGCGACGCGCAGATCCCGGAGACCTGGGACTGTCCCCGCTGCGGCTTCCCGGCCGGCCAGGACGAGGAGAATCCGCCGGCCCCGCCGCGGACCGAGCCCTACAAGACCCACCTCGCCTACGTACGGGAGCGGCGCTCGGCCGCCGACGGCGAGGCGATCCTCGCCGAGGCGCTGGCGAAGCTGCGCGGCGAGATCTGACGCCCCGCGCCCCGCGCACCCCTGCCCTGTACACCTCGCCATAGGGCTCAGCGGCGGCGCGGGCGGGCGGCGTGCCGGTCCGCGATGTGCGCCGTGAGCGCGATGGCCGCGGTCGCCCGCTCGTAGGTCAGCTGGGCGACCCGCGCGTAGAGGCAGTCCACGATCAGCAGCACCGAGTGCCGGGTTCCGAAGTTGCCGCGCCGGAAGCTGGTCTCCCCCGAGAACGAGGTCAGCCGCACATCGGCGGCCTGCGCGATCGGCGACCGCGGGTCACCGGTGACGGCGACGGTGGCGGCCCCGCGCTCCGCGGCCAGCCGCAGCGGGTCGAGCACCTCCCGGGTGGCCCCCGAGTGCGAGACGGCGACCACCGCGTCCGAGGGTGTCAGCAGCGCGGCGGAGGTCTCGGCCGCGTGCACCTCTGTCCAGGCGTGTGCCGCGCAGCCGATGCCGAACAGCCGGGCCTGCGTCTCGCGGGCCACGATGCCGGAGCCGCCGACCCCGTAGACATCGATCCTGCGGGCCCCGGCGAGCGCCTGTGCGGCCCTTTCGAGTGCCTCCCGGTCGAGCAGGTCGGCGGTGTGCCGCAGCGCCCGCAGATCGGCGTCCGCCACCACCGCGATCACCTGCTCCAGGTCGTCCCCCGGGCCGATCCGCGGCCCGAGCGCGGCCGGGCTCGGCACCACCTCGCTGCGGCCCTGCTCCTGCGCCAGCTCGATCAGCAGCTGCTGGTACGAGTCGAGGCCGATCGCCCGGCAGAACCGGGTCACGGTGGCCTGCGAGGTGCCGGTACGGCGGCCCAGCTCGGCCGCCGAGCCGTGGGTGGCGGCCACCGGGTCGGCGAGCACCAGCTCGCCCACCTTGCGCAGCGATCCGGACATCCGGGGGAGTTCGGAGCGGATCAGGGCGGTGATCACGGCGGGCTCCTCTCGTACGGTGCCGGCGCCGGTGGAGCCGGTCTCGGCCGGCAGCGGGGGCGGCCCGGGTCTTGTGCCCGGTGAATCCATCAACCACCATGCAGGGCGATGACTGAAACTTACAGCCAATCGCTGGTGGTCGGCATCGATGCGGGCGGCACCCGCATCCGGGCCTGCCTCGCGCCGGCCGCGCCCGGCGGCGCCCCGCTCGGCCACGGCACCGGCGGCCCCGGCAACCCGCTGAGCGTCGGCCGCGCCGACCTGACCCGGCACCTGGGCGCCGCGCTGGCCGGTGCCGTGCCGCCCGGGCAGCGCGCCGCGGTGGCCGCGGTGCACGGCGGCTTCGCCGGCGCGGCGCCCGGGCTCGGCCCCGAGCGCGGCGAGGAGCTGGCGCTGTCCTGCCTGAAGGACGCGCTGGCCGCGGGCGGGTTTCGCCCGGCCGCGGTCGCCATCGGCGGCGACACCGACATCGCGCTGGCCGCGGCGCCGGGCGCGCCCGCCGACGGCCTGGTGCTGGTCGCGGGCACCGGCGCCATCGCCGCCCGGCTGTCCGGCCGGCGGCGCGAACTGGTGGTGGACGGCCACGGCTGGCTGCTCGGCGACGAGGGCAGCGGCTTCTGGCTGGGCGACCGGGCGGTGCGGGCCGCGCTCGAAGCGCTGGACGGCCGCGGGCCGTGGACCGCGCTGGTGGACGCGGTCGCCGCGCACTACCTGAGCGCGCCGGAGTACCAGGCGCCGGCCGACCGACTCGGTCCCGTGCAGCGGCACCTGCTCGCCGAGTCGATCGTCTCCGCCGCGTACGACCGGGCCCCGGTGCTGCTCGCGCTGCTCAGCCCGGTGGCCTTCGCGGCGGCGGACACCGGTGACGCGGTGGCCGGGCGGCTGCTCGACCGGGCCGCCGACCTGCTGGCCGGCTCGGTACGGGCGCTGGGGCCGCGGCCGGGGGAGCCGCTGGTGGTGACCGGCGGGCTGCTCGGCCCGGGCGGGCCGCTGCTGGGCCGGGTGGCGGACCGGCTGGACGGGCTGGGTCTGCGGCTCTTCCCGGTGCCTGACGGCGCTGCGGGAGCGGCGGCGCTGGCCAGGCTGCTGCTGGAGTGAGGCCGCGACTGATGCCCGTGCGGGAGCCCCGGCGTACGGGAACGGTCGTCCGCGAGCCGGTATAGGGGAGCGTATTGACCTGACCGGTGGTTCATTGTTTCATCGAACCGTCGGCTCGGTGGTTGACTGAGCCCGTACCGCCCACTCCAGCAAGGGGGCTCGGCCATGGCCGAACCACAGCTCAGCGCCGCTCGGTTCGCCGACGAGAGCCGCGCCGCCGCGGACCGCGCGATCGAGGCCAACAAGGCCACGGTGGCCGCCGCCGCCCGGCTCTTCGCCGACTGCGTCGCCGCCGACGGCGTCGTCCACGGCTTCGGCACCGGCCACTCCCAGGCCACCGTCCTGGAGATCGTCGGCCGGGCCGGCGGCCTGATCCCCACCAACCGGATCGGCCTGGCCGACCTGGTACTGCGCGGCGGCGAGGACCGGTCGGTGCTCGCCGACCCGCTGCTGGAACGCTCCCCGGGCCTGGCCAGGCGGCTCTACGAGCTGGCCGCGCCGCACCCGCAGGACCTGTTCGTGATCGTCTCCAACTCCGGGGTGAACAACTCGGTGATCGACATGGCGCTGCTGGTCAAGGAGGCCGGCCACCCGCTGATCGCGCTGACCTCGCTGACCCACACCCGGGCGGTGCCCGCGCTGCACCCCAGCGGCGAGCACCTGGCCGACCTCGCCGACGCCGTCCTGGACAACTGCGCGCCGGCCGGCGACGCGCTGCTGCCGCTGCCCGACGGCGGCGCGCTCTGCGGGGTGTCCACGATCACCTCCGCGCTGCTGGTGCAGATGGTCGTCGCCGAGGCCGTCGGCCTGCTCACCGCCGAGGGCAGGCAGGCGCCGGTCTACATCTCCGCGAACCTGCCCGGCGGCTACGAGCGCAACGCCCTCCTGGAGGAGCACTACGCGGGCCGGCTGCACCGGGGCGGCTTCTGACGGCGGCGCAGGGGTGCCGCATCTCGTTTCCCGCGCGCCATCAATTAGTTTGGTCCTGTCGCGATTGACGAGGAGAAGTGGACTGATGTCCGAAACCAATGCGCAGGGCGCCCAACGGCTTGATCAGCGTCCCGAATGGCACGCGCTCGGCAAGCACCGGGAGGAGCTGGCGGGGACCGGGCTGCGCGAGCTGTTCGCGGACGACCCGGCCAGGGCCACCCGTTACACCCTGGAGGTCGGCGACCTCCACCTGGACTACTCCAAGCATCTGGTGACCGACGACACGCTCCGGCTGCTGCGCGAACTGGCCGTCGCCACCGGCGTGTTCGAGCTGCGGGACGCGATGTTCCGCGGCGACCGGATCAATGTCACCGAGGACCGGTCGGTGCTGCACACCGCGCTGCGCGCGCCGCGCTCCGCGGTGATCGAGAGCGACGGGCAGGACGTCGTCCCCGCGGTGCACGCCGTGCTCACCAAGATGGCGGTGTTCACCGACCGGATCCGCTCAGGCGAGTGGACCGGCCACACCGGCCGGCCGATCAAGAACATCGTCAACATCGGCATCGGCGGCTCCGACCTCGGCCCCGCCATGGCCCACGAGGTGCTGCGCACCTACACCAGGCGTGACCTGACGGTCCGTTTCGTGTCCAACGTCGACGGCTCCGACCTGCACGAGGCCGTCCGCGACCTGGACGCGGCCGAGACGCTGTTCATCATCGCGTCCAAGACCTTCACCACCATCGAGACCATCACCAACGCCACCGCCGCCCGCAACTGGCTGCTGACCGAGCTGCGGGCCGACGAGAGCGCGGTCGCCAAGCACTTCGTGGCGCTGTCCACCAACGCGGAGAAGGTCTCCGACTTCGGCATCGACACCCAGAACATGTTCGAGTTCTGGGACTGGGTCGGCGGCCGGTACTCCTACGACTCGGCCATCGGGCTGTCCCTGATGATCGCCATCGGCCCGGACCGGTTCCGCGAGATGCTGGCCGGCTTCCACCTGGTGGACGAGCACTTCAGGACGGCGCCGGCGGAGCGGAACGTGCCGCTGCTGCTCGGGCTGCTCGGCGTCTGGTACGGCAACTTCCACGACGCGCAGTCGCACGCCGTGCTGCCGTACAGCCACTACCTCAGCCGGTTCACCGCGTACCTCCAGCAGCTCGACATGGAGTCCAACGGAAAGTCGGTCGACCGGGACGGCAACCCGGTCACCTGGCAGACCGGCCCCGTGGTGTGGGGCACGCCCGGCACCAACGGGCAGCACGCCTACTACCAGTTGGTGCACCAGGGCACCAAGCTCATCCCGGCGGACTTCATCGGCTTCGCCCGGCCGATCGCCGAACTCGGCCCGCTGGCCGGGCAGCACGACCTGCTGATGGCCAACTTCTTCGCCCAGACCCAGGCGCTGGCCTTCGGCAAGACCGCGGAGGAGGTCAAGGCGGAGGGCGTGCCGGACGAGCTGGTCCCGCACAAGACGTTCCGCGGCAACCACCCGACGAGCACGATCCTGGCGACCGAGCTCACGCCTTCGGTGCTGGGCCAGTTGATCGCGCTCTACGAGCACAAGGTGTTCGTGCAGGGCGCGATCTGGAACATCGACTCGTTCGACCAGTGGGGCGTGGAGCTCGGCAAGGTCCTCGCGAAGCGGGTCGAGCCGGCTCTCTCCGAAGGCACGACGGTGCCGGGCCTCGACGCCTCCACCACGGCCCTGGTCGCCAAGTACCGCGAGCTGCGCGGCCGCTGATCCCTCGCCTCCCGCTGGGGGAGCGCTTCAAGGGGCGCGGGGAACAGATCCCCGCGCCCCTTGTGTGATGCCGGGGTTATGAGATGGACGGCGGGTACATCTCCGGGGGGAGCTTCGCCGCGGCCGCGCGGTCCAGGAGCCACAAGGTGCGGGAGCGTCCAAAAGCTCCCGACGCCGGGGCCTGGACCTCGCCGGGGGAGGACAGCGCGAGGGCGACCGCGCCGGCCTTGTCCTCGCCGGCCGCGAGGAGCCATACCTCGCGGGCCGCGCGAATCGCCGGCAGGGTCAGCGAGATCCGGACCGGCGGCGGCTTCGGCGAGCCGTGCACGCCGATCACCGTACGCTTGGTCTCCCGGACCCCCGGGTGCTCCGGGAAGAGCGACGCCACATGCGTGTCGGGCCCGACGCCGAGCATCAGCACGTCGAACGCCGGCACCCGCGCGTGGTCCTCAGGACCGGCCGCGGCGGCCAGATCCGTCGCGTAGGCCGCCGCGGCGGCCTCCACGTCGGAGCCGTACCCGCCGTCGGACGGCGGCATGGCGTGCACCCGGCGCGGATCCAGCGGCACCGCGTCGAGCAGCGCCTCCCTCGCCTGGGTGACATTGCGCTCCGGATCGCCGTCAGGCAGAAAGCGCTCGTCGCCCCACCACACGTCCAGCCGCGCCCAGTCCACCGCGTCGCGTGCGGGGGACTCGGCGAGCGCGGCCAGCAGCGCGTTCCCGTTGCGGCCGCCGGTGAGCACCACGGAGGCGGCGCCCCTGGCGGCCTGGGCGTCCACCACCTTGGTGATCAGCCGGGCCGCCACCGCGCACGCCATGAGCTGCGTGTCGCGGTGGACGACCACCTGAGGGGTGCTCACTTGCCGGACCCCGAGCCTGACCCCGACCCGGACCCCGACCCCGCCTTGGCCGCCGCGGCCTTCTTCGCCGGGGTGGCCTTCTTGGCGGGAGCCGGCCCGGAATCGGCCGCGCCGGCCGGTCCGACCAGGTGCTTGACCCCGAACTCCACCGTCGAGCGGTATATGTCGTCGGGGTCGAGCCTGCGCAGCTCCTCGGCGATCAGCTCCGCGGTGTTGCGCCGGTGCAGCGCCACATGCCGGTCGGGCTGACCGGGCACGGCCAGCTCCGCCAGCGCCCCGTCCGCCCGGTCCAGGCAGATGTCGCCGTCGGCGGTGTAGAGCCGTACCGCGGTGATGCCGGGGCCGTCGGAGACCTTGCGCTCCACCTCGACGCCGAGCCGGTCGGCGAGCCACAGCGCCAGCAGCTCGCTGCTCGCGTTGTACGCCTCGCCCTCGACGGCCGCCGCGGTGATGACCGAGTGCTTCTGGTCCAGGGCCGCCGCGAGCATCGAGCGCCACGGGGTGATCCGCGTCCAGGCCAGGTCGGTGTCGCCCGGCGCGTAGCCGGCCGCGCGTACCGCCAGCGAGCCGACCGGGTCCTCCGCGGAGGACGCGTCGGTGATCCGGCGCTGCGCCAGCCGGCCCAGCGGGTCGGCCGCGGCCTCCTCCGGTGCCTGGTCCGGCCACCAGCAGACGACCGGGGCGTCCGGCAGCAGCAGCGGCAGCACCACGGACTCGGCGTGGTTGGCCAGCTCGCCGTGCATGCGCAGCACGACGGTCTCACCGGTGCCGGCCTCCTGGCCGACCACCACCTCCGCGTCCAGCCGGGCGCTGGCCCGGTCCCGCGGCGAGCGCCCCGGCCGCTTGATGACGGCCAGGATCCGCGACGGGTGCTCCCTGGACGCCTCGTGGGCGGCCCGCAGCGCATCGTAGGCGCTGCCCTCGTCGGTGACGATGACCAGGGTCAGCACCATCCCGACCGCCGGGGTGCCGATGGCCCGCCGGGCCTGGATCAGCCCGGCGTTGATGCGTGCGGACGTGGTGTCCGTCAGATCGATCTTCATGGCCGGCGCCAGCTCCTGCCGTCTCGTGCGAGCATCTCGTCCGCCTCTGCCGGGCCCCACGTTCCGGACTCGTACTGGGCGGGCTTGCCGTGCTTGTCCCAGTACTCCTCGACCGGATCGAGGATCGTCCACGAGAGCTCGACCTCCTGGTGGCGCGGGAAAAGGTTGGCGTCACCGAGCAGTACGTCCAGGATGAGCCGCTCGTAGGCCTCCGGGCTGGATTCGGTGAAGGACTCGCCGTAGGCGAAGTCCATCGTGACGTCACGGACCTCGGTGGAGGTGCCGGGCACCTTCGAACCGAACCTGACCGTCACGCCCTCGTCCGGCTGCACCCGGATGACCAGCGCGTTCTCGCCGAGCTCCTCGGTGGCCCCGGACTCGAACGGCAGGTACGGCGCCCGCTTGAAGACCACCGCGATCTCGGTGACCCGGCGGCCGAGCCGCTTGCCGGTCCGCAGGTAGAACGGCACACCGGCCCAGCGCCTGTTGTTGATCTCCAGCTTCACGGCCGCGTAGGTGTCGGTCTTGGACTTGGGGTTGATCCCGTCCTCCTCCAGATAACCGAGCACCTCCTCGCCGCCCTGCCAGGCGTGCGCGTACTGCCCGCGCACGGTGTGCTTGCCGAGGTCGTCGGGCAGCTGCACCGCGCCGAGCACCTTCAGCTTCTCCGCGGTCAGCGCCTTGGGGTGGAAGGAGCCGGGCTCCTCCATCGCGGTCAGCGCCAGCAGTTGCAGCAGGTGGTTCTGGATCACGTCACGGGCGGCGCCGATGCCGTCGTAGTACCCGGCGCGGCCGCCGATGCCGATGTCCTCGGCCATGGTGATCTGCACGTGGTCGACGAACGACCGGTTCCAGATCGGCTCGTACATCGTGTTGGCGAAGCGCAGTGCCAGGATGTTCTGCACCGTCTCCTTGCCCAGGTAGTGGTCGATCCTGAAGACCTCGTTGGGCGGGAAGACGTCGTGCACGATCCGGTTCAGGTCCTGCGCGCTCGCCAGGTCGTGGCCGAACGGCTTCTCGATCACCGCGCGCCGCCAGGAGTCCCCGGTGCCCTGCGACAGCTTGTGCTTCTTCAGCTGCTGCACCACGTCGGGGAAGAACTTCGGCGGCACCGAGAGGTAGAAGGCGAAGTTGCCGCCGGTGCCGCGGGCCTTGTCCAGCTCCTCGATGGTCGACTTCAGCGTCTCGAACGCCGTGTCGTCGTCGAAGTCGCCCTGCACGAAGCGGATGCCCTCGGCGAGCTGCTGCCACACCTCCTCGCGGAACGGGGTGCGCGCGTGCTCCTTGACGGCGTCGTGCACCTCCTGCGCGAAGTCCTCGTTCTCCCAGCTGCGGCGGGCGAAGCCGACCAGCGCGAAGCCCGGCGGCAGCAGCCCCCGGTTGGCCAGGTCGTAGACCGCCGGCATCAGCTTCTTGCGGGACAGGTCGCCGGTCACCCCGAAGATCACCAGGCCGGAGGGCCCGGCGATCCTCGGCAGCCGCCGGTCGAGCGGGTCGCGCAGCGGGTTGGCGCGGCGCGCCTCGGCGAGGGCGTTGTCGTCGTCCGTGGAGTCCGTGGACTCGGTGGTGGAATCGCTGTTCGTGGACAACTCAGGCCTCCGAGGGGGCGAGCCGTTCGAGTTCTGCCTTCGTGGAGTCCAGCAGCTCGTTCCACGCCGCCGCGAACTTCTCCACGCCCTCGTCCTCCAGCACCTGCACCACGTCGTCGTAGCTGACGCCGACGCCGGCGAGGGCGTCGATGTCGGCCTGCGCCTGCGCGTAGTTGCCGCGTACGGTGTCGCCGGTGATCTCGCCGTGGTCGGCGGTCGCGTCGAGGGTCGCCTCGGGCATGGTGTTCACCGTGTTCGGCGCGACCAGCTCGGTGACGTACAGCGTGTCGGGGTAGGCCGGGTCCTTGACGCCGGTCGAGGCCCACAGCGGACGCTGCTTGTTGGCGCCGGCCCGCTCCAGGGCCGCCCAGCGGTCGGAGCCGAAGACCTCCTCGTACGCCTGGTAGGCCAGCCGCGCGTTGGCGACGGCGGCCTTGCCCTTGAGCGCCTTGGCCTCGTCGGAGCCCACCTTCTCCAGCCGCTTGTCGATCTCGGTGTCCACCCGGGACACGAAGAACGAGGCGACGGAGTGGATCTTCGACAGGTCGAGCCCGGCGGCCTTGGCCTTCTCCAGACCGGACAGGTAGGCGTCCATCACCCCGCGGTAGCGCTCCAGCGAGAAGATCAGCGTGACGTTGACGCTGATGCCCCTGCCGGTGACCTCGGTGATCGCCGGCAGGCCCGCCCGGGTCGCCGGGATCTTGATCAGCGTGTTCGGCCGGTCCACCAGCCAGGCCAGCTGCTTGGCCTCGGCGACGGTGGCCGTGGTGTCGTGCGCCAGCCGCGGGTCGACCTCGATCGAGACCCGGCCGTCCTGGCCGTCGGTGGCGTCGAAGACCGGCCGCAGGATGTCCGCCGCGTCGCGGACGTCCGCGGTGGTGATCATCCGCAGCGCCTCCTCGACGGTGAGCCTGCGCGCCGCGAGGTCGGTCAGCTGGCCGTCGTAACCGTCGCCCTGGGAGATCGCCTTCTGGAAGATCGACGGGTTGGTGGTGACGCCGACCACGTGCTGCTGGTCCATCAGCTCGGCCAGGTTGCCCGAGGTGATGCGCTTGCGGGAAAGGTCGTCAAGCCAGATCGCGACGCCTTCGTCGGAGAGGCGCTTGAGTGCGTCTGTCATGGGATTTGCATCTCCTGGATTTGTCGGTTGCCTGCGTCAGCGATCAACGGCAGCGAGAGATTCCCGCGCCGCAGTGGCCACCGCGTCCGCGGTGAACCCGAACTCGTGGAACAGCACCTCGGCGGAGGCGGAGGCCCCGAAGTGGTCGAGGCTGATGATCCGCCCGGCGTCGCCCACGAAGCGGTACCAGGTCAGCGCCACGCCGGCCTCGACCGCCACCCGCGCCTTGACCGAGGGCGGCAGCACCGAGTCCCGGTACTCCTTGTCCTGCCCCTCGAACCACTCGACACACGGCATCGACACCACCCGGGTCGGCACGCCCTCGGCCTGGAGCTGCTCCCTGGCGCCCACCGCGAGCTGCACCTCGGAGCCGGTGCCGATCAGGATCACCTGCGCCGGGCCGCCCTCGGCCTCGAACAGCACGTAACCGCCGCGCGCGGCGTCCTCGTTGCGCTCGTAGGTCGGCACGCCCTGCCGGGTCAGCGCCAGGCCGTGCGGGGCGCCCTTGCCGATCTCCTTGGTCCAGCGCCGCTGCACCTCGCGCCAGGCGATGACCGTCTCGTTGGCGTCGGCCGGCCGCACCACGTTCAGCCCGGGGATCGCCCGCAGCGACGCCAGGTGCTCCACCGGCTGGTGCGTCGGGCCGTCCTCGCCGAGGCCGATCGAGTCGTGCGTCCACACGTAGGTCACCGGCAGGTGCATCAGCGCGGACAGCCGTACCGCGTTGCGCATGTAGTCGGAGAAGACCAGGAACGTGCCGCCGAAGGCACGGGTGTTGCCGTGCAGCGTGATGCCGTTCAGCTCGGCGGCCATCGAGTGCTCGCGGATGCCGAAGTGCACGGTGCGGCCGTACGGGTCGGCGCCCGGCAGCGGGTTGCCCACCGGCAGGAACGAGTCGTTCTTGTCGATCGTGGTGTTGTTGGAGCCCGCCAGGTCCGCGGAGCCGCCCCACAGTTCGGGCAGCACCGAGGCCAGCGCCTCGATCACCTTGCCGGAAGCGGCCCTGGTGGCAACGGACTTGCCCGCCTCGAAGACCGGCAGGACGTCCTCCCAGCCGGCCGGCAGCTCGACCGCGTCGATCCGGTCGAAGGTCGCGGCCCGCTCGGCGTTGGCGGTCCGCCAGGCGGCGAACGACTTCTCCCACTCGGCGCGCGCCTCACGGCCGCGCTCGCCCACCGCGCGGGTGTGCGCGATCACGTCCTCGGCCACGTCGAACGACTTCTCCGGGTCGAACCCCAGCACCCGCTTGGTCGCCGCGACCTCGTCGGCGCCCAGCGCGGAGCCGTGCGCGGCGCCGGTGTTCTGCGCGTTCGGCGCCGGCCAGGCGATGATCGAGCGGACCGCGACGAACGACGGCCGGCTGGTCTCGGCCTGCGCCGCCTTCAGCGCCGCGTACAGCGCGTGCGGGTCCAGGTCGCCGTTGGGCAGCGGCGCGACCCGCTGGACGTGCCAGCCGTACGCCTCGTAGCGCGCCACGGTGTCCTCGGAGACCGCGGTCTCCGTGTCGCCCTCGATCGAGATGTGGTTGTCGTCCCACAGCAGCACCAGGTTGCCGAGCTTCTGGTGGCCGGCCATCGAGGACGCCTCGGCGGAGATGCCCTCCTGGAGGCAGCCGTCGCCGGCGATCGCCCAGATGGTGTGGTCGAACGGGGAGGCGCCGGGGGCCGCGTCCGGGTCGAACAGGCCGCGCTCGTAGCGGGACGCCATCGCCATGCCCACCGCGTTCGCCACGCCCTGGCCGAGCGGACCTGTGGTGGTCTCGACGCCGGGCGTCAGGCCGTACTCCGGGTGGCCGGGGGTGCGCGAGCCCCAGGTGCGGAACGACTCCAGGTCGGCCAGTTCCAGGCCGTAGCCCGCCATGTACAGCTGGGTGTAGAGGGTCAGGCTGGTGTGCCCGGCGGAGAGCACGAAGCGGTCCCGGCCGGTCCAGTCGGGATCGGCCGGATCGTGCCGCATCAGCTTCTGGAACAGCAGGTACGCGGCCGGCGCCAGGCTCATCGCGGTTCCGGGATGGCCGTTGCCGACCTTCTGCACGGAATCCATGGCCAGCACCCGGGCGGTGTCAACGGCCCGCTTGTCCAGTTCGGTCCACTCAAGGTCTGTGGTGGTCGGCTGCTTGCTCACCCTGGGTCAGGGCTCCTCTCCACATGCTGCGATCTTGAAAAAGCGCCGGTGACAAGGTGTCCCCCCGGCACTGCCGAGCCTACCGCCGAGGGCGCCCACACTTTCGATCCTGCCTCCGTACGCCGTACTTCGCCTCCCGAACGCCGCACTTCGGCAGCCCACGGCGGTGAACAGCTGGTGAAGCGCCCCCGGCAACACGATCCACCCCCGGAAGCGGGCCGGGTATTCCCTGCGTCTAGAGTGGCGTGGTAAGCGCAAGCCCCGCCCGGCCCCGCTCCTACGCAGGAGGCCGGCACTTGCTCGATCTGTCTCTCATGTCTCTTGGGGTGTTCGTGACGGCCGTCGAATCCCGACCCGCAGGGGTCATCGGGACGGGCTCAGGCCCGGCGGGCTCAGGTCATCGGCCGCTGCGAGCCCGTGTCATGGGGTTCGTGGCGCTGACCAAGCCGCGGATCATCGAGCTGCTGCTCATCACGACGGTCCCGGTGATGTTCCTGGCGGCCGGCGGCGTGCCCGACCTGTGGCTGGTGATCGCCACCGTGGTCGGCGGCTACCTGTCCGCCGGCGGCGCCAACGCGCTGAACATGTACATCGACCGGGACATCGACGCGCTGATGCACCGCACCGAGCAGCGTCCGCTGGTCACCGGGCTGGTGTCGCCGCGGGAGGGCCTGGTCTTCGGCATCGCGCTCTCGGTGGTCTCCACCGTGTGGTTCGCGCTGCTGGTCAACCCGCTGTCCGCGGCTTTGTCGCTGACGGCGATCCTCTACTACGTGTTCGTCTACACCCTCGGGCTGAAGCGGCGCACCGCGCAGAACATCGTCTGGGGCGGGGTCGCCGGCTGCCTCCAGGTCTTCATCGGCTGGTCCGCCGTGCGCGACGAGCTGGGCTGGGCGCCGTTCGTGCTCTTCCTGGTCCTCTTCTTCTGGACGCCGCCGCACTACTGGCCGCTGTCGATGAAGGTCAAGGACGACTACGAGCGGGTCGGCGTGCCGATGCTGCCGGTGGTCGCGGGGAACCAGGTGGTGGCGCGGCAGATCGTGATCTACAGCTGGGTGATGGTGCTCACGTCGCTCACGCTGTGGTGGCCGCTGGGGGAGACGTCGTGGTTCTACCCCGTGGTGGCGGCGGTCCTCGGCGCTTTCTGGTTGAAGGAGGCGCACGGGTTGCACGCCCGGGCGAAGGCGGGCGTGACCGGCCCGAAGCTCAAGGAGATGCGCCTTTTCCACTGGTCGATCACATACGCCACCCTGCTTTTCGTCGCGGTGGCGATCGACCCCTTCCTCCACTGACCGCTGCGCGGAGCTGCCCCCCGATATGCGGCTGCCGCCGCGCGCGCCCTCCCGGCCAGGACATGCCCGTGAGGCACACGGCTGCTCCCCGACTTAGCCCGGCTTCACCAGGGGCGCGGGGCTGTGTCTGATGTGCGGCTCCGCCGCGTGGGCGCGGCTTCCCCCGGCATCACCAGGGGTGCGGGGCTGTGTCTGATGTGCGGCTCCGCCGCGTGGGCGCGGCTTCCCCCGGCTTCACCAGGGGCGCGGGGCTGTGCTTGATTTGCGGCTCCGCCGCGGGGGCGCCACTTTCCCCGGCTTCACCAGGGGCGCGGGGCTGTGTCTGATGTGCGGCTCCGCCGCGTGGGCGCCACTTCCCCGGCATCACCAGGGGCGCGGGGAACTGCGCCACCAGCCCACCACCGGCCGGTGGTCGGGAAACAACAGGACCAGCCCCTTCGGGCCGGTGGTAAGGCGCGCCACCGTCGTGGCTTGTCGCGCAGTTCCTCGCGCCCCTGACGGGGCCCGTGTTCGCGCCCGCGCGGCGGCAGCCGCAGATCGGCAAGAGGCTCGCGCCCCTGACGGGGCCCGTGTTCGCGCCCGCGCGGCGGCAGCCGCAGATCGGCAACAGGCCCGCGCCTCTTAAACGACCGGCGGAGCCGGGGGTGGGCGGGTGTTCGGGGGGATTACTCGTGGGTAGCATCGGGGGTATGGGTGAGACGGAGAGTGGGCGGGACGGGAAGCGCGCGGCACGCGTCGTGCGGGGGATGGCGCGGCGGATCACGGCGTTCGCCGGGGCGCATGGTGGCGCGGAGGCGAACGTCGCGTACCTCGGCCAGCGCGGAGCGCGCATCGTGCTGGTGGGGCAGGACGGCGCCTGGGGCGATCTCGTCGCGCCGGACAGCGCCACCGCCCTCGCGGCCACCGCGGAAGCCGGCATCACCGTGCACGAGGATTTCGCCGGCGAGTTCGCCGGCCGCATGCGCACCGGGCCCTACGAGTGGCGCCGGATGGCCGGCATCCAGCTCGGCGGGCGCGCCGGCACCTGAGCCCACGCCAACACCTGAGGCCGCACTTCCGCGTTAGGCCGGGGGCGGGCCGCTCGGCGCCGCGGCGGGTCCGTGACCGAAGGGCGGAACGGGGTGCGGGAACGGCTGGTGGACGCGTACTGCCGGGGGGTCTTCCCCGGCGAACTGGGCCTCGCGGCCTTCGAGGCCATGCTGCCGGGGGCCGCCGCCCCCGGCAGCACCCTCTTCGACAGCCCGGCCGGCTTCGACCTGCGCCGCTGGTGCCCGCCGCTGCTCGGCCTCGAACCGCACTGCCCGCCGGCCCGCTACCTGGCCAGGCGGCGCGAGCTCGGCGCGTTCGAGGCGGTCAGGCTGCTGCTGCGCGGCGCGGGCCTGGCCGGCTACCTGCTGGACACCGGCGAGCCCGGTGACCTGACCCCGCCCAAGGAGCTGGCCGCCGCGGCCGGCGCGCCCGCGTACGAGCTGGTGCGCCTCGGCCCGCTCGCCCAGCAGGTCGCCGACACCTCGGGCACCGTGGACGCCTTCCTGGCCAACCTCGCCGAGGCCGTGCACGGCGCCGCCCTGAGCGTCACCGGCTTCGTCTGCGACGACTGCGACGATCCGGAACCCGACGACCGCCCGCCCGGCCCCGCCCAGGTGCGGCGGGCCGTCGCCCGCTGGCTCGGCGGACGTACCGTCCGGGAGCGCCCCGCCGACCCGGTGCTGCTGCGCCATCTGCGCTGGCACGCCGTCGCCACCGGCCTCCCGCTGGTGCTGCGCCACGGAGCCGCCGGTGCCGGCCCGCGGGCCGCCGAGGGCTTCCTGCGGGCCGTGGCCGGGGTGGGCACCGACGTCGTCCTGCTGCCGCGCCCCGCGCACGAGAACGCCGCGGCCGAGCTGGCCGCCGCGCTGCCCCATGTATATGTGGCCGTCAGCGGCGATCCGGCCGCGCTGCTGGCCCGGACGCCGTTCGGAAAGCTGCTCTACGCGGGCGGCGCGGCCGGGCTCCCCGAGCTGTACGTGGCCGGCGCGGCCCGCTTCCGGGCGGCGCTGGACCGGGCGGTGGCGGCCCGGGTGGACGCGGGGGAGTGGTCGGCCGCCGACGGTCGGCGGGTGGCGGCGCTAGTCGGCGCGGGAAACGCGCGCCGCGTCTACCGGCTGCCGGAGCCCGCCGCCGGTGTCCTGCCGTCCCAGCAGCGTCCCGGCCGGTTCGGCCTCGGCACCGCCGGCCCCGGCGGCCGGCACTGACCCGGCGGCCGGTTCGTCCAGCGCACCAGGCGCGGAGTACGGGCGCTCCCGGAACGACATCATCAGCCGCATGGTGGCGATCCAGACCAGGCACGCCCCGAACATGTGCAGATCCACCAGAGCCGACGGCAGGTGGGTGAAGTACTGCACGTAGCCGATGACGCCCTGCCCCATCAGTACCAGGAACAGCTCCCTGGTCCGGTGCTGCGGGCCGACGGGCGCGTCCATCGCCCGCAGTACGAACCACAGTGCGACGGTCAGCGCGCACACCACCCACGCGAGGTCCGCGTGCAGCTGCGCGATGGTCCGCCAGTCGATCGGGATGCGCCGCACCTTGTGCACCCCGTCGGAGTCGCCCGGGTGCGGCCCGGCGCCGCTGACCAGGGTGCCCACCACGATCAGCGTGGCGGTGGCCGCGGTGAGCAGCTGCCCGAGCTGCCGTACCGCCTTGCCGACCAGCGGGCGGGCCGGTTCGTCGCCCTCGGCGGCCCGCTGCCAGGTCAGCACCGCGACCGTGATCAGCGCCGCCGACAGCAGGAAGTGCAGCGAGACGACATACGGGTTGAGCTTGGTCAGTACGGTGACGCCGCCCCACACCGCGTTCCCGACCACCACCCAGAACTGCGTCCAGGCCAGCCGGGACAGGCCCCGCCGGTACGGCTGCTGGGCCCGTACGGCGATGATGGCCAGGCCGACCGCCGCGCACAGCACGTACGTCAGCATCCGGTTGCTGATCTCGATGGTGTGGTGGATGCCCATCTCACGGGTGCCGAGCAGGCTGTCCCCGTTGCAGGTGGGCCAGGTCGGGCAGCCGAGCCCTGAGGCCGTCAGCCGGACCAGGCCGCCGGTGATCACGATGACCACCGACATCACCAGCGCGGCCAGCGTCGCCCACCGCACCGTACGGGGGTCAGGCGTCCACCGGGCGGCGACGAAGGCGAGCGGGTTCCGCGCGATCTCGGGCAGCTTCGGCACGGGCAACATGGTAGGCGCATCCCTTGTGCCCGTTTTCACGAGGGGTCGAACGCGGCCGTCCGGAAGAGCCGGGCCGCGGCGAAACGGCCCCCAGGCCGCCGTACGGCCCTACCATCGTGGGTCATACCGCACGGGGACGACGGAGCAGGAGGCCCCGGATGACCGGCGAGCACCGCGACACAGTGAACCGCAGACGGATGCTGTACGGCGGTGCCGCCGCCGCGCTGACGGGCACCGGCATCGCCGCCATCGCCAGCGGCGCCTGGGACGCCCCCGCGGCCGACCCGGCACCGGCCGGCCACCCCGGATTCGTCGACGTGGTGGCCGACTTCGGCGCCAAGGGCGACGGAAAGACCGACGACAGCGACGCGTTCGCCGCCGCGTACGCCTACGCCGAGTCCCGCGCGGGAGCCGGCACCGGCCGTACCGTCATCGATGTGCCGCCGGGCGTCTTCCGGGTCACCAAGCCCGGTGCGTTCATGAACGCCGACAAGCCCGACCACCAGGTCAACGGGCTGCGCTTCCGCGGCGCCGGCCTGCGGATCAGCGAGATCGTCTTCGCGCCCGACAACCCGGCGGACGCCTACCTGTGCCGCAACAACGACATGTGGCAGAACATCGCCTTCGAGGGCCTGCGCTTCACCTCGGGCACGCCGGGCGCGTCCTTCTTCTACTCCTACTCCACCGGCGGCGCCGCCAACTACCGCTTCAGCGACTGCGAGTGGATGGGGGAGTGGGAGTACGGGGTCGCGCTCGACGGCAGCAACACCAACTCCGAGATGCGCTGGGAGGCCTGCCGGGTCGGCGGCGCCTACCGCAAGGCGTTCCTCTACTCCGGGCTGTCGCTGAACTCCAAGAACCTGGAGCAGCAGGACCAGTTCCTCAACTACTGGTTCACCGACATGAACGTCACCTACGAGTGGGGCAACTTCCTGGAGTTCCCCTACGGCGGCTCGGTCACCTGCCGGGCCGGCAGCTACATCGTCACCGGCCGCCGCCCCACCCCGCACCCCGACTACGGTTTCGAGAGCGCCTTCTTCCGCTTCCCGCGCGCCTCGCACTTCGACGGCGCCCAGCGCTTCCACGCCGAGGACATCCGCTTCGAGCTGCGCGACCCGTCGGTCGTGGTCATCGACTGCGCGTGGAACCGCGGCACCGTGCACTTCAACGACTGCGACGACACCGCGAACGCCTTCAAGGACTTCTCCGGCGGGATGCGCGCGCACCGCTACACCCTCACCGGCAACGGCCCGCTGGTGCGGTACGACTCCTGCCAGCTGGTGGGCGCCCACCAGTACCGGACGGCCGCGGGCAGCACCCCGCCGGTGTGCGTGCGCTACGACATGTGCCGGCTGGCCTCGCACCCGCAGGCGTCGTTCCTGGCGCTGGACTCGGGGCGGTCGGCGCAGTTCGCGAAGTTCGTGGACTGCATCCCGGGCGCCTGAGCATCCCGGGCGCCGGAAGATCCGGGCTACTCCCAGCGGAAGAAGCGCGCCGCGGCGGCCAGCCCGGCCACCGCCCACACCGCCAGGATGCCCAGGTCGCCCCACGGCATCGCGGCGCCGTGCTGGAGCACGTCCCGCAGCCCGTCGGACAGCGCGGAGATCGGCAGCAGCTTCAGCACCGACTGGACCCCGCCGGAGAACTTGTCCATCGGCACGATCACCCCGCCGCCGACCAGCAGCAGCAGGAAGACCAGGTTGGCGGCGGCGAGAGTCGCCTCGGCCTTGAGGGTGCCGGCCATCAGCAGGCCGAGCCCGGAGAAGGCGGCGGTGCCGAGCAGGAGCAGCAGCAGGACGGCGAACGGGTTGCCGTGCGGCGACCAGCCGAGCGCGAACGCGATCACCGTGAGCAGCGCGACCTGGAGGATCTCGGTGACCAGGACGGAGCAGGTCTTCGCCGTCAGCAGCGCCCAGCGGGGCAGCGGCGAGGCGCCGAGCCGCTTCAGCACGCCGTAGCGCCGTTCGAAGCCGGTCGCGATGGCCTGCCCGGTGAACGCGGTGGACAGCACCGCGAGCGCCAGGATGCCGGGGGCGAGGAAGTCCACGGACTTGCCGCTGCCGGTGTCCACGATGTCCACCGCGCTGAACAGCACGAGCAGCAGCGCCGGGATCACCACCGTGAGCAGCAGCTGCTCGCCGTTGCGCAGCAGCATCTTGGTCTCCAGCACCGCCTGCGCCCGGATCATCGCCGGCAGCGGCGCGGCCCCGGGCTCGGGCGCGAACACGCCGGTGGCGGCGGGCCCGGTGTACGTAGTGCTCGTCATCCGCGCAATTCCTTACCCGTGAGCTCCAAGAAGACGTCCTCCAGCGTGCGGCGCTCCACCGCGAGGTGGTCGGGCAGTACGCCGTGCTGGGCGCACCAGGAGGTGACGGTGGCCAGCAGCTGGGGGTCCACCTTGCCCTCGATCCGGTAGCCGCCCGGGGTCAGTTCGGCGGCCACCGTGTCGGCCGGCAGCGCCTTGAGCAGCGAGACCAGGTCAAGGCCCGGGCGGCCGGAGAAGCGCAGGGTGTTCTCGGCGCCGCCGCGGCACAGCTCCTCGGGGGTGCCGCGGGCGATCGACCGGCCGCCGTCGACGATCGTCACCTGGTCGGCCAGCTGCTCGGCCTCGTCCATGTAGTGGGTGGTGAGCAGCACACCGACGCCGTCGGCCCGCAGCTCCCGCACCAGGTCCCAGGTCGCGTGCCGGGCCTGCGGGTCCAGGCCCGCGGTCGGCTCGTCCAGGAAGACCAGCTCGGGGCGGCCGACCACGGCCATCGCCAGCGCGAGCCGCTGCTGCTGGCCGCCGGACAGCCGCCGGTAGGCGGTGCGGCCGCAGGACTCCAGGCCGAGCCGTTCGATCAGCAGCGCCGGGTCGAGCGGGTGGGCGTGCAGGCTGGCGGTGTGCCGCAGCATCTCCTCGGCGCGCGCTCCTGGGTACACGCCCCCCGACTGGAGCATCACGCCGATCCTCGGCCGCAGCGCCGGGCCCTGGGTGGCCGGGTCGAGCCCGAGCACCCGTACGGTGCCGCTGTCCGCCCGCCGGTAGCCCTCGCAGACCTCGACCGTGGTGGTCTTGCCGGCCCCGTTCGGGCCGACCACCGCCATGACACTCCCGGGCGCCACGGTGAGATCGAGGCCGTCCACCGCGGTCCTGGTCCCGTACCGCTTGACCAGACCGGTCACCTCGACCGCGGGCTCGTTTCGCATGCTGCCGAGTGTAGGCAGCCGTGTGGGCGGGGTGAGCGCCAGGGCTGCTTAGGTGACCCTAAGTGACGCAGCACACCGTGATCGCGGGAGGAGCGGCTTGCCGGGCCCTGGCGAATTACGCAACAATGGCCTTGTGAATATCCGTGGCGCGGCCCAGGGGGCGGCGGAGGAGCAGACGACCGGGGAGCGGCGCACCCGCAACCGGGTCGCCCGGTCCATCCTGGACCACGGCCCGTCCACCGCCGCCGACCTGGCGCAGCGGCTCGGCCTGACCCAGGCCGCGGTCCGCCGCCATCTGGACGCGCTGGCCGCCGAGGATGTCGTGGAGCCCCGCGAGCAGCGGGTCTACGGCAGCCGCGGCAGAGGCCGCCCCGCCAAGGTCTTCGCCCTCACCGACTGCGGCCGGGACGCCTTCGACCAGGGATACGACAAGCTCGCCGCCGACGCGTTGCAGTGGATCGCGAGCGCCGCCGGCGGTGGCGAGAGCGGCGAGGCCGCGGTGTCGGCCTTCGCCCGTGCCCGGGTCGCCGCGCAGGCCGAGCGCTACCGCGCCGCGGTCGAGGCCGCCGACCCCGAAGAGCGCACCCAGGCACTGGCCAGGGCGCTGTCGGCCGACGGGTACGCTGCTACGGCGCGCAGCGCCCCTCCGCAGCTCCACCCGGGCGGACCGGCGGTGCCCGCCGGTGAACAGCTCTGCCAGCACCACTGCCCGGTGGCACACACCGCCGAGCAGTTCCCGCAGCTGTGCGAGGCGGAGGCCGAGGTCTTCTCCCGCCTGCTGGGGACGCACGTCCAGCGTCTTGCCACCATCGCGCACGGCGACGGGGTGTGCACCACGTTCATCCCGCAGGCCCACCTGTCCGCCGCGGCGCCGCAGGCGCCGCCGGAGCAGGAAGACCAGGCGCGGCGAAAACAGCAGGAAGCACCACCCCTGAAAGACCCGCAGGACCTGGAAGACCCGCAGCACCAGCACGACCCGCAGGACCCGCAAGGCCACGAACCGTCAGCACCATCAGCCGGCACGTCCGGGAGGAACCCCGCATGACTGCTCCCACCGAGACCACTCACCCGGAGCTCGAAGGCATCGGCACGTACGAGTACGGCTGGGCCGACTCGGACGTCGCGGGCGCCGCCGCCAAGCGCGGCCTGTCCGAAGCCGTCGTCCGCGACATCTCGGGTAAGAAGTCCGAGCCGGAGTGGATGCTGAAGATGCGGCTGAAGGGGCTCCGGCTCTTCGGCAAGAAGCCCATGCCGACCTGGGGCTCCGACCTCAGCGGGATCGACTTCGACAACATCAAGTACTTCGTCAGGTCCACCGAGAAGCAGGCGGAGTCCTGGGAGGACCTGCCCGAGGACATCAAGAACACCTACGACAAGCTCGGCATCCCCGAGGCGGAGAAGCAGCGCCTGGTCGCCGGTGTCGCCGCGCAGTACGAGTCCGAGGTCGTCTACCACCAGATCCGCGAGGACCTGGAGGAGCAGGGCGTCATCTTCCAGGACACCGACACCGCGCTGCGCGAGCACCCGGAGCTCTTCCAGGAGTACTTCGGCACCGTGATCCCGGCCGGCGACAACAAGTTCGCCTCGCTCAACACGGCCGTGTGGTCCGGCGGCTCCTTCATCTACGTCCCCAAGGGCGTACACGTCGAGATCCCGCTGCAGGCCTACTTCCGGATCAACACCGAGAACATGGGCCAGTTCGAGCGGACCCTGATCATCGTCGACGAGGACGCCTACGTGCACTACGTCGAGGGCTGCACCGCGCCGATCTACAAGTCGGACTCGCTGCACTCCGCGGTGGTCGAGATCATCGTCAAGAAGGGCGGCCGCTGCCGCTACACGACCATCCAGAACTGGTCGAACAACGTCTACAACCTGGTCACCAAGCGCGCCGTCGCCTACGAGGGCGCCACCATGGAGTGGGTGGACGGCAACATCGGCTCCAAGGTGACGATGAAGTACCCGGCCGTCTACCTGATGGGCGAGCACGCCAAGGGCGAGACGCTGTCCATCGCGTTCGCCGGCGAGGGCCAGCACCAGGACGCCGGCGCCAAGATGGTGCACATGGCGCCGAACACGTCGTCCAACATCGTCTCCAAGTCGGTGGCCCGCGGCGGCGGCCGTACCTCCTACCGCGGTCTGATCGAGATCGGCGAGGGATCCTCGGGGGCGAAGTCCAACGTGCTCTGCGACGCCCTGCTGATCGACACCGTCTCCCGCTCCGACACCTACCCCTACGTGGACGTCCGCGAGGACGACGTGTCGATGGGCCACGAGGCGACCGTCTCCAAGGTCTCCGACGACCAGCTCTTCTACCTGATGAGCCGCGGCATGACCGAGTTCGAGGCCATGGCGATGATCGTCCGCGGCTTCGTCGAGCCGATCGCCAAGGAGCTCCCGATGGAGTATGCCCTGGAGCTCAACCGGCTGATCGAGCTGCAGATGGAGGGCTCGGTCGGCTAGCACCGGCGGCCGGCCCCCGGCACCCGCTCCACAGACCAGCGACGACGTTCTTCCCGAAAGAGAGCAGTACGACAAGCCATGGCTGACAACACCCCTGCGGGCAGCACCACGGACGGTGCCATCACGGTGGGGCATCCCGCCGATGCCCGGGTCAGCGCGGCCCCGTCCTATGACGTGGCCGACTTCCCGGTGCCCAGCGGCCGCGAGGAGGAGTGGCGCTTCACTCCGCTGGAACGGCTGCGCGGCCTGCACGACGGCACCGCCGAGGCCACCGGCAGCCCGCGGGTGGAGGTGACCGCGCCCGAGGGCGTGACCGTCTCCACCGTGGACCGCGACGACCCCCGGGTCGGCAAGGCCGGCAAGCCGGTGGACCGGGTGGCCGCGCAGGCGTTCAGCTCGTTCGAGAAGGCGTCGGTCGTCAGCATCGCCAAGGACTCGGTGCTCACCGAGCCGGTGCGGATCGCGGTGCACGGCGAGGGCGGCACCTCCTACGCCCACCAGGTCGTCGAGGTCGGCGCGTTCGCCGAGGCCGTGGTCGTCATCGACCACACCGGCGACGCCACCCTGGCGGCCAACGTGGAGTTCCTGGTCGGCGACGGCGCCAAGCTCACCGTGGTCTCCGTACAGGACTGGTCGAACACCGCCGTGCACGTCGCCCAGCACACCGCGCTGATCGGTCGGGACGCCACCTTCAAGTCGGTGGTCGTCACCTTCGGCGGCGACCTGGTCAGGCTGCACCCCCGGGTGATCTACGGCGCCCCCGGCGGCGAGGCCGAGCTGTTCGGGCTGTACTTCACCGACCAGGGCCAGCACCAGGAGCACCGGCTCTTCATCGACCACGACACCCCGCACTGCCGGAGCAACGTCACCTACAAGGGCGCGCTCCAGGGCCAGGACGCGCACGCGGTGTGGATCGGCGACGTGCTGATCCGGGCCGCCGCCGAGGGCACCGACACCTACGAGCTCAACCGCAACCTCGTCCTCACCGACGGGGCCCGGGTGGACTCGGTGCCGAACCTGGAGATCGAGACCGGCGAGATCGTCGGCGCCGGACACGCCTCGGCGACCGGCCGCTTCGAGGACGAGCAGCTGTTCTACCTCCAGTCCCGCGGCATCCGCGCCGACGAGGCCCGCCGCCTGGTGGTGCGCGGCTTCTTCGGCGAGCTGGTGCAGCAGATCGGCCTGCCCGACCTGGAGCAGCGGCTGATGGCGCAGATCGACGCGGAACTGGAGGCGTCCGTCGGATGACCACAGAAGCGTCCTACGCCCGCGCCTGCGCGCTGAGCGAGCTGGAGGAGGACACCCCGCACCGGGTCGAGCTGGACGGCGTCCCGGTGTCGGTGGTCCGCACCTCGGGAGACGTGTTCGCGATCAACGACATCTGCTCGCATGCGAACGTCTCGCTGTCCGAGGGCGAGGTCGAGGACTGCCAGATCGAGTGCTGGCTGCACGGTTCGAGCTTCGACCTGCGCACCGGCAAGCCGTCCGGACTGCCCGCCACCCGGCCCGTGCCCGTATACCCCGTCAAGATCGTTGGGGACGACGTGCTCGTCTCCGTCACCCAGGAGTCCTGAGTCACCCATGGCAACGCTTGAAATCAACGACCTGCACGTCACCGTCGAAGCGGACAACTCCACCAAGGAGATCCTGCGCGGTGTCGACCTGACCGTGAAGCAGGGCGAGACCCACGCCATCATGGGCCCCAACGGCTCCGGCAAGTCCACCCTGGCCTACTCGCTGGCCGGCCACCCCAAGTACACCGTCACCGGCGGCACCGTCACCCTCGACGGTGAGGACGTGCTGGCGATGACCGTGGACGAGCGGGCCAGGGCCGGCCTGTTCCTCGCCATGCAGTACCCGGTGGAGATCCCCGGGGTCTCCGTCTCCAACTTCCTGCGCACCTCCGCCACCGCGATCCGCGGCGAGGCCCCCAAGCTGCGTACCTGGGTGAAGGAGGTCAGGGAGACCATGGAGCGGCTGCACATGGACCCGGCCTTCGCCGAGCGCAACGTCAACGAGGGCTTCTCCGGCGGCGAGAAGAAGCGGCACGAGATCCTGCAGCTCGAACTGCTCAAGCCGAAGGTCGCGATCCTGGACGAGACCGACTCCGGCCTCGACGTGGACGCGCTGCGGATCGTCTCCGAGGGCGTCAACCGGGTCCGGGAGTCCGGCGAGGTGGGCACCCTGCTGATCACGCACTACACGCGCATCCTGCGCTACATCAAGCCCGACTTCGTGCATGTCTTCACGGCCGGCCGGATCGCCGAGTCCGGTGGCGCCGAGCTGGCCGACAAGCTGGAGGAAGAGGGCTACGAGTCCTATGTGAAGGGTGGCGCTGTCGCGTGACTTCTCCCTCGTCTCCCTCGTCCACCGGCCGGGTGCTGCCCGGCCTCCTCGACACCGAGGCGATCCGCAAGGACTTCCCCGTCCTGGACCGGCTGGTCCACGACGGCAAGAAGCTGGTGTACCTGGACAACGCGGCGACCTCGCAGAAGCCGCGCCAGGTGCTCGACACGCTGTCCGCGTACTACGAGCAGCACAACGCGAACGTCCACCGCGGCATCCACGTGCTCGCCGAGGAGGCCACCGCGCTCTACGAGGGCGCCCGCGACAAGGTCGCGGCGTTCATCAACGCGCCCAGCCGCGACGAGGTGATCTTCACCAAGAACGCCTCGGAGTCGCTGAACCTGGTGGCGAACATGCTCGGCTGGGCCGACGAGCCCTACCGGGTGGACCGCGACACCGAGATCGTCATCACCGAGATGGAGCACCACTCCAACATCGTGCCGTGGCAGCTGCTGTCGCAGCGCACCGGCGCCAAGCTGAAGTGGTTCGGGCTGACCGACGACGGACGGCTCGACCTGTCCGACATCGAGCAGGTGATCACCGAGAAGACCAAGATCGTCTCCTTCGTGCTGGTCTCCAACATCCTCGGCACCGTCAACCCGGTCGAGGCGATCGTCCGCCGCGCCCAGGACGTCGGCGCCCTGGTGCTGATCGACGCCTCGCAGGCCGCCCCGCACATGGCGCTCGACGTGCAGGCGCTTGGCGCGGACTTCGTCGCCTTCACCGGCCACAAGATGCTCGGCCCGACCGGCATCGGCGTGCTGTGGGGCCGCCAGGAGCTGCTGGAGGACCTGCCGCCGTTCCTGGGCGGCGGCGAGATGATCGAGACCGTCTCGATGCACTCCTCCACCTACGCGCCCGCGCCGCACAAGTTCGAGGCCGGCACCCCGCCGATCGCCCAGGCCGTCGGCCTCGGCGCCGCGGTGGACTACCTGTCCGCGATCGGCATGGACAAGGTCGCCGCGCACGAGCACGCGATCACCGACTACGCCGTACGCCGGCTGCTCGACGTGCCCGACCTGCGGATCATCGGCCCGGCCACGTCCGAGGACCGCGGCACGGCGATCTCCTTCACGATCGGCGACATCCACCCGCACGACGTCGGCCAGGTGCTGGACGAGCAGGGCATCGCGGTCCGGGTCGGCCACCACTGCGCGCGGCCGGTCTGCCTGCGGTACGGAATTCCCGCGACCACGCGGGCGTCGTTCTATCTGTACTCCACGCCCGGCGAGGTGGACGCCTTGGTCGACGGGCTGGAGCAGGTACGGAACTTCTTCGGCTGATGGCGGTGTTCTCGTGAAGCTGGACTCGATGTACCAGGACGTGATCCTGGACCACTACAAGCACCCGCACGGCCGCGGCCTGCGCGAAGGCCAGGCCGAGGTGCACCACGTCAATCCCACCTGCGGTGACGAGATCACGCTGCGGGTGCGGATGGACGGCGACACCATCGGCGACGTCAGCTACGAGGGCCAGGGCTGTTCGATCAGCCAGGCCAGCGCCTCGGTGCTGAACGACCTGCTGGTCGGCAAGGACCTCGGCGAGGCCCAGAAGATCCAGGAGACCTTCCGGGAGCTGATGCTGTCCAAGGGGCAGCTCGAACCCGACGAGGCGATGGAGGAGGTGCTGGAGGACGCGGTGGCGTTCGCCGGCGTCTCGAAGTACCCCGCACGCGTGAAGTGCGCACTGCTGAGCTGGATGGCGTGGAAGGACGCGACGGCGAAGGCGCTGTCCGAAGGGAAGACCGCATGAGCAACAACACCGTGCCCAACGGCCTGAGCACCACCCCCGCGTCCGAGGAGGAGGTCCGCGAGGCGCTGTACGACGTGGTGGACCCCGAACTCGGCATCGACGTCGTCAACCTCGGCCTGATCTACGGCATCCACATCGACGACAGCAACGTCGCCACCCTCGACATGACCCTCACCTCGGCGGCCTGCCCGCTGACCGACGTGATCGAGGAGCAGGCCAACTCGGCGACCGAGGGCATCGTCCGCGAGCTGAAGATCAACTGGGTCTGGATGCCGCCGTGGGGCCCGGACAAGATCACCGACGACGGCCGCGAGCAGCTGCGCGCCCTGGGCTTCAACGTCTGAGCCGTCCGTGACGCCTGAGAACCCCGTGACCCTTCCGACCAGGATCGGGGTCACGGGGCACCGGCTCATCCCGGCCGCCGCGTACGGGCACGTACAGGCCGCGCTGACCGACGCGCTGTGCCGGCGGCAGGGCAGCGCGCAGCCGCTCGAAGTGCTGAGCAGCCTGGCGGCCGGCTCCGACCAGCTGTTCGCCGAGATCGCGCTGTCGGGCGGCGCCCAGCTCACCGTCGTCACGCCCGCCGCCGACTACGAGACGACCTTCTCGCCGGCGGAGCTGCTGCGGTTCCGCCGGCTGCTCGGGCAGGCCCGCACCCACATAGTGCTGGACTACGAGCAGGTCAGCGACCACGCCTACTACGACGCCGGGGTCTACATCGCCGACCACTGCGACCGGATGGTGGCCATCTGGGACGGCCGGCCCGCCCGCGGCCTCGGCGGCACGGCCGACATCGTGCACTACACGCGCTCGCTGGGGAAGCCGGTCTCGGTCATCTGGAAGAGCGGCGTGGAGCGGGACTAGCCGCGCAGGCCGTCGCGCCGGCCGGTTGACCGCGGTGCCTGGGACAACCGCGGTGCCCGCTCAGCCGCGCCGTCCGTCAACTGCGGTGCCTGGCGAGCCAGGCGGTGTGCTCGGGCGAGATCGCGTCCTCCGCGGCGGCCACCTCGTCGGCCCACTGCGGCTCCGCCACCACCTTCTCCAAGGTGACCGCCATGGCGCTCAACTCCTGGGCCACCAGCGAGTGCGCGGCCACCAGCGGCTGGTACTGGCGCAGTTCGCTCCACGCCACGCTCGCCGCGGCCGCGGCGGAGGCCAGGCCCACCAGGTCCATCGAGTCCCCCCACCGGAACGCCTTCGCCCCGGCGGCGAGCAGCGCGCCGACCGTGCCGAGCGCCGCCAGCGCCTGCCACATCGCCGCGGCCCGCCGCGACTGCTGCGCCCGGCGGTGGTACCAGTCGCGCTGTTCCATCACCCGGTCCCGTACGTACACATCCCGCCGTACGGAGAACGGCGTCCCGCGCAGCGCGCGCATCGTCGGGGTGATCAGTTCCCGCTCCAACGCCGACGTCCCGGGTGGACGCGGGTCCCGCCATCCGATCGCCCGCATCTGGT
Source organism: Streptomyces sp. CA-111067 (assembly GCF_050956065.1). Taxonomy (NCBI): domain Bacteria; kingdom Bacillati; phylum Actinomycetota; class Actinomycetes; order Kitasatosporales; family Streptomycetaceae; genus Streptomyces; species Streptomyces sp. CA-111067. The sequence goes on along the minus strand of NZ_CP192103.1, from coordinate 1,682,273 downwards.
GCAGGCCCTCATTGACGCGTACTTCGAAAAGCGCATCAGGATCCGCCGCGTCAGGGCCGAACGGAGCGCCGTGTACGGCGTAGCGCCAGCACTGCGAGCGCAGCAGTTCCGCCGCGCTGCGGTGTAACTGCCAGTTCACCTTGTGGTGGTGACGGGACATCTGCCAGCCGAACCACAGCGCGCCCACATAGGCCGCCGCACTCACCAGGGCCAGCAGGTCGACATGGCCGATATGCGTCCGCCAGGGAAGTGCGGAGAACGCCGCCGCGGCCACCAGCAGCACCAACTGCCGTCTGACCCATTCGACCGTGAGGCGCTGCCTGGTGACGGCGGCCCCGTCGGCCCAGTGGAACAGGCGTGGCAGGTCGGCGTCGCCGAAGGCCGCGCTGCGCTGCGATCCCTGGTCACGAGCTCGCATATCGGGTCCCCAGGTTAAGGCGATAACTCATCCAGGTGAATCCGCGAATGAGCGGGCAGAGGATACCGCTGGCCGACTCGCGAGCGAAGGGCGCAGACGGTAGGGTCTCGAAATACCTACCCTTGCGGCTTGGTGGCTGTCGGCTCACCACTTCGGTGTGCCCGGTTCCGCCCGGCCGCCCGCGCCTTAGGACGGCCGTGAACACTCCGATGCACAACCGCCCCGCCACCCCCGCCACGGGGCTCCGTGTTCCGGCCGCTCGACCGGACGCCCGCGGCGACCGGACCCTCGCCCGGAGCCTGCGGCGTGCCAGTATCCTTCCCACCGGCCGTCAGGACATGCCGACGACCTTCAACTCCTGCATCTAGTATCGGGAGATGACAGGTTCGCTGGTTCCCTTTCGCCAGCTGGTCTTGAAGGTCCACAGCAGGTGCGACCTGGCGTGCAAGCACTGCTACGTGTATGAGCACGCCGACCAGAGCTGGAGTTCGCGTCCCACGGTGATCTCCGACGAGACCATCAGCTGGACGGCCACCCGACTGGCGGAACACGCGAAATCACACGGCCTGCCCTCCGTGCACGTCATTCTGCACGGAGGGGAGCCGCTGCTCGCCGGTATTCCGCGACTGCGCCGGGTGTGCGAGGAGTTGCGCGGCAGCCTGGCCGGAATCAGCGAACTCGATTTACGCATCCACACCAACGGCGTCCAGTTGAGCGAGCGTCACCTCGACCTCTTTTCCGAGTTCGACGTGAAGGTGGGTATCTCGCTCGACGGGGACCAGGCCGCCAACGACCGTCACCGGGTCTACGCAAACGGCCGCAGCAGTTACCAGCGCGTGCTGCGCGCGGTCGCCCTGCTGCAACGCGAGCGCTACCGGCACCTGTTCGCCGGGCTGCTCTGCACGATCGACATCGCCAACGACCCGATCGCCGTCTATGACGCGCTCGCCGCCCTCGATCCGCCGCGGATCGACTTCCTGCTGCCGCACGCCACGTGGGACGATCCGCCGGCCCGCCCCGACGATCTGCCGGCCGGCTACGCCGACTGGCTGCTGCGGATCTTCGACCGCTGGGACACCCAGGGCAGGCCGATGCCGGTACGGATGTTCGACTCCGTGATCAGCACCCTCGGCGGCGGCCCCAGCCTGACGGAGTCGATGGGCCTCGGCCCGGCTGACCTGGTGGTCATCGAGACCGACGGCACCCTGGAGCAGGCCGACTCCCTCAAGACCGCCTACGACGGCGCCCCGGCCACCGGATACGACGTCTTCTCCGACAGCCTCGACACCGCCGCCCGGCACCCGGGCGTGGTCGCCAGGCAGCAGGGGCTGGCCGGGCTCAGCGCGGAGTGCCGGGCCTGCCCGGTGGTCAGGAGCTGCGGAGGCGGCCTGTACGCCCACCGGTACCGGGGTGACGGCAGCGACTTCGACAACCCGTCGGTTTTCTGCGAAGACCTCAAGTCCCTCGTCCTGCAAGTGAGTTCACGCATCGGCGGCCCGACGGAGGCCGAACTCGGGCGCAGTGGCGGCGTTGCCGTGAGCCTGGACGGCGCTGACACGGCCCCCCCGCTGGCCGGCCTCGCCGAGCTGGCCGCGGGCACCGGCGACGGCAGCGCGGTGCGGGAACTGGCCGCGGCCCAGCGGCAGGTGACCCGGGGCTGGCTCGACACCGTCAACGCCGAGATCGGAGACCGCGGCGGCGAACTGTGGTCGCCCGCCTGGCAGTTGCTGACCGAACTTGAACAAGACCCGGGCGGCATCGACGGATTGCTCGGCCACCCCTACACCCGCTCCTGGGCGGTGGCCTGCCGGGACGCGCTGAGCGAGCCGGTCCCCGGTGCGGGTTCGGGTGAACTGCCGCAGGCGGGACGGCTTTCGGCGCTGGTGGCCGTCGCCGGGCTGCGCGCCGGGCTCACCCGCCCGATGCCGGTGGCGGTCGGCGGTGACGGCACCGTTTGGCTCCCCGCCCTGGGCCAGGCCCGGCTGCGCCCGCAGGGCGCACCGACCGCCGAGGTGACGGCGGCCGATTCCGGCTTCGTCATCCGCCGCGGCGACGAGGAAGTACGGGTGACCGCGGACGCTGAGCCCGACGAACGCTGGCTTCCGGTACGGCACTTGACCGCACCGAACGATGCCGGCCCGCTCGTGGACCTCGCCCTCGACGACCTGGACCCGTACCGGGACTGCTACCTCGACCCGGTCGCGCCCCGGCTGCCGGACAGCCAAGTCGCCGTCTGGCAGCGGCTGTTCGCGCAGGCATGGCCCCGGCTGCGATCGGCCGAACCGGCCCGCGCCGGCGGGCTGGCCGCCGGCCTGTCCACCGTCACCCCGCTGGCCCCCGGAGCCGGCCGCCTCGGCGGCCTGGCCGGCAGCCGCCGCGGAATGGCCGCGATCGGCCTGGTCCTTCCGGACGATCCCACCGACCTCGCCCGCCGGCTGCTGTACGAGTTCCAGTACGCCACACTCGACGCGCTGCTCGAACAGTGCGAGCTGTACGACGAGTCCGACCCCCGTTCCTTCCCGGTGCCGGGCGGCGACGACCGGATGCCGGCCGGCGACCTGCTGGCCCGCGCCTACGCCCGTTCCGCGACGGCCGCCCTGGCGGCGCAACCGGGGCAGCACTCCGGCGACACCGCGCGGGCCTGGGAGACGCTGCTGACCAGCGGTGTGCTCACCGCCGAGGGCGAGCGGTTCGCCTCGGCGGCGCTGGCCGGCCGCGCGGTCGGGGTCTGAGGCGGCCCAGATGAGGACCCGATGGGCCCCCCGGCGGCAGCAGACCTGGCCGGAGCCCGACCTCGAACTCCCGCCGCGCGCCCGGCTCCAGCCGTACCCCCGGTTCCTGCGGCCGGTGCCCGGCCGGGAGGCGCTGGCCCGCGATCTCGCGGCGCTGCGCGTGACGGCCGGCCGGACCGTCCTGGTGCACTCCGCCATGGCCGCGGTCGCGCCGCCCCGCTCACCGTGGGGCGGCCGGCCGGACACCGCCCCGGTGGCCGCGGCGGTGCTCGGCGCCCTGCGGGACGTGCTCGGCCCGGATGGGACAGTGGTAGTACCCGCCTTCACGGCGAGTAATTCGAATACGTCTCGAACGTATCGTGAACGAACTGCCGGGATGAACCCCGGTGAACTGGCCGATTACCGCTCGTCGATGCCGCCGTTCGACCCCGCGCGCAGCCCTTCCGAAGGCATCGGCCGGTTCGCCGAGCTGGTACGGCTCGCACCCGGCGCCCTGCGCAGCGGCCACCCGCAGACCTCGTTCGCCGCGCTCGGTGCGAAGGCGGCCCGGCTGGTCGAACGGCATGACGAGGACTGCCATCTCGGCGACGCCTCCCCGCTCGGCCGGCTCTACGACGAGGACGCGCTGATCGTGATGATCGGCACCGGCTACGACGCGTGCACCGCCTTCCATCTTGCCGAATACCGGATTCCCGACCCGCCGCGCCGCGAGTACAGCTGCGTGGTGCGGCGGCCCGGCGGAGCCGAGTGGTTCACCTACCGCGATGTCGTGCTGGACGACGACGACTTCGCCGAGCTGGGTGCGGCCTTCGAGCGGGCGGACGCGGGCAGCACCGAGCCCGGCGTGCGGCACGGCAGGGTCGGGCAGGCCGGCGCGCGCGCCGTGCGGCTGCGTGACGCCGTGGACTTCGCCGCGCGCTGGCTGGCCGAAAACCGTCTCGGGGCCCGCGCCGCGATCTGACGGCCGATCCGATTCCAGGCTTTCCTGTTCCGGCCGGGCCATATGGTTTCTAGACTGTCTGCAACCGGAGGAGCTGGGGGACGCGCGTGCTCATATCGGGACGGCCCGACGACCGGGCACCGTATTTCTTCCTGAGCTATGCGCACACGCCTCGTTCAGACTCGGCCGTACCCGATCCGGATATGTGGGTGGGGCAGCTCTACAAGGACCTCTGCGACCACGTTCTGGCATTGACCGACATCGGCGGGGATTCCACCGTCGGATTCATGGACCGGGACATCCGCTCGGGTGAGGGCTGGTCGGAGCGGCTCGCCGACTCGCTGGCCGGCTGCCGGGTGTTCGTACCGCTGTTCTCGCCCCGGTACTTCGCCAGCGCCCAGTGCGGCAAGGAGTGGTACGCGTTCGCCCAGCGCGCCATCCAGCAGCACGCCAGGAGCAACCGGGTGATCGAGGCGATCGTGCCGGCCCTGTGGGTGCCGGTGCCGCCCACCAAGCTGCCCGGCGCGGTGGAGCGGCTGCAGTTCAACCACATGGCGCTCGGCGACTCCTACGCCACCGAGGGCCTGTACGGGCTGATCAAGCTGAGCATGTTCCGCAGCGCCTACGAGGTGGCGGTCTACGAGCTGGCCAAGCGGATCGTCCAGGTGGCCGAGAGCGGCGGCGTCGAGCCCGGGCCGCCGCTGGACTACCGGCGGATCCCCAGCGCGTTCGGCGACCGGCGCGGGGTGCGCAACCTGCGGATCACCGTGGCCGCCGGCACCCGCGACCGGCTGCCGGCCGGGCGCAGCGCGGAGTTCTACGGCGACACCCCCACCGGCTGGAACCCCTTCCATCCGGCCTCGGCCCGTCCGCTGGCCGCGGTCGCCGCCGACCTCGCCCGCAGCTTCGACTACGAGTCCACGCTGTACTCCTTCGACGCGGAGTCCGAGGCCGGCCACCCCGAGTCGGAGCCCGGCGGGCCGGAGATCATGCTGGTCGACCGGTGGGCCGTCGCGGACCCGGTGTGGCGCGAACGGCTCAGCCGCTACGACGCGCAGCGCCGCCGCCCCTGGACCGGAGTGGTGGTGCCGTGGAACCGTGAGGATCCCGAGAGCCGTACCAAGGAGGGCGAACTGACCGCTCTGCTTGAGGAGTTGATGCCCAACGGCACCGCGCAGGGGCCGCCGGCCTGCCGGGCCGCGGCGCACGGGGTGCACAGCCTTGAGGCGCTGACCGAGCTGCTGCCCGAGGTGGTGGAGTGGTCCGCCGCGCAGTACGTCAAGCACGCGCCGCGCGCGTACCCGCCGGAGGGCCCGCACCGGGAGCGGTTCCGGCTGCGCGGGCCGGAGGCCGCCGGCAGCGCCCGCCCGCCGGACGGGCCGGCCCCGCCCGGAGCGGGCCGCAGGCACCGGCCGGGCTCCGGGCCGCCCGGCCCGCGGAGCATCGGCGGCCGGCCCGGCACCGACGGCCCCCGCCGCACCGGCGGCCCGGACGACACCGACCGCCCCGACGACACGGAGGACTGACGATGACGACCGGCACCCGTGGCGGAACCATCGTCACCTTCTACTCCTACAAGGGCGGCACCGGCCGGACGATGGCCCTGGCCAACACCGCGTGGATCCTGGCCGCGGCGGGCAAGCGGGTGCTCACCGTCGACTGGGACCTGGAGGCGCCCGGCCTGCACCGGTTCTTCCAGCCCTTCCTGGACCCGTCGATGATGGGCGCCACCACCGGCGTCATCGAACTCATCAGGGACTTCGCCGAGGAGGCCATCACCCCCGGCCCGCGGGCCGGCGACTGGCACCGCGACTACGCCAGGATCAGGACCCACGCGGTCTCCCTGGACTGGGAGTTCCCCGACGGCGGCACCCTGGACTTCGTCTCGGCCGGCCGGCAGGACCGCACCTACTCCGCCGCGGTCAGCAACTTCGACTGGGACAACTTCTTCGACCGGCTCGGCGGCGGCCAGTTCTTCGACGCGCTGCGCGACGACATGAAGCAGTTCTACGACTACGTGCTGATCGACAGCCGTACCGGCATCAGCGACATCGCCGACATCTGCACGGTGCTGCTGCCCGACGTGCTGGTGGACTGCTTCACCCTCAGCGGCCAGAGCATCGACGGCGCGGCCACCGTGGCCCGGCACATCAGCGACCGGTTCCACCGCCGGCGGATCCGGATCCTGCCGGTCCCGATGCGGATCGACGAGGGCGAGAAGGAGAAGGTGGACGCCGGCCGCTGGCTGGCGCGCAACAAGTTCGACGGGCTGCCGGGCGGGATGAGCCCGGAGGAGACCGCCGGCTACTGGGGTTCGGTGGAGATCCCCTACCGGTCGTACTACAACTACGAGGAGACCCTCGCCACCTTCGGCGACGAGACCGGCCTGACCACCTCGCTGCTGTCCGCCTTCGAGCGGCTGACGGCCGTCATCAGCGAGTCCGAGGTCACCAGGCTGACGCCGATGCCGGAGGACGTACGGCTGTACTACCGCGACATGTTCACCCGGCCCTACCGGCCGCTGACCGCGGTGGACGTCAACCTGTGCTTCGTGCCCGAGGACCGGATGTGGGCCGACTGGATCGCGGCGCTGCTGACCCGCGCCGGATTCCACGTCCTGGCCCGCGACGTCACGGCCGGCCCGTCCACCGAGGCGGGCGCCGACGGCGCGGCGGCCGACACCGGGCCGCAGCCCGCGGACAACGCCCGTACCGTCGTCCTGCTGTCGCCCGCCTACCAGCGCTCGACCGCCGGGATCGCGGTGTGGGAACGCGCCCTCGCCGCCGATCCGTCCGGCACCCGGCGGCAGTTGGTGCCGGTCAGGGTCGGCGAGATCCCGCTGTCGGCCTCGCTGGCCGAGCGCGGCCCGGTGGACGTGGTGCGGCGCGACGAGAGCCATGTCACGGCGACGCTGCTGCGCGCGCTGGACCGGCCGGCCCGGCTGCCCGACAACACCGACGACCTCGACACACCTGCCCCGCGTTTTCCCGGCACGCTGCCGCGGGTGTGGAACGTGCCGCCGCGCAACCTGACGTTCACCGGGCGCAGCACCGTACTGGAGCAGATCCGCAAGGAGCTCGGCGGCGGCATGACCATCGTGCTGCCCAGGCCGCAGACCCTGTTCGGCCTCGGCGGCGTCGGCAAGACGCAGATCGCGCTGGAGTACGTCCACCGGTTCATGGGCGACTACGACCTGATCTGGTGGATCTCCGCCGAGCAGACCGAGCTGGTCACCGCCTCGCTGGCCGAACTCGCCGGCCGGCTCGGCCTGCACGTCGGCGACGACATCGCCGCCGCCGCCCAGGAGGCGCTGGCCTACCTGCGCAACACCGCCGCCTCCGAGCGCTGGCTGCTGGTCTTCGACAACGCCGACGACCCGGCCGCGGTACGGCCGTTCCTGCCGGGCGGGCAGGGCCATGTGCTGCTCACCTCGCGCAACCAGAACTGGTCGCAGCTCGGCAACTCCCTTGAAGTGGACGTCTTCCAGCGCTGGGAGAGCATCGAGCACGTGCTGCGCCGGGTCCCCTCGCTCGGCCGGGAGGACGCCGACCGGGTCGCCGCCGCGGTCGGCGACCTGCCGCTCGCCGTCGAACAGGCCGGAGCGTGGCTCGCCGAGACCGCCACCCCGGCCGAGGAGTACCTCAGGGAGCTCAAGGCCCAGGCCACCAGGGTGCTTTCGCTCAGCCAGCCGCCCGGCTACCCCGAACCGGTCGCCGCCACCTGGAACATCTCCATCGCCCGGCTGCAGAAGCGCTCGCCGGCCGCCGTCCGGCTGCTCCAGCTGTGCGCCTTCTTCGCGCCCGAGCCGATCTCCGGGAACCTGCTCTACAGCGACCAGATGCTCGGCGCGCTGGTGCAGTACGACGAGAGCCTGCAGGACCGGCTCAACCTCGGCCAGCTCATCCAGGAGCTGAGCCGCTTCGCGCTCGCCCGGGTGGACCAGGCCACCCGCAGCATCCAGGTGCACCGGCTGGTGCAGACCGTGATGCGCTCCCAACTCAACGAGGACGAGCAGGAGTCGGCGATGCACGAGGTGCACCGCATCCTGGTCGGGGCCCGGCCGATCCAGGGCGACACCGACGACCCCGACAACTGGGAGCGGTTCGGCGAGATCTGGCCGCACCTGGACGCCTCGGAGGCCAGCGACTGCGATGAGCCCGACACCCGGCAGCTGCTCATCGACCGGGTCAGGTACCTGTGGAAGCGCGGCGACCTCAACGCCGCCTACGCGCTGGGCGCGCAGCTCGACGAGCAGTGGCGGGGCCGGGACATGTCCGGCGAGACCCCGGCGCGCCGCCGCTACTTCGAGCGGCAGAACTACTTCCTGGACTTCCACCTCGCCAACATCCTCCGCTCGCAGGGCAAGTACGTCGAGGCGTACGAGAAGGACGCCAGGATCCTGGACTGGCAGCGCGCCCACCTGGACCGGCCGGGCAAGCCGGACACGCACACCCTGATGACCGCGAGCGGTCTGGCCACGGACCTCAGCACCCTCGGCCGCTTCGAAGAGGCCCTGGACATGGCCCGCGAGGCGTACAACGGCTTCAAGGACCTGCTGGGCCAGGACCACCCCCGCTCGCTGGCCGCCGCCAACAACCTCGGCGTGTGCCTGCGGATGGTCGGCGACTGCTACGACGCCCGCGACATCGACCAGGAGACCCTGGACCGGCGGCGGGTGGTGCTCGGCGCGGAGCACCCGTACACGCTGTTCTCGTCCGGCAACCTGGCGCGGGACCTGCGCGAGGCGGGCAACTACCAGGAGTCGGCGACCCTGTTGAGCACCACGTACGAGTCGTACAAGGAAGTGCTCGGCAAGGACTTCCCCGAGACGCTGCGCACCGCCAAGAGCCTGGCGGTGTCGCTGCGGAAGGCCGGACGCCTGGAGGACGCCCGCCGGCTGACCACCAACACCCGGCAGCGGTACCAGCAGAAGTACCACTCGCTGGTCACCCCGGACTTCCTGGCCTGCACGCTCAACCTGGCCGCCGACCTGTACGCCACCGACGAGCGCGACGAGGCGCTGGAGATGGCCCAGGAGGTCATCGCCGCCTACCGGATCGCGCCCGGCGAGCGGCATCCGATGACGCTCGCCGCGGTCAACAACCTCGGCATCTGCCTGCGCGGGGTCGACCAGTTGGACGAGGCCAAGGAAGTGCTGGAGAACAACCTCACCCTGCTGCGGGAGGTGCTGGGGGAGACCCACCCGTACACGCTGTCCTGCATGGTGAACTACGCCAACGTGGTGGCGGAGCTGGACGACCCGCACCAGGCGGAGGCACTGGAGCGGGAGGCCATCACCGGGTTCGAGATGCGGCTCGGCCCCCGGCACCCGGAGAGCGTGATCTGCCGGGCCAACCTCGCTTTCACCCTTGGCCAGTTGGGGCACCTGGAGGAGTCGCGGATCGCCCGGCAGGCGGCCGAGGACGAGCTGTCCCGGCTACTCGGCACCGATCACCCGTACACGGTGGGCGTGCGCAGCCGCAAGCGGGTCTACCGGGACCTGGAACCGCCGGTCGTCTAGGGCCTGTCGGTCCTCCGCGGGGCCGGGGTTTCCGGTCCCGGGCCCGTGGCCGCCGCTCAGGCCGTGAGCGAGCCCGCCGCCCACGGGCGGTCGCCGACCAGCCAGGTCAGGATGTCGGGCAGCACCCGCAGCGCGGTGAAGTGCGCCGCCTCGGGCTGGAGGAGCGCGGTGGCGCCGGGAATCCGGTCGGCCAGCCAGCGGGTGTGGCCGACCGGCGAGAAGACGTCCTCCTCGCCGTGCCACAGCAGCACCGGCACCTTGATGTCGGCCGGGTCGAAGCCCCACGGGTTGCAGAACGCGACCGCGTCGTCGATCCAGCCGTCGGCCGAAGTGCGCAGCGCCTCACGGTAGTTGCGCACCAGCATCGACCTGATGCCGGCGTCGGAGACCACCCGCCGGTCGGGCTCGGTCAGCTCCCACCGCAGCTGGACGAGCAGCTGGTCGGGATCGGCCCTGATCGCGTCGGAGCGCGGCACGAGGCTGGCGGCCAGCCGCTCGGGGCCGGCCGCGGCCGTGGTGTACTCGGCGACGTTGGACGGCGACATCCCGGCGAACCAGTCGAGACCGTCGGCGGTCGGCGGCGCCAGGCTGACCAGCGCGGCGGCCCGCGTCACCCGCTCGGGCAGCAGCGCCGCGCAGGCCAGCGCGTGCGGCCCGCCGCCGGACCTGCCGAGCACGGCGAACCGGTCGGCGCCCAGCGCGTCGGCGATGGCCGCCACGTCCTGGGCGACATCGGCCACGTTGCGGTGCGGCAGCCGGTCCGAACTCCCGTAGCCGGGACGGTCGTAGGCGATCAGCCGGACGCCCTGGTGGTAGAGCATCAGCCCGCGCGGCGCGGGCCCCAGCCGGCTGCCCGGTGTGCCGTGCAGCAGGAAGACCGGTGTGCCATGCGGATCACCGCTGATCTCCACCGTCAACTGCCGTCCGTCCGGCACCTTCACGTCCTCGCGCACCAGCCACCCCCTCCGGGCCACCGCGCGCGCCGGGCGTCTCGGAGAGCATCCGTACGCAGGTCGGGTCCTGCGTGCGCCGTGGCCCCTCCACGTTCGCACAATCCGCTGCCCGGTACAGCCGGATTGGCACGGGAGGGGGCGGCCGGGATCCATTGACGGCACCGGGGCGATGTTGCGAAAGTTGTCGCAATCTCGATCGGACGACGAAGGGCGGGCACCATGGCCGACGGCACGGCCGGCGGTGCGGGCGGCGGCAGGCTTGGCGCGGGCGGAATCACGGGCGGCGGTACGGGGAACGTCCCCGGCGGTGGCACCGGCGGGCCCGCCTCGCGCGCCGAGCTCCAGGCGTACGTCACGGAGCTGGCACAGCCGCTGGTGCCGTTCGCGAGCCCGGGCGGCGCCCGGATCCGCCCCGGGCTGAGCATCGCCTTCTTCGACGACGCGGCCTCCGACCTGGAGGGATACGCCCGCCCGCTGTGGGGCCTGGCCCCGCTGGCGGCCGGCGGCGGCGACTTCGCGCACTGGGACCTGTGGGCCCGCGGCCTGGCGGCAGGCACCGACCCCGGGCACCCCGAATACTGGGGCGAGGCCGTCGGCCTCGACCAGCGCACCGTGGAGTCCGCCGCGATCGGCTTCGCCCTCGCGCTGGCTCCGGAACGGCTGTGGGACCCGCTCAGCGGCGCCGAACGCGACCGGGCCGGCGCCTGGCTGGCGAGCTTCATCACCGCCGACACCCCGCCGAACAACTGGAACTTCTTCCCGGTGATGGCCAGCCTCGGCCTGGACCGGGTCGGCTACGCCCACGACCGCGACGCCCGGCACGCCCGGCTCGACCGGCTGGAGACGTACGCGCTCGGCGAGGGCTGGTACGGCGACGGCCCCACCGAGCAGCGCGACTACTACATCCCCTGGGCCATGCACTTCTACGGCCTGATCTACGCCGCACTGGCCGGCGAGCAGGACGGCGCCCGCGCCGAGCGCTTCCGGCAGCGGGCCGCCGAGTTCGGCGCCGACTTCCGGCACTGGTTCGCCGACGACGGCGCCGCGGTGCCGTTCGGCCGCAGCCTGACCTACCGCTTCGCGCAGGGCGCCTTCTGGGGCGGCCTGCCCTACGCCGGCGTGGACGCGCTGCCGTACGGCGAGGTCAAGGGCCAGCTGATGCGGCACCTGCGCTGGTGGCGGGCGCGTGGCGAGCAGACCTCGCCCGGCGGGCTGCTGAGCATCGGCTACGGCTACCCACAGCCCGCTGTGGCCGAGCAGTACAACAGCCCCGGGTCGCCGTACTGGGCGATGAAGGCGTTCCTGCCGCTCGCGCTCCCGGACGGGCACCCGTTCTGGACGGCCGACGAGACCCCCGTCCCCGGCGACCTGCCGGCGGAGTCCGCCCAGCCGCACGCCGGCGCGGTGCTGATGCGCTCCGGCGGCGATGTGACGCTGCTCAGCGGCCGGCAGCACAACACCTGGGCGCGCGGTGGCCCGGCGAAGTACGCGAAGTTCGCCTACTCCACCCGGTTCGGCTTCAGCCTGCCGGCCGGCGACCTCGGCCTGGTGCACGGGGCCTACGACTCGGTGCTCGCGGTCAGCGACGACACCGGGCCGGAAGGCCCGACCCACTTCCGGGTCCGCGAGCAGCCCACTGACGCCGAGGTGACGGCGGCCGACGGGACCGTACGCAGCAGCTGGCAGCCGTGGCCCGACGTCGAGATCACCACCTGGCTCAGCGCTGCCGCGCCCTGGCACCTGCGCACCCACCGCGTCCGTACCGGCCGCACGCTGCACACCGCCGAGGGCGGCTTCGCGGTGGACCGGGACGGCGGCCTCGCGGTGAGCGAGGCGGCGGCGGGCAGCGCGGTGGCGGTGTCGCAGGCCGGCGATCTCAGCGGGCTGCGCGATCTGGGCGGTCCGGACGGCCCCAACGGCCCCGGTGAGGAGCCGGCCGAACCCCGTGCCGGGCAGGTGATCGAGCCGCTGTCCGGTACCAACGTGCTGGCGCGGCGCACCTCGCTGCCCGTCTTGCTCGCCGAACTGCCGCCCGGGGAGCACTGGTTGCGGTGTGCGGTGCTCGGCGCCGGGCCCGCGCAGGCCGCCGCCTGGGAGGCGCCGCCGCCGTCGCCGGCGCACTGACGGCCGGCCGGGAGCCGTCGTCCGGGCTCAGCTCGCGGCGGCGGCCGTCGCGGTGCGTACGGCGGCCAGCGCGGCGTCGACGCTCTGCTCGATGTCGGTGATCGGGTAGAACGCGGCCCGCACCACCCGCTCGGCGTCCACCACCAGCGTGAGCCGCTTGAGCCGTACGGTGCCGCCGGCCCGGAAGGTCGGCAGCCGCAGGGCCGCGCTGAACTGGAGGTCGGCGTCCGACAGCAGCGGGAAGCGCAGGCCCTCCTTGGCGGCGAACTCGGCCTGCTCGTCGGTGCGTTGGGTGCTGACCCCGTGCACGGTCGCGCCCGCCGCGGCGAACTCCGCCAGCCGGTCGCGGTAGGTGCACGACTCCAGCGTGCAGCCCTTCGCGCCCGGGATCCGGGCCCAGCCCGGCGGGTAGGACTCCGGGCGCGCGTAGCCGCTGGGGAAGCAGTAGACGACGGTGAACGGGGTCCGCGCCGACACCGGGTCGGCGGGGCCGCCGGGGCCGGCCAGCCGCAGGTCGGACGGCACCCGCGTGCCGACGAGCTCCTGCACCCGGCTCGCCTCCTGCGAACCCGACGCGGCCGTCGCCGAGGTCGTTCCGTCGCCGAGCACCCAACCATCTCCCCAGTCCTGAAGCGCGATCAACACCGGCAGCAGGGCGCGTCCGCGCGCGGTGAGCAGGTACTCGTAGCGCGGCGGGCGGTCCTGATACCGCTCCCTGGCCAGCACGCCCTGCTCGACCAGCAGCTTCAGCCGCTCCGTCAACACCTTGCGGGACACGCCGAGTTCGCGCTGCAAGGCGTCGAAGCGGCGCACCCCGCGAGCGGTGTCGCGGACGATCAGCAGAGTCCAGCCGTCGCCCACCACGTCGAGCGCCGAGGCGATGGCGCAGTGCGGGTCGGTGGGCGTGGTTCTGCGGGTCATGTCAGCCTGCCTGCCTCGGTAATGCCTTGACGATAACCGACCGGGCTGGGATTGTCAGTTCCGAAAAGGAACTGACTGGGGGAGGGCGCTCGTGCGCGACGTACCGAAGGTCGTATGGCTGCTGGCCGCCGGCGCGTTCGTCAACATGGTGGTCTCGTACACGTTCATCTACCTGGTGCTTTACCTGACCGGGCCGCGCGGGCTGGGTGTCGCGCAGGCCGGGCTGATCGCCGGGCTCGGCGGGGCGGGCCTGGTGGCAGGCAACTTCACCGGCGGCTGGTTCGGCGACCGGTACGGGCACCGGCGCACTCTGGTGACCGCCGCCGTCACCAGCGGCAGCGGGCTGATCGTGCTCCCGGGGCTGCCGGTCGCGGCGCTGCTCGTCGTCCTGCCGGTCGCGCAGTACGCCGCGGGCGCCGTCCGCGCGTCCAACTCCGCGCTGATCGCGCTCAGCGTGCCGGCCGGCGCGCGCCGGCAGGGCTACGCGGTGCTGCGGTTCGCCGGCAACGCGGGCTTCACCGTCGGGCCGCCGCTCGGCGCGCTGATCGCGGCGGCCTTCTCGTACACCTGGCTGTTCGTGGCGGACGGGCTCGGCACGCTGTGCTTCGCGGCGTACGCGTCCTGGCTGCTGGCCGCGCACGGTGTGGGCCACCGGAGGAAGCCGGCCCCGGCGCCGGAATCCGGCTCCGCGCCGGCCGCCCGGGTATGGCACGAACTGCGGGCCCGGCCCGCGGTGCTGGTGCTGCTCGGGGCGATCGTGGTGACCGACACGGTGTACCGGCAGCAGTATTCGACCCTCCCGGTCTTCCTCGCCGACCACGGCTTCAGCACGGAGTTCTACGGCGCGATGCTCGCGGTCAACGGCGGGGTGATCCTGTGCCTGGAGATCCCGGCGACGCTGGCTCTGCGCAAGGCCGCGCCGCTGCGGATCATCGCGGCGGGCGTGACGCTCGTGGGCCTGGGCTACGGAGCGCTCTGCCTGGGCGCGGCGACCGCGACGGCGCTCGCGCTGATGGTGCTGCTGACGGCAGGCGAGATCCTCTACAAAACCCCGGCGACGGCGTACGTGGCCGACCAGACCCCGGACGGAATGCAAGGCCGCTTCCAAAGCCTGTACGCGGGCGCGTCAACCACAGGCACGGTCCTGGCCCCACCCCTGGGCACGGCCCTGTACACGGCCGCCCCCGCAGCCCTGTGGCCCCTCTGCGCCACCCTGGCCCTGGCCGCCGCCGCAACCCTCCTGACCACCACCCGCACTCCCGTCCCTTCCCCGGCAACGCCCTGACCCGCCGCGTGGGGCGCGATGGCCCCGGCTTCACCAGGGGCGCGGGGCTGTTGTCGATGTGCGGCTCCGCCGCGTGGGCGCGATGACCCCGGCATCACCAGGGGCGCGGGGAACTGCGCGGCCAGCCCACCACCGGCCGGGTGGTCCGGCGACTGCCGGGAGGGGCTGGGCGGGCGGGGTGTCCTGCGACCCGGCGGGAGCCGGGAAGTGGCTGGCCGGGGCGCTGAGCGGCTAGCGTGCAAGCATGAATGACTCTCGTGCCTCCGGCGCCACCGGCGCCGGCCTTGCGACCGTCGCGGACGACGGCACCGTACTCGACACCTGGTACCCGACCCCCGAGCTCACCCCCGCCCCCGGCCCGGCGGGCACCGAGCTCCTCACCGCCGAGCGCGCAGCGGAACTCCTCGGGGCCGCCGCGCCGAAGGCGACGGGCCCCGACCCCCGCCGCGGAGTGCGGGTCGTCGCCGTGCGTACGGTCATCGCCTCCACCGACGACAAGCCGCTCGACGCGCACGACGCCTACCTGCGCCTGCACCTGCTCAGCCACCGCCTGGTGCGGCCCAACACCGTGAACCTGGAAGGGCTGTTCGGCCTGCTGGCGAACGTCGCCTGGACGTCCGTCGGCCCGGTCCCGGTGCCCGCGCTGGAGGCGGCGCGCCTCGCGGCCCGCGCCGAGGGCCTGCACCTGTCGGTGTACGGGGTCGACAAGTTCCCCCGGATGACCGACTACGTGGCGCCCTCCGGCGTCCGGATCGCCGACGCCGACCGGGTGCGCCTGGGCGCCCACCTCGCGTCCGGCACCACCGTGATGCACGAGGGCTTCTGCAACTTCAACGCCGGCACCCTCGGCACCTCCATGATCGAGGGCCGGATCTCGCAGGGCGTCGTGATCGGCGACGGCTCCGACGTCGGCGGCGGCGCGTCCATCATGGGCACGCTGTCCGGCGGCGGCACCCAGATCGTCTCGGTCGGCGAGCGCTGCCTGCTCGGCGCGGAGTCCGGGCTCGGCATCGCGCTGGGCGACGACTGCGTGGTCGAGGCCGGCCTCTACGTCACCGCCGGCACCCGCGTCACGCTGCCGGACGGCGAGATCGTCAAGGCCGTCGAACTGTCCGGCGCCGACAACCTCCTGTTCCGCCGCAACTCCACCACCGGCAAGGTGGAGGTGCTGCAGCGCACCGGCTCCTGGGGCGGCCTGAACGCGGCGCTGCACAGCCACAACTGACGCAACGACGCGCCCAGTAGGCGCCCCGCGCCATCCCGCGCCCGCCGGACCGATGAGTTCCGGCGGGCGCCCCCGTCTACCTCACGACGACGCGAACGCGACCGAGCGGACGCGAGAACCGACCGAGGAGACCGTGATGGCCGACAGCACCGTACTCAACGAGAGCAGCACCCGTACCGCCCCCGACAGCACCCGTACCGCTCCCGGCAGCACCCGCCCCACCGCCCGCACCGCGCGCCGGACTCCGGGCCGCCGGGCCCGTACCGCCGTGCTCGCGCTGCAGATCCTGCTGGCGCTGTTCTACTCCCTGGCCAGCGCCGCGCCCAAGCTGCTCGGGGCGTCGGCCGCCGCCGACTCGTTCGACAAGATCGGCTTCGGCGACTGGTTCATGTACCTCACCGGCGCGCTCGAACTCGCCGGCGGCATCGCCCTGGTGATCCCGGTCCTCTACCAGGTCTCGGCGATCGCGCTGTGCGGCCTGATGGTCTGCGCGTCGATCACCCAGTTCACCGTGTTCGACGGCCACAACGCGGCGACCCCGCTGGTGCTGCTCGTCCCACTGGCGTTCATCGCCTGGTTCCGCCGCGACAGCACCCCGGCGCTGCTCGCCCTCCTGCGCCGCGCCACCGCATGAGCCTGCTCACCCTGGTACTCGCCCTGCCGCTAACGCTGTCCTCGCCCGCCGCGCAGCGAGGACAGCACCAGCCGGCCGTAGCGGGTGGTCAGGGCCCCGGCCGTGGCCGCCAGGGCGGCGGCGAGCGCGATCACCAGGTCGACGGGATCGGCGTCGCCGAGCACCTGGAGGACGGCCAGCGCGGTGGACACCGGCAGCCCGAGAACGGTCAGGACGCCCAGCGCGCCGGCGATCTGCTGGCTCTCCTGGGTCTGCACCAGCCGGGCGTAGTCCGCGGCCTCGGCGAGGATCTGGCCGAAGCGGTCGGGCAGCCGGTACTGGGCCTGGAAGGCCAGCAGGATGTCGTTGGCCGGCCCGTAGGCGCTGAGGTGCTGCCGCCAGTAGGTGCTGCGGAAGAGCGCGATCCGCTGCTCCAGCGCGCCGACCCGGCGGGCCAGCCCGGGCCCGCTGAACACCGCGGACAGGTCGTCGGTGAGTTCGTCGATGTGGTCGCGCTGGGCGCTGCCGAGCAGCAGCGCGTCCAGGTAGACCCCGCGGGCGTTGCGCGCCGCGTAGTCGTAGAAGTCGCCGGGGCCGGTGTCGGCGCGGTGGCCGAGGAAGGCCGCGCCCTGCCGCTGCACCAGCACGCTCCAGTCCGACGAGACGCGTCTGATGTCGGCCCGCATCTCGGGCAGCGACTCCGGTGCGAGCGGTATGTCGGCGGGCGCCGACCGCGATGCCAGTGACCGCAGCAACAGGTCGGCGGACAGCGGCAGTTCGCCGGTCGTCCCGTCCCGCAGCGCCTCCCGCAGTCCGGCGCCCGGCGTGCAGAAGGCCACCGTGTACGGGCGGGCCAGGGCGAACGGCCCGGCCGGCCCGCCGAGATCCGCGACGCCGGCCAGCAACACCGCCGGATCCAGCGCCCCTTGCAGCGGGTCGGGCACCGAGTTCCGCCGCCGGCCGCTGAACGCCCTCAGCAACGGCAGCATCGGCGCGCCGGCCACCGTGAAGTGCAGCACCGCCAGGGCCTGTCGGGGCGAGCGTGCGCTCGGGGTGCGCAGCAGTTCCATGGCGTCGAGGCGCAACGGTCCCTCCGCCACGGTGCTGCGGGTGTGCCACCGCCGGTCGTAGAGTGCCCGACCGGCCGCCGGGGTGAACAGCCGCCGCCGCAGCGCGGCTTCGGCCACGCCGTCGGCGCCGGCCGGCGGCAGCGGCCCGGCGTCCCACGGCGGATCGGCCGGCAGCCGTACCGGTACCAGCACGGCCCAGTGCTGCCGGGTGCCGGTGGCGGCCAGGAACCGCGCGGTCAGCTCGTCGGTGGTCCCCCCGGTCCCGCTCATCCGCCAAGACTGGCGTCCCGCGCCGGGCTCGCGCAACGCGTTCCGGCCGATCGGCGGCCGGTACGGACCGGGCGGGTACGGGCCGCTGCCTCCTGACCGACCGCTTGGTATGTTGATCGTACCGGCATCCCCGCCGGCGATCGAGGCGCGCCGCGCGCGACGAAGTGGCGGCTCAAGGCGAAGAGGCAGCCCAGGACGAAGGAGTCCGACCGTATGGACGAACCGGTGTGCGTGACCCGGCAGGGCGCCGTGCGCGGCGAGACCACCCCCGACGGCGGCGCCGTCTTCCGCGGCATCCCGTATGCCGCACCGCCGTTCGGACCGAACCGCTTCAAGTCGCCGCAGCCGCACGCCGGTTGGGACGGCGTGCGGGACGCGACCGCGTTCGGCCCGACCGCGCCGAAGGCGCCCTACGTACCGCCGTACGACGTGCTGCTCCACGAGACCTCCGTACCGGGCGAGGACTGCCTCAACCTCAACGTGTGGACGCCCGGCACCAGCGGCCGGGCCCCGGTGATGGTCTGGCTGCACGGCGGGGCGTTCGCCAACGGCGCCGGCTCGCTGCCCGGTTACGACGGCGCCGCGTTCGCCCGCGACGGCGTGCTCTGCGTGACGGTCAACTACCGGCTCGGCGCAGACGGTTACCTGTCGCTGCCGGACGCACCCGACAACCGGGGGATGCTCGACCAGATCGCCGCGCTCGGGTGGGTGCGCGACAACATCGAGGCGTTCGGCGGCGACCCCGGCCGGGTGACGGTGTTCGGCGAGTCGGCCGGCGCGATGAGCATCGGGCTGCTGCTCACGGCCCCCGGCGCGCAAGGGCTGTTCCGGCGGGCGATCCTGCAGAGCGGCGCCACCCACCACTGCCTCACCCCGGAGACCGCCCGCCGGATCGCCGGACTCTTCGCGGCCCGGCTCGGCGTCGAACCCACCGCGGCCGCCCTGTCGCAGCTGCCGCTCGACGAACTGCTGGCCGCCCAGCGGGCGTTGCGTGCCGACCTGCTCGCCCGGCCCGACCCGGAGCAGTGGGGCGAGGCGGCGCTCGACACGATGCCCTTCGAGCCGGTCGCCGCGCGCGGCGGGACGCTGCCCGGTCCCGACCTGCCGGTCGACCTGCTGGTCGGCACCAACTCCGAGGAGTACCGGCTGTTCACCGTGCCGGCCGGGGTGCACGAGCACATCGACGAGCAGCGGCTGCGTACCACCGCGGGCCGTTACGGCCTCGACCCGGACACCGCGCTGCCCGTCTACCGGGCCGGCCGCCCGGAGGAGACCCCCGGCGACCTGTTGTGCGCCGTGATCGGCGACTGGTGCTTCCGGATCCCGGCGATCCGGCTCGCCGAGGCGGCGCCGCGGGCCTGGATGTACGAGTTCGGCTGGCGCTCACCCGCTTTCGACGGGCGGCTCGGCGCCTGCCACGCCGCCGAGATCGCGTTCGTCTTCGACACTCTCGGCGCGGAGGAGGAGTCCCCGCTGATCGGCCCGGAGCCGCCGCAGCCGCTCGCCGAGGCGATGCACTCGGCGTGGGTGGCGTTCGCCGCGACCGGCGATCCAGGCTGGGCGCCGTACGGGGAGCGGGACCGTACGACGATGCTGTTCGGTGGTTCCGGCGCGGGTGGTTCCGGCGCCACCGGTGACCCGGGGAAGCCGCGGGCCGTGAGCGACCCGCGCGCCGAGGAGCGCGCGCTGTGGGAAGGGGTGCGCTGAGGCCCGGCGCGGGGCCGGGCTGAGCCTCCGGGACGGGGCCGGCCGAGGTCAGGCGGCGGGGCCGCGCCGGGGCACCGCGCCGTCGTGGGCGGGTGCGCGCAGGGCCTACGCTGAGACGGCGCGTACCGGCGAGTGCCGGTACGCACCGGTGCGCCCTTCCCCGTCACGCCGCATAGGAGCAGAACCCATGTCCGCAAGTCCCCTCGTCCTGCCGCCCGTACGGCTGCTCCCCGCGGACGAACTGGCCCGGCTGGCGCTGGCCGTGCCGCTGCTGGACCGCGCGCTGCGGCTGACCCGGTGGGCGGCGCCGCAGCGGCAGGTCGACGCGATGGGCGAACTGACGGCCGCCGACCTGTCCCTGGCCGCCGTGGAGCTCGGACTCACCGGCGGGGGTGACGGCACCGAGGACGAGGAGGAGGCCGCACTCGCCGAGGCCGCGCAGGCGTGGGGCACCGCGGTGGACACCGGCCTGGTGGTGCTGGAGATCGACGAGCAGGCCGAGGAGTCCACCCCGGTCGGCGAGGTGGCCGGGCACGCCGTGCAGGGCGAGGCGTACGCCCGGGTGACCGCGGGCGACCCGCGCGACGTGCTGGAGGTCTGGCTCGCCGCCGCCGAGTCCGCGCTCGCCGAGGCGGCCTCGCCCGACTACGAGAGCCTGCGCGAGATGATGGACGACGGCGACCGGGTGGCGCTCGACGAGGTCGACTGGGACCCGGAGGAAGAGGCCGAGTTCCTGGACACCGCGCTGGTCAACCTCTACGCGCTGATGGCGATGGACGACGGGCAGGACGCGACGGGCGAGGAGGCGGTCCCGGGCGCCGTGCCGCTGCCGGTGCTGGCCGCGTCGCTGGTGGTGCCCGACGAGATGGAGCAGCCGAGCGACGCCGTCCTCGAAGAGGTCACCGAGGTGATGATGCGGCTCGACGACCACTTCCGGCTGCTCGCGCCGAGCGGGCTGCTCGACTACCAGCCGGTGGACGAGGCGCTGATCGAGGAGGAGGACGGGGAGCCGGCGGCCGGTTCTGCGGGGCCGGCCGGGTCCGAGGGCGGTTCCGGGGCCTCGGCCGCCGACATCGATCCCGAGGAGATCTCCCGCTACGGCCTGGTCAAGCTGACCCCGCTCGGCGTGCACGGCATGCGCGAACGGCTGGGCGACGCGGGCGCGGTGGCCCCCGTGCTCGGTGACCTCACCGACGCCCCGGGCGCCGACCTGCTCAACGCGCTGGCCGACTACCCCGACCACGCGGCGCGCGCCGAGGCCGAGTTGTGGCTCGCGGGCCGCAAGCCGGCCGACGCGGCACGGGAGTTGCTCGCCGCGGGCCGCGGGAACGACCCGGCCGCGCCGGGCCGCCGGCTGATCTGCCAGCAGACGCTGTCGCTGGTCGGCCCGGAGGCCGAGCCCGCGCTGCGCGAGGTGCTCGACGACCGCCAACTCGGCGGCCTGGCCCGGGTCTGGCTCACCGAGAGCGGCGCGTCCGACGTGCCGCAGCCGGACGCGGACATGATCTTCTGGCTGACCATCGACACGCTCGCCGCCCAACTCGCCGCCGACGACGACCCGGAGCTGCTCGCCGACCTGGTCCGCGACCTGGTGTCACGGCACGACGGCTTCTTCGACGCGGCCTGGCGGGTCGCCCACCCGGCCACCTCCGACGTGCTGGAGGCGATGGGCCGGCTGCACCCGGACCGCAAGGTGGCCAAGGAGGCCCGCAAGGCGGCCTTCAAGGCGCGCTCCCGGGACAGCGCCGAGTCGTCCGGGCAGGCCGGGGAGCCCGGTCAGGACTGAGCCGCGCGGCCGTGCAGCCGGTCCGGTGTACGACCGGCTGCACGACCCCGTTGGCCGCGCGGCGGTACGGCTGACCTGGACGGAACGTTTCAGCAGCCGCTGAGCACCGAGCTCAGCGTCGACTTCTCCGCACTGTCCACGCTCAGCCCGTAGGTGTGCTTCACCTGCACCCAGGCGCGCGCGTAGGTGCACTGGTACGACGTCTGCGGCAGCCACTCGGCCGGGTCGTCGTCGCCCTTGGACCGGTTGGAGGACGCGGACACCGCGATCAGCTGCGGCCGGGTCACGTCATTGGCGAAAGCCTGCCGCTGCGCGGTCGTCCACGACCACGCGCCGGACGCCCACGCCTCGGCGAGCGGCACCAGGTGGTCGATGTCGAAGCTGGACGCGTTGGTGGTGGTCACGCCGTCGTACGCGCTGGTCCAGTGCCCCGAGGTGGCCGTGCAGGCGCTGTTGGTCACCACACTGGTGCCGTCCCGCTTGATCACGTACTCCCGGGTGTTGCAGGTCCCGGAGATGGTGATCCAGGTCGGGAACAGATCCCGGTCGTAGGTCGAGGCGTGCGTCTCGGCGGTGGCCGTCATCCCGGACAGGTAACTGCGCGCGGTGGACGCGGCGATGGGCGTGGGCAGCGCGGCCTGCGCGGTGCCGCTGCCGGCCAGCAGCGCGACCATCGCGAGCAGGGCGGAGCTGACGAAGGCGCAGATCGCTCGCGCTATACGGTTTTTGGGCATGACTGAGCGCTCCCGTGACTGGGGGGACGGTGGGGTATCAGTGGTGCTTGTCCCAGGGTCCCCGCACGGGTTCTATGCGGGTAGACGTGGAGCGGTAAATTTTAGGTGACCATGTCATGCCCTCGCGTCGGATGCCCGGCCCGCTCCGCCGGAGACCGCCTCAGCCCAGCGCGTCGATGGCCCGCACGACCAACGCGCGGGCATCGGCCCCGTAGATGGCCATCCGCCGCAGCTGCTCGAACGCCTCCAGGTACAGGGCGACTTCAGCGGGCTGGTTGATCCGGACCCGGGCGGTCACCAGCTCCACGGACACCAGCGACCACCAGGACGAATCGCCGCGCGGTCTCGTGGATCACCCGCGAGCGCTCGATCCGGGCCCGGGCGGCCTTCTCGCTGTCGCCCACGGGCAGGTGCTGGAACTTGGCACTCGTGCGCAGGATCGCCGCCGCCTACCCCTCGGTCTGGAGCAGACCGCCGCGCATCTGGTGGCGCCACTCGGTGTACAGCGATTCGGCATGCAGCGACTGGGCGATCAGGTCGTCGGTCTGGTCCTGCGCCCCGGTGGCGCGGCACCAGGCCCGGATGTCCTTGGCCGATGGCGCGGTGCGCGCGTTCTCGATCCGGGACGATTTCGAGTGCGTCCAGCCGCACCGGCCGGCCAGCTCGACCACCGTCAGCCCCGACTGCTTGCGCGGACGATGACGGAGAGATGGGCATGGGCCGACCGATGCTAGAGGGCTGGCGAATCTCGTACAGGTCGTGCGGCACGGCACGCTCCCAGACCGTCTCGAAGGCGTTGGCGCACAGCTCGGCCGTGGCCGGATCCCGCGTGATCTCCCCACAGCCGGACGTGCCCTGGCCGGAGAAGTGGTTCCAGCGCACGAGCTGCCCGTCGAACAGCCAGAAGTCGTTGCCCGGGAGTGCGATGTCCGAGGCCCGGCGCCGTGGCAGCCACCGCACCTCCTCGCCCGCCGCCACGTTGGTGAACGTCCCGGAGTGCTCGAAGCGGATGTACTCCGATACCGGCTCCGACACGATCCGGGCGCGCCGCACGACGACACCGCGCCCGACCGTCTCGACGATCAGGTCGAGCCAGGGCCGCCACCACGAGGCGCGGTCATCCGGGTCATGCCGGACCCCGGCTCTCCAGTCCGCGCACCGGCCCTTCTCGTTGTCCACGGCGTAGCTGTCCCGCATCTCCAGGTGCACCGCCGACCGTGTGCACGAGGTGATCAGCTCAGCGAACGTCGGCACGTTCGAGGGCATCGCACGCCTCCCGGATCATGGGAACCATCCTGGCGGGAATGCGGATCACGGCCTCACCGTCCGGCACACCCTTGCCGTGCCCCGGCAGCTCGAACGCGGCACACTCCGCCGCCACCTCGGCGTCGGGCTTTCGTCATCGCCGGTGTTCGGGTCGATGCCGATGAACTGTGACGGCATGTCAGCCTCCCTCTAGGCGCGTGCAGTTGTGTGCACCACGGTCATCCCAACCGGACCTGCTCGTCGAGAGCACGGTGGCTCGGTCATCAGGAGGAAGCTGCCGTCGGTGCGGGGGCTGTTGGACGAGTCCATGCCCGTGCCCCGGGTCAGGTCGCTGGAAGCCGCTTGCGGGCGGATCGCGGATCGGCCGCTGGCCGGGACGCTCGCCGAGCTGCGGCAGGCGCTCACCGGGCCGATCACCGGCGAGGCCCGGCGGCGGCTGCATGTGCTCGTGAGCACGCCCTACCACCGGGCCGGCGCCTCGCTGCCGCTCACCGAGAAGCCGCGGGCCGAGATCGAGGCGGCCCCCAACCCCCAGCACACCGAGGAGTGACCACCCCGCGTCTGTCAGACCGCCCCGCCCCATGGCCGAGACAACGATCCGAGGGGGCGAGAGCCATATGGGCCCACAAATCCCAGGGCTTACGCTCCCGGGCATGACCAAGTTCTTCGCCACTGTGTGCCTGCCGCCGACCTCACCTCGAAAGGTTCCCCAGGTCGTAGCTGCCATGATGGCGCCCTACGAAGCCAACCTCACCGAGGACTGGAGTCCGGTCGGCCACTGGGACTGGTGGGCCATCCACTCCAGCGTGGGCAACGCCTACCTCGTGTTGCCTCCGCACGACGGCGACCCCAGACTCGTCACGGCCTCAACTGTGCCTCGCAGGAAGGCCGAGCTCGACGCCCTCGGGCCGCTGGAGTGCTACGGCGGACCGCGGGGGCTGCTCGACTTCGACGCCATGCGGACACGAGCGGGGATCACACACGATGCCCTGCTCGCCGCCTGGACGGAGCTGACCGCGGTGCACCCACCAGCCAGCCCGCTGACCGACTTCGTCGCTCGCCACAAGGCGGAGCCCGGCAGCTACTCCCTTGCCGACGCCAAGAGAGATCATCTCGCCCAGCCGTTGGTGCAGGACGTGGCCCAGCGGGCCGTCGCGGGAGACCCCCACTTCGACATCTCGTTCCTGCTCAACGACCCGGTCGGATACTTCGCACAGGAACACGAAGAAACACGATCGAGGTCGGTCAGGTGCGCCGTACCCGGCTTCGCTCTGGTCACCCTCGACGGCTCATGGACGGACGCAGACAGCGACGACTACTGGGACCAGGCCAACCGCTATCTCGACGGCCTCGACGCCGAGGCCGTCGTCATCAACCTGCTCTGTCACTGCTGACTCGTCAGACAGGGCCGATGCCGGCCCGACACCGCCGGGTAAGAGCCCATGATCGACCGGACAGGCTCCAGCGGGTGTCAGAGAGCGGCTGCTCCCGGGCGGGAGAGGCTCTTGGCGGTGCGGCCGTCCACGAACTGGCCCAGCGCCGTCATCTCCCACTCGCCCGAGTACTGCCGGACGAGTTTGGCCATGAGCACGCCCGTGCGGGCCTCGCCGTTGGTCAGGTCGAAGCGGACCAGTTCCTCGCCGCTGCCCGCGTCCAGCAGGCGGCAGTGGGCCTTGGCCACCTTGTTGAACTTCTGGCCCGAGTAGGAGTTGACGGTGAAGAGCAGGGCCGTGACCTCGGGCGGGATGCCGCCGAGGTGGACGGTGATCGTCTCGTCGTCGCCGGAGCCCGCGCCGGTCAGGTTGTCGCCCGAGTGCTGGACCGCGCCGTTGAGGATCGACAGCTTGCCGAAGTAGCAGATGGCGATCTGGTTGCGCTGCGGGCCGTAGGCGATCACCGACGCGTCCAGGTCGATGTCCCGGCCGCCGAAGGCCGGCTCCCAGCCGAGGCCCATCCGGACCGAGGTCAGCAGCGGCTTGCCCGCCTTGACCAGCGACACCGTCTCGTTCTTGCGCAGGTTCACCCGGCCCTTGTCCAGGTTGATCCGGCCCGGTGCGGGAGCGGCGGCGGGCGGGGCCGGGGGAGCGGCCGGCGGGGGCGGCAGGTGCGCGGCGGCCGGGCCCGACGGCGGCGGGGCGCTGGGCATCGCAGCCGGCGGCGGGGTGGTGGCGGCGGCCGGGGCCGCGGGCTCCTCCACGCTGACACCGAAGTCGGTGGCGATACCCGCGAGACCGTTGGAGTAGCCCTGGCCGACCGCGCGGACCTTCCACGCGCCGCCGCGCCGGTAGACCTCGACCACCACGAGCGCGGTCTCCGGGCCGAGCCCGGTGGGCGCGAAGGTGGCGATGACCGAGCCGTCGTCTGCGCCGCGCACGGTGGCGGTGGGGACGGTGCCGGCGAACGCGCCGCCGCCGTCCAGGCTCGCGGTGACCACGATCTTCTCGATGCCGGCCGGCACGGCCGCGGTGTCCACCACGATGGCGTCGGGCGCGGAGCCGCCGCCCGAGCGATAGGTCACCCCCGGCCCCTGCGGCTGGTTGTAGAAGACGAAGTCGTCGTCAGAGCGCACCTTGCCATCGGCGGTCAGGAGCAGGCCCGAGACGTCCAGCCGCACGGGTGCGGAGACGTCCACCGACACTCGGGGCAGGGAGAGCGGCACATTCGAGCCAGGCGTCATTGCGGTCATGTTCTCAGTAACGACCTACGGAGCTTTGCGGTTCCATTACTCGGCCCCCGTCTGCGCCGAACGAGTCCCCGCTCAGCGCCTGCACCGGCGCCAGGCCGGCGCTCGCACCGGCGCCGGACCGGCGGCCGGCCAGCCGCCCGTCATCCGCCCCCGATCGTCGTCGCCGCCGGCAGCGCCAGCCCGTCGTCCGACCCGCCCGGAAGCGCGAAGGCCGAGGCCACCTCCGGCGGCAGCGGCGTCAGCCCGAGCAGCCCGCCGACCGCCCGCGCGGTCAGCGCGTGCCACAGCCCGGCCTGCCGCAGCATCGCGTGATCGCCGCCCTCCAGGGTGAACCTGCACACCTCGGCGCCCGCCGTACGCGCCCGCACCGCCAGCCGCAGCGACTCCGCCGGCGAGGTGATCCGGTCGGCCCCGGCGTGTGCGAACACCAGCCGGGTGCCGTCGAGTTGGGCCACCGGTTCGCCCGGCGGGCACCACGGCGCGAGCGCCACCACCCCGGTCACCGCGGGCTCGCCGGCCGCCCGCAGCGCCGCCCGGCCGCCCATCGAGTGGCCGACCAGTACCACCGGCGCGCCACCGGTCCGCCGGGAGAGTTCGGCCACCGCCTCGACGGTGTCCCGGGCCGCGTCCGCCCGGTCGCCGTTCCAGCCGCGGTGCCGGTAGCGGGCCTCGGCGAGCAGCACCTTGCGGCCGGCCGTCGCCCGGGCCAGCGACGGCAGCAGCAGCCGCATCCGCCGCGAGGGCAGGTTCAGCGCGGAGGGCGCGCCCATCCCGGTGTCCCGCCCGCCGTGCAGCAGCAGCACGGCCGCCTCGGCCCCGGCCGCGTCCCGCCGCACCACCAGCACCCGGTGTCGCCGCCCGCCGCCGTCCCCCCGCCCGCCGCCGTCCCGGTTCGCATCGCCGTCCCGGTCCCCGCCGCCGCTCATCCGTGTCCGTTCCCTTCGCCGCCGCCCGCGGAACCGCCCGGCAAGGCCGCCCACCGCGCTCGCCACCCACCGCACATTCGTAGCAAACGGCGCCGCGGACGGCCCGGTTCCCCCGCCCGTTCCCCCGCTGGTTCCGGCACCGGTCCCGGAACCGTGTTCCAGCCCTTTCCCGGTGGCCGGATTGCACCGGTTCGGTCTCGAACACGGCTGCGAACGCCGTCTGGCCCGGCACTGGGCACCGCACCGGGTAGGAGAGGTCCGACCGGCCCGTACCGCCCGGGACGTGCGGCAAGTACGCTCAGCGCGGACGTCTGGTGGGTGGGCGGCGGTAGCTGGAGGATGACGAACTTGGCGCACATTGGCCCGGCCGGGACACCGGCCGGACTTCCGGTGGGGATCCCGCGGTCGCGCGACCCCCGCGGCTCCCGGATCCCGGCGGCGATCCGCGCGGGAAACGGGCCGGACTGCGTACTTCTCGTCGAGGACGACGACGGGGACGCACTGCTGGTCGAGGAGTATCTCGACGAGACCACGAGCCCGGGCACGACCCCCGGGACGAACCAGGGCACGAGCCCCGGCGCACCCCAGGGCACGAACCCCGGCCCCGTCCTGCTGCGCGCCCGCAACATGGCCGAGGCCAGGAAGCTGCTGGCCGCCAAACCCGTCCCCGACTGCGTCCTGCTCGACCTGCACCTCCCCGACGCCTTCGGCGTGGACGCCGTGACCCGGCTGCTTGCCGAGGCCCCCTGGGCGGCCATCGTCGTACTGACCGGACTGTCCGAGGAGGACGCCGGCCTCGCCGCGGTCGCCGCCGGCGCGCACGAGTACCTGTCCAAACGCCTCCTGGAGCCGCAGTCGCTCGGCCGGGCGATCCGCTACGCAGTCCAGCGCAAGCAGATCGAGCGGGCCACCGTGGCGCTGCGCGAGAGCATGATCCGCGCCGAGGAGAACGCCCGCCTCGAACGGGGCCTGCTGCCGACCCCGCTGCTGCGCACCGACGACTGGACGGTCACCGCCCGCTACCGGCCCGGCCGCGACCAGGCGCTGCTCGGCGGCGACTTCTACGACGTCGTGCAGACCAAGGACGGCACCGTGCACGTCGTGATCGGCGACGTCTCGGGGCACGGCGCCGCCGAGGCGGCCCTCGGGGTGTGCCTGCGGGTGGCCTGGCGGTCGTTCGTACTGGCCGGCACCCGGGGCGCGGAGGCACTCGAACTGCTGGAGCAGATGCTGGTCGCAGAACGCGCCAGCGACGACGTCTTCGCCACCCTCACCGCCCTGGAGTTCCCGCCCGACCGCGGCACCGTGCGGATGGTACGGGCCGGGCACCCCGGGCTGCTGGTGCGCCGCGGCACCGACATCGAGTGGTGGGAGCCCGAGGGCGGCCCGGCGCTCGGCCTGGTGCCGGGCAGCGCGAGCTGGCCGGTGACCACCAGGACGCTGGACGGCGCCGCCCTGGTGCTGTTCACCGACGGCCTCTTCGAGTGGCGGTTCGGCGCGGGACCGCGCCGGCTCGGCGAGGAGGGCCTGCTCGACCTGGCCAGGCGGAGCAGGGCGCTCTCGCCGGACGACTTCGTGGACGCGCTGATCAGCGCCGCCGAGGAGGCCACCGCCGACCACGGCGGCCTGCAGGACGACGCCGCCGTGGTGCACGTCGGCTGGACACCCGCGAGTCAGCCGGCCGCCGGCACCGCGGGCGAAAGGACGGCACGCTGATGACCGCCACCTCGACCGCGACCACGGCCGCCCCCACGCCGGGGACCGGCACCTCGGCCCCGGCCAAGGCCGCCCCCGCGCCCGGCAGCCGGCACAGCAGGATCACCGTGCAGGGCTGGATCCAGCTGGTGCTGGGCGCCATGGTGCTGCTCGTCCTGGTCTTCGCCGGCATCAGCGCCCAGCTGCTGTCCCGCAACACCGACCTGTCCGACGAGTTGAGCAACCGGGTGCAGCCCGCCCGGGTGGAGGGCGTCCGGCTGCAGGCCGCGCTGCTCGACCAGGAGACCGGCGTCCGCGGCTATGTGATCACCCACAGCACCGAGTTCCTCGCCCCGTACACCGACGGGCTGGCCCAGGAGAAGACGATCAGCGCCCGGCTGCACCCGCTGATCCGCGGCAACCAGAGCGCCACCGCCGACCTCAAGGCCCTCCAGGACGCGGCGGCCGAGTGGCGCACGCAGTACGCCGAGCCGCTGATCGCGCACGCCCGGCAGGACCAGCCCGCCGACTCCGACGCCGCCCTGCTGGCCGGCAGCAAGACCGCCTTCGACCGGATCCGCGCCCTGTACGCCGCCGAGGACAAGCACCTGCTCGCCGACCGGGTGCACAGCCAGGCCGACCTGAACCACGTCCAGTCGCAGCGCAACTTCGTGTTCGTCGCCATGCTCGCCACCTTCCTGGTGGCAGCCGCGGTGCTGACGCTGCTGGTCAGGCAGATCGTCGGCCGCCCGCTGCGGCGGCTGCGGGACGACGCGCTGCTGGTGGCGTCCGGCGACTTCGAGGGGCGGATCGGCTCCAGCGGTCCCGCCGACCTGCGGGTGGTCGCCGAGACCGTGGAGGCGATGCGCAGCCGGCTGGCCGGCGCGCTGACCGACGCGCACGACCAGCGCGCCCTGCTGGCCGAGCAGACCGCGGAACTGGCCGCCCAGGCCGAGGAGTTGCGCCGGTCCAACAGCGAACTCGAGCAGTTCGCCTATGTGGCCTCGCACGATCTCCAGGAGCCGCTGCGCAAGGTCGCCTCGTTCTGCCAGCTGCTGGAGCGCCGCTACCGGGACAAGCTCGACGACCGCGGCATGCAGTACATCGACTTCGCGGTGGACGGCGCCAAG
Source organism: Streptomyces sp. CA-111067 (assembly GCF_050956065.1). Taxonomy (NCBI): domain Bacteria; kingdom Bacillati; phylum Actinomycetota; class Actinomycetes; order Kitasatosporales; family Streptomycetaceae; genus Streptomyces; species Streptomyces sp. CA-111067. Next base: position 1,652,271 of record NZ_CP192103.1, on the reverse strand, counting down.
CGGATGCAGATCCTGATCACGGATCTGCTGGCCTTCTCGCGGGTCGGCCGCACCCAGGAGGATCCGGTGCCGGTGAGCCTGGACGGCACGCTGGACCAGGCGCTGCGCAACCTCGGCGGGCTGATCGAGGAGTCCGAGGTGGAGATCCGCCGCCCGAGCCCGCTGCCCGAGACGCTCGGCGACCCGACGCTGCTGACCGCGGTCTGGCAGAACCTGGTCGCGAACGCGGTCAAGTTCCGCTCCCCGGAGCGCCCGCCGGTGGTCACGGTGGAGTCCTCGGTGATCGGCGGCGAGTACAGCCTGACGGTGACCGACAACGGCATCGGCATCGCCGAGGAGTTCAGCGAGAAGGTCTTCGTGATCTTCCAGCGGCTGCACAGCAGGGACGTCTACGAGGGCACCGGCATCGGGCTCGCCATGTGCCGGAAGATCGTGGAGCACCACGGCGGCCGGATCTCGGTGGACAACGCGTACACCGGCGGCACCCGGATCCGGTTCACCCTGCCGATCCCTGAGCAGGACCCTGAGCAGGAACCGGACCCGGAGCCGGCCGCGGTCGAGGAACCTGCCGGGGAGCCCGCGGGGGAGCCGGCCGCGGTGACCGGCCCCGTCGGCGAAGGGGTTCAGTAAGGCGCCCACTAAGGCGCTCAGTAGGGCCAGATCGGCGGGTCGGTGCAGAAGGGACCGCCCAGGTTGGCGTGCGCGGGCTCGTCCGGGTCGAGCTCGCCCTGCTGGGCGATCAGCGCGGCGGCGTACACCTCGGAGTCGTCCTGCGGCTCGTAGCCCAGCGCCCGCGCGCCCGAGAGGTCCCACCACAGCCGGGTGTTGGCGGAGCTGCCGTAGACCACGGTGTGCCCGCTGGTGTCCGCGCTGAGCGCGGCGTGGAAGAGCCGGGCGCCGTCGGCCGGGCTCATCCACACCGACAGGTTCCGCACCGAGCGGGGCTCGGGGAAGCAGGAGCCGATCCGTACCGAGACGGTGTCGATGCCGTGCAGGTCGGCGTAGAGCTGGGCCAGGTCCTCGCCGAAGCACTTGGACAGGCCGTAGAAGGTGTCGGGGCGGTGCGGGGTGCCGATCGGGATCAGCGGGTCGTCGCCCCGCGGCCGGGGGGTGAAGCCGACCGCGTGGTTGCTCGACGCGAAGACCACCCGGCGGACGCCTTCGGTGCGGACGGCCTCGTACAGCCGGTGGGTGCCCTCGATGTTGGCGCGCAGGATCTTGTCGAAGGTCGATTCGAGCGAGATGCCGGCCAGGTGCAGCACCGCGTCCGTGCCGCGCACCGCCGCGCGCAGCGCCTGCTCGTCGGCGAGGTCGGCGGTGATCACCTCGGCATCGCCGGTGTCGCCCTCGACCGGCCGGACGTCGAACAGCCGCAGCCGGTAGCCGTGGGCCGGCAGCAGGTCGCGCATCAGGGTGCCCAGGCCGCCGGCGGCGCCGGTGAGCAGGACGGTACGCGGAGCGGTCATCGGGGTCTCCTCGGTCTCACTGGCCTCGGTAGCTGCAGGCGAGTATATCCATGACTGCGATTCATGTACGTGGACGAATTCCATCGGCCGTACGGGGGTCTGCGACCTGCCGGTCGGCTTGACCCATGTGGGGCTACTCGCTTAGCGTGGCAGCGTTCACGAATATAGACGTGGATCAGATGAGCGCACAGACTTTCAGGGGGAACCCGATGACCTCACCCTCACCCGCCCTCGCCGAGCGCCTCGACGGCCTGCTGTTCTTCCCCGTCACGGCCTTCGGCCCGGACGGCGGCCTCGACCTCGACGCCTTCCGTGCGCACGTCAGGGCCGGGGTGGAAGCCGGAGCGGCGGCCGTCTTCGCCTGCTGCGGCACGGGTGAGTTCCACGCGCTGACTCCCGAGGAGTTCGGCCGCTGCGTGGCGGCCGCGGTCGAGGAGGCGGCCGGCCGGGTCCCGGTCGTCGCGGGTGCAGGCTACGGCACCGCGCTCGCCGTCCAGTACGCGGGGATCGCCGAACGGGCGGGCGCCGACGGGCTGCTCGCGATGCCGCCCTACCTGGTCGTCGCCGACCAGGACGGCCTGCTGCGGCACTACTCGGCGCTCGCCGCGGGCACCGGCCTCGACGTCATCGTCTACCAGCGAGACAACGCTGTCTTCACCCCGGAGACCGTGGTCGAACTCGCCAAGGTGCCCAACATCATCGGCCTCAAGGACGGGGTCGGCGATCTCGACCTGATGCAGCGCATCATCAGCGCGGTACGCGCCGACGCGCCGGACGGCGACTTCCTCTACTTCAACGGGCTGCCCACCGCGGAACTGACCGGCCTCGCCTACCGGGGCCTGGGCGTGCTGCTCTACTCCTCGGCCGTCTTCGCCTTCTCGCCGGAGATCGCCCTCGCCTTCCACAAGGCCCTCACCACCGGCGACGACGCGACGGCCAACCGGCTGATCGACGTCTTCTACCGGCCGCTGGTCGACCTGCGCAACCAGGGCCGCGGCTACGCCGTCTCGCTGGTCAAGGCCGGGGTGCGGCTGCGCGGCCTGGACGTCGGCGAGGTCAGGCCGCCGCTGTCGGAGCCGTCCGCCGTACACGTCAAGGAACTGGCCGAACTCATCGAGCGCGGCCGCGCGCTGCTCGGCGAGAACTGACCGCCGGCGTGAAGACCTCCACCTTCCTCTACCCGTGGGACGTGGCCGGCGACCCCGCCGCCGCCGACCGCACCGCCGCGCTCGGCGTCCGGCAGGTCACGCTGGCCGCCGCCTACCACTCCACCCGGGCGCTGACCCCGCGCCACCCCGGCCACCGGATCGTCACCGCCGAGCACTCGGCCGTCCTCTACCCGGTGGACGAACGCAACTGGCGGGGACGGGAGTTGCGGCCCCGGCCGGCCGGTGCGTGGGCCGCGGGCCCGGACGACTGGGGCGCCGCCGCGCAGGCGCTGACCGCCGCGGGCCTGGACGTGCACACCTGGGTGGTGCTCGCCCACAACTCCGCGCTGGGCAAGGCGTATCCGCGGATCAACGTCGTCAATGCCTACGGCGACCGCTACCCCTGGGCGCCCTGCGCCGCCCAGCCAGAGGTCCGCGACTACCTGGTCGCGCTCGCCGCCGAGGCCGCCGTCCGGCCGGGAGCGAGCGGCACGGAACTCGAATCGCTCGGCTGGTACGGGCTCGCCCACCTGCACGCGCACGACAAGATCGGCGGCATCCCGCTCGGCGAGGCCGCCCAGTACCTGATGTCGCTGTGCTTCTGCCCGCACTGCCGCGACGGCTACGCGGGCCTCGGTGCCGACCCCGACGCCCTCGCCGCCGCCGTCCGGGAGGCGCTGGCACCGGCCTGGGCGAACGGCACCGCGGAGGCCGGCTGGCCGGCCGTGCGGCGGCTGCTCGGGCCTGAGTTCGCCGCGCTGACGCTCAAGTGGCGGATGGAGACGGCCGGTTCGCTCCAGGAGCAGGCCATCGCCGCGGTACGGGCCGCCGCCCCGGCCGGCTTCCAGGTGCTGCTGCACGCCGACCCGGCGCCGTACCACTGCGGGGCCAACGCCGGTGTGGACCCGGCGAGGATCCTGCGGCACGCCGACGGCCTGGTGCTGCCCTGCACCGGCGGCCCGGCGGCCCGCGAGGCGATGCTCGCCCCGCTGGCGCCGCACCGCGCCGAACACACCGTGCTGGCCGCGAACTTCACCGTGGTCGGCGGCATGGGCGGCAGCCCCGGCACGCTCGCCGAGGACGCGGCCCACGCGGCCTCGCTCGGCGCCACCGAACTGCGGCTCTACCACGCGGGGCTGGCCTCGGACGCCGATCTGGCCGCGGTACGGCAGGCGTTGGGCGCGCTGTGAGCCGGTAGCCCGGCGCTCTGCGATCCGGCCGTTCCCGGTCGTCCCCGGCCCGGTGGCCGCGCGGATGACCGGGGCGCGGCGATCATGGGGGTACCGCCGCGCCCCGGAGCATTACCGGGGGGAGTGCTGTGTAGGCAAGTCGCCACCGGGGCACGAGAGGTTGCCGTGATGACGGCAATATTTCCGGGAGGCTACACGCTGATGTTCCCGCCGTCTTCCTTACCGGAGGGTCAGAATCCACCGCCGGCCGTCGCCGGTCCGGCCGAACCCTGTGTGCTGACCGTGAACCGGTCGCCGGCCGTGCCGTGTTCGCCGTCCGGGTGGCTGAACTGCCCCGCGAACGTGTAACTACCGGCCGGCAGCGTCCGGCCGTCGTCCAGCGTCCACCGGTAGAGCAGGTCGTCGCCGTCCACGGTCACCGACGAGGCCGTCAGATCGGGCGCGTCGGTCCACGCACCGGTGCTCGCCACCTTCGCGCCGCCGGCCACCCGCAGCTCCACGGTGAGCGCGGTCACCGGCGCCGTGGTCGTCAGCGCCACCCGGCTCTCCGTCCAGGTCGCCGAGCTGCCGTCCCCCAAGGACGCGGTGCAGGACAGGTATCCGGGCTGGACGGGGGCCGTGGTCGCCGGGGCGTCGCGGCCCGCGCCGGAGTCGGCGCCGGAGCCGGCGGAGGAGCCGGACGGGACCGCCGGAGCCGTGGTGGCGGCCTTTCCCGAGGCCGGCGGGTGCCCGGTGGAGTGCTTGCCGCCCGGCGCGGGCTTGCCGTGCCGCGGCGCCACCGGGTGTCCCGCGGCGCCGGACGCGCCGGAGGGGCCGGCCGTGCTCGCGGGGGCGCTCGGCGGGGCGGACGGCGGCCGGGTGCCGGCCGGGCTGCCCGCGCTGGTGACCACGGCCGGCGAGCCCGGGTCGTCGCCCGCCGTACCGACCGCGCCCACCGCGAGTCCGCCCAGTCCGATCGCGCCGGCGACCGCCGCCGTCACCGCCGTCACCCGCACCCAGGGCGCCGAGCCGGGCCGGTCGTGACCGGGGGCGCGGGCGCCCTGCGAGACCTCGGGCTCGGCCATCGCGTGCTCGACCCTGGCCAGCATCCGTTCGCGGTCGGGCCGGTGCGCGCCGGCCGCCTCGTGCAGCCGCTCCGGCAGATCGGCCATCACACTCCCCGTCCCGTCTCCGTCGCAGGACCCGCGGTGCCCAGCATCCGGTGTGCGGCGGGACCGGCGGCGCCCGCCGGGCCCCTGGCCGCGCCCGGCACCGTACTCCGGTCCTGGACGCCCGCGGATTCCGGGTCCTGTCCGGCCGCCTGCGGTGCGAGCAGCCGCTCCAGCTCCGCGACCCCGCGCGAGGTCTGGCTCTTGACGGTGCCCACCGAGATGCCCAGCACCGCCGCCGTGTCGCGCTCCGACAGGTCGAAGGCGTGCCGCAGCACCACGCAGGCCCGCTTGCGGAACGGCAGCCGCTGCAGCGCCTCCCGCAGGTCCAGCACGGCCGGCACGTCCGGGCCCTCGGTGCGCTCGGGCCGCTGCGACCAGAACAGCGCCACCCGGCGCCGTTCCCGTACCGCGCTGCGGATCCTGGAGCGGGCCAGGTTGGCCACCACGCCCCGCGCGTACGCCACCGGGTGGTCGGCCTCCCTGACCCGGTCCCAGTGCCGCCACAGGGCCACCAGGGCGTCCGCCGCGAGGTCGTCGGCGGTGTCCGCCTCACCGGTCAACAGGTGCGCGAGGCGGGCGAGTTCGGCGTAATGCCGCTCGAAGAACTCGTGGAACGCCGCTGCGTCGTCGTCGATGGCTGAGCCCACGGTCACCTCTTCCCACCCGGTTGTCCCCGGCACGGCGCGGCGCGAGCGTAGCAGCGGGGAAAGCCGGTGGGCAGAGGTCGGGAATCAGCTCGTCGCGAGGCGTACGGCGCGCTGCACCCGGGTGACGATCGGCAGGTCGAACTCGCCGCCGGCGGTTTCCGGCCGCGAACGGAGGTAGTCCCGTACGAGGTCGAGCGACCGCTCCTTCTCCGCCGGCTCCTGCACGAGCACATGGGAGTGGGTGGCGATGGTGGCGACCAGCGACTCGATGGTGTGCGGCTGCCGGTGCGCGAAGTCGGCGTACTGCACGGGGGCGTAGGCCGGGTGTGGCTGGATGCCGCGCCCCGCGTGCCAGTCGATGAAGGACACCCGGGCCACCGGCTTCTTGCCGAGCCCGGCGACCCAGTCCACCCGGTCGTCGTCGGTGTTCCACAGCGCGGCCAGCGCGCCGCCCGGCCGCAGCACCCGGGCGATCTCCGGCAGCGCCAGCGACTGGTCGAACCAGTGCAGCGCCTGCCCGACCACCACCGCGTCCACCGAGCCGTCCGGCAGCGGGATCCGCTCGGCGTTCCCGGCCGCCGCGGCCGTCACCCCGGGCACCTGGCGGCGCAGTTCGGCCAGCATCTCCGGATCAGGCTCGACGGCACTGACCCGGTGCCCGAGCGCGACCAGCGAGGCGCTGAGCTTCCCGGTCCCCGCGCCGAGGTCGAGCACGTCCAGCACACCGCCCCGCGCACCGATCGCGGGCTCCAGCGCCCAACCGACGGCGGCGCCCGGATAGTCCGGCCGGTACCGCGCATAAGCGGCAGCAGCCGCACCAAACGAAGAGGCCCGCTCCGCGATCACCTCGGGGTCGTATTCGGTAGCCATGCGCCGACCCTATGCGGGGCAGGTCCGTGGGCGCTGCACGTTTCGGACGGCGCCCGGCCACAACCAGGGGCGCGGGGAACTGCGCGACAAGCCACAACGGTGCCGCAGTCGGCAACGGCGGGACGGTGAACGGTCAGAGCCGCCTGGTCGCGAGCAGCAACCGGTCCCGCGCATCGAACAAAGCGTCCTTGATCAGCTGCTCGTGCCCCGGCGTCAGCCGGGCCACCGGCACCGAGCAGCTCACCGCGTCCCGCGCCGGAGTGCGATAAGGCACCGCGATGCCGAAGCAGCGCAGCCCGAGCGTGTTCTCCTCGCGGTCCACCGCGAACCCCTGCTCGCGGATCTGCGCCAGCTCGGCGATCAGCTTCTCGCGGTCGGTGTGGGTGTGCTCGGTGAGCGGTTCCAGCGACTCGGGCAGCAGCTTGCGCACCTGCTCGTCGCTGTACGTGGCCAGCAGCGCCTTGCCCAGCGACGTGGAGTGCGCGGGCAGCCTGCGCCCGACCCGGGTGAACGGCCGCAGGTAGTGCTGCGACTGCCGGGTGGCGAGGTAGACGACGCTGGTGCCGTCGAGCCGGGCGAGGTGGATGGTCTCGCTGGTGTCGTCGGAGAGCCGGTCCAGGGTCGGCCGGGCGGCGGCCACCACCTCGTCGCCGTCGATGTACGACGTGCCGACCAGCAGCGCGCGGACCCCGATGCCGTACCGGGTGCCGGTGGCGTCGGTCTCGATCCAGCCGAGGTCCACGAGGGTGCGCAGCAGCATGTAGAGGCTGGACTTGGGGTAGCCGACCGACTCCTGCACGGCGGCCAGGCTGTGCATGCCGGGGCGGCCCGCGAAGAACTCCAGCAGCTCCACCGTACGGACCGCGGACTTGACCTGGGAACCGGCTCCGTCGGCAACTGCCATCGCGCTCGACCTCTCCTGTTTCGGCTTGTTCAGCTGGTTCGGGTTGTTCGGGTTGTTCGGCTGGGAGGGCCGGACGTAGGCTCGCAGCAGATTCACATGCGAAGACATCGTTCAGTATATAGAACGATGGAGAAACGGCAGTACGGAATCCTGGAGGTTCTTCCGGTGGCAGTCCCAGTCTGGAGCGTCGACCCCCGAACCGGGAAGCAGCGCGAGCAGGTCGCGGTCGAGGCCACGGCCCAGGAGGTGGACGCGGCGGTCCGTGCCGCCGCCGCCTCGCTTCCCGCCCTCGCCGACCGCAGCGTACGCTCCCGGCTGCTGCGCGCCGCCGCCGGGGCGCTGGAGGCGTCGGGGCCGGAGATCATCGCCGCCGCCGACGCCGAGACCGCGCTCGGCGTGCCCCGGCTGACCGGTGAACTGGCCCGCACCTCCTACCAGTTGCGCGCCTTCGCCGACGTGGTGGACGAGGGCGGCTACCTCGACGTGATCATCGACCACGCCGACCCGGCCGCGCAGCCGATCCCGCGCCCTGACCTGCGCCGCTACAAGATCCCGCTGGGCGTGGTCGCCGTCTACGCGGCCAGCAACTTCCCGCTGGCCTTCTCGGTGCCCGGCGGCGACACCGCGAGCGCGCTCGCGGCCGGCTGCCCGGTCGTGATCAAGGCGCACCCCGACCACCCGGCGACCTCCGAGCTGTGCGCGGACGCGCTGCGCCGGGCCGCAGTCTCGGTCGGGCTGCCCGCCGACACCGTCATCGTGCTGCACGGCTTCCAGGCCGGCGTCGACCTGGTCGGCCACCCGCTGGTCGCGGCGGCCGGCTTCACCGGCTCGGTGCGCGGCGGACGGGCGCTGTTCGACGCCGCCGCCGCCCGCCCCCGCCCGATCCCGTTCTACGGCGAGCTGGGCAGTCTCAACCCGGTGGTGGTCACCGAGGCCGCCGCGGCCGAGCGCGCCGAGCAGATCGGCACCGGCCTGGCCGGCTCCTTCACCCTCGGCACCGGCCAGTTCTGCACCAAGCCCGGACTCGTCCTCGCCCCGGCGGGAGAGGACGGCGACCGGCTGCTGACCGCGCTGACTGCCGCCGCCGGCGAGGTCGGCCCCGGCGTGCTGCTCGACTCCCGGATGCGCGACAACTTCCTGGCCGGCGCCGCCGCCCGCAGCGCGCTGCCCGCCGTCGGCGCCCCCGTACCGGCGGGAGACGGCGGCGAGCACGCCGTACGGCCCGGCTTCGTCACCCTGCCGGCCGCCGACCTCGCCGGCGCGGACGACTACGACCTGCTGCTGGACGAGTGCTTCGGGCCGCTCACGGTGGTCGTACGGTACGGGTCGGCCGACGAGCTGTCCGCCGTCCTCGACCGGCTGCCCGGCAACCTGACCGCGACCGCGCACCTCGGCGCGGCCGAGGCGGCCGAGTCCGACGGGCCCGCGGCGCGGCTGCTGGCCCGGCTCACCGCGCTGGCCGGACGCGTCCTGGTCAACGGCTGGCCGACCGGTGTCGCGGTCGCCCCCGCCCAGCACCACGGCGGCCCCTACCCGGCGACCACCTCCACCTCCACCTCGGTGGGCGGCACCGCCATCGAACGCTGGCTGCGCCCGGTCTCCTACCAGGACACCCCGGAGGCGCTGCTGCCGCCGGAGCTGCGGGACGGCAACCCGGCGGGCGTGCCGCGCCGGGTGGACGGGGTGCTCGAACTGGCGGGCTGACGCGAACAGCAGCCGCCGGCCCCCGCGGGCTCAGCGCGGTGCGGCGGCCGGCGGGGTCGTGTGGTGCGCCGAGGTCGGGCAGCCCCCGGTGCAGTACTTGCGCGGCTTGGTGCCCGGGCTCACGTAGTAGTCCACGCAGAGGTCCACCGGCGACCCGCCGGCCCTGGCGGTGGTCGCCGGGGCGGTGAACATCATGACGATGTGGGTGTCCGAGCCGGGGTCGCGCTGGACCCTGAGCACCTGGCCGCCGCCCGCGCTCGCGGTGATCTCCGCATCGGTGAGCACCCCGTCGGCGTCGGCCGCCGCCAGCCGGTCCCGCGCGTCGTCACCGGCCGCCAGCACCTGCGCGGCCCCGGGGCCGTGAACCGGCGCCGCGTGGTGGCCGAGCCCGCGCGCGATCATCATCCAGCCGCCGATGAACACGGCGACCGCGAGCACCGGAATGATCACAAGTCCCCACCAGGCCGCACGGAGGCATCCGTGCGATCCGGTGGGGAGGTAGGTCGGTCGGGTCGGCATGGTCCTGTATGGCCCAGAGCGGGCAGCCGCCGCTCGATCAGGTGTTCAGAGCCGGTGGTGCCGGCGTCTGGCTCCGGCGAGTGGGCCGGACGGCGGCCGGGCGCAGGGCGAGCACGGTGGCGGTCGTGGTCGCGGCCAGCAGCGCCGTCGCGATCAGCAGGCTGATCCGCAGGCCGGACTGGAAGTGGGCCTGGTCCGCGACCAGCGTGCCGAAGACCGCGACGCCCAGGCCGCCGGCCACCTGGCGGCCTGAGTTGAGCACGCCGGACGCCAGTCCGGCCCGCTCGGCCGGCACCGCTTCGAGCGTCGCGGTGGTCAGCGGCGGCACCACGAGGGCGCCGCCGAGGGCCAGCGGGACCATCGCCACCGCCAGCAGCGGCAGCGGGGTGTGCGAACCGACCAGGAGCAGTACGAGCAGCCCGGCGATCATCAGCAGTTGGCCGGCGATCATCGGCCGCCGCGGCCCGTAGCGGTTGGCGACCCGGCCCGCCACGACGTTGACGGTCGAGATCAGCAGGGTCATGGGGACGAACATCAGGCCGGTGGTCAGCGGGGACAGGCCGCGGATCTGCTGCAGGTACAGGCTGAGCGCGAAGATCATCCCGTAGAAGGCGAAGCTGAACGCCGAGCCGGTCGCGATCGACACCGACACGGTCGCGTTGCGGAACAGCCCGAGCGGCACCACCGGATGCGGGTGCCGGGACTCGATCACGAAGAACGCCGCCCCCGCGACCGCCGCGACCGCCAGCGCCAGCAGGCCGCGGCGGCCGCTCTCGATCACCGCGAAGGTCAGCGCGGCCAGCGCCAGCACCGCCGTGAGCTGCCCCGCCGTGTCCAGCGGCGCCGGCCGGCGCGGCGAACGCGCGGTGCGGGCGGTCAGCAGCACGGTGGCGACGCCCACCGGCAGGTTGACGAAGAAGATGCCCCGCCAGCCCCACGCGGTGGTCAGCGCGCCGCCCGCCACCGGCCCGAGCGCGATCGCCGTGGACGCGCCGGCCGCCCACACCGAGATCGCCCGCGCCCGGTCGCCCGCGTCGGGGAACGCCTGCCGGATCAGCGCGAGCGACGACGGCAGCACGACGGCGGCGGCCACGCCCTGCACCACCCTGCCGGTGATCAGCACCGGCAGGGTGGGGGCGAGCCCGCAGCCGGCGGACGCGGCGGTGAACACCGCGACCCCGGCCGGGAAGGCGCGGCTGGCGCCGATCCGGTCCGACAGCGCCCCGGTGGACAGCATCAGCGCGGCGAAGGCCAGCGTGTAGCCGTCCATCACCCACTGGAGGGCGGACAGTTCGCCGTGCAGGTCGTGGCCGATGGCGGGCAGCGCCACGTTGACCACCGAGCCGTCCAGGGTGATCAGGAAGAAGCCGAGGAGGGAGGCGGTCAGGGTGAGGCCGGGGGAGTGGCGGCGGCCCGGGTCGCGGGCCTCGGAGGGGAGTCGACCGGGCTTCCGGCTCCGGGACAGGAGTCGGCCGGGCTCCCGGTTCCCGGCCGGGAGCCGGCCCCGATCCCCGTTGCGGCCCGGGCCCTCGCTCCGGCCCGGGAGCCCCGCCGCCGGTGCGGACAGGCGGCCCTGAACTGCGTTGCTGACCCGTTTCGTTGCCATGATCCTCAGCCTGCCGGGGGCCGGCGGCGTACAGTAGTGGCCTGAATGCCATACACCCGGAGGTTCTGGCCATGCCGTTCGACTGCCCCCGCCCGCACCGGGTCGCGGTGATCGCCTGGGAGCCGGTGTCGATGTTCAACCTCGCCGTGTCGGAGATGCTCTTCGCCAAGGTCGAGGTGGACGGCCGGCCCGGCTACGAGGTCGTGCTGTGCACGCCGGACCCCGGCCCCATCGCCACCAGCGCGGGCGCCGACCTCGTCATCACGCACGGCCTCGAAGCGGTGCGGCGCGCCGACACGGTGATCGTGGCCGGCACCGGAGCGGGGGAGAGCCCCGACCAGCGGGTGCTCGACGCGCTGCGGGAGGCCGTACGGGCAGGCAAGCGGGTCGCGTCGATCTGCACCGGCGCGTTCCTGCTCGCCGAGGCGGGGCTGCTCGACGGGCGGCAGGCCACCACCTACTGGACGTACACCAGCGAGCTGGCCGCGCGCTATCCGGCCGTACGCATCCAGCCCGACGTGCTCTTCGTGCAGGACGGCCCGGTGCTGACGGCGGGCGGGTACGCGGCCGGGATCGACCTGTGCCTGCACATCATCAGGACCGACTACGGGGCCGCCACCGCGAACACGGTGGCCCGGCTCGCGCTGGTCGCGCCGGTACGGCCGGGCGGGCAGGCGCAGTTCACCCAGACACCGCTGCCGGCCGAGCGCGGCTCGTCGTTCGCCGAGACCAGGGCGTGGGTGATGACCCGGCTCGACCAGCCGCTGACCCTCACCGACCTGGCCAGGCACGCCGCCGTCAGCGTCCGCACCCTGACCCGGCGGTTCCACGCCGAGACCGGGCTCAGCCCGTTGCAGTGGCTGCTGCACCAACGCGTCGAGCGGGCCCGCGAGTTGCTGGAGACCACCACGCTGCCGGTCGACCAGGTCGCCCGCGCGTCCGGCCTCGGCACCGCCGACTCGCTGCGCGGGCACCTGATGCGCCGGGTCGGCCTCACGCCGAAGGACTACCGCGCCACGTTCAGCCGGCTGCCCGCGGCGGTCTGACGCCGGTCGTCCGCGCGGGTCAGCCGCGCAGGGCCTGCTCCAGCGCCGACAGCGTCCGGGCCAGGACGGACGGGTCGGCCGCCGAGCCGTAGTGGTTGATCCGCAGCATCGACGCGGCCAGCGGACCCGGCGACCCGGACAGCGGCAGTCCGGGGTCCGACTCCAGTGCCCGCGCGGCGAGTTCACCCGCGTGCACGCCCTCCGGGGTGCGGACGGTGGTGGCGACCGGCGCCGCGTGCCGCGTTTCGGTGACGTAGGGCGCCAGGCCGAGCCGCCCGACGCCCTCCCGGGCCGCCGCCGCGACCGCCCGGTGCCGGTCCATGACCGCCGGCAGCCCCTCGGCCGCCAGCCGGTCCAGGCACGCGTCCAGCGCCAGCATCTCCAACTGCGCGGGAGCGTGCGGCAGCGCCCGCCGGCCGGTGTCGATCCAGCGCTCCTTCCAGTCGAGCAGCGACAGGTACGACCGCCGGGGCGCCGCCGGGTTGTCCGCCATCCGCTGCCAGGCCCGCTCGCTGACCGCCACCGCGGACACCCCCGCGGGGCCGCCCATCGCCTTCTGGCCGCCGATCACGCACAGGTCGACGCCCCACTCCTCGGGCAGCAGCGGCTCCGCCGCCACCGAGGCGACCGCGTCCAGCATGAACAGCGCGCCGTGCGCCCGCACCGCCGCGCCGATCTCCGCGACCGGATTGGTGTTCCCGGTCGCGGCCTCCGCGTGCACCAGCGACACGAAGTCGATCTCCGGGTGCTCCGCGAGCGCCGCCGCCACCTGCTCTGCCCCGACCGCCGTGTCGTACGGCACCGCGAGGTCGACCACCCGCGCGCCCGCGTCCCGCAGCCAGCCGCCGAACGTCTCGCCGTACGGGCCGGTGATCACGTTCAGTGCCGTCGAGCCCGGCCGGGCCGCGCTCCGGACGCAGCCTTCGAGCGGCAGCAGCGCCTCCCCCTGGGTGATCACCACGTCATGCCCGGTGGACAGCAGCGCCGCCACCTTGCGTTCGACCGAGGCGAACCGCTCGGCGGTCAGCGGCGGCAGATCGAGCAGGTCGGACGGGTCGAGCCGGGGGTGGGACACGGTGCAGCGCTCCTGGAGGCAGACGGGGGCCGTACGACCCGAGACTACCCAGCGCCTCCTACAACGCGGCGCACCCCTGAACGTACAGTGCCGTCCATGGCTGAACGCGAGGTGCTGCACATCAAGGGCCGGGTGCTGGCCGGACCCCAGGACGTGGCCGACGAGCTGTGGGTCGTCGGCGGCCGGATCACCTACGACCGCCCCGCGGCGGAGGCGGACGCGACGATCACCGGCTGGACGCTGCCGGGGCTGGTGGACGCGCACTGCCATGTGGGGCTCGACGCGCACGGCGCGGTGGACCGGGCCACCACCGAGAAGCAGGCGCTCGAAGAGCGCGCCGCGGGCACCCTGCTGGCCAGGGACGCGGGGTCGCCGAGCGACACCCGCTGGATCGACGACCGCGAGGACCTGCCGAAGATCATCAGGGCCGGCCGGCACATCGCCCGCACCCGCCGCTACATCCGCAACTACGCCCACGAGATCGAGCCGGGCGTCCTGACCGCCTACGTCCGGCAGGAGGCCCGGCGCGGCGACGGCTGGGTCAAGCTGGTCGGCGACTGGATCGACCGGGAGGTCGGCGACCTGACCGCCTGCTGGCCGAAGGACGCGCTGTCCGAGGCGATCGCCGCCGCGCACGAGGAGGGCGCCCGGGTCACCGCGCACTGCTTCGCCGAGGACTCGCTCGCCGACCTGGTCGAGGCGGGCATCGACTGCATTGAGCACGCCACCGGACTGACCGACGAGACCATCCCGCTGTTCGCCGGGCGCGGCGTGGCGATCGTCCCGACGCTGGTCAACATCGCCACCTTCCCGGCGCTCGCGGTCGGCGGCGAGACCAAGTTCCCGCGCTGGGCCGTCCACCTGCGCCGGCTGCACGCCCGCCGCTACGAGACGGTGCGGAACGCCTACGACGCCGGGATCGCGATCTACGCGGGAACGGACGCGGGCGGCAGCCTCGCCCACGGGCTGGTCGGCGAGGAGGTGGCGGAGCTGGTCAAGGCCGGGCTGCCGGCCGAGGCCGCGCTGTCGGCCGCCACCTGGGGCGCGCGCGGCTGGCTCGGCCGGGACGGGCTGACCGAGGGCGCCGCCGCCGATCTGGTGGTCTACGACGCCGATCCGCGGGAGGACGTGCGGGTGCTGGCCGCGCCGCGGCGGATCGTGCTGCGCGGCACGGTGGTCGGCTGAGCCAGTGCCCCCGCGTGCGCGTCGGCTGGTTGACGACCCGTAACGCCGTCGCCGCCGCGGGAGTTGAGCACCGACCGCTTCGCCCGGGACGTCAACAGGGGCGGTGCGGTCATCCCGTGAAGCGGGTGACGGGAGGGAACGGTCGTGCCACAAGATTCGAAGATGTTCACGGAAACCACCCTTATGGGTGAACTAGCTCCACGTAGCCGCCAATTCACCCTCAGTGCGTAAACATTGCCGGGTCGAGGTCCCCGGCGGCTGTCCCCTTATCAGCCCGCGCCGGGGACTCCATGCCACTCGTGGGGGTCTTCCACTTTGTACCGCACCATCAACTTCTGCCTGCCCGCGCGTCGTTCGGCTGCCGCTATCGGCGCCGCCGTCGCTCTCGCTGCGTCCGGCGCCGTCCTCGCGCCGGCCGCGCAGGCGGCACCGACTCACAACTACGACGAGGGCTCGTCCCAGGCCACGGTGCTGCGCGCCGGACTCGACGTATCGCTGCTGAACCGCACCGTCGACCTGCCCGTCAACGTCTCGCTGAACGACGTGAAGGCGCCGGCCACCGCCAAGGAGACCGCGCTCACCGTCAAGGTCGGCAGCGGGGTGGAGGGCGGCCGGGCGATCAGCATCCTGCGCGCCGACGTCGCCACCGCCGACGCCACCGCGGACCGGCACAAGGCGGAGGGCTATGTGAACATCACCCACGCCCAGGTCCATGTGCCGGGGCTGCCGCTGCTCGCGCTGGTCAAGGCGGACGCGATCACGTCCAAGGCGACCTGCGAGGTCGGCCACCGGCCCACCGCGCACTCGGAGTTGGCCGGCATCACCCTGCTGGGCCGCCGGATCGCGCTGAACGCCGTCGGCAGCACCAACCTGAACGTTCCGGGCGTCGGCAGCGTCGACCTCGCGCTGACCAGCTCCTCCGTGACCTCCGACAGCGCCGCCGCCACCGCGCTCGAACTCAAGGTGCACATCAACCCGTTGAACCTCGGCGTGGCCGACGTCAGCGGGGAGGTGACGCTCGCGAAGGCGACCTGCCGGACGCCGCACACGAGCGGCGGCTCGACGGGAGGGTCCACGGGCGGGTCCACGACGGGCGGTTCGACGACCGGGGGTTCGACCACCGGTGGTTCGACGACGGGCGGGTCCACGACCGGCGGGTCCACGTCCGGGTCCACCACGGGCGGCTCCACGTCCGGCGGTTCGACCACCGGCGGATCGACGTCGGGTTCCACGTCCGGTTCCACGTCCGGCGGTTCGAGCGCATCCGGCGGCAGCTCCTCCGGCGGTTCGACCACCGGCGGTTCCAGCTCCGGTACGTCGGGCGGCTCCCCGGCCGGAGGCAGCCACGCCGGCACCGGCGGTTCCTCCGGCTCCGACGCGCACACCCAGACCGTCGCCGACACCAACGGCAACCTCGCCGAGACCGGGGCCAGTTCGTCCACCCCGTACCTGGCGATCGGCGCGGTCGGACTGATCGTGGCGGGCGGCGGCACCTTCCTGCTGACCTCCCGGCGCCGCCGGAACGCCGCCGCCGACCCGCGGGACTGACCGCAGGACCGAACGCGGGACTGACCGCCGCAAACCTCCCCGACCGCGTCGCGACCGCCCCGGAACGCCGCCGTGACAAGGTCACAAGGGGGGAACGAGACAGGGGGCGGTGCCGTCGAACCGGCACCGCCCCCTAGTCTTTCCGTATGAACGGAGACTCAACTACCGTTCATCTGAGGTGACGTACGTCCATCTCAGCGCGGCGCTGGGCATGGACAACAGGCGCTGGGGCGCCAGGGCGGGCGGGCATGGCTGACGGGCTATTCGCGGGGCGGTACGAGCTTGCCGGACTGCTCGGATCGGGTGGGATGGCCCGGGTGCACCGGGCCAAGGACACCAGGATGGGCCGGCCCGTCGCGGTCAAGACGCTGCTCCCGGAACTGGCCAGCGACCCCGACGCCCGCCGCCGGTTCGCCCGCGAGGCGCGGGCCGCGGGCGCGCTGAACCACCCCGGCATCGTCACCGTGCACGACCAGGACGAGACCCAGGGCGCCGACGGCGCGGTGGTGCCGTACCTGGTGATGGAGTACGTGCTCGGCGGCACCCTCGCCCAACTCGTCCGCGAGCAGGCCCCGTTCGAGCCCGAGCGGGCCGTCCGCATCGTCTGCGACATCCTCGACGCGCTGGCCCACGCGCACAGCCACGGCACCGTGCACCGCGACGTCAAGCCCGCCAACGTGATGGTCACCCCCGAAGGCACCATCAAGGTCGCCGACTTCGGCATCGCCCGGGTGCTGGACAACGACGCCCGGCTGACCACCACCGGCTCGGCGATCGGCACCCCGAGCTACATGTCGCCCGAGCAGATCAACGGGCTCGACGTAGACGCGCGCAGCGACGTGTACTCCACCGCCTGCGTGCTGATGGAACTGCTCACCGGCAGGCCGCCGTTCACCGACGGCAACCAGATCAACCTCATGTACTGGCACGTGCACACCGCGCCGCCGGTGCCCTCCAGCCGCAACCCGCGGGTGCCGCGGGAGCTGGACGCGCTGGTGCTGGCCGGCCTGTCCAAGAACCCCGAGGACCGGCCGCGCGACGCGGGCGCCTACCGCGACCTGCTGCGCGGCTGGCTGACCGCCGCCAGCTCCAGCGCGCTGACCGGCCCCGCCACCTCCCCGGTACGCGACCCGGGCCGGCCCGCACCGATCCCCGCTCCGTCGGTGGACCCGCGCGCCACCTACGGGTTCGGGCCCGCGCTGCCGGCCATGACGCCCGATCTGGCGAAGCCGCCGTCCACCCCGTCCGCCCCCGGCACCCCGCCGCCGTTCGACCGGGGCGGCCAGCGCGACGCCACCCCGCCGCCGTCGGGCCGGCCCGAGCATCCGGCGTATTCGCGCAGCCCGCAGGTGCCGCTGCCGCCGCCGTACCTGCCGAGCACCCCGCCGCCGCTGAACATCAACGCGCAGGCCGCCCCGGCCGGCACCGGCGAGCACCCGCGGCGCAACCGCCGCCGCTGGATCGCGGCCGGTTCCGGCGTGGTGGTCGCGGCGGTCGCGGTCTCGGTGACGCTGGCCTTCGCACCGCACGGCGGCGGCCCCGGCCCCGATCCGACCCGCCCGCCGACCACCGTCGTGCAGAACGCAGCACTCGCGCTGCACGGCGGCAAGGAGGGCAGCGGCTATGGCGGCGGCCTCGACGGCGTGGTGCGGCCGTCCACCAAGAAGGGCGGCACCCTGCGCATCGTGTCGTCCTACTGGACCGACGAGATGCTCGACCCGGCCGCCACCTACGACCAGTCCTCCTGGGACCTGCAACGCCTCTACCTGCGCAAGCTGGTGGACTACGCCCCGGCGCCCGGTCCGGCCGGCGGCAAGCTGGTGCCCGACCTGGCCACCGACACCGGCAAGCTCAGCCCCGACGGCCGAACCTGGACCTTCCACCTCAAGCCGGGCGTCACCTTCCAGGACGGCACGCCGATCACCTCCGAGGACATCAAGTACGGCATCGACCGCACCTTCGACCGCACGGTGTTCCCCGGCGGGCCCACGTACTTCCTCGACCTGCTCGACCAGGGACAGCACTACGCCGGCCCGTACAAGGACTCCGACCCCGACGGCCTCGGGCTCAACTCGGTCAGTACGCCCGACGACTCGACCATCAAGTTCACCCTCGCCAAGCCCTTCGCGGACTTCCGCTACGTGCTCGCCCTGTCGATCGGCGCCCCGGTGCCACGCAAATCCGACACCGCCGGCGGCAAGGACTACCAGAAGTCGCCGGTGGCCAGCGGCCCGTACAAGGTCTCCTCCTACGATCCGGGCAAGTCGCTGCACCTGGTGCGCAACACCGCCTGGAACCAGTCGACCGACCCGATCCACTCGGCGCTGCCCGACGACATCGACGTGCGGTTCCTGGACTCGCAGGACGCGGTGGACGACGAGTTGTTCAGCGGGGCGGCCGATCTCGACCTCAACGGCAGCCTGCTGTCCGACACTTCGGAGACCAAGCTGCTCAACGACCCGAAGCTGAAGGCGAACACCGACCTGGTCTTCAGCGGCGCCACCCGCTATCTGAGCCTGCAGACCAACGTGGCCCCGTTCAACGCCTACCAGTGCCGGCGGGCGATCCAGTACGCGGTGGACCGCAGCGCGGTCCGGGCCCAGTTCGGCGGGCAGTACGACGGCGGCGACATCGCCACCACGATGCTGCCGCCGACCACCGACGGCTACACCGCCACCGCCACCCCGTACGGCAGGACCGACGGCACGGCGTTCCCCGACGCGGCGAAGAAGCAGACCGCCGCGTGCGGCCACCCGAACGGCTTCAGCACCACCCTCGTCGGCACCTCGGGCTCACCGAAGGTGCTCGGCGCCATGACCAGCATCCAGGCGGCGCTGGCGAAGGCCGGCATCACCGTGAAGATCGAGACGGTGACCTCGCAGGTCCTCTACGACACGCTGGCCAAGCCCGACCAGGTGAAGGCGAGGGGCTGGGGCATGGTCCTGACCAGCTGGGCGGCCGACTGGCCCACCGGCGGCGGCTTCCTGCGCTCCCTCGTGCAGACCGACGGCAGCAACAACTACTCCGGGCTGAGCGACACCAGCATCGACAACCTGATCAACAAGGCCGACGGGCAGTCCAACCCCGGCGACGCCGCCAAGACCTGGCAGCAGATCGACCAGACGGAGATGGGCGAGTCCACGCTGGTGCCGCTGCTCTACCCGCGGCATCTGGTCTACCACGGCAGCCGGCTCACCAATGTGTACGAGCACGTGGTGCTCGGCGGGGTCGATCTGACGGCGCTCGGCGTCTCGGGGTAATAACAGGGCCGCCGCGGCCTGTTCCGGTCGTCGCCAGCCGTCACGGCTCGGCGAGCGCCGTGCTCAGCGCGTTGCAGAAGCCGTCCGTCGTGGCGCGGTCCCGTACCGCCACCCGCAGCCAGTCGGGGCCGAGACCGGGGAAGGTGTCGGCGCGGCGCACCGCGTAGCCCAACGCCCGCAGCCGGAGCCGGACGTCGGCCGCGTCCGGCAGCCGCAGGAGCAGGAACGGTCCCGCGGGCGCGCTACCCGCGACCCGCACTTGGGGGATGCCCTTCAGCCGTTCCAGCAGATACGCCCGGTCCGCGCCGATCTGCCGGGCCGCCTGCGCCGCCTCGGCCAGCGCCTCTTCCGTCATGCAGGCGCGGGCCGCCGCCAGGGCAGGGGTGGACACCGCCCACAGCGGCTGGGCGCGTTGCAGCGCGGCGACCAACTCCGCGTCGCCGAGCACGTATCCGATCCGCAGGCCCGCCAGGCCCCAGGTCTTGGTGAGGCTGCGCAGCACGACGAGCCCCGGCACCTCGCGGGCGTCGGCGAGCGACTCGCCCTCGCCCGGCACCGCGTCCATGAACGCCTCGTCCACCACCAGGGTCCGGCCCGGCCGGGCCAACTCCGCGACCAGCGCGGCCGGATGGAGCACGGAGGTCGGGTTGGTCGGGTTGCCGAGCACCACCAGGTCCGCGCCGTCCGGTACGGCGGCCGGGTCGAGCCGGAAGCCCTCCGGCGGCAGCAGCACCCGTTCGACCCGATGGCCCGCGTCGCGCAGCGCCGCCTCCGGCTCGGTGAACTGCGGGTGCACCACCACCGCGTGGCGCGGGCGCAGCGCCCTGGCCAGCAGCACGAACGCCTCCGCGGCGCCCGCCGTCAGCAGCACCTCGTCGTAGGGCCGATGGTGCCTGGCCGCCACCGCGTGCCGGGCCCGGCGGCCGTCCGGGTAGCCGGCAAGTCCGGTCAGCGACGCGGCGATCCGCTCGCTCAGCCAGGCCGGGGGCGTTCCCGCCCGGACGTTGACGGCCAGGTCGATCAGGCCGTCGCCGACCTCGGTGTCGCCGTGGTGCCGCAGGTCGAACTCGGCGTCCGGAGCCGGGATGTCGGCCGGTTCATGGCCGGCCGGCTGGTCGCCGTGGCCGGGGCGGTGGTCGCCGCGGCCGTGCTCAGTGGGAGTGCGCATGGTGGTGGCCCTCGCCGTGCGGGTGGGCGGGGTCCTCGGGGTGGTGGTGCGGCTGCTGCGGCAGGCCGACCCGGTCCTCGAAGCCGGGCAGCTTCACCCGGTAGACGCAGGAGTCGCAGTTCATCCGCAGGTCGCCCTCGACGGTCTCGCGGTAGCGCTCCATCACCAGGTCGGCCAACTCCGGCTCGGGGCCGATCACTTCGGCGCACCCCACCGGTACCTCCGGGTGCTCGGCGGACCAGCCGGCCGCCTGGTCGCGTACCCGGTCGGGCAGCACGCCGGGAAACAGGAAGTACGGCAGGACGACCACCCGGCGGGCGCCGAGCAGCCGGCAGCGCTCCAGGCCCTCGGGCACCGACGGCCGCGCCAGCGACACGAACGCGGTCTCGACGCCCGCGTATCCGCGCCCCTCCCACAGCAGCCGGGCCGCCTTGAACACCTCGGCGTTGGCGTCCGGGTCGGTCGAACCCCGGCCCACCAGCAGGACGGTGGTCGCCGCGCGGTCACCGCCGTCCCGGGCCAGCACCTCGTCGATCCTGCGCTCCAGCACCGCGAGCAGGCCCGGGTGCGGGCCGAGCGGGCGGCCGTAGCTGAACGCGATGCCCGGGTGCCGCCGTTCCTCGCGGGTCAGCGCCGCCGGTATGTCGCCCTTGGCGTGCCCGGCGGACACCAGCACCAGCGGCACGGCGGCGAACCGGCTCACGCCGGCGGCGGCCATCGCGGCGACGGAGTCAGCGAGCGGCGGCGGCGAGAGCTCGATGAACCCGCCGCCGACCGGCAGCCCGGGGCTGGCGGCGCCGAGCCGGGCGACGAAGGAGCGGAAGGCTTCCGCGCCGGCCTCGTCGCGGGTGCCGTGGCCGACGAGCAGCAGGGCGGGGGGATTCACGGGGTGTTCTCCTTCGGGGGGTGCGGGGCGTTCAGGGAGTGGTCGGCCGGGGCGACGGTGCTGCGCGCTCCCGGGTGCGGCGGGAGCGGATACGGCGTGTACAGCAGGGCGTTGAGGGCGGCGGCGGCCACCGCGGAGCCGCCCTTCTCCGACACGTTGCTCACGGCGGGCAGTCCGGACGCGCGCAGGTGCGCCTTGCTCTCGGCGGCGCCGACGAAGCCGACGGGCAGGCCGATGACCAGCGCGGGTTCGGCGTCCAGCGTCAGCAGTTCCTCCAGCGCGGTCGGCGCGCAGCCGATCACCCAGACCGCGCCCGGTCCGACCTCCGCGAAGGCCAGCCGGACCGCCCGCGCACTGCGGGTCAGCCCGTCCGGCCGGGTTCCGTTGACGGTGCTCGTGGCGGCGTCGGCGAGCCGGCACACCGCGCGCCTGGCGGTGATGCCGGCCGCGACCATCTCGACGTCCGCGACCACCGGCGCGCCCGCGTGCAGTGCGGCGTGCGCCGCCCGCAACTCGGCCTCGTCGCAGACCAGATCGTCGGCGTAGGCCAGGTCGGCGCTCGAGTGGATCACCCGCTCAAGGACTGCCCGGCGCAGTGGCGGCAGACCGGTGGTGTCCAGGCGGGAGCGCAGGATCCGGAACGACTCCTGCTCGATGGGGTGGACGGTGCGGGTCACTTCGCGGCTCCCTGTGGCGGTTGCGGCGTTGGGGCGGCGGCCTGCCAGCGGTAGCCGCGCGGGGTCACCATCCGGCCCGCCACCGTACGGGTGGCGGTGTTGCCGACCGTGACCACCGTGACCATGTCCACGGTGCCGACGTCCAGCGCGGCCAGCGTGGTGACCGCGACCCGCTCGTCCGGGCGGGACGCGGCGTGCACCACGCCGACCGGGGTTTCGGGAGACCGGTGCTCGGCCAGGATCGACAGCGCCTTGGGCAGTTGCCAGTCCCGGCCACGGCTGCGCGGGTTGTAGAAGGTCACCACCAGATCGGACGCGGCGGCGGCCCGTACCCGCTTCTCGATCACGTCCCACGGGGTGTGCAGGTCGGACAGGCTGATCGACACGTGGTCGTGCCCGAGCGGGGCGCCCAGCAGCGCGGCGGCGGCCAGCGCGGCGGTGACACCGGGCACGCCGATCACGTCGATGTCGTCGGCGGCCTCGGCGAGCGCGGGCGACGCCATGGCGTAGACCCCGGCGTCGCCGCTGCCGATGAGCGCGACCGCATGCCCGGCGCGGGCCTGCGCGACGGCGGTACGGGCCCGTTCCTCCTCCGCGCCGAGCCCGGACTCCAGCACCCGGGTACCGGGCCGGAGCAGATCGCGGATCTGCGCCACGTACTGGTCGAGCCCGACCACGACCGACGCTTTGCGCAGCTCCGCGACGGCGCGCGGCGTCACCAAGTCCCTTGCCCCGGGCCCGAGTCCGACCACGGCGAGCCGCCCGCGCGGCCTGCGCCTGGCGACGGCCACGGTGGCCATCGCTGACTTCCGCTTCTCCACGACGAGTTCGCCGCCGGGAGCGCCCAGCAGGGCGGCGGCCTCGGCGACGGAAGCGGTGCCGACGGCGGCGAGCGGGGCCGCTGAGGGGTTGGGCACGGCGACCCGGGACAGCTCGTCCGCCCCGAACGTGAGCAGCGGCACCCCGAGTGCACGCGCCGCTTCCACGATCCCGCCCTCGTCGGCCTTGACCTGCGCGGTGGCAACCGCGACCACACTCCCCGCCGCGAGCCCGGCCCCGGCAAGTGCCCCCGAGATGAGTCCCAAGACCTCGGAGCTCTCGACCCCCCGACTGGCCCCGACCCCGACAACCAGAGAGGGAGGCCGCACGACCACCCGCGAGGGGTGAATGGGAACGACCCGATCGGTAACCCAGAGCTGGGCGGTTTCGCCTGCGAGATCCCCGCCGGACGGCCGGGGGCCGCCGGTCGGGGACGGCGAGGCGGGGGTGTCCGTCGGGTTGCCGGGGACGCCCGGCTCCTCCTGCTCCGCCGGGTGCGGGGGAAGCAAGACGCTGGTGTTCGGCGGTGACGAGCCGGGCTCGGCCGGTGGGTTGCCGGGGGTGTCCGGCTGACCCTCTTCCGTCGGAGGCGGTGTCGCGGGAAAGCCCCCGGCCGGCGTCAGCGGAAGCGGGGGGAGCGGCCACGTCGCGTCCGCGTGGAAATCGATCGGCGTGCCGTTCAGGAGGGCGCGGGAGACCGCTGCCACCGCGCCCTCCACCGGGTAGGGGAGCGCGTCCAGGGCGGTCTGGTTCGTCGCGTCCGTTGCCGTGGTGATCACCGGGGCGGCGCCGAGCTGGGCGGAGACCTCGCTCGCCAGGGCGTTCGCGCCGCCCGCGTGGCCGCCGAGGAGGGCCACCGCGTAGGTGTGCGCCTCGTCCACGGTCACCACGCCCGGGTCCGTCGTCTTCGACGACAGCAGCGGGGCCAGCAGCCGCACCGCCGCGCCGGTCGCGAGGAAGAGGACCAGGTGGTCGCACTCCGCGAAAGCGGCTGGCAGAACGTCCCGCACGGGACCCTCGTAGCGCCGGGTCCGTCCCGGCCACGCGGCGGCCAGCCGCTCGCAGCCGGTGCGGCCTGCCGCCGTCGCGTGGATGAGTCCGATCACGAGCCTGCTCCTTGGGTTGTCGCCGGGCGGGTGGCCCACAGCACGAAGACGGGGTTCACCGCGGCCAGCCGGGTCACCTCGCCGGGCAGCGGCGCCAGCCGCGCGGACTGGAGGAGGACGCCGTCCGCCACCAGGCCCGCCGCGCGCAGCGCGCCCCGAACCTCGGGCACCCGGTCCACCGCCGCCAGCGTCACCACCACGACCCGGCGCGCCCGCCGCGCGCACGCGGTCACGACGGCGGCCAGATCCGCGCCGCCGCCACCGATGAACACCGCGTCGGGGTCGGGGAGTTCGTCCAGCGCCCCGGGCGCGGACCCGGTCGCCACCTGGACGTCGACCCCGTGCGCCGCCGCGTTCGCCCGCACCCGATCTGCCGCGTCCGCGTCCCGTTCGACGGCGACCACCGCCGCCCCGAACCGCGCGCATTCCACGGCGACGGAACCGGACCCGGCCCCGATGTCCCACACCAACTCCCCGGTCCGCGGTCCGAGTCGGGCCAGCGCCAGCGCCCGCACCTCGGACTTGGTGACCATCGAGTCGCGGTGCGCGAACTCGCTCTCGGGCAGCGCCCATCCGGCCGGTGCGCCCGCTGGCCCGGCGATCGTCCGCACCGCCCCGCCTCCGCCTCCGTCCGCCGCCGAAGGCGCCAGACACAGCACCACCGCGACCTCGGCGCCCCACTCCCGCCCGGCCGCCTCCTCCGGCGAGACCCGCACCACGCGCTCCGCGTCGGTGCCGAGCGCCGTGCCCACCACGAGGTCGCGCTCGACGCCGGTACGTGCCAGGGCCGCCCCCAACTCGGCCGGTCCCGCGCCGGGCCCGGTCAGTACGGCGGTCTTGCGGTGCGCCCGGCAGACGTTCACCGCGGTCCGCAGCTCGCGGCCGTGCGCGCTCACCACCACCGCGTCGTCCCAGCTCAGCCCGGCCCGGGCGAAGGCGACCGCGACCGACGGCGCCGACGGCCGAACGTCGAGCGCCGCCGCGCCGAACCGCGCCGCGAGCACCCGGACGATCCCGAAGAAACCGGGGTCGCCGGACGCCAGCACCACGATCCGGGCGCCGGGCTCGGCCGCGTACTCCTCGATCACGTCGAGTGCGGGTCCGAGCGGCCCGAGCACCAATCGCCTCACGCCGGGCGGCAGTTCGGCCGCGTCCAGGTGCCGGGCGGCGCCCACCACCAGATCCGCGCCCGCCACCTCAGGCGGCACGCCACCAGAGCCCGTCCCCGTCCCCACCACCGTGATCGACGCGACCGCCACCGAACTACCCACGTGACTGCCGCAGTTCACGCCGGGCGGCCGGATCGGCCCGCCGGAACCCGTGGAAGTGCCCCGGGTGGTAGAGGTGCGACCGCGTCCCGGACGCGGCGAGCGCGGGCCCGACCAGGAACAGCGTGTGCTTCCACAGCTTGTGCGCCTTGACGGTCGCTTCGAGCGTCCCGACCGTGCAGTGCAGCAGCAGCTCCTCCGGCCAGGTCACCTGGTGCGCGATCACCACCGGCGTGTCCGTGCGGTAGCCGCCCTCAAGCAGCTCTGCCGCCAGTTGGCCGGATCGCGCGGCGGACAGGAACACCGCCATCGTCGTACCGTGCCGGGCGAACTCCCGTACCTCCTCGCCCGGCGGCATCGGCGTCTTGCCGCCGCCGAGCCGGGTCAGCACCACCGACTGCGCGACCTCGGGAATCGTCAACTCCCGCCCGGCCAGTGCCGCGGCCGCCGAGAACGAGGACACGCCGGGCACGATCTCCACCTCGATGCCCAGCTCCGCACACCGGTCCACCTGCTCCTGCGTGCCGCCCCACAGCGCCGGATCGCCCGAGTGGATCCGCGCCACCGCCAGGTCCTCGCGGCGCGCCCGCTCGTAGACGGCGACCACGTCCTCCAGCGACATCGCCGCCGAGTCCATGATCTCCGCGTCCGGGCGCGCGTGCTCGAGCACCTCGGCCTGCACCAGGCTGGCCGCCCAGATCACCACATCGGCCGCGGCGATGGCCCGGGCCGCCCGGAAGGTCAGCAGATCCGCCGCACCCGGGCCGGCGCCCACGATCGTCACCCGCCCGCGCCCGTTCACACTGTCGCCGCTCACAGCTTCCCTCCCCGGCCGCCGTCGCGTCGCGCGGGCGCGATGAGCGTGGACAGATACGGCAGCGGACCGTCCGCCAGCTCCGCCGCCGGACGGATCGACTCCTCCGGCAGCCCCAGCGAACTGCCCCACACCGCACCCTCGGTGCGCCCGGTCTCGTGCAGCGCCGCCGCGACCTCCACGGCCAGCCGCCCGAACTTGTACGCCACCACCGTGCCCGGACCGGCCAGCGCCTGCCTCAGCACCGCGGCCCCCGCGGTCACCGGCACCAGCGTCAACGGCTCGGTCCCCTCGGCCAGTACGGCCCCGGCGCGGGCCGCCAGATCCTGCATCGCGGTGATGCCCGGCACCGTCTCCACCGCCACGTCCGGCACCGACTCCCTGATCGTCTGGGCGAGATACGTGAACGTCGAGTACACGTTGGGATCGCCGATCGTCGCGAACGCCACCGTGCGGTGCTCGCGCAGTAGTTGGGCCACCCGGGCCCCGGCCGCGTCCCACGCGGCCTCCCGACGGGCCCGGTCGGCCCGCTCGTTGAGCGCGAACACCACCCGGACGATCCGCGACGGGGCCACGTAGTGCAGCACCGTCGCCTCCGCCCGGCCGCGCTCCCCGGTGTCGAGCACCGGCACCACCACGGCTCCGGCGGCCCGGAGCGCGTTCACGCCCTTGACGGTCACCAGCTCCGGATCGCCAGGGCCCACCCCGACGCCGGTCAGCCGCATCGGCGCTCTCGGGTTGTCGGTCACCACCGCGCACACCTCTCGACGAAGCGCCGGGCCATGAACGGCTCGGCGGCCCAGTGCACATGCAGATACGAGGCATGCACGTTGTCCTGTACGAAGCCCTCCACCCGCCGCTCCGGCCGGACGAACCCCCAGGCCGGGCCGGCCCCCGCGCCCGGCTCCACTCCGGTCCGGTGGAACTCGTGCCCCCGCACCCGGGTGCCCTCCGCGGCGAGACAGCTGTCGCTGAGCGCGACGGCCTCGCGGTAGCCGAGCGTGAGCCGGCCGGTCATCGTGCCCGTGGTCGGCAGGACGCCGCACATCGGGGCGCCGCCGAGGTCCCGGGAGAGGTAGAGGAGGCCGGCGCACTCGGCGGTGAGGGGGCCTTGGAAGGCGGCGATCTCCTTGCGGAGGGGTTCGTTGGCGGAGAGGGCCTGGGCGTGGAGCTCGGGGAAGCCGCCGCCGAGGATGAGCCCCGAGGTTCCCTCCGGGAGGCTGGTGGCGGAGACCGGGTCGAACGTGACGACGTCCGCGCCGGCCGCGGCGAGCAGTTCCGCCTGCTCGGCGTACGAAAAGGTGAAGGCTTCGCCTCCGGCGACGGCAACAAGCGGCCGCCTGCGGCGAGCTTTCTCCCCTCCCCGCCCCTTCCCGAAACCGGGGCTCCGCCCCGGACCCCGGTCCTCAATCGCCGGACGGGCTGGGTTGGTGTCCTCAGGCGCCGGACGGGCTGGGTTGGTGTCTGCGGGCGTCGGGCGGGCTGGATTCCTGTCCTTACGCGCCGGACGGGCTGATCTGCCGTCCTCCATTGCCGGACCGGGTGGTTCTTCAGCCCGTCCGGCGATTGAGGACAGGTTTTTGAGCCCGTCCGGCGATTGAGGACTTCGGGAAGGGGTGGGGTGGGGAAGAGCGCCGCAGGCAGACGCCAGCTCCGCGCCCGGGTCCCACGGGGTCACCCCCGCCAGGGGCGGGGCGCTGCGCGCGAGCGCCATCAGAGCGGGGAGGTCGCAGGTCGCCGCGACGCGAGCCGCCAGCTCGCGGGTCCAGGCCACCGCCTCCGCCCGCCGCTCGGCGACCGGAACGAGTCCGAGATGCCGCGCCGGAACAGCGAGGTCGCCGCCCCGGCGCAGGACGCCGAGAACAGGCACCCCCGCCTCGTCGAGTGCCGCCCGCAAGAGGGCCTCGTGGCGGTCAGAACCCACCTTGTTCAGGATCACCCCACCGATCCGCACCTCCGTATCCCACGAGGCAAACCCATGCACAAGCGCGGAAACCGACCTCCCCTGCGCGCCCGCGTCCACAACAAGCACGACCGGCGCCCGCAGCAACTTCGCCACCTGCGCCGTCGAGGCGAGCTCACCGTGGCCGGTCGCGCCGTCGTAGAGGCCCATCACGCCCTCCACGACGGCGAGTTCGCAACCGGCGGCCCCGTGCAGGAAGAGCGGGGCGATCCGCTCGGGACCGCACAGGAACGCGTCGAGGTTGCGGCCGGGGCGGCCGGTGGCGAGGGCGTGGTAGCCGGGGTCGATGTAGTCGGGGCCGACCTTGTGCGGGGAGACGGCCAGCCCGCGGGCGGTGAACGCGGCCATCAGGCCGGTGGCCACGGTGGTCTTGCCGCTGCCTGAGGCGGGCGCGGCGACGACCAGCCGGGGGATGCGCGCGGCGGTCACCATTCGATGCCCCGCTGACCCTTCTGGCCCGCGTCCATGGGGTGTTTGACCTTGGACATGTCGGTGACGAGGTCGGCCGCGTCGAGCAGCGCGGGCGGCGCGTTGCGGCCGGTGACGACGACGTGCTGGACGCCGGGCCGGTCCCGCAGCACGGCCACCACCTCGTCGGTGTCGACCCAGCCCCAGTGCATCGGGTAGGCGAACTCGTCGAGCACGTACAGCTGGTAGGTCCGCGCGGCCAGGTCCCGCTTGACCTGCTCCCAGCCCTCGCGGGCGGCGTCCGCGCTGTCGGCGATGTCCCGCTGCACCCACGACCAGCCCTCGCCCATCTTGTGCCAGGCGACCGTCCCGCCCTCGCCGGAGTCGCCGAGCACCCGCAGCGCGCGCTCCTCGCCGACCCGCCACTTCGCGGACTTGACGAACTGGAACACCCCGATCGGCCACCCCTGGTTCCAGGCGCGCAGCGCCAGCCCGAACGCCGCCGTCGACTTGCCCTTGCCGATGCCGGTGTGGACGATCGTCAGGGGACGGTTGCGGCGCTGACGAGTCGTCAGGCCGTCGTCCGGCACCGAGGCCGGCTGTCCCTGCGGCATCAGGCGGCCCTCCGTACGTCCTTGACCAGCGCGGAGACCGTGTCGGCCCGCAGCTCCTCCAGCGTGACGGCGATCCCGCCCAATTCCGTTGCCAGCGCGCCCGCGAGGCCGAGCCTGACCGGGCCCGACTCGCAGTCCACGACCACCGAGGCGACCCCGGCCGCGCCGAGCAGCCGTCCCGCGCGGGCGGCGAGCGCCACCGGCTCGGGGCCGCCGGTGGCCCGGCCGTCGGTCACCACGATCAGCAGGGGGCGCCGGGAAGCGTCCCGCAGCCGCTCCACCCGCAGCACCTCGTGCGCCTTCAACAGCCCTGCCGCCAGCGGGGTCCGGCCGCCGGTGGGCAGCGTCTCCAGCCGGGCCGCGCCGGTGTCCACCGAGGAGGTGGGCGGCAGGGCGAGTTCGGCGCCGGTGCCGCGGAAGGTGATCAGCCCGACCTTGTCGCGCCGCTGGTACGCGTCGAGCAGCAGCGACAGCACCGCGCCCTTGACCGCGCTCATCCGCTGCCTGGCCGCCATCGAACCGGACGCGTCCACCAGGAAGAGCACGAGGTTGCCCTCCCGGCCCTCCCGCACCGCCTGCCGCAGGTCGTCGCGCCGCACCACAAGGCCGGGGCCCGATCGGCCGCGGGCCCGCTGGTAGGGGGCCGCCGCCTGTACGGTGGCCGCCAAGTGCAGCTTGCCGAGCGGACCTTGGGGGCGCCGGGCGCCGGTGGTCCTGCCGTGTGCGGTACGGGCCCGGGAGCGGCGGCCGGCCGCGCCCTCGCCGAGGCCGGGCACGGTCAGCGTGCGGGCCTTGAACGGTTCCGCGGCGCGGGCGGCCGGGCGCTCGCCGCTCGGGGCGGACGCGGGGCTGTCCGGGGCGGGCTCGCCTGCGGCGGGCGAGCCGGTCGGCGGGTCGGCCGGGGCGCCGTCGGCCGGCGCCTGGTCCGGGCCGTCCTGAGGCGCGCCACCGCCGTCCGGGCCGCCGCCGGGGTCCGGATCATCGTCCGGGCCGTCGCCGCCCCCGTCGCCGTCCTCTTCCTCGCCGCGTTCCCGCTCCAGCGTCTCGTCCAGCTTGTCCTCGTCCAGGCCGGGCGCGTCGAACGGGTTGCGGCGCCGGCGGTGCGGGAGCGCCAGCAGCGCGGCCTGCCGTACGTCCTCGGCGAGCACGACCGTTCGGCCCGCCCAGGCGGCCAGCACCGTCGCGGTCCTGGCCATCACGATGTCGGCGCGCATGCCGTCCACCTCGAACGCGGCGCAGGTCGCGGCGATCTGCCGCAGCGCCGCGTCGCCGAGCCGCACCTCCGGCAGCAACCGCCGTGCGGCGGCGATCCGTTCACGCAGCGCGTCCTCCTGCGGCGCCCAACGGGCCGCGAAACCGCCCGGATCGGCGTCATACGCCAGCCGCCGCCGTACCACCTCGACGCGCTCGTCGGTCTCCCGGGACGCGGCGACCTCGACGGTCAGCCCGAACCGGTCGAGCAACTGCGGGCGCAGCTCGCCCTCTTCGGGGTTCATCGTGCCGACCAGCAGGAAGCGGGCGGCGTGCCGGACGGAGACTCCCTCCCGCTCGACGTAGCTCGCGCCCATCGCGGCGGCGTCGAGCAGGACGTCCACGAGGTGGTCGCCGAGCAGGTTGACCTCGTCGACGTAGAGGATGCCGCGGTGGGCGGCGGCCAGCAGGCCCGGTTCGAACGCTTTGACACCTTCGGCGAGGGCGCGCTCGATGTCCAGGGCGCCCACCAGCCGGTCCTCGCTCGCCCCGACCGGCAGTTCCACCACGCGGGCGGCGCGGGCGGTGCCGCCGCCCGGCTCGTGGGGTCCGTCCGGGCAGGCCGGGTCCGGGGCGGCGGGGTCGCAGGAGAACCTGCACCCGGGGATCACGTCCACGTCGGGGAGGAGTACGGAGAGGGCGCGTACGGCGGTGGATTTGGCGGTGCCTTTCTCGCCTCTGACGAGTACGCCGCCCACTGCCGGGCTGACGGCGTTCAGGAGCAGCGCGAGCCGCAGGTCGTCTTGGCCGACCAGGGCGGTGAAGGGGTAGGGGGTGCTCACGATGCCTCCTCGTGGGTGCGGGTGGGGGTGGGGTTGCGCCTGCGGCGGGCTTTCTCCCCAGCCCCGCCCCTTCCCGAAACCGGGGCTCCGCCCCGGACCCCGGTCCTCAAGCGCCGGACGGGCTGGACTGCTGTCCTCAAGCGCCGGACGGGCTGAGCTGCTGTCCTCAAGCTCCCCGCGGGCGTCGTCATGCTTCGCCCTCCAGATCGCCCTCAAGCTCCAAATACGTCGCGCGCAAGCGCTCAAGCGTCTCGGGGGACGGCTCCGCCCACAGGCCACGCTCCGCCGCCTCCAGCAGCCGCTCGGAAATACCCCGCAGCGCCCATGGGTTGGACTTCCGCATGAACTCCTGGTTCTCCGCGTCGAAGACGTATGCCGACGCCAGCCGTTCGTACATCCAGTCGTCGACGACACCCGCCGTCGCGTCGTAGCCGAACAAGTAGTCCACGGTCGCGGCCATCTCGAACGCGCCCTTGTAGCCGTGGCGGCGCATCGCGCTCATCCAGCGGGGGTTGACCACCCGGGCGCGGAAGACGCGGTGGGTCTCCTCGCCCAGGGTTCGGGTTTTGACCTGGTCGGTGAGGGCGCTGTCGCCGACGTACGCCTCGGGGGAGGTGCCGGTGAGGTGTCTGACCATGGCCACCATGCCGCCGTGGTACTGGAAGTAGTCGTCGGCGTCGGCGATGTCGTGCTCGCGGGTGTCGACGTTCTTGGCGGCGACCTGGATGCGGCGGAAGGCCGCCTCCATGTCGCCGCGGGCGGCGCGGCCGTCGAGGCCGCGGCCGTAGGCGTAGCCGCCCCAGACCGCGTAGACCTCGGCGAGGTCGGCGTCCGAGCGCCAGTTGCGGGCGTCGATCAGCGGCAGCAGCCCGGCCCCGTACGCGCCCGGTTTGGAGCCGAAGATCCGGGCGGTGGCGCGGCGCCGGTCGCCGTGCTCCGCGGTGTCCTCGTCGGCGTGCGCGCGTACGTGGTTGACGTCGGCGGGCTCGTCGAGCTCCGCGACGGCCCGCACCGCGTCGTCGAGCAGCGCGACCACGTGCGGGAAGGCGTCCCGGAAGAAGCCGGAGATGCGGACGGTGACGTCGATCCGGGGGCGGCCGAGCTCCGCGGCGTCCAGCACCTCGAAGCCGGTGACCCGGCGCGAGGCGTCGTCCCAGACAGGGCGGCAGCCGAGCAGCGCCAGGATCTCGGCGATGTCGTCGCCCTGGGTGCGCATGCAGGAGGTGCCCCAGACGGTGAGGCCGACGGACTTCGGGTAGTCGCCGGTGTCGGCGAGGTGCCGGGCGAGCAGTGAGTCGGCGAGCGCGCTGCCGACGTCCCAGGCGAGTCTGGACGGGATGGCCTTGGGGTCGACGGAGTAGAAGTTGCGGCCGGTGGGCAGCACGTTGACCAGGCCGCGGGTGGGGGAGCCCGACGGTCCGGCCGGTACGTAGCCGCCGCGCAACGCCCGCAGGATGTGGTCGAGTTCGTCGGTCGTGCGGGTCAGCCGCGGCACTACCTCGGCCGCGGCGAACTCCAGCACCCGCGCCACGTCCGGCACGTCACGGCCGTCCAGCACGTCGAGCGCGACCGGACCGGCGGCGGCCGGCTCCCAGCCGCGCTCCTCCATCGCCGTCACCAGCCGCCTGGCCAGCTGCTCCAGCAGGTCGACGGTGTCCGATCCGGTCCGCGCCGGCCCCTCGGCGAGCGCAGACAGCGCTGCGGGGACGGCCACTTGGGCGCCGGGTTCGGCCAGCAGCGCCTTCTCCACCAGTCCGAACGACTCCGCGAGGGCCGCCCGCAGCCCGGGCAGCGCCGCGCCCACCCCGCCCCACACCTGGGCCGAGCGCAGCACCGCCAGCACCAGGTTGACCCTCGGCTCGCCGAGCGGGACCCCGCCCAGGATGTGCAGGCCGTCCCTGATCTGCACGTCCTTGATCTCGCAGAGCCAGCCGTCCACGTGCAGCACGAAGTCGTTGAAGTCGTCCTCGGCCGGCTGCTCGTCCACACGCAGGTCGTGGTGCAGCTCGGCGGCCCGCACCAGCGTCCAGATCTGGCTGCGGACGGCCGGGCCCTTGGCCGGGTCGAGATCATTCACCAGGGCGTACTCGTCCAGGAGTTGTTCGAGCTTGGCGAGGTCGCCGTAGGAGTCGGCGCGGGCCATCGGCGGCACCAGGTGGTCCACGACGGTGGCGTGGCCGCGCCGCTTGGCCTGGGTGCCCTCGCCGGGGTCGTTGACGATGAACGGGTAGACCAGCGGGAGTTCGCCGAGCACCGCGTCGGGTGCGCAGCCGGCCGACAGGCCGAGGCCCTTGCCCGGCAGCCACTCCAGCGTGCCGTGCTTGCCGAGGTGCACGATCGCGTCGGCGCCGAAGGTGGTCTCCAGCCAGCGGTACGCCGCCAGGTAGTGGTGCGAGGGCGGCATGTCGGGGTCGTGGTAGATCGCGATCGGGTTCTCGCCGAAGCCGCGCGGCGGCTGGATCATGATCACCACGTTGCCGAACCGCAGCGACGCCAGCACGATGTCGTCGCCGTCCACGTAGAGCGAGCCGGGCGGCTCGCCCCAGTGCGCGAGCATCGAGGCGCGCAACTCCTCGTCCAGCGTGCCGAACCACTGCCGGTAGTCCGCCAGCGGCACCCGGGCGGGCGCGACGGCCAACTGCTCCTCGGTCAGCCACTCCACGTCGTGGCCGCCGGCCGCGATCAGCCGGTGGATCAACTCGTCGCCCTCGGTGGGGTGTTCCCCGGTGGTGTAGCCGGCCGTGGTGAGCGCGTCCAGCAGCCGCACCGCAGAGGCGGGGGTGTCCAGGCCCACCGCGTTGCCGACCCGGGAG
Source organism: Streptomyces sp. CA-111067 (assembly GCF_050956065.1). NCBI lineage: Bacteria > Bacillati > Actinomycetota > Actinomycetes > Kitasatosporales > Streptomycetaceae > Streptomyces > Streptomyces sp. CA-111067. The sequence continues at coordinate 1,618,383 of NZ_CP192103.1, read as the reverse complement.
TGCTTGGTCGGGTAGGCGGTGAAGACCAGGGCGAGCTTCTTGTCGGCGTTCGGCTTGTGCTTCAGTGCCGCGTACCGCACCGCGATGCCGGCCACCCGCGCGGCCCGCTCCGGGTCGGCCGCGTAGACCGGCACATCGCCCTCGCCGCTCTCCTTGAACGAGAACGGCACCGTGATCAGCCGCCCGTCGAACTCCGGGATCGCCACCTGCATGGCCGCGTCCATCGGGGACAGGGCGGCGTCCGACTCCTGCCACGCCTTGCGGGACGAGGTCAGGCACAGGCCCTGGAGCACCGGCACGTCGAGGGCGGCCAGCGCGCCGACGTCCCACGCCTCGTCCTCGCCGCCGGCGCTCGCCTCCGAGGCGACGGTGCCCCCTGAGGCCAGCACGGTCGCCACGATCGCGTCCGCCCGGCCGAGCAGCTCGAACAGCCCGTCGTCGGCGCCGCGCAGCGAACCGCAGTAGACGGGCAGGGCGTTGGCGCCGCGCGCCCGGATCGCCGCGCACAGCGTGTCCACGAAGGCGGTGTTCCCGGCGAGTTGGTGCGCCCGGTAGAAGAGCACGGCGACGGTCGGCCGGCCCGCCACCGAATCCTCCTGCGACCCGTGGACGCCGTACTCCGGCATCCGCCGCGGCGCGGCGAACCCCTCGCCGCTCATCAGCACGGTGTCGGACAGGAAGCGCGCCAGCTCGGTGAGATTGCCCGGGCCGCCCTCCACCAGGTAGCGCAGCGCCTGCGCGACCACGCCCGCGGGCACCGACGACAGCGCCATCAACTCCGCGTCCGGCACCGACTCGCCGCCCAGCAGGACGGTCGGCAGGCCCGACGCGGCCAGCACGTCGAGCCCGTCCTCCCAGGCGCGCCGGCCGCCGAGCAGCCGTACGACCACCAGGTGCACGCCGTCGAGCAGCGCGGGCAGCTCGGAACGGGCGTCCACCCGGGCCGGGTTGGCGATCCGGTACGCCACGCCGCCGGCGCCGGTGCCCGCCGCGCGGGCGGCCAGCAGGTCGGTGTCGGCGGTCGACAGCAGCAATACGGTGGTGCCGGTCACGGTGCCCCCGGTGCGACGAAGGGGAGGCCGGCGGGTGCGCCGTCCTCGATGAGCCGCAGCAGCGCGGCGGTGTCCATGTGCTCCTCGACGAGGTCGCCGAGCCGGTCCAACTGCTCCTCGCGCAGTGCCCCGAACGACGTGTCGGGGGCCGGCACGAAGCGGCGCCCGGCGACCCGGGCGACCTCGCGCAGGAACGCGCGGCGGAAGCCGTCGCTCTCCAGCGAGCCGTGCCAGTGGGTGCCCCAGACCGGGCCGACCCGGCAGCCGTCGAGGAACTCCTCGCCGCCGCCGAGCAGTTCGGCCACCCCGTGGTGGATCTCGTAGCCGGTCACCGGCTCGCCGTAGGCGGTGCCCGACGGCCGGGCGAGGGTCTTGTGCTTGGCGAACCGGATCAGGACCGGCAGCAGGCCGAGGCCCGGCACCGTCCCCGCCTTCGACTCGACGTCGTCCTCGATGCGCTGCGCGAGCAGCTGGAAGCCGCCGCAGATGCCGAGCACCGGGCGGCCCTCCGCCGCCCGCCGCAGCACCGCGTCGGCCAGGCCCCTGGCCCGCAGCCACTCCAGCGCCCTGACCGTGCCGCGGGTGCCGGGCAGCACCACCAGGTCGGCGTCGGCCATCTCCTGCGGGCGGTCCACGAACCGCACCACGACGCCGGGTTCGGCGGCGAGCGCGTCCAGGTCGGTGAAGTTGGACATCAACGGGAGCGCGGGGACGGCGATCCGCAGCAGGTCGTCGCCGTACGGGGCCGCGGTGGACGACTCGCGGACGTGGCCGCGCATCGAGACCCGGAGCCCGTCCTCCTCGTCGATGCCCAGGCCGTGCGCGAACGGCAGCACACCGAACGTGGGGCGGCCGGTGAGCCGCTCCAGCATGTCCAGGCCCGGTTGCAGCAGCGTGACGTCGCCGCGGAACTTGTTGACGACATAGCCCGCGATCAGCGCCTGGTCGTCCGCGCTCAGCAGGGCGGTGGTGCCGAAGAACGAGGCGAAGACGCCGCCGCGGTCGATGTCGCCGACCACGATCGCCGGCAGCCCGGCCCGCCGGGCCAGGCCCATGTTGACGATGTCGGTACGGCGCAGGTTGATCTCCGCCGGGCTCCCCGCGCCCTCGCAGATCACCACGTCATAGCTGGCGCGGAGCTGTTCGAGGCAGTCCACGACGGTGTCGAGCAACTCCGGCTGCCTGCCCCCGTGGTAGCCGCGGGCACTCATCTCGCCGACCGCCTTGCCGAGCAGCACGACCTGGCTGCTGCGGTCGCTGCCGGGCTTGAGCAGCACCGGGTTCATCAGGGCGGACGGCTCGGCCCGGGCGGCCTGCGCCTGCATCGCCTGCGCGCGGCCGATCTCGGCGCCGTCGCGGGTGACGAACGAGTTGAGGGACATGTTCTGCCCCTTGAAGGGGGCCGGGCGCACTCCCTGCCGGGTCAGCCAGCGGAGGATGCCCGCGGTGATGACGCTCTTGCCCGCGTCCGAGCTCGTCCCGGCGACCAGCAGGCCGCCGCCGCGCGCGCTCACGCCGGCCTCCCCGGCAGAACGCCGGCCGGGCGCTGGGGTGGGGGCGGCACCGCGCGGTTGCGCCGCTGCCGCGGCAACAGAGCTGCCTGGCGGGCCGCGGAGGTCAGGACGGACACCCCCAGGGTCAGGAAGGTCACGCGGCGGGACAGGGCGATCGCGCGGGGGATGTCCGCGAGCGTCGGGGGTGGGAAGGAGGCGCCCAGGACCGGGCGGGGATCGGGCCGGCCGGCGTAACTCACCGGCCCGCCCAGCCTGATGCGCAGCGCGCCGGCGAACGCCGCTTCCACCGGGCCCGCGTTGGGGCTCGGGTGCGCCGCGGCGTCCGCGCGCCATGTGCGCAGCGCCGAGCGGGGCGAGGGGCCGGCCAGGGCGGCCAGCGTGGCCGTCAGCCGCGCGCCGGGCCAGCCGGCGAGGTCGTCGAGCCGGGCCGACGCCCAGCCGAACCGCCGGTGGCGGGGGGACTTGTGGCCCACCATCGCGTCCAGCGTGTTCACCGCACGGAAGCCGACGAGCCCCGGCACCCCGCCCAACGCGCCCCACACTAGGGCCCCGACGACCGCGTCCGAGGTGTTCTCGGCGACCGACTCGACCACCGCCCGGACGATCCCGTCCTCGTCGAGCCCCTGCGGATCGCGCCCGCACAGATGCGGCAACCGGGCCCGGGCCGCGCCGAGTTCACCGGCTTCGAGCGCCGCCGCGATCAGCCGCGCCTCGCGCGCCAGCGAGGTGCCGCCGAGCACCGACCAGGTCGCTGTCGCCGTCAGCCCGACGGACAGCACGGCGCTGCCCCGCACACCCCGCTCGGCGAGCAGGGCGGCGCCCACCGCAGAACCGGCGCACAGCGCCGTGTAGACCGCGCCACTGGCCCGGTCGTCCCGCCACATCCGGCATTCGAGCGCCCCCGCCGCGCGACCGAAGGCCGCGACCGGATGGCCGCGGCGCGGGTCGCCCGCGAGGAGATCGCCGAGAAGGCCGAGCGTGGCGCCGTACGCGAAAACGCGATCGGCACGCATCGGCTCAGACCGCCGTCACGCTCCGCAGGATTCTGCCGCCGGGACAGCCGGGCCGACTCGCCCCGGCCCTCCGGGTGTTCCGGGCGCCGCCGCTGGGCCGCGGCCCCCGGTCGCGCACCGATTCCGCATCCGTCGTATCCGCAGGGTCGTACAGGCGTGCTCGCGTGCCGGGCATGGCGAAGTCCTCACTCAGGGTCCGCGCCCTGGTTCGACGTGTCCGGCGGTGAGAGTCTCCTGGCTCCCGGATCAACGCACTCCCGGTCTTCCAGCCGGCGAACTACCGGCCGTGACGTACGGGTTGGGAGTGCACTCCCCGGTGACAGTGGCGGGACCGCGCCGGATTCACACCGAACTTCCTCTCCTGCCGCCGCATGGCTACCGCAGTCCACCACGCCCGCGATAGCCCGTCAACCACGCTTGACCTGCGCGGACGGAGTGTGGTGCGGTCCACACCCCGCGCGGACGCCGGGCGGCGGTCAGCCGACGATCAGATAGATGCCGTACGCGACGGCCGCCGCGCAGGCGGCGAAGCACACATACGCCGCGCCGGTCCTGCCGACCGCCGCCGCGCCGCCGCCGTCCCGCCGGGACAGGCCGACGATGCCCAGGGTGAAGACCCCGACCAGGCCGACGGTGGACAGCAGGGTGACGGCCAGGACGGTGCCGAGCGCGTGCCAGTCGATGTTCATGCGGTGTCCTTCACGAGACGCTCAGCAGGCGGGAGGCGATACGGGGCCGGGCCCGGTGGCCGGGTCATGCCGTGGTCGGCGCGGAGGCGGCAGCGGACCCGGCGGGCGGCGGCGCCACCGCGGCGATGGCCGCGGTCACCACGCCCTGCGGCTCGACGACGGTACCGGGGAGAACGGCGCCGGGGACGGTGCCCGAGCCGGCCGCGGAGCCGGATTCGACAACGGCCTCGATCCCCGGAAGCGCGTCGTTGACGTTCGCATGGGTGACCGGCTTGCGCCGGGACGCGTTCCGGACCAGGACGCAGACCGCCAGGCCGACCAGCGCGACCCCGGCCACGCCCCACGTACCCCGGTCGGCCAGCAGCGCCGCCGCCGCGGCCACCAGGCCGGCGGCCGGCAGCGTCAGCCCCCAGGCGGCGACCATCCGGCCCGCGGTGCTCCACCGCACCACCGCGCCGCTGCGGCCGAGACCCGCGCCCATCACGGAACCGGTGCAGACCTGGGTGGTGGACAGCGCGAAGCCGAGGTGCGAGGAGGCCAGGATGGTGGCGGCGGCCCCGGTCTGGGCGGCGAAGCCCTGCTGCGGCTGGATGTCGGTGATGCCCCGGCCGACGGTCCGGATGATCCGCCAGCCGCCGATGTACGTACCGAGCGCGATCGCGGTGCCGGCCGAGACGATCACCCACAGCGGTGGGTCGGAGTGCGGCGCGATGCTGCCGCCGGCGATCAGCGCGAGGGTGATGACGCCCATCGTCTTCTGCGCGTCGTTGGTGCCGTGGGCGAGCGAGACCAGGCCGGCGGAGGCGATCTGGCCGGCCCGGTAGCCGGTGGCGGTGGCCTTGGGGTCGGCGTTCCGGCCGATCCGGTAGGTGAGCCTGGTGGCCAGCATCGAGGCCAGGCCGGCCACGATCGGCGCGGCCACCGCCGGGATGATGACCTTCATCACCACGGCCTCGCCGTCCACCCCGTGGGTGCCGACCGAGACCAGGGTGGCGCCGATCAGGCCGCCGAACAGCGCGTGCGAGGAGCTGGAGGGCAGCCCGGCCAGCCAGGTGACCAGGTTCCAGATGATCGCGCCGACGAGTCCGGCGAAGATCACCTCGGGTCTGATGCCGGCCGACTCGTCGATGATCCCGCCGGAGATCGTCTTGGCGACCTCGACCGACAGGAACGCGCCGACGAGGTTGAGCACGGCGGACATGGCCACCGCCGTCTTGGGCTTGAGAGCGCCGGTCGAGATGGTGGTGGCCATCGCGTTGGCGGTGTCGTGGAAACCGTTCGTGAAGTCGAACACGAGAGCGGTGGCGATCACGATTCCGATCAGGAGCGTGATGTGTTCCATAGACCCAGGCAATCGTTTGATCGGGTAGTGGCGAGGCGACCGTACGGATCATGAATGAACGGAAGGTGAACTGACGGCGGCTTTGCGGTGCTGACATGAACGTCGTATGAACCGCGTGCTAAGCGTAGGCGAGTTTCAGCCAATCGAGCGCCACCTCGGGAGCCCCGAAAGCGACCGGGAACGACCGGGAACGACCGGGTCAGTGCCGCCCGGAGAGCCGGTCGGCGTACCGCGCCACCACGTCCGTCGCCGCGCTCCGGCCGCGCAGCTCGCGCCGGTCCGCTCCCCGGTAGGCCGCGTACAGCCCGCGTACCGCCGCCCACCTGACCGGCTCGGGCTCCCAGCGCCGCACCCGGTGGCCGACCCACGGCAGCGCCGTCAGCTCGGTGCGCCGGCCCTGCCCCGAGTCGAGCTGCACCAGGTCCCGCAGGGTGCGCGCGGCCAGGTTGGAGGTGGCCACCCCGCTGCCGACGTAGCCGCCGGCCCAGCCGAGCCCGGTGGTGCGGTCGAGCTGCACGCTCGCGCACCAGTCGCGCGGCACACCGAGCACCCCCGACCAGGCGTGCTCGACCGCCACTCCGGCGGTCGCCGGGAACATCCTGACCAGGATCTCGCGCAGCGCCGCCACCGTGCCCGCCGAGGTGCGGCCGTCGCTGTCGGTGCGCGAGCCGAAGCGGTACGGCACCCCGCGGCCGCCCAGCGCGATCCGTCCGTCGGCGGTCCGCTGCGCGTACATGTACGCGTGCGCCATGTCGCCGAGCGTCTCGCCGCCCGTCCAGCCGATGGTGTCCCAGATCTCCCGGGGCAGCGGCTCGGTGGCGATCATCGAGGAGTTCATCGGCAGCCAGGTGCGGCGCTGGCCCCTGACCGACGCGGTGAAGCCCTCCGTGCAGCGCAGCACGTACGGCGCGCGGACCGTGCCGTACGGGGTGACCGCGTGCTTGGGGCGGATCTCGGTCACCGTCGTCGACTCGTGGATGAGCACGCCGAGCCGCTCCACGGCCGCCGCCAGCCCCTGCACCAGCTTCACCGGGTGGACGCGGGCGCCGTGCGGGGTCCAGGTGCCGCCGACCGTGCCGGCCACCCGGATCCGGCGGGCCGACTCGCCCGCGCCGAGCAGCACCCGTTCCTTCTCGCCGAACGCCGTCTCCGCCTCGTGGTACGCCCGCAGCCGCGCCAACTGCGCGGGGGAGTTGGCCACTTCGAGGACACCGCCGCGCTGGATGTCGGCGTCGATCCCCTCGGCCTCCGCGACCCTGGCCACCTCGTCGACGGCGTCGTTCATCGCCTGCTGGAGCGCGACCGCGGCCTCCCGCCCGTGCAGCGCGGCGTAGCGGTCGCGGCCGGCTATCCCGTTGTACAGCCAGCCGCCGTTGCGCCCGGAGGCGCCGTAGCCGCAGAACTTCGCCTCCAGGACGGCGATCCGCAGGAAGGGCACCGCCTTCTTGAGGTAGTACGCGGTCCACAGCCCGGTGTAGCCGCCGCCGACGATCACCACGTCGGCGTCGAGATCGCCCGGCAGCGGCTCTCGCGGCACGGGGATGCCGGTGCCTGCGTACCAGAACGAGATGCCGCCGTTGACGGTGGTCATGATTCCCCTGCAATCCGATGCGGTCTGCTGCGGTCTGACGGGTGCGGTCTTACGGGTGTGGTCTGACGGGTGTGGGTCTGGGCGACGCGGTCTGGTGCGATCGGATGTGATCCGATGAGATGCCGGTGGCCGGATCCGACCGGCCGGTGTGTGCCGGGACGGTACTGCGCACCGCTGCGGCGCGGCAACGGCCCGGCGGGCGGCGACGAGGAAAAGGACACGCGTGCGGGAAGAACGGGAAGAGCGGGAAGATCCGGCGAAGGCGGGGACGCGGCGGGAACCGGCCGCCGGCACCGCGGCCGGGGCGGACGAGCTGGAACGGGCCTGGTCGGACGTCGTGGACACGGCCCGGCGCACGGTCGCCGACGGCCTGGTGGTCGGCACGTCGGGCAACGTCTCGGCCCGGGTCGGCGACCTGGTGCTGGTCACCCCGACCGGCGTGCCCTACGACCGGCTCGGCCCGGATGACGCGGTCGCGGTGGACCTGACCGGACGCCAGGTACGCGGCCGGCTGCGCCCGACCAGCGAGCTGCCGATGCACCTGGCGGTCTACCGGCAGACACCGGCCAGGGCGATCGTGCACACCCACGCGCCGCACGCCACCGCCGTGTCCACGCTGGTCGACGAGCTGCCGGCGATCCACTACATGGCCGCGGCGATGGGCGGCCGGATCCGGGTGGCCGGCTACGCGCGCTACGGCTCGCAGGAACTGGCCGCCGCCGTGCTCGACGCGCTGCGCGACCGCAGCGGCTGCCTGCTGCGCAACCACGGCACCCTCGTCCACGCCGACACCCTGGACCGCGCCTTCGACCACACCGCCCAGCTGGAGTGGATGTGCCGCGTCTGGCTGCTGTCCCGCGACCCCAGCGCCGGCCCGGGCCCGCACACCCTGTCCACCGGCGAGCTGAACGAGGTCGCCGACCAGCTGCGCGGCTACGGGCAGCGGCCGACGGACGAGCCGGAGTAGGGCACGGCACCGGGGCGAGCGTCCCGCCCCACCCCGGCCCGTCGGGCGTAGTCCGCGCCGCCCGGGGAAGCCTCAAGGCGACACGGCCTGGTCACCCGGGCAGAGCGGCCCGGCTGGCCGAGGTGATCACATCGGCTCACACTGGGAGAACGATGCGCCTACGAATCGCGGTGGCCGCTGCGGTCACCACCGTGCTGGGTGCCGGTACGGCCGCGCTGGCGGCCGGCCGGTACGGATCGCGTTTCGCTCTGAAGCCGGCCGCCGAGGGCCCGGCGCCCGAGGGCGCGGTCACCGTGCACTCGCTGACCCGCGACCATGTGGTGCTCACCCGGACCGGGGCGTCGGCCCGCCGGGGCGTATACGGCCTGGCCGCCGACGGCACGCACGCGACCGCGGGCGAGATCACCGGCCGCACCCCGTACTCGGTGACCAGGCGGCTGCTGCGGACGCAGGAGGGCGCCCTCGAACCCGGCACCGCCGTCAGGGTCACCCCGCAGGCGTTCACCGGCGACCCGCGTACCGCGCTCGGCCTCGACTTCACCGACGTCGAGGTGCCCGGCGACCTCGGCGAGCTGCCCGCCTGGTACCTGCCCGGCGACCGCGCCACCTGGGTGATCACCGTGCACGGCTTCGGCGCCACCCGCGAGCAGGCGCTCAGCGTGCTGCCCGCCCTGCACCGGAACCGCTTCCCGCAGCTCGTCCTCGGCTACCGCGGCGACCCCGGCGCGCCCGCCTCGCCGGACGGCATCAGCCACCTCGGCCACACCGAGTGGCGCGACCTGGACGCGGCCATGCGCTACGCCGTGGAGTACGGCGCCGAGCGGATCGTGCTCTTCGGCTGGTCCACCGGCGCGACGATGGCGCTGCGCGCGCTGGCCGAGTCGCCGGTACGCGACCGGGTCAACGGGCTGGTGCTGGACTCACCCGTGCTGGACTGGGAGGCCACCGTACGGGCCGCCGCCGAGGCGAACGGCGTGCCGGCCGCCCTCATGCCGCTGACCGTACGGGCCGCCGAGGGCCGCACCGACCCGCATCCCGAGCAGGTCGCCGCGATGGCCGACCCCGGCCGGATCACGGTGCCCACACTGCTGCTGCACGGGCCCGACGACAAGCTCGCCCCGTGGGCCGCATCCCGCGAACTCGCCGCGCGCCGACCGGAACTGGTGGTGCTGCACACTGTGCCGGGCGCGCCGCACGCGGCGATGTGGAACGCCGACCCGGCCGCGTACGAGGAAACGTTGCGGCGCTTCCTCACGCCGCTCATGTGAGCCGGGCCCCAGGCCCGGCGCGGCCCCCGCGACCTGCCGTTTCGCCTCCCGCGGCGGCCGCCGCGGAACCGTCCGCGACCGCCCCGGAGGCCGGCTCGGGGGACAGGACGCCCGGCGTCCGTTTGGGAATATCGGGGGTCACCGGAGAGACTGCTCCAGTGACGTCCCGTAGCCCGCGAGACACTCCGCTCCGCCTCGTCCCCCGCCGGCCGCTCACCGCCGCCCGCAGGACCGCCACGACGCGCAGGCCCAGACCTCCGCGCCCGCCCGAGGGCACGCCCTCGGTGCCCGAACTCGCCCGGCTGGCGCGCACCGAACTCACCGACGCGGTACGGCTGGCCCGCTGGGCCGGCGCCCGCCCCGGCTCCGCCGAGCCGACCGGCATACTGCCCGACGACACCGCCCGGCAGGCCGCCGTGGCGCTGGGCCTGACCCCGCGGCAGATCCGGCTCGACTGGGACCGGGCACGGCTGGCGGGACTGATCGAACTGCACGGCGGGGCCGCCCGCCCCGGCTGGCGGCTCGGCGCCTGGAACACCGACGACACGGCGGTGCTGCGCGGCTGGGTCGCGCTCTTCGACGCCTGGTCGCTGGCCCACCCGTTCCTGCCCGAGGCCGGTCCCGACCCGGCACTGGTGGCCGAAGTGGTGGAGGCCGCACCGCAGTTGCTGTCCTTCCTGCACCTGTCCAACGAGCCGGTGCCGGTGGACGTCCTGCTGGACCTGCTGCGGCAGCGGGTCGCGGAGCTGCGCACCGAGCGGCACGAACCGCCCGCCGACGGCGCCGGCGACCTGCTGCCCGCGCTGCTCGACTGGACGCTGGAGGCCGCCGGGCTGGTCGGGGCGCTGCGCCCGCGCGATCCGCTGCGGCCCGACGAGGTGACGCTCACCGCGCTCGGCAGCTGGGCGGTGTGGGTCAAGCTGGAGCAGATCTGCGTGGCCGCGCAGGGCCCGGCGGGCAACATGGAGCAGTCCGCCGAGACCATGCTGCGGGCCTGCGCCCGGCTCTCACCGGGCCCGGCCCGCGCCGAGTACCGCGCCTGGCTGGCCGCCCGGCCGGTGGCGCTCGCCGTCGCCGAGCTGCTGGACGCGGCCCGCGGGGACGACGCGCTGCTGCGCGGTCTCGCCTTCGAGGCGCTGCGGGTGGTCGGCGACCCGGCGGAGCCCGCGGTGCGGGCCGTGGTGGCGGAGCCGTCGCTGCGGCCGTACGCGGTGCTGTGGCTGGCCGAGCTGGAGGGCGACGACCCGGACACGGCGACGGGGCTGCTCACCCGGGAGGAGGCGACGTGGCTGTGGATCGACACGGCCGCGGCCGTCGCCGACCACGGGGAGGACCACTTGCTGGTGAGCCACCTGGAGACCGCCGTCCAGGGCTCGGTGCCCGGCCTCCTGGAGGAGGTCCGCGGCGTCGGCCACCCCCGCACGGTCCAGGTCCTGGTGGCCCTGGCCGCCGCGCACCCCGACCCGGCGACGTCCAAGGCGATGCGCCGCGCGGCCTTCCAGGTGCACACCGGCGAGGCGTAACGGGGCTGACGCCGGCTCCCGGCGAGCCCGCCCCCGACCGTGAAAAGGGGTTGCCGGGCGCCGTTAGACTTGCCGCATGGCAAAAAACCTCCTCCTCGATTAGCACGGGGCGCACCCCCACCCCGCCCCCTGACCGATCATCCCTGGAGCTTTTGCCGTGATCACTGCCACCGGCCTGGAACTGCGCGCCGGCGCCCGCATGCTCATCGAGTCCGCCTCGTTCCGGATCGCCAAGGGCGACCGCATCGGCCTGGTCGGCCGCAACGGCGCGGGCAAGACCACCTTGACCAAGGTGCTGGCCGGCGAGGGCCAGCCCGCCGCGGGCAGCGTGACCCGCTCCGGCGAGGTCGGCTACCTGCCGCAGGATCCCCGTACCGGCGACCTCGACACCCTCGCCCGCGACCGCATCCTGTCCGCCCGCGACCTGGACTCCGTGCTGCGCAAGATGCGGGAGAACGAGGAGCGGATGGCCAACGGCAAGGGCGCCACCCGTGACAACGCGATGAAGAAGTACTCGCGCCTGGAGACGGAGTTCCTCACCAAGGGCGGCTACGCGGCCGAGGCGGAGGCCGCCACGATCGCCGCCGCGCTCGGCCTGCCCGACCGGATCCTCGGCCAGCAGCTGCACACCCTGTCCGGCGGCCAGCGCCGCCGGGTGGAGCTGGCGCGGATCCTGTTCTCGGACGCCGACACCCTGCTGCTCGACGAGCCGACCAACCACCTCGACGCGGATTCCGTCGTCTGGCTGCGCGACTACCTCAAGACGTACCGCGGTGGATTCATCGTGATCTCGCACGATGTCAACCTCATCGAGACCGTCGTCAACAAGGTCTTCTATCTGGACGCGAATCGCTCCCAGATCGATGTCTACAACATGAGCTGGAAGCTCTACCAGCAGCAGCGCGAAGCCGACGAGAAGCGCCGCAAGCGCGAGCGGGCGAATGCGGAGAAGAAAGCCTCCGCGCTGAATTCGCAGGCCGACAAGATGCGTGCCAAGGCCACGAAGACGGTCGCGGCGCAGAACATGGCGCGCCGCGCGGAGAAGCTGCTGGCCGGTCTTGACGACGTCAGGCAGTCCGACAAGGTCGCCAAGCTGCGCTTCCCCGACCCGGCGCCGTGCGGCAAGACCCCGCTGATGGCGGCCGGGCTGTCGAAGTCGTACGGCTCGCTGGAGATCTTCACCGATGTGGACCTGGCCATCGACCGCGGCTCCCGGGTGGTCATCCTGGGGCTGAACGGCGCCGGCAAGACCACCCTGCTGCGGCTGCTCGCCGGGGTGGAGAAGCCCGACACCGGCGAGGTCACCCCCGGTCACGGCCTCAAGCTCGGCTACTACGCGCAGGAGCACGAGACGCTCGACCCGGCCCGTACGGTGCTGGAGAACATGCGCTCGGCCGCGCCGGACACCGACCTGGTGGAGATCAGGAAGATCCTCGGCTCCTTCCTGTTCTCGGGCGACGACGTGGACAAGCCCGCCGGGGTGCTCTCCGGCGGCGAGAAGACCCGGCTCGCGCTCGCCTCGCTGGTGGTCTCCAGCGCCAACGTGCTGCTGCTCGACGAGCCCACCAACAACCTCGACCCGGCCAGCCGTGAGGAGATCCTCGGCGCGCTGCACACCTTCACCGGCGCGGTGGTGCTGGTGACCCACGACGAGGGCGCGGTGCAGGCGCTGGAACCGGAACGGATCATCCTGCTGCCGGACGGCGTGGAGGACTTGTGGGGGCAGGACTACGCGGACCTGGTGGCGCTGGCCTGAGCCGGAACCGGACGCGGGGCCCGGTGATCATGCCGATTCGATCATTCGGCCCACCGGTGATCCACCATCTGCGTGAGTCCGGCTCATACCGCTCGCGCAGCCGCCGTCCGGAGGGCCGGCCGCCCGATGATCAGGCGCGTGACGTCGGCAAACACCTGACGGACCCGTGCTGACCTGCCGCTATCGGCCGGTAGCGGTTCTCGGGACGAAATTCGGCGGCCTGGAATACGGCCCCAAGGCCGTTCCGGGCCGGCTATCCGGGCATTCGCCGGACGAATGTCCACTCATCGACCTTGTCGAATGGGTGGCCAGGATCGCGCTCAGGGGTGATCATGAGAGTCCATAAGCGCACTTCCCTGGAGGAGGCACGGGTGGCCGAGACTCTGAAGAAGGGCAGCCGGGTGACCGGCGCCGCGCGCGAGAAGCTCGCGGCGGACCTGAAGAAGAAGTACGACTCCGGTGCGAGTATCCGGGCGCTGGCCGAGGAAACCGGTCGCTCCTATGGATTCGTGCACCGGATGCTCAGCGAGTCCGGAGTGACCCTGCGCGGTCGTGGCGGGGCAACCCGGGGCAAGAAGACGGCTGCGGCCTGAGGTCCGGCGGGCACCCGGCGGCTCTCCGGACGGCGGGACTGGTTACCCTTCGGTAATCACGTTCACGGTCCGCTCGGAGGCGCCCGATGTCCGAAGTGCAGAACCTGCTGGAACGCGACGGGGTCCGGCTCGACCTGGACGACACCGTGGCGTATGTCACCCTGTGCAATGCGGCCAAGCGCAACGCCCAGACGCCCGCCGTGTGGCGGGCCCTGGCCGAGGCGGGACGGCTGCTGCCGGGGCAGGTACGGGTCGTGGTGCTGCGTGCCGAAGGGGTGTCCTTCTCCGCCGGTCTCGACCGGCGGGCGTTCACGCCCGAGGGTTTCGACGGTGAGCCGTCGTTCCTCGATCTCGCGCGCGGCAGCGAACCGGAGCTCGACGCGACGATCGGCGTGTTCCAGGAGGCGTTCACCTGGTGGCGGCGTACCGACCTGATCACGGTTGCCGCCGTCCAGGGCCACGCCATCGGTGCCGGATTCCAGCTCGCGCTGGCCTGCGACCTGCGGGTCTGTGCCGACGACGCGCAGTTCGCCATGCGCGAGACCAGCCTCGGCCTGGTGCCCGACCTGACCGGCAGCAAGCCGCTGGTCGACATGGTCGGCTACGCCCGGGCGCTGGAGATCTGCGTCACCGGCCGCTTCGTGCACGCCGACGAGGCCGAGCGGATCGGCCTGGCCAACCTCGTGGTGCCCGCCGCCGAACTGGGCGACGCGGTGGCCGACCTGGTCTCCGCCCTCCTCGCCCCGCCGCGCGCCGCCGTCATCGAGACCAAGGCGCTGCTGAGCGGCGCGGCCGACCGCGGCGAGCAGGAGCAGTACGGCGCGGAGCGCGCCGCCCAGGGCCGCCGGCTGCGGGACCTGGTGGGCCTGGGGGAGTAGCGGCCCGACGGTCCGGACCTCAGCCGGCCGTCCTGCCCACCACCTCGCCGACGATGTCGGCCGCCGCCTCGGTCACCACCACCGCCGTCAGCACCGGGCCCGGCGCGCCCGGGGCGGCGGCGCGGGCCGCCGCCCCGGCCACCGCGCGGGCGACCTCCAGCGCCCAGTGGCCGGGGGCCACCGCGATCTGCACCTGGACCTGACGGCCCGGCACGTCCTCGGGCGCGGCCAGGTCGCGCACCCGCACGCCGGGGCCGAGGCCGGCCAGCCCGCGGGTCAGCCGCGCCACGCCCGGGACGGCGGTCACCGCCGTCCGTACCGCCGTGGCGGTGTCCGACGGGGCCTCCCGCCCGGGCCCGATCCCCAACTCCTCGTCGTCCGCGGGCCCGTCGGCGCCCTCGAAGGACGCCGGCCCCGCGGCCTCGGCGGAATCCGCCTCGATCAGCCCGGTCACCTGGAGATCCACCGTCCGCACCGCCAGCCCGAGGCGTTCCCGCGCGGTCTGCCAGATCGCCTCCCGCAGCCGGTCCGCCGCCCGGGGCAGCGGTTCGTCCACCGCCGCCTCGAAGGCCGCCTCGACCCGCAGCGGGACGTGCGGCAGCGCGCCGACCGGCGCGGCACCGTACGCCTGCGACACACCGTCACCACCGTCGTCCCCGGCACCGCCGCCGTCCGGCGGATCGGCCAGCGACACGGCGACGTCGCCGAGCCTGATGCCCGGCAGCGACGCGACCGCCTGCCGCAGCGCCCGTACGGTGGCGCGTTCGGTGATCCAGACCGCGTCCGGCGGGGCGCCGAGCGGGAGCAGCCTGCCCAGCGCGATCTGCTCCCGTACCGTCCGGGTCAGTCGGTCCATCGTCACCGGGCATCGCCTTCCGTGCGCCGACCACTCGAACGGGGGGTCGGCTGAACCCTCTGGCCGCATCCCGCCAGCAAGAGCGGGCATGCGCACATAGTGTGGTGCACGGAGCAGCCCAGACGAAGGGACGACGCGCGATGAGCGAGACCACCCAGTACGACCGTCCGGAACCGGAGGGCTCGTCAGGAACGTCTGAGGGCCGGACGTTGGACAAGGGCTCCGCGGGTTCGGGTCGCAAGGCGCTCGGCGACCCGGCGAGCCGCGGCCGCACCACCATCGCCGACGGTGTGGTGGAGAAGATCGCCGGACTCGCCGCGCGTGACGTGGTCGGCGTGCACGCCATGGGCACCGGCCTGTCCCGTACCTTCGGCGCCGTCCGCGACCGGGTGCCGGGCAACAGCCGCTCGGTGACCCGCGGCGTGAAGGCCGAGGTCGGCGAGGTGCAGACCGCGCTCGACCTGGACATCGTGGTGGAGTACGGCGTCTCGATCGTGGAGGTCGCCCGCGCCGTACGGGAGAACGTGATCGCCGCCGTGGAGCGGATGACCGGCCTTGAGGTCGTCGAGGTCAATGTCGCGGTCGGCGATGTGAAGCTGCCCGACGACGAGGACGACGACGACCGTGAGACGCGCGTCCAGTGACGCACTGCCACAGAGTGCCGACGGGGACGCTTGAGGAGACGGAGTGCGCGGGATGAGCATGGCGGTGATCGGACTGGCCGTCGGAATGGCACTGGGATTCGCCGGGTACTTCGGCGGATTCGGGGCCTTTCTACTGGTGGCGGCGCTGGGCGCGGTCGGGTTCGTGGCAGGCAAGTTCCTGGACGGCGACCTGGAGCCCGGGGAGTTCTTCCGTTCGCGCGACCGGGACCGCGACCGCGATCGCGACCGGCGGCGCTGATGGCGGCACCAGCCGTCCCGGACCGGCTGCCCGCCGCCGAGCGCGGTTCGCTGCGGATCGCGGACCGGGTGGTGGCGAAGATCGCCGCGCAGGCGGCCGGTGAGGTGCTGTCCAACGCGCCCGGGTCCGACCTGGTGCCGCCGGACGCGGCCCCGCACGCCTCGGTGTCGGTACGCAGGAACACCGCCCGGCTGCGGCTGGCCCTGGAGATCGGCTACCCCTCCGACATCGGCGGGGTGTGCGGCTCGGTACGCCGCCATGTCACCAGCAGGGTCGAGGCGTTGACCGGCATGGACGTACCCGAGGTGGCCGTGGAGGTCGAGCGGCTGCACTCGGCCGCCGCCCGCCGCAAGGACGAGGGAAGAGTTCAGTGAGCGACAGCACCCCGCCACCGGAGCGGGAGCCGGGCCCGAAGGGGGAGCGGGAGCCGGAGCCGGCGGCCGGTCCCGAGTCCGAGCCCGGCCCCGTGGCGCGTTCGTCCGCCACCCGGGTCCGGCTGGCCAAGGAGCCCGACTCCGAGGGCGTCTACCAGCCCGTGCCGGACGAATCCCCGTACCGCGCCAAGCGGTTCTGGTCCGCCCGCCGGGTGCCCGCCACGCTCACCGCGATCGTCGTCCTCGGCCTTTCCGGACTGTTCCTCTACGACATCTCCGCGGTGCGCGCCGACCGCGAGGCGATGTCCTGGCGGCGCCGGCTCGCCGACGAGCTCGCCACCCGGCACCTGGACGACGTCTGGGTGATCACCGGCGCCGCCGTCGCCGCGGCGCTCGGGCTGTGGCTGATCGTGCTCGCGGCCACCCCCGGCGAGCGGGACGTGCTGCCGATGGCCCGCCGCGGCCGGGCCGGCATCCGCGCCGGACTCGACCGGCGGGCCGCCGAACTGGTGCTGCGCGACCGGGCGATGGAGGTCGCCGGCATCCGCTGGGCCCGGGTCGACGTCGGCCGCCGCAAGGCCAGGATCAGGGCCGCCTCGCACTTCCGCGAGCTCGACGCGGTGCGCGCCGACCTGACCACCGCGCTCGCCGAGGCCGTCAGGCAGCTCGGCCTCGCCCGGCAGCCGCAGCTCAACATCCATGTCCAGCGCGCCGAGAAGAAGGGGTGACCGGGCGATGCGTACCGCGGTGAACCGCGTCCTGCTGGCGCTGGCCGGCCTGGTGCTGCTGGTGGTCGGCCTGTCCGTGCTGGTCGGCAGCCTGGATCTACAGCGGCACTGGAACTTCACGATGCCGCACTGGTGGCCGTTCACCGGCCCCAAGGACGTCCTGCTCACCGCGCACTCCAGGACCCGCTACCGCTCGGACGGCTGGTGGTGGCCGGTGGTCATCGCCGCGCTCGCCGTCATCATGCTGGCCGCCCTGTGGTGGCTGCTCTCGCAGGCGCGGCGGGCGAAGCGGCTGCGGCAGCTGCGGGTGGACAGCGGCGACGGGCAGGGCGCGCTGCTGCGCGGCCGGGCGGTGGAGAACGTGCTCACCGCGGAGTCCAGCGGCTACGAGGGCGTGGAGTGGGCGAACGCCACCCTGACCGGCAAGCGCGGCACCCCGCACGCCCGGCTGGTGCTCGGCCTCGCCCCGCACGCCACGCCTGACGAGGTGGTGGCCGGCCTCGACGCCGAGGTGCTGGAGCGGGCCAGGACGTCGGCGGGCCTGGACGAGCTGCCCGCCGAGGCCAGGCTGCGGGCCGTCAAGCACCGGGCCGCACGGGTGAGCTGACCGGAGATCAGCGGCGGACGGCCCTGAGCCGGCGGACAGTCCCGAGGCCGGCCCGTGGCCCGGCCCCGGCGGCCGTCACACGCCGTGCCGGGCGCCGCCGTCCACCGGCAGCATCACCCCGGTGAGGTAGGAGGCGGCAGGCGACAGCAGGAAGGCCGCCGCCCGGCCGAACTCCTCCGGCGTGCCGTACCGGCGCAGCGGGATCGTCGCACTGCGCCGCTCCTTGGCCTGGCCGGCGTCGCCGCCCAGCGCGTCCAGTTCGCGCAGCCGGTCCGTCTCGATCGCCGACGGCAGCAGGCCGACCACCCGGATGCCGCGCGGCCCGAGCTCGGCCGACAGCGTCTTGGCGACCGAGGCGAGCCCGGGCCGCAGGCCGTTGGAGATCGCGAGGTTCGGGATCGGCTCGTACACGGAGCCTGACAGCACGAAGCCGATCACCCCGCCCTCGCCGAGCACTTCCGCCGCGGCCCTGGCCAGCCGTACCGCGCCCAGGAACACCGAGCTGAAGGCGGCCTGCCACTGCTCGTCGGTGATCGCGGTGGCGCCGCCGGCCGGCGGCCCGCCCACACTGATCAGGATGCCGTCCACCCGGCCGAACCGCTCCCGCGCGGTGCGCAGCAGCAGATCGGCGGTGCCGGGGTCGGCGTTGTCGGCGGCCACGCCCACCGCCTGCCGCGGGCCGCCGAGTTGTTCCGCGGCCTCCCGCACGGTGGCCTCACTGCGGCCGGAGAGCACCAACTTCGCCCCGTCGGCGGCCAGTTCGCGGGCCGCGGCCAGGCCGAGGCCGCGACCGCCGCCGGTGATGACGTACACCCGGTCCCGGAGTCCCAGATCCATGGTTCAGTGCCTCCCGGCGGACAGTGCCAGTGCGGTGTTGACCAGCCCGACATGGCTGAACGCCTGCGGGAAGTTGCCCAGTTGGCGGCCGGCCACCGGGTCCCACTCCTCGGCGAGCAGCCCCACGTCGTTGCGTACCGCGAGCAGCCGCTCGAACAGCTCGGCGGCCTCGTCCGTCCGCCCGGTGGCGTGCAGCGCGTCGGCGAGCCAGAACGAGCAGGCGAGGAAGGCCCCTTCGCCGCCGGGCAGCCCGTCCACCGCGCCGGAGCCCGCGGAGTAGCGGCGGACGAACCCGCCGTGGTCGAGTTCGCGCCGTACCGCCTCCACCGTGCCGATCACCCGCTGGTCGGTCGGCGGCAGGAAGCCGACCTGCGGGATCAGCAGGGTGGCCGCGTCCAGCTCCTGGGAGCCGTAGGACTGGGTGAAGGTGT
This sequence comes from Streptomyces sp. CA-111067, assembly GCF_050956065.1. Taxonomy (NCBI): domain Bacteria; kingdom Bacillati; phylum Actinomycetota; class Actinomycetes; order Kitasatosporales; family Streptomycetaceae; genus Streptomyces; species Streptomyces sp. CA-111067. The sequence continues at coordinate 1,599,461 of NZ_CP192103.1, read as the reverse complement.
TGCGCCGCGGGTCGTAGCCCTTCTCGCACACCTCCGCGTGCACCTGGGCGCGCATCGACCGCCAGCGGTCCACGTCGCCGCGCAGCTTCGGCCGGGCCTCGACGGTGCGGACCGCGCGGTCGGCGGCGACCCAGGCCATCACCTTGGAGTGCACGAAGTGCCGGCGCGGGCCGCGTACCTCCCACAGGCCCTCGTCGGGCTCGCGCCACTTGGTCTCCAGGAAGTCCATCAGGGCACGTTGCAGGTTCCAGGCGTGCGTCTCGTCGCCCAGGCCCCGGCTCCTGGCCAGGTGCAGCGAGTCCAGCACCTCGCCGTAGACGTCCAGTTGCAGCTGGCCCGCGGCGGCGTTGCCGATCCTGACCGGCGCGGAGTCCTGGTAGCCCCGCAGCCACGGCACCTCGAACTCCGGCAGCCGGCGCTCGCCCGCGATGCCGTACATGATCTGCAGGTCGGCCGGGTCGCCGGCCACCGCGCGCAGCAGCCAGTCCCGCCAGGCGTGCGCCTCCTGGAGGAAGCCGCCGGCGATCAGCGCGTTCAGCGTCAGGGCGGCGTCCCGCAGCCAGCAGAAGCGGTAGTCCCAGTTGCGCACCCCGCCGATCTCCTCGGGCAGCGAGGTGGTCGCGGCGGCGGCGATGCCGCCGCTGGGCGCGTAGGTGAGCGCCTTGAGGGTGATCAGCGAGCGCAGCACGGCCGACCGCCAGGGACCGCGGTAGCGGCACTGCGCGGACCACTTCTCCCAGTCGTTCAGGCACTGGGTGAGCGCCCCGTAGGGGTCGATCCTGCGGGGCCGCAGCGAGTGCGACGGGTGCCAGGTCAGCACGAAGGCCGCCTGCCGGCCCGCTTCGAGGGTGAAGTCGGCGTGCGTGCGCATGTCCTGGCCGTAGGTGTCGACCGGCGGATCGCTGCGCAGCCACACCGAGTCGGGGCCGGCGATGGCCACGTGGTGGCCGTCGGTGCGCCGCATCCAGGGCACCACGGCCCCGTAGTCGAAGCGCAGCGCCAGCTCGGTGTGCATGTCCACCGTGCCCGAGAGGCACTCCGCGATCCGCATCACGTCGGGTGAACGGTCCCGCTGCGGCATGAAGTCGGTGACCTTGACGGTGCCGGTGGGCGTCTCCCAGTACGTGTCCAGGACGAGGGTGTCGCCGCGGTAGGAGCGGCTGGTGCACTCGGCGGCGCCGGCCGGGGCCAGCCGCCAGCGGCCGTTGTCCTCGTCGCCGAGCAGTGCGGCGAAGCAGGCGGCCGAGTCGAACCGCGGCAGGCAGAGCCAGTCGATGGAGCCGTCCCTGCCCACCAGCGCGGCGGTCTGCAGGTCGCCGATCAGCGCGTAGTCCTCGATACGTCCTGGCACGGTCGTGCGTCGCCGCCTTCTGCTCGGAGGGGCCCGGTTCAGCCCCGGTGGGGCGGGCGCGGCCGTACGGACCGCCCGCGGGTGGAGTGCACAGCGTGCCCGGCGGTGGCTCAGACCGCGACCGGAGTGGCGTCTTCCGGTTCCTGCGGGGCCTCGCCCGCGGCCTTCTTGCGCTGCTCGATCCGCTCCGCGCGCTCCCGGCGCAGCAGCACCACCCAGCCGACCGGGACCATGGCGGAGAACAGCCACCACTGGATCGCGTAGGCCATGTGCGGGCCGATGCTGCTGTGGTCGGGCGCCCCGATCAGGTTCGGCTGGTGCGGGCCGGGCTTCGGGGTGGTGGAGACCAGCTCCATGTAGCCGGAGAGCAGTTTCTCCGGCATGTCGGCCGCCTCGGTGGTGCTGCTGATCAGCATGACCTGCCGGTCGGGCAGGCCCTTGCGGTTGTGGATGCCGGTTTCCGAGGTGGTCTCGTCGGGGCGCAGCCGGCCGGTGACCGTCACCTCGCCCGACGGCGGCGGGGTGATCTTCGGGAACGCGGTCGGGTCGTCGCCGGCCGGGATCCAGCCGCGGTTGACCAGAACGGCCCGGCCGTCGGCGAGCACCAGCGGGGTGATCACGTGGTAGCCGATCTCCTCGCCGCCGCCCGAGTCGTCGTCGGAGCCGTCGTTGCCCGCCGTGCGGTGCCGGGCGACCACCTCGTGCGCGGTGTCGAACCGGCCGGTGGCGCTCACCGAGCGGTACAGATCGCTGTGCGGGAGCACCGCGCCGGGGTGGGTGACCGACTCGACGGGGACCGGCGCGGCCTTCAGCGCGGTCGCGATGATCCGGTTGTTCGCCACCCGGTGCTCATGGCGGTGCAGCTGCCAAAAGCCCAGTCTGATCATCACAGGGATCATGACCAGACCGAGCAGGGTGAGGAACACCCACTGCCGGGACCATAGGAAGCGGTACACCCCACGACGGTACAACTCGGTCCCACGGCGGCTCAGGCGGGGGTGACCGAGCCGATCCGGTCCACGATCCCGGAGCCGCCCTCGGACTTCGCGCAGTGGCCGCCGCAGTACCAGCGGCCGTCCACCTCCACGCCGTGGCCGACGATCCGCACCCGGCAGTGCTCGCAGATCGGGGCCATCCGGTGGATGGCGCACTCGAAGCTGTCGAAGACGTGTACAGCGCCCTGCGCGTGCACTTCGAAGCTCATGACGTAGTCGTTGCCGCAAACCTCACATCGGGCCATGCCTGCACCCTGCGGCCGGGCGACGGCGACGGCAACGCGAACCGCTGGCGGGCTGCCGCAGACCCACCCGAACGGCGGGCCGCCGCCGTCAGCCGTGCACGCCGGAGGCCGGGGTGACGGCTTCGAGCAGCGAGGTGAAGCGCTGCTCGGGGATCACCGGGGTGCCGTACTCGCGGGCCCTGGCCGCCTTGGTGGTGAACGAGTCGGGGTCGTTGGTGACCAGCAGGCTGGTGAGCCGGCTGACACTCGACGCCACATGCAGGCCCGCGTCGGTGGCCCGGTCCTCCAGCAGCTCCCGGTCTGTTCCGGTGTCGCCGGAGAAGGCGACCCGCATGCCCTGCACCAGCGGCCCGTCCGGAGCCAGCCGGCCCGGGTTGGGGTACGGGCAGACCGGCCGCCGGCGGGCCGGGCGCCAGGTGCGGTAGCCGGAGCCGTGGAGGGCGCCGTAGCGCGCGGCCGGGACCGGCGCCGGGTTCTCGGTCCACTCGGTGAGCGGCCGGCAGGCGTGCAGCGGCAGCGGCAGCTCCTCGGCGGCGGCCATGTGCAGGCTGGGCCGGAACGCCTCGGCCAGCACCCGGGCGTCGTCGAGCGCGTGGTGCGCCCTGCGCTGCCGCACCCCGTAGTGCGCGGCAAGTGACGCCAACTTGTGGTTGGCCAGCGGCAGTCGCAGCTCCTTGGCCAGCACGATGGTGCACAGCCGGTGCTCGACCGGTGCGGCCGACCGGGCCCTGGCGTACTCGCGGGCCAGCATCGACCAGTCGAAGACCGCGTTGTGCGCCACCAGCACCCGGCCCGCCAGCCGTTCGGCCAGTTCGGCGGCGATCTCGGGGAAGAGCGGGGCGTCGGCGAGCATCGCGCCGGTGAGGCCGTGGATCCACACCGGACCGGGGTCGCGCTCCGGGTTGACCGGCGAGTACCAGTGGTCCTGCACCTCACCGCGGGAGTCGAGCCGGTACACCGCGGCGGACACTATCCGGTCGTCCCTGCCGAGTCCGGTGGTCTCCACGTCGACCACTGCGTAGCCGTCGGGGTAGCCGGAAGGCCACGGGGACGGCGGAGGCGGCTCGGTCAGGTTGTCCAGCATGGTCATTGAGGATACGGCTCGGCACCGACAGCTCCCCGGCGGCTCCCGCGTGTTGACGTCCGCGGCGGCACCCGGCCCTCGCCCATTTCAACAAACTGTTGCACAATGGCCGGATCGCGTACGCTGCGCGCAAAGCCGGGGCCGGCCGCACTGTCGGCACCTGGACATACGCTGGAAGGACGGCGGCGCCCTTCGCGCCACCCCAGGCAGGGAAGGAGCAGCCCGTGCTCATCGACACGTACGGACGCGTGGCCACCGACCTGCGGGTCTCGCTCACCGACCGGTGCAACCTGCGCTGCACGTACTGCATGCCGGAGGAGGGCCTGCAGTGGCTGGCCAAGCCCGACCTGCTGACCGATGACGAGATCGTCCGGATGGTGCGGATAGCGGTCACTGACCTCGGCGTCCGGCATGTCCGCTTCACCGGCGGCGAGCCGCTGCTGCGGCCGGGCCTGGTCGGCATCGTGCGGCGCTGCGCCGAACTGGAGCCGCGCCCCAAGCTCTCGCTGACCAGCAACGGGATCGGGCTGGCCCGCACCGCCCAGGCGCTGCGCGAGGCCGGGCTCGACCGGATCAACGTCTCGCTGGACACCCTGCGCCCCGAGGTCTTCAAGACCCTCACCCGCCGCGACCGGCACCATGACGTGATCGCCGGGCTGGCCGCGGCGAGCGCCGCCGGACTGGCCCCGGTGAAGGTCAACACCGTGCTGATGCGCGGGATCAACGACGGCGAGGCGCCCGACCTGCTGCGCTGGGTCGTGCGGAACGACTACGAGCTGCGCTTCATCGAGCAGATGCCGCTGGACGCCCAGCACGGCTGGCAGCGCACCGACATGGTCACCGCGCAGGAGATACTCACCGCGCTGGGCGAGCAGTTCACGCTCACTCCCGAGGGCGAGTCGGTACGCGGCTCCGCCCCGGCCGAACGCTGGCTGGTGGACGGCGGCCCGGCCCGCGTCGGCGTGATCGGCTCGGTCACCCGCCCGTTCTGCCGGGCCTGCGACCGCACCCGGCTGACCGCCGACGGCCAGGTGCGGGACTGCCTGTTCGCCCGCACCGAGACCGACCTGCGCACAGCGCTGCGCTCCGGCGCCGACGACGCCCGGATGGCCGAGCTGTGGCGGGCGGCGATGTGGGGCAAGAAGGCCGGCTCCGGGCTGGACGACCCGGCGTTCCTCCAGCCGGACCGCCCGATGTCAGCCATCGGCGGCTGAGCCGCCGCCCTCCGCGGTTCCGCCGGTCCCGGCCGTCCCGGTGGTCCCGTCGGCCTCGGTGGCCGGACCGCCCGCCGGTGTCCCCGCGTGCGACTCCCACTGCGCGAGCGGCACCACGCCCTTGAGGAAGCCCCGCATCCCGAGGAACTGCGACAGGTGCTCGCGGTGCTCGTCGCAGGCCAGCCAGGTCTTGCGCCGCTCCGGCGTATGGATCTTGGGGTTGTTCCAGGCCAGCACCCATACGGCGGCGGTGCGGCAGTCCTTGGCCGAGCAGATCGGCGGCTCGTCGGTGTTCACAGGGTTCACGGACCCAGTAAACATGGCGACGCCGGGCAGCCACGGGGGGAGCCGCCCGGCGTCGGTCCGTCGCTCCGACGGGGGATGCGGAGCGCGTACGAAGTATGTCATGCGGCCAAGCGCTCGCGGGAGGGAAACCCCATGATTGATCTGAGGTTTTCTTGAGGTTCGGTACAACGTGTGTGGGACCTGTCGGTCAGCGGGACTCGGAGTGCTCCGCCGTCGGCTCCCAGCCGGCCTCCGCCGCGGATTCCGCCGTCTCCGCCTTCTCGACGTTCGTCGGCTCGAGGGCCGGGCGGACCGGCGGCGGAATGTAGGAGGAGGGCGCCTGCGGCGCGTTCTCCCGGCCCGCGTTGGCGTAGACCACCGCCACGTACGGCAGCGCGAAGCCCAGCACCAGCATCGCCCAGGCCAGCGGCCGTTCCACGTTCCACAGCACCACGGTGAGGATCACCGAGAGGGTGCGGATCGACATCGAGATGATGTACCGCCGCTGCCTACCGCGTACGTCCTCGGTCAGCCCGGTGCGTGCCCCGGAGATCTGGAAGACCTCAGGCCCGTCCTGCTTCCGCATCGCCATCCACCGCCCGCTCTTCAGGCCCGGCTGCCCTGTCCACAGGTCGCAGCGCCCGCCCGGCATCGTCACCACGGTACGCCGCGGGCACCCCGATCAGCAGGGCGGGTACCGGCCGCGTTGCGGCGCGGGGAGCGGGCCGTCCTGCGGACGGCCCGCTCCGACATGCGGCGTAGTGGAGCCGGGCGGAGACTGACGGCACGAGTGCCGGGCTCCGCCCGGACGCGAGGAGGCGAGTGACATGGGTTGGTTGTGGGCGATCATCGTCGGTCTGGTCCTTGGTCTGATCGCCAAGGCGATCCTGCCGGGCAAGCAGGCGCTGCCGCTGTGGGCCACGGTCATCTGCGGTATGGGCGGCAGCGTGCTCGGTAACGCCGTGTCCACCTGGATGGGCGTCAACGACACCAAGGGGTTCGACTGGACCCGGCATGTGCTCCAGCTGATCGGCGCGGTCGTCGTGGTGGCGATCGGTGACGCCCTCTGGTCGATGATGAAGGGCAGGAACCGCAGCACCACCCGGGCCTGACCGGGCCCCGGCCCTGACCGGACCGCCCGGCCGGACCGGGCCCCGGCCCTGGCCGGCGCAGGTCAGGGCTGGTGCCGCAGCCACCGCGGCGGCACCAGGTCGGTCAGCCAGACCCCGTTCGCGCTGACCCGGAACGTGTGGCCGGCCGCGGCCAGCCCCGCCGCGTCCACCACGAGCACCGCGGGACGGCCGTGCCGGGCACCGACCCGTACGGCCGTCTCCAGATCGGCCGACAGGTGCACGTCCTGCCGGGACATCGGCTTGAGCCCCTCGCGCAGGATCAGTGGCAGCGTGGCCGTCGCGGTGCCGTGGTACAGCACCGCCGGGGGAGTGGCGGCGGGCAGGCCGAGCTCCACCTGGACCGAGTGGCCCTGGCTGGCCCGTATCCGCCGGCCGTCATCCGAATAGGCGAACCGCTTCTTGTTGTTGTTCGCCACCACGTGGTCGAGCTCGGCCCGGGAGAAGCGACGGCCGCGGGCGGCGCACGCGGCGATCAGCACGTCCACGTCCACCCACCCGGCCTCGTCGAGGGTGATGCCGACCGCCTCCGGCTGGTGCCGCAGCACCAGCGACAGGAACTTCGACACCTTCACCGCGCGCTTCTCGTCGGGCATCACCGTCAGACCCCCTGGCTGACCGAGCTCATGTTGAAGTCCGGGATCCGCAGCGCGGGCGCCGCCGCGCGGGTGAAGTAGTCGCTCCACTCGCGCGGCAGGGTGCGCTCGGTGCGGCCGGCCTCGGTGGCCCGGCCCAGCAGGTCCACCGGGGACTCGTTGAACCTGAAGTTGTTGACCACCCCGCTGACCTCGCCGTTCTCCACCAGATAGACGCCGTCCCTGGTCAGGCCGGTGAGCAGCAGGGTGGCCGGATCGACCTCGCGGATGTACCACAGGCAGGTCAGCAGCAGGCCGCGCTCGGTGGCCGCGACCATCTCGTCCAGCGACTTGCCGCTGCCGCCGTCCAGCACCAGATTGTCCGGGGCCGGGGTGGCCGGCAGCCCGGTGAGCCCGGCGCCGTGCCGGGTGGCCGGCAGCCGTTGCAGGGTGCCCTCGCGGATCCAGTCCACCGGTTCGACCGGCAGCCCGTTGTCGAACACCGAGGCGTTCTCCTCCGAGGCGTGCGCGATCACGAACGGCGCCGACTCCAGGCCGGGTTCCGCCGGGTCGCCGCGCAGGGTCAGCGGCAGCGGGGACAGCTTCTCGCCGACCCGGGTGCCGCCGCCCCCGCCCTTCTTGCTGAAGACCGTGCGGCCCTCGGCCGCGTCCCGAGCGCCGGACGACCAGAGCTGGTAGATCATCAGATCGGCGACGGCCGACGGCGGCAGCAGCGTCTCGTACCGCCCGGCGGGCAGCTCGATCCGGCGCTCGGCCCAGGCCAGCCGGCGGGCCAGGTCGGTGTCCAGCGCCCGCGGGTCGACGTCGGTGAAGTCCCGGGTGGCCGCGCCCGCCCAGGCCGAGCGGGTGCCGTCCGGGGACTTGGCGTTGACCTCAAGGGTGCCGGTCGGCTGGTCGTGCCGCAGCCGCAGCCCGGTGGAGCTGCCCAGATACGTCGAGGTCAGCGCGTGGAAGGCGAAGCCGTACAGCTCCCGGCCCGCGGAGCCGGCCGCGGCGAACGCCTCGCCGAGCGCGGGGGCGAAGGCCGCGAACACCTCGGAGTTGGTCTCGGCCGGTGACTCGGTGAAGTCCGCCGACGCCTGGCCGCCCCGCACCAGCGGCTGCGCGTCCTCGGCCGGGCCGGCCTCACGGGCGGCCGCCTCGGCGGCGCGCACAAGCGGTTCGAGGTCGTCGGCGGTGACCGCGGACCTGGACACCACACCCGAGGCGGTGCCCTTCCCGCCGTCCACGGTGGCGATCACCGTCAGCCGGCGGCCCCTGGTGACGCCGTTGGTGGTCAGCGCGTTGCGCGCCCAGCGCAGGTTCGCGCTGGACTCCTCGTCGGCGATCACCACGCAGCCGTCCGCGGTGGACAGCGCGAGCGCCCGCTCGACGATCTCGTGCGGCTTCGTCGTCGTCCCGCTCATCGCCCGGCCTCCTGGGTGGTGTTGAGAATGCTGACGCCACGGAACAGCGCCGACGGGCAGCCGTGGCTGACCGCCGCGACCTGGCCCGGCTGGGCCTTGCCGCAGTTGAACGCGCCGCCGAGCACATAGGTCTGCGGGCCGCCGACGGTCTCCATCGAGCCCCAGAAGTCGGTGGTGGTCGCCTGGTAGGCGACGTCCTTGAGCTGCCCGGCCAGCCGGCCGTTCTCGATCCGGAAGAACCGCTGCCCGGTGAACTGGAAGTTGTAGCGCTGCATGTCGATCGACCACGAGCGGTCGCCGACCACGTAGATGCCGCGCTCCACGCCGCCGATCAGCTCCTCGGTCGAGGGGCCGTCAGGGGCCGGCTGCAGCGAGACGTTGGCCATCCGCTGGACCGGCACATGGCCGGGGGAGTCGGCGTAGGCGCAGCCGTTGGAGCGCTCGAAGCCGGTCAGCCGGGCGATCCTGCGATCCAGCTGGTAGCCGACCAGGACGCCGTCCTTGACCAGGTCCCAGGACTGGCCCGCCACCCCCTCGTCGTCGAAGCCGATCGTGGACAGGCCGTGTTCGACGGTGCGGTCGCCCGTCACGTTCATCTGCTGCGAGCCGTACGTGAGCGAGCCGAGCTTGTCGAAGGTGGCGAACGAGGTGCCCGCGTACGCCGCCTCGTAGCCCAGCGCGCGGTCGAGCTCGGTGGCGTGGCCGATCGACTCGTGGATCGTCAGCCACAGGTTGGACGGGTCGACCACCAGGTCGTAGCTGCCCGCCTCGACGGAGGGCGCGCGCATCTTCTCGGCCAGCAGCTCGGGAATCCGGGCCAGTTCGCTGTCCCAGTCCCAGCCGGTGCCGGTCAGGTACTCCCAGCCGCGGCCGGCCGGCGGCGCCAGGGTGCGCATCGAGTCGAACGCGCCGTCGTCGCCGATCGAGGTGGCGGTCAGCGCCGGGTGCAGCCTGACCCGCTGCTGGGTGGTCGTGGTGCCGGCGGTGTCGGCGTAGAACTTGTTCTCGTGGACGGTCATCAGCCCGGCGTCCGCGTGGGTCACGCCGTCGGCGGCGAGCAGCCGGGCGCTCCAGTCGGCGAGCAGCGCCGTCTTGTCCGCGTCCGGCACCGTGAACGGGTCGATCTCGTACGAGGACACCCACACCTGGTCGGCGTGCACCGGCTCCTCGGCCAGCTCCACCCGCCCGCCGCCGGCCGAGCCGGCCGCCGCGATCACCTTCGCCGACAGCTTCGCCATGGCCACCGCCTGGGCGGCCACCCGCGCCGCCGCGTCCATCGTCAGGTCCACCCCCGACGCGAACCCCCAGGCGCCGCCGTGCACCACCCGGACCGCGTAGCCCAGGTCCGTGGTGTCGGAGCTGCCCGCCGGGCGGGCGTCCCGCAGCCGCCACTCGGCGGTGCGCACCCGCTCCAGGCGGAAGTCCGCGTGGTCGGCGCCCAGCGCGCGGGCCCGGGCGAGCGCCGCGTCGGCGAGCGCCCGCGTCGGCAGCGCCAGGAATGACTGATCGACCTCATGAGGCACGGCGAACTTCCCCTTTTCCCGTTCGGCTGGTCCGGCTTCGACAGGTAACGGCAGTGAACCACGTCGCACCGACACCGGGCCGTACGTTTTCCACCGGCCAATGACGTAAGGGGCCTTGAGGTTGGTCTAGGCCAATCCTATGCTCATAGGACTGTCAGGTCTCTGCCAACTCTCGGCTAGGAGTCCCCCCACATGTCAGTACGTCACAAAGCCGCCGCAGGCGGCGTGATCGGCGCCGCCGCCCTGGCGATCGCCGGCCTCACCCCCGTCACCGCGAGCGCGCACGGAGCGCTCAACACCCCCGTCAGCCGGATCTCCGCCTGCTACGCGGAAGGCCCCGAGCACCCCGTCTCGCAGGTCTGCAAGGACCTCGTCGCCGACAGCGGCACCCAGCCGCTGTACGACTGGAACGAGGTCAACATCGCCAACGCCAACGGCCAGAGCCGGACGATCATCCCCGACGGCCACCTCTGCTCCGCCGACCGCGACAAGTACCGGGCGCTGGACTGGGCCCGCACCGACTGGCCGGCCACCCCGGTCACGGCCGGCACCAAGAGCATCAGCTTCCGGGTGACCGCACCGCACCGCGGCACCATGACGCTCTACATCACCAAGGCGGGCTACGACCCGACCAAGCCGCTCAAGTGGTCGGACCTGGACGACACGCCGATCGCCGTCTACAACACCGCCAACACCGAGACCAGCGGCTACTACACCTTCAACGCCACGCTGCCGGCCAGGACCGGCCGCCAGTTGATCTACCAGGTGTGGCAGCGCAGCGACAGCCCCGAGGCGTTCTACGGCTGCGCGGATGTCGTCTTCGGCCAGACCGGCCAGGCGGCCGCCGCCGCGGCACCCCAGGCGCCCACCGACGCGCAGATCGCCGCCGGCGCGTCCAGGTCGACCGTCAGCCACCACGGCCACGGCGGTGACACGGCCGTCACCTCGGCCACCGCCGACCTTCCGACCAGCGACGTGGCGGCCACCCGGCCGGCCGTCGCAACCCTGGAGACCGCGCTGTCGGGCAGCGCCGTGCTGGCCGCCGGAGCCGTCGGGCTGCTGTTCTACAGCCGCCGCCGGTCCGCCGCCCGCAGCAAGGGCTGACGGCGTCCACTGTAGGAATCCCACAGGGACCGGCCGACCGGCCTGTCGGGGCCGATTCCCCGGATCGGTGCGCGGACCGATAGCTTTTCACGGAGATACTCACGACTGAGGAGTGATCCGTTGAGCCGCTCGGTTCTCGTCACCGGAGGAAACCGGGGCATCGGCCTCGCCATCGCCCGGGCATTCGCAGAGGCGGGCGACAAGGTCGCCATCACCTACCGCTCGGGAGAGCCGCCCGCCGAGCTGACCGAGCTCGGCGTGCTGCCGGTGCGGTGCGACATCACCGACACCGAGCAGGTCGAGCAGGCCTACAAGGAGATCGAGGACAAGCACGGCACCGTGGAGGTGCTGGTCGCCAACGCCGGCATCACCAAGGACCAGCTGCTGATGCGGATGTCGGAGGAGGACTTCACCTCCGTACTCGACACCAACCTCACCGGCACCTTCCGGGTGGTCAAGCGCGCCAACCGCGGGATGCTGCGCGCCAAGAAGGGCCGGGTCGTCCTGGTGTCCTCGGTGGTCGGGCTGCTCGGCTCGGCCGGCCAGGCCAACTACGCCGCCTCCAAGGCCGGCCTGGTCGGCTTCGCCCGCTCGCTGGCCCGCGAACTCGGCTCGCGCAACATCACGTTCAACGTCGTCGCGCCCGGTTTCGTGGACACCGACATGACCCGGGCGCTCACCGACGAGCAGCGCGCGGACATCGTCGCCCAGGTGCCGCTCGGCCGCTACGCGCAGACGGCGGAGATCGCCGCGGCGGTGCGCTTCCTGGCGTCCGACGACGCCTCGTACATCACTGGAGCCGTCATTCCCGTTGACGGCGGATTGGGCATGGGTCACTGATCACCATGAGCGGAATCCTCGACGGCAAGCGCATCCTCATCACGGGTGTGCTGATGGAGTCCTCCATCGCCTTCCACACCGCCAGGCTGGCCCAGGAGCAGGGTGCCGAGATCATCCTGACCGCCTTCCCGCGGCCCACCCTCACCGAGCGGATCGCCAGGAAGCTGCCCAAGCCGGCCAAGGTCATCGAGCTCGACGTGACCGACGCCGAGCACCTGGGGCGGCTCGAAGGGCTGGTCCGCGAGGAGCTCGGCGGCCTCGACGGTGTCGTGCACTCCATCGGCTTCGCCCCGCAGGACGCGCTCGGCGGCAACTTCCTCAACACTCCGTTCGAGTCCGTCGCCACCGCGATGCACGTCTCGGCCTTCTCGCTGAAGTCGCTCACCATGGCCTGCCTGCCGCTGATGACCGATGGCGGCGCGGTCGTCGGCCTCACCTTCGACGCGCAGTTCGCCTGGCCGCAGTACGACTGGATGGGCCCGGCCAAGGCGGCCCTCGAAGCCACCTCCCGCTACCTGGCCCGCGACCTGGGCAAGCAGAACGTGCGCTGCAACCTCATCTCGGCCGGACCGATCGGCTCGATGGCCGCCAAGTCCATCCCCGGCTTCACCGACCTCGCGGACGTCTGGAACCACCGCTCCCCGCTGGAGTGGGACATGTCCGACCCGGAGCCGGCCGGCCGCGGCGTGGTGGCGCTGCTCTCCGACTGGTTCCCGAAGACGACGGGCGAGATCGTCCACGTGGACGGCGGAGTGCACGCCATCGGCGCGTAGCCGCCTGCGGCGCGCTCGCGGGGTCACGGGGCCGCGCCCGGTGACCCGCCGCGTGGGCGCGGGGCTGTTGTCGGGTGTGCGGCTCCGCCGCGCGGGCGCGAGCCGGCCGTCCCCGGCCACGCCAGGTTTTCAGGGGCGCGGGGCTGTTGTCGATTTGCGGCTCCGTCGCGTGGGCGCGATTCACCCCGGCATCACCAGGGGCGCGGGGAACTGCTCGACCAGCCCCCACCGGCCGGGTGGTCCGGGAACTACCGCAAGTGGCTGGGTCTGCGGGCCGCCTGCAGGCGCGCTGTGGCTGGTCGCGCAGTTCCCCGCGCCCCTTTGGGGCTCGACCGGGGCGCAACCGGAGCGCGGACGGGGCGCGGCCGGGGGATCAGCCGAGCGCAGCGGTGAAGCGGCAGTGGAAGGCGTGGTCCCGGGCCTCGGCTGTGGCTGTGGCGGTGTCGCCGGAGCGGATCGCGGCCACCAGCCGGGCGTGGTCGAGGTGGTCGGCCGGGCGCAGCTGCGGGCCGACGTCGGCCCGGAGGAAGTCCCGCAGCACCTCGCCGAGGTCGGCGTAGAGGGTCGTCAGCACGTCGTTGTGCGAGGCGGCCACCACCGCCGTGTGCAGCGCCGCGTCCGCCTCCACGAAAGCCTCCGACTCGCCTGAGTCCCAGGCCCGCTCGCGGCGCTCCAGCAGCTCGTCGAGCTGCGCCAGGTCGTGCCCGGTCCTGCGGCGCGCCGCGAGCCCGGCCGCCGTGGCTTCGAGCGAGCTGCGCAGCTCGGCCACATGCAGCGGGTCGGCGTCGGCGAACCGCCCGCGCATCACCCCGGCCAGCTCGCTGGTCGCCACCACATACGTGCCCGAGCCCTGCCGGATGTCCAGCAGGCCGTTGTGCGCCAGCGCCCTGACCGCCTCGCGGACGGTGTTGCGGGCCACCCCCAGCCGTTCGACCAGCTCGGGTTCGGTCGGGATGCGGGTGCCCACCGGCCACGTTCCGCCGGCGATCTCCGCGCGCAGCCGGCCGATGACCTGGTCGGCGAGCGAGGTGGGGCGGGTCACAGGTCCGAGATTCATCCCATCATTCTATGATGGTGTGATGCCAGCCGACGACCACCTCACCCTGGACCCCCTGAAGACCCCGGCACCGGACGCGGACACCGCGATACCGGCCGCCCCGGGACCGGCCCCCGCGCCGGCTCTCACGCCCTGGCAGCGCCGCCTCCTGGTCGCCGGCCTGATCATGGCCGCCGTCAACCTCCGCCCCGCGGTCACCAGCCTCGGCGCGCTGATGAAGGAGGTCCGTGACGGCCTCGGCATGAGCGGCACCATGGCCGGCCTGCTCACCTCCGTACCGGCCGCCTGCTTCGCGCTCTTCGGCTTCGCCGCGCCCCGGCTGGCCCGCCGGTACGGTCCCGGCGCCGTCGTCTGCACCGGCATGGCCGCGATCACCGCAGGACTGCTGCTCCGCCCGCTGGCCGGCGGCAGCCCGGTCTTCCTGGCCGCCAGCGCCCTCGCGCTCGGCGGCATCGCGGTCTCCAACGTGCTGATGCCCGTCATCGTCAAGCGCTACTTCCCCGACCGGGTCGGCGCCATGACCGGCCTGTACTCGATGGCGCTGTCGTTCGGCACGGCGCTGCCCGCCGCCGTCACCGTGCCGCTCGCCGACTCCATGGGCCACAGCTGGCGGCTCGGCCTCGGCCTGTGGGCACTGCTGGCCGCCGTCGCGGTGGTCGTCTGGGCGCCGCTGGCCAGGCTCCGCGCCCCGGCGGCCGGCCCGACCGCCACCAGGTCGGCCGAGCCCGCCACACCAGACAGGGCAGACCACGGCGTCCAGGGCCGGATCACCAGCAGCCGCACCGCCTGGACGATGGCCTGCTTCTTCGGCCTCCAGGCCACCGCCGCCTACATCACCATGGGCTGGATGCCGCAGATCTTCCGCGACGCCGGGATCTCGGCCGGCCAGGCGGGCCTGCTGCTCGCGGTCACCATGGTGGTGGCGGTGCCGCTGTCCTTCGTCCTGCCGCCACTCGCCGCCCGGATGCCGACGCAGGGCCCGCTGGTCGCCGTGCTCGGCACCTTCGGCCTGGCCGGCTACGCCGGGCTGTGGTCCGCGCCGGCCGCCGCCCCCTACCTGTGGGCGCTGCTGCTCGGCGTCGCCAACTGCGCCTTCCCGCTCGCCCTGACGATGATCGGCATGCGCTCGCGGACCGGCGGCGGGGTCGCCAGCCTGTCGGCGTTCGCCCAGAGCACCGGCTACCTGCTCTCCATCCCCGGCCCGATCCTGGTCGGCACCCTCTACCAGCACAGCGGCGGCTGGGACCTGCCGATCGCCTTGATGGCCGCGCTGATGGTCCCGCAGCTGGTGTGCGGGGTGCTGGCCGGGCGGAACCGGTACATCGAAGACGAACTATGACCCCGGTGCGGGCCGCGGGAGGCCCGGTGCCAGACTGAATCCATGCCCGTACTCGAGCCGAACCCCCCGCAGCCCCAGCGGCGTCTGCTGATCATCTTCGGTCTGATGATGGGGGTGCCCGCGCTGGTCGCCGTCATCGCCACCTTCGCCGCCCGGATGGGCTGACCCCCCGCCCGCCCGCGCCGGACCCCGGCCACTCAGGGCCCGACCCCGGGACGGGGGTGGGGACAACCCCACCATCCCTAGGGGGCCAGGGTCAGGGTCAAGTGGGTGGACGACCGGATGGGACCGCCCGCTCCGTCCCCGTAGCGTCGAAGTGCAGTCAAGACAACGGCACTTCGACGGCTCACCACGGAGGCGGTCACCGTGACCACGCAGTCCCCGCACCTGTACTCCCGGCAGCACAACGCCGCGGACCGGGCCGGCAAGCCGGCACCCGGCGGCGTACAGACCCGGCTGCCGTGGTGGGCGGTGGCGCTCCCGGTGATCGGCTTCGCCGCGCTCCTGGTGCTGCTCACCGGCGGCGGCGCGGACGCCTCCACCGCCCAGCCCGCCGGCGACCTGCTGGCCCGGCTGGCCGGCGCGGTGCCCGACCTGCTGCGGCAGGTGTTCTGACCACGGCACCGCCCACCCCGCGCCTGACAGCGGGTTTTCTGGAAAGCTGAAGGGCATGACCGTCGATTCGCCCCGCACCATCGTCCTGCTCAGGCATGCCAAGGCCGACTGGCCTTCGGTCCCGGACCACGAACGGCCGCTGGCCGACCGCGGCCGGCAGGACGCCCCGACCGCCGGCCGCCGCCTCGCCGACGACGGAGTCACCGTCGACCTCGTGCTGTGCTCCACCGCCGCCCGCACCCGGGAGACCTGGAAGCTGGCCGCACACGAACTGCCGCACCGCCCGAAGACGGTGTACGAGGAGCGGCTCTACGACGCGACCCTCGGCGAGCTGATCGCGCTGCTCACCGAGACCCCCGACGACGTCGGCTCGGTGCTGCTGGTCGGCCACAACCCGGGCATGCACGCCCTCGCCGACGCGCTGGCCGGCAGCGCGGAGCCGGACGTGCTGGCCCGGATGTCCGGCGGAGGCTTCCCGACCGCCGCTTTCGCCGTCCTGACGTTCAGCGGCTCGTGGAAGGGCGTCGAGCACGGCGTGGCCCGGCTCACCGAGTTCTGGACGCCGCACGAGGCATAGCCCTCAGGGGGACGGCTGTCAGGCGGGCGGCTCGTCGTCCGTCGGGACCCCGTCGAGCGCGTCGGCCGCCTCGATCTCCTCGCGGGTGATCCCCAGCAGGTAGAGCACGGTGTCCAGGAACGGCACGTTCACCGCGGTGTCGGCCGCCTCCCGTACCAGCGGCTTGGCGTTGAAGGCGACGCCGAGCCCGGCCGCGTTGAGCATGTCCAGGTCGTTGGCGCCGTCACCGACCGCCACCGTCTGGCTCAGCGGCACCCCGGCCTGCTCGGCGAAGGCGCGCAGCAGCCGGGCCTTGCCCGCCCGGTCCACGATCGGCCCGGTGACCCGGCCGGTGAGCCGGCCGTCGACCACCTCAAGGGTGTTGGCGGCCGCGAAGTCCAGGCCGAGCCGCTCCTTGAGGTCGTCGGTGACCTGGGTGAAGCCGCCGGAGACGACCCCGACCTGGTAGCCGAGCCGCTTGAGCGTACGGATCAGGGTGCGGGCGCCCGGGGTGAGCCGCACCTCGGAGCGCACCTTGTCCACCACCGATACGTCGAGGCCGGCCAGCAGCGCCACCCGGGCGTGCAGCGACTGCTCGAAGTCCAGCTCGCCGCGCATCGCCGCGGCGGTCACCTCGGCGACCTCGGCCTCGCAGCCGGCGTGCGCCGCGAAGAGCTCGATCACCTCGTCCTGGATCACGGTGGAGTCCACGTCCATCACCACCAGGCGCTGCGCCCGGCGCTGCAACCCCGCCGAGACCACCGCCACGTCCACCCCGCGGGCCGCGGCCTCCAGCGACAGCGCCGAGCGCAGGTCGCCGGGATCGGCGCCCGACACGGCGAACTCGACCGCCGTGACCGGGTACTTCGCCAGCCGGAAGATCCGGTCGATGTTGCCGCCGACGCCGGCGATCCTGGCCGCTATGGCCGCGGTGGACTCCGCGGTGAGCGGCCGGCCCAGCACCGTCACATGCGAACGGCCCTCGCCGCGCGGCCGGTTGTCACCGGTGCCGGAGAGGATCTCGGCCTCCATCTGGATGGACTCGGCCCAGCTGTGCACGGTGGCCCGCAGCTCGCCCTCGGTGCTCCGGCCGGCCGGCACGGTGACCAGGGCGCAGAGCACCATCCGGCCCCGGGTCACGACCTGCTCGATGTCCACCACGTCGACGCCGTACGCGGCGAGCGTGTCGAAGAGCCCGGCCGTGATGCCGGGACGGTCCTTGCCGAAGATCTTGACCAGGAGAGTCGGCACGTCCGCTGCGGGAACGGCGGCGACAGGCGTGGTCTGTGAGGCGTCGTCCATGGTGCCTCCACCGTATCGGCCAAGCCCGCGGGGTCCACCACCCGTCTCGGGTGGCGGACCGGTGAACCGGCGGGCCGCCGCGCGGCCGCCCGGATCGGCGGACCGTACGAGGCCGGCCCTACGGCCTGACCGGCGGCGGAGGCGGTGGCGGCTCCGGCCACTTGTCCTTGGCCGCGTCCGGATCGCGCGGCGGCCGGCGGCGGGGGCTGGGCGGCGCGGCGACCGTCGGGGAGTCGGCGGCGCCCGGTTGCCCGGTGGCGTACGGGTTGGGCTCGGCCTCCTCGGGACGGTACGCGGGGCTGGGCCGGTACGGGCCCGGGCGGTAGGCCACCTCGGGATACGTGCGGTTGGAGTCGTCTGCCCCTCCGCTGCTCCCGGCGCGGCCGGGCGCGGCCGCTCCGGCGCTCCCGACCGGGCCGGGCGCGTCCACGGGGGCCGGCCGCGTCCCGCCTGTTCCGTCCGGCGGGGCCGTCGCGCCTGGCAGGCTCGCTTTGTCCGGCAGTTGCGTGCCGCCGGGCAGCGCCAGCCGGGCCGCCTGCTGCCCGGCCGCGCCCGTCGCCAGCGCCAGCAGCGCGCCGATCCCGCCCGCCGCCGCGCCCCAGACCGCGCCGAGCAGCAGCGCCAGCGGCAGGCTGCCGCGCAGGTCCACCCCGGCGCCGACGGCGTCGAGCCCGAAGACCGACAGGTTCGCGTTCACCTTGACCCTGGTGAGCTGGACCAGCAGCGGCAGCGTCAGCGCGGTGGCCACCCCGAGCCGCAGCGCGCAGCGGCCGACGAACCCGGCCCGTCCGACGCCGGGTTCGCGCGGGGTCCTGGTCGCCGTCAGCGCGCCCGCGACCAGCATCATCAGTGCGATGGCCACCGGCAGCAGCCAGACCCGGCCGTCGAGTTCGGCCAGCTTGCCCGGCGTGATGGAGGCCCCGTCATGGCCGGCCACCAGCCGGTTCACCGGATCGGGCAGCAGCGTCGCCAGCGGCCCGGACGCCGTGCCCTTCCACGGCACGAACAGGCCGAGCGGTATCGCCAGCCACACCCCGTTGGGCGCGCCGAGCAGCGCGGCGCCGATGATCCGGCCGGGCTCGTCACCGGTCGCCGCCGCGTAGCCGGCCGCCGCGATCCCGGCGGCCACCGCGACCACACCGACCACCGCGAGCGCGGAACCGGCCGGCCTGACCAGCCGGTGCACCGCCTCCCAGCCGGCCGGCAGCGGGCTGCGACGGGAGGCGAGCAGCGCGATCAGCAGCACCACCAGCACCCACACCAGGCCGCCGGTCAGCGTCCGGCCGGTCTCCACGTGGAAGCGCACTGACGTCTTCGCGGTGATCAGCCCCTGCAACCCGTCACTCAGTCCGCCGCTGATCTTCCCGACCCCCGGCAGCTTGTTCAGCAGGTCGTCGGTGGCGCCCTTGGGCGGCGCGATCTTGCCGCCGTTGATCGCCACGGTGTCCTGGCCGGCCCAGGCCAGGCCGCCGAGCACCGCGAGGAACAGCACCGCCGTGCTGACCACCCGCGCCACCAGCTCGGCCGGCCGGACCACCACCCCCGCGCCGCGCAGCGACCGCAGGAAGACCCAGGCCAGCAGCAGCGCGCCGACCAGTGACACGCCGAGCGGGGTGATGCCGATCGCGGCCTGCGTCTGCGAGCCGTTGAGCCCGAACGCGCCGATGTCGCCGGTCGGGTGCACCTTGCCGCCGACCGCCATCGCCACCGCGGCGGCCGTCATCGGCCCCAGCGAGCCGGCCGCGTCGGCCCCCAGCAGATGCAGTCCGAGCGCGGCCACCCCGGCCATGCCGAGAAACGCCCAACTCACCGACGCCACAGCCGAGAGCAGCACGCTCGGCCATGGTGTGCTCCGTCCGGTCATGCCCGTCCCCCTGAGGCCGTACCACCCGCGACGCACCCGATGACCCCCTACTCTCGGGTGGGCCCGGTTCGCCGTCAACGGCCCTGTGCGGAACGCTTACCGGAACGCGACATGGGGCGGTTTTCTGTTACGAGACCGGGGCCTGCAATAGTTCCTCCCGAAGTTCGCTATACCTAGACTCCCTTCAGGGGGACTACTCGGGGGACAACACATGGGGCATGGGGTGCCTGGACTCGTACTCGAAATGAACGGTCAGACCTGGACGCTAGACACGTCACGGGTGTACAGCCTTGGGCGAGACCCGCAGGCAGACATGGTCTTCGACGACCCCAGGGTGTCGTGGCGGCATGCCACCATCCGCTGGGGGGAGCGCGGTTGGGTCTTTGAGGACCTGGGCAGTACCAATGGCACCTTCGTCCAGGGCCGGCGCGTACAGCAGACGGAGGTGGGGCCGGGCTCGGCCGTCCACCTCGGTAATGCGACGGAGGGACCCCGGCTCAGCTTCACCGCGACCGCGGTGCCGCAGGCGGAACGGCAGCCGTACGCGCAGGCGCAGATGCAGGCGCCGGCCCCGATGCAGCAGGCACCGGTCCAGGCACAGGCCGCCGCCGCGCCGCCCCGCCAGCAGCCCTCCGCCCCGCCGCAGCAGCAGCCCGCGGCCGGCGGCTGGGGCGCGCCGCCCGCGCAGGTGCCGCCGCAGCAGGCCGGCTGGGGCCAGCAGCCCCAGGCGCAGCCGCAGGCCCAACCGCCCGTGCGGCAGCCGCAGATGCAGCCCCAGCAGCACCTGCCGCAGCAGCCCCCGCCGCCGCAGCAGCAGCCGCGGCCCCAGCAGGGCGGCGGCGCGCAGCAGGGCTACAGCGAGCGCAGCCCCACCACGTTCCACCAGCTGGCCCTCGGCCGGGTGATGAAGATCGGCCGCGCCCGGGAGAACGAGCTGGTGGTCTCGGACCTCCAGGTCTCCCGCTACCACGCGGAGTTCCGCGCGCACCCCGACGGCCGCTACGAGATCGTGGACCTCGGCAGCCACAACGGCACGTACGTCAACGGCCAGCCGATCCAGCGGCACCTGCTCGGCCCGAACGACATCGTCGGCGTCGGCCACTCCACCTTCCGGCTGGTCGGCGACCGGCTGGAGGAGTTCGTCGACACCGGCGCCGTCTCGTTCTCCGCGCGCCGCCTGTCGGTCACCGTCCCGCACGGCAAGACCACCAAGACGATCCTGAAGGACGTCTCGTTCGGTGTGCCGGAGAAGTCGCTGATCGGCGTCATCGGCCCGTCCGGCTCCGGCAAGTCGACGCTGCTGCGCGCGCTGACCGGCTACCGGCCCGCCGACCAGGGCGACGTGCTCTACGACAACCGGAACCTGTACAAGCAGTTCGCCGAACTGCGGCAGCGCATCGGCCTGGTGCCGCAGGACGACATCCTGCACAAGGAGCTGAAGGTCAAGACCGCACTGCGGTACGCGGCCAAGCTCCGGTTCCCCGGCGACACCGCGAGCGCCGAGCGCGAGTCCCGGATCAACGAGGTGCTGCACGAGCTGAAGCTCGACCTGCACTCGGACAAGCGGATCACCTCGCTGTCCGGCGGCCAGCGCAAGCGGGTCTCGGTGGCGCTGGAACTGCTCACCAAGCCGTCGCTGATCTTCCTGGACGAGCCGACCTCCGGCCTCGACCCGGGCATGGACCGCGACGTCATGAAGCTGCTGCGCGGCCTGGCCGACGACGGCCGCACCGTGCTGGTGGTCACCCACTCGGTGGCCGAACTGGCGCTGTGCGACAAGCTGCTGGTGATGGCGCCCGGCGGTTCTGTCGCCTACTTCGGGCCGCCGGACGAGGCGCTGAACTTCTTCGGCTACGAGACCTGGGCCGACGTCTTCTCCGCCTTCGAGAACTACCGCGACTACGACTGGGCGGGCCGCTGGCGCGGCTCGCAGCACTACCAGATGTACGCCGCCGAGCTGGATGTGGCGGCCCCGCAGGCCGCCCCCTACATCCCGCACCAGGCGGCCAAGCCGCCCAAGCCGCAGGCCTGGCTGCCGCAGCTGGTCACGCTGATCCGCCGCTACCTGTCGGTGATCGCCTCCGACCGCGGCTTCATCGCGCTGATGTTCATCCTGCCCGCGGTCCTCGGTGTGGTGAGCGTGGTCATCCCGGCGGCCAGCGGCCTGGGCCCGGGGCCGCTGAAGGCGCACGGCATCAACAAGGACGCCGGCACCATCCTGCTGATCCTGGCGGTGGGCGCCTGCTTCTCCGGGGCGGCCAACTCGGTCCGCGAGCTGATCAAGGAGCGGGTCATCTACGAGCGGGAACGGGCCACCGGCCTGTCGCGCTCGGCGTATCTGATGTCCAAGGTGCTGGTGCTCGGCGTGATCACCGCCGTGCAGGGCGCGATCATCTGCGGCATCGGCTTCGCGCCGCGCAAGATGCCGGTCGAGGGCGTCATCATGAAGAGCCAGCCCGCGGTCGAGATGACGATCTCGGTCATCGGCCTGGGCTTCACCTCCATGATGGTCGGCCTGATCATCTCCTCGCTGGTGAAGACCGCCGAGAAGACCATGCCGCTGCTGGTGATGTTCGCGATCGTCCAGGTGGTCTTCACCGGGGTGCTGTTCCAGCTCTACGGCTCGCCCGGCGTCGAGCAGTTCGCCTGGCTGATGCCGGCCCGCTGGGCGGTCGCCGCGCTCGGCGTCACCGCGAACCTGAACGCCGTGATGCCGTGGGATGCGGCGGGCGACCCGCTGTGGGTGCACAGCGCCACGCACTGGACGGTGGACATCGGCGTGCTGCTGCTGCTCGGCGTGATCTGCGGGATCGTCGTCTCCCGGCTGCTGCGCCGGCACGAGCCCGAGGTCATGCGGAAGTAGTCGCCAAGTCCCTTACGGGGAAAGGGCGGTGGGACCGTGATAGTCCCACCGCCCTTTGTCCGTATGCGGAATCGGTACGCCGATTCTGTGCGCCGGATCGGTACCCGGATCAGTACGCGGAATCGACGTTGTCGATCGAACCGTACAGGTGGTACGCGTAGTTGCACGCGGCGACGATGTTCGCGACCGGGTCGTAGACGTTCGACGACGTGCCGGCGACGTGGTATTCCTCGAACGTCGGGTCGATCGTCTGCAGCAGACCCTTCGACGGAATGCCGGCGGCGGCGTTCGAGTCGGTCAGGTTGATCGCGTTCGGATTGCCGCTCGACTCACGCATGATGTTCCGGTAAATGCCGTCGTAGCTGCCCGGAATACCGTTGGCCTGCATGATCGACATCGCCTGCTTGATCCAGCCGTCGAGGTCGTCGGTGTACGTCGTGGCGGCCGGGGCGGTGGTCGGCGCGGCGGCCGGGGCCGCCGTCGGCTGGAGCGCGGCGCGCTGGGTGGAGCGGGTCGCGGCCTGCTTGGCCTTGGCGCGCTGGGCGGCGGCCTCGTCAGCGGCCTTCTTCTTCGCGGCGGCCTCGGCCGCCGCCTGCCGCTTGGCCTCGGCAGCCGCGGCGGCCTTCTTCTTCGCCGCCGCCTCAGCCGCTGCCTTCTTCTTGGCGGCCGCGTCGGCCGCCGCCTTCTTCTTCGCCGCGGCGTCCTCGGCCACGCCGCGCTTGGCGGCGACCTCGGCCTGGGCGTCGATGCTCTTGACCTGCTGCGCGGTGCCCGCGCTCGCGGCGACGGTGAACCCGGTCGGGTCACCGCTGGCGACCGCGGTCCCGCCGGTCGCCTGGAGACCGGTGACCGTCAGGACGACAGCGGCCGCGGCGGCGGCGCCGGCCGCCGTGATCTTGTGCTTTCTGGAAAGCCGGCCGATCTTCGGGATCGTGGGGAGCTGCATACGGGATTACCTCTTCCGATTGCGGACCTGAGAATTCATAGAGGGTCCGAAATCGCGAGGTCAATGAGCCCGGCTACGAGCTGAATTCGTAGTGGCGGGTGACGGGCCGGCCGGCGCCGCCCAATTCCCGCCGGTGCGGGTCCGGTTTTCTGCCGGGCCACGGGCACCGGCAATAGGACTAAGCTGCTTAGTATGTGACGCAGGTCCTATCGGTGAGGTCACACGACGGCACCCCCTCCGTCGCACAAGGTGACGGAGGGGGTGCTTTATGTGACCTTTATAGCGGCTACGGCAGCAGCAGATTCACATCGCCGAATTCATGCCAGCGATAGCCTCCCCGCAGCGCCTCGGCGTACACCCGGTCCAGCAGCCGGTCCCCGGAGACCGCCCGCAGCATCAGCAGATGCGAGGCCTCCGGCTCGTGCAGCCCGGTGAGCAGGCCGTCCACCGCGCGCACCCCGCGCTCCGGGGTGATCACCAGGTCCGTCCAGCCGCGCGCCGCCCGCACCACACCGCGGTCGTCGGCCGCCGTCTCCAGCGCCCGTACCGCCGTCGTCCCGATCGCCACCACCCGGCCGCCGGCCGCCCGAGCGGCGTTGACCTGCCGTGCGGTGGCCTCGGGTACGGCGAAGGGCTCGGCGTACGGCGGCTCGTGCGCCTCGGCCGAGGCCACCCCCGTGTGCAGCACGATCGGCGCGATCTGCACGCCGCGGCAGACCAGCTCGGTCACCAGCGGCGCGGTGAACGGGCGCCCCGCGCTCGGCATCTCCGCCGAGCCGAGCCCGTCGGACGACCGGGTGGCGAACACCGTCTGGTACGCGGCCAGCGGCTGGTCCCGCTCGGTGTACGCGTAGCGGATCGGCCGCCCGTGGCGGTGCAGGTGCCGTACCGGGTCGGCCATCGACGGGGTCGCCACCCACAGCCGGTCGCCGGCCGGGTCGAGCCGCTCGTCCACGGTCAGCCGGCCGCCGCCGCGCAGATCGAGCACCGCGCCGGCCGGGCCGCCGCGCCGGCGCAGCGTCGAGCCGTGCCCGTCGGGGGTGCGGACCTCCACCGACCAGCGGCCGTCGTCCCTGCGGGTGGAGAAGTGCACCACCACCGGCTCGCCGTCCAGCCGCGCGTCCAGGGCGGCCGGCAGGGTCCGCGAGGTGTTCACCACCAGCACGTCACCGGCCCGCAGCAGGCCGGGCAGCTCGCGGAAGGCGTGATGGCTGACCTCGTCCTGCCGCTGCCGGCCGACCAGCAGCCTGACCGCGTCCCGGCGGGGCGGCGGCGCCGTCGCGAGCAGCCCGTCGGGCACCGTCAGCCCCGCCAGCCCGTCGGGAGGTTTTGTCCCCTTTATATGTACTGCTCGCGCGATGTCCTTTTCGCCAGCGCCGCGCGGCCCGTTCTTGGCGCGCCCGGACCCGTCCTTCCGGCCCTGCGCGGAGCCCGCCTCCTTGCCGCGCCCGTCCTTGATGCCGCGCCCTCCGGCGCCGCCCCGCTCCGCGTCCCGAACCGCGCTCATCGGGTCTCCAGCAGCACACTGGCCACATACCGGCCGCCCGGCGCCCGCGCGTCCAGCAGCCGCAGGAAGGCCGGCGCCACCTCCTCGGGCAGCAGCCGCTCGTCGAAGTCCTCGTCGTCCGGGACCGCCGCCGCGTACAGCTGCGTGCGCAGGTCGCCCGGGTCCACCCACCACACCCGCAGCTCCGGCTCCTCCTGCGCGAGCACCGCCGAGAGCTGTTCGAGCGCCGCCTTGCTGGCCCCGTAGCCGCCCCAGGTCGGATACGCCTCCACCGCCGCGTCGGAGCTGACGTTGACCACCGCGCCGCCGGCCGTCCGCAGCCCCGGCAGCGCCGCCCGCAGCAGCGCGAACGGCGCCGTCACATTGGTCTCCAGCGCCTCGCGCAACCCCTCCACCGGCAGCTCGGCCAGCGGCACCAGCGGCTCCGCGCCCAGCGCGCTCGCGTTGTTCACCACCAGGTCGATCCCGCCGCCGTCCCCCAGGTCCAGCGCCACCGCCACCAGCTCGGCGCGGTGCGCCGGATCCGTGACGTCACCGGGCACCGCCCGCACCGCGGGGCCGCGCCCGGCCGGCCCGTTCGACGTGCCGGGCGACTTCTCCGCCGTACGTTCGAGCTCGGCCGCGGCCGACCGCAGCGCGTCCGCGTTCCGCCCGTCCAGCACCAGGTCCCAGCCGCGCCCGGCCAGCTGCGCGGCCAGCGCCCGGCCGAGGCCCCGGGACGCCCCTGTGATGATCGCTACCGGCATGATCCCGCCCTCCGCCCGGGCCCGGCCGGTCGCCGGACCACCTGCCCCCACGGTAGGAACGGGCCCCCGGTGCCGGCCTCGGCCGCCGGGCGCAGCCGCCGGGGTCAGTTGTGCCTACGTCCCGAGGACCAGGGCGGTCGGCCGGACGGCGCATACGGACGGTCACCGGACGCCGTACCGTAAGAACATGCCCATCCAGTCGCCCAGAGGCGGAATCGAGGCGGTCAGCGCCGCGGTGCTGGCGATGAACCGCCGCCTTGAGGTGCGCGAGGTCCTGCAGACCATCGTGGCCTCGGCCCGCGAGCTGCTCGGCGCCAAATACGCCGCCCTCGGCGTGCCCGACGACCACGGCGGCTTCGCCCAGTTCGTGGTGGACGGCGTCAGCGACCAGGAGTGGAAGGCGATCGGCCCGCTGCCCAGGCAGCACGGCATCCTCGCGGCGATGCTGCACGAGGCGGAGCCGCTGCGGCTCGACGACGTCAGGAACTTCGAGAGCTTCGCCGGCTGGCCCAGGCACCACCCGCGGATGAAGAGCTTCGTCGGCATGCCGGTACTCGACGGCGACGAGATCCTCGGCGCCCTGTTCCTGGCCAACAAGGACTGCCCCAGGGACCCGGAGTACACCGGCGGCTTCACCCAGGACGACGAGGACCTGCTGCGGATCCTCGCCGACCACGCCGCCATCGCGCTGACCAACGCCCGGCTGTACGAGCGCAACAGGGAGCTGACCCTGGCCGGCGAGCGGGCCAGGATCGCCCACGAGCTGCACGACGCCGTCTCGCAGAAGCTGTTCTCGCTGCGGCTGACCGCGCAGGCCGCCGCCGCGCTGGTCGACAGCGCCCCCGACCGGGCCAAGCAGGAGATCAAGGAGGTCGCCGCGCTCGCCGCGGAGGCCGCCGAGGAACTGCGCGCGGTGGTGGTCGAGATGCGCCCGGCCGGCCTCGACGAGGACGGGCTGGTCGCCGCGCTGCGCAGCCAGACCGGGGTACTCGACCGGGTGCACTCCGCCCGGGTCACCTTCCACTCCCTCCAGCCCCGCGCGCTGCCCTCGGCGCAGGAGGACGCGCTGCTGCGGGTCGCGCAGGAGGCCCTGCACAACGCGCTGCGGCACGCGCACGCCGGCACCGTGAACGTCACCCTGCAAGGCGTCGGCCGAGGCGCCCGGCTGCGGATCCGCGACGACGGCAGGGGCTTCGACCCGTCCGCCGTCCACCGCGCCGGGCGGCACCTCGGCCTGGTCTCCATGCGGGACCGCGCCGCCGGCGTCGGCGGCAGCCTGACCGTGGAATCGGCGCCCGGCAAGGGCACCGTCGTCGAGATGGAGGTGCCCGGTGGCTGACCAGGCGATCCGCGTCCTGCTCGTGGACGATCACCAGGTGGTACGGCGCGGCCTGCGCACCTTCCTGGAGGTGCAGGGCGACATCGAGGTCGTCGGCGAGGCCGGCGACGGCGAGGAGGGCGTGGCCCGCGCGCAGGAGCTGCGGCCCGACGTCATCCTGATGGACGTCAAGATGCCGGGCGTGGACGGCATCGAGGCGCTGCGGATGCTGCGCGACGCGGAGAACCCGGCGCGGGTGCTGATCGTCACCAGCTTCACCGAGCAGCGCACCGTCGTCCCCGCGCTGCGGGCCGGCGCCGCCGGATACGTCTACAAGGACGTCGACCCGGTCGCGCTGGCCGACGCGATCCGCTCGGTGCACGCCGGGCACGTACTCCTCCAGCCCGAGGTGGCCGGCGCCCTGCTCTCGCAGGACCAGAACCCCGGGGGCCACGGCCGCGGCAACGCGCTGACCGAACGGGAGCGCGAGGTGCTCACGCTCATCGCCGACGGCCGCTCCAACCGGGAGATCGCCCGCGCGCTGGTGCTCTCGGAGAAGACCGTGAAGACGCACGTGTCGAACATCCTGATGAAGCTCGACCTGGCCGACCGCACGCAGGCCGCGCTGTGGGCGGTACGCAACGGGATCGGCGGCTGACGCCGGGCCCGAGCCGCGGCTTTAGGAGCGGCCCGGCTCGCGCTGCCCGTCCGGGACCGGACTGAGATTCATACTGTCGGGTGTATGTCGCCCGAACGGCGCAACCCTTGCGGCGGTGACCCGTTCTGCATGGCGTGCCGCGGCGGATTGCCGCGGCGCTCCCGCAAGGAGGAAGTTCGAAGTGATGAACCTGAAGAAGGCCGCGACCCTCACCCTCGTGGCGGGCGGCCTGGCCGTCGCCGGCGCCGGTGTCGCCTCCGCCGACAGCGGCGCGTGCGCGCACGGCACCACCACGAAGTCCCCCGGTGTGGGTTCGGGCAACCTCGTGCAGGTTCCGGTGCACGTCCCGGTCAACGTCAGCGGCAACTCGGTCAACGTGATCGGCCTGCTCAACCCGGTGTTCGGCAACGCGGCGATCAACCGCTGACCACTGCCGGCACCGGCCGGCCACCGCGCCGGCCGCCCGCGCGGGTCCCGGGGAGCACCCGTCCGGGACCCGCGCGGCCGCCCGCCAACACCTGCCGGCCGGCCTCACGGCCTGCCGCGCTCGGCCTCCTCCACGCTCGCGTTGTACGCCGCCACCTGCGCCCGCCGGGCCGTGCGCTCCACCGGCCGCAGCAGCTCCGCCCGCGCGGCGATCTGCGACGCGCTCACCGCCGCCCCGTCACCGTCGGCCGCGATCGCCACCAGCGCCGCCACCCGCTGCGCCAGCGCGAGCACCCGCACCGCGCGCGGCGGATAGCCCGGCGCCAGCACCTCCCGGCCGCGCTCGGTGCGCGCCCGGTAGGCGTCCAGCGCCGCCTGCGCCGCCGGACCGGCACCCGCCACGTCCAGCCGGGCCAGCGCCGTGGTGGCGTCCCGCAGCGCCTCGGCCAGCTCTCTTTCCGCCTCGCCGAGCGAGGGCACGTCGGCCGGCGGCGCGTCCCGCACCGGCAGGCACTGCCACTCCACGTCCACATGCAGGTCGCCGGCCGGGCCCGCCGACCGCACCTCGGGCACCAGGCCGAGCGCGGTGCCGCCGACGGTCAGCACCGCCTCACCCGCCGACAGCGCCAGGTCGTTGAACTCCGGCGGCCCCGTCAGGCCCAGCGGATGCCCGGCGACCGGCAGCGCGAGCCGCAGCCCGGTCACTCCCAGTGCCCGCAGCCGGCCGAGCCCGAGGGTCAGCCCGACCGGGCCGGTTTCCCCTGGCAGGCCCGCGATCCGGTGCACGGCGTCCTCCGCCGTGATCTGCTGGGCGACGTCATCGGGTGCGGCAAGTCCGGCAAGCAGCGCATTTCCCCACGCGGTCAGCCGCCCTGAGCGAGGTTCATCAAGCATGCCCCCAGCCTATGGACTGGACCCGTCGTGCGGTGGCGTAAGTTTTCCCAGGGGGTTCCTTCTGGACCGACCGTGCCTGTCGGCACCCGGACAGCCGAGACTGCAATGGGAGACAACGGCCTCATGAGCGATGTGCTGGAGCTGGTGGACGTATCGGTGGTCCGCGACGGACGGGCTCTGGTGGACCAGGTCTCGTGGTCGGTCGCCGAGGGTGAGCGCTGGGTGATCCTCGGTCCCAACGGGGCCGGCAAGACCACCCTGCTCAACGTCGCCTCCAGCTACCTCTTCCCCAGCAGCGGCACCGTTTCGATCCTCGGCGAGAAGCTCGGCGGCGTCGACGTCTTCGAGCTGCGCCCGCGGATCGGCATGGCCGGCGCCGCGATGGCCGACAAGATGCCGCGCCGGCAGACCGTGCTGCAGACCGTCCTCACCGCCGCGTACGGCATGACCGCCACCTGGCAGGAGGGGTACGAGCAGATCGACGAGGATCGCGCCCGCGCCTTCCTCGACCGGCTCGGCATGAGCGAGTTCCTCGACCGGAAGTTCGGCACCCTGTCCGAGGGCGAGCGCAAGCGCACCCTGATCGCCCGCGCGATGATGGCCGACCCCGAGCTGCTGCTGCTCGACGAGCCGGCCGCCGGCCTCGACCTGGGCGGCCGCGAGGACCTGGTACGCCGGCTCGGGCGGCTGGCCCGCGACCCGATCGCGCCCTCCATGATCATGGTCACCCACCATGTCGAGGAGATCGCCCCCGGCTTCACCCACGTACTGATGATCCGTCAGGGCAAGGTCGTCGCGGCCGGCCCGATCGAACTCGAACTCAGCTCCCGCAACCTGTCGGTCTGCTTCGGCCTGCCGCTGGTCATCGAGCGCCGCGGCGACCGCTTCACCGCGGCCGGACTACCGCTGTCTTAAGGCCACTTCGGCAGCGTCATGGCCTGGGGGACTGCCGCTGCGGGGGTGCCCGCCCCTACGATGAACACCGTGGACGCATGGGTGTGGTGGCTGATAGCCGCCGTGGGACTGGGCATTCCGCTGGTGATCACCGCGATGCCGGAGTTCGGCATGTTCGCCGTCGGCGCGGTGGCCGGCGCCGTCACGGCCGGGCTCGGCGGCGGAGTCGTGGCCCAGGTGGTGGTCTTCGTGGTCGTCTCGGTCGCGCTGATCGCCGTCGTCCGGCCGATCGCCTACCGGCACCGCACCCAGCCGCCAGAACACCGCAGCGGGGTCGACGCGTTGAAGGGCCGGCAGGCCGTCGTCCTGGAACGGGTCGACAGCGGCGAGAACGGCAGGATCAAGCTCGGCGGCGAGGTCTGGTCGGCCCGCGCACTGGAGACCGACCGGGTGTTCGACCCCGGCCAGCAGGTGGACGTGGTGGAGATCGACGGCGCCACCGCCGTGGTCATGTGACGCCAGGTGGGCATACAGAGACCGACAGGTACGACAGAATCACCGAACCCGCCCGCGGCGTACGGGTGTTCTGCGAGAATTGATCATGCCAGGGCACACCGTGTTCCGGCACCCGAACGGCGTGGGGAGTGGACATGGCGCCCATCATCATCGTCCTGATCATCCTGGTGGTGCTCGTCTTCATCGCGCTGATCAAGACGGTGCAGGTGATCCCGCAGGCCAGCGCCGCCATCGTGGAGCGCTTCGGCCGCTACACCCGCACCCTCAGCGCGGGACTGAACATCGTGGTGCCGTTCATCGACACCATCCGCAACCGGATCGACCTGCGCGAGCAGGTCGTGCCGTTCCCGCCGCAACCAGTGATCACCCAGGACAACCTGGTGGTCAACATCGACACCGTCATCTACTACCAGGTGACCGACGCCCGCGCCGCGACCTACGAGGTGGCCAGCTACATCCAGGCCATCGAGCAGCTCACCGTCACCACGCTGCGCAACATCATCGGCGGCATGGACCTGGAGCGCACCCTGACCTCCCGCGAGGAGATCAACGCGGCGCTGCGCGGCGTGCTCGACGAGGCCACCGGCAAGTGGGGCATCAGGGTCAACCGCGTCGAGCTCAAGGCGATCGAACCGCCCACCTCCATCCAGGACTCGATGGAGAAGCAGATGCGCGCAGACCGTGACAAGCGCGCCGCGATCCTCACCGCCGAGGGCATCAGGCAGTCGCAGATCCTCACCGCCGAGGGCGAGAAGCAGTCGTCCATCCTGCGCGCCGAAGGTGACGCCAAGGCCGCCGCGCTGCGCGCCGAGGGCGAGGCGCAGGCCATCCGCACGGTCTTCGAGTCCATCCACGCCGGGGACCCGGACCAGAAGCTGCTGGCCTACCAGTACCTCCAGATGCTGCCGAAGATCGCCGAAGGCGACTCCAACAAGCTGTGGATCATCCCCAGCGAGCTCAACGACGCGCTCAAGGGCCTCGGCGGGCTCGTCAACATCCCCGGCGCGCCCGGCGGTTCGGGCGCCGGACCCGCGGTGGCCAGGGGCGCGTCCGGCCCGCCCGCGCCGCGCCGCGAGAGCCCCGACTTCGACAAGGACTGACCCCCTCCGCCGCGGCCCGGCCCGTCCAGCGGGACCCGGCCCCGGTGGGCCCGGGTACGGCTGTGGGATGATCGCTGCGCACCCCTCGACCCGAGCGGCGGGGAGGGCGCGCACGGCGATCACGGAGAAGCGATGTCCCCAGCGGAAGCCCTGGCCGTCCTGGCGGCCGGAATCGGCGCGGGCACCATCAACACCATCGTCGGATCCGGCACCCTGATCACCTTCCCGGTGCTGCTCGCCGTCGGGCTGCCCCCGGTCACCGCCAACGTGTCCAACACCCTCGGCCTGGTGCCCGGATCGCTGACCGGCGCGATCGGCTACCGCCGCGAACTGGCCGGCCAGCGGGCCAGGTTGCTGCGGCTCGGCGCGGTCTGCCTGATCGGCGGGATCACCGGCGCGCTGCTGCTGGTCACACTGCCGTCAGGGGCGTTCAAGGCCATCGTGCCGGTACTGATCGGCATCGCGCTGGTCCTGGTGGTGCTGCAACCCCGGCTGTCCCGCATCGTTCAGGCCCGCAGAGAACGCAACAACACCGAGGTGCCCGCGCACGGCGGCCCGGTGCTGGTGGTCGGCCTGCTGCTCGCCAGTATCTACGGCGGCTACTTCGGCGCGGCACAGGGCGTCCTGTACCTGTCGCTGATGGGGCTGCTGCTCAACGAGGGCCTGCAGCGGATCAACGGCCTGAAGAACGTCCTGGCCGCCCTCGTCAACGGGGTCGCCGCGCTCTTCTTCGTCTTCGCCACCCACATGGACTGGGCGGCCGTCGGACTGATCGCGGCGGGTGCCACCATCGGCGGCCTGATCGGCGCCCGGGTCGGGCGCCGGCTGCCACCGGTCGCGCTGCGCACCCTCATCGTGCTGGTGGGCATCGCCGCGATCGTCCAACTCCTGCTGAAATAGCCCGCTCAGCAGTCCTCATGGCTCGGGCCGGGCCCCGGATGGGGCTCAGGCGGGCTGCGCCAGCCAGTCAGGCAGCGCCACCCGGTCCCGCACCCCAAGAGCCAGCAGCAGCGCGTCGGCCGGCGTCGGCTCGAACGGCTGCGACAGCAGCCGCATCCCCGCCTGCTCCGGCGTACGGTCCGCCTTGCGCTGGTTGTCCTCGGTGCACGCCGCCACCGTGTTCAGCCAGGAGTCCGCGCCACCGCGCGACCGCGGCTGGACGTGGTCCACGGTCGTCGCCCGCCGCCCGCAGTACGCACAGCGGTGCCGGTCACGTACCAGCACCCCCCGCCGCGACCACGACGCCCGTTGTCGGAACGGCACCCGCACGTACCGGCACAGCCTGATCACCTGCGGCACCGGGACGTCCACCGCCGCCGCACGGATCCGCAGCCCGGGATGCGCCTGCTCCACGACGGCCTTGTCCTGCATCACCAGCACGACCGCACGCCGCAGCGACACCGTCGACAGCGGCTCGAAACTCGCATTCAGCACCAGCGTCTCGCGCATCTCCGCCCACCTCCCGGGCCTGCCCCCGCCGCCGTGGCGAAGTCGCTTAACCATGCCCCGCGACACCCCGGCGGACAACGCAATTTCCGCCCGCCACAACGCCGGCGGGGCGCCCCGGACACCGTCCGGAACGCCCCGCGACCCGCGACGGAGGTCAGCCCTCGGCCGGCACCTCGTACTCGGCGACCAGCTGCGCCCGCCCGATGGCGTGGAAGCGCAGGTTGAAGCCCACGAACGCCGGAGTCGCGTCCGCGTCGGGGCCCAGCTTCTCGGTGTCCACCGCGTAGACGGTGAACACGTAGCGGTGCGGGCCGTCCCCGGGCGGCGGCGCCGCGCCGCCGAAGTCCCGGCTGCCGTAGTCGTTGCGCACCTGCACCGCGCCGGCCGGCAGCCCGGTGAAGTCACCCGAGCCGGCGCCGCGCGGCAGCTCCGTCACCGACACCGGGATGTCGAACAGCGACCAGTGCCAGAACCCGCTGCCGGTCGGCGCGTCCGGGTCGTAGCAGGAGACGGCGAAGCTCTTCGTCCCGGCCGGGAACCCCTCCCACCGCAGCTGCGGCGAGACGTTGCCGCCCGCGTACACCTGGTCCTCGCCGAGCCGCGCACCCGCCGTCACGTCGTCGCTCACCACCGTGAACGCCGGCACCGGCGGATGGAAGTCATGGGGGAGCGGCCGTCGCTTCTGCTCGGTCACCTCGACACCTCCTGGAACTGGTCTGGCACTGATGATCCGGTCCCTCCGCCCCAGCTCGGCGGCGCGGAACCTGCTCGGCCGAGCCTAGGGCCTGTCGTGTGGATCTCCGCGGCGTCGCGGAGATCCACACGACAGGCCCTAGAAGAAGTTCCGCTTGCCGCCGACCTCGGCCAGCCAGCCGTGCAGATAAGCCGCCCAGTCGGTCCCCTCGTGGCCGTCCAGGTCCATCACGAACGACCTGCGGGTGTCACGCCCGCTGAAGAGCCCCTTCTTGTCCATGTCCAGCACCACGTCCATCTGCCGGCCGTCCGCGACGAACGTCAGCTCCACCTCGCTGAGCCCCGGGTACTGCTGCGGCACCCGGAACTCGATCTCCTGGTAGAACGGCAGCCGCTGCCGCGTCCCGCGCATCTGGCCGTCTTCCAGGTCCGCGCTCTTGAACGCGAAACCGAGCTGCCCGAACGCGTTCAGCAGCGCGTCCTGGGCCGGCAGCGGGTGGACGGAGACCGGGTCGAGGTCGCCCTTGTCCACCGCGCGGGCTATCGCGAGCTCCGTCGTCACGCCCACGTCCATACCGGTGAGCTTGCGCCCCATGAACATCGTCACCGGGGTCTCCCACGGCACCTCCATCGAGAACGGCAGGTCGATCACCGCGCCGGGCGCGATCACGAACCCGTCGCCGACCTGCTCCCGGTAGAAGTCCACGTTCTTGAGGTACTCCACCTTCTTGCCGTCGGAGTTGACCCGCTCCATCTCGACCTTCGCCCGCAGACCGACGGCGATCCCCTCGATGCGCTGCTCGACCGAGCCGCCCTCGACGCGTACGTTCCCCTCCGCCACACCGCCGGGATAGACGTCCGCCTGCCGCAGCTCCGTCTCCACCTTCGCCCCGCCGGCCCCCAGACTCGCCATCAGCTTCTTGAACCCCATACCCCGACCGCCTTCTTGTCGCGTCCCGTACCAACCGTGCCAACCGGCCCAACCTTGCCAAGCCTTTGCGAATTCTACGAACGCCAGGGCGGCATCTCCGGTTCCACTACGCTCCTGCGGTGTGATCACCGCACCTGACAGGACCCCGCTGACCCGGTCCTTCTTCGACCGGCCGGTCCTGGAGATCGCCCCCGACCTTCTCGGCCGCACCCTGGTACGCGCCACCGACGCCGGCCCCATC
>NZ_CP192103.1:0-1560000 GCF_050956065.1 Streptomyces sp. CA-111067 | reverse complement strand
ATAGCTGGTTCTCCCCGAAATGCATTTAGGTGCAGCGTCGTGTGTTTCTTGCCGGAGGTAGAGCACTGGATAGGCGATGGGCCCTGCCGGGTTACTGACCTTAGCCAAACTCCGAATGCCGGTAAGTGAGAGCGCGGCAGTGAGACTGTGGGGGATAAGCTCCATGGTCGAGAGGGAAACAGCCCAGAGCATCGACTAAGGCCCCTAAGCGTACGCTAAGTGGGAAAGGATGTGGAGTCGCAGAGACAACCAGGAGGTTGGCTTAGAAGCAGCCATCCTTGAAAGAGTGCGTAATAGCTCACTGGTCAAGTGATTCCGCGCCGACAATGTAGCGGGGCTCAAGCGTACCGCCGAAGTCGTGTCATTGCAGTACATACCCCCAACGGGGACTGTGATGGGTAGGGGAGCGTCGTGTGCCGGGTGAAGCCGCGCCGGAAGGCAGTGGTGGACGGTTCACGAGTGAGAATGCAGGCATGAGTAGCGATACAAGAGTGGGAAACTCTTGCGCCGATTGACTAAGGGTTCCTGGGTCAAGCTGATCTGCCCAGGGTAAGTCGGGACCTAAGGCGAGGCCGACAGGCGTAGTCGATGGACAACCGGTTGATATTCCGGTACCCGCTATGAAACGCCCAATGCTGAATCTTCTGATGCTAAAGCCGTGAAGCCGCCTGCTGAGTCTTCGGACGAGGTGGGAGTGGTGGAGCCGCTGACCCGAGGGGGTAGTAGGTAAGCGATGGGGTGACGCAGGAAGGTAGTCCAGCCCGGGCGGTGGTTGTCCCGGGGTAAGGGTGTAGCCCGAGGAGTAGGTAAATCCGTTCCTCATACAGGGTGAGACCTGATGCCGAGCCGATTGTGGTGAAGTGGATGATCCTATGCTGTCGAGAAAAGCCTCTAGCGAGTTTTATGGCGGCCCGTACCCTAAACCGACTCAGGTGGTCAGGTAGAGAATACCGAGGCGTTCGGGTGAACTATGGTTAAGGAACTCGGCAAAATGCCCCCGTAACTTCGGGAGAAGGGGGGCCATCACTGGTGAGAGGACTTGCTCCTTGAGCTGGGGGTGGCCGCAGAGACCAGCGAGAAGCGACTGTTTACTAAAAACACAGGTCCGTGCGAAGCCGTAAGGCGATGTATACGGACTGACGCCTGCCCGGTGCTGGAACGTTAAGGGGACCGGTTAGTCATGATTCGTCATGGCGAAGCTGAGAACTTAAGCGCCAGTAAACGGCGGTGGTAACTATAACCATCCTAAGGTAGCGAAATTCCTTGTCGGGTAAGTTCCGACCTGCACGAATGGCGTAACGACTTCTCGACTGTCTCAACCATAGGCCCGGTGAAATTGCACTACGAGTAAAGATGCTCGTTTCGCGCAGCAGGACGGAAAGACCCCGGGACCTTTACTATAGCTTGATATTGGTGTTCGGTTCGGCTTGTGTAGGATAGGTGGGAGACTGTGAGCCGGTGGCGCCAGCCATCGGGGAGTCGTCGTTGAAATACCACTCTGGTCGTGCTGGATGTCTAACCTCGGTCCGTGATCCGGATCAGGGACAGTGTCTGGTGGGTAGTTTAACTGGGGCGGTTGCCTCCTAAAGAGTAACGGAGGCGCCCAAAGGTTCCCTCAGCCTGGTTGGCAATCAGGTGTTGAGTGTAAGTGCACAAGGGAGCTTGACTGTGAGACTGACGGGTCGAGCAGGTACGAAAGTAGGGACTAGTGATCCGGCGGTGGCTTGTGGAAGCGCCGTCGCTCAACGGATAAAAGGTACCCCGGGGATAACAGGCTGATCTTCCCCAAGAGTCCATATCGACGGGATGGTTTGGCACCTCGATGTCGGCTCGTCGCATCCTGGGGCTGGAGTCGGTCCCAAGGGTTGGGCTGTTCGCCCATTAAAGCGGTACGCGAGCTGGGTTTAGAACGTCGTGAGACAGTTCGGTCCCTATCCGCTGCGCGCGTAGGAGTCTTGAGAAGGGCTGTCCCTAGTACGAGAGGACCGGGACGGACGAACCTCTGGTGTGCCAGTTGTCCTGCCAAGGGCATGGCTGGTTGGCTACGTTCGGGAGGGATAACCGCTGAAAGCATCTAAGCGGGAAGCCTGCTTCGAGATGAGGACTCCCACCCCCTTGAGGGGGTAAGGCTCCCAGTAGACGACTGGGTTGATAGGCCGGATGTGGAAGCCCTGTGAGGGGTGGAGCTGACCGGTACTAATAGGCCGAGGGCTTGTCCTCAGTTGCTCGCGTCCACTGTTTGGTTCCCGGGTTGCGAACAGTCGCACCGGTGAACTGGTTACTTAACTGAAAAGTGTGCTTGTTCGCTTGGACTCTGTCGCCGTTCCGCTCACGCGGAGCGAGCCCGATAGTGTTTCGGTGGTCATAGCGTGAGGGAAACGCCCGGTCACATTCCGAACCCGGAAGCTAAGCCTTTCAGCGCCGATGGTACTGCAGGGGGGACCCTGTGGGAGAGTAGGACACCGCCGAACAATCATTGGACCCCTGGTCCTGGCCTAAGCGCTGGGACCAGGGGTTTTTCTTTTTGCGCTCGATGCGCGCCTCTTCCGCGACTGCGGGAGAATTGCACTACAGCAGTACGATCCGACAGGAGTCACGTCGATGTCCAACTCGCCTGAAGACCGGCCCGAGCGCCCCGAGCGTCGGGACTCGCGCCCGCAGGGCGGTGGCGGCGACCGCGGCGGCAACCGTGGTGGTAGCGGCCCGCGCAGGGACGGCGACCGTCCCGGCAGCGGTGGCGGTGGCTTCCGTCGTGACGACCGTCGGGATGACCGGCGTGACGACCGCCCGCGCGGTCCGCGCCGCGACGACCGCTCAGGTGGTGGCGCCGGCTTCCGGCGTGACGACCGCTCAGGTGGTGGCAGCGGGGGTGGGTTCCGCCGTGACGACCGCCCCCGTGATGACCGTCCGCGCGGTGACCGCCCCGGTGGCGGCTCGGGTGGTGGGTTCCGCCGTGATGACCGTCCGCGTGACGATCGCCCGCGCTTTGACCGCCCCCGTGATGACCGTTCCGGTGGGGACCGTCCGCGCGGCCCGCGTCGGGACGACCGTCCCGGTGGTGGCGGTGGCGGCTTCCGTCGTGACGACCGCCCGGGTGGCGGCTCGGGTGGTGGGTTCCGCCGTGACGATCGCCCGCGCTACGACCGGCCCCGCGAGGATCGCCCCGGTGGCGGTTCCGGTGGTGGGTTCCGTCGTGATGACCGTCCCCGTGATGACCGTCCGCGCTACGACCGCCCCCGAGACGACCGCTCCGGCGGGGACCGTCCCCGTGGTCCGCGTCAGGACGACCGTGGCGGCTTCCGTCGTGATGACCGTCCCGGTGGTGGCAGCGGTGGTGGGTTCCGTCGTGACGATCGCCCGCGTGACGATCGCCCGCGTGACGATCGCCCGCGTGATGACCGTCCGCGCTACGACCGCCCCCGAGAGGACCGTCCCACCGGCGGCTTCCGTCGTGACGACCGGCCCCGTGACGATCGCCCGCGCTACGACCGCCCCCGAGACGACCGCCCCGGCGGCGGCTCCACCTTCCGTCGTGACGACCGGCCCCGCGAGGACCGCCCCCGCTACGACCGTCCGCGCGACGACCGGCGCGATGACCGTCCCCGTGGCCCCCGTCGTGAGGACGACCGCGGTGGGTTCCGCCGTGACGACCGGCCCCGCGAGGACCGTCCCCGCTACGACCGTCCGCGGGACGACCGGCCCCGCGACGACCGCCGTGACGACCGTCCGCGCGGTCCGCGTCGGGACGACGACCGCGGACCCCGGCGCGACGACGACCGCGGCTACGGCCGGCGGCCGATCGTCGAGGGCCGGGGCAGGTTCGACAACCGGGGCGGCCGGGACGAGCGGCGGGAGGAGCGGGAGCCGATCAGGCGGCTGCCGATCCCGGACGAGGTCACCGGCCAGGAGATCGACCCGAGCGTGCGCCAGGAGCTGATGAGCCTGCCGAAGACGCTCGCCGACGACGTGGCGCGCAACCTCGTGATGGTGGCGCGGCTGCTGGACGACGAGCCGGAGCAGGCGTACGCGTACTCGCGGATCGCGCTCCGACTGGCGTCCCGTGTCGCGGCCGTCCGGGAGGCCGCCGGCTTCGCGTCGTACGCCTCCGAGCGGTACGCCGAGGCGCTGGCCGAGTTCCGGGCGACCCGGCGGATGACCGGCACGGTCGACCTGTGGCCGGTCATGGCGGACTGCGAGCGCGGTCTCGGCCGCCCGGAGCGCGCGCTGGAGATGGCGGGCGCGCCCGAGGTGCACAAGCTCGACAAGGCCGGCCAGGTGGAGATGCGGCTGGTCGCCGCCGGCGCCCGGCAGGACATGGGCCAGGCGGAGGCCGCCGTGGTCACCCTGCAGAGCTCCGAGCTGGCGTCCCACGCCGTCCACCCCTGGACGGCACGGCTGCGGTACGCCTACGCGGACGCGCTGCTGGCCGTCGGCCGTGAGACCGAGGCCCGCGACTGGTTCGCCAAGGCGCTGGAGGCCGACCACAACGGCACCACCGACGCCTCGGACCGGCTGGCGCTGCTGGACGGCGTGCAGTTCGTCGACGCCTTCGACGGTTCCGAGGACGACGAGTCCGGCGAGTCCGACGAGACCGAGGAGCCCGGCAAGGCCGAGCCCGATGCCGCCGCCGACCGCGAGCCCGAGGCGGATGACGCCCCGGTGGACGTGGCCGACGACGACATCCCCTCGGACGACGACCTCGCCGACACGACGGCTGAGGCTGGCGCCGACGACGATGAGGACGAGGCCGACGACACGGACGACGATCAGGACGACGAGGACGACGAGGACGAGGACGACGACAACGAGGAAGAGGCCGCGGAAGACGCTCCGGCCGCCGCCCCCACCTCGTTCCTGGTCTCCCCGTTCCGCGAGCCCGCCCACGACGCGGACCGCGCCGAGCGGGACGACGACTGACCGTCCGCACTGAACGCCGAGAGGGCGGCCCCGCACACCGCGGGTGCCGCCCTCTCGGCGTTCTCGGCCCGCCCCACCTCGCGCACGCCCCACCCCGCGCCCGCTCAGCCGAGCGCCAAGCTCCTGATCACCAGCCCGCCCGCCGGTTTCGGCCCGAAGGACGTGGACTTGCGCGGCATCATGACGCCCTGCCGGGCGAGTTCGAGCACGACCTCCTCCCGCACCGGGTGCATCAGCACCGCCGTCCCCCCGTGCCGTTCCGCCAGCGCGACGGCCGCGGCCGTGTCGTGGATGTAGCGGATGTACTCGGGGGTGTCCGGCATCTGCCAGACCCTGTCGAGCAGCACCTTGTGCAGCACGGCCGCGTCCAGCCGCCGCCACTGCTCGGGGCGGTGGGCCGGCAGGTCGGCGTCCAGCCGGTCCTGGTCGGGCCGGTCGAGCAGGTGGAAGCCGCCGTCGCCGGCCAGGACGAACGCGTTGCCGTGCTCGGTGGCCTCCGCGAGTGCGGCGAGCGCGCTGTTCATCGAGCCGGCCAGCGGCCGTACCCGGAAGACGGTCCTGGCGGCGTCGAGCGCGTCGGTGAGCGGCAGCCGGGGCAGCAGCCGGTGGATGGCCCGGACCCGCAGCGGGTAGCGGGCGGTGTCCACCAGCAGCACCAGGCCGTAGTCCCAGGGGGTGCCGGGCTGCTGCGCGGCCTGGAGGCGGCGGTAGGTCGCCCAGCGGTGGTGGCCGTCGGCGATCAGCGCCTGGCGCTGCGCGAGGTCGGCGTCCACGGCGGCGAGGTCGGCCGGGTCGGTGAGCGACCACAGGCGGTGCCGTATGCCGTCCTCGGTGCTGATCGACAGCAGCGGCTCGCTCTCGTCCGCGGTGCGGTCCACGATGCGGGCGGTGGCCTCGCCGTCGCGGTAGGCGAGCAGCAGCGGTTCGAGGTTGGCGCCGGTGGCGCGCATCAGGGCGGCGCGGTCGGCGACCGGGCCGGGCATGACGTCCTCGTGCGGCAGGACGACGCCCTGCTCCGGTGGCGACAGGCGGAGGGCGCCGATCACACCGCGCTGGAAGTGCTCGCCGTCACGCTGCTCGTAGACATAGAGTGCCGGCTCCGGGTCGGCGACCAGCACGCCGTCGTCGATCCAGCCGGCGAGGGTGCGGGCGGCCTTGCGGTGCCTGGCCACCGGCGTCTCGGCGTCCGGCAGGATCAGCCGGACGACGTTGTGCGGGTCGGCGGTCTCCAGCCGGCGCTGGCCCTCGGGGCTGACCACCACGTCGTACGGCGGCGAGGTGACGGCGGCCAGGCTGCCGATCCGGTCCGGCACGTAACGCAGCCCGCGGAAGGGGACAAGTCGCAGTCCGTGGTCGGCGTCGGTACGGGGAGCGCTCATCAGCGCATGTTATGTGCGCGGCGGCCATAGGGGATGATCGGGCCATCGACGACATGCGAGGAGCGAGCCCGTCATGACCCATCCGACCAGTCCGAACGGCAGCGAACGAGCGTTGGACGTGGCGTATGACACCGCGCTGCTCGACCTTGACGGTGTCGTCTACCGGGGTGCCGACGCGATCGGGCACGCGCCGGAGTCGCTGGAGTCGGCCCGCGCCGACGGGATGCGTCTCGCCTATGTGACGAACAACGCGGCCCGCACCCCCCAGACTGTGGCCCGGCACCTCACAGAACTGGGCGTTCCGGCCGAGGCGGAGGATGTGATCACCTCGGCGCAGGCGGTGGCGCGGCTGATCGCCGACCAGGTGCCGGCCGGTGCGAAGGTGCTCGCGGTGGGCGGTGAGGGGCTGTTCCAGGCGCTGCGCGAACGGGGCCTGCGGCCGGTGGAGTCCGCGGACGAGGACGGCCTCGCGGCGGCCGTGCAGGGGTACGCGCCCGACCTGCGCTGGTCGCACCTCGCGGAGATGACGTACGCGGTCAACGCGGGTGTGGCGTGGTTCGCGTCCAACACGGATCTGACGATTCCCAGCGCGCGCGGGGTCGCGCCCGGCAACGGCGCCGCCGTGCAGGTGGTGCGGATCGCGACCGGCGCGGAACCGCAGGTGGCGGGCAAGCCGCTGCCGCCGATGCACCGGGAGACGGTGATCAGGACGGGCGCGAAGCGGCCGCTGGTGGTGGGGGACCGGCTCGACACCGACATCGAGGGCGCGCACACCGGGAAGGTCGACTCGCTGCTGGTGCTGACCGGTGTCGCCACCCCGGCCCAACTGCTGGCCGCCGAGCCGCGGCACCGCCCCACGTACATCGCGGCGGACCTGCGCGGCCTGCTCACCCCGCACCCCGAGGTCACCGCCTCCGGCGCGGGCCACACCTGCGGCGGCTGGACGGCCGAGGCGTCGGACGTCCTGACGCTGGAGGGCGACGGCGACCCGCTGGACGGCCTGCGCGCCCTCGCGGCAGCGGCGTGGACCGAGGCCGGCGAGGGCACCTGCGACCTCAACGCGGACAAGGCCCTGGCCAGGCTGGGTTTCTGACGGCGAACCGACCTGGTTCCGACGGCGAACCGGCCGCCGGCTCCCGTCAGGCCGACTCCTCCGCCGCCTCGATCGCCGCCGTCAGCAGCTCGTCCTCCGTGGTGCCCTGCCGCCAGTAGCCGGCGAAGGACACGGCGGGGCGCGGGTAGCCGCGGTCGTTGACCAGGTGGCGGCGCAGCGCGCGGATGGCGGCGGCCTCACCGGCCAGCCAGGCATAGGGAGTTCCCGACGGCAGGCCGGCGGCCGTGACGGCGGACAGCAGCGCGGTGGTGCGGTCGGCCGTCGGGGCGGGCCGCACCAGCCAGGTGATCTCGGTGTTCGCCCTGGCGGGCAGCGGCAGCCGGTCGTCGGGGTGGGCGACCTCGATCCACACCCTGGCCGGGGTGTCGGCCGGCAGCCAGTCGAGGATGCCGGCGACGGCGGGCAGCGCCGTCTCGTCGGCGGCGATCAGCACCCACTCGGTGTCGTCGGGCGGGCAGAAGTCCACCCCGCCGTTGTCCGTCACGACCGGGGCGAGGATCGCCACCCGGTCGCCGGGGCGGGCCTGCTGGGCCCAGCGGGAGGCGGGCCCGAGGTCGCCGTGCAGGGCGAAGTCCACGTCCACCTCTGCGGGATCGCGCCGCACGTTCCTGACGGTGTACGTCCGCATGATCCCGCGCACCTCGGGGTCGAGCTCCCGCCACCGCGGGTACCAGTCCGAGTCGAGCACGTCGGGCAGTACCGGCGCGTCCTGACCGGGGCGCGGCAGGAACAGCTTGAACCGCTGGTCCCGGCCGCCGCTGACCACCGCGGCGAGGTCGTCGCCGCCGAACACCACCCGGATCAGCGTCGGCGACAGCCGCTCGGTCCGCAGCACCCGCGGGTGGAAGAACGCGAAGGTCACGTCGGACATGGCGTCAGCTCACCTTCTTCGCACCGGTGACGGCCTTGGTCAGCGCCTCGATCTGGTCCGCGCACCTGGCGTAGGAGAAGATCGGCTCGCTCGGCCAGCCCAGCACCTGCCCGGCCTTGACGGCGGGCAGCTGCGCCCAGGTCGGCTTGCCCGTCAGGTCCTTGGGCTGGAGGGACGCCGAGCGGTTGTCGAGCATCACCACGTCGGACTTGTACTTGTCGGCGGTCTCCCAGCTCAGCGTCTCGAAGAAGCCGCCCTCGACCTTGTCGGGGACGATGAAGTCCACGCCCAGGCTCTTGTAGTACGTCAGGTCGGCCGCCGAGGACGGGGTGGAGACGTAGAAGGAGTCGGCGCTCGCGGACGCGGCCATCACCTTGATGCCGCCGGACGCCTTGGCGGCGGCGCGCAGGTCGGCGGAGGACTTCTCGAAGCGGGCCTTGGCGGCGGCGTTGGCCGTGGACTTCAGGTCGGCGCCGAGCGAGGCGGCGAGTTCGGCGTACCGCTGAAGCGGCGTGGTCAGCGGCACACCCCCGGCGACGTTGATGCCGACGCTGGAGGCGATGCCGAGGATCTTCTTCGCGCTCTGCTCGGGCACATACCACAGCGACTTGGGGTCGTACATGTGGCTGATCAGCAGGTCGGGGGACATCGCCGCGTACTTCTCGATGTTGAACTCGCCCCAGACGTTGCCGAGGAGCGTCAGCTTCGCGATGTCGAGGCCGCCGGCCTGGGCGTCGGGGGAGCCGTTCTTGAGCTTGGCCGGGCCGAAGACCCCGGCGCACTCCACCCCGTAGTCGTGCAGTGCGGCGGCGGCCCCGACGTAGGCGACGATCTTGGCGGGGGTACGGTTCTTCTTGACGGTCGTCCCGCGGTCGTCGGTGAAGGACCACGGGCCCGCGGGGGCCTTGGCCGCTCCGGAGGCGGTGGCGGCGGAATCCGATCCCGGGTCGGAGTCGTTCGAGCTGCCGCAGGCGGTGAGGAGCGCGCCGACGGCGACGGACCCGCCGGCCGCGAGGACTCCTCGTCGCGACATTCCGGACGTGGGTGCGAAACGGGAGTTATGCATCAGGGATCGCCACTCTGCTCGGAGTCAACTAGCAAGGGTAGGCTAACCTAACGTTCGTGTTGATCGACCACCACTCCCCACCGGCCGCAGAACAGGCCCTGGCCACCGGCCCACCGCCGCCACCCGCCGGCATCGCCCAGGTGAACGCGAAGCGGGCCGCCGGGCTGCTGGCCGCCGCGGCCCTGCTGGTCGTGGTCGCCGTCGCGAGCGTCGCCATCGGCTCCAAGGAGATCCCGCTCGACCAGGTCTGGCACGGGCTCTTCCACTACTCCGGCACCGACAACGACGTGGTGGTCCGCCGGCTGCGGCTGCCCCGTACGCTGCTCGGCCTGCTGGTCGGCGCCGCACTCGGCATCGCGGGCGCCGCCATGCAGGCACTGACCCGCAACCCGCTCGCCGACCCCGGGCTGCTCGGGGTGAACGCGGGCGCCGCCGCGGCCGTCGTCACCGGCATCAGCTTCTTCGGGGTCGGCACGATGACCGGCTACGTGTGGTTCGCGCTGGCCGGGGCCGCGGTGGTCTCCGCGCTCGTCTACTTCGTCGGCGGCAGCCGGGCCGCCACCCCGGTACGGCTGGCGCTGGCCGGCACCGCGGTCACCGCGCTGCTCCAGGGCTGGACCAGCGCCGTCGAACTCAGCGACAACGTGGCCCTGGACCGGATGCGCTTCTGGCAGGTCGGCTCGCTGGCCGCCGCCGACATGGCCACCGTCCGCCGGGTCGCGCCCTTCCTCCTCGTCGGCGCCGTCATCGCCCTCGCCATGGCCAGGCCGCTCAACGCGCTCGCGCTCGGCGACGACACCGCCCGCGGCCTCGGCGCCCGGCTCACCACGACCCGGGTGCTGGTGATGACCGCCATCACGCTGCTGTGCGGCGCGGCCACCGCGGCCTGCGGGCCGATCGTCTTCATCGGGCTGATGGTGCCGCACATCGTGCGCGGCATCACCGGCCCGGACATGCGCTGGGTGCTGTCGTACGCGGCGGTGCTGTCCCCGGTGCTGCTGCTCGGCGCCGACGTGATCGGCCGGCTGGTCACCCGGCCGGCCGAACTCCAGGTCGGCATCGTCACCGCCGTACTGGGCGGGCCGGTCTTCATCATCC
This sequence comes from Streptomyces sp. CA-111067, assembly GCF_050956065.1. Lineage (NCBI taxonomy): Bacteria > Bacillati > Actinomycetota > Actinomycetes > Kitasatosporales > Streptomycetaceae > Streptomyces > Streptomyces sp. CA-111067. The sequence continues at coordinate 1,549,555 of NZ_CP192103.1, read as the reverse complement.
TGGTCAGGCGCAGGAAGATGGCCGAGCTGTGAACGCCGGAACGGCTGCGGACCGGACGGCGACGGGCGGCCGTGGCCCCGTCCTGCGCACCCGCGGCGGCCGGTCGGTACGGGTCGACCGGCGCGCGCTGCTGGTCTGCGCCGGGCTGCTGGTCGTCGCGTTGGCCGGCGCCGTCGTACTGACCGGCACCGGCGACTACGCCATCGCGCCGCTCGACGTGCTCCGCACCCTGACCGGACACGGCACCGCGGGCCAGGAGTTCATCATCCGCGAGCTGCGGCTGCCCCGGGTGATCGTGGCGCTGCTGGTCGGCGCCGCGCTCGGCATGTCGGGCGCCGCCTTCCAGACCGTGGCGCGCAACCCGCTCGGCAGCCCGGACGTGATCGGCTTCGGCCAGGGCTCGGCGGCCGGTGCGCTGATCGTCATCGTCGTCATGCACGGCTCCAGCTACCAGGTCGCCGTCGGCGCGGTGGCCGGCGGCCTGCTCACCGGCGTCGGCGTCTACCTGCTGGCGTGGCAGCGCGGGGTGCACGGCTACCGGCTGGTGCTGATCGGGATCGGCGCGACCGCCGTGCTCTCGGCCGTCAACAGCTACCTGCTGGTCAAGGCGAACTTCGTGGACGCGGCACGGGCCGTGGTGTGGATCGCGGGATCGCTCGACGGCCGCGACTGGGACCAGGTCTGGCCGCTGCTCGGCGCCTGCGTGGTGCTGATGCCGGTCCTGCTCGGCCAGAGCAGGGCGCTGCGGATCACCGAGATGGGCGACGACGCGGCGCACGCGCTGGGCGTCTCCGTCGAACGCACCCGGCTGATCGTCGTACTGACGGCCGTTCTGCTCACCGCGTCGGCGACGGCGGCGGCCGGGCCGATCGTCTTCGTCGCCCTCACGGCGCCGCAGCTGGCCCGCCGGCTGACGAAGTCGCCGGGCGTCGGCCTGCTGCCGTCCGCGCTGATGGGCGCGGCCCTGCTGGTACTCGCCGACCTCGCCGCGCAGCACGCCTTCGGCTCCGGGCAGGTGCCGGTCGGTGTGGCCACCGGGGTACTGGGCGGCGGCTACCTGCTGTGGCTGCTGATCAGCGAGCGCAGGGCGGGCCGGATATGAGACGGGCGCGGAGCAGGCCGGACGCTGATCGACCGGACCGCCGTCAGGACAACCCACCCCAGAACCCGGAGAGCAGCCGCATGGCCCGCCGTACCGACAAGTCAACGGACAAGCCGGCAGCAGGACCGGTCGCGCCGGCAGGACCGGTCGCGCCGGCAGGACCGGCCCGGCCGGTGGAACCGGTCGAGCCGGCGGACGGCACCCGGCTGCGTGCCGAGTCCGTCACCCTCGCCTACGACCAGCGGGTCATCACCCGGGACCTGACGGTCGCCGTGCCCGACCGGTCGTTCACCGTCATCGTCGGGCCCAACGCCTGCGGCAAGTCCACGCTGCTGCGCGCGCTGTCCAGGCTGCTCAGGCCGTCCGAGGGCCGGGTGCTGCTCGACGGCCGGGCGATCGGCGGCCTGCCGGCCAAGTCCGTGGCCAGAACGCTCGGGCTGCTCCCGCAGAGTTCGGTGGCGCCCGACGGCATCACCGTCTCCGGCCTGGTCGCCCGTGGCCGCTACCCGCACCAGGGGCTGCTGCGGCAGTGGTCGGCGGAGGACGAGCGGATCGTCGACGAATCGATGGCGGCCACCGGAATCGCCGCACTGGCCGATCGCTATGTCGACGAACTGTCCGGCGGGCAGCGGCAGCGCGTGTGGATCGCGATGGCCCTCGCCCAGCAGACCCCGCTGCTGCTGCTCGACGAGCCGACCACGTTCCTCGACATCCAGCACCAGATCGACGTCCTCGACCTGTGCGCGGAGCTGCACGAGCAGCGCGGGCGCACGCTGGTCGCCGTGCTGCACGACCTCAACCAGGCCGCGCGCTACGCCACCCACCTGATCGCCATGCGGGACGGCCGGATCGAGGCGCAGGGGCCGCCGGCCGAGATCATCGACGCCGAGCTGGTCGAACGGGTCTTCGGGGTGCGCTGCCGGATCATCGAGGACCCGGAGAGCGGTACGCCGCTGGTGATACCGGCGGCCCGGCGGCGTACGGGACCGGCGCCCGTCGAGGAGTCCGGCCCGGACGCGGACGCGGACGCGGGCTCGGCCGTCGCCGCTACAGCAGGGAGCGCAGCCGGACCACGTCCCGCAGGCCCGCCTGGAGCTTGACCCGGCCCGACGCCCACGCCTTCGCGAAGTTCAGCTCGCCGCCGACCATGGCCACCAGATCGTCGCCGGTCATCGTCAGCCTGATCTGCGCCTTCTCGGACGGCACGCCCGGCACGGTGGTCACGTCCGTGATCCGGCCGCCCGCGAGCCGGCCGACGAACGTGATGTCCAGATCCTTGATCCGGCAGCTCAGCGAGCGGTCCATGGCGGCGGCGGAGCGCACCCCGCCCTCCGCCGTGGCCATGTTCTCCGACAACCGGTCCAGCGCGGCCCGGCACTCCTCGATGGTGGCCATCGGTGCGGTGTCCCCCGATCTTGCGTGACGTCGGACCCGACCGTACCGCAGGCCCGTAAGCGGGCTGTCACGGCGGAAGGCGGTAGCGTCATGACCACATGCGTCAACCGGCGAGGCGAGGAGTGTGAGCGATGCGGGACGCGCTGCGTACCTGTCTGCAGATCGCGGGCGGCCTGACCGAGGCCACCCGGCGCCGTGCGGTCGATGCGGCCAGGGAGCTGCTCGACCAGACCGGCATCGACGTCGATGCCGTCCAGCGCAGGATCGGATCCGCCGTCCCGGCGGAGGTGCAGACGCTGGCCGACGAGTTGCTGGCCACCGGCCGGGCGAATCGTGACCTGCTGCTCGGGCTGATCCGGGAGGAGGTGGACAAGACGATGGGGCGGGTGAGCCGGATCGCCGACGAGGTGACGAAGGCCGGCGTCGTGATGGAGACACTCGAACGCCGTATCCGCAACCTCGAATCCCCGGCGGCCCAGCCGGCCCCGGCCGACGCGCCGGAACCCGCGCCCGCCCCGCCGGTGCAGCACGTCCGCGTGGACACCGCGGACCAGCCGCCGGCCCCGGCGAAGAAGAAGACCGCGGCGGCGAAGAAGGCGGCCCCCGCGAAGAAGGCGGCGGCGAACAAGGCCGCGGCCAAGAAGACCGCGACCACCCGGAAGGCCGCCGCGACGAAGACGGTTCCCGCGCGGAAGGCGCCCGCCGCGAAGAAGACGGCAGCGGCCCAGCAGGCCGCCCCGGCGAAGCGGTCCGCCGCTGCGGCGAAGAAGACCGCGTCCGCAGGCGCGGCGAAGAAGTCGGCGGCGACGCCCGCGAAGAAGACGCCGGCGGCAAAGAAGACGGCCGCCGCAGAGCCCGTTGCGGCGAAGAAGACCGCGACCGGAACGGCAGCCCCGGCGAAGACGACGGCCGCGAAGAAGACCGCCCCCGGCGCGGGCGCCACGGAGAAGACGGCCCCCGCCAAGAAGACCGCGACCGGCGCGGGCGCCACGAAGAAGACAGCGGCGGCGAAGAAGGCCCCGGCCAAGCAGACAGCAGCCAAGCAGACGGCAGCCAAGAAGTCCGCGGCGAAGAAGACCGCCGCGCCCGCCGCCGCGAAGACCGCTTCTGCCGAGGCGTCGGACGGGTCGAGCGCGAACGGGGCCGGGGCCGGCAATGGGTGAGCCGTTCAACGGGCCCGTGCCGGAGCGCGGTGAGGTGCGGTCGCTGGACGGGACTCCGGCGCCGGTCCGGCCCGTCCCTGGCCCGCCCGGGCCGGCCGCTCCGGCTGGTCGGCCGACGCCTGGTCCGTTCCAGGACCAGGGCCAGGGGCCGTACTTGACCGCCGGTCGACGCGATCTGCGGACCGGGCAGCAGCCCGACGCGGGTGACGGCGTCGAGCGGCCCGGCCCGGGACGGGGGCCGGGCGAGCCGCCGGCCGGGCGGGAAACCCGGGAAGCCGGGGCCGAGCCGGGGCCCGCACCCGCCCCGGACGGGGCTGAAGTGGGGGACGGGTGCGAGCCGTTGGGGGTGGTCGTTCCGGCCACGGGGAATGCTGAGGTGGATGAGGCCGTTGAGCGACTCGCTGACGCGGACGAACTGCCGACGCGGGCGCACATCGAGGTGTACGAGGATGTGCACCGGGGGCTGCGGGACGCGCTCGCCGCGCTGGACGAGAACAGGAGCTGAACCGTAGGTGGCACGACGCCGACTCGACGCCGAGCTGGTACGCAGGAATCTCGCCCGGTCGCGTGAGCACGCGAGCCAGCTGATCGCCGCGGGCCGGGTGACCGTGGGGGGCACCACCGCGACGAAGGCCGCCACTCAGGTGGAGACCAGCGCCGCCCTGGTGGTGATCGCCGACGACAGCGAACCCGACTACGTCTCGCGCGGCGGCCACAAGCTGGCCGGCGCGCTGGCCGCGTTCGTCCCGCTCGGCCTGGCGGTCAAGGACCGCCGCGCGCTGGACGCCGGCGCGTCCACCGGCGGGTTCACCGACGTGCTGCTGCGCAACGGCGCCGCCCAGGTGGTCGCCGTGGACGTCGGCTACGGCCAGCTCGCCTGGTCACTGCAGAGCGACGACCGGGTGGTGGTCAAGGACCGCACCAACGTCCGCGAGCTGACCCTCGACCTGATCGACGGGGAGCCGGTCGATCTGGTGGTCGGCGACCTGTCGTTCATCCCGCTCGGCCTGGTGCTGCCCGCGCTGGTGCGCTGCGCCGCGCCGGACGCGGACCTGGTGCTGATGGTGAAGCCGCAGTTCGAGGTCGGCCGGGAGCGCCTGGGCAGCGGCGGTGTGGTGCGCAGCACCCGGCTGCGCGCGGAGAGCGTGTGCAAGGTCGCCGGGCAGGGGGCGGAGCTGGGGCTCGGCGTGCTCGGCGTCACCGCCAGCCCGCTGCCGGGGCCGTCCGGGAACGTGGAGTATTTTCTGTGGCTGCGCGCCGGTGCGCCCGCGCTGGACCCGGCTGACGTAGACCGTGCTGTGGCGGAGGGGCCCCGGTGACCATCAAGACTGAAGCGCAGGACCGTACCGTCTTCCTGCTCGCCCACACCGGCCGGGAGGCCGCCGTACACAGTGCGGAACAGGTGGTGCGCGACCTGCTCGGCAAGAGGATCGGCGTCCGGCTGCTGGCCGGTGAGGCCGCCGACGTGAGTCTGCCGCCCGAGGTCGAGCTGGCGGACGAGACGGATCACGAGGCGGCCAAGGGCTGCGAGCTGATCATCGTGCTGGGCGGTGACGGCACCCTGCTGCGCGGCGCCGAGCTGGCCCGCGCCTCGGGCGTGCCGATGCTCGGGGTCAACCTGGGCCGGGTCGGCTTCCTCGCCGAGGCCGAGCGGGACGACCTGGAGAAGGTCGTGGAGCGGGTCGTCGACCGGGCATACAAGGTCGAGAAGCGGATGACCCTCGAAGTCGTGGTCCTCAATGACGGAGAGGCGGTGCACCGGGACTGGGCGATGAACGAGGCGTCGGTGGAGAAGGCGTCCCGCGAGCGGCTGCTCGAAGTCGTCACCGAGGTGGACGGCCGCCCGGTGTCCAGGTTCGGCGGCGACGGCGTGGTCTGCGCGACACCCACCGGCTCCACCGCCTACGCGTTCTCGGCCGGCGGCCCGGTGGTCTGGCCCGAGGTGGAGGCGCTGCTGATGGTGCCGATCAGCGCGCACGCGCTGTTCGCCAAGCCGCTGGTCACCTCGCCGAAGTCGGTGCTCGCCGTCGAGGTGCAGCCGCAGACCCCGCACGGCGTGCTGTGGTGCGACGGGCGCAGGACCGTGGAACTGGCGCCCGGCGCCCGGGTGGAGGTGCGGCGCAGTGAGACGCCTGTGCTGCTGGCCCGGCTGCACGACGCGTCGTTCACCGACCGGCTGGTGGCGAAGTTCGCGCTGCCGGTGGCGGGCTGGCGGGGCGCCCCGCAGTAGACCCGGCGGCCGGGTGCGGGCGGCGGCGGCAGTGATCCGTCACAGGCTGGCGTCGCGCGCCGGGCCGCAAACCTCGTATGGTCGTATCCGTGTTGGAGGAAATGCGGATCCGGTCGCTGGGAGTCATCGAGGACGCCGTGGTGGAGTTGTCACCCGGCTTCACCGCGGTGACCGGCGAGACCGGTGCGGGCAAGACGATGGTCGTGACGAGTCTCGGCCTGCTGCTCGGCGGTCGTGCCGACCCGGCGCTGGTACGGATCGGCGCCAAGCAGGCGGTGGTCGAGGGCCGGATAACGATGGACCCGGGCGAGCGGGCCTGGGTACGCGCCGAGGAGGCGGGCGCCGAACTCGACGACGGCGCGCTGCTGATCAGCCGTACGGTGTCGGCCGAGGGGCGCTCCCGGGCGCACGTCGGCGGCCGGACCGTGCCGGTCGGGCTGCTCGGCGAGCTGGCCGACGACCTGGTCGCCGTGCACGGCCAGACCGACCAGCAGGGCCTGCTGCGGCCCGCCCGGCAGCGCTCGGCGCTCGACCGGTACGCGGGGGACGCGGTCGCGGTGCCGCTGGAGAAGTACGGGGCCGCCTACCGGCGGCTGCGGGAGGTGGCCGGCGAGCTGGACGAACTCACCACCCGGGCCAGGGAACGGGCCCAGGAGGCGGATCTGCTGCGGTTCGGGATCGAGGAGATCTCCGCGGCGGAGCCGCTGCCGGGGGAGGACGCGGAGCTGGCCGCCGAGGCCGAACGGCTCGGCAACGCCGAGGCGCTGGCCTCCGCGGCCACGCTCGCGCACGCGGCGCTCGCCGGGAACCCGGAGGATCCCGAGGGGGTCGACGCGGCCACACTCGCGGCCGGCGCGCAGCGCGCGCTGGACGCGGTGAGCGCGCACGACCCGGTGCTCTCCACGCTGGCCGCCCGGCTCGGCGAGATCGGGATCCTGCTCGGTGACGTGGCCGGCGAGCTGGCCGGCTACGCCGACAACCTGGACGCCGACCCGCTGCGGCTCGCCGCGGTCGAGGAGCGGCGGGCGGTGCTCGCGCACCTGGTGCGCAAGTACGGCACCGACATCGACGACGTGCTCGCCTGGGGCGGCCGCGGCGCCACCCGGCTGGGCGAACTCGAAGGCGACGACGAGCGGATCGGCGAGCTGACCGCGGAACGGGACGCGCTGCGCGCCGAGATCGGCGGGCTCGCGCAGGCCCTCAGCGACGCACGCGAGGAGGCGGCGGACCGGTTCGCCGCGGCCGTCACCGCGGAGCTCGCCGAGCTGGCCATGCCGCACGCCCGCGTCACCGTCGCGATCCGGCAGGCCGACGCGGCGGACCCGGAGGACGGGATCGAGGTCAACGGCCGCGCGGTCGCCTTCGGCGCGACCGGGGTGGACGAGGTGGAGCTCCAGCTCGCACCGCACCCGGGGGCGCAGGCGCGGCCGATCGCGAAGGGAGCTTCCGGGGGTGAGCTGTCCCGGGTGATGCTGGCCGTCGAGGTGGTCTTCGCCGGGTCGGACCCGGTGCCGACCTATCTCTTCGACGAGGTGGACGCGGGCGTCGGCGGCAAAGCCGCGGTCGAGGTCGGCCGCCGCCTGGCGCGCCTGGCGCGCACGGCCCAGGTGGTGGTGGTCACCCACCTGCCCCAGGTGGCCGCGTTCGCCGACCGCCAGCTCCTGGTGGAGAAGACGAACGACGGTTCGGTGACCCGCAGCGGCGTGACGATCCTCGACGGTGAGGCCCGAGTACGCGAGCTCTCCCGCATGCTCGCGGGCCTGGAGGACTCCGAACTGGGCCGCGCTCACGCGGAAGAACTCCTGGCAGCGGCAAAGGCCGCGCGCTGACTCCTTTCGCGCGAGCCCTGCGCTCCCGGGGGTAACCGGGGTAAGCCGTGCCCGCGCGGCGGTGGGGGGACGGCTTGCGCGCAGCGCTGGTGCATCCGTTCGGGTGATGGGGGTGGGGGAACACCGGGGGGTTGTGTGGACCGGGGGAGCGCGCCCCGGGGGCAACCTGGCATCCTGGACCGGGCGGCTCTGCCAGGCGCAGCCGGCCCGTCGACAGCCGACCCCCGCCCAGTCAGGAGCCGCACCCCGCGTGAGCAGCACGTTCAACCCCTTCCAGGGGCCGCTGCACGCCGTGCACGTACTGGGCACGACGGCGGGAGCGCACGTCAGTTCGCTGGCCGGCGGCCTCGTCGCGCGCGGCATCGACGTGACCGTCTGCGGCCCGGGCGCCGCGGAGGCGGACTACGCGTTCGCCGGCACCGGCGCCCGCTTCGTGCCCGTCGACATCGGCGCCTCAGAAGCCCCCGCGGTCGGCGCGCTGCGAGCCGCCTTCGCCGGCGCCGGCGTCGTCCACGCGCACGGCCTGCGCGCGGGGCTGCTCGCCGCGGTCGCCCTCGGCCGCCGCCGCACCCCGCTGGTGGTGACCTGGCACGGCGGCGCCCCGCCGGAAGGCAGTGGCCGCGCCCTCGTCCAGAGCTGGCTGGAGCGCCGGGCGGTCCGCGGCGCCACCGTCGTCCTGGCCGTGTCGTCCGACCTGGTGGACCGCGCCCGCCGGCTCGGCGCGAAAGACGTCCGGCTGGCGCCGGCCGCCGTACCGCACCCGCCGGGAGCCCCGCCCCGGCTGCCGGGCGACGGCGAGCGCCGCCGCGACAAGGCGCGCGCCGAGTTCGGCGCGGTGGAGCGTCCGCTGCTGCTCACCGTCGGCCGCCTCGAACCGCACAAGGGCTACGGCCTGCTGCTCGACGCCGCCGCCCGGCTGGCCGTACTCGACCCGCCGCCGCTGCTGGCCGTCGCGGGCGAGGGCGCCCTGCGGTCCGCGCTGGAGCGGCGGATCGAGGCCGAGCGGCTGCCCGTCGTCCTGCTCGGCCGCCGCGACGACGTCCCCGAACTGCTGGCCGCCGCCGACCTGGTGATCCTGCCGAGCCGGTGGGAGGCCCGCGCGCTGATCGCCCAGGAGGCGCTGCACGCGGGAGTGCCGCTGGTCGCCACGGCCGTGGGCGGCGTCCCCGAACTCGTCGGCGAGGCCGCCGTCCTGGTGCCGTACGGCGAACCGCGCGCGCTGGCCCGCGCGGTCACCGAGCTGCTCGCCGACCCCGACCGGCGGGCCGCCCTCGGCGTGGCCGGCCGGGCCCAGGCCGCGACCTGGCCGACCGAGGACGACACCGTCGCCCAGGTGCTCAGCGTCTACGACGAGCTCACCCAGGCGCCGGCCGCCGGCTGACGTCAGCCGCGGAACGCCCCCGCCGCGGTCAGCCGCAGCGCCGTGTCGATCAGCGGCACATGGCTGAACGCCTGCGGGAAGTTCCCCACCTGCCGCTTGCGCCGCGGATCCCACTCCTCGGCCAGCAGCCCCAGGTCGTTGCGCAGCGCGAGCAGCTTCTCGAACAGCCGCCGTGCCTCGTCCACCCGGCCGATCATCGCCAGGTCGTCCGCCAGCCAGAACGAGCAGGCCAGGAAGGCCCCTTCGTCGCCGGGCAGCCCGTCGAGGTTCTGCTCGCCGTCCTGGTCGCTCTGCGAGACCGGGTAGCGCAGCACAAAGCCGTCCTCGGTGGACAGCTCCCGCTGGATCGCCTCGATGGTGCCGATCACCCGCTTGTCGTCCGGCGGCAGGAAGCCCATCTGCGGGATCAGCAGCAGCGACGCGTCCAGTTCGCGCGACCCGTACGACTGCGTGAAGGTGTTCCGCTCCCGGTCGTAGCCCTTCTCGCACACGTCGTAGTGGATCTCGTCGCGCAGCTCCTTCAGCCGCTCCAGCGGGCCGTCCACCTCGCCGGACTCGATCAGCTTGACCGTGCGGTCGACGGCGACCCAGGCCATCACCTTGGAGTGCACGAAGTGCCGCCGGCCGCCGCGGACCTCCCAGATCCCCTCGTCCGGCTCGTTCCAGTGCTTCTCCAGGTAGCGGATCAGCTTCAGCTGCAGGATGCTCGCGTAGTCGTTGCGGGCCAGGCCGGTCATATGGCCCAGGTGCAGCGCCTCGGTGACCTCGCCGTAGACGTCCAGCTGGAGCTGGTGGGCGGCGCCGTTGCCGATCCGGACCGGCGCGGAGTTCTCATAACCCGGCAGCCAGTGCAGCTCGTTCTCGCCCAGCTCGCGTTCGCCGGCGATGCCGTACATGATCTGCAGGTTCTCCGGGTCGCCCGCCACCGCCCGCAGCAGCCACTCGCGCCAGGCACGGGCCTCGTCGCGGTAGCCGGTGCGCAGCAGCGAGGACAGCGTGATCGCCGCGTCCCGCAGCCAGGTGAAGCGGTAGTCCCAGTTCCGCACCCCGCCGATGTCCTCGGGCAGCGAGGTGGTCGGGGCCGCCACGATCGCCCCGGTCGGCGCGTAGGTGAGCGCCTTGAGCGTGATCAGCGAGCGCACCACCGCCTCCCGGTACGGCCCGGTGTACGTACACTGCTCGACCCACTCGCGCCAGAAGTCCAGCGTGTTGGTGAGCGCCACCTCGGGCTCCGGCAGCGCCGGCTGCGGCTTGTGCGAGGGCTCCCAGCTGATGGTGAACGCCACCCGGTCGCCGGGCGCCACGGTGAACTCGGAGTACGTCGTCAGGTCCTTGCCGTACGTGTCGACATCGGTGTCGAGCCACACCGAGTCGGGACCGGCCACCGCCACCGTGCGGTCGCCGACCTTGTGCACCCACGGGGTGATCTGCCCGTACGAGAACCGCATCCGCAGGGACGAGCACATCGGCACCCGGCCGCTGATGCCCTCCACGATCCGGACGAGCTGCGGCGCGCCGTCACGCGGCGGCATGAAGTCGATCACCTTCACCGTGCCGCGGTCGGTGTCCCACTCCGACTCCAGCACCAGCGAGTCGCCGTCGTAGCTGCGGCGGGTCGCGTTCTGCGGCTGGGTGTCCTTGGCGTGTCCGGGGCCGAGCCGCCAGAAGCCGTGCTGGTCGGTGCCCAGCAGACCGGCGAACACCGCCGGCGAGTCGAAGCGCGGCAGGCACAGCCAGTCCACCGTGCCGTCCCGGCAGACCAGTGCGGCGGTCTGCATATCACCGATGAGTGCGTAATCCTCAATGCGCCCGGCCACGTGCAACTCCAGTCGAACAGGGCGCCGCCCCCGCGGGACGGTCTTGCGGTCTGGGATCTGTGACGAGCTCGGCGATCCGGAGGAGGCGGGGTGGTGCCGTTTTGCCGGTCGGCTCGCAGCAATGCGTCCGTGCAGGATACGTCGTCCGGGGCAGCGGTGTGCATGCGACGGCGATCTTCACGGGCCCGCACTGGGCCGGTCGGGTGCAGGAGTTGCGCCGCTCGGGTGTAAGAGTCGTGTAAGTACGGCGTTTCGCCCCCGCCACCCCCTGCGAGCAGCGGAAAGACGGCCGCCCGCGGCGCCGCCTGACGAGGCCGGCCGGCGTCGCTGATACCCTGGTAGCCCGTGGGCCGGTGGGCTGAACCACTGAACCGCCGCGACGGCGATCCGAGCGTGAACGCCGTCCCGACCCTCACCTCGCGACCACGGGAGCCCCCTCTTGGCTATTGCGCCGAAATCCACGACGACCAAGCACATCTTCGTGACCGGCGGGGTGGCCTCCTCGCTCGGCAAGGGGCTGACCGCGTCAAGCCTGGGCGCGCTGCTCAAGGCGCGCGGCCTGCGCGTGACCATGCAGAAGCTCGACCCGTATCTGAACGTGGACCCGGGCACCATGAACCCGTTCCAGCACGGTGAGGTGTTCGTCACCGAGGACGGCTCGGAGACCGACCTCGACATCGGCCACTACGAGCGGTTCCTCGACGTCAACCTGGCCGGCTCGGCCAACGTCACCACCGGCCAGGTGTATTCGACGGTGATCGCCAAGGAGCGGCGCGGCGAGTACCTGGGGGACACCGTCCAGGTCATCCCGCACATCACCAACGAGATCAAGTCCCGGATCCGCCGGATGGCCACCGACGACGTGGACGTGGTGATCACCGAGGTCGGCGGCACCGTCGGCGACATCGAGTCGCTGCCGTTCCTCGAATCGGTCCGCCAGGTGCGGCACGAGGTCGGCCGGGACAACGTGTTCGTGGTGCACATCTCGCTGCTGCCGTACATCGGCCCGTCCGGCGAGCTCAAGACCAAGCCGACCCAGCACTCGGTCGCGGCGCTGCGCAACATCGGCATCCAGCCGGACGCGATCGTGCTGCGCGCCGACCGCGAGGTGCCGATCGCCATCAAGCGCAAGATCTCGCTGATGTGCGACGTGGACGAGGACGCGGTGGTCGCCGCGATCGACGCGCCCTCCATCTACGACATCCCCAAGGTGCTGCACACCGAGGGGCTGGACGCCTACGTCGTCCGGCGGCTGGACCTGGCCTTCCGCGATGTGGACTGGGCGCAGTGGGACGACCTGCTCAAGCGGGTGCACGAGCCCGCGTACGAGGTCAAGGTGGCGCTGGTCGGCAAGTACATCGACCTGCCCGACGCCTACCTGTCGGTCACCGAGGCGCTGCGGGCCGGCGGCTTCGCCAACAACGCGAAGGTGCACATCAAGTGGGTGACCTCGGACGACTGCCGGACCCCGGCCGGGGCCGCCGCGCAGCTCGCCGAGGTGGACGCGATCTGCGTACCCGGCGGGTTCGGCGACCGCGGGGTGGAGGGCAAGGTGTCGGCGATCACCTTCGCCCGTGAGAACGGCATCCCACTGCTCGGACTCTGCCTCGGCCTCCAGTGCGTGGTCATCGAGGCCGCCAGGAACCTCGCGGGCATCCCGGACGCCAACTCCACCGAGTTCGACTCGGCCACCGCGCACCCGGTGATCTCCACCATGGCCGAGCAGCTCGACATCGTGGACGGCAAGGGCGACCTCGGCGGCACCATGCGGCTCGGCACCTACCCGGCGAAGCTCGCCGAGGGCTCGATCGTCCGCGAGGTGTACGGCGACCAGGGGTATGTCGAGGAGCGGCACCGGCACCGCTACGAGGTCAACAACGCCTACCGCGCGGAGCTGGAGAAGAAGACCGGCATCCTGTTCTCCGGCACCTCGCCCGACAACAAGCTCGTGGAGTTCGTGGAGTACCCGCGCGACCAGCACCCGTACCTGGTGGCGACCCAGGCGCACCCCGAACTGAAGTCCCGGCCGACCCGGCCGCACCCGCTGTTCGCCGGTCTCGTCAAGGCGGCGGTGGCGCGCAAGCGCGGCTGAGGCCCGCCGACTGGTCCTCTTTCTCCTGCCCGTTCTTCTCGCCCGTCCCACTCGCCCGTTCTCGCGTGTTCGAAAGGCCCGGCATGTTCAAGGACACCCCCACGGAATGGCGGATCACGGCCACCGCCACGCCGTTCGTCGGCAAGAAGACCAGCGTCCGCAGCGAGGACGTGGTCATGCCGGGCGGATCCACCGCCACCCGTGACTACCAGGTGCACCCCGGCTCGGTCGCGGTGCTCGCGCTGGACGAGTCCGACCGCGTCCTGGTGCTCAGGCAGTACCGGCACCCGGTACGGCAGAAGCTCTGGGAGATCCCCGCGGGACTGCTCGACGTCCCCGGTGAGAACCCGCTGCACGCGGCGCAGCGCGAGCTGTACGAGGAGGCGCACGTCAAGGCCGAGGACTGGCGGGTGCTGACCGACGTCTACACCTCGCCCGGCGGCAGCAGCGAGGCGGTACGGATCTTCCTCGCGCGCGGGGTGTCCGAGGCGGACGGCGAGCGCTTCGACGTCTCCGAGGAGGAGGCGGACATGGAGGTCGCCCGGGTGCCGGCGGCCGATCTCGTGCGGGGCGTCCTGGCCGGAGACCTGCACAACAACTGCCTGGTCATCGGGGTGCTGGCGCTGGAGGCCGCGCGCAACGGCGACGGGTTCGAGGCGCTGCGGCCCGCGGAGGCGCCGTGGCCGGCGCGGCCGTTCAGCAGCTGACCGGCTGACGGGCTGACGGGCTGACCGGCTGACCGGCTGACGGGCTGACGGGGGCGGCGCGGGCGGTGGCCGCCTGAGCGGCGGCCCGAGTCGCGGCCCGATGATCCGATGGGGTGATCATTGCCCGGTCCGGCCGCGTCGGAGCCCCGACTCGGGCGGTCGGGGTCAACTACGCTCGGCGGCACAGCGGTCCCGCGGCTGCGCGCGCCCCGTGCAGCGCGAGGACCTCCACAGCCGGCGGGAGCGGAACCGTGACGGAACAGGCGCTGGGTCGCTCCGCTGAGGGTGCGCGGGGTCCGGCCGCCGGGCCGCCCGCCGGGCCGCAGCCGCCGAAGCCCCGGGTGGGCGAGCCGGCCGCGCCGGCGGCGGTCGTCCCGGTGCCGGACTCCGCCTCCGCCTCCGCCTCCGCGGAACTTCCCGAGGTCGTGCCGCTGCCGGCGGTGGCGGAGGGGTTCGTCGGGCGGACCCGCGAAGTGCGGGAGCTGCGGGCGGAGATCGACCGGCCGGGGCTCGGTCGCGGCGACGCGGAGCCGCGGGCGCGGGTGCTGCTGGTGACCGGGCGCCCCGGGGTCGGCCGCACGACGCTCGCGGTGCGGCTGGCCGGCGAGGTGGCCGACCGGTACCCGGACGGGCGGTTCTTCGCGCGGCTCACCACGCAGGAGGGCGAGGCCGTCCCCGCGGAGCGGACCGCCCGCGCGCTGCTCGGCGCGCTCGGCGCGCCGCCCGGGGGAGCCGACCCGGTCGCCGCGCTGCGGACCGCCACCACCGGCCGCCGGATGCTGTTCGTGCTGGACGACGTCGCGTACGCGGACCAGGTGGCGGGGTTGCTGCCCCCGTCCATCGACAGCCTGGTGGTGGCCACCGCGGACGGCCCGCTCCCCGGCATCCCCGACGTCCGCCCCTGCACGCTGGGCGGCCTGGACACCCCCGCAGCCCTCGACCTCCTGGCCCAGTCCATCGGCACGACCCGCGTCACGAACGACCCCCGAGCGGCCGAGTCCCTGACCCAGGCGACCTCCGGCCACCCCATGGCTCTCCGCCTCATCGCCTCCTGGCTCGCCACGTCCCCCCGCCTCCCCCTGCCCGAGGCCACCCACCGCCTCCAATCGGCAGCCCCGCCGCCTCCGCCCGCCCGGGCCCCGGAGGCCCCCGGCCGGCCGAGCCCCGCCGCCGTGGGCTCGGAAGCGCCCCCGGCTGCCCCGCCCCGCCCGGCCTCAGCACCGAGGAAACCGGACAAGGCGCCCGCTGCCCCGGAGCCCGCCGAGGGCGGGGGAGCGGAGGCTGCCGCCCAGCCGTCCGGGCGCGGAGCCGATGCTCCCGACCCGGGGCGGGGTGAGCGCGAGCCCCGTACGCCGGCCGCGCCGGACGGTGGCGCGGCTTCCGCGCGGGCCACTGCCTCGTCCCGCTCAGGCACGGATGTGCCCGGTGTCGGCGCGCCCGAGCGCTCCGCGGCTGCTGCCGGTCCGGGTGAGCCCAGTGCGGGCGGCGAGCGGGACGATGCCGTTGATGGTGATCCTGGCGTGGCCGCAACCGGCCAACCGGGGCCCGACGGCACAGGCGAGGCGACCGGGAGGCGGTCGGACGCGCCGGATTCGGACTCCGCCAGTCATCGTTCCGCGTCCGGAACTGCCTCCGCGAACGCCGAGGTGCCTGCCGGGAGGCGATCGGACGCGCCAGGGTCGGATTCCGCCGGGCCTGCGTCCGCGACCGCCGGGCCGTCCGCCCCGCAGGGCGCCGGGGCCGCGCCTGCGCAGTCTTCTGCCGGACGTGGTCCTGCCTCCGCCGGGGCCGGAGGTTCCCCTGCTGGGCCGCGTCCTGGCTCCGCGAGCGCCGGGCCGTCCGCGTCGCAGGGGGCCGCGTCCGCGTCGGCGCAGTCTTCTGCCGGACGCCGTCCCGCCTCCGCCGGGGCCGGAGTACCCCCTGCTGGGCCGCGTCCCGTCTCCGCGAGCGCCGGGCCGTCCGCCCCGCACGACACCGGAGCCGCGTCTTCGCAGTCTTCTGCCGGACGTGGTCCTGCCTCCGCCGGGGCCGGAGTACCCCCCGCTGGGCAGCGTCCTGGCTCCGTGAACGCGGAGGCGTCCGCCCCGCAGGGCGCCGGGGCCGCGTCTTCGCAGTCTTCCGCCGGACGTCGTCCTGCCTCCGCCGGGGCCGGAGTACCCCCCGCTGGGCAGCGTCCTGGCTCCGTGAGCGCGGAGCCGTCCGCCCCGCACGACACCGGAGCGGCGTCCGCGTCTTCGCAGCCCTCTGCCGGACGCCGTCCCGCCTCCGACGCGCCCGCGCAACCCCCCGCTGGGAAGCGGGTCGTGCTCCCGGCTGCTCCTCCGCATGTCAGCCGGCCGGGGGTCGTCGTTCGGAGTGCCGTGCCCGTCGAGCTTGTGCGGGCGTTTCGGGTGGTTTATGGGGGGCTCGGGGCGCGGGATGCGCGGATGGTGCGGCTGCTTGTGCTTGCTCCGGGGGGTGTGGTGGACGCGCAGGTGGGGTCCGCGCTGGTCGGGTGCTCCGTTGCTGACGCGCAGGGCGCGCTCGACGGGCTCGTGCGCGGGAGTCTGCTGGTCGAGGTCGCGGCGGGCGGACCGTACCGGGTGCCGGGGTGCCTCGTGCCGCTGCTGCGGGAGCAGCTCGACAGCCGCGACCGGCCGGAGGAGATCACGCTCGCGCGGGCCAGGATGCTGGAGCGCACCGTCCGGCTGCTCCAGTCGTGCCACGCGGCCCTCGCCGGCGAGTCCCTCGCGGGCACCCAGCCCGCCACCCTGCGGTTCGACTCCCGGCACAGCGCAGCGACCTGGCTGCGCTCGCGGCTGCCCGCCCTGCTCGCTGCCGCGCGGGCCGCCGTCGCCGACGGCGGCCTCGACACCCTGGCCAGGCGGCTGGTCGCCGCCTTCGTCGGCGCCCTCGTCGCGTTCCCCGCGGAAGGCGGCTCCGCCGCCATGACCGCCGAGCGCTACCAGCTGCACGCCCTCGTCCTGGGCGTCGCCGACCGCCGCGGCCTGCACCGCGAGAAGGCCGCCGCGCTGATCAACCTCGCCGACCTGGACGCCGAGGCCGGCCGCACCGGCCCCGCCCTCGACCGCTACCGCCAGGCCCTGGACGCGGCCCGCGCCTGCGCCGACCACGAGGCCGAGGGCCGGGCGATGGAAGCGCTGGGCGGCACCTACCTGGAGCGCCGCGACCCGCAGCGCGCTGCCGACTGGTTCGGCCGGGCCCTCGCCCTGCGCCAGGCCCGCGGCGAGCTGCCGCAGCAGGCCAGGCTGCACAGCCGGATCGGCACGCTGCTGATGCACACCGAGCGGTACGGTCCCGCGCTGCGCGAGTGGCGGGCCGCCGCCGGGGTCCACCGGCGGCTCGGCGACCTGCCGGCCCAGGCCCGCGCGCTGACCGAGGCGGCCAGGGCGCAGGAGTACGCGGGCCACCCGGAGGACGCCCTGCGGACCTGCCGGGACGCGCTGTACTGGTCCCGCCAGGCGGGGGACCGCCGGCTGGAGGCCGCGGTGCTGCTGCGGCTCGCCGACACCCTCGACCGGCTCGGCGACCCGGACGCCGCCCGCCTCCAGCGCGCGGCGGCGCGCCGGCTGCTCGCGCCGGGGGAGCCCCCGGCCGCCTGACGCCCCCCCGGACGGCCCCGTCCGCCGGCGTCCGCCCAGGCCGCGGCGCCCGCCCCATCGCCGCCCCACCGTCCGAAGGGCCACCAGCCTACGAAACTGCCAATGGTCTCCGCCAAACGCGCCACTTTGTAAGGCTGGACAGAGACTCTCCCTTCACTAGACTGGCCTCGACCGCGCACCCCGCGGCCTGGTCCGGCCTGCCGTGTCACCCCCACGGCATGCCGGGACCCAGCTCGGCGTTCCCGTTTTCTCCCGTTCTCCCCCTCCTCAGTGCAAGGACCGTGATCGACGTGCAGGTGGGCATCCCCCGCGAGGTCAAGAACAACGAGTTCCGCGTGGCCATCACCCCGGCCGGCGTGCACGAGCTCGTACGCAACGGACACCAGGTCGTCGTCGAGGCGGGCGCCGGGAACGGCTCGTCCATCCCCGACGAGGAGTACGTGGGCGCCGGCGCCGGCATCCTCGGCACCGCCGACGAGGTGTGGGCGGCCGCCGACCTGGTGCTGAAGGTCAAGGAGCCGATCGCCGAGGAGTACCACCGGCTGCGCAAGGACCAGACCCTCTTCACGTATCTGCACCTCGCGGCCTCCCGCGCCTGCACCGACGCGCTGCTGGAGTCCGGCACCACCGCCATCGCCTACGAGACGGTCGAGCTGGCCAACCGCCAACTCCCGCTGCTCGCACCGATGTCCGAGGTGGCCGGCCGGCTGGCCCCGCAGGTCGGCGCGTACCACCTGATGCGTTCGGCCGGCGGCCGCGGCGTGCTGCCCGGCGGCGTGCCCGGCGTCCAGTCCGGCAAGGCCGTGGTCATCGGCGCCGGCGTCTCCGGCTGGCACGCGACCACCATCGCGCTCGGCCTGGGCTTCCACGTCACGCTGCTCGACAAGGACGTCAACAAGCTGCGCGAGGCCGACAAGGTGTTCGGCAACCGGGTGCAGACCATCGCCTCCAACGCCTACGCGCTGGAACAGGCCGTGCTCGAAGCCGACTTGGTGATCGGCGCGGTGCTGATCCCCGGCGCCAAGGCGCCCAAGCTCGTCACCAACGAGCTGGTGTCCAGGATGAAGCCGGGCTCGGTGCTGGTGGACATCGCCATCGACCAGGGCGGCTGCTTCGAGGACTCCCGGCCCACCACGCACGCGGAACCGACCTTCGCCGTGCACCAGTCGGTGTTCTACTGCGTCGCCAACATGCCGGGCGCCGTTCCCAACACCTCGACGTACGCGCTGACCAACGCCACGCTGCCGTACATCGTCGAACTGGCCGACCGCGGCTGGCGGGAGGCGCTGCGCCGGGACGCGGCGCTCGCGCTCGGCCTCAACACCCATGAGGGCCAGGTCGTTTACGGACCGGTCGCCGAGGCGCACGGCCTCGACAGCACCGACCTGCACACGCTGCTCGGCTGACGGCGCCACGTCCGGCACCGGGTTGACGACGCCACGTCCGGCACCGGGCTGACGGCACTCGGCTGAACCGGTCCGAACTCCGGCCGCCGTAACCGGTTTGTTGCGAAATGCCGCGACACGCCGCCGACATACGGCTCGCCGTGTCAACTAAACGATTTCGGCCGGGTCTTGCACGCCAGGGCCCGGCCGTTCATCTGGTTGCACCGCTTGACAGCAGGTGTTCGTTCGAGGACACAACGGGCCGTGTCCGGCGGATTGTGTTGCTGTGGACCACCGACACGCCATAGAGTCGCGAATCGTCGGCTGTAGTCCCGCTGACCTGTCTAGAAGTTTCCTGGTCACCAAGGAGGTAAGACGACTTGTGAATGAGTCGACATTTGCTCCCGGGGGTGGTCAACCAGGAACGACCGTCGGTTCCGTCGCGGTCCGCACCTTCGAATCCCGCCGGTCCGAGCCGACCACGACGACCACAGAGACGCAACCCGCTTACGCCATGGCGCCTTTCAACAACGAGAACGACAGCGATCTGCAGGACGGTCAGTTCTACGACCCCGACGCGGAGTACGAGCCCGACCCGGAATACGCGGCCACGCTCGCACCCGACGCCGCCCGCCAGCGGCGCGAACGCGTCGGCCCGACCGGCCGCCCGCTGCCGTACTTCCCGATCCCCAACCCGCTCACCGACCACGGACCGGCGAAGATCGTCGCGATGTGCAACCAGAAGGGCGGGGTCGGCAAGACCACCTCGACCATCAACCTGGGTGCCGCGCTCGCCGAGTACGGCCGCCGGGTGCTGCTGGTGGACTTCGACCCGCAGGGCGCGCTGTCCGTCGGCCTCGGGGTCAACCCGATGGAACTCGACATCACGGTCTACAACCTGCTGATGGAACGCGGGCTCGCCGCCGACGAGGTGCTGCTGAAGACCGCCGTGCCCGGCATGGACCTGCTGCCCAGCAACATCGACCTGTCCGCCGCCGAGGTGCAGCTGGTCAGCGAGGTGGCCAGGGAGTCCGCGCTGCAGCGGGCGCTCAAGCCGCTGATGGCCGACTACGACTACATCGTCATCGACTGCCAGCCCTCGCTCGGCCTGCTCACCGTCAACGCGCTGACCGCCGCGCACTCGGTCATCGTGCCGTTGGAGTGCGAGTTCTTCGCGCTGCGCGGGGTCGCGCTGCTCACCGAGACCATCGAGAAGGTCCGCGAGCGGCTCAACCCCGAGCTGGAGCTCGACGGCATCCTGGCGACGATGTACGACTCGCGCACCGTGCACAGCCGCGAGGTGCTGGCCCGGGTCGTCGAGGCGTTCGACGAGAACGTCTTCCACACCGTGATCGGCCGGACCGTACGGTTCCCCGAGACCACCGTGGCGGGCGAGCCGATCACCACCTACGCGTCCAACTCCGTCGGTGCGGCGGCCTATCGCCAGCTCGCCAGGGAGGTGCTCGCCCGGTGCCACGCCGAGTGAGCCTGCCGGGCGCCGACGAGCTGTTCCGCACCACGGGTGGCGCCTCGCTCCAGTCGCCGCAGCCGCGGGCACAGCGCGGCGGCGAGCAGCAGCCTCCGGCGCAGGGCGAGGAACGGCTGCGGCCGGTCCCCGGCGAGGAACAGCAGGACGAGGCCGAGGACGACCCCCGGTCCGCGGGCTCCGAGCACGGCGCTGACAGCCCCGAGCACGGCGGCCGCGACCTGCCGGCCCGCCGGGCGCTGACCGGGGACCGGGCGGGCGTGGCGGGTGCCGCGGGCAGCGCCACCGCGGTCGCACCGGCGCCGCCGGCGCAGCTGCCGGCCCAGCAGGCCGCGGCGTCGCAGAACCAGAAGCCGGTACCGCCGCCGATCACGGCGCAGCCGCAGCCGCAGCCCGCCGGGCGGCGCAAGGCCCCCCGGCAGAACCGCCGCCCCAGCGGGCGGGAGCGGCACGACGAGAAGATCACGGTCTACGTCTCCGCCGAGGAGCTGATGGACCTGGAGCACGCCAGGCTCGTGCTGCGCGGCGAGCACGGGCTCGCCATCGACCGCGGCCGGATCGTCCGCGAGGCCGTCGCCGTGGTGCTGGCCGACCTGGAGTCGCGCGGCGACGCGAGCATTCTCGTACGGCGGCTGCGGGGCCGCTGACCGGGCCGCGACCGGTGGGCTCACCCGGTCCCGGACTCCGGGGGGATAACCTGCCGTTCTGATCCCCGCACCCTGGACCGCGATGCCGACCACCACGCCGGACGACTCCGACCGCCCCCGCCGCCGTCTCGGCCGCGGCGCCGCTCCCGAAGCGGACCCGCCGCCCACACCGGCCGCCGAGGCGGCGGACCAGGCTGAGCCGGAGCAGGCACCGGAGCAGGCATCGGAGCCGGTACCTGGGGTACCTGAGGTGCCCGAGGCCGCCGACGGCAGCGGCCGGTTCATACTGCGGCTGGCCAACTTCGAAGGCCCCTTCGACCTCCTCCTCCAGTTGATCTCCAAGCACAAGCTGGACGTCACCGAGGTCGCGCTCTCCAGGGTCACCAACGAGTTCATGGGGCACATCCGTGCCATGGGCCCGGACTGGGACCTCGACCAGACCACCGAGTTCCTGGTGGTCGCCGCCACCCTGCTCGACCTCAAGGCGGCCCGGCTGCTGCCGTCCGCCGAGGTCGAGGACGAGGCGGACCTCGCGCTGCTCGAAGCCAGGGACCTGCTCTTCGCCCGGCTGCTCCAGTACCGTGCGTTCAAGCAGATCGCGGCGATCTTCGCCGAGCGGCTGGAGAGCGAGGCGCTGCGCTACCCGCGTACCGTCGGCCTGGAGCCGCAGCACGCGGAACTGCTGCCCGAGGTCGTCCTGAGCATCGGCCCCGAGCGCTTCGCGGAGCTCGCCGTCAAGGCGATGCTGCCCAAACCGAAGCCGCAGGTGTACGTGGACCACATCCACGCGCCGCTGGTCAGCGTCCGGGAGCAGGCCGAGCATGTGATCGCGCTGCTGCGCGAGCTGGGCGCGGCGAGCTTCGGCGAGCTGACCCGGGACGCGCCGGACACGCTGACCGTGGTGGCGCGCTTCCTCGCGCTGCTCGAGCTGTACCGGGAGAAGGCGGTGGCGCTGGACCAGGAGGAGGCGCTCGGGGCGCTCCAGGTCCGCTGGACGGGCGGCGAGCAGCCGCCGGAGGCGCCGCTGGTGACCGACGAGTTCGACCAGGAGGCCCCGGCCGGGCCCGCCACGGCTGCCGGGACCGCCCCGGCCGCGAACGGAGAGCAGCGAGGATGACCGACCTCATCACCACCGCCGGAGCAAGCACCGCCGAAGCAAGCACCGCCGAAGCAAGCACCGGCGTAGCCGGCACTGACGTAGCCGACATCACAGCCGCGGCCGGGCCGCCCGCCGCGGAGGTGCCCGCCACCGCGGGGCTCGAGCTCAAGCCGGCCCTGGAAGCCGTCCTGATGGTGGTCGACGAACCCGCCACCGAGGAGCACCTGTCCAAGGTGCTCGACCGGCCGCGGCGCGCGGTGGGCAAGGCGCTGCGCGAGCTGTCCGACGACTACACCCGCGAGGGCCGGGGCTTCGACCTGCGCCTTGTGGCCGGCGGCTGGCGTTTCTACACCCGGCCGGCCTTCGCGCCCGCGGTGGAGAAGTTCGTGCTGGACGGCCAGCACGCCCGGCTCACCCAGGCAGCCCTGGAGACGCTCGCGGTCGTCGCGTACCGCCAGCCGGTCAGCCGCTCCCGGGTCTCCGCGGTGCGCGGAGTCAACTGCGACGGCGTGATGCGGACCCTGCTCCAGCGCGGGCTGGTGGCCGAAGGGGGCACGGAACCCGAGACAGGTGCGATCCTGTACGGGACGACGAACTACTTCTTGGAACGTATGGGACTGCGCAGCCTTGACGAGCTGCCCGAGCTCGCCCCGTTCCTGCCGGAGGCGGACGCGGTCGAGGCGGAGTCCCAGGAGGGGCTGCCGTCGTTCGATCCCGACGCGCCGGACGAGACCTCGACTACGGAACTTTGATGCGAAGCAGCGACAGGAACAGCGGCGGCAACCGGAACCCCCGGAGCGGCGGCGGCGCGGACCGGCGTGGCGGCGGTGACGCCGACCGGCGCGGCGCCGGCGGCGGTGGGACCGGCCGTGGCGGCGCTGACCGGCGCGGCGGTGGCGGCAGTGGCAGCGGCGGCGGGGCCGGCCGGGGCGCCGACAGCCGGCGCGGTGACGACCGCCGCGGCGACGAGCGAAGGGGCGAGGACCGCCGGGGTGAGGACCGCCGCGGCGAGGAGCGGCAGCGTCCGGCCAAGCCGCGCCCCGAGGAGCGGCGGTACGACGTGGGCACCACCGGCCAGTCCGGTGCGAACAAGCCCGGCGGGATGCCGCGCACCAAGCCCGGCGGCCGGGCGGTCGGCCCCGGCGGCACCCCCGCCAAGCGGGGCCGCAAGACCGTGCCCGCCCGCCCGCGCGAGCTGGACGCGCAGATCGAGCAGCGCAACCGCGAGCGGCACAGCAAGCCGCAGATCAAGACGCCCAAGACGTTCCCCGGCGCCGAGCAGGAGGGCGAGCGGTTGCAGAAGGTGCTGGCCAGGGCCGGCATGGGCTCCCGGCGGGCCTGCGAGGAGCTGATCGAGCAGCACCGCGTCGAGGTCAACGGGCAGATCGTCACCGAGCAGGGCCTGCGGGTGGACACCGAGCACGACGAGGTGAAGGTGGACGGGCTGACCGTCGCCACCCAGTCGTACCTGTTCTTCGCGCTGAACAAGCCGGCCGGTGTCGTCTCCACCATGGAGGACCCCGACGGCCGGCAGTGCCTGGGCGACTACGTGACCAACCGGGAGACCCGGCTGTTCCACGTCGGCCGGCTGGACACCGAGACCGAGGGCATCATCCTGCTCACCAACCACGGTGAGCTGGCGCACCGCCTCACCCACCCCCGGTACGGCGTGAAGAAGACCTATCTCGCCGCGATCCAGGGCCCGCTGCCGCGCGACCTGGGCAAGCAGCTCAAGAGCGGCATCGAGCTGGAGGACGGCTGGGCGCGCGCCGACCACTTCAGGATCGTGCAGAACACCGGCAAGAACTACCTCGTCGAGGTGACCCTGCACGAGGGCCGCAAGCACATCGTGCGCCGGATGCTGTCCGAGGCGGGCTTCCCGGTCGACAAGCTGGTCCGCACCAGCTTCGGCCCGATCCCGCTGGGCGACCAGAAGTCCGGCTGGCTGCGCCGGCTGACCAACACCGAGGTCGGCATGCTGATGCAGGAAGTGGACCTCTAACCGACGCCTGTGGCGCCCCGCCCCCGGCCCCGCCTCGTGCGTCAGGCGGGGGCCTGGGCGCCGGCCCGGCGGACCCGGACCAGGAAGTCCTCGACGCTGGGCCGGTCGGGCTCGGCGGGCAGCGGGGTACGGGCCGCGGCCGCGTCCAGCTCCGCGTCCAGGGTGCGGATCCAGCCGCGGACCTCGCTCCAGCTGTGCTCGCCGCGCCTGACCGCGAGCAGCCGGTCGCGCTGGTCGCCGACGTCGATGGTCAGCCGCCCGGTGCGCAGCAGGTCTCGGCAGCTGATCAGCAGCCGCAGCAGGTGCATCGCGTGCTTCCAGCGCGGCTCGCCGCGGCTGCGGATGCCCGCCTCGAGGCGGTTCAGCTGCTGGGTCGCGTAGCCGCGGAAGCTGCCCTCCACCCGGCGGGACAGGAACGCGCCGCGCAGCTCCACCAGCTCGCGGCCGGTGGCGTCGGCGTACTCCACCAGTGGTGAGTGCAGGCATTCGAGCAGGTTGGGGTTGGCCCGCAGCGCCAGGCCGCAGAAGCGCTCCAGCTCCCAGGAGAACTGCTCGTCCATCGGCCCGGTGACATGCGTCGGGGGCTTGTCGAGCCGCCAGAACAGCGGTGTCGGCGCCACGAACACCCCGCGCCGGTCGGTGTCGCTGTCGTCGGTGGCCAGGCCGAAGGCCCGCGAGCCCATGACGCAGGCATAGACCGTGTGGTCGTTGACGAGGGTGTGCCCGAGCGCGTCCTGCATGAGGGCGATTATCGCCATACCGTACGACCGCCCGCCGGGAATTCCACCGTCCCGCCGCCGCAGGCGTCCCGCCGCCACCGCCGCCGCCCGTCTCGACCAGCGGTCCGCGACCCGGCACCGCGCGGGCATCACTACTCTTGTCCGTAGACACCGGCCAAGCCCCCGTTCCGGTGCGACCCGCTCAGTGAGGACCACCAAGGTGAGGACCGCGCTCGTCATCGGAACCGGCCTGATGGGCACCTCCGCCGCCCTCGCGCTCAGCGCCCGCGGCGTCGGCGTGTATCTGGCCGACCACGACGAGTCCGCCGCCCGTACCGCCGCCGCGCTCGGCGCAGGCAGCACGGACAGCCCCGGGCAGCCGGTGGACCTGGTGATCGTCGCGGTGCCGCCGGCCCATGTGGCGGCCACCCTCGCCGACGCGATCGGCCGCGGCCTGGGCCGCGGCTACCTGGACGTGGCCAGCGTCAAGGGCGGCCCGCGGCGCGACCTCGAAGCGCTCGGCTGCGACCTCGGCCACTACATCGGCACCCACCCGATGGCCGGCCGCGAGCGGTCGGGGCCGCTGGCCGGCAGTGCCGACCTGTTCGAGGGCCGGCCATGGGTGCTCACGCCCACCGCCGGCACCGACACCGACGTGCTCAACCTCGCCCTGGAACTGGTCGCGCTGTGCCGCGCGGTCCCGGTGGTGATGGACGCCGACGCGCACGACCGCGCGGTGGCGCTGGTCTCGCACACCCCGCAGCTGGTGGCCAGCATGGTCGCCGCCCGGCTGGAGCACGCCGAGGACAGCGCGGTGCGGCTGTGCGGCCAGGGCATCCTGGACGTCACCCGGATCGCCGGTTCTGAACCCGCCATGTGGATGGACATCCTGGCCGCGAACCCCGGACCGGTCGCCGACGTGCTCGGTGACGTCGCCGACGACCTCGCCGAGACGGTGGCCGCGCTGCGCGCCCTCCAGTCCGCCGACGAGGACAAGCGGCGCGGGGGAGCGGCCGGCATCGAGGACATCCTGCGCCGCGGCAACGCGGGCCGCGCCAAGGTGCCGGGCAAGCACGGCGCGGCGCCGAAGGCGTACGAGATCGTGGCCGTGCTGATCGGCGACCAGCCGGGCGAGCTGGCCAGGCTCTTCGCGGACGCCGGCGCGGCCGGCGTCAACATCGAGGACGTCAGGATCGAGCATTCCACGGGGCAGCAGGCCGGCCTGGTGCAGCTCACCGTGGACCCGCGCACCGCCCCCGCGCTGACCGCGTCGCTGCGGGACCGGGGCTGGGCGATCCGCAAGTAGCCTCGCGGATCGCCGCGGGGGAGCGGCGCGCGGGCCGTGCCGCGGCCGGGGGCCGCGGAAAACCCGTGGCGATGGGTCGCCCGGACGGCCGGTAACCTTGGGGTCGGCATGTCCGGCGCCCGCCGGCCCCGCCCACCCCCCGCGTCCGAGCTCGAGGAAGGCCCCCGCTGTGGTAAATCCGGTGATCGTCGCCATCGACGGCCCCTCCGGCACGGGCAAGTCGAGCACCTCCAAGGCAGTGGCGGCCAAGCTCGGCCTCAGCTACCTGGACACCGGCGCGCAGTACCGCGCGATCACCTGGTGGATGCTGACCAACGGGGTGGACGTCAACGACCCGGTGGCCGTCGCCGACTCGGCCGGCAAGCCGGCCATCGTCTCCGGCAGCGACCCGGCCGCGCCCGCCATCACGGTGGATGGCCTCGACGCGTCGGGACCGATCCGCTCCCAGGAGGTCACCGCCGCGGTGAGCGCCGTGAGCGCGGTGCCCGCGGTACGGGCCCGGATGGTCGAGCTGCAGCGCGCGGCGGCCGACGAGGCCCCCGAGGGCATCGTGGTGGAGGGCCGGGACATCGGCACCACCGTCTTCCCCGCCGCCACCGTCAAGATCTTCCTCACCGCCTCCGCCGAGGCCCGCGCCGCCCGCCGCAGCAGCGAGCTGAAGGGCGCGCAGAGCGTCGCCGCCACCCAGGCCGCGCTGGTCCGGCGCGACGCGGCCGACTCCGGCCGCACCACCTCCCCGCTGGCCAAGGCCGACGACGCGGTGGAGGTGGACACCACGGAGCTGTCCCTCGAACAGGTCGTGGAGTGCGTCGTGACCCTGGTCGAGGAGAAGCGGGCGACGATTTCGTGACCACCCCGCTCGACACGGCGCGGAGCCCGCGTGACAGCGAGCCGCGCGCGCGTGACAAGGCGCCGAGCCCGCGCGGCGCGGCCGTCGCGCGCGGGATCGGCATCGGCCTGATGAACGGCCTGTGGCGGCCCCGGGTGCTCGGCGCCTGGCGGATCCCGTCCCAGGGCCCGGTCATCCTGGCCGGCAACCACGCGCACAACATCGACGGCCCGATGCTGATCGGCACCTCGCCGCGCCCGCTGCACTTCCTGGTCAAGAAGGAGGCCTTCGTCGGCCCGCTCGACCCGTTCCTGCGGGCCATCGGGCAGGTCGAGGTGGACCGCTCCGGCGCCGACCGCACCGCGATAACCGCCGCCCTGCGGGTGCTGTCGGACGGCGGGATGCTCGGCATCTTCCCCGAGGGCAGCAGGGGCGTCGGCGACTTCGCCCAGCTGCGGGCCGGCCTGGCGTACTTCGCGGTGCGCTCCGGCGCTCCCGTGGTGCCGGTCGCGGTGCTCGGCAGCGCCCGCAAGGGCCGGCTGGTCGGCGCGCTGCCGCCGCTCGGCGCCCGGATCGACGTCGTCTACGGCGAGCCCTTCGAGGCCGCCGCGCCCGGCGGACGCCGCACCCGCAGCGCGCTGGACGCCGCCACCGCGCGGCTCCAGGAGCGGCTGACCGCGCACCTGGCCGAGGCCCGGCGGGCCACCGGCCGCTGAACCACACCGGCCGCCGAACCGCACCCGGTTCCGGCGGCCCCCACTGTTGATCGACGGAGAGACCTCATGGACCAGGGAAACGACCACGGCGACATCGGCGCGCTCGGCGACGCCGAATACGCCGAGTTCATGGAGCTCGCCGCCGAGGAGGGCTTCGACCTCGAAGAGGTGGCCGACGACCTGGCCGCCGCCGGCCACGGCCCGCTGCCGGTGCTGGCCGTGGTGGGCCGGCCGAACGTCGGCAAGTCGACCCTGGTGAACCGGGTGATCGGCCGCCGCGAGGCAGTGGTCGAGGACAAGCCCGGCGTCACCCGCGACCGGGTCACCTACGAGGCGAACTGGAACGGCCGCCGCTTCAAGATCGTGGACACCGGCGGCTGGGAGCAGGACGTCCTCGGCATCGACGCCTCGGTCGCCGCGCAGGCCGAGTTCGCCATCGAGGCGGCCGACGCGGTGGTCTTCGTGGTCGACTCCAAGGTCGGCGCCACCGACACCGACGAGGCGGTGGTACGGCTGCTGCGCCGGGCCGGCAAGCCCGTCGTGCTGGCCGCCAACAAGGTGGACGGCCCGTCGGGCGAGGCGGACGCCGCCGCGCTGTGGAACCTGGGCCTGGGCGAGCCGTACCCCGTCTCCTCGCTGCACGGCCGCGGCACCGGCGACCTGCTCGACGCCATCATGGACGCGCTGCCCGAGGCACCCGCGATGACGTTCGGCGACGCGCTCGGCGGACCGCGCAGGATCGCGCTGATCGGCCGGCCCAACGTCGGCAAGTCCTCGCTGCTGAACCGGGTGGCCAAGGAGGACCGGGTGGTGGTCAACGAGGTGGCCGGCACCACCCGCGACCCGGTCGACGAGCTGATCGAGCTCGGCGGCGTGACCTGGAAGTTCATCGACACCGCGGGCATCCGGCGGCGGGTGCACCTGACCGAGGGCGCCGACTACTACGCGAGCCTGCGGACCGCGGCGGCGCTGGAGAAGGCCGAGGTCGCGGTGATCCTGGTGGACGCCGGCGAGACCCTGGCCGAGCAGGACACCCGGATCATCTCGATGGCCGTCGAGGCGGGCCGCGCGATCGTCATCGCCTACAACAAGTGGGACCTGCTGGACGAGGAGCGCCGCTACTACCTGGAGCGGGAGATCGAACGCGACCTCGTACAGGTCCAGTGGGCGCCGCGGGTCAACGTCTCGGCGCGCACCGGCCGGCACATGGAGCGGCTGGTGCCGGCGATCGAGACGGCCCTCGCGGGCTGGGAGACCCGGGTGCCCACCGGCCGGCTCAACGCGTTCCTCGGCGAGCTGCTGGCCGCCCACCCGCACCCGGTGCGTGGCGGAAAGCAGCCCCGCATCCTGTTCGGGACGCAGGCGGGCACCAAGCCGCCGCGTTTCGTGCTCTTCGCCTCCGGCTTCCTGGAGGCGGGCTACCGGCGGTTCGTCGAACGCCGGCTGCGCGAGGAGTTCGGCTTCGCCGGTACGCCGATCCAGGTGTCGGTGCGGGTCAGGGAGAAGCGCGGCCGCAAGAAGTGACCGGGGGCTCTCAGAGCCCGTTCATCCGGTTGTCCGGGCGCCCCGGCGGCAGCGCGGCCGGGGCGTTCCCCCGGTGCCGCCCCGGGGTCTGCGGGGCGGCCTGCGCCGCCGTCCACGCCGAGAAACTGTTGAACGCGAGCGACTCCTCGCCGCTGCGGTCACCCGGCAGGGTGCGGAACAGCCGGCGGTACTCGCTGTAGAGCGCGTCGTAGATGGGCGTGCCCGTGCCGCCGCCTCCCGCCGACTCCTGCGCGCTGCGCATGGGCGGGATATAGCGCTGGAAGGGGGGTCGGGGGGAGGCGTCAAAGGTGTGCACGTATCAGCCAACGAGGGGATTCGCCCCGGGATGCGGTCCGCAAGACTGATCTTTGACCTCCCGTCAGGAAATCTCCGGCCGGGGGCGCACGTCAGGGGCGCGGGGCTGTTTCCGATGTGCGGCTGGCGCCGCGTGGGCGCGATGTGCCCCGGCATCACCAGGGGCGCGGGGCTGGTCCCGATGTGCGGCTGGCGCCGGGTGGGCGCGATGTGCCCCGGCATCACCAGGGGCGCGGGGAACTGCGCGACAAGCCAGGGCGGACCGGTAGCCGGGCGACTACCGGAACCCCCGCGGCGGGGAGCCGCTCACGTACCAGCGAGAGGCATCGTCGCCGCCACCAGCTGGCCACGGGAGCAAGCGCGCGCCAGAGCGTCCCGCATCAGGTCCTCGCGCGGCTGGCGGCCGACGGAGCCGGCCGGGCCGGCGTAGACGTACACCTGGTTGCTGCGGCTGACCGCGGCCCGCCAGCCGTCACTGACCTGGAGCGGCTGGTGCGCCTGCCACCACGACGTGGCCGGGCCGCCGTTGGTGCCCGGCTGAAGCACCGCGTGCAGCTTGCCCATCGCCAGCAGCACCGACCATCCGGCCAGCGGCGAGGGCGCCGCGTCCAGGTCGAGCTGCGGCACGAAGCCCTGCTCGATCAGCAGCGGCAGGAAGTCGTCGCCGCCCCCCGTCGCGCCGACCCGCGACACCGGCCCGGTCGGCTCGATCACCAGCGCGGGGCGCAGCGCGTCCTCCACGATGATCAGCCCGCAGGTGATGCCGAGCACCGCCTGCCGCGGCGCGGGTTCGGGGCCGGGCTGCGGCTCGGCGGACTGCGGGCCGCGCTGCGGGCCGACGGTGCTGCTCGCGGTGGCGGCCTCCCCGTCGGCCAGGCTGCGGGCCGCGCCCTGCAACTGCTCCTCCGCGACCGGCACCACCTGGGAGGGGATGCAGGCGGCGTGCGCGAAGGCCAGCACGGCCGTCTCGTCGCCGACGAACAGCACGGTGCTGGTGCGCTCCTGGCCGGTGTCCCCGGGGGTGCGGCAGGACGTGCAGTCGTACGTGCCCGGCGCGTTCTCACCGGTGAGGAGGCGAGCGGTCTCCTCGTCACCGATCTCGGCTCGTACTTCGTCGCTCACGTCGAGCATGGGCGCCACGGGAGTCTCCTTGGAAGTGCGGTGGTGCGTGCGGTAACGAACGGTCCGAAAAGCCGGGCCTGCCCCGGCGCATAGTGACAACGGCCGGTCTGTGGTGGGAGTCACGGTTTGCGGCGGCCCGGATTCTCCCGGCGGTCGCCCTCGGTGAGATTTGCCGGCGGCCGCTCACCAAGCGTCGAACGGGCGTGTGGGGGCGCCGGGTTGTGACTGTGAGGTGACTCACGGTTGGGGTCCGAAGCTTCCGCATATACGACGATACGTGCGCGGCAAAAGGGTGCTTCTCGTCCGTACTTACCGTCGGTAACTCTCAACTGGCCTGCGGTGTAAGGGAGTTGTTTGCCCCGCAGCGCGGCTAGTGCCTAGATTCGCCCGCCGTGTGCACAGTGCACCGCCCGGGTCCCGAACGGGCGCCACCCCGTGGGGGGAGTGGCGCCCGTTCGTGACGTGACAAGGGGAACGACCCGGGTCTGTGGATGAGGAGATCCATGGCGTTCAACTGCACGTTCCGACATACGGCCCTGCTGACCGGGGTGGCCGCGCTGGCGCCCCTGGTGGTGCTGGCCACCGGCGGCGAGGCGTCGGCCGCCGACCGCGGGGTGTGGGACCGCATCGCGAAGTGCGAGAGCGGCGGCAACTGGCACATCAACACCGGCAACGGGTACTACGGCGGGCTGCAGTTCTCCGCCGGCACCTGGCGGGCCTACGGCGGCGGCCGGTACGCGGCGACCGCGGACCGCGCCGCGCGCGGGGAGCAGATCGCGGTGGCGACGAAGCTCCAGCACGCCAGCGGATGGGGCGCGTGGCCGGTCTGCGCCCACCGCGCCGGCGCCCGGGGCCCGGCCCCCGCGATCCCGGCCCCCGCGGCCTCGCCGCCCCGCGTGCCGGACACCTTCCGCCCGGTGGTGCCGGCGCACCGCCCGCCGCCGAAGCAGCCGTCCAAGCTGGTCCCGCTGACCCGGTCGGCCCCCCGCACCTCGCGCGCGACCACCCGCGCGCCCCTCTTCGCCCCGCTCAGCCACCCCAGCTGGCTGCCCCACTGGTAGCTCCGCGGGCCCGCACAGCCCCTTCCCCGGCCGCGCCCCTGACGGGGCGGTAGGCCGATCGGGTGGGGTCGGGGCACCGCGCGGGCGTGGCGCGGCGGGGGCGGGCCGGAAGCGTGCAGCGTGGGGGCGATGAGCGAGCAATTGTCGTATCGTCACACCGTTAAAGCGCGGCGTAACGCAAAAGCACGCGCCGCCACCGCCGTGGCCGCCCTCGGAGCCGCCGCCCTGCTGCCGCTGGTCACCCAGCCCGCGCAGGCCGCCCCGTCCGCCGCGGCGGCCCCACCCGCCCACGGCGGCCCGGCGATCCCGGTGGCCGGCGTCCTCGACGCCCTCCGGCTCGCCGAGCCGGGCGCTCGCGCTGCCCGCGCCTCGCGGGCGGCCCGGGCCGTCACCCGGATGCCCTCCGTCTGGGACCGCATCGCGCAATGCGAGAGCAGTGGCGACTGGCACATCAACACCGGCAACAGCTACTACGGCGGCCTGCAGTTCTGGCAGCCGACCTGGGTGCTGTTCGGCGGTCTGAAGTACGCGGGCCGCGCGGACCTGGCCACCCCCGAGCAGCAGATCGCGGTCGCCGAGGCCGTGCTGAAGGTCCAGGGCTGGGACGCCTGGCCGGTCTGCGCCCGCCGGATCGGGCTGACCGGGCACAACCACATCGTGCACACCGTGCAGAGCGGCGAGACGCTGTCGTCCATCGCCCGCTCCTACGACGTCTCCGGTGGCTGGCAGCGGCTCTACCAGCTCAACAAGGCCGCCATCGGCGCCGATCCCGACAAGATCACCGCCGGCCTCGTGCTCACCGTCTCCTGAACGCCCCCGGTCCGGTCCGCCGGCCGGTCCCTGAACGCGGTCCGAACTCCCGGTTGCTATAAGGTCGGACGACGCGCCCACCCGGACCGAGCCTGCCGGCGGTCCGGCCGGGGCAACCGGCCGGGGGACCCGAGAACACCATGCGCATCGCGTTTCTGATACACACCGCCTACGGGATCGGCGGCACCATCCGCACCACGTGCAATCTCGCCGCGCAGCTCGCCGGCGAGCCGGACGTGACCGATGTGCAGATCATCTCGGTGTTCCGGGACCGCGAACGCCCCGCCTTCGACTACGACCCGCGGATCCGGCTGCGCCCGCTCGCCGACCTGCGCGAGGACAGCCCCGGCAGTGCGCTGGCCGACCCGCGGCTGCGGCAGCCGTCCGCCGTCTTCCCGCGCTCGGACCGCAGGCACGGGGAGTACAGCGCCCTCACCGACGAGCTGATCGGCCGCTGCCTGGCGGAGCTGGACGCCGACGTGCTGGTCGGCACCCGTCCGGGGCTCAACGTGCACATCGCCCGGCAGGCGCCGCGCCGTATCGTCAGGATCGGCCAGGAGCACCTGACCCTGGACACCCACTCCACCCGGCTGGTGCTGGCCCTGCGCCGCCGCTACCCGGGCCTGGACGCGGTCACCACCACCACCGAGGCCGACGCCGCGGTCTACCGGCGGCGGATGCCGGGGGTGCGGGCCGGCGCCGTGCCCAACAGCGTGCCGCCGGCCCGCACCGCCCCGTCCGACTGCTCCGCGCCGGTCGTGGTCGCCGCGGGCCGGCTCGCCGAGGCCAAGCGGTACGACGATCTGATCCGCGCCTTCGGCACCGTCTGCGCGGCCCGCCCCGACTGGACGCTGCGGCTGTACGGCACCGGCGGCAAGCTCGCCTCGCTGGAGGCGCTGGTCACCGAACTGGGCCTGGGCAAGCACGTGTCGCTGATGGGCGCGGTCTCGCCGCTGGAACCCGAACTGGCCAAGGCGTCGGTGCTGGCGGTCACCTCCACCATGGAGTCGTTCGGGATGACCATCGTGGAGGGCATGCGGGCCGGGCTCCCGGTGGTGGCCACCGACTGCCCGCTCGGCCCCCGGGAGATCATCGAGCACGGGGTGACCGGCCTGCTGGTGCCGCCGCGCGATGTCGATGCCATCGCCGCCGCCCTGCTCTCCCTCGTGGAGGACGACGGCCTGCGCCGTACGATGGGCTCCGCCGCGCTGGTCGCCGCCGGGCGCTACGACCCCGCGGTGATCGGCCGCCGCCAGCTCGACCTGTTCCACCGGCTGATCGAGGA
The DNA here is from genome assembly GCF_050956065.1 of Streptomyces sp. CA-111067. Classification (NCBI taxonomy): domain Bacteria; kingdom Bacillati; phylum Actinomycetota; class Actinomycetes; order Kitasatosporales; family Streptomycetaceae; genus Streptomyces; species Streptomyces sp. CA-111067. The sequence goes on along the minus strand of NZ_CP192103.1, from coordinate 1,515,931 downwards.
CCGGGCCAGGCCCGGCGCCAGGGCCAGGTCCGTGCTGCGGGCGGGGATCGGCCGTTTTCTCGGCGCATTCCTGACGGTGTCGGACGCGGCGGGCGCCGCGGTGCGGAAAGTCCGCCGCATCTGACGGATTATCCGCTCGGTCCGCCCCGGCGCCGCTCATCCGAGCCCCATGCACATACCAGCAACTCGGCCGGTTCTCGGCCAGGCATAGCGGACATTGCGCTGAAGCTGTGTGGGAGTTGTGCGCACCGAAGTTACCGGGACGATTAATTCGGCCATCTCCGGGTAATAAAGCTGCTCGGATTAAGCCCCGGCAAACCGGGCCTGTACGTTCCGTGATCCAAGCGTGACGACCAAGGGCGAACCGGCGCCCGGGCGCCTACCGTTGCAGGTATGGCGCCGCAACCGAGCAACTTCACCGGGGACAACCCGCACGACGACCTGGACTCGTACCTCGGCCTGGAGGCCGCGGTGGCGGAGAGCCGGGCCAGGGAGCGCGGCTGGAGGACCGTACGCAGTCTGCCGCCCGGCGCTGTGGTGACGATGGAATACGTGGCCGGGCGGCTGAACTTCAGCGTGGACGGCGACCGGGTGACGCGCTGCTGGTTGGGGTGACGCCCACGGTGTTGGTGGTGGGCCCCGGGTGCGCCGAGCGCCCGGTGGGCGGCCGGCCCGGCGTGTGCGGGCCGGTCACATGCGGCGCCTGCGCGTGCGGGGCCGGTGCGAGCGGGGTCTGCGCGTGCGGAGCCGCCGCGTGCGGGGCGGGCGCCAGCGTGCCGTTCGCACCCGGTGCCGCCGCTCCGGCGACGGTCGCGCCGGAGGCCGGAGTGTTGCAGGTGAGGCTGACCGCGCCGACCGGCTCGCGGTCCGCGGCCGGCTCCTCCCCGTCCGTGCTGCGCTGCGCGACCAGTGCCGGCGAGGGCACCGCGCCGCCGGCCCGCCCGCGGTACCGCTCGACCAGCCGGGCCCACACGGTGAACAGGTAGTCCTCGACCCAGGCCATGGCCGGCTCGAACCACGGCAGCGCCAGCAGGATCAGCAGCCCCGCGGCCCAGCCGAGCAGGACGTCGCTGACCCAGTGCGTGCCGAGGTAGACCGTGGTGGCGCCGACCGCGAGCGAGAGCACCGCGCTGGCCAGCGAACCGAGCCGCCTGGCCTGCGGAGTGGTGGCCAGATAGGCCAGGACCCCCCAGGTCACCACCGCGTTCGCGGTGTGGCCTGACGGAAATATATCGCCGCCGGCGAACATCTCGGAGGAGCCGACGGTGGTCGCGTAGTGCGGACCGAGCCGCCCGAGACCGTATTTCACCGCGCCCACCGTGATGTTCAGCAGCAGCAGCGAGGTGCCGAGGACGAGCAGCGGATGCAGGGTGCGGTGCCGCCAGGCGCGCCAGCCGAGCCAGGCGAGCACCATCACGGCGGTGGGACCGCGCTGGCCGAGAACGACGAAGTAGTCCAGAAAAGCATGGATTTGCGGCCATTGCTTGTACGGACGCCAGAGCATGACCTGCCAGTCGAGCGTCACCAGTTTCGAGGTGGTGAGCACGCCCACGACGATGGCCACGTAGACCGCCACGGTGGACCAGAAGAGCCATACGCGTGTTCGGCTCATCCGCGGCACGTCGCGGGTGGCCGCACGCTCCGCCGTGGGGTGGAGCTTCTCATCGGTACGCACTCAATCGACGTTACAGCGTGTGACGGCATAGTTCGGCCGAACGGGCTGCTTTGTAATGACGATGTGATGTGGAGTACGTCTCATCGCTCCTTTGGAGGACACCGAATCGGTGGAATGCCGGGGTTCCTGGAGTTTATGTTCGGATCTCGCCGCCACCCGTCGGGCTGTTCTTATTTGGAGCTTATTTCCCTCGTCTTTCTCTTCCGTTTCCCGTCCGATAGCCGGGGAGCCCCGTCCGGCGGGTGTCCGGCAGGTGTCCGGGGGGTGAGCGGGGTCACCCGGCACGGGGCCGGGCCTCGCGTACGCTGACGGCTCACCCGTTCGTGGAGGTACCCGTCTATGACCCGGACGACCGAGGCCGGCCAGGCGCGGACGGCGGCCCCGCCGCCGCTGGACCGTCCGGCCGGCCGGTGGGCCGTCCTGGTGGTGCTCTGCGTCAGCCTGCTGATCGTCGCGCTGGACGCGACCGTGCTGCACGTCGCCGTGCCGGCCCTCACCGAGGACCTGCGGCCGGGTGCGCAGGACCTGCTGTGGATCGTGGACGCGTATCCGCTGGTCGCCGCGTCGCTGCTGATCCTGTTCGGGACCCTCGGCGACCGGATCGGCCGCCGCAAGGTACTGCTGTGCGGATACGCCCTGTTCGGCGTCGCCTCCGCGCTCGCCGCCTTCGCGCCGGACGCGCACACGCTGATCGCCGCCCGGGCGCTGCTCGGCGCCGGCGGGGCGATGATCATGCCGGCCACGCTGTCGATACTCCGGCAGGTCTTCCCCGACCGGCGGGAGCGGGCGATGGCGATCGGGGTGTGGAGCGCGGTCGCCGCGGTCGGCGCCGCGATCGGGCCGGTGCTCGGCGGCTTCCTGGTCGAGCACTTCTGGTGGGGCTCGGTGTTCCTGGTCAACATTCCGCTGATGGCGGTTCTGCTGCCGCTCGGCCGGATGCTGCTGCCGGAGTCCAGGGGCGGCGCGGACGGCCCGTGGGACGTCCTGGGCGCGGTGACCGCCGCGGCCGGCCTGCTCGGCACCGTGCTCGGCATCAAGCACCTCGGCGGCGGCGAGGGCTTCCTCGACGCCTCGGCCGTCGTACCGCTGCTGGCCGGTCTGGCGCTGCTGGTGCTGTTCGTCCGCCGCCAGCGCCGCCGCGAACACCCGCTGATCGACGTCGGGATGTTCCGCCGGGCCGCGTTCTCCACCTCCGTGGGGTGCATCGTGCTCGCGATGCTGGCGCTGGTCGGCCTCGAACTGATCGCCGTCCAGTACCTGCAACTGGTGCTCGGCCTGAGCCCGTTCCAGACCGGGCTGCGGCTGCTGCCGCTCACCTTCGCCGCGATGGCCGCGGGCCTGGCCGGCTCCCGGCTGCTGCACCGCTTCGGGCCGCGCCGGATGGTCTCCGGCGGCTTCGTCCTCACCGCGCTCGCCGTGCTCTCGCTGGCCGCGATGGGCCAGACCGACCGGCCGTGGCTGCTGACCACCGGCTTCGTGCTGCTCGGCTTCGGCCTTGAGGCCACCCTCTTCGGCGCCTACGAGTCGATGCTCAGCGAGTCGCCGGCCAAGCAGGCGGGCGGCGCCGCGGCCATCGGCGAGACGTCGTACCAGCTCGGCGCGGGCCTGGGCATCGCACTGCTCGGCAGCGTCATGAACGCCGCCTACGCCCCCGGTGTCCGGCACACTCCCGGGGTCTCCGCCGCCGACAGCGCGGCGGCCGGCCGCTCGCTCGGCGAGGCGTACGACGTCTCCGGCCGGCTCGGCGGCAGCGGCGGCGCCGCGCTGCGGCAGGCGGCCAGGAACTCCTTCGTCACCGGGCTGCACCTCACCCTGCTGGTCAGCGCCGGGCTGCTGCTGATCGGCGCGCTGGCCGCGCTGCGGCTGCCGCGGGTGATGGAGTGCGGCGCCTCGTACGCGGACCGCCCGGCCGCCCCGGCCCCGGAGGCGGACCGCCCGGCGGCCCGGGAGGCGGATCGTCAGGCGGCTCCGGCTCCGGCTCCGGCTCCGGCCCCGGACCCCGCGCCCGTCCGTTAACGCTGCTAGTTTTGGGCCGGAGGTCCAGACATGCCCGCACCTAAGCCGTCCTTCGACCCTTACGACCCGCTGGGTCTCGACGACCTGCTGACCGACGAGGACCGCGCGGTCCGCGACACCGTACGGTCCTGGGCCGCCAAACGGGTGCTGCCGCACGTGGCCGAGTGGTACGAGCGCGGCGAGCTGCCCGCGATCCGCGAACTCGCCCGCGAGCTCGGCTCGATCGGCGCCCTGGGCATGCCGCTGACCGGCTACGGCTGCGCGGGCGCCAGCGCCGTGCAGTACGGCCTGGCCTGCCTGGAGCTGGAGGCCGCCGACTCCGGCATCCGCTCGCTGGTGTCGGTCCAGGGGTCGCTGGCGATGTACGCGATCCACCGCTACGGCTCCGAGGAGCAGAAGCAGCGGTGGCTGCCCGCGATGGCCGCGGGCGAGGCCATCGGCTGCTTCGGGCTGACCGAGCCCGACCACGGCTCCGACCCGTCGGGCATGCGCACCCGCGCGGTGCGGGACGGCTCCGACTGGGTGCTCGACGGCCGCAAGATGTGGATCACCAACGGCTCGGTCGCCGCGGTGGCCGTGGTGTGGGCCGGCACCGACGACGGCATCCGCGGCTTCGTCGTCCCCACCGACACCCCGGGCTTCTCGGCACCGGAGATCCACCACAAGTGGAGCCTGCGCGCCTCGGTCACCAGCGAACTCGTCATGGACGGCGTCCGGCTGCCCGCCGACGCCGTACTCCCCGAGGTCACCGGCCTGCGCGGCCCGCTCAGCTGCCTCAGCCACGCCCGCTACGGCATCGTGTGGGGCGCGATGGGCGCCGCCCGCAGCAGCTTCGAGGCCGCCCTCGACTACGCGAGGACCCGCGAGCAGTTCGGCCGGCCGATCGGCGGCTTCCAGCTCACCCAGGCCAAACTGGCCGACATGGCCGTCGAACTGCACAAGGGGATCCTGCTGGCGCACCACCTCGGCCGCCGGATGGACGCCGGGCGGCTGCGCCCCGAGCAGGTCAGCTTCGGCAAGCTCAACAATGTGCGCGAGGCGATCGAGATCTGCCGCACCGCCCGTACGATCCTGGGCGCCAACGGGATCTCACTGGAGTACCCGGTGATGCGGCACGCCACCAACCTGGAGTCGGTGCTCACCTACGAGGGCACCGTCGAGATGCACCAGCTGGTGCTGGGCAAGGCACTCACCGGACTCGACGCCTTCCGCGGCTGAGCCGCGCCGCGCGGTCCGGTGAGGGCCCTGTTCAGTTCTGGTTGAAGAAGCGGTCGCCGCCGTGCCGGGTGTCGGCGTTCATCACCGAGTAGTCGGCCGGCGTCAGCAGGAAGACCCGGGTGGCGACGCGCTCGATGGAGCCGCGCAGCCCGAACGTGAGGCCGGCGGCGAAGTCGACGACGCGCTTGGCGTCGGTCGGCTCCATGCCGGTGAGGTTGACGATCACCGGCACGCCGTCCCTGAACAGCTCGCCGATGCCGCGCGCGTCCCGGAACCCGTCCGGGGTCACCGTGGCGATCCGGCGGCCCTGCTCCTCCGCCGCCTCGCTGGCCACCCGCACCCGCGGGTCGGTCACCCAGGTGTCGGCACGCTCGGAGCCCTCGCCGTAGTCGGCGTACTCCTCGTCGTAATATCCCTCGCCGCCGTTGTCGTCAACGAGGCCCAGCCAGGCACTCGCCCGTCGAACCGATCCCATGGACGCCTCCTCTCTCACACGCGGTCAGTACCGTCCGCAGTCCTATCGTCGTCCATGAAGCGGAGGATGCGCCAAGTGGATTGCCGTCTCGGGGGCGACTTGTGACGGTACTGGTGCACACGATAGTGGCGCACCGTCAGGCTGCGGCAGGTGTCGGGATGGTGACGATTCGATGGGAACGCGCTCCACTTCCGGGTGAATCGCGCCGCCGTCCGGCCGTATCCGCTCCAGTGGGACGGGTGGGGCGGGTGCCCTGTGACCTCGGCCGGTTCCGGCCACTGCCGCTCGTCTTGTTTCCGGGACGTAAAACAAACCGATGATCCGGTGACCGCTCCCGGTGCCCGTCGTTGGTCCGTCGCAACCGACATGGCGCGGCGCCCTACGGCCACCGCGCGACTCCACCAGGCACGTCACGTACGTGTCCGGCACGTAAGGCACCCCCGTGGACGCACGAAACACAGCGGCGGCCAGCCGCCGCGCACTGGGCGCACTGGGCACCACGATGACGGCACCGCGGACCATCCGCGCCAAGCTCGCCCGCATCCTCGTGGTCTCCCTCGCCCTGGTCATGGCCCTGCTCGGCACCGCCGTGAGCCGCCAGCTGACCAACCATCACAACGCCTCGGACACCGCGGCGAACGCCCGGCTGTCCGGCACCCTCCAGGGCCTCATCCACGAACTGCAGAAGGAGCGCGGCCTCACCACCGGCCTGGTCGGCGGCGTCACCGAGTTCCGGCCCAAGCTGGCGGCCCAGCGCGCCGCCACCGACACCGCCCGCCGCGCCCTCGACGCCGAACTGTCGGGCCGCACCGACCCCGCGGCCGGCTCGGTGCGCAAGGACATCGGCGCGCTCGACGGCCTCCGCGACGTACGGCAGGCGGCCACCGACGGCACCGGCACCGTCAACGACACCTTCGACTACTTCACCACCACCATCACCGGCCTGGGCCGGCTCGGCCTCGGCCTGAGCCAGGTGCACGACCAGCAGCTGCGCGCCGACTACCAGGCCCTCCAGACGCTCGGCGACGCCAAGGAGTACATGGGCGAGGAGCGCGCCATCGTGCTCGGCGTGCTGCGGGCCGGCGCCTTCGGCGGCGGCACCCCGTACTCCCGCTTCATGGAGATCAGGGCCGGACGGCTGGCCGGGCAGAGCACCTTCCCGCGCTGGGCCACCCCGGCGCAGCAGCAGCGGCTCGACGCCGCCTTCGCCACCCCGGTCGCCCGCAAGGCGATCGGCTACGAGCAGCTGGTCGTGGGCGGCGGCGGCCGGGTCGACGACCGCAGGGTCCCGCCGATGGCCTGGTACGACGCCATGACCGGCACCATCAACGGCCTCCGCGGCGTGCAGATCTCACTCGGTCAGGACATCCAGCGGCGCGCCGACCACCTGGAGAGCGACGCCACCCGGCAGCTGACGCTCTACCTGCTGCTGGCCCTCGGCGGCATCGCGGCCCTCGCCGCGCTCGCCGTCGGCTGCGTCAGGGCGGTGTCAGGGCCGCTCGCCTCGCTCACCCGGCAGGCCCGGCAGGCGGCCGACGAGCGGCTGCCCGCCGCGGTGGCCCAGGCGCAGGCCGCGGACGGCGGCCGGCCGGAGCGGCCGTCCCCCGTACAGGTGCCGGGCCGGGCCGGCGAGGAGGTCAAACTGGTCGCCGCCGCCTTCGACCGGGTGCAGACGGCGGCCTTCGACCTCGCCACCGAGCAGGCCGTGCTGCGCCGCAACGCCACCGAGTCGCTGGTCAACCTCGGCCGCCGCAACCAGAACCTGGTCCGCCGGCAGATCAGCTTCATCAACAAGCTGGAGCACGAGGACGCCGACCCGGCGACCCTCGCCAACCTCTTCGAGCTCGACCACCTCGCCACCCGCATGCGCCGCAACGCCGAGAGCCTGCTGGTGCTGGCCGGCGAGTCCAGCCCGCGGCCGTGGGCCACCCCGCTGTCGGTCACCGACGTGGTGCGGGCCGCGCTGAGCGAGGTCGAGGAGTACCGCAGGGTGGCGCTGCGCCGGCTCGACCCGGTGCTCATCTCCGGCTCGGTCGTCTCCGAGATCGCCCACCTGCTCGCCGAGCTGGTGGAGAACGCGCTCAGCTACTCGCCGCCGGACGCAGAGGTGGAGATCGAGGGCCGCCGCACCGGGGCCGGCTACCTGGTGGCCATCGTGGACCACGGCTACGGCATGGACGCGCGCGGGCTCGCCGAGGCCAACGTGCGGCTGTCGGGCACGGCCAGCTTCATGGCGGAACCGACCAGGTTCCTCGGCCACTTCGTGGTCGGCGCGCTGGCCCGCAAGTGCGGTATCGAGGTCAGGCTCGGCGAGGCGCCGGCCGCCGGGGTGGTGGCCCGGGTGCTGATTCCCACCACGCTGCTGACGGAAGGGGAGACGGTGGCCGTGGGCGCCGCGAAGGACCCGGGATCCGAGCCGGCCGCGCGCAGGCAGGGCGTGGCCGCGCCGGCCGCCGAACGTGTGGCCGCCGGCGGACCCGCGTCCGTCACCGCGGCCGCGACCGGGTCCGCCGCCCTCACCGGGCCGGTGCTCGCCGCCGCCGAGCCGGGGTCCGGCCCCGTACCCGGCCCCGTGACCCCCGTACCCGGCTCCGTGCCCGGGCCGGCGACGGCCGTGGCGGAGGCCGGCGGGCCGCGCGCCGCCGTGCCGGGGCCGCGCCGTGACGAGCCGGACCGGCGCGAGGCGTCCTCGGCCGCCAGGACCCGCAACGGCCTGGTCAAGCGGCCCGGCCGGAGCTCGATTCCGGCCGCGGTCAACGAGACCGGCGCCGTGCGCTGGCAGAGCACCGCGGAGCCGACGCCTGACCGCAGTCCTGACGAGGTGTCGGGCATGCTCGCGTCGCTGCGCAGCGCGCACATCCGCGGCGTGGTCAGCGTGGAGAAGGAGAAGAAGGCCGCGGGCAGCGGTCCCGCGGACCGTCCGGCAGATCGTTCATCGGACCGGGGCGCGGACCGATCATCGGACCGGGCCGCCGCGGACACCACCGAGAAGGGCGGCGACGCGTGACCATCGACATGCACCACGACTCGCAGACGTTCAACTGGCTGCTCGCCAGCTTCGTCCGCAAGACCGACGGCGTGCGCGACGCGGTCGCCGTCTCCTCCGACGGGCTGCTGATCGCGGTCTCCGACGGCCTCGGCAGGACCGACGCGGACCATCTGGCCGCCGTCGTCTCCGGGCTGGCCAGCCTGGCCCGCAGCGCCTCCCGGCGCTACGAGTTCGACGGCGTGAAGCTGATCATGATCGAGATGGGCCGCGGCTTCTTGCTGGTCTCCGCGATCAGGGACGGCAGCTGCCTCGGCGTGCTCGCCGACAGCAGCGGCGAACTCGGCCTGGTCGGCTACGAGATGGCGGTACTCGCCGAACGGGCCGGCGATCTGCTGACCCCCGCGCTCATCGTGGATCTGCGGCAGGCGCTGCCGCGATGAGCGACGGGGAGGCGGACGAGGACGCCCTGTTCGTCAGGCCGTTCATCATGACCGGCGGCCGGGCGGCGCCGGTACAGGACGGGCTGCGTCTGGAGACGCTGGTCGCCGCCGCGCCGGGCGCCGCCGCGGCGCCGCTCGCATTCGAACCCGGCCGGATCGTGGCGCTCTGCGCCCGGCCCACCACGCTCGCCGAGGTCGCGGCCGGCATCGGCGTCCCGCTCGGGGTCGCCAAGGTGCTCATCGCCGACCTGGTGGTGGACGGGCTGCTGGTCTGCCGGCAGCCGGCGGAGATCCCGCTGCACGTACTGGAGAGGATCAGGGACCATGTCCGGGCGCTCTGAGGCGAAGGCCGTACCGCTGGCGGTCAAGATCGTGGTGAGCGGCGGGCTCGGGGTCGGCAAGACCACGTTCATCGGCGCGATCTCCGAGATCGAACCGCTGGACACCGAGGCGGCGATCACCCAGGTCTCGGTGGGCGTGGACTCGCTCGCCGGGGTCGAGTCCAAGACCACCACCACGGTCGCACTGGACTTCGGGCGGATCACCCTCGATCCGTCGCTGGTGCTCTACCTGTTCGGCACGCCGGGGCAGGACCGCTTCTCCTTCCTCTGGGACGACCTGGTGGAAGGCGCGATCGGCACGGTCGTGCTGGCCGACACCCGGCGGATCGAGGACTCCTTCCCGGCCCTGGACTACTTCGAGGAGCGCGACGCGCCCTTCGTACTGGCCGTCAACTGCTTCGACGGGGCACGGCACTTCGACCTGGAGGAGGTACGCGAGGCGCTCGGCCTCGGCCCGCTGGTACCGGTGGTGGCGTGTGACGCGCGGCTGCGGTCGTCGGTCCGCGATGTGCTGGTGGCGCTGATGGACCAGGTGGTCAGCAGGCACGGCGGCCGGCGGGCGCGGGTGCTGACGCCCCGGTAGCGGACCGGCGGCCGACCCGGGGCGGCCGGCGGCGGACCCGGGATGGCCGGCGGCGGCCCGGTGGCGGCGCGGTGACGGAGCTGCGGCGGGCCGGTGGTCCGATGATCGGACGGCGGTAGCATGATCGCCGGTCGAAGCGCCGAACCACCGGGGGAACCACCATGTTCGGGATCATCAGGCCCTGCCGGCACCGCATGTCGGAGGGCCTCGCCGCCTCCTGGCTGGCCCACTTGTGCGGGCTGTGTCTCGCGCTGCGGGACGGCCACGGGCAGTTCGCCAGGATCGCCACCAACTACGACGGGCTGATCGTCTCGGTGCTGGTCGAGGCGCAGTCCGCGCCGACCGCCGACCTGCGCAGGACCGCGGGCCCGTGCCCGCTGCGCGGCATGCGGACCGCGCCGGTGGCGATGGGGGAGGGGGCCGGGCTGGCCGCGGCCGTCTCCCTGGTCCTCGCCTCGGCCAAGATGCGCGACCACATCGAGGACGCGGACGGCGCCTACGGCCGGCGGCCGGTCGCCCTCGCGGCCCGCGGTGTCGCCCGCCGCTGGGACCGGGCCGGCGCCAGGACCGGCGAGGGCCTCGGCTTCGACACCGCCGTCCTGCTCGACGCGGTCGGCCGGCAGAGCGGGATAGAGGCGGCGGCGGGGCCCGGCACCCCGCTGCTGACCGTCACGGAGCCCACCGAGACCGCCACCGCCGCGGCCTTCGGCCACACCGCCGTGCTGACCGGCCGGCCGGGCAACCGGGCGGCGCTGGAGGAGGCGGGCAGGCTGTTCGGACGGCTGGCCCACCTGCTGGACGCCGTCGAGGACCTGGCCGCGGACACCCGGTCCGGCGCCTGGAACCCGCTCATCGCCACCGGCACCGACCTGGCGGAGGCGCGGCGGCTGTGCGACGACGCGCTGCACGGCGTACGACTCGCCCTGCGCGACGCGGACTTCGCCTGCTCGGCCGCCGGGAAGCTGGTGCACAACCTGCTCGTCCACGAGCTGGGACGGTCGGTGGACCGGGCGTTCGGCACCGGCGGCTGTACACACCTGGCGGCGCCGGGGGCTCCGGCGGACCTTTCGCCGGCGGACCTCTCGCCGACCGGCAGCGGCAACCCGTACGGCCCTGGCAACCCGTACGGACCCGGGCAGAGCCCGTACGGTCCCGGGCAGAGTCCGTACGGTCCCGGCACCGGCAGCCCGCAGGATCCGTCCGGCCGGGGATCGTCCGTGCCCGGCGGCCACGGCTTCCCCGGCGGCTTCCCGCCGCCCGAGCCGCCGCGCAGGCGCGGGCTGATGATGGGCTGCCTGGTCTACACGGGGATGTGCTGCACCTGCCAGCTGTGCTGCCGCGAGCACAACGACGCGTGGAGCGGGCGGCGCCGGGACTCCTGGTGCGACGCCAGCGGCTGCGAGTGCTGGGACTGCTGTGACTGCTGCCAGTGCTGCGACTGCTGAGCTGACCGGCCGCAGGCCGCCCGAGGGAGGGCGGGGAAGAGCGAAACGCGCGCGTGTGTGAAGACGGGAGATCCGTCGGAGAACGTCAGCGGCTACAACACGCCGCCGACCACACCCGACCGAAGTCGATGTGGCCGCGGATGACCAGCTGACAGCTACGCATACGCACAGTGCAGCAGCCGGGCGACCGGTACGTCAACCGCGCCCGGACGGCGGCACCGCGGCCGTCCACGGGCTGGACAGGCGTTGACAGGGCGTGACGGGATCGGCTTAGCCTCGTGCCAAGGCCCTGGTGGCCCGGCCGCGTTGAGGGACGCGGCAGCTGTGTGTGAAGGCATCCACTGTGTGCCTCTTCCGCGTGTCCACGGAGCCTTCGCATGCCTGCCCCTTCGCATCCCTCGTCCCCCCTTTCCTCCTCCACGGCCCCCGCCCTCTCCTCGGCGCTGCCGGCGCCGGCGTACCGCCCCGGCCGCACGCTGCATCTGGCAGCCGCGATCGAGGGGCCCGCGCGCGGGTACGGCCGGCAGCCGGCCGAGCACATCGAGCTGGCCCGGATGGCGGAGGGCGGCGCGCTGGACTTCGTCACCCTCGAAGTGCCGCCGGGCGGCGGCCCGCTGGACGCGTTCGAGCCGCTCGCCCGGGTCGCCGCGGCCACCGACCGGATCGGCCTGGTCGCGGCGGTCACCGGCGCCGAGGCCGACCCGGTGCTGGTCGCGGCGGCGGTCACCGCGCTGGACGAGGCCAGCCGCGGCCGGGCCGGCTGGGCGGTGCGGGTGCCCGGCGCCCGGGCCTGGGTGCCGGCCCAGCGGCGGACCGGCCGGCGGGTGCGGCAGCCGGGCCCGCGCGCCGAGGCGCAGTGGCGGGCGGCGGAGGCGGCGGCCGAGGCCGTGGTGCTGGCCTGGGACGGCGAGCGCGGGGCGCGACCGCCGCACGGCCGTCCGGTCACCGTGCTCGACGCCACCGAGCCCGCCGCCAGGACGGCGGTGGCCCGGCACGCCGACATCGCCTTCGTCCGTACCGCTGACCCCGAGCACGCCCGGCGGATCCGGGCCGAACTGCGGCAGGCGGCGGCCGGCGCGGGCCGCGACCCCGACCGGCTGCGGGTGCTCGCCGAGCTGTCGGTCGACCTGTGCGGCGGCGAGCTCGGCCCCGAGCCCGGCGCGCGGATCGCGCTCGGCCCGGACGGCTCGGGCGGGGTGCTGTTCGGCGGCGGCCCGGTCGATCTGGCCGAACTGATAGCGGACTGGCAGCGGTCGGGTGCGGCCGACGGCTTCCACATCCGGCCGCTGCGGCCGCGCGGGGACCTGGAGCGCTTCGTGAACGGCACCACCGCGCTGCTCCAGCACCGCGGCCTGTTCCGGTCGTTCCACCCCGGCGCGACCCTCCGCGAGCACCTGGCCCTGCACCGCCCGCCGGCCAGTCCGCAGGCCGGCCCGCCGACCGCCCGTTGAGGCCGGTCGAACCGGAGCGAACCCCTCCGCAGCGGATTCTTCTCACGGACTGAGACGTCGTCACCTCGGCGGCCGACGGTCCGACATATCGGGCGCCACGCTGGTGTGATCGTGGTTCCCGGCCGAAAGGCCCCCTTGTGTGTTACCTGTGTGGTCTGAATACTCCTTTGAGTGCTCGTCAGGCAAACCGACCGTTCGTTTATCGGTGCGCTTCTGACTGCACACCGACAAATCCCCCCTGCCTCCACCCCCACAGGAGGAACACCAGTGAAGTCCACCCGACGTATAAGGCTGATCGCCGTCAGCTCCGGCCTGCTGGCCGCCGCGGCGTTCGCGATCCCGAACGCCGACGCCAGCGCCGCTCCCCAGCCGACCGCGCACACCGCCGCCCAGCTCGCCCAGGCCGGCAGCGCCGCCAAGGCCGCGGACATCGCGGGCACGGCGTGGGCGGTCGACCCGAGCACCAACACCCTGGAAGTCAACGTCGACAGCCGGGTGACCGCCGCTCAGCTCGCCCAGCTGAAGACGTACACGGCCGCGTACGGCAACGCGGTCCACATCACCCGTGTCGCCGGCACCTTCAACAAGCTGCTCTCCGGCGGCGACACGGTGCAGACCACCCAGTGGCGCTGCTCGGTCGGCTTCAACGTCCGCAGCGGCAGTACGTACTACTTCCTGACCGCGGGCCACTGCACCGAGGGCAAACCGGCCTACTACACGGGCTCCGGTACGTACATCGGCCCGACGACCGGCACCAGCTTCCCCGGCAACGACTACGGCATCGTCCGCTACGACTCGTCCGTCGCACATGACGGCACCGTCGGCAGCCAGGACATCACCAGCGCCGCGAACGCCACCGTGGGCGAGCACGTCACTCGGCGCGGCTCCACCACCGGTGTGCACAGCGGCACCGTCCAGGCGCTCAACGCCACCGTCAACTACGGCAACGGCGAGGTCGTCTCCGGCCTGATCAAGACCAACGTCTGCGCCGAGCCCGGCGACAGCGGCGGTTCGCTCTACGACGGCACCAAGGCGATCGGCCTGACCTCCGGCGGCAACGGCAACTGCACCTCCGGCGGTACGACCTACTTCCAGCCGGTGACCGAGGCGCTCTCCGCGTACGGCGTCAGCGTGTACTGACGCTCCCTCCGCGGGCCGCTCCCCGGCTCACCCCGCACCCCGGCGCCCCCGCCTCACTCTGCTCGGCGGGGGCGCCGGTTCACGTCCGGCGCGCGTCGGGCCTGCCCGCGGCATCGAGGCCGGTGGCCGCCGGTGGGCGCTGGCAGACTGGGCGGCATGCTGGAAACGTCGGCGCGGCTGCTGCGCCTGCTCTCGCTGCTCCAGTCCCGCCGCGACTGGACGGGGCCGGACCTGGCCGAACGGCTCCAGGTCACCGCGCGCACGGTCCGCCGCGACGTGGAGCGGCTGCGGACGCTGGGCTATCCGGTGCACGCCACGTCAGGAACCGCGGGCGGCTACCGGCTCGGCGCGGGCGCCGCGCTGCCGCCGCTGCTGCTCGACGACGAGGAGGCGGTGGCCGTCGCGCTGTGCCTGCGGACCGGCGCGGGCGGCAGCGTCGAGGGCATCGAGGAGACCTCGGTACGCGCGCTGGCCAAGCTGGAGCAGGTGCTGCCGTCCCGGCTGCGGCACCGCGTCCAGGCCATGCAGGCGGTCACCATGCCGACCGGCGGCTCCCCCGCGATGGTCGGCCAGGACGTGCTGACCGTGATCGGCGCCGCCTGCCGGGACCGCGAGCAGCTGCGCTTCGACTACCTCGACCACGGCGGCACCGCCAGCCGCCGGACGGTGGAGCCGTACCGGCTGGTGCACTACGGCCGCCGCTGGTACCTGCTGGCCTACGACATCGACCGCGACGACTGGCGGACCTTCAGGATCGACCGGATAGAGCCCAGGCCGCCGGCCGGCCCCCGCTTCACTCCGCGCGAACTCCCCGAGGACGCCGCCGCCTATGTCGCCAAGGGCGTCAACGCGCGGCCCTACCGCTTCCAGGCGCTGATCATCCTGCACACGCCGGCCGAGGCGCTGCCCCGGTACGAGGAGTGGTCACGCGCCGGGATGATCACCCCGATCGACGACCACAGCTGCGAGATGCGCACCGGCTTCGAGTCGCTGGACGCGCTGGTGCTCTACACCGGGATGCTCGGCGTGGACTTCGAGGTGCGCGAGCCGCCCGAACTCGCCGACCACCTGCGGAAGGTGGCGGCCCGGCTGGTGCGGGCGGCCGAACCGGCCGGCTGACCGCGGGCCGCGCCGCGGGGCCGGCCGGGGGGCCGGCCGCAGGGCTGTGACGCCGGGTCAGCGCAGGTCGACCGTCCGGATGCCCAGATAGGTGGTGTACGAGGTCACGGTCGACGGCACCCGCAGCGCCTCCGACTCCTGGTACAGCCGGCGGACCTCGGCGAACGGGCCGCCCGCGGCGCTGAGTGCGGCCACCGTGTCGAGCAGCGCCAGCTCCTCGGGGCGCAGCGCGCTCAGCGGCTGGCCCGGCTGCGCGTCGGCCAGCCCCCAGCCGTCCCAGACCAGCACCTCCGTGCGGTTCAGCATCGCCAGGTCGCGGACCAGGTCGTCCTGGACGAACCACCAGCCCTTGAGGCCGATCAGCCCGACCCCGAACGTCTCCGGGTCCGCCGCGCCCGACCGGCAGTCCTGCCAGGCGCGCCCGGCCACGATGAACTTGTCGCCCGGCACGTCGAGCGGGTCGAAGTCGATCCCGTACGCCTTGACCAGCTCGGGCGCGGTCAACTGGGCGTCCACCAGCACCCAGCCCCGGTCGGCGTCCCAGAACTCGGTGACCCAGTGGTCGTCGTGGAAGCCGGGCTCCGGCGCGAAGTAGGTGGCGAAGCCGCCGCGCAGCCGGGCCGGGACGCCCTTGGAGCGCAGCGCGGAGCACATCAGCAGCGCGAAGTCCCGGCAGGTGCCGGCGAACCGGTGCTCGGGGCGGCGCGGCCGGTCCAGCGGCCCGTCGTCGAGCGCGCGGGCGATCGCCATGATGTCGGCGGCGTAACGGGTCTCCGCCTCCGTGCTCTTGCGCTCCGGCGGCAGCTCGTAGCCGAAGAGGTGCGCCTCCTCGCGGTGCACGAGCAGACCGCGCACCGCCTCGGCGAGCGCTCTCGGGTCGGCGGGCAGGCCGGCGAAGACGTCCTCGCCGCCGGGATCGCTGACCACACTTTGTGTTCGGTAGAATTCGAACTCGTCTTCGGCCATGAGGGGGATCCTGCCGGGATTTCCGGCCGAATTTCAACCCTGTGCGGCGAAATGGGTACCGGCTCAGTCCAGCGGGCCGCTCGTGCTGCCGGCCTCGCGGCCCCAGCCGTAGGCGCGGTCCGCGCGGAGCCGGATGACCAGCCGGTGGTCGGCGACCATCGCGGCCCGGTACTCGTCCCAGTCAGGGTGCTCGCCGGCGATGGCCCGGTAGACCTCGACCAGTTCGTCCACGGTCGCGTCGCCCGGGTCGGCCGCCACCGGCGTCAGCTCGGCGTCGCCCTCGGCGACCAGGTAGCTGCCGAACTCGGGGGTGCTGACGTAGAAGCTGGCCCGCGGGTCCCGGCGCAGATTGCGGGTCTTGGCGCGGTCGTCGGTGGCCGAGATCCGGATGGTCCTCGACGGGTCGTCATACGTGAACGACACGTTGGACAGCTGCGGCCTGCCGTCCCGCTTCAGGGTGACGAGCACCCCGGTGCCGCCCTTCTTGAGCAGGTCGAACAGTGGTCCTGCGGTGGCCTGCTGGCTCATGAATCGCTCCGGGGGTCCGTACGGGTGCGGGGTGGGCGGTGCGCGGGTGCTGGTGCCTGTGCGGGTCCGGCCGCGGGCGGTGCGGGGGCCGCGGCCGTTCCCTCGCTTGGCGAAACGCGAGGCGCGCGGCGGTTGTTCCGGGATTCCGCCGTCCGGGGGACCCGCGGGGGCCGTCAGGCGTCCGGTTCCGCCAGCGGGAACGCCATCAGGGTGGCGCCGATGCCGATCGTGCCGGGGGAGTGCGGGTGCCGCGCGGCGTCGTGCAGCTCGGTCATCAGGGCGGCCAGCCGCTCGCGGACCCCGTCCCACACCTCCGGTGTGACCCACAACTCCGCGTCCGAGGTGACCCCTTGGCCGCCGGCGGCCCGGCGCCCCGCCCGCGCCCGCAGGTTGTGTGCCAGCGCCTCGGCGATCAGCAGCGTCCCCTCGCCCTGCTGGTCGGACAGCGGTGAACCGTGCACCGCGCGGTAACGGCGCTCCCGGCCGCCCCGGTTGGCCCGTACCTCGGCCAGCTCCACCAGTCCGGCCGCGGCCAGCTGCCGCAGGTGCTGGCTGGCGAGCGCGTGCGAGATCTCCAGCTCGCGGGCGAGTTCGGCGGCGGACAGCGGCGCGTTCCACACCAGGGACACGATGCGCAGCCGTACGGGGTGGGAGAGCGCTCGCAGGAGCGGATCGGTCGCCGTCATGCGCCCATTAGACCGTCCCCTCGCGGTTTCGCCAGGTCCGGGTGGCTCCGGCCCACCGGCCGCCCGGTGCGCTGTTCGTCCCGAGAGGAACGGTTGCCACGGCGACTCCCAAGCAATAACTTGGGGGTCATGACGGTACGACGGGTGCTGGGGGACCGGAACGCGGCTGTCTACCTGGGCGGCGTCCTGGTCTCCGGCTTCGGCGACTCGGCGATGCTGCTGGTGGCCGGTATCTGGGTGAAGACGCTGACCGGTTCGAGCAGCCTCGCGGCTGCGGTGACCTTCTGCGTCTGGGCGCCCACCATGGCCGGCCCGGTGCTCGGCGTCCTCGCCGACCGGCTGCCCCGCCGGTCGCTGCTGATCTGGAGCAACGCCGGCCTCGCCGTGCTGATGCCGGTCCTGCTCGCGGTGCGCGCCGGGCGGGACGTCTGGCTGCTCTTCGCGGTCTTCTTCGTGGTCGGCGCCGCCGCCGTACTGGCGGACGCGGCCGAGGCCGGACTGGTCACCGCCACCGTCCCCGCGGAACTGCGCGGCGACTTCAACGGCCTGCGGATGACCGTCAACGAGGCCATGAAACTGCTCGCCCCGCTGGCCGGGGCGGGCCTGTTCGTGCGCTACGGCGGCAGCTCCGTCGCGCTGCTCGACGCCGCCACCTTCGTCCTCGCCGCGCTGGCCTTCGGCCGGCTGCGGGTCCGCGACCGGCCGCGGCCCGCGACGGCCGGCGGCTGGCGCGAGCAGACCGCGCAGGGCGTCCGCGCGCTGCGCGAACATCCGCTGCTGCGGCGGCTGGTGGCGGCCGGCGCGGTGGCCATGCTGCTGTCCGGGCTCAGCAGCGCCACCGTCTACGAGATGGCCGACGCCGGGCTGCACCGGCCGCCGGCCTTCGTCGGCGTCCTGTACGCGGTGCAGGGCGCCGGCTCGATCGTGGCCGGGCTGGTCGCGGGGGCCGTCATGCGGCGGCTGCCGGAACGCGCCTTCGCCGCCACCGGGCTCGTCCTGTTCACCACGGGCGCCGCCGTGCGTGCCGTCCCCTCGCTTCCGGTGGTGCTCGCCGGCACCCTCGCCGTCGGGGTCGGGCTGCCCTGGGTGATCGTCGCCGCGTTCACCGCCGTTCAGCAGCACACCGCGCCCGAGCTGGTCGGCCGGGTGGCCGCCGCCGCGGGGACGGTGGTCTTCGGACCCACCGCGCTGGCCGCCGCGCTCGGTGCGGGCCTGGTCGCCGTGGCCGACTACCGGCTGCAGCTCGCCGCGGTCGGTGTGGCGGGGCCGGCTGCCGCCTGGTTCCTGCTGGTGCGGCGGCCACGGCGGGCGGCTCCGGCGGCCGAGGCGGGGCGCGCCCCGGGCGCGGCCGGGCCGGAGGTCGAGTCGGGGGCCGGGTCAACGGTCGGGTCAACGTCCGGGGCGGAGACCGGGGTGGCGGCCGGGTCGGCGGCCGGGTCAGCGGAAGCCGGCGCCCCTGGTGCGGTGCCCGCTGCCGCTCCGGCTGCCGCCGCCGAGCGGGAAGACGGCCAGCCGCTGCCAGGCCCCGTCGAACACCAGTAGCCGGACCTCGGCCACCTGGGCCTGGAACGGCAGCCGGTCGGCGAACTCCCGCTCTATCCCGTCGTACGTCCGCTCCTCCTGGCCCTGCGCGACGGTCAGATGTGGCACCGGATCATCGAACGCCCCGCCGTAGGGCGGCGCCTCCGGCCAGCGCGCCGCCACCGCCGCGGTCAGCTCCCGGACCGGCCCGTCCGGCTGCGGCGCGAGCCACAGCGCGCCGGGGAACCGTCCGAACTCCGCGAAGCGCAGTGCGAACGGGCGGTACTCCGCGAACAGCTCGTGCAGCGCCGCCAGCACCTCCGCGTCGATCCGCCCGGCCGGCAGGAACGGGTAGAGCACCGTGAGATGCGCCGGTATGCCCTCGGCCGCGGCCGTGTCGTACCGCTCCCGCACCCCGCCGACCACCGGCTCGGCCTCCGGGACCGCGATCAGCAGCACGCTCTCGCCCACCGCCCGCGGCGGCGCCTTCCGTGTCTCACCCATGGCCCGTATCGTCCCCGCCCCGGGCCCGGGCGCGCCATCGAATACCACCTTCTGAGCGGCGTGGGTCGTGATGAACGTCATGCCGGCCGGCGGCGGCGCGGGCCGCGGTGCCAAGTCCGTTGGCGGGACGCGGAGATGGCGTACGGGCGTTCGATTCGGCCACTGTTTTCCGTGGTCGGATCGCTCGGCGTGGGCGCGTCCGAGTCGCTGACCTGGGGCGACCGCGCTAGGGTAATCGAACTGGCGTACGAGGAACGTTTCGGACGGATGGCCGAAAAGGGGCGGAGTGATGGAGGTGCGGCATGGCGGGCTTCGCCCATCTGCATGTCGCGTCCGGTTACTCCGAGCGGTACGGCGCCGCGCACCCCGAGCAGCTCGCCCTGCGGGCGGCCGAGCGGGGAATGGAGGCGCTGGCGCTGACTGACAGGGACACCGTCACCGGGGCGGTGCGGTTCGCGCAGGCGTGCGCGGAAACGGGGGTGCGGCCGGTGTTCGGGATCGACCTCGCCGTGGCCGCGCTCGCGCCGCCGCCCCCGGCCCGGCGGCGCAGGACCCCGGTGCGCGGCGGCGCCCATGTGGTCGAGCCGCCGCTGCGGTTCGTGCTGCTCGCCCAGAACCGGGAAGGCTGGGCCCGGCTGTGCCGGATCACCAGCGCCGCCCATGTGGGCACCGCGAGCCGGGCCGCCCCGGTCCAGGTGCCGTGGGACGCGCTGCGCGAGCACGGCGGCGCCGGCCTGACCGTCCTGCTCGGACCGCTCTCGGAGCCGGTGCGGGCGCTGGCGGTCGGCCGGGAGGACGTCGCGGTGCGGCTGCTGCGGCCCTGGTGGGAGATCTTCGGCGCGGGCCTGCGCCTTGAGGCGGTCGTGCACGGCCGGGCCGGCACCGGTCCCGGCTCGCTGCGGCTGGCCGCCAGGACGCTGGCCCTCGCCGACCGCACCCGTACGCCTGCGGTGCTGGCCAACGCCGTCCGCTACGCCGACGCCGAGCAGCACCGGCTCGCCGACGTCCTCGACGCCGCCCGGCTGCTGCGGCCGATCGACCGGCGGCGGCTGGACGGCGGGCAGCGCTGGCTCAAGGGCGAGGGGGAGATGGCAGGGGTGGCGCGGGAGATCGCGGAGTGCGGCGGCCTGGACCCGCGCCGGGCCGGCCGGCTGCTCGCCGACACCGCCGCCACCGCTGCCGCCTGCCGCCTCGACCCGGAGGCGGACCTCGGGCTCGGGTCACGGCACTTCCCCGAACCGGAGGTCGTCGGCGCCCGGCCAGGACCCGGCGCCGCCGCCCGGCTGCTGCGGCAGCGCTGCGCGGCCGGCCTGGCGCGGCGCGGCCTGGAACGGGACCGCGCGGTGCGGGCACGGATGGCAAGCGAGCTGGAGATCATCGGGAAGCTCGGCTACGACTCGTACTTCCTGGCCGTCGGCCAGGTCGTGGCCGACATCCGCGAGCTGGGCATACGGGTCGCCGCCCGCGGCTCGAGCGCGGGCTCGACGGTCTGCCACGCCCTCGGCATCGCCACCGCCAACCCGCTCGACCACCACCTGCTGTTCGAACGCTTCCTCAGCGAGCGGCGCGAGGGCCTGCCGGACATCGACATCGACGTGGAGTCGGAACGCCGGCTGGAGTGCTACGACGCGATCTTCCGCCGGTTCGGCCACGAGCGGGTCGCGGTCACCGCGATGCCGGAGACCTACCGGGCCCGCCGGGCGCTGCGCGACACCGGCCTGGCGCTCGGCATCGCCCCCGACGAGGTCGACCGGATCGCCAAGAGCTTCCCGCACCTGCGGGCCTGCGACATCACCGGCGCGCTCGCCGAACTCCCCGAGCTGCGCGGACTCGCCGCCGAGGCCGGGCGGTACGGGCCGCTGTGGGAGCTGGCCGAAGGGCTCGACTCCCTCGTCCACGGCATGGCCATGCACCCCTGCGGAGTGATCATCAGCGACGCCACCCTGCTGGACCGCCTTCCCGTCCAGCCGACCCCGCAGGGCGACTACCCGATGGCCATGGCGGCCAAGGAGGAGGTCGAGACCCTGGGCAACATCAAACTGGACGTGCTGGCGGTGCGGATGCAGTCCTCAATGGCGCACGCGGTCGCGGAGGTCGAGCGCGTCACCGGGAAGCGGATCGACCTCGACGACGGGAAGCAGGTCCCGCTGGACGACGTCTTCGCCTTCAAGCTGATCCAGGAGAGCCAGACCATCGGCATGTTCCAGCTGGAGTCGCCCGGCCAGCAGGACCTGCTCTCCCGGTTGCAACCGCGGGACGTGCAGGACGTCATCGCCGACATCAGCCTCTTCCGCCCCGGCCCGGTGCAGGGCGGCATGCCCGAGCGGTACATCGCCGCCCGGCACGGCGGCGTCCCGCACTTCGCACACCCGGCTCTCGAACCGGTGCTCGCCGACACCTACGGGGTGACGATCTGGCACGAGCAGATCATCGAGACGCTGGACGTGATGACCGGCTGCGGCAGGGACCGGGCGGAGGTGGGCCGGCGGCTGCTCGGCGTCCGGGAGAAGCTGCCGGAGATCCGGGACTGGTTCCACCGCGCGGCTGCCGCCCGCGGTTTTTCCGCCGGAGTCCGCGACGAGGTGTGGGCGACGGTCGAGTCGTTCGGCGCCTACGGCTTCTGCCGGGCGCACGCGGTGGCGTTCGCGGTGCCCGCCCTCCAGTCGGCCTGGCTGAAGGCACACTACCCGGCGTTCCTGCTGGCCGGGCTGCTGGAGCACGACCCGGGCATGTGGCCCAAGCGGGTGATCGTCTCCGACGCCCGGCGCCGCGGGGTGCCGCTGCTGCCGGTCGACGTCAACCGTTCGGCGGCGGAGCACACCGTGGAGCGGACGGAGGACGGCCGGTGGGGGGTGCGGCTCGCGCTGTCCGGGGTGCGCGGGATCAGCGCGGAGGAGTGCGCACGGATCGCCGCGGGGCAGCCGTACGGGTCGCTGTCCGACTTCTGGCAGCGGGGCAGGCCCAGCCGCCCGCTGGCCGAACAGCTCGCCGGGATCGGGGCGTTGGACGCCCTGCACGACGGGCGGCTGACCCGGCGGGACCTGCTGCTGCAGATCACCGAGCTGCACCGGCAGTCCCGTACCCGCGGCGCGGCCGCCGGGCAGCTGCCCTTCACCACCGACGCGATCGGCGCCGCCGAGCCCGGCGGGCTGCCCGAGATGACCGGGCGGGAGGCGCTCGGCGCGGAACTGCACACCCTCGGCATCGATGTCTCCCGGCATCTGATGGAGTACCACCACCGGCTGCTGCGGGAGATCGGCGCGACCGACGCCGCCCACCTGGCCGGCCTGCCCGCCGGCCGGCAGATCCTCGTGGCCGGGATCCGCTCCTCGACCCAGACCCCGCCGATCGCCTCGGGCAAGCGGATCATCTTCGTCACCCTGGAGGACGGCTCCGGGCTGATCGACCTCGCCTTCTTCGAGGACTCCCACGAGGCCTGCGCGCACACGGTCTTCCACTCCGGGCTGCTGCTGGTCCGCGGCACCGTCCAGGTGCGCGGCACCCGCCGGACCATCGTCGGCACCATGGCCTGGGACCTGGAGCAGATCGCCGTCACCCGGCGGGACGACGGCCCCGAGGCCGCCCTCGCGCTGCTGGGGGCGGACGGACCCCATCCGACGCCGGCGCAGCCGGGGCGCACCCTGGCCAACGGCACCACCGGCGCCCGGCTGCACCCCTACGCCGACCTCCAGCCCGCCGGCTCCCGCACCGCCGACCTGCGCAAGCTCGGCCACCGCAGCCCGGGCAGTGCGGGGTGAGGGCGCGTCACATCGCCCACATCCACCTGCTCGCCGACGTCGGCGAGGAACGCTACGAGCAGGTGCTGGAGCTGCTGGGCGGCCTCACCCCGTACGTCCAGGCATTCCCGCCCGACGCGGCGCAGCTCGACCTGACCTCGGCACTGCGCTACTTCGACAAGAGTCCTTACGAGGTGGCGCAGATGGCGCGGATGCGGGTCGCGGCCCTGTACGGCATCGAGACCAGCGCGGGGCTGGCGAGGAACCCGATGCTGGCGGCCATGGCGGCGGCGGCCTCCCCGCCCGGGCGCACCACCCGCATCCCCGGCGACCAGGAGGCGGTGGACACCTGGCTGGGGCCGATGCCGGTGATCACGCTGCCCGGAGTCGGCCGGGCCACCGCGGCCACGCTCGGCAGCTACGGGCTGCACACCATCGGCCAGGTCGCGGGTGTTCCCGCGGTCACCCTCCAGCGGATCCTGGGCGCCGCCCCCGCCCGGCTGCTCGCCGAGCGCGTCCGCGGCAACGACCCCCGCCCCGTCACTCCGCAGGCGCCCGCGGCGCACCTGACCGCCGACCGGGTGCTCGACCGCGACTGCCTCGACCCCACGCACCACCACCGCGCCGTACTCGGCCTCGCCGAGGAGCTCGGCCGCAGGCTGCGGACCGGGACCCAGGTCGCCGGCCGGCTCGCGCTCACCCTCCGGTACGCCGACCGCAGCGCCACCACCCGGACGCGCACGCTGCCCGAACCCACCGCCCACTCACCGCTGCTGGCCGCCACCGCCCTGGGCATCCTGGCCTCCCTCGGCCTGCAACGCGCCCGGGTCCGCGGCTACGCCCTGACCGCCGACCGCCTGCTGCCCACCGCCGCCGCCACCCGCCAACTCAGCCTCGACCCCGCCGACACCCGCGCCCGCGCCGCCGAGGCCGCCTCGGACCGCGCCCGCCACCGCTTCGGTCCGACCGCGGTGAGCCCGGCGACCCTCGCCGCCGGCGGCGAGTAGGCGCACCGTTTTTTTACTCGCACGTAACTTCCCACTCCTTGCTACTCGTGCGTAACTTGTCATGAGCCCGGCAACAGTGATCCGGATCACAGGGGTGCAAAGTGTCCTATGGACACTCATTTCCCTACCTGCGAGGAGATCACATGAAGCTGCCCTGGCGACGGCTGCTGGCCGCGTTCTCGTTGGCCGCCGCGATGGTGTTGGCCCCCACGGCCGCCGCCTCCGCCTCTGTATCCGCCCACTCGGCGCCTACCAGTGGCTGGAACAACTTCTCCTGCCATCCATCGGCCCAACACCCCCGTCCTGTGGTCCTGGTGCACGGCACCTTCGCCAACGGCACCGACAACTGGCTCGCCTTCGCCCCCTACCTGGTGAGCCGGGGCTACTGCGTCTACTCGTTCGACTACGGCATGCTGCCCGGCATCCCGCTGATCGGCGGCCTCGGCCCGATCCCGGCCTCCGCGCAGCAGCTGTCCGACTTCACCGACCGGGTGCTCGCCGCCTCCGGCGCGGCCAAGGTGGACATGGTCGGTCACTCGCAAGGGGGAATGATGCCCCGGTACTACCTGCGCTTCCTCGGCGGCGCCGCCAAGGTGAACGCGCTGGTGGCACTGGCCCCCGACAACCACGGGACCACGCTCGACGGGCTGACCAAGATCCTGCCGTACTTCCCCGGCGCGGCGGCCGCCCTGACCGCGATCACCCCCGGCCTGACCGACCAGGTGGCCGGCTCGCCCTTCCAGCAGAAGCTCAACGCCGGCGGTGACACCGTGCCCGGGGTGCACTACACGGTGATCTCCACGATCTACGACGAGGTCGTCACCCCGTACACGACGCAGGCGCTCTCCGGGCCCGACGTCCACAACGTCGTGCTGCAGAACCTGTGCGCGGCCGACATCTCCGAGCATGTCGCCATCGGCCTGACCGACCGGATCGCCTTCCATGAGGCGGCCAACGCGCTCGACCCGGCGCACGCCACCCCGACGACCTGCCTGTCGGCGTTCAGTTAGCCCACGGGGGCGATATCTGCGAGCCGTCGGCCATCGTCGCTGTCAGTCCGATGCTCGTGGTGACCCACATGCGGGCCGGCTCCTCCGTCTCATTGGCGAGGCCGATGGAGGAGCCGGGCGGGGCCACCGCCGCGTCGCCCGGGGTCAGGGTCCTGGTCTCGCCGTCGATGGACAGCTCCAGCCGGCCCGACAGCAACAGGAAGACCTCCTCGCGGGAGACCCGGTGTGTCGGGCCCTGGGCGCCCGGCGGCAACTCCGTGCGCCAGGCGCACAGTTCGCGGCTGCCGCGAGCCGGGGACACGCAGGACTCGAAGCGCGTTCCGTGCATCTCGTGGACGACGGCCTCGGTCGAGGAAACAAAAGGCATGACGACCCCCTGATCGCAGGTCCGTGAGGACCTTGAGAAGATAGGCAAGAAACTTACTCAAGTTCCTTGCCTATATATTCAAGCAGCTTGCCCACCGTGTCAAGCTGCTCCTGTGAAGAAGTCCGATGCCATAAGCCTGAGCCACGCGCTCCTCTCCGCCGCGGCCTCGCTCCTCGAAGACATTCACAAGGGCACGATGGTCCGCGGGTTCGAGGATCTGCGCCCCACCCACGGCTTCGTCTTCGTCCGGCTCTCCGAGCGCGGGGCCACCGTGACCGAGATCGCCGACCACCTCGGAGTCACCCGCCAGGCGGCCAGCCAGATAGTGGACGAGCTGGAGCGCAAGGGCTACGTGGAGCGCCGTCCGCACCCCGACGACGCCCGCGCCCGGCTCATCCTGCTGACCCCGCGCGGCCGGCGGTGCACCGAGGCGGCCGAGTCGGCGGCGCAGGAGTCCATGGAGCCCTGGGAGGACATCCTGGGCGAACCCCGCCTGCTGGCCCTGCGCGACGAACTGCTCAGGCTCGCCCCCGGGGGCCCCATCCGTCCTGCCTGGTGAGGGCTGTTGTCAGTGCCGGGTGGCAGGCTCTCCTCATGACCGGCGACCCGGCCGCGCCCGAGCGGCACCAAGCACCCGAGCCGCACCACGAACCTGAGCCGCGCCACGCAGGCGAGCCGCACACCAGGCCCGAGCGGCACACCGAAGTGGTCGACGTCCACCTGCTCCTGCTGCGCGGCCGGCAGGTGCTGCTGGCCCGGCGGGCGAACACCGGCTATGCCGACGGGCTGCTGCACGCGCCGTCCGGGCACCTGGAGGAGGGCGAGGACGTGAGAAGCGGCATCATCCGCGAGACCGCGGAGGAGATAGGCGTCCAGCTGGCGGCGGCCGAGACCGAGGTCGCGCTGGTGATGCAGCACCGCGCGCCGGGCGGCAACTCGCGGATCGGCTGGTTCTTCACCGCCCGGTACGACCCCGCGCGCGAGCCGGTCAACAACGAGCCCGACAAGTGCTCGGAGCTGGGCTGGTACCCGCTGGACGCGCTGCCGGACGACATGGTCGCCTACTGCCGGGCGGGCATCGACGCCTACCTGGCCGGGCAGCGCTTCGTGCTCCACCTGCACGAGGGCGGCGACACGATCGCCCATGACCCGGCCGGGCCCGGCCGGGCGGTGCCGCTGGCGCCTTCGGCTGTGCCAGGATCCGGGGCATGAGCCTGGAGATCACCATCGACGCGGACTCGGCCACCGCTCCGTACGAGCAACTGCACCGGCAGATCGCCCTGGAGGCGCGCGAGGGCCGGCTGCCGGTCGGCTACAAGCTGCCCACCGTGCGGGGGCTCGCCGAGCAGTTGGGGCTCGCGGCGAACACGGTGGCGAAGGCGTATCGCGCCCTTGAGGCCGACGGGGTGATCGAGACGCGCGGCAGGCACGGCAGCTTCGTCGCCGCCGGCGACGCGCGGGCCCGCGAGGTGGCCGCCGCCGCGACCGCGTACGTCGAGCGCACCCGCCGGCTCGGCCTGGACCAGCAGGCCGCCCGCGCCGCCGTGGAGGAGGCGCTGCGCGCCGCCTACGGCGACCCGCGCGGATAGTTCCACCGCCCGGGGTTGACCTTCTCCCTGGGGCAAGCCGCACCGTGGACGCGTGAGCAACACGCGGACCGGCCCGGCGGGCCAGGTCCATGACCTGGGGAGGAACCGGATGAACGAGCGCTGCGTCGTCCTCGACATCGGCGGGGTGCTGGAGATCACCCCCGCGACCGGCTGGGACCGGGCGTGGGAGGAGCGGCTCGGCCTGCCGCCCGGAGCGCTGGACGAGCGGCTGCACGACGTGTGGGAGGCCGGCGAGGTCGGCGCGATCACCGAGCCGCAGGTGCGGGCGCGGATCGCGGCGCGGCTCGGAATTGACGCCCACCGGACCGACGCGCTGATGGCCGACCTGTGGACCGAGTACCTCGGTTCGCCCAACGAGGAGCTGATCGCCCATGTCCGCACCCTGCGGTCCCGCTGCCGGCTCGGCATCCTCAGCAACAGCTTCGTCGGCGCGACGGAGCGCGAGGAGCAGCGCTACCACTTCGGCGAACTGGTCGACGAGATCGTCTACTCGCACGAGATCGGCGTCCGCAAGCCCGACCCGCGAGCCTTCGAGGTGACCTGCGACCGGCTGGCCGTCCGTCCGGCCGACTGTCTCTTTGTCGATGACTGCGCCGTGAACATCGAGGCGGCCGAGGCGTTCGGCATGCGGGCCGTGCTGTTCACCGAGAACGCGGAGGTGATGGCACGCGTGACCGAGCACCTGCGAACCCTGGAGGCCGGCCCTCCGCAGGCCGGCTCTTCGCAGCCCGGCCGTCCGGAGGAGGAACGGGCATGGAGCTGCTGACCATCGGCGCCTTCGCCAGGGCGTCCCGGCTGTCGCCGAAGGCGCTGCGGCTGTACGACGACCTGGGGCTGCTGACCCCGGCCCGGGTGGACCCGGACACCGGGTACCGGCACTACGACCCGGGCCAGTTGGAGCAGGCGCGGCTGGTGGCGTGGCTGCGCCGGATCGGTATGCCGCTGGCTCTGATCCAGCAGGTGTGCCTGCTGCCGCCGGCCGAGGCGGCGCGCGAAGTCGGCTCGTTCTGGGCCCGGACCGAAGCCGAGACCGCCGCCCGGCGGGATCTGGCCGCATTCCTCGTCGACCATCTGAACGGGAAGGACCGCCTCATGTCCACGACCAACCCGCTTGGCATCCGCTACGCCGCGCTCTCCGACGCAGGACTGGTCCGGGAGAGCAACCAGGACACCGCCTACGCCGGTTCGCGGCTGCTCGCCGTCGCCGACGGATTCGGCCGGGCGGGCGCGCCCGCCGGGGCCGCCGCCGTCGAGGTGTTCAGGCGGCTCGACACCGACGGCATCGAGGCCATGCCGGCCGGCGACCTGCTCAACGTCCTGCAGGACGCGGTCGATCAGGCCGGCCGGGCGGTGACGGAGGTGGCCACCGCCGGGCCGGCGGCGGAGGCGGACGCCGGCACCACCCTCACCGCGATGCTCTGGACCGGCTCGCAGCTCGCCCTCGTCCACATCGGCGACTCGCGCGCCTACCTGCTGCGTGACGGCGAGCTGTTCCAGATCACCCACGACCACACCATGGTCCAGTCGCTGCTCGACGACGGGCGGCTCACCCCGGAGGAGGCCGCCTCGCACCCGCAGCGTTCGCTGCTGGCCCGCGCGCTCGGCGCGCACCCCGACATGACTCCCGACATCCGGCTGCACGAGGTGCGCCCGGCCCACCGCTACCTGCTGTGCTCCGACGGCCTGTCCGCGGTGGTGCCGGCCGACGAGATCCACCGGGTGGTCACCGCGCCCGGCGATCCCGAGCAGGCGGTGCGCGGCCTGGTGGCGCTGGCCAATGCCGCCGGCGGCCCCGACAACGTCAGCTGCGTGGTGGCCGACGTCTTCGAGCCGGCCGCCTGACCGGAGGCCACCGGGCGCTCGGCCGGCCCGGCGCAACGGCCCCACGCGTAACGGGCCCACGCGTAACGGCCCCAGGCCCAACGGCCCTACGCGTAACGGGACCTACCGGCGAGGCCCTTACAGGTACAGGCCGTCCGCCGCCTGGGCCTGGAGCGGCAGGGCGGCCGTGGCGCCGCGCCGCAGGGCGTAGAGCTCGGCGAGGGTGGCGCCCTCCCGGCCGACGCCCTCGGGGGTGCCGAGCCAGTTGACGGCCTCGTCGCGGGTCAGCGGGCCGACCTCGATCCGGGCCAGGCAGCGCCCGGGGCGGACGACCGCGGGATGCAGCCGTTCCAGATCCTCGTTGGTGGTGATGCCGACCAGCACGTTGCGCCCCTGGCCGAGCAGCCCGTCGGTGAGGTTCAGCAGCCGGGACAGGGCCTGGCCCGTCTGGTGCTTGGCCTGGCCGCGGATCAGCTCGTCGCAGTCCTCGAGCAGCAGCAGCCGCCAGCGTCCGCCGGCCGTGCCGTCGTCCTCGCCGATGGCGATGTCCATCAGGTAGCCGACGTCGTTGAACAGCCGCTCCGGGTCCAGGACGCAGTCGACCTGGCACCAGTCGCGCCAGGAACGGGCCAGGGTGCGCAGCGCCGAGGTCTTGCCGGTGCCGGGCGGGCCGTGCAGCAGGAGCAGCCGCCCGGTGATGTCGTCCGCGGTGAGCTTCATCAGGCCGTCCATCGCGTCGGCGACCGGCGCGGTGTAGTTGGCCCGCAGGTCCTCCCAGGTGGCGGCGGAGATCTGCCGGGTGGTGCGGTGCGGTCCGCGGCGCGGCGAGACGTACCAGAAGCCCATGGTGACGCTCTCGGGCTGCGGCTCCGGCTCGTCCTCCGCGTCGTCGGTCGCCGACTTCAGCACCTGCTCGGCGAGTTCGTCGGTGACGGCGGCCACCGTGACGTCGGCGCCGCGGTTCCAGCGTGAGATCAGTACCGTCCAGCCCTCTCCCTCGGCGAGGATGGCGCTGCGGTCCTTGTCGCGGGCCTGGCGCAGCACCACTGCGTCCGGCGGGAGCAGGGTGAGCCCGGACTTGACGCTCTCCAGCGAGGCGCCCCGGGAGTACGGCTGCTGGCCGGAGGTGAAGCGGCCGAGGAACAGCGCGTCCACCACGTCGGAAGGCGAGTCGCTGTCGTCCAGCCGGAGGTGCACGGGCAGGGCGAGGTGCGGCGCGCTCGGCGCGGCGGCCGGGTTGTTGCCGGAGTCGGTGGGCGGCACTTGCCTCCTCGGATCACGGGGTATCGCGGACATGCCGTCCATGATCCGGCACATGGGCCCGATTCGCCCAGCCTTTTTCCGTGCCGGACGTCACACCTGAACGTGGTTCACATGCTCGGAACACGGCTCGCCCGTACCCCGTTCGGCGGTCGCGCCGCCGCCGCGTATCACTCGCCGCAGCGGGGGCAGCAGGCACAGCGCGGCGCTGACCACGGTGACGGCCACCAGCCCGCCGTCGACCGACCACATGCGCAGCGCGAGCATCCCGGCGGCCAGCACCAGGTCAAGCGTCACGCCGGCCGCCGTGGCCAGCACGGCCCGGCCCAGCGGGTCGGCGTCCGGGAGCAGCAGCGCGACCGCGAGGGTGGGCGCGACGAACAGATAGAAGAGCGTGAACGGTGCCCGGACGGGCGAGGCCAGGTGGGTCAGCGTGAGCACCGTGCCCGCCGCGCAGATGGCCGAGGCGGCCCCGACGGCGACCGCGGTCTGCGCCGAACGGGTGGTGGCGCGAACGGAGTTGCTAGTGGAGAAGGGGAGCGGGCCGTCGTGGCCGGTGAACTCCCGGTCTGTCGGTGGCATTGGCGACTTTGCCCCCCAATCACGCCGGATGCGGGGATTCACCTTCGCGTGCCCTGGACAGGTACGTCAAGGATTCGACGGACATCCAGGACAAGGATGGTGACTGGCCATCAGCATTCATGCGCATGACATCTCCCGCGATCGTTACCAGTCGGTACGACGAATGGGGCGGAAAACCTGCTAAGGGAGATTTCATGAGATTTTCCCGCTTTGCCGCAGCTGTTTCCGCACTGATCATCACATCCGTGCTCGCCCTCGTCGGAGCCGGCCCCGCGCACTCCGCGGCCCACGCCTACGCCGCCCTGGGCGACTCCTACGCGGCCGGCGTGGGCTCCGGCAGCTACGACAGCGCCAGTGGCGACTGCGAACGGAGCACCAAGGCGTATCCCGCCCTGTGGGCCGCGGACCACAGCCCCTCGTCGTTCGCGTTCACCGCCTGCTCGGGAGCCAGGACCGGTGACGTCGTCAAGAAGCAGCTCGGCCAGGTCAGTTCGGCCACCACGCTGATCAGCGTCACCATCGGCGGCAACGACGCCGGGTTCTCCGACGTCATGAGCACCTGCGTCTTCAACTCCGAGAGCTCCTGCCTGAGCCGGGTCGCGCAGGCCCGCGCGTTCGTGGACAAGAGCCTGCCGGCACTGCTCGACACCGCCTACGACGCGATCCACGCCAAGGGGCCCGACGCCCGTGTGGTCGTGGTCGGCTACCCGCGCTTCTACGCGGTGCCCGGCGACTGCGTCGGCGGTCTCAGCGACGCCGCGCGTTCGGCCGTCAACGGGGCGGCCGACGACCTGGACGGGGTGATCGCCAAGCGGGCCGCCGACCACGGCTTCGCCTTCGCCGACGTACGCGACCGCTTCACCGGGCACGAACTGTGCTCCGGGTCGCCGTGGCTGCACAGCGTGACCCTGCCGGTGGACGAGTCGTACCACCCCACCGCCGCGGGCCAGTCCGGCGGCTACCTCCCGGCGTTCAGCGCTTCCGCCTGATCGGGGTACGTCAGTACGTCGACACGTCGGTATTCGAACACCCGCCCCCGTCGGACCTGTCCGGCGGGGGCGCCGCCGTGCCGGGAGACCCGCAGATCAGTGCCTGCGCGGGGTCGTGAGATCGTCAACACCCTTGGGGGGAAGGTGAGTCCAGCGTTCGGGTTGTGTCTGGGATGCGCACGTGACGTGGCGGGACGATAGGGTTAGCCTGCCCGAGCCGGGTGCCCTCGTCAGGGTGGGGAGAGTCATGGATCAGATAGCGATGCACGGCAGGCCGAGAGTGCCCGCCATCAACTGCGGTACAGGCGCGTCCAGCGCCAGGCTGGACCGGCACCTGGCCATACTGGCCGGTCCCGCGGCGCCGCTGCGCGACACGGAGGAGGCGACCGTGCTCATGCGGGAGCTGACCTCCCGCAACACCGCTCACACCACGGCGAACCGGGGCGCACGCGTGTCGCTCTTCGCCCCGCTCCGACGGCTGCGGAGGTCGCTCTTCGGCAACCGGCGCTGAAGGGCACATCCGGCCCCGGCCGGGCCGCCGTCCCACCCACCCGGCGGCCCGGGCGCTCCGCACTACCCGCACCACCCCGTGAGGCCCCGGCTGCCCACGGGCCCGAACCACCGGCTGTCGCCCGCCTCACAGCAGCGCGAACTGCCCGTCGGGTCCCTCTTCACGGTGTTCGAGCACCGAGGCCGGCCTGCGCCGCCCCGCAGGTATCGGCAGCACTCCCGCCGCCCGCAGCTCGGTCGCGGTGACCGTCCGGCCCGGCTCGGACAGCCGCCGCGCCAGCTCCCGGCGGGCGTCGGCGAGTTCGGCGAGCAACGTCAGCACGCTGATCAGTTCCAGCAGTTCCGAGGTGGTGGTCCGGGTCCAGACCGCCGGACGCAGCGCCTCCAGTGACCCCGGCGCACCCGGCTCGGTACGCCGCTCGTACCAGGACTCCAGCACCCGCACCCCGCCCGCGGTCAACTCCCAGGCCCCGGCGGCCACCGGCGAGACCTGGCCCGCGCCGATCCGCAGCGTCTCCTCCTGCGGGTCGTACGCCAGCTCGCCCGGACCCGGCGCCGCGGGCAGCGGCGCCCGCACGTAGGGGCGGCTGCCGCCGGGCAGCCGGGCCCGGTGCGGCTCCCGGCCGCCGGCCGGATCGGCGGACCTGGCGCCACGGGTGTGCAGCCACAGCGTCCTGGCGCCGAGCGCGAGCCCGGCGTGCCAGTCGGCCGGGTCGCGGGGGAGCGGCACCCGGCAGCCGGCCGCCGCCGGACGGGCCGCGGCGGCGATCCAGGCGAGCACATTCTCCGGCGCCACCTCGGCCCCCAGGCCCGCCGACAGCACCTCGGCCAGCCCGGGCGCCAGGTTCGGGTCGAGGCCGCCGGGCCGCCGGAACAGCGGCCGTATCCAGCCCGGCCTGCCCGCCGCCGAGCGCCCGTCGGGCAGCACCGCGGAGAAGGCCACGGCCGGCTCCGGCGACTCCGCCAGATACCCCTGCTCGACGGCGAAGACCTGCCGCTCGTCGGCGACCCGCCACAACTCCGGCCTGGCGACGTCGATCAGCC
The DNA here is from genome assembly GCF_050956065.1 of Streptomyces sp. CA-111067. Lineage (NCBI taxonomy): Bacteria > Bacillati > Actinomycetota > Actinomycetes > Kitasatosporales > Streptomycetaceae > Streptomyces > Streptomyces sp. CA-111067. The sequence continues at coordinate 1,482,897 of NZ_CP192103.1, read as the reverse complement.
GGTGGTCGGGGATCAACCACTGCTGGTCGAACGGCCCGTGTCGCACCGGCACCGGCTCCGGGCACGGCCCGTGCTCCCCGGCCAGCGCGGTGGTGGGGGTGCGGTGGCCGGGCAGCTGCGCCACCCGGCTGTGCAGCGTACGGGCCCTGCTGCCGTGCAGCAGCGCGGCCCTGGCCGGCTCGTCGGGCGCGGAGGTGAGCAGCCGCCAACGCGCCCGCAGGCTCGCGGGGTCGGGCGCCATCGGCCAGCCGCGGCCGATCCGCAGCGGGCGCACGGACCACGGCATCACGTCATGCAGCAGGGGCGCGTCGTCGTCGCTCACCGCATGCATGCTACTGACGTCGGTCAGGGCGCCTCCATCGTCACCGTGAACGAGAAGCGGTCGCCCCGGTAGTGGATGCGCACCACGTCGACCGCCCTTCCTGACTCGTCGTAGGTCACCCCCGTGTAGTGCAGGATCGGGCTGAGCAGCGGCACCTGGAGCAGCCTGGCCGTCTCGGGGTCGGCCAGCCGGGCCTCCACGGTGTCGGTGATCCGGCTGATCCGCACCCCGAGCACATCACGCAGCACCTTCGTCATCGGCCAGCGCTCCAGGTCGGCGAGGTCGATCCGGGCGCCGAGATCGGGCCGGACGAAGTTCTCCGCCCAGTTGGCCGGCTCGCCCTGCTCGTCACAGCGCAGCCGCCGGTAGGCCATGGCCTCACCGAGACCGGGGAAGTGCTCGGCGACCTCCGGCGGCAGCGGTGACAGCCCGTGCTGGAGCACGGCGGTGCGCCCGCCGGACTGCTGGGCGACGATCGCGTCGACCGAGCCGAGCAGCTTCACCGGCGCCCCGCGCAGCGCGGTGGGCTCGATGAACGTGCCGCGCCTGCGGTGCCGGCTGATCAGCCCCTCGTCCTCCAGCTCCTTGAGCGCCTGCCGCATGGTGAGCACGCTCACGCCGTAGTGCACGGCGAGCTCGTCCTCGGTGGGCAGCCGCAGCGGCGCCTCGGGGCGGCGGCCCAGTATCGAGGCCCGCAGCGACTGCGACACCTGGTACCACAGCGGCAGCTTGCGGTTCAGCACGAGGGAGTCGGGCGCGAAGGAGGTCACGGCCGGAAGTTTCTCGCAAGTCCCTCCCACACCGCGTCGTAGTCCGGCTGCCGGTGGCCGGCCGACAGCGCGGACCCGGTGGGCACCACCGGCCAGCGGGTCTCGAACATGAACGCGAGCCCGTCGTCCACCTTCTGCGGTATCAGCTCGGCGCCGCTCGCCTTGTCGAAGGTGGCGCGGTCGGGCCCGTGGGCCGACATCATGTTGTGCAGCGAGGCGCCGCCGGGCACGAAGCCCTCCGCCTTGGCGTCGTAGGCGCCGTCGATCAGGCCCATGAACTCCGACATCACGTTGCGGTGGAAGTACGGCGGCCTGAAGGTGTCCTCACCGACCAGCCAGCGCGGCGCGAACACCACGAAGTCGGCGCCCGCCAGACCGGGGGTGTCCGACGGCGAGGTCAGCACCGTGAAGATCGACGGATCCGGGTGGTCGTAGCTGATCGAGCCGAGCACGTTGAAGCGCCGCAGGTCGTACACGTACGGCACATGGCTGCCGTGCCAGGCGACCACGTCCAGCGGCGAGTGGTCGTAGACGGCCGCCCACAGGTTGCCGCCGAACTTGTTGACCACCTCCGTCGGCTCGTCCCGGTCCTCGTAGGCCGCCACCGGGGCGAGGAAGTCCCTGGCGTTGGCGAGGCCGTTGGCGCCGATCGGGCCCAGCTCCGGCAGCTGGAAGGGCTGCCCGTAGTTCTCGCAGACGTAGCCGCGGGCGGTGTCCTCCAGCAGTTCGACCCGGAAGCGGACGCCCCGCGGGATGAGCGCCACATGCCCCGGATCCGCGCGCAGCAGCCCCAGTTCGGTCCGCAGCAGCAGCGCGCCCTGCTGCGGCACGATCAGGAACTCCCCGTCGGCGCACGAGAACACCCGGTTCCGCATCGAGGTGTTGGCCGCGTACCAGTGGATGCCGATGCCCTCGCGGCGCAGCACATCGCCGTTCCCACCGACGGTGGCCAGGCCCTGTACGAAATCCGTCGGCTCCCGCGGCGCGGGCGGCGGGCCCCAGCGCAGCCGGTTGGGATCGGGCTCGACGTCCTGGAAGGGTGCGCTGCGCAGAGCGCCGTTCGCTGTCCGCCGGAAGGGCGGATGCGCCGCGGACGGCCGGATCCGGTAGAGCCAGCTGCGCCGGTTGCGGGCCCGCGGCTCGGTGAACGCGGTGCCGCTGAGCTGCTCCGCGTAGAGCCCCAGCGGCGCACGCTGCGGCGCGTTGCGCCCGACCGGCAGCGCCCCGGGCACGGCCTCACTGCTGTGCTCGTTGCCGAAGCCCGCCGAATACCCGAGCTCCTTCCCGTCCTGCCCGCCACCGGGCCGCTCGCCGCCGGCCCGCCCGTTGCCGTCCGTAGTGCTCATCCGTACTCCCGGTGATCTCGTCCTGATTCCTATGCTGAGCCATAGGAATCAGCACGGCAACCCCCGCCCGGAGCTTGTGGACAACCTCCCTGTGGACAACCCGCCCACGGCGACCCCCACCTGCCCGTACACCGATGTCACACGGCGATTCCTGGTTAAGGTGGACGCGCAGTCCAGGATCGACAGGAGGCGGCCGTGACCACAGCCAGCAGCGGCATCGACGGCGACACGCGGCAGGACGCGCCCCGGCGGCCGGCCGGCCGCCGCACCCAGCAGCAGCGCTCCGACGCCACCGTCGAGGACCTGGTCACCGCCGCCCGCGACCTCTTCGCCGCCGACGGCTACGCCGCCACCTCGCTGGACGCGGTCTGCGAGCGCGCCGGCGTCACCAAGGGCGCGCTCTACCACCACTTCGCGGGCAAGAAGCAGCTGTTCAGCGCCGTGTACATCCGCGAGCAGGAGCGGCTGGCCGAGAAGGTCTCGGCCGCCTACCGCCAGGTCGCCGACGACCCCTGGGAAGCGGTCTTCGAGGGCAGCCGCACCTATCTGGAGGCCTCGCTCGACCCGGAGGTGCAGCGCATCACGCTCTTCGACGCGCCCGGCGCCCTCGGCTACGAGGCCATGCGCGACCTGGGCGTCAACTGCCGCGAACTGACCATGAGCGGTGTCGAGCGGGCGATCAGGAAGGGCGCGATACCGCCGCGCCCGGCGGCCCCGCTGACCGCGATGCTCTACGGCGGCCTCAGCGAGAGCGCCATGGCGATCGTCCGGGCAGAGGACCCGAAAGCCGCGATGGACGAGACCCTGGCCGATCTGCGGATGCTCTTCGACGCCCTCGCCGCCCGGAACTGACCGCCGTGTCAGGGGCCGGCAGCGCCGAGGGCGGGCTGCGCAGGGCCCCGGTGCAGCAGCGCAGCACCGAGCGGCTCGCCCGGATCCTGGACGCCTGCGCGCGGCTGCTCGACGAGGGCGGCTACGAGCGGCTGAGCACCCGCGCCGTCGCCGCCAGGGCGGGCGTGCCCATCGGCTCGGTGTACCGGTTCTTCTCCGACAAGCGGGCGCTGGCCGACGCGCTCGCGCACCGGAACCTGGACGACTTCCTGGCCCGCGTCGAGGTCCGGCTGCGGCAACCGGACGCGGGCACCGACTGGCGCGGCGCGGTGGACATCCTGGTGGACGAGTACACCGCCATGAAGCGCACCGCGCCCGGCTTCGCGCTGCTCGACTTCGGGGTTCCCGGCGAGACCAACGAGGATCTCGCCGACCGGCTGCCCGGCCTGCTCGGCGACCGGCTCACCGTCGACCCCGGCCACCCCCGGCTGCGGCTGGCGATGGTGCTGGCCGTGGAGACCGCCGACGCCGCCCTGCAACTGGCCTTCCGTGCCGACCCGGCGGGCGATCCCCAGGTGATCGCCGAGACGAAGCAGCTCATACGCGCCTACCTCGGCACCGTGCTCGACTGACGCACGGCGCGGGCCAGGGGCCCTGGCCACGAAAAACTAACGACGCTAGTTTGGGCGTCGGACGCAGAGCGGTGACTCCGGAGGGCGGCAGCGTGGAAAGCGACACGAACGGCGTGCACGGCACAACGGGCACGGACACGACAACCGGAACGAGGAGGGGGACGGCGACCACAGAGCCGGCGGGCACGGGCAGCCCCGCGACAGGCGCGGCCCTCGTCCACCCCGGCCGCGACACCCACTACATCGGCGGCCGCTGGCAGGAGTCCACGAGCACCGACCGGATCGGCGTGGTCGACCCGGCGACCGAGCAGGTCATCGGCCGGGTCCCGGCCGGCACCGCGGCCGACATCGACGCCGCCGTTTCCGCCGCCCGGGCCGCGCTGCCCGGCTGGTCGGCCACCGAGCCCGCCCGGCGCGGCGCCGTACTCGCCGCGGCCCGCGACCTGCTCGCCGCCCGCCGCAAGGAGATCGCGGCCACCGTCTCCGCCGAACTCGGCGCGCCGCCGGCCTTCGCCTCCGCCGTGCACGTTGCCCTGCCCACCGCCGTGCTCGGCTCGTTCGCCGAGATCGCCGCGGAGTTCGCGTTCGTGGAGAAGGTCGGCAACTCCACGGTGTACCAGGAGCCGGTCGGTGTCGTCGGCGCCATCACCCCGTGGAACTACCCGCTGCACCAGATCGTCGCCAAGGTCGCGCCGGCGCTGGCCGCCGGCTGCACGGTGGTGCTCAAGCCCGCCGAGAACACCCCGCTGGTCGCCCAGCAGTTCGCCGAGATCCTGGACGAGGCGGGGCTGCCCGCCGGGGTGTTCAACCTCGTCACGGGACTCGGCCCGGTGGCAGGACAGGCGCTGGCGGAGCACCCGGACGTGGACCTTGTCTCGTTCACCGGCTCCACCGACGTCGGCCGGCGGATCGGCGCGGGGGCCGGCGCCGCCGTCAAGCGGGTGGCGCTCGAACTCGGCGGCAAGTCCGCCAACGTGGTGCTGCCGGGCGCCGATCTGGCCAAGGCTGTCAACGTCGGCATCGCCAATGTCTTCGCCAACTCCGGCCAGACGTGCAGCGCCTGGACCCGGATCCTGGTGGACGACGCGCGCTACGACGAGGCCGTGGGCATCGCCGTCGAGGCCGCCGCCAAGTACCGGCCGGGCGACCGGCTCGGCCCGCTGATCAGCGGGCGGCAGCGCGACCGGGTGCGCGGGTACATCAACCGCGGGGTGGAGCAGGGGGCCCGGATCGTCGCGGGCGGCCCCGAGGCGCCCGACGGGATGACGACCGGCTACTACGTACGCCCCACGGTCCTCGCCGACGTGACGCCGGAGATGACCGTCGCCCAGGAGGAGATCTTCGGCCCGGTCGTCGTGCTGATCCGCTACCAGGACGAGGACGACGCGCTGCGGATCGCCAACGGCACGGTGTACGGGCTCGCGGGCGCGGTCTGGGGCGCCGACGAGGAGTCGGCCGTCGCCTTCGCCCGCCGGATGGACACCGGCCAGGTGGACATCAACGGCGGACGGTTCAACCCGCGGGCGCCGTTCGGCGGCTACAAGCAGTCCGGCGTCGGACGCGAGCTCGGCACCCACGGGCTGGCGGAGTACCTCCAGACGAAGTCGCTCCAGTTCTGACCCGGGAGCCGGGGCCCAATCCGGCGCCCGGACGGCCCGCCCGCCAGCCGTCCGGGCACCGCCAACCGCCTTACCCGTCAATCGACTTGCCGACAAACCGCCCGGGAGACACCGTGGTCCGCGCCGCCGTCCTGTCCGCCGTCAACGCCCCGCTGACCGTCGCCGAGATCGACCTGCCGGAGCCCGGTCCCGGCCAGGTGCGGGTACGGCTGGCCGCCGCGGGCGTGTGCCACTCCGACCTGTCGCTCTCCAACGGCACGCTGCGCCAGCCGGTTCCGGCCGTGCTCGGCCACGAGGGCGCCGGCACGGTGGTCTCGGTCGGCGAGGGAGTCGGCCAACTGGCCGCCGGTGACGGGGTGGTGCTCAACTGGGCACCCGCCTGCGGGACATGCCACTTCTGCGGACTCGGCGAACCCTGGCTGTGCGCCAACTCCGGTGCCGCGTCGGCCGTTCCGTACGCCACCCTCGGCGCCGACGGCAGCGCGCTCTACCCGGGCCTGGGCACCGCCGTCTTCGCCGAGGAGACGGTGGTGGCGGCCGGCGCCGTACTGCCGCTGCCGGACGGTGTTCCGCTCACCGACGCGGCCCTGCTGGGCTGCGCGGTGCTGACCGGCTACGGGGCCGTGCACCACTCGGCGCGGCTGCGCGAGGGCGAGTCCGTCGCCGTCTACGGGGTCGGCGGGGTCGGACTCGCGGTGCTCCAGTCCGCCAGGATCGCCGGCGCCGGGCAGATCATCGCGGTCGATGTGGCCCCGGCCAAGGAGGAGTTGGCGCGGGCGGCCGGCGCCACCGACTTCGTCGTCTCCGGCGAGGACACCGCCAAGCAGATCCGCCGGCTGACCGGCGGCATCGGCGTGGACGCCGCCATCGAGTGCGTCGGCCGGGCCGACACCATCCGCACCGCCTGGTCCTCCACCCGTCGCGGCGGCCGCACGACGGTGGTCGGCATCGGCGGCCAGGACCAGCAGGTGACCTTCTCCGCGCTCGAACTCTTCTACTTCGGCCGCACGTTGGCCGGTTGCGTCTACGGCAACTGCGACCCGGCGGAGGATCTGCCGATCCTCGCCGAGCACGTCAGGCAGGGCCGGCTCGACCTGTCGGGCATGGTGACCGACCGGATCGGGCTCGACGGCATCCCGGCCGCCTTCGAGGCGATGACGGCAGGCCGCGGCGGCCGGGCGCTGGTCGTCTTCTGAGCGGCGGGGCGACGGGTTCGCGAGGCCGGCAGGTGGCGGGTCAGCGCGGCTCGTCCACCATCGCCAGCCACTTCCGGTGCACCCCGTCGAACGGCCCGCTGCGGGCCGCCACCGCCTCCATCAGCCAACCGGCCGACTCCCGCGCCGCGTTGACCACGTCGGCGGGGTAGCGGTACAGCACCTGGTGCTCGTCGAACTCGTCCTCGTCCACCAGGATCGGGCCGTAGCCGTCCCGCCGCAGCAGCACGTCCAGGTCCAGGTCGACCATGGTGACCTCGGCCGGTGAGAGCCAGTTCGGCGGGGTGGTGATGTCGCAGTAGACCTCGGTGCGGCGCGGGGCGGCGTTGAACGTGGCGGTCCACCAGGCGGCGGGCGGGAAGAGGATGACGTGCGCCTCGGGGAGCGTCATCGCGGGGTTGTGGCCCTTGCGGGTCACACCCTCCGGGGGCAGCCCGAGCCACACCCCGTGCTCGTCCTCGCCGAGCCGCCGCATGCACAGGTTCCAGTGCAGGGAGCCGTCGTATTTGCGGTAGTTGACCTGTACGAGATCTTGAGCCGGCATGCCCGCCATCCTGTCAGCCGTTCGCACCGGCCGCCGAGGGAATTCCGTTGCCGCCGGCGGCCGGCGGATACTGCAGCGCCAGACCGTCCACCAGGGCCCGCAGCCCGGTCTCGAAGGCGCCGTCGTCCACCTGCCGCCGGTGCTTGACCAGCAGGTGGGCCTGGCCGAGGTGCGGGTAGTCGGCCGGATCGTAGGCCGCCGCGTCGCCGACGAAGCCGCCGGCGAAGGAGCCGAGCGCGGAGCCGGTCACGAAGTACCGCATCAGCGCGCCGACATGGGTCGCCTGGGCCGGCGGCCAGCCCGCCTCGACCATGCCGCCGAACACCGCGTCGGCCATCCGCAGCCCGGCCGGCCGCAGCCCGGGCCCGGTGGCCAGGAACGGCACGATGTGCGGGTGGTCGGTCAGCGCCGCGCGGTAGGACCGGCCCCAGTCGAGTAGCGCCTGCCGCCAGTCCAGGCCGGCGCCGAACATCGACAGGTCGACCTGGGCGACGACGGTGTCGGCCGCCGCGTCGAGGATCGCCTCCTTGGTGGCGAAGTGGTTGTAGAGCGACGGTCCGCTCACCCCGAGCTCCGCCGCGAGCCGCCGGGTGGACAGCGCGTCCAGCCCCTCGGCGTCGATCAGGGCGAGTGCCGCGCTGACGATGCGGTCGCGGCTGAGCAGGGGCTTGCGGGGTCGGGCCATGCGGCACATAGTAGAGGCCGCCGCTCAAAAACTAGCGGTGGTAGTTTCGAGTGGCGAGACGGCGGGTGTGCGCAGTGGATCTGGAGCTGTCCGAGGAGCAGGCCGCGGTCAAGGCGCTGGCCAGGGACTTCACCGAGCGCGAGATCGTGCCGAACGCGGTGGCCTGGGACCGGGCGGAGAGCGTGGACCGGGCGATCGTGAAGAAGCTCGGCGCGCTGGGCTTCCTCGGCCTGACCGTCGGCGAGGAGTACGGCGGCTCGGGCGGCGACCACCTGGCGTACTGCCTGGTGACCGAGGAGCTGGGCCGCGGCGACTCCGCCGTGCGCGGCATCGTCTCGGTCTCCCTCGGGCTTGTCGGCAAGTCGATCGCGCACTGGGGGAGCGCGGAGCAGAAGCGCGGCTGGCTGCCGCGGCTGACCGCGGGCGACGCGGTCGGCTGCTTCGGCCTGACCGAGCCGGGAACCGGCTCCGACGCGGCCAACCTGACCACCCGGGCGGTCCGCGACGGCGACGGTTATCTGATCACCGGCAGCAAGATGTTCATCACCAACGGCACCTGGGCCGATGTCGTGCTGCTCTTCGCCCGCACCGGCGGCCCCGGCCACCGCGGCGTCAGCGCCTTCCTGGTGCCGGCCGACAGCCCGGGGCTGACCCGCCGGGAGATCCACGGCAAGCTCGGGCTGCGCGGCCAGGCCACCGCCGAGCTGGTGCTCGACGAGGTCAGGGTGCCCGCGTCCGCGATGCTCGGCCCGGAGGGCAAGGGCTTCTCGGTGGCGATGTCGGCGCTGGCCAAGGGCCGGATGTCGGTCGCGGCCGGCTGCGTGGGCATCGCGCAGGCGTGCCTGGAGGCGGCCGTGGCCTACGCGGGGCAGCGCGAGCAGTTCGGCGCGCCGATCGCCGGCCGCCAGCTCGTACAGGAACTGCTCGCCGACATCGCGGTGGACGTGGACGCGGCCCGGCTGCTCACCTGGCGGGTGGCCGACCACATCGACCGCGGGCTGCCGTTCGCCACCGAGTCCTCGGTCGCCAAGCTCTACGCGAGCGAGGCCGCGGTGCGCTGCGCCAACCAGGCGCTCCAGGTCTTCGGCGGCTACGGCTACATCGACGAGTACCCGGCGGGCAAGCTGCTGCGCGACGCCCGGGTCATGACGCTCTACGAGGGCACCAGCCAGATACACAAGCTGCTGATCGGACGAGCACTGACCGGCGTCTCGGCGTTCTGACCCCCGCCGGCCCCGCGCTCCGGGGCCGCCCCCGCCACGTACCTCGCACCTCGGGCCCGCCCCGTACCTCGCGCCCCGGGCCCGGCCGGTCACCCGATCGCCCGTCCTCTAAGCGCTTGCTCACCCAGCGGGTAAGCTGGCCCCCTGGCAACCCGCCAGGTGGGAGGAGCGTGCGATGAGTACCGAGGCGGCAACCGGCGAGGCATGGGCCGACGTGGCCCCCGACGCCGCCCGGCGGCTGGTGCTCGCCGCGGTCGAGGCGTTCGCCGAGCGCGGGTACCACGCGACCACCACCCGGGACATCGCCGGCCGGGCCGGTATGAGCCCCGCCGCGCTCTACATCCACTACAAGACCAAGGAAGAGCTGCTCTACCAGATCAGCAAGGTCGGCCACCTGCGCTCGCTGGCGCTGCTCTCCGAGGCCAGGGACGCCGACGCGCCCGCCACCGAGCGGCTGGCCGCCGCGGTCAGGGTCTTCGTCCGCTGGCACGCCGAGCACCACACCACGGGCCGGGTCGTGCAGTACGAGCTGGGGGCGCTGGCCGAGGAGCACTACGCCGAGATCGTCGGCCTGCGGCGGCAGTCAGAGGACGCCATCAAGTCGATCATCAAGGACGGTGTGACGGCGGGCGAGTTCGACGTGCCCGACGTCTCCGGCACCACGCTGGCGGTGCTGTCGCTGTGCATCGACGTGGCCCGCTGGTTCAACCCGCAGGGCCGCAGGACGCCCGACGAGGTCGGCGCGCTCTACGCCGACCTCGTGCAGCGGATGGTCCGGCACGCCGCCTGAGCCGTCGGGGTACGGGGGACAGGGCCGGTACCCGTAGCCGCGGCCCTACAGGTAGAAGCGGGCCACCGTCTCCGCCACGCACACCGGCTTCTCGCCGCCCTCCCGCTCGATCGTGACCCGGGTGACCAGTTGCACGCCGCCGCCCACCTCGGTCAGCTCGGCGACCACGGCGGTGGCGCGCAGCCGCGAGCCGACCGGCACCGGCGCGGGGAAGCGCACCTTGTTCACGCCGTAGTTCACGCCCATCGTGATGCCCTCGACCCGGAAGAGCTGCGGGGTCAGCGACGGGATCAGCGACAGCGTGAGGAACCCGTGCGCGATCGTGCCGCCGAACGGCCCTTGCGCCGCCCGCTCCGGATCGACGTGGATCCACTGGTGGTCCCCGGTAGCCTCGGCGAACTCGTCGATCCGCTTCTGGTCGATCTCCAGCCAGTCCGTCCAGCCGAGCTGCTCGCCGACCGCGGCGCGCAGCTCGTCCGGCGAAGCGAAGATGCGGGGCTGCTGGGACATGGTGTCGGCCTCCTGGCGGCTTGACTTGGCGGACCGCGGTCGTACGGCGCCGGGCGCGATCCCACGGTGACGAGGGCCGTCGTACGGCGCCGGGCGCGATCGTACGGTGACGCGCCCGCCGGTTTCCAAGCGCTTGCTCAGCATGCTTCCGCCCGCCCCGGCTGTCAACGTGCCACCACGGCTGAAGGCCCACCTCAGGAGCGGCGCCCTACGCCCACACCTCCGGCCGCCGGTGCGCCCACGGCCTGGCCCGCTCCAGCTGGCCGGCCAGCGACACCAGCGTGCCGTCCTCCCCGTACCGGCCGCCGAGCATCACGCCGATCGGCAGCCCCGCCTCCGTCCAGTGCAGCGGCACGCTGACCGCCGGCAGCCCGGTCGCGTTGTACAGCGGGGTGTACGGCGTGAAGTGCGCCAGCCCCTCGAACTCCGCCGCCGGGTTCTCGTCGTCGCGCAGGCCGCCGACCGGCGCCGGCGGCTTGGCGAGCGTCGGGGTCAGGATCACGTCGTACGTGGACAGCAGCGCGTCCGCGACCAGCTGGCCGAGCGCCCGGAAGCCGTACAGCGCGGAGGCGAAGGCCGGCCCGCTCACCCCGGCGCCGATCGAGCGCAGCCGGCGGGTCAGCGGCATCAGCCGCTCCTCGTCCTGCGGCGCGACCGGGTAGACCGTGGCCATCACCGCCCACGCCGTCTCGAACGCCGTCTTCACCGACTTGTCGACCGGCAGCTCCAGTTCGTCCACCTCGTGCCCGAGGTCGCGCAGCAGCGCGGCGGCGGCGTCGTGCGCGGCCCGGCAGTCGGCGTGCAGCTCGACGCCGGGCACCGGCGGCTCGGGCAGCGACACCACCCGCAGCCGGCCCGGGTCGCGGCCGGCGTAGGAGGCGAAGGTCTCGCCGGGCGGCAGCGAGGGGGCGCCGTACGGGGCGCCCGGCATCGGCCCGGCCAGGATGTCGAGCAGCGTCGCAGCGTCCGCGACCGTGCGGGCGATCGGCCCCGAGGTGCTCAGCCCGCTCACGTCGTGCTGCACCGGGCCGGCGCTGACCCGGCCGCGGCTCGGCTTGATCCCGAACAGGCCGCACACCGAGGACGGGATGCGGATCGAGCCGCCGCCGTCGCTGCCCTGCGCGATCGGCGCCAGGCCGCCGGCGACCGCGGCCGCCGCACCGCCGCTCGATCCGCCGGCCGAGAGGGTGAGGTCCCAGGGGGTGCGGGCGGGCGGCGCGAGCCGGTTCTCGGTGTAGCAGGGCAGGCCGAACTCCGGGGTGTTGGTCTTGCCGAGCAGGATCGTGCCGGCGTCCCGCAGCCGGGTGACCACGTGGTCGTCGGTGTCGGGGACGTGCTCGGCGTAGGCGGCGCTGCCCAGGGTGCAGCGCACGCCCGCCACGAAGTTGAGGTCCTTGACCGGCACCGGCACCCCGAACAGGGCCGGCAGCCCGCGGTCCTCGCGCCGCGCGGCCAGCGCGGTGGCCTCCGCGTCCGCGGCCTGCTTGCGGGCGATCTCCGGGGTCCGGGTGATGAACGCGCCGAGTGCCGCGTCCAGCCGCTCCATCCGCGCGAGGTAGTGCTCGGTCAGTTCGACCGGTGAGAGCGATCCGGCGCGGATCGCCGCCGCCTGCTCCACCGCCGTCAGATCGTGCAGCTCGCCCATGGCCGTCAGTCCCTTCGCCGAAGTGCCGTCGCCTCGGCGCGATCCTCGCACTACCGGCCGGTAGCGGCCAGACCGCCTCCGGCGCGGGCCCGGTGGGTCGGGTGCCCGTTACCTCGTGGCTTGTCGCGCGGTTCCCCGCGCCCCTTCGGGGCTCGGGCGCGGGTGATCAGCGGAGGAATCGAGTGGCGGTCCGTTCGGCGGTCCGGCAGCATGCCGGGGGAACCGGTTCCGCTGTCGACACTCCCCGAGGAAACGAATGAGCCTGCGCCACCACGAGATCGCCGAAGCCGGCCACCGCATCCTCAATCCGATGACCGAGGACAAGCTGATGCTGCTCGGCGAGATCTGCCGGCTCCAGGAGGGGCAGCGACAGCTCGATCTGGCCTGCGGCAAGGGGGAGATGCTGACCCGGTGGGCGCAGCGGTGGGGGACCGGCGGGGTCGGGGTGGACGTCAGCGCGGTGTTCCTGGACGCCGCCCGGGAGCGGGCCGCCGAACTGGGCGTGGCCGATCGCGTGCGGTTCGAGCGCGGCGACGCCGGGGCGTACGAGGCGGAGGCGGCCGGCTACGACGTGGTGTCGTGCATCGGCGCGACCTGGATCGGCGACGGACTGGCCGGCACGATCGAACTGCTGCGGCCCGCGATGCGCCCCGGCGGCCTGATGCTGATCGGCGAGCCGTACTGGAACGAGCCCGCCCCCGAGGGGGCGCTCGAAGCGCTCGGCGCCGGGCCCGACGACTTCACCTCGCTGGTCGGCACCCTTGACCGCTTCGAGGCGGCCGGCATGGACCTGGTCGAGATGGTGCTCGCGGACGGCGACAGCTGGGACCGCTACGCCGCCGAGCAGTGGTTCGCGATCTCCGACTGGCTGCGCTCGGTGCCCGCCGACCACAAGGACGCCGCCGACATGCGGGAGTTCCTCTCCCACGGCCGCCGCGCCCACCTGGAGTTCCTCCGTCACCAGCTCGGCTGGGGCGTGTTCGTGCTGCGCGCGGCCGGCTGAGCGAACCTCGGCCGGGATCCGCCGGTTGGGAAAAACGTGACGCATGTTCATCTTCCGGGGCCGACGTACCGGCGGTAACCTCCGCCCACCGGTACCCGGAAGGAGCAGACATGCCGCTACGGACCCCACGACGGATCGGCACCAGCACAACGCACAGAAGCGCGATCTGGAGAACCGCGACCGCCGCCGCCCTGCTGGCGCTCGGAGCCACCCTGATCACCCCGCTGACGACCGCGGCGCAGGCCGCGACCCAGAGCAACGACTACTGCGCGGGGCAGTGCGCGGACATCCTGCCGCCGGGCGAGAACGGCAACGCCACCCTTGCCGACATCCTGGCGAACAAGGCGCTCGGCACCCGCCCCGCGCACACCTCCGACCAGCTCGGCCCCTACGCCGACCTGGCTGACAACTACCAGGGCCTGACCGACTCCACGATCACCGACTTCTTCAACGACGCCTCCTTCGGGGTGCCGGCGAACCAGATCGCGTCGGTGATCAGCCCGCGCTCGGACGTGACGATCACCCGGGACAAGAAGACCGGCGTGCCGCACATCAAGGGCAGCACCCGGCAGGGCACCGAGTTCGGCGCGGGCTACGCCGCCGCGCAGGACCGGCTGTGGCTGATGGACCTGTTCCGGCACGTCGGCCGCGGCGAGCTGTCGTCCTTCGCCGGCGGTGCCGCCGCCAACCGCGGCCTGGAGCAGGAGTTCTGGAAGCAGGCGCCCTACACCGAGGCCGATCTCCAGGCGCAGGTCGACCAGTTGGCCAACCACAGCGGCCCCCGCGGGCAGCAGGCGCTGGCCGACGCGCAGTCGTACGTGGACGGCATCAACTCGTACATCACCGCGTCCAAGAACGGCCGCTACTTCCCCGGCGAGTACGTGCTCACCGGCCATGTGAACGCCATCACCAACGCGGGCACCATCGACCCGTTCCAGCTCACCGACCTGATCGCGCTCGCCTCCGTGGTCGGCGCGCTGTTCGGCACCGGCGGCGGTGGGGAGGTGCAGTCGGCGCTGTCGCTGGCGGCGGCCCAGCAGAAGTACGGCGTCCAGCAGGGCACCCAGGTCTGGGAGTCCTTCCGCGAGCGCGACGACCCCGAGGCCACCGCCACCGTGCACGACGGCACCAGCTTCCCGTACGCGGGCAAGCCCGCCAGCCCGCAGGGCGAGGCGCTGCCCGACCCGGGCTCGGTCGTACCCGAACCGCTGGTCTACGACGCCACCGGCGGCGCGACCCAGGCCGCCACCAAGAGCCCGGGCATGCTGCCGGCCAACCTGTTCTCCGACCCGCGCAAGGGCATGTCCAACGCCCTCGTGGTCAGCGGCGCGCACACCGCGAGCGGCCACCCGGTCGCCGTGTTCGGCCCGCAGACCGGCTACTTCGCCCCGCAGCTGCTGATGCTCCAGGAGCTGCAGGGGCCCGGCATCAGCGCCCGCGGCGCGTCCTTCGCCGGCCTCGGGATGTACATCGAGCTCGGCCGCGGCCAGGACTACGCCTGGAGTGCCACCTCCGCGTCGCAGGACGTCACCGACACCTACGCCGTCGAGCTGTGCCAGGACGACACGCACTACCTCTTCCACGGCAGTTGCGTGCCGATGGAGAAGCTGGAGCGGGTCAACTCCTGGAAGCCCACCCTGGCCGACAGCACCGCCGCCGGCTCCTACCGGATGCAGGTGTGGCGCACCGCCTACGGCCCCGTCGAGTACCGGGCCACCGTCGGCGGCAAGCGCGTCGCCTATACGGAGCTGCGCAGTTCGTACCGGCACGAGGCCGACTCGATCATCGGCTTCCAGATGCTCAACGACCCCGGGGTCGTGCATGACGCCGCGTCCTTCCAGACGGCCGCGCAGAACATCAACTACACCTTCAACTGGTTCTACGCCGACTCCCGGCAGACCGCCTACTACAACAGCGGCACAAACCCCGTACGGGCGGCGGGCGTTGACGCCTCCTTCCCGGTGTGGGCGCAGTCGGCCTACGACTGGCAGGGCTGGGACCCGGCCACCAACACCGCCTCCTACACACCACCCGCGCAGCATCCGCAGTCCGTCGACCAGGACTACTACATCAGCTGGAACAACAAGCAGGCGCCCGGCTACACCTCGGCCGGCTTCGGCAACGGCTCGGTGCACCGCGCCGACCTGCTGAACGACCGGGTGAAGGCGCTGGTGCAGGCCGGCGGCGTCACCCGCTCCGCGCTCGCCAAGGCGATGGACGACGCGGCGCTCACCGACCTGCGGGGCGAGGACGTGCTGCCCGACCTGCTCCAGGTGATCGGCAACGGAGCCGTCGCCGATCCCCAGGAGGCCGCCGCCGTACAGCAGTTGCGCACCTGGAGCGCCGACGGCAGCAAGCGGCACGAGACGTCACCGGGCTCGCACACCTACGCCGACGCCGACGCGGTGCGGGTGATGGACGCGTGGTGGCCGCTGCTGATCCAGGGCGAGTTCGAGGGCGGGCTCGGCAGCGACCTCTACACCGCGCTCACCGCGAACCTGACGGTGGACGAGTCGCCGTCGGCCGGCCACGGACCGACCGGCTCGCACGCCGGAAGCTCGTTCCAGTACGGCTGGTGGTCCTACGCGGACAAGGACCTGCGGCGGGTGCTCGGCCAGTCCGTGCAGGGGCCGCTGGCCCAGACGTACTGCGGCGGCGGGCAGTTGGCCGCCTGCCGCGACATGCTGCTGTCCACGCTGAAGCAGGCCGCGGCCACCCCGGCGACCACGGTCTACCCCGGTGACGACGGCGGCTGCTCGGCCGGCGACCAGTGGTGCGCGGACTCGATCGTGCAGCGCCCGCTCGGCGGCGTGACCGACGACCGGATCAGCTGGCAGAACCGCCCGACCTACCAGCAGGTGGTGGAGTTCCCGGCCCACCGCTGAACGGTCCCGCAGGGAGAACGGCGGGTACGGCGTCCAAGGGAGCGCGGCCACGGCAAGGCCGCTCGACCGGACGCCGTCCCGCCGCACGCCGGCCGCGGGCCGGGTCCTCAGCCGGGGATCCGGCCCGCGGCCCGCAGCACCAACCGGGCCAGCTCCGCATGGCAGATGTCGCTGTGCGCGCCCGACGGCGGCCCGCCCGAGCACACCACCGCCGACGCGTCCACGCTCACCGGCCCGGACGCGGGCAGCGGCCCGGCCAGCGCGTCGGCGAGCATGAGCGCCCGCGCGCCCGGCAGTTGCTGGAAGCCGTCATGGCCGAGCGCGCCCCAGCGATCGCCGAGGCCGAGCAGCGACCTGTCCTCGCCGGCGAGCCGGGACGCCACCGGATAGAGCACGCCGAGCGCCTCGTCATGGCTGGAGTGGCAGGCCACCAGCGGCCCCTTCACCCGCTGCAACGCCGCGTGCAGCGCGCCGCCGCCGGAGTCGAACGGCAGCGGGCCGCTGAACGCGTAGTGCGAGAAGGCGCCTTGCAGCAGTGTCACCGAGGCGACACCGGGCGCGTCCTGACCGGCGGCGCCGGCCGCGTCCTCGCCGAGGCCGAGCAGTGCGAAGGACACCAGCCGGGCGCCGAAGCTGTGCCCGATCAGATGGATCCGCACCCCGGGCGCGCGCTGCGCCAACTGCCCCAGCAGCGGCCCGAGTCCGAGCTGCCCGACGGTGCCCGCGCGGGCCCGCATCGTGTAGTACGTGGCCTGCCGCAGCAATTCGCGCGCGCCGTCCCAGACCCGTTTGCCGAGTCCGCCGAGCAGCGCCTGGCCGTCGTCGGCCGGGGCGACCGGGCAGCCGGCCTGTTCGAGCGCGTCGGCCAGCGCCTGGCAGGCGGCGGCCGGGTCCCCGGTCAGCAGCGCCGGAGCGCCGCCGGTGCCCGGCAGGTCCTGGGCGAAGCGCGCGGTGGCCGGGTCGGCGGGGCCGCCGGTGAGGGTGCGCACAGCGGCCGCGAACTCGTCCAGCGCCCCGGCGTCCGCCGGCTGCTGCGCGAGCAGTTCGGCCAGCCGGCCGATGACCGGCTCCCGGCCGGGGAAGACCCGGGCGAGCGCCGCCCGTGCCTCAGGGCCGAGGAATGCGGAGATGGGGTCCTGCCCGGTGGGCGCGGCCACCGACTGGTGCGGGAAGTCCGGGATCGGCTCGTCCGAGAACCGCATCGACGGCCAGTGCACCCCGACGTACCCGAACCGCGCGGCGGGCACGGCCGGCGCGGCGGCCAGCAGGCCGGGGAAGGGCGCGAAGAACCGGTCGTAGAGCGTGCTCGCGGTGGACACGTCGTTGTTCCAGCCGTGCGAGAACACCGCCAGGTCGGTGCTGCCGGCCGCCACCACCCCGGACAGCAGCGCGTCCCGCTGCGCCGGATCGGGATCGCCCTGCGCGTCGACGGTCAGGTCCCAGAAGGGCCGCACACTTGTCACCCGCACGGTCACGGCCATGGTTGCCCCCCGGCGTCCGTCCGCTCTGTCCGCTCTGTGAGTTCTGCCCGCATCATCCCGAGCCGGGCCGCCGCCGTCCATCCCTCGGACGGGTGAGTCTGTCGGGCGCGCCCGGCCCTTCCGATGCAGTGACCAACCGCTTAGTATGCGAACGGGGGAGAGTGATCGAGCCGACATCGAGTCAAGGGAGACACGATCGTGGTGGAAGCGCTGCGCGACGCCCGAGTGGTCGTCACGGGAGCCGGCGGCGGCATCGGAGCGGCGCTGGCCCGGGCGTTCGCCGCCGAGGGCGCCCGGGTGGCGGTCAACGACCTGGACGCCGGCGCCGCCCGGACGGTCGCCGCCGAGATCGGCGCCGCGGTCGTCCCCGGTGACGCCTCCGGCATCGTGCCCGCCGCCCGCACCGCGCTCGGCGGCCGGATCGACGTCTTCTGCGCCAACGCCGGAGTCGGCACCGGCGGCGGCCCCGAGGCCGAGGACGCCGCCTGGGAACTGGCCTGGGACGTCAACGTGATGAGCCACGTCCGCGCCGCCCGCGCGCTGCTGCCCGAGTGGCTGGAACGCGGCCAGGGCCGGTTCGTGTCCACCGTCTCGGCGGCCGGCCTGCTGACGATGATCGGCGCGGCCACGTACTCGGTGACCAAGCACGGCGCGCTCGCCTTCGCCGAATGGCTCTCCCTCACCTACCGGCACCGCGGCGTCAAGGTGCACGCGGTCTGCCCGCAGGGCGTACGCACCCGGATGCTGGAATCCACCGGACCGGCCGGCGACCTGGTGCTCGCGCCGACCGCCATCGAGCCGGAGGACGTGGCCCGCGCGGTGCTGGCCGGCATCGAGGCCGAGCACTTCC
The DNA here is from genome assembly GCF_050956065.1 of Streptomyces sp. CA-111067. NCBI lineage: Bacteria > Bacillati > Actinomycetota > Actinomycetes > Kitasatosporales > Streptomycetaceae > Streptomyces > Streptomyces sp. CA-111067. The sequence continues at coordinate 1,464,547 of NZ_CP192103.1, read as the reverse complement.
TGATCCTGCCGCACCCCGAGGTCGCCGACTACTACGCGGCCCGCGCCGCCGACCCCGAACACTGGCTCGGCGGCATGAACAAGCTCCAGCGCGGCTACGAGGAACTTCAGGCCCAGCAGGCCCGGCCCGCCGCCGGGACCGCCGCCGGTTCCCCCGTGCCCGCGGCGAAGGAAGGTGACCTGGCGTGACCGGATATGCCGACCAGCCCTGGCTGAAGCACTTCACCGAGGAGCAGCGGCAGGAGGTCGAGCACCCGCCGTCGGTGCTGCACACCTTCCGCGCGGTCGCCGAGCGCGACCCGGGCCACCCGGCGCTGCGGTACTTCGACGGCGGGCTCGGCTACGGCGAGCTCGACGCGCTGTCCGACGGCCTCGCCCGGCACCTCGCCGACCGCGGCTTCGCCCCCGGCGACCGGCTCGCGGTGATGCTGCAGAACGTCCCGCAGTTCGTCGTCGCGCTGCTCGCCACCTGGAAGGCCGGCGGCGCGGTCGTCCCCGTCAACCCGATGTACAAGCAGCAGGAACTGGCGCACGTGCTCGGCGACTCCGGGGCCGTCGCCCTGGTCTGCTCCGAGCGCGCCTGGGAGGGCTACGCGCGCGCCGCCGCGGCCGGCACCAAGGTCAGGATCGCGCTGACCGCCAGCGAGTTCGACCTCCAGACCCGGGACGATCCGCGGGTGCTGCGCGGCGAGCGGCAGCCCGCGGCCGACGCCGGCGACGTACTGGAAGCCGCCCGCGCCGCCGCCGGGCCGCCGCTCGGCCTGCCGCTGCCTGCCGCCGCCGACACCGCGCTGATCAGCTACACCTCGGGCACCAGCGGCCGGCCCAAGGGCGCGCTCAACACGCACGGCAACATCTCGTTCAACGCCCACCGGCAGGTCCGCGTCCAGGACCTCGGCCCGGACGCGGTGGTCTTCGCGCTGGCGCCGCTCTTCCACATCACCGGCATCGTCTGCCAGCTGTCGGCCGGCCTGGCCGGCGGCCACACCGTGGCACTCGCCTACCGGTTCGAGCCCGGCGTGGTACTCGACGCCTTCCGGGAGCACCGCCCCACCTACACCGTCGGCCCGTCCACCGCCTTCATGGCACTGATGGCCGTACCCGGCGCGAGCGCCGACGACTTCCGCTCCTTCGAGCTGATCTCGTCCGGCGGCGCCCCGCTGCCGCCCGCCGTGGTGGAGACCTTCAGGTCGCGGTTCGGCCACTACCTGTCCAACGGCTACGGCCTGACCGAGTGCACCGCGCCCTGCGCCAGCGTGCCGCCGGGCCGCGAGGCGCCGGTCGACCCGGAGTCCGGAACCCTCGCGGTCGGCGTGCCGGGGCCCGGCACCATGGTCAGGATCCTGGACGACGACGGCGCCGAGGTGCCGTTCGGCGCCCAGGGCGAGATCGCGGTCAGCGGGCCGATGGTCGTACCGGGCTACTGGGAGCGGCCGGAGGAGTCCGAGGCCGCGATACCCGGCGGCGAACTGCTCACCGGCGACATCGGCTTCATGGACTCCGACGGCTGGCTCTACGTCGTGGACCGCAAGAAGGACATGATCAACGCGTCCGGCTTCAAGGTCTGGCCGCGCGAGGTCGAGGACGTGCTCTACACCCACCCCGCCGTCCGCGAGGCCGCCGTCGTCGGCGTGCCCGACTCCTACCGCGGCGAGAGCGTCAAGGCGTACATCAGCCTGCGGCCCGGCGCCGACGCCGACCCCGCCGACGTGGTCGCCTACTGCAAGGAGCGGCTCGCCGCGTTCAAGTACCCGCGCCAGGTGGAGGTACTGCTGGAACTGCCGAAGACCGCCACCGGCAAGATCCTCCGACGGGAACTGCGCGGCAGGGCCGGATAGGGTCCACAGCGGGCAAGAGGAACGGCAGAGAGGTCAGGCAGGCCATGGCACGCAACGCGACGGGTACCGGCAACGGCGGCAGCGGGACGGCGGTCCCCGAGCGGCTGCTCGCCGAGGCGACCCGGCTGTTCGCCGAACGCGGCTACGACCGCACCTCCGTGCAGGAGATCGTGGAGGCGGCCGGCGTCACCAAGGGCGCGCTCTACCACTACTTCGGCTCCAAGGACGACCTGCTGCACGAGATCTACGGGCGGGTGCTGCGGCTCCAGACCGAGCGGCTCGACGCCATCGCCGCCCGCGACACCGACGTGGCCGACCGGCTGGCCGAGGCCGCGGTGGACGTCGTGGTCACCAGCATCGAGAACCTCGACGACACCAAGATCTTCTTCCGGTCGATGCACCAGCTCGCGCCGGAGAAGCAGAAGGCGGTACGCGCCGAGCGCCGCCGCTACCACGAGATGTTCCGCACGCTGATCGAGGAGGGGCAGCGGGACGGCCACTTCAGGCCCGAGCTGCGCCCCGACCTGGTGGTGGACTTCTTCTTCGGCTCCGTGCACCACCTCGGCATCTGGTACCACGCGGACGGCCCGCTGTCCGCCGACCAGGTCGCCGCCGAGTTCGCCGACCTGCTGCTGCACTCGGTCCGGCGGCCCTGAACCCACCTGAACCCCCGCTGAACCTCCCTCGACCCCCCTCCGACCCCCGGGAGTCCCACGTGAAGGCATGGCGCGTCCACCGCAACGCCGAACCGCGCGAGGCGATGCGCCTCGACGAGATCCCGGCCCCCGAGCCCGGGCCCGGACAGGTGCTGCTGCGCGTACGCGCGGCGGCCGTGAACTTCCCCGACGCGCTGCTCTGCCGCGGTGAGTACCAGATCCGGCCCGAGCTGCCGTTCATCCCCGGCGTCGAGCTGTGCGGCGAGGTCGCCGGGCTCGGCGAGGGAGTGACGGGACTCGAACCCGGTACCCGGGTCATCTCGCCCGCCTCGCCGCCGGACGGGGCCTTCGCCGAATACGTCGTGGTGCCCGCCGCCGGGGTGCTGCCCGCGCCCGAGGCGCTGGACGACGCGGAGGCCGCGGCGCTGCACATCGGCTACCAGACCGGCTGGTTCGGCCTGCACCGCAGGGCGGCGCTGCGGCCGGGCGAGACGCTGCTCGTGCACGCGGCGGCCGGCGGGGTCGGCAGCGCGGCCGTCCAACTCGGCAAGGCTGCCGGGGCCACCGTGATCGGCGTCGTCGGCGGCCCCGACAAGGCGAAGGTCGCGCGCGAGCTGGGCGCGGACATCGTGGTGGACCGCCACAGCGAGGATTTCGTGGCCGTGGTGAAGGAGGCCACCGGCGGGCGCGGCGCCAACGTGGTGTACGACCCGGTGGGCGGGGACGCCTTCACCCGGTCCACCAAGTGCGTGGCCTTCGAGGGCCGGATCGTGGTGGTTGGCTTCGCCGGCGGCACGATTCCCGCGCCGGCGCTCAGTCACGCACTCGTGAAGAACTACGGCATCCTCGGCCTGCACTGGGGCCTGTACAACCGCTACGACCCGGTGGCCGTCCACCAGGCCCACGAGGACCTGACGCGGCTGGCCTCCGAGGGCACGATCAGGCCGCTGATCACGGCCCGGCTCCCGATGTCCGAGGCGGCGGACGCAGTCCAGCGCGTCGCAGACGGCCAGACGACGGGCCGCCTGGTCATCCAGCCTTAGCCCCTGCGGGGCGCTCCCGGCCAGAATGCGCCCCGAAGGGGCGGTGGCTGCCCCGGTCACCCCAGGGGCGCGGGGAACTGCGCCACCAGCCCCCCACCGGCCGGTGGCCGGGAAACATCAGCACCAGCCCCTTCGGCCCGGTGGTAAGGCGCGCCACCGCCGTGGCTTGTCGCGCAGTTCCCCGCGCCCCTGGTGATGCCGGGGTATATCGCGCCGGCGCGGCGGCAGCCGCTGAACGGGTATGGTCCCGCGCGCCTGGTGGTGCCGGGGCACATCGCGCAGGCGCGGCGGCAGCCGCAGAGTGGGAAGGGGCCCGCGCCCCTGGTGATGCCGGGGCATATCGCGCCCACGCGGCGCCAGCCGCACATCGGAAACAGCCCCGCGCCCCTGGTGATGCCGGGGTACATCGCGCCCACGCGGCGGCAGCCGCAGAGTGGGAAGGGTCCCGCGCCCCTGGTGATGCCGGGGTACATCGCGCCCACGCGGCGGCAGCCGCAGAGTGGGAAGGGTCCCGCGCCCCTGGTGATGCCGGGGCATATCGCGCCCACGCGGCGGCAGCCGCTGAACGGGTACGGTCCCGCGTGCCTGGTGATGCCGGGGCACATCGCGCCCGCGCGGCGGCAGCCGCAGAAGGGGAACGGTCCCGCGCCGCTGGTGATGCCGGGGCGGCGGCAGCTGTGGGCCGGGTCCGCGCTGGAAGCGTCAGGCGTACTTCTTGAGCTCGCGGCGAGCGAGGGAGCGTTTGTGGACCTCGTCGGGGCCGTCGGCGAGACGGAGGGTGCGGGCGGCGGCCCACAGGGATGCCAGGGGGAAGTCCTGGCCGACCCCGCCCGCGCCGTGGAGCTGGATCGCGCGGTCCAGAATCCGCTGCACCCCGGCGGGCGTCGCGATCTTGATCGCCTGGATCTCCGTGTGCGCCCCCTGATTCCCCACCGTGTCCATCAGCCACGCGGTCTTGAGCACGAGCAGCCTCAACTGCTCGATCTCCACCCGCGCCTCGGCGATCCACTCCTGCACCACGCCCTGCGCGGCCAGCGGCTTGCCGAACGCGGTCCGGCCGGCCGCCCGCCGGCACATCAGCTCGACGGCCCGCTCGGCCATGCCGATCAGCCGCATGCAGTGGTGGATCCGGCCGGGGCCCAACCGGGCCTGGGCGATGGCGAATCCGCCGCCCTCCTCGCCGATCAGGTTCTCCGCGGGCACCCGCACGTCGTGGAAGACGACCTCCGCGTGGCCGCCGTGGTCGCCGTCGTCGTAGCCGAACACCCGCATGCCGCGCCGGACTTCGATGCCGGGGGTGTCGCGCGGCACCAGGATCTGGCTCTGCTGCCGGTGCCGGTCGGCGGCCGGGTCGGTCTTGCCCATCACGATGAAGATCGCGCACTTGGGGTTCATCGCCCCGGAGATGTACCACTTGCGGCCGTTGATCACATACGAGTCGCCGTCACGGACGATCCGCGTCTCGATGTTGGTCGCGTCGGACGAGGCCACGTCGGGCTCGGTCATCGCGAACGCGGACCTGATCTCGCCTGCCAGCAGCGGTTCCAGCCACTCCTTGCGCTGCGCCGGCGTGCCGAACTCGCTCAGCACCTCCATGTTGCCGGTGTCGGGCGCCGCGCAGTTCGTCGCCGGCGGCGCCAAGTGCGGGCTGCGCCCGGTGAGTTCGGCCAGCGGCGCGTACTGGAGGTTGGTCAGCCCGGCGCCGTGCTCGCCCGGAAGGCTGTGCTGGTTCACAAGAAAAAGATTCCACAGGCCCTGCCGCCTGGCCTCCGCCTTGAGGTCCTCCACGACCGGCGGCGCCGACCAGCGGGCCTCGCCCTCGGCCTGCTCGCGCTGCTCGTCGAAGACCGGCTCGGCCGGGTACACGTGCTCGTCGAGGAAGGCGAGCAGGCGGGCCCGCAGCTCCTCGGTCCTGGTGTCGAAGGCGAAATCCATCGCTGCTCAGCCTTCCTGTCGCTTCTCGTGCCGCTGCTGGTGCTGCTCGTGCTGCTCGTGCTGCTCGTGCTGCTTGAGGGTGTGCAGGCCGCGCTCGATGATGAGCGGGACGGCGCTGCCGATCCGGTCGAACCCGGCGCCGAGCGTCTGGCCCAGCGTGTAGCGGTAGTGGATGCCCTCGGCGATGACCGCGAGCTTGAAGCCGGCGAACGCGGTGTACCAGCCGACGGCCGACACGTCACGGCCGGAGCGGAGCGCGTACCGCTCGATCAGCTCGTCGGTGGACGGGTGGCCGGGCGCGGCGCTGGTGCTCGGTACGACGTAGTTCGGGACGGTCTGCTGCTCGCTGTACATGACGAGCAGGCCGAGGTCGGTGAGCGGGTCGCCGAGGGTGGACATCTCCCAGTCCAGGACGGCGGTCAGCCGGTCGTCCGTGCCGACCAGGACGTTGTCCAGCTTGTAGTCGCCGTGGATGACGGCCGGGGCGGGGGAGTGCGGCAGCGCGGCGCCGAGCGCGGAGTGCAGCTCGTCGATGCCGGGCAGCTCGCGGCTGCGGGAGGCGTCGAGCTGCTTGCCCCAGCGGCGCAGCTGGCGCTCCAGGTAGCCGTCGGGGCGGCCGAAGTCGCCGAGCCCGACCTGCCCGGGGTCCACCGCGTGCAGGTCGACCAGGGTGTCCACCAGCGCCAGCACCACGTCCTTGGTGCGCCGCTCGCCCAGCTCCCGCAGCTGCCCGGCGCTGCGGAAGGGCGTGCCCTCCACGAAGTCCATGACGTAGAACGGGGCGCCGATCACCTGCTCGTCCTCGCACAGCAGCACCGTGCCCGGCACCGGCACCGGAGTGGACGCGAGCGCGCTGATCACCCGGTGCTCGCGGGTCATGTCGTGCGCGGTGGCCAGGACGTGCCCCAGCGGCGGCCGGCGCACAACCCACTCGGCGCCGCCGTCGGTGACCCAGTACGTCAGGTTGGACCGGCCGCCCTCGATGAGCTTGGCGCGCAGTTCGCCGGCCACGAGGCCGGGGCAGGACTGGTCCAGATGGCGGCGCAGCCGGCCGAGGTCGAGTCCCGGCGGGTTGTCGGTATCGCTGCTCATTCCTGCTCCTCGTCACCGTCGTGGCCAGGTCATCGTACCGACCGGTCGGTATGCAGTCCAGCACCGCGAGAATCGTGCCGATTGACGCCCGAGGGGCGGCCCGCCTAGGCTCTGGTCTCATGGGTGAACATAATTCACATATGAAGACAGCAGAGCGCTCCGCGGCCCTCACGGTCGCCGAGGTCCGGCTGACCCCCATCCTCATCGCCGATCCGCCGCTGCTCAACACCCAGGGCGTCCACCAGCCGTACACCCCGCGTCTCATCATCGAGGTCGTCACCGCGGACGGCACCACCGGGGTCGGTGAGACCTACGGCGACACCCGCTATCTCGACCTCGCCGCGCCGCTCGCCCAGGCGCTGTCCGGCCACCAGGTCAGCGACCTGAACGGCCTCTTCACCCTCGCGGAGCAGGTCTGCGGCGATCCCGCCGACGTGTCGGACTCCGTGGACGTCGGCGGCCTGCGCGGCGTGCAGACCGCCGACAAGCTGCGGCTCTCCGTCATCTCCGGCTTCGAGGTGGCCTGCCTGGACGCCCTCGGCAAGGTGCTCGGCCTGCCGGTGCACACGCTGCTCGGCGGCAAGGTCCGCGACGCCGTGGACTACAGCGCCTACCTCTTCTACCGGCTCGCCGAACACCCCGGCGGCCAGGGCGAGTCCGACGACTGGGGCGCCGCCGTCGACCCGGCCGGCGTCGTCGCCCAGGCCCGGCGGTTCGCCGACACCTACGGCTTCGGCTCGTTCAAGCTCAAGGGCGGCGTCTTCCCGCCCGACCAGGAGATCGCCGCCGTCCGCGCCCTCGCCGAGGCGTTCCCCGGCCGGCCGCTGCGCCTGGACCCCAACGGCGCCTGGTCAGTGGAGACCTCGCTGTCGGTGGCCCGCGAGCTGGCCGACGTACTGGAGTACCTGGAGGACCCGGCCAGCAGCACCGAGCGGATGGCCCAGGTCGCGGCGGGCACCGACGTGCCGCTGGCGACCAACATGTGCGTGACGACGTTCCCGGAGATCGCCGAGGCGTTCAGCCGCGGCGCCGTGCAGGTGGTGCTGTCCGACCACCACTACTGGGGCGGCCTGCGCAACACCCGCGAACTGGCCGCGATCTGCCGGACGTTCGGCGTCGGCCTGTCGATGCACTCCAACACCCACCTGGGCATCAGCCTCGCCGCCATGACCCACGTCGCCGCCACCGTCCCCAACCTGGACTTCGCCTGCGACTCGCACTACCCGTGGCAGACCGAGGACGTCATCACCGAGCGGCACGTCTTCACCGACGGCCGGCTCACCGTCAGCGACCTGCCCGGCCTCGGCGTCGAACTCGACCGTGCCGCGCTGGCGGCGCTGCACCAGCGCTGGCTGGACGACGACGGCACGATGCGGAACCGCGACGACGCGGCGGCGATGCGGAAGGCGGACCCGGAGTGGGTGACGCCGTCGGTGCCGCGCTGGTAGCGACGCGGCGGTAGCGGGCCCGGGCCGGTGCTCCCGGCCCGGCTACCGTGCCCGGCCCGGTCGCCGCGCCCAGTTGCCGCGCCCGGCCTCACCTCCGGCCCGGTCGCCGCGCCCCGTCCCGTCGCCGTACCCCGCCGTACCCGGCCGGTCAGCGCGGGATCCGCGCCAGCGCCCGTTCGACGGTCGCCTCCACCGGCCCGTCGATGACGACGGCCGCCCCGGCCTCGTCCGGCTGGAGCGGTTCGAGCGTGTCGTACTGCGAGCGCAGCAGCTCGGCGGGCATGAAGTGGCCGGTCCGCTCGGCCAGCCGGCCGGAGATCAGCGCCGGCGAGCCGTCCAGGTGCAGGAAGAACACCCCGGGGGTGTCCGCGCGGAGCCGGTCGCGGTAGCGCCGCCGCAGCGCCGAGCAGCTCACGACCCCGCCCAGCTCGCCGCGCCCGGCTATCCAGCCGGCGACCACGTCGAGCCACGGCTCCCGGTCGGCGTCGTCGAGCGGCTGCCCGGCAGACATCTTCGCGACGTTGGCCGCGGGGTGGAAGTCGTCGCCCTCGGCGAACTCCACGCCGAGCCGCTGTGCGAGCAGCCGCCCGACCACCGACTTCCCCGACCCGGCGACCCCCATCACCACGACCACCGGCCCGACTGCCATCAATGCGCACCTTCCGGTCCGGCCCCCGGGCGCAGGCTGCCTGCCGCCGTACGCAGCTTAGGCGGTGGGCGCCGCCGGCCGGTCGGAGGGATGGACGAACTCGGGCTGGTCGAGCACCCGCAGCCAGCTGCCGTCGGACTGCCGCCGTACGACCTGGGCGCGGGCGCCGGCCCCGTCTCCCGGCGGTGTCGAGGTGAGGGCGATGTCGCCGCTGAGCAGCGTCGGCAGCGGCTGCTCCGGCTCGAAGTGCGGGCGGCCGGCCAGTACCTTCTCCCACAGCGCGCGGATCGCCTCGCGGCCGACGGTCCGGCCGCCGGGCGGGTAGGCGAGCACCGCGTCCTGCTCGTAGAGGGCGGCGACGCCGGCCGCGTCACCGGCGTTGGACCGCTCCACGAACAGGCGGGTGATGTCCTCGGGCCGCATGGCCTTCTCGTACTCGGGCTCGTACTCAGACATGGATTCCTCCCGGCTTCCGATGTGCTGTTCCCTCCAGCGTGGCCGCCGGCCGATCAGAAGTCCAACAGATGGTTCTTCTGAGAGCTAGAATCAGGAGTCATGGACCTGAGGCAGCTCGAATACTTCGTCGCGGTCGCCGAGGAGCGGAACTTCACCCGGGCCGCGGAGCGGGTGCACATCAGCCAGTCCGGCGTCAGCGCCCAGATCCGCCGGCTCGAACGGGAGCTCGGCGGCGAGCTCTTCGACCGTTCCGCGCGTACCGCGACCCTCACCGTGGCGGGGAAGGCGGCGCTGGAACACGCCCGTGCCGCGCTCGCCGCCGCCGGTGCGGTCGGCCAGGCGGTGGGCGAGGTGACCGCGCTGATCCGCGGCCGGCTGACGGTCGGGATGGTCATCGGCTGTACGGTGACGCCGCTGTTCGAGGCCCTTGCCGCGTTCCACCGGGCGCATCCCGGAGTGGAGCTGGAGCTGCTTGAGGACAGCTCCGACCGGCTCGTGGAGGAGGTCCGGGCGGGCGCGATCGACCTGGCGCTGATCGGCACCGCGACCGACGACCTCGGCGGCCTCGACACGCTGACGATCATCAGCGAGCGGCTGGTCGTCGCCGTTCCGGCCGGGCACCCGCTCGCGGAAGGGCCGCCGGTCACCCTGCGCGACCTGGCCGGCCGGTCCGTCATCTGCATGCCGCCGGGCACCGGCCTGCGGACGGTGTTCGACGGGGCCTGCGCCGCACAGGGCCTGCACCCGGTGATCGCGCTCCAGGCCAGTGCCGCCGAAGCGGTCGCCGATCTCGCCGCCCGCGGGCTCGGGGTCGCCGTCCTCAGCGAGTCGATGGCCGCGCGCTACCGGGACCGGCTCACCGCGCGGATCATCGAGGACGTCGAGACGCCCGCCCTGCTCGCCCTGGCCTGGCGGAACACCCGCGGTCCCGCGGTACGCGAGCTGCTCACCCACGCCCGGCGGGCGTTCGCCGGCCCCGGCCCCGTGGTGCCGCCGCAGCCCGTGGCCGCCGATCCCGGGTAGGGCCGATCCCCGGTAAATCCGGTGACGCGGCCGACCTCGCGGTGCTGCACTGGACGCATGTCCCGCCGCGCTTCTTCCAGCCCGCCCAGCCCGCCGCCCCAGCCGTACCGGTGGGCCCTGTCGTCGTACACGGGCGGCGGTCCGGCCCGGCTCGGCGGCCTGCTGGACGGGGCGGGTGAGGCCCCGCTGTGGCATCTGCCGGAGCTGACCGTGTGCACCGGGAAGGTGCTCGCCCGGGCCGGAGCCGGCGACCTGTGCTTCGTGGGGCGCTCGCTCGACAGCATGTACGACCTGCTGACCGGGGCCTTCGAGGTCGCGGGCGGGCCCTGCGCCCTGTACCGGCTGCCGGTGTCGATGTGGTCCCGCTATCGCTCGGAGTGGACGGCGGCCGTACGGCAACGGTTCCGCGAGCACCTGGCCGCCGCCGGTCTTGAACCGCGGGCGCTGGCCCGGCGCGACCGGCCGCTCGCCGTGGTGGACGTGGTCGACGGGGGCTCCACGTTCGACCGTATCCACCGTGAGCTGGCCGGCTGGATCGAGGAGAGCCGCGAGCCGTGGCCGGTGGTCCGCCGCAAGCTGCGCTATGTCGGGGTCACCGTCCAGGGCCGGACCAGCCCGAACCACTGGCGCTGGCAGCAGTCGCCGGAGTCGGCGCCCTGGGTGCGCACGCTGCCGGCCGGGCATGTGGTCAACGTGTCGATGCCGTGGCCGGTCTGGGACTGGCTCGGCAACCGGCAGCCGAAGGTGCACGCCTCCTTCCCGGCCGTCCGGTGGTTCGACGAGGACGCCGGCACGCCCTGGCACCACAGCGAACTGCCCGAGGCGCTGGCCGAGTCGCTGGCGATGGTGGCCGCCGGGCGCAGCCGTGCCGTACGGGACGGGCTGGTGCGGACGATCGCCGGTGAGCCCGGCTTCGCCGACCGCGAGGTGCGCGCGCTGGTCAGCGTGCTGCGCCGGCGGTCCCGCTGACCGCCGCCGGCCCCGATCACCGTCGCCGGTCCCGCTGACCGCCGCCGAACCCGTGCGGTCAGCGGGCCAGCGTCGCCGCGAACACCGCGACCGCCACCGTGCAGCCCGCGACCGCCACCGCCATGCTCGGCGGCATCGTCGACGGCCGTGACGCGTCCAGCCGCTGTATCCGCCGGTGGGCCAGCCGCAGGAAGGCCAGGAAGGCGAGGGCGGAGAGGAACACCGCGACCGCCGGCAGCACCGTCCCCGAGCGGTCGCCTTCCAGCGCCAGCCGCATCGCGAGCACGGTGACGACCGCGAAGGAGAGCGTCGTGCGCCGCCAGGCCAGCCGGGTGCGCTCGGGTTGCAGCCCCGGGTCGCGATCGGTCTCGACGGCGCGCCGCGCGTTCGTCACCCCGCCCACCCGAACAGCACCACGCACACCATCGCCACCGCCGTCACCGCCACCAGCACCGCGAGCACCGCCGGGAAACGGGACACCGGCAGGTCCTCGCCGCGCCGCATCGCGCGCTCGCAGCGCACCCACTGGTTGACCGCCCGCAGCGTGCAGGCCACGCCGCCGGCCAGCAGCACCAGCGCGAGCGCGACCCGCACCCAGTGGGTGAGATGGTCGGTGAGGAACTGGTCGACGGCGAAACCGCCGCCGATCAGGGCCAGCGCCGTACGGATCCAGGCCAGGAACGTCCGCTCGTTGGCGAGCGAGAAGCGGTAGTCGGGCGTGCTGCCCTCGTCCTGGACGCGGGCCGGGGAGAACCACAGCCGGACCGAGTCGAGCCCGCCCCGCCGCGCCGGCTCCGCCCCGTCGATTTCGCTCACCCGCCCACCCTAACCATCCGGCGAGCGGGGTCACCTGCGGCGCGACACCGCCGCGATGATCAGCGCCAGGACGGCGGCGAGCAGCACCACCCCGGCCACGGCGAGCACCACGTGGTGCGAGCCGCCGGAGTCCGACGGCGGCGGCGCCACATCGGCGAGCAGGTACGACGGCAGGCCGCCGGACAGGGTCTGGGTCACTTCTTCCCTCCGGGGGTTCCGGGGCCGAGGCCCAGGACGAGCATCAGCAGGACCGGGAACTCCAGGTAGGCGTGGTAGCTGGCCACGGCCGCGTACAGCGAGGTGCCCTGCGAGTAGTCGCTGACGAACAGCACCGCGAGCGCCGCCGCCCCGCCGAGCCCGAGACCCCACGCCCAGCGGCCGGTCATCCCGGGCACCCGGCGCTCGAACGCCTCGGTGGCGTCGGGCGCGTAGCGCGGCATGAACCACACCCACACCAGGTAGTGCATCATCGCCATGAAGGCGAAGACGGTGACGAACCGCAGCCCCGCCTCGGTGTGCTGCCAGGCCGGCGGGGTGTACGAGAGCGACAGCCGGTCGGTCCAGCCGGAGCCGCCGCCCATCAGGCCGTCGAACGCGCCGCCCAGCAGCAGCGCCGGGATCACCAGCACCCAGCCGAACTGCACCGCCCTGAACGCGGTCCGGCCGCGCGGCATGTCCCGCGACCACTCCCACAAGAAGAGCAATGGCACCACGTTGTGCAGATGGGTCAGCATCACGAAGTGGTAGGCGGGGAAGGTCAGCGACGCTGTCGTTGCCGCGGCGATCACCACCGCCGCCGTCGCGAGCAGCAGCGGACGGGAGCGCAGCGCGTGCACGCAGGCCACCGCGAGCAGGCCGTACGCGAGCAGGATCTCCGCGGCCCGGGTGCCGGTCGACGGCGGCAGCACCCGGCACAGCACGATGCCGGTGATCAGCGCGGCCAGCAGCCGCAGGAACGGGCCGCGCAGCACGCCCTCGAACCGGCCCGCCATGTACCGCAGTTCGAGCACGTTGTGCAGGATGCCGAAGGTGGCGAGGCCCACCACCGCGGTACCGGCGGGCAGTCGCAGCGCGAGGGCCAGCGTCACGCAGGTGGCGAGCGCGAAGCCCGCCACCGGTACGGTCACGCCTGCCCGGGCCGGGCCGCGCGGGCCCGTCGTCACCAGCGGGCGTACACCCGTACCGGCCGTGCTGGCCATCGGCCCCTCCCCGTGGCACGATCCGCTCGTGCCGTACCCGTTGGCCCTCGCGCTCACCCTGCTGGTGGAGGTCCCCGTCTACGTGGCGGCGGTCGCGGTGGCGTCCCCGGTCGGAGCACCCGCGGCCCGCACCCGAGCACGCCGTACGGCCCTCGCCGCCGTCATGGTCAACTGTGTGACGCACCCGCCGCTCTGGTGGTTCCTGCGGCAGGTGCACGGCGCAGCGTACTGGCCCGCCTTCGCCGTCGCGGAGAGCGCGGTCTGCGTGATCGAGGGCGCGCTGCTCGGCCGGCTGCTGCGGATGCGCGGGCCGCTGCCGTACGCCGCCTCGGTCGCCGCCAACGCGGCCTCGGTGATCGCCGGGCTGCTGGTGCTGGGCTGAGCCGGGGTCCGGGCAGCACCCCCGTGGCTGCCCGGACCCCCGCTGACGGCCCGGCGTTCACCGGACGACGGGCTCCGCCGCTGTCCGGCGCAGCAGCGCGGGACGGAGCAGCAGCGCACCGGCCGCGCCGCACAGCCCGAACCCCGCGACCGTCCACCACAGCGTGGCCGGGCCGGCCGCCGCGTAGAGCGCGGGCGCGGCGGCCAGTGCGAGGAAACGGGCCACGCCGCGCGACCAGTTGAGCACCCCCTGATAGCGGGCGCGGGCGTCGGCCGGGGCGAGGTCGGCGACGACGGAGGTGGCGATGCCGGCCGCGCACACCTCGCCGGCGCTCCACACGACGGTGGTCAGTACGTAGCCGGACGTGGCGCCGGCCACCCCGGTCAGCGCGACGCCGACCGCGACCAGCACCGACGCCACCCCCCACACCCGCATCCGGTCGAAGCGCAGCAGCCAGGCGTTGGTGAACGGCTGGAGCAGCACGACGACCAGCGCGTTGACCACTGCGACCAGCCCGTAGACGCCGGCCGGCAGCCCGTCGTCGCGGATCGCCATCGGGATGCTGAACTCGGTCTGGGCGTAGACGCATTCGCCCGCGACGCACACGGCGGCGAAGAGCAGCATCAGCCGGTCGTGCAGCACGACCCCGTATCCGGCGGTCGCGGGCTGAGGAGATCCCCCTGCCGCGCCCTTGCCCTGTCGCCTGTCGCGCGGCTTGGTGTGCGGCTCGTCGTGCGGCAGCAGGAACGCGGCGACGGCGGCGAAGCCGAGGCAGGTGACCGCGTCGAGCAGGAACAGCACCCAGAAGCCGTGCACGATCAGGAAGCCGCCGAGCGCGCCCGCCGTGGCCGCGCCGATGTTGATCGCCCAGTGGTAGAGGCCGAAGGCGGCCTGCCGCCGCTGCACGGGCGCCGAGTCGGCGATCACCGCGCCGACGCCCGGCGCGTGCAGCGCCGAGGCCGCACCGACCAGGGCGGCGGCCATCGTGAGGGTGACCAGGCCGGGGGACAGGAACAGCAGCCCCTGGGTGGCCGGGGTGGCGATCATGCCGGTGAGGATCGCCGGGCGGCGGCCGAACCGGTCGGCGAACCAGCCGCCCAGGATCGGCCCGGCGAGCCCGCCCGCGCCGAGCGCGCCGAGGACGTACGGGATCTGGCCGTCGCTGAGGCCGCGGGAGCCGAGGTAGAACACCAGGAAGGGCAGCACCATGGTGCCGATCCGGTTGATCACCGTGCCGCTGAAGACCACCCAGAACGGGCCGGGCAGGCCGCCGAAGTGCCGGGACGCGGCGGCCCTGATCCGCCCGGACGACCGGCCGGCGGGGGCCTCGGGGAAGGCGGGAGAGGGGTCGGGGGTGCCGGTGGGCGCGGGCGGCGCCGGGGCAGTTGCCGGGGCTTCGGCCGGAAGCACGGGAGCGGTCATGGGGGAATGGTGTGACCGGCCGATAGGTTGACCCTATTCATTAAGGCAGGACCGAATCCGGGGGAGCAGATGGCGGCACATGTCCGTTTCGCGTTCTCGGCGGGTGACGTGGCGCGGACCCGGTTCGCGGTCTCCCCGCTGTGGGAGGTCGTCGCCAGCGTCCGCGCGTTCCAGACCGCGGCCGGCCGCTCGGTGCACCGCCGCTGGCGGGACGAGGTCGCGCCGCGGCTGGCCGCCGCCGGACTCGACAGCGGCCTGCTGGTCGATCTGGTGCCGCCGGACGGCTACCTGCCGGACTTCATCACCCCGCCGCCGGTGGCCTCGGCCGGCCTGGACGGCGAACTGCGCGAGGTCGCCGCCACCCCCGCCTCCGAGGTCCGCCGCGAACTGGCCGAATACGGACTGCGCACCGCGCGGATCGAGGCCATGTTCCACGACCCGGCGGCCGGCCTGGCCCGGCTCGCCGACGAGATCAGCGGCTACTGGCAGCTGGCGATGGCCCCGTACTGGCCGAAGGTCCGGACGATCCTGGAGGCCGACGTCTTCCACCAGGCGCGGCGGCTGGCGTCGGACGGCGCCGAGGCGGTGCTCGACGACCTGCACCCGTCGGTGCGCTGGGGCGCCAACACCCTCACGGTGGCGGGCTCGGTCTGCCACATCGGCGCCGACCTGGGCGGCAGGGGACTGGTACTGGTCCCGACGGTCTTCGCCTGGTCGAGCGTGCACACCACGGCCGCGCCGCCGGCCACCAAGCAGCTCTTCTACCCGAGCCGGGGGCTCGGCTCGGTGTGGGAACGCGACCGGGCCGCCGTGCCAGACGCGGTCGCCGCCGTCATCGGCCGCACCCGCGCGCTGCTGCTCGCCGAGCTGGCCGTGCCCGCCTCCACCAGTGAACTGGCCGGCCGCACCGGCCTGTCGGCGGCCGGCGTCAACCAGCATCTGACCGCGCTGCGGGACGCCGGGATCATCTCGGCGCACCGGGCGGGCCGTTCGGTGCTCTACATGCGGACGGCGGTGGCCGAGTCGCTGCTCGCGGCGAGCGCGTGACGCCCTCCCCGAGGCTCAACCGCTCTTCTCTGCCCGCCACTTGAGCAGCCTGCGGTAGCCCTCAAGGCCGTCCGGCACCCACTGCCACTCCGGCAGCCGGGCGGTCAGCTCGTCCTCGGTCAGGAACGCGTGCCAGGCGACCTCCTCCGGCTGCGGGCGCACCGGGAGTTCGCAGCGCACCTGGTAGACGGCCGACCACCAGCGGCGCGGCCCGTCCTCGTACAGGAACGTGAACAGCCGCTCGGGCTGCGGCAGTCCGCTCACCCCGAGCTCCTCCTCGGCCTCGCGCAGCGCCGTCTGGTCGTAGGTCTCGCCGGCGCCGACCACCCCGCCGACGAACATGTCGTAGAGAGAGGGGAAGACCAGCTTGCGGTCGGTGCGCCGGTGCACGAAGATCCGGTCCTCGGCGTCCCTGGCCAGGATGAACGCGCAGCGGTGCCGCAGCCCCCTGGCGTAGGCCTCGTCGCGCCTGGACTGGCCGACGACCCGGTCGTCCTCGTCGACGATGTCGATGATCTCGTCGGCGGACAGCGGCGGTTGCGGTGATGTCATGCGCCGATTCAACCACCGGCCCGGCGGGGCGGGCCGGTGGCCGACGCTGCCCGGTAGGTCTTGCGCGGCGCGAACACCGGCAAGATGATCGTTCAGGTCGGTGACCCGTAGGAGTGACCGCGGGAGTGACAGGAGAGCGAGTTGACCGGACGGCAGGCACCCCTGCGTATCGCGAACTGCTCCGGCTACTACGGCGACCGGCTGTCGGCCGCACGCGAGATGGTCGAGGGCGGCCCGATCGACGTACTGACCGGCGACTACCTCGCCGAACTGACCATGATGCTGCTCTGGAAGGCCAGGCAGCGCGACCCGGAGGGCGGCTACGCGCTGTCCTTCCTGGCGCAGATGGGCGACGTGCTCGGCACCTGCCTCCAGCGCGGCATCAAGATCGTGGTCAACGCGGGCGGCCTGAACCCGGCCGGCCTCGCCGCCAAGCTGCGCGAGGTGGCCGCTCTCGGAAGGCTGAATCCGTCGATCGCCCATGTCGAGGGCGACGACCTGATGGACCGGCTGCCCGAACTCCAGGCCGCGGGCCACGACTTCGCCCATCTGTCGACCGGCCGCCCGCTGGCCGGCTCCGGCGTCGAACCGCTCACCGCCAACGCCTACCTCGGCGGCTGGGGCATCGCGCGGGCGCTGCGGGCCGGCGCCGACGTCGTCATCTGCGGCCGGGTCACCGACGCCGCGCTGGTGGTCGGGCCCGCCGCCTGGGCGTTCGACTGGGCACTCGACGACTGGGACCGGCTGGCCGGCGCGATCACCGCCGGCCACATCATCGAGTGCGGCACCCAGGCCACCGGCGGCAACTACTCCTTCTTCACCGAGATCCCCGACCCCGTGCACCCCGGCTTCCCGATCGCCGAACTGCACGCCGACGGTTCGAGCGTCATCACCAAGCACCCCGGCACCGGCGGCGCGGTCACCGTCGGCACCGTCACCGCCCAACTGCTCTACGAGATCGGCCGCCCGGCCTATCTCAACGCCGACGCGGTGGCCCGGTTCGACACCGTACGGCTCACCCAGCAGGGCCCCGACCGGGTCGCGGTCGGCCCGGTGATCGGCGAACCGGCCCCTGCCGACCTCAAGGTCTGCGTCAACCACCGCGGCGGGTACCGGAATTCGGCCACTTTCGTGCTCACCGGGCTCGACCTGGACGCCAAGGCCGACTTCGCCGAGGCCACCCTCCGCGACGCCACCGGCGGCCCCGGCCGCTTCGCCGTCTACGACCTGCGCCGCGAACACGGCGGCACCGCCGACCGGTTGACCCTCACCGTGCAGGACCCCGACCAGGACAAGGTCGGCCGCGGCTTCTTCAGCGCGGTCGCCGGCACCGCGCTGGCCGGCTACCCGGGCCTCTACCTGGAGCACGCCGCCGCCAAGGCCACCGAATACGGCGTCTACTGGCCTGCGCTGGTGCCGGCCGCCGAGGTCGGCGCCGTGACCGTACTGGACGACGGCACCCGGCTGCCGGTGCCCCGCGCCGACACGTCCGAGGCGGCCTCCGACACCCGGTACGCCCGGCCGGGGCCGCAGGCCGACGCGATACGGCCGGATCCCGTCCCCCCGGCGGCCGCGCCCGCCACCGCCGTCCGGCCGCTGCGGCCCGAGCCGTACGAGGGGCGGGGCCGTACCGTACGGCTGCCGCTCGGCACGCTGGTCGGCGCCCGGTCGGGTGACAAGGGCGGCGACGCCAACGTCGGGCTGTGGGCGCGCGACGACCAGACGTACGCCTGGCTGCGCGACTACCTGGACGTGGCCCGGCTGCGGGCGCTGCTCCCGGAGACCGCCAAGCTGCCGGTGAGCCGCTACGAGCTGCCGAACCTGCGGGCCGTCAACTTCGTCGTCCACGGGCTGCTCGGCGCCGGGGTCGCGGCCTCCACCAGCGCAGATCCGCAGGCCAAGGCGCTGGGGGAGCGGCTGCGCGGCTGCCTGGCCGACATCCCGGAGAGCCTGGCCGACCCGTGGCAGAGCGTGTACACGGCGATGCCGGAGGCCTGAGGGAGTGTGCGTGCTCTGACGGCGCCGCCGCAGCGGCCTTGACGGCGGTTCGGCCGCCGGTAGCGGCATGATCGGGGCATGAGCAATCTCGATGTGCAACCGGCGGCCACCGAATGCGGCGGTCGCGAGGACGTTCCCGACGGACCGGTCCGCGAACTGCTCAGCGCCCGTGCCGTGCCGCTCGGTGAGAGCACGCAGGTACGGCGGCTGCTGCCGAACCTCGGCCGCCGGATGGTCGGCGCGTGGTGCTTCGTCGACCACTACGGGCCCGACGACATCGCGCAGGAGCCCGGCATGCAGGTGCCGCCGCACCCGCACATCGGCCTCCAGACGGTGAGCTGGCTGCACGAGGGCGAGGTGCTGCACCGCGACAGCCTGGGCAGCAAGCAGACCGTGCGCCCGCGCGAGCTGGGCCTGATGACCGCGGGCCGGGCCATCTCCCACTCCGAGGAGTCGCCCCGCGACCACGCCCGCTACCTGCACGGGGCCCAGCTGTGGGTGGCGCTGCCCGACGCCCACCGGCACCGCGCGCCCGCCTTCGAGCACCACGTGGCGCTGCCCGAGGTCAGCGGCGGCAGCGGCCTGCGGGCCACGGTGATCCTCGGCGAGCTGGACGGCGCCGCCTCCCCCGGCAGCACCTTCACCCCGATCGTCGGCGCCGACGTCACCCTGGCGGCCGGCACCTCCGCCCGGCTCCCGGTGGAGCCCGACTTCGAGTACGCGGTCATGGCCATGTCCGGCGAGGCCGAGGTGGACGGCGTACGGGTGGGCCCCGGCTCGATGCTCTACCTCGGCTCCGGCCGCAGCACGCTGCCGCTGAGCGCGGAGGTGGACAGCTCGCTGATGCTGCTGGGGGGCGAGCCCTTCGAGGAGCGGTTGGTCATGTGGTGGAACTTCTTCGGCCGGTCAGCTGAAGACATCGTAGAAGCCCGAGAAGACTGGATCAAGGGCTCCCGCTTCGGAGAAGTCCACGGCTACGCCGGCCCCCGCCTCTCCGCTCCTGCTCTCCCCCCGACCCCCCTGAAACCCCGGGGCCGCACCCGCTGAGCTGGCCATTTCGTGGGATGTCGAGATTGCCGCAGGCACCCAGGGCTTCCGCACGCGCGGCTGCGCGCCCTGAGCGCCGGGCGACTTGTGTGGCGGCCTGGTACGGCGTTTCGACCGGCGCCGAGAGTCCCAACCGTGCCCTGCTCTGACCTGGTGTGCCAGAACGAATGCTGACCCAATACTGACTCTACTGATGGGTCATCATTTCTGGCTTCTGTGGGTTGCTTGCCATGGTGATGACAGTGCTCGGGCAGGCCTAGGGCCTGTCCGGCGGATCTTGTGGCCAGCCGACGGTGTGATCGTTGTTCTGGTCGTGGGGTGGGGTGATCTGACGAATGAGGAGTGGGTGGGGCTGAAGCTGCACCTGCCGAAGTGCGGTGGCCGGGGCCGGCGTTGGTGCGACTACCGCAGGGTGATCAACGGGATCCTGTTCCGGCTGCGCACCGGCGAGGGTCCCGCACATAGAGAAGGAAGCCCGGAACCTGGCCGCCGCAGGCCGAATACCGCAAACGCGAAGCCACCTCAACGCCTCACGCAGCCACGAGGAGGACCTGGCCTCGGACGACAACACCACCATCACGACCAGCCTCGGCCTGTTCCTCGCCAACAGGCGCAGCAGGAAAGCCGCCATCGTCACCGAAGGCGCAACTCGGCTCACCGAACTCGGCATGCGCTGGCAATGGCGGCAGTATTGGGCAGGATCGCCACGTGCATGAGAAGGGGGCCAGCCACCTCTCGGTGTCAGGCCCCCTTCGAGTTGAGCGGGTGGCGCTATCGACGCTCACCACCGCGACGGAAGACGGCTGCCAGCCCGGTCACCGCGCAGATGATGCTGCCGATGGCCGAGGCAACGAAGTCGACCGGTTCCCCGGTAACCACCACCAAGGTGATCAGGGCAGCGACAGCGAGCACGGCAAGGCCGACGAACCACGCTGGCCTTGGGGCGAGACCTCGCTGCTTGGCTGCCGCAGGCGTGTCGGAAGAGGTTGAATCTGATGTCATGGAGATGCGCTCCAGTCGTTGTCCCGGAGGATGTCGGCGTGGACGCAGCGGCCTCCTGTAGGAGCAGGGGGCCGCACTCATGACTGGAGTGCAGCCCACGGTCGCTGTTTCCGCGTACGTCAAGACTGACGGGCACTCACCAGGACCTGCGGAAACGTTCCTTGACAGCCATGTCCAGGGTCCGCGGATAGCAAGGCTGAACTGGACTGATGCCCCGGCAGCCAGAAAATGGCAACCTTCCTTGATATGGAAGACGACCTGGAAACGGAGCAGCGGTCAGTCGAAGGACCGTTTGGTCCGATGACAGGCACGGACCAGGGATCCCTGGTCCTGCCGTGGGTTTACAAGCTGATCTTGCTCAATCCGCCCTTCCCCTGGGACTACCTCTCGCCGCTCATGCTGGAGTGGACGTGGCAGTACGACGAGCCCAACACCCTCTTGCGCGAACTGCTGGCCGTGCTCCGCGACAGCCGCCTGACCAACTGGTCACGGCCTACGGTGGAGCCCTGCTGCATTCTGGATGACCTGCACCTACCGAGGCGAGGAGGTCGCACAGGCGAGGCGCGTAGCAGAGCTGGGCGAAGCGCGGACGCGCACTACGCGGCGTCCCTGCCGCGGGGGAGACGCGTCGTGCTCGCCGCACTGCATGCTGCTCGCGGCGTGCACTCGCTTGTGCACCACGAGCGCATTCGCCAATTGCGCCATGCCCGGCAGGTACAGGTGCCCTGGCCCAAGATCGCTGCCGCCTTGGAGTGCTCTCGACAAGCCGCGCAGAAGCAGTACGGCAACCCATCTCTACCGGATCTGGGTCGCTGGAACGACCACGAGACAGTAGGCAGATTCCGCGGGCTGGTCGCCAACCTCCGCGAGAGCCACCTCGTACTGATGCAGAACCTCACCTCAGGGAAGGCGATCACGAAGTCCATCGGGCGAACACTGAACGCCCAAGATCGTTTCCGTGTGCGTGCGGAAGAGGGGATGTTGGAGACCCAGTTGTACTGGGCCGAGCTGTCCGAGGATCACAGCAACGCCCTTGCTAGTCTGCACGCCCTGCGCACGGTTGGGGAGATGAACAGTCGCGTGGTGGAGCAGCTCCTGTACGAGGCACAAGCTCGCGGCGCAACATGGGACGACCTCGGCCTCGGCTTGGAATGTTCAGCCCAGGCAGTCCACCAGCGCTACAGCCAGCTCCCGATCGAACCCATTGAGCGCGGCATGAGAATGGACCTGGAGATGACACGCCGCACCGCGGCCCGCATCCTCTCCGCCCAAGGCATCGCCTCCACCGAAGTCCGCCGGACAGCAGAACGGTTCATTGACGAGTACGGCCCTCCCGGGAGTCATCACATCTAGAACCTGTCCGGCGGATCATGGTCTGAGCCAGAGGCGGATCGTTGCGAGGGTGACGGTGCCGTGGAAGACGTAGGCCCATTTGTCGTAGCGGATGGCGAGGGCGCGGGAGTGCTTGAGTCGGTTGATGGTGCGCTCGACTTCGTTGCGGCGTTGTACGTCTGCTTGTCGAAGCCGGTGGGCCGGCCGCCGTGGCTTACGCGGTGTTGGCGGTTGGCCCACTGGTCCTACAGTTCGGGGATGGTGTGCTTGATCTGCCGTCGGCGCAGGTAGCAGCGGTTGCGCGGGTGTCCTGCACCCTGCCGTTTGACGCGGATCCGTTCCAGGACGGGGATCAACTGCGGGCTGTTGCCACACTGCCCGGGGGTGACCAGCAGCGCTAGGGCCTGTCCGGCGGATCATGGTCGGAGTCATAAGCGGATGGCTGCGGTGGTGACGGTGCCGTGGAAACGTGGGCCCGTTTGTCGTAGCGGGTGGCGACGGCCCGGAAGCTCTTGAGCTGGTTGATCGTTCGCTCGACTTCGTTGCGGCGCCGGTAGATCTCACGGTCGAAGCTGGTGGGCCGGCCGCCGCAGGTGCCGCGGCGTTGGCGGTTGGCCCGCTGGTCCCTCGGTTCGGGGATCGTGTGCTTGATGTGGCGTCTTCGCAGGTAGCGGCTGTTGCGGCGGGAGCTGTACGCCTTGTCGCCGCCGACGTGGTCCGGGCGGGTGCGTGGCCTGCCACCCAGTGGCCTGGGCACTCGGATCCGGTCCAGGACCTCGACCAGTTGGGGTGCGTCGCCCCACTGGCCCGGAGTGAGCAGGAAGGCCATCGGGCGGCAACCGCCTTCGCCTGCGAGGTGGATCTTGCAGGTCAGACCGCCCCGGGACCGTCCGAGTCCCTCGTCGGGGCGGTGGTGTCGGGGCGTTGTGCTTTTTTCGGGATGCGAGGCGCCTTCCTGCGTGCGCCGGCCGCGTGCTGATGGGCCCGGCAGGACGTCGAATCGACGCTGACCATGGACCAGTCGATGCGGCCGGCCAGGTCGGCATCGGCTTGGACAGCGTGCAGAACCCGGTCCCAGGTGCCGTCCGCCGACCACCGGCGATGGCGCTCGTACACGGTCTTCCCACGTCCATGCCGGGGAGTGCCATCCGATTCCGGATGGACTTGGTCGCGTAGTTCCCTGACGCTTCGTCTGGCCGGTCGCTACGGTTGAAGCCCACCAAGCTTGCCGTGGCTACCGGCCTGTTTCGTTAGGGGGGATCGCGTGGCAGATGATTCAGAGGAGGACGGCGCGCAACCGGGTGCAGCGGAAGCTGCCGACTTCGGAAGCCAGGTTGTCAACCACATCAGAATCGGTGGAGACGCCGTAATCAGCGGCGCTGGTTCGCGGGTCTTTCAGGCAGGCAGAGACACAGCGATTGGATCGCATCGGCGCGACTCTCGCGATGAGTTCCTCTCGAAGGTTCGCGACCTGGCACTCAGCGAGGCGAAGAGCGTTTCGCTCTTGAGCAGGATCTGCATGACGGCTGGAGCGGCCATCGTGCTTTGCGGGGGGTTGCTGGTCCTGCTGAACCACGGGGGCGCTGTCGGGCCGTCTACGGCCCTGGGGGGTGTCCTGGTGGGCACGTGCGGGGGAGCGTTCGCTCTCCAGTCGAAGAGGTCACACAAGCGCCTGACTGACGAAGCTCGGCGAGTGAGCGAGGAGCTTCAGCTTGATCACACCCGCGAAGAGGCGTTGGCTCTGATCGACAAGATCGACAACCCGGAGCTTCGGGACCGGCTTCGGTCCATCACTGCCATGAGAACCCTGGGGCTGGCCCCTGGGCCCAACGAGGTCGCGAACCGGGTGTTCCTCACCCGTGACGATCTGCCACCGGAGATCGAGTCAGGGGATTGAACCGCTCGGACTGCGCTTGCCGTGCCACGATCGGTTCATGACGACTCCGACCGCCGATGCGCGGGCCTGCCAGTGCGCCCGGTACTCCGTCTTAGAAGTCGTTGTCTTTCCGAGCTTGAGGACTGCGTTTCCGCTGGTCAGGAATAGGGCGGCGGTTCTGTGGCAGTGGTGATCTGTCGTGTCGTCGCTCTGGTGGAGGTCGGGGATGCCGTCGGTCGTGGGACTGCTGGAACAGCGGGAGTGCGCCGCTCGCCGTCGTGTGGACGAACTGCGCGAGGAGGCCGATCGGATCCAGGCCGAGTTGGCCGTGGCCGAGCGGGATTGGAATGAGTGGGTCGTCGCTTGCTCGCGTGTCGGCGAAGTACTGGCCCCTGGCGACGGTGGCGTCGCCGGTCCTGATCTCGCGGTGGGCCTGCCGGATGTCGGTGAACAGCCGGTGACGGTGGGGGCTTCGGAATCGGCGAAGCCGAAGTCGGTAGTGCCGATGTGGCGCGCGGGGCTGGCCTGGTCAGCTCTATCTGTGGACTACCAACGCCTTCTGCGAGTCCTTGTCGACCGCGACCGAGAGGGCCAAGGTCCGCTTTCCTGCCAGGAGATGGCCGTCTGCTTCGGCCTGGAGGTGGTGCCGGCAAAGGTGGAGGCGCTGCGGTCGAAGGCGAAGCGGATGGTGACCCGGGGGTGGCTGGTCGAGCCGGTGCCTGGTCGGTTCTCGCTCTCGCAGGGTGTGGCCGGACAAGGGGGGATGGTGAACGGCGACCGTCAGACCCGCAGGGTTTCTCCCTGGGGGTCGTAGCAGACGAGCCCGTGCTCGCGTGCCAGAGCGGCCGCATACTCGGAGACCTCCTCCGCTCTGCTGTAGGACATGAGCAGATAGACGAGCGGGCCCGAGGCCTCGTCGATAACGGGCGGTGACGCCCAGGGGCTGCCGGCGTCATCGTCTGGATACCGCTTGACCAGCGCCTCGACATAGGCCGCGATGCGCGGCGACGGCTCGGCGATCACGTCTTCCGAATCGAAGTAGCGGTCGTAAAGCTCGTCGAGGACAGCGCCGGCTTCGTCGTCGCTCGGTTGCTCTCCATGCCAGACGGCCAGGTCGTAGCTCATGTGTGAATGATCGCAGGGGCCAGACTGGCTCTGGCCGGAAGCCCCAGTGTCGGACCGGTCACGCTCGCGAAGGGCGTGGCCGGGCAAGGCGGCGGGTCATGAGGAGCGTCATTGACCAGTAGACCATCGCCTCGGCGCTGCTGGTGGTTCGCTCGAAGTCGCGCACCAGGCGCCGGGTGCGCATCAGGTGGGCAAAGAACCGTTCGACGATCCACCGCTTGGGCAGCACCACGAAGCCGCGCATGTCGTCGCTGCGTTTGACGATCACCAGGACCAGGGCGAGGGCGGTGAGGCAGTGGGTGATGAGGCTGCCGGTGTAGCCGCCGTCGGCCCAGACCAGTTCCAGCCGGTGGTGTGCCTCGGTGACCCGCGCGAGCAGGGTCTGCGCGGCGGCGCGGTCACCGGTGTCCGCGGGGGTGACCATCACGGCGAGCAGCAGGCCGAGGGTGTCGAGCGCGGCGTGGCGCTTGCGTCCGTTGATCAGCTTGCCGCCGTCGAAACCCCGGGTGTCTGAGCCCACGACGGCGTCGGCCTTGACCGACTGGGAATCGATCACCCCGGCGCTGGGCTCCGGATCCCGGCCCGCCTTCTCGCGAACCTTCCCGCGCAGCCGGTCATGGAACTCGGTGACCAGGCCATGGTCCCGCCAGCGGCGGAAGAAGGCGTAGACCCGGTCCCACGGCGGGAAGTCCGCAGGCAGGGCCCGCCATTTGGTTCCGTTGTCGACCAGGTAGTGGAGCGCGTCCAGTATCGCCCGGTGGCAGTACGCCTCCGGCTGCCCGCCGCGTCCCTGCAGCCAGCCCGGCACCGGAAGCAGCGGACGGATCGCTGCCCACTGGGCGTCCGTCATGTCGGTGGGGTAGCGGCGCTCGCGCGTTCCGTTGTCGGTGGCGTTCCCGAACCGGTGCGCGAGACAGTCACACGACGGAGTGGCCGGGCTGGACCCGGCCGAAGCCAGGGCGTAGAACTGCGACAACAGGGTCTCCTGGATCGCTTGTTGGCGTAGACACCCAACGGGCTACCAAGAGGCCCTGCTTTCATGCCTCGCGCCCGTCGCGATCAGCCCAACGAGACCCCTGTTCGATCAGCACCACTCAAGATCGGAACGACAACAGCCACTTAGGTGCTCCCTGCGCCGTCACGGACCGAGATGCCCCAGTCCGTTCGGCGCCCGCGCCGAGACAAGGTCATTTCGTTGACGTCTCTGAGCCGTGCTCAGGGTCTACCGGCGTGGCCCGCTGGCCGTCACCGCCGGGCCGGCAGCGGCCGATGCGGAAGGCGGGCCAGGCGGCGGGGCCGGGGCGGGCGGCGCCTGCACGGAGCGGGCGACGGCGGCTTGGGCGAGGCGGATCGCCGGGGCCTGGTCCGTGGGCTGGGCGGCTTCGCGCGCGTCGATGATGTGGCCGATGGCCTGCAGGCGGGCTTGGCTCTCGGCTTGGGCGACCTGCAGATTCACCGCAGCCCTGGTGATCCGTTCCAGGTCGTAGAAGGTCGGCACCTGGCTGGGCCGGGTCATGGCGTGCAGGCGGTCTTGGTGGACGACGGCCGCGTTGGACGAGACGACGAGGGCGGAGCGGATATGCATCGCCGAGCGCAGCAGCGGTTCCTGCAACGGGCGTTGGAGGGCGAGGGGCTCCAGGTCCTTGATGGGGCGGCCCCAGGCTTTCTCGATCATCGCGGTGGCCTGGTCCAGGACGGTGGTGTCGGTCACGGGTGAACACCCCTTCTTCGGCGACGGGTTGGGTCAGCGGCCAAGTCCCGGGCGTGGCGGACCGGGTGGCTGGCGGGGTGCTGGGATGACGGGCCGGGCGGCCTGGGTGGGCAGCGCGAGCGTGGAGCGCGCGCGGGCGGCCTGGGTGCGGCGCACGTCCAGCGGTGTCGGCGCCCGCGGGGCTGCCGGTGTGGGCGGGTGGAGGGGGGTGAGCGTGACCCGGTGCTCCATGCTCCGGCTGATCGCGTGGCCTTCGCGGATCACCGGAGCCGGGTCGGTCATGGTGGTGGCGGTGGCGGCGATCAGGTGGGAGGGGGTGCGGGAGCTGAAGACCGCCTCGGCGCGGGTGCCCCACCCGGGGGGCCCGGCCCACAGCGTCACGGCCTCGTCGCTGCTGGAGTGCCGGTTGTCGATGAAGGCACCGGCCTGCCGGTCGGGGGAAAGGACCTCAACGGTGCCGTACTCGGCAGCACCGGGGCTCCAGCCGGCATCGATCAGCGGCTGGATGCCGTCGGCCCAGTACAGCGAGCCGCCAGCCAGGAACCGGCCCTCGCTTTGAGTGGCTTCGGAGTAGTCGTGCTCCAGGGCGGTGGTGAGACCGGCGACGATTTCTGCCGGGGTGACGTGGTTGAAGGTCGCGGTCCAGCGGGGCGCGGAGACGGCGTCCTCGGCAGCGCCGATCTTCCACAGCTCGAAGTCATCCCCGAACCAGCCGATGCGGATGCGTCCGTCGGGGGAAGTGACGAGGAGTTGGCAGGGGCCGTCGTCCAGACGGTGATGCGGCCAGTGGGCGACGGGTGCGAAGCCGGCGTCGCCAGTTCCGCTGGACCCAGCCAGGTAGCGGGGGGTGACGAGGTACTCGGCCCACGGATAAACGGGGGCATTCGGCATGGGAGTGCTCCTTCGAGCGTTCAGCGGCGCCGGAAGGGCACGGGCGGGGTGCGGCCGGGCTCGGTCGCGTCGGCGGCCGGAGCGGGAACGGCGGGAAGAGCGTGCGGAGTGCGGGCGAGCGCCGCCTCCCTGAGCCGGTCGGAATCCGGCTCGGAGACAGGCTCGGTGGTGACGTAGGGCAGGTTCCGCTCGGGGATGGCGGAGCGGGTCCGTTCTACGGGTTCGGTGCTGCTGAATGCCCGCACCGTCTGCGTGACGAGGTAGAGAGGCGTGTTCTGGGTGAAGTCGGCGTGCCACCGTTCGCCGTTGACCTCGTTGACGCAGGCGTGCATCGTCCACATCGCCTGGCTGTCGCCGGCCAGTTCGGCGTAGTCGTCGAGGTCGAAGGCGCGCCGGCTGAAGAAGGCGTGCCCGTCCGGGGAGTACTGACAGTGCTCCATGGTCGTGTCGTCGCTGCGCCAGCCGCGCTCGGCAAGGATGCCGTCGGCCGAAACGCCTTGGCCTTGAGGACCGCGATCCCATGGGTGGCGGTGGTGGCTGTCCAGGCACTCGACCAGGGCTTGAGTGAAGGCGTTGGTGATCTCGGAGGGAGTGTTACGGCTGAAGGTCGCGGACCAAGCCGGCATGCCGAGGGGCTCGTGGTAGCGGGCGACGCGCCAGCCGCCGTCGCGGCTGTGGGGCAGGTAGGCGACGTGGACGTCGTGGTGGGGGCTGACGAAGAGCTGCCCGTTGTCGGTAGTGGTCCAACCCCAGTCGCGGTGCGAGTTCAAGGCGTTGCCGATGGCGGCGGGGTTGCCGCGTCCGGCCAGGTACACGGGGCTGACCTGGACCGGCTGGTCGGGGTGCTGCCCGTCGGGTTGCGAGGTGCTCATGAGGGGGTGCGCTCCGGGGTGGGTGGGGCCCGCGCGCCGCCGGGAGCGGCGCGCGGGACAGGGCTCGGCGGAAGAACGGGTCTGGCTCTGGGCATAGGGGGGGTTACCTTCCGCGTGTGGGGGCGGACCGGGCGGTGATGGTGGCCGGCACCCGCGGCTGCGGGGCGGGGGCGTGGCTGAACAGGCCGCCCGGCGCGGTGGGGCTGCGGCGCAGAGCTGCTGCGGTGCGTATGTTTTCGGGGCCGGGCGGGGCTGCACGGCGGGTGCGGTTGGCGGCCGGAACGGGAGTGGCGTTGGGCCGAGTTGCGGCAGTCGGGTCGTCCCACCGCTCGACGGCGGCGTAGACCGGGCCCAGGGCGCGGCCGGCGGCGGTGAGGGTGTAGGGGTCGCCGTGCCGGGGACCGGTGCGGGTGACCAGGCCGTCCGCCTGCAGACGGACCAGGCGCTGCCGGATGTAGGGGTCGTCCAAGCCGACCGCCTCGCCGATGTGGACGAACCGCATGGGCCCGTCGGCGAGGGAGCTGATCACGGCGGTGGTGTGGCGCAGGTGCAGACGGCGCAGGGCGTCCTCGACGCGCTCGGCACCGGCCATCTGGTGGGCGGAGAGGTGCTCCTTGGACCAGTCGGTCAGGGCTCGGTGGACCGGGGCCAGCGCCGTGCCGAAGGAGCTGAGCTGGTAAGGGGATCCGCAACGGTGGTCTGTCCGGGTGACCAGGCCGTCGGCGTGCATCTGGGCCAGCCGCTTGCCGACGAGCTGCATGCTGACGAACGGGATGCGGTCGGCGACGTCCCGTACCCGCATCGGTTGGTGCTGCTGTCCCAGGGTCTGTGCCACCCAGGTCGTCCACTTCGGTGCGATCAGGGACAGCGCGTCCTCGACGCGCTGAGCGTCAACGGTGCCGGTCTGCAGGGCGTTGGGTTGCGTGATGGTGGTCATGGCGTACTCCAAAAGGTCGAAGGTCGAAGGGGGAAGGGCGGATGGTCAGCGGGTGCGTTCGGCCCGGAGCTGCTGGAGTACGGCGCCGAGGCGGCGGTTGCTGATGGGGATGCCGCGCTCGTGCAGGGCCGCACGCAGTGCGTCGCGGGTCAGGCGCGGAATCTGGGTGGCGGCCTGGCGGGCGGCATCCATCAGGTCCGGGTCTTCGAGTCCGCGATCGGACCTCCGGGACGGCAGGCGGCCGGCACCTCGCTGTTCGAGCAGCAGCCGGACGTCCAACAGATCCCACAGCGCTTCGGCCTGGGACTGCTCCTGCTGCTCCACGCGCAGGAGTTCGGCGATGTAGGGGCGCAGGCGGTCATCCCGAGGACTTCCCTCGGCGACGGCTTTCTGCACGGTGGCACGCAGGGCGCGGCGGGTTGCGCGGCCCTGCTCGCCGGTCTGCTCCAGAACGGTCAGGCGACGCAGCACGATCGGCAGCACCGGGTCGGTGCAGCGGTGGTGGGCGACCTCGTCCTGCAGGTACTGAAGCGGGCGGCCATAGCGGTGCTCGACCAGGCGGCGGGTGTGGAAGGCGGTGGCGGACATGGGCGGTTCCTTATCTCGGAGTCAGCGGGAGCGGGGCCGCTGGGCCCGACCGGGGGCATCTGCGGCGGGCGGTTCTGCCGGGGGTGAGGGGAGGGTGTTCCCCGTGCTGCGGCTGAGGGCGGCGGTGGTGCGCGGGTCCTGGGCGCTGCCGGCGCGGAAGGCGGCTTCGCCGGAGTCGGTGACGGAGAGCTGCTGGCCGAAGTTCAACGAGGTGCTCGCGTCCCGCTCGATCCAGCCCCGTTCCTGCATCGCCTCCGCCGTCGCGGTGGAGATCCGCTGCGCCCCCGAGCCGGTGTAGACGCCCAGGCGGGTCCGGAAGGCGCGTTCCTTCAGCAGCACCCGACCGCGCTTGATCTCCTCCAGCGCCAGCAGCTCCTCGCGCGTGGGCAGCGGATCGACAGCCAAGCTCGAACCAGCCGCCGTCTGAGCGCGGTTGACGTCGTCACGGGAGGCGGGCCCGTTGCCGGTTGCGGCTGCTGCGTCGTCGCTTGCCCGCAGGGCTTCCTGGCCCAGATGGGACAGCGACAGGAGCTGTCCCTGCGTGGGCTTCGTGGCGGTGTCGATGTCGAGCAGGCCGTCGGCGAGCATCCGCTCGACGGTCTGCGCCCAGATGGGGACCAGGATGCCGGTGCCGTCGGAGAGGTACCGGTCCTGCTCGGACAGCGCGCTCTGCTTCAACCGCAGCCCGCCGCGCTCGACCGCCCGCAGGGCCTGAACCTGCCGATCGTCGGCAATGGCCCAGTCGTCGTCCCGGCCCGGTGCGTCTTCCGCCGTTTGCTCCAGTTCAAGGCCGAGCCCCTCGGCCACTGCGTCAGCGGCTTCGGGGAGCAGCCGCCGGTAGCCGGCTACGGTGCGGACCAGCTGCGGGTAGGCCGTATCCCGGCAGGCCGCGAGGAGTTCGAGCTGAGGGCCGGCGGCACCCAGCAGACCGTACGAACCGCGCGTCTGCGGGGCCTTGCCCTCGGCGATGGGTTCGAGAATCTCGATCGCTGCCTTCGCGGCGTGGGTGAGGTCGGTGTGCAGGTCATCGGCCTCGTGCGCGGCGGTGGCGACGAGCCTGCCCACGATGTCCAAGGGGTGGCGCAGCGGGTGGCGGTCGCTGAGCTCCCAGGGGTCCTCGACACCGAATTCTGCTGCGACCAAGTGCGCGCCGGGCCGGACGGAGGGGTCGTGGGGGTTCACCGGGCCGCCTCCATCCGAACCAGCAGGGTGCGGACCAGCGTCGGCAGGCTGTCCGGGCCTTCGCCGATCCGCAGGCGGCCGTCGGCTTCGCCGAGCACGTACGCCGAGTCTTCGGCCAAGCCGCTGGCGATCTCCATGCAGGCGTCGGTGATCTGGGCTGCGGCCAGCAGCGACTGCGACAGGACCTGTACGTACTCGCTGGACGTCAGCCCGGCGGTCTCGGCGGCGGCGCGGATGGCCGCCAGCTCCAGCACGCTGAACCCGAAACCCGGTTCCGCTGTGCCGTCTTCCTGGGGAAGCAGCGGGGCGAGGGCCGAATCGGGCGGTCCGGCGGGGATGCCGACATGGGTGCAGATTCGGTCGACCGCGTCGGTCAGCTCGCCGAGGGACTCAGTCAGCCAGCCCAGGGCTGCGGCGTAGGAGGCGAGCGCGAACAATCCGGCCGGGGTGGCGGGCAGCGGCTCGTCGAGGAACTCCTCCAGCCGGTCGGTCAGCTCGCCGACCACCCGGGGTCCGGCGGCAAGTGCGCCGAGGACGGGGTGGAGGTAGGAACGGCCAGCCGGGGTGGGGTACTCGGCGGTCAGGATGCCGGAGATGCTGTGGGCCGCGCCGGTGAGCAGGTCGGCCAGCTCGGTGCAGGACAGCGGGGTGCGGTCGGTGATGGTCATCGGGCGCCCTTTCGGTTGGTGGCGGGGGTGCTGGTGCTGTAGGCGACCGAGGCGGTGGATGAGTCAGGGGTGAGGTGCGCGGCGCGGGGGGATCGGGCGCGGGCGGCGCGGATGCGGGCCGCGGTCGCTGGGTCCGGGGGCGGGGTCTGGGTGCGGCCGGTGCGGTGCTGGGCGGTGCGGTAGACGGCGTAGTCCGCGCGGGGGCCGGCGGCGACCAGGTACACCTCGCGTTCGTGTTTGGAGGTGGCCGGCGCGGGCCGGAACTGGACGACGAGCCGGTGGCTGGCCCAGCCCGAGCCCACGCCGAGGATGACCTTGTGGAACCCTTCGAGGCGTCCGGTCAGGCGGGTGGCGACGCGTTCGCCGTTGACGAGGTCCTGCAGGTGCAGCAGCGCCTGATCGCGGATGGGCTCGGGAAGGTTACGCAGGTCGGCCAGGGCGTCGGGGTGGGCGGCGAAGGCGCGGCGGGGCAGGCTCACAGCGACCTCCCCCGCTTCGGCGGCTGGACGCCGGACGGCGGAACGGACTGAGCCGTGCCGCTGCCGTCAGAACGGTGCGCGCTGCGGGCGCGCGCTGCCGAGACGCGCTGTACCGGCGGCTGCTCCGGCACAGGCGGGAGCGGTCCGGTCCGGCTCGCCAGCCACGCGAGGGCGGTTGCCGTGTCCGGGAAGGCTCCTTCGCGGAGCGTGTACGTGCGCTCGTCGAGGTCGCCCTGCTGCAGGAACACCCGGACCGGCACCTGGGCGGCGGCGCGGTCGCGGACCAGCGTCCAGGCGTCGCAGGTGTCGTCGAGGTCCTCGTGGAAAACCTGGACGAGGTCGTACCGCCCCGATTCGGCGCGGATCTTGTCCTCGACCTGCTCGGTGGCGGCGTCGGCGGGCCGGGCCAGGCTGCTGCCGGCGACGCTGATCGCGTCGAGCGGAGCACCGCGGTCGGCGAGCCACCGCTGGGCGAACGCGATCCCGGTGTGGGAGGCGGCGTCCAGGGCGAACGTCCGGTGCCGCGGATCGCGGTGGACCGCGACGGTGCGCACCTGCGGCTTGGGGTCGTACCAGGTCGCCGTGGTGTCGTACATCAGCAGGTAGCTGGTCGTGTCGGTGTGGTGGTCGATGAGCGTGCTCAGGTCGGCGACGGCGAGGGAAGCGAGCGCCTGCTCGGTGGCCGGGTCGGCGGGGGTGTAGCCGGCGGTACGGAGATCGGGTGTGCTCACAGTGACCTCCCCGGACCGGGCCGCTGCGCCGCAGGCGGGGTGGGCTGGGGAAGGGTGTCGAGGCCGCAGACTGCCCGCGGACCGGTGGGGCTGGTGGAGCGGGCCAGTGCGGCACGGGCACGCGCCGAGGTCGCATCTGCCTGTTCCGCGGGCTCCGGCGGCAGCGGGCCGTCGCGGTCCTCCAGCCAGGCGTTAGCCGCGTCCTCGTCGGCGAACGCTCCTTCGCGCACGGTGTAGGTGAACGTCTTGGGGTTGTCGCGTTCGAGGAAGACCCGGATCGGCTCCTGGAGTGCGAGGGTGTCGCGGGCCAGGGTCCAGGACTCGTAGGGGTCGTAGTCCCGCGTGTGGGTGTCCAGAACCTGGTAGCGCTGCCCGGCCTCGCGGATCTTCTGCTCGGTCCGCCGGGTCAGGTCGTCGGCAGGCTCGATGAACGTGCCCGCCGGCACGGCGGTCCGCTCGGGCGGGCAGCCGCGTTCGACGAGCCACGCCTGCGCGAACGGCACCGACGCGTGAAACGCCTGCTCCAGGGTGAACGTCCCCAGGGCGAAGTCCCGGGCGACCGCGATCGCGAGGATTTGTGGCGCCCCGGGCAGCCCCCAGGTCGCCGACCGGTCGTGCGCGACGATGTAGCTGTGCGACCCGTACGGACCGCTGAGGTGGGTGGCCATGACGTCCAGGTCGCCGGCCCACAGGTTGCTCTCGTTGTCCTCGGAGTCGGCGTCGGCCGGTTCGAGCCCGTCCAGGGCCAGGGCCAGGTCCAGGCTGCCGGGTTCGACGGTCACTGGGCACCGCCCGCCGGCACGGGTGCCGGGGTGGCCAGTACGCGGTGGGTCGGACGGGCCGGGCTGGTGGTGCACGCGGCGAACGGCCCGTCCGGTGCCCGCAGGTGGACCAGGGTCTGGTCGAGGTGGTCGCGGTGCCATGTCGAGGGACCGGACAGCCCTGCCTCGGCGTCGGTGAGCTGCTGCCATGCCAGCCACAGGGCGTGCAGCCGGGCGACGGCCTCGGGGTGCTCGTACCACTTGGCGCACCAAGGGCGGGTGGTGCTGATCTCCCGGCCGTAGACCGGCAGGAACAGGTAGTGCACCCAGCCCGCGAGCGCGGCCAGTTCGGTGGCGTACTTCTGGCCGCCCAGCGCCAGGATGAACACACTGGCTGGGCCGCTGTCCGGCGTGGTGTCGGCAGCCTCGGGGTCGGGGCCGGCGTTGTCGGCCGGTGCGTCAGAGGTAGGGGGTTCGGGCTCGGGTTCGGAGCCGAGACGGTCGAGGATCACGCCGTGCTGGCGGACCTCGGCCATGGTCGCGGCCAGCGTACTGGCCAGGTCGCCGAGGTTCTCGTCGGCGACGCGGAACGGCTCGGGCTCGGCCCCGGGGTCGGGGGTGGCCGTGGTGGGTTCGGACATGGCGCTTCCAGGGGGAGGGGTGAGCAGGTCGGAGGCGGTGCTCGCAGGGGCGGGGTTGTTCTGGAAGCCATGGCGTTGCTCCTCGGGGAGGAAGTGGGCATGGGTCAGAGGATGCGGAGGATCGGCGATTTGGCCGGTCCGGGAAAAGGCGGTAGTGCGGCTACGAGCGCGCGCAGCGAGGGCAGCGCGGGAACGGCGGATGAAGCAACTGCACTGCTCGGGTGGCCTGTTGGGGTATGACGCCGTTGCCGAGCGCGGTGAGCTGGGCGGGCCGGCCGAGACCTGGGGTGGCGGTCACCCAGCCTGCGGGCAGGCCCTGCATCCATTCCACGAACTCCGCCCGCAGGCGCCCGGCCGTGTCGGTGGGCGGTGGTGCGGGGCGGGTGAGGGTCTCCCATCGGGTGATGGCGGCGCCGTATGGTCCCCATCGCCAGCCGCTTCCGCCGTATCCGGAGTCGTGTCCGCCCACAGCGGTAGGACCACCGCCGACTGCGGCGGTCGCCAGCCCGTGCCGGGACGGCGTCCAGGGGTGCCGGTGTCGCTCGCCCGCGGGGTAGGGAGCAGCGAGGCCGCCGCCGAGGGGAGGGTGAGGTCGCCGTTGCCGTGCCGCTGGTTCGGTGAGCCCTTGATCCCGTCCGACGCCTTCGGAGTGGGCAGCAGCCACTCCACCTCGTCGGCCAGGTTGGGCCCGTGACGGCCGCTCTTCCTCTTCGCCGGGTGCTGGCTCCCGCCGTTCGACCCGATGTTGGTCGTCGGTGTCTTGAGCAGGGTCGTCGGCTAGTGGAGTACGCGCGGGTTCCCGAGGGCGGCTCCGGCGGTGCTAACCCGCATTTCAGCAGGTAGATGGTGCCGTGTCGGTCCGTCACTCGATGGTGTGAGATATCGGCAGTAGCTGGCGGATTCTGCGTGTGATCGCCGTAATGTGCGGCCTCGTGTCAGATTCTGAAAGTCGCGTGCTGACGCTCGTGCGTCCCGGGCCGGAGGCGGCCGTGCCGGTGGACCTGGCCACCGTCTCTGTCGAGACCGGGCTTGCGGACGTTGTCACGCTCCAGCGCCGCCGTCAGGCGCGCATTTCGGTGCGGGACGAGGAGAGCTTCTTCCTAGACACGCTGTCGGAGTACCAGTGGGCGAGGGACTCGGCCGGTTTGGCACCGGCGACGCTGGACGGCCTGATCAAGCCGGTGGTGGAGGTCTGCGAGTTCTACGGTACGGTGCCGTGGCAAATCACGTCCCGGGAGGTCGATCGATACTTCGCCGGACCCG
Source organism: Streptomyces sp. CA-111067 (assembly GCF_050956065.1). Lineage (NCBI taxonomy): Bacteria > Bacillati > Actinomycetota > Actinomycetes > Kitasatosporales > Streptomycetaceae > Streptomyces > Streptomyces sp. CA-111067. Next base: position 1,428,917 of record NZ_CP192103.1, on the reverse strand, counting down.
GGAAGCGCGCACAGTCCACTCTGCGCAGCAAGATCAACAAGATCGACGCCTATTTCGCGTTCCTCGAACAGCGCTACGCTGGCGAGATCATGAGCCGCTTCGGCCATGCTGTCGAGTCGCCGATCGACCCGTTCAACCGGCCTCGCCACCGCGGCGATTTCGGCCTGCGGATCCCGCCGTCGCAGACGGCGCTGCGTGACTTCTTCGGCCGTTGGCGTGAGGACTTGCCGAACGCCCGGAAGTACCTGGTCGCCTGCCGCGACTACGTGATGACGAAGGTCGCGTATCTGTCCGGCGTTCGGGCGGCTGAGCTGTGCGGGGTGTGCATGGGCGACCTGCACTGGGAGCACGGCCAATGGGGGCGCTTCGTCGTGCTCGGCAAGGGTGCCCGCGGGTCGGGGCCCCGGCCGCGCGAGGCGTACATGTTCCAGGAGGGCCGCGCCCTGCTGTGGTGGTACATCGAGGAGATCCGCGGCGAGTTCGGCGACGACGTCGAGCATCCGAGGGCGCCGCTGTGGCCGTCGGAGCGCAAGCCGACAGCGGTGGCCGCGCTGAACCTGCCGATCGCACCGGCGATCGTCCCCTCGACTTTCCGCCGTGCCCTGCACAGCGCTGCGGCGAGCTATCTGACCGGGCCGGTCAGCGACCTGTTCCCCCACTTGTTGCGCCATGCCTGCGCGACCCACAACTACGAGCGTGGGATGACGTTGTGGGAGGTGCAGAAGGTTCTCGGACACGACTGGGCGACCACGACACTTCGGTACATGGCGACCGCGCACGCCGACCCGGAGCACGCGAACCTGGCGGCCAGCTCTCGGGCGGCCCAACGACTGGTGATGGACAAGGGGAACCTGCGGTGAAGTGGAATCTGCGGATGGTGGCAGCCCAACGGGACCTGTGGCGGCCGACCGAGGTGCTGGCCGCCTTCCAGCAGGTGGGGTTCAACCCCTCACTGAGCAAGGTCGCCGCGCTGTGGGGCGGCAAGCCGGTCACCGTGCGGCTCGACGACCTGGACCTGATGTGCGCAGCCTTGAACTGCACCGTCGCGGAGCTGCTCCAAGCCGAACCGCTCGCGGGCACCAAGCCCGCGGGGGAGGCGGGCGACGTGGCCGTGGGCGCGGAGACTCAACCGTCGGGGTCGGTGCGGCCGGTGCCACGCGGCCGTCGCAGTGGCGGACCACGCTCGCTGCCTCCGAGCTGAGGCCCCGGCATGGCGAAGGAGAATGGCAGCGCCCGCAGTTGCGAGATGTGCCTCAGCTGGTCTGTGCTGCGGTGGACCCGGACGTGCCAGGGCTGCAGGGCCTGGAAGCGAACGCACCCGGAGGTCGGGGTGTGCCCGCGGTGCCGACACGAGGCCCATCTGAACACCGATGGCCTGTGCAAGCCGTGTCTGCAGGCAATCCGCGCCGTCGATGACGCCGAGTGGGCCTTGCACGTTCCAGGATCCCGGCCGCGCGACCTGCAGCTCATCATCGGCGCGTGGCGCGACTACGCGACGCAGGCCCGGAAACTGGTCCGAAGCCCGGACGGTACTCGCCGCGTGAGTCAGGCATGGCGGCTCAAATCCACGCAGGAGCAGGCGCCCGCTGGGCAGGCAGCCGTACTGCTGCCGGGGCTGCGTGGCCAGCTCGCACTGTTCACCGCGCCGCGCACGCTGACCGATGCCACGGTGCGGGCAATCTTCGGACGGCCGTTGTCCGGCTGGGATCGTGCCCGTGGGGTCCTGGTGGAGATAGCGGCCGAGCACGGCATGAGCCAGGGCTGGTACTACCAGGTCGGCGAGATGGTCCGCCTCGCCCTGGCGGTCGGCGAAGCGGAGGGAACCGTCCGGCTGCCCGAGCCGGCGCTGCGGGACCTGCCCACGCACGGGGATGCGGTGCGGTTGGTCCTGCTGCGGGCCGGCCTGCTGGAACCGGCACCGGAGCCGATGCGGTTCTCCCGCAGGGACCTGCCCACCCTCACCCGCTACATCACCACCCCGGTACCGATTCCACCGCTTGCGCCGCGGCAGTGCCGTGACTGCCACTTCTGGATTCCCGCGGGCCGGCGGGCCGGATTCCGCTGCACCGCGTGTCGGCACTGGCGCGAGAAGCACCCGCGCGGCCGGTGCACACGATGCCGCCGCGAGGACCTACCGCTGCGGGCCGAACGCTGCCGCACCTGCCACCCGTACCGGCTCCTGGACCAGGCCCGGCCCGCCACATCGCAGGCCACGCAACTGGAGATCGTCCTTCCCACCGGCGCGCGCGGGCCGACCCTGCCGGTGCCGGTCGACGCCCCACCTGCCGCCGATCCGGAGCAGTCACCCGCCGGGCTGACATCCCGCGGTCAGGAAGCTCTCTTCACCCTCCGGCGTGACTGGTCGCCGGTGCTTGCCCGGCTCCGGGGCCTGCCACGGGCCGATCTACCGCTGACCGACACGGCGCGGCTGCTGGTGGAGGAATACGGCCAGATGCGCAGGGACCACCAGACGCCCGACTACCGCAAGAACATCCACACCCTCACCATCGTCATGTACTGGCTCGGCGCCGAGTCAGCCGTCTTCGAGCGCGATGTCCACGACCTGGCCCAGCTCGATCCGAACCTCGCGGCCAAGCCTGTCTGTCAATTCCTGCGAAGGCGCGGCCTGCTCGTCGACGACCCGGACTTCCACCGGGACGCCGACCTCGCCTGGATCGAGGCCTCCCTCGCCACGCTGCCGCGACCGGCTGCGAGCGAGGTCCGCGCCTGGGTGGACGTCCTGCGCAGCCAGGGACGCCGCGAAGGCGAGAACCGCAGCTGGGACGGCATCCGCCGCTACCTCACCCACCTCCAGCCAGTGCTCACCGCATGGACGGCCGCCGGGGTGACCACACTGCGGGAGATCACGTACCAGCAGGTCGAAAGCGCCTTGGAGAACCTCGCAGGGCACGCCCGCCGACAACTCACCATCGCTCTGCGCAGCCTGTTCCGGTCCTTGAAACGACAGCGAATCGTCTTCCGCGACCCCGCCCGGAACCTGCCCGTCGGCGACTTGAAAGGGGTTCCGCGCTCGGTGCCCAGCGACCTACTCGGCGGCCTTCTCAACCACGCCTCCTCCCCGCTCGGGGCCCTGACTGTCGCCCTGGCCGCCGTGCACGCGCTCTCCGGCCACGACATCCGCACGATCCTGACCGCCGATACGGACCTCGCTCGTGGCACCCTCGAAATCCGCCGCGGACTACTGCGACACACCCTCTACCTGGAGGAGTTCACCCACCGGCAGGCCGCCGAGTGGCTGGCCTACCGCCACCGCCGCTGGCCCGCCTGCGCGAACCCGCATCTCCTGGTCAGCCAGAAGACCGCGCTCGACCCCGACCGGCCGGCTATCAGCACCAACATGCTCCGCGCCGTCCTGCCCAAGGGCGTGACCCTGGACAGCCTGCGCCAAGACCGCATCCTCAACGAGGCGTTCGAGAGCGCCGACCCCCTCAAACTCATGCGCCTGTTCGGGATCACCGAGCGCACAGCCATGCGCTACGTCACCACGGCTTACCCCGAGCGCACCGCGAAGCTGCCCCGGTAACAACCTGCCCGAGCAACCGCGGGGCCGTAGCACGGGGAGCCGGAAGGGGTCTGAGACCGGCCGTGGATGGACTGGCAGCGTTGCGGCAGGCAGGTGGGGACACGCCGCCAGGCTCCCTATGTTCCTGATTCAAAACATCTTTCTCTAGTGTCAGGGGTGTGGCCGCACCAGTTTCCCGGGGCCCGCGCCCCGAGCGGGTGGTGACCTCCCGGGGCCGCTGCGTCCGCGCTGCCACCGAACCTGGAGGGTTTGCGATGAGGCTGGAGAGCAAGGTCGCCCTGATCACCGGTGGTTACGGCGGGATGGGCCGGGCCTCGGCGCGGCTGTTCGCCAAGGAGGGAGCGGCCGTCGTGGTCGCGGGCCGCAGTCGGGAGCGCGGCAGTGAGCTGGTCGCCGAGCTCACCGAGGGCGGAGCCAAGGCCCTGTTCGTGGAACTGGACATCACCGACCAGGATCAGTGGACGGCCGCAGTCGAGCAGGTCGAGGAGAAGTTCGGCGCGCTGCATGTGCTGATGAACATCGTGGGCTCGAACGACCTGGTGATGTTCCCGGAGATCGACATCGACGCATGGAACAAGCTCTTCGAGATCAATGTGACCGGCACCCTGCGGGGCATCCAGACGTGCGCTCCGCTGATCAAGGAGTCCGGTGGTGGCTCGATCGTCAACATCGGCTCGGTCGGCGGGATCACCGGCAACTTCTCCACCGCATACTCCGCCTCGAAGTGGGCGCTGGAGGGCCTGTCGCGCTCGGCGGCCTACCGCTACGCCGACTGGGGCATCCGCTGCAACGTGATCCAGCCCGGCTGGATCGAGACGGACCTGACCGCCGGGATGAACAGTAACCCGGTGATGAAGAAGATGCAGGAGCACACGATGAACACCACCGTGCTGCTGCGGCGCAGCGGCAAGGCCGAGGAGATCGCCAATACCGCGCTGTTCCTCGCGAGCAACGAGTCGTCCTACATCACCGGCACCGACATCATCGTCGACGGCGGCTGGTCCTCGGCCGCTGCCTACCTGGGCAACGAGCGCTCCCACCACCTGCTGGGCATGATCAAGAAGAAGGAGGAGATCCACGACTTCCTCGGGCGCTTCCACTGAGCACCCGGACCCGACCCGGGCGCCCGGAGGCACCCGGGCCGGACCGGCGGTTTTGCTGGCTCAGGGGATGAGGACGGTGCGGCCCTTGAGGGCGCCCCGGTCGGCCTCGGCGTGGACGTCGGGCAGCTCGGCCAGCGGGCGCCGGTCGGCGACCTCGATGCGCAGCGAGCCGGCGGCGGCGCGCTCCAGCAGGTCGGCCAGTTGTGCGGCGCCGCTGCGCACGGCCATCTGCACGATACGTACCCCGCGGCCGGGCTCGGTGGCCGGTGCGGTGGTGGCGGTGACGAACACGCCGTTGTCGGCGGTCAGCGCGGCGACGGCGTCGGTGTCCTCGGGGCTGGTCGGCGCGAGGTTGACCACGATGTCGAAGGGCCCGTTGGCGGCCTGGGCGACGGGGGTGGCGGTGTAGTCGATGAGGTGGTCGGCGCCGAAGGAGCGCACGCGCTCTGCGCTGCGGGCGCTGGCGGTGGCGGTGACCTCGGCGCCGGCCTGGTGCGCGAGCTGGACCGCGAAGCCGCCGACCGCGCCGCCGGCCCCGTTGACCAGCACCCGCTGACCGGAGGCGAGGCCGCCGTGCTCGAACAGGGCCTGCCAGGCGGTCAGTGCGACCGCGGGCAGCGCGGCGGCGTCCACCGCGTCCACGCCCGCCGGAAGTGCGGCCAGGACCTCGGCGGGCGCCAGGACGTACTCGGCCGAGGCGCCGGGGGCGTTCATCGGGAGGAACGCGACCACGGCCGCACCCACCTCCCAGCCGGTGACGCCGGAGCCGAGAGCCGCGACGGTGCCCGAGACCTCGACGCCGGGGATGTGGGGCAGCTCCAGCGGAATCATCTCGCGCAGGTAACCGGCGCGGAACGCCGCGTCGGCGGGGTTGAACGTCGTCGCGGTGACCTTGACCAGGACCTGGCCGGGGCCCGGCTGGGGGGCCGGCACCTCCTCCAGTACCAGCGCCGTGCTGTCGCCGTACTGGCTGTAGCGCACTGCCTTCATGGGCTGTCTCCGTTCCTCGACTGTCAGCGGCGGCACACCACCGCATTGCTTCCATTTCGAAACAACACACCCGACGCTAACATGGTTCCGAATCGAAACAAGCAACCGGAGGGGTGATGGCGCTCGACGCACGGCGCACCCAGGCGTACTTCGCGCTCCTGGAGACCGGCGGCCTGTTGCAACAGCTCATGGAAGAGCAGCTGCAGCGCGACGGGGGCCTGAGCTACCTGCAGTTCTTCCTGCTGGCCCGCCTGTCCGAGGCTCCGGGCGGCCGGATGCGGATGACCGACCTGGCCGACACCCTCCTGCACAGCCGCAGCGGCCTGAGCTACCAGGCCGCCAAACTGGAAAGCGCCGGCCTGCTGCGCCGCGAACCCTCGCAGGACGACCAGCGCTCGGTGACCGCCGTCCTCACCGGTCCGGGCCGGGAACTGCTGGACAAGGTCCTGCCGGGCCATGTCGCCCTGGTCGAGAACGGCATGTTCGACGCCCTGGACGACCACCAGGCCGACACACTGGCCGAAGCGCTGGGCGCGGTACGCGACCGCCTGCGCGCTCTTGCCCCCTCCTCCGCCGAACGCCGCCGGGCCCGCGACTGAAGGCGGCACGGCGCCCCGCGGCTCACGCGGGCGCTCTCCGCCGCGCGTTTCACGACGGCGGTAGCCCTCCGCAGGGTCGGGCGGGCAGCAGTGGGCCGGCGCTGCAGCGCGCAGCGGCGCACCCTGGCCTGCGTCAGCCGACCTGCCCGGTGAGGTACCGCTGGACGGCGGGGGCGACGAGGCCGACCAGTTCGGCCCGCTCCATCGCGGCGAGCGGTTCGGCCTTGACGACGTAGCGGGCGAGGGCGATCCCCATGAGGTGGGACACGGCCAGGGCCACACCCGCCGCGCGTGCCGGATCTGGCGCGGCCCCGAGGATCCGGTCCTGGAGTCGGGGTCCGAAGGAGGCGCGCAGGAGGTCCATCGCCTTGGGGCTGGTGACGGCGGAGCGCAGTATCGCGGCAAGGGTGGGCCCGGTGTCGGGCGCCTCCCACAGGGCGAAGTAGGTCTCGGTCAGGCGGACGCCCACGGTGTGGGGGTCTCCGCCCAGGGCGGCGGCGAGGCGGTCGGGGGCGGTGGTGCCCTCGGCGAGGGTGGCGGCGATCAGGCCGTTCTTGTCTCCGAAGAAGTGCCTGATCAGGCCCGTGTCCACGCCGGCCTGCCCCGCGATGGCCCGCAGAGACGCCCCGGTGTAGTCGTACTGCGCGAACAGGTCGCGGGCGGCGTCGAGGATGGCCTGCCGGGTCCCGGAGTCCCCGGTCCGCCGACCGCTCGGCCGCTTCCTGGGCGTGCTCTGCCCGTCGGTCTCGGTCACCGTGCAAGGATATCCACTCACGTTGACTTCCACATCTGTGGAGTTCTACGGTCGTGGAAATATTCGTGCCGGTGAAGGAACAGCGATGGCCTCTCAGGATGCGGTGATCGACGTCGAGGGACTGGACAAGTCCTTCGGCAAGTACCGGGCGTTGAAGGGCCTGGATCTGCGCGTGGAACGGGGGGAGGTGCACGGCTTCCTCGGCCCCAACGGCGCGGGCAAGTCGACCACCATCCGGGTCCTGCTCGGCCTGCTCCATGCCGACGCCGGATCGGTCCGCCGCTCGGCGGCGCCCGTGGAAGGACGTCACCGACCTGCACCGCCGCCTGGCCTACGTACCCGGGGACGTGTCGCTGTGGCCGGGAATGACCGGCGGGGAGGCGATCGACCTGCTGGGATCGCTGCGCGGCGGGATCGACGAGAAGCGCCGCGCGGAGCTGGTCAACCGGTTCGAGCTGGACCCGCGCAAGAAGGGCCGGCAGTACTCCAAGGGCAACCGGCAGAAGGTCGCCATCGTGGCCGCGCTGGCCAGCGACGTCGAGCTGCTGGTGCTGGACGAGCCCACGAGCGGCCTGGACCCCCTGATGGAGGCGGTCTTCCAGGAAGTGGTCGGGGAGGCGAAGAAGCGCGGGGGGACGGTGCTGCTCTCCAGCCACATCCTGTCCGAGGTCGAGGCGCTCGCCGACCGCATCAGCATCATCCGCGACGGCAAGGTGGTGGAGACCGGCACGCTGGACCAACTGCGCGGCCACGCCCGCACCGGCATCCACGCCGTCCTGGAACGCCTGCCCGACGCCCCGGACCCTGCCGCGGCCCTCGCGGAAGGCGGAGCGCTGCGGGACGTACGCCTGGACGGCCGCAAGCTCACCGCCGGACGTGGACTCCGCCCGCCTCACCGAGGCGATGAACGCTCTCGCCCCCTACGGCTTCGCCTCGCTGACCGTCGCACCGCCGTCGCTGGAGAGCCTGTTCCTGAGCCACTACGACAACGACGAGACCGTGCGGGGCAACCGATGAGTCACACCCTCACCGGCCCCCGCTCCGCCGCCCGCGGGTCGGGCCTGACCGGCACCCGGCCGCTGCTGCACGCCTCGCTGAGGCAGGAGGCCCGCTCCTTCGCCCCGTGGATCGCCGCCGTCACCGCGCTGTCTGCGTCCTCGGTCCTGGCGTACGCGTTCATCTTCCCCGACGCCTCCGACCGCAAGTCGCTGGCGGCGGCAGTGGGCGGAAACCCGGCCCTCAGCCTGATCTTCGGCCCGGCCCGCGACCTGTCCAGCACCGACGGCTTCAACACCTGGCGCTCCCTGGCGCTCGGCGGCTTCATCACCGCCCTGATGGCGATCTTCGCCGTCATCAGGGCCAGCCGTGCCCAGGAAGACTCCGGGCAGGCCGAACTCCTCGCCTCCGGTGTGATGGGACGCTCCACCCGCCTCGCCGTCGCTGTCGCCCAGGCATCCCTCGCCTCGCTCGCCGTCGGAGTCGTCTCCGCGGTGGTGACCGGGCTCTGCGGCGCCGGGTGGGCGGACACGGTGCTGCTGTCGGCGACGTTCACAGTCACCGGCCTGATGTTCGCCGCCGTCGCGGCGGTCACCGCGCAGCTCGGCTCCGACGCCCGCACCGCCTCCACCCTCGCCGTCGCCGTACTGGGCTGCCTGTTCGTCCTGCGCGGCTACCTCGACAGCATGGACTTCGGTGACTGGGTCTCCTGGACCACCCCGCTGGGCTGGATGGAACGCACCCAGCCCGCCACCGGCAACACCTGGTGGCCCCTGCTGCCAGGGCTCGCCCTGGCAGCCCTCCTGCTCCTGGCCGCATTCGCCCTCCAGGCCCGCAGGGACTTCGGCCAGGGCGCACTCGCCCCGCGCCCGGGACCCGAGCGCGGGGCCGTGCGCTCGCCCCTCGCCCTGGCCTGGCGCCTCAACCGCGGCCCCGTACTGTCGTGGACCGTCGCGTTCGTCCTGCTCGGCGTCGTCTTCGGCAACTTCTCCACCTCCGTCACCGGCCTCCTCACCGACAATCCCGCCGCCGCCGCCGTCCTCGCCTCCGGAGCGACCAGCCCGGACGCCCTCGTGGCCTCCTTTCTGGTCACCATCTTGTCCCTGGTCGGGATCATCGCCGCGATCAGCGGCGTCCAGACCATGCTCAAGGTCCGCAGCGAGGAGATGGAGGACCGCGTCGAGCCCGTCATGGCCGCAGCCGTGCGCCGCCCCTCCTACCTCGGCGCGCACACCCTGGTCGCGTTGGCCGGTCCCACCGCTGGCGTCCTGGTCGCCGGCGTCGTCACCGCCCTGATCGCCGGGACCGCGGACATCGGAGTCGGCATCGGCGACGTCCTCCTCCAGACCGTCGCCACCGTCCCCGCCGTCTGGACCGCAACCGCCGTCTCCGTCGCGGTCATCGGCGCCCGCCCCCAGGTCAAGCTATCCGCCTGGATCGGCGTCCTGGCCTCCTTCGCCCTCACCCTCCTCGGCCCCACCTTCAAACTCCCCGACTGGGCCCTCAGCATCAGCCCCTTCCACCACATCCCGCACGTCACCGCCGCACATCCCGACTGGTGGGGACTGCTGTGGATCACCCTCGTCACGGCGGCGTTCCTCGCCATCGGCCTGGCGGGATTCCGCCGCCGCGACCTCGCCCGCTGACCCCGTTCCGCCCGGGCCGGCCCGCGGCCACCACCAGTCGGCGACAGGGCTCCCGGCCCTCACGATCGGGAAGACAGCTCCACGAGCACCAGCCAGCCCATCTTCGACCCTGTACCCGGACCTTCCCGGCCGGTTTGCGACTCGACAGGCAGAGGTGCCGCCCCGTCTCGCCGCGCTGCCGGGTGGGGCGGTACGGCGGGAGCGGGACGGGCGTGTCAGGAATCCGCGGGCTGGGCGTCGTAGTGACCGCTTGCCGGCTCGGATACGGGAGCCGCCGTGATCGTCTCGGCCTGGTTGTGGCCAGCGGTGTAGCGGAAGGAGGTCAGCCGCGCGGTGCCGTGCTCGGCCGTGACACCGATGACGCGGCCGGTGAAGCCGCCTGCCACCTCGGTGGACAGGTAGCGGCCGTCGAAGCGGGCAATCAGATGCACCACCCCGTCGGTGACCGCGGCCAGCTCGATGTCGTCCGGGCCGTCGTGTGTGGCGGGCACGGAGCTGAGACGCAGTGCGGCGCCGGGTGCGACCCCGGCCACCAGTGAACCGATCTCGCATTCGACGGGGCCGATCCGCAGCACCCCGCGGGCCGTGCCGTCCTCGGCGCGTACGGCGCACCAGTGCCGGTCGTCCAGGCGGAGCAGGAGTGCGGCGCTGCTGCCGGGGCCGGGCGTGACTTCCGCCTCCGCGGTCCAGTGCTGGTCGCCGGCGCGGACGCCGAGCATCGCGGGGGAGCCGTTGGGCGAGGCGACGCGCCGCAGCTGTACGCCGCCGTCGGGGTGGGGGGTGGTGAAGTCGGCGGGGGCGGCGCCTGGTGAGATCCATCGCGGGTGGAGGAGTTCGTCGTCGAAGCGGTCGGTGAAGGACCGGTCGGGGAGGCGTGCGGTGAAGCGGTGGGGGTCGAAGGCCGGCCATCCGTCGGTGGTCCAGTCGATGCCGGCCAGGAAGGTCTCGCGGCCGTTGACGTGGAAGAGCGGGGTGGTGCCGCGGGGGCGTACTCCGAGGTAGACGGCCGCCCAGTCGCCCTCGTGGCGCTGCACCAGGTCGGCGTGGCCGGTGTTCTGCACGGGCTGTGTGGTGCTGCGGTGGGAGAAGACGGGGTTGGCGGGTGCGGCGGTGAAGGGGCCGGTGAGGGTGCGCGAGCGTGCGATCGACACTCCGTGGCCGCGTTCGGTGCCGCCTTCGGCGATCATGAGGTACCACCAGCTACCGACCCGGTACAGGTGCGGTGCCTCGGGGTAGGCCAGCCCTGTCCCCCGCCATATCAGGCGCGGTTCTTCCAGCCGGACTCCTGCGACGGGATCGATCCGGGCCTGGGCGATGCCCTCGCGGCCGGGTTCGTTGGAGCAGTAGGTGACGAAGCAGCTGCCGTCGTCGTCCCAGGCGAGGTCCGGGTCGATGCCGCGCAGCCCTTCGATGTAGGTGGGCGAGGACCAGGGGCCGGCCGGGTCGGCGGCGGTGACCAGGAGTTGCGCGCTGGGGGTGCGGGAGACGTTGGTGGTGATCAGCCAGAAGCGTCCGTCGTAGTGCCGCAGGGTGGGGGCGTAGATGCCCTGGCTCGCCGGGACGTCCCCTGCGGGGAAGTGCTCGGGGGTGGCGAGGGCGTTGCCGACCTGCTGCCAGTTCACCAGGTCGCGGCTGTGGAAGACGGGTACCGCGGGGGCGTATTCGAAGGAGGAGGTGGCGAGGTAGTAGTCGCGGCCCACGCGGCAGACGGTCGGGTCGGGGTGGAAGCCCGCGATGACCGGGTGTTCGCCGAGTCGGACGGAGGGCTGCACGGATGTTTGTGCGGTCATTTGATACCCGTCGCTGTGATGCCTTGGATGAAGTAGCGCTGGAGGAAGACGAAGAGGAGCAGGATCGGCAAGATCACCAGCACGGCTCCGGCCAGCAGGATTCCGTAGTTGGTGGCGTTCTGGCCGGTGGAGTAGAGGGAGAGGGCCACCGGGAGGGTGTAGGTGTCGCTGGTCTGGGCGACGACCAGGGGCCACAGGAAGTTGTTCCAGGACCCGAGGAAGGTGAAGATCGCCAGCGTGGCGAGCGCCGGCCCGCACTGCGGGACGACGATGCGCGCGAAGATCCGGATCTCGCCCGCCCCGTCGATCCGGGCGGCCTCCAGGAGCGCGTCGGGGATCTCGCGCATGAACTGCCGCATCAGGAAGATCCCGAGCGGGGAGGCGAGGAAGGGCAGGATGAGCGCCGGGTAGGTGCTCACCAGGCCGAGCTTGCTGACGATGACGAACAGCGGGACGAAGGTCACCACGCCGGGGATCATGAGCGTCGTCAGGACGACGCCGAAGAGGATCTTCTTGCCCGCGAAGTCGATCTTCGCGAGGGCGTAGCCGGCCATCGAGCAGAACAGCAGGTTCCCCGCGACGGTGAAGACGGCGACCAGCAGGCTGTTGCCGAAGAAGCGGCCGATGTCCAGATCCCCGAACCACTGGCTGTAGTTGGCGGCTGTGGGCGAGTGGGGCAGCCATCCGGTCGGATCGCGCAGCAGTTCGCCCTGAGTCTTGAACGAGCCGAGCAGCATCCACACGAAGGGCAGCAGGGTCGCCACGAGGGCGAGGGCGAGCAGCAGGTAGACGGCCAGACGGCCGACGGTGGTACGGGACATGGGATCAGTCCTGAGAGCGGAAGAGCCGGAACTGGAACAGGCTGAGCAGCGCGATGGCCACGAACAGGACGTAGCTGGCCGCAGCCGCGGTGGCGTAGTTGCCGAAGCCGAACTGGTTGTAGGCGTAGTAGCTGACCGACAGCGTGGAGTCCAGCGGGCCGCCCTGCGTCATGACGAACGGCTCCTCGAAGAACTGCAGGTAGCCCACGGACAGCAGCACCGCGCCGAACAGCATCGTGGGGCGCAGCAGCGGCAGCGTGATCCGGGCAAAGCGCTGCCACGCCCCGGCGCCGTCGACCCTGGCGGCCTCCATGACGTCCTGCGGGATGCCCTGGAGGCCGGCCAGGAAGATCACCATGAGGGTGCCCATGTTGCGCCAGACGGCCATGAGGATCATCGCGGGCATCGACCAGGTGGTGCTGTTGAGCCAGTCCGGCCCGTCGATGCCGACGAGGCCGAGCGCGGCGTTGATCAGCCCGTCACGCTGGAGCACGAACCGCCACACCACCGCGACAGCCACGATGCTGGTCACCACCGGGGTGTAGAAGCCCACGCGGAAGGCAGTCCGCATCCGGGTGATCCCGCTGTTCAGCGCGAGGGCCAGGGCGAGGGCGACAGCCATGGTCAGGGGGATGGCGACCACCACGAAATAGCCGGTGTTCCGCAGCGAGTGCAGGAACTGCGCGTCGTGGAACAGCTTGGCGTACTGGTCGAACCCGACGGGCGTGACATTGAACGGGGTCGCCACGTCCCGCGCGGTGAAGTCGGTGAACGACATCCCGAGCGAGGACAGCAGCGGGACCACCATGAAGAGCAGGAAACTCAGTACGAACGGCAGTACGAAGAAGTACGCCATCAGGGTGCTTCTGCGCCGGGCGTCGGCCCTCGTGCGGCCCGCGCCGCGGGGGCGTTCGGCCGCGGCGGCGGTCGAACGGACGGCGGCCGACATCAGCTGCCTCCCGTCCCGATCGACGCCGCCTTGCCCTGGAGGCCCTTCATCGCCTGTTCCGGTGACTGGCCGCCCTTGACCATCTCCTCCAGTGCGCCGTCCCCGGCGGCCGAGACCTCGTTCCACGTCGGGAGGGTGGGCGGCGTCCGGACACTGAGCAGCTGCTTGCCGAACACGGAGACCTTGCTGTCCGAGGTGAGCACCGGGTCCTTCCAGGCGGCCTGCTGGGAGGGCAGATCGCCGCTGAGCTTGAACCACTCGACCTGCGTCGCGGGCTGCGACAGCCACTGGATGAGCTTCCAGGCCGCGTCCGCGTTCTTGGCCTTCTTCATGACCACCAGATCGCTGCCGCCGAGGAAGGACGTCGACGTCTTCTGCGCGGGCAGCGGGGCCAGGGCGAACTTGTCGGCGAAGTCCTTGCCGCCGGCCTGGACGAGCGAGGCCGTCTCCCAGGGCCCGCTGATCATCATCGGGACGCGTCCGCTGACGAAGTCCGACTCGGGGCTTCCCGCCGCGGTGCTCGGGGTCTTGTTCGCCAGGCCCGAGGTGAAGAAGCCGTTCAGGTACTTCATGGCCTCGACGACCTGGGGCGAGTCGAAGGTCCAGGTCTTCTGGTCGTCGGAGAGCACGCTGCCGCCGTTGGACCAGATGAACGGCAGGATGCTGAGGAAGGAGTTGAAGCCGCTGGTCGGCAGGCCGACCCCGTAGCGGGCGCCCGCCTTGCTCTGCAGATCACGGGCCAGGGCCTCGAACCCCGCCCAGGTGGTGGGGAAGGAGGAGTGGCCGGCCTTTTTCAGCAGGTCGGTGCGGTAGAAGACGACGCGGGTGTCGACGGTCCACGGCACGCCGTAGGCCGTGCCGCCCACCTTTGTGGTGTCCACGCTCGCGGGGAAGAACCCGGAGGTGTCGACCTGCGCCGGGGTCGGGGCCAGGTCGTTGCCGAAGCTCGACATCCAGTCGGTGCCGAACATCCCGACGTCCGGCCCGGTACCGCCGGCGATCGCGGTGCGGTACTTCTTCTCCGCCGAGTCCCACGGGACCGCGGTGACCTTCACCGTCACGCCGGGGTTGGCCGCCTCGAAGCCCTTGACGAGCTTCGGCAGCGCCTCGCCCTCGGTGCCCTGGGCCCATATCGTCACCGTGCCGGTGGCCTTGCCCGCGGTGAGGGTCGCCGCCGCGGCGGGCTTGTCCGTGTCGTCCGAGCGTCCGCACCCGCTCAGCAGCACGCCGGTCACGGCGGCCAGAGCGACCGCGCTCGCGGTTCGTCTTCCGATCATCTGTCGTCCTCTGTCGTCGGCTCGCGGTGGAAGGGCTAATGCCGCATATCCGCCCTGATGCGCCCGAAGGTGAAATCTAAGCGCTTAGAATCGGTCGCGGCCGTCATCTAAACGCATAACCTGGACGAGAACAAGACTTCGGCGGTACTTATCCGGTGGGCCGACCCCAGAGCGCCTTGCTGCCGGGGCCGTTGGCAGGCGGTGCCCGCAAACGCCTACCGGCAGCCGCAGCTGGCCCGCAGCGCCAGTTCGACCGGCAACCGCAGGTGCTGCGGCCCGAGTTGGGCGTGGCGGTCCTCCAGTGCGTCCACCAGGACGCCCACTGATGCGCGACCGAGCGCCTCCATCGGCTGGCGGACCGTGGTCAGTGTCGGGGTGCTCAGACGTCCCGCGAGGATGCCGTCGAAACCGGTGACCGCGACGTCGCCTGGTACGCCGACCCCGGCGTCCTGAAGGACGCGCATGGCCACGACTGCCTCCTGGTCGGTCGCGCACACCAGGGCGTCCGGGAGCGGCCCCGCCGCCATCAGCGACCGGACGGTCGCCGTGGTCGCGCCGATCTCGCCGGGGCGGCTGAGCAGCGGAGGCCCGCCGTCCAGGCCGTGCTCGGACAGGGCCGCGCTGTAGCCCTCGTAGCGGGCCTTCATCTCGCCGGTGCCCAGGTCGCCGACGAAGGCGAGCCGGCGCATTCCGTGACCCTCTACCAGGTGGCGCACCAGCCGGTACATGCCCTCGTGGTTCTCCACCGTGACGGTGTGCACCCGCTCCACCCGCACGTCATAGGAGAACTCCAGCACCGGGATACGCTCCGACACGCGCTCCAGCACGGCGGACGGAACCGTTTCCGCGAAGGTGATCAGCGCGTCCACCCGGCCCGCGATGTCGGGTACCGGCCGCGTGACGGGGGCCCCGCGCTCCCCGCCGAGCAGCAGAGCGTAGCCCCGCGCCCGGCACTCCAGCTCCACCCCGTTCTGGACCTCGTCGACGTACAGCGGGAAGAACCACGACTTGTCGCTCTCGGGTACCGCACGAGCCGCCCGATCCTCTTGCGGCGCCCCTTCGTCCAGCAGGTAGTCGTAGGAGTACAGCCCGATCGCCCCGGTCCGCCCGCTGGCCAGACCCCGGGCGCTCCCGCTGGGTACGTAGCCGAGAGCCGCTGCGGCAGCGAGCACCGTCTCGCGGGTCGACTCCTTGACGCGCTGAGGTTGGGAGAAGGTGAAGGAGACCGTGGCGATGGAGACTCCGGCCCGCTGGGCGACGTCGTAGACCGTCGCGCGCTTGGCCAACGCAGTACCTCCGCAACCGAGAACACCGACCCGGACCCACGCGGCCGGCAGCCGCCAGCGCCTGGAACGGCACCGCGACTCCCACAGTATGACCGAATCACGTCGGCGGCCCCGCCCCCGCCTTCCCCGGCGCGGCCCTGGTGAGGAGGCCGCTTGAGCCGCTGTCCGCCATGTCCTAGCAGGGCCTCCCCCGCGCCGGCGGGGAGCAGCCGATCGGTCCGCCGCCGCTGTCGCTGCGGTCATACTGTGGGTGCCACGGCTTGCCGGGTCATAGGTGCTGGGTGCCCGTCGGCCGCTGCGGGGCCAGTGCGAAGGTTCGGCTGTGGAGGTGCGGGGGATGGCCAAACGCGCGACGGTCTACGACGTCGCCCAGCGGGCCGGAGTCTCCATCGCCACGGTCTCCTTCACCTTCTCCCAACCCCAGCGCGTCAAGGAATCGACGCGGCAGACGGTACTGGCCGCAGCCGCAGCCCTCGGCTACGTCCCCAGCGGGAGCGCGCGGGGCCTGGCCAGCGGGCGGACCGGGGCGATCGGGCTGTACTCCTACGACTACCTGCTGGACGGCGAAGTCGCGGGAAGGGGCGAACCGGAGGACCTGGTCGTCGGCGCGGACAGGTCCTGGTTCTTCCCGCTGTACGTGGACGAGGTCCAGAACGGGGTGGAACTGGAGTGCCGGGCCCGGGGCTACGCGCTGCTCCTCAGCGGCGAGCGGGCCACCCCTGACACGCGACCGATACCCGACGTCGCCGGCCGGGTGGACGCGCTGATCACCTTCGCGGGAACAGTCCCCGACCCCGCGTTGCAGCGGCTGTCGGAGCGCATCCCGGTGCTGGAGTTCTCCCACGACGTCCGGGTGGACCGGGTGCACACCGTCACCGCCGACAACCACGACGGCATGTACCGCCTGACCGAGCATCTGATCGAGGAGCACGGACTGCGTACGCTCGTCTTCGCCGGTCATCTCGCCGCCGGTGAGGCCAGGGCACGCTACGAGGGCCACACTGCGGCCCTCGCGGACCACGGGCTCACGGCCCGGCCCGCGCTGCCCAGCCGCCCCGGAGCGGCCGGGTCGACCGTGCGGGCCGTCCGCGCCCTGCTCGACGCCGGACCGCTGCCCGACGCCCTGATGTGCGCCACCGACCAGGAAGCGGTACTCGCGCTCAGCATCCTGCGAAGCGCCGGAGTCGCCGTGCCGGACGACATCGCCGTCACCGGCTTCGACGGCATCCTCGCCGGGCGGCTGAGCACCCCCACACTGACCACGGTCCGCCAGCCCATGGAAGAGCTCGGCCGCACGGCCGTACGCACCGTCATCGAGGCCCTGCAGAACTGGGAGGCGCAGCCGAGCACGCGACCGCAACGCCTGCGGCTGCCCGTCGAACTCGTGCGGCGAGCCAGCTGCGGCTGCCCGTAGCCGCTCCCGTCTGCGAGTTCTTCCTTCCGGCTTCCCACCGCGCCGCTCCCGCCGCCGAGAAGAGCCTGCGCGATGTCTTGCCAGCACTGGTCTCTTGCGTTTAGATGACCCACGCCTTCAGTTCTAAGCGCTTAGATTCTGCATTTGAGCGCATATGGGCGAACGAGTGCGTGCGTCCGCCGTCGCGTTCACACGAAGGCCGCCGCACTCAGCGGGCCGGGCACCTGCCACCCGAGGCATGCACCGGCAAGCGCCGTCTCGTTCCCCCTTCCGTGTCCGTCCAAGCGTGAGGAGATTTCGTGAAACGCCCTCTTGCAGCCCTCCTGGCAGGCGCTGCCGCCGCCTTCGCCTTGGTCGCGTTACCGCTGACCGACGCCTCGGCCGCCACCGGCTGCCGGGTCGACTACACCCCCACCGGCCAGTGGTCCGGTGGTTTCCAGAGCGATGTGCGCATCACCAACCTGGGCAGCCCGATCACCGGATGGTCACTCGGCTTCGACTTCGCCGACGCCGGCCAGCACCTCAGCCAGGGCTGGAACGCCACGTGGAGCCAGGCCGGCAGCAAAGTGACCGCCACGAGCGCCGACTGGAACGCCTCGCTGGGCACCAACGCCTCGGTCTCCATCGGCTTCACCGGGACCTCGACCGGCGCCAACCCGGTCCCGGCGGGCTTCACCCTCAACGGCGTGGCCTGCACCGGCACCACCGACCCGACCACACCGCCACCGACCACACCGCCACCGACCACACCGCCACCGACCACACCGCCCGCGGGGACGACGCCCGTCGCGATCAACGGCCGGCTGCACGTGTGCGGCGTCAACCTCTGCAACCAGTACGACAAGCCCGTCCAGTTGCGCGGCGTCAGCACGCACGGCCTCCAGTGGTTCGGCGACTGCTACAAGGCCGCCTCGCTCGACGCGCTGGCCAACGACTGGAAGGCGGACCTGCTGCGCGTGTCCATGTACGTGCAGGAGGGCGGGTACGAGACCGATCCGGCGGGCTTCACCAACCAGGTCAACAACATCGTGGACCTGGCCGCCGCGCGCGGTATGTACGCCCTGATCGACTTCCACACCCTCACGCCGGGCGACCCGAACTACAACCTGGAACGCGCCAAGACGTTCTTCGCGGCGGTCTCCGCCCGCAACGCCGGCAAGAACAACGTCCTCTACGAGATCGCCAACGAGCCCAACGGAGTGAGCTGGGCATCGATCAAAGGCTACGCCGAGCAGGTCATCCCCGTGATCCGCGCGAACGACCCCGGCAGCGTCGTCGTCGTGGGCACCCGCGGCTGGTCCTCCCTCGGCGTCTCCGAAGGAGGCAACGAAACCGAGGTCATCAACAACCCGGTCAACGCCCAGAACGTCATGTACACCTTCCACTTCTACGCCGCGTCCCACGGTGACGCGTACCGCGACGCGGTGCGCAGGGCGGCAGCACGGATTCCGCTGTTCGTCACCGAGTTCGGCACCGTCGACTACACCGGCAGCGGACCGTTCGACCAGGCCAGTAGCACGACCTGGCTCGACCTGCTCGACTCCCTGAAGATCAGCTACGCGAACTGGACGTTCTCCGACGCCGGCGAGAGCAGCGCCGCCCTGCTGCCCGGCACCTGCGCCGGCAGCAACTTCAGCGGCACCGACATCCTCACGGCCTCGGGGAAGTTCATCCGCAGCCGCATCATGACCCCGGACAACTTCCCGACCAGCTGACCACCCAGGCGCCATGGAGCTACGCCCTCCGCCCCTGGAGTGCCACGTCGCTCGGTGACGCCGCATTCTCCTCCCCCCACCTCATCGAGACAGGAGAACCATCCATGCAACGCTCTCTCCGACGGCCTGCTGTCGCCATGGCGGTCGTCACCGCCCTCGGCGTCGGTGCTGCCGTCGTCCAGACGGCGGCAGCGACCACGCAGGCCGGCGCCGCAGACGCCTCGTGCACCGGCTACGTCGCGCTGACCTTCGACGACGGCCCCACGCCCGGCAACACGACGACCCTGCTCAACACGCTCAAGACCGCCGGGGTCCGGGCCACCATGTTCAACACCGGCCAGAACGTCCAGGCCAATCCCGACCTCGCCCGAGCCGAGGTCGCGGCCGGCATGTGGATCGGCAACCACAGCTGGGACCACCCGTACATGACCCAGCTGAGCACGCAGGAGCAGACCTCGCAGATATCGCGGACCCAGGACGTCATCAAGCAGGTCACCGGAGTGACGCCCCAGCTGTTCCGGCCGCCGTACATCGACACCAACGACGCCCTGCGAGCCGTCGAGCGGCAGTTCGGCCTCACCGAGATCAACGCCGACGTCGACTCCCAGGACTGGAACAACGCGACCGTCGACCAGATCGTGGCCAACGCCGGCCAGCTGCAGTCCGGCGGCGTCATCCTCATGCACGACTGGCCCGCGAACACCCTCCAGGCCGTCCCGCGGATCGTCACCAACCTGCACGCGCGCGGCCTGTGCGCCGGGATGATCTCACCGGCCACCGGCCATGCCGTCGCACCCGACGGAACGACCACCCCGCCCACCGGCGGCTCCACCGCCACCTGCACCGCCGCCTACCGCACCACCAGCAACTGGACGGGCGGCTTCCAGGGCGAGGTCACGGTCACCAACAGCGGGACCACCACCGTCAACAGCTGGAAGGCCACCTTGAACCTGGCCGCCGGTGTGACGATCAGCAGCATCTGGAACGGCGTCAACACGGGCAGCACCGGAACGGTCACCGTCTCCAACAGCGCGTACAACGGAACGCTCAGCGCCGGGCAGTCCGCCACGGTCGGCTTCACCGGCACCGGAGACCCGGCCGGCACAACCGCGTTGTGCCCCGGCTCCCCGACCGATCCGACAACGCCGCCCACCGACCCGACACCACCCGCGTCAGGCGTCCTCGCCCAAGTCAACACCGCGGGCCGCGTCACCGACCAGGGCAGCACTGTGAAGTACACGTGGCCCGGCGTCTACTTCGAGGGCCGCTTCCACGGCACCAGCGTCGGAATCGTCCTCAACGACGCCAGCAACGACTACGAGGTCCAGATCGACGGCGGCACCGCGACCGCCCTGCTTGCGCCCGGCGATGTCACCCACTGGGTCACCGGCCTCACCGACGCCGACCACAGCGTACGGGTCGCCAAACGCACCGAGAGCCCCTGGTCGGCCGGCCAGTTCGGCGGCTTCGTCGCCGGCACGGGCGGCACCATGCTCAGCAAGCCCGCCGCCCGCACCAAGCAGATCGAGTTCATCGGCGACTCCTGGACCGCTGGCTACGGCGACATGTCCACCAGCCACGACTGCTCCGCCGCCGGAGTCAACCGCAACTCCAACGCCAACCAGAGCTTCGGCGCCCTCACCGCCCGCAACCTCGACGCCGACTACCAGATCAACGCCTGGTCCGGCATGGGCATGGTCCGCAACTACAACGGCGGAAACGCCGGCACCAACTACCGCACCTACTACGACACCGCCCTCCAGGCCGTCGACAGCTCCGCCTGGCAGCGACCCGACTCCTGGAAACCGCAGTACGTCGTGGTCGGCCTGGGCATCAACGACTTCTCCACCGCCCTCAACCCCGGCGAGCCCTGGGCGAACGAGGCCGCTCTGGTCGCCGACTACCGCGCGGCCTACCAGGCCTTCATCGACAAACTGCGGGCCCGGTACGGCGCGAACACCTACATCGTGCTGACCTACCCGTACCTGTACAACACCAACGACCTCGCCGACTCCATCACGCAGATCGTCAAGCAGCGCAACGACCAGGGTGACGCCCGGGTCCGCTCGTTCTACTACGACAACTCCGCGCTCGGACTCGACCTGCTCGGCTGCGACTGGCACCCCTCCCAGCAGGACCACAAGAAGATCGCCACCGCACTCACCAGCTTCCTGAACAGCTTGTCCTAGCCGGACGAAGCCCCTGCCAGAACGGTGGTCTGTACGGTCCCCGCGCCACACCGAGGGCCGTACAGACCACTTGGACGGGCGCCGTCCGCGCAGAACGCGGTGGTCGTTTACCACGCGTCCCTGCCCACTGGCCAAGTGCAGTCGAATGGTGCTCCGCCCACTCACCTGTTCGGCGTCACCGGACGCTCCAACCGCAGGAGAGCCGACCAGGACGTCGTCTACACCCCGGCCCCTTGACACGTGCGCCATCTAGCGAACCGCACACTTTACGCAGGACCGAGACACCCAGCATCGGCACAAGCTGCTGGTTTCACGTAATACGGAACTGCGCAGGTCCCTTCGGGCGGGAGCAGCACCGCGGTCCCGTGCACCGGTCCCCCAGGATTACGCACTCCACAGACCCCGGCTGCGGGACCACCAGTAGGCAGATACCTCAACCCGTACGCCAGCAGCGGTCAACAGGAGTGCGGCGTGCGGGTTTACCTTGTCTGCGGTCTGGGATTCTGCGAACTCACGCGCTTCGGGCCAGGCGGCGAGGAAGGTCCGCTCGCGGCGGTGGGGTGCTCCGATGTCGGAGGCGCGTAGCACGAGCCAGCGTGTGTCGTACCGGAGGTCGGCCAGGGATCCGAGTACGGCACCAAGTGCCCGCAGAGGAGGCTGGGCTGGGTTGTCTCCCAGACACCACGGGCAGAATTCCACGTCGCCAGGGGAACCGGCGGGCGAGGTGAGGAGTCCTCGGACATTCTCGATCACCACCAGGCAGGGGCGGAGGGCTTCGACCGCACGGGCCACGTGCAGCCACAGCCCCGAGCGGGTTGCGGGGTTGAGTCCGGCGCGGCGGCCGGCGACGGAGACGTCTTTGACAGGGGAAGCCCGCGGTGAGCACGCACACCCGGGGCACATCGGCCCAGTCGATGGCGGTGATGTCGCCGTAGTTGGGGATGTCCGGCCAGTGGCGGGCCAGGATGCGGGAGGCGTCGGGGTTGGTCTCGGCGTGCCAGGCCACGGTGCCGCCGAGGGCGGCCTGGACGCCCAGGTCCAGACCGCCGTACCCAGTGCACAGGCTGCCGATCGCAGGCCCGGCGGCCGGGCGGGCGGGCATGTCAGCGGCTCTTCGCGGTAGCCGGCGCCACGGTGAGTGACGCGGGAGCGGGAGGAACGGGGGGCGCGGATACGGCCGGCCGGGCGGGGGCGTGGGGAGAACGGGCGCGGGCGGCAGTCCGCGTATCCGCGGGAGACAAGGTGGGTGTGGAGGATGGGGCTGCGCCTATGCGGAGTTGCGTCGAGGCCGCTGCGAGGAGTGCTTTGGCCGCCGTGCAGCGCTGCATCATCCCCTCCGTGGCGTGCGGGCGTGGCGACCTCCAGGCCGACGGGTCTAGACGTGGAGCCGCAAAATGCAGGGCGATGATCTCCTCTTGGAGCCGGGCGAGTTCCGTGGCCGCCTGCCCCAGCGGCGCGAGGGCGGAGCAGTATGCTGCGACGGCCCGCCCGGTATCTGAGGACCTGTCGGCGAGGCAGGCTGAGATCTCCCCGGTGACGTCGCTGATGATCTGCGTCACACCGTGGACCTGCGAGGAGACTTCGGCCAGAATCGGCC
This sequence comes from Streptomyces sp. CA-111067, assembly GCF_050956065.1. Classification (NCBI taxonomy): domain Bacteria; kingdom Bacillati; phylum Actinomycetota; class Actinomycetes; order Kitasatosporales; family Streptomycetaceae; genus Streptomyces; species Streptomyces sp. CA-111067. Next base: position 1,406,247 of record NZ_CP192103.1, on the reverse strand, counting down.
CGGGCCTCCGCTTGGAGTGATCGTCTATACAGAGCAGGAGACGGTCGATGGTGGTGGCCACGTCGGTGAGAGCACGGGCGTCGATGAGTTCGATCATGGTGAGTCCTTTCCTCGATTGGGCTGTCAGCGGACCTTCGCGGTAGTCGGTGCCACGACGAGCGACACGGGGGCGGGAGGAACGGCGGGCGGGGATACGACCCGCCCGCCGATGGGGGCGTGGGGAGAGCGGGCGCGGGCGGCGTCCTGCATGTGGGCGGAGGCCGGCTTCAGGTACGCGGCTTCGGTGCGCAGTTCGATTGCTGCTTCGTCGAGGATTTCGTCGGCCGCCTCCAGGCAGCCGGTGATGATCGCGGCAGACCGGTACGCAAACGAAGGGTCGCCGTGGCCCATCGCCGGAATGCGGATGCCAGTGACTTCCATGTGCAGTCGACCCAGTTCGGTCAGGCCCTCGCCCAGCATCGGGAGGACGGAGCTGTATATCAGAGCGGCGTGCTGCGCGGGTGCCGGGTGCAGGTCGGCGGCATGGCGGCTGACCTCGTCGCTGACACTGATGATGATCGCGGCCAAAGTGCGGACCTGACCGGTGACGTCTTCAACGCTCGGCCCACCCGGTTGAGCGGACTGGGACCGAAGGTGGAAGCGGAGTCGGTCGATGGCGCTGGCTGTGTCATACAGGGCCAGGACGTCGGCGGGGCTGGTCATGGTGGGAGTCCTCTGGGAGTGGGTGCCGGGTGGCTGGGCGGCATGGGTCTGCCGCCGGCGGGATCATCTACGGCTCGTCCGTCAGCGCTTCGGTCCTCGGTTCGGTGGTGCTGGTGGACTGCCACTGGCCGCAGGCGTGGAGGAACGGCCGACGCCGGTTGTGGCGGCCCGGGGGCTGCGGGCACGGGCGGCGCGCAGGAGTGGTCCGGCCGGGTTGTCGGCTGTCAGGTCTCGCAGACAGTCGCTGGTCTTGGCCAGGCTGTCGCGGGCGGTGGTGAGCGCGGCGGCGATCCGGGTGCGGGCGAAGGCGATGTTCACGTCAGCATTGCCGTACCGGTCGGGGAAGTGGTCGATGAACAGGTGGGCGCTCTGGGCGGCGACCAGTGCGTTGACCGCGCGGCCGGCTGCGGCGGCGGCGTGGCACAGCGTGTCCGCGGTGGCCGCGTGGAAGGGCCGGTCGGCGGGGGTGCAGGTGGCCAGCGCGGTGTGGGCGTCGTGGATCTTGGGACCGAGGCGAGCGTCGAGGCTGAGGACGGTGGTGAGAGGTTCGGACAGGTGGTGCGGGGCGGCGCCCGGTGTGCTGAGGGAGTGCAGCACGGCGTCGAACTCGTCGGCGAGCGCGTCGAGTTCGGTGTCCGGGCGGTGTGGCTGGTTCATGGGTGGCTCCGGGAAGGCGGTCGTACCGGCGGCACTGACGACGGTGAGGTGGCCGGTGGGGGCGTCGGTGTGAAGGGGCTGCTGCGGGCGCGGGCGGCACGGATCTGCGCGGGAGGTGGTGAGGCAGCGGGATCGCCGCGGGACGGGGGCGGTGCCGGCGGCTGGGTGCCGGCGGTCCAGCGCTGCCGGATGTCGGCCAGAACGACGAGGGCGGCCAGGGCCTGGTTGATGAGCTGCCCGGGGGCCAGGGCGTCGGTGGCGGCCAGGTCGCGGATGGCGGCGGCAGTGGCGGCGGCGGTCCGCAGCAGCGCGGAGCGGGCCACCTCCTCGCCGAGCCACTGCGCGCTGCCGGCCCCGATACCGTCGCAGATGGCGGTGATCTGCTCACCGGTGACGCTGCTGTCGGCGAGCAGCCCGCGCCGTTGGGCCTCCCACAGCAGCGTGACCTGGTCGACAGGTTCACCGCGGTGGTGGAGCGCGCCCAGGCAGCGATACAGCTCGCCGTGCGCGCGGTCGGCGAAGTCCTGGGGTCGCAGCCAGCCGACGACCTCATTCATTTCCGCCGGCCGGTCGGCCAGAGCCGCCAAGAGCAGCCGCTCGTTGTCCACGACCGTTTGGGCCTCGGCAGGCGCGGGTCCGGCAGCGAGGATCGGCGGCGCGGGGCTGGCGGGACGGGGTTCGGTGCCCCAGCGCCGGGCGAGGTCCTCCAGCACAGCGGCGAGTACGTCCGCGTTGTGGAGTGTGGTGTCGACCTCGCCGCGGACCGCGTCGGCGCGAGCAATCTGGTGCAGGCGCACGGCGTGCTCGGTGACCGTGCGGTGGATCGCGCCCTCCAGGACCATCCGCCCGTAGACCGGGGCGTGCGCGGGGCGAGGGCAGGCCGACACCAGGGTGTGCGCGTATACCGCGGTCAGGCCGCGCGTGTGCTTTCCGGCTTCGGTGACGGCGGCGGTCACCCAGGCCAAGGGCACGCTGCCGTCGGCGGCCAGGACCGGCTTGCCTTGGGAACGAAGGTGGCGCAGGGCGGCGAATAGCGCCTGGTGGGCGGGCCGGTAGAAGTGCTCCGGCTCCAGCCAGTCGAGGTGGTCGAGCTGGCCAGGGTCGAGCAGGACCGCGCCGAGCACGGCCTGCTCGGCCTGCAGCAGCGGCCTCATCACCGCCCCCCGGAACGCGGGGGCAACGGGGGCAGGGCGGCGACGGCCCGGTCGGCGGCGGCCACGGCCACTGCGAAACCGTCCAGCTCGGTGGCGAGCGCCCGGTCGGCGGGAACGGTGCCGGTGCCGGCGGTCAGCAGCCACCGGCCGCCACGCCGGACAACCGGCAGATCACCGAAGGGCCGAACGGTGAGGGGGAAGACGGAGGACGGCATGGGCGCTCCAACGGGCAGGGAGTGGGCGGGTGTGGTCATGCGGTGATGTCGAAGTCGTCCTGGACGGGGGCACCCGAGCGGCACGACCAGGGCGAGCAGCCGTCCGGCTCGCCCAGCTCCAGTTCTGCCTCGGCTTCGGCCAGGGCGTCGGAGAGGTTGTCCTGGGCGGCGGCGGCGCGTTCGTGCGCGGTGACGTGGTCGATCGGTGCCAGGTCCAGCGGCACTCGGCTGCGGTGGAGGAATGCGCTGCCCAGCAGCGGCTTGCCGTCGGCGTTCGCCCGTGCGTTGCCCGCCCGGATTGCGGCGTCGAACTCCACGACGTCCGCCCACTCGGCCGGGCTGGTGTCCCGCAGGGCCCGCCACTGGGCGTTGCCGTGGTACGGGCAAGTTATTGAGAATCGAGACAGGTCCGTGACCTCTCGTCTGGAGGAGGGAAGGCCCTCCCGGGGCGGTTGTGGGGTGCGTGAGCGGGCGTGGTAGACACGCGGCATGGCTGCGTTCATGGCGTTCTTCGATGGTTCGACCACCACCTGGCGGGTCAGCTCAGCCGCCGTGACTTCCGGGATCACGGAACTCTGGGCCGAGGTCGAAGCCGATCCGACGCAACGCAGTGAGGTATGTGCCTTCAGCTGGAGCTTCTGCACGAATGAGGGCCCGGGCGAGGTGCTTCTGCCGGAGGATGGGACGGGCCTGTACTTGGACGCGGCCCTGGCAGACTCGGCGCAGGTCGCTTGCTTGCTTCGCCAGCTGATGCCGGATTCCGTCGAGCTGGTGTTCTGCGATCAGGGTTACAACTTCGATGTGCGAGTCCAGCCGGGCGTCACCGCGGCGGAGCTCATCGCAGACGTGGATGCCCAACCCTGAGTGGAAACCGTCCGCAGGCGATCGCGGCCTGGCGAAGGCGGCCAGTCTTGCTCAGCTGTCTCTCTCGCGGGAGATGGTGCCGGTGAGCTGGGTAAGGGGGATGAAGGCTGACTCGGTCCCCAGTTCTTTGGGTGTGGGCCCCGCAGGTGTGGGGATGTCGGCTGGCTGTGCGACTTCGCGCTCGATCCGGTCCAGGTGCTCGTAGACCGCGCGGGGTTCCCAGCCGGTGTCGGCGAAGATCGCCGCGTCCAGCTTCGGCAGGCGGCCCTCGGCAGCCAGGAGCAGCAGTCTCGTCGACTGCACGCCGGCACCGAGACTCAGCACCCGCAGCGTCGGGGCGGCGCTCATGATGCCGCCTCGAAGTCGTCCCGGCCGAACGTGGCCTTGGCGAGGGCGCGTTCGGTGATGGCCCGGGTAGCGGCGGCGGACGCCGGGCCGATCGTTTTGGCGGCGGGTTCCTTGTACCAGGGCTTGAGGTTGAGCATCGCGGCGCGGATGCCGGTGGCGAACAGCAACGCCTTGCCCTTGGACAGGGCGCGGATCGCGTCGGGCGGCAGGATCCGCTCGGTCCGCATCGACACCGAGGTGGACGTGCCGGACTCGGAGGTGGAGACCGAGGTGGTCTGTACGTCGTGGTCGCCGATCATCCGGGACAGCCGGTCGGCGAAGTCGGCGTCGTCTGTGCCCGAGCCGATGATCTTGACGGTGGCGGCGGACCACAGCGCGTCCATGCCAGCCTCGCCCCAGCACCGCTGCCCCTGCCGGTAGGACTGCAGGATGGTGATCGGGATGACGCCCCGGCTGCCCAAGTGCGAGTACAGATCCGGGAGATCGCTGATGCGGCACACGTTCGCTGCTTCGTCCAGCACGCACAGTGCGGGCGGGTCGAGCCTGCCGCCGGAGCGCTCGGCGACGATCACGGCTGAGCGCATCACGGCGTCGGCGGCAGCAGCGATGATCGCCGAGGCGGAACCGCCGCCGTCCTTGCTGAGCAGGTACAGCGTGTCGCGGGAGGTGGCGAAGGCGGCCGGCTTGAACTGCGGCAGCCCCTTGGCGGGGGTGACCCAGGCGGCGACCTCCGGGTCCAGCAGGCAGCTCGCGTACTGCCTCGCCGTCTCGAAGATGCCGTCCCTTGTTTCGGTGGCGCCGGAGACGGTGCCCTGGAGTTGGGCGGCGACCGCGTCGTGGCAGGCGTCGGTGAGCAGGTCGACGGGGGTGCGGTCGGCCGGCGAGGCGAGCCAGGCCAGGACGTCGGTGATCGGCCGCCGGTGCGAAGCTGCGGCCAAGAAGAGGGCGCCGAGGGTGTTGCTCGCGGCGGTCGACCAGAAGTCGGAGCCGGCGGATTCGTCCACGCTGGCGGCGACGAAGTGTCCGGCCAGGCGCTTGGCTCCGGCGAGGTCGCGGGCGTCGGCGAGGATGTCCCACCACATCCGGCGGGGGTGGTGGGCGATCTGCTGCGGGTCCAGCGTCCAGACCGTGCCCACCTCGGCGCGGGCGTCGAAGGTGGTGGTGAAGGCGTCGTTGGCCGCTTTGTTGCTGGTGAGCAGGACCGGGCCGGGGGCGGCGAGGATCGCCGGGATGGCCAGGCTGGTGGTCTTCCCGGAACGGGGCGCCATGATGGCGACCAGGACGTCTTCCCAGCTTGCGCGGACCTCGGCCCGGCCGGGGGACAGGGTGCCGAGGAGGATGCCGCGGTCAGCGGGCGCGACCTCTTTTACCCTCCAGGTCGGCCAGGGCCGGCCGCAGGCTGCGGGCCTTGGCGGTGATCTCCCTGCCCATCAGAGGGGCGAGGTCGGCCTTACGCGCCAGGCCGCTCCTGGCGCCGCCGCGTACGCGCAGGAACACGACGCTGCCGGTCACGAGAAGGCCGAGGGCGAGCAGACCGGGGATGACCCGGGCGCCGAGCAGCAGGGCGACGGGGCTCAGGTGCGGCCACAGCGTGCCCAGGTGGAGCGCCGCGTCGGTGGCCCGGAACGGAGCCCAAGGGCCGCTCCCGACAGCGGTGTTGGTGATGTTGCCGGTGAGCCAGGCCAGGGAGCCGAAGGAGAGGCCGGCGCCTGCGAGGGCGAACAGGAGGACCAGGAGGGCGTCGGTGCCGGTGGTGGTCGAGGGCGCGCGGGTACGCGGAGTGGGCATGGCGGGCTCCAGGTGTGGATGGAGTGGGGAGGGGCGGTGACGGTGCCGGTTCTTCCGCTGGTCATGTCCGGTGTCCTAGCGGGTGCGGCGGATCATGGTGGGGGCAGCCGGCGTCGGGGGCGCGGGCGAGGGGGCGTTGGTGGCCAGCGGGTTGGCGCTGGCGGCCGGAGAAGGACGGGTGGCTGCCGCCCGCCGCAGGCGGCGGCCTTCGGCGAGGCTGAGGGGTAGGACGGTTTCGTCGTAGAGGCCGGGATCAATATTGACGCTCAGGCCGGACAAGGCCAGGGCTTCCGCGGCCTGGCTGGCGCGGACCTTCTGCGCGGACCCCCACTGGTCAGGCGGCAGCTCGTGGGAGTCGATGATCCCGGGATGGCAGACCCGGGTGAAGCCGTACATCTGCAGGATCTGCCGCGCGCTTTCGGGTATGCCGGTGCGGGTGTCCGCCCAGACGGTCTGATCGCGCCAGAGGAAGATCTCCACGTCCACGTCGAAGGCGTCGGCATGGTTGGTATGGGCCGTGCGGGTCATCGGGTGCTCCCGGTCGGATTCTTCAGCGGACCCGGCGGCATGACGGGGCGTCGTGGATGCCGGGGCTCCGGGATTCGAGTACGGGTCGGCGAACGGATTCGCCGCGCCGTAGGCGAGCTGGATGTTGTGGGCCATGGCCGCACCGACGGCTTCGCCGATGCTCCGGTAGACCTCGGGCACGAGTGCTCCTTTCGCGGGTGCCGGGCGTGGAGCACATGGTGGTGAGCGCTCCGCGCCCGGCGAACGGGACTTCTGCATTCCGGCCGATCTGCTGCCGGGTGCGGACGCCACGCGGGTCACCGGGCGACCGTCAGGGTCAGGCCCTCGGCGAGAGCGGCCAGCCGTTCGCGGGCTTCAGCGGGGCTGTCGGCGTGACGATGAGGAACCCGATTCGCCCGTTGGCGTTGCCGCGCGGAGGAAGTGCGACGCGGTCGCCGACGTCGTGCAGCCAGGCCACCTGGTGCAGCCAAGGGCGCTGCTGGCCGGGGTCGACCGAGAGGTGCCGGGCGGTGAGGGTGCCGTCGGCCGGGGGATAGAGGATCTTGATCGCGGCTGTCCGGTGGGCGCTGGGGGTCAGGGAAGGATCGTTTCCGCAGGCGATGTCGGCGGCGATGCGGGGCAGGTCCACGCCGGTGGCCAGGCGCACCAGCGTGCCGATCAGGTCCCCGCCGATCCGGGAGTTGACCTCGATGATCCGCGGGCCGGCGGCGGTCAGGCGCATCTCGACGTGCTGCACGCCGTCAGTGATCCCCAGCGCCCGCAATGCCTGGACGGCGATGGGGGAGACGTGCGGCAGGAGGTGGTCGCCGGCGGTGACGGTGTGGCCGGTCTCCTCGAAGTACGGGGCGAAACCGACGTCCTTGCGGGTTACGGCGACCGCGGTCGTCAGGCCGCCGACGGTCACGCACTCCACGCTGATCTCCGGCCCGACGAGGTACTCCTCGACCAGCACCCCGTGCCCCTCCGGGCCCTGATCGCCCGCACCGACGGCGGCGAACTCCCACGCGGCGGGCAGCTCTTCGGGGGTGTCGACGCGGATCACGCCGATGCTGGCAGCGTGCGAGGCGGGCTTGAGGACGACCGGGAAGCCGGTGCGCTGTGCGGCGGCCGTGGCCTGTTCCAGGGTGTCGACGCGGGTGGACGTCGCGGAGGGCACGTGGTGCTCGGCGAACAGGCGTCGGCTGGCCGCCTTGTTGCGGCCGGCGTTCATCGACTCGACGCTGTTGCCGGGCAGGCCGAGGCGGGCGACGAGCTGCCCGGTCGGCACGAGGCAGTATTCGTCCCAGGTGACGACCCCTGCGATGGCGTGCCGCTCGGCCAGCGCGAGGCCGGCGGCGACGACGGCGGCCGGGTCGTGGGTATCGGCAACCTCGTGGTCGACTACCAGATGCTCCTGCCAGCTCGGCGGCTTGGTGTCGATCAGCGCGATCGGGTACGCCGCAGCGACCTGCTCGACGCAATACCCCCTGTATACGGGGTCGGTTCCGCCGACGACGATGAGCAGCGGGCTGGTGGATCGGGACATGGGGAACCCTCCAGAGGGCGGGAGTTGGACCAGGAGAAGGGAGAGGGGAAGAGGTGCCGGAGCTGGGACGAGGGTGGTCACGGTGCGTCCGCCGGCTGGATCGGCTCGGCTCGGCGTGCCGCGATGACCTTCGAGGGCGCGGGCTCGCAGACGGTGCGGTGGCGGCGCAGGCCGTGGAAGCACGCGGTCAGCACCAAGCCCTGCAGGACGGCGCAGGCCAGTAGTAGGTGCGGGAGTCCGGCGGCGGGCACCGCCGCGACGAGGGCTCCGGCGACCGGCAGCGGCAGCAGCACCAGGATGATCGTGACTGCCAGGGTCGAGCCGAACGCCGTGGCCGGGATGAGCCGGGCCCGTAGCGTGCGCAGGACCACGGTCAGCGCCCCTTCGGCCGCCATCAGCGCAGCTACAGCGCCGGTGTAGGCGGCGAAGCCGGGTGCCAGGGCGACACCGAGGCAGGCGACGGTGGACACACCGGCGGTCACGGCGCCGACCGGCCACACCGACCAGCGGTCGATGGCCCGCCGGGCGGCGATCACGGCGAGCAGGGAGGCGACGGCCGCCGCGCTCCACACCGCGCCGACGTCGGCGGTGGAGTAGTGGAAGCGGTGAATGACGGTGATCGGGGCGGCGGCCTGGAGCACGCCGCTGGCCAGATTGGAGGCGGCGAGTCCGCCGATCAGCCAGGCCAGCGCCGGAGTTCCGCGCAGAGTCCGCCACCCTGTCAGCAGGCTGCTCGGCGCACGGTGCCGGTTCGCCGGGACAGCATCGTCCTGGGTCGCGGCGGCGGCGGTCATCGCCAGCAGCGCGACCACAGCCAGGAGAACGCCGGGTCCCGCCAGCAGCAGCACGCCACCCAGTAGCGGGCCGAGGAGGACGGCGCCCTGGTCGATCCCGGTCTGCGCCGCCTGCACCCGGTGCGCCCGGTCTCCCAGATGGCGGCCGGCTTCGGCGCCGAGGGTCTCCACCGCGACGAAGGAGACCTCCGCCAGCAGACCCGACACCCCACCGAACGCCAGGACAATGGTGGTGGTCGCCGTCCCCGCGCTGGGCAGAGCGGTCAGTAGCGCGGCGGCGAGGCCGACCACGGTGGCGCGGAAGAAGTTGGTGCAGCGGAAGACACGGCCGGCACCGAACCGGTCGCTCAGCGCTCCGGCGAAAGTGAAGGCACCCAGACGCGGTGTCCACTCCAACAGGAACGCCAGGCCCGTCAGGGCCGTGGAGCCGGTGGTGATCAGGACCAGCAGCGGGATCGCATAGGTGGCGGTCGTACTGGCCAGGGCATCGGCGGACCGCATCAGGTACAGGGACGCCAGGCCGTCGGGCCGATGGCAGAGGGCGGGCATCAGGCGCATCGCCGGTCACCGGTTCCGGGGGGCGGAGTCGCGTGCCGGGCCGGCGGGCGGTGCCGGGGCCGGTCCGGAGGGTGTGGTGGTTCGGGAGGCTGATGCCTGGGTCGCGGCGGGCGAGGCGGACAGGGCTGCGTGGCGTGTCGATGGCGGTTCTGCCGTGGCGGTGCGCATTTGGGCGTGGTCGCCTTCACCGACGTGGCGAATGCGGGCGTCGATACCGAGCAGGACATTCTGTGCGGCGCCGACGTGCTCCCACGCCACCCCGAAGCGGTCACCGAGTGCGTGAGCCGTGCCGAGGGGGTCGAGGTCGTCGAGCTGCTCCTCTGCTGCACACAGTGCCTCGATCAGGCGGTCGAGGACACCTGTGTCCGGGGCTGCGAGCGTGCTGACTTCCCGGGCGAGGTCGCCCGCCGTCGTGGTGGCGCGTATTCGGTCAGTCAGATCGACAAGACCGTCCCCCACCGAGAGAGCGGCACTGGCCGTCACTTTTGCCCGGCTCTCAAGAGCCGGATCCAGATGGACGGTGTAGCAACGGGCGGCGCGGAGCATCTCGGCCGCGTGGGCGGCAACTGCCGCCTGTTCGTGCCGGTCCATTGAGGTCGGCAGCCGGTGGCGGGGGCCGTGCCAGTCGTTGGTGTAGGCGAAGCCGGCGTGGTTGAGGAGGGACTTGGCCAGGCTGTCGCCGCCGCGTGCGACAACGCTGCCGCTCGGCTCGGCGGCGATGGTGACGGTGATGGGCATCGACTTCTCCGGTACGAGGGACGTGGGCTGCGGGGAGGCAGGCAGGTGGCCGAGTTCGCCGGCGATGCGGTGGCACTCGGTCTGCAGGCGGAAGGCGTCGCGGTAGGCGTTGTGGAGCCGGCCGTCCTCGCGGGCGAGGGTCGCCACGACGTGCACCTGGCGGGGCTGGTTGCGCAGGCCGATCCAGCGGCAGGCGTCCGGATCGCCGTCAGGCGCGACGGTGACCGCTGCCAGCCGGTTGGCGACCTCGGCCCACTGGGCGTCGCTCAGATCGCGGTGCCGGGGGTCGGAGCGGACCGAGCAGACCCACACCGGCCGCTCCGGCGCCCGGATGCCGAGGCGCTCGACGGGCGCATCCAAAGCGTGTGCCAGGTAGGCGTGGGTGAGCAGGTCGATCGGGGCGCCGTGGCAGTCACCGCCCACCAGGTGGGGGTTGCTCTGGTCGCCGCGTTCGCCCGGCCCGTAGAGGTAGGCGAGCAGACCGGCGGTGTTGCTAGCGCGCTGGAGATGGGCGATCACGGTGTTGACCTCGAAGGAGAGCTAAGGGGTGGGGCCCGTGGTCGGGCTTCCGGGTGATGAGGATCCGCAGATTCCGCGATTTGGCCCGTCCGAAAACCAGTGATAGAAGGCCGTGCCTTCGTCATGCCGACCAGTGGAGTCCGTGGTCGTGGGCGAAGATCGCGCGGGCGAAGTCGGCGTCGCCGTGCAGCTGGGCCCAGCGGCCGTCCTGGCGGATGACGGTGGCGACGATGTCGAGCCCGCCGGCCTGGTTGCGCAGAGCCGCCCAGCGGCAGGCGGCCGGGTCATCGTCCGGTTCGATGCCGGTGCCGTCCAGGACCTCGCGGGTCAGCTCCAACCAGTCGTCGTCGTGAAGCTCGACCGTGGCGGTGTTGCGGATCGCGCAGTGCCACGTCAGCCGCCGGGCCGGAGCGTGTCCAGTGCGTGGCGTGCGCAAGGCCAGCGGCTCGTCGAGCACGGCCGCCAGCAGCGGCAGGGAGATGCCCTGGGCGGTCAGCTCGGGCGACCAGGCGGTAAGCAGATACGGCTGGAAGCCGGGTTCGCTGGCGTGCAGTTGGGCGAGCAGCTCGGTGGTGCTTTCGGTGCGCCGCACATCGCAGCGCAGGGGGTAATCGGGCATGACGGATCCGCATCGGGAGCAGGGGCCAAGGAGAGGGCCGGTGGCCCGCCCTGGGGCGGGGCACCAGGCGGGTCAGAAGTACGGGTTCTCGGTCGGCCGGTCGGCGTCGGTGGCCGCGTCCAGCAGCTCGGCCAGATCACCGGGCTCGGAGGACCGCTGGTCGATCCACCACCCCGCCCGGGTGACGGTCCGCGCCTTGTCCTCCATCGCCTCCCACTCGGTCTCGGCCGTGTCGCCCTCCACGACGAGAGCGGCGTAGGCGGCGGTCAGGACCTGGTGCCGACAGCGGACACCCCAGGCCACCGCGCGCTCGGTGCCCTCCAGCGGAGGCATCGCGTACTGCCCCGACCAGGCTTCGGACTCCGCCTGCTCCTGCGCGCGCTTGTTCTCCAGCCACTCCCGCGTGCTCGCGGCGTCGCTCTGGTGGGCGTCCTTCCAGCAGCCGGCGCACGGACGCTCGGTCAGCCATCGGGCGAACCCGGCGCGCTCGTCGGCCCGCCGGTCGCCGAGGTTGAGCTCGGCGATGTGTCCGCAGGAGTGCGTGATCTGGTAGATCGTCTTCACGGCCATGAGAGCTGTTCCTTTTGCAAGTTGGGTGTCAGCGGGTGCGGGAGAACGCCACGCGCGGGTCCACCGGGCGGGAGACCGAGGCGGGGGCGGCGGGTGCGGGGACCGGGGGTGTGGCGGGCAGGCCGGCGCGGGCGGGGCTGGCGGCGAGCGCGGCGGCATTTATGGCGGGGAACGTGCGCACGGTGGTGTCCGGACTGCGCTCCCGGGCCGCCGGCCTGGCCGGGGCGGGCCGGCGCCGGGCGGTGACGTCCCGGGCGAGGGCAGGCTGCACGGCAACCTGAAGGCCGGCGCGGCGCATCGCCACGGTGGCCTGGGCGACCTGGCCGAGAGCTTGGTCGCGGCCTGTGGCGGGCGGCAGCGTGTAGATGTCCAGGCCGGGATGACGCTGCCAGCCGTGCTCTTCGAGGAGCTGTTCGCCGAGGACTGCGCCGTCCGTGATGGCGGCGACGATGCCGAGGCCGGGGTGGTCGGCGAACGCGACCTCGGGCTCGCCGCGTTGGGACAGGTCGGCGGCGGGAACCGGTGCAGGGGCGGTAAGAAAGGTGTCGAACTCGGCTTCGGCGTGGACCCGGTAGTCGGCCCGGCGTAGCAGGTCGACGGCGCGGCTGGCGCGGCCTGGTCCGTCACGATCCTGATCGGCGAGCGCGTAGAGAGCGGGGTGGCCGGGGACGGGGTGGAAGTCGAAGCCGCGCAGCATCCAGGTGCTCGCGGCGAGGTCCTTGGGGTTGGTGGCGACGATGCCGAAGTCGGGGTGGCGGCCGATTGCGATATCGGGGAGCGGGTTCTCGGAAGGAGGCATGGCGGGTCCGTTCGGGGTGGGTGGCGGCGGAAGCGTGGGCGGGGACGGGCGCTCTGCGGGTGTGGATCACGGGGCGTTTCCTTCAGGTCAGGGGCGGTAGATGGCGTCAGGTTGGTGAACGGGCGGGGCGGTGGGTGCCGGTCAGCGGGGGCGTGTGGGCCGGGCCGCGGGCGGGGTGGCTGTTGCGGCAGGGCCTGTGTGCGTGGGTGCTGGACGGCTTCGCTGCGCGGTCGGCGAGGACGCCAGCGCTGCGGCGACGCGGGGCTCCTGCGTGGGTAGCGGATCGGTCTGGGCGTGCAGGGGGTGGGCGGTGTGGCGGTCGGCCAGGCGGTCGCGCAGGTTCTGGATCTCCTGGATGGAGATGCCCATCTTGTGGTTGATGCGGCGCAGGCGCGCGGCGTAGAGGGGATCGGCCGCCTCGCCGAGTCCGTCCCACCAGTCGGCGGTGGCGTCGATGACTTCGGTGAGCCGGTCCAGGACCCCGTCGCCGGGCGCGGTCAGCTCGCTGAGCGCTGCGACGGCCTGGCTGGTGTGACCGGCCCGGGACAGGGACTGGGTGAGGTGAACGAGATGGTCGCCGAGGCTCGGCCCGCTATCGGTGCGGACCGGGAGGCTGCTGTCGAGCAGGTCGGCCTCGACGGCGTAGGCGAAGCCCTCGGCGCCCAGCATGTCCACGGCCCGGGTTACCGTGTGGCGCTGCTCGACCGGGTCGGTCATCCCGGCGGGCAGGTGGTGGAAGCGTCCACGGTGGGTCACTTCCGAGACGAAGCCGGCTCGGTGGAGTACGGCGTCGGCGGCGTTGAGGGGTTCTGGCGTGGTGGAAGGTGCCTTTAGGGACAGGCCGAGCTGGTCCAGGCGGGTGTCGATGGCGTCCAGGAGTGGGGTGGTGCTGCCGCCGTGGCGGGCGTGCGGACCTCCGAACTGGGAGTTGTAGAGCACTTCGTGCATCGCGGAGTCGTACGGACTGCTCCGGGTGACCAGCCAGCTTCCCGGGTAGCCCGGGGGATGGTCGGTGGGCGGTTCCTGGGGCGGGGAGATGATCAGGGCGCTGTCGTCGGGGAGTTCGGCGTAGATGATGTAGTCGCTCAGGCCGTACTCGACGGTGCACACCAAGCCCCGCTGCCGCAGTGGGGCGGTCAGGTGGGCGTAGCCGTGTTCCTGGCGGAAGGCCCCTGGGGCGCTTTTCTTGATGGGTGGGCCGGTGGTGCGGGCCGTGACCCGGGTGCCCTCCCGAGCAATGGTGACCAAGATCTGATCGGGTTGCATGCCGCTGCCTTCCTGGTGGTCCGCGCCCGGCCGGCGTAAGACACCGTCGGGCGGCACCCCTGCGAGGGGAGGGGCGCAGGCACGAGGATCCGGAGGATCGCCGGTTTGGCCGGTCCGGGATCCGGTGGTAGGGGCCGTCAGCGGATGCGGCGTCCGGCTTCCGCGCCCTCGCGGCGAAGGGGGGCGGACGCGAGGGACAGTCAGTGGCCAGGGGTGTGTGGCCGTGCCGGGGGCCCGGGTGCCGGCGGAGGCGCATCGGGTGTCGGCGGCCGAGCGCTGGTCCTGTGCGCGGGCACGATCGTGGAGCGTGCTCGTGCGGCGGTGAGGCGGGCAGCGGCAGACTCGGCACCCTGCTGTTCGGCGTTGTCGATGGCGTGCAGCACGGGTGCGTGGTCGATGAAGAGGGTCATTGCGTACCAGCCCTCGGCGTTGCGCTCGTCGAGCGTGTCGTTGAAGGCAACCCAGCGCGCCGGGCCGACCTGCTGGTCGAGCACCCCGGCCAACCGGGACTCCCATGCATCGCGGATGGCGATGCCCTCGGTCAATGCACCGGTCAGTTCGCGCACTTTGTAGCTCCACCGCTCGGCGGTGGAGGCAGGCAGCGGCAGCGCGGGCAGAGCGGTTTTCGCGTGCTCGATCGCGGCGGAGCCGTGGAAGAGGAACGTTTCGAACGGCTGCCAGGCTTCGGTGTCGCGCTGGGCCTGCCGGATGCCGTAGGCGTCTTCGTCCAGGGGGACGCCCCGCTCGTCGCACAAGGAGTCCGAGACCGCGTCCCAGTCGTCCAGGGCCTCCTGGGCGAGGCGGTGCGCTTCGCGTAGCGCGGGGCCGCGGACGGTTTCGACGGAGTGCTGGTAGCGGGGCAGCAGGCGGCGTTCGACGGCAACCGCTGCCCGGATCGGGTCGCCGGGTACGGCGATGCCATGGGGCGTGTGGCCGGTGCGCAGCACGCCGTCGATTCCGGGCGGTGCGAGGGCGGCCACCAGGAACTGCCCGCGGTGTCGGGGGCGGGCGAGGACGACGAAGCCTTCACCGCCGGGGCCGTCCAGTAGTGCGGCCTCCTCGTGGACGGCGTCCTGCAGGGCCCACTCGGCATGGCCGTTGTCCCACAGCCTGTCCATCACGTGGACGTGGGTGGGGCTGTAGGCGAAATAGTCGTCGGTTGCCGCGGACCATGAGCCGGGGAGCCGGCGGGCGAGGGCGTCGCTGAAGGCCCGCAACTGGCCAGGAGCCTGGTCATGGCGGGGAGGCGCGGGGTGGCGGAGGGGCGCGTTCGGATCGGGTGCGGGCATGGCGGGTCCAATGCGGGCGGGACGGAGGGGGTGAGCTGGCGCGGACGGGGCAGCGTCTGCGGGTTCGGGGCACGCTGGGTTCCTCCTGATCTGTGGTTCACCGGCTGCGGGGATTGTCCGGGCGGGGTGGAGCTGCGGGCGCCGCGGGCGGAAAGTCCGAGGTTGGGGCAGTGGTGGTGGGCCGGGTACCGGCGGCGGGGGAGGTGATGGTCGCGGCGGTGGCGCGGCGCTGGATGGTGTTGATGTCCTCCCAGGCGTCCACCGCCGTGTCGTACAGGTCTTCGTCGATTTCGCCGAGGCGGCTGACGATGCCGGTCACGTTGGCGGCAGCATCGCCCGCGCCTGCCTGCTGGAGTTTGTCGGCGGCGGCTTCGACGAACTCGTGCAGGCGGGGAAGTATGCCGTTCGGGTCGGTTGTGGCCAGGACGATCAGTTGGGCGACCTCGCTGGGCTCGGCGCTGGCGAGGCGGTCGGTCCAGGCGGTGATGGCCGGCCCGACCGGGTCGGGCACGGAGTCCTCCTTGACCGACCAGCGACGCAGGTCGTCGTGCGTCGGAGCGCCGGTGCGCGCGGAGTTGATCTGCTCGGTGGTCCGTCCGGCGTTGTCGTAGAGTTCGAAATCAGGGGTGGGGAACACGGGTCGGCTCCTTCGGTTTCGGTGCGGGCGTTTCAGCGCATCCTGGCGTCGGTGTCGAACAGCGCCCGTTCGGCCGGGTGCAGCAGGTGCTGCGTGATGAAGCTCCGGCCTGCGACTTTCCACAGACCCCGGCCCTTGGTCAGGGCGGCCACGGCCTGGGTTTCGACGCCGGTCAGGCCGAGCAGGGAGGCCGCGGCTGCCAGCTGGTCGGGCTCCTGGCGGTAGATGATCCGCGTGGAGCAGTCAGCGAGCAGGCCCTCGGCCAGTACCCGGCCGCGTGAGCCGGCATCACCTGCGGACAGCAGATCACTGAGCCGGTGGATGACCATCAAGTTGGCGATGCCGAGCCCGCGGGAGAGCTTCCACTGGGACTGCATCCGCTCCAGCAGGCCGATGTGCCTGAGCAACCGCCAGGCTTCGTCGTAGATCACCCAGCGCCTGCCGGCTGCCGGATCCGCCAACGCTGCCTCCATCCACGCGGAGGCGCACGTCATCGCCAGCACCAGGGCGGTGTCGTCGCCGGAGCCGCCCAGGCGGGACAGGTCGATGGACAGCATCGGCGCCACCGGGTCGAAGACCACGGTGCTGGGTGCGTCGAACATGCCGGACAGGTCGCCATGTACCAGGCGGCGCAGGGCGTGGGCGAGGTCCTGGGCGGCGTTGCCCATGTGCCCGGCCTGCTCGCCGAGCGCGTGGTCGAGGCGGCCGGGCGATCCGAGGACGTGCGCGATCTCGCCGAGCAGCGGCACCGTGCCGTTCGTCTCGGCGGCGGTGACGACCAGGTCGAGCGCGAGGTCGAGCGCGGTGTGCTCCATCGGCAGTAGATCGCGCGCCAGGACGGTGCGGGCCAGGCTCGCCAGTAGCAGCAGTCGGCGCTTGCGGGTCTCGGTGGCCCAGTCCGCCTCGCTGACCGCCGCCGGTTTGGCGGGTGCGTCCAACGGGTTCAACCGGCCGGGCAACCCGGGGCCGAGCGCGATGGTGTGGCCGCCCAGCGCCTTTGCGACCGGGCTCCATTCAGCCTTGGGGTCGGACGGGACGTAGATCTTGTATCCGTGGGCGACGGCGCGGGTGGCAATCGACTTGGCGAGCGCGCTCTTGCCCATGCCGATGATCCCGGCCAACACCACGTTCGGGTTGGTGAAGCCCTCGATCCGGCCGCTGGAATACAGCGAGAACGGGTCGTAGCAGAAACCGGCCTCGGCGTGAACGTCCCGGCCGATGAAGATCCCTTCCGCCCCCAATCCGCCTTCGGCGAGGAAGGGGTAGGCCCCGGAGACGGTAGCGGTGGTCATGCGGTGGGCGGGCAGACGCAGCTTCCCGCCGCGGGCCGAGGCCGGACCGGGCCGCCCCGAGGGCGGGTAGGTCGGCCGAAGCTCCGGATCGACGCCCTCCTCGCCCTGCCGCCGGGGCGGCGCTTGGGCGCGTCGGGCCTGTCGGCGGGCTTCGGCGAACCCGGCACGGGCTGCCCGCTGCTGGGCGCGAGGGGACTTGCGGGGCACGAACAGATGGGAGGCGCTGGCGCCAGTGCGGGGCATGAACGTTTCTCCAGGTCTGGCTGGTCAAGTCAGTGGCGGACGAGGCCGGTGAACGGCCCGTGCAGGTCGGCCGGGGTGCTGCGGCGGCGCAGCAGCCGGGCGGCGATCTGATGGCGGCGGCAAATGGTCAACTCCGGAGCGCCCTCGGGCAGCCCGGCACGGCACGCCTCACGGTCAGGAATCTCACCGGAGTCCGGCCGGGGCGAGGAGTGGTAGGCGGCGTGAAGATGGTCGGCTGCCTGCCAGATCCGGGTACGCGCTGCGCTCAGGCAGTCGGTCTCGATCGGCACGAGGGAGCCGGTGCGGATCGCGTGCGCGTCGAGCAGCTCGTACACGGCGACCAGGTGCTCGTGCAGCGAATCCAGTTCGGCCCGGGACGTGACGAGCGGGCCGGCGGGGACGTTGAGGGCGCGGTGGGAGTCGAGTGCGGCGGTGGCGAAGGGCACGAAGTCCTGGGCGGTCGGGGTACTGGCGGTGCGGGACATGGAGGTGCTCTTTCGGCGAGAAGGGTTGGGGCCGGCATCAGGCGGACAGGGCGAGCGGCAGGGCGGCGGCGGTGAAAGCCTCGGCCTGCTGCCAGCTCAGGACCCGCAGGTCGAGCTGCGCGCCGACCGCCGCGGTCTCCACGACCGCGCACGCTGCACGTAGTTCGTCCTCGGAGTCGGCCGACACGGTCAGCAGGCCGGTCAGGGCGACATCGGCGTGCCCGGCGATGAGCTGGCGCTCACGTGACTTGATGTCCTGGTACTCGATCGAATCGGCCTCGGAGTCGACCTGGCCGCGCCGGGCCCGCTCGGCGGCGTCCGCGATCACCGAGGCTTTCTTGCGCTGGACATCGCGCAGCGCGGCGTCCAGGCCCTTCGGCTCGTACGACAGGCTGAGGGTGCGGCGCACGCCGGCGGTGAACAGCAGTTGGTGTAGGAAGCCAGCCGACGTTTCGATGCGGGGCCAGTTCTCTATCCAGTAGGTGGTGTGGAAGGCCGTGTCGGTGGCGATGTGGTCGGCGGACTCCACCACCACGACCGGACCGGCGGCTGCAGGGTCGGCTGCCGGGTGCCCTGAGTCCGACCAGCGTTCCAGCCCAGCAAGGGCCCTGGGGTCGTAGGCGGTCCGCACCACGGCCGCGATCTCCTCGGCGGTGAGCCAGCCCGAGGGGTTGAGGCCGGCGGTGCGCGCGGCCTGGTCGAAGGTGGAGGTGAGTTGCGCCAGCACGGAGAAGGCGCCGGTCAGGCCGCCGCCGGCCTGGTTGATCAGCCGCCGGGCGCCCTTGGTGTCCAGGGACACCGCGACGTACGCCTCGTGCGGCGCCGCGGCCGGGCCAGCCGACGCGATCAGCTCGCTGTAGACCTGCCCGGCCATGGGGGCATCGGAGTTGCCGTGCTCCTCCCAGTAGCGGCGCAGCGCATCACCGGAGTCGGGGACGGTGCGCTCGACCACCTGAATCCGGGCCACCTGCCCGGTGCGCGCCAGCGCCGCCAGAGCGCGCCCCCAGCCGGCCACGTTCGCGTTCTGCGTTCCGGGATCCAGCAGCGCGTAGGCGCGGGAGGAGACCTTCACGACGGCGGTCAGGGTGCCGGTGCCCGGGTGGTGGACGGCGCCGTACCGCCGGTCGGGCGCGGTGACCACCCGCAGCGAAGCTGCCGTGCCCGGCAGGTGCAGCAGCCCCTCGCGGACCGGCCGGCGCGACGGGCGGGCCAGCCAGAGGAGCTGACCCTGGGCGCGGCGCAGGGCGTAGCGGGCGACGATCGGCGTCCAGTCGGCCAGGCTCCGGCCCCGGGAGCGGACGAAGACCAGCAGCAGGATCGCGGCCCACAGCGGGATGAGTTCCAACGCGCCGACCACGCCGCGGGTGAGGATGACGGCCAGGAGCAGCAGACCGGTGGCGGTCACGACGATCAGCTGCGGGGCGGTCAGGCCCAGCAGGATGCCCCGGCGGCTGCGATGGGGGAACTTCACGGTGGCGGTAACGCTGTCAGCGGTGCGGTTGTCAGGCATGGCGTATCCAGAGGGTGCGAAGTAACCGGAGAGATCCGGCCTTGGGAGGAGGGGCGGCTAGTCAGGAGGACGACTGGAGGGGAGAGGCCCAGCGCGTTTACGCCGTGGAGCCGCTAGCAGGCGGTTCGCTGTCCGGTGGCGCTCCCATCGCTCGCTCCTCTGAGAGGGCGGGTGCTGGGACCGATGCTCCTGGATTGCCTGCCGGGGAGGCTCCCGGTTCAGCGGGAGCGGGCCGGGTGACCAGCGGGGGGATGCCGGGGCGCTGGATGAGCGCGCGGCCCTTGTCTCCGGAGGCGTTGTCGTCTTCGCCGTAGCGGAAGGTGGTCTTCGGCGGCGGGGTGCCGTCGATGCCTTCCTTGCTGAGGTGGGCCCCGGCGGGGTTGATGCCGGAGGCGACTCCATCGGCGCCGGCACCAGGCACCTGGCTCGGGCCCTGCGGTGCGGGAGCGCCGGTGTCGGCCTGCATAGCGAGGCTGCCGGCGGTCTTGGCCGCTCCTGCGGCGACGGCGACCCCGGCGACGCCGGTGCGGTGCACGTCGTCGTGGCCGCCGCTGTCGGAGGCCCAGTGCACGAACTTGTAGGTCGCGTAGGGGCACAGCAGCACCAGGACGATGACGACCAGGCCCGCCATCGCGTCGGACAGCGCGGACAGCCCGTCGTGGGAGTCGGACTGGCCCATCGCGGACACGCCGATCAGGAAGACCACGGTCATCAGCAGCTTGGAGACGATCAGGGTGGCGGTGGCTTCGATCCAGCCGCGCCGCCACTTCTTGGCGACTTCCCAGCCGCCGCCGGAGCCGGCGAAGACCGCGAGCGCGACTAGGACCAGCACGCCGACCTTGCGGGCGACCATGACGCCCCAGTACATGAACGCCCCGATCGCCATGCCGACCGCGACGATGGCCGGCACACCCCAGCCCAGGCCGAACATCGCGCCCAGCTCGTTGACTTCGACGACGCGGCGGATCGCGTCATCAATGGAGGAGTGAGCGGCTTGGAAGAGACCGTCGGACAGGGCATCGACCACGGTGATGGCCACCGAGGTGAAGGCCACGGCGCAGAAGGAGAACAGCACTCCGGTCATGGTGCCGATAGCGGCTTGGGCCAGGGCCCGTTCGTCGCGTCGCCAGGCTGCGGCCATGAGCTGCAGGCAGAACGTGCCGACGGTGATGATCAGACCGATCGGCAGCAGCAGCTCGTAGTTCTCACGGAACCAGGGCGCGTTCAGGTCGATGGCGGTGGTCTCGTTGACCGCGCGGGCGGCGAGGTCGGCGGCGCTGGCGGCGAGATCACCGGCCGACTTCGCCAGCCAGGCGCCGATGCCGTCGGTGACGGCCTGGCCGGTGCTGGAGACGACACCGCCGATGGTGTCGCACACCGTGGACATCAGGGGGAGATCGCAGGCTCCCATAGCGGAACCTCCTTTCGGGGAACGGGTGTCAGGGCGCGACGTTCGGCAGAACACCTGCCAGCGCGCAGGGCTGGTCGGGGCGGCACTGGACGGCCAGGGTGATCGCGCGGGCCTGGGTGAGCCGGTCCAGGCGATGGACTGCCGGCCGCTGACGGTGACGGCGTAGACGTACGCGGTGGTGATCGCACCCGGATCGGCCTGCAGGGCCCGGGTGAACGAGGTGGGGAAGTGCGCCTCTGCCGAACTGGCGGTGGCGGACTGGGCGTTGGCGGCCATCTCGGTCCACAGCACCGGCGAGGGCACCAGGGCATCGACCGAGGCGCGGTCGGCGTACTTGGCCTCCGGCGTCATCCACCGGTGCAGCGCGCCCAGCAGTTCGGGCTGGGAGTAGGCGCGGGTGTCGTAGGACCACAGCGCGACGGCCGCCGCCTTCCCGAAGGCGATCGGGTCGTGCGTGTCCGGTGGGACCGGCAGCGTGCTGCTCACGCCGTGCGGTGGCGGCGTGGTCGACGGTGAGGAAGGTGCGGCCGAACTGGCCCGCACAGCCGGGAGCTTGGTGGAGGTGCGGCCGTCGCGGGTGAGGTAGGCGGTGAGCCCGGCGAGGGCGACGAGCACCACCAGGACGATCGTGCCGAGCAGCGCCCGGCGGCGTATCCCGGACGTGTCGCCGGTGTTCGAGGACGTGGCGGGCATCAGTGGACCTGCGTTCCGAGCGTGGAGAAGAACGCCACGATCCCGTTGGCGGCGCCGAGCAGGAGGGCGGCGCCGGCGGAGACCAGGACGCCCTTCTTGCCGTTGGCCTCGGCCTGGTGACCTCCGGAGTGGTGGCCCCAGGCCCACACCCCGGCGCTGACCGCCATTGCTCCGACCACGGCGATGATCCCGAAGAGGTTGATCGAGCCCGTCACCTCCTTGAGGACGGACAGGCCCGGCAGTCCCCCCTCGTTCGGCTTGATCCCGGGGTCGTAGGCGAGCCGTATCACCTTGTCGGCGAGAAACATGGGGAACTCCAGTTCGGTTCAAGGCGCACCACAGCCCGCAGGGGCGCAGCCGTGGCGCGGAGGGGAGGGGAGGGGAGGGGGAGAAGCGCCGGTCAGACGACGCGGCGGGCCGCGAGGATCTGCGGCTTCCAGTCGGCAAGGGTGTTGATGTCCACTACGGCGCCGGTGTGTGGGGCGTTGATGATCAGGCCGGAGCCGATGTACATCCCGACGTGCTCAGGGACTTCGGCCGTGCCTGCGGTGAAGACGAGATCACCGGGCCGAAGGGCATCGACCGA
Source organism: Streptomyces sp. CA-111067 (assembly GCF_050956065.1). Lineage (NCBI taxonomy): Bacteria > Bacillati > Actinomycetota > Actinomycetes > Kitasatosporales > Streptomycetaceae > Streptomyces > Streptomyces sp. CA-111067. The sequence goes on along the minus strand of NZ_CP192103.1, from coordinate 1,384,457 downwards.
GATCGGCCTGCCTTCTTTGACCTGGGTGTACGTCGTCCGTGACAGCGTGACTCCGGCGGCCTTGTAGGACTGCTGCATCAAGCTGGAGCAGTCACACCTGCCCATCGGGTCCGGACCGTGGGAATCGGTACACGACCCGCCCCACTGGTAATCGGTACCGAGCTGGCCCAGCGCCCAGCGGATCGCGGTCTGCACCTTCGCCGGTGCGTCCGCCGGGATCGCGTATCCGGTCGGTACCGAGCCCGGCGGGATGACCCCGAAGTCGGTACCGTTCCCGCCCGGCGCACAGCCGCCTCCGATACCCGAGTGCACGGGGCCGGTGGGAGCGGAGCCCGACGGCGCGGGAGTTGGCGTTGCACCGTCGGTGGGTCCCAACAGAGATTCGAGGGCCTTCTGCACGGCGGTCGCCAGCGGCTCCCACTTCGCGTAGGCATCGGGGAAGCCCGACTTCTGCACCGCCTGCGCGGCCTGGGCGACCGACAGCGACTGCCAACCTGACACCTGCTCCAGCGCCTGGTAGAACTTGGTGGAGGCGTGGACCGGAACGAGGATCTCGGTCGCGGTACCCCATCCCTGCGACGGCCGCTGCTGGAAAAGCCCCAGGCTGTCGCGGTCGCCGTAGGTGAGGTTGCGCAGGCCACTTTCCTGCAGCGCGGTCGCCAGCGCGACGATCTGCCCGCGGGTGGGGATGCCCATGGCCAGACCGGTGGCAACGATCGTCCTGGCGCCGGGCACCTGCTCAGCCGGGTTGTCCAGCCCCGCAACCGTGACGGTGCCGGGGCTGCCGCCGTCCAGAATGGCCTTCACCTGTGCGGCGACCGCCGCGACATCCACCGGCTGTGCGCTGCCGGCGGAACACGAGGCCGCCGCGTTCCCGGCGGTGATGCCGAGCAGGGGAACGGCCAGCAGCAGAGGGCCGGCAGCGGCCAGACCGACGACGGCTCCGGCCGTCTTCTTCATCGCCGACACCGATCGACGTGGTCAACAGGCGCAGCGGGAAGCGGGGTTGGACCGGGCTGCGGGAGTATCAGGGCGTGCTGCATCGCAGCGGCTCCTTGGTGTTCGTAGGAGGCGCGGTGCCGGCTTCTCGTGCAAAGCCGCCGGCACCGCGCCGGTGTGAATCCGCCCCTGGGGCGGGCCCGGGTTAGGGGAGTTGGTGGCTCCCGGACGCCGGTCTCAGTCATGCGCGGCAGCCGGCCGCGCTCGTAATCTCTGGTGAAACACAACAGACCGCCTGACGGTGTGGAAAGCGATAGGCGAACGCGCCTTTCCAGTTGCTCAATTGGACAGGGAAACACGGATCAGCCCAGGTCAAACCGAGGTGCAGCGCTGCCCCGCCTCGGTGACCTGGCGAGACAGTAGACCGGAAGTCCGGACGGGCCAAATGACCCCCTCGGGGCCGTGGAGAGCGCCCGGTCTCGTTAGGCCGGTCCGGAATTCGCGGCTACCCTCCGGCGCAACCTCCGCTCCGAACAGCCGCCTTTCGGTATTCCCGGAGCGGGGGCAGATCTCTCGCGCCCAGAAAGGCCCCGCGCATGACCTACACGCTGCACCGAGGCGACGCCCTCACGGTGCTCAAGACCATCCCCGACGAGTCCGTCCACGCCGTCATCACCGACCCGCCCTACAACAGCGGCGGACGCACCAGCTCCGACCGCACCGCCCGCACCGCCCGCGCCAAGTACGTCACCACCGGCTCTGCCCACGACCTGCAGAACTTCCCCGGCGAGAACCGCGACCAGCGCTCATACCGGAGTTGGCTGACCGAGCTGCTCACCGAGGCGTACCGGGCCGCGGTCGAGCACGCGGTCGCCGTGGTGTTCTCCGACTGGCGCCAGGAACCCACCAGCTCGGACGCGTTGCAGATGGCCGGCTGGACCTGGTCGGGGACGATCCCCTGGATCAAGCCCGCGAGCCGCCCGAGGAAGGGCGGCTTCAAGCAGGCGTCGGAGTTCATCACCTGGGGCGTCAAGGGCAGCCTCGACCACACCCGGGACCTGTACCTGCCCGGCTACTTCATCGCCTCCCAGCCCCGCAAGGACCGCGTCCACATCACCCAGAAGCCGGTCGAGGTCATGCAGCAGCTTGTCCGCATCTGCCCCGATGACGGCACCGTCCTCGACCCGTTCACCGGCAGCGGTACCACCGGAGTCGCCGCTCTGCGCGAAGGTCGGCACTTCATAGGCGTCGAGCTGTCCGACCACTACGCCGCCGTCGCCGAACGCAGGCTCCAGGCCGAACTGACCCAGGACGACGTCGTCCTGGCCGGACCGGAGGAATGAGCGTCAGATCCGCCAAACCGGTCCGAAAGGCCACGGACCTGAGAGGAAGGGCGGCTGGCACATCGAGAGCCGAGAGCCGGACTCTCTGTCCGCGGACCGCGGCTACGGCCACGACACCTACCGTGCCCAGGCCAGTGCCGTGCCGGGTGTCGCGTCGTGCGATGGGCGGCGCGATGCGGCATCTCGTACCTAGTCACGGTAGATCTCGTGGTCACGGCCGGCGGACGACGCGCACAACCTGCGCCCGGGTGACTGAATTGGGCCGATGGGATCGGCGCGCTCCAGCTGGGCCGGGTGGGTGTCGCTGCCGGTGTGCCAGTCAGCCGGCCGGGGGCGTCCAAGCGGCTTCGGCCGCCTCGACGGTGGGGTGGGTGGAGAAGACCTGGTCCAGGCCGGCGATGCTGAACATCCGTTTGACCCTGTTGGGGACGGCAGCCAGGGCGATGGTGGAGCGGGCGGCGAGCGCGACGTTGCGGGCGGCGATCAGGACGGTGATGCCGCTGGAGTCGCAGAAGGTGAGTCCGCCGAGGTCGACGAGGAGCTGCCGGCCCTCCTCAAGAGCCAGCCCCGGGATCACTGAGGTTTTCTCAACGATTGATCTTCGCGAAGTGATGTGAACCGTGCGGACGGAGCGGGGGTCCCGGTCGCGGACAGACGCGAGGCCCCTGGTAGGACAGGTCTCTCTCACAAGATCGTCCACTCAACCAGAGGCCTTACGTTGGTCACCTATGTTGCCACGCTCGACGTCCCACGCCACGTCGTCGAGTTCCTCGCCCGTCACCTGGCCGCCCACCGTCGCCGGATCGGCACCCCGAAGGGCTCCCGGGCGCTCGGACCCTTCCGACAGGCTGTGTTGGTGCTGCGTTGGTTCCGCGAGCGCGGCTGCGTGCACTGCCTGATCCGCGACGCCGTGGTCTCCCAGGCCACCGGCTACCGCTACCTGCACGAGGGCATCGACGTCCTCGCCGACCAGGCCCCGACCTGCACGACGTTCTGAACGGTTGTCAGCACGAGGGCGTGACGCACGTGATCCTCGACGGCACCCTGATCGAATCGGACCGCCTCACGGGCGTCCGCGAGAACGGCAACGATCTGTGGTTCAGCCAGAAACACAAGGCATTCGCCGGCAACATCCAGTTCCTGTCCGCGCCGGACGGCACCCCGCTGTGGGTCTCCGATGTCGAGCCCGGCAGCGTCCCTGACATCACCGCAGCCCGCATCCATGCACTCCCCGCCCTCTACAGGGCGGCGCCGACGGCCTGCCGACCCTGGCGGACAAGGGCTACATCGGCGCGGGTATCGGCATCCTGATCCCCGTCCGCCGTCCAAAGGGCAAGTCCGAACAGGCACATTACGTCGACACCCGCATGTTCAACATCCTGCTCCGGCACGTCCGGGCCCTGGGCGAGCGCACCGCCGCCGAGCTCAAGCAGCGATGGCGCACCCTCCAGTACGTCACGCTCAGCCCCAGCCGGATCGGCGACATCGCCGGCGCGGCCCTCGTCCTCAATGGAATCTGGAAGTGATCCGCTCCGAGTCAGGACTGTGACCCGCGGCGACGGGATCGAAAAATCGCGCGAGCCGCTCGGGGGGCGTCGTCGAGGATGGTCCCCATGACCCACGTGATCGAAGCTCCCGATGCCGACGACGCCGGCTCCCTGGGCCCGCTGCAGTTGAGGGTCTGGCTGCAGACGTATCCCTGCGAGGACGCGGGGATTGATGAGAACTGGATCCGTGAACACCGCGGCCCTTCTGCCTCGGAGGAGGGAATCTCCCAGTGGCGGGAGTTCATCGATGCGGCGAGGCAGCAGCCGGATCTGCTGTTCTGCCGTGTCGTCCGCTCCGAGAGGGAGATCGTCGGCTTCCTTTGCGGTCGCCGGGACGAGGTGGTCACCCTCGGGCCGATGTACCTGCTGGAGGAAGTCCAGGGCCGGGGGATCGGAGGCCGACTGATGGGCGAGTTCTTCACCTGGGCAAGGCGCACACCTATGCGCCTGTGGGTCACTGACTACAACGAGCGCGCGATCCGCTTCTACCAACGCTACGGGTTCAAGGCCACAGGCGAGCGAGAGCTCTGGCAAGGCAAACTGCCGAACGTGCGCATGGTCCGGAAACCGACCGACAACCTCAGTTGAGTCTGCACGGGGACCAGATCACCCTAGACGAACGATCACCGCTGAGAAAACCTCACTGACTCCATCGATTACGGGAACTGAGCCGCCGACCTGATCAATGGCGACGTCATGGGATCTGCGACAACCCTCGATCGATTCGTACGCTCAAGATCAAGTGACAGGAAACCACTGGTCGTCAGAATGCTCCCAGCACACAGTCCACAGGCTCATGACAGAGAGCAGCGCTGGACCAGATCAATGAGGACGACCGTCCCTCCTCATGCGCCGGGGAGGTGTCGGACTCTCGCGGTCGAGCCTGCAGTTCGTTGATCTGGCTGCGGAGGCCGTCAGCCAGGGACCGGGACCCACCTTCCCGGACGGCGAGCGCGTCGAGCAGGGTGACAGCAGCGCCGATGGTCGCCCTTTCTTACGTGCTCCCGCGTCTGCGGGCCCACAGAGCGCGTAATTCTGCGCTCGGCAGCCAGACGGCGGTCCCCAGGCGCTGTGACTCTCGGAAAGTCTTTCGAGTGAGGCGGCGGCAGGGGCATTCACGAAGTCTTCCTCGAACTCGCCTGCTGCCTGATCACCCTGGGACAGGTCAACTCATTGTGTGAACCCTTATATGGCGATCACTTCTTGGGGGCGTACAGCGGGCTGAAGTGGGGGTTGATGGCCATGGCTGTCGCGAGGTCGGTGTGTGCCGCGTCGGTGTCTCCGAGGGATTTCTCGATCATGGCGCGGTGGTAGCGGAACAGGGCGTTGCGGTTGCCGGGGGCGAGGGAGCGGTCGCTTTCGGCCAGGGCTTCGCGGTCGCGGCCGTTGACGTGCAGGGCCCAGGCGAGGGCGTCGTGGGTGTCGAGGAAGGGGCGCGTCTTCACGCCCTTGCGGGCGATGGACAGGGCGCGCTGGGCGTTGCCGTGGTCGGCCTCGAAGAGCGCGGCGTCGGCGTCCAGGGCGACGCCGTTGGTGGCGAAGAGGCTCTGTTCCGCGCGGAACACCTGGTACTGCTGGTCGGCCTCGCGGGTGCGGCCGAGCGACTGGTACAGCTCGCCGAGCTGGAGGAGATATTCGGGTTGTGGGACTTGCTGCACGGCCCGGTTGAGGTCGGCGAGGGCGGCGTCGGTCTTGCCGAGCGCGGCCTCGGCTCTGGCCTTGGCCTGGTAGAGCGAGGCGTAGGTCGGTGCGACCCGGAGGCCGGCCTCGGCTTCGGCCAGTTCGGTGGCGGGGTCGCCGTTGTTGAAGGCGAGTTCGCCGAGGTAGTAGTGGGCGAATGCCTGGTCGGCCGGGCCCGCGGAGTCATCGAGGGCGCGACGCATGTCGGTGCGGGCGGTGCCGATGTCGCCTCGCAGTTCGGCCACGTAGGACGCCCGTGCCAGTGAGGGTGCGCCGGGCCTGAGGTCGACCATGCGCTGCACGGCGTCGGCGGCCTCGTCGTAGCGGCCGAGCTGGGTGTAGGCGTCGGCGAGGGTGCCGTACAGCGAGGAGTTGTACGGGTTGACCGCTACGGCCTTGCGGGACCAGACCAGGGCCTGGGCGAAGTCGTGTCGGCCGGCCTCCAGGGCTGCCATGCCGCCCATCGCGGTGAAGTTGTCGGTGGCGTCCACCGCGAGCGATTGCTTCAGCACCGCTTCGGCCTTGGGGTAGTACGTGGGGTCGGCGGTGTTCTTGGCCTGCTGGACGTAGTCCAGGCCCAGGGTGCCGAGCGCGACGGCGTCGTGCGGGTCCTGCCGCAGGTGGGCCTGGACGCCGGTGATGTCCTGCGCGAGCGGGTCGGCGGCGGGAGCTCCGGTCCCGCCCGGGGAGCCCGCGGCGTGGTCGGCGCCGGTCACCGGCCAGGGCGCGAGGCCGATGCCGCCGGCGAGGAAGAGTCCCACGCCGAGGACGGTGGTGGTGGCGGCGGACCGCAGGTGACGCCGGCGCTCGGGGCGCCGGCGTGGGGACTTGGTCAATTCCCGCTCCGTTGTGGGGTCTGAGGGGTGGGGAGGGCCTTGGGGGCGGCACCGGACGGGCGCGCGGGGCGTGGCGCGGCGGGAGTGGCGTAGACGACGATGTTGTCGAGGTAGCCGCCCGCCGGTCCTGCGTAGGTGCCGCCGCAGGTGATCAGCCGCAGGGTGGGCGGCCCGGTGGTCGCGTAGACCTGGTCGTCGGGGAACGCGTCCTTCTCGTACTGCCGCAGGGCCTGGACGGTGAAGACGATGTGGGTGTGGTCGGCCCGGTCGATGGTGATGGAGTTGCCGGGCCGCAGTGTGGACAGGCCGTAGAAGGCCGCCGGGCCGGTGAGGGAGTCGACGTGGCCGACGACGATGGCGGCGCCCGGATCGCCGGGGCGCGGGCCGTCGCTCCACCATCCGACCTGGCCGGGGTTGTCGGGCACGCCGAGGTGGCCGTCCTGCATGACCTGGAGGCCGGTCAGGGTGCGGTCCAGGCCGATGCTAGGGATGCGGATCCGTACCGGGGCAGCGGCCTCGGCGGGCGCGGCCGGGGGCATGGCCGCGGCGTGGCCGCCGGCGGTCGCGGGCACCGGCAGGGTGCCGACATCGACGCGGGTGGTGGCGGGGGGCCGGTCGGTGAGCAGCGCGCAGGCGCCGGCGGTCATCATGCCGATGCCGGCGAGGACGCCCATGGCGGTGATCAGCCGCCAGGGCCGGGCGGGGCGGAACCTGTGGCGGGCGCGCTGCGGTCGCCCGCCCCCCGGTACGGAGGGCGGGCGACCGGCCGTGGCAGGGGCGGTCACACCCGGTCGGCGCGCCTGCGGCGCAGGGCGAGCAGACCGGCGGTGGCCAGCAGGGCGCCGCCGCCGAGGGCGGTCACCGGAACGGTGGGGAAGCCGCCGTGGAACGCGGTGCCGCCGAGGCCGGCGCCGACGCCGCCGTCGGGGTGCAGCGAGTCGGCCTGGTTGACCGCGGCGGTGTTGGGCAGCGCCACGTACGGGAAGGTCGTACCGGGCTGGCGGTAGGGGGCGTCCACCGCGTCACCGGCGGCCAGCGCGGGAACGATCTTGCCGGTCTGCGCGGCGCCTTCCAGGGCCTGGAGTTCGATGTCCACGACGTCGTCGTCGAGCCGGCGGCCGTTGGGGAAGCCGGCCAGGTCCTGACCGAGGACACCGAGCCGGTTGGGGTTGGCGGCGGGCGCGACGGCCATGTTCAGCCGCAGCTCCTCCGACGGGGTGAACGCCTTCTTGTCGACGTCGGCGTTCAGCAGCTGCGAGTTGAGGTCGGCCTGGATCGGCCCGCATGCCTTGCAGATACCGGACAGGAAGATCTCGGCGAGGTCCTTGCGCGGGGTCGCGGGGGCCGGGATGCCGTAGATGCTCTGGATGAGCTTGGGCACGATCGGGTCCAGGACCTTGTCCACGACCGGCTGCACGGTGTGGTCCTGGTCGGGGTTGAGGGTGTTGAAGGCGTCCTTGTACTTCAGCGGGACGACGACCTCGTTGACCAGCGGGTTGCCCAGTCGGGAGACCTGGTGCCAGCCGGACTCGCCGCCCTTGTCGGGCATCGGGGGACCGCCCTTGCCCTGGTCCTGCGGGGCCGCGGCGGCCTGGTTGCCCTTGGACGCCGTGCCCTCGTCGCCCTTGCCGGACGGAGCCGCGACCGCCGCGCCCTGCCGGTCGGTGGTGGACCAGACGCCGATCACCGGGTTGCGGGTGGCGTCACCCTTCAGGGCGAGCGCCGACTTGGGGACCTGGAGGGCGATGGTGTTGACGTTGTAGCCGGCCAGCGTGTTGTGGCCGCTCTCCTTGAGGTTGCCGCCGTAGAGGAGGTCGAAGACCCGCAGATCCAGGAAGAAGGGGTCGGACGCCTGTCCGGCGTAGGTCTGGCCGCCGTCGGGGAGTTGCAGGGTGGCCTGCTTGCGCAGCGCCGCGTAGTCGGGCATCGACGCCTTGCCGACGTTGGAGGGCGCCGCGGGGACGTCCTTGAGTAGCGTCTTGGTGTTGCCCGCCGCGTCGGTGACGGTCAGGCAGTACGTCTGGCGGAAGTTCAGGGTGGGGTCGTCCAGGTTGTTCACGACGCCGGTGTTGTAGAGGAACTGGTTGGCGTCGTCGCGGTAGTGGTCGGTGAATGTCCAGGTGTAGGTGGTGTCGGCCTTGCCGTCTCCGTCGGCGTCGATCTTGATGTTGTAGTGGGCGTCATTGGCGAACGGGTAGAAGTTCGGGCCGCCGTTGGGCTCCTCGAACGGGATCCAGTTCGCCACCATCGTCACCGTGTCCGGGTTGTCCGGGCTGGTGAACGCGTAGACGTCGGTGTTGTCGGCCTTGGGGTCGCCGGCGATCAGCGGAGCCTCGCGGTGGCTGGAGGCGGAGCTGACGCCCGGTGTCAGTCCGGTCAGGACCACGGAGGACACCAGGGCCAGCAGACCGGCGGTGGCCAGGGATCGTTCGGCGGCGCGGCCGCGCCTTCGGCGGGGCAGGAGGTGCGAGGAGCGCATGGATCGTCCGTTCCAGGTGAGGGCCGCAGCCCCCTGCTGAGGGCGAGACGGCGGCGAGTGGCAGATGCCTCAGCCCTGAACGGAATCCGGCCGGCGGCGCCGCGCAAGGACGGCGACCGGGTCCAGTTAAGTCCGATATAAGGCTTAAGCTGCATATAAAGCACCATGGTCGAACGGACCGTGCAACGCGCCGGGTCCGAAAGGGGTCACACAGGGCCACATGGTGCGCCAACCGGCTCAACGAAGCGGCTCCCGCACGCACTCACGTCGGCTGCCCGGGCATCCGGAACGAAAGGACGAACGCCGGTGCCATCGGTGGGGTGACGCCGCTGCGCCAGCCCGGTAGGAGTGGTGAGCCGCACGGGTGAGTCCGGATTCGCGTCAGGTGGGGGGAACGCCCAGGCCGGGTACGTGAGTGGCTCCCGGTCCGCGTCACCTCGGCACGCGGGCCGTCGCCTCGTGTCGGGCCCGCCGGGCCGATCCCCGTCCCCGGAGCGTCATATGGCATCGCGTCACCTTGCGCGCCTCGCGGCCGTGTGGGTCGGCAGCGCCCTGTGGGTACTCGCGGCCGCCACCGGCGCGCAGGCCCATCCGCTGGGCAACTTCTCGATCAACCACTACACCGGGTTCACCGTGCACTCCGACCGCCTCGACGCGCTGGCGGTCACCGACACCGCGGAGATTCCCACCCTCCAGGCCGCTCCCGCGGTGGACACCGACGGAGACGGCGTGCAGAGCCGGCCCGAACGCGCCGCCTGGGCCACCGCCCGCTGCGCCGAGACGGCCGGCAAGCTCGCGGTCACCGCCCCGAACCGCCTGAACTGGACGGTCGCCTCGGCCAGCTTCGACTACCGGCCCGGCCAGGCCGGACTGCGCACCAGCCGCCTGGAGTGCCGGCTGCACGCTCCGCTGGATCTGGCCGACGGCCCGGTGCAGGTCACGGTCGCCACCGGCGCCGACGCCGGCCGGGTCGGCTGGAACGAGATCACCGCGAAGGGCGCGGGAACCCACCTCCAGCACTCCACCGCGGCGGCCTCGTCGGTCACCGACGAACTGCGCAACTACCCGCGCGATCTCCTCTCGACCCCGCGCGGCGACACCAGCGCCCGGTTCACCGCCGTCAACGGCAGCGGTGCCTCCACAGTCGAGGGCCACAGGCCCTCCACGGCGCTCGGCGGCGGCCTGACCGGGCGGGTGGAGGCGCTGTCCCAGCACCTGGCGTCCCTCAGCGGCGCACGGCACCTGACCGTCCCGGTCGGGCTGCTGGCGATCCTGCTCGCCATCGTGCTGGGCGCCGGGCACGCACTCCTGCCCGGCCACGGCAAAACGGTGATGGCCGCCTACCTGGCCGGCCGGCGGGGGAGCACCCGCGACGCCGTCACCGTCGGCGCGACCGTGACGATCACCCACACCGCCGGGGTCCTGGTACTCGGCCTGTGCCTGACCACCTTCTCCTCGCTGGCCGGCGACACGGTGCTCAACTGGCTCGGCGTGGTCAGCGGCGCGCTGGTGGCCGTGGTCGGAGCGACGCTGCTCGCGGACGCGGCCCGGCGCTCCCGGCGGGCCGGCCGGCATCCGCGAGCGGAGGCCGCGGAGATCGGCACCCCGCAGGCGGCCCTGGTCGGCGCGGCCGGCGGCCTTCCGGTGGAGGCGCCCGCCGTCCACACCGACGCGCGCGGCGGGCACGAGCACCACCACGAGCAGGTTCACCACCACGACGGACACCACCACGGGCACGGGCACAGCCGACCCCACGACCACAGCCATGCCCATGACCACGCCCACGACCACGGAAAGCCCCACCGACACGGCCTGTTCGGACACCACCACAGCCATGGGTCGGCCACCCCTGACGCCCAGCCGTTCAGCACGCGCGGCCTGGTCGGGCTCGGCGTGGCCGGCGGCCTGGTACCGAGCCCGTCGGCGCTGGTCGTACTGCTCGGTGCCATCGCCCTCGGCCGGACCGTTTTCGGGGCGACCCTCGTGCTGGCCTACGGGCTCGGCATGGCGGGCACCCTCACGGCCGTCGGCCTGCTGCTCGTACGGCTGGGCGGTCGCGCGGGCAGGCTGGCGGACCATCCGCTGTTCGCGCGGCTGCGCCGGATCACTCCGTACACCGCGCTGCTGACCGCGGCACTCGTCCTCGTCGTCGGCCTCGGTCTGATGGCGCGCAGCCTGCCCACCGTCCTGTAGCACGCGTCGTCACCAGGGAGTCCTCCATGACGTATCGCCGGATCGTCCCCGCAGCAGCGATGCTGGCCGCACTGGCCCTCGGCGGCTGCGCGCACTCGGGGGGCGGCGCCCTCAACGCTCAGGACGCCACTGCGACACCCGCCTGCCGCGTGCACCAGAACCAGCAGCCGTCCGAGCGTTACACCGCCGGCGCCCGCTCCGACCCCCGGTCGGTCCTGGAGTTGATGCGCTACTACACCGCCAACGGTGGCAAGGCGTTCTGCGACGGCAAGCCCCCCACCCGTACCGACCAGCGGTGGACCGATCTCTACGCCAGGCTCGGCGGAGCGGGCGGCCCGACGCCCACGGCCAGCGGCTCTCCGGCGGCAGTCCGGAACTGACCCGCGGGGACGCCCGGGATGATGTCGAGCGCCCGCCGCATGGCGGGTCGGGCGGCGGCGAACGCCGTGACCGTCGGATCGGTGCGGGCCAGGAACGCGAGATGCCTCACCGCGTGGGCCGCGACATGGTCGAGCGTCAGGTCCAGCGGTGCCGGACGGCCCGGCCGGTCCCCGCGAGCCACGTCGTGCGGGTCCGCCAGAGCGACAGCGGGCCGGGCCGGGTCGGGGTCCGGATGGACGAGGTAGGTGAGGATGATCTCGCCCTCGTGGCCGGCCCGCCAACTCGTCGAGTGCACAAGGTGGCCGTCGCCGTCGCCGTCCTCGTCCTGGTGGCCGTCGAGTCCCGCCAGGCGGCGGGCGGTACGGTCCGGGTCGTTGCCCTGGCTGAGGCCGGTGTGCAGCCGGCGATAGGCGAAGCCGCCGGTCTGGTCGTGCCGCAGGAGCAGCGTCTCGATCACCACCGCGGGAGCGGCGGCCGGTGGCGTCCCCGCCGACTGCCCGCGCCAGGCGGAACGATACTGGCGAACCGGACGGATCGGCCTGCGGCAAGCCGGCTGGTCAGCCCTCATGTGACGCCTCCCGAGTCGTGGCAGGGCATCGGCACACGGGTTGACGGCCCTTCAGTCACCTTATTGCGATGGATGTGCACCTGCATTCTTTGATGGCTATCGGGGCGGCGGGCAGGTGATCACAGCAGCCGCGAGCCGGAGCCCGAGGATTGCTCCGGCTCGACCGGGAGCAGCCGCCAACGGCTGCCCCGGGCATCATCGCGGAGCTGGACGCCCCCTGCGGCCAAGGACGCGCGCAGCCGGTCGGCGAGCTCGTACGCACCCTGCACGCGCAGTTCCCTCCGCAGATCGAGCAAGGGGTCGAGCACCCGGCCGAGGGTCCGCTCCGGTTCCACCATCCCCTGCCGGGCAGGCTGAGCCAGTTGGCGAAGCATCCCGCGCAGGATGGTGCGGGCCCATTGCTGCCCGCCCTCGTCCTCCTCGGTGTCGGCGCCCCACTGGGTGATCGCGTCCTCCAGGTCGAGCACCGCCTCGACCATCCGCTCGGCGTCGCCGGCCGCTCGGGCCGTCGCGAAACGGGTCTCCGCAGCTGACGCGGTCTCCTGAAGCGTTGCCGGACCACCTGTCTCCGCAGGGGCGTCATCGGGGCCGGCCGCGGACTGCCGCGGGACGGTACTGCCGCTGGTCACCGTGCCGGCCAGCAGGCCCCGCAACGCGTCCAGCGGCAGGACGGACCCCGCGGGAACCTCGGTGCTGACCCCGTGGCGGCGTACGGTCATCACCCCCTTCCCCCACACCCGGGCGACACGATCAGCCAGGTCGATGACGACCGCGGTGTGCTCGTCGATACCCAGCACCGCGCTACCGCCGGGCAGTTCCTCCTCCAGCACCGCCAGCCGGGTCTCCCCGAGGTAGCAGAACCGGGTGTCGTGGGTACCGCCCTCGGCATTGTCGTAGTGCGGGATCACCGCCACCGCCAACCCCAGAACGCCCAACAGGTCCAAGCCGTCCAACCACGCCGGCGGATGCCCGGCCTTGTAGACCTCGTAGACGGGCAGCGCGGCCAGTCCCACGGTGCACGCCGCCGCGGAAGCCATCACCGTCACGCCGTACCCCCGCCGAACCCGGTCGACCAGAACCTGCCCCAAGCCCTGGTCCCGCCACCGGCCCAGCGCGTACGAAGGGCTGCCAGGGCCGGAGAACACCCATCCCGCCGTGCGCACCTGATCGCGCAGCCGGTCTCGGTCTGCCTCCACCGACGTCAGCCGCACCTCATCAGGTACCACCGCGGTGGCCAAGCCCACACTGCGCTGGAAATACTGCCGGGCGCGCGCCGAGATGTCGTCCCGGTTCACCTGAAAGCCGTACGGCGTCTCCAGAATGACCGCTCCCGCATCCGGACCGAGGCCCGACGACGTGGCAAGCTCCCGGTGAAGCGTCACCATCGTTGGGCTGGTCTCTCCCGAACCCATCAGCGCCAGAATCCCGTGCCGAGCCTCCACCGCGCCACCTCGACCTTCACCACGGGCACGGAGGCGCCGGGTGCCGGCGCCCGCGGTCCGGACCCCTGGGCAGCCGTATCCGTACCCAGCGGACATACGCCTCATCCAGCCCCTGGGCAGCCGGCAGGCCACCGGAATTCAGGTCGTATCACGCGCCAACCGCCCAGAACGCACTGCCGCTCATCGCACCGACAGAAACCGCCGGCTCCCCGTCCGGCACGCTCGTGTGGCGCGTGGGCGCCTCGCGGAAGTGGAAGGTCTGCCCTGCGCCGGCAGCGACCGTGCAACGAGTCGCGGTGAACGGCATCGCGCCGGCGTGCTGTGCAAGGTGTGGCAATGCAGACCGGGGGTAGGGGGCATAGACCGGCCGACAACTCAAAGGTGATGACGTGACCGTATCCACGCAGTCCGCAGGATCGTCCGTCGAGGCGGCTCAGGCCGCCGCCTTGTGTTCTCCCGCCACGAGCGCCGGTGATCTGCCGTGGATCGAGCAGGCGCGGAAGGTCGCTCCGAAGGACGCGCGGTCGCTGACGAAGGTCTTCTTCGACCGTTTGCAGTCCCTCGAAGAGGGCACCCGGGAGTACCAGTACGCGCGGAACACGCTGATCGAGATGAACATGTCCCTGGTCAACTTCAGCGCCCGCCGCTTCCGCGGCCGGGGTCCGCAGGAGTGGGAGGACATCATCCAGGTCGGTACGGTCGGGCTGATCAAGGCCATCGACCGCTTCGAACTCAGCCGCGAGGTGGAGTTCACCACCTTCGCCGTCCCGTACATCGTCGGCGAGATGAAGCGCTTCTTCCGCGACACCACCTGGGCCGTCCACGTACCCCGGCGTCTCCAGGAGCTGCGGGTGGAGTTGGCCAGGGCCCGCGACCACCTCACCGCGGTCCTGGACGCCCCGCCCACCGTTGCCGAACTCGCCGCCTACCTCGAGATCCCTGAGGAAGAGGTCATCGAGGGCTTGGTGGCGTCCAACGGCTACACGGCCGGCTCCATCGACCTCCCCGCCGGCGAGGCCGACGACTCCGGCTCTGACCGCTCCTTCGCCGACACCATCGGGGCCTGCGACCCTGCGATGGAACTCGTCGAGGACTTCCACGCCCTCGCCCCGCTGCTCGGCGAACTCGATGACCGCGAACGCACCATCCTCGAAATGCGGTTCGGTCGGGAACTCACCCAGTCGGAGATCGGCGAAGAGCTCGGCTACTCCCAGATGCACATCTCCCGCATGCTCTCCCGCACTCTCACCAAGCTCCGCAACGCGATGCTCACCGACCGCTGAGTGACCTGGAGCGATTCGTTATTCCCCCCAAGGCCCGTAGGGGGTAATGAGGGGAACGATTTCCGGGTCGGAGAAGATCGAGAGCGGGAGTACGGATGAGCGCCGACTCTGTTCCACCAGTAGGCGACAGGCCAAGGCTGACGGTGACCGTGGAACTCGGCGAGCCAACCGTGCTCACCGTGGCGGGCGAATCGGATCTGGACAGCATCGGCCCTCTGCATCAGGCCGTGGAACAGGCGCTCGACCACCACCCTCAGCTCGTCCTGGACCTCGCCGGAGTCAGCTTCGCGGACTCGACCTTCCTCAGGGCTTTGCTGCTGGCCCGCAGCGCGGCGGCGAAGCAAGCGGGAAGCGTCCGCCTGCTGGCGGTGAGCATCAGCGTCCAGCGCATCCTGGACCTCACCGGAGTCGGAGAGATGTTCCCGGTCATCGCCGACGGGCAGCTCAAGCAGTCCTGACCCGGTTCCCACGCACCGGGCATGTCGGCGAGCGTCGGCGGCACCGATCGGACGCCCGGCCCTCGCGAGCCGGCGTCGGTAAGGTCCGCCCAGACCTGCTTGCCGTTCTCTTTGGGCACCGAACCCCATGCGCCGGCCACCGCACCGACGACACGCAGGCCGTAGCCCCCGCCGGCGCCACCGGACCATCGCGGGACCGGAAGGCGGCGCGAGTCGTCGCTCACCACGATCCGCAGCCGCCTGGCCCCGAACACCAGCGACAACCCCACCGTTCCCCCCGCGTACCGCCGTGCGTTGGTCAGCAGTTCGGAGACCACCAGCACTGCCTCATCGGCGTCCGGCCGCCACCGCGTCGGCCACGCGAAGTCCTGCACCTGGCCGCGGACCCAGTCACGTGCCGCAGCGAGCTGGCCCGGCTCCGAACTCACCGCGAGGAACCGTCCCGTCACAACCCATCATCGCCGTATCTGTCCTTGAGGCCGCGCACACGCCCGAGGCGACCGTACGTCGGCATTGCTGTGTACTCGCCTTCCCCGGGAACCCACCGCCGACCGCCTCGGTCACGGTCGGCGGCTCGATATCAGGGGCCGGGGTCCAGGGGCCGTGGCATGGCCTAGTGTTCGAGTCCGAGGCCACCTGGCCCCGTGGACGACAAGGGGTGGGCGCTGTGGCTTCGGAAGATGTGGCGAACCGTGTGGTGGGACTGCTCTCGGTCCCGGGGGACGATCTGGCGTCGGAGTGGGTGGCGCGGGTGTCGGGCGCGCTGGGCGGAAGGGTCAGCCGGGCGGAGGTGCGGCGCGAGCTGGATGAGCTGTACGCGGCGCTGCTGGGCGGGCTGGGACAGGGCAGTCTGGACGCGCAGGGGGAGGCGTACGGCGAAGTCCGTGCCCTGCTCACGGAGCTGTCGCGGAGCCGGGCCCGGCAGGGCTTCACCCCGACCGAGACCGCGTTGAGCGTCTTCTCCCTCAAGCAGGCCCTGGAGTCGACGCTCGGGGGTCAGGACACCGACGTCCCGGCCTATCTCGCGTTCACCGGACTGCTCGACGCACTGGGGCTGTTCACCATCGAGGTGTACACCGGGGCGCGCGAGGAGCTGATCACCGCGCAGGCCGAGCAGCTGCTGGAGCTGTCCACTCCGGTGGTCAAGCTCTGGGACGGCGTGATCGGTGTGCCGCTGGTCGGGACGCTCGACTCGGCGCGGACGATGGTGGTGATGGAGAAGATGCTCCAGGCGCTGCTCGACACCGGTTCCGAGCAGGCCATCATCGACATCACCGGCGTGCCCGCGGTGGACACCGAGGTCGCCCAGCACCTGCTGAAGACCGTGGTCGCGGCCCGGCTGATGGGCGCGGAATGCACGATATCCGGCATCCGCCCGCAGATAGCCCAGACCATCGTCGCGCTCGGCATCGACTTCGGCGACATCACCACCAAGGCGACCCTGGCCGACGCCCTGCGGCACGCCCTGCGCCGCTCCGGCACCACCCTGGCCGCCACCAAGGGCGCGGTAGCGGCCCGATGAGCGATCAGATCCCGGTCCTGCAGATCGGCAAGGTGCTGCTGGTCTCCATCCAGACCGACCTCGACGACAACGCGGTCACGCAGCTTCAGGACGACCTCGCCGACCAGGTGATCACGACCGGCGCCTACGGGGTGGTCATCGACATCACCGCGGTCGAGATCGTCGACTCCTTCGTCGGCCGGATGCTCGCCACCATCGCGTCGATCTGCCGCATGCTCGACGCCGAGACCGTGGTCGTCGGCATGCGCCCGGCAGTCGCGATCACCCTGGTCGAACTCGGCCTGTCGATGGGCGGCGTGAAGACCGCTCTGAACCTCGACAACGGACTTCAAGCCCTGGAACGCGCCCGTGCCCGCCGGCACGGCGGCGAGCGTGAAGTGGACGCGGGCGATGTCCGAACCAGCCCGGCATCATGGTGACGACCCCGGACCACGCAGGCTCGACCGTCCTGTCGATCACCGCCAACGACAGTGTGGTGCAGGCGCGACAGCTCGTACGTACTCTGGCGCACGAGTGTCAGCTGTCCCTGGTGGAACAGACGAAGTTGGTGACCGCCGCCAGTGAACTCGCGCGCAACACCCTCGTCTACGGGGGTGGGGGCACCGTGACCGCTGCCCTGGTCACCGAGCACGGCCGGCGCGGGATCAGGCTGGTGTTCGCCGACCAGGGCCCTGGAATCCCCGATGTGGACCTGGCACTGACCGACGGCTGGACCTCCGGCTCGGGAATGGGGCTCGGCCTTTCCGGATCCAGGCGGCTGGTAGACGACTTCGTGCTGGAGACCGCCGTAGGCGCGGGAACCACGGTCACCGTCACTAAGTGGTCCCGGTGAACACCCCTGCCGCCGCGCCGTCGGCATTCCGGACAAGCCCTGCCAAGGCCAGGCCAGGACGGCGGCGGCACGCCGGAACGCCCTGCGACGACGCGTGCGCGGTGATCATCGAGGAGACCTCGTGACGTGGCCCGCTCGCACGTCCGCGCGCGGGGGCTGCGAACTGCTGGCGACATCCCTGGCAACCGAGCAGGACGTCTTCGCCCTCAGGCGCCGCGCGAAGGCCCTGGCCGAAGCGGTCGGCATCGACGCACGCGGCCAGGTGCGCCTGGCCACCGCGCTCAGCGAGCTGGGCCGCGACCTGCTGCGACCGGGCGACGCGGTGGCCGTGGTCTTCACCCTTCACCAGACACCGGCCGCGCTGGAAGTCGCGCTGTCCTGGCCCGACGACCGTGCTCCCAGCGGCGAATCCCTGACCGCCGTCACCCACCTGCTGCCCCAGACGCGCCACCACCCCTCTTCCGCCCACGGGGCAGATCCCGCCCGGCAGGGGCAGGAACCGGGGCGGGGGCCTGGCGGACGGATCGAGATCACCCACCCGCTGCCGGCGACTGTCAGTGATCCGCTGCGGATTCGTGAGGCCGTGCGCGGCGAGATCCCGGCCACGGCCATCGACGACCTGCGGGCCCAGACCCGCGACCTGCTGGCCGCCCTGCAGGAAGCACACGCCCAGCGCGACGAACTGGAACGGCTCAACCAGGAACTGACCGAGACCAACACCGGAGTGATGGCGCTCTACGCGGAACTCACCGTCGAGCACAACGACGTGGTCGAACGCTTCACCGAGGAGCACGAACTCGCCCTCACGCTCCAGCGCACCTTCCTGCCCGCCGACCTCCCGGCCGTGCCGGGCGTGGAACTGGCCGTACGCTACCTGCCCGCCGCCGTCACCGCGGAGATCGGCGGCGACTTCTACGAAGCGGTCCCGACGCGACACGGCCTGCTGCTGGCGGTCGGCGACGTCGTCGGCCACTCCTTGCAGGCCGCCATGGTCATGGGCGAACTGCGCCACGCCCTGCGCGCCTATGCCGCCCAGGGCCACCCACCGAACATCCTGCTGGAACACCTGGACAACCTGATGCGCCTGCATCACCCGGGCTGGACCGCGACGCTGTGCATCATCCTCGTCGAACCCGGTAACCAGAGCATCCAGGTCGCCAACGCCGGACACCTGCCGCCCCTGCTCGTCACGACCGAGCGCGCGGCCCGCTACCTCGACCGCCACGGACCGCTCCTGGGCCTGAACCTTCCGCATCCCGCCGCGACGCCCTACGAGACTGCGCCAGGCAGCCATCTGCTGATGATCACCGACGGCCTCATCGAAACCCGCGGCACCGACCTGGCCGACCGCCTCGACCTCCTCCGCGACGCCATAGCCACCGGCCCCACCGGTCCCGGGGCCCTGTGCGACTCGCTGATCGAAACCTTCGGCAAACACCCCGAGGACGACATCGTCGTCCTCGGGGTACTCCTCAACCCCGAACCGCCCACTTCGTGAAGCGCAGGTGACGTCAATCCGGTCGGCCCATCGCGACACCGCTCCGAGTCCCGACGCCGTGACCACGACGCGGAGCTTCTTCGACTGCTCGCACGACTCCCTCGGGGATCAACTCCGCAGCAGCGGTTTGTACGCTCACAGCCCCATGTCCAGGCGTGCTTCGGATACGGGAGGGAGCGCGTCGTCGGTGACCGCGCCGAACCGTGGCGTCACGGTGGACCGGTTGTGGGACGTGGCTGCCAGTGCGTGCGGTGCCGCGGTGAAGAGCGAGAAACCGGTGCACCCAGCCGCCCTTCCCCTTGTTGTCAGGCCGCCTCGAACGCCCGCCGGATCAGTGGGCCCGCCTTCTCCAGGTGGGCCGCTGACGCGATGCGGACCTCCAGGTCACCCGTTCCGAGGTGGCCGATATCGCGCATGTCGCGCGTGAAATCCACCTCCAGCTCCACCGTGCTCGGGTCGAGAGCGAGATACACCAGGATCACCCCGAACGACGGACGGAAGAGGACCGAAGCACGATTCACCATCCGCCGGTAGGCGATGTAGTGGCGAAGCGGGGCGACCTCCACCTCGCCCCATGCCGTCAATGCCTCGTCCAGTTCGCCGTACAGGTCCCGCAGGCACTCGGGAACGCTGGTCGGCGCCGCTCGAAGGCGGCCACCGACACTGGCCGTCGCCTGCCCCTCCCGGCTGCGCTGCCACGCCGGTCCCGTGCCGGCAGAAGCTGGTGAGGACTCGATCAGCATCAGGCTCAGCAAGCCGCCGTCGAAGACCCGATAACGCACCAGGTCCATCCGTCTGCGGTTGTCGTACACCGCGACCCGGTCATGCCGCGAGAAGTCGCTGGCGATGCATACCGCCCGCGCGTTCCGCCAGTCAACCTCCGCGACCGCCTCGGCGCCAAGCCGCTCCCGCACCAGCGCCTCGAACTCATGCCGAGCCGAGCAAAGCCACGACAGGTAGGAGGAAGCCTGGCTGAGGACCCCGCTGTCGGCACCCTTCTTGTACTCCACAACTACCGGAGCACCGTTCTCGTCCAAACCCAAGGTGTCAATCCGACCCCGATGCCACGGCCCCGTCGGGTACTCCGACGCCAGGAACCGAATGCCGAGCATCGCCTCCATGCCCGCCTCAACTCGACGCTGCAGCTCCACCTCACGCGCTACCGTCGAGCCCCGCAACTCCACGTCCCCGCTCGCGGCATCCAGGCGGAATAGCTTAAGGTCCGTCACGTCACCCGCGCCTCCTCCCGTGATTACTACAGGGGAGCTAATCCATACGGATGATCTCGTATTCCGGATCACAGGAGGCTAAAAACGCCACTTGGGTCGGTCCCCCCACAGCTTGGCGTTGTGGGCATGAGGTAAGCATGAGGAAGCACCCCCTCTGGAGTTCACCTCCGCTTGCGCGGAGAGCCCCCGGCGAGGAAGGCGCCGCCGGAGAGGTAGTGCGGTTCACCTCCGCTCGCGCGGAGAGCACGACGCCATCCACCTGCCGCAGGCTCAGCGTGACGGTTCACCTCCGCTCGCGCGGAGAGCACGCGGTAGTAGGCCAGCAGGCGTGCCTCTGCGTCGGTTCACCTCCGCTCGCGCGGAGAGCACTGACCGCCTTCAGCGCGGGCGCGGGCCCGCACCGGTTCACCTCCGCTCGCGCGGAGAGCACAGCGCCAGTTGGTTCGTCACCCAGGAACGGTCCGGTTCACCTCCGCTCGCGCGGAGAGCACCAGGAGTGCTGAGCTGGGGGGTCAGTCGTCGTCGGTTCACCTCCGCTCGCGCGGAGAGCACCTCAGCGTCCAGGCGCTCGCGGATGAGGGCGGCGGTTCACCTCCGCTCGCGCGGAGAGCACACGGCCCCCGCGCGGGGCCGGCTCTTGGACCCCGGTTCACCTCCGCTCGCGCGGAGAGCACCTCGACAGTGGACATGCGGTTCTCCTTTCTTACGGTTCACCTCCGCTCGCGCGGAGAGCACGACGAGCGCGGCGTAGGCCGGGCGGATGCGGTCGGTTCACCTCCGCTCGCGCGGAGAGCACGGCGGTTTCGGCGGTGGCGGTCATCTCGGCCTCGGTTCACCTCCGCTCGCGCGGAGAGCACAGCCCCCCACTCCCGAAGAGCCGATTGACGAGCGGTTCACCTCCGCTCGCGCGGAGAGCACCCGAACTGGAGGTCGCCGGTCTCCTCGTCGTCCGGTCCACCTCCGCTCGCGCGGAGAGCACGCCGTCACGAGGCCCGACCCGGTTGAGGTGACCGGTTCACCTCCGCTCGCGCGGAGAGCACTTTCGGGGGCTGCTACGGGCAGCCGAGCAGCACGGTTCACCTCCGCTCGCGCGGAGAGCACTTCGGCAGAGTGGTGACCTTGTAGCCGACCGCCGGTTCACCTCCGCTCGCGCGGAGAGCACCTCCCCGACACCGGCCGCCCCGGGCTGACCCGCTGGTTCACCTCCGCTCGCGCGGAGAGCACGACCAGGTCAGGTTCGGCACGGCGGGGCTGAACGGTTCACCTCCGCTCGCGCGGAGAGCACTGCTTGTTGGCCAGCGCGGCCTGCTCGGTCGCCGGTTCACCTCCGCTCGCGCGGAGAGCACGGGAACGTAGCCGAGACGGGCGGCGCTGCGGTCGGTTCACCTCCGCTCGCGCGGAGAGCACCCCGGGCAGCACCCATGCGGTGGCCGCGGACCCGGTTCACCTCCGCTCGCGCGGAGAGCACCGCTGTGCGTCGGCGAGGCTCTGCTCAGCCGTCGGTTCACCTCCGCTCGCGCGGAGAGCACGCGCGCCGGCCGAACAGGGCGTTGCCCGCGTCCGGTTCACCTCCGCTCGCGCGGAGAGCACTACGGCCCGGCGATGGCCTCCAGGGCGGCCACCGGTTCACCTCCGCTCGCGCGGAGAGCACTACGGCCCGGCGATGGCCTCCAGGGCGGCCACCGGTTCACCTCCGCTCGCGCGGAGAGCACCTCGTCACCAATCCGAATACGGAGAGCGTTGCCGGTTCACCTCCGCTCGCGCGGAGAGCACATCTGCGGCGCCTGCGCGGCGCCGCTCGCACCCGGTTCACCTCCGCTCGCGCGGAGAGCACGCGTCATGTCCATAAATCGTCATGGCGTCATCCGGTTCACCTCCGCTCGCGCGGAGAGCACCCCTCCGCGGTGCGGCTGATCACCTCGGCCAACGGTTCACCTCCGCTCGCGCGGAGAGCACAGCTCCTCGGGGTCTCCGCTCTGCCACCGCGCCGGTTCACCTCCGCTCGCGCGGAGAGCACACCTCAGTTGGCAGATTTGTACACGCTGGCGTGGGTTCACCTCCGCTCGCGCGGAGAGCACGCGGTGAAGCGAGCGAGGCCGGCGCTGCCGGTCGGTTCACCTCCGCTCGCGCGGAGAGCACTCGATCTCGAACTCGCAGTCGCGCGCGCTGTACGGTTCACCTCCGCTCGCGCGGAGAGCACGCCATGCTCAGGGCGTCGCTCACGGTCTCAACCGGTTCACCTCCGCTCGCGCGGAGAGCACGAGACACGGGGGGAGCACCCCGCCGACGAGGACGGTTCACCTCCGCTCGCGCGGAGAGCACGACCCAGGTGGTCTCGATGTCGAGGCCGAGGGCGGTTCACCTCCGCTCGCGCGGAGAGCACAGCGTCGCTGAACTGCTGGATGGGCGGCTCTACGGTTCACCTCCGCTCGCGCGGAGAGCACACCGAGCTGATCGGACCGATCTGCCCCTGGACCGGTTCACCTCCGCTCGCGCGGAGAGCACGGGGTGCCGGCGGCGTGCTCACCGTCGGCGCCCGGTTCACCTCCGCTCGCGCGGAGAGCACATCGAAGTCGGCACTGACGGACAGCTCTACTACGGTTCACCTCCGCTCGCGCGGAGAGCACTACATCGGCATATGGAAGAAGGGTTCCCCCTTCGGTTCACCTCCGCTCGCGCGGAGAGCACTCCCGCGCCGACCGCGCCGAACGCATGGCCGACGGTTCACCTCCGCTCGCGCGGAGAGCACTAGTGCTGGAGGTCGTCCATCGCGGCCTTGGGCGGTTCACCTCCGCTCGCGCGGAGAGCACGTCTTCTGCGCGCCGCCGAGACCGGGGCTGATCGGTTCACCTCCGCTCGCGCGGAGAGCACGGTGGCGACCCAGTCCAGGACTGGCCGCTGCACGGTTCACCTCCGCTCGCGCGGAGAGCACGGCACCAGGACCCCGGACAGCGCCCCGACGGCCGGTTCACCTCCGCTCGCGCGGAGAGCACTTGAGGCGGACGCCGGGGAAGACCCGGATGGACGGTTCACCTCCGCTCGCGCGGAGAGCACTCTTCCCGACCTGCGGGTCTACAGGGGCATTGCATTTTCTTTACCCACCCGAAGGTCCCCTGCGGCGAGTTCCCGGACCGCACCTGCCGCCAGCACGAACAGGAGTGTAGAACCCGGGAGTTGGGCGAGAGCGGGGATCGCTCGTCCGGGGGTGGTTGTCGGTGGTGCCTGCTATCCCTGGGGCATGGAGACTGGAGATGGTGGGGCGGCGCTGGTTGGCCGGGTGGACTGCCGTATGTGGGGGAAAGAGAAGAACCTTCCCGGAGCGTATCCGGTGGTGCGTCACATGCTGGATACGGCAGCTGTGTTCCTGGTTCTGTGGGACGGGCTGGTCGGGGCCGGGACGCGCGAGCGGGTCGGCCGGGCGCTGGGGTTGGGGGCGGCGGACACGCGGGCCGTCCTGGCGTTCTGGGCGGGGCTGCACGACCTGGGGAAGATCACTCCGCCGTTTCAGGCGCAGGTGCCGGCGTTGTTCGCGGGCGTGCGGGCGGAGGAGGCGTACTGGTTCGTGCCGGGGGCGGAGAAGGAGCGGCAGTTCCGGCATGAGATGGGCACGCACTGGGCGCTGGCGGGGCTGTTCGCCGAGGCCGGCTATCCGGGCGGGGGTGCCAGGTCGCTGCGGGGGGCGGTGAGCCAGCGGATCGCGCAGTTGCTGGGGGGCCATCACGGTCGCTTCGGTGAGGTACTCAAAGCGAGGGAGCTGGCACTGGCCAGTGAGTACCAAGCGGGGCTGGGGGAGGAGGGGTGGGCTGAGCAGCGTCGGGCGCACTTCGCGGAGCTGCGGAGGGTGACGGGCGGCGGTGCCGTGCCGAAGGCCGGTCTTCCCGCCGAACTCGCCGTGGTGGTGAGCGGATTGGTGGTGGTGTCTGACTGGCTGGCCAGTCAGACGGAGGCGATCGTGCCGTTGATGCCGCCGGCCGGCTGGGAGGGCACTCCGACGGAGACCGACGCTCACTGGCAGCGAACCCGGGCGGCAGCCGCAGGACGGGTGAAGGACGCCCGCCTCGGCCGCGTCGCTTTCCGCACGGACGACTTCGGGTCGATGTTCCCCTTCGCGCCCAATGCCCTCCAGTGTGACCTCACTGCCCATCTGCCGGAGTTGGTGGCCGAGCGTGGTGCGGGCCTGGTACTCGTCACCGCGCCGACTGGCGATGGCAAGACCGAGGCGGCGCTGTTCGCGGCGTCGTTACTCGGCCGGGCGGCAGGCGCGCGCGGGGTGTACTTCGCGCTGCCCACTATGGCGACCGCCAACGGCATGTATCCCCGGGTGGTGGACTTCGCGGACAAGGCGCTGGGCGGTGAGCGCGCCCTGACGCTCCTCCACTCCATGGCGTGGCTCAGCCCCGTTTATGCGGGCGAGGATCTGGACGGCGACGGGGGAAGCAGCGCGATCAGCGCCGATAGCGCCACGGCCCTGGAAGCCGACGCATGGCTGCGCGGCGCGAAACGCGGACTGCTCGCGCCTCTTGGAGTCGGCACCATCGACCAGGCGCTCGCCGCAGTGCTGCCACTGACTCACAACGCCCTGCGCCTGTTCGCCCTGTCCGACAAGGTCCTCGTCGTGGACGAGGCGCACGCGTACGGGCCGTGGATGCACAAACTGCTCACCATCCTTCTGGAGTGGCTGGGTGCCTTCCGCGCGCCGGTCGTCCTGCTGTCAGCAACGCTCACTGGTCGCACCGCCGGCTCACTGGTGGATGCCTACCGGCGCGGCGCGGGATTCCTGGAGCCGTCGGCGGTCGAACCCTGCTATCCGGGCTGGCTCTTCGTCGACGGCGCGACGGGAGAGGTCTCCCAGCCTCGCGCCACCGGCACCGAGCGTGCGCGGGTCCTCGAAGTGCCGGTACGTCAGGTCACTTGGGACGCCGGCGACGCGCCGCAGGCCCCGCTGCGCAGGAATGGCCGCCGCCGGGCCCTGCGGGAGGCATTGCGTCCGGTCGTCGACGATGGCGGTACGGCACTGGTGTGCTGCACCACGGTCGCCGAAGCACAAGCCACCTACCGGGACTTGAGAGCGGCCTTCCCTGAACTGGCCACTACAGAGGGCGGGTTGCGGCTGCTGCATTCGCGCTATCCGGCCGACGTCCGACAGCGCATCACCGATGAGTGCCAGGCAGCGTACGGAAAACCGCGCACGGCACAGGACATGTCCGGGCCGCGGCCCGCCTCCATCCTGGTAGCCACCCAGGTGGTCGAGCAGTCATTGGACTTTGACTTCGACCTGATCGTCAGCGACCTCGCCCCGCTGGCCCAACTCCTCCAGCGAGCAGGCCGCGCCCGTCGGCACGCCCGCGGACCGAACGGCCGCCCCGCATGGGCCGCTGTGGAAGACCGACCCCGGCTGGTGGTGCTCGAACCGGTGACCGCGGACGGCAAAACCGACTGCCCGCGCACCTGGGGACCCGTCTACGACCGGAGTCTGCTGACCCGCACCGCCGGTCTCCTGCACGCCACCCCGGCGGCGGGCATCGCTGTGCCGGGCGACGTCCAGGAGCTGGTCGATTTCGTCTATGCCGAAGACTTCGTCGACCTTCTCGACGCCGCCTCCCAACGCGAACTCCGCCAGATGGACGCCGAACGCCAGGCGAACGAGTCCGCCGCCAAGCACTTCGCCACCGTCGTCGGGATCGACGGCCCCGCGGACGTGAACGACGACCTGCACCAGCTCAGCCGTCGCGAGCCCGGCACCACCGAGGAACTGCTCACCACCCGCCTCGGCGCTGACTCCGGCCGCCTGTTGTGCCTGTACGAGCAGCCCGACGGGACAACCCTCACCCTCGACGAGGACGGCAGGACGGCCCTCCCCAAGGGCGGTCGGCACTCTCCATCCCGGGCCGAACTCGCGCAGATCATGGCCCACACGGCACCCGTACCCGGCAAGTGGCTCCTGGGGGAGGGCGAGACCGGCCTCACCCCGCGGAGTTGGGAGGAACGATCGATGCTGCGGGACCTGGTCCCGCTGCGGATGCGGCCCGATGGCGCGGGCGTCTGGCGCGGGCGGCACGGCGGCCGGACGATCACGATCTCGGACCTCGGCCTGGAGGTCGCCAACTGATGTGATGGATCGTCTACGAGCAACGCACTTCTTGAGTACAGTCATCAAGTGCCGCCCCGGCGTGGTCAGTTCTCCGATTGACCCACGTCACGCCGGGGCGGTACCGCCCGCCTGCGCGAGCACGGGGGAATCTGAGCCCGCTTCCTACGAGCGACGCATGGCTCACCTCCGCCTCCGCGGAGACCCTCACCTTCATTGTGACCCATCGAAGGAAACCGACCCCCAGTGACCAGCATGTACAACCTGCTCGACGAACCCTGGATACCCGTGCGGTGGGTGCCCGGTTCCCACGACGGTGAGCCGCCCGGCCGGGTCGGCTTACGCGAAGCCCTGCTCCGCAGCCAGGACATCGAGGGCCTTGCCATCGCTGAACCGCCTGCCCAGGCAGCGCTGTTGAGGATCCTGTATGCCCTCACTGCCCGCGTGACGGGCCTGGACGAGGCGGGCCCCGGCAGTTGGTACCGGCGCCGGGAGGCGATAGCGGACACGGGCCGGCTCCCCGCGGAGGGCATCGACGCGTACTTCGAGCCGCTCGCCGGCCGCTTCTTCCTCTACGACCCCGACGGCGGGCGTCCGTGGATGCAGGACAGCCGGCTGGCCCATCAGTGCGACCCCGACAACACCGCGGGCGTCAACAAGCTGATCGTGACCCGATCTTCGGGAAACAACCACGCCTGGTTCCGGCACGGCAGCGATGCCCGGCCGGATCTGCCGGCAGCCCCCGAAGCCGTGCTCAACCTCCTGGTATGGCACTACTACGGGCCGTCCGGCCGCTGCTCGGCCCGCGAGGTGAACGGGATCAAGAGCGCCAGCACCACAGCCGGCCCGCTGCGCACCGCGCTGTCCTACCACCCCGAAGGCGCCACGCTGTTCGAGACGCTGCTGGCCGGCCTCGTCCCGCCCAAGGTCGCGGTGCGCCGAACCGAGGACCGGTGCCCGTGGGAAACGGACGACCTGCCCGACCCGGAGAAGCTCCCCACGCCGCCGGCCGGCCCCTGCGCCCGGTTGACCGCCTGTTCGCAGCACGCCCTGCTGCTAGTACCAGGCGGTGAGCGCGGCGAACTGGTCCAGGACGCCTTCATCACCTGGGCCTACCGCAGCGGCCGTATCGAACGTGACGACGCCTACCTGATCTGGCAGATCAGCAAGCAGGGCAACCGCTATCCGCGCCCCGCCGACTCCCGACGGGCCTTGTGGCGCGACCTGGACGCGCTGCTGCTGCACCGCATGGCCGAGGACGACGGCCCGCAGCGGCCGCCGGTCTTCGACTCGGCTGAGGAACTGGGGGAGTGGCCGCTGCGGGTGCGGGCGCTGGGCTTCGAGCAGGAGGGCCAGGCCAAGGACACCCAGTTCGTCGAGGGGTCCACACCCCCGGTACTGGGGCACGCCGAGGAGTTGAAGGCGTCCACCCGCCCGGCGGTGGCGCGGCTGCGGCAGTACGGAGAGTTGTACGGGCGGCGGCTCGACCGTGCGGTGAAGCGGGCGTGGGCGGCGTATCTCGATGACGCGAAGGCCGATGCCGGTACGTGGTCCGCCGAGGCCGCGGCCCGCTACTGGCCGGGTGCGGAGGCCGAGTTCTGGGCCCGCTTCAGGCGGCTGGATCGCACCAGCAGGGCACTGGGCGGGGGCCTGGACCTGGACGCCACCCGCTCGGCGTTCCTGCGGCTGGCCGAGGCGTCGTACGACACGGTCACCGCGTCGGTGACGCGGACGCTGCGCGGTGCGAAGGCGGTGTCCGAAGCGCGGATCGAGTTGTACGGCGGGCGCCGCCGCAACCGCTAGGCACGCTGCCGCTCCCGGCCACGGATCAGCACCCTGCTCATCTCCGATCGACAGAAGGCCCTGTATGACCGACCAGACCGAGCCGAGCGACCGCTCCGCGGTCCGACCCACCTTGCACCAGAGGTACATCCGACGGATCGAAGACCTCTGCCGCACCGACCCGGGAGCCCGCATAGCCCTGCGCAAAGGGCTACGGCGCGGCCTCGACGACGTGGCGCACACCCGCGGCATGCACCGCCTCATCACGCCCTGGCTGCCCCAGGGCACGGAAACCGTTGAGACCGAGCAGCGGGCGTACTTCACGGTAGCCGCGCTGATCGCCGCCCAGCCCCGGCACAGTTTCACCGCCGCCGAGACCGAGGACGACGCGGACCAAGCCGGCGACGGCGAATCCGTGCCGGTGGCCGCCGCTACCGACACGACGGCTCCGGTGCCGCCCGCCGAGGCCGGCCCGGCACGCCGCCCCCGCCGCTCCGGCAGCAGTCTCGGTATCGCGTTCGCAAGCGCCGTCGTCCTGTCGCCGGGCCGGGAACGGGAGATGCGGCTGTCGACCGCGGAGAGCCGCCTGAACCTGCTCACCCGGCAGAGCCTTGACGGTCTGCACCGGCATCTGCCCGCCAGCGTCGGCTACCTGCGCAATCTCGACGTGCCGGTGGACTGGGCGCGGCTGCTGGCCGATCTGATCGCCTGGCCGACCCGCTCGGGCCAGATC
Organism: Streptomyces sp. CA-111067; assembly: GCF_050956065.1. Taxonomy (NCBI): domain Bacteria; kingdom Bacillati; phylum Actinomycetota; class Actinomycetes; order Kitasatosporales; family Streptomycetaceae; genus Streptomyces; species Streptomyces sp. CA-111067. Next base: position 1,355,624 of record NZ_CP192103.1, on the reverse strand, counting down.
TCCCGCCGCTGGCTCCAGGACTTCTACTGGATGTGCGCCCAGCAGGACCAGGTCAAGGCGGCCAAGACCGACGACGAGGAGGCCGCGCAAGAGGCATCCGATCCGCCGCAGTGACCGGCCTGCACCCCACCTCCACCCGCCCCGGCCCCACGCCGTCCCGCTCGTCGTAGACCCGACTCCACACGGAGAACCCTCATGAACAGCACCCCCGCCCGCTTCATCGACATCCACATTCTGCAGTCCGTCCCCTTCGCCAACCTGAACCGCGACGACACCAACTCGGTGAAGACCGTGCAGTACGGCAACACGCTGCGCACCCGGGTCAGCAGCCAGTCGTGGAAGCGCGCCGCGCGCGAGGTCTTCCAGGAGCGCATCGGCTACGCCGCCCTGCGGACCCGGCGGATCGGCGAGCGCGTCACCGCCGAGTTGGAGGGCCGGGGCTGGTCCGCGGCGCTCGCCCAACGGGCCGGCGGGCACATCGCGGCCGGCAGCAGCATCAAGTTCGAATTGGCCAAGAAGAAGGACGACCCGGCGCAGATCGTCCCCAACAAGGTGCTCACCAACGCCATGGTCTACGTGCCCGAGTCCGCCGTCGCCGAACTCGCCGACCTGGCCGACGAACACCAGGCCGCGCTGGCAGCGGCCGGTGACATCAAGAAGCCGGCCGACAAGAGCGTCCTGCCCAAAGACCGCATCGAGCAGGTACTGCGCTCCCGCAACGGCGTGATCAACCTCTTCGGTCGGATGCTCGCCGAGGTCGACGACGCCGGCGTGGACGGCTCCGTCCAGGTCGCCCACGCCCTCACCACCCACCAGACCGACGTCGAACTCGACTACTTCTCCGCGGTCGACGACATCACCGCCGCCTGGCAGGACTCCACCGGCAGCGGCCACATGGGCCACACCGAGTTCAGCGCGGGCACCTTCTACCGCTACGCCACCGTCGACCTGCGCGACCTCGCCGCGAACATCGGTGATGACACCGATGCCGCATGGGAGCTGGTGGGTGCGTTCCTCTCCGCGTTCATCGAGTCGCTGCCGCAGGCCAAGAAGAACTCCACCGCCCCGCATACCATCCCGGACCTCGTGCACCTGTCGGTTCGCAGCGATCGCCCGCTGTCCTTCGCGGCAGCATTCGAAAGGCCCGTCCGCGGCGCCGCCGAGGGCGGCTTCATGGACGGCTCGATCCGCCAACTGGACACCTACGCCCAGGCCGCCAACAAACTGCTGGGCAGCGGCCGTATCCTCGCCTCCGGCTGGACGTCCGTTCAGGTGCAGAAACTGACCGGCCTGGGCACCCGCCGCGACTCCTTCGACGAGTTGATCACCCACGCACTGGACACCGCGCTCGGCCAGCAGTCCGCCGGAACCGCCGTATGAGCACGACGGATGCCCACGCCCGCGCCGAACCCGGCCTGCTGCTGCGGCTGGCCGGCCCCCTCCAGTCCTGGGGAGAGCTCAGCCACTTCAACGAGCGGGACACCGCCGGATTTCCCACCCGATCCGGAGTCCTGGGCCTGCTGGCTGCCGCACTCGGTCGAGGACGCGAGGCGCCGGTGGACGACCTGACCAGGCTGTCCCTGACCGTTCGGGTGGACCGGCCCGGCGTGGTCCTGCGCGACCTGCACACCGTCGGGGGAGGGCTGACCGCCAAAGCCACCGTCACCACGGCCGAGGGCAAGAAGCGCACCGGCGACACCGGCACGCTGCTCAGCCACCGCTACTACCTCGCCGACGCGACCTTCACCGTCGCCCTCACCTTTCCGGCCGATGCCGAAGCCGGTGCCGGTGCCGATGCCGGGCATGGGGAGGCCCTCTTGGGCCGGTATGCGCAGGCTCTGCGGTCGCCGCAGTGGCCACTTTTCCTCGGACGCCGCTCCTGCCCGCCGGAGGGTCCGCTCCTGCTCGGACGCACCAGCGACGCCCTGCACCACCTCGTCCACCTGCCACTGGCCGGGCGGGCACCGCGCGGCGCACCGCGGCCGGTGGAGTTCCTGTCCGACCGGCCACTGGACCGGCTGCCCGCGCCGAGCCACCTCAACGCCGAAAACAGCGACGACGGCACCCACAGCTCCGGCGACATCAACGACGACCCGATCTCCTTCCACCCCAGCCACCGCACCCACCGCGCCCGGCCGCTCTACCGCCGCGCCGTCCACCTGCCGCCCACCCAGTACGCCGGCCTCGGCACCGACGGCCTCACCAGGCTCGGCACCTACCTGAACGCCCCCGAAGGGAGCCTGCGATGACCGTCTGGCTGACCCGCATCGTCCCCGACCCCCGCTCCCGCGACGCCCGCCGCGACACCGAGGGCACCGGCGCGGCGGTCAACCTGCACCGCCGGCTGATGGCCCTGTTCCCGGACGACGTCGGCCCCGACGCGCGGGCCCAGCTCGGTGTCCTCTTCCGCACCGAGGACAGCGCCGCCGGAACCCAGATCCTGCTCCAGAGCAGCCACCGGCCCGATCCGGCCCGCCTCCCGGCCGCCTACGGCACCGCCCTGAGCCGGCCGCTCGACCCGCTCCTGGACGCGCTGGCTGCCGGACTGACCATCCGCTACCGCTGCGTGGCCAACGCCGTCCGCAAACCCGGCGCCACCACCCGCGAACTGTACGGTCTGCCCGCCGTCGTCGCGCTCCGCGGGGCGCCCGCGGACGAATGGTGGTCACGGCAGGCCGAAGCCGCCGGCCTCAAACCCCTCACCGTGCAATCCCAGCCGCTGGACGCCGTCCGCGGGCGGCGCGGCACCCACGGCCCCGCCGCCGAGCAGCAACTCCGCCATGCCCGAACCCAGTTCGACGGCACCGCCGCCATCATCGACCCCGACCTGCTGCGCGCGAAAATCAGCGAAGGCATCGGCCGCGGCAAGGCATACGGCTGCGGCCTGCTCAGCGTCGCCCCCGCCCGGACCACCGGATGACCCCACCACCACCCCGTAAGCAACGCACCCCCGCAGAGGCCCGGCGACGGCTCGCCGCCCCCACCGTCGCCATGCTCCCGCGCATCGCCGACTCCCTGTCGTTCCTCTATCTCGACATCGTCCGCATCCACCAGGACGACACCGGCGTCTGCGCCGAAATCACCAGCGAACGCCGGGGAACCGAGACCGTCTACCTCCCCACCGCCGCACTGGCCTGCGTCCTGCTCGGCCCCGGCACCTCCATCACCTCCCGCGCGCTGGCCACCTTCGCCCGCCACGGAACCACCGTCCTCATCACCGGCTCGGGCGGCGTGCGCTGCTACGCCGCCACCCTCCCGGACTCCCTCACCACCGGCTGGCTCGAGCGCCAAGCCCGCGCCTGGGCCGACGACGCCCGGCGCCTGGCGGTCGCCACCGCCATGTACGAACACCGCTTCGGCCACGGCACCGTCCCCGCCGGCTCCACCCTCGAACAACTCCGCGGATACGAAGGCCAACGCGTCCGGGCCCACTACCAACTCCTGGCCCGGCAATACAAGATCGACCGCTTCCGCCGCGCCTACGACCCCGCTTCCTGGGACACCCAGGACCCCGTCAACCTCGCCCTGTCCGCCGCCAACACCTGCCTGTACGGCATCGTCCACGCCGCGATCCTCGCGCTGGGCTGCTCACCCGCCCTCGGCTACGTCCACAGCGGCAACCAGCAGGCATTCGTCTACGACATCGCCGACCTCTACAAAGCCCACCTCACCATCCCGCTCGCGTTCTCCCTGCACGCCTCCACCAACCCCGAAGCGGAAGCGCGCCGCTCCTTCCGCGACGGCCTTCGCCTGTTCAAGCTCCTCCCGCGCATCGTCACCGACATTCAGCACCTCCTGGACCCGGAGACCAGCCTCGACATCCCCGACCCGGAAGAACAACTCGTCGACCTCTGGGACCCGATCGCCGGCACCATCCCCGGCGGCACCAACCACGCAGCACCCTCATGACCCCCACCACCGGAGGCCACCAGTGCCCTCGATGATCGCCATCTCCGCAACCGCCGTCCCCGACCACCTCCGCGGCGCCCTCACCCGCTGGCTCCTCGAAGTAACCCCCGACCTCTACGTCGGCACCGTCTCCGCCAAAGTCCGCGACGAACTCTGGACCTCCGTCGCCGCCTCCACCGGCGACGGCACAGCCGTCCTCATCCACCCCGCCGACAACGAGCAAGGCTTCACCCTCTACACCGCCGGCAGCCACCGCCGCGAACCGCTCGACTTCGAGGGCATGACACTGATCGGCTTCCGCAGAGAAAGCCAAGAAACGGCAAAGCCACTCTGACGTCGCAGGTCAGGAAGTGCTCTCCGCGCGAGCGGAGGTAACCCGAACGCGGCGACGAACTGGATGACGCCGGCGATGTGCTCTCCGCGCGAGCGGAGGTAACCCGATCCTGTTCGGATATGTGCCGCTCGACATCGAGTGCTCTCCGCGCGAGCGGAGGTAACCCGTGGTAGTGCCCCAGGACCAGATGCGCGGCGCGGGTGCTCTCCGCGCGAGCGGAGGTAACCCGGAGGTCGGCCTCGGCCGGTTCTTCGCCCAAGGGTGCTCTCCGCGCGAGCGGAGGTAACCCGCAGATCGGCGAACGCCTCGGCTGCGACGAATCGTGCTCTCCGCGCGAGCGGAGGTAACCCGGAGACGGGCGATCCGTCGCCGGTGCGCTGCATGTGCTCTCCGCGCGAGCGGAGGTAACCCGCAGACCGCCCCCGCTCGCGGCCCGGTGCCGGAGTGCTCTCCGCGCGAGCGGAGGTAACCCGGCCGGCAAGGCGGTCGCGGCCGTCGCGATCGTGTGCTCTCCGCGCGAGCGGAGGTAACCCCAGCCCTACTACGACAGCGAGCAGGTACTCGCCGTGCTCTCCGCGCGAGCGGAGGTAACCCGTGACGGCTGCCGGGCAGCGCGTAGGTGTGCTCGTGCTCTCCGCGCGAGCGGAGGTAACCCGTCCCCGGTGCGGCTGCGTTCGTCGTAGCTGGAGTGCTCTCCGCGCGAGCGGAGGTAACCCGGTCCGCTCGGTGCTGGTCGACGCACCGGTCTGGTGCTCTCCGCGCGAGCGGAGGTAACCCGGCCGTGGCCGCGGCGCCGGGCGGGTAGTCGCCGTGCTCTCCGCGCGAGCGGAGGTAACCCGATTTCCTGTCTGGAGGCATCTTGACAGGAGGAGTGCTCTCCGCGCGAGCGGAGGTAACCCGATGGCCGCCGAGGTGCCGCCCCTCGACATCTAGTGCTCTCCGCGCGAGCGGAGGTAACCCGGTCTGACCCGGGGCCATGCCCGGATCTCCGTCGTGCTCTCCGCGCGAGCGGAGGTAACCCGGGTCTCGATGTGCTCGACGATCTGGGCCCGAAGTGCTCTCCGCGCGAGCGGAGGTAACCCGTTACCCGCGCCGGGCTTCAATGCAAGCGCCCGGTGCTCTCCGCGCGAGCGGAGGTAACCCGACCATCCGCCGCCTCCTGGCCTCGCTCACCCAGTGCTCTCCGCGCGAGCGGAGGTAACCCGACGTCATCGCCGCCTGGGACCAGCCCAGCGCCGTGCTCTCCGCGCGAGCGGAGGTAACCCGCCCGCGTCGAGGTGCTGTGGTCCAACCGCGAAGTGCTCTCCGCGCGAGCGGAGGTAACCCGACGAGCGTTGCGGTCTTGGTCGAACGCAGCACGTGCTCTCCGCGCGAGCGGAGGTAACCCGAACAGGTTGCCCACCCACATGGCGACGTATTCGTGCTCTCCGCGCGAGCGGAGGTAACCCGTCGGGGCGCTTGGCCAGTGTGTGTGCTCGCTGGTGCTCTCCGCGCGAGCGGAGGTAACCCGGATCGCCCCAGCAGTGCGACCAGATCACCGGGGTGCTCTCCGCGCGAGCGGAGGTAACCCGCCCGCGTCGAGGTGCTGTGGTCCAACCGCGAAGTGCTCTCCGCGCGAGCGGAGGTAACCCGGCCGACCTGGTGGCCGCCATCACCCGCCGGGAGTGCTCTCCGCGCGAGCGGAGGTAACCCGGGTCAGCGGACGCAGGCGGGTTGATGGGCGCCGTGCTCTCCGCGCGAGCGGAGGTAACCCGGGCTGGCCGTCGTGGTGTCGGTGACGGCAGAGGTGCTCTCCGCGCGAGCGCAGGTAACCCGCCACCGCGGTCGCGTTCGGCCGCTGGCTACGGGTGCTCTCCGCGCGAGCGGAGGTAACCCGCCGTACGTGCCGGCCGCGGCGCCGCTGAACCGGTGCTCTCCGCGCGAGCGGAGGTAACCCGTACCGGGCGTGGCTGACGTTGGTGCGGCTGGCGTGCTCTCCGCGCGAGGGGAGGTAACCCGACCTTCAGCTACCGCATTGCCGGCGAAGAGACGTGCTCTCCGCGCGAGCGGAGGTAACCCGGTCTCCGCCGCGGTGGCGGTGATCACCTTCAGGTGCTCTCCGCGCGAGCGGAGGTAACCCGCGTCACCGTTCTGCGAGCCGATGACGGCACCGGTGCTCTCCGCGCGAGCGGAGGTAACCCGACGTAGACCCCGGTCGGCCGCGGCATCATGCCGTGCTCTCCGCGCGAGCGGAGGTAACCCGCCGGCTCGGCAGCGGTGATGGCCGCGGTGAGCGTGCTCTCCGCGCGAGCGGAGGTAACCCGCCCTCCCAGATGTCGAACTCGGGCAGTCCGGGGTGCTCTCCGCGCGAGCGGAGGTAACCCGCCCTTCCCGGCTATTTCTGCGAGCGGCCGGCCGTGCTCTCCGCGCCAGCGGAGGTAACCCGCGCCAGCTCGTGGACCGGTACGCCTGGCTGCGGTGCTCTCCGCGCGAGCGGAGGTAACCCGGTCGATCCGTCGAAGATGACGGTGCAGATCCGGTGCTCTCCGCGCGAGCGGAGGTAACCCGACGCAGCGGATCCGTGCCGGTGGCGGTACCGCGTGCTCTCCGCGCGAGCGGAGGTAACCCGTTGATGCCGGTGATGGTGGAGCCGGGCATGGCGTGCTCTCCGCGCGAGCGGAGGTAACCCGGTCCCGAGGACGCAACCGCAGGCGCCGCGCGTACCTTTCAGCTCGCACGGCGACGGCCGAAATTGGGGCATCTGCGGCACACCCGGACGACTCCGCAGCCAAGGTGGAGCGCTGGCCACTGCCTTCGGCTGCGGGCTCGGGAGGAAGGACGTGGTCGCGACATGCTGACGCCGTGAGTCTTTAGCAGATACTCGGCTCGCGGCCGACAAGTTCGGCAAGAGCACCTGCTATCAGCAACTATCGGTTCGTCCAAATCTGCCGACACCATCCATGGTTCTGCCGTCTGAGCGATTCCGCTCGGTGCACTTCGCAAGTCAAAGGGGGCTCTTCGTGTCGGCGGCGCAGTTCATGGACGTCAGGGAGACGGCCGAGTACCTGAACATGTCGGTTCAATGGGTGTATCGCGAGGCCCCACGCGTGGGGCTGGTGCCGTACAAGTTTGGGAGGGGGAGTAATGCGAAGATCCAGTTCAAGGTCAGCGAGGTGCAAGCCTGGGCCAGGCAAAGGCGGTTGGCTGGCTGATGGTCCGGCCTGCGGGTTCTCCCTCTACGTATCTGGAAAGGGAGAACCCGCCAACGGTCAGGTTGTAAGCCCGAGGTCCAGGACCTTGGCGGCCTTGTTGATGGAGCCGGGCATCAGGTGCCGGTAGACCCTGAAGGTGATGTCAAGGCTCCTGTGCCCCATCCACTCGGCGACGTCGGTGATGGGTATGCCGTGGGACAGGCAGTTTGAGGCGAAGAAGTGGCGGAAGCCGTAGAGGGTCATGCCGTCGGGGATTTCGACGGTCCTCGACCTCTTGACGCACACCCACTGGTTGGACAGGCAGTAGGCGGGATACGGCTGCTCGGGGTTGCGGGGGTTCCGCAGCAAATACCCGCCGCCCACGGTTCCATGAGCGTCCGCGTACTGCAGGATGCATTCGCGGACGCGGGCAGGCAGCGGGACGTCCCGGTACTCGTCGGCCTTGCGATGCTTGAGCCGCGCGTAGGTGTTGGTGGTCTGGTTGACCTGTTCGTGTACCCGGTAGGTGTCGTTGGCGACGATGTTGTCGAGGTGGACGGCCGCCGCCTCACCGTTGCGCAGACCGCAGCCACTCATGAGTTCGACGATGAGACAGAAGGCCTCGTCGCCCGCCGTACGGAGACTGCCGAGCTGAGCGAGCGAGGGGATTACCGCACGACTCGGGTGATACTGGGGCGGCTTGACGCCGTTCAAGGGATTGTCGTCGTAGAGGCCCAGTCGGTGGGCGTCGAGGAGGATCGCCTTCAGCTTGTCGAATGTGTTCGCCTGCGTCGCCAGACCTACGCCGCTGCGCTCCATGGATTGGATGAACAGGTCCACGACTTTGTGGTCGAAGCTGCTCATCCGGCGACTCCCGAACGCAGGGAGCAGGTGGTGTTCGAGGAGGGAGTCCAAGTGCCGCAGGGAGGCGACGGCGAGGTGGCGTTGGCCGGCGCGCCACTCAGCGACGAAGTCCTCGAAGCGCATGGGTCCGTACTTGCGTATTCGCTCAGCCTTGCCCTGGTTCCGAGCCTGAGCCTTCTTGGCGCGGTAGATCTCAGTGAGCCGCTCGACGGCGGCGTCCTGTGTGGTGAAGCCGGACTCTTCGACCTGCTTCCCGACGGCGTCGCGGCACCGGATCTTGTAAGCGTGCGGGCACTTCGGCCAGCGCGAGGCGGCGTGCTCGCACTCCTTGAAGTACGAGCCCATTCCATGGGGCAATGCTTTGGTGGTCATCGCGGTGCGGCTCCTTGCGGTCCAGTGCTGACGTTTTGCTGACCGCTGAGGATGGATCACCCTCCTGAGCTGGGAAGATTCCAGAGACACGTGGTATGTGGTGGAACTTCGTGGCGCGATCCCACGAGGAGATCGCCACCGCCCGCGAGGACTGGACCACCGGCACCCGCTTCGGCGAGGTGCACGGCTACGCCGGCCCCCCGCTCCAGGCCCCCGCCCTTCCCCCGACCCCCTTGAAACCCCGCGGCCGCACCCGGTGACCGCGCTGCCGGCCGGTCGGATAATGGGGACATGGGATTCGCCGTCTTCATGACTCTGCCCGGGCTGGTCATCGTGCTGACCGTCGTGGCCTTCGCCGATCAGCTCCTGCTGCGCGCGGGCCGGGCCAGGCTGCTGCCGTGGCGCGGCAGCACCAGGCAGGGCCAGATCTCGGCCACCGGCTTCGAGCAGCTGCACGCCAGCTTCTCGCCGGGCAAGCAGAACGAGCTGAAGGAGCGCCAGTCGGCGCTCATCCTGCGGGACGACGACGAGGACGGCGCCCCGCCGCACCGGACGGTGGTGGACCTGGAGGCCGGAACAGCCGTCCTCCGGATCCCGCCGGCCGCCCGGTAGCCGGTCCGGCGCGGCCGTCACCGCCGCGGGGCCGGCGCGGCCCGGCCGCACCAACTGCCCCGTCACGGCGGGTGCATGCGTGATTTCTTCTTGCCGTTGAACCCGGCCGACCGGGGTAGCCGCTCTGTGGACGGCAGCAGGCGCAGTGCCTGGGAGCCGTCCGGCAAACGGTTTTCTACGAGAGGGAGCACCCCATGTACATCGGACTCGGCACGATCGTCGTGATACTCGTCATCGTCGTCGTCATCATGCTGCTTCGCCGCTCGTGACGCACAGCCGGTCGAGGCCGGCCGCTCCCGCCGGGGTGAGGCACCTGCCTGACGGAGCCCCGGTGACGGGGCTGTCGGCGTTCGCCGCCGCGTGGGGTCGGTGCGGATGTGCAGCAGGATCGTGCGCGGGTCGGTGGCGTTCAGCCAGTTGACGATGTTGGCGTCCAACTGGTCGATCCGCCAGCCCGGATGGCCCTCGTGATCGTGATCCCCCAGCTCCGCGGGCAAACCCAGAACCGACCGAACCGGCGCCGGCCTGCCAGAACGCCTGCGTCCTTTCGCAGGCTCATCACCTTTCCTCACCACCGCGGGCGGAGCCGCTCGTAGGCCGGGTTGACCGTGCGCATGTAGGCCGTGTCGTCGCGGTCGCGGATGCCGCAGGTCAGGTACTGCTCGTGGAGGCGGGCGAGGCGGTCGGGGTCGAGGTGCACGCCCAGGCCGGGGGTGCGGGGGACCGCTATCGAGCCCTCGTTGAAGCTGAGGACGCCGGGGGAGATCACGTCTTCCTGCTCGTCCTTCCACGGCCAGTGGGTGTCGCACGCGTAGGTCAGGTGCGGCGTCGCGGCGGCCAGTTGGGTCATCGCGGCCAGGCTCACGCCCAAGTGCGAGTTGGAGTGCATCGACAGGCCCAGGCCGAATGTCTCGCAGATCCCGGACAGCAGTTTCGAGCGGTGCAGGCCGCCCCAGTAGTGGTGGTCGGACAGCACCACCTGCACCGCGTCGCGCGCGATGGACGGGGCCAGCTGCTCGAAGGCCACCACGCACATGTTGGTGGCCAGCGGCATCGGAGCGTGCGCGGCGACCTCCGCCATGCCGTCCAGGCCCGGCGTCGGATCCTCCAGGTACTCCACGACGCCGTCGAGTTCGCGCGCCACCTTGAGGGAAGTCGGCACGCTCCAGGACGTGTTGGGGTCCAGCCGCAGCGGAACTCCGGGGAACTCCCCGTACAGCGCCCGCATCGTCTCGATCTCCTGGTCGGGCGGCAGCACGCCGCCCTTGAGTTTGATCGCGGTGAAGCCGTACGCGTCGAGCATCCGCCGGGCCTGGCTGACGATGCCCTCGGTGTCCAGGGCGGCGCCCCAGGCGTCGGGCTCCGCGCCCGGGTGCCCGGCCCACTTGTAGAAGAGGTACGCGCTGAACGGCACCGAGTCCCGTACCGCGCCGCCGAGCAGATCGGAGACGGGGCAGCCGGCCGCCTTGCCCTGGATGTCCAGGCAGGCCACCTCGAACGGCGCGAAGACCCGGTCCACCGTGCTCTCCGCGGTGCTCGCGCCGGTCGGCCCGAAAGCCGCCCGGCGGCCCTCGGCGGCCAGCAGCGCCGCCAGCCGGGCGTGCATCGCGTTCAGCGCCCTGACGTCCATGCCGACCAGCACGCGGGCCGCCGCTTCGAGCCGGGCCAGATGGCCGGTGGTGGCGTAGGTCTCGCCGACGCCGTGCAGGCCGGCGTCGGTGCCGACCTCCACGATGGCCCGCAGCGCGTACGGCTGGTGGACACCGCTCGCGTTCAGCAGCGGCGGATCGCGGAACGCGACCGGCGTGACGGTCACCGAGCTGATCCGGATGCTCCGCGTGCCGCTGTCCCGCACCGGATGGCCGCCATGGGTTGTCAACATCGTCTTCTCCCGGTCCGGTGGGCGGTTCATCCCTTGAGCGAGCCGCTGAGCATGCCGCGTTCGAAGAGCCGCTGCAGCCCGAGGTAGACCAGGACGCTGGGGATCATCAGCATCAGCGACGCGGCCATCCGCACACCCTCGGTCTGCTCCTGGCTGGAGGACAGGCTCGTCACCACGAGCGTCATCGTGTACATGTGCGGAGTCGACGCGACCAGCAGCGGCAGCAGGTACTGGTCCCAGATCATCAGGAAGCCGAACACCGCGCAGGTGCCGAGCGCGGGCCGGCACAGCGGCAGCACGATCTGGAAGAAGATCCGCAGGTCCCGGGCGCCGTCCATCCGGGCGGCCTCCTCCAGCTCCAGCGGGATGGTCTTCATGAAGCCGGTCAGCACGTAGATCGGCAGCGCCCAGCCGACGACCGGCAGGATCAGCCCGGAGTAGGAGTTGAGCAGGTCGCTGCCGCCGAGCGGGTCGGGGACCTTGCCGAGGACGAGGTAGAGCGGGATCGCGATGACCTCCTCCGGCATCATCATCGTCGACAGGATCGCCAGCAGCACCACGGCCTGGCCGCGGAACTTCTTGCGGGCCAGCGCGTACGCGGCGAACGCGCTGACGGTGACCTGGAGGAAGAGACCGACGCCGGTGACGATCACCGAGTTGAGCAGTCCGCGGCCCACCCCGTAGTGGAAGGCGGTGCGGATGTTGGCGAAGGTGAAGTGCCCGGGGAAGAGCGACATCTGACCGGTCTTCGGCTGGCCGCCGCTGAAGACGGTGGCCAGCATCGTCCACAGCGGCATCACGAAGACGAACAGCACCAGGGCGTAGAGCACCAGCCGTACGGCGGTCCTGGTCGTCGTCCGCCGCGGCATCCGCAGGCCGAGCGCGGTGGTGGGGACGCTCACGGGATCAGGCCTCCTTCCGCCTGCGCCACCACAGGGTGAGGCAGGTCAGCAGGACGGTGACCAGGAACAGCACGGTGGACACGGCGGAGGCCAGGCCGAGGGTGTTGTTCTGGATGCCCTGCTTGTAGGTGTACGTGACGATGGTCTCGGTGGAGCCGGCCGGGCCGCCGCCGGTCAGCACGTAGATCTCGGTGAAGACCCGCAGGCCGCGGATGATGCCGAGGGTCAGCACGATGGTGGTGACCGGCCGCAGCGAGGGCAGCGTCACGTGCCGCAGCCGGTGCCAGGCGCCTGCGCCGTCGATGGCCGCGGCCTCGTACAGCTGCCGGTCGATGCCGGCCAGGCCCGCCACGAAGATCACCATGTCGTAGGGCGCGCTCTTCCAGATCTGCACCAGCATCACCGAGGCGAGCGAGGAGTGCGGGGACGACAGGAAGGGCTGGGTGCCCAGGCCGAAGTGCGACAGCAGGGTGTTGACGGTGCCGGTGCCACCGGGGTACAGCAGCGTGTTCCACAGCTCGGCCACCGCGACCATGGCGGTGACCACCGGCAGGAAGGCGGCCGTCCGCAGGATCCGCAGGTACCGGGCCGGGCCTTCGAGCAGCAGCGCGAGGCCGAAGCCGAGCAGCGCGGAGGCGGCGACGGTCACGCCCGCGTCGATGACGGTGTGCTCCACCGCCGAGCGCAGCAGCGGATCGTGCAGCGCGGTGCTGAAGTTGTCCCAGCCGATCCACCTGTTGCCCAGGTAGGGGCGTACCTCGAAGAAGCTGAGGTACATCCCCCACACGGTCGGCCAGAACTTGAACACGCCGAAGAGGGCGAGGACGGGTGCGAGGAAGAGCCAGGGTGTGGCCCAGCGGAATCTGGTCACTTCTTGAGCAGCGACTCGTACTGGGAGTTGAGCCCGGTCAGCGCCTGCTTGCTGTCACCGCAGCCGGACAGCAGCTTGTTGAGGGTCTCCGAGGCGTCGTTGCGGTACGTCTGCCAGTCGGGGGCGCTCACCGGCTCGTAGGTGGAGCTCTTCTGGTAGATGTCCTGGGCGAGCTGCCAGCGCGGGTCGCCGCCGTGCACCTTGGCGGTGTCCACCGCGGTGTTGATCGGCAGCCGGACGATGGTCGCGGTGGGCACGCCGGTCATCCCGAGGGTCTGGGCCGCGGGGGAGACCATGTACGAGGCCAGGGTGTCGAAGTCGGCGGACCGCTTGGAGCCGGCCATGGCGTAGACGGTGGTGCCCTCGGCGAGCGCGTTGACCCCGCCGGGGCCGGCCGGCGGGGCGACGGCGGTGTACTTGCCCTTGACGGCGGTGGCGTCGGTGGTGGCGTAGGCGTAGGGGCCGGTCAGGTACATCCCGGCGACTCCGGTCTGGAACGCCTTGTTGGTGTCGGTGGTGACGTTGTTGAGCGCGCCGGGCTGGACGACCTTGTCGGTGCAGTACAGCTTCTTGAGGTAGTCGGCGGCGGTGACGGCGGCCGACGAGCCGATCGTGGAGGTGAAGCCGCCGGAGCCGGTGGGGGTGAGGAAGTTGCCGCCGGCCTCGTAGAGGAAGTTCGACCAGTACCAGGACAGGTAGCCGCGCTGGGTGGAGCCGGGGACGTCCAGGCCGTAGGTGTCGTTCTTGCCGTTGCCGTCCGGGTCCCGGGTGGTGAACGCCTTGGCCACCGCCTCCATCTGGTCCCAGGTGGTGGGCGGTTGCATGCCGACCTTCTTCAGCCAGTCGGTGCGGATCAGCAGCACGCTGGCCTGGGCGGAGAACGGCACGCCGTAGGTGGCGCCCTTGTCGTCGCCGACCGACTTCCAGGCGGTGTCGCTGACCTGGGCGGCGCCGGTGATCTTGGCCTTGTCGACCTCGGTGATGATGCCCTGCTTCTTGAACGTGCCGAGCTGGGAGCCGTCGTCGATGACCACGTCGGGCAGCTTGTGCGCGGCCGCCGCCGCGTTGAGCTTGGTCTCGAAGTCGGTGTTGGTCATGAACAGTTCGACCTTGACGCCGGTCTTCTTGGTGTAGCCGTCGAAGACCATCTGGTAGGCCTTCTGCGAGTCGCCCGCCCCGCGCACCCAGACCTTGAGCGGCCCTGACGCCTTGCCCGACCCGCTGCCGGAACCGCCGCACGCGGTCAGGGCGAGGGACGCGGTGACGAGGGCGGCGGCGAGTGCGGCCACCCGGCGCGGGTGTCTGTTGCGGCGTGTGCTCATGGCCCAACTCCGGTTTGTCTAGTTCAGGTTCACCTATTTGAACCTGGTCCACATCCAGGAATAGCAGCGGACTTTAGGTCGGCCGCTGGGCCGGGTCAAGAGGTTGGACGCATCTTGGCCGGACGGTCGGACGGCAGACCAGGTCCGGGCGGTGGGTTCATCCCGTCCGATGCCTTGACGCCCCGTCGTGTCCGGCCTACTTTCGGCACTCGAGACGGTGTCTGTATCCATGATCAGAGTTCAGGTACATGAATTTTTGTCAACGGACATCGGCACACATCAGCCGTCGCCACACCCTGACGAAGGAGTGAAATGGCCCCCCTCACACGGCCGGTACGTCACACCCGGCACCAAGAAGGAGTTCGACGACGCGGGCTCGCGGCCGGCGGCGCGGCCGCGGTCGGCGCCCTCGTCGTGGCCGCCGGAATCAGCCTGGCCTCGGCGGGCACCAGCGCCGCCGCGACCATCACCGGCGACCTGGCCTGCGCGTCCACCGCGTCCGCCACCAGCTCCACCAGCGGCAGCCCCGCCGACGCCACCGACTGCGACACCGGCACCGGGTGGCAGAGCGGTACGGCCGCCCCGCAGGAGCTCAAGGTCGACCTCGGAGCCGCCGCCACCGTCGACCACGTCACCGTCGCCTGGGGCAGCGGCTACGCCACCACCTTCAAGATCCGCACCTCGTCCAACGGCACCAGCTGGCACACCCAGACCCAGGTGACCGACGGCACCGGCGGCACCGAGACCGTCGCGCTCCCCGAACCCGTCAGCACCCGCTGGATCGAGCTCTACAACGAGCACGACGCCCCCGGTGCCGGCACCTTCACCGTCAACGAGTTCGAGGTCTTCGGCACCGCGGCCACCACACCCCCCACCACGCCGCCGACGACACCCCCCACGACGCCCCCCACCACACCGCCGACCTCGCCGCCTCCGGGCAGCACGATCGACGTCTCGACCGCGGCGCAGCTCACCTCCGCGCTGTCCGGCGCCCAGCCCGGCGACACGATCCACCTCGCCGACGGCTCGTACACCGGCAAGTTCGTCGCCACCAAGGCCGGCACCTCGGCCAAGCCGATCACCCTGACCGGCAGCTCCAAGGCGATCCTGCACAGCTCGGAGTACGACGGCCCGTCAGCGGTCCGCGCGGCCTCCGGCGCCGCCGCGAACCCGGCCGCGTCCTGCCCCACCGGCGGGGTCGGCTACGGGCTCTACCTCAACGGCGCCGGCTACTGGAACCTGACCGGCTTCACCGTGGACACCGCGAGCAAGGGCATCGTCATGGACGCCGCCCCGCATGTGACCATCGACCGCGTCGAGGTGCGCAACATCGGTGACGAGGGCGTGCACTTCCGCAAGGGCAGCGCCGACGGCGTCATCAAGAACTCGAACGTCCACGACACCGGGCAGAACCAGCCGGACTACGGCGAGGGCGTCTACATCGGCTCGGCGAAGAGCAACTGGGCCTGCTACGCGGGCTCCAGCGGCGTGGACGCCTCCGACAACGTGCAGGTGCTCGACAACACCATCGGCCCGAACGTCGCCGCGGAGGGCCTGGACATCAAGGAGGGCACCAAGAACGGCGTCGTCACCGGCAACACCTTCAACGGCACCGGCGAGCAGAACCAGAACTCCGCCGACTCCACCATCGACGCCAAGGGCGACAACTACCGGATCGACGACAACAAGGTCTCCGACCCCTACCTCGACGGGTTCCAGACCCACACCGCGCAGGCGCCCTACGGCTGCGGCAACACCTTCGCGGGCAACACGTTCACCATCACCGCCTCCGACGGCTACGGCATCAACGTCACCAACAACAAGAAGTGCGACGCCGGCGACCAGAACGTCGTCCACAGCTCCAACACCTCATCCGGCGGCCAGGGCCTGACCAACATCGCCGTCACCCCGTAGGCGGTACGGCGCCGCCCCGGTGGCGGGTCGAACGGAGGGGGTGCTGTTCCCGCTCAAGGGAACAGCACCCCCTTCTGCCGCGCCCGAGAAGCCGACGGCCTCAGGTCCGGGCCGTGGACGCCGCCTGCGGCCGGGGTACGGGGACGGCGTACAGGCCGCCCTGCGCCTGGAGGTCGTACAGCGCGCCGATCACGCTCTGCAAATGCGAGCGCATCTCCCGCTCCGCGTCGTCCGGCTTGCCCGCCACCACGGCGTGCACGATCGCCGAGTGCTCCTCGGCGCCCTGCCGGGGCCGGCCGGGCAGCCGCGCCACGCTGAACTGGTAGCGCACGCTGCGGTATCGCAGCCGGTCGAGGACGTCGATCGCCGACGCCTGGGCGGCGATCTGCCTGATGTGCTCGTGCACGGTCTCGCTCAGCCTGCTGTACTGCGCGGAGTCGCCGGTGTCGACGGCGGCGCGCATCTGGCTGTCGATCCGCCGCAGGTCGGCCCGCTCCTGCGCGGTGGCCCGCTGCGCCGCCTTCGCCGCGCACAGCCCCTCGATGACGGCCCGCAACTCGGTGATCTCCACGGCCTCGGCGAGCGAGATCGGCCGCACCTTGGCACCGCGGTTGGGGGTGCGGGTGATCAGGCCGTCGGAGTCGAGGACGGTCAGCGCCGAGCGCACCGCGCCGCGCGAGACGGCGAACATGGCGGCGAGGTCGGTCTCCACCAGGTGCTGCCCCGGCAGGAGTTCGCCGTGTGCGATGGCGAGCCGTACCCGGTCGACGAGATCGACGGAGGTCTTGGCCTGTTCAGACGGGCTGGTCATCGTACCCTTCGCTGTGGTCGAGGGAACCGCCGCGCACCGCGGCGAGCGCCGCCGCCTGCGTCTCCTGCGGGTGGTCGGCCAGCGGCTCGACGCTCACCTCGAGCCAGGGGAACATCGGCAGCGATGACAGCGCCTCGTGCAGGTGCGTCGCGTCCCGGCACTCGTAGAGAGCAACTGTGCCCGCACTGCCAGGTGTTCGCCAGAGCTTTCTGAGCACTCCTTGGGCCCGCAACTCCATGGCCCGCTCGCGCTCGGCGACGCGCAGCCGCTCGCGCTCGGCGGCGGGGGTCTGCGCCGGCAGCCGGTTGTGCGTGTGCACTAGCCATTCCATAGAGGAGTCCTTGTCTGTCGAAGCGTTCGGGCCCGGGCCGGGCGCGCCGCAGGCAGGCGGCGCAGGGGGGACGTTCAGTCCGCGAGCAGCAGGTCCGCCAGCTCCCGGGGCGCGGTCACCATGGCCTCGTGCCCGGTGGCCAGCGGCCTGACGTCCCAGCCCGCCTTGCGGGCCCGTTCGGCGTGTGGCGCGAAAACGCCCATCCAGTCCGTGCAGTCCAGGTAGCGCGCCGGCACGGCGGCGGCCCGCGCCCCGGTCCGCACCGGCTCGGTGTAGCTGAGCCAGGGGTGCGGGGTCAGCCGCGGGGTCAGCCATGAGGTGTCGGCCTCCTCCGTCACCCCCAGGACGGTGAGCGAGCGCGGCGGTATCAGCCAGCCGAACCCCGCGCCCTGCACCGACTCCCGGTAGTGGCCGGCGACTTCGGCGGGCAGCAGGTCGATGGCGGCCTCGCCGTCCTCGGGGACGAACGCGTCCAGGTGCACCCGCATCGAGAGCCGTTCCGGCCGCAGTTCGGCGACGCCCGCGACGACCTGGCCGGCGTAACTGTGGCCGACCAGCCGTACGCCGGTGAGGTCGTAGGTGTCGAGCAGCCGCACCACGTCCTCGATGTGGGTGCCGAGGCCCACCTGCGGGGTGAGGGTGTGCGCCCGGTCGCTGACTCCGGTCAGCGTGGGGGCGTACACCTCGTGTCCGGCGGCACGCAGCAGGGGCGCGACCCGCTCCCAGCACCAACCGCCGTGCCAGGCGCCGGAGACCAACACGTATTTCACAGCCGCATCCCTTCGACAGACCTCATGGATCATCGTGCGCACCACATTGTTGCCAATCTTGCGAGCGGTTGTCCAGGCCACAACACCGTCCGAATCACCGTATAAAGGCCGTAAGATCGGGCAAAGCAGTGCATGGTTGAAGTGGGAACTGTTCCTGTTTTTCTTCTTGACGACAAAATCGTTAACGATTAGCGTGCCCGAGGCCAGCCCCGCTCAGGGGTGACCCGCACTCCAGTGGAGAGCACGCGCCGATGAACTCTGACGTCCCTACCGCGACCCTCGCCGCCGTCACCACCGGACGGCGGCGCACCGAACTGCGCACCCTGCCGGTCCCGCCGGTCGGCGCCAACGAGGGTCTGCTGCGGGTCGACGCGGCCGGCGTGTGCGGCTCCGACGTGGTGGCGTATGACAAGGAGGGGCTGCCCGAGCGGGTCATGGGCCACGAGAACGTCGGCCGGATCGCCGCGCTCGGCGAGGTCGCCGCCCGCCGGTGGGGTGTGGCGGTCGGCGACCGGGTGGTGGTGGAGGAGTATCTGCCCTGCGGGCACTGCCACTTCTGCCGCGGCTCGGAGTTCCGGCTCTGCCTCGGCTCCGACCCCTCGCACGACCCGGACGCGCTGCGCTACGGCACCACCGCGCTGGCCAGGGCGCCCGGCCTGTGGGGCGGCTTCAGCCAGTACCTGCGGCTGCACGAGCGCTCGGTGCTGCACGCCGTGCCCGACGCGGTGCCCGACCCGCACGCGGCGATGGCGCTGCCGATCGCCAACGGCTACGAGTGGGCCTACCGCGAGGGCGGCGCCGGACCCGGCAAGGCCGTGGTCGTGATCGGCCCGGGCCAGCAGGGCCTGGGCTGCGTGATCGGCGCGCACGCGGCCGGCGCGCCGGTCATCGTGGCCGCCGGACGGCGCGGGGACCGCCACCGCCTTGAGGTGGCCCGCCGGCTCGGCGCCACCCACACCGTGTGCGTGGACGACACCGACCTGGTCGACGAGGTCGCCGCGATCACCGGCGGCGCGATGGCCGACCTGGTGATCGACACGGCCGCGGGCAGCGCCGCCGTCGTCAACCAGTCGATCGCGCTGGCCCGCAAGCGCGGCACGCTGGTCAGCGCGGTCAGCGCCGGAGTGCCGCTGGACGGCGTGGACTTCGGGCTGCTCTCCCGCAAGTACCTGACGGTGCGCGGGGTGCGCGGGCACAGCTACCAGGCGGTCGAGCACGCCCTCGCGCTGATGGCCTCGGGCCGCTACCCGGTCCAGGAGATGTCCTCGCTGACCGTCGGCCTCGACGGGGTGCACGAGGCGATCCTCGCCACCGCGGGGGAGTCGGGAGGCGAGGTCATCCACGCCACCGTGCTGCCCTGGCACGGCCTGCCGGACTGAACGGCCCCTGTCGACGCAGCAGAACACGCCACCCGCACCCGCGAAACACAGCATCCGGAAACCGCAACACCCGGAAAGGGGCACCATGCGCATCACGACGGAGATGAACGAACGGCTCACCCGCGTCGGCGCCGGCACACCGATGGGCGAGGTCTTCCGCCGCTACTGGATACCGGCGCTGCTCGCCGCCGACATCGCCGAACCGGACAGCCCGCCGGTCCGGGTCAGGCTGCTCGGCGAGGACCTGGTCGCCTTCCGCGACTCCGCCGGCGACGTCGGGCTGCTCGACGCGCACTGCCCGCACCGCCGCGCCCCGCTGTTCTTCGGCCGGAACGAGGAGTGCGGACTGCGCTGCGTCTACCACGGCTGGAAGTTCGACGTGCACGGCAACTGCGTGGACGCCCCCTCCGAGCCGCCCGAGTCGCAGTTCCGCTTCCGGGTCGGCACCCTGTCCTACCCGACGCACGAGGCCGGCGGCATCATCTGGACCTACATGGGTCCCGCGGACCGGATGCCCGATCCGCCGGACTACGAGTGGCTGCGCGCGCCGGCCACCCACCTCGGGGTCTCGCAGAGCAACGAGCCCTGCAACTACCTCCAGGCCGTCGAGGGCGGCATCGACACCGCCCACTCGTCGTTCGCGCACAACAACGACCTCAGCAACACCTCGCACCTGCGGGCGCTGGACACCCACCCCCGGCTCGAAGTGGACGTGGCCGGCCACGGGTTCACCTACGCGAGCCTGCGCCGGGTCGGCGGCGGCCGGATCTACCTGCGCACCTACCAGTTCGCGATGCCGTTCATGCAGTTCCGCGGCGGCCTCATCACCTGGCAGGGCGAGCCCGCCGCCTACCCGGTGCTGCACGGGCACGTATGGGTGCCGATCGACGACGAGAACACCGCGATCTTCAACTTCGCGTACTCCGCCGACCCCGGACAGCCCATGGAACCGGGCTGGTTCACCGAGCACGAGGACGAGATGGGCCGCGGCGAGCGGCACTTCACCGAGGGCACCCACTGGCTCAGGCGCACCCCCGAGAACGACTTCCTGATCGACCGCGAGGTGCAGCGCACCCGGACCTTCACCGGCATCGAGGGCGTCAACACCCAGGACTACGCCATCCAGACGGGCATGGGCCGGATCGTGGACCGCAGCCGGGAGGCCCTCGGCAGCACCGACATGGCCATCTCCACCGCCCGCCGGCTGCTCCTCGAAGCCACCGACGACGTGGCCGCCGACCGGCCGCCGCGCGGCAGCGCCCCCGCCGAGCACCGCGCCATGCGGGCCGGCGACCTGCTGATGGGCGAGGACGACGACTGGCGCCAGATGTCCGAGGACGTGCGGCAGGCGCGCTTCTGAGCAGGGCGAACACCGTAGAGCAGCAGCTGAGGAGAGACACATGCTGGAGTACAAGGTCGTCGACGTACGGGCGACCGGCAGGGCACCGGAGGCGGTGGGGGCCGACCTGGAGCAGGCGCTCAACGAGGCGTCCGCGCAGGGCTGGACGTACCGCGACACCCGTCCGATCATCTACAACTCGTCCACCACGGGTTACTTCCTGATCCTCCTCGACCGGGAGCTGACCTGACCGTGCCCGATCTGAACGTGTCCCTGGCGCTGAACCCGGGCCCGCTGACCCGGCCGCTGCTCGACGGCGAGATCACCGCCGAGGGCGTCAACTGGGCCGCCACCGCGCTGCACCCGTCCGAGATGTTCTGGCGGCAGCTGCACTTCGGCGACTTCGACGTCTCCGAGATGTCGCTGTCCTCGCTGATCCAGTCCGTCGCCAAGGGGGACCGGACCTGGCTGGGGCTGCCGGTGTTCACCACCCGCCATGTGTGCCACACCGACATCATCGTGCGCGCCGACGCCGGCATCACCTCGCCCGCCGACCTCGCCGGACGCCGGGTGGGGGTGCCGGAGTACCAGCAGACCTCGGCGGTGTGGAGCCGGGGCGTGCTCGCCGACGAGTACGGGGTCAGGCCGCAGGACGTGGACTGGCTGATGGAACGCGGCGGCGCCACCAGCCACGCGTCCGGCACCGGCTTCCGACCGCCGCAGGGCGTCAGGGTGACGCCGATCCCGCCGTCGGAGAGCATCGGCTCGCTGCTGGCCGGCGGCGAACTCGACGCGTCGCTGCTGTACCTGTCCGACGCCAACCTCATCGACCGTTCCCCCGGCCGGGACACCCTCGGCGGCCGGATCCGCCGGCTCTTCGACCCGCGGGCCGAGGCCGAGCGCTACCTGCGCGCCACCGGGTTCAGGCACGCCACCCACTGCGTGGTCGTCCGCTCGGAACTGGCCGACGCGCACCCCTGGTTGGTGCTCAACCTCTACGCCGCCTTCGAGCGGGCCAAGCAGCTCGTCACCGACCGGGCCCGCGCCGCGCTCGCCCCCTGGACGGCCGTCCTGCCGGGCGCCGCCGAGACGGCCGGCGCCCTGGCCGGCACCGACCCGTGGCCCAGCGGCGTCGCCGGCCAGCAGCACATGCTCGGCACGCTCTGCCGCTACGCCCACGAACAGGGCCTGACCCAGCGCCCGGTCGCGCCCGCCGAGCTGTTCGCCGACCGCACCCACGACCTGTGACCGCTCCGTTGAAAGGAAGCCCGGTGACCGACCAACCCGACCGCCCGGCCGGCGACACCCGCACCGACAAGACCGTACTGATCGTCAGCGCGCACGCCGCCGACTTCGTGTGGCGGGCCGGCGGCGCCGCCGCCCTCTACGCCAAGAACGGGCACGCCGTGCACGTGCGCTGCCTCAGCTTCGGCGAGCGCGGCGAGTCCCAGGGGCTGTGGAAGCAGCCGGGGATGGACATCGAGACCGTACGGCGGACCAGGCGCGAGGAGTCCTCGCAGGCGGCGGCCGCGCTCGGCGCCGGCATCGACTTCTACGACGCGGGCGACTACCCGCTGGCGGACTCGGCGCGGCTCCAGGAGCAGCTGGTGGAGGACATGCGGGCGCTGCAGCCGGACATCATCCTCACCCACGCCGCCCGCGACCCGTACAACCTCGACCACCAGTTCACCCACGAGTTCGTGCTGCGCTGCCGGATGATCGCGCAGGCCGCGGGCCACCCCTCGCCGCACCCGCCGATCGGTGCCCCGCAGGTGCTGCTGTTCGAGCCGCACCAGCCCGAGCAGTGCGGCTTCGTGCCGCAACTGCTGCTGGACATCTCGCCGGTGGCCGACGTGAAGCTGGAGGCGATGCGGATCATGGGCGCGCAGGGCCACCTCGTGGACTACTACACCGACCTGGCCAGGCGGCGCGGCGTGCAGTACGTGCGAAACGGCGGCGAGAAGGGCGTGCGGCACGCCGAGGCGTACCAGCGGGTCTTCCCGGTCACCGCCCGGGAGCTGATATGAACCACGTCGTCGTCCGGGTCCGCCGCCGGCCGCCCGCCGAACTCGTCGGCAGGCTCGCCGGGTTCGGGGTGGCCACCGTCCACGAGGCGATGGGCCGCCGCGGGCTGATGCTGCCGCAGCTGCACGGCATCAGGCCAGGCGCCCGGCTGTGCGGTCCCGCGGTCACGGTGCTCAGCCACCCCGGGGACAACCTGATGCTGCACGCCGCCGTGGAGCAGTGCCAGGAGGGCGACGTCGTGGTGGTGGCCACCACCTCGCCGTCCACCGACGGGATGTTCGGCGAGCTGCTGGCCACCTCGATGCGCAGCCGGGGCGTGGCGGGGCTGGTCACCGACGCGGGCGTCCGCGACGTCGCGGAGCTGAACGCCATGGACTTCCCCGTCTGGTCGAGGGCGGTGTCCGCGCAGGGCACCGTGAAGGCCACCCCCGGCTCGGTGAACGTCCCCGTGACCGTCGCCGGCCGCCCGGTGCGCCCGGCCGACGTGGTGCTGGCCGACGACGACGGGGTGGTCGTCGTGCCGTACGCCGAACTCGCCCGCACCGTCGAGGCGTCCGCGCGCCGCGAGGAGCTGGAGGAGGGCAAGCGCGCCCAGTTGCGGGCCGGAACGCTCGGCCTCGACATGTACGGACTGCGCGACCAGCTCGCCGCCCTCGGCGTGCGCTACGTCGAGGAGACCTCGTCACACCGCCGAACCGCGCAAGACCTCGATACCTCGAAAGACCTCAACGAAGAGGAGTAGTGAGATGGCCGAGATCGTCGCCGCCGCTGCCGCCGTGCACGCACCGCAGCTGCTCAGCCGCCCGCCGTACGAGGAGATGGACAAGCTCGACAACAGCACCGACGCCCTGCACGCCTTCGGCCAGGTGCTGAAGGACGCGCGGCCGGACGCCGTGCTCGTCGTCGGCATCGACCACCTGGAGACGTTCTGGCTGGAGGCAGTGCCCACCTTCACGCTGGTGATCTCCGAGGAGTGCGAGGCCGCCTACACCCAGTGGCGGCGGCGGAAGAAGGTGCACACCTCGCTGGCGGTGGACCTGCTCAAGGGCGTCGTCGCACAGGACTTCGACCTGACCTACTCGCAGGAGGCCGAGCTCGGGCACGCCTTCCTCACTCCGTTCGAGCACATACTCGGCGACAGCGAGATCCCGGTCATCCCGCTGCTGGTCAACACCTACCTGCCGCCGGTCCCCAGCCCCCGCCGCTGCTTCGCGCTCGGCAAGGCGATCGCCAGGGCGCTGGCGGACCGGCCGGAGCGGATCGCGGTGATCGCCAGCGGCGGCATGTCGCACTTCCCCGGCACCGCCCGCTACACCGCCCCCAACTACGCGTTCGACAAGTGGCTGATCCAGGAGACCGCGGCCGGCCGCTACGAGGACCTGCTCGGGCTGACCGGCGTCAACCTCGACGAGGTCGGCGAGAGCGAACTGCTCACCTGGTGCGTGCTGCTCGGCATGACCGGCGGCGAACTGCCCGGCAGCCTGCTGTCGTACCAGGAGCTGTCCCATCACGGCCACGGGGTGATCCAGTTCGTGCCGCCGCTCGCGCCGGCCGCCGGAACCGGCGCCGGGCAGCCGGAGTTGCTGCCCCGGTACGGCGGCCACGAGTTCACCCAGGACGACTACGTCTACTACCGCTTCCCCGAGCCGAGCAGCCTGCCGCTCAACCGGTTCCTGCGGCAGATCATCACCCGGGCCGACGCCCGTTCGGCCTTCGTGAAGGACCGGGACGCCGCCATCGCCGGCAGCGGCCTGTCCGAGGCGGAACGCGAGGCCCTGGCCGCCGACGGCTTCGACCGGCTGGTCGAGCTCGGCGCCCACCCGCTGCTGGCGCTCTCCGCCTGGCAGGTCGTCAAGAACCAGCTCAGCGCAGCGGGCTGACGCCATGCGCAACCGGATCACCGGACTGCTGTGCGTGCTCGCCGCCGCCGCGCTCACCGTGTCGTGCGGGCGGCCGTCCTCGCTCGACCCGATCGACAACTCCGCGGCCTACGCGAAGTTCAACGCGATGTCCGGGCAGAGCAGGCACGACGAGCTGGTCGACGAGGCGAAGAAGGAGGGCAGCGTCATCGTCTACACCACCAGCGACGCCGTCTCCACCACCATCGCCCCCGCCTTCGAGAAGAAGTACGGCATCACCGTCTCCGTCTACCGGGCGACCACCGAGACGCTGCGGCAGCGGATCCTCCAGGAGGCCGACGCCGGCCGGCCGCTCAACGACGTCGTGGAGACCAGCGACATCGAGATGGCGATCCTCAACCAGAAGCACCTGCTGGGCAGTTACCACCCTGACGTGCCCGGCGTCGACGCCCGGGCCAAGCTGCCGTTCATGACCGGCGCGTACTTCATCGCGACGCTGCCGGTGCACAACAGCCGGCTGGTCAAGGAGGCCGGCGCACCCACGTCGCTGGCCGACCTGGCCGATCCGCGGTGGAAGGGCAAGCTCGCGCTGGAGCAGAACGACGACAACTGGTACCTCAGCGTCTACCGCTACTTCCACGACCACGGCACCAGCGACGCCGACTTCACCGCCATGATGAAGAAGATCGCCGCCAACGCCCGCCCGGTCAACGGCCATCTGACCTCGCACGACCTGCTGAAGTCCGGCGAGTACTCGGTGTTCGTCACCGACTTCCTGCACTACGTCACCGGGCAGGACCCGGGAGCGGTGGACTACAAGCCCGCGGTCGGCCCGGTCAACCTCCAGGTGCTCGGCGCGGTGCCGATGGTCGGCGCCAAGCACCCGGCCGCCGCCACGCTGTGGTCCGACTTCTATCTCTCCGACGCGCAGCCGCTGCTGAACAACGTCAGCGGAATCCCCACCAACCCCTCGGCCATACCCGGCTACCACGCGCCACTGGCCAAGGACGACGAGGTCGTCGAGGACTGGCGCACGCTGCTGAAGTCCGGACCCGCCTGGTCGGCCGCCTACGCGAACCTGCTCGCCGGCAAGGGGCCCGTCCTCCCCAAGGGAGCGTCATGACCCTCACAGAAACCCGCCGCGAGAGCGCCGGAAGCCCACCGGCGCGGCCCGCCCGCCGCCCCCGCACGCCGCGCATGCCCCGGCCGCGCACCCTGGTACTGCTCGCCACCGCGGTCGTCGTCCTCTACCTGGTGGGCGCGCCGCTGGTCTACCTGCTGCGGGACGCCTTCACCGACGACGGCACCGGGCTGTCCTTCGCCGGGTTCCGCCGCGCGTTCGGCGAGAGCGGGATCGGCGCGACGCTCGGCAACACCCTGCTGTTCGCGGCCGGTTCGGCCGCACTCGGGCTGGTGCTCGGCTCGGTGCTCGCCTACCTCGCCACCCGCACCGACGCGCCGTTCGGCCGGCTGGTGCAGGCGTCCTCGGTCATCCCGCTGATCGTGCCGAGCATCCTCTACGCCCCGGCGTGGGTGTTCCTCACCAGCAAGGACATCGGGCTGTTCAACGAGATCACCGACCGGCTGTTCGGCGCCCGCCCGTTCGACATCTACAGCATGGGCGGCATGGTGTGGGTGCAGGGACTGCATGTGGCCCCGATCGCCTTCCTGTTCATGAACTCCGCCTTCCGCAACAGCGATCCGTCGCTGGAGGAGGCGGCCCGCACCTCGGGCGCGGGCCGCTGGACGGTACTGGCGAGGGTGACGGGACCGCTGGCCAAGCCGGCCCTCGCGAGCGCCGGACTGATCCTGTTCGTGCAGAGCCTTGAGGTCTTCGAGATCCCGGCGCTGCTCGGCATGCCGGCCCACATCAACGTGGTGACCAGCCAGATCTACCAGCTGTTCCAGACCTACCCGATCGACTTCCACGCGGTGGGCGCGCTCGGCGTGCTGCTGCTGGTTGTCGCGTCGGTCGGGGTGCTGGTGGTCAACCGGGCGGGCGGCTCGCTCAAGCAGACGGCCACCGTGTCGGGCAAGGCGTTCCGGCCCCGCCGGGTGCCGCTGCGCCGCGGCAGGCCGTGGGCCGGGGCGTTCATCGTCCTGTACTTCCTGATGGTCGTGGTGCTGCCGCTGGCGATCCTGCTCTACGCCTCGCTGCTGCCGTACTACCAGACGCCCAGCGCGCACGCGTTCTCGCAGATGTCCCTGGACAACTACACCACCGTGCTGAACGACCCGGCGGTGATGACCGCCTTCAAGAACACGGTCTTCGTCGCGGTGGGCGCCGCGCTCGGGGTGATGATCCTGTCGGCTGTCACGTCCTGGTTCGTGGTCCGCACCAAGGCCCGCGGCCGGGGGCTGCTCGACACCCTGGCGTTCTCACCGGTGATCGTGCCGGGCCTGGTGCTCGGCCTGGCGATCAGCTTCGTCTACCTGCACGTCAGACTGCCGATCTACGCCACGCTGTGGATCATCCTGATCGCGTATCTGACCCGCTTCCTGCCGTACGGGATGCGGTACGCGTCCTCGGCGATGAAGTCGATCTCGCCGGAGCTGGAGGAGTCGGCGTACGTCTCGGGCGCGGGCTGGCTGACCACGATCCGCCGGGTCCTGCTGCCGCTGACCAGCCCGGGCATGGTGGCCGGCTTCATCTACGTGCTCATCGTGAGCTTCAGGGAGTTGCAGAGCACGATCCTGCTGTACAGCCCGGGCAAGGAGACCATCTCGGTCGTGGTCTGGGAGAAGTACCAGGACGGCGGCCTGTCGTCGGTGGCCGCGATCGGCGTGCTGATGGTGCTGGTGCTCTCCGTCTTCGTCGGCCTCGCGACGATCATCGGCGGCCGGAAGGGGGTG
This sequence comes from Streptomyces sp. CA-111067, assembly GCF_050956065.1. Classification (NCBI taxonomy): domain Bacteria; kingdom Bacillati; phylum Actinomycetota; class Actinomycetes; order Kitasatosporales; family Streptomycetaceae; genus Streptomyces; species Streptomyces sp. CA-111067. The sequence continues at coordinate 1,328,105 of NZ_CP192103.1, read as the reverse complement.
CGGCTGCAGTGAACCGGGCCCTGGCGGGCCGGCCCCGTACGTCCCGCGGCGTATCCGCGCCGCCGTACCTCCACCGCCGTACGTCCCTCATGAAGCGCATCTCTGACGGGAGACAGTCGTGCTGTCGATAGCGAAGGTCACCAAGAACTACGCCGCCGAGGGCGGCCGCAGACCCAAGAGCCCGGTGGACGTCTCGGCGCCCGCGCTGCGCGGCATCGACCTGGAGGTCGGCCGGGGCCAGTTCCACACCCTGCTCGGCCCGTCGGGCTGCGGCAAGACCACCCTGCTGCGCTCCATCGCCGGGCTCGAACGCCCCGACACCGGCACCATCACCCTGTCCGGCACCACCATGTTCTCCTCCGACCAGGGGATCGACGTCTCGCCCGACCGGCGCGGCCTCGGCATGGTGTTCCAGTCGTACGCGATCTGGCCGCACATGGACGTCTTCAAGAACGTGGCGTTCCCGCTCACCGTGCGCAGGCCCGGCCGCACCGGCGCGAAGCTGACCAGGGCCGAGCAGCGCGACCGGGTAGAGGAGGCGCTCGCCGCCGTCGGCCTGGCCGACTACGCCGGCCGCCAGGCGACCAACCTGTCCGGCGGCCAGCAGCAGCGGCTCGCGGTGGCCCGGGCGCTGGTGACCCGGCCCGCACTGGTCCTGCTGGACGAGCCGCTGTCGAACCTGGACGCCCGGCTGCGCGAGTCGATGCGGTTCGAACTGAAGCGGCTCCAGCGGGAGACCGGGGTGACCATGGTCTACGTCACCCACGACCAGTCGGAGGCGCTGGCGCTGTCCGACGTGGTCACCGTCATGTCGCAGGGCGGCATCGAGCAGAGCGCGTCCCCCGAGGAGGTCTACGACCAGCCCGGTTCGCTGTTCGTCGCCGAGTTCGTCGGCGCGCCGAACCTGCTGACCGGGGTGGTGGAACACCTCGCCGACGGCGCGGCGCGGATCGCGTCGGAGGCCGGCACCATCGCGGTGGACCGCTGCACCTGGCAACTCGGCGACGAGGTAAGGGTGTTGATGCGGCCGGAGGACTTCATCATCACCGCGGCCGAGGAGAGCGCCGACCCGGAGGAGCGCAACACCTTCACCGGAGTGATCACCGCGACCGCGTTCGAGGGCGAGCGGGTCCGCCACCAGGTCAAGGTGGGCAAGCTGACCATGGAGTGCCACGCGGAACGGCACCGGGCGCTGTCCGACGGCAGCGACGTGCGGCTGACCATCCCGGCCGAGCGGGTACGTCTGGTGCCCGGATCGGCCGCGAGCGGAGGTGCCGAGTGACCGTCCAAGCCCGCACCGCGGGCGACACCTCCGAGGCGCGCGGCCCGGCCCGGCCGGACGGCCTGGCCGGACTCGACGGCGACGGCGGGCTGCTCGAAGTGGTGGTGACCGCGCGGCGGCCCGTCGCCGAGGGCGTGCTCGCCCTCGAACTGGCCAGGATCGACGGTGCCGCGCTGCCGCCGTTCGCCCCCGGCAGCCATGTGGACCTGCACCTGGGCGACGGGAAGGTACGGCAGTACTCGCTGTGCGGGGACCCGGCCGACACCTCCCGCTACCGGCTCGGCATCCTGCGTACGGCCGACTCGCGGGGCGGTTCGCTGCGGGTGCACACCCGCATCCGCGAGGGCCTCTTCCTGCTGATGAGCCCGCCGAAGAACAACTTCCCGCTGCAGGTGGACGCCGGCCACACCGTGCTGTTCGCCGGCGGCATCGGCATCACCCCGCTGCTGGCGATGGCCCGCGAACTGGCCCGGCTTGGACGGTCGTTCGAGGTGCACTACCGGGTCAGGAACCGGGAACGGCTGGCGTTCGCCGACGAGTTGCTCGAACTGGCCGGGCGCGACCGGCTGACCTGGTACACCGACGACGACGTCACGCGGGGCGGGGACGGCTCGCACGGCCGGGCCTTCGACGCGGAGGACGTGATCCGGCGGGCGGGACCGGCCGCCCACGTCTACGTATGCGGCCCGCGCGGGTTCATGGACCACGTGGAGGAGGCCGCCTGGCGGGCCGGGGCACCCGAGGACCGGGTGCACGAGGAGAACTTCGCCAACGACGTTGACCTCACCGGCACCCCGTTCACGGTGGTCGCGGCCCGCAGCAAGGTGACCGCGCTGGTCGAGGCGGACCGCACCATCGCCGACACCCTGCGCGAGCACGGCGTGCAGGTGCGCACGTCCTGCGAGACCGGAGTGTGCGGCACCTGCCTGACCCGGGTGCTCGGCGGCGACCCCGACCACCGTGACGTCTTCCAGTCGCCGGCCCAGCAGCGCGCCAACACCGCGGTGACGCTCTGCTGCAGCAGGTCGCGTTCGCCCGAGCTGGTGGTGGACATCTGAACCAATGCGATGCCACTGAGAAGTGATATGTGTTTCAAATTACCACGCCATCGCTCCGATGGCGTGGTCTCTTTTCACGAACCCCGGTGTTCGCCGTTCTTCCCCGCTGGGAGCCTGTCGTTGCCAGTCGGGGCGCGCCCGGGTACATTCAGTGCGCTGCCTGCGGGGGAGTGGGGAATCGGCGAATCATGACTGTCCGAAAACACGAACCGGCGGCTTCGGGTGAATTCCTTTCACGGACAGAACGGACCACATCATGACTGCCATCTCCCGTGCCCGCCGGGTCGCGGTGACCGCCGCCGCGGCCGTCTCGATCGCGCTCGTCGGACTCCTGCCCGCGACGGCCTCGGCGGCCGGCGCCACCACCTCGACCTGCTCCTCGATCTGCGTACTGGACGCCCGCACCGGGGCGCACCCCGACTACGACCGGCTGGTGCTCGACCTCAGCTCCGGGACGCTGCCGACCGTGACCGCCGCCGCCTCGACGACCGGCGTCTTCTACCCGGCGAGCGACAAGGCCGTACAGGTCGACATACCCGGCCAGTCCTACCTGTTCGTCACGCTCGGCTCGGCCGCCACCTACGACGACCAGGGCCACGACACGTACACCAGCCCGCACACCCTGCCGGTGGCGCTGCCCTCGCTCAAGGGCGTGGAGCTCGACTACGCCTACGAGGGCGAGGTGCAGTTCGGGCTCAGCCTGGACTCGTACTCGCACTACGCGGTCTCGCACCTGACCGGGCCGAACCGGGTGATCGTGGACCTCTACCACTGAGCTACCGCCCGTCCCGCCTCTCCGACTGCCCTGGGGGTGAACTGCACCGCCTACTGCGGCAGTTGTCGGTACGCCACCGGGCACGGGCCCGCAGGACGGGAGATGCCCGGCTTGCGGGTCGGCTCGGGGGCCGGCCCTGACAGGGTCAGCTCGTAGCGCCGCAGCAGCAGCGCGATGATCAGCTTCATCTCGATGTCCGCGACCCGGCCGCCGAGGCAGGCGTGGCCGCCGCCGCCCATGTTCAGCAGCCCGGCGGCGGCCCGGCCGTCCGGGTCGCGGGCGGTGGAGAAGCGCTCCGGGTCGAAGCGCTCCGGGTCCGGATAGCGGTCCGGGTCGCGATGGGTGACCGGCGGGCAGAAGAGCGTGGTCCAGCCCTTCGGCACGGTGAACCCGGCCACCTCGAAGGGCGCGGCCACCTGCCGGGTCAGCATCGTGGTGACCGGGCGCAGCCGCTGCGCCTCCTGGAGGCACCAGCCGAGCCGGGTGAGCCGGTGCAGGGTGCCGGGCGTGGGGTCGGCGTCGGCGAGCTCGGTGTGGATCTCCTTGGCGGTGGCGGCCAGTTCGCCCTGGTGTTGCAGCAACAGCAGCACCGACCAGGCGAGTTGGGCCGCCGTCGTCTCGTAGGCGGCGTAGACGAGGACCAGCGCCAGGCCGGTCACCGTGTCGTCGTCGAACGGGGCCCCGTCGGCGGCCGTGCTCGCCGCGAGATGGGCGAGGAAGCCCTGCCCGGCCGGGTCCGGGTCGGTCCTGGCCCGCCGGACCTGCGGGGCGAGCAGCGCGAACAGCCGCTTTCGGGCCCGGTTGCGGCGCAGCAGCCGCGGGGTCGGCGTCCAGGACGGCAGGACGAACTCCATGCCGGCCGCCACGTCGCGGAACAGCGGGCGGAAGGTGTCGCCGTGCCGCTCCCTGAAGTCCTTGCCGAGCACCAGCCGGGTCGCGATGTCCAGGGTCAGCCGCTCCAGGTCGCGGCCCGCGTCGAAGGTGCCGGACGGCCCGAGGCCGTCGATCCAGCCGGACACGTCCTCGGTCACCGCCGCGGTGTGGTCGGCGACCTGCCGGCCGCGGAAGACCGGCAGCAGCGCGGCCCGCTGCACCAGGTAGTCCGCGTGGTCGGCGGCCTGCATCACCGCGCCGAACATCGGCCGCAGCCACTGGTAGACCGGGGCCACCGCCAGGGTGGTCTCGGGCTCGTTGATGGCCGCGCGGCTCTCGTCCACCCCGACCACCACCGCGGCCCGCTTCGGGCCGAGGCGCAGTGTGAACACCGGGCCGTGCGCCTGCCGTCCGGCGCTGACCACGGCCAGCGGGTCGCGGACGAAGGCCGGGGCGTGCCCGAGCACCGGCAGCGCGGCCGGGGCCTGCGGGGGAGTTGTCGGAGCCATCAGCGGTGATCCCTTCGAGAGCCGCTACGGAGAGCGGACGGGCCTGCACCTGTCAGCGGTCGGCCGGACCGGCTTGCGCCTTCGAGGCGTTGGTCAGCCACACGTTCCAGCGGATCGACAGCCTGCCGTGCTCGTCCCTGACCTCCTCCATCCGTTCCATCGCCGCCTCGCGCGCCTCGGGCAGCCGGTCCTCCGGCACCGACTCCAGGATCATCCGGCCGGCGGTCTGCCAGAGCCAGTCCCACCACTGCCCGGTGTCGGCGAACTCCAGGTCCAGGTAGCTGTCCGTCACCTTGACGTCCTCGAAGCCGGCGTCGGCGACCAGCGCGGCCAGCCGCTCCTGGCTGCCGAAGGCGCTGTCGCCCTGCCCGGGAATGCTGGTCGGCGGCTCCGGCAGGAAGCGCAGCATCACATCGGTGACCTGGAAGAACCGCGGGTCCACCACGCCGAAGGAGCTCATCGCCAGCCGCCCGCCCGGCCGCAGCAGGCCGTGGTAGGAGCGTAGCGCGGTGGCCGGGTCGGGCAGCAGGAAGACCACCAGCCCGGCCAGCACGGCGTCGAACGACTCCGGCGGCAGGTCGGGCCTGACAGCGTCGCCGATCGCCAAGGTGACGTTGTTCAGCGGGAGTTCGGCGGCCGTCCGGCGAGCCGCCTCGATCATCGCGTGCGCCGCGTCGATCCCGGTCACCGAGCCGCCGGGCCCGACGGCCTCAGCGGCGGGGAAGGTGCAGGCGCCGCGCCCGCAGCCGACGTCGAGCACCTCCATGCCGGGGGTCAGCCCCGCGCTGTCCACCAGCCGGCGGCCCAGCGGGCCGTAGAAGCGCACGCCGGTCTGGTCGTACGAGCCGGCGGCGCGCTCGAAGACGTCGGTGACTTCCGGTCGCTGGGCGGGACGTGATGCTCCGTGGTCCATGGACGGCGCCTTCCGGCAGGCTGGCGGGGACGGTTCGATTCTTGCCCACGGCAACGGCCCCGGCCTTCTCGGAGGTTGCTGCACCGGCGCCGGCCGCAGCCCCCGGTGAGCGGCGAACAGGCCCTGTCGGCAGGGCCGTTGACCGCACCGCACGAAGGCGCCCGTACCGACGCAACCTGGAAGTAGAGCCCCCGCCGCGGCCCTGCCTATCGTCGAGACAACCTCGACAACCGGGTGACAGGAGAAGGCAGTGGGCGTACTGGGTCTGCACAATGAATGTCCCCCCAACAACTACGCGACGGCCGAAGCCGCGGAGATCTCCAAGGGGCTGGTGTCGGACGCGGTGGCCACCTCGGCGACCCTGCGGACCGTCCGTGACGCGATGGAGGCGCTGGCCGCGCTCGACGACACCGTGCGCTACGTCGTCGAGGCGTCCGGAACGGCGGTCGGCCCCGACGGCTCGGTGGACGTCGGCGCGGTGGGCGAGAAGATGAAGTACGTCGACTCCACCTACGACACGTGCTTCCGCGCGCTGGACGGCACGGTCGCGCTGATCGACACCGCGGTCGGCGAGTACACCAACCTCCAGGCGTACGCCGCGGCGGCGCTGGCCAACGGACGCGACGAGTGCTACGAGAACACCCTGCGCCAGCTCGGCGAGGGCGGCTTCGCCGGCATGACGCAGGAGCGGATCGCCCGGCTGCGCAAACTGCGGGTGCGGGTGCAGCTGCTGCAGAACATGGAGTCGTACGGCCGGGACATCCTGGCCCGCTACGACTTCGGCTCGTTCTTCCTGCTCTTCATGCAGCCGATGCGCGACCTCGCGCTGGCCGCCCAGGACCTCTACAACGAGGTGGTCCGCGGCGCGCTGGTGGCGTACGACACCCTGGTGCGGGTATGCGACCTCAGCGGCACCGAGGCACAGGCCGCCGGGATAGCGGACTGACGGGCAATAGTGCCCCCGAATTCACCGGCGGGCCGACGCCAGGACCGGGTGTCGGCCCGCCGGTGAATTTCTGCTCAGGCGCGTGTACGCAGCTTTCGACTCCGCTACGGTGGAAAGCCGGTAGTCAATCGATCGAACAATGAGGTGACACCGCGCAATGGGAATCACGAAAATCACCCTGCTTTCGGTACCGGTGACCGATCAGGAGGCGGCGAAGAGCTTCTACGAGAAGCTGGGCTTCCATGTCGTCAACGACCATGAGATGACCCCTGAGGAGATGCCGCCCGAGCCCGGACTGCGGTGGCTCCAGCTCGCCACGCCGGACGGCAGCTGCGACATCGTCCTGGTCACCTGGGACGTCGGCGGCATCAAGCCGGGAATGCAGCAGTTCTCGCTCGCGGCCGAGGACGTCGAAGGACTGCACGCCACGCTCGCCGAGCAGGGAGTGGATTCCAACGGGGGCCTGATGGAGGCCCCGTGGGGCCACTTCTTCTCGGTCAACGACCCCGACGGCAACCACCTGCTGGTCGTGCAGGAGCCCGACGACAAGGGCTGACCGTCCCACAGCGGATGCCGCCGAGACCGTGGGCGGGTGACCGGGAGTCCACGCCCCGGCACCCGCCCACTTCCAGTCCCGCGGGGCCGGTTCCCACCGGCCCCCTTGGCTACCGGCTCCGGTCCTACGGGGCCCAGCCCGCCTCCTCCTTGCCAGGCTCCTCGCCGCGGCTGGCGGCCTGCGACTGCGAAGCGGCCCAGCCGTAGATCGACTTGGCCATGAAGGACGGCGAGTCGGCCGCCAGCGACTCCATCACCTGGGCCCTCGCCTGGTGCGCCTCGGCGTGCTCCGCACTGCCGGGCGCCGCGGCCAGCGCCGCGAACTCCGCGAGGTGGCCCGCCAGTCGCAGGTCGCCGTCCTTGGCGAGCAGCAGCGCCCGCCGGGCCAGTGCCTGCGGGCCGCCGGCCAGCTCGGCCACCTCGGCGGCCAGTTCGGCCCGCGGCGCCGGGCGCAGCGCCGCCGGGTCGCCGTCGTACCAACCGCCGTAGCGCCGCCACAGGTTGCGGACGATGAACTCCGGCTCGTCGTAGGTCGGCCGCAGATACGGCTTGCTCAGCATCTCCGCCGGCACCCGCACCCGGTGCAGCACCTCGTCGAGGGTGAGCCCGCCGTTCATCAGCTCCAGGACGGACTGCTGGAGGTGGTCGAGCAGCGCGGCGGACGACAGCAGCGTCTGGCGGATCCGCTCGGCGCCGGCGATCGGCACCCCGTGCCCGGGCAGCAGCAGTTCGGCGCCGAGTCCGGCCATCCAGTGCAGCGCCTGCGACCACTCCGCGACGAACCGCTGCACCTTCTGCGGGTTGCCGGCGTTGGGCGCGTTCCACGCGTAGAAGTCGCCGCAGCACAGGATGCGCCGGTCGGGCAGCCAGGCCATGGTGGCGTCGTCGGTCTCGCCCATCCCGTGCCGCAGCAGTACCTGGGTGTCGGCCTCGCGCAGGTCGAGCTGCTGGTCGTAGAGGGTGTCCGGCTGCCGGTAGACCGTCGGCCACTTGAGGCCGGGGGCCCGGAACTGGCGCCCGTTGACCGCCGAGTTGTAGCCCGCGGTGAGCACATAGCGCTCGAACCGGCGGGGCACGTGCCGGTGCGCGATCACCTCGGGCCGGGGCAGCCCGCGTTCGGCCGCCTCCTGGTCGAACGGGTCCATGCCCAGCACGTGGTCGACATGGCCGTGCGAGAACACGGCGATGTGCAGCGGGTCCTGGGTCACCGCCCGTACCGCGGTGTGCAGCGCGCGGGAGGTGTGCCGATCGCCGGTGTCGAAGAGCAGCAGCCCGCCGGCGGTGCGGAACACGTACACGTTGCCGGTGGCGGCCCACATCCACACGCCGTCCGCGACCGGCAGCAGGCCGTCCTCGCGCAGCGCGCCGGAGAAGTAGGGGCGCAGATCCTCCTGCCCGGTCCAGACCCGGTCGGCATAACCCATCAGATCGATCACGGTGCCGGCTCCTCCTGTGCGGGGTTGGCGGGGGGCGCGGGCTTGGCGGGCGCGGGCGGCGCGGAGTTGGCGCGCTGAGCGGCGCGGGCCGCCTGCCCGGCGCTCCCGGGATGCAGGGCGAGCCGCCGCATACCGCGGAAGACCTGCCGGCGGGTGAACCGCTGCCACGTCCTGCGGTCGTTCTCGTAGGGGAACGGCTGCTCGGGCACCGGCAGTTCGAGGAACGCGCACAGCGGCTCCCAGCCCTCGGTGACCCGGTACTCCAGCAGCCGCCGCGCCGGAACGCCGGCGCGGACCGCGGCCAGGTGCTCGTCGAACACCTCAACGGCGGCCTCCCGGCTGCTGATCGGCCGGTCCCCGAAGTGCCGGCGGAACACGCCGTCGAAGACCTGCCGGAAATTGCGCAGCCGCTTGTCCGCGGCCATCAGCGGAATACGCATCAGGCCGCGCAGCACCGTCCAGTGCACACCCGGCCGGTACGATATGAAAATCGTCCGCGCGCAACTGGTGTACCACTCCTGCGGATCCCGCACGGTGAGAATGACCCGGGCGTCGGGATAATGCTCGGCGAGTTCTTTCCAGAACGCGGCGGCCGGCCAGTCGACGGTGGACCGGTAGCCGTCGAAAACGGCGTCCCAATCCGTTTCCCCGCCGTTCACCGCGTTCTCCCAGTCGGCCAGCCGGTCGGGATCCCGGAATATCTCCCGGGTGTGATAAGTGGGGCCGAGGCCGAGAATCTCCAGTGCCTTCTTCAGCGAGGTGGTGCCGGTTCGGCCCAGCCCCGCTCCGATGACCTCCATCGCGCGGACCCTCCGGATCGGGGACGGATCAGGGACCGGCCGGATCGGCTCCGGCCGGGTCGTCGGCTAGGCGGCCACCGCCCGCCGGAACAGCCGGGTGGCCAGCGGTACGAACACCACGAGCAGCCCCGCCGACCAGACGATCGACTGCCAGGCCTCCGAGCCGGGCGTGCCGCCGTTGAACCAGGCCCTGGCGGAGTCGATGGTCAGCGTGACCGGGGTGTGGTCGGCGAAGACCCGCAGCCAGCCGGGCATGGCGTGGGTGGGGACGAACGCCGAACTCACGAAGCCGAGCAGGAACAGCCAGGGCATCGACGTGGTCTGCGCCGCCTCCGCGCTGCTTGCGGTGATGCCGATGCAGGCCAGCACCCAGGACAGCGCGAAGCCGAACAGCAGCAGCACCCCGGCGCCGGCCAGCGCGTGCAGCACCCCGCCGTGGAAGCGGAAGCCGAACGCGAAGCCGACCGCGCCGGTGACGATCAGCGCGATGATGTTCCGCACCACCTCCGACAGGGTGCGGCCGACCAGCACCGAGGCGTGGCTCAGCGGCAGCGAGCGGAACCGGTCCATCATCCCGTTGCGCATGTCCTCGGCGATGCCCACGCACATCCCGGCCATCCCGCCGAACACGATGACCTGCCCGAACACCCCGGGCAGCAGGAACTGCTTGTAGTCGCCGCCCGGCACCTGGATCGCGCCGCCGAAGACGTACGCGAACAGCACGAAGAACATGATCGGTTGCAGCACCGCGGCCATCAACTGGTCGGGGCGGCGCTGGATGTGCCGCATGTTGCGGCCGGCCAGCAGCCAGGCGTCGCTGACGCTCCACAGCGCGCCGCTGGGCGGCGGCGGGGGAGCGGCGGTGGTGGGGGAGTCGGTGGTGGCGGTCATCGGGTGGCTCCGTTCCGGTCGCGGGCCGACGCCTTGCCGCGCCGTCCGGACGTGGCCTTGTCCTGCTCCGCCTCGTGCGCCGCCTCGGTGGCGGTGCTGCCGGTCAGCGTCAGGAAGACGTCGTCGAGTGAGGGCCGGCGGACCTCGTGGGTGACCGGGGTGATGCCGGCGTCCGACAGGTCGCGGACCATCGCGGTGACCGTCTCGATGCCGCCGTCCAGACGAAGCGTCAACTGGGCCCGGGCGCGGTCGTGGAACGGGTTCTCGTCGCCGTGCCCGCGCAACGCCTCGTGGGCCCGGTCGAGTTCGGCAGGATCTGCCAGTGTGAAGGTGACCCGCTCGTCGCCGACCTGCTGCTTGAGCTCGCTCGGCGTGCCCTGCGCCACCACCTTGCCGCGGTCGATCACGGTGACCGAGTCGGCCAGCCGGTCGGCCTCCTCCAGGTACTGGGTGGTCAGCAGCAACGTGGTGCCGTCCCTGACCAGCAGCTCGATCTCCGACCACAGGTCCAGCCTGGACCGCAGGTCGAGCCCCGTGGTGGGCTCGTCGAGGAACAGCACCCGGGGCCGGATCAGCAGGCTCGCCGTGAGGTCCAGGCGCCGCCGCATGCCGCCGGAGTAGGTCTTGACCCGCTGGTTGGCGGCCTCACTCAGGCCCATCCGCTCCAGCAGGTCGTCGGCCCTGCGCCGGGCCTCGGTGCGGCCGATCCGGTGCAGCCGGCCGACCAGCTCCAGGTTCTCCCGGCCGGTGAGTATCTCGTCCACGGCGGCGAACTGCCCGGTCAGGCCGATCAGTCCGCGCACCCGGCGCGGCTGCGCCGTGACGTCGATCCCGCACACCTCCACATGCCCGGCGTCCGGACGGATCAGGGTGGACAGCACCCGCACGGTGGTGGTCTTGCCGGCGCCGTTGGGCCCGAGCAGGGCCAGCACCGTGCCTTCGCCGGCGGACATCGAGACTCCGTCGAGCGCCTGTTTCTTCCCGAGCCGTTTGACCAGCCCTTGGACGAGTATCGATTCAGTCACAGCCAGCAACCTAGCAGTCTCTATCGGAATGTGAAGCTTTTCTTCTGAAGGCGGCAGCCACGGCAGCCCGCGGCGGCGCGCACGGACGGGTGCGCGCGCCCGGCGCGCGCACCCCCGCGTTCAGCCGTCCAGCCTGACCAGCAGCGAGTCGAAGTCCCGCAGCGGCACCGAGCGGCGCCGCCCGGGCGGCCCGGCCAGCGCCAGCGTGGGCAGCGCCTGGTGCAGCCGGGGCAGCAGTACCGACATCTCAAGCCGGGTCAGACCCGCGCCCAGGCAGTAGTGGATCCCGGCGCCGAAACTCAGCGCGGGCGTGCCGGTCCGGCCCGGGTCGAAGCGGTCCGGATCGGGGTACGCCTCCGGGTCGCGGCTCGCCGCGCCGAGCATCAGCCGTACGTGGGTGCCCGCCGGGATCTTGCAGCCGCTCAGCTCCGTGTCCTGCGCGGCCACCCGGATACCGGGCGCCACCTGCACGGACGGGTCGTGCCGCAGCGTCTCGTCGACGAACGCCCGCACTTGCTTGTCGTCGCCGGCCAGCCACCGCCGGTGGTCGGGCTGCTCGGCCAGCGCGAGCACCGCGTTGTCGATGCCGGTGGCGGTGGTCTCGAAGCCGGCCGACCACAGCGTGAAGAGCAGCGTGCGCAGCTCGTCCTCGGCCAGCCGGTCCATGTCGCCGTCGTGCACCGAGACGAGGTCGGAGACCAGGTCGTCGGCCGGCCGCCGGCGCCGCTCCTCGATCAACGCGTCGAAGAAGGAGCCCAGTTCGCGGAAGGCCGCGTCCGCCGCGGCGACCGCGTCCGGCGGCGCCGCCGGGTCCACCACGTTCATCATGGCCGGCACCAGCACGGACAGCCGCTGCCGCTCGTCCTGTGGCACGCCGAGCAGGTCGGAGATCATGTGCAGCGGCATCGGGATGGACACCGACCTGTGCAGGTCCACGGTCTCGCCCGACCGCAGCCGCTCGGCGAGGTCCGCGACCAGCCTGTCGGCGAGTTCGGTGACGCCGGCCCGCAGGCCGTCCACTCGGCGGAAGGTGAACTCACTGCCCACCAGGCCGCGCAGCCGGGTGTGCTTGGGCGGGTTGCTGCCCACCAGCGAGGTCACCAGCACCTGGTAGGCCTCGTGGCCGACGCCCTGCGGGAACATCCTGGCCATGTCCTCCTCGGGCACCCCGGGGAAGAGCTCATGGTGCTTGAGCACGTGGTTGACGTCGGCGTGCCGGCTGATCAGGTGCGCGCCGAACCGGCTCGGATAGACCGGGGACTCCTCGCGCAGCCGGCGGTAGAGCGGATAGGGGTCGAGGGAGGCCGGCGGGAACATCAGCTGTTCCAGTACGTCCGGCTGCCGCTGCTCCGCGGCCGTTTCGCTGCTTTCCTGTAGGGACATGAGGGCCTTCCGGCTGCTCGTCGCGGGGGACAGCTCGGCGGTCAGGACCAGCCGTGCGGATGGGAGGACGTCGGAATCGGGCCGACCAGGTTCTGTGCCCTGACCATCGAGTCGCGGAAGAAGGCCGCGATGATGAGCCGTTCCTCGCGCTGGACCGCTGCCGGGATGTTCTCCCAGTTGTCCACGAATATCTGGAACAGGCTGCGGTCCATTCCGGCCGGCTCGATATAGAGCTTGCCGCCCAGTTCCACCGGCCAGGACGCCCGGCGCAGGCCGAACTCCAGCCACGGCAGGTACGAGGGGAACTCCTGGTTCGGCTCCACGTGGCGGTGCACGTTCATCTCCACCATGCCGCTGGCGTCGCCCATCATCAGGGTGAGCTTGGAGCCGGTGGTGAAGTCGCCGTACCGCCGCTGCAGCCAGTAGCGCAGCGCCTCGGGGCGGGTCAGCGCGTCCCAGGCGTCGTACGGGGCGGCGGCCAGCTCGATCTGGACGTACGGGCCCATCCGGCGCCAGGGCCAGCGCCAGGTGGTGCCGGTCCTGAGGTAGGAGGCGAGCTGGTCGAGGATGCCGGGCCAGCCGTTGCCGTTCCAGGAGCGCCAGTCCGAGGGGGAGTTGAGCGCCTCCTCGGTGGCGGTCAGTTGAGTGCCGCCGTCGGTCGCGGCCAGCTCCCAGTAGACCCGGGTCGCCGGTCCGACGCCGGCCCACCGCCACAGGTGGCGGAACAGCGCGTGGCCGGAGCCGTCGGGCGGCCGCACCTCCTCGGTACGGCACTGGAAGAACTCGCCGTCCTCGAAGTCCAGGACGTAGTCGGCGCCCTTGACCGCCAGCGGTCCTCGGCAGACGCCGAGCCAGTGCGGCAGCGCCTCCGGCGTGGTGAGCGCCTCCCAGACGCGGTCGGGCGGTTCCGGGATCTCGATGCGGGCGACGATGCGCTCCCAGCGGTCCTGCACGATCGACCGGGCGGGCGCGCTGTTGTAGGTGGGAAAGACCTGCCGTGCGCGGGCAGGCTCCAGATCGGCGAAGTCCGGCCAGGTGTCGGCCGGCGGAACGGCGCCGGGGCTCTCGGTCTCAGCGGTCACGGACAACCCCCTGGGCAGTGATAGGGGCCGGCTCAGCGAGCCGGGCGGGCTGTGCGTGCTTCACGCTACGGGCGGCCGGGAACCGCTGCTTCTCGCAGGTTGCCGCTTACGGGCGGACGGCGATCAGGCCGTGCCCGACCGGCCGCAGGAGGCCGGCCGGGGGCCGTTTCCGCTGGTCCGACAGCCTGCTCTGGTCACTTCAGGGTGCGGCCCTCGGCCAGCATCTCCACGGCCTGGCCCACTCGCCGGGTCCTGGTCTCCTCGCGCTTGGCGGACTCGATCCACGTCACGTACTCCTTGCGGCGGGAGTACGAGAAGCCGTCGAACGTCTCCTGCGCCTTCGGGGCGTCGGCGAGCGCCCGCGCCAGGTCGTCGGGGACCTCCACCACCCGCGGCGCGGTGTCCGGCTTGACCTTGACCGACACGGTGTCGCCGGCCGTCACGCCGGCCTGGTCGCGTACCGACTGGTTCACGACCAGATAGCGACTGTCCTGCGGACCGCTCATCACCGAGCCGGTGAAGGCGACGCCGTTGACCTCCGCCGACACCGGGATGCGGGCCTTGCCGCCGAGCTTCTCCGCGACCTCGGCCGGCACCGGCACGTAGGTCCAGGCGCCGACGCCCTCGCAGACCAGGGTGCCCTTGAAGTCCTCACTCATTTCCCGGTCCTCCACTCGCGCCAGGCAGCTGCCGCGCGTCCTCGCGCGGCGCGGGTCCACCGCTACCGAGCGTACGCCCCGGCGGCGGCCCGGCGCCGGTGACCGGCCGGGGCCGGAGCGGCGGATCTCTCTCAGGTGGCCAGCGGCAGCCGGTGGCCCGCAAGCAGCAGCGGCAGCGCGTAGACCATCGGCGGGTCGCTGGGCAGCGGGCGGTGCAGGAACACCCGGAACGGGGCCGTGCGTCCGGCGGCGGCCTGCGGCGGCGCGGTGGTGCTGCCCACCCGGCGGTGCTGCCCGGCGCTGTCGTCCAGCAGGTCGACCACCCGCAGGTCGGCCGGGAACCAGACGGCGAGGATCCGGCAGCGGTCCTGGGGGCGGCCCGGCGCCTGCGGCGACGGCAGCAGGACTCTTCCCAGGCCGCTGGTCATGGTGCAGCTGAGCGGGGCCTGCTGCGGGACGCCGTAGGGGAACATCCCGGTCAGGCACAGGCCGTCGGGGGCGGCGGCCCACTCGGCGGTGGGCGGGCCGATGATGTGGCCGACGATTCCGGTGCGGTCTGTGCGGTCTGTGCGGTCTGTGCGGTCTGTGCGGTCTGTGCGGTCTGTGCGTTCGCCCTGGTCGCCCCGGTCGCCCCGGTCGGCGCGGTCTGCGCGGTCCAGGTGGTCCCCGGGTGCGGCGACCGGCAGCAGGTCGGCCACCGGGCACTGGCCGTACTCCTCGACCATGGTCTGGTAGCGGCGCGGCGAGAGGCCGACCAGCCGGGTGAACTGGGTGGTGAACGTGCCGAGGCTGGAGTAGCCGACCGCCGTGCAGACGTCGATGATCCTGGGCGACTCGCGGATGATCAGCCGCTGCGCCTCGGCCATCCGCAGCGCGGCCAGGAACCGGGCCGGCGTCACCGAGGTGATGCTGCGGAAGACCCGGTGGAAGTGGAACGGGCTGAACAGGCCCGCCTCGGCGTGGTCGATCAGGTACTGCTGGTCCGCGAGGTTGTCCCGCATCCGGGTCACCGCGCGTTCCACCGCGGCCAGTTGGGAGGCCGCGGCCGGATCGGCGGCGGAGCCGGCGACCGTCACGCCGCACCGCCCGGAGGGCCGGCCGGGCCCGCGGGGGAGCCCGCCAGGTCGCGGGCCGAGCGCAGCGAGGCGATCCAGGTCGCGGCGAACCGGCGGCGCAGCAGGGTGCTGGAGCGGTCGGGCAGCCCGAGCCTGGTCCAGCCCTCGTGCACGAAGTCCAGCCGCAGCCCGCTCGCTCCGCCGCGGGCCGAGACCGAGCAGGCCGTCGGCCGGTCCGCGCCGGGGATCTCGATCCGGCAGCTCAGGCCCACGTCAGGGGTCAACCGCCAGTCGCCGATGGCGAACCGGCGCGGTCCCTCGTCGTCGATGATGAAGAACCAGCGCGGCACGAAGCCGTCGATGGCCACCGGCAGCCAGCCGAACAGCTCCGGTTCGCGCAGCGGCCGGAACGAGCCCGCCGGCAGCGTCACCGAACCGTCGATGCTGTCCCGCAGCAGGTAGCGGCTGCTGCTTCCGCTGCTGAGGTAGCGGACCAGCCGGGAGAGGAAGTCCCGCCAGCCGTCGA
Organism: Streptomyces sp. CA-111067; assembly: GCF_050956065.1. NCBI lineage: Bacteria > Bacillati > Actinomycetota > Actinomycetes > Kitasatosporales > Streptomycetaceae > Streptomyces > Streptomyces sp. CA-111067. The sequence goes on along the minus strand of NZ_CP192103.1, from coordinate 1,312,337 downwards.
GGAGTTCGGGCCTGGTGGTCGCGGAGCCGTCCGCCTCAAGGTGTCGCACCACGACCCGGGTGCCGCCGCCGGCCCGCGGGGTGAGCGTCCACTCGACCAGCGCCGGGTCCTCGATGCCGAGGAAGCGCCACTCGTAGCTGAGCGAGACCGGCGGCTCGATCCTGGTCGGCCGCAGGGTGAAGAAGTCGCCGTCCCCGAAGTCGAGTCGGTTGTCGAGGCCGGTCCGCAGCGGCGCGCTCAGCGTGCCGAACCAGCGGGCCACCTGCTCGGGTTCGGTGACCGCCGCCCAGACCGCCTCCGGTGGCGCGTCGAGATCGACGCTCGGAAGGGATTCGGACTGCCTGGGCACTCCACTGTTCACAGCGACTCCAGTCTGAGGTAGAACTCGGACCAGTGCGATATAACTATAGATTCGTATAGCGAAACCCAAGTGTCAACGCTACGCCGGCCGCCTCGGGAGTGCCGATGACAGCAACGCACGATGTGGAATCCGCAAGCGTCGCACCCAAGGCGCCGATACGACCCCCGCACCTGACCGGCCGGCTGTTCTCGGTCGCCGGCACCGTGGGACGGCACGCCGCCGGAGCCGCCGCCAGATCGCTGCCGGGAGTGGGCCGCGGCCGTCCGGCCGAATCCCGGTGGTCCCGGATGGTCACCGATCTCGGGCCCACCTACGTCAAGGGCGCCCAACTGCTCAGCACCCGCAAGGACCTGCTGCCGGTGAAGATCTGCACGGCGCTCGGCCGGCTGCACGACCAGGTGGCCCCCATGACGGACGCCCAGCTCGACCTGGCACTGGAGCTCGCCTATCCCTCCGGGCGGCCGACCCCGTTCGCCTCCTTCGACCGCACCCCGGCGGCCAGCGGCAGCATCGCCTGCGTCTACCGGGCCACCCTGCACGACGGCAGCACGGTCGCGGTCAAGATGCGCCGCCCCGGCATCCAGGCCGTGATGCGGGCCGACTTCGCGATCCTGAGCATGGGCGCCCGCTGGATGCAGCGCATCCCGGCCATGCGCAAGGTGCCCGCCGTGCGGATCGTGGAGCAGCTCGGCGCCGCGCTGCTGCGGCAGCTCGACCTCGGCCAGGAGGCCGTCTCGCTCGACCTGCTGCGCACGAACCTCGCCGACATGACGTTCGTCAGGATCCCCGGCCCGGTGCCCGCGGCCTGCGGCGAGGGCGCGCTGGTCATGGAGTTCCTCGAACCCCTCGAACGGTTCGAGCCCCGCGACTTCAAGCGCGAACCGCGGCGGCAGATCGTCAGGAACGTACTCCAGTGCGTCTACCGGATGCTGTTCATCGACGGCCTCGTGCACTGCGACATGCACCCGGGCAACCTCTACCTGGACGCCGACGGCACGCTGGTGCTGCTCGACGCCGGGTTCGTCGTGCAACTCGATCCCGAAGTGCGGCTGCTGTTCGCGAAGTTCTTCATGAACCTCTCGCTCGGGCGGGCCGAGGAGTGCGCGCAGAACGTGCTGGACAGCGCCGAGCACATCCCGCCGGGCTGCGACCTGGACGGATTCCGCGCGGACATCGAGAAGTTGGTCGAGGAGTCCACCGGCAGGACCGCCGGGCAGTTCCGGCTGGCGCCTTTCGCCACCCGGCTGTTCGACATCCAGCGCAGGTCGGGGGTGGCGGCGGCACCGGAGTTCGTCTTCCCGCTGATGTCGCTGCTGGTGCTCGAAGGCATGATCAACGACTTCGACGTGAACGTGGACTTCCAGGGCGAGGCGATTCCCACGCTGCTGGTGGCGCTCAACCGGTACTGACCCGCACCGCGCGGGGCGGATCGGGGCGACGGGCCGTGCCCGTCCTCCCGGCCCGGGATCGCGCGCCGGACCCGGCCCGCCGGACCAGGGGCCTCGGACCCGGCCCGCCGAGCCCGATAGCTGGCGCCCCGCATGCCGGGTCCCGCACACCACGCCCCGCATGGCGGACCCGGAAGACCGACACCGTGACGACACCCGCGGGCGGGCGCCGCGCCCGCCGCCCATCGCAGGAGGCCGCGTTGGAACAGCTCGCCGTACACCAGGAGTTCCCGCGTCCCTTCGCGCTGCCGGCGGTGCCGCCGCGCTGCTGGACGGTGACCGGGCGCACCCGCTCGCCGCTGGCCCGCGCGGTGCGGGCCGGCTCCGTCCGAACCGGCCCGGCCGCGCTCGCGGTGGTGCTCGGCACGGACTACCGCCCGGCGGATGACGCGTTGCTGCTCGACGCCGTCGCCAGGGCCCGCGCGGACGGGCTGCCGCTGGCCCTGCTGCATGAGGGCGCGGGCGGGATCAGCCTGCTGCGCGCGGCGGGGTCTGAAGACCGCGCGCTGCGCTTCGCCTCGGTCCAGATCGCCGCCCGCACCCCGTCCGCCCTGGCCGCCGCCCCGGCCGCGGCGGCAGCGGCCCTGCTCACCGACCGCCTCGGCGGCCCGGCCCAGCGCGGCGAGGTGCTGATCGACGGCCAGGGCCGCTCGGTGACCGGCCACTGGCGCCGCCTCGAACTCCCGCCGGGGGAGGGGCCGTTGACGGACGCGGAACCGGCGGCCGGCCACCTGCCAGGCGGCGGCGTTCCGTCCGACCTGTCGACGCCCGCGGGGCCGTACGCGTGGCCGGGCGCCGTTCCGTCCGGCCGGTCGATGCCCACGGGGCCGTACGCCTGGCCGGCTGCCGTACCGTCCGACCTGTCGATGCCCGCGGGGTCGTCCAGCCGGCCGGGCCCCGTGCCGTACGACCCGCGCGGCGGCCGACCGGTCGGCCCCGTGTTGGTCACCGGGGGTCTCGGCGGGCTCGGGCTGCGGGCTGCCGCTGTTGTCGGGGCCGTCACCGGGGCGCGGGTGCTGCTGCTCGACGTGCGTGATCCGGGGGAACTAACCTCCAGGGAGCGGCGGGTGCTCGAACGGGTGCGGTCCGGGCCGGGCGGGGCCGAGGTGCTGGCCGCCGACGTCACCGATCCGGCGGCGGTCGCGGAGGCGCTGGCCAAGGCGACCGGCGGCCCGCCGGCCACCGTCGTGCACTGCGCGGGGCTGATCGAGGGCGGCCGCCTGGACGGGCTGCACCCCGCCGACCTGGCCAGGCTGCGGGCGGTCAAGACCGACGGTCTGCGCAACGTCCTGCGCGCCACCGACCGCGGCGCGCTGCGGCAGATCGTCGCCTTCGGCTCGGTGATCTCCCGCCGCGCGCACTCCGGGATGGGCGGCTACGCGCTGGCCAACGAGGTGCTGCGGCGCGAGACGCTGCGCTCGGCGGCCCGGCTGCCGGGCTGCGCGGTGGTGGTCGCCGAGTGGTCGCTGTGGAGCGGCGCGGGCGAGGCGCACCGGATGGGCGTGGTCAAGGACGCGGCCCAGATGGGCATGCCGCCGGTGCCGCTGCGCCCGGGGATGGACGCCCTGCTCGCGATGCTGCGCCGGCCCCCGGGCCCCGGCCGGGCCGCCGCCCTCGTCGTGACCGGTGCCGGCGACCGCGGCTTCCCCGAGCCCGCCGCCCCGGCGCCCTGACCGGGCCCGAGCGCAGCTCGCCAATCTCGGAGAAGAGTCCTCGCGCAAGGTTGCTTAATTTATACATAGCGACCAGCCGACTACAGGATAGGAAGGACTGGTATGGCCATCGACTTGTGCCGGAAGTCCCCGGCGGATCTCGCAGACGGCAAGGGCCCGGCGTGGAGCGACGCGGTGCCCGACGACGCGGTGCTGCTCGAGGACCTGGGCACCGAGCAGCGCGAGGCCCTCAACTTCGCGTACCGCACCACTCTCAGCAACGTCGATCCGCGTTTCGTGGCCGGCGACCCGGCGGCCTGGGCCAGTGACTTCGGCTACGCGCTCGACCGGGTGGCGGTCCGGCTCGACAACCGGACCAACGAGCAGCTGCGCAAGGCGGCGCTCGAGCACCCCGACCCCGCGATGCGCGAACAGGCCCTGTTCGAGTACGCCGACCGCGACCACGCGGACGCGATCGAGCTGCTCAGCCAGGCCATCAGGCAGGACTCCGACCGGCAGGTCCGCTGGGACGCCCTGTGGGCGATCGAGAAGCTCGGCGGCGCCGAGGCGATCATCGCCCTGCAGCAGTTCCTGGCCGACCCCGACCCGGAGATCGCCGAGTGGTCGAAGCTGTTCATCAGCGAACTCCAGACCGGTGACCCGGCGTTCGACGACCGGGAGGGCAAGTACACCCCCGGCCGCACCTTCGACGAGACGATCTTCCTGCTGATCCACTGCGACCTCTACGTGCGGCTGGACGACTCCAACCAGCACTGGGGCAAGATCTCGCTCGCCCCGCAGGGCCTCGCCCGGATCTACGGACAGGCGCACGCCTGCCCCAACGTGGCCACCAGGGAACGGCAGTTGGTGATCGCCAAGACGATCTCCGGGCTGCACGCCGACGGTTCGCCGCACGTGGACAACTACCTGTTCCGCGGCTTCACCGACCGCACCCGCCGGGACCGCGGCAGCTTCTTCTTCGAGTCGCTGGTGCCGCGGCCGTTCTTCAAGTCCGGCCAGGCCGACGACCCGTCGCAGGGCGTCAGGGAGGCCGACATCGGCTTCGCCCGGTACGGCACCTGGCACCTGGAGCCGAAGTTCGAGGTGCACGAGGAGCCGGCCATCCGCTACGTGCGCGGCCGCTTCCAGGGCTGGGGCCACGTCAACCTCAACCGCATCGCGGGCCGCCCGCTCGAAGAGATCCTGGTGCCCGGCAACGGCGTGCTGTCCACCCTGCACGACCCCGAGGTCGGCCCGATGACCAACGCGTTCATCCTGGGCACCTTCAAGGGCAAGCTCAACGACTGGGACGGCGACGGGGTCATCGACCTCAACTCGCGCGACGTGTACTCCACCGCGGAGGGCGAGATCGACACCGACCAGGACGGCATCCCCGACCAGGCCGGCCGCACCTGCTGCGACTGGACGACCCACCAGAAGTAGCACCCCAGGACCACCGCCGCGCACACACGAAAGGAATGCGATGACCACGACACCTCAGCCGGCCACCGTCTACGGCCGGCCGGTCACCACCGAAGGGGTGCCCAACCTCTACGAGGGCACCAGCGTCACCCAGTGGGTGCCCCCGATCCCGGGCATCGACAACCTGGGCATCTCCTCCATCGACACGTTCGCCGTCCCCGGCGTCGGTGAGTACACCGTGCCGTTCGACGGCTTCGTGCGGGTGGTGCGCTCCGAGCCCACCTCCAAGGAGTGGGTGAACGCCGAGGTCTACACCAACCTGATCGAGATGAAGATGGTCGGGGAGTCGGAGGAGCTGGGGCGGATCACCGTCACGCTCAACCCCGAGTGCCTGTCCACCGGGCAGATCAGGACGCCGTTCGACCCGTACGCGGGCGAGGGCCCCTCGGCCAAGGCCTGCCGGATGGCGGTCGGCGCGATCTTCGACATGCCCAAGCTGGGCATGAAGCTGATCAACAAGGAGCCGATCATCCTGACGATCGACGACGTGCGGTCGATCCCGCCGGCCGGCTCGCCCGGCAAGGGGCAGATCTACCGGATGCTGCCGCTGCACGACAGCCGCCACCTGGAGGACTCGCCGGTCGCCTACGTGACCAGCCTGCGCTTCACCATGGGCGGGTACATCACGGCCGAGAAGATCGCCGCCGTGTGACCCGTCACCCGCGGCCCCGGCCGTCCGGGAGCGCCCGCCCCAGCGGCCGGCGCCCCGGGCGGCCGTACGCCGTCCGGCCCGCCGGTGCGGTTGCCCGGCCCGCCGGGCGGCGCGTCAGGTCCTGCGGTTGCTATCGGAGATTAAACTGAACGGCAGGGGAGCGGCAGAGGCGGAGCGAGATGGCACGAAGGACGTACGGACAGCTGTGCGGTATCGCCTCGGCACTCGACCTGCTGGGCGAGCGCTGGACGCTGCTCCTGGTCCGTGAACTGCTGGCCGGGCCGCAGCGGTTCGGCGAACTGCTGGCGAACCTCACCGGCATGGGCCCGAACCTGCTCTCCGAGCGCCTCCAGACCCTCACCGCGGCCGGCGTGCTCGAACCCGTGCTGCTCACCGGCGACAAGCGCGCCCGGCAGTACCGGCTCACCCCGCTCGGCGAGGAGTTGCGCGAACCGCTGCTGCAGCTCGGCCGGTGGGGCATGGCCAGGATGGAGCCGGACGAGCAGGCCGAGGCCCGCGCCCACTGGAGCCTGCTCGCCGTCGAGGCGATGATGCGCGGCCGTCCGGTCGGCAAGGAGACCGAGTCCTACGAGTTCCGCATCGACGACCTGACGTTCCATCTGCGGGTGGCCGACGAGAAGGCGGAGCTGCTGACCGGCCCGGCGCAGGACCCGGCGATGGTCGCCACCACCGACTCGCGGACCTTCGTGACCATCGGCGGCGGCCTCGTCACCCCTTTCGAGGCGGTGGCCACCGGGGCGCTGACCCTGACCGGCGATCCCGAGGCGGTCCTGCGGTGCAGCCGGCTGCTCGGGTTGGTCTGACCACCTTTCCTGCCCGGTACCGACCGGACCCGCTCCGTCTCCCGTCCGTCTCCGGTCCGATTCCCGCCCGTCCGCGGCCCGTTCCGGGCAATTGCGGAGAAGTGCGGGCCGTGCAGGCGTGGTTACCCTCGGTGGACGCCTCGTCGGACGACCAGAGGATCCCCCCATGGCCACGCCAGGAGTCGGTTCGGACAGCGCCCGCGGCAGCGGCTTCGAGCACCCGGCGGCCTTCTGGGCCGGGGTGGTCGCCTGCACCGCCGGAGTCGTCCTGCACCTGCCGATGTACATCGGGGCCCGGGACATGGGCTACCACCTCAAGGGCATGACACCGGACGCGCCGATGATCACCGGCATGGCGCTGATCGTGGCCGGCCTCGCGCTGTGCTGCTACGGGCTGATACCGGCCGGGGTCGGCGAGATCGGCCGCAACGCCGGCCGGATCAGGGTCCGCGCGCTGGACGACACCCCGATCAGCCGCCGGCATGTGGCGCTGCTGGTCGCCATGGCCGTCGCGGTGACCATCGACGTGATGAAGCCGACCGCGCTGTCCTTCGTCGCCCCCGGCGTCGCCGCCGAGTACGGGCTGAAGTCGCCGGCCAACCCGCACGGCCACATCCCGGTGTCCTGGCTGCCGCTGGTCGGCATCACCGGCACCGTGATCGGCTCCTGGCTCTGGGGCTGGCTCGGCGACCGGATCGGCCGCCGCGCCTCGATCATCCTGGCCGGCATGCTGTTCGTGTCCACCTCCATCTGCGGGGCGATGCCGGGCTTCGGCTGGAACCTGATGATGTGCCTGGTGATGGGGATCGGCGCCGGCGGCATGCTGCCGATCACCTTCACCCTGCTGGCGGAGACGATCCCGGCCCGGCACCGCGGCTGGCTGATGGTGCTGATCGGCGGCGACATCGCCGGCGCCTACGCGATCACCAGCTGGCTGTCCGGCTGGCTCGTGCCCACCTACAGCTGGCGGATCCTGTGGCTGATCGGGCTGCCGACCGGGCTGCTGTTCATCGCGATGAACCGGTGGATCCCCGAGTCGCCGCGCTTCCTGCTGGCCCGCGGCCGGAACCAGGAGGCGGCGGAGGTGATGGCCCGCTACGGGGCCGCGGTCGAGAGCGGCGATCCCGCGGTGGCGCGGTCGGACGCCGGCATCGGCAGGAGCGGCTACCTCACGCTGCTGCGCCGCCCGCTGCTCGCGCCGACGCTGGCGATCTCCGTGCTCGGCATCGGCGCCGGCCTGATGACGTACGGCTTCCAGCTGTGGGTGCCGACCAACGTCCAGGCGCTGGGCTACTCGGCGGTGAACTCCGACTACGTGGTGCGCAACGCGGCGCTGCTCGGCCTGCCGCTGACCGTGGTCACCGCGTGGATGTACGGGGTGTGGGGCAGCCGCAAGACCATCGTCACGGTCAGCGGCCTGACCGGGCTCACCCTGATCGGCTTCGTGATCGCCGGCGACTCGCTCGCGCACAACCACCTGCTGCTCTCGCTGCTGCTGGTGGTGCCGCTCTCTGGAGTCAGCTCGGTGGTCGCGGTGGTGGCGGGGTACGCGGCCGAGGTCTATCCCACGCTGGTGCGGTCCCGCGGCACCGGCCTGGCCGCCGGGCTGACCAAGGCCGGCGGGGTGCTGATCCTGGCACTGACCGTGGCCGCGACCACCGTGCCGTCGATCAGTACCACCGCGGTCATCGGAGCGGTGCCGCTGCTGCTCGCCGCGGTGGTCTTCCTGTGGGTCGGCCCGGAGACCAAGGGCCGCGAACTGGAGGACATCTCCGCGGAGTTGCTGACCGCGACGCCCAACTGACCGCGACACACGTCCGACCGTGGCGCCCGACGGACCGCGACACTCGTCCGAACGTTCCGGAAGGCACGGACCGCCGGCCCGGTGAAACGAGGCCGGCGGCCTGCCCCGTTACTGACCGGCGGCCTGCACCGCCAGCGAGCGCTGCGGCATCTCCCAGCTGTCGAGTTCGGGCAGCGCCAGCAGGATCGGCAGGTCGAACGGGCAGAACTTCCTGGTCCGCAGGTCCACATCGAGCGTCTGGCCCTTGCGCACCGACAGCGGCTGGCTGGCGCCGACCGACAGCGGCTGCCGCAGCCACGGCCGCGGATCCACGTCACCGACCGCGACCACCGCCACCCGCAGATGCCAGGTGCTCTCCGGCAGCCCGTGCAGCGTGTAGTCGCCGGGCGACTCCAGGACGTCGCAGGCCACCGGCCAGCCCTGCACGATCGGGTCCTTGAACGCCGCGACGTAGATCCGGCTCGGCACGTCGGGCTCCGGCACGCTCACGCAGCCCTGGACGACGCCCAGTTGGGGCATCGCGACCGGCGCGGGCGGCGGCCCGGTCATCGCCGGGTACCCCGACAGCGCCAGCGCCCTGAACCGCGTCGGCGAGATGCCCACGCTCCGGGTGAACCGGCTGGTAAAGGTGCCCAGGCTGTTGTAGCCGACGGCGTAGGAAATCTCGGTGACGCTCAACGGCGTCTTGAGGAGCAGGAGTTTGGCCTGATACAGCCTTATGACGGATAAGAACCGTCCAGGTGAAGTCCCGGTCAGCGTCCGGAAAACCCGCGAGAAGTAGAACTTGCTGAGGATCGCGGTATCCGCAATGTCATCCAGGGTCAGCGGTTCACCGTACCGGTCCCACATGGTTGTGATGGCACGTTCGACAGCAGCTTGCACGGCATCTCCCATCCTGCGCAGAAGTAGATGCAGTGAGCAGAAGACCGCGAGTGGCACACAAGCGGCGTCGCCCACTTTGCGTGTGCCGAATGAACCCGCCCCGGCGGGAAAAACGGCTGTGCACATTACCAATTCGATCTGCGTGAGCCTAACAGCGGCCCTTCATGGTCACAACACCTCGGGAAGCAGATCGGACAGCTGAACACGCGGCCTCACCCGTTCCGACACCGGAGGTTCACATCCCCGCGGTGATCGTCTTGAGCCCCATGCCGCACCACACGGGCGACGGCAGCCGCGCTTTCCCGCCGGGTTCCGGGCGCCAGTCGGGCAGTTCGACCAGGCCCGGAGCGACCGGCTCCAGATCGGGCAGGAAGATCGCCTCGACCCGCGTCGGGCCGCGCCGCACGGTGTGCTGCCGCCACCCCGGTTCGATCAGCTCCAGGGCCTCGTCCTCGGCTTCGGCCGCCTCGTGCGGACCGGGATGCGCGAAGGACAGGCAGCTGCCGGGCGCCAGCAGGTCGGTCATCGCCCGCACCCGCTCGGCCGCCTCCGCGTCGTCCGACACCCGGTGCAGCACGCCGAAGAGCAGCAGCCCGACCGGCTGCGACAGGTCCAGTACGGTGGCCGCCGCCCGTATGATCGCGTCGGGATCGTCCAGGTCACCGTACAGATAGCTGGTGTCGGCGGCCCCCTCGGCGGCCAGCAGCTCGCGCGCCCGGCCGAGCACCTCGGGGTCGCGGTCGACGTAGACGACGCTCGCACCGGGGTGCGCTCCGGCGGCCGTACGGCGGGCCACCGTATGGGTGTTGTCCCGGGTCGGCAGCCCGGCGCCGACGTCGAGCAACTGCCTGATGTCCAGCTCGCGCATCTGGTGCCTGACCATCCGGCCCAGCGTCGCCCGGGCCGTCCGCGCGGCCCCCGGCAGGTCGCCGCCCGGCCATGCCGCCGCCGCGCGCCCGGCCGCCGACCGGTCGGCCGCGTCATGGGCCGAGCCGCCGAGCAGGCAGTCGATAACCCGGGCCGGATGCGGAGTGGAACCGTCCTCGTTCGTCACGGCTCCGATGGTCGCAAAGAGTGCGGCCGGCGGCCGTCTCCGAGATTGCCGTGATCACCGGCCACCATGGCCGAAACCGCTGACGGCCCTCGGGAAACGGCCCGCCCGGCGGCCGGTGGGCAACATGAGAGAAGCAGCCGGTCCCGTCCTGTCGCATGCTCAAAAACCCGGCCCCTGAACAGCGCCGGCCCTGCGCGCGGCGCGGGCCGAGTTCACAGAGAGGAATGCCGTGGTCTACGCCGAACGTGTCCGCAAGATGATTCCCGGTCTGGTGACGATCATTGTGGCCGCGTCTGTTTTCTTCGTCGTTCGGACGTCGGTCGCGGTGGCGGGTGGTGATGAGGCGGCGGCCCAGTACAAGTTCCAGCAGATGTCGATCGCCATGCCGCCCGGCTACAACTCGCAGCACATGAACACCGTCAGGAAAGTGAACCCGGCCTACCAGAAGATTCGGTCCTGGGTCTCCTCGGTCGGCGCGAGTATCGCCATCAACGATCTCACCGGCCACGGGGTCGCCGACGGAATGTGCGTCGTGGACACCCGCACCAATGACGTGGTGGTGACGTACACCCCGACCGCCGCGCCGGCCGACCGCTTCACCCCGTTCGTCCTGGACGCGGCCCCGCTGCCGATGGACGACACGATGGCGCCGACCGGCTGCACGCCCGGCGACTTCAACGGTGACGGCCGGACCGACCTGCTGGTCACCTACTGGGGGCGCACCCCGCTGCTGTTCATGGCCAAGTCGAGTGCCACCACGCTCACTTCGTCGGCCTACCTGCCCAGGGAGGTCGTCCCGGCACAGTCGATCGACGGCAAGTACCACGGCCCGCGGTGGAACACCGATGCCGCGTACGTCGCCGATCTGGACGGCAGCGGGCACCCGTCGATCATGATCGGCAACTACTTCCCCGACTCCGACGTCCTCGACCCGCACGGCCAGAACAACGTCCGGATGAACGACTCGCTGTCGCATTCCGAGAACGCCGGCGGCGACCACGTACTGCGCTGGTTCTCCAGCACCGCCGGTGACAAGCCGGACGCGAGCTTCGTCGAGGACAAGGACGCCATCCCGTTCGACGCCTCCACCGGCTGGACGCTGGCGATCTCGGGCGCCGACCTGACCGGCTCCGGGCTGCCGGACGTCTACATCGCCAACGACTTCGGCCACGCCCACCTGCTCTACAACCGCTCCACACCCGGCCGGATCAGGTTCACCGAGGCCACCGGCGTACGGACCCCGATGACGCCCAAGTCGTTCGTCCTCGGCAAGGGGTCGTTCAAGGGCATGGGCGTGGACTTCGCCGACATCAACAACAACGGCAGCTTCGACATGATGGTCGGCAACATCACCGTCCCGTGGGGCCTGGAGGAGAGCAACTTCGTCTGGATCAACAAGGCGAAGAACCAGGCGGACATGCGCGCCAAGCTCAGCAAGGGCGAGGCGCCGTTCACCCAGGAGGCCCAGCAGATGGGCCTGGCCTGGACCGGCTGGTGCTGGGACACCAAGATGGCCGACTTCCTCAACAACGGGGACCAGTCGGTGATCCAGGCCGACGGCTTCGTGAAGGGCAAGACCAACCGCTGGCCGTGGCTCCAGGAACTGGCCATGACCAACGACGACCTGCTGGCGAACCCGGCGATGTGGCCGCACGTCGGCCCCGGTGACGACATCGCGGGCCACCAGTCGCTGGCGTTCTACGCGAAGACGTCGAGCGGCAAGTACGCCAACGTCAGCAAGCAGTTGGGGCTCGCGGTGCCCACCCCGACCCGCGGCATCGCCACCGCAGACACCACCGGCACCGGCACCCTCGACTTCGCGGTGGCCAGGCAGTGGGGGCCGCCCGCGTTCTACGCCAACAAGGCCCCGCACCTGGGCAACGTGCTGGACCTGCACCTGTACCGGCCCGCGGTGGGCGGTTCGAGCGCTGCCGGAACGAGCGCCGGCGGTCTGGCCGGGACAGGCGCGCCCGCCTACGGGGCGACCGTGTCGATCACCACCCCCGAGGGCAGGCAGATCTCCCAACTCGACGGCGGTGGCGGCCACGGCGGCTTCCGCAGCTTCGACGTGCACTTCGGTCTTGGCTCCTACGCGGGCCCGGTGACCGCACACCTGACCTGGCGGGACGCGAACGGCGGGCTGCACCAGCAGACCAAGTCGCTGACGCCCGGCTCCCATTCGCTCATGCTCACCACCCAGGCCCAGGAGGTCTCCAGCCGATGACACCCCCGGCCACCGACCAGAAGGACCGCCAGGCGGCGCCGCAGGCAGACAAGGCCGCAAAGCCCGCGCAGAAGCCGGCCCGCGACCCGCGCTATCTCGCGCTGCGCAACTTCGCCCTGTCCATCACGGCGTTCAACGTCCTCGGCTACACCCTGCTCGGCTTCGAACAGCCCTGGCTGTGGCCGATCCTGGCGGTGCTCGCCGCCTACGCCACCGAGCTGTCGCTCGAGTACCTCAGCGCCTGGGCCAACCGCAGGCCGCTGCGGTTCGCCGGCCGCGGACCGCGCGGAATGTACGAGTTCCTGCTGCCCGCCCACATCACCGCGCTGGCGGTGAACATGCTCATCTACGTCAACAACCAGCTGCTGGCGATGCTCTTCGGCGTCTTCGTCGGCGTGGCCGGCAAGCACGTACTCCAGGCGCCGATCGCCGGCCGGATGCGGCACTTCATGAACCCGTCGAACTTCGGCATCGTCGTCACCCTGCTGTGCTTCAGCTCCTGGGTGTCGATCGCGCCGCCGTACGAGTTCACCGAGAACGCCAACACCCTCTACCGGGTGGCCATCCCGCTGGTGCTCGCCACCTCCGGCACCGTGATCAACGCGGTGCTCACCAAGAAGATGCCGCTGATCATCGGCTGGCTCGGCGGCTTCGTGATCCAGGCGCTGCTGCGGCACTTCATCTGGCACGTGGCGCTGTACGGCGCGCTCGGCGCGATGACCGGGGTGGCGTTCGTACTGTTCACCAACTACATGATCAGCGACCCCGGCACCACACCGTTCAAGCCGCGCGCGCAGTTCGTGTTCGGCGCGGGCACGGCGACGACCTACGGGGTGCTGATGCTCTTCAACGTCGTCTACACGCTGTTCTTCGCCGTGGTCATCGTCTGCGCGCTGCGCGGCATGGGCTGGTGGGCCGTTCACCTCTACCAGCGCCGCCGCGACCGGCGCGCCGAGGGCGGCGAGGCCGGTACGGGCGCCGAGCTCGGCAAGCAGGCCGGTACCGAGGCGGTGGCCGCTTGAGCACGCCCGCGCCGACGCCCGGCACCGGTCCGGTTCTCGATCCCGGTCCGGCTCCCGGCGCGGCTTCCAGCCCGTCTTCCGGCCCGTCTTCCGGCCCCTCTTCCGGCCCGTCTTCCGGCTCCGACGCGGTCGCCGTCGTCGGCATCGCCTGCCGCTACCCCGACGCCGACAGCCCCGAGGAGCTGTGGCAGAACGTGCTCGCCGGGCGGCGCGCCTTCCGCCGGCTGCCGGACGAGCGGCTGCGCGCCGAGGACTACTGGTCCGCCGACCGGGCCGCGCCCGACCGCACCTACGCGATGAAGGCGGCCGTGCTGGAGGGCTTCGCCTTCGACCGGGTCCGCCACCGGGTGCCCGGCAGCACCTTCCGCGCCACCGACATGACGCACTGGCTGGCCCTGGACACCGCCGCCCGGGCGCTGGAGGACGCCGGCTTCCCGGACGGCGCCGGGCTGCCGGCGGCCGCCACCGGCGTCATCATCGGCAACACCCTGACCGGCGAGTTCTCCCGGGCCAACGCGATGCGGCTGCGCTGGCCGTACGTACGCCGCACGGTGACCGCCGCACTGCGCGACCAGGGCTGGGAGGACGCCGACCTGGCACCGTTCCTGCAAGGTCTCGAAGAGCGCTACAAGGCGCCCTTCCCGCCGGTCGGCGAGGACAGCCTGGCCGGCGGGCTCAGCAACACCATCGCCGGCCGGATCTGCAACCACTTCGACCTGGGCGGCGGCGGCTTCACCGTGGACGGCGCCTGCTCCTCCTCGCTGCTGTCGGTCACCACCGCCTGCGACGCGCTGGCCGCCGGCCGGCTGGACGTCGCCCTGGCCGGCGGAGTGGACCTGAGCATCGACCCGTTCGAGCTGATCGGCTTCGCCAAGACCGGCGCGCTCGCCGAGCACGAGATGCGGGTCTACGACCGGGGATCCAACGGCTTCTGGCCCGGTGAGGGCTGCGGGATGCTGGTGCTGATGCGCAGCGCGGACGCCGTCGCGCAGGGCCGGTTCCGGTACGCCGAGATCGCCGGCTGGGGCTACTCGTCGGACGGCGCCGGCGGCATCACCCGCCCCGAGGCGACCGGCCACCGGCTGGCGATGGCCCGCGCCTACGACAGGGCCGGCTTCGGCATGGAGACCGTCGGCTACTTCGAAGGCCACGGCACCGGCACGGCGGTGGGCGACGCGACCGAGCTGCGGGCCTTCTCCGAGTCCCGCCGCGCGGCGGGGCCCGGCGCCGGCCCGGCCGCGATCAGCACGGTGAAGGGCAACCTCGGCCACACCAAGGCGGCGGCCGGCGCCGCCGGGCTGCTCAAGGCGGTGCTCGCGGTACGCCACCAGGTGATACCGCCGGGCACCGGCCACCGCGACCCGCACCCCGAACTCCTCGGCGAGCAGGCCGTGTTGCGGGTGCCGGCCCGGGCCGAGCTGTGGCCGCCCGAGGCCCCCGTACGAGCCGGGGTGTCCTCGATGGGCTTCGGCGGCATCAACGCGCACGTGGTGGTGCAGCAGGCAGGCGACGGCCGCAGGACCGAGGTCGGCGACACCACCCGGGGCCTCGTCGCCTCCCGGCAGGACGTCGAGCTGCTGCTGCTCGACGCCGACAGCCCGGCCGAACTGCGGTTCTCTGCCGCCCGGTTGGCGGCGCTCGCGGGCCGGCTCAGCTACGCGGAGATCGGCGACCTGGCCGCGACCCTGCAACGCGAACTGGCCGACCGCCCGGTGCGGGCCGCGGTCGTCGCCGCCTCACCGGACCAGGCCGAGCAGCGGCTCGACCGGCTGGCGCGGCTCCTGGACGACGGCACGGGCCGGTGCCTGGACGACGCCGGCGGGGTGTTCCTCGGCGGCGGGCGCGGCCGGGCGCCCCGGATCGGCCTGCTCTTCCCCGGCCAGGGCACCGGCCACCGGTCCGGGGACGGGGCGCTGCGCCGCCGCTTCCCGCTGGTGGACGAGCTGTACGGCGCCCTCGCGCTGCCGGCCGGCGCGGACCCCGTCGCCACCTCCGTCGCCCAGCCCAGGATCGTCGCCGGCTCCGCCGGAGCCCTGCGGATGCTGGCGGCACTCGGCATTGAGCCGGTGGCCGCCACCGGGCACAGCCTCGGCGAACTCACCGCGCTGCACTGGGCGGGCGCCATGGACGAGGCCGCGCTGCTGCGGATCGCCGCCGCCCGCGGCCGGATCATGGCCGAGACCGGCGAGAGCGACGGCACGATGGCCGCGATCAGCGCGCCGCCGGCCCGCGTCGAACCGCTGCTGCTGCACGAGCCGGTGGTGATAGCCGGCTACAACAGCCCCCGGCGGACCGTGGTTTCCGGACCAGTGGCCGCGGTCCGCCGGGTCTGCGCCGCGGCGGCCGCGCAGGACGTGGGCAGCACGCAGTTGCGCGTCTCGCACGCCTTCCACTCCCGGGCGGTCGCCCCGGCCGCCGAGTCCTTCGCGCGCTACCTGGCGGGTGAGTCGCTGCGCTCCCCGCGGCGGGCCATGGTGTCGAGCGTCACCGGCGAACTGCTGCCGCCCGAAACGGATCTGACCGCGCTGCTCACCCGGCAGATGCTCCAGCCGGTCCGCTTCACCGACGCGGTCCGCGCGCTGTCCGCGGACACCGACCTGCTGCTCGAAGTGGGCCCCGGCAGCGTCCTGCGCACCCTGGCCGCCGAGATCGCGCCGACGGTCCCGGCCCTCTCGATCGACACCGACAGCGACTCGCTGGCCGGCCTGCTCAACGCCGCCGCGGCCTGCTTCGCCCTGGGCGCCCCGCTGCGCCACCGCGCCCTGTTCGCCGACCGCTTCACCCGCCCCTTCCCGCTGGACAAGGAGCTGAGCTTCCTGGCCAGCCCCTGCGAGGAGGCCCCCGCCGACGCCACGAACCCCGTGCCCGCCGCTGCTTCCGCTCCCGGGGCCGCGGCGGGCGCGGACACACCGGCCCGCGCGCCCGAGGGGGGCATCGCGGAGCCCGAGGCGGCCGGCGCGGACGCGTCGGGCTCGGCCGACGACACCGCGGACAGCCTCACACTGCTGCTGCGACTGGCCGCGGAGCGGGCCGAGTTGCCCGCCTCGGCGATCGATCCGCACACCAAACCGCTGGACGACCTGCACCTGAGCTCGATCACCGTGGGCGACCTGATGAACCAGGCGTGCCAGGAACTGGGCCTTGACGCACCGGCCGTGACCACCGCGTTCGCCACCTCGACGCTGGCCGAACTGGCCGAGCTACTGGACGAGTTGGCGGCCGGCGCGGAGCGGCCCGCCGCGCCCGCGGTGCCGCCTGGAGTGGCGCCCTGGGTACGGGCGTTCAGCGTCGAACTGCTGCCGGCCGGCCCCGGCCGGGCGGTGCACGCACCGGTCGACGGCCGATGGCGGCTGTTCGCGGACGACCGGCACCCCTTCGCCACGGCACTCGCGGAGGCGCTGGAGGGCGCGCGGCTCGGCGACGGCGTGCTGCTGTGCCTGCCCGCGGACTGCGACGACAGCCACGTCGGGCTGATGCTGGCCGCCGCGAAGGAGGCACTGGCGGTGGCAACGCCCGCCGGTGACAAGCCCGTTCACTTCGTCGCGGTCGGCGACCGGCGCGGCGCCGCGGGACTGGCCAAGACGCTGCACCTGGAGGCCCCGCAGGTCGTCACCACAGTGGTCACGCTGCCGGTGCCGCCCCAACTGCCGCAGGACCAGGCCCGCGAGCTGACCGGAAGGATCGCTGCCGACGTGGCGGCCACCGACGGCTTCAGCGAAGTGCACTACGGGCGGGATGGTATCCGCCGGGTGCCGGTGCTGCGCCCGGTGCCGGCCGGGACGGGTCACGAGCCGTGCTCCGGGCAGGGCTCCGAACCGGCTTCCGCGCCGGGCTCCGAGCCGGGTTCCGCGCCCGGTGCCCCGTCGCTCGGCCGTGACGACGTCGTCCTGGTCACCGGCGGCGGCAAGGGCATCACGGCGGAGTGCGCCCTCATGCTCGGCGCCGAGACAGGTGCCGCGCTCGCCCTGCTCGGCCGCTCCGACCCGGCCGCCGATCCCGAACTGGCCGCCAATCTGGAGCGGATGACGGCCGCCGGCGTCACCTTCCGCTACATCCGGGCCGACCTCACCTCCGTGGACGAGGTCAAGTCCGCCGTCAGCGAGGTCCGTTCGGCCCTCGGCCCGGTCACGGCCGTCCTGCACGGCGCGGGCCGCAACGAACCGCGGGCGCTCGCCGACCTGGACGAGGCCGGTTTCCGCCGCACCCTGGCGACTAAGGTGGCCGGCCTGGAAACCGTGCTGGCGGCCACCGACGCCGCCGCGCTGCGGCTGCTCGTCACCTTCGGCAGCATCATCGGCCGGGCCGGCCTGCGCGGCGAGGCCGACTACGCCACCGCCAACGACTGGCTCACCGACCTCACCCTGCGGATTCAGGAGGAGTACGGGGCCGGCTGCCGGTGCCTGGCGCTGGAGTGGTCGGTGTGGTCGGGCAGCGGGATGGGCGAACGCCTCGGCGTCCTGGAGTCGTTGATCCGCGAGGGCATCGACCCGATCCCCGCTGGCGAGGGCGTGGCGATGCTGCGCCGGCTGCTCGCGGACCCGCTGGCGCCCTCCGCGCCGGTGGTCATGGGCCGGGCCGGGGGCCTGCCGACGCTCACCCTCGAACCCTCGGAACTCCCGCTGCTGCGCTTCGCCGACACCGTCAGGGCGCACTACCCGGGCATCGAACTCGTCGCCGACTCCGTCCTGTCGGCGGCCGGCGACCCCTACCTCGCCGATCACCAGCTCGACGGGGCCCTGCTGTTCCCCGCCGTGCTCGGCATGGAGGCGATGGCGCAGGCCGCCGCGGCACTCACCGGCCGCACCGGGCCGCCCGCGCTTGACGGCCTGGAGTTCCTGCGGCCCATCGTCGTGCCGCCTGCGGGCGAGACCACCATCCGGGTGGCCGCCCTGGTCGGCCGGGACGGCTCGGTGCGGACGGTGATCCGCAGCAGCGAGACCGGCTTCCAGGTCGACCACTTCAGGGCCACCGCCCGGTACGGCCGCCCGCTGGACGACGGGCCGCCGCGCCCGGTGCCGGCCGACGCGCCCCGGCTGCCGCTCGACCCGGCCGCCGAGCTCTACGGCCCGGTGCTCTTCCAGGGCGCGCGGTTCCAACGGCTGCGGGGCTACCGGGCGTTGAGCGCGTACGGCTGTGTCGCGCAGATCGCCGGCAGCGGCGCCGCCCCCTGGTTCGCCGGATACCTGCCCGCCGACCTGGTGCTCGCCGACCCCGGCGCGCGTGACGCGATGATGCACGCGATCCAGGCGTGCGTCCCGGACGCCACCCTGCTCCCGGTGAGCGTCGAGCGCCTGCACCTGGCCGACCCGAACAGGCCCTCCACAGGCGGGCTGTTGGCCCTGCACGCGGTCGAACGGTCGAGGACCGGCGACACCTACGTCTACGACCTCGACGTGCGGGACGAGGCCGGCGCCCTGGTCGAGCGGTGGCAGGGGCTGTGCCTGCGGGCGGTACGCAAGGCGGACGGCTCCGGACCCTGGCTGCCCGCACTGCTCGGCGGCTACCTGGAACGCCGGGTGGAGGCGGCGCTCGGCGCGGCGGTGCGCTGCGTCGTCCTGCCCGACCCCGTACCGGCGGGCGGCGACACGGCGGCGGACCGCCGTTCCCGTACCGCCGCCGCGGCGAGCTGGGCGCTCGGCAGGCCCGCGGAGGTGCGCTACCGCCCCGACGGCAGGCCCGAGGTGGCCGGCGGCCCGCGGCTGTCCGCCTCACACGGAGCCGGCGTCACGCTGGCGGTGCTGGGCGCGGGCCCGGTGGCCTGCGACGTGCAGCCGGTCGGCAGCCGCTCGGCGGAGCAGTGGGGCGAACTGCTCGGCGCCGACGGCCTGGCGCTGGGCCGGCTGCTCGCGGCGGAACGGTCGGAGGAGCTGTCGAGCGCGGCCACCCGGGTCTGGGGCGCGGTGGAGTGCATGCGCAAGCTGGGCCGGGCCACGGTGCCGCTGACGCTCGGCGAGCCGGCCGCGAACGGGGCGGCGGGCGGGGCCGGTTGGGCCGTGCTGCGCTGCGGCGACGTGCCGATCGCGACCTTCGTCACCGCGCTGGCCGGGACCGAGGCGCCCGTGGTGTTCGCCGTGACCACCCGAGGAGACGAGGGACGATGACGATGACGAGCACAGCCCCGTACTACGAGTACCGGCACCTCGTCGGGTTCGAGGAGACCAACCTCGTCGGGAACGTGTACTACGTGAACTACCTGCGCTGGCAGGGCCGTTGCCGGGAGCTCTTCCTGCGTGAGCGGGCGCCCGAGGTGCTGGACGAGATCCGGGACGACCTGAAGCTGTTCACCATGAAGGTGGACTGCGAGTTCCTGGCCGAACTCAGCGCCTTCGACGAGCTGTCGGTCCGGATGCGGCTCGACGAACTCACCCAGACGCAGTGCGCGTTCAGCTTCGACTACGTCCGGCTGCACCCGGACGGCGGCGAGACCCTTGCCGCCCGCGGCAGGCAGCGGGTGGCCTGCATGCGCGGCCCGAACACCGAGACCCGCCCGACCCGTGTCCCCCCGTCACTGCGCAAGGCACTGCTGCCCTACCTGTCGGCGACCCCGGCGGACGGCACCCGCTGATTCCGGCCGAGCCCGGCCGGCAGCCGACCGGCAGCCCCCGGCGAACCGGGCTGCGTCGCGGGCCCGCGGCCGTCCTGTGCCCCGGCCCCCGTCGGGTCAACAAGCCCCGGGCAGCCCGCCGTCGGTGAGCGCCGTGGCGATCGTCGTCCGCCAGGTCTCGTAGCCGGGCAGCTCCCTGTCGATCACCGGCGCCGGGCGGGACCTGGCGCACAGGCGCATCGCGCCGTCCGGCTCCATGCCGCAGAACAGCCGGGTGGCCGCCTCGGTGTGCGGGCCCGTCAGGCCCGCCTCGGCGCGGGCGGTGGCCCCGAAGGCCGCGCCCTGCGCGAACTGCGGCCGGTGGTCGGCGACCCGCTCCCAGAGGTCCTTCAGCTCCGTCTCGTCCGCGCCGCCCGCATACGTGGCGGCCAGGCCGAGGCCGCTGTACAGATCGGGCCGCCGGTCGGCCGGGAAGCGCTCGACGAGGTCGGTGGCCAGCGCGGGATCGGCGCCCGCGGCGAACCACACCGCGCGGCCGACGCCCTGGTCGACGGCCCGGGCCGCGTAGTGCCCGCACTCACCGCCGGGCCACGGCAGCATCGCGTCCCGGCGGTGCCGGTACACGTACTCGTCGGTGTGGAAATACGCCTGGTGGAAGCCGTATCCGTCGAGCGCCAGCCAGCGCAGCAGCGGATCGGCGGGCGCCACCGCGCGGCGGCGCGGCCCGGGCAGCCGGGCCATCGCCCAGCCGACCCCGACGTGGATCATGTAACTGTGCTGCCGGCCGCTCAGGTCGAGGAACTCGGCCACCCGGCTGCGCCGCCCCGGCGTGAGCCCGTCGAGCATCGCGCACGCCATCGCGGCACCCTCGTAGCCGAAGCCGCGGAACCGCTCCGGTATCCGCTCCAGCCGGGGTTCCGCGGCGGCCGGTGTGCGCGCCTCCATCACATACCCGTAGCCGGTGAGGAAGATCTCGCCGATGGTTTCCAGCAACTCCCGGGTGGCCGGATCCTTTTCGTGGAATCCGCGGTTGGCGAGCAGCGCCGCGGATGTGTTCGGAGTCAGCAGGCGGCGCCGCAGCGCGCGCAGAGTGCCGGCCATCGTGTCTCCCACCGGTCCGTCGAATCCGCCAAGTCCCGGGAGCCCTAAGGCTCCGGGCCCGAAAGGCCAGGCCAAGAAGGCCCCAAGTGCTGAATTCTTCCGGCCGACCGGCCCCCGTACTACTTCCAGAATGCCCGCTTTCACGGCAACAGCGGAGAAGCGGCACCGCTCTCCGGCCGCCCATCATGAAGCCGTCCGCACGGCCCGCCACTGGAGGGTTGCCCCGTGAGCGAGACAGAGACCGCCCCGCCCCCCGTCTTACCGGAACCATCGACCTCGTCCCTTTTCGTCAGTGGGGACTTTCCGCGCCGCCGCGCGCTGATCCTCGTGCTGAGCCTGATCGCCGGTGTCCTCATCGCCTACGCCTGGTCGGCGCAACTGGTCGACGACGACATCGGAATGAACACCGCCAGTGCCGTACTCGGGCACGACGCGAACACCACGCCCATCAGCAGCATCGCCACCGGAATACTGTTCGCCCTGGTCACCGGCCTGGCCGGCTCGTTCACCGCGTGCAACATCGCGGTCTTCGGCGCGGTCGCCCCGCTGGTCGGCCAGAACAAGACCCGGCGGGCCCGGCTGGCGCAGACGCTCAAGCCGATCGGCTGGATGGCGGTCGGCCTGGTCCCGGTGGCCGCCGTCTACGGCGCGCTGGTGGGAATCGTCGGCACCCACATGCCGCAGTTCTCCACCACGGCGGGCAGCGGCCTGACGCCGAGGGCCGTGCAGTCGATGATCGCCTTCGGCCTGGTCGGCCTCGTCATGGTGGTCCTCGGACTGGCCGCGGTCGGCGTGATACCCGACCCGCTGGCCGGTATTTCCCGGCGCTTTCCGCAGGCGCCGCTGGTGCTGATGGGAATCCTGGTCGCCGGATTCCTGGTCGGCCGCCCCTATCCGCTGTTCCGCGATCTCTTCCGGCACGCCGCCACCACCCACAATCCGTTCTACGGAGCGGCGGCTTTCGTTCTCCAGTCGGTCGGCAACATCGTGGTGATGTCGCTGCTGTTCCTGCTGCTCTCCTACGTGGCCGGCGGCCGGCTGCGCGATTGGCTGGCCGGCAAGGCGGGCCGGACCGCGACGGTGACCGCGAGCGCTTTCGTGATCGCCGGAGTCTTCACGCTCGTCTACTGGGAACTGAAAGTGCTCGGCCGGGTCGGCTATCTGTGGTTCCCGATAGCCCCGTGGAACAACTGACCGGCCGCGGCGGCCCGCGGAAGGTCAGCGGGCCGGTTCGATCCGGCCCGCCACCTCGCCGAGGCCGATCCTGGCGCCTCCGGGGCCGGGCGCGGTGGCGCTGATCACCACCTCGTCGCCGTCCTGGAGGAAGCCGCGCGAGGTGCCGTCGGGCAGTTCGAGCGGCCGCTCACCGTTCCAGGTGAGCTCGATCAGCGCGCCCCTGGTGTCGGGCCCGGGGCCGCTGACCGTGCCGGAGGCGAACAGGTCGCCGGTCCGCAGCCCGGCCCCGTTCACCGTCAGGTGCGCCAGCATCTGGGCGTAGGTCCAGTACATGGCGGCGAACGGCGGCCGGGCGATCAGTCGGCCGTTGAGCCGTACCTCCAGCGCCAGGTCGAGTCCTGACGGGACCGCCGCCCGCCGGTCGTCCAGGTACGGCAGCGGCTCGGTGTCGCGGGCCGGCGGCGCCACCCGGGCGTGCGCGAGCGCGTCGAGCGGCACGATCCAGGGCGAGACCGAGGTCGCGAACGACTTGCCGAGGAACGGGCCGAGCGGCACGTACTCCCACGCCTGGAGGTCGCGCGCCGACCAGTCGTTGACCAGGCAGACCCCGAAGACGTGCTCGTCGGCGTCGGCCAGCGCCACCCGGTCGCCGCGCGCGGAGGGCGGCCCGACGACGAACCCGACCTCGGCCTCGATGTCCAGCCGGACCGAGGGACCGTAGGACGGCAGCTGCTCGCCCGGCTCCCGGCGCTGCCCGCAGGGCCGTACGACTCCGGTGCCCGACACCACGACGGTGCCGGCCCGGCCGTGGTAGCCGATCGGCAGGTGCTTCCAGTTCGGCGGCAGCGCCTCGCCGCCCGGGCGGAAGATCCGGCCGAGGTTGGCGGCGTGGTGCTCCGAGGCGTAGAAGTCCACGTAGTCGGCGACCTCGAACGGCAGGTGCGCGGCGGTGTCCCGGTACGGCACCAGGCAGGGCGCCACGGCCGGCCGGTGCCGCTCCCGCGTCAGCCACTCGGTGACCGCTGTACGCACCCGGGTCCACACCGGCCGGCCGGCGGCGAGCAGCGGGTTCAGCGACGGCGCGGCCAGCAGCTCGGCGAGGTCGGCGGGCGCACCGGTCGCGCGGGCGGCGGCAGCGGCGTCCAGTACGTGGTCGCCGTAGCGGATGCCGATCCGCCGCCGGGGGTCGCCTGATGTGCTGAAGACGCCGTACGGCAGGTTGTGCACGCCGTACAGCGTGTCCGGGGGGACCTCGAACGGGCCGGCGGCGCTCAACGGACCTCCACGAGCTGGCGGTGATCATGCAAACGCCCCGAGAGTACCGCCGGGCGCCCGCGGCCGGGTTCGGAGCTGTCCGGGTTTGGAGCTGTCCGCACCCGAAACGTAAAGTTCGGCCCATGACCGGGCGCGGAGCGGGGCCCGGCAACCCACGGGGATCACACGGAGAGCAGCGGTTTTCATGACGGCGACCACGCAGGACCTTCACGGCCCCGGGCCCGACCCGGCCCCCGGCGGCGAGGGCCTGCCCGCGGACGGCCGGGCCGGCACAGGCACGTCCGGCGCGGCGCCGAGCGGCGAGAACCTGCTCGCCGGCGGTCCGACGGAAGACGGCCTGTCCGTCGGCGGCCGGACGGGAGACGGCCTGTTCGTCGGCGGTTCGACGGGAGACGGCCTGCCCGCCGGCGGTTCGACGGGAGACGGCCTGTCCGTCGGCGGTCCGACGGGGGCCGGCTTGCCCGTCGACGGGCCGACCGGCCGCGCGGCCGGTGCCGCGGACCAGGCGACCGCGCCGGAGGCGCCGGGCATCGACCCGGCCCGGCTCGCCGTCTGCCTCGACGTACTCGCCGAGCTCGACGGCATCCCGGTGGACCACCCCGACGCCATCGCCGTCCGCCTCGCCACCGCGGGCATCTACCGGATGGTCAAGCAGCGCCGCCGCCAGGAGCGCCGGGCCGCCAAGACCGCCAACGACAAGGCCGTCACCGAGGCCACCGCCACCGGCGCCGCCGACCGCATCGACGACGAGACGCTGGGCATCCAGCTCACCACGTCGGTCAGCTCGGAGATCGCCGGCATCCTGGAGCGCCCCAGGTCCTGCTACGTCTGCAAGACCCGGTACACCACCGTGGACGCCTTCTACCACCAGCTCTGCCCGACCTGCGCCGCCGAGAACCGGGCCAGGCGGGACGCCCGCGCCGACCTGACCGGGCGGCGCGCGCTGCTCACCGGCGGCCGGGCCAAGATCGGCATGTACATCGCGCTGCGGCTGCTGCGCGACGGCGCGCACACCACCATCACCACCCGGTTCCCCAACGACGCCGTGCGCCGCTTCAAGGCGATGCCGGACAGCGACCAGTGGATCCACCGGCTCAAGGTGGTCGGCATCGACCTGCGCGACCCGGCGCAGGTCGTCGCGCTCGCCGACTCCGTCGCCGCGCAGGGCCCGCTCGACATCCTGATCAACAACGCGGCGCAGACCGTCCGCCGCTCACCGCGCGCCTACAGCGAGCTGGTCGCCGCCGAGTCCGCCCCGCTGCCGACGGGCGAGCTGCCGGCCAGCGAGGTGTTCGGCGCGTTCAACTCCGGCGCCAGAACGGCCGCAGCGCTGCCCTCGCCGCGCGGCGAGTCGCTCACCGCGCAGGACATCACCGAACTCGCCCTGGTCAGCGGCTCCGCCTCGCTCGCCAGGATCGAGGCGGGCACCGCGATCGACGCGGGCGGCCTGGTGCCCGACCTGGACGACACCAACACCTGGGTGCAGACCGTCGGCGAGGTCGACCCGGTCGAGCTGCTCGAAGTGCAGCTCTGCAACGTCACCGCGCCCTTCGTGCTGATCAGCAGGCTGCGCCCGGCGATGGCCGCGGCGGCGGCGCGCCGCAAGTACGTGGTCAACGTGTCCGCGATGGAGGGCCAGTTCAGCCGCGGCTACAAGGGGCCGGGCCACCCGCACACCAACATGGCCAAGGCGTCGCTGAACATGCTCACCCGCACCAGCGCGCAGGAGATGCTGGAGCGCGACGGCATCCTGATGACCGCGGTGGACACCGGCTGGATCACCGACGAGCGCCCGCACCCCGACAAGGTCAGGCTCGCCGCGGAGGGCTTCCACGCCCCGCTGGACCTGGTCGACGGCGCGGCCCGGGTCTACGACCCGATCGTGCGCGGCGAGCTGGGCGAAGACCTGTTCGGCTGCTTCCTCAAGGACTACGCGCCCTCGGCCTGGTAGCCCCGGCCCCTTGGCGGCTCCGGCCCCGGCGGCCCCGGCTCCCTGGTGGCCCCGGGTCCGCGGCCCCGGCGCGCCTGCCCCGGCGTGCCCGCCCGGGCGAAAATGCGTGGCCGCTTCCGCCGGCCGCCGGGAGCATGGGCGGATGAGCGAACAGACGAAGTCCGGGACCGTCCCCGCCCCGGCCGCCTCCGGAGTGCGGGCGCCCTGGGAGGCCGTACCGGCGGAGTTGCGCGCGGCGGTCGAGGCGCGGCTCGGGGCGGCCGTGCTGGCCGCCGAGACGCAGAGCGGCGGATTCTCGCCCGGCGTGGCGGCCCGGCTGCGGCTGGCCGGCGGGCGGCGGGCGTTCGTGAAGGCGGTCAGCGCCGCCGCCAACCCGGAGAGCCCCGGCATCCACCGCTCCGAGGCACGGATCGCGGGCGCGCTGCCCGCCGCGGTGCCCGCGCCGCGGCTGCTCGGCTCGTTCGACCGGGACGGCTGGGTGGTGCTGCTCTTCGAGGACGTCGAGGGGCGGACGCCCGCGCAGCCCTGGCAGCCCGCCGAACTCGACCGGGTGCTCACCACCGTCGCGGAACTGGCGGCGCTGACCGTCCCAGAACCGCTGCCCGTACCGCCGGCCGCCGAACGGCTGGGCGAGGACTTCGCCGGCTGGCGGCGGATCGCCGCAGACCACGCGGCGGGCGCCGACGACCTGGCCGGGCTCGACCCGTGGGCCGTCCGGAACCTCTCCCGGCTCGCGGCGGCCGAGGCGGACTGGGCGGCGGGTGCGGCCGGCGACACCCTCGCGCACAGCGACCTGCGCGCCGACAACCTGCTGCTCACCGACGACGGGCGGGTCGTCGTCGTGGACTGGCCGTGGGCCTGCCGGGCGGCGCCGTGGTTCGACCTGCTGCTCCTGCTGCCCAGCGTGGCCATGCAGGGCGGGCCGCGCCCGGCGGAGATCTTCGACCACCACCCGGCCGCCGCCGGCGCGGACCCGGCGGCCGTCAGCGCCGCGCTGGCCGGCTTCACCGGCTACCTGCTGGGCCACGCCCGCGAGCCGGCCCCGCCGGGCCTGCCCACGCTGCGCGCCTTCCAGGCGGCGCAGGGCGCGGCGGCGCTGCGCTGGCTGACCGAGCGCACGGGGTGGGCGTGACCCGGGCCCCCACCGGCCGGGCCGGCCCCCGACCGCAACGGCTTCCCCGGTGGTCTTGTGCGGGTTCGTCCTGGCTGGTCGCGCAGTTCCCCGCGCCCCTGTTGATGCCGGGGCGCCCATTCCGCCGAGGATGTGCCGGGCCCCGTAGGGGCCGTACGCTGGCAGCGTGACCCCGTTTCTGGTGGAGCGTGCGAGCCTGCTGACGGTCGTGGAGGCCTGGCAGCGGATGACCGACTGGGAGCGGCACACCGCCACCGTGCCGCTGACCCGGATCACCGTGCTGACCGAGCCGCCGTCCGGTGTCGGCACCGCCTTCGTGGCGCGTACCGGCCTCGGGCCCGCCGCGTTCGCCGATCCGATGCGGGTCACCGTCTGGCAGCCGCCGGAGGGGGAGCGCGGCAGTGGCCACTGCCGGCTGGTGAAGACCGGCCGGCGGGTCACCGGCTGGGCCGAGATCGACGTCAGCCCGTACGGCACCGGCTCCCGGGTGCGGTGGCGCGAGGCGCTGCGGGTGCGCGGCCTGCCGCGACTGGCCGACGGCCTCACCGCCCGCACCGGCGGCCTGGTCTTCGGGCGCGCGGTGGACGCTCTGCTGACGCGCTGAGAGCGGGGTGGCTCGCGGCCCCGAGCAGCCCGGTGGTCCGCGGACCGATGAGTCCGGCGGCGCCGGCCGGTCTACCCGGGTGAGCAGACCATCACACCGAGAAGAGGCGCCATGAGCACCAAGATGTTCGTCAACCTCCCCGTCAGCGACCTCGAGAAGTCCATCGCGTTCTTCACCGCGCTCGGCTTCGCGTTCAACCCGCAGTTCACCGACGACAAGGCCGGCTGCCTGGTGGTCGGCGAGGACAACTTCGTCATGCTGCTCACCGAGCCGTACTTCCGCTCCTTCACCGGCCGGCCGGTCCCCGACACCGCCGTCTCGACCGAGGCGATCGTTGCCCTCGGCCTCGGCAGCAGGCAGGACGTGGACCGGGTGGCCGACGCGGCCCTCGCCGCCGGCGGCGTGCGGGCCCAGACCACCGAGGACCAGGACGTGATGTACACCCGCAGCTTCTACGACCTGGACGGCCACCACTGGGAGGTCTTCTCCCTGGACGCGGCCGCCGCCGGACAGGACTGACCGCCCGGCCCCGGGTCAGCGCGGCGGGCGGCTGCTCTCCCGCACCACCAGCTCGACGGCGACCTCCACCCGGGTCGTCTCCGGCTGCTCGCCGCCCAGCAGCCGCAGCACCATCCGGGCGGCGAGCGCGGCCATCTCGGCCAGCGGGGTCCTGACCGTGGTCAGCCGCGGTGTCACCCAGTCGGCGAACGGCAGGTCGTCGAAGCCGACCACGCTCACGTCGTCCGGCACCCGCAGGCCCAGCGTCGCCGCGGCCCGGTAGGTGCTCAGCGCCTGCTGGTCGCTGCCGGCGAAGACGGCGGTCGGCCGGTCGGGCAGCCGCAGCAGGTCGAGCGCGTGCCGGAAGGCGGGCTCCGGGGTGAAGTCGCCGTAGCGCACCAGCTCCGGGTCGAACGGCAGCCCGGCCTCCTCCAGCGCCGAGCGGTAGCCGTCCACCCGGGCGCGGGAGGCCAGCCGGCGCGGCGGGCCGCCGATCACCGCGATCCTGCGGTGGCCGAGGCCGGTCAGATGGCGGGTGGCGGCCAGACCGCCCGGCCAGTTGGTGGCGCCCACCCAGGGCACGCCCGGTGCCGGCTCCTCGACCGGCGCGATCAGCGCGAACGGGATGCCGAGCCGCCGCAGCTCCTCGTGCTGCCCGCCGGTCAGCTCCGGTACGACCAGGATCGCGCCGCGCGTGCGCCGGGCGGCCAGACCGTCGAGCCACTGCCCGGCGGTCCTGGCCCGGCCGTGCGTCGCGGACACCACCAGGCCGAGCCCCGCGCTGTGCACCGCCTCCTCCGCACCCCGGACCAGCTCCATCGCCCACTGGCCGTCCAGCTCGCTGATCACGAAGTCGATCAGGCCGCCGGCCGCGAGCGCGGTGCCGGCCGGGCGCTGCCGGGCCAGGTAGCCGTGCTGCTCCAGCAGCCGCTGCACCCTCGCCCGGGTGGTGGCCGCCACGTCGGACCGCTCGTGCAGCACCTTGGAGACGGTGGAGACCGACACCCCGGCCTGCCGGGCGATCCCGGCCAGCGTCGTACGCCCGCCGCCCGGCGGACCGCCGCCGGGACCGTCCAGCTGATCCCTCGTCGCCGCCATCCGCTGTGTCCCCCGCACGCTCCGCCCGACGGCGGGCCCGTCGGACCGCCGGTTTGCGAAAACTACCGCGAACCGGCCGCCGCGCGGGCGACCCGTCTGGCGTCCCGTCCGGCGTCCCGCGCTACGAGGTGCGGGTGTTCGTCAGGTGCGGGCCTATGTGGCCGATGTAGACGAGGCCGGTGCCCGCGGTGTCGTCGTAGAAGTGCAGCCGGGGCGAGATCGTGCTGCCGCCGCCGACCCGCAGATGCGCCTCCATGTAGACGCTGCCCGACGGGTCCACCTCCGCCGGCACCGGCAGCATCCGCTCCTTGCGCCAGGCCAGGTTCCGCCACACCGTGTCCGACTCCTTCATCATCACCTTGCCCGCCGGGAACGGATGGCAGCCCAGCGGCAGGTCCTGGCACCAGGCCCGGAAGTCGCCCTTCGCCCGGCCGGCCGCCGATTCCGTGGCGAAGTCCTCCAGCGCCTGGAGCGCCTCCCAGCAGACGTTGACCCAGTTCGGCTTCGAGCGGTCGTCGAGGCCGATCAGCACCTTCGCGTCCCCGGTGAACCGCAGCGCGCCGAACTGCCCGAGGCGCGCGTGCAGTTCGGTGAAGCTGCCGGGCAGCGACTCGTCGTCCTCGACCGGTGCGAACGCCGCCGCGTACGCACCCGCCTGCTGCAAGCGCGCCTGGAGCGCCCGCACCTGTGCCTGGGCGGCCCGCCGCTCGGCGTAGAACTCCTCGGCCAGCCAGTTCGCGTCCGCCAGGTCGTGCTGGAGCTCGCGGACCTGCTTGTACCGGGCCGCCTCCGCCTCCGCGGCCTCGTCGAGCAGCTGGATCAGGCTCTCGTGGTCGGCCTTGAGCCGGGCCAGCTCGTCACCGTGCTCGGTGGCCGGCGGCAGCGGGCGCTGGGCGTGCAGCCGGGCCAGCGGCTGCGGCAGCGGGGTGCGGGCCGCCTGGTTGCGCGGCAGCGCCGTCAGCACGCTGGCCGCCCTGACCGGATCGGCCTCCACGGTGGCCCGCGACATCACCGGATGCCGCTGCCCGTCCGCCGGCCACGCCGGATCCACCCCCGGCATGTACGTGCGGATACCGCCGCCGAACACCGGATGGTGCTCCAGCGCCTTGTTGAACGCCGGCTGCGCCTCCCTGGTCAGCACGTACAGCACCGCCCGGCCCACCAGCTGGGTGAACGCCCGGTCCACCACCCGCTCCAGCCACCGGTCCGCGTCGCTGCCGTACGGCACGCTCGCCACCACGATCGGCAGCCGCCGCTCCTGGTCCACCAGCTCCTCGATCACCTCCGGTACGTCACTGACATGGATCACACTGGCCCTGGCCCGGATCTCGGCCAGCCCGCTGTGCGCGTCGAGCGTGTCGAGCAGCGCGTCGGCCAGCGCCGGCTTGGCCGCCCTGAGCTGCGGTATCTCGGGGGAGTCCGGCCGGTGCTCGACGTCGAGCTGTAACCAGGTGCGCCCCGGATCGGCCGTGTCGTTCCTGATGATCAGGGTCGACTGCCAGGTGCCCCGGTGCGGTGGCGGGTTCTCCCGCAGCCGCCACCTGGTGTGCGCGCCCTGCCGTCCGGAGCCGCTGTCCCGGTCGAGCGTGACGTGCCGGCCGATCTCGTTGCGCCCGTCGCGCAGCGCCGCGACGGTGTACCCCCTGCTGTCGGTCAGCCACTCCGTGACCAGCCGGTCCGCGTCCGCGGCGGCCGTCACATAGTCCTGCTCGGTCCAGACGACCATGCGGTACGCGGACGCATCCACGGTCTCTCCCCCTTGGGTAACGCGCGATCATCACACCAATGGGAGGCTAGAAGAGGGCGCTGTCACGGTAAAAGAGGGCGACTTCCCCGGACCCCGCTCCCGGCGGCGGGACCCGGGCCGGCGCGGCGGCCGTTCAGAACTCCTCGTGCCGGTCGGGATCGCCGCCGAGCCGGCGCTCGGCACGATCGCTGATCGCCGCCAACTCCGCCTGATCCAGGGTGAATTCGAAGACGTCAAGATTCTCCCGC
Organism: Streptomyces sp. CA-111067; assembly: GCF_050956065.1. Classification (NCBI taxonomy): domain Bacteria; kingdom Bacillati; phylum Actinomycetota; class Actinomycetes; order Kitasatosporales; family Streptomycetaceae; genus Streptomyces; species Streptomyces sp. CA-111067. The sequence continues at coordinate 1,281,558 of NZ_CP192103.1, read as the reverse complement.
TGCCGCTCCGGGTTGCCCGACTTGGGGATCGGCACCACCCCCAGCTGGACGTGCCAGCGCAGGATCACCTGGCCAGGGGTGCGCCCGTGCGCCTCGGCGACCTTCGCGACCGCCGGATCCGACAGCAGGTCGCTGCCCCGGCCGAGCGGGCTCCAGCTCTCGGCGAGCACCCCCTTGGCGGCGAGCCGGCCGCGCAGCTCCTCCTGCCCGAGCAGCGGGTGCATCTCGATCTGGTCGACCGACGGCAGCACGCCCGTCTCCCGCTCCAGCCGGTCGATGTGCTCCGCCGTGAAGTTGGACACACCGATGGAGCGCACGAGGCCCTCCTCGCGGAGCTTGATCATGGCCTTCCACGACTCCACGTAGCGGTCGACCCGCGGCAGCGGCCAGTGGATGAGGTACAGATCGACATAGTCGAGCCCGAGGCGCCTGCGGGACTCTTCGAACGAGTCCAGCGTCTCCTGATACCCGTGGTGCCGCCCGGGCAGCTTGGTGGTGACGACGATCTCCTCCCGCGCCACCCCCGCGCTCCGCACGCCCCGTCCGGTCCCCGTCTCGTTCCCATAGTTGGTCGCCGTATCGACCAGTCGATAACCCGCCTCCACCGCGGACCGAACCGCCTGCTCCGCCTCCGCGTCATCCATCGGATACGTCCCCAGCCCGATGGCCGGGCTCGTCGTACCGTCATTAAGCGTGTGTACCGGGACTGTGGCCACGGCTTAGCTCCGTTCCTCGTTCACCGCGTGATCCGTTCACTGTATTCACGCGCGGCAGCCCCCCGAGGTGACCGACAAACCCGGATTCCCCCCGAAACGAGCCCCGCAGGGGCGAGGCGCGAAGTGTGCATGTGCGGCTCCGCCGCGTGGGCGCGACTTACCCCGGCATCCCCGGGGGCGTGGGGCTGTTCTTGATCCTGCGGCTGCCGCCGCGTGGGCGCGACTTACCCGGCATCACCAGGGGCGCGGGGAACTGCGCGATCAGCCCCCACCGGCCTGCGGGCCGGGAACGGCCGCAACAACCCCTCCGGTCCGGGAAACCGGCGGTCAGCCGGCGAGCGCGGCGCGCAGCTCCGCCACGTCCGGCGGCCGGGCGCCGGCCCGGGAGACGGTCACGGCAGCCGCCGTCCCGGCATGCCGCAGCACCGCGGCGAGTTCGCCCGCCCCGAGAGCACCGAGCGCCGGCCGCGCCCCCGCGCCGACCAACCCCCGCTCGGCCAGAGCATCAAGCATCGCCGACATGAACGAATCCCCCGCCCCCACCGTGTCCGCGACCTCCGTCCGCACCGGCTCGCCGCGGACCTCGCCCGCGCCGGTGAACGCCAGCGCGCCGTCCCCGCCGAGGGTCACGAACACCACTGACGGGCCGAGCGCCAGCCAGCGCCTGGCCGCGTCCGCCGGCGGCTCGCCGGGGTAGAGCCACTCCAGGTCCTCGTCGCTGGCCTTGACCACGTCGGCGAGCGCCACGCACTCCTCTACCTTGGCCACCGCCGCCCCGTGGTCGCCCAGCAGGTCGGCCCGCACGTTGGGGTCGTAGCTCACCGTGGCGGTCGACCGCAGCTCCGCGGCCAGCGCCGACACCGCCGACGCGCCCGGCTCGGTGACCGCCGCGATCGACCCGATGTGCACGTGCCCGATCCCGGTCGGCGCCCCGGTCGGCCGCAGCGTCCAGTGGATGTCGAAGTCGTAGGACGCCCTGCCCTGATCGTCCAGCGTCACCACCGCCGTGGGAGTGGCCACCCCCTGCTGCCCGTCGGAGAGCAACTCCACCCCGGCGGACCGCAGATGGGCGCCGATCAGCTCGCCCGACGGGTCGTCGCCGAGCTGGGTGAGCAGCGCCGCGCGGTGGCCGAGCCGGGCCAGGCCGTAGGCGACGTTGGCGGGGCTGCCGCCGGGGTGCGTCACATCGGGGCCGGCGGGGGAGCGGACGATGTCCGCGACGCACTCGCCGATCACCAGGAAGTCGGTCATGGGGGCCATGCTCGCGCGACGGCCGTCCCCGCTGCAACGGGGGTGCGGCCGGTACCGCCCGCCGTACGGGAGCGGCGACTGCTACGAGTGGCAAGAGCTTCAGGTGATGCCGGCGAGTGCCGGCCGTGCCGGACGACAACGGCCTGAGGTCGGCCAAATTAGTTCGCCGCCATCACCCTGACGGGCCCTGCGGGGGATTCCCTCCACCCGCTTTGGTGTGCATCCGCCCTGTGGTGGCACTTCGACTATGTCAGCAGATCCTTTCGCTTTGCGCAAGCCCCCGGAGACGTAAATCCCCGGCAAGCTGAATTCACCGCCAATTCCGCCGGCAGGACCCCGACTGCCCCGCTGAGCAGGCAATGTGACGGGTGGTGCGGCACGGGAACGGCCAGCTCGGAGGGGTTGCCGCGATCATGGCCGGATAACGTTCCTTCCGCCGTGGAACGCGTCCGACCTCGGCATTTCCGCTGGACCGGCCACGCCCGCGGCCGTCATTCTGCTCAATAACCCCGGGGCGGGGGGCTGCAAACCTCCGGCCGACGATTCAGGGGTGAACGAGTGGCAATGAGCCAGGAGGTGGCCACCGCTTGCCGATTTCCGGAGGCGATTCGCACGAACCCTGTGAACCCGGCCCGCCGCCCCGACGAGGAACGCGGGTGAGGTGGGTCGTCGTCATGCTGATCGGGACGGCCGTCGTGAGCGCGCGGATCGCGCCGCACGTCGAGATCGTCATCCAGGGGCCGGTGCCGACCGTGCCCGCCCTGATCGCCGCCGAGGTGGTCCGCCGCCTGGTCGGCAGCTTCCTCGGCAAGGACCGCTGAGGCAGGCACAGCTGAGGTAAGCACCGCTCAATGACCGCCGGCCGGGGATCCGGCGCCCCGGCCGGCGGCCGCCGCCGTCAGCCGTCGCTCTCCCGATCCGTGCCGGCCCGATCCGTGCGGTCCCGATCGGCGCCGTCCGCCGCCGGCCGGTTCAGCAGGGCGGCGAGCGGCGGTTCCGTCGCCAGCACCGCGCCCACCGTGATGGTGCAGGTGAGCGCCGCGCAGGTGGCGATCAGCCAGGACAGCAGGGTGAACACCGAGCCCAGCGAACCGTACGTCGCCAGGCTGCGGTTGAGCGCGTGCGGCATGTACAGGCGGGCGGTCACCGACAGCGCGGTCATCGCGGCGGCCGTCAGCACCGCGCCCGGCAGCAGCGGCAGCCACGCGACCCGTTTGCTCAGCAGCAGCCGCTGCGTCCACCACCAGACGGCCACGTCCGCCAGGAAGGTCAGCGGCAGGCCGAGCCAGCGGCCGACGCCGAAGCCGTCGTGCAGCGGGCCTTGCAGGATGAGCACGGCCGACCAGGCCACGATCCAGGCGAACCACCGCCAGATCGCGACCCGGGTGGCCGCCCTCGGCAACTGCCAGGCCCGCTCGCAGACCCGGGCCATCGCCCGGCTGCACGCGGTGGCCGAGAGCAGGGCCATCAGCGCGCCGATCACGCCGGTGGTCTGCTGGAGGTTCTCGCCGTTGCCGCCGTAGACCTGCTTCAGCTGCTCCTCGGAGGCCCCGGTCAGCCCGAACACGTTCCGCGCGGAGGCGACCAGCTGGTCCTGCACGGTGTCCGGCGCCACCGCCGCCACCACGAACAGCAGCGGAACGGCCGTCAGGAACAGCTGCGCCGCCAGCCGGGTGCCCGCGTCGAGCAGGTTCACCGAGAGCATCCGCGCGGTGAGCGTGGTGATCACCGGGAACCGCTGCTCCGCGATCCCGCGCAGCCGCACCCCCTGGGCCTTGCGGCGCGCCAGCCACGTGTCGCCGTCCGTGCCGCCGCCGTCCGTACGGCCGGCCTTCGTGGCGCCACCGTCCGTGGCGCCGCCGTCCGTGGCGCCGCCGTCCGTGGCGCCGCCGTCCGTGGTGCGGCCGTTCGGATCGCCGTCCGCGCTGCCGCCCTTGCCGTCACCGGGGGAGAGGCGGGCCATGGGCGACCTCCACTCCGGAGCGGCGAAGCGGCGCCCGACGGCACCTGTCAGCGCATTATGCGCCAGATGTCCGTCTTGACGGAGTCACCGCCCGCCGTGTCGCCACTGCCCCGGGCCTGCGGCGATCGCCGGAACCATGGCCGAAACGGCCTACCGCCGCTCCTTGGCCGCCCGCAGCGAGTAGACCAGCGGGACGCGCGGCTGCCCGGCCGGGAAGCGGTAGCTGCCGCGGTCCTCCTCGAGGACGGCGAAGCGCGGGAAGAACGTGGTGTCGTGCTCGTGCAGGAACTCCAGCCGCAGGCCCGCCGCCGTCAGGGCGCTGACCACCTCGCCGATGCCGTGCTGCCAGTCGACGGTCATGGTCGCCTTCATCGGGGCGTCCCGGTCGGCGTACGTGCCGGGCAGATCCCACGCATGCGGTCCGCGATCGAAGTAGTCCTCCTCGACGCTGCGGCCGTCCTCGCCCAGGACATCGGCGAACGGATGGAACTCCGCCAGGTAGAGGAAGCCGCCGGGCGCGACGAGAGCCGCGGCCGTCCGCGCCCAGCTTTCCATGTCCGGCAGCCAGCACAGCGCGCCGATGCCGGTGTAGACGACGTCGAAGGTCTGGCCGTCGAGCGCGGCGACGGCGTCGTACACGTCGGACGTCACGAAGCGCGCCGAGTCGGCGCCGATCCGCTCGGCGATCGAACGGGCCGCGTCCACCGCGGAGGCGGAGAAGTCGAGGCCGGTGACGGTGGCGCCGCGCCGGGCCCACGACAGCGTGTCGAGGCCGATATGGCACTGGAGGTGCAGCAGCGTCCTGCCGGTGACGTCGCCGACCTCGTCGAACTCGAACTCCCTGAGCCGGGTCTGCCCGGCGACGAAGCCGGCCACGTCGTAGTGGCCGCCCGCGAGGTGGATCGGGACCCGCTCGTCCCAGTTCGCGAGGTTCACGGCGCGCCAGTCGGCGGGAGGTTCGATCATGCCCGGCGACGCTAGTCGGGAGACCGGGCCGGGCTCAATCGGATTACCGGTCCGCGGACCCGGCCGGCGGGCCGGATCTGATCACCCGTATGGCGGATGCACGAGTGTACGTACTAGTAGGTACAGTTGGGCGCAGCAGCCACCGACCGTCCACTGAAAGGCAGTCACCACCTCATGTACGCCATGCAATACGCGATGACCCTGCCGGCCGACTACGACCTGCCGCACCTGCGCGAACGGGTCGGCGCGGCCATGCACACCCTGGACGACCTGCCCGGCCTCGGACTGAAGGCGTACCTCTTCCGAGAACGCGGAGTCGCGGGCTCCCCGGTCAACGAATACGCCTGCTTCTACCTGTGGGACGACACCCGGGCGATGGCGGACTTCCTCTTCACCGGCAGCGGCCGGTTCCAGAACATCATCCGGGCGTTCGGCCGCCCGGCCGTCGACCACTGGACCGGCATCGCGGCCTTGCCGGGACCCGCGCGCGGCACCGCCCCGAGGATGGCCACCCGTCAGATACGCACACTCGGCCCCGGCCCCGGCCCCGGCCCCGGCTTCGACGACGACGGCCTCGCCCTGGCCTCCCTGGTGCAGCGCGAGCTGGCCGAACTGCGCGCCCTGGCCGGGCGGGCGGGGGTGCACACGGCGGCGCTCGCGCTCGATCCCCGTGGCTGGCGGCTGGTCAGATTCGTGCTGTGGCAGGACGGTGTCCCGGCGGAAGAGGCTGGTGGGGACCGGTACGACATGCTGCACGTATCGGCCCCGGGAGTCGCCGAACTGCCGGACGGGCTCGGGCGGTAGTAGCGGGGAGGCGTAGAAGGAGGGACTTGGGGAAGGGGCCGGCAGTCGCCTCGCGGCGAGCGCCGTCGGCGGCACTTCTTTGAAACGTTCCCGGTCGCCAGGTCGCCGCAGGCCACACCACGTTTCACAGGAGTCATCCAACGCCCCGCCGCGCCCCAGGCGTTAACAAAGTATTGACATGCTCTTGTTTGGAGCGGAACACTCCGGAGCTGGGAGAGCGCTCTCCCGACTCTCCGGCCGTCGAGCCGATCGACTGTCCCGGCGGCCGGCCGGACCATCCATCCGCTTCGAAGCAGCAGCAGGAGGTCTCCATGCCACGGAGGTCGAGAGTGGTCTCAGGACTTCTCTTGTTCAGCGCAATGGCCCTGACCACGGTGAGTCTCAGCGGGGTCGCCACCTCGCAGACCGCGTCCGCAGCACCGCCGTCGTCGGCCACCGCCGCGCAGGCGGGACACACGTCGGCGAACATGGCCGGCATGGCGAACATGGCCGGCATGGCGAACATGGCCGATCCGGCCGCCGCCCCGAACGCCTCGGGCGACGACCCGGACGGTGACGGCTACATCATGGCGAACCCGCCGGTCACCGGTGTGACGCCGTCCACGTACGACCCGCCGCACGCGTACTTCCACGAGTTCCAGGCCAAGTGCGCGCCCAACCACACCGCCCCCGACGACCCGATCGTCTTCCCCGGCCAGCCCGGTGCGTCGCACGACCACACGTTCATGGGCAACCTCAGCACCAACGCGAACTCCACCACCGCCTCCCTGGAGGCGGCGAGCGGGACCTCGTGCAACGCGGTCGGCGACAAGTCCGCGTACTGGATGCCGAGCCTGTTCAACGGCGACCAGAAGATCCTGCCGATCGGCCCGCAGACGATCTACTACAAGACGGGCGTCAACGACTACACCAGCGTGCGCCCGTTCCCCAAGGGCCTGCGCTTCGTGGTCGGCAGCCCGATGCAGACCCAGGACGAGTTCAAGAACCTCAAGGGAACCGTCGAGGGCTGGGAGTGCGGGACGAGCTACAAGAACTTCAACTTCCCCGCGACCTGCCCGACCAGCCCTGACACGCAGCTCAACATCCGCCTCCAGGCGCCGAGCTGCTGGGACGGGATCCACCTGGACACCCCGGATCACAAGAGCCACATGGCTTACCCCATCCCCAGCGGGGCGAACCAGAACGTCTGCCCGGCCGACCACCCGGTCGCCCTGCCGATGATCGAGTTCAAGATGGCCTGGCCGGTCAACGGCGACATGTCGCAGGTGCACCTGGCCAGCGGCGCCGGCTTCTCCTTCCACTACGACTTCTTCGCCGACTGGGACACAGCCACCCAGTCCGCGATGGTCACCCACTGCATCAACGGTGGCCTGCAGTGCGACGACCACGGCTATGACCAGGAGCACCCCGACAAGGGCGCGGTGCTCGACGGGAACTACCAGCTGATCCAGTAACCCGCGACCCCTGGGTCCCGGGTTGTTTTTCGGCTACCCGGGAGAGCGCTCTCCCATGGATCCTCCCACTTCCTTCACAGGTGAACCATGACCCCCACAGATTCTGCTCACCCCCACAATTTCTCCCGACGCGCGGCTCTCGGCGGGCTGGTGGCACTGGCCGCCGCACCCGTCCTGGCCGGCCGGGCCGCAGCCGCGGCCCCCGGCGCCGGGACACGTACCGGCGGCTCCGCCGCCGGCCGGGCCGCGTCCCCCGCGGCCGACCCCGACTTCGGCCCCAACGTCCTGGTCTTCGACCCCTCGATGCCGGTCGCCGACATCCAGGCCAAGGTCAGCCAGGTCTTCGGTACGCAGGAGTCCAACCAGTTCGGCACCGAGCGGTACGCGCTGCTCTTCAAGCCGGGCACCTACCAGGGCCTCGACGTCAACGTCGGCTTCTACACCCATGTCGCGGGCCTCGGCCTGTCGCCCGACGACGTGGACATCCACGGCCTGGTGCACGTCGAGGCCGACTGGATGCAGGGCAACGCCACGCAGAACTTCTGGCGCAGCGCGGAGAACCTGTCGGTGACCCCGACCGACGGGACCAACCGCTGGGCGGTCTCGCAGGCCGCTCCGCTGCGCCGGGTGCACATCCGCGGCGAGGTCCCGCTGTGGAACGGCTACGACGGCTGGGCCAGCGGCGGCTTCATGGCCGACTGCAAGGTCGACGGCCGGGTGGTCTCGGGCTCGCAGCAGCAGTGGCTGACCCGCAACAGCACGCTCGGCGAATGGGCCGGCTCGGTCTGGAACATGGTCTTCGTCGGGGTGGACGGCGCGCCCGCGCAGAACTTCCCCAACCCCTCCTACACCGTGGTCGACCAGGCCCCGGTGATCCGCGAGAAGCCGTTCCTGTACGTGGACGGGTCCGGCGCCTTCCAGGTGTTCGTCCCCGCGCTGCAGACCGGCGCGCGCGGTGTGACCTGGAGCGGCGGCGCCAAGGGCGACTCGATCCCGCTGTCCGACTTCTACATCGCCCACGAGGGCGACTCGGCGGCGACCATCAACTCCGCGCTGGCGGCGGGCAAGCACCTGCTCGTCACCCCCGGCGTGTACCAGCTGGACGACACGATCCAGGTGACCAGGGCCGGCACCGTCGTCCTCGGCCTCGGCATCGCCACCCTGGTCCCGAACGGCGGCGTCACCGCGCTGTCGGTGGCCGACGTGGACGGCGTCAAGATCTCCGGTCTGCTGGTGGACGCCGGTTCGGCGAGCTCCGATGTGCTGGTGCAGGTCGGCCCGAAGGGCGCCACCGCCCGGCACACCGCCGACCCGACCCTGCTCCAGGACGTCTTCGTACGGATCGGCGGCGCCCAGGCGGGCAAGGCCGGCGTCAGCGTGGAGATCAACAGCGCCGACGTCATCGGCGACAACCTGTGGCTGTGGCGGGCCGACCACGGCACCGGTGTCGGCTGGGACGTGAACACCAGTGACAGCGGACTGGTCGTCAACGGCGCCGGCGTGGTGATGTACGGGCTGTTCGTCGAGCACCACCAGAAGGCCGAGGTGGTCTGGAACGGCGACGGCGGCCGGACGTACTTCTTCCAGAACGAGATGCCCTACGACCCGCCGAACCAGGCGGCCTGGAAGGACGGCGCCGGCAACGGCTACGCCGCCTACCAGGTGGCCGACTCCGTCAGCTCGCACGAGGCGTGGGGCGTGGGCAGCTACTGCCTGTTCCTGGCCGACCCGTCGGTGGTCGCCGACCGCGCCTTCTCCGTGCCCGACACGTCCGGTGTGCGGTTCCACGACCTGGTCACCGTCTCGCTCGGCAACGACGGCACGATCAGCCACGTCATCAACGACGCAGGCGACCCGGTGAACAACACCAACACCGGGATCTCCTACCTGGTCAGCTACCCGTAGGCAGCCGACCTCCCCCCAACTCCCCCCACGCACAGTGCGTTCCCCCACCGCTCGAAACTGCTCGAAGGAGAGCCGTATGCACCACCCCCCCACACGAACGGCGAAGAAGGTACTCGCTCCCGCCGCCGCGGCGGCACTGCTCACCGGCGCCCTGGTCGGACTCCAGGCGCCCGCCGCGCACGCGGCAGGCAGCGTGGTCAAGGTGACCGGATCGCAGGGCGCCTGGCAGCTGTCCGTGGACGGCGCCCCGTACGAGGTCAAGGGCCTGACCTGGGGTCCGCCGCCCGGTGACGCCGCCAAGGACCTGCCCGACGTGGCCAAGATGGGCGTCAACACCATCCGCACCTGGGGCACCGACGCCACCACCGCCCCGCTGCTCGACGCCGCCGCGGCCAACGGCATCAAGGTCATCGCCGGCTTCTGGCTGCAGCCCGGCGGCGGCCCCGGCTCGGGCGGCTGCGTCAACTACCTGACCGACGACACCTACAAGAACGACATGCTCAACGAGTTCCCCAAGTGGGTGGACGCCTACAAGGACAACCCGGGCGTGCTGATGTGGGACGTCGGCAACGAGTCGGTGCTCGGACTCCAGAACTGCTACAGCGGCGACGAGTTGGAGCAGCAGCGCAACGCCTACACCACCTTCGTCAACGACATCGCCAAGAAGATCCACTCGATCGACCCCAACCACCCGGTCACCTCGACCGACGCGTGGACCGGCGCCTGGCCGTACTACAAGAAGAACGCGCCGGACCTGGACCTGTACGCCGTCAACTCCTACAAGGACGTCTGCAACGTCAAGTCCGCCTGGGAGGCCGGCGGTTACGACAAGCCGTACATCGTCACCGAGGGCGGCCCGGCCGGATCGTGGGAGGTCCCGAACGACGCCAACGGCGTCCCGGACGAGCCCACCGACCAGCAGAAGGCCGACGGCTACACCAACGCGTGGGGCTGCGTCACCGGCCACCAGGGCGTGTCGCTCGGCGCCACCCTCTTCCACTACGGGAACGAGGACGACTTCGGCGGCATCTGGTTCAACCTGGTGCCCGACGGCCTGAAGCGGCCGTCGTACTACGCGGTGAAGAAGGCGTACGGCGGTGACACCAGCGGCGACAACATGCCGCCGCAGGTCACCGACATGAACGTCGCCGACGCCACCACCGGCGTGCCGGCCGGCGGCAGCGTGACGATCAGCAGCCACACCACCGACCCGGAGAACGACCCGATCACCTACCAGGCGCTGTTCAGCAGCATCTACATCGACAACAACGGAGCGCTCACCCCCGCCGACAGCACCACCAACGGCGACGGCTCGCTGACCGTCAAGGCACCCGACAAGGTCGGCGTCTACAAGGTCTACATCAAGGCGACCGACAACCACGGCAACGTCGGCATCGGCTCGAAGTCGCTGCGGGTGGTGCCGCCGAAGGTGGACGGCACCAACGTCTCGCAGGGCAAGCCCGCCACCGCCTCGTCCTTCCAGACCGACCCGACCGGCGGCTGCCCCTGCGAGGCCGCCAAGGCGGTGGACGGCAACTTCGGCACCCGGTGGGCCAGCGACTGGAGCGATCCGCAGTGGCTCCAGGTCGACCTGGGCACCAGCACCACGTTCAAGCACGTCCAGCTGGCCTGGGACCCGGCCTACGCCAAGTCCTACGACATCCAGACCTCGGACGACGCGGTCAACTGGACCACGGTGAAGTCCGTGACGGACGGCAACGGCGACATCGACGACCTCGACGTCAACGGAACGGGCCGGTACGTCCGCATCCAGGGCACCCAGCGCGGCTCCGGATACGGCTACTCCCTCTACGAGTTCGGCGTCTACAGCTGACAAGGAGGCAGGCGCTCATGATGAAGACACGCATCGACCGGGCCCAGCCGCACGTGCTCGGCCTCTTCCGGATCGTCGTCGGGCTGCTCTTCGCCTGCCACGGCGCGGGTTCGCTGTTCGGCTGGTTCGGCGGCGAGGAGCTCTCCGCCGGGTCCTGGCCAGACTGGTACGCGGGAGTCATCGAGCTGGTGGCCGGCACGCTCGTGCTGGTCGGCCTCGGCACCAGGACGGCCGCGTTCCTCGGCTCGGGCGCGATGGCGTTCGCGTATTTCGACGTCCACCAGCACCGCGCGCTGCTCCCGATCGAGAACGGTGGTGAAGCGTCCGTCTTCTTCTGCTGGGCGCTGCTGCTGCTCGTCTTCCACGGCCCCGGCACGGCCGCCCTCGACCAGGTGCTGCGCTCGCACGTACCGGCGGCCTGGCGGCGGCCGGCGAAGGCACCGGCCGAGGACCGGACGGTGCTGCCGGTCTGACGACGAGCACGTCATGACGCGGGACGCCTGACGGCGGACCTGTGACGCCGGCCCCGGAGCAACTGCTCCGGGGCCGGCGTCATGCCGGGGCGGTCGGACGGCGAGCGGAGCGCGGGCTCACCAGCCGCCCTCCGACTGCGGGGCGGGGGGCGCGTGTCTGGCGTGCTCCTGTGCCGACGACTCCACCATCGACGGCAAGTTGTCCACCAATTCGAGCAGGCTGTGCACTTGGCGGTACGCAGCCCGGATGACCGGCGGTCCGTGAAGGGCCGCTTCCGGCAGCGTCTCATCGGCGCGCAGGTCCAGTTCGCGCTGCTTGGCCCCGCTCTGAGGGTCCGCCGGATTCCACGCCACGACCCACTGAGCCCAGGGCCGGACGGCCGCGAACTCGGCCAGTCGTCTGCGCCACCCGGGCGCGTTCACCGTCCAGCGGTCCACCAGCACGATCTCTGAGATCGGCCCCCCGGCGCGGCTGGCGGCGATGTCGTCGGCCGGCCACGACCCGGTGGGGAAGGACCGGATCTCCACGACGTAGGCGGAATCGTGCAGCAGATCGGCGGTGAAACGGGCCAGCGGGACGGCGGAGTCCGGGTGGAAGGGGTTCCAGTCCTCCGCTCGCGGCCCGTAGTAGTCGGCATTGCGTCCCTCGGGGAGCTCGCCCAGAGTGGCCGCGGCCACGATGACGCGCAGCCGGCGGCTGACCCGCGGAGCGCTGAAGGCGCTGGGAATCCGCCGGTGGTCCACCGGCCGCCCGGGTTCGACGCTGAGGCTCTCCGCCACCGTGACGACGCGCTTGGCGAGTTCGTGGACCGCCGTCTCGTAGGCGCCGCGGAAGCGGTTGAGCTTCATCAGCCCGTACAGGCCCTCCTTGACGTACGGTTCGCCGAGCCGGGCATGGTCGAACTGGAGCTGTGCGGCCACCGTGGGCAGCCGGGTGGACGGCACCGGCACCCACCAGGCAGGCACGATCGCCCGGTCCATCAGCACGCTCCTGGTGTACGGGCGCACCTGCCGCTGTGCGAAGGCGGACCACTCCTTGCCGCACATCTCGCTGGCGAAGTACCGCGGCGACATCAGCGGGACGAACACCCGGCAGTTCCCGAGCGCGTCGGACAGCTGCTCCGACCAGTCCTGGCCACCTGTGCGGATGTCCCGGTCCATGAACCCGGCCGGTGTGTCCGCGGCGAGGTCGGTGAGGGACAGCACGCGCGCGGAGAGGTCCTGGTAGAGCCGGGTCACCCACAGGTCGGGGTCGGGCACGTCCGGGTCGGCGATCGGCGTGTGCGCGTAGCTCAGGAAGAAGTACGGCCGGCCGGCGGCCGTGCGGGCTGTGCGGGGCCGGGTGGTGACGCGCCGCGGCGGCGGGGCCGCCTTCTTCCGCGGCAGGCCGGGGGCGTCGACCGCCATCCCCTGGGCGCGAAGCGTGCCCGCCGACACGGCCGCGAAGGGATCCCGGCTCGCCGAGACCCCCGTGCCGTCCGCGCCGCCGCCGACGACAGCCGGAAAGCGGTCAGGAGACGCCGAGTTGGCCTGCATGAACCCGTCCACCGCGTCCTCCACGCGGTGCGCGTCCCGCGCGCCGAGCCGGCCCATCAGCAGTTCGCGGGCGCCCTCCCGGAACCGCAGCACCGGGTGGCCGCGCCGCGTGCCGCGCTCCGTGACGGTGACCAGGCCGCCGACCACGAACTCGGCCAGATCGGCGGGGGAGGCGTCAGGCACCAGCTCCCGCTGGACGAGCCTGAGCACGTCCAGGTTCACCTGCGGGTACATCGAGCAGAGCATGGCCAGCCGCACCGCGGCCGGCGAGGCGCGCAGCAGGTAGGCGTCCGTCAGCGTCCGGTCGTCCGGGGGTTCGACTCCGCCGGTCACCGGCGCCTGCCCGCCCGGGCCGGGCGCCGGGACGAGTACCGCCTCGCACCCGGCGGGATCGGATCGCATGAGGGTGCGGGCCCAACTGCCGAAGGCGTACGGCGACAGCGACAGTACGGGCACCGGCAGCCAGCCGCGCCGGTCCGCCGCCGGGAACGCCTCGTCCAGCAACAGCGTCGCGCTGTACCGCAGTCGGGCGTTGGCCGCCCCCGGTACGCCCGGTGAGGTGACCCGGGCGGCCGGCAGGTCGAGGCCGGCGTGCCGCCACATCTTCGATGGAAGGGGGTTGATCAGAGCCGTCGGCGTGGAGTCCGCCCAGGTCCGCAGCCGCTGCCACTGCGTGCCGTCCCGCCAGCCGGCCGACGCGCAGTCCGACAGGACGAGCATCAGGCTGCGCGGCCCGGCGGACCGCAGGCCGCCCTCGGCCGTCGGCTGCCCCAGCGGACCGTGCAACTTCGGTCCCCTGCCCGGGGTTTCGCTGGTGTACAGCTCGCGGACCCGCATCGTGCGGAAGACGCCGGTGCGCGAGATCACCCGCTGCAACTCCTCGGCGGTGTCCGTCCACACCGCCATGGTCGGCGATCCGTCGATGACCAGCGTCGCGTCGAACCAGCGCTCGGGCGCGTCGGAGAACACCGGGATGAGCTCGCCGCTGCGGGTGTAGTCCGACACCGTCGCCGCGATGTCCAGACGCTGCCGGCGCCCGTGCCGCCAGGGGCGTTTGAGCGGCTTGAGCGCCCGCGCGAGGTCCCGCCCCCTGGGCAGGGCCGCGGCCCGGGGGAGCGAGACCCGCCGTCCCGGCAGGCCGGCTCCGGCCTGCCAGGGTTCGTGCAGCGGTGTCCGCGGTTCGGCCGCCCGGCCGGGCTCCTCCCGCGGCGCCCCCGTCTCCTGCTCGGGCCCGGAGCCGGCGGACAGGCCGGAGTCCTCGTCCGTCTCCGCGCCGACCGGCGAGAAGCCGTCACCGCGGCCGGCCAGCCACAGGATCTCCGCGATCGACACGGCGTCCAGCTCCCGGCCGAGGCCGAGCAGCGCGTCGACCACCGCGCCCAACTCCGTTGCGCGGACGGGCTCGTCAGGCACCGGAGAGGTCCTTCATCAGCAGCCGGACCAGCTTGCCGCGCTCCACCTCTCCCAACTGCGCGGTGGACGGCGACCGCGGCGGCCCGTCGAGCAGATGGATCGTGCTCAGCAGCTGGTCGATCGCGATGCTCTCGCCGCCGCGGACGCGGCGCACGAAGTCCTCCACCAGCTCGGCGACCGGGCCGTCCTCGGGGACGTCCATCCGCAGGTGCTTGCGCACCACCTCGCGGACCAGCGCGGACGTCGGGCGCGGCATCGAGAACCGCAGGCAGCGGCGCAGGAACGGGGCCGGCAGCTCCTGCTCGCCGTTGCTCGTCATCACGATGAACGGGAACTCCGTGCACTGCACATGGCCGCGCTCGACCACATGGGTGCTGTCCTCGCCGGATATGCGCAGGCGGGCGACCTCCTGGCCCTCCCGCCGCAGTTCCTCCACCAGGAACTCGCCGCGCTCCAGCACGTCGAGCAGGTCGCCCGGCAGGTCCAGGTCGGCCTTGTCGATCTCGTCGATCAGCAGCGCGCGCGGCCGGGGCGAGGGCAGCAGCGCGGTGCCCAGCGGCCCCAGCGTCATGAACGCCGAGATGTCGTCCTCGGCGATCTCGGCGCCCGGTTCCCCCGCGCGGGCCTTCTCCTGCTGCAACCGGTGGGCGTGGATGCGGCCGAGCACGTCATAGCGGTAGAGGGCGTCGGCGAGCGTGCTGCGCGAGGTGACGTGCCAGCGCAGCACCGGGCCGAGCGCCAGCTCCGCCGCCACCTGCTCGATCACCGTGGACTTGCCGGTGCCGGGACTTCCGGTGATCAGCAGCGGACGGCGCAGCGCGAGCGCGGCGTTCACCGCGTCGACAAGGCCCTCGGGCGGGTGGAACTCCTCGGCCGCCGAGGACCGGGGAAAGCGCCGCCACGGCGGGGGATCGGGCAGCCGCACGTCGTCCCTCACCACGCCGTCCCCTCGGTAGTACGGGTTCCAGGTCATCGGCCATCCTCATTCAGGGGTCTGGGTCGGGGTCTCGGTCAGCGCTCTCAGTCGCTCTGTACAGGGGGGATCGCGGTCCGCACGACCCGGCAGAAGCGCAGCCAGTCGCCGTCGTCCCACACGGCACGCAGATCGGCGAAGTCACCGGCCTCCTCACCGCGCCAGCGCAGCCGGTAGACGTGGCCGAGGCTCTCCGGCATGGTCCACCAGTGCGTGCTCAGGCAGTCGTGCCGCTCGCGGAGGAAGTCCTTCGCGCCTCGCGGCCACAGCAGGACGGGCGTGTGGGTGAGCAGGATCTCCAGCAGCTGGTCGTCGAGCCCCGCGTGGTGGATCAGCCCGATCCCGCGCCGGTAGCGGCCGTTGCGCAGGCTCTCGTGCAGGACGTCCCGGGCCGCCGTGTCGCCCTCCGCCAGCCAGTCCACCGGCACCTCGGAGGTGGTCGCGTCGATCCGCCGCCAGCGCTCCTGCACGGTTCCCTGGATGCGCCGCAGGACCGGGTCGGGTGTGAGCCGGCGGCTCCAGTGCAGCACCACGTCGTACTGCACCCCGTAACGGGCGTCGTCCCCCGCCTCCTCCGGCCGCCAGTCGAGCAGCAGGCCGCTCGGCAGCGCGATGTCGAGCCGCCGCAGCGTCACGTCGAGCGATTCGGCGTGCTCCAGTGCCCACGCCACCGCGTCCTCGACGGCGGCCTCGCCGCCCCGCCGGTCCACCGTGGGGCAGTCGGCGTCCCGGCGTTCCAGCAGCACATCGTCCTGGAACAGCCAGCAGTTCACGGTCTCCGGCCAGCCGCCGGAGAGCGAGGAGGCGAAGCTGATGACCAGCCGCAGCCGGCTGTCGTCGCCGCCCTCCGCCGCCCGCTCCACGGCGTCGTTGACCTCCTGCTGCGCGGTGACCGACTGCGCCCACGCCCGGAGTTCGGGGGAGCCGGGATCCTGGCCGGCGTCCTTGACCAGCCGCACCACGAACTCGGCCACCGACGGGCGGCAGCCGTCGCGGCTCATGGGGTGGTCGAAGACCAGCCGGTCGATGATCGCGACGTCGGTGAACGCCGGGGCCGGCGTGAGAGTGCGCTGCTCCGCGGCGAGTTGGGCGCGCAACGCGCGGCGCAGCCGGGCGGTGGTCAGCTTGCTGCCCAGGTGCTCGCGGAGGAACTCGACGGTGCGCAGGGCGATCAGCGTGTAGTCCACGGCGACCATCGCCCGGTTCGCGGCCGGTGAACGGGCGAGCAGCTTCAGGCGGTTGAGGCTTTCCCGCGCCGACTCCAGGTCGAAGGGCGGCTCCTCCGCCGGTTCGCCGGGCCCGGCTGCCTCCGCGGGCGGGAGCGCGCCGAAGGCCGCGGCGAGTTCCTCCTTCGCCAGCGGACCGAGGAGGCTGCCGGGGACGCTCTCGTGATGGCCGGCGTTGCGGGCGATCCAGAGCGGTCCGGTGCCGAACGGGTCACCGTCGTGGTCGTCCCCGGTCACGTCCTGCCCGGCGATCGTCCCCCGCAGGGCGCCCAGCACCTCCCGTACACCCAGCACCGCTCCCGCGCCGGGCAGTCCCGCGCGGATCACGCCCGCCAGAGCCCTGGAGAAGGAGAGATCCTTGGCCTGCTGGTTCACCGATGAGGCCGTCAGCAAGGCGAGGCGGCTGCGCCCGTTGCGCGGCCCGGCCGTCAGATCCTGGGCCTGCGGCAGCGCGCCGGCCGCGTGGCAGGTGTCGATGATGCCGACGACGCCGGGGATGTCGAAGTTGTTCGCCGCGGCAGCCAGCAGCTCCCCGACGTTGACCGCCCGGTCGGTCGCACCGTCCGTGGAGTCCCGGCCCATCAGGTACAGCGTGCTGGTGCTGCCGGGCACGAAACCGTGTCCCAGCAGCGCCAGGACGAGCGTCGCGCGGTGCTCGGCCGCGCCCCGGATCGCGGCGCTCACCGCCGCCCTGATCAAGCCGTCCGTCAGGTCGTCGCCCGTGATGAGGGACTCGCCGTGGGGCAGCCCCGGCTCGCAGCCGCCGAGCCTGCTGTCGATCAGGGCGCCGTGCAGCGCGGTCGCGGCCTCCTTGAGACGGTCGAGGTGCCTCATGGACGCGCACTGCGGAGCCACCACCAGCAGGTGGCGGCGGCCGTCGCCGGTCATGGCGCGGGCCGGTCGGCGGGATCGGACCGCGGGGCGGGCCCGCGGGCGGGATCGGGCCGCGGCGCGGGTTGCCGCGCGGCACCGGACAGGGCCTCGGCGACGGGTCCCGCGACGCCGGGCTGCGCCAGGTACTTCACCGCGGAGTGCGCCCACACCCCGTCGGAGTCGGTCCGCCGGCTGCACGCGGCGACGCCCGCCGCGTTCGGCCGGATGTCGGCCTCCAGCCGGGGGCGGACGGCGATGACGTCGTCCCGGTCCCAGAAGTTCAGCCAGCGCACGACCCCCTCAGGGGTGCTCGGCGGCTGCGGGCGCAGCCTCGGCCGGACGACCGTACGCATCGACAGGGGCGAGCCCAGGGTGACCAGCAGCGGTGTGCCGGCCGGGTGGTCGTGCAGGGCCTCCAGGGCGACGACCGTTCCCAGCGAGTGCGCGACGACCACCGCGGGTTCGCCGCCGAGGGCCGCGTGCAGCCGCTGCCTGATCCGTTCGTCGAGGGGCCGGCCGGACGCGTCGCGCTCCCCGCGGGCCAGGTACCGCGCCACCTGCGCAAGGTCCGCGACCAGCAGTTTGGGAGCCGCCCAGCGTGCCATGCCGCCCCAGGGCGGCAGCGCCATCAGGGTGGTCGCCACGTTCAGCGCGCGGCGCACCACCGCGAGGCCGCCTTGGGCCTGCCCGTCCGGAGCGGCCTCGGCAGCGGCATGGGCCAGCACCCTGCTCCGGGCCCGCCAGGCGTCGTCCCTCGGCGCGTCGCCCTCGGCGTGCTCGGCGGCGAGGGCGTCCACTAACTCCACGAGCAGGGCGCCCAGGATCTCGCCCTCCGTCTCCTCCTCCGGCAGCAGCTCGCCGCCGCCTTGGGCCTGCGGGGGCGAGAAGAGGTCGGCGTAGTAGGCGAAGGAGCACAACTCGGAGTCTGCGGCGGTCAGTTGGGCGGCGAGTGCGGAATGGCCCGCGGCCCGCATGCCGGACGCCAGCGCCCCCGACCACTCGGCCACCTCGTGTGCGGGATCGCGGATTCCGCCGATCCCATGGACGAACACCAGCCGTGGCCCCATCCGTTCCTCCCCCACCCCATTGGTTGAAGAGGCTAGCAACGGGACGGTCGGCGGCGCAGCGAAAGATGCCGGTATACGCCGCTCGCCGGGCTCATGGCCGATTCGTTCAAGAGAACGGCGGCGGCCGCCCGGTACGGTCGCGGACATGGACAGCACAGACCGCACCGACAGCACGGCTGGCACGGCCGGCACAGCCGGCACAGCCGGCACCGGCAAGGAGTCCCGGCACGTCAGCGTCTTCATCGACCGGCCCGTCGCGGAGGTCTACGACTACGCCTCGAACCCGGTCAACCTGCCCGCGTGGGCGCACGGCCTCAGCGGCTCCGTCGAGCGCAGCGGCGACGTGTGGATCGCCGAATCCACCGGCCTGGGCCGCGTCACGGTCGCTTTCGCGGCGCGCAACGAGCTGGGCGTGCTCGACCACGACGTCACGCTGCCGTCGGGGCAGACCGGTTACAACCCGGTCCGGGTGATCGCGGACGGGCAGGACGGGCAGGGCAGCGAGGTGGTGTTCACGCTCCGCCGGCAGCCGCAGATGAGTGCGGCCGACCTCCAGCGGGACGCCGACGCGGTGGCCGCCGACCTGGCCCGGCTCAAGGAGCTGATGGAATCCGCGTAGACCGTTCCCGCATACGGAGAACGGTCCACGTACGGGCGGTGCCGGGATGGCTGACACCGCCGCTCCGCGCCGCTCCCCGCCGTCTCGCCGACAGAAAGGCCGACACCCATGACGTTCCAAGAGCTGCACCGCCGCGACGGGCTCCCGCTGCTGCTGCCCAACGCCTGGGATGTCGCCTCGGCGCTCGCCTTCGTCGAGGCCGGGTTCCCCGCGATCGGCACCACCAGCTTCGGTGTCGCCGCGGCGGCGGGCAGCCCAGACGGCGGGCGCGCCTCCAAGGAGGCCACCCGCGCTCTCGTCCGCCGGCTCGCTGACCTGCCCGTCTACGTCTCCGCCGACATCGAGGACGGCTACGGCGACGATCCGGCGGAGGTCGCGGCTTACGCGGAGAGCCTGGGCATCGACGGCGTCAACATCGAGGACAGCTCGGACGAGCAGCTCATCGACCCGGCGCGGCACGCGGCCAAGGTCGCCGCGATCAAGGAGCGCGCTCCGGGTCTCTTCGTGAACGCACGTGTCGACACCTACTGGCTCGGCCGGCACGCCAACGTCGCGGACACTCTGGAGCGCGCCCGTGCCTACGCCGCCGCCGGAGCCGACGGGATCTTCGTCCCCGGCGCCACCGAGCCCGCCGACCTGACCGCACTGGCCGAAGGGGTCGGCCTGCCGGTCAACGTCCTCGCCCATCCCGCCCTCACCGTCGAGGAGTTGGGCGGCCTCGGAATCCGTCGGGTCAGCACCGGCTCGCTGCCCTACCGGGCCGCCCTCGACGCCGCCGTCCACGTCGCCACCAGCCTCCGCGACGGCCGCACACCCCCGGCCGCCACCCCGTACCCCGAGATGCAGCAACGCCTCGTGAAGCACAGCCGCCGCTGAACGGCACCGGGCCGCCGGGATGCGACCCGGCCGTCCGGGTGTTCACGCCTTCTGGATGCCGGTGGGGTGAGACCGTACGGTGACGGTGCACCCGCAGCCGGTCACGGGCGGGGCGGAACGGAGGAGTTGGCGTGCTGGAAGCCGAGATCGCTTCGCTGCTGTCGAACCTGGCCGGGCAGATCCTCGGCGACGCGTGGACGGCGGTAAGGCCGCGGCTCGCCGTCCTGCTGCGGCTGCGGGGCAGACGGCAGGACGAGAGCGTGCTCGGCGAGCTGGAGGAGGCGCGGGCCACCGCCGGGACGGGGGACCAGGACGAGGCCCGCAGGCAGATCGAGGGCCTGCTGCGTCCGGTGCTCGACGCCATCGCCGCCGAACAGACCTCCCTGGTCTCGGAGATGAGGGAACTGCTCGCGGCGACGACGGCCGCCGCACCGGCCAGGCCGCTCGCCCGTATCGCGATCTCCGCCATGGACGACTTCGAGAACCACGACGCCGAACTCTCCGCCATGGATGGGGCCTTGGCGGCGGGGCGCGACAGGCCGGGGCCCACCGTGCTGGTGGCCTACGGTCCGCGCGGCATCGGACTGACCACCCTCGCCCGGCAGTTCCTCATCAAGCACCGCGACGAGTTCGGCGCCGGCCCCGAACTCTCCGCCGTCCTGGCCAGGGACGCCGACGGCCGGCTCCCCGACGCGGAGGCGGTGCTCGACGGTTGGTTCAGGCTGCTGCACGTGCCCGCCGGCGAGGTGCCGGCCGACCTGCCGGGGAAGATGGCCAAGTTCGCCCAACTCACCGCCTCCGGGCCGGTGTTCGTTCTGCTCGAAGACGTGGCGCTGGCCTCCCAGGTCAAGCACTTCCTGCCCGCGTCGGCGCAGAGCGTCGTCCTGGTCACCAGCCGGCAGCTCCCGCGCAGTCTCGCCGCCGAGCTGCACGCGACGCCGTTCAGGATCGAGCCGCTGCCGCCGGAGCACAGCAAGAGGCTGCTCATCCGCTCCGGCCGGCTGGCGCAGTACGCGGCATCGCACGGGGCGGCGATCGACACGGCGGTGGGCGCCTGCGCGGGCAATCCGCTGCTCGTACGGATCGCCGGCGCGCAGATGCTCTTCGACCAGCCGTACAGCATCGGCGAGTTCGTCACCGCGCTCGCCGACCGCAGCCCCGGGACCAGGCTGGGGGCCTTCGACATGGACGAGCGCTCCGGCGCCGAGATCTTCGACGCGGGCTACCGCGACCTGTGCCGGCGCGCACCCGACGCCGCCGAGGTCTACCGCTGCCTGGGCACGCACCCCACCGGGGAGTTCGACGAGGACGTGGTGGCGGCGATGGCACCCGGCCTCGACGGCGGCGCCCGCGGCAGGGCCATCCGTACCCTGATGGACGCCAGCCTGGTCGAGCGGACCGGGGGCGGGCTGTACCGGCTGATCAGCGGACTCGTCCACGCCCACGCCGCCGAGTGCGCCCGCGCCGGCCTCACCGCGCAGGAGCGCGCATCGCTGCGGCGGCGCTGCGTCAACTACTACGTGGACCTCGTCGAGCGGTTCGACGCGAGCCTCTCACCGCGCCACCGGCACGACCCGGCGGGCGGCTACACCCGGTACGGGCTGCTGCCGGCCGATGCCCAGGACGTCATGGTCGAGGAACTGGTACGCCGCCGGCAGATCCTCAAGGCCGTGGTGCGCGCCGCCCATGAGGCCGGCACCGAGACGGCCGGCACCGAGGCCGAGTGGTACTACGACGCCACCTGGCGGCTGGCGCAGGGCCTGTGGACGTTCTACCTGCGCTGCGGCTTCCACGCCGACTGGATCGAGGTGTACGGCCTGGCCTGCGCGGCCGCGCTGGAGTGCGGCGACCTGCTGGCCCTGGCCCGTATGCACTACGGGAGCGGCTTCGCCCACCTCGACCGGTGGGCGCGGGCCGATCCGGCCGCCGCGCGCGAGCAGTTCGAGCGGACCCTCGAACTCGTCGGCCCGGCGCTGCGCCGCGAGGACGCGTCCGCGCAGGAGACCGAGGGATGGCGGCGCACCTGGTCCAGCGTGCTCGAAGGGATGGGCCTGCTGGAGAACCGGCTCGGCGACTCCGAACTGGCCCTCGTCCGCTTCGACGAGGCGCTGTCCGCGCTCGACGGCGTCGACCACCCGCGCGGCAAGGCGCTGATCGCCCTGCACCGCGGGCCGGTACTGAGGAAGCTGCTGCGCTTCGACGAGGCCGACGCCGTACTGGTGGCCGCCCGCGCGGACTTCCTCGCGCTGACACCGCCCGACGCCTTCAACGCGGCGAAGGCGAGCGCCCGTTACGGCGAGGTCCGGTGGGCGGCTGGGCGTACGGCCGAGGCGCTCACCGCGTTCGACGAGGCCGTGGCCGGCCTGAGCAAGCCGCGGCACGGCTACCAGCGGGCCCAGATCCTGCTGTCCAGGGGGGATCTGCTGCACGCCCAAGGGGAGTCGGGCCGGGCGCGGACGGACTGGAGCACCGCGGCCGAGCTCTTCCGCGCGGCGGGCAGCGAGCGGGTGGGGGACGCGGAGCGCCGCCTGACGGCCGGCCCTGACCGCCCGGACCCGGGCCCGGCGTCACCCGGCGGCGCCGACCGGTAGCGGCCGCCCAGCGGTGGCGCCGACCCCGTCCGCGCCACCGTCCGCCTGCCGGAAGCGTCGCGCCGGCGGCCTCACACTCGCCGGCCGGCCACGTCCTGGGCCGCGCGCCCGCCACCCGCGCCCCTGCCGAAGCCGCCCCCCGGTGGCCGCGCGGAGACCCGGTCAGGCCAGTCCCGCCGCAATCGCCCGGCGCACCGCGTCCGCCCGGTCGCGGATGTCCGCCTTCGCGAACAGGTTGTTGATGTGCGTCTTCACGGTCGCCTCGCTGATGAAGAGCTTCTCGGCGATGGCCCGGTTGGGCAGGCCGCGGCCGATCAGCGTCAGCACCTCGCGCTCGCGGGGCGTCAGGTCACCGGGCAGCGGCTGCCCGGGAGCCGAGGCCGCCGGGGCGGCGCGGACGGTGGCGAGCAGCCGGTCCTGCACCTCGCGGTCGAGCACGGACTGGCCCGCGGCGGCGGCCCTGATCGCCCGGATGATGTCCTGCCGGCCGGCGTTCTTCGTCAGGTAGCCGCGGGCGCCGGCGCTCAGCGCGGCCAGGATCGAGTCGTCGTCGGCGAACGTGGTGAGGACGACGACGGCCACCTCGGGGTGCTCCTCGCTCAGCCTGCGGGTGGCGTCTATCCCGTCGAGCACGGGCATCCGCAGGTCCATCAGCACCACGTCCACCGGCCCGGCGGCGACGGCGGCCAGCACCTCGCTGCCGTCCGCCGCGGCCGCGACGACCTCGATGCCGTCGGCCAGTCCGAGCACCGCGGCCAGCGGTTCCCGTACGGCGGCCTGGTCGTCGGCGACGATCACCCGCAACGGCCTGGGGTTGTCGGTCGGTTCTGTCATACCGGGATCACTGCCTCCACTTGCCAGCCGCCCTGGTCAGGTCCCTCGACGACCGGGCCGGCGGTGAGGGTGCCGCCCAGCAGGGCGACGCGTTCGCGCATTCCGATCAGTCCCATCCCGCTGCCGACACCCGGCTGCACCGGGCGGGTCGCGGGCCGGTTGCGGATCCGCAGCGAGACCGACGCGGCGGTGAGCTCCAGCTCCGCGGCGACCCCGCCGCCCGGCGCGTGCCGGGCCGCGTTGGTCAGCGCCTCCTGGGCGATCCGCAGCAGGTTCTGGACCACCCGCGCCGGCACGTCCCCAACGGTGCCGGAGACGGTGAGCACGTTCCGGTGGCCGGACGACTCGAGCATCGCGGTCAGGCTCTCCACCAGCGGCAGCGAGTCCTCGCGGAGCGCGTGCACGGTCCACTGCGCCTGCTTCAGGCTCTCCTTGACCAGGCTGTGCGCCTTGTCGTTGGCCTCGCGCACCTTTTCCAGGTCGCCGGTGTCGATCAGCGCGTCTGCCAGCTCCAGCTGCATGTTGATCCCGGCCAGCGAGTGCGCCAGGACGTCGTGCACGTCCCGGGCGATCCGGCTGCGTTCGGTCAGTACGGCGGTCTGCGCCTCGGCCCGGGCGGCCCGCTCCGCGGACTGCGCCGCGGAGATCGTGGACCGCACGGCCTGGTGCTGCGCCCGGTTGAGGATCCCGATCACGACGGGCGCTCCGGTGGCCAGGCCGAGGACCCAGGGCAGCAGGTGGTGGCCGGGCCCGAGGTGGAAGTAGAGGACGGCGCCGCAGAGCAGGCTGCAGGCCGCCGCGAGGACGACGGCCGGTTTCGTCGGGAGCCGGTATCCGATGTGCCCGGCGAGGAAGAAGGCGAAGAGGTAGCCCGTTCCCTCGCGGCTGACGCCGATCAGCGCCGCCGCCACCAGGACCCCGAAGGACAGCCAGACGACGGTGAGGCGCTCGGGGATCCGGTCCTCGGGCACGCCCCGGATCAGCAGCACCGCGCAGTTGAGTACGAACAGGACGGCGACCGCCAGGCCCCGCCCGCTGACGCCCATCGGCCGGATCGTCACGGTCCCCACGACGATGGCGGCCACCGGCAGCAGCCACCACACCCGGGTGTCCCGGCCCGGCACCAGCCGGGCCGGCCCCGGCGGGACCGGCCCGGGCGAGGGGTCGGTCTCCGCGGTGGGCACGGCCAGACCATAACTCACGGCCGGACCGCGACACGGTGCGACGCCGTCGCCGGCTGCCCGTCGGTCAGCATCCGGCTGCGGATGAAGATGGTGGCCAGCCGGGTGACGACCTCGGTGAGCGCCATCAGGACGAACGCCGACACCCACGCCTGGTCGCTGGTGATGTGGTGGGCGACGCTGAACCTGGCGACGTTGTCGGCACCGCCGCCGTGCTCGGTCCACAGCTGGAAACCCATCCGGGCGCCCATGCCGATCACCCACAGGGCCGCCGAGACGGCCCCGGCCTTGATCAGCACGTGCCCGTCGAGCGTCCTGACCCGGGTGTACACGCCGCCTGCGATGCCGAGCACGGCGCCGATGCCCACGAGCGTCCCGATCAGCACCATGTCGTTGCCGGCGGTCGGAACGGAGTCCAGATACGTATGGGCCACGAAGGCCACGATCCCCAGCGGGATCAGGAAGGTCTTGAGGTCGAGCCGGCCTTCCCGCAGCTGCCGGAAGACGACGAGGAGGAGGGCGATGTCGGTGATCCACTCGCTTGTTGTCATGCCCCCAAGCCTGCTGTCGCAGGGCTTTCGACACCTGGACCCACGGGTGGAATCAGGGGTGGAGAAGCCTGCGCCCGGGCCGTCCACCCCCGGCAGCCGGCCGCGCCCGGGCGTACCGGTTCACAGCGCGGTGACGACCAGGAGCGCCGGTTCCGCGTCCGCGCCGATGGTCACGCTGAACCGCGAGAGCCGCTGGTCAGAGCCGTCGGCGTCAGGATCGTCCGGCGGTAGGCACAGCAGCCGGTCGTACAGGACCGAGGCGGCGAACGCGGCCGACACCCACCACGGGCGCGGCCCCGACCACCGTGCCGACACTCGTACGCCGAGGCGCGGCAGCAGCGCCACGCAGCCGTCGTCCGGTGTCTCGGTGGCGATCAGCGAGCAGCCCGGGTAGCCGCCGGCGTCCGCCTCGCGCTCCGCGCGCCCGGCGGTGCCGACGGGGCCGTCGCCGGGACGCAGCCGCACCAGCAGCACGTCGGCCGCGCGCGGCCACTGCGTGTCGGGGTCGTCGATGTCGGCGACGAGATGCGCGCCCGCCAGGTGCTCCTCCTGGCTGGGCCGCTGGAGGGCGGCGTGATAGCGGCTGACGGTCAGCGGCCCGCCCTCGGCACCGACCGTCACGTACATCGGCGGCACGACGGGAGAACGCCCGGGCGCGGGCTGCCCTGAGACCGCCTCGGCCACCGGTACGGGGACGGTGCGGACGCCGGTCGGCGCCGCGGGCTCGGGCAGCGCCAGCCGCTCGTAGAACAGCGCGCGCAGCCGGGCGGCGGCCTGCCCCGGACACGAGGTGACCAGCGAGCGCAGCCGCCCGAGGCCGGGGTCGTCGCACTGCCGGCGGTCGGCGTCCCGCAACTGCGCGAGCAGCGGCCGGTGCGCCGAGAGCCGGGGCAGCACCTCCGCCAGCAGCGCCATCGGCGAGCCGGCCGCCGCCCGGTCCGCGGCGAACGAGCCGAGCACGGTGGGGACGCCGAGCGACACCCCGTACTGCGTGACCGACCCGCCGTCGCCGCACAGCGAGTCCGCCGCGACCAGCGCGGCCTTCCAGGTCTCCGCGTCCGGCCGGGGCAGCATCAGCCCGCGGGCGAGCAGCGGCGCCAGCCAGGTGTGCAGCTGCCAGGCGCCATGGCCGTAATACGCGTTGGGGTGGACCAGGGCCACCACCCGGTGCGCGTCGGCGGGCAGCTCCGCCAGCGCGCGGCGCAGGGTGTCCCGCTCGGGACCGGCGGCGTCGAGCACCGAGTCCCTGC
Source organism: Streptomyces sp. CA-111067 (assembly GCF_050956065.1). Taxonomy (NCBI): domain Bacteria; kingdom Bacillati; phylum Actinomycetota; class Actinomycetes; order Kitasatosporales; family Streptomycetaceae; genus Streptomyces; species Streptomyces sp. CA-111067. Next base: position 1,255,202 of record NZ_CP192103.1, on the reverse strand, counting down.
CCCAGGTGGAGGAGACCACCACGAGTCGCTGGCCGCGGCGCAGGCCCAGCGCGTGCCGGTAGTCCTGCCGGAACGGCCGGCTCGCCACCAGCTCGTCGAAGCACGGATCGCCCGCGACCCGGCTGACGGGCACCGCGTCCGGGCAGCTCACCGCCAGTCGGGCCCGCTGCTCCTCGTGCGACAGCACGATCGCGGACGGCACCACCCGCCCGTCGTGCATCAGCGACTGCTCGGTGAGCCCGAACGCGCCCGGACCCCCGTCCAGCACCTTGTTGTAGCCGGCTCCGTGCGGCGTGCAGATCAAAGGCGCGTGCAGGTTGAACAGGTCGCCGCCGCGGCTGGTGGCGATGGCGAGGTCGAACTTCCGCCGGATCGCCTCTGACCACGGGACGAACAGCGCGCCCCGCGCCTGGAACAGCTCCGCCGTGCCGTTGTCCATGGCCGAGGAGCCGGTGCAGGTGAAGACGGTCTCGACCCGCCGGTCGCCCTCGAAGAGCGCGAGCAGGTCGAGCAGCCGGGTGGCCGAGGTGACGTTGTGCGCCACGGCGAGGACGGTGCGCTCGGCGAAGACGCTGCGCCAGCGCTCGCTGTCCGCGGCCAACGGCAGCGGCACCCGTCGCCCCGCACCTCGCACCGGCTCGTCCCCTTCCGGGCCCGGTCGCCGCGCCGGCGGCATCGTGTGGCCGCCGCCGTTTTGTTCACGCGGACCCCTGAAAACAGAAAAACCCCTGCTCAGAGGGGTTATCTGCTGGTGTCCGAGGGGGGACTTGAACCCCCACGCCCGATAAAGGGCACTAGCACCTCAAGCTAGCGCGTCTGCCATTCCGCCACCCGGACCGGGTGTGTCACCGCGGCCTCAGGGCCGTGGCGACGAGGTAAACCATAGCAAAGATCCAAGGTGCCCGGTCACGCCCTTTCGGCGGCCCGCGGCAGGTCACCGCGCGGCCTCCGGCAGGTCAGCCGCGAGGTCAGGGGGATGGAGCCTTGGAGCCGCGGGGGTGGCCGGGGGAGTATGGGGGACCTGGGGCTCCCGCCGCGGCGCGGCAGGTGGCGGGGCCGGGGGTCCGGCAGGGTGATCAGGAGGAGAACAGCGTGGTTGAGTCGGTGGGCAGGGCGGGTGGCGCGGCGGTGAGCGGCGAGGACGAGGTCGTCGATCTGTGCAGTGAGCTGATCCGGATCGACAGCAGCAACTACGGCGACCACTCGGGGCCCGGCGAGCGCGCCGCGGCCGAGTACGTCGCGGAGAAGCTGGCCGAGGTCGGTCTCGAACCGCGGATCTTCGAGTCGCACAAGGGCCGGGCCTCCACCGTCGCCCGGATCGAGGGCGAGGACCGGTCGCGGCCGGCGCTGCTCATCCACGGGCACACCGACGTGGTGCCGGCCAACGCCGACGACTGGACCAGGCACCCGTTCTCCGGCGAGGTCGCCGACGACTGCGTGTGGGGCCGCGGCGCCGTCGACATGAAGGACATGGACGCGATGACGCTCGCCGTCGTCCGCGACCGGCTGCGCAGCGGCCGCAAGCCGCCGCGCGACATCGTGCTGGCGTTCCTCGCCGACGAGGAGGCGGGCGGCATCTACGGCGCCCGCTACCTGGTGGACAAGCACCCCGAGCTCTTCGAGGGCGTCACCGAGGCGATCGGCGAGGTCGGCGGCTTCTCGCTGACCGTCAACGACGATCTGCGGCTGTATCTGATCGAGACCGCCCAGAAGGGCATGCACTGGATGCGGCTCACCGTGGACGGCACCGCCGGGCACGGCTCGATGACCAACAAGGACAACGCGATCACCGAGCTGTGCGAGGCGGTCGGACGGCTCGGCCGGCACGAGTTCCCGGTCCGGGTCACCAAGTCGGTGCGCGGCTTCCTGGACGAGCTCGGCGACGCGTACGGCGCCGACCTCGACCCGGAGGACATGGAGGCCACCCTCGTCAAGCTCGGCGGCATCGCCAAGATGATCGGCACCACGCTGCGCAACACCGCCGCGCCCACGATGCTCGGCGCCGGCTACAAGGTCAACGTGATCCCCGGCCAGGCCACCGCCCATGTCGACGGCCGCTTCCTGCCCGGCTACGAGGACGAGTTCCTCGCCGACCTCGACCGGATCCTCGGCCCGAAGGTCAAGCGCGAGACGCTGCACTCGGACAAGGCGCTGGAGACCGACTTCGACGGCGCGCTGGTGGACGCCATGCAGACCGCGCTGGTCGCCGAGGACCCGGGCGCCCGCGCGGTGCCGTACATGCTCTCCGGCGGCACCGACGCGAAGTCGTTCGACGACCTGGGCATCCGCTGCTTCGGGTTCGCCCCGCTGCGGCTGCCGCCCGAGCTGGACTTCGCCGGGATGTTCCACGGAGTTGACGAGCGGGTGCCGGTGGACGGCCTGCGGTTCGGCGTGCGGGTGCTCGACCGCTTCATCGAACACAGCTGACGGATCGGCCGTGTGTACCCGTACCGGCGCTCGATTTCGCCGGTACGGGTGAACGGCCCGGTGCTTTCGTAGCTCTATTCCTCCAGCGTCGTTACGACGGGTGTGGTCCGGGGTTTGGGACCGCGTTTGTCGATGAGGAGGAAGAAAATGATCAAGAAGATCGCAGCTGTCGCCGCCACCGCCGGTGGTCTGGTGCTCGCCGGCGCCGGGCTGGCCACCGCCGATGCCGGTGCCCAGGGTGCGGCCGTGCAGTCGCCCGGCGTGCTGTCCGGCAACGTCATCCAGGTGCCCGTGCACATCCCGGTGAACCTGTGCGGGAACACCGTGTCGGTGATCGGGCTCCTCAACCCTGCCTTCGGCAACACCTGCGTCAACCAGTGATCCCTGGCTGACCGCCGACTCCCGGCGGTCTAGGGCCGGGCCGGCCCCGGGTGCGACACGCACTCCGGGGCCGCTCTCCGTTTCTTGAGCCCCTGCGGGCAGGGGAAGTTTGGGGGAAGTGATGCGACAGGTCGCAGCCAAGGGCCTGCTCACCGTGGTGGCCACCGGCGGGGTGATCGCCGCGGGCGGCGGTCTGGCCCACGCCGACGCGGGCGCCGCGGGCACGGCCGCGGACTCGCCGGGCGTCGGCTCGGGCAACACCGTCCAGGTGCCGGTGCACGTGCCGGTCAACGCGTGCGGGAACACCGTCAACGTCGTCGGCGCTTTGAACCCGGCGATCGGCAACCGGTGTGCGAACGTCTCGGGCCCCGGCGCCCGTTCCGGCAGCACCGCGGGCCCCCGCGGCGGCTCCGGCGCCACCGGCGGCAGCTCGCACTCGCCGGGCGTCGGCTCGGGCAACACCGTCCAGGTGCCGGTGCACGTGCCGGTCAACCTGTGCGGGAACACGGTCAATGTCGTCGGCGCGCTGAACCCGGCGATCGGCAACAAGTGCTCGGAAATGGTCGTACCGCCGACCCACCCGGCCCCGCCGACCCATCCGGCGCCGCCGACCCACCCGGCCCCGCCGACCAAGCCCTGCCCGCCGACGACACCGGGCCACCCGGCGCACCCCGGCGGCGGCACCCCCGGCCGGTCGGGCAACCCGGGCGGCTCCGGCCACCCGGCGACCGCCGGCAGCCCGGCGGCGCCGCGCGCGGCCACGCCCAGCACCGGCCACTCCGCGGTGACACCCGCGGCCGGCACGCCTGGAACCGGCACCGAGACGCTCGCGCACACCGGCGCCGGCGGTGTCGGCCTGCTGGCACCCGCCTCCGGGGCGCTGCTGCTCGGCGGCACCGTGCTCTACCGGCGCGCCCGGCGCTCCGCGCGCTGAACCGCTCCGCGGGGCGGGGCCGTCGCCGGCCACCGTCCCGCGGTCACCAGGTGGCGCGCACCTGGCGGATGATCCGCCGGCGCAGCCGCACCCGGCGGCTGCCGTCGGCGAACAGCCGGACCCGGTCGAGCTCCCAGTGCCCGTACTCCGCCTCGTCGGTCAGCAGCCGCGTCGCGTCCTTGCGGGACACCCCGCGGGCCACATACATCTCTCTGAATTCGTATTCCGCCATCGCCTCCCATTGTGCGGGCAACACCCCGGCGCGGCAACGATCCTGGGAAATCAACACCCAGGTCACAGGCTCGCCGACGGCAGGTTCCGGCCGCACCGCCCCGGGGTCCTCCGCCCCGCCGCGACGGCCCCGGCGCGCTTCCCCGGGCCCTCCCGCCACACTGCTGACGGATCAGATGCGTATCTACTGTGCGGGCAGCGCCCCGGTGCGGATAGCGTCTGCCTCATGTCTGATGACGTGCAGCCCACCGTTGCCGAGGTCCGTGCCGCCGTAGAGGCGGTCAAGGCCGCCCTGGACCGGCACCTTGAGGCGATCGAGAACCGTACCGGCGAGGACGACCCCGCCGTCTTCGCGGCCTTCGAGGAACTGGCCGCGGCGGCCGAGTCCTACGACGAGTTGCTGTACGACACCTACGACGAGGTCACCCCGTTCGAGGTGCCGGCCGGCGACAAGCTGCCCGAGTACGCGGGGCCCGAGGACCCCGAGGCGATCAGCGTGCTGATCCGCCGCGACTACACGATCGTCTCGCCCGAGCGGCTGTTCGCCCAGGCCAGGCGGGCCAGTGAGGCGGACGAGGTGCCGGTGGGCAGCACCGTCAACTCGGCGGTCGGGGTGATCTTCGGGGAGTACGAGCCCGATGAGATCGCCCAGCGGCACAAGGAGTTCGGCCTGGAGGAGGGCGACTCCACGCTGTGGGTGACCGCGGCGGAGCCGGCCGAGGCGGGGGAGTGGCTGGACGCGCCCTTCGAACAGGCCGACCCGCAGCTGGTGGTGTGCCGCTTCGACGTGAGCGCGGTCTTCGACGACGAGCTGGGCGTGCTCGATCCCGACTGAGCGGGGCGGCCGGTGGGCGGCGTGGGCCGGGGGAGGGGCTTGAGGGCCCGCCCCCGGCCCCCTTGCGCTGGCGCGCGGGGCCTTTCGCCGGCCCTCAGGAGTCGGCGGCCAGCTCCTTCAGGACCGAAGTCAGCCGGGTCGTGCGCTCCTTGGCCGGCGCGCCGGCCACCGCCGCGGCCAGCGCCTGGTCCGCGCCCTGGACCACCGACAGGTGACGTTCGCCACGCGCGAACGCGCTGTAGACCCACGAGCGGGTCAGCAGCGGGCCCGCGTCGCCCGGGACGACCACCACCACGGCCGGCCAGCGGGCACCGGCCGCCTGGTGGCCGGTGATCGCCCAGCCGTGCCGTACGGTTCCGGCCACGTCGGCACGCGGGACGAGGAACCGCCCCTGCGGGCCGTCGAGCAGCAGGCCGTCCGGCTCGGCGCCGACCACCGTGCCGGGCAGCGTACGGCCCGGGAACGGCACGTGGACGACCCGGTCGCCGGGGTCGAAGCCGCCGAACCGGCCGGGGCCGGGGTTCAGCCGCTCCTTGAGCGCGGCGTTCAGCACGCGGGTGCCGACGGCGCCGCCGTGCGCCGGGGTGATCACCTGGGTGCGCTCCGGGGGCACGCCGATGGCCCGCGGCACGGAGTCGGCGACCAGCTGGACGGCACGCAGCACGGCCTCGCGCGGGTCGCGGACCGGGACCACCACGACCTCCTTGTCCGGCGCCTCGACCGCGGCGAGTTCGCCCACGCCGATGCCCGAGACGAGTTCGCCGATCGGGCCGGGGTCGGGGGTGCGGGAGGAGACGCGGGGGCAGCACTTGGCCGCGAGCAGGTCGGCGAACGCGCGGCCGGGGCCGGCCGACCACAGCACGTTCGGATCGCCGCTGAGCACCAGGCGGGCGCCGTCCGGGACGGCCTCCACCAGGTCGGCGGCCTCCTCGACGCCCAACTGCGGGGCGTCGAACACCGCGAGCAGGTCCAGGGCGAGGGTGCCGTCAGGGGCGCGGCCGGGGCCGTGGCGGCCGGCCAGCAGGCCGGCGACGGTCACGGCGGCGTCATCGCCGACGGCCTCGGCGAGCCTGCGGCGGCTGTCGTCGGTGTACGCGGCGGCGTACGCGCGCAGGCCCGCGGCGCGGGCGGCGGACACCAGGGCGGCCGGCTCGTGCCGGGCGGCCTCGCCGCCGGTGTGCACGACCAGGCCGGAGGACGCGGCGGCCCGGATCAGCTCCGCCGCGGAAGGGGAGGGGGCGGCGGTGGCGGCCTGCTCCCAGTCCGCCTCGGTGTCGAAGGAGCGCAGCAGCCGGATCAGGCCGTCGGCGAGGCTCTCCTCCGCGAGGGCGTAGCGGTCGAGGCCGATCAGCAGGGGGACGTCGGCTTCGGCTTCCTCCTCGTCGTCGGGGGCGGCTTCCGGGAGGGGCTGCGACGCGTCCCGGAAGACCAAGACCTGGCCCTCGGCGACGGCGGCGGACATCGCGGCGGGCGGATCGGGAACGGCGTGACCGCCGAGCGCGGCGAGCAGTTCGGCGGACGGCACCGCCGTGTGCCCGTGCCGCGCGGCATCCTCCAGCACCCGCCCGACCAGCGCCCTGCCCCGCCGCTCGTCCCCCGGCCCGCACTCCCCGCCGAGCACGCTCCGCGCGAACGCGTCCCCGTCCTCGACGCGCACCCCGCCAACCCCGAGCACCAGCCAGGGATCCCCCCGCAGCGCCCCTCCGGCCCCCTCCCCGAGCACCCGCACGGCCTCTTCCGCCAACTCCCCGGGCGCCCCACCCGCGACAAGCACATCCCGCGCGGCGGCGATGGCCTCAGGGTCCAAGACCGGGGCTCGTCGGGCTTCGCCCCGGGAAGTCGGGCTTTGGGCTCCCCCCGGGGCGGTGAGGCTGCCTGCCGGCACGCCGCCTGGGGTGCTCGGGTCTGTGCCTTGGGCTCCGCCCGGGCTTTGGGCTCCGCCCGGGGCGGTGAGGCTGCCTGTCGGCACGCGGCCTGCGGCGCTCGGGTCCGAGCCTTGGGCTGCGCCCTGGCCGGCGGCGTCACCTGCCGCTCCGCGGCCCGGGGCCGCCGAGACCGCGCTTGCTCCCGCGCCCGGGGCTGCGGGGCCGTCGGTCGCCTGCCGCGCGGGCTCCGCTTCCGCTCCGGGCGGTGCGGGTTCGCTCGTAGCGGTCGAACTACCCCCTGCGGATGGGGCGGCCGGGCTGTCGCCGGCGTCTGCCTCCGGGTTGGCCGAACCGGCTCTCGCGGCCGGGGCGTTGGCGGCGGACGGCTCCATGGTGTCGCCTTCGCCTTCGGCGGCGGCCGGCGCATCGTGCTCGGCCTCGGCGGCAGCCGGTTCGGCCGCCACGGCCGGGGGTTCGGGCTCTCCGGGCGCCGCCGCGGCAGCCGGTTCGCCGGGCGGGGCGCCCTGCGCCGCGGCGAGCTCGGCTGCCTGCATCGCCTCCGCCTCCGCTGCCATCGCCTCGCGGCGCTTGCGGCGGGCCTCCGCCGCGTCGCCGCGGGGGGCGGGGGCCGAGGGGTTCTCGCCTCGTTCGATCGAGCGGACCGCGGCGGCCAGGCCGGCCAGGTCGGGGGCCGGGCGGGGGGAGGGGCGGTCCGCGCCGGAGGCGGGGGTGGTGTCGGTCACAGCGAGCGGCCTCCGTGGTGCGGCGGACCCGGTCAGAGCGTGCTCCAATCGTGGTCCGGATAGCGGTGCAGCGGCGCCGAGACATCGTCCAGCGCCTGGCAGATCTCATCAGGAAGACTAAGGGCCTCCACCGACAAAGCCGCCGCGAGCTGCTGCGCGTTGCGCGCGCCGAGGATCGGCGCGGTGACCCCGGGCCGGTCCCGCACCCACGCGAGCGCCACCTGGAGCGGCGTGACGGCGAGCCCGTCGGCGGCTATGGCGAGCGCGTCCACGATGAGCCCCGCCGTCTCGTCCAGGTAGGGGTCCACGAAGCCGGCGAGGTCCTCCGAGCCGCCCCGCGAGTCCTGCGGGATGCCGTCCCGGTACTTGCCGGTGAGCACGCCGCGGCCGAGCGGCGAGGACGGCAGCAGCCCGAGCCCGAGGTCGAGCACCGCGGGCAGCACCTCGCGCTCCACTCCGCGCTGGAGCAGCGAGTACTCCATCTGCGTACTGGACAGCACGGTCCGCCCCGGCCCGGCCAGCTGCCAGGTCGCGGCCTTGGCGAGCTGCCAGCCGCAGAAGTTGGAGACCCCGACGTACCGCGCCCGGCCGGAGCTGACAGCGATGTCCAGTGCCTGGAGGGTCTCCTCGATCGGCGTACCGGGATCGAAGGCGTGCACCTGCCACAGGTCCACGTAGTCGGTTCCGAGCCGCTGCAGCGACGCGTCCAGCGCGGAGAGCAGATGCCCGCGCGAGGTGTCGAACCGCCGATCGGGGTCGGGCACGCTGCCCGCCTTCGTGGCGATCACCAGGTCGGCCCGCGGCACCAGGTCCTCGATCAGCCGGCCGAGCAGGTACTCCGCGCCGCCGTCGGCGTACACGTCCGCCGTGTCGACCAGCGTGCCGCCGGCGTCCCAGAACGCCTTGAGCAGATCCGCGGCGTCGCGTTCGCCGGTGTTGCGACCCCAGGTGAGCGTGCCGAGCCCGAGCCGGGACACGCGCAGCCCGGTGCGCCCGAGATGCCTATGCTCCATGGGCGCTGAGATTACTGCCCGCACAGGCCGAATGGGCGGCAGTGACGTACCCGACAGGTCGCGAGAGGCTCACAGGGCGCTAAAGTCCGGGGTGACAACGACGTTACCGGTCAGTACAGGCCGGAAGAGGCCAGCAAAGGGGAGCGGTATGCGGCTCGGAATCAACCTCGGCTACTGGGGCGCGGGCATGGACGCGGACAACCTCGCCGTCGCCCAGGAGGCCGACCGGCTCGGCTACTCGGTGTGCTGGGCCGCCGAGGCGTACGGTTCCGACGCCGCCACCGTGCTCGCCTGGGTCGCCGCGCAGACCGAGCGGATCGACGTCGGCTCGGCGATCTTCCAGATCCCGGCCCGCACCCCCGCGATGACCGCGATGACCGCCGCCACCCTCGACTCGCTGACCGGCGGCCGGTTCCGGCTGGGCCTGGGCGTCTCGGGGCCGCAGGTCTCCGAGGGCTGGTACGGCGTGAAGTTCGACAAGCCGCTGTCCCGCACCCGCGAGTACGTGGAGATCGTCCGCAAGGCGATGTCCCGGGAGCGGCTGACCCACCAGGGCGAGCACTGGACGCTGCCGCTGCCCGGCGGCCCCGGCAAGCCGATCAAGCTCACCGTGCACCCCGAGCGCGAGCACATCCCGCTCTACATCGCGGCCATCGGCCCGAAGAACCTGGAGCAGACCGGCGAGATCGCCGACGGCGCGCTGCTGATCTTCCCGTCCGCCGCGCATCTGGAGGACACCGCGCTGCGGCACATCAGGGCCGGCCGGGAGAAGGCCGGGCTGACCATGGACGGCTTCGACGTCTCCCCGACGCTGCCGCTCGCGCTCGGCGACGACGTCGCCGCGCTCGCCGACATCTTCCGCCCGTACACCGCCCTGTACGTCGGCGGGATGGGCAGCGCCAAGCAGAACTTCTACAACCAGCTGGCGCGGCGGATGGGGTACGAGGAGCAGGCCGCCGACATCCAGCAGAAGTACCTGGCCGGCGACAAGGCCGGCGCCGCCGCCGCGGTGCCGCACGAGCTGATCGAATCCACCTGCCTGCTGGGCTCCGTCGAGCGGATCGCCGACGGGATGCGGGCGTACGCCGACGCCGGGGTGAACACGCTCAACCTCACCCCGGCCGGCTTCACCCTGGAGGAGCGGGTGGCGGGCCTGCGGGCCGGCGTCCAGGCACTGGAGCACGCCGGCCTGGCCTGACCCGTCACCGCTCAGACTCGGCCTAGAGCTCCGGCGGCACCGGAGTGCTGGTGTACCGGTTGACCGGCAGCGGATGGTCCACGAAGCGGTTCATCGCCAGCGCCACGTCGCTGAGGTCCTCGTAGCCGATCAGCCGGTACAGCGGCGCGCCCTGCTTGGACGCGAAAATGCTCACCCGCTCGCAGCCCTCCTTGATGAACCGCTCGGCCAGGGTGTGCAGCAGGGTGCCGCCCAGGCCCTGGCGGCGGTACTCGGGGCGGGTGCACAGGGCGATCCCGAAGCCGAAGATCCTCGCGGCCGACTCGGGGTTGGGGAAGCGCGGCCGGATCTCGCCGGTCACGCAGGCCACCACGCCGTTGTCGCCGTCCTCGGCGACGTACGCGTAGAAGTCGGGGTCGTTGCCGAGGCGGTCGGCGGTGACCTCCTCGCAGGCCTTCATCCACTCGCGCGGGTGCGGGCCGTTGATGTCGTCGTGCATCATCGCGCGCAGCTCGGTGAGGGCGGCGGCGTCGGCCACGGTGGCGCGACGTATCGGGAGCATCGGGTCGTCTCCTTACAGTCCTGAAGTCCTGCGGCTCTCAAGGGCGTTGGGGCCCGGCCGGCGGTGCCGGGGCGGCGCGCTCGCCGCCCCGGCGAACCAGGGGCCCGGCTCAGCGGGTGCGGGCGCCGGCCAGTTCGACCAGCTGCCCCACCACCTCGTACGGGGACGGCATCGCCGCCATCTCCGCGGCCACCTCCTCGCTCGCGGTGCGGTACGACGAGGTCTGCAGCACCTCGCGCAGCGCCTTGCCGATCGCCTCGGGTGTGACGGCGGTCCGGTCCACCGACACGCTGGTGCCGCGCCGGCCGGCCACCATCGCGTTGACCGGCGCGTCGCCCGCGGCCACCGGCAGCGGGATCTGCGGCACGCCCGCGGCGAGCGCGGAGAACATCGAGTTCATACCCGAGTGGTGGACCAGCGCGTCGCAGCGCGGCAGCACCGCGCTCAGCGGCACGAAGTCCAGCACCTTCACATGGCCGGGCAGCGGGCCGATGATCGAGGCGACGTCCACCCCGCCGGGCAGCAGCACCACCTCCGCGTCGAGGTCGGCCGTCCCCTCCACGACCGCCTTCAGCACGGTGGGCCAGCTGTGCACGGCCGTCGCGGTGCCCATGGTGATCGCGATCCGCGGCCGGTCGCCGTCCGGCTTGCGCAGCAGCCACGGCTCCAGCTGCCCGGAGCCGTTGTACGTGCACGGCCGCATGTTCAGCACCGGGAACGGCACGTCGCCGGGCGCGGTCGGGCTGAACGCCTCCAGCGACGCCGGGCTCAGCGCCACCTCGGCGTCGCAGTGGTCGGGGAACTCGGTGACCCCGAGCTGCCGGACGAACTCCGGCGGCTGCATGGCCATCCACGGCACCGCCGGGTAGCGCAGCCCGATACCGTGCAGCACCGACAGCGCGCCCGAGGCGCGGGCGGCCAGCATGCCCCAGGGCAGCCAGGCCGGGGTGACCACGATGTCGGCCCCCCACTCCCTGGCCGTCTGCACCAGGCTGGGCAGCATCAGCTGCCCGATCTGCGACATCATGCCGACGAACGCCTTGACCGCCTCGTCGGACGGCAGCATGTGGTTGGCCGGGTTGGACACGAAGCTGCGGTGGATCTCCTGGAGGTCGTGGCCGCCGCCCGCGTCGAGCACCGGCAGCCCGGCCCCGGCGGCGGTCTTGAGGGTGACGCCGCTGCCCGCGAAGAGCACCTGGTGCCCGGCCAGCCGGGCCGCCTGGGCCAGCGGAACCATCGGGGTGGTGTGCGAGAACGTCGGTGTGGTGGTGAACAGGATCCGCATGGACCTCTCTCTTTCCCTCGGGTCTACTCGGTGCTCTTGCGGTCGCTCTCGTTCTCCGTCGCCTTGGCCGCGGCGGCCGCCGCCAGGGGTTCCCACCAGGAGCGGTGCTCCCGGTACCAGCGGACGGTGCCGGCCAGGCCGTCGGCGAACCCGACCCGCGGCCGGAAGCCGAGCTCGGCCGCGATCTTGGCCGGGTCGACGGCGTATCTGCGGTCGTGGCCCTTGCGGTCCTCGACCCGCACCACCGACGAGCGGTCGCGGCCGAGCAGCCGCAACAACTCGTCGGTGAGTTCGGTGTTGGCCAGCTCGGTGCCGCCGCCGATGTTGTAGACCTCGCCGGCCCGGCCCTTGGCGGCCACCGCGGCGACGGCCCGGCAGTGGTCGTCCACATGCAGCCAGTCCCGTACGTTGCCGCCGTCGCCGTACAGCGGGACGGTCCTGCCGTCCAGCAGCCGTGTGACGAACAGCGGGATCAGCTTCTCCGGGTACTGGTAGGGCCCGTAGTTGTTGGAGCACCGGGTGACCCGTACATCCACCCCGTGCGTGCGGTGGTAGGACAGCGCCAGCAGGTCCGACGCCGCCTTGGATGCGGCGTAGGGGGAGTTGGGCGCGAGCGGGTGGTCCTCCGGCCAGGAGCCGGTGGCGATGGACCCGTACACCTCGTCGGTCGACACATGGACCAGGCGCAGGCCGGACCCGGCGCCGGCCGCGGCCCGCAGCAGGGTGTCGGTGCCCAGGACGTTGGTTCTGACGAACGCGCCGGCGTCGTCGATCGAGCGGTCCACATGGGTCTCGGCGGCGAAGTTCACCACCAGGTCGGTGCCGCGCAGCAGCGAGCCGACCAGATCCCCGTCGCAGATGTCGCCCAGGACGAACCGGTAGCGCGGGTGGCCGCGGACCGCGGCCAGGTTGGCGGGGTTGCCCGCGTAGGTGAGCTTGTCAAGGACGACCGTCTCGGCGCCCGCGAGGTCCGGGTAAGCGCCGCCCAGCAGTTGCCGGACGAAGTGCGAACCGATGAACCCGGCGCCGCCGGCCACGAGTATCCGCATGCCGTGCACCTCCTCGGCTGGTCGGGACCCTCACGCGGGGGACAGCGCGCCGCCGCGGCCGGCGATCTCCTGGACGTAGGAGCCGTACGCGGTGCCGGCCATCTCCACGCCGAGCCGGTAGCACTGGTCGGCGGTGATGAAGCCCCGGTTGAGCGCCACCTCCTCGACGCAGGCGATCCACTCGCCCTGCCGCTGCTCGACCAGCTGGACGTACTGCCCGGCCGTCAGCAGCGAGTCGTGGGTGCCCATGTCGAGCCAGGCGAAGCCGCGGCCCAGCTCGGTCAGCCGGGCCCGGCCCTGCGCCAGGTAGACCTTGTTGACGTCGGTGATCTCCAGCTCGCCGCGGGCCGACGGGGCCAGCGTCCTGGCGATCTTCAGGACGTCGTTGCCGTACATGTACAGGCCGGTCACCGCGAGGTTGGACTTCGGCTTGGCCGGCTTCTCCTCCAGCGACAGCAGCCGGCCGGCGCGGTCGGTCTCGCCGACCGCGTACCGCTGCGGATCGCTGACCCGGTAGCCGAACAGCGCGCAGCCGTCCAGCTCCCGGTAGGCGTCGCCGAGCAGCGCGGAGAACCGCGGGCCGTGGAAGATGTTGTCGCCGAGCACCAGCGCGACCTGGTCGTCGCCGACGAAGTCCTCGCCGATGATCAGCGCCTCGGCGATGCCGTTGGGCCGGTCCTGCTCGGCGTACTCGATCCGCAGGCCCAGCCGGGAGCCGTCGCCGAGCAGGGTGCGGAACATCTCCGAGTGGTCCCGCGAGGAGATCAGCAGGATCTCCCTGACCCCGGCCAGCATCAGCACCGAGAGCGGGTAGTAGATCATCGGCTTGTCGTAGACCGGCAGGATCTGCTTGGACAGCGTGCCGGTGAGCGGGCGCAGCCGGGTGCCGCTGCCGCCGGCCAGGATGATGCCCTTCATCTCAGCGTCCGCTCTCTCGCCGCTCGATCTCCAGGCTCTGCCGGTAGTCCGGCAGCAGCCCGCGCTCGCGCGCCTGCGCCAGGGTCGGCGCGGCGATGTCCCGGTCGGAGTAGACCGGGGTGACGTCGGTCGGGATCGGCAGGCCGAGCGCCGGGTCGGTGACCGACAGCGCCAGCTCGTTCTCCGGCACGTAGCTGCTGGTGATCATGTACGACATCACCGTGTCGTCCTCCAGCGCGATGAACGCGTGCCCGAGGCCGACCGGGAAGTACACCGCCCGGAAGTCCCGCTGGTCCATCAGCACCGAGTCCCACTGCCCGAACGTCGGCGAGCCGACCCGGATGTCCACCACGATGTCGATGGCCGAACCCCGCGGGCAGTACACGTACTTGGCGCATCCCGGCGGGGTGGCGGTGTAGTGCACCCCGCGCACCACCCCGCGCTTGGACCTGCTGTGGTTGCTCTGCGCCAGCGGGAAGCGCCCGCCGGTCGCCTCGGTGAAGGCCGGCCCCTGGAAGGGGGAGAGGAACAGCCCGCGCCCGTCGGGGAAGACCTCGGGCGTGAACTCCAGGGCCCCGGTGACCGCCAGTTCACGTACTTTCATGTCAGAACCTCTCGTATCGCCGCGATGACCTTGTCCTGTAGACCGGCGGGCAGCGACGGGTACATGGGGAGCGAGAAGATCTCGCCCGCCAGCTTCTCGGTGACCGGCAGTGATCCCTGCCGGTAGCCGAGGTGCGCGAAGCCGGACATCGTGTGCACCGGCCACGGATAGCTGATGTTCAGGCTGATGTCGTGGGCCTTGAGCCGCTCGATGATCTCGTCGCGGCGCGGATGGCGGACCACGTAGACGTAGTAGACGTGCTCGTTGCCCTCGTTGACCTTCGGCAGCACCAGGCCGGTGTCGCCGAGGCCCTCCGCGTAGCGCCTGGCGACCTCGCGGCGGGCGGCGGTGTAGGCGTCCAGGCGGGTGAGCTTGCGGCGCAGGATCTCGGCCTGTACCTCGTCCAGACGGCTGTTGTGGGCCGGTGTCTGCACGGTGTAGTAGGTCTTCTCCATGCCGTAGTAGCGCAGTTTGCGCAGCGCGGTGCCGACCTCGGGTCGCGAGGTGAGCACCGCGCCGCCGTCCCCGTACGCTCCCAGTACCTTGGTCGGGTAGAAGGAGTACGCGGCGGCGTCGCCGGTGGTGCCGGCGAGCCGGCCGTGCTGCCGTGCCCCGTGCGCCTGCGCGCAGTCCTCCAGCAGGGCCAGGCCGTGCCGGTCGGCCAGCGCGCGCAGTGGCGCCAGGTCCACGCACTGGCCGTAGAGGTGCACCGGCAGCAGGCATTTGGTGCGGCTGGTGACAGCCGCCTCGACCTGATCGGTGTCGATCAGGAAGTCGTCCTCGTTGACGTCCACGAAGACCGGGGTGGCGCCGGCGCCGTCGATGGCGACGACGGTCGGCGCGGCGGTGTTGGACACCGTGACGACCTCGTCGCCCGGGCCGACGCCGAGCGCCTGGAGGGCGAGCTTGATGGCGTTGGTGCCGTTGTCCACTCCGACGCAGGTCCCGACGCCGTGGTAGGCGGCGAACTCCTCCTCGAAGCCCTTGACGCTCTCGGCGAGCACCAGCCGGCCGGAGCTGAAGACCTTCTCGACGGCACCGAGGATGTCCTCGCGCTCGTTCTCGTACTCGGGCAGGTAGTCCCAGACGTAGGTGGTCACGCTCTCCCCTTCTCGGGCGTACAACGGGTGCGGAGTTCGGCGGTGGGACGGGGGAAAGGCCGGTCAGCCGCTCAGCAGGCCGGCCACCGTGCGGTCCAGGCCCTCGTCGAGCGGGACGGCCGGCCGCCAGCCGGTCACCGCGCGGAAGGGCGTGGAGTCGATCGTCACGCTCTTGAAGTCGGTCTCCGGGGCGTGGGCCGGCGGCCGCACCGAGGTGACCGGCACCGGCTCGGTGCCGGTACGGGTCGCCACGAACCTGGCCACGCTGCGGAAGACGTCGCCGAGCGCGTCCCCGTGGCCGGCGCCCAGCAGCCAGTGGCTGCCGACCAGCCGCTGCGGGCGGTCGATCGCGGCCAGGAACGCGGCGGCGATGTCGGAGATGTGCACCAGGTCCCGGCGCACCGTGCCGTCGTGCCACAGCGTGATCGGCTCGCCGGCCAGCGCCCGGCGGGCCATCGCCGCCACCACCCCGTGGTCGGCGGTGCCCGGCACGGTGCCCTCGCCGAAGACCGTCGGCAGCCGCAGGCTGATCCCGCGCACCCAGCCGGCCGCGGTGGCCCGCATCAGCAGCCGCTCCGCGGTCAGCTTCTGCTCGTCGTAGACGGTCGCCGGGTAGTCGGTCTCGGTGCCGTCGAGCGGCTCCCGCGGCGGCACCCCGACCTGCGAGGCGGCGCCGCCGTAGATCACCAGCGGGCGCCGGCCGTTCTCCGGCGGCGCGTTGTGCAGCAGGTCCAGCAGGTCGCGCATCACCTCGACGTTGACCCGCTCGCCGCCCGGCTGCTCGGCGGCGCGCCAGCCGCCCTCGCAGAGCAGGACGTGGATCACCGTGTCCGCGCCCTTCACGGCGGCGGCCAGCGCCTGCCGGTCGGTGAGGTCGGCGGTGACCACCTCGATGTCCGCGGCGGCGTCCGCGGGCACGTCCGCGGGGCGACGGGCCACCGCCCGCACCCTGAGGTCCCGCCGGGCCAGCCCGGCCAGTACGGCGGAGCCGATGAAGCCGGTGGCACCGAGTACGGCCACCAGCGGCCGGTCCTCGCCCCCGGTGGGATCGCCCTGTCCTGCGGCTTCGCCGCGCGTCGGCGTCGTCATGGTCGTCAGCCTTTCTGTTCCGGCGCGCCGTCGGCGGCCGCGGTGCCGGTCGTCGCGTCCCGCGCCGCCGATTCGGCGAGCAGGCCGTAGAGGCAGGCGACGAGACTGCGCGCCTGCACGTTCAGGTAGTGGCAGTGCCGCAGCAGCCCGGCGAGCTGGTGCACCGGCATCCACCGGTAGTCCGGGTGCCGGTGCGCGGTGCCGGTCTCGACGATCAGGTGCCGGTTGCTCACCTGGAAGAACCGGCCGCCCTCGTCCGAGAGCATGCTGTCGAAGCGGATCGCCTCCGGGCCGGCCGCCAGCACCTCGTCCAGGAACGGCGGCCGGGCGGCGGCGGGCAGTTCGGCGTAGTTGCCGACCGTGGCCTGCACGGTCGGGGCGAGTTCGGCGACGTCCACCAGGCCCGGTTCGACCCGCAGGTGCATCAGTGCGTGCAGCACCCCGTCGATCCGGGTGACGAGCAGCGCGAGCAGCCCGTCCTCCACGGTGGCCAGCATCGGCTGGGTCCAGCCGCCGACCTCCCGGCCGGCCGACTCCACCCGCACCCCGATCACCTCGAAGAAGCGGCCGGAGTCGTGCCGCACGCTGCGGCCGTCCTGCCGCCAGCCGGCCAGCCGGTCCAGCGGCGCGGACTCCACGTCCACCTCGGTACGGCTGCGCACCTCGGTGATCCAGGAGCGGATCTCCCGGCCGGGGTGCCTGCTGCCGGCCGCCGGGTCGCAGGACCGCAGCAGCGCGGCGGTGAACCCGTCGTCCCGCCCCGGCTGTCGCGGCCGGCCGCCGGGAGCCAGCGGCAGGCAGGACAGCACCGTCCTGGTGTCCATGTTGACCAGGTCGTCGTGCCGCAGCAGGCGCAGCACCTGGCGCAGGCTCAGCCAGCTGAAGCCGTCCTGCTCGGGCACGTCGTCGGTGGTCGTGACGATCATGTTGCGGTTGCGCTTGCGCAGGAACCACGAGCCCTGCTCCGACTGGCGGATGTCGGCGATCACCCGGTGCGCCGGCGCCTGCCGGAAGTAGTCCAGGTACGGCACCGCCTTGCCGCCGTGCACACCGGTGTAGTTGCTGCGGGTGGCCTGCACGGTCGGCGACAGCTGTAGCCCACCACGGTTTCCCGGCTCGGCCTTCAGCTGCATCAGGCAGTGCGGCACCCCGCCGAACTCCTTTATCAGGATGCCGAGTATCCCGGTTTCCGGCTGGTTGATGATCGGCTGGCACCATTCCGCGACGGGAGCGCCGGCCACTCGCGCCCGCAGACCCTCGATCGAGAAGAACCTGCCGCTGCGATGCCGGAGCCAGCCGCTGTCGGGGTCCCGGTGCCAGCCGTCGAGACTTTCCAGCGCTATGCGTTCGGTACGAGTGAAGATCCGGCTGCCCGCCGCCGCCAGCATGCGGTGGAATTCGGGCAGCGTGCCGGTTTCGTATCGCGGGGAGAGCACTCCGGGCGTGAGCAGCGGTAGTTCGAGGGCATCGGTCGACGCCATCACACGTCTCCTCGATCGAGGTTCCGGCTCAAAGGGACATGCCGCCCGAGCAGTCGATCCACTGGCCGGTCACCCAGCCGCCGTCGGCCGAGGCGAGGAAGGCGACCGTGCCGGCCACGTCCTCGGTCCTGCCGAGCCGGCCGAGCGGGATCATCGAGGTGGCGAACTGCCGCATCTGCTCGTTGAAGAGCTTGGCGTTGGTGGTGTCGGTCTCGATCAGGCCGGGGGCCACGGAGTTGACGGTGATGCCGCGCGGCGCGAGCTGCTTGGCCAGCGCCACCGTCAGGGTGTCCAGCGCGCTCTTGGTCATCGCGTAGGCCACGTAGTCGGGCTGGGCGCCCGGGTCGC
The DNA here is from genome assembly GCF_050956065.1 of Streptomyces sp. CA-111067. Classification (NCBI taxonomy): domain Bacteria; kingdom Bacillati; phylum Actinomycetota; class Actinomycetes; order Kitasatosporales; family Streptomycetaceae; genus Streptomyces; species Streptomyces sp. CA-111067. The sequence goes on along the minus strand of NZ_CP192103.1, from coordinate 1,237,160 downwards.
GGCTCATGCCGGAGGAGATGTTGATGATCCGGCCGCCGTCCCGCAGCCGGTCCAGACCGAGCTGGGAGACGAAGAACGGCGCCTTGGCGTTGACCGCGAACAGCTGGTCGAAGCCGCCGGCGGTGGTGGCCGCGATGCCCATCTCACGGGGCTCGCTGCCGGTGTTGTTGACCAGGATGTCCAGGCCGTCGGCGCCCTGGTCGAAGGCCGCCCACAGCTTCTCCGCGTCGCCGGGCAGGCCCAGTTCGGCCTGGATGGCGAACGCGCTGCCGCCGGCCGCCTCGACGGCCGCGACGACCTCCTTGGCGGCGGCGTCGTCGGCGCGGTAGTGCACCGCGACCCGGGCGCCCTCCTGTCCCAGCCGCTCCGCGATACCGCGGCCGATGCCGCGGCTTGATCCGGTGATGAGAGCCGTCTTGCCGGTGAACCTGCTCATGCGAGGTCGTCCTCTCCCTGTCGGGTTCGGCTTAGGAATAGGCGGGGTGCCGGCCGCGCGCGGGGCGGCCCGCGGGCAGCACGAAAAGGCCCCGGCGGCCGACGGGCCGACGGGACCTCTGCTGAACGGAATGCGCGATCCGGCTTTCTGCGGCCGAATGCGGGGGCGGCGCGAGTCGCCTGCGATGTGTGGAGATGCTCGGCGATCCGCTGCGATCTGCCGTGCCGTCAGTGCGGTTGCCGCAGACGGGAATCGGACACAGTTCGGCCGCTGGCAAAACCGTGACACGGGCCTGATGTCGATGTCAAGGGCGATGCCGCGGAGGCTGTTGTGACAGTAGCTGACATCAGTGAAACACCGTGGACACACCAACGGTTCATCCGGATGTACCGCCGCCGGGGAAAAGCCCAGGTCGCGGAGTTCTCCGCCGTCGCGCGGAGTGACGCAATCGGAACATTCCCCGCCGCGGGTTAATTCTCAGATCCTGGACCGATGGCGGAAATGTGCTCTCGCCCGGCTGTCCGGATAGTGCCCCGCCGCCCGGACCGGCCGGCCCGCCGCGCCGCGGTCAGTTCGGGACCAGCCGCCCCAGCAGCCGCCCGAAGTCGATCAGCCGGGCTATCTGGCCGGGCCCGCCGTCATCCAGCGACTTGCTGAACCGGAACGCCTCGGGCCGGATCGTCGCCGAGGCCGCCGGCAGCGGCGAGTCGGAGTCGGCGGGCACCGCGTGCAGCTCGTGCGGCATCGCGGTGGCCAGCACCAGGTACACCCCGCGGTCGATCCGCCGCCCCAGCTCGTCGTGCCCCACCAGGGTGCGCATCCCGACATGCCCGATCGAGTCCAGCGGCAGCACCTGCACCGACGAGTCGAGCACGGTGCCGCCCGGCGCCTTGGCGTCGGCCAGCTCCTCGCTGTGCCACAGGATCAGCCGCCGCCCGTCGCACACCGCGGCCTCCTGCCACACCGACGCGCCGGCCTCGGTCAGATCCACCACCCGCTCCAGGGTGAAGCCGCGCACCCGGCGGCGGCCGATCACCCCGGCGATGGCGTCGAGCGCGACGTCCGCGTGCAGGAAGTACGCGCCCGCGGCGTCTTCGAGCCGGCCGTAGGGTGCCCAGTCGGAACCGGCGGGGCCGGACCGGCGTGCGACCGGTCGGCTCTTCGTCGCCTTGCCGAACATCTCCACCTGCTTCGCGATACCGACGCTGAGGGGCCCCTCGACCCCTGTTGCACCTTACCCAGGGGGTGGGACAGCCAGAGGTGTGCCGGCGACAGCGGATCGCAGGAATTCAGCGGCCGTGGTGGGGGCTCGGGGGGATCTTCCCCGCCACGGCCGTCACCCAGCACAACGGGCCCGCCGCGGAAGGGTTACGGTGGCGGGCATGCCCACCGTGATCCTTGTCCGGCACGGCCGTTCGACCGCCAACGCCGACGGAGTGCTGGCCGGCTGGAGCCCTGGCGTCGCCCTCGACGACACCGGCCGCGACCAGGCCGCCGCACTCGCCGCCCGGCTCGCCGCGCTGCCGCTGGCCGCCGTGGTCAGCAGCCCGCTGCAGCGCTGCCAGGAGACCGTACGCCCGCTGCTCGACACCCGTCCCGAACTGCCGCTGCACACCGAGGACCGGATCGGCGAGTGCCACTACGGCGACTGGACCGGCCGCAAGCTCGGCGAACTCGCCGACGAGCCGCTGTGGAAGACCGTGCAGCGGCATCCCTCCGCCGCGGTCTTCCCCGGCCCCGAGGGCGAGTCGCTGCGCGGCATGCAGGCCCGCGCGGTGGACGCGGTGCGCGACTGGAACGACCGGATCGAGGCCGAGCACGGGCCCGACGCGCTGTACGTGCTCTGCTCGCACGGCGACATCATCAAGTCGCTGGTCGCCGACGCGCTCGGCATGCACCTGGACCTCTTCCAGCGGATCAGCACCGACCCCTGCTCGGTCACCGTGATCCGCTACACCCCGCACCGGCCGTTCCTGCTGCGGCTCGGCGACACCGGCGAACTCACCGCGCTCACCCCGCCGCCCCGCCCGGCGGCCGGCCCCGAGGGCGGCGCCGCGGCCGGCCCGGCGGCGGACGACGCGGTGGTGGGGGGCTCCACCGGCACCTCGTGATCAGCTTCCGCAGTAAGGTGGTGGTCCGGCGACCAGGCGGGTGGGACACCGTCCGCAGCAGACGCCGCACAGACACACAGCCGAGCAAACGGAGCAGGACGTGCCCCGCCAGGTCTTCTTCTACGAACACCCGGACCGCTTCGTGGCCGGTACCGTTGGCCAGCCGGGTCAGCGAACGTTCTTTCTGCAGGCCACGGCCTCGGGCCGGACCACCAGCGTGGCACTGGAGAAGACCCAGGTCGCCGCGCTCGCCGAACGCATCGACGAACTCCTCGACGAGGTGGTGCGGCGCACCGGCGGCAACGCCCCGGTGCCGGCCGTCGCCCCCACCGAGATGGCCGACAGCGGACCGCTCGACGTACCGGTCGAGGAGGAGTTCCGGGTCGGCACCATGGCACTGGCCTGGGACGGCGCCAACGACCGGATGGTGATCGAGGCGCAGGCCCTGGTCGAGCTGGCCGGCGAGGAGGACGACCTGGAGGCCGCCGAGGAGGAACTGCTCCAGGACGACGAGAACGGGCCGCCGCTGTTGCGGGTGCTGCTCACCGGCGCCCAGGCCCGGTCCTTCGCCAAACGCGCGCTCGACGTGGTCTCGGCCGGCCGGCCGCCCTGCCCGCTGTGCAGCCTCCCCCTGGATCCGGAAGGGCACGTATGTCCGCGTCAGAACGGGTACCGGAGGTCGGCCTGAGCCCCGGCACCGCGGCCCTCACCGACGGCGAGCTCGCGGTACGCGGACGGGTGCGTGACGCGTCCAACGCGGTGCTGTTCTGCGAGACCGTCCACGAGGGCGTCACCGTCCCTTGCGTCTACAAGCCGGTCGCCGGCGAGCGCCCGCTGTGGGACTTCCCCGACGGCACCCTCGCCCAGCGCGAGGTCGCGGCCTACCTGGTCTCCGAGGCCACCGGCTGGGGCCTGGTGCCGCCCACCGTGCTGCGCGACGGGCCGTACGGCGAGGGCATGGTCCAGCTCTGGATCGAGTCGCCCGCCGAGGACGAGGCGGCGGAGGGCGCCGAGGACGGTGACGGCGGCGGCGTCGCGGAGGGTGACGCCGGCGCGCTGCTGGCGCTCACCGAGGAGCTGGAACCCGCCCCCGGCTGGAAGGCGGTGGTCCAGGCCGAGCTGGAGAACGGCCGCACCGCGCTGCTGGTGCACGCCGACGACATCCGGCTGCGCCGGCTGGCCGTCCTGGACGCCGTCATCAACAACGCCGACCGCAAGGGCGGCCATCTGCTCACCGCCGCCGACGGCCGGCTCTACGGCATCGACCACGGTGTGACCTTCCACACCGAGGACAAGCTGCGCACCCTGCTGTGGGGCTGGGCCGGCGAACCGCTCCCGGAGGAGGCCGTCGGGGTGCTCACCGGGCTCGCCGCGGAGCTGGACGGCCCGCTGGGACAGGCGCTCGGCGGCCTGATCACCGCGGCTGAGACGCAGGCGGTACGGGACCGGGTCGCGGCCCTGCTGGCGGCCGGCGTGCACCCCGCGCCGGGCGGCCGGTGGCCGTCGATTCCCTGGCCGCCGGTCTGACCGGGGCAGTTGCGCCGCGCCCGGTCGTTTTGACAGCCGACCACCCGGTTAATCTCATGACATGCATGCCTGGCCAGCTTCCGACGTCCCCGCCCTTCCCGGCACCGGACGCGTTCTCCGTCTCCACGACACCTCGACCGGTGGTCCGCTGACCATCGACCCCGGTCCGGTCGCCCGCATCTACGTCTGCGGGATCACCCCCTACGACGCCACCCACATGGGGCACGCGGCCACCTACACCGCGTTCGACCTCGTGCAGCGCGTGTGGCTGGACACGAAGCGCCAGGTCCACTACGTACAGAACGTCACCGATGTCGACGACCCGCTGCTGGAGCGGGCCACCGCCACCGGCACCGACTGGACCGAACTCGCCGAGCGCGAGACCGCGCTCTTCCGCGAGGACATGACCGCACTGCGGATGCTGCCGCCGGCCCACTACATCGGCGCGGTCGAGGCGATCCCCGGCATCGTGCCGCTGATCGAGCGGCTCCGGGAGGCCGGCGCGGCCTACGAGCTGGACGGCGACATCTACTTCTCCGTCGAGTGCGACGCCGACTTCGGCAAGGTGTCGGGGCTCGACGCGGCCGCCATGCGGCGGCTGTCCGCGGAGCGCGGCGGCGACCCGGACCGCGAGGGCAAGAAGAACCCGCTCGACCCGATGCTGTGGCTGTCCGCGCGTGAGGGCGAGCCGAGCTGGGACGGCGGGACGCTCGGCCCCGGGCGGCCCGGCTGGCACATCGAGTGCGTGGCCATCGCGCTCGACCACCTTGGGATGGGCTTCGACGTCCAGGGCGGCGGGTCCGACCTGGCCTTCCCCCACCACGAGATGGGCGCCTCGCACGCGCAGGTGCTGACCGGGGAGTACCCGTACGCCAAGGCCTATGTGCACGCCGGCATGGTGGCGCTGCACGGCGAGAAGATGTCCAAGTCCAAGGGGAACCTGGTCTTCGTCTCCGCGCTGCGGGCGGCCGGCGTCGACCCGGCCGCGATCCGGCTGGCGCTGCTCGCCCACCACTACCGGGCCGACTGGGAGTGGACGGACCGGGTGCTGGCCGAGGCGGTCGAGCGCCTGGCGCGCTGGCGCGCCGCCGTCTCCCGCCCGGACGGCCCGCCGGCCGAGCCGCTGGTCGAGCGGATCCGCGAGGCGCTGGCCGACGACCTGGACGCTCCGGCCGCTCTGGCGGCCGTGGACGAGTGGTGCGCCCGCCAGGCCGCGGAGGGCGGCACGGACCCGGGCGCCCCGGGCCTCGCCTCCCGCGCGGTCGACGCGCTGCTGGGCGTGGCCCTGTAAGGGACGGGCGCGGCTACTCCTCCGGGTCCGGGTCCTCCGGATCCGGGGGGACGTCCTCGTCCTTGCGGCCGGCCGGCGGCGGGCGGTCCCGGAAGTGCGGGACTCCGTCGCCGCCCTCGCTCGCGTAGCCGCCGCCGGTCTGCGGGTCGCGGCGGCGCAGATAGCGTTCGAACTCCTTGGCGATCGCCTCGCCCGACGCCTCCGGCAGCTCCGCGGTGTCCCGCGCCTCCTCCAGGGTCTGCACGTACTCCGCGACCTCGGTGTCCTCCGCGGCGAGCTGGTCCACCCCGACCTGCCAGGCGCGGGCGTCCTCCGGCAGCTCGCCCTGCGGGATGCGCAGGTCGAGCAGGTCTTCGAGCCGGTTGAGCAGCGCCAGCGTCGCCTTCGGGTTCGGCGGCTGCGACACGTAGTGCGGCACCGACGCCCACAGGCTCACCGCCGGGATGCCGACATGCGTGCACGCCTCCTGGAGGATGCCGACGATGCCGGTCGGCCCCTCGTACCGCGACTCCTCCAGGTTGAGCGCGGTGGCCAGGTCCGGGTCCGAGGTGACCCCGGTGACCGGCACCGGCCGGGTGTGCGGGGTGTCGCCCAGCAGGGCGCCCAGCACCACCACCATCTCCACGCCCAACTCGTGCGCGAAGCCCAGGATCTCGTTGCAGAACGAGCGCCAGCGCATGCTGGGCTCGATCCCGCGCACCAGCACCAGGTCGCGCGGCTTGGGCGTCTGGATGCGGACCACCGACAGCCGGGTGGTCGGCCAGGTGACCCGCCGCACCCCGGCGTCGATCCACACGGTGGGCCGGTTGACCTGGAAGTCGTAGTAGTCCTCCGCGTCGAGCGCGGCGAAGACCTCTCCCTTGAACTCCCGGTCCATGTGGCCGACCGCGGTGGAGGCTGCGTCCCCGGCGTCGTTCCAGCCCTCGAACGCGGCCACCATGACCGGGTCGATCAGCTCGGGTACTCCCTCGAGCTCGATCACCCAGCGCCTCCTTCCGGCCGGCGGGGGCGATGCCGTCCCCTTCCGGCTGCTGTTCTTCTGCGTGCTGCACCAGCCTACGGGTTACCTGGTCCGCAGTCGCAGCGCGTAGCAGGATGATCCCCACCGTGGCGGCAGGTACGCCCGGTGCGGGTGGGTGGCTCCCGAGCAGGGAATACGTCCGATCTCTTATCGATAAAGTTCTCGTCGCCCCCTGGACGAACGACCGTGCACGCAGATATACATCGGATCATCAAGAAAAGATCCGATGTCTTGCGACGGGAGTCTGCATGAGTCCGACCATCACCGAGGTCGATGTGTACGACATCCGCTTTCCGACCTCGGAGCAGCTCGACGGCTCGGACGCCATGAACCCCGACCCCGACTACTCCGCCGCTTATGTCGTGCTCCGTACGGACTCGCCCGGCGGCCTGGCGGGATACGGACTGTGCTTCACGATCGGCCGCGGCAACGACGTGGTCGCCGCCGCGATCAGAACGCTCCGACCCTACGTCGTCGGCCGCCCGGTGGACAGTGTCACGGGTGATCTGGGCGCCTTCTACCGGCTGCTCACCCACGACTCCCAACTGCGCTGGCTGGGTCCGGAGAAGGGCGTGATGCACATGGCGGCCGGCGCGGTCGTCAACGCCGCCTGGGACCTGGCCGCCCGGCAGGCGGGAAAGCCGGTCTGGGAGCTGCTGTCCGGCATGAGCCCGGAACAGCTGGTGGACCTCGTCGACTTCCGCTACCTGTCCGACGCGCTGACCCGGCAGGAAGCGCTGGAGATCCTGCGCCGCGCCGAGCCCGGCCGGGCCGAGCGCGCCGCGGAGCTGCGCCGCCGCGGCTACCCCGCGTACACCACGGAGCCCGGCTGGCTCGGCTACTCCGACGAGAAGCTGACCCGGCTGGCCAAGGAGGCGGTCGCCGCCGGGTTCAACCAGATCAAGCTGAAGGTCGGCGCCGACCTCGACGACGACCTGCGCCGGATGCGGCTGGCCCGCGCGGCGGTCGGCCCCGACATACGGATCGCGGTGGACGCCAACCAGCGCTGGGACGTGGCCGAGGCGGTGTCCTGGATGCGGTCGCTGGCGCCCTTCGACCCGTACTGGATCGAGGAGCCCACCAGCCCCGACGACGTCCTGGCGCACGCCGCGGTGCGGGCCGGGCAGCCGGTCCCGGTCGCCACCGGCGAACACGTCGCCAACCGGGTGGTGTTCAAGCAGCTCCTGCAGGCCGGCGCGGTGGACTACGTCCAGATCGACGCCGCCCGGGTCGGCGGGGTCAACGAGAACGTGGCGATTCTGCTGCTGGCCGCCAAGTTCGGCGTGCCGGTCTGCCCGCACGCCGGCGGCGTGGGCCTGTGCGAGCTGGTACAGCACCTGTCGATGTTCGACTACGTCGCCGTGTCCGGCACCTGGGACGACCGGGTGATCGAATACGTACCCCATCTGCACGAGCACTTCACCGATCCCGCGGTGGTGGAGAACGGCCGCTACCGCACTCCCGAGGCACCCGGCTTCTCGGCCCGTATGGTGCCCGAGACCCTGGCCGACTACCGCTTCCCGGACGGACCGGTCTGGCAGGACCGACAGGAGCTGACCCGATGACAACCCCCCGAACCCCCGAACCCGCCGCCCCCGGGCAGGACTTCGCCGGCCTGACCGCCCTGGTCACCGGTGGCGCCTCCGGCATCGGCGCCGCCGTGGCCACGCTGCTCACCGCCCGCGGCGCCCGGGTCGCGGTGCTCGACCGCGACACCGAGGGCGCCCCCGACGGCACCTACCCGGTGACCGCCGACGTCACCTCCGACCAGGCGGTACGGGCCGCCGTCGGCGAGGCGGCCGGCGAGCTGGGCGGGCTGCACATCCTGGTCAGCAACGCCGGGATCGGCGCCATCGGCACCGTCGAGGACAACCCCGACGACGAGTGGCGCCGGGTGTTCGACATCAACGTGCTGGGGATGGTCAGGACCGCCCGTGCCGCCCTGCCCTACCTGCGGGAGGGCGCCGCCGACCGGCCGGGCTGCGCCTCCATCACCCACACCTGCTCCATCGCCGCGACCGCGGGCCTGCCACAGCGGGCCCTGTACAGCGCGAGCAAGGGCGCGGTCCTCTCGCTGACCCTGGCGATGGCCGCCGACCACGTACGCGAGGGCGTACGGGTCAACTGCGTCAATCCGGGGACCGCCGACACCCCCTGGATCGGCCGGCTGCTCGACCAGGCCGAGGACCCGGCCCTGGAGCGAGCCGCACTGAACGCCCGGCAGCCACTGGGCCGGCTGGTCAGCGCCGACGAGGTCGCCGCGGCGGTCGCCTATCTGGCGAGCCCGGCCGCCGCGAGCGTGACGGGCGCCTCGCTGGCCGTGGACGGCGGGATGCAGGGCCTGCGCCTGCGCCCCGCCAACTGACCGGCACCGGCGTTCCGAGCAGCACAGCAGTAACGAGCAGTAACCGGCAGTACCGCAGCACCCGTACCAACCCAGAGCCGACACACACACCTACTTCGAAGGGCAGGGCTCGACGATGAGACTGCGCACGACGACCGTGGCCGCCTGTGCCGCACTTCTCGCGGTCACCGCGCTCGCGGGCTGCAACAGAGGAAGCGACAGCAAGGCAGGCAGCTCGGGCAAGGTCGGTATCGACCTCCCGCGTTCGGACAGCGACTTCTGGAACTCCTACAACGGCTACATAGAGAAGGGCGTCAAGGCCGGAGACGTCTCCGCGCTGCCCCGCACCAACTCGCAGAACGACATCAGCAAGCTCGTCGCCAACGTGCAGAGCTTCGCCAACGAGGGTGCCAAGGCCATCGTGATGGCCCCGCAGGACACCGGCGCCATCGCCTCCACGCTGGACCAGATGGCGAAGAAGAAGATCCCGGTGATCAGCGTGGACACCCGCCCCGACAAGGGCCCGGTGTACATGGTGGTGCGCGCCGACAACAAGGCGTACGGCACCAACGCCTGCGAGTACCTGGGCAAGCAGCTCGGCGGCAAGGGCAAGGTCGCCGAGTTCGAGGGCGACCTGTCCTCGATCAACGGCCGCGACCGGTCCGAGGCGTTCGCCTCCTGCATGAAGACCAAGTTCCCGAACATCAAGGTGATCCCGCTGGTCACCAACTGGGACGGCGCCACCGCCTCGGCGAAGCTGCAGACCACGCTGGCCTCCAACCCCGACCTCAACGGCCTCTACATGCAGGCCGGCGGCGTCTTCCTGCAGCCCACCCTCGCCCTGCTCAAGCAGAAGGGGATGCTGAAGCCGGCCGGCACCGCGGGCCACATCACCATCATCTCCAACGACGGCATCCCGGAGGAGTTCAAGGCGATCAAGGCCGGCGAGATCGACGCGACCATCTCGCAGCCCGCCGACCTCTACGCCAAGTACGCCCTGTACTACGCCAAGGAGGCGCTGGCCGGGAAGAAGTTCGCGCCCGGTCCGACCGACCACGGCTCCAACATCATCAAGATCCCGAACGGCCTGGAGGACCAGCTGCCCGCCCCGCTGGTCACCAAGGACAACGTGGACGACGCCAAACTGTGGGCCAACCAGCTCGGAAAGAGCTGACCCATGAGCCAGGCACCACCGTCCTCCCATCCGTCGCCTCCCGTGCAGCCGCCGCCCGCGGTGCACGCCGAGGGCGTGGTCAAGCGCTTCGGTCCCACCGTCGCGCTGGACCACGTGGGCATCACCGTCGCGGCCGGCGACTCGCACGCGCTCGTCGGCCGCAACGGTGCGGGCAAGTCCACCCTGGTCTCGGTGCTGACCGGGCTGCACACCCCCGACGCCGGCCGGGTCGCCTTCCAGGGCCGGCCCGCGCCCGCGCCGGGGGACACCGCGGCCTGGCAGTCCAAGGTGGCCTGCGTCTACCAGAAGTCGATGGTCGTACCGGATCTCACGGTCGCCGAGAACCTGTTCCTGAACCGGTTCGACCGCGGCCGGATCCGCTGGTCCGCGCTGCGCGCGCGGGCCGGCGAACTGCTCGCGGAGTACGGCGTGGACGTCGATCCCAACCTCCGCGCCAGCGAACTCACCGTCGAGCAGGGCCAGTTCGTGGAGATCGCCCGGGCGCTGTCGTTCGGCGCCCGGTTCATCATCCTGGACGAACCCACCGCGCAGCTCGACGCGGCCGGCATCGACCGGCTGTTCAGCAAGCTCCGCGAGCTGCAGCAGCAGGGCGTGGCCTTCCTCTTCATCTCGCACCACCTCCAGGAGGTCTACGACCTGTGCAGCACGGTCACGGTCTACCGTGACGCCCGCCATGTGGTGACCGCGCCGGTCGCGGACCTCGGCAAGGCGGAACTCGTGGAGGCCATGACCGGCGAGGCGGCCCAGGGCGAACTGGCCTGGCACGCCAAGGGGTCCGGACTGCTGAAGGCCGGCGCCGACCCGGCGGCCGAGGCAGAGGCCGGGTCCGGGTCCGGGCCTGACGAGGAGGGCGGGGCCGACGGGCAGGAGGCTGACGAGGCGGTGCTGCGGGCCGAGGGCCTGGTGCTCGACGGCGCCTTCGACAGCATCGACTTCGCCGTCAGGTCCGGCGAGGTGCTGGGCCTGGCCGGGGCCACCGCCAGTGGCAACACCGCGCTCGGCGAGACCCTGGTCGGCCTGCGCAAGGCCACCGGCGGCCGGACCCTGGTGGCCGGCCGCACGGTCAAGCCCGGCAGCGTCCCGCACGCGCTGGGCGCGGGCATCGGCTACGTCCCCGAGGACCGGCACCGGCAGGGCCTGGTGCTCGGCCGCAGCGTCGCGGAGAACGCCACCCTGACCGTCACCGACCAGCTCGGCCCGTACGGGACCGTACTGCCGTCGCGGACAAAGGAGTTCGCCCGGCGGATGATCAGCTCGCTCGACATCAAGACCTCGGGACCGGCCCAGCCGGTCGCCGACCTGTCGGGCGGCAACCAGCAGAAGGTCGTCATCGCCCGCGCCCTGGCCCGCGAACCGCGGGTACTGGTGGCCATCAGGCCCACCGCGGGCGTGGACGTGAAGTCCAAGGACGCGCTGCTCGGCGTGGTCAGGGGCGTGGCGGAACGCGGCAACGCGGCCGTCATCGTCTCCGACGAACTGGACGACCTGCGGGTCTGCGACCGGGTGATCGCCCTGTTCCACGGGCGGGTGATCGCCGAGTTCGGCAGTGGTTGGACCGACCGGGACCTGGTCTCGGCGATGGAAGGGCTGCCCGCGGGCGGCGATGAGGGAGCCGAGGAATGAGTGACACCAGCCAGCTGACCGCCGATGTGGCGGCACCCGACAAGACACCGCGGGCCGTGCCGCGGCTCCAGTTCACCCGGTACCGGGACCTGTCCCTGCTACCGGTGATCCTGCTGCTCGGCGTCATCGGCTTCATCGTCTCGCCCACGTTCCTGACCTCGGACAACCTGCTGGGCGTGCTCCAGCAGTGCAGCGAGCTGAGCCTGCTGGTGCTCGGCGAGGCGATGATCCTGATCTCCGGGCGGATGGACCTGTCGCTGGAGTCCACCATCGGGGTGGCCCCGGTGATCGCCATGTGGCTGGTGATGCCGAGCAGCGGACCGGCCACGTATCACGGCATCGGGCTGATGCCCGGCTGGACGTCGATCCCGCTGTGCCTGCTGGCCGGTCTGGTGATCGGCGGCTTCAACGGGTTCCTGATCCTGAAACTGCGGGTGAACGGCTTCATCGCCACCCTCGGCATGCTGACCATGCTCCGCGGCCTCCAGGACGGCATATCCCAGGGCAAGTCCATCGTGGAGGTGCCCAAGTCCTTCTCCTACCTGGGCGGTGCCTCCTGGATCGGGGCGCCCGCCGCGGTCTGGATCTGCCTGCTGCTGTTCGTCCTCGGCGGCCTGGCCCTGGGCTACCTGCGGCACGGCCGGGCGCTCTACGCGATCGGCGGCAACAAGGAGGCGGCCCGCGCCGCCGGCATCCGGGTGGACCTGATCACCTGGGTGGTGCTGGCCGTCGCCTCGCTGCTCGCGGCCTTCGCCGGTGTGCTGTACGTCGGCCACTACGGGGCGGTCTCCTCCACCCAGGGCAACGGCTGGATCTTCCAGGTGTTCGCCGCCACCGTGATCGGCGGGGTCAGCCTCAACGGCGGCCGGGGCACCCTGTTCGGCGCCCTGACCGGTGTGGTCGCGCTGCAACTGGTGGTGAACGTGACCACTCTCGGCGGAGTGCCGCCGCTGTGGGACAAGTTCCTCTACGGTGCCATCATCATCGTCGCGCTGATCATCTCCCGCTTCGCCAGCGGCGAGAAGCAGGACTGACCGAAAAGCAGACTGAACCAGCAGCAGGACCGAACCGGCAGCAGAACCGAGCGCCGTCCGCTCGGGTACCGGCCGGAGCCCACCAGGGCCGGCCGGTACCCGAGCGGACCGCATCCCCCAGGAGGACGTTCCACCATGCCCGTACCGGCACTGCCCCGGCTGGGGCTCGGCTGCGCGCCGCTGGCCAATCTCTACCACCCGGTCAGCGACGAGGAGGCGCAGCAGGCGGTGGCCGCCGCCTTCGACAACGGGGCGGGCTACTTCGACACCGCCCCGCACTACGGGCTCGGCCTGTCGGAGGAACGGCTCGGCCGGGCGCTGGACGGCCGGGACCGCTCCTCGTACCTGCTGTCGACCAAGGTCGGCCGCAGGCTGCGCGACCTGGCCCCCGGCGAGCGGCCGGACGGGCAGGGCTTCACCGACAGCCCGGCCCGCGCCCGGGTCTGGGACTTCACCGCCGACGGCATCCGCGCCACGCTGGAGAGCTCGCTGGAGCGGCTCGGCGTGGACAGCGTGGACATCGTCTACCTGCACGACGTCGAGGACCACCTGCCCGAGGTCTACGACACCGGATTCGCGGCGCTGGCCGAGCTGCGCGACCAGGGCCTGGTCAAGGCCATCGGGTTCGGCATGAACCACAGCGACATCCTGGCGAAGCTGGTCGACGACCTCGACGTGGACGTGGTGCTCTGCGCCGGCCGCTGGACGCTGCTCGAACGCACCGCGCTGGCCGACCTGCTGCCGGCCTGCGAGCGGCGCGGCACCAAGGTCGTGGTCGGCGGGGTCTACAACTCCGGGCTGCTGGCCGACCCCAAGCCCGGCGCGCACTACAACTACGCCGAGGCGCCGCAGGAGTTGCTCGACCGGGCGCTGCACATGGCCAGGGTCTGCGCCGAGTTCGACGTGCCGCTGCGGGCCGCCGCGCTGCGCTACCCGTTCGCCCACCCGTCGGTGGTGTCGGCAGTGGTGGGCGCGGCGAACGCGGACGAGATGCGGGACAACGCGGCGATGTTCGCCCGGGAGATCCCGGACGCGCTCTGGCACGCGCTGGTCGAGCAGCGGCTGCTGGACGAGGACGTGCCGCTGCCGGTGAAGGGGGCCTGACCGATGCGGATCGACGCGCACCACCACCTGTGGGACCTGAGCCGGCGCCCGCAGCCGTGGCTGACCGGGGAGGAACTCGCCCCCATCGACCGCACCTTCGTCCTCGACGACCTGCGCCCGCACCTGGCCGCGCACGGCATCGACGCGACCGTCCTCGTCCAGTCCAGCGGGTCGCTCGACGAGACCCGTGAACTGCTGGCCATCGCGGAGAAGTCGGACGGTCTGGTCGCCGGCGTGGTCGGCTGGGCCGACCTGACCGATCCCGAACTGCCCGCGGTGCTCGCCTCGTTGACCGGCCCGCTGGTCGGGATCAGGCACCAGGTCCAGGACGAGGCCGACCCGTCATGGCTGGCCCGCCCCCAGGTGCGCGCCGGACTGGCCGCGGTGGCCGCGGCGGACCTCGCCTTCGACCTGCTGGTCACGCCGGCGCAGCTGCCCGCCGCGATCGACACGGTGGCGGCGCTGCCCGAGCTGCGTTTCGTGCTCGACCACGGCGCGAAGCCGCCGATCGCGTCGGGGGAGTGGCAGCCGTGGGCGGACCTGGTCACCGAGCTGGCGGCGCTGCCGAACGTGAGCTGCAAGCTCTCCGGTCTGATCACCGAGGCGAACTGGCAGACCTGGCGACCCCAAGACGTCCTCCCTTACGCTCGCCACCTCCTGACCGCCTTCACCCCGCCCCGCGTCCTCTTCGGCTCCGACTGGCCCGTCTCCACCCTGGCCGGCTGCTACGCCGACGTGGTGGCCCTGACCGAGCAATCCGTCGCGGCCCTCCCCCCGACCGACCAAGCGGCCGTCTTCGGCACGACGGCCGCCCGCGTCTACAACCTGCGCTGAGCCCCGCAGGGGGCGCGGGGCTGTGTCTTCGTGCGGCTGGCGCCGCGTGGGCGCGACCAGCCACAGCGGCGCCGCAGCCGGGGGACATCCTCAGCCCCCGCGGCGGCGGCCCGCACCCGTCAAAGAACCTAAAGCGTGGACCGGAGCCACTGCTCCACGCTCGCGACGTGCACGGTCGCCCACGACCGTGCCGCCTCCGCGTCCCGATCCCGCAGCGCGGCAAGAATCGCCCGGTGCTCGTGCAGCGTCCTGCTCACCGCGTCCTCCTGCGTGAGGCCGCGCCAGACCCTGGCCCGCGTCGTGGGCCCCGACAACCCGTCGAGGAGCGAGCAGAGCACCGAGTTGCCCGACCCCTGCACGATCCCCCGGTGGAACTCCAGGTCGGAGGCGACCAGTTCCTCCACCGACGGCTGCGGCCCGAGCGCGTCGAGCTTGCCCTCCAGCGTGTCCAACTCCTCCGCCGGGATCCGCAGCGCCGCCATCGCCGTGGCGGCCGGCTCCAGAATCCGCCGCACCGCCAGGAACTCCAGCACCGTGTCGTCGCGGTGGAAGTCCACCACGAAGCTCAACGCTTCGAGCAGCAGTTGCGGGTCCAGGCTGGTGACGTACGTGCCGTCGCCCTGCCGCACGTCGAGGATCCGGATCAGCGACAGCGCCCGGACCGCCTCGCGCAACGAGTTGCGGGACAAGCCCAGTTCGGCTGCCAGCTCGCTCTCCTTGGGCAGCCGGTCACCCGGACGCAGCGTCCCGGAGACGATCATCTCCTTGATCTTCTCGATGGCCTCGTCGGTGACCGCCATCAGCGCCCTCCCCGGTTCAGGTCCCGCGGCGCCGCCAGACCTCCGATGTATTTCCTCATTATGGGCCAGCCGGGAGCAGAACGCCTAGCCCACCCCTCAGCGACTCGCGTACCGGCTCGGCGGCGCGCCCACCGCGGCGGTGAAATCGCGGGTCAGATGGGACTGGTCGGCGTAGCCGAGATCGGCCGCCAGCGCCGCCCAGTCGATGTCGGCGCCCTCGTCGGCGCGGGCCGCGGCCTCGTGCAGCCGGGCCCTGCGCAGCACCCACTTCGGCGAGGCCCCGACGTACTCGGCGAACAGCCGTTGCAGCTGCCTGACCGACAGGTCCAGCTCGCGGGCCAGCTCGTCCACCCGGAACAGCGGCGGGCCGCCGGCACGCTCCGGGTCCGCCCCGAGCTCGCAGCGCTCCACGAGCCTGGCCACCTCGGCCACCCGCGGGTCCGCGGGCCCGGCCGGCAGCACGCCGAGCAGGAAGGCGTCGGCGAGCGCGGCCATCTCGGCGATGTCGTCCAGCGCCAGCAGCCGCGGAGACAGTTCGACGGCGGCGGGCCCGAACACGTCGGCCGCGGGCACCGAGCGGTCCGCGAGGTCGGCGACAGGACCCGGCGCGAACGGGCGGAAGGCACCGGGCCGGAACTTCACCCCGAGCACCTGGCCCGCGCCGCTCAGCACCCGGCTGAACACCCCGCGCTGCACCCCGTAGACCAGCGGCTCCGGCTGCTCGAAGACCAGGTGCACATTGGGGTGCGCCAGCACCTTCTGCTCGTGGTCGGGCCGGCCGCGCAGATCCCAGCGCGGGTTCCAGTAGAACTCCACCAGGTCCGCGAGCGCCGGGTCAGGCAGCTGCCGCCGGAGCTCGAAGAACCCGGCCGCACCCGGCCGCAGCACGCCCCGGATGCTCCTCCCGATGCTCATACCGGCCACCCTACTGTCGCGTTTCTTCAAGACCGCCGCGCGCCGCCAGCCATAGCGTCGGAGACATGAACTTCCACCCGCAGCTCGCATCCGCCGCCACCGAGGCCGCCCGGGTCGCCGCCGGCGTCTCGCCCGACCAGCTCACCGGACCCACCCCCTGCCCCGACTACGACACCCGCGCTCTGGCCAACCACCTGGTCGCCTACACCGGCATCGGCATGGAGCTGCGGGCCCGCCGCGAACCGCACCCCGACGACCTCGCCACCCGTGACTTCACCTCCGACCCGCAGTGGGCCGCCCGGTACGCCGAGCAGCTGGACCGCTCGGTGGCCGCCTGGGCCGACCCGGCCGCCTGGGAGGGCGAGGTCAGCTCGATGCCCGCCGAGGCGATGGCCGGCATGCTCTTCCTTGAGCTGACCCTGCACGGCTGGGACCTGGCCAGGGCCACCGGCCAGGAGTACGAGCTGGACGCGGAGACCGCGGCCCTGCTGCGTACCGTCGTGGCGGAGCAGGCCGAGCTCTACCGGCAGTACAAGGGCTTCGCCGAGCCGGTGCCGCCGCCGGCCGGTGCGTCCGCCGTGGAAACCGCTGTCGCGCTGTCCGGCCGCGACCCATACTGGGCCGCATGATCCAGCACGACCTGATCTCCCGGGTGCGGGAGGTCTGCCGCGCCGAGCAGCAGCTCGGCGCGGCCCTCATGTACGGCTCGTTCGCGGCGGGGGAGGGCGACGAGCACAGCGACGTGGAGTTCTGGCTGTTCTTCGAACCGGACCGGCTGGCCGCCGTGGACCCGGTCGCCTGGTGCGCCGCCGTCGCACCGGTGAACCTGGTGCTGCGCAACGAGTTCGGCACCCATGTGGCGCTGTTCCCCGGTCCGGTGCGCGGCGAGTTCCACTTCGCGAGCACCGGCGACATCGGCTCGGTCGCCGACTGGCCGGCCCGCGGCGCCGCGGTGGACCGGATGGTCGTGGTGGACCGCCGCGGGCTGCTGGCCCCGGTGCTCGCGGCGCTGCCCGAGCAGCCGCCGCTGCCCGCGGGCCCGGAGGAGATCGCCGACCTGTGCGGCCGGTTCGCCAACTGGCTGGTGCTCGCCCTGCACGTCACCGCCCGCGGCGAGCGGCTGCGGGCGCAGGACGCGCTGGCGCACGCCTCCCGCCACCTGCTGTGGATGGCCCGGCTCGCGCACGGCAGCACCGCCCACTGGCTCACCCCGTCAAGGGCCGCCGAGGCCGAGCTGCCCGCCGCCACCGTGGCCGCCGTCGCCGCGGCGACCCCGGCCGCGCTGTGGCGCGAGGGCCGCACCCACTGGCGCACCCTGCTCGGCCGGCTCGACCGGCCCGAGCCCGCCGCGCTCTTCGCGGAACTGGACGCCCTCACCGCCCCCTGATGCCGGACTTGCCCCCTTCCGGGCGCCCGGTCGCCGGAATGTCTTCGAGGCCGGGGGCCCCGGCCCGCTACGCTTGCCGGGTGCGCGTTCCGCCGCCGGCCGGCCGGGAGGCGCATAGCCGACAGCCGTCGCACCCCAGGGAGCAGTTCCATGGCCTTGCCGTCCCCTTCTTCCGCCTCCGCGACATCCGCGGCCAACGCCCGCGCCGCCGCCCTGCGGGAGGCACTCGCCACCCGCGTGGTGGTCGCCGACGGTGCCATGGGCACCATGCTCCAGGCGCAGGACCCGACGATGGACGACTTCGAGCAGCTGGAAGGCTGCAACGAGATCCTCAACGTCACCCGGCCCGACATCGTCCGCTCGGTGCACGAGGAGTACTTCTCCGTCGGCGTCGACTGCGTCGAGACCAACACCTTCGGCGCCAACCACAGCGCCCTGGGCGAGTACGACATCCCCGAGCGGATCCACGAGCTGGCCGAGGCCGGCGCCCGGCTGGCCCGCGAGGTCGCCGACGGCTTCGCCGCCGACGGCCGGCCGCGCTGGGTGCTCGGCTCGATGGGCCCCGGCACCAAGCTGCCGACCCTCGGCCACGCCCCCTACACCACCCTGCGGGACGGCTACGAGGCCAACGCGGCCGGCCTGATCGCCGGCGGCGCCGACGCCCTGATCGTGGAGACCACCCAGGACCTGCTGCAGACCAAGGCCGCCGTCACCGCCGCGCACCGCGCCATGACCGCCGCCGGGGTGAAGCTGCCGGTGATCTGCTCGGTCACCGTGGAGACCACCGGCACCATGCTGCTCGGGTCCGAGATCGGCGCCGCGCTCACCGCGCTGGAGCCGCTGGGCATCGACCTCATCGGGATGAACTGCGCCACCGGCCCCGCCGAGATGAGCGAGCACCTGCGCTACCTGGCCAGGCACTCCCGGATCCCGCTCACCTGCATGCCCAACGCGGGCCTGCCCGAGCTCGGCAAGAACGGCGCGCACTACCCGCTCACCCCCGAGCAGCTGGCCGACGCCCACCAGACCTTCACCGCCGAGTACGGCCTGTCGCTGGTCGGCGGCTGCTGCGGCACCACCCCCGAGCACCTGCGCCAGCTGGTGGAGCGGGTCGGCGGCCAGGACCTGGCCCCGCGCGACCCGCGCCCCGAGCCGGGCGCCGCCTCCCTCTACCAGACCGTCCCGTTCCGCCAGGACACCTCCTACCTGGCGATCGGCGAGCGCACCAACGCCAACGGGTCGAGGAAGTTCCGCGACGCGATGCTCGACGGCCGCTGGGAGGACTGCGTCGAGATGGCCCGCGACCAGATCCGCGAGGGCGCGCACCTGCTCGACCTGTGCGTCGACTACGTCGGCCGGGACGGGGCGGCCGACATGGCCGAGATCGCCGGCCGGTTCGCCACCGCGTCCACGCTGCCCATCGTGCTGGACTCCACCGAGGTCCCGGTGCTGCGGGCCGGCCTGGAGAAGCTCGGCGGCCGTGCGGTGCTCAACTCGGTCAACTACGAGGACGGCGACGGCCCCGAGTCCCGCTTCACCAAGGTCACCGAGCTCGCCGTCGAGCACGGCGCCGCGCTGATCGCGCTGACCATCGACGAGGAGGGGCAGGCCCGTACCGTCGAGAAGAAGGTGGCGATCGCCGAGCGGCTGATCGACGACCTGACCGGGAACTGGGGCCTGCACGAGTCCGATCTGCTGATCGACTGCCTGACCTTCACCATCTGCACCGGCCAGGAGGAGTCCCGCGGCGACGGCGTCGCCACCATCGAGGCGATCAGGGAGCTCAAGCGGCGGCACCCTGACGTGCAGACCACCCTCGGGCTGTCCAACATCTCCTTCGGCCTCAACCCGGCCGCCCGGGTGGTGCTCAACTCGGTCTTCCTCGACGAGTGCGTGAAGGCCGGCCTGGACTCGGCCATCGTGCACGCCTCCAAGATCGTGCCGATCGCCCGGATCCCCGAGGAGCAGCGCGAGGTCGCCCTCGACCTGGTGTTCGACCGGCGCCGGGAGGGCTACGACCCGCTGCAACGGCTGATGGAGCTGTTCGAGGGCGTCGACTCCAAGTCGGTCAAGGCGGGCAAGGCCGAGGAGCTGGCCGCGCTGCCGCTGGACGAGCGGCTCCAGCGCCGGATCATCGACGGCGAGAAGAACGGCCTGACCGACGACCTGGACGCGGCGCTGGCCGACCGGCCCGCGCTCGAGATCGTCAACGACACCCTGCTGGCCGGCATGAAGGTGGTCGGCGAGCTGTTCGGCTCCGGCCAGATGCAGCTGCCGTTCGTCCTCCAGTCCGCCGAGGTGATGAAGAACGCCGTCGCCTACCTCGAACCGCACATGGAGAAGAGCGACGACGAGGGCAAGGGCACCATCGTGCTGGCCACCGTCCGCGGCGACGTGCACGACATCGGCAAGAACCTGGTGGACATCATCTTGTCCAACAACGGCTACACCGTGGTCAACCTCGGCATCAAGCAGCCGGTCTCGGCGATCCTGGACGCCGCGCAGGAGAACCGGGCCGATGTGATCGGCATGTCCGGGCTGCTGGTGAAGTCCACGGTGATCATGAAGGAGAACCTGGAGGAGCTGAACCAGCGCGGCCTGTCCGCCGACTACCCGGTGATCCTCGGCGGCGCCGCGCTGACCCGGGCCTACGTCGAGCAGGACCTGCACGAGGTCTACCAGGGCGAGGTGCGCTACGCCCGGGACGCCTTCGAGGGCCTGCGGCTGATGGACGCGCTGATCGGCGTCAAGCGCGGAGTGCCCGGCGCGGTGCTGCCGGAGCTCAAGGCGCGCCGGGTGGCCGCGCGCGAGGTCCCGGAGCCGGAGCCGGAGGCGAATCTCGGCCAAATTCGCTCCGACGTCGCGACCGACAACCCGATCCCCGTTCCGCCGTTCTGGGGCAGCCGGGTGGTCAAGGGCATCCAGCTCGCCGACTACGCCTCCTGGCTGGACGAGGGCGCGCTGTTCAAGGGCCAGTGGGGCCTGAAGCAGTCGCGCGCCACCGGGCCGACGTACGAGGAGCTGGTGGAGGCCGAGGGCCGGCCGCGGCTGCGAGGACTGCTCACCCGGCTGCAGTCCGAGGGGCTGCTGGAGGCCGCGGTCACCTACGGCTACTTCCCGTGCGTGTCCAAGGGCGACGACCTGATCGTGCTGCACGAGGACGGCACGGAGCGCACCCGCTTCACCTTCCCCCGGCAGCGCCGGGGCCGGCGGCTGTGCCTGGCGGACTTCTTCCGCCCGGAGGAGTCCGGCGAGACCGACGTGGTCGGCTTCCAGGTGGTCACCGTCGGCAACCGGGTCTCGGAGGCGGCCGGCGAGCTGTTCGCCGCCGACTCCTACCGGGACTACCTGGAGCTGCACGGCCTGTCCGTCCAGCTCGCCGAGGCACTGGCCGAGTACTGGCACGCCCGGGTGCGCGCCGAGCTGGGCTACTCCGGTGAGGACCCCGGCGAGGTCGAGGACATGTTCGCGCTGAAGTACCGCGGCGCGCGCTTCTCGCTGGGCTACGGGGCCTGTCCCGACCTGGAGGACCGGGCGAAGATCGCCGACCTGCTGGAGCCGGAGCGGATCGGGGTGAAGCTCTCGGAGGAGTTCCAGCTGCACCCCGAGCAGTCCACCGACGCGATCGTCATCCACCACCCGGAGGCGAAGTACTTCAACGCCCGCTGAGCGGCGTTCGCCGGGCGTGCACCGGACCGTCGCCGGCACGCCGAGCGGTGTGAACGGCGCCGACGTACCATTGACGGTCCGGCAGAGGCCGGTCGCCTCCCCGTATCCCGGGGTGCGGCGACCGGCCTCTGTGTCCCCCGGAAACGGGCACAGCCGCCAGGCCGCGGGCCGCCGGGACCAACCGACGCAGGAGTGTGGCGTATGACAAGCAGCGTTTCCGTCGCCGACACCCGGATGGCGCAGGGCCCGGTCCTGCAGGCGGTGCTCCTGGACATGGACGGCACCCTGGTGGACACCGAGGGCATCTGGTGGACGGCGGAGGCGGCGGTCTTCGCCGACCTCGGGCACGTGCTGGACGAGGTGCACCGCGAGGTGGTGGTGGGCGGGCCGATGGCCCGCAGCGTCGGGCACCTGATCGAGGTGACCGGGGCGACGGTCCCGCTGGCGGAGCTGATGGTGGCGATCAACACCAGGTTCGAGGAGCTGATCGCCCGCGGCGCGCCGCTGATGCCGGGCGCCAGGCGGCTGCTGACCGAGCTGGCCGCGCACGGGGTGCCCACCGCGCTGGTGTCGGCCTCGCACCGGCGGACCATCGAGGTGATGCTGCGCTCGCTGGGGGCGGAGAACTTCGCCTTCACCCTCGCCGGGGACGAGATCGGCCGCACCAAGCCGCACCCGGACCCGTACCTGCTGGCCGCCGCCCGGCTGGGCGCGCACCCGGCCTCCTGCGTGGTCGTGGAGGACACCCTGACCGGCGTCGCCGCAGGTGAGGCGGCCGGCTGCCGGGTGGTGGCGGTGCCGTCGGTGGCGCCGATCGGGCCCGCGCCCGGGCGTACGGTGGTCAGCTCGCTGGACGAGCTCGATGTCTCATTCCTGCGGTCCCTGGTGAGTGTGCCTGTGTGACCTTTGTCACATGGCAGGGCATCGACAAGACGCCGTCGGGCATGGTGGTAATCGCGTTTATTCCGCTCCTACTCGAAGCGGAATGTCTGGATTAACACCTTCGGCGGCGAACGTTCCGCGTCCGGAAAACGGGATACGACGTCCTGTTATCGGCATGTAACTCCCTCTCAATGTCCCCGTGTCCCAGTGAACGACATCCATCCCGCTAGTGTCCTCGCTGGTCAATGCCGATTCGCCCGACCGGCATGTGAGCAAGGGGATTCACTGGATGTCACGTAAAACGCGTGTAGTCGCCGCAGCCGCCGTGGCCTTCCTGGCCATCGGCGCGTCCGCGTGCAACGGCAAGAAGAACAACTCGTCGTCAGGCGGCAAAGGCGCCGTGATCGTCGGGACCATCGACTCGGTGTCGTCACTCGACCCCGCCGGAGCGTACGACTACGGCTCCTGGGAGGTCATCGACAGCGTTTTCCAGAAGGTGATGCACTTCCCGGTCGGCGGCACCACGCCCGAGCCGGACGCCGCCAAGTCGTGCTCCTTCACCGACCCCAAGACCTACACCTGCACCATCCAGTCCGGTCTGGTGTTCTCCAACGGGGACCCCCTGACCGCCACGTCGGTCAAGTTCACCTTCGACCGGCTGATCGGCATCGCGGCGCCCAACGGCGCCTCCAGCCTGCTGGCCAACCTGGACAACACCACCACCAGCGGCACCGACACGGTCGCCTTCCACCTGAAGAACCCGGACTCGACCTTCCCCTCGGTGCTGGCCACCGACGCCGGCGCCATCGTCGACGAGAAGGTCTACCCCAAGGACAAGCTGGCCGACGGCACCAAGGTGGTCGGCTCCGGCCCGTACACCCTGGACAAGTACACGGCCAAGCAGCAGGCGTCCTTCAAGGTGAACAAGAAGTACAAGGGCCCGGTCACGACCAAGAACTCGCAGTTCGTGCTCCAGTACTTCTCCGAGGCGTCCGCGCTGAAGCAGGCCGTCAAGGACGGCACCGTGAACGCGGCCTTCCGCACCCTGTCGCCGACCGACCTGTCGGACCTGAAGAAGACCTCGGGCGTCCAGGTGGTCGAGGGCACCGGCACCGAGAAGCGCTACCTGGTCTTCGACGCCAAGGTGAAGCCCTCGGACCAGAAGGCCGTCCGGCAGGCCGTCGCGCAGGTCATCGACCGCGCCGGCATAGCCAAGGAGGCCTACGACGGCACCGTGGCCCCGCTGTACTCGATGGTCGGCAACGGCATCCAGGGCCACACCGAGGCGTTCAAGGACAAGTACGGCGCGCCCGACACCGCCAAGGCCAAGGCCATGCTCCAGGCGGCCGGCATCAGCACCCCGGTGAACATCGCGTACGCCTGGACGCCGAGCCACTACGGTTCGGCCAGCGCCGACGAGGCCACCACGATCAAGCGGCAGCTGGAGGCCACCGGCCTGTTCAAGGTGACGCTCAGCTCCACCGAGTGGTCCCAGTACCAGAAGGACGAGAAGGCCGACGCCTACGCGTCGTACATGATCGGCTGGTTCCCCGACCTGCCGGACGCCGACAACGACGTCTCGCCGTTCCTGGTCAAGGAGCCGTTCCTCGGCACCGGGTACTACAACCCGAAGATCCAGGAGCAGCTGACCAAGGAGCAGGGCACCACCGACCCGAAGGTGCGCGACGCGGCGTTCGCCGAGATCCAGAAGATCGTGGCGGAGGACGTCCCGATCATCCCGCTGTGGCAGGGCAAGCAGACCGTCGTCATCCGTGACGGCGTGACGGGTGCGGACAAGGCGCTGGACCCGACGATGTTCCGGTTCTCCGAGCTCAGCACCAAGTGACCGACGGCCGGCCCGCGGGGGAGTGACTGACCCCCGCGGGCCGGCCGCCGTGCCGTCCCCTGCGACCACCCCCATCGCGAAAGACACCGCATGAGCAACACGAGCAAGCAGGCCGGGTCGCTGCGCCGCTACATCCTCACCAGGATCGCGCTGGCCGTCCCGATGGTCCTCATCCTGCTGATCCTGGTCTTCGTCATGATGCGGGTCGCCCCGGGCGACCCGATATCGGCGTCGCAGGGCGGCCACCTGAACGCCACGGAACTCGCCGCCAGACGCCACGCGGCCGGCTTCGACGCGCCGATGTACCAGCAGTTCTGGGACTATCTGAAGTCCGTCGCCACGCTGAACTTCGGCACCACGTACTCCGACCGCCGCAGCGTGCGGAGCATCATCATCGAGAACGGCGGCGCCACTCTCACCCTCACGCTGGGCGCGCTGGTCTTCGCCGCGGTCATCGGCATCCCGATCGGCCTGCTGGCCGGCCGGAACCGGGACCGCGCGGTGGACGTCGGCAGCCGGCTGTTCAGCACCGTCAGCTACGCGGCCCCGGTCTTCGTCACCGCCCCGCTGCTGATGCTGGCGTTCGGCTCCACCTCGGGACAGGCGTCACCGCTGGTCCAGCTCAACGTGCCGACCCAGACGCACATCCTGATCGTGGACGCGGTGATCAGCGGCGACTGGGACGCGGTCACCGACATACTCCAGCACCTGATCCTGCCGTCGATCGCGCTCGGACTGCTGGTGGTCGGCGTCTTCATCAGGATGATCAGGATCAACCTCATCCAGTCGCTGCAGGGCGACTACATCGAGGCGGCCAGAGCCCGCGGCGTCAAGGAGCGGCACGTGGTGGCCAGACACGGCTTCCGCAACGCCCTGGTGCCGGTGATCACCGTGCTCGGCCTGCAGGTCGCGATGCTGCTCGGCGGCGCGGTGCTCACCGAGAAGATCTTCAACTGGCCAGGCATCGGCCGCCAGTTGATCGACTACATCAACCAGCGCGACTACGTCGCCGTGCAGGGCATCGTCACCGTCTTCGCCCTGGTCGTCGTCGCGATCAGCCTGCTGATCGACTTCGTGAACGCGCTGATCGACCCGAGGGTGCGGTACTGATGGCCTCCACGACACCGGCATCCACGCCGACCCCGACCTCCACCCTCGCCACCGGCCCGGTCGCCCCGGCCGGCGGCACCCGGTTCGGCGGCCTGCGCCGGATCAGGACCGCGATCGGCGAGGCTCGCGGCGTGCCCAAGTTCATGCTGTGGGCCGGCGCGGTGATCTCCACGCTGTTCGTGATCACCGCGGTCTTCGCGCCGCTCATCGCGCCGTACAACTTCGACACCTACCGGTCCGGCGGCAAGGCGTTCCCCAAGCAGGGCGCGCCCGACGGCACCCACTGGTTCGGCACCACCGTGCAGAGCACCGACGTGCTGTCCCGGACGATCTTCGGCGCCCGCACCGCCCTCGAGGTGATGGTGCTCGCGGTGATCTTCTCGCTGATCCTCGGGGTGCTGCTCGGCCTGGTCGCCGGCTACTTCGGCGGCTGGCTCGACCGGATCCTGGTCCTGGTCATGGACGCGCTGTTCGCGTTCCCCTACCTGCTGCTGGCGATCGTGGCCGGCTTCGTCTTCTCCGGCGTGTCCGGCGGCGGTGTGGTCACCGCGGCGCTGGCCATCACCGTGGTCTACATCCCGCAGTACTTCCGGGTGGTGCGCGCCTCGGCGCTGTCCGCCCGCGAGGCGACCTTCGTGGAGGCGGCCCGCGCGATGGGCGCCAAGCCGTCGGTGGTGATCCGCAAGTACCTGTTCGGCAACGTCATCCAGTCGGTGCCGGTGATCACCACCATGAACGCCGCCGACGCCATCGGCACGCTGGCCGGCCTCGGCTTCCTCGGCCTCGGCATCCAGCCCACCCAGGCCGCCGAGTGGGGCTACGACCTGGACCGGGCCATCGACGACGTCAACGCCGGCATGTGGTGGACCTGCCTCTACCCGGGCCTGGCCATGGTGATCGCGATCCTCGGCTTCACACTGCTCGGCGAGGGCCTCAACGACGTGCTCAACCCGACCATGCGCCGCCGCCGTATCTCCAAGGTGCTGCTGCCGGCGTACACCCGGCGCCGTACGGTCGCCGCCGCGAACGAAGGGACGGCCGCCAAGTGACCACCGTGACCGAACCCGTACTGTCAGTCCGCGACCTGCGCGTCTGGTACGGCACCGACCGCGGCCCGGTCCGCGCGGTGGACGGGGTCAGCTTCGACGTGCACCCCGGCGAGACCCTCGGCCTGGTCGGCGAGTCCGGCTGCGGCAAGTCCACCCTGGGCCGCGGCGTGCTGGGACTCACCCCGGCCGCCGCCGCGGTGGACGGCGAGGTGCTGCTCGGCAGCCCCGGCGGCGGGGGCCGCAACCTGGTCGGGCTGCCCGCCAAGGAACTGCAGAAGCTGCGCGGCCCCGAACTCGGGCTGATCTTCCAGGAGCCGATGACCCGGCTCGACCCGCTGATGCGGATCTCCCAGCACTTCGAGGAGGCGCTGCGGGCCCACAACAAGGACCTGTCGCGCAAGGAGATCAGGGCCCGCGCCCTGGAGTCGCTGCGCGGCATGGGCATCCCGGAGAGCCGCTACGAGAGCTACCCGCACGAGTTCTCCGGCGGCATGCGGCAGCGGATCATGATCGCGCTCGCGCTGGTGCTGCGGCCGTCGTTCATCGTCGCCGACGAGCCGACCACCGCGCTCGACGTGCTGGTCGAGGCGCAGATCATCCAGATCCTGGCCGACCTGCGGAAGAACTTCGACACCTCGCTGGTGCTGATCACCCACAACCTCGGTATCGTCGCCGAGGCATGCGACCGGGTCGCGGTGATGTACGCCGGGCACATCGTGGAACAGGGCGACGCCCGTGAGGTCTTCGCCAACCCGCAGCACCCGTACACCAGGGAACTGCTGCGTTCCACCATCTCGCTGTCCACCACCGGACTGCACTACATCCCGGGCAGCCCGCCCGACCTGGCGGAACCGCCGGGCGGCTGCCGGTTCCATCCGCGCTGCCCGGTGGCGATGCGCGGCTGCGCCACCGAGGAACCGCCCGAGGTGCTGCTCGCCTCCGGGGTGCGCAGCGTGTGCTGGCAGCAGGCCATCGAGGTCGATCCCTCGCTGGCCGACGAGTTGGGAACCGGTGGGCGCGAGCCGCTCACCGCGGTGAAGGAGATCAGCGTTGCTGACGAAGCCTGAGGACGCACAGCACCCGGAGGAGGCCGCCGGCCAGGCCGACGGCGAAGCACTGCTCGAAGTGCGCGACCTCGAAGTGCACTTCGGCCTGCGCGGCGGCGGGCTCAGCCGGTTCACCGGCCGGGACGGCGGCGCCGTCAAGGCGGTGGACGGCATCGACCTGTCGCTGCGCCGCGGCGAGGTGCTCGGCCTGGTCGGCGAGTCCGGCTCCGGCAAGACCACCCTCGGCCGCACCCTGATCGGCCTGACCAAGGCCACCGGCGGCTCGGTCCGCTACCGCGGCGAGGAGATCACCGCGCTGACCGAGCGCCGGCTGCGCCCGCTGCGCCGCAAGCTCCAGATGGTCTTCCAGGACCCGCACGCCTCGCTCAACCCGGCGATGGACATCCGCACCGCCGTCGGCCACCCGCTGCGCATCCACCAGCTCGTGGACAGCGACCAGGAGTACGAGGCCAGGGTCGTACACGCCCTGGAGCGGGTCGGACTGACCCCGCCGGAACGGTTCCTCACCAAGTTCCCCGGCGACCTGTCCGGCGGCCAGAAGCAGCGTGCCGTGCTGGCCAGGGCGATCATCGCCGAGCCCGAACTGCTGGTCGCCGACGAGCCGATCTCGATGCTCGACATGAGCGTCCGGGCCAAGATCCTGCAGCTGATGCTGGACCTCAAGCGTGATCTCGACCTCACCTACGTCTACGTCACGCACGACCTGGCCAGCGCCAAGTTCTTCTGCGACACCATCGCGATCATGTACCTGGGCCGGATCGTCGAGTACGGCCCCACCGCGCAGGTCTTCGCCGACCCGCAGCACCCGTACACGATGGCGCTGCTCGCCGCGATCCCCGAGCCCGACCCGGAGCGCGCGCTGCCCCGTGAACTGCCGCGCGGCGAGATACCGGACGCCGCCAGGCCGCCGCTGGGCTGCTCCTTCCACCCGCGCTGCCCGGTGGCCGTCGCCGAGTGCGGCTGGGAGTCCCGCGACCTGCGGACGCTGCTGGAGAACCGCTGGTTGAAACTCTCTCCAGGGCAGTCGGAGCGGGAGAAGGCCCTGTTCGCGGACGTCGAGGCACTGTCGGTGCCCGGTGCGAGCAGCGCTTCCATCACCCCCGGGAGAAGCCACACGGCGCAGGATGTGCTGGAATACCTCGTGCGTCTGCGTGAGGAGGCTTCGGCGGCCGACTCGCGCGAACCCTTCTGGGACGGCGTGGTGGCGATGAACGCCGAAAGCGGCCACGCCGTGGTGGAGTTCGCGCCGCCACGCGATCCGCGGCTCAGCCTGATGCCGGCCACCGGCGTACAGGTGGCCTGCCACCTTCGTGAGGCCGAAGTGAGCAGCACCACAGGAACATGAGCAGGGACAAGAGGAGAACGACGACGATGAACCGCAAGCTTCTGGTGCTGCCCGCGCTACTGGGCGTGCTCACACCTCTGCTCGTCGGCTGCGGCGGCTCCGGCGGGGGGAGCGGCGGCGGGAAGGCCATCGTCGTCGGCACCACGGACAGCATCGAGCTGAACAAGGCGAACCCCGCCCCTCTCGATCCCGCCACCTCCTACGACAGCGCCACCTGGAACGTCTTCTACAACACCTTCCAGATGCTGCTCACCTACCCGCGCGGCAGCACCACGCCCACCCCGGACGCGGCCCAGTCCTGCGGGTACACCGACAGCAGCGGGCTGACGTACCAGTGCACGATGCGGGCCGACCAGAAGTTCTCCAACGGCCACGACCTGACCGCGGAGGACGTGAAGTTCTCCATCGACCGGATGCAGAAGATCAACTACCAGACCGGTCCCGCGTCACTGATAGCCGGCGTGAAGAGCGTCGACGCGCCCACCGCGGACAAGGTGGTCTTCCACCTCAAGGCGCCGGACGCGACCTTCCCCGCCAAGCTGGCCACCCCGGCCGCGGCGATCCTGGACAGCCAGGTCTACAGCCCGACCGAGATCTACAAGGGCTTCAAGCTGGTCGGCTCAGGTCCGTACACCCTCGACTCCTTCGTCCAGGGCAAGCAGGGCCTGTTCTCCAAGAACCCGAACTACAACGGCGTCCTGAAGCTGAACAACAGCAAGATCGAGATGCGGCTGTTCAGCGACTCCAAGAAGATGGAGGCGGCGCTGACCGCCGGCGACATCGACGTGATGACCCGGACGATGCTCCCGGACCAGATAACCAGCCTGCTGTCGAGCACCAACCCGGACATCAAGCTCACCGAGGCGCCCGGCGGCGAGGCCCGCTACCTGTTCCTCAACACCTCCTCGCCCAACCTGAAGGACGTCGCCGTCCGGCAGGCCATCGCCGAGATCGTGGACCGGCAGGCCATCGCCCGGGACGTCTACAAGCGCACCACCGAGCCGCTGTACTCCGTGGTCCCGCAGGGCATCAACAGCCACATCAACTCGTTCTTCAACAAGTACGGCGCCGCCCCGACACCGACGAGGGCCAAGCAGACCCTGCAGAACGCCGGCTTCCACGCCAAGGTGCCGCTGACCATCAACTTCCGCCGCGACACCGGCGGTACGGTCAACCAGCTGGAAGCCGAGACGATCGCCAAGCAGCTCAACGCCACCGGGCTGTTCGACGTCCAGGCCAAGAGCGAGCAGTGGAACACCTTCCTGGCCAACGCCTCGCAGCGCAAGTACCAGATCTTCGCGATCAGCTGGCTGCCGGACTTCCCCGACCCGGACAACTACATCGCGCCGTTCTTCGACAAGAAGAACTTCCTGAACCTGCCCTACGAGAACGCCGCGATCCAGAACCAGATCCTGCCGAAGACCCGCAAGCTGGCCGACCGCTCCGCGGCCAACGCCGACTTCGACAAGGCACAGAACATGATCGCCAGCGACGTCCCGATGCTGCCGCTGTGGCAGGGCAAGCAGTACATCGCCTCGCGCAACGACATCACGGGCGTGGAGTGGGCGCTCAACTCCTCTACCACCACCCAGTTCTGGGAGCTGGGCCGCGGCGAGTCGCAGTGACCTGAGAGCACCAACGCGCCCCCGGCCGCCGGAGCTGATCCGGCCGGCCGGGGGCGCGTCGCGTCGAGGGGGCGGCGCCGGGCGCAGGCGGTGGGCGGGTCAGCCCGCGCCGGGCCTGACCAGCCCGCTCTCGTACGCGTAGACCGCGGCCTGCACCCGGTCCCGCAGCCCCAGCTTGGTCAGCACATGGCCGACATGGGTCTTCACCGTGGTCTCGCTGACGAACAGCTCCGCGGCGATCTCCGCGTTGGACAGCCCGCGGGCCACCAGCTTGAGCACCTCGACCTCGCGCTCGGTGAGGGTGTGCAGCGGCTGCGGCACCACATCCTCACCGGACGGCAGCCGGCCCGCGTACTTGTCCAGCAGCCGCCGGGTGATGCTCGGCGCGAGCATCGCCTCGCCGGCCGCCACCACCCGGATCGCCTGCACCAGCTCCGCGGCCGGCGCGTCCTTGAGCAGGAAGCCGCTGGCCCCGGCACGCAGCGCCTCCACCACGTACTCGTCGAGGTCGAAGGTGGTCAGCACCAGCACCTTGGCAGGACCCGACCGGTCGGGGCCGGTGATCTGCCGGGTCGCCTCCACCCCGTCCATCCTGGGCATCCGGATGTCCATCAGCACCACATCGGGCTGCAGCGCCCGCACCTGGTCGAGCGCCTGCTGCCCGTCGCCGGCCTCGCCGACCACCACGAGGTCGGCCTCGGCCTCCAGGATCATCCGGAAACCGGTACGCAACAGGGGCTGATCGTCCACCAGCAGGACGCGAATAGCCACGGATTCTCCTCTGCCTTCGCTAGACCGGACCATTCTCGCCCACCAGGGGCAGCGCACCCGCTATTTCCGCCAGCGGGTACGGCGGCGGGGTGCCGCCGAACTCCGGGCACAGCGCCTGGTGATCGCACCAGCCGCACAGCGGGCTGCGGCGCGGCCGCCAGTCACCGCTCGCGGTGGCCTCCCTGATCGCCTCCCACAGCGCCAGCAGCTTGCGCTCGGTGAGCCGCAGGTCGGCCTCCGTCGGGTCGTAGGTGAGCACATCTCCGCTGCCCAGGTAGACCAGCTGGAGCCGGCGCGGCACCACCCCGCGCAGCCGCCACAGCACCAGCGCGTAGAACTTCATCTGGAACAGCGGCTCGTCGGCATACTGCGGGCGCGGCGCCTTGCCGGTCTTGTAGTCCACCACCCGCAGGTCGCCGGTGGCCGGCGCGACATCCAGCCGGTCCACGTACCCGCGCAGCGTCAGCCCCGACTCCAGCACGGTTTCCACATACAGCTCGCGCTCGGCGGGCTCCAGACGCGTCGGGTCCTCCAGGGTGAACCAGCGGTCGACCAGCCGCCGGGCGCTTTCCAGCCACTCGGCGAGCGCCGCCGGCTCGGCGGCCTCGAACAGCGCGGCCAGCTCCGGGCGGGCGGCGAGCAGCCGCTCCCACTCGCCGGAGACCATCTGCCGGGCCTGCTCGGCGGTGCGCTGCGCCGCGGGCGCGTCGAACAGCCGCTCAAGCACCGCGTGCACCACGGTGCCGCGGGTGGCGGCCTCGCTGGGCTTCTCCGGCAGCCGGTCGATCACCCGCAGCCGGTACAGCAGCGGACAGCGCATGAAGTCGGCCGCCCGCGACGGCGAAAGCGACGTGGGCGGACGCGGCGGAATGCTCTCGGTGCTGGTCCCCATGGCACCAGACCCTACGGCCTGGCACTGACACTCCCGGTGACCGCCCGGCGGTGCCGATGACCGCCCAGGACAGCGGGGCAATAGCATGGGCTAGGAGCCCGTTGTCGCGCATGATCGGTATGAGGGCCCGTCTGCGAACGGCGAGGGTCCGTTCCGATCGAGGGGAAGCAGTGAGCGATAGCGGTCGGCCGCCGTCCCGGAAGAGCGACGCCCCTGGCCAGGACGGCGAAACCGACAAGCCCTCCGGCAATCCCGGCGGCGGCATCCTGATGGGCCGGTTCTTCGGCGTGCCCATCTACGTGGCCCCGAGCTGGTTCCTGGTCGCCGCGCTGATCACCTGGGTCTTCGGCGGCCAGCTGGACACCGTACTGCCCGAGCTCGGCAAGGTCCGCTACCTCGTCTCGCTGTTCTTCGCCGTCGCCTTCTACGCCTCGGTGCTGGTGCACGAACTGGCGCACACCGTCGCCGCGCTGCGCTTCGACCTGCCGGTCCGGCGGATCCAGCTCCAGTTCTTCGGCGGCGTGTCGGAGATCGAGAAGGAGTCGGACACCCCGGGCCGCGAGTTCGTCCTCGCCTTCGTCGGCCCGCTGCTCTCGCTGGTGCTCGCGGCGGTCTTCTTCGGCGGCATGCAGCTGGTGGAGTCCGGCACGGTGCCCGGCGTGCTGCTGGCCGGGCTGATGATCAGCAACCTGATCGTCGCGATCTTCAACTTCCTGCCCGGGCTGCCGCTGGACGGCGGCCGGATGCTGCGGGCCGTGGTCTGGAAGGTCAGCGGCAAGCCGATGACCGGCACGGTGGCCGCGGCCTGGGTCGGCCGCGGGCTGGCCATCGCGGTGCTGATCGGGCTGCCGCTGCTGTCCTACGCGGGCGGCATCGGCGGCGACGGCAACGACTCCAGCGGCGTGGACTCGCTGACCGACGCGCTGCTCGCGGCGATCCTGGCGGCGATCATCTGGACCGGCGCGGGCAACAGCCTGCGGATGGCCCGGCTCCGCGAACGGCTCCCCGCCCTCCAGGCCCGCACCCTCACCCGGCGGGCGGTGCCGGTCGGCTCCGACACCCCGCTGTCGGAGGCGCTGCGCCGGGCCACCGAGGCCGGCGCCCGCGCGCTGGTGGTGGTCGACGGCAGGGGCGAGCCCACCGCGCTGGTCCGGGAGACCGCGATCGTCTCGATCCCGGAGCACCGCCGCCCCTGGGTCGCGGTCAGCGGCCTCGCCCAGGACCTCACCGCCGGCATGCGCGTCTCCGCTGACCTGTCGGGCGAGGAGCTTCTCGACGTGCTGCGCGCCACCCCGGCCACCGAGTACCTGGTCACCGAGGCCACCGGCGAGATCTACGGAGTCCTCTCCACGGCGGATGTCGAGCGCGCCTTCCTGGCCGCCATGTCCCGGCCCTCCTGAACTCTGACGCGGTCGGGATCGTGGCGTTCAGCCGATAAGGTGGACCTATGTCCGAACCGACTGGTGCCGCCCGCCGTCGCGGGCCCTTCCGAGTCGGGGACCAAGTGCAGCTCACCGATCCCAAGGGACGCCACTACACCTTCACGCTCGAAGCCGGGAAGCAGTTCCACACCCACAAGGGTGCTTTCCCGCACGACGAGCTGATCGGTGCTCCCGAGGGCAGTGTTGTCCGTACCACGGGAAACGTCGCCTACCTCGCGCTGCGCCCCCTGCTCCCCGACTACGTCCTGTCCATGCCCCGCGGTGCCGCCGTGGTCTACCCCAAGGACGCGGGGCAGATCCTGGCGATGGCCGACATCTTCGCCGGCGCGCGCGTCGTGGAGGCCGGGGTGGGCTCGGGCTCGCTCAGCAGCTTCCTGCTCCGGGCGATCGGCGACCACGGCATGCTGCACAGCTACGAGCGCCGCGCGGACTTCGCCGAGATCGCCACCCAGAACGTCGAGCGCTACTTCGGCGGCCCGCACCCGGCCTGGCAGCTCACCGTCGGCGACCTCCAGGACAACCTGTCGGACACCGAGGTGGACCGGGTGATCCTGGACATGCTGGCGCCCTGGGAGTGCCTGGGCCCGGTCACCAAGGCCCTGGTGCCCGGCGGCATCCTGTGCGCCTACGTGGCCACCACCACCCAGCTGGCCCGCACGGTGGAGGCGATCAGGGAGCACGGCACGTTCAACGAGCCGGCCGCCTGGGAGACCATGGTGCGCACCTGGCACGTCGAGGGCCTGGCCGTGCGCCCCGACCACCGGATGATCGGACACACCGGCTTCCTGCTCACCGCCCGCCGGCTGGCCGACGGCGTCGAGCCGCCGCTGCGCCGCCGCCGCCCCGCCAAGGGCGCCTACGGCGAGGACTACACCGGGCCCGGCAGCGCCTCCGGCGGTGCCGCCGCCGAGGAGTGACGCCCGGCCGGCGGTCGCCGAGCTGACCGTACGGGTGGTTTTCGGCCAACTTCACCGCGCCGCCGCTGGTTTGTCCGTTCCGGGCGCCGGCGGCGGCGTTTCGCGGTCGCGGCGGCCCCGCCGTTCCACCGCCGTGTGACGTATGGCACGATGCCTGGCACCCCGCCGTTCTACCCCCAGGAGACAGGCGAGTGCAGCCGCCCGCAGGCCCGGCCCTCCCGCACACCCGCAGCCGCTTCGTGCACTGGATCACCACCGGCGCGGCGCTGGGGGCCGTGGTGGCCGCCGTCGCCCTGGTACAGCCCGCGGACGCCACCCCGGGCGCCGCGGGCAAGCCCTCCGGCAGCCCGCAGGCGCCGGTGGCGGCGCCCGACCCGAGGGCGGCCAGCTATCCGCTGGGCTGCACGGCGGGCAGTCCGGTGGACGTGGTGGCGAAGGTGTCCGGCGACCTGGACGGCGACGGCAGGCCCGAGACAGCCGTGGTGGTCCGCTGCCACGCCTCGACCGGCACCCCGCCCAGCGGGGTGTACATCCTGTCCGCGCCGGCCACCCCCGGCGGCAGGCCGAAGATCGCGGTCACCCTGGTCAAGCCGGAGGACCAGCGCGACGTCACCGGCTTCCGCCTGGAGGGCCGCACGGTGAAGGCCACCGTGCTCGGCTACTCCAGCGCCACCACCCCGCGCTGCTGCCCCGACCTGAAGCGCGACTACTCCTGGGAGTGGCGCGACGGCCGCTACGTGGCGATACCCGGAGCGGCGCCCGGCAGCGTCTGACCGGCGCGAACGCCCTCCGTGCCCGGCGCGGCGGGCGAGGCCGCTACGGCACGTCCGGCCCGTAGACCTCGACCCGGTCGGCCGCCCGCCGAACGTGGATGCAGTCGCCAGGACACTCTTTGGCCGAATCGGCGACATCCCGCAGCAGAGCCAGGGGTACGGGTACGGTGGCACCAGGGGACTGACGGAGCTCGTCGTCCTCGCCCTTGACGTAGGCCAGACCGTCGATGTCCAACTCGAACACCTCCGGTGCGTACTGCACGCAGATCCCGTCGCCGGTGCACAGGTCCTGGTCGATCCAGACCTCAAGCTTCTCGGCCGTCTCGTCGCCCACGGAAAACCTCGCCTGCCGTTCGTCGTTCGGGAAGCAACCGCCCTCGGAGGCTGTTGACCGAATCGACGATACAACCGGCGGCTTTCGTAACGTGATCGGTGGGTATCCCAGTGGCGAAGGGACGTACGCAAGGGTGAAGATCGGACACACCGCGATCTTGTTTGTGATCTAGGGGTTTACAGCCCCACCGGCCCAGGTAGGGTCTGGAAACGTCCAGCTCCCCTTGGAGGAGGTGAGGACCGTGGCGGCCCACGACGACGACTACAACCGCAGCGGCCGACCCGCTCGTGGTTCGGAAGACCCCATGAGCCAGGTCGCCTTTCTTGAGCAGGAGATCGCCGTCCTGCGACGCAAGCTCGCCGACTCTCCGCGGCACACGAGGATTCTCGAGGAGCGGATCGTCGAGCTGCAGACCAACCTGGCAGGCGTGTCCGCGCAGAACGAACGGCTGGCGAACACCCTCCGGGAGGCCCGCGACCAGATCGTGGCCCTCAAGGAGGAGGTCGACCGGCTCGCGCAGCCGCCCGCCGGATTCGGCGTGTTCCTGCAGGCGAACGACGACGGCACGGCGGACATCTTCACCGGCGGGCGCAAGCTCCGGGTGAACGTCAGCCCGGCCGTCGAGCTCGACGAGCTCCGGCGCGGCCAGGAGCTGATGCTCAATGAGGCGCTCAACGTGGTGGAAGCCATGGAGTTCGAGCGCGTCGGCGACATCGTCACCCTCAAGGAGATCCTGGACGACGGCGAACGCGCCCTGGTCATCGGGCACACCGACGAGGAGCGGGTGGTCCGGCTCGCCGAACCGCTGCTCGACGGCGCCCTGCGGGCCGGCGACGCGCTGCTGCTCGAACCGCGCTCCGGCTACGTCTACGAACGGGTGCCCAAGAGCGAGGTCGAGGAGCTCGTCCTCGAAGAGGTGCCCGACATCGACTACCGCCAGATCGGCGGTCTCGGCAACCAGATCGAGCAGATCCGCGACGCGGTGGAGCTGCCCTACCTGCACGCCGACCTGTTCAAGGAGTACGAACTTCGCCCGCCCAAGGGCGTGCTGCTCTACGGCCCTCCCGGCTGCGGAAAGACCCTCATCGCGAAGGCGGTCGCCAACTCGCTGGCGAAGAAGGTCGCCGAGGTCACCGGGAAGCCGCAGGGCAAGAGCTACTTCCTGAACATCAAGGGCCCCGAGCTGCTCAACAAGTACGTCGGCGAGACCGAGCGGCAGATCCGGCTGGTCTTCCAGCGGGCCAGGGAGAAGGCCAGCGAGGGCACCCCCGTCATCGTCTTCTTCGACGAGATGGAGTCCCTCTTCCGCACCCGCGGATCCGGTGTCAGCTCGGACGTGGAGAACACCATCGTCCCGCAGCTGCTCGCCGAGATCGACGGTGTGGAGGGCCTGGAGAACGTCATCGTGATCGGCGCCTCCAACCGCGAGGACATGATCGACCCGGCGATCCTGCGGCCGGGCCGGCTCGATGTGAAGATCAAGATCGAGCGTCCGGACGCCGAGGCGGCCAAGGACATCTTCTCCAAGTACCTGGTGGACACCCTGCCGCTGCACAGCGAGGACCTGTCCGAGCACGGCGGATCCACCGCCGGCACCGTGGACGCCATGATCCAGTCCGTGGTCGAACGGATGTACTCCGAGACCGAGGAGAACCGCTTCCTGGAGGTCACCTACGCCAACGGTGACAAGGAGGTCCTGTACTTCAAGGACTTCAACTCCGGCGCCATGATCCAGAACATCGTGGACCGGGCCAAGAAGATGGCGATCAAGGACTTCCTCGACCACAGCCAGCGCGGTCTGCGCGTCTCCCACCTGCTCGCCGCCTGCGTGGACGAGTTCAAGGAGAACGAGGACCTGCCCAACACCACCAACCCCGACGACTGGGCACGGATCTCCGGTAAGAAGGGCGAGCGGATCGTTTTCATCCGCACCCTGGTGACCGGAAAGCAGGGAGCGGACACCGGCCGCTCCATCGACACCGTGGCGAACACCGGACAGTATCTGTAAGCACTACCCTCCGGCTGCGGGTCCCGACAGCGGGTACCCGCAGCCGGTGTGTTTTCCGGCCCGGACGGGCCGGAGCCGGGCAAGGAGGGCCGCATGACCGTACGGCGAGTAATGGGCATCGAGACGGAGTACGGAATCTCCGTTCCCGGCCACCCGAACGCCAATGCCATGCTCACCTCGTCCCAGATCGTCAACGCCTACGCGGCGGCGATGCACCGGGCCAGGCGGGCCCGCTGGGACTTCGAGGAGGAGAACCCGCTGCGGGACGCCCGCGGCTTCGACCTCGCCCGCGACACGGCGGACTCCACCCAGCTCACCGACGAGGACATCGGCCTGGCCAATGTGATCCTCACCAACGGCGCCCGGCTCTACGTCGACCACGCCCACCCCGAGTACTCCTCGCCGGAGATCACCAACCCGCGGGACGCGGTGCTGTGGGACAAGGCCGGCGAGCGGATCATGGCGGAGGCGGCGCTGCGGGCGGCCCAGCTGCCCGGCGCCCAGCCGATCCTGCTGTACAAGAACAACACCGACAACAAGGGCGCCTCCTACGGCACCCACGAGAACTACCTGATGCGCCGGGAGACCCCGTTCTCCGACATCGTCAGGCACCTGACCCCGTTCTTCGTCTCCCGGCAGGTGGTGACCGGCGCGGGCCGGGTCGGCATCGGCCAGGACGGCCACGAGCAGGGCTTCCAGATCAGCCAGCGGGCGGACTACTTCGAGGTCGAGGTCGGCCTGGAGACCACCCTGAAGCGGCCGATCATCAACACCCGCGACGAGCCGCACTCCGACGCCGAGAAGTACCGCAGGCTGCACGTCATCATCGGCGACGCCAACCTCTCGGAGATCTCCACCTACCTCAAGCTCGGCACCGCCTCCCTGGTGCTGTCGATGATCGAGGAGTCCTTCATCAAGGTGGACCTCGTGGTGGACCAGCCGGTCCGCACCCTGCACGAGGTCTCGCACGACCCCACACTGCGACAGCTCGTCACGCTGCGTAACGGCCGCAAGCTGACCGCGGTACAGCTCCAGATGGAGTACTACGAGCTGGCCCGCAAGTACGTGGAGGAGCGCTACGGCTCCGACGCCGACGAGCAGACCCTCGACGTGCTCGGACGCTGGGAAGACGTGCTGAACCGGCTGGAGAACGACCCGATGAGCCTGTCGGGGGAGCTGGACTGGGTCGCCAAGCGGGAGCTCCTGGAGGGCTACCGGCGCCGCGACAACCTCGGCTGGGACGCGGCCAGGCTGCACCTGGTGGATCTCCAGTACGCCGACGTGCGGCCCGACAAGGGCCTCTACAACCGCCTGGTGGCCCGCGGACGCATGCAGCGCCTGCTGGACGAGCCCGACGTCGTCAGGGCCGCCACCAACCCGCCGGAGGACACCAGGGCGTACTTCAGGGGCCGCTGCCTCGAACAGTACGCGGACGACGTCGCCGCCGCCTCCTGGGACTCGGTGATCTTCGATCTGCCCGGCCGTGACTCGCTGCAGCGGGTCCCCACCCTGGAGCCGCTGCGGGGCACCCGCAACCA
The DNA here is from genome assembly GCF_050956065.1 of Streptomyces sp. CA-111067. NCBI lineage: Bacteria > Bacillati > Actinomycetota > Actinomycetes > Kitasatosporales > Streptomycetaceae > Streptomyces > Streptomyces sp. CA-111067. The sequence continues at coordinate 1,198,270 of NZ_CP192103.1, read as the reverse complement.
CGTGAAAGAGCTGCTGGACCGCTGCCGCACGGCCGAGGATCTGGTCCGGATCCTCTCCGGTGGCTGATTCCGGCCTGAAACGGTCCAGAACCGGGAAACAACCCAGTGGTGTTCGTACGTTGAGGTAATCGAGCGCCGATGTCGGGCCCTGCTTGTAGGGTCTGATCTTGAAGGCAGATCGTGCATGGCAGGTTTCCCAGCGCACTGAATCAAGCGGGGTGAGGGACATGGCTACCAAGGACACCGACGGCGGACAGCAGAAGGCGACGCGTTCCACGGAGGAGGTCGAGGAAGTCCAGCAGGACACCCAGGCCGCCGACGAACTCAAGGAACGCCACGAGAAGCTCTCGGACGACGTGGACTCCGTCCTCGACGAGATCGACGACGTACTCGAGGAGAATGCCGAGGACTTCGTGCGGTCCTTCGTCCAGAAGGGCGGCCAGTAGCCCTCGTCCCGTCCGCCCCGCGTCTCATCGACCGCGGGGCGGATGGACTTCAGGGCCCGGGGTATGGTCCCGTACGACTTCTCAAGATCGTGTGGAAGGAATCGCGTGGAAGCCAACACTCGTAGCACCGGGCGTCTGCCGGCCGCCTTCCTGACGCCCGGCTCGTCATCCTTCATCGACTTCCTGGGCGACCACTCGCCCGACCTGCTGCCGGGGAACCGCACGCTGCCGCCGCTCAAGGGCGCGGTGGAGCTTCCCCACGGCACGACGATCGTGGCCGCCACCTTCGACGGCGGGGTCATCCTGGCCGGCGACCGGCGGGCCACGATGGGGAACGTGATCGCACAGCGCGACATCGAGAAGGTCTTCCCGGCCGACGAGTTCTCCGCGGTCGGCATCGCCGGCACCGCCGGCCTCGCCGTGGAGATGGTGAAGCTCTTCCAGCTGGAGCTGGAGCACTACGAGAAGATCGAAGGGGCCACGCTGTCCCTCGAGGGCAAGGCCAACCGGCTGTCCACCATGATCCGCAGCAACCTGGGGATGGCCCTGCAGGGCCTCGCCGTGGTGCCGCTCTTCGCCGGGTACGACACCGAGCGGGAGCGCGGCCGGATCTTCTCCTACGACGTCACCGGCGGCCGCAGCGAGGAGCTGGGCTTCGCCTCCACCGGCTCCGGCTCGGTGTTCGCCCGCGGCGCGCTCAAGAAGCTCTACCGCAAGGACCTCACCGAGCAGCAGATGACCACCGCGGTCATCCAGGCGCTCTACGACGCGGCCGACGACGACTCGGCCACCGGCGGCCCCGACCTGACCCGGCAGATCTTCCCGATCATCACGGTGATCACCGAGGAGGGCTACCGGCGGCTGGCCGAGAGCGAGGTCTCCGAGATCGCCCGGTCGGTGCTCGACGGCCGGCTCGAGCGTCCCGACGGACCGCAGGCACAGGTGCTGTGACGGCGGGTCAGGCGAGAGCCGGTCAGGTGACGTACTCCCCGCCCACCCTCCCGCCGCGGCCTCAGGGCCCGCGGGTGCCCCCAGCGCTGACAGCAGAAAGGCACGGTTAGCCGGTGTCCACGCCCTTTTACGTCTCACCGCAGCAGGCCATGGCGGACCGCGCCGAGTACGCCCGCAAGGGCATCGCGCGCGGCCGCAGCGTCGTCGTGCTCCAGTACACCGACGGCATCGTGTTCGTCGCCGAGAACCCGTCCCGCGCGCTGCACAAGGTCAGTGAGATCTACGACCGGATCGCGTTCGCCGCGGTCGGCAAGTACAACGAGTTCGAGAACCTGCGGATCGGCGGGGTGCGCTACGCCGATCTGCGCGGATACACCTACGACCGGGACGATGTGACGGCCCGTGGGCTGGCCAACGTCTACGCCCAGACGCTGGGCACGATCTTCTCCAGCGTCGGCGAGAAGCCCTACGAGGTGGAGCTGATCGTCGCGGAGGTCGGCTCGGCCGCCGAGGACGACCAGATCTACCGGCTGCCGCACGACGGTTCGATCGTCGACGAGCACGGCGCGGTGGCCGTCGGCGGCAACTCCGACCAGATCGGCAGCTACCTCGACCAGCGCCACCGGGACGGCATGACCCTGGCGGAGGCGCTCGCGCTGGCGGTGGAGTCCCTGGGCCGCGACAACAACGGCAGCGACCGCCAGCTGACGGCCGAACAGCTGGAGGTGGCCGTCCTGGACCGCACGCGCCCCCAGCAACGCAAGTTCAAGCGCATCCTCGGCCGCCAGCTCTCCCGCCTCCTGGACACGGAGAGCGCGGCAACGGCCAAGACCGACGACCCCTCCGACGAGGAGGAAGAGGAGAGCTGACGCTTTCTCCGCCGTAGGCGTTCCCGCCGCAGGGGTTGCGGCCTCGTTCCCGTCCGCGCCCCGGTGGGGGCCGTTCGCGCAGTTCCCCGCGCCCCTTACGGGGCACACCCGACCGGGAGACGCGCCCCATAGGGGCGCGGGGAACTGCGCGACAAGCCACGACGGCGGCGCGGCCGGGGGAGGCGCCGCAACCCCTACGGCGAGGGCGGCGGGGGCGCCGTTGAAGACCGGACGACAAGCTCGACGGGGAGCTCAGCCGGGACGACCGGCGAGCCCGCCAGCAGGGCGAGAAGCGCGGACATGCCCGCCGCGCCCACCTCCTCCGCCGGCAGCGCCACACTCGTCAGCTCCGGATCAAGCGCCGTGGCCAGCGCCAGATCGTCGAAGCCCGACACCGACAGGTCCTGCGGCACCCGCAACCCCAGCCCCCGCGCGGCCTTGCACGCGCCCGCGGCGAGCACATCCCCGTCACACAGAAGCACCGTCGGCCGCGGCCCGGGCCCGCCGAGGGCCCGCCGCGCGGCGGCCCGCGCCGCCTCCACGTCCAGCGCGCAGCGTTCCGTGCGGAGCCGCACCCCGTCCACCCCCGCCAGCTCCGCCGCCACCGTCTCCGTCCGCACCCGGAACGTCCAGGTGTCCACGTCCGCCGCGATGTGCGCGAACCGCCGGTGCCCCAGGCCCAGCAGATGCCGGGTCACCTGCCTGATCCCGTCCGCGACCGCGAGGTTCACCGTCGGGGCGCCGCCGGCCGGCGCCGGTTCGCTGTCCAGCATCACCAGCGGCAGCCCCCCGTCGCCGATCCCGGAGAGCGCGTCCGCGGCCATCGACGAGGCGATCACCCCGTCGATCGCGGCCCGCGCCGAGCCGAACGGGTCGGGCGCCGGGCCGATGCCCGCCGGCGACGGGTAGAGCACCACCCCGAACCCGTGCTCCGCGGCCACCCGGGCCGCCCCGGTGTAGATCCGGGCGAAGTACTCGTGGGTGAGTGCCGGCACCACCAGCAGTGCCGTCCTGGTCTGCCCGAGCCGCAGGCTGCGCGCGGCCAGGTTCGGCCGGTAGCCGAGCTCGTCCGCGGCCGTCCGCACGGCCGCCGCGGTCCGCTCGGAGACCCGGCCGCGCCACTTCCCGCCGAGCACCAGCGACACCGTCGCCTGCGACACCCCCGCGACCCGCGCCACGTCCCGTGAGGTGGGCCGCCCGGTCACGCTCATGGACCGGTCACGCTCATGGAATCGGGCCTTTCGGTCGGATCGACGGCTCCGCGCGGGTGGACCAGGAGCTGCCGCCATGGTACGTATGACCCTGAGCGTTATACGTAACACCAAAGGGGCGGGCGATGGCGGCGAGCGGGTACCGGGATCTGCTGCGGACTCCGCACGCCGCACGGCTGCTCGGCGGCACCCTGCTCGGCCGGCTGCCCAACGCCATGGCGGCGCTCGCCATCGTGCTCTTCCTGCGCTCGCAAGGGTCCGGCTACGGCCTGGCCGGCACCCTGTCCGCCGTCTACGGGCTGGCCGTCGCGATCGGCCAGCCGCTGCTGGGCCGGGCGGTCGACCGCCGCGGCCAGCCCCGGGTGATGACGGCCGCCGCCCTGCTGTCGGCGGCCGGCTTCGCGCTGCTCGCCGCCGTCGGCCCGAGCCCGCTGCCGGTCACCGTCCTCGCCGTCGTGCTGGCCGGTCTCGCCACCCCGCCGCTGGAGGGCGGCCTGCGGGCGCTGTGGCCGGCCGTGCTGCGGCACGAGGACCAGGTGCAGAAGGCGTACGCGCTGGACGCCGCCGCCCAGGAGGTGCTGTTCACCGTCGGGCCGCTGCTGGTCACGCTGGCCGTGTCGGCCGCCTCCGAGGCCGCCGCGGTGGTGCTCACCGGGCTGCTCGGCGTCGCCGGCACCCTGGTCGTGGTCAGCTCGGCGCCCTCCCGGAGCTGGCGGGCGGCGGCCCGCGAGGCGCACTGGCTGGGCGCGCTGCGCTCCCGCGGCCTGGCCGTACTGCTCGGCGCCTGCCTGTTCGTCGGCATCGCGCTCGGCGCCTTCTCGCTGGCCGCGGTCGCCTACGGCGACGCGCACGGCGGCGACTCCGCCACCGCCTGCGTCCTGGCCGCCAACGGCGCCGGCGCGCTGGCCGGCGGCCTCGGCTACGGCTCCCGCGGCTGGGCCGGCGTCCCCGAGCGCCGGCTGCGGCTGCTCTCGCTGGGCCTGGCCGCCTGCTACCCGCCGCTGCTGCTGGCGCCCGCCCTCGGCTGGATGCTGCTGCTCGCCGCCCTGTCCGGCTTCTTCCTCGCGCCCACCCTGGCCTGCGCCTTCCTGGTGGTGGACCGGCACGCCCCGGCGGGCACGGTGACCGAGGCCTTCTCCTGGCTGGTGACCGCGATCGGGGTCGGCGCGGCGCTCGGCACCGCGCTGGCCGGCGTGGTGGCGCAGCACGGCGGGACACGGGCCGGATTCGGCGTCAGCGCGGCCGGCGGCGCGGCCGCGATGCTCGTACTGCTGGTCACCGGCCGAATCCTGACGCTCCCAAACCTCCGGAGCCGGTCGGAAAAAGATCCAAACCGTGCCGTCGAACCTCGTTTCAGCTCAACGCATCAGGCGTAATGTTCAGACATGGACCGCCGCATTTTCGGGCTGGAGAACGAGTACGGCGTCACATGCACGTTCAGGGGACAGCGGCGTCTGTCCCCTGACGAGGTGGCGCGGTACCTCTTCCGCCGTGTCGTGTCATGGGGCCGCAGCAGCAATGTTTTCCTCCGCAACGGTGCCCGCCTCTACCTCGACGTCGGCTCGCACCCGGAGTACGCCACTCCGGAGTGCGACAACGTCACTGAACTCGTCACGCACGACAAGGCCGGTGAACGCATCCTCGAGGGCCTTCTGGTGGACGCCGAACGGCGGCTGCACGAAGAAGGCATCGCGGGAGATGTCTACCTGTTCAAGAACAACACCGACTCGGCCGGCAACTCCTACGGCTGCCACGAGAATTACCTGGTGGCGCGGCACGGGGAATTCTCCCGGCTCGCGGACATCCTGATTCCGTTCCTCGTCACCCGGCAGATGCTGTGCGGCGCGGGCAAGGTGCTGCAGACCCCGCGCGGCGCGGTCTTCTGCGTCAGCCAGCGCGCCGAGCACATCTGGGAGGGGGTCAGCTCGGCCACCACCCGCTCCCGGCCGATCATCAACACCCGCGACGAGCCGCACGCCGACGCCGAGCGCTACCGCAGGCTGCATGTCATCGTCGGCGACTCCAACATGTCAGAGACCACGATGCTGCTGAAGGTCGGCGCCACCGACCTGGTGCTGCGGATGATCGAGGCCGGCACCGTGATGCGCGACCTCACCCTGGAGAACCCGATCCGGGCGATCCGCGAGGTCAGCCACGACATCACCGGCCGCCGCAAGGTCAGGCTCGCCTCCGGCCGGGAGGCGTCCGCGCTGGACATCCAGCAGGAGTACTACTCCAAGGCAGTGGAGTTCTGCGAGCGCCGCGGCATCCGCAGCGGCGTCATCGAGCAGGTGCTCGAACTGTGGGGCCGCACCCTGGAGGCGATCGGCGACGGCGACCTGGCCCGGATCGGCACCGAGATCGACTGGGTGATGAAGTACCAGCTCATCGAGCGCTACCGGAACCGGGACAACATCACCATGTCCCACCCCCGGGTCGCCCAGATAGACCTCGCCTACCACGACATCCACCGCCGTCGCGGGCTGTACTACCTGCTGGAACGCAAGGGCCAGGCCAAGCGGATCTGCAACGACCTGAAGATCTTCGAGGCCAAGTCGGTGCCCCCGCAGACCACCAGGGCCCGGCTGCGCGGCGACTTCATCCGCCGCGCGCAGGAGCAGCGCAGGGACTTCACCGTCGACTGGGTGCACCTGAAGCTCAACGACCAGGCGCAGCGCACCGTGCTGTGCAAGGACCCGTTCCGCTCGGTGGACGACCGGGTGGAGAAGCTCATCGCCGGCATGTGACAGCCGGCTCACAGGCCCCGTACGCAACTCGTACGGGGCCTGTCGCACGCCGTAGGGTGTGGGGCGGCAAGGAAGGCCACCGCAAGGCCCCCCGTCAGACCGCCGCCGATCCACCCGACTCGAACCGAGGACCCCCGTGCGCCGACGCTCCGTACTTTTTGCCGTGCCCGCGCTCATGCTCACCGCCGCCGGCTGCGGCAAGGACGACAAGAAGAGTGGTTCCGCGGCTTCCGGCTCGCCCACCAACTCCGCCAGCGCCACGCCCAGCGCCACGCCCTCGTCGAGCGCGCCGGCCAAGCCGAAGATCGTCTCAGGGCCGCTGCCGGCCATCACCGCGGGCACCGCGTTCAACAAGAAGCCCACCGTCGCCAAGGGCACCGGGAAGCCGTCCACGGACCTCGCGGTCAAGGTGGAGATCCCCGGCACCGGCGCAGGGGCCGTCGCGGGTGACTACCTTCGAGTGAACTATCTCGGCCAGATCTGGGACACCGGCAAGGTCTACGACACCTCCTTCGGCCACGCCCCCTACGCGATCCCGCTCGGCCAGTCCAAGGTCATCCCGGGACTCGACCAGGCGCTGACCGGCCAGAAGGTCAACAGCCGGGTGCTGATGGCGATCCCGCCGTCCCTCGCCTACGGCACCGCCGGCTACTCCCAGGCCGGCATCAAGCCCACCGACACCCTGGTCTTCGTCGTGGACGTGCTGGAGCGCTTCACCGGCAAGGACTCGGCCAAGGGCACGCCGGTGCCGCAGACCGACACCAAGCTGCCGAAGGTCGGCACCAACACAGACGGCAAGATCCCGTCGGTCACGCTGCCCAAGGGCGCCAAGGCGCCCACCAAGCTGGTCTCGAACTACGTACTCGAAGGCAGCGGCGCGGTCGTCAAGGACAGCGACACCCTGCTGGTGCAGTACCAGGGCCTGCTGTGGGACGGCGGCAAGCAGTTCGACTCCAGCTACTCGCGCAGCGCGCTGACCGACTTCCCGCTGAAGAACGTCATCCCGGCCTGGACCCAGGGACTGGCCGGCAAGAAGGTGGGCAGCCGAGTGATGCTGGTGGCCCCTCCGGCCCTGGCGTACAAGGACCAGCCGCCGCAGGGCAGTGGCATCCCGTCCAACGCCACCCTGGTCTTCACCGTGGACATCCTGGCGACTCTGTAAGACTGTCCGGGTTGCCCGCAACAGCACAAGGAGCATCGAAGTGAGCATCGAGAAGCCCGAGATCGACTTCCCGGGCGGCGAACCGCCGGCCGACCTGGAGATCAAGGACATCTGGGAGGGGGACGGACCGGTCGCCAAGTCCGGTGACACGGTCTCCGTGCACTATGTCGGCGTGGCCTTCTCCTCCGGCGAGGAGTTCGACGCGAGCTGGAACCGCGGCACACCGCTGCGCTTCCAGCTGGGTGTCGGCCAGGTCATCTCCGGCTGGGACAAGGGCGTCCAGGGCATGAAGGTCGGCGGCCGGCGCCAGCTGACCATCCCCGCGCACCTCGCCTACGGCGACCGCGGCGCGGGTGGTGCGATCAAGCCCGGCGAGACCCTGATCTTCGTCTGCGATCTGGTGTCCGTCTGATCGAGTCATCCCCGAGGGTCCCGCCGGCCGGCGGGACCCTCGGCTTTTGCCGTGGCTGCCGGTAGCGGTACGGTCAGCGGCGGGAGCGAGACGAAGGGTGCGGGATGGCGATCGCCAAGGCGGAGCGGCTGATGAATCTGGCGCTGTGCCTGATGAACACCCGGCGGCCGGTGAGCAAGCGCGAACTGCGCGCGTCCATCGAGGCGTACCACGAGGTGACCTCGGACGACTCCTTCAACCGGATGTTCGAGCGGGACAAGGACGACCTGCGCGAACTCGGCCTGGTCATCGACACCGTCGAGAGCCTGGACGGCGACTTCGGCTATCTCGCCCGCGGTGACCGCAACCGGCTGCCGGACATCGCGCTGGACCCGGAGGAGGCCGCCGCCCTGGCGCTGGCCGCCAAGGTCTGGCAGCAGGCCAGGCTCGCCGAGGCCGCCAGCGGCGCCCTGCAGAAGCTGCGCGCGGCCGGCGTGCCCTACGAGGACACCCACAGCGCGCTCGAACCGCGCATCCCCACCCCGGAACCGGCCTTCGAGGCGCTGATGGTTGCCGCCCGCGAGCGCCGCGCCGTCGCCTTCGACTACCGCAAGGCCAACGCCGCCAGGCCCGAGCAGCGGCAGGTGGAGCCCTGGGCGCTGGAGTGCTGGCGCGGCCACTGGTACGTGGCCGGGTACGACCGCGACCGCGGCGCCGCCCGGGTCTTCCGGCTGTCCCGGATCTCCGGCCGGGTCAGGTCGCGCGGCGCCTTCACCGCCGCCGTGCCCGACCATGTGGACGTCCGGGAGACCGTGGCCCGCTGGGCCGGCGAGGGCGCCACGACCACCACCGCCACGATCAGGCTGCGCCGGGACAGCGGCTACCCGCTGCGCTCCCGAGCGGTGACCACCACCCCGGTCGACGCCGACTGGGACGAGCTGGAGATCCCGTACGGCCACGGCCTCGACGCCTGGCTGGCGGAGTTCGGACCCGATGTGGTCGTGGTGGGCCCGGACGAGCTGCGCACCGAGGTCCTCGACCGGCTGCGCGCGGTGGCGAAGGGCTGACGTGACGATGCGATCCGCAGGCGCGGGCGGTTACCACCGGAAGGCGGCGGCGTGAGCAACGCGATCGACCAGACCCGCAGGATGCTGTCCCTGGTGACGTATCTGCGCGAGCGGCCCGGCGCCCGGGTCAGCGAGGTGGCCAGGGCCTTCGGCGTCACCGAGGCCGAGCTGATCGGCGACCTGAACGTCCTGCCGCTGTGCGGCACCAGCTTCCGCGGCGGCGACCTGCTGGACATCGACACCGACGGCGAGCGGATCTGGTGGCACAACCCGGGGACCGCCGACGATGTGGCGCAGCCGCTGCGGCTGGCCGCCGACGAGGCCACCGCGCTGCTGGTGGCCGCGCGCGCGGTGGCCAACCTGCCGGGGCTGCGGGACAGCGACCGGCAGGCCCTGCTGCGGGCGAGCGCCAAGCTGGAGAACGCGGCCGGCGAGGCCGCCGGGTCGAGCGCCCAGATGTCGGTGACCTTCGAGTCCGAGGGCAGCGTCTTCGCCACCGTGGACCGGGCGATCACTGAACGCCGCCGGCTGTGGATGCGCTACTACTCGCCGGCCAGGGACGAGCTGACCGAGCGTGAGGTCGACCCGATCCGGCTGTTCGCCCTCGGCCACACCTACGTCGAGGGCTGGTGCCGGCTGTCGGAGGACCGCCGCACCTTCCGGCTGGACCGGGTGGCGGAGATCCGGCTGCTCGACGAGCCGTCCGACCCGCCGCGGATCGAGCCGCGCGACCTGTCCCAGGGGCTGGTGCAGCCGGCCGGCGACGACCCGGAAGTGGTGGTCGAGGTCGGCCCGGGCGGCCGCTGGGTCGCCGAGTACTATCCGCACGACAGCGCCGCCGAACTGCCCGACGGCGGCCTGCGGATCACGCTGCGCACCCCCGACCCGGGGTCGCTGCGCCGACTCGCGCTGCGGCTGGGCCGGGACGGCAGGATCGTGTCGCCGGCCGACCTGGCGGAGGGCGCGAGGGACGCCGCCGTCCAGGCCCTGGCCGGCTACGGCGAGTGAAGCGACCGGACCGGAAGCACGGGAAGCACGGGAGTTCGGGAATGAGGCATCCGCGATGACCACCACGTCCTGCCCGCCGACCCCGGTGCTGTTCCGGGCCGGCTGCCCGCACTGCCGGACCAGCTTCGAACTTCCCGCCGGCGAGCTGCGGCTGGCGATCGGCGGCAGCGCCCGTACCACCTTCTACTCGTTCACCTGCCCGCACTGCGAGGAGTCGGTGCGCAAGCCGGCCGGTGAGCGGATCGTGGAGCTGCTGACCCTGGGCGGCGTCCGCACCATGCGGCTGGCGCCCTGACCTGACCGATGGCACCGGGTCGGCCGATACGACCAGGGCTGACCGGTAGGGCCGGGCCGACCGGTAAGCTCGCGGCCCATGTGGTGGCTCTATCTCTATGTCGGCCTGTCAACCGCGGGGCTGCTGGTGCTCGGTGTGCTGGCGGTACGGGTCTTCGCGGCCGTCCAGCAGCTGGCCCGGCAGGTCGGCGCGAGCACCGAGGCGCTGGCCGCCGCCAGCGACCGGCTGCAGCGGGCCGCCCATCCGGTGGCCGAGCGGGCCGGGCAGATCTCCCGCCGATGAGCTCTCCGCTTAGTCGCCCGCGGAGGGTACGCTGACCGGGCGGCCCGTAACGGAGCGCGGCGGGGGCCGCAATCTGGTGGATTCCGGACGATTCCCCGGCGTTCACCGGTGCACGCTACGATCACTGCCTGCGCCGAGGCCGGAACTGGTCCGACCGAAGGCTCAGCGCAGAAGATCGCCAAGGTCCACACGCCGCCCGGTGAGAAGGTAGACATTTATGCTCGGCAATCTCAAGCCCCTAGAGATCGGCCTGATCCTTCTCGTCATCGTGGTGCTCTTCGGTGCCAAGAAGCTGCCCGATCTGGCCAGGTCGCTCGGCAAGTCCGCCCGGATCCTCAAGAGCGAGGCCAAGGCGATGAAGAGCGACAGCGGCCCCTCGGACTCCACCGGCACCGCCGCGAGCGAGCAGGCCGCTCCGAAGACGATCCAGTCCGCTCCCGGCGACACCGCCAGCGCCCGCCCGGTCGCCGAGCCCGAGCGCACCGGCACCCCGCAGGCCTGACCCGGCCCGCCGGAAGCTGGTCCACCGCCGTATGACGCCGCACGACGAAGCCGACACGCGCCCCTGACGGCCGCCGCACGAGACGAGGACGTGGGTGCTCAAGACTGCCCGCAAGCAGGAGAAGGACCCCGAGGGGCGGATGCCGCTCGGAGACCACCTGCGTGAGCTGCGCAACCGGCTGATGAAGTCGGTCCTTGCCATCATTGTCGTCACCATCGTGGCGGCACTGTTCTACAAGGACATCATCCAGGTGCTCCAGCACCGGATCCCGCACAACGTCCTCTGCGTCGACGGTTCGAACCACGACAGCAAGAAGGCCTGCGCGCAGATGACCGTCAGCGGCCTGCTGGGCGGCTTCTCCATCGCGCTCAAGGTCTCGCTGATGGCCGGCATCGTCGGCTCCTCCCCGGTCTGGCTCTATCAGCTCTGGGGCTTCCTCGCGCCCGGCCTGCACCGCAACGAGAAGCGCTACACCCTCGGCTTCGTCGGCGCCGGCGTACCGCTCTTCCTGGCCGGCGGCCTGCTGGCGTACGAGATCCTGCCGCAGACCGCGCGGATCATGATCGGCTTCGTGCCGAACGACACCACCAACCTGCTGGCGCTCGACGACTTCCTGGACCTCGTGGTCCGGATGATCGTGGTCTTCGGCCTCGCCTTCGAGCTGCCCCTGGTGCTGGTGCTGCTCAACTTCACCGGCGTGGTCAGCGGCCGGCGGATGCTCGGCTGGTGGCGCGGCATGGTGATCGGCATCACCGTCTTCGCCGCGGTCGCCACGCCCACCGGCGACCCGCTGACCATGTGCCTGCTGGCCGCACCGATCGTCTTCCTGTACTTCCTGGCGATGGGCGTCTGCTTCTTCAACGACAGCCGCCGCCGCAGGCGGCGCGCCGCCGACCCGGACTTCGGCCTCGACCCCGACGAGGCGTCCAGCCTCAGCCACGTACCGGAGCAGATCAACGCCGAACCGTTCGAGAACGCCTCGGGCCGCTCCGGCGGGTCCTCGGGCGGCGACGGGTTCGACGACGCCACCTGATCGGGTGAGCCGCTGATCGGATAGGGTCCGCGCGTGACCAGCGAGATCACCCTCTTCGTCAATCCCACCGCGGGACGCGGCCGGGGCGCCCGCGCCGCCGCGCCGGCCGCCGCCGCGCTGCGTGAGGCCGGCTTCGCGGTGCGCACCGTGGTCGGCGACGACCCGGCGGACGCGCTGGCCAGGGCCAGGAAGGCGGTCGCCGGGGGCACCGCCGCGCTGGTCCCGGTCGGCGGCGACGGGATGGTGTCGCTCGCCCTCCAGGCGGTGGCCGGCACCGGCACCCCGCTCGGCGTGGTGGCGGCCGGCACCGGCAACGACTTCGCCCGCGCCACCGGCCTGCCGGTCCGCCGGCCGGAGGCGGCCGGCGCCGTCATCGCGCGGGCGCTGCGGGAGGGCCGCAGCCGGGCGGTGGACCTGGGGCGGGTCGGCGACCGCTGGTTCGGCACCGTGCTGGCCTCCGGCTTCGACTCGCGGGTCAACGACCGCGGCAACCGGATGAGGTGGCCGGCCGGCCGGTTCCGCTACGACCTGGCGATGCTCGCCGAACTCGCGGCGCTGCGCCCGATCCCGTACCGGGTGCGCTTCGACGACGCGCCCGAGCGGGAGATCGAGGCGACGCTGATCGCCGTCGGCAACGGCCCCTCGTACGGCGGCGGGATGCGGATCTGCGCCGACGCTGAGCTGGACGACGGCCTGTTCGACGTGTGCGTGGTCGGCCCGTGCAGCCGCACCACCCTGCTGCGGGTCTTCCCCCGGGTCTACAGCGGCACCCACCCCGGCCACCCGGTGGTCACCGTGCACCGCGCCGCCCGGGTCGAGCTGGCCGCCGAGGGGCTCACCGGCTGGGCCGACGGCGAGCCGGTCGGGCCGCTGCCGCTGGTCGCCGAGACGGTGCCGGGGGCGGTCCGGCTGCTGGTGTGACCCGGGTCACTGCCCGCGGGCATGATTGCCCCGCGGAAGTGGCCGGCCGCCATAAAGATCACGCGCTGTGTCAGTGCCGCCGGGTAGGCTCGTGAGCGAGATGACCGAAGAGATGTCCCCCGCCGAGCGATTCGCCGCGAGCCGTCGCCGCGCGGCGGAGAACGCCACAGCCCTCGGGCAGTTCCGTCAGATGTACGACTTCGGCCTCGATCCGTTCCAGATCGAGGCGTGCAAGGCGCTGGAGGCCGGCAGCGGCGTCCTGGTCGCTGCCCCGACCGGCTCCGGCAAGACGATCGTCGGCGAGTTCGCCGTCCACCTGGCCCTCGGTGAGGGCCGCAAGTGCTTCTACACCACCCCGATCAAGGCACTGTCCAACCAGAAGTACGGCGACCTCGCCAAGCGCTACGGCGCCGACAAGGTCGGCCTGCTCACCGGCGACAACAGTGTGAACGGCGACGCACCGGTGATCGTGATGACCACCGAGGTACTGCGCAACATGCTCTACGCCGGCTCCCCGGCGCTCGACGGCCTCGGCTACGTGGTGATGGACGAGGTGCACTACCTCTCCGACCGGTTCCGCGGCGCGGTCTGGGAAGAGGTGATCATCCACCTCCCGCAGTCCGTCACCCTGGTCTCGCTGTCCGCGACCGTCTCCAACGCCGAGGAGTTCGGCGACTGGCTGGACACCGTACGCGGCGACACGCAGGTGATCGTCTCCGAACACCGCCCGGTGCCGCTGTGGCAGCACGTGCTGGCCGGCCGCCGGATGTACGACCTGTTCGAGGAGAAGGCCGGCGCCACCGACAACAAGGGCCGCCGCGAGGTCAACGCCGACCTGGAGCGGCTGGCCCGGACGGAGAACCAGCGCAGCTACCACCCCCGCGCCAAGCGCGGCCGGGAGGCCGACCGGGAGCGGGAGCGCCGGGCCCGCAGCAGGACCTGGACCCCCAGCCGCGCCGAGGTCATCGACCGGCTCGACAGCGAGGGCCTGCTGCCCGCCATCACCTTCATCTTCAGCCGGGCGGGCTGCGAGGCCGCCGTCCAGCAGTGCCTGTACGCCGGGCTGCGGCTGAACAACGAGGAGGGCCGGGCCCGGGTCCGCGCCCTGGTCGAGGAGCGCACCCGCGCCATCCCCGACGAGGATCTGCACGTCCTGGGCTACTTCGAGTGGCTGGAGGGCCTGGAGCGCGGCATTGCCGCCCACCACGCCGGCATGCTTCCCACCTTCAAGGAGGTGGTCGAGGAGCTGTTCGTGCAGGGCCTGGTCAAGGCGGTCTTCGCCACCGAGACCCTGGCGCTCGGCATCAACATGCCGGCCCGCTCGGTGGTGCTGGAGAAGCTGGTCAAGTGGAACGGGGAGACCCACGCCGACATCACCCCCGGCGAGTACACCCAGCTCACCGGCCGGGCCGGCCGGCGCGGCATCGACATCGAGGGCCACGCCGTGGTGCTGTGGCAGCGCGGCTTCGACCCCGGCCTGGTGGCCGGCCTGGCCGGCACGCGTACCTATCCGCTGCGGTCGTCCTTCAAGCCGTCGTACAACATGGCGGTCAACCTGGTCGGCCAGTTCGGCCGGCACCGCTCCCGCGAGCTGCTGGAGACGTCCTTCGCGCAGTTCCAGGCCGACCGCTCGGTGGTCGGCATCTCCAAGCAGGTGCAGCGCAACGAGGAAGGGCTCGACGGCTACCAGGAGTCGATGAACTGCCACCTCGGCGACTTCGGCGAGTACATGCGGCTGCGCCGGGAGTTGAAGGACCGCGAGGCCGAACTCTCCCGGCAGGGCGCGATGCAGCGCAGGGCCGCCGCCTCCGACGCGCTGGAGAAGCTCAAGCCCGGCGACATCATCCACGTGCCGGCCGGCAAGTACGCCGGTCTCGCCCTGGTCCTCGAAGTCGGTGTGCCGGCCGGCCGGTCCGGCGGCAACTTCCGCGGCGAGGACTACCACGACGGGCCGCGCCCGCTGGTGCTCACCGCCGAACGGCAGGTCAAGCGGCTGGCGCAGCTCGACTTCCCGGTGCCGGTCGAGGCGCTCGACCGGATGCGGATCCCCAAGTCGTTCAACCCGCGCAGCCCGCAGTCCCGCCGCGACCTGGCCTCCGCCATGCGCACCAAGGCCGGCACCGCCGGCTGGGCGGAGCCCCGGCACCACCGCAGGCAGCGCGCCGCGGCGGCCGACGACACCGAGATCGCCCGGCTGCGGGCCGCGATCCGCTCGCACCCCTGCCACGGCTGCGAGGACCGCGAGGACCACGCCCGCTGGGCCGAGCGTTACCACCGGCTGCGCCGCGACACCAAGCAGCTGGAGCGCCGGATCGAGGGGCGCACCAACACCATCGCCCGCACCTTCGACCGGGTCTGCGCGGTGCTCACCGAACTCGACTACCTGCAGGGCGACAAGGTCACCCCGGAGGGCCGCAGGCTGGCCCGGCTGTACGGCGAGTTGGACCTGCTGGCCAGCGAATGCCTGCGCGACGGAGTGTGGGACGGCCTCGGCCCGGCCGAACTGGCCGCCTGTGCCTCGGCGCTGGTCTTCGAGTCCCGGCAGTCCGACGACGCGGTGGCCCCCAAGCTGCCCACCGGCAACGCGAAGGCCGCCCTCGGCGAGATGGTCAGGATCTGGGGCCGGCTCGACTCCCTGGAGGAGGACCACGGCATCAACCAGACCGAGGGAGTCGGCCAGCGCGAACCCGACCTCGGCTTCGCACTGCCCGCCTACCGCTGGGCGTCCGGCCACGGCCTGGACGTGGTGCTGTCCGACGCCGACATGCCGGCCGGCGACTTCGTGCGCTGGTGCAAGCAGCTGATCGACGTGCTCGGGCAGATCGGCAACGCGGCGCCGGAGAACAGCCCGGTCCGGCGCAACTCCCGCAAGGCGGTGGACGGGCTGCTGCGCGGGGTGGTGGCGTACTCGTCGGTGGGCTGAGCCGGGTGGGCATTCAGGGATGGAGGCGTGGGCGGGCTTTTCAGGGCCCGCCCCCGCTTCAGGGGCCGGCCCAAGGCTTCAGGGCCCGGCCCCCAGGCTTCAAGGCCCGGCCCAGGCTTCAAGGCCCGCCGACGTCGGCCGTCAGCTCAGCTCGGTGCAGGTGAAGGACCCGTTCAGGGTGACCACCGGGCCGGTGCCGCCGTAGTTCTCCGCGATCTGCAGATTCTTCACGGTCACCGTCCAGGTCTTGCCGTTCTGCTGCCCGGTGACACCCTCGGACTTGGACACCCGTCCCGCGTACGCCTTCTTGTCCGGGGTGTTGAACAGCGCCACCTGGGTCGGGCTCGCGGCGCCCGTCGCGATGAACGAGGGGAACAGCGGCGTCTTGGTGTGCGTGGCCGGCGTGGTCAGCCCGATCAGCTTGCCGTCCTTGATCTCGCAGCCGACGCTGCCGGTGAAGTCGGCGCTGCCGGTGGCCGCGCCACTGTAGTCCAGGTGCCCGTTCGCCTTGGCCGGCGCCTTGCTGGTGGGCGCCGCGGAACTGGCCGGCGGCGTGCTGGTGGGCCCGTCGTCGCCCTTGTCCGACGTGTCCGAGGAGCAGCCGGACAGTACGGCAGCGGCCATGGCCGCGACGAGGGCTCCGGCGGTCAGTGTGGTGCGGTGGCGCATGTCGCCGTTGTCCTCTCCCCGTGGGATCTGTGGTGCGGGACAGTGTACGGACCCCCGACCGGCACCCCCCGGTTCGGGTGCGCCGGCGGGATCATGGGCGGTGCCGGTCCTGGTAGGCCCGCCAGCCGCCGTACGCGGTGATGTCCTCGGCGCCGTCCAGCGCGGACGGCTCGCAGAGGAAGCCGGTGACGGCGCTGCCGTCGGCGAGCGTGACGCTGCCCAGTGTCATCGGGCGGGGGAGGGCGGCGGTGAAGGCGCCGAGGGCCGCCGCCGACAGCTCCCAGACCTCGGCCTCGATCGGCGCGCCGGTCGCGCCCACCCTGACGAGACCGGGCTTGGCCGGCTCGGTGGCCAGCGCGTACAGCCGGTACTCCGGCGCGGTCGCGGTGGCCGCCGCGAGCCGGGCGCCCAGCGAGACCAACTGGTGGTTCAGCGGGCCGCCGGCCAGATGGGCGCCGACCACCGCGAGCCGCACCGGGGGCGCCAGCAGCGCGGCGATCTCCGCGATCCGGTCGTCGCACTGGGCCGGGCCGAGCAGCATCACCCCGAACGCCAGCCCGCCGACCTCGCCCGCGGGCACCGCGATCCCGCACAGGTCGAGCAGGTTGGCCGAGTTGGTGAACCGGGCGAGCCGGGTGTTGGCGCCGACCGGGTCGGCGGCCACCTCGGCGAGCGTCGGGTGGCCCGGCGTCGTCGGCAGCAGCAGCGCGTCGGAGTCGCCGAGTTCGGCGCGGGCGCGTTCGCGGAGCACGGCCAGCCGGCGCTGGTCGGCGAACAGCGCGTGCGCGGGCAGGTCGCGGGCCGAGGTGATGATCCGGGCGACCGTCGGGTCGAGGGCGGGGTCGTCCAGGTGCTCGTCGACGAAGCGGCCGACGGCGGTGTAGCGCTCGGCGACGAACGCGCCCTGGTAGAGCAGGGCGGCGGCCTCGGTGAACGGGCCCAGGTCCACGGTCCGCAGCTCGGCGCCCGCGGCGGCCAGCCGATCGGCCGCGGCCTGGTACGCCTGGGCCCAGCCCGGGTCTAGCTCGCCGAGCTGCCCGCGGCCGGGCACCGCCACCCGCCAGGGCCCCGGCCGCCGGGGCGGCGGCGCGGGAGAGGCGAGCAGGGCCGCCGCCCGGCGCGCTTCGGGCAGGGTGCGGGCGAACAGCGACACGCAGTCCAGGCTCGCGCAGGCCGGGACGACGCCTTCGGTGGAGACCAGGCCGCGGGTCGGCTTGACGCCGACGATGCCGTTGAAGGCCGCGGGGACCCGGCCCGATCCGGCCGTGTCGGTGCCGAGCGCCAGGTCGGCGATGCCCAGCGCCACGGCGACGGCCGAGCCGGCGCTCGAACCGCCGCTCACCCGGTGGGGGTCCAGGGCGTTGCGTACGGCGCCGTACGGGCTGCGGGTGCCGACCAGGCCGGTCGCGAACTGGTCCATGTTCGTCGTCCCGAGCACGATCGCGCCGGCTGCGCGCAGGGCCGCGACGGCCGGGGCGTCGGCGTCCGGCTCGTACGCGTACGAGGGGCACCCGGCGGTGGTCGGCAGCCCGCGCACGTCGATGTTCCCCTTGACGGCGAGCAGCACCCCGGCCAGCGGCAGGGTTTCGCCTGCGGCGAGCCGAGCGTCGACGCCCCGGGCTTCGTCGGCGACCTCAGCCTGTGCCCGCAGATCGATCCAGACCTCGGGACGGTCGACCTCCCGAACCCGCCGGTACGCCTCGGCGACGCGCCGCTGAACGTGCTCCATGCTTCATCCTTTCGCCCGTAGACAGGTGCGGGCCGGTGGGCGCGACAAGCCACGACGGACCCGCGGTCGGGAGCCGGGTGGGGACGCTACGGTGGGGAGCCGGGTCATGGGGCAAGAACGACAAGCGCCGTGCCCGGGAGGACCTGGTCGCCCGGGGTGACGAGCACCTCGGTCACCACGCCCGCCCCCGGCGCGCGTACGGAGGACTCCATCTTCATCGCCTCAAGCGTGAGAAGCCGCGCTCCCGCCTCCACGCGCTCGCCGGGGCGGACGGCCACCTGCCATACCGCCGCCGCGAACTCCGCCTCCACCACGCAGCCGCCGGGCGGCGCGGTGACCTCCGACCCGGGGGCCGGGGCGGGCGGCGGGGTGGTCGGGTCCGCGCGGGCGAACTCGCCCGACGCCTCCCACGCCTCGCGCTCCGCGCCGAACGCCACCGCCTGCCGCGAGCGAAACGCGGCGATCGACTCCGCGTTGTCCGCCAGAAAGCGCTGGTGGTCCGCGAGCGCGAACTCCCCCTCCTCCATCCGCACGGTGTGCCTCCCGGCGGCCATGTCCGCCCGCAGGTCGAGCAGTTCGTCCGCCTCGACCGGGTACCACTTGATCCGGTCGAAGAACCGCAGCAGCCACGGCTGCCGGCGCGCCCGGCTGGACCACACCTGGATCGTCCGCCCCACGAACTGGTAACCCCCCGGCCCCTCCATCCCGTACACGCAGAGGTACGCCCCGCCGATGCCGACCGAGTTCTCCGCCGTCCAGGTCCGCGCCGGGTTGTACTTCGTGGT
Organism: Streptomyces sp. CA-111067; assembly: GCF_050956065.1. Taxonomy (NCBI): domain Bacteria; kingdom Bacillati; phylum Actinomycetota; class Actinomycetes; order Kitasatosporales; family Streptomycetaceae; genus Streptomyces; species Streptomyces sp. CA-111067. The sequence goes on along the minus strand of NZ_CP192103.1, from coordinate 1,179,279 downwards.
CACCAGCCGGTGCCGGGGGTCGAGCGGGGTGGCGACCGGCGCGCCGAGGTAGACGTCGCCGAGCCCGAGCACCAGGTACTCCGCGTCGAACACCGTCCGGTACACGTCGTCGACCGAGTCGAGCCCGTTGATCCGGCGGATGAACTCGATGTTCCACGGGCACCACGGCGCGTCGTCCCGCACCCCGGCCATGTAGCGGGCGATGGCCTCCCGGGTGGCCGGGTCGTCCCAGGACAGCGGGAGGTGCACGGTGCGGCTGGGCACCACCAGCCGGTCGGTGGGCGGCAGTTGGTCCTCCGCCTCCCGCACCAGGTCGAGCAGCTTGCCGGTGGACAGCTCCGCAGGATCGACGTGGATCTGCAACGACCTGATCCCGGGGGTGAGATCGACCACCCCGGGCAGCCGCTGCGCGGCCAGGTGCTCGGCGAGCGCGTGCACCCGCATCCGCAGCGCGAGGTCGAGCTGCATCGGGCCGTACTCGACGAGCAGGTTGTCGTCGCCGCTGCGCCGGTAGGTCACGGCGGGCCGCCCCACGGCTGGTTCGGCCCGGCCGAGCACGCCGCCGTCGGCGATGACCGGCCGGGACGGCACGGGCGCCGTCGCGGGCGCGGCCCGCAGCCCGGCGGCGGCGTCCTCGCCGACCGGCACGAACCGCACGGTGTCGCCCGGCCGCAACTGCCCCAGCTTCCAGCGCTGGCCGGTGACCACGGTGGCCGGGCAGACGAACCCGCCGAGCGACGGGCCGTCAGGCCCGAGCAGCACCGGCATGTCACCGGTGAAGTCCACCGCGCCGACCGAGTACGGCGTGTCGTGGATGTTGGACGGGTGCAGCCCCGCCTCGCCGCCGTCCGCGCGGGCCCAGCGCGGTTTCGGGCCGACCAGCCGCACCCCCGTACGCGCCGAGTTGAAGTGCACGCTCCAGTCGGCGGCGTAGAAGTCGCGGATGTCGTCCTCGGTGAAGAACTCCGGTGCCGCGTGCGGCCCTTCGACCGCGCCGATCCGCCACTGGGTGCCGATCACGGGCCGCCGCCCGGCGGCCACCGGGACCGCGGCGGCGCCGGAGGCCGTCCCGCCGTGCAGGACGTCCCCGGCCCGCAGCGCCCGCCCGCCGTGCCCGCCGAACCGGCCGAGGGTGAACGTGGCGGCGCTGCCCAGGAACTCGGGCACGTCGAGGCCGCCGGCGACCAGCAGGTAGGTGCGCAGGCCCGCCTCCCGCGGTGCGCCGATGTCCAGGACCGCCCCGGCCGGCACGGTGACCGGCTGCCACTGCGGCACCTCGCGGCCGTCGACCGTCACCGCGGCGGGCGCGCCGGTGACGCACACGGTGGTGGCGTGGCTGAAGCGCAACGCCGGTCCCTGGAGCGTGCATTCGAGGCCGGGCGCGCCCTCGTCGTTGCCGAGCGCCTCGTTGCCGAGCCGGAACGACAGGTCGTCCATCGGGCCGCACGGCGGTACCCCGACGTGCCACAGGCCGGTACGGCCCGGCCAGTCCTGGACGGTGGTGAGGGTGCCCGCCCTGACCGTGTCGATCCGCCGGGACGGGTCGGTGACGGTGTCCAGGGTGGCGGTGGTGTGGGTGGCGGCGCGCAGCGCGGGTTCGGTGAGCGCGGCCCGCAGCAGTCCGAGGTTGGTCTCGATGCCGTCGATCCTGGTGGCGGCGAGGGCCTCGCCGAGCCGGTCGAGCGCCTGGGCGCGGTCGGCGCCGTGGGCGATGACCTTGGCGAGCATCGGGTCGTACGACGTGCCGACCTCGGTACCGGTCTCCACCCAGCTGTCCACCCGCACGCCCTGCGGCCAGCTGACCCGGGTGAGCACGCCGGCGCTCGGCCGGTGGCCGTGGCCGGGATCCTCGGCGTAGATCCGCGCCTCCACCGCGTGGCCGGCCGGCCGGAGCCCGGGGACGGCGGCGCGATCCGACGGGCTCGGGTGCGTCAACGGGCTGTCGCCGCGGGCCAGTCGGAGCATCCACTCCACCAGATCGATGCCGAATATCTCCTCGGTCACCGGATGCTCCACCTGGAGACGGGTGTTGACCTCAAGGAAGTACGGCTGCTCGCGCTCGGCGTCGTAGACGAACTCCACGGTGCCCGCCGAGCGGTAGCCGACCGACGCGCACAACGCCCGCGCGGTGTCCGCGAGTTGACGCCGGACCCGGTCGGGGAGCGCGGGCGCCGGTGCCTCCTCGACCACCTTCTGGTTGCGGCGCTGGAGCGAGCAGTCCCGGTCGCCGAGGGCGGCCACCTGCCCGGCGCCGTCGCCGAAGACCTGCACCTCGACATGGCGGGCACTGGTCACCAGCCCTTCCAGGAACACCCCGGAGGTCGAGAAGCCCGCGGCGGCGATCCGCCGTACCGGGTCCCAGGCGGAGCTGAGTTCGGCGGGGGAGTGGCAGGCGCGCATGCCGATACCGCCGCCTCCGCCGGTCGCCTTGAGCATCACCGGATAACCCAGCGCCTCGGCCGCCGCCAGCGCCGCCGCCAGGTCGGGCAGCAGCCCGGTGCCCGGCAGCAGCGGCACCCCGGCGGCCTCGGCGGCGGCCCGCGCGGTGTGCTTGGCGCCGAAGAGCTCCAGGTGCCGCGGGGTCGGGCCGACGAAGGCCAGCCCTGCGGCCTCGCAGCGGCGGGCGAAGCCGGCGTCCTCCGAGAGGAATCCGTAGCCGGGGTGGATCGCGCCCGCGCCGGTCTCCTGGGCCGCCGCCAGCACCGCGGCCACGTCCAGATAGCTGGACTTGGCGGGCGCCGGCCCGATCCGCACCGCCTGGTCGGCCAGGGCGACGTGCGGCGCGGCCCGGTCGGGGTCGGAGAAGACCGCGACCGTGCGCAGCCCCATCCGGCGGGCGGTGCGGATGATCCGGGCGGCGATCTCGCCCCGGTTGGCGACCAGCAGCGTGTCGAAGGGCGCCGGACCGCCGGCCGCGGGCGCGGTGGACGGAGTGTCCCCGGCCTTGGTCCCCCCGGCCTGGGTGTCGCCTGCCTTGGTGTCGAACGTCATCGGCTGTCCGCCCCGCTCACCGTCATCGTCACCGGCGTCGGGTCGAAGCCGTTGCAAGGGTTGTTGATCTGCGGGCAGTTGGAGACCAGCACCAGCACGTCGGTCTCGGCCCGCAGCACCACTTCGAGCCCGGGCGCGGAGATGCCGTCCACGATGCCCAGCGTGCCGTCCTCCTCCACGGGGACGTTCATGTACCAGTTGACATTGCTCACCAGATCGCGCTTGCCCAGGCCGTAACGGGCGCCCTCGGCAAGGAAGTTGTCCACGCAGGCGTGCTGCGACCAGGTGTGGTGGCCGTAGCGCAGGGTGTTGGACTCCTTGGAGCAGGCGCCGCCGATGGTGTCGTGCCGGCCGCAGGTGTCGGCGACCACGGTCATCAGCGGCGTGTGCTCGCCCGACAGCAGCACGCTGCCGGTGGACAGGAAGAGGTTGCCCTGCGCCTGGATGGTGTCGGGCGCGCTGTAGCGGACGGCGGTGTCGTGGGCGTCGTAGACCAGGAAGTCGACGGCCTGGTTGCCGTGCAGGTCGGTGATGGTCAGCAGGGCGCCCGCCGGGATGACCGCGGACCAGGGAGCGCGGGCCGGCACGGTGGTCGTCGTGGCGGCCATCGGCACCGGTCCGCTCGCCGGCGCGGAAGGCCCGATCGACGAGGCCGGCTGGGTGATCCGGGTGCTCGTCATGCCTGCCCCCTGGCGGTCAGGTGTTCCGCGGTGTTCAGGAAGGCGCGGCGGCCCTCGGGGGTGGTGTCCCACAGCGGGTCGCCGGGCGCGGTGGGCCGGCCGGGCCGGGCGCTGACCTCCAGCGGACCGCAGGTGTACGCCGGGCGCGGGTCCAGCGGGTGCGGCACGTTCGCCAGCAGGACGGTCAGCGGCATCTCGGCCCGCAGCACCACCGCCGTACCGGGACCGGCCGGACCGGTGAACTCCAGCGCCCCGTCCGGCTCCACGCGCACGCCCTGGAAGAACGACAGCGAGGGCGGCAGGTCGCGCGGCGCCAACCCGTGCTTGGCGGCGGCGAGTTTGAACAGCTCGCGGCCCGCGGGTGACCCGCCGTGCGCCGAACCGTCCCCGTACCGTGCGGTGTTGCGCGCCGCCGACGACGTGCCGCACAGCGTGTCGTGCCGGCCGCTGGTGTCGGCGATCAGCGAGGCGAGCACCCGCCCCTGGTCGGACAGCAGCAGCCGGCCGGCGCCTAGGTAGGCGTTCCACTGGACCTTGACGGTGTCGGCGGCGTTCAGCCGTTCCCACGGCCGGTCCTGGACGTAGAGCAGCAGATGTGCGCAGGCGTCGCCGGTCGGGTCGGTGAGCCGCAGTTCGGTGCCGCGGGCCAGCGCCTTGTGGGTGTAGTTGCCGCCCGCCACCGTCTCGGCCCACAGCAGGCCGTCCGGCGCGGGCACCTGCGGCATCGCCTCGGCGCGGGTGCCGTCCTGGGCGCGGGCGTGCTCACGGGCGCCGAGCGCCGTCCCCGTCGAGCCGCCCTTGCCCCGCCGCCCTGCCCGGGGCCTCCGGCCGGCCGCGCCGCCTCCGCCGCCCCCGCCCGCTTTGGCTGCCGGTCCGCTCGTCCCTGTCGCCACGGTGCTCCACCTCCGTCTCGGTGGTTCGCTGTCGCCTGATTTCTGTCGCTCGACAGAAATTAGGCGCCGGTGGATTCCGGCCGATTGCGCGTGCGTTGCGCGCCGGTTACCGGCCGCTCACCGGGCCGGCGGCCCAGCGCCGTACCGGCCGTGTGCGACGATCAAGCGGTGAGTACGAGCGGAAGGCGGGTCGGACGGCCGCGGGCCAGCCAGCGTCCCGAGACCGGGATGAGCCCGCGCGAGGAACTGCTCGCGGCGGCGGCCGAACTCTTCACCACCCTCGGCTACACCGCGACCAGCACCCGTGCCGTCGCCGAACGGGCCGGGCTGCGGCAGGCGTCGATGTACCACTACGTCGGCGGCAAGGAGGACCTGCTCGCGGAACTGCTGGAGAGCACGGTCACCCCGTCGCTCGAACTGGCCGGCGCGCTGCTCGCCGACGACGGCCGGCCAGCCGAGGCCCGGCTGTGGGAACTGTGCCGCTCCGACGCCGAGTTGCTGTCCGCGGGCCCGCACAACCTCGGCGCGCTCTACCTGTTGCCCGAGGTCGCCGCGGAGCGCTTCGCCGGCTTCCACCGGGCCCGCGCGGCCCTGAAGGACTGCTACACGCGGCTGCTGTCCCGCACCGCCGCCTGCGCCGGCCTCCCTCCGGCCGACCTCGCGCTGCGCGCCGACCTGATCTTCGCCCTGATCGAGAGCGTCATCCTGATCCAGCGCTCCGCCCCCGACCGCCCGGCCCCCGCCTTCGCCCCGGCCGTGGCCGACGCGGCCCTCCGCATCGCGGGCGTGCCCGGCCCCCAGGTGTGACGGACCGGGCCCGGCGTCAGGCCGCCACCGCGAACTTCCCCGTCGCCGAGGCCAGCGCCTTGAGCGAGGCGGCACCCGGGATGCCGTTCACCGCCGTACCGGACCAGCCCAGACCGTGCGCCGTGCTGTACGCCTGCTGCCACTTGCCGTAAGCGGCCACCGTCATGCTGCCGAACGTGCCGTCCCCGGCGTAAGTGGCCTTGAGGTAGCCGAGCTTGACCAGCGCGGCCTCCACCGGCTTCACGTCCGCCGGGTGCGAGGCGTGCCCCTGCGCGGCTTCGGGGTCCTTGTGCGCGGCGTCGATCAGGCGGCCCAGCGAGACCTTCGGCTTGACCGCACCGGAGGACCCGGCCGGTGCATGCGAGGACCCGGCCGGAGCATGCGCGGAGCCCGCCCCGGCAGCGGCCAGGATCGCCGCCATCGGAAACGCCCCGGGATCGCCGTGGTCGTTCTCCGGGACGTGCTGGTGGCCGCAGTGGCCGTGGAAGGACTCCCAGCGGGACGCCGACATCCGGACGCCGTTGCGGGCGCCGTACGAGGCGTCGTACGCCTTGAACTCCAGGCCGGAGACCAGCGGGACGCCGTTGGTGTCGTGCGCCCACCTGGCGAAGGCGGCCAGGTCCCTGATCACCCAGTCGGGCAGGGAGGGCATGTACAGGTGCCGGCTGCCGGCCCACTTCTTGTGGGTGACCGGGTCGCAGGTGCCGACGATCTCGACCTGTACGACGTTGAGGGTGTTGGTCTCCACCCCGCCGGTCAGGTTGACCAGCGCGCGGGAGGACCGGTCGACGTCGAAGTGCTGGTACCAGAGCAGCTTCTCGGCCTTGAAGTCCGGCACGGCGGTCAGGTTCGGTGCGACCGAGCCGCCGTCGTAGTCCGGGAGGGTGGTGCCCTCGGTCGAGTGCCAGACGACGACGTTGGTCTCCATGGCGTCGCTGGAGAACTTGCTCTGGTACCAGTGCGCGGTGCTGGCACCCGGGTACTTCTGCGGGCCGGTTGACATCGTGACCTCCGTCGGTGCGCTGGCGGGCGGAGCCGTCCACAACACGGCGGTTGAGGACCGCACCCGGCTAACGAGCCCGAGGGCACGGAGGTCATCGGACGGGTCGGTCAGCGTTCGAAGACTCCGGTGAGCCGGCCGCGGCCGAGGACGGGCGGGGTGACGGCCGGCAGCAGGGCACGGGGCCGTGCCCGCTCCGGGGGCGTCGCGCTCGGGTCGCCGCCCACGGGGTTCGCGAGGGCGAGGAGTTGGAAGACGTAGCGGTGCGGCCCGTGGCCTTTGATGGGCGCCGGGCCGTGGTACCCGCGTCCAATGGTGGACCTCAACACCCTTACTCCGGTAGCGGGTTGACGCGCGGAGAGCGCGCCCGGCTCCAACTGCCCGGCCGCCGGGTCGATCAGGGCGAGGCAGTGCACGGCGGGCTTGGGCAGCGGGACGTCGATGTCCTCGACGACCAGCAGGAGTTGGCCGGTGCCGGGCGGCGGCGCCGTCCAGGCCAGATGCGGTGAGGTGTCGGTGCCGCCGATGTTCTTCGCGCAGGTCTCCAGCGGCATGGTCTCGCCGTCACCGAACTGCCGGCTGGTGAGGGTCAGCAGGTCGGGGCCCTGGAGGTTGGGCAGGTGCCACGCCGTGTGGGCATCGCCTGCCCTGCGGTTGTTGAGCAGCCGGCCGAGCAGCGTCATCGGGTTCCCCCAACTGTGTCGATCGCGGCCGGTGCGGGTGCGGGGTCGGTCGTCGTGCGTGTCATGGGGTGTGCTTCTCCTGTGGGGCTCTGCTGGTTGCCGGGTTCGTCGGTTCCCCGGCCTTGGCGGGCCGGGTGTTGGTGCCGCGCAGCAGGGAGGCGATGGCGGCGAGGAAGGCGAGGGTGGCGCCGAACGCGAAGACGATGACCAGGCCGGAGTGGAACGGACCGGCGATCAGCGACGGGAAGAACTCCCGTCCGGTCAGGGTCTGTTGCTGCGCCGCCGTCAGATGGGACAGGGTGCCGGTCGGCTGGAGCAGGTGCTCGACCGGGTTGACGCCGAGCTGGGCGGCGAACAGCGAGGAGACCGGGGGCAGTCCGCCGACGTGGTCGGCCACATGGGCCGGTACGCCCTGCTGTTGCAGCCCGCTGGTCAGGGAGTGCGGGAGGCTGCTCGCCAGTCCGGCGATCATGAGCGAGAAGAACACGCCGATGGACACGGCGGTGCCGGAGTTCTGGAAGGTGGCGCGCATGCCGGAGGCGACCCCGCGCAGCCGGGCCGGCACGCTGCCCATGATCGAGGAGGAGTTGGGGGAGGCGAACATGCCGCTGGCGATCCCGTTGAGCGCGATCAGCAGGGCGAAGATCCAGTAGCTGAAGTCGATCGGCAGCACCATCAGGCCGAGGAAGCTGCCGCCGAACAGCACCGCGCCGCTGGTGGCCAGGCCCCGGGAGCCGAACCGGTCGGACAGGTAGCCGGAGACCGGGCCCGCGGCGAGGAATCCGGCGGTCAGCGGCAGCATGAAGATGCCGGCCCACAGCGGTGTGTCGCTGTAGTCGTAGCCGTGCAGCGGCAGCCAGATGCCCTGCAGCCAGATGATCAGCACGAACTGCATGCCGCCGCGGCCGATCGAGATGGCCAGGCCCGCCAGGTTGCCGAAGGTGAAGGCCCGCAGGCGGAACAGGCTCAGCTGGATCATCGGTGCGGAGACGCGGTTCTCGATGACCACGAACGCCGCCAGCAGGATCAGCCCGCCGGCGATCAGGCCGTCCACCAGCGGGTTGGTCCAGCCCATGGTGTGCCCGTGGTAGGGCTGGAGGCCGAAGGTGACCGCGATCAGGACCGAGCTGAGTCCCACCGCGAAGGTGATGTTGCCCCACCAGTCGATCCGGCCGCCGCCGCCCTTCGCGGTCTCCCGCAGGGTGCGGTAGGCCCACACCGTGAAGAACACGCCGACGGGCACGTTCACCCAGAACACCGCGCGCCAGTCCCAGGCGGACAGCAGCCCGCCGGCCACCAGGCCGATGAACATCCCGGCGAGCGCGGCGACCTGGTTGATGCCCAGCGCGAAGCCGCGCTGCTCCTTGGGGAAGGCGTCGGTGAGGATCGCGGCGGAGTTCGCCGTCAGCATCGAGCCGCCGACGGCCTGTAGCAGCCGCCAGCCGATCAGCCACATCGCGCCGTGGCCGCCGTCGAACGGGTCGAAGGACAGCAGGATCGAGGCGAAGGTGAAGACCGCGAACCCGGAGTTGTAGATCTTCACCCGGCCGTACATGTCGCCGAGCCGGCCGACGGTGACCACCAGGACGGCCTGTACCAGCCGGTATCCCATGATCATCCACAGCAGGTACGCGATGTTGCCGGGGGCCAGCGGGTCGAGGTGGATGCCGCGGAAGATGGCGGGCAGCGCGATCAGCACGATCGAGCCGTCCAGGGCGGACATGAAGACGGCGGCGGTGGTGTTGGTCAGCGCGGTCCACTTGTACCGGTCGTCGGTCGACCGGCCGGCGGGCGCGTTGGAGGGCTCGGTCATCAGCGCGCTTCCCGTATGTTCTGCGCGAGCCGCTCCAGGAGCGGCGCCGCCGCGGCGAGCTGGCGGACCTCGTCGGCGGTGAACTCGCCGCTGGTCAGAGCCTCGGCGACCAGCTCGGCGCGGGCGTTGCGCTTGTCCTTCAGCGCCCGCGTGCCGGCCTCGGTGACGTTCAGCACGACACGTCTGCCGTCATCCGGATCCGGCCGCCGCTCGACGAGCCCGCGGGATCGCAACGCGCCGAGCGTGGCCCCCATCGCCTGCGCGGTGATCTGCACCTGCCGCGCGAGCGCCGACGAGGTGGCCGGCCCGGCCCGCTCGAGCAGCGAGAGCGCCGTCCGCTCGGGCATCGTCAGCCCCCCGCCCGCCGGCACCTGCCGCGCCCGCCGCACCAGCGCCCCGACCCCGGCGAGCAGGGCGGCGGCAACCGTGCCGGGATCCAGATCATCGTCCATATGCTAAGTCTAACTTATAAACCTGCCTTACTGCTTCCGGGGGGTGGCCGGCCCCGCCGGGCGGCGGGTCCGGGGCGGTCGGAACGGCTACGGCGCGAGGTGCTCCGCCGGTGCTGCGGCGGGCTTCCGCAGCGTGCGCCAGGCGAAGCCGGTTGTCAGGGCGGCCGCCAGGAACAGCAGGGTGAACCACTGGAAGTACCAGTGGCTGCCGGACGGGTCGTAGACGGCTGCTCGGGGCCAGGCCAGGTTGACGGTCATCGTCAGGCCGTAGAGGAGGGCCAGGGCGTTGACCGGGACGGCCCAGCGGCCCAGGGAGAACAGCGGGTTGCCGGAATCGTCGGTTGCCGGGGGGAGCGGGGCGCGGAAGCGGCGGAGGAGTTGCGGGCCGGTGACCATCGCGTAGGCGAGGTAGAGCATCACGATGCACGTCGTGCCGATCGCCAGCCACGCCTCGGGGGAGGCGAAGCTGAGCAGCAGCAGCGCCGCCGAGAGCGCGCCGACCACCAGCGCGGGGGCCGGCGGCTGGCCGGTGCGCGGCGAGACGCGGGCGAGGGTCGCGGAGAACGGCAGCGCCCGGTCGCGGGCCATCGAGAACAGCATCCGGGTGGCCGACGTCTGGATGGCGAGCGTGGCCACGGCGACCGCCACCGCCACGTCGCACAGCAGCGCCCGGCCCGGCCCGTCGCCGAGCCGGCTGGTGAGCACGTAGGACAGGCCCTCCGTGCCGAGCCGGCCGTCGGACAGGCTGGGCGCGGCGAGCAGCGCCGCCAGCACCAAGAGCGTGGCCAGCAGCCCGGCCGCGGTGAGCGCGGTCAGGATCGTCCGCGGCGCGACCCGGCGCGGCGAGCGGGTCTCCTCGCTCATCTCGCCCGCGCTGTCGAAGCCGATCATCACGTAGGCCGCGGCGAACGAGCCGACCAGCAGGGCCGATCCGCCCGCCCCGCCGTGCACGGTGACCGACGGCGTCCGGTCCGCGTGCGTGAACAGCAGCACGATGATCAGCACCGCGCCGATGATCTCCGCGGTGACCCCGATCCGGTTGACCAGCGACATCACCCGGTTGTCGAGCAGGTTCACCGCCGTGGTGAGGACCAGCAGCGCGATCCCCAGCACCGCCGCGTTGGCCGCGCCGTCCGACGACACCGGCGAGGTGTCCGTACCGATCAGCTGGAAGCCGGACCAGACCGCGGGCAGCACGACCTGGAGCGCCAGCGCCGCCGCGGCCACCACCACGATCTGGCCGAGCACCATGATCCAGCCCGCGTACCAGCCGAACACCTTGTTGCTGAGCCGGCTCGACCACTGGTAGACCGCGCCGGAGATCGGGTAGCGGGCGGCGAGTTCGGCGAAGCAGGCGGCGACCAGCAGCTGGCCGATCAGCACGGCCGGCCAGGTCCAGAAGAAGCGCGGGCCGCCGAAGGAGTAGCCGAAGGCGAAGAACTGGAAGACGGTGGTCAGGACGGAGATGAAGGAGAAGCCGGCCGCGAAGGACGCGTAGCGGCCCATGCTGCGGTGCAGTTCCTGGCGGTAGCCGAACCCGGCCAGACCGGAGGTGTCGGAACCCGGATCCGAGCGGACGTCGGTAGGTGCGGTGGCGGTCATGCCGGCCCCCTCGTGTGTATTCCTGTCAGGCGACAGAAATTAGGGACCTGGTGTTTCACCGCGATGACACGTTCATGTCGGCCGCGGGCCGAAGTCCTCACGCCCGCCGCCGCGGTACGCTCCTCGAAATTCGCGATGTATCGCGGTTGTCCGCCCTCGCATGACGCGATATGCTCGGCCACGGATATACGGTGACGAGTGAACGGAGGCGAGGAGATGGCGACCGGGCGGCGCAAGCTCACCAACCCGCTGGCGCTGGCCGTCATGGTGTTCCTCAACGAGCGCCCGATGCACCCGTACGAGATCGCCAGGCTGCTGCGCCAGCGCGGCAAGGAACACAGCATCAAGATCAACTACGGCTCGCTCTACACCGTCGTCCAGAACCTGGAGAAGCACGGCCTCGTCGAGGTGGCCGGGGTGCAGCGGGAGGGCAACCGCCCCGAGCGCACGCTCTACGGCCTCACCGACAAGGGCAGGATCGAGTCGCACGACTGGCTCGCCGGCCTGGTGGCCGTGCCGGCCAGGGAGTACCCCGCCTTCGGGGCGGCGCTCTCGCTCATCGCGGCACTGCACCCGGACGAGGTCGTCGAACTGCTGGAGGAGCGGGCCGGCACCCTGAACGTGAACAGCGCCGCGCTGCGCGGCGTGCTGGACCAGCTCGACGAGGAGCTGCCGCGGCTGTTCCTGCTGGAGACCGAGTACCAGCGGCACATGATCGAGGCCGAGCTCGGCTGGATCCGCGGCCTGCTCGCTGAGCTGGCGGCCGGCACGGTGAGCGGCACGGCCGACTGGCGCAGCTGGCACGAGACCGGCGAGATCCCCGAGGGCATGGCCGGCCTGGAGGAGGAGTTCGCCGCCTCCGAGACGGCCGAGCAGATCCGGGAGCAGATGCGGAACATCTGACCCGTGAAGAACCCAAGACCTGGACGTTCCGGGAGTCCCCGGACGTCCGGCCCCCGGCGCCGCTGCGGCAACAGCGGACACCGGAGCGCGAACCACCGGACGGCCGCCTGCGGGAAGCAGGGGCCGGGCGACGGGTGCCGCACACCCACTTTAGCCCGGCTTGCTCCCTAGGCCCGTTCCCGTTTCCGATCCCGGTCGCCTGACCAGCGGATCCACGGACCGACCCCTACGCGGAGGAGCCCCACCATGACCACCCGAGCGCCCGCGGTAGCGGCGCAGGAACTGCTCAAGACCTACCCCGGCGGGGTGAAGGCGCTCGACGGCATGAACGTCAGCGTCACCGCCGGCACGGTCTTCGGACTGCTCGGCCCCAACGGCGCCGGCAAGTCCACCACCGTCAAGATCCTCACCACCCTCGCCCGCCCCGACTCCGGCACCGTCGAGGTGGCCGGCCACGACGCCCTGCGCCACCCGGACCGGGTGCGCCGCTCCATCGGCGTCGTCTCGCAGAAGTCCGGCGCCGACCCGGTCGCCACCGGCCGGGAGAACCTGGTGCTCCAGGGGCGGCTGTACGGGCAGCGCGGCGCCGCCGTCGGCAAGCGGGCCGACGAGCTGCTCGAACGCTTCGACCTCGGCGACGCGGCCGGCCGGCAGGTCAAGACGTACTCCGGCGGCATGCAGCGCCGCCTGGACGTCGCCCTCGGGCTGATCCACCGCCCGCAGGTGCTGTTCCTGGACGAGCCGACCACCGGCCTCGACCCGGAGTCGCGCGGCGCGATGTGGGACGAGATCGCCCGGCTGGCCGGTGACGAGGGCCTGACCATCCTGCTCACCACGCACTACCTGGAGGAGGCCGACCGGCTCGCCGAGCGGATCGCGATCGTGGACCGCGGCCGGGTGGTGGCGGAGGGCACCCCGGACGAGCTGAAGGGCGAACTGCGCGGCGACGCCCTCCAATTGGAACTGCGTGACGATCCCGGACCGGTGGGCGCCGACCTGGTGGCCACCGCGCTGGCCGAGTTCACCGAGGTACGCGAAGTGACCGTCGACGGGCGGCGGTTGAGTGCCCGCTCGGACGACGGACCCGCCGCCGTGCCGCACGTGCTCGCCGTACTCGAACAGCAGGGCTTCTCGGTGGCCACGGTCACCGTCGCCCGCCCGTCGCTCGACGACGTCTACCTGCGCTACGCCGGCCGCCGGTTCTCCGACGCGGACGCCGCCACCGCCGGCGCGGGCACCGAACCCGCCACCGTCGCAGGAGGCACCCGATGAGCGCGCTCGGCAGCACCGTCAACCAGACCTGGTACATGACGCAGCGTCAACTCGTGGCGATCCTGCGGCAGCCGGTCTTCGTGGTCATCACCCTGGTCCAGCCGGTGATCTGGCTGTTCCTGTTCGGCTCGCTGTTCAAGAAGGTGGTCGAACTGCCGGGCTTCGGCGGCGGTTCCTACCTGGACTACCTGGTGCCCGGCGTGGTCGTGATGAGCGCGGTGTCCTCCAACATGTGGGCGGGCATGGGCACGTTGGAGGAGATCGAGCGGGGCACGCTCAACCGCTTCCTGATCACCCCGGTCAGCCGGGCCGCGCTGATGAACGCCAACGTCGTGCAGCAGGGCCTCAGTACCGCACTGCAGTCGGTGATCATCGTGCTGCTGGGCAAGGCGGGCGGCGCGCACTACCCCGGCGGGATCACCGGACTGCTGGTGCTGATCGTCGCCTCGGTCCTGCTGGGCACGGTCTTCGGCGCGTTCTCCAACGCGCTCGGCATGCTGGTCAGGCAGCGCGAGAGCATCATCGGCATCAACACCTTCCTGCTGCTGCCGCTGACGTTCCTGTCCTCGGCGTTCATGGCGTCGGCGCTGATGCCCGGGTGGATGCGGCACGTCGCCGCCTTCAACCCGGTCAACTGGGCGCTGATCGCCGGGCGTTCGGCGATGGCCGCCGACCCGGACTGGGGCGATGTGCTCAGCCGCGGCGGCGGGCTGCTGGCGCTGGCCGCGGTGGCGGTGGCGCTGTCCACCCGCACTTTCCGCTCGTACCAGAAGTCGGTCTGAGCCCCAGGGACCTTAGGGCCCCGGACCTCAGGGCGCTGTCACTCCCGGGCGCCGGACCGCGACGCCGCGACGAGCGCGGCTGCGGCCGGGCCCGGTCAACCGACCGGGCCCGGCCGCCATTTGGCACCCGTATCCGCATCCGCACCCGCATCCGACGCGGCGGCGGCGACCGGGCGCACCCTCACGCCTCGGCGGCCTCCTGCTCCCGCTCCACCTGCGCGTTCCACTCCCGCTTGGACGCCTGCCAGCCGTCCTCGTCCGCGCCCCGCCGCCAGTAGCCCGAGATCGACAGCTGCTCGCGCGGGATCGCGCGCTCGACCCGCAGGTAACGGCGCAGCTCCTTAACGAAGTTGGCCTCGCCGTGTACGAACGCCTGGAGGTCGCCCGGCGGGAACTCCAGCGCGGTGACGGCGGCCACCAGCGCCTCGCCGACCGGCCGCTCGCCGCGGTGCAGCCAGACGATCTCGGCGTCCGCGGACGTGAGCAGCTTCTGCTCCTCCTCCGGCCCCGCCACCTCCACGAAGACCCGCGCGGTGGCGCCCGGCGCCAGTTCTTCGAGCGCCGCCGCGATGGCGGGCAGCGCGCTCTCGTCGCCCGCCAGCAGGTGCCAGCCGGCCTCCGGGTCCGGCGCGTAACCGCCGCCGGGGCCCGCGAAGTAGATGCCGTCGCCGGGCTTGACGGACGCGGCCCACGGTCCGGCCAGGCCCTCGTCGCCGTGGTGGACGAAGTCCACGGTGATCTCGCCGGCCTCCTGGTCCCAGGCCCGTACGGTGTACGTCCTGGTGCGCGGCCACTGCTCGCGCGGGAAGTCGCGGCGCACCGCCTCCATGTCCAGCGGCTCGGGGTAACTCACGCCCTCCGCCGGGAAGATGAGCTTGACGTAGTGGTCGGTGCTGACACCGAGCGGCAGCCCGGACAGCGTCTCGCCGCCCAGCACCACCCGGATCATGTGCGGGGTGAGCCGCTCGGCGCGCACCACCCGCGCGTGATGCGGCCTGGGGGTCCTGCGTGGCGCTCGATCCGCCATGGATGTGCTCCGCTCTGTTCGCTCACTGCCGGGTCACTGCTGTGTCACTGCCGGGGTCTCTCATCGCTGGTTAGGTAAGCCTAACTCAATGCCCGATCGCGCACCGGTTTCCAGCGGTTCACTTCTTCAACGCGGTGCCACCTCTTGACGTCCGCCGGGCGGCATCGCTTCCATGCTGGGTATGGGAGCGCTCCCATCACCCCGCACGGAGGCTCCACGCCACACCACGAAGTACGCGTTCCGTCCCCCCACCGAGAGGAATCGCACCGTGGTCCCCATCCCGGACTCCCCGAGTCCACGCATGTCCCCGCGCCGGCTGCGTACGGTCATCGCGGCCGGCGCCGCCGCCGTCCTGCTCGCGCTGCTGTCGCTGTTCGGACAGCCGCACGCCAGCGCCGCCGCCCGGGGCAAGAACGCCGCCGCCCCGGTGGCGAACGCGGCCGCCCCGGGCTACTGGCACACCAGCGGCCGGCAGATCCTGGACTCCGCCGGCCAGCCGGTACGCATCGCGGGCGTCAACTGGTTCGGCTTCGAGACCGCCAACTACGTGGCCCACGGCATCTGGAGCCGGGACTACAAGTCCATGATCGACCAGATGAAGTCGCTGGGCTACAACACCATCCGGCTGCCGTACAGCGACGACATCTTCAAGCCGGGCACCATGCCCACCAGCATCAACTACTCGAGCGGCATGAACGCCGACCTCCAGGGCCTGGACTCGCTCGGCGTGATGGACAAGATCGTGGACTACGCGGGCTCCATCGGCCTGCGGGTGATCCTGGACCGGCACCGGCCGGACGCCAGCGGGCAGTCCGCGCTCTGGTACACCGCCGCCGTGCCGGAGAGCACCTGGATCACCGACCTCAAGGCGCTGGCGACCCGTTATCTCGGCAACCCGGCCGTGGTCGGCATCGACCTGCACAACGAGCCGCACGACCCGGCCTGTTGGGGCTGCGGTGACACGACCATCGACTGGCGGCTGGCCGCCGAGCGGGCCGGCAACGCGGTGCTCGGCGTCAACCCCGACCTGCTGATCTTCGTCGAGGGCATCCAGACCTTCAACGGGGTCTCCGGCTGGTGGGGCGGCAACCTGATGGGCGCCGGGCAGTACCCGGTGCAGCTCAACGTCGCCAACCGGGTGGTCTACTCGGCGCACGACTACGCCACCAGCGTCTCCCAGCAGCCCTGGTTCAACGACCCGTCGTTCCCGGCGAACATGCCGGGTATATGGGACAAATACTGGGGCTACCTCTTCAAGCAGAACATCGCCCCGGTATGGGTCGGCGAGTTCGGCACCACGCTCCAGTCGACCACCGACCAGACCTGGCTGCGCACGCTGGTGGACTACCTGCGGCCCACGAGCACGTACGGCGGCGACAGCTTCAGCTGGACGTTCTGGTCCTGGAACCCCGACTCCGGTGACACCGGCGGCATCCTGAAGGACGACTGGCAGACGGTGGACACCGTCAAGGACGGCTACCTGGCGAGCATCAAGGCCCCCGGCTTCGGCGACTCGGGCGGCGGCACCTCGGCGGGCACCTCGGCCGGCACCTCCAGCGGCACGTCGAGCGGAACCTCGGCCGGCACCACCACCGGTACGTCAAGCGGTACGAGCAGCGGCACCTCGTCCGGCACCTCGGCAGGCACCTCGTCCGGCACCACCACCGGCTCCACCGGCGGCACCGGAAACGGCAAGGCCTGCACCGCCGTCCTGCACATCGACAACCAGTGGAGCACCGGCTTCACCGCCACCGTCACCGTCACCGCCGGTTCCGCGCCCACCTCGGGCTGGTCCGTGGGCTGGACCTGGCCCGGCGGCCAGCAGGAGACCAGCGGCTGGAACGCGACCATCAAGCAGACCGGCGCCTCGGTGACCGCCGCCAACCTCTCCTACAACGGTTCGCTGGCCGCGGCCGGCTCGACCACCTTCGGCCTCCAGGGCACCTCCAGCGGCACCCTCACCGCACCCGCCCTGACCTGCGCCGCCACCTGAACGTCCACCTGACCACCCATCCGAACCACTGCCTCCCCGCTGGCGGGCCCCTGCTTCCAGGGGTCCGCCGGTCTCATGGGACGAACCCGTGCGGGACCTCTTGGCATACCGACTGGTCGGTACTAACCTCTGGCCACACTCGGAGCCGCGGTGCACCGCACTGGTGTTCCACAGTTCCTCCGGGCCTCCACCGGTTTCCAGTACCTCCAGGAGAGCCGTATGTCCGCCACTCCGACGTCCTTCGACGCGAACAGACCCGGGCCCGACCCCCTCGTCGCCGGCCCCTCGCCGCTGCACCGGCTCTACCGCCGCGACCTGGCCCAGTACCCGCCCACCGGGCGGCGGATGGCGTATCTGGCCATCGTGGTGATCACCACCGTCGTGCTGTACTACATGCTCTACATCCAGTACGCCGTCGCGACCTCGATCATCGGGCACTTCGGCATGACGTACCGGTACTTCGTCTGGGTCTCGGTGATCGGCAACGCGGTCGGCGCCTTCGCCTCGCTGGTGGCCGGCCTCGCCGACCGCTGGGGGCGGGCGAACCTGGTCGTCTACGGGCTGCTGGTCGCCTCGGTGCTGGTGTTCTTCGGGCTGCCCAACGCCGGCGGCAAGGCCACCTACCTGGTGCTCTTCGCCCTGGTGAGCTTCGTCGAGGGCATCGTGCTGGTGGCGACCCCCGCGCTGATCAGGGACTTCTCACCACAGCTCGGCCGGGCCACCGCGATGGGCGCCTGGACGATGGGACCGGTGGTCGGCAGCCTGGTGGTCACCACCGTCACCAGCCACACCCTGGACTCGTCCAGCTGGCAGGACGAGCTGCGGTACTCGGCGATCGCCGGCTTCGCGGTCTTCGTGGTGGCGATCTTCGCGCTGCGCGAGCTGTCACCGCGGCTGCGCGACCAGATCATGGTCACCCTGCGGGACCGGGCGCTGGTCGAGGCGCGGGCCAAGGGGATCGACCCGCAGGCCGCGCGCAGCGGCCAGTGGCGGCAGATGCTTCGGCTGGACGTGGCCGGCTCCGCGGTGGCCATCTCGGTGTTCCTGCTGCTGTACTTCGCCGCTGTCGGCAACTTCGTGGTCTTCTTCGCGACCACCTTCGGCTACAGCGAGCAGCGGGCCAACGCCGTCGCGAACTGGTACTGGGCGGCCAACGCGATCGCGCTGGTGGTGGTCGGCCTGCTGTCCGACCGGCTCAAGGTGCGCAAGCCGTTCATGATCGTCGGTGCGGTCGGCTCGATCGTGGTGACCTCGCTGTTCGCGATCAAGACCACCCATCCGGGTACCGACTACTACACGTTCGCCTGGCTGTTCGTCGGCATCGGCGTGTTCAGCGGTGTCGCCTACGGACCGTGGATGGCGAGCTTCACCGAGACCGTCGAGAAGCACAACCCGGCGGCCACCGCGACCGGCCTGGCCGTCTGGGGCTGGACGATCCGGATCGTGGTGGCGGTCTCCGCGGCCTTCATCCCGGTCCTGGTCACCGCGGTCACCCCGCTGGTCGAGCACGGCACCGAGGTGTCGGCGGCGTCCCAGCAGGCCGCGCCCGCGCTGGCCATCGTCAAGGCGCATCCGGACATCTTCGCCGAGCTGGGCAAGTACACCCCGCAGACCACTCCGCCGGAGCTGGCCGCGCGGGCCGCGCAGGAGGTCGGGGTGGCGAACCTCGGCGTCGTGCAGAAGGCGCAGCCGCAGCTGGCCGTCCTGAACAAGTACGGCACCAAGGTGCAGAAGGCGTCCGCCGACGGTCCCGGGCAGTGGCGCGACTGGTGGTGGATCTGCGTCGGCGGCCAGGTGCTGTTCCTGCCGTTCGTCTTCGTGATGGCCGGCCGCTGGAGCCCGAAGAAGGCCCGCGAGGACGCCGAGTCCCACCAGCAGGCGGTGGACCGCGAGATGGAGGCGCTCGCTCCGGAAGGCGCCTGACGCCGGCCCCGGCGGCGGTCGCGAAGCGAGTACCCCCGCACCGCTTGCCGCCCCACCCACCGCACCGGCCGCTGCCGTCACCATCGGCGGCGGTCGGTGCCAAGAACCACATTCCCCGGCCGTCACGGGAGTTGGCGGCTAAAGTCCCCGATCATGAACGAACGTCCGTTTGAGGCTCTGGGGTTGAGTGCCGACGCGGACCGGGTCTATCCGTTGCTGGTGGCCACCAGGGGAGTGGCGGACGGTGAACTGGCCCGGCAGTTGGGGGTGTCGCCCGAACGGGCGCGGGCCGCTTGTGCGGAGCTTGCGGCCCGCGACCTGGTGCGGCTGGGGCGGGACGGCCGCTGGTATCCGCTGCCGCCGCAGACCGGTCTGCTGCCGCTCGTCTCCCGCGCGCAGGAGCAACTGCGCCGCGGGCGCGAGCTGTTGGACCGGCTGGGGGTGGAGTACCAGCGGGTGCACGAGGGCCACCGCGCCGAGGAGGCGGTCCAGGTCGTCACCGGCCAGGCCGCGATCGGCCGGCTGATCGAGCAGACCCACGCCGCCGCCCGCACCGAGCTGCTGACCTTCGTCCGGGCCTGCCCCGAGGCCGGCGGGGTGCGCGATCCGCTGCTGTACGGGGGGTCCACGGCGCGGGTGCGGCAGCGGGTGGTGCTGGAGCGGGCGACGCTCGAAGTCCCCGACGCGCTGCGGTCGTTGGCCGGGAGCGCCGGTCCGCCGGGGCTGCCCGCCGACGGCGCGCAGCTGCGGGTCGCGGGCCGGCTGCCGGTCAGGATGTGCGTGGCCGACCGCTCGGTCGCGCTGCTCCCGCTGGCCGCCGACGCCCGGCCGCCGGACCCGGTCCTGCTCGCGGTCCGCCCGAGCGGCCTGCTGGACGCGCTGCTCGCGCTCTTCGAGTCGGTGTGGGCGGCCGGGGTGCCGGTGGCCGTGCCGGACTCGGGCGCCCGCAGCGCCCTGCACCTGCGCATACTCGCCATGCTGGTCAGCGGCAGCACCGATACGGCGATGGCCCGTTCGCTCGGCATCGCGGTCCGCACCGTGCAGCGCCATGTGGCCGCGATGCAGCGGGACGCGGGCGTGGACAACCGCGTCCAGCTCGTCTGGCACGCCGCCCGGCACGGCTGGCTCGACGACACCGGGTGAACGGCGGCCGGCCCCCGCCCGCCTGGCACCAAGTGCCGTGCGGCCGTTGCCGATCGCCGGGTTCCTGTGCGAAGTGCCCGATGCCCGGTGTGCATTGTCCGGATGGCAGGAAGGCGACTACCGCTTTCGCCGCCATGGATGTCATGTGTCCGACAATAGTTTCAGGTTCCACTGGGGTGGGTGAGGCACAGGTATACGCCAGCGGTCCGATCGGGCCGCGACCGGCCGTGTGATCGGCGCGGCCCGGTCCTTGCCGGCATCCAGGGAGACCTCCCTTGCGCATACCCTTTCTCAGACGCGGAGCACGACGGCGCGCCGCTACCGCGGTAGCCGCCCTCGCGTCGGCCACCGTTGCCGTACTCGGGCTCCAGATCCCCACCGCCGTCTCCGCCGCGGCCGCCCCGTCGCACCGGGCGGACGTGGTCAGGCAGTGCGGCGCCGCCAAGCCGGGGGAGTTCTCCTGCTTCGCGCTGCGCCGCACCGACACCCCGGCGAAGACCGGCCTCCAGCCGCACGCCGCCACCCCCGACGGCTTCGGCCCCGGCGACCTGCAGAGCGCGTACTCGCTGCCCGCCGACGGCGGCGCCGGCCAGACGGTGGCCATCGTGGACGCCTACGACGACCCCAGCGCCGAGGCCGACCTCGCGCTGTACCGGCAGCAGTTCGGCCTGCCGGAGTGCACCGCGGCCAGCGGCTGCTTCCAGAAGGTGGACCAGCGCGGCGGCACCGACTACCCCGACCCCGACCCGGACTGGTCCGGCGAGATCTCGCTCGACGTGGACATGGTCTCGGCGGCGGCCCCCAACGCCCACATCCTGCTGGTCGAGGCCGACTCGGCCAACTTCGAGGACCTGGGCGCCGCGGTGGACGAGGCGGTGGCGCTCGGCGCCAAGTACGTCTCCAACTCGTACGGCACCGCCTACGACAGCACGCCCGGCAGCGGCGAGGACCCGTCCGAGGCCACCAGCATGGACCCGTACTACAACCACCCGGGGGTGGCGGTGGTCGCCTCCTCCGGTGACGACGGCTACGGCGTCAGCTACCCGGCGGTCTCGCCCTACGTGACCTCCGTCGGCGGCACCGCGCTGGCCCGTGACACCGGCTCCGACCGCGGCTGGAGCGAGTCGGTGTGGAACAACTCCTTCGGCGGCCCCGGCTCCGGCTGCTCGGTCTACGAGCCCAAGCCGGCCTTCCAGACCGACACCACCTGCGACAAGCGGGCCATCACCGATGTCTCCGCGGTGGCCGACCCGCTGACCGGTGTGGCGGTCTACCAGACCTACGGCGGCAACGGCTGGTCCGTCTACGGCGGCACCAGCGCCTCCTCGCCGCTGATCGCGGGCGTCTACGCGTCGGCCGGCACGCCGACCGCGGGCACCTACCCCAACTCGTACCCGTACGCGCAGAAGAGCGCGTTCAACGACGTGACGACCGGCAACAACGGCACCTGCACGCCGGCCGCGCTGTGCACCGCGGGACCCGGCTACGACGGTCCGACCGGCCTCGGCACGCCCAACGGCCTCGCCGCCTTCCGCAGCGGCCCGCACGGCGTGCTCAGCGGCAAGGTCACCGACCACGCCACCGGCGCGGCGATCCCCGGCGCGAAGGTGAAGGCAGGCGACTACTCGGCCACCGCCGACGCGACCGGCGCCTACAAGCTGGACATCCCGCCGGGCAGCTACGACCTGACCGCGAGCGCCTACGGCTACGCCGACGGCACCGCGGCCGGCGTGGTACTCGCCGACGGCGCCACCGTCACCACCTCCTTCGCACTTGACGCCGTACCCACCAGGAAGGTGACCGGCAAGGTCGCCGACGGCTCGGGCCACGGGTGGCCGCTGTACGCCAAGATCACCGTGGACGGCGTGCCCGGCGGACCGGTCTTCACCGACCCGGCCACCGGCACCTACAACCTGACGCTGCCGCAGGGCAGCAGCTACACCCTGCATGTGGCCGCCAACTACCCCGGCTACCACACGGTTGACAAGACCGTGCAGGTGGCGGCGGCCGACCAGACGGTGAACGTGGCGGTGCCGGTGGACGCGGAGGCCGGGCAGGCGCCCGGTTACACCGTCCATCTGGACGGCGCCACCGAGCCGTTCGACAGCACCACCGCCCCGCCCGCCGGCTGGACCGTGGCGAACGCCGACGGCACCACCGGCGGCTGGACGTTCGACGACCCGGGCGCCCGCGGCAACCGCACCGGCGGCAGCGGCGGCTTCGCGATCATCGACAGCGACAACCTCGGCCAGGACCTGGACCAGGACACCTCGCTGCTGTCGCCGTCCTACGACCTGACCGGTGTCACCGACCCGATCCTCGGCTTCGACACCGACTACAAGGCCTTCAGCAACTCCACCGCCGACGTGGACGCCTCCATCGACGGCGGCACCACCTGGACCAACGTCTGGGAGCAGACCACCGACTCCGTCACCGGCCCCGACCACGTCAACCTGCCGCTGACCGCCTACGCGGGCAAGAGCGACGTCAAGCTGCGCTTCCACTACACCGGCAGCTGGGCATACTGGTGGCAGCTCGACAACGTCTTCGTCGGCAAGCGCACCTACGACCCGGTGCCCGGCGGGCTGATCGTCGGCAACGTCTCCGACGCCAACACCGGCGCCGGCATCAACGGGGCCACCGTCACCAGCACCGACTCGCCCGAGGACCACGCCACCACCGCGGCGACGCCGGACGACCCGAACCTGGCCGACGGCTTCTACTGGACGTTCTCGCACCTCACCGGCAAGCACCCGGTGTCCGCGGCGGCCTCGAAGTACGGCACGGCGAGCGCCGTGGCGAACATCCCGGCCGACGGCACGGCCAGCCGTGATCTCAGCCTGAAGGCCGGGCAGTTGAAGGTCACCCCGGCCTCCATCGCCAAGACCGTGGCCTGGGGCGGCAAGGCCACCCAGACGGTCACCGTCAAGAACACCGGCACCGCGCCGGCCACGTTGACCGTGGGGGAGAACCCCGGCGGAGTCGTGGTGCAGAAGGCCGGCGCCCCGCTCAACCTGGTCAAGGGGCACTTCTCGCCGCTGTCGCTGAGCGCGCACGGCGCGAAGTCCGGGGCCAAGTCGGCCGCGGGCAAGGCCACCACGAACGCGGCCCCGTCCGCGCAGGGTACGGCCGGCACCGCCTGGCAGCCGGTTCCCGACCTGCCGGTGGCCACCGGTGACAACGCGGTCGCCAGCTACCAGGGCACCGTCTACTCCGCGTTCGGCTTCACCGGCACCGTCGACACCAGCGACCTGTACTCCTACACCGCCGACAGCGGTGCCTGGACGAAGCTGGCCTCGGCCGCCGACACCCGTGAGGCCCCGGCGCACGGGATCATCGGCGGCAAGTTCTACGCGGCCGGCGGCTGGGGAGCCGGCGGCGACCCGGACGCCAAGCTGGAGGTCTACGACATCGCCTCCAACACCTGGAGCACCGGTGCCGACGACCCGAAGCCGTACGCGGGCTCCGGCAGCGCGGTACTGAACGGCAAGCTCTACGCCGTCGGCGGCTGCACCGCCACCGCCTGCGGCAACACCGACGTCACCGCCTACGACCCGGCCACCGACAGCTGGACCTCGGCTGCCGCCTACCCGGAGCCGGTGGCCTGGGAGGCCTGCGGCGCCGTCAGCGGCAAGCTCTACTGCTCCGGTGGCACCACCGACGACGGCTCGCTGACCAGCGCGTACGTCTACGACCCCGGGACGGACTCCTGGTCGCCGATCGCGGACCAGCCGACCGACGCCTGGGGCGCGGCGTACACCTCGGCCAACGGCCTGCTGCTGGTCAAGGGCGGTGCCATCAACGCCGGCGCCGCGCTGACCAACCAGACCTGGGCCTACCAGCCCAACGACAACACCTGGACCGCGCTGCCCAACGCCAACGCCTCGCTCTACCGCGGCGGTGGCGGCACCGGCTTCTACGCGGTCGGCGGGCTCGCCGGACAGGTCCCGGACAAGACCGCCGAGCTGCTGCCCGGCTACGACCAGCCCGACACGACCGATGTGACCTGGCTGGCCGAGAGCACGGACAAGGTCACGGTGAACCCGGGCAAGAGCGCCACCTTCACGGTGACGCTCGACGCCTCGGCCCCGGAGATCAGCCAACCGGGCACGTACACCGCCCAGTTGAGCCTGGGAAGTGACACGCCCTACCAGATCCCGGCGGTCGGCGTCTCGCTGACCGTCAAGCCGCCGGCCACCTGGGGCAAGATCACCGGCACCGTCACGTCCGCCGCCGGGCCGCTGGCCGGTGCGACCGTCCAGATCAACACCTGGGCGACGCACTACACGCTCAAGACGACCGCGGACGGCAGCTACGCGCTGTGGCTCGACGTCCGCAACAACCCGCTCCAGCTCATCGTCGCCAAGGACGGCTACCAGCCGACGGCGACGAGCGTGAAGATCAAGAAGGGGGCCACCACGACCAGCGACTTCACCCTGCTCAAGGACTGACGGTTCAACTGAGGGGCCCCGCCCGCCGGTTCGAAGCCGGCGGGCGGGGCCCCTCGGCCGTGGCGGCCCCGGGCAGTGCTTGCTGTTCGTACTACGAACTATTATGGTTCGCAGTACGAATGACAATGTCACGCACTGAGGGGCGAACACCATGGGTCGAACCGTCGCGGTCATCGGCGGAGGTTACGGCGGCGCAGCCGTCGCCAAGGCGCTGGACGCGGACACCGACGTCGTGCTCATCGAGCCGAAGGACGCGTTCGTGCACGCGGCCGGGTCGCTGCGCGCGCTGGTCCAGCCCGACTGGGCCGGAAACATCTTCTTCCGGTACGACAACCTGCTCGCCCGCGGCCGGGTGGTACGAGAACGTGCCGTCGCCCTGGACGACGGCGGTGTCACCCTCGCCTCCGGCGCGCGGGTGGACGCGGACTACGTGGTGCTGGCCACCGGGTCCGACTACCCCTTCCCGGCCAAGACCGAGACCGACGTCGCCGCCGAGGCGCTGGAGAGGCTGCGGGTCGCACACAAGGAGCTCGCGAGCGCCCCGCGGGTGCTGATCACCGGCGCAGGGCCGGTCGGCCTGGAGCTGTCGGGGGAGATCAAGGCGGTGTGGCCGGACAAGACGGTGACCGTCGTCGACCCGGCGAACGAGCTGCTCCCCGGCTTCGCACCGGAAGTACGGGCCGACCTGCACCGGCAGCTCGACGCGATCGGCGTCGACCTGCGGCTCGGCGCCGCGCCGGCCGAACTCCCGCCGACCGCCCCCGGCCGGGCCGGAACCTTCACCGTGCCGCTGTCCACCGGCGGCGACCTCACCGCCGACATCTGGTTCCGCTGCCACGGCGTGCGGGTCAACACCGGCTACCTCGGTTCGCTGCACGAGCAGGCGCGCTCGCCGCAGGGCCGGATACGGGTGACCGAAGCACTCCAGGTCCGGGGCTACGAGCGGATGTACGCGATCGGTGACGTCACCGATGTCGCCGAGGCCAAGATGGCCGGATACGCGATGCGGCACGCGGCGGTCGTCGCGGAGAACATCATCGCCCAGGTGCGCGGCGGCCAGCCGACCGCCGTCTACCGGCCCTCGCCCGTCCCGTCGATGCTGCTGCCGCTCGGGCCGAGCGGCGGGGTCGGCCAGGTGCCGGGGGAGGACGGCGCGGCGTCCGTGCTGCCGGCGGCGGCTGTGGCGGAGTACAAGGGCGTTGACCTGTTCGTGGGGCGCTTCGTCGAACTGTTCGGCACGGGCGAGGGGTGACCGGGGCGCGCCGAGGGGTCCGGCTGGGCCGGGCGACCTGGTGGCCCCTCAGCGGTGAGCCGGCGCCTCGTCCACGTCGAGGAAGACCACCGGTACCTCGTTGTCGGTCACGACCCGGCTCAGCAGCCCGGCGAGCACGACCCGGTCGGCCTCGGCCAGGCCGGCCGGCAGCTGCTCCACCCGCCGGCAGGTCTCGGCGAAGAAGGCGTCCACGAGCGTGTCGCCCTCCTCGGTGAGGGCGACCCGCACCGCACGCTTGTCCTCCGGGTCGGGCTCGCGCCGCACCAGGCCGCGCTGGGTGGTGCGGTCGACCAGCCCGGTGAGGCTGGACTTCGCCAGCCCCAGAATCCCGCCGAGTTCGCTCATCCCGTACGGCTGCGGCATCAGCACGCAGAGCAACTGGCCCTGCTGGGCGGTCAGTCCGTACTCCCGGGCGGTCTCGGCATACACCGCGTTCACCAGGAAGGCGGAACGCACCAGCGCGGTGACGACACCCATCCGCTCATCCACGGCCTTACCCATTCGGCCAGAATACGGCAAAGGAATCAGCTGCGATGCATGACAGAAGCCCGGAGAAAAAGGCTCTGTTCGGGGTCGGTATCGGAAACGCGATCGGGACGACCGCGGAGGCGGTGCGGCTCGCCGTCCAGGCCGACCGGGACGGGCTCGACCTCTTCTCGCTCTCCGACCACCCCTACTACGGCGGCCGGCTGGACGCGTACGCGGCCGTCGGCTTCGCCCTCGGCGCCACCACGCGGATCAGCGGGCTGGTCAACGTCACCAACCTGCCGAGCCGGCCGGCCCCGATGCTGGCGCGCACGGTGACGTCGCTGTCGGCGCTCTCCGGCGGGCGGATCGTGCTGGGGATGGGGGCCGGGGGCCTGTGGGACGACATCGTGAAGCTCGGCGCGCCCCGGCTCGGGCCCGGCGCCGCCGTACGGGCCTTCGAGGAGGCGATCACGCTGGTCAGGGAGCTGTCAGACGGCGGTGAACCAGTCACCTTCGAGGGCGAGTTCTACCAGGTGACCGACCTGGAACCGGCGCCCGTCCCGGCCGCGTCGGTCTGGACCGGCTCCAACGGCCCCAAGTCGCTCGCCGCCACCGGACGGGTCGCCGACGGCTGGATCCCCGGCCGCGCCGCGGACTGGCTGAGCCCGCGCTACCGCAGCTCGCGCCCGCTGATCGACGCGGCGGCGGCGGAGGCGGGCCGCGACCCCGGCGACATCGTCACCGTCTACAACTTCCCCGGCGCGATCACGCCCGCGCCGCTGCCCGCGACCCGCGACCGCGACGGCCGCTGGATCGGCGGCTCGGTGGACCAGTGGGCCGACGAACTGGCCCTGGCCGTCAGCGAACACGGTGCCGCCGGCTTCATCCACTTCCCCGTCGGTGACACCGCCGTCGAGAC
Source organism: Streptomyces sp. CA-111067 (assembly GCF_050956065.1). Taxonomy (NCBI): domain Bacteria; kingdom Bacillati; phylum Actinomycetota; class Actinomycetes; order Kitasatosporales; family Streptomycetaceae; genus Streptomyces; species Streptomyces sp. CA-111067. The sequence continues at coordinate 1,152,204 of NZ_CP192103.1, read as the reverse complement.
CCAACTCGCCCGCTGGGCACAGGAAGTCGTCCCGGCGGTCCGCGCCCGCCTCAACGAGTAGCGGAGCGGGGCGGGTTGAGGTGGCCGCCGGGTCAATCGCGCCTGGCGGCGCCGCTGATCCACAGCGTGCGGTTCCCCGCGATCAGCACCCGGCCGGTGGACAGCGTCAGCAGCGCCTGGCCCGGCGCGTCGTCGCAGTCGAGCTCGCCGCGCTGCCAGCCGGTCGCGGCGCCGCTGCCGAGCCAGACCATCCCGCAGAACGTCACGAGCTTCTTGTGCGCGTTGCTCGGCACCGTCAGCCTGCCGAGCAGCACCGGCCGGCCGCCCGCGTCCAGGGTCGCCGCCATGATCGCGCCGCTGCCCATCGCCTTGGTGTCGGTCCTGGCCCAGTGGACGCCGTCCCGGCTGGTGAACATCAGCGGCATGTCGGTGCGCTCGGCCCCGGCGTGGTAGCCGCCGACCGCGAACCAGATGCCGCCGGCGTGGAGGACGCCGTTGAACCGGGTGCCCGCCGGCACCCCGTCCAGCGTCGTGACCGTCCAGTGGCTGCCGCCGTCGGCGCTGTGCCAGATCGGGACGCTGCCGGTGGGGGCGTCGTCGAAGGCGTTGGTCGCGGCGGCGCCGGCCGCCACCACCTGGTTGCCGTCGGCCGCCATCGGGCCCATCGGGGAGGTGGGTTGGGCGCCGTTCGCCGTCGGGAGTGGCACCCGCCGTACGGTACGGCCCGCGTCGTCCGACGCCATCAGGAACGGCGACTCGACCTGGTTCAGGTACTCGCCGCCGCTGATCAGCAGCCGGTCGCCGACCCGTATCGCGTCGTCGGCCTGGCCCTGGTCGGCGGTCTCCGCGCCCTCGGAGCCGACCGGCTGCGGCAGCTTGAGGTCCGCGAGGTCCTGGTAGTCGCCCTGCGCATCGCGCCGGATGACACGGGTGCCGACCACCAGCAGCGAGCCGTCGGGCCACGGCACCGCCGCCACCCCCGGCACGCCGCCGCCCATCCAGCCGCCGGTCTGCGACGGAGGACCCTCCGGCCGGTCGTCGCTGCCGCTGCCCGGCGCCGGGTTGATCGACAGCCGGGTGCAGGACGCGTTCCCGGTCCAGTTGGCGGTCACATCGCGGTAGCCGTTGCGGTACGTGCCGATGCCCAGCGCGCACGAGCCGAGCGGCGCCAGCACCCGCAGCCCCATGCCGGCCGGTACGTAGTCGTCGACGGCCGGCCACTGCACCGCGCTCTTGTACCGGGTGAAGCCCAGCTTCGACGCGCTCGGGCCGCCCGCGCCCGGCGGCCGGTCGGTGCCGCAGCCCGCGAGGGCCGCGACGAACAGTACGAGCACCGATACCGCGGCCGTGCCGCCCCGCCGACGAAGGTTCACCCGATGAGCCTACGGTCGGAAGACCGCTGGTCCCGGCCGCCGAGAGGTGACCGTGACCGGCTTGGTACCCCCTTCGATATCCGCCGCGGAAGCGGAGCTGCGGCCTCCGGCCGGGACCGGTTCAGCCGGCCGCGGCCAGCGTGTCGAGCAGCCGGGTCAGCGAGCCGCCCAGACCCCACCGGGCGGCCAGCTCCTCCAGCACCTCGGGGTCGGCCGGCTCGGCGGGCAGCGCCGGGTCGAAGTCCGGCAGCGGCACGTCCGTCGCCACCCGCACGACCTTCGGAGCCACGTCCAGATACGCCGACGCCGCCTCGATGTTCCTGCGGCGGGCCGGGGTGAGCTTGGACATCGGGTCCGCGCTCGCCGCGCGCACCCCGGCCAGGTCGCCGTACTCGGTGACGAGCTGCGCGGCGGTCTTCTCGCCGATGCCCTTCACGCCCGGCAGCCCGTCGCTCGGGTCACCGCGCAGCGCCGCGAAGTCGGCGTACTGGTCGGCCCGCACGCCGTAGCGGTCCGCGATGGCCGCCTCGTCGATGAGGTCGCAGTCGCCCACGCCCTTGCGCGGGTAGAGCACCCGCACGCCCCGGGCGTCGTCCACCAGCTGGAACAGGTCGCGGTCGCCGGTGACGATCGCCACCGGGGTGCGGGCCGCGGTGGCCAGGGTGCCGATCACGTCGTCGGCCTCGTAACCGGGCGCGCCCAGCCGGGTGATGCCGATCGCGTCGAGCACCGCCTCGATGACCGGCACCTGCGGCGACAGCGTGTCCGGCACGACCTCCGTGTCCGGCTCGCCCACCGCGCCGGGCGGGGCCTCCTCGGCGACCCGGTGCGCCTTGTACGACGGGATCAGGTCCACCCGCCACTGCGGGCGCCAGTCCGCGTCCATACAGGCCACCAGCGCGGTAGGGGAGTGGTCGGCGACCAGCCGGGAGATGAAGTCGAGCAGCCCGCGGACCGCGTTGACCGGCGTGCCGTCCGGCGCGCGCACGGTGTCCGGCACGCCGAAGTAGGCGCGGAAGTAGAGGCTCGCGGTGTCGAGCAGCAGCAGCCTGCCGCCGGGCGTCTGATCGGTCACGGCGCCAGCATGGCACGCCGCACCGACAGCGGGGGGTTGCGGCGGGGCGGACGCTGAGGCGGGCGGTCCGCCCGGCGGCTACGGGTGGAGGGCGGTCGGTCAGGCGCTACGGCGGCGCGGGCGGTCCGCCGGGCGCTACGGCGGGCGCGCGCGTTGTGGCGGGCGGACGGTCCGCCGGGCTCTCCGCCGGGCGTTGCGGCGGGGAGGGCGGTCCGCCGGGGGCGCGCGTTGTGGCGGGGCGGCCCGGTTCACGCCGCGAGCCCTCCGCCCCTGGGCTCACTCGGGCCGCGGCAGCAGCAGCGCCGCCGCCGCGATGGCCAGCGCGAGGCCGGCCGCGATCAGGAACACCAGGTCGTAGCCGGCGGCGAGGGCGTCCGCCGGGCTCCCGTGTGCGTGCCGCGCCGTCCTGGCGCCGGCGGCCGTCGCGAGGGCGGCGAGGCCGAGCGATCCGCCCAGTTGGCTCGCGGTGTTGGCCACACCGCCGATGATCCCCGTGTCGCCCTCGGGAACCCCGGCGGTCGCCGCGGCGATCAGGGTCGGGAAGGCCAGCCCGATGCCGGCCGCGACGAGCAGCGTCGGCCCGAGGACGCCGGTGAGGTAGCCGCTGCCCCCGTCCGCCTGCGCGAGCCAGCCGAAGCCGGCCACGAAGCAGCCGCAGCCGCCCAGCACCAGTGGACGTACCCCGGTCCGCGGCAGCAGCGCGGCGGTCCCGCGCGCGACGGCCAGGAACGCCACCGCGGCGGGCGTCTGCCCGAGCCCGGCCCGCAGCGCGCCGTACCCGAGGACGTCCTGCAGGAACAGCGAGCTGAAGTACCACATCGCGATCGCGATCCCGCCGAACAGCAGCAGCATGACGTTGCCGACGGCCACCCCGCGGATGCCGAACAACCGCAGCGGCAGCAGGGGTTGGGCGGCACGCGCCTCCACCGTCGTGAAGGCGGCGAGCAGCAGCAGGCCCGCCGCGACCGGTCCGGCCACCGGCAGCGAGGCCCAGCCGTGGTCGGTACTCCGCATGACCCCGTAGATCAGCGCGGCCAGGCCGCCGGTCCCGGTGAGGGCGCCGGCGAGGTCCAGCGACGCCCGGCCCTTCGCGGGAGCGCCGGACAGCGCGCGCAGGGCCACCGCGATCAGCACCGCGCCGACCGGCACGTTGACCAGGAAGACCCAGCGCCAGGACAGCCCGCTGGTGAGGGCGCCGCCGGCCACCGCGCCCGCCATGCCGCCGACCCCGCCCGCGGCGGACCAGGCGCCGAACGCCCTTGCCCTGGCCGGGCCTTCGGGGAAGCCGGTGTTGACCACGGCCAGTGTCGCCGGGGCCAGCATGGCCGCTCCCACGCCCTGGACGACCCGGGCCGACACCAGGACTGCCGGCGCGGTCGCCAGCCCGCCGGCCAGGCTCGCGGCGGAGAACAGGAACAGCCCGCCGGCCAGCATCAGCCGCGGCCCGAACAGGTCGGCGGCCCGCCCGCCGAGCAGCATGAGGCCGGCGAACGTGAGCAGGTAGCCGTTCACCACCCAGGCCAGGCCGGCGGGCCCGAAACCGAGGTCGCGGTCGATCGAGGGCAGGGCGACGTTCACGATGGACGCGTCGAGGATGACCATGAACTGGCAGGCGCACGCCAGCACCAGGACCATCAGGGCGGGGTCGCTTCCTGCTTCCGCCTGGCCGCGGGCCGGCGCGTCCGCGGTGGGTTGTGACGCCATGTGCGCCTCCCGGTCGTCGGGTAAGATTAGTTACGCGCATAATGTTATGCGCGTAATTAATCCGTCAAGGAGGGCTCCGTGGACTTCGAACAGGCCGACGCACTCAACCAGGCCGTCCGCCTGCTCAGCCTGCGGCACCGCGCCAGGACGGCGGCGCTGCTGGCCCCGCTCGGCCTGCACCCCGGCCAGGAGGCGCTGCTGCTCGAACTCGCCAGGACCGGCCCGAGGATCCAGGCCCAGCTCAGCGAGGCGCTCGGCTGCGAGCCGCCCAGCGTCACGCTCATGGCCCGCAAGCTCGAAGCGGCCGGCCACATCCGCCGCACTCCCGACCCGTCCGACAAGCGCGCCAGCGTCGTCGAACTCACCGACAGCGGGGCGGAGTTGACCGACCGGGTCAAGGACCTGTGGTGCGCTCTCGCGGAGGAGACCGTGGCCGGCCTGCCCGCCGCGACGGTGGCTGAACTGCCCGGCCTGCTCGGGACCTTGACCGGCAATGTGGACACCAGGCGAGGCCGGCAGCCGGGCGGCGGCCGCGAGGACGCGTAAGGCGCACCTGTTTCGGCGCCGCTCCGCCACCGCTTCGACGGGCAGCGGGGCCGGCGGCCCTACGGTGGGACGGTGAGCAACCAACCGCCCGACCGTCCGCACGGCCGCCGACCCGTCCGCCGGGTGGTGTCCCTGGTGCCGTCGCTGACCGAGGCCGTCGCCGTCAGCGCGCCCGGGCTGCTGGTCGGCGCCACCGACTGGTGCACCCGTCCCGCCGGGCTCGACGTCCGGCGGATCGGCGGCACCAAGAACCCGGACGTGGCCGCGATCACCGCGCTCGCCCCCGACCTCGTGATCGCCAACGAGGAGGAGAACCGCGCCCCCGACCTGGCCGCGCTGCGGGCCGCCGGGCTGACCGTCCTGGTCACCGAAGTACGGTCGCTGCCACAGGCGTTCGGCGAGCTGCGGCGGGTGCTGGTCGACGGCTGCGGGCTGGACCGTCCCGGCTGGCTCGACGCGGCGGAGGCCGCCTGGCGGGAGGTCCCGCAGACCGCCCCCGGACGGCTGCGGGCCGTGGTCCCGATCTGGCGCCGCCCCTGGATGGTGCTCGGCAGCGACACCTTCGCGGGTGACCTGCTGTCCAGGTTCGGCGTGGACAACCACTACGCCGGCCACCCCGAGCGCTACCCCCGGGTGCCGCTCGACGAACTGCTCCAGGCCGGTGCCGATCTCGTCGTCCTGCCCGACGAGCCGTACCGCTTCACCGCGGAGGACGGCCCGGAGGCGTTCCCCGGCCTACCGGCCGCACTGGTCGACGGCCGGTACCTGACCTGGTACGGGCCGTCGCTGGCGGAGGCACCGGCGGAGCTGGCCCGGGCGCTGCGGGCGGCAGTGGGCTGAGGCCGGCGGCCACGCCCGGTTGCCCGGGCCGGCCGGACTCAGGCCGGGTGCACGCGCGCGGCGGCCCGCAGGGCGGCGGTCACGCCGGGTCGGCCGGGTTGATCGCGTCCAGGGCGGCCATCTCCTCGGCGGTCAGCCGGAGCGCGCCCGCCGCCACGTTGTCCACCAGGTGGTCGGGATCGCCGGTGCCCGGTATGGCCAGCACGTGCGGGCCCTGCTGGAGCGTCCAGGCCAGCCGGACCTGGGCCGGGGACACCCCGTGCGCCCGGGCGGCGGCCAGCACCTCCGGGCGTTCCGGACCACTCGGGCCCGTCTCCCGTCCGGCCCCGGCGATCGAGAAGTACGGCACGAACGCGATGTCCAGCTCGCCGCACTCGCGCAGCAGCGCCGCCCGCCGCCGGGCCTCGATGCCGAACATGCTCTGCACGCAGACCACCGGCGCGATGGCCCGCGCCTCCGCGAGCTGCGCCGAGTCGACGGCGGCCACGCCGAGGTGCCGGATCAGCCCCGCCTCCCGCAGTTCGGCGAGCGCCCCGAAGTGCTCGGAGATCGGCCCGGGGCCGCCGGCCCGCAGGTTCACCACGTCGAGGTGATCGCGGCCGAGCTGCCGCAGGTTCTCCTCGACCTGGCCGCGCAGTTGCTCCGGCGCCGCCCACAGCCACTCGCCCGAAGGGTCCCGGCCGGGCCCGACTTTCGTGACGATCACCAGATCCGCCGGATAGGGTGCGAGCGCCCGGTTGATCAGCTCGTTGGCCGAACGCAGCGACGAGAAGTAGAACGCGGCCGTGTCGATGTGATTGACGCCGAGTTCGCGCACCGCGCGCCTGAGTACGGTGATCGAGCGCTCGCGGTCGCTCGGCGTGCCGAGGTCGAACGCCGCGCTGCCGGTCAGCCGCATCGCGCCCAGGCCGATCCGGTTCACCGCCAGATCGCCGAGCCGCCGGCTGCCCGCGGTCGCTGCCGTGATCGTCCCTGCCGTCATGGGCAATTCCCCCTTTTTCGCCCGCACCGGCTCCGGGTCGGCCGGCGTGCGGGAGACCGGATTATGCGGTGCCCGCCGAGGTGCCGGAAAGGCCCCGGCCGGGCGGTGAATATCACGGTGAATTCCGGAATTCCGTGACTGCCGGGCGAGTTGGAATTGGTGCGGGGAAGCGGCGCGGAGGGGGCGCGCGGGTGCGCTGAGCGCGCCGTGACCGCCCTGTGACCGCCGCCCTTACGGGATTCTCATGCTGGGGCCATAGGGTGACCGCCGTGACGACGACGACCCCGCCCGGCTGGTACAAAGAACCCGGGCACACAGGCAATGGCCCGGCGATGGAACGCTGGTGGGACGGCAGCGCGTGGACCGAGTACACCAGGACCGCGCCGGTTCCCGAGGGGCAGCCGGTCCAGGCCGTCCAGGGTGCCCCGATGGGATATCCCGGGTATCCGGGGGTCCCCGGGCAGCCCGGCTTCCCGCCCGGACCGGGTCGGCGCACCTCGCGCGCCGCGGTCGTCTGGATCGTGGTCGCGGTGCTGGTCGTCGCCGGCGCGATCACCGGCTTCGTGCTGTGGGACAACGGCAACAGCAGCAGCGACGCCAAGTCGCCGTCGCCGCACCCCACGTCCTCCTCCTCGGCGCCCGAGCGCGGGCAGGGCCCCGGCGGCGGCGAATCGCCCGCGCCGAACGACCCGCAGGATCCGCAGGCCCCGCAGGGCGACGGCAGCACCGCGATCGACGGGTTCGACGGCATCAGCCTGCCGGTGCTCAGCGGCTGGAAGGGTGAGACGTCCGCGACCGGGGTCGGCGCCGATGTGACCATCGACCAGTACCCCTGCCCCGGTGACGCCACCAAGGCATGTGTACGCGGCGGGGTCTTCGCCCAACCCGCCCAGTTGGTGAAGCTCACCGCCACCGACCCGGAGGCCGGCGCCAAGGCGGACATCGCGCCGAACGCGGCCGACTCGTACAGCACGTCCATCTACGGCAAGACCACCTCGCACCAGCAGCTGCTGTCGCAGGCCGTGAAGGTCGCCGGACAGAACGGCTACCTGGTGCGGTGGAAGGTCGCCACCGCCTCCGGCACCAGCGGGTACGTCGAGTCGCTGGTGTTCACGTCGCCGCACAACCCGAAGCAGCTCATCGTGGTGCGCTTCGGGTTCGACATCGGCGGCAAGGCGCCCGATGTCGGGCTGATCGACCAGATCACCAAGGGCATCAAGTCCGTCCCGGTCACCAGCAATGGCACGTCCGGCGGTTCGGACGGCAGCACCGGCGGCGCGGGCGTCTGAGGTTCTTGCGGGTTGACGTTGCCGGGCGCGGTGGTCGAGCGCCCGGCAACGGGTTTCTGCGGCGGGGTGGCGGCCCGGACGGACGGGGGAGCGGGGTCAGAGGAAGGTCTTGCCCTCGCCGCGGTACGTCGGCACCACGGCGGTCACCCGGTCGCCCTCCACCAGCTGCAACTCCGCGAAGCGCTCGCACAGTTCGCCCGCCTTGGCGTGCCGGAACCACACCTTGTCGCCGATCAGCAGGTCGTCGGCCGGTGAGCCGATCAGCGGGGTCTGCACCTCGCCCGGGCCCTCCTGCGGGTCATAGCGCAGCCCCTCCGGCAGATACGGCACCGGCAGCCGGTCGGGCCCGGCCGCGCCGGAGGCCGGGTAGCCGCCGCCGAGCACCGTGACGACGCCGACACCGGGGCGGCGCACCACCGGCTGCGCGAACAGTGCGGCGGGGCGGCCGTGGAAGGACGTGTAGTTGTCGAACAGCCGCGGCACGTAGAGGCCCGAGCCGGCGGCGATCTCGGTGACGGCGTCCTCCGCGGCGGTCTGCTGCACGCTGCCGGTGCCGCCGCCGTTGACGAACTCCAGGTCGGGCACGACCGCCCGCACCGCGCGTACGGCCTCCGCGCGCCGGGCCGCCAACTCCTTGCGGGCCGCCGACTGCATCAGCCTTATGCTCAGCGACCGCAGCGGGCGGCCGGCCAACGCGTCGCCGACGCCCGCGACATGGCCCTCGTAGGCCATGATCCCGACCAGCCGGAAACCGGGCCTGGTGGCGATCGTGCGGGCCAGCGCGGCCAGTTGCTCCGGGTCGTGCAGCGGGGAGCGGAGCGCGCCGAACCGCACCCGCCCGGCGAACTTGCGCAGGCTGGTGTCGAGTTCGAGGCACACCCGGATGGTCTCGGTGCCGGAGCCGCGGGCGGCGTCGATCAGGTCGAGTTGGGCGACGTCGTCCACCATCACGGCGACGGCACGGGCCAGTTTCGGGTCGGCGGCCAGCTCGGCGTACGCCTCGCGGTCGGCGGAGGGATAGGCGAGCAGCACGTCGTCGAACCCGGTGCGGGCCAGCCACAGCGACTCGGCCATCGTGAACGACATGATCCCGGCGAACCCCGGCCGGGCCAGGGCGCGTTCGAGCAGCGCCCGGCAGCGCACGGACTTCGAGGCCACCCGCACCGGCTTGCCGCCCGCGCGGCGCACCAGATCGGCGGCGTTGGCGTCGAACGCCTCCAGATCCACGATCGCCACGGGGGCCTCGAGATGAGCGGTGGCCCGGTCGTACCGGACCCGGTCGGCAGCGCGCTGGGACATGCCCGCAGCTTGCCAGACCACCCCTACCGAACGGTAGCCCCGCGCTCCCGGCCCGCTGGGAGACCGCCCGCGCTCTACCCCGTAGAGTGACGCGCAAGCCGAGAGCGGTTGCAGGCACAGGTCACGAGGGGGCGCCGGGTGAGCACCGGAGTGGAAAACGGAGAACCCCCCCAAACTCCGTTCCCCACCCTCCACCCGAGATCATCCGCTTCCGCCCGGCTCCCGGAGAGAGAGCTCTCCGACGACGGCGAGAGGCCCGAGACGCGGCGGTCCGCGGCGGGCGAGGGCTTCGCTTCGCGGGGTGTCGGCGATGAGCCTGAGGTGCACCGGTCCGGTGCCGGAGATGCGGTTGGGGCCGGGCGGTCCGCCGCGGGCGAGGGTTTTGACGTGCGGCGGCCTGCTGCTGGCGGCGGGTTTCGGGCAGGACGGCCCGCTGCGGGGGAGGGCTCTGAGGCGCAGCGGCCCGTTGCTGGCGGTGGGTTTGGGACGCAGGGGTCAGCGGCTGGCGAGGGCTTCGCTTCGCGGGGTGTCGGCGATGGGCCTGAGGTGCGGCGGCCTGCGGCCGGGGGCGCGGTTGGGGCCGAGCGGCCCGCTACGGGCGAGGGTTTTGAGGCGCAGCGGCCTGCTGCTGGTGGCGGGTTCGAGGGGCGGCAGCCCACCGATGGTGAGGGTTTCGGGTCGCGGTCGCCTGGCGCTGGCGAGGGGTTCGAGGGGCAGCCGTCCGCCGCGGGCAATGGGTTTGGAGCACAGGCGCCTGGTGTCGGCGAGGGCTTCGAGGCGCGGCGGCCCGCCGCCGGAGGGGCGTTTGGGGTAGGGCGGCCCGTCGCCGGCGAGGGTTCCGGGGCCCACGCGCCTAGCGGTCGTGGGGGTGTGGCGTCGGAGCGTACGAGCACGCAGCCGCTCGGCGGGAGTCCGGCGGAGCCGTGGCCGTCGCCCCGGGCGCCTCGTCCTGCTGGTGACACCGCCCCATCGGCGCCGAACGCGCGTCCGTTTCGCGCGGCAGCCGCCGCTGCGGAGGACTCGGCGCAGCCTGCTCGCCCGGTTCCGGCGCCTCCCGCTGAGGGACCCCTTCCTCCGCCGGAGGCTGCTGCTCGGGTCGTTCCTCCGCCGCCACCGCCCACGCCTCCGCGCCCGGCGGCCCCGCCGCCGTCGGCTCGGCCGGGCACGGCCAACGCGGCCCGCACCGCGCCCCCTTCGTCGCCGCCATTGCCTGGGTCGCCACCGTTCCCCGGCGCCGGTCGCCCGTCAGGACCGGGGACTCGGCCGAGTGGGGCGCGCACAGACAGTGGCCAGCCGCCAGACCCGACAACCTTCCCGCCACCGCCGGCCGGTCCGCCGCCCTCGGCTTCGCCCGGCACGGGCGGCGGCAATTCCGCCGTGCCGCCGCGGCCGACTGCCCCGCCGCCTTCCGCACGGCCGGGCACGAGTCGTCCGGCGTCGCCGAAGACACGGCCGACCACCGCTGCCGCTGGTTCTACAAGTGCGCCCGCCGCCGGCGATACCCGCTTCGCTGAGCCACCGCCGCCGGTACCGCCGCGGGTACCGCCCGTCGTTGGCGATGCCCGGCCCTCGCAGCCGCCATCGTCCGCGCGGGCGACGTTCGCCGGGCACGTCGGCGACACCGTTCCTGCTGTCGCGGGCAGCGGCACGTCCACCGTGCCGCCACGGCCTACCGTCCCGCCGCCTTCCGCGCGGCCCGGGACGAGCCGACCGGCGGAGTCGGCCGGGCCGCCGCCGCCCACCGTTCTGCCGCCCGCGCCGGAGGCCGGGTTCTCGCGCAGTGCCGCCGCTGAGCCTTCGCCGTCGGGCCTCGGTGGGCCGTCGCCCACCGTTCTGCCGCATTCCGCGCCGGAGCCCGTGGCCGCTGAGCCTTTGCCGGCCGGCCTCGGCGGGCCGGCGCCCGCTGCCGGGCGGGTCGGGCATCGGGGGATCGCTGCCGGGCGGGTGGGGGCCGCGCTCTGTGTTGTGCTGGGGCTCGGGCTCATCGGTGGGGCCACCGCCGGGGCCGTGATCACGCATGGGGCGCGGGCTGCCAAGCCTGTGGTCAGCGGGAGTGTGGGGGCCTTCGCCAGTGCGCGGCAGGTGTGGCACAGCGTGCCGGTGGACTCGCTCTTCCCGCCCGTCGTACGGGCGGCCGGCGCCGGGCCGGGGGGTGCGGACCGGACCTGGACGCGGATCGGGGTGGCGCCGCCGGCCGGCTGCACCGGGGCGTTCGATCCGCTGCTGCAAGGTGTGCTCGCCCCGGCGGGCTGCGCACGCCTGCTGCGCGCCACGTACCTGGACAGCACCTCCACCAGCGTGACGACCGTCGGCCTGCTCGTCACCGCCACCGACGCGGTCGGCATGAAAGCGCTCAGCCAGCGCTGGACCAAGGAGTCACTCGGCAACCGCGCCGACCTCGTCCCCCTCCCCGTCGCGGTCCCGCACACCCTCGCCGCCGGCTTCGGGCCCAAGCAGCGCGGCAGTTGGGACGTGCACGTCTCCGCCGACCTGCCCTTCGTCGTCTACGCGGTGAGCGGCTTCGCCGACGGCCGGGCCGTCGCCACCCCGCAGTCCGCCGCCCAGGCCACCGCGCCGGGCGCGACCAGCGCCCCCGCCCAGGCCGGCCTCGGCAACGACGCCGCCGGCCTCGCCTCCGCCGTGGACAACCGCCTGCACGGCACCGTCAGCACGTTCCTGCGGCCGACCGCGTCGCCGGGTGCCTCGCCGACCGCGACGGAGAAGTCCCGATGACCCGCCCCCGTCCCACCACGGCCCGCCCGCGTCCCACCAGCACCCGCAGCGCCCGCCGGCTGCTCACCACCCTCGCCGCCGGCACCGCCGCCTTCCTGCTCGGCACCGCCCCCGCCTCCGCGGACTACGTCCGTGACACCGACTGGGCGCTGAGCGCCCTGCACGCCGACTCCGCCTGGCGGACCAGCCAGGGCGCGGGCGTCGTCGTCGCCGTGCTCGACACCGGCGTGGACGGCACCCACCCCGACCTCACCGGGCAGGTGCTGCCGGGCAAGGACATGATCGGCTTCGGCGCCGAGCGCGGCGACTCCTCCTGGGCCAAGCACGGCACCGGGATGGCCGCGATCATCGCGGGCCACGGGCACGGCCCCGGCGACAGCGACGGCGTCATGGGCATCGCCCCCAAGGCCCGGATCCTGCCGGTCCGGGTGATCCTGGAGGAGAAGGACCCGCAGCGGGCCAAGGCCAGGACGAGCAAGGGCGACGCGCTGCCGCAGGGCATCCGGTGGGCCGCCGACCACGGCGCCGACGTCATCAACCTCTCCCTCGGCGACGACAGTTCCACCGCGGCCCCGGTCGCCGCCGAGGACGACGCGATCCAGTACGCGCTGAGCAAGGGCGTGGTCGTCGTCGCCTCCGCGGGCAACGGGGGCCTGGAGGCGGATCGTTCCTCCTACCCCGCCGCCTACCCGGGCGTGATCTCGGTCGCCGCCGTCAACAAGAAGGGCGCGCACTCACCCTTCTCCACCCGCCGCTGGTACACCTCCGTCTCCGCGCCGGGCGACGACGTGGTGATCGCCGACCCCGACCGCACCTACTACAGCGGCTGGGGCACCAGCGCCGCGTCCGCGTACACGTCGGGCACCGCCGCCCTGGTCAAGTCGGTCAACCCCGGGCTCAGCCCCACCCAGGTCAAGCAGATCCTGCAGACCACCACCCGGGACCGGCCGCGCGGCGGGCGCAGCGACGAGCTGGGCACCGGCCTGATCGACCCGGCCGCCGCGGTGGCCGCCGCGAAGAAGACGAAGCCGGCGCCCATCGCACCGGCCGCCGCCAGCTACCCGCACCGCTACTTCGGCACCGGACCCGACCCCGCGCCCAAGCCGCAGGCCGGCTCGCAGGTGCTCGGCGACGGGGTGGCCGCCGCCTTCGCCGCGGGCGGCGCCGTCCTGGTGCTTGCCGCAGGACTGCTGTGGTTCAGGACCAGGCGCCGGGCGGCGGCCCGGCCGGCCGACCCGGGCGCCGCCGCGGATAGGCTGCCCGGGTGGCACTGAAGAACATCCCTGACCCCGGTTTCTCCGCCGACGACGGCACCGCCGACCCGGCCCTGGCCGCCGCACTGGCCGGCTACGCCCGGGACCGCGGCACCGAGCCCGCGGTGCTCGACGCGCTGCACGGCGCCCGGCTGCTGGTGCCGGTGGTCGCGGTGCTCGGCGAGGCCGAGACCGGCGAGGACGGGCTGCGCCGGGAGAAGAGCAGCGACATGGCGGTGCCCACCATCCAGGCGCCGGACGGTCGGCGCGCACTGCCCGCGTTCACCTCCACCGAGGCGCTGGCCCGCTGGCGGCCGGACGCGCGGCCGGTCGCCGTACCGCTGCCGCAGGCCCTCCAGGCGCTCGCGCACGAGGGCGCCGACACGCTGCTGATCGATCTCGCCGGCCCGGTCACGTACGAGCTGACCGGCTCCGCGCTGCGGGCCGCCGCCCTCGGCCCGGACCGGGTCGCACCGCTGGACGACCCGGCGGTCCGCGAGGCGCTGCGGGAGGCGGTGGCCGCCGAGCCCGGCGTCGTACGGGCCCACCTCACGCCTGGCGCCGGCAGCGACGGCACCCTCGGCCTGGTGCTCGCCCCGGACGCCGACCCGGCACTGACCGGCCGCGGCATCGCCGACGCGCTCGCCGGCAACGAGGTGCTGCGGGCCGCCCTGGTGCAGGGCCTCGACCTCGCGCTGCTGCCGCCGGGCGCCGCGCTGCCGGGCGAACCGCTCTTCGTGCGCTGAGGCTCGCCGCCACTGCAAGGCCCCCCTCGAAGCCTTGCCCAAAGGTGCCCGAGATGTGGCCTTCACCCCAAAGCATCACAATTGGCGGTGCAGGTTGATCATCACGAGGAGGTCCGAATGGACAGCCAAGCTCCGCATGACACGCGAACCGTCGCGGGAACCCTCGCCCAAGTCGACATGCGAACGGTGATCTGCGAATTCCTCGGCACGCTCCTGCTGGTCTTCTTCGCCGTGGGCGCGGCCGTCCTGTCCGGGGAGTACATCGGCGCCCTTGGCATCGCGCTCGCTTTCGGCTTCGTGCTGCTGGCGCTCGCCTACGCGCTGGGGCCGATATCCGGCTGCCACATCAACCCGGCGGTCACCCTCGGGATGCTGGTCGCCCGGCGGATCTCGGTGCGGCGCGCGGTCGAGTACTGGGTCGCGCAGTTCGCCGGCGCCATCGTCGGCGCCGCACTGCTCTTCCTGATCGCCAAGCAGGTGCCGGGCCTGAAGACGCACGGCGCCTTCGGCACCAACGGCTACGGCACCAGGTCCGCGGTCGGCATCAACATCTTCGGCGCGTTCGTCGCCGAGGTGATCCTGACCTTCCTGCTGGTCTTCGTGGTGCTCGCGGTGACCCACCGGATCGCCGTGGTGGGCTTCGACGGCCTACCGATCGGCCTCGCGCTGGCCGTGATCCACCTGATCGGCATCCCGCTCACCGGTACTTCGGTGAACCCGGCCCGCAGCCTGGCCCCGGCGCTGTTCGCCGGCAGCCCGGCGCTCACCCAGCTGTGGCTGTTCATCGTGGCCCCGCTGATCGGCGGCGCGCTGGCCGCGGTGGTGCACCAGGTGACCCACCCGGCGCTGAGCGCGCTGAAGAGCGCACGCGCCGCGGCGGTGGAGGCGGAGGCGGCGGCCGACGAGACCTAGCAGCGGCCGACGAGACCTGGCGGTACGAGGAGATCTGGCGTCGGACGAGATCTGGCGTCGTACGGCGGGACCGAGCACCGTACGGCGGTACCGGCCGCGCACGGCCGCGGGTCGTACGACCTGATCAGCCGTAGACCGGGCCGGTGTACTTCTCGCCCGGGCCCTGCCCCGGCTCGTCCGGCACCACCGACGCCTCGCGGAAGGCCAGCTGCAACGACTTCAGGCCGTCCCGCAGCGGGGCCGCGTGGTACGAGCCGATCTCGGTGGCGCTCGCCGTCACCAGCCCGGCCAGCGCCTGGATCAGCTTGCGCGCCTCATCCAGGTCCTTGTGGTCCGCGCCCTCCTCGGCCAGGCCCAGGTTCACCGCGGCGGCACTCATCAGGTGCACCGCCACTGTGGTGATCACCTCGACCGCCGGGACGTCCGCGATGTCGCGGGTCAGGTCGTCGAAGTCGGGACCCGGCGCGGTGCCGGCGGAGGGTGCGGGGCCTGGTGCGTCACTCATGGACGACACGATATGCCCCACCCGGCGGGTGCATGGGATGGGGAACTGTGATGTTAGACTTGACGTACGACCGGTCGGGCACCCATGTGTCCGGCCAACAAGTGGAGGCTCCGATCTCCCACCTGATCGGCCGGAAGGCCGACGGGTTCCGGTCAGACGGTACACATCGGCCCGCCGCCGACGGAGTGCCGTCCGATGCGCCCCGCGGAATAACGCGGCGGTGCTCCCGGTTGTGAGGAGCCCCGCCTGTGTCCCGTACGGGGCGTTTTGTGCGCCTTGGGTACGGGGTCGGACACCACAGACAGACCCAGCGCGGCTGTCGGCCAGTCAGCCGCGTAGTGCAACCGAGGAGGCCCCATCAGCGCCGAGCCCCGCATCAACGACCGGATTCGCGTTCCCGAGGTGCGACTTGTCGGTCCCAGTGGCGAGCAGGTCGGCATCGTGCCGCTTGCCAAGGCCCTGGAACTGGCGCAGGAGTACGACCTCGACCTGGTCGAGGTCGCGGCGAACGCCCGTCCGCCCGTGTGCAAGCTCATGGACTACGGGAAGTTCAAGTACGAGTCGGCCATGAAGGCCCGTGAGGCGCGCAAGAACCAGGCGCACACGGTCATCAAGGAGATGAAGCTCCGGCCGAAGATCGACCCGCACGACTACGACACCAAAAAGGGTCACGTCGTCCGGTTCCTCAAGCAGGGCGACAAGGTCAAGATCACGATCATGTTCCGTGGTCGCGAGCAGTCCCGGCCGGAGCTCGGCTACCGGCTGCTGCAGCGGCTCGCGGAGGACGTCCAGGACCTCGGCTTCATCGAGTCGAATCCGAAGCAGGACGGCCGCAACATGATCATGGTCCTCGGTCCGCACAAGAAGAAGACCGAGGCGATGGCCGAGGCCCGCGAGGCACAGGCCGCCCGCAAGGCGGTCCGCCAGGGCGACACCGCCGGTGAGCACACCGACGAGGATGTCGAGGCCGAGGCGGACCACGACGCGGCGGCTCCGGCCGACGCCGGCTGAGGAAACGAGAACAGCCCGGAGCCACCGGCTCCGGGTCGGTAATGCAGGACAGACAGCAGGACTGACGCTCTCCGTGTGCCCACCGGCGCCGGCAGGGCAGCGACGAGGAGACCACGGCGCCATGCCGAAGAACAAGACGCACAGCGGTACCAGCAAGCGCTTCAGGATCACCGGCTCCGGCAAGGTGCTCCGTGAGCGCGCCGGCGTTCGCCACTACCTGGAGCACAAGCCGTCCAGCAAGACGCGCGCCCTGAGCGGCACCGTTGAGGTTGCCAAGTCCGACGCCAAGAAGATCAAGAAGCTTCTCGGCAAGTGACGGCCGCGCCCCTTCGGGGGCGCATCGTCCCGGACCGGGACCCCCATCGTTCCGGACCGCGTGAGTTCCCCCGCGGTCCCCTAGAAGGAGTTATCAAGTGGCACGCGTCAAGCGGGCAGTCAACGCCCAGAAGAAGCGCCGGGCGATCCTGGAGCAGGCCAGCGGTTACCGCGGGCAGCGTTCGCGCCTGTACCGCAAGGCCAAGGAGCAGGTCACCCACTCCCTGGTCTACAACTACAACGACCGCAAGAAGCGCAAGGGCGACTTCCGGCAGCTCTGGATCCAGCGGATCAACGCCGCTGCCCGCGCCAACGGCATCACCTACAACCGCTTCATCCAGGGCCTGAAGGCCGCCAACGTCGAGGTGGACCGCAAGATCCTCGCCGAGCTGGCCGTCAACGACGCCAACGCGTTCGCGACCCTGGTCGAGGTGGCCCAGAAGGCGCTGCCGTCCGACGTGAACGCCCCCAAGGCGGCGTGACGCTCGCGCTCGGCGTAGGCGGAACATGCGGTTCGCGGGCCCGCGGGTGAGTTCTTCCCTGCGGGCCTGTGGCTTGCCCGGTGCCGACCGGCAGGGCGCCGCCGCAATCCGCGCCGCCGGAATCCGCCGTTTCGGCTGAGCACCGCCGCGGCGGACATGATGGCGGCCGCCGGCCCCGCCGGCCCGTCGTCCCTGCCGCTCTCCGCGAATCGAAAGTGCGACCACCTGATGGGCACCCCCGAGCTGACCTCCCTGCGTTCCACGCGGGTCACCGCCGCGCACCGGCTGGCCAAGCGCAGCTTTCGCGGGAAGGAGCGGCGGTTCCTGGTCGAGGGGCCGCAGGCCGTCCGTGAGGCCGCCGCCCACCCCGGCGGTGCGGCCGGCCGTACCCTGATCGAGCTGTACGCCACCCCGGAGGCGGCCGAGCGGCACCCCGACCTGGTCGCCGCGGCCCGCGCCGCGGGCGCGCCCGTGCTGACGGCGACGCCCGAGGTGATCGCGGAGATCTCCGACACCGTCACCCCGCAGGGCCTGGTCGGCGTCTGCCGCTTCCTGGACTCGCCGCTCGACGAGATCCTGCGCTCCGGGCCCCGGCTGGTCGCCGTGCTCGCGCACGTCCGCGACCCCGGCAACGCCGGTACGGTGCTGCGCTGCGCCGACGCGGCCGGCGCCGACGCGGTGCTGCTCACCGACGCGTCCGTCGACCTGTACAACCCCAAGGCGGTCCGCGCCTCGGCCGGCAGCCTCTTCCACCTGCCGGTCGCCGTCGGCGTACCGGTCGAGGAGGCGGCGGCCGGGCTGCGCGCCGCGGGCGTCCGGGTGCTGGCCGCAGACGGCGCGGGCGACCGCGACCTGGACGCGGAGCTGGACGCCGGCGCCATGGGCGTCCCGACCGCCTGGATCTTCGGCAACGAGGCGTGGGGCCTGCCCGAGCCGACCCGCGCGCTGGCCGACGAGGTGGTCCGGGTACCGCTGCACGGCCGGGCGGAAAGCCTCAACCTCGCCACCGCCGCCGCGGTCTGCCTGTACGCCTCGGCCAGGGCACAGCGTGCTCCCGGAGGGTGCCGCCACGCCGTGCGCACCTAGTAAGGTGGCGGCCCGGGGGACCCTGAGAGGGGATGGCGGGATGGACGTGACGGTACGGAGCAGCGGCGCGCTGCCGGTGCGGCCCGCTGAACCTGCCGGTCCCGCTCCGCAGCCCGCGCCCGCACCAGGGCCGCACGCCGTGCCCGATCCCGCGCCCGGGCCGCACGCCGCCCCCGGTCCTGATCCCGCCGCCGCGCCCGGCCCGCACGCCGCACCCGAGCCCGCCGCCGACCCGGCTCCGGGAGCCGCCGATCCGACCCGGGCCCGTGAGCACCCCGCGCATCCCGCTCACCCCGTGCCCGTCGAGCAGGACCCCGGCGACGACCTCCGCGACGACCTCCGCGGCGGCTGGCCCGGCATCGACCCGGACGACCTGCCCGACGGCCTGGTGATCGCCGACGAGGCCGGCAAGGTGGTCTGCTTCAACGCCGCCGCCGCCCGGATCACCGCACTGCGCCGGCAGGACGTGCTCGGCCGGCCCTTGCAGCAGGCGCTGCCGCTCGAAGACCTCGAAGGCCGCCGCTGGTGGCAGCTCACCGACCCCTACGGCGGCCTGGCCATCCGGGTAGGCCAGCCGGAGCGCAACCTGCTGCTGCCCGGCGGCCGTGAGGTGCTGGTCGCCGCCCGCTACGTGCGTGACGAGCCGGGAGGCCCGGTCCGCCGGCTGGTGGTCACGCTGCGCGGCACCGAGGCCCGGCGGCGTACCGAGCGCAGCCACGCCGAGCTGATCGCCACCGTCGCCCACGAGCTGCGCTCCCCGCTGACCTCGGTCAAGGGCTTCACGGCGACGCTGCTCGCCAAGTGGGAGCGCTTCACCGAGGACCAGAAGAAGCTGATGCTGGAGACGGTGGACTCCGACGCCAACCGGGTCACCCGGCTGATCGCCGAGCTGCTCGACATCTCCCGGATCGACTCGGGCCGCCTCGAAGTGCGCCGCCAGCCGGTGAAGATCGCGGAGCGGATCCAGCGGCATGTGGACGCGCACGTGGCGGCCGGCCAGGAGCCCGACCGCTTCAAGCTGCGGGTGACCGGGCCGCTGCCCGCGCTGTGGGCCGACCCCGACAAGGTCGACCAGATCCTCGGCAACCTGCTGGAAAACGCGGTGCGGCACGGCGAGGGAACTGTCACCATCGTCGTGGCGCCCTCCTCCTTCCCGCGCGAGCCGGGCGGTGACGGCACAGCGGTCACCGTGAGCGACGAGGGCCCGGGTATCCCGGAGGAGTCCATGAGTCGCGTCTTCACCCGCTTCTGGCGGGGCAGCAAGCGGGGCGGCACCGGGCTCGGCCTGTACATCGTCAAGGGCATCGTCGAGGCGCACGGCGGCAGCATCACCGTCGGCCGGGCCCCCGGGGGCGGCGCCGAGTTCCGATTTATCCTGCCCGTCGGGGCACCCGCCTTCATGGCCTGAGCGAGCAGCGGAGCAGCCTCCGCGGACTCCTCGCAGGCCATCGCCGGGACAGCCGCCGACGGGCGCAGCAGCCGGTCCTCGCGCCGCCAGTAGAATCGGGCCTTGGTATGTGTCCGGTCGGGCAGCCTCCAGCGGAGGCCGGCCCTGGGAGGCGCCTCCAGCACCATCCACTTCGGAACGGGAAAATCGGGTAAAGATGTCGGCACCCAATAAGTCGTACGACCCTGTCGAGGTCGAGGCGTTGAAGCCGGAGCAGATCGACCGGATGCGCCAGGAGGCGATCTCCGCGATCACCGCCGCCGCCGATCTCGACGCGCTCGCCCAGGTCAAGACCGCGCACACCGGTGGCACCTCGCCGCTGGCGCTGGCCAACCGGGAGATCGGCGCGCTGCCGCCGCAGGCCAAGGCGGAGGCCGGCAAGCGGGTCGGCCAGGCCCGCGGCGCGGTCAACAAGGCGCTCGCCGCCCGGCAGGCGGAGCTGGAGGAGGAGCGGGACACCCGGGTCCTGGTCGAGGAGGCCGTCGATGTCACGCTGCCCTACGACCGCCGCCCGGCGGGTGCCAGGCACCCGCTGACCACGCTGTCCGAGCGGATCGAGGACGTCTTCGTCGCGATGGGCTACGAGGTCGCCGAGGGCCCCGAGGTCGAGGCCGACTGGTTCAACTTCGACGCGCTGAACTTCCCGCCCGACCACCCGGCCAGGGAGACCCAGGACACCTTCTTCGTCCAGGGCCCCGACGGCCAGGAGCAGTCCGGCGTCGTGCTGCGCACCCACACCTCGCCGGTGCAGATCCGCGCGCTGCTGGACCGGGAGCTGCCGGTCTATGTGATCGCGCCCGGCCGGGTCTACCGGTCCGACGAGCTGGACGCCACCCACACGCCGGTGTTCTCGCAGGTCGAACTGCTCGCGGTGGACGAGGGCCTGACCATGGCCGACCTCAAGGGCACCCTGGACCACATGGTGGTCTCGCTGTTCGGCGAGGGGATGACGACCCGGCTGCGGCCGAACTACTTCCCGTTCACCGAGCCGTCCGCCGAGATGGACATGCTCTGCTACGTGTGCCGCGGCGAGTCGGTCGGCAACCCGGACCGCCCCTGCCGTACCTGCTCCTCCGAGGGCTGGATCGAGCTGGGCGGCTGCGGCATGGTCAACCCGCAGGTGCTGATCGCCTGCGGTGTCGACCCGGGGCGCTACAGCGGCTTCGCGTTCGGCTTCGGTATCGAGCGCATGCTCATGTTCCGGCACAACGTCGAGGACATGCGAGACATCGTCGAGGGTGACGTGCGGTTCACCCTCCCGTTCGGGATGGAGATCTGATGCGGGTCCCGCTTTCTTGGCTGCGGGAGTACGTCGATCTGCCCGCCGGTGCCACCGGCCGCGACGTCCAGGCCAAGCTCATTTCCGCCGGCCTCGAGGTCGAGACCGTCGAGCAGCTGGGCGCCGGGCTCAAGGGCCCGCTGGTGGTCGGCAAGGTGCTCACCATCGAGGAGCTGGAGGGCTTCAAGAAGCCGATCCGCTTCTGCACGGTGGACGTCGGCGACGCCAACGGGACGGGTGAGCCGCAGGAGATCGTCTGCGGCGCCCGCAACTTCGCGGTCGGCGACAAGGTCGTGGTGATCCTGCCCGGCGGCGTGCTGCCCGGCGACTTCCAGATCTCCGCCCGCAAGACCTACGGCCACACCTCGCACGGCATGATCTGCTCGGCCGCCGAACTGGGCATGGGCGAGGACCACTCCGGCATCGTCGTGCTGCCGCCGGAGCACGAGGCAGGCGCCGACGCGATCGAGCTGCTCGAACTGGTCGACGAGGTGCTCGACATCGCCGTCACCCCGGACCGCGGCTACTGCCTGTCGCTGCGCGGGGTGGCCCGCGAGGCCGCCATCGCCTACGGCCTGCTGCTGCGCGACCCGGCGCTGCTCGACGTGCCGACGCCCAACGCGGCCGGCTACCCGGTCCAGGTCGCCGACCCGCTGGGCTGCGACCGCTTCACCGCCCGTACGGTCTCCGGCCTCGACCCCGAGGCGCGGTCGCCGATCTGGCTCCAGCGGCGGCTGCAGAAGGTCGGCATGCGCCCGATCTCGCTGGCCGTGGACGTCACCAACTACGTGATGTTCGAGCTGGGCCAGCCGCTGCACGCCTACGACAGGTCGCGGCTGGACGGACCCATCGGCGTCCGGCGCGCCCAGGCCGGCGAGAAGCTGACCACGCTCGACGGGGTGCAGCGGGTGCTCAGCGCCGAGGACCTGGTGATCACCGACAACTCCGGCGCGATCGGCCTGGCCGGGGTGATGGGCGGCGCGCACACCGAGATCGCCGACGCCACCGCGGACCCGGAGACCGGCCGGATCACCGGCACCACCGACATCGTCATCGAGGCCGCGCACTTCGCGCCGGTCAGCGTGGCCCGCACCGCGCGCCGCCACAAGCTCGGCTCCGAGGCCTCCCGGCGCTTCGAGCGCGGCACCGACCCGATGACCACGTCGGCCGCCGCCCAGCGTGCCGTCGACCTGCTCACCGGACTGGCCGGCGGCATCGCGGAGGAGGGCGTCACCGAGACCGTCACCCCGTCCGGGCCGCGGACCGTCGCCATGCACGCCGACCACCCGGACCGCGTCGCGGGCACCGAGTACGGCCGGGAGACCGTGGTGCGCCGCCTCCAGGAGATCGGCTGCGACGTCTCGGGCGCCGACGAGCTGCTCGTCACCGTGCCCAGCTGGCGGCCCGACCTGGCCTTCCCCAACGACCTGGCGGAAGAGGTGATCAGGCTCGAAGGCTACGAGAACCTGCCCACCACGCTGCCGAGGCCGCCGGCCGGCCGCGGGCTGACCGAGTCGCAGCTGCTGCGCCGCCGGGTCGGCCGCGCGCTGGCCGGCGCCGGCTACGTCGAGGCGCCCAGCTACCCGTTCCTCGGTGCGGAGGTCTTCGACCAACTCGGGCTGCCGGCCGACGACCCGCGGCGCAGCACCGTCAAGCTGGTCAACCCGCTCTACGACACCGAGCCCGCGCTGCGCACCACCCTGCTGCCCGGGCTGCTGGCCACGCTGCGGCGCAACGACGGCCGCGGCGCGCACGACCTGGCCCTGTTCGAGACGGGCCTGGTGTTCCTGCCCACCGGCCAGGAGACGGCGCCGCCGCGGCTCGCGGTGGACCGGCGGCCGACCGACGAGGAGCTGGAGAGCCTGCGGGCCGCACTGCCCGACCAGCCGCTGCACGTCGCGGTCGTCCTGGCCGGCGCCCGCGAGCAGGCCGGCTGGTGGGGCGGCGGGCACCCGGCGGGCTGGGCCGACGCGATCGAGGCCGCCCGCACCGTGGCCGGTGAGGCGGGGCTCGCGCTGACCGTACGGCGGGACCGCTTCGAGCCGTTCCACCCGGGCCGGTGCGCGGCACTGGTCGCCATGGTGGACGGCACGGAGGTGTTGCTCGGCCACGCGGGCGAGCTACACCCCCGGGTCACCAAGGCGCTCGGACTCCCGGCCAGGACCTGCGCCATGGAGCTCGACCTCGACCAGGCCGAGGCGGCCGGCGGCGCGCGGGCCGAGGGTCCGCGGGTGTCCACCTACCCGGTGGCCACCCAGGACGTGGCGCTCGTCGTCGACTCCTCGGTGCCCGCCGCCGACGTGGAGCGGGCGCTGCGCGAGGGCGCGGGCGAACTGCTGGAATCCATCCGGCTGTTCGACATCTTCACCGGCGAGCAGATCGGCGAGGGCCGCAAGTCCATGGCCTACGCGCTGCGGTTCCGTGCTCCCGACCGCACGCTGACGGCCGAGGAGGCCAGCGCGGCCAGGGACGCGGCGGTCGCCGCGGCCACCGCCGCCACCGGGGCCACGCTGCGCGGCGCCTGACGTCGTCTCAGCCTATGGAGGGGGCCGCCCGGATGTTCCGGGCGGCCCCCTTCGCCGTGTTCGGGTTCGAGTCGGGGGTTTCGTAGCTCTTTCGAGTGATTGGGTCCAGCGGCGGTGGGCGCGGCCGGGGGGAATCGACACAATCGAGGGCGACGCGGGAGCCGGGCGGGGCCTGTCGGACAGGCCCTCGCGGGCGCGCCGCTCAGGACCACCGCTTACGACGACTGCTGACGACGACTGCTGACGACCACTGCCTACGCCGCTGCTTCAGGGGGAGCCTCCACGGATGATGCTCAACCGAGCGGTCGGCGCTCTGCGCCGGCTCAGCTGGGCACTGCTGCCCGCCGCCTGGGCGGCGGCGGTGGGGCTGCTGGCCTGGTGGCTGCCCGACGGCTCCGACGTGCTGCCGGCCCTCGCCGTCGCCCCCGCGCTGACCTGCGCGATCGGCGCCCGGCGCGGCCGGGTGCTCGGCATGGGCGCGCTGACCCTCGCGGAGCTGGCGGGCGAACTGGCCGACGACTCGCTCAGTGTCTCGGGCCCGGTGCTCGGAGCGGCGGCGACGCTGGTCGCGGTGATGGTCGCCGGCGGCTGGACGGCCGGGCGCCGCACGCTGCTGTCCGCCGAACTCGACCGCACCCGGGAGATCGCGGTGGCCGCCCAGCAGGTGCTGGTCCGCCCGCTGCCCTGCCGGGTCGGCGACTGGACGGTCGCGGGGGAGTACCTGTCCGCGAGCCGCGGCGCCCGGGTCGGCGGCGACTTCTACGAGGTGCTGGCCACGCCCTACGGGGTCCGCGCGCTGATCGGTGACGCCCGCGGGCACGGGCTGCCCGCCATCGGCATGGTCGCCGCGCTGCTCGGCAGCTTCCGGGAGGCCGCCCACCAGGAGCCGGAGCTCTCCGGTGTGGTCGGCCGGCTCGACGGCGCGCTGCGCAGGCACCTGCGGGACCGGGCGCAGGGCGAGCACCCGGCGGTCTGCGGGTCCGGGCCGCGGGAACCGGTGGCGGAGGAGTTCGCCACCGCGCAGTTCGTCCAGCTCACCGACGACGGGGTGTTCCAGGCCGTCAACTGCGGCCACCCGCAGCCGTATCTGCTCGACGAGGCCGACGGGGCCAGCGCGCTGCCGCTGGGCGAGCCGCTGCCGCCGCTCGGGCTGTTCGACCCCGCGCAGACCGTCACGCCGGTGACCTGCGGGCGGGTCGCGGCGGGGGAGGGGCTGCTGCTGCACACCGACGGGCTGCCCGACGCGCGGGACCCCGCCGGGCGCTTCTTCCCGCTGTCCGCGGCACTGACCGACGCCACCCGGCCGCCGCTGTCCGGACGGGACGTGGCCGCGGCGCTGCGGGCCGCCGTCGTCCGCCACACCGGTGGCGCCTGCGCGGACGACGTGGCGCTGCTCGTGCTCGTACGGGACCCGGTCCGGATCACCGGCCGGCCGCGGGCCGCCGCGCTCTCCGGAGTGCCGCTGCGCTGATCGGGTCCTTCCTTGGTAGACATGGGCGCATTGTCCTTGTACGGGCCGATGTGAGGAGAGGGCGCAATGACCACAGTGGCGACCGGTCAGCGCGGACCGGACGGCGATTTCGCCGTGCCGGTGGGGGAGTTGCTGGCCGTCATCGGTCCGGCCGGGCCCGGACGCAGCGGGATGCTTGCCGGGATCGGGGGGCGGATGCGGCTGCGGGGCGGGCCCGCGCACCCGGTGCGGCGCCGGGTCGGCGTCGCCAGGACCTTCGGGGCGGCGGCCCCTGACCGCTACGACCGGGTCGGCGAGCTGCTCGACCTCGCGGCGGTCCAGGCGGGCCGGCGGATCGGCGCGCCCGACGTGACCCGCGCTCTGGCCGCCGCCGGCCTGCGCGTGGAGGACCACCCCCCGGCCGACGCTCCTCCCGGTGTGCTGCCCCGCGGCACCCGCTACGAGCACCTTTCCCCGGTGGACCAGCTCCTGCTGACGGTGGCGCTCGCGCTGATCCCCCGCCCGGACGCGCTGCTGGTGGACGGCGTCGACGCCCCGCCCGACGAGCCCGCCGCCCACCGCGTGTGGGCCACCCTCCACGACCTCACGACATCCGTCCCCCTGGTAGCCGCGGCAACCACGTCCCCCTCCCCGGCCACCTCCTTCGCCCACCGCACGATCTTCCTCCCGACGTAGCCCCCTTCGGCCGCGGGCCCACTGTGATGGGCGGCGCAGTTCCCCCTTGGGGTGCTGGCGGTCGGCGGTCGGGTGCGGGCGCGTCGTGGCTTGTCGCGCAGTTCCCCGCGCCCCTGGGGGTGGTGGCGGTTGGTGGTCGGGTGCGGGCTCGTCGTGGCTTGCCGCGCAGTTCCCCGCGCCCCCGAACGGGGCCCACCCGGCCGGGGGAACGTGCCCCGAAGGGGCGCGGGGAACTGCGCGAATGGCCACGGCGGCGGTGCAGCCGGGAGACGAGCTCGGCCGTCGCGGCGAGTGGCCGTTTGGGGGCGCGGGGAACTGCGCGCTCAGCCACAGCGGGCCGGCAGACGGGGGGCGGTCGGAAGCGTGGCGGCGGGTGGCCGCAAAGGGGCGCGGGGAACTGCGCGACAAGCCACGGCGGCGGTGCAGCCGGGGGACGGTCGGAAGCCACGCGGCGGGTAGCCGCATACCGGGTCAGCCCGCGGAGCTGAGCGCCGCGACGATCGCCGTCGCCAACGCCTCACGCCGGGCCGGCGTGAAAGACCGGTCCGCCAGGACGGAGACCCGCCAGTACAGCGGCCCCGCCAGCAAATCGAGAGCGAGCTCCACATCAGAGCTCGCGACAAGCTCACCCCGCGCCACCGCCTGGCGGACGATCGCCGCCGCCACCCCACCCTGCGCCTCCCGCAACCCCTCCCGCAGCGCCTCCCCGAGCTCGGGGCTCCGCGCCGCCTCCGCCAGCAGGTCGGGGATGATCTGCGCGGCGACCGGATGCCGCAGCGCCCGCTCGCTCACTTCGAGCAGCGCCCGCACATCCCCCAGCAGCGTCCCGGTGTCGGGCGTCGGCAGCCCCCCGGCCGCCACCGCCGGCACCAGGTCGAGCACGAGCGGCAGCTTGGAGCGCCACCGCCGGTAGACCGCCGCCTTGCCCACGCCCGCCCGCCGGGCGATCGCCTCTATCGACATCCGCCCGTAGCCGACGGCGGCCAGCTCCGCGAAGACGGCCGCCCTGATCGCCTCGGTCACGTCCTCGCGCAGTACGGCCGCGCCGGCCGGTACGCGCCGCGCGGGCGCCGGATCCGCAGTCATACCGTCACCCTATCGTGCGCCGATACCTCACCGTTGCGACGGAACGGTGACGTTCCATCCTTGCGAACGGCCACCTCCCTGCCCTACGGTCGGAAACGACGATACGGTCCCGTTCCGTCGTAACGCCCACCCGACCCCCGAGGCAGCCCATGCCCACCGCCCTCGCCCCCGCCCTCGCGCCCGCCGCAGACCCCGCCTCCGTCCCCGCCGCCGTTTTCGCGACCGCCCACGGCCTGACCGTGAGCGGCGCCCGTCCCGGCATCGTGGAGTACACCCGGCAGCTGTGGCGCCGCCGGCACTTCATCACCGAGTTCGCCGCCGCCCGGCAGTCCGCCGTGTACACCGACGCTCGGCTCGGCCAGCTCTGGCAGGTGCTGACGCCGCTGTTCAACGCCGGCGTCTACTTCCTGGTCTTCGGCGCCCTGCTCGGCTCGGGCAAGGGCATCCCCGACTACATCCCGTTCCTGTGCACCGGCATCTTCGTCTTCACCTTCACCCAGTCGGCCGTACTGGCCGGCACCCGCTCGGTCAGCGCCAACCTGGGCCTGGTCCGCGCCCTGCACTTTCCGCGCGCCTGCCTCCCGCTGGCCGACACCCTGCTCCAGCTCCGGCAGCTGCTGCTGTCGCTCGGCGTGCTCGCCGTCATCGTGGTCGCCACCGGAGTCCCGATCACCGCCCGCTGGCTGCTGGCCGTGCCCGCGCTGGCCCTGCAGGCCGTCTTCAACGCGGGCGCGGCCCTGGCGATGGCCAGGATCGGCGCGCGGACCACCGACGTCGCCCAGCTCCTGCCGTTCCTCCTGCGCACCTGGATGTACATGTCGGGGATCTTCTACGACCTGTCCCGGATCACCGCGGGCCTGCCGCGGCCGGTGATCGTGCTGCTGGACGTCAACCCCGCACGGGTGTACGTCGGACTCATGCGCTACGCGCTGATCGACAGCGTCAGCCGGGCCCAGCTGCCGCCCCACGTGTGGCCGCTCGCCCTGATCTGGGCGACTGTGGCCGGAGGTGCTGGGTACGCGTTCTTCTGGTCGTCCGAGGAGGAGTACGGACGTGGCTGAGCAAACCGGACAGTCGGCCGTCCCGGCGTTGCAGGCGGAGGAAGCGCCGAAGCAGGCGCCCCCCGCCCGCGCGCCGCAGGCCGGCCCGCCCCTGTCAGGGGCCCCGCAGGCCGACGCCGACCTGGACCAGAGCGGGCAGGCGCCCGCCGACCCGGCGTCCCGCGTGCCGACCGTCGTCGTGGACGACCTGCACGTCACCTACCGGATCCACGGCGCCGGCTCGGGCAAGGGCAACGCCACCGCCGCACTGCACCGGCTGGTGGCCCGCAAGAGCTCGCCGAGCGTCCATCTGGTGCACGCCATCAGGGGCATCAGCTTCACGGCCTACCGCGGTGAGGCCGTCGGCATCATCGGCTCCAACGGCTCCGGCAAGTCCACCCTGCTCAAGGCCATCGCGGGCCTGCTCCCGCCGGACCGCGGCAAGGTCTACACCGACGGCCAGCCGTCCCTGCTGGGCGTGAACGCGGCGCTGATGAACGACCTGACGGGCGAGCGCAACGTGATCCTCGGCGGTCTCGCGATGGGCATGTCGCAGGAGGAGATCCGGGAGCGCTACGCGGGGATCGTCGAGTTCTCCGGGATCAACGAGAAGGACGACTTCATCTCGCTGCCGATGCGGACGTACTCCTCGGGTATGGCGGCGCGGCTGCGGTTCTCGATCGCGGCGGCCAAGAACCACGACGTGCTGATGATCGACGAGGCGCTGGCCACCGGTGACCGGGCGTTCCAGAAGCGCTCGGAAGAGCGGATCCGGGAGCTGCGCAAGGAGGCCGGCACCGTCTTCCTGGTCAGCCACAACAACAACTCCATCCGCGACACCTGCGACCGGGTGCTGTGGATCGAGAAGGGCGTGCTGCTGATGGACGGCCCGACCGAGGAGGTCGTGGCCGCCTACGAGGACAACGGCTGAACCTCCCGGTCAGTACGCGTAGAAGCCCGCGCTCGTCTTGCGGCCGAGCCGCCCCGCGTCCACCATCCGCTGCAGGATCGGCGGCGCCGCGTACAGCGGCTCCTTGTACTCGTGGTACATCGAGTCGGCGATCGCCGCGATCGTGTCGAGGCCGATCAGATCGGACAGCTTGAGCGGCCCCATCGGGTGCGCGCAGCCCATCTCCATACCGTTGTCGATGTCCTCGCGGGTGGCGATGCCCGACTCGAACATCCGGATCGCCGACAGCAGATAGGGCACCAGCAGGGCGTTCACCACGAAGCCCGAGCGGTCCTGGGCGCGGATCGCGTGCTTGCCGAGTACCTCGGTGACCAGGTGCTCGGCGCGCTTGACGGTGTCGCTGCCGGTGGTCAGCGCCGGGATCAGCTCGACCAGCTTCTGCACCGGGGCGGGGTTGAAGAAGTGGATGCCGAGCACCTGGTCGGGCCGGGAGGTGGCGACCGCGAGCCTGACCAGCGGGATGGAGGAGGTGTTCGAGGCCAGGATGGCGTCCCGGCGGGTGACCACCTGGTCGAGCACCCGGAAGATGTCGGTCTTGACCTGCTCGTTCTCCACGACGGCCTCGATCACCAGATCCCGGTCGGCGAACTCGCCGAGGTCGGTGGTGAAGGTCAGCCGGCTCAGCGCCGCGTCCCGTTCCGCCTCGGTGATCTTGCCGCGTTCCGCCGCCTTGCCGAGCGAGTTGGTGAGCCGGGTCCTGCCCAGTTCCAGCGCCTCGCCGGTGGTCTCCGCGACCCGGACGTCCAGGCCGGCCTTCGCGCACACCTCGGCGATCCCGGAACCCATCTGGCCGGCGCCGACCACTCCGACGCGCTCGATGTCACTCACTCGTCCAGCTCCTCGCCGCCGCTCACCCGTCGATTACCGGACAGACGTTACCGGTGGGTGAGGACACCCGGACCAGAGGGTTGCTCCGGCGGCGTGAGGCGGCCATCATCGGCGGATCGCGACCGATGATCGTTCCACTGACGCTCCACTGACCGCACCGGTCGACCGCAGCAGTGACCGCTCCAGGAGGCTCCGATGAACCGGCTCCCGCGCAGGACTTTCACCGCCGCGGCGGCGGGTGTGCTCGCCACGACGGTGGTGCCGGCCTCGGCGCGGGCCGCCGACCGGGACGCCTCCGCCGGCCCGGACACCTCCGGAGAACACGGACACCCGGGCCAGGACCACGGCGGCGGCCGGCACCGCTCGGGCCACCGCGAACTGCGCGGCATGTGGATCGCCACCGTGGCCAACACCGACTGGCCCTCGGCCCCCGGGCTGCCCGTCGAGCAGCAGCGCGCCGAACTGCTCGCCCTGCTCGACACCGCCGTGCGGCTGCGGCTGAACGCCGTGATGTTCCAGGTCAGGCCGACCGCCGACGCCTTCTGGCCGTCGCCGTACGAGCCCTGGTCGGCGTATCTCACCGGCACCCAGGGCCGCGACCCCGGCTGGGACCCGCTGGGCACCGCCGTCCGCGAGGCGCACCGCCGCGGCCTCGAACTGCACGCCTGGTTCAACCCGTACCGGATCGCCAACAGCGCCGACCCGTCCCAGCTCGCGGCCACCCACCCGGCCAGGCTGCACCCGGACTGGACGGTCGTCTACGGCGGCAAGCTCTACTACAACCCCGGCCTGCCGCAGGTCCGCCGCTTCGTCCAGGACGCGATGCTGGACGCGGTACGCCGCTACCCGATCGACGCCGTGCACTGGGACGACTACTTCTACCCGTACCCGGTGGCCGGCCAGGTCTTCGACGACGACGCGGCCTGGGCCCGCTACGGCGGCGGCTTCACCGACCGGGACGCCTGGCGGCGGCACAACACCGACCTGCTGGTCAGCGAGACGGCCGCCCGGATCAAGCAGATCAGGCCCGGCACGCAGTTCGGCATCAGCCCGTTCGGCGTCTGGCGCAACGCCGCCTCCGACCCGCTCGGCTCGGCCACCACCGCGGGCGTGCAGACGTACGACGACCTGCACGCGGACACCCGCGGCTGGGTGAAGAAGGAATGGATCGACTACATCGTTCCTCAGGTGTACTGGAACATCGGCTTCGCCGCCGCGGACTACGCCGTGCTGGTGCCCTGGTGGTCCGACGTGGTGGCCGGCACCAGGGTCCGGCTGTACATCGGCGAGGCGCTCTACAAGGTGGGCGACCCGGCGCAGCCGGCGCAGTGGCAGGACCCGGCCGAGCTGTCGAAGCACCTCACGTTCGACCAGGACTTCCCGCAGGTGCGCGGCAATGTGTACTTCTCCGCCACCCAGGTCACGGCCGACCCGCTCGGCGCGATGAGCCGGGTGGTCGCCGACCACTATCCCTGCCGAGTGCGGACTCCCTGACCGTACCGATGAGTTGACGCGAGCGGATCGAGGGCTCTGCCTGCCCCTTTCCGCCGCTTCGGCATGTCCGGAACCCGGGGCGCGGCGAACTTGGTCCAAACGCTTGACGCCTGTGTGCGCATCCGATGGTATGCGATGGAAAACCTTCGAAAAAGTTCGTTGTTGTTCAACTGGTGACTGCCGAACCCGTGCTGACTGCCGATCAGGGCTCGGCCCCGGCGGGGTTCGCGGCGGTCCGAGGTAAAGGACGCACATGAGGCACAGGCACAGAACATTCCTGCGGGCGGTGACCGGCGTCGCACTGTCGGGGCTGCTGGGCAGCGCGCTGGTCATGGCGGCCGGCGGGCCGTCCACCGCCGCTGAGTCCACCGCCGCGCAGAACCCCGCGGGGTCCTGGACGGTGAACGGGCCGGGCAAGTCGGCGGTCAGCGCGGACCTCGCCCTCGACTCCGCGGGTGAACTCCACCTCTCGGTGGACAGCGGCGGCGCCCCGGTGCTGCTGCCCGGCCGGCTCGGGATCCGCACCGACCAGCACGACCTGACGGCGGGTCTGAAGCTGGCGAAGATACAGGAGCGCACCGTCCACGAGTCGTACACCATGACCACCGGCAAGCAGCTGAAGCGCTCGGCCACGATGCGGGAGGCCACATTCACCTTCCGCGGCGCCGGCGGCGCCCAACTGGGCGTGGTGGTAAGGGTGTCGGACGACGGTGTCGCCTACCGCTACCTGCTGAACGACCAGGGGCCGGTGACCGTGACCGGTGAGGCCTCGACGTTCGAGCTGCCGACCGACGCCAGGGCCTGGGTCCAG
This sequence comes from Streptomyces sp. CA-111067, assembly GCF_050956065.1. Lineage (NCBI taxonomy): Bacteria > Bacillati > Actinomycetota > Actinomycetes > Kitasatosporales > Streptomycetaceae > Streptomyces > Streptomyces sp. CA-111067. The sequence goes on along the minus strand of NZ_CP192103.1, from coordinate 1,120,427 downwards.
CCGTACTCAAGCAGCTACGAGACCGAGCGGACCGAGACCACCGCGGGCGCGGCCAACGCGGCGCAGCCCAGGACCTGCACCAGCGACACCTGCTCCTTCGGCTACCCGACGCTGTTCGAAGTCGGCAGCACCTACGTCCTTCTGACCGAGGCGGACGTCAACGGCCGCTACTCCGGCAGCCACCTGGACCACGTGGACGGCAGCTCCTCCTACTCGGTCGCGCTGGCGGACAACGCGCCCGTCACCTCGCAGGGGCCGCTGGCCACGCCGTGGCGCACCGCGATCGTCGGCAGCCTGGACACGCTGGTCGGCTCCACTCTGGTGGACGACCTCGCGCCGCCCGCGCAGTTCAAGGACACCTCCTGGATACGGCCGGGCGTGGACGACTGGTCCTGGCTGAGCAACGGTTCGAGCCCGAGCGACTTCGACCGGCAGAAGGACTTCGTCGATTACGCGGCCCAACACGGCCTGCAGTACACGCTCGTGGACGCCGGATGGCAGGCGAGCTGGGTCCCGGAGCTGGTCCGCTACGCGCGGGCCAGGGGTGTCGATGTGATCCTCTGGTTCGCCTGGACCGACCTCAAGACGCAGGCGCAGCGCGACACCTGGTTCGCCAAGCTCAAGGCGTGGGGCGTCGCGGGCGTCAAGGTCGACTACATGGACTCCGACTCCCAGTCCACGTTCCAGTGGTACGACGCGATCCTGCACGACACGGCCAAGGCCAAGCTCATGATCGACTTCCACGGCGCCACGATCCCGCGCGGCCTGCAGCGCACCTGGCCGCAGGTGATGAGCGTGGAGGCCGTCCGCGGTGAGGAGAACGGGCAGAACCCGACCCGGGACATCTTCCTCGCCTTCACCCGGAACATCGTCGGCTCGATGGACTACACCCCGACCTGGTTCTCCCGCCCCGACCGCAAGGACTCGCTGGCGCACGAGCTGGCACTGCCGGTGGTCTACGAGTCCGGCTGGACCAGCCTCGGCGACAACCCCGAGGGCTTCGCCGCGCAGCCGGTGGCCGAGCGCTACCTCGAACAGCTCCCCACCACCTGGGACGAGACCCATCTCGTCTCCGGCGGACCCGGCGCGCAGCCGGCCGGCGACCGGCAGGCCGTCATCGCCCGCCGCAGCGGCGACCGCTGGTTCGTCGGCGGCATCCTGGCCGGCACCAGCGACACGATGAAGGCGCCGCTCGGCTTCCTCGGCAAGGGCAAGTGGCTGGTGGAGACCATCGCCGACAACGGCGGCCAACTGCGCCGCACCGTCAGCACGTTGACCGCCAAGGACACCCTCGCGGTGCCCGCCGCCGCCGACGGCGGCTTCGTCGCGGTGGCCTGCCCCGCCACCAAGGGCCGCGCCGACTGCGACGAGCCGGTCGTCACCGCGCCCGCCACCACCCTCACGCTCGACCCGGCGACGGCGACCGTGAGCCCGGGAGCGAGCACCGGAGTGGACGCCACGTTCGTGCTTCCGCAGGGCGTCGCGCTGCACCAGGTGCGGATGACGCTGGACCGCGACCGGCTCCCGGCCGGCTGGTCCGCCACTGGCAACGATGTCACGGCCGGCTCGCTCAAGGCCGGCAAGGAACTGGACGGCCACTGGGACGTGACGGTCGGCAAGGACCAGCCGGGCGGCGAGGTGGACGTGCCCGTGGTCGTCACCTACGCCAACCCGGCCGGCGGGAAGGCGCCGCCGATCCACGTCGAGGAGGTCGTCCAGGTCTCCATCCCGCTGCACGGCACCGTCTACGCCAGTGACCAGCCGTTCCTGACCGAGACCAACGGCTACGGGCCGGTCGAGCGTGACCAGTCCAACGGCGAGGCCGGCGGCCAGGACGGCGGCCCGCTGACGATCGGCGGCACCGTCTACGCCAAGGGCCTCGGCGTCAACGCCCCGTCCCAGGTGCAGATCGACCTCCAGGGCCGCTGCACCCGCTTCGACGCGCACGTCGGCGTCGACGACGACACGAAGGGCAACGGAAGCGTCACCTTCACCGTCCTCGGTGACGACGGCAAGCAGCTCGCCGCCACCGGCGTGCTCCACGGCGGCGAGAAGGAGACCGACCTGACCGCCGACGTCACCGGCGTCCACACCCTCACCCTCGCGGTGGGCGACGGCGGCGACAACAAGAACTACGACCACGCGGATTGGGGGCTGGCCCAGATCACCTGCCTGGACTGACCCGGCAGTTGCGCGCAGGGTTCCCGCCCGCTGCCCCGGCACCGTTCCCAACGGTGCCGGGGCAGCGGCAATTGGGTCGAACGCGTGGACGCCCGGCTGTTACGGTCGGGCCGTGGCGAAACTCAATCAGATCATCGCAGTGGAGAAGGGCGTCAAGTCCAAGGCGCAGCAGGAGCTGACCGGTGCGCACCGCGACCTGGCCAAGCCCGTACTGCTCTCCGGCATCTCGCGCACCTACCAGCCCAAGGACGAGGAAGGCGAGCAACTGCCGCCCGAGTCCACCCGGGTGCAGCTCCAGGCCGAGAGCGTGCTGCGGTCCACCGCCGCCGCCCTGACCCGGCTCTTCGATGTGACCGCCACCAAGGACTGGGCCAACTGCGAGGCACGCGCCGACGTGACGGTCGACGGCCGGGTCGTCGTCAGCGACGTACCCGTGTCGTACCTGCTGTTCCTGGAGAAGCAACTCACCGAGCTGCACGCCTTCATCAGGTCGCTGCCGGTGCTCGACGCCTCCGAGTCGTGGAACCTGGACGCCTCCACGGACTCCTGGAAGACCGAGCCGGTGCGCACCATCCGCACCAAGAAGGTGCCGCGCAACCACGTGAAGGCCGAGGCCACCGAGAAGCACCCGGCGCAGGTCGAGGTGTACTACGAGGACGTGCCGGTCGGCTACTGGACCACGGTGAAGTTCTCCGGCGCGCTGCCCGCCCGCCGGGTCAACGAGATCCTGGAGCGGGTGGAGAAGACGCAGCAGGCCGTCAAGTTCGCCCGCGAGGAGGCCAACGGCGCCGAGGTCACCGACCGGCGGGTCGGCGACGCCGTACTGGGGTACCTGCTGGGACCCTGACCACAGACCCCCTCCCGCCCGAGTGCGGGAGGGTGCGCCAGGAGCGCGAAGCTGAAACTGAAGTTCGTCATGAGGCGGCCGGCCCGGTCAAGGGCGGTCGCGGTCAAGCTCAGACTATTGCTCCAGACTCAGCATTCGCCGCCGATCGCCGGACCGCCCGGCGCGGGCTTGGCCGTCAGGTGCCGGTTCGAATCCGGTCCGCCGCTCTCCGTGCGGCGGTAGTTCAATGGCAGAACGAGACGGCGTGACGATTGACCCGCGGCCAACTGGTGCGGCGTGCCATATGGGCGGCATTCGAGGGGCCCGGGGGTTGGACACACCCCCGGGTCCCGCTCCGTTTCCCGGCCCCCCGCCGGAGCCGGGCCACCCGGCCGGCGGGCCCCGCGTGGTGATCCGGCCGCCGCCCGGGACCGTAGGGTGGGCGCACGATGAACCGTTTGACGACGTCATGGGGCGAATACGATCTCGCCCGCTATCCCGAAGACCCCCGCGACCAGCTGCGTGCCTGGGACGCTGCCGACGACTACCTGCTGCGGCACCTCGCCGAGGGCACCGGCGAACGCGGCCCGGTGGAACTCGGCGGCTCCGTGGTGGTGCTCGGCGACCGCTGGGGCGCGCTGACCACCGCGCTCGCCGGCCACTCGCCGGTGCAGATCACCGACTCCTTCCTCACCCAGCAGGCCACCCGCGCGAACCTGGACCGCAACGCGGCTGAGGCGCCCGGGGAACGGCCGCAGGCCAGGCTGCTGTCCGCCCGGGACACCCCGCCGGACCGGATCGACGTCCTGCTCGTCCGGGTGCCCAAGAACCTGGCGTTCCTCGAGGACCAGCTGCGACGGCTGGCACCGGGCCTGCACCCGGGCACGGTCGTCGTCGGCACCGGCATGGTCACCGAGATCCACACCTCGACGCTGGCGCTGTTCGAGCGGTTCATCGGCCTGACGCGGACGTCACTCGCGGTGCGGAAGGCGCGGCTGATCTTCAGCACGCCGGACGGGAGCGGGGCCGCGTCCTCATCCGCGTCCGGTTCCGCATCCGAGGCCGACTCCGGCCGCTGGCCGCTGCGTTACGCGCTGCCCGACGACCTCGGGGCGCCGCTGGCCGGCGTCACGGTCACCAACCACGCGGGAATCTTCTGCGCCGACCGGCTCGACATCGGCACCCGCTTCCTGCTCCGCCACCTGCCGGAACGCGGCGGCCCCGACCGGGTGGTGGACCTCGGTTGCGGCAACGGCGTGGTCGGTACCGCCGTGGCGCTGGCCAACCCCGCCGCCCGGCTGACCTTCCTCGACGAGTCGTTCTCCGCGGTCGAGTCGGCGCGGGCCACCTTCCAGGACAACCTGGGGCCCGACGCGAAGGCGGAGTTCCTGGTCGCCGACGGTCTGACCGGGGCCGAGCCGGAGTCCGCCGACCTGGTGCTGAACAACCCGCCGTTCCACAGCCACCAGGCGACCACCGACGCGATCGCCTGGCGGATGTTCACCGGGGCCCGGCACGCGCTGCGCCCCGGCGGCGAGTTGTGGGTGATCGGCAACCGGCATCTGGGCTACCACGTCAAGCTGCGGCGGCTGTTCGGCAACTGCCACACCGTGGCGAGCGACCCGAAGTTCGTGGTGCTGCGGGCGGTCAAGCGCTGACCACGCGGTCCGGCCGGCTTGGCGGGCTTGACCCTGACGTGCGGGTCAGGGGTTAGCGTCTCGGCGCCGTACGGACCTCCCGTGCGGCGACCGGACGCCGAACGCACGAGGAGCGCCGCGCCATGCCCGTGGACCCCATCACCGCAGACCCCGAATCCGCCGAGCCCAGCACCGTAGACCCCGGCCCCGCACAGGCCGGCACCGTGAGTGAACTGCCCGGCACTTCCCGGGAGGTCAGGCTCGCCGCCGTGCCGCGCGGACTGCCCGGGCCGGAGGACTTCGAGGTGGTGCGGACCCCGCTGCCGGTGCCCGGCCCCGGCGAACTCCTCGTCCGCAACCGGTACTTCCACGTCGCGGCCGCCCTGCGCACGATCGTCGGCGGCGAGGTGGAGGACGCGCCCTTCCCGCCGCTGCGCCCGGGTGACACGCTGATCGGCGCGTCGGTCGGCGAGGTCGTGACGGCCGCCGCCGACGGCGGGCCGCGGGTCGGTGACCTCGTCTCGCACTGGTACGGCTGGCGGGAGTACGCGGCCGTGCCCGTCGCCGAGGCCACCTTGCTAGGGGACGTGCTGCCCGATCCGGCCGCGCACCTCTCGCAGGGCGCGACCGCGTACAGCGCGCTGACCCGGGGCGCCGAACTGCGCGAAGGGGACACCGTGTTCGTCTCCGGCGGGGCCGGCGCGGTCGGCTCGCTCGCCGGGCAGATCGCCAGGCTGCTGGGCGCCGGCCGGGTGATCGGCAGCACCGGTTCGCCGGCGAAGGCGGAGCGGATGGTGGCGGAGCTCGGCTACGACGCCGTCGTGATCCGGGGCGCGGAACCCCTCGCCGGGCAGCTGGCGAAGGCCGCGCCCGACGGCATCGACGTGCTGCTGGACAACGTCGGCGGCGAGCAGCTGCGGGCGGCCCTCGCGGTGGCCAGGCCGCAGGCGCGTTTCGTCCTGGTCGGCGCGCTGTCCGGGCAGCTGGCGGCGGACAGCTCCGGCGGCAGCGCGCCGGTCGAGATCGACTCTTATGCGGTGATCCTGAAGCGGATCGGCATCCGCGGCTTCAGCGGGCTCGACCACCCGCAGGGCCGGCAGGAGTGGAACGAGCGCTTCGCGGGCTGGCTGCGGGCGGGGAAGATCACCTTCCCGCACGTCCGGGTCGCGGGCATCGAACGCGGGCCCCAGGCGTTGTCCGAGGTGATCGGCGGCGCGCACGTGGGCGCGGTGCTGGTCAGCCTGGACGGCTGACGCGCTGACGTCCTGCGGACCGACGTCCCGAGGGCTGACGGACGCGGGCGGGCCGGATCGAACGGATCCGGCTCGGCGGGAACGCGGGGCCGGTGCCGGATCGTTATGCAGGGCGGGAGAGAACGGAGGGGGGCACGAATGAGAATCGGCGACGCGGCGGCGGCCGCGGGCACCACACCGCGCGCGCTGCGCTTCTACGAGCAGCGCGGACTGCTTCCGCCACCGGCCCGCACCGCGACCGGCCAGCGGCAGTACGGGCCGCGCGAGGTCGCCCGGGTCAGGGTGATCCGGCAGCTGCTCGCGCTCGGACTGACCGTCGAGGACGTGCGTGACTGCGCGGACCGCCTGCACCTGCTGGACGAGGACGCGCTGCCGGTCTGCGGCGGCCCCGAAGGGGCATGCGCGACGACCGCACCGGTCATCGCCCATCGCCTGTCCGCCCTCGACGCGGAGATAGCCCGGCTGACGCAGCTGCGGGCGCAACTGCTCGCCAGGGTCACCCCGGCCGGGGTGGGTGTCACCTCATGATCGGCGTGCTTCCGCCGCCGATCCGGATCAGAGGTTGGTGAGCTTGTTGTAAGGGCTCATGATGCGGTGCTGCGTCGAGCCGAAGTCCACGAGCACCGCGACGCCTTCCTCGACACCGGTGACCCGTCCCAGGCCGTACACATCGTGCGTGACGCGGTTGCCTACGGCGAAAACCTTCAGGGGCGCCGCCGCCGAGGCCTTGAACGGGCTGGTCGGCAGGACGCGCTTCTTTACCTCGGGCTTTGTCATCAGAGCTCCATTATGCGCCCCCGGCCCCCCGCGCTGCGATCCTCAGCGGCTTTTTTACTCACGGGGGAGGCCCGCGGGGGCTGTCGGCATGCGATCTTCCGCAGCCCGTCACCCTGCATAAACTGCCACGCAGCCACCGATACCGGCACGTGTGCACCGCGTCCTGAGCCCCGGAAAAGGGCCGCCGAATCCGGTCCCGATCCGCGGCCCGGCGGCTGCCCCACGCCCGGTTCACCGGCCCCGGGCAGGGGCCGCCGTCGCCCGTCCGGCGGCTGTTGCGGTGCCGTGGGCGCCCACGGCTTCCAGGCTGCTGTCATGGCATCTCCTGTTCCGGGCATACCGCCGCGATCGGTCTGGAAGACGGTCGGCTGCGTCCTGGCGGTCGTGATCCTGCTGGCCGCCGCGTGGCCCGTGGCGAGCCGGCTGCTGGCCGGTGAACGGTTGCCGGCGTCGGGCGCCCTGCTGGAGCCGGGCCCCGGAGAGGCCGGCGCCGAGCTCCGCACGCGTCCGGCCGCGTGGTCGCCGGTCTCGCCCGCCGCCGGTCCCGAGCACCGGTACGTGCGCTCGCACCGCGGCCCCGACCTGACCGCGTCCTTCGTGGACGTCGGCGACCCGGCGGACGTGCCCCGGCTGTGGTCCGGGCTGCGGAAGGTGCTGCCGGTGTCCGGCGCGAGCAGCCGGCCCGAGCCGGCCCAGGGCCTGCCGTCCCCGAAGACCCCCGCCCCGATCGCAGCCGAGACCCCCGCCGGGACCGCGCCCCGTACCGCCGCCTGAGCCCCCGCCCGGCCTACCCGGCCGTATCGCGCCGGCCGACCGGCCCGCCCGGATTCCTGCCTGAGCTGGCCCCGGACCTGCCCGCCCGGATTGCCGCCTGAGCTGCCCCCCGACCTGTCCGGCCGGGACCGTCGCCTGAACCGCCCCCGGAGCGTCGGGGCCCCGCCCAGGCCGCAGCGCACGCCGGTGACACCCGGCCGAGACGCCGGCGACACGGGGTGTCGGCGGCCGCGTCCGTACCGTGTCGGCGTGCTGTCGCCGCACCGGCCCACGATGGCCCGCATGACCGAACTTCACGTGACACTCGATGACGGCAGCTCCATCACGGCCCGCGACGAGGGCAGCGGCCCCGTCCTGCTGTGCCTGCACCCGGGCGGCGGTGACGAGACCGCCTGGGACCTGGTGGCGGCCGAGCTGACCGGCGACTTCCGGGTGGTCAGGGTCCGGCGCCGGATCTACGTCTCCGGCGCGGCCATTTCCACCGCGCACTCGATGGCGGTCGAGGCCGCCGACATCCTGGCGATCGCCGGGCTGCTCGATCGGCCGGTGTTCCTGGTCGGGCACTCCTCGGGCGGGGTCGCGGCGCTGGAGGCCGCGCTCGCCGATCCGTCGGCGTTCGCCGGCCTCTTCCTCTACGAGCCGCCGATGCCCACCAGCGCACCGCTCGCGGGGGAGGACGGCGCCAGAGCCCGTGCGGCGGTCGACGCCGGCGACCTGGCCGAGGCGATGCGGATCCACATGCGCGACATCGTCCGGATGCCCGCCGAGGAGGTGGACGCGATGTTCGCCGACGACGGCATCCGCGCCGCGTTCGCCGCCCAGGCCGCCGCGCAGATCACCGACGACGAGGCGATCGACGCGCTCGGTGTCGGCATCGAGCGCTTCAGGACGCTCGACCTGCCCACCACCCTGCTCCAGGGCGACCTGAGCCCCGCCCACCTGCGGGCCAGGGTGACCGATCTGGCCGCCACCCTGCCGAACGCCCGGGTGCTCACTCTCAGGGGCCAGGGCCACATCGCCCACTTCACCGCCCCCGACGTCCTGGCCGCCGCGATCCGCGAGGCGGCCGTCAAGGCGCTCCGCTGACCCGAAGGGCGATTCCGAGGGGCCGGGACGGGATAGGGGCCGGACGCCACCACGCCCGGCCTCAGGGCAGCGCGAGGACGCAGAACTCGTGCTCCTCCGGGTCGGCCAGGCACGTCCACGGGACATCGCCCTGGCCCACGTCGAGGTCGGTGGCGCCCAGGGCCCGCAGCCGGGCCACCTCCGCCGCCTTGTCGTCACCGGGGTAGGGCAGCAGGTCGAGGTGGACGCGGTCCGGCGCGGTCTTCGCGCCGGGCACGCGCAGGAGCTCCAGGTACGGCCCGGTGCCGCCGGCGGAGCGGAACGTGGCCTGGTCGTCGGTCACCTCGTGCAGGGTCCAGTCCGTCGCCTCGTCCCAGAACCGGGCCATGGCCCGCGGATCCGCGCAGTCCAGCACCATCGCGGCGATCGGCCCGGTGCCCCGGTAGACCTCCCGGGGCTCCAGCACGCAGAACTCGTTGCCCTCCGGGTCGGCGAGCACCGTCCACGGCACGTCGCCCTGGCCCAGGTCGACGGGCGTCGCTCCGAGGGCCCGCACGTGCGCGACCAGCTCCGCCTGGTGGGCGGGGGAGGTGGTGGCGAGGTCGAGGTGCAGCCGGTTCTTCACCGCCGCCTTGGCCTCGGGCACCGGGACGACATCGATGCAGACGGTGACCGGGTCCGGCCAGACGAGGTCGCCTGCGGGCCCGACGTAGGTGGTCTCGCCCGACCGCAGCACGCTCCAGCCGAGCGCCGCCGCCCAGAACCGGCCGACGGCGAGGTGGTCCACAGCCTTGACGTTCACCTGAACAGGTCGCAGTGCCATGCCGGCGATCCTATGCAGCCGCTGTACGCACCGGAGGCCCCGCATTGCGGTTGGTGGGCCGTGCGAGGTCCGGGCAACCCGGGACCGCCGCCCGTATGCTCGGAGTGTGAGAAGGGGCACCGGTTGCTGAACGACAGGGCGGAAGCGGTGCTGGCCGCGCTGGGCGGGGAGGATCCGGTGCCGGCCGGGTCGGTCGCCGCGACGATCGCCTCGCACGGGCCCAACCTGGGGGCCCGGTTGCTGGAGCGGGTGGTGCCGGACGATCCGTGGCCGGACCTCGTGTCGCCGGCCGGCGTGGCCGACCGGGCCGAGGCCGAGGCCGCGCGCCTCGGGTCGCTGCGCGTCGGGTGCGAACACCTGGTGCTGGCCCTGTACGCACTGACCCGGGGCGCGCAACTCGGCCCGGTCCGCGCCGCGGTACAGGAGATGGCTGCCGAGCGGGCGCATGCCGGCTATCTCGCGCTCGAACCACGCCTCCCGGAGCCGGCCCGTGCACCGGTCGTCGTGGTGTTCGCCGGCCTGCCTGGCAGCGGCAAGAGCACCCTGGCCGAGGAGACCGGGATCGCGCTGCGCGCCCCGGTGTTCTCGCTGGACTGGCTGCTGGGCTCGCTCACCCCGTTCGGTCTGGTGCGCGGCGACAACGCCGCCGCGCTCGGCGACCAACTGGTCCGTGCGGCTGTCGCCCGGCAGCTGCAGCTCGGCCTGGATGTCGTCGCCGACACGGCCGGTCACCAGCAGGAGAACCGCGACCGGATGCGAGAACTGGTCACCGGCCTGGGCGGCGCCCTGGTCGAGGTGGAGTGCCTCTGCTCCGACGAGGTCGTGCACCGCGCCCGCGTCGAGAGCCGCTCCCGCTCCATCCCCGGCTGGCCCGGGACCGTGACCTGGGAGCACGTCGAACGCATGCGTGCCAGCTGGTGCCCCTGGACCCCCCACCTCACTCTCGACACCACCACCCCCATCCCCACATGCATGGCCCAGGTTCACCAAGCCGTCTCCAGCGCGCGCTGACGCCTGAGGTCGAGCAGTCCGCACAAGATGACCTTTGTATAAAAGTGCATAGCGCCGTATACTCATGCCATCGACGAGGAGGGTTCGATGGTGGTGCGGACGGCGGTTGCCGGAGCGAGCGGGTACGCGGGCGGGGAGGTGCTGCGGCTGCTGCTGGGGCATCCCGAGGTGGAGATCGGCGCGCTGACCGCACACGCGAGTGCCGGCCGGCGGCTGGGGGCGGTGCAGCCGCATCTGCTGCCGCTGGCCGACCGGGTGCTTTCCGAGACCAGCGCGGAGGTGCTGGCCGGGCATGACGTGGTGTTCCTCGCGCTGCCGCACGGCCAGTCGGCGGCCGTCGCCCGGCAGTTGGGCGACGACGTGCTCGTGGTGGACATGGGCGCCGACTTCCGGCTGAAGGACCCGGCGGACTGGGAGCGGTTCTACGGCTCACCGCACGCCGGTACCTGGCCGTACGGCCTGCCGGAACTGCCGGGTGGCCGCGCCGCGCTGGAGGGGTCCAAGCGCGTCGCGGTGCCCGGCTGCTACCCGACCGCCGTGTCGCTCGCGCTCTTCCCCGCCTACGCGGCCGGGATCGCCGAGCCCGAGGCCGTCATCGTGGCGGCCTCCGGCACGTCCGGCGCGGGCAAGGCGGCCAAGCCGCACCTGCTCGGCTCCGAGGTGATGGGCTCGATGAGCCCGTACGGCGTCGGCGGCGCGCACCGGCACACCCCCGAGATGATCCAGAACCTCAGCGCGGCGGCCGGCGAGCCGGTGAACGTCTCGTTCACCCCGACCCTGGCCCCGATGCCGCGCGGCATCCTCGCCACCTGCACGGCGAAGGCGCGCCCCGGCGTCACCGGCGACGAGGTCAGGGCGGCCTACGAGAAGGCGTACGCGGACGAGCCGTTCGTCCGCCTGCTGCCGCCCGGCCAGTGGCCCGCCACCGCGTCCGTCTACGGCTCCAACGCCGTGCAGCTCCAGGTGGCGTTCGACGAGGGCGCCCAGCGGATCATCGCGATCAGCGCCATCGACAACCTGACGAAGGGCACCGCCGGCGGCGCGGTGCAGAGCATGAACATCGCCCTCGGACTCCCCGAGGCGACGGGACTTTCCACGATCGGAGTGGCTCCGTGAGCGTGACGGCAGCGAAAGGGTTCACGGCGGCGGGTATCGCCGCCGGGATCAAGGCGAACGGGAATCCGGACCTGGCCCTGGTGGTCAACACCGGGCCGCGCCGCGCCGCCGCGGGCGTCTTCACCTCCAACCGGGTGAAGGCCGCGCCCGTGCTGTGGTCGGAGCAGGTCGTCAAGGGCGGCGCCGTCACCGCGGTCGTCCTCAACTCCGGTGGCGCCAACGCCTGTACCGGCCCGCGGGGCTTCCAGGACACCCACGCCACCGCGGAGCGGGTCGCCGAGGTGCTCGGCCACAGCGCCGGCGAGATCGCGGTGGCCTCCACCGGCCTGATCGGCGTCACCCTGCCGATGGACAAGCTGCTGCCGGGCATCGGGCAGGCCGCGGCAGCGCTGTCGGAACACGGCGGTGAGAAGGCGGCGATCGCCATAAAGACCACCGACTCCGTGCACAAGACCGCGGTGGCCACCGGCCCTTCGGGCTTCACCGTCGGCGGTATGGCCAAGGGCGCGGGCATGCTCGCCCCCGGCCTCGCCACCATGCTGGTGGTGCTCACCACCGACGCCGACGTCGACCAGGCCACCCTGGACAAGGCGCTGCGGGAGGCCACCGGGCAGACCTTCGACCGGATCGACTCCGACGGCTGCATGTCCACCAACGACACCGTGCTGCTGCTCGCCTCGGGCGCCGCCGAAGTCACCCCCGGCTACCAGGAGTTCGCCACCGCGGTCCGCATCGTCTGCGGCGACCTGGCCCGCCAGCTGATCGGCGACGCCGAGGGCGCGAGCAAGGACATCAGGATCGAGGTGGTGAACGCCGCCTCGCAGGACGACGCCGTCGAGGTGGGCCGCTCCATCGCCCGCAACAACCTGCTCAAGTGCGCCATCCACGGCGAGGACCCCAACTGGGGCCGGGTGCTGTCCGCGATCGGCACCACCTCCGCCGCCTTCGAACCCGACCAGCTGAACGTCGCCATCAACGGCGTGTGGGTCTGCCGCAGCGGATCGGTCGGCGAGGATCGCGACCTGGTCGACATGCGGTTCCGCGAGGTCGTGATCACCGCCGACCTGTCCGCGGGACCGGAGTCCGCGGTGATCTGGACCAACGACCTCACCGCCGACTACGTCCACGAGAACAGCGCGTACAGCTCATGACCGGCCCCGAGACCCAGCCGGGGGTACACCCGCGCAAGCACACCGCCCTGCCCAAGGCACAGGTGCTGATCGAGGCGCTGCCCTGGCTGACCCGGCACAACGGCCGGGTGGTGGTGATCAAGTTCGGCGGAAACGCCATGGTGGACACCGAGTTGAAGGCGGCCTTCGCGCAGGACGTGGTCTTCCTGCGGCAGGCCGGACTGCGGCCCGTCGTGGTGCACGGCGGCGGCCCGCAGATCAGCGCGCAGCTCGACCGGCACGGCCTGGTCAGCGAGTTCAAGGCCGGGCTGCGGGTCACCACGCCCGAGGCGATGGACGTGGTGCGGATGGTGCTGGCCGGCCAGGTGCAGCGCGAACTGGTCGGGCTGCTCAACCAGCACGGCCCGCTGGCGATCGGCCTGACCGGCGAGGACGCGCACACCATGAGCGCGGTCAAGCACTACCCGCGGATCGACGGCGAGCCGGTGGACATCGGCCGGGTCGGCGAGATCACCTCGATAGACACCGGCGCGATCGAGGCGCTGCTCGACGACGGCCGGATCCCCGTCATCTCCTCGATCGCCCGCGGCGCCGACGACGGCCACATCTACAACGTCAACGCCGACACCGCCGCCGCCGCGCTGGCCGCCGCGCTGGGCGCCGAGACGCTGATGGTGCTCACCGACGTGGAGGGCCTGTACGAGGACTGGCCGCACAGCGACGACGTGATCAGCCGGCTGACCGCCGCCGAGCTGGAGAAGCTGCTGCCCGAGCTGTCCAGCGGCATGGTGCCCAAGATGGAGGGCTGCCTCTTCGCCGTGCGCAACGGCGTGAACACCGCCCGGGTGATCGACGGCCGGGTGCAGCACTCGATCCTGCTGGAGATCTTCACCGACGAGGGCATCGGCACGATGGTCGTGCCGGACGGCACGCCGGAGGCGGCGCCGAAGAACGGCAGCGGCAGCGCGGGCAGCGCAGACAGTGCTGGCACAGCGGACGACACAGCGGACGACACAGACGACTCGCAGAGCGGAGAGGTGCAGTGACCGGCAACGAGGAACTGGCCAAGCGCTGGCAGGGCTCCCTGACGGACAACTACGGGCTGCCCCGGCTGCCGCTGGTCCGCGGCGAGGGCGCCAGGTTCTGGGACGCGGACGGCAAGGTCTACCTGGACTTCCTCGGCGGCATCGCGGTCAACTCGCTGGGCACCGCGCACCCCGCGGTGGTCGAGGCGGTGACCCGGCAGATCAGCTCGCTCGGCCATGTCTCCAACCTCTTCATCGCCGAGCCGCCGGTCGCGCTCGCCGAGCGGCTGCTGCAGCTCGCCGGCCGCCCCGGCAGGGTCTTCTTCTCCAACTCCGGCGCCGAGGCCAACGAGGCCGCGTTCAAGCTGGGCCGGCTGACCGGCCGTACCGGCATGGTCGCCACCGAGGGCGCCTTCCACGGCCGCACCATCGGCTCGCTGGCCCTGACCGGTCAGCCTGGCAAGCGGCAGGCCTTCGAGCCGCTGCCCGGCGACGTCCGCCACGTCCCCTTCGGCGACACCGAGGCGCTGCGCGCGGCGGTCGGCACCGACACCGCGATGGTGATCATCGAGCCGATCCAGGGCGAGAACGGCGTCGTCGTGCCGCCGCCCGGCTACCTCCAGGCGGCCCGCGAGATCACCTCGGCCGCCGGCGCCCTGCTGGTCCTCGACGAGGTGCAGACCGGCATCGGCCGCACCGGGCACTGGTTCGAGTGCCAGGCGCAGGGCGTGGAGCCCGATGTGATCACCCTGGCCAAGGGCCTCGGCGGCGGGCTGCCGATCGGCGCCACCCTCGCCTTCGGCCCGGCCGCCGACCTGTTCACCCCGGGCACCCACGGCAGCACCTTCGGCGGCAACCCGGTCTCCTGCGCCGCCGCGATCGCCGTCCTCGACACCCTCGCGGGCGACGGCGTGCTGGACAACGTCAAGCGGCAGGGCGAGAAGCTGCGGCAGGGCATCGAGGCGCTGCAACACCCGCTGGTCGATCATGTACGCGGAAACGGCCTGCTGATCGGTATCGTGCTCACCGAGCCGCGCTCCCCGCAGATCCAGCAGGCGGCTCAGGACGCCGGAATCCTGCTGAACGCCGCCGTGCCCGGCACGGTCCGGCTCGCCCCGCCGCTGATCGTCGGCGACGAGGAGACGGACGCGTTCCTCCAGGTGCTGCCCGGCGTCCTCGACCAGGTGCACCGGGCAGCCGGGTGAGCCGACCGGGGCATTGACGGCACGACGACGGAGGCGGACACGACGATGACCGACGCACAGCAGGGGGTCGGCCAGGCCGTGCCGCAGACCCGTACCGCACGGCACCGCAGGATCGTGGACATCCTCGGCCGGCAGCCGGTGCGGTCGCAGAGCCAGCTGGCCAAGCTGCTCGCCGACGACGGGCTGAGCGTCACCCAGGCGACGCTCAGCCGCGACCTGGACGAGCTCGGCGCGGTCAAGATCCGCACCAACGACGGCGAGCTCATCTACGCGGTGCCCTCCGAGGGCGGCTTCCGCACGCCGCAGGCGCCGCTGGGCGAGTCGGTCAAGGAGGAGCGGATGCGGCGGCTGGCGAGCGAGCTGCTGATCTCCGCCGAGGCGTCCGCGAACCTCGTCGTCATCCGCACGCCGCCGGGCGCGGCCCAGTTCCTGGCGTCCGCGATCGACCAGGCGGAGGTGTACGACATCCTGGGCACGATCGCGGGCGACGACACGGTGATGCTCATCTCTCGCGACGCGACGGGCGGCCAGAAACTGGCCGGGCATCTGCTGCGGCTCGCCCAGGGCGACGCGTAGCGGCTGACCGCGGCGCGCCCGCACCCCCGCTGACCTGGCGTGTTGACGGTTCATGCGGGGGAGTGCATAGTTATACCTAACAGCGTATGACACCCGTAAGGAGAGACCCGTGACCGAGCGCGTCGTACTCGCCTACTCAGGCGGCCTTGACACCTCCGTCGCCATCGGCTGGATCGCCGAGGAGACCGGCGCCGAAGTCATCGCCGTGGCCGTCGACGTCGGCCAGGGCGGCGAGGACCTGGACGTCATCCGCAAGCGGGCCATCGCCTGCGGGGCCGTCGAGGCCGAGGTCGCGGACGCCAAGAACGAGTTCGCCGACGAGTACTGCCTCCCGGCGATCAAGGCCAACGCGCTCTACATGGACCGCTACCCGCTGGTCTCCGCGCTGTCCCGGCCGACCATCGTCAAGCACCTGGTCGCCGCCGCCCGCAAGCACGGCGCCGACACCGTCGCGCACGGCTGCACCGGCAAGGGCAACGACCAGGTCCGCTTCGAGGCCGGCATCTCCTCGCTCGCCCCCGAGCTGCGCTGCATCGCCCCGGTCCGGGACTACGCGATGACCCGGGACAAGGCCATCGCCTTCTGCGAGGCCAACAACCTGCCGATCGCCACCACCAAGAAGTCGCCGTACTCCATCGACCAGAACGTCTTCGGGCGGGCCGTCGAGACGGGCTTCCTGGAGGACATCTGGAACGCGCCGATCGAGGACGTCTACGAGTACACGCAGAACCCGGCCACCCCGCGGGAGGCCGACGAGGTCGTCATCACCTTCCACCAGGGCGTGCCGGTGGCCATCGACGGCCAGGAGGTCACCGTCCTGGAGGCGATCCAGCAGCTGAACGTCCGGGCCGGCGCCCAGGGCATCGGCCGGATCGACATGGTCGAGGACCGGCTGGTGGGCATCAAGTCCCGGGAGATCTACGAGGCGCCCGGCGCCATCGCGCTGATCACCGCGCACCAGGAGCTGGAGAACGTCACCGTCGAGCGGGAGCTCGCCCGGTACAAGCGGCAGGTCGAGCAGCGCTGGGGCGAGCTGGTCTACGACGGCCTGTGGTTCTCGCCGCTCAAGCGGGCGCTCGACGGCTTCATCACCGAGGCCAACGAGCACGTCACCGGCGAGATCCGGATGGTCATGCACGGCGGCCGGGCGGTCGTCACCGGCCGGAAGTCCGGCAAGTCGCTGTACGACTTCAACCTCGCCACGTACGACACCGGCGACACCTTCGACCAGTCGCTCTCCAAGGGCTTCATCGAGATCTTCGGCATGTCGAGCAAGATCGCGGCCAAGCGGGACCTGGCCCAGTGACCGGGCAGCGGCAGGGCGGCAAGCTCTGGGGCGGCCGGTTCGCCGACGGGCCGTCCGCCGCCCTGGAGCAGCTGTCCGCCTCCGTGCACTTCGACTTCCGGCTGGCGCCGTACGACATCGCCGGCTCCCGGGCGCACGCCCGCGCCCTGCACCACGCCGGCCTGCTCACCGCCGACGAGCTGGACCGGATGACCGCCGGGCTCGACGCGCTCGAAGTGGCCGTGGCCGCAGGCGAGTTCACCGGCACCATCGCCGACGAGGACGTGCACACCGCGCTGGAGCGCGGCCTGCTGGAGCGGGTCGGCCCCGAGCTCGGCGGCAAGCTGCGGGCCGGACGGTCGCGCAACGACCAGGTCGCCACCCTGTTCCGGATGTACCTGCGGGACCACGCCCGGATCGTCGGCGGCCTGGTCGCCGACCTCCAGGACGCGCTGGTCGGCCTCGCGCAGGAGCACCCGGACGCGGCGATGCCCGGCCGCACCCACCTCCAGCACGCCCAGCCGGTACTGTTCGCGCACCACGTGCTCGCGCACGTCCAGGCGCTGTCCAGGGACGCCGAGCGGCTGCGGCAGTGGGACGAGCGCACCGCCGTCTCGCCGTACGGGTCGGGCGCGCTCGCCGGGTCCTCGCTGGGCCTGGACCCGGAGGCGGTCGCGAAGGACCTCGGCTTCGAGCACGGCAGCGTCGGCAATTCCATCGACGGCACCGCCTCCCGCGACTTCGTCGCCGAGTTCGCGTTCATCACCGCGATGATCGGCATCAACCTGTCACGGATCGCGGAGGAGGTGATCCTGTGGAACACCAAGGAGTTCTCCTTCGTGACGCTGCACGACGCCTTCTCCACCGGCTCCTCGATCATGCCGCAGAAGAAGAACCCGGACGTGGCCGAGCTGGCCAGGGGCAAGTCCGGGCGGCTGATCGGCAACCTGACCGGGCTGCTCGCCACCCTCAAGGCGCTCCCGCTGGCATACAACAGGGACCTCCAGGAGGACAAGGAGCCGGTCTTCGACTCCTGCGACCAGCTGGAGGTGCTGCTCCCGGCCTTCACCGGGATGATGGCCACCCTCACCGTGCACGAGGAGCGGATGGCGGAGCTCGCTCCGGCCGGCTTCTCGCTGGCCACCGATGTCGCCGAGTGGCTGGTCAAGCAGGGCGTGCCGTTCCGGGTCGCGCACGAGGTCGCCGGGGAGTGCGTGAAGGTCTGCGAGGCCGAGGACATCACGCTCGACCAGCTGACCGACGAGCAGTTCGCCAAGATCTCGCCCGCGCTGACCCCCGAGGTCCGCGGCGTGCTGAACGTCTCCGGCTCGCTGGCCTCCCGCAGCGGCCGCGGCGGCACCGCCCCGAGCGCGGTCGCCGTCCAGCTCGCCGAACTCCAGGCAGACCTGGCCCGCCAGCACGCCTGGGCCCACGCGAAGGACAACTGACCGCACCCGTCAGCAGGTTGAGCCCGAGGCGCCCCCGCG
Source organism: Streptomyces sp. CA-111067 (assembly GCF_050956065.1). Lineage (NCBI taxonomy): Bacteria > Bacillati > Actinomycetota > Actinomycetes > Kitasatosporales > Streptomycetaceae > Streptomyces > Streptomyces sp. CA-111067. The sequence continues at coordinate 1,102,256 of NZ_CP192103.1, read as the reverse complement.
CCCCGGGCTCAACCTGGGCCGCACCCGCGCCCCGGGCTCAGCCGATCCCGACCGCCCACTCGCCCAGCGTGGCGAAGTCGGCACTGCGCAGCCCGACCCGGGGATCGATCCGGTGCAGCAGCGCCGGCGCCGGATGGTGCGCGGCCACGAACGCCCGGTCCTCCTCGTCGACCTCGTCGTCCACCCAGGCGAACGGCGCCCCGTCGGCGAACCGCACCAGCTCCGCGGTCTTCCAGAACAGCCCCGTCGCGGACTGCGCCCGCTGCTCCGGCCAGTGGACGACGGGAAGCTCCGGCAGCCCGATCAGCGGACCGATCATGGTGTTGGCGTCGTCCTCCCAGGTGGTGGCCCAGACCAGGCTGAAGTGCGCGGTCAGCCAGTCCAGGTGGGCGCCGTGGCCCGGGTCGAGCCAGACCGGCAGGTCGGGGTGCTCGGGCGGCCAGTGCGTCGGCCGCAGGCGGTGCAGGGCGTAACCGCGCGGGAGGCGGCCGGACGGGGCCGCGTAGGGATTGAGCGGCCCGTCGACGTCGAGGAACAGCCAGGGCTTCAACGGGCCGGTCCCGGTTCCGCGACCGCCGCTCAGGCGGCCTTCGCCTTGGTGGCGTAGATGTCCACGTACTCCTGGCCGCCGAGCCGCATGACCTCGCTCATCACCTCGTCGGTCACGGCGCGCAGCACGTAGCGGTCGCGGTCCATGCCCTCGTAGCGGGCGAACTCCAGCGGCTTGCCGAAGCGGACGGTGACCGGGGCGATCCTCGGCATGCCGGTGCCTCCCGGCTGCACCTTGTCGGTGCCGACCATCGCGAACGGGACCACCGGCGCGCCGGTCATCAGGGTCAGCCGGGCCACGCCGGTACGGCCGCGGTAGAGCCGGCCGTCGGGGGAGCGGGTGCCCTCGGGGTAGATGCCGAAGATCCGGCCCTGCTCCAGCACCCGGCGGCCGGTCATCAGGGCCGCGACGCCGCCGCGGCCGCCGTCCCGGTCCACCGGGATCATCCCGCAGGTGGTGAAGAACCAGGCCATCACCCGGCCCTTGAGCCCCTTGCCGGTGACGTACTCGTCCTTGCCGATGAAGTACACCTGCCGCTCGACGACCAGGGAGAGGAATATCGAGTCGATGAAGGTCACGTGGTTGCCCGCGAGGATCACCGGCCCGTCGCCCGGGATCCGCTCCAAGCCCTCGACCGTGGGGCGGTACAGGACGCGCATCAGCACTCCGAGGATCGCCTTGAGCAAGGTGCGGGACAACTGACCCCTCCGGATCTCGTACGGCGGACTTCGCAAGAAGACGATACTTCCGTGCCGCGTCCCGGCGCACGTCGGGTTCACCGGACGGCTACTCCGTGTTGACCCGTGTTACGGGCGTGTTCCGGCCGGTGTCGCACCCCGGCAAGCTGCCCGCGGCATCATGCCGCGCATGACGGATGACCAGCACAAGACGGGCCTGGGCAGGCGAGCGGTGCTGTCCGCGGCGGCGATCGGCGCCGGCGGCGCCGTGCTCGGCACGGCGGCCACCGCCCAGGCGCAGGACAGCGGCGACGCCGCCCCGGCGCATCCCGCGGCCAAGCCCGGCACGCCCGGAAAGAGCAGGCCCGGCGGCCTGCCCGTACCGGCGATCGTCGGCCACCGCGGCACCGCCGGCTACCGCCCCGAGCACACCTTCGGCTCCTACGACCACGCCCTGGAGATCGGCGCCGACATCGTCGAGCAGGACGTCGTCCCCACCCGTGACGGGCACCTGGTGTGCCGGCACGAACCCGAGATCGGCGGCACCACCGACGTCGCGGACCACGCCGAGTTCGCCGGCCGCAGGACCACCAAGACCATCGACGGCGTCCCCACCACCGGCTGGTTCACCGAGGACTTCACGCTGGCCGAGCTGAAGCGGCTGCGCGCCGTCGAGCGGCTGCCCGCCGTCCGGCAGCGCAACACGATCTACGACGGCCGCTGGGACATCCCCACCTTCGCCGAGGTGCTCGACTGGGCCGAGCGCAAGGGCCGCGAGCGCGGCCGGCCGGTCTGGCTGCACACCGAGACCAAGCACCCCACGTACTTCCGCGGCATCGGCCTGCCGCTGGAGGAGCGGCTGGTGGCGCTGCTGCGCCCGTACGGCAGGCTGCGGGCCGGCGCCCCGCAGTTCCTGCAGTCCTTCGAGGCGCAGAGCCTGCAGCGGCTCGGCCGGCTGGGCGCCGCCCCGGCGAAGATCTTCCTGCTCAACGGCCTCACCTCGCAGCCGTGGGACTTCGTGGTGTCCGGCGACAAGCGGACCGTGGCCGACCTGGTCACCCCGGCCGGGCTGAAGTGGATCGCGGGCTTCGCACAGGGCATCGGCCCGACCGCGGAGCTGGTCATCCCGCTGGACGCCACCGGCCACCTGCTCAAGCCCACCACCCTGGTCAGGGACGCCCACCGGCAGGGCCTGGTGCTGCACCCCTTCACCGCCCGCAACGAGAACCAGTTCCTGCCGGTCGACTTCCGGACGGGCACCGACCCGAACGCGTACGGCAAGCCGATCGACGCCTTCAGGACCTGGTTCGCCACCGGCATCGACGGCCTGTTCACCGACAACGCCGACACGGCGGTGCTCGCCCGGCAGGACTTCTGGAACGCCTGACGCACGCGGCGGCCCTCGGAGACGTCAACCCCGCCCGGAACGCCACACCTTGAGATGAAAACGGCCGGGTCCGGCAACCGCCGGGCCCGGCCGGTCCGTGGCAACCGGTATGCAGACTCCCATGACACCGCCCCCGCTGAGCGCGCCCCCGACGGCCGCGGCCGGACCGTCCGACCCCGACCCGTACCGGCTGCTGGGGCCGCTGCTCGCCGCGGAGGCCGCGGCCGAGGCGCTGCCCGGCGCGATCGAGGCCGCCGACCTCGAACAGACCCTGTGGGTACGGTTGCTCGAACTGGACGGCCCGCCCGCCGAACCCGGCCGCTGGGTGCGCGGCGCGGTCCGCGCCGAGGTGCGCGGCGCCGCCCGCAGGATGCGCAGCGAGCTGCCCTACGACGACCACGACGGCGCCGGACCGGCTGCCCCGGAGGCCCGCGGCGTGGAGGACGAGGTGCTGGCAGCGGAGTCGTACCGGGCGGTACGGGCCGCGGTGCGGCGGCTGCCGGGACGCTGCCCGCAGGTGGTCGGCGCCCTGATGTCCCCCTCTGACCCCACTTACCGGCAAATCTCCCGGGAGTTGGGAATCTCACAGGGCAGCCTCGGGCCGCTGCGATCACGCTGTCTGAACTGTCTTCGGACGATCCTGAATTCGAGGGTTGGATCCCCGGTGAGGCGGGGTAATGCACGGTAAACAGTCAGCGGCAGTGGGCAGCCTCGGCGCGCCTGGACGTGACTGAGACGGGTATCGCGCAAGGGGTACCCCGCAGGAGTGCATGTGCGATCATCGGCGCCACGGAGGCGGCGCACACCCGTACCAACTCCACTCAGGCACACGTTCCGGGCGATTACCCATCCCTCAAACTGCCCGGACGGATTCGAAGGGAAGGCCGGCGCGCATGGGCATGAGCGTGACCATCTCTACGGCGGAGCACGACGACGCCGAGAAGATCCTGAAACTCCAATACCTCTGCTACCAGGGAGAGGCCGAGCTGTACGGCGACTACAGCATCGAACCGCTCACCCAGACGCTGGACGAACTGCGTGCCGAACTCGCCGGTGGTGTCGTGCTCGTGGCACGCCTCGGCGAGGAGGTCGTCGGTTCGGTGCGCGGCGCCGTCGACGACGACGGCACCGCGCGGATCGGCAAGCTCATCGTCCACCCGCGACTGCAGCGGCACGGCCTGGGCGGACGGCTGCTGGCCGCCGTCGAGGACCGGCTGGCCGAGGAGGCGGAGGCCAAGCGGTACCGGCTCTTCACCGGCCACCGCAGCCAGGTCAACCTGCGGATGTACCGCAAGCTCGGCTACGAGCAGGTGGGCGCCGCGGAACCGGTCAGCCGCCGGCTGAGCCTGGTCACCATGGAGAAGGCCGCCGCGGCCGCCGGCTTCGCGGCCACCGCCTGAGATCCGCGGCAGGCCACCGCCGGCGCCGCCGGTGGCCTCGACCGCGCAAACGTCACGCCTCGGCGCCGGCCTGTCCGGGCCGCGTGTCCGCCGCCGCTTCGCGGGCGGACCTCCGCAGCCAGAGCAGGCCGGCGACCGGGAGTGCCAGCGGCAGGAAGACGTAGCCGATCCCGAAGTCGGACCAGACCGTCGCGTCGGGGAAGGCCGAGGAGTCCACCAGCGTCAGCGTGCCGACCGAGATCACCCCGGCCAGTTCGAGGGAGCAGCACACCAGCGCCACCCGGCGGGCCGACTCGCCGCCGCGCCACAGCGCCACCGTGATCACCGCGTAGACCACACCGGCCACCGCGGACAGCACATACGCCAACGGGGCGTCGTGGTACTTCGTACTGATCTGCACCAGCGAGCGGGACAGCGCCGCCACCGTGAAGACCCCGTAGAGCGCCAGCAGCAGCCGCCCGGGGCCCTGCCCGATCCGGCCGCTCCCGCTCTGCCCGGGCTCCGGCTCCCCGGGCGCCTCCGACGTCTTCGCCAGTTCCACCGGGGCGGCCGTCTCCGCCGTGTCCTGCGTCGTCATGCTCTCGGCCTCCGTGCCGTCCTCAGCCATGTCCGGCCCCCCAGATGTCGTTCAGCCGCAGTTCGAGTACGGCCAGGATCAGCCCGCCGGCCGCGACGATCGCCGAACCCCAGCGGGTCCGCTCGGCGAGCGACATGAAGCCGGCCGCCGGGATCGCGCAGAGCGCGCCGACCAGGTAGGCCACGTAGACCACGGTGCCCTGCTCGGGCCGGTCGCCCTGGGTGAGCCGCACGATCGACACCACGAGCTGGACCAGTGCGGCCACCGTGACCACGGCCATGCCGATGAAGTGCCAGTCGTTGGTCGGTTCGTCACGATACGCGGCGAAGCCGCACCACGCCGCCAGCAGCAGCGCAGTGACCGAGACCGTGATGAACACCGCGTCGAGCATGCGACGACTTTATTACGGACGGTTTCCCCCGGGCCCGCCACCCCCGGGCCCGCCGCCCTGCCTGCCGGGGCCGGCCGGACGGCAGCCCCGGCCGGGGCGGTCAGCCGTGCCGCATCCAGTACACGTCCGTCGTGTACGGCATCTCGATCGCCCCGCCCGACCTGGTCGCGTCGTGCGCCCCGAGCAGCGCCTCCACCTCGGCCCGCACCCGCGCCTGCGCGGCCGCGTCCAGTACCGCGATATGGCTGGACGACGTCATCCGCTCCACCACGTCCGCGACCGTCGTGGTGTACGGGTTCGGCCAGTGCCGCTCCTCCACCTTGCCCCAGCCCGGCCGCGCCTCGAACACCTTGCGCCAGCCGCCGCCCGGGTAGGGGGCGCCGAGTCCGGACGACAGCGGCGGGCTCGGCAGGTCGCTCGGCGCCAGCCTGAAGTAGATGTCCTGGAAGTCCCGCACCCACGGCACCGACGTGTCGTACGTGTTCCACACCAGCGCCAGCGCCCCGCCCGGCCGCAGCAGCCGCTCCACCTCGGTGAGCGCCGCGCCGTCCTCGAACCAGTGCCAGGACTGCGCCGCCACCACCGTGTCCGCGCAGGTGTCCGGCAGCCCGGTTGCCTCCGCGGTGCCCGCCGTCACCGCCACCCCGGGCAGCAGCTCGGCCAGCCGCTCGCGCATCTCCCTGACCGGCTCCACCGCCAGCACCTCAGCGCCGGTCAGCGCCAGCAGCCGGGTGAACTTGCCGGTGCCCGCGCCGAGGTCGACCACCGTGCGGCCGGACTCCAGGGGCAACGCGTCGGCGAGCGCCGCGACGGCGGCGAGCGGATAGGAGGGCCGGGAGCGGTCGTAGACCCCCGCGGCCCGCTGGTAGCCGACTCCTGCTGCGTGGTGCACTGTCACGCGGGCTGACGGTAGCAGGATCAGATGACGGGCACGGATACCCGTACTGAAGGGCATCCGCCCTACTCTGGAAGGGTGTTCGCCAGTCCGCCCGCTCCGGGACCCGGCCCGGCACCGGCTCGGGACCCGCTCCGGGACACGCGGTGGCGACCCTGCCCGGCCGGCACCGCGCCTGATGCTGCATGCTGAGCAGTCCACCTATGCCCTGTTACGGAGCAGCGAATGACCTCCATCTTTCCGGACGTCTCACTCAGTACGGAGCGGCTGGTGCTGCGCGCCTACGACGAGGAGGACGCGTCCGCGCTCGCGGAGATGATGGACGACGAGCTGGTCACGGCGTGGACCCAGGTGCCGCAGCCGTACTCCGCCGAGGCCGCCCGCGAGTTCATCGCCCGCGCCGCGCCCGCCGAGCGTACCGAAGGCCGCGGCCTGGTTCTGGCCGTCACCGAGTTCCTCACCCAGCGGCTGGTCGGCGCGGTGCAGTTGCAGAACACCGACTGGCGCATCCGCGGCACCGAGATCGGCTACCTGACCGCGTCCTGGGCCCGGGGCGAGGGCTACGCGAGCGAGTCGGTGCTCGCCGTCTGCCGCTGGCTCTTCGACCACCAGGGCTTCGAGCGGATCGAGCTGCGCACCGCCGCGGACAACACTGCCTCCCAGCAGGTCGCGCAGAAGATCGGCTGCGTCAGCGAGGGAGTGCTGCGCAACGCGGGCATCGTCCGCAGCCAGACCGAGGACGGCCGCTGGGCCGAGATCCGCACCGACCTGCTGGTCTGGAGCCTGCTCCCGGAGGACCTCGACGAGCGGCTGTCGGACAGCTCCACCGCCGTCGGCGCCTACGACAGCTACAACGCGTACGCCGACTGGCGCTGATCCCCGGGCCCCGCCCGCGCTCCTCGGTTCCCGCGTCGATTGCCGCGCCCGCGCTCGCCGATTCCCGCCTCCGCTCCCGCTCTCCGCCGAGCGGCCACCCGCGAGCCTTGCCGGGGACCACATTCGAACACCTCGCCGGGTTAGGGTTCTCCTCCGGGAACCTGCCTCCTCCCAGCGCGCCGGCAGGACCCTCCCCGGCACCCCCAGCGATCCGCCCACGCCATGGAGGCAGACGACGATGGCCGACCGGGTCACCGTGATCGGATGGGACGGCTCACCCCCGTCCGGCGCCGCCCGTGCCGCCCTCGACGCCGCCAGCCTCGTCGCGGGCACCCGCAGGCACCTGGCCCTGTCCCACGTCCCGGCGCACGCCGAGCAGATCGTGCTCGGCAGCATCGACATCGCCGCCCGCCGGATCGCCAAGCACCGCGGCAGCGCGGTGGTGCTCGCCGACGGCGACCCCGGCTTCTTCGGCGTGGTCCGCGCGCTGCGCGCCCCCGAACTCGGCCTGGAGATCGAGGTCGTCCCCGGCGTCTCGGCCGTCTCCCAGGCGTTCGCCAGGGCCGGCATGCCGTGGGACGACGCCCGGGTGGTCGTCGCCACCAGCCGCACGCTGCGCCGCGCGGTTAACGTCTGCCGCTCCTATCCCAAGGTCGCGGTGCTCACCGCGCCCGGCGCGGGCCCGGCCGAACTCGCCCTGCTGCTGACCGGGGTGCACCGCACCTTCGTCATCTGCGAGGCGCTCGGCAGCGAGGAGGAGCAGGTCACCGTCCTGACCTCGGACAAGGTCGCCGACCACATCTGGCGCGATCCCAATGTGGTGCTGGTCGTCGGCGGGGTCAGCGCCGTCTCGCCCGGCGCCTCGGTGCTCGGTGTCCCGCCGGTCCCGTCGGGCGGCGGCTGGATCGCCGGCGGCGAGCCCGGCTTCCCCGGCCCGGTCCGCGGCTGGGCGCTGCCGCCGGCCGAGTACGGCGGCCACATCGCCGCCCAGGTGCGGGCCTACCAGCTGGCCAGGCTCGGCCCGCGCACCGGCGACCTGGTGTGGGACATCGGCGCGGCGGACGGAGCGGTCGCGGTCGAGGCGGCCCGGTTCGGCGCCGCCGTCATCGCGGTGGACCGGGACGCCGACGCCTGCGACTGGATCACCGCGACCGGCCGCCGCACCGGCGTCCAACTGCACGTGGTGCACGGCGTCGCGCCGCAGGTGCTCGAAGACCTGCCGGAGCCGGACGTGGTCAGGATCGGCTGCGCCGACGCCGAGGTGGCCGCCGCCTGCGCGGCCCGCCGCCCGGAGCGGATCGTGGCGGACGCGGCCACCCGGGACGACGCCGAGGCGGTCAGCAGGGCGCTCGCCGAGGGGGGCTACGACATCGAACGTACGCTCCTGCAGTCAGTCGAACTGGACGCCGAATGGGCCGAGCGGGAACGGTCGGTGACCTTCGCACTCTGCGGTACCAGACGCTGACCTGTCCATGATCAACGGGGCTGGTGGGGGTGCTGTTTTCGCTGGTCACCCCGGTGACGGCTGGGGTCTTCGAATGGGTGTCCCATGGGACGGACCGCAGGGCGGGCGGCCGGGCGGTGCGGGGTAGGCTGGCGGATCGTTGTGCCGTCGTCGTGCGTTGACGGGTCGTCGAGCTTTTCCGGCGCCCGGCGCCGACGTGCCGCATCCCCCGCACGCTCGTTCTTGGTAGCGGGGGTTGAGTCGCGGACGGTGCGGCGCTGGAAGGAGCGAAACCGATGGGCGAGGGGCACGCATGACGGACACCGGTCAGATCCCCGGCGAGGGGCTACCGGAGAACGCGGTCGGCGAGGCGGGTCTTCAGCCGCCGGCCGCCCATCCCGGCAACGGCGTACCCGGGCCCGACGGTCTCCTCGACGGACAGCAGCAGGACGCCTCCGGCTGGCAGGTGGAGCAGCAGGCCGGCCAGGGCTCCCAGGGCGCCCAGGGTTTCGAGTACCTCGACCACCCGGCGGCGCCGGGGCCCGGGATCGACGACGAGGACGACGTCCTGCTGATGCCGGGGCCGCAGGGCACGTGGAGCGATCCGCAGCCGGTCCCGTCCCAGCCCATGCCCCAGCAGGCCGGGGACGCGGCGCACGAGTCGGGCGGTCGGGACTCCGGCTCGGTGGAGTTCGCACCCGTGCGGGCGGTGGAGACGGCGCAGGCCGAGCAGCCGCAGCAGGCCGCGCCGGCCCCGCGCCGGCCGCTGCACATGGGGCCGCCCATGCCCGACGCGACGGCCGGCGTCTCGGTCCGCTCGCTGGCCGACCGCGGCCCGGCCCATACCCAGCCCCCGGTGCGGGCCTCAGGCCCGCCCACCATCGGCCCCGAGTACCTCGACGTGCCGGCCGACGACTCCACGGGCATCCCCGTCCAGCAGACCGGCGGTTCGGCCGATCCCGCGGTCGCGGTCCCCGGCAGCGAGTGGCCGGCCGCCCAGGCGGCTTCCCAGGTCTCGCTGATCCCGCACGCCGACAGCGTGATCCCGGCGCAGACCTCGTTCCCCGCCGCCCCGGCGCAGATGATCCCGATCCCGGTCCAGGCGGATGCCCACCTGCTGCCGCAACCCCCGGCCGAGACGCCCGGCGTCCCCCCGGGAACGCCCCCGCACGGCGTGCACGCCCCCGGTTCCGCCCACACGGTGGGCCCGCCGGCCGAGCAGCCGCAGGTTCAGGGTGGCGTGCAGCCCGTGGTCTCCGTCGAGCCGACTCCCGGCTCCGGGACTCCGGCCGCTGGGGCGTACGGGTCTGAGGCCGACCAGGCGGCTGCGGTTGTCGGTGGGCAGCAGGTCGCGGGGACTCCCGCGCATGGCGTTGGTACGCCAGGTTCGACGGCAGCTACGGCTGCGGGTACGCCCGGCGTCGGCGAGCAAGTGCATGGCGGTCCGGTGGGGTTGGCCCCGGGCGCTGGAACTCCCGCGCAGGGCGGGGGAGTGGCCGGCGATGCGGCCGGTCAGCAGGTTGCGGGCACGCCGGCGCATGGCGTGAACGTGCCCGGCGGCCAGCAAGTGGGTGACGTTCCGGTGGGGTTGGCCGGGGGTGCCGGTGCTCCCGTGCAGGGTGGGCAGGCGGCGAACGGTCAGGTGTCCGCTGGGCAGCAGGTTGCGGCCGGTGGCTCACCTGAGTCGGCCTCGGCTCCGGGGACTCCGGCGCATGGCGTTGCTGCGCCTGGCGCACAGGCCGCTACGGCTGCGGGTACGCCCGCGCACGGCGTGAGCGTGGCCGGACCGGCCGCTCAGGTGGGCGGTGGACAGCAGGTGCACGGCGTCCCGGCGGCCCCGGGTGCCGGTACTCCTGCGCAGGGCGTGCATGCGGCTGGTTCGGCCGGCGGGCAGCAAGTGGGTGGCGTTCCGGCGGAGTTGGCCGAGGGCGCCGGTGGTCCCGTGCAGGCGGTGAACGGGCAGGCGTCCGTCGGGCAGCAGCTCGCGGGCAGCGGCTCGCCGGAGTCGGCCTCGGCGCAGGGCACTCCCGCGCATGGCGTGAGCGTGACGGCGGGCTCGCCCGGCGTCGGCGCGCAGGCGTCCGGCGGCGAGCAAGCGGTCGGCGTCCAGGCCGGGTTGGCCCCGGGTGACGGTGCTCCCGTGGCCGGCGGCGCTTCCGGTCAGCAGGGTGTGGTCGGCCAGGGCGTGGACGCGGGTGCGGTGGCCGCCGGGCAGCAGGCGCCGGGAAGCGGCCCGGCCTCGGCGTCCGGAACCCCCGCGCACGGCGTGAGTGTGCCGGGTCCGACTGGCACCGCCGGCGGCGGCTCGGCCTCGACTCAGGGCACTCCCGCCCACGGTGTCAGCGCGCCGAGTTCGCCCGGCGCCGACTCGCAGGGGCAGCAGGCAGCGGGTGGCGGCGCAGCCTCGGCTCAGGGCACCCCCGCCCAGGGCGTGAGCGTGCCGAGTTCGCCGGGCACCTACTCGCAGGGGCAGCAGGCGGCGGGCGGCGGCTCGGCCTCGGGGACTCCGGCGCACGGCGTGAGCGCGCCAGGTGCGCCCGGTGCCGACTCGCAGGGGCAGCAGGCAGCGGGCAGCGGCTCGGCCTCCGCGTCGGGCACTCCCGCCCACGGCGTGAACGTGCTGGGTGCGCCCGGCGCCAACTCCCAGGGGCAGCAGGCAGCGGGCGGTGGCAACGTCGAGTCGGACTCGGCTCAGGGCACTCCCGCGCATGGCGTCAGCGTGCTGGACGCGCCCGGCGCCAACGCGCACGGGCAGCAGGCGACGGCCGATGGCTCCATCGGGGCGGCCTCCGCGTCGGGGACTCCCGCGCATGGCGTGCCTGGTGCCGTCCCGCAGGCGGCCGCCGGCTCCGGCATCCCCGCGCAGGACGCGCAGACGGCCGGTGCCGTCAGCCCCACCGAGGGCACCGCGCCGAGCGATCAGACGCCGGTCGCTCCCGGGGCAGAAGCTGGCGCGAGCCAGGGTGCGCACGCGGGCGGTGCGGCCCCGGCGGGACGTCCGCCGCAGGGAGGCGGCGGGGTCCGTACCCGTAGGCGTGCCGTCGGCCTGCCGCAGGAGGTGGCCGCACCGGCCGGCGGCGGGTCCTCCGGCGCCCACGCCGGACGTCCCGAGGCGGGAGTGCCCGCCCAGGAGGCCGCCGCCACCCCGGCGGGCAGTCCCGAGGCGGGAGTGCCCGCCCAGGAGGCCGCCGCCACCCCGGCGGGCGCGACGCTCGCGCATGGCGTGAACCTCGCGGGCGCGGCTCTCGACGAGCAGCCCGCAGAGGCTGACGCCGCGGCCGCCGTCCCCGCCGAAGCCCGGCCCGCAGGGCCGTCCGTCGCGTTCGCCGACGAGGCGGCCGAGCGGGAGTACGGCCCGGCGGCGGAACCGTACGAGCCCGCCGTGCGCGACGCCGTGCACCGGGTGATCCGGGAGCGCCGCGACATCCGCAACGGCTTCCGCCCCGACCCCATCCCGCACGACGTGCTGCTGCGCGTGCTGGAGGCCGCGCACACCGCGCCAAGCGTGGGGCACTCCCAGCCGTGGGACTTCGTGATCATCCGATCCGAGAAGACCCGGGAGAAGATGCACGAGTTGGCGGCGCAGCAGCGCGAGGCGTACGCCAAGTCGCTGCCCAAGGGCCGCGCGCGGCAGTTCCGCGAGCTGAAGATCGAGGCGATCCTCGACACCCCGGTCAACATCGTGGTGACCGCCGACCCGACCCGCGGCGGCCGGCACACCCTCGGCCGGCACACCCAGCCGCAGATGGCCCCGTACTCGTCGGCTCTCGCGGTGGAGAACCTGTGGCTCGCGGCCCGCGCGGAGGGGCTCGGCGTCGGCTGGGTGAGCTTCTTCGACGAGCGGCAGATGGTGACGGAGCTGGGCCTTCCCGAGCACCTTGAGGTTGTCGCATACCTGTGCATCGGCTATGTGGACGAGTTCCCCGACGAGCCGGAGCTGATGCAGGCCGGCTGGTCGCAGCGGCGCCCGCTGTCGTGGGTCGTGCACGACGAGGAGTACGGCAACCGGGCGCTGCCCGGCGAGGAGCCGCACGACCTGCTGGAGGAGACGCTGCGGGGCATCCGCCCGCTGGACGCGAAGGCGCTCGGCGAGGCGTGGGAGCGGCAGAAGCGGATGACGAAGCCGGCCGGGGCGCTCGGCATGCTGGAGATCATCTCCGCGCAGCTCAGCGGGCTGTCCAGGAAGTGCCCGCCGCCGATCCCCGAGCCCGCCGCGGTGGCGATCTTCGCGGGTGACCACGGGGTGCACGCGCAGGGCGTGACGTCCTGGCCGCAGGAGGTCACCGCGCAGATGGTGGCCAACTTCCTCGGCGGCGGCGCGGTCTGCAACGCGTTCGCCAACCAGGTCGGCGCGGAGATCTGCGTGATCGACGTCGGGGTGGCCTCCGAACTGCCCAGTACGCCGGGGCTGTTGCCGCGCAAGGTGCGGGCCGGCACGGCGGACTTCAGCGTCGGGCCCGCGATGAACCGGGAAGAGGCGCTGCGGGCGATCGAGATCGGGATCGAGACGGCGCGGGATCTGGTGGCGGCGGGTAACAAGGCGCTGCTTACCGGGGAGATGGGGATCGCCAACACGACGACGTCGGCGGCGCTCATCTCCGTTTACACGGGGGTCGACCCGGCGGAGGTGACCGGGCGCGGTACCGGCATCAACGACGAGATGCACGCGCGCAAGATCGACGTCGTCCGCCGGGCGCTCGACCTGCACCGGCCGGACCCGGCCGACCCGATCGGCGTGCTCACCGCCATAGGCGGACTCGAACACGCCGCGATGGTCGGCCTGTTGCTCGGCGCGGCGGCGCTGCGGACTCCGGTGATCCTGGACGGCGTGAGCGCGGGAGCGGCGGCGCTCGTCGCCCGGGCGATCGCGCCCGAGGTGCTTGCGGCGTGCATCGCGGGGCACCGCAGCGCCGAGCCCGGCCACGTGGCGGCCCTGACCACGCTGGGCCTGCGGCCGCTGGTGGATCTCGACCTCCGGCTGGGCGAGGGCACGGGCGCTTTGCTGGCGCTCCCGCTCGTTCAGAGCGCTGCTCGTGTCATGCACGAGGTGGCCACGTTCGACGCGGCCGGCGTCACGGAAAAGGCTTAGCCCTTCGCCGGGCCGCGTCGCACCATCCGGCCTGCGGCCCGGCGGGGGTTTCCGGGCCCGGGCGGGGCGGTCGCGCTCGTTCCCGGCCCGCGGCCCGGTGGGGGCTTGCCGCGCAGTTCCCCGCGCCCCTGACGGGGCGCGCCCGGCCCCGGGGGGAACGCGCCCCGACAGGGGCGCGGGGCTGTGTCCATTTGCGGCTGGCGCCGCGTGGGCGCGCTCAGCCACGACGGCGGGGTAGCCGAGGAACCGGGGGCTGGGCCCCGTAGGGGCGCGGGGAACTGCGCGCTCAGCCGCGACGGCGGGGTAGCCGAGGAACCGGCGGTCGGGCCCCGAAGGGGCGCGGGGAACTGCGCGACAAGCCACGGCGGACCTGCAGCCGAATGCCGGGGGCCGGGGGCCGGGCCCCAAAAGGGCGCCGCGTGGGCGCGACCAGCCACGACGGCGGGGCAGCCGGGGGGCTGGGGCCGGGGCGGAGCCCTTTACGCTGGGGGGCGAACCCCACGTCACTGATACGAGGAGACCTCATGCCGCACGACGCCCCCGCGTACCCCGTCGGGCTCCGCCTCGGCGGACGGCGGGTCGTCGTCCTGGGCGGCGGGCAGGTCGCCCAGCGCCGCCTCCCCGCCCTGGTCTCCGCGGGAGCGGACATCGTGCTGGTCTCGCCCTCCGCCACCCCCTCCGTCGAGGCGATGGCCACCGCCGGCGAGCTGCGCTGGGAGCGCAGGAAGTACCGGGACGGCGACCTCGCCGACGCCTGGTACGCCCTCATCGCGAGCACCGACCCGGAGGCCAACGCCGCGGCCAGCGCCGAAGCCGAGCGGCACCGCGTGTGGTGCGTCCGCAGTGACGACGCCGAGGCCGCCACCGCCTGGACCCCGGCGACGGGCCGCACCGAGGGCGTGACCGTCGCGGTGCTCACCGGGCGCGACCCGCGCCGCTCCGCCGCCGTGCGGGACGCGGTGATCGAGGGCCTGCGGGACGGCAGCCTGGCCGCCCCCCGGCACCGGGCCCGTACCGCGGGCGTCGCCCTGGTCGGCGGCGGCCCCGGCGACCCCGACCTGATCACCGTCCGCGGCCGGCGGCTGCTCGCCGAGGCCGACGTCGTGATCGCCGACCGGCTCGGCCCCCGCGACCTGCTGGACGAACTGCCGCCGCACGTCGAGGTGATCGACGCGGCGAAGATCCCGTACGGCCGTGCGATGGCCCAGGAGGCGATCAACTCCGCGCTGATCGAGCACGCCAAGGCCGGCAAGGCGGTGGTCCGCCTCAAGGGCGGCGACCCGTTCGTCTTCGGGCGCGGCATGGAGGAGGCCGAGGCGCTGGCGGCGGCCGGCATCGCCGTCACCGTCGTACCGGGCATCTCCAGCGCGATCAGCGTGCCCGGCGCGGCCGGCATCCCGGTCACCCACCGGGGCGTGGCGCACGAGTTCACGGTGGTCAGCGGCCATGTACCGCCGGACGACCCGCGCTCGCTGGTGGACTGGTCCGCGCTGGCCCGGCTGCGCGGCACCCTGGTACTGCTGATGGCCGTCGAGCGGATCGGCGCCATCGCCGACGCCCTGATCGCGGAGGGCCGTTCCGCCGGCACCCCGGTCGCCGTCATCCAGGAGGGCACCACCGCCGCGCAGCGTCGGGTGGACGCCACCCTCGGCACGGTGGCGCGCGCGGTCGCCGACGAGAACGTACGGCCGCCCGCCGTGATCGTCATCGGCGACGTGGTCTCCGTCGGCGCCGGCGGGTACGGGCGTGGCTGAGCCCGTCGCCGTCCTGGACCCGGACGACCCGCGGCTCGCGGACTACACCTCGCTCACCGACGTCGAGCTGCGGCGCCGCCGCGAACCGGCCGAGGGCCTGTTCATCGCCGAGGGCGAGAAGGTGATCCGGCGCGCGCTGGCGGCGGGCTACGCGATGCGCTCGATGCTGCTGTCCGCGAAGTGGCTCGGCCCGATGGCCGACGTGATCGCCGCCGCAGACGCGCCGGTCTACCAGGTCACCCCGGCGCTGGCCGAGCAGGTCACCGGCTACCACGTGCACCGCGGCGCGCTGGCCTCGATGCGCCGCGAACCGCTGCCGGAGCCGTCCGCACTGCTGACCGGCGGCATGCGGCGGGTCGCCGTCTTCGAGGACATCGTGGACCACGCCAACCTGGGCGCCGCCTTCCGCAGCGCCGCCGCGCTCGGCGTGGACGCGGTGCTGCTGTCGCCGCGCTGCGCCGACCCGTTCTACCGGCGGTCGGTGAAGGTCTCGATGGGCGCCGTCTTCTCCGTGCCGTGGACCCGGCTGGAGAGCTGGCCGGGCGATCTGGAGCTGCTGCGCGGCCACGGCTTCACGGTGGCGGCACTCTGCCTGGCCGACGACGCGATCACCGTGGACGAGCTCGCCGCCCGGCGGCCCGAGAGGCTCGCCCTGCTGCTCGGCACCGAGGGCGACGGGCTGACCCCGGGCGCGCTGAAGCTGGCCGACCAGCGGGTGACGATCCCGATGGCCGCCGGGGTGGACTCGCTGAACGTCGCCGCCGCCTCGGCCGTGGCCTTCTACGCCACCCGGCCGCCGGATTCCCGCACGCGGCGCGAAGACGGCTGAACCGCCCGGTCAGGGCGTGGCGGTGGGGAAGCCGGTCGGGATCGGGTTCGGTGTCGCCTTCGACGTCGCCCGGTACTCGTCCCGTACCGACCCGTCGTAGTGCGCGATGACCTCCTTCTGCGCCTTGCCGTACTTCCGGCACCCGGTGAGCACGTCCAGGTACCCGGCGGCCGGCAGGCCGTCCTTGCCCTCGTGCAGGGTGAGCTGGAGGTAGCGGCCGTCCTGCTCGGCCTGCCATACGTACAGCGGCTCCCGCACCGGGTCCGGCATCAGGCTGTCCGCGATCGGCACGGACGTGAACCGCCAGCCCTGCGGGGCCAGTGCCGTCCTCACCGTGGCGAGGAGCTCGGCCATCTTCTCGTCGTCCCGCACGGGCTGGAGGTAGTCGGCCAGGTCGTACCGTGCGGCGCCCTTGCCGTTCTTCTCCCGGCCCGCCTGGCAGGCCCGGAACATCCCGACGCCGGACGGCGTGTCGAACTTCCCCGCGGGCAGCGCGTCCACGGCCTTCCAGTACGCGGTGGCCGCGCCCTTCCGGTCGGCCAGCGCGAGCTTCCTGCCCTGGGCCTTGTCCGGGCCGTCGTTGCCGCACCTGGACACGCCCACCACCGCCACCACGGACGCGAGCAGGACGACGGCGATCAGTGCGGGGCGGCGGTTCATGGTCGGGGTGGCTCCCTGTCCTGCGCGGTTGACGGCCGGGCGCGTGATCGTCGGGCGCCCGGCATCCTGCCAACCTGGACACCGGGCGTCCAGAGGCCCGTGGTGTGACCCCTGCCGCCGGAACCCGGAGGTTCGTCAGCCCGGCAGCCCCACCAGGCCGCCGAGCGCCGCCCGGTGCCTGCCCGGCGTACCGAGCGCGATCTCGTCCGCCTTCGCCCGCTTGAGGTACAGGTGCGCCGGGTGCTCCCACGTCATGCCGATCCCGCCGTGCAGCTGAATCGCCTCCTCCGCGCTGTGCACGGCGACGCCCGCCACGTAGGACTGGGCGACGGCCACCGCGATCTCGGCCTCCTGCCCGCTGCCCGGCGCGGCCAGCGCCGCCGCGGCGTTGCGGGCCGCGGCGCGGGCGGAGACGACCTCCAGCCACAGGTCGGCGAGGCGGTGCTTGAGCGACTGGAACGAGCCGACGACGCGGCCGAACTGGTGCCGTTCGCCGAGGTAGCGGACCGTCTCGTCCAGGCACCACTGGGCCACCCCGAGCTGCTCGGAGGCGAGCAGGCCGGCGCCGGTGAGCAGCGCGCGGTCCAGCGCGGCGGCCGGGTCGGCGGCGGGCAGCGGCCGGCCGGCGGCGCCGTCGAAGGCCAGGTCGGCGAGCGGCCGGGTGAGGTCGAGGCAGACCGGGCGTTCGACGGCGGCTTCGGCGGCGGCGACCTCGTACAGGCCGGGGCCGTCGGGCCCGATGGCCGGGACGACCAGGACGTCGGCGGTGATCGCGTCCGGCACGCTGGTGACCCGGCCGGTCAGCCGGCCCTCGGCGTCCGCGCGGACCGCGGCGGCCGGGAAGGCGTCGCCGGGCGCGGCCGACAGCGGCACGGCGAGCGCCGCGGTGGCGGTGCCCGCGGCGAGCCGGCCGAGCAGCGCGGCCACCGCCTCGTCCGCGGTGTCGCAGCCGAGCAGGGCGGTGGTGGCGAGCACCGCGCTGCCCAGGAACGGCACCGGGGCGACGGCGCCGCCGAGGACTTCGAGCACCACGCCCGCCTCGCGCGCAGAGCCGCCCTGGCCACCCAGCTTCTCCGGCACCAGCAGCCCGGCCAGGCCCAGTTCGGCGGCCAGCACCCGCCACAGCTCCGGGTCGTACGGCGCGTCGGTCTCGATCCGGCCGAGCACCGCCGCCGGGCCGCAGCGGTCGGCGAGCAGCGCGCGGACGGCGGCCCGCAGATCGTCCTCCACCTCGGAGTACAGCAGGTCGGGCACGGCGGGGGAGAGCGTCATCGGGGCAGGTCCTTCCAGGCGACGTCCTTGTCGGTACGGGGTTCCGCGGGCAGGCCGAGCACCCGCTCGGCGACGATGTTGCGCAGCACCTCCGACGTACCGCCCTCGATCGAGTTGCCCTTGGCGCGCAGATAGCGGTAGCCGGCGTCGCGGCCGTAGAAGTCCACCCGGCTCGGCCTGGCCATCGTCCAGTCGCCGTAGCGCAGGCCCTGCTCGCCGAGGAGTTCCACCTCCAGGCCGCTGATCCGCTGGTTGAGCCGGGCGAAGGCCAGCTTCAGCCCGGAGCCCTCGGGGCCGGGGGCGCCGGCCGCCATCTGCTGCCTGACCCGCTCCGCGCTCAGCCGGGCGACCTCGCTCTCCACCCACAGGCCGAGCAGCCGGTCGTGCAGCTCGGGGGTACGCAGCTCGGGGCGGTTCCGCCAGGTGGCCGCGACCGTGCCGATCATCCCGGACTCGCGGGGCAGCGAGCCGCCCCCGCCGCCGATCGCGACGCGCTCGTTCATCAGCGTGGCCTGCGCGACCCGCCAGCCGTCGCCGACCGCGCCGAGCCGGTGCGCGTCGGGGATCCGGACGCCGGTGAGGAACACCTCGTTGAATTCCGCCTCGCCGGTGATCTGGCGCAGCGGCCTGACGTCCACGCCGGGGTCCGTCATGTCGCAGACGAAGTAGGTGATGCCCTGGTGCTTGGGTACTGCCGGGTCGGTACGGGCGATGAGGATGGCCCAGCGGGCGTTGTGGGCGCTGGACGTCCAGACCTTCTGGCCGTCGACGATCCAGTCGCCGCTGGACTCCTCGCGCACCGCGCGGGTACGCAGACCGGCCAGGTCGGAGCCGGCGCCCGGCTCGCTGAACAGCTGGCACCAGACCTCTTCGCCGGTCCACAGGGGGCCCAGGAAGCGGGACTTCTGCTCATCGGTGCCGTAGCGGAGGATGGTCGGGGCGGCCATGCCCAGGCCGATGCCGATCTGGCGGGGGTCGTTGTCCGGCGCGCCGGCGGCGGCGAGCGCGGCGTCGACGGCCCCTTGCGCGGACCGGGGCGCGCCCAGGCCGCCGAGGCCGGCGGGGAAGTGCACCCAGGCGAGGCCGGCGTCGAAGCGGGCGCGCAGGAAGTCGAGCGGTTCGGCTGACGCCGGGTCATGCGCGACGAGCAGCTCCCGCACCCGGCGGGCCACCTCTGCTTCTACGTCTACGTCGCCGAGGTCGTCCCTCGCACTGCGGTCAGTCATGCGGCGCGTCCCTCTCTCCCGTGCAGAGCTAAGCAAGCGCTTGCTAATCTACGTCCCCTCCGACCTGAGCGCCAGCCCTTCTTTCCGGGTCGGGGCGGGGTGGTTGCACTCGTCCCCGGTCTGCGGCCGGGTGGGTGGCTTGTGGCGCAGTTCCCCGCGCCCCTTTCCGGGTCGGGGTGGGGTGGTTGCGCTCGTCCCCGGTCTGCGGCCCGGTAGGTGGCTTGTCGCGCAGTTCCCCGCGCCCCTAGCGGGGCCCACCCGGCCGGCGGACGCGCCCCTGACGGGGGCCGCCCGGCCCCGGGGAGACGTGCCCCGTAGGGGCGCGGGGAACTGCGCGACCAGCCACGACGGGCCGGCACGTAGACGCAAAGCTCGGCCCCTACGGCGGGAAGAAGGGGCGCGGGGAACTGCGCGCTCAGCCACGACGGCCGGGCAGCCGGGACGATCGGGTTGCCCCGCGCGGATGCGTTAAATGTGCTGGCAGCCCTGCACGGCTGCAATACACACCGCCGCCAGCAACGTCACGATCACGAACACCACGATCCGCTGCCGCATCAACCGCCGGTTGGAGCCCCCGGGCCGCTGCCCGGACCCGGCCCCGGTCGACCGGCCTGAACCGGTCGTCCGCCCCGCCCCGGTCGCCCGCGGCACGCGATCCTGCTGGCGCGCACCCGATGGTCGCGACACCGGCGTGCGCCCCGTCCCGGAGCGGCCACCGGGCCCGGACGCCGCCCCCGGCCCCGCCGAAGGCCGCCGTTCCGTGCGCTGCTGCGCGTACTCCTCGGCCCGTCGCCCCACCGGCCGCTCGGGTCGCGGCCCGGCCGCCTTCGGCAGCGCGTCCCGCGCCTCGCGCCGCGGCGCGCCGATCCCGCGCGCCTCGCGCGTCGCGATCTCCGTCAGCCGCTCGGAGAGCTGCACCGTACTCGGCCGCTCCTCCGGATCCTTGGCCAGGCACGCGTAGACCAGCGGCGCCAGCGCGTCCGGCACGCCCGCGAGGTCCGGCTCCTCGTGCACCACCCGGTAGAGCATGACCTCGGAACTGCCCTGCCCGAACGGCGAGTCCGCGGTCGCCGCGTAGGCCAGCGTGGCGCCGAACGCGAAGACGTCGGTGGCCGGCGTCACGGCCGCGCCCCGCACCTGCTCGGGCGCGAGGAACCCGGGCGAGCCGACCGCCGTGCCGACGTGCGTCAGCGTGCTCGCCCCGGTCGCCCAGGCGATGCCGAAGTCGATGATCCGCGGCCCCTTGGGCGACAGCAGGATGTTGGACGGCTTCAGGTCGCGGTGCACCACCCCGGCCTCGTGCACGGCCACCAGGCCCTCGGCCAGCGCCGCGCCGATCGTGGCGACCTCCGCGGCGGCCAGCGTCCCGTTCTCGGCGACCTTGTCGTGCAGCGACGGCCCGGGCACGTACTGCGTGGCGAACCAGGGCCGTTCGGCCTCCAGGTCCGCCGCCACCAGCCGCGCCGTGCAGCCGCCACGGATCCGCCGGGCCGCGGACACCTCGCGGGCGAACCGGGAGCGGAACTCCTGATCCTCCGCCAGCTCCGGCCTGATCACCTTCAACGCCACCCGCTGGCCGCGCTTGTCGGCGCCCAGGTACACCACGCCCATGCCGCCCGCACCCAGCCGCCGGTGCAGCCTGAACGCGCCGACGACCCGCGGATCCTCCCGTCGGAGCCGCATCATCGCCATGTCCGTCCCCTGCCTCCGGTGGGGGAGGCCCCACTCAACTGTCCGCCGACTGGCCGGTCGGCCGACCACAGCTTACGGACTCAAGTCCCCGCGTGCGCTGAAGCCCCGCAGGCGCGGGGCCGTGAATTGTCAGTGCCCGGTGGGATCCTTGGAGGTGTGGGAGCGGGCCCGTCCGACGGGCTGTCAGCGCCGCGCCCACTTCGCCAACGGTCCGTCTGCCAAGGGGGAATGACGCCGTGAAAGGTGATCGTGTGGAGATAGTCGTGGATGCCGGGGACACCACCCGAACCTATGAGGTGATCGCCACCCGCGCGGGACGCCGGGTCGAGACGGCGGTGCGCCGCGGGGTGGTGGAAGTGAGTGAAGTCACCCGCAGCGGCACGGTGGTGCGCACCGCCCGCTTCATGGCCACCCGCGTGCTCGCACTGGTCGAACAGCCGGTGCCGCGGGACATGGACCCCGAGGCCAGAACGGCCTGACCCGAACTCCGAAGTCCCGGGATCCGCAGTCCTGGCCCGGGACAGCGGGGAGGGTGTTCAGCATCGGGTGGTGACGGCCGAGGAACTGAACACCCTCCTCCGTCCCGCTGCCTGACCTCAGCCTCGCTCGGCGAGGTTTGCGTTATCCGGACGGCCTCGGAGCCGTCTCCTTTCCGGAAGCAGCCATATGACCGGACAGGAGTGCCCGCGGTGTCAGAAAGCCGGCTGTCCCGCCGCCGCAGACAGCGCAGCCGGCGCAGGCGCGCGCGGACCTTCTCGGTGGCTGCCGCCGCGGCGGTCGTCACCTGCCTCGCCGTTGTCGCAGCCGTCCTGCTGATCCGCGGCGGGCCGGAAGACGCCGCGGCCGACCGGCCGCCCACCTCCGCGTCCGCCTCCGCCGCCGCGGCGAGCCGCCCCGCGCCGGTCCCCTCGGCCTCCGCCACGGCCGCCCGGGGGACCGCCACCGCCTCGCCGTCGGCCTCCGCGCCGCCCTCCGCGACCGCTTCCCCGACCCGGTCGGCGACCTCGGCGTCCACCCCGCGGAAACCGCCTCCTCCCACGCACAAGGGCTCCGCCGCCGCCCCCGGCAAGCGGACGGTCACCCTGGTCAACCGGCTCTCCCAGACGATCTGGCCGGCCATCGCCGCGGACCCCAAGCACCCCGTCGGCGCCACCGGCTGGGTCCTCACACCGGGCGCGAGCGTGAGCTTCACCGTGCCCGACCACTGGGACGTCCGGGTCTGGGCCCGCACCGGCTGCCACTTCGACGCGGCCGGGAACGGCCACTGCGTGACCGGGGACTGCGGGCACTTCCAGTGCGGCTCGACGTGGGGCGAGTTCCCCTCCACCCTCGCCGAGTTCAACCTCAACGCGTGGAACGGCATGGACTTCTACGACGTGAGTCTCGTCGAGGGCAACAACCTGCCGATGTGGATCAACAGCTTCCACGGGTCGTCCCGCGACAAGCTGGACGCGAACGGCTGTTCCGCCGCGGGCTGCACCCGCGACGCCAACGCGACCTGCCCGGCTCAGCTCCAGCGGGTCCGCGGCGGCAAGATCGTGGCGTGCCTGAGCGCGTGCCTGGTCTTCAAGACCGACCAGACCTGCTGCAACGGCGCCTTCGCCGCCCGCCCCCAGTGCGTGCCGTCGTCCTGGCCGGTGGACTCCGCCGCGGTCTTCAAGAAGGCCGAGCCCTTCGCCTACTCCTACGTCAACGACGACGCGACCAGCGTCCTGACCTGCTCGGGAGAGTGCGGCTACCGCATCACCTGGGGAGTCAGCCCGTAGCCGGGTCCCGGATCCGTGCCGTCCGCCCACCGGCCCCGCGGCCACGATCGGGAGAGGGCGTCCGCGCACCGCACGAGGAAGAGACACACCATGGCAAGTGGACGCAGAAGGCACAGCGCGCGGCCGTCACGCCGCCGCTGGTGGTACGCGTGGACGGCCGCCGTCGCGGCGGCGGTCGCGGTGCTGGTCGTGTACGGCCTGTGGCCGCCGTCCGGCTCCGGTCCCGGCACCGGGCGCACGCACGACGCGGAACGCCAGGTCGCGGCGGCCCTCCAGCACTCCGGGACGCCGACAGGACCGGCGAAGCCCTCCCCGTCCCACTCGGCCTCCGCCTCGGCCGAGACCACCGCCACAGCCTCGCCGAGCGGCAGCGCGTCGGCGTCCCCCTCCCCGTCAGGCACGTCGGGTGCGTCGGGCGCGGCCCCGAAGCGCACCGCGAAGCCGCCGTCCGGCGGCGGTTCGCACACCGGGCCGTCCGCCGCCCCCGCGGGCAAGCGGCTGGTCACGGTCGTCAACCGGACTCCGCAGACGGTGTGGGCGGTCGTCACGAACACCGCCGTCTACCCGGCCGGCCACAAGCTGGCACCGGGCCAGAGCATGTCCGTGGCGGTGCCCGGCAACTGGGGCGGCCGGATCTGGGGCCGGACCGGATGCGCTACCACCGCGGCGAGCCACTGCGCGTCCGGCGACTGCACCACGGTGTGCGACGGCCCCAACCCGCCCACCACCCTGGGCGAGTTCACCTTCGCCGCCTACGCCGGGATGGACTTCTACGACGTGAGCATGGTGGACGGGTCGAACCTGCCGATGTACGTCAACGTGTCCCACACCGCTACCAAGGACCCGGTCAGCGCGTCCGGCTGCTACCGGGGCGTCTGCACCACCGACGTCGCCTGCCCGGCCGCGATGCGGTCCACCGCCGGCGGCCAGGTCGTCGGCTGCAAGCCGCCCTGCGCGGCGTTCGGCGGCGACACGTACTGCTGCCGGGGCGCCTGGGCCGGGCGCGAGCACTGCGTGCCCGCCAACTGGCCGGTGGACTACACCCAGGTCTTCAAGCGCGCCGCGCCTTACGCGTACTCGTACGCCTTCGACGACTCGGCGACCATGGCGTGCAAGGGCGCCTGCTACTACAAGGTGACCTTCGGAACCACCGCGGGAACCTAGGGCCGCCTTACGGGCGGACGACGCCATGTGTCAGGCGGGGCCTAGGTCCCTCCTCCACCCAGGGGAGTATCCGGGGTCGCCGCCGTCATCCTCCGGGAGGCCGGTAAAGCGGTACGAGGGGGGGACGACCGGGGCTCGCGGCGCACCTAATGTTGAGGTCAAGCGGCGGGCGAAGCACTCGTCCCCCGAGGTCAAACGCCCGCCGCCCCCAATTCCAGATCAGGACCCGACCACAGCGGACCACCGGAGAGGGCCATGGCGAACTGGGCGTACCGCACCGCGCGGAACCGCACACGTCAGCCTTCCGGCCCCCGGCACCCGCTGGTGGCGGCGGCCATGGTGCTGCCGCTGGCCGCTCTGCTCGCCTATCTCTTCGGCGGTGTGGACGCGGTGGTCACACAGGCGTCGTCCGTGGCCGGCCTTATGGGGCGCTGAGCCCCAGGGCCCGGAAGAGCGGTCCGGGCCGGGACACACCGGTTGAACCCCGTGGGGACGGGGGTACGGCGGACGACTGCGCAATGCCCGGGCATCCCAGGATGCGCGGGCATTGCGCTTTTCCCGCTCCGCGGCGGACGGGGGAGACGGCGGCCCGGTAACCCCGGGCCGAGCCCCGGGCCCTGGAGGGCAGCCGGTGGGATGCTGGTTGACGGTCTGGTCCCGGCCCTGGCGGGCGGCCGGATGGCGTGCGGCTTGTCGGTTCGGTGCAGGTCCCGGTGGGGGTCCGTGGGCGTTGCCGCCTGGCTGCCCCGTCCCGCCTTCGATGGGCACCCCGTGGCTTGCTGCCGGGCTCTCCAGTTCGCCCCCCGGCCCCGGCCGCAGCTGGTGGGGTCATGCTTGGCGGTCCCGTTCCGGCCCCGGCGGGCCGTCCGGGGCGTAGTGCTTGACTGTTTCGATGACCACCGCAGATCACCCCGGGGCCGAGGCGGTCATTGGCGCGCTGGCGCGGCTGGCGGGCGCCCGTGACGTGCAGGCCGCGCACAGTGTGCTGGCCGACCGGGAGGACGGGACCGTCGTGCGGGTCGGCGGCGTCGTCGTCAAGGCGCATGCGCCGGGGAGCGAGCCGCGCGAGTTGGGTGATCGGCTGGCGGTCGCCGCTCACCCGTTGCTGCGGGGCATCCTGCTGCCGCCCTGCGGTGGCCCCGCGCCTGAGACGGTGGCGGGCCGCGTGGTGACGAGGTGGCCGTACGGCGAGCCGGTGGACCGGCACGCACCCCACGCCGCCCCCTGGGAAGCGGCCGCCACGCTGCTCGCCCGGCTGCACACCGTCCCGCTGCGGCCGGCGCCCGGGGCGGGCCCCGGGCAACGCAGTTGGCAGCTCGCCGAGTCGCCCGCCGGCCCCGCCCCGCTGCCGCCCATGCGCGCCCCCCTCAAAGCCGCCCTCGCCGTCGCACGGCTGGACGGCGTGCCCGACTCGGCCGCCGTCCGGACCGTCCGGCGGGCCTGGGAGCGGCTGCCCCCGGCCGGCGGAAGCGGGGTCGTGGCGCTCTGCCACGGGGACCTGCACCTGGGGCAGCTCGTTCGGGTTCCCGCGCCGGACGGCGACTGGGTGCTGATCGACGTCGACGACCTCGGAACCGGTGATCCGGCCTGGGATCTCGCGCGGCCCGCCATGTGGTTCGCGGCCGGGCTGCTCGAACCGGAGGGATGGGCGCGGTTCCTGGGTGCCTACCGGGCCGCGGGCGGCGTCGCCGTGCCCGCCGGCGGCGATCCGTGGGCGTATCTCGACCTGCCGGCCCGCGCGGTGGCCGTGCAGACCGCCGCGACCGCCGTCGCCAAGGCACACCGCGAGAGCCGGGAGCTGGACGACGCCGAGTCCCGGATTCTGGCCGCCTGCGAGCGGATCACCCGCCTAGAGTGAACGCACGGCACATTACGAGGAGTTGAACCAACCATGGTCTGCCCTAAATGCAACGGCCACATGCAGACGTACAACCGCAACGGCGTCCAGATCGAGCAGTGCGGCAACTGCCGGGGCATCTTCCTCGACTACGGAGAGCTGGAGACCCTGACCCGCGTCGAGGGCCAGTGGGCCGCCGCCCCGCCGCCGCAGGCGTACCCGGGGCCCGGTCCGCAGCAGTACCCGGCGCAGCCCGGCTACCCGCAGCCCGCGGGCCCGGCCTGGGGCGCCCCGCAGCAGCACGGCGGCGGCTACGCCCATGGGCAAGGTCATGGCCACGGCCAAGCTCACGGCCACGGCGGCCGCCACAACAGCTTCGCCCACATGCTGTTCTCGTCCTGACATGCGGAAGGGCCGGAAGCCACCGCTTCCGGCCCGCCGTGCACAGTCCGTGTGGACGATACTGGGATTGAACCAGTGACCTCTTCCGTGTCAGGGAAGCGCTCTCCCGCTGAGCTAATCGTCCTCGCCGACCGGACCGACCGTCGCCGCTCCGGCCACCACACACGCGTGCGCGATACTGGGATTGAACCAGTGACCTCTTCCGTGTCAGGGAAGCGCTCTCCCGCTGAGCTAATCGCGCGGGGTTTACTGCCAGGACCCTCGCGGATCCAGTGGACGATACTGGGATTGAACCAGTGACCTCTTCCGTGTCAGGGAAGCGCTCTCCCGCTGAGCTAATCGTCCTTGGAGGTGGAGACGGGATTTGAACCCGTGTAGACGGCTTTGCAGGCCGTTGCCTCGCCTCTCGGCCACTCCACCAACACAGCGGGGTCCCGGGAGGATCCCCACATCGAGCGGACGACGAGATTCGAACTCGCGACCCTCACCTTGGCAAGGTGATGCTCTACCAACTGAGCCACGTCCGCACGCCGGCCCCGAAACCAGTTCCTGGGCGACGGGTTGAACTCTAGCGGATTCCCGAGCCAGCTCAAAAACCGGTTTCCGCAGCGTGCCGGGTCAATGACAGCCTGGTGACCGCCGCCCCGTCGCCGCCGGGCCGCCGCCTAGACTCGGCCGCGACCCCCGCCGTCCACCGGCGGAGCACCCGTACTCGACCAGGGAAGCACCGTGCGCGACCTCGCACCGATGGCCCGATTCGGCGGTCTTGTCGCCTCCGACCTGCGGGATGTCACCGCGGACCCGGCCGCGCTCGACTCCGCCGGCTTCTGGGCGGTCGCCGTGGACTTCGACGGCCGCACCGTCTGCGCCCGCTTCGGCGACGTCCGCCCGGCGGCCCCCGCGACCGCCCCGGCCGCGCCCGGCAGCTGGCGCGGTCCCGACCCGGACAGCTGGACGACGTCACTCGACCGTGCCGCGTACCAGGCAGGCGTGCGGACGATCAGGGAGCGGATCGCCACCGGCGAGGTCTACCAGGTCAACCTCTGCCGGGTGCTCACCGCGGCGCTGCCCGGCGGCCCGCACACCGTCCCCGACATCGACGCCCTCGGCGCCGCGCTCGCCACCGGCAACCCGGCCCCCTACGCGGGCACCATCCGGCTGCCCGGATACGGCGTCGAGATCGCCACCGCCTCGCCCGAGCTGTTCCTGCGCCGGGCGGGCGACACCGTGGAGTCCGGGCCGATCAAGGGCACCGCCCGTACCGAGGCAGGGCTGCTGCCCAAGGACCACGCCGAGAACGTGATGATCGTGGACCTGGTGCGCAACGACCTCGGCCGGGTCTGCGCCACCGGCTCGGTCACCGTGCCCGCGCTGTGCGCCGTCGAGGCGCACCCCGGCCTGGTGCACCTGGTCTCCACCGTGCGCGGCGAGCTGCGGCCCGGCACCGGCTGGCCGGAGCTCCTCGCCGCGACCTTCCCGCCCGGTTCGGTGACCGGCGCGCCCAAGTCCAGCGCGCTGCGGGTCATCGCGGAGCTGGAGCCGGCGCCGCGCGGCCCGTACTGCGGCGCGATCGGCTGGGTGGACGCCGACCGGCGCGAGGCGCGACTCGCCGTCGGCATCCGCACGTTCTGGATCGACCGCACCGCGGGCGACGGTCCGCGCTTGCGCTTCGGCACCGGGGCCGGCATCACCTGGGGCTCGGAACCGGAGGGCGAGTGGGCGGAGACGGAGCTGAAGGCCGCCCGGCTGCTCGCGGTAGCGTCGGGGGTACGGCAGACCGCCGGCCAGGGATGACACCCGCGGCCCGGACGGATCAGCGGCAGAGGGCTCGGCGCACGACACGGACACGACGACGGATCAGCGGGCGAAACGGAAGGACACTTCGGTGAGGATCTGGGTGGACGGCGGCCTGCGGGACAGCGGGGACGCCACGGTTTCGGTGCTCGACCACGGACTCACCGTCGGCGACGGCGTGTTCGAGACGCTGAAGGCCACCGGCGGCCGGGCGTTCGCGATGACCCGGCACCTGAAGCGGCTGGCCAGGTCCGCCGCCGGACTCGGCCTGCCCGAACCCGACCTGGACGAGGTGCGCGCGGCCTGCGACGCCGTACTGGCCGCGAACCCCATGCCGCTCGGCCGGCTGCGCGTCACATACACCGGCGGCACCTCGCCGCTCGGCTCCGACCGCGGCGACGCGGGCCCCACGCTGGTCGTCGCGCTCGGCGAGGCCGCCGCCCGCCCCGACAGCACGGCGGTCGTCACCGTCCCCTGGACGCGCAACGAGAAGGGCGCGCTCAGCGGCCTGAAGACCACCTCGTACGGCGAGAACGTCGTCGCGCTGGCCAGGGCCCGTCAACACGGCGCCACCGAGGCGCTGTTCGGCAACACCCAGGGCCGGCTGTGCGAGGGCACCGGCTCCAACGTCTTCGTGGTGCTCGACGGCCGGCTGCTCACCCCGCCGCTCGAATCCGGCTGCCTGGCCGGTATCACCCGCGAGCTGGTCGTCGACTGGTCCGGCGCCGAGGAGGCCGACCTGCCGATGTCCGCGCTCGCCGAGGCCGAGGAGGTCTTCCTGACCTCCTCGCTGCGCGATGTGCAGGGCGTGCAGCGGGCCGACGACCGCCAACTGCCCGGCGCCGCGGGCCCGGTGACCGCCAAGGCGATGCGCACGTTCGCCGAGCGGGCCGCCGCCGAGCCCAACCCGTAGGCCGCGACGGGCCGCAGGGCCGTAAGGCCGCGTTCCGGGCGGCAGCGCCACCCGGGGTCATCGCCCGAGGGCAAAGCGGTGACGGCACTGCCCCTCCGCGGCGGCACACGGTAGACAGGCGGTAGAACGTAGAACGGTGAACTCTCCACCGCCGTGCCGACCTCCGGGAGCGTACGCATGACCACGACCCTCCGTCCCACGGGTCCGCAGCGGCAGGCGGCCGACGGCGCGCGAGCCCGTGACTACACCGTCTGCGTCAACAGCCGTGCCGTCGGCGGCCTCGTGCTGCGCAGCGACCCCACACCCGGACGGGCGGCCGGCGCCCCGCACGCCGTCGGCCGGATCGAGGCGCTCACCATCGACGAGGCCGACCGCAAGCGGGGCCGCGGCACCGTCGCCGCGCTCACCGCGGAAGAGGTGCTGCGGATGTGGGGCTGCGAGCGGGTGGAGATCGCGGTGCCGGCCGAGGCGGAGCACGGGCTGCGGATCGCCACCGCGCTCGGCTACACCGAGCGCAACCGGTACATGCTCAAGCAACTCGACGGTGACCCGCGCCAGTTGCCGCCCGGCGTGACACTGCGCCGGCCGAGCGCCGAGGAGCACCGGTGGTGGGCGGAGCGCGACCGCGGGGACTACGTCAGGACCCTCACCGGCGCCGGGGTGCCGCGCGCCGAGGCCGAGGCCCGCGAGGCCGCCGCGTTCGCCCGCGAAATGCCGGAAGGCGGGGCCGCGGAGGGCAGCGGGCTGCACGCGATGGAGTACGGCGGCGGCACGGTGGGCTGGCTGCTGCTGCGGACCGCGCCGGAGCCCGGCTGGGTGCTCTCCGTCGAGATCGAGGCCGCGCACCGGGGCAACGGCCTCGGCCGCACGCTGATGCTCGCCGCCGAGGGGATCTGCCGGGAGGCCGGCACCGAGGCGCTCGGGCTCAACGTCTTCACCACCAACACCCCGGCGGTGCGGCTCTACACCTCGCTGGGCTACCAGATCACCGGCCGGCACCTGTACAAGCCGCTGGTCTGACGGTTCTCACGACGCCTCCGGGCCGTCCGCCAGCAGGCCGTCGGCGATCCGCGCGATCCGCTCCCGCAGCCCCTCCTGGCTCTTGCCGCCGTCGAGCCGCTCGCCGCCGATCACGTACGTCGGCGTACCGGTGACGCCGAGCGCCCGGCCCTCCGCCTCGTCGGCGTCGACGACCAGCAGGTGCCGGCCGTCGATCAGCGCGGTGTCCATCTCCTCGGCGTCCAGGCCGAGGGCGGCGGCGATCTCGAGCAGCAGCGGCTCGCCCTTGGCGGCCAGCTCGCCGACCCGGTCGAGTACGGCCTCGGCGAAGTCCCAGCCGCGGCCCTGGACGAGCGCCTCCTCGTACGCCTGCGCAGCCGCCAGCGCGTGCTTGTGCTTCTCCAGCGGGAAGTGCCGCAGCTGGATGTCGAGCGCGTCGCCGTACGCCTCGCGCAGCGACCGCAGGTCCGCCAGGGCGGCGTGGCAGTCGGGGCACTGGAGCTCGCACCAGAACTCCAGCACGGTGCTGCGGCCCGGCGGGGGAGAGGGATGATCCATGCCGCCAGTCTCCCACCCGCCTTTCCCACCCGCGTCTCCCACTCGCGGATGAGGCCGCCCGGCACCCGGGGAGGAGGGCCGTCCCGGAGATCCCCCTGAACCGGGCCTCCCACCGTGGCCTGATCGGCCGGTGGCGAGGCAGGATGGAGGCAAGAGACTTCGCGGGGCCCTTGGCAGGACCCTTCGGGGTTTGTCCGGATCTGCCGCAGGAGCCGCAGGATGCTGACCACTGCCCTATGCGCCGTCGTGTCCGCGGCGGGCCTGGCCCTCGCGCTGCGTACCGCCTACCGGGGCCGATTCCGCCGGGCCACCCGGATCGCGGCCGTCTCACTGCTGCCGGTCGGCCTCGCGCTGGCCGGGCTCGTCACCCTGGGCCGCAAGGTCGGCACGGCCACTGGCGACTGGGCGGTGGACCTGGTCTTCAAGCCGACCGTCTGGCTGGGCTTCGGCGTGATCGCGGTGTCCGTGCTGCTCTACGGCGCCACCCGGCTGATCGCACCTGGCCGCGAGTCCGACGAGCAGCCGGCGGTGAGCGGCGGCGGCCGGCAGCCGGCCGCGGTGCCCGGCGCGTCCAGCCCCGCGATCCCGGCGGGGCGCCCGCAGGCCAAGCGCCGGGGGAGCGACGACAGCGGCCTTTCCGACTTCTCCGACGTCGAGGAAATTCTCAAGCGGCGCGGCATCTGACGTGCGGCTGAACGCGGAACCACCCCTGGGAGTCCGCGTGTTGGGTCACGAGTGATCGCGCGCTGCGCGATCATCGGCGTGTGCTGCCCTCCACCGGGGAAGGACTTTCCCCTACGCGGCCGGACCGTGCGGAATCGCCCGCATCCGCCGCCGTCGCCCTCGCCGTCCCTGTCCTCCCCGCTCTCAGCGAGCTGGCCGAGCTTCCGGAGCTGCCGGCGCTGCCGGGAATTCCCGCGCTTCCGTCCCGCCCGCTGCGGCCGGCGAGACCCCGGCCGCCGCAGCGGCCACAGCCGGAGCCGAGCCCGCAGGACGGCCTCGCGCCGGTCCGGCCGGACGGCGTCCCGGAGCCGCGCGGGTGCCTGTACGCCCTGTCGCAGCCGCCGCTGATGCTGTTCCTGTGCGTGATCGGCGGCCTGATCGGCGCGGGCGGGGCGTGGGATCTGCTGTTTCTCTGACGCCGGCCGCGTGATCCGACCGGCCCCCGTGGCCCCGCGAGCCGCCCCCCGGCGTCCAGGTGGCCGCCTCCGAGCCGCTGAGCGGCCCGCCAGGGCCCGGACAGGTCCTAGGAGGCCGCGGTGTCGGCCTCGCGGCGCCGGGCCCGGTAGGCGGCCACGTGGAGCCGGTTTCCGCAGGTGCGGCTGTCGCAGTAGCGGCGGGAACGGTTGCGCGAGAGGTCCACGAAGGCCCGGCGGCAGTCGGGCGCGTCGCAGCGCCGCAGCCGTTCCCGCTCGCCCGAGACGATCAGGAACGACAGCGCCATCCCGCAGTCGGCGGCCAGGTGGTCGGCCAGCGAGGCGCCGGGCGCGAAGTAGTGCACGTGCCAGTCGTAGCCGTCGTGGGCGGTCAGCCGCGGGGTGGTGCCGGCCTCGGCGATCATCGCGTTCAGCAGCCGGGCGGCCGAGCCGTCGTCGCCGGCGCCGAAGACCTCGGTGAAGCTGGCCCGGATCGCGTGGACGGCCTCGACGTCCCCCTGGTCGAGCCGGCCGACCTCGCTGACCTCGTTGCGCTGCACGAAGGCGCGCAGCGCGGCCACGTCCGCCAGCGCCTCCCGCCCCTCGATGGCAGGCGCGGTGTTCACCAGGTCGACCACGCTGTCGAGAGCGCACCTGGTGTCATGGTTGATCAGCACGGAATCGCTCCCTGCCGGAGATATCGGGCGGTTGCGTTCCGGTGACTCTAGCGCGCGAGAGCCGCCGCCGTGGGGCTGTGGGCCCCGCGGTGACGGCTCTGGCGTACACGGTGCAGGCGGACCGGGTGAGGCCCGGCGTGGCCTTGGGCGTCCGGGCCGTCCCCCCGAGTAGGACGGGCCGCGGACTGTCGGTTGCGGGTCTCAGCTCTCCGCGAGGATGTGGGAGAGCTCCGTGTCGAGGTCGAAGTGGCGATGCTCGGTACCCGGCGGGACCGCGGCGTCCGTCCGCTTCAGGAAGGACTCCAGGGCCCGCGCCGGGGCCTCGAGCAGGGCCTCGCCCTCCGGGGAGCTGAGGGCGATGCACACGACGCCCTGACCGTGGCTGCGGGACGGCCAGACTCTGACGTCGCCGGTGCCGGTGGGCCGGTGCAGCCCCTCGGCGAGCAGGTCGCGGGCGAACACCCATTCGACCGTCTCTTCGGCTCCGGTGTGGAAGGTGGCGTGCACGGCATACGGATCGGCCGTGTCGTACCGCAAGCCCGCGGGTACAGGCAGTGAGGATTCGCTCGACACAACGAGGCGCAGGTGCAGCTCGCAGCTGACCGTGGTGTTCATAAGCGCCAGGGCCTTTCGCTCAGTGTGCGCTCGGGGATTCGCACGTCGGCGAAATCGACATGCCACCTGCGAGGACGTTGTAAACCCCTCTGAGGGGTTTGTGAGGCTTCTGGTACCTCGTCCGGCCTAGTACCGAGACATCCCGAACGCCCATTTCGGTGACCCCGGCGGGCTCCGCCGGAGACTCATGTTTGACCGTCCGACTGCGGAGCGTGACGAGCGCGGCGCGCAGCTGTGTGCGGGAGGCCCGCTGGGGTGCGGTAAAGTTGTCGGCACGCCGGGGCGATTAGCTCAGCGGGAGAGCACTTCGTTCACACCGAAGGGGTCACTGGTTCGATCCCAGTATCGCCCACCCGGTTCAAGGATCCCGGACACCGCGCACAGCGGTCTCCGGGGTCCTTCGCGTTCGCCCCCGGGCGGCCAACTCGGCGGGCACACTGGCGGTATGGACTGGAGCCGGTACCGATTCCGCAGTACGTGGCGGCTGGACGCCGAGCCCGGGACCGTCTACCGGCTGCTGGAGCGCCCCGACTGGTACCCCAGGTGGTGGCCGCAGGTGCGCGAGGTGCGGCAGACCGGCGACACCACCGGCACCCTGACGTTCCGTTCGCTGCTCCCGTACGACCTGACCGTGCACGCCCGCTCCACCCGGCACGACCCCGCCCGCCGGGTGCTCGAAGTCGCCATGACCGGCGACCTGGAGGGCTGGGTGCGCTGGACGATCGGCGACGGAGAGCCCGGCACCCGGCTGCTGTTCGAGCAGGAGGTCGTGGTGCGCAAGCCCCTGATGCGGCTGCTCGCCCTGCCCTGCCGCCCGCTCTTCGTCGCCAACCACGCGCTGATGATGCGCAGCGGCCTGCGCGGCCTGCGGGCGAGGCTCGCCGCCGACACCGCCGATGTGGTTTGAACCCCCGCCCTTCCGGCCTGTAAGGTTCGTGACGTCCCGGGCGATTAGCTCAGCGGGAGAGCACTTCGTTCACACCGAAGGGGTCACTGGTTCGATCCCAGTATCGCCCACCACGCCAGAGGGCGGGGTCTGTCCGCGGTAGCGCGGGCGGGCCCCGCCCTCTTCCGTTACTGCTTCGCGGGGAGCGGTCCGCGATCGGTACGATTCAGGCGGGCGGCGGTGCCGCCGCTCATCGAAGCCATCGAACCCGTACCGCCTCAGTCAGGAGCAGACCGGTGTCAGACCTCCGTGTGATCATCAAACGCGATTCCGTTGACTTGGAAGAGCGGGTGGTCACGACGGGGACGACCGCGGCGGAGCTGTTCGCCGGTGAGCGGTCCGTGGTGGCCGCCCGGATCGGCGGCGAGTTGCGGGATCTCAGCCGCCCGCTCGCCGACGGCGACGAGGTCGAGCCGGTGGACATCACCAGCGAGGACGGGCTGAACATCCTGCGGCACTCCACCGCGCACGTGATGGCCCAGGCCGTGCAGGAGCTGCACCCGGATGCCCGGCTCGGCATCGGCCCGCCGATCAAGGACGGCTTCTACTACGACTTCGACGTGGCGCAGCCGTTCACCCCCGAGGACCTCAAGGCCGTCGAGAAGAAGATGCAGGAGATCCAGAAGCGCGGCCAGCGCTTCTCCCGCCGGGTGGTCACCGACGAGGAGGCCCGGGCCGAACTGGCCGACGAGCCCTACAAGCTGGAGCTGATCGGCCTCAAGGGCGGCGCCGCCGAGGCCGAGGACGGCGCGGGGGTCGAGGTCGGCGCCGGCGAGCTGACCATCTACGACAACCTGGACGCCAAGACCGGCGAGCTGTGCTGGAAGGACCTCTGCCGCGGCCCGCACCTGCCCACCACCCGCAACATCCCGGCGTTCAAGCTGATGCGCAACGCCGCCGCGTACTGGCGGGGCAGCGAGAAGAACGCCCAGCTGCAGCGGATCTACGGCACCGCGTGGCCGACCAGGGAAGAGCTCAAGGCGCACCTGGAGTTCCTTGAGGAGGCCGCCAAGCGCGACCACCGCAAGCTCGGCGCGGAGCTGGACCTGTTCTCCTTCCCGGAGGAACTGGGCTCCGGGCTGGCGGTGTTCCACCCCAAGGGCGGGCTGATCCGCAAGGAGATGGAGGCGTACTCCCGGCTGCGCCACGAGGAGTCGGACTACGAGTTCGTCAACACCCCGCATCTGAGCAAGGCCAAGCTGTTCGAGACCTCGGGGCACCTGCCGCACTACGCGGAGGGCATGTTCCCTCCGATGGAGTTCGAGGGGCAGGACTACTACCTCAAGGCCATGAACTGCCCGATGCACAACCTGATCTTCGCCGCCCGCGGCCGGTCCTACCGCGAACTGCCGCTGCGGCTCTTCGAGTTCGGCACCGTGTACCGGTACGAGAAGTCCGGTGTCGTGCACGGCCTGACCCGGACCCGCGGCTTCACCCAGGACGACTCGCACATCTACTGCACCAAGGAGCAGGTGCCCGACGAGCTGGACTCGCTGCTCACCTTCGTACTGAACCTGCTGCGCGACTACGGCCTCAGCGACTTCTACCTGGAGCTGTCCACCCGCGGTGAGTCGGACAAGTTCATCGGCTCGCCGCAGGAGTGGGCCGAGGCCACCGAGCAGCTGCGGCAGGCGGCCGGCAAGCAGGGCCTGGAGCTCGTCATGGACCCGGGCGGCGCGGCCTTCTACGGGCCGAAGATCTCGGTGCAGGCGCGGGACGCGATCGGCAGGACCTGGCAGATGTCCACGATCCAGGTGGACTTCCAGCAGCCCGCCAGGTTCAAGCTGGAGTACACCGCGGCGGACGGCAGCCGGCAGCAGCCGGTGATGATCCACCGGGCGCTGTTCGGCAGCATCGAGCGGTTCTTCGCGGTGCTCCTTGAGCACTACGCGGGCGCCTTCCCGGCCTGGCTGGCCCCCGTCCAGGCGGTCGGCATCCCGGTCGGCGACGCGCACGTGCCCTACCTCCAGGAGTTCGCCGACGAGGCCAGGCGCAAGGGGCTGCGGGTCGAGGTGGACGGCTCGTCGGACCGGATGCAGAAGAAGATCCGCACCCACCAGAAGCAGCGCGTGCCGTACATGGTGATCGTCGGCGACGACGACATGGCCGCGGGCACGGTCTCCTTCCGCTACCGCGACAACTCGCAGAAGAACGGCATCCCGCGCGACGAGGCCCTCGCCGAGATCCTGACCGCGGTGCAGACCCGCGCCCAGGTCTGACCTCAGGCGCCGCCACGACCTCGGGCGCCGCCACGACCTCAGGCGCCGGCAAAGCAGCCGTCGGGCCCCCGGACCGCCTCCTCAGCGGACCGGGGGCCCTTCCTCGCCCTCCCGGGCGAAGACCCGCAGCAGCCAGGACGAGAACGAGCCCGTCACCGCGCCGAGCAGCGCCAGGCCGCAGACCATCACGACGAACGCGATCAGCCGCCCGGCCGCGGTGACCGGGGTCGCGTCCCCGTAGCCGACCGTGGTGAGCGTGGAGCAGGCCCACCACAGCGCGTCGCCGAAGGTCCGGATGTCGGCGCCGGGAGCGCCCCGCTCCTGCTGGTAGACGGCCAGCGCGCCGGCGAAGCCGACCAGCGCCGCGGTCAGCCCGGCGTAGGCGATCACCCGGGCGTACAGGTCAAGCCGGGGACGCTCCTGGCGGCGCTGCACGGCCTCGTAGACCTTGACCATCCGCAGCGGGCGCAGCAGCGGCAGCACCAGCACGACGGTGTCCAGCGCGTGGTCGCGTACGTAGGCCGGGCCGAGCCGCCTCCCGCTCAGCCGCAGCCGGATCAGGTAGTCGGCGGCGAAGGCGGCCCAGGTCGTGGCGGTGACGGCCAGGCACAGGAAGTGCCAGCCCGAGGGCAGGTCGGGGGCGAGCACCTCGACCGCGTAGGCGGCGAGGTAGAGCAGCGAGGCGAGGAACAGCGGGATCTCCGTGCGGTTCTCCCAGCGGGCCGCGCGGCCGTCCGCGTCCCCGCCGTGCGTGGGGTCCCCGCCGTCGGTGGGGCCGCTGGGGTTCCCGGGGTCCGTGGCGTCCATCCGGCCAGGATCGCCGCCGGCGGCCGGCGGCAGGCCCGGCGACACGCGCGCGGGGAGGGAAGTCCTATGCTGGCCGACATGACGAGTGAGCCGGAGAAGCACACCGGAGCGGGGGTCCCGGACGCGTTCGAGCGCCTGTGGACCCCGCACCGTATGGCGTACATCCAGGGTGAGAACAAGCCCACCGGTCCCGGTGCCGAGGACGGATGTCCGTTCTGTGCGATCCCCGCCGAGACCGACGAGGACGGCCTCATCATCACCAGGGCCGAGCACGTCTACGTGGTGCTCAACCTGTACCCGTACAACAGCGGGCACCTGATGGTGGTGCCCTACCGGCACGTCGCCGACTACCCGGAGCTCGACGCGGACGAGACCGCGGAGCTGGCCGAGCTGACCAAGCAGGCGATGACGGCGCTGCGTACCGCATCGGCCGCGCAGGGCTTCAACATCGGGATGAACCAGGGCGCGGTGGCCGGCGCCGGGATCGCCGCCCACCTGCACCAGCACGTGGTGCCGCGGTGGGGCGGCGACGTCAACTTCATGCCGGTGGTCGGGCACACCAAGGTGCTGCCGCAACTGCTGGCCGACACCCGGAAGATGCTCGCGGACGTCTGGCCGTCCTGATCCCGCCGCTCACGCCGGCCCCGGGGGCGCGCCCGAACGGGCGCGCCCTCAGGCGTCGTAGGTGTCGGCCTTGCCGGGCGTCGGGTCCTGCACCAGCCCGCTGAGCACCATCGAGCGGTTGGTGAAGTGCGAGGTGTCCACGCCGTTCTCCTCCATGACCTGGATGGCGGCGGCGTGCACGGCGCGCAGCACCGGAGTGGCGGCGCGCAGCGCGTCGTCGGCCATGAAGCGGTGCCTCCACGGCTTGTCCACCCAGGTGTGCCGCAGCCCGAACGGCTCGGGCAGCGTGAGGGTGCCGCCGAGGTAGTCCAGGATGGCGGGGAACCGGGTCAGCGGCGCCCGCGCGGTCAGCCGGACCACCTCGGTCGGGTTGATCACCGCCACGTTGACGTCCCGGGTCTCCCAGAACTTGACCTGCTTGTTCACCGACCTGGTCTTGTCCGGCGGCCCCGAGGTGAACAGCGAGTGCACCGGGCCGAGCGCGTGGCCGGTGACCTCCACCCGCAGGGTGTTCGCGAGCACCGTCACCGTCACCATCAAGGTGATGACGAGGTTGCCCTCCCACAGGGTGAACGTGATGCCCAGGTAGTGCCGGTTGCCCTTGCCGAACTGCTGGTTGTTGCAGATCCGCTGGATCTCGAAGTCCTTGACGCTGAACGCGTCCACCTCGGGGCCCGTCGGCCGCACTATCTTGCCCGCGCCCTCATTGATCGGCACCACGACCCAGTGCCGTATCGACGGCTTGGGGAAGCCGCCGGTGTGCAGCGGGCCGCGCTCCAGCATCCGCAGCTTGTCGTGTATCGCCCGGATCACGTCCCAGCTGCGGAACGGGTGGATCTCGGCGAGCCCTTCGCGCGGCAGCAGCTCCTCGGCCATCTGCCAGCTGCCCCAGCGGCTGCCCATGCCGAGTATCCCCTTGGGGCCCGCGTAGAAGACCACATTGCTGTTCTGCTCGGCCGACAGCTTGGCCAGGCTCTGCCGCAGCGTCTCGGCCCGCAGCTGGTTGGGGTTGCGGGGGACCGCCTCGGGGATCTTCGCGCCGACCCCGCTGCCGGCCACCAGGCCGCCCCAGCGCTCCCGCATGTCCTTGATGTTCTGCTCGCAGATCCGCTTCGCGTAGTACCAGCCGATGACCGGGACGATCATCATCACCCGGAAGTAGAGCTGCCAGAACCCGCTGAACGGCGGCCTGATCGCCAGCAGCAGGGTGAAGCCGACCGTGACGGCCAGCACCACGCCGCCGAGCGCGCCCGCCTTGCTGCCCCTGGAGCGCAGCGTGGTCAGCGACTTGCGCAGCTGGAAGGCGCCGAGCCAGACCAGGACGGCGGGCAGGAACAGCAGGCAGGCCGCCATCACGATGGTGAGCTTGTTGTCGCGTTCCTGCCGGATGCGGTTGGCGGCGAGGCAGTGCTCGACCACGGTCTGCGGTTCGACGCCGAAGGACTGGACCAGCTCCTTGCGGCTCGGGCCGAGCATCCGCACCTGCACCGCGCGGGCGAACGCCTCGCCGAGGTTGGGCTCGAACAGCGACATCCGCGGCGGCTTGACCTTCGACGCGTCGTTGATGTCGACCAGCGCGGTGACCGCGGAGTCGCGGTACGCGGCGGAGGCCAGCGCCTGGGTGGCGGCCGTCTCGCCGTCGGTACCGAGCAGCGGTACCTGCGCCCCGGGGCTGAAGTCGAACCCGGTATCCGTCACGCTGCCCCCAGTTCGCCGTCGCGCCCGCCAGTACACCGGCTCCGACCGGCCCATTCCCCGCCTATGCCGGTGTCACACGTTCGGAGCAGTCACCAGATTAGCGGCGCGGCGGCCCGCGGTGGGGCCGCGGACCGCCGATTGGCCTTCCCTGGTGCCAAGTTGGCGCTTACCCGTCATGTCCGGCGGGGCCGGACGGGGCCGCAACGGGTACGGACCGGGGCTCATCTGCTGTGCGCCGCCTCGTCCTGCCGCAGCTTGTCGGCCAGTTGCGCGGGCATCGGCTCGTGCCGGGCGTAGTGCCGGCTGAACCGGCCGGTGCCGTGCGACAGCGAGCGCAGGTCGACGGCGTAGCGGCCCATCTCGATCTCCGGCACCTCGGCGTGCACCACGCTGCGCCCGCCGCCGGCCTGCTCGCTGCCGAGCACCCGGCCGCGGCGGCTGGACAGGTCGCTCATCACCGGGCCCACGTACGCGTCCGGCACCATGACGCCGACCTCGGCGACCGGTTCGAGCAGCTGGATTCGCGCCGCGGCGGCGGCCTCCCGCAGCGCCAGCGCGCCCGCGGTCTGGAAGGCGGCGTCGGAGGAGTCGACCGAGTGCGCCTTGCCGTCCGACAGCGTCACCCTGATGTCCACCACCGGGAAGCCGAGCGTCACCCCGCGGGCGGCCTGCGCGCGTACGCCCTTCTCCACCGACGGGATGAACTGCCGGGGCACCGCGCCGCCGATCACCTTGTCCACGAACTCCACGCCCGAGCCCACCGGCAGCGGCTCCACCTCGATCTCGCAGATCGCGAACTGCCCGTGCCCGCCGGACTGCTTGACGTGCCGGCCGCGCGCGCTGGCCGGGCCGCCGAAGGTCTCCCGCAGCGACACCTTGTACGGGACCGCGTCCACCTGCACGCCGTACCGGCCGCGCAGCCGCTCCAGGGCGACGTCGGCGTGCGCCTCGCCCAGGCACCACAGCACCACCTGCCGGGTGTCGGGGTTCTGCTCCAGCCGCATCGTGGGATCCTCGGCGACCAGCCGGGCCAGGCCCTGCGACAGCTTGTCCTCGTCGGCCTTGCTGTGCGCCTCGATGGCCACCGGCAGCAGCGGGTCGGGCATCACCCACGGCTCCATCAGCAGCGGGCTGTCCTTGTCCGAGAGGGTGTCGCCGGTCTCCGCGCGGGACAGCTTCGCCACGCACACCAGGTCGCCCGCCATCGCCGACGGCACCGGCCGCTGGTGCCTGCCGAACGGCGAGGAGAGCGCGCCGATCCGCTCGTCCACGTCGTGGTCGGCGTGGCCGCGCTCCAGCATCCCGTGCCCCGACACGTGCACCGTCTCGTCCGGGCGCAGCGTGCCGGAGAACACTCGCACCAGGCTGATCCGGCCGACATAGGGGTCGGAGGACGTCTTGACCACCTCGGCGGCCAGCGGACCGTCCGGGTCGCAGGCCAGCGGCTGCCGCGGCGCGCCGTCCGGGCTGGTGACCGGTGGCAGCGCCCGCTCCGGCGGCGTCGGGAAGCCGCCGGTGACCAGTTCGAGCAGCTCGACGGTGCCCAGGCCCTGCCGGGCGCCGTCGGCGGCGGGCGCGGCGGCCAGCACCGGGTGGAACGTGCCGCGGGCCACCGCCCGCTCCAGGTCGGTGATCAGCGTCCGGACGTCGATCTCCGCACCGCCGAGGTAGCGGTCCATCAGCGTCTCGTCCTCGCTCTCCGCGATGATCCCCTCGATCAGCCGGTTGCGGGCCCGCTCCAGCAGCGGCAGCAGCTCGGGCCCCGGCTCGCGGTCCTCCCGGCGGCCCGAGGAGTAGTCGTAGACCTGCTGCGTCAGCAGCCCGGCGAGGCCGGTGACCGGCGCGTGCCCGTCGGGGCCCGCCGGTCCGTGCACCGGCAGGTAGAGCGGCAGCACCGCGTCCGGGTCGTCGCCGCCCAGCTCGCGGGCGCAGGCGTCGGCCATCTCCTCGAAGCCGGCCCTGGCCGACTCCAGGTGCGTCACCACCACCGCCCGCGGCATCCCGACGGCCGCGCACTCGTCCCACACCATCCGGGTCGCGCCGCCGATGCCCTCGCCGCCCTGCGCGGCGGACACCACGAACAGCGCCGCGTCGGCGGCCCGCAGGCCGGCCCGCAGCTCGCCGACGAAATCCGCGTACCCGGGCGTGTCGAGCAGATTGACCTTGATCCCGTCCCACTCGACGGGCACCAGCGACAGCTGTACGGAGCGCTGCTGCCGCTGCTCGATCTCGTCGTGGTCGGACACCGAGCCGCCGTCCTCGACCCGGCCCGCCCTGTTCACCGCGCCGGTGGTCAGCGCGAGCGCCTCCACCAGCGTGGTCTTCCCCGCTCCACTGTGGCCGACCAGCACCACGTTGCGCACCTCTTCGGGGCGGCCGGCCGCCGGTGCCCTTCCGGCGGCCCCTGGTTGACCGTCTTTCCTGTCGGCTGCACCACCCATGTGCTCTCGCCTCCCGGTCCGTCACCTCATGGGGGACCGCGCCCTGGGGCGCGTGCCATGGGCGCCACGGGAGACCGCGCCGCGTACCGGCGGCCGGCCTCGACGACGCCCGCGGTCTTTCGACCTTCCCACGGCGGTCACGCTGCGTCCATACGTCGTACGTGTGCCGCTGCCGGCGGGGCCGCTCAGCGGTGCCTGGCGCGTCGGCCACCGCGCGGCTGGCTACGATGGGCCATCCGGCGGCCGGTCCCGGCCGCCCGTCGCACCCCTCCGACCTGTCGGGAAGGCCATGCTGAACAAGTACGCGCGTGCGTTCTTCACGCGTGTTCTCACGCCGTTCGCCACATTTCTGCTGCGCAAGGGGGTGAGCCCGGACGCGGTGACGCTGCTCGGCACCGCCGGTGTCGTGGCGGGCGCTCTGGTCTTCTACCCCAGGGGCGAGTTCTTCTGGGGCACCGTCGTCATCACCCTGTTCGTCTTCTCCGACCTCGTCGACGGCAACATGGCCCGGCAGGCGGGCGTCTCCAGCCGCTGGGGGGCGTTCCTCGACTCCACCCTCGACCGGGTCGCCGACGCCGGGATCTTCGGCGGCCTGGCCATGTGGTACGCGGGCCGCGGCGACGACCTCGTGCTGTGCGCGGTGACGATCTTCTGCCTGGCCAGCGGCCAGGTGGTGTCCTACACCAAGGCCCGCGGCGAGGCGATCGGCCTGCCGGTCAACGTCAACGGGCTGGTCGAGCGGGCCGAGCGGCTGGTGGTCACGCTCACGCTCTGCGGCTTCGCCGGACTGCACAAGTTCGGCGTGCCCGGCATCCAGTGGCTGCTGCCGATCGCGCTGTGGGCGGTCGCCGCCGGCAGCCTGGTCACGCTGATCCAGCGGGTGGTCACGGTGCGCCGCGAGTCCGCCGAGGCGGACGCCGCCGCGGCGGCCGAGCTGGCGGAGAACGGGAGCAACGCGTGAGCGAGGGCACCTCCCGGGCCGCCAGGCTCAGGGGAAGCCTCGTCGGCAGCCTCTCCGACAACCTGTACGGGCTGGCCTGGAGCGCGGTCAAGACGCTCCCGGAACCGGCCGCCCGCGCGCTCGGCCGGAACGTGGCCGACCTGACCTGGCGGCGGCGCGGCAAGGGCGTGCTGCGCCTGGAGGCCAACCTCGCGCGGGTGCTGCCGGACGCGGGCGAGGCGCGGCTGCGCGAGCTGTCCAAGGCCGGCATGCGCTCCTACCTGCGGTACTGGATGGAGTCCTTCCGGCTGCCCGCCTGGAGCAAGGACCGGGTACGCGGCGGCTTCGACCCCGCCGACGTGCACTACCTCACCGACGGGCTGGCGGCCGGCCGCGGAGTGATCCTCGCGCTGCCGCACATGGGCAACTACGACCTGGCCGGCGCCTGGGTGACCACCAAGCTGGAGACCCCGTTCACCACGGTCGCCGAGCGGCTCAAACCCGAGACGCTCTACGACCGCTTCGTGGCCTACCGCGAGGGCCTGGGCATGGAGGTGCTGCCGCACTCGGGCGGCACCGCGTTCGGCATCCTGGCCAGGCGGCTGCGGGCCGGCGGGCTGGTCTGCCTGGTCGCCGACCGCGACCTGTCGGCGTCAGGCGTCGAGGTGGACTTCTTCGGCGAGCGCACCAGGATGCCGGCCGGTCCCGCGATGCTCGCCCAGCAGACCGGCGCGCTGCTGCTGCCCGTCACTCTTTGGTATGACGATTCGCCGGTGATGCAGGGCCGGGTGCACCCGCCGGTCGAGGTCCCGGCGGAGGGCGACCGCGCCCACCGCACCACGGTGATGACGCAGCGACTCGCCGACGCGTACGCGTCCGGCATCGCCGAGCACCCCCAGGACTGGCACATGCTGCAACGCCTCTGGCTCGCCGACCTGGAGCCGCGCCCGGCCGAACCCGGCTCCGGCGCCGCCCCCGGTCTCGGCGACGCCGGGCCCGCCGCTCCGGCGGCCGCGACCGAGACACCGGCCGAGACCGAGAAGCCGCCCGCGACCGAGACGCCGGCCGACGCGCCGGCCGACCCGCAGGACCGGTCCCGGACGGAGACACCGTGAAGATCGGGATCGTCTGCCCCTACTCCTGGGACGTGCCCGGCGGCGTCCAGTTCCACATCAGGGACCTGGCCAAGCACCTGATCGGCCTCGGGCACGAGGTCTCGGTGCTCGCGCCGGCCGACGACGAGACGCCGCTGCCGCCCTACGTGGTCTCCGCCGGACGCGCGGTGCCGGTGCCGTACAACGGCTCGGTGGCCCGGCTGAACTTCGGCTTCCTGTCCGCCGCGCGGGTCAGGCGCTGGCTGCACGACGGCAACTTCGACGTGGTGCACATCCACGAGCCGAGCTCGCCCTCGCTCGGGCTGCTCGCCTGCTGGGCCGCCCAGGGCCCGATCGTGGCCACCTTCCACACCTCCAACCCGCGGTCGCGCGCGATGATCGCCGCGTACCCGATCCTCCAGCCGGCGCTGGAGAAGATCCGCGCCCGGATCGCGGTCAGCGAGTACGCCCGCCGCACCCTGGTCGAACACCTCGGCGGCGACGCGGTGGTGATCCCCAACGGCGTCGACGTCGGCTTCTTCGCGGACGCCGAGCCGCGGCCGGAGTGGCAGGGCGACACCATCGGCTTCATCGGCCGGATCGACGAGCCGCGCAAGGGGCTGCCGGTGCTGATGAAGGCGCTGCCGAAGATCCTCGCCGAGCGCCCGCAGACCCGGCTGCTGGTCGCCGGGCGCGGCGACACCGAGGAGGCGGTCGAGACGCTGCCCGAACCGCTGCGCGCCCGGGTGGAGTTCCTCGGCATGGTCAGTGACGAGGACAAGGCGCGGCTGCTGCGCAGCGTCGACGCGTACATCGCGCCCAACACCGGCGGCGAGAGCTTCGGGATCATCCTGGTCGAGGCGATGTCGGCGGGCGCGCCGGTGGTGGCGAGCGACCTCGACGCGTTCGCCCAGGTGCTGGACGAGGGCGCCGCGGGGGAGTTGTTCGCCAACGAGGACGCCGACGCGCTGGCCACGACCACGCTGCGGCTGCTCGCCGACCCCGATCGGCGGGCCGAGCTGCGGTCCCGCGGCAGCGCGCACGTCCGGCGCTTCGACTGGTCCGCGGTCGGCTCCGACATCCTGTCCGTCTACGAGACGGTCGCCGACGGCGCCGCGCACGTGGCCACCGACGAACGCACCAGCCTGCGCGCCCGCTTCGGACGGGCCCGCGACTCCGCCAGGGACTGATCCGGGCACCTGCTCGGCCCGCACACACCGGGCGCGGCGGCGGCCGCTGGTCGGGCCGGGACCGGCAGCCGGGTAGCCTTTGCGCCCGTGACCACCATCATCTGGGTCGTGCTGGCGATCGTCGCCGTCGGGCTCTACCTGAGCTGGACGGCGGGACGCCTCGACCGGCTGCACGCCCGGATCGACGCGGCCCGCGCCGCACTTGACGCCCAACTGCTGCGCCGCGCCTCCGTCGCCCAGGAGTTGGCCACCGCCGGGGTGCTCGACCCGGCCGCCTCGATCGTGCTCTACGAGGCCGCGCACGCCGCCCGGCAGGCCGAGCCCGAGCAGCGGGAGGT
The DNA here is from genome assembly GCF_050956065.1 of Streptomyces sp. CA-111067. Classification (NCBI taxonomy): domain Bacteria; kingdom Bacillati; phylum Actinomycetota; class Actinomycetes; order Kitasatosporales; family Streptomycetaceae; genus Streptomyces; species Streptomyces sp. CA-111067. The sequence goes on along the minus strand of NZ_CP192103.1, from coordinate 1,057,379 downwards.
GGCCGAGAGCGAGCTGAGCCAGGCACTGCGCGCGGTGTTCCCCGAGCCCGGCACGCTGGAGGAGGTACGGGAGGCGCCCGGCGGCACCGCCGCGATCGGCGAGCTGACCCAGGCGGTCCGGCGGGTGCCGATGGCCCGCCGCTTCCACAACGACGCGGTGCGCGCCGCGCGGGCGGTCCGCACCCACCGGGTGGTGCGCTGGTTCCGGCTGGCCGGCCACGCCCCGTTCCCGCTGGCCTTCGAGATGGACGACGTGCCGCCGGCCCCGTTCACCGCGGACGGCGCCGGCAGCCACTGACGGCGGTCTCGTCCGACCGCCGGGACCAGTCCACCGGCGGGAGCCACTTGCGGCGAATTGGCCCTTTCCGGTCCGCCGACAGCGTCGGAGGATTGAAGCAGACCCCGGCTGAAGCCCGGATTCCGCTACCGAGTGAGGTCCTCACCGTGTCCACCAGCCCCGCCACCGCCCCGACTCCCGAGACCGGCACCGCACGCGTCAAGCGCGGCATGGCCGAGCAGCTCAAGGGCGGCGTGATCATGGACGTCGTCACCCCCGAGCAGGCGAAGATCGCCGAGGACGCCGGCGCGGTCGCGGTCATGGCGCTGGAGCGGGTGCCCGCCGACATCCGCAAGGACGGCGGCGTGGCCCGGATGTCCGACCCCGACATGATCGACGGCATCATCGAGGCCGTCTCGATCCCGGTGATGGCCAAGTCGCGAATCGGCCACTTCGTCGAGGCCCAGGTGCTCCAGGCGCTCGGCGTGGACTACATCGACGAGTCCGAGGTGCTCACCCCGGCCGACGAGGTCAACCACTCCGACAAGTGGGCCTTCACCACCCCGTTCGTCTGCGGTGCCACCAACCTCGGTGAGGCGCTGCGCCGGATCGCCGAGGGCGCGGCCATGATCCGCTCCAAGGGCGAGGCCGGCACCGGAAACGTGGTGGAGGCGGTCCGCCACCTGCGCCAGATCAAGGGCGAGATCAACCGCCTCAAGGGGCTGGACAACAACGAGCTGTACGCCGCCGCCAAGGAGCTGCGGGCCCCGTTCGAGCTGGTCAAGGAGGTCTCCCAGCTCGGCAAGCTGCCGGTGGTGCTGTTCTCCGCGGGCGGCGTGGCCACCCCGGCCGACGCGGCGCTGATGCGCCAGCTCGGCGCCGAGGGCGTCTTCGTCGGCTCCGGCATCTTCAAGTCCGGCGACCCGGCCAAGCGCGCGGCGGCCATCGTGCGGGCGACCACGTTCTTCGACGACCCGAAGGTGGTCGCCGACTCCTCGCGCAACCTCGGCGAGGCCATGGTCGGCATCAACATCGACACCCTCCCGGAGTCCGAGCACTACGCGAACCGTGGCTGGTAATCACCGATGAGCCGTCCCGCCACCGGCCGGCCCGCGGCCGGCCGCCCCGTCACCGTCGGCGTGCTCGCCCTCCAGGGCGACGTCAGGGAGCACCTGGCGGCGCTGGCCGCGGCCGGCGCCGGCACCGTCCAGGTGCGCCGCCCCGAGGAGCTGGCCGCGGTGGACGGCCTGGTGATCCCGGGCGGCGAGTCCACCACCATCTCCAAGCTGGCCGCGCTGTTCGGCCTGACCGAGCCGCTGCGGGCGGCGATCCGCGGCGGGCTGCCGGTCTACGGCAGCTGCGCCGGGCTGATCATGCTGGCCGACAAGATCCTCGACCCCAGATCGGGCCAGGAGACGTTCGGCGGCATCGACATGATCGTCCGCCGCAACGCCTTCGGACGGCAGAACGAGTCCTTCGAGGCGGCGGTGGACGTCAGCGGTGTCGACGGCGGTCCGGTACAGGGCGTGTTCATCCGGGCACCCTGGGTGGAGTCGGTCGGCGCGGACGTGGAGGTGCTCGCCGAGCACGGCGGCCATATCGTCGCCGTCCGGCAGGGCCAGGCGCTGGCCACGGCCTTCCACCCCGAACTGACCGGAGACCACCGGGTGCATGAACTCTTCGTGGCCACCGTGCGCAGCACGGGCTGAGACTGTCCCGGTAGGATCGAGCGCGTTCGGTAACGGTGACGCGAAGGAGACAGTCGGATGTCCGGCCACTCTAAATGGGCTACGACGAAGCACAAGAAGGCCGTGATCGATGCCAAGCGCGGCAAGCTCTTCGCGAAGCTGATCAAGAACATCGAGGTCGCGGCCCGCACCGGCGGGGCCGACCCGGACGGCAACCCCACGCTCTTCGACGCCATCCAGAAGGCCAAGAAGAGCTCGGTGCCCAACAAGAACATCGACAGCGCGGTCAAGCGCGGCGCCGGCCTGGAAGCCGGCGGCGCCGACTACCAGACGATCATGTACGAGGGCTACGGGCCGAACGGCGTCGCGGTGCTCATCGAGTGCCTCACCGACAACCGCAACCGCGCGGCCTCCGACGTCCGGGTCGCCATGACCCGCAACGGCGGCTCGATGGCCGACCCCGGCTCCGTGTCGTACCTGTTCAACCGCAAGGGCGTGGTGATCGTCCCCAAGGGTGAACTCGGCGAGGACGACGTGCTGGGCGCGGTGCTCGAAGCGGGCGCCGAGGAGGTCAACGACCTCGGCGAGTCCTACGAGGTGATCAGCGAGGCCACCGACCTGGTGCCGGTCCGCAAGGCGCTCCAGGAGGCGGGCATCGACTACGACTCGGCCGACGCCAACTTCCTGCCCACCATGCAGGTCGAACTCGACGAGGACGGCGCACGGCGGATCTTCAAGCTGATCGACGCGCTGGAGGACAGCGACGACGTGCAGAACGTCTTCGCCAACTTCGACGTCTCCGACGAGGTGATGGAGAAGGTGGACGCCTGACGGGCGGTCACCGACCGGTAGCGCGGCGGGCCGCCGGGGGAACACACCCCCGGCGGCCCGCTTCGTTGTCGGTGCGAGGCGCTAACCTCCAGGAACAGGCAGGAACAGGGTCGGACAGCAGTGCGACACAGCGCGAAGGGGAGGCGGCGATGCGGGTGCTCGGCGTCGACCCGGGGCTGACCCGGTGCGGCATCGGCGTGGTGGACGGCGTGGCCGGCCGCCCGCTGACCATGATCGGCGTCGGCGTGGTCCGCACCCCGGCCGACGCGGAGATCGGGCACCGGCTGGTGCTGATCGAGCGCGGCATCGACGCCTGGCTCGACGAGCACCGGCCCGAGGCCGTCGCCGTGGAGCGGGTCTTCAGCCAGCACAATGTGCGCACCGTGATGGGCACCGCCCAGGCCAGCGCCGTCGCCATCCTGTGCGCCGCCCGGCGCGGGCTGCCGGTCAGGCTGCACACCCCCAGCGAGGTCAAGGCCGCCGTCACCGGCAGCGGCCGGGCCGACAAGGCCCAGGTCGGCGCGATGGTCACCCGGCTGCTGCGGCTGGACGCCCCGCCGAAGCCGGCCGACGCGGCGGACGCGCTGGCGCTCGCCATCTGCCACATCTGGCGCGGCCCGGCCACCAACCGGCTCCAGCAGGCCGTCGCCGCCCAGGCCGCGTCCCGCGGCCGCCCGGCGCCCCGGGCGGGCACCCAGCCCCGCGCCGCCGCACCCGCCCCCGTAACGCCCACCCCCGCAACCCGCGCCGCCGTACGAGACCCGGAGTCCGCCACGTGATCGCCTTCGTCAGCGGCCAGGTCGCCGCGCTCGCCCCCGACACCGCCGTCATCGAGGTCGGCGGGATCGGCATGGCTGTCCAGTGCGCGCCCGGCACCCTGGCCGGGCTGCGGATCGGCAAGCCCGCCCGGCTCGCCACCTCGCTGGTGGTCAGGGAGGACTCGCTGACCCTGTACGGCTTCGCCGACGAGGACGAGCGGCAGGTCTTCGAGCTGCTGCAGACCGTCAGCGGCGTCGGCCCGCGGCTGGCGCAGACCATGCTCGCCGTCCACGCCCCTGACGCGCTGCGGATCGCCGTGGCGACCGGCGACGAGAAGGCGCTCACCGCCGTGCCCGGCATCGGCAAGAAGGGCGCGCAGCGGCTGCTGCTGGAACTGAAGGACCGGCTCGGCGAGCCGGTCGGCCCCGGTGCCGCCACCGGCATCGGCACCCCGGTCGGCACGTCCTGGCGCGAGCAGCTGCACGCGGCGCTGCTGGGCCTCGGCTACGCCACCCGCGAGGCCGACGAGGCGGTCGCCGCCGTCACCCCGCAGGCCGAGGCCGCCGACGAGCCGAACGTCGGCACGCTGCTGCGGGCCGCCCTCCAGAGCCTGAACCGCACCCGCTGACAGAGCCCGCACCGCCCCCGCCGGGCCGCCGCACCGACCCGGCCGTCCGAACCCCCGCCGCTGACCCGAGAGAACCTTCATGAACTGGGACGACGCCCCCGACGCCACCGAGACCTCCACGGGCCTGCCGGAGCGTCTGGTCGGCTCCGCGGCGGAAGCCGAGGAGCAGGCGATCGAGGCGGCGCTGCGGCCCAAGGACCTCGGCGAGTTCGTCGGCCAGGAACGGGTCAGGGAGCAGCTCGGCCTGGTGCTGCAAGCCGCGCGGAAGCGCGGCGGCACCGCCGACCACGTCCTGCTCTCCGGCGCCCCGGGCCTGGGAAAGACCACTCTTTCGATGATCATCGCCGCCGAGATGGGCGTCCCGATCCGGATCACCTCGGGACCCGCCATCCAGCACGCCGGCGACCTGGCCGCGATCCTGTCCTCGCTCCAGGAGGGCGAGGTGCTCTTCCTCGACGAGATCCACCGGATGTCCCGGCCGGCCGAGGAGATGCTCTACATGGCGATGGAGGACTTCCGGGTCGACGTGATCGTCGGCAAGGGCCCCGGCGCCACCGCGATCCCCCTCGAACTGCCGCCTTTCACCCTGGTCGGCGCCACCACCAGGGCCGGACTGCTGCCGCCGCCGCTGCGCGACCGCTTCGGCTTCACCGGCCACATGGAGTTCTACGCCCCCGCCGAGCTGGAGCGGGTGCTGCACCGCTCGGCCGGCCTGCTCGACCTCGAGGTCGCCGCCGACGGCGCCGCCGAGATCGCCGGCCGGTCCCGCGGCACCCCGCGGATCGCCAACCGGCTGCTGCGCCGGGTCAGGGACTACGCCCAGGTCAGGGCGGACGGCGTGATCAGCAGGGAGATCGCCCGCAAGGCCCTGGAGGTCTACGAGGTCGACGCCCGGGGCCTGGACCGGCTGGACCGCGCGGTGCTGCACGCGCTGCTCAAGCTGTTCGGCGGCGGCCCGGTCGGCCTGTCCACGCTCGCTGTCGCCGTCGGCGAGGAGCGTGAGACGGTCGAGGAGGTCGCCGAGCCCTTCCTGGTGCGGGAGGGCCTGCTGGCCCGTACACCCAGGGGCCGGGTGGCCACCAGGGCGGCCTGGGCGCACCTGGGACTGGTGCCGCCGCAGGGCGCCGCGGTGCCCGGCCAGGATGCGGCGGGACCCGGACAGACCGGTCTCTTCGGCCCCTGAGCGCGCACGGACTCGTCGGTTCAGGAACCCCAGTGCCATGCTTGGCGTTGTTCAGGCGGCGAGCCAGCGCTTAGACTCCGCCGACGCCCTTCCTCCGGATCGGCACACATATCCCGAAACTCAAGGCCAGCCCCGCTGGCCGTGCGAAGGAACGTCCACACCGTGAATCCCTTGATCCTCGTCTTCATCGTCATGATCGGCGTCATGTTCCTCATGACCCGCTCGGCCAAGAACAAGCAGCGCCAGGCGTCGGAGATGCGCAACAAGATGGAGCCCGGCTCGGGCGTCCGCACCATCGGCGGCATCTACGCCGTGGTGAAGGAGGTCAACGACGAGACCGTGCTCCTGGAGCTGACGGACGGTGTGCACGTGCACTTCGCCAGGAACGCGATCGCCACGGTCCTGAACGAGGACGAGTTCAACCGGATCGTGCACGGCATCGAGCCGGAGGAGATCGACGAGGACGACACCGACGCGGTGACCGGGGACACCGCGACGGCCGAGGACGGCACGGACTCGCACCAGGACGTGGACGCGGACCTGGACGAGGAGCGCATCGACCTCACCAAGACCGAGGAGGCGTCGGAGCAACGGGACGGCTCCGGCACCAAGTAAGGGCCCGGCTCTCACAACACTCGAGGCCACTCCGTGAGCGCGCAGGCTCCGGTGCGGTAGGACAGGGAGAATCAAGAAGGTGGCAGCAGCCAAGAAGGGCCGCAGGTCCTCGGCGAGTCAGGGGTATCCCGGGCGCGCTCTGGCCGTGATCGTCATCGCCCTGGTGGCGCTGACCGGTGGGATGTTCCTGTCGGGCAACACCACCCCCCGGCTGGGTATCGACCTCGCCGGCGGTGTCAGCATCACGCTCACCGCCAAGGACGGTCAGGGCAGCGCGGTCACGAAGTCCAACATGAACACGGCCGTCAGCATCATCAACAACCGTGTCAACGGACTCGGCGTCTCCGAGGCGGAGGTGCAGACCCAGGGCTCGAAGAACATCATCGTCGACATCCCCAAGGGCACCGACGCCGCCGAGGCGGAGCAGCAGGTCGGCACCACCGCCAAGCTGTACTTCCGCCAGGTGCTGACCGAGCTCGACCCGAAGCCGGCCTCGGCGACCCCGACGCCCACCCCCAGCCCGTCCGGCAGTACGACCCCCACGCCGTCCGGCAGTGCGACGCCGAAGTCCACCGGCAGCGCCACCCCGTCGAGCACCGCTACGCCGACCGGCAGCGCCACCCCGCAGGGCAGGGCCGTCACCGACGCGCTGAAGTCCGGCGTGAACAAGGCGCCCACTCCGGTGCCGACCACCCCGCCGGCCGACACCACCACCCCGGACCCGAGCACCGGCGCCACCACCGCCCCGCAGGTCCCGGCCGCGCTCCAGGCCCAGCTGGAGAAGCTCGACTGCACCAACGAGACGCAGCGTGCCAAGCTCAGCGAGGCCAGCACGACGGCCAAGAACAGCGACCAGGTCGCCGCCTGCGGCAAGGGCAGCGACGGCAAGACCTGGATCAAGTACGCTCTCGGCCCGGTCCTGATCGACGGCAAGAACGTCACCAGTGCCAGCTCCAACTTCGACACCACCGGGGGCAACGGCTGGGTGGTGAACCTGAGCTTCAACTCCAAGGGCGCCGGCCAGTTCACCAGCGTGACGAAGAACCTCTCGTCGCAGCAGCCGCCGAACAACCAGTTCGCGATCGACCTCGACGGCACCGTGGTGTCCGCCCCGTCCGTCACCTCGACGCTGAGCGCCGGCAGCGCGGAGATCTCCGGCAGCTTCACCCAGAAGACCGCCGACGACCTGGCCAACCAGCTGAAGTACGGCTCGCTGCCGATCAACTTCCAGAAGTCAGACGTCACCACCGTCTCCGCCGCCCTGGGCGGCGAGCAGCTGCGTGGCGGCCTGATCGCCGGCGCCGTGGGCCTCGCCCTCGTCGTGCTCTACATGTTCGCGTACTACCGCGGCCTGAGCCTGGTGGCGCTGGCCAGCCTGGCGGTGTCGGGAGCGCTGACCTACACGCTGATGTGCCTGCTCGGTGAGGCGATCGGCTTCGCGCTGAACCTGCCGGCGGTCTGCGGCGCCATCGTGGCCATCGGTATCACCGCCGACTCGTTCATCGTGTTCTTCGAACGGATCAGAGACGAGTTGCGGGAGGGCCGCTCGCTGCAACCCGCGGTGGCCCGCGGCTGGCCGCGCGCCCGGCGCACCATCCTGGTGTCGGACTTCGTGTCCTTCCTGGCCGCCGCCGTGCTGTTCACAGTGACCGTCGGCAAGGTGCAGGGCTTCGCGTTCACCCTCGGCCTGACCACCCTGCTCGACGTGGTGGTGGTGTTCCTGTTCACCAAGCCGTTGATGACGATCCTGGCCCGCAAGCCGTTCTTCGCCCAGGGCCACAAGTGGTCCGGCCTCGACCCCAAGGCACTCGGTGTGAAGGCGCCGCTGCGCCGCGTCCGCCGGATGAGCAGCAGCTCCGAGACGAAGGAAGCCTGATGTCCAAGCTCGGCGATATCGGTCACCGGCTGCACCGCGGCGAGATCTCGTACGACTTCGTCGGCCACCGCAAGATCTGGTACGGCGTCTCGATCCTGATCACGATCGCGTCGATCGTCGGCCTGATCGTGAACGGGCTCACGCTCGGTATCGAGTTCTCCGGCGGCGCGGTGTTCACCACGCCGAAGACCTCGATCTCGGTCTCCGACGCGCAGCACAAGATCTCCGGTGACACCGCGGGTCACGACGCCACCGTGCAGAAGCTCGGCAACGGCGGCCTGCGGATCCAGGTCAGCGACATCGACACGGACGTCTCCCAGCAGGTCAAGACGAAGATCGCCACCGACCTCAACCTGCCTTCCGACAAGATCGACGCGGAGATCGTCGGCCCGAGCTGGGGCAAGGAGATCTCACAGAAAGCCCTGGAAGGTCTGATCATCTTCCTGGTGTTGGTGGTGATCTACCTCGCCATCGCCTTCGAGTGGCGGATGGCGGTCGCCGCACTGGTCGCGCTGCTGCACGACCTCACGATCACCACCGGCGTGTACGCCATCGTCGGCTTCGAGGTCACCCCGGGTACGGCGATCGGTCTGCTGACCATCCTCGGTTACTCCCTGTACGACACCGTCGTCGTCTTCGACGGCCTCAAGGAGGCCACGAAGGGGATCACCAAGCAGAACCGCTTCACGTACAGCCAGTTCGCCAACCGCAGCCTCAACGGGACCCTGGTGCGGTCGATCAACACCACGATCGTGGCGCTGCTGCCGGTCGGCGCGCTGCTGTTCATCGGCGGCGGCATCCTGGGCGCCGGCACGCTGAACGACATCGCGCTCGCGCTGTTCGTCGGTCTGACCGCCGGCGCGTACTCCTCGATCTTCATCGCGACCCCGATCGTGGCGGACCTCAAGGAGCGCGAGCCGCAGATGAAGGCGCTGCGCAAGCGGGTACTGGCCAAGCGCAACGCCGACGCGGCCAAGGCCGAGCAGGCCGCGGCCCGCGGCGAGGACCCGGCCGAGGGGCCGGAGGACGGCCACGGGGACGACGAGCCGGAGGACTCCCGGGCGGCGGCCGGTGTGGTCGGTCCGCGCGGGCAGGGCTCCGGGTCCACCGCCTCGCGTGCCACCCGCAGCCAGCCGGTCAACCGCAACAACCGCGGCGGCCGGAACCGGCCCTCGGGCAAGCGCCGCTGAGCACCCGCCGTCGCCGCCCGGTCCCTCCCGACCGGGCGGCGTCGGCATTTCGGCATCTCACCGAACAACGCACCGAACAACGCACCGAACGACGAGAGAAGCGTGATGAGCACCACGGAGACCGCGTCCGGCGAACTGCGGGACCTGCTGCTGGCCAGGATCCGGGACGTACCCGACTACCCGAAGCCCGGGGTGGTCTTCAAGGACATCACCCCGCTGCTCGCCGACCCGGTCGCCTTCAACGCCCTGGTCGACGCGCTGGCCGCGCTCTGCGCCGCGCACGGCGCCACCAAGGTCGTCGGCCTTGAGGCCCGCGGCTTCATCCTCGCCGCCCCGGCCGCCGCCCGCGCGCACCTGGGCTTCGTCCCGGTACGCAAGGCGGGCAAGCTGCCCGGAACCACCCTGGCGCAGACGTACGAGCTGGAGTACGGCAGCGCCGAGATCGAGGTGCAGGCCGACGCCTTCACCGACGCCGACCGGGTGCTGGTGATCGACGACGTGCTGGCCACCGGCGGCACCGCCGAGGCCTCGATCGAGCTGATCCGGCGCACCGGCGCCACCGTGGTGGGGCTGGCGGTGCTGCTGGAGCTGGGCTTCCTCGGCGGCCGCGAGCGGCTCGCCCCGGTGCTCACCGACACCCCGCTGGCAGCGCTCATCACCATCTGATCCACGCCGGTACGACCGCGCCGCAGGAGCGCCCGGCGGGCTGCCCCGCCCGCCTTCCGCCGCAGGTCGATACCATGGTAGATCCCACCCGTGTGAGGAGTGCTCTTGCCAGACGAGGCCCAGCCGGTCGACGCCGCAGAGGGGACGCAGACCCCTGCCGATGGCGGGGCGGTCGCGCCCCAGCCCGCCGCGGCGCCCGCCGTCCGGCCCGTACGCACCCCGGGCAGTGTCGCTCCGACGCGCCCCGGCGCCTCCTCCAGCCGGGTCAGGGCCCGGCTCGCCCGGCTCGGCGTGCAGCGCTCCAGCCCGTACAACCCGGTTCTCGAGCCGCTGCTGCGGGTCGTACGGGCCAACGACCCCAAGGGTGACAGCGCCAAGCTGCGGCAGATCGAGGCGGCCTACCAGGTCGCCGAGCGCTGGCACCGCGGCCAGAAGCGCAAGAGCGGCGACCCGTACATCACCCACCCGCTGGCCGTCACCACGATCCTGGCCGAGCTGGGCATGGACCCGGCCACGCTGATGGCCGGGCTGCTGCACGACACCGTCGAGGACACCGAGTACGGCCTCGAAGCGCTGCGCCGCGACTTCGGCGACCAGGTGGCGCTGCTGGTGGACGGCGTCACCAAGCTCGACAAGGTGAAGTTCGGCGAGGCCGCGCAGGCCGAGACGGTCCGCAAGATGGTCGTGGCGATGGCCAAGGACCCGCGGGTCCTGGTGATCAAGCTGGCCGACCGGCTGCACAACATGCGCACCATGCGGTACCTCAAGCGGGACAAGCAGGAGAAGAAGGCCCGCGAGACCCTGGAGATCTACGCGCCGCTGGCCCACCGGCTGGGCATGAACACCATCAAGTGGGAGCTGGAGGACCTGGCCTTCGCCATCCTCTACCCCAAGATGTACGACGAGATCGTCCGGCTGGTCGCCGAGCGCGCGCCCAAGCGGGACGAGTACCTGGCCGTGGTCACCGACCAGGTGCAGCAGGACCTGCGCGCCGCCCGGATCAAGGCCACCGTCACCGGCCGCCCCAAGCACTACTACAGCGTCTACCAGAAGATGATCGTCCGCGGCCGGGACTTCGCGGAGATCTACGACCTGGTCGGCATCCGGGTCCTGGTGGACACCGTCAGGGACTGCTACGCGGCGCTCGGCACGATCCACGCGCGATGGAATCCGGTCCCCGGCCGGTTCAAGGACTACATCGCGATGCCCAAGTTCAACATGTACCAGTCGCTGCACACCACGGTCATCGGCCCCAGCGGCAAGCCCGTCGAGCTGCAGATCCGCACCTTCGACATGCACCGCCGCGCCGAGTACGGCATCGCCGCGCACTGGAAGTACAAGCAGGAGGCGGTGGCCGGCGCCTCCAAGGTGCGCACCGACAGCCCGCGCTCGGACAAGAAGGACGACGCGGTCAACGACATGGCGTGGCTGCGCCAGCTGCTCGACTGGCAGAAGGAGACCGAGGACCCGGGGGAGTTCCTCGAGTCGCTGCGCTTCGACCTGTCGCAGAACGAGGTCTTCGTCTTCACGCCCAAGGGCGACGTGATAGCGCTGCCGGCCGGCGCCACCCCGGTGGACTTCGCCTACGCCGTGCACACCGAGGTCGGCCACCGCACCATCGGCGCCCGGGTCAACGGCCGGCTGGTGCCGCTCGAATCGACCCTGGACAACGGCGACCTGGTGGAGGTGTTCACCTCCAAGGCGGCCGGCGCCGGGCCGTCCCGCGACTGGCTGGGCTTCGTGAAGTCGCCGCGGGCCCGCAACAAGATCCGCGCCTGGTTCTCCAAGGAGCGCCGCGAGGAGGCCGTTGAGCAGGGCAAGGAAGCCATCGCCCGCGCGATGCGCAAGCAGAACCTGCCGATCCAGCGGGTGCTGACCGGTGACTCGCTGGTCACCCTGGCCCACGAGATGCGCTACCCGGACATCTCCGCGCTCTACGCGGCGATCGGCGAGGGGCACATCACCGCGCAGTCCGTGGTGCAGAAGCTGGTGGACGCGCTCGGCGGCGAGGACGGCGCGACCGAGGACATCGCCGAGGTCACCACGCCCTCGCAGGGCCGCACCAAGCGGCGGGCCAACGCCGACCCGGGCGTCATCGTCAAGGGCGAGACCGATGTGTGGGTGAAGCTGTCCCGCTGCTGTACGCCGGTGCCCGGCGACCCCATCATCGGCTTCGTGACCCGGGGCAACGGGGTGTCGGTGCACCGGGCGGACTGCGTCAACGTGGACTCGCTCTCGCAGCAGCCCGAGCGGATGATCGAGGTGGAGTGGGCGCCGACCCAGTCGTCGGTGTTCCTGGTCGCCATCCAGGTCGAGGCGCTGGACCGCTCCCGGCTGCTGTCGGATGTCACCCGGGTGCTCTCCGACCAGCACGTCAACATCCTGTCGGCCGCCGTACAGACCTCCCGCGACCGGGTGGCGACCTCCCGCTTCACCTTCGAGATGGGCGACCCCAAGCACCTGGGCCACGTCCTGAAGGCCGTCCGCGGCGTGGAGGGCGTCTACGACGTCTACCGGGTGACTTCCGGCCGGCAACGCTGAAAGCGCGGTTCCCCGCGCCCCTTTCGGGGCGCGGGGAACCGGGGCGGTCAAGGGGACGGAAGCGTCAGCCCCCGAACTCGCCCATTCCCTTGAGCGCGGCGTCGAGCAGCGCCTGCCGCCCGTCGAGCTCGGCCTGCAGCTTGTCCGCCTTGGCGGTGTTCCCGGCCGCCCGGGCCGCCTCGACCTGAGCGGCGAGCTTCTCCACCGCCGCCTGCAGCTGCCCGGTCAGCCCGGCCGCCCTGGCCCGCACCTCCGGGTTGGTGCGCTGCCACTCCGCTTCCTCGGTCTCCTGAAGCGTCCGCTCCACCGTGTGCATCCGCGCCTCGATCCGCGGCCTGGCGTCCCGCGGCACGTGCCCGACGGCCTCCCAGCGCTCGTTGATCGACCGGAACGCGGCCCTGGCGGCCTTGAGGTCCGTCACCGGCAGCAGTTTCTCCGCCTCGGTGACCAGCTCCTCCTTGCGGGTCAGGTTCTCCCGCTGCTCGCTGTCCCGCTCGGCGAACACCTCGGCGCGGGCGGCGAAGAAGACGTCCTGCGCGCCGCGGAAGCGGTTCCACAGGTCGTCCTCGGCCTCCCGCTGGGCGCGTCCGGCCGCCTTCCACTCCGCCATCAGCTCGCGGTAGCGGGCCGCGGTCGGGCCCCAGTCGGTCGAGGCCGACAGCGACAGCGCCTCGGTGACCAGCTTCTCCTTGGTCCGCCTGGCCTCCTCGCGCTGCGCGTCGAGCGACGCGAAGTGCGCCTTGCGGCGCTTGGAGAAGACCGAACGGGCGTGGCTGAAACGGTGCCACAGCTCGTCGTCGGCCTTGCGGTCGAGGCGCGGCAGGCCCTTCCAGGTGTCCACCAGCGCCCGCAGCCGCTCGCCCGCCGTGCGCCACTGCTCGCTCTCGGCGAGCTGCTCGGCCTCGGTGACCAGCTGCTCCTTGGCCGCCTTGGCCTCCTCGCTCTGCTTGGCCCTGGCGGCCTTGCGCTCCTCGCGCCGGGAGTCCACCAGCGCCACCAGCGCGTCCAGCCGGACGCCGAGCGCCGCCAGGTCGCCGACCGCGTGCGCCTCGGTGACCGACACCCGCAGGTGCTCGATCGCGGCCAGCGCGTCCTTGGGAGCGAGGTCGGTGGTCCGCACCCGCCGTTCGAGGAGGCCGATCTCCACGACGAGTCCCTCGTACTTGCGCTCGAAGTAGGCCAGGGCCTCCTGAGGAGAACCCGCCTGCCACGAACCGACCTCCTTCTCCCCGTCGGCCGTTCGCACGTACACGGTCCCCGTCTCATCGACGCGTCCCCACGGGTCGCTGCTCACAGCGCCTCCTCCACGTGATGCCCGGCCGGTCTCGGCTCACGGGCATCATTCACAGTGTCTCTCCGGCCGGGAAGTCCGCCGCCCCGACCGGCCCAACGCCAAGATAGGCGACCAGCGCCCCGACTGTCCGCATCCGATGCGGGCCTCATCAGGATTTGGTGACCGTCGCCTTGTTGATCACCACGGTGGCGTTCGGGGCTCCGTCTCCCTGCCCGCCGCTGTTGTCACCGGCCTTGGCGATCTTGTCGAGCACCTTCATGCCCGCGCTGCTGATCGTGCCGAACGGGGTGTAGCTCGGCGGCAGCGGGCTGTCCTTGTACACCAGGAAGAACTGGCTGCCGCCGGTGTGCGCCTGCCCGGTGTTGGCCATCGCGATCGTGCCCGCCGGGTAGGTGACCGGAGCGGTGGCGCTGCCCTTGCCGAACGCCGTCAGGTTCTCGTCCGGGATGGTGTAGCCGGGGCCGCCGCTGCCCGAGCCGGTCGGGTCGCCGCACTGCAGCACGTAGATGCCGGTGCTGGTCAGCCGGTGGCACTTGGTGTGGTCGAAGAAGCCCTTGTCGGCGAGGAACTTGAAGGAGTTCGTGGTGTCCGGCGCCTTGGCGGCGTTCAGCGCGATCGAGATGTCCCCGCAGGTGGTCTTGAGGTCGAAGGTGTACTTCGCGCTCTTGTCGATCGACAGCGCGGGCTCCTTCTTCCACTGCTGGGTGCCGGGCTTGCCGGCCGCCGGCTTGTCGCACGGGTCCGCCACGGGGGCCGCCGTGGTGGCCGGCGCCGAGGCCGACGGGGTGGCGCCCTTGGCCGCGTCCGTCTTCTTGTCGCTGCCGTCGAACGCCCCGGCGGCCCAGGAGATGCCGACCCCGGCCACCACGACCGCGACCACCGCGGCGATCACCGAGTTGCGGGTCCGCGACTTGCGCCGGGACTCCACCCGCCGCTCCTGCTGCCGCTCGAACTTCTCCCGGGCGAGCTGCCGCCGCCGCTGTTCCTTGGTGACCACTTCGCCGTCTCCCGGTCGTCTGTTATGTGAGTGCCGCGGATCTATGTGTGTGCCGCAGATCCTCGCGTTCCGCGGGCGTCCAGTCCAGTCCGCGACCGGCCTGATGCGGGCACGTTATACGGGCAACTTGTGGACGCGATACGCGTTCGCGACCGCCGCCTGCCCGCCGGTAGGCTCGTGGCGTCGAAACAATCGACCCTCACATCCCGAACCATCCGCGGACGACAGAAGGACGAACGTGCTCATTGCCGGGTTCCCCGCCGGGGCCTGGGGCACCAATTGTTATGTGGTCGCCCCCGCCGCCGGTGAGGAGTGCGTGGTCATCGACCCGGGTCACCGAGCGACCCAGGGCGTCGAGGACACGCTCGCCAAGCACCGACTCAAGCCCGTCGCCGTCATCCTCAGCCACGGCCACATCGACCACGTGGCCTCCGTCGTGCCCGTCTGCGGCGCCCACGACGTGCCCGCCTGGATCCACCCCGCGGACCGCTACATGCTGGACGACCCGGAGAAGGCGCTCGGCGCCTCCATCGGGCAGCAGCTGATGGGCGAGCTGACCGTGGGGGAGCCCGACGACCTGCGGGAGCTGTCCGACGGCGCCGGGCTGGCGCTGGCCGGTCTGGAGTTCTCCGTCGCGCACGCGCCCGGCCATACCAAGGGGTCGGTGACGTTCAGACTGCCGGAGGGCACCGACATCCCGTCGGTGCTGTTCTCCGGTGACCTGCTCTTCGCCGGCTCCGTCGGACGCACCGACCTGCCCGGCGGCTCCACTGCCGAGCTGTACGAGTCGCTGGCCCGCGTGTGCCTGCCGCTCGACGACTCGACCGTGGTGCTGTCAGGACACGGCCCCCAGACGACCATCGGCCGCGAGCGCGCCGCCAACCCCTACCTGGGCGAGGCGGCCCGCGGCCACGGAACCGGCGAGCCGGCTCCGCGACGAGGATTGTGACTGTTTCTGCCGTGAGTTCCTCTGTGAGCACCTTCCAGGCCCCCAAGGGCACCTACGATCTGCTGCCGCCCGACTCCGCTGTGTATCTGGCGGTCCGCGAGGCCATCGCCGCGCCCGCCCGCCGGGCCGGCTACGGCTACACCGAGACCCCCGGATTCGAGAAGGTCGAGCTGTTCTCCCGAGGCGTCGGCGAGTCCACCGACGTGGTGACCAAGGAGATGTACACCCTCACCACCCGGGGCGGCGACGAGCTGGCGCTGCGCCCCGAGGGCACCGTCTCGGTGCTGCGCGCGGCCCTGCAGGCCAACCTGCACAAGTCAGGCAACCTGCCGGTCAAGCTCTGGTACTCGGGCTCCTACTACCGCTACGAGCGCCCGCAGGCCGGCCGCTACCGGCACTTCTCCCAGGTGGGCGCCGAGGCGATCGGCGCCGAGGACCCGGCGCTCGACGCCGAGCTGATCATCCTGGCCGCCGACGCGTACAGCGCCCTCGGCCTGACCGGCGTCCGGCTGCTGATCAACTCGCTGGGCGACCGCGAGTGCCGCCCCGCCTACCGGGCGGCGCTGCAGGACTACCTGCGCGGCCTCGACCTGGACGAGGAGACCCGCAGGCGGATCGAGATCAACCCGCTGCGGGTGCTGGACGACAAGCGGGAGTCGGTGCAGAAGCAGCTCGCCGACGCCCCGCTGATCCGCGACCACCTGTGCGAGCCGTGCCGGCTGTACGACGAGCAGGTGCGCGCGATGTTGACCGGCGCGGGGGTGAATTTCACCGACGACCCGCGACTGGTGCGCGGCCTGGACTACTACACCCGGACCACCTTCGAGTTCGTGCACGACGGCCTGGGCTCGCAGTCCGCGGTCGGCGGCGGCGGGCGCTACGACGGCCTGTCGGAGATGATCGGCGGCCCGTCGCTGCCGTCGGTCGGCTGGGCGCTCGGCGTGGACCGCACGGTGCTCGCGCTGCGCGCCGAGGGGATCGAACTGGTCCTGCCGCCGACCACCGACATCTACGCCGTACCCCTCGGTGACCAGGCACGGGAGGTGCTTTTCGGCGCCGTCACCGCGCTGCGCAGGGCCGGGGTCGCCGCCGACTTCGCCTTCGGCGGCAAGGGTATGAAGAACGCCATGAAGTCCGCCGACCGCTCCGGCGCACGGTTCGCGCTGGTCGCGGGGGAGCGCGATCTGGCCGAGGGCGTGGTCCAGCTCAAGGACCTGGCCACCGGCGAGCAGGGCCCGGTCGCGGTCGACGAGATCGTCGTCACAGTCAAGGAGCGGCTGGCCTGAACCGGGCCGCGGGGTAGCTCGGACGAGGTACCGGGGCCGTCAGGACTTACCCCGTCCTGACGGCCCTGGTGCACAATGAGTGTGCCGCCAGACGGCCCAGAGCGACGCCCCGCCCCCACCCGCCCCAGCAGAGATCGGCGATCATGACGACTTCCGCGCTAGACGACCCGCGCACGGACGGCGGCAGCGAGCAGCGGCCCGCCGCCGACATCACTGCCGGCAAGGCGTTCAGCTGGCTGCTGCTGATCAGCGGCGCGCTCGGGCTGCTCGCCTCCTTCGTGATCACCAACGACAAGTTCGTCCTGCTCCAGAACACGGTCGACGGCAAGCCCACCCACTTCTCGTGCAGTCTGAACCCGGTCATCGCGTGCGGCACCGTGATGGAGAGCAAGCAGGCGCACGTCTTCGGCTTCCAGAACCCGCTGATCGGCCTGGTCGCCTACGGCGTGGTGATCTGCGTGGCGATGGCCGTGTTCGCCGGCGGCCGTTTCAAGCCGTGGTTCTGGTACGGGCTCCAGGCCGGCGGCCTGTTCGGCGTCGTCTTCATCTCCTGGCTCCAGTACCAGACGATCTACAACATCCACGCGGTGTGCCTGTGGTGCTGCCTGGCCTGGGTCGTCACCATCCTGATCTTCTGGTACACCGCCGTGCACAACGTCAAGCACGGCCTGATCAAGCTGCCGCCCAAGACCCGCGCGGCGGTGCTGGAGTTCCACTGGGTGGTGCCGGTGCTGTGGTACGGGATCATCGGCATGCTGATCCTGACCCACTTCTGGTACTACTGGAAGACCGTCATCTGACCGCTACAGCGGGGTGACGTAGGCGCCGGAGATGCCGCCGTCCACCAGGAACTCGGCCGCGGTGATGAAGCTCGCGTCGTCGCTGGCCAGGAAGGCCACCGCGGCGGCGATCTCGGTGGCCTCGGCGAACCGGCCGAGCGGGATGTGCACCAGCCGCCGGGCCGCCCGCTCCGGGTCCTTGGCGAACAGCTCGCGCAGCAGCGGGGTGTTCACCGGCCCGGGGCACAGCGCGTTCACCCGGATCCCCTCCCGGGCGAACTGCACGCCCAGCTCCCTGGTCATCGCCAGCACCCCGCCCTTGGACGCGGTGTAGGAGATCTGCGAGGTGGCCGCGCCCAGCACCGCCACGAAGGACGCGGTGTTGATGATCGCCCCCTTGCCCTGCCGCCGCATGAACGGCAGCGCCGCCTTGCAGCACAGGAACACCGAGGTCAGATTGGTCTCCTGGACCCGCCGCCAGGCGTCCAGGCCGGTGGTGAGGATCGAGTCGTCCTCCGGCGGTGAGATCCCCGCGTTGTTGAACGCGATGTCCACCGAGCCGTAGGTGTCGTACGCGGCCTGGAACAGCGCGTCCACCTGGCCGGGGTCGGTGACGTCGGCCGGTACGAAGATCCCGCCGGTCTCCCGGGCCGCCGCCTCGCCGGCCGCCGCGTCGATGTCGGCGGCGACGACCCTGGCGCCCTCGTCGGCGAGCCGGCGCGCGGTGGCCAGGCCGATCCCGCTGCCCGCCCCGGTGATCACCGCGGTACGGCCGACGAGCCGGCGGCACACCGGCTGCTCGCCGGGCTGCGGCCCGGTCGTGGTGCTGGTGTCCGGCATCTGCTGCTACTCCTCGGTGGCGATGAAGACGTTCTTGGTCTCGGTGAAGGCCGCCAGCGCGTCCGGGCCGAGCTCACGGCCGAGCCCGGACTGCTTGAAGCCGCCGAACGGCGTCCAATAGCGCACGCTGCTGTGTGAGTTGACCGACAGGTTGCCCGCCGCGACACCGCGGGCCATCCGCACCGCCCTGGACAGGTCCCGGGTCCACACCGAGCCGGACAGGCCGTACGGGGTGGCGTCGGCCAGCCGCAGCGCGTCCGCCTCGTCGGTGAACGGCAGCAGCACCGCGACCGGTCCGAAGACCTCCTCCACGGCGACCGGGGCGGCCGGGTCGGCGGGTGCCAGCACCGTCGGCGGGTACCAGAAGCCCGGGCCCTGCGGCGCGCCGCCCCGGGCCACCACCGGCAGGTCATCGGTCACATAGCCCTGGACCCGGCGCAGTTGGGCCGCCGAGATCAGCGGCCCCATCGTGGTCGCCGGATCGGCCGGGTCGCCCACCACGACCGACTCCACCGCCCGCGCCAGCAGTTCGGCGAACCGGTCGTAGACCTCGCGCTGCACCAGGATGCGGGTCCGCGCACAGCAGTCCTGGCCGGCGTTGTCCACGAACGCCAGCGGGTCGGCGGCGCGGGCCAGATCGGCGTCGGCGAAGACGATGTTCGGGCTCTTGCCGCCCAGTTCGAGGGTGAGCCGCTTCACCTGCCGGGCGCACTGCCCCATGATCCGGCGGCCCACCGCGCCGGAGCCGGTGAAGACGATCTTGCGGACGTCCGGGTGCTCCACCAGCCGCGCGCCGGTGACCGGGCCGGTCCCGGGCAGCACCTGGAACAGCCCCTCGGGAAGCCCTGCCGCCAGGGCGAGTTCGGCCAGCCGCAGCGCGGTCAGCGGGGTGGTCTCGGCGGGCTTGAGCAGCACCGCGTTGCCCGCCGCGAGCGCCGGAGCCGCGCCCCAGGCGGCGATCGGCATCGGGAAGTTCCACGGCACGATCACCCCGACCACGCCGATCGGCTCGTGGAAGGTCAGGTCGAGTCCGCCGGCCACCGGGATCTGCCGGCCGCTCAGCCGCTCGACGCCGCCGGCCGCGTACTCCAGCAGATCCCGCACATTGCCCGCCTCCCAGCGGGCGTTGCCGACCGTGTGCCCGGCCTCCCGCACCTCCAGGGCGGCCAGTTCCTCGATCCGGCCGTCCACCTCGGCGGCGAACCGCCGCAGCAGCCGGGCCCGTTCGCCCGGCGCGAGCGCCGCCCAGCCGCGCTGAGCGCGCACCGCGGCGGCCACCGCCGCGTCCACCTCCTCGGGCCGGGTCGCGGCCACGGTGGCGATCACCTCGCCGGTGGCGGGATTGCGTACGTCGAGCTGGCCGGTCTCCGGTCGTGTCACATCGGCGGTGTCGGTCACGTCGGCGGGTCCCCTACATCCGTTCGAAGGAGCGGAACCGCTCCCAGTCCGTGACGTCGGTGTCGAACGCCTGCTGCTCGACCCTGGCCATGTTGGCGTAGTGCGCGACGACCTCGGCGCCGAACGCCTCCTCGGCCAGCGCGCTGGCCGACCACAGCTCGGCGGCCTCGCGGAGCGAGCCCGGCACCCGGGGGTGGTCGGCGGTGTAGGCGTTGCCGGTGCACGGCTCGGGCAGCTCCAACTCCTGCTCGACGCCGTGCAGTCCGGCCGCCACCATGGCGGCCACCGCGAGGTACGGGTTCACGTCGCCGCCCGGCACCCGGTTCTCCAGCCGCAGCGACGGGCCGTGGCCGACCACCCGCAGCCCGCAGGTGCGGTTGTCGAAGCCCCAGGCCACCGCGGTCGGCGCGAAGGAGCCTTCCCTGAACCGCTTGTAGGAGTTGATGTTCGGCGCGAGGAACAGCGAGAAGTCCCGCATGGCGGCGAGCTGCCCGGCCAGGAAGTGCCGCATGGTCGCGGACATCCCGCTCGGATCGGCGTCGTCGGCCATCAGCGGCCGGCCGCTGTCGTCGCGCAGCGACAGGTGGATGTGGCAGGAGTTGCCCTCGCGCTGGTCGTACTTGGCCATGAAGGTGACCGCCAGGCCCTCCTGCGCGGCGATCTCCTTGGCGCCGGTCTTGTAGACGCTGTGCTGGTCGCAGGTGGTCAGCGCCTCGTCGTAGCGGAACACCACCTCGTGCTGGCCGAGGTTGCACTCGCCCTTCGCCGACTCCGGGGTCAGGCCCGCGCCCGCCATGTCGTTGCGCAGCCGGCGCAGCAGCGGCTCCACCCGGGAGGTGGCCAGCACGGAGTAGTCGGCGTTGTACTGGTTGGCCGGGGTCAGCCCGCGGTAGCCGCGCTCCCACGCCTGCTCGTAGGTGTCCCGGAAGACCAGGAACTCCAGCTCGGTGCCCGCGTGCGCGCTCCAGCCGCGGGCCGCCAGCCGTTCCAGCTGGAGCCGCAGGATCTGCCGCGGCGAGGCGGTGACCGGGCTGCCGTCGTGCCAGGCCAGATCCGCGAGCATCAGCGCGGTGCCGTCCTGCCACGGGATCCGGCGCAGCGTGGCCGGGTCGGGGAGCAGCGCGAAGTCGCCGTAGCCGCGCTCCCAGGAGGACATCGCGTAGCCGTCCACGGTGTTCAGGTCCACGTCGACGGCCAGCAGGTAGTTGCAGCCCTCGGCGCCGTGCGGGAGGACCTCGTCCAGGAAGAACGGGGCGGCGAAGCGTTTGCCCTGCAGGCGGCCCTGCATGTCGGTGAACGCGAGCACGACGGTGTGGATGTCGCCCGCGTCGACGAGGGGGCGCAGCGCGCTGACGGACAGGGCGGGGGTGCGTTCTTGCACGGGGTCCCTCTCGGAGAGGCGCATGGACCTGCAACGTATCTTTCCCCACCCCCGTCCGCCCCACCCTCACCCCGCCGGGCGGGTCGCCCCCGGCCAGGACGCGGCCGGTCAGGGCCGCGGGGGTGTCAGTGGCAGGACATAGGCTGCACGGTGTGGAGCCTGATCTGTTTACCGCAGCCGCTGAGGATCGCCGGGAGCGCGACCCCGGCGCCAGCCCGCTCGCCGTGCGGATGCGGCCGCGGACGCTGGATGACGTCGTGGGGCAGCAGCACCTGCTGCGGCCGGGATCGCCGCTGCGGCGGCTCGTGGGGGACGGCGGCGGGCCGGCCGGGCCGTCCTCGGTGATCCTGTGGGGGCCGCCCGGTACGGGCAAGACCACCCTGGCCTACGTGGTCAGCAAGGCCACCGACAAGCGCTTCGTCGAGCTCTCCGCCATCACCGCCGGGGTCAAGGAAGTGCGCGCGGTCATCGAGAGCGCCAAGCGCCAGTCCGGCGGCTACGGCCGCGACACTGTGCTGTTCCTCGACGAGATCCACCGTTTCAGCAAGGCCCAGCAGGACTCCCTGCTGCCCGCCGTGGAGAACCGCTGGGTCACCCTGATCGCCGCCACCACCGAGAACCCCTACTTCTCGGTGATCTCCCCGCTGCTCTCCCGCTCCCTGCTGCTGACCCTCGAACCGCTCACCGACGACGACCTGCGCGGTGTGCTGGCCCGCGCACTGACCGACGAGCGTGGGCTGGCCGGCGCGGTCACCCTGCCCGAGGACACCGAGGCGCACCTGCTGCGGATCGCCGGCGGCGACGCCCGCCGCGCGCTGACCGCCCTGGAGGCCGGCGCCGGCTCGGCGATCTCCAAGGGCGAGGAGACCATCACGCTGGCCACCCTGGAGGAGTCGGTCGACCGCGCCGCGGTGGCCTACGACCGGGACGGCGACCAGCACTACGACGTGGCCAGCGCCCTGATCAAGTCCATCCGCGGCTCGGATGTGGACGCGGCCTTGCACTACCTGGCCCGGATGATCGACGCCGGCGAGGACCCGCGCTTCATCGCCCGCCGGCTGATGATCTCGGCCAGCGAGGACATCGGCCTGGCCGACTCCACCGCGCTGCCGACCGCGGTCGCCGCCGCGCAGGCCGTCGCCATGATCGGTTTCCCCGAGGCGTCGCTGATCCTCAGCCACGCCACCATCGCCCTGGCGCTGGCGCCCAAGTCCAACGCGGCCACCAAGGCGATCGGCGCCGCGCTGGACGACGTACGGACCGGCAAGGCCGGACCGGTGCCGCCGCATCTGCGCGACGGCCACTACAAGGGCGCGGCCAAGCTCGGCCACGCCCAGGGGTACGTGTATCCGCACGATGTGCCCGGCGCCATCGCCGCCCAGGACTACCTGCCGGAGGAGTTGCAGGGCCGCCGCTACTACACCCCGACCCGGTACGGGGCCGAGGCCCGGTATTTCGACGTACTGGAACGGGTCAGGGAGCGGCTGTCCGGCAAGGGCGAACGGAGCGGCGAGGGCGAGTGACGGGCGCGCCCGGCCGCGCGGTCAGGAGTCCCTGGCCGCCGCGAACAGCGCCCGCATCGACCGCCGGGCCTCCTCGAGACCGGCCACCGGCTCGGGGAAGTCGAAGCGCGCGTCGAAGCTCCGGCCGCCGCCGCTGAACCGCACCCGCAGCCCGAACCGGTCGAGCCCCAGCGGCACGGCTCTGATCCCGGCCGCTTCCCCCTCCCCGTCCCCGTCCTCGGTCCCGCAGACCGCGGCCCCGTACCCGCCGACCAGCCCGCACAGCAGATGCACCTCGGCGCTGTGCGCGGCGGCCAGGTGCTGGAGGAGTTCCGCCTCGTAGCCGGCCAGCGGGTCGGGCTCCGCCGCGGCGAACTCGTCGGGGTCCACCAGCGCGCAGCCCCACAGGTCGTCCAGCGAGATCTCGCCGACCTCCAGACGTACCAGCTCGGTACCGGCCTCGAACGCGCCGCCCGGCACTCCGGTCAGCCAGCCCGCGACGCTCGCCCTGCCGCGGATCCGGTGCGGCACCGCGACCGGCGCCACGTCGGTGATCTCCAGCACAGCCCCGACCTCGTCGTCCGCCGCGTGCCGCACCGCCCGTGACACCGGCGAGTCCCGTCCGAACAGCAGGAAGACATCGCCCTCGGGGCCGATCGACCGTCGCAGCGGCACCAGCGGCTCGGCCGGCGCGGGGCGCAGACCAGGAATGACCAGTGCGAGGGACGAGTTATTCTCGACGAGAGTGCGCGCGCGTTCGGCGGCCGATGGCTGCCGGGGCGCTTCTTCCTCTTCGGGGCGCGGCTGACCGTGGTCCAGCGGGCTCGACAGCTCGGACACGGGGTTCCCGGGTCGAATCATGCGTTCTCCTCAGCTAAGGTAAGCCTTACCTAATTTACACGGAGGTTCGACGCACGTGAATCAGTCGCGTCCCAAGGTCAAGAAGTCACGGGCGCTGGGCATCGCGCTCACCCCGAAGGCGGTCAAGTATTTCGAGGCCCGCCCCTACCCGCCGGGTGAGCACGGCCGTGGCCGCAAGCAGAACAGCGACTACAAGACCCGGCTGCTGGAGAAGCAGCGGCTGCGTGCGCAGTACGACATCAGCGAGCGCCAGATGCAGCGCGCGTACGACCGCGCGAAGAAGGTCTCGGGCAAGCGCACCGGCGAGGCGCTGATCATCGAGCTGGAGCGGCGGCTGGACGCGCTGGTGCTGCGCGCGGGCCTGGCCCGGACGATCTACCAGTCCCGGCAGATGGTCGTACACGGCCACATCGAGGTGAACGGCCGCAAGGTGGACAAGCCGTCGTTCCGGGTGAGCCCCGAGGACGTCGTGCAGGTCCGCGAGCGCTCGCGGGAGAAGACGCCGTTCGCTGTCGCCCGTGAGGGCGGCTGGGCCGGCGAGGGTGAGGGCCCCCGCTACCTCCAGGTCAACCTGCAGGCCCTGGCGTTCCGCCTGGACCGCGACCCGAACCGCAACGAGATCCCGGTGATCTGCGACGAGCAGCTCGTCGTGGAGTACTACGCCCGCTGACCTTTGCGGCTCCGCCGCGTGGGCGCGAGCGGGCCGCCCCGGCATCACCAGGGGCGCGGGGCTGTTGTTGATCTGCGGCTCCGCCGCGTGGGCGCGAGCGGGCCGCTTTTCAGGGGCGCGGGGAACTGCGCGACAAGCCGAGACGGTGGCGCGCTTTACCACCGGCCCGAAGGGGCACTCTCTGTTGTTTCCCGACCACCGGCCGGTGGTGGGCTGGTGGCGCAGTTCCCCGCGCCCCTATTGAAGCCGGGAGCGGTCCGCTCACGAGCCCCGCGCGCCTACGGGGTTAGTCCTGGCTGGGAGCGCACACGCGGCGGCAGCCGCAAATCGACAGCAGCCCCGCGCCCCTTACGGGGCGCGCCCATGGCCGGGGGCCGGTGGAGGGCGCGGTGGACCGCGGCGTCCAAGGGAAGCCTCGCGCCCTCCGTGAGCGCCGCCGCGTACCGGGTGTCGCCCAACTCCGCCCGCACCCGCTCCTCGCACACCGTGTGCGGCGCGTTGAAGTGGCGCGAGCCGAAGAGCCGCAGCCCCACCGACTCCCACAGCCGTCCCGCCGCGCCCTGCAGGACCGCGGCCTCATGGGGCGCGCCCTCGCTCTCGGTGACCAGCGCCAGCAGTTCGAGCGCGAGCACCGTGCCGACCAGGTCGTTGAACGTGTGGTCGATCAGCAGCGCCTCCTCCGCGAGCCGCCTGGCCGGGCCGAAGTCGTCGGCCAGCCAGGCCGCGTAACCGAGTACGTAGAGCGCGTACGCCAGGGTCCAGCGCTCGCCGTGGTCCCGGCAGATCTCCCTGACCTCCTCGGCCAGCCGCACCGCGTGCTCCAGATCGCCCTGGAAGGCCACCGCCATCGCCAGCTCGACCTGGCCCATCAGCACGTTGCTGTTCAGCTCGCCGATCTGCCGGTAGCGGGCCAGCGCGTCGCCGATGAAGGTCTCGGCGCGCTGCATGTCGTCCGACACCAGCGCCAGGCAGCCCAGCCGGTGCACCGCGTACGCCTCGGCCACCGCGTTCTCGGTGGCCACCGCCTCGGTGCGGCAGTCCTGGAGCACGCCGAGCGCCACCGTCGAGTCGCCCTGGAGCAGCGTCACATAGCCGTACACCCACATCACCTTGGCCCGCGCCTGCGACGGCCCGGGCGCCAGGTCGAGCGCGCGCTCCAGCCAGTGCCTGCCCTCCGCGAGCCGCCCGCAGCCCACCCAGCAGAACCACAGCGTGCCCGCCAGGTACTGGCCGACCGCCGGGTCCTCCGGCGGCTCGCCGACGGCGCCGTCGATGCTGAACTCCAGCGCGAGCCGCAGGTTGGACAGGTCGGCCGCCACCCGGGCGGCGACCTCCGCCTGCCGGGGGCCGAACCAGTCGAGCTCGCACCAGGTGGCGAGGCCCAGGTACCAGTCCCGGTGCCTGCGCCGCATCCGCAGCTGATCGCCGAGCGCGGCCAGCCAGCCGGCGCCGTACTCCCGTACGGTCTCCAGCATCCGGTAGCGCACCTGCCCGTCGGTGCCCTCCTCGCGGGCCAGTACCGACTGGGCGACCAGTTCCGCGACGGTCTCGGCGATCCGGTCCTCGGGCAGCCCGCTGCCGGCGCAGACGTACTCCACCGCCTCCAGGTCGAAGCGGCCGGCGAAGACCGACAGCCGCGCCCACAGCAGCCGCTGGGCGGGCGTGCACAGTTCGTGGCTCCAGCCGATCGTGGTGCGCAGCGTCCGGTGCCGTTCGGGGGCCGACGGATCGCCGCCGGTCAGCAGCCTGAACCGGTCGGCGAGCCGGTCGAGCACCTGCTCCACCGACAGCGCGCGGAGCCGGACCGCCGCCAGTTCCAGGGCCAGCGGCAGCCCGTCGAGCCGGCCGCACAGTTCGGCGACCGCCGCCGCGTTGGACTCGGTCACCGCGAATCCCGGCAGCACCTCGGCGGCCCGTTCGGCGAACAGCCGCACCGCGTCGGTGGCCGCCGCCAGCGGTTCCAGCGGCAGCAGCCGCTCGCCGGTGATGCCGAGCGGCCGGCGGCCGGCCGCGAGCACCCGCAGGCCGGGTGCCCGGCGCAGCAACTCCGCGACCAGTTCCGCGCACTGCTCGGAGAGCCGGTCGAACCCGTCGAGCACCAGCAGCAGTTCGCGGCCGGCCAGGTGCTCGGTGAGCGCCACCCGCGGGCCGCGCATGGTGTGGTCGGCCACCTCCAGCGCCTCGGCCACGCCGTGGGCCAGCAGCGCGGGATCGCCCAGGTCGGTCAGCTCCACCAGCCACACACCGTCGGGGAAACGGTCCTGCACCTGCCGGGCGGCGCGCACCGCGAGCCGGGTCTTGCCCACACCCCCGGTGCCGGTGACCGTGGTCAGCCGCGAGCGCGTCAACAGCCCGGCCAGCTCCGCCAGTTCGGCGTCCCGGCCGATGAAGCCGGTGAGCTCGGCCGGGAGATTACCCGCAGTCTCCATGGTGCACGGAGCGTACTTGAAGGTGTGCGGAACGTAAAATCCGACGATGGACCCCTGGTAATCCACCGCGGATCTGCTATGACAGCCGCCCCGGCAGGTGCGAACCCCCTTCGTCCGGCGCCCACCTGGACGCCCGCGCCCGCCACGCGTGAGAGCGGTGCGGCGGCCCAGGTCCGGCGCGATAAGGTCGGTAGTCAATCGACGTGGTGATGGAGAGGGAGATCGGCAACGTGTCCGGTGGAGAGGTGGCCGGCCTCATCGTGGCGGTCTTCTGGGCGATCCTGGTGTCGTTCCTGGCCGTCGCGCTGGTACGGCTCGCCCAGACGCTCAGGCGCACCACCGAGCTGGTGGCGGCGGTCACCGAGCAGGCCGTGCCGCTGCTCGGCGAGGCGTCCGAGGCGCTGCGCAGCGCCCACACCCAGCTGGACCGGGTCGAGACCATCACCTCCGACGTGGCAGAGGTGACCGCCAACGCCTCCGCGCTGTCCTCCACCGTGGCCTCCACCTTCGGCGGCCCGCTGGTGAAGGTCGCCGCCTTCGGCTACGGCGTGCGCCGCGCGGTGGGCCTGCAGGCCCGCGGCGCCGGCCGCGCCCGTACCGGCGGCACACCGCCAGGCCCGGTGCTGCCCGCCGCCCGGCGCCGCGGCCGTCGCAACCGCTCGAAGGACTGAGGCCCGTGTTCCGTCGTATGTTCTGGTTCCTGACCGGCGCCGCGACCGGCGTCTGGGCCACCACCAAGGTCAACCGGGCGCTGCGCAGGCTCAGCCCGGACAGCCTGGCCGCCACCGCCGCCGACCGCGCGCTGGAGACCGGCGCCCGGCTGCGGACCTTCGCCCACGACGTGCGCTCCGGCATGGCGCAGCGCGAGGTGGAGCTGCACGACGCGCTCGGCCTGCGCACCGCCGACGGCGCCCGCGAGCCCCGCGAACTCAGCCCCCGGCAGGACGCCCTGGGCCTCGACACCCAGCGCCTGGACGCCCAGGACCCCGACTTCCCGGCGCCGCGCCGGGGCATCGCGTACAACCGGAAGGACGACAACTGATGGAGTCGGCAGAAATCCGCCGCCGCTGGCTGCGCTTCTTCGAGGAGCGCGGGCACACCGTCGTGCCGTCGGCGTCCCTCATCGCCGACGACCCCACGCTGCTGCTGGTGCCGGCCGGCATGGTGCCGTTCAAGCCGTACTTCCTCGGTGAGGTCAAGCCGCCCTTCAAGCGGGCCACCAGCGTGCAGAAGTGCGTCCGCACCCCGGACATCGAAGAGGTCGGCAAGACCACCAGGCACGGCACGTTCTTCCAGATGTGCGGCAACTTCTCCTTCGGCGACTACTTCAAGGAAGGCGCCATCAAGTACGCCTGGGAGCTGCTGACGCTGCCCCAGGACCAGGGCGGCTACGGCCTGGACGGCGACCGGCTGTGGATCACCGTCTACGAGCAGGACGACGAGGCCGAGCAGATCTGGCGGGACGTGATCGGGGTCCCCGCCGAGCGGATCCAGCGGCTCGGCATGGGCCCCAACTTCTGGTCCATGGGCGTGCCCGGGCCCTGCGGCCCCTGCTCGGAGATCAACTACGACCGCGGCCCGGAGTTCGGCGTCGAGGGCGGCCCGGCGGTCAACGACGAGCGGTACGTGGAGATCTGGAACCTGGTCTTCATGCAGTACGTCCGCGGCGAGGGCCAGGGCAAGGACGACTTCCCGATCCTCGGCGACCTGCCCGCCAAGAACATCGATACCGGGCTCGGCCTGGAACGCCTGGCGATGATCCTGCAGGACGTGCCGAACCTCTTCGAGACCGACACCCTGCGGGCGGTCATCGACAGGGCCACCGAACTCACCGGCGTCGCCTACGGCAAGTCCGCCGACACCGACGTCTCGCTGCGGGTGGTCGCCGACCACATGCGCACCTCGATGATGCTCATCGGCGACGGCGTCACCCCCGGCAACGAGGGCCGCGGCTACGTACTGCGCCGGATCATGCGCCGCGCCATCCGCAACATGCGGCTGCTCGGCGCCCACCAGCCGGTCGCCGCCGGTCTGGTCGACGTGGTGCTGACCACCATGGGCGAGCAGTACCCGGAACTGCTCACCGACCGCAAGCGGATCGAGGCCGTCGCCCTCGCCGAGGAGGCCGCCTTCCTCAAGACCCTGGCGGCCGGCAGCAACATCCTGGACAGCGCCGTCACCGAGACCAAGGCGGCCGGCGGCACCGTACTGCCCGGCGCGCAGGCGTTCCTGCTGCACGACACGTGGGGCTTCCCGATCGACCTCACCCTCGAAATGGCCTCCGAGCAGGGCCTGTCGGTGGACCAGGACGGCTTCCGCCGGCTGATGAAGGAGCAGCGGGACCGGGCCAAGGCCGACGCGCGCGCCAAGAAGACCGGCCACGCCGACCTGTCCGCCTACCGCGAGGTCGCCGACCGGGCCGGCAGCACCGAGTTCACCGGCTACACCCAGAACACCAACGAGGCCACCGTCGTCGGACTGCTGGTCGACGGACTGCCGTCGCCCGCCGCCACCGAGGGCGACGAGGTCGAAGTCGTCCTTGACCGCACCCCGTTCTACGCCGAGGGCGGCGGCCAGCTCGCCGACACCGGCCGGCTGCGGCTGGAGTCCGGCGCCGTCGTCGAGGTCCGCGACGTGCAGCAGCCGGTGCCCGGCGTCAGCGTGCACAAGGGTGTCGTGCAGGTCGGCGAGGTGACCCTCGGCAGCGCGGTGCTGGCCCAGATCGACCTGGTGCGCCGCCGGGCCATCGCCCGCGCGCACAGCGCCACCCACCTCACCCACCAGGCGCTGCGCGACGCGCTCGGCCCCACCGCCGCGCAGGCCGGCTCGGAGAACTCACCCGGCCGCTTCCGCTTCGACTTCGGCTCGCCGACCGCCGTACCCGGCACCGTGCTCACCGACGTCGAGCAGAAGATCAACGAGGTGCTGGCCCGCGAACTCGACGTCACCGCCGAGGTGTTGCCGATCGCCGAGGCCAAGAAGCAGGGCGCCATCGCGGAGTTCGGCGAGAAGTACGGCGAGCGGGTCCGGGTGGTCACCATCGGCGACTTCTCCAAGGAGCTGTGCGGCGGCACGCATGTGCACAACACCGCCCAACTCGGCCTGGTCAAGCTGCTCGGCGAGTCCTCGATCGGCTCCGGAGTGCGCCGGGTCGAGGCGCTGGTCGGCGTGGACGCCTACAACTTCCTGGCCCGCGAGCACACCGTGGTCGCCCAGCTCACCGAACTGGTCAAGGGCCGCCCCGAGGAGCTGCCCGACAAGATCTCCGGGATGCTCGGCAGGCTCAAGGACGCCGAGAAGGAGATCGAGCGGTTCCGCGCCGAGAAGGTGCTGCGGGCCGCGGCGGGCCTCGCCGAGAGCGCCGAGGACGTGCACGGTGTCGCGCTGGTCACCGCGTCGGTGCCGGACGGTACCGGGGCCGACGACCTGCGCAAGCTGGTGCTCGACGTGCGGCAGCGGATCGGCGGCGGGCGCCCGGCCGTGGTGGCGCTGTTCGCGGCCGTCAACGACCGCCCGCTGACCGTGATCGCCACCAACGAGGCGGCCCGCGAGCGCGGCCTGAAGGCCGGCGAGCTGGTCCGCACGGCGGCGAAGACCCTCGGCGGAGGCGGCGGCGGCAAGGACGACGTCGCGCAGGGCGGCGGGCAGAACGCAGCGGCCGTGCCGGACGCGATCGAGGCTGTGCAGCGGTTCGTGGCCGAGAAGGCATGAGGCGTGGAGCATGAAGGCGTGAAGGTATGAGGCCGGGAAGGGCCGGGGCGGTATGAGGGAGCGCAAGCCGCGGCACAAGCCGTCCGGTGCCCGACGGTCGGGACCTGAGCCCGGGTCGGGACCTGAGCCCGGGTCGGGACCTGAGCCGGGGCCGGGACCTGAGCCCGGGTCGGGACCTGAGCCGGGGCCGGGACCTGCACCTGGCCCGGCGTCCGGCCCGGAGGACGTTCCTGAGCCCGAGGCCGCCGAGGCCCCGGTTCCCGCCATGCGGCGCGGGCGGCGGCTCGCGGTGGACGTCGGGGACGCCCGGATCGGGGTCGCCTCGTGCGACCCCGACGGGATCCTCGCCACCCCCGTCGAGACGGTGCCCGGCCGCGACGTGCCCGCCGCCCTGCGCCGGCTGGCGGCGCTCGTCGCCGAGTACGAGCCGATCGAGCTCGTCGTCGGGCTGCCCCGTTCGCTCAACGGAACAGAGGGTCCCGCGGCGGCGAAGGTCCGCAGGTTCGCGAGTAGTGTGGCGAAAGTCATCGCCCCGGTACCGGTGCGCCTGGTGGACGAACGGATGACAACCGTGTCGGCCACCCAGGGGCTGCGGGCCTCCGGAGTGACGGCCAGAAAAGGACGCTCCGTAGTCGATCAGGCTGCGGCAGTGATCATTCTGCAGAGCGCTCTGGAGACCGAACGGGTGTCGGGCACAGCGCCCGGGGAGGGCGTCGAAGCAGCCACCTGATCGCGGTACGGTAACGTTCCGCGCGACACGGCGGCGCCTGATGGCGCCGCCCGTTTCGCAGGGTGGGCGAACCCGACGCCGACCGCGTACCAAGGGGACCGATGACTGACTATGGCCGGGGCTCCGGCTCCGAACCGTGGCCTCCCGAGGACCCGCTCTTCGGTGACGCCTACGACCAGGGCCAGGGGTATCAGCAGCCGCAGCACCCGCAGCAGCAGGGTGAGTGGCAGGACCCGTACGCCACCGGCCAGCAGCAGCCCTACTACCCGCAGCAGGGCGGCGGGCAGCAGTATCCCCAGCAGCAGCAGTACCCGCAGCAGGGCCAGCCGCAGCAGGGCCACCCCCAGCAGCCGTACCAGCAGCAGCCGCAGCAGCAGGGCTACCAGCAGCAGGGTTACGACGGCTACGACACCGGCGGCCACCCGATCAACTACGGCGGCCAGGACCCGTACGGCGGCCACCAGCCGCAGGATCCTTACGCCACCGGCCAGCAGCAGACCGGCTACTACGGTCAGAACGGCTACCCGCAGCAGCACCCCCAGCAACCGCAGCAGCCCCAGTACCAGCAGCAGCCGCAGCAGCAGGGCTACCAGCAGCAGCCCGGCGTGCAGCAGCCGCAGCCGGGACAGCCCCAGCCCGGACAGCCGCAGCCGGGACAGCCCGGCGGCCAGCAGGGCCAGCCCGGTCAGCCGCAGCAGGGCCGGGGCCAGCAGCCGCTCCAGGGCCGCCAGCAGGAACCGGGCCGCCAGCCGCTGCGTACCGCCCCCGCCAACACCGGCGACTGGGGCGCGGACGACGAGTCAGACCCGCACGACCACGCGTTCTTCGCCAACGACGATGACGACGACGATGACGACGGCCCCGCCACGTCCAACCCCACCTCCGGCGGCGGCCGGCGGGCCGGCCGTTCCCAGCCCAAGGGCACGAAGAAGCGCCGCAGCGGCTGCGCGTGCCTGGTGGTGCTGCTCGTCCTCGGCGGCGGCCTGGCCGGCGGCGTCTACTACGGCTACGGCGTCTACCAGGACCACTTCGGCCCGTCCCCCGACTACAAGGGCGAGGGCGCGGGCGACGCCCAGGTCGAGATCCCCAAGGGCTCGACGCTGACGGCGATGGGCAACATCCTCAAGGACGCGGGCGTGGTGAAGAGCGTCGGCGCCTTCACCTCCGCCGCCTCGAAGAACCCCAAGGCCCAGTCCATCCAGGCCGGCGTCTACGTCCTGCACCTGAAGATGTCGGCGTCGTCGGCGGTGGCGATGATGCTCGACCCGAAGTCGCAGAACGCGCTGATCATTCCCGAGGGCTGGCGGGCGACGCGGATATACGAGGCGATCGACACCAAACTCGGCTTGAAGGCGGGCAGCACGGCCGCCCAGGTCAAGGGCGTCAATGTGGGGCTGCCCTCGTGGGCCGGCAACAATATCGAGGGCTTCCTCTTCCCCGCCAAATACAGCGTGGCCAAGACCATGAAGCCGGTCGATCTGGTCAAGCAGATGGTGAAGCAGGCCGACGCCGAATACACCCGCGACGACCTCGTCGGCGAGGCCAAGAAGGTCGACAAGTCGCCGAAGGACATCCTCAAGATCGCCAGCCTGGTGCAGGCCGAGGCGCAGGAGGCCGACGACTTCGGCAAGGTCTCCCGGGTCATCTACAACCGGCTCGACGTGGGCCAGCCGCTCGAATTCGACTCGACCCTCAATTACGCCATGGGCCGCAGCACGCTGAACACCACGAACAAGGACACCCACTACCCGTCGCCGTACAACACCTACGACAACAAGGGCCTGCCGCCCGGGCCGATCGACAATCCGGGGCACATGGCGATTCAGGCGGCCCTGCATCCGACCGTGGGCAAGTGGCTCTACTTCGTCACCGTCAAACCCGGCGACACCCGGTTCAGCGACACCTATGCCGAGCACCAGAAGAACGTGCAGGACTTCAACCAGTACCAGAAGGACCACGGGTGATGCCTCGGGAGCGTCGTGCCGCCGTGCTCGGCTCACCCATCGCCCACTCCCTCTCCCCGGCACTGCACCGCGCCGCCTACGCGGCGCTGGGCCTCGACCACTGGCGGTACGACCGCTTCGAGGTGGACGAGGCCGCGCTGCCCGGCTTCATCGCCGGGCTCGACCCGGCGGAGTGGGCCGGGCTGTCGCTGACCATGCCGCTCAAGCGCGCGGTGATCCCACTGCTCGACGAGATCACCGACACCGCGGCCTCCGTCGAGGCGGTCAACACGGTGGTGTTCGGCGCCGACGGCCGCCGGCGCGGCGACAACACCGACATCCCCGGGATGCTCGCCGCGCTGCGTGAACGCGGCATCGACTCGGTGCCGTCCGCCGCCGTGCTGGGCGCCGGCGCCACCGCCTCCTCCGCGCTGGCCGCCCTCGCCAGGATCTGCACCGGCGAGGTCACCGCGTACGTCCGCGGCCCGGCCCGGGCGGCGGAGATGCGGCAGTGGGGCGAGCGGCTCGGCATCACCGTCCGCACCGCGGACTGGGCGGACGCGGCCAAGGCGCTCAGCGAGCCGCTGGTGATCGCCACCACCCCGGCCGGCGCCGCCGACCACCTGGCCCCCGCCGTCCCCCCCACCCCCGGCGTCCTCTTCGACGTCCTCTACAACCCCTGGCCGACCCCCCTGGCCGCCGCCTGGACCGCCACCGCCGCCCCGGTGCTCAGCGGCCTCGACCTCCTGGTCCACCAGGCCGTCCTCCAGGTGGAACAACACACCACCCACACCCCGGCCCCCCTGGCAGCGATGCGCGCGGCCGGCGAGGCCGCCCTCGCATCCCGCTGACCGCCGCCCGGCCCGACCCGACGTCCGCAGCGTGGACGGCCGGTCGGGGGCGGGGGGTCGGCGTGGGAGGATCGGGGGGAGAACTGGCACGGGCGTTTTCTAGGGAGCACCGTTGAGCAGGTTGCGCTGGCTGACCGCAGGGGAGTCGCACGGTCCCGCACTCGTGGCGACGCTGGAGGGGCTGCCCGCCGGGATTCCCGTCACCACTGAGCTGGTGGCGGACGCTCTCGCGCGGCGGCGGCTCGGGTACGGGCGCGGGGCGCGGATGAAGTTCGAGCGGGACGAGGTGACGTTCCTCGGCGGCGTGCGGCACGGACTGACCATGGGCAGCCCGGTGGCCATCATGATCGGCAACACCGAGTGGCCCAAGTGGGAGCAGGTGATGGCCGCCGACCCGGTGGACCAGGCGATCCTGGACGGGCTCGCCCGCAACGCCCCGCTGCACCGGCCGAGGCCCGGCCACGCCGACCTGGCCGGCATGCAGAAGTACGACCTGGACGAGGCCCGGCCGGTACTGGAGCGGGCCAGCGCCCGGGAGACCGCGGCCCGGGTCGCGCTCGGCGCCGTCGCCCGCTCGTACCTGAAGGAGACCGCCGGCATCGAGATCGTCAGCCATGTCGTGGAGCTGGCCGCGGCGAAGGCGCCGTACGGCATCGTGCCGGTGCCCGCCGACGAGGCGCGGCTCGACGCGGACCCGGTGCGCTGCCTGGACGCGGACGCGGCCAAGGCGATGGTCGCCGAGATCGACCAGGCCCACAAGGACGGCGACACCCTCGGCGGCGTCGTCGAGGTGCTGGCCTACGGCGTGCCGGTCGGCCTCGGCTCGCACGTGCACTGGGACCGCCGGCTCGACTCCCGGCTGGCCGGCGCCCTGATGGGCATCCAGGCGATCAAGGGCGTCGAGCTCGGCGACGGATTCGACCTCGCCCGGGTGCCCGGCTCGCAGGCGCACGACGAGATGGTGCCGACCCCCGAGGGCATCCGCCGCACCTCAGGCCGCTCCGGCGGCACCGAGGGCGGCATGAGCACCGGCGAGATCCTGCGGGTGCGGGCCGCGATG
This sequence comes from Streptomyces sp. CA-111067, assembly GCF_050956065.1. Lineage (NCBI taxonomy): Bacteria > Bacillati > Actinomycetota > Actinomycetes > Kitasatosporales > Streptomycetaceae > Streptomyces > Streptomyces sp. CA-111067. The sequence goes on along the minus strand of NZ_CP192103.1, from coordinate 1,022,444 downwards.
AAGCCCATCGCCACCGTGCCGCGCGCGCTGGCCACCGTGGACGTCACCACCGGCGAGCCGGCCCAGGCCCACCACCAGCGTTCGGACGTGTGCGCGGTGCCGGCCGCCGGCATCGTCGCCGAGGCGATGGTCGCGCTGGTGCTGGCCGACGCGGTCGCCGAGAAGTTCGGCGGCGACTCGGTCGCCCAGACCCGGCGCAATGTGCGCAGCTTCCTGGACCACCTGGTGGTCAAGTGAGCACCGGGGCGGAGAGCGGGCCGCCGGCCGTCGTCCTGGTCGGGCCGCCCGGAGCGGGCAAGACCACCGTCGGTCGGGTGCTCGCCGAGCGGCTGCACCTGGAGTACCGCGACACCGACACCGACATCGAGCAGCAGGCGGGCAAGCCCATCCCGGAGATCTTCTTCGAGGACGGCGAGCCGCACTTCCGCGATCTGGAACGGGCCGCGGTCAGCGCGGCCGTCGCCGGACACGACGGGGTGCTCTCGCTCGGCGGCGGCGCCATCATGGACGAGGCCACCAGGAAGCTGCTCGACGGGCTGCCGGTGGTCTTCCTCGACGTCGGCCTGCACGACGCGGTCCGCAGGGTCGGCCTGGACGCGCCGCGCCCGCTGCTCGCCGTCAACCCCCGGCAGCGCTGGCGCGAGCTGATGGAGCAGCGCCGTCCGCTGTACACCGAGGTCGCCCGGGCGGTGGTGGCCACCGACGCGCGCTCGCCGCAGGAAGTCGCCGACGCCGTACTGGACGCGCTGCGCCCGCACGCCGTCTGACCCGGGACCGCCCACACCTCCTCAGCCCACACCCCCCCAGCCCGAACCATCCGAACCGCCGGAAGCCCGAAGGACGCATGAGCGAGAACGAGCCGCAGACCGCGCCGCCCACCCGTATCGAGATCGGCGGCACCGCCGGCACCGACCCGTACACGGTGCTGGTCGGCCACCAGCTGCTCGGCGAACTGCCCGGGCTGATCGGGACGAAGGCCCTCCGGGTCGCCGTCCTGCACCCCGAGGCGCTGGCCGGCACCGGCGAGGCGATCCGCGCGGACCTGGCAGAGCAGGGCTACCAGGCCATCGCGATCCAGCTGCCCAACGCGGAGGAGGCCAAGACCGCGGAGGTCGCCGCGTACTGCTGGACGGCGCTCGGGCAGACCGGCTTCACCCGCACCGACGTGATCGTCGGGGTCGGCGGCGGTGCCAGCACCGACCTGGCCGGTTTCGTCGCCGCGACCTGGCTGCGCGGGGTGCGGTGGATCGCCGTGCCCACCACCGTGCTCGGCATGGTGGACGCGGCCGTCGGCGGCAAGACCGGCATCAACACCGCCGAGGGCAAGAACCTGGTCGGCGCCTTCCACCCGCCGGCCGGGGTGCTGTGCGACCTGGCCGCGCTCGGCTCGCTCGCGCCCAACGACTACGTCAGCGGGCTCGCCGAGGTGATCAAGGCGGGGTTCATCTCCGACCCGGCGATCCTCGACCTCGTCGAGTCCGACCCGGAAGCCGCCCGCGACCCGCAGGGCAGGCACACCGCCGAGCTGATCGAACGGGCCATCAGGGTCAAGGCCGAGGTGGTCTCCTCCGACCTCAAGGAGTCCGGGCTCCGGGAGATCCTGAACTACGGCCACACCCTGGCGCACGCGATCGAGAAGAACGAGCGGTACAACTGGCGGCACGGCGCCGCGGTCTCCGTCGGCATGGTCTTCGCCGCGGAACTCGGCCGGCTGGCCGGGCGGCTGGACGACGCCACGGCGGACCGGCACCGCAGCGTGCTCGGCTCGGTGGGGCTGCCGCTGACGTATCGCGGCGACCAGTGGCCGCGGCTGCTGGAGACCATGAAGGTGGACAAGAAGTCACGCGGCGACCTGCTGCGGTTCATCGTCCTCGACGGGCTGGCCAGGCCGACCGTGCTCGAAGGCCCCGACCCGGCCGTGCTGCTCGCCGCGTACGGGGAGGTGTCGGAGTGAGCCGCAAGGTGCTCGTGCTGAACGGCCCGAACCTGGGCAGGCTCGGCTCGCGTGAGCCCGACGTGTACGGGGCGACCTCGTACGCCGGCCTGGTCGAGCAGTGCGGGAAGGTCGGCGCGGAGCTGGGGTTCGACGTGGAGGTCCGGGAGACCAACGACGAGGCCGAGCTGATCCGCTGGCTGCACGAGGCCGCGGACGGCCGGATCCCGGTGGTCCTGAACCCCGGGGCGTTCACCCACTACTCGTACGCGATGCGGGACGCGGCGGCCCAGCGCACGGCGCCCCTGATCGAGGTGCACATCTCGAACCCCCACGCGCGCGAGGAGTTCCGCCACACGTCAGTAGTGGCGGCGGTGTCCACCGGCACCATCGCCGGCTTCGGCCTCACCTCCTACACCCTCGCCCTCCAGGCGTTGGCGGCCGACCCCGCCTAGTACACGCCCGTGAAAGACCGGGCGCAGCCGGGAGCTGCCGCCCGCGTGGGGCGGGGGAGAGACCCGTGCTGCCCTCGCGGGAGGCGGGGCTGTAGCGTTCGGTGTCGGGTAGCGCGTCACCGGCCGGTCCGGTCACAGCGCGACGCAGTCGTCTACGCACAGACTCTGCCAGGAGAGGGCCGTGATGCAGCACGCTGTGGGGGCACCGCAGCCCGGTCGCCCCAATCCGCCCGCGGCGAGCACCACCGGGCACTTCCCGCTGCCCGCGCCCGCCCCGGTGCGCCTCCCCGCGCCGGACGGCGGCAACTCGCTGGGCGGCGCCTCGCACGGCCCCGTCGCCGTGCTGCTGATCGGTGCGGCCGGCGCAGGCAAGACCACCATCGCCCGGCACTGGGCCGACAACCGGGGCGCCCCGACCGCCCACATCAGCCTGGACGACGTCCGCGAATGGGTCCGCTCCGGCTTCGCCGACCCGCAGGCCGGGTGGAACGAGCACTCCGAGGCGCAGTACCGCCTCGCCCGCCGCACCTGCGGCTTCGCCGCCCGCAACTTCCTCGCCAACGGCGTCTCCTGCATCATCGACGACGCCGTCTTCCCCGACCGCCCCGCCGTGGGCCTGGGCGGCTGGAAGCGGCACGTCGGCCCCGGCCTGCTCCCCGTGGTGCTGCTCCCCGGCCTGGACATCGTGCTGACCCGCAACGCCGAGCGCAGCGGCAACCGCCGGCTGTCCGACGAGGAGGTCGCCAGGATCCACGGCCGGATGGCCGGCTGGTACGGCTCCGGGCTGCCGATCATCGACAACTCGCAGCTCGACGTGCCCGCCGCCTCCGCCGCCCTGGACCGCGTGGTGGCCCGCAGCGTCCACCAGGGCCCGCCCGTCTGGTAGCGGCCGTCCCGGGGCCGTCCGGCGGCCGCCGCCCACTCGCTTGGCCGCGCAATGGGCGCCACCGGGCCCCGGGGACCATACGCTCACCCCATGACCGAGGTGCACGCTGCCAGAAGAGAACGACTGCGCGACCGGTGCGCGGCGAACGGCACGGCTGCCGCCCTGGTCACCCGGCCGGCCAACATCCGCTACCTGACCGGCTGTGCCCCGCCCGGCGCCGCGCTGCTGGTCGGCCCGGGCACCCAGGACGCCCTGGTGCACCGCAGGCCGCCGCCCGACGAGCGCGGCGAGGGCCGGCCACCGGAGGACCTGCGCTCGCTGGTGATCGGCTCGCCCGAGGGCGACACCGCGGTGGCCGCCGCCGACCTGGCGGTGGAGCTGCGCGCCGACTCCCTCGCCGTCGAGGAGCACCACCTGACCGTGGCCAGGCACCGCGCGATCGGCACGGCGGTGTCCGCGCTGCCGCTGTCCGACCTGCGCTCCGCCGTCGAGCAGCTCCGGCTGGTCAAGGACGAGCACGAGATCGCCGCGTTGCGGATAGCAGCCGAGATCGCCGACCAGGCGCTGGGCGAACTCCTCGAATCGATCCTGGTCGGCCGCACCGAACGGCACCTCGCGCTGGAACTGGAGCGTCGGCTGGTCGACCACGGCGCCGAGGGCGCCGCCTTCCCCACCTCCGTCGGCACCGGCCCGCACTCCGGCACCGCCCGGCACGTGCCCACCGACCGCCGGGTCGAGGAGGGCGACTTCCTGACCGTACGGCTCGGCGCGGTCTACCGCGGCTACCGCTGCGAGGTCGGCCGGACCTTCGTCATCGGCACCGCTCCCGCGGACTGGCAGATCGAGCTGTACGACCTGGTCTTCAACGCCCAGCGGGCCGGCCGTGAGGCGCTCGCACCCGGTGTGGCCTGCCGGGACGTCGACCGCGCCACCCGGCAGCCGCTGCTCGCCGCCGGCCACTCCGAGGGGGTGGCACCCTGGTCCGGGCACGGGGTCGGCCTGGAAATCGACGAGGACCCTCAGTTGTCACCTGCGGCCATGGGTAAACTGGACGCTTGCGTGCCGGTCACCGTCGAACCGGGGGTCCACCTTCCGGGCCGCGGCGGTGTCCGCATCGACGACACGCTCGTCGTACGCCCGGTGGCGGACGGCGGGCCTGAGCTACTCACCATCACGACCAAGGAACTGCTCGCCCTGTGACGGGCGCGCGTGTCCGCGGTCCCCGAAGCAGCACTTTCAGGAGATTCCGCAACCGTGGCCACCACGAACGACCTCAAGAACGGCCTCGTGCTCAAGCTCGACAGCGGCCAGCTCTGGACCGTAGTCGAGTTCCAGCACGTCAAGCCCGGCAAGGGCCCCGCCTTCGTGCGCACCAAGCTGAAGCACGTGCTGTCGGGGAAGGTCGTAGACAAGACCTTCAACGCGGGCGTGAAGGTCGAGACCGCCAACGTAGACAAGCGCGGCATGCAGTTCTCCTACAAGGACGGCAGCGACTTCGTCTTCATGGACACCGAGACCTACGACCAGATCATCGTCAGCCCCGAGGTGGTCGGCGACTCCGCCAACTACCTCCTCGAAGGCTTCGAGGCCGTGGTCGCGATGTACGAGGGCGCGCCCCTCTACATCGAGCTGCCGGCCTCCGTCGAGCTGGTCATCGAGTACACCGAGCCCGGCATGCAGGGCGACCGCTCCACCGGCGGCACCAAGCCGGCCCGGCTGGAGACCGGTTACGAGATCGGTGTGCCGCTGTTCATCACCACGGGTGAAAAGGTGAAGGTCGACACCCGCACCGGCGACTACCTCGGCCGGGTGAACAGCTAACCGTGGCTGCCCGGAACAAGGCCCGCAAGCGCGCCTTCCAGATCCTCTTCGAGGCGGACCAGCGGGGTGCGGCCCCCAAGACCGTCATCGCGGACTGGATCCGGCTCGCCCGGACCGACGACCGGCAGCCGCCGGTCACCGAGTACACGATGCAACTGGTCGAGGGCTACGCGGCGCACGCCGAGCGGATCGACGAGCTGCTCGCCACGCACGCGGTCGGCTGGACGCTCGACCGGATGCCGGTGGTCGACCGCAATGTGCTGCGGCTCGGCACGTACGAGCTGCTCTGGGAGGACGACGTCCCGGACGCGGTGGTCCTGGACGAGGCGGTCCAGCTCGCGAAGGAGTTCTCGACGGACGAGTCCCCGTCCTTCGTCAACGGCCTCCTGGGCCGCCTCCTCGAGCTCAAGCCCACGCTTCAGCGTTAGGTACGGGCGGGTCGCGCCGTGGATGGCTGAGCCCGTCACCCGGCCGCGGCGCCGTCGGGGCTGATCGCGCCGTTCCCCGCGCCCCTGACGGGGCGCGGCGGAACCCGCGCACGGGACTCCCCGGCGAGGCCCCTGCGCCCATAAAGTCGCCGGATGGACGATCACCGGATACTCGAACGTCTCGCCGAGCTGCGGGCCGCGGACCTGCCCGTGCACGGCGGCCGGACGATGGCGTACGTGTACGACTCGGGTCTGGCCGGCCTCGATGAGCTCGCCGCAGGCGCCCAAGCCGCGGTCGCCGGTGTCAACGGCCTCGACATGACCGCCTTCCCGAGCGTGCTCGCGCTGGAGAACGACATCGTCGGGCAGGCCGCCGCGCTGCTCGGCGGGGGAGCGGCCACCGCCGGCACGTTCACCAGCGGCGGCACCGAGAGCTGCCTGCTGGCCGTCCTCACCGCCCGCGAGCACGCCCGCCGCACCCGGGGCGTCGACCGGCCGGAGATCGTCCTGCCGGCCACCGCGCACGCCGCCTTCCACAAGGCGGCGGCGCTGTTCGGGCTGAGAGCCGTGAACGTGCCCGTCGATCCGGTGACCTTCCGGGCCGACGCCGCCGCGACGGCCGCGGCGATCACCCCGGACACCGCACTGGTCGTCGTCTCCGCGCCCTCCTACGCGCACGGCGTCATCGACCCGGTGGCCGAGATCGCCGGGGCCGCCGCGGAGCGGGGCGTGCTCTGCCATGTCGACGCCTGCATCGGCGGCTGGTACCTGGGGCACCGGCGGCTGGCCGACGGGATCGCGCCGCCGCCACCGTTCGACCTCGCCGTGCCGGGGGTCAGCTCGCTCTCGGTGGACCTCCACAAGTACGGCTACACGCCCAAGGGCGCCTCCGTCCTGCTGTTCCGGGACGCCGAGCTGCGCCGGCACGGCTGGTTCGCGCACGCCTCCTGGCCCGGCTACCCGGTGGTCAACGCGACCCTCCAGGGCACCAAGCCGGCCGGGCCGCTGGCCGCCGCCTGGGCGGTGCTGCGCCGGGTCGGCACCGACGGGTACACCGAGCTGTCCCGGCGGGTGCACGAGGCCACCGGGCTGCTGATCGACGGCATCGGGCGGATCGACGGCCTGCGGGTGCTCGGCGAGCCGGCCGCGTCGCTGGTCGCGGTCTGCTCCGACGACCCCGGGCTCGACCCGTTCGTCGTCGCGGACGAGATGCGGCTGCGCGGCTGGTATCTCCAGCCGCAGCCCGCGTTCGGCGGCTCCCCGGCCAATCTGCACCTGACCGTCACCGCGGCGGTCGCCGACCCGGAGCGGATCGCCGAACTGCTCGGCGAGCTGGCGGCAGCCGTCGACCGGGCCCGCACGGTGGGGGTGCCCGCGGTGGACCCGGGGCTGATCGAACTGGCCGCCGCGCTCGACCCGGCGGCGCTCACCCCCGAGGAGGTCGCGCTCGCCCTCCAGGCCGCGGGCGTCGGCTCGGACGGCACGCTGCCGGACCGGATGGCACCGGTGCTCGCCGTCCTCCAGGCGCTGCCGCCGGCGCTGACGGAGCGGCTGCTGCCCGAGGTCGTCTCACGGCTCTACACCCGCCCCGCCGAGGCGTCCTGACGGGGCGTCGGAACATCCTGACGGGACGTCGGACGAAAACCCGGTGCGCGCCCCGGAGCGCACTCCTACACTCGACCCGACATCACGCGCCGCCGGACGATCCGCGGCGGGTGCCTTGACGAGCGAGGGGAGCCGGCCGTGCGCTACCGCACCGCTGCTGTCGTCCCCCCGTCACGGCACGAGGTGATTCTGGTGTCTCCGTCCGACCGGCGCCCGCCGCGCGGCCGGCTCCGGACACCCGCGACGAACACCTGACCCCCGCCCGGGGCCCCTTCGAGGGGACCCGCATGGCGGCCCGCGGCCCGCAAGGACCGCCGGCCGGCCACGGCTGAGGGGATCGGCGACCCGGCCTGCCGCCAGGCCGCACCGTCCCGGGAATCGCGCTGCCACCCCACCTCAGGTTCCCCAGGGGACCCGTTTCCGAAAGGCCAGGGCCGTGCGCGGCAACCCGCACCGACACCTCACCGATCCACTGACCGCCGTCCGCAACCTGGGCATCCTCGCCCACGTGGACGCCGGCAAGACCACCCTCACCGAACGCGTGCTGTTCCTCACCGGCGCCACCCACAAGCGCGGCGAGGTGCACGACGGCACCACCGTCACCGACTTCGACCCGCAGGAGCGCGACCGCGGCATCACCATCTTCGCCGCCGCGGTCAGCTGCGCCTGGGACGGCCACCGGATCAACCTGATCGACACACCGGGGCATGTGGACTTCGCCGACGAGGTGGAGCGCTCGCTGCGGGTGCTCGACGGCGCGGTCGCGGTGTTCGACGCCGTCGCGGGCGTCGAGCCGCAGAGCGAGTCGGTGTGGCGGCAGGCCGACCGGTACGGGGTGCCCAGGATCGCGTTCGTCAACAAGCTGGACCGCACGGGCGCCGACCTGGACCGGGCGGTCGCCTCGATCCGGCAGCGGCTGCACACCGTCCCGCTGGTGGTCCAGCTGCCGATCGGCAGCGAGGACGGCTTCACCGGCGTGGTGGACCTGCTGCGGATGCGGGCGCTGGTCTGGTCCGACGGTGCCGGCGGCCTCCAGGAGGGCCCGGTGCCCGAGGGCCTGCGGGCGGAGGCGCTGCGCCGCCGCCGGCTGCTGGAGGAGGCGGCGGCCGAGCTGCACCCGGCGGTCCTGGAGGAGTTCTGCTCCGGGGCCGAGGTGTCGGCGCGGACGCTGCGCTCGGCGCTGCGCGACCTGACCCTCGGCCGCGAGGCCGTGGTGGTGCTGTGCGGCTCGGCGTACCGCGACAAGGGCGTCGAACCGCTGCTGGACGCCGTGCTGGCCTACCTGCCGGCACCGCCTGACGTGCCGCCGGTGCGCGGGACGCTGGGCGACGAGGTACGGGAGCGGGCCGCCGACCCGGCGGCGCCGTTCGCGGCGCTGGTGTTCAAGGTCAGCGCGACCGCCACCGGGCGGCTGACCTACGTACGGGTGTATTCGGGAACGATTCGGAAGGGGGACACCGTGCTGGACGCGGGCGCGGGCCGCAGCGAGCGGATCAGCCGCATCCTGCGGGTGCGGGCCGACCGGCACACCGAGCTGGACCAGGCGGTGGCCGGCGACATCGTGGCACTGGTCGGGCCGAAGGCGGCCCGCGCCGGGGCGACTCTCTGCGCGCCGGACGCGGCCCTGGTGCTGGAACCGCCGGCGGTGGCGGAACCGGTGGTCTCGATGGCGATCGAGACGGCACGCGACGCCGACACGCAGCGGCTGGTGGCGGCGCTGGCCCGGCTGGTGGAGGAGGACCCCTCACTGGTCGTACGGACCGACGCAGAGACCGGCCAGACCGTGCTGGCGGGCCTGGGCGAACTGCACCTGGAGGTCGCGGTGGAGAAGATCAGGCGCGCCCACGGCCTCGATGTCGGCGTGGGCCGGCCGCAGGTGGCCCACCGGGAGACGGTCGGCCGCGGAGTGGCGGGACTGGTCTACCGGCACGTCAAGCAGGACGGCGGCGCCGGGCAGTTCGCCCACGTCGTGCTGGACGTGGCACCGCTGGAACCGGCCGCGCGGGCGGCCGGCGAGGGCGGCGCCGACGGCTTCGTGTTCGGCTCGGCCGTGGTCGGCGGACGGGTGCCGCGGGAGTACGTCCAGGCGGTCGAGAAGGGCTGCCGGGACGCACTGATCGACGGCCCGCTCGGCGGCCACCCGGTGACCGGCCTGCGGGTCACGCTGACCGACGGGGCGACCCATCCCAAGGACTCCTCGGAGATGGCGTTCCGCACGGCCGGCCGGCTCGCCCTCAGGGAGGCCCTGCGCGCCGCCACGATGGTGCTGCTCGAACCGGTGGTGGAGGTCACCGTCACGACACCGGACGACTGCGTGGGCGCCGTGCTGGGCGACCTGTCCGCCCGCCGCGGCCGCATCTCGTCCACGACCACCACCCCGCCGGGCACGGTGATCAAGGCGACGGTCCCGCTGTCCGCGATGTTCGGCTACGCCACCCGCCTCCGCACCCACACGAAGTCCCGCGCGACCTTCACCACCCAGCCCGCGGGCTACGCCCCCGCGGCGTAAAAAAGCGCAGCCCCGCGCCCCTATCGGGGTCGCGGGGCTGCGCATGAAGCGTGGCTCCGCCACGGCGCGGCGTCGGACGTGCCCCGAAGGGGCGCGGGGAACTGCGCGACAAGCCACAACGGACTGTCAGGTGGGAGACGTCCCCAGCCACCCCATGCGCGGGGACGTTTCTGCACCGATCAAGCGGACCGCAGGTCAGACCTCGTCGTGCTGCTGCACGGCCCGACGAGCGTCAGCGTCAAGCACGCCCCACCCGATCAACTGCTCCGTCAGCACCGAAGGCGACTGGTCGTAGATCACCGCGAGCGTGCGCAGGTCGTCCTGCCGGATCGACAGCACCTTGCCGTTGTAGTCGCCGCGCTGGCTCTGGATCGTGGCCGCGTACCGCTGCAGCGGCCCCGCCTTCTCCGGCGGCACCTGGGACAGCCGCTCCAGGTCGAGGACGAGCTTCGGCGGCGGCTCGGCGGCTCCGCCCGGCGTCGTACCGGGCAGCAGCTCCTGGACGGGCACCCCGTAGAAGTCGGCGAGCTCGGCGAGCCGCTGCACGGTCACGGCGCGGTCGCCGCGCTCGTAGGAGCCCACGACCACTGCCTTCCAGCGGCCCTGGGACTTCTCCTCGACGCCGTGCAGAGAAAGGCCCTGCTGAGTGCGGATGGCGCGGAGCTTTGCTCCGAGCTGCTTGGCGTAATCGCTGGACATATGGCTCCCCGGACGGAAACTCGGTGACTCACTGTGAGGTTACGCAGCGTAATCCGGGTTGGTCAAGCCGAAAAGGTCCGACCGGTCTCTGACCTGGGCGGTCTCCGTCACCTGGTAGCGTGGTCCGCGTACATCCGACGTCCTTTAATGCCCGTCCTGTGAGGCGGGGAAGGAGGTCCCCGACCCATGGTCGAAGACCGCACGAGATCCACCGCAGCCACCGCCGCTGCCGGGACCGCCGCCCAGTCGGCCGGCGAGGTCCCCGCCCGCCCGGTGCTGGAAGCCCCGGACATCGCCCGGGTACTGACCCGCATCGCCCACGAGATCGTCGAACGCGCCAAGGGCGCCGACGACGTGGTGCTGCTCGGCATCCCCACCCGAGGCGTCTTCGTGGCCCGCCGGCTGGCCGCCAAACTCGCCGAGATCACCGGCCGGCCCACCGCCGTGGGCTCGCTCGACATCACCATGTACCGCGACGACCTGCGGCTGCACCCGCCGCGCGCGCTGGCCCGCACCGAGATCCCCGCCGACGGCATCGACGGCCGGCTGGTCGTCCTGGTCGACGACGTGCTGTTCTCCGGCCGCACCATCCGCGCTGCCCTCGACGCGCTCAACGACATCGGCCGCCCCCGCGCGGTACAGCTCGCGGTGCTGGTCGACCGCGGCCACCGCGAGCTGCCGATCAGGGCAGACTACGTCGGCAAGAACCTCCCCACCTCGCTGCGCGAGACCGTCAGGGTGCTGCTGACCGAGGAGGACGGCCGCGACAGCGTGCTGCTCGGCCAGAAGCCCGGCCCGACGCCCGGCCCGCCGGCCGACGAGTAGCGCCCCCGCGCCAGGGCCCCGTACGGGTCCTGGTGCTTCCGCGTGCCCTCGTCCAGCCCGCCCGGCCCGCCCGGCCTGCCCCATGCACTACGGAGTGACCCGATGAAGCGCCACCTGATCTCGGCCGCCGACCTCACCCGCGACGACGCCCTGCTCGTACTCGACACCGCCGACGAGATGGCCCGCGTCGCCGACCGGCCGATCAAGAAGCTGCCCACCCTGCGCGGCCGTACCGTCGTCAACCTGTTCTTCGAGGACTCGACGCGTACCCGCATCTCCTTCGAGGCCGCCGCCAAACGGCTGTCCGCCGACGTCATCAACTTCTCCGCCAAGGGCTCCTCGGTCTCCAAGGGCGAGTCCCTGAAGGACACCGCGCTCACCCTGGAGGCGATGGGCGCCGACGCGGTGGTGATCCGCCACCACTCCTCCGGCGCCCCGGACCGGCTCGCCACCTCCGGCTGGATCAACGCCTCGGTGGTCAACGCCGGCGACGGCACCCACGAGCACCCGACGCAGGCGCTGCTGGACGCCGTCACCATGCGCCGCCACCTGTCGGGCACCGGCCGCGACCTGGCCGGACGCCGGATCACGATCGTCGGCGACGTGCTGCACAGCCGGGTGGCCCGCTCCAACGTCCTGCTGCTGGGCACCCTCGGCGCCGAGGTCACGCTGGTCGCCCCGCCCACCCTGCTGCCGATCGGCGTCGAGCACTGGCCGTGCGAGGTCTCCTACGACCTGGACAAGGTGCTCGCCAAGTCCGACGCGGTGATGATGCTGCGCGTGCAGCGGGAGCGGATGAACGCCGCCTTCTTCCCCACCGAGCGGGAGTACGCCCGGCGCTACGGCCTGGACGGGCAGCGGATGGCCGTACTGCCCGAGCACGCCATCGTCATGCACCCCGGGCCGATGAACCGCGGCATGGAGATCACCGCCGAGGTCGCCGACTCGCCGCGCTGCACCGCCGTGGAGCAGGTCGCCAACGGGGTCAGCACCCGGATGGCGGTGCTCTACCTGCTGCTCGGCGGCTCGGAGCCGGCCATAGCGGCCCCCCGACCCGAAGCCGAGACCGCCCGCACCGAGGCCGGCCGCACGGAGACCGCCCGCACCGAGGAGAGCAAGTAACCATGAGTAACACCGAGAAGACACTGCTCCGCGGCGCGCGGATCCTCGGCGGTGAGCCCCGTGACGTGCTGATCGAGGGCGACACGATCGCCGCCCTCGGCACCGGCCTGTCCGGCGAGGGCGTGCACAGGACCGTCGAGGCCGGCGGCGAGATGGTGCTGCTACCGGGCCTGGTCGATCTGCACACCCACCTGCGCGAGCCCGGCCGCGAGGACTCCGAGACCGTACTGACCGGCACCCGGGCCGCCGCGACCGGCGGCTACACCGCCGTACACGCCATGGCCAACACCTTCCCGGTCGCCGACAGCGCCGGCGTCGTCGAGCAGGTCTGGCGGCTGGGGCGGGAGTCCGGCTACTGCGACGTGCAGCCGGTCGGCGCCGTCACCGTCGGCCTGGAGGGCAAGCAGCTCGCCGAGCTGGGCGCCATGGCTGACTCCGCCGCCCAGGTGCGGGTCTTCTCCGACGACGGCAAGTGCGTGGACGACGCGGTGATCATGCGCCGGGCGCTGGAGTACGTGAAGGCGTTCGACGGCGTGATCGCCCAGCACGCCCAGGAGCCGCGGCTCACCGAGGGCGCCCAGATGAACGAGGGCGTCGTCTCCGGCGAGCTGGGGCTGACCGGCTGGCCGGCCGTCGCCGAGGAGTCGATCATCGCCCGCGACGTCCTGCTTGCCGCGCACGTCGGGTCCCGGGTGCACATCTGCCACCTGTCCACGGCCGGCTCGGTGGAGATCGTCCGCTGGGCCAAGTCCAAGGGCTGGGACGTCACCGCCGAGGTCACCCCGCACCACCTGCTGCTCACCGACGAGCTGGTCCGGTCCTACAACCCGGTCTACAAGGTCAACCCGCCGCTGCGCACCGAGGCCGACGTCCTGGCGCTGCGCGAGGCGCTCGCCGACGGCACCATCGACTGCGTCGCCACCGATCACGCCCCGCACCCGCACGAGGACAAGGACTGCGAGTGGGCCGCGGCGGCGATGGGCATGGTCGGCCTGGAGACCGCGCTGTCCGTGGTGCAGCACACCATGGTCGACACCGGCCTGCTCGACTGGGCCGGCATCGCCGACCGGATGTCGGCCAGGCCCGCGGTGATCGGCCGGCTGGCCGGCCACGGCCGCCCGATCGCGGTGGGCGAGCCCGCGAACCTGGTGCTGGTCGATCCCGCATACCGTGGTGTGGTCAACCCCGCGGGCTTCGCCTCCCGCAGCCGCAACACCCCCTACGAGGGCCGCGAGCTGCCGGGCCGGGTGTTCGCCACCTTCCTGCGGGGCCGTGCGACGGTCTTGGACGGGAAACTCACGTGACACCTCTGACTCAGGTGACGGCGACGGCCGGCGGCAGCGCGCTGGCCGCGGGCAAGCACTCCGCGAAGGTCACCGACCTCACCGACCGGATCGGCTGGATCGTCGGCCTGGCGCTGTTCGTCGCGCTGGTCTACTGGCTGATGCGGCAGGGCTGGCAGTGGCGCCGCACCCTCCAGGGCGGCCTGCCCGAGCTGCCGCAGGCCCCGGAGGCCCCCGCGGAACCGCTGCTGACGATGGACGGCCGCTACCACGGCAGCACCAGCGCCGGGCAGTGGCTCGACCGGATCGTGGCGCACGGCCTCGGCGTCCGCAGCATGGTCCGGCTCACCCTGTCCGAGCAGGGCCTGGACGTGGACCGCACCGGCGCCCCGAGCTTCTTCGTGCCCGCCGCCGCGCTGCGCGGCGCCCGGCTGGACAAGGGGATCGCGGGCAAGGTGCTCACCGAGGGCGGCCTGCTGGTGGTCACCTGGGAGCACGGCGGCACCCTCATCGACTCCGGCTTCCGCTCCGACCGGGCCGCCGAGCACCCCGCATGGGTCGAGCAGATCGACCGGCTCAGTGGCGACAGCGTCGTCGTCTTCACCGACACCCGGCCTGGCACCAGGCAACCCGACAAGGAAGGCGCGCAATGACGACCTCCACCCGCGCGGCCACCGCACCCGCCGTACTCGTCCTGGAGGACGGCCGCGTCTTCCGCGGCCGCGCCTACGGGGCAGTGGGGGAGACCCTCGGCGAGGCCGTGTTCTCCACCGGCATGACCGGCTACCAGGAGACGCTGACCGACCCCTCCTACCACCGCCAGGTGGTCGTCATGACCGCCCCGCACGTCGGCAACACCGGCGTCAACGACGAGGACCCCGAGTCCTCCCGCATCTGGGTCGCGGGCTACGTCGTACGCGACCCCGCCCGCACCCCGTCCAACTGGCGCTCCCGCCGCTCGCTGGACGAGGAACTGGCCGCCCAGGGCGTCGTCGGCATCAGCGGCATCGACACCCGCGCGCTGACCCGGCACCTGCGCGAGCGCGGCGCCATGCGGGTCGGCATCTTCTCCGGCGGCGCGCTCGACAGCGGTTCCGCCGCGGGGATCGCCGACGACGCCACCCTGCTCACCCGGGTCAGGCAGGCACCGGAGATGACCGGCGCCGACCTGTCCGCCGAGGTGGCCACCCAGGAGTCCTACGTCGTCCCGGCGGTCGGCGAGAAGCGCTTCACCGTCGCCGCCCTGGACCTCGGCATCAAGGGCATGACGCCGCGGCGGATGGCCGAGCGCGGCATCGAGGTGCACGTGCTGCCCGCCACCGCGAGCGTCGAGGACGTCTACGCGGTCGCCCCCGACGGGATCTTCCTGTCCAACGGCCCCGGCGACCCGTCCACCGCCGACCTCACCGTCATCAAGGCGGCCCTGGAGCGCGGCACCCCGCTGTTCGGCATCTGCTTCGGCAACCAGCTGCTCGGCCGGGCCCTCGGCTTCGGCACGTACAAGCTCAAGTACGGCCACCGGGGCATCAACCAGCCGGTCCAGGACCGTTCCACCGGCAAGGTCGAGGTCACCGCGCACAACCACGGCTTCGCCGTGGACGCGCCGCTGGACCAGGTCAGCGACACCCCGTACGGCCGCGCCGAGGTCAGCCACGTCTGCCTCAACGACAACGTGGTGGAGGGCCTGCGGCTGCTCGACCGGCCCGCGTTCAGCGTCCAGTACCACCCGGAGGCGGCGGCCGGACCGCACGACGCCGCCTACCTGTTCGACCGCTTCACCGATCTCATGGAGGGCCAGCGTGCCTAAGCGCACCGATATCCAGTCCGTCCTGGTCATCGGCTCCGGCCCGATCGTCATCGGTCAGGCCGCGGAGTTCGACTACTCCGGCACCCAGGCGTGCCGGGTGCTCAAGGCCGAGGGCCTGCGGGTCATCCTGGTCAACTCCAACCCGGCCACGATCATGACCGATCCGGAGATCGCCGACGCCACCTACGTCGAGCCGATCACCCCGGAGTTCGTCGAGAAGATCATCGCCAAGGAGCGCCCCGACACCCTGCTGCCCACCCTCGGCGGGCAGACCGCGCTGAACACCGCCATCTCGCTGCACGAGAACGGGGTGCTCGCCAAGTACGGCGTCGAGCTGATCGGCGCCAACGTCGAGGCGATCAACAAGGGCGAGGACCGCGAGCTGTTCAAGGGCGTGGTCGCCGCCGTCAACGCCAAGATCGGGTACGGCGAGTCCGCCCGCTCGGTGATCTGCCACTCCATGGACGACGTGATCGCCGGGGTGACCACCCTCGGCGGCTACCCGGTCGTGGTCCGGCCCTCCTTCACCATGGGCGGCGCCGGCTCCGGCTTCGCGCACGACGAGGAGGAGCTGCGCCGGATCGCCGGCCAGGGCCTGACCCTGTCGCCGACCACCGAGGTGCTGCTCGAAGAGTCCATCCTCGGCTGGAAGGAGTACGAGCTGGAGCTGATGCGCGACAAGCACGACAACGTCGTGGTCGTCTGCTCCATCGAGAACTTCGACCCGATGGGCGTGCACACCGGAGACTCCATCACCGTCGCCCCGGCGATGACGCTGACCGACCGCGAGTACCAGATCCTGCGGGACATCGGCATCGCGGTGATCCGCGAGGTCGGCGTCGACACCGGCGGCTGCAACATCCAGTTCGCGGTCAACCCCGAGGACGGCCGGGTCATCGTCATCGAGATGAACCCGCGGGTCTCCCGGTCCTCCGCGCTGGCCTCCAAGGCCACCGGCTTCCCGATCGCCAAGATCGCCGCCCGGCTCGCGGTGGGCTACACCCTGGACGAGATCCCCAACGACATCACCCGCAAGACCCCGGCGTCCTTCGAACCGACCCTGGACTACGTGGTCGTCAAGGTGCCGCGGTTCGCCTTCGAGAAGTTCCCGGCCGCCGACGCCACCCTCACCACCACCATGAAGTCGGTCGGCGAGGCGATGGCCATCGGCCGCAACTTCACCGAGGCGCTGAACAAGGCGCTGCGCTCGCTGGAGAAGAAGGGCTCGCAGTTCGACTTCACCGGCGAGGCCAGGCCGCAGGACAAGGCGGCGCTGCTGGAGCGGGCCGCGATCCCCACCGACGGCCGGATCAACACCGTCATGGACGCGATCAGGGCCGGAGCCAGCGCGCAGGAGGTCTTCGACGCCACGAAGATCGACCCCTGGTTCGTGGACCAGATGTTCCTGATCAAGGAGCACGCCGACGAGCTGGCCGCCGCCGACCGGCTCGACCCCGCGCTGATCGCCGATGCCAAGCGGCACGGCTTCTCCGACGCGCAGATCGCCGGCATCCGCGGCCTGCGCGAGGAGGTCGTCCGCGAGGTCAGGCACGCGCTGGGCATCCGCCCCGTCTACAAGACGGTGGACACCTGCGCCGCCGAGTTCGCCGCCACCACCCCGTACTTCTACTCCAGCTACGACGAGGAGAGCGAGGTCGAGGCCCGCACCCGGCCGGCCGTGATCATCCTCGGCTCCGGGCCCAACCGGATCGGCCAGGGCATCGAGTTCGACTACTCCTGCGTGCACGCCTCCTTCGCGCTGCACGACGCCGGCTACGAGACCGTGATGGTCAACTGCAACCCGGAGACCGTCTCCACCGACTACGACACCTCCGACCGGCTCTACTTCGAGCCGCTCACTCTGGAGGACGTCCTGGAGATCGTGCACGCCGAGACGCTGGCAGGACCGGTGGCCGGCGTCATCGTCCAGCTCGGCGGGCAGACCCCGCTGGGCCTGGCGCAGGCGCTCAAGGACAACGGGGTGCCCGTCGTCGGCACCTCCCCGGAGGCGATCCACCTCGCCGAGGATCGCGGCGCGTTCGGCCGGGTGCTCGCCGAGGCCGGACTGCCCGCGCCCAAGCACGGCACCGCCACCTCGTTCCCCGGCGCCAAGGCCATCGCCGACGAGATCGGCTACCCGGTACTGGTACGCCCCTCGTACGTGCTGGGCGGCCGCGGCATGGAGATCGTCTACGACGAGACCAGGCTCGCCTCGTACATCGCGGAGTCCACCGAGATCAGCTCCGACCGGCCGGTGCTCGTCGACCGGTTCCTCGACGACGCCATCGAGATCGACGTCGACGCGCTCTTCGACGGCCACGAGCTCTACCTCGGCGGCGTCATGGAGCACATCGAGGAGGCCGGCATCCACTCCGGCGACTCCGCGTGCGCGCTGCCGCCGATCACGCTGGGCGGCCACGACATCAAGCGGCTGCGCACCTCCACCGAGGCGATCGCCCGCGGGGTCGGCGTGCAGGGCCTGATCAACATCCAGTTCGCGCTGGCCGGGGACATCCTCTACGTCCTGGAGGCCAACCCGCGCGCGTCCCGCACGGTGCCGTTCACCTCCAAGGCCACCGCGGTGCCGCTGGCCAAGGCCGCCGCCCGGATCTCGCTCGGCGCGACCGTCGCCGAACTCCGCGCCGAGGGCCTGCTGCCGGCCACCGGCGACGGCGGCACGCTGCCGCTGGACGCGCCGATCTCGGTCAAGGAGGCGGTGCTGCCCTGGTCGCGGTTCCGCGACGTGCAGGGCCGCGGCGTGGACACCATCCTCGGCCCGGAGATGCGCTCCACCGGCGAGGTGATGGGCATCGACACGGTGTTCGGCACGGCGTACGCGAAGTCGCAGGCCGGGGCGTACGGTGCGCTGCCGACCAAGGGCCGCGCGTTCATCTCGGTGGCCAACCGCGACAAGCGCGCACTGATCTTCCCGGCCCGCGCGCTGATCGAGCACGGCTTCGAACTGCTCGCCACCTCGGGCACGGCGGAGGTGCTGCGCCGCAACGGCATCGAGGCGCGGGTGGTCCGCAAGCAGAGCGAGGGCGTCGGCGCGGACGGCGAGCCCACGGTGGTGACGCTGATCCACGAGGGCGAGATCGACCTGATCGTCAACACCCCGTTCGGCACGGGGGGCCGCCTGGACGGCTATGACATCCGCACGGCCGCGGTGGCCCGCGGAGTCCCCTGCCTGACGACGGTCCAGGCGCTGGCGGCGGCGGTCCAGGGCATCGACGCTTTGACGCGCGGCGAGATCGAGGTGCACTCCCTCCAAACCCACGCGAGCCGCCTCACGGCGAGTCGCAACCAATAACCCGGCCCCGGCCGCCCCGGGGTTTCGGGGCGCGTGCCCGCGCCCCGGCCGCCCCGGGGTTTTAGGGGCGCGGGGAACTGCGCGACAAGCCACAGCGGTGGCGCGCGTGGCCACCGGCCCGAAGGGGCTGGTGCTGTCCTTGCCCGACCACCGGCCGGTGGTGGGCTGGTCGCGCAGTTCCCCGCGCCCCTGCGGGGCACGAACGACCGGGGCTGGTCGCGCCCGCGCGGCGCCAGCCGCAAGTTGGATGCAGCCCCGCGCCCCTGCGGGGCACGAACGACCGGGGCTGGTCGCGCCCGCGCGGCGCCAGCCGCAAGTTGGATGCAGTCCCGCGCCCCTGCGGGGCACGAGCCGCCGGGGCCGGTCGCCCCGGCCACGCCGGGTTTTTAAGGGGCGCGGGGAACTGCGCGACCAGCCACGACGGCGTGGCACACGACCGGATCACCCAGCCCGTCGCGGCGGCAGCCGCAAAGCCACAGCCCGCGCCCAGGCCGGGGCGCATCGAACCGAACGAGACAAGGCAACGCCATGTACCCGCTACTGTTCCGGCTGCTCTTCCGCAGGATGGACGCCGAAAAAGCGCATCACCTCGCCTTCAGGTGGATCCGCCTCGCCGCCCGGATCCCGGTCCTGCGGACCTTCGTCGCCGCGGCGCTGGCCCCGCGCCACCGCGGATTGCGGACCGAGGCGTTCGGGCTGAGGATGCACGGGCCGTTCGGCCTCGCCGCCGGGTTCGACAAGAACGCGCTGGCCGTCGACGGCCTCGCGATGCTCGGCTTCGACCACGTCGAGATCGGTACCGTCACCGCGCAGCCGCAAGCCGGCAACCCTACGCCCCGGCTGTTCCGGCTGGTTCCCGACCGCGCGCTGATCAACCGGATGGGGTTCAACAACGACGGATCCGCCGCCGTCGCCGCCCGGCTCGCGGCCCGCAAGGAGATCTTCCGTACCACCGTCGGCGTCAACATCGGCAAGACCAAGTCAGCAGCCGAACACGAGGCCGTTTCCGACTACGTGACCTCCACCGAGCGGCTCGCCGGCCACGCCGACTACCTCGTGGTGAACGTGTCCTCGCCGAACACGCCGGGCCTGCGCGACCTCCAGGCGACGGCCGCGCTCCGGCCGCTGCTCATGGCCGTACGCGAAGCGGCCGACCGCACAGTGCCGGAACGCCGCGTGCCGCTGCTCGTCAAGATCGCCCCCGACCTCGCCGACGAGGACGTGGACGCCGTCGCCGACCTCGCCCTGGAGCTGGGCCTGGACGGCATCATCGCCACCAACACCACCGTCGCCCGCGACACCCTGCCGCTGCTCGCGGACCCGGCGGTCATCGCCCAGGCCGGCGGCCTGTCGGGCGCGCCGCTGGCCGACCGCTCACTGGCGGTGCTGAGCCGGCTGTACGCCCGGGTCGGCGACCGGATCACCCTGGTCGGCGTCGGGGGCATCGACGACGCCGAGGACGCCTGGCAGCGCATCCTGGCCGGCGCCACCCTCGTCCAGGGCTACAGCGCCTTCATCTACCGGGGCCCGCTGTGGATGCGTACCGTCCACAAGGGCCTGGCCGCCCGACTGGCCACCAGCCCGTACGCCACCCTCGCCGAAGCTGTCGGCGCCGAGACCCGGAAGGCGACCGTATGACCGCCACAGAACCGCACCTGGACAGCGAGCCCTTCGGAGCCAGGCTGCACCGCGCCATGTCCACCAGGGGCCGGCTGTGCGTCGGCATCGACCCGCACGCCGCGCTGCTCACCGACTGGGGCCTGAACGACGACGTACCGGGCCTGGAGCGCTTCACCATGACCGTGGTGGAGACGCTGGCCGAGACCACCGCGGTGTTCAAGCCGCAGTCCGCCTTCTTCGAGCGCTTCGGCTCGCGCGGGGTGGCCGTCCTGGAGCGGGCCGTGACGGCCGCCCGGCAGGCCGGCGCCCTGGTGCTGATGGACGCCAAGCGCGGCGACATCGGCTCCACCATGACCGCCTACGCCGCCACGTACCTGCACAAGGACTCGCCGCTGTTCTGCGACGCGGTCACCGTCAGCCCCTACCTGGGCTTCGGCTCGCTGCGGCCCGCGCTGGACGCGGCGCGGATCTCCGGCGCCGGCGTCTTCGTGCTGGCGCTGACCTCCAACCCGGAGGGCCACGAGGTGCAGCACGCCGTGACGCAGGAGGGGCCGCGGGTCGGGCAGCTGATGCTGGACCACGTGGCGGCCGAGAACGCCGGGGAGACGCCGCTCGGCTCGGTCGGCGCGGTCATCGGCGCGACCCGCAAGGACCTCGCCGACTTCGACCTCGCGGTCGGCGGCCCGCTGCTCGCGCCCGGCATCGGAACCCAGGGCGCCACCCCGGCGGACCTTCCGGGCATTTTCGGCGCCGCGCTCGACCAGGTGGTGCCGAGTGTCAGCCGCGGGCTGCTGCGGCACGGCCCCGATTCGCGCGCGTTGCGGGACTCCGCTCTCCGTTATGCGGACGAGGTGCGGGCCGCGATCCGCTAAGTGTGAAGAAAATGTGAGGAAGACGTCTGCCGAGGTCGGAGCGGCAAGGGCAATACCGGCGGTAATACTGACGGGTAATAAGCGAGAAAAACGGCCAGAAAAAGGGCCGGTTTCAACCACCGGCCTCATTGACCCCGTCAGGCGTTCCGCTTTGCCCCATATATCCCGCCGGATCAAGGCTGACCAGGACTTTTCATCTGTTCTCGCTGACTTGGGCCGTTCGGACCGCTAGTCTCCGACAGGAGCGGCGGCGTTCACACCTGCTGCTCACCGTCCCGCAGCAGCGGGGCAACTGTGTTCCACAGGGTCCATATCCGATTGCTCTACATCCGAGGTGACGTAGGCGTGGCTCTTCCGCCCCTTACCCCTGAACAGCGCGCTGCCGCGCTCGAAAAGGCCGCCGCGGCTCGCCGGGAGCGCGCCGAGGTCAAGAACCGGCTCAAGCACTCCGGCGCTTCTCTGCACGAGGTCATCAAGCAGGGCCAGGAGAACGATGTCATCGGCAAGATGAAGGTCTCCGCTCTGCTCGAATCCCTTCCCGGCGTCGGCAAGGTGCGCGCCAAGCAGATCATGGAGCGGCTCGGCATCTCAGAAAGCCGTCGCGTACGCGGTCTGGGCTCGAACCAGATCGCTTCGCTGGAGCGCGAGTTCGGCGGCGCCTCCGCCTGACATCCCGACCATGGTCCCGGTGCATCGGGGAACCAGGGATAATCGCTCCATGAGCTCTCGGTCCCCGGGGCAGACCATCCTCGCTACGCGACTGTGCTCTCCGGCCCCTCAGGGGTCGGCAAGAGCACCGTCGTCGCGCACCTGCGCACGATGTACCCCGAGGTGTGGCTCTCGGTGTCGGCCACCACCCGCAGACCACGCCCCGGGGAACAGCACGGCGTCCAGTACTACTTCGTGGACGACGACGAGTTCGACAAGCTGGTCGCGAACGGGGAACTGCTGGAGTGGGCCGAGTTCGCCGGCCACCGCTACGGCACCCCGCGCAGGGCGGTGCTCGACAAGCTCTCCGCCGGTGAGCCGGTGCTGCTGGAGATCGACCTCCAGGGCGCCCGGCTGGTCCGGGAGTCGATGCCGGAGGCCCATCTGGTCTTCCTCGCCCCGCCCAGCTGGGACGAGCTGGTCCGCCGGCTGACCGGCCGCGGCACCGAATCGGCCCAGGTCATCGAGGAGCGGCTCAGCGTCGCGCGGGTCGAGCTCGCGGCCGAGACCGAGTTCGACGAGACCCTTGTCAACACCTCTGTCGAGGATGTAGCACGCGAGCTGCTAGCCTTGATGCAGATTGACTGATCAACTTCCGCTTTCTTCCATCAGTAGGGTAGGTAGAGCGTGTCCTCTTCCATCACCACGCCCGAGGGCATCATCAACCCGCCGATCGACGAGCTGCTCGAAGCGACCGACTCCAAGTACAGCCTGGTGATCTACGCGGCCAAGCGCGCCCGCCAGATCAACGCGTACTACTCCCAGCTCGGCGAAGGCCTGCTGGAGTACGTCGGCCCGCTTGTCGACACCCATGTGCACGAGAAGCCGCTCTCCATCGCGCTGCGCGAGATCAACGCGGGTCTGCTGACGTCCGAGGCCGTCGAGGCGCCGCCGCACTGATCCCGGCACCCGGTCACGGCTCACGGGCCGTACCTCTTTCGCATATCCACCATGGGCCCGGCGGCGCGACCGCCGGGCCCATGGTGTGTCATGGGGAGCAGGCGCGGGCCGTACGGCCGCGGCACCGACAGCGGGAGTGACGATGGGCGGACCACAGGTCGTACTGGGCGTCAGCGGCGGCATCGCGGCCTACAAGGCGTGCGAGCTGCTGCGCCGGCTCACCGAGTCCGGGCACCAGGTGCGGGTGGTACCGACCGAGTCCGCGCTGCACTTCGTCGGCGAGGCCACCTGGTCGGCGCTGTCCGGCCGGCCGGCCGCCACCCGGGTCTGGGACGACGTCCACCAGGTCCCGCACGTACGGATCGGGCAGGACGCCGATCTGGTCGTGGTCGCCCCCGCCACCGCCGACCTGCTGGCCAGGGCCGCCCACGGACTCGCCGACGACCTGCTCACCAACACCCTGCTCACCGCCCGCTGCCCGGTGGTCTTCGCGCCCGCGATGCACACCGAGATGTGGGAGAACCCCGCCACCAGGGAGAACGTCGCCACCCTGCGCCGCCGGGGCGCCGTCGTGATCGAGCCCGCCGTCGGCCGGCTCACCGGAGTGGACACCGGCAAGGGCCGGCTGCCCGACCCCGACGAGATCTTCCGGGTCTGCCGCCAGGTGCTGGCCCGCGGCCCGGTCGCCCCCGACCTGGCCGGCCGCCATGTGGTGATCAGCGCCGGCGGCACCCGCGAACCGCTCGACCCGGTCCGCTACCTCGGCAACCGCTCCTCGGGCAAGCAGGGCTACGCGCTGGCCCGTACCGCCGTGGCCCGCGGCGCCCGGGTCACCCTGGTCGCCGCCAACACCGGCCTCACCGACCCCGCGGGCGCCGACGTGCTGACCGCGGGCACCGCCGAGCAACTGCGCGAGCTGGTGCTGAAGGCCGCGGCCGACGCCGACGCGGTGGTGATGGCCGCGGCCGTCGCCGACTTCCGCCCCGCCCACTACGAGGCCGGCAAGATCAAGAAGAAGGACGGCGAGGAGCCCGCCCCGCTCGCCCTGGTCCGCAACCCCGACATCCTGGCCGAGCTGTCCGCGAACCGGCCGCGGACCGGACAGCTGGTCGTCGGCTTCGCCGCCGAGACCGACGACGTCCTCGCCAACGGCCGCGCCAAGCTCGCCCGCAAGGGCTGCGACCTGCTGGTGGTCAACGAGGTGGGGGAGCACAAGGCGTTCGGCGCCGAGGAGAACGAGGCGGTGGTGCTCGGCGCGGACGGCAGCCGGACGCCGGTGCCGTACGGGCCCAAGGAGGCACTCGCCGACCAGGTGTGGGATCTCGTCGTCGCCAGGTTGACCTGAGGCCCGGACCTGAGGCGCCAGACCATGACATATCCCATCGGTTGAGATGTCGCGCCTGAATTCGCGGCCCGGGCGATAGGCTGTCCTGCGGAGTGCCAGGCGCAGCCCCGCGCACCCCGCCAAGAATTCAGCCAGCAGCCGCTGCAACCCCAGGGAGCGATGTGTCCCGCCGCCTGTTCACCTCAGAGTCCGTCACCGAGGGCCACCCCGACAAGATCGCTGACCAGATCAGCGACACGATTCTCGACGCACTGCTGACCGCGGACCCGCACTCCCGGGTCGCCGTCGAGACGCTGATCACCACCGGTCAGGTGCACATCGCGGGAGAGGTGACGACCACCGCGTACGCGGACATCGCCACCCTGGTGCGCAACAAGATCCTCGACATCGGCTACGACTCGTCCAAGAAGGGCTTCGACGGCGCCTCCTGCGGCGTCTCGGTGTCCATCGGCGCGCAGTCGCCCGACATCGCCCAGGGCGTCGACACCGCGTACGAGAAGCGCGTCGAGGGCTCCGCACAGGCCGTCGAGGACGAGCTCAACAAGCAGGGCGCCGGCGACCAGGGCCTGATGTTCGGCTACGCCTGCGACGAGACCCCCGAGCTGATGCCGCTGCCGATCACCCTCGCGCACCGGCTGTCCAGGCGGCTCACCGAGGTCCGCAAGAACGGCCAGATCCCTTACCTGCGCCCGGACGGCAAGACCCAGGTCACCATCGAGTACGACGGCGACAAGGCGGTCAGGCTCGACACCGTCGTGGTCTCCTCGCAGCACGCCTCCGACATCGACCTGGAGTCGCTGCTCGCCCCCGACATCCGCGAGTTCGTGGTGGAGGTCGAGCTCAAGGCGCTGCTCGAGGACGGCATCAAGCTCGACACCGACGGCTACAAGCTGCTGGTGAACCCGACCGGCCGGTTCGAGATCGGCGGCCCGATGGGTGACGCGGGCCTCACCGGCCGCAAGATCATCATCGACACGTACGGCGGCATGGCCCGGCACGGCGGCGGCGCCTTCTCCGGCAAGGACCCGTCCAAGGTCGACCGCTCCGCCGCCTACGCCATGCGCTGGGTCGCCAAGAACGTGGTCGCCGCGGGACTCGCCTCGCGCTGCGAGGTCCAGGTCGCCTACGCGATCGGCAAGGCCGAGCCGGTCGGCCTGTTCGTGGAGACCTTCGGCACCTCCAACGTGGACGCCGAGAAGATCGAGCAGGCCATCACCCAGGTCTTCGACCTGCGCCCTGCCGCGATCATCCGCGACCTCGACCTGCTGCGCCCGATCTACTCCCAGACCGCCGCGTACGGTCACTTCGGCCGCGCGCTGCCCGACTTCACCTGGGAGCGCACCGACCGGGTGGACGCGCTGCGCGCCGCCGCGGGCCTGTAACCCGCGGCCGAACCCCGCACCGCATTCGCCGAGGCCCGGCACCCCTGACGACGGGGCGCCGGGCCTCGGCGTGTGCGGGGCTGTCCGACCCATCTGGTAGGAAAAGGACTGTGAGCAGCGGCGACGACGGTCAGAGCGGGGCGCCTCCTGCGGAGGGTTCGTCGGATCCCGCCGCCGGAGGCGAGCAGCTCGCGCTCATCCGGGAGACCGTCCGCAAGGCGAAGGAGCCGCGCGCCAAGCCGCGCACCTGGCGCGGAGCCGCCCTCGCGGCGGAGCTGCCGGTGGCCCGGGTGCTGGTGGACAAGGGCCTGCTGCACCTCGACCAGTTCTTCGACTACGCCGTCCCGGCCGCGATGGACGCCGACGCCCGCCCCGGGGTACGGGTCCGGGTCCGATTCGGCGCCCGTGTGGTCAAGGGCCGCCGCGAGGGCGGCACCCTGCACGACGGCTTCATCGTCGAACGCCGCGAGGAGAGCGACTACCGCGGCCCGCTGGCCCCACTGGCCCAGGTGCTCTCCGCCGAGCCGGTACTGACCCCGGCGCTGCTGCACCTGTGCCGGACGGTCGCGGACCGCTACGCGGGAGCGCTGGCGGACGTGGTGAAGCTGGCGGTGCCGCCGCGGATGGCCCGAGCGGAGTCGCCTCCGGCGCGGGGGCGGGGGAGCGCGGCTGCGGGTCCGGGGCGCGGCCCGGCGCCCCGGCCGGGGGGCGCTTCGGCGGGTTCGGCGGCTGGCGGGGCGGCGGCTGGCGGGGCGGCGACTGGTGCGGCCGGCGGGGGAGTGCGGGCTGCCGGTGGTGGGGGAGGCGCCCGGCCGGGCGCCGGTGCGGACGGCTCGGTTGCGGGTGAGGGGACATCGGAGGGTGGGACCGGGCGCGTGGCGGGCCGCCCGGCTGTCCGGGGCGACGGCGTGGCGGGGGACGGGGTCGGAACGGATGGTCGGTCCCCGGCTCCTGGTGATGGCCTGGCGGGTGATCGGGCCGGTGCGGATGGCTCGTCGCCGGGCCCCGGTGGAGGCTCGGCGGGCCATGAAGTCGGTGCGGATGGGCCGTCCCCGGGCCCCGGTGAGGGTTCGGCGGGCGACGGGGCCGGTGTGGATGGGCCGTCCCCGGGCCCCGGCGGGGGTTCGGCGGGCGGGGGGGCCGTTGTGGATGGGCCGTCCCCGGGCCCCGGTGAGGGCTCGGCGGGTGGTGCCGGGCGTTGGGCACCCGCTGGTACGTCGCCGGGTGGCCGGACCGTTGCCATGCCGCCGGTCGGGAGCTGGGCCCGGTATGCCACCGGGGGAGCGTACTTGCAGGCGCTCGGGCGGGGAGACGCGCCGCGGGCCGTGTGGCTGGCGTTGCCGGGGCCGCACTGGCCGGAGGAACTGGCCACGGCGATGGCGGCCGCGCTCGCCTCAGGGCGAGGCGCGCTGGCCGTCGTACCCGACGGGCGGGCCGCCGCGCGGGTGGACGCCGCGCTCATCGACGTGCTCGGCGAGGGCCACCACGTCGTACTCACCGCCGACGCCGGGCCCGAGGAACGCTACCGGCGCTGGCTCGCGGTCAGCCGCGGCACCGTACGCGCCGTGGTCGGCACCCGGGCCGCGATGTTCGCCCCGGTCGCCGACCTCGGCCTCATCGCGCTGTGGGACGACGGCGACTCCAGCCACGCCGAACCGCACGCCCCCTACCCGCACGCCCGGGACGTCCTGCTGCTGCGCGCCGCCGAGGAACGTACCGGCTTCCTGCTCGGCGGCCTGACCAGCACCGTCGAGGGCGCCCAGCTGGTCGACAGCGGCTGGGCGCTGCCGCTCGCCGCGAGCCGCGACGAGGTGCGCGCGGCAGCCCCGCTGATCCGTACCGTCGGCGACGCCGACCAGGCCAGGGACGAGGCGGCGCGCGCCGCCCGGCTGCCCACCCTCGCCTGGAACGTCACCCGGGACGCCCTGGCCCGCGGCCCGGTCCTCGTCCAGGTGCCCAGGCGCGGCTACCTGCCCCGGCTCGCCTGCGACAACTGCCGCCAGCCGGCCCGCTGCACCACCTGCGCCGGCCCGCTCGAAGTACGCGACCAGGGCGGCACCCCGGCCTGCGGCTGGTGCGGCCGCCCCGCGGCCGACTGGCACTGCCAGGAATGCGGCGGCTTCCGGCTCCGCGCCCAGATCGTCGGCGCCCGCCGCACCGCCGAGGAACTCGGCCGCGCCTTCCCCCGGGTGCCGGTCCGCACGTCCGGCCGCGACACCGTCCTCGCCTCGGTCGGCCCCGCGCCCGCCCTGGTCATCGCCACCCCCGGCGCCGAACCCGTCGCCGAAGGCGGCTACGCGGCGGCCCTGCTCCTCGACGGCTGGGCCCTGCTCAACCGCCCCGACCTGCGGGCCGGCGAGGAGGCCCTGCGCCGCTGGGCCCTCGCCGCCGCACTGGTCCGCCCGGCGGACGAGCACGGCACCGTCGTCGTCCTCGCCGAGCCGACGCTCCGGCCCGTGCAGGCCCTGGTCCGCTGGGACCCCGCGGGCCACGCATTGCGTGAACTCGCCGAACGCGCCGAGCTCCGTTTTCCCCCGGTGTCCCGGATGGCCTCAGTCACGGGTCCGCCCGCGGCGATCGCGGATCTCATGGACTTGCTGCGGCTGCCGGAGGGGACGGATCTGCTGGGTCCCGTCCCCTTGCCCCTCCCCAGTGGGGGAGCTGGCGGGGGCGGCCGGCCGCGGCGGTACGGGGAGCCGCCCCCCGGCGAGCAATGGGAGCGGTTGCTTCTACGCGTGCCGCCCGGGGCAGGGGGGGCTCTGGCGGCGGCGCTCAAGGCGGGGCAGGTGGCGCGGGCGGCTCAGTCCGGGGGAGAGGCGGTGTTCGTGCGGATGGATCCGACGGACATCGGCTAGCCCCCTCCGGGGCGGTTGCGGGGGCTCCACGCGCGCTTTCTCGGCCTCGGCGGGGTGGGGATTCCGCCCCCGGTGGGCGGAGCTGTCACGTTTCCGGGCTCTGCCCGTGCCCCGGTTTCGGGGTGGGTGGGGGAGGTGGCGGCTTCGCCCCCGGTGGGTGGAGCTTTCAGGTTTCCGGGCTCTGCCCGTGCCCCGGTTTCCGGGTGGGTGGGGGAGGTGGTGGCTCGCTCCCGGTTGCCAGGGGGTGAAGTTTCCGCCCCGGTGGGCGGTTGCCGTTTCGTTTCTCCGGCTTGGCGCCGTGCCTGCCGTTTTTCCCACCGCCCCGCCCGTGCGGGTGCGTCCTTAGGTGCACGCTTTCTGGTGGGTGGGGTCGGGGCCGGCCCGTGGCACCTCCTCGGATTTCCTCCGTGCGGGTTTCGTTGTTAGGCGTACCCCGGTCTGTCGGAAATCCTGCGGGGGCACCCCGGTCCGTCCCCTCCCAGGCCGAGTGGCGGCTTTGAGGCCGCGGGGGGTGATCGGCGCGGGAGGTCCGGTGGTGGGTGGTATTCGTTGGCGGCCTACGGGCCGCTGAGGGAGGGTAGGGGTACGACTTTGGGGAGGGGGCGACTGTGCGGGTGGAAGAGGCTTCGCGTGCGATTGCTGCCGCATCGTCGATCGCCGCGTCGTTCGGGCTGATGGTCGATGACGCGATCGTTCTCCAGGACTCGAACAAGCTCACTCTGCGTCTGGTGCCTTGTGACGTCCTGGCCCGGGTGGCGCCCGTAGCGGATCAGATCGCGCAGTTCGAAGTCGACCTCGCTCAGCAGCTCGCCGAAGCCGACTGCCCCGTGGCCGCCCTCGAACCCCGAGTGGAGCCACGCGTCTATGAGCGCGACGGCTTCGTGCTCACGCTGTGGACCTACTACGAGCCCGCAACCCCCCACCAGATCCCACCAGCGGACTATGCCCACGCACTTGAGCGACTGCACGCCGGCATGCGCAAGGTCGACCTCCCGACCCCGCATTTCACCGATCGGGTCGAGCAGGCCCAACAACTCGTGACGGACCGAGACCGCAGTCCGGAGCTCGCCGACGCGGACCGGAGACTGCTCGGCGACACGTTGCAGAGCCTGCGATCGTCGATCGGCAACCGCAATGCCGCCGAGCAACTGCTGCACGGCGAACCGCACCCGGGCAATCTGCTCACCACCAAGAACGGGCCGCTGTTCATCGACCTTGAGACGTGCTGCCGTGGGCCCGTCGAGTTCGACCTCGCCCACGCACCCGACGAAGTCGCCGCGCACTATCCGGGTGTCGATCACGACCTGCTGCGGGAGTGCCGGATCCTCATGCTGGCGATGGTCACCGCATGGCGCTGGGACCGAAACGACCAGCTCCCCAACGGCCGCCGACTCGCCGCGGAGTGGCTCAGCCAGATCCGGGCAGCACTCGACCACCGCGACTCGGACCACCCCCGCTGACCGGAAGACCCTCAACCGCACCAGAGATCAGTCACCGCACAAGGCTTAGGCTCGAACTGTTCAGGTAGCAACGAGAACGGGGGCGGGGTCCATGCAGCTCACAGACCTGGTCGAGGTGACGTCAACCGACGAGCTGACGGAACTGGTCGGCGAGCCGACGCCGGGCGCGCTGGTCAAGGTCCGGCGGAGCCTGCACGAGCACGACCGCCAGTGGCTGGCCGCGTCGTCCCTGTGCGTGGTGGCCACCTCGAATGCCGACGGCAGTTGTGACGCGTCACCGAAAGGCGACCCGGCCGGGTTCACGCTCGCGCTGGACGACACGACGATCGCGATCCCCGAACGCCCCGGAAACCGCCGGGTCGACGGATTCCGCAACATCCTGGCCAACCCCCACGTGGGCCTGCTCTATCTGATCCCCGGCCGCCCCGACACGCTGCGCATCAACGGCCGCGCCCGCCTCATCCGCGAGGCGCCGTTCTTCGACGAGATGGTCGTCAAGGGAAACCGCCCCCAACTGGCCCTGCTGGTCGAGATCGACCAGGTCTTCTACCACTGTCCGAGGGCCCTGCTACGCGGCGGAGTCTGGCAACCCACCACGTGGCAACCCGACGCGGCCCCCTCCCGCGCCACCCTCGCCAAGGCCCACGACCACCGTCCCGAAACGGTCGAGGAGCTGGAGGCTTACTACGGCCCCCAATACCTGGAGCGCCTCTACCAGTAGCCCCCCACATGCCCCATCAGTGACCTTCAGCCGACGACGAACGCCCGCCGCCCACCGATCACCCCCCGCGGCCTCGAAGCCGCCACTCGGCCTGGGAGGGGACGGACCGGGGTGCCCCCGCAGGATTTCCGACAAACGGCGGCGCACCCGAAAGCAAAACCCGCACGGAGGAAATCCGAGGAGGTGCCACGGGCCGGCCCCGACCCCACCCACCAGAAAACGTGCACCCAAGGACGCACCCGCACGGGCGGGGCGGTGGGAAAAACGGCAGGCACGGCGCCCAGCCGGAGAAACGAAACGGCAACCACCCAGCGCCCCGGGGTACCCCGACGCCCAACCTGTCGGCGTGGCAAGCGGCGAGGCCCCGGGCCGCCAGGCCCGAGCGGGGAGGCCGGGGCAGGCCCCGGCGTCAAGGAATTCGGGAGCCGGGAGAGGCCCCGGCGTCAACCGTTGCGTGGCCCGGGGAGCGCCGCAGCGCCCTCCCCCCGGCCGGGCACGATCAAGGGCCCAGCGCCAGCGTCCGGCATGGACCGCGCCGCCGGCACCGAAGGCACCGAAGGCACCGATGGCCCCGAAGGTACGGATGGCCCCGAGGCCACCGATCCCCCCGACGTCACCGAAGGCAGAGCCGACTCCTCCCCGAGCGGAGAGCCGGGCGCCCCAGCCCGGCGGCCCCCATACCGCCGGTGCACCGCCTGCTTCGTCACCCCCAGCGCCGACCCCACCGCGTCCCAGGAGAACCCGAGCGAGCGGTCGAACTCCACCGCCGCCGTCACCAGCGTCTCCACGCTGTCGCGCAACTCCTGGGCGAGTCGGACGGTCGGCGCCGGGGCGCGGCCGTAGACCACGAATCCGGCGGTGGGGCCGCTGCGTCGCGGCCGGTAGACGTTGCCCAGCTGGGCGGTCAGGGTCCGCAGTGTGTCCACCTGGCGGCGGACCCTTTCGATGTCCCGCACCAGCAGGTGCAGGCTTGCCCGTGCCTGGGCGTCAGGGGTTGCGTGGTCGGGCATCGACAAGCCTCTCCAACCGGCGGGGTTACAAGGATCGGGCCGTGTGCATTGACCCGATTTCGGTCAAACTCTCTTGACCAACGCGCCACCGGCCCATGGAGTCACGCACGATGAGGTGCGGCCTTGCCGTCAGGGGGCGCGCGGGCAGCGCGTGCACCCCCCGCGGCGGGCCGTAGAATCGACCCCCCAGCCAACCGCGGGCCCGGCCCGCGCCACCGCGCTCCGCCCCGCGACCAGGAGTATCCGCCCGTGTCCGTCAAGCCCATCCGCCTGTTCGGCGATCCGGTGCTGCGCATGACGGCGCAGCCGGTCACCACCTTCGACAACGAACTGCGCACGCTGGTCAAGGACTTGACCGACACGATGCAGGATGCGCCGGGCGCGGGCCTGGCCGCGCCGCAACTGGGCGTGTCGCTGCGGGTGTTCACCTACTTCGTGGAGGGCGAGCTCGGGCATCTGATCAACCCCGACCTCAGCCTCAGCGAGGAGGAGCAGGACGGTCCCGAGGGCTGCCTGTCGCTGCCGGGGCTGACGTTCGACTGCGTGCGGGCGCACGGCGTCGTGGCCCGGGGCTTCAACATGTACGGCGAGCCGATCACCGTGGAGGGCACGCAGCGGCTGGCCCGCTGCATCCAGCACGAGACCGACCACCTGGACGGCGTGATCTTCATCGACCGGCTCGACGGCGAGCGCCGCAAGGCCGCGCTCAAGGCGATCCGGGAGGCCGACTGGGCGGGGCAGCCGCCGCCGGACGTGCGGATCTCGCCGCACGGTACGTTCGGCCGCGCGCTCTGAGTCCACGTTCCCGCGCCGCCCGCCGGCGGCAACATTCCGGTCACGCCCACCGAAAGGCACCCCCCGTACGATGAGGCTCGTCTTCGCCGGCACCCCCGAGGCCGCCGTACCCGCTCTTGACGCCCTGCTGGCCTCCGACCGGCACGAGGTCGTCGCCGTGGTGACCAGGCCCGACGCGGTCGCGGGCCGCGGCCGGAAGCTGCTCAGCAGCCCGGTGGCGCAACGCGCGGAAGAGGCGGGCATCGAGGTGCTCAAGCCCGGCCGCCCACGGGAGGAGGACTTCCTCGCCCGGCTGCGCGAGATCGCGCCCGACTGCTGCCCGGTGGTGGCGTACGGGGCGCTGCTGCCGAAGGTCGCGCTCGACGTGCCCGCGCACGGCTGGGTGAACCTGCACTTCTCGCTGCTGCCGGCCTGGCGGGGGGCCGCGCCCGTGCAGCACGCGGTGATGGCGGGGGACGAGATGACCGGCGCGTCCACGTTCCTGATCGAGCAGGGGCTCGACTCGGGGCCGGTGTACGGGGTGGTGACGGAGGAGATCCGCGGCACCGACACCAGCGGTGACCTGCTCGGGCGGCTCGCGGTCAGCGGGGCGGGGCTGCTGGCCGCGACGATGGACGGGATCGAGGACGGCCGGCTGGTGGCCCGGCCGCAGCCGGCGGACGGGATCACGCTGGCGCCGAAGCTCAGGGTGGAGGACGCGGCGGTGGACTGGAGCGCGCCGGCGCTTCGGGTGGACCGGCTGATCCGGGGGTGCACGCCCGCGCCCGGGGCGTGGACGCGGGTCGGCGGCGAGCGCCTCAAGCTCGGACCGGTGATCCCGGTGCCGGATCGTACGGATCTCGCTCCCGGCGAGCTGGCCATCACCAAGAACGCGGTGCACGTGGGAACGGGCAGCCACGCGGTCCTGCTGACCGAGGTCCAGCCCCAGGCCAAAAAACGCATGCCGGCCCCCGCCTGGACCCGCGGCCTCCACGAGCCCCCCACCCACCTCGGCGCCTAGCGCTCCCGGCGCTCCGCGCCCCGGCCGGGGAGGGGTGGTTGCGCTTGTTCCCGGTCTGCGGGCCGGTGGGGGCTGGTCGCGCAGTTCCCCGCGCCCCTACGGGGCACGTTTCCCCCGTGGCCGGGCCGGGCCCGGTCATGTGCGCCCGGTTAGGGGCGCGGGGAACTGCGCGACAAGCCACGACGGCGGGGCAGCCGAAGAGCCGGGGGTTGGGCCCCGTAGGGGCGCGGGGAACTGCGCGCTCAGCCACCCACCGGGCCGCGCGGAACCGGGAAGCTCGGGCACGACGGTGCCGCCCCCGGGGCGGTTAGGCTGGACGCCGACCACTCACCCCGGCCAGAAAACGCGGAGCACCTTTCACGTGACCCAGGCACCGAACCGCCGCCCGCAGGGCACCCCGTACCGTCGCCCGCAGCGCGACCCCGTACGGATCCTCGCCTTCGAGGCGCTGCGCGCGGTGGGGGAGCGGGACGCCTACGCGAACCTCGTGCTGCCGGGGCTGCTGCGGGCCGCCGAGGAGGAGGCCAAGCGCAAGGGCCGGGAGTTCGACCGGCGGGATGCCGCTCTCGCGACCGAGCTCGTCTACGGCACGCTGCGCCACCAGGGCACCTACGACGCCGTGATCGCCGCCTGCGTCGACCGCCCGCTGAGCGAGGTCGACCCGCCGGTGCTCGACGTACTGGCGCTGGGCGCGCACCAGTTGCTCGCCACCAGGATCCCCACGCACGCCGCGGTCTCGGCCAGTGTCGAGCTCGCCCGGGTGGTGCTCGGCGACGGCCGCGCCCGGTTCGTCAACGCGGTGCTGCGGCGGATCTCCGCGCAGGATCTGGACGGCTGGCTGGCCCAGGTGGCGCCGCCGTTCGACGAGGACCCGGAGGACCACCTCGCGGTCGTGCACTCCCACCCGCGGTGGATCGTCAGCGCGCTGTGGGATGCGCTCGGCGGCGGCCGGGCCGGCATCGAGGATCTGCTCACCGCCGACAACGAACGTCCCGAGGTCACCCTGGTGGCCCGCCCCGGCCGTTCCACCGCCCAGGAGATCGCCGACTCGCTGCCGGCCGGCTCCACCGAACCCGGCCGCTGGTCGCCCTACGCGGTGCGGCTCGCCGAGGGCGGCGACCCGGCCGCGGTGGTGGCCGTGCACGAGGGCCGGGCCGGCGTGCAGGACGAGGGCAGCCAGCTGGTGGCCGCGGCGCTGGCCGCCGCCCCGCTCGAAGGGCCTGACGCCCGCTGGCTGGACGGCTGCGCCGGCCCCGGCGGCAAGGCCGCCCTGCTCGCGGCGCTCGCCGCGGGCCGCGGCGCGCGGCTGGTCGCCGCAGAGAAGCAGCCGCACCGGGCCCGGCTGGTGTCCCGCTCGCTGGCCGGCAACCCGGGCCCGTACCAGGTCGTGGTCGCCGACGGCACCCGCCCGTCATGGGCGGCCGGCTCGTTCGACCGGGTGCTGGTCGACGTGCCGTGCACCGGACTCGGCGCGCTGCGCCGCCGCCCCGAGGCCCGCTGGCGGCGCCGCGCGGAGGACGTGGCCGGGTTCGGGCCGCTGCAACGCGGCCTGCTCACCGAGGCGCTGCGCTCGGTGCGGATCGGCGGTGTCGTCGGCTACGCGACCTGCTCGCCGCACCAGGCCGAGACCCGCGCGGTGGTCGACGACGTGCTGGCCGACGACCGCTCACCGTCCGCCGAGTGGATCGACGCCCGCCCGCTGCTGCCCGACGTGCCCGCGCTCGGCGACGGCCCCGACGTCCAGCTCTGGCCGCACCTGCACGGCACCGACGCGATGTACCTGGCCCTGCTCCGCCGTACCTCCTGAGGACGACCTGAGGCAGTCCCCGACGCCGGGCGCCCGGACGCTGTACGTCTCGGCGCCCGGCGTTCGCACCTACCGCCGCTCCGCCGAGACCTCGCGCTCCGACTCGCGGTCCGCCTCCGGCGGCCGGTTGCCCGGCGTGTCGAGCGGGCTCGGCCACCACACGCGGTGGCCCAGGTCGAGGGTGATCGCCGAGACCAGCACCGACCGCACGATGAACGTGTCGAGCAGCACGCCGAACGCCACGGCGAAGCCGATCTCGGCGAAGGCCACCACCGGCAGGGTGCCGAGCACGGCGAAGGTGCCGGCCAGTACCAGCCCGGCCGAGGTGATGACGCCGCCGGTCGCGGCGAGGCCGGTGCGGACGCCCTCGCGGGTGCCCAGCCGCGCCGTCTCCTCCCTGATCCTGGTCATCAGGAAGATGTTGTAGTCGATGCCGAGCGCGACCAGGAACACGAAGACGAACAGCGGGAAGGCGGTGTCCTCACCGCTGAACCCGAAGACGTGCCGGAAGGCCAGCGAACTCACCCCCAGCGCCGCCGCGAACGACAGCACCACCGTGGCGATCAGCACCAGCGGTGCCACCAGCGCCCGCAGCAGCAGCCCGAGGATGACCAGGACGACGAGCAGGATGAGCGGGATGAGCAGTTTGTTGTCCCGCGCGGAGGCGCGTTCCGCGTCGATCTGGACGGCCGTGCCGCCACCGACCTTCGCCTGCGCGTCCGGGATCTTGTGCAGGGTGGAGCGGGCCAGGTCCACGGTGTCCTTGGCGGCCTTGCTGTCCGGCTGGTCGGAGAGCGTCGCCTCCAGGTAGACCCGGCCGTTCTTCTGCGCGGTCACCCCTGGCGGCGTGCCGACTGACGCGGGCACCACGCCCTTGATCGACGCCAGCGCCGTACGCACCTGGTCCGCCTGGCCGGCCTGCGCGACCACCACCAGTGGCTGGCCGCCGCCCGCGGGGAAGTAGCGGGCCTGCACCTTCTGGCCGACCACCGAGTCCGGGGTGTTGGTGAAGCCGTCGGCCGCGCTCAGGCCGTGCGCGTTGAGTGCGAACAGCCCGCAGGCCAGGCCGCCGAGGACGAGCACGGTGGTGACCCAGACCGCGCGGGGCTTGCGGCTGACCCGGTCGCCGATCCGCGACCACACCCCGGTCCTGGTCGGCTCGGGGCTGCCGACGTGCGGGATCGCCGGCCAGAACAC
This sequence comes from Streptomyces sp. CA-111067, assembly GCF_050956065.1. Taxonomy (NCBI): domain Bacteria; kingdom Bacillati; phylum Actinomycetota; class Actinomycetes; order Kitasatosporales; family Streptomycetaceae; genus Streptomyces; species Streptomyces sp. CA-111067. The sequence continues at coordinate 986,089 of NZ_CP192103.1, read as the reverse complement.
CCAGCGGCCGAAGATCACCAGCAGCGCCGGGAACAGCGTGACCATCGCGAGCAGCGCCACGATCACGCCGATCGCGGCGACCGGGCCGAGCCCCGAGGTGGAGTTCATGTCGGCCGCCAGCAGGCACAGCATGCTGACCGCCACGGTGGCCGCGCTGGCGATGATTGCGGGGCCGGCCCGGTGCAGGGCCAGCGCCATCGCCTCGTGCCGGTCCTCGTGGCTGCGCAACTCCTCGCGATATCGGGCCACCAGCAGCAGCGCGTAGTCCGTGCCGGCGCCGAACACCAGCACGGTGAGGATGCCGGCGCTCTGCGCGTTCACCACCAGGCCGCCGTGCCTGGCCAGCAGGTAGATCACCGCCTCGGCGCTGAACAGCGCGCCGACCACCGAGATCACCGGCAGGAACAGCAGGCTGATGCTCCGGTAGGTGATCAGCAGGATCACTATGACCACGGCCAGCGCCGCGTAGAGGAGGGTGCCGTCGATGCCCGCGAAGGCGTCCGCGTTGTCCGCGGAGAAGCCGCCGGGCCCGGTGATGTGCACCTGGAGCCCGTCGGCGCCCTTCTCGGCGGTCGCCCTGATCTGCTTGACGGCGTCCGACACCGTCGTCCAGCCGGCCGGGTCGATGGCGATCGGCACGATGACCTGGGCGGCGCGCGGCGCCTGCTTGCGGTCGAGCACCGGGCCGACGGTGCGGCTGCCGGTGATGCCGTGCTCGGTCATCCCCCGGACGGCCTGGGTGTCCTGGCCGATCTTCGCCACGTCGGCCGGGGTGAGCCCGCTGGGCCGGGTGTAGATCAGCACGGCCGGCGCCGACTCCGGCAGGAAGGTGTTCTGCAGGTCGATGACCTTGGTCGACTCCGCCTTGCTCGGCAGCCACTGCGCCGAGTCGTTCTTCTCCGCGTCGGTGAGCTTGCCGGCCAGGGGCGCGGCCACGATCAGCACCACGACCCACAGGCCGAGGATGACCCACTTGCTGCGTCTGCCGCACACAAGGTGCGCGATTCGTCCAGCTCCGCCCGCCATGACCCGATCCCCCAGGTTCGTTCAAGCCGTGGTGTCCCCCGCCCTCCGCGGCTGTCCCGGAGGTGGTCAAGGACAAGCAAACCAGATCCCTCTGACACTGTCCCGCACCCCCTCCGCCGTCCCGCCGGATCTGGTTTGCTGGGCGCATGAGCATGCAGATCTACCCCAGCATCCTGTCCGCCGACTTCGCTCGGCTCGCCGACGAGGCCAAGGCGGTGGAGGGGGCGGAGTGCCTCCATGTGGATGTCATGGACAACCACTTCGTACCGAACCTCACGCTGGGCGTTCCCGTCGTCGAGTCGCTGCGCCGGGCGACCGACACCCCGCTGGACTGCCACCTGATGATCGAGGATCCGGACCGCTGGGCGCCGGCCTTCGTGGAGGCCGGGGCGAGTTCGGTGACCTTCCACGTGGAGGCGGCGGCGGCGCCGGTCCGGCTGGCCCGCGAGATCCGGGCGAAGGGGGCCAGGGCGTCGATGGCGCTCAAGCCGGCCACGCCGGTCGAGCCGTACGAGGACCTGCTGCCGGAGCTCGACATGCTGCTGATCATGACCGTCGAGCCGGGCTTCGGCGGGCAGTCGTTCCTGGACATCATGCTGCCGAAGATCCGCCGCGCCCGGGCGCTGATCGAGCGGCACGGGCTGCAGCTGTGGCTGCAGATCGACGGCGGAGTCTCCGCCGACACGATCGAGCGCTGCGCCGAGGCCGGCGCGGACGTCTTCGTGGCCGGCTCCGCGGTCTACGGCGCCGCCGACCCCGCCGCGGCCGTCCGCGCCCTCCGCGAGAAGGCGACCGCCGCCGCCCCGTCCCGATAGCCCCGTCCCGTCAGCCCCGAGCCCCCTGCAGGAAGCCGCACCGCAAGGCGCAAGCCTTTTGCTGGGTGTTGTTCCGGCGGACGACGAGTGAGTGGAAAAAAGTGCGAGTATTAGCGGAGCGGGACACATGATCGACTGGGGAGCATTGACGTGAGCACAGGCCGCACACAGGTGCGCATGGGCCCCGGCGAGATGGTCCAGGCGGCGGCGATGGCACGGCGCTTCTACCTGGAGGGCAAGTCCAAGATCCAGATCGCCGAGGAGTTCGGGGTCAGCCGGTTCAAGGTGGCCCGGGTGCTGGAGACCGCGCTGGAGCGCGACCTCGTGCGGATCGAGATCCGGGTGCCCGCCGAGCTCGACGCCGAGCGCTCCGACGCGCTGCGGGCCCGCTACGGGCTGCGGCACGCCGTCGTCGTGCAGACCCCGCCCGACCAGGCCGACGCGCCCGACCCGGAGAACCTGGGCGCGGTCGCCGCCGGGCTGCTCGGCGAGCTGGTCAGTGACGGCGACGTGCTGGGCCTGGCCTGGGGCCGTTCGATCAGCACGATGGCCAACGCGCTGGAGCGCCTCGCGCCCTGCACGGTCGTCCAGCTCACCGGCGTGTACGACGTCGGCACCACCGAACGCGGCTCGGTGGAGGCGGTACGGGCCGCCGCCGCGGTCTCCGGCGGCGAGGCGCACCCGCTGTACGCGCCGATGGTGCTCGCCGACCCGGCCACCGCCGCCGCGCTGCGCGCGCAGGGCGGCATCGCCGCGGCCATGGGCTACTTCGACAAGGTGACGGTCGCGGTGGTTTCGATCGGCTCCTGGGCGGCCGGCATCTCCACCGTGCACGACATGCTCACCGACGCCGAGCGCGAGCATTACGCGGGCCTCGGGGTGGCCGCCGAGATGTCCTCGCACCTGTTCGACGCGGAGGGCCGGCTGGTCGGCCGTGACCTCGGCGAGCGCTGCATCACCATCGAGGCGGACCGGCTGCGCCGGATCCCCGAGGTGCTGGCCATCGCCGGCGGCACCCGCAAGGCCGAAGCGATCGACGCGGTGCTGCGGTCCGGCCTGGTCACCAGCCTGGTCACCGACACCGCGGCCGCGGACCGGCTGCTGTCGGCCGGCGGCCACGCCCCGCGTCCGGCCCTCGACCGCCGCGACCCGGACGGCGAGTAGCCCCCGTTCCCACCACCGAACGGGTCAGTACAGGTCCGTACAGGTCCACCCGGCGCGCCCCGGCGCGCGGCGCCGCGCCACCGATGATCACGTGTGCCAGCATCGGCGGTGACGACCATTCCCGGACCGATCAGGCGGAACTGCGATGACGGGGACCCCGGCACCCGACGGCGGCGCCACGCAGGCCGTGCTCGACCTGACCGGGGTCAGCGACCGGCAGGCGTTCATGGACGCCTGCGTGGCCCACCTGCGGCTGCCCGACTGGTTCGGCCGCAACTGGGACGCGCTCGCGGACTGCCTGACCGACCTGTCCTGGTGGCCGCCCGGCCCGGCCGGCCGCCGGCTGGTGATCCGCGGCTGGCACGGCTACGCGGCGGCCAGGCCGCGCGAGTGGCGGATCGTGAAGGAGGTCGCCCGGGACGCCGAGACCTTCTGGTGGGGCACGGACAGCGAGCTGACCGTGATCCTGGAGGAGCCGGTGTTGGAGGATGGCACAAGCGGCACGGGATGAGCCGGGACGTTCGTCCGTAGGCAGTGACCCCTTCCGCATGCAAATATGAAGTACGTGCGTTTCCTCAATGATGTTCAGCCTCCGTACGACCTGACGTACGACGACGTTTTCATGGTGCCGAGCCGCAGCGCGGTCGGTTCCCGGCAGGGTGTGGACCTCAGGTCCCCTGACGGGACGGGCACCACCATCCCCCTCGTGGTGGCCAACATGACGGCCATCGCCGGCCGCCGGATGGCCGAGACGGTCGCCCGCCGCGGCGGCCTGGTCGTCATCCCGCAGGACATCCCGATCGACGTGGTCGCCGACGTGGTCCGGTACGTCAAGCGGCGCCACCTGGTGCTTGACACCCCGATCACCCTGGCACCCGGCCAGACCGTCGCCGACGCGCTGTCGCTGCTGCCCAAGCGGGCGCACGGGGCCGGCGTGGTGGTCGAGGACGGCCGGCCGGTCGGCGTGGTCACCGAGGCCGACCTGACCGGCGTCGACCGCTTCACCCAGCTGTCCGAGGTGATGTCCCGCGACCTGCTGCTGCTCGACGCGGCGCTCGACCCGCGGGATGCCTTCAACCGGCTGGCGGACGCGCACCGCAGGCTCGCCCCGGCCGTGGACGCGGACGGCCTGCTGGCCGGCATCCTGACCCGTAAGGCCGCGCTGCGCGCCACCCTCTACGAGCCCGCGGTCGACGCGGCCGGCCGGCTGCGGATCGCCGCCGCGGTGGGCATCAACGGCGATGTGGCGGGCAAGGCCAAGCAGCTGCTCGACGCCGGCGTGGACACATTGGTGGTGGACACCGCGCACGGCCACCAGGAGTCGATGCTCGCCGCGGTCCGCGCGGTGCGCGGCCTCGGCCCCGAGGTGCCGGTGGTGGCCGGCAACGTGGTGGCCGCCGAGGGCGTACGCGACCTGGTGGAGGCCGGTGCCGACATCGTCAAGGTCGGGGTCGGGCCCGGCGCGATGTGCACCACCCGGATGATGACCGGCGTCGGGCGCCCGCAGTTCTCCGCGGTGCTGGAGTGCGCCGCCGAGGCGCGCAAGTACGGCAAGCACGTGTGGGCCGACGGCGGCGTGCGGCACCCGCGCGACGTGGCGATGGCGCTGGCGGCGGGCGCGTCCAACGTGATGATCGGCTCGTGGTTCGCCGGCACCCACGAGTCGCCCGGCGACCTCCAGCAGGCCGCCGACGGCCGGCTGTACAAGGAGTCCTTCGGGATGGCCTCGGCCCGCGCGGTGCGCAACCGCACCAGCGAGGAGTCGGCGTACGACCGGGCCCGCAAGGCGCTGTTCGAGGAGGGCATCTCCACGTCCAGGATGTTCCTCGACCCGGCCCGGCCCGGGGTGGAGGACCTGATCGACGCGATCATCACCGGTGTGCGCAGCGCCTGCACGTACGCGGGCGCGGGCTCGCTGGCGGAGTTCGAGGAGAGGTCGGTGGTCGGCGTGCAGAGCGCGGCCGGCTACGCGGAGGGCAAGCCGCTGCACGCGAGCTGGAACTGATCGGGGCGGGCCGGGCCCGGCGGACGCGCCGCGCCGGGGCCGGCCCGTCTGCCGGCCGGTCTGTGCCTATCCTGCGCGTGTGAAGCAGCTCAACGATCTCGACGAACGCATCGTGCACGCCCTTGCCGAGGACGCCCGCCGCTCCTATGCCGACGTCGGCGCCGAGGTCGGCCTGTCCGCCCCCGCCGTGAAGCGCCGGGTGGACCGGCTGCTCGCGGCCGGCGCGATCACCGGGTTCACCGTACGGGTGGACCCGGCCGCGCTCGGCTGGCAGACCGAGGCTCTGGTGGAGCTGTACTGCCGGCACAACACCTCGCCGTCGGACATCCGGCGCGGCCTGGCCCGCTATCCGGAGGTGGCCGCCGCCTCGACGGTCACCGGGGAGGCGGACGCGGTGGTGCAGGTGTTCGCGGCCGATGTGCGGCACTTCGAGCAGGTGCTCGAACGGATCGCGGGGGAGCCGTTCGTCACCCGTACGAAGTCGGTGCTGATCCTGTCGCCGCTGCTGCGCCGCTTCGGTTCCGGAAGCCCTGGCTGAGATGCCGCTACCGGCAATTCATGGTATATCGCCATTCTCGGCTAAAAAGGACTTAACGTCTCGCATCATGTTTTAGGCGTCTTTCTACGGCAAAACGACTATTGGTGGCCAGAGTGGCCCCGCAGCCCGTAGGAGGCGACATGATCACGCGCGAGCAGATACCTCAGGTCGTGGGTCATCCGGTTCACGATGCGCAGGGGAAGAAGATCGGCGAAGCCCAGCACATGTACCTCGACGACGCCACCGGCGCCCCTGAATGGGTGACCGTGAAGACCGGCTTCTTCGGCAGCAACGAGACATTCGTTCCGACGCGTGCCGCCCGACTCGTCCAGGACCACCTCGAGGTCCCGTACGACAAGGAGAAGATCAAGGGCGCGCCGAGCGTGGACGTGGACTCCGGCGGCCACCTCTCCCTGGAGGAGGAGGGCCACCTGTACCGCTACTACGGCATCGAGACCCGCGGCACGAAGGCGGGCACCGACGAGCAGCAGGCCGACTCCGGCGGCAGGTCCGGCAAGTCCGGCCAGGACGGCGCCGAGGTCGCGGGGGTCGCGGGAGCGGCCGGCGTGGCCGCGCGCGGGAACCAGGCCGAGAAGAGCCCGCCGCGCACCGACAAGGCCGCCGCGGGCATGGCGGGCAGCGAGGCGGGCGCCGGCACCGGCGCCGCCGACTTCGCGGCCGGCCCCAAGGGCGCTCCCGAGCGGCTGTCGGCGGACGCCGGCGGGAAGTCCGAGGAGATGATGACCCGCTCCGAGGAGGAGATGCGGGTCCACGTCGAGCGGCAGGCGACCGGCCAGGCCAGGCTGCACAAGTACGTGGAGATCGAGGAGGTCGAGCAGACCGTCCCGGTCAGGCACGAGGAGGTCAGGCTGGAGCGCGAGCCGATCACCGGCGCGGACGCGCGCAGGGCCGGCGCGGAGATCAACGAGGCCGAGCAGACCGTGGTGCTGCACGAGGAGAAGCCGGTCGTGGACACCGAGGTGGTGGCCAAGGAGCGGGTCCGGATGTACGTGGACGAGCACACCGAGCAGCAGACCGTGCACGGCCGGGTCCGCAAGGAGCACATCGAGACCGAGATGACGGGTCCCGACACCACGCCTCCCGGCCGCGACGACCGCACCCGGTGACCTGGTGAGCCGGTGACCTGGTGAGCCGGTGAACCCGCCGGCCCGGTGACCAGGACGACATGGTGACCGCCGGCGCCCCGCCGGCCCCGTCACCCGTCCATCCGTCCCTTCCGGCGTCCGCCACGACGCCCCTCCACGGCCCCGGCCGGTCCCCCCGCCAAGGGGTGACCGGCCGGGGCCGTTCGCGGCCCCTTCGCCCGCCCGGCGACGCCGCCACGCAACGAATCGCCGCTTCCGGGCCGCAGAACGCAACGGATCGCGCACTGGGCCGCAAGGTTCCGGCCTTCCGCCGCCGCTCGGCCGAACGTAGCGTCGTAGGTGACCCCCGCGCACTCCCGCGGTACCCCCTGACCTGCTGGAAGAGGTGCCATGACGCCGCCCCTGCGCATCGCGCTGCTGCAAGGCCCCGGCGGCGTGCCGGCCGATGCCGGCGAGAGCGTGGCGGCGCTGGAGGCAGCGGCCGGCCGGGCCGCCGCAGCGGGCGCGCGGCTGCTGGTGACGGCCGAGCTGTTCCTGACCGGCTATGCGGTCGGCGACCGGATGTCCGCGCTCGCGGAGGCCGCCGGCGGGCCGTCCGCCCGGCGGATCGCCGGGATCGCCGCCCGGCACCGGATCGGCATCGCCTACGGCTACCCCGAGCGGGACGGCGAGGCGGTCTTCAACGCCGTCCGGCTGGTCGGCCCCGACGGCGGCGTGCTCGCCGACTACCGCAAGACGCATCTGTTCGGCGACTTCGAGAAGGCAGCCTTCACCGCGGGCGCGGAGCCCGTCGTCCAGGCCGACCTGGACGGGATCCGGATCGGCCTGCTGGTCTGCTACGACATCGAGTTCCCCGAGACCGTACGGGCGCACGCGCTGGCCGGCACCCAGCTCCTGGTCGTGCCGACGGCGTTGATGCGGCCGTACGAGTTCGTGCCGCAGGTCCTGGTGCCCGCCCGCGCGTACGAGAACGGGCTGCACCTCGCCTACGCCAACCGCCGCGGTCCGGAAGGCGAGTTCGACTTCGCCGGCCTGAGCTGCCTGGCCGGCCCCGACGGGGTGGTCAGGGCCAGAGCCGGGGCCGGCGACGAGCTGCTGGTCGCCGACGCCGACCCCGCGCTGATCGATGCCGCGCGGGCCGAGACGCCCTATCTGGCCGACCGCCGCCCCGAGTTGTACCGCTCGCTGGGCTGACCTCGGCCGCAGGCCGCCCGACGCAGGAGAGAGAACCGCCCCATGACGTCCGTCCCCACCGCCGCCCACGAGGAGCAGGAGCAGGAGCCGGTACAGCCGCCGCTGACCATGTTCGGCCCCGACTTCCCCTACGCCTACGACGACTTCCTCGCGCACCCCGCGGGCCTGGGTTCGGTGCCGCCCGCCGAGTACGGCACCGAGGTCGCGGTCATCGGCGGCGGCCTGTCCGGGATCGTCACCGCGTACGAGCTGATGAAGATGGGCCTGCGGCCGGTGGTCTACGAGGCCGACCAGATCGGCGGCCGGCTGCGTACCCACACCTTCGACGGCAGCACCGCGCGCGACGGACAGCAGCCGCTGACCGCCGAGTTGGGCGCGATGCGCTTCCCGCCGTCGTCCACCGCCTTCCAGCACTACGTGGACCTGGCGGGACTTGCCACCAGGCCGTTCCCCAACCCGCTCGCGCCCTGCACCCCGTCCACCGTGGTCGATCTCAAGGGCCGCTCGCACTACGCCACTTCGGTCGACCAGCTGCCCGAGGTCTTCCATCAGGTGATGGACGCCTGGAACGCCTGCCTGGAGGAGGGCGCCGACTTCGCCGCGATGCAGCGCGCGCTGCGCGAGCGGGACGTCCCCGCGATCCGCTCGATCTGGTCGGAGCTGGTGGCCCGGCTGGACAACCAGACCTTCTACGGGTTCCTCTGCGACTCGCCGGCCTTCGCCTCGTTCCGGCACCGGGAGATATTCGGCCAGGTCGGCTTCGGCACCGGCGGCTGGGACACCGACTTCCCCAACTCCATCCTGGAGATCCTGCGGGTGGTCTACACCGGCGCGGACGACGACCACCGCGGCATCGTCGGCGGTGCCCAGCAGCTCCCGCTGCGGCTGTGGGACCGCGCGCCGGACAAGACCGTGCACTGGCCGCCGGGCACCTCGCTCCGCTCGCTGCACGGCGGCGCCCCGCGCCCGGCGGTCACCGGGCTGCACCGCACGGCGGGCAACCGGACCACGGTCACCGACTCCACCGGCGACATCCGCACGTACCGGGCCGCGGTCTTCACCGCGCAGAGCTGGATGCTGCTGTCCAAGATCGCCTGCGACGAGGCGCTGTTCCCGATCGACCACTGGACGGCGATCGAGCGCACCCACTACATGGAGTCGAGCAAGCTGTTCGTGCCGGTGGACCGGCCGTTCTGGCTGGATGAGGACCCGCGCACCGGCCGGGACACGATGTCGATGACGCTCACCGACCGGATGACCCGCGGCACCTACCTGCTCGACGAGGGCCCCGGCCGGCCGGCCGCGATCTGCCTGTCGTACACCTGGGCCGACGACAGCCTGAAGTGGCTGCCGCTGACCGCGCACGAGCGGATGGAGGTGATGCTCAGCTCGCTCGGCGAGATCTATCCGGGGGTGGACATCCGCCGGCACATCACCGGCAACCCGGTCACCGTCTCCTGGGAGAACGAGCCGTACTTCATGGGCGCGTTCAAGGCCAACCTGCCCGGCCACTACCGCTACCAGCGGCGGCTGTTCACGCACTTCATGCAGGACGGGCTGCCGCCGCACCAGCGCGGGGTCTTCCTCGCCGGCGACGACGTGTCCTGGACGGCGGGCTGGGCCGAGGGCGCGGTGCAGACCGCGCTCAACGCCGTGTGGGGGGTCATGCACCACCTCGGCGGCGGCACCGACCCGCTCAACCCCGGTCCGGGGGACGTCTATCCGCGGATCGCGCCGGTGCTGCTGCCGGAGGACTGACGGCCGGTCCCGTGGGCCTCTCTCAGCGGTCCAGCGGGGTGAGCAGGAACCGCCCGATCAGGCCGACCGCCGCGTCGAGCCGGCCCACGCACTCCTCGTAGGCGTCCTCGATGTCCCGCAGCGCCCACAGCAGCCGGGCCGCCGCCCAGGCCGCGTCCCTGGCCCGGTCAAGACTCCACGAGCCGACCAGGTGGGTCAGCGGATCGGCCCGGTCCAGCAGGTCGGGACCGGGCATCAGCTCCTCCCGCACCCGCTCCTCGATCAGTGTCAGGACCTCGCCGACCCGGTCGAAGTCGGCTTTGAGGGCGGGCAGTTCGCGTCCGGTCGCCCGGCAGGTGTCCACCACGGCCAGGGCGAGGTCATGGCCGATGTGGGCGTTGATCCCGGCCAAGGCGAATTGCAGCGGGTGGACGCCGGACCGGCCGCGCATCCGCAGCAGCGGACGCCAGCAGGCCGGCGGACGGCGGCCCGCCCGGTCGTCGGCGATGGCCGCGAGGTAGCGCCCGGCGAACCGTACGGACAGCTCGGTGGCCGCCGCCAGATCGCCGAACTCGGCCGCGGCCAGCCGCCGTTCGATCTCCTCGGTGACCGACAGGTACACCCGGTTGAAGACCGCGATCCCGTCCGCCGCCGGCAGTTGCGCCTCCATCGCGCGCATCACGCCGACCACATCGCCCACGCTGGCCGGTTCGCGCCCGATCCCCTCGTCCATCCGCCCAGCGTCCTCCCGGGGCGGTCCCGGCCGGGGCGGGACCGGCCGACACGCCCGGCTGTCACCCGAACGGAGCAGCGCCGATCCGGGGAGTGGCACCGCCTGGATAGCCGCGCCGATCGGCCGCATGCTGGACGGCGTGAACGGACCAGAGCTCGCCGACTTCCTGCGCCGCTGCCGTATGCGGCTGAGCCCCGCCGACGTGGGGCTCGCCGAGGGGGCCAGGCGGCGCACACCGGGGCTGCGCCGGGAGGAGGTCGCCCGGCTCGCCGGGATGTCGGCGGACTACTACACCCGGCTCGAGCAGGCCCGCAGTCCCCGCCCGTCCCGGCAGATGCTCGCCGCCCTGGCCCGTGGCCTGCGGATGACCTCGGACGAGCGGGACCACCTGTTCCACCTGGCCGGCGAGGAGCCGCCGCGCGAGAGCCACGGCGGCGGCCACGTCCGCCCCGGCCTGCTGCTGGTCCTGGACCGGCTGCACGACACGCCCGCGCAGGTGGTGAACGACATCGGCGACGTCCTCGCGCAGAACGCCATGGCCGCCGCGCTGCACGGCGACATGGCCGCCCGCCCGCCCGCGCTGCGCAACGCCTTCAGGCGGCTGTTCACCGACCCCGAGGCCGGTGCGCTGTTCCTGCCCGAGGACCGGGAGGCGCTGGCCCGCACCCATGTGGCCGACCTCCGCGCGGTGCTCGCCGCCCGCCCCGGCGATCCGCGCCCCGCCGCGCTGGTGCGGGAACTGGCCGCCGCCAGCCCGCTGTTCGCCCGGCTCTGGGAGGAGCGGCCGGCAGCGGCGCGGCGCCCGGAGGTCCGGCGCTTCCAGCACCCCGTGGTGGGTGAACTGGTGCTGGACTGCGAGGTGATGCTCGGTGCCGGGCATGACCAGCGGCTGGTCATGCACACCGCCCGCCCCGGCTCCGAGTCCTACGAGCGGCTTCAACTCCTGCGCGTGGTGGGCCTGCAGAACCTCGGAGCCGGCTGATCGTGCGGCCGGCCGGGCGCCGCGGTATCGCGCCTGATGGGCGGCCCGGCCGCGCCAGGACAGAAGTTGTCCGGTAACTGACGTCGTCTGTACGGAAGATGACGGCGCGGGCATGCCATGGCGTATTCCCGCGCCATGAATTGACCGTGTGATCTCCCGACACTGCGTGAGTGGCCGCTAACGTGGTGGCACGGTCCGGTGGGCGCGATTCCCCCGTGCGCGTCCGCCGGACCTCCTCCCCCCTGCGCCGTCATCCCCGGTTTTCGCCCGCCGCCCCACTACCGTGCTGCCGTCACACACGGCGAGGTCGAGGAGCACGTCCATGGGTCCGGGTCCGGTGTGGAAGCTGCACGGCGACGGCACGGGTCCGGCGCCGGGCGCGGTGGTCAGACCGGACGAGCGGCTCAGCTGGGGGCGCACCCTGGGCCTCGGCGCGCAGCACGTGGTGGCGATGTTCGGCGCCACCTTCGTCGCGCCGGTGCTGATGGGCCTGGACCCGAACCTCGCGGTGCTGATGTCCGGCGTCGCGACCGTCTTCTTCCTGCTGGTCACCGGCGGCCGGATCCCCAGCTATCTGGGCAGCAGCCTGTCCTTCGTCGGGGTGGCCGCGGTGATCCGCGCCGACGGCGGCGACAGCGCCACCCTGACCGGGGCGCTGCTGGTGGTCGGCGCGGTGCTGCTCGGCTGCGGCCTGGCGGTACGGGCGCTGGGCGCGCGAGTGATCCACGCGGTGCTGCCGCCCGCGGTCACCGGCGCGGTGGTGATGCTGATCGGCTTCAACCTGGCGCCGGTGGCGGCCGGCACCTACTGGCCGCAGGACCAGTGGACGGCGCTGCTGACCGTGCTGTTCACCGGCTTCGCGCTGGTGGGGCTGCGCGGCTTCTGGGGCCGGATCGCGATCTTCCTCGGGCTGATTTTCGGCTACGCGCTGTCCTGGCTGCTGGACCGGCTGTCCGGCCGGATCCACTCGGTCGACGCGGCCACCGGCAAGGTCACCGACCACTGGCGGCTGGACCTCAGCGGGGTCGGCCGGGCCGACTGGGTGGGGCTGCCGAGCGTGCACGCGCCCTCGTTCAGCGGCTCCGCGGTGCTGGTCGCGCTGCCGGTGGTGATCGCCCTGATCGCGGAGAACGCCGGGCACGTCAAGGCGGTCGGCGAGATGACCGGTGAGCCGCTGGACGACCGGATGGGCACCGCCATCGCCGCCGACGGCGCCGCGACCGTCTTCGCCACCGCGTTCGGCGGCCCGCCGACCACCACCTACGCCGAGAACATCGGCGTGATGGCGGCGACCCGGGTGTACTCGACCGCCGCGTACTGGGCGGCGGCCGGCTTCGCGATCCTGTTCGGCCTGTGCCCGAAGTTCGGCGCGGTGGTGGCCGCCGTCCCCGGCGGGGTGCTCGGCGGGATCACGGTGATCCTCTACGGCATGATCGGCCTGCTCGGCGCGAAGATCTGGGTGCAGAACGGGGTCGACCTCGGCAACCCGCTGAACCTGGTGCCGATCGCCGCCGGTGTGGTCATCGGCATCGGCGGGGTGACGCTGAAGATCACCCACTCCTTCTCGCTCAGCGGGATCGCGCTCGGCACGATCATCGTGCTGGCCGGCTATCACGGGCTGCGGCTGGTGGCGCAGCCGCATCTGCGGGACGCGGAGAACCCAGAGAGCTGACCGGCAGCTCGGCCGGCGGCCGCAGCACGCCCGCGCCCGCCACCAGGCCCAGCGTCAGCACCGTCACGAGGATGAACGAGACGGTCAGCGAGGAGGCCCCGGCGATGCCGCCGATCGCGGCCGGCGCCACGAGCCCCGAGGTGTACGTGACGGTGGCGACGCCCGCGATGGCCTGGCTCGGCACCGGACCGCGGCGGCCGGCCGCCGCGAAGCACAGCGGCACCACCACGGATATGCCGATGCCCACCAGGGCGAAGCCGATGATGGCGGGCACCTGGGAGTGCGAGGCCACCACCAGCGTGCCGCCGACCGCGGCGACCACCCCGCCGCTGCGTACCGTGCGCACCGCGCCGAGCCGCCGCACCGCGATGTCGCCGAACAGCCGGGCCGTGGCCATCGTGCAGGCGAAGGCGGTGTACGCGAGCGCCGCCACGCCCGGCGAGGCGTTGGCCACGTCCCGCAGGTAGACCGCGCACCAGTCGGACGAGCCGCCCTCGGCGAAGACCCCGCAGAAGCCGACCGCGCCGATCACCAGCGCGGCGCGCGGCGGCAGCGTGAACCGCGGCGGCGCCTCCTCGTCGGCCTCCGGGTGCACGTCGGGCACGCCCGCGCACACGAAGTAGCTGCTGATGACCAGGACCGCGGCCATCACGCCCAGATGCACCCGCCCGTCGAGCCCCACATGCGCGGCCGGCACGCCGATCGCGGCCCCGATCAGCGTCCCGACGCTCCACATGCCGTGCAGCCCGGACATGATCGACTTGCCCTTGCGCCCCTCGACCTCCACGCCCATCGCGTTCATCACCACGTCGGCCATGCCGGCGCTGGCACCGAACAGCAGCAGCGCCAGGCACAGCCACGGCAGCCCGGGCGCCAGGGCCGGCAGCGACAGCACCGCGCACCACAGGCCCAGCAGGATGCGCAGCGCGGTCCGCGAGCCGAACCGGTGCATCAGCCGGCCGGCCAGCGGCATCGTGAGCGAGGAGCCGAGCGCCGGGCACACCAGCGCCAGGCCGAGCGCGGCGGCGCTCAGCCCGATGTGGTCCTTGATCCACGGGATCCGGCTGGCGAAGGTGCCGCTGGCGGCGCCGTGCAGGGCGAAGGCGATCGCGATGGACACATGGGCCCGGCGGATCGAGGGGGCTGCCGGCCGGTCGGCGGCTGGGGACGTCATGTGCGGTAAATTATCAGGAAGGCTGCCTGAAAGATAAGTCAATTACCGGCCCGGGATCGGCCGCCGGTTCCCGCGAGGGCCGGCGCCGTTCCGGTGGCAGCGCGGCAGGCGTCGGACCCGCCGAGGCCGGTCTGGAAGGATTCCCGTATGACCGTCACCGCGCACCCCGGCCGGAACGCGTCGTCGCGCACCGCGCGGGCCATCAACGACCGGCTCGCGCTGCGGCTCCTCCAGGAGGAAGGGCCGCTCACCGCCGGGCAGTTGAAGGACCTCACCGGCATGTCCCGGCCGAGCGTGGCCGATCTGGTGGAACGGCTCCAGGCCGCCGGCCTGGTCGAGGTCGTCGGCCGGTCCGGCGCGGCGAGGCGCGGACCGAACGCCCGGGTCTACGGCATCGTCGCCGACCGGGCCTATGTGGCCGGGCTCGACGTGCGGGTCGAGAGCATCGCCGTGGAGATCGCCGACCTGCTCGGCCGGGGCCTGGCCAGGGCCGAACTGCCGGTGACCGCGGGCGCGGAGCCCGCCAGGATCGTCGAGGACGGCATCACCTTGCTGCGCGAGACGGCGCTGTCGGCCGGCGCGGGGCGGCTGCACACGGTGGCGTTCGGCGCGCCCGGCCTGGTCGACCCGGTCACCGGGCGGCTCAGCCCGCTGGGCGGACTGCCGTTCTGGCACAGCGAGTTGGTGGACGAGGTCGGCAAGCGGCTGGGCGTCCCGGTGCTGCTGGAGAACGAGGTCAACCTCGCCGCCGTCGCCGAGCAGCGGGCCGGGGCGGCGGCCGGCGGCGGCGGCGAGGACACCTTCGTCCTGCTGTGGCTCGGCGGCGGGGCCGGCGCCGCGGTGGTGCTCGAAGGGCGGCTGCGGCGGGGGGTGTCCGGCGGCGCCGGCGAGGTCGGCTTCCTGCCGATCTCCGACTCCGGGCGGCTGCCGAGCGCGACGGCCTGCGACAACGGCTACCACGGCCTGGTGGGCAGCAGGGCGGTGTGCGCGCTGGCGGCGCGGCACGGGATCGAGGCCGGCGGCCCGGCCGCGGAGGAGAGCGCCGAGGCCGCGGCGGCGGCCGTGCGCGGCGCCTTCGCGGCGGGCGCGGCCGGGGCGGCGTTCCTCGACGAGCTGGCCGACCGGGTCGCGCTCGGGGTGGCCGCGGTGACCGCGGTGCTCGACCCCGGCCGGGTGGTGCTCGCGGGGGAGGTCGGCCAGGCCGGCGGAGAGGCGTTCGCCGCACTGGTCTCCGCGCGCTGCGCGCGGATGTCGCCGCTGCCCACGGAGGTGCGGGCCACGGTGGTGGAGGGCGGCGCGGTGCTGCGGGGCGCGGTCATCACGGCGATGGAGGCGGCGCAGGAGGACCTGTTCACGCCCGTGGGATGACGGGGCCCTCCGGCTCGCGACCCGCGCCGGGTGTCCAGGCACTGAGACCCGCGCTCACGATGTGAGCCACGGCACAGGATCGCCCTGGAACCTTCGGGGGCTCGCGTGGCACACTGATCACGTACCAGTGACGTTTGCGCACTCCGGGGTCGGTGTAATTCCGAACCGGCGGTTACAGTCCGCGACCCGTCCGCAGCCAGCGGGCGGTTGACCAGGTGAAATTCCTGGACCGACGGTGAAAGTCCGGATGGGAGGCAGTGCGCGGCGGGCGTTCACTCGGGTGTGCCGCCGTCAGCGGTCCCGCGTTCCGCGCGGGGTGCCGTCGTCGTTCCGGCGAACCGGGCTGTGCGGTTGTCCCGCTGTTCTTCCAGTGCCCCGGAGTCCGTGCCCTGAGAGGCAGGAGGACCCGGTGGCCACCACCGCGGAAACCGACGCGATGCGTCGCGCCGTCGCGCTGTCCGCCCGCGCGCTGGGCGACACCGCCCCCAACCCCGTCGTCGGCTGCGTGATCCTCGACGCCCACGGCGCTGTCGCGGGCGAGGGCTGGCACCACCGGGCCGGCGGCCCGCACGCCGAGGTCAACGCGCTGCTCGCGGCCGGCGAACGGGCCCGCGGCGGGACCGCGATCGTCACCCTCGAACCCTGCAACCACACCGGCAGGACCGGCCCCTGCGCCCAGGCGCTGATCGAGGCCGGCATCGACCGGGTGGTCTACGCCGTCGCCGACCCCAGCCCCTCCGCCGCCGGCGGCGCCGCCACCCTGCGCGCGGCCGGCGTGCAGGTGGAGGGCGGACTGTTCGCCGCGGAGGCCGCGGCCGTCAACGTCGCCTGGCTCACCTCCGTACGCCTCGGCCGCCCGCACGTCCGCTGGAAGTACGCCGCCACCCTCGACGGCCGGATCGCCGCCGCCGACGGCACCAGCCGCTGGATCACCTCCCCCGAGGCGCGCGCCGACGTGCACCGGCTGCGCGCCGAGTCCGACGCCGTGATCGTCGGCTCCGGCACGCTGCGCGCCGACGACCCGCACCTGGCGGTGCGCGGCATCGAGGGCGTCACCCAGCCGCTGCGGGTGGTGATCGACTCCCGGGCCAGGATCGGCCTGGACGCCCGGGTGCTCGACGACGCCGCCCCCACCCTGATCGCCGTCGCCGAGGACGCCGACACCTCCCACCTGCCCGACGTCGCCACTGTCCGGCTGCCCTACGACAAGGCCGGCACCGGCCTGGACCTGGCCGCACTGCTCACCGACCTGCACACCCGCGGGGTCCGCTCGGCGCTGGTCGAGGGCGGCCCGACGATCGCCGCCGGGTTCGTCGCCGCCGGCCTGGTCGACGCCGTGACCGGCTACCTCGCTCCCGCACTGCTCGGCGCCGGACCGGCCGCTCTGGCCGACGCCGGAATCAGCACCATCGCGCAGGTGTTGCGGCTCGACGTGACCGAAGTCGTCAGGATCGGGCCCGACCTGCGGATCACCGCCGTCCCCACTGCCCCACAGGAGAGCTGAAGTGTTCACCGGAATCGTCGAAGAACTGGGTGAGATCGTCGCCGTCGAGAACCTCGGCGACGCCAGCCGTTTCCGCGTCCGCGGACCGGTCGTGACCGAAGGTGCCGCGCACGGCGACTCCATCGCCGTCAACGGCGTCTGCCTGACCGTGGTCGAGTTCGGCGACGGCGAGTTCACCGCCGACGTGATGGCCGAGACGCTGCTGCGCTCCAGCCTCGGCGGGCTCGCCGCCGGCTCCCGGGTCAACCTGGAGCGCCCGATGGCGCTCGGCGGCCGGCTCGGCGGCCACCTCGTCCAGGGCCATGTTGACGGCACCGGCACCGTACTCGGCCGCACGCCCGCCGAGCACTGGGAGATCGTGAAGATCTCGCTGCCCGCGGAACTGAGCCGCTACGTGGTCGAGAAGGGCTCGATCACCGTGGACGGCATCAGCCTGACCGTGGTCGAGGCCGCCGCCGACTACTTCACCGTCAGCCTGATCCCCACCACCCTCGCGCTGACCACCCTGGGCATCAAGCAGCCCGGTGACCCGGTCAACCTGGAGGTGGACGTCATCGCCAAGTACGTCGAGCGGATGCTCGGCGAGGGACGGCTGCCGGCGGGCGCGGACCGGGGGGCGGCCGAATGACCGCACTGCACTGGCTGAACAGCGAGGCGTTCACCGCCTTCGACCAGCACGTGATGTGGTCCGACATGATCGGCAACCTGCTGGGCCTGGGCGCCCTCGCGCTCGGCTGGCGGCGCGCGATGCTCACCTGGCCGGTCCAACTGCTTTCCGGGGTGGTGCTGGTGGCCGCGTTCTGGTCCGCCGACCTCGGCGGCGGCGTCGGCAAGCAGTTCGTGGTGATCACCGTCGCCGTCTGGGGCTGGTACCAGTGGCGGCGCGGCCGGGCCGGCACCGGGCAGCTGCCGATCCGGTTCGCCAACTGGCGCGAGCGCGCCCTGCTGGTGGCCGGCACCGGGCTCGGCACGGTGGCGGTCGCCTCGCTGTTCCTGGCCTACCCGTCGCTGTCCTGGAACCCGTGGCCGGACGCGTACATCTTCGTCGGCACGCTGGCGGCGATGGTCGCCCAGGCCCGCGGCTGGGTCGAGTTCTGGTTCGCCTGGCTGGCCGTCGACCTGGTCGGCGTGCCGCTGAACTTCCACAGCGGGCTGCCGTTCTCCGGCCTCGTCTACATCATCTACTTCGTCCTGGTGATCGCCGGGATGTACGCCTGGTGGCAGCAGACCCGCACCCCGCCCGGCAACCGCACCGAGACCCCAGCCGAGACCCCAGCCAAGACCCAGTCCCAGCCGAGCTCCACCGTCGCGGAAGGAGTGACGGCATGAGCGCCGTTACCGCACTGAAGGACGACTGGTTCGACGACGCCGGCCTCGTCCTCGACCCCGTCGAGCGGGCGATCGCCGACATCGCCGCCGGCCGCCCGGTCGTGGTCGTGGACGACGAGAACCGGGAGAACGAGGGCGACCTGATCGTCGCCGCCGAGAAGATCACCGCCGAGACCGTCGCCTTCATGATGACCGAGTGCCGCGGGCTGATCTGCGTGCCGATGGAGCCGACCGAGCTCGACCGGCTCGACCTGCCGCAGATGGTGGACGCCAACACCGAGTCGATGCGCACCGCGTTCACCGTCTCGGTGGACGCGAGCGCCGCGCACGGGGTGAGCACCGGCATCTCCGCCGCCGACCGGGCCACCACCATCAGGCTGCTCACCGAACCCTCCGCGGTCGCGGCCGACTTCGTCCGCCCCGGGCACGTGTTCCCGCTGCGGGCCAGGCCCGGCGGCGTGCTGGTGCGCGCCGGGCACACCGAGGCCGGGGTCGACCTGGCCCGGCTGGCCGGGCTGCGCCCCGCCGCGGCCATCGTGGAGATCGCCCGCGAGGACGGCACCATGGCCCGGCTGCCCGAGCTCGTCCCGTTCGCCCGCAAGCACGGCCTGGCGATCATCTCCATCGAGGACCTGATCGCCTACCGGCGCTCGTCGGAGCCCACCGTGCACCGCGAGGCCGTCACCACGCTGCCCACTGCGTTCGGCGACTTCCGGGCCTACGGCTACCGCAGCACCGCCGACGGCGTCGAGCACATCGCGCTGGTGGCCGGCGAGATCGGCGACGGCGCCGACGTCCTGGTGCGGGTGCACTCCGAGTGCCTGACCGGCGACGTGTTCGGCTCGCAGCGCTGCGACTGCGGCCCGCAACTGCAGGCCGCGCTGCGCAAGGTGGCCGAGCGGGGCCGCGGTGTCGTGCTGTACCTGCGCGGCCACGAGGGCCGCGGCATCGGCCTGATGTCCAAGCTGCGGGCGTACGAACTCCAGGAGCGCGGCCGGGACACCCTGGACGCCAACCTGGAGCTGGGACTGCCCGCCGACGCCCGCGACTACGGCGCCGCCGCGCAGATCCTCACCGATCTCGGGGTGCGCTCGCTGCGGCTGATGACCAACAACCCGGCCAAGACCGGCGCGCTGGTCAGACACGGCCTCGACGTGCTCAGCCAGGAGCCGATGCCGGTGGCCGCGGGGGAGCACAATCTGCGGTACCTGCGGACCAAGCGGGACCGGATGGGCCACGACCTGCCCTGGCTGGACGGCGGCGCCTGCGCCAACCAGTGAACGCCGGACACCCGTACACCAGAAGCACAGAGAACGAAGCACACAGAACAAGGGAGACAGGCAAGTGAGCGGTAAGGGCGCCCCCGAGCTGACCGTGAAGAACTGCGGCGACCTGCGCGTCGCGGTGATCGCGGCCCAGTGGCACACCCAGGTGATGGACGGCCTGGTGGACGGGGCCGTGCGCGCGCTGCACGAACTCGGCATCGACGAGCCGACCCTGCTGCGGGTGCCGGGAAGCTTCGAACTGCCGGTCGTCGCCAAGGTGCTGGCCGGCCGCGGCTACGACGCGATCGTCGCCCTCGGGGTGATCATCCGCGGCGGCACCCCGCACTTCGAGTACGTCTCGCAGGGCGTCACCTCCGGCCTGACCCAGGTCGCGGTGGAGACCGGGGTGCCGATCGGCTTCGGCATCCTCACGTGCGACAACGAGGAGCAGGCCCTCGACCGGGCCGGACTGCCCGCGTCGAACGAGGACAAGGGGCACGAAGCGGTCACCGCCGCGGTGGCGACCGCCGCCATCCTCCGCTCAGTATCCGAACCGTGGCGATGACCGGCGGCCGGTTCCCCGTAGGCTGGGACCACCATGGCTGACAAGACATTCGAGGAGCTCTTCGCCGAGCTCCAGCGCAAGGCCGCCACCGGCGACCCCGGCACGTCCCGCACCGCCGAGCTGGTCGGCAAGGGCGTGCACGCGATCGGCAAGAAGGTGGTCGAGGAGGCGGCGGAGGTGTGGATGGCGGCCGAGTACGAGGGCGCCGCCGCCACCGCCGAGGAGATCTCCCAACTGCTGTACCACGTTCAGGTGATGATGGTCGCCCGGGGGATCTCGCTGGAAGACGTCTACGCCCATCTCTGAGCGGCGGCCCCGTTCCCGCGCTCTCCGTGTCATCCGCATCCCGCCCTGCCCTGCCGTCCCGCTCTGCCCAGAGCACTGAAGAGAAGGAACCCGGCCTCATGCTGCGCATCGCCGTCCCCAACAAGGGCTCGCTGTCAGGACCCGCGGCGGCCATGCTCCATGAGGCCGGCTACCGGCAGCGCAAGGAGTCCAAGGAACTCGTCCTGGTGGACCGGGAGAACGACGTCGAGTTCTTCTACCTGCGCCCCCGGGACATCGCGATCTACGTCAGCTCCGGCCGGCTCGACATCGGCATCACCGGCCGCGACCTGCTGCTCGACTCCGGCGCCAGCGCCGAGGAGATCCTGCAACTGGGCTTCGCCCGCTCCACCTTCCACTACGCCGCCAAGCCCGGCACCGCCACCGCCGTCGGTGACCTCAGCGGGATGACGGTGGCCACCTCGTACGAGGGCGTGGTCGAGAAGCACCTCGCCGACAACGGGGTGGACGCCGCCGTCGTGCACCTCGACGGCGCCGTGGAGACCGCCATCGAACTCGGCGTGGCGCAGGTCATCGCCGACGTGGTGGAGACCGGCACCTCGCTGCGCAACGCCGGCCTGGAGGTCTTCGGCGAGCCGATCATGCAGTCCGAGGCCATCGTGATCCGCCGCAGCGGCGCCGCGGCGGAAGCCGGCGGGGACGTCCGCGGCACCCAGGAGGCCAAGGTGCAGCAGTTCCTGCGCCGGCTCCAGGGCGTCCTGGTGGCCCGCCGCTACGTGATGATGGACTACGACATCCGCGCCGAGCAGGTCGAGAAGGCCGTCGCCCTCACCCCGGGTCTTGAGTCGCCGACCGTCTCGCCGCTGCACCACGAGGGCTGGGTCGCCGTCCGCGCCATGGTCCCCACCAGCGACGCCCAGCGGATCATGGACGAGCTGTACGAGCTCGGCGCCCGCGCCATCCTCACCACCGGCATCCACGCAGCCCGGCTGTGATGACCGCGGAGGACGACCGACCTAAGGCCGCGGCCACCGCCCTGCCCGTCACCTTCCGGCCGCTGCTGACCCGGGTGGTGCTGCTCACCATGGCGGTCGGGGTGGTGGTGACCTTCAGCACGGTCGCCGCGATGATGCCGCACAGCGGGCCCTCGCCCTGGAGCACCGGCGACCGGGTCACGGTGGCGGTCACCGGCGTGCTGATCGCCGCGCTGGTCGTGCTGCTCAGCCGTCCCAAGGCGGTCGCGGCGCGGGACGGCCTCACCGTGGTCAATCTCACGGTCAAGCGCAAGCTGGACTGGGCCGAGGTGCTGGCGGTGAACCTGCGGCCCGGCGACGCCTGGGTGCACCTGGACCTCGCCGACGGCACCACTCTGGCGGTGATGGGCATCCAGCCCGGCATCGCCAGGGAGCGGGCGATCAGGGACGCCCGGCTGCTGCGCTCGCTGGCCGAGGAGCTCGGCGAGGCCCCCGGCGGTACGGCCACCGGGCCGCGCTGAGCCCCGCCGCGGCCCGGCCCGTCCGCCGCACCGGCCCGTGCGCCTCATTCGCGCGTCGGCCTCATCCGCCCGTCCGCGTCCTTCGCGGTCGGCGGCCCAATGACTACTCTGGTGTCTGGGCGGCGCCCGGCGCGCCGGCCCGGCACCCCGGTGCACGCTCAGCCCGAACGACCGAGGAGTGACACTCACACCCCGATGGACGCACCGTCCGGTAGTACCTGCGCCGCCCCTCCCTCCCGGAATTCCGGAGCGGCGGCATCATGACCTCTTCACTGCTGCTGCTCGCGGCAGCCCTTGTCCTGATCCTCGCCAACGGCTTCTTCGTCGCCGCCGAATTCGGCCTGGTGACCGTGGAGCGGCCGGCGGCGGAGAAGGCCGCGGCCGGCGGCGACCGCCGGGCCCGCAGCGTGGTCGCCGCGCTGCGCAAGCTGTCCTTCCAGCTCTCCGGCACCCAGCTGGGCATCACGATCACCTCGCTGGTGGTCGGCATGCTCGCCGAACCCGCCCTCGCCGACCTGCTCACCGGCCCGATCGGCGCGGCCGGCATACCGGACGGCGCGGCCCCAGGGGTCGCCGTCGTGCTCGGCATGATGGCCGCCTCCGCCGTCCAGATGGTGATCGGCGAACTGGTCCCCAAGAACTGGGCGGTGTCGAGGCCGCTGGCCGTGGCCCGGATGGTGGCGGGCCCGCAGCGGGCCTTCTCCCGCACCTTCCGCCCGGTCATCGAGCTGCTCAACACGACCGCCAACCGGCTGGTGCGGATGCTCGGCGTCGAGCCCACCGACGAGCTGGCCTCCGCCCGTACGCCCACCGAGCTGGTCTCGCTGGCCCGGCACTCCGCACTGGCCGGCACCCTCGAACAGGACACCGCCGACCTCTTCGTCCGCACCCTGTCGCTCGGCGACCTCACCGCGGAGAACGTGATGACACCCCGGGTGCGGGTCAGCGCCCTCGAGGACACCGCCACCGCCGCCGACGTGCTGAACCTCACCCGGGCCACCGGGCTGTCCCGCTTCCCGGTCTACCGGGAGCGGCTGGACGACATCGTCGGGATGGTGCACCTCAAGGACGCCCTCGCGGTGCCGGCGCCGCTGCGCGACCGCACCCCGGCGGGCCGGATCGCGGTCGCCCCGCTGCTGGTCCCCGAGACGCTGCCCGGCCAGCTGCTGCTGGGGATGCTGCGCAGCCAGCAGCCGATCGCCGTGGTGGTCGACGAGTACGGCGGCACCGCGGGCGTGGTCACCCTTGAGGACATCGTCGAGGAGCTGGTCGGCGAGGTGCGCGACGAGCACGACGCCGCCGACCTGCCGGAACTCGCCCAGGCCGGCCCCGAGTCCGGGCACCCCGCCTGGGACGCCGACGGCGGCTGCCGGATCGACACGCTGGCCAGGATCGGCCTGACCGCGCCCGAGGGCCCCTACGAGACGGTGGCCGGGCTGGTCGCCGACCTGCTGGCCCGGATCCCCGAGCCCGGTGACACCGCCGAACTGCCCGGCTGGCTGCTGCGCGTCGAGGGCGTGGAGCACCACAGGGCGGAACGGGTCAAGATCGTCCGCACCGGACCGGCCGCGGGGGAGGAGAGCGGGCGATGAGCGCACTCCAGCTCTTCTTCGCCGTCCTGCTGGTGCTCGGCAACGGCTTCTTCGTCGGCGCCGAGTTCTCGCTCGTGTCGGTACGCCGCAGCCAGATCGAACCGCTGGCCGCCGAGCAGCGCAGGGCCCGCACCGTGCTCTACGGCCTGGAGCACCTGCCGCAGATGATGGCCGCCGCGCAGTTCGGCATCACCGTCTGCTCGCTGACCCTCGGCGCGGTCGCCGAGCCCACCGTGGCGCACCTGGTCGAGCCGGCCTTCAGCGCGATGCGGGTGCCCGAGGGACTGGTGCACCCGATCGGCTACGTCCTGGCGCTCGCGCTGGTGGTCTCGCTGCACCTGGTGATCGGCGAGATGGTGCCGAAGAACCTGGCGATGTCCGCGCCGGAGAAGACCGCGCTGTGGCTCAGCCCGGGCCTTGTCGGCTTCGCCCGGGTGTTCCGGCCGGTGATCGTGGTGCTCGGCGCCTGCGCGCGGCTGATCCTGCGGGCGTTCAAGGTCGAGCCCAAGGACGAGGTGGACGCGGTGTTCACCAGCGCGGAGCTGACCGTCCTGGTCGAGGACGCCCGGCGGGCCGGGCTGCTCGACCCCGACGAGCAGGAACGCCTGGAGGACGCGCTGGAGTTGGGCACCCGGCCGGTCACCGAGGTGCTGCTCACCCCGGACGAGCTGATCACGCTCGAACCGTCGGCGACACCGCGGGAGGTGGAGGAGCTGACGGTACGGACCGGCTACTCCCGCTTCCCGGTGGCCGCGGCCGCGGAGGGCCCCGGATACCTGGGCTACCTGCACGTCAAGGACGTCCTCGACGTGGAGGACGTCGACCAGCCGGTGCCGCGGCGGCTGTGGCGGCCGATCACGACGCTGCGGGCGGATCTCCCGCTCGACGACGCTCTGACCGCCATGCGGCGCGCCGCGTCACACCTGGCCGCGGTGGTGGATCCGGCCGGACGGGTGCTGGGGCTGGTGGCCTTGGAGGACGTCCTCGAAATGCTCGTCGGCGAGGTCAGGGACCCCGCGCATCACGCTCCTCCCGCCACCCCGGCGGCCGGGGCGCCTTCCCCCGGCCAGGTGCCGGGCCCGACTGCCCCCGGCGAGCTGGTCGGCTGACGCCGAGTCGCGCCCCTTCGGGGCGCTCACCGGGACCCCGGTGACCCGGGATGGCTACTCCTCCGGGGGAGGGATGCCGGGGCCGCGGCCGGAGAGGACTTCGCCGTAGGCCTGCATCAGGTCGGGGAGGCGGAGTGTGGCGAGTTCGTCGCGGCTGGGCGTGGCCGGGTATTCGGAGAGCCGGAGATCCCGGTACGCGCAGCTCTTCTCGTAGAGCGTCCGCAGCAACCGCCCGTTGCCGAGCTCGTCCACCCACCCCTGGTCCACCACGTGCCCGCTGATCGCCCGCAGTTCCTCGATCGCCTCGGTGTCCCACTGATCCCCGTTCTCGGCCGCCAGCACCTCTCCGATCCGGGTGAGTTCCAGCGGCCGGTAGCTGGGGAAGTCCACCCGCGTGGTGAACCGGGAGCTGAGCCCGGGGTTCGCGGCCAGCAGCCGGTCCATCCCCTCGGGATAGCCCGCCAGGATCACCACCAGCCGGTCCCGGTTGTCCTCGGCCCGCTTCAACAGCACCTGGAGCGCCTCGTCGCCGTACGCGTCCCCCTTGCTGTAACCGGAGTTGGACAGCGCATACGCCTCGTCCACGAACAGCACCCCGCCGAGCGCGGAGTCGATCAGCTCGTTCGCCTTCACCGCGGTCTGGCCGAGGAACTCCCCGACCAGGTCGGAGCGTTGGGCCTCCACCAGGTGATCGCCGCCGAGCAGCCCGAGCGCGTAGAACACCCGGCCGAGTATCCGGGCCACCGTGGTCTTGCCGGTGCCTGACGGCCCGGAGAAGACGAAGTGCCGCTTCGGCGGCTGCACCGGCAGCCCCTGGCCGGCCCGCAGCCTGGCCATCCGCAACTGCGCCGACAGCGCCCGCACCTGCCGTTTGACCGGTTCGAGGCCGACCATCCGGTCGAGTTCGGCCAGCGCCTGGGTGAGCAGCACCGGATCGGAGCCGCCCATCGGCAGTTGGGCCGGCACCACCCCGCTGAGCGGCGCCGCGGCCCGGTCCCGTACGTCGTCGTCGAGCGGCCCGGCGGACAGCAGCGCGTCGTCCAACTCGGCGGCGCCCGGGGCCCGTCCGTCGCCGGACTCCGACAGCAGCGCGGAGTCCAGGTCGGTGCCTCCCTCGGGCATCGCCTGGCCGCCGCCGGCCATCGACACCGCGGCAAGTCCGGCGCCCTCGTCGAGCCCGTCGTCGCCCTCGTGTATGGCGGTCAGCCGCGCCGCGGTGTCCATGAACGCCGGGTCGACCCGGTGCACCGCGCGGTACAGCGGCACCGCGGCGGCCGTCCTGCCGGTGCCCTCGTAGGCGCGGGCCAGCCAGTAGCGCAGCTCCTTGCGCTGCGGCTGCTCGCTGCGGCAGCGCATCAGCGCGGCGGCGAGCAGCGGCTCCGCCTGGCCGCACATCTCCAGCCTGACCCGGGCCATCCCGCCGAACAGCCCGGCCTCGATGCCCAGGACGGGATCGCCGAGCAGCGGTTCGGTGTGCCGGACCAGGTGCTCCCAGTCCTTGACCAGGTAGGCCCGGCAGGCGTGCAGGAAGCGCACCTGCGGGTCGGTGTCCACCGGCGGGCAGTCGGCCAACGCCCGGTCCAGCTCGGCGACATGGCGGCCGTCCAGCCAGTGCGAGGCGTGCGCGAGCAGCAGATCGCGGCTGGTCTCCAGCACCGGCTGCACCCACCAGCCCAGCCAGTACCAGGAGTTGAGGGTGCGGCGGTGCGCGGCGCGCTGCTCGCCGAAGCGGTCCCGGTGCCGGTACATCTGGAGCA
Organism: Streptomyces sp. CA-111067; assembly: GCF_050956065.1. Taxonomy (NCBI): domain Bacteria; kingdom Bacillati; phylum Actinomycetota; class Actinomycetes; order Kitasatosporales; family Streptomycetaceae; genus Streptomyces; species Streptomyces sp. CA-111067. The sequence goes on along the minus strand of NZ_CP192103.1, from coordinate 959,674 downwards.
GCGCGGTGGCGGTGTCGGCACGCAGCGCGTGCAGGCCGAGCCAGGCGTCCGCCATGCCGGGGTCCATCCGGACGGCGGTCCTGAACTCCTCCTCGGCCTGGACGTAGGCGCCCATGGTGTACGCCTCCACACCGCGCAGCCAGGCCAGGTCGGCCGGGGCGCCCGGACGGTCGGTGCCGAAGTCCATCAAGTCCCCACCCATCGTTCCCGCCCCGCGCGGTTGCCCGCCGTCCCAACCCAACAGCGACGGGCGGGAGTTGAGGCAGGCAGCAGCGCCCCCAGCCGCAGTTCCGCCCCTTGCGCATCGTACCCGTGATGCCCTGATCACCGTAGGGCGCGGTGACCGGCGCGGGGGTGCGGCGGTGCGGGAACGGCGTGCGGGGGAGTGGGACGTACCGGGGGCGGACGGTGACAGTACGTGACCGAAACGGGTCGACGGCGCGCGGGCGACGGACTCCGGGCAGGACGAAGCCCCCGGTCACGGGGGAACAACCAGGGGCTTCGTGCTCGCAGAGCGGCCTGGCAGGCCGCTTGTTGAAAACGTAAATGCTGGATGCCCGGCTGGTCAAGCAAAGTGCGGCGACCCGCTGGGGCGCGCGCGGCGTGCCGCCGGAAGGTTACCGGGAGTCACGGTCGGCCGGTCCTGGAGCGGCCAGATATCCGGCGGAAGTCTGCCGCACCAGAAGGTCGGCGTACGGGCGGCTGGGGTCCGCGGCGAAGTGCGCGTCCTCCGCGCGGGACCAGCCGGTCCAGAAGTGCGCGAGCTCCGGGCCGTCCCGGAGCAGGCCGCGGTGCCGGGCGGTGCGGGCGTCGACGTCCAGCCAGAGCAGCAGGGAGAGGTACGGGCGCAGGGCGCGGCGGCCGGTGCCGACGCCTTCGACCAGGACGACGGGTTCGGCCGGGATCTCGCGTGCGCCCTCGAACCGGCGGGTGTTCCAGTCGTAGGCGGCGTACACGGCGGGACGGGACCGCGCGAGCGGGCGCAGCACTTGGGCCGTGAGGCGCTCGGTCCACTCGAACGGCTCCTCGTGGGTGGCGAGGTCGTCCGTATGCACGATCGGCGCGCCCCCCAGCTCCGCGGCGAGCGCGGCGGCAAGCGTGGTCTTCCCGGACCCCGCGTGCCCGTCCACCCCCACGAGCCGCACGTCCCCGACCCGCGGCGCCACCCCGAGAATCCCCCCGGCCACCCCCCGCAACCCGGCTCCCCGCCCGCTTTCCCTCACCCCCCCGACCCTACGTCCGCACCCCGCCTCCCGGTTTGCGCCACCCCGAGGGGGTGGGTCGCTCCCGGTGCACGAGCCCCGTAGGGGCGCGGGGAACTGCGCGACCAGCCCCCACCGCCCCCAGGGTCTCGGTGCGACCCGCGCCACCCCGCCGGGGCGGGACCCCGGGCAACGGCACAGCGGGCCGATAGCCTGGATCCCGTGGACGAGATCAAGCGGCGGCTCGCAGCCGCGCAGAAGGCGACCGGCGACGCCGGTCTGGAAGCGCTGCTCGTGGCGCCCGGCGCCGACCTCCGCTACCTGACGGGCTACCAGGCGCTCCCCCTGGAGCGCCTCACCTGCCTCGTCCTCCCAGCCGAAGGCGACCCCTTCCTCGTCGTGCCCCTGCTGGAGCAGGCCGCCGCCCAGGCGTCCCCGGCCGGTGCCCTGGACATCGAGATCACCGGGTTCGGCGAGACCGACGACGCCTACGAGCTGATCGCCCGGCGGCTGCCGCCCCGCACCCGGCGGTTCGCCGTGGACAACCACATGTGGGCCGAGAAGCTGCTCGCGTTCCAGGCCGCGCTGCCCGACGCGCAGGCGGGCCTGGCCGGCGACGTGCTGCTCGAACTGCGGATGCGCAAGAGCCCGCAGGAGGTGGAGGCGCTGCGCCGGGCCGCCGCCGCCATCGACCGGGTGCACCGCAGGATCGGCGAGTGGCTGATCCCAGGCCGCACCGAGGCCGAGGTCGCCAAGGACATCGCCGACGGCATCCTCGCGGCCGGCCACACCACCGTGGACTTCGTCATCGTCGGCTCGGGGCCGAACGGCGCGAGCCCGCACCACGAGGTCTCCGACCGGGTGATCCGCTCCGGCGACCCGGTGGTGGTCGACATCGGCGGCACCACCCCCGACGGCTACTGCTCCGACTCCACCCGCACCTACGCCGTGGGCGAGCCGCCGGCCGCCTTCCGCGAGCTGTACGAGGTGCTGCTGCGCGCCCAGACCGCGCAGACCGAGGCCGTCCGCCCGGGCCTGACCGCCGAGGAACTGGACGCGGTGGGCCGGGACATCATCACCGGCGCCGGCTACGGCGAGCACTTCATCCACCGCACCGGCCACGGCATCGGCATGGAGACCCACGAGGAGCCGTACATCGTGGCCGGCAGCGCCCGCCCGCTGGAGCCGGGCATGGCGTTCTCCGTCGAACCGGGCATCTACCTGCCCGGCAGGTTCGGCGCCCGGATCGAGGACATCGCGGTGTGTACCGAAACCGGCGGCGAGCGGCTGAACCTGACGGGGCGTGACCTCGTGGTCCTACCAGGCTGACCGCCAGTGGTCGAGACCAATATTGGTCACGGCACACGGACGGAAACCCTGGTGGAAAGGGCGCGCGAACGGCGATAGTGGTCCGCACCTGCCCGCCCTCGCGGGTGCGACCAGGCACTTCCCGTTCACGTCGAGGGGAATCCCGTCATGACCAGTAACGCGCCCCGGCGTGCCGTCCTGACCGCCGCGCTCGCGGCGGCGGCGGCCACCGCGACCGCCACCGCCACCGCGCAGTCCGCCTCCGCCGCCCCGGCCTCCGGCGCCCGCCCGGCCGCCCCGGGCGCCGCCGCCAAGCCCGCGCAAGCGGGAAGCGCCGCCCCCGACGACGCCCCGGTCGACTACCACGGCTGGACGTCGCTGCCCGACTGGCTGTTCGGCACCCACCACGGCACGCTGCCGCTGCCGGGCCGCCGTCCCGGTGTGGTGTTCGGCCGGGCCACCGGCACGTTCGACTACGCCGACCCGCACACCGGCACCACCGCCACCTGGGAGACGGCCACCTGGACGTCGCCGGTCCGGCACATCCCGCACCCCTCGACGGAGCTGATCTCCTCCTGGAACGCGCACACCCCGGGCGGCACCTGGATCCAGATCGAGCTGCTCGGCACCTACACCGACGGCACCGCCACCCCCGCGTACATCATGGGCCGGTGGACGGCCGGCGACGGCCCCGAGGACATCCGGCGCACGTCGGTGGACGACCAGACCGACGGCAAGAGCAGCATCTGGACCGACACCTTCTCCATCGACGACGCCACGGCCGGCCCGCTGCTCGCCTCCTACCGGCTGCGGCTGACGCTGCTGCGCAAGCCCGGCAGCCACCTCACCCCGACCGTCTGGCGGCTCGGCGCGATGGCCTCCAACATCCCGGACCGCTACACCGTGCCCGCCTCGGTGCCCGGCGCGGGCGCCGGCGTCGAGCTGCCGGTGCCGCGGTACTCGCAGAACATCCACGCGGGCCAGTACCCGCAGTACGACAACGGCGGCGAGGCGTGGTGCAGCCCCACCTCGTCCACCATGAACATCGAGTACTGGGGCCGCGGTCCGACCGCGGCCGACATGGCGTGGGTCGATCCGTCCTACGCCGACCCGCAGGTGGACCAGGGGGCCAGGTACACCTACGACTACCAGTACGAGGGCTGCGGCAACTGGCCGTTCAACGCCGCCTACGCGGCCACCTACCGGGACATGCAGGGCGTGATCACCCGGCTGCACTCGCTGAACGACGTGGAGCGGCTGGTCAAGGCCGGCATCCCGGTGATCACCTCGCAGTCGTTCCTGGCCAGCGAGCTGGACGGGGCCGGCTACGGCACCTCCGGGCACCTGATGTGCCTGGCCGGCTTCACCCCCGAGGGTGATGTCGTCTCCAACGACCCGGCCAGCGACAGCGACGACGCGGTGCGCAACATCTACAAGCGGTCCCAGTTCGAGACGATCTGGCTGCGCACCAAGCGGATCAACGCCACCGGCGGGGTGAGCAGCGGCACCGGCGGTGTCTGCTACCTCTACTTCCCCGCGCAGCCGAGCCCGGGGCAGCGCCGGGCGCTGGCCTCGGTCGGCGTGGTCTGACCGGTCCCACGGTCCGGCCGGTCCGACCAGGCAGGGCCACCACCGAACACCGGGTACCGGGCTCCGGCCGCGCCAGTCGCGCGGCCGGAGCCCGGTCCATTTCCGGACCCAACGGGCAAGTGGTAGAGACCAATTCGTGGATTGATCCAAAGGTCTGGACCAACCCATTGACGGGGCCGCGTCACGGCGGGACTCTGCTGCCACGTTCCCCCACAGGAGGTCCGACGTGAATCGACTCAAAGCCCTGGGCTCCGGCGTCGCCGCCGCGGTCCTGGCCGTCGCCGGGCTCGGCACCGCCGCCGTGCTCGGCACCGGGCAGGCCGACGGCGCCACCGTCACCGCCAGTGCGCTCGGCAACAACTGGTACGCCGCCGCCCCGTACCTGATGCCGCTGGACAACGACCCGCCTAGCGCCGCCGCGATCATGGACGCCACCGGCCTGAAGGCCTTCCAGCTGGCCTTCATCCTGGCCCCCAACGGCGGTGGATGCAGCCCGACCTGGGGCGGCACCAGCGCGGTGTCCAGCGACACCGCGGTCGGCGGCGTGATCTCCGCGATCCGCGCCAAGGGCGGCGACGTGTCGGTCTCCATCGGCGGCTACGGCGGCACCAAGCTCGGCCAGGCCTGCGGCGACTCCGCCTCCACCGCGGCCGCGTACCAGCAGGTCATCACCAAGTACCAGCTCAAGGCGATCGACTTCGACCTGGAGGAGCCGGAGTACGAGAACACCGCGGCCGTCTCGCACGAGATCGGCGCCGCCAAGATCCTGCAGCAGAACAACCCCGGCCTGTACGTCTCGGTGACCACCGCGGGCACCGCGGCCGGCACCGGCTGGTTCGGCCAGCAGATGCTCAACGAGGCCAAGGCGCAGGGCTTCACCCCGAACAACTTCTCGATCATGCCGTTCGACGGCGGGTTCAACGGGGCCGCCTCGCAGACCAGCGCACTCACCGCGTTCAACGGCCTGCTCAAGACCACTTTCGGCTGGGACACCGCCACCGCGTACGCGCATGAGGGCTTCTCCGGCATGAACGGCCGCAGCGACAGCGGAGAGTACTTCTATCAGGCCGATTTCCAGACAGTGCTGGACTATGCCACCAGCCACGGAATGGGCCGGTTCACCTTCTGGTCACTCAACCGCGACCGGCAGTGCAACCCGCCGGACAACGGCACCACGTCGGGGACGTGCAGCAGCGTGCCGCAGGCGGCCTGGGACTTCGCCAAGTTCTCGGTGAAGTTCGCCGGTGCCACGCCGCCCACCAACCCGCCGACCACACCGCCCACCACCCCGCCGGGCGGGGGCAGTTGCGGCACCCTGACCCAGTGGAGCGCCACCGCGGTCTATACCGGCGGCAACGAGGTGGCGCACAACGGCCACAAGTGGAAGGCCCAGTGGTGGACGACCAACGAGGAGCCCGGCACGACGGGGCAGTGGGGCGTGTGGGTGGACGAGGGCGCCTGCTGACCGGAATCGCGGTTATCGCTCCCTGAACGCGTCCGGAATTCTATGGTGGGCTCGTGGCCGAAAACGGCTGCGAGCCCACCGTCGTGTGTGCGCGACTCCGCAGTGGCGCGAATTCGCATTTGCACATGCCGGTGGTTGTTGACCAAAACGGACCTGCCATCTCCGGTTGCGTGTTTCGCTCCGAACAAGTGATCAGTAGCCTCGCAGGGTAAGTTGCCGGCCCTCCGCCGTATCGCCCAGACGCGTCTCAGCCCCAGACCGGGAGACAGCAACCGTGACCGACCGTCCCTCTTGGGCCCCCAAGGGCATCGACCTGAACGTGCCCAGCGTGTCCCGGATCTACGACTACCTCCTCGGCGGCTCGCACAACTTCGAGGTCGACAGGGAGGCGGCCCGCAAGGTGATCGAGGCCATGCCCGGCGCCCCCAAGCTCGGACAGGCCAACCGGGCGATGATGCGACGGGCCGTGCAGTTCGCGATGGACCGCGGCATCACCCAGTTCCTCGACATCGGCTCCGGCATCCCCACCTTCGGAAACGTGCACGAGGTTGCCCAGGGCATCGATCCGGCCGCCCGGGTGGTCTACGTGGACAACGACCCGGTCGCCGTCTCGCACAGCCGCGCGGTGCTGGGCGAGAACGAGTACGCGGGCATCGCCGCCGGCGACCTGCGCGACCCGCAGTCGATACTCAGCCACCCCGAGACGCGGCGGCTGCTCGACCTCGGCAAGCCGGTGGCGCTGATGCTGGTCGCCGTCCTGCACTTCCTGCCCGACGCCGACGACCCGCACGCGATCGTCGCCACCCTGCGGGACGCGCTGGCGCCCGGCAGCGTGCTGGTCGTCACCCACGCCACCCTGGACGACATCCCCGACGCGTCCGTGCAGCGCAGCGCCGCCGAGGTCTACCAGCGCACCGCGACACCGCTGCTGATGCGCACCACCGCCGAGGTGGAACGGTTCTTCGACGGCTTCGAGCTCGTCGACCCCGGGGTGGTCCCGCTGCCGTACTGGCGGCCGGGTCCGGACCTCACGCCGAGCGGCGAGGACGACCCGGCCGTACTGCACGGGCTCGCGGGCGTGGGACTCAAGGCGTGAGCGGGGAGCCGGCCTCAGCCGGGGACGACGACCGCACCGGGCCCGCAGCGGTCCCCGACGACAGCCTGCGGCGGTTCTCCGCCATCTGGGGCCGGGCGATCTACCCGGTGACCGCCACCTCGATGACCCGCGCGGAGTTCGAGAAGCACCTCGTGCCGCTCACCCGGGCGCTCAGCGACGCGCTGCGCGCCCAGCCGTTCGACCCGCGCGCCGCCGTGCCCGTCGGCGCCGCGCTGGTGGCCGCGCACTGCACCGACCCCGAGGCGCTGCCCAGCATCCTCGGCGTCATCGACGCCTACCTGCTGCTGTACTGCCCGCCCGGCGCGGGACTGCCGGGCGACGAGAGCCGGGTGCGCTGCTCCCGGCTCCAGCACGCGGTGGCGGTCGGCTTCTCGCAGGCGCTGCGCGAGCGCACCCGGCACGAGCAGGAGTCGATCTCCCGCGCCGCCTTCGACGCCAAGGCCGAGGCCGAGCAGGCACTGGCCGAGAGCGAGGCCCGGTTCCGCGCCGTCTTCGAGGGCGCCGCCGTCGGCATCGGCATCGCCGACCTCGACGGCAAGGTGCTGGAGATCAACGACGCGCTCAGCCGGATGTTCGGCGGCAAGGCGCACGCGATGCGGCGCAACGTCCGCGAGTGGACCGAACTGGACAACGGCACCGGCAGCCTCGGCCTGAACGGCGAACTGGTCCGCGGCGAACGCGAGTCGTACCACGTGGAGAAGGCCTACCGGCGGGCCGACGGCTCGCTGCTGTGGGCCAACCTGCGGGCCGCCCTGCTGCGCGACTCCGCGGGCCGGCCGCAGTACCAGCTCGCGCTGATCGAGGACATCACCGAGCGGCGCCGGCTGGTGGAGCGGCTGCGGCACCAGGCCACTCACGACGAGCTGACCGGGCTGCCCAACCGGGCGCTGTTCTTCGAGCGCCTCGACCAGGCGCTGGCCGAGAGCGGCGGCAAGGGCAAGCGCCGGATCGGCCTGTGCTACCTGGACCTGGACGGCTTCAAGGCCGTCAACGACAGCCTCGGCCACGCCGTCGGCGACCAGCTGCTGGTCGCGGTGGCCGAGCGGCTGCGCGGTTGCTTGACCTCGCCCGACCAGCTGGTCGCCAGGATCGGCGGCGACGAGTTCGTCGCCCTCTACTCCGACCCGCCGAGCCTGCGCGAGGTCACCGGCCTCGCCGACCGGATCCTGGCGGCGCTCTCCACGCCGGTGCTGCTCGACGGCCGCGAGCTGCCGGTGCACGGCAGCATCGGCATCGTGCACGGCCCGGTGGACGCCCGCGGGCCCGCCGACGTGCTGCGCAGCGCCGACATCACCATGTACCGGGCCAAGGAGGCCGGCGGCAACCGCTTCGAGGTCGCCGACCCGGCCGCCGACGCCCGCGCGATCACCCGGCACAGCCTGACCAACCGGCTGCCCAGCGCCCTCGAACACGGCGAGTTCTTCATCGAGTACCAGCCGCTGATCGGCCTGTGCGACGGGCTGGTGCACGGCGCCGAGGCGCTGGTGCGCTGGTGCCACCCGGTGCACGGCGTGCTCGGCCCCGACCAGTTCATACCGCTCGCCGAGAGCACCGGCCAGATAGTGCCGCTCGGCCGCTGGGTGCTCCAGCAGGCCGCATTGCAGGCCAACACCTGGCAGGGCCCGGGCACCGACGGGCCCGCGCCGCGGATCAACGTCAACCTCTCACCGGTCCAGCTCGGCCACCCCGACCTGGTCGCCGAGGTGGTCAGCGTCCTGGAGGACACCGGCCTGCCGTCGAGCGCGCTGTGCCTTGAGGTCACCGAGAGCGCGCTGATCGGCGCCGACGAGGAGACCCTCAAACCGCTGCGGCGGATCGCCGACCTCGGGGTCGCCATAGCGCTCGACGACTTCGGCACCGGCTACTCCAACCTGTCGTCACTGCGCTGGCTGCCGGTCAGCGTGCTGAAACTGGACCGCTCCTTCACCCGCGGCATGCGGCAGCACCCGGCCGATCCGGTCGACCTGAAGATCGTCGAGGGCATCGTCTCGCTGGCCCACTCGCTCGACCTGACCGTCACCGTGGAGGGCGTGGAGACCCGCAACCAGGCCGACCACCTGCGGGACCTCGGCTGCGACACCGCGCAGGGCTGGTACTACGCCAGGCCGGGCCCGCCGGAGAAGCTGCACGTGCTCACACTGGCCGACGCGGGCTGACCCGCACCCACCCCCTGGCGGCCGGCGGCCACCGGGCGTGATGCAATCGGCCGGTACGACACCGTCCGCATCGCGGCCCGCCGCACCGCACGCTGCCAGGAGATCCGCTGAACACCGCCGCCGCCGAGGTGCTGTCCGTCGTCGCACTGCTGGTGGTGCTGGCCTTCGCGGTGCTGCGCCCGCACGGGTGGCCGGAAGCCGCCGCCGCGGTGCCGGCCGCGGTCCTGCTCACCGCCGTCGGCGCGGTCTCGGTGTCCGACGCCTGGGCGCAGATCAAGGAACTGGCGCCGGTGGTCGGCTTCCTCGCCGCCGTGCTGGTCCTGGCCGAACTGTGCGCGGACGACGGGCTGTTCGCCGCCGCCGGCGACGCGGTGGCACGCGCTTGCCGGGGTGAGCCCGAACGGCTGCTGGCCGGGGTCTTCGCGGTCGCCGCACTGGTCACGGCGGTACTCAGCCTGGACGCCACGGTGGTGCTGCTCACCCCCGTGATCATCGCGACCGCCGCCCGGGCCGGCGCCAGGCCGCGCCCGCACCTGTACGCCACCGCGCACTTGGCCAACTCAGGATCGCTGCTGCTGCCGGTGTCCAACCTGACCAACCTGCTGGCGTTCACCGCCGCGGGCGTGTCCTTCACCCGGTTCGCCGCGCTGATGGCACTGCCCTGGCTGCTGGCGGTGGGCATCGAGTACCTGATCTTCCGGCGCTACTTCGCCGCCGACCTCGCGGTGCGCGAGCACCCGCCGGAGACCGCCGAGCCGACCCCGATGCCGGTGTTCACGCTGGTGGTGCTCGCCCTGACGCTGGCCGGCTTCGCGGTCACCTCGCTGGGCGGCCTCAACCCCGCCTGGGCGGCGCTGGCCGGCGCCCTGGTGCTCGGCGTACGGGCGCTGCGCCGCCGCCGGGCCACCGTACCGGGCCTGGTGAAGGCCGCGGGGCCGCTGTTCTGCCTGTTCGTGCTGGCGCTCGGCGTGGTGGTCGAGGCGGTGGTGGACAACGGGCTCGCCGACGGCGCCGGCCGGGTGCTGCCGGACGGATCGGGGCTGGCCGCGCTGCTCGGCATCGCGGTCTTCGCCGCCGTGCTGGCCAACGTCATCAACAACCTGCCCGCGGTGCTCGCGCTGCTGCCGCTGGTCGAGTCCGGCGGCGCGGGACCGGTGCTCGCCGTGCTGATCGGCGTCAACCTCGGCCCCAACCTCGGCTACGCCGGGTCGCTGGCCACCCTGCTGTGGCGCCGGGTGCTGCACGACCACGGCACGGACGCCTCGCTGCGGACGTTCACCCGGCTCGGGCTGCTGACCGTGCCGCCGACGCTGGTCGCGGCGACGGTGGCGCTGTGGGCGGGCCTGCAGATCTTCCCGTAGGCCCGCGGGCCGGCCCGACGCGTGAGACGTACGGCCCCCGCCCGGCGGCTCACTGCTTGGTCAGCGAGTCCGGCGCCCCGGCCGCCACATGGCCCGCCACCGGACCGAGCTTGAGGTGCTGGTCGTCGAGCAGCGTCACCGTGTACTGGTTGCCCGGCACGCAGGACAGCACGGAGTCGGGGTCGGTGGGCCGCGAGGTGGACACCGTGGCGTGGATGGACCGGCCGGACACCTCGGTCAGCAGCAGCTGCTCCGTGCAGCCGACCTCCGAGCCGCTGCTGATCTCGGTGATGTTGGCGACGTCCTGGCCGATCGGCTTGCCGACGCTGCCGGCGTGCAGAGTCAGGGTCACCTTGACGCCCTTGGTGGCGAACGTGCCCTTCGACGCGTACGGGTCGCCCGGGCCGTCGCCGATCCAGGTGCCGACCATCGCGGCGGGCAGCGAGGGCGACCCCTGCGAGGTGCCGCTCTCCGTCGTCGTCGCGCTCGACGTGGTCGTGGGGGAGTCACCGCCGGCGTCATCGTCGCCGGAGCCGCCCCGCGGGTACGTCACCGCGACGATCACCCCGGCGAGCACCACCGCGCCCACCGCGGCGGCGACACCGCGCGGCCCGCGCCACCAGGGTCCGCGCGGGGCGCCCGGCGGGTTCCATCCCGGGGACGCGGTCCTGGTCGGCGGCAGCTGCGGGGCGGAACCCGCGTACTGGGTCGGCGCGTAGGGCCCGGTCGGCCTCTGGCCCGGTACGGCGTAGGGGCCGTGCTGGCCGCTGCCGCCCGGCGGCGGGGTCTGTGCCGGGGCGGCGTACGGTCCGTGCTGCCCGCTCCCGGGCGGCTGGGTCGGGGTGTACGGCCCGGCGTACGGCTGCCCGGTCGCCGGGGCGTACGGCGAGGGGCCCAGCTCGGGCGCCGCGGACGCCGAATCGTTCCCGCCTTGCGCGGCGGCGGGGGAGGGGGCGGGCTCGGCGGCCGGGGGAGGGGTGGCGGGCGCCTCCAGGATGTCCCGCATCTCCGCCTCGCGCACCAGCAGCTCGTCCTCAAGACCCGGCAGCTCACCGGACCAGGCACCCGCCACCCGGCCGGCCTCCCGCAGCAGGTCCGCCGTCCGCCGCGGATCCGGCCGGTCCTGCGGCTCCTTGGCCAGCAGCGCCCGGATCAGCGGGGCAAGCGAGTCGGGGATGCCGTCGAGGTCGGGCTCCTCGTGCACCACCCGGTACAGCAGCGCCGGGGTGGACGGCTCCTCGCCCGGCCGGTTGAACGGCCCGTGCCCGGTGGCCGCGTAGACCAGCACCGCCCCCAGCGCGAACAGGTCGCCCGGCTCGCCCGAGACGCCCGCGGTGGCCTGCTCGGGCGCCATGTAGCCGGGCGAGCCGATCACCCCGCCGGTCCTGGTGTGCCGGGAGTCGTCCGCGGCCCGTGCGATGCCGAAGTCGATCAGCAGCGGGCGGTCCCGTCCGAGCAGTACGTTCGACGGCTTCACGTCCCGGTGCGTCAGGCCCGCCTGATGCACCGTCCGCAGCGCCTCCGACAGCTCGGCGGCCAGGGCGCCGACCGCGGCGGCGGGCAGCGCCCCGTGCGCGGCGACCCAGTCGGAGAGCGACGGCGCCGCCACGTACTCGGTGGCCAGCCACGGCGGACGGTCGCCGGGCCGGCTGTAGTCCACCACCGTGACCGTCCACGGCGACCGCACCCGGTCCGCGTGCCGGATCTCCCGGGCGAACCGCTCGCCGAACCCCGGGTCGAGCCCGAACTCGGACCGCACCGTCTTCAGCGCCAGCGCCCGCCCGGCCGGTGTACGCGCCAGGTAGACCTGCCCCATGCCCCCCGCGCCGAGCCGCGCGAACAGCGGATATCCGCCGACCGACCGCGGATCGGCGTCGTCCAAGCTCTTCATGGTCAGCAGGTTATGGGGACCCGGCCGGGGACGGGGGCGTTTCGCCCGGCCGGTGCCGCGGCCGTGCCCGAGCCGTTCCACCGGCGAGACGCACCCGTGACGGCAGGCGTCCGATCGGGCATACTCCAACGCGCCAGAACCGCTGATCGCCGCGCGCCGCGACCCGGCGCGGGACCATCGGTTCTGGGGTACTGCCCACCGGACGGTCCCGCCCCACCCATGGCGGTCCGCCGCCGTCGTTCCCGACAGGGAGGAGTGCGCCGCCATGCCACAGCAAGGCCCGCGACCCGTTGCCCGCCGACTGCCCACACCCGAGGCGCACGATCTGCTCGAACTGACCCGGGAGCTGGCCCGGCGGGAGATCGCTCCCGACGCGGCGGCGCAGGAGGAGGCGGGGCACTTCCCGCGTGCGGCCTTCGCCCTGATCGGCGAGGCCGGCCTGCTCGGCCTGCCCTACCCCGAGGAGTACGGGGGCGGCGGACAGCCCTACGAGGTCTACCTCCAGGTGCTGGAGGAACTGGCCGCGGCCCGGCTGACGGTGGCCCTCGGCATCAGCGTGCACACCCTGGCCAGCTACCCGCTCGCGCACTACGGCAGCGTGTCGCAGCGCAAGGAGCACCTACCCGGGATGCTCGGCGGGGACATGCTCGGTGCCTACTGCCTGTCCGAGCCCGCGTCCGGCTCCGACGCGGCGCACCTGACCACCCGCGCGGTCCGCGACGGCGACACCTGGACCATCGACGGCACGAAGGCGTGGATCACGCACGGCGGCGTCGCCGACTTCTACACGGTGCTCGCCCGCAGCGGCGGGGAGGGCGCGCGCGGCATCTCCGCGTACCTGGTGCCCGGTGACGCGCCGGGCCTCTCGGCCGCCGCGCCCGAGCGGAAGATGGGCATGAACGGCTCGCCCACCGCGCAACTGCACTTCGACGGGGTACGGGTGCCCGACAGCCGGCGGATCGGTGAGGAGGGCCAGGGCTTCGCGATCGCCCTGGCCGCGCTCGACTCGGGCCGGCTCGGGATCGCGGCCTGCGCGATCGGCGTGGCCCAGGCGGCGCTCGACGCGGCGGTCGGATACCTGGGAGAACGCCGCCAGTTCGGCCGGCCGCTCGCCGACTTCCAGGGCCTGCGCTTCATGACCGCCGACATGGCCACCCGCATCGAGGCCGGCCGCGCCCTCTACCTGACCGCGGCCCGCCTCCGCGACGCCGGCCTCCCGTTCTCCCCGCAGGCGGCGATGGCCAAGCTCTTCTGCACGGACACGGCGATGAAGGTCACCACCGACGCGGTCCAACTCCTGGGCGGCTACGGCTACACGGCCGATTTCCCGGTGGAACGCTTCATGCGCGAGGCAAAGGTCCTCCAGATCGTGGAGGGCACCAACCAGATCCAACGCATGGTGGTCTCCCGCCACCTCCTGGGCCCGGAGTCCCGGGGTTGAGGGGGCCGGCGGCGTGAGGGGGCGCCCCGTCAGGGGCGTGAAAGGGCACGACGTGCCCGCAGGCCGGGGGCGACCCCGGCCCCCCACGGCGAGTGGTCAGGCCGCGAGCCGCCGGTCGGGCACGGGCGCGGGGGCAGGTACCCGGATCGGCCGTGATCCGGGCCCGCCGACGTGAGAGAAGGGCTGGGTGCGCCAGTCCAACCCCGCCGGCAACGTCAGCAGAGCCGCGAGCTCCTGCTCGGCCCCACCCTCCACCACAGCGACGCCGTCAACCGGCTTCGCCGAGTCCACCGGCCGCCCCGACCCGACGCATACCGTCAGGCCGAACGGATTCCACGGCGTCGGGCAGAGCGCGTGCTCCGGCAGCGACTCCTCGTCGGCGAGCACCGCGATCGGCCGCGCGCAGTCGGGGCAGAACAGCCGTACGACGTCCCCGAGGTCGCCGAGGTCGTCCTCGAACGCCTCCCGGGCGTCCGGGTCCAGGAGGTCGTCAGCCCCAGGCAGCGGATCCCGCTCGTCGGCCAGCAGCGTCAGCGGGACGTCCCGTTCGTGCCCCTCCTGGAAGTCGGTCTGCGACCGCTCACTACGGCTGTGGCGCACATGGTTACGCATACAGCGTCTCCCCCTTGGGTGGAATGCCCTCCATCGGGCCGGCCCGGCGGTGAACGCACGCGGCCATAGCGAGCACTTCCCGCCGCGCTACGCGTGTAATCCCGCCACCCAACCCGTAGCGCCCGCCGCGATGTGGCCTTCGTCACACTCCCCGTCCCAACGGGCTCATGCGCCCCCGCCGTGCGTCCGCGCACCCCCTCGTGCCCCGGCCCGGCGCCTTGCCGGGGTCCCGGATAAAGTGCAACGGGCGAGGCCAGGCGGGTCGCGCCGACTGGCGGGAGCGTGCGGACTTGCGAACCAACTGGGCCGGGAACCTCACCTTCGGGGCGGAACGGGTGCACCGCCCGGCCACCGTCGAGGAGCTGCGCACGGCGGTCGGGGCCGCGCGCCGGGTCAAGGCCGTCGGCAGCGGGCACTCGTTCAGCGACATCGCCGACACCGACGGCGTGCTCGTCGAGGTGGACGCGCTGCCGCCGGACATCGACATCGACACCGCGGCGGGCACCGTGCGGGTCGCGGCCGGCGTGCGGTACGCCGAACTCGCCGCGCGGCTGCACGACCACGGCCTGGCGCTGCCCAACCTCGCCTCGCTGCCGCACATCTCGGTCGGCGGCTCGGTGGCCACCGGCACCCACGGCTCGGGCAACGGCAACGGCGGCCTCGGCACGTCCGTCCGCGCCCTCGACCTGGTCACCGCCGACGGCGACCTCCTCACACTGAACCGGGAGACGGACGCGGACCGGTTCGACGGGGCCGTGGTCTCGCTCGGCGCGCTCGGCGTCGTCACCCACCTCACCCTGGACCTCGTCCCGGACTTCGAGGTCCGGCAGGACGTCTTCACCGGCCTCGAACTCGGCGCGGCCGCCGCGCACTTCGACGAGATCACCGGCGCGGCCTACAGCGTCAGCCTGTTCACCGACTGGCGCGGCCCGCGGTTCAACCAGGTCTGGCTGAAGCAGCGCGCCGAGGCCGCGGCCGTCGACCTCCCGTGGGCCGCGCCCGCCGACCGCAAGCTGCACCCGGTGCCGGGCGTCGACCCGTTGCACTGCACCGAGCAGGGCGGCCTGCCCGGCCCCTGGCACGAGCGGCTGCCGCACTTCAAGCCCGGTTTCACGCCGAGCAGCGGCGAGGAGCTGCAGAGCGAGTACCTGCTGCCGCGGACCAACGCGGTCGCCGCGCTGCACGCGCTCGACGAGGTACGCGACACCATCGCCCCGGTACTGCAGATCTGCGAGGTCCGGACCGTGGCCGCCGACCGGCTCTGGCTCAGCCCGGCATACGGCCGTGACACCGTCGCACTGCACTTCACCTGGATCAAGGACCCGGCGGCGGTGGCGCCGGTGCTCCGGCTGATCGAGTCCCAGCTCGCGCCGTACGAGGCGCGCCCGCACTGGGGCAAGCTCTTCAGCACCGCGCCCGACCGGGTCCGCGCGCTGTACCCCCGGATGGACGACTTCCTGAAGCTGGCCGCGGACACCGACCCGTCGGGCAAGTTCCGCAACGCGTTCCTGCGGCGGGAACTGTACGCGTGACCGGCGCACACCCGGCGGAACCCGGTGAGCTGCCGGTAAGGTCATCGGCTGTGGAGGAGCTTGACCGGCAGATCGTGGAGCTGCTCGTCGCCGACGGGCGGATGAGCTACACCGACCTGGGCAGGGCCACCGGCCTGTCCACGTCCGCCGTCCACCAGCGGGTCCGCCGACTCGAGCAGCGCGGGGTGATCCGCGGCTACGCGGCCATCGTGGACGCGGAGGCGGTGGGGCTCTCGCTCACCGCGTTCATCTCCGTCAAGCCGTTCGATCCCAGCTCGCCGGACGACATCGCCGACCGGCTCGCCGAGGTGCGGGAGATCGAGGCGTGCCACAGCGTGGCGGGCGACGAGAACTACATCCTCAAGGTGCGGGTCGCCACCCCCAGCGAGCTCGAACACCTGCTGGCCAGGATCCGCAGCCTGGCCGGCGTCTCCACCCGCACCACGGTGGTGCTCTCCACGCCGTACGAGGCCAGGCCGCCGCACGTCTGAGCGGTGCCGTGTTTCTGGACCGCTGCCGGGGGCCGACCCGGCGGCCGGGCGGGCCGCGGCGGGAGAGAGACTGGTGCCCATGCACCACACCTCAGGGGCCCGTCCCCCCGCCTCCACCGATCAGGCACCGCTGGGCACCACTCTGCTGCGCGGCGGCGCCGTCTACAGCCCCGCCGATCCGTTCGCCACCGCGATGGTGGTGGCGGGCGGGACCGTCGCCTGGGTCGGCTCGGAAGGCGCGGCGGACTCCTTCGCCGACGGCGTCGGACACGTCGTCCAGCTGGACGGGGCACTGGTCACCCCGGCGTTCACCGACGCCCATGTGCACGCCACCGCGACCGGGCTGGCGCTCACCGGCCTGGATCTGACCGGTACGGACTCGCTGGCCGCGGCGCTCGACCGGATCGCCGGACACGCCGCCGGGCGGCCCGCCGGCCAGGTGCTGCTCGGCCACGGCTGGGACGAGACCCGCTGGCCCGAGCGGCGCGCGCCGCTCCGGGCGGAGCTGGACGCGGCCACCGGCGGGCGTCCGCTGTACCTGTCACGTACCGACGTGCACTCGGCGGTGGTCAGCAGCGCGCTGCTCGACCTGGTGCCGGGCGTGGCGGCCGAGCCCGGCTACCACCCCGAGGCGCCGCTGACCGGCGACGCGCACCATGTGGTGCGGCGGGCCGCCTACGCCGCCGTCACCCCGGCGCAGCGCGCCGACGCCCAGCGGGCGGCCCTGCGGCACGCCGCCTCCCGCGGCATCGGCGCGCTGCACGAGTGCGCGGGCCCCGACATCTCCTCCGAGGACGACCTCACCGGGCTGCTGGCGCTCGCCACCGCCGAGCCCGGGCCGCAGGTCTTCGGCTACTGGGCGCAGCCCGCGCAGAGCCCGGCCGACCTGGACCGGATCCGCGACCTCGGCGCGGTCGGCGCCGGCGGCGACCTCTTCGTCGACGGCTCGCTCGGCTCGCACACCGCCTGGCTGCACGCGCCCTATGCCGACGCCGACGGCACCGGCGTCACCCATGTGGACGCCGAAACCATTGCCCGGCACCTCACGCTGTGCACCGAGGCGGGCGTCCAGGCCGGATTTCACGCGATCGGGGACGCGGCGATCGGCTCCGTTGTTGACGGAGTGCGGGCCGCGGTGCGGGCGGTCGGCCTCGAACGGGTGAGGGCGCTGCGGCACCGGGTGGAACACGCCGAGATGATGACCGCCGAGACGATCGCCGCGTTCGCGGAATTCGGCCTGGTCGCCTCCGTGCAGCCCGCTTTCGACGCGGCCTGGGGCGGCGACGGCGGCATGTACGCGCAGCGGCTCGGCGCCGACCGGGCCCGCGGCCTCAACCCGTTCGCGGCGATGACCCGGGCGGGCGTACCGCTGGTACTGGGCTCCGACAGCCCGGTCACCCCGCTGGACCCGTGGGGCGCGGTGCGGGCCGCCGCCTTCCACCACACCCCCGAGCACCGGATCTCCGCCCGTGCCGCTTTCAACGCGCACACCCGTGGCGGTTGGCGGGCGATCGGCCGTGACGACGCGGGCGTGCTCGTGCCCGGCGCCCCCGCCGACTACGCCGTCTGGAACGTCGCCGACCTCGTCGTCCAGGCCCCCGACGAGCGGGTCGCCAACTGGTCGACCGACCCCCGCTCCGGCACCCCTGGCCTGCCCGATCTCACTCCGGGCCGTGATCTCCCGGTCGCGCTGCGCACGGTCGTCGGCGGCCGGACGGTCTTCGCGCCGCCGAACGGGTGAGGCGCGATTGCCGCATGCGGCCGAACGGTGTGCCCTCGGCCTGTCGCGGCGTGTCGCGGTGCCCCGCACTGACCTGCTGATTTGGCGAAACCCCGCAGGTCAAAGGGGTGTTGACATACGCGGGTCGGAGGCGAGTAGGTTCGGCCAAGTCCACCACAGGACGTCGGACCGGGGGCCCTCCGCGGTTGCGTCCGCCGCGCTGGGCCATGGGGCGTCGCGCCGCACGTGCACGCCGCCACTGGCAGCCAGGTCCAGCGCCGACGACGCGGAACGCGTGGCTGCAGCCCGCCCGACAGGTGTGACCCGGGAAGGGCCCGGACGCCCAGTAGACAACGGCCTTGGTACTGACCCGCAGCCAGCGGGCCCCAGGTCGGCCCGAAGGTCCGTCCGGGCCCGTTCCGTTCCCCCGCCCTTGGTACTGACCCGCAGCCTGGGGGTCCCCCCGGACGGAGTTTGGGGGAGGGCCCCGGGTCGGCTGTGGCGTGGCCCGGGCCCGTTCCGTCCCCGCACCTTTCGCCCCGGGCGGCGTGGTGGGTTCTTCGGGTGCGGCGTCGTCGTGGCTTGTCGCGCAGTTCCCCGCGCCCCTTCGGGGCACGACTGCCGCCGCTCAGGTCGGGGTCCGGGCCTGTTCCGTTCCCGCACCCTTCGCCCCGGCGCGCAGTTCCCCGCGCCCCTTCGGGGCACGACTGCCGCCGATCAGGCCAGGGGCCCGGGCCCGTTCCGTTCCCGCGCCATTCGTCCCGGCGCGCAGTTCCCCCCGCCCCTTCGGGGTACGACGCCCGGGGTGCGTTCCTGTCGCTTGACCAGGCGGGGCTGACGGCCTGATTGCCTCCCCGGGGGTCATCCATGGGGCATCACGAGGTACCGTCGCCTTCACTACCTCTTCACCTGCAGGAAGGCCGCGACCTTGCGCCCGCGACCCGACACCGTCTCCGTAGCGTCACCACCGGCCCCTGAGGCGGACTCCTCCCCGCTGCCCGAGGCGCAGAAGCGGCTGCCGCGGCGTAAGCGGTTGGTGGCCTGTGCGCGGCGGGCCGCGCCGAGTACCGGGGTGGCCGTCGTCGCCGGGGCCGGGCTGAATCTGGCGTTTCCGCCGTACGGGGTCTGGCCGCTGTCGATCCTCGCGGTCGCCACGCTGTCGCTGCTCATGCGCGGCCGCACCGTCCGGCAGGGCGCCTGGCTCGGCTTCGCCTTCGGACTGCCGTTCTTCATCTGGCTGCTGTCCTGGCTGGACGTGGTCGGCTGGGACGCCGTGATCGGCCTCTCCGCCATCGAGGCGGCCTACCTCGCCGTCATGTGCGGGCTGCTGGTGGTCAGCCGCCGGCTGCCCGGCTGGCCGCTCTGGGCGGCCTGCCTGTGGGTCACCGAGGAACTCGTCCGGGACCGGCTGCCGTTCGGCGGCTTCCCCTGGGGCCGGCTCGCCTTCGCCAACACCGGCTCCCCGTACACCCCGCTGGCCGCGCTCGGCGGCGCCCCTCTGGTCACCTTCGCCGTGGCGCTCAGCGGCACCCTGCTGGCCGCCGCCGTCACGTCCGCCCTCAAGCCGGACGGCCCCGGCGGCCTCCTCGGCGCCCTCAAGGCGCTCAGGGCCGCCCCCCGCACCGCCGCCGCCCTGCTGCCCGCCGCAGGCGCCCTCGTGCTGTCGGCGGCCATCCTCTGCGCCGGCCTCCTCGTGCCGGTGCCCACCGGCGCCAAGGACCACGTAAAGATCGCCGTCGTCCAGGGCAACGTCCAGCAGCCCGGCCTGCACTTCCTCGGCCGCGAGATGATGATCCTGGACAACCACGTCAACGCCACCCTCAAGCTCGCCGCCGACATCAAGGCGGGCCGGGCGCCCAAGCCCGACCTGGTGCTGTGGCCGGAGAACTCCTCCGACGTGGACCCGTTCACCACCCCCGCCGCGTACGACAAGATCACCGAGGCGGTGCGGGCCGTCGGCGTGCCGATCCTGGTCGGCGCCCTGGTCGACGGCCCGGACAAGGACCACGTCCAGAACGAGGGCATCGTCTGGTCCCCGACGACCGGCCCCGGCGCGCACTACACCAAGCAGCACCCCGTCCCGTTCGGCGAGTACGTGCCCTACCGCAAGGAACTCACGAAGGTGATCCACCGCCTCGACGAGATCCCGCGGGACTTCTACCAGGGCAAAGGCAACGGCGTGCTGCAGATCGGCCCGGCGAGACTGGGCGACGTGATCTGCTTCGAGGTGGCCTACGACGGAATTGTTCGCGACACAGTGAACGCGGGAGCCCGCGCCATCGTCGTACAGACCAACAACGCCACCTACGGCCGTACCGGCCAGCCGGAGCAGCAACTCGCCATGTCCAAGCTGCGCGCCATCGAACACGGCCGTGCCGTGGTCACCGCCGCGACCAGCGGGATCAGTGCGATCGTCGCTCCGGATGGCAAGATCGAGCAGCGCAGCAAGGAATTCACCCAGCAGGTGCTGAGTGCGGACATTCCACTGCGTGACCAGATCACGGTCGCCGACCGCGTCGGCGCCGCTCCGGAGTGGGTGCTCGCCATGGCGGGCCTCCTGTCCTGCGCGGTCGCCCTCGCACTGGGCAGGCGCGACCGCACCCGTATGGCGAAAGGGCAGAGTCAGCAGTGAACGACGGCGAGCAGCGGAGCTACGGGCCGCTCGGCAGGGTCCTGGTCATCATCCCGACCTTCAACGAGGCGGAGAACATCAAGCCGATCGTGAAGCGGGTACGGGCGTCGGTGCCTGAGGCGCACATCCTGGTGGCCGACGACAACAGTCCGGACGGCACCGGCAAGCTCGCCGACGAACTGGCCGGCGCGGACGAGCAGGTGCACGTCCTGCACCGCAAGGGCAAGGAAGGGCTGGGCGCCGCCTACCTGGCCGGCTTCCGCTGGGGCATCGACGCCGGCTACGGCGTCCTGGTCGAGATGGACGCCGACGGCTCGCACCAGCCCGAGGAGCTGCCCAGGCTGCTCACCGCGCTCAAGGGCGCCGACCTGGTGATGGGCTCGCGCTGGATCCCCGGCGGCCGGGTGGTCAACTGGCCCAAGTCCCGGGAGTTCATCTCCCGCGGCGGCAGCACCTACTCCCGGCTGATGCTGAACGTGCCGATGCGCGATGTCACCGGCGGCTACCGGGCCTTCCGCAAGGAGACCCTCGAGGGCCTGGGCATGGACGAGGTGGCCTCGGCCGGCTACTGCTTCCAGGTCGATCTGGCCTGGCGGGCGATCAAGGCCGGCTTCCACGTCATCGAGGTGCCGATCACCTTCGTCGAGCGCGAGCGCGGCGACAGCAAGATGAGCCGCAGCATCCTGGTCGAGGCGCTGTTCCGGGTCACCGGATGGGGCGTCAGCTCCCGGGTGCAGAAGGTCCGCCGCCGCCCCGCGTCCTGACCGCCGCCGCCCCGGCTCCTGAGCGCGTGGCCCGCACGCCCCGGGCCGTGGACGTCACACGATCCGGGGCCCACCGGATTACTTGAGGATGTTCACGGCCCGCGCCACCACCAGGACCACGGTGAGCAGCGACACCACCGACTGCGCCATCATCAGCCCCTTCGCCCACCGCACCAGCGGCATCACGTCGGTGGGGCTGAACGCGGTGGCGTTGGTGAAGGACAGGTAGAGGTAGTCGAAGAACGCCGGCTCCCAGTGCGGCGGCGCCAGCTCCGGCGACTGCATCTGCACGAACAGGAAGTCGGCGGTCTGCCGGTCGCCCTGGGCGCGGGCGATCGGGCCGCCGCGGTCCCCCTCCCAGTACCAGAGCGAGAAGACGATCACGTTGGTCAGCCAGATGGCCCCGCCGGTGCTCAGCAGGATCCCGGCGCCCGCGGTCTCCGTACCCCGGATCAGACCGCGGACCAGGTCGAACGCCGACCAGGCGTTGGCCGCCGACAGCAGCGCGGTGAGCAGCAGGGCGCCCACCCGGTAGCCGCGCGAACGGTGCTCGATCCGGTGCGGGTTGGCCGCGATCAGCGCCACCAGCAGCGCCAGCGCCAGCGCGGGCAGCAGCCACTGCGGACGCACGGTCAGCCGGGCCGGCAGCGTCAGCTGGACGATCACGGCGGCCAGCACGGCGCCGGTGGACGCCCAGCGCGGCTCCCCGCGGGTCGCCCGCTGCCAGGCCGGTACGAACCGCCGCTCGGCCGCCGCCAGCTCGCCCCTGGCCGGGGCGAGCAGCGCCTCGATCCTGGCGAGCCGCTCGGCGGCGGGCAGCTCGCGGACGGCCGCCGCCGGGGGAGTGCCTGCCGGGCCGCCTGCGGGCCCGGTGGGGTGCCGCCGACCTCCCGGGTCGGTCGCGGCACGGTCGGGGCCGACAGGGCCGCTGTGGCCCTCGTCGCTGCCGTCGGGGGGCGGGGAGGCG
Source organism: Streptomyces sp. CA-111067 (assembly GCF_050956065.1). Classification (NCBI taxonomy): domain Bacteria; kingdom Bacillati; phylum Actinomycetota; class Actinomycetes; order Kitasatosporales; family Streptomycetaceae; genus Streptomyces; species Streptomyces sp. CA-111067. Next base: position 937,425 of record NZ_CP192103.1, on the reverse strand, counting down.
GGGCTGTCGGTCACGCGTGACATCGTGTCGTCGCGACCCGGCCGGCGTCCACCGCGGGGCACCCGTACCGATCCGGCCTTTACCTGGTCTTTGGCACACTTGAACGTATGACGACGAGTTCACCGCCCCCCGTCCGCCCCCGGCAGGCCCCCCGGCCGCGGCCGCGGCGCTCCCGCGCCCGTACCGTGCTGCCGCTGGTGGTCGCGGCCTGGGCGGTGCTGGAGATCTGGCTGTTCATCCTGGTGGCCGGGGCGACCAGCGGACTGGTGGTGCTGCTGCTCATCATCGGCGGCCTGGTGCTGGGCGCGGCGGCGGTGAAGCGGGCCGGGCGCAGCGCGTGGCGCAATCTGACCGCCTCCATGCAGCAGGCGCAGCAGCAGCCGGGTGCCGGGCAGGAGGCCGCGGTGCCGCCGGCCCGTGGCGGCGGCACCGGGCTCGCCATGCTCGGCGGCCTGCTGCTGATGATTCCCGGCCTGCTGTCGGACGCGGCAGGGCTGCTGCTCCTGTTCCCGCCGACCCGGAAGCTGGTCGGCCGGCTGGCGGAGCGCGCGGCCGAGCGGGCGCTGAGCCGGTCGTCGGCGGCGGGGGAGCCGGGCTCGATCGGCGACCTGTTCCAGCAGGCCCGCACGGCGGACGAGCAGATCAGGATTCACCGCCCGGACGGCAAGGTGATCCAGGGCGAGGTCGTGGATCACGACCGCGACCAGCACTGATCGGGGTCATGGGCGCGGGCTTGAACGCGACGCGCGCTTGAAGCTGGCGCGTCCCTGAACGCGCGCACGCGAACGTGAGCCCCGCCGCCGGGGCAGGACAACGCCCGGGGGCGGGGCGCCGTGTGGCGCTCCGCCCCCGGGCGGGAAGTGTCGGGCCCTTCCCCCGGACGAATCCGGGGGTCCCGCGGCGCGGGGTCAGGGCCTGTGTGGTCAGGCGGTCTTTCGGTTGTCCCGCGGATGCACCGCGATGTTCATCGCTCCGGAGCGCAGGACGGCCAGCCGTTCGGCCAGCACCTCCTCCAGCTCCTCTAGCGTGCGCCGCTCCATCAGCATGTCCCAGTGCGTGCGCGCGGGCTTGGTGGTCTTCTCCTCCGGGCCTTCTCCGTCCACCAGAAGAGCGGTCTGGCCGCAGGCGCGGCATTCCCACTCCGGCGGAATCTCGGCCTCTACCGAGAACGGCATCTCGAATCGATGTCCGTTCCGGCATGCGTACTCAACGGTCTGGCGAGGGGCCAGATCGATACCGCGGTCGGTCTCGTAGCTGGTGGCCCCGAGTCGCGTGCCGCGGAGAGCTCGCTCACTCATGAATCGTGCCTCCCGGGCTTGGTCGCCCACAGGACAGGTGTCGCTGTCGTCGTCATCCGGTCAACGTCCGGTCGGCGGTGAAGATTCCCGTTTAGGGATATGCGTCGCCCGTCGTGTCGCCCCTGTTTGTACCCACCGGTGCCCGGTTTGTCACATCTGGACGGAGATGTCACCCGGTGCTCTGTTAACTTTTGCTTGCAGTAACGGTCAAGCTGCTGGGCCAACCGCGTACACTACCGGTCCGCACCGGCTTCGGCTAAATCGGGTCCGCCGTAGCGCGTTCCGGCGCTTCCCGGCGAACCGGCACAGAACCGGCCACCGGCCCGTCAGGCCGTGGACTGGTTCTACCCAACTCGCCGCCGGGTAGTGCGAAGACCCGCAGAAAGAACTGGGCCAGCGGTCCGATCGCCAGCGCGTAGAGCACCGTGCCCGCGCCCGCCCCGCCGCCGAGCGCGAAGCCCACCGCGAGCACCGACAGTTCGATCCCGGTACGCACCAGCCGCACAGACCGGCCGGTCCTGGCGTGCAGGCCGGTCATCAGCCCGTCGCGCGGCCCCGGGCCGAAGCGGGCGCTGATGTAGAGGCCGGTGGCGACCCCGTTGAGCAGCACCCCGCCGGCCGTCAGCGCGCACCGGCCGGGGAGCGCGCTCAGGTGCGGGATCAGCGCGCAGGTGGCGTCCAGCGACAGGCCGACGAGGAAGACGTTGGAGACCGTGCCGAGGCCCGGCCGTAGCCGCAGCGGCCACCACAGCACGAGGACGGCGGCACCGACGACAATGGAGACGTTGCCGATGCTCAGCCCGATCAGCCGGGACAGGCCCTGATGGAAGACGTCCCACGGGTCGAGGCCGATGTCGCCGCGGACCATCATCGCCGAGCTCGCGCCGTACAGCGCCAGGCCGACGTAGAGCCGGCCGAGGCGGCGGAACAGGAACGGCGGGAGTGACGGCGGGCGCGGCGACCGCTTCGGACCCGGCTCCGGGGCTGACGGTTCGGCGGGCGAAGGCCCCGTGGACGAAGGTGACGGCGGTGACGGCGGTGATGACGGTGAGCGTGACGTTGACAACGGGGACCCCCTGGCGGTCGGGCGAGCGCACATGCCACTCTGTGGCTTGCAGGGGGACGGTTTCTACGGCCAATTCGCGAGAGGTGGACTGACTTCGATGGCGCAGTGGACCGCATCGGTGAGTGCGGCGCATCTGGCCCGGCTGCTCGAACCCCGCCCGGCCGGCGGCGAGCGGCGCAAGCTGCCCGCCTACCGCGGCCTGGCCGACGGCGTGCGGCTGCTGGTGCTCGAAGGCCGCCTCCAGGTCGCCGCCCGGCTGCCCGCGGAACGCGAACTGGCGCTGGCGCTCGGCGTCAGCAGGACCACGGTCGCCGCGGCGTACGAGGCGCTGCGGGCCGAGGGCTTCGCCAGGTCCCGGCGCGGCGCCGGCAGCTGGACGGCGATCCCCGACGGCCACGTACTGCCCTCCCGCACGCTCGAACCGCTGCCGCCGGACGCCGGCGGCTCGGTCATCGACCTCGGCTGCGCCTCGCTGCCCGCGCCGGAACCGTGGCTGACGGCGGCGATGCAGGGCGCGCTCGCCGAACTGCCCGCCTACGCCGCCACGCACGGTGACTTCCCGGCCGGGCTGCCGGTGCTGCGCGAGGCCATCGCGGCCCGCTACACCGAGCGGGGGGTGCCGACGATGCCCGAGCAGATCATGGTCACCACCGGCGCGATGGGGGCGATCGCGGCGGCGGCCCGGCGGCTGGTCGGGCTCGGCGAGCGGGTCGCGGTGGAGTCGCCGAGCTACGCCAACGTGCTCGAGCTCTTCCGCGAGACCGGTTCGCGGCTGGTGCCGGTCGCGCTGCGCGAGGGGCTCGGCGGCTGGGACATGGACGCGTGGCGCCGGGTGCTGCGGGACGCGGCGCCGCGGATGGCGTACGTGATGCCGGACTTCCACAACCCGACCGGCACGCTCGTCGGCGACGACCAGCGGCGCGAGCTGGTGGAGGCCGCGCGGGCAGCCGGCACGGTGGTCGTGGCCGACGAGACCATGGCGGAACTCACGCTGGACGACGATCGGTTGACGGCCCGGCCGATGGCCGCTTTCGACCGCGGCGGCACCGTGATGACGGTCGGCTCCGCCAGTAAGGCGGTGTGGGCGGGGCTGCGGATCGGCTGGGTGCGGACCACGCCCGACGTCGTCCGCAGGCTGGTGTCGGCCCGCGCCTACCTCGACCTCGGGTCGCCGGTGATCGACCAGCTGGTTGTGGCCTGGCTGATGCGCGGCGGCCACTGGGACGAGGCGCTGGCCGCGCGGCGGCTGCGGGCGAAGGAGTGCAGGGACGATCTCGCGGCGGCGCTCCGGGAGCACGTGCCCGACTGGGAGTTCACGGTGCCGCGCGGCGGCATGACGATGTGGGTCCGCACGGGTGAGGTGTCCGGCTCGCGCCTGGCGGTGGCGGGAGAACGCCTCGGCGTGCGGGTGCCTTCGGGTCCGCGCTTCAGCGTGGACGGCGCTTTCGAGTCGTACATCCGGCTCCCGTTCACGGTCAGCGGCCCCGCGGCCACGGAGGCCGCCGCCCGCCTCGCCCAGGCCGCCCACCTCGTCGCCTCCGGCGCGGGCGCGGAAGGTGACGTGACCGGCCTCTTCGTCGCGTAGCCCGGAGCTCCCGTGTCGTTGTGCGGCTGCCGCCGCGTGGGCGCGATGTGCCCCGGCATCAACAGGGGCGCGGGGCTGTTGTTGATTTGCGGCTCCGCCGCGTGGGCGCGAGCGGAGGTTTTTCAGGGGCGCGGGGAACTGCGCGACAAGCCACGACGGTGGCGCGCCTTACCACCGGCCCCAGAGGGGCAGTTGCTGTAGTTTCCCGACCAACGGCCGGTGGGGGCTGGTGGCGCAGTTCCCCGCGCCCCTGGGGTAACCGGGAGCGCCCACGCGGCGGAGCCGCAAATCAACAACAGCCCCGCGCCCCTGTTGAAGCCGGGGTAATTCCGGGCCCGGAGGGTGACCCGGGTGGTTAACCCAGTTCGAGGTCCGCGACCGGGCGGACCACCGGGTCCTTGCGGAGAGGGACGGGCTCAGGGGTGGGCTCCGGGGCCGGCTCGGGGGTGGGGTCCGCAGCCGGGGGCGTTGTCGTGGGGAGGAGGGCGAGGACGGCCTCGCGGGCGGATTCGGGGGCCTCCTCGTCGTAGGGGTCCGGGGTCGCCGGGACCTGGAGGCGGAGCACCGGGCCGGTGCCGAGCCGCGCGTAACCCCGCCCGGGGGGCACGTCCGCCGCGGGCGTGGTCCGCTGCGGCGCCCCGAGCACCGCGGCGACATGCTCCGGCGCCAACTGCCCGAGCACCACCCGCGCCCGGGTCTGCGCGATGACCACCGGCGCCAGCGACTCCGTCGCGTCCAGCTGATCGGCGATCGCGACCGCCACACTCGCCGCCCGCCCGTGCCGCAACGGCACATCGAGCAGGGACTGCGGGTCCGGCCGCCCCTCCGCCAGCGCGATCTGGGTGAGCGCGGTCGGCCGGTCCACCAGGATCCACAGCGGACGGCGCACGTCCTCGGCCACCTGATGGCCCGCCTGCCGCGCGCGGTTGACCGCGATCAGCCGCCGTTCCGTCTCGTGCGCCACCCACTCCAGCGTGGCCGACGCGCCGAGCAGCCCGTCCTCCACCGCGAGCACCCCGGGCCGCCCGGTCAGCGACGCGTACTCCCCGCTGCCGCTGCCGTCGATCACCACGATGTCGCCGTCCACCAGGGCCTGGAGCGCGATCGACCGCAGCAGGCTGGTCTTGCCCGTCCCCGGCTGGCCGAGCGCGAGCAGGTGCGGCTCGGTGGAGCGCGCCCCGGTGCGCCACACGACCGGCGGCGCGTCCCTGGTCTCGCCGCCCTCCTCGCCGCCGGCCACCGGCACCGTGCGCTGTACGGCGCCGGCGTCGGTGAAGCCGAGCAGCGTCTCGCCGGGCGACGTGACGAACCGCTGCGCGACCACGTCGGTCGGCAGCGGCGGCAGCGCGGTGAGAGTGAGGTGGTTCTCCTCCTCGTTCCAGTCGAAGCGGTACTCCCGGCCCCGCCCGGCCTTCGCGTGCAGCAACTGCTCCACCCGGGCCCGCGACTCCGCCTCGCCGTCGGTGAAGTACGCCGGGTAGCGCAGGTGCAGCCGCACCAGCCGGCCGTCCTCGAACTCGTGCTCGCTGAACGCGTTGTCCCAGCCCCCGTCGTGCGCGTAGAGCGGCGACGGGTCCCCGGCGTCGGACAGGTACGGCACCAGCGCCTCGTACAGCGACTGCAACCGCACCGATTCGGCCTCGCTCGGCCCGTCCGGCGCCGGCGGCGTGCGGTCCCGGCCCATCCAGGCCGCGGACGCCATCACCGCCGCGATGGCCAGCAGCGGCCCGTACGGCATCATCACCACGACCACCACGCCGGCCGCCGCCAGCAGCAGCGCGGGTCCGCGCCGGTCCTTGGGGGTGCGCCCCCACCAGCTGCCCGCCCAGAGCACCTGCTTTCGCATGCCCTTGGCGATGGTGATGACCGGATGGAGCACGTCGGTCGCGCTGTCGGCCGCCGTACGCGCGATGTCACGGCCGCGGACGAGCGCCGGTCGGCTGCTCAGGATGCTGGGAAGGGGACGCCTGGCCACGGGGTGCTCCATGGGTGGATCGGATGTGGGGGACGCGGACGCCGGCCGGCCGCGGTGGCGCGGCGGCGTGCTGCGACGGGTGCGCGGTGGGGACGCGCTGGGACTGGTGAAGGAAGTGAGGGGCGTGGGGGTGAGGGGTGTGGGGGGAGCGGCGGGAGACGGGAGAAGCAGTACGGGCCCGGAGCGGGGGGACCGCTACCGGGCCCGTGGAGCCTGCTGTCGCCGGACGGCGGCCTAGATCTTGATCCCGCCGAGCAGGCTGGCCAGGCTGGCGCCGCCCGCCTGGATGCTCGGGGCGATGGCCGTGCCCGCGAGGTAGAAACCGAAGAGAGCGCAGACCAGGCCGTGTGACACCTTCAGCCCGTCCTTGCGGAAGAACAGGAAGCAAATGACGCCGAGAAGTACGACGCCTGAGATGGACAGGATCATTGGCTTTCTCCTGGGTGATGGGGACGGTCACCGTGAGTTCTTCCAGGCTCACAAAAAGTAATAGATCGCGCTCAGTGGCAAACGGGTGATTTGTAGACGATTTCCCCCATGCGGGTGGTCCGGCGATCCCGTGTCGGCGGGATTCTCGCCCGCAGGCACCGGTCGATGTACGCACCAGCCACACGTCCCGCCGATGGCGCAGCGAAGGCATCCGAACGGGTGACGGCCCCCCTCGGCCCGCCCGCCGGCGGCCCCTCGGGCAGGATGAACGTCGTGCGGTTCACCCCGATCTCCTGGCCCCGGCTGGCCGAAGCGCTGGCCGAGCGCGTGGCGTCCGGAACGCCGCCCGGCCCCTGGTGGCGGGTCGCCGTGGACGGCGCCCCGGCCGCCCGGCCCGGCGACCTCGCGGACGCCGTCGCCGCCGCGCTGCCCGCGCTCGGCCGCCCGGTGCTGCGGGTGAGCGCGGACGGCTTCCTGCGGCCCGCCTCGCAGCGCCTCGAGTACGGCCATAGGGACGTCGACGCGTACTACCAGTTGTGGCTGGACACCGGGTCGCTGCGCCGCGAGGTGCTCGACCCGCTCGGCCCCGGCGGCACCGGCCGCGCGCTGCCCTCGCTGCGCGACCCGGTCACCGACCGCTCCACCCGGGCCGGCTACGTCCAACTGCCGCCCGGCGGCGTGCTGTTGCTCGACGGTCCGCTGCTGCTCGGGCAGGGACTGCCGCTGGATCTGACGGTCCATCTGCGGCTGTCCCCGGCCGCGCTGGAACGCCGCACCGACGACACCGAGCGCTGGACGCTGCCCGCCTATGACCGTTATGCCCGGGAGGCGCTGCCGGAAGAGGCCGCCGATGTCCTGGTACGTGCCGACGACCCGCGGCACCCTGCCTGGACCGGCTGAGCCCGCGCCGCCGGCACCGGCCGCGGCGGACGGTGTACGGCCGCCCCGCGCCGCCTTGCCGTGGGGCCGCGCGCCCCGCTAGCGTCCACGACCACCATGACTGTCGCCCTCGCGCCGCTGACCGACGAACACATACCCGTGGCAGCCCAGCGGTACGACCGCTGGTTCGCGCGGGCCCGCCGCCCGCCGTCGCAGCGCTCCTGGCTGGCCGACGGCCCGGTGCGCGGCGAGGAACTGCTCGGCAAGCTGATCGCCGCGCCGGGCCTCGAGGCGTGCCGGGCGCTGGACGGCGACGGCAACCTGACCGGGTACCTGGCCGCGGTCCCGGTCGACCTCGGCCCTGACGACCCGGCAGCGCTGCGCAGCCACCCCCGCTCCGCCCTGGTGCCGCACGGCGGCCACGCGCTGCCGGCCGGCCGGGAGAGCGAGGTGCTGCGGGCCCTGTACGCCCGGGTCGCGGCCCGGCTGGTCGCCGACCGGCGGCTGGTGCACTACGTCCAGGTGCCCGCGGGCGACAACGCGGTGGCGCCCTGGTCCGACCTCGGCTTCGGCCGGGAGCTGGTGCAGGGACTGATGGCGGTCAAGGCCAGGGGCCGGCAGCCGCGCGGGGTCGAGGGGCTCGGCATCCGCCGGGCAGGACTCGGCGACCTGCCGCAGGTGGGCAGGATGGCGGCGGAGTCCTCCCGCAGGCAGCGCGAGTCCGCGATGTTCCAGCCGCAGCCCGAGGGCCCGCTCGCCGCGCTGCGGCTGCACTACGCCGACGCGCTCGCCGACCCCCGCTGCGCCGCCTGGATCGCGGCCCGCCGCGGCGAGGAGATCGGCATGGTGCTCGTGGTGCCCGCCGCGCCCGACCCGGTGATCCCCGAGTCCTGCGTCGAGCTGGCCGAGGCGTACGTGGAGCCCTCCGCGCGCGGCGAGGGCATCAGCCGGGTGCTGCTGGCCACCGCGCTGGCCTGGGCGTACGACAACGGCCACCGCTACGTCTCGGCCCGCTGGCACTCGGCCTCGCCGCTGGCCGCGGGGCACTGGCCGGCGGTCGGCTTCCGGCCGGTGGCCTACCGGCTCAGCCGGACGCTGGACGGCCGGATGGGCGGCGCGCCCGGCACGTTCTGAGGGCCGGTGACCGCCCTTCGGCCTTTAGATGCCGAAATACCGTACGAATACGGGCATTTCGGGGTGTCGTGGCTCACGTCAGGACTCGGGCGTGAGCGGCCTCACATCGGGAACACGGTCCGGCTCGCGTGATGCACCCGCTGTTTCCGTTACGGCCGGTTTGTCACCCGGCGGCGCCGATATGTCCACCCAGGGTGAGGGCGCCGGGCACGCAGACGCGGACGATCATCACCCGCAGTCACCGTGAGCGGTCGGGCGCTGCTACGGAGACGTCGGGCACACCCGGTTTGGTTGCCCGTCCGTCGGGGAGTCGCCTAACTTCGCTCTCCTGCGGGCCGGATGCCCGCTTCATCCGTCGGGCGGACCGCCGAATCCTGCCGCCGCCCGATTCCCAGGATCAGACCGACAGACAGAGGCAGGAGCGGGGGACCCAGGTAAGCCGCCGTGCCGGGAGACCGGACGGCTAGGGGTGAAGTCGCGGCGCCACGCGCGAGGGCCACCGGCCCTCAGCCAGGCGCGTCAACGCGGCCGGGCATCTCCAGCCCGAATCCGACAGCTCACCTCGCAGGCGTAGGAGAGGAACTCCCGCATGCCCGCAAAGGGACAGCACCGCAAGCCCCGCCGCATGAGCCGCCTCACCCGGATCTGCGTCGCCGCCGGTACCGGTGGCGCCGCTCTCGCGCTGCCGCTGGTCGGCGCCGCGCACGCGTCGGCCGCCGAGCCGGCCAAGGCCGCTCCGGCCGCCGCCGCTGCCAAGGCGGCCCCGGCTGCCGCGCACACCGCCGCCAAGCCCACCGCCTACACCGTCAAGCACGGCGACTCGCTGTCCGGCATCGCCGGCGCGAAGCACGTCAAGGGCGGCTGGCACCAGCTGTACAACGACAACAAGTCGGTCATCGGCTCCGACCCCGACCTCATCGTCCCCGGCCAGCACCTCACGCTGAACGGCGTGGCCAAGGCCGCGACCCACACCGCCCCGGCCCCGGCCAAGAAGGCCGCCCCGGCGAAGCAGGCCGCGCCCGCGAAGAAGGCCGCGCCGACCGCCTCCGCCGCGCAGTCCTCCGCGTCCGGCTACACCAAGCCGGTCGGCGACGCCGCCATCGGCACCGGCTACAAGGCGTCCGGCTCCCTCTGGTCCAGCGGCAGCCACACCGGTGTGGACTTCCTGGTCGGCAGCGGCACCAGCGTCCACTCGGTGGCCGCGGGCACCGTGGTCTCGGCCGGCTGGGACGGCGCGTACGGCAACGACGTGATCATCAAGCACGCCGACGGCAAGTACACCCTGTACGGCCACCTCAGCCAGACCCTGGTCTCGGCCGGCCAGAGCGTCAGCGAGGGCCAGCAGATCGCCCTCTCCGGCGCGACCGGCAACGTCACCGGGCCGCACCTGCACTTCGAGGTGCGCACCACCCCCGACTACGGCTCGGACATCGACCCGGTCGCCTACCTGGCGAGCCACGGCATCACCGTCTGATCCACCGTCTGGGGCATCCAGACGCGCCCGCTCGCCGCGGGCGTACGTGCCCGCCCGGTCTTCACCACCGGGCGGGCACCGCCATGTCCGGGCCCGCGCATGGCATCGGGGCTCACTCGAAGAGCGCGCCGAGCTCACCGCGGGAGACCACGCCCAGCTTCGGATACGCCTTGTAGAGGTGGTGGCCGACCGTGCGCGGGCTGAGGAAGAGCTGCGCGGCGATGTCCTTGTTGGACATGCCCTGCGCGGCCAGCCGCACGATCTGCGCCTCCTGCGGGGTCAGCCCCGCCTCGTCGGCCACCGACCTGGTCTCCTTGGCCGCCGCCGCCACCGCGGCGCCGGCCGCGCCGAGCTCCGACCTGGCGCGGTCGGCCCACGGCCGCACGCCCAGCCGCTCGAACGTGTCGAGCGCGGCCTGCAGGTGGTCGCGCGCCTCGCTGCGGCGCCGGGCGCGGCGCAGCCACTCGCCGTAGAGCAGCGCGGTACGGGCCGACTCCATCGGCCGCCGGTGCGGGTCGTGGCCGCGCAGCGCCTCGGTGTAGTACGCCTCCGCCGCCTCGTCGGGCGCGCGCAGCGCCCGGCAGCGGGCCACCAGCGCGGCCGCCCAGCCCTGACCCGAGCGGGCCGCCCACCGCTCGAACCGGGCGAAGGCATCGTCGGACCGCTCGGGCGCGCCGATCCGGACCGCGGCCTCCACCAGGTCCGGCACGCTGCGGGTGGCGCAGATGTGGTGCCGTACCGACTCCTCGGTCAGCAGCGAGAGCCGGTCGAGGGCGAACCGGGCGCGGCCCAGGCCGAGTTCGAGCAGCCCGTGCGACCAGTACGCCCACGGCGCGCCCGGCGCCATGGCGCCGCCGGTACCGCCGGCCAGGGCGTCGTCCAGCAGGCGGCGGCAGCCGTCCTCGTCACCGCGCAGCGCCGCGACGTGCGCCAGCGCGCTGCTCAGCTGGCTGACCCACTGACCCTGGCCGGTGTCGCGGGAGATCCGCAGCCCCTCGGCGGCGGTGTGGCCGGCGTCGTCGTACCGGCTCTCGAAGATCTCCGCCTCGGCGCGGAAGAACATGATCGTGGACAGCCGGCCGATGCCGCCGCTCTCCCGGCTCTCCGAGGTCAGCGCGGTGGTCAGCTCGTGGGCCTCGGTGTCCTGGCCGAGCGTCAGCGCGACCCCGCAGAGCATCACCAGGTCTCGCGGGTCGAGCCGGCCGGCGCGCGCGGCCCTGGCCTGCTCGGCGGCCAGGTCGACGGCGGGCGGCTCGCTCCCGGCGGCGTCCGCGCCCAGCGCCCGGGTGAGGAAGACGGCGACCGGGCGGATCGGCGCGTCCGCGGGCAGATCGAGGGCGGCGAGATCGGCGATGGTGTCCGCGACCTCGCCGGGCCCCAGGTACCAGGCGGTGTGCGCGGCCTGCACCAGCATCCGCGCTGCCCGCTCCGGGTCGGGGCCGGCGGCCAGCGCCGCCCCCGCGGTGAGCAGCCGGTGCGCGCCGGGGAACGCGCCCTCCCAGAAGTCCGCGAGGCCCTGGACGTGCAGGGCCCTGGCCCGCAGTACGGCGCCGTCGGCCGTCTGCTGAGACGGCGTCGAGTCTGACGGCGTCGAGCGGGTCGTGGAGGTGGCGAAGGCGCGGGCCCGGGCGATCTCGCCGGCCTCGGAGGCGGATTCCGCGGCCAGCAGGAGGCGGCGGGTCCTGGCGTCCGGATCGGTGCTGAGGTGCGCGGCGCGCTCGTACGCCGCTGCTGCCGCCGTGTAGCCGCTGCGCTCGCGGGCCCGGCCCGCGGTGCGCTCCAGGGCGGTGGCCACCGACTCGTCCGGGCCGGTCGTGGCGGCGGCCAGGTGCCAGGCGCGGTGGTCCGGGTCGCGGACCGGATCGGCCGCCTCGGCCAGCGCCCGGTGCGCGGCCAGCCGCTCCGGCAGCGGCGCCCGCTGGTGGATCGCGGCCCGCACCAGCGGGTGCCGGAACCGCAGGGTGTCGCCGTCGAGGAGGACGAGGCCGCTGTCCTGCGCGGGTGGCAGGTCGTGCACGCCGGCGCCGAGGCCGGCCGCGGCTCGCAGGATCGTGGCGAGCTCGCCGGTGTGGTCGGCGGCGGCCACCAGCAGCAACGTCTGGGTGCCGCGCGGCAGATGGCTGACCCGGCCGTGGAAGGCCAGTTGCAGCCGGCTGGTCAGCGGCAGCGCTCCGGGGGCCCCGGGCGGGCCCGGCGCGGAGTCCGGTGCCAGCGGGAGTTCGAGCAGCGCCAGCGGATTGCCGCGGGCCTCGGCCAGCACCTGGGCGCGTACCGGTTCTGCGGTCGTGCCGCCGCGGGCCGCGAGCAGGGCGGCGGCGTCCGGTTCGGCCAGCGGCGCGAGCCGCAGCTCCGGGAGGCCCGGGGTGTCGAACGTGCCCTCGCCGTCCCGGGCGGCGAAGACCATCGCGATACCTTCCGCGTCCAGCCGCCGGGCGGCGAAGATCAACGCGTCGGTGGAGGCCCGGTCCAGCCACTGCGCGTCGTCCACGACGCACAACAGGGGTCCGTCGCCCGCGTGTTCTGACAGCAGCGACAGTACGGCGAGCCCGACGAACATCGGCTCGCTCACCCCGCCCTCGGCGGCGAGCCCGAACGCGGCACGCAGCGCCCGCTGTTGGGGCGCGGGCAGCGCGCCCAGCGAGCCCATCGCGGTACGCAGCAGCAACTGAAGCCCGGCGAAGGGGAGTTCGGCCTCGAACTCCACTCCGGTACCCCGGACCACGGTCATCCCCCCGGCCGCGGCGACCACCTCGTCAACCAGTGCGCTCTTCCCGATCCCGGCTTCCCCCCGCAAGACGAGCACCCCGCTCCGCCCGCCCCGCGCCCCCTCGACCAGCGCCCCGACCACGGCGCTCTCCGCGTCCCGCCCGTAAAGCGTCATCCCCATACGGGCACGCTAACCGATCCCCGCGGGCGTCCGTTCGCCGCGGACTCTCCCCCGAGGGGGAAGTGGGGGCGCCGATGCCTCAGACGGACTTCACCTCGCCGCCGTCCATGCGCAGCGTCGACCCCGTCATCCAGCGCGCCGCCGGGGAGACCAGGAACGCCATCAGTTCGGCGAGCTCCTCCGGACGGCCGAAGCGTTCGATCTCCGCGTTCTGGGGGAACTTGTCGATCGCCTCCTCGACGGTCATGCCGTGGCGGGGTGCCCACTGCTCCAGGTACGAGCGGCGGCGGCCGGTCATGACCGCGCCGGGCAGCACGCTGTTGACCTGGACGCCGTCGGTGATGCCGCGATCGGAGAACGCCTTCGCGAGGGCGGCGACCGCCGCGTTGATCGTGCCGACGGCCGCGTAGGGCGCCTTGGGAAAAATCGCGGAGTTGCCCGACATCAGCACCACCGAGCCCTTGGCCTCGGCCAGCGCCGGCCATGCCGCGATCGTCAGCCGCCGGGCCCCGTGCAGCTTGAGGGCCAGGCCGGCGTCCCACTGCTCGTCCGTCATCTCGAACAGATCGATCTGCGGCACCGCGCCGGCGATGTTGACCAGGGCGTCGATGCGGTCGAACGCCCCCAGGGTCCGTTCGACCACCGTGCCGGCCGCCGCCGGGTCTGACAGGTCCAGGTCGATGACAAGGGCTTCCGCCCCGGCCTCGCGCACCTTGCCGGCGGTGTCCTCCAGGTGGGTGCGGTCGCGTGCGACGAGCACGACCGAGGAAAAGTCCCGTGCCAGCCGGATCGCCGTGGAGCGACCCATGCCCTGGCTGGCCCCGGTGACCACTGCTACGGAGTTCGGCATCTCACTTCTCCTCACTGGAGATCCTTACTGGAATCGGTCAGCTGGTGAGGAAGTCCCGGATCGCCGTCGCGATCTCCTCGGCATGGGTCTCCAGGGCGAAGTGGCCGGTGTCGACGAAGCGGATGTCGGCGTCCGGGAGGTCGCGCCTGAAGGCCTCGGCCCCGGCGGGCAGGAAGAACGGGTCGTTGCGGCCCCACACCGCGAGCAGCCGCGGCCTGCTGCTCCGGAAGTAGTCCTGGAACGCGGGGTACAGGGCGACGTTGGTCGCGTAGTCGAGCATCAGGTCGAGCTGGATCTCCTCCGCGCCGTCCCGCGCGAGGTAGTGGTTGTCCAGGCCGTAGCCGTCCGGGCTGACCCTCGTGCCGTCCGGGACGCCGTGCTCGTACTGCCAGACCGTCGTCTCCGGCCGCACCATGGTCCTGATCGCCTCGCGGTTGGCTGCCGACGGCTCCTTCCAGTACGCCTGCACCGGGCTCCAGGCGTCGCTGAGCCCGTCCTCGTACGCGTTGCCGTTCTGCGTGACGATCGCGCTGATCCGCTCGGGGTGCCGGGTGGCGATCCGGAAACCGACCGGAGCCCCGTAGTCGAAGACGTACATCGCGAAGCGGTCCAGGCCCAGGACCTCCGTCAGGCGGTCGATCACATCGGTGAGGTGCTCGAAGGTGTACGCGAAGTCCTCCCGGGCGGGCATCGCCGACCTCCCGAATCCGGGCAGGTCGGGGGCGACGATGTGGAACCGGTCCGCGAGCAGCGGGATCAGGTCGCGGAACATGTGGCTCGACGACGGGAAACCGTGCAGCAGGAGCAGCGTGGGCGCGTCCGGTGCTCCGGCCTCCCGGTAGAAGACCTCCAGACCGTCCACGTCTGCCGTGCGGTATGCGATGTCGGGCATGGCGTTCACCCTCCTGTGAGTAACTGTCCCGAGCTACGTAGCCAGGTTATCCCGAGGGCGGGGTAACTTGTCAATGCGACGCAGGGCGGTTACCGTCGATGGCGGATCTTCGCAGCACACAGGGAAAGGGGCGGGGACATGGTGGAGCACCCTCCGGCGCTGTTCCTGGCCGACTCGCTCGGCCTGGACTTCCTCAACTCGATCGCCACACCCGTCGACACACCGGTCGACTGGATCGCGGACGGCGACGGCCTGGCAAACTGGCTGGCGCAGGCCGAACTGGTGCCGCCGAGCACCCTTGCGGCACTGCGGGAGCAGGCCCTGCCCGGCGAACTGGACCAGGTCGCGGCTCAGGCGCGCAGCCTGCGCGAGGAGTTCCGGGCATTCGTCCGCGCGCACCAGGGCAGGCCGCTGGAACCGGCCGCCCTGGCGGAACTGGCGCCCCTGAACCGGCTGCTCGCACGCGACGAGCGATTCCTCCAACTCGGCTTCGGGGAGCAGGAGAAGGCACCGGGGCTCACGCTCGGGACGGCGCGCCGCTGGCGCTCACCGGAATCCCTGCTGCTGCCCATCGGTGAGGCGCTGGCGCGAGTCGTCAGCGAGGAGGACCTGGCGGACGTCAAAGCCTGCGAAGGCCCGGCATGCACGCTCATGTTCGTCGACCACACCCGGGGACGCGTCCGCCGATGGTGCAGCATGGCGATCTGCGGCAACCGCGCGAAGCAGGCCGCACACCGTGACCGCGTCAGGAAGAGCCGGGGCTAGCCGGAGGCGGGGCTAGGCGGTGGCGGGGAGGGTGGACTGGATCTGGCGCAGCAGGGACGTGTTGTCGGGGGTGTGGCGCATCCGCTCCAGCAGCACGTCCAGGCCGGACTGCGCGTCCCGGCCCTGGAGGACGCGGCGCAGGCCGCGGACGACGGTCAGCTCGCCGGCGGGAAGCAGCAGCTCCTCGCGTCGGGTGCCGGAGGCGGTCACGTCGACCGCGGGGAAGATCCGCCGCTCGGCCAGCGATCGGTCGAGGTGCAGCTCCATGTTCCCGGTGCTCTTGAGCTCCTCGTAGTAGAAGTCGTCGGCCCGGGACCCGGTGTCGACCAGGGCCGTCGCCAGGATCGTCAGCGAGCCGCCCTCCTCGGCCAGCCGCGCCGCCCCGAACAGCCGCTTCGGGCCGATCAGCGCGGCGGCGTCCACGCCGCCGGACAGGGTGCGGCCGCTGGAGTGGGCCGCGGTGTTGTGCGCCCGGCACAGCCGGGTCAGCGAGTCCAGCAGGATCACCACGTCCTGCCCCTGCTCCACCAGCCGCTTGGCCCGCTCGACGGCCAGCTCGGCCACCGCGATGTGCTGCTTGGCCGGCTGGTCGAAGGTGGACGAGACCACCTCGCCGCGCACGGTCCTGCGCATGTCGGTGACCTCCTCGGGGCGCTCGTCGAGCAGCACCACCATCAGGTGGCAGTCCGGGTGGTTCGCCTCGATGGCCGCGGCGATGCTCTGCAGCAGCATGGTCTTGCCGGCCTTCGGCGGTGCCACCAGCAGGCCGCGCTGGCCGAGGCCGACCGGTGCGACCAGGTCCATCAGGCGGCCGGACAGGGCGCCGGTGCCCTTCAGCGCGGGGCTTTCGAGGCGGAGGCGCTGCCGCGGGTGGATCGGGGTGAGGTCCCCGAAGTGCGGCCGGGGGCCGCCGGGCGGCAGCCCGTTGACGAGCAGCACCTCGCCGAGAGCGCCGGGCCGTCCGGCCAGGCCCTCCACGAGGTCGCCCTTGCGCAGGCCGTGCTTTCTGATCAGCGCTTGCGGGACCTGGACGTCGCCGGGGGTGGCGGCCCAGCCGGGCCCGCGCAGCCGGCCCGGGGCGCCGCCGCCCCTGCCGCTGCTCGCGGCGGGGGAACCGCCGCCGATGTCGAGGACGCCCGTCACGCGCTGCGGCAACTCCTGGCGCACGTGCGGTCGTTCGAGAATGTCAGTCATGGATGTGTCGTCCTTTCGAGGACGGAAGAGAGTGCGGCACGGCGTACCGGGCCGGGTGGTGGTGCGGGTACAGCGGTGCTGCCGTGCGGGCAGCGCGCATCGGGAGTCGCGGTGCGAGCGGAGGAATCACGCTCGGCGGTCGCGGGGATGACCTGGACGGAAGGGGTTCCGGTCACAGGCTGGAGAAGGTTCGGCGGGTTCGCCGGGGAACTGCTGGGACGGCGCCACTCAGAGGGCGTACCACGTCCTACGAAGAGAGTACCACGACCTCTCCGTGCGGACGGCCGCCCCCGTGCTCCGGGGGCGGCCGTCCGCCGGGGCTATTCGACCTCTATGCCGTGGTCCTGGACCAGCGTCATCAAGCCCTCCGGGCCCTGGTAGCCCTTGCCGCCGGGGACGAACGTCCAGTCGCCGCCCCCGCGCTTGCGGAACGAGCCGAGGATCAGGGCCGTTTCGCCGGGGCGGCCGTCGGAGACCTCCAGGCGGTCGGCCTCGGCGCCCGACGGGTCGGTGAGGCGGATCCGCGCGTCGGTGAAGCCGGCCAGGTCGGCGCCCGGGTTGGCCTCCGGGTCGACGGCCGCCACCAGCACCACCCGGTCCGCGCGGGGCGGCAGCCCGTCGAAGTTCACCCAGATCGCCGCCTTGTCCTCGCCGAACCCGGGCATCATCCGGACGCTGCCGTCCGGCGTACGGGAGTTGTTGAAGAACACGAAGTGGTCGTCGCTGAGCACCCGCCCGCCGGTGCAGACCAGCGCGCACACGTCGAGCCCGACCGAGCCCGCCCACCACATGCCGAGCACGCTCGCCTCGTCCGCCGCCCGGTCCTCCTCCTCGGCGGTCTCCCGCGCCGCCGGCGCCTGCGCCGGGCCCAACCGGCCGCCCAGGCCGTTCTGGTGCAGCAGCTCCACCAGGTCCGTGCCCGACACCAGGGTCATCGGCTTGCCGCTGACGAAGACGTACGAGGTCCGGCCGAAGCCCGAAGTCGTCACCAGCACGCCCTTGTTGGCGCCGACGCTCTGCACGGTGCCGTACAGGTCGCGGACCGCGGTGGGCGGCACCGTCTTGCGGTAGCGCTTGACCTGGACGACGATCTTCCCGCCGCGGATCGGATCGGGGTCGAGCGCGTCCACGTCCACCCCGCCGTCGCCGGACCGCACGGTGGTGACCGCCTGCATCCCCATCGCGCGGAACAGCTCGGCCACCAGCTCCTCGAACTCCAGCGGGTCCATCGCGAACAGGTCGGGCTCCTCGCCGCCGCCGTGCGAGACCACTCCGCGACCGGCCTCGCCGGGCAGCCTGACCGGGGCGACCGGGGTCCGCCGGTCCGGGCGGGCGGACAGCTCGCCGTGCAGGCCGTCCACCAGGCAGTCGACCGGGTCCACCTGGGCGAGGTTGACCGCGGTGAAGTCGGCGCGGTCGACCATCGCGGTGGCCACGAAGGTCTGCGTGCGGTGGCCGGTCGCCGGATCGGTGTCGTCCACGAAGCCGTTGAGCACCACCGAGTCGAGCACCTCGGACCGGTCGGCGCCGAACACCTCGCGCAGCACCAGCAGCAGGCACTGCGCCAGCAGGTCGCGGTAGACGGTGCGGCGCTCGCCGATCGGCCGCGCCACCTCCTTGTCCCGGTCGGCGCCCGGCATGTAGCGGACCACGGAGGTCTCGGGCACGACCGAGAACGGCGGCAGCTCCCAGTTGAGCACCAGCCGGCGTTCCGGCCCGCTGTAGGAGGCCGCGAGCTGCCGGGGGAGTCCCTCGGGCCAGCCCTGGGAGGCGTACAGAGCGGCCGTCAGGTACTCGATCACCGCCTCGGGTTCGGCCCTGCGCAGCCCGGCGAGCGACTCCTGGACGCCCGCGTTGTGCCGGCGTATCTCGCCCAGCCGCTGGTCCGCCCACTGCCGGTAGCGTTCCTGGTAGGCGGCCAGTTCACGCTGCCGCTGCGCCTCGGCGGCCTGCGCCGCGTAGAGGTCGCTCTCGTAGCGGGCGCGTGCCTCGTGCTGCGCCTGCCGGCCGCCGAAGCCCCAACCCGACTGCTGCTGCGGGGTGTAGTGCTCCGGGCGCGGCATCGCGATCGGCTCGCCGAGCCTGCCGGGCGCGAAGGGTTCGAGCACCTCGGGGGCCATCAGCGACTCGGGCGAGAAGACCGCGCTGCGCAGGCCGTTCGCCAGCAGCCCCGTCAACTCCACCAGCCTGCGGTCGAGTTCGTCGGTGCGCCGGCGGGCGTCCTCCTCGCGGCGCTGCCGGTAGGCGGCCTTCTGCTCCTGGCGGCTGCGCGCGAGCGCCCGTTCCGAGGCCCGCTGGCGGCGCTCTGCCTCGCGCTGCTGCTGGACCGACGCCCGGTGCTGCGCCTCCCGTTGCCGTTGCTGCTGACGCTGGACTTCGGCCCAGGTGGACACCAGCCCGGAGGAACGGCGGCTCATGCGGGTACGGCTTCCTTTCGGCGTGCGGAAACACCGCCCGCCGACCGCGACCGTCGAAGCGGTTACGGGCAGTTGAGCGTAGCCCCGAGATTACGACGCCGTCAGCGCTTCGTGCGCACCGGCTCCGTACTGGTGTCCGACGCCGCCGGGCCGCCGTGGCCGCGCTCCGCCGCCTTGGCGATGTTGCGGGCCATCCCGCCGAAGACGATCGCGTGGAACGGCGACACGCTCCACCAGTAGGCGTGGCCGAGCAGCCCGTGCGGATGGAACAGCGCGCGCTGCCGGTAGCGGGACGAACCGCCGTCCCCGCTGTCTCCGTCCGCCGGATCGGCGTACATCTCCAGCCACGCCAGCCCCGGCAGCCGCATCTCGGCCCGCAGCCGCAGCAGCCGTCCCGGCTCGATCGCCTCCACCCGCCAGAAGTCCAGCGGGTCGCCGGTGCGCAGCCGCTGCGCGTCCCGCCGGCCGCGGCGCAGGCCGACCCCGCCGGCCAGCCGGTCCAGCCAGCCGCGTACCGCCCAGGCCAGCGGGAACGAGTACCAGCCGTTGTCGCCGCCGACCCCCTCGATCACCCGCCACAGCGCCTCGGGCGACGCCGAGACGTCCCTCGACCGGTGGTCGGTGTACAGGCTGCCGCCGGCCCAGTCGGGGTCGGTCGGCAGCGGGTCGCTGGGCGCGCCGGGCACCGAGGCGGACGACCAGCGGGTGGTCACCTTCGCCTCCTTGACCCGTTGCAGGGCCAGCGCGAGGGCCCGGTCGACGCTGATCGGCCGGCCCGGCGGGTCGGGCACGTAGCCGGCGATGTCGTGCTCGGCGCAGATCACCTCGTGCCGCAGCGACTCCGTCAGCGGCTTGGCGATCGACCGCGGGACCGGGGTGACCAGCCCCACCCAGTGGCTGGACAGCCGAGGGGTCAGCACCGGCACCGGCACGATCAGCCGCCGCGGCAGCCGGGCGGTGGCCGCGTACCGGCGCATCATGTCCAGGTAGGTGACGACATCGGGGCCGCCGATGTCGAAGGTGCGGTTCACGTCGTCGGGCAGGGTCGCCGCGCCGACGAGGTAGCGCAGCACGTCCCGGACGGCGATCGGCTGGATCCGGGTGCGCACCCAGCTCGGGGTGACCATCACCGGCAGCCGCTCGGTCAGGTAGCGCAGCATCTCGAACGACGCCGAGCCCGAGCCGATGATGACCGCGGCGCGCAGCACCGCCGCCGGTACCGGCGCGTCCAGCAGGATCCGGCCCACCTCGGCGCGCGAGCGCAGATGCGGGGACAGCTCCGCCTCGGGCACCCCCGCGGGGGTCAGCCCGCCGAGGTAGACGATCCGCCGCACCCCGGCCGCCGCGGCCTGCTCGGCGAAGATCCGGGCGGCCCGCCGGTCGGTCTCCTCGAAGTCCCGGCCGGTGCCGAGCGCGTGCACCAGGTAGTAGGCCACGTCGATGCCGCGCATCGCCGCGCCGACCTGCTCCGGGTCGAGCACGTCGCAGCGCACCACCTCGGCGTCCGCCGCCCACGGGTGGTCGCGCAGGTTCGCCGGGGTCCTGGCGGCGCACCGCACCCGGTGCCCCGCGGCCAGCAGCTCCGGTACCAGCCGGCCGCCGATGTAACCGGTCGCGCCGGTGACCAGGCAGTCGAGTCGGGCCGCGGCACCGTTCGTGCTCTCCATGGCGGGTTTCCTTCCCCGTTCGTCGGGCTCCCACCGTTTGTGACCAGTGCGCGGCCGCCCGGTGGGGTCAGGTCAGCGCCACCTGCGGGTGTGACGGCGGGTCAGCGCCACCTGGCCGCGCGCCGCCGCCTGCGGACCACCGGCACCGCGCCCACCGCCGCGGCCAGTGCCAGGCCGCCGCCCACGTACCAGCCGACGCTCCACGAGGCCGAGCCGTGCACGGCGGCGGCCTGCTCGGCCGGTCCTGCCGGACGGGAGTCGTCGGCCACCGGCTGCGGCCTGACCGGAGCCGGGGCGGCGGGCGCCTCGTAGGCGACGGGGGCGGGCTCGTTCAGGGTGCCGACCGACGAGGTGTGCCCGGCCGCGGCGAAGCCCCAGTCCAGCAGGGACGCGGCCTCGTGGTAGACCGCCTGCGGCATACCGGACTGCGGGTTCATCACGGTGACGATGAGGGTGCGGTCGCCGTGCTTGGCCGCCGCGATCAGGGTGTTGCCGGCGTTGGTGGTGTAGCCGTTCTTGACCCCGATGATGCCGGGGTAGCGCCGGACCCCGTCCGCGCCCGTCAGCAGCCGGTTGGTGTTCTGGATCCCGAAGGACTTCACGAACTTGCCGTGCGCGTCGTAGCCGCCGGGGAACTGCGCGCTCGCCGTCCCTGCGTACTGGGCGAAGTCGTGGTTGGTGAGGCCGGCGCGGGCGAAGAGGGCGAGGTCGTAGGCGGAGGAGAGCTGGCCGGGGTAGTCGTAGCCGTCGGGGGAGACGACGTGGGTGTCGTGGGCGCCGAGCATGTCGGCTTTGGCCTGCATCTGGGTGACGGTCTGCTGGACGGAGCCGTTCATGTGGGCGAGGACGTGGACGGCGTCGTTGCCGGAGGCGAGGAAGACGCCTCGCCAGAGGTCGGCGACGGTGTAGGTCTGGCCGGCCTGGACGCCGACGAGGCTGCTGCCCTCGCCGGTGCCCGCGAGGTCTTGGTCGGTGACTTTGTGGGTGGTGGTGGCGGTGAAGCGGGGCAGGACGGTGTCGGCGAACAGCGTCTTCAGCGTGCTGGCGGGCGGCAGCTTGCGGTGCGCGTCCTTCGCCGCCAGCACCTGGCCGGTACGGGCGTCGGAGACCGTCCAGGACAGGCCCGACAGGCCCTCCGGCAGCGCGGGCGTGCCCGCCTCCGGCCGTACCTGCACCCCCGGCTTCGCGAGCAGCGGGCCGCCGGCCACCCCGGCGGGCGCGCCGCCCGAACCGTGCGGGCCGTGGCCGCCGTCGGCGGTCAGGGCGGCGGCGGGTCCGGTGGCCACCGCGGCGGCGGCCGCCAGCGCGCAGCCGACCGCCAGCGGGCGGGCGGCGGCGCCGAGCAGCCGGCCGGGGCGGGCCTGGACTCCGGGAGCGGGACGGGCCTGGCGGGATCGCGGGTCACGGAAGGCAGTCATGCTGTCACCGTAGGAACGCGGGCGCCTCACCGGCACGGCGGCGGCATCCATCCGGATGAGGTGTGCACGCCGATGGGTGAAACACCGGACGGGGTGTCACATCGGCCGGGCCGCCGCGCCGCTGACGCGCCGCCGGACAACCCGCCCGCGCCGGCCGGCCCGACCGGCGCCGGGACGGCTGCCCGTACGGAACCTATTCGCCCAGCGCGCTGAGCCCCGCCGCGATCGCCGCCTCGTCCAGCGGCGTCGGCGTCGCCTTCATCACCGCCGCCGAGACCGGGTCGATCACCCCGCCGGCCCCGCGGTCCATCGCCGCCTTGAGGTAGCGGACGGCGTCCAGCACGTTGCCCGCCGCGCTCGGCGAGTCGTCCACCTCCATCCGCAGGTCGAGGTCCAGCGGGGTGCCGCCGAAGGCCTCGGCCTCCACCCGGATGAAGGCCACCTTGCGGTCGCCGAGGAACGGGATGAAGTCCGCGCCGACGTGCACCTGCGGCTCGGCCGCCGGGGCGCCGCCGCCCGCGAACATGCCCTGCGCCTTGGTGGCCTTCTTGTCCGCCATCCGCTCTGCGTCCTGCATGTTCAGGAAGTCCATGTTGCCGCCGCCGAGCAGCTGGTACGTGCTGCGCAGCCGTACGCCGTTGCGTCGCAGCACGTCCACCAGCGCGCGGTGGATCAGCGTGGCGCCGAACTGGCTCTTCAGGTCGTCGCCGGCCAGCGGCAGCCCCGCCTCGGCGAACCGACCCGCCCACAGCGGCGACCTGGCGATCACCGAGGGGATGCAGTTGAGGAACGCGCAGCCCGCCTCCAGCGCCGCCTGCGCGTACAGCTCGGACGCGGCCTGGCTGCCGACCGGCAGGAAGTTCACCAGCACCTGGGTCCCGGACTCCCGCAGCCGCCGTACGACGTCCTCCACCGTCGCCTCGCCGCGCGCGTCCAGCTGCCCGGCGCTGCTGCGGCCGACGCCGTCGCTGAGCGGGCCCTCGGTGACCGGCACGCCCAGGTGCGGCACCTCGGCGAAGGCGCGGGCGTTGTTCGGCGCCGCCCAGATCGCCTCCGACAGGTCGCGGCCGGTCTTGCCGGTGTGCACGTCGAAGGCCGAGGTGAAGCGGACGTCGGAGACCGCGTACCCCGCGCAGACCGGGTTCTGCAGCCCGACGGCCTCCTCCCCGGCCTCGGCGCCCGCGTAGTACCGGACGCCCTGGACGAGGGAGGAGGCGCAGTTCCCGATCCCGACGATGCCGACGTTGACTGTGCTCATGGGTGCGTACTCCGTACGTGGTGGTTCTGGACGGGCGGAAGGCGGGCGAGGCCGGACGGTCCGGCGGGGGCGGAGCGGGCTGCCGGGTTCAGCCGGAGACGTGCACCACGAAGCGGTCGAAGCTGTGGCTGCCCGGCCGGCCGTCGATCCGGGCCAGCGCCTCCCGCAGCGCCCGCAGTTCACCGGTGTCCATCTGCAGCGGCGGCTCGTCGGGCTGGTGGGTGGTGCCCCGGGAGTAGTCCTCGCCCGGCGTGGTGGTCATCTCGATGTGGCAGCCCAGCAGCCGGGTGACCGGATGCCGCTCGCAGAAGGCCAGCAGCCGGTCCACGGTCGCGGTGTACGCGGCCAGGTCCCTGACGTACAGGTGGCCCGGGTAGAGCGTGTCGCCGGTGAACAGCAGGCCGGTGCGCCGGTCGTGGAAGACGGCGGCGGCCGGCTCGTGGCCGGGCCCCGGCAGCACGTCCACCGTCCGGCCGCCCAGGTCGAGCGCGGCGCCGCCGAGCGGCCAGTCGGGCAGCCCGAAGAACGCCGTCACCGCTTCGAGGCCGGGGCCGACGACCACGGTGTCCGGGCGGTCGGTGAACTGCCCGTCGCCTGCGATGTGGTCGCCGTGCCCGTGGGTGTGCGCGACCACCAGCTCGTAGCCCGGGCAGGGGTGCGGCGCCAGCCACTGGTCGATCGCCGCGTCCACGGTCGCGCGCAGCGGGAAGTACCGCGGCTCGGCGGTCGCGCCGGTGTCGAGCAGCAGCGCCCGCTCGGCGCCGAGCAGCAGGAACACGAATGGCGCCTCGAAGTGCACCGACATGTTCTGCCGCAGGATCAGCGTGCTCTCGTCGTAGGAGTGCTGCTGGATCTCCGGCGCCGGGTCGTGCTTGGGGGACGGCCAGCCCGCGTGCCAGCGCACGTTCAGATCACCGGATACATCGGTCGGTCGGATCATCATCCGACCCTATCCGGCGCTCCGCGGGGCCCCTGAGCAGGTCGGGATCGGTCCGGGCGGGCCGGCATCAGGCCCGCAGCTCCGCCAGCAGCCGGTAGGAGTCGAGCAGTTCGGCCCGGTCGTAGCTGCTGGTGGTGACCAGGAACTCGTCGGCAGCGCTGCGGGTGAGCAGCGCTTCCAGCGCCTTGGCCACGTCCTCCGGTGTGCCGTGCAGCTGGCCGCCCATCGCCGTCTCGAACCGCTCGCGCTCCGCCGGGGTCATACTCAGCGCGCCGATCGACTCGCGGGAGGCGAGCGGCGGGAACACGCCGTGGGTGCGCGAGTAGGCCGTCGCCCACGCCTCGGACTCCAGCAGCCCGCGGGCCCGTTCGCCGGTCGGCGCGACCGCCACCGTGCCGGACAGCACCACGTAGGGGCTGTCCGCCCAGTCCGACGGGCGGAAGGCCGCCCGGTAGCGGTCGACCGACCGCAGCATCGCGTCCTCGCCGCGGCCGCCGATCACCAGCGGCAGCCCGTGCGCGGCGGCCAGCTCGGCGCCGCTGCCGACGGCCAGCACGAACGGCGCCGGGCGCAGCCCCTCCGCCGGCCAGGCGTGCACCTGCGGATGCTCCCGCTGGGTGCCGGTGAACCAGCCGAGCAGCTCGGTGAGCTGCGCGCCGAAGTCGTCGGCGGCCTCCTTGCCGTGTCCGAGCGCCTTCCTGACACCGCCGGTGAAGCCGACCGAACGGCCCAGGCCCATGTCGATCCGGCCGGGGAACAGCGACTCCAGGACGCCGAACTGCTCGGCGACCACCAGCGGCCGGTGGTTGGGCAGCATCACCCCGCCGGTGCCGACCCTGATGCCGCCGGTCGCCGCGGCGACCGCGGCGGCAAGCACGGTCGGCGCGGAGCCCGCCACGCCGGGCACGCTGTGGTGCTCGGAGACCCAGAAGCGGTGGTAGCCCAGCGCCTCGGCCCGCCGGGCGAAGGCCACGGTGTCGCGCAGCGCCCGCGCCGGGTCCTGGCCCTCGCGGGTGCGGGACCGGTCGAGGACGGAGAAGGGCGTGTCGCGCAGTACGGAGCTCACCTACGTTCCAACGCTCACCGTCCGTGCTGATTCCCGGCCGGTTCCCGCCACTCACGGCGCCCGGCACGACGCCCCCACCTGTACCGTTTGCGTGCCTCTTGTGGCCGGGTCGGCGGTTGGCCTATCTTTGCCCCGCCCATTCACTCGGGCACCCGGCAGCCCAGGCCCCCACGGGCCGGTCCGGAGAGGACTCGTGCCATGCCCTTACGCGGACGCCACCGCCGTTACCGCCCGAGCCGGGTCTCCCAGGCCTCGCTGACCGTCACCGCGGGCGGCGCGGGACTCGCGCTGCCGCTGATCGGGCTGAGCAGCGCCCACGCCGCCAGTGCCGGAGTGTGGGACAAGGTCGCCCACTGCGAGTCCTCGGGCAACTGGAGCATCAACACCGGCAACGGGTACTACGGCGGCCTCCAGTTCGCGTCGAGCACATGGAAGTCCTTCGGCGGTACGGCCTACGCGCCGCGCGCCGACCTCGCCACCAGGAACGAGCAGATCGCGGTCGCCGAGAAGGTCTTACGGGCCCAGGGCCCCGGGGCCTGGCCGGTCTGCTCGGTACGGGCCGGGCTGACCAGGACCGCCGCGTCGGCCTCGCACACCGTGCCGGTGCCGCAGACCAAGCTCAAGCCGGAGAGCGCGCGGACCACGCACATCGCCAAGCCCGTACAGCACACCACCGCGAAGCCCGCGCACCCGGCCAAGCCCGCGCACACCGCGAAGGCGCCCGCCGCGCGGCCCGCCAAGCAGGCGGCGAAGGCCGCGCCGGCCAAGGGGCACGACCCCTACACCGTGGCGCCGGGCGACTCGCTCTCCGAGATCGCCTTCGAGCACCAGCTGCCCGGCGGCTGGCCGCGGCTCTACACCGACAACAGGACCGTCATCGGGGACGACCCGGACCTGATCCTGCCCGGCCAGCGGCTCTCGCTGACCGCCCCGGCGAAGTCCCGGCCGGCCCCCGGGCCGGCGGCCCGGCCGGCGGCGAAACCGGCCGCCAAGCCCGCGCCCAAGACGTCCGCGGCGCCGACCGGCACCCGCACCCTGGAGCGGCAGACCAAGCCCGCCGCCAAACCTGCCGCCAAGCCCGTGCACACCGGGTACACGCTGCCGGTGCACGCGGCGATCGGCACGGCCTACCACGCCTCCGGCAGCAGCTGGGCCAGCGGCTACCACACCGGTACCGACTTCCTGGTCTCCACCGGCACCGCCGTGCACTCGGTGGCGGCCGGCAAGGTGGTCACCGCCGGCTGGGGCGGCTCGTACGGCTACCAGATCGTCATCCGGCACGCCGACGGCCACTACAGCCAGTACGGGCACCTCTCGCAGATCTCGGTCAAGGTCGGCCAGCAGGTCAACGAGGGCCAGCGGATCGGCCGCTCCGGCTCCACCGGCAACGCGACGGGGCCGCATCTGCACTTCGAGATCAGGACCGGTCCCGAGTACGGCTCCGACATCGACCCGCTGCGCTACCTGCGGGCGCACGGCGTGTCGGTCTGAGCCGCCGGCCCTCTCAGGACCACCCGGGCTTCACGGCGGGCGGCGGCGCCGTCACCGGCGTCCCGGCCCGCCGTCGCCGTCCTCCCGGGCGGCATAGCGGTCAAGGGCGGGCAGCGTCGCGGTCAGCCAGCAGGCCGCGAACAGCCAGCCGCCGACCACGTCGGTGGGCCAGTGCACGCCCAGGTAGACCCGGGTGAGGCCGACGGCCGCCGCGGCCAGCGCGCAGATCCCGGCGCCCACCCGGCTGGACGGTCCCGGCCAGGCCCGCAGCAGCCCCCAGGCCAGCAGGGTGGCGGCCATCGCGCTGCTCGCGGTGTGCCCCGAGGGGAACGAGTGGCCCGAGGCCTGGACCGCCCAGTCGGCCATCGGCGGCCTGGCCCGGTGCAGCAGCGTCATCAGGCTGGTGCGCAGTCCCTCCCCGACGAGCAGGACGACCAGGGCGAGCAGTGCCGTGGGGATCCCGCGCCGCACCCGGGCGGTGCCGCCGCCGGCCAGCCAGCCGCCGAACGCGGCGGCGACCGGCGGGAAGGCGCCGGTGCCCAGATGGGTGAGCGCCTTGGCCGTGTTGAGCAAGCCCTGCGGCCGGTGCGCGACCGACCAGTGGTGCGGCCCGGTGTCCACCGCGTACGGCGTGCCGTGCCGGGCGAGCACCACCCAGGCCAGCAGCGCGAACAGCACGGCGAAGGCGGCCGGCGGCAGCAGCCGCTTCAGGGGCGGCGGCTGGAGCCGGACGCTCAGCGGGCGGACGGTCATCGGATCGGCTGCGCCTTTCCCCGGGCCACGCGGTGCTGCCGCCTGACTGTCTACATGACTGTAGTCAGTCTACGGCAGAGCACTCCGGGCCCACCGCCTACCCCGCGCGCCCGGTCCGTACCCGCCGCGGACGGGCCCGCGGACCGGGCGCGGGCGGGTTCACGGCCGGCGGTCGGGGGTGATCGCGTTGGTCTTCAGCGGGTCGGTCTCCGCCACCGGTTCGAGCACCGCGTCGATCCTGGCCAGCAGGTCGCCGTCCAGCTTCACGCCCGCGGCCTTGACGTTCTCCGTGACCTGCTCGGGGCGGGAGGCGCCGACGATCGCCGCCGACACGTTCGGGTTCTGCAGCACCCAGGCGACCGCGAGCTGGGCCAGCGAAAGCCCCGCCTCCGCCGCCAGCGGGGTGAGCTGCTGCACCTGCGTGAGCACCTCGTCCCGCATCCAGCGGCCGATCATGTTCGAGCCGCCCTTGTCGTCGGTGGCCCGCGAACCGGCCGGCGGCTGCTGCCCCGGCTGGTACTTGCCGGTCAGCACGCCCTGCGCGATCGGCGAGAACACCACCTGGCCGATGCCCAGCTCCTCGCAGGCCGGGACGACGTCGGCCTCGATGACCCGCCACAGCGCTGAATACTGCGGCTGGTTGGAGACCAGCTGGATCCGCAGCTCGCGGGCCAGCGCGTGGCCGCGGCGGATCTGGTCGGCGGTCCACTCCGAGACGCCGATGTAGTGCGCCTTCCCGGAGTGCACGACGTCGGCGAAGGCCTCCATCGTCTCTTCGAGCGGGGTGAACCGGTCGAAGCGGTGCGCCTGGTAGACGTCGATGTGATCGGTCTGGAGGCGGCGCAGCGAGCCCTCGACGGACTCCATGATGTGCTTGCGCGACAGGCCCCGGTCGTTGTGACCGGGGCCTGTCGGCCAGAAGACCTTGGTGAGGATCTCCAGACCCTCACGGCGCTCACCCTTCAGCGCCCGGCCGAGTACCGACTCCGCTCGCGTCTGTGCATAGACGTCCGCGGTGTCGAAGGTGGTGATTCCCGCGTCCAGCGCGGCGCGCACGCACGCGGTGGCCGCGTCCTCCTCCACCTGGGAGCCGTGGGTGAGCCAGTTTCCGTAGGCGATCTCGCTGATGATCAGGCCGCTGCGGCCGAGGTGACGGTAGTCCATGGTGATCGACTCTAGAACGTCACCCCGGCGCGTCGCGACCCTCCTTCTGCGCCGATCAGGAGGCGTAGGCCTCCAGCTCGGAGAGCTGGCCGGCCGGCCAGCCGGTGTTGCCCGAGAAGGTCAGCCGCAGGTAGCGGGTGCTGGTCGGGGTGATGGCGATGGTGGCGCTGTCACCGGAGGACGGGTTGAAGGTGTAACCGGAGGACGCCTTCAGCGAGCTCCAGTTGCTGTTGTCGGTGGAGCCGAGCACCTGGACGGTCTCGGTGCGGGTGCCCCAGCCGGGCGGCAGCTTCAGCACCAGTCGGCCGACGGTCTTGGCGGAGCCGAGGTCGACGGTCAGCGACTGCGGGAAGGCGTTGTTGACGCTCTCCCAGTAGGTGTTCGCGTTGCCGTCCACGGCGTTGCCCGCCACGTAGACGTCCGAGTGGCCGGTGTCGCCGGCGCTGTGGCCCTGGGCCAGGTTGGGGTTGCCCGCCGGGGGAGTGGTCGGCGGGGTGGTGGGCGGTGTCGTCGGAGGCGTGGTCGGCGGGGTGGTCGGCGTGCCGTCACCGGGGTAGACCTCCAGCTCGGAGATCTGGCCGGCGCTCCACCCGGTGTTGGCGGTGATGTTCAGCCGGACGTAGCGGGCGCCGGCCGAGGGGAAGGTCAGCGTCGCGGTGTTGCCGGAGGCGGGGTTGAAGGTGACGCCGCCGGACGCCTTGAGCGTGCTCCAGTTGCTGTTGTCCGTCGAACCCTGCACCGCGAGCGTCTCGGTGCGGGTCGCCCAGTCGTTGGACGGCGGCAGCTTGAGCGTGACCTTGCCGACCGACTTGGCCGCGCCGAGGTCCACGGTCAGGCTCTGCGGGAAGGCGTTGCTGTTGCTCTCCCAGTAGGTGCTCGCGTTGCCGTCCACCGCGTTGCCCGCCCCGTAGGACTGCACCGAGGAACTGGCGGTCGCCGGGTGGCCCTGCGCCAGGTTGCCGTTCGCGGGCGGGGTGGTCGGCGGGGTCGTCGGGGGAGTGGTGGGCGGGGTGGTCGGCGGCGTGGTGGGCGGTGTGGTGTCGCCGCCGCCACCGCCGGTGGGTACGCCGCCGTTGGTCCAGATCGGCGTCGGCCAGGTGCCGGTGCAGGTCTGGCCGGTGTTCCAGCCGGAGTTGCCGCCGCCGTCGGTGATCTGCAGGCTGTCGCCGACGCAGTTGTGGATCGGGGTGGCGGCCTGGCCGATGTTCTTGGCCTTGACGTTGATGAACGTCATGTTCGCGGCGGCCTGCGCCTGGATGGCATAGGTACCGGCCCCGTCGATGTTGACGTTCTTCATGGTGACGCCGGTGACACCGGTCTCGATGGACTGGATCGCCTCGTAGGAGCTGTCCAGGATGTCGGTGTCACTGATCTGGATGTTCGCGTCCACCTTGCCCTGGAGCCCGTCGAACCAGATCGCGCCGACCCCGAACTGCCAGTTGTAGTCGCTGTTCCCGGTTCTGATCAGGGTGTTGCGGGCCGCGGTGATCGTGCCGGACACCCCGTTGGGGCCGCCGCCGTTGACGCCCGGGTAGCGGTTGGCGATGTGCAGGCCGCCGCCGTTGGTGATCGTGTCGGCCATCACGTTGTCGGACAGATTGAAGTCCTTGCCGCCGTACGTGACGATGTTGTTCGCCAGGATCGGCAGCACCACCGTGTCGTGGTCGAAGCTGTCGCTGACGTTCGGCGCCTTCTCCGGCCACGAGGCGAGACCGTCGTCGCCGACGTTGCGGACGAAGGTGTTGGTGACGGTGGAGTTGGTCACGCCGGAGTGGAAGTTCACGCCGTCGGCCGTGGTGTCCAGGATGCGGCTGTTCTTGATGGTGAAGTGGTCCATCGGACCGTCCATCCAGGCGCCGACCTTGACGTGCTGGATCCACAGGTCGTCCACGGTGGAGTTGGACATCGCGCCGCCGAGGCCGTTGACCTGGTCGTCGTCCACCCGCTCCTGGATGTCGCCGATGATCGCGAAGTCCTTGAGCGTGACGTTCTTGCTCGGACCGCCGGCCTCCTGCGGGCGGATCTCGCCGCCGTAGCCGCCGCCTGCCACGTACTTGCCGTAGAAGCCGGCCGCGCGGTTGCGGTTCACCGGGTCGCGGCCGCCGAAGACGGTGTACCAGGGGCCGGCGCCCGCGACGGTCACGCCGTCCACGACCACGTGGTCGTAGAGGGTGTAGTTGCCCTGCGGGACGTAGACGACCTTGCCCTGCGCCTGGCCCGCGTTGACCGCGGCCTGCATCTTGGCGGTCGAGTCGGTGGCACCGGTCGGGTCCACGCCGTAGTCGGTGACGGCGTTGATCGAGCCGGCCGGCTGCGCGATCGGCGCGGCGACCTGCTCGAAGTCGGCCAGGTCGATGGTGAAGGACGGCGACTGGGCCGTCGAGGTCACCTGCACCCGGACCTTGGTGCCCTGCGGCAGGGTGGACCCGAACATCATCCGGGACTCGTCGTAGAAGTGGTGCGGGTTGGAGTCACCGGGGTTGTTGTTGAACGGGTAACCCCCGTAGTACCAGCTGTACTTGGACGTCACCGGCAGCGACTTGACCGAGCTGCCGTTGACCTGCACGTCCAGCGAGGCGTCCCGGCCCTTGCCGTCGGCGGTGTCCGGGATGCTGTAGCGCAGCGACATCGCGTTGGCCGGTGCGGTGAGGGTGAACTCCACGTACTGACCGGTGGAGTTGAGGGTGACGGCCTGCCGGCCCGACGCCTCTGACGGCAGGTGGCCGTAGAGCCGGTCGGGGCCGATCAGGGTGCCGTTGGTGTTGGCGTACTCGGCCTCCAGCTCCTTGAACGGCACGTTCGCGCCGCGGCCGGAGATGCCGATCGGGGAGGGCGCGGGAACGCCCGCGGCGTGCGCGGCGGGGGCGCTCGCCAGGGTGACCGCGGTCAGCGCGGCGGCTGCCGCGACCGCGAAGGACAGCACCGCGGCGGCACCGCGTCGTCTTATCCGGCGGCTTTGTCGGGGACTTCTCTCGCGGCTGTGCGGTGATGGCGACACAGGCATACGTCCTTGCGGCTCGGGGGTGAGGGGAGGGGTCGAGCACCCGGCCAGGCGTGGAGAGACTACGAGCCGCACCGCAGTAAGTCCATGAGTCTGTGCAAAATAGCGATGGTTCTTCGCAAGAGGACGTCAGGCGTGCCGAGGGGACGCAAGGAGGAAGGCGCGGCCGGATCGGTCGGTGTGCCGGGTCGACTGCCAGCCGTGGGATTCCAGCAGCCGGGCGCACTCGGCGAGGGCGCGCGCCTGGTCCGCGGGAGCGGCCGGGCCGCGCCAGCCGACCTCGATCACCCCGGCCTGGGCCGCGGCCTCCGCAACGGTGTAGCCCGCGCGATCCGGGCCTCCGGGCGGGCAGCCGGCCGCCTCAAGGGCCAACGCCACCGCGTGCGCCCGGCGTTCGCGCTCCCAGGGCGCGGGGACGTCGGTGGCGCCGTCGAGCAGCAGCGCCCGGATCTGCAGCAACCCCTCCCAGGCGACGGCCACTTCGGCCCGCCGCCGCACGCCGTCGCCGGGGCGCGGCGCGTCGGCGGTACCGAGGTCGGCGACGAAGCCGCCGCCGGGAGGCACTTCGGCCGCCTTCGCGGGCTCGTCCCCGTCCGGCGTCGGCGCGGCCGCCAGTTCGGCCCGCAGCCGCAGCCCCTCGGGCGACAGATAGAAGCTGTGATGGCCGGCGCGTCCGTGCGGCACCGCGAGGCCGCGGGCGGCCAGCCCGGCGCAGACGTCGGCGCGGGCCGACAGCCGGCCGGTCGCCGGGTCGGAGCCGGTGACCGCCCGCCGCTGGGCGGCCGAGAGCCCCTTGGCCATGCCCGCCCCTTCTCCCGCGCGCCACGGCCACCCCGTGCCGTCCCCCTCGCACGCTACCGCCCGCCGCCGACACCGGCGGGCACCGCACGCCGGGCGCGGGTGATCGAATACGGCGGCGCAATAGCCGCTGAATTCCTACGGGATTCGTAACGGGGAGGGGCGGTGCGTACGCCGATTTCCGCAGGGTGTACGGTCCCGGTTCTCGCCTCGATGTTCGGCGAACGGTAGCGCCACACAGCGCAGTTCGGGAAATTCAGGGAGGATTCATGAAAATGACGCGTGAGAGCCGTAGAAGATCGGCCGTCATAGCGGGGGCCGGCTTGGCCGCACTCGTCGGCGCTGGTGTGTTCGCCGTCCCGGCCTCGGCCCACGACGTCGGCTGGAACGTGACCTGCAACTCGGTCTCGGTCCACCTCACCAACTACAACGGGGGCGTCACCAACTCCGTGTCCGTCTCGGTGGACGGCGGCGCCGTGCTCGCCTCGGAGGCGGCTTTCGGGGCGAGTTACGACTACTCGGGCGCGCTGCCCGACCACACCGGCCCGATCACGGTCCACCTCGTGGTGAAGGCCGGCGACAGCTCGCAGTACAACCGCGACGAAACCAAGACGGCGGCGCCCTGCGAGACGACCCCGCCCACCACCCCGCCGACCACGCCCGCGAGCCCGCCGCCCAGCACCGGGGCGACCACGCCGGCCGCGCCCACCACGGCCCCGCCGACCACCTCGGCTCCGGCCGCCCCGGTGGTCTCGACGAGCGCCACCAGCAGCGCCCCGGCGGTCGCGGCCACCGCGTCCGGCGGCAGCGACCTGGCCGAGACCGGCAGTTCCAGCGCGACCCCGATGATCGCGGGCATCGCCGCGGCCGTCGTGGTGGTCGGCGGCGGCCTGGTCTTCGTCGGCCGCAGGCGCCGTTCCGCCTCGCACCGCTGACGCGACGCAGCGCCGTAGCAGCGCCCAGGGGCCCGGCCCCGCCCGGTACGCCGGACGGAGGCCGGGCCCCGGTGCGTCCGGGCCCTGCGTCCGTCAGGGCCCTGCGTCCGTCCGGGTCCTGGCGCGTGTCCGGGGCCCGCGTCCGTCCGGCGTACCGGTATTCACCGGGAATAGCGACAAGGCGACACAGGGAATTCCTTGATCGCCGCCGCGAGGTAATCCGGCAATCGCATGGCACCATCACGCAACGGGCTTCCGCGGCACACCTGTTGAGCGCATTCCGGACCCCCGGACGTCGATATCCCCGCCAATCCCGCGACCCCCGCGGGCCAAGATCCACCACGCCCGCCACAGCGTCCACGGCAGCCGGAAAACCACCGTCGGTGCCGGGCCGTGCGCAAGGCGCACCTAGGATCGGAGGATGGATCTTCGATGGCCGTGGCGCAAGCGGTGGTTGGCCGGGGTGGGGGCGCTCGCGGTGCTGGTGGCCGGAGGCGTCGTGGCCGGCACCGGGGCCGCGGCCGGCGGCGGTGGCACGGTACACCGCAGTGACGCGATGCTCACCGGGGCCGGCGGAGTGCGGCTCGACACCTCGTACTTCACCGACGGCGGCTCGGCCCGCCGGCCCGCCGTGCTGCTCGGGCACGGCTTCGGCGGCAGCAAGGACGAGGTCAAGGGGCAGGCGGAGGCGCTGGCCCGGCACGGGTACGCCGTCCTGACCTGGTCCGCGCGCGGCTTCGGCCACTCCGGCGGCCGGATCGGGCTGAACGCGCCCGACGGCGAGATCGCCGACGTCA
Source organism: Streptomyces sp. CA-111067 (assembly GCF_050956065.1). Lineage (NCBI taxonomy): Bacteria > Bacillati > Actinomycetota > Actinomycetes > Kitasatosporales > Streptomycetaceae > Streptomyces > Streptomyces sp. CA-111067. The sequence continues at coordinate 903,292 of NZ_CP192103.1, read as the reverse complement.
GCAAGCTGATCGACTGGCTGGCCGGCCGCCCCGAGGTGCGCCTGGACGCGCCCGGCGACCCGCGGGTGGGCATCTCCGGTGTCTCGTACGGCGGCGCGGTCTCGCTGCTCGCGGCCGGCTACGACCGGCGGGTCGACGCGATCGCGCCCCGCGAGACGTACTGGAACCTCAGCGACGCGCTGTTCCCGAACGACGTCTACAAGAAGCTGTGGTCCGGCATCTTCTTCTCCAGCGGCTCCGCGCCCCTCGCGGACGCCGCCGCCCCCAGCACGAGCGCCCCGGGCACGGACAACCCCAGCACGGACAACCCCAGCACGGACAACCCCGGCACGAGCGCCCCCGGCACCCCCGGCGATCCGCTCTGCGGCCGCTTCGAGCCGTCGATCTGCGCGATGTACGAGCGGGTGGCCCAGGCCGGCAAGCCCGACGCCGCCGCCCGCGCCGAGCTCGCCGCGCTCAGCCCCGCCACCGTCGCCGGGCGGATCAAGGTCCCCACCCTGATCGTCCAGGGCCAGACCGACTCGCTGTTCACGCTCGACCAGTCCGACGCGATGGCGCGGGCAATCAAGGCCAACGGCGCCCCGGTCAAGGTCGACTGGATCGCCGGCGGGCACGACGGCGGCAACACCGAGGACTCCAGGATCGACGCCAGGGTCACCGGCTGGTTCGACCACTACCTCAAGGGCCACACCTCGCAGAGCACAGGACCGGCCTTCCGCGTCACCCGCACCGGCGGCCTGAGCAGCACCGACGGCACGGTGGTGATCCGCGGCGCGCAGGCCGACCGCTACCCGGGGCTCGACGGCACCTCCGAGGGCCGGATCGAGCTGACCGGCGGTCCGCAGCGGATCAGCAACCCGGCGGGCGGCTCGCCGCCGTCCATCTCCTCGGTGCCCGGGGTGAGCGCGCTCGGCCGGCTCTCCGCCTTCGGCGCCGGCGTGTCGGTGGACTTCCCCGGGCAGTACGCGCGCTTCGACTCCGCGCCGCTGCGTACCGGCATGCAGCTCACCGGCTCCCCGACCGTCCAGGTGAAGGTCGCCACCGACGCGAAGGACGCGGTGCTCTTCGGCAAGCTCTACGACGTCGCGCCGAGCGGCACCCAGACGCTGCCCTCCTCGCTGGTCACCCCGATCAGGGTGAAGGGCTCGCCGCAGGGAGGCACCGTCCAGCTCCGGCTGCCCGCCGTGGACCACGAGTTCGCGGCCGGGCACCGGCTGCGCCTGGTGCTGGCCACCACCGACCTCGGCTACGCATCACCGGCCGCGCCCGCCTCCCTCACCGTCTCGCTGGCGACCCCCGCGGTCACCCTGCCGGTCGATCCGGGCATCTCGGCGGACTCCACCGTGCTGTCCTGGTGGGTCTGGGCGATGCCGCTCCTGGCGCTGCTGGTGGCCGCGGCCCTGCTGGTCACCGGCCGCCGCCGGGTCAGGCCGCGGCCGGCCGATCCGGCGCTGGCCGGGGTCCCGTTGCAGATCACCGGGCTGAGCAAGCGGTACGCGAAGTCCGCCGACCGGTACGCCGTCAAGGACCTGTCCTTCCGGGTCGAACCGGGCCAGGTGCTCGGCCTGCTGGGGCCGAACGGGGCCGGCAAGACCACCACGCTGCGGATGCTGATGGGCCTGATCCACCCCGACGAGGGCGAGATCCGGGTCTTCGGCGAGGCGGTGCGGTCCGGCGCGCCCGTGCTGTCCCGGCTCGGCGCCTTCGTGGAGGGCGCCGGCTTCCTGCCGCACCTGTCGGGCCGGGCCAACCTCGACCTGTACTGGCAGGCCACCGGCCGCCCCGCGCAGGACGCGCACCTGGACGAGGCGTTGAAGATCGCCGGCCTCGGCGACGCGCTGGAACGCGCGGTGCGCACCTACTCGCAGGGCATGCGGCAGCGGCTGGCCATCGCCCAGGCCATGCTCGGCCTACCCGACCTGCTGATCCTCGACGAGCCGACCAACGGCCTCGACCCGCCGCAGATCCGCGAGATGCGCGAGGTGCTGATCGGCTACGCGGCCGGCGGCCGTACCGTGATCGTCTCCAGCCACCTGCTGGCCGAGGTCGAGCAGACCTGTACGCACCTGGTGGTGATGGACCGCGGCCGGCTGGTCACCTCGGGACCGGTCGCCGACATCGTCGGCACCGCCGACACCGTACTGGTGGGAGTCGACGGCGACGTGCCGCAGTCGCTGGTGGACACGATCGCCGCGCTGCCCGGCGTGCTGACCGCCGTACGCGAGGAGGACGGCCTGCTGGCCGTGCTCGACGGGCCCGGCGTCGCCGGGTTCGTGGCCGAACTCGTCCGGCTGGGCGTGCCGGTGACCCAGGTCGGGCCGCACCGCCGCCTGGAGGACGCCTTCCTGACCCTGATCGGAGGCTCGGCATGAGCACCGCACCGGCCGCGCCCGCATCCCCCGCGGGCGCCGGCGCCCCGTTCCCGGCCGGCGGTACCGCCGGCTACCGGCCAGGACGCACGCTGCGGCTGCGGGTCGAGGCCAGACGGCAGCTGCGCAGGCGGCGGACGATCATCGTGTTCGGGCTGCTGGTCGCGCTGCCGTTCATCCTGATGGCGGCGTTCGCGATCGGCGGCACGCCGAGCGAGGGCTCCAACGGGCCCACACTGATCGACACCGCCACCGCCTCGGGCGCCAACTTCGCCGCCACCTGCCTGTTCGTCTCGGCCGGCTTCGTCCTGGTGGTGCCGGTGGCGCTGTTCTGCGGCGACACCGTCGCCTCCGAGGCCGGCTGGTCCAGCCTGCGCTACCTGCTGGCGGCCCCGGTGCCGCGGACCCGGCTGCTGAGCGTGAAGTTCACCGTGGCGCTGGCCTTCAGCGCGGTGGCGATCCTGGTACTGCCCGCGGTCGCGCTGCTGGCCGGCACGGTCGCGTACGGCTGGGGCGGGCTGCAACTGCCGGCCGGCGGTGAACTGGCCTCCGGGCACGCGGTGCCCCGGATGGTGATCGCGGTGGTGTACATCATGGTCAGCCAACTGGTCACCGCGGCGCTGGCGTTCTGGCTCTCCACGATCACCGACGCGCCGCTGGGCGCGGTCGGCGGCGCCGTCGGGCTGACCATCGTCGGCAACGTGCTGGACGCCGTCACCGCGCTGAAGTCGTACCGGGACGTGCTGCCCGCGCACTGGCAGTTCTCCTGGCTGGACTCGGTGCAGCCGACCATGGAGTGGAGCGGGATGCTGCAGGGCACCTCGGTATCGGTGTCGTACGCCCTGGTGTTCACCGCGCTGGCCTTCCGCGGCTTCCGCACCAAGGACATCGTGTCCTGAGCCTGCGGGCCGCCGGCGGCAAAAGCCCCGGTCGGCGGCCCGGGCACTGCGCCATCCGGGTGGTGCGGACGCCGGTGTGCGGGGCGCGCCCCCTGTCCTGGGCACGTTCTCTCCCTGTGGGCTCGCGGCGGCCGTCCCGTGCGGCCGCGAGCCCACACCGGGAGGAAACTCCAGCCTCGCTCCAGCCAAGGGGAATCCATGCGCAATGTCCGTCCGCGGCCCGGTGCCGTGGTCGCCGCGGCCGGGGCCGCCGCCCTGACCGCCGCCGCTCTGACCGCCGCTCCGCACGCGGCGCGGGCAGCCGCCGCGCCCGCCGCCAGGCCCGCGCCCGCCGTCAAGCCGGTGCCCGCCGTCGAGGGCCACCAGTTGGCGCACGCGGTCGGCAGCCCGCTGAGCAACGCCCAGTGCCAGGCCACCTGGGGCATCAACTGCTACACGCCGGCGCAGTACCGCGCGGCGTACGACCTGAATCCGCTCTACCGGGCCGGGATCACCGGCAAGGGCCGCACCATCGTGATCGTGGACGCGTTCGGCTCGCCGACCATCCAGCACGATCTGGACGTCTACAGCGCCAAGTTCGGCATTCCCAGCACCCGCGTCCAGGTGGTGAAGTGGGGCAAGGTGCCGCCGTTCGACCCCGGCAACGCCGACCACACCGGCTGGGCCGGCGAGAGCACCCTCGACGTGGAGATGGCGCACGCGGTGGCGCCCGGCGCGCATCTGGTGCTGGTGGAGACCGGGGTGGCCGAGACCGAGGGCGTCACCGGCCTGCCGGAGATGATGGCCGCCGAGAAGTCGCTGATCGACCAGGGCGTGGGCGATGTGATCTCGCAGAGCTTCGGCGCCACCGAGAACACCTTCCCCGGCTTCGGCAAGGGCGATGTCGCCAGCCTGCAGAAGCTGCGGTACGCGTTCAAGGCCGCGAGCCGGCGTGATGTGACGGTGCTCGGCGCCTCCGGCGACGGCGGCGCGACCGACGCGATGGCCGACGGCGTCAGCGACTACCCGTACCGGGTCAACTCCTGGCCGTCCGCCGACCCGCTGGTCACCTCGGTCGGCGGCACCCAGCTGCACCTGGACGACGCGGGCCGCCGTACCGCGCCCGACAGCGTCTACAACGACTACGGGGCGGGCGGCGGCGGCCAGTCGCACGTCTTCACCCGGCCCTCGTACCAGGACGGCGTCGGCCAGGTCGTCGGCGACCGGCGCGGCACCCCGGACGTCTCGATGGCGGCGGCGGTGGACGGCGGCGCCTGGGTGTACTCCAGCTACGACCCGACGGCGGTCGGCTGGGACGTCTACGGCGGCACCAGCGAGGCCACCCCGCTGTTCTCCGGCATCGTGGCGCTCGCCGACCAGTTCGCCGGCCGCCGGCTGGGCGACATCCACCAGGCGCTCTACGCGCTCTACAAGCAGGGCGGCGGCTTCGGCGGGGTCGTGGACGTCAAGGACGGTACGAACAACTCCTATGACGGCGTGACCGGTTACACCGCCGTGAAGGGCTACGACATGGCGACCGGCGTCGGCACCGTGGACGCGGCGCGGTTCGTCCCCGCGCTGGCGGTCGCCGCGGCCCGCCGCTGACCGCGGTCGTTCCGATTATCTGTTAGGACCCTTGACAGTTGGGTGGTCTGGACCAAGAGTATTGGTCCAGACCACCCTTGCCCCCCCACCTGTGAAGGGATCGCGGTTCATGACCCGACGCGTTCGCACCACCTCGTCCCCCAGAGCACTCCGTGCCTGGGGGCGCCCCCAGGCGCTGCTCACCGGACTCGTCACCGCCGCCGCCTCGGCCGGCCTCGCCCTGACCGGCGCCGGCACCGCGCACGCCGCCACCCCGCTGCCGGCCCACATATCGGCGCCGTACTTCGAGGCGTACAACGGCGACAGCCTGTCCGGTCTCGCCTCGGCCTCCGGCAACAAGTACCTGACGATGGCGTTCATCCAGACCCCGTCGGTCGGCTCCTGTACGCCGTACTGGAACGGCGACAGCGGGATGCCGATCAGCCAGGCGAACTTCGGCAGCGACATCGACACCATCCAGGCCGGCGGCGGCGACGTCATCCCGTCGTTCGGCGGCTACGCGGCCGACAACAGCGGTACCGAGATCGCCGACAGCTGCACCAACGTCAGCTCCATAGCCCAGGCTTACGAGAAGGTCATCACCACCTACGACATCAGCCGGATCGACCTGGACATCGAGGACAACTCGCTGACCAACTCGGCCGGCATCGACCGCCGCAACAAGGCGGTCAAGCAGGTACAGGACTGGGCGGCGGCCAACGGCCGCACCGTGCAGTTCTCCTACACCCTGCCGACCACCACCCACGGCCTGGAGGGCGGCTCGGTCGGCTCCGGCAGCGGGCTCGCCGTGCTCCAGAACGCGGTCAGCAACGGCGTCAACCTCAATGTCGTCAACATCATGACGTTCGACTACTACGACAACGCCACCCACAACATGGCCACCGACACCCAGACCGCCGCGCAGGGCCTGCACGACCAGCTCGGGGTGCTCTACCCGGGCAAGTCCGACGCCCAGCTGTGGGGCATGGTCGGGGTCACCGAGATGCCCGGCATCGACGACTTCGGCGCGGCCGAGACCTTCACCACCGGCAACGCCACCACCGTCTACAACTGGGCCGTCAGCAAGGGCATCAACACGCTGTCCTTCTGGGCGCTCCAGCGGGACAACGGCGGCTGCCCGGGCACCGGCGGCTCCGACTCCTGCTCGGGAACCACCCAGAGCACCTGGCAGTTCAGCCACACCTTCGAACCCTTCAACGGCGGCAGCACCCCGCCGGCCAGCAACGACTTCTCGGTGGCACTGACCCCGGCCTCGGCCTCGGTCGCCCCCGGCGGCTCCGCGTCGGCGAGCGTCAAGACCGCCGTCACCGCCGGCACCGCGCAGTCGGTCAGCCTCTCGGTGAGCGGCGCGCCCGCCGGTGTCACCGCGTCGGTCAGCCCCGGCTCGGTCACCGCGGGCGGCAGCGCCACCCTGTCGGTGTCCAGCACGAGCGCCGCGGCGCCCGGCACGTACACCCTCACCGTCAAGGGCACCTCGGCGGCGGCCACCCACACGGCCGCGTACACGCTGACGGTCACCGGTTCCAGCAGCGGCTGCACCGGGACCGCCTGGAAGTCCTCGGCGATCTACGTGGGCGGCGACACCGTCTCCTACGGCGGCCACAACTGGAAGGCCAAGTGGTGGACCACCGGCGAGACGCCGGGAACCACCGGTGAGTGGGGTGTCTGGCAGGACCTGGGCGCCTGCTGAGCCCGCTGCCGTCCCCCTGTGCCGTCCGGCGGGCCCGCGCCCGCCGGACGGCACGGCGCCGTGCCCCGGGGGCGCCGCCCCGGATGTGTACCGGTGCCGCCGGTCCTCTAGAGTCTGACCGGACGTCTACGCGAATGTAGTCGAGGCGTGCACATCACCGGAAAGACCAGGGGACGGGAACACCCATGAGTGTCATCGGCGTCGGCCAGGCGGTCGTTCTCGGCTTGGTGGAGGGCGTGACCGAGTTCCTGCCGGTCTCCTCCACCGGCCATCTGAAGCTGGCCGAGGGGATCATGAACATCCCGGTGGACGACGACGCCGTCGTCGGCTTCACCGCGGTGATCCAGACCGGCGCCATCGCCGCGGTCTTCGTCTACTTCTTCAAGGACATCAAGCAGTTCGTCGGCGCCTGGCTGCGCGGCCTGACGAACCGGGAGGAGCGCGACAACCACGACTACAAGTTCACCTGGTGGGTGATCTACGCGACCATCCCGATCGTCATCGTCGGGCTGGCCGCCAAACCGCTGATCGACGGGCCGCTCGGATCGCTGTGGGTGGTCGCCTTCTCGCTGATCGGCGGCAGCATCGTCATCTGGTGCGCGGAGCAGATGGCGCGGTTCAAGCGCGGCGAGGACCAGGTCACGCTGAAGGACGCGATGATCGTCGGCTGCTCGCAGATCCTCGCGCTGCTCTTCCCCGGCTTCTCCCGGTCCGGTGCCACCATCTCCACCGCGCTGATCCGGGACCTGGACCGGGTGGCCGCCACCCGGCTGTCGTTCTTCCTCGGCCTGCCCGCGCTGACCGGCGCCGGCCTGTACGAGCTCAAGGACGCCACCAGCGGGGGCGTGGGCGCCCCGGCGCTCGTGGTGGGCACCCTGGTGTCGTTCGTGGTGGCCTACGCGTCCATCGCCTGGCTGCTGAAGTACATCGCGCACCACTCGTTCAACGCCTTCGTGATCTACCGGATCGTGGTCGGCTTCCTGATGATCGGCCTGCTGACCACCGGCGTCCTGGACTCCTGACCAGCACTCCCAACTCCCCGCGGGGGCCCGGCCGATGCGGCCGGGCCCCTGTTCGCGTGCGGCACCAGCCAGGCGCCCCGGCATAGTTCACGACTTATTTTTTGATGTGTATTGACTCCCCAGTGGTCTGGACCTAGCGTCCAGACCGCATCGCGACCCCACAACGCGACCGAGGAGACTCGTGTGACCCAGGTACCCGGCGTGCCCGGCACGCCCCCCCGTCACCCCCGCCACCGCAGGCGAACGACCGCTCTGGCGGCGGCCTTCCTGCTGCCGGTGGCAGCCGGCATCGCACTGGTATCCGCCGGCGGAGCCGGCGCCGCGACCATCCCGAGCGCGCCCGCCACCGTCACCAGCGTCAACAGCGGCAAGTGCGTGGACGCCAGGGCCGCCGCCACCGCCAACGGCACCGCCGTCCAGCAGTACGCCTGCAACGGCAGCAGCGCCCAGCAGTGGCAGTTCACCGCCACCGACAGCGGCTACTACCGGATCGGCGTCAGCACCGCCCCCTCCCAGGTCTGGGACGTCACCGGCGTCTCCACCGCCGACAGCGCCCTCGCCCAGCTCTGGCTGTACGGCGGCGGCAGCAACCAGCAGTGGCAGCCCGTCCAGGAGTCGGGCGGCGCCTTCCACTTCGTCAACCGCAACAGCGGCAAGTGCCTCGACGTGCCCGGCGCTTCGGCCGCCGACAGCGTGCAGTTGCAGCAGTACACCTGCAACGGCACCACGGCGCAGTCGTTCAACGTGAGCGGCAGCGGCGGCGGCACCACCACACCGCCGCCGCCCGGCAACACCCCGGACTTCGGTCCGAACGTGTCGGTGTTCGACCCGTCGATGTCGGCCTCCAGCATCCAGTCGAAGGTCACCTCGGTCTACAACCAGCAGGTCAACAACGAGTTCGGCACCCAGCGTCAGGCGCTGCTGTTCACCCCGGGCACGTACAACGTCGACATACCCGTCGGCTACTACACCCAGGTCTCCGGCCTCGGCCTCTCGCCCGACCAGGTGTCGATCACCGGCGGCGGCATCCATGTCGCCGGGCACACCAACGACGGCAACGCCACCCAGAACTTCTGGCGCGACGTGGAGAACATGTCGCTCAGCCCGAGCTCCGGCAGCACCATGTGGGCCATCTCGCAGGCCGACCCGTTCCGCCGGATGGACGTGCACGGCGGCATGCTGCTGTACGACAACACGCACGGCTCGTCGGGTAACTGGTCGAGCGGCGGCTACATCGGCAACTCCCGGGTGACCGGCCAGATCACCTCGGGCACCCAGCAGCAGTTCCTCACCCAGAACAGCTCGATGGGCAGCTGGAACGGCTCCAACTGGAACATGGTCTTCGTCGGCGACCAGGGCGCCCCGGGCAACAGCTTCCCCAACCCGCCCTACACCACGGTCGCGCAGAGCCCGGTCTCCAAGGAGAAGCCGTTCATCTACGTGGACGGCTCGGGCAACTGGCAGGTCTTCGACCCGGCGCTGCGCAGCAACGTCCAGGGCCCGGACTGGGTCAACGGCAACTCGCCCGGCACGTCGATCCCGATCGACCAGTTCTACATCGTCAAGCCCGGTGACACCTCGACCACGATCAACGCCGCGCTGAACGCGGGCAAGAACCTGATCGTCACCCCGGGCGTCTACCACCTGTCCGCGCCGCTGAACGTCACCCGGCCCGACACGGTCGTCCTCGGCCTCGGCATGGCCACGCTGGTGCCGGACAACGGCGTCACCGCGATCACCACCGCCGACGTGGACGGCATCGACATCGCCGGCCTGCTGATCAGCGCCAACACCACCAACTCGGCCACCTTGATGCAGGTCGGCCCGACCGGCTCCACGGCGAGCCACGCCGCGGACCCGACCACCCTCCAGGACGTGTTCTTCCGGGTCGGCGGCGACATCGCCGGCAAGGCCACGACCAGCCTGGTGGTCAACAGCGCCAACGTCATCGGCGACCACCTGTGGCTGTGGCGCGGCGACCACTCCAACGGCGTCGGCTGGAACACCAACCCGGCCGCGCAGGGCCTGATCGTCAACGGCGCCAACGTGACGATGTACGGCCTCTTCGTCGAGCACTACGAGAAGTACCAGACCACCTGGAACGGCAACGGCGGCCGCACGTACTTCTACCAGAGCGAGACACCGTACGACGTGCCCGACCAGGGCAGCTGGACCACCAGCGGCGGGGACCTCGGCTACGCCTCGTACAAGGTCGCCAACACCGTGACCTCGCACGAGGCATGGGGCGTGGGCATCTACGCCTACCTGCGCGACCACCCCAACCTGGTGCTCGGGCACGCCATCGAGTCGCCCAGCACCGCCGGCGTGAAGTTCCACGACATGGTCACCACCGTGCTCGGCGGGGCGGGCAACATCAACCACATCATCAACCAGTCGGGGCCCGCGGTGACGGCCAGTCACTCGCACGACACCCTGACCAGCTACCCGTAAGGCGGTACGCGGGCAGAGCGGAGACGGCCACAGCCGTGACGCCGTGAGCAAGCCTGGCCGGCCCATCCCCCCACGGGCGGGCCGGCCAGGGAACCGGGCGGTGTGCCGCCCGGTTGTCTCGGAGACAGCGCCGCCGGTCAGGTGAGCGTGGCCGTCTCCGGGTCCCAGTCGTCCGGGAGCACCGCCACCGCCGGCGGGCGGGACTCCAGGCCGAGGAAGGCGTGCTGATCGGCCGCGTCGGTCACCGTGGCCATCAACTCCAGTACGTGCTGGGCCAGATCGCCCGACGCCCGGTGATCCGCGCCGGTGCGGATCGCGCGCGCCATGTCGAGCACGCCCATCCCGCGGCCGGCCGTCGACCCGGTCACCGGCAGCTCCCGCCACTCCTGCTCGCCGAGCGACTGCACCCGCAGCGGCCCGCCGAAGGTGTTCGGGTCGGGCAGCGACAGGGTGCCCTCCGTGCCGGTGATCTCGATCATCCGGCGCGGTACCGCGGAGTCGAAGCTGAAGGTCGCCGACGCGCTCGGCCCGGACGCGAAGTCCAGCAGCGCGTGCACATGCGTGGGCACCTCCACCGCGAAGCTCGTGCCCGCCTTCGGCCCCGACCCGATCACCCGCTGCGCGCGGGCCTGCCGGGCGGTGGCCGCCACCCGCGTCACCGGCCCGAACAGCGCCACCAGCGCCGTCAGGTAGTACGGCCCGATGTCGAACAGCGGCCCGGCGCCGTACTGGAACAGGAACTCCGGGCTCGGGTGCCAGCTCTCCGGCCCCGGCCCCTGGGTGACCGCGGTGACGCTGACCGGCTCGCCGATCGCCCCGGCCGCCACCGCCCGCGCCGCCGACTGGAGCCCGGCGCCGAGGAAGGTGTCGGGCGCGCTGCCCACCCGCAGTCCGCGGGCCCGGGCGTCGGCGAGGATCTTCGCCCCGTCCGACGGCGCCAGCGCGAGCGGCTTCTCGCCGTAGACGTGCTTGCCGGCCGCCAGAGCGGTGCCGGCCACCTCGGCGTGCGCGGCCGGGATCGTCAGGTTGACCACGATCTCCACCTCGGGGATCGCCAGCACCGAGCCGACGTCGCCGGCCGCCGGCACGCCGAACTCCTGCGCCGCCGCCCTGGCCCGCTCCACGTCGAGGTCGGCCACCGCGAGCACCCGCACGTCGGGGAACCGGGACAGCGCCGTCAGATACTGCGAGCTGATCACTCCGGCGCCGACCAGCGCGACGCCGACCGGTCCGCCGGTCATGAACGCTCCAGCCCGGCCAGGTAGGCGCGGCTCTCCGCGACGGCCTCGAAGATGTCGGTCGCGCAGCTGTCCAGCTCCACGATCCGCAGCGCGTCCGGCGCGGCGGCCAGGATCGACGGCACGTCGATGGCGCCCTTGCCGACCGCGGTGTGCGGCTCGTCCTTCACCCCGGGGCCGTCCTTGACGTGCAGCGCCAGCACCTGGTCGCCGAGCGTGCGCAGCAGCTCGGGTACGTCGGCGCCGCCGACCGCGGCCCAGTAGGTGTCGACCTCCAGGAACACCTCGGGCGCCAGCAGCCCGGCCAGCACCTCCAGGCCGGTCCGGCCCTCGAAGCGCGGCTCGATCTCCCACCAGTGGTTGTGGTAGCCGATCCGGATACCGCGCTCGGCGGCCTTCGCCGCGAAGCCGTTGAGCAGGTCGGCGGTCCGCCGCAGCCCGTCCAGGGTGGTGAACTCGTCGTGGTCGATGCCGCCGGGGATGATCGCCAGGTCGGTGCCGATGGTGGCGACCGCGTCGAAGACCTCGCCGGCGTCCCGGTCGAACAGCGCGTACGCGTGGGTGCTCGACACGCCGATGCCGAGGTCGTCGGCGATCTTGCGGAAGCCGATCGGGTCGGCGGTGGGGTCGTACGCCTCGACGGAGCGGTAGCCGATCTCGGCGAGCCGGGTCAGGGTGCCGTCGCGGTCGGCGGCGATCTGGTCCCGGAGGGTGTAGAGCTGGATGCTCAGGGGTGTGGCCATCGAAACGATGCCTCCTGGAAATGACGGGTGGTACGGCGGGTGCGGCGTGCGGTGCGTTCCGGTTGCGTGCGGTGCGGTGCGGAATGGTGTGTTGCGTTGCGTTGCGTGGGGGAGTGTGCGGGGCCGGCTCCGGCTCAGCCGACGATCAGCGGGCGCAGCGTGCGGTGGGCGATCTCCAGGCCCTGGGTGATCCGCCGCACGTCCCCGCTCCACACGGGATCCTCGTGCTCCACGGACAGCACCCCGGTGAAGCCGCCCTCGTAGAGCGTGTCCACGATCCGGCGCCAGTCGACATCGCCCAGGCCCGGCACCCGGTAGCGCCACCAGCCGCTGTCCCAGCCGTCGGTGCGGGCGACCGAGCGGCCGAAGAAGCCGTAGCGGTCCCTGGCCCGCGGGTCGAGCTGGGCGTCCTTGGCCTGCGCGTGCGGGATCCTGTCGATGTACGGCTTCAGCGCGGTCACCGGGTCGATGCCGAGCCAGAGCAGGTGCGAGGGGTCGTAGTTGAGGTAGAGGCCGAGGTCGAACATCCACTCCCACAGCTCGGGGGAGTAGGCGAGGTTGCCGGGGTAGCCGTCGGGGTGCCAGCCCTCCATCACGCAGTTCTCGATGATGATCCGCACCCCGCGCTCGCCGGCGTACTCCACCAGCGGCGGCAGTTCGCGCTCGGCGAGCGCCAGGTTCTCCTTGACGCTCAGCCCCGGGTGGCGGCCGACGAAGGTGCCCACGTACTCCACGCCCAGCAGTTGGGCGGCGTCGATGTTGGCCTTGACGTGGGCGGCGATCTCCGCCCTGCGGGCCGGTTCCGGGTGCAGGTTGTTCTCGTAGTACGCCAGCGCGGAGAGCGTCAGCCCGTGCCCGTCGAACAGCGCCCGCACCTCGTCGGCCTCCCGCTTGCCGAAGCCGGTGACGTCGATGTGGCTCGCCTCGAACTCCCGCGACCCGGTGGACGGCCAGGTGGCGACCTCCAGGGCCTGGTAGTCGTGCCCGGCGGCCCAGGCGGCGATCTCCGCCAGCGGGAGCTGCGGAAGGCAGGCGGTCAGAAAGCCCAGCTTCATGTCAGGCGACCTCTTTCCAGGTCCGGTCGGCGGCCGAGCGCAGCACCGCGTCGGTGAGCCGCACCATCCGGGCGGCGTCGGCGAAGGAGGGGAACGCGTCCGCGGGGCCCTCGCCGCGGATCGCGGCGTGCACATCGCGGACGAACGCGGCGAAGCAGTCGAGGTAGCCCATCGGATGGCCGCCGGGCAGTACCGAAAGCCGGGCGGCGGCCGGCGAGAGGGTGGCCGGATCGCGCAGCACCGCGGCGTTCTCGCCGCGGCTGCCGACGAACAGCGACTCCGGGTTCTCCTGGTCGAAGGCCAGCGAGGTGCGGCTGCCGTCCACCTCGAACCACAGCCGGTTCTTGCGGCCGGGCGAGATCTGGGAGACGGTCACCGAGCCGATGGCGCCGCGGTCGGTACGCAGCAGCAGCTGGACGGCGTCCTCGGTGGCGGGCCGCCCGCCGTCCCGGTCCACGGTCGAGCTGACCGCGGTCAGCTCGCTGATCCGGTGCCCGGTCACCCACTCGACCAGGTCGCACCAGTGCGAGCCGATGTCGGCGAAGGCCCTGGACGGGCCGCCGGCGCCCTGGTCCACCCGCCAGTTGGTGTCGCCCGGCTCGGACAGCCAGTCCTGCAGGTAGTGGCCGTGCAGCAGCCGTACGTCGCCGGCCCGGCCGTCCAGCACCCGGGACCGCGCCTCCGCGGCCATCGGGTGGTAGCGGTAGACGAACGGGACCGCGGCCACCGAGCCGCTCGCGGCGGCCAGTGCGGCCAGCGCGTCCGCGGTGGCCGGCGCGGTGGTCAGCGGCTTCTCGCAGACCACGTGCTTGCCGGCCCGCAGCGCCAGCTCGGCCAGCGGCGCGTGCAGGTCGTTGGGCGTGCAGATGTGCACGACGTCCACGTCGTCGCTGGTGACCAGCTCCTCCGAGGAGTCGAAGGCCCGCTCGACGCCGAGCGCGGCGGCGGCCTCCTTGGCGCGTGCCGGGGTGGAAGCGCTGATTCCGGCCACCGGGGCGCCGGAGCGGCGCACGGCGTCCAGATGGACTCGTCCGATCATGCCCGCGCCGACGATCGCCGTACGCAGGGGTGAAGCCTGGGACTGGGCCACAACTGCCCTCCATTTCCGCTTGCTTCAAACGCTAGCCATCGCTCTTTCGGTTGACAATGGCAATATTTACGCTAACTTCTGCCATAAATAGCCGGACGGCGATCTGAACGGCACAGGACGTACGTGGTGGCGGCCGGACCCGGTGCGGACCGGACCCGACGAGAGGTGGACCCAGGTGACGGTGGCAGCCGACCGGCAGCTCACGGCGCTCAGCGAACTCGCCGGCCTGGTGGCGGGCGGGGCCAGCCGGCGCAGCCAGCTCGCGACCGCCACCGGGCTGTCCCGCGCCGCGGTCGCCCAGCGGGTCGACCTGCTGATCAGCAAGGGCCTGCTGGTGGAGACCGGCACCGCGGCCACCGAACGGGGCCGGCCGCCGCTCACCCTCAAGCTCGCCTCCGACACCGCGGTGGTCTGCGCGGTGGACCTCGGCGCCACCCACAGCACCGTCGCCGTCGCCGAACTCGGCGGCACCGTGCTCGCCGAGGGCACCGAGAACCTGGACATCAACGAGGGACCCGAGGCCGTGCTCGGCGGCGTGGACGAGCAGATCGGCCGGCTGCTCGCCGAGGCCGGCCACCCGGCCGGGCACGTCCGCGCGATCAGCATGGGCGTACCGGGACCGGTCGAGGCGCGCACCGGCACCGTGATCCGCCCGCCGATCATGCGCGGCTGGGACGGCTACCGGGTGCCCGGCTTCTTCGCCGGCCGCCGCGAGGCACCGGTCCTGGTGGACAACGACGTGAACATGATGGCGCTGGGGGAGTACGGCCGGCGCCCCGCCACGGCGCACCTGCTGTACGTCAAGGTGGGTACCGGCATCGGCTGCGGCATCGTCTCCGGCGGCGTCGTACACCGCGGGGCCACCGGCGCGGCCGGCGACATCGGGCACATCCGGGTGCCGGGCCACGACGACGTGCTCTGCCACTGCGGCAACACCGGCTGCGTGGAGGCCGTCGCCTCCGGGGCCGCGATCGCCGCCACGCTGCGCCAGGCCGGGCTGCCGGTACGGCACGTCGCCGACGTCGTACGGCTGGTGGCGGCCGGCGACCCGCTGGCCCGCCGCCAGGTGCGGCTGGCCGCGCAGCGGCTCGGCGACGTGCTGGCCTCGCTGGTCAGCTTCTACAACCCCGACACCATCGTGCTCGGCGGCAGCATCGCCAGCCTGCACGACGACCTGCTCGCCGACATCCGGGCCGCCGTCTACCGCCGGGCGCTGCCGCTCGCCACCAGGACGGTGGCCATCGAGACCACGGTGCTCGGCCGCCGGGCCGGCATCGAGGGCGCCCGCCGGCTGGCGGTCCAGCACCTGCTCTCTCCCGAGGGGATCGGCCAGATGCTGGCCGGAACCGGTATGGTCCGGGGCGCCGGAAGCGGCGCGGCCACCGGGAGTTGACCGGGGCCGACGGTCAAGTCCGCCCGGGTGGACGCGCGTTGCACCCGGACCTCATGGTGTTTTTTGCCGGAAACCGTTTTCCCGGAATTATCGCGAATCAGGCCGCGGAACGGGCATTCTGGTGGCATGGACGAGCGCGGCGACGACGAGTCGGAGTACCGGAGGATCCCGCCGGCCGAGCCGGAGTCGCCGGTCGCCGCCGAACTCGCCGACGTCGAGGCGTGGAAGGCCCGCAAGACCTACCCGTCCGTGCTGTTCGCGGGCGGCCCGGTCTTCGGCGTGGCCCGCGAACGGCCCGGCGGGCGCTGGGAGTTGCAGCGGTACTTCGGCTCGCTCGCCCCGCAGGACGCGCGGGACGGCCTCGGCGGGTACTTCCGCGGCCGGTCCAAGGAGTCCGGGGCCGCCGGCGACTCGCAGGCGCAGGCGGAGTACCTCGCCGCGGCCGAGCGGCTCGACTGGGAACCGCTCGACGAGCTGACCGTCCGCGGCGCGCGCTACCGGGTGGTGCGGGCCGAACGCATCATCCGGATGGGCCCGGACGGCCCCGAGCCGCCGCGCCGCACCGACCTCGACGCCGAGCGGGCCGGCTCCCGCGACGTCGATCCGGCGGCGGTGCTGGTGGTCGAACCCGGTGACGCGGCCACGCTGTCCGAGGGCATCCTCGAAGCGGAACTGCTCGCGGCGCTGCGGAAGAACGGCGGAGTCCCGCAGACCGTACGGGAGGAGGCGCGGGCCGCCGCCCGCAGCCACCCCGGCGGGGTGCTGCTGCCCGCCACCTTCATGACCGCCGAGGCGGAGGGCGACGGGGGCCGCTGGCGCCCCGACTCCAGCGGCACGGCCGTCACGCCGCAGGCCGCGCGGGACGAACTCGCCGTGCAGCTGCGGGTGATGGTGCCGTGGCAGCGCGAGCTCTCGCCCGCGGAGCGCGCGGTCTACAGCCGGGCGGCGGACCGGCTCGACGCGGAGCGCTCCGACGAACTCGACGTGGCGGGCCGGCACTTCCGGATCGTCCGGGTGGAGCGCCTGGTCCGCATCGGCCCCGACGGCCCCGAGGGCCCCCGCCCCTCCGACCCGGACCCGGTCCCCCCGGTGATGGTCCTCTTCCAGAGGGAGGACGAGGAGCAGACGGCCGTTCCGGCCGAGGAGCTCGACGCCGAGCCGGACGAGCGGACCCGCCAGTTCCTTGCCCTCTTCGAGGCGGAACGCCTCCGGCGCGAACAGTCCTGACCCGGGGCCGGGGCCCTTCGGGGCCGAACCCCGTCCTCGGCCGCGGGTCCGCTGTGGCTTGTGGCGCAGTTCCCCGCGCCCCTTTACATACGCTCTGCTCGCGCCAGACATCACCAGTGCGCCCCGGTAGGGGCGGGGCTGCTTCTGATGTGCGGCTGGCGCCGCGTGGGCGCGATCAGCGGCGGGGTTCGGGCCCCGAAGGGGCGCGGGGAACTGCGCGACAAGCCATGACGGACCGGCAGGTGAACGACGGGCTCAAGCGCCGCGGCGCGGGGGGACGTCGGTAGCTGGGGCGGCCCACAGGTGGTGGGCGGCGTAGGTGCGCCAAGGGCGCCAGGTCGGGGGTGGCGGGGCGGGGAGGGACGGGTCGGACGGGGGGAGGACGTCGGGATCGCTCAACGTGCGCATGCGGATGACCGCCGCCGCCCACAGCGTGATCCCCGGGAGCTCCAGCAGCAAGCGTTCCGCCTCGTCGCGATCTGCCCCCGGGTCCAGCCGGACCGTTCCGTCGGCCAGTGCCGTGCTCAACGCGCGCAGGCCCCCGCCGGCCGGGAACACGTCCACCAGGTCCGCCGCACGCGGGAACAGATGCGTCAGGGCACCGCTCGGCGACGGGAGCAACTCCCCGTGCGCCGCGACCAGTTCCGCGCCGAGCCGCCGGGCGCGTTCGAGCGGCAGCCCCTCGCCGAGCACGACGCGCAGCGCCGACTCCTCAGGGTTCGCCGCACCCGGAGCGCGCAGGCCCGGCCGCAGGGCGACCAGCGGACCCAGCACCGGATCGGCGCCGAGCCGCTCGGCGACCGCGTACGGATCGGCGTCCAGATCGAAGAGCCTGCGCACCCGCTGGGTCGCCGTCGTCAGGTCGCGCAGGTCGCCCAGGTGCAGTCGGCACTCCAACCAGCCGCCGGCGCCGGGCCGTTCGCCGACCTCGGCGACACCGGAGCCGTGCGGGAGCCGCAGCGTGCGCCGGTAGGTCCGGTCGCCGGGCCGGCCGCGGACCTCCTCCACGCCCGGCACCGCGCGGGCCGCCAGGAAGTCGAAGACCTGCGCGGAGTCGTACCCGCCCCGGTAGGCGAGCCGCAGCGGCACCCCGGCCGGGGCGCCGTCGCTCCCGGCGGCCACCGGGCCCGCCGTCGCGACCGGGCCGAACCGTGAGCTGCGGCCGGGGCGCGCGGCGCGCAGCTCCGTAGGGGTGGCCGCGTAGATCTCCTTGATCGTCTCGTTGAACTGCCGCACGCTCGCGAAGCCGGACGCGAAGGCGATCTCGGCGGCCTGCATCGAGGTGGTCTGGAGCAGGACCCTGGCGGTGTGCCCGCGCTGGGCCCTGGCCAGGGCGATCGGGCCGGCGCCCAGCTCGGCGTTGAGCTGCCGCTGCACCTGGCGGGCGCTGTACCCCAGCCGGGTGGCCAGCCCGGACACCCCTTCCCGGTCCACGATCCCGTCCCCGATGAGCCGCACCGCCCGCCCGACGACGTCGGCCCGCGCGTTCCAGTCGGCCGACCCCGGCACGGCGTCCGGCCGGCACCGGCGGCAGGCCCTGAACCCGGCGCTTTGCGCGGCGGCGGCGGTCGGATAGAACGAGACGTTGCCGCGCTTCGGGGTGGTGGCGGGGCAGCTGGGGCGGCAGTAGATGCGGGTGCTCGCGACGGCGAAGAAGAAGACCCCGTCGAACCGGGAGTCTCTGCTGCGCACGGCGTCGTAGCGACTGTCCTCGGTGCTCATGCCCCCAGTATGACCAGCCCGAACCCGCCCCGGCTAGCGGTTTTCGGACCCCGCTCCCCGGCTCTTCGACTCCCGGTCCGCGGTGGCTTGTCGCGCAGTTCCCCGCGCCCCTGACGGGGCCCGACCCGCCGCAGATCGCGCCCACGCGGCGCCAGCCGCAAATCAGCAACAGCCCCGCGCCCCTGACGGGGCGCGTTCGGCCGGGGGAGCATCCCGGCGCCGTGCCTGCCTGCGGCTGGCGCCGCGCGAACGCGACCGACAGCGAGGGCCCGAGCCCCGAAGGGGCGCGGGGAACTGCGCGGCCCGCCACGACGGACCGGTGGTCGAAGAGCCGGGGTGCGGGCCCCGTAGGGGCGCGGGGAACTGCGCGGCCCGCCACGATGGACTGGTGGTCGAAGAGCCGGGGTTCGGGCCCCGTAGGGGCGCGGGGAACTGCGCGGCCCGCCACGACGGACCGGCGGCCGGGGTACAGGCGATCACCCGCCCGGGCGGCGGCCGGGGGAAAGGCGATCGCCCCGGGGCGGCTACCTCGGGCGGACTGTGCGCGGGCCCGCGCATTCGGAACCTGAGGCGGTTACCCGGGAGCGGAGCTCGCGATCCGCCGTGATCACCAGGCAGCGCCGCCCCGGCGTGACCGCCGCGCACTCCTCCGCCAGCGCGGCGATCAGATCGTCGCCGCTCCCGGGCGCGGACTCCACCCGGACACCGGGGACCGCGGGGACCCCCCGCGCCGCCCCCTCCACCACCAGGACGACATCGAGCCGCGTCCCCACCGCCCACTCCGGCACCGCGCCCGACGCGGCGAGGCCCGTCTCCGCGAGTGGGACCAGCGCGTCGCGGAGACGCTCCGCCGCGGCCCGGCGGTCGCGCCACCAGCCGTCGGGGACGGACCCGACGACGTTCGCCGCGTCGACGATCAGCAGCGGCGCCGTCACGCCGGAGCCCCCACCGGCAGGTGCGGAAAGCCGAACTCGGTGCGGCTGAGCAGCACTTCGCCGGGGCGCAGCACCGTGCTGGGGTAGCCGGGGCGGTTCGGCGAGTCGGGCAGGTGCTGGGTCTCCAGGCACACCGCGTCGTGCGCCCGGTGCCTGCGGCCGTCGGGCGCGGTGAGCGAGCCGTCGAGGCGGTTGGCGGTGTAGACCTGGATGCCGGGCTCGGTGGTGCGGACCCGCATCGTCCGCCCGCTGCCGGGGTCGTGCAGCACTGCCGCCGTGCGCGGCACCGCCGGATCGGCGGCCGGCCGCAGCACCCAGCAGTGGTCGTACCCCTCGGCCGCCTTCACCTGCGGGTCCGCGCGGTCGAGTCCCTCGCCGATCGGCCGCGCCGCGGTGAAGTCGAACGGCGTGCCCTCGACCGGCTGCCGCGGACCCCACGGGATGGACTCGGCGGTGACCGGCAGGTAGTGGTCGGCGTCGACACGGAGCATGTGCCGCAGTATGCCGCCGCCGGCGGCGCCGCCGGGGTCCGACACCGGCGCGGCCAGGTTGAAATACGCGTGGTTGGTCAGGTTGACGACCGTCGGCCGGTCGGTGCGCGCCTCGAATTCCAGCGCGAGCGTCCCGTCGGCGCCGAGCGCGTACGTCGCGGTGACGTCGAGCGCGCCGGGGAAGCCCATGTCGCCGTCCGGGCTGTGCAGCCGCAACCGCAGCGCGCCGGGCAGCGGTTCGGCCTGCCACAGCCGGTGGTGGAAGCCGTCGGGGCCGCCGTGCAGGGTGTTGCCGCGGTCGTTGTGCGGCAGTTCGTGGGTGCGGCCGTCGAGTGCGAACCGGGCGCCGGCGATCCGGTTCGCGTACCGGCCGATCAGCGCCCCGAAGTACGGGCTGTCGCCCGCGTAGGAGGCCACGTCGGGCAGCGAGAGCACCACGGAGCCGGTCCGGCCGGCCAGGTCGGGGACCCGCAGGGCGTGCAGGATGCCGCCGTAGGTGAGGATCTCGGCGCTCACCCCGGCCGCCGAGTCCAGCCGCCAGCGCTCGACGGGACGCCCGTCCGGCGTGCTGCCGAAGGGCTCGCTGAGCGGGAGGGAAGGGGGCATCGGCGGTCCTCAGCAGTCGGTGCGGAAGGTCGTACCGGATGACGGTCGTACCGGAGGTCGGTGCGTGACGGGGGAGCGGTGGCCCGGCCCGGCTCGGCGGCGGTGGTGCCCCGGCGGCGGTCGAGCCCGGGCGGCCCGAGCCGGCCGGCCGGACGGCGGTGGCGGCCCCGGGGTCAGTCCGGCCGGGCCGCGGTGGACTCCCTGGCCACCAGCGTGTAGCCGGGTCTGATCCGCTCCGGGGTC
Source organism: Streptomyces sp. CA-111067 (assembly GCF_050956065.1). Classification (NCBI taxonomy): domain Bacteria; kingdom Bacillati; phylum Actinomycetota; class Actinomycetes; order Kitasatosporales; family Streptomycetaceae; genus Streptomyces; species Streptomyces sp. CA-111067. Next base: position 882,534 of record NZ_CP192103.1, on the reverse strand, counting down.
ATCTCCGGCGTGCCGGTCAGCCGGGCCACCACCCGCTCCACGGCCAGCCGGGCGATGGCCTGCTTGTCCGGCGAGATCGTGGTGAGCGCGATCGTGGAGAACCGCCCCTCCTCCACGTCGTCGAAGCCGATCACCGACACGTCCCGCGGCACCCGCAGCCCGCGCTCCACCAGCGCCCGCATCGCGCCGAGCGCCATCAGGTCGTTGTAGGCGAACACCGCGTCCGGCCGCACCCCGTTGTCGAGCAGCGCGTTCATCGCGGCGGCGCCGTCCCAGCGGCCGTAGCCGTCGGTGGCGGCCACCAGCGACTCGTCGCAGGGCAGCCCGGCCGCGGCCAACTCCTCGCGCCAGCCGCGCAGTCGAAGATGTGCGGGCTGCCTGGCGATCTCCCTGCGGGCGCCGAGGAAGGCGATCCTGCGGTGCCCGAGCCCGGCCAGGTGCCGGACCGCGGTACGGGCGGCGGCCACGTTGTCGATCGCGATGTGGTCGTAGGGGGCGTCGTACTCGCGCTCGCCGAGCAGCACCAGCGGCGCGTCGTCGGTGCGGCCGAGCAGGTCGGCGGCCTCCAGCTCGATCGGGCTGAGGATCAGGCCGTCGATGACGTGCGCGCGGAAGCCCTGCGAGACCAGCATCTCCTTGTTCCGCTGGCCCGCGGTGTGGTCGAGCAGCACCGTGTAGTCGTGCCGGGCGGCGGCGTCGATGACGGCGCCGGCCAGCTCGGCGAAGTACGGGTTCCCCAACTCCGGTACGGCCAGCGCGATGATGCCGGTCCGGCCCTTGCGGAGGTGGCGGGCCGTCAGGTTGGGCCGGTAGCCCAGCTCGTCGATCGCCCGCTGCACGCGCTCCCGCATTCCCGGGGTGACATGGGGGTAGTTGTTCACCACGTTCGACACCGTCTTGACGGACACGCCCGCCAGCAGCGCGACGTCCTTGAGGCTGGCGCCCACGGAGTTCCTTTCCTCGGCCTCGGCCGTCCTGCGGAGGCACGGTCGTTCCGGCCTCAGTGTGCGCGGTCTTGTGCCGGGCCGCCGACGGGGGTATGCGGCGTATCGGGCTGCGCCCTCCCGCCCGGCGCAGGTGGCACAGGCGCCACAGACGGCACGGCGGACGGGTGGCGCAGGCCGCCACAAGCGGCACGGCACCGAGCGCGGTCAGGTGCCGCGCCGTGCGGCGGACAGATAGCGCTGGGCGACCACCACCACGATCAGGAACCCGCCGCTGACCACCGACTGGTAGGAGGAGTTGAGCGAGCCGATCTGGTTGATCAGGTTCTGGATCACGCCGAGCAGCAGCACCCCCCACAGCGTGCCGGACACCGAGCCCGCGCCGCCGACCAGCAGCGTGCCGCCGATCACCACCGCCGAGATCGCGTCCAGCTCCATGCCGACCCCGATGATCGTCACGCCCGACGACAGCCGGGCCGCGTTAAGGGCGCCTGCCAGCCCCGCCAGCAGCCCGCTGAGGGTGTAGACCAGCACCTTGGTACGGGCCACCGGCAGTCCCATCAGCAGCGCCGCGTCCCCGCTGCCGCCGACCGCGAACAGCGCCTGCCCGAACGAGGTCCGCTGCAGCACCAGCGCGCCGAGGCCGAACAGCGCCAGCGCGATCAGCACCGGATACCCGAAGCCCCACACCGCCCCGCCGCCGAGCTTCTGGAACGCCGAACCGTGCGGCACCAGATACGTCTTGGCGCCCTCGTGGGTCAGCGCGAGCAGCAGCCCGCGGGCGCCGAGCAGCGAGGCCAGCGTCACGATGAACGGCGCCATACCGGCCTTGGCGACCAGCAGCCCGTTGATCGCGCCGATCGCCCCGCACACCACCAGCGGCACCAGCAGTGCGGGCAGGAAGCCGTACTGCGAGGCCCAGGCCGACACCACGCCGCCGAGCGCGAAGACCGAGCCGACGGACAGGTCGATGCCGCCGGTGACGATCACCATCGTCATGCCGAGCGCGACGATCGCCAGGAACGAGCCCTGGATGGCGATACCCCGGGTGTTGTCCAGGGTGGCGAAGGAGGAGAAGAGGAAGGACGAGATCACGCAGAGCAGGACCAGGACGGCCAGCACGCCCTGGCGTTGCAGGAGTTCGGCGGCCCGCTGCCGGCCGGTCGGCCGGGCCTCGGCGACAGCGGTGAGCGGCGGCCCGGCGGGCAGCGGAAGGGCGGTCTTCACAAGGGACTTCATCGGGATCGACGCTCCCGGGCGACATAGACGGCGACGAGGATGATGCCCGCCTGGACCATCTGGGCGGTGGAGTCGTGCAGGTTGTGGGTGACCAGGGTGGCGTGCAGCAGCTGCATCAGCAGCGCGCCGAAGACCGTGCCGAGCACCCGGACGGAACCGCCGGTCAGCGGGGTGCCGCCGACCACCACGGCGGTGATCGCCGACAGTTCCATCAGGTTGCCGAGCGAGGACGGGTCGCTGGCGGTCAGCCGGGCGGTGGCCAGTACCCCGGCGAGCGAGGCCAGGACGCCGCAGATCACGTACACCCCGATGAGCACCCGGCGGACCGGCAGCCCGGCCAGCGCGGCCGCTTTCCTGTTGCCGCCGATGGCCACCAACTGGCGGCCGAAGGTGGTGCGTTGGACGAGGCCGGCGACGATCAGCGCGAGCACGCCGGCGATCAGCACGACGACCGGGACGCCGAGCACGCTGTCGGTGCCAAGGCTCAGCAGGTCCTTGTTGTCGATCTGCTTGAGCTGGCCGTCGGCGAACACCAGCGCCAGGCCCCGGCCGCCGACGAACAAGGCCAGGGTGGCGACGATGGGTTGCAGCCCGACCAGCGCCACCAGCGAGCCGTTGACCAGCCCGACGACCACCCCCGCGAGCAGCGCCACCAGCAGCGCGGGCACGATGCCGTAGCCGAGGTAGAGCGGCAGCAGCGCGCCGGCCAGCGCCATGGTGGCGCCGACCGACAGGTCCACGCCCTCGGTGCCGATCACCAGCGCCATGCCGAGCGCGACGATGACGACCGGGGCGACCTGGACCAGCTGGGTGCGCAGGTTGTCGGTGGTGAGGAAGTGGTCGGTGAAGATGCCGTTGAAGACCAGCAGCGCGACGACGGCGGCGTAGACGCCGTAGCGCTGCAGCCAGTCGGCGATCCGCGGCCGGTCCAGGCCGCGGGGGAGGGCGAACGAGGTCATCGCGGGTCCTCCTCGGAGTCGGGTTCGGCGCCGGGCTCGGCCGGCTTCGCCGCCGCCTCCGGCGGAGCCTCGGGTACCGCCTCCGGCGGCGCTTCGGGCACCGCCTCCGCCAGCACCGCCATCAGCGCGTCCTCCCGCACGTCGTCGCCGGTGAGTTCGCCGGCCACCGCGCCGGCCCGCAGCACCACGATCCGGTCCGCGCCCTCCACCAGCTCCTCCAGGTCGGAGGAGATCAGCAGCACCGCGAGCCCCTCGCCGGCCAGCTCGTCGATCAGCGTCTGGACCTCGGCCTTGGCGCCGACGTCGATACCGCGGGTCGGCTCGTCCAGCAGCAGCACCCGCGGCTCCAGGCACAGCCAGCGGGCCAGCATCACCTTCTGCTGGTTGCCGCCGGACAGCTCGCCGACCTTCTGCTCGGCGCTCGCCGCCTTGATCCGCAGCCGCTTCATGAAGATGTCCACCACCCGGTCCTGCCGGCGGCGGGACACGAAACCGAACCGGGACAGCCGCGGCATCGCGGCCAGCAGGATGTTCTCCCGCACCGAGAGGCCGGGCACGATGCCCTCGGCCTTGCGGTCCTCGGGCAGCAGGCTGATGCCGGAGCGGATCGCGGCGGCCGGGCTGAGCCGGCGCAGCAGCCGGCCGCCGACCCTGACCTCGCCGCCGTCCAGCGGCAGCGCGCCGGCCAGTGCCTTGGCGGTCTCGGTGCGCCCGGAGCCCAACAGCCCGCCCAGGCCCAGCACTTCGCCCGGGTGCAGCTCGAAGCCGATGCCGTGCAACAGGTGTCTGCTGCGCAACCCCTCGGCGCTGAGCACCGGTTCGCCGCCGGCGGCGTGCCCGTCGCCGAAGCTCGTGGTGCCCTCCCGGCGGACCTGCGCCAGCTCCCGGCCGAGCATCATCGAGACCAGCCTGACCCGTTCGGTGTCCTTGAGGTCTCCGGCGTGCACCAGACGGCCGTCGCGCAGCACCGTCACCCGGTCGCAGATCCGGTACAGCTCGTCCATCCGGTGGCTGACGTAGACCAGCGAGATGCCGCGCTCGTGCAGCTCGCCGATCACCCGGAACAGCGTCTCCACCTCGCGCGGTTCGAGCGAGGAGGTGGGCTCGTCCATCACCACCACCCTGGCCTTTACCGACACCGCCCGGGCCAGGGCCACCATCTGCTGGGTGCCGATGCCCAGGGTGTGCAGCGGGCGGCGCGGGTCGACGGTGAGGCCGAAGCCGCGCAGCAGCTCGGCCGTCTCGCCGTGCATCCGGCGGAAGTCGATCAGACCGAGCCGGTTCTTCGGCTCGCGGCCCAGGAAGATGTTGCGGGCCACGCTCATCAGCGGGACGAGGTTCACCTCCTGGTAGATGGTGGAGATCCCGGCCTGCTGCGCCTCGTGCGGATGGTGGAAGGCGACCGGCTCGCCGCCGAGCCGCAGCTCGCCGTCGTCGGGCCGGTGCACTCCGGTGAGGATCTTGATCAGCGTGGACTTGCCCGCGCCGTTCTCGCCGACCAGCGCGTGGATCTCACCGGCGCGCAGCGTGAACGACACGTCGTCGAGCGCCACCACGCCGGGGAAGCGCTTGCTGACGCCGACCGCCTCCAGGACGGCGGCGGGCGGTGCCGCCGGTCCCGGCGGCGTCGGCGGTCCTGGCGGCGCGGACTGCGCCGCGGCGGCTTCTGGTGGTGCCATGATCGTGCCCTTCCGGGGGGTCGCGACGGATCAGAAGGCGCCGGAGACCGAGGTCTTGGCGTTGGACTCGTCGTAGGCGCGGTCGGAGATGATCACGTCCTCGGGGATCGACTCGCCGCCGTAGAACTTCTGCGCGGTGGCGAAGGCCAGCGGGCCGAACCGCGGGTTGGACTCGATCACCGCGTTGTAGTTGCCGTCGACGATCTGCTGCACCGCGTTGCGGGTGCCGTCCACCGAGACCAGCTTGACGTCCTTGCCGGGGTTCTTGCCCGCGCTCTTGAGCGCGGTGAGCGCGCCGAGGCCCATCTCGTCGTTCTCCGCGTAGACCGCGGTGATGCCGGGCTTGGACTGGATCAGCTGCTCCATGACCTGCTGGCCCTTGTCCCGGGTGAACTCGCCGGTCTGCTGGGCGACCACCTTCAGGCCGGGCGCCTTGGCGGTGATCTCGTCCATGAAGCCCTTGGTGCGGTCGGTGGTGACGTTGTTGCCCGAGGAGCCGAGCAGGATCGCCACCTGGCCCTTGCCGCCGGTGGCCTTGATCATGGCGTCGGCCGCGCGCTGCCCCTGCTTGACGAAGTCCGAGCCGAGGAAAGTCACATAGTCCTTGCACGAGGTGGCGTTGATCTTGCGGTCGATGGTGATGACCGGCACGTGCTTGGCGGCGGCGGCCTTCAAGGCCGGGTCCAGGCCGTCGGAGTTGAGCGGCGCGACGATCAGCAGCTGGGCGCCCTGGGTCAGCATGTCCTGGATGTCGCTGATCTGCTTGGGCAGTTGGGACTGCGCGTCGGTGGTGAGCAGCTTCTTCACGCCGAGCTTCTTGGCCTCGTCCTTGATGGACTGGGTCTCGGCGATCCGGAACGGGTTGTCCTCCTTCTCGGACTGCGAGAAGCCGACGACCGCGTTCTTCAGGTCGAGCTTGGGGGCGCCGTAGGCGGTCAGCGTGCATCCGCCGCCGGCCGGCGCCGAGGCCGACTCGGTGACCTGCTGCTGCGCCGCGGCCTGCGACGAATCGCTGGGCGCGGCCGAGGACTTGTCGTCCTCGGACTTGGAGCAGCCGGAGGCGGCCAGTCCCGCCGTGGCGAGCAGCAGGCAGGCGGCGGCCAGGGTGCGGGTTCTGTGGGTAGTCATGCTCACGACACTCCTTGGTCTCGACGGGGGTGCGTCCGTCGGTCTTGCATGAGGGGTTCGGGGCTGCACGCCGGCGTCGGGACCATGGTCCCCGGGCTCGGCTTTACAACGTTATATAGATGAGCTCGCGGCCTGACAAGCGGTCGTTCAGCATGTTTCAAAAATGAGTCAGCAGCCGATCGGCCAACTCCCAACAGGGGCTGACGTCAACCCTGGTGAGTTCTGCGCGTGCTCTGGACATGCCAGTCAGGGCGTGCTGTCATTCCGGGTGGCATCGCTCTTTCCAACGTTGAAAGGGAAACGTCGTACACCGGGCGGCGCCGTCGCACCGCCCCGCTCCGGCCACCCCACCGGCCGGCTTCACGGGCCCCACGCCCCCGGAAGCACGCAGGAGCCGCCCCATGCCGCTCAACCGCCGGCAGTTCGTCGGTACCGCCATCGCCGCCACCGGAGCGGGCCTCCCGCTCGCCGCGGCCGGCGCCGCGCACGCCGCCCCCGCCCGTTCCGCCCCCGTCAAGGCCACCGCCAACGCCACCGCCCGATCCGCCTCGGCCGTCGCCCCGGCCCGCGGCGGGCTCTACAGCCCCAACGCCGCACCCCTGGCCCCCACCGCCTTCCTCCGGCTGCCGCCCGGCGCCGTCACCGCCCGCGGCTGGCTCGACGGCCGGCTGCGGCAGCAACTGGCCGGCCTGTGCGGCCAGTACGCCTCCCTCTCGCACTTCCTGGTGAAGGACGACACCGGCTGGGTGCACCCCGGCAAGGTCGGCTGGGAGGAGGTCCCGTACTGGCTGCGCGGCTACACCGACCTGGCGGTGCTCACCGGCGACGCCGGGGCGCTGGCCGCGGTACGCACCTGGGTGGACGCCATCGTGGCCACCCGGCAGTCCGACGGCTTCTTCGGCCCGACCGCGCTGCGCACCTCGCTCGGCGGCGGCCCCGACTTCTGGCCGTACCTGCCGCTGACCTGGGCGCTGCGCAACTGGCAGGAGTACAGCGGCGACACCCGGATCATCCCGCTGCTGTCGGCCTTCTTCCGCTACATGAACGCCCAGGGCCCCGGCGCCTTCAACCAGAGCTGGGTGTCGGTGCGCTGGGGCGACGGCCTGGACAGCGTCTTCTGGCTCTACAACAGGACCGGCGACGCGTTCCTGCTCGACCTGGCCGACAAGATCCACGCCGGCGGCGCCAACTGGGTGAACAACCTGCCCTCGCTGCACAACGTCAACATCGCCCAGGGCTTCCGCGAGCCCGCGCAGTACGCGCTGCGCTCGCCGTCGGCCGCGCTGACCCAGGCCGCCTACCAGAACTACGCCTCGGTGATGGGCGGTTACGGCCAGTTCCCGGGCGGCGGCTTCGCCGGCGACGAGAACGCCAGGCCCGGCTTCGGCGACCCCCGGCAGGGCTTCGAGACCTGCGGCATCGTGGAGTTCATGGCCAGCCACCAGCTGCTGACCCGGATCACCGGCGACCCGGTGTGGGCCGACCGCTGCGAGGAGCTGGCCTTCAACTCGCTGCCGGCCGCGCTCGATCCGACCGGCAAGGCCGTGCACTACATCACCAGCGCCAACAGCGTCGACCTCGACGACGTCGCCAAGTCCCAGGGCCAGTTCCAGAACGGCTTCGCCATGCAGGCGTACATGCCGGGCGTGGACCAGTACCGCTGCTGCCCGCACAACTACGGCATGGGCTGGCCGTACTTCACCGAGGAGCTGTGGCTCGCCACCCCCGACAACGGCCTCGCCGCCGCGATGTACGCGCCCAGCTCGGTCACCGCGAAGGTGGCCGGCGGCACCCAGGTCACCGTCACCGAGACCACCGACTACCCGTTCGCCGACACCGTCAGCCTCACCGTCGCCACCCCTGGCCCGCTGGCCTTCCCGCTCTACCTGCGGATCCCCGGCTGGTGCTCCGCGCCGAAGATCACCGTCAACGGAGCCGCGGTGAGCGCGCCGGCCGGTCCCGCCTTCACGAAGATCAACCGCACCTGGAACAACGGTGACAAGGTCGCCGTGCAGTTCCCGCAGGCCACCACCGTGAAGACCTGGTCCGCCAACCACAACTCGGTCAGCGTCAACCACGGCCCGCTGACGTACGCACTGAGCATCGGCGAGAACTACGTGCAGTACGCGGGCAGCGCCCAGTTCCCCGAGTACGACGTGCACGCCACCACCCCGTGGAACTACGGCCTCGCCCTGGACTCGGGCAGCCTCGCGTTCAGCCGCGCGGGCGGATCGCTGCCGGCCGACCCCTTCACCCAGGCCGGCTCGCCGGTCAGGATCACCGCCCCCGCCCGCAGGATCGACGCGTGGCAGGCCGACGCGCAGCATGTCGTCACCCCGCTCCAGGCGTCGCCGGCCCGCAGCACCAGCGCCGTGGAGACCGTCACCCTGATCCCGATGGGCGCCGCCCGGCTGCGGATCTCCGCCTTCCCGACCGCGACCACCGACGGCAACCAGTGGTCGGCGCCCGCCCCCTACCGCAAGATCCGCAACCGCAACTCCGGCAAGCTGATGGGCGTCGATCTGATGTCCACCGCCAACAGCGCGCAGGTCGTGCAGTTCGACGACAACGGGACGGCGGACCATCTCTGGCAGTTGGTGGACAACGGTGACGGCTGGTACCGGATCCGGAACCTCAACTCGGGCAAGGTCCTCGGCGTCGATCTGATGTCCACCGCCAACAGCGCGCAGGTCGTGCAGTTCGACGACAACGGGACGGCGGACCATCTCTGGCAGTTGGTGGACAACGGTGACGGCTGGCAGCGGATCCGGAACCTCAACTCGGGCAAGGTCCTCGGCGTCGACCTGATGTCCACCGCCAACAGCGCACACGTCGTGCAGTACGACGACAACGGGACCGCCGACCACCTCTGGCAGTTCGTCTGAGCCGCTCCGACCCCCCACCCCCGCACCGAGGACGGAACACTCACGTGACCTCCGACGACACCCGCACCCCTGACCCCGGCACCCCCGGCCCCCGACCGCGCCCGGGCCGCCGCGAGCTGCTCCTGTGGACCGGCGCGCTCACCGCTGCCGCGGCCGGCGGCCTCCTCCCGGCCGGCCTCGCACAGGCCGCGCCCGCCCCGGCCGCGGCGACCCCCACCGCAGCCCCCGCCGCGACACCGGCCGCGACCGCCGCCGGCACCTTCGCCCCGCTGCGCCCGCCCGCCGTCCCGCTGGCCGTCCGGTCGATGTACCTGTCGACCTGGCTGCCCGCGGACAACCTGGCCGGCACCTGGCCCACCTTCTGGAACGGCCACATCACCGCGCTGTGCGGCCTGGCCAGGATCGACGGCGCCGGGTACGTCTTCGCCGGCAACCCCGCGCTGCCCGCGGGGCCGGCCCTCGCCACGATGCAGCAGCTCTCGCTGCGACTCACCGCGACCCGCTCCGTCTACACGCTCAGCGGCGGCGGCGTCACCCTCACCGTCACCTTCTTCTCACCGGTCGACCTCGGCAACCTCCAGCGCCAGTCGGTGCCGCTCAGCTACGTCACCGTGCAGGCCGCGAGCAACGACGGCCGCGCGCACGCCGTGGACGTCCACCTGGACGCGTCCGGCGAGTGGGTGCACGGCGACACCGCCACCCCGATCACCTGGGACAGCCGGCAGGCCGGCCGGATGACCGTACTCACCGCAGCGCCCGCCAGCCCCGGGGTGCTGCAGGAGCACGGCGACCAGGCCTCCTGGGGCAGCCTGGTGCTGGCCACGCCGAGCGGCACCGGGGTCACCTCGCAGATCGGCCAGGACACCGTGGTCCGGGCCGCCTCGGCGGCGAACGGCCGGCTGGACGGTTCGGTGGACAGCGCCAAACCCCGTGCCATCAGCGACCGCTGGCCGGTACTCGGCCTGAACCGGGACTTCGGCACCGTCAACCCCGGTACGCCGTCAGCCCTGTTCACCGTCACCCTCGGCCATGTCCGCACGCCAGCGGTGACCTACCTCGGCACCCAGCTCCAGCCGTGGTGGAAGCACTACTGGAACTCCCTCGAGGACATGGCCGGCTGGTTCGACGCCGACTACGGCGCCGCCCTGGCCGCCGCGACGGCGCTCGACCAGCGCATCCACGACGACGCGGTGGCCGCGGCCGGCGGCGGCAGCACCGGCGACCACTACGCGGCGGTGTGCGCGCTCGCGCTGCGGCAGGCCGTGGCGGGCACCGAGCTGGTGGACCGGGGCGGCAGCCCCTGGGCGTTCCTGAAGGAGATCTCCTCCGACGGCAACATGTCCACCATCGACGTCACCTACCCGGCCTTCCCCGCCTACCTCTACCTCTCGCCCGGCTACCTGCGGCTGCTGCTCGAACCCCTGCTGGACTACCCCGAACACGGCGGCTGGCCCAAGGAGTTCGCCGAGCACGACCTCGGCTCCGGCTACCCCAACGCCACCGGGCACAACGACGGCAACGAGGAGGACATGCCGGTCGAGGAGTCCGCGAACATGCTCATCATGGCCGCGGCCCTCATCCAGCGGCTGCCGGCCGCCGACGCCGGATCGTTCGCCCGAGCGCACTACCCGATCCTGCGGCAGTGGGCCGAGTACCTGGCGGCCAACGCGCTCGACCCCGGCTTCCAGAACCAGACCGACGACTTCACCGGCTTCATCGCGCACAGCGCCAACCTCGCGCTCAAGGGCATCGTCGGCATCGGCGCGATGAGCGTGGTGGCCACCGCGAACGGCAACGCCGCCGACGCCACCCACTACCGCACCCTGGCCCGCAGCTACATCAGCCGGTGGACGAGCCTGGCGGAGGACTCCTCCGGCGGCCACCTCAAACTGGCCTACGACCAGGACGGCACCTGGAGCCTGAAGTACAACGGCTTCCCCGACCGGCTGCTGGGCCTTGACCTGGTCCCGGTCGGCACCGCCGCGCGGGAGGCCGGCTGGTACGCCTCGCACGCCGGCGCCAACGGCATCGAGCTCGACCCGCGCAACGACTACACCAAAGGTGACTGGGAGTTGTGGACCGCGGCCTGGCTCGCCGACCACGGCGCCACCCGTGACGTCCTGGTCAACGGGGTCTACAACTTCGCCGACTCCACAGTGCAGCGGGTGCCGTTCAGCGACTGGTACACCGTGGCCACCGCCGCGCAGCGCGGCTTCCAGGACCGCCCGGTGGTCGGCGGGATGCTCGCCCTGCTGCTCGGCCCGGCCGGCTCGACCACCGTGTGGCACCGGATCCAGAACCGCAACTCCGGCAAGGTGCTCGCGGTATCCGACATGTCGCTCGCCGACACCGGCGAGGTCACCCAGTACGCCGACAACGGCACCCCCGACCACCTGTGGACGCTGCTCGACAACGGCGACGGCAGCGTGCGGATCGTCAACCGCAACAGCGGCAAGGTGCTCGCCGTGCACGACCAGAGCACCGCCGACGGCGCCCACGCCCAGCAGTACCAGGACAACGGCACGCCCGACCACCTGTGGCGGATCGTGGACAACGGCGACGGCTGGTCGAAGATCGTCAACGTCCGCTCGGGCAAGGTGCTCGCGGTGGACGGCATGTCCCTGGCCGACAAGGCGCAGGTCACCCAATGGACCGACAACGGCACGGCCGACCACCTGTGGCGGCTCGTCTGACCTGTCCCAGAGCAGCGTGCCCGGTGGGCGCGCGAGCGGACCCCGCTGGTGCCTCCTGCGGGGTCCGCGGCATGTCGGCGCCGCTTCAGCAGGCTTCGCGCCACGCGTCCAGCGACAGGTGCTTGCGGATCGAGCTGAGTCGCAACCGGCGGCTCTGCGGGCAGAACTGACTCGTCGTCAGCTCGTACTCGGCGTGGAAGACCGCCTTGCCCGCCGCGATGAACGGGGTCAGCGCGTCGCACTCCTCGTACTGCGCGCACTGCTCGTCCACCGAGAAGTCGAAGTCACCTACCAGAGCGGGTACTTGGTCGAGGTCGTTCTTCAGACCCACGGCCAGGCCGCGTTGATGCGCGAGAGCGGCGACCATCCGGTTGAACGCCAGCTGCTGACCGGCCGTCAGCGGGAAGCCGGTGTCGTTGGCGTACCCGTCGAGCAGGTCGGGCTCCACCGCGTCGAAGCCCTTAGTACGGCACATGTCGAAGCGGGCGGCCAGCAGCGGGCGCAGCTGGCCGAGCCGGCGGATGTCGAGCCAGCGCTCGCCGTCCCAGCCGTCGCCGCGGCCGAGCAGCGCCTTGGGGTAGCGGGCGGCGTCCGGGCGGAACGACTCGTATGCACCGGCGTTGACGTAGCAGATCACCTTGCGGCCGGCCCGGTGCAGCCCGGCCACCACGCCGGCGCTGTTCTCGAAGCCGTCGATGTCGTAGACCGGCACGTCGACCGAGGTGTCCACGGTGCCGCTGAGCTGCCACTGCCAGCCGACCCCCGGGCGCGGCTGCCAGCGGGCGGTGGCCGGACCCTCGGACGGGCCCGGACGGGTGGACGGCGCCCGGGTCGTCGTGGCCGCGGCTCCGGAGCGGCCGGCCGCCGAACGCGAGGGGACGGGCGCGGCCTGGGATGAGGCGGCCCCCCGTGTCCCGCCGCCCGGCGTGGAATGCTCCGCCGCCCCCGAGCAGCCCGCCACCAGCAGCAGAACGGCCGCCACCGAGCCCCGCGCCCACCGCCTCACGCCGCACCCGCCGGCGCCTGGCACCACGGGTTGGGCGGCAGACCCGGCACCGCGCAGTGCACGGCGGCCCCGCGCCCGGCGGCCGTCCGCGCCACCCGGGCGCCCAGGCCGCGCGGCACGCCGTACACCAGATGGCAGAAGCGGTCGGGCGAGTGCGCCGCCGTCCAGGCCGGCACCTCCGCTGCCGCGTAGTCCGCCCAGCTGCCCTCGTAGGTGACGAGCAGGTCGGCGACCCGGGCATACCGCGGATCGGGGTGCACCCCCGGGTTGAGTACGACGGTCGGCGCGCCGCCGAGCCTGGCCGCGCGGGCCAGCCGCCGGTAGTACGGCAGCCGCCGCTCGTCGCCCGCGACCCGGTCGAAGAACGCGCCCGTCACGCCGTACCAGGCCCGGTGCCTGCGCAGGTCGAGGCCCGCCGCGCGCAGCGGGCGGGCCCCGTAGCCGGTGTCCACATAGCCGAGCACCCGCACCCCGGCCCGCCGCAGCCGCGCCGCGGCCTCGGCGAACACCGGGTCGGGCGCGTCGCCGGGCCCGTCCGCGGCGTTGAGCACCACCCCGTACAGCCGGCCCGCCGCGCTCTCAAGGGCCCGCCACCCGGCCGGGTCCAGCACCGGGTGGACGTACATCGGCACCAGCAGGGCTCCGCCGGCCGGTTCTTCGGGTGGGGTCATGCCGGGGCCCCGGCCCTCGCCGACCACAGGTCGGTGAGCGAGTCGCGCAGGGTGCGCGCCGGGCGCCAGCCGAGGGCGGCGCCGGCCAGCGTGATGTCGGCCCGCACCCAGGAGGTGGCCGCCGACCGCTCGGAGCCGGCTCCCGACTCCTCGATCCGGCCGGTGAAGCCGCTGATGGCGGCGAGCTCGTGCACCAGGTCGCGGACCTCGGTCGCGCGGCCCGATCCCACGTTCAGCACCGGCGGCAGCCGCCCGGGGGCGGTCGCGGCCAGCGCCACGGCCTCGGCCACGTCCGTCACGTCCACGAAGTCACGGTACGCGCCCAGGTCACCGGTGCGGACGGTGCCGTCCCGCGGCGCGGCGCGGAGCGCGGCGGCCAGCCGGCCGGGCAGCCCGGAGACCGGGGCGCCCGCGCCGACCGGGTTGAACACCCGGAGCACCACCGCGTCGAGCCGCGCCGCGGCCACCGCGAGGGTGCCCGCCAGCTTCGCCGCGCCGTACAGCCCGGCCGGGCGCGCCGGGGCGGACTCGCCCAGCGACGTGCCGGGCTCGCCGGGGCCGTACTCCGCCGCCGAGCCCAGGTGCACGAGGCGGGCCGAGGGCACCGCGAGTGCCATCGCCTCGCCGAGCGCGGCGGCCCCTTGCGCGTTCACCGCGCACAGCCGGCTCGCCGAACCCGAGGTCAGGCCCGCGCAGTTGACGACCACGTCGGGACGCAGCGCCGTCAACTGCACGGCCAGGAAGTCCACCTGCACGTCGGCGAGGTCCGCGACCAGGTCCGGCCGCGGACCCGCCGCCCGGCCGCCGCCGCCCGAGCGGGCGCCGCGCAGCACCTGCACTCCGGGCAGTTCGCCGAGCCGCGCGGCGACCGGCGCGCCGAGGAAGCCCCCGCAGCCGAGTACCAGCATCCGGGTCACCGGCTCACGCCCCCTTGAGCAGCAGGTCGCGCCGGCTGCCGAACTCGGCGTTGGCCCGGTCGTAGTCGTCGGGCCGGCCGATGTCCAGCCAGTACCCGTCGAAGTCGTGGGCGCGCGGCGGCCGTCCGGCGGCCAGCAGGTCGAGCACCAACTCGTCGAAGCCCAGCGGCAGTCCGGGCGTGTAGCCGGCCAGGGTGGCCAGCGAGAGGCCGTAGACGCCCATCGACACCCGGTAGTCCATGGTCGGCTTCTCGGTGAAGCCGACCACCTGTCCGCCGTCGGTGGTGAGCACCCCGAAGTCGATGCTCACGGTGCGCTGGTAGGTGGCGATGGTCAGCGGCGCGCCGGAGCCGCGGTGCCCGCGCAGCACCTCGGCGAAGTCCAGGTCGGTGAGGATGTCGCCGTTCATCACCAGGAAGTCCTGGGGCAGTTGGCCGGTCATCGCCAGCAGCGGCCCCATGGTGCCCAGCGGGCTGTCCTCGGTGACGTAGTCCACGTCGATTCCCCACTGGGAGCCGTCGCCGACGTAGGCGCGGATGATGTTGCCCAGATGGCCGATGGCGATGGTGCATCTGCGGTAGCCGCAGCCGGCGAGCTGCCGCAGCACGATCTCCAGGATCGCGTGGCTGTCGCCGATCGGCACCAGCGGTTTGGGCAGTGCGGTGGTGTACGGCCGGAGCCTGATGCCTTTGCCCCCGGCGAGGATGACTGCGTGCACGGTGGTTCCCCCCTGCGGATGGATGTACGGACACGTGGGACGGCGTCGGCGCCGTCAGACGTGGTAGGCGGCGGTGTTGTAGCGGGCCAGGTTGGCCGGGTCGCGGAAGAAGTCGATGGTGCGGCTCAGGCCGTCCTCCAGGCGGTGTCCCGGCGACCAGCCGGTGGCGGCCCGCAGCCGGGCGGCGTCGCACACCAGCCGCATCACCTCGGAGCCGGCCGGCCGCAGCCTGCGCTCGTCCTCGCGGACGGTCAGGTCGGCGTCCATCAGCTTGCCGATCAGCAGCACCAGGTCGCCGACCGAGATCTCGCCGCCGGTACCGGCGTTGAAGGTGCGGCCGACCACCTGCTCGGCGGGCGCGGTGCCGACCGCGAGGAAGGCCGCGGCGGTGTCCTTGACGAAGGTGAAGTCGCGGGTGGGCCGCAGATCGCCGAGCGTCACCTCCCGCCGCCCCGCCGCGACCTGGCCGATCACCGCCGGGATCACCGCGCGCATCGACTGCCGGGGCCCGTAGGTGTTGAACGGCCGCAGCGTCACCACGGGCGTGCCGAAACTGGCGTGGTAGCTGTCCGCGAGCCGGTCGCCGCCGGCTTTGGAGGCCGCGTACGGCGACTGCGTGACGATCGGGTGGTCCTCGCTGATCGGCACGGTCTGCGCGGTGCCGTAGGTCTCGCTGGTCGAGGTGTGCACCAGTCGCGTGGCGCCCGACTCCCGTACCGCCTCAAGGACGTTGAGGGTGCCCGTCACGTTGGTGTCCACGTAACTGCGCGGCGCGCGGTAGGAGTACGGGATCGCGATCAGCGCGGCCAGGTGGTAGACGGTGTCGGCGCCGGCCGTCACCTCCCTGACCGAGCCGGGGTCGCGGACGTCGCCGAGGATCAGCTCGACCTGGTCGAGCACGTCGGGCGCCAGGGTGTCGAGCCAGCCGTGCGACGAGAACGAGTTGTACTGGACCATCGCGCGCACCCGGCGCCCGGAGGCGACCAGCGCCTCCACCAGATGCGAGCCGATGAAGCCTTCGGCGCCGGTGACGGCGACGGGGGTGTCGGTGGACATGGGTGGATCTCCCTGTGAGGTAGGTGGGTTGACCGGTTCGCCGGTGCCGGACCGGCGGCGGGGGAGTGGCGGGGAGCGGCGGCCTCAGCGGTGGGTGGTCACCCGGCCGGTGATCGCTCGGGCGGCGGCCAGCAGCAGGACGCAGGCGCCCGCGCAGACCAGGCCGAGCACCCTGCCTGGCGCGGCGGCGTGCACCGCGAGGAGTACGACGGCGGTGGCCGCGGCGGCGCCGAGCACGCCGGCGCCGGTCCAGGGCCGACCGCAGGACTGGAGCAGCAGTTGCAGCCACAGCGTGCCGCCGAGCGCCAGCAGTACGGCCACATGACCCGCGCTCCAGTCGGCCGCGCCGGGCAGCGCCACCGCCTCGACGGCCGCCAGCGCGACCAGGGTGGCCGCGTACCAGCCGAGGCACCCGGCGAGCACCCGCCAGGACCGCACGACCAGCCGCTCGCCGACCCCGGTCGCGCGCAGCGCCACCAGGCACCGGCTGCGGATCCTGAACAGCAGCCACTCGGCGATGCCCATGCTCACCGTCAGCGCGGCGACGAACTCCCCGCTCAGCGCCGCCGCGATCACCAGCGCTCCGCCGGCCAGGCCGGCGAGCCCGTGCGGCAGCGAGACATGGGCCGGAACGGCGGCGTCGGCGGCGACCTCCTCCTCGGGCCGCCACAGCTCCCGCAGTCCCGCCGGCACCGAACGCGCCCGCGCCGCACGCCGGTTGGCGGCCCCGTCCTTGCCCTTGCCCTTGTCCGCGGCAGGCGGCGAGCCGGCGGCCAGCAGGGCGGAGAGCGCCGTCCCGGCGGTGGCGAGGACGGTCGCGGCCAGCACCGCCGCCACCACCGCTGAGGGCAGCTTCGTGGCGCCGCAGCAGGCCGCCACGGTGAGCGGGACCAGGACGTGCAGCAGCGCCCGTTCCCGGCCGAGTACCAGCAGCGCCGTGGCCGCGGCGATGTACAGCGACTGGCCGGCCGCGAAGGCCAGCGCGGCGGGCCGCGCCGCGCCCAGGACGCAGGCCGCCGCGAGGGTGGAGAGCAGCGCGCCGGACACCGCCCCGGTCAGCAGGAACCGGGCCGCGGCCCGCGGCCGCCCGACCAGCAGGAGCAGATGCGCGCGGTGCGCGAGCGCCTGGTTCCAGCCCCAGCCGCACAGCGCCGCCGCGCCCCACGCGGCGACCGCCCGGGACACCCCGAACGGCCCGTCAGGGCCCGCCGCCCACCGGCCGCCGAGCAGGTAGGCCACCCCGGGCAGCGCGAAGGTGAGGCCGCGCAGCACGCAGCGCCACACGTCGGCCGCCCACGGGTCGGGCACCGGTTCGGGCTCCGGGAAGGCCCGCGGCACGTAGGCGAACAGCTCCGCAGCCAGCGAGAACAGGTCGCGGTGCCGGTACTCGCCGGTGATCTGCTCGTCGGTCAGCCCCTCGGACTCCAGCAGCGCGGCCACCTCGTCCGGATGGACCGCTGACGCGCAGGACTCGCCGAGCCGCTCGGCCAGTTCGGCCATCGGATCCGGCCGCGCCCAGGACGGCACCCGGCGCCGCCTGCCGGGCGCGGCGATCGTGCCGCCCGGGCCGGGCCGGCCCGGCGTCGTCCCCACCAGGGACAGCGGCCCGCTCACCGGCCCTCTCCCGCCGCGATCGGCTCGGACGGCGAATGGGCCGCGGGATCGCCGGGGTCGCGCCAGAGCCGGGACGTCCAGGTGACTCCGGCCAGGGACCGGCCGGTCTCGGGCGGGGTGAGGCCGGTGTAGATGTCGCGGAAGGCGTCGATCGTCCGGCGCAGCGTGAACTGGTCGATCACCCGCAGCCGCGCGTCCCAGCCCAGCGACGCCCGCCGCTCCGGGTCGCGCAGCAGGCTCAGCGCCGCCCCGGCCATCGCCGCCGGATCGCGCGGCGGCACCACCAGCCCGGTGTCGCCGACCGCCTCCCGCACCCCGCCCACGTCGGTGGAGACCGTGCAGCGCCCGCAGGACATGGCCTCGATCAGGGTGAAGGGGAACCCCTCGCTGATGCTGGACAGCATCACCACCTGCCCGGCCGCGTACGCCGTGCGGATGTCGTCTACCCGGCCCTCGAAGGTGACCGCCTCGCCCGCGCCCAGCTCCTCGGCCAGCGCCTTGCAGCGGTCCCGGTACGCCTCGCCGCCGCGCGGTGTGCCGCCGAAGATCCGCAGCCGGGCGGCCGGCAGCTCGGCGCGGACCAGCGCGAAGGCGCGGATCAGCGTCTCCAGGTCCTTGATCGGGTCGATCCGGCCCGCCCAGGCCAGCGTCGGCACCTCAGGTTCAGGGCCGGCCATCGGGAAGGCCCACGGGTCGACCCCGTTGTAGACGGTGCGGATCCGGTCCGGTGCCGCGCCGCCGTGCTCCTCCCAGCGCCGGTTGTACCGGTTGCCCGGGGTGATCAGCGCGGCGGACCGGTACGTCTCGCGGGACAGCAGCCGGAAGAACCGCAGTAGCAGCGCCTTGACCGGCCAGCGGTAGGGGCCCGTGCGGTAGCCGAGATAGCGTTCGCGCTGGTAGACGCCGTGCTCGGTGAGCAGCAGCGGGGTGCCGTATCTGGCCTGCGCGACCAGCCCCGGCAGCGTGGCCAGCCCGCCGCTGACCGCGTGCGCGACCCCGCAGGGCGGCAGTGCGGCCAGCGGGCGCAGCGCGTGCTCCAGCAGGTCGACGGCCGTCAGCGCGTCATGCTGGGTGGGCCGGGCGGCTGCCACCGTCGTTCCCGGCCGCCGCCACAGCCTGATCAGCACCCGCAGCGCCGCCTCCGAGCGCAGGCCGGCCGACAGGGTGCCCGCTGCGGCCCGGTCGGCGAGCGCGTACAGCCCGGTGCTGAACAGCTCGTCGGCGTCCGGGTGTTGGTCGTCCTCCTCGGTGAGCAGCGCCGTCAGGAAGCTCTCCCACACCGCCAGGAACGCCCGCCGGCCGGCCCCGCGCGGCCCCTTGCCTGCCGGTGCCGCGCCCCACATCGGCAGGACGTCGAGGCTGCGGACGTTGCCCGGCAGGTCCCAGACCACCGGCTCGCGGCCGGTGCCGGTCACCGCGAGGATCCCGAAGTCCACGTCGGGCATGCCGCGCACCAGCTGGTCGCACCAGACGCTCACCCCGCCGGCGCTGTGCGGATACGTTCCCTCGGTCAGCAGCGTCACCCGCGCGGCGCGGGGCGGCGGACCGCCGAAGACTGCGTGCATGAAGTGGTGTCCCCCCTGGACGTGTGCGCACCGGTGCTCGACCGCACCTGGACGTGTCGCACGACCGGGACGCCGCTGACGTCCCGGTCGTGCGGCGGGCGGGGCCGGTTCGCCCCGCCCGCGGGGTGGTTCAGTGCGTGGCCGCGCCGGGCCCCGCGTGCTTGGTCGCGCCGGGCCCAGCGGGCACCGCGTGCGTGACGCCGCCGGGCACCGGCAGGGCGCCGATGTGCGCGTTCAGCCGGATCGGGCCGAGCGACACGCTGACCCGCAGCAGCGCGGGAGTCGACCTGGACGGGAGCGTCAGCGACACCGCGCTCTGCAGCACGCCCGGCACCGTCCAGCCGGACAGGGCGCCCGCGTAGGAGCTGCCGAAGGCGGTACTGCCCAGGAGTTGGGCCTGCCGGGTGCCGGCCGGCATGGTGGCGCTGACCTGCGTGCCGCTCGGCGCGGTGACCGTGACGGCCGACCCGATCCGGTAGCCGGTCACCTTGCCGGACTTCACCGCGGTGTCCCAGGCGGCCCGCCGCTGGAGCTCGGTGGCGATGTCGGAGGTCCGCAGGTTCACCATGGGGGTGTCGGCGGCGAACAGCGCCGAGTAGCCGCTCAGCACCTGCTCGATCACCGGGTAGGCGATCCGGCCCTCGGCCAGGTTCGACTGGTGCATGAAGTGCGGCCGCGGGTTGTTCGCCAGGACGTGGCCGAGGTCGATCCGCGCCTCCAGCGGCGCGATGTACGAGGTGTAGCCGGTGGCCGGGTCCAGCGGCGCGGGCAGGCAGGTGGACGTGGCCGAGCCCTCGCACAGGCCGCTGCCGCCCTGGGCGGCGCTGGTGTAGATGAAGTTGTACTCGTCGGTCTCCTCGGCCCCGGTGCCGGCGTTGTAGAAGACGTTCATCGGGAAGCGCGGCACCGTGACCGCGGGACCGACCTTGCGCTGCTGCGGGTCACGGGAGTTGTCGCTCGCCAGGTAGGACACCCCCAGCTGGGACAGCGCCGGCGCCAGGTTGGGGTTGTCCACCGGCTGCTGCGGCAGCACCTTCAGCCCCGAGTGCTCGCCGGTCACCAACTCGGCGTTGTTCAGCGGCAGTCCGTGCTGCGCGGCCCAGGTGCGGTTGTCCTTCACGGCCGCCACGATGTCTGCCTTGCTCACCCACTTGGTGCTGCCGTCGGCGTTGGTCTCGCAGCGCCACGGCACCACGCTGACGTCCTGGACGCAGCCGAGGAAGGGGTGCAGATAGGTGTGGTTCACCCAGCGGTAGCTCGCCTTGTCGGCGGTCAGCCGGTCGGCCAGCGGGTCGTCGGTGGTGCCCTGGTCGGCCTTCCAGTCCTCGCTGCCGCCGCCGTTGAAGACGAAGTCGAAGGTGAAGCCGTGCGCCTGCGACCACTGCTTGGCGTAGGCGGCGTCGGCGGCCGTCATCCTGATCGGGTCCGGGTCGTCACCGGTGCCCACCGGGCAGTCCACGTCGCCGGGCGTGCAGTTGAGCGTGCTGTTCCACCGGTCGTCGGCCAGGAAGACGTCGTCGACCTGCACCTCGAAGTAGTTCCGGTCGGCGCCGAGGTGGATGCCCTGGGTCATCCACTCCACGATGCCCCTGGCCAGCAGCCGGAACTGCTCCTGGTACTGGTTGTAGACGAAGGTCAGCACCAGCTCGCTGCGGCCGTCGTGCGCGTAACTCCCCACCAGCACACCGCGGTCGGCGGTGCCGGGGATCGGCGCGTCCACCAGCGGGGTGAAGACCGCGCCGGCCGGCTGGGTGCTCAGCGGGGTGGCCAGGTAGCCGTAACTCTCCGACACCGTGGGGGAGTTGTCCTCGAAGGGCACCGCGCCCCTCAGGTAGCCGAAGGGGCCGGCCGCGCCCTGCGCGGTGGTCTGGCCGTCGATGCCGTCCAGGCTGCCGATGTACCCGGGATCCTGGGCGTAGTTGAGGCCGATGTCGGGCCGGGCGTAGGTGTACGCGTCCACCTGCCGGATGCCGAAGGTCTGCTCGTAGCCGGCCAGTGCGGTCATCTCGGCGGAGCCGGTGCCGAACGGGTTGTCGTTGGGCAGCACCACGGCCTGGTACTTCGCCCGGGGCCGGCCGGAGACGGTGTCGCTGAGAAAGGCGGCGTTGATCGTCGGCCGTCCCGGCTGCGACAGGTCGACCGTGGTGTACGGGGTGCCGGCGCCGTCGAGTTCCGAGGTGATCGCCTCGGTGGCCGGTCCGCCGTCGTCCACCACCAGCACCCGCAGATCGACCCGCGGTGCCGTGGCGGCGCGTGCCACCGTGGGCGACACCGCCAGTGCCACCAGTGCCGCGGCGGTGCCGACGGCGGCTGAGCGCAAAGCCCTGCGCATTGAGTTTCCTCCCCCGGAGCAGCCGTGTGCGAACGGCGCCCCCCAAGACGACGGCCCGTCCCCGGGCCGTATTTCCGTGGACCATGGTGGGGTACTCCGGGAGGTCCTGTGGCGGTTCTGCGGAGGTGCTTGGGACGTGTGGTGCGGAGGACTTTTCCGGCAGGCCGGGATGGCGCTGCCACCTGCGGTTTTGTCCACTGTCATGTGCGCGGCGGATGGGCGCGCACTAACCGGAATAATGAACCACCGAGCATATTTACGATTCTTGCGACGGGCCCGGGAAATGGCGCTGATCCGGCGGGATCCGATCGCGGAACGACAGAATGCATCGGCCATTCGAACGGCCCGGGAAAGGTGCTGGATTCACGCACCGCCGCGGGCCTGGGACATCGTCAGGAGGGGGACAGCGCGGCACGCGTGCACGGGCCGTAAACCCCCGGCGGGTCACAGGTCAGCCCGCGGTCCTGCTGGGCCTGGGTCACCCCGCGGACGGTCGGCTCGTCGTACACCCCGGTCTGCGACACGTAGGTGAACCCCTGTGAGAACAGCAGCACTTGGAGCTGCGTCACATCCGGTCCGGTGTCGCCAGCGGACAGCGTGCGCGGCGCGGGCGGGACGGCCGGCGTGGTCGTCTCGACGGGGGAGCCGGTGGTGCGGGTCGCGGTGGGCGAGACGTCGGCCGTGGCGGAGGCCGACGGGCTGCCGCCGACCGGGACCAGCGGGCCGCGGCCTGGCGCCGTCGTCGTGCCGCCCTGGCCGGCCGGCGCGCTCGGCACGGTGCCGCGCTCCGGGTGCGACCGCGGCGGCGCCGTCGGGCCGTTCGACGCGGCCGGGGCCGCCTTGGCGGAGGGCGGAGCGCCGGAACCGGTCGGGCCGCCGCCGGACGTCACCACCACCACGGGGCCGGGCCGCCCGACCGGCTCGGCGCTCGGCGACTGCGGCCAGAGCTGCCAGGCGAGCGCGGTCGCGAGGCCCACCGTGGCGATGGCCAACGCGCCGAGCAGCAAGGGCTGTTCGCCCATCCGCCGGCGTCCGCTGTCCGCCCGGCCGCTCAGCACCCGGGCGTCGGCGACAGCGGGGCGCGAGCCGGGCGGGCCAGCCGCGGGGAAGACCACCTCGATGACATCCGGCGGCTCACCGCCGGGCGCCTGCCGCGCCGCCACCGTGGCCGTGCCGCCCGGCGAGGGCGCCTCCTCCCGGCCGTCGTCGGCCGTCCGGCCCGCCGCTGCGCCGTCACCCATCTCCACCACCGGTTTCACTCACGACCCTGCCGTACCGCCCGCACCCGCCGAATCCCGGCGCACACAAGAGTGCGGTACCAAGGTGGCCCCCGCCAAGAGGGCCTTGCGGACGCCGGCCGCCTGACGGTGTGTCGGACCTCGGCTCCGTGGTACCAGCGGCCGCGGCGGCCGCGGGCGCGATCCGCGGATGCCGCCCGCGGAGCGGCCGGAACCGGGAGAATATCGTTTCTGCTGTGCGCCCGGCCCCGGTTCCGCTCCGGCCCCGGTATCCGTCCGGCCCGGTTCCGCTCCGGCCCCGGTTTCAGTACAGCGGGGGGGCCGGCGGTACCGGGTCGGGCGTGGGGGAGGGCGGAGTCGGCTCAGGTCCCGGCGTCGGCGGGATCGGGTCGGGCCCCGGAGGCGTCGGCTGCGGGTCGGGCATCGGCCCGGGCACCGGGATGGGCTGCGGCTCAGGAATCGGCTGCGGGTCGGGCGCCGGTACGGGGTCGGGCCCCGGCGCCGGCTCGCCGGGCGTGGGAGGAGGAACGGGGAACGGGTTGGTCATCGCGGGTCTCCGATGCCGTTAGGGCGGAGACCGACCTGCTCCCCGCCGCTGGACCCCAACACGTACCCGCTCCCGCCCCACCCATGCCCGCCATGGGGCCCGGCCGCCGCCCGGGGGAGCGCGGAGCAGCGCGCGGGAACGACTCCGCGCCACCTCCACACGCCCCCGCGCGCGCTCCCGTGGGAGTGAACCCCGCCGGCATCCGCAACTGCGCCCACCCCGCACGAGTCCCAGCGGTCAACCGACCCACCGCACGTGCACGACGGCACGGCCCGCTCGTGCACCCCCACCTCGACCTCCGCGCCCCGATCGGCGCGGCGAAAGGAGCCGGCGGTGCCAGCAGACTGGGAGTGCCCGCAGGAACCGGGCCTGGTGCACGTACTGATCACCGCGCGGGACGAGACGAGCGCGTACCGGGTCTTCGACGCCCTGGTGGAGCGCTTCCCGGCCGTCGATCCGCCGCAGCCGCACCCCGCGCCTCCCGGCCTGGTGGTCTTCGCGGTCCGTACGCCCACCCTGGGCGCCGACGGCCGCTGACGCCGAGCGGGCGAGGGCGGACCCGGCCTCCGACCTGGGCTTTTCGATCCCCGGCCGCTGCGGGTCGGACTGTTCGGATAATCGGAGCATAATGGCGGTAATGCCGATAATTCATGCTGAAGCCATCCAGGTGGCCCACCCCGCGGAAGTGTCCCGATGACCGCCGGTCCCACCCCCCGGAGTAGGCGCATGACCACACGCAACCGGTCGAACTCCAGCCGCTACGACCCCCGCGTCGGCCCGCCGCTCGCCTCGCGCCGGGATCCCGAGGCCGAGATCGCGCTGGGCGACCGGCTGGCGATGAACGGCATGGGCAGCTTCGACTGGGACCTGGACCAGGGCATCATGCACCTCGACCCGCCCGGCCTGAAGGTCTTCGACCTGCGCCCCGGCGAGTTCGACGGCCGCCCCGGCTCGCTGATCCTGCGGGTGTCGCCCGAGGAGGGCGAGCGGGTGGACTACGCCCTCCGGCGGGCGCTGCAGAGCGGCCGCCGCAGCTACGGCGGGTACTTCCAGGTCACCCGGCGTGACGGAACCCGGCAGTGGACCCACACCCAGGGCACGATCGTCCGCGACGAGCTGGGCAAGGCGTACCGGATCGTCGGCATCGTCAGGGACGCCACCGACGAGCTGGCCCAGACCCCCGGCGTGCGCAACGACCTCAGAACCGGCGCCCAGCTCACGCTGGCGCCGATCGTCCGCCGCACCACCGAGGCGCTGTCCCGCGCGGTGACCGTCGCGGACGTCACCGCCGTGCTCACCGGCGCCGGCGGCCTGGAGCGGTTCGGCGCCGACGGGCTGACCCTCGGCCTGGTCGAGGGCGGCAACCTGCGGATCGCCGCGGTCAGCGGCGAGCCCATGGTGGGCTTCGCCGAGCTGCGGGTGCGGCGGCTGGACGAGTCGCTGCCGCTGGCCGAGGCGGTGGTCACCCAGCAGCCGCGGTTCGTGGACTCCTTCGCCGAGCTGGCCGACACCTTCCCGGTGCTGCGCCGCTTCATCGAGCCGCTGCCGCTCGACGCCGCCGCCTTCCTGCCGCTGGTCGCCCAGGCCCGCTCCATCGGCGGCCTCGCGCTGTTCTACCGGGGCACCAGGAACTTCGGCCCCGAGGAGCGCGAGCTGGACGCGGCGCTGGCCGCCATCGTGGCCCAGTCGCTGCAGCGCGCGATCCTCTTCGACCAGGAGCGCGAGTTCGCCACCGGCCTGCAGTCCTCGATGCTGCCCCGGCACATCCCGCGCTTCGACGGCGCCGAGATCGCCGTCCGCTACCACGCCGCCTGGAGCGGCCGGGAGGTCGGCGGCGACTGGTACGACGTGGTCGGGCTGCCGCAGAACCGGGTCGGCCTGGTCGTCGGCGACGTCCAGGGGCACGACACGCACGCCGCCGCCGTGATGGGCCAGCTGCGGATAGCCCTGCGGGCGTACGCGGCCGAGGGCCATCCGCCGTCCACCGTGCTGGCCCGCGCCTCCCGGTTCCTGGCCGAGCTCGACACCGAGCGCTTCGCGACCTGCTCGTACGCCCAGCTCGACCTGGCCACCGGCGCGGTGCTGGCGGCCAGGGCCGGCCACCTGGGACCGCTGGTGCGGCACACCGACGGCCGCACCGGCTGGCCCAACGTGCGCGGCGGCCTGCCGCTGGGCATCGCCACCAGCCTGGACCGGCACGAGTTCCCCGAGACCCGGCTCGACCTGGTGCCCGGCGAGACGCTGGTGTTCTGCACCGACGGCCTGGTCGAGGAGCGCGGCCTGGACATCACCATCGGCATGGACTCGCTCGCCGAGGCCGTGCACGACGGCCCGCAGTATGTCGAGGAGCTGGCCGACCACCTCGCCGACAACCTCTGGCAGCGCTGGGGCTCGCAGGACGACGTGGCGCTGCTGATCCTGCGCCGCAACCCCGACCCCGGCACCGTACGGGCCCCGCGGATGCACTCCTACGTGCACCAGGCCGACCCCGAGGGGCTGGCCGAGGCCCGGTCCGCGCTGCGCCAGGCGCTGAGCGACTGGCAGCTGCCCGAGCTCGCCGACGACGTGGAGATGGCCGCCGGCGAGCTGCTGGTCAACGTACTGCTGCACACCGAGGGCGGCGCGGTGCTCACCCTGGAGGTGCTGCCCGAGCCGGTCCGCCGGGTCCGGCTCTCGGTGCAGGACCGCTCCAGCGTCTGGCCGCACCGCAGGACCCCGGGCGAGGCGGCCACCTCCGGCCGCGGGCTGCTGATGATCGACGCGCTGGCGGCCCGCTGGGGAGTGGAGCCGCGCGGCGACGGCAAGGCGGTGTGGTGCGAGTTCGGCCCGCCGGACCGCCGCGGCGCGGCTCCCGTCCTCAGCTCACATTGAGCGCCGTGTCGTCGATGACGAACGACGTCTGCAGCTTGGAGCCCTCGGTGCCGGTGAACTTCACCGTGACCGTCTGCCCGGCGTAGGCGCCGAGGTCGAAGGTGCGCTGGGTGTAGCCGGAGGCCGCGTTCACGTTGCTGTACGTGGCCAGGGTGCTCAGCACCGTGCCGGACGCGTTCACCACCTGCGCCTTGAGCGTGTCGTACGCCGTGGAACCGGTCTCCGCGGTGTCCACGTGCAGCCAGAAGCTCAGCTTGGCCGCGCAGCCGGACGGAATGGCGACCGACTGGGACAGCGTGTTGGTGGTCGCCTTGCCGTAGCCGTCGAGCCACGCCTTGTACGAGCCGCTGTGCGCCGCCTCCTTGGTGGCGTTGCTGATCACCCCGCTGGACGCCGACCAGGACGAACTGCCGGACTCGAAGCCGGGGTTGGCGAGCAGCTGGCCGGAGGTGCAGGAGCCGCCACCGCCACCGGTGCTGCCGCTGGTGGTACCGCTGGTCGTGCCCGTGCTGGTGCCGGTGCTCGTCCCGGTGCTGGTGCCGCCGTTCGTGGTGCCGCCACCGCCGCCGGAGCCGGCCAGCCACGCGGTGGCGTTCAGGGCCAGTGCGGCGTCGGTGCCGGCCGGGTCGTTCCAGCCGTCGTAGAGGGTGTTGCCGGACTGCCCGGTGCCGTCGTCCACCGGCGAGCTGTCGCCCCAGATCGCCACCCGGCCGCTGCCGAAGGTGCTGGTGACGAAGAACGCCCCGCTGTTGCCCGACGCGCCGGCCTTGTAGAGCAGGCCCTTGACCGCCGGGTTGTCGTTCGGCTTGAGGGTGAAGGTGGTGCCGTCCCGCAGGATGCTGCCGGTCACGGTGCCGAACGGGCCGTGCAGCACCGGGTCGGAGCTGCTGCTGATCGCCCGCGGGTTGTCGGTGCTGATGTCGAGCAGGTCGACCGAGAAGCCGAACGGGTCGGTGTTGTCCACCCCGTTGCTGGTCAGCAGGTCGTTGATGACGGCCGGCGAGTCGTAGCCGTCGTTGTTGCGGTCGCTGTTGTCGTGGTCGGAGATCAGGAACAGCCCGCCGCCGTTCTGCACGAACTTCATCACCGCGGTCTTCTCCGCGCTGCTCAGCCGCACATTGGGCTCGTCCAGCACGAAGGTGTCGAAGTTGCCCAGGTCCTGGGCGTTGGAGGAGTCGCCGTAGGTGATGGTCCGGCCGGAGGGCAGGGTGGCCAGCTGGTAGCCGCCGGCCTTCTGCAGCGCCACGCCCCAGGACGACAGGGCGCCGGTCCAGTCGGTCTCCGCGTTCGGTGAGGAGTCCTGGCCGAGCGGGTCGGGCTGGCTGGTGCTGATGATCCAGTCGGCGTTGCCGGCCGTCTCGGCCTTGGTGTTGTCGAACAGCACGCGGTGGGTGGTCGCGGCCGGAGCGGCCGCCGGAGCGGCGTCCGGGCTGCCGCTGGGCGGCGCCGCGTGCGCGCTGCCCGAGGTGAGCGCGGCGGCGCCGAGCGCGAGCGCGCCCAGCGCGCCGGCCGCGCCGAGCAGGGTGCGGCGCCGGCGGGCCGGCCTGCGGGCGGCGTCCTGGCGGGATTGGGCCATACGGGGACCAGGCATCCGTCAACCTCCAAGTGGGGGGCGGTCAGAGGGGGTGCGGAAGCCATTCTGCGCGCGTAGAGCCTGTGACTGAAGTGCCCGGAGTTACCGACGCGTGAACGCTGCGGGACGGTCCGTGCCCCCGGCGGCCGCGCCCTGGTCTGTTCGGAGGGTGCTGGCGGCGGTTCCGACGGGCCTGCACGACATCGGGGCGGTAGCCTCGTACGTTCGGATAATGCTGACAAATCATCAGAATTCCATCCGGCGGGCGCGACCGCGCCCGGTGGCCGGAGCGGCGCTGATGGGCGCCGCCCTGCTGGTGGCCGGCGCGGCGCTGCTCCTCCCGGGCGCCGGCTCCGCCGCCCAGGCCGCGCCCGCTCCCAACGGCTCGGTGCTGCTCGACGAGACGTTCACCGGCACCTCGATCGCCGACCCGGGCTTCATGCCGCTCGACTCGGTGTGCCTGACCGGCGCGGACGGGCCGCCGCCGGCCGGCGCCTCCACCACCGGGCCGTGCACCGGCCCGGACCAGACCACTCCGCATGTGCCGACACCCGGTGAGACACCCGGATGGCTGCAGCTCACCGACGGCGCCAACTACCGGGTCGGCGGCATCGTCTACAACCGGCAACTGCCCGGCAACGGCGGCCTCCAGGTGGAGTTCAAGCAGTACCAGTACGGCGGCAACGGCGCCGACGGCATCGGCTTCTTCCTGGTGGACGGCTCCTACGACCTCACCGGGACGGGCGCCGACGGCGGCTCGCTCGGCTACGCGCAGCGCAACCTGGTCCCCGGGGTGGCCGGCGGCTACCTGGGCGTCGGCCTGGACGCCTACGGCAACTTCGCCAACGACGAGGAGCAGCGCGGCAACGGCTGCGCCGCAGGGCAGCGGTCGCCCGTCACCAGCGGACTGCCGGTCACCGACACCGTCACCCTGCGCGGCCCCGGCAACGACCTCACCGGCTACTGCTTCCTCGACTCCACCATCACGCCCGACAGCTCCGACGTGGGCTTCACCAGCACGCTGCCCGGCAGCCTGCGCGACTCCGGCACCACCCCGGACAACGCCGAGCGCACCGTCAGGGTGACGGTGAGCCCGGACGCGAAACCGCTGGTCACCGTGGAGATCGACTTCGCGGACGGCAAGGGCTACCAGACCGTGCTGTCCCACCAGATGACCGAGCCTGCGCCGCCGACGTACAAGTTCGGCTTCTCCGGCTCCACCGGCGGCCTGATCGACACCCACCTGATCCGCGGCCTGCACGCCGCCTCGGTGAACTCGCTCAACCAGCTCAACCTGGTCAAGACGCTGGACTACCCGGGCGGGGTGGCACCGGGCACCCTGCACCCCGGCGACACCGTGCCCTACCGGTTCCTGGTGACGAACACCGGCAACACCGAGCTCACCGGCGTCACCGTCACCGACCCGGAGATCCAGGACATCCAGTGCCCGCGGACGACACTGGGCCCGATGGGCACCCCGACCGCCTCCATGGAGTGCACCGGCACCCACGTGCTGACCGTGGCCGACACCTACACCGGCACGTTCACCAACACCGCCACCGCGCACGGGACCGGCACGACGGGAGCGATCGACTCCAACGAGTCCACCGCGTCCGTCCCGGTGGAGGCGAACCCGCCGCATCTGAAGATCGGCAAGACGGCCACGCCGTCCACCGTCCAGCCGGGTGACAAGGTCTCGTACACGCTGACCGCGAAGAACACCGGCACCGACCCGATCGCCCCGGCAGACCTGACCGACGACCTGGCCGGGGTGGTGGACGACGCCGGCTACAACGGCGATGTGCACGCGACCACCGGCACCGCGACGGTGAGCGGCAGCACCCTGGAGTGGCAGGGCGACCTCGATCCCGGCCAGACGGTCACGATCACCTACTCCGTCACCGTGACCGACCCGGACTACGCCGACGGCACCCTGATGAACACCGCCACCAGCTCCATCCCCGGCACCAAGTGCACCACCAGTAAGGACGGCTCGCTGCCGTGCACCACCGTGGTGACCGTGAACATGCCGACCCCCACGCCGACCCCCACCCCCACGGAGACCGGCACCCCGACCCCCACCCCCACCTCCACGACGACCCCGACCGTCACCCCGCCCAGCGGCGGCACCGGCACCACACCGCCGGTGACGACCACCCCCGGGCACGGCCACCAGGGCGGTCTCGCCGACACCGGCACCAGCCCGTGGGTCTTCGCCGCCACCGGACTGGCCTGCCTGTGCGTGGCAGGCGGCGTCCTGTTGTGGACCGCCGCCCGGCGCGGACGGCACTGACCGCGCGGAGACGCTGAACCCGCCGCCGCGCCGAGCCGCGGCGGCACCCCCGGCCGGCCCGGCTCCGCCCTGTCGCGGAGCCGGGCCGGCCGGGGCACGATGGACCGCGGGACCGCATGGCCGGCCGCGGTCCGGGTACCCGCCCCGGGATGGAGGCGGGACCGGCACCGGAAGGAGACCCCCATGCCCATCGCCACCGTGAACCCCGCGACCGGCGAGACCCTGCGGACGTTCGACCCGCTCGGCCCGGCGGAGATCGAGGAGCGCGTCGCCCGCGCGGAGAGCGCCTTCCGCGCCTACCGCGGCACCGACTTCGCCTCCCGGGCCGCGCTGCTCGGCGCCGCCGCCGACCTGCTCGACAAGGAGCGGGACGAGATCGCCCGGGTGATGACCACCGAGATGGGCAAGACCCTCACCGCGGCCCGCGCCGAGGCCGCCAAGTGCGCCAAGGCGATGCGCTGGTACGCCGGCCGTGCCGAGGGACTGCTCGCCGACGAGCACCCCGACCCGGCCGACGTGAAGGACAGCGGCGCCGAGGCCGCCTACGTGCGCTACCGCCCGCTGGGCGTGGTGCTGGCCGTGATGCCGTGGAACTTCCCGCTCTGGCAGGTCGTCAGGTTCGCCGCGCCGGCCCTGATGGCCGGCAACACCGGGCTGCTCAAGCACGCCTCCAACGTGCCGCAGACCGCGCTCTACCTCGGTGACCTCTTCCACCGCGCGGGCTTCCCCGAGGGCTGCTTCCAGACCCTGCTGGTCGGCTCCGGCGCCGTCGAGGACCTGCTGCGCGACCCGCGGATCGCCGCCGCCACCCTGACCGGCAGCGAGGGCGCCGGGCGTTCGGTGGCCGCGGTGGCCGGCGACGAGGTCAAGAAGACGGTGCTCGAACTCGGCGGCAGCGACCCGTACATCGTGATGCCGTCGGCCGCGGCCGAACTCGACCGGGCGGTGTCGACCGCGGTGACCGCCCGGGTGCAGAACAACGGCCAGTCCTGCATCGCCGCCAAGCGCTTCATCGTGCACGAGGACGTCTACGAGGACTTCGCCGGGCGCTTCAGCCGCGCGATGGGCGCGCTGCGGGTCGGCGACCCGCTGGACGAGAGCACCGACGTCGGCCCGATCGCCACCGAGCAGGGCCGCGCCGACCTGGAGGAACTGGTCCAGGACGCGGTGTCCCAGGGCGCCGAGGCGCTGTGCGGCGGCCGCCGCCCCGAGGCGCTGCCGGCCGGCTGGTTCTACCAGCCGACCGTACTGGCCGGAGTCACACCGGAGATGCGGATCCACCGCGAGGAGGCGTTCGGTCCGGTCGCCACCCTCTACCGGGTGCCCGACCTGGACTCGGCCGTGGCGGTCGCCAACGACTCGCCGTTCGGGCTGAGTTCCAACGTGTGGACCCGCGACGAGCAGGAGCAGGCGCGCTTCGTGCGCGACCTGGAGGCGGGCGGGGTGTTCTTCAACGGGATGACCGCCTCGCACCCGGCGCTGCCCTTCGGCGGGGTCAAGCGGTCCGGCTACGGGCGCGAGCTGTCCGAGCACGGCATCCGCGAGTTCTGCAACGTGACCACCGTGTGGTTCGGCGGCTCCTGAGCCCCGGCAGGCACGGACCGGCCCCGGAATGCGCCTGCCTCCCCGCGCTGAGCCGTCATCAGCGGCGGGGAGGCAGACTCCTGAAGGGCACGCGGGACGGGGTGTGCTGAACCACCCGGCCCGCGCGCCGGCTAGCGGGCGCCGCTCGGCGCCGGGCCCGTCAGGTGACCGTCCAGACGAAGTTGGCGGTGTCCGACGCGCCGCGGCCGTCGGACGCCGTGACGCTCACCGTGCTGCTCCCGGACGCCGTCGGCGATCCGGAGATCACCCCGGACCGGCTGATGGACAGGCCCTTGGGCAGGCCGGTCGCGGTGAACACCAGGTCGTCCCCGGCCGCCGAACTGCGCGCGGTCACCGGCAGGGTGACCGCGGTGCGCGCCGGGCTGCTCATGCCCTGCGGGTTGGCCACGGTGACGCTCGCGGCCTGGGTGGCCGCGGCTCCCACCGTCTTCGCGCTCATCGCGGTGGCCACGTTGAGCGTTCCGGTCAGCGGCAGGTTGCGTGACGAGTCGCCCACCATGATCTGGTAACCGCCCGCGGCCGTCGTCCAGTTGCTGCCGGTGGTGTTCCAGTACGCCAGGTCGTGCGCGGTCACCGGGAAGGTCACCTTCGCACTCGCGCCCGGCTGCAGGTCCACCCGCTGGAACCCCTTGAGCTGCTTGGCGGGTTCCCCGGTCGAGGCCGGGTCGCCCACGTACAGCTGGGCGATCTCGGCGCCGGCCCGGCTGCCGGTGTTGGTGACGGTCGCGCTGACCGAGGCGTTGCCGCTGCCGTCGAGACCGCTCACCTGGAGCCCGGAGAAGGAGAACGAGGTGTACGACAGGCCGAACCCGAACGGGAACAGCGGCGCGATGTTCTGCGCGTCGTACCACCGGTAGCCGACCTTCAGCCCCTCGCTGTACTGCACGTTGCCCTGCCCCGGCCACTGGGCCGTGGTGTGCGCGGGCACGTCGTTGAGCGAGGCGGGGAAGGTCACCGGCAGCTTGCCCGACGGGTTGACGTCGCCGAACAGCAGCGCCGCCAGCGAGTTGCCGACCTCCTGGCCCGCGTACCACTCCTCGACGACGCCCTTGACCTGGCCGAGCCACGGCATGGTCACCGCGGAGCCGGTGTTGAGCACCACGATGGTGTTCGGGTTGGCCGCGGCCACCTGCTGCACCAGCGTGTTCTGGCTGCCCGGCAGGTCGATGTTGGCCTGGTCGGTGCCCTCGTTCTCGCCGTAGCCGACGCAGACGACCGCCACGCTCGCCGAACGCGCCGCGTTGACCGCCGCGTTCACGTCCGTGCCGTCGTTGTACGTCACCGACGCCCCGGTGCCGGCCCGCTTCTTGATCGCGTCGATCGGCGCGATCGTGCCCGAGCTGGTCGAGGTGGCGCTGCCGCCGCCGACGCTGCGCACGCCCGCGCCGCCGTCAGGCCCGATCACCGCGATCGAGCTCGCGTCGGCACCGGACAGCGGCAGCACGTTGCCGCTGTTCTTCAGCAGCACCGAGCCCTGCTCGGCGACCTGCCGCGCGGTGGTCTGGTGCGCGGCGCTGGTGACCACCGAGTCGCGGTTGCCTGTCTTGTGCTTCTCGAAGATGCCGAAGGTGAACATCTGGGTGAGCACCCGGGTCACCATCGTGTCCAGGGTGGCCTGGCTGACCGAGCCGTTGGCGACCGCCTGCGCCAGGAAGTCGGCGTAGAAGTAGCCGCCGGGCATCTCCACCGTCATGCCGTTGTTGGCCGCGTCCACCGTGGAGTGCGCGCCGCCCCAGTCGCTGGTGACGAAGCCGTTGAAGCCCGCCTCCTGGTAGAGGCCCTTCTTCAGCAGGTCCGCGTTCTGGCACGCGTACACGCCGTTGACGGTGGAGTACGCGCACATCACCGACGCCGACGCGCCCTTGCTGACCGCCGCCTGGAAGGCCGGCAGGTAGATCTCGTGCAGGGTGCGCTGGTCGACGATCGCGTTGTCGGCCGGCCCGTTGCGGTTGGTCTCCTGGTTGTAGACCGCCACGTGCTTGGCCTGCGCCATCACGCCCTGGCTCTGGATGCCCTGGATGCTGGCCGTGGCCATCTGGGCGCTCAGGTACGGGTCCTCGCTGTACGTCTCGAAGGCCCGGCCCCAGCGCGGGTCGCGGACGATGTTCATCGTCGGGCCGAGCGCCACGTCCACGCCCTTGCCGGCGAACTCGTTGCCGGCCACCGTGCCGTACTGCTTCTGCAGCCCGGTGTCCCAGGTCGCCGCGGACGACACCGCGGACGGCAGCTGGGTCACCCCGCCGAAGCCGTCGCCGACTCCGCTGGGCCCGTCGTGGAAGCCCATCGCCGGGATGCACAGCGACGCGATCGCGTCGGTGTCGCCGATGTACGGGGACGCCTGGCCGTTGCCGTGCAGCATCGTCAGCTTCTGCGCCTGCGTCATGTGCGACAGCACCTGCGCCACCCGGTCGGCGACCGGCGCGGTCGAACCCACCCACGGGCAGACGCCGTTGCCGCCGTCACCGCCGGTGCCGCCGCCGGGCGGCTCGGTCGTCCCGCCGCCGGGCGAGAGCACCTGCACCTCCCACAGCGAGTAGCCCCACTGGGTGGCCCGCTGCGTGCCGTAGACCCGCACGTAGCGCGCGTGCGCGGTGAAGTCGTGCGTCTCCACACCGCCGGTGCCGGCCGTGGTGGAGTAGCCGGTCGCCCAGGTGGTGCCGTTGTCACTGGTCTGGATCTGGAACGCCTTGCCGTACGCGGCCTCCCAGTTGAGGGTCACCCCGCAGATGTCCTGCGAGGAGCCCAGGTCGACCTGGATCCACTGCGGGTCGGTCGCCGCGGACGACCAGCGGGTGCCGGTGTTGCCGTCGAAGGCCGCCGAGGCCGGGAAGGTGCCGTCGTCCTGGGTGGACGACGCGGTGGCCGGACGGCCGGTCGCCGCACCGGAGTTGCCGCAGGCGCTCGGCGTGGTGCCGCCGCCCGACGAGCCGCCGTAGACCTGGAACTCCCACAGCGAGTAGCCGTACGGGGTGGCGCGGGCGGTGCCGTACATCCGCACGTAGCGGCCGGTGCCGGTGACGTTCAGCGTCTGGGTGCCGCCGGTGCCCGCGGTGGTGGAGTAGATGTCGGTCCAGGAGCTGCCGTCGGCCGACGTCTGGAGCTTGAAGGACTTGGCGTAGGCCGGCTCCCAGGTCAGCACGACCTTGGACACCGTCTGGCTGCTCCCGAGGTCGACCTGCACCCACTGCGGGTCGCTGAAGGCGCTCGACCAGCGGGTGCCGGGGTCGCCGTCGAAGGCGGCCGATGCCGGGGTGCCGGCGTTCTCGGTGGAGGAGGCGGTGGCCGGCTTGCCCTGCGAGAGCAGGGCGTCGGCGGCCTTGGCCGGGGACTGGGTGACCACCAGCGCGAGCGCGGCGACCAGGACGAAGCCGACCAGCGCGGCCAGCCGGGAGCGGGCGGAGTCCATCCGCCTTCTGCGGAAGGGGGGAGTGTTCCCGTGCGATTGCAGCATGTAAGACGCCTCTCCGGGCGGCGTCCCGGCCGCCCGCGTCAGAGGTGGTGGGGGTGGGGGCGGCCGCCCGGGCCCCGGAGTGATCCGGGACCCGGGCGGCCGGTGGGGGCCTGTCGGCCGCTGCTGCCGCTACTGCGACACGCGTACGTAGTCGACGAGCATCTTCTGCGGGAAGACGGAGGTGGCGTCCGGAGCACCGGGCCAGTCACCGCCCACCGCGTTGTTGAGGATGATGTAGAACGGGTGGTCGTACACCCACGGGCCGCGGGTGGACTCCACGGTCGCCTTGTCCGCGGTGAAGAACGCCTTGCCGTCCACCGAGAACGTCATGTGGCTGGAGTCCCAGTCCACGGCGTAGGTGTGGAAGTCGCTTGCGAAGTCGCTGCCGGCCACCGTGTACGGCTGGCCGTAGCCGTTGCCGCCGTTGTAGGCGGGGGCGTGCAGGGTGGAGTACACCGAGTCCGGGACCTTGCCGACGTGCTCCATGATGTCGATCTCACCGCTGGCGGGCCACGGCGTGCCGGTCTTGAAGTTCGAGCCCAGCATCCAGAACGCGGGCCACAGGCCCTGCGTGCCGCTCACCTTGATCCGGGCCTCGACGTGCCCGTAGGTGAAGTTGAAGTGGTCCGAGGTGTTGATCCGCCCCGAGGTGTACTGGTGGCCCTCGACGTTCTCCTTCCTTGCCTCGATGACCAGGTCGCCGTTGCCGTCCATGGTGGTGTTGTCACCGTTGGTGTAGTACTCCAGCTCGCCGTTCTGGCCGCCGCCGGTGTCCTGGGTCCACTTGGAGGTGTCCGGCTTGGTGCCCGCGGCGCCGTTGAACTCGTCGCTCCACACCAGGTGTTCGGGGTTGCCGGGGTTCGGCGGCAGGGCCGGCGGCGGGGTCGGGTTGCCGCCGGTGCCGTACACGTCGAAGGTGTACAGCGAGTAGCCGTAGCCGTTGCTGCGCGCGGTGCCGTACATCCGCACGTAGCGGCCGTTGCCGTCCACGTTCAGGGTCTCCTTGAAGCCCTTGCCGGTGGTGGTGGAGTAGATGCTCGTCCAGTTGTTGCCGTCGGGCGAGGTCTGGATCTGGTAGGCCGTGGCGTAGGCCGGGTCCCACTGGAGGACGACCTGGGTGATGTGCGCGGTCGCGCCCAGGTCGACCGAGATCCAGCCCGGGTCCACCCAGCCGTTGCTGTCGCTGGTGGCCCAGCGGGTGGCCGGGTCCTCGTCGAACGCCTTGGCCGCGGTGCAGCCGGTGCAGCTGTTGGCGTCCTGGTAGGTCGAGGCGGTCGCGGGCTTGTTGTACGACAGCAGGACGGCGCCGTCGGCGGGCGGCGTGGTGCCGGTGCCGCCGTTGTCGCCGCCGCCGGTGGTGGTCCCGCCGTTGCCGCCGCTGCCACCGGTGAAGACCTGGAACTCCCAGAGCGAGTAGCCGTACTGGGTGGCCCGCTGGGTGCCGTTCATCCGGACGTAGCGGCCGGAGCCGGTGAGCGTGATCAGCTCGGTGGCGCCGGGGCCGGTGGTGGTGGAGTAGACGGTGTTCCAGGTCGTGCCGTTGTCACTGGTCTGGATCTGGTACGCCTTGCCGTACGCGGTCTCCCAGCTCAGCTGGACCCCGCAGATGCTCTGCGTGCTGCCCAGGTCGATCTGGATCCACTGCGGGTCGGACGCGGCGCTCGACCAGCGGGTGCCGTTGTTGCCGTCCACCGCGGCCGAGGCGGGCGTGCCGCCGTTCTCGGTGGACGAGGCCGTGGCGGTCTTGTTCAGCGCCGCGTTGGTGGTGCTGCACGCCGCGTTGCCGGTGCCGGTGGAGCCGAAGACCTGGAACTCCCAGAGCGAGACGCCGTACTGGGTCGCGCGCTGGGTCGTGTAGATACGGACATAGCGCCCGGAACCGTTTACGGTAAGCGTCTGCTTGCCGCCAGGACCGGTCGTGGTGGAGTAGATGTCCGTCCAGGCCGTGCCGTTGGCCGACGTCTGGATCTTGAACGCCTTGGCGTACGCCGTCTCCCAGTTCAGCGCAACCGAGGTGATGTTCTGGGTCGCGCCCAGGTCCACCTGGAGCCACTGCGGGTCGGCGGCGGCACTGGACCACCGGGTGCCGTCGTTGCCGTCGACCGCCGCGGAGGCCGGGGTGCCGGCGTTCTCGGTGGACGAGGCGGTGACGGCCTTGCCCTGCGAGAGCAGGGTGTCGGCGGCCTTGGCGGGGGACTGGGTGGCCACGAGGGCGAAGGTCGCGATGACGGCCGCGACGAACGCGAGGACGAGCGAGCGGGGGAATCGTCTCGATGGTGCGTGGGGGGTTGCGTGGGGGGTGCCGGTCACGGCGTCTCCTGTGCTGGTCGCCGGAAGAGAGAGCGCTCTCTGGTTGCCAGCGATGATTACGGTCCTGTTGCTGACACGTCAAGAAATTGAACGGGATTCGATGGCACGGAAACCGTCCCGTGAAACATGGCTCAGACCTTTGAAGGAATTTTGAACTCCTTGCCCTGATAGGCGAGTTATGC
The DNA here is from genome assembly GCF_050956065.1 of Streptomyces sp. CA-111067. NCBI lineage: Bacteria > Bacillati > Actinomycetota > Actinomycetes > Kitasatosporales > Streptomycetaceae > Streptomyces > Streptomyces sp. CA-111067. Next base: position 845,058 of record NZ_CP192103.1, on the reverse strand, counting down.
GATTCGGCGCTGTGTCCAAGAGCTTGACGCGAGCGGCCGGCGCCGGTCGGCGGCCAGGTGCACCCGTCCGGACCCGCCGCGCCGCACCCGGATCGGGCGGTGATCGAACCTAGGCTGTGCCGGAACCAGTGAGATCGCCGACAGCGGGAAAGGGCACCGGATGCCCGATGTTCCAGAGCCCATGGTCAAGCTCGTCCGGTGGTCAGCTGAGCCGGCCGCCGCGCAGATCCTGCGGTCCGCCGCGGCGTCCGTCATCGCCTATGTCGTCGCGGTGTGGCTGCTGCCGAACCCCGCGCCGCTGACCGCGCCGCTCACCGCGCTGCTGGTCGTCCAGGTGACGCTGTACTCCACCCTCACCACCGGGATCAGCCGGGTCAACGCGGTGGTCGCCGGCGTGCTGATCGCCATCGGCTTCAGCGTGCTGGTCGGCCTGAGCTGGTGGAGCCTGGGCCTGATCATCCTGACCTCGCTGCTGATCGGACGGTTCGTGCGGGCCGGCGAGTTCGAGATCGAGGTGGCGATCAGCGCGATGCTGGTCCTCGGGGTGACCCGGGTGGCCAACACCGCCTGGGACCGGATCTGGGAGACGCTGATCGGGGCCGGCGTCGGGCTGCTGTTCAACCTGCTGGCGCCGCCGGTCTGGGTGCAGCCGGCCGGCGACTCGATCGAGTCGATGGCCCGCCGGATGGGCGGGCTGTTCCGGGACATCGGCGGCGAGCTGGCCGGCCACCTCCCGGTGGAGCGGGCCGCCGCCCGGCTGCACGAGGCGCGCCGGGTGGACCACGCCATCGCGGAGGTGGACGAATCGCTGCGGCAGGCCGAGGACAGCCTGCGCTGGAACCCCCGGGTGAAGGAGGGGGCGCTGTCCCGGGTGGTGCTGCGGACCGGCCTCGACACCCTGGAGATCTGCGCGGTGGTGATCCGGGTGCTCTCCAGGACGCTGACCGACCTGGCCGCCCACCGCACCGACGAGCCGCTGTTCCCCGAGTACGTGGCCGTGGAGCTTGAGCAGCTGTTCGACCATGTGGCCAACGCCATCCAGAACTTCGCGGTGCTGATCACCACCCAGGTCGCCAGCAACGCCGAGGACGCCGAGGACCGGCTGACCCGGGCGCTGTCCGACGCGGGGGAGAGCCGGGACCGCACCGCCGACCTGCTGCTGGCCCAGGTCCAGAGCCATCCGCGGCAGTGGCAGCTGTACGGGGCGCTGCTGGCCGAGGTGGACCGGATCCTGGACGAGCTCGCGGTCGAGAAGCGCTCCGGTCGGCTGGTGGAGGAGCTCGACCGCTACACCCGCGAGGCGACCGACCGGCACCCGAGGCTGCAGATGCTCAAGCGCCGGCTCAGCGCGGCGGGCGCCGGGGCCGGCGAGCGGATCGTGGACGGCATCAAGCGCGGACGGTGAGCGTGCCCTTCGGCGGGGTGCCGGCCGGTCAGGGCGGGGCCTTCCGCGGGGTGCCGGCCGGTCAGGACGGGGACTCCTGCCCGGTGCTCTCCGCCGGCTCCTGCTGCCGGCCGTACCAGTCCATGCAGACCACCAGCGCGTCGTCGTCGGCCTCCTGCCCCCGGTAGTCGGGGAGTTGCCGCAGGATCGACGCGGGAACGTCGGCGGCCGGCAGCAGGCCGGTGCCGGCCAGCGCCCGGGCCAGCGCCCGGTCGCCGTAGGCGGCGCCGGCCGGGGAGGCGGTGTCGTAGACGCCGTCGCTGGCGAACACCAGCCGGTCGCCGGGCAGTACCTGGAACTCCTCCGTCACATAGAGGGTCTCCTCGAACATGCCCAGCGGCAGCTGCGCCTCGAAGCCGACCTGGTCGATCGCTTTGCCGCGGCGGCGCCACAGCCGCGGCGACCCGGCGTCCACCACCTGCACCACGCCGGTGGCCAGGTCGAAGCTGAGCAGCAGCGTGGCCACATGGGCGGCGCCCCGGTAGCGCGACCAGACCGCCTGGTCGGCCAGCGCGGCCTGGTCGGCGAGCCCGACGCCGGCCCGCCGGGCGTTGCGCAGCGCGTTGACGGCCAGGCTGGTCAGCAGGGCCGCGTCGATGTCCTCGCCCATGCCGTTGGTGATCGTCAGCGACAGGGTGCTCTCGGTGGCGGACCAGTCGAAGTTGTCGCCGCGGATGGCGTACGCGGGCTCCAGGCCGGCCCCGAGGGCGTACTCGGGACGGGTGAAGGCCCGGCCCGGCAGCAGCTGCCACTGCATCTCGGCGGCCAGTGTGAGCCGGGTGACCCGCCGGGCGACGAGGTAGCGGTCGGTGTCCCGCTCGGCGACGACCATCTCGTGGCCCAGCAGCTTGGCCGCGTCGGCCAGTTCCGCGGTGGCCTCCGCGGTGCACCGCTCCACCGGCAGCCGGACGCTGAGCACCCCGAGGCGGTCGCCGTGCACGGTCACCGGCAGGTGCAGATCGACCGGGCCCGGCGCCTGGTCCTGGTCCGACACCGGCTGCTGGCTGCCGAAGGCGCGTCCCTGCCGGCTGCTGTGCACGGCGAGCGAGTGGGTCCACGGCGGGTCGGCGTCCACCGCCTGCAGCACGCTCAGGCTGTAGTCGGCGACGAACAGGTCGACCGAGAGCGCCCCGTAGTGCTCGGCGAGCACGGAGCGGGCGACATCGAGCAGCGCGTACGGTGCGGCGGCGCGCAGTGCGCGTTCGACGGCCGGGTAGTTCGTCACGGGCGGTGCAGCCTTTGCGTGTCGTCGGGCGGAACAGGTCTGAACAGGTCGGAACAGGTCGGAAAAGGTAAGAAGTGGTGGGAACAGGCAGGGGCGCGGCGGGGAACGGATCGGAACGGATCAGGACAGTGCGGCAACGGTGCCGGGCCGGAACGCGGTCGCGCCGCCCCCGGCGGTGCGGGCTGGCAATGGGCTGTCCCGGGTGACACAGTGGCCGGATGCCGCACATCGTCCCCCCGCACCGTCCTGAGCAGGCCGCTCAGGACGCCGGCGCTGTGTCGGAGCTGCTTGACGTGCTCTGGGGACGCGGCCAGGAGGCGGTACCCGGCGGTCCGCTGTCACCGTCGCAGGTGCGGGCGCTTTTCGCGATCGAGCAGTACGAGGGCGCCAACCTCCGGACGCTGGGCGACGCGCTGGGCTCGCTCCCGTCGTCGGTGAGCCGGCTGTGCGACCGCCTCGAAGCGGTCGGCCTGGTGAGCCGGCTGCCGAGCAGCACCAGCCGCCGCGAGGTGGAGCTGCGGCTGACCAGGGCGGGGCAGAGCGCACTCGCGGAGTTCCGCGACTTCCGGTCCCGCGAGGTCAGGGCGGTGCTGGCCAGGATGGCGCCGCGCGAGCTGGCCGCGCTCGCCGAGGGCCTGGCGGCCTTCCGCCGCGCCGCCGCGCTGGCGGCCCGGCCGGCCGGACTCGCCGCCGAACACGTCCAGCGGGCGGCGGACTCCGCCTAGCCGCACTCCGCTCAGCCGTGTCACCTGCCGCACCCTTCCGTCGTCGTCGCCCGCACCGGTCCGGCACAGAGTAGCCCCGGTACGGCCCGGCGGGTTTTGAGCCGCTCTGACCGGATCGGCACGGTGCCGCCGGCGGCGCACCCCGACTTCCTTTGCACGGGCATGAATCGTTGCCTTCCGAGGCATGGACGCCGCCGTAGCGCGTCTGTAACACTCTGCCAACACGGCCGCAAAATATGAGCAGAACAACGATGGATCTGCATAGGAACAGCGCAACTTCACATGCACAACCCCGCACGTTTCGTATAGCCCGTTCTCTGATCCTCCGGGACCCCCACGACATAGAGGGACGCTATGAGATCGATGCGCACCATCCCGCGGCTGACGGCGGGGGTGATCGCGGCCAGCCTCGCCTTCCTCGGCGTACAGGCGCTGCCCGCGGCCTCCTCCGCCACGGCCGCTCCGGCGACCGGCAAGGCGGCCTCGGCCAGTAGTGCAGGCGGCGGCGCCTCCGCGGCCAATCTCAACGACGGCAACCAGAACTCCTACTGGCAGAGCGCCGGCGGCAGCCTGCCGCAGTGGGCGCAGCTGGACCTGGGCAAGAACACCCGGATCGACCAGGTGCAGCTGAAGGTGCCGGCCTCCTGGAGCGCCCGCAGCGAGACGCTCTCGCTGCAGGCCAGCCAGGACGGCCAGAGCTTCGAGACGCTGAAGAGCTCGGCGGCCTACTCGTTCAAGCCGTCCGCGGGCAACACGGTGAAGATCTCCTTCCCCGCCTCGCTCGCCAGGTACGTGCGGGCGAGCGTGACCGCCAACTCGGCGGCCAAGACCGCCCAGCTGTCCGAGTTCAGCGTCCAGGCCGCGCCGCTCGCGACGACCAACCTCGCCGCGAACCGGCCGACCCTGGACTCCGGCCACGCCGACGTCTACACCTCGGGCAACGCGGTCGACGGCAACGCGAACTCCTACTGGGAGAGCGCCAACAACGCCTTCCCGCAGACCCTGCGGGTGGACCTGGGCAGCGCGGTGCCGGTCAACCAGGTGGTGCTGAAGCTGCCGCCGGCCACGGCGTGGGCGACCCGCACCCAGACGCTGGCCGTGCAGGGCAGCAACGACGGCAACACCTTCTCCGACATCGTCGCGTCGAAGGGCTACGTCTTCAACCCGTCCTCGGCGAACACCGTGACCATCAGCTTCAACACGGTCACCACCCGGTACGTCCGGCTGAACATCACCGGCAACACCGGCTGGCCCGCGGGCCAGATCTCCGAGTTCGAGGTGTACGGGCCGACCACCGGTGACGTGACCGCGCCGAGCGCGCCGGCCAACCTCGCCTACACCCAGCCCGCCTCCGGCCAGATCAAGCTGACCTGGTCCGCGGCCACCGACGACACCGGTGTCACCGGCTACGACGTCTACGCCAACGGCGTGCTGCGCACCTCGGTGGCCGGCAACGTGCTGACGTACACCGACAACCAGCCCGACACCGCGACGGTCACCTACACCGTCAAGGCCAAGGACGCGGCGGGCAACCAGTCGCCGGCCAGCAACAGCGTGACCCGCACCGGCACCTCGGGCGACACGCAGGCGCCGAGCGCGCCCGGCAACCTCGCCTACACCCAGCCCGGTTCCGGCCAGATCAAGCTGACCTGGTCCGCCGCCAGCGACAACACCGCGGTCACCGGCTACCAGATCTACGCCAACGGCACCCAGGTCGGCACCACCGCGGCCAACGTGCTGACGTACACCGACAGCCAGCCGGACAGCGCCACCGTGGCCTACTACGTGCGGGCCAAGGACGCGGCGGGCAACCAGTCGGGCAACAGCAACACCGTGACCCGCAACGGCACCACCCCGCCCACCGGCGGCACCAACCAGGCGGTCGGCAAGCCGATCACCGCGTCCTCGACCGTGCAGACCTTCGTCGCGGCCAACGCGAACGACGACAGCACGTCCACCTACTGGGAGGGCAGCGGCTACCCGTCCACGCTGACCGTCTCGCTGGGTGCCAACGTGGACACCAGCTCGGTGGTGGTCAAGCTCAACCCCGACGGCTCGTGGGGCAACCGCACCCAGACCATCGCGGTCTCCGGCCGGGAGCAGAGCTCGAGCACCTTCACCCAGCTCTCGCCCGCGACGGCGTACAACTTCAGCCCGACCACCGGCAACGCGATCACCATCCCGGTCACCGGCCGGGTCGCCGACGTGCGGCTGACGTTCACCTCCAACACCGGGGCGGGCGGCGGCCAGGTGGCCGAGTTCCAGGTCATCGGCGTGCCGGGGCCGAACCCCGACCTGACCGTCAGCAGCCTGACCGCGTCCCCCGCGGCGCCGGTCGAGACCGACCCGATCACGCTCAGCACGACGGTGAAGAACATCGGCACCAACGCCTCACCGGCGAGCAGCGTCAACCTGTACCTCGGCACCACCAAGGTCGGCACCGCCGCGGTCGGCGCGCTGGCCGCCGGTGCGAGCAGCACCGTGACGGCCAACATCGGCGCCAAGGACGCGGGCAGCTACCAGCTGACCGCGAAGGTGGACGAGGCCAACACGGTCGTCGAGCAGAACGAGACCAACAACAGCTACACCAACCCGACCGCCCTGGTGGTCAAGCCGGTTGACACCTCCGACCTGGTGGCCGCCCCGGTCTCCTGGTCGCCGGGCAACCCGTCGGCCGGCAACAACGTCAACTTCACGGTCGCGGTCAAGAACCAGGGCACGGTCGCCTCGGCGGGCGGCGCGCACGGCATCACGCTGTCGATCCTGGACGCCACGAGCGGCAGCGTGATCAAGACGCTCACCGGCACCTACACCGGGGCGCTCGCTCCGGGGGCCACCGGCGCGCCGGTCAGCCTGGGCAGCTGGACCGCGGTGAACGGCAAGTACACCGTCCGCACCGTGATCGCGGTGGACGCCAACGAGGTCTCCACCAAGCAGGCCAACAACACCAGCAACCTGTCCTTCTTCGTGGGCCGCGGCGCCAACATGCCGTACGACTCCTACGAGGCCGAGGACGGCGTGCTCGGCGGCGGCGCCACCATCCTCGGGCCGAACCGCACCATCGGCGACCCGGCCGGTGAGGCGTCCGGCCGCAAGGCCGTGCACCTGGCGGCCAACGGCGCTTCGGTCTCCTTCACCACCCGCGCCAGCACCAACACGCTGGTCACCCGGTACAACGTCCCGGACGGCACCGACTCCACGACGCTGAACATCTACGTCGACGGGACGCTGCTGAAGACCATCAGCCTCACCTCGAAGTACGCCTGGCTGTACGGCGACGAGGCAAGCCCGGGCAACTCGCCGGGATCCGGCGGCCCGCGGCACATCTACGACGAGGCCAACGTGATGCTCGGGACCACCGTCCCGGCCGGCCACACCATCAAGTTGGAGAAGGACTCGGCCAACACGGCGGCCTACTACAACATCGACTACATCAACCTGGAGCAGGCGACCGCGGTCGCCAACCCGGACCCGACCAAGTACGTGGTCCCGGCCGGCTTCACCCAGCAGGACGTGCAGAACGCGCTGGACACCGCCCGGCAGGACACCACCAAGCTCGGTGTCTACCTGCCCGCTGGTGACTACTCCACCTCCAACAAGATGACCGTCTACGGGCGGGCGATCAAGGTGGTCGGCGCCGGACCCTGGTTCACCAGGTTCTCCACCCCGCAGGCCCAGGAGAACACCGACGGCGGCTTCTCGCTGCAGTCGGGTGCCGGCGGCTCCTCCTTCTCCGGCTTCTCCTTCTTCGGCAACTACACCAGCCGGATCGACGGCCCCGGCAAGGTCTTCGACATCACCGGCATGGCCAACCTGACCATCGACAACATCTGGGTCGAGCACACGATCTGCGGTGTGTGGGGCACGGACGTCGACAACTCGACGTTCACCAACCTGCGGATCCGCGACACCTTCGCCGACGGCATCAACCTCACCAACGGCAGCACCGGCAACCTGGTCAGCAACGACGAGGCCCGGTCCACCGGTGACGACAGCTTCGCGCTGTTCCCCGCCACCGACCACAGCTCGGACCAGGAGACCAACAACACCTTCCAGAACCTCAGCGTGCAGACCACGTGGCGCGCGGCGGGCCTGGCGGTCTACGGCGGCGGCGGCAACAAGTTCACCAACCTCTACATCGCCGACACGCTGACCTACTCCGGCATCACCATCGGCTCGCTGCAGTTCGGCGGGATCCCGGCCCTCGGGTTCGAGTCCTCGCCGACGACCACGTTCGACAACATCTCGCTGGCCAGAGACGGCGGCCACTTCTGGGGCGGCCAGACCTTCCCGGGGATGTGGGTCTACTCCGCGGAGTTCAAGCTCCAGGGGCTGCGGATCAGCAACGTGGACATCACCGACCCGACGTACTCCGGGATCATGTTCCAGACCAAGTGGAACGGCAGCACCTCGCTCAACCCGATCACCGACACCGTCTTCACCAACATCAGCATCAGCGGTGCGCAGAAGAGCGGTGACGCCTACGACGCCAAGTCGGGCTTCGGTATCTGGGCCAACCCGCAGCCGGAAGCGGGCCAGGGTCCGGCGGTCGGCTCGGTGACGTTCAACGGGCTGCACGAGAGCAACAACGCGGTGGACATTCAGAACACCGCGCCCAACTTCACCATCACCGTCAACAACTAGCCCCACTTCCGGAGGACATGAACCAACAGAAGTGAACTAGTGCCTGGGGTGTGTCCGCGTTCGGTTACTGAACGCGGACACACCCTGCGGTGTGTCTGGAGGGCAACTCGCGCGAACCTGCCTTCAGTTGCCGAACGCGGGGGGTTGACGGGGCATTGGTCTAGTCCTACCGTCACCGGTGCGCCGTCAGTCACGTCGGCGTCCCCGGTTCATTCACCTGAATCGCAGGTGGACGGCCGGGCTCGGCTGCCCGTACCGGAAGGCCCTCCCCCCATGAAAAGACCGTCCCTGAAACTGAAGGCGCTCGGCTCGCTGATCGCCGTTCCCGCCCTGGCCGGCGGGATGCTGCTGGCGGCCGGCGGCACGGCCCAGGCCGCCGCCAACCCCGGCCCCGGATTCCCGGCGCACTACGCCGCCCCCTACGCCGAGGTCTGGAACTCCCCGTCCGCGCTCACCACGGTCAAGAACGCCACCGGGCTGAAGTACTTCACCCTGGCGTTCGTCATCGACGGCGGCGGCTGCAACGCCACCTTCAACGGTGACACCTCGATCACCGACGGCAGTTGGACGTCGGCCATCAACAGCCTGCGGGCCGGCGGCGGCGACGTCATCGCGTCCTTCGGCGGCGCCTCGGGCAGCGAGGAGGCACTCGCCTGTACGTCGGTGTCGTCCCTGGAGGCCCAGTACAAGCGGGTCATCGACGGGTTGAACCTGACCCGGCTCGACTTCGACATCGAAGGCAGCGCGCTGAGCAACACCGCCGCCAACGACCGGCGCAACACCGCGCTGGCCGACCTGCAGAGCCAGTACGCCGCCCAGGGCAAGCGGCTGGACGTCGACTACACCCTCCCGGTCAACCCCACCGGCCTGGAGTCCAACGGCCTGAGCCTGCTGAACAACGCCAAGAGCCACGGCGTGAACGTCAACCTCGTCAACATCATGACGATGGACTACGGCGGCGCGATGGACATGGGCAACGCGGCCATCTCCGCGGCCAACGCCCTGCACGGCCAGCTCGGCCAGATCTGGAACACCAAGTCCTCCGCGCAGCTGTGGGCGATGGAGGGCAACACCCCGATGATCGGGGTCAACGACAGCTCGGTCGAGGTGTTCTCGACCTCGGACGCCACCGACGTGGCGAACTTCGCCAAGACCAACGGCATACAGGAGCTGTCCTTCTGGGCCCTGGGCCGTGACAAGGCCTGCTCCAGCAACGGCGGTTCCGCGCAGTCCGGGTGCAGCGGCACCTCGCAGTCGCCGTGGCAGTTCTCCAGCATCTTCAACGGCATCACCGGAGGCGGCGGCACCACCCCGCCGCCGCCCACCGGCGGCACCGGCCCGATCAACTCCGCCTACGCCAACAAGTGCGTGGACGTGGCCGGGGCCTCCAGCGCCAACGGCGCCGCCGTGCAGCTCTACGACTGCAACGGCACCACCGCGCAGAGCTGGACGGTCGGCTCGGACGGCACGCTGAAGGCGCTGGGCAAGTGCATGGACGTCACCGCCGCGGGCACCGCCAACGGCACGAAGGTGGACCTGTACGACTGCAACGGCACCGGCTCCCAGGTGTGGCAGAAGTCCGGCAGCACCCTGGTCAACCCGCAGTCCGGCAAGTGCCTCGACGCCACCGGGCCCAGCTCGGCCAACGGCACCCGGCTGCAGATCTGGACCTGCGCCGGCGGCACCAACCAGCAGTACACTCTGCCCGCCTGAGCATCTGACGCGAGCAGCGGACGAGCAGCCGGTCCCGGGCGGGGAGTGAGACCTCCGCCCGGGACCGGCGTTTTCCGCCCTCCGCCGCTCAGCGATCCGGGGAAGAATGTCTCCACCGCGTACCGAGCGGACCCGAGCACCGAGTGGGGAGCCCCCGATGAACTCAAGCCACCTGCTGGCCGACGCCTTCGACCGGGTCAGGGAGGAGGTGCACGGCGCCGTGGACGGTCTGACCGAGGCCGAGCTCGCCGACCGCGCGGACGACGAGGCCAACTCCGTCGGCTGGCTGGTCTGGCACCTGACCCGGGTGCAGGACGACCACGTCACCGGAGTGGCGGGCGGCGAGCAGGTCTGGACCTCCCAGGGCTGGCACGACCGCTTCGGCCTGCCCTTCCCGGCCGGCGCCACCGGCTACGGCGACGGGCCCGACGAGGTGGCCGCCGTCCGGGCCGGCGCGGAGCTGCTGACCGGCTACTTCGACGCGGTGCACCAGCGGACCCTGGACTACGTCCGCGACCTGGCGGACGCCGACCTGGACAAGGTGGTGGACGAGCGCTGGGACCCGCCGGTGACGCTCGGAGTCCGGCTGGTCAGCGTGATCTCCGACGACCTCCAGCACGCCGGTCAGGCCGCCTTCCTGCGGGGGCTGCTGCTGCGCCGGCGGTGATCCCGCGCGCCCCGCCGCACTCCCTGGCCGCCCTGCCGAGCCCGATAATGCGATGATAGAGTTACTTAACCTAAGTTAAGTAACTGCTCACGGGTGGGGTGTGACCGTCCCTATGGCGACCGAAGACGCGACGACACGAGTTCCGCAGCGGCGACCACCGCGCATAGCGGCCGACCATCCGCACTACAAGTGGGTGGCGCTGTCCAACACCACCCTCGGCATGCTCATCGCGACCATCAACTCCTCGATCGTGCTGATCTCGCTGCCCGCGATCTTCAACGGCATCCGGCTCAACCCGCTGGAGCCCGGCAACGTCAGCTACCTGCTGTGGATGCTGATGGGCTACATGCTGGTCACCGCGGTCCTGGTGGTCACCCTCGGCCGGCTCGGCGACATCCTCGGCCGGGTCAAGATCTACAACGCCGGCTTCCTGATCTTCACCATCACCTCGATCATCCTGTCCGTCGACCCGATGCACGGCGGCGGGGGAGCGCTGTGGCTGATCGGCTGGCGGGTCGCCCAGGCGGTCGGCGGCTCGATGCTGATGGCCAACTCCGCGGCGATCATCACCGACGCCTTCCCGGCCAGGCAGCGCGGCATGGCGCTCGGCGTCAACATGGTGGCCGGCATCGCGGGCTCGTTCATCGGCCTGGTGCTGGGCGGCCTGCTCGCCGAGTGGAACTGGCGCTCCATCTTCTGGGTGAACGTGCCGATCGGCCTGATCGGCACCGTGTGGGCCTACCGCTCGCTGCACGAGACCGGCGTGCGCCGCCCGGCGAAGATCGACTGGTGGGGCAACGTCACCTTCGCCGTCGGCCTCACCGCGCTGCTGGCCGGCATCACCTACGGCATCCAGCCCTACGGCGGTCACACCATGGGCTGGACCAACCCCTGGGTGCTGGCCGGCCTGATCGGCGGCGTCGCCGTCCTGGTGGCCTTCTGCCTGATCGAGGCGCGGGTCGCCGAGCCGATGTTCCCGCTCAAGCTGTTCCGCAACGTGGCCTTCGCCGGCGGCAACGCGGCCACCCTGCTCGGCTCGATCGCCCGCGGCGGCCTGCAGTTCATGCTGATCATCTGGCTGCAGGGCATCTGGCTGCCGCTGCACGGCTACAACTACGCCGACACCCCGCTGTGGGCCGGCATCTTCCTGCTGCCGCTGACCGTCGGCTTCCTGCTCGCCGGGCCGATCGCCGGCTACCTGTCCGACCGGTACGGCGCCCGGCTGTTCGCGGCGGCCGGCTTCGTGGTGATGGCCGCCTCGTTCCTCGGGCTGCTGCTGATCCCGACCGACTTCAACTACCTGGTCTTCGCCTTCCTGGTGTTCCTCAACGGCGTCGGCGGCGGCCTCTTCGCCGCGCCCAACACCTCCATCATCATGGCCAGCGTGCCCGCCGAGGCCCGCGGCGCCGCCTCCGGCATGCGGGCCACCTTCCAGAACGCCGGCATGGTGCTGTCCATCGGCGTGTTCTTCTCGCTGATGGTGGCCGGCCTCGCCAGGTCGCTGCCCGACACGCTCAGCTCCGGCCTGGTCGCCCAGGGCGTCCCGGCGGCCAACGCGCACCAGATCGCCGGGCTGCCACCGGTCGGCACGCTCTTCGCCGCGTTCCTCGGCTACAACCCGATCCAGCAGCTGCTCGGCCCCGACCTGCTCGGCAAGCTCCCGGCGGCCAACGTGCACACCCTCACCGGCCGCGAGTTCTTCCCGCACCTGATCTCCGGGCCCTTCCACGACGGCCTGGAGATCGTGTTCGGGCTGGCCATCGTGATGTCCCTGATCGCGGCTGCCGCATCATTGATCCGTAGCCGGGCGGACCGCGCGGCCACGCGGGACTGACCCCGCACACCACCGAGGAAGGGCGCCCCGCCATGACCGACGACCACGGCCGCAGGGCGCCCTCAGCATCCGGCGGGCCGTCCGCGGCACCTGACCCGGCGGACGTGGCCCGGCTGCGCCTGGTGCTCGCCCGGCTCTACCGGCAGATGGCCCAGGCCTCGGGCGGCGACAGGGAACTCACCTTCTCGCAGATCTCCGCGCTGGCCAGGACCGACCAGTACGGCCCGCTGCGGATCGGCGAGCTGGCCGCGCACGAGCAGGTCGCCGCGCCGTCGCTGACCCGTACCGTGCAGCCGCTGGCCGCCGCCGGGCTGATCCGCAAGGAGCCCGACCCGTCCGACGGCAGGTCCTCGCTGGTCAGCATCACCCCCGCGGGACGCGAACTGCTCGGCGAGGTCCGCAGGGAGCGCTCCGAGCTGCTCTCCCGCCGGCTGTCCCGGCTCACCCCTGAGCAGCTCGACACGCTGCTGGCCGCGCTGCCGGTGCTCGAACTGCTCCAGTACGAGCCCAAGGACGAGGCCGTGGCCGCCACCGGTCAGGGCTGACCGGGCTCCGCCGCCGTCCCGCGGTGCCGGCCCGGCTCCAGCGGCGGCGCCGTCACCCCGCAGTGCGCCAGGCACTCCGGTTTCGCCCTCGGCCCGGCGGCCGGGTCCTCCTGGAGCGCTCCCGACGGCACCAGCAGCGCCGCCAGCAGCCCGGCGACCACACACAGCCCCGCGCAGATCACCATCGACTTGCCGAAGGCGCTGTCCATCGCGTGCGGCGAGCGGTACGCCTTGTCGGACAGGCCGACGGCCAGCGGCAGCGCGGCCACCACCAGCAGCTGCGCGACCCGGGCCGCCGCGTTGTTGACGCCGCTCGCCACCCCGGCGTGGTCGACCTCGACCGACGCCAGCACGGTGGCCGTCAGCGGCGCCACGAACAGGCTCATCCCCAGACCCTGCACCACCACCGCGGGCAGTACGTCCACCCAGTACGACGTCGAGTCCGGCGAGACCCGGGTGAGCAGCAGCAGCCCGGCCGCGGCGATCAGCGGCCCGGCCGTCAGCGGCCAGCGCGGCCCGATCCGCTGCGCCAGGGCGCCGGCCGGCGCCGAGAGCAGCAGCATCAGCAGGGTGACCGGCAGCGTGGCGATCCCGGCCCGCAGCGCGCTGTAGCCGGCCGCGATCTGCAACTGCACCGGCAGGACGAAGAACACCCCGCCGATGGCCGCGTACAGACACAGCGTCACCAGGTTCATCGAGGTGAACAGCTTGGACGAGAAGATCGTCAGCGGCAGCATCGGATGTTTCCTGCGCTGCTCCAACCGGACGAAGGCGGCCCCGCACAGCACGCCGGCGACCGCGGGCACCGCCACCGTCAGCACGGTCGGATTCCCGGACGCGGTGATCAGCGCGTAGGTGACCCCGGCCAGGCAGAGCGCGGCGAGTGCCGCGCCGCCCACGTCGAACGAGCCCGAGGCGGTGTGGTCCCGGCTCTCCGGCACGTACCGGACCGCGACCGCCACCACCACGGCCGCGATCGGCAGGTTGATCAGGAAGATCCACCGCCAGCCCGGGCCGTCCACCAGATAGCCGCCGAGGAACGGGCCGACCGCGCCGGCCACCCCGCCGAGTCCGGACCAGGCGCCGACCGCCTTCGCCCGGTCCTCGCGCCGGAACGAGGACTGCACCAGCGCCAGCGAACCCGGTGTCAGCAGCGCCCCGCCGACGCCCTGGAGGGCGCGGGCCGCGATCAGCACCCCGCTGTTGGGCGCGGCCCCGCACATCGCGGACGCCAGCGCGAACCAGACCACCCCGATCACGAAGACCTTGCGCCGCCCGTACCGGTCGCCGAGGCCGCCGCCCAGCAGGATCAGCCCGGCCAGCGTCAGCAGGTAGCCGTTCACCGTCCACTGGAGCGCGGACAGCGGGGCGTTCAGGCTCTCGCCGATGTGCGGGAGCGCGATGTTGACGATCGTGCCGTCCAGCATCGCCATCCCGGAGCCGAGCACCGAGCAGGCCAGCACCCACCGGCCGGTGGCCGAGGAGAGGGGCACTCCGTCGGAGGAGGGCTGAGCAGCGGTGGTCATGTCCGCCACCCTAGGGCCTCTACCGGCTCGGCCACGGGTGGTTCCGCGCGCCTGTTCGGGGCACGAACCGTAACAATGGTCGGGCAGCCAACCGCAGGACGCAGTGAAGGAGACGTGGATGCCGCACGAGCGTGCCGGGACTCAGGCCAGGCCGGACGACCTGGTGGACGTACCCCGCCTGATCACCGCCTACTACGCCCTGCACCCGGACCCCGGCGAGCCGGCCCAGCGGGTGGCGTTCGGCACCTCGGGCCACCGCGGCTCGTCGCTGGCGACCGCGTTCAACGAGGACCACATCGCCGCCACCAGCCAGGCGATCTGCGACTACCGGTCGCGGCAGGGCACCGACGGGCCGCTGTACCTCGGCGCCGACACCCACGCCCTGTCAGAGCCCGCGCGGGTCACCGCGCTCGAGGTGTTCGCCGCCAACGACGTCACCGTGCTGATCGACGAGAACGACGGCTACACCCCGACCCCGGCCGTCTCGCACGCCATCCTGGCCTACAACAAGGGCCGCACCGGCGGGCTCGCGGACGGCGTGGTCGTCACCCCCTCGCACAACCCGCCGCCGGACGGCGGCTTCAAGTACAACCCGCCCAGCGGCGGCCCCGCCGGGTCCGAGGCCACCGGCTGGATCCAGGACCGGGCCAACGAGCTGATCGCAGGCCGGCTCGCGGACGTACGCCGGATCCCCTACGCGCGGGCGCTGGCCGCCGACACCACCGGCCGCTACGACTTCCTCGGCCGGTACGTGGACGACCTGTCCTCGGTGCTCGACCTGGAGACCGTCCGGCGGGCCGGCGTGACGATCGGCGCGGACCCGCTGGGCGGCGCCTCGGTGGCCTACTGGGGCCGGATCGCCGAATGGCACGGCCTTGACCTGACGGTGGTCAACCCGGTCGCCGACCCCACCTGGCGGTTCATGACGCTGGACTGGGACGGCAAGATCAGGATGGACTGCTCCTCGCCGTACGCGATGGCCTCGCTGATCGCCCGCAAGGACGAGTACCAGGTCGCCACCGGCAACGACGCGGACGCCGACCGGCACGGGATCGTCACCCCCGACGGCGGGCTGATGAACCCCAACCACTACCTCGCGGTGGCCATCTCCTACCTGTCCAGGCACCGCGAGCAGTGGCGGCCCGACCTGGCGATCGGCAAGACGATGGTGTCGTCCTCGATGATCGACAAGGTGGTCGCCGACCTCGGCCGGCCGCTGACCGAGGTGCCGGTCGGCTTCAAGTGGTTCGTGGACGGGCTGCTCGGCGGCAGCCTCGCCTTCGGCGGCGAGGAGTCGGCCGGCGCGTCCTTCCTGCGCCGCGACGGCGGGGTGTGGACCACCGACAAGGACGGCATCCTGCTCGCGCTGCTGGCCGCCGAGATCACCGCGGTGACCGGCCGCACGCCCTCCGAGCACTACGCGGACCTCACCGGCCGGTTCGGCGCGCCCTCGTACGCCCGGATCGACGCGCCCGCCGACCGCAAGCAGAAGGCGGTGCTCGCCAAGCTCTCGCCGAAGCAGATGCACGCCAAGGAGCTGGCCGGCGAGAAGGTCACCTCCATCCTCACCGAGGCCCCCGGCAACGGCGCGGCCCTCGGCGGTATCAAGGTCAGCACCGACAACGCGTGGTTCGCCGCGCGCCCGTCGGGCACCGAGGACGTGTACAAGGTCTACGCCGAGTCCTACCTCGGCGACGCCCACCTGGCCCAGGTCCAGGAGGAGGCCCAGTCGCTGGTGAACCACGCCCTGCACGCCTGAGCCCCGCGCCCTGACGGGGCGCTCCTTTCCGGGAGCGCCCCGATCCGGCAGGGGTCAGGCGAGTTGGGCGGCCTGGAGGCCGGCGTAGGCACCCCCGCTGCGGAGCAGCTCCGCGTGCGAGCCGACCTCGGCGATCCTGCCCTCGTCCAGGACGACGATCCGGTCCGCGTTGCGGATGGTGGACAGCCGGTGGGCCACCACGAAGACCGTCCGGCCGCGGACGAGCCGGGTCAGCGCCTGCTGGACCAGCGCCTCACTGCGCGAGTCGAGCGATGACGTGGCCTCGTCCAGGATCAGCACCCGCGGGTCGCGGATCAGCGCCCGGGCGATGGCAAGCCGCTGCTTCTGGCCGCCGGAGAGCCTGGCGCCCCGCTCGCCGACCACGGTGTCCAGGCCGTGCGGCAGCCGGTCGATGAACTCCAGCGCGTTGGCGTCCCGCAGCGCCGCCCGCACCCGCTCCTCGGGCACGTCGGTCATGCCGTAGATGACGTTCTCCCGGATGCTGCCCTCGAACAGGATCGACTCCTGCGGGACGACGGACAGCCAGCTGCGGTAGTCCCGCAGGTCCAGCGTCTCCATGTCCACGCCGTCGAGCAGGATGCTGCCCTCGGTCGGCCGCAGGAAGCCGATCACCAGGTTGAGCACCGTCGACTTGCCCGCACCCGAGCCGCCGACCAGCGCGATCGTCTCGCCGGGGCGGACGTCCAGGTCGAAGCCGTCCACGGACGGGCGGTCCGTCTCGGGGTAGGTGTGGCCGACCCCGCGGAACTCGAACCGGCCCACCACACCGGACACCTGGGACTTGCCGGCGTTCTGCTCCAGGTCGGGGGCTTGCAGCACCTCGCCGATGGAGCGGACCGACTCGAGGCCCTTGCCGATCTGCGGGGTGAGGGTCAGCAGGGTGGTGACCGACGCGGTCAGGCTGGAGAAGTACGCGCTGAGCATCACCACCGTGCCGGGGGTGACGTTCAGCCAGCCGTAGTACGCCACCAGCGCGGAGCCGGACAGGCAGGCCACACCGATCGCGTTGAGCAGGATCCAGGCGATCGAGCCGAACCAGCCGTTGAGCCGGTCCAGCCGCAGCCCGGCGTGCAGCACCTCGCCGAGCGTGCGGTCCACCCGGTGCAGCGCGGTGTCCTCCAGGCCGTGCGCCCGGGTGATCGGGATCAGCGTCGTCATCTCGCCGACCCGCGAGGACAGCTGCTCCACCTGCTGGCGGAAGGACTCGTTGCGCTCACGCAGCCGCTGCCTGAGCCTGACCACCAGCACCGCGGAGGCCGGCACCACGATCAGATAGACCGGCAGGAAGGCCGGCGCCCGGATGCCGATCACCACCAGGCCGCCGGTCAGGGTCGCGGTGGCGGCCAGGCCGTTGTCCGCGGTCTGCTGGGCCGCGGTCTCGATGCTCTCGACGTCCCTGATCACCTTGGCCTGCAGCACCCCGGCGCTGACCCGGGTGTGGTAGCCGATGGACAGCTGCTGCATGCGCTGGCACAGCGCCGTGCGCAGCCGGGTGCCGGTGCGCCGGATCGAGCCCTGCATGCAGCGCACATAGGCCAGGTGCAGCGGCAGGTTGAGGACCAGGATCACCAGCAGGACGGCGGAGTTCCACCACAGGACGGATATCGGGCGGTGCTGCACCACGACGTCCACGACGTTCGCGGTGATCAGCGGGAGCAGCCAGACCGGGGTGTGCTTGCAGAAGAAGGCGGCCACGGCGAGCGCGACCCGCCTCCGGTCGGGCTGAAAGAGGTAGAGAAGGGTACGGACGGGATGTTCGCCGCGATAGCGGTGACTGAGCGTGCCTTGCGGCAACGCCATTGCGGGCTCCTCGGAATCACGTCTTCGCCGTGGGTAAAAGGGCGCGCCGAACGACACCCCGGCGCGGAGGTGCCGATGTGTTCATGTGCGCGCACATACCTTACGGCCGGCACCGGCCGGGGCGCCCGGGAGTTTTTCCCGGCCCGCGCCGCCCCGGCCGGCCGCCGGTCACATCACGACGACCGATCGCAGCACGTCACCGGAGCGCATCCGGTCGAACGCGGCCTCGACCTCGTCCAGCGCGATCGTCTCGCTGACGAACGCGCCGAGGTCGAGCCGCCCTTGCAGATGCAGGTCGATCAGCATCGGGAAGTCCCGCGACGGCAGGCAGTCCCCGTACCAGGACGACTTGAGGGAGCCGCCGCGGCCGAACACGTCGAGCAGCGGCAGTTCGAGCTGCATCTCCGGCGTCGGCACCCCGACGAGCACCACAGTGCCGGCCAGGTCGCGGGCGTAGAACGCCTGCCGGTAGGTCTCCGGCCGGCCCACCGCCTCGATCACCACATCGGCCCCGTTGCCACCGGTCAGCTCGCGGATCGCCGCCACCGGGTCGGTGCTGCGGGAGTTGACGGTGTGGGTGGCGCCGAGCGCCGAGGCGGTGGCCAGCTTGCGGTCGTCCAGGTCCACCGCGATGATCCGGGCCGCGCCGGCCAGCCGGGCGCCGGCGACCGCCGCGTTGCCGACGCCGCCGCAGCCGATCACCGCGACCGAGTCGCCGCGCCCGACCCCGCCGGTGTTGATGGCCGCGCCGATGCCGGCCATCACCCCGCAGCCGAGCAGCCCGGCCACCGAGGCCGACACCGACGGGTCGACCTTGGTGCACTGGCCGGCCGCGACCAGGGTTTTCTCCGCGAACGCCCCGATGCCGAGGGCCGGCGACAGCTCCGTCCGCGCGCTGTCGGCCAGCGTCATCTTCTGCGTGGCGTTGTGGGTGTCGAAGCAGTACCACGGGCGCCCCCTGCGGCAGGCCCGGCAGCGTCCGCACACCGCGCGCCAGTTGAGGATGACGAAGTCGCCGGGCGCCACCTCGGTCACGTCAGGACCGACCTCCTCGACCACTCCCGCGGCCTCATGGCCGAGCAGGAACGGGAAGTCGTCGTTGATACCGCCCTCGCGATAGTGCAGGTCGGTGTGGCAGACCCCGCACGCCTGGACCCTGACCACCGCCTCGCCGGGTCCCGGGTCGGGAACGATCACCGTCTCCACCCGCACCGGCTGACCCTTGCCCGGTGCGATCACGCCGCGGACTTCCTGTGCCATCCTCACGCCTCCTTCGCCGACTTCCGCTGCTGACGATAGGCGCAGGCAGCGCTCGCCGTCAGTCAGCCGCGGCCGGGGCGGAACCTGCGGTAGAGCAGCACGCCGCCGCCGAGCAGGGCCGCGCTCGACCCGGCCGCGTAGCCCAGGCCGTCGGCGCCGGTATGCGCGAGGGTGGGCGCGGCCGCCGGGACACCGCTGGTGGCCGGGTTCGGCGGGGCCGGGATCGGGGCGTGGGCCGGCGGCGCCGGGACCGGGGCCGGGGTGGCGGGCGGCGCCGGGGTGTCGCCGTTGACCGCGGTGTTGCCGAAGGCCGGGTTGCCGATGCCGACCACGTTGAGCGAGTTGCCCGAGACGTTCACCGGCAGGTGCAGCGGCAGCTGGAGGTCGTTGCCCGACAGCAGGCCGGGGGAGCCGGCGCTGCGGCCCGCCGCGTGCGCGCCGCCGCCTGACTGCGACTCGCTGCCGGCCGCCCGGTCGGTGGACGCCTGGCCGGCGGCGTGGCCGGCGGATCCGGCGAGCTGCGACTCGTCGGCGGCGGGCCCCGCGTGCCGGGCCGGGCGGGCACCGGTCGACGCCCGGTGCGCGGTGAAGGCCGCCGCCGAGGATGTGTTGCCCGCGGTGGCACCGGAGGCGGCGCCGCCCGACTGGTTCGCGCACACGTTGCCCATCACCGGGTTGAGCAGGCCGACCACGCTGATCGTGTTCCCGCACACGTTGACCGGGACGTTCACCGGCACCTGCACCGAGTTGCCCGACAGGACTCCGGGCGAGCCGGCGGTGTCGCCCTCGGCGGCCGAGTCAGCCTGTGCGTAGCCGACCGAGGCCAGCACACCGCCGGCGACCATCGCGGTGACAAGTCCCTTTCGGGCGACGTTGTTCATATGATTGATTCCTGCCTTCCGGAAAATCACCACGGACAGCGTGCCCGCACCATGGACAACGCTCGACAGGGCCAATCAGGTCATGGCAAGGGGCTTTTTCATCCCAACGGGTGACCGGGCGCCAACTGCGCTCCCGGAGCCCGGAAATGGCCCCTGAGCAGCACTTTCCCGGGAAATTCCGGGCACGTGCCGACGGGAAACTATGAATTACCCATGAACGTTCCGGAAGGACCGGAAGGGAATCGCAGATGCCCGGTGAATACTCCCGGGGTACTTCGCGCCGGTCCGACCGGGCGGACCGGCGCCATCTGAGCGGGTGTCAACTTCCGGTGCCCGCGGCAACCGCGGCGGGTCCTGATGTCAGGCCGCCGAGGCGATGTGCTCGCGCGCCGCGGCCAGCGCGGAGCCGATCTCCCGGGTCCCCGTGGAGACGCACAGGGTGTAGGACACGTCGGCCAGCTGCCGGTGGATCTCCGGGTCGGCCTCGACGGTCATGCGGCCGGCGGCGCCCTTGCCGTCGGTGTCCACCGCGGGCGCGGTGTGTGAGCTCAGTGATTCGTAACGTGCCACCAGGTTCCGCAATACGGTCGGGTGGGCCATCAGCATCGTTGTACTCCTCGGTGTTCGGCGAACTCGCAGCGCGTCTGCCCGGAATCGGCGTGAGCATGCGTGATACACGGGGAGTGTCACGTAGGTCTCACTCGCGGCCGCTTCAGGAAGAAGAGTGGGGGGCGGGTGAGAAGCCGATGCCGTCGCTGCCGTCGGCTGCCGCCCGCTCCACCATACGTCGGGAATTCGCCAGTGAGGCCGGTCTGTGTCGGGACTCACCTGTTTCCGCCGGGAGTTGGCACACCGTCAGCCCGCCGGACACGCGGCGGGCCCGCCCCCGTCAGGTAAGGGGGCGGGCCCGCCGTCAGGTGCGCCGGTGCCGGTCGCGGCGCGATGCCGCGGCTGGTGCTCCGGCTGCCGCCGTCAGTCGATACTGCGCAGGATGTGCGTCTCCGACAGGTCGTCCTCGTAGCCGGCCAGCCGGATCGGAGCGCAGCGCGCCCACGTGTCCAGCGGGCGCTCCTCGTCGCGCCGCACCGCGACCGTGTCGCCCGGCTCGGCTGCCTCGTCCTTGTGCTTGCCCTGGTCTGCTGACACCGCGCACTCCTTAGCGTCGAGTGGCCGAGTTCGCCTGACGCGGCCATGCCCGCGCGTCGGGCGCCCGGCTGGATTCCTTCTTCGGGCGGTGCGGACGCGGTGGCGCCTTGTGACTGTGACCGGAACCGCGGCCTAGTCGGCGACTCGTTCCGGGACGGGCTCGGGGGCCGGGTAAACGGTCGTGAAGCCTGCTCGTCCCGGTCAGCGTATGCCGCCCCGACCCCCGCCACCAGCCGGTTTACCGGTCACTGAGCCGAACGGGTCCATTCGAGCGCGTGTACGGGGCGGTGGACCCGGCCACCGGCGGCCGAGGGCACCGTTGCTACCCTTCGACGTGCTCAACAGCGAGAAGGACCGGAACGCCAGGCCCGGGCCGCCGGCGCCCCCGATACCCGGCAAGGCGCCGGCCCGGCGCACTTCCGGGCTGCTCGCCGACATCAGCCCGCTGCGCGAGCACCCGGACTTCCGCCGGCTGTGGTTCGGCAACACCGTGTCGTACATCGGCCAGCAGATGACGGCCATGGCCGTCTCGCTCCAGGTCTACGCGATCACCGGTTCCAGCTTCTACGTCGGCCTGGTCGGCCTGTGCTCGCTCGTTCCGCTGATCGTCTTCGGGCTCTACGGCGGGGCCGTCGCCGACGCCGTGGACCGGCGCAGGCTGGGCCTGGTCACCGCCGCCGGGCTGACCGTCCTGTCGGTGGCGCTGGCCGCCGTGGCGGTGGTCCACCTGCGGTCGGTCGGCGTGCTCTACGCGATCGTCGCGCTCCAGGCGGTGTGCTTCGCGATGAACTCGCCGGCCCGCTCCTCGATGATCCCGCGGCTGCTGCCGCCCGGGCAGCTCCCCGCGGCCAACGCGCTCGCCTCACTGGCGGGCGGCGTCGGGCAGATGGCCGGCCCGATGCTCGGCGCGGTGCTGGTCGGCCTGTGGGGGTACCAGGCCGCCTACATCATCGACGCCGTCGCGTTCACCGCCTCGCTCTACGCGATGTGGCGGCTGCCGGCGATGCTGCCCGGCGAGGGCGACGGTGCCGTACGGCGGCGGCCCTCGGTCATCGAGGGCCTGCGCTATCTGGCCGCCCGGCCCAACCTGCGCACCACGTTCATCTCCGACCTGGCCGCGATGGTGCTGGCGCAGCCGCGGGTGCTCTTCCCGGCGGTCGCCGGGCTGTGGTTCGGCGGCGACACCAGCACGGTGGGCCTGCTGGCGGCCGCGCCCGCGGTCGGGGCGCTGCTCGGCAGCGTGTTCTCCGGCTGGCTCGGCCGGGTGAAGCGGCAGGGCATGGCCGTCCTGTTCGCCGTCGGCTCCTGGGGCGCCGCCATCGCCGTCTTCGGCCTGACCCGCAACCTCTGGCTCGCCCTGGTCTTCCTCGCGCTGGCCGGCTGCGCGGACACGATCTCGATGGTCTTCCGCAACACGATGCTCCAGTCCGCGGCCCCGGACGACATGCGCGGACGCCTCCAGGGCGTCTTCCTGGTCGTGGTGGTCGGCGGCCCCCGCCTCGGCGACTTCCTGTCCGGCTCGGTGGCCGACGCGTTCACCCCGACGGTGGCGGTCGTCGGCGGCGGCCTGGCGTGCATCGCGGCGATCGCCCTGATCGCGCTGTTCCAGCGCAGTTTCATCAGCTACGACTCGCGCCGACCGGTGGCGTGATCCCGGCGCGGCCGCGCCTGTTCGACGAGGCGGGGCGGGCCGGTCCGGGCAGGCGCGCGCGGTCGGGTGGCATGGTCCGGCCGGTGGCCTGTGACTCGCGCTCTCCCCGGTGCCTGACGGGCTGCTGCGCGGCAGGGTCAGTTCGGCAGGTATTCGTCCGCCAGGGTGAGGACCGCCTCGGCCAGGGGGCGTTGTGCCGGGTCGGAGGCTGTGGCGGCCTCGGCGAGCACCTGGATGTCGGCGGACCATCGGGTGGTGGGGCGCGCGGGGGAGCCGACTCGGGTCAGGGCGCGTTCGAGCAGGCAGAGTGCGAGGTCGGGGCGGTCGCGGCGCAATGCCTTTACCGCGGCGACGGCGTTGGCCAGGGCGCTGGCAGCGGGGGACCACGGGTCGGTGGCCCCCGGGTCGGGCACGCCCGCCGCGCCCGGCGGCTCCGCGTGGACCTCCAGGTCGAGCCGCCAGAACAGCGGTTGCCCGCTGAAGGCGGCGAACAGCAGCCGCTGCCCGGCGGCCGCCGCGAGATCCGGGTCCGACCGCAGCGACATCAGCGCCCCGACCCGTTCAAGCGCCGCCCGCGTGCCCTCCACGCACTCGCGAAACCGCCCGGCGGGCACCGTCCACTCGACGTCGATGTCGCTGTACGGGTCGGCCGTCCCCGCCGCGAGCGACCCGCGCAGCCGCGCCCGCGACCCCGGGCACGCGGCCTCAAGCGAGGCCCGCACCTCGTCGGCGAGAGCGGCCCTCCGGGCCGGGTCGAGGACCGTACGGCCGGGCTCGGACCCGAACCGGGGCGCGCCGCTCCCGCCGGTGCCGTCACTCACCGGGGCGTCGCCTCCGCCTCGGACACGTACACCCACTGGCCGTCCTCCCGGGTGAAGCGGCTGTTCTCGTGCTGCTCGCCGGGCCGGCCGTCGTGGGTGAAGTGCGCGCGGAACTCCACCGTGCCGTCGGTGTGGAAGGCGGTGCCGCCGGTGGTGGCGAGGATGTCGAGGCCGGTCCAGCGCACGTCCGCGTCCAACCGCAGCTCGCGCGGGCGGGTCGCGGCGGACCAGGTGCGCAGCAGGTAGCCGGCGTCCTGGACGGCGAAGGCGCTGTAGCGCGACCGCATCAACTGCTCGGCGCTCGCCGCCCCGGCCGCGCCGCTGTGCAGCCGGCCGCAGCAGTCGCCGTACGGCCGCCCGGTCCCGCACGGGCAGCCGGCGGTCGGCGGGGGAGCGGCGGCCGGTCGGCGCGCGGTTCGTCTGGCCATCCCCCGATTGTGCCGCGCACCCGCCGCGGCGCCGAACCCGCCCCGGGGCGGGCGAAGGCGAACGGGGCCCAGCCTGCGCGGCTGGAGTCAGTGGGGGTCCGACCCCGGGGCGGGCGGGCCCTGGCCTTGTACGGCCGGGGTTGACGTCCCGCCCCGCCCGCCGGAGGCAACCGGCCGCCCGCCTCGGCCGCCCGGGCTCAACGGGGTCCGACCCCGGGGCGGGCGGGAGGTGGGCGGGGTCCCGCGGAAGGCCGTGAGCGCCCGCCATTCGCAGCAACCTTGGTTTTATGCCGCCGTGAACGGAAATGCGCTGAGCACCCGGGGTCGCCGCGCGCGCGGAACCGGTACACCGACGGAAGGAACCACCGTGAGTACGGCGCCCGATCAGTCAGCAGACCCGTCAGCCCAGGTCGCGGTCACGCTCGACGACTGTGCCAAGGAGGACGCGGCCACGGTCCTCGGCACCCTGCACGCCAGCTTTTCCTCCGACCGCTCGCCGGACGACCTGCCCGCCGACTCGGGTGACGGCAGCCCGATGGTGTGGACCGCGACCTTCGACGTGTCCCGCACGCTCGGCCTGCCGGGCCCGGCCCGGCTCACCGCCCCCGTGGACCTCACCGCCCAGGGCGGCTACCGCGCCGTGGACCGGCTGCGGGAGGGCCTCGCGGAGGCGTTCAGCGTCAAGGTGACCGGCACCGCCGCCGGCGACCAGGAGCAGGAGGCCCGGCTGCGGCTGGACAACCAGTGACGCGATGAGCCGGCGCCGGCCGGCCCGCGCACCGCGTTTCACCTCCTGCCCCCGGGACAGACGCTGCCCGTGGCATCGGAGTGCCCCGCGGTGGCGTGTCCGCCGCGGGAGCGCGCCAGGGCCCGGGTCTGCCGGTATACCGGGCGGAGGCCGGTGCGCGAGCGAGGAGGCGACGTCGGATGGCTCGGGGGACGGCAGCAGCCGCGGTGAACCTGCTCGCCTGGTGGGTGCTGCTCTTCGTGCTCTACCTCGTCCTGATCTCCGCCGTGTCGGCGCTCGAACTGATGGTGGGCGCCGGCTTCGCCCTGCTGGGCGCGGTCACCGCGGAGGCGGTCCGCCGCGCCGAGCACCCGCGGCCGCGGACCGGCCGCCGGCTGGCCGTCGCCGCCGCGGCCTTCCCCGGCACCCTGCTGCGGGAGACCGGGCAACTCGCCCTGGCCGTCCTGCGGACCCTGCTCCGCCGGGGCGATCCCGGCGTGCTCGTCACCATCAGGACGGCACCCGAGGTGGACGCGGCCCTGGCCGCCGCCCTGCTCTCGGCGAGCCCGGGCGCCTGCGTCATCGACATCCGCCGGGCCGCCGCCGGGCCGCCCGAAGACGGCGCCCCCGATACCGCTGATGACGCCACCACCGGGACGGCGAAGAGAGGCGAAGCCGCCCGCACACCCGCCGCGGGCCACGACCTGACGGCGCATCTGCTGCGCCCCGCCGCGTCCGCGGTCGAACGCGCCCTCGGCGGACGGCGGTTGACGTGAACGCCTGGCTGCTGGCCGCCTGTGTGCTGCTGCCCGCCGGCATGGCCCCCTGCCTGTGGCGGGCCTGCCGCGGCGGCCCCGCGCAGCGGCTCACCGGGATGGCGATGGGCGGTGTGGTCTGCGTCGCCGTCTTCCTGCTGACCGCCCGCGGCCTGCACCGTCCCTCGTACAACGACCTCGCCCTGGTGACGGCGGTGCTGGCCCCCGCCGGGACGCTGGTCTTCGCCCGGCTGCTGGCCGGCGGCGAGGGCCCGCCGCCGCGGCCCGCGGACCCCGGCCGGCAAGGACGGAGGCGTGACGAATGGACGTGACCCACGCGGTCGCGCTGGCGCTGCTGGGCTGCGGCGCCGCCGTACTGCTGCTCTCCGCGCTGGCGCTGCTGGTGCTGCCGGGGCCGTACGGCAGGCTGCACGCGCTGTCGCCTGCCGGTTCGCTCGGGGTGCCGCTGGTGACCCTGGCGCTCGCGCTCGACGCGGGCCCCGGCAGGGCGGCGGTGAAACTGCTGTTCATCGGCGCGCTGACCGCGGTGACCGGCCCCGCCCTGGCGATCGTGATCGGCCGGACCATCGCCCGCGAGACCGAGGAAGACCGCGAGGACGACGCGGCCGGCACACAGGGCGCGCGCGGCGCCGACGACGCCACGACCGACCCGATGCCCCGGGAGCGTCCCGCGTGACCGGCACCTCGGGCGCCGTCGACTTCCTGGTGGCAGCGGCGCTGGTGCTCGTGGTGATCGCGGCCACCGCCGCCGCACTGACCCGAGACCCGGCCCGGCAGGCCGTCGTCCTCTCGGTCCTCGGCCTGTGCCTCTCGCTGCTGTTCCTCGCCGCGCAGGCCCCCGACGTGGCGCTGTCGCAGCTCGCGGTGGGCAGCGCCGTGACCCCGCTGCTCATCCTGCTGACGGTCCGCAAGGTGCGACGGCTGCCGAGCGATCGTGAACGGCGCCGACCGGACCCGGAGCAGCCGTCGGAAGCGTCCGACGAACCGCACCCGCCGGGCGGTGAGCGGCCATGACCCGCAAGGTGCGGACCGTACTCTTCACTCTTCCTGGCCGCCGCCGCGGTCTTCGCCGTCGCGTTCACTCTCTCCTGCACGCAGCTGCCCAGGTTCGGCACCGCCGACCACCCCTACGGCACCCGCGCGGTCCAGGCGGCCGTCCAGCACCGCACCGCCAACGTCATCTCCGCGGTGAACTTCGACCAGCGCGCGCTCGACACCCTCGGCGAGGAGTCGATCCTGTTCGGCGCGGTGCTCGGCTCGGTCGCCCTGCTGCGCCGGGCCCGCGACGAGGACCGGGCCCGGCCGCAACCGGGCCGGGTGCTGCCCTCCACGCTGCTGCTCGGCGCCGGCCTGCTGCCGGTGACCGTCCTGGTCGGCGCCTACGTGGTGGCGCACGGCCAGCTCAGCCCCGGCGGCGGCTTCCAGGGCGGTGTCGTGCTGGCCACCGGGCTGCACCTGGCCTACGTCGCCGCCGACTACCGGGTGCTGCGCCGGGTCAGACCGCTGGCCGTCTTCTCCGCACTGGACGCGATCGGCGCCGGCGCCTTCACCGCGCTCGGCCTGGCCGGGCTGATCGCCGGCGGCGCCTACCTGCAGAACGTGCTGCCGCTGGGCACGTTCAACCAGCTCTCCTCCGCCGGCCTGGTGCCGCTGGTGAACGCGGCCGTCGGCATCGAGGTCGCCTCAGGGGTGATCGTGCTGCTGGCGCAGTTCCTCGACCAGGCCGTGGAGATCACCGGACCGGAGGACGACCCGAGATGACCGCACTGCCCTTCGTCGCCGCCGGCTGGATCTTCCTGATCGGCCTGTACGGCATGGTGACCAGCCGCAATCTGGTGCACGCCGTCGGCTCGCTCGCCGTCGCCCAGTCGTCCACCTACGTGCTGCTGATCGGCGTCGGCTTCCGGCACGGCGGCACCGCACCGGTCTTCTCCGACATCCCCGTCGGCAGCACCGTGGTCGACCCCGTGGTGCAGGCGCTGGTCCTCACCGACATCGTGGTCGGCGCGACCGTCACCGCGCTGCTGCTCAGCCTGGTGATCCAGATCAGGAAGCGGACCGGCACCGTCGACCCGGAAGCCCTCACCGAGTTGAGGGGCTGAGGCCGCCCGTGCCGGAAACGGTCGATCTGCTGCCGCTGGCCGTCGTCATCCCGCTGATCGGTGCCGTGCTGCTCACCCTCGGCGGCCGGCTGCTGCCCCGGCCGGCGATCGACGCGCTGGCGACCGCGTTCGCCGTCCTGTCCACCGCGGAGCTGGCCCTGCTCTGGGCTCGGGCCGGCGACGGCCGGGTGGTGTCGTGGGCCGGCGGCTGGACGGTGCACGGCGGGCGGAGCGTGGGCATCGTGCTGGTCGGCGACCGGCTCGGCATCGGCATGGCGCTGCTCGCGGCGGCGCTGATCCTGGCCGCGCTCGTCTACTCCTGGCAGTACTTCGACGAGCCGCCGCGCGGGCACGGCGGCACGTTTCCGGCGCTGCTGCTGCTCTTCGAGGCGGGCATGTGCGGATTCGCCCTGACCGGCGACCTGTTCGACGCCTTCGTGTTCTTCGAGCTGATGGGGGTGGTCGCCTACGCGCTGACCGGCTACCGGATCGAGGACCCGCGCCCGCTGCACGGCGCCCTGACCTTCGGCGTCGTCAACTCGCTGGCCGCCTACTGCTCGCTGCTCGGCATCGGCCTGCTCTACGCCCGCACCGGCGAGCTCGGCATGGCCCAGACCGGGGCGGCGCTGGCCGGGCACCACGCGGACGCGCTGATCGTCACCGCGTTCGTCCTGGTGATGGCGAGCATGCTGGTGAAGTCGGCGACCGTGCCGTTCCACTTCTGGCTGCCGGACGCGCACGCGGTGGCGCCCAGCCCGGTCTGCATGCTGATGTCCGGCGTGATGGTGGAGCTCGGCGTGTACGGCACCGCCCGGATCTACCGCACGGTCTTCGCCGGCGCGGGCGGGGTGCCGGCCGCCGCGTTCACCCACACGATGGCGGCGCTCGGCGTGCTCACGGCGCTGGTCGGCGCGGTGATGTGCTGGCAGCAGCGGCACCTGAAGCGGCTGCTCGCCTTCTCCACCATCGCGCACACCGGGCTGTACCTGCTGGGCGTGAGCCTGCTCACCTCGGAGGCCACCGCGGGCACCGCGCTCTACGTGGCCGGCCACGCCGGGGTCAAGGCGGCGCTGTTCGGCCTGGTCGGCGTGCTGCTCGACCGGCACGGCTCGGTGGACGAGCACGGGCTGCACGGCCGCAGCCGGGACACCCCGGTGCAGGGCGGCCTCTTCCTGCTCGGCGGCCTCGCGCTGGCCGGGCTGCCGCCGTTCGGCACCGCGCTGGGCAAGGCGGTCGCGGAGCACGCGGCCGGCGGGTACGCGGGCTGGCTGCCCGCGGTCTACGTCCTGGTGTCCGCGGTGACCGGCGGCGCCGTGCTGCGCGCGGGGCTGCGGATCTTCGCCGGGGCCGGTCCCGTCCCGACCCGCAGCCACTCCGACAACGAGACCAGCGGCGAGGGCGAGGAGCCCGAGGTACGCGACCCCCGGCGGCCGGTGCCGCTGGTGATGACGGCGGTGCCCGCGGCGCTGCTGGCGGCGGGCCTGGCGGTCGGCGTCTGGCCCGGGGTCGGACGGGCCCTGGCCGGCGGTGCCCGCGCGTTCGAGGACCGCACCGGCTATCTGGCCCAGGTGCGCGGGCTGCCCGCCCCCGCCCTGCCGCACCCGCTGCCGGAGACGGCGTGGACGCTGCCGGGCGTGCTGCTCGGGCTGCTTTCCACCGTTCTGGCCGTCGCCCTGGCGGGTGCGGCCGTCTGGCTTCCCGGCCGGGCCGGCGCCGCCGTCCGGGCCGCCCGGGCCGGCGCCGGCGCGGCCGACCGCCGGCTGGTGCTGCCGCTGCGCCGGCTGCACTCGGGCCTGCTCGGCGACTACCTCACCTGGCTGACGGTGGGCCTCGCCGTGCTGCTGGTGGCGGTGGGCACCCAGATGTGACGCCGACGGCGGCCCCGCACCGGAAGACCCCGGGACGCGGGCCGGCCCCGTCGCACGGCGGGAGCAGCCGTGGGACGGGGCCGGCGGGCGACGCGGGGAGCGCCGGTGTCAGCGGCCGATCGAGTCGTGCTCGAAGCCGCCGAGGTCGAAGGCGCCCGTGTTGTGGTGGCCGGCGATGTGGCCGCTGACCTTGGTGATGCCCCACGGGCCACCGAGGTTGACCGCCTCGAACCCGGCGTTGCCACCCGTGTGCGAGTACTCGCCCGACGCCCAGCCGCCCGCGTCGTGCTGGGCGGAGTGGCCCATCGGCGCGGCGGAGGCGGTGCCGACGGCCAGGAAGCCGGCAGCGGTGGTGGCGGCGAGGGTGATGGCGATACGACGAAGCATGACACTCTCCTGTGAAGGGGGGTGGGTATGTGCCTTCACCCTCACCCGGTGCGCGCGGAGCCGCACTTCGGGGCGCACGAACGGGTGGCGGGCCGCCGCCATTCGGCCCCGGAGCCCCCGCGAGGCACCCGCCGGGGGCCTCCGCGAAGCCCCCTGCCCCCGCTAGCTGTATTGATCACGAGCGTTGTTGACACGTGTCGGGCTTGATCATGGCGAAGACCTCCGATGCAGTGGAGCTGTCTAGGACTGCACCGCATGGAGGTCTTCGTGTCCCACCGTAATGCCCGGCTGACCGTTCACGGCAGACGGCTGCTGGTTCAGCGGGTCGATGCCGGCCGGCCTGTGGCTCATGTGGCAGCCGAGATGGGAATCTCCCGGGCAACGGGCTACAAGTGGGTGAAGCGGTGGCGGGACGAGGGTGAGGCGGGTCTGGCCGACCGGCCGAGCAGACCCCGCACCACGCCGCACCGGACTGAGCCGGCTATCGAAGTGCGCGTGTGCGAATTGCGCCGGGAACGCAAGCTCGGGCCCGCCCGGATCGGCCCGGTCCTCGGCCTGCCGACATCGACGGTGCACCGGATCCTGACCCGGCACGGCCTGAACCGGCTGGCCTGGATGGACCGTCCGACCGGCACGGTGATCCGCCGCTACGAGCGGGACCGGCCGGGCGAGCTGGTCCACATCGACATCAAGAAACTCGGGAACATTCCCGACGGTGGCGGCCACCGCGTCATGGACCGCCAGGCCGGCGAGGCGAACCGCCAGGCCACCACACCCGCCCGCAGCCCCTCCGGCACCCCGAAGATCGGTTACAGCTTCATCCACACCGCCGTCGACGACCACTCCCGCCTGGCCTACAGCGAGATCCTGGGCGACGAGCGGAAAGAGACCGCCGTGGCCTTCTGGCAGCGGGCCCAGGCGTTCTACACCGGCCACGGGATCACCGTCGAGCGTGTCCTGACCGACAACGGCTCCTGCTACAAATCCCACGCCTGGCGCGACGCCCTGACCGCGGCCGGGATCACCCACAAACGAACCCGGCCCTACCGGCCCCAGACCAACGGGAAAGTAGAACGCTTCAACCGCACCCTGCTCGACGAATGGGCCTACCTCAAGCCCTACGCCAGCAACACCGAACGCACCGAAGCCTTCGCACCCTTCCTGCACGCTTACAACTACCATCGCTGCCACACCGCACTCGGAGGACAACCCCCGATCAGCCGTGTCAACAACCCTGCGGGTCAATACAGCTAGCTGCCGGCCTGCTCAAGCACCTCGCCCGCCGCGTCCTTGTGCAGCGCCACCCGCACCAGGGCGGCGGCCAGTACGGCCGGTTCGGTGCCGCCGGCCGCCCGGGTCAGCGCGCCGGGGTCCTCCGGCAGCCCGAGCAGCCCCGCGCCCTGGAGGTCTTGGCGTCCAGGTAGGGCGCGACCTCCGGCCAGACCTGCTGGACCTCGCGCAGGAAGATGTCGGCGCCGGTCGGCCCGACCCCGGGGAACTTCCGCAGCCCGCGGCGCAGTTCGGCCAGGTCCCCGTCCGCGCGGGCGCGCAGCTCGCGCAGGTCGCCGCCGTACTCTCTCAGCACCAGCTCCGCGCCCTCGCCGAGCCGGGTGGCGGTGCTCTCGTCATACCGCCGGTAGCCGCCCCGGCCGAGCGCGTCGACCCGCTGCTGCCAGGTGGCGCCGGCCATCCGGCGCGGGTCGCGCATCCCGGCCGCGGCCAGCTCCTTCGCGGTGGCGACCGCGATCTCCGCGCGGATCCTGGTGCTCAGCAGCCCGGCCAGCACGAGCAGCCGGTACAGCGGCTGCGGGGTGTCGCGCAGGGTGATGCCGGCCTCGGCGGCGTACGTGCGGCCGTGGGCCTGGACGAGTGCCTGGACGATCTTCTTCTGCGTCGGCCTGGTCATGGATGCCTCCACTTCCGATTCCGCCACGCCTTCCGCCCCGGCCCCTCGGGTACCCGGAGCGGGCGCCGTCAGTCGCCGCTGTCACTCGCCGTCGTGCGCCGCCCGCACGGTGGCGACCGTGTCGGCCTGCTCCGCCGTCTTGTCCTCGCGGTAGCGCAGCACCCGGGCGAAGCGCAGGGTCAGCCCGCCGGGGTAGCGGGTGGAGGCCTGCACCCCGTCGTAGGCGATCTCCACCACCAGCTCGGGGCGTACGGTGACCACATGGCCGTCGTCACTGACCGCGATCGAGCGCAGACGCTCCGTCTGCCAGTCGAGCAGCGCGTCGGTCAGGCCCTTGAACGTCTTGCCGAGCATGACGAACGAGCCGTCCTCGTCCCGCGCGCCCAGGTGCAGGTTGGACAGCTTGCCGGTGCGCCGGCCGTGCCCCCACTCGACCGCGAGCACCACCAGGTCGAGCGTGTGCACCGGCTTGACCTTCAGCCACGAGGCGCCGCGCCGCCCGGCCGCGTACGGGCCGCCGGCCGCCTTGACCACCACGCCCTCGTGGCCGCGGCGCAGCGTCCGCGCGAAGAAGTCGTCGGCGGCGCGCAGCTCCGCCTCGTCGGCCGGGTCGGCGACGGTCGCCCGGCGGACCCGCAGCTCGTCGGGCAGCAGCCGCTCCAGCACCTGGTGCCGTTCGCCGTACGGCAGGTCGAGCAGATCGCGGCCGTCTGCGTACAGCACGTCGAAGAAGACCGCGGAGACCGGCATCGCGCGGGCGGCGGCGGCCACGTCCACCCGGGAGCCGACCCGGCCCGCCGTCTCCTGGAACGGCCGCGGCCGGCCGTCCCGGTCGAGGGCCAGCACCTCGCCGTCCAGGATGAAGCGCTCGCCGTCGAGCGCCAGCACGGCCGCGGCGACCTCCGGCAGCCGGGCGGTGACGTCGTCCAGCGTCCGGGTGAAGATCCGCACCGCGGTGCCGTCCCGGTGCACCTGCACCCGGATGCCGTCGAGCTTCTCCTCCACCGCGCAGGCGCCCGCCTTCGCGACGGCCTCGGCCACCGATCCGGCGCTGCTCGCCAGCATCGGCAGCACCGGCTGCCCCAGGGTGAGCGAGAAGCCGGCCAGCGCCTCGGGGCCGCGGGCCAGCAGCGCCTGCGCCACCGGGTCGAGCGCGCCCGCCAGCATCACCGCGCGGCGGACGTCCGCGGGCGCGGCGCCGGTCGCCGCCGCCAGGCCCTCCGCGGCGGCCGCGTCCAGCGCGCCCTGCCGCACCTCGCCGCTGATCAGGCCGATCAGATACTCCTGCTCCGGCGCCGTGGCCGCGCCGAACAGATCCTGGAGCAGCGTGCGCCGCACGCCCTGCGATCCGGGACCGACGGCCGCGCCGACGGCGGTCAGCGCCGCATCGACCTCGGTCACCGTCAACGCGGGCTCCGGGGCGGGCGAGGCCCGGTCCCGCAGCGCGGCCCAGCCGACCCCGAGCCGGCCCTGCGGGAGCCGTCCCGCCAGGTAGGCGATGGCGATCGGCACGTCCTGCGGCCCGGTGGCCCGGAAGAACTCGGCCAGCAGCGCGGTCTTGCGGGACCGCGCGGAGGTGGCCGCGACCTCCCGCGAGACCCGGGCGACATCGGCGAAGAGCATGTTCCCATCCTGCGTCGCGACGGCCGGGAACGCGCGTGCGACACGCACTTAATCGAATGGATGTACGAGGAAGGAGTTAGGGTGGCGGACATGGAGCACCAGCAGGCATCACTGTTCGGCACCGGGGCACCGGCCCTCGGTGACCTGGGCGGAGTGCGGCGCACCGGCCTCGACCACGGCGCCTGGATCGACACCCTGCCCGGCTGGCTCAGCGGCGCCGACGAGCTGTTCGCGGAGCTGGCCGAGCGGGTGCCGTGGCGGGCCGAGCGGCGCCAGATGTACGACAACCTGGTCCCCGTACCGCGGCTGCTGGCCCACTACGGCGAGCGCGATCCGCTGCCCGACCCGCTGCTCGACCAGGCCCGCGACCGGCTCAGCGCGCACTACGGGGCCGAGCTCGGCGAGCCGTTCGCCACCGCTGGCCTGTGCTTCTACCGGGACGGGCAGGACAGCGTCGCCTGGCACGGCGACCGGACCGGCCGGGGCGCCAAGCAGGACACGATGGTGGCCATCCTCTCGCTCGGCGCCCCGCGCCCGCTGCTGCTGCGGCCCCGCGGCGGCGGCCCGACCATCCGCCGCCCGCTCGGCCACGGCGACCTGATCGTGATGGGCGGCTCCTGCCAGCGCACCTGGGACCACGCGATCCCCAAGACCCGGTCGGCGGTGGGCGGCCGGATCAGCATCCAGTTCCGGCCGCACAACGTGCGCTGAGCCCCGCATCGTGCACTGAACGGGGCTGCCCTCCGCGCGCCCTGGACCACCTCAGCGGCTCGACGTGTCGGCCCGGCGCCGGGAGGCACCCCGGCCCCTGCCGTCAGGGGCCGGGTCGCCCGAACCGCCGAAGATGTCCACCAGGGCGACCACCAGCGCCAGCGCCGCCAGGCCGGTCGCGGTGAGCAGGCCGAGCTGGAACGCGCCCGACCAGTCCGCGCCCCGGCTGTCCACCCGGGAGAAGAAGACCGACCCGACCGCCGCGATGCCGGCCGCGGACCCGATCCGCTGCGCGGTCTGCAGCACCCCGCCCGCACTGCCCGCCCGGGCCACCGGCACCTCGCTCAGGGTCAGCGTCTGGTTCGGCGCGATCACCAGACCGCTGCCGAGCCCGGCGAACAGCAGCGGGGCCGCGGTCGCCCAGCCGACCGAACTCGTCGAGTCCAGGTGCACCGCGAGCGCCGCCCCGAGCAGCCCGACCACCACCATCACCAGACCCGCCGCCACCAGGGGCCGGCCGACCCTGGTCACGATCCGGCCGCCGACGGCCGCCGCCGCCCCGGAACCCAGGGCGAACGGCATGATCGACAGGCCCGCCTCCAGCGCCGAGTACCCCTTACCGTTCTGCAGGTAGAGCGTGAGGATGAAGAAGATCGCGGTGAAACCGGCGAAGTACAGCAGCGACAGCAGCGTGCCGAGCCCGAAGGACCGCTCCCGGAACAGCCTCAGGTCCACCAGCGGCTCGTGCTCGCGGCTGTAGCGCCGCTCCCAGCCGACGAAGGCCGCCAGGATCAGCGCGGCCAGCGGCACGAGCAGCCACTTCAGGGCGCTCTTCCACTCCTGCTCCTGCACGAACGGCAGCAGCAGGACGACCGTCCCGACGCCGAGCAGGACGACGCCGAACGGGTCGAGGTCGCTGCGCCGCCGCCCGCCTTCTTCCTCGTCGGAGTCCTTCTCCGGCGGTCCCGGCAGCAGCCGGTGCGCCAGCGGCAGCGCGGCCAGTCCGATGGGCAGGTTCACGTAGAACACCCAGCGCCAGCCGTCCTGCGTGCCGAACGCCTGGATCAGCAGCCCGCCGAGCAGCGGGCCGATCGCCGTGGACACCCCGATGGTCGCGCCCAGCATGCCGAACGCCCGGCCGCGCTCGGCGCCGCGGAACATCTGCTGGATGAAGCCGGACACCTGCGGCACCAGGATGCCGCCCGCCATGCCTTGCAGCAGCCGGGCGACGACCAGCCACGTCTCGTTCTGCGCGGCACCGGCCAGCGCGCTGGTCGCGGTGAAGACCACCAGGCCGACCATGAACACCGCGCGCCGGCTGCGCACGTCACCGATCCGGCCGGACGGCACCAGCACCAGGCCGAAGGTCAGCGCGTAACCCGACAGCACCCACTGCAGGCCGCCCTGCGAGGCGTCCAGCCCGCTGCGGATGGACGGCAGCGCCACATTGACGATGCTCACGTCCAGCAGGGTCATGAAGCTCGCGGTCAGGCACACCGCGAGCGCCGGCCAGCGGTGGTCGCGCTCCCGCCCGCCCCGGCCGGAGTCCTCGCGCGGTGCGGAGGGTGCGGACGATGCGCTCATGCGGTGCCCTCTTCCTGGTCTGCCCCCGCCGTGTCGGCCGCCGCCGGTGCCGCGGCGGCGCTCTGCCCGTCCGCAGGCACGGGTGCCCGGAAAGTCCGCCTCGCATGCGCGTCCGCACACCGCGGTCCGCAGTTCGGGCGGTGCGATCGCCCGTGCGGGGTAGGCGGCCGCACATGACGACTGACCCCGCGGACGCGTCCGGCACATCCGACGCGTCCGGAAGCTCCGGCCCGACGCTCGGCGTCGAGGAGGAGTACCTGCTGCTCGACCGCCGGACCTGGCTGCCGTCGCCGCGCGCGCCCCAGGTGCAGGCCGCCGCCGACCTGGAGTACCGGCTCGGCCCCGACGAGGTGGACGACGAGCTGCTCCAGGCGCAGGTCGAGGTGGCCACTCCGGTGTGCGGCTCGCTGGCGGAGGTGGCCGGCCACCTGGACCGGTTCCGTACGGCGGTGGCCACCGCGGCCGGCCGGGCCGGCTGCCTGCTGGCCGCCACCGGCGCCGC
Organism: Streptomyces sp. CA-111067; assembly: GCF_050956065.1. Taxonomy (NCBI): domain Bacteria; kingdom Bacillati; phylum Actinomycetota; class Actinomycetes; order Kitasatosporales; family Streptomycetaceae; genus Streptomyces; species Streptomyces sp. CA-111067. Next base: position 808,782 of record NZ_CP192103.1, on the reverse strand, counting down.
CCCCTTCGCCTCCGACGAGGAGGTGCCGGTCACCGAGAACCCCCGCTACCGGCTGATGCGCGCCGACGCCGCCCAGCTGGTGGACGAGCAGCTGATCACCGGCATGCACATCCATGTCGCGGTGCCCGACCGGTCGGCCGGCGCCGCCGCACTGGGGCGGCTGCGGCCGTGGCTGCCGGTGCTGGTCGCGCTGGGCGCGAACTCGCCGTTCTGGAACGGCCGCGACACCGGGTTCGGCAGTTGGCGGACGGTGGTCTTCGGCCGCTGGCCGGTCAGCGGCTCGCCGCCGTTCACCACCGACGCCAAGGAGTACGAGGAGCGGGCCGACGCGCTGCTCGCCACCGGCGTGATCCGGGACCGCCACCAGCTCTACTGGCACGCCCGGCTCTCCGACGAGTACCCCACACTGGAGGTCCGCGCCCCCGACGTGCAGCTGGACACCGCGAGCGCGGTGACGCTTGCCGGCATATCCCGCGCCCTGGTGGTGACGGCGCTGCGCGAGACCCGCGAGGGGGCCCCGGCGCTCGACCCGCCGGGCAGCATCGTCTACGCGGCCGGCTGGCACGCGGCCCGGCACGGCCTGGACGCCGACCTCGTCCACCCGCTGTCCGGCGTCCCCGCGCCGGCCGCCGAGGTGGCCGATGCCCTGCTCGAACACCTCGCCCCCGCCCTGGACGAGCTCGGCGACACCCGGCGGGTGACCGACGGGGTGCGGCAGTTGCTGGAGGAGGGCACCGGCGCCGCCCGGCAGCGCCGCGCGCTGCGCGACGGCGGCCTCGAAGGGCTGCTCGGAGTGATCGCCCCGCAGGCCCGCGGCACCGCGCCCGCGACCGGTCCCGGGGAGGATCCGGGCGGCGCCGGTGACGCGCCGGATCGGCCGTGATGGGGGACAGTGGTGACGGGTGGACCGACCGTTTCCGCTCCTGGCCGCCGGGTAGGCGCCAGCCCGAGGAAGCCGACACAGGCGAGCAAGAGGAGACCGAGCCGCACACGGCGTTCCGGGGCGCCCGGGACGGAGAGGACGTGGTGACCGTGCGAACCGCATTCCTGGCGGCGCCTGCGGGTGTCGGGCAGATCGAGCCGACGTCCGCGTGGCAGCCGCTGTCCGCGGCCGGCGAGACCCAGCGGCCGGTGCCCACCACGTCCGGCACCGTCCCGGCCCTCCACCGGGCCGTGCCGCGTGAAGTGGGAGCGAGCGCATGACCGATCAGGGCGAGATGGGCGACGACGTCTACCAGCCGGACGGCTCCGAGATCCAGGAGGACGCCGGACCGCTGGAGCCGGAGGACACCCTTGAGGACCGGGGCCTGTCCGACGTGCTCGACGAGGGCTACTCCCCGCCGGAGCGCCCGCGCGCGGTGGAGGACACCGGCACCACGGCCGCCGAGCAGCACGACGGCGAGTCGCTGGACTCCCGGCTGGCCAGGGAGCGGCCGGACACCCCGCCGTACAGCGGCGACGGGCTCGGCGACAACCCCGACTCCGACGGCGAACTGCTCGACTCCGAGGTGGGCGACGCCCGCTCCGGCCGGCTGGTCGGCCCGGACGAGGGAACGCGGGACCGCGACGAGGCGACGGCAGGCGACGGCACGGCCGGCGAGGACGTCGGCATCGACGGCGGCGCCGCCTCCGCCGAGGAGGCCGCGGTGCACATCGTGGACGACCCGGAGTGGTCGGACGCGGAGGACGACGGCTGACCGGACCGGCAGCCGCGCCGGACGGCGGGAAGCGTGCGAGGCGACACAGACGAGGAGCCGGTGACATGAGCCATGTGAGCGAGCAGCCGCAGGAGCGCCAACCCCAGGAGCCGCAGCCGGGGGAGCCGGGCGGCCCCGGCACCCACCCGCGGATCAGCGGACCGCACAACATCCTCAACCAGAGCGTGCGGTTCGACGAGGCCGGCCAGGTCGCGGCCGACGACGCCGCCTCGCCGCACTACCCGCCGGGGTACACCGCCGGCCTGTCGTACCGGATCATCCAGTCCGGTGACCGGCTGCGGCAGCTGATCGACGAGATGCGCAACCACGGCGTCCCCGGCCCGGCCGAGCTGCGCCCGCTCGCCGACGGCTTCCGCCGGCACGTCGCCGCCGCCAACAGCACCGCCCGCGACGCCCTGGAGCAGCACGGCCCGCACATCGCCCAGCCGGTCCGCCGGGACCGCGAGGAGGGCGACCAGCTGGTACGGATGCTGGACGCGATGATCGCCGGCGCGCCGCCCGAGGGAACGTACGCGCTGACCGCGGGCGGGGTGGTCGCCGACATCGACCAGTACCTGGTGCACGAGCGGCGGGATCTGATCCCGCTGATCGACCGCGAACTGCCGCTGGGCGAGAGCGAGCACCTGGCGGGCCGCTTCAACGACTGACGGCGCGGCATACTGGAGTGATGATCACAGCAACCTGGAACGGTGAGGTCATCGCGCAGAGCGACGAGACCCAGTTGGTCGAGGGCAACCACTACTTCCCGCCGGACTCGGTGCGCACCGAGTTCTTCAAGCCGTCCGAGATGACGTCGGTCTGCCCGTGGAAGGGCGGCGCCTCCTACTACACGCTCAGCGTCAACGGCGCGGAGAACGCCGACGCGGCCTGGTACTACCCGGCCCCGAAGGAGAAGGCCGCGCACATCAAGGACCATGTCGCGTTCTGGCGCGGGGTGGACATCTCGGAGGGATGACCCGCGCGCCCGGCGTGGCCGGCCGCCTCCGCAGGGTGCCGTAGGGCAGTGTCATCGTCACCACACCAACCACAGCGGTCACTTCGACCGCACCGGTGACGCGACGACACTCGGCGGAGGCGGCACGCATGGACGGGCGAGGGCAGGGACCGGCGTACGGCCGCGACGGACGGCGCCGGGTGCGGCGCGGCGGGCGCGGCGGCGCGCTCGCCGTCGCGCTGCTCGCGGCGGCCACCGCGGTCACCGCACTGACCGGGGCCGCACCGGCCGGCGCCGGCGGCACGGCGGGCAAGTCCGCCGCGCACCCGCCCGGTTGGCAGAGCCGGCAGGCGGCGGGCCCGCGGCGTGACGAGGAACTGCGCGCGGTGGCCGCCCGCGGCCCGGGGGACGCCTGGTCGGCCGGCTACCGCGAGGAGCCCTCCGGTCTCGACGTGCCGGTCGCCGAGCACTTCGACGGCTTCGGCTGGCACGCCACCGCCGGGCTCGGCCACCTGGCGGGCGGCACCCGGATCGGCCAGCTCGACGACGTACTCCCGCTGCGGCGCACCGACGTGTGGGCGGTGGGCAGTTGGAACGACCAGCCGGCCCATCAGGACCGCTCGCTGGCCGAGCACTGGGACGGCCGGGCCTGGCGGGAGGTCGCGCTGCCGGCCGAGCCCGCCGACCGCTCCGCCTACCCCTCGGCGCTCGCCGGAGTCCGGCGCGACGACGTATGGGCGGTCGGCACCACCGCGCAGGACCGGATCGGCACGCCCAAGCCGCTGGCCTACCACTGGAACGGCCGCGCCTGGTCGTCGGTCGCCACCCCGGAGCCCGGCGGCGACGCGCTGCTGCTCGACGCCGCCGCGGACGGGCGCGGCACGGTCTGGGCGGTCGGCACCGTCTACGACGCGCAGGGCGCCGGGCGCCCGCTGACCGAGCGCTGGGACGGCCGGAGCTGGCGGATCGTGCCCGCGCCGCACACCGCGGGGCGCGGCGAGTCGCTGGAGAGCGTCGCCGTCCTCGCCCCTGACGACGTGTGGGCGGTGGGCGTGTCCAGCACGCCGGACGGCACGCCGCGGCCGCTGGCGCTGCACTGGAACGGCCGTACCTGGTCCGCGGTCGCGGTGCCCGACGTGCCGGTCGACCTGCACGCGGTCACCGCCTACGGCCGGCACGTCCTGATCGCCCTCGGGGAGCGGCAGGGCGCGGCCACCCCGGCGTACACGATGCGCTGGGACGGCGGCCGCTGGCTTCCGGAACCCGCCGCCACCGACCCGGCGGGCGCCGGCGCCTCGCTGTTCGGGGTGGCCGCGGTGCCGCATCCGCACCCCGGCGGCCCGTCGGCGTGGGCGGTCGGCTCGACGCTGCCGCGGTTCGACCCGCCGTGGCGGCCGATCGTGCAGGCGTACACGACCGGGAGGTGACGGGCGGCGCCTTGGGGCCCGGGCTCGTGAAGGGCTCCTGACGCCCGGGCTCCTGACGCCCGGGCGCGGGAAAACGCCTTGATCCGGGCCCGGTCGGGTGACGATCATGCAGGCATGGGACGCACGGGACGCACCTTCGAGGATCTGGTGGCCGAGGCCGACGCGGTGTCCGTGGACGGCTGGGACTTCTCCTGGCTGGACGGGCGGGCCACCGAGCAGCGGCCCTCCTGGGGCTACCAGCGCGCGCTGGGCGAGCGGCTGGCCCGCGCCTCGGCGGCCCTGGACATCCAGACCGGCGGCGGCGAGGTCGTCGCCGGGGTGCCGGAGCTGCCCCCGCTGATGGCCGTCACCGAGTCCTGGCCGCCGAACGTGGCCAAGGCCACCGCGCTGCTGCACCCCAGGGGCGCGGTGGTGGTCGCGGACGCCGACGAGCCGCCGCTGCCCTTCGCCGACGAGGCGTTCGACCTGGTGAGCAGCCGCCATCCGGTGACGGTGTGGTGGCAAGAGATCGCCCGGGTGTTGCGGCCCGGCGGTACGTACTTCGCCCAGCACGTCGGCCCGGCCAGCGTCTTCGAACTGGTGGAGTTCTTCCTCGGCCCGCTGCCCGAGGAGAGCCGCAAGGGGCGGCACCCGGACCTGGCCAGGGCGGGGGCGCGGGCGGCCGGGCTCGAAGTGGCCGATCTGCGCGCCGAGTCGCTGCGGATCGAGTTCCTCGACATCGGCGCGGTGGTCTACTTCCTGCGCAAGGTGATCTGGATGGTGCCCGGCTTCACCGTGGCCGCCCACCGCGACCGGCTGCTGGCGCTGCACGAGCTGATCCAGGAGCGCGGCCCGTTCGTCGCGCACTCCGCCCGCTACCTCATCGAGGCCCGGAAGCCTGCCTGAACGGACGCGGCCCGGGGGCGTAGTAGGACAGGAACATGTCGACGCCGCCGGTCGTCATCCGGTCCGCGGTCTCGTCGTCGATCTCGGCGCCGTACGTGCTGAACACCAGGTGCGGGAAGACCAGCAGCGAGTAGAACTGCAGCACCGCGAGCTCGGTGTCGGGGATGTCGAGCCGGCCGGCCGCGGCCAGCCGCTCCAGCGCGGCGCCGACCGCCGGGTGGTGCAGCAGCGGGCCGCCGCCGTGCTGCCAGGCGTCGTGCAGCTCGGGGAAGCGGTGTGCCTCGCGGGCCACCAGGTTGCGCATCGCGAGCATCTCGGGGTTGTTGCGCAGGTTGTCCACCCAGGCGCGGGCGGTGCTGACGAACGCCGTCCGCAGGTCCTCGCCGTCGGCCAGGAGGCCGGCCGGGCCGCCCAGCGCGTCGCCGAGCGGCGCGTCGATCGAGTCCTTGATCACCTCGATGAACAGCGCCTGCTTGCTGCCGAAGTGGTTGTAGACGGTCACCTTCGAGACGCCGGCCCGGGCGGCGATCAGGTCCATGCCGGCGTCGAAGCCGTCCGCCAGGAAGACCGCGCGGGCCGCCTCGACGATCGCCCGCCGCTTGCGCTCGGCGCGCGGACCGGCCGGCGGCCGCTTCGCCGGGTCCCCGCCGGAGTCCTTCCGGCTGTTCCCACCTGGTGTGCCTGCCGCATGGTCCGTCCGGTGCGTCGTGCTCATGGCCTGGAGTCTACGCCGAACTGAACTGAACCGTTGAGTTCACCTGTACTGTTCCGTACAGTTCAGTTCAGTAAGAGCCTCCGACCAAGGCCCCTCCGACTCTCGAGGATGCGATCTGCCATGTCCCACTCCGCCCTCGGCGCCCCGCACGCGCCGGAACACGACCACGGCCGCCCGGCCGCCGACCGGCGCCGCTGGGTGGTGCTCACGCTGCTCTGCCTCGGCCAGTTCATGCTGATCCTGGACGTCACGGTGGTGAACGTCGCGCTGCCCGACATCGCGGCCGACCTCCACCTCGACCGCGCCACCCTGACCTGGGTGGTCACCTCCTACACGCTGTGCTTCGGCGGCCTGATGCTGCTCGGCGGCCGGCTCGCCGACACGTTCGGCGCCCGCCGCACCCTGCTGACCGGCCTCACCGTCTTCACCGCGGCCTCGCTGACCGCGGCGCTGGCCGGCGGTGCGGGCGTCCTGCTCGGCGCCCGGATGGCACAGGGCGTCGGCGCCGCGCTGCTCTCACCGTCCGCGCTCGCGCTGGTCACCACCACCTTCCACGGCCCGGAGCGGGCCAAGGCGCTCGGCGTGTGGGCGGGCATCGGCGGCACCGGCTCCGCCGTCGGCGTGCTGCTCGGCGGCGCGCTCACCAGCGGGCCCGGCTGGAGCTGGATCTTCTACGTCAACGTGCCGGTAGGCGTGCTGATCCTGGCGCTGCTGCCCCGGCTGGTGCCGGCCGGGCCGCGGCGGCCGGCCCCGCTTGACATACCCGGCGCGCTGCTCGTCACGGCCGGCACCGCCGGGCTGATCTACGGCCTGGTCAAGGCAGGCGACGCGGGCTGGGGCGCCCCCGCCACCCTGCTGCCGCTGGCCGGCGCGGCGCTCTGCTACGCCGGCTTCGCGGTGGTGGAGCGGGCCGGCCGGGCCCCGCTGATGGACGTGACGATGCTGACCCGGCGGCCGGTGCTGGGCGGCGCGCTGCTGATGCTGGTCGCCACCGCGCTGCTGATCTCGGCGTTCTTCCTCGGCTCGGTCTACCTCCAGCACGTGCGGGGCTTCAGCGCGGTGCGCACCGGTCTGGTCTTCCTGCCGGTCGCCATCGGCACCGGGATCGGCGCGCACCTCGCGAGCCGGCTGCTCGGCCACCTCGGCGGCCGGACCACCGCGGTCGCCGGGATGGCGGTCGCGGCGGCCGGGATCGCCCCGCTCGGCGGCCTCGACGGCGGCACCGGGGTCTACTCGGTGCTGATGCCCTGCCTGGCGGTGGCCGCGTTCGGCCTGGGCGCGGTGCTGGTCACCGCCGTGACGATGGCGATGGCGATGGTCGAACCGGGGGAGTCGGGGCTCGCCTCGGCGGTGGTCAACACCTTCCACGAGGTGGGCGGTTCTGTCGGGGTGGCCGTGGTGTCCACGGTGGCCGCCGGCGGGATCGAGGCGGGCGTGCCCGGCGGGTTCGGGCGCGCCTTCGTGGTGGCCGCGGTGGCGGCGGGCGTGGCGGCCGTGCTCGCCGTCGGCCTTGTCCCGTCAGACCGGCCGCAGATCGTCGGCGGGCCGCACGGGGCGCACTGACGTCCTGCGCTGCTCGCGAACCGCGACGAAACAGACGGACGGAGCTACTCGCGCTCCGCGACGATCATGACCCGGCGCAGCAGGTCCGACAGGGTGCGGCGCTCGGTGGCGCTCAGGATGCCCAGCAGCCGGTACTCCTCGTGGCCGACGACGTCCAGGGCGCCGAGCCAGGCGGCATGGCCCTCGTCGGTCAGCTCCACGTCCACCCGGCGGCGGTCCTCGGCGGAATGGGTACGCCGGACGAACCCGCGCCGCTCCAGGCCGTCGAGGCGCCCGCTGATCGAGGCGGGCGCCATCTTCAGGTCGGCGGCGAGATCGGACGGCGCGGCCCGGCCGCCCCGGCCGGCGAGCGTGTGCAGGGTGTCGTGCTCGTGCTTGTGCAGCCCGAAGTCGCTCAGCGAGCGCTCCCGGACCCGGCGCAGGTGGTCGGTGAGCGCCTTGGCCCGGGTGACCGCGCCCTCGATGTCGGGGTCGAGCCCCTTCAGCACCGGCGCCCAGCGCTCGACGTGGCCGTCGGTCCAGTCCCGCGCGGAAGTCATGGCCGAATCCTATGCCGGATCCCGACGTTCTGTCGGCATGGAATTATTCGTTGACGAACTATTCGGCGTCGAAATACTCTGCGGGACGTGACCCACCCGCTCCGGCTCCCCGCCTTCCGCCTGCTCTTCACCGGCCGCACCCTGTCCGCCCTCGGCGACGCCGTCGTACCCGCCGCCCTGGCCATCGCGATCAGCCGTGCCACCGGCTCGGCCGGCGCGCTCGCCCTGGTGCTCGGCTGCGCGATGGTGCCGCGCCTGCTGCTGCTTCCGCTCGGCGGCGTACTCGCCGACCGGATGGACGCCCGCAGGATCGCGCTGACCACCGACCTCGTGCGCTGCGCCGCGCAGCTCCTGGTCGGGCTCGAACTCGTCAGCGGGACACCGCGGTTGGCGCACATCGCGATCGCCGAGGCGATCGGCGGCACCGCCTCGGCCTTCGCGATGCCGACCACGGCGACGCTGATCCGCGGCACCGTGGGGGCCGAGGGGCTGCTGCGGGCCAACGCGCTGAGCGCCTCGGCGACCAGCGCCACCCGGCTGGCCGGCCCGGCCGTCGCGGGCGCGCTGATCTTCACCGCGGGACCCGGCTGGGCCTTCGTCCTGGACGCGGCCTCGTTCGCCGTGAGCGCCGCGCTGCTCGCGGTGATCCGGGTGCGGCGGGAGCCGATCCCCAAGCGCTCGATGCGCGCCGACCTCGTCCAGGGCTGGAGCGAGGTGCGCTCCCGCGACTGGTACTGGACCAGCCTGGTGGCACACGGGATCTGGAACGGCACGGCGGCGGTGCTGGCCACGCTCGGCCCGCTCGTCGTCCACCGCAGGTCCGGCGGCGACGGACTGTGGGTGGCGGTCCTCGAAGCCGGCTCGGTCGGGCTGCTGCTCGGGTCGCTGCTCGCCTCCCGCGCCCGGCTGCGCCGCCCGATCCTCACCGGCAACATCGGACTGGCCAGTTACGCGCTGCCGCTGGCGATGCTCGCCGCCGACGCGCCCGGCTGGCTGCTCGTGGCCTCCTACGGCCTGGCGCTGGCCGCCCTCGGCTTCCTCACACCGGTCTGGGAGACGTACGTCTACGCCTCCGTCCCACCGGGGGTGCTCGCCCGCGTCACCTCCTACGACTGGCTGCTCTCGCTGGCCGCGATGCCCGTCGGGTACGCGGTCGCCCCGCTCGCCGCCGACTCCTTCGGCGCCGCCGCGCCGCTCTACGTCTGCTCCGCCCTGGTCGCCGCCGCCTGCCTGGGCACCGCGGCGGTGCCGGGTGTCCGCGCCGCCCGCGCCGATCCCGGCGAGGCGCGGGAACGCGGAAGGGCCGCCGCCCTGTAGCAGGACGACGGCCCCTCCTGAGCACTACGTGTCACTCACCTGCGGTACCGCTGTTGTTACGGGTACGACGTCACAGTCGACGGCGTCGTGCCGGTCCCCGAGGTGCCGGGACCGGTGTTGTTGATGACATGGGCGTATTGGCCCATGCCGCCGAGCGACACCACCAGCAGATCGTGGAACTTCACTCCTGGCGTTGTGGGCGCCTCGAACCCGTGATCCTGGATGATCGACGGATCGGTGGTGAAGTTGCAGTAGCTGCCGAGTCCCCAGCCCTCGTGCGTGGTGACGTTGTCATCCACCTTGTAGGCCGCGAACCCTCTGGTGTTGCCGTTCTGGATCGCCGCCTGGTTCGGCGGGTCGTAGGCGATCTCGTTCTGGAAGAAGATCGTCTTGCCGTTCTGGCCGGACCACTCCACGTCGTACTTCTTGAAGTGCTCCACGAAGAGGCCGGTGGCCAGCACGTTGTTGCCGTTCACCCGCAGACCGTAGTCCGATGGGTTGGTGGTCCAGCCGGCGCCCGCGCCGTGGTCGGCGCGCCACAGCCACGTGTGGTCGATGATCACGTCGTTGCTGTTGATCTCGAACGCCGTCTGCGCCTGACCCGGGCCCGCGCCGCCGATCCGGGCGAACACGTCCTGGATCGTGGTCGGGTTGCCGGAGTGGCTCGCGGACGAGCCGGGCGCGCCGACCTGGAGCAGCTGCGGCGAGTTGCCGGTACCGGCGTCGATCAGGAAGCCGGCCAGCTTGACGCCGTCCACGTCAGCGACCTTCACCGCGTCCACCCCGTTGTCCGGGATGACCGTGGCGTAACCCAGGCCCAGCACCACGGTGTTGGCGCGGGTCACGTTGATCGGCTGGTCCACGTGGTAGATGCCCGGGGTCAGGACCAGGTTGAGGCCCTGGGCGAGCGCCGCGTTGATGTGCGCGGCGGTGTCACCGGGGTGGGCCACGTAGAACTGCGACAGCGGGATGGAGGTGCCCGGCGTGTTCGGCCAGTCCACTCCGCTGGCGTTGGTGCGCAGGTTCGGCACGAACACCGAGTAGTTGTTGCCGTCCAGGTACATGTACGGCTTGTCCCGCGACTCCGGCGTGGTGTTCAGCGTCGTGTAGACCGGGTTCGGGAAGCCCTGCGCCGGAGCGCCCTGGACACCCGAGAACACCATGTTCCACACGCCGTTGGTCCAGCCGCCGATGGAGCTGTCACGGGTGTACCACTGCTGCTGCGAGTACGGGCCGACGGTGCCGTCGATCTTGCTGTCGGCGATGTAGCCGCCACTGGCCCAGCCGTAGCCGTTCGGCGCCAGGTTCAGGCCGCCCTCGACGTGAATCCGGCGGAACGGCGCGGCCTGCGCGACGGCCCACCGGTCGGTGCCGCTGACCGGCTTGATGGCCATGTTCTCCACCGAACGCCAGAAGTTCTGGGTGGCGTTGCCGTTGAACCAGCCGGCGTCCACGGTCATGTCACCGTTGATCTGGACGTCGTCCGGGTTCTTGCCGAGGCCCGAGACCGAGGTGTAGAAGCCGATCTGGTCGTTGATGTTGTTGTACGTGCCCGGCTTGAAGAACACCTGGTAGCGGGCGGTACCGAACTGGTTGGACTCCTGCTGCGCGAAGATCGAGTCCAACTGGCCCTGGATGTTGGCGGTTGACGGGTCGAAGACCTTGACGTTGGGGCCGAGGTCGCCGCCGCCCTGGATCGGACCGCCGGGGTCGGTGGGCGGCGGCGTGGTGGTGCCGCCCCCGCCGTTGCCGAAGACCTGGAACTCCCAGAGCGAGTAGCCGTATCCGGTGGCACGGGCGGTGCCGTACATCCGGACGTACCGGCCGCTGCCGGAGACCGCCAGGGTCTGGTTGCCGCCGGTGCCGGCGGTGGTGGAGTAGATGTCGGTCCAGGTGGTGCCGTTGTCCGACGTCTGGATCTTGAAGGACTTGGCGTACGCCGCCTCCCAGTTGAGCGTCACCGAGCTGATCGTCGAAGTGGCGCCCAGGTCGACCTGGAGCCACTGCGGGTCGGACGCGGCGCTCGACCAGCGGGTGGTGGTGCTGCCGTCGAACGCGGCCGAGGCGGGCGTGCCGCCGTTCTCGGTCGAGGACGCGGAAGAGGTCTTGCCCTGCGAGAGCAGGGTGCCGGCGGCCGGCGGCGTGCTGCCACCGGTGGAGCCGAAGACCTGGAACTCCCAGAGCGAGACGCCGTACTGGGTCGCGCGCTGGGTCGTGTAGATACGGACATAGCGCCCGGAACCGTTTACGGTAAGCGTCTGCTTGCCGCCAGGACCGGTCGTGGTGGAGTAGATGTCCGTCCAGGCCGTGCCGTCGGCGGACGTCTGGATCTTGAACGCCTTGGCGTATGCCGTCTCCCAGTTCAGCGCAACCGAGGTGATGTTCTGGGTGGAGCCGAGATCGACCTGGAGCCACTGCGGGTCGGCGGCGGCACTGGACCAGCGGGTGCCGTCGTTGCCGTCGACCGCCGCGGAGGCCGGGGTGCCGGCGTTCTCGGTGGACGAGGCGGTGACGGCCTTGCCCTGCGAGAGCAGGGTGTCGGCGGCGTGCGCCGAGCGCAGCGGTATGAAGAGGAGCAGAGAGGCGATCAGCGCCGTGATGACCACCGCTGCGATCTTGCGCCGGCTCATTGGTGCCGAGGTTCTCAGCGCCGGTGAACCGGTGGGGGGAGCGAGCATGGGCAACTCTCCTGGTTCCACATGTGGGGGGTCGTGGGGAGTCGTCCGGCACCCCGGTACTGCGGAACCGGACGTTGAGATGCGTGAACGGTGAAATCCGGGCGCGCTCCGGTCAGTTGGTGACTGAGAGCGCTCTCCCGACACGGTGATGTTTCACCCTGTGTTTCATGCATGTCAAGAGTTGGGGACAAAGCGGGGACGCCGAATCCGGGGCTGTAACGCGTTCGCGCAAGTGGGACGCCCGCGCCCCGGCATGATCCCTTCAGATCGTGAACACGGCGAAGGGGCTGCCGGGGCGCGGGCGTTCAGGTGTCAGGAGGTGCGGCGGGCGCGGGCGGTGTGCACGGTGGTGGCACTGAGGTAGAAGGCGTCCGGCCGCCGGCGGATGCCGGTGGGGGCGTCGTCGTCCAGCAACGCCTTGAGCGTGCGCAGGTCCTCCTCGTTCAGACCGTCGGCGTAGCGGTCGGCGATCCGGGTCAGATACGTGTGCAGGTAGTCGCGGGCCGGCTCGTTCAGCGGGGCCTGGTGCTCGGTCAGGAACGTCCGGGAGCCGCTCGGGGTGAGCCCGGCGCGCTCCAGCATCGCCGGCCAGTCCTCCACCGTCTCGTTCTCCTCCGGCAGTTCCGCCCGCATCCGCACGAACCAGTCCTCGACGAGCGCGTCCAGCCGGGCCTGGAAACCGGGGCGGCCGGGCTGGAAGTTCCGCGGCAGGAAGCGCGGCGGCAGGCCGCCCTCGGCGACGGCGAGCAGCCCGCCGTCGCTCAGCGTTCCGGCCAGCCGGTCCAGGGCGTGCTGCTGGTCGCCGAGGTGGTGCAGGGCGCGGCTGGTCCAGATCAGGTCGGCCCGGCCCAAGGTGTCGAAGCCGGCGGGGAGTTCGGCGGTCAGGGTGGTGAACCGGGCGGTGTCGATGCCCTGTTGCGCGGCGCGCTCGCGGGCGCGTTCGAGGAGTTCGGGGGAGCTGTCCACGGCGACCACCTCGGCCTCGGGGAAGACCTCGGCGAGGAGGCGGCCGGCCACGGCGGGGCCGCTGCCGACGTCCAGGGCGCGGTGGACGGGGTGCGGGGTGTCCGTGCCGCTTTCGCCCCCGCTGAGGAGGTCGCGCAGCCAGCCGGCGGCCGTCCGCAGCGACGGGAACTCGACGGCGGCGCCGCGCTCCAGATCGTCGGCCATGGCGGCCCAGTCGCGGTCCTCGAAGCGGAAGTCGTGGCTGTGGCCGTGGTCGTGCCGGTGGCCGTGCGCGTGTCCGTGCGGGTGGCCTGCGGCCTGGCCGGGGTGGTCGTCCTTGGTCATGGGCCGACTCTGCGCGCGGGGTGCGGCGGCGGCAAGTTCTGTTGCCGTTTCCGGGAAATCGCCCGGGGGCGGCCGCCAGTCGTGCAGGGCGCCGGGTGCGAGGGGGTCACGCGACGAGCGGTCCGTCGAGGACGGCGAGGCCCGCCTGCTGGTCGCCCTTCCAGACCAGCCCGCCGCCGGTGCCCGGCAGCCGCCCCCAGAGCATCAGCAGCAGCTCCTCGGCGGTCCCGGTGACGGCCGCGGCCGGCGCGCCCGGGCCGTAGGTCCACGAGGTCCCGGTGTCGGTGGCCTCAAGCAGCAGCGCCTGCCGCGGCGGCCGGGCGCGCCCGACCGCGATCTGCCGGGGCGCCATGGTGTCGAACACCTCGGCGACCCCGTCGGCGGCCAGCTCGGGATCGAGCGGACCCGCCGCGCCGAGCGCGTGCTCGGCGTCCCAGCGGTGCACCAGGGTCTCCAGGGCCCGCCGCCGCTGCCAGAACCCGACGGTGTGCGGCGGGTGGAAGGTCCACGCGGGCGTGCCCGGATCGGTGTCGAGCGCGGCGAGCAGCGCCGCGGCCTGCTCGTCGAACCAGCTCAGCAGCGCCGCCGCCTCCCGCGGCGCGGCCGGCGCCCTGTACCCGGGGTGCCGCGCGGTCACCGCCACGGCCGCCCGCCGGCTCGACCCGCCCACATGCTCGGCCAGTTCCCGCAGCGTCCAGCTCCCGCAGTGCGCCACGGGCGCGTCGAGGTCACCACCCAGACACGCCCGAAAAGCCCCGAGCTCGCGGCGCAGCGCGGGAAGATAAGCGGCCGTCTCCATCCCCCGACCCTAACCACCCCCCCACCTTTCCCCCCGCGCCCCGCCGCACCCCCGAGCCCCCATCCACCGTACGGCCCCACCCGGGGCCGGCCCGGGCGCTGATACGGGGTCAGGTGCCGGAGAGTTGTTCGACGATCGGGGCGAAGGTTTCCAGGTCGTCCAGGAGGAAGGAGCTGATGCCGAGGTGGGCGCGGAGGTTCTTGAACTTCTGGGTCAGTTCTTTGACGGAGCCGATGAAGATGTGGGGGGACTCCATCACCTCGTCGACGGTCAGCTGCACGCCGGTGCGCTCGCGGAGGCGGTCCGCGCGGCGGCGGGCCTCGGCCTTGGTGTCGGTGGTCAGGACCATCGGGCCGCCGGTCGGGTAGGTGTTGAGTTCGAGGTCGGCGAAGCGGGCGCCGGCTGCCTCGCGGACCCAGCGGATCTTCTCCTCGGTGGCCGCCAGGGTGATGCTCGGGGTGTCGAGGGACGGCAGGCCCTGGGCGTCCCTGGTGAGCCGGGGGGCGAGGCCGATGATCTGGGCCTCGCGGCCGGCCAGTGTCAGGAGGCGGCGGCCGCCGCCGCCGATGAAGATCGGCGGGTGTGGGCGCTGGACCGGCTTCGGCTGCGCGTCGTAGTCGGTGATCGTGTAGTGGCTGCCGTCGAAGGAGAACTTCTCCTCGCCGAAGCAGCCCTTGAAGACCCGCACCGCCTCGGTGAGCTTGTCGACCCGGGTGCCGACCGGCTCGAACGGGATGCCGATCGCGTCGTGCTCGGGCTTGTTCCAGCCCGCGCCGAGGCCGATCTCAAGGCGCCCGCCGGACAGCCGGTCGACGGTGGCGAGGTCCATCGCCAGTACCGCGGGGTGCCGCAGGCCCACGTTGAAGACGAAGGTGCCGACCCGGAGCTTCTCGGTGGCCGCGGCCACGGCGGTGAGGAAGGGGATCGGCGAGTAGTGCTGGGCGCTGAGATGATCGGGGATCATCAGCGCGCTGTAGCCGATCGCCTCGGCGCGCCGCGCGAAGGCGGCCAGGCCCGGGCCGTCGAGGTGTTCGCCGGTGTCGGCGAGGAAGCGGAAAGGACGCATGGGAGCCATCATGGCCATCGCCCGCAGGTTCTCAAGGCATGTGCGCGGCCGCGGCCGCGCGGCTGTCGTGGCCCGGCTGGTCACGTACGCCGATCTGGACGAGGCCGGGACGAGTGACCGGCAGCTGTCGGTGTCGGCCCGCCTCGACGCCGAACTCGCCGACGGCCGGAGCCTGGTGCTGCTCGACGACCGCGGCTGGACCTCCTCGTCCGGCCGGGACATCCGCGCGCACCTCTCGCCCGAGGAGGTCGAGCGCACCGCCCGCATGGTCGTCGGCCCGGACGAGCCGCCCGACGGCAGCACCGCCGAGCAGGCGGCCTCGGCCCACTGGTCCGCCCTGGCCGCCACCCTCGCCCGGCAGGGCGTGCAGGTCGAGGCGGCAGAACTGGGACGCCTGCCGCACGCCGTCCGGCTCAGCCCGCGCCTCCGCGACTGGCTGCTCCCGTCGCCCTGACGCCCCTGGGGCCGGAAACGCGGCCCCGGACCGTCAGCCGAGAGTGGCGACGAGGCGGAACCGCTCCATGACCACGGGGGTGGTGTCCGTCACCGTGAAGTGCGGGTCGTCCAGGGCCTCCCGCATCTCCTGGCTGTGCCAGTAGGACTCGTGGCCCGCTCGCCACTCGGCGACCGTCCGATAGCCCTCGCCCTCGTCGATCGCATGCCGCAGGTCCACCTCGGACAGCGGGGCGACGCGGACGCCGGTCACCTCGATGACCGCCACTCGGCGGCCGGCCGAGTCGACGACGGCTCTGCGCTCGCCCACGACAGGCAGCGGCTCGTCCTCGTGCAGGTAGTCGGCCTCCACACCGGTCGTGGACGTCTTGCTGCCGTCGAGGATCGCGGCCACCAGCTGGTCGCGCAGCGGGCCGGGGAAGGCGAACTCGGCGAGCGGCAGGCCCTCGGCTTCGGCGGCGGCCGCGTCAGCGGCGGGGGAGTCGGTCATCCGCCGACCCTAGCCAACGGGCGGCCGGCGCTCCGGCCCGCCCCCGCCGAGCGGCACGACGGCCCGCCACGCCGGCCGGCGCCCCGGCCCGCCCCCGCCGAGCGGCGCGACCGCCCGGCCCCGCGCAACCAAAGAAGGGGCCGCCCCGGCAAGCGCCGGGACGGCCCCCACAAGCCCCAACGGGCCCCTACACGTTCAAGTACACGTTCAAGCGCGAGCGATCACGCGCTGGTCATCGTCCGACCGCCGCGGTGCCGGCGGGCGTAGTAGAGCGAGCCGCCGCCGACCAGCAGGACGCCGGCCGTGATGCCCAGCGGCAGCACCGGCGAGGAGCCGCCGGTCTCGGCCAGGGTCTGGGTGGACGGGGAGTTGCCGTGGCCGCCGCCGGAGGACGAGCCGCCGCCGGACGAGCCGCCGGACGAGTGGCCGCCGCTGGTGCCGCCGTTGCCCTGCCCGGGGCCGCCCGGGTGGCTGGGCGGGGTGGTCTTGCCGATCGGCTTGACCGACTTCACCGAGCCGTCGGTGTTCAGCAGCACCTGCTGGTTGTTCGGGTGCCGGAAGTCGAACGCGTTGGTCAGCGATCCCGCGCGGCTGTCGAACGCCGCGTCACCGACCCGGCCGGTCTTCCAGTTGTCCTCGATGAACTTGGTGATCGAGGCCTGCTCGGTGCGGGTGTGGTCGACCGAGTTGGTCTTGCTGTAGGGCGAGATCACCATCAGCGGCTGCCGGGTGCCCGGGCCGCATCGGTCGGAGTAGCCGCCGGCCGCCTTGGGGCCGGCCTGGCAGGCGGGGCTGTCGGCGGCCTTGCCGTTGGAGCCGACCGCGGTGTCCTTGGAGCCGTTCTGCGGCGTGGCGTAGGCGTGGTCGTACCAGCCGTCGGAGTCGTCGTAGGCGAGGACGACCGCGGTGTCCTTCCACTCCGACGACTTCTGCAGCGCGTTGATCTCCTTGACGAGGAAGTTCTGCTCATCGGTCGGGTCGGAGTACGCGGCGTGGCCGTCCTGGTACTCGGCGGCCTTCAGGAAGCTGACGGCGGGCAGGTTGCCGGCCTTCAGCGCCGAGTCGAAGTCGGTCAGGTCGTAGTTGTGGTTCGCCTGGCCGTTGTGGCCGATCTCGGCGGTGTTCTTCGGCGCCACGTGGTGCGGGTTCGCCGTGGACTTGTAGTACTGGAACGGCGAGTGGTGCGGGCTGTAGTCGACCGAGGCCGCGCCGGACACGTTCGCGTGCGTGCTGCCGGCGCAGCTGGCGTAGTCGCCCTGCTTGCCGTCCCACGCGGTGGAGGGCCGGAAGCCGCCCTGGAACCAGCCCCAGCTGACGTTCTTGGAGTTCAGCAGGTCACCGACGTTCTTGCCCTGCATGGAGGCGAGCGCGTTGGTGCTGGTGTGGCTGTTGTCCGAGCAGTCGTCGTAGGCCGGGTCGGGGTCGTTGGTGACCGTGCCGACGCCCTTGGCGTCGGGCGAGACGACCGTGTACGGGTCGGGCGTCGCCGTCTGCTTGGGGTGCTCGGTGCCCGTCTTGGGGTCGACCGAGATCACGCCGTGCGTCTGGCCGGAGACCAGGTTCAGCGCGCCGGGGGTGGAGGGGCCGTACGTGGAGCTGTACGAGTTGTCGCCGAGCGAGTAGTGCTGGGCGTAGTTCCACCAGGCGGTGACGGTGTTGCCGTCGTAGTAGTCCATCACCAGGCCGGGCTCGCCGAACAGGTTGCCCGAGCACTTGCCCGAGTCGGTGTTCTGGACGTAGGCGTCGGCCTTGCCACCGTCGGCCGCGTACTGCTCGGGGCCGTAGGAGTGGTTCTGGTCGCAGGTGACGGCCTGGTCCGGGGAGAGCCGCTTGGGCGGGTACTGGTTCGGGTTGGTCTTGAGCAGCCCGGAGTTGCGGAGGTTGTTGACCTTCGGGGTGTTCCGGCTGGCGGTGAACTTGGTGCCGTCGGTGTTGGCGGCCACCGGGTAGCTGGCGAAGTAGTGGTCGAAGGAGACGTTCTCCTGGAAGATCACCACAAGGTGCTTGATCGGCGTGCTGGTGGACGTGCTGCCGCCGCCGTGGTGGTCGGGCGAGTCGGCGCTGGCCGGCCCCGTCACGCCGAGCAGTACGAGCGCTGCCGCTCCGCCGAGCGCCCCCCAGCGCGCGGCGCGCTTTCGCGCTGCCGCCCCTCTTCCTCTGCCCGTACCGCTAGTCGTGCTCATACGTTCTCAGCCTCCGCTAAGTGGCGTTGTACTCGTGCCGCCGTCAGTTCGTGCACGGTGTCGAGTCGTACACGGTGTCGAACGTGATGCTCCGGTCGATCCGCGACATGACAACGGCAGGGCGGTGGCGGCCGGGTGAACAGCGAGTCAGTAAATCCAGGACAAGTCTTGACCTGCCTTTTACTTACGGCGATTCCGAACCGGTCGGTTCAGGCCAGCAGCGCGCGCCCCAGCCAGTCGGACCGGTCCCGGACGCCCGGCAGCGCGAAGAAGTAGCCGCCGCCGAACGGGGTGATGTAGTCGACCAGCGGCTCGCCGCTCAGCCGCTTCTGCACCGCCGCGAACTGCCGGGCCAGGTCCTGCTGGTAGCAGACGAAGATCAGCCCCATGTCCAGGTTGCCGTTGGCGTCCATGCCCCGGTCGTAGTTGTAACCGCGGCGCAGCAGGCGGGAGTTGTCGGTCCTGGCGGTGCGCGGGTTGGCCATCCGTATGTGGCTGTCCAGCGGGATGACGTCCCCGGTCGGGTCCTGCGCGAACTTCGGCGTGTCGAACTCCGCGGCCCCGTCCAGCGGCGCGCCGCTCTCCCGGCTGCGGCCGAACATCCGCTCCTGCTCGGTGATCGAGACCCGGTCCCAGAACTCCACCAGCATCCGGATCAGCCGCACCACCTGGTACGAGCCGCCGGTGGTCCAGGCCGGCTCGCCGCCGCCGTCCACCCACAGCAACTGCTTGGCGACGGCCGGATCGGCGACGTCCGGGTTGGCGGTGCCGTCCTTGAACCCCATGTGGTTGCGGGGCGTGCCGCTCGGCCGCGGCGGGCTGGTGAAGCCGTCCATCCGCCACCGCACCTGCATGCCGCCGCGGGTGTGCCGGGCGATGTCGCGCAGCGCGTGCAGCACCGTGTCCGGGTGCGGGGCGCTGAGTTGCAGGCTCAGGTCGCCGTGGCACCAGGCCGGGTCGAGGTCGTCGTCATCGAAGGCCAGCATGGTGCCAAGCCGCAGCGGCCGGCGGCCGGACAGGCCGAACCGGTCGTCGAAGAGCGAGCCGCCGACCCCGGCGGTCACCGTCAGGCCGTCGCCGGGTACCCGCGGGCCCAGGGTGCCGCTGTCGGACGGCGAGTCGGTGATGCCCACCGGCGCCGGGTTTCCGCCGCCGGTCAGGAAGCGGGCCCGCTCGGTCACCGTACGCAGCAGCTCGGTGAGTTCGCGCTTGTCGGCTGCGGTCACGTCGAAGGAGAGGAAGACGCTGGAGGGCTGCACCGGCTGGACGATGCCGGCCTGGTGGGCGCCGTGGAAGTCGGCCCGCGCGGAGGCGGACCTGGACGGGCTCGGGCTCGGTGTCGCGGCCGAGGCCGAGCCGCCGGCCAGTGCCGCCGCCCCGCCCGCCACGGCGCCGACCGCGCCGACACCCACCGCCGCGCCGCGCAGGAAGCCGCGCCGCCGCAGGTCGCCGCCGGCCGGCTGAGGTGCGGACGCCGGCCGGTAGGGGCAGGTCCCCTGGTCGGCGGCCGGCACGCGGGCACCGGCCGGCTCGTGGATGTCCGTCATACCGTCCTCCGTACATCACAGATCGCCGCCACCGGGGCGAGTTGTTCGAGCAGCTCGCCGAAGTCGGCGTTGATCCGCTCGCGCGAGCCGCGGCTCAGCTTGTCCAGCGGGGTCCAGCTGCTGCCGTGGTGCTCGGCCTCCAGCGCCGCCTGCGTGCGGTCCAGCGTCGCGTCGAGCGCGGGCAGCCCGGGGTCGCGCGGGGCGAGCAGCGCGTGCAGCCGCCTCAGTAGCTCGCGGCTGCCGTCCAGGTTGGCGCGGGCGGTCGCCAGGTTCGTACCGCTGCCGTAGTCGGTGCGGCCGGTGAGTTCGAACTGCTCGGTGTTCTCCACGATCTCGTGCGCCCGCAGGCCCATGTCGGCCGGGTCCATCCGCTGGTCGGCCCAACTGGCCCCCAGCGCCTTCACATCGCTGACCAGGGTGGCGGCCGGACCGCGCAGCGCGGAGGCCGGCCGGCCGTGCCACAGGCCGTACTCGATGCGGTGGAAACCGGTGAAGTCCGGGTCGTTGACAGCGTCGGGGTCGAGCCCCACCGTGCCGTTGATCGCGCCGTCGGCGTCACCGAAAGTGCCGTACGCGGCGCCCATCCGCTCGTAGACCAGGTGCGCGGACAGCCAGTCCGCGCGGGCCGCCTTCAGGTCGCCGCGGTCGATGTCCGCCTTCAGGGCGGCGGTGCCGCGGGCCAGGTCGGATATCCGGTCACCGACCCACTTCTGGTAGGCCAGCGTCGGCGGGATCAGGTCGTGCTGGGTGACCGGCACCGCCGCCGGGCCCTGCGGCTGCTTGCCGGGGACCACGACGGTCGGACCGGTCACCGCGTCGGTGTCCTCCTGGAGGCACTTGAAGGCGTACGATCCGCCGCCGAGGTCGATCCGCATCGGCCGGGTGATGCCGGGCGCCAGGCCCTCCACCTCGCCGTAGACCTTCCCGCTGTGCGGGTCGGTCAGATAGACCTCGGTGGCGCTGCCCGCCGAGTTGTGCAGGTCGAAGACCTGGCTGCCGGCGTGCGGCTTGCTCCAGCCGTGGCCGCAGCCGCTCGGCGAGACGTCGACCGCGGTGTGCGGCAGGCCGTCGGCGGCAGGTGCGGCGCCGGACGTTGCGGCCGGCGCCGAGCCGGCGCCCCCGCCGGTGGCCAGTACGGCCGCGGTGATCGCGCCGGCCGCGGCGAGCCCGGCGACGGCCGCCTGCCACATCCTGGGGCGGCGGGAGCGCGAGGGCGGCGGGGCGGTGCCGTCAGGTTCGGCGGTCACACCTGACCTCCAGTGTCGGTGCGGCGGATCGGGGTGCGGCTCATGCTAAGCACCCCGCGGCGCACCGGCGTACCGAGGCCGAGGCCGGGAATTCACAATTCCCCGGCAGTTCACCGACCAGTCACGTAAGGGTAGCCTTACCGGGGTTTTCGGCCACGTTCCCGGCCGGATCGACGGGCGCCAGCTCGGCTCCGAGCAGGCCCGCGATCCGCCGCCAGGCGTCCTCGGCCTGCTCCTGCCGGTAGGTGTCGCGCTCGTCGGCGAGGAAGCCGTGCGGGGTGTCGGGATAGACCACGACCTCGTGCCGGATGCCGGCGGCGGTCAGCGCCCGCTCGGTCAGCCGGCTCTGATCGGCGGTCACCACGTGGTCGTCGGCGCCGATCAGGTAGAGCAGCCGGCCGCCGTGCCCGGCCATGTCGGGGGTGAGGGAGAGCACCGGATCGGGGCTGCCGAGCGCGGTGCCGGTGACGTCGAGCCAGCCCGGGTAGACCACCGCGGTCGCGGCCAGCTCCACCTGGGTCGCGGCGAAGTACGCCAGATGGCCGCCGAGGCTGAGGCCGACCATGCCGACTCGGCCGGTGGTGTCCGCGCGCCCGGCCAGGTGGTCGAGCACCGCCCGGAGATCGGCGCGCACCTCGGCGCGCTCCAGCCGGCGCAGCAGCGCGAGCCCGGCGGCCCGCCCGGCCTCGTCGGCGACGCCCTCGAAACCGGGGGAGGTGCGGTGGTAGAAGTCCGGCACCACCGCCAGGTATCCGAGCGCGGCGATCCGGGCGGCCGTCCGGCGCATGTAGTCCGTGACGCCGAACATCTCGAAGCCGACGATCACCGCGGGCCACGGTCCCGGCGCCGCCGGTCGGACCAGATGGGCGGCCATCGTGCCGCCGCCGACCGGGACGGCGGCGGTCTCGGTGACGACCGGATACGGTGCTGCGCTCATGTCGTTCCTTGCTGCTCATGGGGTCCGGGCGGGGCCCGGGGCCGCTCC
Source organism: Streptomyces sp. CA-111067 (assembly GCF_050956065.1). Classification (NCBI taxonomy): domain Bacteria; kingdom Bacillati; phylum Actinomycetota; class Actinomycetes; order Kitasatosporales; family Streptomycetaceae; genus Streptomyces; species Streptomyces sp. CA-111067. The sequence goes on along the minus strand of NZ_CP192103.1, from coordinate 786,946 downwards.
GACGGCGGGCACGACCGAGTCTGCGCGGCGGTCCCGGCCGGCGTCCAAGACCCGTTCCGGCGCCGGCGATACCCTCGGCGCATGGCCGGGGCCGCGGACCAGGGGGCCGCGGCGCGGCGGGCGGCGGACAGCACGGCGCGAAGCGGACAGGAGGCGGCCGGCGGCATGGATCTGGACCTGCGCAAGGTGCGCTACTTCGTCGCGGTCGCCGAGCGGCTGCACTTCAGCCGGGCCGCCGAGGAGCTGCTCATCGCGCAGCCCGCGCTCAGCCGGCAGATCCGGGCGCTGGAACGGGAGCTGCACACCGAGCTGTTCGTCCGCGACAGCCGCCGGGTCGAACTCACCGAGGCCGGACGGCGGTTGCTGGACGACGCCAGGCCGCTGCTGGCCGCCGCCGACGCGGCGAGGCGGCGGGTGGCCCGGGCCACCCAGGCCCCGCGCACCCTCGTGGTCGGCTTCAGGACCGGCATCCGGGTCACCGAGGCGGCCAGGGCCTTCGCCGCCGCGCACCCCGGCGCCACCGTCGAGGCCCGCCGGGTGGACTGGGACGACCAGGCGGAGGCGGTGCTCGACGGCCGGGTCGACCTGGCCTACGTACGGCTGCCGGTGGTCGAGTCCGGCCTCGCGCTCACCCCGCTGTACGGCGAACCGCGGATGGCCGCGCTGCCGGCCGGCCATCCGCTGGCCGCCCGCACCGAGCTGACCAGCGCGGACCTGGCCCGGCAGACCGAGATCCTGCACCTGTGCGTACAGCCCGAACCGGGGGCGGCCCGCCCGGTCTCCGCGGTCCGTACGGTGGAGGAGAAGCTGGAGTACGTGGCGGCCGGCCGCGGTATCTGCTACCTGCCGAGGTCGGCCGCGCTGCTGCACAGCCGCCCGGACGTCAGCTACCTGCCGGTGGTCGATCTGCCGCCCGACCAGGTGGCGCTGGCCCGTCCGGCCGACCGGACCTCCGAGCTCGCCGACGCCTTCACCGCGGCGGCGCTTTCGGTGGCCGCCGCCACCGGCTGATCCGACGGCGAACGGGTGTCACGGCAGCAGCTCGCGGAGCGGCAGCCGGGCGAACGCGATCCGGTCGTAGGACGTCTCGGTGCCCGTCTCGTAGAGCAGGCCCACCTCGGCGTGGTCGATCTGCACCAGGTCGCTGTAGGCGGCTGGCAGTTGGGACAGGGTGCGGACCGCCTTCCAGGTGTGGCCGCCGTCCGCACTGGCCCGCACCGTCATCACCGCGCGGGCGCCGGGGTCGGCCGGGCCGGAGAACAGCAGCGGCCCGAGGGCCGGTTGCAGCACGCTGCCCTGCACCACCGGTCCGGCCAGCTCGACTTGGGGGCCGTAGGGGCGCAGCAGCGTCCGGCCGCCGTCCGCGCTGCGGGCGTCCACCCGCACGCCCGGTGCGCTGCCGTTCTGGTCGCGGGCGTTGAAGTACAGCGTGCCGTCGGGCAGTTGGGCGCAACTGGTCTCGTTGGCGTTGACCACCCCGTCGGGGTCGTCATCGGTGAAGCCGATCCGCCAGCTGTGGCCGCCGTCGTCGCTGAGCAGGCAGTGGCCGCCGTAGTACCTGTCCTCGGTGCCGGTGTCGGACGAGCCGGCCGGCGGCGCCGCCGAGTGGTTGGCCGGCACCACGAGCCGGCCGCGGTACGGGCCGGAGGCGAGCTGGACGGCATGGCCGGGGCCGGTCGCGTACCAGCGCCAGTCCGGCCGCTTGGCCTCGGCGGTGATCTCGGCCGGCTTGCCGAAGCTCCGGCCGTCGTCGGTGCTGTGCTGCACCCACACCCGGCGCCCGTCGGCCGCGGGCAGCTCGCCCGACATGATCTGCTCCTCGGTGGCGTCGGCCGCGTTGGAGCAGGTCAGCAGGACGATCGCGCCGGAGCGCCGGTCGAGCACCGGGCACGGGTTGCCCCGGGTGTCGCTGCCGTCGCCGCTGACCACCGCCAGCGGCCCCCAACTGCGCCCGCCGTCCACCGAGCGCCTGGCGACCACCACGATGGTGCCGGTGTCCGAGGTGCTCGCGCGGGCCTCGGCGAAGGCCACCAGCGTGCCGGTGGCGGTGCTCAGCACGGCCGGCACCCGGTAGACGGCGTAGCCGCCGGCGCCCGCGGCGAACGGCACGGACTCCGGCTCGGCGGCCGGACCTCCGGCGCCGGCGCCGGTACCTGCGCCCGTGTCGGCTGCGGCGGCCCGGCCGGCCAGGCCGGACCAGGCCAGCGCCCCGGTGGCCAGCGGCAGTACGACCAGCGCGCGTCGCGTGAACGGCATGATGGCGACCTCCTGTTTGCGGAACAGATGGGAAGAGCGGAAGACCGGAACAGCTGAACGTCTGCGGACCCGGGCGCCCGGCGGGTGCGAGGATCGGGGGCCGGGGCGCGGCCCCTCAGGGCGTCCCGTCAGTGCACCTGCCCGAGTCCGGCCGACGACACCCGTTCGGCGACGGCCCGCGCCTCGTCCCCGGTCAGCGGCAGCAGCGGCGCCTGCGTGTAGGGGTGGCTGATCACCCCTCTGGCGACCATCGCGGCCTTGAACGCGCCGAGCGCGCCGGAGATCCGGCCGATCCGCCGCGGATCGGCGATCGTGGTGATCTCGAACAGCTCGGCCAGCCGCCGCTGTTCGGCCCTGGCCGCCTCGAAGTCCCCGGTGCGCGCGGCCTCGTAGAGCCGGACGTAGCCGTGCGGATCGACGTTGCCGAGGCCCGGCACGATGCCGTCGGCGCCGCTGGCCATCGCCAGGTCCGCCAGCGTCTCCGACCCGGTCAGGCAGCCAGCCCCGCTGCCGGCCGTGCCGTCGAGCACCCGCCGGAAGCCCTCCAGGTCACCGGAGGAGTCCTTGACGGCGGCGATCACCTTCGCCTGGGCCAGCTCGGCGACCAGCCCCGGCGGCAGCTTGTAGCCGACGTTGGAGGGGATGTCGTAGGCGACGACCGGCAGTTCGAGTGCCGCGTGCAGCAACTCGTAGTGGGCCCGCACCTCCTGCTCGCCGACGCCCACGTAGAACGGCGCGGTGACCACCACCGCGTCGGCGCCCAGCGCCTGGGCGCGCCTGGCGTGCTCCAGCACCCGCAGGGTGCCGGTGTCGATCGCGCCGGCCAGTACGGGCACCTGGCCGGCGGCGGTGCGGACGACCGTACGCAGCGCGGTGTCCCGCGCGGCGTCGGTCAGTTGGGCGATCTCCCCGGTGGAGCCGCCGACGAACAGGCCGTGCACGCCCGCGTCGAGCTGGAAGGCGGTGAGGCGCTCCAGCGAGGCGGTGTCCACCTCCCCGTCCTCGGTCAGCGGGGTGCACAGGGGAGGGACGACTCCGTGGAACATCAGACCTTCTCACTCGTTTCGCTTGTCGGGGGTTGTCCGGGTTGTTGGGGTTGTTCGACAGGCACGGCATCACCGGGTTCGGGGTTCCGCCGGTCCGCCAACTTCTGCATCCGGCCGGGCAGGTCGAAGCCGACCAGCAGCACGACCACGGCGGTGAACGCGAAGCCGAGCACCCCGATGGAGGCGCCCAGGCTCAGCGGCTTGGCGAGTTTGGCGCCGAGCACCGGCGCGGCGGCGCCGCCGAGCGCGCCGACGTTGTAGCTGAAGCCGAGCGCGGCGCCGCGGATCCGCAGCGGGTAGTAGGCGGAGACGTAGGCCGGCAGCACACCCGAGGCGCCCGACCCGGTGCCCACCAGCAGGAACAGCAGCACCCACATGGTGGTGGTGTGGCCGGAGCCGAGCGCGAAGACCGGATAGGCGAAGACCAGTGAGGCCAGCAGCATCGCGATGTACGCCTGCCGGGTGCCGAACCGGTCGCCGAGATAGCCGACCAGCACCGTGCCCACGGCGTATCCGCACCCGGCGTACAGCAGCGCGTCCGAGACCTGGCCGGCGTCGTAGTGCAGGTTGGTCTTGAGGTAAGTCGGCAGCAGCGACTGGAGCGGCCAGGAGTACAGGAACGCGAAGAACACCGTGACCATCAGCGCCACCACCACCGGCCACAGCCGCCCGGCGAACTGTATGGTCAGCGCCACGAAGCAGGCCACGATCAGCGCGATCAGCAGCAGGGTGACGGCCATCGACTGGTTGCGCAGCACCAGCAGCACGGCGACCGCCGCCACCACGGACACCGGCAGGTTCCAGTTCTTGCGCCGCCCGGCGAAGAGCATCGTGGTCGCGCTGACGGGTTTCTCGCCCGCCTCGCGCGCCTTCTGCCACTGGTCGGCCTCCGGCAGCCGGCGGCGCAGGTAGATCGCCAGGATCACCGGCACCACACCGATCCAGAACAGCACCCGCCAGCTGCTGTGCGGCACCACCCAGGAGTAGGTCTTGGCCGCGAGCACGCCGCCCAGCGGGTAGCCGGACAGCAGCATGCCGCTGGCGGTGTTGCGCAGCCGGTCGGGCCAGCTCTCGATGATGTACGTGGCGCTCGCGGTGTACTCGCCGGCCATGCCGAGGCCGACCACCATCCGGAAGGCGAAGAGCGACCAGTAGTCCCAGGAGAAGCCGCAGAGCACCGAGCCGACCGCGTACAGCGCGATGCTCAGCACCATCGCGGGCCGGCGGCCGAACCGGTCGCCGAGCGCCCCGAGGGCCAGGCCGCCGAACCAGCGGGACACGAACGCGGCCGAGACCAGGGTGGCGGCCGTGACGGTGGAGAGGTGGAAGTCCTTCGCTATCTCGGTCAGGACCAGGGTGATCAGGACGAAGTCGAAGCCGTCCATGGCATAGCCGAGCCAGGCGGCGGAGAACGCCTTCCAGTCCCGGCCGGACAGTTCGGCACGCCAGCGAAGTGGTGGTGCGGCGGAGTCGCTCATGGGGCTCGCATCCTCGGGAGCAGGTCAACGGTATGTAGGACGTAGGACGTCCGACGTCCTACACATCGCGGTAACATAAGCCTCATGCCAGCGCAACGCAAGCCCCCCGCGCAGCCGGAGCCGGATCAAGGCCGCGGCCGGCGGCCCAGCGTGCAGGATCAGATCGTCGACCTGATCGTCGGGCTCGACCTCGACGCGGGCGACGCGCTGCCGCCGGAGCCCGAGCTGATGCGCAGCCTCGGGGTCAGCCGCAACTCGGTGCGCGAGGCGCTCAAGGGGCTGCAAGCTCTCGGCATCGTGGACATCCGGCACGGCTACGGCACCTACGTCGGCACCGCGGAACTGCGCTCGATGGCTCCCGGGCTGCTCTTCCACTCCCGGCTGGCCGTCCGCCGCGAGGATCCGCGGGCGATGCTCGACATCGTCGAGGTCCGCGCGCTGCTGGAGAGCGGGCTGATCAGGCGCTCGGCGCTCGAACTCAGCGACGCCGACCTCGACCGGCTGGCCGAGGAGCTGGCCGGCCTGGAGGCCGACGGCGACGCCGGGCGGGCCGACCACGACCGGCGGTTCCACGAGCTGATCTACGAGCCGCTCGGCAACGCCCTCGTGCTCCAGCTCATCGCGCTGTTCTGGGACGTGTACCGGCAGTTGGAGGGCGGTGTGGGCAAGGCGCGCACCGACCACCGGCAGGTCGTGCGCCAGCACCGGCACATGCTGGAGGCGCTGCGCTCCCGCGACCCGGAGGCCGCCGCGGCAGCCATCGCCGAGCACTTCGCCGAGATCACCGCCCGGATGGACCAGTGGGCGGCCGGCAGGACCGGCAAGAAGGGGCCGGCGGTCTCCGGCGGCTGACGGCCGCCGGTGCCCGTCCGGCCCGGCGGGGCCGCCGGTCTCCGGGAGCCCCAAGAACCTCGGGGTCAGCAGGTCAGCAGGCCCGCGTTCAGCTTGGCCGTCAGCACCCGCCGTACGCTGTCGTCCACCGACGAGCGCAGCGCCGAGTCCGTCGCCATCCGGCTGATCACCGCACTGGTCATCGGCACGATGTCGGCGGGCCTGACGGTGAGCACCACGTTGCCGCCGGCGCCGATGAAGTCCAGCGCGCGCTGGGCGGGGGAGCGGTCGCTGACGGCGACGGCCGCGCCGATGTCGTCGGAGATGATCGCGCCCTTGAAGCCGAGCTTGCCGCGCAGCAGCGTGCGCATCACGGCCGGGGAGAAGTCCGCCTGGTTCTTGGCGTCGATCCGGGTGTAGATCGCCGAGCCGACCATCACGAACGGTGTGCCGGCCTGGATGCCGCTGCGGAAGGGCTGCAGGTACGGGTCGGTCGTGGTGGTGACGTTGTCCTTGACGTTCGCCGTCAGGTCGGTGTTGCCGGTCACCCGGCCGAGGCCGGGGAAGTGCTTGATGCTGGGGACCACGCCCGCCTGGCGCATTCCGCGCAGGAAGGCGTCGCTGTGGCCGGCCACCGTCGCCGGGTCGGTGCCGAAGTTGCGGTCGAGCTTGCCGATCGGCTCGTTGACGTTCACCAGGTCGGGCGGCACGGTGTCGGCGACCGGCGCCAGGTTCATCGTCACGCCGGCCGACCTGAGCTGCCGCCCCCAGGTCGTCGCCTCGGCCTGCAGCTTGGCGTCCGACCACTTGCCCTGGTCCGCCGCGCTCGGCATCGGGCTGAAGCCGGGGCCGCCGAGCACCTGGACCTGGCCGCCCTCCTGGTCGGTGGCCACCAGCATCCCCACATCGGCGCCGCGCACCGAGGGGGCCAGCTTCCGCACCTGGTCGGTGACCTTCCGGACCGCCGCGGTGCCCGCGGAGGTGTGGCCCATCAGGAAGACCGAACCGACCTTGCCCTGGGTGATCGCCGCGGCCTGACTCGTACTCATCCGGGTGGAGCCGACCTCGGACATGAACAGCTGCCCGACCTGCTGCGCCCGGCTCATGCCGGAGATCGCCCGGTCGACGCAGCTCGCCGGCACCGGCTTGGTGCTGGTCGCCGGCGGAGGCGGCTTGCGGGTCGTGCCGCTCGCGGACGGGCTGGGCGACGCGCTCGGCGAGGCGGTGGTGGTGGTCGGGGCGGCGGACGAGGTGGTGGCGGAACTCGACTCGGCGGAGGCGGCCGGCGTCCCGGAGCCGCCGTTGCCGCAGCCCGCCAGCCCGACCAGCAGCCCGACCGCCGCTACGGCCGCCGCGCGCCGCCGGCCGGGCACCGGCGAGAACGCCGGCCGGCGCCCGCGGGTCCTCTCGGAGTCGTGGCGGTCGTCGCAAGCGGTCGGCAAACGCACGTGGAAACCTCGCACCTCGTCGGTCGGAAGCGGAACGCCGCGGTCAGCCTTGCACGTTCCTGCGTGCCACTGTGACAGGAGTCAATCCAAGTGGCGACGGGATACGTCCGAGCGGGCGTACGGCGACTCGGGGGACGCTACCGCGCGCGGCCGCGCCGGACCGCATCGCCGAGGTGGGAGACCCCCCGGGCGCCCCGCGATGTCCCGCCGCGCCGGTCGGCGGCGCACGAGCGGACGGTGCTGTGGCGCCGGGTGGCAACCGGACGCGGGCCCCTGCCGCCGGTCAGGCTCGGCCGGACCGGCGGCGGCCGGACCGCATCGCCGAGGTGGGAGAGATCCCGGGCGGCCCGCGGCGTCCCAACCCGGGACCCGCCGCGCGGGCCGGTGGCGCGTGGGCGGACGGTGCTATGGCGCTGGGTGGCAACCGGACGCCGGCTCTCCGCCGCCGGTCAGGCGCGGCCACCCCGCCGGCGGCCGGTCGCCGCCGTCAGAGTTCTGCCAGCCGCATGGCGAGGAAGCGACGCTCGGCCTCCGTCGGGGCCAGGTCGAGGGCTGCCCGGTAGGCCGCCGCGGCCTCGTCGTGGCGGCCGAGGCGGCGCAGCAGGTCGGCGCGGGTGGCCGGGAGCAGGTGATAGCCGGTCAGCTCGCGGGCGGCCAGCAGCGGGTCAAGTAGCGCGAGGCCGGCCTCCGGCCCGTCGGCCATCGCCACCGCGACCGCGCGGTTCAGCTCCACCACCGGGCCCGGCGCCATCCGGGCCAGCTCCGCGTACAGCAGCGCGATCTGCCGCCAGTCGGTCTCCGCCGCCTCCCGCGCCTCGGCGTGGCAGGCCGCCACGGCCGCCTGCACCTGGTAGGGGCCCGGCCGCCGGGTCAGCAGCGCGTCCTCCAGGACGGTCAGGCCCTCGGCGATCTCGTCCCGATCCCAGCCGGTGCGGTCCTGCTCGTCCAGCGGGACCAGGGCGCCGTCCGGACCGGTACGGGCGGCGGCCCGCGCGTCGTGCAGCAGCATCAGCGCGAGCAGGCCGCGGGCCTCCGGCTCGGCCGGCAGCAGCGCCGCCAGCAGCCGGGCCAGCCGGATCGCCTCGGCCGCCACCCGGCGCTGCTCCGCACCGTCGGCGCCCGGCGCGTAACCGGCGTTGAACAGCAGGTAGAGCACGGCCAGTACGGCGTCGGTGCGCTCGGGAAGCTGCTCCCGGGGCGGCACCCGGAACGGGATGCCGGCGTTCTTGATCTTGTTCTTGGCGCGGGTCAGCCGCTGCGCCATCGTGCCCTCGGGCACCAGGAACGCCCCCGCGATCTCGGCGGTGCTCAGGCCCGTCAGGGTGCGCAGGGTCAGCGCGACCCTGGCCGGCAGCGGCAGCGCCGGGTGGCAGCAGGTGAAGATCAGCCGCAGCCGGTCGTCGGGCAGTTCCTCGTCCCCGACGACCGGCGGCGGCTGCGCGGTCGGCGTCAGCCTGGCCACCTCCTTCAGTTTCGCCTTCTCGTTCGCCGCCCGGCGCAGCCGGTCGAGCGCCCGGTTGCGCGCGGTGGTGGTGAGCCAGGCGCCCGGCCGGCGCGGCACGCCCTCGTCCGGCCAGCGCTCCAGCGCCCGCGCGAAGGCGTCCTGGGCGCACTCCTCGGCCAGGTCCCAGTCACCCGTGGTCGCGATCACCGCCGCCACCACCCGGCCCCACTCCTGCGCCCAGGCGGTGGCGACGGCCTCGCTCACTCCGTCCAGAACGGCCGCACCTCGACCATGCCGTACCGGGCCACCGGGTGCTTCGCGGCGATCTCGATCGCCTCGTCCAGATCGGCGCAGTCGATGATGTCGAAGCCGCAGATCTGCTCCTTCGTCTCGGCGAACGGGCCGTCGGTGACCAGCGTCGAGCCGTTCTTGCTCCGTACGGTGGTGGCGTCCGCCGCGTCGTGGATCCTGCTGCCGGACAGCCGCACCCCGCGGCCGTCCATCTCGGTCACCCAGGCGGTCGCGTCCAGTTCCTCCGGGGTCGCGTCGAACGATCCCTCGTTGCAGATGAGCAGGAGGTACTTCATCGTCTGATCTCCTCGTTCTCGCCGGCCGGCCGTCGGTTCGGCTGTCCGTCCGTTCCCTCGTTCACCCTTACGACGATCGGCGGCCGGCCAGATGTACATCGCGGACCGGACGCGGGGAAAAACTTCCGGAAGCGCCCTCCGCGGCACCTCACCGCGTCCACGGCTGCTCCGACCGGCGCAGCGGCGCCAGCGCCGCCGCCACGCCCGCCAGCAGCACCGCGGCCGCCAGCAGCGAGAGCCCCGCGTGATCGTGCCCGACCAGGGCCGCCCCGGCCAGCGCCCCCAGGAACATCGCCAGCGCCGACAGCACCCGCCGCCCCGGCTTGCCGCCCGCGCCACCCGCCGGGCGGGAGTCGGCGGCGATCCCGGTGATCGTCAGGGTGAGCACGGTGGTGGTCAGATCGGGCACCGCGAGCCGCCGTACCGTCCCGTTCTGCGCACCCATCGCGAGCCCCAGCAGCACGATCAGCACCACCCGCCCCCAGCCGGACGACGGCCGGCCGGCCAGCTGGTCGGCGAGCAGCGCGGCGAGCACCAGCAGCACCTGGAGCCCGGTGGTGGCCAGCAGCAGCCTGCCCCGGTGGGCGGGCGTCCGGTGACCGGCGAACCGGCCGCTGAGCAGCGCCCCGGCGGCGAAGGCGAGCAGCGACACCACCGACGCCGTCAGCGAGAAACCCTTCGCACCGGCCAGCGAGAACGCCATGAAGACCACATTGCCCGTCATGTTCGCCACGAAGACATGACCGAGCGCCAGATAGCTGAAGGCGTCCACCAGACCGGTGACGACGGTCAGCCCGAGCAGCAGCGGGGGCAGCGGCCCGTGCCGTCCGGCCAGGTCGGGGACGAGCGTGTCGCGGGCCTCGCGGATCGCGGTGTGCACGATGATCCTCCGTGGGTGCGTACCAGCCCGTGTACGGGACAGACGTATGTCCGCGGGCTGAGCGGGAGCTGACGCACCATCGTCCCTGGTATGCCGGGGTGGACGCGGCCGCCGCGCGCGGCCCGCGCACCGATGTGACACTGCGAAGAGGAGGTGATCTTGAGATGTCGGATTCCGCACCGAAGCGCCACAGGGAGCCCGCGGGAGGCCCCGCGGCAGGTTCCGCCGGCGGCGGCACCATCACCACGGACGTGCCCGCCAGACTCGACCGGCTGCCGTGGTCGCGCTGGCACTGGATGATCGTGATCGGTCTCGGCACCGTGTGGATCCTGGACGGCCTCGAGGTCACCACGGTCGGCAACATCGCCGGCCGGCTGTCCGAGCCGGGCAGCGGCCTGGACATCTCCGCCTCCCAGATCACCGGCCTCACCGCCGCGCTGTACGTGGCGGGGTCCTGCACCGGTGCGCTCTTCTTCGGCTGGCTGACCGACCGCTTCGGCCGCAAGAAGCTGTTCATGATCACCCTGGCGGTGTACCTGACCGCCACCGCGATGACCGCGCTGTCGTTCTCCACCTGGTGGTTCTTCACCTTCCGGTTCCTGACCGGCTTCGGCATCGGCGGCGAGTACGCGGCCATCAACTCCGCGATCGACGAGCTGATCCCGTCCAAGTACCGCGGCCGGGTGGACCTGATCATCAACGGCAGCTACTGGCTGGGCGCCGTCGGCGGCTCGCTGCTGTCGGTCGTCGCGCTCAACACGAACATCTTCCCGGTCAACGTCGGCTGGCGGCTGACCTTCGCGCTCGGCGTGGTGCTCGGCCTGGTGATCATGCTGGTCCGCCGGCACGTCCCGGAGAGCCCGCGCTGGCAGTTCATCCACGGCCAGGCCGACGAGGCGAACGCGCTGGTCGGAGACGTGGAGAAGGAGATCGAGCGGGAGAAGGGCAAGCGGCTGCCGCGCGCCGAGACCGAGATGGTCATCCACCAGCGCAAGAGCATCGGCTTCTGGCTGATCGCCAAGACGGTGTTCCGCGGCTACCCCAAGCGCGCCGTGCTGGGCCTGTCGCTCTTCATCGGCCAGGCGTTCCTGTACAACGCCATCACCTTCGGCTTCGGCAACATCCTGACCACCTTCTTCGACGTGTCCACCGGCAGCACCGGCTACTACTTCGCGGTGATCGCGGCCGGCAACTTCCTCGGCCCGCTGCTGCTCGGCCGGCTCTTCGACACCGTCGGCCGGCGGATCATGATCTCCAGTACGTACATCCTGTCCGGTCTGCTGCTGTTCGGCACCGCCTACCTGTTCAACCGCGGCTCGCTGGACGCGACCACCATGACCGCCTGCTGGTGCGTCGTGCTGTTCTTCGCCTCGGCCGGCGCCAGCAGCGCCTACCTGACGGTCTCGGAGATCTTCCCGATGGAGACCAGGGCGATGGCCATCGCGTTCTTCTACGCCATCGGCACCGCGGCCGGCGGCATCACCGGGCCGCTGGTCTTCTCCGACCTCACCAAGTCCGGGGTGGTCGGCGACACCGTGGAGGCGTTCGTGATCGGCGCCTCGCTGATGTGCGCCGCCGGTCTGGTGGCCGCGTTCCTGGCGGTGAAGGCGGAGGGCCGGTCGCTGGAGGACATCGCCTCGCCGCTGTCCTCGGCGGAGCCGGAGTCCGCGGCGGCGGCCTGACGGTCCGCCGTCCACCGTGGTCGACGCGGTGGCGGGCCGCTCGGACAGATCCCTTGTCGGCCCGTCCCGGCCGTGCTACGTTCTGCGCCAATCGGGCAGTCGAATCAGTTCGACAGTTCGACGGTCCGGCCGCCAGGCCGGATCAGGAACGGGAGTCGGGACGGTTCGATGACGGTGACGATCGCGGATGTGGCACGGCACGCGGGCGTGTCGCGCAGCACGGTGTCGTACGTCCTCAGCGGCAACCGGACCATCTCGCCCGACACGATCAAGCACGTCGAACGCAGCATCGCCGCCCTCGGCTACCGGCCGCACGCCGGCGCCCGCTCCATCCGCACCCGCCGTACCGGCGTGATCGCGATGGCCCTGCCGATGGTCTACGGCCCGCACAACCAGGTGCAGATGCCGTACGTCTGGGCGGCCCTGACCGCCGCTCAGGACTGCGGCCTGAAGGTGCTGATGCTCACCGACGACGACGGCGAGGCGGCGATCAGGGACGCGGTGGCCGGCGCGCTGGTCGACGGCGTGATGCTGATGGAGGTGCAGCGGCAGGACCCCAGGATCCCGCTGCTGACCAAGCTCAAGCGGCCCGCCGTGCTGGTCGGCACCCCCGACGACGCGCACGGACTGCCCCGGCTGGACTTCGACTTCGCGCTGGCCGCCCGGGCCTGCGCCGAGCACCTGTACGAGCTCGGCCACACCGAGGTCGGCTACCTCGCCCAGTCGCCCGACGCGTTCGACCGGGACGTGGCCTACGCCTTCCACGCCCGCGAGTCGGTGCTCGGCGCGCTGGAGTCCCGCGGCCAGCGGGGCACCTGGGCCGCGTGCGACCCGGCGCCCGGCGGGGTGGTCAGGGCGCTGGACGAACTCTTCGCCAGGCAGCCCGACCTGAGCGCGCTGATCGTCTACAACGAGCGGGTGCTGTCGCTGGTGATCGACCGGCTGGCCGGGCTCGGCGCCCGGGTCCCGCAGGACGTCTCGGTCATCGCGATCTGCACCGACGACGAGGCCGAGCGGTGCGCGCCGCCGCTGGCCTCGGTGTCGCTGCCCGCGGAGGAACTGGCCAGGGCCGCCGTACGCAGCCTGGCCCGCCGTATCGAGGGTGAGGAGCTGCCGGCCGAGACGCTGCTGGCGCCCACCTTGAAGGTCCGGGCGAGCACCGGCCCGCGGCGCGCACGCGCCGCAGGGCCCGCGCCGGACCGCCCCCTGAACTGACGCCCGGCCGCCGGCCGGTGGATGGCACCGACAGCCGCGACGCCACTGTCGAATCAATTCGAAAGGCACGTCATGAGCCGCACCACACGCTTCTCCCGCTCCGCCGAGGCACCGGCCAGAGCCGGCCGGACCCCGCTGACCGCGGCGCGGCCCGGCACCCTCGCCGCACTCGCCGCCGTCGGCGTCCTGGCCCTGGCCGCCTGCGGCACCGGCTCCGGCGGCTCCGGCGGCGGCTCGGACACCCTCACCGAGATCGACTACTACGACGCCGCTCCGCAGAACACCCAGCTGCCGCAGATACTCGACGCCTGCGGCAAGCAGGTCGGCGTGACGATCAAGCACCAGCAGGTGCCGCGCGCCCAGTTCATGCCCAAGCTGCTCCAGCAGGCGTCCGCCCGCTCGCTGCCCGACCTGGCGCTGATCGACAACCCCGACCTCCAGCAGCTGGCGGCCACCGGGGGACTGGTGTCGCTGTCCAAGGCCGGCCTGAGCACCACCGGCCTGTACCCGTCGATCGTGCAGGCCGGGCAGTACCAGGGCCAGACGTACGGCATCGCGCCCGGCGTCAACGGCCTGGCGCTCTACTACAACACCGACGCCTTCACGGCGGCCGGACTCACCCCGCCCAAGACCTGGGACGAGCTCACCGCGGACGCCAGGAAGCTGACCCACGGCTCGCGGTACGGGGTGGCGTTCAGCGCGGTCGGCACCGAGGAGGGCGCCTTCCAGTTCGAGCCGTTCTTCTGGACCGCGGGCGCCGACCTGAAGAAGCTCGACTCGCCGCAGGCGGAGAAGGCGCTCGGGCTGTGGAAGGACCTGGTCGGCTCGGGATCCGCCTCCAAGTCGGTGGTCACCTGGACCCAGGCCGACGTCAACGACCAGTTCATGGCGGGCAACGCGGCCATGATGGTGAACGGGCCCTGGCAGCTGCCCACGCTCAACGGGAACAAGAAGCTGCACTTCGGCATCGTGCCCATCCCGGTGCCGGACGCCGCCGCCAAGCCCGTCACCCCGCTGGGCGGCGAGACCTGGACGGTCGGCCACAGCAACGCGGGGCGCGAGGCGAACGCGCTCAAGGTCGTCAAGTGCCTGCTCGGCAGGGACGAGAGCGCCAAGTGGTCCAAGGACGCCGGCTACATCCCGAGCAACCAGCAGGCCGCCGCCCAACTGGCCGCCTCCGAACCGCAGATGGCCGCCTTCGTGCAGGAGATCGGCACCGCCAAGGCCCGCACCACCGAACTCGGCACCGCCTACCCCAAGGTCAGCCAGGCCCTCGCCGACGCGATCCAGGCGTCGCTGGCCGGCGGCACCGCGCCGAAGTCGGCGCTCGCCCAGGCCCAGCAGTCGGCACAGAACTAGCACCGGACGGGATGCACACCATGTCCACCACCGTTCAGGGCGCCGCCGTGCCCGCGGCGAAGAACGCGCCCGCAGGCCCGCCGGCCGGCCGCCGCGGCCGCGGCGGGCCCGGCAGCGGCCGGGCCCGCTGGGCGGCCGTCGCCTTCGTTGCCCCCGCCTGGCTGTACGTCGCCGGGTTCTATCTGTACCCGCTGGCCGGCAGCGTGCGGATGGGCTTCCAGAACTACACGGTCTCGTCGTTCTACACCGGCGTGGCCCCCTACGTCGGCTGGGACAACTACCGGGCCGTCTTCCACGACAGCCACTTCGGCCGCACGGTGCTCAACACCGCGGTGTTCACCGCCGGTTCGCTGGTCTTCCAGTTCGGCATCGGGCTGGCGCTCGCGGTGTTCTTCAACCGCAGGTTCCCGCTGGGCGGACCGCTGCGCTCGCTGCTGCTGATCCCCTGGTTGCTGCCGCTGGTGGTCTCCGGCACCGCTTGGCGCTGGATCCTGGACACCGACTCCGGGGTGCTCAACCACGCCCTGCTCTCGCTGCACCTGACCGGCCACCCGATCCCGTGGCTGGCCAGCACCCACGACTCGCTGATCGCGGTGACGCTGGTGAACATCTGGGTCGGGATCCCGTTCAACATGGTGATCCTCTACGGCGGCCTGCAGAGCATCCCCGGCGAGCTGTACGAGGCCGCGGCGCTGGACGGCGCCGGTGCCTGGGGGCGCTTCCGGCACATCACGCTGCCGCTGCTGCGGCCGGTGACCGCCGTGGTGCTGACCCTGGGACTGATCTACACGATCAAGGTCTTCGACGTGATCATGATCCTCACCCAGGGCGGGCCCGCGGGCTCCTCGCAGACCCTGACCACGTTCGCGTACAACCTGTCCTTCCAGCAGCTGCTGTTCGGCCGCGGCGCGGCCGTCGGCAACCTGCTGATCCTGGTGGCGGTGGTCTTCGCGGCCGTCTACCTGCGCAGCACCCGCACCCAGCGGCAGGCCGACCGATGAGCGCCCCCGCCGCCCGCGCGCGGCGCGGGGCCGAGGGCGGCCGGATCAGCCGCCCGCTGAACACCGTGATCGCGCTGCTGATCCTGGCCGTGATGCTCTTCCCGCTGTACTGGATGCTGAACGCCTCGCTGCTGCCCTCCACCGACCTGGTGAAGAGCTCGCCGACCTGGATCCCGGTGCACGGCACCTTCCAGGGCTACCGCAACGCGCTGTCCAGCCAGGGCGGCCATCTGCTGGTCAGCCTCGGGGTGTCGGCCGGCACCGTGGCGCTGACGCTGCTGATCGCCGTGCCGGCGGCGTTCGGCCTCGGCCGGCTGCGGGCGCCCGGCGGCCGCACCCTGACCTTCGCCTTCCTGATCGCCCAGATGATCCCCGGCGTGGTGATGGCCAACTCCTTCTACACCGCGGCCAACAAGCTGCATCTGCTGAACTCGCCGCTGGCACTGGTCCTGGCCGACTCCACGCTCTGCGTGCCGTTCGCCGCGCTGATCCTGACCACCGCGATGCGCGGGGTGCCGGCCGAGCTCAGCGAGGCCGCCGTGCTGGACGGCGCCTCCCGGATCAGGACGCTGTGGTCGGTGATCCTGCCGGTCTGCCGCAACGCGGTGGTCACCGCGAGCCTGTTCTCCTTCCTGTTCGCCTGGGCCGACTTCCTCTTCGCGGTCACCCTCACCACGCAGGACGACCGGGCCCCGGTCACCGTCGGCATCTACCGCTTCATCGGGGCGCACCTGAGCGACTGGAACAGCGTGATGGCCACCGGGATCATCGCGTCGCTGCCCGCGGCCGTGCTGCTCGTCGTCGCCCAGCGCTATGTCGCGGCCGGCGTCACCAGCGGCGCCGTCAAGGACTGACCGCCCTTCCCCCGGCCCGCCGCACCCGGCCCGTCCCCACCCCGAACTCACCCTGAGGAGAACCACCTTGCCGTCCGCGTTCACCCGCCTCCCGAATCTTCTGCGGTGGCGCCTTGGCCACCACGTGCTGGAGATCCAGCCGTGGGGACCCGACAGCGTCCGCGTCAGGGCCGGCCTGCACCGCGTACTCGACGGCCTGCCCGGCGCACTGGAGCACGTGCCGGCCGACGCCCCCTGCGAGATCGACGTGCACGACACGCACGCCACGCTCAGCAACGGCCTGCTGCGGATCACCGTGGACGCCGCCGACGGACTGCTCAGCGCCGTACGCACCGACACCGGCGAGGAGTTGCTGCGCGAGCAGCCGCCGCACTTCTGGTGGCCGGGCGCCCGGCACTTCGACCCGGCCGGCGGCGGCACCTACCGGATCGAGCAGCGCTTCGCCGGGCACGACGACGAGCGCGTGCACGGCCTCGGCCAGCACGGGCACGGCCGCTTCGACCAGAAGGGCACGGTGCTCGAACTCCAGCAGCGCAACGGCGAGGTGTCCATCCCGTTCGCGCTGTCCAGCCGCGGCTACGGCTTCCTGTGGAACAGCCCGGCCGTCGGCCGGGTGGAGTTCGCCGCCAACGGCACCCGCTGGGTCGCCGACCGGGCCAGGCAGCTCGACTACTGGCTCACCGCCGGCCGCACCCCGGCCGACATCCTCGCCCGCTACGCCGACGCCACCGGCCACGCGCCGGCCTTCCCGCGCTGGGCGTCCGGCCTGTGGCAGAGCAAGCTGCGCTACCGGGACCAGGCCGAAGTCCTGGACGTGGCACGGGAGTACGCCCGCCGCGGGCTGCCGCTGTCGGTGATCGTGGTGGACTACCTGCACTGGCGCAGCCTCGGCGACTGGGACTTCGACCGCCGCGACTGGCCCGACCCGCGGGCCATGGTGGAGGAACTGCGCGCGCTGGGGGTCGAGCTGGCCGTCTCGGTGTGGCCCTCGGTCAGCCCGCTGTCGGCCGCCTATCCGCAACTGCGGGACGCCGGGCACCTGGTGGCCACCTACAGCGGCGCCACCGTGCACGCCGAATGGCCCGACCACGAGGACGCCCCCGAGGGCATCGGGGTGGCCTTCTACGACGCCACCGACCCCGGCGCCCGCGCCGCGCTGTGGGACCGGCTCCAGGAGCACTACTACAAGCTCGGCATCCGCGCCTTCTGGCTGGACGCCTGCGAGCCCGAGATGCGCCCCGGCCATCCGCAGAACCTCAACTACGCGGCCGGCCCCGGGGCCGAGGTCGCCAACCTCTACCCGCGCGAGCACGCCCGCGGCATCCACGAGCACCTCGTCGAGCAGGGCGAGACCGAGGTGCTCTCGCTGGTCAGATCGGCCTGGGCCGGCTCGCAGAAGTACGGCGCCGCGCTGTGGTCGGGGGACATACCCGCGACCTTCGAGGCGCTGGCCGACTCGATCCGCGCCGGGCTCAACGTGGCGCTCAGCGGCATCCCGTGGTGGACCACCGACATCGGCGGCTTCCACGGCGGCGACCCGGAGGACACCGAGTACCGCGAACTGATGGTCCGCTGGTTCCAGTTCGCCGCCTTCTGCCCGCTGCTGCGGCTGCACGGCCACCGCGAACCCCGGGTCTTCCAGGGCCCGATCGGCGTCGGCGGCGGCCCCAACGAGATCTGGTCGTACGGCGAGCGGGCCGAGGCGGCGATGACCGCCTCCTTGCGGCTGCGCGAGCGGCTGCGGCCGTACCTGCACCAGCAGTTGGACGCCGGGGCCGCCACCGGGCTGCCGCTGATCAGGCCGCTGCTGCTGGAGTTCCCCGACGACCCGGCCGGCTGGGACGTGGACGACCAGTTCCTGTGCGGCTCCGACCTGCTGGTGGCCCCGGTCGTCCGGCCCGGCGCCCGCGAACGCCGGGTCTACCTGCCGGCCGGCCCGGCCTGGACGCGACTGGACGGGGCCGGCGCCCCCACCACCCGCTACGAGGGAGGCAGCTGGATCACCGTGGCGGCGCCGCTGGACGCCGTCCCGCTCTTCGTACGCGACAACGCCCAACCCTTCACCCCCCACAGGGAGTTGCAATGACACGTCGCTCGGCACCATCCACCAGGCGGCCGCGGGCCCGCACGCTCGCCGCGCTCGCCGTTCTCGGCGCCGCCGCCCTGGCGGCCGCCACCCTCAGCCCGTCGCGGGCCGCCGCCGCCGACACCACGGTCTCGGTGGACCTGGCGAACCAGGGCGCGGCCCCCACCGCCGTCGGCTCCGGGTTCCTGTACGGCCTGAGCCAGGACGGCTCGGGACCGGCCGACAGCCTGCTGCAACCGCTCAAGCCCGGCCTGTTCCGCGGCGGCGGTGCCCGGATCGCCGGCGCCGGCTGGCTCGGCGACGGCTACAGCGCGGGCTCCGGCTACCGGGTGCGGCTCGACTCCGCGCTCTCCCAGGCCCGCCGGGTCACCGCGGCCCCCTACTCCGCCACCTACCACCTGCTCGTCTCCGACGTGTGGGGCGCCGACACCACCCAGCCGGCCAACACCGTCTACCCGTGCGACAACGGGGACTGCTCCAACTGGAAGTCCTTCATCGACCGGCTGGTCACCGATGTGCAGGCGTCCGGCGTGCGGGTGTCGTACGACATATGGAACGAGCCCGACGGCACCGGCTTCTGGCAGCGCGGCGTCAACAGCCCGCAGTACTACCAGATGTGGGACACCGCGGTCCGCGAGATCCGCCGGCTGGCGCCCTCCGCGCAGATCGTCGGCCCGTCCTACAGCGGCTACAACCACGGCTGGCTCGACGGCTTCCTCGGCCAGACCAGGACCGACAACACCCTGCCGAACGTGGTCAACTGGCACTTCGGCAACGACCCGGCCGCCGACGCCGCCGACGCCCGCGGGCTGCTGGCCGCGCACGGGGTGAGCGGGCTGCCGCTGACCATCAACGAGTACCTGTTCTCGCAGCAGCAGAACTCCGCATACACCGCCTGGTTCCTCGACCGGCTCGCCGCCTCCGGGGTGACCGGCGCCGCACACGCCATCTGGAGCGACTGCTGCACGGCCGGCACCCTGGACTCGCTGCTGGTGAACGGGCAGCCGACCGGCCAGTGGTACGTCTACCAGGCGTACGCCAAGCTCAGCGGCCACCTGCTGGGCAGCACCACCAACGGCGGCACGGCGGTGGCCGCGGCGCTGGACAGCGGCGCCCGCCAGGTCAGGGCGCTGATCGGCAACAACTCCGGCCAGGGCGGCACCACGTCGGTGGACTTCCAGAACCTGTCCGCCGCCTCCTGGCTGCTCGGCAACGGCAAGGTGCACGCCACCATCCAGCGCATCCCGGACGCCAACCCGCTCAGCGGCGGCCCGGTCACCGTGTTCGACAGCGATGTGGCACCGAACGGCAACACCCTGCATGTGCCGGTCTCGGTCACCGGCGGCACCGACGCGTACACCGTCACCCTCACCCCGGGCAACGGCTCGACCGGTCCCGTCGACCACACGGTGACGGTGGACGGCACCGCGACCAACACCGCCGACCCGGACCACTTCCAGTACGGCGCCAACTGGGGCGTCACCAACGGCGTCAGCGACATGTACCAGCAGACCGCCAACTGGTCCTTCACCAGCGGCGCTCAGGCCGGTTTCCACTTCAGCGGCACCAAGGCCGTCCTCTACGTTGTACGGGACACCGACCAGGGCATCATGACGCTCTCGCTGGACGGCGGCGCCCCGGTGGACGTGGACGGCTACGCGCCGGCGAGGAACGCCTCGGGCGCGGTGTGGACCAGCCCGGTGCTGGCGGCGGGGAACCACACCCTGACCATCACCAACAGCGGCCGGAAGAACGGCGCCAGCAGCGGCAACAACATCGCGATCGACCGCGCGGACGTCACGACACCCTGACACCGCGCGCGATCAGGACGCGCGACGGATGACCGCACGACGTACGACGGCCGTGGCCCGGGGAGGGGAAGTCCGGGGCACGGCCGTCGTCGTCACACAGGGGGTCAGGGGTGTGCGGGAAGCGGGCTACTGGGCGAGCAGCCCGGTGCGCAGCTTGGCGATCGTCCGGCTGAGCAGCCGGGACACGTGCATCTGCGAGTAGCCGAGCTCCTCGCCGATCTGCGCCTGGGTCATCTCCTCGCCGAACCGCATCTGGAGCATCAGCCGGTCCCGCTCGGGCAGCTTCTCGATCAGCGGGCCGAGCGTGTGGAAGTCCTCGAACAGGTCCATCGCCGGGTCGCAGGAGCCGAAGGTGTCGGCCAGCGTGCGGCCCTCGCCCTCCGAGCCGCTCTCCGCGTCGTTGTAAGGGGTGTCGATCGAGCCGGCGGTGTAGCCGTTGGCGGCCACCAGGCCCTCGATGACCTCCTGCTCGGACAGGTCGAGCTGGGCGGCGAGCTCGGCGACCGTGGGGTCGCGGTCGAGCAGCAGCGACAGGTGCTCCTTGGCCTTGCTCAGCTCCACCCGCAGCTCCTGGAGCCGGCGCGGTACGTGCACCGCCCAGGAGGTGTCACGGAAGAACCGCTTCATCTCGCCCACGATGTAGGGGATGGCGAAGGTGGTGAACTCCGTCTCCCGGGACAGGTCGAACCGGTCGATCGCCTTGATCAGGCCGATCGTGCCGACCTGGATGATCTCCTCATGGTCGGTCGCGGGCCGGTTGCGGTACCGGCCGGCCGCGAAGTGCACCAGGGAGAGGTTCATCTCGATCAGGGTGCCGCGGGCGTAGCTGTACTCGCGGGTGCCCTCCTCGAAGACCTGGAGACGGTCGAAGAAGAGCTTCGACAGTGCTCGCGCGTCCTGCGGAGCCACCGCCTTCGCGTCGTCGATCCACGGCAGCCCACCGGTCGAGTCCTCCCGCGCTCCGGCGGACTGCTCCCGCGCCGCCTTCGCGTCCGTGTCTTCCGACTGCTGAACCATTGTGGTCACGTCATCGCCTCGCCCTCATCCGGCTTGTCAACGCGCTCTTGCCCGCACCTCCCGAACCTATGCCACATCCGTCCGGACTTTCTTTCCGGGGGCGTCGGCGGCCGGTCAGGAGGGGGGAGCGTGAAGGGCGGTGGCGGTGGGGCCGGTTGGCCGGCCCCACCGCCGGACGGCCGGGGATCAGCCGCGCTTGGCGCCGCCGGCTCCTTCGCCGGCCGGGCGGTCCCGGCCCGGGTCGGTCGTGCAGCCGCCCTTGCGGCAGTTCACGTCGGGACATGACATGGTGGGTCACCTCTTCTCTGCCAGATCATCGGGGACGCAGTCGAACAGCAGCTTGTCAACGCGCCTGCCCTGCCACAGGGCGGCGCTGCGCAGCCGTCCGGCGGGCCGGAATCCCGACTTGAGGTAGGCGTTCACGGCGACGGCGTGCGGAGCGAGCACCTCCAGCCACACCGAGCTGAGGGATGCGATGCCGAACGCCCAGTGGAGGGTGAGGTCGGTGGCTTCGGCCGCGTAGCCCCGGCCGCGGTGCTCCGGGGCGATCACGAGCGTGTACTCGGCGCTGTTGACGGACTGGTCGACGCTGAGCGCCGTGGTCCCCACCGGCGTCGCGCCCGCCGCGGTGATCACCTCGAAGAGCTGGTAGTGGTTGCAGGTGTGCCGGGTGCGGAAGCGGGACTGGAAGACCTCCCAGGACACCGGCCAGCGGGCGCCGAAGCCTACGACGGTCGCCGGATCGGTCTCCCACCGGTGGTAGTCCCGCATCATCTCCTCCCTTGCCGGCGCCAGTGCCAGCCGCTCCCCGGTGTGCGGCGGAACAGGCGCGTCGGAGGGGGTGTTGGTCATCACGTCTCTGTCTCTCCTACGTGTGCCCGGGTCCGGGTGGGTGCAGCCGTCCATAAAGCGTCAATCCACTGTCGGTGCGGGTGAGGCAGAACAGCGGTATTGGCACCGGCTCAGCGGCCTTGTGCTTAGGCCGAACGTGAACCTGCCGTGACACTGCGTCGATCCCGGTGCGCCGCGGTCACCCCAGGTGTCGCTTGGGTAACCTGACAGCCCATTACCAGGGGCGAGAAGAGGAGAAGTCATGAGTGAGGCCGAGGACTACAACGCGCAGATTGTGGCCGAATTCCGAGCCAACCACGGGAAGGTCGGCGGGAACTTCGAGGGAGCCCCGCTTCTGCTGCTGCACAACAAGGGGGCCCGCAGCGGCCAGGTCCGGGTCAAGCCGATGATGTACCTGCCCGACGGCGACCGGTATCTGGTGTTCGCCTCCAAGGGCGGTGCCGACGAGAACCCGGCCTGGTACCACAACCTGGTGGCCCACCCGGACGTGGAGATCGAGGTCGGTGACGAGACCGTCGCGGTGCGTGCCGAGGAGGTCACCGGCGCCGAGCGCGACCGGAAGTACGCCGAGCAGGCCGCGCTCTACCCGGGATTCGCCGCCTACGAGGCCAAGACCAGCCGGGTGATCCCGGTCATCGCGCTCGTCCGGCGGTGATCCGGTGCTGATCCCCCGGTGACGCGCCTTGTGATGCGGTACGACAAGCCATGAACAAACCCCTCCGACCTTTCGGCGTCATTGCACCCTGTGCAACGGCGGCTCCCACCGGGTGAATGAGGGCAATTCCGGATAAACAATAGATCTGGTCTGGACCCTTGACGGGATGTTTGGTTCGGCAGTTGAATCCCTGCGTACCTGAAACCGCTCTTTCAGAAGTGCTCAGCGTGGCGCGTGTCATGGGACTGCGCGCGCCTCCCCCCACCGCGAGTCAGTGCAAGGAAGCGGATTCCACGGCGAGGCCGTGGCCTGCCCGGCCACGGCCTCACCGCGGGGCACTGAGTTCAGCTGTTGAACATCGGACCATCCACTCAGTCCACCCCGTCGCGCCCGGCCGCCATCGCCGTGCGCCGCCGTTCGGAGTCAGCCATGGGAGTCTCACGTCGTACGTTCATCGGTACGGCCGCCGGCGGTACCACCGCCGCGGCCCTGTCCGCGATCGGCCTGGCCAGAACCGCTGAGGCGGCCGCGACACCGGCGGCCAGCGGGCCGGGCGACGTGGTGGGCAAGGTGACCGTCGGCTACCAGGGCTGGTTCGCCTGCGTCGGGGACGGGGCGCCGATCAACTCCTGGTGGCACTACGGCGCCAACGGCGGCAGCCCGTCGCCGTCGAACACCACGATCGTGGCCTGGCCGGACGTGCGGGAGTTCACCAAGACCTACCACTCGTCCTACGCCAACCTCGGCAACGGCCAGCCGGCGAACCTGTTCTCGTCCTACGACCAGCAGACCGTGGACACGCACTTCGCCTGGATGCAGCAGAACAACATCGACACCGCCGCGCTCCAGCGCTTCAACCCGGTCGGCGGCGAGGGCCCCACCCGCGACGCCATGGCCGCCAAGGTGCG
Source organism: Streptomyces sp. CA-111067 (assembly GCF_050956065.1). Lineage (NCBI taxonomy): Bacteria > Bacillati > Actinomycetota > Actinomycetes > Kitasatosporales > Streptomycetaceae > Streptomyces > Streptomyces sp. CA-111067. Next base: position 763,536 of record NZ_CP192103.1, on the reverse strand, counting down.
CAGCGCCGCCGAGTCGCACAGCCGCAAGTTCTACATCATGTACGACGTGTCCGGCTGGACGAACATGCAGTCGGAGATCAAGGCCGACTGGACCAACAAGATGAAGGCGTACACCTCATCCCCGATGTACGCCAAGCAGAACGGCCTGCCGGTGGTCTGCATATGGGGCTTCGGCTTCGCCGACAACCAGCGGCCGTTCGACGCCGCGCCCTGTCTCGACGTCGTCAACTGGTTCAAGTCGCAGGGCGTGTACGTGATCGGCGGGGTGCCGACCTGGTGGCGCACCGGCGACCGCGACTCCCGCGCGGGCTTCATCGACGTCTACCACGCCTTCCACGCGATCTCGCCGTGGATGGTCGGCCGGATCGGCAACGTCGGCGACGCCGACAACTTCTACAACCAGGCCACCGTGCCCGACCTCGCCGACTGCGCCGCGCACGGCATCGACTACCTGCCCTGCGTGCTGCCCGGTGCCGTCTCCCTGCGGCAGCGGGCGCACGGCGACTTCATGTGGCGGCAGTTCTACAACATGAAGCGGGCCGGGGTGCAGGGCATCTACATCTCGATGTTCGACGAGTTCAACGAGGGCAACCAGATCGCCAAGACCGCCGAGTCGGCGGCCTGGCTGCCGACCAACTCCGGGATGCTGCCACTGGACGAGGACGGCACCGCCTGCTCCTCGGACTACTACCTCCGGCTGACCGGCGACGGCGGCCGGATGCTCAAGGGCCAGATCGCGCTGACCGCGACCCGCCCCACCCAGCCCGTCGTCGGCGGCAGCACCCCGCCGGTCACCGGCACGGTGGTGAGCTTCCGGGCCCGGGCCAACAGCCAGTACGTCACCGCCGACAACGGCGGCGCCTCGCCGCTGATCGCCAACCGCACGTCGATCGGGCCCTGGGAGCAGTTCGACATGATGGACCTGGGCGGCGGCAACGTGTCGCTGCGCGCCCACGCCGACAACCAGTACGTGTGCGCCGACAACGCGGGCGCCTCGCCGCTGATCGCCAACCGCCCCTCGGCCGGCCAGTGGGAGACCTTCCAGCTGGTGCGCAACTCCAACGGCACCGTCAGCCTGCGCGCCGCAGCCAACGGCGACTACGTCACCGCGGAGAACGCCGGCGCCGGCGCACTGGTCGCCAACCGCACTTCCATCGGCAACTGGGAGCAGTTCGACCTGATCACGTCGTAGTCTCTCCTCCTGACCGGCAGCGTGTCGGGGATCTTCCCCTCCAGGACGGTAGATCGGGTCCTGGCGGGGAAGGCAACCGGCACGGAGTGCACGGAATCGTCGAAGGCGGGAGAGCTCGGTGAAGGTGGGGCTGGTGACGCGGGAGTATCCGCCGGATGTCTACGGCGGGGCCGGTGTCCATGTGGAGTTCCTCGCCCGCGAGCTGCGCGCGCTGGTCGACCTCGAGGTGCACAGCTGGGGAGAGGGCGCGGACGACGCCGACGGCGGGGTGTACCGCCACCGCGCCCCCTCCTCGTTCGACGGCGCCAACGACGCGCTGCGCACCTTCGCCGTCGACCTGGCCGTCACCAGCGGACTCCAGGGCCGCGACCTGGTGCACTCGCACACCTGGTACGCCAATCTGGCCGGCCATCTGGCCAAGCTGCTGCACGGCATCCCGCACGTCCTGACCGCGCACTCGCTGGAACCGCTGCGGCCCTGGAAGGCCGAGCAGCTGGGCGGCGGGTACGCGCTGTCGAGCTGGGCCGAGCGCACCGCGATGGAGTCCGCCGACGCGGTGGTCGCCGTCTCCGACGGGATGCGCCGCGACATCCTGTCCTGCTACCCGGAGCTGGTCCCCGAGCGGGTGCACGTCATCCGCAACGGCATCGACACCGTCACCTACCGCCCCGACGAGCGCACCGACGTACTGCGCCGGATCGGTGTCGACCCCGACCGCCCTTACGTGCTGTTCGTCGGCCGGATCACCCGGCAGAAGGGCGTACCGCACCTGCTGCGCGCCGCGCGCGAACTCGACCCGGCGGCGCAGCTCGTGCTGTGCGCGGGCGCGCCCGACACCCCCGCGCTCGACCGCGAGTTCCGGGCCCTGTTCGACGAGCTGAGCGCCGTGCGCGACGGGGTGCACTGGATCCCGGCGATGCTGCCGCGCCCGGCCGTCGTCCAGCTCCTCACCCACGCGGCCGTCTTCGTCTGCCCGTCGATCTACGAGCCGCTGGGCATCGTCAACCTGGAGGCGATGGCCTGCGGCACCGCCGTGGTCGCCTCCGCGGTCGGCGGCATCCCCGAGGTGGTCGCCGACGGCGACACCGGGCTGCTGGTGCCCTACCGCGAGGGCCACGCCGAGGAGTTCGAGGCCGGTCTGACCGCCGCCCTGAACCAGGTGGTCGGCGACGAGCGGCAGGCGGCCCGGATGGGCGAGGCCGGCCGGGACCGCGCGGTGCGCGAGTTCGGCTGGGACACCGTCGCCCGCCGCACCACCGAGCTCTACGAGACGGTCCTCAAGGCCGGCTAGCGGTGCGCGGCGACGGAACGGGCAGCAGGCCAGTGGACGGACATGGCGGACTTGAGGGGGGACCAGTATGCGCGGCAGACCTTCGGTGCTCGGCATAGTGCTCGCGGGCGGCGCGGGGAAGCGGCTGATGCCGCTCACCGCGGACCGGGCCAAACCGGCCGTGACCTTCGGCGGCACCTACCGCCTCGTGGACTTCGTGCTGTCCAACCTGGTCAACGCCGGCATCCTGCGGGTGTGCGTGCTGACCCAGTACAAGTCGCACTCGCTCGACCGGCACGTCAGCACCACCTGGCGGATGTCCAGCCTGCTCGGCAACTACGTCACGCCGGTACCGGCCCAGCAGCGGCTCGGCCCGCGCTGGTACCTGGGCAGCGCCGACGCCATCCTGCAGTCGCTGAACCTGGTCTACGACGAGCAGCCGGACTACATCGCGGTGTTCGGCGCCGACCACGTCTACCGGATGGACCCCCGGCAGATGCTGGAGCAGCACATCGAGCACGGCGCCGGGGTGACGGTGGCCGGCATCCGGGTGCCGCGGTCGGAGGCGAAGGGCTTCGGGGTGATCACCCCGGCCTCGGACGGCATCCAGGTCGAGCGCTTCCTGGAGAAGCCGGCCGACCCGCCGGGACTGCCGGGCAGCCCCGACGAGGTCTTCGCCTCGATGGGCAACTACCTGTTCAGCACCAAGACGCTGCTCGACGCGCTCCAGGAGGACGCCGAGGACCCGCAGTCGGTGCACGACATGGGCGGCAGCATCCTGCCGCTGCTGACCGGTGCGGGCGTCGCCCAGGTCTACGACTTCGGCGACAACCACGTGCCCGGCGAGACCGCCCGCGACCACGGCTACTGGCGGGACGTCGGCACCCTGGACACCTACTACGACTCGCACATGGACCTGATCACCGACCAGCCGGCCTTCAACCTGTACAACCCCCAGTGGCCGATCTACACCCACTCCGGGCAGCTGCCGCCGGCCAAGATCGCGGCCGGCGGGATCGTGGGGGAGTCGGTGATCAGCCCCGGCTGCGTGGTGCGCGGCCAGGTCACCCGGTCGGTGCTGTCGCCCGGCGTGGTGGTGGACCCGGGCGCCGTCGTGCAGGGCTCGGTGCTGCACGACAACGTGCGGATCGGCCGCGGCGCGATCGTCCGCGGCGCGGTGCTCGACAAGAACGTCGATGTGCCGCCGGGCGCCACGATAGGGGTCAACCCCGACCGCGACCGCGAGCTGTACACGGTGTCCGCGGCCGGGGTCATCGCCCTGGGAAAGGCGCAGCTGGTCCAGTGACGCCCGCGGGCGGGCGCATCACCCGGTGATCAGCCGCCCACCGTCCACTTCTGGTTGGCGCCGGTGTTGCAGGTCCAGATGTCCAGCTGGGTGCCGTTGGCGGTGTTGGACGCCGGCACGTCGAGGCACTTGTTCGCCGCGGTGTTGACGATCTGGCCGCTGCTGTTGCGGCTCCAGACCTGGGCACCGGAGTTGTTGCAGGTCCACAGCTGCACCAGCGAGCCGTCGGCGGTGCCGGAGTTGGCGTCGTCCAGGCACTTGCCCAGCGCCCGGATGGTGCCGTCGGTGCCGACGGTCCACGACTGCGCCCCTGAGCCGTTGCAGTCGTAGAGCTGGACGTGGGTGCCGTCGGCGGTGCCGGAGTTCGCCACGTCCACGCACTTGCCCGCCAGGCCGGTGATGGGGCCGGCGGCGGCGCCGGAGCTCTGGCTGTACGCCTCCAGCTCGTAGATCCTGGCCGCCGAGTCGGTGGACACGTTGGTGCCGTTGGAGACGGCCAGCCTGACGTAGCGGGCCTGGCGTGGCGCGATCGAGTGGTACGTCCGGCTGGAGCGCGATCCGCTCACCGTGACCGCGGTGGACCAGGTGCTGTTGTCGGTACTGGTCTGGATCTGGAAGGCGCCGGTGTTCCAGCCGGTGTTCTCCCCGCCGAGGCCGGCGTGCTTGACCACGAACGAGCCCACGGTCTGGGTCGAGCCGAGGTCCACCGTCAGCGTCGGGTTGGCGTCCTTGGAGCACCACTTGCTGTTGTTCTTCAGGGAGTTGTCCACCGCCTTCGCCGCGGACTCCGCGGTCGCGCACGCGGTGGAGCCGGTGACCGTCCTGCCCTGCGCGAGGTTGGTGCCCAGCGCGGGCGCGGTCGGGATCGGGGTGGCCCCGTCCTCGAAGGACGGCGGCACGTCACCGGCCGCGGTGCCCCAGCTGCCGCTGGGCGAGGCGCCCATCGTGTAGTCGAGGGTGGCGCCGCCGGCGATGTCGGGATACCGCAGGTAGTTGTGGCTGGTGGCGGTGCCGCCGACCTTCAGGCCCTGCACGTAGCCGCCGCTGCCGGCGGAGTTGATGGTGATGTTGCCGCCGGGCCGCTGGAGCAGCACCGAGGGGAACTGCGGGCCGTTGACGGCTAGGGTGTCGGCGCCGGGCGTGGCCGGGTACATCCCGAGCGCCGCCCACACGTACCAGGCCGAGGTCGCGCCCAGGTCGTCGTTGCCGGGCAGTCCGCCGGGCCCGGTGGTGAAGGACTCGGTCATCACCTTGCGGGCGGCGTCGGCGGCGCCCGCCGGGTCGCCGGCGAAGTCGTACGCCCACGGCACGCCGTGCTCGGGCTCGTTGCCTATGTAGTAGTACGGCAGGCTCTGCCCGGCGTTGACCTGGGTGAAGTGGTGGTCGAGCCGCTGCACCGCGGTCTGCTTGCCGCCCATGTCGTTGATCAGGCCGGCGAAGTCGTACGGCACCATCCAGGTGTACTGGGCGGCGTTGCCCTCGGTGAAGTTGCTCGGGCTCGCCGGGTCCAGCGGCCAGGTCCAGCTGCCGTCGCTGTTGCGCGGCTGCACGTAGCCGGACTCGGGGCCGTAGGTGTTGCGCCACCACTGGGCCCGGGTCATGTGGGTGTTGTAGCTGCTGGTGTTGCCGAGCGCCTTGGCGAACTGCGCGACGGCGAAGTCCGACGCCGAGTACTCCAGCGAGTCCGAGGGGGAGTTGTTGATGTAGTGCAGGTTGGTGTAAGTGCCCTGGTTGCCGCGGATCGGTGAGCCCTGGGCGGTACCGCCGTTGGACGCCTTCTCCATCAGCGACAGCGCCGAGGCGGTGTCGAAGCCCCGCACCCCGAAGGCGTACATGCTGCTGATGATGATCGGCCCGGGATCGCCGGTCATCACGAAGTCCTCGTTGGTCTGCTGCGACCACTTGGGCAGCAGGCCGCCCTGCTGGCCGTCGAGCACCATGGAGTTGGCGATGTCGGCCGCCTCCGTTGGTGCGATCAGCGCGACCAGCGCCGACCAGGAGCGGTAGATGTCCCAGCCGGAGTAGTTCTGGTAGACCGGTCTGGCCGAGTTGTGCACCGCGCCGTCGAAGCCGCGGTAGTCGCCGTTGACGTCGCTGGAGATGTTCGGGCTCTGGAAGACGTGGTAGAGCGCGGTGTAGAACTTCTTCACGTTGTCGGCCGAACCGCCGGTGACCTGGGCGCGGTTGAGAACCGCGTTCCAGGAGGTGTCGGCGGCGGTGCGTACGGCGTTGAAGTCCCAGCCGTTGTTCTCCGCCGTCAGGTTCGCCTTGGCGCCCGCGGTGCTCACGTAGCTCAGGCCGACCTTGAACTGCACGGTCGCCGCGCTGGTGGTGTCGAAGGTGACGTACGCGCCGGTGTTGGTGCCGTTGGCGCTCGCCGAGCCGGCGTTCACCGTGCCGCCCGACCAGGTGCCGTAGCCGGTCGGTGCCCGGTCGAAGCGGATGTCGAAGTAGATCTGGTAGGTCTTCGACGAGCCGCAGAAGCCGCCGGCGGTGACGCTGCCGGAGACCTCGGAGCCGCTGACGGTGACGCTGCCCGACCGGTTGCCGGTCGCGCTGCGGCTGGTGTTGATCAGCAGCCGGGAGCTGGTGGACGAGGGGTAGGTCAGCCGGCCCATGCCGCTGCGGGTGGTGGCGGTCAGCTCGACGTTCGTCGCGTACTTGTCGAGCCGGTTCTTGTAGTAGCCGGGCGCCGCCGACTCGTTGGACTTGGTGTAACCGGAGGCGTAGCTCGTCCAGTTGGTGCCGGGCGAGCTGCCGACCGCGCCGGTGATCGGCATCAGCGGCAGGTCCTCGTTGTTCGCACAGCCGGCGCCGTCGAAGTGGGTGAGGCTGAAGTCCTCGACGGAGGTGTCGGAGTAGCGGTAACCGGACGGCGAGGCGGTCGGCGTGTCCGGGCTGAACTGCACCCCGCCGAAGGGCACCACGGCGCCCGGGTAGGTGCTGCCGCCGGCGCCGCCGCCGACCGGGTTGGGCGCGTTGCTGTCGTCGGTGCCGACGAACGGGTCGGCGTACTGGGTGAGCGACAGGCTCGCCGCGTGGGCCGGCACGGAGGCGAGGCCGCCGACGCCGAGAGTGGCGAGTAACAGGGCGCTCAGCGCGCCTGCCGCTCTGGATCTGAGCACGGTTGGAAGCACGTGGGGGACCACACCTTCTCGCGGAGGCCGGCGTCGTGGCCGGGGGCCCGGTGGCGGCCTCGGGGGGCACGGGGCTGCGCGGAGTGCTGAGAGCAAGGCTTGTGAACGTTACCAAGCAAGCCTGAATATTGAGGTGTACCTGCCGAGCTGTCAAGAGTGTGCGCGGCGGCGGGAAAGAGGTCGGATGTGCCGGGTGACCGATCATCGGCGGCTTCTGCGCAATGTATTGACAGCCCATCAGGGCGTCACCACAATCCCCAGACCAATGAGAACGTTACCAATACACGGGAGGTCGGCTGGTGTCACCACCACTCCTGGAGGCGCGCGGAGTGACCAAGCGCTTCGGGCACGTAAGGGCGCTCCAGGGCGCCGACTTCACGGCCTTCGCCGGCGAGGTGGTCGCCCTCATCGGTGACAACGGGGCCGGCAAGAGCAGCCTGGTCAAGACGCTGTCCGGCACCATGCGGCCGGACGGCGGCCAGATCCTGGTGGACGGGACCCCGGTCCAGCTCGGCAGCCCGCTGGACGCCCGCAGGCACGGCATCGAGACCGTCTACCAGGACCTCGCCCTCGCCCCCGACCTGGACGCGGCGGCCAATCTGCACCTGGGCCGCGAGCTGTACCGCGGCGGCCTGCTGGGCCGGCTGCGGGTACTCGACCGGGCGGCCATGCGCCGCTCCGCGGTCACCGCCTTCGCCGAACTCGGCGTCGACCTCCAGGACGTCGGGGTGCCGGTCGCCTCGCTGTCCGGCGGCCAGCGGCAGTCCGTCGCGGTGGCCCGCGCGGTGGCCTTCGCCAACCGGATCATCTTCATGGACGAACCCACCGCCGCCCTCGGCGTCGTCCAGCGCGGACGGGTGCTGGACACCATCAGACGGGTCAGGGACCGCGGCATCTCCGTCGTACTGATCAGCCACAACATGCCGGAGGTGCTGTCGGTGGCGGACCGGGTGGAAGTGCTGCGGCTCGGCCGCCGGGTGGCCGCCTTCACCGCCGCGGACAGCTCGGTGGAGGAACTGGTCGGCGCCATGACCGGCGCCCTCGACGAGAGCGGTGCGGCATGAAGGCCGACCCGTCCACCTCATCCGCCAGCCGGGACGACGACCTCGACACCCTGCCCGGCACCGGCCGGTTCGCCGTACCGGAGTGGGTCAGGCGGATCGCCGCGGTCAACGAGGCATGGACCTTCTGCGTCCTGCTGCTGCTCGTCGTCTTCTTCACGATCGCCTCGCCCGGCGACTTCCTGACCACCTACGACATCACCCAGATCGCCACCAACGCGGCGATCTACCTGGTACTCGGCGTCGGCATGACCTACGTCATCATCGTGGCCGGCATCGACCTGTCGGTCGGCTCGGTCCTGGTGCTGGCCGCGGTGCTCTCCGGCGAGTACACCATCCACCACGGCGGCGCGAAGTCCGGCTGGGGCACCATCGCCGTCAGCACCCTGATCGCGCTCGCCACCGGCCTGGCCTGGGGCTCGTTGCAGGGCTGGCTGGTCGCCAAGGCCAAGGTGCCGCCGCTGATCGTCACCCTCGGCGGCTTCGGCGCGGCCCTGGGCATCGCGCAGATCATCACCGGCGGCCAGGACCCGACCGGCGCGGTGTCGGGCCGGCTCCAGCACTCCATCGGCTTCGGCAAGCTCTTCGGCCAGATCCCCTGGCTGGTGGTGATCGCCTTCGGCACCACCCTGGTCTTCGGACTGGTGCTCGCCTTCACCCGCTTCGGCCGGTACACCTACGCCATCGGCTCCAACCCCGAGGCCGCCCGCCGGGTCGGCATCGCGGTGGACCGGCACCTGATCAAGGTCTACGCCTTGGTGGGGCTGCTGTCCGGGCTCGGCAGCATGATGTGGCTGGCCTACTTCGGCACCACCTCCATCGCCGGGCACTCCACCGACAACCTCAAGGTCATCACCGCCGTGGTACTCGGCGGCGCCAGCCTCTTCGGCGGCCGGGGCACCGTACTGGGCACGGTGATCGGGGTGTTCATCCCGGCCGTGCTCACCACCGGTCTGATCATCATGGGCGTGCAGCAGTACTGGCAGGACGTGGCCATCGGCGTCGTCCTGGTGCTCGCCGTCTACCTCGACCAGTTCCGCAGGCGGGGCCGCGACCGCGGCTGACCGCCGCCGCGTCCCCCCACGCCCTCCCTGCCTTCCACGCCATTCCGGCTCCGAGACCCGCCGCACCGTCACGGAAGGAACTCCCGCATGCGCAAGACCAGAACAACCACCATGATCGCCGGCTGCTGCGCCGTACTGGCGCTGACCGCCGCAACCGCCGGCTGCGGCGGCGGATCGTCCGGCTCCGGCAAGAAGTCGCTGGAGATGATCACCGGCGTCAAGAGCGACCCCTTCTACATCACCATGGGCTGCGCGGCGAAGGCGGAGGCCGCCAAGCGCGGCGTCAAGCTCACCCTCAACGGGTCGGCGCAGTGGGACGTGTCGGTGCAGCGGCCGATCATCGACTCGGTCGCCGCCAAGCACCCCGACGCGCTGCTGATCTCCCCGGTGGACGGCGCCGCGCTCACTCCGTCGCTGACCCAGATGCAGTCCGCCGGGACCAAGATCGTACTGGTGGACACCGAGGTGGACGACAAGTCCGTCGGGGTCTCCCGGATCTCCTCCGACAACGAGGCCGGCGGCAAGCAGGCCGCCAAGGCGCTGGCCCAGCTGATGGGCGACAAGGGCTCGGCGATCGTGATCAGCGTCAAGCCGGGCGTGACCACCACCGACGCCAGGATCAAGGGCTTCAACGAGGAGATGAAGGCCAACCACCCCGGCATCACGCTGCTGCCGGTGCTCTACGACAACGACCTGCCGGCCACCGCCGCCTCGCAGATCCAGTCCACGCTGGCCGCGCACCCCGACCTCGGCGGGGTCTTCGCCGGCAACACCAACACCGCGCAGGGCATCTCCACCGGCCTTCAGGCGGCGGGCAAGCAGGGCAAGGTCAGGGTCGCCGCGTTCGACGCGGAGCCGGACGAGATCACCTCGCTGAAGAACGGCACCCTGGACGTGCTGGTCGCCCAGGACCCGGCCTCGATCGGCACCCAGGGCGTCGACCAGGCGCTCGACGCCATCGACAAGAAGAAGGTGACCGCGAACATCGGCACCACCATGGTCGCCATCACCAAGGCCAACATGGACCAGCCGGACGTCAAGAAGTACTACTACAAGGCCGGTTGCTGACGGGGGAGCGCGGCCCCTGCCCGGGGCGCCTGCCATGATCGGTGCGAACGCCCGGCCGGCCGGCGGCCCGGGAGCGGTGCGGATACGAGGAGGGCCGTGAGACGACCGACGATGAAGGACGTCGCCCACGCCGCGGGAGTCAGCCCCATGACGGTCTCCCGTGTGGTCTCGGGCGAGCCGGGGGTGGCCCCGGGCACCGCCGCCAAGGTCGAGCAGGCCGTCCGCAGGCTGGGCTACCAGCGCAATGACAACGCCAGGCACCTGCGGCAGAAGAACCTGGGCACCTCCACCATCGCCCTGGTCGTGGACGACCTGGCCAACCCCTTCTACGCGCTGATGGCCCGTTCGATCGAGGACGAGGCGCACCGCCGCGGCTATGTCGTGCTGGTCGGCAGCACCAACGACGAGCCGCGGCGGGAGCGCGAGGTGATCGCCGCGTTCACCGCCCGGCAGGTGGACGGGCTGATCATCGTCCCGACCAGCGGCGGCCACGGCTTCCTCAAGCAGCCGATGGAGGGCGGCACCCGGGTCGTCTGCGTGGACCGGCCGGCCAGGGGACTGGCCGTGGACACCGTCACCGTGGACAACCGGGCCGGCGCCGAACGGGCCGTCAGCCATCTGCTCGGCCACGGCCACACCCGGATCGCCTACCTCGGCGACCGCTTCGACATCTGGACCCAGCGCGAGCGCTACCTGGGCTATCTCGACGCGCTCGCCGCGCACGGCGTCGCCGAGGACCCCGGCCTGGTGCGGCACGAACTGCGCTCGCACCGGGCCGCCCGGGACGCGCTGGCCGAACTGCGCACCCTGCCCGACCCGCCCACCGCGCTGTTCAGCAGCAACGACCTGATCACGATGGGCGTGCTCGACGGTCTCGACGGCCCGGCGCCGGTGGCCATCGTCGGCTTCGACGACCTGCCGCTGGCCGAGCGGCTCAACCCGCCGCTGACCGTGGTCAGCCAGGACCCGGTGGCCATCGGCGGCACCGCGGCCAACCTGCTGTTCTCCCGGATCGCCGGGGACCGGTCGGCGCCGCGCTCGGTGGTGCTGCTCACCCGGTTCGTGGTCCGCGGCTCGGGGGTGCGCAGGTCCCGGTCGGCCCGGTCATGACGGCCGGCTCGGTCATGACGGCCCGCTCGCCGCTGACGGCCGGCTCCCTGTCGGCGGTCGGCTCCCGCCCGGCCGCCCGCCCGCCCGGGACGCAGGGTCAGCGGGCCGCCGCCTGCACCGTGCGGGTTGCCTCGCGGTCGGCGATCGTACGGCTCAGCACCGGGAAGATCGCCTGTGCGATCAGCCGGTACCCGGTGTCGTCGGGATGCAGCCGGTCCACCCGCTCCGTGCTGGTCAGCGCCGGCGGGGTGACATAGCTGAACGACCGCCCGGCCCGCCGTTCCACGCGCTCCAGCGCCGCGGCGCGTGCGTTGTAGACGGCGACCTGCGGGACGAGACCGGGGGTCGTCGGGAGCAGGCCCATGAAGACGACGCTCACCCCGGGGCGGTCCCGGTAGATCCGGTTCACCAGCGCGGCCAGCCGGTCGGGCGCCCCCGGTATGTCGAGGTTCTTGGCGAGGTCGTTGATGCCGATGTGCAGGATGACCACGTCGGGCCGGGCCGCCGCCATCCAGCCGTCGACGTTCTGGGCGATCTGGTCGATCGTGTAGCCGCGGTGGCCCTCGTTGGCCGGCTCGGGCAGGTCGCCGGAGACCTGCTCGCCGACGAAGCGGATCGAGAACCTCGACTGGCCGGCCACCATCCGCCACAGCGGCGCCCGGTAGGAGGACTCGGTCGGGCTGCCCTGGCCCCAGGTGATCGAGTCGCCGAGCGGCAGCACCCGTACCGGCTGCGGCACCACCCGTGCCGGCGCCGGCACGTCCACCGGCGACGACGCCCGCACCGGAGGCAGCGCCACTCCCGCGCCGGCCGGCGCCGAGAGCCCCGCACCCGCGGGACCGTGCGCCGGCAGCGCCAGCGCGATCCCGGCGACCGCCGCGATCACCGCGACCACCGCCGTCACCACCGCTCCGACGCGTATCGGTCCTTCGCTCCCCATGCCCCGCCTCCGTGGCCCGCGCGCCGAGTTCACCCACGCGACACCCCCCGTGCCGCGGATCTTCAACGGTAGACGCAGAAGATTGCGGTTCGGTTGCGGAGCGGCCCGTTGATCATCGGGGCGGCCCGCGATCTGTCCGGGCGGCGGAGTACGGCCGGTCGGCGCTTCCTACCCCGCCCTGCCCGACTATGCGGCTGTCCGGCCGTCGGGCGTGTGGCTCAGTGGCCGCCGCGGGGCGGTGCGTGCGGGTCGAGTGCGGCGATCACGGCGAGGGCGGCACGCGCCGCGTTGGTCGCCGCGCGGGGCTGGCTGCCCTCCCGGTCGGCCGCGCCCTTGCGGCCGTCGGCGTGATCGCTGATGCCCCGGACGATCAGCACCGAGAGCCCGCCGAGCAGGTGGGCCGCGTGCGCCACGCCCGAACCCTCCATCTCCACGGCCACCGCGTCCTGGTAGTGCTCCCGCAGTCGCCGGGCCAGCGCCGATTCGTCGCCGTCGAGCAGCACGTCACCGGCGGCGATCGGCTTGAAGTGCGCCTCGGGGACCGGCGCCGCCGGATCCCGCGGCCGGCCCCAGTCGCCGGAGCGCAGCGCGAGCCTGGCCTCCTGGAGCAGCCACTCGGGGGCCGGCCACGCCTGCGGCCTGGCCTGGAAGCCCTGGTCGGTCTCCCGGCCGCCGCCGTAGGCATAGACCTTGGTGGCCACCACCACGTCCCCGAGCGGAATCTCCCGGCGCAGCCCGCCGGCGACCCCGACGAAGAACACCGCCCGGGGCCGCAGCCAGCCGCGCACCACCTGGGTGGCGCTCGCCGCGCTCATCGTGCCCGGGCCCAGTTCGGCCACCGCCACCGTCCACCCGGTGCCGGGCAGTGTCCCGGCCTCCACGATCAGACCGTCCTCGTGCCGCAGGGTCTGATGGCCGGTCAGCAGCTCGCGTACCGCCAGATACTCCAGCTTCAGCGCGGTCAGCACCACGACGACGGCCGACGGCGGCTCCGGCTGCCCGGCGAAGACGGCGGGACCGGCGGCCGGCGCGTACGGCAGCCGGAAGGCCGCCGCGGCCTGCGCGGGATCGACCAGGTCGGTCAGGGAGAGCTCCGGATCCTGCACCGCGCCCTCCGGCAGGCCCTGCCGGTAGGACGTCTCGCACCACACGTGGTCGAGCGTGCGCAGCGCCCGCGCCGCCGCAGCCTCGTCCGGCGGCGCGATCTGCACCGCGGCCCCGCCGAGCGCGTCGGCCAGGAAGCCGGTGACCTGCGTCGGCAGCCCGCCCGCGGAACTGACCGACACCCGCAGCCGGAAGGCCCGGTCGGCATACCGCTCGACGGCCTCGCCGAAGGTCTGCTGCGCCGCGGCGGCGAACGGATCGGCCCCGCTGCGGTTGAGGAACGGGTTCGGCGCGCCCTGCCTGCTGCCGGCCGCGGCCAGCCGGCCGTACTCCTTGGCCAGCAGCCGCAGCCAGCCGAGGTGGCTGTCCGGCAGCCGGTACGGCCGCAGCCCGATGCTCACCGTCGCCGGATCGGGCAGCGCGGTGAGCATCGGCCACAGCGGATCCCAGGACACCGGGTCGGTGCGCAGTGGCCTGACGTCCACGCCGAGTGCGCGCGGCGGGGCGTCCAGGTGGTGGAAGGAGGCGCCGCGCAGCAGCTTGCGGATCTCCGCGGTCGAGCCCGGAGCGGCGGCGAACGGGACCAGCCGGGCCAGGAGTTCGTCTCCGTCGGTGATCGGCTCGGCCCGCAGCCCGGGCGGCAGCCGGCACAGGTCGTCGCGCAGCGCGACCGCCGCGCCGATCGCGTCGGCCGGCTCGGCGGCCTGCACCGCGCCCAGCAGCGTGCAGGTCAGCAGGCCGGAGGCCGGGTCGCTCGTGTAGCGGATCTCGAACCGGCGCAGCCACGCGGTCTGCCACTGCGCGGCCAGCCAGCCGCGCTGCTCCTGCGGCGACGGCGGTCCCGGCTGCGCCCCGGGCCCGGGGTGCCATCCGGCATGGACCGGCGCGGGCAGCACCCGCAGCCCGATCCATGCCGAACTGCCGTACCCCGGAGCCGAGTTGACCAGCACTCCGGCAGGTTGACGGTCGGTCACGGGCGCAGCGGCTCCTCACCGTACGGCGGGTGGCCGGCCGGCGGCGGGGTGCTGCCGTCGAGGCTGACCGGCGGCTGCACCGGAAAGGGCGTGGTCACGTCGGTCAGGTCGGCCGCCGGGGCGGCCTCCGGCTGCCGGCTGTGGGCCGGCGCCTGGTGGACGGGCGGCTGCGGTTGTCCCTGCGGTTGTCCCTGCGGAGCCTGGTGCCGCGGGGCCTGCGGTTGCTCCTGCGGAGGCTGGTGCGGGGCCTGCGACTGCGTCTGTCCCTGCGGGTGTCGGGGCGGGATCGGGAAGGCCGTCGAGGGCAGGTCGGCACCGCTGAATCCGCCCTGTCCCGAGCCGCGCGTCTCGATCGGCGGCAATCCCATCGGGAAGCCGAAGTCCAGCGGCACCAGCGTCTGGTCGATGGCCACCACCAGGCCCTCGCGGCAGGCCGCGTGCACCGCCTCGCGCATCGCCCGCGGCCGCTCGGTGCGCAGCATCAGCAGCTCGGTGTCGGCCCGGCCGGTGATGCTCAGCACCAGGTCGGAGACGTACTGCTTGATCAGGCCGAAGCCGCGCCGGGAGCGCCACATCATCCAGCCCAGATACAGGCTGCTGCCGTACCTGAACACCGAGATGTAGGCCACGTAGGGGCCGTCGTTGATCACCAGCCGGTTGCTGACCTGGTCGGGCCGCAGGCCGGTACGGATCCGCCGCCGTGTCACGTTCAGCGGGATGCCCCGGTGGGCCAGGGTGCCGGAGATCTTGCTGTAGACCGACTCCGCGTGTTCGGTGCGGGCGTCGAGCAGCACCCGCCACTCCGAGATGGGCTCCGGCACCTTCGCGCCGAGCAGCACCACCCAGAAGACGACGGCCGACACGATCCAGCCGATCACCAGCAGCGCGTAGAAGACCGACGCGCCGCCCACCACGAGCAGCACCAGCCCGAGGAAGAAGAACGGCACGAAGGACAGCACGCTGGCGGCCAGCGCGTAGATGGCCAGGATGCCGATGGCCCGGGCCGACACCCGGTCGTCGAGCGAGATCTCCATCCCGCCGTGCAGCAGGGTCTTGTCCAGGTAGGCGGCGTTTCCGTCGCCACCTCTCCAGCCCAGTGTTCGTAGTCCCTCTGTGTCCAGCATGTGTCCCCCCAGATGGATCGGCGTCCCCGCGCCGCCATGGTCAGTTCGTAGCCAGTGTTTCACTGTCTGTCATGGATGTCATGAAGTTTCCACAGATGATTATGGAAAACCGGATATTTAGCGGCGCACCTCGGCATAGACCACGATCTGCCAGGCCAGCACCCCAACGGCGGCCGTCTCGGCGAGGGACACCAGGAGCAGCGGAGGGTGGACCGGGCCGATCGACCAGTAGCCGGCGGCCGCCGCGACCGGCGCCCCGCAGAAGGTCAGCAGATCGACGGAGAGTTGCAGGACTTTGCGGGTGCGGCGCCGCGGGTCGCCCCGGTGCGCGCTCTCCCACCCGAAGACCCGGCTTCCGTCCGCGCCGGCCCCGTCCGCACCGGCCCCGCTCTCGCCGCCCGCCGGACCCGCGGTGAGCGCGCCGAGCCGGGGCGCGAGGTCGTCCCGCAGATAGCGGCCGATCGCCGAGATCTTCTCGTCGTTGACGAGGTAGGTCCAGCCCAGGATGACCGAGACCGGCGGCAGCGCGAGCAGCAGCTCGGCCCCGTGGTGGTCGACCTGGAGGGCGCCGGCCACGGCCGCGGCCATGGCGGCGATCGTGGCGTACAGCAGGTTGTCGCGGAAGCCGATCCGCGCCCGCTGCTCGTCCTTGACGGCCGTGTACTCCGCCAGCAGCAGTTCGCCGGCCGTCACGCCCTGGTCCCGCTCGGCCACCCGCCACCCCCTCTCACTCGCGGGGACAGCATCTCAGTGCGCGCGGCAGCCGGGGGAGCGGTCGGCGAAGTCCGGCGGCAATTGCCGGGCGGGTGAGCGTTTCTGCCGGTCCGTCAGGCAGTCACGGCCGGACCCGCAGCTGATCCAGCATCAGGTCGAGGACGCTCTCCAGCGGACCCGTCCTGCCGGTGACGATCAGGGCCAGCGCACCGCCCTGCACCCCGGCGAGCAGCGCGTCGCCGGCCCGCTCGGCGTCGAGGTCGCGGCTCATCAGACCCTGCTCCTGCATCTGCCGCACCCCGGCCGCCAGTGCCCGCTGCCAGCGGTCCAGCAGGTCGGCCTGTACGGCGCGGGCCCCGTCGCTGTCCCGGCCGAGCTGGCCGATCAGCACGCTCAGCGGGCAGTGCCTGCCCTGCCGCCGGTAGTGGTCGAGCACGGTGTCCCGCCAGGCGTGCCAGGAATCCCACGAGGCCAGGTCGTCCAGATGCGGCTGCTGGTCGGCGAGCACCTGGTCGGCCTCGTGCGCGGCGACCGAGAGCAGCAACTGCTCGCGTCCGTCGGGGAAGTAGTGGAACAGCTGGCTCTTGCTGGTGCTGGTCGCCGCCCTGATCTCGTCCAGCGAGGCGCCCGCGCCGGACTGCCGCAGCAGCTCGGCGGCGCCCTCGATGATCCGCTGCCGGGTGGCGGCGCCCTTGGTGGTCAGCTGCCGAGTCGGCATGTGCCCGCCTCCCGTCGTCGGATCGCAGCGGCCGGACGCTGGGCGAGAGCCGGGCCGCCGACCGACTGGACCCGACGGTCCAAGAGTACCCGTCGCCGCCCTCAGGCAGCCGCGATCACCGCGACGCCGACCCGTCCGCCGTCCACGTCGATCACCGTGCCCTGGACGAACGCCGACTCGTCGGCCGCCAGGTACACCGCCGCGTGCGCGATGGCGTCCGGGGTGCCCGGCGCGTCGGCCGGCGTGCCCTTCATCATCGACGCGGCCGGCCCCGCGGCCTCGGTTCCCGGCGGCAGGACCACGCCCGGCGAGATCGCGTTCACCCGCACCCCCGACGGGCCGAACTCCGCGGCCCACGCCCGGGTCAGCGTCTCCACCGCGCCCTTGGACGAGCTGTAGAGCGCGCCGACCGGGATGCCGAGCCGGGCGATCCACGAGCCGAGGTTGATGATCGAACCGCCGCCGGCCGCGGCCATCGCCGGTGCCACGGCCGCCGTGAGGAAGAACGGCGCCTTCACGTTCACCCCGTAGACCCGGTCGAAGGACGCCTCGTCGGTGTCCGCGGTGACCGCCCCGGGATAGATCCCGGCGTTGTTCACCAGGATGTCGATCCGGCCGCCGAGCACGCCGGTGGCCGTCTCGGCCAGCGACCTGCTGGCCGCCGGGCTGCCGTCCAGGTCGGCGGCCACGAAGTCGGCCTTGCCGCCGGCTGCCCTGATCTCGGCCACCACCTCGTCACCGCGCTCCCGGCTGCGGCCGGAGACGACCACATGGGCGCCCTCGGCCGCGAACGCGACGGCGATGGCCCGTCCGATGTTGCTCGTCGCGCCGGTGACGAGCGCGGTCCTGTTCTGCAGACGTGCGGTCATGTCGCTGTGGCCCTCTTCCTGCGTCGGTGCCCCGAGTCGTGGGGTGCCGCGCAGAATGGACCGCGCGGTCCATGAAAACGTAGCACGTTCTGGACCGCAGGGTCCAAAGAGCGGGGCCGGTCAGGGCACGTAGTTGAAGGTCTCCGGGTCGGGCCCGGTGCGCTCGCCGCGGTCCAGTGCGGTGATCTGGGCCATGTCCTCGCCGGTCAGCTCGAAGTCGAAGATCCGGAAGTTCTCCTCGACCCGCTCGCGCGTCACCGACTTCGGGAAGACGATGTCCCCGCGCTGGATGTGCCAGCGCAGTGTCACCTGCGCCGCGGTCCGGTCGAGCCGCGTGGCGATCGCGGTGATCACCGGGTCGTCGAGCACCTTGCCCTGCGCGATCGGCGACCACGCCTCGGTGGCGATGCCGTGCTCGGCGTTGAAGGCCCGCACGTCGTCCTGCGCGAGATACGGGTGCACCTCGATCTGGTTGACCGCCGGGACCACCGTGGTCTGCTCGAACAGCCGCTTGAGGTGGTGCGGATTGAAGTTGGAGACGCCGACCGCCCTGACCCGGCCGGAGCTGTAGATCTCCTCCATGGCCTTCCATGTCTCGGTGTAGTCGCCGACCGCGGGCAGCGGCCAGTGCACGAGGAACAGGTCCAGCGTCTCGATGTCGAGGTCGTCCAGCGTGCGGGCGAACGCGGTCAGCGCGTCGCCGTACGCGTGGAAGCCGTTGTTCAGCTTGCTGGTGACGAAGATGTCGTCCCGCGGCACTCCGGACTCCCGGATCGCCTCGCCGACCTCTTTCTCGTTGCCGTACATCTCGGCGGTGTCGATGTGCCGGTAGCCGGTCTCCAGCGCGGTGAGTACCGCCTGCCGGGTGTTCTCCGGCTCGATCTGGAACACACCGAAGCCGAGCTGCGGGATCTCGACGCCATTGTTCAGGGTGAGGCTGGGCACTGGGTTCATATGCGTGACTTCCTTAGTGTTCCCTTGGGATTCTCTGGATCTCACGAGGTTCTTCCGGCTCCTGCCCGCCCTCACCCACGGTAATGGTTTCGGGTGGGACCGTCCTGTCGGCGGCCGTCCGGCCCGGCTCCGACGCGCCTGACGGCGCCGGTGGCGCGATGATCGGAGGATGAGCCGCAACGGTGGATCCGGGGGTGTTCCCCAGCTCGAACCCGAGGTGTTCGACCGCTCCATCGTGTCCGTGGCACTGACCGCGGGTCCCGAGCACCGGCTGGCGTACTACAACGAGGCATTTCTCCAGCTGTTCGGCCGCCGGCGGCTGGGCGCCAGGGCCGCCGAGGCGTTCGACGAGCCGGCCGCCGCGCCGTTCCTGCGGATGCTCGACGAGGTCTACGACACCCACACCCCCCGGCAGGTCACCACACCGCGCGTCTCGGAGAGCAGCGCGCACGGGGCACCCGGCCGGCGGCACTTCGTCTACAGCTCCTCGCCCGTGGTGTCCAGGTACGGGCCCGGCGTGCTGACCGTCGCGGTGGACAACACCCGGCAGATCGAGGCGGTCGAGCGCAGCGAGAGCCTGTCGGAGCAGCGCGGGCAGGCGCTCCAGCGCTACGAGGCCCTGATGTCGGCGGTGTCGCAGATCGTCTGGCTGATGAAGCCGGACGGCGCCATCACCGAGCTGGTCGGCGGGTTCGAGAAGTACACCGGCACCCCCTGGCGGCCGGTGATCGACTCCGTGTGGCTGTCGGGGGTGCACCCGCACGACCGGGCCGGGCTGCTCAAGACCTGGCAGGACGCCTCGTCGGGCACCCCGTCGATGTTCGTCTGCACCTTCCGGATGCGGACCGCCTCCGGGGCGTACCGGCACGTGCAGTCCCGGGCGGTGCCCATCATGCGAGAGGGTGTCGTCGAGGAGTGGATCGGCACCACCGCCGACATCGAGGACCAGTGGCGCAACCGGTTGCGCGAGCGCCTGCTGGCCCGGGTGGCCACCGTCAGCGCCGCCAACGACGTGCCCGAGGCGCTGGCCGCGGTGGCCGCCGCGGTCGTTCCCGAGCTGACCGACGCCTGCGTGGTGTTCCTGCTGCCGCCCGCCGTGCACGGCTCCGCGGTCGGCCCGCTGACCGCGACCCGGGTCGCATCGGTGGCCCGCAACGGACTGCCCGAGCTGCCGCCGATGCACCACCAGACGTACACCATCGGCCCCGTCGTCCAGCAGGTCGTCGCCAGCCGCCGCCCGCAGCTGCTCACCTTCGAGAGCGGCAAGCCGCCGCCCGGGGTGCTGCCGGACGTGTCCGACGCCTGGCTGCGGGCCGCCCGCGCCACCAGCCTGATCCTGGTGCCCATCGTGATCGACGCCGCCGTGGTGGCCTTCGCCGCCGCGGCCGGCTGCGCGGACGGGCCGCCGCCGGGCCCGGCCGACCTGGCGCTGCTCGGCGAGGTGCTGCACGAGGTGCGCGACCCACTGCGGCAGGCGATGGAACTCCAGGCCACCCGGCACACCGCGCTCACTTTGCAGCGCGCGCTGCTCACCTCGACCCCGCGGGTGCCGGGCGCCGAGCTGGCCGCGCACTACCAGCCCGCGAGCAAGACCGCGGAGATCGGCGGCGACTGGTACGACGCCCTGCTGCTGCCCGACGGCTCGGTGGCCCTGACCATCGGCGACATCGCCGGCCACGACCTGGAGGCGGCCACCAGGATGAGCCAGCTGCGCAGCATGCTGCGGGTGATCGCCTACGACCGGTTCGACGAGCACGCCAGGCCCTACAAGCCCTCGCACGGCCTGGCCAGGCTCGACCGGGTCACCGAGGGGCTCGACGCCGCCCCGCTGGTCACGGTGGTGCACGCCAACCTCACCCCGCGCCCGGACGGCGGCTGGCACGCCGCCTGGTCCAACGCCGGTCACCCGCCGCCGCTGCTGCTCCCGGCGGCCGGCCGGCCGCGCTTCCTGCGCGGCAACGGCCCCGACCTGCCGCTCTGCGTGGACTCCACGATGGCCCGGCACACCTGGCACCGCGACCTCGGGATCGGCGACACCCTGCTGCTCTACACCGACGGGCTGATCGAGGTGCCGGGCACCGACCTCTCGGTCGGCATGGGCCACCTGGCCGACAACGCAGAACGGGCCAGGGCCGACGGGGTGCCGCTGGCCGAGATGTGCGCCCGGCTGCTGGCCTCGGTGGGCGACCGCCGGGACGACGCGGCGATCATCGGCTTCCGCCCGGTGCTGCTGCCGCCGGCGGACAGCCCCGGAGGATGACGGACCGGGTGCGAAGCCGTGGACGGGCCCGGCGGGCGCTGCCCCGGCTCACAGCCTGGCCGGCAGCAGCACCCCCAGCGTGACCATGGTGCAGGCGATGGCCCCGTCGAGCACCCGCCACGCGGCGGGCCGGGAGAACGGCCGGCGCAGCAGCCGGGCGCCGAAGCCGAGCGAGGCGAACCACAGCACGCTGCCGGTCGCCGCGCCTGCCCCGAACGCCCACCGGTCGGCGCCGTAGCCGCCGGCGACCGAGCCGAGCAGCAGCACGGTGTCCAGGTAGACATGCGGGTTCAGCCAGGTCATGGCGAGGCAGGTGAGCACCGCCGTGCGCAGCGAACCGCCGGCGCCCGCGGCCGCGTCAAGACCCCGCGGGCGCAGCGCGCGGCGGCCGGCCAGCAGCCCGTAGCCGACCAGGAACGCGGCCCCGACCCAGGCCGTCACCCGCAGCGCGGCCGGCCAGGCGCCCACCACCGCGCCGATCCCGCTGATGCCGAGCGCGATGAGCACCACGTCCGACAGCGCGCAGATCGCGACCACCGCGGCGACGTGCTCGCGGCGGATGCCCTGCCGCAGGACGAACGCGTTCTGCGCCCCGATGGCCACGATCAGCGACAGTCCGGTGCCGAGCCCGGCGAGCGCGGCGACAGCTTCTCCACTCACCCTGGAAGGCTAGGCAGCGCACGGTCATCAGACCAGCTAATCTTTCTTACCTAAGATAAGCAGAACTAATGGCAGGCATTGCTGAGGACCGGGTGGCGCCGATGATCGATCTCCCGCTCGACCAGGTACGCACCCTGCTGGCCGCCGTGGACGAGGGCACCTTCGAGGCCGCCGCGTCGGCCCTGCAGGTGACGCCGTCGGCCGTCAGCCAGCGGATCAAGGCGCTCGAGCAGCGCACCGGCCGGATCCTGCTGCTGCGCTCCAAGCCGGTACGGCTGACCGGCTCGGGCGAGGTGGTGGTGCGCTTCGGCCGGCAGCTGGCCCGGCTCGAAGGGGACGCGGCAGCGGAGCTCGGCCTCAGCGGCGCGGCCGGACCGGTGACGCTGCCGGTCGCGGTGAACGCCGACTCGCTCGCCACCTGGTTCCTGCCCGCGCTCGCCGAGGTGTCGCAGCAGCTCGACGTCTGCTTCGACCTGCACCGCGACGACCAGGACCACACCACGAGCCTGCTCCGGCAGGGCCGGGTGATGGCCGCCGTCACCTCCTCGCCCGACCCGGTGCAGGGCTGCTCGGTGCGCCCGCTGGGCCGGATGCGCTATCTGGCGATGGCCGCGCCCGCGTTCGCCGCCCGCCGGCTCTCGCACGGACCGCTGCCGGAGCTGCTGCCCGAAGCACCGGTGATCGTCTTCGACCGCAAGGACGACCTCCAGGACCGCTTCCTGCGCGACCTGGCGCCCGGCGGCGCGCCGGGCGGCCGGGCCCGCACCTACGTGCCGTCCAGCGAGTCCTTCGTCCGGGCGGTGGCGGCGGGCCTCGGCTGGGGGATGATCCCCGAGGACCAGGCCGCGGCCCATCGGGCGGCCGGCGCGCTGGTGGAACTCGCGGCCGGCCGCCCGGTGGACGTCCCGCTCTACTGGCAGCAGTGGAAGCTCGACTCCCCGGCGCTGGCCGCACTGGCCGACGCCGTGGAACGGACCGCCGCTACCGCGCTCGGTGGTCAGCCGTAGGCGTTGAACTCCGCGATCGACCACCAGGAACTCGAACTGCCGGTCTGCGTCACCCGGATGTAGCGGGCGTTCTGCGCCGGGAACGGCACGGTGACCAGTGGCGCGGTCCCGGTGCCGGTCGCCACCGGCGCCGACCAGGTGCTGCCGTCGGCGGACAGCGACACCGAGTAGCCGTGGGCGTAGTCACCCGTGCTGCCCGCCGAGTCCATGGTGATCTGGTTGACGCTGTGCGAGGAGCCCATGTCGACCGTCACCGTCTGCCCGTTGACCATCGGGGTGCCGGTGCTCCAGCGGGTCCCGCTGTCGCCGTCCAGCATCCTCGACGGCACGTCGCCGCCACCGGTCGCCGACGCCGTCGCCGTCCAGCCGGTGCGCGAGATCACGGTGTGTCCCGGGGGAGTGGTGCCACCGCCGCCGATGGTGGTGGTGCCGGTCAGCTTGATGTCCCGGGAGGACGCGCCGACGTAGACGGTGTTGGTGCCCGACGCGTTGGTCCAGGCGTTGTTCGCCCAGTACTGGAAGCTGCGCGCGTCGAGGGTGATCGATACGTGCTGGGTCTGGCCCGCGTTGAGGCTGACCCGCTGGAAGCCGCGCAGGCTCTTGGGCGGCTCACCGGTGCTCGACGGCTGGCCGACGTAGACCTGCGGGACCTCGGCGCCGGCCCGGGTGCCGGTGTTCTTGACGTCGAAGCCGACAGCCACGTTCCCGCTCGCGTCCGGCTGGCCGACGGTCAGACCGGAGTACGCGAACGTGGTGTACGACAGGCCGTAGCCGAACGGGTAGGCCGGCGTCTTGTTCTGCGAGTCGTACCAGCGGTAGCCGACGTCCACGCCCTCGCTGTACTGGACGGTGTTGTTCTGCCCCGGCCACTGCGCGGTGGTGTGCGCCGGCACGTCGGCCAGGCTGCTCGGGAAGGTGACCGGCAGCTTTCCGGAGAAGTCGGCGTCCCCGTACAGCAGCCGGGCGATGGCCGTGCCGTCCTCCTGTCCCGGGTACCAGTTCTCGACGATCCCGCGGACCGCGTTGGCCCACGGCATCGTCACCGCGGAACCGCTGTTGACCACCACCACGGTGTTGGGGTTGGCCGCGGCCACGTCCGAGACCAGGGTGTTCTGCGCGGACGACAGGTCGATGTTGCTGAGGTCGCCGCCCTCGGACTCGAAGTTGCTCACGAAGACCACCGCGAGGTCGGAGGCACGGGCCGCCGCGACCGCCTGGTCGTGCAGCGACTGGCCGGGGATCTGCCAGCCGAGGCTGGCGTTGCTGCCGCCGCCGGCCTGGTAGTAGTCCACCTCGATGTTCACCGGCTGGTTGGCGGTCAGTGTGATGGTGCCGGTGCGGGTGGTCGGGCCCTGGTTGAACCAGTTGTTGATCACCTGCTGGCCGTTGATCAGCAGCCGGCTGCCGTCGTCACTGTTGAGCGAGAAGGTGTAGCTGCCGCTGGTCGGCGGGGTCAGCGTGCCGGTCCACTTCGCGGACCAGTTGGTGGAGTTGACGCCGGGAGCCGGCGAACCGCCGCCCCACACCGAGTCGATGGAGGCGTCCACCCGGCTGGTGACCGCCGTGCCGGTCAGGTTGGTGTTGTTGAAGTACTGCCCGTACAGGCCGCTTCCGCTGCCGGTGGACGGCTTGAGGTACGAGCTGCCGACCGGCGACAGGGTGCCGCTGGACGAGGCGGTGCCTTGCGAGTACGTCACTGAGGTACCGCTGCCCGCCCGGGACTTGATGCCCTGGTAGGGCGTGACCACGTGCGGCGCGTTGACGCCCGCGCTGCCGCCGCCCTGGGTCATGGCGTCGGTGCCGGCGTCGTCACCGATCACCGCGAGCGACTTCACCGAGGAGGCCACCGGGAGCACCGGACCGGAGTTCTTCAGCAGCACGCTGCCCTCCTCCGCGACCTGCTGCGAGGTCGCCGCGTGCGCCGGGGTGTTGACCACCGCGTTCAGCGAGCCGGTGTTGGGGTTGTCGAACAGGCCCTGGCGGAACATCGACACCAGGATCCGCCGGACGTGGTCGTTGAGGGTGGCCTGCGAGACCTGCCCGCTGTTGACGGCGTTGGTCAGCGCGGTGCCGTAGTAGTCACTGCCCGGCATCTCCATGTCCAGGCCGTTGTTGGCCGAGGCGACGGTGGAGTGGGTGGCGCCCCAGTCGGAGGTGATGAACCCGGTGAAGCCCAGGTCGCCCTTGAGCAGCCCGTTCTGCAGCGGGCCGTTCTCGCACGCGAACGGCCCGTTGACCGCCGAGTACGAGCACATCACCGAGTCCGCGCCGCCCTGCTTGATGGCGGCCTCGAACGCCGGGGTGTAGATCTCCCGCTCGGCGCGGTCGGAGATGATCGCGTTGTCCGAGCTGTTGTTGCGGTTGGTCTCCTGGTTGTAGACCGCGTAGTGCTTGACCTGGGCCATCGGGCCCTGGCTCTGGATGCCCTGGATGTCGGCGGCGCCCATCTGGCCGGCGAGGTAGGGGTCTTCGCCGAGCGACTCGAAGGCGCGGCCCCAGCGCGGGTCGCGGACGATGTTGATGGTCGGCGCGAGCACCACGTTGGTGCCCTTGCCCCACTGCTCGGAGCCCAGCACCTGGCCGTAGCTCTGCATCAGCGCGGTGTCCCAGGTCGCCGCGCCGGCGACCGGGGCGGCCATCTGCGTCACGTTCGCCAGCCCGTCGCCGGCCCCGACCGGGCCGTCCTGGAGGTGCAGCGCGGGGATGCCGAGCCGGGTGTTGGCGTCCACGCAGCCGACGTAGCCGCAGCCCGCGCCGCCGTGCAGCATGGTCAGCTTCTCGGCCTGGGTCATCGCGGCGAGCAGCTCGTCGGCCCGCTGCTCGGGCGTCTGCGCGGTGTTCATCCACGGTTGCGCGGCGGCGGCGTGCGCGCGGGACTGGTTCGCGGTGAACGCGCCCGCGCTGGTGATCAGCATGAGCACTGCCACTAAGGGCAGCAGGTTTCTCTTCCAGTGGCGCAAGGACAGCAGGGACAGCGGACGCATGGGGGGACTCCAGACTGCGAAAGCGGCGGCTCGGAGCGTGCGACGGCGCGACCCGCTAGGAACCGGTTACACACGGGCCGCGGGAAGGACGATGCTGGGCCTCCGGCGGTCTGTCAAGAGCCCCGGAGAGCGCTCTCCGAAAGCGGTCCGCGCCGTTTCGGCCGCGCGTGCCGGCCGGCCGGGCGCGGACCCGCGCCGCAACCGGCGGCCGGCCGGGTACGGACCCGTGCCGTGACCGGCGGCGTTCCGCCGGGAGCGGCCGCAGTAGAGTCGGCCCCGGCCGGGCGGACGTCCGGCCGGGGCAACGAAGGGGGCCGGCGCACTTGTTGGACTTCGATGCGGAGGAACGGCAGATCTGGGCGGGCCGGGCCGCGGCGTTCCGGGACAGCTTCGCCAAGCTCTGCGCGCACACGGCGCCGGTGCTGCTCGACGCGGCCGGCGCGGGACCGGGCGTCCGGCTGCTCGACGTCGGCACCGGGATCGGCACCGTCGCCGCCGCGGCGGGCGCCCGCGGCGCCCAGGTGACCGCGGTGGACGCCGAGCCCGGCATGATCGAACTGGCCCGGCACAACGCGCCGGAGGCCGATTTCCGGGTGGCCGTACTGCCCGACCTGCCGTTCGCCGACGGCAGCTTCGACGCGGTGGTGGCGAACTTCGTGGTCAACCACGTCGGCCGGCCCGCCGCGGCCGTCACGGCGATGCGCGCGGCGACCCGCCCCGGCGGCCGGGTGGCCGCGACGATCTGGCCGAGCCCGGCCGGCGCGGGGCACGAGCTGTTCGCCCGCGCGGTGGAGGCGGCCGGCGCGCCGGGCCTCGCCGATCCGCCCCGGCTCGACCCGTCGGAGGACTTCCCGCGCACCCCGGAGGGCTTCGCGGCCCTGTTCACCGCGGCCGGCCTCGCCGACGTGTCCTGCGAGCCGGTGGTCTGGGACCACCTCGCCACGCCCGAGGAGTGGTGGGGCGGGGCGGCGGCCGGCGTGGGCCTGATCGGTCAGACCGTCAGCCGCCAGACCCCGGAGACGATCGCCCGGATCAAGGCGGCCTACGACACCCTGACCCCGCAGTACACCGGCCCCGACGGCCGCCTGGCACTGCGCTACCAGGCGCTGCTGGCCCGCGGCCGGGCCTGAAGAGGCCCGTCAGGGACCGGGGACGGCGTCAGGGGGACGGCGGCGTCAGGGGGACGGCGACTCGTACGGCTCGCAGGCGTATCCGTCGTGGTCGGCGTCGAGATGCGGCGCGTAGGCGGGGTCGGACCGCGGGATGCTGTACCTGTGGGCGGCGTGCGCCTGTGAGCAGTTGTCGAAGCTCGCGGCGCCGGAGGACGTGTCCGACGGGGAGTCGGGCCCGGTGCTCGGCGGCGGGCTGGACTCCGAAGTGGTCACTTCGTGGATGCTCGCCGAGACGATCACACCGTCACGAACGGTGTACGTGCCGTCGAACACCTTGACCGACCCGTCGGACTGCTCGGCGGCGAGCCCGACGTCGACCGTCGAGCCTCCGGCGTCGACCGCGCTGACCGTGTCGTTCACGGTGTCGGCGAAGCCGTGGACGAAGGCGGCGTAGGACGAGTTGAGGTTCTTGCCGCCCAGCGCCCACGCCGTGCGGTAGTCGTGCGCGTTGATCGCGGCGAAGTAGTTGTTGACCACCGACGCGGGGTCGGCCTGGGCCGGGGGTGTCGTGGCCGGGGCAGGGGGTGGGGGCGGGGTCGTCGTGCTCGGCTGGGGCTGCTGGGTGGTGACCGTGGTGGTCGCGGTTGTCGGGGGCGGGGTCGCCGGGGCGGAGCCGGACTGGGTGCCGCAGCTCACCGCCGTGGCCGCGGCTGCGGCCGTCAGGAGCAGGGCTGCGGGGATGCGGCGGACAGGTCCACGTCTCATGGGACTCACCTCACGGGGGTCCCCCCGTTCCAGCCTGCGCCCCCTGGCGGGAGAGCGCTCGGCGAGCCCGCCGCCCCCGCGCTACGCCTCCCCGTGCGCCCCGCCTTCCTCCTCAGGCTCGCCCATCGCGCCGGGGCTGCTGAAGTCGGGACTGGAGAAGTCGGGGCTGGAGAATCCTGGTCCGTCGTCGTCGCCCGCCTCGTAGTCGGGGCCCTCGAAGGGCGGCACCTCGTACGGCGGCGGCGTGTACTCGTGCACCGTGGACTCCGGGCCGGTGAAGTCCGGGCTGGAGAAGTCGGGACTGGAGAACCCGGGGCTGGAGAAGTCCGGCCCGTCCTCCTCGCCCGCGTGTCCGCCGTCCTCGGCCGGACGCTCCCGTTCCTCGCTCATATCCGTCGCCTCCGCGCGTCTGACCTGCCGGAACGGGCTGCGGAATGAACATGACACCGCCGCCGTTGTGGTGACCGCAAGGATACGAGCACGACGAGCAGAAAGGTGTCGTGATGAAGGTACGCAACTCACTGCGCTCGCTGAAGAACCGGCCGGGCGCGCAGATCGTCCGCCGCCGCGGCAAGGTCTTCGTGATCAACCGCAAGGACCCGCGCGGCAAGGCCCGCCAGGGCTGACGCGCGGCACCGCCGGGCCGCCCACCGCCGGGCCGCCCACCGCCGGGCCGGCCACCGCCGGGCCGGCCACCGCCGTGCCGCACGCGCCCGGCACCGGGCGCGCCCTCGGGCCCGGGTGGCCGGCAGGTCGCGCGGCGGCACGGCTTGACCCTGACGCCGGTGGCAGGGTCCGACGATGGCCGGCATGGAGCACAGCACCGCGGCACAGACCGCAGCAGCGCCGTCCGACGGCATCAGGACCGTTCTGGTCACCGGCGCCGGCACCGGCATCGGCCGGGCCACGGCGCGGGCCTTCGCGGCGGCCGGCGACCGGGTGGTCGCCGTCGGCCGCCGGCCCGGGCCGCTCGCCCAGGCCGCCGAAGGACATGACGGCATCTTCCCGTTCAGCGCCGACATCACCGCTCCGGGCGAGCCGGAGCGGATCCTTGCCGCCGTGACGGAGGCGCACGGCCGGCTGGACGTCCTGGTCAACAACGCGGGCATCGTCCGCAGCGGCCGTCTCGGCACGTTCGAGCGCGCCACGATCGACGACCAGCTCGCCACCAACCTCGTCGCGCCCGTGCTGCTCACCCAGGCCGCGGTGCCGGCGCTCGAAGCCGCGGGCGGAGTGGTCGTCAACGTCACCACCTCGATCGCGCAGCGCGCCTGGCCGAGCGAGCTCGGCAGCGCCGTCTACGCCGCCACCAAGGGCGGGTTGGAGCTGCTGACCCGCAGTTGGGCGGTAGAACTGGCGCCCCGCGGCATCCGGGTGGTCGCGGTGGCGCCCGGCGCGATCAGCACGCCGATCGCGAACCACCAGGGCCTCGCGCCGGAAGCCTCCGCCGCGGTGCGCCGCTGGCAGATCGCGCACACCCCGCTGGGCCGCACCGGGCAGCCCGAGGAGGTCGCCTGGGCGATCACCCGGCTCGCCTCGCCCGAGGCCGGCTTCATCACCGGCGTGGTGCTGCCGGTGGACGGCGGCGCGGTCGTGGCCTGAGACCCGTCGGCCCCTCGATCGACGGGCCCACGCATGATGGAGCGGAGCACCGGCCCGGCCTGGGTACGGAACGGCAGGCGACCGGAGGTGGGCCGGGATGCGGATCGGCGAACTGGCGGCACTGACGGGCGCCAGCGTGCGTTCGCTGCGCCACTACGAGCAGGCGGGGCTGCTGGAGAGCGACCGGGCGCCCAACGGCTACCGGGTCTATCCGGACCTGGCCGCCGCGCGGGTCCGCAACATCCGCTTCCTGCTCGGCGCGGGGCTCACCCTGGACGACGTCCGCCTCTTCCTGCCGTGCCTGGACGGTGACATGACGACGGGACCGGTCCCGGACCGGGCGCTGGCCGTCGCCGCGGGACGGCTCGCGGTGCTCGACGCGCGGATCGCCGCGCAGACCGCCGTCCGCGACCGGCTGGCCGCCGTACTGCGGCAGGCGGCCGGGGAGCGCGCCGACCCCGGCAGCGCCACCGGGCGCACCAGGCCCGCGGGCCCCTCCCACCGCACCGAGCACGCCGAAGCCGGCCCCGCACACCGCTGAGCGGGGCCAACGAGCCGCCTGCCGGGCGCCGTTGGCAGCTGTCGATGTCCCGAAGCGGGGTACGTATGCCAAAGTGTCCTTGCTCGGAGAACCGGAGGGGACGTGCGGGGCGTCAACTGACGGTGGGTACCGGCGGGTCAGGGGGCCCGGCGGCAGGCGCTCGGGGAGGCGTGCGGTGAGTTCGGAGATCTACTTCAGCAACAACTACCGGGATCTGTGCCAGGAGCACGGCACGGGAGCCGGCTTCCAGTTCGAGTTCTCGTGCGCGCGCTGCCAGGACACCTGGCGGTCGCCCTTCGAGGCGTACACCAGCGCCCGGCTGGCCGGCTGGGTCGGCAAGGGCGTCAGCGCGGCCTGGGGCGCCCTCGGCCGTACCGGCAGCGGCGTGTCGAGCGCCGCGGACGGCCTGGCCGGCGCCGGCTACGGCGGTGCCCGCGACACCGCGTTCCAGCGCGCGATCAGCAACGCGCAGGGGCACTTCAACCGCTGCCCGCGGTGCACCGACTACGTCTGCAACCGCTGCTGGAACGCCGGCCAGGGCATCTGCCTGAGCTGCGCGCCGGACACCGCGGCCGAGGCGCTCGCCGCCCAGCAGCGCGGCCTCAACGACGCGGTCGCCGAGCGCGCCTACGCCGTCGGCGCGAACTCCGGCCAGGCCTTCGACGTCAACGCGCAGCGGCAGCTGGTCTGCCCGCAGTGCAGGACCGAGACGCACGGCACCCCGTTCTGCCCGGGCTGCGGCCACCAGCTGGCGCAGTCCGACACCTGCGGCTCGTGCAGCGCGACGGTGCCGGAGGGCGCGGCCTTCTGCCCGGGCTGCGGCGCCCGGCGCTGAGGCCAGGCGCCCCGGGGCCTGAACCGCGAAAGCCGGGGCGCCCATGACGGCGGTGAGGCCCGCCGCACCCGCGGCGGGCCTCACCATGTCACCGCTCAGCAGCCGAAGCGGAATCCCCGGCGCCCGAGGCGCTCAGCGCCGTTCGGCCGCCGCCGCGCTCGTCTTGTTGTGGCTGATCTCCGACAGCTGCGCGCGGGTGACCGCCGGCCGCTCACTGGCCAGGTCGGGCGCGCGGAACCCGGCGAGGTGGATGTCCAGGTAGCGCTCCCAGGCGTCCGGGGCGGTACCGCCAGAGGTCTCGACGATCCCGCGCATGCCCCACAGCGCGGTCATCACGTCACCCAGTTCGATGACCGGGCCGACCCGGCCCGACTGCCGTGCCTGGTCCAGCAGTTCGGCCGCCAGGTCGCGAAGCTCCTCCACGCTGCCGGTCTTCGAGTGGCCGATCAGCTTGTCCGCGCAGCCGCGGTGCCTGGCCAGCGAGTGGCCGATCGCCCGCATGAAGACCTCAAGGCCGGTGCCGTCGCCGAGCGCGAGCGCCCGCCTGCCCTCCTCGACCAGCTCGCTGAGCATCAGCCCGGCGATCTCGTCCACCAGCGCCTCCTTGTTGGGGAAGCGCCGGTAGACGGTGCCGACGCCCACGCCGGCCCGTGAGGCGATCAGCTCCATGCTGGCGTCGGTGCCGACCTCGGAGAGCACGTCACGGGCCGCGTCTATCACCAACTGCTGGTTGCGTACGGCGTCCCGCCGCATCGGCCGGTGCGGGGTGTCGTGCGCGGTCATCGTCAGTCACTCCCGGTCGATGCGGCGTTCGGTGCCCGGCTCGGCTGAACTCGGCTCAGGTCGGCTCGGTCCAGACCGGCTCGGCACGTTCGGCGTCGGGCTATTCGGGCTTGTCGCCCACGACCGTACCGCCGGGAACCATCGCGAGCTCCGCGTGTTCCGGCTCGTCCGCGAAATCCACCGTGTGCAGGCGGCGGCCGACCGGGATCAGCATGGCGGCGAAGGCGGCGACCAGCAGCGCGCCGCCGAGCATCGCGAAGCCGTTGGTGTAGCCCGATTCGCGCGGCAGTCCGTCGGCGGCGGGGCTGGCGGTGACGACGCTGGCCATCAGCGCGGCGCCGATCGAGCCGCCGATCGTCCGGATGTTGGCGTTCATGCCGCTGGCCACGCCGGTCTGCTCCGGCGGCACCGCGGCGACGATCAGGCTGGACATGGCCGCGAAGGCCAGGCCGAAGCCGACGCCCATCACGGCGGTGGCGATGTACAGCTCCCAGGTCGCCCCGTGGGCGAACGCGAGCAGCGCCAGCGACAGGGTGCCGATCAGCGAGCCGAGCACGACCACGACCTTGCCGCCGACCCGCTGCGCGAAGCGGTTCGCGTAGAGGCCGACGAAGAACATCGCGACCGACATCGGCAGCAGGATCAGCCCGGACTCGGTGATGCTCGAACCGAAGCCGTAGCCGGTGGACTTGGGGGTCTGTACGAACTCCGGCAGGAAGGCGAAGGTCGCGTACATCCCGACACCGAAGAGCAGCGCGACCAGGTTGTTGGTCCACACCGCGGGCAGCCGCATCATCTTCATGTCGATCAGCGGCATCGCGGCCCGCAGCTCCACCTGCACCCAGCCGACGGCCAGCACGACCGCCGCGACGAACAGGCCGATGACCTTGCCCGAGGCCCAGCCCCACACGGGAGCCTGGCTGAGGGCGACCAGCAGGGCGACCAGCCACGCGGACAGCAGCACCGCGGGCAGCCAGCTGATCCGGCCCGGGGTGCGGATCGGGGACTCCGGGACGAGGAAGTGCGCGGCCACGGCGGCGACGATGCACAGGATCATCGGCAGCCAGAACAGCCAGTGGTAGTTCAGCGCGTTGACGATCGGCCCGGCAAGGACGATGCCCAGGCCCGCGCCGACCGCGATCAGCGAGGCGATCGCGCCGACCGCGCCGGACAGCTTCTCCTTGGGGAACTCGTCGCGGATGATCCCGAAGGCCAGTGGCAGCACACCGCCGCCGATGCCCTGGATCACCCGGGCGATGATCATCACCTGCACGTTGGTGGCGAGCGCGGCCAGCAGCGAACCCGCGGCCAGCGCGGACATCGTGGCGACGAAGACGCGTTCCTTGCCGATCATGTCGCCGATCCGGCCCATGATCGGGGTGAATATCGACGCCGACAGCAGGTAGGCGGTCAGCACCCACGTGACGGTGTTCTGGTTGGTGTGCAGGCTCTCCTGAATCGTCGGGAGAACCGGGGTCACCAGGGACTGAAGCAGTGCGTAGGCGGACACGCCGGCCGCCAGTACCGCGAACGTGACCTGGTGGGGCGTGCGCCTGGTCTCGGACGCCATGAAACTCCTCAAGCTTGAACCGGAACGATCATTCCGTTAAGTACACAGCTTAACGCATGAGGAATGACGACTCCGTTTCGTCCGCGTGAGGTAAACGGCACATCTTCGTCAGGAATACGCGGGCCGTTGTCAGGCGTTCGCCGGTTTCCCGCGGCCCCGTGGAAGGATGGCCGGATGCGCCTCTCGGACCCCGTATACGCCTACTACACCCGCCGATTGCGTCGCCAGGTGCGCGGTGGCGGGGAACTGCCGCGGCACATCGGACTCATCATGGACGGCAACCGGCGCTGGGCGCGGCAGATGGGCATGGCCGGCCCCGGCGTCGGCCACCGGTACGGCGCCGAGCACGTCGACCACGTGCTGTCGTGGTGCGAGTCGCTCGGCATCCGCCATGTGACCGTATACGTCTGCTCCACCGAGAACCTCCAGCGCCGGGACGCCGCCGAGGTGGACTTCCTGATGGGGCTGATCGAGCGGGTGGTCAGGGACAAGCTCGCCAGGCCCGACGCGCGCTGGCAGGTGCACCTGGCCGGCACCCTGGACATCCTGCCCGACAGCACCGCGCACGCGCTGAAGGAGGCGGTGGACGCCACCCGGCACTGCGCCACCGGCGCGCAGGTCACCCTCGCCATCGGCTACGGCGGGCGGCAGGAGGTGGTCGACGCGCTGCGCGATCTGATGACCGAGAGCGCGCAGGCCGGGCTCTCGCTGGCCGACCTGGCCGAGAGCTTCGGCGCCGACGACATCGCCAGGCACCTGTACACCGCCGGGCAGCCGGACCCCGACCTGGTGATCCGCACCAGCGGCGAGCAGCGGATGTCCAACTTCCTGCTCTGGCAGAGCGCTTACTCCGAGCTGTACTTCTGCGACGCGTACTGGCCGGCCTTCCGCGAGATCGACTTCCTGCGGGCGCTGCGCAGTTACACCGAAAGGCAGCGGCGGCACGGCCGTTGAGCCGCGCCCGCGCCGGCCCGTCGAGCCGCCGCCCACCCGGCCGCCGGGCCGCCTATCCTGACCGGATGTTCTCCCCCCAGGGCCCGACACTGCGCGAACTCGCCGTGCAGGCCCTCTCGTCCGTGGACCGCGGCTACGACCTGCTGGCCCCGAAGTTCGACCAGACGCCCTTCCGCACCCCCGACCGGTTCCTCGACGCGGTCGGCGACGCGCTGCGCCCGCTCGGGCCGTTCGACGCCGGGCTCGACGTGTGCTGCGGCACCGGCGCCGGGGCGCGCCCGCTGCGCCCGCTGTGCCGGCGGATCACCGGGGTGGACTTCAGCGCCGGGATGCTCGCGGAGGCCCGCGACCGGGCCGGCGACGCCGAGCCGGCCCCGCACTGGGTGCGCGCCGACGTGCGCGCGCTGCCGTTCACCGGGGCGTTCGATCTCGCCGTCAGCTTCGGCGCGTTCGGGCACTTCCTGCCCGCCGAGCGCCCCGGGCTGTTCGCCCAGGTGCACCGGTGCCTGCGGCCCGGCGGGCTGTTCGCCTTCCCGGTCGCCGCGCCGCCGCCGGTCGGCTCCGCGCTGTACTGGGCGCTGGCCGGCTTCGACGCCGGGATGCGGGTGCGGAACGCGGTGTGGCGGCCGCCGTTCGTCATGTACTACCGCACGTTCCCGCTGCCGGCCGTCGCCAAGGACCTGGCCAGGACCGGGTTCGACGTGACGACGCTGCCGCTGGAGGAGTTCGGCCGCCGCGACGACGGCAGCCCGCGCTGCCGGCTGGTGCTGGCCCGCCGGGCCTGACCGGACGGCGGCCCTGCCCGGACGGGGCCGGCGGGGAACCGGCGGATTCCCCGCCGGCCCCCGCGGGCCTGCCGCTTGCCGGAACGGTCAAACGGTCAGCGGTGGCCGTCGGACCGCTTGCGGTGCAGGGTGAACTTCTCGAAGACCGACAGCTCGCCGGTGGGGATGGTCACGTTGTAGTAGGTGACGTGCATCCGGGTGGTGTCACCGGGGAAGCGGCCGGGATCGACGGTGAACGCCGCGAAGCCGTAGGGGTTGTCCAGGTCGCGCTTGGCCGACCAGACCGCCTCCTCCTTGACGTAGGTCGCGGTGCGCTTGCCGTTGGAGCCCGGCGCCGAGGTGACCGCGGTGATCACCTTGCCGGTGCCGTCCTTGAAGAAGGCGCCGTTGGTGGTGCCGGACACCCCGCCGCCCCCGAGCACCATGTGCACGGTGCCCATCGAGGTGTCGATGTCGTCGGTGCGCTGCGAGGCCGGGTTGGGGGTCAGCGTCTCGCTGCCCGAGACCACGCCGCGGACCGCGAGCGACCGCTCGTAGTCGTGCTCGTGGCCGCAGACCACCAGGTCGACGCTGTAGCGGTCGAACAGCGGGCCGTACAGCGCCCGCAGCCCGAGGTCGGAGCCGTTGGCGTCCGAGGTGCTGACCATCACCTGGTGCATCGCCACCACGATCCAGTCCACCTCCCGGTCCGCCCGGGCCTTCTTCAACTCCCGCTCCAGGAAGGCGAGCTGGCGTCCGCCGGAGTAGCCGTTGATGTAGACGTCACCGCCGTCCTGCAGGCAGTTGTCGTCGTTCTGGAGCACGATCACCCGCACCGAGCCGGCGGTGAACGCGTACCACAGGCCCGCCAGTTCGTCGTCGGTCTCGGTGGACGGCAGCTCGAAGTACGCCTGGTAGGCGCCCAGTCCGATCGGCCCGTTGCCGGACTCGATCTCGTGGTTGCCCGCGGCCGGCATCCACGGCCGGAACCGGGCGGAACGGGTGTTGTTGGTGAAGAAGTTGTTCCAGGTCCGCACCCGGTCCACGTCGAGGTTGGCGTAGCACAGGTCGCCGTTGAGCAGGTGGAACAGCGGCGCGACCTGCTCGACACCGGTCACGATGTCCTTGGTGGCCGGGGTGGAGTTGGCGTCCAGGCCCACCGTGTTGGTCACGGACCAGCTCACCTGCGGCGCCGACTGGTCGCCGAAGCTGGTGAAGGTCAGCGGCTGCCGGCCGCGCGGCGCGGTCCTGAAGGTGGCGCTGTCCGGGGTGGCGCCGTCGTGCGAGACGAGGTACAGGTACTCGGTGTCGGGCGCGAGCCGGGTCAGCGCCGCGTGGTGCACGTAGACCGTGCGGCCGGACTTCCCGTCGGTGTACGTGACGGTCTGCGCCGAGGCGCCGGAGCCGAGGCCGTGGCTGAGCGTGCCGTACAGCACCCGCGGCCGGCTGACCGGGGCGTCGGTCAGCCAGGAGACCGTCATCTGGCTGCTGGGGTCCTTGCCGAAGGTCAGGTGCAGACCCTGCACCGGGGACGCGCCGCCCGCGTCGGGAGTCGGGTGGAAGGCGGGGGCGCCGGCCGGGGCGGCCGTGGCCTGGCCCGCGGTCAGCAGCGGCGCCGCGACGGCGCCGACGCCCGCGGTGCCGAGCAGGCCGACGGCGGTGCGCCGGCTGAGGTGGTCCCCGGACTCGGCCGGTGTGTCCAACGGTGCGACCATCGTTGCTCCTCGTGCCTGGTGCCTGGACTGCGAACCGCCCGCCGCGCGGGCGGTGAACCACCGAAGACTCGCGCCCGACGGCGACGCCCAGTTGAACGCCGCTTTGCCGGATCACGTCGGAACGTGCCCGATCACGCCAAGCGGAGCCGGCCGCGCGCGGGCTGTTCGCGGCGCGTACCGCCCGCTTTCACACCCGTGACACCCGGCCGTGGCCTGGAGTCGCTGCCCTTGGGTCACCGTTCTCACCGCTCCCACCAGCAGCGAAGAGGTCCCCGAAGCCATGTCAGAACTCAACCGGCGGCGCTTCCTCCAGATCGCCGGCGCCACCGCGGGCTTCACGGCCCTGTCCAGCAGCATCAGCCGGGCCGCCGCCATCCCGGCCGCCCGCAGAACCGGAACCATCAAGGACGTCGAGCACATCGTCGTCCTGATGCAGGAGAACCGGTCCTTCGACCACTACTTCGGCTCGCTGCGCGGCGTACGCGGCTTCGGCGACCCCCGCCCGGTGCGGCTGCCCGGCGGCAAGTCCGTCTGGCACCAGCCCGACGGCGCCGGCGAGGTGCTGCCCTACCACCCGGACGCCGGGAACCTGGGCCTGCAGTTCATCGAGGGCCTCAACCACGAGTGGATCGGCAGCCACGCGGCGGTCAACGGCGGCAGGTACGACCAGTGGATCGCCGCCAAGTCGGCCGGCACGATGGCCTATCTGACCCGCGAGGACATCCCGTTCCACTACGCGCTGGCCGACGCCTTCACCGTGTGCGACGCCTACCACTGCTCGTTCATCGGCGGCACCGACCCCAACCGCTACTACATGTGGTCGGGCTACACCGGCAACGACGGCAAGGGCCGCGGCCCGGTCCTCGACAACACCGAGGCGGGCTACGCCTGGTCGACCTACCCCGAGCGGCTGGAGGACGCCAAGGTCTCCTGGAAGATCTACCAGGACATCGGCGACGGCCTGGACGCCGACCACTCCTGGGGCTGGATCGAGGACGCCTACCGGGGCAACTACGGCGACAACTCGCTGCTGTACTTCGACCAGTACCGCAATGCCGAGCCCGGCGACGCGCTGTACGAGAAGGCCCGTACGGGCACGAACGCGGCGGCCGGCGACGGCTTCTTCGACGTACTGAGGGCCGACGTCAAGGGCGGCAGGCTGCCGCAGATCTCCTGGATCGCGGCCCCCGAGGCGTTCTCCGAGCACCCCAACTGGCCCGCGAACTACGGCGCCTGGTACATCTCGCAGGTCCTGGACGCGCTGACCTCCGACCCCGAGGTGTGGAGCAGGACCGCGCTGTTCATCACCTACGACGAGAACGACGGCTACTTCGACCACGTCGTACCGCCGATGGTGCTGCCCGGCGGCGCCTCCACCGCGGACACCGGCCTCGAGGTCTACCCCGGCGGCGGCACCTACGCGGCCGGCCCCTACGGCCTGGGCCAGCGGGTGCCGATGACGGTGGTCTCGCCGTGGAGCACCGGCGGCTATGTCTGCTCCGAGGTCTTCGACCACACCTCGATCATCCGCTTCATGGAGCGCCGCTTCGGAGTCCGCGAGCCCAACATCTCGCCGTGGCGGCGGGCCGTCTGCGGCGACCTCACCTCGGCCTTCGACTTCGGTCTCAGCCGGGAGCGGCCGGCCGGGCTGCCCGACACCGACGGCTATCAACCGCCGGACCGCGACCGGCACGACAGCTACGTGCCGGTGCCGCCCGCCGACCAGGTGCTGCCCAAGCAGGAGCGGGGATCGCGGCCCACCCGCCCGCTGCGCTACGCGCCGCTGGTGGACGCCGCCGTGACCCCGTCGAACGGGCGGATCACCCTCACCTTCGGCGGCGGCGTGGCGGCCGGCGCCTGCTTCCACGTCACCGGCGCGGACGGCGCCGAGGGCCCCTGGTCCTACACCGCGCAGGCCGGCGCGAAGATCTCCGGGCACTGGGACACCGCGGCGGCCGGCGGCGGCTACGACCTGTCGGCGTACGGCCCGAACGGCTTCCTGCGCACCTTCCGCGGCTCCACCGCGCACGCCGGACCCGAGGTGACCGCCCGGCACGACGGCGACAGCGGCCGGGTGGAGCTCACCATGACCAACGCCGGGCGCAGCTCCGTGACCCTCACCCTGCGCGACTCCTACGACGGCGGGCGGCAGACCTTCGTGCTGCGCCCCGGCCGCCGTGAGACGCACACGGTGGACACCCGGCACGGCCGCCAGTGGTACGACCTGACGGTGGTCGGCGATCACGACCGGCAGTTCCTGCGGCGCTTCGCCGGCCACGTCGAGACCGGCCGCCCCGGCGTCAGCGACCCCGCCCTGGCCACCGGCTGACGGCGGAAGCGGCGGCACCGGGGTCAGGCCCGGTGCCGCCGTCCGAGGCTGAATCTACAAGACCGCGTCTCAGGGGCGGGGCCGGTCCGGCTGCTCGTCGTAGTGGCCGCGGGCGGCCTCCACCTCGTCCCAGTGCCGGCTGGACCACTGGGACAGCGCCGCGAACAGCGGCGACAGGCTGCGGCCGAGCTCGCTGATCTCGTACTCCACCCGCGGCGGCACCTCCGGGTGGTACGTGCGGACCACCAGCCCGTCGCGCTCCATCTGCCGCAGCCGCTGGGTCAGCACCTTCGGGGTGATGGTGCCGATGGTCCGCTGGAGCTCGACGAACCGCATCCGCCCGGACTCGTTGAGCAGCCACAGGATCGGGGTCGTCCAGCGGCTGAAGACCAGGTCGACGGCCGGCGAGATCGAGCACGGTCCCGTCGTCCCGGGCGGGGCGGTGGCAGGTGGCGGGGCGGTGGCAGGTGGCGGGGCGACGCTGGTCACGGGCGGCCTCCGGGTAGTCACTATCCTATAGGTACCTACTATACGCAGGATGTTAGCTTCGCGGCGTCAGCCACCGGAGGGCGGGCCAACAGCCCTCCCCGGTGCCGGAAATCCACGACGGAAGCGAAGCAGCCCATGGCCCTCGCCGATCCCGCGCCCACCCCCGCCCCGGCCGCCGCCGCCCGGCCGGGCCTGATCCTGGCCTTCCTCTGCCTCGTGCAGTCGATGGTCTATCTCGATGTGACGATCGTGAACGTCGCCCTGCCGTCGATCCAGCACAGCCTGGACATGGCCGACGGCGACCTCCAGTTCGTCGTGACCGCCTACGGCACCGTGCTCGGCGGCTTCCTGCTGCTCGGCGGGCGGCTGGCCGACACCCTCGGCCGGCGCCGGCTGCTGCGGACCGGCCTCGCGCTGTTCGGCGCGGCCTCGCTCGCGGCCGGACTGTCGCAGGACGCCGGACTGCTGATCACCGCCCGCGGGGTGCAGGGCCTCGGCGCCGCGCTCACCGCGCCAGCCGCGCTGAGCACCCTGACCACCACCTTCACCGAGGGCTCCGCGCGGAACAAGGCGCTGGGCATCTGGGGCGCGCTGGCCGGGGTCGCCTCGGTGCTCGGCGTGCTCTGCGGCGGCCTGCTCACCCAGGGTCCAGGCTGGCGCTGGGTGTTCCTGATCAACGTGCCGATCGCCGTCTTCGGCGTCCTGGCCGCGCCCGCCGTGCTCCCCGAGACCCGCGGCGCCGGCCGCGCCGAGCGGTTCGACGCCGGGGGAGCGGTCGCCCTCACCGCCGGTCTGCTGCTGCTCATCTACACGCTCAACGAGGCCGTCGGCGCCGGCTGGGGCGCCGCGAGGACGGTCGGCGGGCTGGCCGGGGCGGCGGTGCTGCTGGCCGCGTTCCTGGTCATCGAGGCGCGGGCGCACTCGCCGCTGCTGCCGCTGCGGGTCTTCCGGCTGCCGGCGCTGCGGACCGCGAACGCCACCACCGTGCTGACGTTCGGCGCGCTGGTGACGCTGTTCTTCTTCGCCAGCCTGTTCATGCAGCAGGTGCTCGGCTACGACGCGCTCAAGACCGGGCTCGCCTACATCCCGCTGGCGACGGCGACCATCGTCGGCGCGGGCGTCGCCTCCGGCATGATCACCAGACTGCCCGCCAAGCCCGTCCTCGTCGCCGGGCTGCTGCTGAGCCTGGCAGGACTGCTGCTGCTGGCCCGGCTGCCGGCCGACGCCGGGTACGCGGGCCGGGTGCTGCCGCCGTTCCTGCTGGTCGGGGTGGGGCTCGGGATGACCTTCGTACCGTTGCAGATCGCGGCGGCGTTCGGGGTGGGGGAGCGCGAGTCGGGGGTCGCGGCCGGCCTGATCAACACCAGCCAGGAGGCCGGCGGCGCGCTC
Source organism: Streptomyces sp. CA-111067 (assembly GCF_050956065.1). Taxonomy (NCBI): domain Bacteria; kingdom Bacillati; phylum Actinomycetota; class Actinomycetes; order Kitasatosporales; family Streptomycetaceae; genus Streptomyces; species Streptomyces sp. CA-111067. The sequence goes on along the minus strand of NZ_CP192103.1, from coordinate 723,172 downwards.
GGGGTGGCGGTCGTCTCGACGATCGCCTTCACCCGGATCGCCGACCTGACGAAGTCCGGCACCTCGGCGGGCGCCCTGCGGGCGGCCCGGGCGAGCGGCTTCCACCACGCGTTCTTCGCCGCCGCGTGCTTCGCGGCGCTGGCGCTCGTGCTGGCGGTGGCGCTGCTGCCGATGATGCGCCCGTCGGCGCCGCTCCCGGCGGCGGCCGGCACGCAGGACCAGGTCCCGGTGGCGGAACCGGAGCCGGCGCCCTGACGGGGCCTGCCGGCCCGGCCGGCGGTTCCAACCGGGTGCGTGTGACGGGCCGGCGCCCGTCCGTGGCGGGGCGTCCGCCGTATCCGGCCGCGCCTCAGGGCCGGCCCGGGTGGCGGGACAGCAGGACCTCCTGGAGCACCCGGGCCGCACGCGGCGGCGCCACGTCGCTGCGGTGGGCGAGGGCGATCGTGCGGCGCAGCCCGGGGCGGGCCAGCGGGGTCACCCGCAGTTCGTGGCCCGCGCTGGAGGCGACCATCTGCGGGACCACCCCGATCCCCAGCCCGGCCCGGACGAAGCCGAGCACCGCGTCCATCTCGCCGCCCTCCACGGTGAACTCCGGCTCGAAGCCCGCCGCCCGGCAGGCCGCGAGCGTCAGGTCGCGCAGGTCGTAGCCGTGCCGGAACATCACCATCGGCCGCCCGGCCAGGTCGGCGATCCGCACCGGGGAGCGCGGCGCCGGCGACCGGGCCGAGGAGACCACCACCAGGTCCTCCTGGAACAGCTCCACCGTGGTCAGCGCCGGTGACGGGGTCGGCAGCGGCAGCACGACCAGCGCCAGGTCGAGCGCGCCGCGGGCCAACTCCCGTACCAGGTCGTGCGAACCGCCCTCCTCGATCAGCAGCCGCACCCCCGGGTGCAGGTCGTGGAAGGCGCGCAGCACCTCGGGCAGCAGACCGGTGCACAGGCTCGGGGTCGCGCCGAGCCTGACCCGGCCGCGGCGCAACTGCGCCAGTTCGAGCACCTCGTGCCGCGCGGTGTCGGCGTCGGCGAGGATCCGCCGGGCCAGCGGCAGCAGCGCCTCGCCCGCGTCGGTCAGCGTGATGTTGCCGCGCGCCCGGCTGAACAGCGCGGCACCGAGCTCCTTCTCCAGCGCCCCGATCTGCTGCGACAGCGACGGCTGCGAGACGTGCACCGCCTCGGCGGCCCGGGTGAAGTGCCGGGCGTCGGCGACGGCCACGAAATACGCGAGCTGCTGGAACTGCATGCCGCCACGATAAGCGCCCTCGATAGCCGTTGCCTATGGAGACCAGCCGGATCATGTCTTGGACCACTGGTCATCCGCGGTCGTAGCGTCATGACCATGGCATTGGCAACGCGACCGGACCGCCGGCCGTCGATCCCGAGGACGGTCTGGGACTCCACCGTCGGCAAGAAGACGATCATGGCGGTGAGCGGCCTGATCATGCTCGGCTACCTGGTCGTGCACATGTTCGGCAACCTCAAGATCTTCTTCGGCCCCGGCACCTTCAACGGCTACGCGCACTGGCTGCGCACCCTCGGCGAGCCGTTCCTGCACTACGAGTGGGCGCTGTGGATCATCCGGGTGGTGCTGGTCGCCGCGGTGCTGCTGCACGGGGTCTGCGCGTACCAGCTCAGCCGCCGCGACCTGCGGGCCCGGCCGGTCGGCTACGTGCACAAGCGGGCCCGCAGCAGCTACGCGACCCGCACCATGCGCTGGGGCGGGGTGATCCTGCTGCTGTTCCTCGTCTGGCACCTGCTGGATCTCACCACCCTGACGGTGAACCGCAACGCGCAGCCCGGGCACCCGTACCAGAACGTCGTGGCGACCTTCCACACCTGGTACGGCGACGTGATCTACATCGTCGCCATGCTCGCCCTCGGGCTGCACATCAGGCACGGCTTCTGGAGCGCCGCGCAGACCCTCGGCGCGGGCAGCGCCACCCGCGACCGGGTGCTGAAGGCCACCGCCGACGGCCTCGCCCTGGTGCTGACGGCCGGCTTCATCGCGGTGCCCGTCGGCGTCATGACCGGAATCGTAAGTTGACCGCGCCCGCGCGGGCCCGAGTGAGCCGAGTGAGCTGACATGACCGAATACCCGCATTACGCCACCGGCACGCCGCTCGCCGACACCGCCGCGCCCGAGGGGCCGATCGCCGAGCGCTGGGACACCCGCAGGTTCACCGCCAAGCTGGTCAACCCCGCCAACCGCCGCAAGCACACGGTGATCGTGGTCGGCACCGGGCTGGCCGGCGGCTCGGCCGGCGCCACGCTGGCCGAACAGGGCTACCACGTGGAGCAGTTCTGCTACCAGGACTCGCCCCGCCGGGCCCACTCCATCGCCGCGCAGGGCGGCATCAACGCCGCCAAGAACTACCGCAACGACGGCGACTCGGTGCACCGGCTGTTCTACGACACCGTCAAGGGCGGCGACTTCAGGGCCAGGGAGTCCAACGTCCGCCGGCTGGCGCAGATCTCGGTGGAGATCATCGACCAGTGCGTGGCCCAGGGGGTGCCGTTCGCCCGCGAGTACGGCGGGCTGCTCGACACCCGCTCGTTCGGCGGCGTCCAGGTCTCCCGCACCTTCTACGCCCGCGGCCAGACCGGCCAGCAGCTGCTGCTCGGCGCCTACCAGGCGCTGTCCCGGCAGATCGCCGCGGGCAACGTCGAGATGCACCCGCGCACCGAGATGCTTGACCTGATCGTGATCGACGGCAGGGCCCGCGGCATCGTGACCCGCGACCTGGTCACCGGCGAGCTCGGCACGTACTTCGCGGACGCGGTGGTGCTGGCCAGCGGCGGCTACGGGAACGTCTTCTACCTGTCGACCAACGCCATGAACTCCAACGCCACCGCGATCTGGCGGGCGCACCGCCGCGGCGCGTACTTCGCCAACCCGTGCTTCACCCAGATCCACCCGACCTGCATCCCGCGCACCGGCGACCACCAGTCCAAGCTGACGCTGATGAGCGAGTCGCTGCGCAACGACGGCCGGATCTGGGTGCCCGGCGCCAAGGGCGACACCCGCAGGCCCGCCGACATCCCGGAGGCCGAGCGGGACTACTACCTGGAGCGGATCTACCCCTCGTTCGGCAACCTGGTGCCCCGGGACATCGCCTCCCGGGCCGCCAAGAACGTGTGCGACGAGGGCCGCGGCGTCGGACCCGGCGGCCAGGGCGTCTACCTGGACTTCGCCGACGCCATCGGCCGGATGGGCCGCAAGGCGGTGGCCGAGAAGTACGGCAACCTCTTCGAGATGTACCAGCGGATCACCGCAGAGGACCCGTACGAGGTGCCGATGCGGATCTACCCGGCCGTGCACTACACCATGGGCGGCCTGTGGGTGGACTACGACCTCCAGACCACGGTGCCCGGCCTGTTCGCGATCGGCGAGGCCAACTTCTCCGACCACGGCGCCAACCGGCTCGGCGCCTCCGCCCTCATGCAGGGCCTGGCCGACGGCTACTTCGTGCTGCCCGCCACCATCAACGACTACCTGGCCCGCAACCCCGGGCAGCAGGAGATCGGCGACACGCACCCGGTGGTCGCCGGGGTGCTGGCGGAGACCCGGGACCGGCTGCGCCGGCTGGTCGGCGTGGACGGCGACCGCACCGCCGACTCCTTCCACCGCGAGATCGGCGAACTCATGTGGGAGTTCTGCGGGATGGCCAGGACCGAGCACGGCCTGCGCAAGGCGCTGGAGCGGATCCCGCAGATCCGCGAGGAGTTCTGGCGCCGGATCAAGGTGCCGGGCACCGAGGGAGAGTTCAACCAGTCGCTGGAGCGGGCCAACCGCGTCGTGGACTACCTCGAACTCGCCGAGCTGATGTGCCTGGACGCGCTGCACCGCGCCGAGTCATGCGGCGGCCACTTCCGCGAGGAGTCGCAGACCCCGGACGGCGAGGCGGCCCGCCGCGACGAGGAGTTCTCGTACGCGGCCGGCTGGGAGTTCACCGGCACCGGCACCGCACCCGTCCTGCACAAGGAAGACCTGGTCTTCGAACACGTACACCCCACCCAGCGGAGCTACGCATGAGGCTCACCCTGCGCGTCTGGCGCCAGCACGACCCCGAGGCGGCCGGCGGCATGACGACCTACGAAGTGGACGGCCTCTCACCGGACATGTCGTTCCTGGAGATGCTCGACACCCTCAACGAGCGGCTGACGCTCGAAGGCGGCGAGCCGGTCGCCTTCGACCACGACTGCCGGGAGGGCATCTGCGGCGCGTGCAGCCTGGTGATCAACGGCCAGGCGCACGGCCCGGAGCGCACCACCGCCTGCCAGCTGCACCTGCGGGCGTTCCGGGACGGCGACACCATCGACGTGGAGCCCTGGCGGGCCGCGGCCTTCCCCGTCGTCCGCGACCTGGTGGTGGACCGCTCCGCCTTCGACCGGATCATCCAGTCCGGCGGCTACGTCAGCGTGCCCACCGGCGCCGCGCCCGAGGCGCACGCCACCCCCGTGCCCAAGTCCGCCGCGGACAGCGCCTTCGAGCACGCCGAGTGCATCGGCTGCGGCGCCTGCGTGGCGGCCTGCCCCAACGGCTCCGCGATGCTCTTCACCTCGGCGAAGGTCAACCACCTCGGGGTGCTGCCGCAGGGCGGACCCGAGCGCGAGACCCGGGTGCTCGACATGGTCGCGCAGATGGACGCGGAGGGCTTCGGCGGCTGCACGCTGGCGGGCGAGTGCGCCACCGCCTGCCCCAAGGGCATCCCGCTCACCTCGATCACCGCGATGAACAAGGAGTGGCTGCGGGCGAACCGCAAGGTCGGCCGGGACTGACCGGCCGGCCGCGGCCCGGCCGCACGCCCCCGTCCCCACGGCCCTGAGACGGCGGAACTCCGGCGGCGCAACGTCGGCGGCGGAACCGCTCCCTCCGCCAACTCCCCACCGTAGGCTGCCCGTCATGGCCGACCTCGACCTGCGGCAAGGATCTGCTCGACGGCCTTGACACGCTGACCGGTCAGGTCAAGGCGGTGGCGGGCGGCCTGGCCGGCCGGCTGTGGCTGGTGTGCAAGCCGCACGCCACCTACGAGTTCGCCGTGACGGCGGCCGAGGCCGTCGAATCGGCCGTGCCCGGACTCGCGATGGACCTCGTCACCGTCTCCACGCTGCCCGAGGAGCTGGAACTGCTGTGGAGCGGCGGCGCCGACGCCGCCTTCCTCTGGGTGCCCACCGGCGACGAGCGGCTGCGGTACGCCGAAGTGCGCACCGACCGCCGGATGATGGCGCTGCCCGGCGGCCACCGGCTCGCCGGACGGACCGAGGTCACCCTCGCCGATCTCGCCGACGAGCCGGTCATCGTCCCCGAGGTGCGGGTCAGCGAGGACGTCACCCGGCACTGGCTGGCCGAGCCCCGGCCGGACGGCCGGCCCGCGCTCCGCGGCCCGAAGGCCCCGCGGATCGAGGACCGGCTGACGCCGGTGGCGCGCGGCCGGGGAGTGTGGCTGGCGCCCGAGCCGCTCAGGCGCTACTTCCCGATGTCGCTGGTCAGTTGGGCGCACGTCACGGACGCGGCCCCCTCGCGGCTCGCGCTGTGCTGGACCGCCCGGGCGCCGGAGGCGCTGATGGCCCGGGTGGCCGCCGAGGTCCGCGCGCTCACCGGCTGGACGTGCCAGAACCCGGCCTGACCGGCTAGAACATCGCCCCGTTGGCCCGCACGGTCTGGCCGCTGGTGGTCGAAGTCCTCGTCGGTGACGTCGGCCAGCGTCTTCTCCGCCGCGGCGTCGTCTGGGAACGCGTCCATCCTGCGCCGGGCGGACCGCCCGGCGGAAACACCGTTCGGCGGTGGCTGCCACAGCGGATCACGGTGGCCGGCGCCGAAATCACGTTGCCGCCGGGCCGCGGCTCTGGTGTAGTCCCAAGCGGCAGCCGTGCCCAGGCGCCGGACTGCCTGAGCAACACCCACCTGACCGCGACCCGAGGAGATCCGACCATGCGCCGAGCGTTCGTGCCCGTCTCGACAGGAATCACCACTCCCTATCTTGAGGACATGACGCTTCGTGCACACGCTGAATCTCGGGATCCTGGCCCATGTCGACGCCGGTAAGACCAGCCTGACCGAGCGGCTGCTGTTCGCCGCCGGAGTCATCGACCGCGTCGGCAGCGTCGACGACGGCAGTACCAGCACCGACACCCTGGCGTTGGAACGCCGCCGCGGCATCACCATCAAGTCCGCCGTGGTGTCCTTCGCCGTCGACGACATCACCGTCAACCTGATCGACACCCCCGGCCACCCGGACTTCATCGCCGAGGTGGAGCGGGTGCTCGGCGTGCTCGACGGCGCCGTGCTCGTCGTCTCCGCGGTGGAGGGCGTCCAGGCGCAGACCCGGGTGCTGATGCGGACGCTGCGCAGGCTGGGCATCCCCACCCTGCTGTTCGTGAACAAGATCGACCGGGCCGGCGCCGACCCGGACCGCACCCTGCGCGAGATCGCCGCCAAGCTCACCCCGGACGTGGTCCAGATGACCGCGTCCGGCGACTGCGGCACCCGGCAGGCTTACACCGTCCCGCGCACCGCCGCCGACCCGGACTTCCGCGACCAGCTGGTCGACCTGCTGGCCGGCCACGACGACTCGCTGCTCGCCGCCTACGTGACCGACGAGGCCGCGGTCGGCCACGGCCGGCTGCGCGCCGAACTGGCGCGGCAGACCGGCCGGGCGACGGTGCACCCGGTGTTCACCGGGTCCGCGATCAGCGGCGCCGGGGTGGGCGAACTGCTGTCCGGGATCAGGGAGTTGCTGCCGGCCGCGCAGGGCGACCCGGCGGCGCCCGCGTCCGGCACCGTCTTCAAGATCGAGCGCGGCGCGGCGGGGGAGAAGATCGCCTACGCCCGGATCGTCTCCGGCACGGTACGCACCCGGGACCGGCTGCCGGTGCACCGCGCCGGTGTGCTGGTCGCGGAGGACCGGGTCACCGCGGTCAGCGTCTTCGACCAGGGCTCGGCACTGGTCGGCGACCAGGCACCGGCGGGCAGGATCGCCCGGCTCTGGGGCCTCGGCGACGTCCGGATCGGCGACACCGTCGGCGAGCCCGGCCAAGCCCCCTCCGTGCAGCAGCACTTCTCGCCGCCGACCCTGGAGACGGTGGTCAGCGCGGCCCGGCCGGCCGACCGCGGCGCGCTGCACAGCGCGCTGACCCAGCTCGCCGAGCAGGACCCGCTGATCAACCTGCGCAGGGACGAACTGCGCCAGGAGATCGCGGTGTCGCTCTATGGCGAGGTGCAGAAGGAGGTCATCCAGGCCACGCTGGCCGAGGAGTTCGGGGTCGAGGTCGGCTTCCGCGAGACGACCACCCTGCACGTCGAGCGGCCGGCCGGCACCGGCGCGGCCTTCGAGATCATCGCCAAGGAGGCCAACCCGTTCCTGGCCACCGTCGGACTGCGGGTGGCGCCGGCCGCCGCCGGCAGCGGGGTGGAGTTCGCGCTCGGCGTGGAGCTGGGCTCGATGCCGTACTCGTTCTTCCGGGCGGTGGAGGAGACCGTCCGCGAGGCGCTCGGGCAGGGGCTGCACGGCTGGCAGGTGACCGACTGCGTGGTCACCATGACGCACTCCGGCTACTGGCCGCGGCAGAGCCACGCGCACGGCACCTTCGACAAGAGCATGTCCAGCACGTCGGGGGACTTCCGCGCGCTGACCCCGCTGGTGCTGATGGACGCGCTGCGGCGGGCCGGCACCCGGGTGCACGAGCCGATGCACCGCTTCCGGCTGGACCTGCCGGTGGCGGCGGTCGGCACGGTGCTGCCGGCGCTGTCCCGGCTGGGCGCGGTGCCGCACACGCAGACCGCGCTCGGCGCCTCGTATCTGCTGGAGGGCGACATCCCGGCCGCCCAGGTGCACGCCCTGGAGCTGCAGCTGCCGACCCTCACCAGCGGTGAAGGCGTCCTGGAGAGCGCCTTCGACCACTACCGGCCGGTGCGCGGCCCGGTCCCCGACCGGCCGCGGACCGACCACAACCCGCTGGACCGCAAGGAGTACCTGCTGCACGTCCAGCGCCGGCTGGCCGGCTTCGGGGACCGGGAGTGACACCCGGCCGCCGGGTCGCCGGGCCGGCGGCAGCCCGCCGGCGGCCCGGCGCGGGCCCGGCGCCGGACCTGCTTGACGCGGACCGACCGGCCTGCCTACGGTCGAGACGTTCATTGGACAGACCGGTCTACTCGCCTGGAGACGCCATGGAACGCCCCGTCAAGACGCCGGGCCCCGACCACCCGATCACCGTCGAGCCGAACCCGGCCCGAGTGGTCGTCCGTGCCGCCGGCGAGGTGATCGCCGACACCACCAGCGCGCTGACGCTGCGCGAGGCCGACTACCCGGCCGTGCAGTACATCCCGCTGGCCGACGTCGCCGGCACCGCGCTGCGGCCCACCGACTCGCAGACCTACTGCCCGTACAAGGGGGACGCCTCGTACTACTCGCTCAGCACCCCCGACGGCGAGATCGCCGACGCCGTGTGGACGTACGAGAAGCCGTACGACGCCGTCGCCGGGATCGCCGGGCACGTCGCCTTCTACCCGCAGCACGTCCAGCTCACCGTCGGCGACGCCCGGTAGCGCCGGGCGATGGGCGAGAACAAGGACCGGATGCTGGCCGGCGAGTGGTACATCGCCGACGACGAGGAGCTGGGCGCCGACACCCGCCGCCGCGCCGAGCTCTGCCACGCGTACAACACCGCCGAGCTGGACGACCCGGAGCGGCGCGAGCTGCTGGAGGACCTGCTCGGCTCGGTCGGTGAGGGGGTCGGCATCCGGGCCCCGTTCCGCTGCGACTACGGCACCTACATCAGCATCGGCGCCCGTACGTTCATCAACTTCGGCGCGGTCTTCCTGGACGCGGCCCCGATCACGGTGGGCGCCGACGTGCAGATCGGCCCCAACGTCCAACTCCTCACGCCCACCCACGAACTGGACGCCGAGCGGCGCCGGGCGGGCTGGGAGAAGGGGCTGCCGATCACCATCGGCGACAACGTGTGGCTCGGCGGCGGGGTCGTCGTCTGCCCCGGCGTGACGATCGGCGAGGACACCGTCGTGGGCGCCGGCGCCGTCGTCACCAGGGACCTGCCCGCGGGCGTGCTCGCCGTCGGCAACCCGGCGCGGGTGGTCAGGAAGCTGACCGGCCAGGACGACGCGGGCTGATCCGCCCCCCGGCCGCCGGCGGTGCTAACCGGCGGCCGGCGGCGGACCCGTCGAGCCGCGCAGCACCAGCTGGGTGGCCAGCTCGATGTGCAGGGTGTCCACCGTGTGCCGGTCCAGCAGCCGCATCAGCAGCGAGACCGCCATCCGCCCCATCTCCTCCAGCGGCTGGCGGACCGTGGTCAGCCGCGGGACCGTGCTGCGGCTGAGGTCGATGTCGTCGAAGCCGGTGATCGACAGGTCCTCCGGGACCCGAAGCCCCCGCTCGTAGGCGGCCCGCAGCGCGCCGACCGCCGCCTTGTCGTTGAACGCGACCAGGGCGGTCGGCGGCTGCGGCAGGCTGAGCAGCTCGCAGGCCGCGTCGTAGCCCCAGTCGGCCGTCGGCTCGATGCTGCGCAGCAGTTCGGGGGCCGGCAGCACGCCCGCGTCGGCCAGCGCCGAGGTGTGGCCGGCCAGCCGGGACTGGCTGGCGAGCCAGTCGCCGGGACCGCCGATCACCCCGATCCTGCGGTGGCCGAGCTGCACCAGATGGGCGCTGACGCTGCGGGCCGCGGTGAGGTTGGCCGCCGACACCGAGGCGATGTCGCGGGGGAGCGGGGTGCGCGGATCGACCACCACGAACGGGAAGTCCCTGGCCCGCAGGCTCTCCAGCTCCCGTTCCGGCTCCGGCGGCACGATGAGCACCGCGCCGGCGATCCCCGGATCGGAGGGCAGCCCGGCCAGCACCTGCGCCTGCCGGGCCGCGTCGCCGGCGCTGAGCACCAGCCGCCTGCCGTGCAGGTCGAGCGTCTCGGCGACCGAGGAGACGATCACCCCGAAGTAGTCGGTCAGCACGTAGGGGCAGCGCACGTAGATCGCGCCGCCGGCCGCCCCGCGTCTGGCCGGGGCCGGCGCGCCCAGCCGGGCCACGGCGCGGCGCACCAGTTCCTGGGTGTCGGGCGCGACGTTGACCCGCCCGTTCATCACCCGCGACACGGTGGCGATGGACACGCCGGCCTCCGCGGCGATCGCCCGGACCGTGGCCCGGCTGCCGCTCTGCGGCCTAGCCACCCGTTACAGCCCGTCGTTTCATGGCGGCAGCTTAGCCTGCCAAGGCTCCGGGCCGTATGGGACCAGACGGGGCGGGGACGTTACACGAGGCGTTTCACAGCCGGCGGGCGGCGGTGCGGCCGGCGGGCCGGTACCGGCGTGAGGCACCGGTACCGGCAAGTCGCCGGTGGCGTACCGCGGTTCAGTCGAGCAGGTTCTTGTACTTCGGGCACAGATAGGTGATCGCGCCCTTGGCGTCCGCGATCTGGCCGGACTTGATCGCCTCCCGGGCCGCGCCCGGATCGACGCCCGCGGTGGTCGCGATCCGGTCGCAGGACTCCTGGCCGGTCTGCAGCACCGCCGACGGGTCCATCCCGGTGGGCACCCTGCCGACCAGGTAGTCGCGCTGGGAATCGGTGAACGTGCCGGTCGCCGGGGTGAGTTGGGCCTTCGGCAGGGTCTTCTGCGGGCCGGCCGGACCGGTCGACTCGGTGGTGCCGTCAGGTCCGATGCCCGGCGCCGAGGCGGCCGGCGGCTCCATGGTGCCGGCCGAGGACGAGGACGAGGAGGCGGTGGCCGACGGCGGCCGGGTCGTCCCCCGCGCGTCGGTGTGGCCGCCGCCGCTGCCGCACCCGGACAGCGCCGCCGCGGTCGCCGCCACGATGACGGCGGCCGCGCCGAGCCTGAACCTGACCGCCCTCACGGCCCCGACCGCCCTCACGGCCCTGACCGCGCTCACGGCCCCGACCGCCCCCGCGGGCCTGACCGCCCTCACGGCTGGCCGAAGACGAGCGTGAGCTGCGGATGCCCCGAGGTGCCCGGTGCGTCCTTCGACCAGAACCACGCCGAGTCCGTACCCGTCGAGGTCAGCGCCAGGTCGTAGTCGGCGCCCAGATGGCCGGCCAGCGCCGAGGCGGTGAGCGGCGCCGAGTAGTCGGTCTGCTGCGCGGACGGCGCCGGCAGGGTGCCGATCGCCGGGCCGAGCGCCGGCTTGTTCGCCCAGGTCACCCCGGTCTCCGTCCAGGCGCCGGTGACCGGCTGCACGCTGAGCGGGTCGGTGGAGGCCGCGTTGACGTCCGAGCTGCTCCGTACGGTGAGTTGGGCGCTCTTGAGCACCATCCCGCTGGGCGCGGCCGGCAGCGCGAACCGCAGGTAGGCGTTGTAGGCGGAGCTGCCGCGTACCGCCAGCTGCTGGTCGCTGCCGTAGTTCGACGAGGCCGCGGCGGCGTTGACGTAGGAGTCGGCGGTGGCCGGCGCGGTCAGGGTGGCGGAGGTCGGGGTGCCGGCCGTGGTGACGCTCGCCGCGGCCGACTTGGCGCTGGTGTTGCCGGCCGCGTCAACGGCGGTGACCTGGTAGGAGTACGTGGTCCCGGGCTCGGTGTGGGTGTCGGTGAAGGAGAACACCGGCAGGCTCCAGAACCGGGAGACACCGGTGAACGAGCCCACCTGGATGCCGTCGCGGTAGACCTTGTAGGTCAGCGTGCCGTCGTCCAGGTCGGTGCTCGCCTGCCAGCTCACCTTGACCCCGCCGCTCACCTTCGCCGCGGTGACCTGCTGCGGCACCGTGGGGGTGCGGGTGTCGGGGGTGTTGGCGAACCGCACCAGGCCCTGTTGGAGCCGGTTGCCGTTGCTGGCGATCCGGGTGAACTCGCCGCCCACCCACATGTAGTCGGTGCTGCCGCTGGTCGCGGTGGTCATCGCGCGCGGGCCGATCTGCTCGGTGCCCGCGGGACCGTCGTCGGTGTTGGGGAACCAGCCGAGCAGCGGCGTGGGGGTGTCCACCGACTCGGCGAGCAGGTGGTGCCGGGCGTCCGCCTGCGGGAACTGGCCCATGGAGGAGCAGTCGTGCGCGTGCGAACTGCTGTACAGCACGCCCTTGTACACGTCCAGCGCCTGGGTGGCGCCCAGGCAGGTGTCCCGCCAGTGCTGGTTGAGGTCGCTGAAGTTCAGCGCGATCCGGCCGTCGAAGACCCCGCCGCCGGTGCCCTCGTTGCCGGTGAAGAACGAGGTGCCGTCCGAGGCGAGGGCCTGCACGGTGGAGGTCGGCGATATGAAGCCGGGGTAGGTCTTCACGTTCGCGCCGGTGGTGGCGTTGACCACCGCCAGCGCGTGCGAGTTGGCCCCGTTGAGGGTGACGAAGTCGCCGCCGAGCACCATCTTCGTGCCGTCCGGGCTGAGCACCATGGCCTTGCCCGCCTTGTCGGCGTTGGCCGTCCAGGGCTTGAGCGCGCCGGTGGTGGACACCGCGGCGAAGTGCTGCCTGACCACGCCCGCCACGGAGCTGAAGTTCCCGCCGAAGTACACCGTGTCGGCGGTCGGCACGATGGTCCGCACCTGGGACGACACCGACACCTTGAAGGTGGTCTTCACCGTGCAGTCGGCGAGGTTGATCGCCGCCAGGTTGCTCGACGGCACGCCGTTGACCGCGCCGAAGGTGCCGCCCGCGTACAGCGTGGACTTGTCGGGCGAGACCGCGAGCGCCCGCACCGTGGCGGTGCCGCTGCCGACGGTGAACGACAGCTTGCACGAGGTCGGCGCGCCGGTCGCGGCGTTGAACGCCTGGAAGTTCAGGGCCGGCTGGTCACCGGTGCCGGCCGCGGCCCCCGGCGGCCGTACCGCGGAGAAGGTGCCGCCCGCGTAGACCACGCCGTCGGCCTGGGCCAGTGCCCACACCACGCCGTTGGTCTGCCAGGTGGGCAGGTCGTCCGCCGTCATGGCGACCGGCGGGGTGGTCGCACCCGCCGGGCCCCCCGTGGTGATTCCGATCAGCGACGCCGCCCCGAGCGAGAAGACGGCGGCTATCGCGCTTTTCCTGCGCATGAGAAGCCCCCCTGGGCCAAAAACCCCGGCGGCCAGACGGCCGCAATCTGGGGTAAGGCTAGCCTTTTCGCTGCTCAGGGCAAGTGCCGGGGTCCGGACTGTTGCGTTCCTGTCACACAAGGGGCCTGGATACGGGCAGGGGCCGCGCCTGTTCGGCCCCTGCCCGCCCACCCGCCGCACGGGCCACCGCCGTGCGCCACCAGAGCCGACCTCGGTGGCACGCGCCGGTGGCCCGGCCGACTCGCGACGGGTCGTCGCGGCGCCGGTCCCAGCCGGCCGGCCCGGGCCGGTTCAGCCGACCGGCCGGGGCCGGTTCGGCTGGTGTGCCCGGGCCTGATCAGCCGGCCGGCCCGGGTCCGTTCACCCGACGGACCCGGGGAGTTCGAGGCCGACCGGCCCCGGCAGGTCGAAGCCGACCGCCCGGATGTTGAGCAGCTCGCCGAACGGCCCGCGCACCCCGCCGGGCGCGCCAGGTGCAGCGGACCCCGCCCGGTGCACCGACGGCCGGACGCCGAAGAGGCCGGCGATCACCGCCTCGGTCACCGCGACCGCGGCGACGCTCTCCCGGTTGGACACCCCGCGTTCCGCGACCCGGTAGCCGCCGCCCGGGGTCACCTCCATCGCCTGGCCCCACAGCCCGCCCGACGTCGCGCGGTGCGCGCGCCGCAGCACGGCGGCCGCCGCGTCGGGCCTGCCGAGCCGGCACAGGCCGTACGCGGTGGCACCCGGCCAGGCCGCGAAGGCGCCGGCCGCGCCGTGGTCGGGCCGGTCGGAGAACGGCGCGATCGGATCGCGCGGATCCAGCGCCCGCATCCAGTCGCCGTCCACCAGCCGGCCGGTGACGAAGCGGACCATCTCCTCGCGCTGTACGGGCGACAGGTCCTCCGCCATGTCGGCCGCGACCAGCGCGAAGTCCAGGCAGTGGCCGATCGCCTCCGGGCCCTCCGGGTGTCCGATCAGCCAGCGTCCGCCGCCCGCGTACTGCCCGAGCACCGCCCGCGCCAGCCGCTCGCCGTCGGCCTCGGCGAGGTCGGCCTCCGCGCTCGCGCCGAGCGTGCGCAGCAGTCCGGCCAGCGAGCGCAGCATGCCGGCGTACCCGGCGTTGAACGACACCACCGCGTCCCGGTAGTTGGGCACGCACTCCAGCAACTCCCAGGCGTCCCGGCCCAGATCCACCAGCACCCCGTCCCCGAAGGCCGCCCGGCGCTCCCGCGGCCGGTAGGCCATCGCCCGCAGGTGGTCCAGCACGCTGCGCCCGGCGGCGGTCTCCGGCAGCAGCCCGAGGTCGCCGGTGACGGCCAGGTACTCCGTCACCGTGCGGAACAGCGCGTGGTCGTTGGCCGCGTAGTGGTTGCCGACCGGCAGCAGGCCGCGGGTGTCGAAGGAGTGGCAGTGGTCGTACGGCCGGCCGAGCGCCGCCAGGATCCAGGCCCGCATGCCGCGCGGCTCCAGCATCGCCGCGGTCCGCGCCCACTCCGACTGGTCCCAGAAGAAGGTGGTCGTGGGACCGAGCCGCGGGCCGCCGGTCAGGAACACCGGGCCGGTCCGCGACACCCGGGTGTTGCGCAGGTAGACGGCGAGCAGGGCGCCCAGGTAGTACGTCCTGGCCAGGTCGGCGTCCGCGGTCCGCAGGGTGGGCAGATGGCCGGAGAACTCCGGGTTGTCCGGGGTGAAGGCGTCCGCCCAGGTGCCGCGCCAGCGCCTCGCGACGCCCGCGAAGGCCGCGTCGAACGACCCGGCGGTGCCGCCCGCCGCCCGCCGGGCGTCCCCTTCTGAGCCCGCCACGGCCAGCACGAAGCCCAGTTCACGGCTCTCGCCGGGCGCCAGCGTGAGCTGCCAGCGGGCCACCCCGCGGGCGCCCTCGGCGGTCAGCGAGTCGGGCGCGGTGGCGAACGCGTAGGCAGACCGCGCGACGCTGCGCGCGTCCCGGACCAGCAGCATCCCGTCGGCCGCCGTCGCCGTCCAGCGCTGCCCGCCCCACCACGGGGCGGTACGGGCGACGACCGTGCCGTCCACCGACAGCTCGGCGCCGCCGCCGGTGACGCGGACGTCCAGCCGGTGCCAGGAGCCGGCCGGCAGCGCCTCCCGCGCGGTCACGTACTCGCCGCCGATCCGCACGGCGGGCACCCCGGCGGCCAGCGAGAGCTGCGCCGAGTCGGGGTGGTTGCCGTGGGTGGCGACCACCCCCGTCACGCCGTCGGCCTCGACCTTCACCTGCACGCCGAAGGTGTCGCCGTCGGCCAGGGTGAGCGTGCCGATCCGCAGGTCGGTGTCCGGCTCGACGGCGTACAGCGCCGCCGGGTCGCCGACCGGTTCGCTGCCGCCGCCGGCCCGCAGCACGCGTATGCCGCGCAGTCGGCAGGCGGCGCCGGGCGCCCGTACCCGGCCCGAGTCGGGCGCCGAGTGGTCGGGCAGCTCGGACTCCAGCAGCATCGGGGCCGCGTCCTCGTCCCGTTGGATGCCGGGGATCCGCGGCGAGCCCAGCCGCACCCAGCGCTCGCCGTGCGGCAGCAGCTGCACCTGGCGCGGCCGGCCGGCGGTGACCTCGGCGCGCAGCCGCTCGGTGGCGTAGAAGTCGTGGTGGTGGCCGTCGTTCCACGGGCAGCCGTACAGCCAGCCCCAGTCCACCTCCGAGTGCGCGAACATCGCGAGCAGTTCCTGCTCGACGGTCGCCGAGGCGGGCAGCGCCGAGTCGTTGCGCACGGTCAGCCGCCACATCAGCCGGCTGCGCTCGTAGACCATCCGTACCTCGGTGTGCACCGACAGCGGGCCGTGGCCCGCCTCCCGCCGCACGCCCCAGGGCGCCCAGCGCATCCGCTCGGCCGCGAGCGGCTCGCCGTCGATCCGCAGCACACCGGTGTGGTAACCGCCGCTGTACGGCGCGAAGGCCAGCCAAGACAACGATGTCAGGTCCCGGTTCACGTGCCCCTGGCCCCACTGGTTGCGCAGCGTCGGCAGATGCGCGAGCTCTCCGGCCGGCAGCCAGCCGCCGGCCAGCTCGTCGAGCGCGGGCACGCCCTCGGTGCCGGGGTCCGCGGCGGGTCCGGCCGGGGCCTGCGCCCGCGGCGCCGCGCTCACTTGGTCGATCCCGAGGTCAGACCGGCGATGAACTGCTTCTGCATCGCCAGGTAGCCGACGACGGGGATCACTCCGGCGAGGAACATGATGCCGAAGAGCTGGCCGTAATCCATCTGGAACTGCCCCACGGAGAGATAGAGACCGGTGGTGATGGTCTGGCCCTGCAACGGGCCCAGGATGAACTGCGGATTGAGGAAGTCGTTCCAGATCCACAGCGAGAGGAAGATGGCCACGGTGGCGGTGGCCGGCCGCACCAGCGGCATGATGATCGTCCACCAGATCCGCAGGCCGCCCGCGCCGTCCAGTCGGGCCGCCTCCACGATCTCGTCCGGCACCGCCCGCATGAAGCCGACGTAGACGAAGACCGCGAAGGAGAAGTAGCCGCCGCCCAGGTTGGACAGGATCAGCCCCGGGTAGCTGTGGTCGAGCCCCAGGAAGGTCAGGATCCGGATCGTCGGCAGCAGCACCACCTGCGGCGGGATCATCAGCCCTGCCGCGAGCACCGCCAGCAGCACCGCCCTCGGCCGGCTGCGCCGGCGGGAGATGTAGAAGCTGAACGCCGAACCCAGCGGGATCAGCAGCAGCACCGAACAGGCCACCACGATCAGCGAGTTGCGCAGGCCCAGCTGGAGCAGGTGGTCGGGGCGGTTCAGCGCGGTGCTGAGGTTGCTGAGCGTGGGATGGATCGGAGGCGCCGCCGGGTCGGCGACGATGTCGTCCTCCTTCTTGAAGGCGTTGACGATCGTCAGGTAGATCGGGCTGACGAACACCAGCACCACGATGATCGCCAGCGTGAGCCGGAGCGGGCTGAGCAGCTTGCGGCGCCCGCGCGGTCGCGCGGGACCCGCCGGGCGCGGCGCGGCGGAGCGGCGGGCCGCGGGCCGGGCGGTGGACGAGGGGGTGGCGTGAACGGTCACAGGTCGATCTCCCTGCGGCGCAGGATGCTGGTGACGGACAGGGCGATCACCGCGGACAGTGCGAGCAGGAACATCGCGATCGCCGAGGCGTAGCCGAACCGATCACTGGTGAACGCGGTCTTCACGATGTACTGCGCGGTGGACTGGGTGGCGTTGGCCGGTCCGCCCGAGGTGAGGACGGTGATGATGTCGTAGAGCTTCAGTACGGTGATCAGCGAGATCGTCACGCTGATGGTGGTCGCGGGGGCGACCATCCGCAGCGTGATCATCCGGAACAGCTGCCGGGAGTTGGCGCCGTCGATGGAGCCGGCGTCGTACAGCTCCCGCGGGATGTTCTGCAGCGCCGCCAGGTAGACCACGGTGGTGAACCCGGACAGCACCCAGGCGACCACGATGCCCACCGAGAGCTGGGCCAGATGCGGCTTGCCCAGCCAGTCCACCGGCTGGTCGGCCAGATGGAGCCGGGTGAGCACGTCGTTGAGCAGGCCGTCCTCGGTGAAGATCGTCTTCCAGACGAAGCCGACGATCACCCCGGAGATCACCTGCGGCAGGAACGCGATGGTCCGCAGCACCCGGTAGCTCAGCTCGGTCCGGTCGAGCAGCGTGGCGAACGCCAGGCCGACCACGTTGGCCACCAGCGTCACCCCGACCGCCAGCGCGAGGGTGAAGCCGACACTGGAACGCAGCTGGCTGTCGTGCAGCATCTCCGAGTAGTTGGCGAACCCGATGTAGTCACTCCCCGACTTCAGCGGGTTCTCGTCGGTGAAACTGCTGCGCAGGCTCATGAACACCGGCACAACGATGAACACCAGGTAGAGCAGCAGGCCGAGGGCGGCGATCAGCCGCAGTCCCAGATCCTGCGAGGAGTCGCGGAACCAGTGTGAGAGCGGCTTCACCGTCCCTGTCCTTTCCTGCCGGGGCGGCCTTGCGGCCGGTGCCGCCCCGGGCCGGGGCGGCGGTCTGTGGTCGGGGTGCGCGGGGTCACTTGGTCGCGGTGTTCCACGCGGAGTCGAGCTTGGCCATCTGGCCCTTGACGTCGGAGCTGTTGAACAGCGCCTGCGCGGCCGCGTAGAAGTCGTTGTTCAGCGAGCCGGGCAGCGCGTCGTCGTTGGTGGCCCAGCCGATCGAACTGACCTTGGTGTCGGTCTTGGTGACGAAGGCGTAGGAGTCGGTGAAGGCGGGGCTGACGGTGACGCCGTAGTCGGTCAGGGACTTGCCCTTGAGCATCGGGTACGCGCCGTCGCCCTCGATCAGGGCCTTGAGGTTGTCGGGGTCGAGGGACCACGCCTTCGCGAAGTCGGTCGCCTTGGCGGTGTCCTTGGCCTTGGTGCTCACCGCCATCGAGCCGCCGACCGCGAACGGCACCACGACCGAGCCGTCGTCGGTGGGCCAGGGGAAGACGCCGATGTTGCTCCACTGGTCCTTCGGGATCGAGCCGAGGTACCAGCTGCCCATCGGGTACATCGCGGCCTTGCCGGCGTTGAAGTTCTTGATCGAGTCGGCGTAGCTGACGTTCAGCGCGCCCTTCTCGAAGTAGTCCTTCTCCACCAGCGTGCGCATCTTGGCCGCGGCGGTGACCACGTCGGCGTCGGTGAACTTGACCTTGCCGGCCTGCCGCTGCTGGATCCACTGCGGGTTCTTGCCGAGCACGTCGGCGCTGATCGCGCCGGTCAGCGGCATCGCCGCGGCGAACGGGTCGTTCCCGCCGAGCTCCATCGGGGTGATGCCGGCCGACTTGAGCTTCTCGTTGACCTGCAGGAACTGCGCCCAGGTGGTGGGCGCCTGGACGTGCGCCTTGGTGAACAGCGACTTGTTGTAGAAGACCAGCGGGATGATCTGCGAGTTCGTCGGCGGGATGTAGACCTTGCCCTTGATCGCGTTGCCCTGCGGCAGCAGGAAGTTGTCGTCGATCCAGGTCTGGTCGTAGGGCTTGAGCAGCCCGGCGTCGGTGTACTGCGACGGGGTGATCGACTGCAGCAGGTCGGGGAACTGCCCGGACGCCTGGAGCTGCTTGGCGTACGAGTCGCGGTCGGTGCTCGGTGCCACGATCTGCTTGATCGACACGCCCGGGGTCTTCTTCTCGGCCCGGTCGATCGACGCCTTCCAGAAGGCGGGCGTCAGCGAGGGCGAGTTGAAGGTCATGTACGACAGCGAGGTGCCGCCGGAGCCGCCGGACCCGCCGCTCGACGAGGAGTTCGAGCAAGCGGCGAGCATCATCAGCCCTGCGGCCGCCGCCACAGCGGCAGTTCGTCTGGACATGGCCGTCCCTTTCCTGGATGGGTGTCTGTGGAGACAGCGGCCCGGCCGGGGCGCGGCGAGCACGGAGGGGCGGCTCTGCTCCGGTCGGCCGGATAACGTTATCTCGCCGAGTACAGTATGGTTCCGCGACAGCAAGTCAAGCCCCCCGGCGATCACGGACAGATCTCGGAGCGCCGAGGGCAGGTCATCAGCGGTCGACCGGAGGGAAGCGAAGTGCCTGGTCCTGGAGCTGTGGGCGGGCGCGGCCCGAGACGCCCGCGCCGTCCCACGATGGTTGACGTCGCCCGCGAGGCGGGAGTGGCGCTGCGGACCGTCTCCCGGGTGGTGAACGGCGACGCCACCGTCGGCGACAAGCTGGCGGAACGGATCCGGCAGGCCATAGACCGGCTCGGCTACCAGCCCGACGAGCGGGCCAGGCAGCTGCGCAGCGGCCGTACCGGCACCATCGGCGCCGCCGTCCGGCACATCGCCGACGCGCACCCGGTGCTGCGGGCGGTGGACGAGACGGCCCGCGGGCTGGGGCTGACGGTGGTCGCGATGTCCACCGAGGACGACCCGGTGCGCGAGCGGGAGGCGGTGATGTCCATGTGCCGGCGGCGGATGGACGGCATCATCATCGAGCCGATCGCCGACGGCCACCAGTACCTCCAGCCGGAGATCGACTCCGGCCTCGCGGTGGTCGCCTTCGACCGCCCCGCCACCGGCGTCAGCGTGGACACCGTGCTGTCGGACAACCGCGGCGGCATCGAGCTGGCCTTCGGCCACCTGGCCGCGCAGGGCCACCGGCGGATCGGCTACATCGGCGACGACGAGCGGATCCACACCGGCCAGCAGCGGGCCGCCGCCTTCCGGGACTGCCTGCGGCGGACCGGGGTGGCGCTGGACGGCATGGTGCACCCCGGCCCGATCGAGCCGGGCCGGATCGGCGCCGCGCTGGACGCGCTGCGGGCCGGACCCGAGCCGGCCACCGCGATCGTCACCGGCAACCACATGAGCACCATCGAGGTGATCCGCGCGCTCGGCCCCGACTTCGGCAGCACCGCGCTGGTCGGCTTCGACGACTTCGGCCTCGCCGACCTGCTGCGACCCGGTGTCACGGTGGTCGCGCAGGGCGACCGGGAGATCGGCCGGACGGCCATCGAGCTGTTCAGGGAGCGGCTGGCGGAACCGGCCCGGCCGGTGCGGACCGTCATCGTGGCGACCACGCTGATCACCCGGGGGTCCGGCGAGATCGCGCCCTGACGGTCTCGTGCGAGCCCCTTTACAACCGGCGCGGCCGCCTCTATAAACGACCGAGACATCCGAAGATAACGTTCTCCCGATCGCGAGCCGCCCCGGGAGAACGCCGGAGGATCCGGCCAGCCGCCGGCGTCCTCAGTCGTCCCCCCATCCAGTGCGCCGCCGTCAGAACCGGTTTCACCTGGCATTTCACCGTCCGCGCCGATCGGCAGGACGGGTCGCCGCCGCCTGCCCCACGGGCGGTGGCTGACAACGCTGTCAACCACCGCGCCCCGATTCATCCGATGTATCGGCTGAATCGGGCGGGCGGCTGACGGCACCGGCCGGAGGAACACCGTGCCGGCGCGGCGCGCACCAGCCAGCAGAGAGGCAGCAGCCCCCATGAGGCCCATGTCGCTTGCCAGAAGCGCGGGGAGCGCGATCACGGCCGCGGCCCTGATCGGCACCGCGCTGACCACCGTGCTGTCCCAGCCGGCCACGGCCGACTCGATCACCGCGAACCAGGGGAGGAGCACCGTCGCCCAGTACCAGGGCGTGTGGAACTCCCCGCCGACCACCCTCACCGGCGGCGGGACCGTCGACGCGCCCCTGATGGGCAACGGCGACGTCGGCGTGGCCGTCGGCGGAGGGATCGGCAACCAGACCTTCTACCTCGGCAAGAACGACTTCTTCTCGCTGTCGTCGCACGCCATCAAGCCGCTCGGCCGGATCGTGCTGTCGGTCCCCGGGATGAACAGCGCGAGCTACCACGTCGTACAGGACATCGCGCACGCCCAGGTCAAGGGCACCTACACGCTCGGCGGCGCCACCCTCAGCACCACCAGCTGGGTGTCGGCCACCGAGAACCTGTTCGTCACCTCGATGACGCTCAGCGGCGGCAGCGCGCAGAGTGCCAGCTTCACCGTGCAGAACGGCAGCGGCGCCGCGCCCACCGTCTCCAGCTCCGGCGGGGTGCTGAACGCCGACGTCGCCGCCGACGGCAGCAGCGGCGCGCCGCTGGCCCGGATCGCCTCCAAGGTGATCGGCGGCAGCCCGTCCGTCTCCGGCAACAAGATCAACGTCAGCCTGCAGCCGGGCACCACCTACACCTTCGCGGCCTCCACCCTCAGCAGCATCGACACCGGCAGCTACCAGGCGAACGCCACCTCGATGGTCAGCGGCCTCCAGCAGGCCGACGTGAACAACCTCAGCACCTCGCACCAGAACTGGTGGTCCGACTTCTGGTCCCAGTCCTACGTCCAGATCCCCGACAAGGCGGTGGAGAAGAGCTGGTACGGCTCGCTGTACCTGCTGGGCTGCGTCTCCCGCTCGGGCAAGTACGCGCCCGGCCTGTGGGGCAACTGGATCACCGGGAACATGAACTGGAACGGCGACTACCACACCAACTACAACTACCAGGCGCCGTTCTACGCGGCCCTGACCACCAACCACATCCCGCTGATGGACCCCTACGACCAGCCGGTCCTGGACTGGACGGCCCGCGGCCAGCAACTCGCCCAGCAGAACGGCTTCCAGGGCGTGCTGTACCCGGTCGGCCTGTCGCCCAAGGGCACCAGCGCCGACACCAACCTGCACAACCAGAAGTCCAACGCGGCCAACGTCGCCAGCGACATGGTCATGCGCTTCGAGCAGACCCGCGACACCGCCTACGCGGCCAAGGTGTACCCGTTCCTGAAGCAGGTCGGCCTGTTCTGGCAGAACTACCTGACCAAGGACTCCTCGGGCACGTACACCATCACCAACGACGCGCCGCAGGAGGACAACGCCTACCCGCAGACCAACAGCATCCTCTCGCTGGGCCTGGTGCACCTGCTCATGCAGGGCCTGAGCGACATGTCCACCGCGCTCGGCCAGGACGCCGGCACCCGGGCAACCTGGAACGACATCAACGCCCACCTGGCGCCGCTGCCCACCATGACGCAGAACGGGCAGACCGTCTTCCGTGAGACCTCCACCGGCAACGGCTGGGTCAACGACGGCAACGACATCGACATCCAGGCGGTCTACCCCAGCGGCCAGGTCGGCCTGGACAGCAACGCCACGCTGCTGCAGACCGCCCGCAACACCGTCGGCCAGCTCACCGCGGCCTGGCACGGCGGCAACGCCCCCGCCACCTTCTACGCGGCCGCCGCCCGGACCGGCTACGACCCGGCGACGATCATGTCCAACCTGCACACCGAGGCGGCTGGCAACAGCTACCCCAACATGGCGATCCACCACAGCGGCGGCGGCATCGAGAACATCAACGTCACCACCTCCGGCCTGGACGAGATGCTGCTCCAGTCGTTCCAGAACGACGTGAAGGTCTTCGCCGACTGGCCCGCGAACACCAGCGGCAAGTTCGGCGACCTGATGGCGGCGGGCAACTTCCTGATCTCCAGCGGGAAGACCGACACCGCCGTGCAGTACGTCAGGGCGGTCAGCCAGAAGGGCGGCAACCTCGTCGTCACCAACCCCTGGCCCGGCAGCGCCGTGCAGGTCTACCGCAACGGCAGCGACGCCGGCACGGTCAGCGGCACGAAGCTCACCCTCGGCACGTCCGCCGGCGAGACCGTCACCCTGGCCCCGCCCGGCACCTCGTACGCCACCGTGCAGACCGAACTCGCCCAGCCGCTCGGCTCGGGCACCGGCACCGGCGGCACCAGCAGCAGCTTCAGCTCCGGCTCCGAGCCCGGCGACCCTGCGCCGGCCTGGATCGACACGGTGGACACCGCGGGCGGCAACGACGTCGGCGTCGTCGGCATCAACTCCGACTCGGCCGGCCCGCAGACCGGGCCGCGCACCGGTGAGACCTCCCGCACCGGCGGCAGTTCGCTGATGTACGCCGGGTCGGCGTCGGGCAGCAGCCCGCACGCCTACCTCAAGGTCTACGACCTCAGCGGATCGCCGCTCGCCATCGGCACCTCGAAGACCCTCGGCTACTGGATCTATCCGCAGAGCAACGCCAGTACGCCCTGGGTGCCGGCCGGTTCGACCGAGAGCGAGTGCGTGGCGGTGGACCTGGTCTTCACCGACAACAGCACGCTGCGGGACTCCGGTGCCGTCGACCAGAACGGCAACCTCGCCCATCCGGCCCACCAGTGCGGGCACCTGACCCTGGACACCTGGAACCACGTCACGGTCAATCTCGCGACCAAGAGCGCGGGCAAGCAGATCGCCCGGATCCTGGTCGGCTACGACCACCCGGGCGGCAGCGGCGGCTACCGCGGCTACATCGACGACCTGACGGTCAACTGAACCCGTGGGCTCCCGCCGCCGGCTTGCCGGCGGCGGGAGCCCACGCCCACTGACGAAGGAAGGCGCGGTGCGCGGCTCGGTGAGTGCGGTGCCGGACGGCGAAGCAGGGGTGCGCGGCCCGGAGCCGGCCGAGGCGGTGCTGCGTGACGGCGCCGTCCTGCGCGCCGACCTCTACCGGCCGCCGCCGACGGTGCCGGGACCGTGGCCGGTGCTGCTGGCCCGCTGCCCCTACGGCCGCCGGGACCCCGGCATCCTCGACCGGCTCCGGCCGCGGGCGGCGGCCGCCCGCGGCTACCTCGTCGTCATCCAGGACACCCGGGGCCGGTTCGGCTCCGGCGGGGAATGGGAGCCGCTGGTCCACGAGTACGACGACGGGTACGACACCGTCCGCTGGGCGGCCCGGCTGCCCGGCTGTGACGGGCGGGTCGCGATGTACGGCCCCAGCTACCTCGGCCACACCCAGTGGGCGGCGATCGCCGCGGGGGCGCCCGAACTCGTCGCCGCCGTACCCGGGTTCACCTGGGCGGATCCGTACGACGGGCTGCTGGCCCGTGGCGGCGCCCGCGAACTGGGCCTGCTCGCGCAGTGGTCGCTGGGCCTGGGGGAGGAGGTGCTGCGCCGCCGGTACGCCGCCGGGTCCGGTGAACTGAGCCGTGCGCTGGCGGAGTTGGCGGACTCGACCGGGGCGCTCGGCAGCCGGGTGCACTGGGAACTGCCCGCCGACGACCTCCCGAGCCTGCGCCGGCTGGCCCTTCCGGTACCGGGCCGGCCCGGCGGCCCGCCGGTCCGCGACACGGCCCTGGCCGACGTCGGGGTGCCGACGCTCACGGTGGCCGGCTGGTACGACGTCTTCCTCCAGGGCAGCCTGGACAACTACCGGCGAACCCGGGCCGCCGGCCGCCCGGCCGCCCTGATCGTCGGCCCCTGGACCCACGACAACCAGACCCGGTACGTGGGCGAGCTGGACTTCGGCGCGCGGTCGGCAGCGGAATCCCTGGACGGCGGGAGGTCGTTGGCGGCACGTGAACTGGACTGGCTGGACGCCCGGTTGGCCGAGCGGGAGGCCGGGGCCGCGGTCGGCGGCCGGCCGTCGGCGAGCCCGGCCGGTAGCCCGCTCGCCCCCGAACCAGCCGAGGCCGAGTCGGCCGACCCGACGACCGGGCCGGCCGGCGCTGACGCGTACCCCGTGAACGTCTTCGTCATGGGAGTCAACCGGTGGCTGCCGCTCGCTGATTGGCCGCCGCCCGCCACCGAGACGGCCTGGTATCTGCACCCGGGCGGCGGCCTCGCGCCCGCACCCCCGCCGGTCGACGGGGACGCGGGCGCGGCCGGGGTCATCCGGCACAGCGGCGACGATCCGGCACCCGTGCGCGGCGGCGCGCTGCTGCTCGCGGACGGTTTTCCCGCCGGGCCGTACGACCAGCGGGCGGTCGAACGGCGGCCGGACGTCCTCGTGTACACCGGCGCGCCGCTGACCCGGCCGCTCGCGGTGGTCGGGCGGATCCGCGCCGTCCTGGTCGTCACGGCCGACGCGCCCGGCGCCGACTGGGTCGTGCGGCTTTGCGACGTCGGCCCCGACGGGGTCTCCTACAACCTCGCCGACGGCATCGCCCGGGCCGGCCACGCTCCCTGCCAGGCCCGGGAGGTGGCCGTCGATCTGTGGTCCACGGCCCATGTCCTGCTGCCGGGGCACCGGCTCCGCGTGCAGGTGGCGGCGGCCGGGTTCCCGCGCTGGGACCGAAGCCCGGCCGCCCTCGCCGGGCCGGTCACCCAGACCGTGCACCACACCGCGGCCCGGCCGTCCCGGCTGCTGCTTCCGCGGTTCGCCGGGACCGGCGCCGGACCGCCCGCCCTCACGGGGTGACGAGGTCGAACTCCTCCCACGGCCCGATCGCCGTGCGGTTGGCGATCAGCGGCGCCGCGCCCGCGTTCTCCGCCGTCACGTACTTGCCGTTGATCTGCGCCTTCAGGCTGAAGCTGTGGTCGGGGTTCTGGATCAGCTGGAAGGTCTCCCAGGAGCCGGCGGCGGCCCGGTTGGCGATCAGGCTGGCCGCGCCGGCGTTCTCCGCGGTCACGAACTGGCCGTTGGCGTGCGCGCGCAGCGCGATCATCCCGTTGCCCTGGTTGACCTCGTCGAACTGCTGCCAGGTGCCCGCCGAGGCGCCGTTGGCGATCAGCGGCGAGGCGCCCGCGTTGTCCGCCGTCACGAACTTGCCGTTGGCGTGCGAGCGCAGTGCGATGAAGTCGGCGGGCGGCACCGAGGGGCCGCCGAACAGGCTGAGGTTCACCGCGTTCGCGATGGCCTGCAACCCGGCCTCGTTGGGGTGCAGGTGGTCGCCCGCGTCGTAGGCGGGCAGGTAGCGGGTCGGGTTGGCCGGGTCGTGGGTGGCGGTGTCCTGGTCGACGACGCCGTCGCAGCCGCTGCCGGCGCCGCGGATGAACGCGTTGACCGCCGCCCTGCCGTTCTCGCCGGCCTGCGACCAGCCGCCGGAGCCCTGGAACGGGGTGAGCGTCGAGCAGATGAAGGAGATCCCGGCCGCGTGTGCCCGGGAGATCAACTGCTGGAGCGCGGTGACCAGTTGCGCGCCGGAGGGCGGGTTGCCCGAGCCGAGGTCGTTGATCGGGTCGTCGGAGAAGATCACCCACTTCACCCCGGGCTGGCCGACCACGTCCCGGTCGAAGCGGTTCAGCGCGCTCTGCCCGGCGCCGTCGCTGAGCAGCTTGTTGCCGCTGATCCCCTGGTTGAGCACGCCGATCGTCCGGCCGGCGTTCGCCAGCCGGACCGCGAGGTCGTTGGGCCAGCGCCGGTTGGAGTCCTGGGCGGAGGCCACCCCGTCGGTGATGGACGCGCCGAGGGTGGCCACCGAGCCGGTGGCGGCGGTGTTGGTGACGTCCAGGTTGCTGAGGAACGCGTAACTGCCGTTGGTGGACGCCCCGGAGAGCGTGCCGTTGGCGCTGACGTCGCCGCCGGCCACGTAGTTGGTCTGGGTGCCCTGCTGGTGGTAGGTGGCAGAACCGGTCGGCTGCGGCACGTAGAGGCTGACCGCCACGTCGGACAGCGCCGGCACGGTGAACGCCACCGAGTCGCTGACCGCGGTGCCGCCGGCCGGCACCGTCACCGAGGTCTGGCCGCCGAAGGTCACCGCGCGGTCGGTACCGGTGTTCACCGACGAGCCGGAGGTGCGCTGGGCGACATGCACGTCGGACACGGTCAGCGGCCCGGAGCCGAACGCGTTGGACAGCCGGATCCTGGCCGCGCTGCCGCCGATACTGGTGTGCACGATCTGCCGCAGCGTCTGCTGGTTGTAGGACGGGCCGCCGCTCTGCGGGGACACCGCCCAGGTGCCGGTCCAGCCGTCGGCGGCGGGAGCCGCGGCAGCGGCGGGTGCGGCGGCCCGGGCCGGCGGCGCGGCGGCCGAGGCGATCGGGGACAGCGCCGGGACTGACAGCCCGAGCGCGACGGCGGCGGTCGCGAGGACCGCCGTACGCCTGCTGCGGAGGGCGGGTCGTTGCATGGGCGTCTCCTGGTGTGGGGGTGTGCGGAGAACACGTCCGGCGGTGAGACGGCGGCGGACGGACTGGAACTTTAGTCGCCGTGGAGTACCCAGCCAATCCCCTGGGCGGCCCAGAGTTCCGATGACTGGGTGATGGCTGTGGACGGAGCAAGGCATCTGATCGCCCGTCGGCCCGGGATTGCCCCGCTGTCATCGGACCTCTGGGCCGCTCGGCGGCACCCGCACCAGGGCCCCCGACTCGCCGTCCGCCGCTACCGTGCCTTCACCCTGTCGTCCTTGCGCGTACGCCTGGAGCTGATTGGCTGGGCTGATGGACCACATCACATTCATTGTGGCAATGGTGATCGTCACGGCCCTGGCCTTCGACTTCACGAACGGCTTCCATGACACCGCCAACGCGATGGCGACCTCGATCGCCACCGGTGCGCTGCGGCCCAAGGTCGCGGTCGCGATCAGCGGGGTCCTCAACCTGGTCGGCGCGTTCCTGTCCACCGAGGTGGCCAAGACCATCTCCGGCGGGATCGTGGACGACTCGCTGGTCACCCCGGGCATGATCTTCGCCGGGCTGGTCGGCGCCATCATGTGGAATCTGATGACCTGGCTGCTCGGGCTGCCCTCCAGCTCCTCGCACGCGCTGTTCGGCGGGCTGATCGGCGCGGTGTGGGTCGGCGCGGGCCGCAGCGGGGTGCACTTCGACACGGTCGTGGAGAAGATCCTGATCCCGGCCGTCGCCTCGCCGCTGGTCGCGGGCCTCGCCGCGCTCGCCGCCACCTATCTGGCCTACCGGCTGACCAGCCGTTCGCCGCAGGACACCGTCTCCAAGGGGTTCAGGACCGGCCAGATCGCCTCCGCCTCGCTGGTCTCGCTCGCGCACGGCACCAACGACGCGCAGAAGACCATGGGCGTGATCACCCTGGCGCTGATCTCCTGCGGGGCGCTCGGCCACGACGCCGGGCCGCCGGTCTGGGTGATCCTCACCGCGGGCCTGTCCATCGCGCTCGGCACCTACATCGGCGGCTGGCGGATCATCCGCACCATGGGCAAGGGCATCGTGGACATCGAGTCGCCGCAGGGCTTCGCCGCCGAGTCGGCCGCCACCGCGGTCATCCTGACCTCCGCCAACCTCGGCTTCGCGCTGTCCACCACGCAGGTCTGCTCCGGCGGCATCCTCGGCGCCGGGGTCGGCCGCAAGCTGGCCGAGGTCCGCTGGGGCACCGCCGGCCGGATGGCGCTGGCCTGGCTGGTGACGCTGCCCGCCGCCGCGGCGGTCGGCGCGGTGGCCGCGAGCGCCGTGGTGCACGGCGGCAACACCGGCCTGGTGCTGATCGCGGTGGCCGCGGTCGTGGTGGCCGGCGTCATCGTGATGCTGTCCCGGCGCAACCCGGTGCACGCCGACAACGTCAACAACGCCCCGACCACATCGGTCCGCCCGGCCGCGCATGCCGGCGCGAGTGCCTGAGCAGACAGACTGAGCAGACAGGGAGTACGCGGATGAACGTGAAGTGGGGTTCCCTGGGGGAGGTCGCCGTCGTCAGCTTCGGCGCCACGGTCGGCGTGGTGCTGCTGTTCACCCTCGGGGTGCGGGCGCTGGCCGAGCGGGACAGCGCACGTGAGGCGGGCGGCGACGGCACGGTCCAGCTGGTGGGCGCGGGCGCCTGCTTCCTGGTGTCCGCCTGCGCGGTGCTGTACGGGCTGTATCTGATCATCCCGCAGTTCCACCAGTGACGAAGGGCGGCGAGGCGGTTGAGCACGACGAGGGAGCCCGAGCTCCTGGCGGGCATGACGGTGGACTACACCGACCAGGACGACCCGGTGCTGATCCGGCCCGACGGCAGCGCCGTGGACACCTGGCGGGAGAACTACCCGTACGACTCCCGGATGGAGCGGCCGGAGTACGAGCGGCACAAGCGGCTCCAGCAGATCGAGCTGCTCAAGCTGCAGCGCTGGGTCAAGGAGACCGGCCAGCGGATCGTGATCCTCTTCGAGGGCCGGGACGCGGCCGGCAAGGGCGGCACGATCAAGCGCTTCATCGAGCACCTCAACCCGCGCGGCGCCCGGGTGGTGGCGCTGGAGAAGCCCACCGAGCGGGAGAGCGGGCAGTGGTACTTCCAGCGCTACGTCGCCCACCTGCCGACCGCCGGCGAGATCGTGCTCTTCGACCGGTCCTGGTACAACCGGGCCGGCGTGGAGCGGGTGATGAACTTCTGCACCGACGACGAGTACCACCGCTTCATGCGGCAGGCGCCCGGCTTCGAACGGATGCTGGTGGACGACGGCATCGCGCTGGTGAAGTTCTGGTTCTCGGTCTCGCGCAACGAGCAGCGCACCCGGTTCACCATCCGGCAGGTCGATCCGGTCAGGCAGTGGAAGCTCAGCCCGATGGACCTGGCCTCGCTGGACCTGTGGGACCGGTACACCGAGGCGAAGGTGGCCATGTTCCACGACACCGACACCGAGTACGCGCCCTGGACCGTGGTCAAGAGCAACGACAAGAAGCGCGCCCGGGTGGAGGCCATGCGCAGCGTGCTGGCCCGCTTCCCGTACACCGACCGGGACGACGAGGTGGTGGGCAGGCCCGACCCGCGGATCATCGGTGCCGCCGCCAACCTGCTGGAGGCCGGTGAGGACGCGGCGGCGCGCTCCGACCTCCCGCAGTCCTGACGTCGGCGGCTCCCAGGGGTGATGATCGTCCCGGCGGCCGAGCGGTTCGGCCGCCGGGACGGAGTACGCATGACCGCGAACGGACCGGCCCCGCGTTCCGGGCCGGGCAACGGACTCACCGACGTACCGGGGCTGCGGGTCGGCCACGCCCGGCGCACCGGGGACGGCTGGCTGACCGGGGTCACGGTGGTGCTGGCGCCCGAGGGCGGCGCGGTGACCGCCGTCGACGTACGCGGCGGCGGGCCCGGCACCCGGGAGACCGACGCGCTCGACCCGCGCAACCTGGTGCCGCGCGTCGAGGCGGTCGTCCTGGCCGGCGGCAGTGCGTTCGGCCTGGACGCGGCCGGCGGTGTGGCCGGCTGGCTGGAGGAGCAGGGCCGCGGCTTCCAGGTCGGCGGCCCCGGGCAGGTGGTGCCGGTGGTGCCGGCCGCCGCGCTGTTCGACCTCGGCCGCGGTGGCGGCTGGCGCTGCCGGCCGGGCCCCGACCTCGGGCGCGCCGCGGTACGGGCGGCGGCCGGCACGAAGGAGGGCGCGCCGGTGCCGCAGGGCTGCGTCGGCGCGGGCACCGGCGCGGTGGCCGGCGGCCTCAAGGGCGGGGTCGGGACGGCCAGCCTGGTGCTGGAGTCCGGCGCCACGGTGGGCGCCCTCGCGGTGGTCAACGCCGCCGGGTCGGCGGTCGATCCCGGCAGCGGCGCGCTGTGGGGCGCCGGGCCGGTCCGCTCCGCCGAGTTCGGCACGTACGGGCTGCCGGTCGGCCCCGAGGCCCTGGAGCGGGCCGGTCGGCGGCTCGCCGACGCCGCCGCGGAGACCGCCGCCCGGCAGCAGGCCGGGCCGCTGAACACCACCCTCGCGGTGGTCGGCACCGACGCCGTGCTGACCCGGTCGCAGGCGCACAAGCTGGCCGGCACCGCGCACGACGGGCTCGCCCGGGCGATCCGCCCCGCGCACTCGCTCTCCGACGGCGACACGGTCTTCGCGATCTCGACCGCCCGCCGCCCGCTGCTGCCGGCCGGCGGCCCGCCGGTCGCCCCGGCCTTCCGGGTGCACCACGAGGCCGGCGCACTGAACGCCGTCCTGGCCACGGGCGCCGACACCCTGGCCCGGGCCATCGCGCACGCCATGCTCGCCGCCGAGGGCGTCAGCGGACCGGGCGGCAGCTTCCCGTCCTACCGGGACGTCTACGGCGTCAGGTCGGGCTGACGGGCCGGAGGCACCGGCGGCCGCCGCCGCGTCGCGGGTCCTACGACGCCGGACCGGTCTCCGGGCGTCTTCGCGTCACGGGTCCTACGGCGCCCCCGTCCGGCGACGGCGCCGGACCGGTCGGCGGGCGCGTTCGCGTCACAGCGCGGTGGTCACGTCCCGGCGGTCACGGCCTGCCGTCACGGGGCGGTGAGGACCCGCGGGCCGTCCTTCGTGACGGCCACGGTGTGCTCGATGTGCGCGGCGCGGCTGCCGTCGGTGGTGAGCAGGGTCCAGCCGTCCGGCCCGGTGCGGTACCTGTCGACGCCGCCGGCCATCATCATCGGCTCGATCGCCACCGTCAGGCCGTGCCGCAGCGGGAAGCCGCGCCCGGGGCGGCCGCGGCCCGGCACGTGCGGGTCCTCGTGCATCCGGCGGCCGATGCCGTGGCCGCCGAAGTCCGCGGGCATGCCGTAGCCGGCCTGCGTGGCCACCGTGCCGGTCGCGTGCGAGATGTCGCCGATCCGGTGCCCGACGGTGGCCGCGGCGATCCCGGCGTCCAGCGCCCGCTGGGTGGTCTCGATCAGCCGCAGGTCCTCGGGGCGCGGGGTGCCGACGATGAAGCTGATCGCCGCGTCGCCGGTCCAGCCGTCGAGTTCGGCCCCGCAGTCCACGCTGACCAGGTCGCCGTCCCGCAGCCGGTAGCCGGTGGGGATGCCGTGCACCAGCGCGTCGTTGACGGAGGTGCAGATCACCGCGGGGAACGGGGTGTCGGCGAAGGCCGGCTGGTAGCCGAGGAACGGCGACCGGGCGCCGGCCTTGTCGAGCACGGCGCGGGCCACCTCGTCCAGTTCGGTCAGCGACACCCCGACCGCGGCCGCCTCCCGCGTGGCGGCCAGCGCGTTCGCCACCACCCGTCCGGCCTCGCGCATCGCCTCCAGTGCCGCGTCGGTCTTGATCTCCACCATGTCCTGCCACTCCCGCCATGCCGCCCCCTGCCGGGGCCCAATACTTATACCGGTATTAGTATCACGGTCATGGTGAGGACTCCGTTGACCCCGTTGGAACGCCGCAGAGGCGAGCGGTTCGGCGCGCTGCTGCGCCGGGCGCGCGGCGACCGCAGCATGGTGGAGATCTCGGCCCTGGCCGGGGTGTCCGCCGAGACGCTGCGCAAGATCGAGACCGGACGGGCGCCGACCCCGGCGTTCTTCACGGTGGTGGCGCTGGCCGCCGCCCTGGAGGTGTCGCTCGACGACCTCGTGGCGGCCTGCGCGGCGGGGGAGGGTGAAGCGGGGGAGGAGGCGCTGTCCGCCTGACGTCTTGTGCAAGCGCGTGCTTGCGCCTGAGAGCATCGAGTGCAAGGATTGACTTGCACATCGAGCGAGAGGACGCGCAGTCATGGAAGACCGCATCGTGCAGGACATCACCATCAACGCCGACCTCGAACGGGTCTGGGACCTGGTCACAGAACCCGGCTGGTGGGTGCCCTCCGACATCGAGGAGCCGCCGGACCGCACCCCGGGCAGCCAGACGGTCAGGGAGAGCGTGAAGTACGGGCGCTTCCCCGTCGAGGTGGTCAGGCTCGACGCCAGGACGCACGCCGAGTTCCGCTGGGCCAGCCAGTTCCCCGGCGCGGAGCTGGCCCCCGGCCGCACCACGCTGATCGCGTTCGACCTCACCGTGCTGCCGGACGGCGTGCGGGTCACCGTCACCGAGAGCGGCTTCGCCCACCTCGACGCCTCCGACGGGGTGCGGGAGGCAGGACTGCGCTCCAACACCGACGGCTGGCAGGAGGAGATGGCAGGCCTCAAGTCCCGGGCGGAGCAGGGGTGACCACCGGCGCTCCACCGGGCGCCGGCGCCGATCCCGGCGGGCCGGCGCGGGAGCCCGCGGCGGACGTGGACGGGGTCTTCGGCGCCCTCGCCGACCCCACCCGGCGCAGGCTGCTGCAACTGCTGGCCGCCCGGCACCCCAGCAGCGCCACCGCGCTGGCCGGCCAGGTGACCGTCTCCCGCCAGGCGGTCGTCCAGCACCTGGCGGTGCTGGAACGCTCCCGGCTGGTCAGCAGCCGCAGGGTCGGCCGCGAGGTGCTCTTCAGCGTCCGCCCCGAGTCCCTGACGGCCACCGCGTCCTGGATGACGGCACTCGCCGAGACCTGGGACGAGCGGCTCCGGCTGCTCAAGCAGCGCGCCGAGTCCGACCCGCCGGCCTGACCGGCGGGTGCGCCGGTCAGCGCCAGGCGGGGTGGCCCTCCGGGACGGTGCCGGTGGTGAGCTTCCGGGTTCCGCTGCCGTCCACCCGGCTGGTCCAGACCGCCGGGGTCTCGATCGGGCCGCGCACGTAGGCCACCCACTTGCCGTCGGGCGACCAGACCGGGTCCATCTCCTGGTCGGGGGTGGCCGCCAGCGGGTAGTCGCCGCCGCCGTCCGACCCGACGACGTGGATGTCGCCCTGGGTGGCCACCCCGGGCTTGCCGTAGGTGTAGGCCAGATAGTTGCCGTTCGGCGACCACTGGGGGTCCGTGGCGCGCGAGGTGCCGGTGGTGACCTGCCGCGGGGCGGCCCCCGGGTGCGCGTACTCGATCAGGTAGACCTGCGGCAGCGCCGGTGAGGTGTCCAGGCAGACGGCGAAGTGGGTGCCGTCGGGCGACCAGGCCGGGTCCTGGATGGAGCGGGTTCCGGTGGTCAGCTGCCGGGCGGAGCCGCCGGCGATGTCCACGATGAAGATCTGCGCAATCCCGTTCTTCTTGCGCAGCACGGCCAGTTGCTTCCCGTCCGGCGACCAGGAGATCCGGCCGCCGGACATGGTGGTGACCTCGTGCGCGCCCGAGCCGTCCGCCTTCGCCACCCACGCGTACTGGTCGCCGTTTCCCAGCGACCGGGTGAAGGCGAAGCTGCTGTGGTCGGGCGACCAGGACGGCAGCGTGTCGCAGGTGCCGCCGGGGACGAGCGGCCGTGGGTTGTCGGTGCCGGAGTCCCGGAGCGCGATCTCGGCGTGGCACGCCTTCGGCCAGCCCGGCGCGGTGTCCATCCTGACCAGCAGCGGAGCGGTGGGCAGCCCTGCGGGTCCGGCCTTCGCGCTGCTGCCGGCCGAGGCCGTGCCCGGCGAACCCCCGGAGGCGGAGTGCTTGTCGTCCGAGGAGCCGCTGGACCAGGGCTGCCAGACCAGCAGCGCGGCCACCACGGCGACGGCCACCACCGCCGCGGCCCCGCCCACCGCCTTGCGGCGCCCGCCGCGCGGCGGAGCCGGCTCCGCGGGCGGCGGGGTGCCGGGCCCGTACCCCGGTCCTGACCAGGACGGGGACTCGTACGGCGTGGTGGACCGGTACGGCGCCGCGCCCTCGGGCGGGGCGGCCTCGTACGACCCCGCCCCGTACGGACTGCTCTCGTAGGAGCCGGACCCGGGTGATCCGGCGCCGTAGGGGCTGCCTTCGTACGGCGGGCTCTCCTGGCCGGCCCCGGCGGACTCCACCCGCGCGGTGGGCTCGTAGCCGCCAGGCTGCTCCGGCGGCGGCGCGACCCCGTACGAGCCGCCTGAGCCCGCGGGGCCGCCTGAGCCGGCGTCACCCGGCGGCGCCGCCTCGTACTCCGGCGAGGGCGGGCCGAAACCGGCGGGCGCCGGGCCGGACTTGACGGTCGGCGGGTGGGCGGCTCCGGGCCCGCTGACCGTCGGCGCGGTGCGCGGCAGCAGCGCGGTGGCCTCGGCCGGCAGCCACTCGCCGTCCGGCCGCTCCCGTACCGTCAGCCGGCCGAGGAACTCCGTGGGCGAGGGCCGGTGCAGCGGGTTCTTGGACAGGCAGCCCGCGATCAGGTCGCGCAGCTCGTCCGGTACGCCGCTGAGGTCGGGCTCCTCGTGCACCACCCGGTAGTGCCGGGCCGCCGAAGGGCCGTCGCCGAACGGGGCCGCGCCCGTCGCCTGGCTGAGCACCACCCCGAGGGCGAACATGTCCACCGCGGCGGTGATCGCCCCGCCGGTGAGCTGCTCGGGCGCCAGGAAGCCGGGCGTGCCGACCTGGAGCCCGGTCTGCGTCAGTGACGTGCCGTCAAGGGCGCGCGCGATGCCGAAGTCGATCACCCGCGGGCCGTCCTCCGCCACGATGATGTTGGCCGGCTTCAGATCGCGGTGGATCACTCCCGCCCGGTGGATCGCCTCAAGCGCCTCGGCGAGCCCGGCGGCCAGCACGGTCAGCGTGTCGACCGGCAGCACCCCGACGTCGACCAGCACGGCGTGCAGGGTCGGTCCCGGAACGTACGCCGTCACCAGCCAGGCCGGCTCGCCGAGCGGGTCGGCGTCCACCACCGGCGCGGTGTGGAACCCGCCGACCCTGCGGGCGGCGGCCACCTCGTCGGCGAACCGGCGCCGGAAGCCCGGCTCCGTGCTCAGCTCGGGCCGTACCACCTTGGCCGCGACCGCCCGGCCCGACTGGGAGCGGCCGAAGTAGACCACGCCCATCCCGCCCTGGCCCAGTCGCCCGGTCAGCCGGTATCTGCCGTCTCCCAGCGATGTGGGATCGCCCGCTTCCAGCGGCTTCATGGTGCCCCCCATTCCGTCACTGCCCCCATGGTGACGGGATCTGACTACCGCCGCGGCCGAATGGCCGTCAAGCTCTGCTCCGGTACCCAATGTTCGCCTTTCGGCCCCCGGCCGTGGCTGCCGCGACCCCGACGGCCGCCGTTCAGCGCGCCCGGCGTATCCGGCGGCGGGCCACGGCGAGCACCAGGCCCGCGGCGACCAGGGTGCTGCCGCCCGCCAGGAAGGACGCCCGTGGGGTGCCCTCGCCGGTCGCGGCCAGCCGGTCGGGCGCCGCGGCCGGCACCGAGCGCGCGGTGGTGGCCGGCGGGGTGGTGCGGGCGACCGGCGGCGCCGCCGAGGCCGCCGACGTCAGGGTCATCGGGGGAGCGGCGGCGCGGTGCACCGGCGGCGGCACGCTGGTGGCGGCCGGGGCGCTGGTGGCCGGCGGGGTGGTGGCGACGTAGACGGTCTCGTCGAGGCCGCCGGCGCCGGTGGGCACGAGGAACGGATCGGCCGTCCAGTCCGCGGTGGTGGACACGACTCCCGTGCTGGCGGCGGTGAACGGCACCGAGAACCGCCCGTCGGCGCCGGTGGGCTGGTCGCGCCGGACGTCATGGGCGCCGTCGGGGGTGCTGAAGCCGACCGAGACCGGCACACCCTCGGCGGGCGCCCAGCCGCCGTCCGTCCGCCGTTCGACGACGCCCTCCGCGGTGATCGTCCGCCCGTCCGCGGTGACCGGACCCGGACGGTAGTCCATGGTCAGCCGGGCCGCCGAGGGTGTCACCGTGAGGTCGAGCTCCGCCAGCGCCTGGCCCGCGCCGTCCACCACAGGTACCGACGGGGTCCGGCCGGGGTCCGCCGAGCCGGGCGAC
This sequence comes from Streptomyces sp. CA-111067, assembly GCF_050956065.1. Lineage (NCBI taxonomy): Bacteria > Bacillati > Actinomycetota > Actinomycetes > Kitasatosporales > Streptomycetaceae > Streptomyces > Streptomyces sp. CA-111067. The sequence goes on along the minus strand of NZ_CP192103.1, from coordinate 686,733 downwards.
GTCTCGCCGTCGTAGACCGCGAAGACCGGCACCACGGACGGCTCCAGCGCGCCCGCGTCTGCCGGCGGGTCGATCTCGGCGCCGGCCAGCCGGAACCGCCCCTGCGCGTCGGTGGTCACGGTGCCCAGCGGCTCGGTGCCGGCGGCGGAGCCGGCGTCCGGACCGGTGGTGCCGGGCGCTCCGCGGGTCAGCTCCACCTGGACGCCCGCCGCCGGCAGTTCGGCGCCGCCCGCGGGGTCGTACCGCAGCAGCCGGCCGGTCAGGGTCACCGTGCGGTGGTCGTAGTCGGTGCCGGGCGCGCTGCCGGCGAACTCCGTGAAGGCATAGCCCTGGTCAGGGCCGGGCGTGCCCGTGTCGTCGCCGGGCGCGGCGTGGGCCTGCGGAGCCAGCAGGACCAGCGCCGTCAGCAGCCCGGCCAGGCCGCAGCCGGCCGCCCCCCGCCCGCGCAGCGGGCCGCGCCGCCGCGCCGGCCGCGGCCGCCCGGCGCGAAAAGCCAGTGGTGACACCCGTCTACCTCCCCCTGATGCCAGTTTGACGGTCCAACCCCTGCTGACGTTGTGCCCGGACACGGGAAGTTTCGGTGACCGCCGTATGAACTCCCTACCCGGGCAACGACACGGCTCCCCGCCGGGGCCTGACACGGACGGGTGAAAAGCGTGCCGGCGGCGGCCCGGGGCAGACGACCCCTCCGGAATATGCGGGTGTCCCCGCGGACCAGGGGAGGCAGTGACGATGTCGGCACAGGCGCAGGGCCGCGGCAAGGCGGCGAGAGCGGCCAGGAAGGCGGGCGACAGCGCGCAGGGCCAGGGGATGCGGACCGCGGGGCGGGCGGGATTCGTCGCCCGCGGTGTGGTCTACCTGCTCGTCGGATACATCGCGATCCGGGTCGCGTTCGGCTCGGGCGGCGGCGAGGCGGACCGGCAGGGCGCGCTGCACCAGATCGCGGCCCAGCCGTTCGGCACCGCCCTGCTGTGGATCCTGGCCGCCGGCTTCGCCTGCATGACGCTGTGGCGCGCCGCGCAGGCCGTCTTCGGCAGCGGCAGCAGCGGCGGCAAGGACAAGACCGGCTCGCGGCTGCTGAACGCCGGACGCGCGGTGTTCTACGCGTCGGTCTGCTGGGGAACGGCCGCCTACGCCGCCGGTTCCGGCGGTTCGAGCGGCAGCGACCAGAAGTCGAAGGACTGGACGGCGTCGGCGCTCAAACTGCCCGCGGGACGCTGGCTGGTGGGGATCGTCGGTGTCGGCTTCGTCGCGGTCGGCGTCGGGCTCGCGGTGCGTGCCGGGATGCGCAAGTTCCTCAAGAAACTGGAGACCGCCCGGATGTCGCCGCCGGTCAGGAAGTCGGTGACCGCGACCGGTGTGGCCGGCGGGATCGCCCGGGGCGCGGTGTTCGCCGGCGCGGGCGTGTTCGTGATCGTCGCGGCGGTCCGGTTCGACCCGGGCAAGGCGAAGGGGATGGACGACACGCTGCGGTCCTTCGCCCACACCCCGGCCGGTCCCTGGCTGCTGGTGCTGACCGCCGTCGGGCTGGCGCTCTTCGGCCTGTTCTCGTTCGCCTCGGCGCGCTGGCGCAGGTTCTGACCGTCCGGCGCCCCGGCCGGGGCGCCAACCCGGCGCGGTCGCCCGTGTGTTCGCGCCGCTCCGGGGCAGACGACCCGCATGGGAATCATCGGTTGGATCGTCCTCGGACTGCTCGCCGGAGCGGTCGCAAAGATTCTGCTGCCCGGCCGGGACCCCGGCGGTGTGCTGGGCACCTGGCTGTTCGGCGTCGCCGGAGCGTTCCTGGGCGGCTGGCTGTCCGCGAAGTTCCTCGACCGCCCGGTGCAGCACCAGTTCTTCGACGCGGCCACCTGGATCTCGGCCATCGCGGGAGCGCTGGTCCTGCTGATCGGCTACCGGATCCTGTTCGGCGACTCTCGGGACCGCAGGCCCCGAAGGCGCTGACCGACCGGCCGGCGGGCTGCCCCCGCCGTCCGGCCGGCAACGCGACGCCCCGCGAACCCGGGACCGGCGCCCGGTCGGCCGCATCAGGCACGGCCGACCGGGCGCCTTCCGGTGACGTGCGGGGCGTGCCCGCGTTGTCCGGTTGACCGCCGCGGCCGCCGCGCCGGGCAGCAGGCACCGGCGGCGGCCCGTCCGGCGCAGGACGGGCCCGCAGGGCCACTCACGAGGGAGACCGCGCCATGTCAGACACGAAGGCGGAGGCCGCAGCGCCGTCCGGCGCCGTCCCCGACCCGGGAGCGCCGCCGACCCGGGCGGACTCCGGCGCCGGGCCTGGCGCAGGCCCCGGTGCCGGCTCAGGACCCGGTGTGCCGACCCCGCGCAGGGGAGCGCGCGAGTCGCTGCTCGGCGGGCTGCCGGCCCGCCGCTCCTGGTTCGGCGTGGGCTTCGGCCTCGGCCTCGGCGCCGTGCTGGCCTGGCTGCTGGTCCAGACGGTGCTGCGGCTCAGCGAGCTGCTGACGCTGCTGCTGCTCGCGTTCTTCATCGCCGTCAGCCTGGAGCCGGTGGTGGCCTGGCTCTGCCGGCGCGGGCTGCGCAGGACCTGGGCGGTCGCCGTCGTGGTGCTCGGCCTCGCCGGGCTCTTCGCCGGCTTCCTCGCGCTGGTGATCCCGCCGGTCAGCGCGTCGGTCAACGCGCTGAGCGACGCGCTGCCCCGCTGGAACCACCAGCTGCACGACCACCACTCGGCGCTCGGCCACCTGGAGGACCGCTACCACATCATCGAGAAGGCCCAGCAGCAGCTGTCGGGCGGCGGCGCCTCCAAGGTGGCCGGCGGAGTGCTCGGCGCGGGCCAGCTGGTGGTCAGCACCGTCACCTCGACCGTCATCGTCATCACGGTGGCGCTCTACGTGATGGCCGGGCTGCCGGCGATCAAGCGGTTCGGCTACCGCTTCGTGCCCGGCACCCGCAGGGAGCGCGCGGAGAGCGTCGTGGAGGAGATCCTCAGCCGGGTCGGGCGGTTCATGCTCGGCAACGTGGCCACCTCGGCCATAGCGGGCCTGGCCACCTTCATCTGGTGCGAGGTGCTCGGGGTGCCCTACCCGGCCGCGATGGGCCTGTTCGTGGCCCTGATGGACATGATCCCGGTGGTCGGGTCCACGGTCGGCGGCATAGCGGTCAGCCTGGTGGCGCTGTCGGTCTCGCTGCCGGTGGCCGTGTCCACCGCCGTGTTCTACATCGGCTTCCGGGTGGCCGAGGACTACCTGATCATGCCGCGGGTGATGAGGTTCGCGGTCAACGTGCACCCGGTGGTCACCGTCGTGGCGGTACTGGCCGGCGGCTCGCTGCTCGGCATCATCGGCGGCCTCGTGGCGATCCCGGCGGCGGTGGCCATCGGCATCGTGCTCGACGAGTACGTGTTCCCGAAGACCGACGCCGCCTGACGGCCCGGCGGTTCGACCCGCGCAAGCGCCCCGCGGGGCCGTTTGGCGACCGGCGGACGGGCAAGACGGAGGCTTGCCGGCCGAACCGTACGGCGCGCAGGGGCCCGCTGGGCCGTGAACGGGAGGAGGACCGTATGCATGTGGCGCTGGGTGTGCTGCTGGCGCTCTGGGGAGCGTTCTTCGTCCTGTTCAGCCGCCGGATGGCCCGCGGCCAGTACCCGCGGACCCGGATAGCGGCCGAGGAGGCCCCGGCGGGCGGCGCCGGCCCGCACCGCTACACCATCGCGTTCAACCTGGCGGTGGGCGCGGCCCTCGCGGTGTGCGGGGTGCTGGTCGCCGCCTCCGTGCTGTAGCCCGCTCCCGGCGAGTCACGGGGCGCCGCGGCGCGCCCGTACGCCCCCTCGACACACTGCTCGGGCACAGCCCGGCAGGCCCCGTCCGGCCACTTGACGCACCGCCCGGACAGCGGCCGGCGCCCGCGGTGCGGCTACCAACGGTTGCCACCCGGCCGCCCCGCGGACGCCGTACCCCGCTACTACCGCACCGGGGATAGTGAACCTCTTTCCCCCCTCGGCCGCCGTCAAGGCCATCGCGGGCCGCCGGATTTGGACAACCCTTGTTGTCAACGTGGTCGCGGACTCCCTACGATGCGACCATGCCGCATCCCACGGTGTCCGCCGCTCCGGGCCTCGACCAGGATCCCCACCGGGACTCCGCACCGGAGCCCGGGCCGGATCCCGAGCGGGACATGTCCCGGCTCGCCGACGAGGCCGTCAGGGACCTGGTGCACGAACTGGCCCGGCGGTCCGCCGCGTCCGGGCCCGGTGGCATGGCGCCCGGCGGCCCGCCCGGCCCGCTGGCCCGGCTGCACGTCCTGGCCCACCTGATGCGGGCCGTGGACCGCAGGGCCCAGGAGGAGGCGACCTCCGCCGCCCGGCAGGGCGCCAGGTACCCGCAGATCGGCGAGGCGTGGGGGATCACCCGGCAGGGCGCCCGCAAGCGCTGGCCCGGTCTGGTCTTCACCGCACAACCCCCGTCCCGACCCCTCATGTCCAGGAGCGACCCGATGAACGGCCTCAGCCTGCCCCGCAGTTACAGCGTCCTGCTGGTGGAGGACGACCCGGCGGACGTGATGCTCATCCAGGACGCGCTGGGGGAGGGCAGCATGACCAGGTCGCTCACCCATGTGGGCGACGGTGTCGAGGCGCTGGAGTACCTGCGCGACCCCGACCACGAGCGCCCCGACCTGATCGTGCTCGACCTGAACATGCCGCGGATGAACGGCCGGGAGTTCCTCGCGGTGCTCCAGGACGACCCCGACCTCGGCTCCATCCCGCTGGTCGTGCTCACCACCTCCGCGGCGCCCGACGACATCGCCGACGCCTACCGCAAGCACGCGAACGCGTACGTCACCAAGCCGGTGAACCTGGACGAGTTCCTGGAGGCCGTGCAGCGCATCGACACGTTCTTCCTCGACACCTCCGCGCCGCTGCCCCGCGACGGCCACTGAGCGCCCAGCCGGCCGCCCGGTAAGAATGGGACGGGAAACCGAGCGTCCAGCCAGCGTCGACAGCGAGCATCCAGGAGCAGCGCATGAGCGGATCGGCCGACATCGGAGTCACCGGACTCGCGGTGATGGGCAGCAACCTCGCCCGTAACTTCGCCCGCAACGGATTCACCGTGGCGCTGCACAACCGCACCACCGCGAAGACCGACGCCCTGGTCGAGGCGCACGGCGACGAGGGCAGCTTCATCGCCGCGCGCACCGCCGAGGAGTTCGTGGCCGCCCTGGAGCGGCCCCGGCGGCTGGTGATCATGGTGAAGGCGGGCGACCCGACCGACGCGGTGATCGACGAGTTCGCGCCGCTGCTGGAGAGCGGCGATGTGATCATCGACGGCGGCAACGCGCACTTCGAGGACACCCGGCGCCGCGAGCGCAAGCTGCGCGAGCAGGGCATCCACTTCGTCGGCGTCGGCATCTCCGGCGGCGAGGAGGGCGCGCTGAACGGGCCGTCCATCATGCCCGGCGGCTCCGCCGAGTCCTACTCCTCGCTCGGACCGCTGCTGGAGCGGATCGCGGCCAAGGCCAAGGACGGCAGCCCCTGCACCACCCACGTCGGCCCCGACGGGGCCGGCCACTTCGTGAAGATGGTGCACAACGGCATCGAGTACGCCGACATGCAGCTGATCGCCGAGGCGTACCACCTGCTGCGGGCCGTGGCCGGCTACAGCCCCGAGCAGATCGCCGAGACCTTCAGGACCTGGAACGGCGGCCGGCTCGACTCGTACCTGATCGAGATCACCGCGCAGGTGCTCGCGCACACCGACGAGGCGACCGGCAAGCCGTTCGTGGACGTGGTGGCCGACCAGGCCGAGCAGAAGGGCACCGGGCGCTGGACGGTGCAGATCGCGCTCGACCTCGGCGTGCCGGTCTCCGGGATCGCCGAGGCGGTCTTCGCCCGCTCGGTGTCCGGCCACGCCGACCTGCGGGCCGCGTCCAGGAACCTGCCGGGGCCGAGCGGCGGCGCGCTGGAGGGCGAGGCCGCCGCGGCCTTCGCCGACCAGGTCGAGCAGGCGCTCTACGCGTCCAAGATCGTCTCGTACACCCAGGGCTTCCACCAGATCAGGGCCGGCAGCGAGACCTACGGCTGGGACATCGACCTCGGCGCCATCGCGTCGATCTGGCGCGGCGGCTGCATCATCAGGGCGGCCTTCCTGGACCGGATCACCGCGGCCTACCAGGGCGACCCGGAGCTGCCCAGCCTGCTGTCCGACCCGAAGTTCGCCGAGGAGATCGGCGGCGCGCAGGACGACTGGCGGGCCGTGGTCACCGAGGCGGTCAGGCACGGCGTGCCGGTGCCCGGCTTCTCGGCGGCGCTGGCCTACTACGACGCGCTGCGCGCCGAGCGGCTGCCGGCCGCGCTCACCCAGGGCCAGCGCGACTACTTCGGCGCCCACACCTACCGCCGCACCGACCGCGAGGGCTCCTTCCACACCCTCTGGGGCGGCGACCGCTCCGAGGTCTCCGCCGACTGACCCGGCCGTGCTCTAGCGGCGGCGCTTCACCGGCTCCAGCAGGTCGCGTTCCCGCACCAGGGCCAGGGACAGGGTGCGGTAGCCGGCCGATGCGAAGAGCACCGTGACGGTCTCGTCCGAGCAGTCCATCACCTCGCCCTGGCCCCACTGGCCGTGCCTGACCAGGCTGCCCGCCGCGAAGCGGGCGCCCTGGTCGCGCCGGTCGGACTGCTCCGCGGGCGCGGCCCGGCGCCCGGAGCCGGTGCCGCGCAGCACCCCCGCGTGCCGCTCGCCGCCGCCCGGCGCGGAGCCGTCGGCCGACGCGCAGGTGTCGCAGTTGCCGCACGGCCCCGCCTGCTCCTCGCCGAAGTAGCCCAGCAGGTAGCCGCGGCGGCAGCGCCCGGTCTCGGCGAAGCCGCGCATCATGTCCACCCGCGACTGCTCCAGTTGCCGGTGGTCCTCCGACAGCCCGACCGCCCGCCGCACGGCCTGCTCCCGGCCGGCCGCCGTGTCGCAGCCCGGCGCCGCGGCCACCTCGCCGCCGGCCGTCTTCTCCACCCCGCCCGCCTTCTCCAGCAGGTTCAGCACCGCGGTCAGCCGGCTCGCGGACAGGCCGGTGTCCTCGCGCAGCCCGGTGGCCGAGGCGGGCGCGCCGCGCCGGGCGACCGCGTCGGCCACCTTCGCCAGCGCGTCGCCGTCCGGGCGGCCGGCCGAGAAGAACCGCTGGAGCCCCAGGTCCTGCGGCCGGTAGGCCAGGAACGCGTTGGCCGGCTCGCCGTCCCGGCCCGCCCGGCCTATCTCCTGGTAGTACGCGTCCAGCGATCCCGGCGCCGACGCGTGCAGCACGAAGCGCACGTCCGGCTTGTCTATGCCCATGCCGAACGCCGAGGTCGCCACCACCACGTCCAGCGCGCCGCGCTGGAAGCGGTCCTGTACGTCCGAGCGCTCGGCCGCCCGCAGCCCCGCGTGGTAGGCCGCCGCGTCGAGGCCGATCTCGGCCAGCTCGTCGGCGTAGGACTGCGCGTCGCGGCGGGTGGCGGCGTAGATGATGCCGGGCTTGGCCTCGCCCACCGCGCGTTCGACCACCGCGCGCCGCTTGGCCTTGTCGTCCTGGAAGAAGGCCACCTCCAGACGGATGTTCGGCCGGTCGAATCCGGCCACCACCTGCCGGGCGTCGCGCATGCCGAGCAGCTCGACGATGTCGGCCCGCACCGGCGCCGCCGCGCTGGCGGTGAGCGCGAGCACCGGCGGTCCGCCGATCCGCTGCCGTACCTCGGCCAGCCGCAGGTAGTCGGGCCGGAAGTCATGGCCCCAGGACGACACGCAGTGCGCCTCGTCCACCACGAACAGGGCAGGCCGGGCCTCGGCCAGCCGCCGCACCACGTCCGGCCTGGCCAGCTGCTCGGGCGCCAGGAAGATGAAGTCGATCGAGCCGCCCGCGACCCGGTCCCAGGTGGCCGCGTTCTCCGCCTCCCGATGGGTGGAGTTGACCGCCGCCGCACCCGGCCCGCCGCGCCCGAGCAGCCCCTCCACCTGGTCGCGCTGCAACGCCACCAGCGGGGAGACCACCAGTACAGGGCCCTTCAGCAGAACGCCCGGCACCTGGTAGACGGCCGACTTGCCGGCCCCGGTGGGCATCACCACGATCACGTCCCGGCGCCTCATCACCGCCTTCATGGCGGCCAGTTGGGCCGGCCGCAGCCGCTGCCAGCCGAAGACCTCGCGTGCGCAGCGCCGCAGCCGGCGGGACGTCGATCCGAACATGGTGCTCCCTGCGTGAGTACGGCGGCGCGCCCCGCGGGCGCGCCGGTCACCGTGCGGCGTCGGCTACCCCCGCGGGCCCGGGCCATGGCACCGCGGGGGCCGGGCGGTGGCCGCGGCGAGGTCGCCGCTGATCGGCACGTGTGTGGCGCACCGGCCGGGGCAGACAGAAGGTAGTAGGGACGAAGAGACACAGACCGTTCTCCTGCCGGAGGAAGTTCATGATCCAGCCTGCTGATCTCCGCGAGTGGCGTGCCGAGGACGTGGTCGACGAAGAAGGCCACAAACTCGGCGTCCTGGAGGCGGTCTACGTGGACACCGGAACCGACCTGCCGTCGATGCTGACGGTCAGGACCGGGCTGCCCACCCGTCACCGGCTGGTCTTCGTACCGGTCGGCGAGGCGATCGTCGGACCCAGGTACGTCAAGGTGCCGTACAACAGGTCGCTGGTGAAGTCGGCCCCCTCGATCGGTACGGACGATGTCCTGCCGGCCGAGGACGAGGAAGCGATCTTCCAGCACTACGACCTGCCGTACAAACCGGGTCTCGACGGCAAGCGACAGCTCGCCCGCCGCTGAGAACCGCCCGCCGGGGCCGGCCGTGCCGCCCGGCCGGGCAACCGTCCGCACGAGAAGGGAGCAAAGACGATGGCCGTCTTCCTGTTCGTCGTCATCGTGGCGATGGTGCTCGGCCTGATCGGCGCGGTCGCCGACGGGCTCGGCTATCTGCTGGCCCTGGGCGTCCTGCTGCTGGTGGTCGACCTCGGCTACGGCTTCCGCCGGATGCGCCGCCGGCCGGTCAGGTGATCGGCATGGTGGACGACGTCAGCTGCCGCCCGCGGTCCTCGGCGGAGGCCCGGGACGCGGCCAGGTCCTTCCTCGACTCGCTGCACCTGTCGGAGAACGGCCACGCGGCACAGAACCTCCTGATGGTGGTGGCCGAACTGGTGGCCAACGCCCTGCGGCACGCCGGCACGGTGCTCGAACTGCGCTTCAGCCGGGAGCCCGACGGCCTGGTGGTCGCGGTGGACGACCCCAGCCCGCGCTATCCGCTGCCCCGCCTGCCGGACTGGACCGGCCGGGCCGGCGGCTTCGGCTGGGTGATGGTCCAGCGACTGGCCGGCCAGGTGCGGATCCGCCCGCGCGAGGGCGGCGGCAAGACCGTCGAGGCGGTGGTCGCGGTCTAGGGCCTGTCGCCCGGATCTCCGGGCGACAGGCCCATGCGGCAGGGTAGGGGAATGCACTCGATCACCGACTGGCTGTCGCGCTCCTCAGGACCCGCCGTCTACGCGGTCGTCGCGGCCCTGGTGTTCTGCGAGGACGCGCTGTTCTTCGGCTTCGTGCTGCCCGGCGAGACGGCCGCGGTGCTCGGCGGGGTGGTCGCGGGGCAGGGCCGGGTGTCGGTGTACTGGATGGCGGTCGTCGTGGTGCTCGCCGCCATCGCCGGCGACAGCGTCGGCTACGAGATCGGCCGCAGGTACGGCACCCGGATCCTGGACACCCGCGCGCTGCGCGGCCACCGCGACCGGATCGACCGGGCCGAGGAGCTGATCCGCCGCCGCGGTCCGGCCGCGGTCTTCCTCGGCCGGTTCATCGCCTTTTTCCGCGCCCTGATGCCGGCGCTGGCCGGGATCTCGCGGATGCGGTACCGCACGTTCCTGCTCTTCAACGCGCTCGGCGGCCTGATCTGGGGGGTCGGCTTCACCCTTCTGGGCTACTTCGCCGGTTCGGCTTACCAGAAGGTCGAGAAGACCGCCGGTACGGCGGTGGCGGTCACCGTGGCAGTGGTCGTGGTGGCCGCGGTCGTCGTCTGGCACGTCCGCCGCCGGCGCCGCGAGGACGAACCCGGCGGCAGCGGCGGCGACAGCGGTGACGTCAGCGGACGTTGACCACCACGACGTTGGAGATCGCGCCGCCGCCGACGATCCGCAGCTGGTTGCGGCCCTTGATGCCGATCTTGACCCGCAGGTTGTAGCCGAGCGCGTGGTTGGTGTTCATCGACGCGGGCAGCGAGACCCACTTCTTGCCCTGCAGCTGCTGGAGGGTGACCCGGCTGCCGGCCTTGAAGTTCTTGCCGCTGCCGTAGATCCGGAACTGCTGCCAGGCGCCGATCGAGCTGACGGACGCCTTCGCGGTGAGCGAGGGCTTGGCGGCGGCGGGCGCGAGCGCGGGCGCTGCGGCCACCGCGTCGGCGGTGACCGCGTAGGCGGCCGGGGCGGTCAGCAGGGTGGCGGCGGTGAGTCCGGTCGCGACGGCCAACGACAGGCGGTTCATGAAGGCTCCTGAGTGATCAAAGCGTGACTGACTGTCACAATATAGAAGTAAGGTCTTCATACGGGACGAACAGGCTCGCCGGTGACATGGAGTGATGTCAGGAAACGGCAACAAAGGAGGGCCGGCAGGTTCGAGCCGGGCCCGAGCTGAGTAGCCGGAGAGTATGGACACTCAGCCAACACCCAGCACACCGTCCACAGCCGCCCCGGTCCCGGCCGCCCCGACGACCGGCCACGACCGCCGCTGGAGCCGGCGGGCCCGGCGCGGGATACCCGCCGCCACAGCCGTGGCACTGCTCGCGCTCGGCGCCGCCGCCTGCGGCAGTGACGGCGGCGACGGCGGCGGCTCGAACAGCACCGGGACGGCCCCGGCCGCGGCCACCACCCCGGCGGGCACCCCGGCCACCACCGCGCCGCAGGCGCCCGCGCCCACCACGGAGCCCGGCGCACCCGCCACCACCGCGCCCGCGGCGCCCCCGTCGTCCCCCGGCGCCGCCGCGGCCTCCTCGCGCTGCCTGGCCACCGAGCTCGGGCTCAGCCTGGGCCGCGGCGACCCCGGCGCGGGCAACATCTACTACCCGCTGACGCTCACCAACAAGAGCAGCCACACCTGCGTACTCAACGGGTATCCGGGCGTGTCGCTGATCAAGCGGGACGGCAGCACCATCGGCAAGCCCGCCGACCGCACCGGGGTCAAGTTCGGCGCCGTCAGCCTGGCCCCCGGCAAGAGCGCCGAGGCCGATCTGCACACCATCAACAAGGGGTTGAAGGGCAACGGCTGCTGGAGCGCGCCCGACCTGCTCAAGGTCTACCCGCCCGGCTCCAAGGACTCGATGACGCTGCGCACCAGCGCTCCGGTGGTCTGCGGCGACACCTTCGACGTCGGCCCGCTGCATGTCGGCTCGCCGCAGTGAGCCATGCCGCGGTCAGACATGCCGCCGTGAGTCATGCCGCTGCGAGCCGCACCGCGCCGGGCGCGGGCCCGCAGGATCGGCAGCGGGCCCGAAAGGGCGGCATCGGCGGCCGGCGGCGTTAGCGGGGCCTCCAGCGGGGAAGAGCGGTCTGCATGGAGCCGACGGAGGCACTTGAACGGATCGCCTTCCTGCTGGAGCGCGCGCAGGAACCCACCTACCGGGTGCGGGCGTTCCGCAACGCCGTCACCGTACTGGCCGGGCTGCCGGCCGCCGAGGCCGAGCAGCGGGCCCGCACCGGCCGGTTCACCGACCTCAAGGGCATCGGCAGCACCACCGGCAAGGTCATCGCCGAGGCGAACGCCGGCCAGGTGCCCGAGTACCTGGCCCGGCTGGAGGAGCACGCCGGCGAACCGCTCACCGAGGGCGGCCTGTCGCTGCGCGCCGCGCTGCGCGGCGACTGCCATCTGCACTCCGACTGGTCGGACGGCGGCTCACCGATCGAGGCGATGGCCAGGACCGCCCGCGACCTCGGCCACGAGTGGGCCGTACTCACCGACCACTCGCCCCGGCTGACGGTCGCGAACGGCCTGTCCGCCGACCGGCTCCGACAGCAGCTCGACGTGGTCGCGGAGATCAACACCCGGCTCGACGGCTTCCGGCTGCTCACCGGCATCGAGTGCGACATCCTCGCCGACGGCTCGCTCGACCAGGTCGACGACCTGCTCGACCGGGTGGACCTGGTGGTGGCCTCGGCGCACTCCAAGCTGCGGATGGCCGCGCCGGAGTTCACGAAGCGGCTGGTCGCGGCCGTGTCCAATCCGCTGGTCGACGTGCTGGGGCACTGCACGGGGCGGCTGCTGAACGACAAGCAGCGCCCGGAGTCGGAGTTCGACGCCGAGGCGGTCTTCGCCGCCTGCGCGGCGGGAGGCACCGCCGTGGAGATCAACTGCAGCCCGCACCGGCTCGATCCGCCGCTGCGCCTGCTGCGGCTCGCCCGCGACACCGGCACCCTCTTCTCGATCGACAGCGACGCGCACGCCCCGGGCCAGCTGGACTGGCAGATCTACGGCTGCGCGCGGGCCGAGCAGTGCGACATCCCCGCCGAGCGGGTGCTGACCAGCTGGCCGGCGGACCGGCTGCTGGAGTGGACCCGTACCCGCCGGCTGCCCTGACCGCCCCCGCGCAGGACCGGGCGGAAGGGCCCGGAACGCACCTCGGCCGCGCGGCACGACGGTCTGCCCGTCGTGTGCGCGGCCGAGAGCGGCGCGGTCACCGGCGACGCGGGTACGACCGGTCGAGGGCGGCGATACCGACGGCCGCCAGACCGACCTGGATGAGCCACTCGATCCAGTCCACACCCTTGGTGTCGTCCACGTTGAACCCGGCGGCGATGGCCGCTCCGATGAAGGCCGCGACGATGCCGATGGCGATGGTCCACAGGACGCCTATGTGCTGGCGGCCCGGCACCACGAGCCGGCCGAGCACGCCGATCACGATGCCGATGATGATGGCGCTGATGATCCCCGAGATCTCCATGGGTTCCTCTCCTCACAGACGTGGACTCGCCCACGTGCACTGTCAACCGCCGTCTGCCCCCGTCTGGCATGAACACGCGCGTTCGACCCGCGCGTTGCCACCGGCCCCGTCAGTGGTCCACGCCCACCGTCTGAGCGGTGATCAGCCCGATCAGCCCCGGCATGCCGCCGGCCTCCAGCGCCTGGCGCTGCCGCTCGGCCGGCGTGCCCTCCGCCAGCAGCCGGTGCAGCAGCGACATCACCTGCCGGGTGTCACCGGCCGCGTCCAGCGCCGGTACGAGGTGGTCGACGAGGCCGGACACCACGTCCCTGGCCGGCCGCCGGCCGGCGGCGCCGTCGATGAGGGTGTCGGTGAGGCCGTAGCGGGCGGCATGCCAGTCGGCCAGCCGCACCAGCTCCTGGGGCGGGGCCTCGAACGGCGCCCCGGCGGCGTGCTCGCGCAGCGCGGTGGCCACCAGCGCCCGCACCAGGCCGGCGAACAGCACGGCCTCGTCGGTGCGCAGCTGCACGTCGAGCGCCCGCACCTCGATGGTCGGGTAGCGCTCCGACAGCCGCGCCTGCCAGTACACCTGGCCGCGGTCCAGCACGGTGCCGGTGGCTACCAGGTCGCCGATCCGGCCGTCGTAGTCGGCGAGGCCGTCGAAGTCCGGCGGCGGTCCGCTGACCGGCCAGCGGTTGAAGACGATGGTGCGCCAGCTGGCGAAACCGGTGTCCTCGCCCTGCCACAGCGGCGAGTTGCCGGCCATGGCCACCAGCGCCGGCAGCCACGGCCTGATCCGGTTCAGCACCTCCACCGCGGTCGGCCGGTCCGGCACCCCCACGTGGACGTGCATGCCGCAGATCAGCTGCTCGTCGGCCAGCCGGGCGGCTCCCTCCCTGGTCGCGCCGGCCCGGGCCGCGTGCGCCACCGGCACCGGGTCCCGCGCGGCCAGCGGCGCCGCGCCGCAGGCCGCGAGCCGGCAGCCGGCCTCCTCCGCGGCGGCGCTCACCGCGTGCCGCAGCCGCAGCAGGTGCCCCGCCACCTCGTCGAGGTCCCGGCAGACCGGGGTGGCCACCTCCACCTGGGCCTGCAGCAGCTCCTCCTGTACCTCACCGCTGTCCGCGGCCGGCTGCAGTCCGGCGGCGGCCCGTACGGCGTCCACCCGCGGGAGGGGCAGACCGGTCTCCGGATCGAGGAGGAAGTACTCCTCTTCCACACCGAGCGTGATCATGCCGGTCGGCTGCCCGCGGCGCCGGATGTCAACCGGGGCGGGCCCGCGTTCACCGCCGCCGGGCGGTGGAACGCCAGGTCCGGGCGGGTGCCGGAACCCGGCGGAGATTGGTGTGAATGAGGTGGGAGTACGTGGGTAGACGGCCTCTCGGCCGTGTGGACCGGCCGCAGGCCGTCGCGGGGCGGCCGGAACAGGGGCGAGGTGCATGGAAGCGCGAACCACGGTCGGCGGGAGCCGGCAGCGGCCGGCCCGGCAGGGTGTCTGGGCCGGAGCGGCCTACGACGGGGGAACGGAGTCGATCGCCGCGGCGCGGTCCTTCGCGGCCGACTTCCTGGCCCGGATGCGCGCCGAGCACGGCGTCACCGTCCCGCCCAGCGTCGTCGCCGACACCCAGCTGATCGTCAGCGAACTGGTCACCAACGCGTGCAAGTTCGCCTCGGGGCCGTGCGCGCTGAACCTGGAGGTCCAGGGCTCGGTCCTGGAGATCACCGCGTGGGACACCAGCTCCGCGATGCCGATCGCCCGCGCGGCGGAGCCGGGGCGGATCGGCCAGCACGGCCTGGAGATCATCCTGGCCCTCTGTGAGGGCTTCGACGTCCGCCGCGAGCCGGTCGGCAAGCGGATCAAGGTACGGGTCGCGCTGAGCCAGGACGGTACGTTCGGCGGCTGATCAGCGCGGCTGCCGCCGGTCGCCGGCGGCCTTCCCGCCGGCGGGTTCCCCCTCGGCCGGCTCCTCCCGCCCCGCCGGGGAACCCTGCTCGTCGGACGTCGCGGCCTGGCCGCGCTGAGCCGGCCCGCCCGCCGCCGGTCCGCCCGCCCCGGGCAGATCCGGGGTCTCGACGGAGGGCGGCAGGTCGTGCGGCAGATGCTTGGCTCGATAGTCGCTCATGACCTCCGTCTACCCGGCTGCCGTGTTTCACCGGGGCGGCGGCGGTATTTCTTCGAACCGGTGTCCGACCTGCGCGAGCCCCGCAGGGGAACGGCGTCCACCGGCGTCCGAACCCGCGTCCGAAAAACTCCTCGGCGGAAGGTGGCATGACGGCGCCGGGTACGGGCAGCCGAACGTCATCCCCCGCGGATGAAACCGCCGGGGACGGTCCGGCCGGTGGTGTCAGTAGAAGAAGGCCGGGCCTCCGCTCAGCGGCGCTCACCCCCCCCGAGCGACGCTGGGTCGCGCCCGGCCGCCACTCGCCCCCCAGCACGGCGGCCGGGCGCCCACGTCCGGCAGCGGACGGGGACACACGGGTCCCGCGACGCACCGGCCAGGGCCCTGGGGCCCAGACCATGAGTTCGTACCTCCGGGAGGGAGCGCGCGGTGGGAATCAAGGCAGTGGGCTGGGCGAGGTCGTTCCCGGTGGCCAACGGCGTCAAGGCGGGACGTGACTGGGCCCGCCAGCACCTCGACGGCCTCGGCTGGACGACCGACGCGCCCGATACGGCCGACTCGGCCCTGCTGACCGTCTCCGAGCTGATCACCAACGCGCATGTGCACGCGCACAGCGACGCCCAACTGGTCCTGGTCTGGGACAGCCGCTGCCTGCACATCAGCGTCAGCGACTCCTCCGAGGCGCTGCCGGCCGTCCAGGCCCCCGACGTCGGCCGCCAGTCCGGCCGCGGGCTCGCGCTGATCGACGCGCTGTCCGACGGCTGGGAGGCGCACACCAGGCCGGACGGCAAGACCATCACCGCCTGCTTCCACGCCCCGGGCCGGCCCGACCCGCACCACTTCCGTCCGCTGGAGCCGCCCAAGGCCGACGACCAGCGGCAGTGAGCCGGCGGCGGCATCGGGACCGGACGCAGCGGAACGGAGCGGAACGGAACGGAGCAGCGCATGGAGATCGCGGGCAGGGCGGCAGTGGTGACCGGAGCGGCAGCCGGCATCGGGGCGGCGGTGGCCGCGAAACTGGCCGCCGAGGGCGCCCGGGTGGCGGTCGTGGACCTGGACCGCGAGGCCGGCGCCGCCACCGCGGCCGGAATCGGCGGCGCCTTCGTGGGCGCCGACCTGGCCGACCGCTCGGCCGTGCCGTCGATGCTGGACCGGGCCGCGGCACTGCTCGGCGGCATCGACATCCTGGTCAACAACGCCGGCGGCGCCACCGCGGGACCGTACTACCCGGCGGTCGGCGCCGGCGAGTGGCAGCGGACGCTGGACCTGAACCTCTACGCGGTGATGCTGGCGAGCCAGCTCGCGATCGAGCGGATGACGGCGGCCGGCGGCGGGGCCGTCGTCAACATCGCCTCCTCGGCCGGACTCGGCACCGACGCGCATCCGATCCCGGAGTACGCGGCGGCCAAGGCCGCGGTGGTGCGGCTCACCGCGGTCTCCGCGCCGCTGCGCGAGAGCGCCGGCATCCGGGTCAACTGCGTGTGCCCCGGCATGGTGGACACCCCCTCGTCCCGGCGCAG
Organism: Streptomyces sp. CA-111067; assembly: GCF_050956065.1. Lineage (NCBI taxonomy): Bacteria > Bacillati > Actinomycetota > Actinomycetes > Kitasatosporales > Streptomycetaceae > Streptomyces > Streptomyces sp. CA-111067. The sequence goes on along the minus strand of NZ_CP192103.1, from coordinate 670,236 downwards.
CCGGGCGCGGATGACGGACGCCGAACTGGCCGCGCTGCCACCGGTGATGCCCGCCGAGCACATCGCCGAGGTGGTGGCCGGCCTGATCGCGGACGACACGCTGGCCGGCCGGACCGTGGTCTGCGCCGGCGGCGAGCCGCCCAGGCTGCTGCCGGTCCGCGACTGGCTGGGGCAGCCGCAGTCCGGCTCCTGACCGCCTCCCACCGGCCCCGGTTCGGCGCTTCCGGCCGGCGGATGCGGCGGGACCCCGGGCGTTCCGGGCCCCGCCGCGCCGCCGGCGTCAAACGGTCGTGCACACCGTCCCGTTGAGGGTGAACACCGTCGGGGACGGATACGCCCCGGAGTTGGCCCCGGTGAAGCCGAAGGTGGCCGAACTGCCGCCGTCCGCCGCCAGCGTGGGGCTCTCGGCGAGCGGGGTGACCAGTACGTTCTGCCCGTGCTCGACCAGGTTCGCGTTCCAGAAGCCGCTGACCGACTCGCCGCTGCCGGGGAAGGCGAAGGCCAGCGTCCAGCCGGTGAGGGGAACGGGGCCGGTGTTGGTCACGCTGACGCTCGCGTTGAAGCCGTTGCCCCAGCCCGCCGTGATGCCGTAGGAGACCCGGCAGCCGGAGTCCTGTGGGGTGCCGGTCCGCACGGTGACCGGCGCCGACGGCCGGGACAGCCGCCCGTCGGAGTCCCGCGCCAGCACGTTGAACGTGTACCCGCTGCCCGGACTGAGGTTGGGCACCGTCGCCGAGGTCCCGGTGGTGTCGGCCAGCAGCTCGCTGGCGGTGCCGGACTGCCGGTAGACCTCGTAGCGGTCGACCCGGCCGCCGGCCGCCGGGCTCCAGGCCAGCGTCACGCTGCTGTCGGTGACCGCCGTGGCGTGCGGGCCGCCGGGCGCCGAGAGAGCCGACGCCGTACCGGACTTCGGGTGCAGGGTGACGGTGGTGATCGAGTACGGCGGCAGCTCGCGGGTGCCGCCGGCCGGCTCGCTCACGGTGTCGATGCCGGTCGCCAGGTCGCGGTAGGTCGCCACGGTCGCGGGGGAGTCGGCCGGGGTGAAGCCGGCGTAATGGAGCGTGACCGGCTGCGCGTTCGCCGGGTCCTTGTTGATCAGCATGACGCTCAGATCGCCGTCGGCCCGGTGCACCGCGTGCGCCGCCACCAGCGGGCTGCCGCTGTCCGCGCCGACCAACTGGTCTCCCGGCCGGCCGAGTTGGCTGAGCATCCGGATCGCGAAGTAGGTCGGGAACGGGGTGTTCACCGGCGGCTCGCACACCGCGCCGGTGCAGCCGCCGCTGGACAGGATGCCGTAGTCGCCGTAGTCGGTGGCGCCGTCCGGCGCGGTGCTGATCGTCCCGGCGCCGTTGTGGGTGTCCCACCAGTCCACCGTGAACACCCCGCTGCGCAGGGCGGTCAGATAGGTGTCGGCGCCGAACAGCGCGTCCGGCTGGGTGTCCTCGTCCACGTTGGAGTTGACCTCGGTGAGCGCGATGGGCGTGCCGGCCGCGCCCGCCGCGTCCAGCTCGTCCCGCAACTGGGCCAGTTCACCGGTCAGTTGGGACGGCTCGCCGAGCATCTGCGCCGCGTCCGAGCCGCCCGGGTACCAGTGCACGATCACGAAGTCCGCCTTGCCCGCGATCAGCGGGATCACCGTGTGGTTCCAGTCCGCGGTCTCGCCGGCCGCCATCACACCGTCCGGCCAGTTGCCCGGCAGCGTCAGCACCGCGCCCACCTTGACCGAGGGATCGACCGCCTTCATGGCCGACGCGTAGTCCAGGACGTTGTCGGCGTAGGCGGTGGGGGAGGTGTCGGCGTGGTCGTCGCGCTCCCAGCCGGAGCCGTAGTGGCCGTTCCCGTACAGCTCGTTGCCCACCTCCCAGAACTTCGCGCCGTAGCCCTTGGTGACGTTGGCGTAGCGCACCCAGTCGGCGGCCTCCTGCGGGGTGCCCGAGCCGTAGTTGGCGATCAGGATCGGCTGCGCGCCGATCTTCCGCACGGTGCCCATGAACGAGTCGAAGTCGGTGCCCGGCGCCACGTAGCCGCCCGGCGCGGTGTTGGTCTGCCAGTGGTAGAGGTCGCCGTAGGAGCCGCCGGGGTAGCGGAGCATGCCGACCGAGGCCGACTTCAGCAGGTCCTGGACCTCGGGGACGTTCATCTGGGAGTCCCAGACCGCGCTGTTGAGGCCGTAGGCGGTGTCCGGGATGGTGCCGAGACCTTCGTTCACGTTGACCTGGACGTCCACCGGGGCGGCGGCGCCGGCGGCCGGGGCGGCCAGTGCGGAGCCGCCGCCGGCCAGCAGGGCGGCGCCGAGGGCCAGTGCGGCGGCGCCCGCGAGGAGGCGGCGGTGGCGTGGTGGTGTCCGGGGCGGTGGAGGTGCGGAGCGCATGGGTCTCACCTTCGCGTGGGGGGATGGTGGGAGCGCTCCCATGATTGGAGTCCCGCTGACGGCTTGTCAATGACCAGGACGTGTCGGGCCGGTCCGACCGAGGCGGCCGGACCGGTTGCGGCGGGTGGCTCAGACCGCGTCGGTCAGCGCCTCGAACTCCTCCTCGGTGAGGGAGAGTTCGGCCGCCGCGATGTTGTCCTCGACGTGCGCCACCGAGGAGGTGCCCGGGATCGGCAGCATGGCGGGGGAGCGGCGCAGCAGCCAGGCCAGCGCCAGTTGGGACGGGGACGCGCTGTGCTCCCGGGCCAGCGACTCCAGCGGGCTGCCCGGCTTGGCCAGCCGGCCGGTGGCCAGCGGGAACCACGGGATGAAGCCGATGCCGGCCGCCGCCGCGTGGTCGAGCAGCTCCTCCGCGGACCGGTCCGCGAGGTTGTACCGGTTCTGCACGGAGACGATCTCCGTGCTGGCGCGGGCCTGTTCGAGCTGGTCGACGGTCACCTCGGACAGCCCGATGTGCGCGATCTTGCCCTCGTCCTGGAGCAGCTTCAGCTCGCCGACCTGCTCCGCCAGCGGCACCTTGGGGTCCACACGGTGCAGCTGGAACAGGCCGATCCGCTGCACGCCGAGGTGCCGCAGGCTCATCTCCGCCTGCTGCCGCAGGTATTCGGGGCGGCCGACCGCGCGCCAGTCGCCCGGACCCGAGCGGGTCAGCCCGGCCTTGGTGGCGATCACCAGGTCGTCGGGATACGGGTGCAGCGCCTTCCTGATCAGCGGCTCGGCCACCGCGGGGCCGTAGGAGTCGGCGGTGTCGATCAGCGTCACCCCGAGCTCGACGGCGCGGCGCAGCACCCGTACCGCCTCGTCCGGGTCGGCCGGCTGGTCCCAGACGCCGGGGCCGGTGAGCTGCATCGAGCCGAAGCCGAGGCGGGTCACGGGCAGTTCGCCGCCGAGCGAGAAGCTGCCGGACGCCTTGGCGGGCTGGGTGGAGGTGGTCATGAGCGGATACTCCCTGCTTGCGGTGTGCCGGGCGGGGACCAGCCGGTGCCGGCCGCCCAGCGTTCGGCCGCGGCCATCAGTACGTCGGTGGCGGGCCCCTTGATCCGCCCGTAGTCCAGCAGGTCGGGCGCGCTGCGCGCCAGCTGCCGCTTGAACTCGCCCCAGGAGCGCCGCACTTCGTCGTCGGCACGCAGGAAGTCGCGGAACAGCAGCGCGTAGCGGGCGCCGGCGCCGGCGCTCTGCCGCAGGTGGACGTTGCAGGAGCGGGTTCCGGCCGGCGGCGCGAACACCAGCTTGGCGCCGACCTGTCCGCTCGACGTCTCGGAGCGGTTCCACGGCTCGGGGCGGCAGCGGAAGCCGATCGCGGCCAGCCGTGGCACGTCACGTGCCTCGTCCACCAGCGCCATCCGCACCTGCACGTCCACGCAGTCCTTGGCGGCCAGACCGGGTACCGAGGTGGAGCCCACATGGTCGACGGCGAGGGCGTCCCCGCCCAGTACGGCACGCAGCCGGTCCGCCAGCCGCTCGAAGTCGGCGGGCCAGTCGGGCCGGTAGTCGACCACCGAGACCGGCTTGATCTCATCGGCGAAGGGCATACCGCAGGCTACCTCCGGGCGGCGCCGGAGGGCTTGCCGGAGGGCTTGCGGACCCCGGCCGGAGGTGGGGTACGGGCCGCCGCCTGCTCGGGGTGGCGGCGGCCCGGGTCATGGGGGCCGGCTGCTACTTGCAGTCGTCCTTCATGTGGTGCCAGGCGTGGGCGCTGTGGTCGCGGTCCTGACGGGCGAGGCCGTCACGGTGGTCGCCCGTCATGCCGGCGTGGTCCGTCCGGCCGTCCGACATGCGCCCGTCCGACATCCGGCCGTCGTACGTGCCGCCGTCGACGTTGGCACAGGTGTTGCCGAACGCCGGGTTGAGCAGGCCGATCACGTTGACCGAGTTGCCGCAGGCGTTGACCGGCACGTGCACCGGGACCTGGATCAGGTTGCCGGACAGGACACCGGGCGAGCCGATGGCGGCACCGGTGGCGCCCGCGTCCGCGCTGGCCACACCCGCGCCGAACAGCATGATCCCGCCGGCCAGCGCGGCCAGGACCGCACCCTTGCGCATGAGCTTCACAACTACTCCCTTGAAGGCTGGTGGACTTCGCCGACGGGCCGAGGTGTGATCATCCGGTTCGCCGGTCAGAGCACTCACAGTTCGTCACGAACCGCGACGCGGACGGCTGCCGCGCCCACAAGTCACCCGGACGGGGGGAGCCGCCCCACCGGCGCCGTCCGGCCGCCCGCACGTACGCTCGGGGAGGGAGTGCGGCGAACGGCCGGCGCGCGAACGGGACAAGGGGGAGCCGATGGCGGCGGAGAGTGACGGAGTGGTCGTCTACTGGCGGCGCGGATGCGTCTACTGCATGGACCTGCGGCTGCGGATGTTCCTCGCCCGGCTGCCCTACGCGAAGGTGAACATCAAGCGGCACCCCGAAGCGGCGGCCTTCGTCCGCTCGGTGGCCGACGGCAACGAGACCGTGCCGACCGTGACGGTGGCCGGCCGGCCGATGGTGAACCCGTCGATGGGCGAACTGCGCGCGGCCGTGCGGCAGTACGCGCCAGAACTGCTGGCCTGAGGTCGAACAACCGCGCGGATGAGGTCAGTTGTCGCGGGCAGAAGAGCGACAGGCCAACCGTTGGAGGACACCATGCCGATGACTTTCCGCAAGTCGTTCCACATCCTGCCCGGCGTGCGGGTGAACGTGAACCGCAAGTCGCTGTCGCTGACCCTGGGCCGCAAGGGCGCCCACCGGACCTGGTCCACCAGCGGCCGGCGCACCACGTCCGCCGATCTGCCGGGCCCCTTCGGCTACCGGCACACCGACAGCAGGCGGGACCGCGACTGACCGGCCCGCGGCCGGGATCCTCCGCTCAGCGGCCGGCCGGCCCGTCCTGCCCCGCCGTCCCGCCGAGACCCGCCGTCCCGCCGAGACCCGTCGGTCCGGCGGGGCCGGTCGGCCCCGCCGGCAGGTCCACGCGGGCCAGCGCCGAGCCGGTCAGGCTGCCGAGATACAGCCGGCCCTCGTGCTCGCAGACACTGGTCGCCATCCGGAAGCCGTCCAGCGGGCGCTGGAGGTCGTGCACCACCCGCCCGTCCGCGTCGAACGCCATCGCCCAGGCGGTGGGCGCCGGTCCGGGCAGCGCCCGGTAGGGCAGCAGCCGCCACAGCGACCGGCGGAGCGCTGCCGGGCCGCGGTGCAGCCGGTCCAGCAGCGGATCGCGCGGCCCGGCGAGCGCGGCCCAGACCAGACCGCCGGCGCCGCGTGACAGGTTGTCGGGGAAGCCCGGCAGGTCGTCGGCCAGCGGCTCGCGCTCCCCGGCGCGCGGCCCGGTCAGCCACAGCCGGGTCAGCCGGTAGGCGCCGGTCTCCGCGACGGTGAGCCAGGACTCGTCCGGCGCGAGCGCCAGGCCGTTGGCGAAGTGCAGCCCGTCGAGCACGACCTCGGGCGGCTCGCCGGGCGCGATCCTGACCACCCGGCCGGTGCCGGAGTGCTCCAGCAGGTCGCCCTTGTAGTGCCGCAGCCGGTAGCGCCCGCTGGAGGACGACACGTAGACGGTGCCGTCCGCGCCGACCGCCACGTTGCTGCACAGCGTGGCCGAATCCCCGCCCTGCCACAGCAGCTCGCTGTCACCGGTCGCGGGGTCGATCCGCACCAGACCCCGGTCGGCGTCGCAGACCAGCAGCCGCCCGTCGGGCAGCGGGTGCAGGCCCAGCGGCCGGCCGTCGATCCGCGCGGCCTGCTCCACCCGGCCGCCTCCGGTGTACACCCGCAGGATCCGGCCGTCCGCCACCCCCGTCAGCAGCCGTCCAGGACCCTCGGCCACCACATGCTCGGGCCCCTCGCCGCCCAGCGGCAGCAGGTCCACCATCGGCAGCGGTATCCGGCTGACCCGCTGCGCGCTGCGCGCCGGGTGCGGCGGCGGATCCCACACCACGGGCCGCATGGCGGGCTTGGCCGCGCGCCCGGTGGTGCTGTCGGTGGCGCTATCGGCGGGCGAGGACATCGCGGCCCGCCTCCCGCCCGTACTGCCCGCGCGGGACATGCCGCGCGCGCTGCCTGTCTGCGGTCCCCGAGCGGGACCCGTTCCCTACCGACATGCGGACTCCCTGCCGAACTCGACGTTCAGCAGCGGCTGCCCGGCCCGCGACCGGGGCAAACGCCCGGCCGCTGCCGATGCCACCGGCATGATCCGCTTCGGGTCAGTTCTTGGCCATGATCACCGCGAGCACCACCACCACGGCGATCACGATCAGGGCGAGGACGACCAGGGTGGCCCGCCCGGTGCCGCGCGGGGTGGGCTCGGGGGTCGGCCGTACCGTCTGCTCCCACTGCGGTACCAGCGGCTCGTCCACCACGTACCGGCTCGGCTCGGGCGCGCCCGCTCTCGGCTGCTGCTCGGACATGTCGTGTCCTCCTCCGTCGGGGGCCGTTCCGTCAGGGGACGGCGCTCGGTCGGGGACCGCGGGTCCTTGCCCGGGGTCCGTTTCCGGCCGGGGGTCCCTGTCCGGCCGGTTGCCCTGCGCCGGGCCGGGCAAACGACTCCGGCCGTCACACGGAGGCACTGCCATGAACGCGCCGTGGCCGGGCAGAAGCTCTCTGACCGCGGCGCAACGGCCGTCCGACGACGAGGGGCAGTCTGTGAGCACTGGCGACAGCGCGGTGCGGGAGTCCGGCCGCGCCCGGCGGCCCAGGCTGCGGCGCACGATGGCGGTGCTGCGCTTCACCCGCACCTTCGGCCGCACGCTCGGCGCCGCCTGGGACCAGGACGCCACCGAGCGCGCCGCGGCCCTGACCTACTATGCGGTGCTCGCGCTGTTTCCCGCGCTGCTGATGACCGTCACGGTGATGGGGCTGGCCGGCGGCGGGTCCGACAGCGGCCTGACGGACGGGCTGACGACGCTGCTGCCCGCCCAGTCGCGGCCCGTGGTGGCCTCCGCGCTCCAGCAGATGGCCGAGGACCGGTCCGCCACCGTGTCGGTCGCGGTGGTCGGCGGGCTCGGCGCGGTGTGGTCGGCGTGCAGCTACGCCAGCGTCTTCCGGCGGGCCCTGCACACGATGTCCGGGACCGAGGACCACCGCCCGGCGTGGCGGACCGCGCCGCGGGTGGTGATCACCTCCGTGACCCTGCTGGTGCTGCTGGTGTGCAGCGCGGTCTGCCTGGTGGTCAGCGGCGAGCTGGCCCGCAGGACGGGCACCCTGCTGCACATGAGCGGCCCGGTGATAGCGGCCTGGCGCAGCCTGCGCTGGCCGCTGCTGGTGTTCGTCGCGGCGCTGCTGGTGCTGATCCTGTTCCGCTCCGGCCCGCGGGCCGGCCGCTCGCTGCGCTCGCTCGCGCCCGGCGGGGCGCTGGCCGTCGCGCTGTGGCTGCTGGCCTCGGCCGGCTTCGCCGCGTACACCTCGCGGATGGGCACCTACAACCGGCTCTACGGGCCGCTGGCCGGCACCGTGGTCTTCCTGGTGTGGCTGTGGTTCTCCAACCTGTCGCTGATGATCGGCGCCCACTTCAACGCGGAGCGCTCCCGCGCCGTCCGGCCGGTTCCCGAACCGGCGGACCCGGTGGCGGTGGCGGTGGCCGAGCAGCGAGGTACAAAGGAGACAGAGGCCGCCAGGGACGGAAGGCGCCGGTGACGGACCGGACCCCGTGCCCGGTACGGCCGCCGGCGTCCGCGGAAGGGATGGTCGTGTGATCGTTGACTGCGCCATCTACCAGGACGGCCGCCGCACCAAGACCCCCGACGACCTCTCCGACGCGCTCGCCCAGGCCAGGGCGTCGGCGGACTCCTTCATCTGGATCGGGCTCGCCGAGCCCACCGAGCGGGAGTTCGACCGGGTGGCGACCGAGTTCGGGCTGCACCCGCTGGCCGTCGAGGACGCGCTCAAGGCCCACCAGCGGCCCAAGCTGGAGACCTACCGCGAGGCCCTGTTCACGGTCGTCAAGCCGCTCAGCTACGACGACGAGCGGGCCCAGGTCACCGCCAGCGAGCTGATGGTGTTCATCGGCGACGCCTTCGTGGTCACCGTCCGGCACGGCGACGCGCACACCGCCGCCGACGTCAGGTCCCGGATGGAGGACCGCCCCGAGGTGCTCGGCCACGGCCCGGTGGCGGTGCTCTACGCCATCTGCGACGCCGTGGTGGACGACTACCTGGACATCGCGGCGGCGCTCCAGGTGGACCTGGAGGAGCTGGAGGGGCAGGTCTTCGCGCCCTCCGGCGGCGACTCCAGCCGGCTGGCCTCGGTGATCTATGCCTTCAAGCGCCAGGTGATGGAGTTCCGGCGGGCCACCGCCCCGCTGTCGGAGCCGATGGACCGGCTCGCGGGCGGCAGCGTGCCGTTCGCCGGCGAGCACACCCGGCCGTTCTTCCGGGACGTCGCCGACCACCTGAGCCGGGCCAACGAGGCCGGCGACGGCCTGGACCGGCTGCTGTCGGACATCCTGGCCGCCCACCTGACCCAGGTGGGCGTGCGGCAGAACGACGACATGCGGAAGATCTCCGCGTGGGCGGCCATGGCGGCGGTGCCGACCATGATCGCCGGCATCTACGGGATGAACTTCGACCACATGCCGGAGCTGCACCAGATCTGGGGCTATCCCGCGGCGCTCGCCCTGATGGCCGCGGTGGTGTTCGTCCTGCACCGGCAGTTCAAGCGCCGCGGCTGGCTCTGACTCACCTCTGACAGCCGTCGCCCGGCCGGGGCGGTGTGCCGGGGCCGGGGCCGGGCGACGGGATCAGCGTGGTCAGTTCTTGCGCTTCGGGCGCCGCAGCGGGGCCCGCCCGGCCGGCTGCGCCGGCTGCGGGCGGTGCGGGAACTCCGGCAGGTCCCGGGTCACCGGCTTGTCCGCGCTGAGCGTGAACGGCTCCTCGTAGTGCAGGATCTCCAGCGGCTCGGAGCCCTCGGCCAGCGAGTACGTCGCCGAGGTGTGCTTGACCTCGACCCGCAGCCGCCGGCCGCGGAACTGCAGCCGGAAGGCGATCCTGCTGAGCGCGTCGGGCAGCCGGGGCGCGAAGCGGATCGAGTCGCCGTCGAACAGCCGCATGCCGCCGAGCCCGGCCACCAGCGCCGTCCAGGTGCCGGCCAGCGCCGCGATGTGCAGCCCGTCCCTGGAGTTGTTCTCCAGGTCCTCCAGGTCCATCATGGCCGACTCGCCGAGGTAGTCGTAGGCGAGCTGGAGGTGGCCCACCTCGGCGGCGATCACCGACTGGCAGTACGCGGAGAGCGAGGAGTCCCGGACGGTCAGGGCCTCGTAGTAGGCGAAGTTGCGGTCCTTCTCCTTCGCGGTGAACGCGTCCCCGCGCAGGTACATCGCCAGCACCAGGTCGGCCTGCTTGACCACCTGCTTGCGGTACAGGTCGAAGTACGGGTAGTTGAGCAGCAGCGGGTAGCTCTCGGCGTCGGTGCCGTCGAAGTCCCAGCGCTCGTGCCGGGTGTAGCCGGCCGACTGCTGGTGCACTCCCAGCTCGTCGTCGTACGGCAGGGTCATCGCCGCCGCCGCGTCCCGCCAGGCCGCGGTCTCCTCGTAGGTGACGCCGAACTCCGCCGCGTGCCGGGGGTGCCGCTCGGCGGCGTCCGCGGCGGCGGTCAGGTTCGCCTGCGCCATCAGGTTGGTGTACGCGTTGTCGTCGGCGATGGCGCTGTACTCGTCGGGCCCGGTCACCCCGTCGATGTGGAACGCCCCGGAGTGGTCGTGGTGGCCCAGCGAGCGCCACAACCGGGCGGTCTCCACCAGCAGTTCGAGGCCGGTGTCGATCTCGAACTGCACGTCGCCGGTCGCGGCCACATAGCGGCCCACGGCGTCGGCGATGTCGGCGTTGATGTGGAAGGCCGCGGTGCCGGCCGGCCAGTACGAGGACGCCTCGTCGCCGGTGATCGTCCGCCACGGGAAGGCCGCTCCGGCCAGGCCCAGCTGCTTGGCCCGGTCGAGGGCGGCCGGCAGCGTGTTGTGCCGCCAGCGCAGCACCTCGGCGGCGGCCCGCGGCGAGGTGAACGTCAGCAGTTGCAGGACGAACGTCTCGGCGTCCCAGAAGGTGTGGCCGTCGTAGCCGGAGCCGGTCAGGCCCTTGGCCGGGATCGCCCGCTCCTCGGCGCGGGCGCCGGCCTGCAGTACGTGGAACAGCGCGAAGCGCACCGCCTGCTGGATCTCGGTGTCGCCGTCCACCTCGACGTCGGCCCGCTCCCAGAAGTCGTCCAGGTACGCGCGCTGCTGCTCCAGCAGCCCGTCCCAGCCGGTGTCGCGGGCGCCGACCAGGGCCGCGTCGGCCTGGTCGCGCAGCGCCGGCAGCGACCGGGTGGCCGACCAGCCGTAGGCGACGAACTTCTCCAGCCGCAGCGTCTGGCCCTCTTCGAGCACCGAGGTCACGGTGAGCCGGCTGACGTCCTCGGTGGCCTCGGCGGAGATCTGGGTGGTGCCGGGGCCGTCGACCCGGTGGTCGGCGGCGGCGGCCACCCGCAGCTTGCTGCGGGCCGTGGAGTGCACCAGCCGCAGCCGGGTGCCGCTGGCCGAGTGCTCCTCGGGGGTCAGCGGCGACTCCAGCGCCGCGGCCACCCGTGGGTCGCCCTTGGCGCTCGGCAGCTCCTCGTTGGCCGCGAGCTCGGACTGCACGACCACCCGCATCTGGCCGTCGAGCGACTCCACCTCGTAGGCGATGGCGGCGACCGCGCGCTGCTGGAAGGACACCATCCGGGTCGAGGTGACCCGCACCGCGCGCCCGGCCGGCGACACCCACTCGCAGACCCGGCGCAGCACGCCGGCCCGCAGGTCGAGCTCGCGCTCGTGCCTGCGGATCGTGCCGTAGCGCAGGTCGAACGGCTCGTCGTCGACCAGCAGCCGGATCAGCTTGCCGTTGGTGACGTTGATGACGGTCTGGCCGGACTCCGGGTAGCCGTAGCCGGCCTCGGCGTACGGCAGCGGGTGCAGCTCGTGCAGACCGTTCAGATACGACCCGGGCAGCCCGTTCGGCTCGCCCTCGTCGAGGTTGCCGCGCCAGCCGATGTGGCCGTTGGACAGCGCGAACACCGATTCGCTCTGCGGCAGCACCTCAAGGTTCAGCTCGCACTCACGCAGGCTCCACGGCGCGACCTCGTAGGCCGGGTCGTTGATCACACGGTCACCCCGATCAGATCGGCTAGGTCCTTGACCACCGTATCCGCACCGTGTGAACGCAGCGCGTCGGCCTGGCCGACCCGGTCGACGCCGACCACGTAGCCGAACCGCCCGGCCCGCCCGGCGTCCATGCCGACCAGCGCGTCCTCGAAGACCGCCGCCTGGTCGGGGCCGAACCCGAGGTCGCTGGCCGCCTCCAGGAAGGTGTCCGGCTTGGGCTTGCCGCGCAGCCCGCGCTCCTTGGCCGTCCCGCCGTCGATCCGCACGTCGAGCAGGTGCTCGATGCCGGCCGACACCAGCACGTCACGGCAGTTGGCACTGGACGAGACCACCGCGGTCTTCAGCCCGGCGGCCCGTACCGCCTCCAGATAGCGCACCGAGCCGGGGTAGGGCTTGACGCCCTGGGTGCGGATCTTCTCCAGTACGGCGATGTTCTTGCGGTTGCCGAGGCCGTGCACGGTGTCGCGGGTCGGCGGGTCGTCGTCCTCGCCCTCGGGGAGTTCGATGTCCCGGGAGGCCAGGAAGCTGCGCACCCCGTCGGCCCGTGGCCGGCCGTCCACATACTCGTCGTAGTCCTCGGTCGCGTCGAACGGCCGGAACCCCTCGCCGTCGCGGTGGCGCAGGAAGGTGTCGAACGTCTCCTTCCACGCCGCCGCGTGCACGAGCGCGGTCGGGGTCAGTACGCCGTCGAGGTCGAAAAGGCAGGCAGTCACGTTTGCGGGCAGGCCGATCTCCGTCATGCGGCACCTTGTGCCCGCTTCGGGACCCCGGCAACCCGCCTGTCGTGCAAAAACGCCGACTTGGCGCCACCGGGCGGCGCGCCGCGGCGGCGGGCTCAGCCGAGCCGGTCGATCTGCCGGATCTTGTTGGTGACGTCGAGCGCCGCCACCTTGTAGCTCTCCGCGAGCGTCGGGTAGTTGAACACCGCATCGACCAGGTAGTCCACGGTGCCGCCGCAGCCCATCACCGTCTGCCCGATGTGCACCAGCTCGGTGGCGCCGGTGCCGAAGCAGTGCACGCCCAGCAGCCGCCGGTCGGTGGGGGAGACCAGCAGCTTGAGCATGCCGTGCGCGTCGCCGATGATCTGGCCGCGGGCCAGCTCGCGGTAGCGCGACACGCCCACCTCGAACGGGACCATGTCGTCGGTCAGCTGGTCCTCGGTGCGGCCGATGAAGCTGATCTCCGGGATGGTGTAGATGCCGATCGGCTGGGCGTCCCCCGCCACGCCGACCGACTCGCCGCAGGCGTGGTAGGCGGCCAGCCGGCCCTGCTCCATCGAGGTCGCGGCCAGCGCCGGGAAGCCGATCACGTCGCCGACCGCGTAGATGTGCGGGACGGCGGTGCGGTAGTGCTCGTCCACCGAGATCCGGCCGCGCTTGTCGGCCGTGAGCCCCGCCTTGTCCAGGTCGAGGCCGTCGGTCAGGCCCTGCCGGCCGGCCGAGTACATCACCGCGTCGGCGGCGATCTTCTTGCCGCTCGCCAGGATCGTCAGCGTGCCCCGCGGGTGCCGCTCCACGGCCGCGACCGTCTCGCCGAACCGGAAGGTCACCGCGAGCTCGCGCAGGTGGTACTTGAGCGCCTCGACGATCTCGCCGTCGCAGAAGTCGAGCATCGCCTCGCGCTGCTCGACCACCGTGACCTTGCTGCCGAGCGCGGCGAACATGGACGCGTACTCCATGCCGATCACCCCGGCGCCGACGATCACCATGGAGCGGGGCACCCGCTCCATGCTGACCACGCTGTCGGAGTCCATCACCGTGACGTCGTCGAACTCCACGGTCGCCGGGCGGGCCGGCCTGGTGCCGGTGGCGATGACGATGTTCTCCGCGGTCACCACCCGGTCCTGGCCGGCCGCGTCCCGGACGGCGACCGTGTGCTGGTCGAGGAAGTGGCCGGTGCCGGGCAGCAGCGCGACCTGGTTCCTGGCCAGCTGGCTGCGCACGACGTCGACCTCGCGGCTGATCACGTGCTCGGTCCTGGCCGTCAGGTCGGCGACGGTGATGTCGTCCTTCAGCCGGTAGCTCTGGCCGTACAGATCGCGCTGGTTGAGGCCGGTGAGGTAGAGCACCGCCTCGCGCAGGGTCTTGGAGGGGATGGTGCCGGTGTGCAGGGAGACCCCGCCGAGCGCGTCGGGGCGGTCCACGATCGCCGCCCGGCGGCCGAGCTTGGCCGCGGCGATGGCCGCCTTCTGTCCGCCGGGACCTGAACCTATGACGAGGATGTCGAAATCGGGCACGGGGCGAGTCTGTCAGTCCGCCGCCCGGCCCGGAAGGGGCATCCCCCGGAGGCTGGCCGCCGCCCTCTCCCGGCCGGCGGCCTCAGCGGGACGGCAGGTGGTCCCGGACGCCGCCGGCCAGGCTGCCGGCCGCGCCGGTGACGTTCCCGGCCAGGCTGCCGGCCGCGTTGCCGGCCGCGTCGGTCGCCGCGTGCGCCCGGTGCGACGCCTCGGCCGCCGCGTGCCGGGTGCCGCTGCGGGTCCGGTAGGCCAGCGAGGGCTTGCCGTGGGTGTCCGCCGCGACGATCAGCAGCCCGCCCATCATCGACAGGTTCTTGAAGAAGTGGATCCGCTGCGCGGCCCGCTCCTGCGGATCCTCCATGGTCCAGTACGGGTGGCCGGCCAGCGTGGTCGGCACCAGCGACAGCGCCAGTGCGAACGCCGAGAGCCGCGGCAGCCGGCCGAGCGCCAGCAGCGCCCCGGCACCGAGCTGGACGGCGCCGTTGATCCGCACCAGCTGCTCCGGGTCCTTGGGCAGAAAACTGACGCGGTCGGTCAGCGGGGTCGTCACCGACTCCGCGTGCGGGGCGACCCTGGCGGGGTCGCGGACGGTGGACAAGCCGCCGTTGATGAAGGTACTGGCCAGCATGGGCCGGGCGATTCTTCTGAGGAGAGCCATGGGATGCGGGTGCCCGACCGGGCGGCGGGCATGCGTGTTGAGCGCGCGGATCACCGGCGCGGTGGTAGGTGTTGCGCCGATCGAGCGGGCCCGACCGCCCCCCGTCCGTGCGCGGTGCGGGGTTCACCCGCCGGGCCCGGGGCAGACGGCCGCCATGGATACCGCCGAACTGCCGGGGCGCCCCGGGCGACGACCGGTGCGGCCCGCCGTGCTGGTGTGCGTCCTGCTCGTCGCACTCGCCGTCGTGGCCACCGTGATCCTGACCGGACACGGGCACGCGCACCACGGCGGGGGAGCGGCGGGCGAGCCCGGCCGTGCCGGACTCGGCGGCCTCGGACCGGGCAGCGCCGACCCGGCCGCCTTCCGGGCCGGTGACGCCGACCTGCTGGTGCTCGACGGGGTCTCCGGCCGGATCCGGGTCACCGCGGACTCCGCCGCCGACACCGTGTCCGGCACCTTCCACCGGGACGGCGGGCCCGCCGCCGAGGTGCGCGGCAGCGTCGACCAGGCGGCAGGACTGCGGACGGTCACGCTGCGCTGCACGTCCGGCGGCTCCGACGACCCGGGCGACGCCGGCGGCCCGTGCGCGGGCGATCTGACCGTCACCCTGCCCGCGCACACCGGGCTGCGGCTCCGGCAGACCTCGGGGGAGACCGTGCTGACCGGCCTCAGCGGCGTACTGGACGTCAGCGTCGCCTCCGACCGGCTCACCGCGACCGCGCTGCGCCCCTCGCACGCCGACATCGCGGTCACCTCCGGCAGCGCCGACCTCGGCTTCGCGGCCGCGCCCGACACCCTCGCGCTCCAGGAGACCTCGGCCTCCACGGCACTGCGGCTGCCGGCCGCCGCGGGCGACGCCTACGCCGTCAGCTCCACCGCGACGTCGGCCGACGTACGGATCCAGGTGCCGCGGCAGGCCGGCGCCGCGCACCGGGTCTCGCTCGACGTCCGCTCGGGATCGCTCGCGGTACTGCCCGCCTGACGCCCGTTGCTGAGGCCCTTCGCCGAAGCCTGTCGCTGAGGCCCGTCGCGCGCTTCGGGGGCCGCCCGGGCGGCTCGCCGAGAGATATGCGGGGGTTCGGGGCAGACTGGTGCCGCGGGCCGCGCAGGCCCGGGTCCGACCGCGCGCATGAAAGCGCGGTAGCCGGGTACCCGAGGGCGCGGTGGCCCGGCCCGCGGCCCGATCCGAACGACGAGACGGCGTCTGAGATGACCGAGCGAGTACCCGAGCGAATACCCGAGCGCGCCGCTGCGACGTCTGCCGGCGGCGCCAGGACCAGTGACAGCGTCGGCGGCGCCCCCTGCTGGGTGCTGCTGACCGCGCGCGAGCTGGAGAAGGCGGAGAAGTTCTACGGCGCCGTGCTCGGCTGGGAATTCCGCTCGACCACGCTCGGCGACCAGTTCGCCATCGCGCTCAGCGACGGCAAGCCGGTGGCCGGGGTGGGCGCCGTCGCGGCCGACATGCAGGTCGCGGTGGCCTGGACCCCGTACTTCGCGGTCGATGACGCCGACGTGGCCGCCTCCCGGATCCGGGAGCGCAGCGCCACCGTCGCGCTCGGCCCGGTCGCCTTCGCCTCCGGCCGCGCGGTGCTGGCCGCCGACCGCGACGGCGCGGTGTTCGGCATCTGGGAGGGCCGGCTGCCGTCCGGCTGGGAGGACTGGCACGCGCAGGGCCCCGTCGTGGTGCGGCTGCGCACCCGGGACGCCTTCGAGGCGGCCATCTTCTACGGCGGCGTGCTGGAGTGGGCCGACGGCCGGCCCGGCGGCTGCACGGTGGACTACGAGCACGACGAGGTGGTGGTGCGCAGCCGCGGCCAGGTGGTGGCCCGGCTGAACTCCGGAGCGGTCGAGGCGGCGCCCGACCCGACGCTGCGCCCGCACTGGAACGTGCAGTTCACGGTCCGTGACGTGGCCGCCTGCGTCGAGGCGGCCCACGCGGCCGGCGGCTGGGTGGTGGCGGAGGGCGATCTGCGCTCCGGGGCGTACGCGGACCTGCGCGACCCGGACGGGGCGCTGTTCACGGTGACGGCGGCTCGCTAGGTGTATTGACCCGCAGGGTTGTTGACACGGCTGATCGGGGGTTGTCCTCCGAGTGCGGTGTGGCAGCGATGGTAGTTGTAAGCGTGCAGGAAGGGTGCGAAGGCTTCGGTGCGTTCGGTGTTGCTGGCGTAGGGCTTGAGGTAGGCCCATTCGTCGAGCAGGGTGCGGTTGAAGCGTTCTACTTTCCCGTTGGTCTGGGGCCGGTAGGGCCGGGTTCGTTTGTGGGTGATCCCGGCCGCGGTCAGGGCGTCGCGCCAGGCGTGGGATTTGTAGCAGGAGCCGTTATCGGTCAGGACACGCTCGACGGTGATCCCGTGGCCGGTGTAGAACGCCTGGGCCCGCTGCCAGAAGGCCACGGCGGTCTCTTTCCGCTCGTCGCCCAGGATCTCGCTGTAGGCCAGGCGGGAGTGGTCGTCGACGGCGGTGTGGATGAAGCTGTAACCGATCTTCGGGGTGCCGGAGGGGCTGCGGGCGGGTGTGGTGGCCTGGCGGTTCGCCTCGCCGGCCTGGCGGTCCATGACGCGGTGGCCGCCACCGTCGGGAATGTTCCCGAGTTTCTTGATGTCGATGTGGACCAGCTCGCCCGGCCGGTCCCGCTCGTAGCGGCGGATCACCGTGCCGGTCGGACGGTCCATCCAGGCCAGCCGGTTCAGGCCGTGCCGGGTCAGGATCCGGTGCACCGTCGATGTCGGCAGGCCGAGGACCGGGCCGATCCGGGCGGGCCCGAGCTTGCGTTCCCGGCGCAATTCGCACACGCGCACTTCGATAGCCGGCTCAGTCCGGTGCGGCGTGGTGCGGGGTCTGCTCGGCCGGTCGGCCAGACCCGCCTCACCCTCGTCCCGCCACCGCTTCACCCACTTGTAGCCCGTTGCCCGGGAGATTCCCATCTCGGCTGCCACATGAGCCACAGGCCGGCCGGCATCGACCCGCTGAACCAGCAGCCGTCTGCCGTGAACGGTCAGCCGGGCATTACGGTGGGACACGAAGACCTCCATGCGGTGCAGTCCTAGACAGCTCCACTGCATCGGAGGTCTTCGCCATGATCAAGCCCGACACGTGTCAACAACGCTCGTGATCAATACAGCTAGGCACTCGCGCCAGGCACTCCGGAGCGTTTGCGGGCCCCGGCGTTTCGACGCCGAGAGTCGCGAACCAGGGACTACCGGCGCGTCGAGGCCGAGACTCGCGAACCAGGGACTACGGGTGCCGGCAGGCACCGGACCGGCGGGGCCGGGAGATCCGGCACCGCCGGCCCGCGGGCCCGTACACCCGGCCGCTCAGTCCCTGCGGTTCTCGACCCCGAAGCCGAGCCCCTTCACCACCGCCTGGACGTTCGGGTACTCCACGTCGGAGGGCAGCGCCGCGGCCCGGTCGAGCAGGCCGTCGGGCGCCTGGTGACGGCGCAGCGTGTCGAGCACGGTGTCCCGGCGGGCCGGGAAGATGCTCCGCTCCAGGTGCCTGGCCAGCTCCGCGCGGACGAACACGTCACCCGGGGTCATGCCGGCCGGCGCCGAACCCTGCACCGCCGGCCTGCTCCACTCCGCGACCGGCTGGTCCTCGCCCAAGGGCTCGGGAGCAGGGCTCTCCTGGACGGGCACGGCGCCGTTGGCCGCCAGCTCGGCGCGCGTCTCCCGCTTGAGCTCGTCGTCGCGGGCGAACCCGGCCTTGTTGCTTCCCTGGTCCGTCATAAGGGGGTGACCTCCTCTGGCGTTCTGCTCTGGTCGAGTCGGGTACCCGAGCGAATCGGGCCAAAACGATCTGAGTCCGCCCGATTGCCGAATGCCCGGGAGCACGACGGGCAGTCGCCCTTCATGACCGCAACGCACACAGAACAGGAAGCGAAATTCGAAGGGACAGGCACGTTCGATCCGCAGTCGCTGCGCGGGCTGCCGTCGGTCTCCCGGATCCGCGAGGCGGACCCTGAGGAGCTGGACGCCGTCTACTACGACACGGCTGACCTGCGGCTTCTCGCCCATGGCGTGACGCTGCGGCGCCGCGGCGGCGGCCACGACGAGGGCTGGCACGTGAAGCTGCCGGCCGGCGACGCCCGCAAGGAGATCCACGCCCCGCTGCGCGCGGGCCGCGGCGGCAAGGTGCCCGGCGAGCTGAACCGCTGGATCAAGGCGTACGCCCGCGGCGGCGCGCTCGTCCCGGTGGCCCATCTGCATACCCACCGACGGCGCCATCTGCTGCTGGACAAGAGCGGCCGGGTGCTGGCCGAGGTGGCCCAGGACAGCGTGTCCGCGCAGGTGCTCGGCACCGAGCGGCTGCACCCGGACGGCGAGGGCCGGACGTCCAGGCCGGCGGGCCGGACCGTGGAGGCCACCGGTCGGACCGCGAAGCCCGCGGGCCGGAACGCGAAGCCCGCTGCCCGGACCGGCAAGGCGGCCGGCCGGCAGAACGGCGCCGGGCCCGCCCCGGCCCGGAACGACTCGTCCGGCACCAGCACGCTGGTCACCCAGTGGTCGGAGATCGAGATCGAGCGGGAGGACGGCGACGCGGGTCTGCTGCGCGCCGCGGCCCGGCGGCTCCAAGCCGACGGCTGGCACCGTTCCCCCAGCGCCCACAAGCTCGACCACGCGCTGGCCGGCGCCCTGCCGCCCGGCTTCACCGACCTGGAGCCCGGCCGCCGGCCGCGTGCCGGTTCCGCCGGGGCCGTCGTGATGGACCGGCTGGCCGAACAGCTGACCGTGCTGCTGTCGCTGGACGCCGCCGTGCGCGCCGACGCGCCGGACGCCGTCCACCAGATGCGCACCACCAGCCGCCGGCTGCGCAACCTGCTGCGCAGCCACCGCCGGGTGCTGGACCGCCGGCGTACCGATCCGGTCGCCGACGAGCTGCGCCGGCTGACCGGGGCGCTGGCCGGCGCCCGCGACCACGAGGTGCTGGCGGCACGGCTGTCCCGGCAGGCCGGGCGGCTCGGCGGCCCCGGCACCGAGGGGCTGGCCGACCGGATCGCCGCGCAGGAGGCCGTACGGCACGCCAAGGCGCTGAAGTCGGCGCTGGCGGAGCTGGACTCGCCCCGCTACCACGCGCTGCTCGACGCCCTGGAGGACCTGCGGGCCGATCCGCCGCTGCGCCGCAAGAGGGCGGGCAAGTCCGCCGTCAAGCACCTGCGCAAGGTGGCGGCCAAGGACCGGCACCGGCTCGCCGCACGGATCGAGGCCGCGGCGGACACGAAGCCGGGGCCGCGCCGCGACCGGGCGCTGCACTCGGCACGCAAGGCCGCCCGCAGGACCCGGCACACCGCCGAGAGCGCGCTGCCGTACGGGGGCAAGCCGGCCGCCAAGCTGCGCAAGCGCACCAAGGCGCTGCAGCAGGTGCTCGGCGACCACCAGGACGCCGTGGTGGCCCGCGCCGAACTGCCCGGACTCGCCGTCCGCGGCCACGCCGCCGGCGCCGACACCTTCGGCTACGGCAGGCTCTACGCGCTCCAGGACGACCTGGCGGCAGACGCCAGGCACGCGCTGCCGGGCGTGTGGGAAAAGGCCGGCCACCGCCGTCTTGTCCGTTTCACCAGCGGGAAGGCATGACCCCATGACCACCTACGTCGTCACCGTTCCGGGCACATTCGCGCAGGCCCCGTCCGAGCAGGACACCGCCGAGCTGAAGCGGGCGCTGCGGGCCGCCGATCCGCGCGGCACCGACTTCGGCGAGGCCGAGGATCTGGACGCCCTCACCCTCTACAGCGGCACCAGCGCCTTCAGCCTGCGCCTGGAGATCGAGGCCGACGACTCCCCGAGCGCGGAGGGCGCGGCCCGCACGATGGCGACCGCGGCCCTGCGCAGTACGGGCTTCGACGAGCACGCGGTGTCGCTCGGCGACCCGGTGATCACCGGCATCGACTCGGAGTGAGCCGTCCCCCGACCGGGGGCCGGGCTCGGGCTGGTAGCGGACGGGCTCAGGCCGGCTGCGGGCTCGGGGTCCGCTCCACCGCCCGCACCAGCGGGGCCAGTCGCGGATCGAGCGCGGCGGTGTCGAGCGCCTCGCGCAGCGCCGTGTTGTTCGTGGGCCGGGCCGCTTCCAGCAGGGCCCGGCCCGACGCGCTGACGTCGGTGTAGATGCCGCGCCGATCGGTCGGGCACAGGTAGCGGGACAGCAGCCCGCGCTCCTCCAGCCTGGTCACCAGCCGGGTGGTGGCCGACTGGCTGAGCACCACCGCGTCGGCGACCTGCTTCATCTGCAGATGGCCGCCGTCCCCGTCGTGCTGCCTGCTGAGCACGTCGAGCAGCGAGAACTCGCGGACGCTCAGCCCGTGCCCGGCCTGGAGGGCCCGCTCGATGTGCGCCTCGATCCGGTCGTGCAGCAGGGACAGCGCGCACCAGCTGCCCGCCAGGGCGGTCAGCGCCGGGTCGGTCGCGGTCATGAGGGCCTCCTTCGATGACATCACGCGTCTACAACTGTACCCATCTCACACATACCGCGCCAGCAGATATAGCGCGCTTGCAATTAACCAGCGCCTGCAACTATTGTCTACGCCAGTAAGGAGCTCACGCACTCTTCCTGGAAGGCGGTCCCCATGCCACTCGCACTGCTGGCCCTCGCGATCGGCGCCTTCGGCATCGGAACCACCGAATTCGTGATCATGGGGCTGCTGCCGCAGGTCGCCGGCGACTTCGGGGTGTCGGTGCCCACCGCGGGCCTGCTGGTCACCGGCTACGCGCTCGGCGTCGTGGCCGGCGCGCCGCTGATGACGCTGCTGGGCACCAAGGTCACCCGCAAGCGCATGCTGATGCTGCTGATGGGCGTGTTCGTCGTCGGCAACCTGATCTCCGCGGTCGCGCCGGTCTTCGCCGTGCTGCTGATCGGCCGGATCGTCACCTCGCTCGCGCACGGCGCGTTCTTCGGCATCGGGGCGGTGGTCGCCGCCGACCTGGTCGCGCCCGCCAAGCGGGCCGGCGCCATCGCGCTGATGTTCACCGGCCTGACCGTCGCCAACGTCGTCGGGGTGCCGCTGGGCACCTACGTGGGGCAGAGCGCCGGGTGGCGGATCACCTTCGTCCTGGTCGCCGGGCTCGGCGTGGTCGGCCTGCTGGGCGTGGCCCGGCTGGTGCCCGACATGCCCAAGCCGGCCGGGGTGCGGCTGCGCCACGAACTGGCCGTCTTCCGCAACGCCCAGGTGGTGCTCGCCATGGCGATGACCGTGCTCGGCTTCGGCGCCGTCTTCGCCGCCATCACCTACATCGCGCCGATGATGACCGACGTGGCCGGCTTCGCCGACAGCTCGGTCACCTGGCTGCTGGTGCTGCTCGGCCTCGGCATGGTGGCGGGCAACCTGATCGGCGGCCGGTTCGCCGACCGCCGGCTGATGCCGATGCTCTACACCGCGCTCGCCGCCCTCGCGGTGGTGATGGGGCTCTTCACCTTCACCGCGCAGTACAAGGCCGCGGCCGCTGTGACGATCTTCCTGGTCGGCGTGCTGGGCTTCGCGACCGTGCCGCCGCTGCAGAAGCGGGTGCTCGACCACGCCTCGGGCGCCCCCACGCTGGCCTCGGCGGTCAACATCGGCGCCTTCAACCTCGGCAACGCGCTCGCCGCCTGGCTCGGCGGCCTGGTCATCTCGGCCGGCCACGGCTACGCCGCCGCGAACTGGGTGGGTGTGGCGCTCGCGTCCTCCGCGCTGATCCTGGCGGTGGTGGCCGGCTCGCTGGAACGCCGGGCGAGCCGCCCCGGCCGGCTGGTCGTACGCTCCGATGACGGCGACGGCGCCGCCGAACCCGTCCCGGTGGCGGCGGACCAGCACGCCGGGTGAGGCCGCCCGGGGAAACCGCACAGCGCCGCGAGAAACGTTCGAAAGCCCGCCCGTCCGAGGGAGTGCGATGCCGCCCGGCGGGCAGGCGACCCCTGTCCCTCCCTGGACGGGTCCGGTCGGCCGGTGCCACTGCCGACCGGACCCACACGCGTCCGGCGGCGGCACCGGCGGCCCTCCGGCCGTTCAGGCGGTCCGGCTCCGGTCGCCGTCCGCGGCGCTCAGCCGCCGCTCGGCCCGGGTCAGCCGCTCGATGTTGCGCCGCCGTCCCCACACGATCAGGCCCGCGAGCACCACACCCGCGCCGAGAAAGGCCAGGCCGGACCCGAACTGGCCTACGGCCAGCGAGATCACCGAGACGGCCAGCCACAGGAAGCCGAGCAACGGGAGAGCCCACTTGGCGCCCCCTTGCAGCTTGGCCAGCCGCCGCTGCGCCAGTTTGCGCATGGCCTGCCGCTCCGCCGGATCCTCCGGCACCTCACCGCGCCGCATCCTGCGCTCCAGCTGGGGCAGTTCGTCGGCCTTCGCCCCCACGGCCCGGCTGTCCCTGCGCCGCCTGCGGACCTGCCACCCGGTCATCCAGGCCGCGTAGATCGCGGCGCCGATCGCCGCGTCCGCCCAGGTGCGGCCGGGCCTGAGCAGCTGGAATCCGCCGTACACCACGAAATAGAACAGGCTGAGCACCCACCACTTGCCCAGCCACCGACGCCAGCCTGAATTGTCCTGAGACATACCGTCACGTCCTTGATGCCGTAAGTGCCGTGTGTGGGAACGTTGTTCTTACGTCGGCTACCCCGGAGCCGCCTCCCGACGCCGCCGGCCGGCGGCCGACGCGCGTCCGGCGCGGGAGTTGCGGGGAGTCGCGGCGTACCGGATCCGGCCGGTAGCCGTCCGGCGCGAGGAGGAACGTGATCGACAGCCAGGATCCGCCCGCCCCCGCCAGGGAAGTCGTCTTCGACGCGCCCTTCTCCGACCGCACGGCATGGGCCGTGGGCCGCACCTCCGCCTACCCGGCGGACGGGCGCAACCCCGGTGACAACAAGCTCGACCTGATCGGCCCGCGGTCCGCGCCCACCGCGGCCGGTGTCTTCGGCGCCCGCCGCGCCACCGGCGGCCTGTGGCGGACCGACCTGGTCTCCACCGAGTACGCGCCCGGCGGCTTCGAACTGCTCCCCGGCGACGAGCTGTCGGCCACCTGCACCGTGCACGAGACCCCCGGCGCCTGGCCGGCGATCTGGACCTGGGGGCGGGACGACCCCGGCGGGCGCCCGCAGCCGGGGCACGGCGAGATCGACCTCTTCGAGTACCACGCCGGCAACCCGCGGGTGCTCGAGCTGTCCAACCACGTCCGCGGGGCCGGCCGGGTGGTGCAGGACGCGATCACCCCCGGCACCCCGTTCGAGCTGCGGGTCGTCTTCGGCACCGGCTCCGTGGAGTGGTCGGTGGACGGCACGCCGGTCTTCCAGGACCGGCAGGGCGTGGGCCCGCGCTGGCGGGCCTGGATCGTGGTCAACATCAGCGTCTCTGCGGGCGGTTACGGGCACGACGCCCCCGGGCCCGGCGCGCACGAGATGCACTGGAGCTGCACCGGGCTGGCCGTCCGCCGCTGACAGGCACCGCCACGGCCTAGGCTCCAGGCATGGCACTTGAATGGGAACAGATCGTGGTGGACGCGGCCGACCCGGCCGCGCTGGGGGCCTGGTGGGCGCGGGCGCTGGGCTGGGTCGTGGTCAACGACGACCCCGAGGAGTACGAGATCCGGCAGACCGCGGACCGGCTGCCGGGCCTGCTCTTCGTCCAGGTGACGGACGCGAAGACCGCCAAGAACCGGCTGCACCTGGACTTCCGCCCCGACGACCAGGAGGCCGAGGTCTCCCGGCTGCTCGGACTCGGCGCCCGGCGCGCCGACATCGGGCAGGGCGAGCAGGGCTGGGTGGTGCTCCGGGACCCGGAGGGCAACGAGTTCTGCGTGCTCGGCGCCCGCGCCGCGGGCTGACGGCGGCGGCCGTCCGGGCCGCGGGCCCTCGCGACTTTGCCGACGTCGTCAGCGGGTAGGAGAGCGTCGACACCGTCACTGGAACAGCCGAGAGGGTCAGCGGAATGCAGAAGTGGAACGGCCGTCCCAACCCCCTGGGAGCCACCTATGACGGCTCCGGCACCAACTTCGCGTTGTTCTCGGAGGTCGCGGAACGGGTCGAGCTCTGCCTGATCGATGACTCGGGCGGCGAGACCCGGGTCGCCGTCACCGAGGTGGACGGCTTCATCTGGCACGTCTACCTGCCGGAGGTCGGCCCGGGCCAGCGGTACGGGTACCGCGTGCACGGGCCGTACGACCCGGCGCGCGGCCACCGCTGCAACCCGTCGAAGCTGCTGCTGGACCCGTACGCCCGGGCGGTGGACGGCCAGGCGGACAACGACCCGTCGCTGTTCGGCCACCGGTTCGAGGACCCCGACGCCCGCAACGACGACGACAGCCTCGGCCACACCATGCTCGCCGTGGTGACCGACTCCTCCTTCGACTGGGGCGAGGACCGCCCGCCGGGGCACAGCTACCACCAGTCGGTGATCTACGAGGCCCACGTCAAGGGCCTGACCCGGACGCTGGACGCGCTGCCCCGGCAACTGCGCGGCACCTACGCCGGCATGGCGCACCCGGCGGTGCTCGACCACCTCACCGGGCTCGGGGTGACCGCGGTGGAGCTGATGCCGGTGCACCAGTTCGTGCAGGACGGCCACCTGCTCGACCGGGGCCTGCGCAACTACTGGGGCTACAACACCATCGGCTACTTCGCCCCGCACAACGACTACAGCGCCGCCGGCAGCCGCGGCCAGCAGGTCACCGAGTTCAAGTCGATGGTCAAGGCGATGCACGCGGCGGGCATCGAGGTGATACTCGACGTGGTCTACAACCACACCGCCGAGGGCAACCACCGCGGGCCCACGCTGTCCTTCCGCGGCATCGACAACGCCTCGTACTACCGGCTGGTGGACGACGACCAGGCGCACTACTTCGACACCACGGGCACCGGCAACAGCCTGCTGATGCGGCACCCGCACGTGCTCCAGCTGATCATGGACTCGCTGCGCTACTGGGTCACCGAGATGCACGTGGACGGCTTCCGGTTCGACCTCGCCGCCACCCTGGCCCGGCAGTTCCACGAGGTGGACCGGCTCTCGGTGTTCTTCGACCTGGTGCAGCAGGACCCGGTGGTCTCCCAGGTCAAGCTGATAGCCGAGCCCTGGGACGTCGGCGAGGGCGGCTACCAGGTGGGCAACTTCCCCGCACTGTGGAGCGAGTGGAACGGCGAGTACCGGGACACCGTCAGGGACTTCTGGCGCGGCATCGACTCCACGCTGCCGGACTTCGCGTCCCGGCTGACCGGCTCCTCCGACCTGTACGAGGACGACCGCCGCCGCCCGCGGGCCGGCATCAACTTCGTCACCGCGCACGACGGGTTCACCCTGCGCGACCTGGTCTCGTACAACGACAAGCACAACGAGGCCAACGGCGAGGGGAACGCCGACGGGGACAACAACAACAGGTCCTGGAACTGCGGCGCCGAGGGCGAGACCGACGACCGGGAGGTGCGGGCGCTGCGGGCCAGGCAGCAGCGCAACTTCCTCACCACCCTGTTCATCTCGCAGGGCGTGCCGATGCTCACCCACGGCGACGAGTTCGGCCGCACCCAGGGCGGCAACAACAACGCCTACTGCCAGGACAACCCCACCTCGTGGGTGGACTGGGACCACGACCCCGCGCAGCGCGAACTGCTGGACTTCACCCGGCGGCTGATCGCGCTCCGCAAGGCCCACCCGGTGCTGCGCCGCCGCAGGTTCCTGCGCGGCGACACCGGCACGGCCGGACACGTCGACTCGGTGTGGTTCCGGCCCGACGGCCACGAGATGAGCGAGGAGAACTGGCACCGCGCCGACGCGCACGCGGTGGGGCTCTTCCTCAACGGCGACGCCATCAGCGAGCCCGGCGCGCAGGGCGGCCGGATCGTGGACGACTCCTTCTTCCTGCTGCTGAACGCGCACTACGAACCGGTCGAGTTCGCGCTGCCCGCACGGGAGTTCGCCGACGCCTGGAAGATCGTGATCGACACGGCGGCGGAGCCGGACGCGGCCGACGAGTCCGAGGTGAAGGCGGCCGGCTCGATCAAGGTGCAGGGCCGCGGAATGATGGTGCTGATGAGCGTCCGGCGGCCGGCCGGAGGCCGCTTCCGGCGGGCCTTCGCCGCGGCCCGCAGGCCCCGGCCGCCCAAGCGCGGCACCACCCGCGTCCGCTGATCCGCGGCCGTCCGGGGCCGCCCCGCGGCCGTGCCGGGACCACCGGCACGGCCGCGGGGCGCCGGTCCTGGCCGCCGCCGGGCCGTGGCATGATCGGTCGCATGGTCGAGCGCATCATCGCCGCGTGTGACGGGGCGTCCAAGGGAAATCCGGGTCCGGCCGGCTGGGCCTGGGTCATCGCGGACGGTGCCGGGGTGCCGGACCGCTGGGAGGCCGGCCCGCTGGGCACCGCCACCAACAACGTGGCCGAACTCACCGCTCTGGAACGCCTGCTGGCGGCCGTCGATCCCGCCGTCCCGATGGAGATCCGGATGGACTCGCAGTACGCGATGAAGGCAGTCACCACCTGGCTGCCCGGCTGGAAGCGCAAGGGCTGGAAGACCTCGGCGGGCAAGCCGGTCGCCAACCAGGAGCTCGTGGTCGGCATCGACACCCTGCTGGCCGGCCGCTCGGTGGAGTTCCGCTACGTGCCCGCGCACCAGGTGGACGGCGACCGGCTGAACGACTTCGCCGACCGGGCCGCCAGCCACACCGCGATCACCCAGCAGGCCGCGGGCAGCGCGCTCGACTCCCCGCCGCCGCCCGCCGCACCCGACGCGGTGCGCAAGTCGCCCTCGGGCAAGGCGTCCGCCGGCAGGCCGGCCGCCCGGAAGGCGTCGGCGGCCGACGGCAAGGGCCCGGCCCGCACGCTGGCCGCCAAGTACCCCGGCCGCTGCCGCTGCGGGCGCCCCTACGCGGCCGGCGAGCAGATCGCCAAGAACCCGGACGGCTGGGGCCACCCGGAGTGCTGAGCAGCCGCTGACCGCCGCGCTCGCGACCTCGTCAGCCGGCGTCCGGCCGAAGGTTCGCGTCCGGCGGCAGGTGCAGGTGCGCCAGGTCGTCGGGCACCGGCCCCGACGGGCGGAAGAACGGCGCCGACTCGCCGTCGGCGGCGGTCGCCGGCGCGTCGGTCAGCCGCAGCCGCTCCCGCAGCCGGCCGTAGAAGTCGGTCGGGTTCAGCCGGACCAGCCGCAGCGGGCGCTCCGCGGCGTAGATCCCGATCCAGTCGCCCGGGTCCAGCGTCCCGCGCAGCTGTCCGTCCACGCTCACCGCCGCCTGGCCGGAGTGCGGCAGCACCCGCAGCGCGACCGGCTCGTCGGCGCCGACCACCACCGAGCGGTCGAAGGTCATGTGCGGGGCCACCGGGGTGAAGACCAGCGCCCGCATCCGCGGCGAGAGCACCGGGCCGCCGGCCGCGAAGCTGTACGCGGTGGAACCGGTCGGGGTGGCCACCATGACCCCGTCGGCCGAATAGGACGCGAGCAGCCGCCCCGAGACGTAGACCCCCAGGCTCACCTGCCGGTCCCTGGCCAGCTTCTCCAGCACGATGTCGTTGAGCGCGGTGACGTCGAGCGCCACCCCCCAGCCGTCGCCCTCCGCCGCCTCCGGCCTGACCTGCGGCGGCGGCAGCGCCGGCCCGCGCCCGTAGCGCAGCAGCGCGTCCATCCCGCCGGGCATCCCCAGCGGCCGGGACGCCCGCATGGTGAGCGTCATGCGCTCCTCGCAGACCCCGCCGCCCCCGTGGATCGCGGTCAGCGCCTCCTCGACGTCGCTGACCGGCAGCTCGGTCAGGAACCCGACCCGGCCGAGGTCCACCCCGAGCACCTGGATGTCCTTCTTCGCCGCGATCCTGGCCCCGCGCAGGAAGGTGCCGTCGCCGCCGAGGGTGACGATCAGGTCGAGCCGGCCGGCGGCCTCCACCTCGGCCTTGCCGCTGCGCCGGCCGCCCTGGTCGTCCCAGACGTCCAGCGCGACGCAGCCGACCGCGTGCCGGTCACACCACTCCCGTACCGTCTCGGCCCCGGCGACCGCCGCCGGCCGCCCTTCGTGCACGACGAGCCCGAGACGGCTGAGCGTCATGTCCTGGATCTCCCTGCGGTCGGTGGCGCCGGCCGCCCGGTCCCGGCCGGAGCGCGCGGCCGGCGGCGGGCGGTGTGCAGGCAGCCAATACACAGCAGGCGCCGCCGCCGGTCAATGACCCGGCGCCCCGCGCCGCCGCCGTGTCCGGTCATCCGGTGGCCCCGATCGGCTGGCGCGGCGCCGCCGGACGGGTTAAGACAGGACGAGGTGGCTCGCGGCGATCCGGGGGCAGGGGAACCACACGACCGCCTTGGCCTGAGAAGGGACCGACAACGTGACGACACGACCCAGGATCCTCGTGGTGGGAGCCGGCTTCGCGGGGGTGCAGTGCGTACGCCGTCTGGAGCGCAAGCTCGCCCCCGGCGAGGCGGACATCTCGCTGGTGACCCCGTTCTCCTACCAGCTCTACCTGCCGCTGCTGCCGCAGGTGGCCTCGGGCATACTCACCCCGCAGTCCGTCGCGGTGTCGCTGCGCCGCAGCAAGAAGCACCGCACCCGGATCATCCCGGGCGGCGCGATCGGGGTGGACGCCAAGGCGAAGGTCTGCGTGATCCGCAAGATCACCGGCGAGACCGTCAACGAGCCTTACGACTACATCCTGCTCTCGCCCGGCAGCATCACCCGCACCTTCGACATCCCCGGCCTGCTGGACAACGCCCGCGGCATGAAGACGCTGGCCGAGGCCGCCTACGTACGCGACCACGTGATCTCCCAGCTGGACCTGGCCGACGCCAGCCAGGACGAGGCCGAGATCGCCTCCAGGCTCCAGTTCGTGGTGGTCGGCGGCGGCTACGCGGGCACCGAGACCGCCGCCTGCCTGCAGCGGCTCACCACCAGCGCGCTCAAGCGCTACCCCAGGCTCGACCCGAAGCTGATCAAGTGGCACCTGATCGACATCGCGCCCAAGCTGATGCCGGAGCTCGGTGACAAGCTCGGCCGCAGCGCGCTGGAGATACTGCGCCGACGCGGTATCGAGGTCTCGCTCGGCGTGTCGATCGCCAAGGCGGGACCCGAGGAGGTGACCTTCACCGACGGCCGGGTGCTGCCCTGCCGGACGCTGATCTGGACCGCCGGGGTGGCCGCCAGCCCGCTGGTCGCCACCCTGGGCTCCGAGACGATCAAGGGCCGGCTCGCGGTCAACGCGGACATGACGGTGCCGCGGCTCGACGGCGTGTTCGCCCTCGGCGACGCCGCCGCCGTACCCGACCTCGCCAAGGGCGAGGAGGGCGCGGTGTGCCCGCCCACCGCCCAGCACGCGATGCGGCAGGGCAAGACGATCGCCGACAACATCCTGGCGTCGCTGCGCGGCCGGCCGCTGGAGCCCTACCACCACCGCGACCTCGGCCTGGTGGTGGACCTCGGCGGCAAGGACGCGGTGTCCAAGCCGCTCGGCATCGAGCTGCGCGGCCTGCCGGCCCAGGCGGTGGCCCGCGGCTACCACTGGTCGGCGCTGCGGACCAATGTGGCCAAGACCCGGGTGCTGACCAACTGGATGCTCAACGCGGTGGCCGGCGACGACTTCGTCCGCACCGGCTTCCAGTCC
Source organism: Streptomyces sp. CA-111067 (assembly GCF_050956065.1). Classification (NCBI taxonomy): domain Bacteria; kingdom Bacillati; phylum Actinomycetota; class Actinomycetes; order Kitasatosporales; family Streptomycetaceae; genus Streptomyces; species Streptomyces sp. CA-111067. The sequence goes on along the minus strand of NZ_CP192103.1, from coordinate 640,307 downwards.
CGCAACCCCGCCACGCTGCGCGACTTCGAGTACTCCGACGCCTACCTCACCGCCGACCAGATCCGCGAGCACACCGCGGGGCTCATCGCCGAGGGCTGAGCCGCGGGGGTCAGCCGGCCCCTTCGGCGCTGCCTGCGCCCTCGTCGGGTTCGCCGTCCTCGCCGTCCTCGCCGCCCTCGTCGACGGCGAACCACACCGTCTTGCCCTCGGACTCCGGGCGCACGCTCCACTGGTCGGACAGGATGTCGAGCAGCATCAGGCCGCGCCCTGAGGAGGCCAGCTCGCCGGGGGTGCGCTGGTGCGGCAGCTCGTCACCGCGGTCGGTGACCTCCACCCGCAGCCGGCGCCGGCCGCGTTCGCCGGTGACCGACGCGGTCAGCGCGGCGGTCTGGTCGGTGTGCACCAGGACGTTGCCCAGCAGCTCCGAGGCCAGCAGCACGGCGGTGTCCACCTGGTCAGGCGCCGCCCAGTCGTGCAGCAGCGCCTGGAGCTCGGTACGGGCCTCGGCCAGGCCCTCGGCCTGGTCCTGCTCGATGGTCAGCACCAGGCGGCGCTCGGGCAGCACCGGCTCGTGCCCGTCGGCGTCCCTGCGCAGCAGCAGCAACGCGATGTCGTCCTCGTTGCGCGGGGTGAGCTGCTCCTGCTCGGTGCGCCCGCCCGGGTTGTTCACCGCCGTGATCAGCGAGTCGGCGATGCCCTCCAGGTCCTCGGTGGGCCCGGGGGAGAGGGCATCCCGCACCCGCACCCACCCGCTGTACATGTCGTGCCCGCCGGTCTCGATCAGGCCGTCGGTGCAGAGCATCAGGATCTCGCCGTAGCCGAGCTCCATCCTGGTGACCGGGTAGTCGTCCTCGTCGGGCATCAGGCCGAGCGGCAGGCCGCCCCTGATGTGCTTGAGCATGCAGGTGCCGTCCGGCATCCGCAGCACCGGGTGCGGATGGCCGGCCCTGGCCAGCTGCAGCACGCCGGTGCCCGGGTCGGCCTCGATGTAGATGCAGGTGGCGAACCGGTCCTCGTCGAGCGAGGTCAGGAAGCGCGAGGTGCGCGCCAGGACCGCGTCGGGCCCGTGCCCCTCGGCGGCGTACGCGTGCACCGCCGTGCGCAGCTGGGCCATCAGGCTGGCCGCGTGCACGTCGTGCCCCTGGACATCGCCGATCACCAGCGCGATCCGGTCGGCCGGCAGGTTGATCACGTCGTACCAGTCGCCGCCCACCATCAGACCGCCGCCGGTGGGCACGTAGCGGGTGGCCACCGTCATCCCGGCGGTCGCCGAGCCGCCGGAGCCCATGCTGCGGCGCAGGCCGCGGGAGAGCGCGAGCTCCGCCTCGCCGGTCCTGTTGCGCTCCAGGGCGTGGTCGATCAGCCGGGCGGTCAGCACCAGCAGGCTGCGCTCCTCCGGGTCGAAGGCCATCGGGTCCCGGAAGGAGGCGAGCAGCACCCCGGTGATCCTCCCAGCGGTCACCAGCGGCAGGAACGCCCAGGACTGGCGGCCCTTCCTGGCCGACAGCGCCCAGGTGGCCGGGAAGCGCCGCCGGTACTCGTCGGGCGTGGACAGGTAGACCGGCCGCCCGGTCCTGGCCACCTCGGCCGCCGGGTACTCGGTGTTGATCGGCATCCGGAGCATCCGGTCGGTGCGCTTGCGGTAGCCGTACTGGCCCAGCATGTTCAGGAACCGCTCGGTCACGCCGAAGATCACCACCCCGTCCAGCGAGAAGTCGGGGGAGTGCAGGTGGGAGACCGTCCTGGCCACCTCGTTGATGGAGTCCGCCTCGGCGAGCGCCCGGCCGGTGTCAAGCAGCAGCGCGTCGCGGCGCCGAGAGGTGCGGCCGGCCGCGGCCTCCGCTCCCTCGGGCCCGCCGTCGCGGCCGGAGCCCTCGCCGGGCTCCCCACTGCGCCGCCGGGGTGGGGCACGGGTCTCCTCGGTGGCGTCGATCCGGTTCAGGGCCTCGATCTGGGCCAGCTCGGCGGACCGCTCCTTCGGCGAGCGTTCATCTCCTCCGTCTGCCATCGAGTGCCTTTCGTCCCATCCGATCGGGTTCGTACCCATGCTCCGCCGCGTCGGCGGTGCGCGCAGCTCAGGTGCGCCGGACGGATCGGCGGGCGACGGGGGCACGGACGGCGGCCGGCGGGGTGCGGAGGGCGGCCGGCGGGTACCCGGTGGTGATCAATCGACATCGCGGGCGCATACTGTTGTTGCCCTAGGCAACGGTGCGATTGATCAGACAAGACGACTGAACAGACCACCGGACAGTCGAGAGGAAACAGCGCCAATGACCGCCCACGCAGACTCCGCGCAGGCAGACACCGCCGCATCGCCGACCGAATACAGCCACCGCCAGATCATGGTGATCCTCTCCGGGCTGCTGCTGGGCATGTTCCTGGCGGCACTGGACCAGACGGTGGTCTCGACCGCGATCTACAAGATCGGCGAGAGCCTGAACGGGCTGACCGCGCAGGCGTGGGTGACCACCGCGTTCCTGATCACGTCCACCATCGCGACCCCGCTGTACGGCAAGCTGTCCGACCAGTACGGCCGCAAGCCGTTCTTCCTGTTCGCGATCGCCGTGTTCATCCTGGGCTCGGCGCTGTGCATGCTCTCCACGTCGATGTACATGCTCGCCGGGTTCCGCGCCTTCCAGGGCATCGGCGCCGGCGGCCTGTTCTCGCTGGCCTTTGCGATCGTCGGCGACATCATCCCGCCGCGCGAGCGGGCCAAGTACCAGGGCTACTTCATGGCGGTGTTCGGCACCTCCAGCGTGCTCGGCCCGGTCGTCGGCGGCGCGCTGGCCGGCCAGAACCAGCTGCTGGGCATCGACGGCTGGCGCTGGATCTTCCTGATCAACGTGCCGATCGGCATCCTCGCCCTGGTCGTGGTCGGCAGGGTGCTGCACGTCAAGCACGACCCGCGCAGGCACCGGGTGGACTACCCGGGCGCCATCGCGCTGATCGTGGCGCTGGTGCCGCTGCTGATCATCGCCGAGCAGGGCCGCGAGTGGGGCTGGGGCAGCGGGACCGCGTTCGGCTGCTACATCGTCGGCGCGATCGGCATCGTGGCCTTCCTGTTCGCCGAGCGCAAGGCCGGCGACGAGGCGCTGCTGCCGATGCGGCTGTTCCGCAACGGGGTGTTCGCCCTCGGCTCCGCGCAGTCCGCGATCATCGGTATCGGGATGTTCGGCGGCATCACCCTGCTGCCGCTGTACCTCCAGCTGGTCAAGGGCAATTCGCCGACCAAGGCCGGCCTGCTCACCCTGCCGCTGGTGCTCGGCATCATGATGCTGTCGATGGTCTCCGGCCAGGTCACCTCGCGGACCGGCCGCTACAAGATCTTCCCGATCATCGGCAGCGCGCTGCTGGTGGCCGGCATGCTGATGCTCTGGCAGATGAGCGCGGACAGCGGACTGGTCTACGTGGACGCCGCCATGTTCGTCGTCGGCGCCGGGCTCGGCCTGAACATGCAGACCATCGTGCTGGCCATGCAGAACGCGGTGCCGCCGCGTGACATCGGTGTGGCCACCTCCTCGACCACCTTCTTCCGGCAGATGGGCGGCACGCTCGGCGTCGCGGTGTTCCTGTCCATCGTCTACTCGGTGGTCGGCGACAAGATCGGCGCCGCCTACTCCGACGCCCGCACCAGCACCGCGTTCCAGCAGGCCGCCAAGGCGCACCCCGACCAGCTCAAGACGCTCACCTCGGCCTCCAACGGCGGCTCCGGCACGCTCAACGACACCTCGTTCCTCAAGCACGTGGACCCGGTGCTCGGCCATCCGTTCAAGGTCGGCTTCACCGACGCCATCAACGTGGCGTTCCTGGTCGGGGCCGGCGTGCTGGTGATCGCGTTCGTGCTGTCGACGCTGATCAAGGAGGTCCCGCTGCGGACCACGGCCGCCGCCTTCTCCAAGGACGAGCAGGAGCAGCCGCAGCAGGGCTGACCGCGGTCATCGGGCCCGGCCGGTCACTCCCGGCCGGGCCCGCACACGTTCCGGGCCGGGCCCGGCCCGCTCACTTCGCCAGGAAGTCCAGCAGCGCCGGGTTGACCACCTCGGGGTGGGTCCAGGCCACGTTGTGCGGGCCGCCCTCGACCGTCACGAAGGTCAGGTCGGCGATCAGCCCGGGCAGCCGCTTGGCGGTGTTGTCGTACGGCAGGATCCGGTCCGCGTCGCCGTGCACGAGCAGCGTGGGGATGTCGAACTTGGGCAGGTCGGCCCGGAAGTCGGTCAGCCAGGTGTCCACGCAGGCGTACGCGGCGAAGGGCGACGCGCCGAGGGCCACGTTGAGGCTGTTGGTCCACGCCTGGTCGCTGATCCGGGTGCCGGCGTAGGTGTCGGTGTTGTAGAAGTCGTCGAGGAAGGCCTTGAAGTAGGCCGGCCGGTCGGCGATCACCGCCTGCTTGATCCCCTCGAACACCGAGCCGTCCACGCCCTCGGGGTTGTCGTCGGTCTTCAGCAGGAACGGCGGGATGGCCCCGAGCAGCACCGCCTTGCTCACCCGGCCGGAGGCGTACGTCCCCAGGTAGCGGGTCACCTCGCCGGTGCCCATCGAGAAGCCGCACAGCACCACCTCGGGCAGGCCGAGGTGTTCGAGCAGCGCGTGCAGGTCGGCGGCGAACGTGTCGTAGTCGTAGCCGACGGTCGGCCGGCCGGACCGCCCGAAGCCGCGCCGGTCGTAGGTGATGACCCGGAAGCCCGCCTCCAGCAGGACCCGCTGCTGCTTCTCCCACGAGTCCCCGTCGAGCGGGTAGCCGTGGATCAGGACGATCGGCCGGCCGCTGCCGTGGTCCTCGTAGTAGATCTCGATCGTGGCCGTGTTCTCCTGGCCGACGGTGACGAATGGCATCGTTTCTTGCCCGCTCTCTGTCGTGCCGGCCGCCTCTGACCGATCACACGGTCGGCTGCTGGAAACTGCCGTTCACCAGTCAACACCGGGCCCCAGCCGTACGCCACCGGAGTGAACCGGAGCCCCCGCCGGCGGCCCGTCCCGGCTGGCAGGGACGTCCGCGGTGCCCGAATGTGGAGCGGGACGGGACGGCCGCGCGGTCGCCCTGACGAGGAGAGGCCGACCATGACCGACACCGCGGCCGTATCCGGCCGATCACGGAATCTCGTGCTCGCCGCGATGATCTTCGCCGTGGCGATGACGTTCATCGACCAGACGATCGTGTCCATCGCCGTACCGCAGATCCAGGACGAGCTGAACCTGTCGAACACCGGCGTGCAGTGGGCGGTGAACGCCTACCTGCTCTCGCTGGCGGCGCTGTTCGCCTTCGGCGGCCGGCTGGCCGACACCGTGGGGCACCGCAAGGTCGTGGTCGCCGGCGTGGTGCTGTTCGCCGCCGCCTCCGCGATGTGCGGGCTCACCCCGAAGGGCTCCGCCGCCCAGACCTGGATCGTGGTCTTCCGGGTGCTCCAGGGGGCCGGCGGCGCGATCATGTTCCCGGCCGCGCTCGGCATCGTGGTGCAGACCTTCGCACTGCGGGAGCGCGGCAAGGCGCTGGCGCTGTTCTTCGGCATCGCCGGCGGCCTCACCGCGGTCGGCCCGATCCTCGGCGGCTATCTGACCGAGTGGACCTGGCGGGCCATCTTCTGGGTGAACATCCCGGTGGCGGTGATCGCCCTGGTGCTGATCGCGGTCTCCAAGCCGGTGACCGAGCACCGGCCGGCCCGGATGGACTACCGGGGCCTGGCGCTGATCGCGGGCGGCGTGACGCTGAGCGTCTTCGGCTTCCAGCAGTCGCAGATCTGGGGCTGGCACAACCCCGGCATCGGGCTGTGCATCGCCGCCGGGGTGCTGCTGCTGACCGCCTTCGCGTTCGTGGAGCTGCGCACCGCCTCGCCGCTGATCCAGATGCGGATCTTCCGCGACCGCGCGTTCCTGGCCGAGAACCTCATCCTCGGGATCAGCATGCTGGTGTTCGTCCCGGTGTTCTTCTTCTTCAGCGAGTACGCGCAGATCGCGCTGGGGAAGTCCGCGCAGGAGGCCGGCCTGTACCTGCTGTACTTCTTCCTCGGCTTCGTGGTCGCCTCGCAGATCGGCGGCCGGATGCTGGACCAGGGCGGCGCCAAGCGGCCGGTCTTCCTCGGCTGCGTCCTGGCCGCGGTCGGCTTCTACCTGCTGGCCGGGAAGGTCACCGGCCTCAGCCTCAGCGACCAGATCTGGTACGTGGTGCTGGCCGGCGCCGGGATGGGCATGATGCTCACCCCGGCGAGCACCGACGCGGTGAACCGGGCGTCCCGGCTGTCCTACGGCGAGGCCACCGGCATCACCCAGACGGTACGCAACTACGCCGCCAGCCTTGGCCTGGCGATCCTCGGCACGATCTCGGTGTCGGAGTTCAGGAGCCGGCTCAAGTCGTCGCTGCTCGACCGGGGCGTGCCGGCCGGGCAGGCGTCGGCGCAGGCGACCGACATCTCCCAGTCGCACTCCCAGAGCGGCGGCAGCGGCGGCATCCCGGCCTATGTCAGGCTCGACTTCGCCTACTCCACCCGTACGGTCTTCTACGTGATGGCCGGCATCATGGCGGCGGCCGCGATCGTCGCGCACTTCGGCCTCAGGCGCGGGGTGCAGACCGAACTGGTCGAGCCCGAACCGGCCCCGGAGGACGATCCGGCCGGGAAGCCGGCCGAGCGCGGCTGACCCGGCGGCCACCCACGACGGCCGGCCCGGTGGGGCCGGCCGCCGCGGCCTGGGTGAGGTCGGTGGTCAGACGACGGGCTGGGTGGGGCGGCTGGCGGTCAGCGCGATCTGGCCCTTGAGCATCCGGCCGCCGTCGCCGGTCAGCCGCAGGTAGTAGTCCGACGAGCAGGCGGTGCCGTCCTCGTCCAGCGCGAGGAAGCCGCCGTTGGTGGGCGACCACGCCTGCGACTCGGCGGTCTTGGCGATCTGGTTGCCCTCGTTGTACTCGTCGAACATCGAGATGTAGATGCCCTGCACGCCGGCCCGGCACATGTTGTAGAACTGCCGCCACATGAAGTCGCCGTGCGCGCGCTGCCGCCCGGAGACGTCACCGGGCAGCACACAGGGCTGGTAGTCGACCCCGTTGGCGTCGCAGTCGGCCTGGTCGCCCACCGTGTACGTGTTGTACGCGTTGTCGGAGTCGCCCGCGTTGCCGATCGCGCCGACCATCCACGGCGAGATCATGTCCAGCGCGTGGTACACGCCGGTGTACCCGGTACGGGTGCCCGCGCCGCCGGTGCGCCACTCGCGCGGCACCCCGCCGATGACGTAACAGCCCTGCCCCTTGAACCAGTTGATGACGTCCAGGCAGGCGTCGGTGGAGAACGGGTGGTTGTCGTCGTTGAAGCCGAAGCCCCAGATGCAGACGACCGGCTTGCCGTTCTGCTTGGCGTAGGCGGAGGACGCGGTGTGCGCCTTCATCTTGTTGGTCCAGTCGGTCTTGATCTCCGACTGCATGTTCGTCCAGCCGGACACGTCGTACATGATGTAGAACTTCCGGCCGTGCGACTCCGCGGCGCTGCGCACCTTGGTCGCCATCGCGTCCCGGGTCGGGCCCTCGCCGCCGGTGGGGTTGAAGCGCTGGAGCGCGGCGGTGTCGATGTTGTTCTGCTGCATCCAGCTGAAGTGGGTGTCCACCGTCTGCTGGTCGTAGGACGAGAACAGGGTGGCCGGCTGCCCGTTGCCCAGCGCCGCGTACCCGGTCTGGTAGGTCTTGGTGTACTCGCGCATGTCGGGCCAGCACTTCATGCCCGCGTTCGACGGTGACGGCGCCTGACCCCAGTTCTGCGTCCAGTGCCACCAGCCGTCGATCGGCGCGCCGTCGCCTATGCAGGCGAACCAGCCCTGGTAGCCGACCGTCACCTTGCCCACCACGTCACCCGGCCCGCTGGCCGCCGGCGCCGCGGTGGAGGTGGAGGTGCTGGCCGATGCCGTTCTGGCCAGGCCGAGGGCGCCCAGCGCGGCGGCGGTCGCCCCGCCGGCCGCCGTACCGAGGATCGTGCGACGTGACACTGCCATGGATGACTCCTGTTCACTGGCTGAACTCAGTGCCCCACGACGGCATGCCGGCACGTCCGGTGATCCGCTGCTCGATTCCACGGTATTCGGGACGGCTTGCGGTGGGGGAGGTGTGTACGGTCCCGTCACACACACCACGCTGAGCACTTCTGAACGAGTGGTTTCAATTCCGCGCTGATTCAACTGCCGAAACAAACATCCCGTCAAGAGCCAGGACGGGATTGACAATTCGTCCGCTTAGCAGCCGATTCCTGCCGTCTGACGAGCCGTTGCACAGGGTGCAACAAGGCCGAAAGGTCGGAGGGGTGCGTTCAAGAGTTGCCGGATCGGCACGGCCCCGACGGCCCGCACGCGGGCCGGCTCAGCCCGCCGCGGCGTGCTCGGCGAGGACCTGGCCGATCACATGGCGGGCGTTGGCGGCCATCGCCGGGTTGGTGTCCCGGTAGTACGGCAGCTGGATGAGCGCCATCGACAGCGCCCAGCCGCGGCCCCTGGCCCAGGTGGCCTCGTCCACCCCGAGCGCGGCACGGAAGCCGGCCCGGGCGGTGGCCGGCAGCAGGTTCCACGCGGTGATCGTGTCGATCGCCGGGTCGCCCACCCCCAGCGTCCCGAAGTCGATCACCGCGGTCAGCCGGCCGCCGCCGAGCAGCAGGTTCCCCGGCATCAGATCGCCGTGCAGCCACACCGGCCGGCCCCGCCGGCCGGGCGCGCCGAGCGCCGACTCCCAGGCGGCGGTCGCCGCCGCGGTGTCGATCTCGCCGTGCAGCGCGCCGATCGCCGCCCGGGTCCCGGCGTCCGCCGCGCCGAGCGGCCCGCCCCGGTACGCGGACGGGCCGCCCTCGGGGTCGATCCGCTGCAAGGCGCCGACGAACGCGGCCAATCCGGCGGCCAGCCCGGCCGGATCGGCCAGCTCGCCGACCACCGGGACGGCGCCGTCGAGCCACCGGTGCACCGCCCACGGCCAGGGGTAGCCGGCCGCGGGCTTGCCCACGCCGAGCACCTCCGGGACGGCCACCGGCAGCCCCGGGGCGAGACGCGGCAGCCACCGCGCCTCCTTCGCCACGTCCCCCGCGCCGCCCTCGTTCAGCGGCAGCCGTACCGCCATCGACTCGCCCAGCCGGTACACCGCGTTGACCGTGCCGGCCGAGGGGAACCGCCGCAGCGGCAGCTCCGCCCAGCGCGGGAACTGACCGGCGAGCAGCCGCCGGACGAGAGCCGTGTCGATCTCCGCCTCGTCGGCGTGCATCCGCCCGGTGCGCATCGGGCCCCTTCCCATGGGATCAGTCAGGCCCGGCAAGGAACCAGGTCAGCGCCCATTCGAGCGCTCCCGGCGACGTGATGCCAGCCGTTTTCCCGGCCCGCCCGGACGGCCCGCGGCGAATCGGCGCCGCGGCGCTGAGTGAACTGTTTCAATAGGGGGATGGTCGGAATCAAGGATGTGGCCCGGCAGGCCGGGGTCTCCGTGGGCACGGTATCCAACGTGATCAACCGCCCCGACATGGTCTCCACCGAGACCAAGGAGCGGGTGCAGGCGGTCATCAGGCAACTGGGCTACGTCCGCAGCGAATCGGCCCGCCAGCTGCGGGCCGGCCACAGCCGGATCATGGCGCTGCTGGTGCTCGACATGGGCAACCCGTTCTTCGTGGACGTCGCCCGCGGCGCCGAGTCCGCGGCGCGCCGCGCCGGGCTCGGCGTGATGGTCTGCAACAGCGCGCAGAGCATCACCGAGGAGGCCACCTACCTCTCGCTCTTCGTGGAGCAGCGGGTGCGCGGCGTGCTGGTCACGCCGGTGGACTCCACCGCGGGCAACCTGGACCGGCTGCGCCAGCAGAGCATCCCGTTCGTACTGGTGGACCGGGTCGCCGAGGGCGTCGAGGAGTGCTCGGTGTCGGTGGACGACCGGATCGGCGGCGCGCTGGCCGGCCGGCACCTGATCGGCGCCGGGCACCGGACGATCGCGTACATAAGCGGTCCGCCGCACCTCCAGCAGGTCAAGGACCGCCGCGAGGGCATGCTCCAGGCCATCGCCGAGGCCGGGCTGCCGCCGGAGGCGCTGCTGGAGATCCCCGCCGAGCGACTCGACGTGGCCGCCGGCCGGGACGCCGGCTCCCGGCTGCTCGGGCTGGCCGAGCGCCCCACCGCGGTGTTCTGTGCCAACGACCTGCTCGCCCTCGGCCTGCTCCAGGTGGTCTACGCGGCCGGCATCGCGGTGCCGCGCGACCTGGCCATCGTCGGCTACGACGACATCGAGTTCGCGGCGGCGGCGGTCGTGCCGCTCACCTCCGTACGGCAGCCCGCCGTCGAGATGGGCCGGATGGCCGCCGACCTGCTGCTGGAGGAGACCGGCCCGGAGGCCGCGCGGCACCAGCACCAGCGGGCGGTGCTGCTGCCCGAGCTGGTCGTCAGGGGCTCCAGCCTCACCCCGCGCTGACCAGGACGACCTCCAGGGTGCGCGGCCCGTGCACGCCCTCCACCCGGTCCAGTTCGATGTCGCTGGTCGCGGAGGGCCCGGAGATCCAGGTCAGCGGGCGGCGCGGATCCAGCCGCGGCATCGCCTGCGGCAGCGAGGCCACCACCTGGTCCGGCACCCGCACCACGCAGATGTGGTGGTCGGGGACGAGCGTGAGCATCCGCCGCCCCTGGCCGTCGCCGCCGTCCAGCACGATGGTGCCGGTCTCGGCGATGGCCAGGGCGCAGCCGGTGACCACGCTGTCCACCGCGTCGAGCCGCGCCGCGGTCAGCTCCGCCGAGTCGGCCGGCCGCTCGATGCCCTGCGCCCCGGCGAGCCAGCGCGGCGGCAGCCCGCCCGGCGCGATCACGCTGCGGCTGCCGTGCTCCGACAGCAGCCCGGCGATGACACCGGGCAGTCCGGCCTCGTCGCAGCGGTGAACCAGGGCCCGGTAGTCGGCCAGGTTCACCGCGAGCAGCTCGGTGAGCGCCGCCGGGTCGTCCGGCACGTGCGCGGCCCGGTAGTCGCGCGGGACGGGGTGGTCCTCGGGCCGCTCGTCCGACGGGATGTCGGCGAGGGCCGCCCGGACCCGGCCGAGTACGACCTCGCGCGAGGAGCCGGCCGGAGCGGGCCCGGCGGCGGGGGAGTCACCGGTCATCGATGCCTGTCCTGTGCCGGCGCGGGCGGTGTGTAGGGGTGTTGTCGGGTGGAGGCGAGGATTTCGGCGAGGTGGATGGTGTGCAGGGGGGCGTTCTGGTGGCGGGCGATGCCGTTGATGTGCATGAGGCAGGAGTTGTCGGCGCCGCAGAGGAGGGGGGCGCCGGTGTCGGTGGCGTGTCTGACCTTGTCCTGGCCCATGGCGGTGGACACGTCGGGGTTCTTCACCGCGAAGGTGCCGCCGAAGCCGCAGCACTCTTCCGCGCCCTCCAGTTCGCGCAGTTCCAGGCCCTGCACGGATTCCAGCAGCCGGCGCGGCCGGTCGCCGAGGCCGAGCATCCGCAGCCCGTGGCAGGAGGGGTGGTAGGCGACGGCGTGCGGGAAGTACGCGCCGACGTCGGTCACGTTGAGCACGTCCACCAGGAACTCGGTGAGTTCGTAGGTCTTGGGCACGGCCGGCGCCGCCGCCTGGGCGAGCGCCTGGCCCCGGCCCTCGGCGGCGGCCTTCGCCCCGATCCGCGGGTAGTTGTCGCGGACCATCGCGGCGCACGAACCTGACGGCGTCACCACGTAGTCGTACGGCTGGAAGGCGTCGGCGTAGCGGCGGACCAGGGCTTCGGTCTGGTGCCGGTAGCCGGTGTTGTACTGCGGCTGGCCGCAGCAGGACTGCGCGGCGGGAAAGCCGACCTCCACCCCGAGCCGTTCCAGCAGGGTGACCACCGCCTGCCCGGTGCCGGGGTAGAGCAGGTCGTTCACGCAGGTCACGAAGAGCCCTACACGCATGAGGCTCCTTTGGCGGCGTCGTCGGTCGGTCGGCATTGTGAAACGATTCATGTAGACGGTAGAGCGGGTGCGTACCCCTGTCAAGGTTGGTTGCCGCTAAGACCGGTGGCCCGTGTGCCGGACCTGAATCAATTCATGCACCCCGGCGCGGGCCGGCCCGTTCACGGGATCCCGGTGAGCGTCCCGGCCAGCCGCACCCGGCCGCCGATCTCGATCGTCCCGTCCGGGCTCGGCGCGGTGAGCAGCTGCGAGCCCCGGCCCTGGGCGATGTTCAGCGCCCGGCCGAGCCGCTCGCTGAGCAGCAGCGCCGCCGCGCCGGTCGCCTCGTCCTCCTCGATGCCGTCGCCGCGGCCGGGGAAGGCGCGCGCCCTGATCCGGCCGGCGGCCTCGTCCTGCCACGCCCAGGCGTAGACCCACTCGCCGGGCGCCGGCACCGCGAGCGCGTCCACCTCGGCGGCCGAGGCGTACTGCCGCAGCGTGCGCGGCGGCGCCCACTTCGGGTGGGCGGTGATCCAGGTGAACTCGCCGTCGTGCCGGCTGAAGACCTCGCCGACGCACAGTTCGAGGACCTCCAGGTCGAGCAGCCAGGCCGCGCCGACCACCGGGTGCCCGGCGAACGGCAGCCGCAGCCCGGGGGTGTAGATGTCGAGCACCCCGCGCTCCGGGTCGTCCACGAACACCGTCTCGCTGTAGCCGAGGTGCTTGGCGAGCGCCTGCCGGGCCGCCGGGTCGGGGAAGCGGGCGCCGTCGCGCACCACGCCGAGCGTGTTCCCGTGCCCGTTGTCGGGTCCGCAGAAGACCCGGAGCACGTCGATGGCGGCCGGCGTCGAGTTCACCGGGGTATTCAAGCATCCCCGGGCGCCCGGGGGTTGTGACGGGGTGGCGGCGGGCAGGAACCTCCACGACCTCACCTCACCCCCCACCCGCTCCATGAGGCGACTGCGCTCACTTGGCCACCACCGGCGGTCGCCACGGAGATACGGAGGCGTCCCATGCGCCTGCTCACGTCCGTCCGCACCGGTGTCCTCGCCTTCACGCTGGTCGCCGCGGGGCTGTCGCCGCTGCTGCCGGCCCCGTCCGCCGCCGCAGACGACGGCTCGAACGCCGTGGTCGACGGCTCGGCCCGCTTCGAAGTGATCAGCCCCACCCTGATCCGGATGGAGTACGCGGGCGACGGGAAGTTCGAGGACCGGCCCACGTTCAACATGGTCGACCGCGACCACCCGGCCGTGCCGTACACCACCTCCGTCACCTCCGACGGCTACCGCGAGATCCGCACCTCGAAGGTGGTACTGCGCTACCAGCGCGGCTCCGGCCCGTTCACCGACGCCAACACCTCCGCCCAGCTGACCGTCGGCAGCAAGACCGTCACCGTCCACCCGTTCGGCGCCGGCGGCTCCTCCGGCGGCTGCGGCTTCGGCACGCTCTGCGAGGCCGAGCAGGCCCAGCTCACCACGGGCGTCACGGTGGCGAGCGACCACACCGGGTTCACCGGCACCGGATTCGCGGCCGGCTTCGAGCAGACCGGCGCAGGGCTGACCGCCACCGTGGCCGGCGTCCCGGCGGCCGGCAACTACACGATCGGCGTCCGCTACGCCAACGCGGCCGGCAGCGACGGGCAGACCACCCAGCGGACGCTTTCCGCGTCGGTCAACGGCGCCGCGCCGGTCACGCTCACGCTGCCGGTCAGCGGCAGTTGGGACACCTGGAAGGTGGCCGACCTGACCGTCCCGCTGAAGGCCGGCGCCAACACCGTGCAGATCAGCCGGACGTCCGCCGACTCCGGCCGGGTCAACGTCGACAGCCTCGCGCTGCTGAACCAGGGCGCCGGCTACCCGCCGGGCACGGTCACCCCGCCGGGCGGCTCGTCCGGCCAGCTCGGCGGCTGGTACCGGGGCCTGGACAATCCGTCGGCGCTGCCGGTGCCGCTGCACCCGGGCATCCTCAGCCGGGACGGCTACTACCTGCTCGACGACAGCAGCACGCCGATCCAGAACGCCGACGGGACGGTGGCGCAGCGCCCCTCGCACGCCGGACAGCCCTACCAGGACGGCTACTTCTTCGGCTACGGCCACGACTACAAGCAGGCCCTCACCGACTTCACCGCCGCCACCGGGCCCACCGCGCTGCTCCCGCGCTGGGCGTACGGCGTGTGGTACTCGCGCTACTACGCCTACACCGACGCCGACTACCGCAACTCCCTGCTGCCGGGGTTCCGTTCGAACCAGGTGCCCATCGACGCCCTGGTGATCGACACCGACTACAAGTCGCCCAGCACCTGGGACGGCTGGAACTGGAACTCCGCGCTGTTCCCCGACCCGGCCGGCTTCATGGCCTGGACCAGACAGCAGGGCCTCCAGGTCTCGCTGAACGTGCACGCCGGCATCCCCGGCAACGACCCCAAGTTCCCGGCTGCCGACGCCACCGCGGGCGGCCTCAGCCCGTCCGGCGACGGCTACGTCTTCGACTGGAGCAAACCCCAGCAGGCCAAGGCGTACTTCGACCTGCACGCGTCCTTCGAGCAGCAGGGCGTACGCGAGTGGTGGCTCGACTGGTGCTGCGACGCCAGCCAGGCGAGCGCGCCGAACATCACGCCGGACGCCTGGATCAACCAGCTGTACAAGCAGCACGACGACGCCCGCGGGGTGCGCGGCTTCGCCTTCTCCCGGGCCGGCGCCTCCTACCAGAACTACGGCGGCAGCTACCCGGCCGGGCCCTGGGCCGAGCACCGCAACACCCTCCAGTTCACCGGTGACACCCCGGCGACCTGGGACATGCTGGCCTACGAGGCGCAGTTCACCGCGGACGAGGCGTCGATCGGCCTGTCCAACGTCAGCGACGACATCGGCAGCTTCCACGGCGGCCACCTCGCCGACGACCTCTACGCCCGCTGGGTGCAGCTGGGCGCCTTCCAGCCGGTGGACCGGCTGCACTCCGACCACGGCGACCGGCTGCCGTGGAACTACGGCACCGCGGCGAACGCCTCGGCGGCGAAGTTCCTCCGGCTGCGCGAGTCCCTGGTGCCCTACACCTACTCGCTGGCCCGGCAGGCGTACGACACCGGAGTGCCGATCGTCCGCCCGCTGTACCTGGACTACCCCGAGCAGGACGCGGCCTACGCCAACGCCGGCGAGTACCTCTACGGCGACGACGTGCTGGTCCGCCCGGTGACCACCGCAGGCACCTCCGCGACCAGCAGCGTGTGGATCCCGCCGGGCACCTGGACCGACTACTTCTCGCACACCACGTACACCGGCCCGGCGACCGTCCAGGTGACCGACGACCTGTCCACCATGCCGGTGTTCATCCGCTCCGGCGGCATCATGGCCACCCGCACCGACTACGTCGACAACGCCGGGCAGAAGCCGCTGACCCAGCTCACCCTGGACATCGGGGCCGGCGCCAACGGCTCGTTCTCGCTCTACGAGGACGCCGGCGACACCAACGCGTTCACCACCGGGCAGTCCGCCCGTACCGCCGTCACGTTCGACAACGCGGGCCGCGCGGTGCACATCGCGGCGGCGGCCGGCAGCTACCCGGGGTTGGTTTCCGGCCGCTCCTACACCGTCAACCTCCTTGATCTGACCGCCACTCCGGCCTCCGTCACGGTGGACGGGCAGCCGCTGGCGGCCGGCTCCGGCTGGTCGTACAGCGCCGCCACCCACCAACTCACCGTGCATACAGGCGAATTGAGTACAAGCGCCGCACACACCATCGGATACACCACCTGACGGCACCGGCAACCGGGGCCCTGACCAGCCGACTTCAGTATTGGGCGCGATCTTCACTACGATCCGCCGATGATCATAAGAAAGTTGCTGACGGCTGGTCTGGGCGCCGGTCTGCTGGCCTTCGCGGCCGGCGGACTGCTGCCCACCCTCGCCGCGGCCGACGAGCAGCCCGCGGCGGCGCCGCCCGCGCCCAAGGTCGAGCTGGTGCTCGACGTGAGCGGCTCGATGAACGCCCGCGACATCGACGGCCAGACCCGGATGTCCGCGGCCAAGCAGGCGTTCGACGACGTGCTGGACTCCACGCCCGCGAACGTGGAGCTGGGCATCAGGACACTGGGAGCCGACTACCCCGGCAATGACCGCAAGACCGGCTGCAAGGACACCAGGCAGCTCTACCCCGTCGGCCCGCTGGACCGGAACGAGGCCAAGACCGCGGTGGCCACGCTCGCGCCCACCGGCTGGACCCCGATCGGCCCGGCGCTGCTCAGGGCCGCGGACGACATCAAGGGCGGCAGCGGCACCCACCGGCTGGTGCTGATCACCGACGGCGAGGACACCTGCGCGCCGCTGAACCCGTGCGACGTGGCCCGCGACATCGCCGCCAAGGGCATCCACCTGGTGATCGACACCCTCGGCCTGGTCCCCGACGCCTCCACCCGCAACCAGCTCAGCTGCATCGCCGAGGCGACCGGCGGCACCTACACCGCCGTACAGCACCGCCAGCAGCTCACCACCAAGGTCAAGCAACTGGTGGACCGCAGCACCGACGTCCAGGTCGCCCCGGTGGCCACC
Organism: Streptomyces sp. CA-111067; assembly: GCF_050956065.1. NCBI lineage: Bacteria > Bacillati > Actinomycetota > Actinomycetes > Kitasatosporales > Streptomycetaceae > Streptomyces > Streptomyces sp. CA-111067. The sequence goes on along the minus strand of NZ_CP192103.1, from coordinate 623,927 downwards.
CAGGGCGGCGCGCAGTGCACCGGCGCGCCGCAGCTCAAGGCCGGCGTCTACACCGACCGCGAGACGTTCTCGCAGAACCGCTGGTACCGGGTGGACGTGCCGCCGGGGCAGGAGCTGCGGGCCTCGGCAAGCATCTCCGACGACCGCGCGGTCAACGCCGACTACGGCATCCTGCTGCGCGGCGTGACGCTGCACGGGCGGGAGATCGTCCGCGACGACGAGGGCGGCACCGGCCGTACCGACGTGGTCTCGGCCGGCATCCGCTACCCCAAGCCGTCGACCGACGACGACACGCCGCCGGAGACCGTCTGCCTGCAGGTCGGCAACTCCTTCTCCGCGCCCGCCTCGGTCAAGGTCAGCCCGGGACTGCCGGTGGAGCTCTCCATCGACCTGGTGCCGTCCCCCGACCAGCCGTCCGACGTGGCCTTCTACGGCCTCGGCAGCGGCTGGTGGCTGCTCGGCGCCCTCGCGGCGACCGGCGCGGTGATGGGCCTGCTGTCCGGCTGGATCGCCCGCTGGCGCCTGAACGTCCGGAGGAACGCCTGATGCGCACCGTACGACTGCTGGCCGCCGCGGCCCTGCTGGCCGGCACCGCGCTGGCCGGGCTGACCGGCCCGGCCGCCGCCGACGACTCGAGCAGCACCCCGTCCGCCGATCCGAGCGCGAGCAGCACCGCGGACGCCGGCAAGGACGCCGCTCCCACCGAGGCGGGCACCAACTTCCGTACCGCCACCGCCATCAAGCAGGGGCAGCAGGCCACCGCGAACGCGTCGGCCGGCGACTACCTCTACTGGGCCTTCCCGGCCGACAGCGGCGAGCACGTCACGGTCAAGGCCACCGTGACCTTCCCGGCGGCCTCGGTCAGGCACGGCGCCTCGACCTGGCAGCTCGACGTCTACGACGGGCTGCGGCGACGCCAGTCCTGCCGGTTCGGCAGCCAGACCAGGACCGCCGCGGCCGACGCCACGTCGGTCGAGCTGTCCTGCTCGCTGCGCGCGATCCGGGCCTGGGCCGAACCGTGGTCCAACGACCCGCTGCGCGGTGCCTACTACCTGCGGCTCACGGTGCTCGACCTGCCGCCGACCGACCTGGGGCTGCCGGTGCAGGCAGCGGTGAAGGCCACCTCGTCGGGCACGGCGGGACGGCAGGCGGTCGACGGCTCGGTCGCCCCGGTGGTGTCGGCGAACTCCGCGGCCGTGGCGCCGTCCGGCGGCTGGGCCGGCACCTGGTGGTCGGCGCGCTGGCTGTGGACCGGCGGCGGCGGTCTGCTGGCGGCCCTGATCGGGGTCGGCGCCCACCGGCTGGCCCGCGGGCCCGTCCGGCTCAGCGGCAGGTCAGGACCTCGGCCGGGGGAGTACGACCGGTCCCGGTCGGAGCCGGCCGGCTATGTGAACTGACGGCCGCGGCTGCCCGCACGCAAGGGACCGGGCGGCCGGGAATGCACAGGGTCCTCCTCGCGTTGTCAGGTACATCGCGTGAGACGGAAACGATAACCGTTCCGTTTCGGGAAGGAAGATCCATGGCACGCAGTGAACTGCGCCCGGTCGTCCGGCTCCGCTCCACCGAGGGAACCGGCCACACGTACGTCACCCGCAAGAACCGCCGCAACGACCCGGACCGGCTGGAACTGGTCAAGTACGACCCGGTCGTCCGCCGGCACGTCACCTTCCGCGAAGAGCGCTGAGCCGCGGGCCTTCCGGCCCGGCGCCACCCCGTCCGCCCACCGCTGGACCCGATTGCGAGGCAACCACATGAAGCACGGCATCCACCCGCAGTACCGCCCGGTCGTCTTCCGCGACAACGTCGGCGGACTGGCCTTCCTCACCCGCTCCACCGCCGCCACCGAGCGCACCGTGGAATGGCGGGACGGCCGCAGCTACCCGGTGATCGACGTCGAGATCTCCTCGGCGAGCCACCCCTTCTACACCGGTGCCGCCCGGGTGCTCGACACCGCGGGCCGCGTGGAGCGCTTCGAGCGCCGCTACGGCGCCAAGGCGGCCCGCGACTGACCCGCCGCCCCTCACGGGGCGAACACCGGACACCACTGACGGCGGCCGGAACCAGACGGTTCCGGCCGCCGCTCCCTGTCCGCTCCGAGGACGGGGGAACGGTCCGCGGCCCGCTCTGGTTGGATGGGGCCGCGTGAGCACCGAAGCGAGCTGGACCCCGCCCGCCACCCGTGAACTGCGCACCCCCGACGGCCGGTTGCTGCGCTACTGCCTGTACGGGCCGGAGGGCGGCGAGCCGGTGTTCGCGCTCAACGGCACTCCCGACACCCGCTGGGTGCGCCCCGAGGGCGTCGCCGCGTACGAGGACGCCGGCCTGCGGGTGCTGGTGTACGACCGGCCCGGATACGGCGGCTCCACCCGCAGGCCGGGACGGACGGTCGGCGACGCCGCGCAGGACGTCGGGGCGCTCGCGCGGGCCATGGGCTGGGACCGGTTCGCGGTCACCGGCTTCTCCGGCGGCGGCCCGCACGCGCTGGCCTGCGCCGCGCTGCTGCCCGGCCGGGTGACCCGGTGCGCGGCGATGATGAGCCCGGCCCCGTTCGACGCGCCCGGCCTCGACTTCTTCGCCGGCATGGCGGCCGACGACGTCCGCTGCTACCGGCTCGCCGCGGCCGGCGACCCGGCGCTCCGGCCGCTGCTGGAGCGCGGCGGGGCGGAGGCGGTGGCCCGGGTCGAGCGCGGCGAGCCGATGCTCGCCCCGGACGGGGGCGCGCCCGACAGCGACCTGGAGCGGCTGCGCGCCCGCCCGGCCGCGGCCGATCCCGGCCGGGTCGCCAGGAACCGGGCGATGTGGCTCGACGGCGTCGACGGCCGGCTCGACGACCTGGCCGCGCTCAGCCGCCCCTGGGGCTTCGACGTGCGCGAGATCGGCGCCCCGACCAGCATCTGGTACGGGCTGGCGGACGCGTTCGTGCCGCGGCAGCACGGCGACTGGCTGCGTACCCAGGTGCCGGGCGCGCAGTCCTTCACGTTCCCCGGCGGGCACGTTCCCGACGAGGACGACGAATGCCGGATGCTCGGCTGGCTGGCGCCTGCTTCTGCCTGAGGCCGGGTGGCGGCACCGGTACGGCGATAGCGCTGGCGCGTTATTTTGCTAAGTTCACCTTATCAGTTAGCCTTAACGCATGACCCAGGAACCAGAGCGGGCGCCGGAGCCGGACCGCGTCGCGGAAGCACTGCTGCTCGGCGTCAGGCTGCTGGTGCGGCGGGTGCGCCAGCTCCCCGGCGAAGGCGATCTGACGCTGCCGGAGACCGCCGCGCTCGGCCGGCTGGACCGCGGCGGCCCCGCCACGTCCAGCGAGATGGCCAAGCTGGAGCAGATCAGCCCGCAGTCGATGGGCGCCACCCTCGGCGGCCTTGAGGCGCGCGGCCTGATCGAGCGCAGCGCCGACCCGCGGGACGGCCGCCGGGTGGTGCTGTCGATCTCCGGAGCCGGGCGCGCGGTGCTGGGCGACCGGCGCAACGCCAAGGCGCAGAAGCTCGCCGAGGCGCTCGCCGACGGCTTCACCCCGCAGGAGCTGCGGCTGCTGAACGAGGTCGCGCCGCTGCTGGAGCGGCTGGCCCAGAACCTCTGACGCGCCCGGCCCCCGTCCGGCCCGCGCCCGGCGCGCGCGGCCGTGGGCCCGTTCGACCTGGTGAACCCATGTCGATGAACCGATGCCGATGAACCCATGAAAGAGGCACGCAGATGACGCTGTCCGTTCTCGACCCGAAGCCCGCGCTCGTGGTGATCGACCTCCAGAAGGGGATCACCGGCTATCCGACGGTGCACCCGATGGAGGACGTCGTGCGGCGGTCGGCGGACCTGGCGGCGGCCTTCCGCTCGCACGGCCTGCCGGTCGTCCTGGTCAACGCCAGCGGCGGCGCGCCGGGCCGTACCGACGCCGTGTCGCCGCGGTCCGGCCGGACCCCGGAGCCGGACTGGACCGAGATCGTCGCGGAGCTCGACCCGCAGCCCACCGACCTCCGGGTGACCAAGCAGACCTGGGGCGCGTTCCACAACACCCCGCTGGACTCGCTGCTCCAGGAGCTCGGCGTCACCCAGATCGTGCTGACCGGTGTGGCGACCTCCGCGGGCGTCGAGTCCACCGCCCGCGCCGCCCACGAGCACGGCTACCACGTGGTGCTGGCCACCGACGCGATGACCGACATGGAAGCCGACCGGCACCACAACAGCGTCGAGCGGATCTTCCCGCGCCTCGGCGAGAGCACCACCGCCGCCGAGGTGATCGACCAGCTCGCCAAGTCCCGCTGACCGGGTTCCCGTTCGGACCGGTCAGCGGCGCTGCCCGGCCGGATCCGGGGCAGGCGAGGGGCATGACGATGCTCACCCGGAAGAAGACGGTCTATCCGTTGCCCCAGCGCACAGCGCTGACGCTGCGCTGGGGTCTGCGGCTGAGCCTGCTCGGCTGCGCCCTGTCACTGATCGGCCTGGTGGCCGTCGCGGCCGGCTGGCAGAACTCCGGCCTGCGGATCGTGCAGGCGGCGCTGCTGCTGGCCGTGCTGGCGGGGTCGGCGGCCGGGCTGCTCGCCGCGCGGCGTCGCCGCCGCTCCGCCATGACCCCGGCGGCGCCCGAAGGCCCGTCCGTGGTCCAGGAGTGGAACGGGCCTCAGTAGTCCGGCGCGCCGAAGCGGGCCAGGCAGTGCCAGACGCGCTTGAGTGACTGTTCGTCATGGCGGCCGGTGCGGGCGGCGTCGCCGATGGCGCGGGGGTCGAGCCGTCCGTCCACCGCGATCTGCTCGCCCAGCGCCACGAACTCCGGCCCGCGGTAGTCCGGATGGCGCCGCAGCTCGTCGACCGCCAGCCGGAACCCGGCGTGCCACTCGACCGGGAAGCCGAGGCGGCGGGCCGCGCTCTCCACGGCGGTGCCGCGGTGGCACGGGCGTCCTCGTACAAGCTGTCCAATCTGTGGACCAAGGCGGTCTCGAGCACCGGCGGCACGATCAGCGCCCCGGTGCCGGCCCACGGCACCGTCATGTACCGGGTCTCGGTGGGCAGCGGCAGCAGCACCGGCACCACCCACCCGCTGATCAGCGCCTCCTCGCACCGCTGCCTGGACGCGGAGGGCGGCGCCACCACGCCGGGCACCAAGATCGAGATCTGGGACTGCAACGGCGGCGCGGGCCAGGCCGGCACCTTCACCGCGGCCGGTGAACTGCGGCTCTACGGCGGCACCCAGTGCCTGGACGCCTTCAACAACCAGACCGCGCCGGGTACCAAGGTCGAGCTGTGGACCTGCAACGGCGGCGCCAACCAGAAGTGGCAGCTCAACGCCGACGGCACCGTCACCGGCGGCCAGTCCGGCCTGTGCCTCGACGTGACCGGCGGCAACGTGAGCGCGGGCAACGTCAACGGCACCGCGCTGGAACTGTGGAACTGCAACAGCGGCGCCAACCAGCAGTGGAGCCTGAGGTGATGGAGCCTTCGCGGCTGATGTGAGCAAGGGGGACCCTCGTCCCGCTCCCGTACGATAGTCTGCCCGCCGCTACGCGGAACCATAGTTCCGGTTACGAAGGGCGGGCGAGGGAATCCCATGGCGTCGCAGACCCGAAGAGTCCACCACCAGGTCACCTTCGCGGTGCTGGCCGCGGCGGTCGCCGCCTACGCACTGCTCCAGTCGCTGGTCACACCGGTGCTCTCGACCATCGCGGTCGATCTGCACACCACGCAGAACACCGTGACGTGGGTGCTGACCGCCTATCTGCTGTCGGCGTCGATATTCACCCCGATCATGGGCCGGATCGGCGACATGATCGGCAAGGAAAGGGTCTTCGTCGCGACGCTCATCGCGCTCTCGGCGGGCTCGCTGCTGGCCGCGCTCGCCACCAACGTGCAGGTGATGATCGTCGCCCGGGTGATCCAGGGCATCGGCGGCGGTGTGCTGCCGCTGGCGTTCGGCATCATCCGCGACGAGTTCCCCAAGGAGAAGCTGAACGGGGCCGTGGGCGCCATCGCCTCGCTCAGCGCGGTGGGCGCCGGGCTCGGCATCGTGCTGGCCGGGCCGATCGTCAACGCACTCGACTACCACTGGCTGTTCTGGCTGCCGATGATCCTGACCGTGGCCGCCGCACTGGCCGCGCACTTCTTCGTCCCCGAGTCGCCGGTACGCACTCCGGGGCGGATCAGCTGGCTGCCCGCCGTGCTGCTGTCCGCGTGGCTGGTGGCGCTGCTGGTCGCGCTCAGCCAGGCGCCGGTGTGGGGCTGGGGCTCCGGCCGGGTGATCGGCCTGCTGGTGGGGTCCGTCGTGCTGGCGGCCGGCTGGGTGCGGGTGGAGCTGCGGGCCGCCACTCCGCTGATCGACATGAAGATGATGCGGCTGCCCGCGGTGTGGACCAACAACCTGGTCGCGCTGCTGATCGGCATCGGGATGTACGCCGTCTTCGCCTTCCTGCCGGAGTTCGTGCAGACCCCCAAGTCGACCGGATACGGGCTCGGTTCGAGCATCACCCAGTCCGGTCTGATCTTGCTGCCGGCCTCGATCACCATGTTCTTCGTCGGCATGGGGGCGGGCGGCATGGCCCGCCGGGTCGGCGCCAAGGCCCTGGTGGTGGTCGGCTGCCTGGTCGGGGTCGTCTCGATGGCCATCCTCGCCTTCGCGCACGACGAGAAGTGGGAGCTGTACGTCTCCACCGCCGTCATGGGCGTCGGCTTCGGCCTGGCCTTCTCCGCGATGTCCAGCCTGATCGTCAGCGCGGTGCCGCCGGAGCAGACCGGCGTGGCCAGCGGCATGAACGCCAACATCCGGACGATCGGCGGCTCGATCGGCGCGGCGCTGATGGCGAGCATCGTCACCGCGAACCCGGCAGCAGACGGCCTGCCCCGCGAGTCGGGCTACACCAACGGCTTCGCCATGCTGGCCGGCGCTCTCGTCGTCGCGGCGTTCGCGGCGGTCCTGATGCCCGCCGGAGGCCGCGGCCGGACGCGCGGCGGCGGCACCGGCCAACCCGAGCACGCCGAGTCGGCGCTGCTGGCCGGCGGGACGATCGTCGGCGACCAGCCGGAGTGAGGCGGGCGGTGCCGGCACTCCAGTGCGGCCGGCGCCCGTGCGGTGGCGTGGCCCCGCGCGCCCGGCGCCCGGATACCCCCTGCCGTCGCCAACCGCGCTCTGTTCAGGCGGTGTTGGCCGGTGCGCTGTGGTGCCGGTGGGAAAGGCGGGACTACTGTCTTGCTGCCCGAGGTCGCCGGCAGCCGAGCCGCCGACCGCCCGACCACTCACCCCGGGGGTCCCGTTGACCGCAACCGCACCGCGCCGCCGTGCCGCCGCGCTGCTGCTCGCCACCGCCGCGCTCGCCGCGGTCGGCACCGGTACCGCGCACGCCGGCTCGCCCGGCGGCTGGACGAAGACCGGCAGTTCCACGATCAACTCGCTGACCGGCGGCGAGGGCATCGCCACCCACCCGGACGGCTCGCTGCTGACGCGCGGCCTCGGCTCGATCCCGCTCGGCCTGCGCATCGACGGCTGGAACCACGTCGGCGACCCCGACATCGCCGGCGACTACGTCTTCGACGCCTACCAGGGCGGCGACTCCGCCACCTCGAAGATGTTCCAGGTCAGCACGCCCGCGGGGAAGTCGTACAACTACACCCACAAGCTGGACGCCGGCGAGCTGCTGAACAACTCCTTCGCCACCGTCTCGCCCGACGCCCAGTGGCTGGTGGCCGGCGAGTGGAACACCATGAACCGGCTCCAGGTCTTCCCCGCCCCGCTGACCAACCCGGCCACCCCGGCCACCGGCGGCGCGCTCGCCCAGGCCGGGCAGATCACCCTCGACCACAGCGTCCAGGACATCCAGGGCTGCGACTTCGTCTCCGCCACCCGGCTGGTGTGCGCCTCCGACGACGCCGCCAAGGACGTGCTCCAGGTGGACCTGCCGCACCCGCTGGACGGCACCGCGGTCACCGGCCAGGTCAGCACCCTGTTCCAGGTGCCCCGCAGCAGCATCTGCTCCGGCACCTACGAGACCGAGGGCATCGACTACGACCCGGCCGCCAAGGTGCTGCGGGTGGAGATCGTGCCGCCCAGCGTCTGCGCGGTGACCACCACGGTCTACAGCTACAAGCCCACCACCGGCTGACGCCGGACACCCCCTCTGTTCACCGTTCACCCGGACGGACGCGTCCGGGTGGCGGCCCCCTGGCGGGAGGCGGAGGGTCGGCTGCACGCGGGCGCCACCGGCGTTCTCGGCAGAGGAGGCTCCACATGGCTCAGACCGCGACCCCGTCAGGGGCTCCGGCATCCCGCCCCACTCCGCCCGGCCAGAGCCGCGGCGGCAGCAGCGGGTGGGCGACCGGCGGCACCCTGTTCGCCGGCGTGCTGCTCTTCGTCGACGGTGTCATCGCCGTACTGAACGGCATCGTCGGCATCAACAAGGACAACGTCTACACCCGGATCGGCGACTACACGTACCGGTTCAGCGTGACCAGCTGGGGCTGGATCCACCTGGTGATCGGCATCCTGCTGATCCTCACCGGGATCGGCATCCTCAGAGGCGCGCTCTGGGCCCGGTTCGTGGGCGTCGGCATGGCGGCGGTCAGCATCGTCGCCAACTTCATGTGGCTGCCGTACCAGCCGATCTGGGCGATCATCGCCGTCGCGCTCGGCGTCTTCGTGATCTGGTCGCTGCTCACCGACCGCGGCCGGTCGGCCGTCTGACGGCCGGCCCGCAGCGGCCCCGAGTCCCCGTCGGCGACCCGTCCGGCGGGGATCGGGCCTGCCCGCTATAAGCTCGGAGCTGCCGACGGTGCGGGACCGGTTCGGGCGGTCGGGCCGCGGTCGCGGCCCGGACGGGTGCTCGCTCCGGCGAGCCGATGGACGGGGTTCAGCAGATGACCACCCATGAGACCCAGCTCTCGGCCGGCACGATCGCATACCAGGACACCGGCGGCGACGGGCCGGTGCTCGTCCTGCTGCACGGCCTCCTGATGGACGCCTCCCTCTGGCAGGACGTCGTCGAGGACCTGCGCACCGACCACCGCTGCCTGGTGCCGGTGCTGCCGCTCGGCGCCCACACCCACCCGATGACCGAGGACGCCGACCTCTCGCCGCGCGGCCTGGCCCGGCTGGTGGGCGAGTTCCTGGCGAAGCTCGACCTGGCCGATGTCACCCTGGTCGGCAACGACACCGGGGGAGCCCTGGTCCAGCTGCTCATCGGCGAGGACGACGCCCGGGTGGGCCGGATCGTGCTGGCGTCCTGCGACGCGTTCGACAACTTCCCGCCCGGCCTGACCGGCAAGACCCTGGTGCTCACCGGGAAGCTGTCGCCCACCATGTTCGGCCTGTTCATGCAGCAGATGCGGCTCAAGCCGGTCCGCCGGCTGCCGATCGCCTTCGGCTGGCTGACCAGGCGCGGCGACGCGGTCAGCGCCCGCTGGATCAAGCCGGTGCTCACGCAGGCCGGCGTCCGCCGGGACACCGTACGGGTGCTGCGCGGCATCGCCGCCGAGCGCGGGATCCTGGCCGGTGCCACCGAGCGGCTGGCCGCCTTCGACCGTCCCGCCCTGGTGGTCTGGGCGGAGCAGGACCGGGTGATGCCGCCGGAGCACGGCCGCCGGCTGGCCGGGCTGCTGCCGCAGGGCAGGCTCGTCGAGGTGCCGGACAGCTACACGCTGCTGCCGCTCGACCAGCCGGGCCGGTTCGCCGCCGCGATCCGCGAGCACGTCGCGTCCTGAACGCGGTCTCGGGTGCCGCCCGCAGGAGATGTCGGCGGCACCCGGCTCAGCGCCGTCTGGCGGCCCGGCGGCGCAGCACCAGGATCGAGCCGGCCGCGGCCAGGATCAGCACCAGCGCGCCGCCGAGGTACCACGCGGTGGCGGGCAGCGGGTCGGCCACGGCCCGCGCGGCGTCGGCCACCTGGCCGCGCCCGTCATGCGGGTGGGCGCCCGCCACCTCGGGGTGCGGCGAGGCGGCCGCCTGCACCGCGTTGAGGGTGCCGACGGCGTCGGTGCGGTCCGCGGCGGCGAAGCCCCAGTCCAGCAGGGACGCGGCCTCGTGGTAGACGGCCTCCGGCGTGCCGGAGCGCGGGTTCATCACGGTGACGATGAGGGTGCGGTCGCCGTGGGTGGCGGCGGCGATCAGGGTGTTGCCGGCGTTGGTGGTGTAGCCGTTCTTGACCCCGATGATGCCCGGGTAGGGGTGCACTCCCTTGGCGCCGCTCAGCAGCCGGTTGGTGTTGTGGATGCCGAACGGCGGGACGGCCTTGCCGTGGGCGTCGTGCCCGCCGGGGAACGTCGCGGTGGCGGTGTCGGCGTATTGGGCGAAGTCGTGGTTGGTGAGGCCGGCGCGGGCGAAGAGGGCGAGGTCGTAGGCGGAGGAGAGCTGGCCGGGGTAGTCGTAGCCGTCGGGGGAGACGACGTGGGTGTCGTGGGCGCCGAGCATGTCGGCTTTGGCCTGCATCTGGGTGACGGTCTGCTGGACGGAGCCGTTCATGTGGGCGAGGACGTGGACGGCGTCGTTGCCGGAGGCGAGGAAGACGCCTCGCCAGAGGTCGGCGACGGTGTAGGTCTGGCCGGCCTGGACGCCGACGAGGCTGCTGCCCTCGCCGGTGCCCGCGAGGTCTTGGTCGGTGACTTTGTGGGTGGTGGTGGCGGTGAAGCGGGGCAGGACGGTGTCGGCGAACAGCGTCTTCAGCGTGCTGGCGGGCGGCAGCTTGCGGTGCGCGTCCTTCGCCGCCAGCACCTGGCCCGTGCCCGCGTCCGAGACGACCCAGGACAGCCCTGACAGATCCTTGGGAAGAGCGGGCGCACCGGCCCTCGGCAGCACCTGGACTCCCGGCCGCCCCAGCAGCGGCCCGCCGACCGGGGCCGCCGGGGCGGGCAGCGCCGGTGCGGGACGGGCGGGCGCCGGCTGCGCGGGCGCGGGCAGCGCCGCGCTGCCGCCCCCGTCGCCGCCCGACCCGACCGCGGCGGCGGTGCAGAGGGCGACCGGCAGGCAGCCGAGGGCGAGACCGGACAGCAGGCGGGCCGCGCGTCGGGTGGGAGTCCACGTCATAACGCCACCGTAGGAACACCGGCGCCCGCGGGCCCGGCGGCGAAGTCCATCCGGATGAGCGGGGGCGCGGAGGGGGGCCGGCGACTGCCGGCCATCCCGGTCGGACACCCCAGTCGGCCATCCCGGTCGGACACCCCGGTGCGCCGTCAGACGGCAGCCGCGCGCGGGCCGCGGCGCCCGGCGCGCGGGTGCCCCGTCAGGTGGTGGCCTCGCGCGGGCCGATCGCCGACCGGCTGACGGCGCTCGGAACGGCCGGGTCAGGCACGGCGGGGTCGGGGACGGCAGGGCCCGGGACGGCCGCCGGCTCCGTCGCGCCGAGCAGCGCCGCGTACCGCCCGTTGCCCGGACGGGCCTCCACCGTGCCGACGATGCTCTCCCACTGGCGGCACGCGCCCCGGACGAACGCCCGGACCGCCACCGGGTCCACCCCGCGCCACGACGGGAACTGCCCGGCCCATTCCAGCGCCTGAGCGGCCGTCCAGTCCGCCTCCATCAGCCGCACCATCAGATAGGCCACGTCCACCCAGGCGGGGCCTGAGGCCACCATCGCCCAGTCCACCACGTGCGCGCGGCCGCCGCCGATCAGGAAGTTGTGCGGGTTGGTGTCGGTGTGCAGCAGCGCGTCACCGGCGAGCAGCGACTGCTCGCCGGCGTCGAGGAAGCCCGCGAACCGGTCGGCGAGCCGCGGCGCCAGCCCGCCCGCCGTCAGCTGCTGGGTCTGCCGCAGCGCGTCGGCGACCAGCGGCACGTCGGGCGACGGCGGGGACAGGTCCGCGTGCCGGCCCTCGATGTGCTCGAACACCAGCACGTCCCAGCCGGCGACCTCGATCCGGGTCAGCAGCAGCGGGGCGATCCCGGCGACCAGCGGGTTCACCGCGACCTCCCAGCTCTGGGCGGCCACCCCGCGTTCCTGCGAGACCGGTACGCCCTTCACGAACACCCGGCCGTCGGAGGTCGTCAGCACCTCGGCCATCGCGCAGGTGAGCCCGTCGGCGACCGGCGCGGCGTCCAGCACCGGACCGACCTGCGCCCCGACCGCGACGCGCACGGCGGCCGGCAGTTCCGCCCATGCGACGCGGGCTATGGCACGGACCTTCGCACGGGCCATGGGGCAACCTCCAGAAGGGTCCGCGGCCCGACCGGCCCCGGAGCCCGACAGGCTACTGCGTCGCCCCGCATTTCCGGCAGCGCTGCGCGCCACTCCACCGCACCCACTCGTGGTCACAGTCAGCCATGGCCCTCACCCCCTTTTCGCCACACGGCCGAACGGCGGCGCCACCGCGGCCGCGCCGTCACCACCGGCCTCCAAGGTGAGCTTCCGCGATCCGCGCACCGCGCTCAGGCCCCGCCCGCTTCACCCGCTCCACTTGTTCCACTCGCTCCGTGGGCACCACCACGCCTCCCCGACAACGAGCGTACCTGACGGAGCGTCAGCGCATTCGGGTTTTTTTCAGGACGGAAGAGACCAGGCCGGACGCGTTTCAGGCGCCCGCGGGGGGCGTTCGGCCGCGGTCCGGTAGGCGAACCGGGGCAGCAGGATCTGCGTCAGCGGGCCGACCGCGAGCGCGTACAGCACCGTTCCGACGCCCACGCCGCCGCCCAGCAGCAGGCCGGCGACCAGCACGGCGATCTCCATCGCCGTCCGCACGGCCCGCAGCGAGCGACCGGTCAGCGCGGAACCGCCGGTCATCAGCCCGTCCCGGGGGCCCGGCCCGAAGCGCGCGCCGACGTAGACCGCGACCGAGCACCCGTTGAGCAGCACGCCGGCAACCAGCAGGCAGGCCCTGGCCGGCAGCCCGGGATGCCGGGGGAGGAGCGCGAGCCCGAGGTCGGACGAGCAGGCCAGGACGACGATGTTGGCGGCGGTGCCGAACGTCGGCCGCTGCCGGAGCGGGATCCAGAGCAGCAGCACCAGCACCCCGACGACGGCGCTGATCGTGCCGAAGCTCAGCGAGGTGTGCCGCTGCACGCCCTCGTACAGCACGCTCCAGGGGTTGACGCCCAGCGAGGCCCTGACCATCAGGGAAAGGCTGAACCCGTACAGCGCGAGCCCGGCGACCAGTTGCGGAAGCCGCCGCCACGGGCGCTCGCCGAACGGCAGGCAGCCGAGCGGCGACCGGGACACGTCACTGTTCACAGGAGCGCCCCGGGCCCGGCGGCCCGCACCAGCCGGCCTTCGGCGTAGGCCGGCGCCACCGCCGGCAGCGGCCCCGGCCGCCCGCTGAGGATCACGCTGAGCGTGCCCACGGCGGGCGCTTGGGGCGCGGGCCGCTCGCCGATCCTGCGCAGCGCCTGGGCGGCCACCGCGGCGGCCGAGCCGTGCAGGACGACCGGCGGACGGCCCGGCCGCCGCAGGGCCGCGCGGACCCGGTCGGCGACGAGTTCGTAATGGGTACAGCCCAGGACGACGGCCCTTACGTCGGCAGGGGTGCGCTCCGCGGCGGCGGCGACCGCCCGGGTGACGGCCGCCGCGTCCCCCGACTCGACGGCGTCGGAGAGTCCCGGGCAGGGCACCTCCGTGACCCGCACCCCGGCCGCGAACTCGTCGATCAGAGCGCGCTGGTAGCGGCTGCCGGTCGTCGCCGGGGTGGCCCAGACGGCGAACGGTCCGCCACCGGCCGCGGCCGGTTTGACCGCAGGGACCGTGCCGATGACCGGCAGGCCGGGCTCGAAGCGGGCCCGCAGAGCGGGCAGGGCGTGTACGGAGGCGGTGTTGCAGGCGACGATCAGCGCGTCCGGGCGGTGCGCGACGGCCGCCTCGGCGACGGCCAGTGCCCGTTCCACCAGATCCTGCGGGGCGCGCGGCCCCCAGGGCATCCCGTCGGGGTCCGACGACAGCACGATGTCGGCGTCCGGGCGCAGCCCGCGTACCGCGGCGGCAGCCGCCAGCAGCCCGATGCCCGCGTCCATGAGCGCGATCCTGACCCGGCCGCGGCGGCTCGGCTCCGGTGCGGCCGGGCCGCGTCCGCCGGGCCCGCGCCCCGGTCCGTCGTCACTGATCCGTTGCCGCATCGGCGCTCGCCTCTCTGTACCCGGCTGTACCCGGCTGTACCCGGCTGGCCTCAAGGCCACTGGCCGCGAGTCTGTACAGTGATTGGCCCAGATGGCATGGCCAATTTCAGGAGAGTGGTATGGCTGACGGGCAGCCGTCCCCACGGGTGGGCTCAGCGGACCGCGCAGGTCAGGCGGACCGCACGGGCCGGGCGGACCGCACGGGCCGGACGCTGGGCAGCCGGCAGCTGGCCGCCCTGCTGCCCGACCCGGCGGGCGTCCGGCCCGCCTACCGGCACCTGGCGCAGTCGATCAGCGCGCTGATCCTGGACGGCCGGATCGCCCTGCACGTCAGGCTGCCCGCAGAACGCGAGCTGGCCACGGCCCTGCGCACCAGCAGAGCCACCGTCACCGCTTGCTACGACCTGCTCCGCGAGAGCGGCTACGCGCACAGCCGGCAGGGCTCGGGCACCTGGACGGCGCTGCCGGAGGGCCGCACGCCGACCGGAGTCACCCGGCTGCTGGCCACCGAGGACACCGCGATCGACCTGGCCAGGGCCGCCCCCGGGCTGCCGCGGCAGACGCTCGTCGACGCGCTCGGGCAGATCGCCCCGCAACTGGCCGAGCACGCGGACACGCCCGGCTACCACCCCTACGGCCTCGACGGGCTGCGGGCCGCCGTAGCCGACCGCTTCACCCGGCGCGGCCTGGCCACCGTGCCCGAGCAGATCCTGCTGACCTCCGGCGCCCAGCACGCCCTGACGCTGGTACTCGGGCTGCTGTGCGGGCCGGGCGACCGGGTGCTGGTCGAGAACCCGTCCTACCCCAACGCGCTGGACGCGATGCGGCGTGCCCGGCTCCGTACCGTGTCGGTGCCGGTGACCGACACCGGCTGGGACATCGCGACCACCGAGTCGGCGCTGCGCCAGGCGGTTCCCCGACTGGCCTACCTGATCCCGGACTTCCACAACCCGACCGGCTGCCTGATGCCCGAGGACGAGCGGGCCCGGGTCCTGCGCGCCGCGCAGCGCTCCGGCAGCTGGCTGGTGATCGACGAGACGCTGGCCGACCTCGCGCTCGACGTCCCCGGCGGCCCGCCGTTCGCCGCGCACGCCGCACCGGGCGCCGGCGGGCAGGTCATCACCATCGGCTCGATGAGCAAGACCCACTGGGGCGGCCTGCGGATCGGCTGGCTGCGTGCGTCGGGCCAGCTGGTGACCGAGCTCGCCGCCCAGCGGGTCGCGACCGACATGGGCGGCGCCGTTCTCGACCAGCTCCTGGCGCTCGCCCTGCTGGAGCGGGCGGATGACCTGCTGCCGCGCCGCATCGGGCAGTTGCGCGGGCAGCGCGCCGCGCTGACCGCGGCCCTGGCGGAACACCTCCCGCAGTGGAGCTGGCGACCGCCGCCCGGCGGACTGTCGTTGTGGGTCGACCTGGGCGAGCCGGTCGCCCTCGCACTGGCCGACCGGGCGCTCGACTACGGGGTGTGGATCGAGGGCGGCGCCCACTTCGGCACCGACCCCGGCCTCTTCGACCAGCGCCTGCGCATCCCGTACACCGCGCCCGCCGACACCCTGCGGGAGGCCGTGCGCCGGATGGCCGCCGCGCTCGCCGACGGGCTCCCGGCGCCCTCGGCCGGCCGCCGCCCGCACTGGGTCGCCTGACCGGCACGCCCGCCGGCCCTCGGTTGTTGCGGCCGGGGCCCGCCGCTGCCGACAATTCCCCGATGACAGCTCAGAAGATCGCGGACTTCACCGTCAAGCCCACGCTGATCGGCGAGAAGGTGGTCCTGCGGCCGTTCGTCGCCGAGGACGTGGCGGCGCTGCGGGTGCTGCTGAACGACCGCGAGCTGCTCCGGCTGACCGGCAGCGCGCACGACCGCGCCGCGGAGCCCGCGCCGGCCGATCCGGAGCGCGACGAGCAGTTCAGGCGGTGGCGCAACGCGCAGCCCGACCGGCTGGATCTCGCGGTGGCCGACCGGGCGACCGGCCACTGCGTGGGCGAGATCGTGCTCAACGAGTGGGACGCGGCCAACCGCAGCTGCAACTTCCGGATCGCGCTGGCCGCGGCGGGCCGCGACCGCGGCCTGGGCACCGAGGCGGTGCGCATCGTCGTCGGCTACGGCTTCGAGCAACTCGCCCTGCACCGGATCTCGCTGGAGGTCTACGCCTTCAACCCGCGGGCCCGGCACGTCTACGAGAAGGCCGGCTTCGTCGCGGAAGGCGTCATGCGGGAGGCGCTGCGCTTCGGCGACGGGTGGGTGGACGCCACGGTGATGTCGATCCTGTCCCACGAGTGGTCCCGGCACCGCGGCCGCCCGTGACCCGGGCCCCCGTCCGTTCGGTGACGACCCCTCGCGGCGCCGGACGGTCGGCCGTCAGCCGGTGGCGTCGTCCGCCGCCGCCCGGCGGCCGAGGAAGCCGGCGAACCGGCTCACCGCGGGCGCGTCCTCGGCCACCGGGACGATGTCGCCGAAGGGCATGCCCTCGCCCCGGTACTGCGGCGGCAGGGTGGCCTCGGCGCGGGCCAGCGTCCGGGCCGCCTCCTGCTCGGTGAACGGCACCGGCTGCCCGGTGGCGACGGCCAGGTCCCACCCGTGCGCCATGTACTCCATGAGCGCCATGTTGAAGACCGACTCCGCCGGCGACCTCCCGCCCACGACGCGGACCTCGCGGTCGAAGCCGTGGGTGCGCCAGCCGGCCACCAGGTCGGCCGCGGCGGCACGGAACTCGCCGGCCGGGTCGGCGCCGCAGACGTACGCCGTCGGGTCGCCCTCGTGGCGCCGCTCCTGGCTGCCGGCCGCGAACACCAGCAGCCATCCCACGAGGTGGTTGCGGAGCGTCTCCACGTCGTACTCGTCGCAGGGCGTCGGCAGGCCGAGCTGGTCCGCGGTCACGCCGTCGACGAGGTCGCCGGTCTTGGTCAGAACACCCGAGAGGAGGTCGATTGCGTCCATGCCCCGACAGTAGGACGCTCGCCGCCCGGGGGCTTGAACAAACGCGTCACCGGACGCATGTCCTCGGCCGCGGCGCGCCGCCGCACGCCGGCCGCCCGGTCGGCCGGCCGCCGTTCACGCCGACTGGCTTGAGCCCTCTGGGCAGGCGATATGCTGCCGCCGACGGGGGGCGGGCCCGCAGCGTCAGGTAGTCGGCAGCAACTGGGGGTACACGCCACAGCCTGGCCCATTGTCCGCGTGTCTATGGTGAGGGAAGTGTCTTGTGACTGGTGGAAGCGCGACCGAGCGACTGGTGAGCCTGCTCGCGGGGAGCGAAGAGGATCTCGCCGCCAAGTGGGTCGACCAGGTGGTGGTCTCGCTGGGTGGCCGGGTGAGCCGGGCGGAGGTCGAGCGTGAGCTGCGGGAGCTGTACACCGCGCTGCTGTCGGCTCTCCGGCGCGACGAGCTGGACGCGTACGGCGAGGCGTTCGGCGAAGTGCGGGCCCTGTTGACCGAGCTGTCGCGGAGCCGGGCCCGGCAGGGCCTCACGCCGACGGAGACCGCGATGAGCGTCTTCGCGCTCAAGCAGGTCCTTGAGCCGGCGCTCTCCGACGGCGACAGCGCCGACATCAAGGCGTACCTCCAGCTGTCAGGGCTGCTTGACGCCCTGGGCCTGTTCACCATCGAGACCTACACCGGGGCGCGCGAGGAGCTGATCACCGCGCAGGCCGAGCAGCTGCTGGAGCTGTCCACTCCGGTGGTCAAGCTGTGGGACGGCGTGATCGGTGTGCCGCTGGTCGGGACGCTCGACTCGGCGCGGACGATGGTGGTGATGGAGAAGATGCTCCAGGCGCTGCTCGACACCGGTTCCGAGCAGGCCATCATCGACATCACCGGCGTGCCCGCGGTGGACACCGAGGTCGCCCAGCACCTGCTGAAGACCGTGGTCGCGGCCCGGCTGATGGGCGCGGAATGCACGATATCCGGCATCCGCCCGCAGATAGCCCAGACCATCGTCGCGCTCGGCATCGACTTCGGCGACATCACCACCAAGGCGACCCTGGCCGACGCCCTGCGGCACGCCCTGCGCCGCTCCGGCACCACCCTGGCCGCCACCAAGGGCGCGGTAGCGGCCCGATGAGCGATCAGATCCCGGTCCTGCAGATCGGCAAGGTGCTGCTGGTCTCCATCCAGACCGACCTCGACGACGAGGCGGTGCTGGCGCTCCAGGACGAACTGGCCTCCCGGGTGGTGGACACCGGGGCGCACGGCGTGGTGATCGACATCACCGCCGTGGAATTCGTGGACTCCTTCGTCGGCCGGATGCTGGCGACCATCGCCTCGATCTCACGGATGCTGGACGCCCGCACGGTCGTGGTCGGCATGCGGCCCGCGGTGGCCATCACGCTGGTCGAACTGGGCCTGTCGCTCGGCGGCGTCGCCACCGCGCTGACCCTGGACAAGGGCCTTGAGGTCCTCAAGCGCGCCGGTGCGGGCTCCGACGACGAGGACGACGTCCCGCCGGAGCCCGACGACGTACCAGCCGTCCTCCGCCCGGGCACCCCGTGACCGAGCCGAGGGTGCTGACGATCAGGGCCAACGAGAACGTGGTCATGGCCCGCCAGACCGTCCGCGCCCTGGCTCAGGAGTGCAAGCTGTCCCTGGTCGAGCAGACCAAGCTGGTGACGGCGGCCAGCGAACTGGCCCGCAACGCGCTGATCTACGGTGGTGGAGGCACGATGACCGCGGCACTGGTCGACGAGCGGGGCAGGCGCGGTGTGCGGGTGGTCTTCGTCGACCAGGGCCCCGGTATCGAGGACATCGAGCTGGCGCTGACCGAGGGCTGGACCTCCGGCTCCGGTCTGGGCCTGGGGCTCTCCGGGTCCAGGCGGCTGGTGGACGACTTCGTGCTCGACAGCGTCGTCGGCCGCGGCACCACCGTCACGATCACCAAGTGGGCCAGGTGACCGGCGCACCGCTGCTGGTGGACCACGAGGACGTGGCGTGGTTCCGCGACGGCTCGGAGGGAGCCCGCGGAGCGGTGGCGGCCCTGTGCAGGCGGCTGGGGTTCACCGACCGGCGCGCGGCGGAAGTCGTGCTCGCCGTCACCGAGTTGGTGACCAACATGCGGCAGCACGCGGTGGACGGCTCGCTGCTGCTGCGGGTGCTGCGCACGCCGCTGACGGCCGGGGTGGAGGTCGTGGTGACCGACGGCGGCCCCGGCATGGCCGACGTGCCCGCGGCGCTGCGGGACGGCATGTCAACCGCGGGCACCCTGGGCATCGGACTGGGCGCGGTGCGGCGGCTGGCCGATGTCTTCGACGTGCACTCCCGTTCCGGCCTCGGAACCGTGCAGCTGGCCCGGTTCTGGCCGGCGCCGCTCCCCGAGGGTGCGGCGGCCGAGCCCGCGGTCGGCGGGGTGACCCGGCCGATCAGCGGCGAGCAGGTCTGCGGCGACGCCTGGGCCGCCAGGAGCGATCCGGGCGGCACCGCACACGAGGAGCGTTCCGTCGCGGGACCGGCGGCGGCCGCGCCGGAACCGGCCTCGGCCCCGATCGACTGGGCGTCCATGACCGGCACGGCGCGCCGGCCGAAGGGTCCGTCCTCCGCGGCGGGCTCGGCGCTGTCCGCCGCCACCCTTCGCCGGACCGACCGCGGTCTGGCGCTGCGGTCGGTCAGCGCGGGGCCGGGCCCCGCGGTGCTGGTGATGCTGTGCGACGGCCTCGGCCACGGCGCCATGGCGGCGATGGCCGGCCAGGCCGCGGTGCACGCCTTCCGCTCAGGACACGCTCGGCTGCCCGAGCAGATCATGCAGGAACTGCACGCGGGTCTGCGCGGCACGCGAGGTGCCGCGGTCGCGGTCGCGCGCATCGAGCCGCAGAACCGGCGGGTGCTGTTCTGCGGGGTGGGCAACATCACCACGGCGCTGGTCACCGCCGACAGCCGCAGCAACCTGCTCTCGCACCCCGGCATCGTCGGCCACCAGATGCACCAGCCGCGCACGTACGAGTACCCGCTGCCGCCGTACGGCGCCCTGGTGCTGCACTCCGACGGACTCAACGAACGCTGGACCCCGGCCGATCTGGCCGGCCTGCTGTCGCACCGGCCCACGGTCGCGGCTGTCGGCCTGCTGCGCGGTGCGGGAACGCGGCGCGACGATGCCAGTGTGGTGATCGCGAAGGATCTGTGGTGATGACGACGCCCTCTTTGCTGACCGTACTGCTCTCCTCCGAGCACGACGTCTTCACGCTGCGCCGCCAGGCCAAGACGGCTGCCGAGGCCGCCGGCCTCGAACCGCGCCAGCAGGTGCGCCTGGCCACCACGCTGAGCGAACTCGGGCGCGATCTGCTGCGGACGGCCGTTCCGATGACCGCCTCCTTCGCCCTCGACGAGCCGACGGCCGGGCGTCCCGCCTCGCTGCGGGTCGAGCTGGCCTGGACGGACGACCGCGAGCCGAGCGAGGACTCACTGCGGCTGGTCGCGAAACTGCTGCCGATGATCCGCTGCCGCCCCGCGGACGGCGGCCTCGGCGCGGTCGAGGTCGCCTGCCCGCTGCCGCAGGGGGCGGACCTGAAGGAGACCGCCGAGGCGGTGAGCGGTGTGCTCAACGCGGCGACGGGTCCGAGCACCGCGCTCGACGACCTGAGGGCGCAGACGATCGACCTGATCTCCGCCCTGGAGGAGTCCCGCACGCAGCGCGACGAGCTGGAGCGGCTGAACACCGAACTGGCCGAGACCAACCAGGGCGTCATGGCGTTGTACACCGAGCTCTCGGCGGAACTGGAGGAGACCAACCGCGGGGTCGTGGCGCTGTACGGCGAGGAGCACCAGCTCGCCCTGACCCTGCAACGCACCTTCCTGCCCGGCGAGCTGCCCCGGGCCTCCCGGGTGGAGCTGGCCGTCCGCTACATCCCGGCCACCGCGGAGGCCGAGATCGGCGGTGACTTCTACGAGGCCGTGGTCACCCCCGCCGGGCTGCTCCTCGCGGTGGGCGACGTCGTCGGCCACTCCTTGCAGGCCGCGGTCGTCATGGGGGAGCTGCGGCACGCGCTGCGCGCGTACGCGGCCGAGGACCATCCGCCGCACGTACTGCTGGAGCGACTCGACCACCTGTTGCGGCTGCACCAGCCCGGGTGGTCGGCGACCCTGTGCGTGGTACTGGTCGAGCCGGGGGCGGCCGCCGTCCAGATCGCCAACGGCGGCCATCTGCCCCCGCTGCTGGTGGCGCCCGGTGAGAGCGGCGACTTCCTGCACCCCCACGGCCCGATGCTGGGCCTGGGGCTCCCGCAGCCCGAAGCCACCCGGCACCCGGTCAAGCCGGACAGCATCCTCCTGATGGTCACCGACGGGCTGATCGAGACCCGCGACGAGGATCTGCTGGACCGCATGGAGCAGCTGCGCCAGGAGGCCGCGGCCGGCCCGTCAGGGCCGAACGCCCTGTGCGATCACCTGCTGGACGTCTTCGGCAGCGGGCCGGAGGACGATCTGATCGTCTTCGCCGTCCACCTGGACCCGCCGAGTGACTCCGCCACTCACCAGTCCAGCGGCCCGGTGGCGCTGAAGTAGCCACCGGTGGGCCCGTCCGGGCCGGCCAGGGCCATCCTGACGATGACCTCGGCGCCCTGTTCGACGGTCTGCACGCCGGTGTTGCCGTTCAGGTCCGTCTTGGTGAAGCCGGGCTCCACCGCGTTGATCCGCATGGCGGGGAACGCCTTCGCGAACTGCACGGTGATCATGTTGACCGCGGTCTTCGACGCCGGATAGGCGACACCCGGATAGGCGTGCACCGGGTTGCCCGGTTCGCTGATCTTCGACAGCGAGGCGAGGCCGCTGCTGAGGTTCACCACGACCGGCGCGGCGGACCGCCGAAGCAGCGGCAGGAACGCGTGGGTGACCCGGACCAGGCCGAAGACGTTCGTCTCGAACGTCGTGCGCAGCAGGTCGGCGGTCACGTCCGCGGCGCCGATCACCTCGTTGCCCGGCCCCCGCTCCTCGACGCCGGCGTTGTTGACCAGCACGTCGAGGCCGCCGGCCGCCTCCACGGTCTTGGCCGCGGCCTCGACGGACGCGTCGTCGGTGACGTCGATGACGAGCGCCCGCGCCCCCAGCCGCTCGGCGGCCAGCCGGCCGCGCTCGGGGTCCCTGCTGCCCACGTAGACGGTGTGGCCCGCTGCGACGAGCCGGCGGGCGGTCTCGAAGCCGAGGCCCTTGTTCGCTCCTGTGATCAATGTGGTGGTCATGCCTCCACACTGCGGCCGGCCGCCGGGACCAGCCAGCCGTCTGCTCTTCCTGGGACCCGCGGTACCAGGATGATTCGCGCGGCACGGTGCACAGTGGTGTCATGGCGACCACCGAGTTCGGGCAGACCGTACGGCGCTGGCGTGACCGGGTCCCCCCTGAGGCGGCCGGGCTGCCGGCCGGCGGCCACCGGCGCGCGGCCGGGCTGCGCCGCGAGGAGCTGGCCCTGCTCGCCGGGATCTCGGTCGACTACGTCACCCGGCTCGAACAGGGCCGCGCGGCCAACCCCTCCGAGCAGGTCGTCGAGGCCCTGGGCCGGGCCCTGCGGCTGTCGGGGGCCGAGCGGGAGCACCTGTTCACCGTCGCCGGGCTGGTGCCGCCGGGGCAGGAGACGGTGCCGGCGTACATCACGCCGAGCGTGCAGCGGCTGCTGGACCGGCTGTCCGGGACACCCGTCTCGGTCTCCGACGCCTCCTGGACGCTGCTGCTGGCCAACCCGATGTACACGGCGCTGATGGGCGAGTGGCACGGCAGGGACCGAAACGGCGTGTGGCGCAACCTCGTCACCGGCGGCGGCCGGGTCAGGCACAGCCCCCGGTCCAGGGACGCGTTCGAGCGCACGGTGGTCTCCGACCTGCGGGCCACCGCCGGCCGGTATCCGGCCGACCGGCGGCTGCGCCGGCTGGTCGCGGACCTGCGGGCCAGCAGCGAGCGGTTCGCCGAACTGTGGGACTCCGGCGCGGTCGGCCGCCACGAGGCCGCCCGCAAGGTCATCGACCATCCGCAGGTGGGCCCGCTGACGCTCGACTGCGACGTGCTCAGCGTCGCGGGCAGCGACCTGCGGATCATGGTCTACACCGCCGAGCCCGGCACTCAGGACGCGGAGCGGCTCGAGCTGCTCGCGGTGCTCGGCACCCAGTCGCTCGCGGCGGAACCGCGCGCGGAACAGCGCTGACCGGGGCCCACGCACAGGCGGGGCCTCAGGGCCTGGCCAGGTCGTCGGGGGCGAGCGCGGCGGCCAGCGCGGTGGGGCCGTGGGCGGCGGAGCCACGGGCGTACGCGGCGGCGTACCCCTCGTCGCCCAGCGCGGCGCGGGCCCGCTCCTCGCAGCGGTCGCGGATCGGCTGGAGCTCCGGCGCCCCGCGCTGCGGGTGGCCGACGCTGCGCCAGTAGGCCCCGCCGGTCCCGTACACCGAGGCCGCCTGCTCGAACTGGCGGTCCGCGGCCAGGGCGGCGGCCAGCAGGTCAAGGCCGAGCGCGATGCCGAACGCGTCACCGAGCAGCCGCTTGCTCTCCAGCATGGTGCGGGCGTACGCGACGGCGTCACCGGGCGCGGACGAGAACAGGGCGACGACGGAGAGCTGGTAGTCCAGGTAGGAGCGGGTCCACACCTCGCCGAGCCGTACGCACTGCTCGCGTAACTCCAGGGCCCGCGCCTGGCCTTCGGCGAAGGCGCCGAGACCGGTGAGCGAGAGCACCTCGACCAGGCTGCACCGCAGCCGGTCGGGGGAGTCGAACGGCGTGCCCGGCGCGGCGGCCAGCGCCTCCCGTACGGCGTCCAGGGCCTGCTGCGGCCGTCCCATCAGCATCCCGAGCAGCCCGGTGAGGCAGGCGACCGCGATCCGCTCCTCCGGGTCGTCGCTCGCCTCGGCCGCGGCCCGCACCTCCGCGTCGATCCGGGCGGCCAGCTGGTAGTCGCCCTGGAGGGTGATGGTCGCGCCGAGCCCGGTGAGCGCGCGGGTGCGGGCCGGGCCGGGCACGGTGTGCCGCTCCAGGGCGCGTTCCAGATAGGTGCGGGCCTCCTTCAGGTGGCCGCAGCAGGTCCAGAAGTAGACCAGCAGCCCGGCGAGTTCGGCGGCCTGGGCCGGATCGTGCTGCAGCCAGTAGTCCAGGGCGGCCCGCAGGTCGGGGTGCGCCTCCTCGATCCTGCGGTAGCCGGGCAGCTGGTCGCTGCCCGACCAGCCGGCGTCGGCCCGGCGGGCGAGCGCGGAGAAGTGGGCGGCGTGCCGCCGCTCGGTGGCGGTGACCTCGCCGAGCTCGCGCAGCCAGTCGGCGCCGTACTCGCGGATGGTGTCGAGCATCCGGTAGCGGTCGCCGCCGTCGGTACGGGTCCTGCTCACCACGGACTGCACCACCAGCCGGTCCAGGTTCGCGGCCACCTCCGCGGCGCCGAGCGGGCCGCCGGCGGCCACGGCCTGCGCGGCGGCGAGGTCGAAGGCGCCGCGGAAGACACTGAGCCGGGCCCACAGCAGCCGTTCGAGCGGCGCGCACAGCTCGTGGCTCCAGCCGATCGCCGTCCGCAGCGCCCGGTGCCGCTGCGGCCAGACGAAGCCGGTACGGGTCAACACGTCGAAGCGGTCGGCCAGTTGCCCGGCGACCTCGGCGACCCCGGCCGGGCCGACCTGGGCGGCGGCCAGCTCGATCGCCAGGGGTATGCCTTCCAGGCGGCGGCAGATGGCCTCGGCCGCGCCGGCCGCACCCGGTTCGGCGAGCGGGCCGTGGCCGAGCCTGGCGGTCACCCGCTCGCCGAACAGTGCGAGCGCGTCAGGGCCGTCGGCCGGCAGCGGAGCGACCTCGACCAGCTCCTCCACCCAGGAGGACAGCGGGCGGCGGCTGGTGGCCAGCACGGTCAACCCGGGGGCGGCGGTGAGCAGTTCACCCACCAGGTGGGCGCACTCGTCCACCAGGTGCTCGCAGGAGTCGAGTACGAGCAGCAGCTGCCGGTCCGCCAGCCACTCGCACAGTGCCTCCAGCGGCATCCTGGGGGAGTGGTCGGCCAGGTCGACGGCGTCGCTGACCGTGGCGAGCAGCAGCCGGGGGCTGTCCAGCGTGCTGAGATCGGCCCACCAGGCGCCGTCGGGGAAGAACGAGGCCCCGGCCGCGCCGGGTTGCGGCGAACCGGGCGCGCTGCCGAACGGGCCCTCCACCAGGTCTTCGGCCGACCGCACAGAACCGATTCGCCACCCGCTGCCCCCGCGGTCGGCGGCGCCGGGACCGGCCGCCGCGCCCGTCGCGGCCCGCTGGGCCAGCCGCGTCTTGCCGACGCCGCCCGGGCCGGTCAGCGTGATCAGCCGATGCTGCCGCAAGGCCGAGTCCAGACGGGCCAGTTCATGCCCCCGGCCGACGAAACTCGTTGTCTCCTGCGGAATGCTGCCCGTCATGACGACAGCCTGACATCACCTGAGCACGTAGGGAAACGGGACCTCCACGCAGCCTCACATTTCACGGCGCGGATATGGCTCCGGGTCAGCGCGCTGCATACCCTCCCGGTGTCACTGGCAGTCAGAAGCAGCTGCCACGTACCCCGGAGTGTGCATGGCCATACACGAGCACGAGGCTGACCGGCGGATCCTGTTCAAGGCCGGTCTGGGGGCCGCGGTCGCCGCCGTCGTCGGCACCGAACTGGCCTTCCCCGGCGCCGCGGACGCGGCGCCCTCGCCCGAGTTCCCCTGGATCATCGACTGCGACAGCTGGGGCGCCCGCCCGCCGTCCAGCCCGATCCAGATCACCGGGAACACCACGAACAAGATCATCCTGCACCACATGGCGTTCCCCAACGTGACCGACTACTCCAGGGAGCACGCCCTCCAGCTGGCCAAGGACTGCCAGAACCTGCACATGGACACCAACGGCTGGGCCGACACCGGCCAGCACTTCACCGTCAGCCGCGGCGGTTACGTGCTGGAAGGCCGGCACCGCAGCCTGGAGACGCTGGTCACCGGGGAGCACCAGGTGACCGCCGCGCACTGCCCCGGCGAGAACGGCAACGCCATCGGCATCGAGAACGAGGGCACGTACATCACGCAGACCCCGCCGAGGGCGCTGCTCGACTCGCTGGTGCACCTGTGCGTCGCGGTGTGCCGGCAGTTCGACCTCAAGGCATGGGACATCTTCGGCCACTGGGACTTCTACACCACCGACTGCCCCGGCATCGCGTTCTACGCGGAGTTCCCGAGGGTGCGCTCGCGCGTGCTGACCGCGATGCGCACCCCGCACCGGGACATCCCGGACCGCCGGTGGCCGGACATCTGGCGGTTCGTGGACGGGCCGGTCGTCGAGGTCGCCCAGTACCTGCTCGTCAACGCCGGGTACGACCTGGTGCCCGACGGCGTCTTCGGCTACGACATGAACGCGGTGGTCGCCGACTTCCAGGCGAAGAACGGTATTCCGGTCGACCCGGACGCCACCTTCGACCGCGCCACCTGGGACGCGCTGGTCCCCGCGCTCCACCAGTCCGACACCGGCCCGTCGGTGAGCGCGCTCCAGCTCATGCTGAGCCGGAAGGGCTACAGCGACGTGGCCGTCACCGGCACGTTCGACCACGAGACCACCAAGGCGGTGCGGCGCATGCAGCTGCTGCACGGCCTGATCCCCACCGGCCGGGTGAACCTGGGCACCTGGTGCGCGGTCGTCGGGGGATCGGTACGGGAGGCGTTCCGCTTCTGAGCCCGCCGCCCGGGCCGCGACCCCGCGCGGCGCCGGGCCGCCGGGCCCGCCGGCCCGCCGGTTCGACCGGCGGGCCGGCACCGGGCCGGCCGCTCACGCGAAGAGCACCGTCAAGAGCACCGTCACGCGAAGCACCTTCACTCGAAGAGCACCTCGACATCGCGCAGATGGTGCGCCAGCTCGTCGGGCGGCAGCACCGCCGCGTTCTCCGGGCCGGGACCCAGCCGGGTGATCTGGCTGGTGAAGCAGCCGACGGCGGCGCGCTTGCGGTCAAGCGCGGTCGCCGAGAGACCCACCCGCGCCGCCGACGACCATGGCACCCGGTCGTCGTCCGGGCTCGCCCAGTGCCACATCCACACCGGGTACATCCGGCAGGTCACACCGGTCGCCCGGGCGGCGGCCAGCGCGGCCCGGCCGGCGGCCTCGTGGTCGCCGTGCAGATCGCCGATCCAGGGCGCCAGCACCAGCCGGGCGCCGGGCAGCAGCCGGGTGAGCGCCGCGATCACCTCGTCCTCCTGGAAGGCGACCTCGGTGTCGGGCACGGTCAGCCGTACCACCTCGGCGCCGCCCAACTCGGCCAGCGCCTTGCGCAGTTCGGCCTCCCGGATCCGGGCGAGCTCCCTTTCGGTCACCGACCTGCCGCCCTCCCGGGACCGCTCGCCGTCGGTCACCGACACCACGGTCACCTCCACACCCGAGGCGACCAGTTGGGCGATGGTGCCGCCGACTCCGAGCACCTCGTCGTCCGGGTGCGCGGACACCACCACGACCCGCCCGGCGTCGGGCAGCGGGAACTCGGGGAGGCCGGCCAGCCCCCGCCAGGACCGCCAGCGGCTCTCGTCGGTGCCGGGGGCCTTGATGGGATTGGCGTAGCCGGGCCGGCCGTCCTGCCCGGCCGTCACAGCGACGGCTCCGTACGGCCGGCCGCGGGCCGCCTCTCGTCCGGCGGTGCCGCCGGGCCGGGGCCGGCCGGGATCACGGCGGGGCAGCGGGCGGCTGGTCCTTGGGCCGTCCGGGGGACGGCCCGGTTCCGGGCGGCGGCCGGACTCTGGGTGGTGGCGCTGTGCATCTGGGCAGCTCCTCGGCGCGATGGGGTCCCGTCTCTCGGGCGGGACTCGCGGACAAAGGGGTCGTACGAGCGCACGGCAGGCCGCGGGTCCGGCGGTTCTGCCCGCCGGATCGTGGCTACTCCCACCCTCACCCGGCGGAGCGGCGAGCGCACCGCGGCGACCGGGCCCGGCGCCGCCGACCGCTCAGAGCGCGAGGCCGTCCGCCACCACCGCGGCCCAGTGCCGGTAGCCGACCGCGGAGGGGTGGAAGCCGTCCGGTGCGTAGAAGTCCGTGTCCGTCGGCATGATGCCGGTCGAGTCCACCCACGTGACCCGCTCCCGCCGCGCGCACACCTGCCGGGACACCTCGTCGAGGGCCCGGCCGCGCCCGGCGAGGTACCGGCCGAGGGTGGCGGGCAGCGAAGGGAAGACCTCGAAGGGCGGGATGCCGGTCACCGCGACCCGTCCGGCGCGCTCGGCGAGGTCGTCCACGAGGGCGGTCAGATCCTCACCCCAGCGTGCGGGCGAGCGCCGGGTGAGCACGTCGTTGACGCCCGACAGGAGCACCGCGACGTCCAGCCGCCCGCCGGCCGCGGGCAGCCGGGGCAGCAGTTCGAGCCTGATCCGGCGGGCCGTGGCGCCGTACTGCCCGACCACCTCCCAGCTGACCGGGCGGCCGGTCCTGGCGGCGAGTTCGCGCGCCATCAGCCCCGGGAAGGCCAGGTCGTGGCTGCCGGCCCCGCAGCCGGCCGCGGTGGACTCGCCCAGCACGGCGAGCCGCAGCGGCGTACCGGCGGCGCCGTCACCCGCCGTCCCGCGGGCCGGGCCCGCGGCAGGGGGCAGTACCTCCGTCGTGGAGCGCACCCGTATCCCCTGGAAGGCGACGACGGGCAGCAGCAGCGGGTTCATGACGTCGTCCCCCTCGGTGGCGTCCTCCGGGCCTGAGCGCCTGCCAGCCTAGGGCGCGGGCCGATCGGGCCCGCGAGGCGGGTCGGCCCGGAGCGGTGTGGTCAGGGCCGCTCGGAGAACCAGGGAAACCCCTGCGGGTCCGCGGCGATCCGCGCCTTGAGCACGTCGTCGTCATGGCCGCGGACGGCGTCCAGGAACGGGAAGTCGGCCGGGTGCACGGTGATCCTGCCGACCGGGGCCACCGGGACCGCGCTCGCGGCCTGCGCGATGTGCACCAGGTCCGCGCCGATCGCGAGCGGCGGCTGCCGCTCGAAGCCGGCGGCCGGCAGCAGGTAGACCGTGCCGGTACGCCACGGCCGGCGCTCCAGCGCGGGCCGGCTGACGGAGAAGAAGTAGGCGGGATCGCCGAGTCCGCCCTCGGCGGTGCCGAGCCGGACGCACGCGTTGACCGTGGTGACGCCCGGGTGCCGGTCCCGGTCGAGGGTGGCGTAATGCATCGGCCAGATCCCGTCCGTGGCGGCGAACACCGCGCGGCGGTTGCTGAATTCGAGGGTGTCGCCGGGCTGCCGGGGCTCGAAGAGGGCGATGTCCGGGTTGCCGGAGCCGTGCAGGACGAGGTCGGACCGGTCGGCGGCGTGGCACAGGAACTGCCATTTCGGCGCGGCGAGCCGGTAGTCGATCGGCCGGCCGGGACCGTCCGCCACGGCCTGGTCGAGCAGCCGGTCGAAGGCCGCCGCCGTCGCGCGGTCCGGGAGCTGCCCGGGCCTGGTCATCCAGTACGGGGGCGGCTCCATCCGGTCACCCTAGCCGGACGGTGACCCGCTCACGAGCCCTCGATCCGCTGCGATCCCCCTGCGATCCTCGCCCGTGCAGCAGTTGCGCGCGCCCATCGCGTTCTAGGTGGTGTGGGTATCCGAAGCAGTCGGGAGAAGTGATGTGAGCCAGACAGTGCTGACCTTCGAGGAGTACGTGGCCGGCCGCGGCCAGGCGCTGCTCCGTCTCGCGTTCCTGCTGTGCGGCGACGCCCATCTCGCGGAGGACCTGACCCAGGACGTACTGCTGCGGGTGCACGGCCGCTGGCGGCGGATCGCCGCACTCGACCACCCCGACGCCTACGTCAAGCGGATGCTGCTCAACGAGTACCTGAGCTGGCGGCGCCGGCGCAGCAGTTCGGAGCTGCTCGGCGTTCCCCAGCCGGACGGCGGCACCGGCAGACCCGAGGACCCGGCCGACGGTGACCTCGGCGAGCAGGTCGCGCGGCGCGAGGCCGCCTGGCACCTGCTCGCCACACTGCCCCGGCGGCAGCGCGCGGTGCTGGTCCTGCGCTTCTACGAGGACCTGACCGACGCGCAGATAGCCGGTGTGCTCGGCTGCGCCGCCGGCACCGTCCGCAGCCAGGCCGCGCGGGCGCTGGCCACGTTGCGTACCGACCCCGTGCTGCTGCGGTCGTTGACCGGTCGCGGCACCGTCACCAAGGAGGCATGAGCGATGGACCAGAACCAGCCAGGCGGCGGTGTCGAGGACGTACTGAGCGAGACCCTGCACGCGCACGCCGAACTCGCCCCGCCGGCGTCGTCGTTGCTCGACGCGGTGGCGGCCAGGGCGGCCCGCAGGCGGATCGTACGGCGCAGGGCCGCGCTGCTCGGCGTGGTGACCGCGGTGGTGGTGGCCGGCGGCACCGGGGCGTTCGTCGCCGCCGACCGGGGTGGCCACGGCGGCCCGGACGCGACCACGGCGGAGCGAGTGACGCACCTCGCGGGCCAGTCGGCCAGGGCGTGGAACTTCCAGGGACTGGAGGTGGACGCGCCGGAGAACTGGGCGATGAACGCCACGGAGTGCGGCAGTCCCCTGAAGGACACCGTCGTGGTCGACCAGGGCGCGACCACGGCCTGCGCGATGACCGGCCCGCAGCGCTTCCAGTCCGTCACCTTCGACACGCTGAAGGGGAGTTCCGCGGGCAGCGAGGCCAAGAGGTCCACCGCCACCCGCAAGGTCGTCATCAGCGGCCGGCCCGGAACCGTGGCGACGCAGCGGGCTACGGCGGGGCTCACCCGCGAGATCCTCACCGTGCCGGGACTCGACGCCTCGGTGGACGTGCAGACGAAGTCGCCCACCCTGACCGCGGCGATCATCGCCTCCGCCCGCTTCGCCGCCGTGGACGGCAACGGCTGCGCGAGCAGCGTGACGTCACTGCGGCCCGGCGGCCCGCCGGACCGGGCGGGCGCGGCCGACCGGCTGGTGCCTGGCGCGCCGACCGGGGCCGTGCTCTGCCACTACTCCGACAACCGCCTCGGCCACTCCACCCGGCTGAGCGACGGCCGGCTCGGCGAGCTGCGCAGCCTGCTGAACGGCCTGTCCCCTGGCCTGAAGCGGTCCGGCGGGGAGGGCGACTGGTGTGCCGATGACGCACGTGACGGCTATCTGGTCGTGTTCAGCTACCCGTCGGGGCCGCCGCTCAAGGTGTTCCTGCACTTCGACGGCTGCGATCGGCTCGGTGCCGACAGCGGCGCGCGCACCGGCGGGCTGACCGGGGGCTTCGCCGAAGGTTTCTACGAGAGGATCGAGCCGGGCTTCGGCGGGGCGTGGCCCGGCACGCTGTACTGACGGCGGCCGGTGCTCCAGGGCGACGGGCGCGGGAGGGCGACGGGTATCGGCGACGAGTGCGTACGACGTACTCCGCGTACGTCGTACGCAGTCTCTATCATGATGGCGCATGGTGAACTGGGAGAAGGTCGGGCGGCCGCCGAGGGCGGCACGGAGCGCACTGTCCTTCGAGGTCATCGCCATCGGCGGGATCGAGCTCGCGGACTGCGACGGCCTCGACGCGGTGACCATGCGCAAGGTCGCCGACCGGATCGGCGCCGGCGCCATGTCGCTGTACAGGTACGTGGACAGCCGCGACGACCTGATCGACCTGATGGTCGACCGGGTCAGCGCGGAGGCGGTGGCCGCGCCGCCCACCGGGGACTGGCGCGCCGACCTGACCGCGATGGCGCACACCATCCGGCAGGTCGCGCTGCGCCACCCGTGGCTGGCCCGGCAGGTGCCCACCGCCGACGCGTTCGGGCCCGGCACGATCGCGATGACCGAGTCCCACCTGTCACTGCTCGACGGCCACGGCTTCGACATCGAGCAGATGCTGGACATCTGGCGGACCGTGCTGGCCTTCGTCCAGGGCTATGCCCACGCCGAGGCGCGGCGGCTGGAAGCCGGCCGGCGCGGTGGCGCGCGCGAGGCGGCGGCCGCCCCCTCCTCCTACCTGGACCGGGTCGCGGAGTCCGGCGGGTACCCGCTCACCGCGCGGGCGCTGCGCGGCGCCGGCGCCCGCGCCGAACCGGAGCGGGCCTTCGACCGCCGGCTCGGCTTCCTGCTGGACGGCCTGGCCGGCACCTTCTTCGCCGGCCCCCGGTAGCCGCCGCCGCGGACCCGGCCCGGGCTCCGCCTGGCGTCGTTGGGCCGGATGAGTGACGCTTGAAGCACGTCCCCGGCGCGGTCGGCGTGGTCAGGGGCCGGAGGGAGGCCCGCCGTGATCGAACAGACCGGATCCGAGGCATCCAGGGCGACCGGGGCAGCCGAGGCAGGGGGCGGCGCGCCGCCGCCCGAGCCGCGGGTCCTGGCGCGCCGCATCGCCCAGCGCCGCCGGCGGCTCGGCCTCAGCGAGAGCGCGCTCGCCACCCAGGCCGGCATGCCGCCCCGGCACCTCCAGGAGATGCTGAGCGCGGGGGCGGACTTCGACCCCGGCGGGCTGCTGCGGGTCGTCACCGTTCTGCGGATGACCTACCAGGAGCTGATCGAGGGCGGAGCGGCCGACCAGCCGATCGGGGAGGGTGATCCTGCCCCGCGGCCGGTGCTGGTGCATCTGACCGAGTCCGAGTGCTGGGACCGGATCGGCAGCGGGGGCCTCGGCCGGGTGGCCCTTCCGGTGACGCCAGGACCCGCGGTGTTCCCGGTCAACTACGGGGTCGAGGAGCGGTCGATCGTCTACCGGACGGCGGTCGCCGGTGCCGCGGTGCCGGATCTGGACGCCACCGTGTCGTTCGAGGTGGACCGGCTGGACGACCGGGTCTGCGCCGGCTGGAGCGTGCTCGTCATCGGCGCGGCCGAGCTGATCGAGGACCCGGACACCGTGTGGCGGCTGACCGAACGGCACGCGACGGAGCCGTGGGCCGGCGGCGACCTGTCCCGGTGGATCCGGATCAGGCCGCAGACCGTCAGCGGACGCCGGGTCGGCACGGTCTGAGCCGGCCCCTCGCCTCCCGGCTCGGGCGCCTGGGGCGTCGCAGTCCCGGCGATGCCGTTGGTCAGCACGCGGAAGTGCCAGGACAGCCGCTCCGGTGGCTTACCCGACACCAACCGCGGTGCCGGCGCGGCGATCCGCGGGTGGACCGCTCGGCGGCGGTCGCGGTGGCGTGCTGACTCCGGGTCAGGTGTGCTGACTCCGGGTCAGGGGTCACCGCCGGTAACGGCGGCGCCGCACGGTCCGCGGACTTCGGTAGGCTCTGCGCCGCAAGTGGAGGATCAGGCTCAGCGGACTCGGGGGCAGACGTGACGGATCATCAGCAGGAACCAGGGCGCGCGGGCGGCGCGGACCCTTCGGCGGCGGACCGGGCGGCCCCGGCAGCTCCGGCGCCGCCCGCGGACCGGTCGGACCGGTCGGACCGGGAGGTGTTCCAGCCGCTGGCCGCTGACGACCCGCGGACCGTCGCCGGGTACCCGCTCAGCGCCAAGCTCGGCTCCGGCGGCATGGGCAAGGTCTACCTCTCCTACACCCCCGGCGGCCGACCGGTCGCGATCAAGGTGATCCGGCCGGAGTTCGCCGAGGACCCGGCGTTCCGCCGCCGGTTCCAGCAGGAAGTACGGGCCGCGCAGCGGGTGCAGGGGCTCTACACCGCGCCGGTGATCGACAGCGACACCGACGGCGCGCAGCCCTGGCTTGCCACCGCCTACGTGGCGGGGCCCTCGCTGCACGCGGCGGTCGACGCGCACGGCGCGATGCCGGTCGGATCGGTCCTGCTGCTGGTGGCCGGGATCGCCGAGGCGCTCCAGGTGATCCACCACGCGGGCATCGTGCACCGCGACCTCAAGCCGTCCAACGTGCTGCTCGCCGCCGACGGACCGCGGGTCATCGACTTCGGCATCGCCCGGGCCGCCGACGCCACCGCGCTCACCGGCACCGGCGTCAGCATCGGCACCCCGTCCTTCATGTCCCCCGAGCAGGCGGCCGGCGGCAGTTGCACCGCGGCGACCGACATCTTCGCGCTCGGCCAGATCGCCGCCTTCGCCGCGACGGGTTCCGCGGCCTTCGGCGACGGACCCTCGCACGCCGTGCTCTACCGGATCGTGCACGAGGAGCCCGACCTGTCCCGGCTGCCGGACGAGCTGCGCGAGATCGTCGGCGGCTGCCTCAGCAAGGACCCCGCGCAGCGGCCGTCCACCACCCGGATCATCGAGCTGTGCGGCCAGGCGTCGCAGGACCCGGCGCTGCGCAGGCCGGACGGCTGGCTGCCGTCGTCCTTCGCCGCCGACCTCACCCAGGCCGCGGCCCCGACCCCGCCGCCGCAGCGGCACGCGCAGCCGCCGCACCCGCCGACGCAGCCGGCCGCGCACACCCCGCCGCCGCACATGACGCCCACCCAGTCGGCCCCGTACATCCCGCCGGGCGGCTACCCGCCCGCCGTCCACCCGCAGGGCCGGCCCGGCTACCCGCAGCCCGGGCCGCGCCAGCCGGGATACCCGTACCCGGGAGGCCCGCTGCCGCTGCCGCCCCGCAGGCGGAACCGGGCCGGGATGGTCATCGCCGGCGTGGTGGCCGCCGTGCTGATCGGAAGCGGCGCCTACGCGCTCGGCCACCAGGGCTCCGACGACAACACCAGGGCCAACGACGGCAAGCGGAGCGGCGCTCCGGCCTCCACCGGCTCGGGCCCGACCGGCACGGCGTCCGACGCGGGCGGCGGCGGCGCCACGAGCCGGCCGCCTGCCGACCCCAAGCCCGCGGTGTACAAGAACCTCACCATCCCGATCGACTACTCGGTGAAGTTCGCCGACGATCCGCCGCACCCGGAGCGCGCGGACGTGTTCTACGAGGGCGACTTCGGCTACGCCAGCGACATCGTCAACGGGTCGGCGGTGGCCACCGACCAGGGCAAGAACACGATGGCGCTGCAGAACTCCGGCGATCCGTCCTCGCTGGACGGCTGCCGGGCCAACACCCGCTACGCCACCTCCATCACGCAGGACAAGATCGGCACCGGATCGCGGATCTGTGTGAAGACCGGCTCCGGGCACTACGCACTGGTCCTGGTGCGGGCCTTCTCCTCGAAGGACTCGCCGAGCCAGTACGTCACCGTGGACCTCACGGTGTGGCGCAACGCGGCCGCCTCCTGACTCGCTGACGCACCCCCTCACCGCCGCCCGGTTCGCGCGAACCGGGCGGCGGTGTTTTGGCATGTCGCCAACACGATGATTCTGCGGAAACCGTTGACAAGTCGTTGACATGATTGCAACCTGTGAGTCGCAAAAACATGGTCAACGAGATCCATTTTTTCACCACATCTCTGCAATTTCCTGCGGTCCGCCCCCCGCTCTCGTTCCGACAGAACAGAGGACAGCATGAGACGCAAGCAACGCCGCCTGCGGCTGCTCACCGGTTTTCTGGCCGCCGGCCTGATCGCCCTCGGGATCTCACCGCTCGCCGGCTCGGCCACCGCGGCCGACCGGCCCAACCTGTCCTCGGGCAGGTCCGCCTCCGCCAGCGGATCGGTGGGCGGATACCCCACCGGCAACGTCACCGACGGCAACCAGCAGTCGTACTGGGAGGGCCCTGCGGGTGGCTTCCCCGGCTGGATCCAGATCGACCTCGGCCACGCGGTGGACGTGGACCAGGTCGTACTGAAGCTGCCGCCGAGCTGGGGCGCGCGCACCGAGGCCGTCGCCGTACGCGGCAGCACCGACGGGACCGCGTTCAGCACCCTGTCCACCGGCCAGGGCCGGGTCTTCGACCCGGCCACCGCCAACACCGTGACCATCGGCTTCACCGCGGCGAGCGCCCGCTACGTGCGGCTGGACATCACCGGCAACACCGGCTGGCAGGCCGCGCAGATATCCGAGTTCGAGATCTACGGCACCGACACCGGCGATCCGGGTGACCCAGGCGACCCCGGCGATCCGGGCAACCCGGCCGTCGGCACCGACCTCGCGCACGGCAAGCCGGTCGACGCCACCTCCTCGGTGCAGAACTTCGTCGCGGCCAACGCCAACGACGGCCAGACCGGCACCTACTGGGAGTCCAACGGCTACCCGTCGAGCCTCACGGTCAAGCTCGGCTCGAACGCCGACATCAGCTCGGTCGTGGTCAAGCTCAACCCCGACGGCGCGTGGGGCAACCGGACGCAGAACATCCAGGTGCTCGGCCGCGACCAGTCGGCCGCCGACTTCAGCTCGCTCAAGGCCCGCGCCGACTACGCCTTCAGCCCCTCGGGCAACCAGAACACGGTGACGATCCCGGTCACCGGGCGCGCCGCCGACCTCCGGCTGACCTTCTTCTCCAACACCGGCGCGCCCGGCGGGCAGGTCGCCGAGGTCCAGGTCATCGGGGTGCCGGCGCCCGGCCCCGACCTGACCGTCAGCGCGCTGTCCTGGACCCCGGCCAACCCGGTGGAGACCGACACCACCCAGGTCAGCGCCACCGTACGGAACATCGGCCAGCTGGCCTCCGCGGCC
Source organism: Streptomyces sp. CA-111067 (assembly GCF_050956065.1). NCBI lineage: Bacteria > Bacillati > Actinomycetota > Actinomycetes > Kitasatosporales > Streptomycetaceae > Streptomyces > Streptomyces sp. CA-111067. Next base: position 587,644 of record NZ_CP192103.1, on the reverse strand, counting down.
AGCACGGTGAACGTCAGCGTCGGCGGGACCGTCGCGGGCAGCGCCTCGGTGGGCGCCCTCGCCGCCGGTGCCTCCGCGGTCGTGCCGGTCGACGTCGGCAAGCACGCGATGGGCAGCTACACCGTCACCGCTGTGGTGGACCCGACCGACACCATCCCCGAGCAGGACAACGACAACAACAGCTTCACCGCCCCCGCCAAGCTGGTCGTCGCCCAGAGCCCGGGCCCCGACCTCCAGGTGCTCGGCATCGACTCCAACCCGGCCAGCCCGGCCGTCGGCGCCTCGGTCTCGTTCACCGTGTCGGTGCACAACCGCGGCACCACCGCCTCCGGCGCCTCGGTCACCCGGCTCACGGTGGGCGGCACCACGCTGAACACCAACACCCCGTCCGTCGCGGCCGGGGCCACCACGACGGTCAACGTCACCGGCACCTGGACGGCCGTCAGCGGCGGCGCCACCCTGGTCGCCACCGCCGACGCGACCGGCCAGGTCACCGAGACCAACGAGACCAACAACGACTTCTCCCGCTCGATCGTCGTCGGCCGCGGCGCCGCGCTGCCCTACACCGAGTACGAGGCCGAGTCCGGCACGTACCAGGGCACGCTGCTGGAGACCGACCCGCTGCGCACCTTCGGCCACACCAACTTCGCCACCGAGTCATCGGGCCGCAAGTCGGTTCGCCTCAACAGCACCGGCCAGTACGTGCAGTTCACCTCGACCAACCCCACGAACTCCATCGTGGTCCGCAACTCCATCCCGGACTCGGCGGACGGCACCGGCATCGAGGCCACCATCAGCCTCTACGCCAACAACACCTTCGTCCGCAAGCTCAACCTGTCCTCCAAGCACAGCTGGCTGTACGGCAACAGCGACGACCCGGAGTCGCTGACCAACCACCCCGGCGGTGACGCCCGGCGGCTGTTCGACGAGAGCAGCGCGCTGCTCCCGTCCACCTACCCGGTCGGCACCACCTTCCGGCTGCAGCGGGACGCCGACGACACCGCCTCGTTCTACATCCTCGACCTGATCGACCTCGAACAGGTCGCCCCGCCCAAGGCCAAGCCGGCCGAGTGCACCTCGATCACCTCCTACGGCGCGGTGCCCGACGACGGGATCGACGACACCGCCGCCATCCAGCACGCGGTGACCGACGACCAGAACGGCGTCATCAACTGCGTCTGGATCCCGGCCGGGCAGTGGCGGCAGGAGCAGAAGATCCTGACCGACGACCCGCTGAACCGCGGGCAGTACAACCAGGTCGGCATCAGCAACGTCACCATCCGCGGCGCGGGCATGTGGTACGCGCAGCTTTACACGCTGACCGAGCCGCAGAACGCCGGCGGCATCAACCACCCGCACGAGGGCAACTTCGGCTTCGACATCGACGACAACACGCAGATCTCCGACATCGCGATCTTCGGCTCCGGCCGGATCCGCGGCGGTGACGGCAACGCCGAGGGCGGCGTGGGCCTGAACGGCCGGTTCGGCAAGAACACCAAGATCTCCAACGTGTGGATCGAGCACTCCAACGTCGGTGTCTGGGTCGGCCGCGACTACGACAACATCCCCGCCCTGTGGGGTCCGGCCGACGGCCTGCAGTTCAGCGGCATGCGGATCCGCGACACCTACGCCGACGGCATCAACTTCACCAACGGCACCCGCAACTCCACGGTGTTCAACTCCTCCTTCCGCACCACCGGCGACGACTCCCTGGCGGTCTGGGCCAACAAGTACGTCAAGGACCAGTCGGTGGACATCGGCCACGACAACCACTTCCTGAACAACACCATCCAGTTGCCGTGGCGGGCCAACGGCCTGGCCATCTACGGCGGTTACGGCAACACGATCGAGAACAACCTGGTGTACGACACCATGAACTACCCCGGCATCATGCTGGCCACCGACCACGACCCGCTGCCGTTCTCCGGCACGACGCTGATCGCCAACAACGGCATCTACCGCGGCGGCGGGGTCTTCTGGGGCGAGGCGCAGAAGTTCGGCGCCATCACGCTCTTCCCGTCCACCAGCAACATCACAGGTGTCACCATCCGGGACACCGACATCTCCGACTCCACCTACGACGGCATCCAGTTCAAGACCGGCGGCGGCAGCGTGCCAGGACTGAAGATCAGCAACGTGAAGATCGACAAGTCCAACAACGGCGCCGGCATCCGGGCCCAGGGCGGAGCCCGCGGTGACGCGACGCTCAGCAATGTGACCATCACCAACTCGGCCAACGGCGACATCGTGGTCGAACCGGGTTCCGGCTTCGTGATCAACGGCAGCTAGCGAACCCCTGACCCGGCCACGCGGCTCCCACACCGCGTGCGCCACCGCTCGGCCGCCCGGACCTCCGGGCGGCCGAGTGCCCGTCGCCGCCCCGCCGCCCCGCCGCCCCGCCGCCCCGCCGCCCCGCCGCCCCGCCGCGCCCGGTGTCCTCATCGCCTGCGAGAACGGCCCGGTGGCACCCGGCGGGCAGGCGCGGCCAGGCGCATGAGCAGCTGGACCGAGGTGCTGTCGGCGGTGACCCGCACCTCGTCGGCCATCAGCCGGGCGACCCGCCACCGTATGGCGCTGCCGCCCACCGGTTCCGCCAGCCGCGGGACGCGGTCCGGCGCGCGTTCGTCAGCGGCGCCGTCCCGGTCCGTCTCGCGGATCTCGCACAGCACGTGGTCCGCACCGGAGTTGACCACCAGCCAGGCCGGCTCCTCGCCGAGGGTGAAGGCATGGGCGGCGATCTCGTGCACGGCCAGCACCAGGCCGTCGGTCCGCTCGTCGGACAGCCCGGCCAGCTGGGCGCGGAGCCGCACCAGACCCCGTACGTGGAAGAGGTCGAGCGGGCCGAACAGCATGGCGTCCGGGGGCTGGTCGCCGCCGCTGGGCTGCCGGCGCGTCACGCTCCTCCTCCCGCGGAGGGGTCCGGCTCGGTTCTGACGTTCGCTCCGCTGTCCAGGCTGTCCTGTCCGATCACGGAGAGGATCATGCGCACGATGGCGCTGGGATGGCGTACGACGACCTGCCGCCCCGGTCCCAGCCGGGCCGCCGCCTCGAAAACCGCCTCCATGGAGCTGGTGTCGGCGAAGTCCAGCGAGGAGACGTCGAGAACGACGTCGGCGCCCGGCGCCGCGCGGGCCACGGCGTTGCCGAGCGCGGACTCCAGCTGGCCCTTGGTGGTGAGGTCGGCCTCGCCGATCAGCCGCAGGCCCCGGTCGGTCTCCAGGATCTGCAGGATCGAGGTCTGCCGGCTGAACGGGCCCGCGACGAGGGCGTGGTGGCAGGCGCGCTCGCCGATCTCGTCGAGGGTGAACGCCCCCAGGTCGTAGAAGCACATCCCCATACCGCGGCGCCCCGGAAGACCTGCTTCGAGCAGCCGTTCCATCTCGATCAGCTCGGGGACGGCGACCTGGTGGACCGGGCCCCACGACATGTCGGAGAAGACCCGTAAGCCCCGGAAGCCGTCGGCCAGGGCGCCGTCGATCGCGCCGAACATGATCCCGGCCGCGCCGGCGGGGGAGAAGTCGCCCTGCCACATCGGGGTCGTGCTCATGTCCGCGATCACCAGCGAACCGTCGGCGAGATGGGCGTCCACGGGTAGCCGGGCCCACCGGAGGCAGTCGGTCAGCCAGGAGCGCTCGCGTGTCCCCAGCACGCACAGCACCCGGTCGCCGGCGGCCAGCCCGTCGAGCACGTAGCCGGCCACCGCGATCCGGGTCACGTCCTCCCCGTCGGCGATGAAGCAGCAGTGACTGCCGTAGGCCATGGCGCCCACGGCGGCGATCGCCGCCCCGGTCTGGGAGACATCCATCGTCGTGCCCTTCTCGACTCTGCTGGTGCGACGGTACCGCCCCGGCCGGGACCGGCGCGGCTTGTCGTCCGGGCGCCATCTATGTAAGCATACGAACATGACTGATGCAGAGGACATCGATGTAGCACACGATGAAGTGCTCGGCTCCCGGGTCGGCTACGTCGTACGGCGCTTCAACCAGGCGATCCGCGCGCAGGTCGAGGACGGCCTGCGCCCGCTGGGGCTGACCACCAGTCAGTACGCGGTCCTGGCCGTGCTCCAGCGGCACGACGGCATCAACAACGCGCAGTTGGCCCGGGTACTCGCGGTGACGCCGCAGACGATGACCCGGATCCTGGCCGGGATGTCGCAGGCGGGGCTCATCGTGCGGCAGGTCAGCGCGCACCACGGCCGGGTCAGGCTGGCCCTCCTCACCGACGCGGGCCGCGAGCTCGCGGACAGGGCGCACCCGGTGATCGACGCGGCGGAGGACCGGCTGCTCGCCCCGCTGACCGACCGGCAGCGCGCCCAACTCCTGGGGTACATGCGGACCTGCGCCGACGCGCTGCCCGGAGACATCGTCTTCGACTCGCTCTGAGCGCCGGACGGCCCCGCCGTCCTCCCTGCCTGCCCGAACGGAAGGATCCCCATGTCAGGCCATGAACCGTCCCCTGTCGGCACCGCGCGGCAGCCGGAGCCGCAGCAGGAGCACGCGTACCGGCAGCACCGCCTGGGCGCGTCGAGCCCGGTCGGCCGGCGGGCGCTGCTGGCCCCGGTGGCAGCGGGCCTCGCGATCGCCGCGGTCTTCGTCACCGTCTTCCTGGCCGCGCTGCACGCCCCGAAGCCGCACGGCCTGCCGCTGACGGTGACCGGCCGCCCGCAGGCGGTCGCCGCCGTCGAGACCGGCCTGGACCGGCAGATGCCCGGCGGCTTCCGGGTCACCTCCGCCGCGGATCCGGCGGCGGCCGTCAGCGCGGTACGCCACCGGGACACCTACGCCACGCTGGACCTCAGCCGGCCGGGAACCGCGCATCTGACCCTGGCGGGCGCCAACGGGAGCGGCGTCGTGCAGGCCGTCACCTCCGCGGCCACCGGCGTGGCGACCGGACTCGGCGACCGGCTCGTCGTCACCGACGCGGCGCCGCTGTCGGCGGGCGACAGCCGCGGACTGGTGATCTTCTACTACGTGTTCGGCGTGGGACTGAGCTCGTTCCTCTTCGCGATGTTCTTCCACCAGGCGGCCTCGGGGGCGTCGCTGGCCGTCCGGGTCGCCGTGCCGCTGGTCTTCGCGGCGATCCTCGGGGCCGGCCTCACGGCGGTGGCCGACGCCGGATTCGGGGCGCTGAGCGGCCATATCTGGGCGGTCGCCGGCCTGTCGGCGCTGCTGTCCTACGCGGTCACCCTCACCACGCTCGCACTCACCAGGCTGCTGCACACCGCAGGACTCGCCGTGGCCTCCCTGGTCTTCGTCATCGTCGGCAACGCCACCAGCGGCGGCGCGCTGAACTGGCACTTCCTGCCCGGCGGCTGGCGCTGGGTCAGCCAGCTGATCCCCGCGGGCGCCGGGGTGACCGCCCTGACCGACATCCAGTACTTCGACGCCCGCCACCTGGCCCCGGCCCTGCTCACCCTGACCGCCTACTGCGCGATCAGCCTGCTGCTGGTCCTCACCCTCCCCCTGCTGCGCCTCGACGCCGTCCACCGCCGCCACCACGCCGAACACGCGGCCCGCTGACGGCCCGTCGCGACCGTCGGGGTCCGCTCAGCGGACGCCCACGGTCTGGTGCTCGGCGGCGATGACCAGGGCGACGCGCTCCACCTCGCGGGAGTAGGGGCCGCCGGTGTACTTCGTGGAGATGCGGTCGATGATCTTCCAGCCGGCGTCGCCGTCGAGCCACTCGACGACGCGGCCGCGGACGACGACCGGCTGGAAGGGGTTGTCGGCCGGTGCCACGGAGAGGGCGACGCGCGGGTCGATGCGCAGGTTCTCCGCCTTGCGGCTGTGCGGGCCGGTGAAGACCACGATGTGGTCGCCCTCGGTGCCGATCCAGACCGGGACGGAGTGCGGGGCGCCGTCCGGGAGGACGGTGGCGAGGTGGGCGATCGAAGTGCCGTCGAGTACGCGGCGGACGTCGGGGTCGAGCATGGTGGCGCTCCTTCGGTAAGCGTCGTTCGTCGTCGGTGGCCGTTCGCCTCCCTTGGGGTTCCTTCAGGAGACTCCGTGACCGTATCAGATGGAGTTCCGTGAAGGAACTCCAATTGCTAGACTTCCGCCATGCAACGGACCGACTTCGGCGAGATGGCCTGCTCGATCGCCCGCACGCTCGAGGTGATCGGGGAGCCCTGGTCGCCCCTGGTACTGCGTGACGTGTGGGTCGGGATGAACCGCTTCGACCAGATCCAGGCCGACCTCGGCGTTTCCCGCAAGGTGCTGGCCGAGCGGCTCAGCCACCTCGTCGAACGCGGCGTCCTGGAGCGGCGTCCGTACGACGCGCGGCCGCGGTACGAGTACCACCTGACCGCCAGGGGCACCGAACTCGTGGACGTGCTCATGGTCATGGCCGGCTGGGGCGACCGGTGGCTGGCCGGCGAGGCCGGGCCGCCCGCGCTCTACCGGCACCACGCCTGCGGCGAGATCAGCGGGGTCGACCTGCGCTGTGCGCACTGCGGCGCGCCGATGCACGCGGACGATGTCGACGTGCTTCCCGGGCCGGGCAGCGCCGCCCGGGCCGTCGACGAGTAGCCCATGGGCCCGCCGGGCCCGGGGCTGACGTCAGGACAGGGTGAAGAGGGTCTCCTCGATCTCCTCGCCCCGCGCGTTGGCGAAGCCCCGGTCGGTGCCCACGGGTATGAATCCGCACTTGGCCAGCACCCGGACGGAGCCGGCGTTGTCGGAGGCCGCGCGGGCGTGCACCGGGCGCTCCGGCGCGAGCAGCAGGAGCTGGCGCAGGGCCGCGGTGGCGGCTCCGCGGCCCCAGAACCGCTGGCCGATCCAGTACGTGACCTCGCGCTCCTCGGGCGGTCCGAACACGGCGACGTGGCCGACGACCTCACCGTCGGCGGCGACGACGGTCCGCATGACCACCGTGGGATTCTGCCGGTTCCGGGCCCAGTGGGCCTCGAAGGAAGCGGTGTCCGACGGGTCCTTGGTGGTGAACGCGGCCAGCCTGACCCCCTCGGCCTCGTTCGACTGGGCGTAGAAGACCGGCAGGTCGTCGTCCCGCACTTCTCGCAGCGTGATCTCCACCGTGGACTCCCCGTCTGGTGCGCGTGAACGTGTGCGTGCGCCCCGTGAGGCGCTTCGGCGATCATTGCAGAGCGGCGGCCGGGCGCCCAGCCACTAGCCTGTGCGGCGTGGCAGCGAACTGCGGGGTGTGCGGGCGTCCGATCGAGAGCGGCGGTCCGGGGCGGGCCGCGTCCTACTGCTCGCAGGCGTGCCGGCAGCGCGCGTACCGGGAACGGCGGCAGCCCGCGCCGGGGGCGCCGGCCGGGGAACTGGTCTCCGACCTCGGGGACCGGCTGCGGCGGCTGCGGCTCGACCCGGCGCCGGCTTTCCACGCCGACGTCGAGGCGCTGTCACCCCGGTTCGCCCAACTCCGGCGGCTGGCCCGCCAGGCGCGCCAGGACACGCCGGTGCACGAGGCCCCGGGCGAGGACACCCCGGGCCACGACGCGGCCCGGCCCGCGGCCGTCCCCGGCGAGCCGGAAACCGTCACCCCGCGAAACGTCACACCTGCCGCCGTGACGAAACTCGGCGACGACGCCCTCTCCGCCCTCTTCGAGGAGCACCGCGCCGAGCTCCGCGTCCACTGCTACCGCCTGCTCGGCTCGTACGACGAGGCGGAGGACCTGGTCCAGGAGGCGTTCCTGCGGGCCTGGCGGGCCAGGGACTCGCTGGAGGACGTCGACAACCCGCGCGCCTGGCTCTACAAGATCGCCACCCGGCTCTGCCTGGACTTCCTGCGCAAGCACAACCGGCGCCCCACCGTCTACGAGCCCGTGCCGGGCATGGACTCCGGTGACGGACCGCCGCCGCCCCGGCTGCCCTGGCTCCAGCCGTTCCCCGACGACCAGCTGCCCGAGCGCCCCGCGCCGCAGCGCGCGCCCGACGAGCAGGCCGTCGGCGGCGAGACCCTCGAACTGCTCTTCCTGACCGCGATCCAGCAGCTCCCGCCCCGGCAGCGGGCCGCGGTGATCCTGCGCGACGTCGCCGGCTGGTCGGCGCAGGAGACCGCCGACCTGCTGGAATCCACCGTGGCCTCCGCGAACAGCGCCGTCCAGCGCGGCAGAACGGCCCTGCGTGAGGCGCTGCCCGGCCGGCGCGAGGACTGGTCGGCGCCCGAGCCGAGCGCCGGCGATCTGGCGCTGCTCCGGCGCTACATGGCCGCGGCGGCCGGCGCCGACATCGACGCCATGGTGGAGCTGGTGCGCGAGGACGCCGTGCTCACCATGCCGCCGAACCCGTTCTGGTTCACCACCCGGGACGCGCTCTTCGCCTTCGTCCGGCCCAACCTGGATCCGGCGTCGCCGATGTTCGCCGGCCACTGGCGGCACCTGCCGCTGCGCGCCAACGGCCAGCCGGCGGTGGCCGGCTACCTGCAACGCCCCGGGACCAGCGTGTTCCGGGCCCAGCTGATCGACGTGCTGCGGGTCGAGGAGGGGCTGATCGCCGAGATCACCACCTTCGAGCCGCACCTCTTCCCCGCGTTCGGGCTGCCGATGACCCTCTGAGGCGCGCCGCTGCGATGAGTTCGGGCCGCCGCCGCGTCCTATGAGGTGTGAACGGGCGCACTCGGCGCCCCGCACCGGAGGAGACGAGAAAGATGCTCAAGGACAAGGTCGCGGTCATCTACGGCGGAGCGGGTTCGCTGGGTTCGGGGATCGCGAAGGCATACACCGAGGCGGGGGCGCGGGTGTTCCTCGCCGGCCGCACCGAGTCGGCGCTGCGGAAGGCCGCCGCCGAGACCGGCGCCGAGTACGACGTGCTGGACGCGCGGGACGAGGCGGCCGTCGAGGCGCACGCGGCATCGGTCGTCGAGCGGGCCGGCCGGCTGGACATCTCCTTCAACCTGGTGCCGCGCGGCGACTTCCAGGGGCAGCCGCTGACCGAGATGTCGGTCGAGGACTACACGCGGCCGGTCGTCCAGGGCATCGCCTGCCAGTTCATCACCGCGCGGGCCGCCGCCCGCCGGATGACGGCCCAGGGCTCCGGCGTGATCCTTTCGCTGGACAGCGCGTCGGGCAACGGCAGCCCGATGCTCGGCGGCACCGGGGCGGCCGACGGCGCGATCGACGCGCTGATCAGGCAGTTCGCCCAGGAGTGCGGGCCCGCCGGGGTGCGGGTCTGCGGGATCTGGACCGCCGGCGTCACCGACACCCTCACCCCGGAGAAGCTGACCGCGGCCGGCGCCCCGGCCATGGACGAGGCCGCCGTGCAGGGCATCCGCGGCCACCTCGACAGCCTCCGGATGACCAGGCGCTCGCCGCGGATCGCCGACATCGCCGCGCTGGCGACGTTCCTGGCGTCCGACGCGGGCGCCTCGATCACCGGCACCTGGGTCAACGCGACGGCCGGCATGTTCCCGAGCTGACCGCCCGCGGGGCCGGACCACGGCGACAGACCACGCCGCCGGTATTGACTGGACGCGCCCCGCGGCGGCGCCGAGACTTGCCCGCATGTCTGCCACCGACCCCGCCGTCACGGGGCTGCAACGCGATCCGCTGCCACTGCGCGGCCGGGTCGCCGTCATCACCGGAGTCAGCCGGCGCCAGGGGATCGGCTTCGCGATCGCCCGCCGGCTGGGCGCCCTGGGCGCGAGCCTGTTCCTGCACCACTACGCGCCGCACGACCGTGAACAGCCCTGGGGCGAGGACCCTGACGGGCCGGAGGGCGTCGCCGGGGCGGTGGCCGGGGCGCTGGCCGGCCCGGGCGCGCGGATCGAGCACCTCGGCGGGGACCTGGCCCTTCCCGGCGCGCCCGAAAGGGTGATCGCCGCCGCCGCGGAAGCCTTCGGGCACGTCGACATCCTGGTCTGCAACCACGCGCGCAGCGGCGGGGACGGACCGCTCGGCACGTTGGACGCGGACATGCTCGACGCGCACTGGGCCGCGAACACCCGGTCCGTCCTGCTGCTCACCCAGGCCTTCGCCGGTCAGCATGACGGCCGGCCCGGCGGACGCGTCGTCCTCATGACGTCCGGCCAGGGCCTGGGCCCGATGCCGGACGAGATCGCCTACGCCACCGCCAAGGGGGCCCTCGCCGCGATCACGCCGACCCTGGCCGACCACCTCGCCGACCGGTCGATCACCCTCAACACCGTCAACCCCGGCCCGGTGGACACCGGTTACGCGACCCCCGAAGTCCACGAGGCGGTCCGCCGGCACTCTCCCGCCGGGCGCTGGGGCGAGCCCGACGACCCGGCCCGCCTGATCGCCTGGCTCGCCACCGACGAGGCCGGCTGGATCACCGGACAGGTCATCAACACCGAGGGCGGCTTTCGCCGCCGGGACTGACCGCACCCGTCGGCGTCCACAACTCGCCGAGGCGGGGCGGTGATCCGTCTTGTGGGGTGGAGGGCGGGGGTGCGACGTGCGTGGTTCATCCGGATGTCACTCGGCGTGGGCAGGGTACAGCCGTTTGCGTCGTCCCGGTGACCTCTGCCGTCGTAAGGTCCCCGGGCCTCGGCGGCAGGCGCACTTTCGCCCGTTGAAAGGCAGCCGCCCCATGAGTGGCAGTATCCGCCAGCCCGCTCGCCCCCCGTCCGCCCGAACGAGCCGCAGGACCGCGGCCGGTGCCGCGCTCGCCGGGGTGCTGGCGCTCGGCGCGGTCGTCGTCCCGATCGCCGCCCACGCCAGCACCGGCGCCGGCAGCGCGTTCGCCTCCGGCGACGTCGTGGTCTACCGGGTCGGCGACGGGAGTTCGTCGCTGAGCGACAACGCCGCGCCCGTCTTCCTCGACGAGTACAGCCCCACGGGCACGCTCGTGCGCTCCATCGCCCTGCCCACCGGCGACAGCGGTGGCACGCACGAGCTGACCGCGGCCGGCAGTGCCACCTCGGAGGGGCAGATCACGCTGTCCGCCGACGGCCGCTACCTGATGGCGCCCGGCTACCACAAGCCGGTCGGCACCGACAGCGTCGCCACCACGGACGACGTCACCATCGCCCGCGTCGGCGCCGACGGCGGCGTGGACACCTCCACGATGCTGGACGAGTTCGCCGACGACAACAACGTCCGCGGCGTCACCAGCACCGACGGCGACCACATCTGGGTCTCCGGCGCGGCCGGCGGCATCGGCTACACCACCCTCGGCTCCGGCGGCTTTACCCAGCTCACGGACAAGAACGTGCGCGCGGTGCAGATCGCCGGCGGCCGGCTCTACACCTCCTCCGAGAAGGACGGCATCGGCATCTCCACGGTGGGCTCCGGCACGCCGACCACCTCCGGGCAGAAGCTCGCCAACCTGCCCGGCAGCCCGGAGGGCAGCGGCGACCCGTACGGCTACGTGCTGCTGAGCCTGTCAGGGAGCGCCACCCCCGACACGCTCTACGCCGCGGACAGCAGCGCCGGGAAGATCAACAAGTTCAGCCTGGTCAGCGGCAGTTGGAAGGCCGAGGGCAGCAAGAGCGTGTCCGACGTGACCGGCCTGACCGGCTCGGTGGTGGGCGGCAAGGCCGTCCTCTACGCGACCAGCAGCGGTTCCTCCGGCACCAGCGGCAAGCTCTCCACGGTGACCGACGGCAGTGGAGCGGGCTCCGCCATGTCCGGTTCGGTGACCACCCTCGCCACGGCCGCGAGCAAGAAGGCGTTCCGCGGCGTCGCCCTCGCGCCCACCGACGGGGGCACCAGCACGACACCGCCGACCACCCCGCCGACGACTCCGCCCACCACCCCTCCGACGAGTCCGCCGGCGACCGACCCGCTGAAGCCCGTCGCCTGGCCCGGCAGCAGCTCCGTCAGCACCGCCGACGGCTCGAACGTCTTCGGCGAGGACCTCAGCGGCCTCTACCAGGAGGGCAACGTGCTGTGGGGCGCGCAGAACAGCGGCAAGCTGTGGCGGCTGGTCCCCGACGGCTCGACCGGCTGGAAGCCCGACACGTCGGGCGGCTGGTCCTCGGGCAAGAGCCTGCGCTTCCCCGGCGGCTCCGGCACCCCTGACGACGAGGGCGTCACGGTGACCGGCGCCGGCTCGGCCGGCGGGGTGTTCGTCTCCAGCGAGCGCAACAACGACTCGTCCGGCACCAGCCGGCTGTCCGTGCTGCGTTACGACGTCTCGGGCACCGGCAGCACCCTGACCGCCACGAAGGAGTGGAACCTCACCCCTGACCTGCCCTCCGTCGGCTCCAACCTCGGCCTCGAAGGCGTCACCTGGGTCCCCGACGGCTACCTGACCGGCGCCGGGTTCAAGGACTCGGCGACCGGGGCCGCGTACAACCCGGCGGGCTACGGCTCGCACTCGGGCGGCGTGTTCTTCGTCGGCGTCGAGGACACCGGCACCATCTACGGCTACGTCCTGCAGGACTCCGGCGCCTTCACCCGGGTCGCGACGGTCAGCAGCGGGATGGACGGCGTCATGGAGCTCCAGTGGGAGCCGCAGGCATCGCGCCTGTGGGCCGTCTGCGACGACACCTGCGACGGTGAGCACCGGACGCTCCAGGTCAACTCCTCGGGCGCGTTCACCATCTCCGCCACCTACAACCGCCCGAGCGGGATGTCCGACTACAACAACGAGGGCTTCTCGGTCTCCGCCGCCGACGCGTGCGTCAGCGGCTCCAAGCCCGTCTACTGGTCCGACGACGCCGACGACGGCGGCCACGCCCTCCGCAAGGGCAGCATCACCTGCTGAACCCGAACGCCCGCGGTGCCCGGCCCGGACGTCCGGGCCGGGCACCGCGGACGGCAGCGCGCGAAGTAGATGCGACAGCCACGGACTTGGCGGTGGCCGCTGCCCGGACGGCGGCCTCGGTGCGGAGACCCCGCACCCCGCTCCCCGCTCCCCCCCGGCGTCCGCCCGCTGTCACCGGCCGCCTAGGGGGACGCCGGGCCGTCAGTGCCTGGGGAGGCGGGCGGTCAGGTCGTAGAAGCGGGTGGTCTGGGTGGCGCCCTGGTTGTCGTCGCTCACCAGGAGCAGGCGGAGGCGGTCGCCGGGGGTGTGGGCGGTGACGGCCATGCCCTCGATGTTGTCGAGCAGCGGGTTGGGCTGGGGCTGCTTGGCGGTGGCGCCGAGGGTGGGGCAGTCGCCCAGGTCCGCGAGCAGCGTCTTGTGGATCAGCCGGACGCTCTTCTGGCCGGTCAGGTCGGTGACCCGGCTGACGTCGGTGGCGCGGGAGGGGTCGGCCAGGTAGAGCCGCACGGTGTTGCCCACCCCTGCGGTGAACCCGCGCTCCAGGACCAGCAGCCGGCCGTCGCCGGTGGCCGCGATGTCGGAGACGCCGAGGATCGTGCCGTGCGCGTCGGTGTCCACCGGATAGGCGTACTGGCGGCCGAGCCTGAAGTCCGAGGAGCCGGCGCGCTGCCAGGTCTGGAAGCGGACGGTGGTGGCGTCGTCGCCGGACAGCGCGCCCTCCATCGAGGCGACCAGCGTCCGGCCGCCGGGTTGGAAGGCGAGGCCCTCGAAGGTGAGGTTGGTCGTGGCGCGGCCGGCGGGGGCGACCTTGAGCTCCTGGGGCACCGGCAGGCTGCCGAGGACGGTGCTGCCGTCCCGGCTGTAGCGGCGGATCGCCGGCTCCACCTCGGAGGAGATCAGCCGGGTGCCGTCCCGGTCCACCACGAGGGCCTCGGAGTCGAGCGGCCGGCCCTTCTCGTCGGCGAGCGGTACCACCTCGCGCGGCGCCAGGTCGCCCAGGGTGCGGCCGCTGAGGGTGAACAGCGAGGACCGGTCGGAGAGCGCGTCGAGCGTGCCGTGCGCGTCGGGCGCGAGCGCGGAGAGGTTGCCGACGAACGTGCCGTCGAAGGTGGTCTTGTCGAGCGCGTCGGAGAAGCCGCCGATCGTGACGGACGACGAGCACCGCCCGGCGGCGGGCGGTGTCGGGTGGTGGCCGCCGGGGCCGCCGTGGGCCTGGGCCGGTCCTGCCACGGCCAGGCAGGTGGCCGCGGTGAGGACGACGGACGAACCTGCGAGAAGAGCTCTAACGCGCACAGCGGCACTCCACATCGACAACGGGCGTACGTATCAGCCCGATTGTCGACCCTCGGCCGCGGCGGCGGGCGTACGGCGGTTGACGGAGGGCTGAACGTCGGCCACGCGCCCGGGCGGAGCGGCTCCGGCGGGCCTGGCAGCGTCAACTCCCAGGGCCCGAACATCGGACCTTCCTCTCCGTCGAAGGACCACCCGCAACTCCTTTATCGCGTACAACCAGTTGACGCCGACCACGACGACTGCAAGGCTGCCGAGTCATCCGATGTCTTGGTCTCCCCGCGGCGCTGCCGTGGGGCCTGTGGTTTCCGGAGCGGACATGAAGTGGCTGGCGTCAGCGCGTACGGTTCTCAGTTCGATGGTCGCCCTCGGATTCGCCGGCGCCCTGGCGCTCGGCGGGTCGGCGGCGTCCGCCCAAGCCGCCCCGGCAGCCCAGGCCGCCCCGGTCGCGCACGCCGCACCCCCGACGGTGCTCTGGGCCGCGCCCGACGGCCACGGCGCGTCCTGCACGTCGAGGAACCCCTGCTCGCTCGCCTCCGCCCAGGCCGCCGTCCGCGGGATCGAGCACCGCGGAAAACCCGGCGGCGTCACCGTCGAACTGCGTGACGGCACCTACCGGTTGAGCTCGACGTGGAAGTTCGGCGCGCAGGACTCCGGCACCGCCGGGCACCCCGTCGTATGGCAGGCGGCCCCCGGCGCCCACCCGGTGATCTCCGGCGCCTCCCAGGTGACCGGCTGGTCCCGGGTCGGCCGGAGCGACGTGTGGTCGGCACGCGTGCCGCACGGCAGCGCCAGCCGGCAGCTCTATGTGGACGGCGCCGAGGCGCCCGTCGCCCAGGCCACCCCGGCCGCCCTGCACTTCGCCGGCGGCTGGGCGGGCTCCAGCACCGGATACGACCTGTCCGGCGACCCGGCCGCCCTCGCCTGGTTCGCCGCCCTCACACCGGCCCAGCTCGCGCAGGTCGAGTTCGACTACCCGGCGGGCAACGGGCCGTGGACCGACTCCAAGTGCGGGGTGGCCCGGATGTCCGGCAGCAGCCTCGTCATGGACCAGCCGTGCTGGACCGACGCCACCGACGGCGCCCCGTTCAGCGACGGCAGCGGCGGCCTGCCGTCGATGCCGGCCTCGCAGATGCCCGCCACGATCCAGGGCGCCCGCGCCCTGCTCGGCAGCGGGCAGTGGTTCCTCGACACCTCGCAGGACCGGCTCTACTACGCGCCGCGCAGCGGCGAGCGGCCCTCCGCGCCGGACGTCGAACTGCCGCGCGTCGAGACCCTGTTGCAGGGCGCCGGGAGCCTGGCCCACCCGCTGCACGACATCACGTTCGCCGGCCTGCAGTTCTCCTACGCCACCTGGAACGGCCCGTCGGCCGCCTCGGGATTCGCCGACGTGCAGAGCAACCTGCACAGGACCGGCGCCAACAACCAGGGCCTGTGCACCTTCTCGACGCCGGCCGGCAGCTGCCCGTGGGGCGCGCTCACCCAGCCCCTCGCCAACGTCGACTTCACCGCCGCCAGCGACGTGACGATCACCGGCAACCGCTTCGCCGACCTCGGAGGCGCCGGCCTGAGCTTCAAGTACGGCGGCACCCACAACCTCATCGAGGGCAACGAGTTCACCCAGATCGCCTCGACCGCGCTCTCCCTCGGCTGCACCTACGACCCCACGCCCACGGCCACCGCGGCCTCGGTGATCCAGGACGGCTGCACCCCGGACCCGAAGGCGGTGGCAGGGGACCGGGTCGGCACGAACGAGATCCTGGACCACACCACGGTCGCGGACAACGTGATCCACGCCATCGGCACCGACTACCGCTCCGCCTGCGGCATCACGCTGCTGTTCTCGCAGCACACCACCATCACGCACAACGACCTGTACGACCTGCCGTACACGGGCATCACCGCGGGCGTGATCGAGGGCCACGTGGACGACGCCGACCACCCGCAGAACTCCACCAACATCAACGCCGACAACACGATCAGCGACAACCTCATCCACGACGTGATGCAGGTGCTCGACGACGGCGGGGCCGTCTACATGGAGGGCCACCAGGCGCAGTACGCCTACCAGCCGGACGGCACGCTCGACCCGCGGGCCACTCTGGCGAACGGCCTGCACGTCACCGGCAACGTCGCCTACAACGACGGCTCGCAGTACAACGCCTTCTACGACGACGCGGGTTCGGAGTGGATCTCCTTCAGCGGCAACGTGGAGTTCCACCCGCTGACGTCCATCGGCGCGCAGGGCGGCTGCTCGGCCACCGGCCACTTCTGGGTCACCGGCAACTTCTTCTCCGACGCCGCCGGCTCCTACATGTGCAACGCGCCGGTCGACTCCAACGTCAGCGGCAACACCCGCATCCCCGCCTCACCCGGTCCCGGTGACATCCCGGACGCGGCCCTCGCCGGTGCCGGAGTCACCGCCGGGCACCAGGCGCCGGCCGCCGGCCTTCCGCAGGCGGACTACATCTCCGCCGTCAGCCAGGGCGGGGCGAACTCCACCGGCGGCCAGGTGCTGATCGCCGGCTCCGGCTTCGCCCCCTCCACACCGGTGTTCTTCGGCGGCCGGCCCGCGACCGACGTCCGGTGGCTCTCGCACGGCTTCCTGATCGCCACCGTGCCCGCCGGAGCCGACGGCACCGACGTCACGGTCGGCACCTACGTGCCCCGGCCGCAGATCACCGCGCCGGCCAACGGCACCACGGGGCTGGCGGCGAGCTACACCGTGCGCGGCACCGGGATCGCCGGAGCCACCGTCACCGTCACCGACGGGGCGACCGGCTGCACGGCGGTCGCGGCCGCGT
The DNA here is from genome assembly GCF_050956065.1 of Streptomyces sp. CA-111067. NCBI lineage: Bacteria > Bacillati > Actinomycetota > Actinomycetes > Kitasatosporales > Streptomycetaceae > Streptomyces > Streptomyces sp. CA-111067. The sequence continues at coordinate 570,921 of NZ_CP192103.1, read as the reverse complement.
CCGGTGCCTGGACCTGCGTGATCGAGGGCGCCTCGGCCGGCCAGCACACGCTGACCGCCACTCAGACCGCCAAGGGCGGCGCCGTCTCCAAGGCGTCGGCAGGGCTCGTGGTCTACGTGGGCACGCCCGCCGGCGCCGCGCGGCTCGACGACACCGATCCGTCGATCACGTACGACGGCTGGGACTACTCGGCGGGCCGGGGGGACGGCGACTACAACAACGACCTGCACTACACGCAGACCGACGGCAAGAGCCTGACCTCCACGTTCATCGGAACGGGCGTGAAGGTCCTCGGCGAGCAGTACACCGATCAGGGCGACATCAGCGTGTCGATCGACGGCGGGACGCCGGTCGTCGTCAGCACGGTGCCGGCCGACGGTGCCCGGCACAGCAACGTCGCCGTCTACACCAGCCCCGGGCTCGCCGCGGGCGTCCACACGATCGTCGTGGCCAAGGTGTCCGGGCAGTACGCGACCTTCGACGGGCTGGAGGTCGACAACCCCGCCTGACGACGCGCCGGCCACCCTCGGTCAGGCGGGTTCCGGGCGCCTCAAGGCACCGGGCCCCCGGCCACCTGGGGGTGGCCCGGTGCTGGCGCGGACGACGAGGGTGGGCTCCACCGTCGCCGGGTCCTGTGAGGCGGCCGGCTCGTCGATGTGCCGCAGGAGGTGGCCCACGGCGAGCGCGCCCATCTGCGCGAACGGCTGGGCCACCGTGGTCAGCGACGGCGAGCAGTACTCGGCCAGCGCGATGTCGTCCACGCCGACCACCGAGATGTCCGCCGGCACCCGGCGGCCCAGCTCGTGCAGCGCGCGGATCACCCCGAAGGCCATCTCGTCGCTGGCCACGAAGACCGCCGTGACGTCCGGGATGCGGCCGAGCGCCAGGCCGCTGCGGTAGCCGGAGGCCGGCGACCAGTCGCCCGCCAGCTCCGGCGGCACGGCCCGGCCGGCGTCCTCCAGCACCCGGCGCCAGCCCTGGCAGCGGCTCGCCGCGTCCAGCCAGTCCCGCGGTCCGGCCACATGCCAGACGGTCTCGTGGCCGAGGTCGAGCAGGTGCCGGGTGGCCAGCACCGCCGCCAGCGACTGGTCGACGGCCACCGTCTCGGCCGCCGGGGTGCGCGAACCGTCGATCGTGACGGTGGGCACCGCGGAGGTGAGCTGTTCGATCCGCCGGCTGACGTGGATCAGCGGCACGGCGAGCACGATGCCCTCGACGTGCAGCTCGGACAGCCGGGTCACCGCGGCCTCGATCGCGGAGGTGTCGAGCGAGACCGTGGTGGCCGTACTGACCGTGTAGCCCGCCGCCTGCGCGGCGCGTTCGATCCCGAGCGTGAGCGCGGCGCGCGAGTAGTAGCCGGTCTGCAGGGTGACCACCCCGATGGTCCGGCTGCGCCCGGAGGACAGCATCCGGGCGGCGTTGTTCTTCCGGTAGCCGAGCTGGTCGACGGCGGCCAGCACCTTCGCCCGGGTCTTCGCCTGGACGTTGGGGTGGCCGGCCAGAGCGCGCGAGACGGTCTGGGCGGACACCCCCGCGACCCTGGCCACGTCCACCATTCCCGGCGGGCCGCCCTCCGGCCGCGTTTCCTCGTGCACCATCGGGCTCCCACCGCCTGCCGGTCGTCGCTGACAGTTGATTACATCAATTCCGCCACGGCGACACGGCGGTGATGGCGAGGGTCTGCTCGCCGGCGTCGCGGCCCGCGCCGACTCCGCCGTGCGCGGCGCCGGTCCAGGTGCGCACCGGAAGGGTCTCGACGTGCCCTCCGGCCCCGGCCGGCAGGCCGATGACCAGGCCGCTGTAGCGGTTCACCAGCTTGTACGTACCCGTCGCCCGGCCGCCCGCGGCCGAGGTCGACCGGATGACGAACCACTGCTGACCGACCGTCGGGCCGCCGGCGCCCGCGGGCGTGGCGGTGGGCGTGCTTCCCCAGGCGCGGCCCGCGGCCGGGGTGGTGGGGACGCCGAGCAGCCGGCCGGTTGCGGCGTTGGTGATGCGGTACGAGCCGTCGCCGTTGCCGGTGAACGTCCAGGCGGCCAGCGGGGATCGGGCGGCGCCGGCCACCGCGGTGGTGGCGGAGCCGTGGGACGCCTGCGCCAGCACCCGGCCGTTCCCGCTGCTGATCCGGTAGGACCTGGCGGGGTCGAAGGGAGCGGCGGCGGGCTTGGAGGAGGTGATGCCGACGTTGACGTACTCGGAGGACGAGCCGTCGGAGCAGCCGAAGGAGCAGTAGGAGCGGAAGTCCTTGCCGACCACGTTGGAACTGGTCAGGTTGGCGCTGTCCAGGAACCAGCGGTACCAGGAGGCGGTGTGGTAGCTGCCGGTGTCGCCGATCGGCCGCCACTTCTGGGTGGCCAGGTTGTCGGTGGCGTAGAACTGCTGGGGCGCGTCACCGCTCTGGTCGACCGCCTGCGGCTCCCCGATGTACAGGCCCAGATAGGCGTTGTACGTGATGTCCATGACGAACAGCGGCGAGGTCGGCGGGGCGGTGCCGGCCGCGACCTGCTGGCTCACCGTGCCGGTGCTCGCCGGGCTGTACTCCTTGGCGACGGGCGTGTAGCCGGCGGTGTCGCCGGAGGTCACCGGCACCATGTTGCTCTCCTTGCCGCCCACGCCCGGCTGCGACCAGTGGCCGTCGTACCACTTCTGCCAGGAGCCCGGCGCCATCTTGGCCGAGATCGGGGCCCGGGCCACGTGCGAGTAGAACGCCTGCCAGCCGCCGTTCTTGTCCACCGCGCGCGAGCCGTAGTAGACGTAGAAGTAGCCGGAGGCGGTGTCCACGTAGAGCCGCTGGTCGCCGTCGCCGTAGTAGTAGCTCTGGTTCGGGAAGGCCGCCGCGTCGCCGCGCTCGGTGCTGTAGGGCGAGGTGATCACATGGGCCTTGATCGTCCACGACCTGCCCTGGTCCTTGGAGACCGCGTAGTCGATCGCGTCGAAGTGGATCCCGTCGCCGAAGGGCTGCGGCGTGAACTCGTTGTGCACCAGGCCGTACCAGTCGCCCGTGTCGGGATCGACCCACACCCCGGCCAGGTCGCAGTAGTTGCGCTGTGAGTAGCCCGATCCGCTGGGCGCGTTGGTGGCGTCCACCCCCGTGGGACTGTTGTTGCACAGCGCGGTGGTGTCCGGGTTCGTCCCGGCGTCGCTGATCGCGCCGGAGAAGCCGGCCGCGTCGAAGTCGGCGCCGGTGTAGAAGCTCCAGGCGCGGTCGTCGTCGGCGCCGTAGAGGGAGTGTGACTGCTGGTAGTAGAAGGTGCCGTCCTTGTCGGTGAACACGCTGGCCGGAGTGTCGTCCGGCTGCGTCCACGGTCCCTTGGCGCCGACGGTGACGGTGTACGAGGCGGCGGGGGAGTGCGCGGCGGCGGCCGGCGAACCCGCGGCCGTGGTCGGGGAGTCGGCGGCGGCCGGCGCGAGCGTGCCGCCGAGCCCGGCGGCCAGGGCCGCGGCGAGCGCCGCCACGGCGAGTCTTCCGGGAAGTGACATCGTTCTGTTCTCCGTTCCATGGTGCCGATGGCAGGACGGCAGCTCGTGTCGAACGGGCCCGGCGCGGGGGCCACTTCGCTCTTGTCGTCAGGCTGATATCGATAACAAGCGCGACGCGGGCCCGGTCACGTCGGCGGGCGCGTGTTCATGTCAGGGACTATGGCAGAATATGTTATCGATGCCAATGCCTTGGATCCATCCGCCGGAAGGCGGCGGCGGGGCCGGCCGGCGCAGGCCCAGGTACCCGGTTCGACCCAGCGCGGCGAGGCGGTTCGTGAGAGGGTGACCGCAGGAATCAGGAACGCCGGAGGAGGCGCGGGAGATCGTGTCCGACGCCGGGGCCGACAGCGCGGCAATGACCGCTTCGACCCGCCCGGCGGGGCTGCCCGACATGCTCGGGGCGGCGGTGTACCTGGTGGACGAGCGCGGGATGATCACCCAGGTCAACGCGCACGCCGAGCGACTGCTCGGCAGATGCGCCGCCGAACTCGTCGGCCAGGACGCGCACGAGCTGCTGCACCGCGACCGGCACGGCCAGCCGCTCACCCGGGCCCAGTGCCGGATGAGCGAGTCGTTCCTCGCCCGGCGCGCGCAGGTCGGCTGCGACTGGTTCGAGCGGGGCGACGGTTCGCTGGTCGAACTCTCCTGGCTCGTCGCGCCCTGCGCCCCCGCGAGCGACCGCGCGGAGACGATCGTGGTCTTCGCCGAGACGGACCGCGCGCCGGAAGGCGCCGACCTGCCGGGCGAGGTCGCCCCTGCGCTGTCGGAGCTGGAGCGGCTGGCGCTGCTGGCCGAGACCACCACCCAGCTGACGTCGACCCTGGACAGCGACGAGGCGCTGCGCCGGCTGGTGCGCCTGGTGGTCCCCAGGATCGCCGACTGGGCGGTGGTCGACCTGATCACCGAGGCCGACGAGGTCGAGCGCGCCATCGTGGTGCACTACGAGGACGGCGAGTTCGTCGCCCGGGAGGACCTGCAGGGGCCGATGCCGCCGGTCCCCGAGGAGTCCCCGATGCCGCTGTCGCGGGCCCTGCGCGGCGCCGCCTCCACCCTCGTGACCCCGCGGACGTACCAGGGGGCGCCGGACTCCGGCATCGCCATCGAGCAGCGCCGGCTGTTCGAGGCCACCGGCATGGGCTCGGCGGCGATCGCGCCGATACGCGGCCTGCGGGACGTGCTCGGCGCCCTGACCCTGGGACGGTCGGAGCACCGCGAACCGCTGACCGCCGCCGACCTGTCGCTGCTCGAGGACATCACCCGCCGCACCGGCCTCGCCCTGGACAACGCCCGGCTCTACCAGCGCCAGCGCAAGATCGCCGAGACCATGCAGCGCCACCTGCTGCCGCAGCTGCCCACCGTGCCGGGCCTGCAGATGGCCGCGCGCTACGTCCCCGCGCCGGACGAGTCACAGGTCGGCGGCGACTGGTACGACGCGTTCACCATCGCCGACGGCACGACGGCCCTGGTGATCGGTGACGTGGTCGGCCACGACCTGGACGCCGCCGCGGGCATGGCGCAGGTCCGCAACATGCTCCGGGCGCACGCGTGGACCCACCATGAACCGCCCAGCGCGATCGTGCGGCTGCTGGACAGTTCGATCGCCCACCTCACGAGCGTGCCGATGGCGACGCTGGTCTTCGCAACCGTCCGGCAGACCGGCGACGGTACCTGGCGGCTCGCCTGGACCAACGCGGGCCATCCGCCGCCGCTGCTGGTCACCCACGACGGCCGGGCCCGCTACCTCACCGAAGGGCACGGCCTGCTGATGAGCACCGGCCTGGCCCCGCCGCGCCCCGACGCCAGCCTGGTGCTGCCGGCCCGTTCGACCCTGGTCCTGTACACCGACGGCCTGGTCGAGAGCCGGGACCGCCCCATCGACGACGGTCTCGACCAGCTCCGCAAGCACGCCGCCTCCCTGGCCCACCGCCCGCTGGCCGCCTTCACCGACCTGCTCCTCGCCCGCGCCCGCCCCGCCGCCGGCCGGAACGACGACGACATCGCGATCCTCACTCTGCGCACGCCTGACATCGATACGGCGGATCTTCGCGCCGGGACGCTCTGACACACTGAGGACGACGGCCGCACCGGGGGGTGGGCCGGTGGGGCGGCAGTGGGGGAAGGGTGCGATGGACGTGCGGCGCGGTCGTTCGCGAGGGGGGCTGGAACGTGAGGTCATCGCCTGCCTCGCGGCGTCCGGCGCCGCGATGACGGCGGCGGAGGTGCAGGCGGAACTGGGCGGTGACCTGGCCTACAACACCGTGCTGACCGCGCTGACCAGGCTGTACGCCAAGCAGGCCCTCCAGCGGTCGCCGCGCGGGCGCGCCTTCGCCTACCGGCTGGCCGGAGAAGGCGCCGCCGACGCGGAGGCGAGGGTCACCGCGCACCGGATGCACTTGCTGCTCGAAGCGGGAGCGGACCGTTCGAGCGTCCTGGCCCGCTTCGTCGGCGCGCTGGACGAGGAGACGGAGAGCCTGCTGCGGGCACTGCTCCAGGAGCCGGAGCCGGAGCCGGAGCCGGAGCCGGAACCGGAACCGGAGTCAGAGCACGAGGGCGAGGGCAGGGGCGAGGACGAGCCGTGACGGCGTCCGGGGCGCAGTGGCCCGTCCTCGTGCCGGCCGCCGTGCCCTTCGTGCTCGGCGCGTCCAGCAGATGGCTCGCCCGCCGGGCAGGTGCCCGGCTGTCGCCGGCCGCGGCGACGGCGCTGCTGACCTGCCTCGCGCTCACCGTCGCACTGAGCACCGGACTGCTGCTCTGCCTTGCCGCGGTGATAGCGCTGGCCGAGGCGCCCGGCCTGTCCGGCCTCTCCCACTGGTCGCCGAGCGCGCTGCGCGCCATGGTTCCGGTGCCGCCCGCGGCCGACGACATCGGCGGGGCGGTCGCGGTGCTGCTGCTCGGCTCCGCGGCCGTCCATCTGGTGCGGGTCGTCCGGGACGCCCGGCGGGCGTCGGCGGCAGCCGCGTCCCTGCCGCGGCTCGGCGGTGACCTCAGCCTGCTGGAGGACGACGCGGCCATCGCGTACACGATCCCCGGCCGGCACCGCCGGATCGTGGTCTCCACCGGCATGCTCAAGCACCTGTCCGCCGACCAGCGCCGCGCGCTGCTCGCGCACGAGGCGTCCCATCTGAGCCACCGGCACCACCGGTACGTCCAGTTGGGGCGGCTGGCGGCTGCCGCCAACCCGTTCGTACGGCCGGTCTCGCGTGCCATCGACCTGGCGGTCGAGAGGTGGGCCGACGAGAGCGCGGCGGCGGAGGTCGGCGACCGGGGGACGGTTGCCCGCGCGCTGGCCGCGGCCGCGCTGGCCGCCGCGGCGCCGCCGCCTCCGGCGCAGTTCGCGGGAAGCCTTGACGGCGCGCGGACCGACGTCGGGCGCAGGGTGGACTTCCTGCTGCGCCCGCCTGCCCGGCACCGGCTCGGGTGGGCGCTGGCCGCGGCCGGGATCGTGGTGTGCTGGGCGGCGACCTTCGCCGCGATCGAGCACATCCACTACCTGATGGAACTGTCCGAGGGATAGCCGCCGTTTAGTGCTCGCGCCCGGCCTCCCGCGCTCGCGGGCCCGGCTTCAGCGTCCGCGCGCCGCCTTCACCGCCCGGCGGAGCGAGTCCGCCAGCGCCCCGGCCACCGCGACGGGCAGCAGCCACCAGGCGTTCACCCCGGCCGCCTCCAGGCCCGCGGACCCGCCGAGGGCGAGCGCGACCCAGCAGGCCACCCGCCAGTCGTCGCCGATCACGAAGTCGTACCAGAAGCGCCCGAAGGCCCGGATCCGGTTCACCGCGACGCCTCCTGCACCTCGCCGGCCCGCAGGGCGGCGCCCCGCAGCACCCTGACGTAGCCCAGGGCCAGCAGCGCGACCGCGGGGACCAGTACCAACAGCGCGGCGTCCGAACCGGGCCAGTCGACCTGGACGCCCTCGGCCGACCAGAACAGGCCGAACGAGGTCAGCAGCGTGCCGACCACGAACTTCACCGCGTTCTCCGGCACCCGCGCCAGTGGCGCCCGCACCGCGAGACCGGCCCCGGCGACCACCACCACGGCCGCCGCCGCGGCGAGCGCCGCCAGCGGCACGTCATGCTGGCCGCCCCCGAAGGTGACCACGATGAAGGCGACTTCGAGCCCTTCGAGCGCGACACCCTTGAAGGCCAGGGTGAACGCGTACCAGTCGGCCACCTTGCCGCGGTGCTCGGCCGGAGCCTGCCCGGCGGCGGCCACGCCCTTGGCGAAGGCCGCGGCCTCGTCGCGCTGCTCCTTCCAGCCGGAGGCCCGCAGCACCGCCTTGCGCAGCCACTGCAAGCCGAACAGCAGCAGCAGCGTGCCGACCACGATCCGCAGTCCGCTCAGCGGGATCTGGGCGACGGCCGGGCCGAGCGCCCCGACGACCGCGGCCAGTGCCGCCAGCGCCGCGCCCGCCCCTTGCAGCGCGGAGGGCCAGTGCCTGCCGGTCCCGGCGGCGAGCACCACCGTCAGCGCTTCCACGGCCTCGACTGCGCAGGCGAGGAACACGGCGAGGAACAGCGCCAAGGGGCTCATACCCCGCCTCCCCGTCGTCCGTATGTGGGCGTCTACATTTCTGTAGACCGAAGTGGGTATCAGTGTGCCACGCCGCCGGCGGCGGCGACGGGCCCGGCCCCTGATCCGGTGCGCGGCGGAGTAAGTGCGCGGGGGAGTAAGTGTGCGGGGGCGCTGCGGCGTATAGGGGGTGTGAAGCAGCTGGAGTTCAAGGAGTTCTACCGGGCCAGCCAGGACGCCTGCCTGCGGGCGGTCCTGGCGAGTGTGGGCGATCGGCAGCTCGCCGAGGACCTGGTCGCCGAGGCGTTCACCCGGGCCTGGATGTCCTGGCCGAAGGTCAGCAGGCATCCTGCGCCGCGCGCCTGGATCGTGCGCACCGCGCTGAACACCCGGGTGTCGTGGTGGCGCAGGAGGCGGAAGGAGGTCGTGCTGGACGCGGGCGCTCTCGATCTGCCGGACCCCCGGCAGGCCGATCCCGGCCTTGACCCCGGTCTGCTCGCGGCGCTGCGCGGACTGCCGCAGCGGCAGCGGGAGGTGATCGCGCTGCGGGTCTTCCTCGACCTCGACACCAAGGCCACCGCCTCGGTGCTGGGGATCGCCGAGGGCACCGTCACCGCCCACCTGTCGCGGGCCGTCTCGGCGCTGCGCGGCCAGCTCACCACCGCCGGCGACGGCACCGTCAACGACCAGGAGGTCGGCCCATGAGCGAGCACGACGTACTCAGCGCACTGAGGGATTCCCTCGACGACGTCACCATGTCCACGCCTGTCGAGAAGATCGAGGCCGAGGGGCGCAGGCGGCGCAACCGGCGCCGCGTCGCCGGCACGGCCGGGGTCGCGGCCGCCGCGGCGTTGGCCGTCGCGGTGCCGATGTTCAGCAACCCGTCGGCGGGGCCGCCGTCGGCCGGGAACAGTGCCGGGGGCGTACACGTCCAGACGGCCGCGTACACCGTGGACACCAAGACGGACGGCAGCATCGTCGCCACCTGGGACAAGAGCGCCTACTTCACCGACCACGCGGGACTGGAGAACGCGCTGCACGCCGCGGGCTTCCCGGTCTTGGTCAAGGTCGGCGAGTTCTGCAAGGGCCCGCACGACGACGGGACGCTGAACCCGGCCGGGCAGGGTCCCGGCATCGACAACGTCATGCGGGGCAGCGACGGATCCGGCGGCCGGGTCACCCTCACGTTCTACCCGTCCGCGATGCCGGCCGGGAAGGAGCTGTTCATCGGCTACCTGAACCCGGCGCAGCTGGCCTCGGTCCACGGCAACCCGGGCTCCGTGGAGCGGATCATCACCAAGAACGCGCCGCTGACCTGCACGACCACACCGCCGCCCGAGCACCGGCGGTAGCCGGGGTCCGGTCACGGGGGAGCGCGGCCCGGGGGTTCCAACGACCCCCGGGCCGCGCGTGCTTGAGGTTGACGACCGGTAGATACTGAGTGTAGACACTGGGGTATGACTGTTCCTCTGGCGCTGCTCGGACTCCTGGAACGGGAGTCGAGCCACGGCTACGACCTCAAGCGCGACTACGACAACTACTTCGGCCGGGGCAAGCCGCTGCCCGCCGGGCAGGTGTACTCGACCCTGGGACGCCTCGCCCGTGACGGGAAGGTCGAGGTCGGCGAGACCGAGCCCGGCTCGGGGCCGGACCGCAAGCGGTATGTGATCACCGACCTGGGCGTCACGGAGGTCGAGACATGGCTGACCGAGCCCGTCGCGGGTGAACCGCACCTGCAGACCGTGCTGTTCACCAAAGTGGTGCTGGCGCTGCTGCTGGAGCGCGATCCCCGCGCGTACCTCGACATCCAGCGCGCCGCCCACATGGAGCGGATGCGGGAGCTCACCGAGCTGCGGCGGACCGGCGGCACGATCGACTCGCTGCTCGCCGACCACGGCGTGTTCCATCTGGAGGCCGACCTGCGGTGGATGGACCTCACCGCGGCGCGGCTCGGCGCTCTGACGGCGGAGGTGCGGTCATGAGCCGGGCGGGCTCGACGAGTTCGCGGGGCGCGGGGGGTTCGGCCGGCGCGGCCGGTTCGGACGGCGGGTTCCTCGTCGAAGCGCGGGGCGCCGTCCTGTCGTTCGGGCAGACGCCCGCGCTGCAAGGGGCGGACGTGACCGCGCGGGCCGGCGAGATCCTGGCCGTCACCGGCCCCAGCGGTTCGGGCAAGTCCACGCTGCTGCACTGCCTGGCCGGCATCCTCGTCCCCGACTCGGGCGAGATCCTCTTCGACGGCAGCCGCCTCGACACCCTGCGCGAGCCCGAGCGCAGCGCGCTGCGCCGGGACCACTTCGGCTTCGTCTTCCAGTTCGGCCAGCTCGTCCCCGAGTTGACCGCCGAGGAGAACGTCGCCCTGCCGCTGCTGCTCGCCAAGGCCCGCAGGGCGAGCGCGCTGGCCGACGCCCGGTCGTGGTTCGGGCGGCTCGGACTCGACGGCCTCGAAGGGCGCCGGTCGGGCGAGCTCTCCGGCGGGCAGGCGCAGCGGGTCGCGCTGGCCCGCGCGCTGGTCGCCCGTCCCAGGGTGCTGTTCGCCGACGAGCCGACCGGTTCGCTCGACTCGCTCACCGGCGAGCACGTGATGGACCTGCTGGTCACCGCCGTGCGGGAGGAGGGCACCACCGTCGTCCTCGTCACCCACGAGCCGCGGGTGGCCGCCTACGCCAACCGCGAGGTCGTCGTCCGCGACGGCAAGGTGACGCCGCTGTCCGTCGAACGGCTCGCCTCGTGATCCGGCTCGGTCTGCGCCTCACGCTGAGCGGCGGCCGGGAGGCCGCCGCCCGCCTCGCCGTCATCGCCGCCGCCGTCGCCCTCGGGGTCGGCCTGCTGCTCAGCATCCTGGCCGCGATCAACGCCACCGCCACCCAGAACGACAGGAACGCCTGGCTCAACACCGGTTCCGGCACGAGCGCTTCGAGCGCGGGCGCGTCACAGACGAACGCGTCGAGCGCGAACGCGTCCGGCACGAACGCACCGGGCGCGGGCGCGTCGGGCGCGGCCGGTCGGCCGGCCGCAGCGGCGAAAACGGACCCGCTGTGGTGGCTGCTGCGGGCGGACCACTTCGACGGCAAGATCGTCGGCCGCGTCGACGTCGCCGCCACCGGCCCGAACTCCCCGGTCCCGCCCGGCATTCCACGCCTCCCCGGGCCCGGCGAGTTCTACGCCTCACCGGCCCTCGGCAAGATCCTCCGCTCCCACCCGGCCGCCGAACTCGCCGACCGCTACCCCGGCCATCAGATCGGCACCATCGGCAGCGCGGCGCTCCCCGGCCCCGACTCCCTGCTCGTCGTCGTCGGCGACAGCCCCGACCAGCTCGCCAAGAAGAACGATGCCCGCCGCGTCACCTCGATCACCACCATCACCCCCAGCAGCTGCAACGGCACGAACTGCGACGTCAGGGCGGGCATCGACAACCGGGGCACCAAGCTCATCCTGTCCGTCGTCGGCACCGCGCTGATCTTCCCGGTGCTCATCCTCATCGGCACGGCCACCCGGCTCGCGGCCGCCCGCCGCGAGCAGCGCTTCGCCGCGATGCGCCTGGTGGGCGCCACACCGCGGCAGATCTCGATCATCTCGACCGTCGAGTCGGCGGTGGCCGCGGTCGTCGGCACGGCGGCTGGCTTCGCACTCTTCGCCCTGCTCCGTTCGCAGTTGGCGGCGGTCGACCTCACGGGCACGCGGTACTTCGCCGCCGACCTCACGCTCGGGACCCGCGACATCCTGCTCGTCGCCCTCGGCGTGCCGGTGGGCGCCGCCGTCGCGGCCCGGCTCGCGCTGCGCCGCGTGCAGGTGTCCCCACTCGGGGTCACCCGGCGGGCCACCCCGCGACCGCCGCGGGCGTACCGGGTGCTCCCGCTGGTCGCCGGCATCGCCGAACTCTCGTACAGCATCGGCCGGGTGCCGCGCAGCACCGACGGGCAGATCTGGGTCTTCGTCCCGGGCATCCTGCTGGTCCTGACCGGGCTCGTCATCGCGGGACCCTGGCTGACGATGGCGGGCGCCCGCGTCCTCGCCCGGGTCACCAGCAGGCCCGCGCTGCTCGTGGCGGGCCGGCGGCTCGCGGACGACCCGAAGGCAGGATTCCGCGCGGTGAGCGGGCTGGTGCTCGCGCTGTGCGTCACCAGCGCGGCCGTCGGGGTCATCGGCTCGCTGAACGCCGAGCGCGGCATCCCGCAGGGCACCCGGGCGGTGGCAGGCGCCCTCGTCGCCGAGCTCGACCGGGGAGCCGCTCCCACGTCAGGGCACCCGGCCGGTGGCGTGCCGCCGCTCTCGCCGGCCGACCGGCGCGAACTGGACTCCGTACCGGGCGTCGACGGTGTGCTGACGATCCACACGAACCCGCTCGGCAGCCCGGACCCGGCCGGGAAGGGCCCCTCGGTCGGCGGGAAACCGCAGGTGGCAGGGCTGGCCTCGTGCGCGGAGCTTGCGAGGATGCCGGCGCACGGTGCGTGCGCGGCGGGAGCCGAAACGGCTTCGGTCACGCCGGACTTCGGCAGCTTCGGCGCGTACGACTGGGAGCACTGGCCCGCGGTATGGCCGGCTGCGGCGATCTCCACCGAGCGGCTCGCCCGCCTTCCGGTCCATGAGATCGTCGTGGCCACCGACGGGTCGACGTCGGCGGTCGAACGGGCGCGGACGATCCTGGCGAACGCCTACCCCGGCCAGGATTTCCCGTGGACCGTCCGCGAGAACCGTGCGGACAGATCCTCGCAGCTCGCCGGATACCGGCAACTGGCCAACGCGGTCGTCCTGGTCAGCTTCCCCATCGCGGGATGCAGCCTCGCGGTGAGCGTGGCCGGGAGCCTGCGCGACCGCAAGCGCCCGTTCAGCCTGCTGCGGCTGACCGGGACGCCGCTCGCGGTACTGCGCCGGGTGGTACTGCTGGAGAGCGCGGTGCCGCTCCTCGTGGTCGCGGTGGTGGCGATCGGGATGGGCTTCCTGGCCGCCCAGCTGTTCGTACAGGCGCAGTTCGACTACTCGATCCGGGCGCCGGGGACCCAGTACTACGTGATCGTGCTGGCCGGGCTGGCGGCGTCGCTGGGGGTGATCGCGTCCACGATGCCGCTGCTCAGACGGATGACGGGACCTGAGACGGCACGCAACGAGTAGCCCCTGCGGGGCGGTTGGCGGGGCGCCCGGTCCGCGCTGGCCGGCGTGGGCCGGGTGAACCTCAGCGACGATGCTCCGGTCCCCGATGTACCCAGCGCCCTGCCGGCCGAGACGGCGCACAGCGAACCCTTCGCCGGAGGCGCGGCGAACGACATGCGGCGCCTGACGCTGCCAATCAATCCGGGTTTCTTGCACAAGTCTCTGTAAACCCTTGCAGGATGTCTTGACGGCCGGTGGGTGACGGGGCAACGTCGTCGTCGCGTCCGGTGCTGCTGGTGGTTTGCGGCTTGCGTGTGGCTATGCGTTTGCTGCGGGCGGTGGTGGCGGGCGGGCTCGTTGTGCCGTTCTTCCCGTGGCGCGTCGGGAGGGTGGCTTGGTGAAAAAGCAAGCTCATCGTCCGTGACATGCGGGAGTCATTCATGCTTCGTTCTTCTCATCGCGCCGAACCGCGCGTCCGCAGACCGCACCGTGCCGGGCGGAGCCGGGGGCTGATCGCCGCCGCGGCGCTCGTCGCCGGTGCCGTGGTGCCGATCGCCGTGCTCCACGGGGGCGGCACCGCGCAGGCCGCCGGCAACTCCGGTGACGTGACCGCGAACCTGTTCATGTGGAACTGGACCTCGGTCGCCTCGGAGTGCACGAGCGTGCTGGGGCCCAAGGGCTACGGCTCGGTGCTGGTCTCGCCGCCGCAGGACTCGATCCGGCTGTCCGGGGCGCATCCCTGGTGGGAGGTCTACCAGCCGGTCGGCTACGACCTCAACAGCCGGATGGGCACCGAGGCGCAGTTCAAGTCGATGGTCGCGTCCTGCCACGCGGCCGGCGTCAAGGTGTACTCCGACGCGGTGATCAACCACATGTCGGGCAACGACCAGACCAGCACCGACTCCTACGGCGGCGACTCGTTCAACGCCGGCTCCAAGTCGTACGGCCAGGTGCCGTACGGCGCGGGCGACTTCCACGGCTACCCGGCCAACTGCCCCAACTCCAACCTGGCCATCAACGACTGGAACAGCCAGCAGCAGGTCCAGGAGTGCGACCTGTCCAACCTCAACGACCTCTACACCGAGACCGACGGGGTGCGCGGCAAGATCGCCGGCTTCCTCAACAAGCTCATCGGCTACGGCGTCGACGGCTTCCGGGTCGACTCGGCCAAGCACATCAACCAGGCCGACATGGCCGACATCGAGTCGCGGCTGAACGACACCCAGTGGGGCGGCCGGCCCTACGTGCTGCAGGAGGTCTACCCCGGCAGCGGCGGCAACCTGGCGCCGGCCGCGTTCGAGTCCAACGGCAGCGTGATCGGCTTCGACTTCGCCTACGCGGTGAAGTCCGCGTTCCAGGGCAACATCGCCGGCCTGAAGAACCTGGCCTCCTCGGGCGGCCTGCAGCCGGCCGACAAGGACGGCGTCATGGTCACCAACCACGACACCGAGCGCGACAACTCGACCCTCAACTACAAGAACGGCACCCAGTACACGCTGGCCACCGAGTTCATGCTCGCCTACGGCTACGGCGCCCCGAGCGTGTTCTCCGGCTACGCCTTCAACGGCCACGACGACTCCCCGCCGGCCGATGCCAACGGGTTCGTGACCGCCACCGACTGCTCCTCCGGCAGCTGGATCTGCACCGACCGCGTGCAGGGCATAGCGAACCTCGTCGGCTGGCACAACGCCGCGCAGGGGAAGCAGGTCGCCAACTGGTGGGACAACGGCAGCAGCGCCATCGCCTTCTCCCGCGGTTCCGCCGCCTGGATCGCGATCAACAACGGCGGCAGCGCCCTCACCCAGACCTTCACCACCGGCCTGCCGGCCGGCGCCTACTGCGACGTCGTCCACGCCACCCCCGACTCCTCGGGCGCGTGCAGCGGCAGTTCGACGGTGACGGTCGGCTCCTCCGGCACGGCCACGGTGACCGTCCCGGCGGGCGACTCCGTCGCGTTGTACGGCGCGGGCACCAGCACGCCGCCCACCACCCCGCCGACGACCCCTCCGACCACCCCGCCCACGACTCCGCCGACCACCCCGCCCGCGGGTTCGGTGACCGAGACCTTCCACGAGACCGAGACCGCTCCGGCCGGCCAGAAGGTCTACCTGGTGGGCTCGCCCACAGCGCTCGCCGGCTGGAACACCAGCAACGCCGTGCCGCTGAGCTCCACCGACGGCACCCACTGGACCGCGGCCGTCGACCTCCCGGCCAGCACGTCGTTCGAGTACAAGTACATCGTCAAGGACGCGGCCGGCGACGTCACCTGGGAGCCGACCGGCAACCACACCGCGGCCACGGGCAGTTCGGCCGGGACGCTCTCCGACGTGTGGGGCCAGCAGTCCGCCTCCGGCAGCGGTGACAACCAGGTGGCCGTCACCTTCCACGAGGCGAAGGCCGTACCCGCGGGCCAGGCGGTCTACGTCGTCGGCTCGATCCCCACGCTCGCCGACTGGAACACGCAGTCCGCGATCGCCCTCACCTCACCGGACCACACCAACTGGTCCGGCACCGTCAACCTGCCGCCGAACACGTCCTTCGAGTACAAGTACATCCTCAAGGACGCCGGCGGCAACGTGACCTGGGAGTCCGGCGCGAACCGCACCGCCGGCAGCGGCGCCTCCGGGACGACCCTGACCGACACCTGGAAGTAGCCGCCCGGCCCGGCAGACACGCCGAACCCCGACAGCCCCGCCGCACTCCCCGGCGGCGGGGCCGCGGCCCGGTGGCCTCCCGCAAGGCGCCACCGGGCCGCCGCCCCGCTCACCGCAACCATGTGCCCCACCACCATGCAGCGGAAAGAGTTTTCATGTCCTTGTTGTCATGGCTTCACGCCGCACCCGCAGCCGACCCCGCACCCGCACCCGACCCTGCACCCACACCGCGCCTCCACCGCAAGTCCTACCGTGCCGTCGCCACCGGCGCCGCCCTGCTCACCCTCGCCGCCACGGCCTGCCTGTCCGCCGCCCCGAGCGTCCAGGCCGCCACCGCCTCCGGCGGCCCCGGCTCCGCCTCCACCTGGAACGAGCCGATGGGCACCCAGGGCTACGCCACCGCCATCGGCTCGTCCTCCAAGGTCTGGTACATGCTCGCCAACGGCGCGCTGCAGAACGTGTACTACCCGCAGACCGACAACCCCGACACCTACGGCCTGCAGTTCTACGTCACCGACGGCTCCTCGTTCACCGACAGCGAGATCGCCGGCACCACCCACAAGGTCGCCCTCGCCGACCCCAGGTCGCCGACCTTCACCCAGACCAACACCGCCACCTCCGGCAAGTACACGATCACCAAGACCTACGTCGCCGACCCCGCCCGCTCGGTGATCCTGGTCAACACCACGTTCACCAACACCTCGGCCGGCCCCCTGTCGCTGTACGCCGACTACCTGCCGCAGCTGAACAACCAGGGCAACGGCAACACCGGCAGCACCGACACCGCCAGCGGCGACCTGGTGGCCGCCAACGGACCCGTGGCGAGCGCGCTGGCATCCTCGGTGCCCTTCGCCGCGGCCTCCACCGGCTACGTCGGCACCCCCAGCAGCGGCAGCACCCAGCTGACCGGCGGCCACACGCTGAGCAGCCGCTACGACGCGCTGACCAGCCCCGGCCACATCGAGCAGACCGCGCAGATCCCGGTCGCCGCCGCCGGCTCGACCACCTTCACCGTGGCCCTGGCCTTCGGGAGCACCACCTCCGCCGCCACCTCCGACGCCTCCGCGTCGCTGGCCGCCGGTTTCGCCGCCGCGAAGACCGCCTTCCAGTCCGGCTGGCACACCTGGTGGGACGGCATCGACTCGCCGCCCGCGTCCGTCGCCTCAAGCCCCGGCCTGCTCACCCAGTACGAGACCGCGCTGATGGAGCTGAAGGCCGACGAGGACAAGACCTACACCGGCGGATTCGTCGCCTCACCGTCCACCCCGTGGGGCGCCTCGGTGAGCGCGGACGGCGGCGGCCAGCACGGCTACCACCTGGTGTGGACGCGGGACGAGTACCAGATGGCCTCGGCGCTGCTCGCCGCCGGCGACAAGCAGGACGCGAGCGACGCCCTGTCCTACATCCTGACCTACGAGATGAACGCCAACGGGCAGGTCAAGCAGAACACCTGGCTCAACGGCAACCCGATGTGGGGCGGCAACCAGCAGGACGAGCAGGCCGATCCGATCATCCTCGCCTACCAGCTCGGCCGCACCGGCGCCGCCGACTTCGCCAAGATCAAGCTGCTGGCGGCCTTCATCGCGGCCAACGGGCCGACCACCGGCCAGGAACGCTGGGAGGAGAACGGCGGCTACTCGCCGGCCACCATCGCCGCCGAGATCGCCGGCCTGCTCTGCGCCGCGCAGATCGCCACCACCAACGGGGACACCGCCGACGCCGCGTCCTGGACGGCCACCGCTAAGAGCTGGGCCGCGAAGGTCGCCGGCTGGACCTACACCACCAGCGGCCCCTACGGCAGCGGCAGCTACTTCCTGCGGCTGACCCCCGACGGGCAGCCGAACTCCGGGGCCGGCATCGGGCTGGCCAACGGCGGCGGCAACCACGACGACCGCACGGTGGTCGACCAGAGCTTCCTCGACCTGGTCAGGCTCGGCGTCATCGCCCCCAAGGCCACCGAGATCACCAGCACCCTCGCGGTCGACGACGCGCAGATCGCCGTCCACACCCCCGAGGGCGCCATCGACCACCGCTACGGATTCGACGGCTACGGCGAGAACGCGGCCGGCGCGGACTACACCGGCGCCGGTGTCGGCCAGCCCTGGCCGGTGCTCACCGGCGAACGCGGCGAGTACGACGTCGCCGCCGGCGATCTGGCCGGCGCCCAGAGCTCCCTGCAGACCATGGCCGACGCCGCCGCCGACTACCAGATCTCCGAGCAGGTCTGGGGCGGCGCCACCGGCACCAACGGCTTCACCTTCGGCAAGCCCGACAACTCGGCCACCCCGCTGATGTGGGCCATGGCCCAGTACGTGCGGCTGGCCGTGGACATCTCCGCCGGCCAGGACGTGGACACCCCCCAGGCGGTGTGCGAGACCTTCGACGCCTGCGCGGCGGCGCCCACCCAGGCCCCGGCCGCGCCCACCGCACTGGCCGCCACCGCCGTCCACACCACGTCCGTGACGCTGTCGTGGACGGGATCGCAGTTCGCCGCCGGCTACAAGGTCTACCGCGCCACCGGCAGCGGAACCCCGGCGCTGGTCGCCACCACCGGCAACACCACCCTCACCGACACCGGCCTGACCGCCTCGACCGGCTACAGCTACTACGTGACGGCGTACAACAACGTCGGCACCTCACCGGCTTCCGGCAAGGTCGCCGTCACCACGAAGGCGCCGAGCCCGCCGCCCGACGCCCCGACCGGGCTGAAGGTCACCAGCGCGACCAGCAGCACCGCGTCCCTGGCCTGGACCGCCGCCACCGACACCGCCGGCGGCACGGTCGCCGGCTACCACGTCCACCGCGCCACCGGGACCGGCACGCCCGCCCTGGTGGGCTCCACCGCCGGCACCACCTACGACGACACCGGGCTGAGCCCGACCACCGGCTACACCTACACCGTCACCGCCTTCGACACCGACGGCAACGAGTCCGCCGCCTCCACCCCGGTCACCGCGACGACCACCGCGAACAACGTCGAGCTCGTCAACGTCACCGTCCCCGCCTCCACCGATGCCGCCGGCCTGACCGTCGACCTGGCCGGCACCCTGTCCGCGCTCGGCGGCGGCCAGCCCGACTGGGCCCCCGACGGCATCCACTTCACCCGCAAGGACGCCACCCACTGGACCGCGACCATCAAGGCCGCCGGACCCACCACCCTGCAGTACAAGTACACCCTCGGCGGTAACTGGGCGACCAACGAGGAGACCAGCTCCTGCGCCTATGTGGGCAACCGCACCCTGGTCATCAACGGCGGCACCACCGACGACACCGTGGCCAACTGGAAGGGCTACGGCACCTGCTGACCCAGTGCCTGACCTGACCGGAAGCGCGTGATCGGAGCGGAAGAACGGGCTGGCACCCTGGATCAGGGTGCCAGCCCTTCCGGCGTTCCCGCCGGGCCCTCAGCACTCCTCGGCGGCTACTTCAGGTAGGGGCCGTCAGTGCCGATCTTGCCCGGGGCGGCGTTCTTGCCGCCCAGGTCCAGCACGTACACCCGCATGTCGCCCTTGCCGGGTGCCGCGACGGCCAGGGTGCCGTCGCTGACGGTGCGGACGTCGCCGGTGACCGCGTCCACGTAGCGGCCGTCGGGGATGCCGGTGAAGCCGGCCGCCCCGGTGACGGTGACCAGGGCGAAGCTGTCCACCCCTGAGGCGGCGTCGGTGTAGCGGCGCTTGTAGGCCATGTCGCCGGTGATCCCGTCGGTGCTGTACTGGCCCATCTGGAGGGCGGGGATCGCCCGCCGGATCGTGTTCAGCCGCTGCAGGTGCTTGACCAGCGGCTGGGCCAGGGTGTCGGCGACCGCGCCGGAGGCGCTGGACACCACGCCGTAGTCGGACGCGGTGACGCTGCCTTGCAGGTGGTCGCCGTAGTAGGCGCGCCCGGTGCTGGCGAGCGGGCAGCTGGGGCCGCAGTCGATGGTCTTCCCGGCCTGGAACTGGATCTCCGAGCCGTAGTAGAGGGTCGGGATGCCGCGGAAGGTCCACATCAGGGCCATGTTCTCCGCCCACGCGTCCTGGCCGCCGGTGTAGCGGACCGAGGACTTGTTGGGGCCGTAGTCGTGGCTGTCGACGTAGACGACGTTGTAGGTGGCGTCGTTGGTGGAGTCGTCGGAGTCCTTGCCGTTCCGGTAGGCGTTGGGGGCGTCACCGAAGTTCATGTGCATCCGCATGTCGATGATGTTCATGCCGGAGAACTTCGAGTGGTCAGGGGTGTGGTAGCTGTTGCCCTGCAGGAAGGCGTTGGTGGAGGTGGGCTGGTTGCCGGTGCCGAGCTGCTCCTCGTAGTCGTACTGGTCGAGCGCCGCCTGGACGTCGTCCGAGGTGTACTCCTTGCGCTCCTTCCAGGTGTAGAACTGCGCCGAGTGGTTGACCGAGCCGCGGTTCCACTTGTCGTTGACGAAGGCGCCCACCTCGCCGAAGACGAAGAAGTTGCTCGCCTTGTCCTGCCCCCAGTCCTGTAGCACGCGCTGCTGGATGGCCGGCAGGAAGCGGCGGTTCCAGGTGACGCGCGGTACGTGTACGGCGGTGTCGACCCGGAAGCCGTCCACCCCCATGTCGATGTACTTGTTGTAGGCGCCGATCAGGTAGTTCTGCACCTGCGGGTTCTCGGTGTTGAAGTCGGCCAGGTCGTCGGCCAGCCAGCAGGAACGGGAGTCCTCGCCCTCCCAGTTGCCGATCCAGCACTGGTGGTACAGCGAGGCGGGGAAGAGCTTGTTGGTCGGGCCCGGCCACTGGCAGTTGTAGATGGTGTAGCCCTCCGGGCTGTGCTGCCCGTTGGGCGTACCCCAGTTCAGGCAGGTGTTCCCGGCCGGCTCGGCGGTGGACCACACGTCGCCGTTGTAGTACGACTTGCCCGTCGCGGGGTCGATGGTCAGGCCGTCGTACTCGAAGCCGTCCTGCTTCTGGTCGTAGTACCACGACCACTGGGAGTCGCGTACGCCGTACACCGTCGGGGTGAACAGGCCCTTGGCGCCCCACCGGGAGCTGTGGTTGTAGACCACGTCCTGGTAGATCTTGATGCCCTTGGCGTGCGCGGCGTTGATCAGGTCCTGGTACGAGGCCCCGGCCGACTCCAGGCGCGGGTCGACCCGGTAGAAGTCGTAGCCGTGGTACCCGTGGTAGTCGTAGTCACTGCGGTTGAGGACCACCGGGGTGATCCAGATCGCCGAGAAGCCCAGCGCCTTGACGTAGTCGAGCTTCTGCACCAGGCCCTTGAAGTCGCCCCGGAACATGGGGTCGTTGTTTGCGGCGTTGCCCGATGCCACGTCCTGGTTGCCGCCGCGGTCGTTGGAGGTGTCGCCGTCGTAGAAGCGGGCGGTGAGCACGAAGTAGATCGGGTCCTTGCGCGGGTCGGTGCCGATCGGGGTCCCCGGCTGGGCCGCCGGCGGGGCGCTGCCGGTGGTCGCCGACGCCGAGGCGGAGGCCGCCGAGACGTTGCCGGCCGCGTCCAGGGCCCTGACCGTGTAGGTGTAGGCGGTGTCCGCCTCCAGTCCCGACTCGCTGAGCACGGTGGAGCCGATGGTGGTCACCTGGCTGCCCTTGGTGCCGCCGCTGCGGGTCACCTGGTAGCCGGTGACCCCGGTGTCGTCGGTCGACGGGTCCCAGGTCAGCACGATCGAGGTGTCCGTGGCGGTGGCCTTCACCGCGCTGGGCACCGTCGGCGGCGTGGTGTCCGGTACGACGGACGCGCACGGGTCGGCGGCGTTCTTGGTGACCGCCTTGTCCTTGACGGTGCTCAGCCCCGCGGTCAGGGCGTAGTTGTTCCCGTTGTTGTTGTCCCAGGTGCCGTTGCCGTTGTTGAACGTGGCCGCCAGGCCGGACGCGTCGCCCAGCGCGACGGTCTTCTTGAACCAGCCCGGGCAGGCCTGCTCCATCCCGATCCCGGGTACGGGGGTCCACGCGCCGCCGGTCGGCGCGTAGTGCAGGTTGACGGTGCTCCACCCCACGGTCTGCGCGTAGTAGAAGACGGTCGCGGTGGCGCCGTCGGTCGCGGTCCCGGTCGGGGTCGGAGTGGGGCTCTGGGTCGGGTCGGTGCCCCCGCCGCCGCACGGGTCGCTGTGGGCGATGACACCGTCCTTGACGGTGATGGTGCCGGTGCCCAGCGTGTAGTTCTTGCCGCCGTTGTTGTCCCAGGTGCCGCTGCCGTTGTTGAACGTGGACTGCCAGGTGGTGGCCGCCCCCAGGTCCACGGTCTTCTTCACCCAGTCGGTGCATCCGGCTTCCATGGCGACGCCGGGCACCTGGGTCCATGCGGCGCCGTCGGGCGCGTAATGCAGGTAGTAATGCGACCAGTTGTGGCTCTTGGTGTAGTAGAACACCGTCGCGGTGTTGCCCGCCGTGGCCGCGGCGGGCGCCGCGGCCACAGTGTGGTGGGCCGGTGGCACGGCCGTCAGCACGGCGACCGTGCCCGCTGCCGCGAGCAGCGCGGCCACGGGTCGGCGCAGCCGCCTGCGCAGGAAAGGTGTCACGTGAGGACTCCAGGAGGTTCGCGCGGCCGGGGCCGCGGCTGATCGACAGGGAGGGGAAACCGCCGGGCGGCGTCCCCGTGTGGATCTCCCGCCGTGAAGCCCTGACGCGCCCCAGGACCGTGGCGAACTGCAGTACGCCGCACACAACCTGAAAGTTGTTGCAAGCATCTGCGGGCATGGACGCTACCGGTACATGTCAAACGCGTAAAGAGTCCTGACACAACGGACACAGTCGGGGCACAGGAAGCCTTGGCGCAGAAAATTCCTTGCAAGGTCTTTCGCAAGGAGTTTCATTGCTGTTACGTTCCTGCTCAGCCCGAGGCGGGCCGCACCGAACGGGGCGGCGGACGCCGGCGCCGGCGCGGCCGGACTGGGACTGAACGGCACTTCCCTCATCAAGGAGTCAGGCATGCGACGTGGCATAACCGTCGTGGCGATGGCCGCGGTCATCGCTCTCGGGGCCACCGCCTGTGGAGGCGGCAATGGCAGCGGCGACAACAACGGCAGCGGCGCGGCGAAGGACCCGGCCGGCGTATCGGGCACCCTCACCTACTGGGACACGTCCGACGCCAAGACCGAGGCCCCGACGTACCAGGCCCTCATCAAGGACTTCGAGGCGAAGTACCCGAAGATCAAGGTGAACTACCAGAACGTCGACTTCACCACCGTCGAGCAGAAGTTCAAGGCCGCCGCGCAGAGCGGCAAGGGCGCGCCCGACGTCGTCAGGACCGATGTCGGCCTCATCCCCGAGTACGCCTCGCTGCACTACATCGCCCCGCTGGACGGCACCGCGGCGCAGACGGACCTGTCGGACTTCCTGCCGGGACCGCTCGACACCACCAAGTACCAGGGCAAGAGCTACGGCGTCCCGTCGGTCACCGACACGCTCGGCCTGCTCTACAACAAGGCGATCTTCGCCAAGGCCGGCATCACCGCCCCGCCGACCACCTGGGACGAGATGGTCGCCGACTCCGCGACCATCAAGGCGAAGGTGCCCGGCGTCGCCGGCACCTACATGAACCCGGACGCGTACTTCCTGCTGCCCTTCTTGTTCGGCGAGGGCGCCGATCTGGCCGACCCTGCGGCCAAGAAGGTCACGGTCAACTCGCCGCAGGCCGTCAAGGCGGTCACCGCCGCCAAGAAGGTCAACGACACCTCCGGGCTGAAGATCGACTTCGCCAGCGCGTACGACAACATGCAGACCTCGTTCAGGACCGGCAAGGTCGCCATGCTCATCCAGGGCCCCTGGTCGGTCAGCGACGACCTGACCGGCTCCGCCTTCAAGGACAAGGCCAACCTCGGCTACGCGCCGGTGCCGGCCGGCTCCACCGGCAAGCCGCTCGCCCCGACCGGCGGCCACGACCTGGCCGTCTACCAGGGCTCCAAGAACCTCCAGGCGGCCTACCTGCTCACCGCCTTCCTGACCTCCTCGGCGAGCCAGCAGACGATCGCCCTGAAGAACGGCACGCTGCCCACGCGTACGTCCGCGTACACCGCCGAGGTCACCGCCAACCCGGAGATCGCCGGCTTCAAACCGATCATGGACACCGCTCGGCCGCGGGTCGCGCTCCCGCAGGTCGGCAGCCTGTTCACACCGCTCCAGCAGCAGTACATCAAGATCCTGCAGGGCAAGACCTCGGTGAAGTCCGGACTGGACGCGGCCGCCAAGGAGTTCGGCAAGCTGCTGCCCGACTACGCCGTGCAGTAGCCCCCCACAGACCCGGGCCGGCCGGCCGAGGTCCCGCCCGCCCTCGGGCGAGCGGCGCCCACGCGCCCGGCCGGCCGGTCCGGCCGACACCCCTGACGCGCGAGCAGCACCAGCGTCACCACCGAAAGAGCCGAGGAGCGATGACCACCGCCACCATGGACGACCCCGCCCCGGGCACGGCCCGCCCGCCGCGCGCGCGGCGCCCCGGCCTCCTTGCCGCGATCAGACGATCCTGGGACAAGCACTGGTACGCCTGGGCCATGGTCGCCCCGGTGGTCATCGTGCTCGGCGTCCTGGTCGGATACCCGCTGGTGTACGGCGCGTACCTGTCGCTGACCAACGCCACCGAGCGCAACGTCGCCACCGACATCGGCCCGGTCCATGTCGCCGCGACGTACCACTTCATCGGCCTGCACAACTACTGGCAGATCCTCTCCGGCCGGGACGGCGACTTCTACCCGCGCCTGGAGTGGACGGTCGTGTGGACGGTCTCCTGCGTCGCGATCACCTACGGCATCGGGCTCGGCCTGGCCTCGCTGCTCAACCGGAAGGTGAAGGGCCGGCTGTTCTACCGGCTGGCACTGATCCTGCCCTGGGCGGTGCCCGCCTTCATCGGTGTCTTCGCCTGGCGGCTGATGCTCAACTCCCAGTACGGCGTCTTCAACGACATCATCACCGGAGTCGGCCTGCCCGCCCAGGACTGGCTGGGCACCCCGCTCCAGCAGAAGACGGCCGTCATCATCGTCAACGTCTGGGTCGGCGTGCCGTTCATGATGGTCGCCCTGCTCGGCGGGCTGCAGGCGATACCCCAAGAGCTCTACGAGGCAGCCGAGATGGACGGCGCCACGCCGCTGCAGCGCTTCGTCAGCGTCACCCTGCCCGGGCTCCGCCCGGTGACCAGCACGGTGATCCTGCTCAGCACGGTGTGGACGTTCAACATGTTCCCGATCATCTTCCTGCTGCTCGGCAACAACACCACGGGCGACACCGACATCCTGGTGACCTACGCCTACGAGAAGGCCTTCACCGGGGTGTCCGACTACTCCGGGGCCGCGGCCTACGGAATCGTCATCCTCCTCATCCTCGTGGCCTTCTCCACCTTCTACCGCCGCCAAGTCCGGCCCGACCAGGCATAGGAGGGGACCGCCATGAGCGTCACCACCCAGACCGCCACCACCGACCGGACCGCCGCCCCGGCCGCCACCGAACCCGGCGTCGCCCGCCGACGCGGACGCGGCGAGCGCGGCACCGGAGCGTCGATCGCCCTGCACGCGACGCTGATCGCGGCCTCCGCCGTCGCGGTCTTCCCGGTGCTGTGGATCCTGTTCATCTCACTCGGCCCCAGCTCCTCCTGGCAGCAGCCCGGCGAGGTACTGCACCACCTGGGCCTGGGCAACTACCGGTTCGTGCTGCTGCACAGCGACTTCCCGACCTGGTTCGCCAACTCGGTGATCGTGGCCGGAGCCACCACCCTGCTCGGCGTCCTGATCTCCGCCAGCGCCGGATACGCCATCTCCCGGATGCGCTTCGCCGGCCAGAAGTCGCTGATGTGGGCGTTCCTGATCACCCAGATGTTCCCGATGGCCGTACTGATCGTGCCGCTGTACAACCTCCTGGTCCAACTCGACCTGCTGGACACCTATCTCGGCCTGGTGCTGGTCTACTGCACCATCGCGGTGCCGTTCAGCGCCTGGATGCTCAAGGGCTACTTCGACACCATCCCGCACGAGATCGACGAGGCAGGCCGGGTCGACGGTCTGACCCCGTTCGGCACCTTCTGGCGGCTGATCGTGCCGCTGGCCCGCCCGGGCCTGGCCGTCACCGCCTTCTACAGCTTCCTGACCGCCTGGGGCGAGGTCGCCTACTCCAACCAGTTCATGCGCGGCGGCCACACCACCCTCGCCGTCGGCATCCGCACCTTCGCCGCCGACGAGCGGGCCGACTGGGGCAGCATGACCGCCGCTTCGGTGCTGATCGCCATACCCGCGACCGTCGTCTTCCTGCTCGTCCAGCGGCACCTGGTGACCGGCCTCACCGCCGGCGGCACCAAGGGCTGAACCCCGCCCGGCCAGACCTCCAACTGTCGTTTCCCCGCACCCGACAAGGGAATCCATGAGCCAGCACCTCTCCGACGCGCCCAGCCCCTCAGCCGCTCCCGCCGCCGGCGCGGGGCACACAGACTGGTGGCGGGAGGCGGTGATCTACCAGGTCTACCCGCGCAGCTTCGCCGACGGGAACGGCGACGGGATGGGCGACCTGCCGGGGATCACCGCCCGGCTGCCCTACCTGCGCGATCTGGGCGTGGACGCGGTGTGGCTGTCCCCCTTCTACGCGTCCCCGCAGGCCGACGCGGGCTACGACGTGGCCGACTACCGGGCCGTCGATCCGATGTTCGGCACCCTCACCGACGCCGACGACCTGGTGCGCGAGGCGCACGCGGTCGGCCTGCGGGTGATCGTGGACGTGGTCCCCAACCACTGCTCTGACCAGCACGAGTGGTTCAAGCAGGCCCTTCGGGAGGGCCCGGGCTCGCCACTGCGGGAACGCTTCCACTTCCGGCCGGGCCGTGGCGAGCACGGTGAACTGCCGCCGAACGACTGGGAGTCGATCTTCGGTGGTCCGGCCTGGACGCGTACGGTCGGCCCGGACGGCACGGCGGGGGAGTGGTATCTGCACCTGTTCGCGCCCGAGCAGCCGGACTTCAACTGGCAACACCCCGCCGTCCACGACGAGTTCCGCTCGGTGCTGCGCTTCTGGCTCGACATGGGGATCGACGGCTTCCGGATCGACGTGGCGCACGGCCTGGTCAAGGCCGACGGGCTGCCGGACGTCGGCCACACCGGGCAGGTCGCGCTGCTCGGCACCGCGCCGATGCCGTACTTCGACCAGGACGGCGTGCACGAGGTCTACCGCGACTGGCGCCGGGTGCTCGACGAGTACCCCGGCGATCGGATCGCGGTGGCCGAGGCGTGGACGCCGACGATCGATCGGGCGGCCCGCTACCTGCGTCCCGACGAGCTGCACCAGGCCTTCAACTTCGAGTACCTGACGACTCCTTGGGACGCCGGGGAGCTGCGCGCGGTGGTCGACAGGTCGCTGCGGGCGATGGGCGCGGTCGGGGCACCGGCGACCTGGGTGCTGTCCAACCACGACGTGACCCGGCACGCGACGAGGTTCGGCAACCCGCCGGGCGCGGGCACCCAGTTGCGTGAGGCGGGCGACCGGCAGCTGGGTCTGCGCCGGGCGCGGGCGGCCACGCTGCTGATGCTGGCGCTGCCCGGCTCTGCGTACCTGTACCAGGGTGAGGAGCTGGGCCTGCCGGACGTCACGGATCTGCCGGACGAGGTGCGGCAGGATCCGTCGTTCTTCCGCGCCTCGGGCCAGGACGGGTTCAGGGACGGCTGCCGGGTGCCGATCCCCTGGTCGGGCACCGAGCCGCCGTACGGGTTCGGGCCCCGGCCCGGCGGCCCGAGCTGGCTGCCGCAGCCTTCGCAGTGGGCCGGGCTGAGCGTCGAGGTACAGACGGGCGACCCGGCGTCGACCCTGGAGCTGTACCGGGCCGCCCTCGCGCTCCGCCGCTCCCACCCCGCGCTCGGCGCCGGCACCGCCGTGACCTGGCTGGACGCACCCGACGGCGTACTCGCCTTCCACCGCGACGGCCCGAACGGTCAGCACTTCGTGTGCGCGGTCAACGTGGGAGCGGCCCCGGCGGCGCTCCCGGGCATCGTCCCGGCCACCGCCCGGGTGCTGCTGGCGAGCAGCCCGGCGCCCGCCGCCGATCCGGCCGCCGCCGAGGTCGTCCTCCCCGCCGACACCGCCGTCTGGTGGGCGATCTGACGTGGTGGCACTCCGTCCCCTAGGCTCCGGTGTCATGACCGCACGACTTGCTGACATCGCAGCCCAGGCAGGAGTCAGCGAAGCCACGGTCAGCCGGGTGTGCAACGGGAAGCCCGGAGTCTCCGCGGCCACCCGCGAATCCGTACTGGCCGCGCTCGACCTGCTCGGCTACGAGCGGCCGGTGCGGCTGCGGCAGCACAGCGCCGGGCTGGTCGGACTGATCACCCCGGAGCTGGAGAACCCGATCTTCCCGGCGTTCGCCCAGATCATCGGGCAGGCCCTCACCCGGCAGGGCTACACCCCGCTGCTCGCCACCCAGATGCCGGGCGGCTCCACCGAGGACGAACTGGTGGAGATGCTGGTGGAGCGCGGGGTGGCCGGCATCATCTTCGTCTCCGGGCTGCACGCCGACTCCACCGCCGACACCGAGCGGTACGCCCGGTTGCGCGGCCAGGGCGTGCCGTTCGTCCTCATCAACGGCTTCTCCGCGAAGATCGACGCCCCGTTCGTCTCGCCGGACGACCGCGGCGCGGTCCGGCTGGCCGTCACCCACCTCGCCTCGCTGGGCCACCAGCGGATCGGCCTGGCCGTCGGCCAGCGCCGCTACGTACCCGTGCAGCGCAAGATCGAGGGCTTCGTCGAGGCCATGGTGGACGTGCTGTCCCTGACCAGCGAAGCGGCGCAGAACCTCGTCCAGCACTCCCTGTACACCCTGGAGGGCGGCCAGGCCACGGCCAACGTCCTGATGGACTCCGGCTGCACGGCGATCGTCTGCGCCTCCGACATGATGGCCCTCGGCGCCATCCGCTCGGCCAGGCAGCGCGGCCTCACCGTCCCCGGCGACATCTCGGTGGTCGGCTTCGACGACTCCCCGCTGATCGCCTTCACCGACCCGCCGCTGACCACCATCCGCCAGCCGGTGGCGGCGATGAGCCAGGCCGCGGTGAACGCCCTGCTCGAGGAGATCGGCGGCACCCCGGCCCCGCACACGGAGTTCGTCTTCATGCCCGAACTCGTCGTCCGCGGCTCGACAGCGGCCCGCCGTCCGGCCGCAGCGGCACCGGGGGCCTGAGCTCCGGTAGCGCGGCCCGAACCAGCCACCGTCCCCGCCTGGTTCAGAGACTGCTGAGAAGTTGGGGTGCGAGGCTGCGGTCTCCTGCCGAGCGGCGCCGGCCGGGGTTCCCGGCGGCCCGCCGCGCGCGTCCCCCTTTCGTGGAGAAGACGTCCCATGAGCCTTACGCACATCGACGGTCTGCCGGCGCACGTCCTGTTCGTGCACTTCGTGGTGGTAATGGTGCCGCTGACGGCCTTGGCCGCGGTGGTCTGCGCGGTCCAGCCGCGCTACGCCCGGCGGATGGGCCTGGTCCTTCCGGCGATGGGGCTGGTGACGCTGGCGCTGGTGCCGGTCACCACGCACGCGGGGGAGTGGCTGCGGTCCCGGGTCGGCAACGATCCGCTGGTGCGCAGGCACGCGGAGCTCGGCGACGGGCTGCTGCCCTGGGCGGTCGGCCTGTTCCTGATGACGCTCGCGGTCTGGTGGCTGGGCCGCCGTACGGCGGAGCCCGCCGCGGACGGGTCCTCGGCCGGCGGCGCGCGGTGGGCCTCGCCGGCCGTGCTGCGCACGGCGGCCGTGGCGCTGGCCGTCGTCGTGTCCGCGGGCGCGGTCGTGGACGTCTACCGGATCGGGGAGTCGGGGGCCAAGGCGGCCTGGCACGACAACTACGACAAGTCCGCGAGCGGACACCGCGGTTGACGGTCCCGGGTCGCGCAGCCGCCTGGCGCCGGGTCAGCGAGGCGTCGGTGGGCGTCCGGGCAGGGTGACGGTGAAGGCGGTGGCGCCGGGGCGGCTCTGCACCGCGGCGGAGCCGCCGTGGGCGGTGGCCACCGCCGTGACGATGGCGAGGCCGAGGCCCGCGCCGTGGCCACCGGCTCCGGGGCGGGTGTGGTCGGCGCGGGTGAAGCGTTCGAAGACGGTGTCGCGGATGTCCGCCGGGATGCCGGGGCCGTCGTCCTCGACGGTGAGCCGGGCAGCCGCCTTGTCCTGGCGGAGCCGGACGGTGACGCGGGTGCCCGCCGGGGTGTGCAGGCGGGCGTTGGCCAGCAGGTTCCCGGTGATCTGCTGGAGCCGGAGGGGATCACCGGTCGTCATGATCGGATCTTCCGGCAGGTCGAGGGCCCAGCGGTGGCCGGGGCCGGTGGCACGGGCGTCGTCGACGGCGTCCAGCACGAGCCTGGTGAGGTCGACGGGCTCGCGGGCCAGCGGGCGGCCGGCGTCGAGCCTGGCGAGCAGCAGCAGGTCGTCGACCATGCCGCCCATCCGGATCGACTCGGCGGTGATCCGCTCAAGTGCCCGCGACACCCCGGGCGGTACCGGGCCGGGATGGAGCCCGGCCAGTTCGGCGTGGCCGCGGATGGCGGCGACCGGGGTGCGCAGCTCGTGGCTGGCGTCGGCGGCGAAGCGGCGCAGCCGCTCCTCGCTGGCCTGCCGCTTGCCCAGCGAGTTCTCCACATGGCCCAGCATCCGGTTGAGCGCGATCCCGACCTGGCCGACCTCGGTGCGCGGGTCGGTGTCCGGCACCCGGTCCGGCAGTGCCACCTCGCCGCTGGCCAGCGGGAGCGCGGTGACCGAGGCCGCGGTGGCCGCGACCCGGCGCAGCGGACGCAGCGACCACCGCACCCAGAACGCCCCCGCCGCGCCCGCGATCAGCAGCGCGCCGCCGAAGACCGCCGCCTCCACGGCGACCAGCCGGGTCACCGCGTCCTCCACCCCGCCGAGCGGCAGGCCCGTCACGAGGACGTCACCGTCGTCACCTTTGACGGCCTTGACGCGGTAGTCGTCGAGCGCCGACAGCTCCAGCTTGTGGCTGTGCCCGTCGACCGCAACCGCGGCGATGGCCGCCTTGTCGCCGGCGGTCAGTGCCACGGACGTGTCCGCTCCCGACCGCACCACACCCGCCGCCGTGACCGTGCCGCCGAGCAGCCGGGCGCCGAACGTGCCGGGGGCCTGGCGGCGGGTGTCCACATGTCCGTTGTCCGAGTCCGGCTCCCCGTGGCCGCCGTGCTCAAGGCTGGCGGGGAAGGTTCCCCCGGCCTCGGCGAGCCGCTGGTCGAGCTGCTCGGTGAGGAAGGAGCGCAGCGTGACGACGGCCGCGATCCCCACCGCGGCGCAGCTCAGCGCGAGCAGCACGACCAGGCCGCAGGTGAGCCGGGTCCGCAGGGTGCGCGGCAGCAGCCGCTTCACCGCGGCGCGGCTTTCAGCACGTAGCCCGCGCCCCGCAGCGTGTGGATCATCGGCTCCCGGCCGGCGTCGATCTTCCGGCGCAGATAGCTGATGTAGAGCTCCACCACATGCGCCTGGCCGCCGAAGTCGTAGGACCACACCTGCTCCAGGATCTGTGCCTTGCTCAGCACCCGGCGCGGGTTGCGCATGAGGTACCGCAGGAGCTCGTACTCCGTCGGCGTCAGATCGATCGCCTGGCCGCCGCGGGTGACCTCCCGCGCGTCCTCGTCGATGGCGAGGTCGCCGACGACGAGCAGCGCCGCGTCGTCGCGTGCCCGGGTCATGCCGGCCCGGCGCAGCAGGCCGCGCAGCCGGGCGATCACCTCCTCCAGGCTGAACGGCTTCGTGACGTAGTCGTCGCCGCCCGCCGTGATGCCGGCGATCCGGTCCTCCACGGAGTCCCGCGCGGTCAGGAAGAGCACGCACACATCCGCGCGGGCCGCCCGCAGGCCGTGCAGCGCCGCCATCCCGTCGCCGTCGGGCAGCATGACGTCGAGGACCACCGCGTCCGGCTGGAAGTCGCGGGCCTCCGCGAGCGCGGAGCCGACATCGCCCGCGGTGCGCACCTGCCACCCCTCGTAGCGCAGCACCCCGGCCAGTACCTCGGTGAGGTCGGGCTCGTCGTCGACCACGAGTACCCGCACCGGCGAGCCGTCGGGCCGGGTGAGGGGCGCGGGCCGGGCCTGCGATCTGCTGTCCATGGTCCCTCCAGCATCCCTCAGCGTGATCGCTCCGCGGTGCCGCGCTCGCTCTGAGTCTGCTGTGAACCTTCTGAATCGGCTGTGAAGGCGTCGCGGGGCGGCCGGTTCAGAGCTGGTTGAGAGGTTTCACCCGCACAGTGGCCGTGCAGGGCGAAGGAGAGGAATTCACCCCATGACCACCACATACAGTCCGCGCCCGGCGCGGCACGCGGTGGCACCCGCACGGCGCCGCTCGCCGGCCGCACCGGTCCTGGCGCTGTGCTGGGCGGGCGCGGCCGGCGTCCTGGCGCTGTGGTGGCAGGACACCGGCGCCGTGGTCGGGGCCGCGGACTGGCTGATCGGCGCGGGCCGGATCGCCGGCCTGCTCACCGGGTACTGCTGTGCGCTGCTGGTCGGCCTGATGGCCCGGATCCCGCTGCTGGAACAGGGCGTCGGCAGCGACCGGGTGGCCCGCTGGCACGCCATGCTGGGCCGCTACACCGTGTGCCTGCTGCTCGCGCACATCACCTTGATCCTCTGGGGCTACGCCGTGCAGGCCCACACCGGCGTGGTCGGCGAGACGACCAGCGTGGTGCTGACCTACCCCGACATGCTCAAGGGCACGATCGGCGGGCTGCTGCTGCTCACCGTCGGGGCTGTCTCGGTACGGGCGGTGCGGCGCAGGGTCCGCTACGAGACCTGGTACTACCTGCACCTGCTCACCTACCTCGCCCTCTTCCTCGCCTTCTGGCACCAGCTCGCCCTCGGCGCGGACTTCGCCGCCCACCCGCTCGTGCGGGACCTCTGGTATGCGCTCTACTCGGCGGCCACGGCGGCCGTGCTCTGGTACCGGGTCGCCGCGCCGCTCCGGCTGAACCTGCGGCACGGCCTGCGGGTGGCCGGGGTGGTCCGGGAGGCGCCGGAGGTGGTGTCGGTGATCGTGCGCGGAGAGCGGCTGCCGGAACTGGCGGCCCGGTCCGGGCAGTTCCTGCGCTGGCGCTTCCTGGCCCCCGGACTGTGGTGGACGGCGACCCCGTACTCGCTGTCCGCGGCGCCGCGGCCGGACCTGCTGCGGATCACCGTCAAGGCGGTGGGCGGCCACAGCGCGGAGCTGGCCCGGCTGCGGCCCGGCACCCGGATCTGGGCCGAGGGCCCGTACGGCGCCCTGACGGCCGACCGCAGGACCCGGCAGAAGGTGCTGCTGCTCGCGGGCGGGGTGGGGGTGACGCCGCTGCGCGCCCTGTTCGAGTCACTGCCCGCACGCCCGGGCGACCTGACGCTGATCTACCGGGCCCGCACCGCGGACGACCTCGCGCTGCGCGGCGAGCTGGAGTCGATAGCCGCCGCACGGCAGGCGCGCCTGCACTACGTCCTCAACCAGCCGGACGGCCGCGGCACCCGGCTCACCGCGGAGCTGCTGCGCGCTGTCGTACCGGACGTCGCCCGGCACGACGTCTACCTGTGCGGGCCGCCCGGCATGGCGCAGGCGTCCTACGAAGCCCTGCGCTCCGCCGGAGTGCCGGGCCGCCACATCCACCACGAGTCGTTCGAACTGTGAGACGCCCGTGAACAGCCTGTCCGGCCGCCCTGCGCGGCGCATCCTGCTCAGCACCCTGGCGACCGCCACCGGCGTACTGCTCCTGCTCAGCCTCAAGCCGCACGCGACCGCCGGGGCGGCCGACGCGGCCGGCCGGCCGGCGGCCCCGCTGCCCACGCCGTCCGCCTCGGCGCCCTCCACCACTGCCGGCTCAAGCAGCACGGGCTCGGGCGGCACGGGATCAGCCAGCACGACGGGGACCCGGACCGTCGACGGCGACACCGTGCAGACCCGCTACGGGCCCGTGCAGCTGCGGGTCACCCTGAAAGCAGGCAGGATCACCGCCGTGTCGGCCGTCCAGCTGCCCAGCGGCAACCCCCGCGACGAGGAGATCTCCGGCTTCGCCGTGCCCGAACTCACCCAGGCCGCACTGGCGGCGCAGAGCGCGACCATCGACACCGTCTCCGGTGCGACCTACACCAGCGAGGGCTACATCCAGTCCCTCCAGAGCGCCCTGGACAAGGCCGGTGGCTGACATCCCGGACCGGCTGCGCAAGGTCGAGCACACCATGGGCACGGTCTTCTCCTTCGACGTACGCGGCGGCGGCCCGCGGGCGGCAGCGGCGCTCGAAGCCGCGGCGGCCTGGCTGGTCCACGTGGACGATGTCTTCTCGACCTACCGGCCCGGCAGCCAGATCAGCCGGCTGGCGGCCGGAACGCTGGCGCTGTCCGCCTGCGCCCCGGAGGTGGGGGAGGTGCTCCGTCTCTGCGAGGAGGCTGAGCGGCGCACAGGCGGCTGGTTCAGCGCCCGGTACGCGGGCGGCCTCGATCCCACCGGCCTGGTCAAGGGCTGGGCGGTGGAACGCGCCGCCGCCATGATCGCCTCGGCCGGCGCGGACGCGGTGTGCGTCAACGGCGGCGGCGACGTCCAGGTGCACGGCGGCCCGTGGCGGATCGGCGTGAGCGACCCGCTGCGCCACGGTGAACTGGCGGCGGTCATACCCGCCGACGGCGAACTGGCCGTCGCCACCTCGGGCCCCGCCGAACGCGGCTGCCACATCGTCGACCCCCGCACCGGCCGCCCCCCGGCGCCCGCACTGGCCTCGCTCACGGTGATCTGCCACGGCCTGACCGACGCGGACGCGTACGCCACGGCCGGCTACGCGATGGGCGCAGGGGCCCGCGACTGGCTCGCATCCCTCCCCGGCACCCGGTCCTTCGCGATCACCCCGGACGGCACGTCCTGGAGCACCGGCCCGGCGCTCCGGGCCCCGCGCCGCTGACGGGCGAAGGCCCGCCCTCCGAGCGGCTCGCCTTCCTGCCGCCCGGCGGCGAAGGCCCGCACATTCGTTCAGGCGCGCCTCTTTCTTCTTTATGTATACCGGGTATCATACCCGGTATACATAAACCTGGGAGGTTCCGTGAGCGTGCGCCACGCGCTGCTGGCCCTGCTGAGCGAGGGGCCGAAGTACGGTCTCCAGTTGCGGCAGGAGTTCGAGGCCAGGACCGGCGAGGTCTGGCCGCTGAACGTCGGTCAGGTGTACACCACGATGCAGCGGCTCGAGCGCGACGGGCTGGCCGAGTCCGATCCCGACGACACCGCCGAGGCCGGTCCGCAGAAGAGCTTCCGGATCACCGAGGCGGGCAGCGCCGAGCTGGCCGTATGGCTGCGCACCCCGCCGGGCGCGGACACCCCGCCCCGTGACGAACTCCTGATCAAGGTGCTGGTGGCGCTGCGGCTGCCCGGCGTCGATGTCGCCGGGATCCTCCAGGCGCACCGGCGCCACATCATCGGGCAGATGCAGCAGTACACCCGGCTCAAGGAGAACGCGGCGGACGACCTGTCGCTGCTGGTGGTGACCGACGCGCAGCTCTTCCGGCTGGAGTCCGTGGTCCGGTGGCTGGACGCCACGCAGGGGCGGCTGCGGCACCACGACACCGGGCCCGCACGGGCGACCGGTGCTCCCGCCGCGCCGCCGGTCTCGCCCGCGATCCCGAACTCGCCCGCGGCTTCGAAAGGAGCTTCCCGATGAGCGCCCCGCTGGAACTGCGCGGTGTGTCGAAGACGTACGGCGCAGGTCCGTCCGCGGTCCGCGCCCTGGTCGATGTCGATCTCACCGTGGCCGCCGGGGAGATGGTGGCCGTCATGGGTCCGAGCGGTTCGGGGAAGTCCACTCTGCTCACCGTCGCCGGCAGCCTGGAGGAGCCGACGGCCGGCCAGGTGTTCATCGAGGGCACCGCGCTGTCCGGGCTGAGCCGCGACGACCGGGCCCGGCTGAGGCGCCGCCATATCGGCTACGTATTCCAGGACTTCAATCTGCTGGCGGGTCTGACCGCCGTCGAGAACATCACGATGCCGCTGGAACTGGACGGCGTGAAGGCCAGGCCGGCCCGCCGCGCGGGGCTTCGCGCCCTGGAGGAACTCGACCTGGCCGACCGCGCCGACAGCTTCCCCGACGAGCTGTCCGGCGGCCAGCGCCAGCGGGTCGCGCTGGCCCGGGCACTGGTCGGCGAGCGCCGGCTGCTGCTGGCCGACGAGCCGACCGGTGCCCTGGACTCGCGCAGCGGCGAGGGCGTGATGCGGCTGATCCGGTCCGCCTGCAGAGACGGGGCCGCAGCCGTGCTCGTCACGCACGACGCCCAACTCGCCTCCTGGGCCGACCGGGTGGTCTTCGTCCGCGACGGCGAGGTGGTGGACAGCACACCGCCGCTCCCCGGCCCCGAGTCGCTGCTGGCCTCGGGCCCGACCGGCCCGCAGAGCGGGGAGGCGGACCGATGAGAAGCCGGGCTTCCCTGACGTACGGGCTCCTCGGCCGCCCGTGCCCGCGCCCGTCCCGCCAGGAGGTCCGACGGTGACCCTCACCAGGCCCGCGCCCGCCGTCCCGGCCGGCGGCCGGCGGCCCGCGCACGGCGGGCTGCCCGCACGCGCCGCCGTGCTGCGCTGGTCCTGGCGGCTGCTGCGCCGCGAGTGGCGGCGGCAGGTGCTGCTGCTGGCGCTCATCGCCTGCACGGCCGCCGCCGCCGTCAGCGGCCTCACCGCCACCCACGCCTACCAGCCGTCCCCGGCGGGCACGTTCGGCTCGGCCCGGCAGATCCTGCATCTCGACGTCGGCGACCCCGCCGTACTGCACACACAACTGGCCGCCGCCCGGGCCGGGTTGGGCCCGGTCGAGATCATCGCCCACCGCAAGGCGGGGATCCCCGGCTCGGCACAGGCCCTCGACATCCGCGCGCAGGACCCGCACGGCCGCTACGGCTCCGCGATGCTGGGGCTGAGGGCGGGGCGCTGGCCGGCACCCGGTTCACGGACCGAGACCGCGCTGACCGGGTCGGCGGCCGGCCTTCTGCGCACCGGCCTCGGCCGCACCGTCGCACTCGACGGACAGCGGCTCACCGTGGTCGGCATCGTGGAGAACCCCGGCAACCTCGACGACGTCTTCGCGCTGACCGCACCCGGTCCCGACGGCATGACCGTCGCGGGCCGCCCCGCGGTGTCGGCCGACGCCTTCGCCGCGGCGCCGTCCGGCACCTTCGACGCCTTCCGCCATGCGGGCACCGCCCGGCCGGCGTTCGAGGTCCGTGCCGACTTCCGCGGCACCGGCGCGGTTCCCGACGCCTTCGTCTTCGTCCTCGCCACCGTCGCCCTGCTGCTGGTCTCGCTCGTCGCAGCCGCCGGGTTCGCGGCCGTCGCGCAGCGACGGCTGCGGCAGGTGGGCATGCTCGCCACCCTCGGTGCGACCGACCGGCAGGTACGGCTGGTGCTGCTCGGGCACGGCGCGCTGACCGGTGTCGCGGCCTCTGCGGCCGGCACCGCCGTGGGTATCGCCGCCTGGCTGCCGCTGGCCCCGCATCTGGAGGCTGCCGCCGGCCACCGGATCGACCGGTTCGCCGTGCCGTGGGCGCTGATCGCCCTGATGGCACTGATCGCGGTGCTCGCTCCGACCGCCGCCGCCTGGTGGCCCGCCCGCGCCATGGCCCGTATCCCCGCCGTCCAGGCGCTGTCCGCCCGGCCGCCGCGGGCGGTCGCGGGCCGCCAGTCCGCGTGGTCGGCGCTGATCCTGACCGCCGCGGGAATCGGCTGTCTGATCCCGGCGCACCGGACCAACCCCCTGCTGATGTGCGTGGGCATCGCGGCCGTGGTCCTCGGGACCCTGCTGCTCAGCCCGCTCGTCATCCGGGCGCTCGCCGCCCCCGCCGGGCGGGCGCCGTTCACCACCCGGCTCGTCCTGCGCGACCTCGGACGGCACCAGGCGCGTTCCGGTGCGGCTCTCGCGGCCATCACCCTGGCCATCGGCATCGCGGTGGCGGTCAGCGCCCTCGCCGCCGCCAGCCAGGACCGGGCCGCCGCCGGCAACCTCTCCACCCGCCAACTGCTCTTCCGCACCCCCGCGAAGGGCCCGGTCGTGCCGCTGCTCAGCGGAGCCGACGTCCGGCGGGAGCAGACCGCGGTGCAGGGGTACGCGACCGCGCTCGGCGGCACCGCCACCCCGCTTCTCATGGCGTACGACCCACACGTGCGCGCGTCCGACGACGGGTCCCGCGCGGGCACCGGCGGCCGGCCGGCCGTCGAGGCCGGGACCAGGCAGGGCCCCAACACCTGGGCCAGCGACCCGTTGTACGTCGCCACGCCCGCCGCCGCGCGGCGGTTCGGCCTCGGCCCGGCGGCGGCCGGCGCCCGCACCGACGTGGTCACCACGCTGGGCGGCCACGGCACGCTGTCACTGCTCGGCGCGGCGCGGCGCGACCTGGACAGCGCCAGCACCGTGCACGTCCCCGGTTCCGCGTACAGCTCGGTGCCGCGGGTCTTCCTCACCGAGAGCGGCCTGCACCGCTACGGCTGGCGGACCGTCACCGTCGGCTGGTTCGTCTCAGTGCCGCACGATCTGACCGCTGCGCAGACCACCGCGGCCCTCGACCTCGCCGTCAGGAGCGGCCTGGTCGCCGAGACCCGCGACCACCACGACGACCTGGCCACCCTCCGCTGGGCATCGATGGCTGCGGGCGCGGCACTGGCGCTCGGCGTGCTCGCGATGACCGTCGGCACGATCCGCGCCGAGGCCGCCGACGACCTGCGCACCCTGACCGCCACCGGAGCCGCCTCCGCGACCCGTCGCGCCCTGACCGCCGTCACCGCGGGCAGCCTCGCCGTCGCGGGCACCGTCCTCGGCACGCTCGGCGCCTACACCGTCCTGGTCGCCGCCTTCGCCGACGACCTCTCCCAACTCCACCGCGTCCCGTACGTGCCCCTTGCCGCTGCTCTGCTCGGCGTCCCGCTGATCGCCACCGCGGCGGGCTGGACGCTGGCGGGACGTCAGCCCTCGGGGATCGCCAGGCGGCTGCTCGAGTGAGTGGATGGCGGCTGCCGGCCGTTCTCGTGGGCCGTGAAGTCCGGCGGCGTCAGATGCCGAGTCGCCGGGCCCGCCGTGTTCCGGGCCCGTGGTGGAGTTCGCCCGTCCAGTATCGTCTACAGTCATGTAGTCGTTGGTCCGGCGGGCCTCGCCGCCGGTCGGCGTGCCCGGGGCCGTGCCGGGTGAGAGCGGAATCGGCGTGCGGCGCCGGGAGAGTTGCGGTGGCATGGAGCAGCGGTCCGAATATGCGCGGGTGGCCGGGGCGGCGGGGTACGAGCCGGGGCGGCACCGGCTCGGGGGAGCGGGCGGCGGGGGCGGGTTCGCGCTGAGCAAGGTGCCCGAGGTGACCGCCTGGTTCTGGGCGACCAAGGTGCTCACCACCGGCATGGGCGAGACGACCTCGGACTTCCTGGCCCACGCGCTGGGGCCCGTCGTCGCCGGGGCGATCGGCCTGATCGGCCTGGTGTCCCTGCTGGTGCTCCAACTCCGTGCCCGCCGCTACTCGCCCTGGACGTACTGGTCGGCGGTCGTCATGGTGAGCGTCTTCGGCACGATGGCCGCCGACGTCGTGCACGTGGTGGCCGGTGTGCCGTACGCGGTGTCCACCGTGGTCTTCTCGCTGGTCCTGACGGCGGTCCTGATCGCCTGGTACCGGAGCGAGGGAACGCTGTCCATCCACAGCATCCGCACCCCGCGCCGGGAGAAGTTCTACTGGGCGACCGTGCTGACCACCTTCGCGCTCGGCACCGCCGCCGGCGACCTCACCGCTGGCAGCCTGCACCTGGGCTACTTCTCCTCCGGCCTGGTCTTCGCGGTGCTGATCGCCGTCCCCGCGCTCGGCGGCCGCTTCCTCGGGCTCAACCCGGTGGCCGCGTTCTGGTGGGCGTACATCCTCACCCGCCCGCTCGGCGCGTCCTTCGCGGACTGGATGGGGGTGTCCACCCAGCGCGGCGGCCTGGGCTGGGGCACGGGGCCGGTCAGCCTGGTGCTCACCGTGCTGATCGTGGTCCTGGTCGGCTACCTGGCGGCCGGCCGCCGCGACGCGCCCGCGAACACCGCGGGGGAGAACGAAGCCTGACGAGGGCTTCCCCGACGGCCGCTCCGGCTCTACGACGGCGGGTCCGACGGCCGGAGCGGCAGCGTCTGCGCGTGGGAGGACGTGGCCGCGTCGAACATGCCGTCGACGTTGTGGGCGGCCGGCGCGAGGCTGGCGCAGCAGACGGCCATCAGGGTCGCGAACGTGGCGACCAGGTGATGGCGGGCGGGGCCGCGCGGGGCCATCAGCGCCATGACGCGCTGCGGGACGGGACCGCCGGTGGCCGCGAGCGCCTGCCCCGGGGCCTTCTTCGCGGCGAGGGCCGCCCGGGCGATGGCCCGCGCGACCAGCGGCCGGCCGCCCACCACGTCGGCCGCCTCCTCGTCCGCCCAGCGCTCCAGCGCGAAGGCGCCCGCCTTGGCCAGCGGCCGCAGCAGCGGATCGACCGCCGCGGCGAGCTGGAGCACCAGCAGGAAGAGATGGTGGTGGTGCCGGAGGTGAGCGCGCTCGTGCGCGAGCAGCGCCTCCCGCTCGTCCGCGGGCAGCGCCCGGAGCATGCCGGAGGAGACCACGACCCTGCCCGGCGCGCCCGGCAGGGCGAAAGCGGCCGGAACGGGGTCGTCCAGCACCGTCAGGCCGCCGGCCGCCGGCAGGTCACGGCATTCCCGCCAGGCGCCGACCAGCACCGTGACCCGCCGCATGGAGGCCACGGTCAGTGCGACGGCGCAGCCGATCAGGGCCAGCGCGCAGGCGCCCGCCACCGGCCGGTCGAACGGGGTGTGCGCGGCCAGTACGTGCGGGGACCAGCGCCCCTCCTCGGCGACCTGCGGGATCTGCCCGACGATGGTGGAGCCGATCATCGCCAGGCCGGTCACCCAGGCCCCGGCCGCGACGAGGGCGGCGGTCACCGAAAGCCACGCGGCCGTCCGCGGCGGCAGCCGGCTTCCGGCCCGCGGCACGGTCAGCGCCAGGATCGCGCTGACCAGCAGCGGCGCGCACAGGCTGATCCCCGCGTCCCTCACCGCCGTACCGTCCCTGATGCCACGACCGGTTCCGGGGCGCGTCCGCGAGGTCGCCTCCCCGGATCGCGTCCAGGTGATTCGGCGACCGTCCCGCGACCGGGAACGGTCCCGGTCGTCCCGCGACCGTGAACGGTGGACATCGTCAGTCCCGCTCTCCGGGTGGGCGGGTCGCCGGCCCGGAGCTGTCCGGGCCGGCCGTGTGGTCGCGCAGAAGCAGCTCCAGCAGCTTCTCGTCCTCAGCCGGCAGTTCGGAAACGAACCGGGCGAGCACCGCCGCGCGATCCCCGCCGTGCTCCAGCAGGTTCCGCATCCCGGCCGCCGCGTGCCCGGCCTCGTCGCGCACGGGCTGGTACAGGAAGCTCCGCCCGGCGCGCTTCCGGGTGACCAGGCCCTTGTCGTGCAGCCGGGTGAGGATCGTCAGCACGGTGGTGTACGCGGGTTCGCCGCTGACGTTCGCGCGTACCGTGCCGGCGCCGACCGGCTCGCCGGCCGCCCACAGGGCCGCGAGGACCGCGCTCTCCAGTTCGCCTGGTGCGCGCCGCCCGGGTCCGGCACCATCCTGCTCGACCACGCTTCCCGCTCCTTCGTAGCAGATCCTCACGATACTACGACGTGTAGGAGTCGATCCGGCCCCGGCCGCCGGCCCAGCCCGCGGCCGGCAGCATGCCGTGGCCGCGCAGCGGGCCGACCGTCAGGCCGCGCTCCTGGCAGAAGTCGAGCACCCGGGGGAGTGCGCCGAGGGTGTTGCGCCAGGAGCCGGTGGCGGAGGTGCAGTCGGAGTCATGGAGGAGGACGGTGCCGCCGCCGCGCAGATCGCGGGTGACCGTCTCCAGGACGCTGCGCGGTGTCGCCCGCCCGCGCCAGTCCTCGCCCCACGCCGTCCACAGCACCGGGGTCAGCCCCAGACGGCGGCAGGCCAGGTGCGTGCCGGCGGTCATCACGCCGTACGGCGGCCGGTACAGCCGGGGCGCGCTGCCGGTGAGCCCGCCGACCAGGTCCCGGGCGCGTGCCATGTCCTCGTACGTGGTCCAGGGGCCGCGCAGCAGCGGCGCCCGGTGGGTCCAGCCGTGGATCGCCACCTCGTGCCCCGCCTCGGCCATCTCCTTGACCAGGCCGGGGGAGCGGACGGCCATCGAGCCCAGCAGGAAGAAGGTGGCCCGCACCTCGCGGTCGTCGAGCAGCCGCAGGAAGCGGGGCGTCGACAGCGGGTCGGGCCCGTCGTCGAAGGTGAGCGCGACATCGTCGATCCGCCCGCGCCCGGACAGCCGCGGCATG
Organism: Streptomyces sp. CA-111067; assembly: GCF_050956065.1. Classification (NCBI taxonomy): domain Bacteria; kingdom Bacillati; phylum Actinomycetota; class Actinomycetes; order Kitasatosporales; family Streptomycetaceae; genus Streptomyces; species Streptomyces sp. CA-111067. The sequence goes on along the minus strand of NZ_CP192103.1, from coordinate 529,001 downwards.
AGCCGGTTGCGCAGCGGACCGAAGGCCGAGAGGGCCGGTCCCGCGTGCACGGCGGCCAGTGCGGAGAGAGCCGCGCCGCCCGTACGCAGGACCGTACGGGCAAGGGGTGCAACTGCCTTCATTACCGGTCTCCTTCGAGGAGGTGGGAGATCGCGCCGAAGCTCCGCGGGGAGTCGGTATACGCTTCGGCGATCGGCGGCCCGGCCCATGGGCGCGCCGCACTCACACCCCTGCGGTGACCTCGGCGTGACGTCGAGGTCCTGGGGCCGTGCGTGAATCTACTACACGTTGTAGAAAGAACTGTAGGCCGGGCTGCCACAACCGGGGCCGGGAGCTTGTTCCGTCGGTGATGTGCGGGCGGCGGCCGGTCCGTTCCCCGCCGGTGGCTCCGTCAGGCCGACAGCAGGCCGCGGCCCAGCCAGTCGCCGCGGTCGCGCACGCCGGGCAGCGCGAAGAAGTAGCCGCCGCCGACCGGGGAGATGTAGTCGACCAGCGGCTCGTCGATCAGCCGGGTCTGGGTGGCCTCGAACTGCCGGACCACGTCCTGCTGGTAGCAGCAGAAGACCAGGCCCATGTCGAGGTTGCCGACCGCGTCCACCCCGCGGTCGAAGTTGAAGCCGCGGCGCAGCAGGCGGGAGTCGTCGGTCTTGGCGCTGCGCGGATTGGCCAGCCGGATGTGGGCGTCGAGCGGGATCGCGTTGCCCTGGGGGTCGTCGGGGTAGCGGGGGATGTCGGTCTCGGCCGACCCGTCGAGCGGCGCGCCGGTGTCCTTGCGGCGGCCGAACATCTTCTCCTGCTCGGTCAGCGAGACCCGGTCCCAGAACTCGACCAGCATCCGGATCACCCGGATCACCTGGTAGCTGCCGCCGGTGGCCCAGGACGGTTCGCCGAGCGCGCCCGTCACCCACACCAGCCGGTCCATCTCGCGGGCGGAGGCCACGTCGGGGTTGGCGATGCCGTCCTTGAAGCCCAGCAGGTTGCGCTGGGCGCCGGCCGGCCGCGGGGCGTTCTGGAAGCCGTCCACCCGCCACTTGATCTGCATCGCGCCCCGGGTGTGCCGGGCGAGGTCGCGCAGCGCGTGCAGCACCGTGTCCGTGCTGCCGGCGCAGATCTGCAGCGACAGGTCGCCGTGGCACTGCGCGGGGTCCAGGTCGTCGTTGGGGAAGGCCGGCATCGGAGCGAGGCGGCGGGGCTTGGCGGCGGCCAGGCCGTAGCGGTCGTCGAACAGCGACGGGCCGACGCCGACGGTGACGGTCAGCGCGTCGGCGGGGATCTCCGGGCCGAGTATCCCGCTGTCCGACGGCGGCGCGCCGACACCCAGGTCCGCGGGCGTGCCACCGGCGGTCAGGAAGCGCGCCCGCTCGGTGATCGTCCTGAACAGGGCGGCGAGTTCGGCCCGGTTGTCGGCGATGACGCGGCAGGACACGAAGGTCGCCGCCGCGGGCGCGGGTGTGGTGATGCCCGCCTGGTGCGTGCCGTGGAAGGCGACGGCCTTGGCCTTGCCGGGGGCCGCGGCCTGCGCGCTGCTCCCGCCGAGCGCCGTGGTGACGGCGATGCCGCCGCCGGCCAGCGCCGTGGCGCCGGCGCCCGCGCCCAGCGCGGCCTTCACGAAGGACCGGCGCCCCGCGCCGACCGGGCAACTGCCGGCCGGGCGCTGGATGTCAGAGGGGTCGGGCATGAGCGGATTCCCTTCGAGGCGGTGGCGCGGGTCGTACGGGTCGTTCGCCGGGTGCCCGCGGTACGGGCCGTCAGCCGCGTCCCCGCGATGCGGGTCGTTCGCCGGGTGCCCGGGATACGGGTCGTCGGCCGAGTGCTCGCGATGTGGGTCGTTCGCCGCGTCGCCGCGGTGTGGGTCCTCGGCCGAGTGCCCGCTCATCAGGCGGACTTCCGGACTTCGAGCAGGTCGGGAACCGGTGCGAGGTCTTCGAGCAACTGCCCGGTGGAGCCGTTGATCCTGGCCCTGGCGTCCGGGTCGAGCCGGTCCACCGGCGTCCAACTGCCGCCGTGGTGGGCGGCGTCGAGCAGCGCCTGGAGCCGGGCGATGTCGGCGTCCACGGTGCCGAGCAGGTGCGGGTCGCGCGCCGCGATCAACGGGCGCAGCACGCCCAGCAGTTCACGGGTGCCGGCGAGATTGGCGTCCGCGGTGGCCAGGTTGGTACCGCTGCCCTGGTCGGTGCCGCCGGTCAGTTCGAACTGGAGGGTGTTCTCCAGGATCTCGTGGCAGCGCAGCGGCAGGTCGGCCGGGTCGAACTCCTGGGTGGGGAACGCCTTGCGGAGCCCGGCGATGTCGCTGCCGAGCCGCTGGGCGTACGGCGCCAGCCGGGCCGCGGACTGCCCGTGCCACAGGCCGTACTCGAGCCGGTAGAAGCCGGTGAAGTCCTTGTCGTCCACCCCGCCCGGCAGGCCGGCCGGGCGGCCGTCGATCTTCGCGTCGAAGTCGGCGAAGGTGCCGTAGGCGGCGCCCAGCGAGGCGTAAGTGCGGTGCGCGGTGAGCCAGTCGGTGCGGGCCGCGGCGAGGTCGCCGGCCCGGATGTCCGCGCTGAGCTCGGCCGCCTGGGCGGTGAGCGTGCCGAGCCGGCCGGTCACGTAGGACCGGTACGAGGCCAGCGGCGGCCGGAGTTCGGCCTCGGCGAGCGGCCGCACCGCCCGGCCGGTGCCGCCGCCGGAGACCCGTACCGCCGCCGAGGTGACGGCCTTGCCGCCGGTCGGCACGCAGCGCCAGGCGTAGTCGCCGCCGACGACGGTGGCGACCAGGTCGCGGGTGGTGCCGGGGGCCAGGCCCTCGATCTCGCCGTAGACCGCGTTGGTCGAGGGGTTGATCAGATAGACCTCGGACGCCTTGCGACCGGTGTTGTGCATCTGGAACGTCCGGCGCCCGGCCTGCGGGGCGCTGAAGCCCTTCCCGCAGTCGGTCTCCGAGACGGAGACGGTCTGCGCGCCGGCGGGCTTGCCGTCGCTGAAGGCGACGATCAGACCGGCGAGGGCGGCCGGGACGGCGACCACCGCCGCGGGTACGACCCACGCCGGACGGCGGCGCGGGACCGGACCGGGGTCGGCGGCCGGCTGCGAAGCGGAGTCTCCCGCGGTTGTCGCTTCCTTCGGCGCCCGCGGCGCGCGCACGCCGCGAACGAACAGCGTCATCACGACGGCCAGATAGCCGGCGTAGGCGATGACCTGGAGCCAGGTCATGGTCGGGGTCAGGTTGAACACCCCCTGGACCAGGGTGGCGTACCAGGAACCGGCGTCCACCTGGGCGCCGAGGTCCACCGCGAAGGCGGTCTTCCCCGGCAGCGCCCCGCCCTCCTGGAGGTCGCGCAGGCCGTATCCCAGCACGCCGGAGGCGATCACGATCAGCACGATGCCGGTCGCCGTGAAGAACCTGGTCAGGTTGATCTTCAGCACCCGGCGGTACAGGCCCCAGCACAGGCCCGCGGCGATCACCAGGCCGGCGCCCGCGCCGAGCGCGGGCCCGGTGGACTCCCCGGCGGCCCGGGCGGTCGTCCACAAGAAGAGCGCGGTCTCCAGACCCTCGCGGCCCACCGCTAGGAAGGAGGTGACCACCAGCATGCCCGCGCCCATGGTGAGCGCGGCGGTGACCTTCTCCCTGATCTCGCCGGACAGATGACGGGCCGACCGCCGCATCCAGAACACCATCGCGGTGACGAACGCGACGGCCACGACGCTCAGCGTGCCGCCGAAGGACTCCTGCGCGGTGGCCGAGAGGTTCGCGGCGGTGAAGGTGAGCACCGCCCCGAAGCTCAGCGCCATGGCGACCGCCGCCGCCACCCCCGTCCACACCTGCGGCAGCCGCGACCTGGCGTCCGCCCGTACCAGCGTGGCGACGAGGATCGAGACGATCAGGCCCGCTTCGAGCCCCTCCCGCAACCCGATGAGGAAGCTCGGGAACGCGTCGTCCCACATACGGTCCACTCCCGAAGAAGATTAGGTGTGCCTGGCCTTGGTAAGCGAAGGCACACCTTAGTCAACGCGACCGGGATTCGTCTACACGGAAGTAGTCAGTGGGGAGGCGCCGGGCCGAGGGCTCGGCCGCCGTGCCGCCCGGTGAGGCCGCCGGGTCGCGCCGCCGGAGTCCGCGGGACACTGGGGCGACGACACGACAGGGGGGTGCCGGCGGGATGCGCGTGCTCATTGCCGAGGACGACGAGGAGATGGCGCAGGCCTTGGCGGTGGGCCTGCGCCGAGCCCGGATGGCCGTCGATGTGGCGTTCGACGGCACGCGGGCGCTGGAACGTATGCTGGGCTCGGACGGCGACGCCTACGACGTGGTCGTCCTCGACCGGGACCTGCCGGGGACGCACGGCGACGAGGTCTGCGCGGCGCTGATCGCCGCCGGGTGCCGCAGCCGCATCCTGATGCTCACCGCCGCGGCCACGGCGGACGACATCGTGGGCGGACTGGGCCTGGGCGCCGACGACTACCTCCCCAAGCCCTTCGACTTCCCCGTCCTCGTCGCCCGGATCGCCGCCCTGGCCCGCCGCGCCCACCCCGCCGTGCCGCCCGTGGTGCGGCACGGCGACCTGCTGGTCGACAGCGCCCGGCGCACCGCCGTCCGGGCCGGCCGGCAACTGGCCCTCACACCCAAGGAGTTCGGCGTCCTGGAGCTGCTCCTCGCCGCCGGGGGCCGGGCCGTATCCGCGGAGGAACTCCTCGAACGCGTCTGGGACGAGGCCGCCGACCCCTTCACCAGCGCGGTGAAGATCACCGTCAGCCGGCTGCGGGTCAAACTCGGGGCGCCGCCGGTCATCGAGACGGTGGCCAGGAGCGGTTACCGGATCTGACAGCCCGGCAGGTCGACGGATCTGACAGGTTGTCGGGCGGAACACCGATTGTCGGGCGGAACACCGAGGCAGTCCGCCGCACATGATCCAGAAAGGTGGCCGCCACCACATGCCCGTCCACACCGACGCCCACGCCCTCGCCGACGCCCCAGCCCCCGTCCGCGGCCTCGTGCCCGCCGTCCTGCACCGGCTCACCGGCCGGATCATGCGCGCGGGCCTGCCCCGCCGCACCGTACGGCTGCGGCTGACCGGCCTGTACGGCGGGCTGTTCCTGGTGTCCGGCGCCGCGCTGCTCGCGGTCACGTACGGCCTGGTGGCCGGTGCCGTGGACCGTCCGCCCACGGTCGTCATGCGCTCCGTGACGGTGGCCGGCCCCAGCCCGAGCGCACCGGTCGGCCCGGCGCCCGGAAACGGCGGAGCGCCACCCCCCCGCACCCGGCGGCCGGGCGCCGATGGACGCCGCCATGAAGGCGCTGCAGAAGGACACGCAGCGGACCCTCGACCACCAGAGGTCCGCCATGCTGCACACCCTGCTGGTGCAGTCGGGGACGGCCCTCGGCCTGATGGCACTGGCGTCCGTACTGCTCGGCTGGGTGGTGGCCGGCCGGGTCCTGCGCCCGCTGCGGACCATCGCCTCCACCGCACGGGACATCTCGGCGACCAGCCTGCACCGGCGGCTGGCGCTGGCCGGCCCGCGCGACGAACTGCGGGAACTGGGCGACACGTTCGACGCGCTGCTGGCCCGGCTCGACGGCTCCTTCCGGGCCCAGCGGCAGTTCGTGGCCAACGCCTCCCACGAGCTGCGGACGCCGCTGGCCCGTCAGCGCGTGCTCGGCCAGGTGGCACTGGCCGACCCCGAGCCGACCTTCGAGTCGCTGCGCGCCGCCCACGAACGGATACTCGCCGCCGGGCAGCAGCAGGAGCGGCTCATCGAAGCGCTGCTCACCCTGGCCCGCGGCCAGGCGGGCCTCGGCGAGCGCCGCCCCTTCGACCTGGCCGGACTCGTCCGGGACGCGGTGGCGGCACGCACTGCCGTGGCCGCCGAGCAGGAGGTGGCGCTGCGCCCCACGGCCGGCGCGGCCGTCTCCTCGGGCCATCGGGCGCTCGCCGAGCAACTGGTGGCCAATCTGCTGGACAACGCGATCCGCTACAACGTGCCCGGCGGGCAGGTGGAGGTCAGCACCGGCACCCACGACGGCCGCGCCGTCCTCACGGTGGCCAACACCGGCTCCGACGTGCCCGCCGACGCCGTCGAACGGCTCTTTCTGCCCTTCCAGCGCCTCGGTACGGCCCGCACCGGGAGCGGCGGGAACGGCGCGCGATCGCAGAGGTCACAGGGATTCGGCCTGGGCCTGTCCATCGTCTCGGCCATCGCGTCCGCCCATGACGCCACCCTCACCGCCGTCCCGCGGCCGGGAGGCGGCCTGGTCGTCACGGTCGGCTTCCCCGTGGCGGCGACGCAACCGCGGTGAAACCGCTCCCCGCGTAGAACGTTCGTCAGCGCCGCCGCACCCGTCGCGGCGGCGTCCACGCACGATCGACGCGAGTTCAGGAGCACAGCACATGAGCAGCACACCGGCCGACCCCCGGCCGACCGCGACCACACCGACCGGTTCCGGGCCGACCGCGACAACACCGGCCGACCCTCCTCTGACCGAGACCACGCCGGCCACCGGAGCCGCGCAGGCAGATCCCTCGCCGGCCGAACTCCCGGCCGCCGAAGCCCCGTCGACCGGCCGCAAGCCGGTCCACCGCCGGATCGGCCTGCCGCGAAACCGCCGCGTCCTGGTCGCGACCGGGATCGCCGTACTCGCGGGCAGCGTCCTGGTCACCGGCCTGACCGCGTCCGCGAGCACGTCGGGGACGCCGCACGACGCCGGCCGGCCCGCCGCCTGCGTACCGCAGGACCCGAACAACCCCCCGCCGCCCGCGCACGACCCGGTCCCGACGTCCGTCAGCACGGTGCAGCAGGCGTACGACTGCATCCTCGACAACTACTACGGCGGCGCCGGGCTCGACGACCGCCCCCTGCTCCAGTACGCCCTCCAGGCCGTCGTCCGGGAACTGCGCCGACGCGGTGTCGACCGGCCGAACGCGGTACTGCCGGCGCTGACCGGTGACCGAGGAAAGGACTGGCCGCTCTTCGCCCGGCGGTTCCAGCAGGTGCTGGCCGCGGTGCCGGACGATCCGGGCCTGCGCTCGTCGCTCGCGGTCACCGCGATCCAGGGGATGATCGCCGCCCTGCACGACAACCACGCCGGGTACCAGGGCCCCGGCACCCCCGGTGCCACCCCGGACGCCCATCCGTGGGGCCTGGGCGTCGGCCTGAACACGACCCTCCCGCCGGCCGAGACCGCCCCGGCCTTCACCGGGCCGCTCTTCCTGACCACGGTCGCCGCCGGCGCGCCCGCCGCCGCTGCCGGGCTCAGGCCCGGAGACGTCATCGAGTCGGTGAACGGTGTCCCGGTCGTGACGAACGGGCAGCTCAACCCCGGCGTGATGACCTCCCTGCACCCCGCGTACCCGCAGCGCACGACGGTGGCCATGACCGTACGACGCCCCGCGACCGGCCGCACCCTGCACGTGCGCGTCACCCCCGGCCCGCTGCCCGCACAGCCCCAGCCGCACGTGGACGCCACTCTGGTGGACGGCAGCATCGCCGACATCCGCCTCGACGCGTTCTACCCGGGCTCCGGCGCGGACGCCCTCAAGGCCATCGCCGGCCTCCAGGCGACCACCAGGCTCACCGGCGTCATCTTCGACGTGCGCGGCAACCGCGGCGGCGTCGCCGACGAGGGCAACAAGCTGCTGGGCGCCTTCGTCCACGGCGCCACCGTCGTCTCCTACTGCGACGCCGACGGCACCTGCGATCCGCAACGCGTCGACGACAGCGTCCCGTTGCTGCACCTGCCGATGGTCACGCTCACCGACGACGGCTGCGGCTCCGCGTGCGAGGTGTTCGCGGCCGGCGTCAAGGACCTCCGCCTGGGCACCCTCGTCGGCACCCGCACGGCAGGAGTGAACTCCGGCCCGGCCCACCTGTACGCGCTCGACGACTACACCAGCGCGATCCGCCTCCCGTCGCAGCACGCCGTCGGCGCGAACGGCGAGATCATCGACGGGATCGGCGTCCCCCCGGACCGCGAGGCACCGCTGACCGCGTCGGACGTGTCCACCGGCAAGGACCCGGCGCTGGACGAGGCGACGTCGATCCTCTCGTCGTAGCCGCTGCGGTCAGGGCATGGGCGATTTCACGGCTTGTGCCGGTGTCGGTCGTCCGCAGATAGTGGCGTGCGGACCAACAGTTGACCGCGCCGCCGCGCCTGAGGGTGTGGGGCGCGGGACCGGCCCGCTCGCGCCGGGCCTGCCGGCGATCGGACCGTAGGAGGAAACGACGTGACCGCCACCCGTAAGGTGCCCGGACTGCCCTTCACCCTCTCGCCGTCGTCCGGCGAGGCATGGACCACCGACGAGGCGGCCGCCGCGGTGACGGCCACGGCGGCCGCCCACAGCGACATCTTCATCGACCCGGGAGCGGACTCCCAGCTCAACGCCGAGTCCATGCTCAATGCCGCGACCCTGCTCGGCGTCCCACCGGACGGCGACTTCCAGTTCAGCGCGCGCGTCACCGTCGGCTTCGAGGCGACCTTCGACGCCGGCGTGCTGCTGCTGTGGATCGACGACCGCCACTGGGGAAAGCTCTGCTTCGAATTCTCCCCCGACCGCGAGCCCATGATCGTCTCCGTGGTCGCCCGCGGCGTCGCGGACGACGCCAACGCCTTTGCCGTCGACGGCCGGACGGTGTGGCTGCGGGTCTCCCGAATCGACCACGCCTTCGCCTACCACGCGTCCCTCGACGGCACGACCTGGCGGATGATCCGCTTCTTCACCCTCGACGACACGGCGGGGGCGACGGTGACGGCGACGCCCGCGCCCGTGTCCATCGGCTTCGAGGCGCAATCGCCGACCGGTGACGGCTGCGTGGTCACCTTCGACGACATCCGCTTCACCCGTGAGCGCCTGAACGAACTGCGCGACGGCTCGTGAGCTAGGGGTCGTTGACGTAATAGGTCTGGTCCGTAGCAGCCACCAGCAGTTCGGCGCCGACGCCTACGGCCCCGTCAACTGACCGCTGCCGACCGCTGCCGGAGTCGTCGCGATGTACGTCAACTGACCGGACTCAGGCGGCGCTCACTACGGTCCCGATGTGCCGCGCGTGCGGGCGCGCCTGGCCGGCTCGCGAACGCTTCGGGAAGGTGGTCGGCTGCTCGATGCTCCTGGTGATCGCGCCGGCCGGCATCGCGGTGTTCACCACGGCCGACTGAGCCCCCGGAGGTGCCCCTGAACGCGGGCAGTGCCGTGCCCGCCAAGGTGGCGCGTATGCACCGGAGTTCGGCTCTGACGGCGGGGGTTCGCCCTAGTCTGGCGGGATGGCGAACCTGGAAGGCGTCCGCATCGATCGCGACGGCATTTTCCATGGCTTGGAGGCCAATGGCTTCGACGAGGTCCGGGTGGAGTTCGCTCCGGATGATGGTGCCGATGCCGGTGCGGCGGCGGTTGCCGACCTGGTGCGTCAGGCGGTGAACACGGCCAATGAGGTGGCCAACGGGGTGGCGCCGGACTCCATCTGGGCGTCCTTGCTGACGGCGAGCCTCGCGGGTTTCTCGGTGCGGCTGGGGTCGCCGGAGAGCGAGGAGGCGCTGGACATCTGGATGGAGGCGTTCCGCGGCCGGGTGGGGGCGGGCGGGCTGTCGGGTGAGCTGCGGGCCACGGAGACCGTCCGTCTGCCGGCCTGGGATTCGTCCGATCCGATGGTGACGGCGTACGTCGCGCTGGGCCCGTTGTCCGCGCTGAGCGGTGCCGATATGTCGGGTTGGGCCGAGCGGGCGGTGCGCTGGGCGGCCGAGGCCGGAGGCGACGCCTACGTCGGCAGTTCCGGGATGAATCAGCTCGACGCCACCGGTGAGGTGGCCGCGCACCTGGCGTCCTCCCTGCATGTGGCGTGGTCCGGCGCGGTGCTGTACGCGGACGAGCTCGCGTCGCGGGCGGCGATCGCTGACATCGGCTCGGACGGCCTGGCGATCTATCAGACCCACGACGCGTCCAGTTCGCTGGCGGCCCAGGCCGACCGGGCCCGCGCGGCGATCCTCGCCGAAGCGGATTACGCCCCCTATGCCTTCGTGGCTCCGACGCCGCGCCGGGCCTACGGCTGGGACGACCGTGGCCGGGCCCTGCCGCCGCTGCGGGAGTCGATACCCGCCTACGCGCTGCGCGTGCACGCGGACCTGTGGAGCCGGTTCGTCCCGGACGTGCACTGCATGCAGCTGCTCACCGACGAACACCTGGACCGGGTCGCGGACCTCTCAGGGTGGACCACGACGCAGGCCACTCCTGGACGCACGCTCGTCGAGGCACCGGATCTGGCCGCATGGCTCCGTCCCGGCGGCCCCGCGCCTTCGATCGTTGACCAGGCGCGTGCCGACTTCGGCCGGGCCCTGGTGCCCGCCGACGACGTCCGCTGATCGCCCATTCGCCGGCGGCGCCCGGAGGATCAGTGGTGGCCGTGGGCGGTGTCCGAGGCGCCCCCGAACAAGCGGGCGACAGCCCGGAAGGGCAGCGAGACGACGGTGGCAATGGCTCCGCCGATCTTGCCGAGAACATCTCCGATTGCCTTGAGCATGGTGGAACCTTCCGCTCGTGGATCGCCGCGGGAGCCCGAGCCGACAGAGCCCAGACCGCCCCTTGGTGTCCGCCTTCCCACTCGGCCGGTCTTCATGGCGTACGGGCCGGGCCGGAGCCTTCTCTGCCGCTTCCGGTGTCGCGAGTCTGGTCGCGCAGGCGTCGCAGCCGGGCGGTGAGCAGCCTGATGACCGGTGTCCGGTCGCGATGCCCTCGCTCGTAGCGCAGGACGATTTGCAGGTCCTCGGCCTTCAACCCCTCAGCGCGCGTCTCCACGTCGAGGCGCGGCAAGTGTTTGTAGTCGGGGATCGGAAGCTCCCGTGTGACGGGGTCCGGTATCTCGTCGTCGAACATGTCCACCGTCGTCTCTCAGTCGATGGCGCTTTCCCACGTACTCGCGTGCCCGGCCGATCGCCCCTCACACACTGGTCACCGGCCGGACGACGCGGGCCCCACGCCTGGTCCCCGCGGTGACGGTCTGCACGGCGATGGTGGGACAGAGCTACGGGCCGGGCACTCGTTCAGCGGTTGTCGTAGGCCGTGCGAGCGGCGTCGATATGTGGCAGGTGCGTGATGCTCCATTCGAGCAGCGGTGCGGTGGCCTCGCGCAAGCTCCGGCCCATCGCGGTCAGTTCGTAGCTGACGTGCGGCGGCATGACGCTGCGGACCGTGCGCGTCAGGATCCCGTCGCGTTCGAGATCGCGCAGCGTCACGGTGAGCATGCGCTGGCTGATGCCGTCGATGGACCGCTTGAGCTCGGTGAAGCGCAACGGCTCGTCCTTGAGCATGCGCACGACCAGCAGCGCCCACTTGTCCCCGACGATCCCGAGGACCTCACGGGCCTGGCACGGGTCCTGCACGGTTACCTCCTGAGAACCGGGGCACCGAAAAGTGCCGTATTGCCTGGGGAGCGTCGTGGGGATCACGATGTTCGCAGTTACCAAAGAGTACCGAGGCACGAGGAGGAACCACACGGCCATGGCCACATTTCTACTGGTACACGGCGCCTGGCACAACGGGCGAAGCTGGGACAGGGTGGTCCCGCTGCTGGAGGCGGCCGGGCACCGGGTGCTCGCGCCGTCGCTGACCGGCTACGGCGACAAGGCACACCTGCTGAGCCCCGAGATCGGGCTCGGCACCCACATCGGCGACGTCGCCGGCCTGATCGAGGACGAGCACCTCGACGACGTCGTGCTCGTCGGGCACAGCTACGCCGGGATGGTCATCTCGGGAGTCGCCAACCGGGTCCCGAAACGGATCGCGCGTCTGGTGTTCCTCGACGCGATGGTCCCCGAGGACGGCGAGACCGCTGTCGACGTCCTCCCTGTCACCAAGCAGCTCATCGACCTCGCCGTCGACGGCTGGCGGGTTCCGCCGATGCCCGAGCAGCCGCCGCCGCTCGGCTTGTTCGGCGTCACCGATCCCGACGACCTCACCTGGTTGCGCTCGATGCTGTCGGACCAGCCGGTGCGGTGCCTGCGGGAGCCGGTCCTGCTGGACGACCCGGCCGCGCGCACGATCCCGCGCACACACATCCACTGCCTCAAGGGCCGGCCGGCGGGCATCACCCGGCGTCCCGTCCCGGCAGGCGAACGAGTACGCGAGCTGCCGACCGGCCACGACTGCATGATCACCATGCCCGTCGAGCTCACCGCGCTGCTGCTCGAGACGGCCTAGCGGCCGCACGCACGGGTGATCATCAGGAGTACCTGTGCTCGCGTTGCCGTCATGGCTGACACGGCATCCCGCAGGGCCACGTACCGGCCGGCGTGGTGCCTCGGGGCGGGGAGGCTCTCAGAAGTAGGTGGGCATGCGCGGGACGTACGGCTCCTCCAGCGAGCGGACATCGTCGTCGGTCAGGGTGACGTCGAGCGCCGCGGCGGCGTCCGCCAGGTGGTGGGGCTTGGTGGCGCCGACGATCGGTGCCGAGACGACGGGGTTGCGCAGGACCCAGGCCATGGCGATCTGGGCCATCGGCAGCCCGCGGCTCTCGGCGATGTGCTGGACGGTGTCGACGATGGCCTTGTCGCTGTCGAGGAACAGCGGGCGGCCGTTGAAGTCGGTGACGGGGTTGGCCTGTCCGCGGTTCGTCGACTTCTCGCCCCAGGGACGGGCGACCAGTCCGGCGGCCAGCGGGCTCCACGGGATGCTGCCGACGCCCTGGGCGGCGAGCAGGCCGAACATCTCGCGTTCCTCCTCGCGGTGGACGAGGCTGTACTGATCCTGCATGGAGATGAACCGGGTCCAGCCGTTGGCCTGCGCGGTGTGCTGCATCGTGGCGAACTGCCAGGCCCACATGGAGGAGGCGCCGATGTAGCGGGCCTTGCCGGCCTTGACCACGTCGTGCAGGGCCTCCATCGTCTCCTCGACCGGGGTTTCGGGGTCGAAGCGGTGGATCTGGTACAGGTCGATGTAGTCGGTGCCCAGGCGATCGAGGGAGGCGTCGACCTGTTCCATGACGGCCTTGCGCGACAGGCCGGCCCCGCCCGGACCTTCGCCCATCGGCTGGAACAGCTTGGTGGCGAGCACGATGTCGTCGCGCCGGACGTACCTCTTGATGGCCCGTCCGACGATCTCCTCGGACGTGCCCAGGCCGTAGATGTTGGCGGTGTCCCAGAAGGTGATGCCCAGGTCGACGGCCTGCTGGAAGAGCGGTCCGGCCTGGTCGTCGTCCAGCACCCACCGCATCCGCTTGGCCGGGTCGCCGAAGCTCATGCAGCCCAGCGCGATGCGGCTGACTTTCAGTCCGGACGATCCCAGACGGGTGTACTCCACGGTGTTCGTTCCTTTCAGCGTGCGGGCCGTGCGGTGCGGTGCGGGCCGTGCGGGGCGGGCCGTGCGCGGCCCCGGCGGGTGGCGGGCCGGCGGCCGCTGCTCAGCGCTCGACGGCGCGCATACCGGCCTCGTCGTGGGTGTCGCCGACCGCCGGAGTGAGGCCGTCCAGGCGCTCGATCTGGGCAGCGGTCAGCTCGACCGTGTCGGCGGCGGCATTCTCCTCGACGCGGGCGACGCGCTTGGTACCGGGAATCGGGGCGATGTTGCCGCCCCGGGTGAGCAGCCAGGTCAGGGCGACCTGCGCCGGGGTGGCCCCGCGTCAGCGGCGACCGCGCGGACCTCGTCGGCGCTGCGCAGGTTGCGCGCGAAGTTCTCGCCGGCGAAGCGGGGGCTGGTCCTGCGGAAGTCCTTCGCGTCGAAGTCGTCGGTGGAGCGGATCGTGCCGGTGAGGAAGCCGCGGCCGAGCGGGGAGAACGGCACGAAGCCGATGTTCAGCTCCCGCAGCACCGGCAGCACCCGCGCTTCGGGGTCGCGTGTCCACAGCGAGTACTCCGACTGGACCGCGGTGACGGGGTGGACGGCGTGGGCACGGCGGATCGTGTCCGGGCCGGCCTCCGACAGGCCGATGTACCGGATCTTGCCTTCGGCGACCAGTTCCGCGAGTGCGCCGGCCGTCTCCTCGATCGGCGTCTGCCGGTCGACACGGTGCTGGTAGTACAGGTCGACATGGTCGGTGCCCAGCCGCCGCAGCGACCCTTCGAGGGCGGCGCGGACGCTGGCCGGGCTGCTGTCGAGCTGCCCGGCCCGAGTGCGAGATCATGCCGAACTTGGTGGCCAGCACCACCTCGTCACGGCGGCCCTTCAAGGCCCGGCCGACCAGTTCCTCGTTGATGTAGGGGCCGTAGACCTCGGCGGTGTCGAGGAACGTGACCCCCAGTTCCAAGGCCCGGTGGATGGCGCGAACCGACTCCGCGTCGTCCGCCCCGGCACCGGTGTAGCCGTGGGACATGCCCATCGCTCCCAGGCCGATCCGGGAAACCTCCAGGTCACCGAGCATAATGTGCTGCACAGCGGTACTCCTTCTCTGTGGTCGGGCCCCGGCTCAGCCCTGCGCCCGTTCCGCCACCGGCTGCCACTTCTCCCACACCGCGAGCCGCTGCTCGTAGTCGGCCTTGGCGATTGCGAGCGGCGCCGAACCGAGGAAGCAGCGCAGCGGCGGCTCCTCGGCGTCCACGATCTCCAGCACGGCCGCGGCGGACGCGGTCGGGTCGCCCGGGGTGCCGACCCGCTTGCGCCGCTGCTCCTGTACTTCCTTGTGGAAGTCCGCGTACGCGGGCAACGGCTCGGATGTGCTCGACGAGGAACCCGCCCAGTCGGTGGCGAACCCGCCGGGCTCGATCAGTGTGACCTTGATGCCGAACGGCGCCACTTCCTGTGCCAGCGCCTGGCTCAGACCTTCGAGCCCCCACTTGGACGCGTGGTAGATGCCGACCAGCGGGAAGGCGCTGATACCTCCGATGGAGGAGACCTGGAGGATGTGGCCGCTGCCCTGCTCCCGCAGGAACGGCAGCGCGGCCTGGGTGACCCACAGCGCCCCGAACAGGTTGGTCTCCAGTTGGGCGCGGGCCTCCGCCTCGGTGAGCTCCTCGACCAGGCCGAAGTGGCCGTAGCCGGCGTTGTTGACCACCACGTCGAGGCGGCCGAACCGCTCCTGCGCCTGCCGGACGGCTGCGAAGTCGGCATCGCGGTCCGTCACGTCGAGACGCAGGGGCAGCAGCCGCTCCCCGTACTTCTCGCGGAGGTCGTCCAGGGTGGACAGGTCCCGCGCGGTCGCGGCCACCGAGTCGCCGCGCTCCAGAGCGGCGGCGGCCCACTCCCGGCCGAAGCCGCGTGAGGCACCGGTGATGAACCAGATCTTCTGTGCCATGGTGTGCTCCTTGAGGAAACTCGTCACCCGTACGGTCGTCAGGCCTCGGTACGTCTCCCACCAGCCAACACCTTGGAGTGGACTCAAAGGCAAACGCCACGACCCGCTTGGAACACCTCGCAGCCACGTGGCCTGATCGCCACCTGTCCCGGCGGGTACGGCTACGGCCGCCGTACCAGCAGTTCCGCGTTCCGGTCGCGCTTCGCTCCCGCCCGGGACTCCTGGACGCCGCCGGACAGTGCGGCGGCGAGGCCGGGGGCGTTGTAGGACAACTCGCGGTAGAGGGAGGCGAGGCCGATGGAGGACTGGTCGGTCGGGTCGGTGCGGTAGGGGGCCGAGGACTCGATGAGGGTGGTGAAGAGGGAGACCGTTCCGTCGTGGTTGTCGGTGAGCTCCATCAGCCGGGCGTGGTGCGGATAGTCGACGTGGGAAGCGGTGTTGACCTCCCAGAAGGAGCGGCTCGGCGTCGCGTGGGGGTGCGGGGTGATCCTGTTCACGTGGCTGTGGCCGTTGATCCACGCCACCACGTTCGGGAACCGGTTCAGCAGCGCGATGATCTCGGCCCCGTCGTAGCGACGCTCGTCCGTGCGCGCCGCGTCGGGCCGCCGCGTCATGCTCGGGCTGTGGTGGTGGCTGAACACCAGGATGAGCGCGTCGTCGGCCGCCCGGTTGCGGACCGGCCGGCCGTCCGTGCCGTAGGAGAACGAGCTGTGGGCGGTCAGCGTCCGCTCCAGCCACCGCAGTTGGTCCTCGCCCAGCGACCCCTCGAAGTGGCCGCTGCGGTACGTGGTGTCGATGCTGACGCCGATCACGCCGTCGGCCACCTGGAACGCGTAGTACATCCGGTCGTCGTTGAGGTTGTCCTCGGTGTACCCGTGGCCGGCCGGACCCGCCCCGGCGTTCGCCGGGTCGAGGTGCGCCGCCAGGAACTCGTGCGGGGTGTACATCCGGCGCCGCGGATCGGGCGTCACCGTACGGGCCCTGGCCGCGTTCCGCCGCAGGATGTCCTTCAGCACGCTGCTCCCGGGATCGTCGCCGGTCGTCATCGCCCGCTGGTAGGCGGCCACGTCGGCCTTCGGAAGCGTGAACAGCTTCCTGGACCCGGTGATGACGTCGTGCAGCAGCGGGTCCTGCGGCGCCAGGCATCCGCCGGGGAGGTCGTCGTGGTTGCCGGGCGTCGAGTACCACGGGACGCCCAGGCCCGGGCTGTCGACCGGTCGGATCGCGGCCGCCAGGTATCCGGGGATCCGCGGCAGGCCGCGGAGCTTGTCCTGGTCGCGCAGATCGGCGTCGGGCTGCCAGTACAGCGGCAGCCCGGAATTCTGCACCCCCTCGTACGACCTGGGGTCACCGGTGTTCGGGGTGATCCGGCCGCCGCTCATGGCCGTCAGGTACCACTCCAGCTCGATCGCCGAGTTGTTGTCGACGTTGTCGCCGGTCGAGACGACGAAGGCGGGTGGCCGACCGGTGTGGGGGCCGCCGCCGAGCGCGTTGACCTGCTCCACGAGCGCGACCGCCCCGTTCACCGTCAGCGCTTCCTGCACCCGCCACGAGCCGGGCGACCGCGCCCGCAGGAACTCCGTCCTCAACGGGCTCTGCACATCGGCGATATGCAGATCGGTGAACTGGACGAAGCAGGCGAGCGGTGTACGCCGCTGCGCCCGTCCGGAGCGCGCGGTGCCGAGTTCGGACCGTACGACCACCGGCCACCCGGGCCCCTGGACGATCCGCCGGTACCCCCCGGCCGGTCCGCTGAGCCGCGCGGCCGAATCGAGCGTCGTCAACCCGTACGGCGCCGCCCGGCGCACCGGCGTACGCGGCGTCTGCGGCCGGCGCACCGGCCCGTGCCCGCCGACAGCCGGTACGGCGCTGCCGGAGTCGCCGACAGCCGGAGCGGCACTGCTGCGCCCGCCCTCGGACAGCAGCCCCCACGCGGCACCGGTCCCCGCGGCGACGGCACCGGAAGCAACCAGGAAATGACGGCGGTCAACGGAAAAGGGAATCCTCGCCATGAAATGCCTCCGGTGTCGTGCCGCACGCACTCGACCGCTTGCGGCACATCACTGAACCGAACGTCTCATTCATGAGCCTCGGCGCCCGCCGTGACGCGGATATGAACGACGCCGGAACATGGAAGGCCCATCATTCATCGATGCGGCGCCGAGGAATTCCCGGGCGCCGGGACAGCCGGGACGGCCGGAACAATCGGACCTGAACGTGAATTCGCGGTGTCCGCCCGCCCGCGGCAGGATTTCGCACCGGTGCCGTGCCCGCACCGCGGGCGGAGTCCCGTCGTCCAGACAGTCCGCGCAGGGCCCGCGGGCCTGGCATTGGGCCGGGCCGGCGAGCCGGTCGCTGTTCGGCAGCTTGACCGCATGCGGGTAGTCCTTGCGGAACGGGGTGGTGGCCCCGGGATCGCTCGCCCCACGGGCGTCCTCACCGTTGTGGACGCTGCCCTTGCCGTGGGAGTCGGCCAGCACCATGGTGTTGCCGAGCACGGGGGTGTCCGCGCCGGCGAAGCCGGACGGGGTGAAGCCGGCGGGGATCAGCCGGTAGAAGATCGCTCCGATGCCGTCCGGGCCGAACGGGGTGTTTGTGTCCTTGCTCTGGGCCCGCGCCAGTTCGCCAAGCTGGTGACCGCGCTGCCGCGCGACGGGGCGGACGCGATCCGCAAGGGACGCCCATGGGGTCTTCCGCTGGTACCGAAGCCAGTGGCAGAGCGCATCGACAAGCCTTCGTGCGTTTAATCGGTCGCGGCGAGAGCTTCTTCCGCCCTCTCGAAAAAGCGGCGAGTCGTTGCAGCGATGTCTCGCTCCGCTTCTCGAACCACCTGGCCGATATAGTCCGGATCGCCGTTCGCGTAATAGAGCAGAGCGGTGACCATGTCCTCGCTCAAGTACGCTGCGGCAAGTCCAACAGCCCCGCGGAATTCGTCGAGTACGCTTTGCGGCGGAGGCATGGGGGCCCTCGTCGCTCTGGTGACAATGATGCGTTCCTTCGCCCTCCGCAGTCTCTCGAGGGCATCTTCGACGTCGAGGTCGTCGTGAGCGAGAGTGCCATGGCGACCAAACACAACTCCGGTACGCTCAAGTCTCGTCCAGACCCACTCCGCTTCGGCGTCTCGCCGCTTCTTGCGTGCAATCGTGAAAGTGGCACCAGCAAGGTAGTCCGCGCTTATCTTGACGTCGAATGGGCCCTCGAGTGAAACTACGAGAAGAGCGGAATTGAGGGCCGTCAGACTCTTTTCGAAATTATTGATCCGCTCCACCGTGTCCGTGTCCACGGATGCCGCATTAGTTGGAGTTGCCAGCTTTTCGGCCGATGCGTTCACCCCTTGAACGGCCAGCAAGAAGGCAACGTATGCATCCCTGCGTACCCCCCTGAGCCATTGCGAATGCTCGGCGGATGCCTGAGCGCGCACCGCGTCGAGAGTGGCGCGGTATGTTGCTTCTGCTTCTGCGATGGCTGCTCGGCCAGTGGCCTCGGCCTGGGCCATTCCTGCCTCGGCGGAGCGGAGCCCGGCGCGCATCTGCCATCGTCCCACCAGAATCGCTGCGGGTATGCCGACGGCTGTAGTGGCCGCCGCTGCTATGGCTCCAACCCCCACCAGGTCCACACGCAGATCATGCCGTACCGAGGCTGTCCCCGAGTGAGAAACGGATGGGAGCCAGGTCCCCTCGCTGGTCCGACTACCTGTTGGTCCTTGGGTTGGCGAGCGGTCCGCGCGTGCGTGACGGTGTGGAACCGTACCCCGCGGCGGGCGTACGCGATGGTGAGGAGCGGTGCGCGTCGTGCCGGATAGGGTGCCCCGAAGTCAGACATGTGGGGGGATCTCATTGGAGCGACGGAGGCTGATCGGGGTCGGGGTGGCAGTCCTGCCGGCCTGGTGGACCGTGCGTCAGGTGGTCAACGATGCCGAGGAGAGAGACTGGCACACCGACACCGCGCCGCTGGAGCGGGCATTCCCCCTGTTGGGCCCGCTTGCCGACGCCAAGTGGGTGAGCAGCCGGGACAACGATCGGGGCGTACCCTCGCCGGAGTTGGTGATCTCGGGCTTCGCCCGGCTGAGGCCGGGGAAGCTTGCCAGGCTGACGGCGGCCCACGCCTTCGTCTCCGAGGCGCCGACCGAGGACTTCTCCTCGTGGTTCGAGAAGCCGCTCATGGGCGAGGGACCGCAGAACCCACAGTGGATCCGGTCCCACGAGCTCGACCGCGACGGAAGCAGCTACTCCACCAAGCTGTGGTTCGACCGCCGCAGCGACATCGTCTGCTTCAGATCACTCAACCCATACGGCTAGGCATCGATGGTGGCCCTATGGGCGGTCCCGCGTGAGGTCCCTGATCCAGCTCATCGAGGCGCGCAAGCGGAGGCCGGCGAGGTAGCTTCCCTGGGCCCCGTCGCAGCGGGTGGCGATGCCCAAGCCTTGAGCTGAACGTGCGCTCACCGGCCCGCGACGGCCCGTACCCGTCGCTGCGTGCAGCCTGTTCGAGTCAGGTGCGCGGCTGCTCGACCGTCCGGTCGTGGCGGTCGTGGCGGTCGTGGGGGTGGTGGCCTGCGGGCGCGTTCTCGGAGGCGAGGA
Organism: Streptomyces sp. CA-111067; assembly: GCF_050956065.1. Lineage (NCBI taxonomy): Bacteria > Bacillati > Actinomycetota > Actinomycetes > Kitasatosporales > Streptomycetaceae > Streptomyces > Streptomyces sp. CA-111067. The sequence goes on along the minus strand of NZ_CP192103.1, from coordinate 509,241 downwards.
GGCCGCGCATCCGCTCCAGCCGGTGGAGGCTCACCCCGCCGACGACGTACAGGTACACGAGGAAGGCCAGGCTGAACACGCCGAAGCCGAGGGAACGCCATGGGGAGGCCGTCGCCGCCGTCATGGCCGTGACCGCGCCGAACAGCAGGACCATGAAGACCATCGCCGACGTGCGGTGCCGGCCGCGGTGCAGCTGGCGGTCGACCAGTTCGCCCATGGCCCGGCGCTGGCCGGGATCCGAGGGGACCTGGCCGCGGCGCAGCATCTGGGCCAGACCGATGAGGTTGTCGGTCCCGCCCACCGCTCGCTCCTCACGACGCCTGCGCCGGACAGCTATCCACACCGCCCCCGCCGAGGTGATCATGACTCTGATCAGGGCACTCAGCGGTGAGCGGCCGGGATACAGGAGGAGCACCATCGCGGTGCCGAGCAGCCAGGACGCCGCGAGGCTCAGCCACAGGTGGCGGGCGAACAGTTCACTGATCCGGTGCCACATGCCAACTCCCTTATGTACAGGCGGTGTTGGGTAGCGCTTGCCCGTATACGCGCTAACCATCCCGAAACCGCCGCCTGCCGCTCACCCGCTCACCCGCTCACCCGCTCACGCAGGCCCGCGGCCACCAGCGCGATGGTGAGCCGGTCGAAGAACTCCCCGACGGTGCGCACCAGGAGTTTGCGGCGGACCGGGCCCAGACGTAGCCGCAGGTGGACCCGGGTCCGGTCGTCGTCGAGTCCGGTGAGGGTGATGGCCCAGCTCACGTGCATCCGGCCGCGCACCGAACGGTGCACCAGGAGGGTCGGTGCCTCCAGGAGGGCGACTTCGAAGGTCTCGTCGCGGCCGTAGTCCGGGATCACATCGCCGGTGTTCAGGGTTTGCAGGGCCGGGTCGACATGGCGCAGCGCCCGGCGTCCGGGAGGTTGCAGGCGCTCAAGGCGGCGGGGGAGATACCACCCGGAGCGCTTCTTGCCGAGCTGGACGATCCAGGGCCAGACCTCGTGCGGCGGTGCGGGGAGGTCGAAGCCCCTGTCCATGACGATGTCGGGGCGGGGGACGATGTCGTCGCCCGCCCCGGGGCGACGGCGTTCGCCGGGGGAAGCGGTCACGTCGGGCAGAACGCTCATCGGGAGTCACCGGCTTCGGGCGAGCCGTGCCGGGATCGGGGACCGGGCTCCGACCCGGCGGAGCCCGCGGTGACGAGGCCGGACTCGTATCCGGTGATGACCAGTTGGGCGCGATCGCGGGCGCCGAGCTTGCGCATGATCCGGCTGATGTGGGTCTTCACGGTGAGCGGGCTGAGGCCGGTCGCCTCCGCGATCTCGGCGTTGTTGCGGCCACGGGCCACCATGGTGAGCACTCCGCGTTCGCGTTCCGACAGGGCGGCGATGAGTTCGGCGGATCCGGCCGGTTCGGCGGTCGGCGGATCGACGATACGGGCGATCAGCCTGCGGGTGGGGCCGGGCGCCAGCAGCGCCTCACCGGCGGCGACGACGCGCATGGCGGCGAGCAGGTCCGCGGGCAGGGTGTCCTTGACCAGGAAGCCGGACGCGCCGGCCCGCAGCGCGTCCACGACGTGCTCGTCGGTGTCGTAGGTGGTCAGGACCAGGATCTTGAGGTCGGGCAGCGTGGCGTCGGCGGTGATCTGCCGGGTGGCGGCGATGCCGTCCAGGACGGGCATGCGGATGTCCATGACGAGGATGTCTGCCGGGACGCTGCGTGCCAGCTCCACCGCTTCGCGGCCGTCGCCGGCCTCACCGACCACTTCCATGTCGGGCGCCGTCCTGATCAGCACGGCGAACGCGGACCGGACCAGGGTCTGGTCGTCGGCGAGAATGACGCGGATCATACGGAGTCCTCCTGTGCTGGGACCGGGGACAGCGGAAGCTGTGCGACGACCTCGAATCCCCCCTCGGGGCGTGGGCCCGCGGTCAGGGTGCCGCCGACGCTGCGAGCCCTCTCCCGCATGCCGATAAGACCGAATCCGGGGTCGGTCGCGGTGTTCTGCGGTGTGCCGTCGTCGGTGACCCTGACCTGCAGGATGTGCTTCCCGGCCCCGACCACGATCTCCGCTCTGGCCTCAGGGCCGGCATGGCGGGCGGTGTTGGTCAGCGCTTCCTGGACGATGCGGTAGGCGGCGGCGTCCACCGCGGGAGGTACCCGGGCCGGCTCGGGCACCGTCACGGTCAGCCGCGCGCCCGCCGGACGGGCCAGATCCGCCAACGCGTCGAGGCTCGGTAGGGGGCCGCTGTCGTCGGGCACCCCGCCGCCGCGAAGCACCTCCAGCGTCTGCCGCACCTCCCGCCGCGCGGCGCGGCAGGTCTGTGAGATGTCGGACAGGGCCTCGCCCATCGCATCCCGGTCGAACTGCTCGGGAGCGACGGCCAGGACGTGGGAGGCGACCGACGCCTGCACCCCCACCACCGTGATCGAGTGGGCCAGCAGGTCGTGCAGGTCACGCGCGATACGCAGCCGCTCCTCGGCCACTCGCCGGGCGGCGACCTCGTCCCGCGTGTGCTCGGCACGTTCGGCCCGGTCCACGCTGGCGGCGACCAGGCGGCGGTATATCCGGACGTTCACCCCGGCCACGAGGACCGCGGCGATCCAGCCCGACACCCGCAGCGTCCCGACTGCGCCTCCCGCGTCGGTGATCCAGTTCGCGATCACGGTGCCGGAGACGACGACCACGCCGGTCCAGAAGGTGAATCGCGGGCTCATCCGGATCGCCACGGTGTAGAGCAGCGTCATGGAGCCGATGACCGGTGCGGTGTGGGCATAACCCAACGCGTGGTACGGGCCCAGGAAGACGATCATGATCGCGAGCGCCGCGACCGTGTGGCGCCGGCGCAGTACCAGCGGTGCCTGCGCGCACATCAGCAGCACCCAGCCGAGAGCGTCCGGCCGCTTGCCGTCACCGGGGTCCACCTGGACCGCCACCAGCACGGACAGCGCCATGACGGCGACCGCCACGAGGGCGTCGTTGCGCAGCGCCCGGCGCGGGTCCGGCTGCTCTCGGTAGACGGCGGCGGTGATGCGCCGGCCGATCCGTACAGGCAGGAGGTCGTCCACGGTCTTCATCCTCGCCGACGGGCACCGCCTCAGCGGGGACGGCGCCCGTCGTGTGGTGTCGGTCAGCGGGTCGAGCGGGTCGAGCGGGCGGAGCGGGTGGAGCGGGTGGAGCGGGTGGAGCGGGCGTGCGGGTGTGCCGCTTCGATCGGCGGCACCTCCGCCGGTTCCTTGCTCAGGGCGCCCGGCCACCACACTCGGCGGCCCAGGAGCAGCGACGCTCCGGTGATCATGAAGGTGCGTACCACCAACGTATAGAGCAGCACTCCCGCCGCGATCACGAAGCCGAGCTCGGCCAGCTGCACCAGCGGCATGTTGACCAGGACGGTGAAGGTGGCGGCCAGTACGACTCCCGCCGAAGTGATCACGGCGCCGGTGGAGGTGAGCGCCCTCAGCGTCGCCGATCTCGGGTCGGCTCCCGCCAGCGCTTCTTCCCGCATGCGGTGCATCAGGAAGATGCCGTAGTCGACGCCGAGCGCCACGAGGAACACGAACGACAGCAGTGCCAGTCCCGGGTCGGTGCCGTGGAATCCGAAGACACTGCCGAAGACCAGGCCGCCGATCCCCAGTGCGGCCGCCCAGACCACCACGACCGCACAGGCGAGCAGTAGTGGTGCCACCAGGCTGCGCAGCAGGAGCACCAGGACCAGCAGCACCGCGGCCAAGGTGATCGGGATGACCACCAGCCGGTCACGGCTGTCCGTCCTGCTCAGGTCGATCTGCTGCGCGCTCGGGCCGCCCACGTAGGAATCGTGCAGTTCGCCGCGCAACTGCTTGATCGTGGCCGTCTCCGCCGCGGACTGCGGTGCGCTCTTGGAGGTGACGAAGAACTCCGTCCATCCGCCGCCGGAACGGCCCGGCGACACGTCGGCGACGCCGGCGGTGGCCCGGGCCTGATCCTGCGCGGCCGAGGCGTCGCCGGTCGGCGAGATGACGGTGATGGGCTGGCTCGCCTGGTCCGGATACGCCTGGCCCATGATCTCCAGCGCCGCGATCGAGTCGGGCTTGGAGGAGAAGCTGTCCTCCTGCTTCAAGGTGCCGGGCAGGTTGAGCATGCCCACCGCCAGGCCGCCGAGCAGCACCACGCTGCCCACGACCGCGGCCACCGGGCGGCGGCCGACTCCGGCACCGATCCTGGTGAAGACGCCGCGCCGCTGCTTGGGCTCGCTGCCGAAGGCCGGGATCAGCGGCCAGAAGACCCACCTGCCCAGGACGACGAGCAGCGCCGGGAGCAGCGTGACCATCGCCAGAAGTGCGCAAAGCACCCCGACCGCCGCGGTCGGCCCCATACCGCTGCTGCTGTTCAGGTCGGCGGCCAGCAGGCACAGCATGCCCGCGGCGACCGTTCCCGCCGAGGCCAGGATCGCCGGCGAGGACTTGCGAAGCGCTGTGCGCATCGCGTCATAGGGCTTCTGATGGGAACGCAGTTCCTCCCGATAGCGGGCCACCAGCAGCAGCGCGTAGTCCGTGCCGACGCCGAAGACGAGGATCGTCATCACCCCGGAGCTCTGGCCACTGACGGTGACGCCGAACCCCTTGTTGAGCAGGTAGGTCACCGCCATCGACAGCACATCCGCTATGCCGGCGGCGATCAGCGGCACCAGCCACAGCGTGGGACTTCGGTAGATCACGATGAGCAGCACCGCGACCAGCAGCACCGTGGTGTAGAGCAACGGGCCGCCGAGCTGGTCGTAGACCTCCGACCCGTCGGTGTCGAAGGCGCCCTGGCCGCCGACCTTCACCGTCAGACCGTCGCCCGACCTGGCGATGTCGCGCACACCGTCGACGAAGTGGGACCTGGCCTTGGCGTCCTCCCCCGGCTGGGTACTGGAGACCGGGTACATCAGGGTCGTACCGTCCCTCGACGGCACCGCCCGCGGCGGCTGCTGGCCGCCGGTCAACGCGAACGCCCCGGCGATCTCCGAGGTCTGTTCCGCCGCCGTCCTCTTGTCGGCGCCCGACAGCCCGCCGTCCCGGTGGTAGACGATCACCAGGTCCGTGGCGGAGCCGCCCGGCAGCTCGTCCTGGATCTTCGCGACCTGGGTGGAGTCGGCGTTGGCCGGCAGGTAGTCCACCGCACTGTCGCGCTGGACACCGCTCAGCTTGCCCGCCAGCGGCACGGCGATCGCCAGGACCACAACCCACATCGCCAGCACCAGCCACGGCAGCCCGGCAGCCCCGCGTCGACGTCCTCCCGAAGGACCCCCGGGCGCCACCGCGCCGGCCCCGGTTCCCACTCTTGACGCCCTCATCGCGGGCACCCCTTTCAACGACGACTGAACACTTTCAATCGTCGTTTCCGCAGGTGGCGAGCACGTCGTGCGCACGGTCGAGATGCTGTTACCACCACGGCGGGAACGACCGGAGGCCGTTACCACCGCGGCGGTAATCCCCGATCGTGAGGAGAGCCCCACCGGCCCTGACGGCCCGTCCCGTCCAACGTGAGGAGGAGGATCCCGCCCAGGATCTCGGTCGCGTCGAGGACCAGCTGGTACTTCGCACCCGCTCCGACCGCACGCTGCCTGCGACGGGCACACACCTCGGTCCAGCTGGCCACCGCCGAGGAAGTCCTTGCCCTGGAGCCCGACCTGTCCCTCATCCCGACCGCGATGGTCGGGGCGATCGGGGCCCACCCCGAGGGGTCCGGGCACCACTTCGAGATGCGTACCTTCGCCCCGGGGCCGGCGTTCCCGAGGACCCCGCCTGCGGCAGCATGAACGCCGGTGTCGGGCAGTGGCTCACCACCACCGGTGGCGCACCCACCAGCTATCGGGTCTCCCAGGGCGCCCGGCTGGGGCGGGCCGCCAGCATCGAGATCACCGCCGATCCGGACGGCACCGTCTGGATCAGCGGCGCTACCACCGTGTGCATCCGCGGCTCCATCACCGCGTGACAGCCCGACCGCCGACGGCACGTGGCACCCACCACTCTGGTCGCCGGGCGAGCGCGCCGCACCTGCGCACCAGCCTGCACACCGGCTCCGACGGAACCCGGCGCCCCATCGCCGACATGCACAAGCACGGCCTGCTGCGCGACACCACCACCTTCGTCCACGCCAACGGCATCAGCGACGAGGAACTGCGCATGCTCGCCGACGCCGGCAGCTCCCTCTCCGTCAGTCCCGACGTCGAACTGAAGATGGGGTTCGGCGCCCCGATCACCGGACGGGCCCTGGCCGCCGGCCTGCGCCCCACCCTGTCCGTCGACGTCGTCCCCTCCGTCGCCGGCGACATGTTCTCCGCCATGCGGGCCGCTTTCGCCGCCCAGCGTGGCCTGGACGGCAGCCTCAAGGCCCGCGATCTGTTGGAATTCGCCACCGTCGATGCCGCCGCTTCCTGCGGACTGCGAACCCGCACCGGCAGCATCACCCCCGGCAAGGAAGCCGACATCATCCTGCTGCGCACCGACGACCCGACCATATTCCCGGTCACCGAACCGGCCGGATCCATCGTCAGCGCCGCACACCCCGGCCTCGTCGACACCGTGCTCGTCGCCGGCCGCATCGTCAAGCGCGACGGCACCCTGGTGGGCGTGGACCTGCCCGCCCTGCGCACCCGGCTGCTCGCCTCACGAGACCGGATCGCCACAGCCGCCGGCATCCCGCTCGACGGCACCTGGCATCCGCACCCCGACACCAAGTAGACGTCACCCGACCGTGCACCAGACCCCTACCACCCAGGCGGGGATCGACATGTAGGACATGTTCGGATCCAGGATGTCATTCGGTGATTTCAATCAATCGGTCATGCATCTGATCCGGATAATGGCCCGAAAGGGCAATATTGCCCAGGTAAGGTCATCCGCATGGTGAAGATAAAATCTCCGGCTACGGGTGTCGCGCTCGCCATTATTCTCGTGGCACCCGCCGCTTGCGGGAAGAACGGCGGTCAGGCTCAGCGACCACCGGTTAACCTGCTGATTGACGCACCGCGGGGAGCAGGAGTCTGGCGCCACACCAGTTGGTGGGAGCAGGACAAGGGGAATTCTGCCTCGCGGAGGTGGCTGCGAGGAGTCAGTGACTTCACCGAGATCGCAGATGCCTTTGGCTCCGTAGATGCTGCGAAGGATCATTTTCGAAACCTGGCGCCCGAGAAAATCTCACCCGACGTCTATCGAGGTGTGAAGAACGACGACATCGGGGCGACAATGGATGGGGCAGACGAAGTAGAATTCAAGTGCGGTGAGACGAACGGATCCGCGTGTATGACGTGGTGGACCTGGGCGCGATATGGGAAATACACTGTTCAGTTCACATATCGCCATGACCCCGCCGATGCGACCGCGTTAACCGATACGGAGCTCGCCATGATCGTAAGCAATGCGGGCCGAGAAGTTGCAAAAAAGGCGCGTGGCAACAGCTGAGAACAGCCGCGTCGTGGTCGGCAAGGGCGGGAGGAAGCGCCCCCTGCCTTGGGGCTGAGCATCAGCGGCCGCCTGTTCCTGCGCGCGCTTGGTCTCCAGCCACTCCCGCGTGCTCGTCGGCGCGCAGGTCGCCGAGGTTGAGATCTACTTCACGGCCGTGAGAGCTGTTCCCCAACGGAGTTGGGGTGTCAGCGGGTGCGGGAGGCCGCGACGCGCGGGTCCACCTGCCGGGAGGTCGGGACGGGTTCGGTGGGTGTGGGGATCGGCCAGGCGGTCGCGCAGGTTCTGGATCCCGGTGCCGGGCGCGGTCAGATCCGTGAAAATCCCCAAGAGTGCTCTTCCCCCGCTTTGTTGGATTTTGAAGGGACCCCGGCACCGTCCGTGGGGAGAGGATGCCGGGGCGGCCGGTGGCCGGGTCAGCGTTGGGAGCGGCTCGGTCGTTACAGCACGGCGACGGTGAACGGGGCGTCCAGTGCCGCGCCGGCGCTGTCGGTGATGACGACCGTGATGGTCATCGGGTCGTTGCGGCACCACGGATGCGGGTCGGGGATGGCGGTGATCATGGCTCGGTTCTGGCTCATCGTGGCGACCACGGCCGAGTTCGTCAGGTCGATGTCGGGGTCGGACACCTTGACGCAGTAGCTGCCCGCGCTGGTGCCCCTGGTGACCGACTCGATGTTCTTGGCAGCGACGAGGACGGGTGCCACGTTCGCGGCCGCTCTCACCTTCGCGGCGGCCTGGGCGTGCGGCGCGTACAGGTCGGTCGGGGCCGCTGACGCGGTGACCGCCAGGGCCGGAACCGACGCGGCGCCGAGGGCGAGGGCGAGGAATCGGCGGCTTCGGGGCGTGGGAGTGCGCATGTGCTGTTCCTTCTTGGCCGTAGGCGCCGCGGTGTGAGCGGCCGGACGGACGGAGCCGGTGGAGGTCACGTCGGTCAGGTCATGACGAGGTAGAACGGATGGTCGACAGGGCCGCTGTTGCTGCCCGTGTACATGGTGAGTTCTCCGTCGCCGCACAGGCTCGTCGGCGTGGTGGTGGCGTAGACGGTCCACCCCCAGGGGGAAGTGCCGGGGATCGCGTGCAGGGTGGCGACCGGCGTGCTCCGGTTGACCACGATGCCCGTATCGGCGTCGAACGCCACGCAGTAGACGCCGGTTTGGGGGTGGGTGAGCGACTTGATCCCCTTGGAATGGAGACGTGTCCCGTCCGTGTTCACGAACGCGGCCGCCTGTGCGTGCGGCGCCTTGGTCTTGATGGCCGAGTCATCCGCGACTGCGACGCCGCCCATCACCGCCGCAGCCACGACAGCCAGGGCCCCGCAGGCGACCACGGGCTTGGACAGCTTGATCGAACGCATGGTGTTCACAGCCTCATCCCTCTATGCTCCCGCCGGTGCGGAGCAATACGGAATGATCATTACGGTTCCCGCCAAGGACGTGTCGCTTCCATAACTGTGCGCCACGCTCGTGTCGCCATATTCACCCGAACAGCGATCCGGTAGCTGCCAGGGTGCCCCCACGTAGAGGCGCGGTAAAAGCCAGTGGAGCCGGCCCCGACGGCTAAAGCGGTGGGGTCGATTACAAAGAGGCGACGTCCCCGTCGCCGTGCTCGCGGAGAGCAACCTGGTGCTCGATGAAGCTTGCGTCGACCTCGACATTTCCGGTCAAGCGCCACGCCCGCCCCCTGACGGCGCAGCGCGTGCGCATCCACTCGAGGCGCACATCGGGCCGCTGCGGCAATTCGCCCCGCCACCCCGACGTCCTGGCCGCCCAGTGCAAAGAGCGCGCCCGCAGCCTCCTGCGCTTCATCACGCGCCTCCTGGCCGACGGTCGCCGATCACCGCCACCAGGAAGCCGAGAGTGGCCCGCAGGTCGGCCGGATGTCCAGGCACGGCGGGGAGTTCGTCGGCGGTGGGGTGCCCGGTGCCGTGACGGTTCATCGCCGCTCGGCAATCGCCGTCAGTGCCTCCCTCGCTTCATTCATACAGACCAGCAACGACTTGTCGGCGATCGCCGTCACGGCGTGCTCGTCGTCGAAGCGGGCAAGGGCTTTCGTCGCGATCACGTGGCGCGGGTCGGCCCGGCCCCAGGAGGGATTCGGAAGTTCGCGCGAGACGACGCCGGTCAGCGGAGCGATGATCAACGGATCGTCGAGGCCGGCCAGAGTCGTTATCGCAGCGAGCGAGACTGCACGGTCCTCGTCGAGGGCGAGCGAGACCAGCCGCGGAATCCCGGCGGTCGTGGCGCATTGCGGCAACTGCCGAGCCGCATGGCCACGAATGTCGTCCTGGGCCCGGCCCAGGACGTCGAAGAGCACGTTTTCCGCACTGGGCCCGTGTTTTCCCAAAGCCTCCAGGGCCGCGCGTTGAACGTCGCGCGTGTCCTCGCCGACGGTCGCTGACAAGGCGGCGGCCACCTCGCTGTCCGGGAAGTCGCCGAGCGCCTCAGCCGCGCGTACTCGGATGGCTTCCTCGGGATCATGCAGCGCGCGGAGCGGCAGATCGCGGTTGCCGCAGGCACCGACTGCAAGAACAGCCTGGGCGCGCACGGTCCCGATCTCCTCGGTGTCTGCCGCGATGGCCATGAGGTCTGGCAGGGCGGGCTCGTGTCGGAGGGCGCCGAGTGCCTCCACCACCGCCGCCCGAAGCTGACCATCGGTTTCCGGCAGCATGGCCACAAGAGTGGCGCTCGCCTGGGATTCCCCGATTCGCCCCAGGGACCGCGCCGCGTCGCGCTGTTGGCCTGGTTCGCCGTGTTCCAGGAGTGCGAGGAGTTCGGTCACGGGCGGGTCGGTCGACGCGATGAGCGCGTCAACGATGATGTCGCTGACGCGCGGATCGCCGAGCGCGGACAGCAGCATGTCTGGCGCACCGCCGAGGTCGCGCAGAGCGGTGGCAGCGGCGCGACGAACCACCGCGGATCTGTCCTTGCGAAGCGTTTCACCGAGGACGGGCACGAACTGGGGATCCTTCGTGCCGGCGAGGCCGTGGCAGGCAGCCTGACGCACGAGGGGGTCACCGTGCTGGACGTCCTGCGCGAGCCATTCTCGGCCACGCTCGCTGCGGGCGAACGTCTCGGCAACGGCGCGGGCGGTCCACGGGTCGGGGCTACCGAGGACGGACCGGAGCCGGTAGTCGATGTCGGAGACATCCGTAAGTCGAGCGAGGGCTTGTGCTGCCGTGCGCCGTAGCGCATGTTGGCGGTTGGCGTTGAGGATCAGGTACGTCAGCGCGGGCAGAGCCGCGGGCGAGCCGATCCGGCCGAGTTCCCGGACGGCGATGTGAGCACGGCGGTCGCTGACGTAGTCCCAGAGATGAGCGAGCAGTAGCGGCACCGCGATGTTGGGCTCGAAGCGGGCCAAGGCTTTGATCGCCGCGCCCCCACCCGGTTTATCGCCGAGGGTGTTCCGGTTGGCGGCCGAGGCGAGCAGGGTGGGGATCGCCTGTGGGTCACCGATCTCGCCCAGAGCCTCGCACGCCGCGTCTGCCATGTAGCCGGGAATTCTCAGGTCCTTGTTCACCAAGGCGATGAGCGCGGGCACGGCGCGGTGTTCGTGAAGCCTGCCCACGCCCTGGACTGCAGCGAACGTAAGAGGGTCGGAGCCGTGGTGGAGGAAACCGTCCGGATCTTCCAAAACCCGCAGCATGATCTCGGTCGCGGTCGGACCGCCCAAGTCCGCGAGAAGGTGGATCGCGCTGGAGGCGGACACGAGGTCCTCTTCGGCCACGATCCGGCATAGGCCGTCGACGTCGCGCAGGAGCCGGAGCCGTCCGACCCTGAACGTCGGCACTAGCCGGTGGCGCAACCGTGTGGATTCCGGGCGCTCTGAGGGCGGTCGGAGGCGTCGTTCACTCATCGGACAGCGCAACATAGAGAGGGGTGCCGATCACGACGTGCACGGGCCTGCCGTCGGGCCCTCTCGTGGTGCCTTCGAGTAGCCGCCGGGCCAGGAACTCACACGGCTGGCGTGGCGTGCGCATTTCCTGGGCAAAGTACACGACCTGGCTTAGCGCGACCTGTTCGTCGGCATCCTCGCGGTCACGGGCGAACCCATAGCTCACGGAATCCTCGCTGCGGCTTTCCATCAATGTGACGAGAGCGGGCAGGTCAGATGTCCGGTGTTCCAGCCGGCTGTCGGACCTGGACGGCCCTCGGTCGACGACGTGGATACCGGACCCGATCAGCGCGACCAGCGTCCCGCCGTCCAACCCGGTGTAGAGCGCCGCCCCGGTCACGATTCCCATGCGGAGGCCGAGTTCGCCACGGAACCAGGAACGGGGCTCGGTCATCCAACCGACGTCACAGTTCTCGTCGATGTAGCGTTCGACCAGCCGCAACCGGTCGAACTGAGTGACCTCCGGGGGTGCGCCCTGCACCGACACGCTCGCGACCTTCAGATCGATCTGCAGGTCTCCGGCCAGCCGTGACAGCAGTTTTCGTGGGACCTGCCCGTGGAGCATCCCCAGCTTGGCGTCCGAGATGTAGGTGTAGTAGCGCACCCGTCCCCCTCCTGCAGGATGCTCACATGTCACATGCCGCCGACCGGAAGCGTCAATCCTCGCGCATCGTTACCAACCGGATCAACTCGCACGGTGGATGTTCTTCACCGGCGGATGTGCCGCTTCCCCACCTTCCACCACTCCGAGCCCGATCGGCGGCAGTTCGGGCGCACAGGCACTCAGATCCCCCGTGGGCGTAGACCGCCATGCGGTCGGAGGCGTACTTCGAGGCATTCCTGTGGGGCGGGGATGGCGCGCTGGTTGAGCCCGGTGGCGATCGAGTAGGCGGTCTCGCCCAAGAGGCAGCCGGTGAAGACGGCCCCGGATCAGCCGGTCGAGGTCGTAGAAGGTGACCCCTCGATGACGGGCCTGGCGGCGGCACGGTCCGGCGTCGGGAACACCGGGCGCCGGATGGATACTGAGGCTCATGCGTATTGACTTCGACCCCGCCGAGCTCGACCGGAACGCCTTCTACCGGCTGCTGACCGCGACCGTCGTACCGCGGCCCATCGCGTGGGTCTCCACCACGTCGGCGGCCGGCGTGGACAACCTCGCGCCGCACAGCTTCTTCACCGTGTCCTGTGTCAGCCCGCCCGTCGTGCAGTTCACCTCCGTGGGGCGGAAGGACTCGGTGCGGAATGTCGAGGAGACCGGGCAGTTCGTGGTGAACCTCGCGCCGGAGCATCTGTTCGAGGAGATCAACGCCACGGCGACGGAGTTTCCGCGCGGGACGAGCGAGTTCGACGAGGTCGGGATCGCCCGGGAGCCGAGCCTGCGGGTGAAGCCGCCGCGGGTGGCGGCGTCGCCGGTCGCGCTGGAGTGCGAGCTGCACAGCACGCTGCGGCTGGGGGACTCCACCGTGGTGTTCGGGCGGGTCGTGCACGCGGCGGTGTCGGAGGCCGTGCTGGTGGACGGGCACCCGGAGGTGCAGCGGTTGCGGCCGCTGAGCCGGATGGGGCGGAACGAGTGGTCGACGCTGGGCGATGTGCTGGACCTCAAGCGGATTCCGCTGGCGGAGTGGGAAGCCGGCCGGGGTCGCTGAGGGTCCCGTACGGCGGCTCTGTCCCGGGCCGGGATGCGGTCCCGGCACCGCTCTCCCCGCCCAAGGCGTTTCAGCGGGCGTGCGGCCGGCCCCGGAGGTGCGCGGCCGTCGGCCGTGCCGGTGGCGGCGGACCGCTCCGCGGCGCCGAGGTTTTCAAGGATCCGCTCGGCGTCGCGCCGGGAGGAGGCCGCGGCCCCGCCACGGCGACGGGTGGCGGGAGACCCGGTAAACCGAAGTCGGCCGAGCTCCGATCCGGCTGACCACGATGAGGCCCCGGCACCCGTCGGATCATCGCGAAGCGGATCGACTCGCCGTGTCACGCGGATTCGGGCAGCCCTGGTGGGGCGGCCTCCGGGCCTCCCACGGTGACGAGTCCGGTCTCGTAGGCGACGATGACGAGTTGGGCGCGATCTCGTGCGGCGAGTTTGTGCATGATGCGGCTGACGTGGGTCTTGACCGTGAGGGGACTGAGGAAGAGGCCGCCCGCGATTTCGTCGTTGGACTGGCCGCGGCCGACCAGTGCGAGCACCTCGCTTTCGCGGTCTGTGAGCCGGTCGGTCCGGTAGGCCGTCGCGCCGGCGTCCGGCCGGCCCTTGGCCGCGATGTCGGCGATGAGCCGGCGGGTGATGCCGGGTGACAGCAGCGCGTCGCCGCGGGCGACGATCCGCACCGCCTGGATCAGGTCTCCCGGCTCGGTGTCCTTGACGACGAAGCCGGAGGCGCCGGAGCGGATCGCCTCGTAGACGTAGTGGTCGGACTCGAAGGTGGTCAGGATCAGTACGCGCACCCCGGCAAGATCCTCGCTGGCCGCGATGCGGCGGGTCGCTTCCAGCCCGTCGACCCCCGGCATGCGGATGTCCATGAGGACGACGTCGGCGCGGGTGGTCGCGGCGAGGCTGACGGCTTGTTCGCCGTCGGTCGCCTCCCCGACGACGGCGATGCCGTCGGTGTGCTCCAGCAACGCGCGGAATCCAGCGCGGATGAGGGCCTGGTCGTCTGCCAGCAGGACGCGGATCATGTGCCGGGTTCCTTCGGGAGGAGTGCGGTGACTGTGAACCCGCCGTTGGCGGCCGGCCCGGCGCTGAGCGATCCGCCGGCGGCCACCGCCCGTTCGCGCATGCCGATGAGGCCGTGTCCCGCGTGCGGGTAGCCGGCCGAGGGGCCGTGTCCGGTGTCGGTGATCGACAGGCACACATCACGGGGGTTGTACGCGATGCGGATGGTGGCCGTGGCCGGCCCCGCGTGGCGGATGGCGTTGGTCAGTGATTCCTGGACGATGCGGTAGGCGGCCAGATCGACGGCGGGCGCCAGGGCACAGGGACGGCCGGTCGAGATCACGCGGGTGGGCAGGCCGGCCGCGCTGACCCCGGCGACCAGGGCGTCGAGGCGGGCCAGCCCCGGCTGGGGCTGGTGGGAATCGGGGTCGTCGGCCTGGCGGAGGACCGACAGTATGGCCCTCAGCTCGCGCAGGCCGTCCTTGCTGGAGATCTTGATGGCGCGCAGGGCGTCGGCCGCGGCGGGCGGCAGGTCGCTGGTCACATAGGACGCCACGCCGGCCTGAACGTTGATGGTCGACATCGTGTGGGCGACGACGTCGTGGAGCTCCCGGGCGATCCGCAGCCGCTCGGCGTCGACGGTGCGGCGGATCTCCTCCTCCTGGGTGCGTACGAACAGTTCCGAGCGGGTCCGGACCGCGGCGAGGTATTCGCGGCGGCTCGCGCTGGCTATCCCGCCGAGCACGGCCACCACGACGAGTGCGCACAGCGCTATGTCACCGCTGCCGAAGGTGTTGAAGGCACTGGTGGCGACGATCGTGCCCAGGGTGAGGAGGGTGACCGCCGCCAGCGCGACCGAGTGGCGTATCGGCGCTGTCAGGGCCACGGCGTAGAGCGCGATGGGCGGTATCACCAGGGCGGCGTTGCCGACGTAGCCGAGGGAGTTGAAGGCGAGCACGCCTGCGAGTGCGGCGGCCAGCACCGCTCGCGGGTGGCGGCGTCGCCAGATCAGCGCCAGGCCGGCGGCGGCCACCAGCAGGTAGGCCCAGGCGGGGGCGGGGGTGACGGTGTGCCCGTGCATGACGCGCAGGGCCTGGGTGGAGGGGTTGGACTCGCTGTAGCAGCCCCACAGGGTGACGGCCGTCACGGCGGCGGCGAGGGCGACGTCGACTCCCAGCGGCCGCAGCCGCCACCGAGTGCCGTGCGCGCTGGCTCGGAAGTAGTTGGTGATGTTCAGGGTCGCCACAAGCCAAGGGTAGGGCGCGTGTGGGGGCGGGGGGATCGTCCGCCGGGAGGCTCCGGTGTACATCCGCCGGTGTACATCCGCTTGTATACATCCACCGGTGTAGGCCGGGATACATCCGGTGCAGCAGCGGGAGCCTCCCGTCAGGCGACGCCCCCGGCCAGGGACGTTGCGACGCTGACGGTATGAAGATCGCCACCACCCCCGCAGCGTCCACGCCCGTTCACGGCCCGGAGCGGGCAGCCTCCGGCCGTCCTCTGCCGGACGGCGTGATGAGCCGCCGCACCCTGGTCAGATCGGTGGGTGCGGCAGGGGGACTGGCCGTCATCGCCGGCTGCACCTCATCCGGAGGCGACCACCCCACCGACCACCCCACCGCTCACCCCTCGAAACCCGTCCCCGACAAGGGCGGACACGACAACACCCAGAACAACGGGCACGGAGACGGCCAGCACGACGACACCCACGACAACGGGCAGTACCAGGGCTCCGACCGCGGCGACCCGAACAGCGACATCCGCACGCTGACCAGCAAGGCCGGACTCCCCGCGCAGTTCCGCGCCCCCCTGCCGGTTCCCCAGCAGCTCAAGCCCGTCCGGCAGACCTCCGACACCGACTACTACGACATCGTGCACTCGCAGGCCGAGGTGGAGATCATCCCAGGTCTGAGAACGCCGATCATGGGCTACAACGGCACCTTCCCCGGTCCCACGATCGTGCAGAATCCCGGCCGCCGAGTCGTCGTCACGCACAAGAACGCCCTGCCGGTACCCACCGTGGTCCACCTGCACGGCGGGACGACCCCCCATGACAGCGACGGCTATCCCACCGACTTCATCCTGCCCGCGGAGACCTACGGCACCTTTCCCGCCATGCCGGCGATGCCTGGAATGCCCGCCATGGGCGATGCCGACGCGGTCACCAGCAGATTGCGGCGCGACTACACCTACCCGCCGCAGCCGCGTGCCGGAACCCTCTGGTACCACGACCACCGCATGGCCTTCACCGGCGCCAGCGTCTATCGCGGCCTCGCCGGCTTCCACATCGCGCACGACGCCGAAGAACAAGCACTGCCGCTTCCGCGGGGCGCCCGCGACGTCCCGCTGATGATCGCCGACCGTGCTTTCGCCTCCGACGGATCGTTCATGTATCCGGCGATCGACCCCACCATGCGTACGACCCCCGGCGTGGACAAGCCTTCGGCCAACGGCGTCATGGGCGATGTGATTCTCGTCAACGGAGCCCCGTGGCCCGTGATGAAGGTCGACACCGCCCGCTACCGATTCAGGATCCTGAACGCCTCCAACGCCCGCACCTACCAGCTCGCGCTCCAGGGCGCCTCCGAGGGGTTCACCCAGATCGGGACCGACCACGGACTGCTGCCGGCGCCACTGCACCAGGACACCATCGTGATCGCCCCCGCCGAACGGTTCGACGTCGTCATCGACTTCAGCCGGCACAAGGTCGGCGACGAGATCACCCTGCTCAACCAGCTCGGCTCGGACTCCACCGCCGCCGTCATGCGCTTCGTCGTCGCGCGCGCGGCCAAGGACAGCAGCAGCGTTCCGTCCGCGCTGTCGAAGAGCACCGCGATCACTCCCAGCGGCTCCATGACCCGGCGCACCATGAAGTTCGTCCGCGGTGGCCAGGGCGAATGGCTGATCAACAAGCAGCCCTTCGACCCCGCGGTCTCGCAGGCGGACGTACCCGCGGGCAGCACAGAACTCTGGACGATCGTCTCGGACTTCCACCACCCCTTCCACATCCACAACGCCACCATCCAGGTCGTCGCACGCGACGGAAAAGCCCCGGGGCCCTACGACCAGGGCTGGAAGGACACCGTCTTCGTCAACAAGGGCGAGAAAGTCCAGCTCGCGATCCGCTTCAGCGATCTCAAGGGGCGCTTCGTCTTCCACTGCCACAACCTCGAGCACGAGGACATGGCGATGATGGCGACCTTCCGTATTGTCTGACCACGGGCCAGGTCACCCTCGGTGCTGCGGCCAGTCGAGTGGTCGACGCCGGGCGATGTCCTGGACGATGTCCTGGACCTCAGGCGGATTCCGCTGGGGGAGCGGGAGGCCCGTCGGGGTCGCTGACGGTCGCGTACGCGGGCTCGGGCCACGGTGTTTCGGTGGGCGTGCGGCCCGGCCCAGAAGTACGGCGGCGGGCCACCGCTGCTGCCGCCACGCCCGTGACGCCGAGGAAGCCGAGGGCGAGGAGGAAGACCGGGGACGTCGGGGAGGCCGCGCGGCTGCCGGCCACCACGTAGGCCGCGGTGTTCGCCGCGCTGCCCGCCGCCGTCGCGGTCAGGAAGGGCAGCAGCCGGATCCGGGAGAGCGCCGCCGCGTAGTTGGCGGCGGCGAACGGCACGCCGGGGAAGAGCCGCAGCGCGAGGGTGCTGCGGAAGCCGTGCCGGCTGAGCTGCCGGTCGAGCGACAGCACGAACCGGCCGCGCAGCAGGGGGCGCAGGGCGTCCCGGCCGAGGAAGCGCCCCAGCAGGAAGGCCAGCCCCGCGCCCAGAACGGTGCCGGCGATGGCCGCGGGGAGCCCGGCGTGGATGCCGTAGAGCGCGCCGGCGGCGGCGTTGAGCAGCGGGCGGGGGACGAAGGCGACGGTGCACAGGCCGTACGCGACGGCGAAGACGACCACCGCCGCGCCGCCGGAACTCCGGGGCGCCCAGCCCTGGTCCGAGGTCAGCAGATGCTGCGGCTGCCAGGCCAGCACGGCGACGGCCGCCGCCGCGAGCAGCACGACGAGAAGCCCGAACCGCGCCCACGGCGACACCAGCACGCGCGAGCACCGTCCGCCGAGACCGTGTAGGAACGACAAGCGGTCAGCCACCCGGCGAGCGTATCCGAGCGACGCGCCCGACCACGAACGAACGTCGCGGGCGCCCCGGCCAGGTCCGCCGGCTGAGCCTTCGTCAGTACGGGTACGAGCCGGCACGACACCGCGAGCCGAACGTGTCCGCGCCCGTCGACTTCAGACCGGCTGGTCTGAACCTCACCGTCAAGTTGAGATCTACAGGGCTCGCCTCAACCCTCCGCGCACCTCAACCTGGGACCGTCACGCCCCGTCCGCCCCCGTCAGATCCGCCGCCACCGGCTCGCCCGTTCCCGCCCCGCCCGGACCTGCCGGCACCGCCGGCGCCCCGCTCGCCCCCGCCGCCACCCTCCCCGGCTCGCCCGGCGCACGCCGATCCAGCACGCCCGCCGTCACCGCCACCCCCAGCCCGACCACCGCCAGCACCGCGCCCACCAGCGCCGGTGACGTCCAGCCCCAGCCGGCCGCGATGGCCACGCCGCCGAGCCAGGCACCGCCCGCGTTCGCCAGGTTGAAGGCGGAGTTGTTGGAGGCGGAGGCCAGGGTCGGGGCCAGCCGGGCCTTGTTCATCACCAGCATCTGCAACGGCGTGGTGGTGAGGAATCCCACCGCGCCGAGCACCACCACCGCGATCGGCGCCGCGATCTTCGACTGCGCGGCGAAGTGGAAGCCGACCAGCACCACCGCGAGCGCCGCCAGCGAACCGTAGAGCGTCGGGCGCAGCGCCCGGTCGGTGAGCGGGCCCGCGGCCAGCACCCCGATGGTCATACCGATACCGAAGAGCGCGAGCAGCAGCGTCATGGAGGAGTCGGCGAAGCCGGTGACCTCGGTCATCATCGAGGCCAGATAGCTGTAGACAGCGAAGACCCCGGCGAAGCCGAACACCGCGGTGAGTAGTCCGAGCAGCACCTGCGGTTCGCACAGCGCCCGTATCTCCTGCCGGACGCCGCCGTGGTCCTCGGCCGGCAGTTGCGGGATCAGCAGCGCCAGCGCGCCCAGCGCGATCACGCCGATCGCCGCGACCACCAGGAAGGTGGCCCGCCAGCCCAGTTGCTGGCCGAGCGCGGTGGCGGCCGGCACGCCGACGATGTTGGCGACCGTCAGCCCGAGGAACATCGCGGCCACCGCACGCGCCCTGCGATCCTCCGCGACCAGCCGGGCCGCGACCACCGCGCCGACCCCGAAGAACGCGCCGTGCGGCAGCCCGGCCAGGAACCGGCTGACCAGCAGCGTCCCGTAGCCGGGGGCCACCGCGGAACCGAGGTTGCCCGCGGTGAACAGCGCCATCAGCAGCAGGAGCATCCGCTTGCGCGGCACCCGGGAGCCGACCGCGGTGAGCAGCGGCGCGCCGACGACGACGCCGAGCGCGTAGGCCGAGACCAGGTAGCCGGCGGTGGGCACCGACGTGCCCAGGTCGTCCGCGACGTTGGGCAGCAAGCCCATGATCACGAATTCCGCGGTGCCGATACCGAAGGCGGACACGGTCAGGGCGAGGATGGCCAGGGGCATGGAGGGTCCTTCTGGGCGGTACGCACGGCGGGCAGCGCTAAGTTCACGCGCGGAACAAATCCTCGCATCAAATCCATGCCCCGCACATCACCACGGGATCAAGCCCCGGCGGCCGGCCGGTGAACCGCCGGACGCGTCGCCCCCGTGGCCGGCCGGTAAACCGTTGGACGCCGGGCCCCGCCGCACGGCACCATCACTTCCATGTTCCGGCTCACCTTCCCCGCAGACGCCACCGCAGCAGCGGTCGCGCCGTCGAAGGCAGCCCTGAACACCTTCTTCGACGGCGCACGAAGCTGACCCTCCCCGGAGCGCACACCGGCGGACCCCGCAGGGGGAGGGTCGGCCAGGCCAGGGGATCCGGGCACCGTGCTGACGACACTCGTGCCGACCACACCCGTGCGGGACACCGCTCCCAGCCGGGCTCCGAGGAAGCGAAAGACCCATGCCCAAGCAGGCGTACGTGCGTACCAAGCCGCATCTGAACATCGGCACCATGGGGCACGTCGACCACGGCAAGACCACGCTCACCGCCGCCATCACCAAGGTGCTGGCCGACCGCGGCAGCGGCACCTTCGTGCCGTTCGACCGGATCGACCGGGCGCCGGAGGAGGCGCTGCGCGGGATCACCATCACCATCTCGCACGTCGAGTACGAGACCGCCACCCGGCACTACGCGCACGTGGACATGCCGGGCCACGCCGACTACGTGAAGAACATGATCACCGGCGCGGCCCAGCTCGACGGCGCCGTGCTGGTCGTCTCAGCGCTGGACGGCGTGATGCCGCAGACCGCCGAGCACGTGCTGCTCGCCCGGCAGGTCGGCGTCCGGCACATCGTGGTGGCGCTCAACAAGGCCGACGCGGGTGACCCGGAGCTGACCGACCTGGTGGAGCTGGAGGTCAGGGAGCTGCTCACCGAGCACGGCTTCCCCGGCGACACGCTGCCGGTGGTCCGGGTGTCCGGGCTGCGCGCGCTGGAGGGCGACCCGGTGTGGACGGCCTCGGTCGGGCGGCTGCTCGACGCGATCGACGAGCAGGTGCCGGTGCCGGAGCGCTACACCGACGCGCCGTTCCTGATGTCGGTGGAGAACGTGCTCGGCATCACCGGACGCGGCACCGTCGTGACCGGCGCGGTCGAGCGCGGCACCGTCAGGCCCGGCGAGCGGGTCGCGGTGTACGGGGAGGGCGACGGCGAGCCGCTCGGCACGGTGGTGACCGGGCTCGAGACGTTCGGCAAGCCGATGGAGTCCGCGCAGGCGGGTGACAACGTGGCGCTGCTGCTGCGCGGTGTGCAGCGCAGCCAGGTGGGTCGCGGCGACATCGTCGCGGCGCCCGGCAGTGTCACGCCGCACCGCCGGTTCACCGCGCGGATCTTCCTGGTCCCGGCGGCGGACGGCGGGCGGCACACGCCGATCGCCACCGGGTACCGGCCGCAGTTCTTCGTCCGCACCGCGGACGTGGCCGGGAACCTGGACCTCGGTCCCGGCGGCATCGCGCTGCCCGGCGACACCGCCGACGTGACGGTGGAGCTGGACCGCGCCCTGCCCCTGGAGCCGGGGCTCGGCTTCGCGATCCGCGAGGGCGGGCGGACGGTCGGCGCGGGTACGGTCACCGCGCTCGGCTGAACGGCGGGGCGCGTCGACTGGCGGCCGCGCCGAGAGGGGGACGCGCGCGGTTCGCGCGGTACGGGAAACCGTGCCGCGCGGGCCGCGCTCCCGTCCCGGCCGAGCACTCACCGACGCGGACGGCACCCCGCCCTGCTGGGACAATGGCCGGGTGAACCCTCTCGACGCCGAACCGGTACCGGTCACCAGAACCGTCGATTTCGGCGTCGCCAAGCTGCTGCCCGACCTCGACCGGCCGCGCGCCTGGCTGCTCACCGTGGACGGCGCCCCCCAGTCGTACGTCGATCTGGACGACCCCGGGCACCTGGAGTTCGAGTACGTGCGGCGGATGTCGTACGTGATCCGGGCCGCGTTCGCCACGGCGGACCCCCAGGAGCCCGACACCCAAGAGCCTGGTGCCCACGCTCCCGAAGGCCCCCGCGAGCCCGGTTCCCGCGACCCCGAGCCGCCCGCCGCCGAACCCCTCGACGCCGTCCACCTCGGCGGCGGCGCCCTCACCCTGCCCCGCTGGCTGGCCGCCGCCCGGCCGGGAGCGCGGCAGGACGTGATCGAGGCCGACGGTGAACTGGCCGCGCTGGTCGCCGAGTTCCTGCCGCTGCGCGACGACAGCGTCCGCGACGACGGCGTCCGAAGCGTCCGCGCCCACGGCGTCCGCGACCACGCCGTCACCGTCCACACCGCCGACGCCCGCCGCTGGCTGTCCGCAGCGGCCACCGGCAGCGCCGACCTGGTCGTCGCCGACGTCTTCGGCGGCGCCCGGGTGCCCGCCCATCTGACGTCGGTGGAGTTCGTCCGCGAGGTGCGCCGGGTGCTGCGCGGCGGCGGGATCTACCTGGCGAACGTCGCCGACGCCGCGCCCTTCGGCTTCCTCGGCGGCCAGCTCGCCACCGTCCGGGCGGCGTTCGGCGCCGACGCCGAGATGTGCGTACTGGCCGAGCCGGGCGTGCTGCGCGGGCGGCGGTTCGGCAACGCGATCGTGGTGGCCACCGACCGCCCGCTGCCGCTGGACGCGCTGGCCCGGCTGTCGGCCGCCGACGCGTTCCCCGCCCGGGTGGTGCACGGCCCGGCGCTCACCCGGCTGACCGGCCGGGCGCGGCCGGTGCGCGACGACACCGCCACCGCGTCCCCGGTGCCGCCGGAGGGCGCCTTCTCGGTCGGCTGACCCCACAAAGGAGCCCCCAGCCCGAAAAGAGCTAGACCATCTCGACGGAGCCGGCCGCCACCGGCACCGACCCGGCGGCGGCCCCGTGCCCGGCCCGCTCCAGCCTGCGCACGTCCGGCAGCAGCAGCACCGCCCCGGTCAGGACGAGCACCAGCACCGCCGAACCCCACAGCGTCGGGGCCATCCCGAAGACGCTCGCCGCCGGACCGGCCACCGCCATCGCGATCGGCATCATGGACACCGAGCCCAGCCAGTCGTACGCCGAGACCCGTGACAGCTTCTCCTCCGGGATCTCCTGGTGCAGCGCGAGCATCCAGCCGACCGCGAACACCTCGACGCCGACTCCCGCGCAGAACATCCCGAGCGACAGCAGCCACACCGGCGCGGTGAGAGCCAGCGCGGCGCTCGGCAGCGCCAGCGGGACGATGCCCAGGGTGCCGACGAGCAGGATCCGGCGTGGCCGCCAGCGGATCATCAGCAGGCCGCCGAACACCGTGCCGACCCCGGTCGCGGCCATCGCGATGCCCCAGGGGCCGGCCCCGCCCAGGTGCTCGCGGGCGATCAGCGGGCCGTAGACCGACTCAGCGGCGCCCACGACGCCGTTGACCACGGCGAACTGCACGACGATGCCCCACAGCCAGGAACGCGAGCTGAACTCCTGCCAGCCGGCCCGCAGTTCATGCACGATGCCGCCGCTCTGCTGCCGGTCCACCCGAGGTACGGCGATCCGGGAGCGCAGCGCCGCCGCGACCATGAAGCCGGCCGCGTCCACCGCCAGCACCCAGCCGGGGCCTATCCCGGCGACCAGGGCGCCGCCGAGCGCCGCGCCCGCGATCGTCGCGCCGTTCATCGAGAGCCGGTAGACCGAGAACGCCTTTCCGGCGCTCGCGGTCTCCACCGTGGCCATCACCAGGCCCTCGGAGGCCGGTGAGAAGAACGCGAACGCGCCGCCGCCGACCGCGGTCAGCGCCGCCATCTGCCAGAGCTGCGGATCGCCGCCGAGCACCAGGGCCGCGAAGGCCGCCTGGGACAGCGCGTTGACGCAGTTGGCCGCGGCCATCACCCGCTGCCGGGGCACCCGGTCCGCGACCGCCCCGCCGAGCAGCAGGAAGACCACCATGGCCAGCGTCCTGGCGGCGGCCACCACGCCGACGTCGGTGGCGCTGCCGCCGGACTCGATGACGGCGTAGGCGGCGGCGATGGTGGCACCGGAGTTGCCCAGGTTGGTGATGAACGACGCGCTGATCAGCAACCGGAAGTCGCGTCCCGCCCAGTCCGGGATACGGGTGCGCGGGTCGAGGGATTCGCCGGCTGTCTTCACCCCGGGACTATCCACCGGGCCCCCGGCCGCCCGCAAACCCGTTTCTGCGGGCTGTCGGGGCGGCCGGGCGGCCGGCTACTTGGTCTTGATCGGCCGGATGGTGCTCTTGATCTGGTCGACCACGGACTGCGCGACCTGGCCGGACACGTTGTGCGCGGCGTAGAGCACCCACACCACCGGGGTCGGCGCGGCCTGCGCCGGGTCGAGCCAGGCGACGGTGTAGGCGATGCCGTCGGTCGTGCACTTGCCGGTCTTGGGCACGTTGGTGGCGGTGGCCTGGGCCTGCCAGCCGCTGATGCCGTGCGCGTTGTGGAACGTCCTGCTGTTCTGCGCCTTGGAGAAGGTGCCCTTGCCCTTCTCCTGGAAGGCCCAGTAGGCCCATGACGTCGCCGCGGACTCCGCGGCGTCACGCAGGCTCTTGGCCCCGGTGCCGCCCTTGGAGCCGACCGCGGCCGCGTCCGTGCTGTTCTTCCCGACCGTGCACCAGTCCTCCTTGTAGTAGGCCGGTGCGCCCATCAGGACCTCGGGCTTGCCGCTGTCGTCCTCGAAGCCGATGTCCAGGCCCTCGCTGGCGACCGTCCAGTCCGGCGGCACGTCGAAGGCGACGTTGCGCTCGCTGCGCCTGACCACCTTCCAGCCGGGGATCACCGGCTTGATGACCAGCGCGTCCGGCGCGCCGCGCGGGGAGTCGCTCGATCCGCCGTCGGCCCCGGGGGCCGCGGTGGTGGGAGCGGGCGTCGGGGTGGTGGCCGTCGGCGCCGGCGTGGTGGCCGTCGCGGTCGGGGTGGGGGAGTGGTCCTTGCCCGCGTCGTCCTTCTTGTCGCCGCCGGTGAGGTAGACGGCGCCGACCACGATCGCGGCGATCACCGCGAGGGAGGCGACGATCGCGACGGCGACGGTGGACGTCTTGCGCCCGCCGGGCGGCGGCCCCTCGGGTCCGCCGGGGGTCAGCGGGCCCCAGTTCTGCGGGGTGGGGTAGCCACCGGGCGGGGGCTGCTGCTGGTAGCCGGGCTGGGCGTACGGGTTGGGCGCCGGCTGCCCGTACGGCGGCGGCGGTGGCGGCGTCGGGTAACCGGGCTGCGGGCCCGACGGCTGACCCGGCTGCTGTCCGGGCTGCTGACCTGGCTGTTGGCCGCCTGGCTGCTGCCCCGGCGGCGGGGTGCCCGGCTGCTGATAACCGGGCCGGCCGTACGGCTCGGGCGGTCCGTACGGTCCCTGGGGTTGCTGCGGAGGACTGCCCTGCGGGTACTGCTGACCCCCGCCTTGTCCCCCGGACTGCTGGTCTCCTGGCCACATGGCTGGAAACACTAGGGGAGCGGGCCGCGCGGTTCCACGGCGGCTGCCTGCTACTGGTTGGTAACATCAGGCCATGCCTGAGATATCAGAGTTCACGGCCTCGCTGGCCGACATGCTCAAGTCCACCGTGCCGATGACCAGGACGCTGAACCTGGAGTACACCGAGATCACCACCGAGCGTGCCGTGGTGCTGCTGCCGGACCAGCCCGAGTACCGCAACCACGTCGGCGGGCCGCACGCCGGGGCGATGTTCACCCTCGCGGAGTCCGCCAGCGGCGCCGTCGTACTCGCCGCGTTCGGCGACCAGATGGGCCGCGCGGTGCCGCTGCCGGTACGGGCCGAACTCGGCTGGATGAAGCTGGCGAAGGGTCCGGTGACCGCCACCGCGGAGCTCGGCCGGCCGGTCGCCGAGGTGATCGCGGAGCTGGACGCGGGCCGGCGCCCGGAGTTCCCGGTCGAGGTCGCGGTCCGCCGCGAGGACGGCGCCGAGACCTCGCACCTGACCATCGTCTGGACGCTGCGGCCCAATCGCTGACCGGTCCGCGGACATCGGCGGTCGGTTAGGCTTCGACGGTGTGCGCCGCGTGCGCACACCTGATCGTCTGCTCGGGGAGGAACCGGCTGTGCACGTCCAGGACTGGCTCGACGGCATTCCGCCGGTCGCCGTCTATCTGATGGTGTTCGCGGTGGTCGGGGTGGAGAGCCTGGGCATTCCGCTGCCGGGCGAGATCGTGCTGATGACGGCCGCGCTGCTGGCCTCGCAGGGCAACGCCAACCCGTGGCTGGTCGGCATCTGCGCCGTCATCGGCGCGATCGGCGGCGACTCGATCGGCTACGCCATCGGCCACAAGGGCGGCAAACCGTTGCTCGAACGGCTCGGCAGGAGATTCCCCAGCCACTTCTCACCAGGCCATGTGGCCACCGCGGAGCGGTCGTTCCAGCGCTGGGGCATGTGGGCGGTGTTCTTCGGCCGCTTCGTCGCGCTGCTGCGGATCTTCGCCGGACCGCTGGCGGGCGTGCTGAAGATGCCGTATCCGAGGTTCCTGATCGCCAACGCGCTCGGCGGCATCGTCTGGGCCGGCGGCATCACCGCCGTCGTCTACTACGTCGGCAAGGTCGCCGAGCCGTGGCTCGAACGGTTCGGGTACGTCGGCCTCGGCATCGCCGTGCTGTTCGGCATCGGCTCGTTCGTCCTTGTCAGGCGGCGCGCGGCCAAGGCGCAGGCGGAGCTGGAGAGCGACGCCGAGCGCGAGGTGGCGGTGGCACCGGCCGGCGAGTGAACCGCCCGCCGACCCGCCAGGGCCGCCCGCCGTCCCGCCGGACCGCCCGTCGCGCCGTGTGGAACGCCGCCCCCGCCGTCCACCGGTAGCCGCCGGCAGCGTATACGGTGGCCTCGTGGCCAAGAATGAGAACGTGTTCTCCTCCACGGCCCGCGCCGCGGCGGCGTGGCGGCGGCGCGCGGCATCCCGGCTGGTGCACCGCGGCTGGCGCTGGGTCCAGGAGGCCGGGGCGGTCACCGCGGAGCGCCCCGGGGCGCTCCGGTTCGGCCGGATCGGCGAGGGCACCCGGCTGGCCTTCCCGCAGGGCACCGTCTTCGGTGAGCGCTGGATCCAGCTCGGCGACTACTGCATCATCGGCGAGCAGGTCACCCTCACCGCCGGCATGATGCCCGGCCTCGACCTCGGCCCCGACCCGATCCTGCTGCTCGGCAACGGCGTCGTGCTGGGCCGCGGCAGCCATGTGGTCGCCTCGGTGCCCGTCGTGTTCGGCGACGACGTCTACTGCGGCCCGTATGTCTACGTCACCAGCGACAACCACTCCTACGACGACACCGCCCAGCCGATCGGCAGGCAGTGGCCGCGTACCGCCCCGGTGCTGATCGGCAGCGGCAGCTGGCTCGGCTCGGGCTGCGTGATCCTGCCCGGCGCCCGGCTCGGCCGGAACGTGGTCGTCGCGGCCGGCGCCGTGGTCCGCGGCGAGGTGCCGGACTTCTCCGTGGTGGCGGGCGCGCCGGCCAGGATCGTCCGCCGCTGGGAGCCGGAGACCGGCTGGCAGCCGCCGCTGCGCACTCCGGCGCCGGTGCCGGTGCCCGCGGACATGACCTCCGACCAGCTGGCGGCGCTGGCCGAACTGGACGAACCGGCCTGAGAACGTCCGCGGGGACCGCCGGACAAAGTCCGCCCGCCGGAGAACGTCCGCGGGAACCGGCCTGGCAACGGCCCCCGCCCAGGGCTT
This sequence comes from Streptomyces sp. CA-111067, assembly GCF_050956065.1. Classification (NCBI taxonomy): domain Bacteria; kingdom Bacillati; phylum Actinomycetota; class Actinomycetes; order Kitasatosporales; family Streptomycetaceae; genus Streptomyces; species Streptomyces sp. CA-111067. The sequence goes on along the minus strand of NZ_CP192103.1, from coordinate 482,067 downwards.
TGTTAGGTTCGGCGGTATGCGCGCACCGATCGGCTCCTTCGAGGACGCGAGTCCCGCCACCGAACGCCTCGACCTGCTGCCGCCCCCGGTGGCCGCCGCCGTCACCGCCGAGATGATCCATGTGGACAGCGACCCGGACAAGGCGGACACGGCCGTCTTCGCCGCCGCCTACGGCCCCGGCCTGCTGGAGACCTCGGCGAACTGCGTGGTGGTGGCCGGCAAGCGCGGCGGCGAGGTCACCCTCGCCGCCTGCGTGGTGCTGTCCACCACCCGGGTGGACGTCAACGGCACGGTCCGCCGCCACCTGGGAGCCCGCAAGGTGTCCTTCGCCGCGATGGACACCGCGGTGGGGGAGACGGGCATGGAGTACGGCGGCATCACCCCGGTCGGGCTGCCCGCGCACTGGCCGCTGCTCATCGACTCCGCGGTGGTGAACACCCCGTACGTGCTGCTCGGCAGCGGCTACCGGCGCGGCAAGCTCATCGTGCCGGGCAAGACGCTGGCGGCGCTGCCCGGCGCCGAGGTGCTGGACGGTCTCGGCATCTGATCCGGCCCGTCCGTTCCGACGGTCCTGGGTCGCCCGTCCGGTCCGAACGGTCCGGCCGCCCCGCTCAGGCCAGCAGCGGGATCTCGATCGCCGGGCAGCGGTCCATCACCATGTCGAGACCGGCCGCGCGGGTGCGGTCGAAGGCCGCGTCGTCGATCACCCCGAGCTGGAACCAGACGGCCTTCGCGCCGACCGCCACCGCCTCGTCCGCGACCGCCCCGGCCAGCGCTGAGTTCACGAAGACGTCCACCACGTCGACCGGGAACGGGATGTCGGCGAGCGAGGCGTACCCCTGCTCGCCGTGTACCGTCTCCGCCTTCGGGTGCACCGGCACGATCCGCTTGCCGAACCGCTGGAGCACCGCGGCGACCCCGTAGGCCGCGCGTGAGGTGTTGTTGGACATGCCGACCACCGCCCAGGTGTCGCCGCTGTCCTTCAGGATCCTGCGTACCGCATCCGCGCCGACCTCGTCGCCGTACATCCGCTGCTCACTCCCGCCGCTCGCCGGATCGCCCTGCCCGCCCGCCGCCGCCCGGAGCGACCGCGTCCTGCCTGGACGAACGAGGAACCGCGGCCGGCCATTCCCGCCCGGTCCGCCACCCGGGGGACGCCCTACGCTGGGCGGATGGTGGACCGGTACCTGACGGTGGCCCGCAAGGGCGTGCACGAGAGCGAGATCAAGCGCTCCCGCTTCCTCTGCCTGCTCGCCCCGGCCGGCAGCGAGCAGGCGGCGCAGGCCGTGATCCGGTCGGTCCGCAAGGAGCACCCCGGCGCGAGCCACCACTGCTTCGCGTACGTCATCGGGCCGGACGGCCGGCTGCACCGGGCGAGCGACGACGGCGAGCCCGGCGGCACGGCCGGCACCCCGATGCTCCAGGTGCTGCTGGCCCGGGAGGTGCGGGACACCGTCGCCGTTGTCACCCGTTACTACGGCGGTGTCCAGCTCGGCGCCGGCGGCCTGGCCCGCGCGTACGGCGGCGCGGTCTCCGCCGCGCTCGACGAGATCGGCACCACGCAGCGGCGGCTGCTGGCGCTGGTGACCGTCACCGTCGACCACCAGCGGGCCGGCCGGCTGGAGAACGAGCTGCGCGCCGCCGGCCACGCGGTGCGCGGGGTCTCCTACGGCGGTACGGGCGTGCGGATCGCGCTCGGCGTGCCGGACCCCGAACTCGCCGCGTTCCGCTCCTGGCTGGCCGACACCACCTCGGGGACAGCCGGCTGCGCGGTCGAGGGCAGCGCCTACGTGGATGTCTGAGCCGGCCGCGGCGCGGGCGCGCAGCGGGACGCCGCCACCTCGCTGACGCCGCCGGGCACGACTCCCTGCGGCGAGGGGGCGAGGACGACCTGTACGCAGACCGTCAACCGGGCGGTGTGGTCGGGCCGCCCGTAAGGCGCGGCCTGCGGGAACGTCACGAGGGTGCGGTCGCCGCGCGCGCTGACCCCGGCGGCTCCGACCGTGCTGCCGTGCGGCACGGGGTGGGCGCGCAGGCCCTCGGTGCTGAGCGGGCCGCTCCGTGCGGCCAGTGCGAGGGCGTCGGCGTACAGCTGGGCCTCGCGGTCCATACGGCGCTGCGCCTGCGCCTTGCTGACGGAGCCGGCCGGTGGCGGGTGCGGCCACAACGACAGGATCAGCACGAAGCCGGCGATGGCGGCGGCGATCAGGCAGGCGGCGGCGACGGCCGCCCACTTCAGCGGTCGGGCCGCGCTTGCGCCGTCCGTGGCGGGCGTCACAGGGGCCTCCTGAAGAGAAGGAGGGTGGTGGCCCTCACGCCATGAGGGCCACCACCAGGAATCTGTCAGCCGGTCCGATCAGTGGACGGCGATGGTCGGTCGGATCAGCTGTAGAAGCCGTTCAGCGCGTCCTCCAGCGCGCGGGCGTAGGCCGGCGTGCCGCTGTGGTTGGGATGGTAGCTCTCCATGCCCGGGCAGATCAGCGCCCCCGGGCAGGAGAAGTCGGCCGGGTTGTCGGAGGCGGGCCCGGCGACGTAGTCGTTGATCCCGTTCGCGCTGTCGCAGACGCGGTGGCCGTCGAACTCGGCGTCGGGCGACATGAACTCCACCGGCACTCCCGCGGCGACCGCCACGCCGACCGCGGCCGTCTCGCTCAGCTGTAGGTCGCGCGCCCAGCTGTCGAGTTGGTCGCGTGGCGCGGAGGAGATCACGCCGATGCACGGAGTGTGCGAGCCGAACAGCTGCGGATAGCCCATCAGGACGATCTTCGCGTGCGGGGCGAGGGTTTTGATGTGGCTCAGGAGTGGCGGGAGCTTGTCGACGGCGTCGGAGATGTTCTTCTGCACCGAGGCGTCCGACGGGCATCCCTTGCGTGGATCGGCGCAGTCGGAGACCGTCGAACCGAACTCGGCGTCGTTACCGGTGATGGTCAGCTCGACCAGCGTGGTGTCGTCGTTGAGGAATCCCGAATCCAGCTGAGGCACTTCGCCGTACTGCCCGAGAGTGCCGGGCCCGCCGTCCCCGTCGGTGTCGAGGGACGAGTCGAGGTCGTAGACGAAGGCCCCGTTGCAGGCCACCGAGTGGTAGTCGATCGTCTTGTCCAGCGCGTCGGTGCGAGCTCCGACGCTGGTCGTCGTTCCGGGCAGCCTGGCCTGCCGGCCCCAGGAGTCAGGGCTGCGCAGGCAGGCGTTCCAGTTGTGGCCGGGCGAGGACTGGCTGCCGATGTCGGCGTACGGGCCGGTGGCGGTGCCGTAGTCGTACGGTCCTGTGCCGGTGCCCGAGGAGTAGGAGTCGCCCATCTGCACGACGATGTCCTTGGGCTTCTGCGGCAGGATCTGGAAGGCGACGGAGTCCCAGGAGACGTCCTCGTCGGCGTTGCCGTCGTTCGTCCAGTTGCTGAGCGACACGCCCTGGTAGTTGATGCTCGACGGGGAGAACTGGAAGACCCCCAGGCTCACCCAGGAGTTGGCCTCCTTGTCCACGTTCAGCGTGCGGTTCTGCGACGCTCCGCCGCCGGCGTGGATGGTGTAGGTGGCGTCCTGGGTCTGCGATCCGGTGTCCGGCAGATGGACCAGCACCCGTGTCCAGCCGGTGAGTTGCTGGCTCAGCTTCCAGGTGCCGGTGACCGCCATGTTGCCGGAGACCTGCGGTGTGTGCAGCAGGTTGTTGCTGTACAGGTTGTCGACGCCGGTGCCGTAGTTCCGCGTGTGGGCGTACCAGAAGTGGTCGCCGAAGCCGCCGCCGATCTGGTGGAGGTCGGCCTTGGCCTCGTAGTGGCTCTCGGGATCGGCGTTGAACGGGCTGAAGCTGAACGTGCCCGCGTTCGACCAGCCGGCCTTGCTGCATCCGTCGGTCAGTGTCGGCACCGAGTTCGGCACGTCGTCCACCACGACCGCTCCGGCCGGCACCGAGTTGTCGCACATATGGCCGGTTCCGTTGTTGCCGTTGCCGAGTTCGGTCTTGAGTGTCTGGTAGACCATCAGCTCGTGGCCGCAGTTGTCGGGGCAGTCGACCTGCCAGCTGGTGATGGGCGCGTGGTACCAGTGCGGCGGGTCGCAGGACGCGCCGAGGTGGTCGATCTCGCAGCGCGGCGGGGCGTCCGGGTGGCAGTCGTTGACGTCGGGCTTGCAGAAGGTGCCCAGCGGCGGCTTGACCTGGGAGCGGTTGTTGCCGGTGTTCCACCACGCGGCCGAGTAGCCCGCGGGGTTGCTGTTGTCGGCCTGCCCGCTGTCGGAATACGCGCGGCCGGTGTCGATCGGCCAGGCGGCCCAGCCGAGCACCTTCTCCTCGTACGACCACCACTCGGGGTGGGCGGCGTCGGCGTACGCGTTGTTGTCGAGGAACGCGGCCCGGTCCTGCGGGTAGATCGGGTTGTCCGGGTTGTTGAGGTAGCCGAGCCCCCAAGGCGAGGCGGGGGCGGCGGGGTTGTAGAAGTTGAAGCCCGAGTTGTAGTCCCACAGCGCCGCGAACCAGTTCTCCAAGTTGGAGGCGCTGTCGGTGTGCAGCGTGATCGTGTTGGGCTGCACCACTGTGGTGTGCAGCTCGTTCCACTTCACTTCCAGGGTGCGGGCCGCGACCGCGATGTTGGACGTGTAGTCCAGGGCGATCGCCTTCTGCTGGCTGGCCGGCAGCGGGTTGACGTCCCCGTTCTTCATGCCGTCGGTCTGCTGGCCGATGCCGTAACCGCAGTCCGCCTTGTCCCAGTTGATCAGCCAGTGGTCCTCTGGGTCCTCACCGTCCTTCAGCGCCGGGTGGCCGTAGAAGCCGTCGGTGCTGGCCAGCGTGGAGCTGGTCTGGCCCGGCAGCGCGCCGCCCTCGGCCTGCCACAGGTTGGACTCCTGGGCGAGGACGCCCAGCAGCACCTGCGCGGGGATCCGGCCGCCGCCGACCAGGCCGGGCAGCGGGAACATCCCCTGCGGGTTCACCGTGCCGAGCCCGTCCGCGGTGCGCCAGCCGCCCTGCCGGACGTAGGTGCTGGTGAGGTCGCCGCGGACGGCCATGTCCGCGGCCCACTGCACCTGGTTGGGCGTCGGCTGGTACGCCTGCTGGGTGGCGTCGTTGCGCGCCATCGAGCACGTACGGTCGTTGTCGATCGGCGTGTTGGGGTCGCCCGCCACCTGCGGCGAGACGGTGGCGGTACCGGCGGACTTCGTCGCGCTCCTCGGCTGGACCGTCGCACCACCGGTGCCCGAACTCGTGCCGCCGGCGCCGGTGAGCGCGGGTGACAGCTCCCGGCCCGCGTCGTTCTTGTCGTAGTCCTGGCCGGCGGTGAAGGCGAGCTTCTTGCCGGTGGCCGGCACCTCGGTGCTGATCTGCAGCGTGGCCGGGGAGTTGAACGCGGTGGCCGCCAGCGGGTTGGCGACGTGGCTGCGCAGAGTGGAGGACACCGCCTGGTCCACCGCGATCGCGCCGGTGGAGGAGACCGTCGCGTCCGCCGCCACCTGCAGCCGCCGGACCGTCGAGGGCAGCGCCGTGGTGGAGGCCGGACTGCCGGTGAGGAAGACCCGCCCGCCGGTGCCCGACTGGAGGCCGAGGGAGCCGGACGGGCCCTGGGCGAAGGTGGTGGTCTTCCCGCCGAAGGCGCGCCGGGCGCGGGTCTTGCCGCTCGCGTGGTCCAGGAAACTGACGCCACCCTGGCTGTCCACCCGCAGCTGCGAGGCGGCGCCCGAGGTGGTGCCGAGCGAGGTCGCGTGGTTCTTCCGGTCGAAGCCGATCAGCCGGCCGGCCGCGGCGCCGACGATCGTGTCGCCGTTCGGCACGGCCGAGGTGACCTCGACGTTCTCAGTCTGCTTGCGGGTCACCTGGCCGGTGACGGTGTCGACCGTCAGCAGCCGGGTCTGGTTGTCCTTGTCGTCGCCGAGCTGCGTCAGCACGGCCGTCTCACCGGTGCCGCAGCCGGGGTTGAAGTACCCCAGCGTCACCGTGTCGGCCAGCTTGGTCACCTTGCCGCTGGTCAGGTCCACGACGGCCGCGAAGCCGCCGTGCTCCATCAGGTCCGGCGAGTTGGTGAACTCCCGGGGCGCGTAGACCACGACCGCGCGCTTGCCCGAACCGGTCACGCAGGCGTTGCCGATCCACAGGTCGGTGCCGAAGGCGGCCTCGCCGAGGGTGGCGACCGTGCGCCACTGGTAGGCCTTGCCGCTGTCGGCGGCCAGCACGTGCAGGCCGGAGCCGTCCCCGGCCACCGTGACCACCTGGTCGGCGGAGGACTTCCACGACGTGGGCAGGTCGGTGTCCGGTGCCAGTACCCGCGAGGACTTCGCCTGGGTCGGCGCCGGGGAGGTGTCACTCGCGGGCGACACCGCGGAGGAGGCGGTCCCGGAGGAGCCGGCCCAGGCCGGCGCGGCGCTCTGCGTCAGGCCCGCGACCGCCACCGCGGCCGTGGCGATGGCCAGCGGTATTCGGGTTCTTCTTCGCAGCTTCAAGGAGGCTCCATTGATTCGACTGGTCTCGGCCGATTCGGACCGGGGCATGCCTGAACACCGCGTCGGCATCGGCCGTGCGGCTACAGGGAATTGCAGAGACCGGGGGCTTCTTAATATTTGACACTCGTACTAAATCCGAGCTTCATCAGCTTTGCACAGGGCCGGGTCCGGATCAACGAACCCGCAGGTTCGGATCCCTGGGGGAATTCCCGTGCCCGGTACCGGGCCCGCGGTCGCGGGCGCCTTGTCTGCCGGTCGGAGCACCGGGCGGGGCCGGGACCTCTACAATCTTGATCACGATGGGGGCTGATCTTCCAGGAACGGCGAGGGCACAGGTGCGGGTCGGAGCGGTGGCATGAGATTCCTGCACACCTCCGACTGGCACCTGGGGCGCTCGTTCCACCGGGTGAGCCTGCTCGACGCGCAGCGCGCCTTCCTCGACCACCTGGTGGCCACCGCGCGCGAGGAGCGGGTGGACGCCGTGCTCGTCGCTGGTGACGTCTACGACCGGGCCGTGCCGCCGCTGCCGGCCGTCGAACTCTTCGACGACGTGCTGCACCGGCTCGCCGACCTCGGCGTGCCCACCGTGATGATCTCCGGCAACCACGACTCCGCCCGCCGGCTCGGCGTCGGCGCCCGGATCATGGGCAGGGCCGGGGTCCACCTGCGCACCGAACCGGCCGGCAGCCGGCAGCCCGTCATGCTGCCCGACGCGGACGGCGAGGTCGCCTGCTACGGCCTGCCCTACCTCGAACCCGCCCTGGCCCGGGCCGAGTTCGACGCCGAGCGGGCCGACCACACGGCGGTGCTGACCGCCGCCATGGACGGCATCAGAGCAGACCTGGCGACCCGCCCGGCCGGCACCCGCAGCATCGTCCTCGCGCACGCCTTCGTCACCGGCGCCGCGCCCTGCGACAGCGAGCGCGACATCACCGCGGGCGGCGTGGAGGCGGTGCCGGCCGCCGTCTTCGACGGCATCGACTACGTGGCGCTCGGCCATCTGCACGGCTGCCAGACCCTCACCGAGCGGATCCGCTACTCCGGCTCGCCGCTCGCCTATTCCTTCTCCGAGGAGCACCACCGCAAGAGCATGTGGCTGATCACCCTCGGGCCCGGCGGCGACCCCGCCTCCCGCGTCGGTGACGGGCCCGGCGCCGTGACCGCCGCCGAGCGGATCGACACGCCGGTACCGCGCCGGCTGGCCAGGATCCGCGGCCGGCTCGACGACCTGCTGGCCGATCCGGCGCTCGACCGGCACGAGGACGCCTGGGTGGAGGCCACCCTCACCGACCCGTTCCGGCCGCACGAGCCGATGGCGGCACTGGCCGGACGCTTCCCGCACGTCCTCAGCCTGGCGTTCGAGCCCGACGCCGGGAACGACGACCAGCGGCTCTCCTACGCGCGGCGGCTGCGCGGCCGCAGCGACCGGCAGATCGCCGAGGACTTCGTCACGCACGTGCGGGGCGCCGAGGCCGACCCGGCCGAACGGCTGCTGCTGGGCGACGCGTTCGACGCCGTACGTGCCGACACCGTACGGACGGAACGCGCCTGATGCGCCTGCACCGCCTCCAGCTCACCGCGTTCGGGCCGTTCGCGGGCACCGAGACCGTGGACTTCGACGAGCTGTCCGCCGCCGGACTCTTCCTGCTGCACGGCCCGACCGGCGCGGGCAAGACCTCCGTGCTCGACGGCGTCTGCTTCGCGCTCTACGGGCAGGTTCCTGGCGCCCGGCCCGCCACCCGGCTGCGCAGCGACCACGCGGCGGCCGGCACCGCGACCGAGGTGCTGCTCGAACTCACCGTCGGCGGGCGCCGGTTGGAGATCACCCGGCGCCCGGAGCAGCCGCGGGCCAAGAAGCGGGGCAGCGGCACCACGATGGACAAGGCGGTCACGCTGCTGCGGGAGTGGACCGGCGGGGAGTGGCGGGCGCTGTCGAAGTCGCACCAGGAGATCGGCGAAGAGGTCAGGCAGCTCGTCGGGATGAGCTGCGAGCAGTTCTGCCAGGTGGTGCTGCTGCCGCAGGGCGAGTTCGCCACGTTCCTGCGGGCGAGCGCGATCGAACGGGCCGCGCTGCTCGGCCGGTTGTTCGACACGCGGCGCTTCAAGGCGGTGGAGAGCTGGCTGCGCGACCGCAGGCAGGAGGCGGCGCACCTGCTCGCGCAGGGCGACCAGGAACTCGGCCACCTCGCCGAACGCCTGCGGCAGGCCGCCGGCCCCGCCGCCGAGGCGGAGCTGCCGGCGGACGCGGCGGCCGATCTGCTGCCGTGGGCAGCGGTCCTGCGCTGCACCGCGCGCGAGCAGCACGAGATCGTCGCGGCGACGCTGCGCGGCACGGAGGCGGCGCACGACGCGGCCTCCGCGGCCGCCGCCGAAGAACGCGACCTGCACGCCCTCCAGACCCGCCACGCCCAGGCCGTGCGCCGCGCCACCACCCTCGCCGAAACGCGGGCCACCCGCACATCCACCCGCACGACCTTGACCCGCGCCCACCGCGCGGCAACGGTCGAACACGCCCTGGCGGCCCGCGAGAAGACGGCGACCCGAGCGGCGGAGTCGGCCGCGGCGGAGCACGCGGTGACGGCAGACCTGGCAACGGCGGGCGAGCTGCCCGCCGTTGACCGCGCCCCGGCGCCGCAGGTGCCCGCAGCGCGGGGAGCGAGCGGACGCGGCGGGGCACCCACGGTCCCGGCGGAGGGCGCGCCGGCGGGGGCTGGGGTCCCGGAGCAGGCCGGGCTCGAACGAGAGGGCGCGTTGGGCGCGGTTCCGGAGCAGGCCGGGCTCGAACGCGAGGGCGCGGCACGGCCGGAGACGGACCCCGGAGGGTCGGCGGACCCGGTTGCGGGCTCCACTGCTGGGGAACGGGCGGGGGCCGGCCGGCGGGGTGACGGCGTTGGGCAGGACGGGGCCGCCGACGGTGGTGCGGCCGGCCCCGTTGTCCGGGAGCCGGAGGCCGTACGCCTGCGTGCGGGTGGCGAGGGCGAGACGGGGGCTCCCGGCGGGGCGGGCGATATCGCTGCGAGCTCCTTCGGGCGCGAGGGGGGCGGCGGGGTGGTGGCCCAGGGCGGTCGGGACGTCGGCGGGGCCGTTCTGCTCGTGGAGCCGCTTGTTCGGCGGGTGGGGGAACTGCGGGAGGAGTTGGGGGGGCTTGCTCAGGCCGGGGAGGTCGAGGGGCGGGTCGAGGAGATTCACGCGCGGCGGATCGGGCTTGATCGCGAGGAGCGGGTGGACGAAGGGGCCGTTCGGGAGGCGGACGGGTGGCTGGCGGAGTGGCCGGCCGTGCGGGATCGGCTTCAGGCGCGGCTGGACGCTGCCGGTGAGGCCGTGGGGCGGGCCGGTGAGCGGGGGGCCGAGCTGGAGGCGGCGCGGCGGCGCAGCGCCGCCGCCGGGCAACGGGACCGGCTCAGCGCGGAGTTGCGGCGGGCCGAGGACGACGTACGGGACGCGCGGGACCTGGCCGCCCAGGCCCGGGAGAGCTGGCAGGACCTGCGGCAGGCCCGGATCGACGGGATCGCCGCCGAGTTGGCCGCGCAGTTGACCTCCGGCGAGCCCTGCCGTGTGTGCGGCTCACCGGAGCACCCGGCGCCCGCCCGGCCCGCGCCCCAGCAGGTCACCCGGGCCGACGAGGACGCCGCGGGCGCCGCCTACGAGCGGGCCGCCGCCGACCACGAGGCGGCCCGCGCCGCCGCCACCCGGCTCGCCGCCGCCCTGGACGCCGCCACCGCGACCGCCGGCGACGCACCGCTGGCCGAACTGACCGCCGCCTGCGCCGTACTCGAGGCCGAGCACGCCGACGCCGCCCGGGAGGCGGCCGGCCTGTCGGAGGCGCGCCGGGCGCTGGAGAGCGCCGGGCAGGAGCGCGACCGCCGCACCGCCCAGCGGCACGACGCGCTGAGCCGGGCCGCCGCCCGCACCTCGCGGCGCGAGGAACTGGACGAGCAGCACGCCCGGTTGAGCGCCGAGTTGGACCGGGCGCGGGCCGGGCACCCGAGCGTCGCCGACCGCCGCGGCCGGCTCTCCGCCCGGATCGCCCTGCTCGACCGGGCCGTGCACGCCGTCCGCTACCGCGCCGAGAGCGCCGCCCGCCACGCCGAGGCCGAAGCCGCCCTCGTGGCCGCCGCGGCCCGCGCCGGATTCGCCACGCCCGAGGAGGCCGCCGCGGCCCTGCTGCCTGCCGAGCAACTGTGGTCCGTGGAGCGGCAGGTGGAGCAGTGGGCCAGGGAAGAGGCCGCCGTGGAGGCGGACTTGGCCGCCCCCGAACCCGCCGCCGCCGCGCTCCGCCCGCCCGCCGACCCGGCCGCCGCGCAGGCCGCCGCCTCCGCGGCCACCGACCGGCTGCGCGCCGCCTCCGCCGCGGAGTCCGCCGCCGAGCAGCGCACCGCCGAACTCGACCGGCTGAGCGCCGAGGCCGCCGCCACGGTCCGCGAACTGGCCCCGGCCCGCGCCGAGTTCACCCGCATCGCCCGGCTGTCCGACCTGGCCTCCGCGACCACCGCGGAGAACCGCTACCGGATGGAGCTGGAGACGTACGTCCTGGCGGCCCGGCTCGAACAGGTCGCCGCCGCCGCGGGCGTACGCCTCCAGCGGATGTCGGCCGGCCGCTACACCCTCGTGCACACCGACGCCCGCAGCGGCGGCCGCGGCAAGTCCGGCCTCGGCCTGATGGTGGTCGACGCCTGGACCGGCACCGAGCGCGACACCGCCACCCTGTCCGGCGGTGAGACGTTCTTCGCCTCACTGGCCCTGGCGCTGGGCCTGGCCGACGTGGTCACCGACGAGGCCGGCGGCGTCCGGCTCGACACCCTCTTCATCGACGAGGGCTTCGGCAGCCTGGACGACCAGACCCTCGACGAGGTGCTCGACGTACTGGACGGCCTGCGCGAGCGGGACCGGGCGGTCGGCATCGTCAGCCACGTCGCCGACCTGCGGCACCGCATCCCGGCCCAGCTGCGGGTCGTCAAGGGCCGGGAAGGCTCGACCGTACGGCTGCGTACCGCAAGCCGCCGGGCGGACTGACCGGTCAGGGGCCGGACAGGGACCGGGGTCGGTCAGAGGCTGAGCGGCCTGCGGTCGAGCGGCGAGGAGTACACCACGCTGGTGGTCACCGACCCGAGGCCGGCGATCCGCCCGGTGACCTCCTCCAGGTGCCGCATGGAACGCGCGGCCACCTTCATCACGAAGCAGTCATCACCGGTCACATGGTGCGCCTCAAGCACCTCCGGCGTGACGGCGAGCAGGTCGTGGAACGGCTTGTAGTTGCCGGTCGGATAGCGCAGCCGGACCAGCGCGAGCAGCGGAAGACCCACCCGCTCATGGTCGATCACCGCCGAGTACCCGCTGATCACCCCCGCCTCCTCCAGCCGCCGCACCCGCTCGGTGACGGCGCTCGGCGACATCGAGACGGTACGGGCCAGCTCCGCGTAACTGGCCCGCCCGTCGCGTTGCAGGGCTTCCAGCAGCCGCCAGTCGGTGGCGTCAAGGGAATAAGCGGTCATCGCCGATGAATACCAGGGAATCCACCCGCGAATCAAGCAGAATGCCGTGGATCATCGGTTCAACCGGCGGCCCGGGCCGCCTAGATTCTCGGTCATGACGACAACACACGAGAGCCCCGTCCTGTCCGTACCGCCGGCCGCGCCGGCCGAGGCCGCCCGGCACTTCGCTGCCGCACTCGCCTTCCACACCGACGTCTCCGATGTGGCCGCCGCACTCGCGGCGGGCACGGACCCGGGCTTCGTGGTGGTGGACTCCCGCAGCACGCAGTCCTGGGACCAGGGCCACGTCCCCGGCGCCGTCCACCTGTCCACCGGGCAGATCCCGCAGCTCGCCGCGGAGTTCCTCGACCGGGACGTGCCGGTCGTCGTGTACTGCTGGGGACCCGGCTGCAACGGCGCCGCCCGCGCCGCGCTGGCCCTGTCCCGGCTCGGCTACCAGGTCAAGGAGATGCTCGGCGGCATGGAGTACTGGATCAGGGAGGGCTTCGGCTACGAGACCGCGGACGGCCCCGCCCGGCGCGACGCCGACCCGCTCGCCGCACCCGTCGGCGCCGACGACTGCGGCTGCTGACCGGCCGGCCGGGCCCACCCGGAGCAGCCGGCGGGCCGGCCGGCGGTCAGGTGACCAGCGACGTCAGCTCGTACGCCCACAACTCGCCGCGGTTCGGCACCCGCACGAAGCCGACCCGCTCCAGCACCGCCTGCGACGCGCGGTTGGCCGGCTCGGTGGTGGCCAGCACGATCACCACCTCCGGCTGGAGCAGCGCCCAGTGGCACAGCGTGCGCGCCGCGTCCGTCGCCCAGCCCATGCCGCGGGCCGACTCCGACAGGTCGTAGCCGATCTCCACCGAGCCGCGGTCCGGCGGGCCGTGGAAGCCCGCGCCGCCCAGCGCCATCAGGTCCTGGGTGCGCTGGATGGCGAAGACGCCCCAGCCGGAGGTGTAGACGCCGGCCGCGGCGGCGGCCACCGTCATCGAGGCCGCGCCGACCGTGCCCTCACCCGGTACACCGTCGATCCACGACAGTCCCGCCGGCTTGCCGTCGGCGAGCAGCGCGGCGTCGTCGGGCAGCTGCTCCCGCAGGGTCAGGCGGCCCTGGGTGAGGACCAGCCGTCCGCCGTCATGGGAAGCGTGCAGGGTCATCGAGCCGTACCGCCTTGTCCGCTGATGGGGTCCGGCGCTCGCCGGGAAGAAGCAGCGTAACGGCCCGGCGGGCCGGTTCGTGTGCTCGGGTCCGAGATGGCCCCGGCCGGCACCTCCGGCACCCGTCGGCGGGGGGCATCCGGCGCCCGTCCGACGGGCACATCCGGCACGCACCCGCCGGGCACCCGTGGCCCGCAACCACCGGTCACCCGCGGCCCGTTCGCCGCCGGCACCCGGCCCGCCGGTCCCGCTCCCGGCGCACGACCGCAACCGCGACCGCGACCTCGCCGGGACCGGCGGCCGGCCTCACAGCGCGGAGATCTCCGTCACCAGGTCGTCCAGCCCGAGCGAGCCTAGCGACAGCGCCGCCATGTGCCACGCCTTGGCGTCGAACGCGTCGCCGTGCGCGGCCCGGGCGGCCTCCCGGCCGGTCCGCCACGCCCGCTCGCCGAGCTTGTAGCCGATGGCCTGCCCCGGCATGCCCAGGTAGCGGACCAGCTCGCTGTCCAGGAACTCGGCCGGCCGGCCGCTGTGGTCGCCGAAGAACTCCCGGGCCAGCTCGGGAGTCCAGCGCTCACCGGGGTGGAACGGGGACTCGGCGGGGATCTCCAGCTCCAGGTGCATGCCGATGTCGATGATCACCCGGACCGCGCGCATCATCTGCGCGTCCAGCTGGCCGAGCCGCCGCTCGGGGTCGGTGAGGAAGCCGAGCTCGTCCATCAGGCGCTCGGCGTAGAGCGCCCAGCCCTCCACGTTGGCGCTCACCAGGCCCGCGGTCGCCTGGTAGCGCGACAGGTCGTCGGCGACGTGCACCCACTGGGCGAGCTGGAGGTGATGCCCCGGCACCCCTTCGTGGTACCAGGTGGACACCAGGTCGAAGACCGGGAAGCGGGTCCTGCCCATGGTCGGCAGCCAGGTGCGGCCCGGCCGGGAGAAGTCCTCGGACGGCGCGGTGTAGTACGGCGCCGCGGCGCCGCCGGGCGGGGCGATCCTGGACTCGACGTGCTTGATCCGGTCGGCGAGCTCGAAGTGCGTGCCGTCCAGCGCCGTGATCGCCTCGTCCATCAGGGCCTGGAGCCAGTCCCGCACCTCGTCCACGCCCTCGACGGCCGCGCCGTGCGTGTCGAGGTGGCGCAGCACCTCCCACGGGGTGGCGTCGGGCAGGATCTTGCCGGCCTCGGCGACCATCTCGTCGTACAGCCGGTGGTATTCCGACCAGCCGTAGGCGTACGCCTCCTCCAGGTCGCTGTCCGTGCCGTTCCACAGCCGGGCCCAGCGGGCGTACCGCTCGCGTCCCACGGTGTCGGGGGCGCCGGCGACGGCCGGCGCGTAGACGTCCCGCAGCCAGTCGCGCAGGCTGACGAAGGCGGCGGTGGCCTCGGCGGCGGCCGCGTCGAGCTCGGTACGCAGCTCCTGCGGTCCTTCGGCGGTCAGCTCGGCGAACCAGCTGCCCGAGCCGCCGTCGCCGACCCACTCGGTGAACTGCCCGATCACCGTCTCGACCTGGCGCGGCCCGGCCGGCAGGTCGCGGGACAGGCCCTCGGCGAGCGAGGCGCGGTAGCCCTCCATCGCGGCGGGCACCGCGCGCAGCCGGGCGGCGAGGTCCGCGAAGTGCTCGGCGGAGGACAGCGGCATCAGCGTGAACGCCTCGCGGGTGCTGTGCGCGGGCGAGCTGATGTTGCTCACCGTCCGCAGGTGCTCATCGGCCTCGTGGACGGCCAGTTCGGCGGTCAGCCGCTCCCGGAGCAGCCGCGCGCAGCGCCGTTCCACCCCGGTCTCGGCGCCCGGCCGGCCCTCGCTCTCGGTCAGCCGGTCCAAGGTCTCGCGCGCCAGCGTGGCGAGCGCCTCCGCACCGGCCGGCGAGAAGTCCGGCAGCCGGCGCGCGCTTCCGGGCGCACCGAGGTACGTGCCGAGGAGCGGGTCGAGTTCGAGGAGATCGTCGAGGTAGGAGTCGGCGATCTGGCGAGGCAGCGGACTGCCGGTGGTTAGCGACATAAGGACATCCTGATATGAGAGCGGGCTCCACGTCATCACCCAACGGCAGGATCATGCCTTACCGGGTGCGGACGGCACCGGCGGCGCCGGTGACGGGTCGAGCGGCAGCAGCGGACCGCAGTCCCACTGCTGGAAGATCAGCCGGGTCTCCACCCGGGCCACCTCCCGGCGCGAGGTGAACTCGTCGAGCACCAGCCGCTGCAGGTCGGCCGTGTCGCCGACCGCCACATGCACCAGGTAGTCGTCGGGGCCGGTCAGATGGAACAGCGCCAGGGACTCCGGCAGCCCGCGGATCCGGTCCACGAACGGGCCGACCAGCTCCCGGCGGTGCGGTCGGACCTGCACCAGCAGCAATGCCTGGAGCCCGCGTCCGAGCTTGGCCGGGTCCAGCCGCAGCTCGTCGCCGAGTATCACCCCGCTGCGCCGCAGTCTGGCCACCCGGTCCAGGCAGGTGGACGGTGCCACGCCGACCGCCGCGGCCAGATCGCGGTACGTCGTCCGGGCATCGTTCTGCAGCAGCCGGAGAATGGTGAGATCCACCGGGTCGAGAGCGACAGAATCGGCCATCGGGCGAACGTAGCACGGCTGTTCCCCCGCATCACCCGGCAGGCGTTCAGAGTGGACGGCATGCAGACCACCACCTCCGCCGGGCCCCGCGAACACGACCGGGCCCTGGCCACCGAGGCGGTGCACGCGGGCCGCGACGATCTCGCGGCGCTCGGCGTGCACGCCGTACCGCTCGACCTGTCCACCACCTATCCGTCGTACGACAGCCGGGGCGAGGCGGCCCGGATCGACGCGTTCGCCGCGACCGGCGAGCAGATCCAGGGGCCGCCGGTCTACGCGCGCCTGGACAACCCGACCACCGCGCGCTTCGAGACCGCGCTCGCCCGGCTGGAGGGCACCGACTCCGCGGTCGCCTTCGCCAGCGGCATGGCCGCGCTCAGCGCCTGCCTGCTGGCCCGGGTGGCCGAGGGACTGCGCCATGTGGTCGCGGTCCGGCCGCTGTACGGGTGCAGCGACCATCTGCTGACCGCCGGCCTGCTCGGCACCGAGGTCACCTGGACCGACCCGGCCGGGATCGCCGACGCGATACGCGCCGACACCGGCCTGGTGATCGTGGAGACCCCGGCCAACCCGACGCTCGCAGAGGTCGACCTGCGGGCCGTGGCGTACTCCTGCGGCGCGGTGCCGCTGCTGGTCGACAACACCTTCGCCACGCCGGTGCTCCAGCGGCCCGCCGAGTCCGGCGCGAGCATCGTGCTGCACAGCGCGACCAAGTACCTGGGCGGGCACGGCGACGTGCTCGGCGGCGTGGTCGCCTGCCACGAGGACTTCGCCCGCCGGCTGCGGCACGTGCGGTTCGCCACCGGCGGGGTGCTGCACCCGCTGGCCGGCTACCTGCTGCTGCGCGGCCTCGCCACGCTGCCGGTACGGATGCGGGCCGCGTCCGCGACCGCCGCCGAACTCGCCGAGCGGCTGGCCGCCGACCCCCGGGTGGCCGCGGTGCACTACCCGCGGATCGGCGGGGCGATGGTCTCCTTCGAGGTGCGCGGCGACCCGCACGCGGTGATCGGCGCCGTCCGGCTGATCACCCCGGCGGTGAGCCTCGGCAGCGTGGACAGCCTCATCCTGCACCCGGCCTCGATCAGCCACCGGATCGTCGGCGAGGAGGACCGGCACGGCGCCGGGGTCGGCGACCGGCTGCTGCGGATGTCGGTCGGCCTGGAGGACGCCGGGGACCTGTGGCGCGATCTGGACACCGCCCTTGCGGCGTCGGTGACCGCGACCGCCGATGCGGCGGCGGTCGCGGAGTGCTGACGGTTCCGGGCCGGCCGGTGGTGACCCCGCCGGTCGGCTCGGCGGGGTCACCGGTCAGGGAACGCCGGTGGCGTGACGGAGTTGAGCGTCGGCGGTCACCGGCGAGGCTGGTGATCGGATCAGCGGGCTGCGAGACCGGGCTGCGCGACAGGGCGCGCCCGGCGGTCGGCGCCGTCGGTCAGGGGCGGTGGCCGGCCGTCCAGGGGAGCGGCGCCCGGGTGGCCGGGTCGGCCGCGGTCGGCAGGGTCGCGGTGATCACCAGCGTGCCGTCCTCCACCTGGTAGTCCAGCGGCAGGCCGAGCTCGCGCATCCCGGCCACCATGCCGGTGTTGCCCGCCTGGGTGACCGCGTAGACGCTGCCCCGGCCGGCCTCCGCCGCCATCTCCACCAGCCGGCGCAGCAGCGCCGCCCCGATACCGCGCCGCTGCCAGTCGTCCTCGACCAGCAGCGCCACCTCGTTCTCCTCGCCGTCCCACAGCAGGTGGCCGAGCGCGACCAGCCGGCCTGATGCCGTCTCTACGGCCAGCGACCGGCCGAAGCGCGGGCTCAGCAGGTGCGTCAGATACCGGTCGGCCTCGGTGACCGGGCCGTGGTAGCGCAGCGAGAGCGTGGCGGCCGAGCAGCGCTCGTGCATCGCGAGCGCCGCGGCCAGATCCTCCGGGCCCGCCCGGCGGACGCTGATGGCGTTGCCCTCCGGCAGCGTGAGCACCTGCCGGCTGCCGGGCACCCGCACGCCGAGCCGCGCGTCGAGCTCGACCAGGGCGCGGGCCCGGGCGAACTCCGTGGGCGTGAACGGCAGATGGTCCCGCGTCACGGTGATCGTGCCGCCCGACGGGTCGCGCAGCCGCATCACGGTCGGCTGCAACGCGTCCTCGCCGGGCTCCGGTTCGGCCGGCTCGAGCACCGCGGGCGTGGAGCTGATCGTGCATCGGCCGAACAACTGCCGGAGCGCCAGCGGCAGTTCCGCGGTGTCCAGCGCGGTGCGGGTGGCCAGCGTGAGCATCCGGGTCGGTGCGTCCACCAGGTCGTGGGCGTCGGCCCGCTCCAGCCAGGTGTTCCTGCCGCCGGCCTCGGCCGCCGTACGCGCCAGGGCCGCGGCCGACACCGCCGCGGGCGCCCGCAGCAGGAACTCGTCCACCGTGCTGTCGGCCAGCGGGTGGGTCTGGAGCGTGATGATGTCCGCACCGCGGCCGGCCAGCGCCGTGCACACCGCGCCGAGGCTGCCGGGCGCGTCCCGCACGGTGGTGCGCATCCGCCACAGCGACGGCTCCGCGCCCTGCGCGCCTTCGCCCGCCGCCTGTTGACCCTCCGTCAGCCGGCACCGCCAGGCCCCCGCCAGGTCCGCGGCGGTGGTCGTGACCGCCCGGCCGCCCTGCCGTCTGGCCCAGGCGACCAAGTCGGCGGCGGCCCCCGCAGCGCGGAGGGCTGCCGCTTCGACCAGATCGCGGGACCGCCGGCGGCGCCGCGGGCGAGCATGGACAGAAGTCGAATCAGGCATGAAACCACCCTGCACAACCCGTGTTGCGTCGCCACGAACGTTCCATGGCCAGACGGTAAAGGACGGATCTTCTGGGTTAACTTACCTTTTCAACGTTTTTGCCGTTGGTTGGCCGCCAGACAACCCTGCAATTCCGGGGCAGGTTGTGCCTCTTTGCATCGGGTAGCCATGGTCAACGAGGTCCCCGCAC
This sequence comes from Streptomyces sp. CA-111067, assembly GCF_050956065.1. NCBI lineage: Bacteria > Bacillati > Actinomycetota > Actinomycetes > Kitasatosporales > Streptomycetaceae > Streptomyces > Streptomyces sp. CA-111067. The sequence goes on along the minus strand of NZ_CP192103.1, from coordinate 463,506 downwards.
GCCTACGATGGCCCGACCTCGCCCGCCGCGGACCCCGCGCCGCCCGACCCGCGCCGAATCTCGCCCCCCACCGGCGCTGCGACGATGACTGCAGAAGAGACACCGCACACGTTCCAGGTCGATCTTCGCGGCCTGGTCGACTTGCTGTCCCATCACCTCTACTCCAGCCCCCGGGTCTACCTGCGCGAACTGCTGCAGAACGGCGTGGACGCGATCACCGCGCGCACCGCCGTGGACCCCGGGGCGCCCACCCGTGTCCTGCTGCGGACGCAGCCCGGCGGGCTGCGGGTCGAGGACACCGGGATCGGCCTGACCGAGTCCGACGTGCACAGCCTGCTCGCCACCATCGGCCGCAGTTCCAAAAGGGACGGCCTGGAAACCGCCCGTACCGAATTCCTCGGGCAGTTCGGCATCGGCCTGCTCGCCTGTTTCGTGGTCGCCGACACCATCAGGGTGGTCAGCAGGTCCGCCCGGGTGCCGGGCGCGCCGCCGGTCGAGTGGGTCGCGCGCGACGACGGCTCGTACACCGTCAGGACCCTGCCGGACGGCGCCAGGACCGAGCCGGGCACCACCGTCCACCTCACGATGAGACCCGGCGCGGCCGAGTGGTTCGAACCCGCCCGGGTCACCGCGCTGGCGAAGGACTTCGGCTCGCTGCTGCCCTACGACGTGACGGTGGACGGCACGGCCGTGACCGAGCGGCCCCCGGTGTGGGACCGGCCGTTCGCGAGCGCCGCGGCCCGCAGGGCCGAACTCGCCAGGTACTGCCGGGACCAGTTCGGCTTCCTGCCGCTCGACGCCATCGACCTGGACGTGCCGCTGGCCGGGGTGCGCGGGGTCGCCTACGTGCTGCCGTCGGCGGTCAGCCCGGCCCAGCGGGGCGGCCACCGGGTGCACCTCAAGGGCATGCTGCTGACCGATCGCGCCGACGAACTCCTGCCCGACTGGGCGTTCTTCGTCCGCTGCGTGATCGACACCGACACGCTGCGGCCCACCGCCTCCCGCGAGCACCTGTACGCCGACGACACGCTCGCCGCCGTCCGCGACGCCCTCGGCGACCGGATCAGGGAGTGGATGACCACGATGGCAGCGGGTGAACCCGAGCGCCTCACCCACTTCCTGTCGGTGCACCACCTCGGCGTGAAGACGCTCGCCCGGCACGACCACGACCTGCTGCGGGTGATGCTGCCGTGGCTGCCGTTCGAGACCACCGACGGTCGGCTGTCGCTGGACGAGTTCGCCCGCCGGCACCCCACCGTGCATTTCACCCGCACCGTGGAGGAGTACCGCCAGGTCGCGGCGATCGCGGCCGCGCAGGGCATCGGCGTGGTCAACGGCGGCTACACCTACGACGCCGAGCTGATCGCGATGCTGCCCCGGGTCCGGCCCGGCAGCGTGGTGGCCGAGCTCGACGCCGACACCGTCACCGCCCACCTGGACACCGTCGAACCCGAGCAGGAGCTGGCGCTGTCCGGCTTCCTGGCCGCCGCCCGGGCCACCCTCGACCCGCTGGGCTGCGACGTCGTGCTGCGCACCTTCCACCCGCTGACCGTGCCGGCCCTGCACCTGGACGACCGCACGGCGCGGCACGAGCGGGCCCGCGAGGAGGAGCAGGAGCAGGCCGACGACCTGTGGGCCGGCATCCTCGGCTCGCTGCGCGGCAGCGCGCCGCGGGCCCGGCTGGTGCTCAACCAGCTCAACCCGCTGGTCCGCACCATCGGCGCCCTCGGCAGCATGGAGCTGGCCGGCACCGCCGTCGAAGCGCTCTACGGACAGGCACTGTTAATGGCCCAGCGCCCGCTGCGGCCGGCCGACTCCGCGCTGCTCAACCGCGCGTTCCTCGACCTGCTGCAGTGGGCGACGGACACCCCCGCAGAGCGCAAGGAGGGCCGATGACCACCCAGGTGCCGCGGACGGTGGACGCGATCCGCCAGGCCATGGAGGACAACCGCGCGGAACCGGAGGGCACGGCCCGCAACGCCCGCGCCGAACGCCTCGCGGAGGAGGCCGAACGCACCGGCGACCGGCCGCTGCTGATCGAGGCGCTGTTCAACCTGCTGACGGCGTACAACTACAGCTCCGAGTCGGACAAGAAGTTCGTGCCGTTCGCCAAGGCGCTGCGGATGTGGGACGAGAACCCGGCGGATTTCGACGAGTTCACCGGCCACAGCCTGCACTGGTACTTCAAGTGGGTCTCCAGCGGCATGCTCGACCAGCCGCACATCCCGCTGGCCTCCATCGAGAAGTGGCAGCGCGAGATGGAGCACCGGTACCGGCTGGCCGGCCACTCCGAACGGGCGGTGCGGCAGGGCGAGTTCAGGATCGCCCGGCACATCGGCGACCTGGACGGGGCCCGACGGGCCTACGCCCGCTGGCAGTCGGCCGACCGCGACCGGATGAGCGACTGCCACGCCTGCGAGCTGCACCTCCAGGGCGCCTGGCTGGCCCAACTCGGCGATGACAAGGAGGCGCTGGCCGGCTGGCAGCCGGTGCTGGCCGGCGAGCAGAGCTGCGCGCACGAGCCGCACGGCGTGCTGGCGTCCTCACTGCTGCCGCTGCTGCGGCTCGGCCGGTTCGACGAGGCCCGGGGCAACCACCTACGCGGCTACCGGCTGGTCCGCGCCATGGAGAGCATGCGCGCCTCGGTCGCCCAGCACGTCGAGTTCTGCGCGCTCACCGGCAACGAGGCACGCGGCCTGGAGATCCTGGCCCAGCACCCGTCGTACTTCACCGCCACCGGCGACCCCGACAGCCTGCTCGACCACCTGGCCGCCACCGCGATCCTCACCCGCCGGCTCACCGGACTCGGGCACGGCGAGGAGCCGGTGCCCGGGCCCGAGGGACGGCAGTGGACCGCCGAAGCCCTCCACAGCCACGCCAGGGCCCAAGCCACCGCGCTGGCGCGGCAGTTCGACGCGCGCAACGGCACCAGCGCGGTGTCGGCGGCACTGCGCGAGCGGCTGTCCAGGCAGCCGTTCACCCAGCGGCTGCCACTCGGTCTGCGGGCCGCGCGGCTCAGCCTGCCGCCGGCCACCGCTCCGGCGCCGCCACAGACGCAGCCGGAGCCGGTGGCCGCCGACCCGCCCGCACCGGCCGATCTGCCCGGGCTGCTGGCCGAGGCCCGCCGGCTGCGCGAGGTCGGCCACCCGCGGGCGCACGAGGCATGGGCGGCGGTCGAACTGGCCGTGGAGCGCGACGGCTTGGTGCTCGACGCCAGGGCCCGCGCCGAGATCGCCGACCACGCGGCGATGACCGCGATCGACGAACCGGAGCGCTCCGCGGCCCTCTTCCGGGACGCGGCCCGGCAGTTCGAGGCGGCGGGGGAGCCCGGCGAGGCCGCCGCCTGCCGGGCCCGCGCGGGGTACGCGCTGACGCTCACCGGCGCGGGGGACGGACTGGCCGCGGTCGAGGAGCAGTGCGCCCTGCTGCACACTCTGCACGGCCAAGGGCGGGCCACGGCACGCCAGTTGACCGGGGCGCAACTGCTGCGCTGCCGGATCCTGCTGCAGACCGGCGAGCAGGCCGCGGCCGGGCGACAGGCTTTGGAGGCGGCGGAGTTCGCCCGCCGGCACCAGGACGAGCCCGGACTGCCGGGACGGCTCGCCGACGCCGAGGTGCTGCTCGGCCGGCTGGCCATGGAGCGCGGCGACACCGACCGGGCCGTCGAACTGCTCACCCGTGCCGCCGAGTTGTGCCACCGGGAGGTGCAGCCCTGGTTCGCGGCCGAACCGGAGAACGCGCTCGCCGGACTGCTGCTCGACGGCGGCGACCCGGCGGGGGCGGTCCGGTCCGCGCTCGCCGCGCTCGACCACGGCGGCGAGATCCTGGAGCCGCCGCACCGCGTCCACCTGCACCTGCTGCTCGCCCGCGCGCACACCGCGCTCGGCGACGACGAACAGACCGCCGCGCACGCCCTGGACGCCGCGCAGTGGGCCGAGGAGGCGGGCGAGGACGAGGGCGTCGGGGCCACCGCGCGGCTGATGTTCGGCGGCGCGCTGCTCCGGCTCGGCCGGACCGAGGAGAGCGCGTCCGTCCTGGAGTCGGTGCTGCCGCAGCTGGAGCGCTGCCACGACGAGGGCGAGGTCGTACAGGCCCGCTGGTGGCTGGCCGACTGCCAGCTCGAACTGGGCGAGGCCCGGGAGGCGGCCGAGCAGCTGCTGCGGGCGGCGCGGATCGCCGAGGGCTGGGACGAGCCGCACGACCACGCGATGCTCGCCAACCTCGCCGCGGACGCGCTCAACCGGGCCGGGCTGCACGACGAGGCCGTCCTCGCCTATGAGCGCGCCGAGCAGCTGTGGCGGGCGATCGGCGACCCGCACGCCGTCGTCCGCACGCTGCGGGCCCGCGCCTGGATCGAGCAGCGCGACGGTCGCGCCGGCCTGGCCGCCGCCCGGCCGCTGATGGCCGCCGCGGCGCGGGCCGCCGCCCGGGCGCTCGACGTCGCCGCCGACGAGGAGAGCGCGGCCCACCTGCGCTCCGACCTCGCCGACACCTACCGGCAGACGGCCGAGATCGTCATCCGTGGCTGCACCACGTCCCCCGCGGAGGACCCCGCCGCCGTCCCCCCGTACGAGGAGGCCATGGCCCTGGCCGACCTCGCCGCGCAGACCCTCGCCCCGCTGGGCCCGCAGGCCCGCGACGACCGCACCGCGGCCCTGCTGATGGCCGGCTGGCTCGACGCCGACCTGGGCCGCCCGTCGACGGCGGCAGCCCGCGCCCGCGAGGTCACCGCGGCCTACGCGGAAGCCACGGGTTCGCTCCCGGACGCCCGCCGGGCCGAGGCGGCCTCGATCCTGGACTTCACGTCCAAGGGAGCGTAGGCGTAGCGGCCAGCAGGGCTCGCCCACGCGGTCGCGGTCAGAGGGACGTGGCCAGCAGGCGGATCGTGCGGGTGACGGACTCGGCCGGGAGGTGGGCGTAGCCGATCACCCGCAAGGAGGTTTAGGCGTACCGGCCCGCCGGGCCGAGGCGGCCTCGATCCTGGACTTCACGTCCAAGGAGGCTTAGGCGTAGCGGTCCGCGGGGCCCGCCCACGCGGTCGCGGTCAGAGGGACGCGGCCAGTAGCCGGATCGTGCGGGTGACGGACTCGGCCGGGAGGTGGGCGTATCCGATCACCAGCGATACGTCGGCCCCGGGCGGTTCCGGCGCGGTGGACCGGTAGTCGGACAGCGGGCGGAGGCGGACTCCGGCGGCTGCCGCGGCGGACAGGAAGCGGGCCTGCGGGCCGTACTCGGCGGGCAGCGTGACGATCGCGTGCAGGCCCGCCGCGATGCCGCTGACCGCCGCGCCCGGGAAGTGCTCGGCCAGCGCCGCGACCAGTGCGTCCCGGCGCCCGCGGTACAGCCGCTGACAGCGGCGCAGGTGCCGGTCGTACTGGCCGGAGGTCAGGAAGTCGGCCAGCACCGCCTGTTCGGTGACCGGGTGGCCGAGGTCCATCGTCCGTTTGCGCAGGCCGATCTCGGCGACCAGGTCGGGCGGCGCCACCAGCCAGCCCAGCCGCAGGCCCGGCGCCAGGGTCTTGCTGACCGATCCGGTGTACGCGACATGCCCGGGCGCCAGCCCCTGGAGCGCGCCCACCGGCGCCCGGTCGTACCGGAAGTCGCCGTCGTAGTCGTCCTCGACGACCAGCCCGTCCACCGACCGGGCCCACTCGGCCAGCGCCGCCCGGCGGCCCGCCGAGTACGCCACCCCGGAGGGGAACTGGTGGCACGGGGTCACCACCACCGACCGCAGCCCCGTCGCCGCCAGCGCCGGCACCGACAGCCCGTCCTCGTCCACCGGCACCGGCACGGCGGCCAGCCCCGTCGCGCCGAGCAGCACCGCGTGCTCCGGGCTGCCCGGGTCCTCCACGGCCATCGCGCGCTGACCGCCGGCGTGCAGCACCAGGCCGAGCAGTGTGTGCGCCTGGGCCACGCCCGAGGTCACCACCACCTGCTCGGGATCCGCGGCCACCCCGCGCCGCCGCGCCAGCATGTCGGCCAGCGCCGCCCGCAGTTCGGGCAGGCCGCGCGGATCGGGATAGCCGAAGGCGCGGTGCGGCAGCGCGCTCATCGCCCGCCGGTGCGCGGCCGACCACGCCGCCCGCGGGAAGAGCGACAGGTCGGGCAGCCCGGGACGCAGATCGCTGGGACCGCCCCGGTCGTCGGTGCCGAACCCGGCCACCGCCGGCTGCTGGGCCGCGCCGCCGGCCCCGGTCACCCAGGTGCCTGAGCCCTGCCGCCCGCTCAGATAGCCCTCCGCGGTCAACTGCGCGTAGGCGTCGGTGACCAGCCCGCGCGACACGCCGAGGTCGGCGGCGAGCTCCCGGCTCGACGGCAGCTGCGTTCCGGCCGCGAGCCGGCCGTCGCGCACCGCCTCCCGCAGCGCCGTCTGGAGCGCCCGCCCCCGCCCGCGCGCGGGCAGCGCGGCGGACGGCAGCAGCAGCTCCCAGGCCGCTGTCCACCCGGCAGGAGCGGCCGGCAGGCCGGCCCCGTCACCGCCCTCGCCGCCCGCTCCCGGCTCCGCCGCCGGCCCCGGCCCCGGTCCCGGTCCCGGCCCCGGCCCCGGCCCCGAAGTGGTCCTCGTAACATCCATGAGATTGGACCTTAAACCAGACCGCCTCAGTTCCTAGCCTCGGATCATGAACTCCGTACCCCGCACCTCCTCCCGGGCCGGCATGCTGCTCGCCGCCACCGCCTGCGTCCTGGTCGGCGCGTCCTTCACCGCGGGCGGCGCCCTGGTGGACTACCCGCACGCCGGCGGCCAGGCGCTCCGGTACGGCGCCGCCTGCCTGCTGCTGCTCGTGCCCGCCCGGCGCCACGCCGCCGCCCGGCTGCGGGCCCTGGGCTGGCGACAGTGGGCGCTGGCCGCGGCCGTCGCCGGCGTCGGCATGGTCGGCTTCAACATGTCGGTGCTCGCGGCGGAAAGGTCCGCTCAGCCGGCGGTGCCCGGCGTGATGGTCGGCTGCGCGCCCGTGGTGGTCGCCGTCCTGGTACCGCTCGCGAGGGGCCGGCGGCCGGCGGTGACCGGGACCACCGCGGCCCTGCTGGTGGCGGCCGGCGCCTTCGTCGTACAGGGCTGGGGCGGCAGCGACGGGCCCGGCCTGTTCTGGTCGGTGATGGCCCTGGTCGGCGAGGTCGGCTTCGCGCTGCTCGCCGCCCCGCTGGTCGCCCCGCTCGGCCCGCTGCTGCTGTCGACCTGCGTGTGCGGCCTGGCCGCCGCCGAGGCGATGGTGCTGGGGCTGGCCGCCGACGGCCGGGCCGCGCTGCGGATGCCGACCGGCGACGAGGCGATGGCGCTCGGCTGGCAGGCGGTGGTGGCCACGGTTATCGGCTTCGTCTGCTGGTACGCGGGAATGCAGCGGCTCGGCGCCGAGCGCGCCACGCTCTTCTCCGGGCTGATCCCGGTGTCGGCCGCCGTGACCGCGCCGCTGGTCTCGCTCGGCACCTTCGGCGCGGCGCAGCTGGCCGGCGGCGTACTGGTCGCGGCCGGGGTGGCGGTCGGCGCGGGGGCGCAGGGGCCGCGCCGCCGGCCGGTGAGTTCGGAGCGGGCCGGGAAGGCGCCCGTGGCCACCGTCCCGGAGGCAGGGCGGGTGCCGGTCCTCGCCGACCGCTTCGGCGGGTGATCGGGCCGCCGGCGGCGCCGGCGGGAAATCGGCGATCCCGGGCGCTTCCTATGGATCGAGGGTGATTTTCCGGAAGGCGGGAACTCCGCCAGGATGGGGTGAGTTGTCTCAGTACGGGCCGGCGCGAAACCCGCCGGTCCGGCCAACTGCCCCGGCCGGGCGCCCCCGTCCCGGTCGGGGCGCCGCCCCCGCGTCCGCCGGTCCCCTCCACCGGCGGACGAGTCGTCACTCGGCCCCGACCGTCACCCGGCCGTCACCCGGCCGTCGTCACTCGGCGACCGTCACTTGGCCCCGAGCGCCTGCTGCAACGGATCGATGGCGAAGTAAGCAGCGAAGCAGACCGAGACCCCCCACACCAGGGGGTGGATGTCGCGAACCTTGCCGAGAGCCACCTTGATCACCACGTAGGACAGGAATCCCGCCCCGATCCCGTTGGTGATGCTGTAGGTGAAAGGCATCACCGCGATGGTCAGGAAGGCCGGGATCGCGATGTCGTACTGGGTCCAGTCGATGTTGCGGACCTGGGCCATCAGCAGGAAGCCGACCGCGATCAGGGCGGGCGCCGCCGCCTGCGAGGGCACCACCCCGGCCAGCGGCGACAGGAAGAGCGCGACGGCGAACAGCGCCCCGGTCACCACGCTCGCCAGTCCGGTGCGGGCACCCTCGCCGACGCCCGCCGCCGACTCGACGTAGGCGGTGTTGGAGGAGCTGGAGGCGATCCCGCCGGCCACCGCCGCCGCGCCGTCGATGAACAGCACCCGGCCGATGTTCGGCACCCGGCCGCGCTCGTCGAGCAGCCCGGCCTCGTTGGAGATGCCGACGATCGTGCCCATCGCGTCGAAGAAGTCCGAGAGCACCAGCGTGAAGACGAACAGCACGGCGGTGACCACACCGGCCTCGCGGAAGCCGCCGAACAGGCTGAAGTGCCCGATCAGGCCGAAGTCGGGGCTGGCCACCACGTCGTCGGGCATCTTCGGCACCGTCAGGCCCCAGGCGGCGTCCGGGATGTCGGCGATCGAGTTGACGATGATCGCCACCACCGTCATCGCCACGATGCTGATCAGGATCGCGCCCTTGACCTTCCGGGCCACCAGCGCCACGGTCAGCAGCACCCCGAGGCAGAACACCAGCACCGGCCAGCCGGTGAGCGTGCCGGTGGCACCGAGCTGCACCGGCGTGGTGGTCTTGGCCGCGTCCGGGATCCGGCTGGCGAATCCGGCGTCCACCAGGCCGATGAAGGCGATGAACATGCCGATGCCGACGCTGATCGCCTGCTTGATCGGCAGCGGGATCGCGTTCATGATCGCCTCGCGCAGCCCGGTGGCGACCAGCACGCAGATCAGCAGGCCCTCGAGGACCACCAGGCCCATCGCGTCCGGCCAGCTCATCTTGGGCGCGAGCTGGAAGGCGACCACCGCGTTCAGGCCGAGGCCGGTGGCGATGGCCAGCGGCAGGTTGCCGCCGACCCCCATGATCGCGCTCATCACCGCGGCCACCAGGGCGGTGGCGGTGAGCAGTTGGGTGGTGGAGAGGTGGTGGCCGAACTTGTCCGTCGCGCTGCCCAGGATGATCGGGTTGAGCACCAGGATGTACGCCATCGTGAAGAAGGTGGCCAGGCCGCCGCGTATCTCCCGGCCGGGGGTGGAGCCGCGCTCCGATATCCGGAAGTAGCGGTCCAGCGGGTTGCGGGGGGCGGGCGGCGGTGCGGACGTCGGCTTGACGTCGTCCACGACGGGTCCGGACATGGGGCTCCTCAGGGATTCAACAACCGGTGGAACGCGGGTAGGGCACACGGATTGTGCCCGTACGCGAGCGCGCGCGGGTTTCCGTGGCGTTACCCGGTATCACCGTCGGGTTTCGGCCATGTTCAGGTCAACACCCGTGTCGATTCCGATACGGTCCCGGGCTGCTACAGGCCCCCGGTGACCCGCAGCACCGCGCCCGTGGTGTACGAGGCTTCCGCCGACAGCAGCCAGGCCACCGCGCCGGCGACCTCCTCCGGCCGGCCCGGGCGGCGCATCGGGATCCGGTCCGGATTGCGCCACGGCCGCTCCGGGTCGCCCATCGCCGCGTGGATGTCGGTCACGATCATGCCCGGCTGCACCGAGTTGACCCGCACCCCCTCGACCGCGAGCTCCTTGGACAGCCCCACCGTCAGGGTGTCCACCGCGGACTTGCTCGCCGCGTAGTGCACGTACTCGCCCGGGCTGCCGAGCGACGCCCCGCCCGACGAGATGTTCACGATCGCGCCGCCCGCGCCGCCGTGCCGGGTGGACATCTCCAGCGTGGCGCGGCGGGCGCAGATCAGCGCGCCCATCACGTTCACCTCGATCACCCGGCGCATCACCTCCACCGGGGTCTCGGTGAACCGGCCGAGCGGCCCGGTGATGCCCGCGTTGTTCACCAGCCCGGTGACCGGCCCGAGCCGCTCCCTGACGGTGTCGAACAGCGCGTCCACCTGGGCCGCGTCACTGGTGTCGACCTGCACCGCCACGCAAGCGCCGCCCGCCTCGCGGACCTGCCTGGCCACGTCCTCGGCGGCGTCCTTGGACCGCTCGTAGCCGATGCCGAGCCGGTGGCCCGCCGCGGCGAGCCGCAGCACCACCGCCGCGCCGATGCCGCGGCTGCCGCCCGTCACGACCGTGACAGGACCGCCGGCCGGACCGGTGGCAGAACTCATGAGCCCACTCCCTCGCACGCTCCCGCGGGGAGAGGCGCTCCCGCGGTGATCACGGAACGCTATCGCAGGCCGCCGCACGTTCGACGATTGGTCTTGACCAAGCTCCGGCGGCGGCCCTATCGTCGGGAGTAGTGCAAGAACCTTTAATAAACAGTGGTTCGGAAACAAGGCTGAACAAGCCTTGAGCTGATTGTGAGGACAGGGTGGGGACCACGCAGCTCGAATCCGTACAGGAGCCGAAGTACTGGCACCTGAAGACCGTGCTGAACGACGCGCTCGACTCCGAGTTCGAGGTCGGCGAGATCCTGCCCAACGAGCGTGACCTGGCGGCCCGCTTCGGCGTGGCCCGGGCCACCCTGCGGCAGGCACTGGAGCAGCTGGAGCTGGAAGGACGCCTGCAGCGGCGGCGCGGGGTCGGCACCACGGTGGCCCCGCCGCGGATGGGTGTGGCGGTCGGTCCGACCACCGGCACCTGGCCCGGCGCCGGGCGGGACGCCTGGAGCACCGTCGGCTGCGCCGAGGCGGTCGCGCCGGCCGCGATCGGGGCGCTGCTCGGCACCGCCGCCGAGGAGGCCGTGCACACCATCCGCCGCGAGCGCGTGATGCGCGGCCAGCCGGTCGCCACCGAACTGCTCTACGTGCCGCCGGCCTCGGTGCCCGGCCTGTCGGAGCTGCTCACCCCGGCGAGCCACGCCGCCGCCGTGCTGCGCGAACTGCACCACCTGCACCTGGAGGGCGAGGACCGCGCGGTCGAGCTGGGCTCGGCGGGCGCCGCGGACGCCAAGCAGCTCGACCGGCTGCCGGGCGCGCCGGTGCTGGTGGTCACCACCCGGTACTTCGTGGCCGGCGCGGTCGCCGCCGCCTCGGTCGCCACCTACCGCGCCGACACCTGCCGGCTGACCTTCGGCGACTCCGGCGCGCTGGAGGTCACCCACCACCAGCCGGAGGCCCGCCAGGCTTCCTGAGCCACCGGATCAGGTTCCGTCGTACGATCCCGGCCCGCCGCAGAGCTGCACGCGGCGGGCCGGGTGACGTCCGGGCCCTGCTGCGGGCGGCACCGCTCAGCGGCGGGCCAGCGAGGTCTGCTCCACCGCGAACAACTGCTCCTCGACATGGTCGAGCGCCAGCCGCAGCGCGCCGGTCGCGATGGCCTCCTGGCCGAGCGCCGACAGCACCACCTTCGGCGGGCGCAGGCAGTAGCGCTCCAGCTCCGACCGCAGCGGCTCCAGCACCCCGTCGAGGCCGGCCGCCCAGCCGCCGACCACCACCAGCTCCGGGTCGATCGCCAGCACCAGCGCGGCCACGTCGTGCACCAGCCGGCGCAGGAAGCGCTCCACCGCGTCCTTGGCCTGCACATCGCCCTTCCTGGCCAGCGCGAACACCCGCGCCACGGCGGGCTCGTCCAGCGGATGCAGCGGGGTGCCGGTGGTCGAGAGCAGGTACTCGGGGGTGACCTCGCGGCCCAGCAGGTGCAGCGCGCCGATCTCGCCGGCCGCGCCGCCGAAGCCGCGGTGCAGCCGGCCGCCGATCAGCGAGCCCGCGCCCGGGCTGAGCCCGGCCAGGACGAACACCACGTCGTCGGTGCCGACCGCCACGCCCTTCCAGTGCTCGGCGACCGCGGCCACGTTCGCGTCGTTCTCCACCAGCACCGGGCAGCGGAACGAGCGCCGCAACCGCTCGCCCAGCGGCAGCCCGGTCCAGCCGGGCAGCGCCGTGCTCAGCCGCACCTCGCCGTTGGCCTCCACGATGCCGGGGCTGCCCACCCCGACCGCCCACAGCGTGCTGCGCGCCACCCCGGCCTTGCGCAGCAGCTCGGCGACGGTGCCGCGGACCCGTTCGAGGCGGTCGTCGGCCGGCGCGGACTCCGCCACGTCACGGCCGTGCGAGCCGAGCACCTGCCCGCTGAGGTCGGAGAGCACCACCCGCACCTGGTGCGCGCCGATCTCGACGCCCAGCAGGTGGCCGGCCTCGGCGTGGAAGCGGAACCTGCGGGCCGGCCGGCCCTGCCTGCGGGCGTCGCCGGGGTCCGGGCCGACCTCCACCACCAGGTCGGATTCGGTCAGGCCCTCGATGACGCCCTCGACGGTGGGCCGGGACAGACCCGTGCTGTGCACCAGGTCGGTCATGGTGGGGGTCTGCGCCCCGCGCAGAGCGTGCAGGACGACCGCGGAATTGATCCGACGGAGCAGGGACGGGTCCCCGCCGGTGAGTCGCCCCAACGTATGTCCTTCCAACCTGTACCTGTGTGTGGCGGATCGTACCCGGCCGACGGCCGCGCGGCGAGTGCCGTTCCGCACCCGGTGCGCCGACGTCCGGCCGGTGCTTCCTGACGGGTCGCCAATTGTCATGGGGCGGCGCTTTACTTGACACATGGATCAAGGGCGGATGGACCTCGCCGACCGGCTCGCGATGCTGGACCGGCTGCGGGTCGCGGACCTGCCCGCGCAGCGGGCCGGCTCCGGCGGCGTGCGCGGCGGGCCCGGCTTCCTGCTGGCCGATCTGGCGGTCGGCGCCGACCCGCACGTCGGCGGCCCCGGCGACCGGGAGCAAGGCGAAGACCGGGAGCACGACGAACGCCGGGAGCAGGACGAGGCGGACTTCGCCGCCGACTGCCAGGCGCTGGTCGACGCGCTGGCCGGCCGCTGGGGCGAGCCCGAGGCCGTGCACCTGACGCCGTATCTGGAACGGGCGGTGGCCGGCCAGCCGGTACCGGAGCCGATGGTGGCGCTGTCCGCGATCGTGCCGGAGGCCTACGGCTGGCAGGTCGCCGACCGCTGGATAGCGCTCGGCGTGGGCCGCTGGGACCAGGAACTACCGTCCCGGCTGGTGCTGCTGATCGCCGGAGTCCACATCCCCCGGCAGTCCGGCCCGTAGCGCGGCAGCCCGCGCCGGGACGGCCGGGCGGCGCGGCGCCGGCGGCCGGAAGGCCGCGGCCCGCAGCCTGGCGAACTCCTCGGCCAGGGCGGCAGGCGACCAGTGCGCGTTCAGACCGCTCGGGCTGGGCAGCGCCCAGATCCGGGTCCGGCCGATGGTCAGCGCCTGCGGGCCGACCTGGGCGTGCTTGTCGGCGAACGCCACCCGGTAGGCGGTCACGCCGAGCACCGCGAGCCAGGCCGGCTCGTACGCCTCGACCTTCGCCCGCAGCCGCCGGCCGCCCTCGAGCAGTTCCTCCGTGCTCAGCTCGTCGGCCCGCGCGGTGGCCCGCCCGGCCACGTTGGTGATGCCGAGCCGTAGCGCCAGCACCTCGCGCTGCTCGGCCGGCGCCATCCGGCGCGGGGTGAAGCCCGAGGCGTGCAGCGCGGGCCAGAACCGGTTGCCGGGCCGGGCGAAGTGCTGGCCCTTGGCGGCGGACATCAGGCCCGGGTTGATGCCGCAGAACAGCACCCGCAGCCCGTTGCCGATGATGTCCGGAAGGGTGCGGTCGCGGGCCGCGGCCAGCTCCTCCGGGGTCAGAGGATCGCCCCCGGGCGGTAGGCGGCGGCCACCGGGTGCGCCTTGGTGACGTCCTCGATCCGGCGCAGCACCTCGGCCACCTGGCCGGCCGCGGCGCCGGTGAAGGACAGCCGGTCGGCCATCAGCGCGTCCAACTGCGCCCGGTCGAGCGGGATCCGCTCGTCGGCGGCCAGCCGGTCGAGCAGCTCGTTGCGCTCGGTGCCCTGCTCGCGCATCGCCAGCGCCGAGGCCACCGCGTTCTCCTTGATCGCCTCGTGCGCGACCTCCCGGCCGACCCCGGCCCGCACCGCGCCCATCAGCACCTTCGTGGTGGCGAGGAACGGCAGGTAGCGGTCCAGCTCGCGGGCGACCACCGCGGGGAAGGCGCCGAACTCGTCGAGCACCGTCAGGAACGTCTCCAGCAGCCCGTCGAAGGCGAAGAACGCGTCCGGCAGCGCGACGCGGCGCACCACCGAGCAGGACACATCGCCCTCGTTCCACTGGTCGCCGGCCAGCTCGCCGGTCATCGAGGCGTAGCCGCGCAGGATCACCATCAGGCCGTTGACCCGCTCGCAGGACCGCGTGTTCATCTTGTGCGGCATCGCGGAGGAGCCGACCTGGCCGGGCTTGAAGCCCTCGGTGACCAGTTCGTGCCCGGCCATCAGCCGGATCGTCTTGGCCAGCGAGGACGGCGCGGCGGCCAGCTGCACCAGCGCCGTCACCGCGTCGTAGTCGAGCGAGCGCGGGTAGACCTGGCCGACCGAGGTGAACGCCCGGGAGAAGCCCAGGTGGTCGGCGACCCGGTGCTCCAGCTCGGCGAGCCTGCCGGTGTCGCCGCCGAGCAGGTCCAGCATGTCCTGCGCGGTGCCGACCGGGCCCTTGATGCCGCGCAGCGGGTAGCGGCCGAGCAGGTCCTCGACCCGCTCGAAGGCCACCAGCAGCTCGTCCGCGGTGGTCGCGAAGCGCTTGCCCAAGGTGGTGGCCTGCGCCGCCACGTTGTGCGAGCGGCCCGCCATGACCAGCTCCGCGTACTGCGCCGACAGCTGGCCGAGCCGGGCGAGCACCGCCACCGTACGGTCGCGGACGTGCTCCAGCGAGAGCCGGATCTGCAGCTGCTCCACGTTCTCGGTCAGGTCGCGGGACGTCATGCCCTTGTGCACCTGCTCGTGCCCGGCGAGCGCGTTGAACTCCTCGATCCGGGCCTTCACATCGTGCCGGGTGACCTTCTCCCGCTCGGCGATGGACGCCAGGTCCACCTGCTCGAGCACCCGCTCGTAGTCGGCCACCGCCGAGTCGGGCACCGCGATGCCGAGGTCCCGCTGCGCCCGCAGCACGGCGAGCCACAGCCGGCGCTCCAGCACCACCTTCTGCTCGGGGGACCACAGGGTGGCCAGCTCCGCGGAGGCGTAGCGGCCGGCGAGGACGTTCGGGATACGGGGCTTGGCAGTCACGTATGCAGAGCTTACCCGGCGGCCGGCGGCTACCCGGTGACCAGGATGGCGATCACCGTGACCAGCAGCACCACGACCAGGATGACACCGCCGATGATGTAGCCCCACGCGTTGGGGGACAGGCGCTGGTACCGCTTCTCCGGCGGCCGGTAGCGGGACTCCTCGGTGGTGTTCGCGCGCCAGCGGGTCATGATGCGGGCCACGTTCAGCTCGAAGTCCCGGTCGGGGTACATCGTGCTGTTCTGGACCGCGGGCAGCGAACGGCGCCGGCTGTCCGCGAGGGTGATGCGCACCGTCTGCGCCCTCCCGGTCCGGCTCTGCGTCTCACGGACCTCGACCCAGCGGATGTCCGCCCACGGATAGGTGCGCCCGCGCCCGAAGCCCCAGGAGATGCTGATCCCCTCCGCGCCGACAGCCGTCCGGCTCCGGCGCAGCACGACGAGGATGAGGCTGATGAGCACGACAGTGCCCGCAGCCACCCAGCAGGAGCCGACGAACCCGAGCCGGAGCAGGGTGACGACCATCTCAAGGGCCACGAACGCCAAAGCCCCCGTCGCGTTCGGCCACGATATGCGATAGCGGTCCCTGCCCAGGAACTCCCGCTCGACGTACATGCCGGCCCCCCACCCCCGCCCGGACGTCCGCCGCCCGGGATGCCTCCCGAGATCCTCCCACCCTCCCCGTCCCCGCACATGTCCCACCCCTGGCAACCTGCCGGCCGGCTCACCGCCGACCGCGGGTACCGTCGCCCCTCTCGTACGGCAGCAGCTCCTGGTGCTTGGGCAGCCGGCCGTCGCCCGACGAGCGGCCGGTCAGCCGGCGGCCGATCCACGGCAGCAGGTGCTCGCGGGTGAAGCGCAGGTCGGCGCCGCGCCTGGCGGACCAGCCGGGGAGGACCGCGGGCGGCAGCGGCAGCGTCCAGTCGGCCGCCGCGGGCAGGCCGAGCGCCTGCCACACCGCCTCGGCCACCCGCTCGTGGCCCTCGGCGGTCAGATGCAGCCGGTCGTCGGCCCACATCCGCTGGTCGCCCAGCACCTCGGCGCCGTACAGGTCGACCACCACCGCGCCGTAGCGCAGCGCCAGGTCGTCGATGAAGCCGAACAGCTGCTCCATCCGCGGCAGGAACCGGGCGGCCACCGGGCCGCGCCTGGCCGGGCTGCGCATCAGCACCAGCTGCCCGCAGGCGGGCGCGAGCCGCCGCACCGAGCTCTCCAGCAGCGCGCAGACGGCGTCCACGTCGCACTTGGGCCGCAGCACGTCGTTCAGGCCGCCGACCAGGGTGACCAGATCCGCGCCCATGGCCGCGGCCACGTCGACCTGGTCCTCGGCGATCTGCCGGATCAGCTTGCCGCGGACGGCGAGGTTGGCGTACCGGAACTCCGGCTCGGACGCGGCCAGCCGGGCCGCGAGCAGGTCCGCCCAGCCGCGGTAGCCGCCGTCGGGCAGCAGGTCCGACATGCCCTCGGTGAAGGAGTCGCCGATCGCGACGAAACTGGTGTAAGTGACAGGATTCTGCATGGCGCGGCGATCTTATGCGACCCCGGCGGGAGCTGATCGCCCAGGCCCTACGCGCGGCCGGGGCCGACCAGTTCCTTGAGCACGTCCTCCATGGTGACCAGGCCGACGCCGTGTCCCTCGTCGTCCACCACCGCGGCCAGATGCGCGCTGCCGGCCCGCATCGCGGTGAGCACGTCGTCCAGCGGGGTGGCCGCGCCGACCCGGGTGACCCGGCGCAGCGCCGACCGGGGGAAGGGCTCGTCCCGCGGGTCGGCGTCCAGGGCGTCCTTGACGTGCAGATAGCCCAGCACCCGGCCGTCCCCGCCGGTCACCGGGAAGCGCGAGAAGCCCGACCGCGCGGACAGCTCCTCCAGGCCCTCGGGGGTGATCCCCAGTGACGCCCGCACCACCTTCCCGGCCGGCAGCACGATCTCGCCGACCGGCCGCCGGCCCAGCTCCAGCGCCTCCCGCAGCCGCCCGGTGGCGCGCTGGTCGAGCAGCCCGGCCGCGCCCGCGTCGAGCACCATCCGGGACAGCTCGTCGTCGGAGAACACCGAGGCCACCTCCGACCTCGGCTCCACCCGGAACAGCCGGAGCAGCGCGTTGGCCAGCGCGTTGATCGCGAAGATCACCGGGCGCAGCCCGCGGGTCAGCGCCACCAGCGGCGGGCCGAGCAGCAGCGCGGAGCGCACCGGGTCGGCCAGCGCGATGTTCTTGGGCACCATCTCGCCGAACAGCATGTGCAGATACGTCGCCACCGCCAGCGCGAGCACGAAGGCGATCACATGGATGGCGCCGTCCGGCACGTTCACCGCGTGGAAGACCGGCTCCAGCAGGTGTGCGATGGCCGGCTCCGCGACGATGCCGAGCACCAGCGTGCAGGCCGTGACGCCGAGCTGGGCGGCGGCGAGCAGCGGCGCCACATGCTCAAGGCCCCACACCACAGCGCGGGCCCGGCGGTCGCCGGACTCGGCCAGCGGCTCGATCTGGCTGCGGCGCACCGAGATCATCGCGAACTCGGCCCCGACGAAGAAGGCGTTCGCCACCACGGTGAGCAGGCCGATCAGCAGTTGCAGTACGGTCATCGGCCGCGCCCCCCGGCGGCCGGCCGGCTCCGCGACCCGTCCTGGTCCGCTTCTGCTTCGGCGCCCGGCGGCGGCGACACCAGCCGGGCCCTGGCCGCCCGGTGCCCGGCCGCCTCGGTGACCTCGATCAGCCAGCCGGCCAGCTCGACCCGGTCGCCGCGGACCGGGATCCGGCCGAGCCGCTGCGCCACCAGGCCGGCCAGCGTCTCGTAGGGCCCGTCGGGGGCACGCAGCCCGATCCGCTCCAGCTGGTCCTCGGTGCGGGTGGCGCCGTCGGCGTCGAAGATCCGCCGGCCCTGGTCGTCGGCCCGCAGATACAGCAGGTCGGGCAGCTCCTGCGGGTCGTACTCGTCCCTGACCTCGCCGACGACCTCCTCCACGATGTCCTCAAGCGTGGCCACCCCGGCGGTGCCGCCGTACTCGTCGATCACCACGGCCATCGACTGCCGCCCGGACAGCCGGTCGAGCAGCCGGTCCACGGCCAGCGTCTCCGGTACGAGCAGCGGCTCGCGCAGCATCTCGGTGACCGGCAGCCGTGCCCTGCGGTCGGCGGAGACGGCCAGTACGTCCTTGATGTGGACGGTGCCGATCACCCGGTCGAGGCTGCCGCGGTAGACCGGGAAGCGGGACAGGCCGGTGGCCCGGGTCGCGTTCGCCACGTCCTCGGCGGTCGCCTGCGCCTCAAGGGCGGTGACCTGCACGCGGGGCGTCATCACGTTCTCGGCCGTGAGGCCGGCCAGGTTCAGGGTGCGGACGAACAGCTCGGCGGTGTCGGCCTCCAGCGCTCCGACGCTGGCCGAGTGGCGGGCCAGCGCCACCAGCTCCTGCGGCCCGCGGGCCGACGCCAGCTCCTCGGCCGGCTCAAGGCCCATCCGGCGCAGCACCCGGTTGGCGGTGTTGTTGAGGTGGTGGATCAGCGGGCCGAACGCCCTGGTGAAGGCGGCCTGCGGGGCGGCCACCGCCTTGACCACCGGCAGCGGCCGGGCGATGGCCCAGTTCTTCGGCACCAGTTCGCCGACCACCATCAGCACCACCGTGGACAGGGCGGTGCCGAGCACCAGCGCCACCGAGGAGGCCGCGGAGCCCGGCAGGCCGGCGGCCCGCAGCGGTCCGCGCAGCAGCTCGGCGATCGAACCCTTGGCGAGCATGCCGATCAGCAGCCCGGTCACGGTGATCCCGAGCTGCGCGCCGGACAGCTGCACCGTCAGACCGCGCACCCCGGCCAGCGCGGCGGCGGCCCCCCGTTCACCCTCCCGCGCGGCCCGCTCCAGCTCGCCGCGCTCGATCGTGGTCAGCGAGAACTCGGCCGCGACGAACACCCCGCAGAGAAGGCTGAGCACCACGGCCACCAGCAGAAGCAGCACTTCGGTCATCTGACACCTCGCACCCCATGATCGGCTACGGCCGCCCGGCCCGCACGGCATCCGGGCAATCGGCCCACGGACGGGCCGCCCGGCCGCGAGCACTTACGTCGGCCGGCCGGCCGCTCGCGCGCGGGTTCGGCGGTGGCCGGTGGCGAGCACGTACGTCTCCAGGCGGCGGCCGGTCGCTCGCCCACGGGTTCGGCAGCGGCCGGTCGCGCGTACGTACGTCTCCAGGCGGCGGCCGGTCGCTCGCCCACGGGTTCGGCGGCGCCTGGTCGCCCGCCCTTACGTCTTCGGCGGCGGCCGGACGTCGGGCGCCGCGTTGCGCGCGGGCGCGGACCCGCTCAGCCGAGTGCCAGCGGCTTGGTCCAGCGGCGCCACTGCGGCTCCGGCCGGTAGCCCGCGGCCCGCCAGGCGTGGTGGGCCTGCTCGTTGCGTTCGAGCACCATCGCGTCGCCGCGGCGCCCGCCGAGCGCGGCGAACCGCAGCTCGGCGGCGTCCAGCAGGGCCCGGGCGACGCCCTGGCGGCGGGCGTCGGGGTGGACCGCGAGCCGGTAGAGGTGGCAGCGCCAGCCGTCGAAGCCGGCGATCACCGAGCCGAGCAGTTCGCCGTCGCGTTCGGCGAGCAGCAGCGCCTCCGGGTCGGTGGCCAGCAGTCGGCCGACGCCGGCCTCGTCGTCGCTGATGCTGGTGCCCTCGGCGGCGATCCGCCAGAAGGCCAGCACCCGGTCGGCATCGGAGGGGGCGGCGGGCCGTATACGAAGATCGGTCATGCGCCCAGCCAATCACCGGCAGGGGGGTGCGAGCCCGTGGTTTTCCGCTGCCGGGACGGCGGCGGGGCGAGGCGCTGCGCCGTGACGGGGCGGGCGCGCGGGCCGGCGGGCGCGCGGCGGCTGGAAGCCGTCGGTCGGCGCCGGGGCGCGCGGAGGCGCCCTTGCCGCTACTAGCGCATCGGCGCTAGCGTGGTGTCATGGCGAAGACCCAGTTGAACGTGCGGGTGGAAGAAGCCACCGCCGAGACCGCACGGGAGCGCGCCTCGCAGCGCGGCATCAGCGTGAACCGCTATATCGAGGAACTCGTCCAGCAGGACGAGGGCGAGAACGGCCGGGCGTTCGTGCAGGCCGCGGCGGACTTCATGAAGCAGTACGAGGAGGTCTTCGACGAGGAGTTCGGCACCCGGAACGAAGGCGCGCGTTGACGCTGCGCATCGACCTTGCCTGGCTCCTCATGGTCGCCGAGCACAACACCCCGGGGGATCCGCAGGTCACCGACTGGGGCGCGCTGGTCGCGGCCGTCACCAGGCACCGGGCGGAGATATTCGGCCGGCCCGTCTACCCCGACGAGCACACCAGGGCCGCCGCGCTGATGCAGCTGCTGCTGCTCGTCCCGGCCCTGGAGCGCTCCAACGCGCTGTTCGCGACCGCGGTCGCCTACGCCTATCTGGTGGCCGGCGGGCTGAAGGTCAGCACCACCCCGGAACAGGTCCGCGACCTGGCCCGGATGGTGCGGGACGGCTCGGCGAGCGTGGACCGGATCGCCGGGGAGCTGCGGACCTGGACGCGCTGACGACCGCGCGCCGGCCCCGCATCCAGCGTGCCCCGGCGCCCGGCCCCGCCCCAGGCAGCTGACCCGCCTTACGCCTCCGGCCCCGGCTCGGCCTCCGCCTGCTCCGGGACGTCCCCAGGGACCTGCGGCTCCTCCTCGACATGCGGCTTGACGTACGGCGGCGGCGCGTACGCCCTGGCGAACGCCTCGCCGTCCCAGTGGCCGCCGAGCTGCGGCGCCAGCCAGTCGGGGGCCGCCGCCCGGAAGGCGTCCGGCGCCAGCGCGCCCGCGGCCTGCGGCAGCGCGCCGAGCAGCGGGGCGTTCGCGGCCTCCTGGAGGTCGCTGATGTTGCAGCGGTCGGCCAGGCCGGGATCGCCGAGCCAGCTCCCGATGATCACGCCCGTGCAGGACAGCCCCCGGCTGCCCAGCGCCTCCGTGGTCAGCGCCGTGGTGTTGAGCGTGCCGAGCCCCGAGGGCGCGACCAGCAGCACCCGGGCGCGGAGCGCCGCCGCCGCGTCCGCCAGCGTCGAGCCCTTCTCGTCGTAGCGCACCAGCAGCCCGCCGGCGCCCTCGACCAGCACCACGTCGTGCACGGCGGCCAGCTTCGCGGCGGCCTCGGCGATCTCCTCCGGGCTGACGGTCGGCAGCCCGGCCCTGAGGGCGGCCGTCGCGGGCGCCAGCGGCTCGGGGTAGCGGGCGAGTTCGACCGCGGTCACCGCGCCCGCCAGCCGCGCCACTTCGGCGGCGTCACCCGGCTCGTCGCCGAGCACCCCGGTCTGCGCGGGCTTGAGCACCGCCACGCTCAGCCCCTGGGCGAGTGACGCGGCGGCGACCGCGGCGGTGGCCATCGTCTTGCCCACCTCGGTACCCGTTCCGGTGATGACCACGATGGCCATGTACTGCTCCGTTCCTCGACATCTCGTTCCGGCGGCGTCTCATCCAGCTCAAGGCGGCCGCGTCTCGTTCCGGCCGTTTCGCGGGCCGGCAGATCCGCCGCTACCCGCCGGCCGCCGCTTCACTCCCGCCGCTCCCGGCGGCGGGCCCGTTCACCCCTGGGCGGCCGCCTCCGTGACGGCCGCGCAGATCCTCGCCACGTCCTCGTCGCCGGTGACGTACGGCGGCATCGTGTAGACGAGGTCGCGGAACGGCCGCAGCCACACCCCGGACCTGACCGCGGCGCGGGTGGCCGCCGCCATGTCCACCGGGTGGTCGAGCTGGACCACCCCGATCGCCCCGAGCACCCGCACATCGCGGACGCCCGGCAGCCGCGCCGCCTCCGCCAGCCCCTCGCGCAGCCCCGACTCGATCCGCTTGACCTCAAGCGCCCAGTCCTGGCCGAGCAGCAGGTCGATCGACGCGCAGGCCACGGCGGCGGCCAGCGGGTTGCCCATGAAGGTCGGGCCGTGCGCGAGCACCGGCACCTCGCCGCGCGAGATGCCCTCGGCCACCCGTGAGGTGCACAGCGCCGCGGCCATCGTCAGGTAGCCGCCGGTCAGCGCCTTGCCGACGCACATCACGTCGGGGCTGACCCCGGCGTGTCCCGTGGCGAACAGCTCGCCGGTCCTGCCGAAGCCGGTGGCGATCTCGTCGAAGACCAGCAGCACGTCGTGCTCGTCGCACGCTTCGCGCAGCACCCGCAGGTACTCCGGGGAGTGGAAGGTCATCCCCCCCGCGCCCTGCACCACCGGTTCGACGATCACCGCGGCGAGTTCGTGCGCGTGCTCGCCGATCAGGTCACGCAGCCGCCGCGCGTAGCCGGCGTCCGGCGGCGCGTCGAAACCGGGCGGCGGCGCGTCGGCGAACACCTGCCGGGGCAGCACGCCCGACCACAGCTCGTGCATGCCCCCCTCGGGGTCGCAGACCGACATCGGCTGCCAGGTGTCGCCGTGGTAGCCGCCGCGCCAGGTCAGCAGCCGGTGCTTGCCCGGCCGGCCGAGCGAGCGCCAGTACTGCAGGCACATCTTCACCGCGACCTCGACCGACACCGAACCGGAGTCGGCCAGGAAGACGTGCCGCAGCGGCTCGGGGGTGATCTCCACCAGCCGGGCCGCCAGCCGTACCGCGGGCTCGTGGGTGAGCCCGCCGAACATCACATGGCTCATCCGGTCGAGCTGGGCGCGGGCGGCCTCGTCCAGCGTCGGGTGCCGGTAGCCGTGGATCGCCGACCACCAGGAGGACATGCCGTCGACCAGCTCGTCGCGGCCCTCGGCGGGCGCGGCCAGCCGCAGCCGGACGCCCGAGGCCGAGGCGACGACCAGCGGCTGCTGCCTGCTGGGCATCGGGCCGTACGGATGCCAGACGTGCTCCCGGTCGAGGTCGAGCAGTACGCCGGGGTCGAGCGGAAGGCCGGGATCGGGCCGACCGGCCGCCGGGGAGCGCGGGCCGGCGGCCGGAACGTGCGGGTCGGGCAGCTCAGGCATTCGGCGGCAGGTCCGTCCCCGCGCCGCGCCGCCGTACAGCGACCAGATCGGTACGCGCGGCGGTCACCGTCTCCGCCGCGGGTGCCCCGGCGGCGGCCGGAACCGTCGCCGCGGCGCTCTCGCCGTGCTCGCAGGAGCCGCAACCCCCGTCGTGCGTGCCGCAGTCGGCCGCGGCGGCCTGATCGGCCCGGTGCTGGGGCAGCGTCGTGGTGCCGGCTCCCTCCACCTCGAAGCCCGCGTCGGCGATCATGTCGAGGTCGGTCTGGCCCGCCTGGCCCTCGCTGGTCAGGTAGTCGCCGAGGAAGATCGAGTTGACCAGGTTCAGGGCCAGCGGCTGCATCGTCCGCAGATGGACCTCGCGGCCGCCGGCCAGCCGCACCTCGACGTCCGGGCAGACGAAGCGGACCATCGCCAGGATCCGCAGGCAGCGCTGCGGGGTGAGGTTCCACTCCTCGGCCAGCGGGGTGCCCTCGAACGGGATCAGGAAGTTCACCGGCACCGAGTCCGGGTCGAGTTCGCGCAGCGAGAACACCACGTCCACCAGGTCCGCGTCGCTCTCGCCCATCCCCGCGATCAGACCGGAGCACGCCGACAGGCCGGCCGCCTGGGCCTGCTGCACGGTGTCCACCCGGTCGGCGAAGGTGTGGGTGGTGGTGATGTCGCCGTAGGTGTTCTCCGAGGTGTTGAGGTTGTGGTTGTACGCGTCGGCGCCTGCCTCACGCAGCCGCCGCGCCTGGCCGTCGGACAGCAGCCCGAGGCAGGCGCAGACCTCGACCTCCTCGTGCTCGCCCTTGATCGCCGCGATGGTCTGGGAGACCCGGTCCACGTCCCGGTCGGTGGGACCGCGCCCGCTGGCCACCAGGCAGACCCGCTTGGCGCCGCCGGCCACCCCGGCGCCCGCCGCGGCGGCGGCCTCGTCCGGTTTGAGCCAGGTGTACTTGAGGATGTCGGCCTTCGAGCCGAGCCGCTGCGAGCAGTACGAGCAGTCCTCGGGGCAGAGCCCCGACTTGAGGTTCACCAGGTAGTTCAGCTTGACCCGGCGGCCGAACCACTGGCGGCGCACTCTGCCCGCCGCGGCCACCACGTCGAGCAGGTCGTCGTCGGAGGTCTTCAGGACGGCCAGCGCCTCGTCCCGGGTGGGCAGCTCGCGACGCAGCCCCTTGTCCACCAGCGTGGTCAGCAGATCCATGAGGGCGATCCTCGCTCACGAGGGCGCCCGCGGCCAATGGCGGACCGCACAACAGAGGTGGCCGGGAGTGTGTGCATCACCACACCGGGTACAGGTGTGCGGGCCAGTACGTTGCTGGTGACGTACCGGACAGCAGGCCAGCGACCCCAGGGAACACCGTGAACAGCACGCGAGCACCGCAGCCGCCCACCGGGCCGGGGCCCTTCGACTGGGTCGGCGGGCAGGCCGCGGTGCGCGCCGCCGCCGGGCTGCGGCGCGAACTGCGCCCGCGCCCCGCGGACTCGGCGCTGCTCGACCTCGCCGGCAACGACTACCTGGGCCTGACTCGGCACCCCGAGGTGACCCGGGCCGGCGCCGACGCCTGCCTGCGCTGGGGCGCGGGATCCACCGGCTCCCGGCTGGTCACCGGGAGCACCGCGCTGCACGCCGAACTCGAGGCGGAGATCGCCGAGTTCACCGGCTTCGAGGCGGCGCTCGTACTGGCCTCCGGCTACGCGGCCAACCTCGCCGCGGTCACCGCGCTCACCGGCCCCGGCACCCTGCTGGTCTCCGACGCGGGCAACCACGCCTCGCTGATCGACGGCTGCCGGCTGTCCCGCGCCACCACCGAGGTCGTCAGGCACGCGGCCCCGGACGCCGTACGCAAAGCACTGCGGGGGCACGAGGGGCCGTCCGTCGTGGTCAGCGACTCGGTGTTCTCGGTGGACGGCGACGCCGCCCCGCTGCCGGAACTGTCGGCGGCCTGCCGGACCTACGGCGCCGGGCTGTTGATCGACGACGCGCACGGGCTCGGCGTGCTGGGCGACGGCGGCCGGGGCGCCGCGCGGGGCGCCGGACTGGCCGGGGCGCCCGACGTGGTGTGCACGGCGACGCTGTCCAAGTCGCTGGGCGCGCAGGGCGGGGTGGTGCTCGGGCCGGCCGCGGTGATCGAGCACCTGGTGAACACCGCCCGTACCTTCATCTTCGACACCGGTCTGGCACCGGCCGCGGTGGGCGCGGCGCTCGGCGCGCTGGGGGTGCTGCGCCGGGAGCCCGAGCGCGCGGAGCGGGCCCGCGGGGTGGCCGGGGAGTTCCACCGGCGGCTGACCGCGGCCGGCCTCGACGTGACCGCCCCCGACGCCTGCGTGGTCTCGGTGCGCGCGCCGTCGGCCGACGACGCGGTGCGCTGGGCCGCGCGCTGCCGGGACGAGGGCCTGGCCGTCGGCTGCTTCCGGCCGCCGTCCGTGCCCGACGGGATCTCCCGGCTGCGGCTGACCGCCCGCTGCGACCTGACGGAGGGCCAGATCGAAGCGGCGGTCGCCGCAATCGCGAGGACCGCGCCGCGCGGCTGAACAAAACCGGGCAGAGCGCGGACGGAATCGGGCGGTGCGTGAACGGAACCGAGCGGGAGCGAGCGGGACCGAGCGGTTCAGGACCGGACGAGTTCGTCCCCGCTCAGTGCCCGCACGAACTCCGACCAGGCGCCGGGCGCGAAGAGCAGCGCCGGCCCCTGCCGGTCCTTGGAGTCACGGACGGCCAGCAGACCGGTGGCGAGTCTCGCCGTCTCCACGCAGTTGTTCGCGGCGGTGCTGTGGCTGCTGCGCCGCCACGTCACGCCGGAAAGCGCCGCACTGGAGGAAACGTACCGGGACAGAGCTGCCATGGAGCCCCCTTCTTAGTGCGCCCGCCTGTCGTTGGGCCCGGCTATCACGACATATCGTCCGCGATCTTACCGATCAGCGCCACGGACTCGTCGTCAGGAAGAGCAAACTTACACAATCGGGCGAATGCGGCACCGTACGCTGCGACATCCTCTTTCCGATCGACATAGAGACTACTCGTCAAATGGTCAATAACAACCACGTCGAGATCGGCAATGCGCGGAAATGAGAAGACAACGAACGAACCCGTAACTCCTATGTGCCCGCCGGCGGCGAACGGCAAGACCTGTAACCGGACATTCGGCAGTTCCGCGGCCCCGGCCAGCGCCCGCAGCTGAGCGGCCATCACCTCGGGGCCGCCGACACCGCGGCGCAGTACCGCCTCGTCGAGCACCGCCCACAGCTCCAGCGGCGGGTCCTGCCGCAGCACCGCCTGCCGGGCGATCCGCACGTCGACCAGGGCGTCGGCCTCGCGCGGTCCGAGTTCGGGCATGACGTCACCGGTCAGTGCCTTGGCGTAGGCCCGGGTCTGCAGCAGCCCGGGCACCACGTTGTTCTCCATCGACCTGGCCCGCCTCGCCCCGGTCTCCAGGCTGATGAAGTCCCGGTACTCCACCGGCAGTACGTCGCGGAAGTCGTGCCACCAGCCGCGCTGGTGGCCCTGCCCGGCCAGCGTGTCGGCCAGCTCCCTGGTGTCCTCGTCGCGCACCGCGTAGACGTCGAGCAGTACGGTGACGTCCTCGGCGCTGACGCTGCTGCGGCCGGTCTCGATCCGGCTGACCTTCGACTGGTGCCAGCCCGCGAGCCGGGCCGCCTCCCCACTTGTCAGACCGGCCAGATCACGTAGCCGGCGCAGCTCCTCGCCGAGCCTGCGCCGGCGTACGGCGGGCATTCGTTCCATGGTGCTTCGGACCTCCAGAAGTGCGCGGTGTGACGGTATGGGAACCGTTACGACAGTGTGCCGACCTAATGCGTTCTCACGTAGCAGAGTTCACCGATTTGAGCGACAGATATATGCATTGTGCTGTGCGACACCGGCAATGGCGGCACGATTAGTGGCACTCTGGCGCGAACCCGCCGCATCCGGGCCCACTTCCGGGCCCGCATCGGACGGCCGCCACGCACCGGAGCCCGGTCACGGCGGGAAAGGGACTGTGTCGCGATGGCAGATCTTCAGGAAGCGTCCATCACCCTGCCGAGCGAGCCGGCGTCGGTGACGACGGCCCGCCGCTACGTGTGCGGGCTGCTCACCGACTGGGGCATGCCGGACGGGGACCCGGCCACCGACTCGGTCCGGCTCATGGTCTCGGAGCTGGCCACCAACGCGGTGCTGCACACCTCGGGCATGTCCCCGACCTTCACCATCGACGTCCGGTGGGAGCGGGGTGAGCGGTTGCACATCGGCGTGACCGACAGCCACCCGCGCTGGCCGCAGCGGCTACCCGGGGCCGTGCAGCAGGACAACGGGCGCGGGATGGTGATCATCCGTCACCTCACCGCGGAGTCCGGCGGCAGGCTCCAGGTCACGCCGACCGACGAGGGCGGCAAGACGGTCTGGGTGATGATCCCCTGGGCGGTGCCGGTGCGTTGACCGCACCGGCGCCGCCCGGCGGGTCAGCCCACCCGCCCGTACCAGACACCCCCCGTCCAGATCTTCTCCAGCCGCACCCGGGCGCCGGTCTTGGGCGCGTGCCAGATCCGGCCGTCGCCCGCGTAGATGCCGACGTGGTAGACCGAGGAGCTCGCCGAGCCGCTGTGGAAGAACACCAGGTCGCCGACCCGGCGGGAGCCGGCGGAGATGTGCTTGGTGCTGCCGTACTGCGCGGCGGCGGTGCGGGGGAGGGTCTTGCCGGCCCGCTTGAACGAGTAGAGGGTCAGCCCGGAGCAGTCGAAGCGGCTGGGGCCCGCCGCGCCCCACTGGTAGGGCGAGCCCTTCTTCGAGGCGGCGACCCCGAGCGCCTTGGCGGCCTGGGTGGCGGCCTCGGCCCGCTGCGCGGTGTGCGGCAGCAGCGGTGGTACGGCGACCACGGCGGCGGTCAGGACGGAAGCGGCGCCGATCCGGGTCAGCCGGGTGGACACGCGGTTGGGCGTGGTCATGCGCAACCCTTCGTCGTCAGCCTGCGAAGGATGACCTGTCGGGTTCGGGCAGGCGAAGATGCCCGGCCGCGTGCTGCGGCTTCACCCCAAGGAGTGGCCCGGATGCGTTCCGGACCGGCCCCGTCGTGCCTGGGTCCTCCGCTCCCGCCGTTGCACTCGAGTCGCGACCTGGCATCCGCGCGCCGGCGGGATTGGGCTTCCGCGCGGACCGCCCCGCCACGGCGGCGGGGGCTTGTCGTCACTACGGATCGTCACGCACACCGGCCGCCGCGACCGGGCGGGAAACGCGCTATGTGATGCTCGTCACATGTCATCCGATCGAGTGAATGTCCGCTCGCGAAAGCCCGACCGGTGCGACTACCGCACCGCCTGACCTGCGCGCGGCTCATATCCGCGGGTCGGCGTCAAGCCGCCACGCGCAAGTCGGACGCCGCGTTTCCGGCGGCTTCCGGCTACCCCAACGGAGGTGGCCGCTACCGCCGTGCGGGGGACCCCCTGCCGCTGAGTGACCGGCCCGGCGATCGACCGGCGGTGCGACGCCGCTCGGCCGGCCGGTCCCCGGCGGGTACGTCTGGCGGTTCAGTCCGGCGGCCCGGGAGCCCGTTCCGGCGCCACCACGACCAGCGACGACCGGCGCTCGCCGTCCAGCACCCGCAGCGCCCGCCCGAGGGTGGCGTGGTGGAAGGCGGACTCGCCGCGCAGGTGCATCGTGGCCAGCGCGTCACGCAGCTCCGCCGCCCGGCCGACCAGCGCCTGGGCGGCCCGCAGCGCGCTGTAGGTGTCGGCGGTCCGCGACGGGTTGATCCGGCCGAGCAGGTCGACGATCTCCAGGTAGCTGTCGATCAGTTCGCCCTCCGACCGGGTCAGGGCGGGCAGCGGCGGCAGTTCGGGTACCACCGCGGCTCACCGCGGCCGGTACGCGGGGATCGACTTGCGGCTGCTCGTCACCCGGTCCACCAGCCCGTAGGCCACCGCGGCCTCGGCGTCGAAGACCTTGTCCCGCTCGATGTCCGCGCTGATCCGGTCCGCGTCCTGGCCGGTGTGCCGGGTGAGCATCGCCTCCAGCCGCTCGCGGGTGCGCAGCAGCTCGTTGGCCTGGATCTCCAGGTCGGAGGTGTCGCCCTGCACCACGTCGCCCAGCGACGGCTGGTGGATCAGGATCCGGGCGGCCGGGGTCATCATCCGCTTGCCGGGCGCGCCGGCCGCGAGCAGCACCGCGGCGGCCGAGGCCGCCTGCCCGATGCACACCGTGGCGACGTCCGGGGTCACGAACTGCATCGTGTCGTAGATCGCCGTCATCGCCGAGAACGAGCCGCCGGGGGAGTTGATGTAGATGTTGATGTCCTGCTCGGGGGCGCTGCTCTCCAGGTGGATGAGCTGGGCCATCACGTCGTTGGCCGCGGTGTCGTCGATCTGCGTGCCCAGGAAGATGATCCGCTCCTGGAGCAGCTTGGAGTACGGATCCGTGGTGAGGGTCCCGTTGCTGGTGCGCTCGGTGAACTGCGGCAGCACGTAGCGGGCGGTGGGACGGATCATGGCGTGCACCTCCATACGTTCAAAATGTACAGGACGTACATCTCGTTATGATGGGGAGCATGACTCACGACGTCCCGGTCACACAAGCGCGTTCGCAGCTCGCGGAACTGGTCAACCGCGTGGTCTACGGCGGCGAACAGGTGGTACTCACCCGCCACGGCAAGCCGCTCGTGGCCCTGGTGTCAGCCGCTGACCTGCAACGACTCCGCGATCTTGACGAACAGGCCGAGGAGCACGCGGTCAGTGCGGTCAGCACGATCAGCACCGGCCCGTCCGCCAAGGGTGAACGCCAGCGGTTCGGGATCGCCGCGGAGCACCGCGGACCGGAGATCCGCTGACCACGGGCAGCGGTTCGTAACCGGTGTTCGTAACAGGCGTTAACACGGTCGAAATCCCGCCGAACTAATCTCGCGGGTCCTGACGACTGTGAGGTGTGGCTGTGCGGTTGACCCCCCATGAACAGGAACGCCTGCTCGTACACGTTGCCGCCGACGTGGCGCGGCGCCGCCGCGAGCGCGGGCTGCGGCTGAACCATCCGGAGGCCGTCGCGCTGATCACCTCGCACCTGCTCGAAGGCGCGAGGGACGGCCGCACCGTCGCCGAACTGATGGCGTCCGGCCGCACGGTGCTGACCCGCGACGACGTCATGGAGGGGATTCCCGAGATGATCCACGACGTGCAGGTCGAGGCCACCTTCCCGGACGGCACCAAGCTCGTCACCGTCCACGACCCGATCGTCTGACGGGGGAGCCGCCGTGATTCCAGGAGAGATCGTCCACGCCCAGGACCCGGTGCCGCTGAACGCCGGCGCCCCGGTCACCCGGCTGGCCGTGCTCAACGCCGCCGACCGCCCGGTGCAGGTCGGCTCGCACTACCACTTCGCCGAGGCCAACCCCGGCCTGGAGTTCGACCGCGCGGCGGCGCACGGCCTGCGGCTGAACATCCCGGCCGGCACCGCCGTACGCTTCGAGCCCGGCATCCCCGCCGAGGTGGAACTCGTGCCCGTAGCCGGAAGCCGGATCGTCGCCGGACTGCGCGGCCAGACCGCCGGAGCCCTCGATGGCTGAACTGTCCCGCGCCGTCTACACCGACCTCTACGGCCCCACCACCGGCGACCGGATCCGGCTCGCCGACACCGACCTGCTGGTGGAGATCGAACGGGACCTGGCCGGCGGCCCCGGACTGGCCGGCGAGGAGGCGGTGTTCGGCGGCGGCAAGGTCATCAGGGAGTCGATGGGCCAGGGGCGGGCGACCCGCGCCGAGGGCGCGCCGGACACGGTGATCACCGGCGCGGTCGTGCTGGACCACTGGGGGATCGTCAAGGCCGACGTCGGCATCAGGGACGGGCGGATCGCCGCGCTCGGCAAGGCCGGCAACCCCGAGACCATGGACGGTGTGCACCCGGACCTGGTGATCGGCCCGGAGACCGAGGTGATCGCCGGCAACGGCATGATCCTCACCGCCGGAACCATCGACGCGCACGTGCACTTCATCTCGCCGACCCTGATGCGGCAGGCGCTGAGCACCGGGGTCACCACCGTGCTCGGCGGCGGCACCGGGCCGGCCGAGGGCAGCAAGGCCACCACCGTCACCCCCGGCGCGTGGCACCTGGGCCGGATGTTCGCGGGCCTGGAGGAGTACCCGGTCAACGTCGGGCTGCTCGGCAAGGGCAACACCGTCAACCAGCAGTCGCTGTACGACCAGTTGCGGGCCGGGGCGGTCGGCTTCAAGATCCACGAGGACTGGGGGGCCACCCCCGCCGCGATCGACGCGTGCCTGACGGTGTGCGAGGCGACCGGCGCGCAACTGGCCATCCACACCGACACGTTGAACGAGGCCGGCTTCGTCGAGGACACCCTCGCGGCGATCGCCGGGCGCGGCATCCACGCGTACCACACCGAGGGTGCGGGCGGCGGGCACGCGCCGGACATCATCACGGTGGTCTCGCAGCCGCACGTGCTGCCGTCCTCGACCAACCCGACCCGGCCGCACACCGTCAACACCGTCGAGGAGCACCTCGACATGCTGATGGTCTGCCACCACCTGAACCCCGCCGTGCCGGAGGACCTGGCCTTCGCCGAGTCGCGGATCAGGCCCTCCACCATCGCGGCCGAGGACGTGCTGCACGACCTCGGTGCGATCAGCATCATCAGCTCCGACTCGCAGGCGATGGGCCGGATCGGCGAGGTGGCGCTGCGCACCTGGCAGACCGCGCACGTCATGAAGCGGCGGCGCGGCGCGCTGCCGGGCGACGGCCCGGCCGACAACCACCGGGCACGTCGCTATGTCGCCAAATACACCATCAACCCGGCGGTGGCGCAGGGCCTCGACCACGAGATCGGCTCGGTCGAGCCGGGCAAGCTGGCCGATCTGGTGCTGTGGGAACCGGCGTTCTTCGGCGTCAAGCCGCAACTGGTCATCAAGGGCGGGCAGATCGCCTACGCGCAGATGGGCGACGCCAACGCGTCCATCCCCACGCCGCAACCGGTGCTGCCCCGGCCGATGTTCGGCGGGGTCGGCGCCGCGCCCGCGCTGAACTCCGTCAACTTCGTGACCCAGGCGGCGATCGACGACGGGCTTCCCGAACGGCTCGGGCTCGGCAAGCAGTTCGTCGCCGCGGGCGGCACCCGGGCGCTGACCAAGGCCGACATGCGGGAGAACGACGCGCTGCCGAGGGTCGAGGTCGAACCCGACACGTTCACCGTGCGGATCGACGGTGAGGTGGTGGAGCCCGCTCCGGCCGCCGAACTGCCCATGGCCCAGCGGTACTTCCTCTTCTGAGCGGGGCACCGACACCATGACCCACGCTGTGCGGGCCGCGCTGCTGCTGCTCGCCGACGGCCGCTTCCCGGCCGGCGGCCACGCGCACTCCGGCGGCGCGGAGTCCGCGGTCGCCGACGGCCGGATCCGCGACGCGGCGACGCTCGCCGGCTTCTGCCGCGGGCGGCTGCACACCACGGGACTGGTCGCCGCCGCACTGGCCGCGGCGGCGACCGCCGGGCTCGACCCGCTCGGGCTCGACGAGGCGGCGGACGCCCGGACACCGTCACCCGCGCTGCGCGCGGTGTCCCGGCGGCTCGGCCGCCAGCTGACCCGGGCCGCCCGCGCGGCCTGGCCGGCCCCCGCCCTCGACCAGCTCGCCGCGGCCCGCCCGCGCGGCGCGCACCAGCCGGTCGTCCTCGGCGTCACCGCCGCCGCGGCCGGCCTCTCACCGCTTGACGCCGCATACGCCGCCGCCTACGAGTCCGCCGCGTCCCCGGCCACCGCGGCGGTCCGCCTCCTCAGCCTCGACCCGTTCCACGCCACGGCGGTACTGGCCCGGCTGTCCCCGGAGATCGACGCGGTGGCCGCCGCGGCGGCCACGGCGGCGACCCGCGCCCTGACCGAAGGCCCGGCCGCCCTCCCC
The DNA here is from genome assembly GCF_050956065.1 of Streptomyces sp. CA-111067. Lineage (NCBI taxonomy): Bacteria > Bacillati > Actinomycetota > Actinomycetes > Kitasatosporales > Streptomycetaceae > Streptomyces > Streptomyces sp. CA-111067. The sequence goes on along the minus strand of NZ_CP192103.1, from coordinate 430,560 downwards.
GCCCCATCGGCCCCGCTGCTCGACATCGCCGCCGAGTCCCATGCGACCTGGCCGGTACGGCTGTTCGCGTCATGAGCGGCACGCGCAGCAAGGGGGAGCACGGCCAGCGACCCGCGTCGGGCGCTCAGGCCGGGCCGGAGGCAACGACCCGTCATCCGTTCATCCTCAAGGGAGTTGGCCATGCACCTCGATCATCCTGAGACGTTTCCCGAGCGGTACGCGCACTCATCTCCCGTGCTCGACGGGGGCGGCCGGCGGCGAGCCCTGCGGGTGGGGCTCGGGGGACCTGTCGGGTCGGGGAAGACGGCCACGGTCGCCGCGTTGTGCCGGCGGCTGCGGGCGGAGCTGGCGATCGGGGTGGTCACCAATGACATCTACACCCGGGAGGACGCCGACTTCCTGCTGCGCAACGCCGTGCTGCCCGCCGAGCGGATCGTCGCGGTGGAGACCGGGGCCTGCCCGCACACCGCCATCAGGGACGACATCTCGGCGAACCTGGAGGCCGTCGAGGACCTGGAGCAGGCGGTGGGACCGCTCGACCTGGTGCTCGTCGAGTCCGGTGGCGACAACCTCACCGCGACCTTCTCCAAGGGCCTGGTGGACGCCCAGATCTTCGTGATCGACGTGGCCGGCGGCGACGACATCCCGCGCAAGGGCGGCCCCGGGGTGACCACCGCCGACCTGCTGGTGGTCAACAAGACCGACCTCGCCCCGTACGTCGGCGCCGACCTGGAGCGGATGGCCCGCGACGCCGCCGCCCAACGCGGGGCGCTGCCCGTGCTGTTCACCTCGCTCGCCGCCCCCGACGGCATCGCCCCGGTCGCGGCCTGGATCGGCGAACGGCTCGCCGCCTGGGCCTCGGTGGCCGGATGACCCTCGCCCCGCCGCGCCCCCGCGCCGTCCGGGCCACCGCGCGGATCGGCGCGGTGGCCGACGGCCGCGGCGGCACCGCGCTGCCGCTGCTCGCCGGCGACGGCCCGCTCGCCCTGCGCAGGACCCGGGCGCCCGGCGGCGGCGCCGCGGTCACCGTGGTCGGCGCCATGAGCGCGCCGCTCGGCGGCGACCGGCTGCGGATCGAGGCGGAGTGCGCGGCGGGCGCCCGGCTGACGGTGGGGTCGGCCGCCGCCACCGTCTCGCTGCCCGGCGGCAGCGGCGAGCAGGCGGCCTACGACGTCCGGCTGACCGTCGGCGCCGGCGCCGAACTGCACTGGCTGCCCGAGCCGGTGATCGCCGCCCGGGGCAGCGACCTGCGGATGACCACCCGCGCCGAACTCGCCGCGGACGCCACCCTGTTGCTCCGCGAGGAGCAGATCCTCGGCCGGCACGCGGAGCCCGCCGGTGACCTCACCACCCGGCTCACCGTCCGGGTGGACGGCCGCCCGCTGCTCGACCAGACCCTGGCCTTCGGCCCCCGCACCCCCGCCTGGGACGGCCCCGCCGCGCTCGGCGGCTACCGCGCGGTGGGCCAACTCCTGCTGGTCCGCCCGTCGTTCGCGCAGGCGCCGAAGGCGGTGACGCTGACCCGGGACCCGGCCGAGGGGCAGGCCGTCCTCACCCCGCTGGCCGGACCGGCCGTCCTGGTCACCGCCGTGGCCCGCGACGGCCTGCACCTGCGCCGGCTGCTCGACCGCGGCCTGGCGGCGGCCCGCGCGGAGAGCTGACCCGACGCCCGCCGCGTCGAGCTGACCCGACGCCCGCGCGCAAGAGCAAAAGGGAAGCGCCGCGCGGCGCCCGGGACGGCGACCGCGCGGCGCTCGAAAGGGCCGCCGAGGGTCAGTCGGCGGTCACGGTGGCCGGCAGGCTGAGGTTTCCGGTCAGCGGCAGGTTGCGGGACGAGTCGCCGACCAGGATCTGGTAGGTCCCCGCACCCGCCACCCAGTGGCCCGCACTGGTGCTCCAACTGGCCAGGTCATGCGTGGAGACGGTGAAGGTGACCGTCCCGGAGGCGCCCGCCGCCAGGTTGAGGCGCTGGAATCCCTTCAGTTGGTGCGGTGGTTCGCCGGCCGACGCGGGATCGGCCACGTAGAGCTGGGCGACCTCCGCGCCCGCTCTGCTTCCGGTGTTGGTGACCGTCGCGGTGACGGTGGCCTTGCCGTCGGCGATCGCCCCGACGTGCAGGTTCCCGAACGAGAAGTTCGTGTACGACAGGCCGAACCCGAAGGGGAACAGCGGTGTGCTGCCGGCTGTGTCGTACCAGCGGTAGCCGACCTTGAGGCCCTCGGAGTAGTCCACGTGGCCGTCGGCGCCCGGCCACTGCGCGGTGGTGCTGGCCGGCACCTGGGAGAGCGAGGCCGGGAAGGTCACCGGCAGGTGCCCGGACGGGTTCACGTCGCCGAACAGCAGCGCCGCGATGGCCCGGCCGTACTCCTGGCCGTCGTAGAAGCCCTCGAAGACGCCCGCGACCTGGCCCAGCCAGGGCATCAGGATCGCCGAGTTGTTGTTGAGCACCACGATGGTGTGCGGGTTGGCCGCCGCCACCGCGGAGATCAGCGCGTCCTGGTTGTTCGGCAGGTTCAGCGAGGTGTTGTCGGCCTCCTCGTGCCCGTAGTTGTCCGACGCGAAGACGACCGCCACGTCCGAGGTCCTGGCCAGCGCGGCGGCTGCCGCCGGGTCGGTGCCCTCGTCGTAGCTGACCTTCGCCGAGGTGTCGGCCAGCCGCTGCTGTATGCCGACCACCGGTGTGAACGTGCCGGAGCTGGTGACGGTGCCGCTGCCGCCGCCGATGGTCTGGGTGCCGGGGCCGGCGTCCTGGCCGATCACCGCCACCGAGGACAGCGCGCCCGCGTTCAGCGGCAGCACGCCGTTGTTCTTGAGCAGGACGGTGCCCTCCTCGACGCCCTGCCGGGCGACCGCGGTGTGGGCCGGCGTGGTGACCAGCGCCTTGTTGTTGCCGCTCGGCGCCTTGTCGAACATCCCGAACCTGAACATCTGGGTCAGCACCCGGGAGGTCATGGTGTCCACGGTCGCCTGGCTGACCTGGCCGTTCTGCACGGCCTGGATCAGGAAGTCGGCGTAGTAGTAGCCGCCGGGCATCTCCACCGTCATGCCGGCGTTCGCCGACTCCACGGTGGAGTGCGCGCCGCCCCAGTCGGAGGTGACGAAGCCGGTGAAGCCGGCCTGCTGGTAGAGCCCCTTGTTGAGGATGTCCGGGTTCTGGCACGACGGCTCGTTGTTGACGTTGCTGTACGCGCACATCACCGCCGCCGCCCCGCCCTGCTTGATGGCGGTCTGGAAGGCCGGCAGGTAGATCTCCTGCAGGGTCCGCGCGTCGACGTTCACCGTGCCCGCCGGCTGCTCGATGTTGTACGCGGCCGCGTGCTTGACCTCGGCCATCACGCCCTTCTGCTGGATGCCCTCGATGTCGGCGGCGCCCATCTGCCCCGACAGGTACGGGTCCTCGCCGAACGTCTCGTACGAGCGGCCCCAGCGCGGGTCGCGGATGATGTTGATCGTCGGGCCGAGGGCCACGTTCACGCCCTTGCCGGCGAACTCCTCGCCGACCGCGTTGCCGTACGCCTGCTCCCACTGGGGGTCGAAGGTCGCCGCCGACACCATGCCGGACGGCATCTGCGTCACCCCGCCGAGCCCGTCACCGACCCCGGCCGGGCCGTCCTCCAGGTTGAGGTCGGGGATGCACAGCGACGGTATGCCGTCGATCTTGCCGATGTAGTCCGGGTCGTCGGTGCCGTGCAGCATCGCGACCTTCTGCTGGAGCGTCATCTGCCCCATCAGCTGCGCGACCCGGGTGGACGTGGCCGCCGTCGAGTTGAGCCAGGCGCAGTTGCCGGGCGCCGGCTTCGTGGGCGGCGGCGGGATCGTCCCCGTCACCCCGCCGACGGTGTACACCTCGAACTCCCACAGTGCGTAGCCGTACGTGGTCGCCCGCGCGGTGCCGTACATCCGCACGTAGCGGCCGGTGCCGGAGACGTCCAGGCTCTGCTTGCCGCCGGGGCCGTTCGCCGTGGAGTACAGCTGCCGCCAGGTGGTGCCGTCGTCGGACACCTGGATCTGGAAGCCCTTGGCGTACGCGTTCTCCCACTGCAGCACGACCCGGCAGACCGGCAGGCTCGCGCCGAGGTCGACCTGCAGCCACTGCGGGTCGGACGAGGCGCTGGACCAGCGGCTGATGGTGCTGCCGTCCACCGCGTAGTAGGCGGCGTAGCCCGGGTCGTCGTCCTGGAGCGAGGAGGCGGTGGCCGGGTGGCCGAGCGCGGCGTTGGTGGTGCCGCAGTTGCCGTCGCCGCCGGTGCCTCCGGTGTCGCCGCCCCCGGTGTCACCGCCGGTGCCGCCGGCCGTGGTGCCGCTGCCGCCGGTGTGGACCTGGAGCTCCCACAGCGAGTAGCCGTAACCCGTGGCGCGCGCGGTGCCGTTCATCCGTATGTAGCGGCCGGTACCGGCCACCGTGAGGGTCTGGTTGCCGCCGGTTCCGGTGGTGGTGGAATAGGCGGGGGTCCAGGTGGTGCCGTTGTCGGACAGCTGGATCTGGAAGGCGGTGGCGTAGGCCGCCTCCCACTTCAGGATGACCTGGCACACCGTCACGCTGGAGCCCAGGTCGACCTGCAGCCACTGCGGGTCGGTGGCGGCGCTCGACCACCGGGTGCCGTCGTTGCCGTCCACGGCCGCCGAGGCCGGGGTGCCGCCGTTCTCGGTGGAGGAGGCGGTGGCGGGCTGGTTCTGCGCCGCGTTCTGCGTTCCGCAGGCGGCGCCGGTGTTGCCGCCGCCCGCCGTGCCGAACACCTGGAACTCCCAGAGCGAGTAGCCGTAGGCGGTGCCGCGGGCCGTTCCGTACATCCGGACGTAGCGCCCGGAATCGTTTACGGTGAGCGTCTGCGTACCGCCGGTTCCGGTGGTGGTGGAGTAGATCGGCTTCCAGGTGGAGGCGTCGTCCGACACCTGGATCTGGAACGCCTTCCCGTACGCCGTCTCCCACTTCAGGACGACCTGGGTGATGGACGCGGTGGAGCCCAGGTCCACCTGGACCCACTGCGGGTCGGCGGCGGCGCTCGACCACCGGGTGCCGTCGTTGCCGTCCACGGCCGCCGAGGCCGGGGTGCCGCCGTTCTCGGTGGACGAGGCGGTGGCCGGCCGGCCCTGCGACAGCAGCGTGGGTGCGGCGTGCGCCGACCCGGCGGTGGCGAACAGCGAGGCGAGCAGCGCCAGTACGGAGGCGAGTGCCACCCACAGGACGGGTGGTCTCTTGGCGGTCTTCGGATTCCAGGGACGCTTGAGGCGTGTGACGCGATGCATGGCAGACATGTCTCTTTCGCAGTGGGGGGAGGACAGGCTGGTGCCGTTGTGGGGGAGGACAGCGCTAGGAGAGCGCTCTCCAACGCGGAAGTGAACCGGCCCGCCGAGGGTGGCGTCAAGGGTCGTGTGCCAAGGGAAGGCAATGGTGCGGAAGCGGTGGGGCCACCGGGGCGATGCGGCCTGGCGGAGCCCTCGTTCTCTCGCCCGTATCCGCCGCGACGGCAGCCGGCGCCGTGAGAGAACCGCTCAACTGTCCTACCGCATGCGCCCGGACCTCATCCCGTGCCCATCGCCTCGGCGAACAGCGCCACCGCACCGCGCGGATCGGGGCGGTGGACGAGTTCCACCCGGTGCGCCAGCCGCGGTTCGGTCACCGGTACGGCCGCGGTGCCGGCCGCCAGGTCCCCGGGCGCCGCCGAGCGGGGGAGTGCCGCCAGCCCGTGGCCGGCCGCGACCAGCGCCAGCAGCGTACGGACATCGGGTCCGTCATAGCGCAGGGCCGCCGGAAAGCCGCCGCCGGTGGCCGCGCGCAGGTCGGCGAGCGGGGCCGCGCAGGCCGGGGCGTCCAGCCACAGCGCGTCGGCCAGGTCGCCCAGCCGCAGGCCGGCGCGGCCGGACAGCGGGTGGCCTGCGGGCAGCAGCACGCACAGCGGCTCCTCGCCGCAGCCGGTCACGGTCAGGCCCGCGTCCTGCGGGAGGTGCAGCGGGTCGGTGGGGGCGGCGACCCCGCCCACCAGACCCGCGTCGAGGTCACCCGCGGCGACCGCGGCGGTCAACTCGGCCCGGTCCAGGGCCCGTAGCGTCACCTCGGCGCGCGGCAGCGCGGCCCTCAGCGTGGCGAGCGCGTCCGCCGCCCGCGGCCCGAAGGCGATGCCGCAGACGCCTAGGGCGAGCGCGGCGGCGGGCGCCCCGGCGACCCGTACGACGTCCGCGCGGGCCGCCGCGAGACGGGTGAGCAGCGGTCCGGCGTGATCGAGCAGCCGGGCGCCCGCCTCGGTGGGCGCGACCGGCCGCCGGCTCAGCAACTCCGTGCCGAGGTCCGCCTCCAGCGCGGCGATGTGCTGGGAGACGGCTGACTGCGTGTAGCCCAACTCCCCGGCCGCCGCCGAGAACGACCCCAGGCGGGCGATGGCGGTGAACGTGCGCAGCAGATGCGGATCCATGGCCATCAGTATTACTGATGCCGAGACCACTGATCATCGTTGGACGTGATACTTCTCGGCGTCGCACGATGAGTCCCATGACCTCCGAGACCCGTTCCGCCGGCGCCCGGCCGGCCCGCCCCCGCACCGCCAGGATCGCCCTGATCGGCGACCGCTCCCCGGCCGTCCGCTCGCACCAGCGGGTGCCCGTCCTGTTCGGCGCGCTCCGCGAGCGGCACGGCCTGCCGGTCGACGCCTACTGGATCCCCACCGAGGACGCCGAACTGCCGGGCGCCGTCACCGGGTTCGACGCCGTCTGGGCGCTGCCGGGCAGCCCGTACCGCAGCGAGGCGGGCGCGCTCGCCGCGATCCGCACCGCCCGCGAGGACGGCATCCCCTTCCTCGGCACCTGCGGCGGCTTCCAGCACGCGCTGCTCGAATTCGCCCGCGACGCCTGCGGGTTGGCCCGCGCCCGGCACGCCGAGAACGACCCGGAGGCCGCGGGGGGCTCCGGCAGCGCGGGCGGCACGGACATCCTGATCGCGCCGCTCAGCTGCTCGCTGGTCGGCCGCGAGGGCCGGCTGCGCACCCTGCCGGGCAGCCTCGCCGAGCGGCTGCTCGGCAGCCGGGAGAGCGTCGAGCGCTACCACTGCGCCTACGGGCCGGTGCGCGCGCTGGTGCCGCGTCTCGAGGAGGGCGGCATGCGGTTCACCGCCCATGACAGCGAGGGCGAGCCCCGGGTCGCCGAGCTGCCGGGGCACCCGTTCTACCTCGCCGCGCTCTTCCAGCCGGAGCTGGCCGGCGACGGCACCGTCCCGCACCCGTACCTGCGGGCGTTCGCCGAGGCCGCCGTACGGCACGCGGGGCAGGCCAACTCCCCGGTCTGACGCCGTTCTGACGGTTTCTCACCGGGCCTTCTGACGGCGGCTGACCCGACGTCACCCGTCTGGCCCCGTTCGCGGCGGCCGGGCGGCGGGAACGATCCGCACATCAGCACTGCGATCACCGCGGCCGCCCGCCGCGGTCCGGAGGGGGAGGTCAGGAAGTGCGTCGTACGCTCGCGCTCGTGTCCGCCGGCGCGCTGGTCGCCGGGGCCGTCGCCGCGGCACCGGCGGTGGCCGCCGCGCCGCCGCATGCCGGCCTGCCCGGGACGATCACCGTGCCGGCGGCCGTCGGCCAGCTGATCGCCGCCGCGGACGCCCGCCGGCAGGGCATCGACTGGTCGGCCTGCCCGGCCGGCTGGAGCCTGCCCGCGCCGGTCAGCTGCGGCTACGTCACCGTGCCGGTGGACTACACCCGGCCGTACGGCGACAGCATCCGGCTGGCCGTGGACCGGGCCGCGAGCACCGGCACCCCGGCCGAGCGGCAGGGCTCGCTGATCTACAACCCCGGCGGCCCGGGCGGCTCGGGGCTGCGCTTTCCGCTGCGCACCACCACCTCCGCCGCGCTGTGGAAGAAGACGGCCAAGGCGTACGACTTCGTGGGCTTCGACCCGCGCGGTGTCGGCCACTCCGCGCCGATCTCCTGCCAGGACCCGAGCGCCTACGTGGCCGCGCCGAAGGCCGACCCGGTGCCGGACGACGAGGCCGACAAGCAGGCGCAGCGCAAGCTGGCGGCCGAGTACGCCGACGGCTGCCTGGAGCGGACCGGCGCCGCGATGCTCTCCCAGATGACCACCGTCAACACCGCCCGCGACCTGGACGTGATCCGGGCCGCGCTGCGCGAGCAGCGGCTGAACTACCTGGGCGCCTCGTACGGCACGTACCTCGGCGCCGTCTACGCCACGCTCTTCCCCACCCACGTCCGCCGGATGATCGTCGACAGCGTCGTCAACCCCGACCCCGGCCAGATCTGGTACCGCAACAACCTGGACCAGGACGTCGCCTTCGAGGGGCGCTGGCAGGACTGGGAGAAGTGGGTCGCCCGCTACGACTCCGTCTACCACCTCGGCAGCACCGCGGCGAAGGTGCAGGCGAAGTGGCTGGCGCTGCGCGCCGCCGTCAAGGCGCACCCGGCCGGCGGCGTGGTCGGCCCGGCCGAACTGATCGGCTTCTTCCAGAACGCGCCCTACTACGACTCCGACTGGCCGACCGTCGCGGGAGTGTGGAGCAGGTACGAGGCCGGCGACACCAAGGCGCTGACCGACGCGGCCGGCCCCGACCTGTCCGACACCGCGGGCAACAAGACCGCGGAGAACGGCACCGCCGTCTACACCGCCGTGGAGTGCACCGACGCCAAGTGGCCCGCGAGCTGGCCCCGTTGGGACCGGGACAACACCGCGCTCAACGCCGAGTACCCCTTCCTGACATGGTCCAACGCCTGGCTCAACCTGCCCTGCGCCACTTGGGGAGTACGGCAGCAGCGCCCGGTGGACGTGACCTCGCGGCCCGGACTGCCCGGGGTGCTCATCGTGCAGAGCACCCGTGACGCGGCCACCCCCTACGCGGGCGCGCTCGAACTGCACCGCAGGCTGGCCGGATCGCGGCTGGTCACCGAGCGGGACGCGGGCTCGCACGGCGTCACCGGACTGGTCAACCCGTGCGTCAACTCCCGGGTCGACGCCTACCTGCTGGAGGGCACCCTCGACGCCCGCGACGTGACCTGCGGCCCGCACGCGGCACCGGTCCCCGCGACGTCGTAGGGACCGCCGGCGGCGCGCGATGCGGCGGCGAGGGAGGGCCCGCACCGGGGGCGGGCGAGCGCCTTGCACGACGGGTGAGACGCGATATAGCGTGACCGGTGTCCCGTTTCCCCAGGAGGTCCCCGGTGTCCGAACTGACGCCACGGCAGCACCACTCGGACGGGCGGCTGCGGGCCTCCGACGAGGAGCGCGACCGTACCGCCGCCGTGCTCGGCGACGCCCTGGCCACCGGCCGGCTCTCCGCCGAGGAGCACAACGAGCGGCTGGAGGCGACCTACGCCGCCCGCACCCTGGGCGAGCTGGCGCCGATCACCGCGGACCTGCCCGTGCCGGGCGCCCACACCGAGGCGCTGCCGCCGTTCGAGAACGCGCCGGTGCGGGCGCTGTTCAGCAAGGTGCGGCGGTCAGGCCAGTGGCCGGTGCCGCCGCACACCGTCGCCAGGGCGCAGTTCGGCGCGATCGTGATCGACCTGCGGCAAGCGGTGTTCACCCGCCGCGAGGTCGTCATCGAGGCCAACTCCTTCTGCGGCAAGGTCGTGATCGTCGCCCCGGACGACGCCCAGGTCTACGACACCGGCACGGCGCTGTTCGGCAAGCGCTCGCAGACCGGGCGCCGGGAGGCCAAGGGCGGTGACGGGCCGGTGATCCGGATCACCGGGCGCTCGGTGTTCGGCCATGTCCGGGTCACCCGGCGCTTCAAGTGGCCCTGGCACGAGTCCCGCTGAGCCCCCGCCGCACGGGGAGCGGCCGGTCAGGAGGACTTGCGGCGCAGCCGGGCGGCCACACCGTGCGCCTGCTCCGCCTTCACCTCGCCCGCGTACCGGTCCACGTACTCCTGCCCCGACATCGCCAGGATCTCGTACATGATCTCGTCGGTCACCGACCGCACCGCGTACCGCTGCTCGGCCATGCCGGCGTAGCGGCTGAAGTCCAGCGGCTCGCCGAACCGGATGGTGACCCGGCCGATCCGCGGGATCTTCCGCCCCGGCGGCTGGAGTTCGAAGGTGCCGACCATCGCGCAGGGGATCACCGGCACCCCGGCGCGCAGCGCCATCACCGCCACGCCGGTGCGCCCCCGGTACATCCGCCCGTCGTGCGAGCGGGTGCCCTCCGGGTAGATGCCCAGCAGCTCGCCGCGGCCCAGCACGCCGAGCGCCGCGTCGATCGCCGACGAGCCCCTGCCGCCGGAGCGGTCCACCGGGATCTGCCCGATACCGCGGAAGAACGCCGCGGTCAGCCGGCCCTTGAAGCCCCGGCCGGTGAAGTACTCGGCCTTCGCCAGGAAGGTGATCCGGCGCGGCAGGATCGCCGGCATCACGAAGTGGTCGGAGAACGACAGGTGGTTGCCCGCGATGATGGCGGCGCCGGACTCCGGCACGTGCTCCATGCCCTCGATCCGCGGCCTGAACAGCAGCCGCAGCAGCGGCCCGAGGATGACGTACTTGAGCACACGGTAGAACACTTGCGGCTGCCTCCCCCTCGACCGGAACGCACCGCCCGGTGCTCCGGTGTCCCGGCAGAGTAGTGCCCTTACGGCCGGTGACGCGAGAGCGGGCGGCGGGCGGACCCGCCGGCGCCGCTCGGACCCGCCGGGCCACCTGCCGTCGCCGCGCGGGCCGGCCGGGCTACCACTCGCCGTCGGTCACCCGGCCGGGGTCGTCGCCGAGCGGCTGGACCTGCTGCGGCGGCACCCAGCCCTGCTCGTCGTCGCCGAGCCAGTCGCCCACCGGTCGGACGCCGGTGAGCGGCGGGGCGGCGGCCAGGTCGTCGCCGTCGGCGTCGTAGTAGTCGAACCAGGGCAGGCCGGCCGAGTTGTACGCCGCCCGGTCCACCGGTGACGCCGGGGCCGGCTCGCCGGTGACCGCCCGCCACTGCGGGGCCGTCGCCAGATGGACGAAGACCCGGCCGGACGGCTCCTGCCGCCAGTCCGTCGCCGGCCGCTCGTCGCGGAACACCTCCTGGCGCATCCGGCCGCCGGCCCCCAGGCCCATCGCCGGGGCGGCGGGCGCGGGCGGCCCGAGGGTGCTCATCGGCAGCGGAGCGCCGCCGGGCGCCGAGCCCGCGCCGGTGTCCGCCCAGTTGCCGCGCGCCGCGGCCTGCCGCCGGCGCGCCGCCCGCCAGCGGTCCAGCGCCTCCCGGCGCAGCTCGAAGACCTGGAGCTGCACCCCGCCCCACACCTCCGCCCCCGAGACCTGGCCCTCCACGGTGGCGCCGAGGCCCAGCGGCACCGCCACGAACTGCCGGATCGTGCCGGCCCCGGAGTTGATGCCGTCCAGCCACGGCTGCCGCGGCAGCACCACGTAGTTCTGCGGGTCGCGCGAGAGCCGGTCGCTCCACGGCCGCCCGGACACCGCGCACACCTTGCCGACCCCCACCTGGAGGGCGGCCGGCACCGGCGAGGAGAAGCCGAGCCACATCGCCTCGCGCTGGTAGACCGGCAGCAGCACCCCGCCGCGCTCCAGCCAGCGGGACGGCGCCCGGCCCGGGTAGTCGGCCACCTTACGCAGCGGGAACGTGCCGAGCCCCGGCGGCAGCGGATGGGTGCCGTGCTCCGGCAGCCGCAGCGTCCGCATGAACCGGACCGTCACCCCGCCCGGCAGCTCCAGCGCCGCGCCCGATAAGCGCACCTGACCGTCCACGAAAGGCCCCCCTTCGTCAGCCGCGACCGAAGGTCAGCCGCGCCCCCGCGCCTGCAACGATGCCAGATAGGCGTTGTACGCGACGAGTTCCGAGTCTCCGTCACGGTCAGCCGCCCGGTCGGTGCGGCGCGCCTGGCGCTTCTCGGAGGTGTACCACTGGAACAGCAGGGCGACCAGCACGAGGACCGAGGGGATCTCGCTGAACGCCCAGGCGATGCCGCCGGCCGCGGTCTGGTCGTCCAGCGGATCGATGCCGAGCGAGGCCGCGGGGTGCAGGAACGTGTTGACCATCGGCTGGCTCGCCATCATCAGCGCGATCCCGAAGAACGCGTGGAACGGCATCCCGGCGAACAGCTCCAGCATCCGCATCACGTAGCCCGACCGGTGCGGCCCGGGGTCCACCCCCATGATCGGCCAGAAGAACACCAGGCCGACGCCGAGGAAGTGCAGCATCATCGCGATGTGCCCGGCCCTGGTGTCCATCAGCGTGTCGAACAGCGAGGTGAAGTACAGCCCGTACAGGCTCGCGATGAACAGCGGGATGGTGAACGCCGGGTGCGTGATCACCCGCATGAACCGGCTGTGCAGCAGCTTCACCAGCAGCTCCCGCGGCCCGATCCGGCCGCGCCCGGCCGACGGCAGGGTGCGCAGCGCCAGCGTCACCGGCGCGCCGAGCAGCAGCAGGATGGGGGAGAGCATGCTGAGGATCATGTGCTGCACCATGTGCACGCTGAACATGACCATGCCGTAGTCGTTCAGCCGGGTGCACATCGCCAGACCCACCGTCAGCACCCCGGCGGTGAACGCCAGCACCCGGCCCACCGGCCAGGCGTCGCCGCGCAGCCGCAGCCGCAGCACCGCCCACAGGTACAGCCCGAGCACCACGACGCAGCCGATCAGGAAGAACGGGTCTCCGCTGCTGAACGCCAGGCCCCGGCCGACGGTGAACGGCGGCAGGTCCATGTGCATGCCGTGTCCGCCGTGGTCCATCCGTCACTCCTCCGTCACCGCGCGCCCGACCGGCGTGCGCCGATCCGGCCCCCCAGCCCGCTCCAGACTAGAACCGCCCCCGGCGCCGTTCTCGGCCGGGGGCGGACTTGCGGCAGATCAGCCGGTCACAGCACGCACTCGGCCTCGGTGTAGCGGTCGGCCGGCACGGTCTTGAGGTGCTCGACGGCCTCGGCGAGCGGCACCAGCCGGATGTCGGTGCCGCGCAGCGCCGTCATCATGCCGAACCGACGGTGGTGCACCGCCTCCACCGCGTGCCAGCCGAACCGGGTGGCCAGCACCCTGTCGTAGGCGGTGGGGGTGCCGCCGCGCTGCACATGGCCGAGTATCACCGGCCTGGCCTCCTTGCCGAGCCGCTCCTCCAGCTCGACCGAGAGCTGGTTGGCGACCCCGCTGAACCGCTCGTGCCCGTAGACGTCGGTGGCGCCGTCGGAGAACTCCATGGTGCCCTCCCGCGGCTTGGCACCCTCGGAGACCACCACGATCGCGAACTTCTTGCCCGCCTCGAAGCGCTTGCCGACCACCGCGGCCAGCTCCGCGACGTCGAACGGCCGCTCCGGCACCACGATCGCGTGGGCGCCGGCCGCCATCCCGGAGTGCAGCGCGATCCACCCGGTGTGCCGGCCCATGACCTCCACGATCAGCACCCGCTGGTGCGACTCCGCGGTGGTCTTCAGCCGGTCCAGCGCCTCGGTGGCCACGGTCACCGCGGTGTCGAAGCCGAAGGTGACGTCGGTGGAGGTGATGTCGTTGTCGATGGTCTTGGGCACGCCGACGATCGGCAGGCCCGCGTCCGACAGCAGCCGGGCCGCCTTGAGCGTGCCCTCACCGCCGATCGGGATGATCGCGTCGAGACCGAGGTCGGCCACATGGCCCTTGGCCTGCTCCACCCCGCCGCGCAGGTGCTCGGGACGCACCCGGGAGGATCCGAGGATGGTGCCGCCGCGGGCCAGGATGCCGCTCACCGCGTCGAGGTCGAGCTTGCGGTAGTCGCACTCGAGCAGGCCCTTCCAGCCGTCGTGGAAGCCGATGACCTCGTCACCGTGGTCCACCACGGCGCGGTGCACGACGGACCGGATGACGGCGTTCAGCCCGGGGCAGTCGCCGCCGCTGGTCAGCACACCAATACGCATTGCTCTCGCCAATCCTGCAACTCAACCGGACGGCCGGACCCCGTCGTCCGGATGGATCGCAGCCAGCTTACCGAGCCTGCCGGGGCAGGCTTCACGGCGACCGTACCGCGGACACCTGACCGTTGGCCGAACGGCAGGAGACGGGCGCGGAGCGTGACGGTGGCCAGGTCGTCGACGCCGCCGGGTGGCGGCGCCCGGCCGCGCCCGGTGGGCCCGCCGCCGCTAGGCGGGCTGCACCGCCGCCGCGATCCGCTCGCTGCGCAGCGCCTCGTACCACTGGTCGTCCACCGGCGGCAGCGCGTTCACATCGAGCGCCAGCTTGATCAGCAGGTCGGCGATCTGCGGGTTGCGGGCCATCACCGGGCCGTGCATGTACGTACCGAACACCGTGTCGTTGAAGGCGCCCTCGGTGCCGTCGCCGGTGCCGTTGCCCTTGCCGACCCGCAGCCGGGCCAGCGGCCGGGCGGCCGGGCCGATGTGCGTGATGCCCTGGTGGTTCTCGAAGCCGGTCAGCGGCGGCAGGCCGAGCTGCGGGTCGATGTCGGCCAGCACGTCGCCGACGCAGCGCTCGCCGTCGCCCCTGGTGCTCACCACGTCGAGCAGGCCGAGGCCCGGCTCGGGGCGGCCCAGGTCGTTGACGAACTCGTGGCCGAGGATCTGGTAGCCCGCGCAGACCGAGAAGACGATGGCGCCGTTGGACACCGCCCGGCCCAGACCGCCGTCGCGGCGCAGCCGTTCGGCCGCCAGCCGCTGCGGCCGGTCCTCGCCGCCGCCGATCAGGTAGATGTCGCCGGAGGTCGGGATCGGCTGGTCGGACCTGACGTCCACCCGGGTGACCGGCACCCGGCGCTGCAGCGCCCGCCGCTCCACCACCAGCGCGTTGCCCTGGTCGCCGTAGGTGCTGAGCAGGTCGGGGTAGACCCACACCAGGCGCAGGCTGGAATCACTCATGCGTGCTTCTCCTCGTACCCTCTGAAGTTCGTACCCTGAGCGGCCGGGTCAGTTCTTGACCCGGCGGCGCAGGTCCTGGAAGGCGGTGTAGTTGGCGATCGCCTCGATCCGGCCGGGCGGCGCCGAGCGCACCGCCTCGTCGAGGTCGGCGCAGACCAGGAACTGGAGCCCGGCCACCTCGAGGCGTACCGCCAGGTCCATCTTGCGGTCGCCGATCACCAGGATCGGGTGCCCGGCCAGCCGGGTGTAGTCCACGTCCCACAGCCAGGACGTGTCGGTGCCGTCGGCGCCGCGGGCGTTGACCGACAGCACCACCGGCGTGGGCGGGCCGTCGATCAGCGAGAACGTCTCCAGCCAGCCGGCCGGGTTCTTCGCCAGCAGCAGCCGCAGCTCGCGCTGCTGGTAGGAGACCACGTCATAGCGGCCGGCCACCGCCTGCACCTTGTACATCCGCTCCAGCGCGACCTTGGGGTCGATGCCGAAGGCCGCCGCCGCGGCGGCCGACACCGCCGCGTTGGACCGGTTGGCCCGGCCCGGCAGCTGGAGCTGGATCGGCCAGGCGACGCCGTTCGGGTCGACCACGTGGTCGCCGGACAGCGCCCAGGTCGGCACCGGGCGGCGGAAGCCGCACTCGGCGCAGAACCAGTCCTCCGACGGTCGCTGCAGCACGCCGCCGCAGGACGGGCAGGACCAGGCGTCGTCCTTCCACTCCTGCCCGGCGGCGACCCAGACCACGGTGGGGCTGGAGGAGGCCGCCCAGGTGATCAGCGGGTCGTCGGCGTTGGCGATCACGATCGCGTCGGTGCCGGCCAGGCCCTCGCGCCACTTCTCGGCGAGCATCCGGGTCTCGGCGGCCCGGTCGAGCTGGTCGCGGGACAGGTTGAGCAGCGCGATGGCCTTGGGGTTGACGTCCCGGGCGACACCGGCGAGGTACTTCTCGTCCACCTCGATCACCGCGAACCGCGCGGCGGAGCCGCCGGCCAGCGCGGAGGTGATGCCGGCCGGCATGTTGGCGCCGAGCGCGTTGGAGACCACCTGGCCGCCGGCCCGCAGCGCCTCGGCGAGCAGCCGGGTGGTGGTGGTCTTGCCGTTGGTCGCCGACACCAGCACCACGTCGAGGTGTCCGGCGAGCCGGGCCAGCAGGTCGGGGTCGAGCCTCAGCGCCACCTTGCCGCCGATCACCGAGCCGCTGCCCTTGCCCGCCGCGCGGGACACCGCCGCCGCGGCCCTGCCGGCCGTCACGGCCAGCTTGGCCCGCGGCGACAGCGGCTCCGAGTTGCCTGCCATCGTCTGTCTTCCTCCTCGACTCCGGCCGCCGCCCTGCCCTGGTGACGGCCGGTCCTCCGCCTCCGCGGGCCGCTGCGGCGGCCGGCAGGTTCCGGTCGGTGCTCAGCCTATCGACTTCCCGCGGCCCCGGCCGCACCGCGCCGCCCCGGTCAGCGCATACCCTGACCGGCATGCGACCCGGCATCATCCCTGGCAGCACCGGAGACGTCCGGCCGGTGCGGCCGTTCGGCGACCCCTGCCTGCACGCCCCGTGCGCCGAGGTGACGTCCTTCGACGCGGCCCTGGCCAGGCTGGTGGAGGACATGTTCGCCTCGATGTACGCCTGTGCGGGCGTCGGCCTGGCCGCCAATCAGATCGGCGTACCGCTGCGGGTGTTCGTCTACGACTGCCCGGACGACGAGGACCGCCGCCATCTGGGCCATCTGGTCAACCCGGGCCCGGTGGCGACCGGCGGGGTGTCCGTCACCGGCGCCGAGGGCTGCCTGTCGCTGCCCGGCGTGGAGTCCGGCACCCGGCGGTACGACGAGGCGGTGGTCCAGGGCTTCGACGTCCACGGCACACCGGTGACGGTGGCCGGCACCGGGTTCTTCGCCCGCTGCCTCCAGCACGAGAGCGACCACCTGGACGGGCTGGTCTTCACCGACCGGCTGCGCGGCCCCCGCCGGGCCCGCGCGCTGTGGGCGGCGCGGCGGCTGGCCGGATCGCGCTGAGCTGCCGCGGAACCGGCGCCGCCGCGCGGCTCCTTGGGCCCTACAGCCGTACGGCGCCGCTCACAGCCCCTGGCTGCCGGCCCGGTCGCCGGCCGCCGCGAGCCGGCCCCACAGCAGGTCGGCCAGCGTGCGGACCAGCGCGTCCCGCGAGCACGGCCGCTCGCCGAGCCACCAGTCGCCGGCCGCGTACATCATGCCGACGATGCCGTGGCCCCAGATCCTGGCCAGCTCGCGGGTGTCGGGGCCGAGGTCGAGCCGCTCGGCGATCACCTCGCCGAGGTCCTCGCCCATCCGGCGCAGCAGCGGGACCGAGTGCCGGCCGACGTCGAAGCCGTTCTCGCCGTCGGAGGGGGTCTCGGCCGGGTGCATCAGGAACCGGTAGACCTGCGGCCGGGTCTCGATGGCCGACAGGTAGGCGTGCAGGGTGGCCTCCACCCGGTCCCTGCGGTCGCCGGGGGAGTCGAGCGCGGTGCGCAGGTTGGCCAGCAGCGCGTCGGTGTGCCGCTTGGCCAGCGCCCGGTACAGGCCGCTCTTGTCGCCGAAGTGCCGGTACAGGATCGGCTTGGTGATGCCCGCCTCGGCGGCGATCGCGTTCATCGACGCTTCCGGGCCGTCCCGCAGCACCACGCGGTCGGCGGCCTCTAGCAATTGCGAGCGCCGTCGTTCCGCGGCCGTCCGCTGGTCCTGCCGCTGGCCGGTCTCCACCCGCGCCTCCCCGCCTGTTCGATTGCCGGTGGTCTGCGCAACGTAACATCCCCGGCGCCGGTACTCGCCCGCCGAGCAGGGAGTTGACAGCTCTTACCGGGCGGTAACAGACTGCTGTTACCGCTAGTAACCATCACGTGGAGGGGACCATGGGCGACTTCACGCTCGAACTCAACGACGACCAGCAGTCCGTGCGCGACTGGATCCACGGCTTCGCGGCCGACGTGATGCGCCCGGCCGCGGCCGAATGGGACGAGCGCGAGGAGACGCCCTGGCCGATCATCCAGGAGGCCGCCAAGATCGGCCTGTACTCGCTGGACTTCTACGCGCAGCAGTTCTTCGACCCCACCGGCCTCGGCATACCGCTGACGATGGAGGAGCTGTTCTGGGGCGACGCGGGGATCGCGCTGTCCATCGTCGGCACCGGCCTGGCCGCGGTCGGCGTGCTGGCCAACGGCACCGAGGAGCAGATCGGCACCTGGGTGCCGCAGATGTACGGCGACGTGAACGACGTCAAGGTCGCCGCCTTCTGCTCCTCCGAGCCCGACGCCGGATCCGACGTCGGCGCGATGCGCACCCGCGCGGTCTACGACGAGGCCACCGGCGAGTGGGTGCTCAACGGCACCAAGACCTGGGCCACCAACGGCGGCATCGCCAGCGTCCACGTGGTGGTCGCCGTGGTCGATCCCGAACTCGGCACCAAGGGGCACGCCTCGTTCAT
Organism: Streptomyces sp. CA-111067; assembly: GCF_050956065.1. Taxonomy (NCBI): domain Bacteria; kingdom Bacillati; phylum Actinomycetota; class Actinomycetes; order Kitasatosporales; family Streptomycetaceae; genus Streptomyces; species Streptomyces sp. CA-111067. The sequence continues at coordinate 412,376 of NZ_CP192103.1, read as the reverse complement.
CGTGCCGCCCGGCACCCCGGGCCTGTCCCAGGGCCAGAAGTTCAAGAAGCACGGCATCCGCGCCTCGCACACCGCCGAAGTGGTGCTGGAGGACGTCCGGGTGCCCGGCGACTGCCTGCTCGGCGGCAAGGAGAAGCTGGACGAGCGGCTGGCCAGGGCGCACGAGCGGGCGAAGTCGGGCGCGGGGGAGCGGTCCAAGAACGCGGCGATGGCCACCTTCGAGGCGTCCCGGCCGGCGGTCGGCGCGATGGCGGTCGGCACCGCGAGGGCGGCCTACGAGGTCGCGCTCGAATACGCCGTCACCCGCGAGCAGTTCGGCCGGCCGATCATCGACAACCAGGGCGTCGCCTTCCAGCTCGCCGACATGCGCACCCAGATCGACGCGGCCCGGCTGCTGGTCTGGCGGGCGTCCTGGATGGCCACCGCGGGCAAGCCGTTTACCTCGGCCGAGGGCTCGATGTCCAAGCTCTTCGCCAGCGAGACCGCCAAGAAGGTCACCGCCCAGGCAGTGCAGATCCTCGGCGGCAACGGCTACACCCGGGAGTACCCGGTGGAGCGGATGCACCGGGACAGCGCGATCTACACCATCTTCGAGGGCACCAGCGAGATCCAGCGCCTGGTGATCGCCCGGACGCTGTCGGGGCTGCCGATCCGCTGACCGGAGCGAGCCGGTGGCGGTGGAGGTGCGGGCCCGGTGCAGACACGGGGCCCGCGCCGCTGCGGGGGTGCGCCGGTGCGGGGCCGGCTAGTCGTTGTTGCCGTAGCCGCGCAGCACGAACCACGCGATCAGCGCGGAGCCGACCACCGCGATCACGATGATGCTGCGCATCAGGCCGCCCGGCCCGACCTTGTCGTCGGACGGCCCCGCGAGAATGCTGAGGGCGTGCATCGCGCCGAGGTGCATGAGGTCTCCTTCTGGTCCGGCTGTCCAGCCTAGACCCGCCTCCGCGGCGGCCCGGCCGCAGGGCGGGCATCCACCACCCGGAGCGGGCAAAAGCCGTGAGGCGGCACATATGTGCGGGCGGGCCCGCCGCCGGGCAGCCGGACGTGACGACCGGCACCCGGCGGCGTGGCCGATCCCCGTACCTGCGCCGGGCGCGGTCTGCTTCAATGGGGGACATGGCCAGCACTACTGACACCGGGACAGGTCGCAGCGACCTGGAGCCCTTCTGGCCGTCCCGGCAGGAGCACCACTTCGACCGCTGGTGTTGCCGCGCGATCCCCGCGCGGACCCGCGTCTCCCGCTGACCTTCCCGCACCCGGCCCAGCCCGGCGGTGGCAGCACACCGGTCCCGCGCAATACGGAGTCCCACGACCCTTCGCGCGAAAGAGCCGAACCATGCCGAACCTGCCTGAGATCCACTCCGTGCCCGCCCCCGTCGCACACCGCCAGCGACTGCGCGCGGTACGCCCCGACGAGGTGCCGCCCGCGCCGGACTTCCTGCCGCCCGGCGCCACCTGGATGCCCGCTCCCGGCAATGTGCTGCCCGCGACCGTCGGCGGCGCCCCGATGGTCGGCTACCTGGTGCTCGTCCCGGCCGACCAGCACCTGCCCGACATCGGACCGCAGGCCGTCCCGTCCGCCCGGGACGACTCCTCGCTGCCGGTGCGGATCGACGACGACCGCCGCACCGCCGAGGTGGACGGCCGCCCGCTCGACCTGACCTACCTGGAGTTCGAGCTGCTGGCCCACCTGGTCGCGCACCCGCACCGGGTGCACTCCCGCGACCAGCTGGTCACCACCGTCTGGGGATACGGCCATGTGGGGGACGGCCGCACCGTGGACGTCCACATCGCCCGGCTGCGCCGCAAGCTCGGCGCGGAGCACCGCGGCAGCATCGTGACCGTCCGCCGGGTCGGCTACAAGTACGCCCCGGTGGCCGCCGCCCGGCACTGACCGGACCGCCGGGCCCCCGCCGCGCCGGCGGGGGCTACGGCACCACCGTCACCGGCCACCGTCCGGCCTTCACCAGCCGGACGGCGACCGAGCCGACCAGCCGGTGGCCGGCCCGCTCGGAGGCGCCCACCACGACCGCGTCGGCGGTGAGCTGGTCGGCGGCGGTGGCCAGGCCGCCGTAGGGGTCGCCGCGGAAGGTGTGGAACTCCCAGCGCACCACGAAGGTGCCGCGCAGCCGCTCGACCGACCGGCGGATCTCGGCCACCAGCTGCTCGGCGATCCCGGTGTCCACCTGGGTCACCGGCACCCCGAGCGCGGCGCCGGTCGGCATGTAGGGCTGCACGTAGACGAGCGCCAGCAGCGCGTTCTGCCGGCGCGCCAGGCCCGCCGCGTAGGCCGCGGCCCGCCAGGACGAATCGGAGCCGTCGAGGCCGGCGACGATCACTTTCGGTCCGTCCGTGCCGCGTTCGAAGCGCGCGGGCACCTTCTGCTCGTCCACGCGGCCAGGCTATCGGCCGATGGCCTGCGGGTTCATCCCCCAGCACGCGGTGTTCTCGGGCCGGCCTCACTCCAATGGCCGCATTGCCACGACATGGGCAGTTTTGCGATGCACGCTTTCCGTGAGGAGTGAAACAGGCGGTGTCCTTCCGCCCGGCGCACGCACTCAGGTGCGGTCCGCGCCCCGTGTGAACAGCACGCCGCCCACGCCGCTACCGGGGAGGTTTGTGATGCCGAGTGTGTCCACGGATGTCTTCGTACCCAGGCGGCCCGCCGAGGTGTTCGACTTTCTCGCCGACGCCCGCAACCTCGCCCTCTGGAGCTCCGGGGTCTCCTCGGTCGACTCCGACCCGGTGCCGCCCGGCGCCGACGCCGAGTACCGCTACCGGTACCCCGGCCGCCGCCGCCCGCACCGGCTGGTCTGCGCCAGCTTCGAGCCGTGCCGGCGGATAGCGTTCCGCGGCCAGCGGATGTGGTGCCCGCTGGGCACCCAGGTACCGCTGTACGGCTTCGACCTGCTGCCGCACAAGGACGGCACGCTGGTCAGGCTGTCGGTGAACAGCTCGCTCAGCGCCGGCCTGCTGGCGCTGGCCCCGGTGGTGGCCATGGCCTGGCGCCGGGACCTGCCCAACGACGCCAAGAAGTTCTGCGACCTGCTCGGCCCCGCCGCCGCGCCGGCCACCCCGCCGCTGCGGACCCCGGCGACGCCGCATGGCTTCGACTACGCTCATTGAGTGTTAAACTAACAAGGTGACGAAATGGTGGAGACATCAGCTTCGCCCCTGACTGCCCCGGCCTGGTCCCCCCGTCCCGGCCGGGGCTCTTCTCTGTCCGGCGACGGCCCGCGGCCCGCTGTCAGACCCCCGCAGTAGCGTGCTGCCATGACAGACGCACCACACCGCACCCAGCAGCGGGTCCGCCTCGAACCCTGGTCGGCCGACGACCTCTGGCTGCTGCGCAGGACCAACGCGCCCGAGATGACCGACCACCTCGGCGGCCCCGAGACCGAGCAGCAGCTGCTCGCCCGCCACCAGCGCTACCAGCGGCTCAGCGGCACCGCGGGCACCATGTTCCGGGTGGTGCTCCAACAGGGCGGCGAGGTCGCCGGCTCGATCGGCTACTGGGAGCAGACCTGGCAGGACGAGCCGGTCTACGAGACCGGCTGGGGAGTGCTGCCCGAGTTCCAGGGCCGCGGCATCGCGGTCGCCGCGGCCCGCGCGGTGGTGGAGTGGGCGGCGGCCCACGGCGACCGCCGCCGGCTGCACGCCTTCCCCTCGGTGGACCACCCCGCGTCCAACGCGGTCTGCCGCAAGGCCGGATTCACCTTCGCCGGCGAGTGCGCCTTTGAGTACCCCAAGGGGAATCCGATCAGGTCCAACGACTGGTCGATCGACCTGGAGCAGCCCCGCGACTGACCACCCGGCCCGGGCGCGCCGGACCGCGGCTCAGGCGCCGGCCGCCCGCAGCCCCGGCACGATCTGCCCGCGCACGTAGTCGGCGAAGCTCCCGCCGCCCATGGCGCCCTGGATCACGGCGGTGCCGTGTGCCTCGGCCGCCTTGCGCAGCAGCCGGCGCGAACCCCAGCCCACCCCGCCGCCGATCACCAGCGCGGTGATCTTCCCCGTGTTGATCTGCGCCACCGCGTCCCCGTCGGTCGTCACCCCGACGGCTTCGAAGCCCTCCTCGCGCAGCACCGCGATAGCGGCGCTGACAACACTCTCCATCCGGCCGATCACCAGAGCGGTCATGATTGGCTTCTCCTCGTGGACGCGCTCGCGCGCGTGATAGACGACGGCATCAGCGTGGAACCTCTCAAGCGGTGTTGCCGTACCCACAGGTGCTGCCCCGCCGCACACCCGCCGACACCTGGCGGCGGGATCCCGCCACCACCCGCCCGCGCACCGAGGAGCCGCCGTGCCCCACCGCAACACCGTCCGCCTGGCCGCCGCCACCGCCGCGGTCGCCGCCGTCACCACCAGCCTCACGCTCGGCGCCGGAAACGCGTCCGCACTGGTCAGGCGGCCCGGGCCGATCACGCTGCCGACGCCGGTACTGATGCGGGACACCGGCGGCGGCAGCCAGCTGATCACCGCCACCGCGCCGACGCTGTCGAGCACCAGCGGCACCCTGATCTGGTGGCAGAAGGAGGGCACGGTCTGGAAGAAGGCCGGCAGCGCGCCGGCCAGGTTCGGCGCGCACGGGCTCGCCGAGGGGGCGACCCGCCGGCAGAACACCAGCACCACGCCCACCGGCCTGTTCGGGCTGCCGTTCGCCTTCGGCAACGCCGCCGCGCCGACCGGCACCGTGCTGCCGTACCGCAGGGTCACCTCGTCGGCCTGGTGGTGCGAGGACAACGCCTCGACCTCGTACAACCGCTGGGTCAGCCCGCTGCCCAAGGACTGCCGGGGCAGCGAGTCCGAGCACCTGGCCGACTACCCGACCCAGTACGCGCACGCCGTGCTGATCGACTTCAACTACGACAAGCCGGTCAAGGGCCGCGGCGCCGGGATCTTCCTGCACGTCAACGGCAGCGGCGCCACCGCGGGTTGCGTGTCGGTGCCGGCCGCGTCGATGGACGCGATCATGGCCTGGCTGCGGCCGGCCGACAGCCCGCACATCGCGATCGGCACCACCGGCGGGGACACCGCCGTCAGCCGCTACTGAGCGCCGCCCGGCCCGCCTTCCCGCCGCGGGCGGGCCGGTTCACAGCTCCTTCCAGCAGCTCATGATGGTGGTGGCCACCACCAGGCCGACCTGCCGGTGGGTCCTGACCGGATTCCCGAAGCGGGCCGGCAGCGCGTGCACGTCCACCCGCAGCACGTTCAGGTCCTTGCGGACGTAGACCGAGCCGTCAGGGACGGAGAACGCCTGGTCGCCCAGCCCCTGGACGGCCTTCGCGCCGGAGCCGGCCGCGTGCCGCAGGGACTCGTAGTACGCCGCCTCGCCGGCCTGGTCGGGCAGTTGCTTGACCGACAGGGTCATGGCCGCGGTCGGGCCGTAGTGGTAGACGCAAGTGTAGAGGTCGTTCGTCCAGGTGGGCTTCAGCGGGGCGGTCGGGGTGGCGCCGATGACGCTGCTGATCTCGAACTTCGCCTCGTCCGCGCAGATGATCGCGGTGGCGGGGGTGGGGCCCGGGATGCTCGCGGACGCCACCGCGGTGGCCGTGGGCCGGGCGCCGGAGGGGGTCGGGCCGGCGGAGTGGTGCGAGGAGGAGCAACCCGTCGCCCCGGCGGCGACGGCCACGACGGCGAGGACCGGCAACCACCGGGGCGCGGGCTTGTTCACAGTGACTCCTTGGTGGTTACGGCAGTTCGTACTGCGCGTTGAGCGCGGCACCCTTGGACGGCTGGGTCTCGTCGTAGCCGCGGGCGTCGCACTGCAGGCCGCCGTTGATGCAGTGGGTGATCAGCGCGGCCTGGGTGGCCGGGTCCCACGCGTTGAAGAAGTCGTAGTGGAAGGAGAAGCCCCGACCACTGGACAGGTGCACCTGGGACATGTCCCCGTGCACCGGGAAGGCCATCTTGAACTCGATCATCGGCAGCGCGACCGGGTGGTCGGCCGGGCAGACGCCGTTGATCGGATACGCCATGTGGCTCTTGTGGTCCGGCGTGTCCAGGTAGAGGCCGTTCCAGCAACTGGGGGCCTGGTAGCGGATGTTGAGCTGGACGTCGGCTCCGTTCGGGCAGGATGCCGGGAAGTCGATGTTGCCGTAGTTGTCGCCGCACTCCCAACCGGCCACGAAGCCGGGGTCGTTGCGGAACTGGGTGGCGGTGGCGGCCGGGCTGCCGACCAGGAAGCGCAGGCCCGGCGGGAACGGCCGGACACTGGTGTAGTCGTTCACGCCGGTCTTGTAGTAGATGACCTGCGGGCCCACCGGCTCGACGACCTGGCTGCCGTTGTACACCGTCGGCATCCAGTAACCGGACTTGTCACCCGGCGCCTTGCAGGTGGTGGTGCCGGCGTTGAGCGAGGCCAGCGTGCTGTTGGCGTTCGTGGTGACGTTGCTCAGGAACGTGTGCATGTGCGAGGCGCCCGGCTGGCCGGGGAAGACGATCGGGTCGTCGGGCAGTTCCTTCATGGTCGAGCAGTTCGCCTGGAACTCGTGGAAGTACGCGTGCGGCGGGTTGTACGTGGACGGCACCACACCGGTGACCTGGGGGTTGGCCAGGACGTAGCCGGCGGTGCTGACGGTGACCGACCCGTAGACCTTGAAGTCATAGAGCGAGTAGCCGTACTGGGTGCCGCGGACGGTGGCGTAGACCCGGATGTACCGGCCGGTGCCGGTGACGTTCAGGCTCTGGTTGCCGCCGGTGCTGGTGGTGGTGGAGTAGACCGGGGTCCAGGTGTTGGCGTCGGGCGAGGTCTGGATCTGGAACGCCTTGGCGTAGGCGGTCTCCCAGCTCAGGTCGACGCGGGAGATGGTGGCGTTGCCGCCGAGGTCGATCTGGAGCCACTGCGGGTCGCTCCAGGCGCTGGCCCAGCGGGTGGTGGGGTCGGAGTCGACGGCAGCCCCTGACGGGGTGCCGGCGTTCTCGGTGGACGAGGCGATGGTCGGCCGGCTCACCGAGATCAGCGAGTCGGCGGCACTGGCCTGCGTGGCGGCGGAGCCGCCCCAGGTCAGCATCGAGACCATGGTGGCGAGCGCGACGGCGAGGGCGGCCCTTGCGGGCCACCGTGGAAGCTGCCGGCGGCGGAGGGGCGGGCGTCTGCGGGATCTCACGGGTACCTCCAGGGAGAGGCGCGGAGGACGCTCGGGAGAGCGCTCTCCTGTGGTGCACAGGGTTTCTCCGGCGTTTCGAGGGTGTCAAGAGTTTGTACCGAGCCGACCGCGCAGAGTGGCCGGTTGGCTGGTACACAACGGTCGGAAAGTGGCGGCTGTGCTCCCGGTGGCGGTTCACAGCTCGGCCGTCCAGCTGGGGCGTCGGCTCCGGAGAGAGTTCGGAGAGCGCTCACCGAAGTCCTGAACCGGGCCCGCGGGGAGCCGGAGATTGTAAAATCTTCATCAAGTGGCGAGGGTGCGGGGGCTGTTGACATCGCTGTCAGTGGCGGAACACTCGTCCGGGCCGGATTTCCCGTGCCATGATGCGGCGCGACGACTTGGGGGGCAGGAAGGCGTGTCTGGAGAACTCGGACCCTGGTTTCACCGATTCAAGCCGGCGGCAGCCGGTTCCGTGCCACTGTTCTGCTTTCCGCACGCGGGCGGCGGGGCCACCTCGTTTCTGCGACTGGCCACCGCGCTGACGCCGGAAATAGATGTACTCGCCGTGCAGTACCCGGGGCGGCAGGACCGTTTCGGCGAACCGTTCGCGACCAGCCTGACCGAACTCGCGGCAACGGTCGCGGCGGAGGCCAGAAGGGTCGCAGCGGGGCCTTTCGCATTGTTCGGGCACAGCATGGGCGCGACCGTGGCCTTCGAGGCCGCCCGCCGGCTGGAGGGCGGCGGCCTGACCCCCGTCGCGCTCTTCGCCTCGGGCCGGGTCGGGCCCTCGCACCCGCCGGGCGACCTCACCGGTCCGCTCGACGACGCGGCCCTGCTGGCCGATATCCGGCTGCTGGGCGGCACACCGGAGGAGATCCTCCAGGACCCGGACATGATGAGCATCCTGCTGCCGCCGCTGCGCGCGGACTACCGGGCGCTCCAGTCATACCGGTTCGCCACCGACGTGTACCGGGAGCAGGTGGCCTGCCGGATCACCGCCCTGATCGGCAACCGCGATCCGCGGGTGTCGAAGGACGGGGCGCTGGCCTGGTCGCGGCACACCGCCGCTGAATTCGAACTGCTCGAATTCGACGGTGGCCATTTCTACCTCGACGGGTCAACGGATTCCGTCGCCGATCACATCAGGACCGTACTGCGGGACGGGGTACGAGTATGAGATACGACTTACTTCTCGCGTTACGGACCGAGCGCGGCTGGACCCAGGAAGAGCTTTCCGCCCGCTCCGGGATCAGCGTGCGCACCATCAGAAATCTGGAACGCGGCCGTATCCACACCCCGCGGCGCAGCTCGCTGGAGCTGCTGTTCTCGGTACTCGACCCCGAATTGCACGGCGGCGCCGACGAACTGGGCGCCGGCCGGACAGGGCCGGGCGAAGGGGCGGGGCCGCGGACGGCGACCGGCCCGGCGGCCGGAGTGCCCGGTGGGCCAGGAGGGTCTGGAGTGCTGCCGGTGGGGATGCCGGGGCTCGGCATCGGCTCGCCCGCCGGTCCGCGGTTCCGGCGGCCGGGCGGCCGGCCGCCGGCCCGCTGGCGCGGGCCGCACCCGCCGCGAACGGCGCTGGTCGGCCGCGATCCGGACCTGGATCGGCTGTCGGAACTGGTCACCGGCAGCCCGGTCACCGTGCTGACCGGTCCCGGCGGGGCCGGCAAGACCAGGCTCGCGCTGTCCGTCGCCGCCCGGACCGCCGTACGGTTCCGCGGCGGCGTGGCGGTGGCCCAGCTCGGCGCCATCCGGGCCGTCCCGAACGGCTCCGGCGGCTCAGGGGACTGGGCCGGCGATCCCGAGACCCGGGCGGACGGCCTGGCGGCGCTGGCCGCCGCGCAGCACGCGGTCGGCGAACTGCTCGGCGGCGACCGGCAGCCGGCCGACGGCTACCCCGCGCTGCTGATCCTGGACACCGCCGAGCACCTGCCCTGCGTCACCGCCCGGCTGGTGGAGCAGCTGCGCGAGTCCTGGCCCGATCTGCACCTGATGATCACCACCCGCCGCCCGCCCGTGCTGCCCGAGGCCCGGATCTGGGAGACGGCTCCGCTGGCCGAGTCCGCCGCGATCGAGCTGATGCGGATGCGGCTGGCCAGCAGCTCGCTCGCCGCGGACCTGACCTGCCGGCCCGGCGCCGTCCGGGACCTGTGCAGGCAGCTCGACCACCTGCCGCGGCTGATCGAGTTCGCCGCGTACTGGCTGCGCAGCATGCCGGTCTCGGCCCTGCTGGCGCCGGAACACGCCCTGGAACTCCTGGGGTTCCCGGACTTCTCGCTGCTGCCGCACCAGCGCTCGCTGCCGGCCAGCCTGGAGTGGAGCTGGAACCTGCTCACCGACCGGCAGCGGGCCTTCATGCACCGGCTCGCCGATCTGCCGCAGCCGGTGCTCGGCGACACCCCGGGCCTTGCCGCGCCTGAGGAGGGCCTGACCGGGGCCGACGCGGTCAGGCTGCTCGCCGAGCTCGCCGACGCCTCGATGCTCCAGCTGCACCGCGGGGCGGTGTACGAGTACCGGATGCTGCGGCACGTCCGGACCTTCGTCACCAGGCAGCGGACCCCCTCGCCGGGCCCGCGGCAGGCCGCCCAGCCGACACCGTTCTGACCTCTCCCTGACCGCCACCGGAGATTCCGGCAGCGCCCCTGTCCTTCCTGACCGAGCTCTGAAACCGGGGTTCTTGTGGCGAACCGGCGGCGCGAAGAACCTGTTAGTCAGGATCCGGTGCGGTGTCGGCGGAGGCCGTTCGCCGCCGGTCGCGGTGGTCGTGGTGATCGTGGTGGGAGGGGTGGACGATGGCAGGCTCGACGTCTTCTGAGGCGGCGCCGGTGGACGGCCGCACGCTGCGCGATGTGTGCGGCATGTTCGTCACCGGGGTGACCGTGATCACCAGTGGGGAGGACGGCGACGCGGAGGGCACCACGGTGAACTCGTTCACCTCGGTGTCGCTCGACCCGCCGCTGGTGCTGTTCTGCCTGCACAAGGAGTCCCGGCTGCGGGCGGTGGTGGACGCGTCGCGGAAGTTCGTCGTGAACTTCCTCCAGGGACAGCAGGAGGGCCTGGCCCGGGCCTTCGCCGGCAAGGGCACCGCCGAGATCCGTGATGTCGCCACCCACCCGTCGGTGACGGGCGTGCCGGTGCTCAGCGACGCGCTGGCGTTCCTGTCCTGCCGGCTGGTGGACGAGTTCGACGGCGGTGACCACACGGTGTTCATCGGCGAGGTGGTGGAGCTCGGCGTGCCCCGGCAGCACCAGGAGCCGCTGGTGTTCTTCCGCGGCTGGCTGGGCGCGCTCGACGAGGAACTGCGCGGCGTCCCCTCGATCGTCGACGGCTGACCGGCCCGCGACGGCCGACCGTCCTCGACAGCCGACCGTCCCCGACGGCCGACCCCGCCGACCCGCCGGCTGACCCGGCCGGCCGGTTCCGCGCGGCTGTGCGCGCTCTGCTCCGATTCCCGTTCCGAGATGCCTGTGGAGGTTGCGGTGACCGTGGATTCCGGCAAGGTCGTCCGGCTGGACGATGTGGTACCGATCTCGTACGGCGGCGGCGAGGAGACCAGGTTCCTGCTGCGCTCCGAGGACACCGGCGGGCAGTACTCGTTCTACGAGGTGCGGATGCCGGCGGCCGAGGGCTCGGTGTGGCACGTGCACCACGACACCGACGAGTCGTTCTACGTCACCGAGGGCGAGTTCGAGGTCAAGATCGGCGACGAGATCCACAAGGCGCCGGCCGGCACCATGGTCCACGGGCCGCGCGGCGTGCCGCACTCCTTCTACAACACCTGGCACCGGACCAGCACGATGCTCTGCACCATGTCGCCCGGCGGCATCGAGCACTTCTTCGAGGAGCTGAGCGAGCTGCTGACCCGGCCGCAGCGGCCGGAGTGGGAGCAGATCAAGGCGGTCGGCGAGCGGCACGGCATCAGCGCCGACCGGCCGCAGGGCGGCCCGCACGGCGGACCGCCGGCCGGAGCCGGCAACTGATGGCCCGAGCGGTGGACCTGGATCCCGCGACGCCGATGCGCGCGCAGTTCCAGGAGGAGGCCGGCCCCGTGGTGCTGATGAACACCTTCTTCGTGCCGCGGGAGCGCACCGAGGAGTTCCTCGGACTGTGGCGGGACGACGCCGCGTTCATGAAGGCGCAGCCCGGCTGCGTCTCCATCCAGCTGCACCAGGGCACGGCCGGCAGCCAACTGCTGGTGAACCTGGCCGTCTGGGAGTCGTCGGCGGCGCTGGCCGCGGCACATGCCGATCCGGCCTTCCGGCGGCTCTCGGGCAGGCTGCCCGCCGACATCGTCGCGCACCCGCACCTGTTCACCACCGTGGCCGTCCCCGGGATCTGCGTCTCATGAGGGGCGGCGACGTCACATGAAGGGCGGCCACGCGATGCGGCAGGAGAGCCTCGACCCCGAGACCTCCTTCGAGGACCAGCTCGCCGCGGACACCGGCCCGGTGGTCGTGGTCACCACGTTCCTCGTGCCCGAGGGCCGGATGGACGAGGTGGTCGAGAGCTGGCAGCGGGACGGCGACGTCATGAAGGGCGCTCCCGGGTACATCTCGGCGCAGCTGCACCGCGGCGTCGGCGCCAGCAACCTGCTGATGAACGTCGCGGTGTGGGAGTCCACCGCCGCGCTGGCCGCCGCATTCGCCGATCCCGCGTTCCAGGGTGAGGGGCGCCGGTACCCGGCCGGGGTGCGGGTGCTGCCGCACGTCTACCGCAAGGTGGCCGTCCCCGGGGTCTGCGTCGCCTGAACCGGCGCGGCCGGCGAGCCGATGGCGTCGCGGACCGGTCCAGCGGTTCGCGGCGCCGTCCGTCCTCCCCGCGTGCGGCGGGGAGCCCTCCCCTCCCCGGGTGCGCGGGGCGGTGGAGTCGGAGGCCGCCGGGTGACCGGCCGCCGTCCCGCCGACGGGCGGGGCGGCGGCCGGTCCGGGGGTTCACCCGGCGGCCTCCGGGCCTGTGGTGCGCGGTACCGGTCGGCGGTGCGCCGTCAGCGGTCCGCGGCCCTGTCGTGCTCCGGCTCGGCGTCTTCGGCGGCCTCGGCGCCCTCGGCGGACGACTCGCCCGCCGCGGCCTGCCGCTGGTCGTCGTCCAGCCGGACCCCGGACAGCTTGTCCGGGTTGGTGACCAGGTAGATGTCGGTGACCTGGTCGTTCTTCTCGTCGAGGTCCATCACCATGACGGCGTAGGGCGAGTCGCCGGAGAACACCACGGCCGACGGGTCGCCGTTGACGTGCCGGTAGCGGATGTCCAGCGACTCCGGCAGCCGGTTGCCCGCGTAGCCGGTGAGCAGCCGGGCGACCTTCTCCCGGCCGGTGACCGGGCGCAGCGCGGAGCGGGCCTTGCCGCCGCCGTCGGTCCACATGGTGACCTCCGGCGCGAGCAGGTCCATCAGCGCGGTCAGGTCGCCGCCGAGGGCGGCGGCGATGAACCGCTCGGTGGCCTGCTGCTGGACCCGCGGGTCGGCCTGGTAGCGCGGCCGGCGGGCCTGTACGTGCTCTCGGGCCCGGTGCGCCAGCTGCCGGACCGCCGACGCGCTGCGGCCCAGGATCTCGGCGATCTCGGTGTGCGCGTAGCCGAAGACCTCGTGCAGGACGAAGACCGCGCGCTCCAGCGGGGTCAGCGTCTCCAGCACCACCAGCAGCGCCATCGACACCGACTCGTTGCGCAGCGCGCTGTCGGCCACGTCCGCGTTCTGCGGGGTCTCCCGGACCTCGGGGGCCTGGGTGATCAGCGGCTCGGGCAGCCAGGGGCCGATGTAGGTCTCGCGGCGGCGGCTGATGCTGGCCTGCCGGGCCAGCGCCTGGTTGACCGCGATCCGCACCAGGTACGCCCGCGGGTTGTCGATCTCCTCGGCGAGCGGCTGGCGGCTGCGCCGGGCCCAGGACAGCCAGGTCTCCTGGAGCACGTCCTCGGTGTCGGAGACGCTGCCGAGCATGTTGTAGACCACCGAGAACAGCAGTTCCCGGTGACCGACGAAGACCTCGGTCGCGCGGTCTCCTGCGGTCGCGGCGTGCTGAGCCGGAGTGTCGGACACGATTGCGCCTCCCGTAGTGCGTTTCCCCTGAGAGGGTTGCCGCACTGCCAAGCGTGACACCTCAGCGGGCGAATGTGATGTACGTCTCCTTACCGTCACGATATGGCCTGGCCAGGGGGCTTTGCCCGGTATGCGGAGGAGGTCGCGTTACCGGAGCTGTCACGTCCGCTGCGGCCCGGGGCTCTTTGTGGCGACGGGCCCGCGAAGGCCCGTACCCGTACCGCCCCGCGCGGTCGGGGGAACCGTTCACGCACGTGTAAGGGAGTGGCCGGCCGTGGCCGACACAAAGACCGAGACGATCGACTTCACCGTCATGTACGCCACCCACCGCGCCTTCCGCCGCGACCTGCGCAGGCTGGCAGCCGCCGTGGCCGACGGCCGGGCCGCCGCGCCCGAGGTGCGGGCCGGCTGGGACAACTTCAACCACCAGCTGCATAACCACCACTCCGTGGAGGACGCGGCGCTGTGGCCGCAGGTGGCCGAGAAGGTCACCAGCCGTCCCGACGACCAGCGGCTGCTGGAGGAGATGGAGGCCGAGCACGCCGAGCTCGGCCCGCGGCTGGACGCCGTGGACGCCGCGCTCAAGGCGGGCTCGCCGGACCTGGCGGCCCATGTGGACGAGCTGTCCACGGTGATGGACCACCACTTCAAGCACGAGGAGGACAGCGCGCTGCCGCTCATCCAGGACGTGCTGGTGCCCGCGGAGTGGAAGAAGTTCGGACTGGCGAACGCGTCCGCGCTGGGCGTCAAGGGCGTGGCCGTCTACATCCCCTGGGTGCTCGACGGCGCCTCGCCGCAGGAGCAGCGGGAGTTCCTCGGCGCCTTCCCGCCGCCGGTGAAGGTCGCCAACAAACTGCTGTGGCAGCGCCAGTACGCCAAGAAGGGGCTGTTCACGTCCTGACCGGCGATCGGCGGGCGGCACGTCACATGTCACACGTCATACCGCGGCGCGGACGTGACGCCCACTTGCGTACGTCGGTTGTGGACCTGGTGCTTCGGTTGTGGAGGGGCGTGGCCATGGACAGCACGGTGAACGCGAGGCAGTCCGGCCCGGTGCTGGCGGCCGTCGGCGCAGGGGCGCCGCGGAGGGAGAGGTGACCGGGGCGGTGGTGGTCACCGGCCTCGGCATCGTCTCGCCCGCGGGCCTGGGGGTCCGGGACTACTGGGCGCAGACCTGCGGCGGCAAGTACGGCCAGGTCAGGACCGGCGCGCCGGGCGAGTCACCGCGGCCGGGCGCCGCCCTGGCCGTGCCCGGCGGCGCCGACCCGCTGTGGGGGCGCCCGCAGGCCGACCGGATGGCCAGGCTCACCCTCGCCGCCGCCGACTGGGCGCTCGCCGACGCGGGCATCCGCCCGCAGGACCTGCCCGACCTCGGCCCGGACGCGGTCACCGCGGTCACCGCGGCGGCGGTCGCGGCCACCGGGTCGGCGGGGCGTGCGGGGGCCGGCTCCTGGCCGGGCTTCGGCGCGGGACCGCGGCCGGCCCCCGGCGGCGCGGCCGGCGGACCGTGGACCGCCGCCGGGCGGCACGGCGGCGGCTACCGCTCCTTCGCCTGGTTCTACGCGGTCAGCAGCGGACAGATCTCCATCAGGGACGGCATGAAGGGCCTTGACGCCGTCGCGCACGCCAGGCGGCAGATCCGCCAGGGCAGCAGGCTGATCGTCTCCGGCGGGGTGGACGCGCCGCTGTGCCCGGCCGGCTGGCCGGGTCAGGGCCCCGTTCCCGGCGGCGCCGCCTGCGAGAGCGGCGACGGCCAGCCGGCCCCGTCGCGGCGCGGCGGCGGCGCGCTGCTGGTCCTCGAGGACGCGGTGGCCGCGCTGGACCGGGAGGCCAAGATCTACGGCGAGGTGGCCGGCTACGGCGCCACCTTCGACCCCGACCCGGACGGCGGGCGCGAACGAGGCCTGCGGCGCGCGGTCGAACTCGCGCTGGCCGACGCCTGGGCGCTGCCCGGCGAGGTGGACGCGGTCTTCGTCCCGGGCCTGGACGCCGCCGAGGCCGCCGCGGTGACCGCGGTGCTCGGCCTGCAAGGCGTGCCGGTCACCGCGCCCCGCACGATGACCGGCCGCCGCTACCACGGCGCCGCCGCACCGCTCGGCCTGGCCGCGGCGCTGCTCGCGATGGACGAGGGGCTGATCCCGCCCACCGCCGACGTCACGCCCTTCGCCGGCCACGACCTGAACGTGGTGCTGTCGCCGCGCACCGCGGAGCTGCGCACCACCGTGGTACTCGGCCGCGGCCACGGCGGGTTCAACTCCGCCGTGGTGCTCCGCGCCGTCTACTGACCGACCGGCCGCCCGTCTGCTGACGGCGCCCCCGCACCACACCTGACGTCCCCCTCCCGCACCGGGAGCCGGGGACGTTTCCGCGTGCCCGACACCTACCGCTACCGCGACACCTACCGACCCGGGAGGGACCAGCAGCATGAACACAGTCACCCAACAGGAAGAGTCCGGTGAGAAGTTCGACGTCGCGATCCTCGGCGCGGGGATGGCCGGCGGCATGCTGGGCGCGGTGCTGGCCCGCAACGGGGTGAAGGTGCTGCTGATCGACGCCGGCACGCACCCCAGGTTCGCGGTGGGCGAGTCCACCATCCCGTACACCTCCTCGATGACCCGGATCATCGCCGAGCGCTACCAGGTGCCCGAACTGGAGCCGCTGGCCAGCTTCAAGGGGATCCAGGAGAAGGTCTCTCCGATGAGCGGGCGCAAGCAGAACTTCGGCTTCGTCTACCACAAGGAGGGCAGGCCGCAGGACCCCGAGCAGATCAACCAGCTCGTGGTGCCCGAGTGGCAGCGCACCGAGACCCACCTGTTCCGGCAGGACATCGACGCGTACCTGTTCAACCTGGCCGTCCGCTACGGCGCGGTGCCGCAGCTGGCCACCCGGATCGAGGAGATCGCGGTGGACCCCGAGCAAGGGGTGCTGCTGCGCTCGGACAAGGGCGAGGAGTTCCACGCCAGCTACCTGGTCGACGGCAGCGGCTACCGTTCGCCGGTCGCCGACACCTTCGGGCTGCGCGAGACCCCGACCCGGGCCAGGACGCACTCGCGCACCATGTTCACCCACATGGTCGGCGTCACCCCCTACGACGACGCCAGGTCGGCGCGCGGCCACAAGCAGCCCAGCCCCTGGCACAACGGCACCCTGCACCACGTCTTCGACGGCGGCTGGCTGTGGGCGATCCCGTTCGACAACCACGAGGGCGCGCTCAGCACCCTGTGCAGCGTCGGCCTGACGCTGGACCCGCGGGTCTTCCCGCCGCAGCCCGGCGACACCCCGCAGGAGGAGTTCGCCCGGTTCCTGGAGCGCTTCCCCGACATGGCCGAGCAGTTCGAGAACGCCACCCCCGTCCGCCCCTGGGTGCGCACCGGCCGGCTGCAGTATTCGGCCAAGGCGACAGTCGGGGACCGCTACTGCCTGACCGCGCACGCCGCCGGCTTCATCGACGCGCTGTTCTCCCGCGGCCTGACCAACACCCTGGAGGTCGTCAACGCGCTCGGCTGGCGGCTGATCGAGGCGTCCAGGGACGGCGACTGGTCCACCGAGCGGTTCGCCTACGTGGACCGCCTCCAGCAGGGCCTGTTCGACATCCACGACGACCTGGTCTACACGTCCTTCGTGTCCTTCCGGGACTACGACCTGTGGAACGCGGTCGTCCGGGTCTGGGAGTCCACCAGCATCCTGCCCACCGTCACCATCGACAAGGCGTACCGCGCCTTCATGGCCACCCGCGACGACCAGGTGCTGCGCGACCTGGAGAAGCGGGACGTGCCCGGGCTGCCGGCCGCGGTCGGCAAGGACGTCTCGGAGCTGCTGGCCTTCACCCGCGGCATCTGCCAGCAGGTCGAGGCCGGGACGCTGGACAGCAAGCAGGCCGCCGCCCAGCTCTTCGAGCGGCTGCAGAACTCCGCCTTCCTGCCCGCCCCGTTCGCCCTCGGCGACCCGGACAACAAGTGCTTCGAGGCCACCCCGGCGATCATCCAGGCCGCGGTGGCCTGGGCCGGCACCGACGCCGCGCCGGCCAACATCGCCCAGCTCTTCGGCGCCTGACCCGACCGCTCCGCACCCGGACCACCGCCCCGGCCGCGCGGCCGGGGCGGGACGCAGACAGGAGGACAGCACGTGGACACACAGACTGACGCGGTGTCGGGCGCGGGCGGGACCCCGGCCCTGGACGCCGATGTGATCATCGTCGGCGCCGGTCCGACCGGCCTGATGCTGGCCGGCGAACTGCGCCTGGGCGGCGCGAAGGTGCTCGTCGTCGAACGCCTCGACGCCCCCACAGGCCAGTCCCGCGGCCTCGGGTTCACCGCCAGGGCCATGGAGGTCTTCGACCAGCGCGGGCTGCTGCCCGCCTTCGGCGGCACCGACGGCACCCTGGAGGTCAGCCCGCTCGGCCACTTCGGCGGCATCCAGTTCGACTTCACCGTGCTCGAAGGCGCCCACTTCGGCGCCCGCGGCATCCCGCAGTCGCTGACCGAGTCAGTGCTGGAGCAGTGGGCGGTGGGCCTGGGCGCCGAGATCCGGCGCGGCTGGGAGTTCCTGGAGGTCGACGACGGCCAGGACGCGGTGACGGTCACCGCGGGCACCGCCGACGGGGTCCGGCACCTGCGCGCGTCCTACCTGGTGGGCTGCGACGGCGGCCACAGCGCGGTGCGCAAGGCGGCCGGCTTCGACTTCCCCGGCACCGACGCCACCCGCGGGATGTACCTGGCCGACGTGGTCGGCTGCGGGCTGCGGCCGCGCTTCCTCGGCGAGCGGCTGCCCGGCGGCATGATCATGGCCGCGCCGCTGCGCGAGGGCGTGGACCGGATCATCGTCGTCGAGAACGGCACCCCGGCGCCGGACCGGGACCGCACCGACGCGCCCAGCTTCCACGAGGTGGCCGGCGCCTGGCAGCGGATCACCGGCGAGGACATCAGCGGCGGCACCGCCGACTGGGTCGGCTCGTTCACCGACGCCACCCGGCAGGTGACGCAGTACCGGCGCGGCCGGGTGCTGCTGTCGGGCGACGCCGCGCACATCCACCTGCCGGCCGGCGGCCAGGGCCTGAGCACCGGCGTCCAGGACGCGGCCAACCTCGGCTGGAAGCTGGCCGCCGTGGTCACCGGCTGGGCACCGCCCGGGCTGCTCGACACCTACCACGGCGAACGGCACCCGGTCGGCGCACGGCTGCTGATGAACACCGCCACCCAGGGCATGGTCTACGTCGGCGGTCCCGAAATGGACCCGATCCGCGGCATGTTCAGCGAGCTGATCGGCCACGACGAGGTCAAGCGGCACCTGGCGGGCACCGTCAGCGGCCTGGACATCCGCTACGACCTCGGCGAGGACGGCGGCCACGAGCTGGTCGGCCGGCGGATGCCGCCGCTGGCGCTGACCGTGGCCGGCCGGGCCACCAGCGCCACCGAACTCCTGCACGCGGCGCAGGGCGTGCTGCTCGACCTCGCCGACGACCCGGAGCTGCGGGCGCTCGCCGCGCCGTGGAAGAGCCGGGTGCTGCCGGTGGCCGCGACCGTGGCCGATCCCGACAGCCTCGGCGCCGCCGAACTGGCCGGCGCCACCGCCCTGCTGCTGCGTCCCGACGGCCATGTCGTCTGGACCTCGGCCGACCCCGGCGGGCTGCCCGCTGCGCTCCGGCGCTGGTTCGGCGCCCCCGAGACGTCCGAGTAGCGCCCGGCGCGTCCGCGCAGGTCCCGGGGCGGGCGGCAACCGCACGTCCCACAACCGGCGTTCATCAACGATGGAAGGCGGTACGCCGTGATGGAACAGACGGTCCCTCTGCACCTGCGAGGGCTGCCCGACCCCCAGGTACTGCGTGCCGCGGGCCTGGACGTGCGGACCCGGATCATCGAGCGGTACATCTGCCGGCAGCTCGAACCGTATCTGCACGTACCGCCGGCCCACCGGATCGCCACCGACCGGTCGCTGCGCAGCCAGGGCGTCGACTCGATCACCGCGCTGGCGCTGCGCCGCCGGCTGGTGACCGCGCTCGGCGTCGAGGTGCCGGCCGCCGACCTGCTGCGGGACGACTCGGTCACCGAGGTGTCCGCGCTGCTGGCCTCGCTGATCGGCGAGCCGTTCACGGCACCGGTGGCACCGGTGGCACCGGTGGCACCAGCGGCACTTCCGGTCCTCGAGACCGGGCCGGTCGGCGTCACCGAGCCCGGCGCCACGGCGGGGGCGGCGCAGCTGACCGGCATCGGCCGGCCCTTACGGTGAGCACCGCGGTGCAGCGTACGGGGGCCGCCACCGCACCACCGCTCGCCGTAGCGCCGGGGGAGCCGCACATCTGGCTGCTCTCCCGGCCGTGGTCGCACACCGACCCGGCCGCGCTGCCGGTCGGCGAACTGGACGAGGACGAACGGGAGCGGGCCGCCGGGCTGCTGCGGACCGGCGACCGGGTGCGCTACCTGTCGGCCCATGTCGCCCTGCGCAGGGTGCTCGCCGCGTACACCGGCGTGCCGCCGCGGGACCTGGTGCTCGGCCGGGAGCGCTGCCCGTGCTGCGGCGGGCCGCACGGCCGCCCGGTGCTGCTCGGGCCGCCCGCGGCCGGGGCAGGGCTGATGTTCTCGCTGTCGTACAGCCACCAGGTGGCCGCCGTCGCGCTCGCGGCCGACCCGGTCGGGGTGGACGTGCAGCGGGTGCCGTCCGCCGGCACCGTCCGGCTGTGCCTGCCCGACCTGCATCCGGCCGAACGGGCGGAGCTCGCCGCGGTGCCGGCCCGCCGGCGCCCGGCCGCCTTCGCCCGGCTGTGGACCCGCAAGGAGGCCTACCTCAAGGGCCTCGGCACCGGTCTGCGGCGCGATCTGGCCGCCGACTACCTCGGCGGGCGGCAGGGCGCGGGCGCCGGTCCGGCCGGCTGGTCGGTCACCGACCTGCCGGCGCCGCCGGGCCACGCGGTCGCCGCGGCGGTCCGCTCCGCGCACCACCACCGCACCGTCGTCCGCACCCTCACCGCCGACTGCCTGCACGCCGAGGACGCCGTGGAGCTGATCGCCGGCTCGGCCGCGCGCACGTACCGCGTGCCGCGGACCGCCGTCCTGACCCAGGAGTGACCGCCATCAATCCCAGCATGGGGGAGTGGAGCGACATGCCGACCGCAAAGTCTCCCGACGAGGTGCCCGACCGGCTCCAGGAGCTGAGCGACCTCAAGGAACTGGCCCGGCAGGGCCCCGACCCGGGCGCCACCGACCGCCAGCACGCCAAGGGCAAACTGACCGCGAGGGAACGGCTCGACCTGCTGCTCGACAAGGGCAGCTTCACCGAGGTCGAGGCGCTGCGCAGGCACCGGGCCAGCGGCTTCGGCCTGGAGGCCAAGCGCCCGCACACCGACGGGGTCGTCACCGGCTGGGGCACCGTGGAGGGCAGGACGGTCTTCGTCTACGCCCATGACTTCCGGATGTTCGGCGGCGCGCTCGGTGAGGCGCACGCGGAGAAGATCCACAAGATCATGGACATGGCCATCGCGGCCGGCGCGCCGCTGGTGTCGCTGAACGACGGGGCCGGCGCCCGGATCCAGGAGGGCGTCTCGGCGCTGGCCGGCTACGGCGGGATCTTCCAGCGCAACTCCCGGGCCTCGGGGGTGATCCCGCAGATCTCCGTGATGCTCGGGCCCTGCGCGGGCGGCGCCGCCTACTCGCCGGCCCTCACCGACTTCATCTTCGCCGTCCGGGGCATCTCGCAGATGTTCATCACCGGGCCCGACGTCGTACAGGCCGTCACCGGCGAGGAGGTCACCCAGGACGGCCTGGGCGGGGCCGACGTGCACGCGTCCATCTCCGGTGTGGCGCACTTCGCGTACGACGACGTCCGCAGCTGCCTGGCCGAGGTGCGCTACCTGCTGTCGATGCTGCCGTCCAACAACCGCGAACTGCCACCCGGCAGCGAGACCGGCCAGGACCCGGCGGACCGCCCCGGCGACACGCTGCTGGAGATCGTGCCGGCCGACGGCAACCGCGCGTACGACATCCGGGACGTCATCGAGGAGGTCGTCGACGACGGCGACTACATGGAGGTGCACGCGGCCTGGGCGCCCAACATCGTCTGCGCGCTGGCCAGGCTCGACGGCCAGACCGTCGGCATCGTGGCCAACCAGCCGTCGGTGATGGCCGGGGTGCTCGACATCAAGGCGTCCGAGAAGGGCGCGCGCTTCGTCACCTTCTGCGACGCGTTCAACATCCCGATCGTCACCCTGGTGGACGTGCCGGGCTTCCTGCCCGGCGTGGACCAGGAGCACGAGGGCATCATCAGGCGCGGCGCGAAGCTGCTCTACGCGTATTGCACCGCGACCGTGCCGCGGATCTCGGTGGTGCTGCGGAAGGCGTACGGCGGCGCGTACATCGTGATGGACAGCCAGTCCATCGGCAGCGACATCACGCTGGCGTGGCCGAGCAACGAGATCGCGGTGATGGGCGCGGAGGGGGCGGCGAACGTGGTGTTCCGCCGCGAGATCGCCGCGGCCGAGGATCCGGACGCGATGCGGCTGGAGAAGATCGAGGAGTACCGCAGGGAGCTCGTGCATCCGTACTACGCGGCGGAACGGGGCCTGGTGGACGATGTGATCGATCCGCGGGACACGCGGGCGGTGCTTATTCGCTCGTTGGCGATGTTGCGGACGAAGGACGCGGAGTTGCCGCGGCGCAAACACGGCAACCCTCCGCAGTAGCGGCTCCCGGCTGCCGCCGCGCTCGAACGGCCACCCCCGCCGGCCGGTGGTCTTGCTCCCGCAGGAACAGCCCCTTTCGGCCGGTGACGACCCGCAGGCGCGCTGTGGCTGGTCGCGCAGTTCCCCGCGCCCCTGGCGGGGCGATGGTTCGCGCCCACGCGGCGGCAGCCGCACAACGGGGAGAGTCCCGCGCCCCTGGCGGGGCGATGCCTCGCGTACCTCGGGCGCTCGGCTGTGTATGTCCTGCTCGTTTCTTGGAAGGGAAGCCTCATGCTCCTTGCACCTGTGCTCGTTCCTGTGGCCGCGTCCGCGGGGATTCTGGAGCCGCCGGTGGTGGCGGACGATGGGCCCCACGTGGTGGAGCCCGCGGCTGTCATACGGGTGGAGCGGGGGAGTGTCAGCGCGGAGGAACTCGCCGCGGTCACCGCCGTGCTGCTTGCCCGGGCCGCGGCCGTCAGGGCCGCCGCCGAGGCGCAGGCGTCCAGTGGGGTGCGGCGGGCTGCCGCGCGGTGGCGGGTGCATGGGTTCGCCGGGCCGCGGGCCTGGACCACCGACGCCCGTGACCTGCTCGCCAGTTGACCCGCACCGCCCCACGGCCCCACGCGCTCCGGCGCGTGGGGCCGTTTTTCGTGCGCCCGGACGTACGGTGGCTCGCGGGGTCCGACGGGCCGCGTCGGGCAATCTCCTAGCTGAGGCGGCGTCATGTGCTGGAGCGCCACCGCCGATCTGGCGGCCGGATCGGTCATCTGCGCGCTGGGTGCGGCCTGCGTGGTCCGCACCCGCCGGGTGCGGGACCTGCCGCTGGCCGCGCTGCCGCTGCTGCTCGGCGCGCACCAGCTGGTCGAGGCGGCGGTCTGGCACCAGGGCGGCGGCAAGAGCGCGGCCACCACCGCGTGGGCGGTGATCGCCCTTCCGGTGCTGGCGGCCTGGGTGCCGCTCGCCGTGCTGCTCGCCGCGCCGCCTTCCGCGCGGGCCCGGCAGGCCGTGCCCGCCGCCGTCGGCCTGCTGACGGCGGCCGCCCTCGCCGCCTGCCTCGCCGACCGCGCACCGAGAGCCGACATCCGCGGCCACACCGTCGGCTACGCGATCCACGTCCCGCACTCGTCCCTGCTGATCGCCGGCTACCTGCTGGCCACCGTCGGGTCGCTGCTGATCGCCGCCGACCGGATCCTGCGGCTGCTCGGCGTGCTCACCGCCGTGGGGGCCGCGGTCTGCGCGGGGGTGTGGCGGATGGAGTTCGTCTCCACCTGGTGCGCGTTCGCGGCCGTCGTCTCGGTGGTGATGCTCATCTGGGTGCGGCGACCCGCCCGTTCACCCGGAACTCCCACGTCCGCCGCGCCCGGGCCCGCACACTGACCACATGCGCTCCTCTCACCGCGCGGGCCCGGCCGCCGCGCTGCTCGCGGCCCTGATCGCCCTCGGTCCCGCCCTGGCCGGCTGCTCCTCGGACTCGGCGGACTCCTCCGACGGCCCGGCCGCCGACCGCGCGAGCACGTCCGCCTCTGCCACGGCCTCCTCCGGCGGCGGCGATACGACGGTCACCTACGACGCCACGGCGGCGCCCGGCAGCGACCTGATGCAGCGCACCGCGGACCGGCTGCGGGCCCGCGCGAAGGCGTTCGGCCTGGCGGGTGCCCTGATCGCGGTGCACGGTTCGACGATCACCGCCCAGACGCCGGGTGACGCCGCCGACAAGCTGCGCCGGATGGCCGCCACCGCCGAGCTGTTGTTCCGTCCGGTGCTCACACCGAGCCGCTCGACACCCCCGGACCTGCGCAAGCGCTACGACGCGTTGCAGTGCGCCGCGCCGTCGAGCGCGACCCCGAGCAGCACCGGGACCCCGGCCGCCGTCAAGCCGGTCGCCGCCGATCAGCCGACGGTGGGCTGCGACCGCACGACGGGCATGAAGTACCTCATGGGCCCGGCCGAGCTCGACGGCTCCGAGGTCAAGAGCGCCAAGGCGCAGCTCGACAGCCAGTCCCACGAGTGGACGGTGATGCTCGACTTCACCCCGGCCGGCCGTACCGCGTTCGCCAGGAGCACCGCGCGACTGGCCCAGCTGGTCTCGCCGGGCAACCAGCTGGCCATGGTGCTCGACGGCACCATCATCTCCGCGCCCTCGGTGCAGTCGGCCATCACCGGCGGCCAGGCGCAGATCGCCGGCGACTTCAAGCAGGCCGACGCGGAGAGCCTGGCCGCGCTGCTCACCGGCGGCGCGCTGCCGATCCCGCTCGTGGTCAAGGACGTGACCAAGGACTAGGCCCTGCCCCGCCGCCCGCTCAGTAGCGCAGCACCGCGGCGATCCGGCCCATGTCGGCGAGCTTGCCGTCCGGCACGAAGTGCACCCGGGCGCCGGTCTCCAGCGCCTGTTCGGCGATCTCGTCCACGATGTCCTCGCGGGCGCCGCGCTCGCCGGCGCCGGCCGGGACCAGGTGCTCGCCGTCGTCCCTGACGGTGGTGCGGTAGTCGTCCTCGATGACGACCAGCGCGGCCCGCCGCTCGACGACCGACTGCCACACCTCGTCCACGCCCGCGCCGAACGTCTTGCGGCTGCGGGCCTGGTCGAGGTCGCCGAGCACCTCGGCCACCTCCGCCTCCGCCTGCGCCCGGGTGGCGGGCTGCAGCGCCTGCCGCAGGGCTTCGGCCGGGCCCTCGACCAGGCCGCCGTGCACCACCCGGGCGACCGACTCCTTGACCAGCGGCCCGGCGTCGTCGAGCGCGGCGAACGCCTCCACCTCGCCGACCACGTACAGCGGGCGCGGCTCCGCGGTCAGTACGGCGCCGACCGCGTCGGTCAGCTTCCGCAGGAACGTGCGCACCTCCTCGTCGTTGAAGGTGCTCGACCGGTCGCCGATCCGCTCCTGCCGCTCGGGGTCGAAGTCCGGCAGCGTGCGGACCAGCGGGAAGCCGCCGCCGGTGTGCTCGGTGACCCGGTCCCGGCCGCCGCTCCACAGGCTGCCGCGGTCGGCGGAGACGACCAGCGCCCAGTACGGCTGGTCGGCGGCCTGGGCGGCGATCAGGTTGCGGGTCAGGAAGGTCTGGGCGAGTACCACCCGCTCGGGCACCGTCCGGTCCAGCGCCCACACCTGGTACTCGCCTGGCGCGGCGAAGATCGCCAGGCCGTCCAGCGAGTACGCGAGGTCCACCTCGGCCAGCGCCGCGTCCAGTTGCCCGATGACGTCGAACCGGTAGGCCCGGCTGACCTCCGGGTCGTTCTCCACGGCCTCCTTGGCGGCGGCCAGCGCGTTGCGCAGTCGTACCGAGTCCTGCGAGCTGTGCGGCTGCTTGCGGTGCGTGGGCAGCAGGACGGAGACGGCCGGGTACGGCCGGGGCCTGCGCAGATCGGCGAGGACGGCGGGGCTGATCGGCTGCATGGGAGGCCCTTTCCTGCGACTGCGTACGTACGGTGCCTGCTGGTGCTGGTGCTGGTGCTGGTGCTGGTGCCGGTGCTGGTGCCGGCTTCCGGGAGCGGTGCTCTGCGCCGTCATCCCGGGCTGCGGAGTATTTACTGATAAGTCGATATGTCTCCTCATGGATATCCCAGGACGCCGGTCTCCGCAGCTCGTGGCCCGGGCCGCCGACCCGGCTCAGCCGGCCGGTGAGCCGGTGAGCTCGGCGAGCAGCGCGTCCTCCGCCCAGGCCAGCGCGGAGGTCCGGCCGGAGTGCCGGGCGACGTCGGCGGACAGCGCCTCCACGGTCAGCGGGTCGTCCGGCCTGGCCGGGTCGTCCGGCAGCCCGACCAGGGCGATCCGGTGGCCGAGCGCGGCGATCTTGCGCAGCACCGCGGCCACCATGCCGCCCGCCCACCGGCGGACGACCGTGACCTCCGCGAAGTCCACGATCACCCAGCCGGGCACGGCCGGCACCACCGTGCCGAGCGCGTGCACCAGCCGTTCGGCGGCCAGGAAGTCCAGCTCGCCCTGCGCCGCCACCAGGGCGATCCGGTGGCCCTCCCGGTGCAGCAGCGCCCGCTGCTCGTCGGTGCGGTGCCCGCCAAAGCTGTCCTTGTCCACCGTGGAGCAGGCCGTCACCGTGGCGCCGCCGGGCGCCGGCCGGTACATCAGGTGCAGCCCGAACCGCGGCGACAGCTCGCGCAGCGCGGCCACCGCGCGCACCGGGCTGCCGGTGCGGTCCAGCGGCGGGCTGTAGCAGGCGATGCCGAACCGGGCCGGGCTCGCCGCCGCCAGCCCGCCCGACACCCCGCTCTTGGCCGGCAGCCCCACCCGCACCAGCCAGTCGCCGGCGGCGTCGTACATCCCGCAGGTCGCCATCACCGACATCACCTGGATCGCCACCTGCTCGGGCACCACCCGGCGGCCGGTCACCGGATTGACGCCGCCGGCCGCCAGAGTGGCCGCCATGACGGCCAGATCGACGGTGTCCACCCGCACCGAGCACTGCCGGAAGTACACCTCGGCCGCGTCCGCCGGGTCCGTGCGCAGCGAACCGGCCGCGTGCATCAGATACGCCAGCGCCCGGTTGCGGTCGCCGCTGGCCGCCTCCGAGCGGTAGACCTCCTCGTCCACATCGAGCTGCCGGCCGGCGAAGGCGCTGAGCGTGTGCAGGATGCGCTCGAACCGTTCGACGGTGGTGTCGGCCGGCACCAGGCTGGTGGTGGCGATCGCCCCCGCGTTGATCATCGGATTGGCCGGCCGCCCGGTGCCGTGCTCCAGGCTGATCGCGTTGAAGGCGTCGCCGCTCGGCTCGATGCCCACCCAGCGGCTGATCTCGTCGAGGCCGAGTTCGGACAGCGCCAGCGCGTAGACGAACGGCTTGGACACCGACTGGAGGGAGAACCTGACGTCGGAGCTGCCCGCCTGGTAGCGGTGGCCGTCCATGCTCACCAGCGCCAGCCCGAAGTCGTCGGGATCGGCCTGCGCCAACTTCGGGATGTACGCGGCCACTTCGCCGCCGTCCAGCGGCAGCAGCTGCCGGTGCACCTCGGCCAGACCCTCGCTGACGACGTCGAACGGCTCCTCATCGGCCATGGCTCCATGCTTGACGCGCCGCGCCCGGCCCGCAACGCGAGGCAGCCGGCCCGGCCCCGGTCCGGCGCCGCCCACGGCCGCCAACCGGGGGGGGCCGTGCTGACATCTGTGGACTCGTGTGCGAAGCTGCCGACCGCAGGGGAGGGGAGACTGCTGTGAACGGGGACAGGGCCACCGCCGGTACGGCTGGCGGTCCGCAGGGCGGTACGGGGAGCGCGAACGGCACGCGAGGTGGCGGCCGGCCGGCCGCGCGCCGCGGGCGGACGCTCACCGCGCCGATGGCGCTCGCCGTTCTCGCGATGGCCGGCACCGGCCTGGCCGCGGCGCTGCTGCGCCCCGAAGGATCGGTCTTCGCCAAGGGCCACGGCGCGTTCGGCGCCAGCAACGTCCCCGTGCTGCTGTTCGCCGCCGTCTGGCTGTTCGGCGGCATCCTCGCCGCGAACCAGTACCGATCCGGGCTCGGCACCGGCGGAAACCGGTCGGCCCTCGAACTGCGGCTCGCCGACCTGGTCAGCGTCGCCTTGATGGTGATGGCGTTCGCGCTCCCCATCGCGCTGCTGAGCCTGCACCACTTCAACGGCGGCGGCAGCCCCGACAACGGCGTCGTCGTGCACCACCGGCCGCTGCCGCTGCCCTCCCTGTCGCCGGGACCCGCCCTGCCGAACCACCGGCCGGCCCACCCGGACGACGGCCTGCACCTGAGCCTCCCGCGGATCCTGGTCACCATCGCGGTGGTCCTGCTCGCGCTGGCGGCCGTGGCCGCCGCGGTCTACCTGTTCCGGCTGCTGCACCGGCCGCCGCCGAAGCCCTACGGCGCCACCTACGCCACGCTGGACGAGCAGGACGTACTGGCCGACGCGGTGGACTCCGGGCAGCGGGCGCTGCGCGACGGCGACGACGCCCGGACCGCGGTCATCGCCTGCTACGCGGCCATGGAGGGCTCGCTCGCCGCCTCCGGGGTGGCCCGGCACGCCTCGGACAGCCCGCAGGACCTGCTGGAGCGGACCACCGCGAGCGGTCTGCTGACCGGCGGTCACGCCGCCGCGCTGACCGCGCTGTTCCGCGAGGCCCGCTACTCCACCCACCCGATGGACGACACCCACCGCGAACGGGCCGCGCAGGCGCTGTCCGGCATCGCCGAACAGCTCGCCGCCGCCCGGGCCGCCGACCAGTGTACGGACGACCCCGCCGACGAGAAGGCGGCGCAGTCCGGAGCGGGGGCGCACCGATGAGCGGCGGCTCGCCGATCGGCCCCCTGGGCTCCGTACGCCACTCGGTGATCATCCTGTGCGCGGTCGCGGTGGCCGCCGACGTGCTGCTCGGCCTCGCCGACGGCCCGGTCGCCGCCGCCACCGGACTCGCCGTGCTCGCCGCCGCCGGTTTCGGCGTCGCCCGCTACGTCAGCGGCGGCGGCGCCCAGGACAGCGGCTACCGCAGGTCGGTCCGGCTGCTCGGCAGCCGTGCGCCGGCCCTCGGCGAGTGGCGCCGGATGGTCGACAAGTCGCTCGGCGAGGAGGGCGAGCTGCAGTTCGCCGCGGTGCTCCGCCCGCAGTTGCAGCGGCTGTTCGCCGCCCGGCTCGCGGAGCGGCACGGCGTGCTGCTGCACCGCAGCCCGCTGCGCGCCCGCAACCTCGTCGGCACCGACCTGTGGCCGCTGATCGACCCGACCGGCGGGCCGCCGCGGACGGCACCGTCCGCCCAGGAACTCAAGGCGCTGCTCGACCGGCTGGAGGCGCTGTGACATGCCGCCGGCCCCGTCCGGGCCCCGCACAGACCGACCAGGCAAGGTGAGGATCCCGCAGTGACCAGCCCCAGCCCCCGGACCAGCTCCGGCCATGACGCCCTGACCCCGCAGCAGGCCGGCGAACGGGCCGCCGGCGTACTCGCCGAGATCCGTACCGCCGTCGTCGGCAAGTCCGAGCCGCTCGAACTGGTCATGCTCGGCATCCTGGCCGGCGGCCACGTGCTGATCGAGGACCTGCCGGGCCTGGGCAAGACGCTGCTCGCCCGGTCCTTCGCCACCACCCTCGGCCTGGACTTCCGGCGGATCCAGTTCACCCCCGACCTGCTGCCCTCCGACGTCACCGGCGCGCCGTTCTACGACCAGCGGTCCGCCGAGATGGTCTTCCGCGCCGGGCCGATCTTCACCCACCTGCTGCTCGCCGACGAGATCAACCGCACCCCGCCCAAGACCCAGGCGGCGCTGCTGGAGGCGATGGCCGAGTCGCAGGTCTCCATCGACGGCAGCACCCGGCCGCTGCCCGACCCGTTCGTGGTGATCGCCACCGCGAACCCGATCGAGTACGAGGGCACCTACACGCTGCCCGAGGCGCAGCTCGACCGGTTCCTGCTGCGGGTGCGGATGGGCTATCTGACGGCGCAGCAGGAGACCGGGATGCTGCGCGCCCGGCTCGACCGCGCCGCCCCCGAGGCCGTCCTGCGCACCCTGACCGACCCGGCGCAGGTGCTCGCGCTGCGCGCCGCGGTGGAGCGGGTCGAGGTCGAGGACGACCTGCTCGACTACGTGGTCGCGCTGGTCGGCGCCACCCGCGACCACCCGCACATCCAGGTCGGCTCCTCGCCGCGCGGCGGCCTCGCCCTGGTCCAGCTGTCCCGTGCCCGCGCCGTACTCGACGGGCGCGACTACGTCACCCCTGAGGACGTCAAGGCCATCGCCGTCCCGGCGCTCGCCCACCGGGTGACGCTCAAGCCCGAGCTGTGGGTGCGGCAGATCGAGTCGGACGACGTGATCGGCGAGATCGTCCAGTCCGTGCCCGCCCCGCAGACCGTGCCGCGCGCCGTCGCCGCGTCATGAAGGGAGACGCCGACGCGGCCGTCCTGCGCGCGCTGGGCAGCGACCCTGACGTGCTCGCCGAGCCGCCACCCCGGCCGCCGGACGGCTGGCGGGCCGGCGACCGGGCGCTGCGCTACGGCACGGTGGCCGCCGTCGCGGTCGGCGCCGCACTGCTCACCGGGCACGCCTGGCTGCTCGCGCTCGCCGCCGGGCCGCTGGCGCTGCTCGCCCTGGCACTGCCGGGCCGTCGCCCCGGCGAGGTGGAGACGGTGACCACCGTCGAGCCGCGGCGCTGCTTCGAGGACGAGTCGATCACCGCCACCGTCGCGCTGCGGCACGACGGCGAGATCGGCCGGCTCGACCCCGGCATCACGCTCGGCCCCGGGGTGCACCTGGACCACCTCGGCACCGGCCCCTCGCACCTGCGGCTGCGCTTCACCGCCGAGCGCTGGGGGCGCTGGACGCTCGGCACGGTGGACCTGGACCTGTACGACACCGGCGGCACCGCCCGGCGCACCGTGCGGGTGGACCTCGGCGAGATCGAGGTCTTCCCGGTGCCGACCGCCGCCGGGCTCACCCCGATCCCGGTCAGGCTGCCGCAGCGGCTGGGCGAGCACACCTCCGTACAGCGCGGCGAGGGCATCGAGGTCACCGGCGTGCACCCGTACGTCCGCGGGGAGCGGCAGCGGCGGATCAACTGGCCGGCCACCACCCGGCGCGGCGACATCCAGCTCTACCAGTTCGCCGCCGAGCGGGCCGCCGACACCGTCGTGCTGCTCGACGTGCTCGGCGACGTCCGCGACCCGGCCACCGGCACCTCCTCGCTCGACGAGACGTTCAGGGCCGCCGCCGGGCTGGTCCGCGCCTACCTGCGCACCCACGACCGGATCGGCGTCGTGTCGGTCGGCGGCACCACCCGCTGGCTGCAACCCGGCAGCGGCGACCGGTACTTCTACCGGATCGTGGAGAGCGTGCTGGACGTCCGCAAGGACCTCGGCTACCGCACCACCGGCCTGAGCAAGCTGCCGCCGCCCGCGCTGCCGGAGGGCGCGCTGGTCTACGTCTTCACCCCGCTCACCGACCAGCGGATCCTGGACGTGCTGCACCAGGTGCGGGGCCGCGCGAACCCGATGGTCGTGGTCGAGATCCCGGCCGGCGACCCGCAGATCGACCCCGGCGACCCGGTCTCCGAGCTCGCCCTGCGGCTGTGGCGCGCCGACCGCGCGGCGATGCGCTTCGCGCTGGCCGAGCGCGGCATCGCGGTGATCCACCACAAGCCCGGCGAGACCCTCGACCTGGCCCTCGCGCCGCTGCTGCGCCGCCGGATCAGGGGCGGGGTCTGATGGCACCCGAGAAAGCGAGCAACAGCGCGATGAGCCGCACCGACGACCTGCTGCGCAGCCACCTCACCGCCCGGGTGCTGGGCACCGCGCTGGTCATCGCCTCCTGCGACCCGGCGTCCGTGCTGCGCGGCGCGCGGATCGGCATCCTGGTCGTCGTCGCACTGGCCGCCGTCGCCTGGTGGGCCGCCCCGATGACCGACGCCCGCCCGGTGCGCACCTCGGCCCGCTGGTCGGTCATCGCCCGCGAGCGCCGCACCACGCTGCTGGCCGCGGGCAGCGTGGCGGTGGCCGCGGCCACCGAGCCGCCGACCTGGACCGCCGCCTGCGTCACCGGCCTGCTGCTGGCCTACCTCCTGGTCACCGACACCTGGACGATGGGCGCCACCGCCCCCCGCACGGCCCGCCGCCCCGCCCCCGCGCTGACCGCGGCCGCCGCGGCAGCGGTGGTCTTCCTGATCGCCTCGGCCCCGATCCACAGCACCTCCTGGTCCCGCCTCCCGGCCGCCCTGGCCATCGGCGCGACGGTCACCTGCGTGGCCCTGGCCCTGAGGCAGCGCCGGGCGGGCTGAACGCGGGCACCACCTCCTCCTCCTGCGGCCCGAAGCGCCCCCTCGCACGTCACCACCCCGCGCCATATCCCGGTGCGGGCCCGCCCGTTCGACGGCGAACCCCACGCCGGGTCGGCGTCGCCGGTAGTGTCGTCGGGTGGACGATTCGCACCGGGACCGGGCCTCGGGAGGCGGTCCGCCGCCCGCCCCCTCCGAGCACCGCGACGGCCGGGCGCGCGCCCTGGTGGACCTGCCCAAGGCGCACCTGCACCTCCATCTCGACGGCGCGGTCCGGGAGCAGAGCCTGCGGGCGCTGTGCGCGAGGCGCGGCCTCGCGCCTCCGAAGCTGCCGCGGGGCCTGGGCTACTCCTCCTTCGACGTCTTCATGGAGACCATCGGCGCCGTCCACGAGGTGCTGTCAGATCCGGCGGACCTGCGCCGGATCGTCGGCGAGATCGTGGCGGACGCCGCACTCGACGGCGCGGTGTGGGTGGAGGTCTCGGTGTGGCCGGGGCTGTTCGCCGGGCGACTCGGGCCGGACCGCGAAGCCGTGCGGCGGGTGCTGGAAGCCGGCCGCGACGCGGCCGCGCTCCGGGGCGTCGGATTCGGCCTGATGGTCGCGGCCAACCGGCACGCCGGCGCCGAGGCGGCGGTCGACACCGCGCGGCTGGCCGTGGAGCTGATGCCGGAGGGGGTGGTCAGCTTCGGGCTGGACGGCGACGAGGCCGCGTTCCCCCCGTCCGCCTTCGCCGACGCCTTCACCCTCGCCAAGCGCGGTGGACTGCGGGCGGCACCGCACGCCGGCGAGCTCCTCGGGCCCGGCAGCGTCACCGACGCGCTCGATCTGCTGCACGCCGACCGGATCCTGCACGGGGTCCGCGCGGTCGAGGACCCCGACCTGCTCGCCCGGCTGGCGGCGTCGGGTGTCTGCCTGGACGTCTGCCCGACGAGCAACGTGAAACTGGGCGTCTGCGACCTGGCGGCGCACCCGCTGCCCGACCTGCTCGCGGCCGGCGTCCGGTGCAGCGTCAACGCCGACGACCCGCTGCTGTTCGGCAGCGGCCTGCTCCAGGAGTACGAGCTCTGCCGGACGCATCTCGGACTGCCGGACCGCGTGCTCGCCGAGATCGCGGCCACCTCGGTCCAGGCGTCCGCCCTGCCCGACGAAGCGAAGGCCACCGCGGCCGCCGGCATCGCCGGCTGGCTGTCGGACGCGTCCCCGCCGCGGCCCTGCCCCCGCTGATCGCGATCCGCCGTCACCCGGCGGCGGGCTCATCGGCGCCGGGCGCTGCCTCGCGTGGGGTAGGTTGAGCGTGGACGACTTCACGTCATCGCCGACCGAGGAGGTGGGAACGATCACCGCCAGTTCATGCCGGGCCTTCCCGCCGTACGGCCGTGCGGTTCCCGCTGCCCACAGGTAGCCGGGCCGGGGGAGTGCTCGTCGGCCTCCCGGAAGGTACTCATGTCCGAACATCTGTCATCTCTGCCCGAAACGCCCGCCGCGGCTGACCGCCCCGCGCCCGCCGAGCAGGCGGTCGTCGACCGGCTCCGCGCCGCCGGCTGCGTCTTCGCCGAGGACGAGGCGCGGCTGCTCGTCGGCGCCGCCACGTCCCCGGAAGAACTCGCCGGGATGGTCGAGCGGCGCGCCTCGGGGCTGCCGCTCGAACACGTCCTCGGCTGGGCCGAGTTCTGCGGGCGGCGGGTCGCCGTCGATCCCGGGGTCTTCGTGCCGCGCCGGCGTACCGAGTTCCTGGTGCGCGAGGCGGTCGCGATCGGCGGCCGGCCGGCGGACCGGCCGGTGGTCGTACTCGACCTGTGCTGCGGCTCCGGAGCCGTCGGGGCGGCGCTCGCGGACACGCTGGAGAGCGTCGAGCTGCATGCCGCCGACCTCGATCCCGCCGCCGTGCGCTGCGCTCGCCGCAACACAGAAGGCGCCGGCGGCCGGGTCTACCAGGGCGACCTGTTCGCACCGCTGCCGTCAGGGCTGCGCGGCCGGATCGACCTCCTCGCCGCCAACGTCCCCTACGTGCCCAGCGGTTCGGTCGGCTTCCTGCCGCCCGAGGCCCGCGAGCACGAGGCCCTGATGGCGCTGGACGGCGGCCCCGACGGCCTCGACGTGCTGCGCCGGGTGACGGCGCAGGCCGCGCGGTGGCTGGCGCCGGGCGGCGCGCTGCTGTTCGAGGTCAGCGAGCAGCAGGCCGCCACGGCGGTGGCCGTCGTCGCGGCGGACGGCCTGGAACCCCGGGTGGCGACCTGCGACGAGCTGTACGCGACCGTCGTGATCGGCACCAGGCCGAGCTGACCGCGGAGCAATGACCGGGACCGGCGGATCGGTTCCGGGGCGGGATGCGGCGGAGTCAGCCCAGCACGCCGGTCAGGGCGCGCAGGAGCACGGCGTCGAACCGGTCGACGGAATTGCCGTCGGCCGGGGAACCGGCGAGCAGGGCGGTGATGCGGGGGTGGCTTCCCGCGGCGGCGACGTGCCGGAGGTAGGCGGCTCTCCGTGCGGTGCCGGTGTCCGTGGCGGCCGTCTCGTTCTGGACGAACAGCGCCGTCAGGCCGCTGAGGAGGGCGAATGCCTCGAGTTTGCGCTCGGGGCTCGCCGGGTGGCCCGTCGAGTACGTCGAGCGCGTGCTCCAGCAGGTCGATCCTGTGACGATGTGCGGGAGTTCGTGGACAAGGAGGCGGCGCACCAGGTCGCCGGCTTCCGCGACCAGAAGGCGCAGAGCCGCCAGATCGGCGCGAAGTGGCACGGCGGCCCACTCGCCCGGATCACCGCGCCGACCCTCGTACTGCACGGCGAGGGCGACCCGTTGCTGCGCGTCGCGGCCGCGCGCGACATCGCCGGCGCCGTCCCCGATGCCCGCCTGCGCACGCTGCCCGGAGTGGGCCACTTCCTCACCCGCGACGTCTGGGCCGCCTACGCCGGCGAACTGCGCGCGCTCGCCGACCGTGCCGACGAGCAGGCGCAGTTCGACGGGCTCACCCGCAGGTGACCGGCGACCGCCGCCCCCGGATCAGCCGAGCATCTCCACCTCCGACAGGTTCAGGCGCCCGGTCGCGGGTGGATCGAAGTCGATCCTGACGTACTGGTAGCTGCCGGCTGCCTCAGCCGGACTGAACGCCTTCGTCTGCTGCCGCCAGGCGAACTGCTCCCCGCTGCGGCGGTCGATCACCTTCCAGTGCGTACCGTCGACGGACACGCTCACCGTCCAGCCCGCCGGGTCGCCCCCGGGCTGCGCGGCACTGGTGAGGGTGTACTGGTCGATGTGCCGGGGCTGGTCGAACCGGTAGCCGACCGAGGCCGGGCCGGCCGGGAAGGCGGCCGCCGTCGTGGAGGTGTTGTCGAACAGCGGCGCCGGGTCGGTGCCGCCGGTGGCGGTCGCGGTGCCCTCGCCGGGGCCGGTCAGGTCCGACGGCGGGTCGGCCGGCCGGGAGCCCTTGGTCGGTGACGGCGGTGCGTCGGCGGCCTTCGTGCCCCAGGAGGACGGCCGCGGACCCATCCGGAAGTCGATGCTCCCGCCGCGGGTCAGATCGCTCTGCCGCACGTAGGTCAGGTCCGAGCTGCGGCCGTTGACCCGCATCGACTGGACGTAGATGTTCTGGTCGGAGTTGTGGTCGGCGGTGATCGTCACGGTGCGGCCGCCGATCGGGCGGATGGTGGCCCGGTCGTACAGCGGCGACCCGACCACCCAGGTCGGTGAGCCCTGCTGGAGCGGGTAGAGGCCGAGCGCGTTGTCGATGTAGAACGCCGACATCGAGCCGTTGTCCTCGTCGCCGGGGTAGCCCTGCCCGATGGTGCTGCCGGTGAACAGCCTGCTCTCGGCGTCCCGTACGTGCTCCGCAGCCTTGGCCGGCTGGCCCACGTAGTCGTACATGTAGGGGACGTGCATGGACGGCTGGTCGTTGAAGGCCCACTGCCCGATGCGGTCGTCGCGGGACTCGAACATCTCGTGGTACGGGCCGAGCCAGCTGCCGCCGTACTGGGCGGTCTCCGGCGTCGCGAAGAACTGGTCGAGCTTGCCGGCCAGTCCGGCCCGGCCGCCGTAGAGGTCGGCCAGCCCGTTGCCGTCCTCCGGGACGGCGAAGGCGTACGTCCAGCCGTCGCCCTCGGTGTAGTCGGTGGCGTTCCAGGACAGCGGGTTGTACGTCGACG
This sequence comes from Streptomyces sp. CA-111067, assembly GCF_050956065.1. Taxonomy (NCBI): domain Bacteria; kingdom Bacillati; phylum Actinomycetota; class Actinomycetes; order Kitasatosporales; family Streptomycetaceae; genus Streptomyces; species Streptomyces sp. CA-111067. The sequence goes on along the minus strand of NZ_CP192103.1, from coordinate 376,751 downwards.
CCGGCTGCTCGAACGTGCCGTCCGCGTCGCGCGGCTGGAAGAAGCCGACGGACGGGTCGAACAGGTCCGTGTAGTGCTGCGCCCGGTCGCTGAAGTACGTGTAGTTGTCCTGGTACTCGCGCAGGTGCGGATCACCGGGCTTGGCGTCCTGGCTCAGCTTCAGCGACATCTGGGCGATGCCGTAGTCGGCGAGGTAGTCCTCGAGCGATACCGAGGCGCTTGAGGTGTCGGACTGCGGGGTGTACCCGAGAAAGGTGGAGTGCTGCACGTCAGGGCGCCCGGTGATGCCCGACGACGGGATGGTGGCGTCCTTCACGGCGGCCTCGTAGGCGCCGCGCACATCGAAGTTCGTCACCCCGCGCAGGTACGCGTCGGCGATGGCGGCATCGGAGTTGGTGCCGCTGAAGCCGAGATAGCCCGGCGCCGTCCACTGCCCGATCCAGCCGCCGTCACGATACTGCTGCACGAAGCCGTCGATCATCTCGCCGGTGAGTTTCGGGTACAGCAGCGAGTCCAGCGACCATGCCGTGCGATAGGTGTCCCAGAAGCCCTCGTTGGCGTACGGCTTGCCCTTCTTGACCGCCGATCCGGTGGCCGTCTCCGTGTTCTGGCCGGTGCCGGGGGAGTAGGGGCTGGCGTACTGGTAGACCGGCGCGGACGCCGATCCGGTGTTCTCGAAGAGCTCGTCGGGATACAGGTTCAGCCGGTACAGGCTGGAATAGAGGCTGGTCAGCTGGTCCTGGCCGGCGCCACCCACCTTGATCACGCCGAGCGCGGTGTCCCACGCCTTCTGCGCCGCCGCGTGCACCTGGTCGAAGCCGGCGCCGCCGATCTCCAGCGCCAGGTTGTGCTTGGCCTGGTCGAGGCTGATCGCGGAGGTGGCGATGCGCATCGTCAACTGCCGGTCGGCGCCGAGGTCGAAGCCCGCGTAGCCGCTGACCTTCGACCCGCCGCCGTCCGGCAGCGTGCCGCTGCCCGTCATCGGGCGGTCGAAGGTGGCGTAGACGAACATCCGCGGCGCGCCGTAGAAGCCGGCCACGTCGGTATAGCCGCTGACGACGCCGTCGGCGCGGTCGACGGTCAGGCCGCCGTTGTCGTTGACGTTGTCGAAGAGCAGGCTCCCGTCCCCGGCCGGGAAGGTGAACCGCATGACGGCGGCGTGGTCGGTGGGTGTCATCTCGGCGCGCAGGCCGTTGTCGAACGTCACCCCGTAGTAGTCCGCCCTGGCCGTCTCGTTGGCGTGGCTGAACGGCAGCGCACGGGCGGTGCGGCTCGCGGTGGTCGGCGCGGCGAGCGTGGACGGCATCACCTGGAACGTCTGGTGGTCGGCCACCCAGATGCTCGGCTCGTGGCTGAGCGACAGCGCCTGGAGCTCCGGCTCGTTCGCGGCGTCGTTGCCGCGCTGGTAGGCGTATTCCGTTCCGGTGCTGCCCGCGTCGGTGACCGGCGTCCAGAAGTTGAAGCCGTGCGGGAGCGCGGTGGCGGGGATGTCGTTGCCGCGCGAGTAGTCACCGGAGGAGTTGGTGCCGCGCGTGGTGATCACACAGGTCGACGGGTGCGCGCAGTCGTTGCTTGGCGGCGCCTGCGCCAGGCTGATGTCGTCCAGCCAGCCGGAGAAGTGCGCGGGCCCGGCCGGGTTGTCGTAGCCGACCAGCACACGGGTGATCGTCTTTCCGGTCGCGACCCTGCCGATGTCCGCGGTGACCGCGTTCCACTGGTCGCTCTGCAGCACCTTGGCCTCGCCCTGGCCGCGCGGGCTCAGCGCCTTGCCGTACTGGTCGGTGGCGCCGAGGTCGCTGAGGTACGTGCCGTCGCTGAACGCGAGGTCGACCGAGACGTACGTACTCGGGTAGCCGAGGTCCCTGCCGGTCAGCTCGGGGAAGACGTCGTACGACAGCCGGGTGTCGCGGCGCACCGGCAGCGACACCTGGTAGACCTTGTCCCGCGCGGTGCCGTGGCCGCCGAGCTGCCAGCCCGCGTAGTGCAGGGCGTGGGTGCCCGTGAAGCCGGCATGCGTCTTGGCCGTCGGGCTGGAGGCGGGGCCGTCGCCGACCGAGGCGGTCATGCCCGGCTGCGCCGAAGGGGCGGCGGCCAGGGCGAGTTCGCCCAGCTGGGTGTTGCTGTCGCCGTTGTTCGCCGAGACCGCCAGCCGGTACTGCGCGTACGAGCCGGCGTGTCGGACGGTGAACAGCCTGGTCTGCGAGCGCTGGCCGAACGACTGCCCGCTCTCCGTGTCGAGCGTCCGCCAGGTCTGCCCGTCGGTCGTGCCCTGCAACTGCCAGGACCTGGGGTCGCGTTCGGGCCAGTCGGACGCCGACGTCATGGCGTACGTGGTGATCGTGGCGGGCGACTTGAGGGCGAGGGTCAGGCTCGGCGCCCGGCTCGCGGCCTGCCAGGACGTGCCCGGGTCGCCGTCGGTGGCGGCGGACGCGGTGTGGTCGGGCGGCACCTCGCCGCTCGCGGTGACACCGCTCACCTGGGACATGGCCGAACCGGGCAGCCCGGCACCGGAGTCGGGGTACACCGCGGAGACCGCCGGGCGGCCGTGCCGGTCGCTGTCCGGCGTGCTCTGCCAGTCGGGCGCGGAGTCGGCCGGCTCGAAGGAGGTCGCGAACGAGCCGTGCCCTCCGGCGTCCTGGCCGTGGTCGGCGAGTGCGCTCTGCGCGGGCAGCACGGAGAGCAGCGCGCCGGCCAGCGCCGCCACGGTGACGGTCGTCGAACGTCTGGAACGGGGCTTTGCGGCGGGCCGCCGATCTGCGGACAGGGCCACGTCCAGGCTCCTTGCGGAAGGTGTGGTGACGGTGCGGGCGGGGCGGGCCGGCGATCTGACAACGTTGTCAGCGACGGTCCGCTGGTGCGCTTGAAACGGTTCGAGAGGGAGGCGAGCCAAGTTTTACGACCGGGTGTGGCCGGTGTCAACGCCCGTGACGCGAATCCTGTGTCCCGGGCGGCTGCCGAACCGGCCGCCGCCCTTCGTTTGTTGAACCGGTTCAACAAAACCCTTGACGCGCACCCCCGTGAACCGAAAAATGTCGTCCAGCTTCTCTTTGACAACGTTGTCGAACTCGCGAGGCCCCGGCACCCGTTCGGCCGCCCCGCGCCCAAGAACCAAGGAGCACTCCGTGCCCGACGACATCACCGAGGACCCGAACCGCGGCGCCGAGGCGGTGAACCGCGGCGCCGGCTTCTCCCGCCGGGGCATGCTCCGTTCGGGCGCCGCGGTACTCGCGAGCGTCACGCTGACCGGTGTGTTCGCCGACCAGGCCGTGGCGGCGCCCGGGACGCCGGCGGCGCCCGCGGGCGGTCGCCCGGCCGCCGGCGACCTCGCGCTCTACCGCCCGGTGAAGGTCTCCTCGACCGCGTACGGGCCGGCGCCCGGCTCCTTCGTCGTGGACCGGATGGCGCAGACCGGCCCCAAGGGCAGCGGCTGGCGGGCGGCGGACACCGACGGCCCGCAGTGGGTGGCCGTCGACCTGCAGGGGCCGTGCCGGGTGACCTCGGTGGTGCTGGTCTTCGAGGCCGCCGAGGGCGACTCCGTCTACAAGCCCGCCGACGACGTCAACCCCCGCAACGGCACCACCGGTTGGGAGGTGCTGTCCAGCTACGCCACCGCCTTCCGGATCGAGGTCTCCGCCGACGGCGAGAAGTGGACGGCGGTCCACGAGGGCACGACGAGCACCGGCGGCACGGTCGAGGTGGTGCTGGACGAGCCGGTGACCGCGCGCTGGGTCCGGATGGTCGGCACCGCCCTCTCCAACCCCAACCCGCTCGGTCTGAACTCCTTCCAGATCCTGGGCTCCGCGCTCGGCCACCGCCCCGACGCCTCCGGCTGGACCGAGTGGACCAGCGGCGTCCGGCCGGTGCCCGCGCTGCGGATCGCGGACGACGGCACCGTGCCGATCGAGTCCGGCTGGAACCTGACCCTGGAGGACATGGCCGGCACCGACGACGGGGCGCGGATCTCCGCGCACGGCGTGGACACCTCGCGCTGGCTGCGCGCGCAGGTCCCCGGCACGATCCTGGCGTCGCTGGTGGCCGAGGGGCATCTGCCGGACCCGGTCCGCGGGTTCGACAACATGCGCGTCCCGGAGGCGCTGAGCCGCAACTCCTGGTGGTACCGGCGGACGTTGGACCTCCCGCACGGCTTCGGCGGCGGCCACGGCCGCGTCTGGCTGGAGCTGGACGGCGTCAACCACAAGGCCGAGATCTGGCTCGACGGCACCAAGGTCGGCGACCTGGCCCAGCCCACCGCCCGCGTCTCGCTGGACGTCACCGCGCAGCTCGCGCACGGCGGGGAGCACGTGCTCGCGGTCCGGATCGACCCGATGCCCTTCCCCGGCAGCCCCGGCGACAAGGGCGCGGACGGCAGCTCCTATGCCGACGCCGGCTCCGACATCATGATGCGCAACAGCCCCAACTACCTCGCGGTGTCGGGCTGGGACTGGATGCCGGCGGTCCGCGACCGCGTGATGGGCATCTGGAACCACGTCCGGCTGCGCGCCACCGGGGACGCCGTCATCGGCGACGTCCGGGTGGACACCGTACTGCCGGCGCTGCCCGACCGCTCCACGGCCGAGGTGACGCTCACCGTGCCGGTGCGCAACGCGGCCTCGGCCGGCCGCACCGTGACCGTCGAGGCCGCGATCGCCGGCGCCCGGGTCCGCAAGAACGTGACGGTCGGCGCCGGGCAGAGCGTCGACGCGGTGTTCGCGCCCGCCGACTTCAGCGCCCTGCGGCTGCGCGACCCGCAGCTGTGGTGGCCCAACGGCTACGGCGAGCCGACCCTGCACGACCTGGAGGTCACCGCCTCGGTCAGCGGCGCCACCAGCGAGCGGCGCACGGTCCGGGTCGGGCTGCGCGAGATGGCGTACGCCTCGGAGAACCCGATCACCTTCGCCCCCGGCGCCAACCGCGTCGAGCAGACCCTCGACATCCCCGCCCAGCAGGCCCGCTACCTGCGCGTCCAGGGCGGCAAGCGGGCCACCGGCTTCGGGGTGTCGCTGTGGACGCTGTCCGTGGCCGACAGCGCGGACCCGGGCACCGACCTCGCGCTGCACGCCGCCGCCACCGCGTCGTCCACCGACAACGACACCGACGCGGCGGCCAACGCGGTCGACGGCGACCCGCAGACCCGCTGGTCGTCCAACTACACCGACGACCAGTGGATCCAACTCGACCTCGGCCAGGCGCGGTCCTTCGACCGGATCGCCCTGCTCTGGGAGACCGCCTACGCGCTGACCTTCACCGTGCAGGTCAGCGACGACGGCACGACCTGGAAGGACGTGCAGGCCGTCGACAACCGGCCGCACCAGCTCCAGATCAGCGTCAACGGGGTGAAGGTCATGTGCCGCGGCGGCAACTGGGGCTGGGACGAGCTCCTGCGCCGCATGGGCGGCGGCCGGATGGAGGCCGTCGTCGGCATGCACCGCGACATGAACTTCACGATGATCCGCAACTGGATCGGCAGCAGCAACCGCGAGGAGTTCTACGCCCGTTGCGACGAGAACGGGCTGCTGGTGTGGAACGACTTCTGGAACGCCTGGTTCCTCGACCCGCCGAACCACGCCCTGTACCTGGACCAGGTGCGCGACACGATCCTGCGCTACCGGTCGCACCCGGCCATCGCGGTGTGGTGCGGGGCCAACGAGGGCACGCCGTCGGGGGAGATCGACTCGGGCACCGCCGACGCGGTGGCCGCCGAGCACCCGGGCGTGCGCTACGTCAGCAACTCCGCCGCCGGCGTGGTCGGCGGCGGCGGTCCCTACGCCTGGATCGACCCGGCGCAGTACTACTCGCCGCAGACCTACGGCGCCGGCACGTTCGGCTTCCACACCGAGATCGGCATCCCCACGGTGTCGGTGGCCGAGAGCATGCAGAACCTCGTCGGCGACGAGCAGGGCTGGCCGATCAGCACGGTGTGGAACTACCACGACTGGTCGACCAAGGGGAACCAGTACCCGCAGAACTACAAGGCGGCGATCGACGAGCGGCTGGGGGAGTCGTCCTCACTGGAGGAGTTCGCCACCAAGGCCCAGTTCGTCAACTTCGAGTCGATGCGCGCCATGTTCGAGGCGTGGAACGCCAACCTGTGGAAGGACGCCAGCGGGCTGCTGCTGTGGATGTCCAACCCGGCCTGGCACAGCACCGTCTGGCAGACCTACGACTACGACCTGGACGTCAACGGCAGCTACTACGGAGCCCGTTCGGGCTGCGAGGCGCACCACGTGCAGGCCGACCTGCGCAGTTGGGGCGTGCTCGCGGTCAACCACACCGCCGACGCGCTGCGTTCGGCGGTCGTCACCGCCGAGGTGTTCGACCTGTCCGGCCGCCGGCTGGCCGCGGCGCAGCGGCAGACCGTGGACATCCCCGCGTCCGCCACCGCCCCGGCCTTCACCGTCGCCGACACCACCGGCGGCGATCCCGTCCACCTGGTGCGGCTGCGGCTGACCCGCGCGGACGGCACCACCTTGTCGGAGAACACCTACTGGCGCTGCGCCGAGCCCGCCGACCTCAAGGCGCTGAACACGCTGTCCGGGGCGAAGCTGCGGCTGTCCAGCGGCCGGGTGTCCTCCCGTGACGGCCGGCTCTCGGTGAGCGCGACGGTCCGCAACACCGGCGACTCGGTCGCCCCCATGGTCAGGCTCTCGCTGCGCGAGCGCCGGTCCGGCGACCGGGTGCTGCCCACCCGCTACTCCGACAACTACCTGTGGCTGCTGCCCGGCGAGCAGCGCACGGTGACCCTCTCCTGCCCCGAGCCCGGCCGCCACCCCGGCGATCTGGAGGTCACCGCCCAGCCCTATGGCGGCACCGCTGTCTCCGACCACCCGGGCGGCCACTGAGATCCACCCGCGACACCCGGGCCGGCTCCCGCACGGGGGCCGGCCCGGGTGCCGGGCCGCCGTCAGATCCGGGGCCGGTGGCCGTGCTCCTGGTGCGGGATCTCCTGATGCGCCGGCACCGTCGGCAGGGGCAGGTGCGCCACCTCGTACTGGGCCAGGCTGTAGGCGGCAGCCGTGCCGGGCAGGTCGGGCATGCTGCGGCGCGGCTGGCTCATCCGCAGTGTCGAGGTGAGGTCGCCGCAGGTGCGGCGGCGCCACTGGCTGATGTTGGGTTCGCTCACACCGGTGATCTTCTCCAGGAACTGCAGTACGGAGGTGTGGTCGAAGGTCTCCGACGCGACCCAGCCGCCGACCGTCCACGGCGAGATGATGAGGGCGGGCACCCGGTAGCCGAGGCCGACCGGGAGGCCACCGCCGGCCACGCCGGTCGACGACGTCCTGGTGACGAACTCGGCCGCGGTGCCCGCGGGGGGAACGGTCGGGGCGACGTGGTCGAAGAGGCCGTCGTTCTCGTCGTAGTTGAGGATGAAGACGGTCTTGGCCCACACCTCGGGGTTGGTGGCGAGCGCCTCGATCTTGCCGGCCAGCCAGGTCGCCGCGGCGGCCGGCATCCGGGCCGGGTGCTCGTCGTAGAGCTGCGGCGGGAACAGCCAACTCACCGTCGGCAGCGTGTCGTTCAGCGCGTCGTACTCGAACTGTCCGACGGGGGAGGACGCCAGGGCCTTGTCGTAGAGCGGCGAGCCCTCGGCCGCGGCCTGGTACTGGGTCATCTTGCTCAGCGGCGGAAGCCCGGTCGGCGGCCCGCCGGGGCCGTCGTCGGGCTCGTGGTAGAACTTCCAGCTCACTCCGGCGGCTTCGAGGCGCTCGGGGTAAGTGGTCCACGAGTAGACGTTGTCCGCGGCGCCGTTGTCGAGCGCCGGACCGCCGGCCAGGCCGTCCGGATCGATCGTCCCGGTCATGTGCATGTACCGGTTGGGATGGGTGGGGCCGAGGACCGAGCAGTGGTACGCGTCGCAGATGGTGAAGGCGTCGGCGAGCGCGTAGTGGAACGGGATGTCGTCCCTCGTCAGATAGCCCATGACGTAGGGCGCCTTCTTGTCGCCGTCGGCGGCGCGGTGGGCCGGCATCCAGGAGTCCATCTTGCCGGCGTTCCACGCGGCGTGCTGGGCGCCCCAAGCGTGGCTGGTGGAGGGTATCGCCTGCGCGGCGGTGAGCCTGGTGTTGAGGCGGTACGGCAGCAGGTAGCCGTCGGGGTTGGCGGCGTCGGGCTGGTAGAACACCGGACGGCCGTTCGGCAGCCGCGGCGCCCGGGGGTCGTCGAAGCCGCGGACGCCGGAGAGCGTGCCGAAGTAGTGGTCGAAGCTGCGGTTCTCCTGCATGAGGATCACCACGTGCTCGATGTCCGAGAGGTGGCCGCCGTGCCGCGGTTCGGCGGCGGCGGCCTTCGCCAGGTGCGGCGGCAGAATCGTGGCGGCTGCGGCGAGGCCGCCGGCGGTGGCGGCCGATCCGAGGAGTCTGCGGCGGGTCAGGCCCTGCGAGTTGGCGGGCATGCGCGGTCCTTTGCGTTGCGGCGTTGCACGAGTGATGCGGGTGAGGCCGCAGGAAGGATCTCGCTCGGTCCGCAAAGACGGGGTGGACAACAGTTGCCCATTACAAGAAGTCCCGAGTCGCTCCAGCGGGGCGGGGCCAGTCGATCACAGAGTTCTCACAAGGAGTGTTCCTACGGTGCCCGGGTCCGCGGCGGAACCGGGGCAGTTCGGACCGGCCGGCGCGGCGTGAACTGAACCGGACGAGAGGGATCCGTTGCCATGGCCGGCTTTCGACAGCACCGCGTGACCGCAGCGCTCGGAGCGGGGCTCGCGGCGCTCGCGCTGGCCGCCTGCACCGGCGGCGGGGGCGGCTCCGCGCACGACAGCGCGTCGGCCTCGGCGAGCGCCGGCCCGAGCGGCACCGCCGCCGCGTCCGGCTCCGCCGCCCGCCCCAACATCGTCTTCGTGCTCACCGACGACCTGGCCTCGAACCTCGTCCCGTACATGCCGCACGTCCAGCAGTTGCAGAAGGAGGGGACGACGTTCTCGGACTACTTCGTGACCGACTCCCTGTGCTGCCCGTCGCGTTCGTCCATCCTGACGGGTGACTACCCGCACAACACGGGGGTGTTCACCAACAACGGCGACGACGGCGGCTACGCGGCCTTCAACCGCAACGGCGACGAGAAGAAGTGCTACGCCCCGGCCCTGCAGAAGGCCGGCTACCGCACCGGCTTCATGGGCAAGTACCTCAACGGCTACCAGCCGACCGCCGACAGCAACACCGGCAAGCCGTACGTACCGCCCGGCTGGGACGAGTGGGACGCCGCCGGCAACGGCTACCCGGAGTTCAACTACAACCTCAACGAGAACGGCAAGGTCGTCCACTACGGGCACGACCCGAAGGACTACCTCACCGACGTCGTCGCGGGGAAGGCCGACTCCTTCATCGACAAGGCCGCCACCGACCACAAGCCGTTCATGCTGGAGCTGGCCACCTTCGCCCCGCACGCCCCGTCCACGCCCGCGCCTCGCGACGCGCACTCCTTCCCCGGCCTGAAGGCACCGCGCACCCCGGCGTACGACGTGACGTCGTCGCCGACGCCGAAGTGGCAGAGCGGCCTGACGCCGCTCACGACGAAGGACCAGCAGTCGATCGACCAGAAGTTCGCCAAGCGGGTGCGTTCCGTGCAGGCGGTGGACGACATGATCGCGGGCGTGCGGGCGAAGCTGGCGGCCAAGGGGCTGGCCGGCAACACCTATTTCGTCTTCAGCTCCGACAACGGCTTCCACATGGGCGAGCACCGGCTGCGGCCCGGCAAGCAGACGGCGTACGACACCGACATCAGGGTGCCGCTGGTGGTGGCCGGACCGAAGGTGCCGGCAGGCCGCAGCGTCTCGCAGCTCGCGGAGAACGTCGATCTGAGCCCGACCTTCCAGGACCTCGCCGGCGTCGGCGCCCCCTCGACCGCCGACGGACGCAGCCTCGCCCCGCTGCTGCACGGGCAGCAGCCCGCCGACTGGCGGCAGGCCGTCCTGGTCGAGCACCACCACCCCGAATCCAAGAAGGACGACCCGGACGCGGCCCCCGACAACAGCGGCAACCCGCCGACGTACGAGGCGATCCGCACCGCCGACGCGCTGTGGGTGGAGTACGCGGACGGTGAGCGCGAGTACTACGACACCGCGACCGATCCGAACGAGCTGCACAACGGGGCCGCCACGATCCCCGCGGCCCGACGAGACGCGCTGCACGCCACGTTGACCGCACTCCAGCACTGCGCCGGAGCCGCGTCCTGCGCGAAGGCGTCGGCCGTCCACGACTGAGGCCGGCCGACCGGTGCAAAGCCGGTCGGTCGAGCGCCGGCCGGCCAAGCACCCCGTCCTCGCAGGCCGACGCCCGGAAGACCTCCCGCGCGATGCCGACGACGGTGCCGGACCCGCCCGCCGATAGCGCCCGCGGCCATAGTTTGGTGCCGGTCGTGCGGAGGGGGCGGAATGGACTTCCAGGTGCTGGGGCCGGTCTCGGCCCGCGGCGGCGCGGGGGCGGTGCCGATCGGCGGCTCACGGCAGCAGCGGATCCTCGCGGTGCTGCTGCACGAGGCCGGGCAGGTGGTTCCGGTCTCGCGGATGATCGAGGCGGTGTGGCGAGTCCGGCCCGCGACCGTACGCAGCCAGGTGCAGATCGGGGTCTCCCGGCTGCGGTCGGTGATCCGGGAGGCCGGAGGCGGCGCCGCGATCCGGGCCGAGGCCGCGGGCTACCTGTTCGACCTCGGCGACGGCTGCCTGGACAGCGCCGCGTTCCACCGGGACGTCGCCGCCGCGCGTGCTCTCGCCGATTGCGGCCGGGTCGGGGAAGCCGCCGACCACCTGCACGGGGCGCTCGGGATGTGGCACGGGCCCGCGCTGGCCGGGGTGCGCGACCGTCCGGTGCTCAGGGCCTGGGCGGACGCGCTGGACGAAGCCCGGATCGCCGTGCTCGACCTGTGCTTCCGGGCGGACCTGTGCGCGGGCCGGCACGGCGCCGTGCTCGGCGACCTGATCGACGCCGCCGAGTCAACAGCGCCGCGAGTGCCGCCTGGCACACCATGAACGGGGTGGTGCCGCTGCCGCGGGCCAGGGTGCCGAGCGCTTCCACGGTCTGCGCGGACAGCTCGGAGCGCACCGCGCCGCCGTTGTAGCTGGCCACCGGCGGGCGCGGCCGGTCGGTCGGCAGCCGCAGTTCCTCCGGCAGGTCGGCCAGTGCCTCGCGCCAGTAGCCGAGCTGACGGGCCCCCAGGCTCTGTGGGTCGTCCTCGTCGCCGAGCAGGTCCCGCTGCCACAGCGTGTAGTCGCCGTACTGGACCGGCAACGGCTCCCAGTCCGGGCCGTGTCCCTCGTGCCGCGCCGCGTAGGCGATGGACAGCTCGCGGGCCAGCAGGGTGGCCGACCAGCCGTCGCCGACGATGTGGTGCATCAGCAGCACCAGCACATGTTCGTCCGGCGCGATGGCGAACAGCCAGGCCCGGAACAGCAGCTCGCCGGCCAGGTCGAAACTGCGGTTGCGCGCGGCGTCCACCGCTGCGGCCAGCTCCGCCGGGCCGTCCACCGCCGCGACCGTCAGCGACACCTCGGCGTCCAGGCCCTGGAGCACCCGCTGGTACGGCGTGCCGTCGACGTCCGCGACGACGGTGCGCAGCGACTCGTGTCGGTTGGCGACGTCCTGCAGCGCCAGGCGCAGCGCCTCGGCGTCCAGGGCGCCGGACATTTCGAGGACGAGGTCGATGTTGTAGGTCGGGCTCGGGCCCTCCAGCTGGTTCACGAACCACAGGCGCTGCTGGGCGGACGACAACGGGATCATGGCGGATTTCTCCAGTCGGTGAGCCGGGTCCCGGCCGAGCGGCCCGGTCAGCCGGCCGCGTCGGGTGGGTGGGTCGCGGTTGCGGCGTCGGACGCGGTGCCGCGGGCAGACGGTTCTTTCGGATCGATCGGACCGGTCGGGGCGGCCCCGTCGGCCGGCCGGGCGGCGGGCACCGCGGCGGAACCGGCGGCAGCCTCCTCGCCGGCAGACCCGCGCATCAGGTGCGCGGCCGCCAGTACAGTCCCGGCGGCCATCGCGAGCAGCAGGATCCGGTAGTCGACGACGGCGACCAGCGCGGCGCCGACGGCGATGGAGATGCTCTGCGGGATCAGCACGGCCAGCGACACCGCGGCGTCCACCCTCCCCAGCAGCTCGGGCGGGGTTCGCCGTTGGATCAGGGTGATGGCCCCGACGTTGACCGCCAGCAGCCCGGCGCCGAACAGCAGCATCGCCAGGACGACCAGGACCAGCACACCGGTCATCAGCAGCGGCGCGAACGCCGCGGCCATCGCCAGCAGCCCGGCGACCACCAGCTTGCGTTCCCCGAACCGGCCGAGCATCGGCTCCGAGGCGACGGCCCCGGCGATCGCGCCGAACCCCATCGCCGACTCCAGCACGCCGAGGAACGCCGGCGAGCGGTGCAGCCCGTCGTCCACCACCGCGTACTGCACCGACTGGATCATCCCGAAGACCAGCAGCGACATGACCCCGGCGACCAGCAGCCGGCGCAGCAGCCGGTCGCCGCCGAGGTAGCGCATCCCGGCGGTGAACTCGTGCGACCAGCTCTGCTCGGAGCGCTCCGGTTTCGACTCGCGGTGCCGGACCGCCGCCGTGGCCGCGGCAGCGACCAGGAAGGTGCCGGCGTCGATCAGGATCACCGGCTTCGGCCCCACCCACGCCAGCAGCCCGGCGCCGAGCAGCGGCGTGAAGATCCGGAACCCCTGCTCGGCGACCTGCAGCACGGTGTTGGCCGGGCCGAGCAGCTCCTCGGGCACCAGCCTGGGCAGCAGCGCGGTCTGCGCGGACAGGATGACGCTGCCCAGCGCGCCGTACCCGAACATCACCGGATAGATGACCCACACCCGCCCCGGCCCCGCGGCCAGCAGCAGGCACACCTCGGCGGACGCGGCCACGTTCACCCACACCAGCAGGGTCCGGCGCCGCACCCGGTCGGCCAGCATGCCGCTGAACGGCGCCATCGCCGAGCCCAGGATGAAGGCGAGGAAGGTCAGCCCGGCGTCGCTGTTGCTGCCGGTGAGCATCTTCGCGTAGATGCCCATCGCCAGCCAGATCGCGCTGTCGCCGATGATCGACAGGGTCTGCGCGATCAGGTAGACGCGTGCGTCGCGGTGTCGAAGGAGCTCGCGCATCAGCGGCTCCCTGCGCCCGGGGCGGCCAGTTCCAGGGCGGCGAACACCGCCGAGACCACCTCGGCGCGGCGCTCGCGCAGGAAGAAGTGGCCACCGTCGAAACCGTCGTGCGCGAATGCGGCGGCGGTGTGCTCGCGCCAGGCCAGCACGTCGTCCTCGGTACAGGTCAGATCCTGGCGCGCGGAGAGCGCCAGCAACGGTACGTCCAGCGGGTCCTGCGGGGCGGCCGTGTACGCCGCGGCCATCTCCAGGTCCGCGCGCAGCGGCGGCAGGAACAGCGCGGCGACGTCGGGGTCGCCCAGCGCGCCGGTCGGATCGCAGCCGAAGCGCTGGAGCCCGGCCACCAGTTCCCGGTCGCCCAGGCCGATCAGCCCGCCCATCATCCCCACCCGGTGCGGGGCGCGGCAGGCGGCGGCGATGAGCAGCGCCGGCCGCGCCGGACCGGTCAGCCGCCGGGCCACCTCGTAGGCGATCAGCGCGCCGAGGCTGTGGCCTAACAGCACCAGCTGCGGGCCGCCCGCCGGGGCGACCCGCGCCGTGAGCCGATCCGCGATCCGCGCGGCGACCTCGCGGCAGTCGGTCTGCGGCGGCTCGTCGAACCGGCTCTCCCGGCCCGGCAGTTCCACGCACACCAGCTCGGTGTCCGCCGGCAGCAGTGGTCGCCAGCCGGTGAAGCTGCTCGCGCCGGCGCCGGCCGGCGGCACGCACACCAGGCTGGTTCGCGGCTCGCCCGGCGGGCGGTGGACGACGAGCCACTTGTCCGGTCGGTCTCCGGTGGTCGGCACAGCTGTGCTCCTGTTCATGTCCCGGCCGATCGTCGGACGGTGCATGCCAAGGTCGCACCCCCGGCTGTCCGCCCGCTCTCGGCTCGCTATCGCACTGTCAGTTCGCCCACATTCCACCCCGTGGGCGGTTTGTTGGCCAGGCGCGCCGTTGAGCGGACGGGAGGCGGGCGGCGACCCGCACCGGGAGTCCACTGCGGCCGTGCGCTGCGGGAACCGGTCCATGGAACGACCCGGCGGCGCCGGCGCATCCGGTGTGCCTGATGGACGCCGCTCTGATCAGTGCCACCCGCACCGCCGCGGTCTCCGCGCTGGCGATCAGGACCCTGGCGCCCCGGCCGGTCCGCACGCTGGGCCTGGTCGGCGCGGGCCGTCAGGCGCAGGCCCACCTGGAGCTGCTGTTGCGCAGCGAGCCCGAACTCGTGTCCGTCCGGGTCCATGACGTGCGCCCGCGGACCGCCGAGGAGTTCGCGGCCGGATTCGCCGACTACGGGATCCCGGTGACGGCGGTCGCCGACCCGCGCGCGGCCGTCGAAGGCGCCGACGCCGTGGTGACCGCGACCACCGCCACCGCTGACGACGGCTATCTCGCCCCGGACTGGTTGTCCCCGGACGCGGTGGTCGCCCATGTATCCCTGGACGACCTCCTCCCCGAGACCGTCCTGGCCGCCGCCTGCCTGGTCGTCGACGACTGGGACCTGATCAGCGCCGATCCCCGCCGCCTGTTCGGCCGCATGATCCGTGCCGGCCGACTGACCGCCCCCGACGCCGACCCCGCCGCCCCGCCCGGCCCGGCGGCATCCTCCACGGGCCACTCACAGGCCCGACGGGCGGACGAGAAGGGAAAGACCATGACCCGGACGGCAACGCGGCCGTCCAGTACTGTCGCAAAGTCGGAAGCATCCAGACGCTGAAGAACTCCAAGGGCAGCGGCTACCGCAGCGAGACCACCGGCATCCAGAGCAACCCTGTCATCCTGTTCAGGGCGTGGGTGATCATCAGCAGCGTGCCCGTCTGCGACAGCCGGTACCAGGACACCGGCCGGTAGCCCGTACGCTCCCACGGGGCGCCGGGCGGGTCACTCGCCCGGCTGCTCGCCTGTCCGCAGGCCGGCCGTCCACTTCTCCTCGATGTTGCCGAACTTCCACACCGCGAAGGCGACGGCCCAGGTGACGAAGAACAGGCCGACGATGACGTAGCCGACGATGTTCAGGTCGAGGCCGCCGACCCAGTCCCAGAAGGCGCCGTGCAGGTCGGCCTTCTCGCCGACCAGGCCCAGGAGTTCGACGGTGCCGATGATCAGGGCGACGGCCACCGACAGGCCGGTGATCGTCAGGTTGTAGTAGACCTTGCGGACCGGCTTGGAGAACGCCCACTCGTAGGCGAAGTTCATGAACGAGCCGTCGATGGTGTCCAGCAGGCACATACCGGCCGCGAACAGCACCGGCAGGCACAGGATCGCGTACCAGGGCAGCCCGGAGGCCGCGCCGGAGCCGGCCAGCACCAGCAGCGCGATCTCGGTGGCGGTGTCGAAGCCGAGGCCGAAGAGCAGGCCGATCGGGTACATCTGCCACGGCTTGGTCACCGACTTCATCAGCCGGCCGAGCAGCCGGTTCATGAAGCCCCGGTTGTTCAGCTGCTCCTCCAGCGCGGCCTCGTCGAACTGGCCGTGCCGCATCTGCCGGAACACCTTCCAGATCCCGGCCAGGATCAGCAGGTTGACGAAGGCGATGACGTACAGGAACGTGCCCGAGACGGTGGTGCCGATCCAGCCGGTGACGCTGTGCAGCGCCGAGTCGTCGTTCTCTACCGGGTTCGCCAGCGACTTCACGCCGAGCGACAGCAGGAACGCCAGCGCGAAGACGATGCTGGAGTGGCCGAGCGAGAACCAGAATCCGACCGACAGCGGGCGCTTGCCCTCGTGCATCAGCTTGCGGGTGGTGTTGTCGATGGCCGCGATGTGGTCGGCGTCGAAGGCGTGCCGCATGCCCAGCGTGTACGCGGTCACCCCGATCCCGATGCCGAAGGACTTCGTACCCAGGCTGTAGTGGTTCGGCGCGACGATCGCCACCAGCGTGAACCAGCCGATCACGTGCAGCGCCACGATGAAGGCGGCCATGCCGCCCAGCCGGGTCCACTCGGCACGGGACATCGAGCCGGCTATCCGGCGCCAGCGGGACCCGGTGGCGCCCTCGGCCAGGGCCTCGGTGCTGGTGGTCATACGATTCGTCCTCCGTGGTGGCGGGCGTGAGGGGCACACTCGATGCAGCAGATTACTTGTTGCAATCTACTCGCAATAAGGGGCCCCGAAACCTCCTGCCGCAGCCGGTGGTGGTACGCCGGAGCGCGCCGGTCCGCCCCGCCCGCCCGGCAGCCCGGCGATGGCTTGAACCAGCGCCGATGCGAACTTCGTCACGATTGACGGTGTGCGGTCACCGCCCTACGCTCCTCACGTAGTGATGGGACGGCGAAGCTGGTGGGAATCCAGCACGGTCGCGCCACTGTGATCCCGCCGCCGCGAGGCGGACGGGAAGTCAGACAGCCGCTCATCACGACGCCCATGCAACCAGGGACGCACGATCCCCGAAGGAGGGCTCACCTTGAGCAGCGTTTCCGCTCCCCGTCCGACGTCCACCCCCGTCGTACTGCCGGTGTCCAAGGCCGTGTTGTGGCTGGTCGGCACCGCGCTCGTCGCGCTCGCCGCCTACTACTTCGTCGGCGTGGACCAGGGCGCCGTCTCGGTGTTCGGCAAGGACATGCACATCCACGAGTTCGTCCACGACGCGCGCCACTTCCTCGGCTTCCCCTGCCACTGACGCCGCCGGCACCCGACGTTCGGACAACTCGACATGGAAAAGAAACTCATACTGCGCGGCGTCCTGGCCGGCGCGGTCGCCGGGCTGCTCGCGTTCCTCTTCGCCCGGATCTTCGCGGAACCGCAGATCAGCAAGGCGATCGACTACGAGAGCGGCCGTGACGCCGCCCAGTCCGCCCTGGACAAGGCGGCCGGCCTCGCCCCCGAGGCCGCGGGACCCGACCTGTTCAGCCGGACGATCCAGGCCGACGTCGGCATCGGCGTCGGAATGATCGTCTTCGGGATGGCGATGGGCGCGCTGTTCGCGGTGGCCTACGCCGTCTGCCTCGGCCGGGTCGGCGCCGTCCGGCCGCGCAACCTGGCCCTGCTGGTCGCCGGTGGCGGATTCCTCGGCATGTACCTGGTGCCGTTCCTGAAGTATCCGGCCAATCCGCCCGCGATCGGCCACGAGGACACCATCAGGGCCCGCAGCGGCCTCTACCTGGTCATGGTGGTGTGCTCGGTGGCGCTGCTGGCCGGCGCGGTCTGGCTCGGCAAACGGCTCCAGGACAGGTTCGGCAACTGGAACGCCGTGCTGCTGGCGGCAGGGGCGTTCGTGGTGGCGGTCGGCGTCGTCATGCTGCTGCTGCCGTCACTCGGCCATCTCGGCTACAACAAGGAGCACTTCGGCAACCACGCCACCGAGACACCGCTGCCGCTGACCGACGGCAAGGGCACGATCGTCTACCCGGGCTTCCCGGCCGACGTGCTGTTCTCCTTCCGGCTGTACTCGGTGGCCGCCCAGGTGCTGCTGTGGTCGGCGATCGGGCTGGTCTTCGCGCCGCTGGCGCAGCGGCTGCTCCAGCCGGACACCGGCGCCGGCGCGACCGGCCGGCAGCCGGAGCCCGTACCCGCATGACGGCTGCCGGCGACATCGGCAGCGACGGCGGCCCGTCCGGCGGTGGCGCGACCGGCGGTGGCGCGACCGTCGGTGGGGCGTCGGGCGCCGCGGACGTCGTCGGCCCGGGCGCGGTGATCGAGGAGATCGCCGCGCTCGGGCCGTTCTTCGCCGTCCGTACCCACCCGGTGGGCGAACCGCCGCCGCTGCCGTGGCAGCCCATGGGCGAACGGCAGTTGGGGGAGCGGGTGACGGCGGTCCGCGAATGGCTCGCCGCGGCCGGCGGGCAGCCGACCGGGTCCGTCGAACTGCGCGTCGCCGCGTCGGTGGCCCATCTGGGCCTGGCCGCCCGGCTGGTGTCGCCGGCGCTGGCCGCCGCCGTGCTCCACCGCCGGCCGCTGGCCTGTGACGTGGGCGACCTGCGGTGGCAACCCGTACTCGGCGGCCCGGTGCCGCTGTCGCTGCCGGCCGACGCCCTCGGCGCGCCGCGAGCCCAGCAGAACGACGAGCCAGGACTGCTCCTGGGACGGCTCGTTGACGGCCCGCTGGCCGAACTCGCCCGCCGCTTCGAGCAGTTCGGCGTCTCACCGCACATCCTGCTGGGCAACAGCGCCTCTGCGGTCAACGGCGCGGCCACCATGATCGCCGCCACACGCCCCCGACTCGCCCCGCGCACCGCCGAGTTCACCGCGTCGCTGCTGGCCAGGCCGCCGCTGAGCGCGCAGTACGGCACCGCGCCGGACGGCGGCTTCCGGCGGCGCAGCTGCTGCCTGATCTACCGTGCCGCGCCCGGCGGCCGGGGCGCGCTGTGCGGGGACTGCGCCCTGCGAGCGCACTGAGACAGCCCGCAAGGCACAGAAGGCTTTGAGATTCTGGGAGAGAGAAGAGCCCGTGAGACAGATCCACGTCATCGGCATCGGGGCCGGCGACCCCGAGCAGCTGACCCTCCAGGCGGTCCGCGCGATGGCCGGCACGCAGGTCTTCTTCCTGCTCGACAAGGGCGACGCCAAGGCGGACCTGACGGCGCTGCGCGAGCAGATCCTGGCGCGGCACGCCACCGGCCCGCACCGGGTGGTGGTCGCCCGCGACCCGGAGCGCGACCGTACGGCGGCCACCGCGGGCTACCCGCCGGCCGTGGGGGAGTGGCGCCGCCGCCGTGCCGACATCTACCAGCGGCTGATCGCCGAGGAGTTGGCGGACGGCGAGTGCGGCGCGTTCCTGGTCTGGGGCGATCCGGCGCTCTACGACAGCACGTTGGGCATCCTGGAGGACGTGCACGCGCGCGGCGCCGTCGCGTTCGACTGGACGGTGGTGCCCGGCATCAGCAGCGTCTCGTCGCTCGCCGCCAGACACCGGATCGGCCTGAACCAGGTCGGCGGCGCCGTGCAGATCACCACCGGGCGGCGGCTCGCCGAGGGAGGACTGCCCGAGGGCGTGGACGACGTCGTGGTGATGCTCGACGCGCGGCAGAGCTTCGACCGGTTCACCGACCAGCCGCTGGACGTCTACTGGGGCGCCTATCTCGGCACCCCCGACGAGATCCTGGTGGCCGGGCCGCTGGCCGAGAACGCCGACCGGATCAAGGAGCTGCGGGCGGCGGCGCGGCAGCGCAAGGGCTGGATCATGGACACCTGCCTGCTGCGCCGCAAGGCCGCCGACTGATGGCGCTGCCTGCCCTACGGCGGGTGCTGATCCTCGGCGGCACCGGTGAGGCCCGCCGGTTGGCGGACCTGCTGGCCGCCGACCCCGGGCTCGACGTCACCACCTCGCTGGCCGGCGCCACCACCGGACCCCGGCAGCCCGCCGGGAGGGTCATCACCGGCGGCCTCGGCGGAGCGGCGGGGCTGGCCCGGCTGCTGCGCGCGGAGCGGTTCGACGCGCTGATCGACGCCACCCACCCCTTCGCCGCCACCGTCAGCGCGAACGCCGCCGAGGCCGCGGCCGGTCTCGACCTGCCGCTGCTCGTACTGCGCAGGCCCGGCTGGCAGCCGGTTCCCGGCGACCGCTGGCACCAGGTGGCGACCGTCCAGGACGCCGCCGCCCTGCTGCCCGCCCTCGGCCGCCGGGTACTGCTCACCACCGGCCGCAGGCACCTCGCGCCGTTCACCGCCAGGCCCGGGATCTTCCTGCTGGCCCGCTCGGTCGAACCGCCGGAGTCCGCACCGCCCGCGAACTGCCGGGTGCTGCTGGCTCGCGGCCCGTTCGGCCTGGACGAGGAGCGCGAACTGCTGCGCGAGCACCGGATCGACGTGCTCGTCACCCGGGACAGCGGTGGCGCCGCCACCGCCGCCAAGCTCACCGCGGCCCGCGAGGCCGCCCTCCCGGTGATCGTCGTCCGCCGCCCGGAGCCACCGTCCGGCGTCCCGCTGGCCGCCGGCCCCGAGGCCGCGGCGGCCTGGCTGCGCGACGCGAACTGACTCCCGAACCCCGCCGAGTCGGGCCGCATCAACCGATCGGTTGATGCCGCGGATCCACCGCACCGGCGCCGACCGCACCCCGGTGGTCGATCCGCGGACAGCACCCCGCGCGGGACGCTCGGGGAGCACGGGGGACACGGCGCACCGGCGCCGAGCCCGAGATCAGCGATCAACTGCCGGCAGGCAGCGGTCAGCGGGAAAGGTCGGGGACATGGCGGTCATCGAGGTCGATCGGCTCCACAAGCGCTACGGCGACACCGTCGCGGTGCACGATGTGTCGTTCAGCGTCGAGGAGGGCGAGATCTTCGGCATCCTCGGGCCGAACGGCGCGGGCAAGACCACCACCGTGGAGTGCCTGTCCGGGCTGCGGCCCGCCGACGGCGGCCGGGTCTCGGTGCTCGGGCTCGACCCGGGCCGGGACCGCGACGAGCTGCGCCAGGTGCTCGGGGTGCAGCTCCAGGAGAGCGGCCTGCCGGAGAAGATGGAGGTCCGGGAGGCGCTCGACCTGTTCGCGTCCTTCTACCGGCGGCCGGCCGACCCGGCGGAACTGCTGGACCGGCTCGGCCTGACCGACAAGGCGAGGTGCCGGTACAAGAAGCTGTCGGGCGGCCAGCAGCAGCGCCTCGCCATCGCGCTCGCCATGATCGGCGGCCCCCGGGTGGTGATCCTGGACGAGCTGACCACCGGCCTCGACCCGCACGCCCGCCGCGCTGCCTGGGATCTGGTGGAGCGGATCCGGGACGACGGCGTCACCGTGCTGCTGGTCACGCACTTCATGGAGGAGGCGGAGCGGCTCTGCGACCGGGTCGCGCTGATCGACTCCGGCCGGGTGGTCGCCGTCGACACCCCGGCGGGGCTGGCCCGGCAGGCGGGCGAGTCGCAGCGGATGCGGTTCCGGCCGTCCGCGCCGCTCGACGAGGACGTGCTGCGGGCGCTGCCCGAGGTGACGGGGCTGTCCTGGCACGGCCCGCAGATCGAGATCAGCGGCACCGGCGACCTGGTCGGCGCCGTCACCTCGCTGCTCGCCCGCCGCCACATCATCGCCGCCGACCTGCGCGTGGAGCAGGCCAGCCTCGACGACGCCTTCATCGCCCTGACCGGCCACGCCACCCCCGACGCGGTGAGCTGACCCCCGGCCGCGAAGACCCGCACCGCCCGGCGGCCGAACCAACGCCGACGGCGCCCCGCGCCCGGCGCCGCCCACCGCGCCCGGCGCCGATGCCCGCCGCGGCCCGCGGCCGAACCGCGGCCCCTCCCCGCCCCGTCACCACCCCTCCCGCAAGGAGCCCACCCCATGTCCGCACTCGCCCTCCCGTCCGTCCGGATGACCCGCCGCGGCTTCGCCCGGCTCACCACCAGCCAGGCCAGGCTGCTGCTCCGCGAGCCCGCCTCGCTGGCCTGGCTGCTGCTCCCGCTGCTGCTGCTGATCCTGTTCGGCAACATCCCGGCGTTCACCAAGCCGTCCGACGCCCTGGACGGCCGGCGGGTGATCGACGTCTACGTGCCGACGATCGCCGCCCTCGTGCCGCTCTCCCTCGCCTTCACCGCGCTGCCGATCGCCATGGCCACCTACCGGGAGAAGAACGTGCTGCGCCGGCTGGCGGTCAGCCCGGTGCCCGCCGCCGGGATGCTCGCCGCGCTGCTCGCGGTCATCGCGGCGATGACCGCGGTCGGCGTCGCGCTGATCGTCGCCGTCGGCGGCATCGCCTTCGACGTGACCGCCCCCGCGAACGCCGGCACCGTCGTGGCGTCCTTCGTCCTCGGCACGACCGCGGTGCTCGCCCTCGGCCTGGTGGTCGCCGCACTCGCCCGCACCTCCGGCGCCGCCAGCGCGCTCGGCGTCCCGCTGATGATCGTGAACTTCTTCTTCAGCGGCCTGTACGTGCCGGTGGACGAGCTGCCGCACGTGCTCCGGCAGATCGGCGAGTACGTCCCGTTCGGCGCGGTGATGGCGGCCTGGGCCGGGCAGGGCGCGCTGTGGCAGCACCTGGCCGTGCTCGCCGGCTACACCGTTCTCGGCAGCCTGGTGGCCGCGCGCGTCTTCCGTTGGGAATGATGGCGGGATGAACGACCACGGTCCCGTGAGCCGGTCGGGCGAGCTGCAGCAGTACCTGCCCTACGTCGGCCTCGGCTTCTCGCTGGCGCTGACCGCGGCCTTCGGCCCGTACACGGTGGTCTACCTGTCACTGGTGTTCGGGCTGTCCGCGGTCGCCGCGCTCTGGCTGCGCTTCATGGAGGTGGCCTATCCGCCGCCGCCCGAACGGCGCCGCCGGGCCGTGGTCTTCTGGGCCGGGCTGATCGTGCTGATCGCCGCCCTGGTGCTGCTCAACCCGCTGTTCGGGTTCTTCGGCTTCACCGGCTACCTGCATGTCGCGGTGCTGCCGCGATGGCTCCGGCCGCCGGCCATCGCGCTGAACGCGACGGTGATGGCCACCAGCCAGGTCGGCGGGCTGAAGAACGTGCACGGCGCCGTGATCGCCGTCTACGTGGGCCTGATCCTGGTCAACGCCGTCCTCGCCGGGGTGATCACCTTCCGCGGCATCGCCGAGGACAACCGCAGCAGGCAGCGCGCCAGGGACATCGACGACCTGGCCGAGGCCAACCGGCGGCTGCGCGAGACGATGGAGGAGAACGCCGGACTGCACGCCCAGCTCCTCACCCAGGCGCGGGAGGCCGGGGTGCTGGACGAGCGGCAGCGGATGGCCGGCGAGATTCACGACACCATCGCCCAGGGGCTGACCGGCATCGTCACCCAGCTGGAGGCCGCCGAGCGGTTCGACGCCGACCCCGAGCGGCGGGCCAGGCACCGGGAGCTGGCCAGGCGGCTGGCCAGGGAGAGCCTCGCCGAGGCCCGCCGCTCGGTGCAGGCACTGCGGCCCGGCCCGCTGGACGAGGCCGCCCACCTGCCGCAGGCCATCGACGACCTCGCCAAAAGCTGGTCGCAGACCTCCGGGGTCGCCGTACGGGTGGAGGTGACCGGCACGCCGGTGCCGCTGCCGCCGGCCCTGGAGGTGGTGCTCTTCCGCACCGCCCAGGAGGGGCTGGCCAACATCGCCAAGCACGCCGCCGCCTCCCGGGCCGGGCTGACCCTGTCCTACACGCACGAGGTCGTGGTGCTCGACGTGCTGGACGACGGCGCCGGCTTCGACCCGGCCGCGTGCGGCGACGGTGCCCCGGCCGGCGCCAGCTACGGGCTCACCGCGATGCGGCAGCGGCTGCGCCAGGTCGGCGGCCTGCTGGAGATCGAGAGCGCCCCGGGCGACGGCACCGCGATCTGCGCCAGCGTCCCCGCCGTGCCGCACCGGCCGGGGCAGGCCGTGGTGCCCGCACCGGCGGCCGGACCCGGGGTGGAGAATGCCGTGTGACCATTCGCCTGCTCATCGTCGACGACCACCCCATCGTCCGGGACGGCCTGCGCGGCGTCTTCGACGGCGACCCCGGCTTCGAGGTCGTCGGCGAGGCGTCCGACGGCGCCGAGGCGGTCGACCGGGCGCCGGCCCTGGCGGTGGACGTGGTCCTGATGGACCTGCGGATGCCGCGGATGGGCGGGGTCGAGGCGATCGGGCGCTTGCGCGAGCGCGCGCCGGACATCAGGGTGCTGGTGCTGACCACGTACGACAGCGACGCCGACGTGCTGCCGGCGATCGAGGCGGGCGCCACCGGCTATCTGCTCAAGGACGCCCCGCGCGACGAGCTGGTGCGCGCGGTGCGCGCCGCCCACCTGGGCCAGGCGGTGCTGGCGCCCAGCGTCGCCCAGAAGCTCCTCGGCCACGTCCGCGGCCCGGCGAGCCCGCCGCCGGACGTGCTGACCGACCGGGAGCTTGAGGTGTTGCGGCTGGTCGCGGCGGGCACCACCAACAAGGAGGCGGCACGCCGGCTGTTCATCAGCGAGGCGACCGTGAAGACCCACCTGCTGCACCTGTACGGCAAGCTCGGCGTCCGCGACCGGGCGGCGGCGGTCGCCGCGGCGTACAAGGCCGGCCTGCTGGACTGAGCGGGCCCGCCGGGGGCCCGCGCCGCCGTGGCGCGGTGGAATGCGCCAGGACAGGCGGGGCAGGCGAAGGCGGGAGATGATGGCCGTGACCGGCAGGACAGGCCGAGGGCCGTTCGGGCCGCGAGGCGGCCCGGTCGGGAGGCAGCCATGGACTATCCGGAGAAGTACGAGCTGAGGTTTCAGGCACCCGCGGTCGAAGACGACGTGGTGATCGTGCGCCGTACGCAGAGATCGGGCGCCGCCGGCGCGCCCATCTACGAGGACGAGACCGGCATCGTCCGCGCCGAGATCAGCGCGGACGGCGAGGTGCGGATGCTCGCCAGCGGCGGCCATCAGGCGCCCGACGCGCCCCAGGCCGTCCGCACCCACCCCTGACCGGCCTGCGCCCGGGCCCCGTAGGGGCGCGGGGAACGGCGCGACCAGCCGATGACGGCCCGAAGGTCGCCCGTGACCGAAAGGGGCTGTTCCTGTCGGGCGGGGCCACCGGGCGGTAGCCGGAGACTCAACGCGTCGAGCCGGCGCCGTCGATGAGGAGCGCGCGCTCTTTGGCGCCGAGCACCGCCGCCGTCAGGTTCTCGATGTCGTAGGCACCGTGATGGCGGCGGCCGTTGATGAAGAACGTCGGGGTGCCCGCCACCCCGCTCAGGTCCGCCGACTCCACGTCCTGCCGCACCCGGTCCGTGGTCACCCGGTCCTTCAGCGCGCTGTGGAAGGCGGGCACGTCGAGCCCTATCTCCTTGGCGTGCGCGAGCAGGTCCTTGAACTTCAGCGACTCCTGCCGGGAGATCAGCAGGTCGCGCATCTCCCAGAACCGGCCCTGGAGCGCCGCCGCCTCGGCGGCCTCCGCGGCGAGCTGGGCGTGCGGGTGCACGTCGGTCAGCGGCAGGTGCCGCCACACGTACCGGATGTCGCCGAAGTCGGCCAGCAGCTCGCGCACCACGTCCTCGGCCTGCCCGCAGAACGGGCACTCGAAGTCGCCGTACTCCACCACCGTCACCGGCGCGTCCAGCGGCCCGCGCACGTGGTCGCGCTCGGGGTCCACCGGGTCGGCGAGGTCGACCACGGACTGCGCGGTGCCCAGCAGCAGCCGGGCCCGGGTCTCCAGCGGCAGCCGGGCCGTCACCAGCGCCACCGCCGTGGTGGCCAGCATCGCGAAGACCACCGCGCTCAGCACGCCGATCTTCGCCTCCTCCAGCTGCTGCCCGTCGAAGGCGAGGGTGGCGATCAGCAGGGACACCGTGAAGCCGATGCCCGCGATGGTGCCGCCGCCCAGTACCGAGGCCCAGCCCACCGGCGGGCGCATCCGGCCCTTGCTGAGCCGGGTGGAGAGCGCCGTCACCCCGACGATGCCGATCGGCTTGCCGAGCCCGTAGCCGAGCAGGATGCCCAGCGTGATCGGCGAGGTGAAGGCGTCCCGCAGCAGCGGGCCGTCGATCTCGATGCCCGCGTTGGCCAGGGCGAACAGCGGCACGATGACGTAGCTGCTCCACGGGTGGTAGATCCGCTGCAACCGGTCGTTGGGGGAGACCGCCGAGGCGAGGCCCAGCCGCGCCTCCCGCTCCAGCTCCGCCGTCGGCTGCTCGCGGAACGAGCGGAACAGCCCGGTGGCCCGCTCCAGCGCGTCCCGGGAGGCGGGGTAGGCGTACGACAGCAGGCCCATCACCAGGCCGACCACCAGCGGGTCCACCCCGGAGTGCAGGAACGCCACCCAGGCGACCACCCCGAGCACCCCGTAGACGACCCCGCGGCGCACCCCGGCGCCGCGCACCAGCAGCACCAGCAGCAGAACGCCCACTCCCACCAGCAGCGGCGTCCAGGAGATGTGGTCGCTGTAGGCCACCGCGATCACCGCGAGCGCCACGAAGTCGTCCACCACCGCCACGGTCAGGATGAACGTGTGCAGCCGCTGCGGGAACCGCGAGCCGAGCAGCGCCAGCATGCCGAGGGCGAACGCGGTGTCGGTGGACATCGCGGTGCCCCAGCCGTGCATCGAGGACCGGCCGGCGTTCACCGCGAGGTAGATCGCCACCGGCACGACCATGCCGAAGACGCCGGCCATCATCGGCAGCGGGATCCGGCGCCGGTCGCGCAGCTCGCCGAGGTCGAACTCGCGCCGCGCCTCCAGGCCGACCACCAGGAAGAACAGTGTCATCAGACCGCTGTTCACCCAGTCCCGCAGGTCGAGCGACACACCGTGGCTGCCGAGCCGCACCGACAGATGCGTCTGCCACACCGTGTCGTAGCCGCCGGGCGAGATGTTCACCCACGCCAGCGCGGCGAGGGTGGCGGCCAGCAGTACGGCGGCGCTGCCGGTCTCGGTGCGGATGTACGCCCACGCCGTGGCGGCCGTCGTACGGTCCCGCTCCGATCCGCCCGTGAAGGCAGCCGCCAAGCCCCGGAACATCAAGCCTCCCACCAGTGCGTTCGCCTGCCGCGTCGATCCGGCCGCGCACGTGCGCGGGGTCAATTCCACACCCTGACACGGCCGGACCCGTCAAGGCACGCGGAATCGATCAGCCGACAGCGGACGCCGCCGCCCCCGCGGCGGCCGGAGACCGCCGGCCGCGGACGGTCCTGAGACGGATTCCGTACCGATCCGGCACGGTCGCAGGAGCCCCCCGAGTGGGAGGATGGTCGGAGACGGAGAACACAGATCCACGACGATGAGGGGCGGCCGGTGACGTATCGCGACCACGCGGTTGTCGGCTGTACGGGAGAACTGCTCATCGGCACGCGCGGCCTCGCCGGACCGGGAGAGGTCCTGGTCCGGATCAGAGGCGGAACCGAAGCCTTCCTCGCCTGGTCCGACGACCCCCTGCCGAGGGGCGCCACGGTGCTCGTGGTGGAATCCCGCGGCAGCCGCCAGGTGGACGTCATCGAGTGGGTAGATCCGCTGGACGCGCCGGCTTTGTGAGCCGCGCACACGAAGGAGACGTAAGGATGTTCGGTTACCGCGTTCCCGCACCCGACGAGGCGATGCTGATCTCCGGCGGGCGCCGCGGACTGAGTGGCGCACCGTTCCGCGTGGTCACCGGCCACGGGAAGTTCGTACTCCCGGTCTTCCGCAAGACCCGCTTCCTGACCCTCGCCATGTGCGAGGCCGAGGTGGCCGAGACCTGTGTGACCAGGCAGGGCATCGCGCTGACGGTCAAGGCCGTGATCGCCTTCAAGGTGGGCAACGACCACGAGAGCATCGTCAACGCCGGCCAGCGGTTCCTGTCCGACCAGGACCAGATGTCGATCCTCACCGGCCGGATCTTCGCCGGCCACCTGCGGTCGATCATCGGCTCGATGACGGTCGAGGAGATCGTCACCGAGCGGCAGAAGCTGGCCACCGAGGTGCTGGAGACGTCGAAGACCGAGATGGCGAAGATCGGTCTGAGCGTGGACTCGCTGCAGATCCAGTCCATCGACGACGGGCACACCGGCTACATCGACGCGATGTCGGCGCCGCACCTGGCCGCCATCCAGCGGCAGGCGCAGATCGCCCAGGCGCAGGCCACCCAGGCGTCGGTCGAGGCGCAGCAGGTGGCGGCGCGGAACCAGGCGGAGTACGCCCGGCAGACCGCGGTCGTCCAGGCGGAGTATTCGGCCCAGGTGGACCGCGCGCAGGCCGAGTCGGCCCAGGCCGGCCCGCTGGCCCAGGCGCACGCGCAGCAGGAGGTGCTGGCCGCGCAGACCGAACTGGCGCTGCGCGCGGCGGAGTTGAGGCAGCAGCAGCTGGTCGCCGAGATCGTCAAGCCGGCCGAGGCGGAGGCCGAGCGGATCCGGGTGCTGGCCGTCGCCGACGCCGAGCGGATGCGGATCCAGGCAGCCGCCGCGGCCTCGCACGACCGGGTGGCGCTGGACCGGATGCTGATCGACCAGCTCCCGCAGATCGTCAAGGAGGCGGCCGGCGGCCTGGCCGGCGCCAACGTCAACGTGCTCAACGGCTCCGACGGCCTGAGCGAGATCGCGGCCGGACTCGTCAGCCAGGGCCTGACGATCCTGGACTCGGTCCGCAAGAACCTGGACGGCGCGGACGGCGCCGAAGGCTCGGCCGAGCGGTCCGCCAACGGCACGGTGGCGCTGCGCGGCTACCCGACCGGCTCGCGCAGGCGCGGCGACAAGGACTCGGGCTCCTCCTCGACCGACGGCCCGATCGACATCGACTGACACCACCGCCCCGGGCAGGACGCCGTGCCGAAGGGCGCCGGCCTGACCGGGGCGTCGGCCGCGGGTGAGCCCGTGGAGGTGGCGCCCTACACCCCGGCAGCCAGGGCGACGACCGCGCCGGTCGTTCTGGCCCGTTCGGCGGCCCACACCACGCGGTGGCTGGCCAGGCTCGCGGCCGCGTCGGACTTCAGGACGCCGCGGTCGCCGGTGGCGACCGCCGCCACGAAGGCGTCCATCAGCGCCTCGTCGCCCCCGCCGTGGCCGTCCGCCGCCGAGGGGCCCGCTGCGGTGCGGGTGTCCACGACGCCCTCCGCGCCGGTGCGGAAGTCGACCGTCCTGATGGTCACGCCGTCGCCGTCGAGGTAGCCGTGGGTGCCCAGCAACCGGGTCCTGCGGTGCTCCTGGGGGGTGAAGGCGCTCATCGTGAACGAGCAGGTGGCGCCGTCGTCGAACTCCATCGAGACCACCTGGTGGTCGACGACGTCGTTGTCGCAGGCGTACACGCAGCGCCCGTAGGGACCGGTGCGCAGCGCCTCCAGCACGCCGGCCTCGGTGTGGTCCTCGGTGACCGCGGACAGCGGCCAGTAGCGCCGCTCCGGGTCGTCAAGGCAGTCCAGGTAGAGGCGCTTGGCCGAGTACGGGCAGGTGCTCTCGACCGGGCAGTCCGTGCAGCGGGCGGCCGCTCCGGCCGGGGCGCCCTCGGCGCGGAAGTGGGTCAGGCTGCCGAAGGAGCTGACCCGGTGCGGCGAGCGGCCGAAGAGGTACACCAGCCAGTCGATGTCGTGGCAGGACTTGGTGAGCAGCATCGGTGCCGAGGTGTCGGAGCGGCGCCAGTTGCCGCGCACGAACGAGTGCGCCTGGTGCCACCAGCCGACCGGCTCCAGGTGCTGGACACTGACCAGCCGGCCGATCGCGCCCTCGTCCAGCATCCGCTTGAGCGTCCGGGTGTACGGGGTGTACCGCAGCACGTGGCAGACCGCGATCATGGTCTTGTTCCGCTCGGCGGCCGCGGCGATCGCCGCGGCTTCGCCCTCGGTGGTGGCCATCGGCTTCTCCAGGAGAACGTGGTAGCCGAGGTCCGCCGACGCGATGGCGGGTTCCGCGTGCTGCCGGTCCTGGGTGGCCACGATGACGGCGTCGGCGAGCCGGCCGGCCGCCACCAGCTCCGACCAGTCGGCGTACACCCGGTCCTGCGGGACGCCGAACTCCGCGGCCGCGGCGGCGCGCCGCGCCGGATCGGGCTCGGCCAGCGCCACCACCCGCCCCGAGCCGGAAGTCTGCGCGTGGCGTGCGTAGGACTGGCCGCGCAGCCCGGCGCCGACGAGAGCCAGAGTCACCCGAGACATGGGATCCCCTCCCGTATTCATGATGGAGTCCGAATTACTTGCCGAGACCGGAGCCGCCGGCTCCGCGTACGTGCGGGCTCAGCTGCCGAGTTCGGCGCGCAGACCCGGCTGGAGGAGGTCGCGGTGGGCGCGGACCATGTCGTCGCACAGCTGCCAGATGCGTTCGACGGGGAGCGCGGCGGCCGTGGCCGGGTCGGTCATGAGCGCGTGCCTGATGTGCCGCGGGTCGTCCTCCAGGGCGGCCCTGACCACGAGGTCGTTCATGCTCAGGTAGGTGCGGTTGAGCGCGGCGCACTGCGGCGGGAGCTCGCCGACCGCGGTGGGCTGCACACCCGACGCGTCGACCAGGCACGGCACTTCGACGGTGCCGCCGGCCGGCAGGTTGGCGATCAGGCCGCGGTTGGGCACGTTGCCGTAGATCGTGCGGGGTGTGCCGGTGACGATGCTGTGGACGACCTGCGGCGCGTACTCCATCGTGCCGGCGACGTCCAGCGGAGTTCCGGCGAGCAGCGCCTCCCGGGTCTTCTCGTACTGCGCCACGTTGTCGTCGACGATGCCGAGGTAGGCGCCGACCGGCAGCCGCAGCCGCTCGACCTCGCTCGCGTGGCCGAGGTACCAGGGCACGTACTCCGAGCTGTGCTCGCTGGTCTCGGTCGGGTAGTGGCCGAGCCTGCGGTACATGTCGATCCGCACCCGGCGGCGCAGCTGGGCGTCCTGCTCGACCAGCGCGTCGAGCCTCGGGTACAGGTTCTCGCCCTGGTGCTCGAAACGCAGCACCCACGCCTGGTGGTTGACGCCCGCGGCATGGTAGTTGACCTCCTCGTAGGGGACGTCCACCAACTCGCTGAGGTCGCGCATGGTCCAGTAGACCGAGTGGCACAGGCCCACCACCCGGGAGAGTCCGGTGGCCTGAGCGAGGTACTGGACGTTCATCGCCATCGGGTTGGTGTAGTTGAGCAGCCAGGCGTCCGGGCACAGTTCGGCGATGTCCTCGCCGAGGGACCTCAGCAGCGGGAAGGTGCGCAGCGCGCGGAAGACGCCGCCTGCGCCGAGGGTGTCGCCGATGGTCTGGCGCACGCCGTAGCGGGCCGGGATCTCGAAGTCGGTACGGGTGGACTCGCGCATGCCGACCTGGACGATGTTGATGACGAAGGCCGCGCCGTCCAGGGCGGCTCCGCGGTCGGCGTGGGCGGTGATCCGCGGCGCGGCACCGAGATGGGCGGCGATGTGCCGGGCGGCGCCTTCCGCGGTGGCCAGCCGTTCCGCGTCGATGTCGTGAAGCGCGATGTGCACGCCGCCCTTGAGCTCCTCGAAGGCGAACAGGTCGGCCAGCAGCCCCTGCGTGAAGACGACGCTGCCTGCGCCGATGAACGCGATCTTCGTGGTGGTCATGACGGGCTCTTTCCGTGGTTCTCGTCGGTGCGGGACGCGGCGGCCAGCGCCTCGTCCCAGGTGGGCTGGGCCGGGGTGCCGCCGTGCGCCCGGGTGGACAGGGCGCCGCAGGCGGCGGCGAGCGAGAGGGCGCCGGCCGGCGGCAGTCCTGCCAGCAGCGCAGCGACCATCCCGGCGTCGAAGCTGTCGCCCGCGCCGACCGTGTCGAGCGGTACGACCGGGACCGCCGGGGTGCGCAGCAGGTCCCGGCCGTCGTGGGCGAGTGCCCCCGCGGCGCCGTCCTTGACCACCACCAGCGGCCCGCGCGCGGCAAGGCGGGCCGCCGCCTCCGCCGGGGTGCCGGCGCCGGACAGCGCGCGGGCCTCCTGGGCGTTGGGCAGCAGCACGTCGGTGACCGGGAGCACGGCGGCGAGCCCCGCCGGGTCCCACTTCCCCGCCGGGTCGTCGTTGGTGTCGAGCGAGGTGGTCGCGCCGTGGGCGCGCGCGGCGGCGAAGAGCGCCGGGAGCGCGCGGGCGAGCGCCGGCATCAGGAAGTACGACGCGGCGTGCACGTGCCGGCAGTCGGCGAGCAGCGCCTCGGGCACGTCGTCCCCGGTGGTGGCGGCGAGCGTGCCCGGCGCGGTGAGGATGGCCCGGTCGGCGCCGCGGTTGAGGACGGCGGTGAGCGGTGTGGCCAGCTCGGGGTCGGTGCGCAGCGCCCGGGTGTCGACGCCGCGGGACTCCAGTGCGGTACGGACGTAGGCCCCGGTGTCGTCGTCGCCGATCCGGCCGGCGAAGGCGACCTTCAGGCCGAGCCGGGCGGCCCCGCAGGCCATGATGGCGGCGGACCCGCCGAGGGTGAGCAGGCCGGTCGGCACCAGCTGCTCCCGCTGCCCGAAGGCGAGCGGGCCGGGCAGCGGGCCGAGGACGACATCGGGGTTGGCGTCCCCGACGACCAGCAGGTCGAAGTGCGGCATCGCGTGGTCTTTCGTGTGGGCGGTCTTTCGTGTGGGCGGTGGAACATGCGGTCGGCAGAGCGCGTGGGCTCCGGTGGAAGGTGCCGGGAGGCGTGGGCTCAGCCCTTGAGCCCGCTCGACGTGATCGACTGGATGAAGGACTTCTGCGCCGCGAGGAAGGCCAGCAGCACCGGCAGGACGGTGATCACATTGCCGGCCATCACCGCCGACCACTTGGTGTGGTGCAGGCCCTGGAAGGTCGTCAGGCCCAGCTGGAGCGTGTAGTGCGTGTCGTGGTTGATCGCGATCAGCGGCCAGGTCAGGTCGTTCCAGGTGCTGAGGAAGGTCAGCACCGCGACCGTGCTCAGCGCGGGCCGGGACAGCGGCAGCACCACCGACCACAGCACCCGCAGCCGCGAGCAGCCGTCGATCCAGGCGGCCTCCTCCAGCTCCCTGGGCAGCGAGAGGAAGAACTGCCGCAGCAGGAAAACCGCGAACGGCGTCACCAGCGACGGCACGATCAGCGCGCCGAGCGTGTCGATCAGCCCGAGCTTCTTCATCACCAGGAAGGTGGGGATCATCGTCAGCTGGAAGGGGATGGCCATCGTGGCGAGCATCGTCACCAGCAGCAGCCGCGACCCGGCGAACCGCATCCGCGCGAAGGCGTAGCCGCCCAGCGTCCCGAAGACGAGGTTGGAGACCACCGTGGCGACCGACACGATCAGGGAGTTGGCGAACCAGCGCGGGAACATCGCGTTGCCCAGCACGTAGCGGTAGCCGCTCAGGTCGATGTGCGAGGGCCACAGCGCCGGCGGGAACCGGTTGATCTGCGCGTCGCTCATCACCGAGCTGAGCAGCACCCACACCAGCGGCAGCGCGAAGAGCAGCGCGAGCGGGGCCAGTGCGAGGTGCCAGGGGCTGAACGGCAGCCGGCGGCGGGCGCGGGGCGCGGCGGCCGGCCGGGAGTCCTTGCCGGGTACGGGCCGCGGCGGCGCCGAGGCTGCGGTCATCGCACTGCTCCTTCCGGGCCGGCGGGCCCGCGGCGGCGCAGCGCCCTGGTGCCGGCCGCGATCACGAAGAGGGCCACCGCGAGCACGTACGCGGCGGCGGCCCCGTAACCGGCGGTGAAGTTCTGGAACGCCTGCTGCCAGATGAAGTAGACGACCACCGTGGTGGAGCCGAGCGGGCCGCCCTTGGTGGTGACGTAGACGAGGTCGAAGACCTGCAGGGACTCGATGAGCTGCCACAGCACCAGGAAGACGTTGACCGGGCCGAGGGCGGGCAGCACGACGTGCCGCAGCAGGTGGAGGCGTCCGGCGCCGTCCAGCTTGGCTGCCTCGATCAGCGACGGCGGCACGTCCTGGAGCGCGGTCAGGTAGACCACCAGGCAGAAGCCGGTGCCGCTCCACAGCGAGATCGCCACCAGGACGTAGAGCGCCTGGCCGGGGTCGGTGAGGAAGCCCTGGGCGGGTATGCCGAGCTTGTGCAGCAACGAGTTGGCGGCGCCGAACTGCGGGTCGAGGATGAAGGAGAAGAGCACGCCCTGTGCGGTGGCCGAGATGACGAACGGCACGAAGATGAGGGTGCGGTAGAGGCCGACCAGCCTGATCCTGCGGTTGAGCGCGAGTGCCAGGGCCAGGCCAAGCACCATGCTCAGCGGCACGTACAGGGCGGTGTACTTCAGCGTGTTGCCGACCGCCTGGCTGAAGTGCGGGTCCTTGGACAGGGCGCGGTAGTTGTCCAGGCCGACCCAGCGGCTGGGGGTGACCAGGTCGTCGGCCTGGAAGGACAGCAGCAGGGACCAGACGACCGGGAGCACGGACAGGCCGAGGATGACCGCGACCGAGGGCGCGACGAACGCCCAGGCGGTGGCGGTCTCCGCGCGCCGGCGGCGGCGCAGCGCGCGGCGCGGGCCGGCGGCTTTCCGCGGGTCGGCGCCGTCGGCGCCCTCGGCGGACGACGGGGAGCGGCCGGGGTGCGATTCCGGCAGGGTGAGCGGGGTGGGAAGGCGCGGCATGGGTCCTCCTCAGCGCGGTATGAGCAGAGCGGCGTCGGCCTGGCGGGCGCAGTCGTGCAGGGCCTGCGCGGGGGTGCGGCGGCCGAGCAGCACTCCCGTGATCGCCTGGCCGAGCGCTTCGGAGATCTGTGGGTAGGCGGCGTTGTTGGGGCGGACCCGCGCGGTCTCCAGTGCCTGGGTGAAGACCGTGAGGCCGTCGATGGCACGGGTCTGCCGGGTCCACTCGGGCAGCGCCTGGGTGGCGCGGCTCAGCGGGAGGCTGCCGGCCCGGACGTCCCACTGCACGTCCTGCGCGGGCTGCATCAGCCAGGTCAGGAACGTGCGGGTGGCGGCGACGCGGGCAGAGCCGTTGTCGAACGCCGTCCAGGTGTCGGGCCCGGAGATGGTGAGGGGACGGCCGCTGTAGCTGGGCAGCGGCACCACGTGGTGGTCGACCTTGGCCTGGACGATGTCGGGCAGCTGCCACGGGCCGGTCGGGACCATGCCCATCCGCCCGGACAGGAACACCTGGTACATCTGCTCGCTGCCGGGCTTGGGGTCGATGTAGACGCTGCGGTCCTTGGCCAGCGCGGCAACGGTCTCCAGGGCCTTGACGCCGCTGTCCTTGAAGCCGATGCCCTTGCCGTCCGCGGACACCACCTCCCCGCCGAGGTCCCAGATCATCGGCCACAGCCGCCACACGGTGTCCTCGTCGGCGGCGCCGGGCCAGCCGGTGCCGAACACCTTCCCGCCTGGGTCGGTGAGCGCGCGGGCGGTGTCGACGAAGTCCTGCCAGGTCCAGCCGGGCCGGGGCAGGCCGACACCCTTGGCGGCGAAGATCTTCTTGTTGCAGACCACCGCGAGCGAGTCCAGCAGCGCCGGAGCGGCGCGGACCCGGCCGTTGACGGTGACGGCGGCGCGGGCGGGTGCCCAGAAGCGGTCCCAGGGGGTGGGCCCGGTGCGCACGGTGTCGGTGAGGTCGACGACCTTGGGGCTGCGGGCGATGCTTGCCAGGTCGGAGCCGAAGATGTACGCGATGTCGGGGTAGGAGCCGGAGGCCAGGGCCGCGGTCACCTTCTGGAGCATCGCGTCGGACAGGACGCCGCCACCGGTGTCGACGCGGATGCCGGGATGGGTGCGGTGGAACTCCGCGACCAGGGCCTCGATCGCGGCCCTGCCGGTGTCGGTCTGCCCGTGCCACATCTCGATGGTGACCGGGCCGCCGCTGCCGCTCCCCCCGCCCTGCCCGCCGCACGCGGACAGCAGCGGCGCCGCGGCGGCGGCCGCGGAGCCCGCGGCGCCGGCCCGCAGCACGGTACGGCGGGATGTGTCGCCGGGCGGACGGGAACAGGGGGAGGAGCAACGATGCATGGGATCACCACCGGGCGACGGGGAAGTGGAACAGGGCGCGGGTCAGCTGCGGGTCAGCACGTCTTGCGTACGTAGCCGGCGCTGCCCGCCGGCGAGACGTCGACGTCGCGGCGTACGATGCTCAGTTCGCTGCCCCAGCCGGCGCAGGCCTTGCTGAGCCCCTTGGCGGTGTACTCGATCACGATGACGTGGTTGCCGAACGCGTCGGTGTAGTCGCCGCACTCGTTGTACGTCCCGCACTCCTCGGCGACGGCGAAGTCCAGCCCGGTGGAGGCGCGGTCGCCGGCCAGCTCCGAGGTGTTCTTCTGGGCGATGGCCAGGCCCTTGGAGTGCGCGTGCGCGGACAGCAGGGTGATGTAGGCCTCCGCCCCGCCGGAGGTCAGCAGCTTCTTGGAGCGGCTGTAACTGTCGTAGTTGTCCGGCTCGATCGCCTGGTAGCCCTTGGACGCGCAACTGTCGATCCAGCCGTCGACCTTGGCGGCGATCCGGGTGCGCTTGTCCGCGGTGCGGGTGTCGAGCAGCGCCTCGCCCCAGTCCGTGTCGTAGACGACCTTCCCGGAGCTGTCGCGCAGCAGCAGGTCGGAGTCCCAGCTGCTCTCGGCGCCGGGCTGGACCTGGAACGCGTTGATGTAGCAGATGTTGTACAGGCCGGCCGCCGGCGGGTCCTCGTGGTCCCGGCTGACCACCCGCACACCGGCCGGCGGGGTGTAGGCGCCGCCGATCTGGTAGTCGAAGCCGGCGTGTGCGGGCGGCAGTGCCACGGTGGCGGGCGCGGCGCCCGCACGGTCGGTGGCTACGAGCGGTACGGCGAGAACGGTCGCCGCGAGTGCGGCAAGCGTGCTGAGACGGCGAGCGGAACGGACGCGATTGCGCATCATCGAGCTCCTGTGAGGGGAGGGTACGTCCCCGCCTCGGACCGTGGGAGCTGTCCTGGCGACATTGTCCGGGCTTACGGCGCGGCGGCCGTCCACCGGTTAGGCGTACCTCTGACGCCGGTGCTCACCTCCGGCGTTGGAGGGAGTTAATCGCTCAGATTTCTTCATGTCAACCGATCGATCCTGATCATTTGATGCGCGAGACTGGCGCCACGCGCGTATCGGCGTGCGCGGATTCGGGGGTTATGCTCGGCTCCATGCTGAGAAGTGAGCGTCATGCGCGCATACTTGAGCACGTCTCGGAGCGGGGAAGCGCCGATGTGCGCGTACTGACCGGGCTGCTGGACGTGTCGGGCGCGACGATCCGGCGCGATCTGCAGCACCTGAGCGACCAGAACCTGCTGCGGAGGACCCGCGGCGGGGCGGAGGTCGGCGCGGTCGGCCTCGAAGTGCCCTTGCAGCACCGCGCCGAGCGGCTGCGCCCGGAGAAGCAGGCGATCGCACGGGCGGCCGCGGCACTGGTGCCGGACGGCGCGGTGGTCGGCATGAACGGCGGCACCACCGTCACCGAGATCGCCCGACTGCTGGCCGCCCGCGGCCCGTTCACCGTCGTCACCAACGCGGTGAACATCGCGGCCGAGCTGATCCTGCACCGCAACATCACCCTGGTCGTCGTGGGCGGGAACGCCCGCACCGCGAGCTACGAGCTGGTGGGCCCGATCGCCGAGCGCACGCTCGCCGGGGTGCACACCGACATCGCCTTCCTCGGTGTGGACGGCGTCAGCGCGGCCCACGGCTGCACCACCCACGACCAGTTGGAGGCGGCCACCGACCGCGCCTTCGCCGACGCCAGCGACCGTACGATCGTGGTCGCCGACCGCACCAAGGTCGGCCGGGCCACCTTCGCCAAGATCTGCCCGCTGACCGCGGTCACCCACCTGGTCACCGACCCCGACGCCGACCCCGCGGAGCTCACCCGCATCGCACAGGCCGGCGCACAGGTCACCGTCGGCTCGACCCCACGCTGAGGGCCCTCCCTTGTTGATGCCGCATCCGGCGGCCGGCGTCGGTTACGAGGACAGGAGCTTCTGCGGGAGGTAGAGCGGCATCGAGTCCTCGGTCATGCTGTTGGTCAGCGCCGTCTTGCCGGAGCCGTCAGCATTCATGATCATGATCTGACCGTAGGACTGGAACGTGTCGTCGTACAGCACCGCCTCCTCCTGGAAGCCGAACATGCCGGTGTTGTACAGAATGCGCCCGTCGTGGTTCCAGACCGCGTGGGCGTCGTTGGCCCCGCTGGTGGTCAGGCACCGCTCGTCGGTGCCGTCCGGGCGGATGGTGTAGATGTCGAAGTTGGCTCCGCTGGTCCGACGGGTGAACACGATGCGCCGGCCGTCCGGGGACCAGTCCGGCAGGTTGTCCTCGGAGTCGGTGAGCACCCGCGTCTGCCGGGTGGTGAGGTCGAGGACGCGCAGGCCCAACTGGCCCTCGCTCCACGCCCGGTAGACGATCTCGGTGCCGTCGGCCGAGTAGCTGGGGAAGCCGCAGTTGTACGTGCCGTCGGTGAGCTGCTCCCACTCCGAGCCGTCGCTGCGCACCCGTATCAGCGCGTTGTTCGGCGCGTCCTGCACGAACCAGGTGCCCAGGCCGGCCGCGATCCACTCGCCGTCCGGCGACCAGGCCGGCCGGTAGGCGCCGATCGCGCCCGGCACCGGGTCGGGGATCTTGTCGGTGGGGTCGAAGACGACCTTGCGGTCGGTGCCCTGGGCGTTGTTGGTGACGATCGAGGAGTTGCCGAGCTGCTTCTCGGTGTAGGCGAGCCGGCCCTGCCCGGACAGGACCGGGAAGACGTCGCAGAAGCGGTACTCCCAGTCCGGGTCCCAGCTGTAGACCGGTGTGTCGAGCGGGCGCACCGGGTCGAGGCTCTGCTTCTCGTAGATCACCGACTTCCCGTCCGGCGACCAGCACGGTGAGCGCAGCGACCGCTTGACGGCCGGCCGGGTGCCGGAGGTGTAGGCCAGGCCCTCGTCGGGGCCGCCCTTGACGAGATAGCCGATCTCGCTGTCGCTGATGTACTGGGGGGCGACCTTGAGGTTCGCGCCGGAGGTGTGCTCGACGCGGTCGGTACCCGTGGCGACGTCGACCGAGACGATCTGGGAGGTCACGGTGCCGAACTGGTGGGCGGCGTACGTGTCCTCGACGGTGATCTCGTAGTAGACGATCCGGCGGCCGTCCGGGGACCACTTCGGCGAGCCCAGGCAGTAGTCCGGCTTGCTGACGACCTGGCGGAAGCCGGTGCCGTCCTTCCTGATGAGGTAGATGCTCAGCGCCTGGGTGTGCTCCCAGCCGACGCCGTTGTTGTGGCCCCGCCACTGCGTGTTGCGGTCGCTGGCGAAGGCGATCCACTGGCCGTCGGGCGACCACGAGGGGCGGAAGTGGCCGTCAGGGCCGGCGGGGTCCCCGGCCAGTGCCGGGGTGCCGGTGAGGTTGGTCAGCTTGCCGGTGCGGATGTCCAGCAGCCAGACCTGCGCGAGGTAGTTCCCGGTCGTCGAGCGGGTGGAGACGAAGGCCAGGGTCCTCCCGTCCGGCGACAGGGTGCCCGCGGTGTCCACCGCGGAGCTGTTCACCAGCGGCTGGACGCCGGTTCCGTCGAGGGCGACGCGGTAGATGTCGGGATTGCCGTCGCCTCCTCGGTCCGAGGTGAAGACCACCGACTTCCCGTCGTGCGAGAAGCCGGCGTGGTAGTCGAGGTACGAGGTGGTCAGGAGCCTGCGCTCGTTCGTACCGTCCGCGTCGGAGATGTACAGGTCCGACACCGACGGACCGATCCGGTTCATCAGCATCACGCCCTTCTTGCCGGGGCTCGCGGCCGCTACGGCGAAGGGTCGAGGTAACAGCATGGTGGCGGCGGCCGCGGTACCGGCCGTCAGAAACGCTCGGCGCTTGATGTCAGGTGGCATCGCTGTGCGGTCCCTTCGCAGAGGCGATCCCGGCCCCCGTGCCGGAAGCTGTGGTTCCTGGTGCAGCTCTGATGTCGGCTGCGGCTGTGATCCGACCCGCTCTCGGACGGCTACCCGCCCGGACGACTGACGCCCTGGTAAGCAGATTGTCGAACAACATGCAGGCGACCGTAACAGCGTCGCCATGCCTCCGCAATGAAAATCTGCCTGTGAATTGCCCTGTGTGCTCCTGTCGCATGGGAGGCCACCTAAAAATGTCGGACAATCATGGCTTTGGTGGTCCGTCTGACCAGCGGCCTCGGCGTAGCCGGCGGTCTCAGATCTCGTCGTCGCTCCACTGGTCGAGCAGGGCGTCGGCGGTGTCCGCGCCGGAGTCCACCGACGGGGCGTTCAGGGTCTGCTCGGTCCAGATCACCTTGCCGCGCTGCGTGTAGCGGGTGCCCCAGCGCTGCGCGAGACGGGCTACCATGAACAGCCCGCGGCCGCCCTCGTCGGTGGTGGCCGCCCGGCGCAGGTGCGGTGACGTACTGCTGCCGTCGGAGACCTCGCAGATCAGTTCCCGGTCGTACAGCATGCGCACGGTGATCGGTGGGGACCCGTAGCGGACGGCGTTGGTGGCCAGCTCGGAGATGATCAGCTCGGTACTGAAGCCGAGGCCGTCCAGCCCCCAGGCGTGCAGCTGCCGCCCGCACGCGGCGCGCACCGGTGCGACCGCCGCCGCGTCGGCGGAGATCTCCCATTCGGCGATCCGGTCCGGCGGGAGCAGCCGCGTCCGGGCCACGAGCAGGGCGACGTCATCGGTGGGGTGGCGGGGCAGCAGCGCCTCCAGCACCGTCCGGCAGGTCTCCTCGGGGTCCAGCCCCGGGCGGCCGTCCAGCGCGTCCCGCAGGAGGCCGAGCCCGAAGTCGATGTCGTGCCCGCGCTTCTCGACCAGCCCGTCGGTGAACAGCACGATGCGGCTTCCCTCCGCCAGCCGCAGCTCGGCGGACTCGAACGGCTCCGTGCCGCCCAGGCCCAGGGGAGGGGAGACCGGCACCTCGGGGGTGTGCACGGAGCCGTCGGGCAGGACCAGCATGGGCCCGGGGTGCCCCGCGCGCGTCATGGTGGCCAGGCCGGTGGAGGGATCGTAGACGGTGTACAGGCAGGTGGCCCCGGTGACGCTCTGGTCCCTGTCCTCGTCGGCGTCCATACGGGTGACGAGTTCGTCCAGGCGGGCCATGAGCTCGTCGGGCGCCAGATCGAGGGCGGACAGGTTGTGCACGGCCGTACGCAGCCGGCCCATGGTGGCCGCGGCGTGCAGGCCGTGGCCGACGACGTCGCCGACCACCAGCGCCACCCGTGCCCCCGGCAGCGCGATGGCGTCGAACCAGTCGCCGCCCACGCTGCCCGACTCGGTCGGCAGATAGCGGTGCGCGACCTCCACGGCGGTGGGGGCGGGGAGCGCCCCGGGCAGCAGGCTGCGTTGCAGGGTCACGGCCATGGCGTGCTCACGGGTGTAGCGCCGGGCGTTGTCGATGGCCACCGCGGTCCGCGCGGCCAGTTCCTCGGCCAGTCTCAGGTCGTCCTGCTCGAAGGCGTCGCGCTCCTTGGACCGCCAGAACCGGGCCACCCCCAGCGCCACCCCGCGCGAGCACAACGGGACGGTGATCAGCGAGGCGATCCCGTACTCGACCACGCGCTGCAACCGCTCGACGCCGTGGAAGTCCAGGCCCGGGACGTCTCCGGGCACCGCCCCGGCCACCGCGCGCAGGTCGCGGTCGATCACCCCCCGGCCGGCGGTCGGGTCGCCCGCCGGGGATGCCCGAAGGGCGGACGTGACGCGTTCACCGGTCGCGGCGAACGGGGCGTCGTCGCGGACGCCGCTGCTCACCACCCGGCGGAACGTCTGCTCCGCGAGGGTCGGCTCGTCGCCGCGCAGCACCGATTCCGCCAGGTCGACGGTCACGTAGTCGGTGAACAGCGGCACCGTCGCCGCGGCCAGCTCCCCGGCGGTCCGGGTGACGTCGAGGGTGGTGCCGATGCCGACACTCGCGTCGTACAGCACCGCCAGGCGGTCGCGCGCGTCGTCCGCCCGGCTGGACAACTCGCTGAGCTCCGTCGAGTCCCGCATGGTCGCGACGCTGCCGGACGCGCCCGCGTAGCCGTCCAGCGGCCGCTGGTTCACCGCCAGCACCCTGACCCCGGCCAGATGCACCTCGTCGGTCGCCGCCCGCCCGGAGGACAGGAGCTCGGACATGGGGGGCGCGAGATCCAGCTCGTCCACCCGCCTGCCCTGCGCCTGCGGGGTCAGCGAGAGCAGCCGCCGCGCCTCCTCGTTCACCAGCAGCAGCCTGCGGTCGGCGTCGACGATGACGACGCCCTCCCGGGCGGCGTGCAGCACCGCGTCGTGGTAGCGGTACATCCGGGTGATCTCGGCAGGGCCCAGGCCGTGGGTCTGGCGCAGCAGCCGTCTGCCGAGCGTCAGCGCGCCGACCGTGCTGGCGGCCATCGCGACGGCGGTGACGCCCAGCAGCACCGGGAACTGCCCGGTGGCCTCCGCGCTGATGCTCGCCACCCGGACGCCGACGGCGACTCCGCCGACCACCGAACCGTCGGTGTCCTTGATCGGCATGAAGGTGCGCATCGCGGTGTGGGTCTTCGTCTCGTTGCGCCCGGTGACGGTGTGCCCGGTCCGCAGCGCCTCCAGGTCCTGCGCGTAGGTGATGCGGGTGCCGATGAGAGCCGGATCGGCCTGGGTGTAACGCACTCCCTCCTTGCTGACGACCACGACGAAGTCCAGCTGGGAGCCCCGTCTGATCGCCTCCGCCCGGGGCTGCAGCACCGCGCTCGGATCCGGTGACCTGAGGGTCGCCACGATGCCGGGGGAGTGCGCGATCGTCTGCGCGACCGCGTAGGAGCGGCCGGCCGCGGACCGGGTGGCCTCCCGTTCGACGGTCATCACCAGCAGCACCACGGCCACGACCGCCATCAGCAGCACGATCGCGACCTGGAGCACGAACATCTGGCCGACCACGCTGCGTGCGTTCAGCAGCCACCGCCGGCTGCCTCGCCGGCCGCGGGCCGATGCCCGGGCAGGTGAGGCGCCGGCCGAGTCCTGCGGTCGACCGAACAAGAACATAAGATCACTTTTACGCTGATATATCCCATTGGTCCATGGAGTGTCCGCGGTGACCCGTGGCGCGCTGTGTCACGAGCCGGAAGCCTCGTCCGGCGCTTTCTGGGCCCGCACGACCTCCCAGATCTCCTCCTCCAGGTCACGGTGCTCACGGCTGTGCTTGAGTTCCAGCGGGCGGGGCCGGTCGAAGGGGATCCGCCACTGCGCCACGACCGTGGCCGGACGGGCGCTGAACGCGATGACCCGGTCGGCGAGGTAGACGGCCTCGTCGATCTGGTGGGTCACGAAGACGGCGGTCTTCTTACGGGCGTCCCAGATCTTCAGCAGCTCCGCCTGCATGCTCTCGCGGGTCTGCGCGTCGAGTCCCGAGAAGGGCTCGTCGAGCAGCAGGATCTCCGGGTCCGCCGCCAGCGCGCGGGCGATGTTGACCCGCTGCTTCATGCCGCCGGAGAGCTGGTCGGGGTAGAAGTCCTCGAACCCCTTGAGCCCGGTCAGTACCAGCAGCTCCGCGGCGGTGCGCAACCGCTCCTTCTTCGGCCGGCCGGCCAGTTCGAGACCGTAGGCGACGTTGTCGACCACCGAACGCCACGGCAGCAGGCTCGCGTCCTGGAACACCACGGCCCGGTCGGGCCCGGGGCCGTCGATCTGCCGGGCCCCCACCGAGATCCGACCGCCGGCGAGCGGGACCAGCCCGTCCAGCGCCATCAGGAAGGTGCTCTTGCCCGAACCGCTGGGACCCACGATCGCGACGAACTCGCCGTCGGCCACGTCGAGGTCGATCCCGTCCACCGCGAGGACGGTACCGGTCCTGGCCTGGTAGCTGACGCGCGCGCCTTCGACCTGGAGCTTCACTCCGGACCGTTCGGCTGGTGGCTGCGTGGGCTGCTTCATCTGCTTCGCGGACATCGATCCCCCTGGATCGGCGGGTGGAACGCTCTGGACGGGTGAGGGGACACGGCGGCGCTCACCGCCGCCACCGCTGCATGCGCCGCTCCAGCAGCGCCGCGACCTGGGTCAGCGCGATGCCGAGGAAGGTGATGATCGCGACGGTCGCGTACATGACGGGCATGTTGAAGGAGTTGCTTGCCGAGATGAGGACGTTGCCGATGCCCGCCTTGGACGCGAAGATCTCGCCGACGACGACGCCGATCATCGCCCGCCCGATCGAGATGCGCAGGCCGGTCATGAAGAACGGCACCAGCGACGGCAGCACGATGGTCCTGATGACCTGCGGGTCGGACGCTCCGAAACTCCGGGCCAGGCGCCGCAGCTGCCAGTCCACGTTCGCCACGCCCGCCGCGGTGTTCATCAGGATCACCGTCGTGCAGCTCAGCACGAC
This sequence comes from Streptomyces sp. CA-111067, assembly GCF_050956065.1. NCBI lineage: Bacteria > Bacillati > Actinomycetota > Actinomycetes > Kitasatosporales > Streptomycetaceae > Streptomyces > Streptomyces sp. CA-111067. The sequence continues at coordinate 333,304 of NZ_CP192103.1, read as the reverse complement.
GACCACGATCTTCGGCGTCATGCCGATACCGAAGATCAGGATGAGCACCGGCACCACGGCGACCTGGGGCATCGAGTTGATGCCGACGACCAGCGGCTTCAGGAACTCGTCCACCGCCTTGTACCAGCCGGTCAGCAGGCCCAGCACGGCGCCCAGCACCACGGAGATGCCCAGGCCGAGCGCGAACTCTTCGCCCGACACGCGCAGGTTCGACCAGATCTCGCCCTGCGAGAACAGCGAACCGAGGGCGTGGACGACCTTGGACGGCCCGGGCAGGAACAGCGGCTTCACCCAGTGGCCGTTCACGGCCACCTGCCACAGGGCGATCAGCAGCACCAGGGAGAGCGAACCCAGGACGAAGGGGCGGACGGCGGCCCAGGTCTCCTTCCCCGTGCGGCGGGGACGCGCCTGCCGCGTCGGCGTCGGCCCGGCCGAGACGTTCCGGGACCCGGTCTGCGACGCGGCGCTCACGGCTGTGTCCCGGTGATCGAGGTGTCCACGACGGCCGCGGGGGTCAGGCCCTTGGCCTCGGGGATCACCTGCGCCGTCGCGTCGATCGCTTTGGCGATGCCGGCGGTGTCCACCGCCCACGTCGACGACCAGGTCCACTTGCCGGCCTGCGCGGGATTCGTGTTGACCGCGATCGTCTGCTCACAGCTCGCCGCGGTCGCTCCGCTGCCCTTCTCGCAGTCGGCCAGCGCCGCCGCCTTGTTGGCCGGCTGGGAGACCCAGGTGGCGGACGAGACGAGGACCGAGATCATCCGCTTCAGGGCGTCGGCGTGCGACGTGCGGAACTTGTCGGAACCCCAGAACGTCACGTTGGGGACCTGCACCGGGCTGTCCTCGGCCTTGAGTACGACGGTGCCCACCTGCTGCTCCACCGTGCGCTGGGTGTCGAGCTCGGCGGTCGCCTTGATCGTCCCGCTGGAGATGGCGCCGAAGCGCTGCGCGAGCGTGCCCGAGGTCACGAAGGTGACGTCGCCCGGCTTGATCCCGTACTTGGCCAGCACCGCCATGAGGTAGATCTCGTCGGCCGAGTTGCCGCCGGACACCCCGATCGTCTTCCCCTTGAGCTGCGACACGCTCGTGATCCCCTTGGTCGCGAGGACGTCGTACTGCGCACCGGCCACCTCGGCGAAGATCTTGCCGGTGACGGCCTTCTTGGCGATGTCGGAGATGAAGTTGGTCGGCCCCCCGGACGCGATGTCGACGGCGCCGGTGGCCAGTGCCGCGACGGACGAGGACCCGCCGCCGGTGAACTTCTCGACCGACACGTTCAGGCCGGCCTTCTTGAAGAACCCTTCGTACACGGCCGCGTAGAACGGCGTCAGCGTCGTCGTCGGGCTCAGGTCACCGAAGGTGATCTTGGTGGCGGACGTTCCGCCGGAGGAAGACGCCGAGGACGAACCCGATGAGCCGCATGCGGCCAGCGAGGCGGAGGCGGTCACTGCCAGGACCAAAGGCAGCAGTACGCCACGGCGGCCGGCCGGACGCCCGAGGGCGCCGGCCTTGCTGGGTCTTGCCATGTGCTGTGTCCCTTCTCCGTATGCACTGAGGTGGTGCGGGTGCGCCGGGGCGGCAGGCGCACGAGGGTGGCGGGCCGTCTTCGCCGTACGGGCCGACAGGACGCGGGGCGGGTGGTGGCGAGGCGATGGGCATCGCTGCGACCACGGCGCTGCCGCTCCGGGCGGCCATGGCTCTCGGCGGGTTACGCGCAGATTGTTCGACAACATGTGTCGAGATGTGGTGAGGAACGTAGCACCAGGGCAACTTGGTGGCAATATTGATGGACAACTGGCCGGACGCGGGTTGGTGGAGCCTCTTGGATGACGGGTTGAGGGCCGACGTGCCGGTGCCTTCCGGCTCTCGACGCCCTCCGCGGTGCCGTGGTCGCCGTGTTCGCCGGGTTTGTCGTCGTATTCGCTGGGTGACCGCCCGGTGGCCGGCCGGTGACCGTGATGCCTCCGTGATGCGTTGTCCAACAACTAATAGCGTTGTCGGTTGACTACTCATAGTCACTATGCTTTTTTCGTGCAGACTTCTTGCCGGGGTGATTCGGCGGTGTTACGGTCACTCGCAAGTTGTTGGACAATCCATCGCTCGGTAGCGATTCCCGCCAGTCGAGCGCCAGCTGGGACGAGCTGAGCCGCAACCGCAGCCGCCCTCGCAGTCAACGAGCCCCACTGACAAGGCCACTCGAACGCCGGACGCGCGAGTGCCCGATCGCGTCACCCGTAGCCGGTCTAGGAGACAGAGTTGTCGACCAACCCACGCGACTCCCATGCGGAGGCACTCCGCTTCGAAAACGTGACCCTGGAGTTCCCGGGTACGCACCAACCGGCCATCCAGGACATCTCGTTCCGCGTCGCGCGGCGCAAACTCGTCGCGGTGATCGGACCGAGCGGATGCGGCAAGAGCACGATCCTCAACCTGGCCGCCGGGCTGCTCGCCCCGACCACGGGCGAGGTCTACTTCAACGGTGAGCGGGTCACCGCGGTCAACTCCCAGGCCGCGTACGTGACCCAGCAGGCCAACCTGCTGCCCTGGCTGAGCGTGCGGGCCAACATCGGCCTGGCGCTGAAGTTCCGCCGGGTGCCCAAGGACGAGCGGGAGGAGCGCATCGCCCACTGGGTCAAGGTGGTCGGCCTCACCGGCTTCGAGGAGCACTACCCGCGGGAGCTCTCCGGCGGCATGCAGAAGCGGGTCGCCATCGCGCGGGCGCTGATCTACGACCCGGCGATCGTCCTGATGGACGAGCCGTTCGGACCGCTGGACGCGATCACCCGGCTCAAACTCCAGCAGGACCTGCTCAACCTCTGGGAGGAGCAGCAGGGCACGCTCGTGTTCGTCACCCACGACCTCAACGAGGCGATCTACCTCGCCGACGAGGTGATCGTGATGAGCCAGGGGCCCGGGACGGTGCACCGCGTCCTGCAGGTCCCCTTCGAACGGCCGCGCAGCATCGGCTCGCTGGTCGAGTCGCGCGAGTTCTCCGAGATCTACAACGACCTGTGGAGCCTGTTCAAGTCCGAGATCGACCTGTCCGACGCCTCCGCATAAGGAAAATGCCGTGATATCGATCAAGGAAGAGATCGCCGTACCCAGCCCGCCAGAACGGGTCTGGGAGGTCATCTCGAACCCCTCTGACGTGGTGTCCTGCATCAGCGGCGCCGAGCTGGGGGCCGAGCACGACGACGGCTCCTTCGACGGGGCCCTGGTGGTCAAGTTCGGTGCGATCCGCGTCAGGTTCGCCGCCCGGATCCGGCTGGAGCTGGACGAGGCCGAGTTCGAGGGCCGGCTGACGGCCACCGGCGGCGACGGCCAGGGTGCCACCCGCTTCCGTGGTGACGCCACCTTCCGGGTGGTCGAGGACGAGGCGGCCGGCGGCACCCGGGTGGTCATGAACGGCGAGGTGACCCTCTCCGGCAAGCTCGCCTCGCTGGTCGAGTCGGGCGCCACCGTGGTGACCTCCAGGATGACGAAGGACTTCTCGGCGAAGCTGGTCAAGCGCTGCACGGAGCCGGCGGTCCTGGTCGGCGCCCCCGGCGAGGAGGCGGCGGTCCCGGTCGCGGTACCCGCCGGCGACTCACCCGCTGCTGCCGCCGCCGCGGCGCACGCCCCGGCCGCCGCACCGCCCCGCACCGGACGGCTGGGCCGGCTGCGCGCCTGGTTCGCCCGCCTCCTGCGCCGCAGGCAGCCGCCACCGCCGGCCCCCGACTCGGGCACCCCGGACGTCCCGTCCCCGCGTACGACACAGACCGAGGAGGTCGGCAGTGCCCATACCCAGGCTCAATAAGGTGATCGGTGCCCTCGAAGCAGGGCAGCACGTCTTCGCGTCGTTCGCGGCGGCGGACCCGAGCGCCGCCCTGGAGTTCGGCACCAGCGCCTACGACGCCCTGGTCTTCGAGACCGAGCACAAGCCCTGGGACGCCCCCGCGCTCCGCGACACCCTGCAGTACCTCCTGAACAGGCGGCAGATATTCGGGGCCGACAGCGTCGCGCCCGCCCTCACGCCGCTGGTGCGGATCCCGGTCAACGGCGGCGAAAAGGCGCAGTGGCACGCCAAACAGGCACTGGACCTGGGCGCGTACGGCATCGTGTGGCCGCACGTCTCCACCGTGGAGGAGGCGCGCAACGCCGTCGCCGCCTGCCGCTACCCCCGGCTGGCCGACCGCCCCCGCTACGAGCCGGCCGGCCTGCGCGGCGACAGCCCGGCCGCCGCCGCCCGCTACTGGGGGATCACGAACGCCGAGTACTACGCGAAGGCCGACGTCTGGCCGCTCGACCCGGACGGCGAGATCCTGGTGGCCCTCATGATCGAGGACCAGCTCGCCATCGAGAACCTGCCGGACATCCTGGACCAGGTGCCGGGTATCGGGCTGATCATCATCGGTGAGGGTGACATGAGCCAGGAGCTCGGCATCCCCCGGGAGTACGACCACCCGCTGATGCTGGAGTGCAAGCGCCGGATCCTGGACATCTGCGCCGCCCGCGGAGTCCCGGTCGGCCACCCGCACGTGACGGCCGACAACGTCAAGCAGGTGCTGGACGACGGCTACCGCTTCCTGATGACCATGCCGGTGCGCACCTACCCGGGCCTGCAGCTGGGCCGGATGCTGACCGGCGACGCCTGACGGCGGACCCGTCACCACCGCCCCCCTTACCGGCACCGCACCGGGCCTCCCACCGCAGGCCATGCCAACTTCGGAGATCTTCATGCTCATTGACTGTCACGGTCACTTCACCACGGCCCCGGCCGCGCTCGGGAAGTGGCGCGAACGACAGATCCAGGCGTTCGAGGAATCGGGCGCCCGGGTGTCGCCCGACGAACTGCACATCAGCGACGACGAGATCCGCGCCGCCATCGAGCAGGGCCAGCTCAAGCTCCAGGTGGAGCGCGGCGTCGACGTGGCGCTGTTCTCGCCGGGCGCGGGGAAGATGGCCCACCACTTCGGCGACGAGCGGACCAGCCTGGACTGGTCCCAGGTGAGCAACGACCTGATCGCCCGGGTGTGCGGGCTCTTCCCGGGCCGGTTCGTCGGGGTGTGCCAGCTCCCGCAGTCCCCGGGCGAGGCGCTGGCGTCCTCGATCCGGAGCAGCGCGGCCGAACTCCAGCGCTGCGTCGAGGAGTTGGACTTCGTCGGCTGCCTGCTCAACCCGGACCCGTCGGACGGCTACTGGCAGGCGCCGCCGCTGACCGACCGAGTCTACTACCCGCTCTACGAGAAGATGGTGGAACTCGACGTCCCGGCGATGGTCCACGTGGCGATGTCGCGGAACCCGGCCGTGCAGGGCACGTGTGCGCACTACCTGGGCGGCGACACCGCGGTGTTCATGCAGCTGTGCGAGTCGGACCTGTTCACCGACTTCCCGACGCTGAAGTTGATCATTCCGCACGGCGGCGGCGCCGTCCCCTACCACTGGGGCCGCTACCGCGGCTTCATGCAGGACCGGGGCCGGCCTCCGCTGGAGGAGGCGGTGCTGCGCAACGTCTTCTTCGACACCTGCGTGTACCACCAGCGCGGTATGCAGCTGCTGACGGACGTCGTCCCCGCGGACAACATCCTCTTCGCCTCCGAGATGATCGGCGCCGTCCGCGGCGTGGACCCGGAGACCGGCCACCGGTTCGACGACACGAAGTACCTCCTGGACTCCGTCGGCACGCTGGCCGACGCCGACCGCGAAGCGGTCTACGGCGGCAACGCGCTGCGGGTGTTCGGGCGACTGGAAGGCGTGCTGAAGTCCCACGCCACGAATGCGAAGGGGACCGGCAAGTGAAGGTCTACGAAGCGCTCGCCGAGGCGTTCGTCCACGAGGGCACGAGCGACGTCTTCGGCATGATGGGCGACGCCAACATGCACTGGATGAACGCGCTGCACCAGCGCGGGGTCCGGCTGTACGAGGTGCGGCACGAGGGCTCCGGGCTCGGCATGGCCGACGGGTGGGCGCGCACCGCCGGCCGCCCCGGTGTGGTGACCACGACCAGCGGCCCCGGCGTGTCGCAGCTCGCCACCTCGATGCTCTGCGCGAGCCGGGCCGGCACCCCGCTGGTCGCCTTCTGCGGCGAGACCCCGGTGGGCGACGAGACGGCGGTGCAGTACCTCGACCAGCGCAGGTTCGCCGCCGCGATCGAATGCGACTTCGTCCACGTGTCCCGGCCCGACCTCGCCGAGGAGGCCGTCCAGCGGGCCTTCTACACCGCCAGGACCCGGTCGCGGCCGGTGATGCTCAGCGCGCCCTTCGACGTCCAGGTCAAGGACTTCGAGGACGCCGGCCCGTACACCCCCTCCACCGACCTGATCGGTCACGCCCGGCTGCTGCCGGACCCCGCCGCGATCCTGCGGGCGGCCGAGCTGGTGCAGGCGAGCAAGCGGGTGGTGATCATCGCCGGACGGGGCGCGCGGCTGGCGGGCGCGGGGGAGCAGATCCTGCGCCTCCAGGAGCAGACCGGCGCCCTGCTGGCCACCACGCTCCAGGCGAAGAACTGGCTGTGCGAGGGCAACGAGCACCACGTGGGGATCTCCGGGCTGTTCGGCAGCAAGGTCGCGATGGAACTGCTCCAGGAGGCCGACTGCGTGATCGCGGTCGGCGCCAGCCTGAACCACTACACCACCGAGCACGGGCTGCTGTTCCCCGATGCCTCCTACGTGCAGATCGACACCTCCCCGAACCTGGTCATGGGCCACGGCAAGGCCGCGGACGTCTACGTCCAGGCCGACGCCGTCACCGCTGTCGCGGAGCTGAGCCGGGTGCTGGACAAGCGGCCGGCCGGTGCCCAGGGCTTCCACACCCCCGAGGTACGCAGCCGGCTCGCGGCACCGCTGCGGGCCCCGGCGGAATACCACGCGGAACCAGGCCGCCTGGACCCCCGCGAGGTCATCCACGTCCTGGACGCCGAGATCCCGCCCGAGATCGGGCTGGTGCTGGGCAGCGGCCACCAGACCGACTTCGGCACCATGCTCTTCCAGCGCTCCCGCGACGTGCTGTCGAACTACGGCATGTTCGGCGCCATCGGCCAGGCCCCGCTGCTGACCATCGGCTCGGTCGTCGCCGACGGCGGGAAGCCCGCCTTCGTGGTGGAGGGCGACGCCAGCTTCCTGATGCACCTCTCGGAGTTCGAGACGGCCGTCAGGTACGGGCTGCCGGTGCTGGTGGTCGTCATGAACGACGAGGGACTGGGCGCGGAGTACCACAAGGCGAAGGCCAAGGGCCTGGACCCGGAACTCGCGGTGATTCCGACGCCCGAGCTGGGCGCGGTCGCGGTGGCCCTCGGCGGCGGCGGCGCGACCGTGCGCACCACGGCCGAACTCACCGCCGCCCTGTCCGACTACGTGCGCAGCCCCCGGCCGTACATCATCGACGTCCGGATCACCCGGAACGTGCTGAGCGTGCCCTACCGCCGCCTGCAGTACGGCGAGGACGTCTGATGGCGCCGGCAGCGGTGGCGGAACGCGATCCGCGCAACCGGACGACGCTCTCGATCGCACTGGGGGACTACCCCCACACACGTCCGATCAAGGACGGCGCCATCCCGGTGCAGGGGGTGGACTGCCGCTTCGCGCAGGCGTCCCCGCTGTACACCGCCTTCACGCGGATGGTCAGGAACCTGGAGTTCGACGTCTGCGAGATGGCACTGGCGACGTACTTCCAGGCCAGGGAGGCCGGGGTCCCGATCACCCTGCTTCCGGTAGCCATGATCGGCAGCACCCACCACCAGTCGCTCACCCGCGTGTCCGGCAGCCCGAAGCTCTCCCCGCGGCAGTTGGCCGGCAAGCGGGTCGGCGTGCGCTCCTACGGTCAGACCACGGGACTGTGGGTGCGCGGCATCCTCCGCGAGGACTACGGCGTCGAGCCCTCGGACGTCACCTGGGTCACCACCGAGGACCCGCACGTCCCCGAGTACCGGAACCCGGCCAACGTGCGGAGGTCACCGGCGGCGAAGGTCGCCGACCTGCTGCGCGACGGCTCGGTGGAGGCGGCCGTCCTCGGCCCCCGCGCGATCGGCGCCCAGGACGTGGAGCTGGTCCCGGTCATCGAGGACGCGAAGGCCGCCGGGCAGGAATGGATCGAGCGGCACGGCACGATCCCGGTGAACCACATGGTCGTGGTGCGCGACGAGGTGTTGGAGTCCGAACCGGAGGCGGTGGTCGCGCTCTACCAGGCACTCAAGGAGTCGATCGCGGCCACCGCGGCGGAACGCGACGACTCACCGGCCGGCCGGGTGGTCTCGGCGGGTTGGACCCAGGAGTTGGTCAAGTCCCTGGAGACCGGCGCCCGTTATGCGCACCAGCAGCAGGTCGTACGGTCCCGCGTCGACGTCGCCCGGATCGTGGAGCACACCTCGCGACTCAACGGACCGACGGGAGGTCGTGCACATGAGTGAGCTGCGAATCCGCGGGGAGGCCCCGACGCGGCGGCCGGCTGTGTGGACACCGGATCTGTTGGAGAAGGTCGAGTGGCGCAGGCGCGCGGCGGACGAGCCGTTCCGCGGCGTCGCGACCTCGGACGGCGTGCAACCGGGGCTGTTCCCGCTGCGCGGCACCGGCGTCGACGTCACCGGGGTGCGCGGAGCGGCCGCGGAGTACCTGGGCGCACTGACCGCTCCCGAACTGGCCGAGGGCCGGATGCCGATGGACGACGTGACACGGCGGCACTGGGCGAACGGCGCCCGGTACTTCCTGCGGCACGGGCTGCTCCTGGAGGAACTCGACGGCCGCAAGCGGCAACTGGCCATGGAGGTCATCCGGGCCAGTCTCAGCGACGCCGGTTTCGCGCAGGTCGTCGACCTGATGCGGCTGAACCTGACGATCGGCGAACTGCGCGGCGAGGAGCATCTGCTCAACGAGTGGCTGTACTGGTTCAGCGTCTACGGCCGACCCGAGAGCGCCGACCAGCCGTGGGGCTGGCAGCTCGACGGCCATCATGTCAACGTCAACTGCGCGTTCGTCGGCGACCAGATGGTCCTCACCCCGACATTCCTCGGCGCGGAGCCGGTGGTGGCCGAGGCGGGGAAGTACGCCGGCACGACGGCATTCCGGCGCGAGGAAGCCGTGGGCCAGGAGCTGTACTCGAGCCTGACCGGGTCCCAGCGCGAAAAGGCGACCCTCGCGGAGACGATGCCGCCTGAACTGTTCGCCGGCGCCTTCCGGGACAACTTCGAGCTGAACTACCAGGGCCTGCCGCTCGGTGAGCTGACGCCGTCGCAGCGCACGACCGCACTCGAACTGCTCGGCCTGTACGTCGACCGGGCCGGCGACGGGCACGCCCGGGTCCGGCAGCAAGAGGTCGAGGCGCACGCGTCGGACACCTACTTCGGCTGGGCCGGCGAGGGAGGCCCGGACGGGGTCTTCTACTACCGCTTGCACAGCCCGGTGATCCTCGTGGAGTTCGAGCACATGGCGGGTGTCATGTACGCAAACGACGTGCCGACCCGCCGCCACATCCACACCGTGGTCCGTACCCCGAACGGCAACGACTACGGCGCCGACCTGCTGCGCCGGCACCACGAGCGGCACCACCGGCACGGGCACGGCGACCCGGCACACACAGCATGAAGCAGAAGGAGTCGGAGATGAAGTTGGTCGTGGGTCGCGATGACCTCGCGGCAGCAGCCACCGAGGCCGCCCGGGTATCAGGGACCGAGGTGGAGAGACTCGACGTGCGGCCGGTGCACAAGGCATCGCGTGGCTTCGTGAACGACGCTGCCGTCGATGTGTGCGAGGTCGCGGTGGTGACGCTGCTCCAGGCGGTGGCCTACAGCCGTCCGGTCGTGCTGCTCCCCGTCACCACGCTGGTGCGTGCCCAGCACCAGACGCTGGTGAGCCTGAGTGGCCTGCCGGTGGAGAGCCTGGAGGGCAGGAGCGTCGGCGTCCGGTCCTGGAGCCAGACCACCGGGGTGTGGCTGCGGGGCTTCCTCACCGAGCAGTTCGGTGTGGACCTGCGCAAGGTGGACTGGAGAGTGTACGAGGCCGGCCACGTCGACGCGTACCAGGACCCGACGTGGGTCACCCGGGCGCCGGCCGGCGCCGGCCTCCAGGCGGACTTCCTCGACGGCCGCCTCGACTACGGGGTCATGGGCAACGGACTGCCCTCCGACGACCGCATCCGCACCGCCATTCCCGACGCCCTCGGCGTCGCGGCCGAGTGGTCGGCGCGCAAGGGATTCACCCCGATCAACCATGTCATCGGTGTGAGCGCCGCCGCCGCCCGGAAGCACTCAGCAGCGATCTGCGCCATGTACGACGCGATGCGCGACGTGGCCGCTCAGGATCCCGGAGGTTCGGAGCCGGTGGGTTTCGAGGCACTGCGCGCCCCGATATCGCTGGCCGCCGCCTACGCGCTCGAACAGGAAGTGCTGCCGCGCCCGGTCGCTTTCGACGAACTGCTCGCGCAGTCCAGCGAGGCCCTCGGCGTGCGGCCCTCGCGGCTCGGCGGCTGAGGCGCGGTGACGGCCCACCAGAGGACCGGGACCGCCGGTCCGGCCGGCTCGGCATCGGCAAGCACTCGATCGGAAGACAGGACGAAGAAGCGCATGGACAAGCTCACGGTGGCACTCGGGGAGTACCCCCACGGGCAGGCACTGCTCGACGGCAGGGCGGCGGTGGACGGGTACGCGGTCGAGGAGGTGCGGGTCAGACCGATCATCGGCGCCTACCGGCGGATGATCCGGGACCTGGAGTTCGACGTGTGCGAGCTGGCACCGGTGTCCTACCTGATGGCACTCCAGGAAGGCATCCCGCTGACCGCGATACCGGTCTTCCTCAACCGGCGCTTCCACCACGGCGACGTCCAGTGCGCCACGGACTCGGGAATCCGAACGCCCTCGGATCTGGAGGGACGCCGGATCGGGGTCCGCGCCTACACCGTGAGCACCGCCGTATGGGTGAGGGGGGTGCTCCAGGAGGAATACGGCGTCGACCTGGACAAGATCACCTGGGTGGTGGACGACGACGACCACATCGAGGGGCACACACCGGCAAATGTCGAGCGGGTCACCGACGGACGCTCCCTCGGTGCCCTGCTGGGCGCCGGAGAGGTCGACGCGGCGTTCACCGGCAACGCGGGCACCGGGCGGGCAGGCGCACCCAAGGCCGGCTGGACGGCCGCTGCTGAACCGCCGTCAGCCGGTGAGGGCGGTGACGAGGCCGACAGCGGCCCGTACCCGCTGTTCCCGGACTCCGACGTGCTCAGCGCCGACTACTTTCTGCGCACCGGCATCTATCCGCTGCACTCGGTGATCGCGATCCGCTCCGAGCTGGTGGATCGCGATCCCGGTCTGCCGACCGCGCTCTACGCGGCGCTGGCGGACAGCAAGCGGCGGCAGGTCACCGCTGATCCGGAGTGGACGGAAGTGCCGCGGTTCGCCCGGCAGGCGCGCCGGCTCGGCAGCGATCCCATTCCGTACGGCATCGGCGCCAACCAGGCAAGCCTGGAGGCGATCGTGCGGTACTCGCGCGAACAGGGTCTGCTCAGCGCGGACTTTGCCGAGGACGTACACCGGCTGTTCGCCGAGGGCGACTATCCGGACGCCTAGGGACGGCGGCCTCGGACGCCCGTACCGCACACCACATGCCAACACACGCCCAGCGCGAAGGAGCAGCGGAAACCGTGGACATCGTCGACACGCACTGCCACATCATCTCGGAGGACCTGGCCGTCTACCCGCGAGCGCCCATCGGGGGGAACCAGTCGCAGTGGGCGGTGTCCCGGCCCGTCACCGCGGAGGGCATGGTCTCCCGGATGGAGGAGGCCGGCATCCGGCAGGCCGTGCTGGTGCAGGCCACCACCGCCTACGGATACGACAACTCCTACGTCCTGACGAGCCGCAAGCGCCGGCCGGAGAGGTTCGTCGCGGTGGGCACTTTCGATCCGCTGCGGCCGGGCGCCGGAGCGCGGCTGCTCGACCTGGTCGGCGAGGGGGGTCTCGCAGGCGTCCGGCTGTTCACCAGCGGCAGCACCGTGCCCGCCCAGGGCGAGTGGTTCGCCGCGCCCGAGACGTACGACTTCTGGCGGACCGCCGAGGAGGCGGGTGTCACCGTCTGCCTCCAGATGCGACTGGGGCCCGCCACCAGGCACCTGATCTCGGTCCTGGAACGATTCCCCGGAGTGCGGGTGCTCCTTGACCACCTGGGATACCCCGACATCGCGACCTCTCCCGGCGCCGCGGGCGCGGAGGTGGCGGAACTCGCGAAGAATGCGGGTCTGCATCTGAAGCTCACCCACCGCAATCTCGAACGGCTCCACGATGCCGGAAAGGAGGCGGTCGACTTCCTCCAGCCGGTGGTCGAGGCGTTCGGTGCCGACCGTATCGCCTGGGGCTCCAACTGCCCGGCTGCCGAGCAATCGCTGCCGGAACTCGTGGGACTCGCAAAGGAGGTCCTCGACGTTCTCTCCGAGGAGGCACGGGAGGATATCTTCGCCGGCACGGCCCGACGCCTTTACCCGGGCCTCGGCGCGGCACGGGACTGAGCAACTGCCACAGGACCTTCCGCAGCGGTGCAGAAGCAACTACAGGTGGCGTTCCCCTTCTAGGATGCGTAGGCGATCACGGTGGACCAGAGCAACAACGGCGGCGTAACCAGCGAGACCAGGACTTCCGCCACCCGGTCGAGTCAGGCGTACGAGGAACTGCGTTCGCTGCTGCTGTCAGGAAGCATGGAGCCGAACACCCGGCTGACCGAGGCGGATCTGACCAGGATGTTCAACGTCTCGCGAAGCACGATGCGCGCGGTCCTGGTCCGGCTGACGCAGGAGGGATACGTCTCCAGCGAGGTCAATCGCGGAGTGCGGACCAGGGACTTCTCCCCCGAGGAAGCGGCGGACATTCTCGAGGCGCGCGAAACGCTGGAGTCCGCACTTGCGGGCAAGGCCGCCGAGCGGGCGACGGAAGACGAGATCCGCGCATTGCGCGCCACGCTTGACGAGATGGCGGATGCCCAGTCGCGCGGTGACCAGGCGGCCTATTCCCAAGGGAACCGAAGATTCCACCAGCAGGTGAAAGAAGCCGCTCACCAGGTGACACTCGCCCGGGCGTACGAAACCTTGTTGTATCCGCTTGTCATGCGGCAGTACCGCAATGTCGCCGTACACCACCCGCGGGCCGGGTCGTACGAGGAGCACCAGGCGATCCTGCTGGCCATCGTCACCCGTAACCCGGACGCGGCTGTCGCGGCGATGCGGCACCACGTCGCCGCGGCGCGGCATGCGCTGGTCCTTGAGTAGACACCCGGGCGTGCGCCCGGCGACCGAACTTTCACAACGACTGGGAGGTGACAATCGTGCTTGATCCGGTGGAGACCACTTCTGGCCTCGTGCAGGGGATATCGGGGCGGGACCGCTCGGTGGCGGTCTTCCGGGGAATCCCCTATGCCGCGCCCCCGGTCGGTGAACTGCGCTGGCGTCCCCCCCAGCCGCCGATTCCGTGGACCGGAATCCGCCGAGCCGGCAGCTTCAGCGCGATGTGCCCTCAGTCGCCACGCGACGCGGTGACATCGGGCATCGGCCTGGCGATGAGCGAGGACTGCCTCTACCTCAACGTCTGGACCGGGGCCGCCACCTCCTCGGCCCCGCGTCCGGTGCTGGTGTGGATCTACGGCGGCGGCTTCCGCGCGGGCACCGGCGCCCATCCCCGCTTCGACGGAGAGGGCCTCGCCTGCCGCGGCGTGGTCGTGGTGACCTTCAACTACCGGCTGGGCGCCTTCGGCTTCCTGGCCACGCGGGAACTGAGCGAGGAGTCCGGGCAGGCCGCCTCGGGGAACTACGGGCTGCTGGACAGCATCGCCGTCCTGCGGTGGGTGCGGGACAACATCGCCGCATTCGGTGGGGACCCGGGGCGGGTGACCATCGCCGGTCAGTCGGCCGGCGCGGGCTCGGTGAACTTCCTGGCCATGTCGCCGCTGGCCACCGGACTCTTCCAGCGGGCCATCGCGCAGAGCCACGCGCGGTACTCCCGCGACCCCGAACTCCGGTACCTGAGCACCTCCTACCGGACCCTGGCCGACGCGGAGAGCGCGGGGGAGCGGTACACACGGGCCCACGGTGCGCGGTCGCTCGCCGAACTGCGATCGTTCCCCTGGCAGAAGCTGGTCGACGGGCATCCGGCGTTCGACGGTGGTGTCGACACCCGGAGCAAGGCCAGGCCACCGCTGTTCCGCCCGGTCGTCGACGGTTGGGTGATCCCCGCCGGATACGAGGACACCTACGGCAAGGGCGCGCAGAACGACGTCTGCTACATCGCCGGGAACAACCTCGACGAGAGCGGGGCGGTCCCGGAGTCCGCGTTCGCCGAGCACCGGGCGGCCGGTGCGCTCGACCGGCAGCCGGGCGGCCCTCCGATCCATGTGACGCTGGCGGACTACGTTGCCGCGGCCAAGGAGAAGTTCGGCGTGCGGGCCGAGGAGTTCCTGCACCTGTACCCGGCGGCCTCGGACGACGAAGCGGCCCGCGCCAGCAATGCGGCGGTGCGCGACAACGCCCGCATCTCCACCTATCTGTGGGGCACCCGATGGACCGAGCACACCACCCGGCCGGTCTACACCTACTACTGGACCTACGCCGCCCCTGTCCCGGGGAAGCGTACGCGGAGTGCCTCACACGGCTCCGAGATCGAGTTCGTCCTCGACAACATGGAACCGGGCCGCGCCTCCTGGACCGCCGAGGACCGCGAGATCGCTCAGCGGATGTCGGCATACTGGGCGAATTTCATCGCCACCGGCGACCCCAACGGCCCGGGTCTGCCGTACTGGCCGGCGTATTCGGCGCACTCGCCGACCGTCATGGAGGTCGGCGCTCAATTCGGGCCGATCCCGTTGGCCGACCCCGCCAGATTCAGCTTCTGGAAGTCCTTCTTCCAGACCCAACAAGCATGGTGACAGGAAATCTCATGAGAAATCACACCGCGGAGATCTGTACTGCCGGCAACGCCGCGGGCAGACAGGCGGTCCGTCGTGGCACCAAAGGGCTCGCGCTGACCGCCACGGCGGCCCTCGGGGCGATGCTGCTGGCCGGCTGCGGCAGCGACAGCGGCTCCGGCAAGAGCGCGGACGGCACGACCACGGTGACCGTGGGGATCAGCGGCAACATCTTCGACATGTCCATCCGGCTGGCCGACGCCAACGGCTACTTCAAGAAGCGCGGGATCAAGGTCAAGTACGTGACCCTGACCGCCGCGACCGGCCCTTCGGCCCTCCAGTCCGGCTCCGTGCAGTTCCTGAACTCCAGTCCCACCGGCTTCGTCGCCGCCGTCAGCAAGGGCATCCCGCTGACCGCGATAGCCACCAACGGCGGGGGCAACCCCCTCGGCCTCGTCGTCAGCAACAAGTTCGCCAAGGCGCACGGGCTGACCGCCAAGACCCCCGCCGACCAGGTCGCCGCCGCCCTCGCCGGCTCGACCGGCGGTGCCAGCTCCACCAACACCCAGGCCGAGGCGGGGATCTTCCTCAAGACGTACAACGTCGACCCCGGCAAGGTGAAGTGGGTGTCGCTGCCGAGCCCGGCCGCGGACAAGGCGTCGCTGAAGAGCAACCAGATCGACTGGTTCGTCACCTCGGAGCCGATCCCGCTGAACATCCAGTACAGCGGAGACGGCGTCGTGGTCGCCGACCCGATCAAGGTCCCGCAGTGGTCCTCCACCGAGGCCGGCTACGGACAGGTCGTGGTGGCCCGTACCAGCTACGCCAAGCAGCACGCCGACATCGCCAAGAAGTTCTCCGCGGCCGTCGAGCAGGCCACCGGCTACCTCAAGGCAAATCTGCAGGACAAGACCGTGCTGAACGTCGCGAAGTCCGCGATGCCCGGCATCCCCGACCCGGTCCTGCAGACCAGCCTCGAACAGGTCGACTGGCCGGTGGACGACGAGATGAACGAAGCGGGGTGGAACACCACCATGGCGTTCCTCAACCAACTCGGGGCGCTGCCCGAGGGAACGAAGATCTCCACGAAGAACTGGACCAACGACTACCTGCGGTGACACCGCCCGACGATACGCAGCTGACGAGAACTGAGAGGAGCAGACAATGGCGACTGCTACCGGCAGGCCGGTGCGAAAGACCGAACCAGCCGTCGTGGCCGAGCGGAAGAGCAACCGGTGGCGGGGCGGCCTCACGGTGGTGGCGCTGCGGCTGGGGGTGATCGCGCTGGCCCTGGTGCTCTGGCAGGTGATGAGCGGACCGGTCGTCCCGAAGTACGCGGTCAGCAAGCCGACCGAGGTGTGGACGGCGCTGCACAAGCTGCTCGGGTCCTCCACCGGCTGGACCGACATCAAGGTGACCTCGGTGGAGATCGGCACCGGCTTCGTCATCGGGGTGGCGATCGGTGTGGTGATGGGCCTGCTGCTCGGCTCGTTCCCGCTGGCGGGACGGGTGATGGAGCCGCTGGTCGCGGCCGTCAACGGCATCCCCAAGATCGCACTGGCGCCGCTGTTCGTGCTGTTCTTCGGGATCGGCTCCTGGTCGAAGATCTACATCGCCGCCACCGGCGTGGCCTTCGTCGTCTTCTACAACATCTACCTGGGGCTGCGGCTGCGGGAACGCGAACTCGTGGAGATCATCGAGGTCATGGGCGGGCGCAGGCACCACGTGCTCAGCTACGTGACGATCCCCACGCTGGCCGCGCCGTTCTTCGCCGCGCTCAAGACCGGCGGCCCGCTGGCCATCCTCGGCGTCATCGGCGGCGAGTTCATCGCCTCCTCGCAGGGCGTCGGGCACGAGCTGTTCACCGCCGCGACGAACCTCGACGCCGCCACGGAGTTCGCCGGCCTGATCATCCTGATGGCCATGACGCTGATCCTCAACGCCGTACTGACCCAGCTCGACAAGTACGCGCTCAAGAAGCTCGGCCTGGCCCCGCGGCGCGCGGCCGGCCCCCGCAGGTAGACCTCCCGCGCCGAGGCCACCGAACATCCCCCTCCCATGCAGATCCGAGTGCAAAGGAGCACTCCGCCATGCCTGATTCCGGATCCCCCCGCCATCCGTCCCGCAGGCTCGTGCTCGGCTCGGTGGCGGCGACCGCCGCCGCAGTGCCGCTGCTCGGCCTCGCGTCCACCGCGGCGGCGGCCCCGTCGCAGAGCACCACGCCGCAGCGCACGCCGCCGAGGCGGCCGACCTCGGACCTCGTCTACTTCAACACCTGGAAGGGCACGCAGGTCTACGGTGCCTGGTTCGATCCCGCCGGCGGCGGCCTGACGCCGATCGGGCCGGTGGGCGACGCCGGCGCGGACTGGGCGGTCAAGCACCCGTCGCTGCCGATCCTGTACGTGGCCACCATGGAGGTCGGCGGCGTCGTACGCACCTTCAGGATCGACCCGGCGACCGGCGCCCTGACGAAGACCGCCGACCTGGCCACCGGCGGCACCGGCACGGGCGGCGGCGGTATCTCGTACATCGGCATCGACCGTCCCTCCGCCACGCTCCTCGCCACGAACTTCGAGGACGGCTTCACCGCGGCCGTGCCCATCTCGAAGGCCGGCGAGCTGGGCCCGCCGGCCTCCCTCGCCCAGGACACCGGCACCGGCCCCAGCCCGCGGCAGGCCGCACCGCACCCGCACTACGCGGAGATCGCCCCGGGCGGCCGGTTCGCGCTGGTCGCGGACCTCGGCGCGGACCGCGTCTTCGTGTACCGCTTCGACCGCAGGACCCGCGCCCTGTCCGCCGGCGGCCCGGACGGCCCGTACTCCTTTGCCACGGCGCCCGGTTCCGGCCCCCGCCGGCTCGCCTTCCACCCCGGCGGCCGCACCGTCTACCTGCTCAACGAGCTGACCGCCGACATCCAGACCCTCGGATGGTCGCCGAGGAGGGGCGAGCTGACGCACCTGCAGACCCTCTCCACCGACACCCCCGACTTCACCGGCGCCAGAAGCGCGTCCGACCTGGCGATCAGCGCCGACGGCCGTTTCGTCTACGCCGGGAACCGGGGCGAGAACTCTCTGGTCGTCTTCGCTGTCAACCCTTGGACTCACCTGCTCACCGAGATCCAGCGGATTCCGTGCGGAGGGGTGACGCCCTGGAGCTTCACGGTCCACCCGAGTGGGCGGTGGCTACTTGTCGCCAACGAGGCGAGCGGAACGGTCAACGTCTTCGGCGTCGACCGCGGCTCCGGGGCGCTGGCCGACACCGGCAACGCGGTATCCGTGCCGAACCCGGACTCCATCACTTTCTGCCGCTTCTGACGCAGCGCTCCCGGGAAACACGCGCCGCTTGAACGGCCGGAAGCGCCGCACATGAATGGAGAAACCTCGCAGGCGGAAGCTGTGTATGCCAGCGGTTCAGATCGTTCCAACCTTCGGGTCGAAGTCAGTGGCTCCCCCCATATGGTTGCGCGCCCCCCGAGGGTGAAAATCAACCGTCCAATTCGATGGAAGCTGGGACAGAGATGGGTTCTGCAAACAAAGGGATAGGGCGTCGGGCTTTTCTGGTGGCCGGTGCCGCCACCGCCGGCGCCGCGCTGCTGCCCCACCCGTTCGCGGTGGCGGCCGCGCAAAGCGGCAAGAAGGGCGTGATGCTGATGAACAGGATCGCGCCCTCGACGTCGACGCTGTACATCTCCAACCTCGACGGCTCCGACGAGCGGCTGCTGATGCAGCCTCAGGACGCGGCGTTCGACCGGCACTGCACCGTCTCCGCCGACGGCAAGTCGGTGTTCTTCACCACCGAACGCGCGGGCGACGGCAACTCCGCCGTCTACTGGGGCAGCCTCAACGGGTCGGGCCAGGCCGTCGGCATCCAGCCGCTGGTCACCGGGGCTTCGGTGGACGACTGCGGCGTGCTGTCCCCTGACGGCAGCAAACTGGCGTTCGTGTCCACCCGCTCCGCGGACCACCTCACCCAGATATGGCTGCTCGACATGAAGTCGCGGAGCCTGACCAACCTCACCGGCACCGCGGCCCTGGCCGGCGACCCCGCGAGCCCCGACGGCCACTTCCACCCCTCCTGGTCGCCCGACGGCAAGTGGCTGGCCTTCTCCAGCGACCGCAACACCGCCTGGCGCGGGCACGACAACGGCTTCGGCTGGGAGCACACCCAGGAGCTGAGCGTCTACGTCATCAAGGCCGACGGCACCGGCTTCCGCCAGGTCGCGACCAAGCCGGGATACTGCCTGGGCTCGCCGAAGTGGTCGCCGGACGGCAGCCGGATCGTCTACTACGAGATCACCACCGAGGGGACCTGGGGCGCCCACCGGCCCGAGGACATCGGGGTCGTCGAGTCCCAGATCGTCTCGGTCGACGTCGCCACCGGCACCGACCGCGTCGAGCACACCTCGGGTCCGAACCTCAAGGTCTCGCCGCAGTACCTGAGCGCCACCGAGATCGGCTACCTGGTCAAGGGCGGCGCCGACGAGGGCCTGGCGTACGTGTCGGGCACCCACCCGTCCGTCAAGCGCCCGCTGCGCTCGCCGCACTGGCTGGCGGACGGGAAGTCGGTGGTCTACGAGAAGCAGGGCGACACGGTCCGCGCCCTCGACAAGACCCTCTACAGCTGGGACGCGGACTGGGACTACCGCTTCTGCGACGTCTTCCCCGCCCTGTCGCTGCAGGGCCGGCTCGTGATCACCCAGAAGCAGCTCGGGCCCGCCAAATCCTCGATCGTCACCATGAACCCGGACGGCTCCGGCCAGCAGCTCGTCTTCGACACCGCCAACACCTCCCTGGACCAGACCCTGGTCGCCCAGGGCCTGGCCGGCGCCTTCCGGCCCGCATGGTCGCCCGACGGCGAGTGGATCGCCTTCGGCCTGGGCGGCTGGTTCCAGGAACGCGCCGTGATGACCGCCGCGGTGATGCGGGTACGCAGCGACGGCTCGGCGTACGAAGCCCTCACTGACAACTCCACCAACTCCGGCTTCCCGAGCTACTCGGCCGACGGCAACCGGATCGTCTACCGGGTGTGGGGACAGCAGAACGGCCTGCGGATCCTCGACCTCACCACCGGGTCGACGAACGTGCTCACCACCGAGTCCGACAACCTGCCCGACTGGTCTCCTGACGGCAGCCTGATCCTCTTCACCCGCAAGACCAGCCCGACCAACTTCGACATCTGCACCATCAAGCCCGACGGATCCGGCCTGCGGATCCTGACCAGCAGCGGTGCGAACGACGGTCACGCGGTCTGGAACCACGACGGGTCCATCCTCTACAACAGCGGCATGTACGGCTTCCGCGAGGAGGCGGCGCTGTACGACGACACCTTCCAGCCCTACGGCCAGATCTTCAGCATGAACGCGGACGGCACCGGCAAGAAGATGCTCACCGACAGCCAGTGGGAGGACTCCATGCCGCTCTACCTCCCCCAGGCACTCCTGACCGGCGGCAGCAGCGGCGGCGACGGCCACGGGGGTGGTCACGGAGGCAGGTGATCGCGACCCGCGGGCTGTTGCCCCACCTCGGACCACTCGGACCAGGAGGTGGGCCGGCAGCCCCCGCGTCATGGTGCACTCCGACCACGGCGCTCCGCGAAGCCGCTGACGGACAGCAATATGGGCAGCATGCCGGCGGCCGCGGCGGCGAGGCCGCCGACGAGCAGCGCGCTGCGTGCCCCCCACGAGGCGCCGACCGCGCCGACGAGCGGCGCGCCGATGACGGTTCCGCCGAGCCAGCCGATCGACCAGATGGAGATCACCCGGCCGCGCATCTGTGGCACGGCTCCGAGCTGGATCAAGGTCTTGGCCGACGAGTTGAAGGTGATCGATCCGGCTCCGACGAAGACGAGCACGGCCAGCGCCGTGTACAGGTTCGGTGCCAGGGCGGCGGCGCTGATCAGGGCACCCCAGATCAGCGCCGACACCGGCAGGGTCCGATGCGTGAGCCGGGTACGGCGCACGGCGGCGAATCCGCCGAGTACCGCCCCCACCCCCATGGCGGCCATCGCCGCTCCGTAGCCGTCGGCGTCGGTGTGGAACACCGATGTGGTCAACAGCGGCAGACTCACGGGGAACTCCCAGGTGAGGATGCCCGTCACATAGACCATGACCATCGGTTGGAGGAGCGCGGGCGTTCGGAGGATGTAGTCGATCCCGGCGCGGATCTGCCCTCTGGCACGCACTTCGCGCTCGGCCGGGTGCATTTCCGATGTCCGCAGGGCGAGCAGACTGGCGATGACGGCGAGGAACGACAGCGTGTCCACAGCGAAGCACGGGGTCACGCCCATCGCCGCGATGACGACTCCGGCGATACCGGGACCGAGGAGCTTCGCGGCATTGATCAGCGTCGAGTTGACGGCGACGGCGTTGGCCAGGTGCTCCTGGTCGACCAGTTCGCTGATCAGACTCTGCCGGGCGGGGCCGTCGAAGACGTTGGTGAGGCCGACCAGGAGGACGACGCCGACGAGCAGGGGCAGCGTCAGCAGGCGGGCCCATGACAGCAGCGTGAGCAGGGCGGCCAGGAGCGCGAAGCAGACCTGGGTGAGCAGCAGCAGTCGCCGGCAGTCGTGCCGGTCGACGACGAGGCCGCCCCAGGCGCCGAGGAGCAGGACCGGCAGGTAGCGGGCGCCGGTCACCACACCGAGGAGGGTGCCGCTGTCGGTGAGCTGGAGTGTGAGCCAGCCGACGGCGATGTTCTGCATCCAGTTGCCGACCACGGATGTCGACTGGCCCAGCGAGAACAGGCGGTAGTTCCTGATCCTGAGCGACGCGAAACTGCTCGGACGTCTGGTGCCCTCGGTCCTTGTCACGCCTGACTCCCCGGTCCGTTCCGTCGCCGCCACCTCGAATCGCCGCATCCGCCGCCGTGTCAGGGCAGATATGTGTTCGTCCATTCGTCGGAGGTGACCTTCGCCGTCCGCGGCAGCACGTCCAGCGAATTGATGAACGCCAGAGTCGTGTTCCACCCCGTCGCGCTCATCGCGCCGCTCGTCGGCCAGTCGACCAGCGCCAGGCTGGACTTGAGCACGTCCGCGGGCACGCCCGGCAGCGTCTTCTGCGCCACGCTCTGCACCTCGGGGGAGTCGAGGTGGGTGTGCATGTACGCGGCCGCCTTCCTTACCGCGGTGACGAACTTCTCGGCGGTGGCCGCGTGCTGACTCAGATAGCTGCTGCGCGCCACCACCAGCTCTCCGTAGCCGACGTTGTCGTTGGACCAGACCGGCACCTTGACCGCGTCGGCGACCATGACGCCGTCCCCCGACTCCTGAATCTCCAGCGGAGTGGGTTCCGATGTGGTGAACCAGTCGATCTGATTGCTCTTCAGGGCGGCCTTGTCGGCGGCCGGGCTCGGCAGCGAGACCCATTTCACCTTGCCGGGATCGACGTCGTACGCCTTGAGGAAGATGCCTGTCTGGGCCTGGGTGTTGGTGGAACTCGCGCCACCGACCGAGCCGTCGAGTGCCTTGGCGACCTCCGCTGCCGGTGTGGCGGCGGTGAGGTGGTGCGCGTGGGCGAAGGACGTGCTGACGATCAGACCGAGCGGATTTCCGACACCGTCGACGGAGATCGCGGTCTCGGGGACGTTCTTTTCGACGGCCGACAGGAAACCGGTGGGGCTGTCGCTGAGGAACTGCACCGAGCCCGACTGGAGTGCGGAGGCACCGGTGGAAGCGCTGATGGTCACGAACCTGACCTTCAGGCCCTGCTCGGCGAAGTAGCCGTTGGCGGCGGCCACCCGGATCGGCATCTCGAAGACATTGCTGCCGACGCCGACGGTGACCGAACTGCCCGAGCCAGAGCCGGTGTCGCCGCATGCGGTGAGCAGGGTGACGCCGAGGGCGGTGGCAGCCGCCGCGCCGAGGAAACGGGTTCTTTGGAACGGGTACGGACGTTGCGGACGCACGTGCGGGGTGCGTTGTCTCATCAGATCTCCTGTAGCTGTCCGACGGTGTGAAGGGACCGCGCGGCGCGCACGGTATTGGCCGGGCGTGCGACGTCTTCGATGACCTGGGCGCGAATGCGGCCCGCGATCCGTGCGCCGTTGATGGTGACGGTCATGCGAAGACGATCGTGTGGTTGCCGTCCCGGATGACGCGGTCCTCGGCGTGCCACAGCACCGCTCGGGACAGGACCGCGCGTTCGACGTCCGCGCCCCGGCGCGCGAGGTCCGCCGTGGTGTCGGCGTGTGTCACGCGCACGACGTCCTGCTCGATGATCGGCCCCTCGTCGAGGTCGGGGGTCACGTAGTGAGCGGTGGCACCGACGAGTTTGACGCCGCGCTCCTTGGCCTTCGCGTAGGGGCCGGCGCCGATGAAGGCGGGCAGGAAGGAGTGGTGGATGTTGATGATCGGCACGCCGACCTTCTCGATGAAGTCGGCGGACAGGATCTGCATGTAGCGGGCCAGGATGACGAAGTCGACGTTGCCCGTGAGCAGCCGGAGGTGCTCGGCCTCGGCTTCGGACTTGTCGGGGCCCATGGACGGGACGTGGAAGAAGGGGATGCCGAAACGGCGTACTTCTTCGGCGGTGTCGGGGTGGTTCGAGACCACCATGGCGATGCTGACGGGGAGTTGGTTCTGCCGGTGCCGCCACAGAAGGTCGAGCAGGCAGTGATCGGCCCTGGACGCGAAGATGGCGACCCGCTTGGGAACGGACATGTCGCGCAGGGTGTAGCTGAGGCCGAACCGCCGGGCCAGTTCGTCCAGGTCGGACCTGATCCCGGGAAGGGCGGCCCGGAGACCGTCCACTCCGAAGACGGTGCGCTGGAAGAAGGTGCCCTCCTGCGG
Source organism: Streptomyces sp. CA-111067 (assembly GCF_050956065.1). NCBI lineage: Bacteria > Bacillati > Actinomycetota > Actinomycetes > Kitasatosporales > Streptomycetaceae > Streptomyces > Streptomyces sp. CA-111067. Next base: position 309,671 of record NZ_CP192103.1, on the reverse strand, counting down.
GTCGTCGGAGCACTGGTCCAGGGACACGATGCCGGCGCCTCGCTCGCTGAGCAGCGAGGTGACCGCGGCGACGATGCCGATGGTGTCGGCTCCTTTGATGATCAGCGAAGCCCGGTCCGCCGGCGTCTTCGCTGCTTTCGCCGGCCCGAGGGAGGGCGGCGCCTGGATGGTTGTCATACGAGGGTCTCCTTCGGGAACGCGCTGACCCAGTCGGCGGTCGCCCTGAGCCCGCCGAAGGTGTAGAAGTGCACCCCTACGTCGCCGTGCCGGCCGGGGTCGTAGGCGGCGGACAGATCGCGCAGAAACCGGTCGGGTCCGGCCGTACCCATGAGGTTGGCGAGCGACAGTCCGTACTTCTTGGCGATGGAGGCGCTGGTGCCGACGCCGAACCGGGCGGCGAACAGCAGCAGGCGCCGCACTCCCGCGGGGCCGGGGACGCCGATACCGACAGGGAGCGTGATGCCGCGCCCGCGTACGGCTTCGATCCAGGTGAGCACGGTGTCCACGTCGAAACCGAACTGGGTGATGATGCTGCCGGTCAGTCCGCGCCGGGCCAGCGCGTCGGCCTTGCGGCCAAGAGCGGACCAGAGCACGTGCGCGGGTATGACGGGGTGCCCCTCCGGATATCCGCTGATACCGACGTGCCGTACGCCGTACTGCTGGAGCAGCCCGCTCTCGATGAGCGACAGCGAGTCCTCGTAGGGCCCCTGAGGGGTGCCGGGGTCGCCGCCCACGGCGAATACGTTGTCGCAGGCACCCTCCGCCCGCAGCCCCGCGAGGAATTCCGTCAATTGCTGCCGCGATTCGAGGCGGCGGGCCGAGATATGGGGCACCGGGGTGAAGCCGAGGCGTTTGACCGTACGGGGCGCCGCCAGCCGCAGTGCGGGTGTCTCGTTCCCGAGGAAGGTGACGTTGATCCGGGTCCCACGGGGGATCGCGGTGGACGCCTCCTCCAGCTTGGTGACGTCCTTTCCGGTCATCTCCAGGGAGAAGTCCTTCAGCAACGACGGACCCACAGCCGTATGCGCCGTGCTGCCGAAACTCATGGTGCTCCTCGTGAATGCGTCGAAGGTCCCGTGCTGCCGGGCGGTCGGTCAGAGCTGGGGCGCCGTACGGTATTTCGTCCGTGCGAAGCGGTTGAGCGGTGCCGACTCGACCGTCGCGCGGATCTCGATCTGCTCGTGCGGTTCGACGGTGGGCTTCGCGGACGGCGGATTCTCGCCCCAGAGCACGCGTACTTCGGTGCCCGGTTCCGCGAATGCCTCGTCGACGACGGCCAGCGAGACAACCGCCTGGTCACGGACGACGTAGCCGCAGTCCATGGAAATGCCCACCTGCCGGCCGTTCGCCAGCACCGTGTCCGCCTGGAATTGCCCGTACCGGGCCTTGGGAATGCTGAAGTACTTGTACGTCGGCCCTGGCGTCCACAGCGATGAGAACACCCGGGCCATGTCATCGGGGTTCCACACCAGCGTGACCTTGTGGCGGTGCGGCTGGTCCGCGCGGGCCCGCAGGGCGTCACGGCCCACGAATTCGTGGTCGAACTTGACGAACCGTCCGTATCCCAGGTCGAAGGGTGTGACGTAGTAGTCGCTGATGTCCCGGGAGTTCATGCTCCCGCCCAGCGAGCCCGCGCTGGTCGCCGGCAGCCATGCGCGGTAGCCCGCGAGGCCGTCGTCGGTGAAGATCGCGGGCATGGGGCCGGGTATCCAGCCGGACTCCAGGTTGGCGGTGGAGTAGGCGATCGAGCCCACCTGTGTGATGCCGAATTCCTCGCCGGACCGCAGGATCGCCTCGCGGATCTCGGCGCCCTCCTCCCACGGGCCGAACAGCTCGAAACCGACCTGCCCGGCCATGCCGTGCCGCAGCGCCCGGACCTTCCGGCCCGCGATGTCCAGCGAGGCCATCCCGAAGAACCTCACGTCGGGAATCGGCTGCCCGGTCAGCTTCTCCACCAGCGGGCCGGCCGACGGGCCCTGCACCTCGTACCGGTAGAGCCTCGGCGGCCGGCCGCCGCGCTGGACCGACTGCGGGTCACGTTCGACGGTCACGTCCCACTCGCCGCTGCGCGCGTTGAAGTCGACCCAGTCGATCACGGTGCGCCGGCCGACGAGGTCGATCGAGGTGTCGCCGAGGCCGAACAGGACCGCGTCGCCGATGTAGAAGCCGTCGTTGTTCACGGCTGTGAACTGCTTGCCCTTGTCGTTGCCGAATCCGGCGAAGGTGTTCACGCCGAGGTGCTCCAGCAGCCGCACGGTGTCCGGGCCCTCGATGAACAGGTCGGTCATGTGGTGGGACTGGTCCATCAGCGCACACGAGTCGTGCCAGGCGAGGGCTTCCTCGCGCCAGTTGGTGAACTCCGCGGGGACGAAGCCCAGACCGTGCGAGAACGCCCTGATCGGCTGGTCGCGGATGAGGTCGACGGCGTTCCCGACGCGGTCGATCGCATCCCGCAGGCTCTCTGTAGCCGCTGTGCTGCCGGTTGTCGCCCTGTCCACGGTTGTGCCTTCCGTCCGACGAAGAGGCCGGGTCCGAGCGGGACCTGGCAGGAGTCGTGCTCACGACGCCTCCATGACGTTCGCAGGACGGCCACGGCCGACGCACGGTCTCGGGACCCAAAGCGCCGGGGCCCGGACTTGTGGCCTGACACAACGCCGCCGGCCCTGGGAAAGGCGGATGCTGTGCGGGAGGGCGGCACGGCCGCCTCGGCCTGGCCCGTTGTGCCGCGCCCGTGATACGACTACCGGAAGAGCTGAAGCCACCGCGATGACCAGCGGATACGCGGTACGCGCCCTCGTAGGACCGGGAGGCCGATGACGGCCATGGACCAGGAGTTCGCCGACCTCCATCAGGCCGTGGCCCTGTGCGGCGAACTGTCGAGCCTGGCGACGACCGACTGCGACCTCGAGAAGATCGTGACCGTCGTCGCCGGACGTGCCGGCGTGTGGGCGGCAGTGGTCGACGACTCGCTCATGGTGCTGGCGCTGTGCGCCGGCACGTCCGGCCGTACGGGGGAGGAGAGGCTCGCCAAGGTTCTGGACAGCGACTCCGAAGCGGTGTCGCAGCTGATCGCCGAGGCGGCGCGGATGCGCAGGGCCCTCTCGCTGCCCGCCGCGGGTGCCTCGGCGGTGTCGCTGGTGGTGGCTCCCATCCTCGTCGGCGACGACCTGGTCGCCTATCTGGTGACCGCCGGCCACGACGCCGAGGAAACCGGTGAGGACGCCCGGATCCTGGTCACGGAGCACGCGGCCATGGTCTGTGCGGTGATCCTCGGCCGCCGCCGGGTCGTCGCGATCGCCGCGGGGCGCGCGCGCCGCGAACTCTTCGACGGGCTGGTGCTTGTCGGTGACCGTACCGAGGAAGCGGACGCCGAAGAGTGGGCGCGGCACCTCGGCATCGACCCGGAACAGCGCCACCGGGTGCTGGTCGCGGTCCTGTGTTCCTCCTCGCGAGCGCCTGCGCCGGCCGCGACGGACATGGTCGAGCACATGATCGCCACGCGCTGCCCGTCCGCGACCGTGGTGAACCGCGACGCGGAGGTGGTCGCACTCGTCCCGGGCGGGGACGACTTCGGACTCAGCCGCCAGCTGACGTCGCTCGCCCGGCTGTGCCGCGAGGCGGTGACCGCACGTTTTCCAGGGATGCGGCTGATCGCCGGACTGGGCGACCCGCACACCGGGGCGGTACGCATCAGCACCTCCTACGACGAGGCCCGGCGGGCCGTCGGTGTCGGGCAGCTGATGACGGGGCTGTCGGACGTGACCGCGTTCGCCGAGCTCGGTGTGCACCGCCTGCTCGCCCAGGTGCGTGACCCCGGTGAACTGAGCGCCTTCGCCCGCGAGATGCTGGGGAAGCTGATGGATCACGACCGGACGAACGGCTCCGACTACTGCGCGACCCTGACCGCCTACTTCCGGCAGGACGGAAGTCTGCGTCGCGCGGCCGCCCTATTGCACACGCACCCGAACACGGTGGCCTACCGGGTCCACCGTGCCGAGAAGATCGCCGGGCTCGACTTCACCTCGTACTCCGACCGGCTGGCCGCTCAGGTGGCGCTTGAGATCGTCAACGGACTGGGAGGCAATCCGTGAGGGACGTCCTGGCCGCTTCGGGAGTTCCCCTCCTGGGCGCGTATGTCGTGCCGACAGCGGGAGACCGGAAGGCCGCCGCTGACGACGCGGCCGCGGTGCGCGCGGCGGGAGCCGACCTCGTCGTCACCGCGACCTCCGGGCCCGAGCGGTCGCGGTACACCAGCACGAATCAGTCGATCGACCTCGCGGCGGCCTGCCAGAGCCACGCCGGAGTGCCGGCCCTCGCCACCGTGACCACCTGGAGCAGAAGCGTGATGGCGCTCCAGGCACACCTGCTGGGCGGGCACGCCCGCGGAGTGACCAGGCTGGTCTGCGGGAACGGGAGCGCGCCGCTCTCGGATGACACGTCGAAGGCCGAGGGCCCGTGGGCGGTCGACGTCGTCGAACTCATCGAACTGCTGCGCGGGCTGAACGAGGGCATCGACCGCTACGGCCTGCGCCTCGACGCCGCCACCCACTTCGACATCGGGGTACGGATCAGGGCCGTGCCCACCCTTTCGGCCGCCGACCGCGCCAGGACCCGCCGCAAGATCGCCGCCGGTGTGCACTTCATCGTGACCAGCCCGGTCTACTCGCAGCACGCCCTGGACACCCTGCTCGACGTCATCGACGGCGCCGTGCCGGTCCTGGCTACCGTGCACCGCTTCCGCTCACTCGCCGAGGCGGAACGCCTCCGGCACGAACTCCCCGACGGCTGCGTGCCCGCCGCCCTCGTCGAACGCCTCGACCACGCCGGCGACGGAGCCGCCGAAGAAGGCGAGCGGATCGCGGTCGAACTGGCCGCCCGACTCGCGGAGTCCACCCAGGGAGTCATCCTGTCCCGCTCCGATGACCCGGCACTCGTCTCGCGCATGCGGACCGCGGCGAACACCTCGAACACCTCCAGCGGCTGAAGGCCCGTTGCGCGGGTACGGCGATGCCGGACGGTCGCGGCGGCGGCCGTCGCATCAAATCCGGCAGCTGGGTACGCGCAGGTGGAGACATACGGCAACCGCGGGACGAGGAGTCCGTCCGTACGGTCCAGTCGTTCGTGTCCTTCGGCGGGCGCGGGCCCTCGTGCGGGGTGGTCAGGATCCGCCGTGCGGCCCGATGGCCGTGAGCGGGGTGCGCAGGGCGGAGCGGCCGGCCCTCCAGGCGCTCAGCAGGTGAGCGCTCAGCAGGTCCTCAAGGAGGACGGTGGCCTGGACGCCGAAGGCCACATCGGGGTCCAGGAGGGGTTCTGCCGCCAGCAGCGGGTCGATCAGCTCGTGCCGCACCACCTGCTCGTGCACGGCGTCGGCCTCGACGTGCTCGTCGTAGAAGCGTGCGGCGGCCGGCCCGGCGCCCGTCCTGCGCATGGCCTCCGCAAGCCGCCGGGAACCCGGCGAGGAGGTCACCTCCACCGCGGCGAAGTGCCCGACGAGGGCGCCGCGCAACGCGCGGTGCAGACCGAACAACGACATCAGGTTGACGGTGCACAGGGCCTGCGCGGGGGCGGAGCCGAGATGGCGGCCGTAGGCGTGGTCAAGGCCGAGATCGTCCATCAGGTCGGCGAAGAGCCGGGCGTGGATGCCCTCGGCGCGTCCGGCGCCGAATTCGTCGTACTCGACGGCCACCATCGCGGCCTTGGCGCGGCCGTGCAGCCGCGGGATGACCCAGGCGTGCGGGTCGGCCTCCTTCAGGTGGTACAGCGAGCGCAGCGCCGCGTATTCACGCACCTGCCAGAGCTGTCCCTCGCGTTGCAGGTAGTGGCTCACACCGGTGCCGTCGTCGGTGGCGGGCTCGACGAGGATGCCTGCCAGGGCCTCGTGCGCGCTCGCCTTCCGCGGCACGTCCGCCCGCAGCGCGCCCAGGAAGCGGCCTTCCAGCGCCGCGCGCAGCCGCAGCAGGTCGGGATCCCACTCGCGGTCGTCGCCGATGCCGTCGAAGCCCTGGTAGTGCAGCTCGTACAGCACATAGAGCGCCAGTTGCAGGTCGTCCCCGTACGGTTCGGCTCCGGCGACGGCGTGCGGGCTCACCTCGGGCGGGCGGCCGTCGCGCAGCGCCGACAGGACCGCGCCGGACACGATGCCGCGCGGGGCCGGCAGCGCGGGGCAGGCTCGGCGGGATTCGAGGTAGGGCGTCGTGGTCATGAGGTGCCACCTGTACCTGAAGCGTGATCGGAGCCGGAGCCGGAGCCGGAGCCGGAGCCGGAGCCGGAGCCGGAGCCGGAGCCCGAATCGGAGTCGGTGTCCGCGCCGGCCCCGGCGGCGGCGTTTCTCTGCGCGGGACCGCGGCGCCGGTGGCTGGTGTCGCACCAGGGGTAGGTGCGGCTGCGGCGGCAGGTGCACACCGCCACGACGAAGCGCTCGGAGGTGTGGGCCACACCGTCGTCGCCGGTGACGGTCACGGGTCCTTCCACCAGCATCGGACCGTTGCGTTCGATGCGGATGCGGCGGGGGCGTTCAGCGTCGTCGGGCACGGATGACCACCAGTTCCTCTTTGTCCTGCCCGTCCTCCATCAGGCCCCGGCCGCGCAGCCACGGCAGCCGGGAGCTCAGCACCGGCCCGAGGGGGACGAGTTCACGGTCGGTGACCTCGGCGTCCAGGCCCTGTCGCGCGAGGGCGCCGATCGTGGCGTCGGTGCCGCACATCTGCGAATGGACCATGAGCAGCGTTCCGCCGGGGCGCAGCACGGCTGCCGCGGTCGTACAGACCCGGTCCACGACGGCGCGGCCGTCCAGGCCCGCGTCCCAGGCGCGGGCGCCGCCGTGCGCCGGCGGCAGGAGGGCGGGCGCCGGAACGTAGGGCGGGTTGCTGACCACCATGTCGTAGGCCGCCCCGCCCGGCGACGACAGGTCGCGCCGCCTGACGGTGACGCGGCTGCGGTGCAGCGCGGCGTTCACCCGGGCGCACAGCACGGCCCGGTGGGAGATGTCCACGGCCGTGACCCGGGCGCCCAGCACGGCGGCGTGCACCGCGAGGGCGCCGCTGCCGGTCCCGAGCTCCAGCACATGGGTCCCCGGGAGGATGCCGTGCCGGTTCAGGGCGCGCATGAGCAGGTGCGTGTCGTGCTGTGGGGCGTAGACGCCGGGTACCGTCAGCATCCGCCGCGGCCCGTCCAGGGCTGGTACGGCCATGGCCGCCTCCCGTCGTGGTGGCGCCGCCGGGTGTCTGCCGCCCGTCCAGGATGGGCTGCCCGGGTGGAGGCCGCCACTGCGACGGTCACGCAGTGTGTCCGGCGACTCCGCGTCAGCCGCGGCGACCGGGACGTGCGGGCGGCTCAGCCGCCCGCCGGGGCCTTTCACACGGAGGTCCGGGCGGCGGGCAGGGCGCGTCCAGCCGCGGCGAGGCGCAGCCGCTCCAGCTCGGCGCTCTGCTGCTCGGCGCGTTCCAGGAGTACGTCCAGGTGCTCGGCGAACAGCCGCTCGTCGGTGTCGGCCAGGGTCCGCAGGGTGCGCCAGCAGGCCGCTTTGCCCTGGACGCCCAGCAGCATGGATTCCAGCTCCAGCAGGTCGCTGAGCGGGGAGCGGGAGAAGAGCCGGCCGTTGGGCTTGAGGCGCCCGGCCTTTTCGGCCAGCCAGCCGAGCGCGACCTTGGGGTGATCGGTGGACACACCGAGGTCGGTCATGATCTGGATCAGCGAGTCGCGGTCGTGCTCCACCTGCCGGGCCAGTTCGGCCAGCGGGCCGCCGGCCCCTCGGTCGTGCTGGGCCTGCGCGGACCGGCGGAAGAGCTCCAGGCCGGCCGTCGCGCCCACCAGGTGGTCGTTGAGGTAGATCGCGAGCAGGCCGGCGCTGTCGGCGGGCGGCTCCGGTGCCCCGCCGGGCCGCGGGCCGGGACCGGTGCCCGAGCCCCGCATCTCGCGGTCCACGGATTCGCCGAGCTCGATCCAGCTGGCCTCGAACTTTTCCAGTCCCTCGCGTTCGAGCGTGTCGGTGACGTCCGTGAAGTCCACGCCGGCCTGCTCCAGGGCTCGGATGTGCGCGCTGGCGGCGGCGTGGTCATCGGCCGTCGGCGGGTGGTCCGGGAGGGCGCCGTGGTCGGCGAACGCCTCCAGGGTGGTGCCGGGCATGGTGTTCACCGTGCCGGCGATGACCAGTTCACGTACGTACATCGTGTCCGGGTAGGCCGGGTCCTTGACGCCGGTGGACGCCCACAGGGGCCGCTGCGGGCGGGCGCCGGCCTCGGCCAGCGCCTGCCAGCGGGACCCGGCGGTCATCTCCTCGTACGCCTGGTGCGCCAGCCGGGCGTTGGCGACCGCGGCCTTGCCCTTGAGAGCCCGCGCCTCCGCGGTGTCCAGGGCGTCGAGGCGGGCGTCCACCTCGGTGTCCACCCGGGAGACGAAGAACGAGGCGACGGAGTGGATACCGGCCAGGTCGTGGCCGGCGGCCTGCGCCTGCTCCAGGCCGGCCAGGTAGGCGTCCATCACCGCCCGGTAGCGGTCCAGCGAGAAGATCAGCGTGACGTTGACGCTGATGCCCCGCGCGATGACCTCGGTGATCGCCCGCAGACCCTCTCGGGTGGCCGGTATCTTGACCAGCAGGTTCGGCTCGTCGATCGCCCTCCACAGCTTCACCGCCTGCTCGACGGTGGCCTCGGCGTCCCGGGCCAGCCGGGGATCGACCTCGATCGAGACCCGCCCGTCGACACCGCCGGTCCGCCGGTGGACCGGGGCGAGCACCCGGCAGCCGTCCCGTACGTCGTCGGTGGTGAGGGCGAAGACCGCTTCGTCGACGCTGGCGCCCTCCCGGCCCAGCCGGCGCAGCTGCTCTTCGTAGCGGTCGCCCTTCGACAGCGCGGAGGCGAAGATCGTCGGGTTGGACGTCACCCCCACCACGTGCCGGTCCGCGATCAGCTCCTCCAGCCCGCCGCCGGCCAGCAGCTCACGGGACAGATCGTCCAGCCAGACCGACACTCCGGCCGCGGACAGTTCGGCCAGCGGATCGGCGGGCGCGGTTGGGACAGTCATGCGAGACCTCCACGGAGAACGCGGTGAGCAGGGGATTCGGTGTACGCGCCGACACCGGGCCGGCCGTCCGGACGGAGCCGGCGTTTAGGCGTTGCTGTTCCGACTACCCCTGCCCGCTCGGGCAAACGTGCCCCGAAGCGGCGGCGGGGTCCGCCGGCCGAGCGAGCGGGACCGCCGGGTGTACGAGCGATGGAAACGGGCAGCCTCTGCCCGCCCGATGCCGGCTCAGGCGGCGCGGTCCGGGTGGAGCAGGACCTTGGTCCAGCCGTCGTCGCGCTTGTCGAAGTGCCGGTAGGCGTCGGGGGCGTCGTCCAGGCCGAGTTCGTGGGAGACCAGGAAGGACGGCTTGGCGCGCCCCGCGGTGATCAGGTCGCGCAGGCCGCGGTTGTAGCGCAGTACCGGGCACTGGCCGGTGCCCATGTGCTGGCCCTTGGTGAAGAACGTGCCGTAGTCGAACCCGACGCGGCCGTGCCTGGCGCCTTCGTCGGCCGCCTCCGGGTCGTCGGGGACGTATACGCCGACCACGCCGATGCCGCCGGTCGTGCGGACCGCCTTGACCAGGTTGTCCAGGACGAGTTCCGGGTGCTCCTGGCCGGACGGGTCGTGGGCCTGGTAGCCGACGGCCTCGACACCGCAGTCCGCGCCGCGCCCGTGGGTGGCGTCCAGGATCTGCTCCACCGGGTCGGCCGCCGAGAAGTCCACCGGGGTGGCGCCGACGGACTCCGCCAGTGCCAGCCGGTCCGCCGCCTTGTCCACCACGAACACCTGTGCCGCGCCGCGCAGCACCGCGCTGTGCGCGGCGAGCAGGCCGACCGGCCCCGCGCCGAAGACGGCGACGGTGTCACCGGCCCGCATGCCCGCCAGTTCGGTGCCGTGCCAGCCGGTGGGGAAGATGTCGGAGAGCATGGTGAAGTCGTTCTCGTGCTCCTCGCCCGCGGGCAGGCGCAGGAGGTTGAAGTCGGCGTAGGGCACCCGCAGCAGCTCGGCCTGGCCGCCGTCGTACGGCCCCATGTTGGCGTAGCCGTACGCGGCGCCGTCCACGCCGTCGGTGGGGTTGACCCGCAGGCAGAACGCGGTCCAGCCGCTCAGGCAGTTGCGGCAGCTGCCGCAGGCGATGTTGAACGGCACCGACACCCGGTCGCCGGCCTTGATCCGGGTGACTCCCGGGCCGGTGTCCTCGACGATGCCCATGTTCTCGTGGCCGAGGATCTTGCCCTGCTCGACCGCGGTGCGGCCCTCGTACATATGCAGGTCGGAGCCGCAGATGTTGGTGGTGGTGACGCGGATCAGCGCGTCGTTCGGCTGCTCGATCCGGGCGTCCGGCACGTTCTCGACCGAGACGTCGTAAGGGCCGTTGTAGACCAGCGCCTTCATGGTTCTCTCCTTCCGGAGATCGGGGTGTCAGCTCACGGGGTAGGGGGCCGCGCGCAGGTGGCGTGCCAGGTGGGCGGTGTTGGCGGCCAGGGCCTTGGTGGCGGACGCCACGGAGTCGGGCGTCTTGTCCAGATCCTGGTAGTCGGTGCCCTGCATGGCCTCGCCGACCCAGTAGGTGACCGCGTTCGGCGCGAGGGAGAAGCCGACGTCGTTGAGCCCCTGGAAGAGGTCGGCGCTCACCTTGTGCGCGCCGTCCTCGTTGCCGACCACGCACACCGCCGCGGCCTTGCCGTACGTCAGCATGCGGCCCTCGTCGTCGGTCTCCGAGAGCTCACCGTCCAGCCGCTCCATGACGCGCTGCGCGACACTGGAGGGGTGGCCGAGCCAGATCGGCGTGGACAGCACCAGGATGTCGGCGGCCAGGATCTTGTTCCGGATGGACGGCCAGGCGTCGCCCTCGCCCATGTCCACGGTGACGCCGGGACGGACGTCGTGGTCGGCGATCCGGACCACTTCACCGGTCACGGCGTGCTCCGCCAACGCCTCGATGGTCTGCTCGGCGAGCAGCTGGGAGCTGGACCGGGCGGGGGAGGGGTTCAGTGTGCAAACCAGGGCGATCGCGCGTAGAGGTGTCGATTCCATGCCCTGCGGGTACCCAGCCGGCGTGATTGACACCTGCGGATCGAAGCGATCCCGTGGGCTTGGTACGGCGCCTGCTGAGCGCTACCTCCCGGTGTCCAGCCGGGGCAGGATCTCGGTGCGGTAGAAATCGAAGAACTGGTCCTGGTCGGGGCCGATCTGGTTGACGTAGACCTCGTCGAAACCGGCCTCCGCGTAGGTCGTCACGGCCTCGACGTGCTCGCTCACGTCGTCGCCGCAGACGGCCGCCCGCGCGACCATCTCCTCGGTGACCAGGGTGCTCGCCTGCTCGAAGTGCTCCGGCGTCGGCAGGATCTGGGCCAGCTCGCCGGGGAGCTGCTCGTTGGGCCACAAGCGGTGCACGGTCTTGACCGCGCGCTGCCGGTCGGTGTCCCAGCAGACCTTGAGACCGCCGACCACCGGCTTGCCCTCGCCGCCGGCCCGGCGGAACGCCGCTACCAGATCGGCGTCGGGCTGCATCGTGACGAAGCCGTCGCCGATCCGCCCGGCCAGCTCCGCGGCCTTCGGCCCGAACCCGGAGATGTAGAGCGGCACCGGCTCGTCCGGAAGGGTGTAGAGGCGGGCGTTCTCCACCGTGTAGTGCGGCCCCCGGTGGGTGATCTGCCGGCCGCTGAACAGCTTCCTGATCACCTCGACGGCCTCCTCCAGCCTGTCCAGGCGCTCGTCGGCGCCCGGCCACGGGTCGCCGAGCACGTGTTCGTTCAGCGCCTCGCCGCTGCCCAGTCCGAAGCGGAACCCGCCGCCGGTCAGGACGGCGGCGGTCGCGGCGGCCTGGGCGTTGACCGCCGGGTGGATCCGCACCGTCGGGCAGGTCACCAGCGTGGTGACCGGCAGCGACGTCACCTGCGAGAGGGCGCCGATCATCGACCAGACGAAGGAGCTCTCGCCCTGCTCGTCGTTCCACGGGTGGAAGTGGTCGGAGATGGCCAGCCCCTGGAAGCCGGCCGCCTCCGCCTTGCGCGCCTGGTCGAGCAGCTCGGGCGGGCTGAACTCCTCCGAGGAGAGAAAGTATCCGTAGCGGGTCATGGGGGTGTTCCTTCCTGATCTGTCGCTCGTGCCGGGCGCCGGCGGGTCAGTCCCGCTCGGGCGGCGCGGCCAGGGCGCTGTCGTCCAGGTGGGCCAGCAGTTCGGCGGGCGTGTCGTAGACGGCCTCGGCGCCCGCCTCGGTCAGCTCCTGGCGGGACCAGCCGCCGGTGAGCACCCCGAGGCAGCGCACACCTGCCTTGCGGGCCGCCTCCGCGTCCCAGGCCGCGTCCCCGACGAAGACCGCACGCCCGGCCGGAACGCCCGCCTTCTCCAGCGCCTGCTGGACGAGGTCGGGCGCGGGCTTGCTGGACGACACGTCGTCGGCGGTGGTGACGGCGGTGATCGCGCCCTCGGCGTCGAGCGCGTCGATCATCACCTCGGCCTCCCGGCCCTTGGCCGACGACGCGAGCACGACCTGCCAGCCGCGCCCGGCGCAGGCCCGCAGCAGGCCGGACGCCCCGGGCAGTGGCGCGAGGCGGTCCCAGTACTGGGCGTAGAGCGTGTCGTGGGCGGCGCTGAGGGTCGCGTCCTCGTCGTGATCGCGGTCCTCGCCGAGCAGCGCGTCCAGCAGGTGGTCGCTGCCCATGCCGATGCTGCGGTGGATCCGGGCCATGGTGACCCGGTGCCCCTGCTGACGGAACGCCTCCCACCACGCGCAGGTGTGCAGATAGACGGTGTCCATCAAGGTGCCGTCCACGTCGAACAGCACGGCTCCGCGCGCAGCACGGCTGTCGGAGCCGGTGGATTCGGAACTGGTCATGTCGCGGTCCTTTCCGTCCCTCGATCCCTTTCGCGCCCCGGCGACTTCTTGCTCGGGACGGCCGGGATTGCGGCCGGATGGCCCCGCCGGTCGATTCGGGGGCGAGGCCACGGCGCGGGCCTACGTGCGATCGTCGATGCGCCTGCCCATGAACGGCCCTGCCACGCCGGGGGAGGGCGGCCTCGTCGAACGCGACCCTGGGAGAGTCGCCGACCGGCCGGCTACCAGCCGGTGAGCAGGAGGTGGTTGACGAGGAGCGCGACCGCCGCCTGGGCGGCGAGCCAGGCGCGGTGGTCGCGGCGGGGGAGGAGGGCGGCGGTGGCGGGGAGCCAGAGGGTGAAGGGAAGCCAGATGCGTTCGGTCTCCGCCTTGCTCATGCCGGACAGGTCGGCGGCGAGCATGACGAGGAGGAATCCGCAGGGCAGCAGGACGCCCGCGATCGTCTGGCGGTCCCCGTGCAGCCACCACTCCCGCAGCCGGCCGGCCCGCGTTCCGCCCGTGCCCGTCCGCCGGTCCCGCAGGACGGCGGCAGCATCGGTCAGCGTCCTGCGCAGCCCGGCCACGGAGGCGAGCCCCGCCGTCACCACCACGGTCGCGAGGTCCCCGAAGAACCAGTAGCTGTACGGGCGTACGCCGCCGTACCCCTGGTAGTAACGGATCTTCAGCAGCCCGTACGCCTCCCACCAGTCGAAGCCCGCCACCGTGAACGCCGCGGCCACCGCCGCCGCGCCGAGCAGCACGTACGGCACCGGGCGTGCGGTGCGGGCGCACAGCAGGATCACGGCGCCGGGCACGGCCAGCAGGACCAGACCGTACGAGAGGTAGGCCGCCGCGCCGAAGAGCAGCCCGCTGCCGACACCCGCGGCGGCCGTCGCCCAAGGGGAGGTGCGGGTGGCCGCGATCGCCAGCAGCGCCAGCGCCCAGGCGGCGACCGCGGCGAAGTAGCCGTCCGCGGAGACACCCACCCAGACCGCGCCCGGCGCGAGCGCCACGAACGGCGCCGCGGCCCGCGCCCGTTCCTCACCGGTTAGCAGGCGCAGGGTCAGCAGCACGGCGACGACCAGAGACGTGCCCGCGGTGATCGTGAAGGCGGCGGCGAACGCGCCGCCGCCCAGTCCGATCCGGTCCAGACCGACGTAGGTGAGCACGGCGCCGACCGGATGCCCGGTGACATGCGTGGTCCAGTGGTCCGGCGAGTTGATCAGGATGTGATCGGTGAAGGTCCGCACCGTCGGCCCGAGGTGCTTGAACCGCCACACCTGCGAGAGGTACTCGGTGGAGTCGGTGAGCCGCCCGGCGACCCCGCGCCGCCACCCGTCCACCAGCGCCAGCGACCACGTCCACGCCATGGCCGTCCCCCATCCGGACCACAGCAGTGCCCGCCAGGGGAGCCGGGCGGCGAGGCCGGGCCCGTAACCGGCGACGAGCACCGCCACGATCACGGCCAGCGGGGTACCGGGTCCGGCGTGCGGCCGCCACCATGCCTCCAACGGCGGCCACGGCGACCTGAGCACCGCGCTGTCACGTTGCATGAAGGCGCCGATACCGGCCATGACCAGGAAGAACAGTGCCGCCGCGGCGGCCGCCCTTACGTCACGGCGCCGGGCGGAGGAGACCGGCCGGCCGGTCTCGCCCGGCGGCTGCGGGACGGTGTCGTAGACAGGGGGAGAGGAGGGGCTCACGCGTCGCACCCTAGGCGGACGGGAGCCCGCCGCCGGCGTGCCGGGGCGGGACGTCAGACTTTCGTCATGAGTTCTTGCACGGGAAAACCCGCTGCTCGGACATAGTGTCGCCAGGCATGAGAGTCCCCTCCCGCCTCCCCGCGAGTCCTTGGCGCAGCCCCCTGCGCGGCCCGTGGCTCACCTCGGTGTTGGGGCTGGTGCTGCTCGTCGGCGTTCCGCTGATGTTCCTCACCGGCCTGCTGTCCTACGCGGCGTACAACCCGAACTTGTCGCACATCAACGACAAGACCCCGGGCAAGGGCCTGCTGGGCTTCTACCTGTTCTCCTGGCCCACCCACCCGTACTGGCTCTACCGCCTCAACCAGGGGGTGCACGTCACGCTCGGCGTGGTGCTGGTTCCGGTGCTGCTCGCCAAGCTCTGGTCGGTGGTGCCAAAGCTCTTCGCGCTGCCGCCGGTGCGGTCCATCGGGCACGCCCTGGACCGGCTGTCACTGCTGCTCCTGGTCGGCGGGGGGATCTTCGAGTTCGTCACCGGCCTGCTGAACGTCCAACTGGACTACATCTTCCCGGGCTCGTTCTACACGCTGCACTTCTACGGTGCGTGGGTGTTCTTCGGGGCGATGCTCGCCCACGTCGCGCTGCGGTTTCCCCGGATGCTGCGGTCCTTGCGCGGCCGGGACCTGCGCGCGGAACTGCGCACCCCGACCTCCCGTACGAAGCCCGAGCCCGCCGACGACAGCGGCCTGGTGTCCGACCACCCCGCCCAGCCCACGATCTCCCGGCGCGGCGCGCTCGGCATGGTCGGCCTCGGCTCGCTCGTGCTCTTCCTGGTGACCGCGGGCCAGAGCATCGGCGGACCGCTGCGCGAGACCGCGCTGCTCGCACCGCACGGCCGCCGGCCGGGCGACGGCCCCAACGGCTTCCCCGTCAACAAGCCCGCCGCGACCGTGCACATCCGCCCGCAGGACATCGGCGAGAACTGGCGGCTGACCGTCCGCGGCGCGGCCGGCCGCAGCGTGACCCTCACCCTGGACGAACTCCGGCGGCTGCCCCAGCACAGCTCGGCGCTGCCCATCGCCTGCGTCGAGGGATGGTCCACGGAGAACCAGCACTGGCAGGGGGTACGGCTGCGGGACCTCGCCGCGCTGGTCGGCCACGACAGCGACCCTCCCGGGGTGTTCGTCGAGTCCGTGCAGCTCGCCGGGTCCTTCCGGGCGGTCGCGCTGCGCGCCAACCAGGTGCGCGACGGCCGCTCGCTGCTCGCCCTGCGAGTCAACGGCGCCGAGCTCTCCTCCGACCACGGCCGGCCCGCCCGGATCATCGTCCCGGACGCGCCGGGCGTGCTGAACACCAAATGGGTACGCCAGCTGACCTTCGGCGCAACGGACTTCGAGGAGCGCGCGTGAAACGGCTGTTCCGCACCCTGTACGGCGAGTCCCCCGCCCACCTGCTGGCCCTGCTCGCCTCCTTCGCCCTGTGCGGCTACGCGCTCACCCGGCTGCTGGAGAACGACTGGTGGGGCGTGGCGGAGTGGTTCGTCGGCGGCGCGCTGATCCACGACCTGGTGCTGGTCCCGCTGTACGGCAGCACCAACTGGCTGCTGCAGAAAGTGACGCTGGGCGGTCAGCCACAGTCGCGGCGGCGGATCGCGGTGGTGAACCACATCCGCGTTCCCGCCGTCCTCTCGCTCCTGATGCTGCTCGTCTACTGGCCGCTGATCTCCCAGGACGCCCCGGACCCGTACCGGAACGAGACGCTGCTGTCGCCCGGGGTGTTCCTCGGCCGGTGGCTGCTGATCACCGCCGTTCTCTTCGCCCTCTCCGCCCTGCTCCTGCTGTTCCGCCGATGGAGGGAGGCGCGCGGCGAACGGGGGTGAATTCTTACGAACCTGTGGTGCCCGCTGTGCCGACGGTGCCCGGGGGGCGCTCACGACCATAGGGTCCGACCATGCCCGTACTCGTCAACGGAGGAGCCCGCTTCGTCGGCCTGTCCGGGCGCTCCGCTCCGCCTCGTACCCGCGCACTCGTACCCGCGAATCCGTACCTTCGCACTCGTACCTTCGAACCGACTGGACCCCTCGTGAGCCCCATCGCCGACGTCGTTCTGCCCTGCCTGGACGAAGCCCGGGCCCTGCCCCAGGTGCTGGAACGCATCCCGCCCGGCTGGCGGGCCGTCGTCGTCGACAACGGTTCCACCGACGGCTCCGCGCGCATCGCGGCCGACCTCGGGGCGACCGTGGTGCACGAGCCGCGCCGCGGCTTCGGTGCGGCCTGCCACGCGGGGCTCCTGGCCGCCGAGGCCGAGTTCGTCTGCTTCTGCGACTGCGACGGCTCCCTCGACCCGGCCCTGCTGGCCGACTTCGTCCGCCAGGTCGCCGCCGGCGAGAGCGATCTGGTGCTCGGCAGGCGCCGGCCGGTCGCCCGTGGCGCCTTCCCGCCCCACGCCCGCGCCGGGAACATCGCCCTGGCCCGTATGCTGCGCGGCCGCACCGGCTTGCGGCTGCGTGATGTCGGACCGCTGCGGGCCGCACGACGTGAGGCCCTGCTCGCCCTCGGCCTGACCGACCGCCGCAGCGGCTACCCGCTGGAGATGGTGGTCCGGGCCGCCGACGCGGGCTGGCGGATCACCGAGCGGGACGTCCCCTACCGGCCGCGTACCGGCCGCTCCAAGGTCACCGGTACCTGGCGGGGCACCTGGCACGCGGTACGGGACATGCGAGCCGTGCTCACCGCACCACCGGTGGCCGCGGCGCAGGACCCGTCGGTGGAAGCGGCGCCGGCGGACGCCTCAGATCGAGCGGGTGCGGCGCCCGACGTGGTGGCGGACTCGGCGGGTGCCCGGTGACGACCCCGATGGTGATCGCCGAGGAACCACGCCCTAGAGGTGTCAGGACGCGGGTCACTCCGCCGAATACGCCCGGGCCGCAGGCCGCCGCCGGGGTCGACGAGCCGTTCGCCGCCCGAGAGGCCCCGGCTGGCCGCTTCGCCGCCGCGACGAGCCGGCTCTCCCCGGCCGGCGTATGGTGAGCGCCCCCGTCGAGGTGCTGGCGGCCCACACCTGGGCGATGGCCGACCCGTACGCTGTCGCGCTGCGCACCGGCCGCGGTCCGCTCTTCCTGCGCCGCACCGACGGCTGGCTGCTGCCGCTCGACGTCGAACGGTGGTGCTCGGAGCCCGACGCCGCCGACCGCACGGTCCTGACCGCCTGTCACGGGCCCACACTCGACATCGGCTGCGGCCCCGGCCGCCTCGTCACCGCCCTGAACGCTCGCGGCCAGTCGGCCCTGGGCATCGACGTCAGCCCCGAAGCCGTCCGCCGCACCCGCGGGGCCGGCGGCACCGCCCTGCTCCGCTCGGTCTTCGATCCGCTGCCCAGCGAAGGCCACTGGCAGACGGCGCTGCTCATGGACGGCAACGTCGGCATCGGTGGAGACCCCGCCGCCCTGCTCACGCGGGTGCGCGACCTGCTCCACCCGCAGGGCAGGCTCATCACCGAGGTAGCGCCCCATGGCATCGCCGACGACCTCGACGAGCACGCGGCGGTTCGTCTCCACGACGGCACCGGCCCCCACGGCACCACGTTCCCCTGGGCCAGGGTCGGCCCCGCCGCCCTCCGCCGACACGCCACCGCCGCCGGCTGGATCCAGGACGGGTCATGGACGGTCGACGGCCGCCGCTTCGTCCAACTGAGCCGACCGCAGCACCCCGCGTGACTACCCGGGCCGTCTGCACGGGCCGTTCCCCGGGCCGAAGTGGACGACGTACCCGGGCGGGGCCGCCGCCCGTTTCCGCGCATCCCCCGCGCATCCCCCGCGCATCCCCCGCGCGTCCTCGCACGGCGGGCCGGCCCCGTGCTCAGCCGGCCTTGGGCCGCAGGTCCTTGATCCGCTGGATCTTGCCCACCGAGCGTTCCAGCGTCTCCGGGTCCACCACCGTGACCTCCGCCGTCACCCCGATGCCGTCCTTGATGCCGCGGGCGACGGCCACCGCGGCGGCGGAGCGCTCAGCCGCGGTGGCGTCCGGGCGGGCCTCGGCGCGGACCGTCAGATGGTCCAGGCGGTCGCGCCGGGTGAGGACCAGGGTGAAGTGCGGGGCCACCGCCGGCGTGCGCAGCACGATCTCCTCGATCTGGCTGGGGAAGAGGTTCACCCCGCGCAGGATGATCATGTCGTCGCTGCGGCCGGTGACCTTCGCCATCCGCCGGAAGGCCGGCCGCGCGGTGCCCGGCAGCAGCCGGGTCAGATCGCGGGTGCGGTAGCGGATGATCGGCAGCGCCTCCTTGGTCAGTGAGGTGAAGACCAGTTCGCCCTGCGAGCCGTCCGGCAGCACCTCGTCGGTCAGCGGATCGACCACCTCGGGCAGGAAGTGGTCCTCCCAGATGTGCAGCCCGTCCTTGGTCGAGGCGCACTCCTGCGCCACCCCGGGGCCGATCACCTCCGACAGGCCGTAGATGTCCACCGCGTCGATGGCGAACCGCTGCTCGATCTCCCGCCGCATCTCCTCCGTCCACGGCTCGGCGCCGAACAGGCCGACCCGCAGCGAGGTGCCGCGCGGGTCCACCCCCTGCCGCTCGAACTCGTCCAGCAGGGTGAGCATGTAGGACGGGGTGATCATGATGATGTCGGGCTCGAAGTCCTGGATGATCTGCACCTGCCGGGCGGTCATCCCGCCGGACGCCGGGATGACCGTACAGCCGGCCCGCTCGGCGCCGTAGTGCGCGCCGAGGCCGCCGGTGAACAGCCCGTAGCCGTAGGCGATGTGCACCTTGTCGCCGGCCCGGCCGCCCGCCGCCCTGATCGAACGGGCCACCACGTCCGCCCACACCGACAGGTCGCTGTCCGTGTAGCCGACGACGGTCGGCCTGCCGGTGGTGCCGCTCGACGCGTGCAGCCGGCGGACCTGCGGCATCGGCACCGCGAACATCCCGAACGGGTAGCCCTCGCGCAGGTCGGCCTTGGTGGTGAACGGGAAGCGGGCCAGGTCCGACAGGGATCGGCAGTCCTGCGGGCCGACACCCGCCTCGTCGAACTTCTTCCGGTAGGCGGGCACGTGGTCGTACGCGTGCCGCAGGGTCTGCCGCAGCCGCTCCAGTTGCAGATCGGCCAGCTCGTCGCGGGTCAGCAGCTCGGCGGGGTCCAGGGGATCGGGCGGAACCTCCCGCGCGGTGTTGCCCATGACGTCCTCCTCGTCCTCCGCGGCCAGGACCGACCGACCGTTCGGTGTGCTGCTCCAGGCTAACGAATCAGCATCGGCAGGCACTGTCAAGGCGCCGCGTGCCCGGCCGCCGGCCCTCCGGACCCCGGCACCGCGATGCCGGCCCGGCCCGGGGGGTCGCGGGCACCGCGATGCCGCCCCGGCGCGCCCCCCGGGTTGTTACAGTGCCCCGGGTGTCCTCCTCCTCGCGTGATTCCGCGGCCGGTGCCGGATGGCACGGCCAACAGGTCGGCAGCTACCGCGACTTGATGCCCGCTGACGCCCCGAAGGTGTTCTGGCTGAATCCGTCCACGCTGTGGAAGGCCCGCAACGGCCCGCTCGCGTCGCTGTTCGGCGACCCCACGGGCGCGGACCGGCAGCGCTGGGTGCGGGGCCGGATCGAGCAGGGCGCGCCCGAGGACCTGGTGATCGCCCGCGACGACCCCGACACGTACTCCTTCATGCTGATCGCCGACACCGGCGAGGGCGACGGACCGCAGTACGCGGTGGTGCCCGGCTTCCTCAAGGAGAGCGCCGGCACCCGCTTCACCCTGCTGTCCAGCGACGTGCTCTACCCGGTGGGCAGTGCCAACGAGTACGGCCCGAAGTTCTTCCGGCCGTACCGGGACTACCAGGCGCCGATCTACCCCGTCCCCGGCAACCACGACTGGTACGACGGACTCACCGGCTTCATGCGGGTGTTCTGCGACGCGCCTGCGCTGCCGCCCCGGCCGCGCCCCACCCCGCTGTCGGCGGCCTGGTGGCGCGACCGGCTGTGGCGGCCCCCGGCGGTGCCGGACGAGCAACTGCTCGCCGAAGTGAGGAAGTTGCGGTCCGCCCCGGCACAGCAGGCGGCGCTGCCGGGACCGTACTGGGCGATCGACTCAGGGCCGTTGCGGATCATAGGGATCGACACCGGGCTGCTCGGCGACATCGACCACGAGCAGGGCGAGTGGCTGCGCCGGGTCTCGCAGGGGCCGCGGCCCAAGATCCTGGTGACCGGCTCGCCGATATACGTGGACGGCGAGCACCACCCCTGCGCCATCGGGGGCGGCGGCACCGTGGACGAGATAGTCGCCGACCCGGAACGGAACTTCGTGGCCGCCATAGGCGGCGACATACACAACTACCAGCGCTACCCCGTCCAGGTCGGCGACCGGACCATCCAGTACGTCGTCTCCGGCGGCGGCGGTGCCTTCATGCACGCCACCCACACCATCCCGCAGGTCGCCGTCGGCGGCGTCACCGAGCAGGACTTCCGCTGCTACCCGCTGCGCGGCGACTCGCTGGCGTTCTACAGCAGGCTGTACGGGCGGCGGCTGCGGATGCGCCGGCTGCTGGAACTGACCCCGGAACTGGCCGCCGCGGTGATCGCCAAGCGGCTGCGGATCCCCACCACCCGGCCCAACCAGACCCGGGTGACGCTGCGGGCCAGGCTGGTGGCCACCCTGCTCGGCGTGGCCAGGACCGCGCACCGCAAGGCGCGGGTGCGGCTGCCCGTCCGCCGGCTCTACACCCGGGTGCTCTCGCCGGGCTCCGCCACCTACAGCCCGCCGTTCTTCAAGAGCTTCCTGCGGCTCGACGTCACGCCGGACAGCGTGCGGATCCGCTGCTTCGCCGCGACCGGCATGCAGGAGCAGGAGATCGAGCCGCCGGTCGAGGACGACTTCACCGTCCCGCTGCGCTGACGACGTGCGGGTCGGTTCCGTGCCGTTTGCCTTGGAGTGCGCTCCAATTCGTAGCGTGGAGGCATGACCACTGCCCAGCACAGCATCGCCTCAGGGTTCGGAGCCCGCAGCACCGCCGCCGA
Source organism: Streptomyces sp. CA-111067 (assembly GCF_050956065.1). Taxonomy (NCBI): domain Bacteria; kingdom Bacillati; phylum Actinomycetota; class Actinomycetes; order Kitasatosporales; family Streptomycetaceae; genus Streptomyces; species Streptomyces sp. CA-111067. The sequence continues at coordinate 288,146 of NZ_CP192103.1, read as the reverse complement.
CGTCCTGCGCGGCATCGACCTGACCGGCCGGCTCGCCGTCGTCACGGGCGGCTACTCGGGCCTCGGCCTGGAGACCACCCGCGCGCTCGCCGCCGCCGGCGCCCGGGTCGTCGTGCCCGCCCGCCGTCCCGACAGCGCCGAGCAGGCCCTGTCGGGGATCGACGGCGTCGAGGTCGAGCAGCTCGACCTCGGCGACCTCGGCAGCGTGCGGGCCTTCGCCGACCGCTTCCTGGCCACCGGCCGGGACATCCACCTCACGATCAACAGCGCGGCCATCATGGCCTGCCCGCGCACCGAGGTCGGACCGGGCTGGGAGGCCCAGTTCGCCACCAACCACCTGGGCCACTACACCCTGGTCAACCGGCTGTGGCCGGCGATCGAGGCCGGCGGCGGCCGGGTGGTCGCCGTCTCGTCCGCGGGCCACCGCCGCTCCGGCATCCGCTGGGAGGACCCGATGTGGACGAAGGAGTACGACAAGTGGGGGGCGTACGGCCAGGCGAAGACCGCCAACGCGCTGTTCGCCCTGCACCTGGACAAGCTCGCCGCCGGCTCCGGGGTGCGGGCGTTCTCGCTGCACCCCGGCGGCATCATGACCCCGCTGCAGCGGCACCTGACGAAGGAGGAGATGGTCGACTTCGGCTGGATCGACGCCGACGGCAACCCCACCAACGACTCCTTCAAGTCTCCCGAGGAGGGCGCCGCCACCCAGGTGTGGGCGGCCACCTCGCCGCAGCTGAACGGCCTGGGCGGGGTCTACTGCGAGGACTGCGACATCGCCGGGCCCGCCGACGACGCGGACCCCGGCAGCGCCGGGGTCCGCTCGTGGGCCGCCGACCCGGAGCAGGCGGCCCGGCTCTGGACGCTGTCCGCCGAGCTCACCGGGGCGGACGCGTTCGCCTCCTGAGCCGGCCGCCCGCCGCACCGGGCGCTGCCGGCCCCGGTGCGGGAGACGCTGCGGGTACGGGTGCCGGTCAGCCGAGCATGTTGTACATGCTCCAGCCGGTGCCCATCTTCACCGGCGGTGCGAACGTGCCGGGCCCGGGGGTTGTCGCACCCGTGCCCTTGAGGAGGAACAGCGCCCCGGACGGGGTACGCCCCAGCACGTCGGGCAGGCCGTCGCCCGACCAGTCGCCGACGGCCACCAGCTTGTCGTAGCCGTTCCAGCCGCCGGAGATCAGCACCGGCGGCCCGAACGGGGCCTCCGGGGTGTAGGAGACTCCGGGCAGCAGGTACAGGTTGCCGGTCGTCGCCTCCCTGGCCAGCACGTCGGGGTAGCCGTCGCCGTTGAAGTCCCCGTGCCCGATCACCAGGTTGTACTGCGACCAGTTCAGATCGGTGCCGTAGTGGTAGTCGTACGCGCCGCCGCCGGCGAAGACCCAGACGTGGCCGGTGGAGTCCTCGGAGATGATGTCGGCGGTGCCGTCACCGGTGATGTCGCCGGTGACCACGATCCCCTTGACCGGGCCCCAGCCGGAGCCGAAGTGCGTGTAGACGTACGTCGGGCTGTCCGCGGTGCGCTTGCCGAGGAACATGTTGCCGGTGCCGGTGGCCCGCAGGATGTAGTCCTGGTAGCCGTCCTGGTCCACGTCCGCCTGGATGACGGTGTTGTAGTTGGCCAGCGGGACCGGTGAGGCGACCCGGGACTGGTAGGCGGTGCCGGTGGACGCGTACAGGTACGACGTACCGTCGGCGGCGCGGGCCAGTACGTCGGCCTTGCCGTCCCGGGTGGCGTCGGTGCTGTAGATCTGGTCCCTGATCTGCGGGTAGTAGGTGATGTTCTTGGTGAACACGTCGTACGTGCCCGGCACGTTGCAGTCCTGGGTGGCGGTGCGGGCGCCCAGGTGGGAGACCACGCCGACGATGTAGTTGCCGTAGACGACCGGGCTGCCCTCGTCGCCCACGCAGGTGGTGTGGCCGGTGCTGTCGTCGCCGGTGCCGCCCTCGCCCGCGCACATCATGTGGCCGGGGGCGAAGGCGTGCGGGCTGAGCGCGTCCAGCGCCGCCGCGCAGGTGCTGTCGCTGTTGAGTGACAGGGTGGCGCTGTGCAGCGCCCCGCCGGGGTTAGAACCCGTCACGCTGGAGCTGGTGTTGCCCCAGCCGTAGACCGTGGGTGGCGCGAAACCGGGGTCGTAGAGGTCGGACTCGTCGGGCGAGGCGAGCGCCAGGTAGTCGCGGCCGGCCACGGCCTTGTCCAGGGTGAGGACCGCCAGGTCGTTGTCCACGGTCACCGCGCTCAGCGACGGGTTGTACGCCGGGTCCACCCACTGCGCGTGGATGCTCCGGGTGGTGCTGCCGGCGCCGGCGGCGCCCTTGACCGCGCTGTCGAGCACCGCCTTGCCGGCGGTCACCCAGTTGTGGCCCGCCACGCACCAGGCCGAGGTGAGCACCTTGTTGGGCGCGATCAGCGTGCCGGCGCAGAAGTCGTTGCCGCCGGACGGGTTCGGGTTGAGCAGCTGCACCACCCACGGCACCTCGCCGATGCCGACCGGATCACCGCCGACGATCCGCGGCTTCACGGTGCCGGCGTGCGCGGCCGGACCGCCGAACAGCAGGCTCGCGGCGCACAGTGCCAGCGCGGCGAGCGGCGCGAGGACGGAACGGGGCCGCCGTACGTTCGTGTCCAAAGGATTCACTTGGCTCCTGTCGTTGCCGGACGACACCCGCCGGGACGCGCGGGGGCGCGCCGGCCGCGGGCCTGCCTACAGGAGGTTCCCCCCACCTGTGGCGGGCATCCTACGCCCGGCCGCCGCCCCGCCAGCGGTCTTCGGCGAGGTCTGCCGCGCCGTGGCCGGCAGGTGTCCTCTGTCAGCTCAGCTGCCGCAGCGACATCAGCAGGTGCTGGTGCTCCTCGACCGCCGCCACCTCCTCCTCCGGCTTGTCCGCGTCATCCTCCCCGGTCGCGGCCGGCAGGCCGCTGAGCAGTGCCCGCTGGCCGAGGCCGAGCAGTTCGAAGCGCACCCGGGGGGAGCGGAAGGAGGTCAGCGCCTCCAGCAGATAGGAGGGTTCGAATGCGACCGCCAGGTCGTCGGCGCCGGTCAGGGTGGCGGCGATCCGCTGCGAGGCGACGTCGTTCTCGTACCCCGCCTGGAGCAGGACCGTGCCCGCGGCGGAGAAGTCCAGCCGGATCGGGCTGTGCGGCTCCGCGACGACCGAGACCCGGCGGACCGCCTCGGCCAGCGCCTCCCGCCCGGTCACCGCCACCGCCGGGGCGTCCAGCGTGAACAGCTTGTCGTAGCGCGGCAGCCGGCCGTCGAGCAGCCGCAGCGTCGTGTGCATGCCGGAGCCCTCGAACGAGATCAGGCCACTGCCCGAGCCACCTGAACCACCGTCGCCGGCCGGCTCGTCGAGCCCGATCCTGATCAGCCCGGACTTCGCCAGCGAGCGAGCGGTCTCGGCCAGCCGCCTGCCGGGCACCACCACCTGGACGGCCTCGGCGCCCGCCGCCGCACCCTCCGGCTTCCACGGGACCGTACGCACCGCGTACCGGTAGCGGTCCGAGGCCGACAGCGTCATCGACTCGCCGTCCAGCCGGAGCTGAACACCGGTCAGCACCGGCAGCGAGTCGTCCCGCCCGGCCGCGATCACCACCTGCGCGACCGCCGCGGCGAACTCGGCCGCGTCCACCACACCGCGCCCGGCCGGGAGCGCGGGCAGCGCGGGATACTCCTGCCGGGGCAGCGTCGAGAGCCCGAACCGGGTACCGCCGCCCTCGACGGTGAACCGCGCGCCGTCCACCGCGCAGTCGACCATGCCGTCGGGCAGCACCCGGCAGATGTCGAGCAGCCGCCGGCCGAGCACCAGCACCTCGCCGTCCGCCACCGTCTGCGCCGGCACCTCGATGCTCGCCGACGCCTCGTAGTCGAACCCCGAGATCCGCAGCCGCCCCCGCCCGGCATCGACCAGCAGCCCCCCGAGCACCGGCACCGCCGCCCGCGCGGGCAACGACCGCGCCGCCCAGGTCACCGCCTCGACAAGCTCCGCGCGCCCGATCCTGAACTCCATCCGCACATCTCCGCTCCACCGCACCCGACTCTTCCCCGCAAGCTATCGGCGCCCACTGACAACGCCGCCGGCGACGGCCGGCCGGTAGCCTCCGTCCATCCGACGATCACGTGTACGGGCACGGGTGTGCCGGCGCCGGGGTGCCCGACAGAGAGGTTGCTGCCGTGAAAGCCGAACGCGAGTTCCTCCGCACCGAGGACGTGCCGTGGCGCGCCACGAGCACGCCCGGTGTCGAGGAGAAGGTGCTGAGCAGGGACGAGGACGATCCGGACGTGCTGACCCGGCTGGCGCGGTGGGCGCCGGGGCTCGACACCTCGGCGGCCGGGGTGATCCGGCACGCCTGGGCGGAGGAGGTGCTGATCGTGGAGGGGGCGCTGCGCGACCTGACCCTCGGCCGGACGTTCGGCGAGGGGCACTTCGCCTGCCGCCCGCCGGGCATGGCGCACGGTCCGTACCGCACGGACGAGGGCTGCGTGATGCTGGAGATCCGCCACCGCTTGTGACCCAGGTCTCAGCGCCCGCGTGCAGCAGATCCGCCCGCTTCCACGTCGAGGGGGAGTGACAGGAAGGGAGGAGCGTATGGATCTGGATCTGGCGACCGAGCCCAAGCCGCGTGACGAACTCAGCGAGGCCGAGCCGGCGAAGGACGACTTCCACGGCTTCGTCGTCGCCCGTTCGGCCGCGCTGTTCCGTGGCGCTCTCGTCCTGACGGGAGACCGCGAGGCGGCGCAGGACCTGGTCCAGGAGACCCTGGAGCGGGCCTGCCGCAAGTGGCGCACCATCGCCGCCAAGGACGTCCCGGACGCCTACGTGCGCCGGATCATGGTGAACCTGGCCAACGACCGGTGGCGCAAGTACCGCCGTACGGCCCCCCACCAGACCGGCGCCGACCTGGCCGCCCCGGGGGACCAGTACGGGCAGGTGGACACCCGGGACCAGCTGGTCCGGGCCCTTCAGGGGCTGCCGATGCGGATGCGGACCGTCGTGGTCCTGCGGTACTTCCACGACCTGTCCGACGCCGAGATCGCGGCGGACCTGAGGATCTCACCGAGCACCGTACGGTCCCAGCTCGCGCGCGGGATCGCCAGGCTCAGAGACCGGTTCCCGGCGCTCTCCGGCCCTTCCGGCCCTTCCGGCCCGTCACCGAGGCAGCCCGCAGAAGAGGGACGAGGACGATGACGCCATACGGTTCGCGTACTTCCGACGGCCAGGGCTGCACACCCTTCGAGCAGGAACTGGTGAGCGCAATGAACGAGTTCGTGAACGGCGAAGAGACACCGCACTTCGACACGGCCGCCATCACGCGCGGCGCCCGCCGCCGGCGGGCCACGGCCATCGCCGGTATCGCCGCCGCCCTCGTGGTGGTCGGCGCGGGCACCGCCCTGGCGGCGGTCAACAGCGGAACGCATGAGTCGCGACCCGCCACCGCGAGCCACGCGACGGCCAAGGGCGGTCCGGCCAAGTCCGATGCCGCCGTCCTGCAGTACGGCGAGATCCGCATCGAACTGGCCGGCGTGGAGCTGAAGTTGGCCAAGGCGGTCGTGGTCGGCAAGGCGCAGCTCAAGCTCGGCACCGTCAGCAAGGCATCGCCCGCCGGCTGCAAGCCGGGCACCGTCGTCGCGGTGTCCCCGCACGCCCCGAAGGTCGTCCACATGGGCGACACGGTCAACCTGACGGTCTGCGCCGGCTGAACGGTCTGAACCGGCGGCTGAACCAACGGCTGGACCGGCGGCCGAACTGACAGGGTGGCCCCGCCGAGAGCGGGGCCACCCTTGCGCGATCTTGTCCCGGCGGCGCGTCTGGGCCAGGGTGGGAGGCGGACGAAGGCGTCGCGGACGGAAAGGCTTGAGGAGCGGGCCCTTGGAGTTGCGCAGCGGGCTGAAGTGGGGGCTCTACTGGTCGCTGGTGGCGTCGCCGATGGTGATCCCGGCCGCGGTGGTGCTCCGGTCGTGGCGGCTCCCGCTGCTCGCGTACACGCTGATCGTCGCCCTGTGCGTGGCCACCAGGGCGATCACCTCCCGCGGGCGGGCGACCAGGACCGCGGCCGGCACGCTGGTCTGGCTGCTCGCAGTGGCGGCCGGCCTGGTCCTGATCGGCTTCGGCTGGTACGAGATCGCGCACTTCACCCCGTACTGCACGCCGTCCCCGGCGACGGAGTGCCGCACGCTGCTCAACGGCCACGACGCGGGCCCGGCCACGGTCTCCGACCAGCGCAGGGACAACTTCTTCGACTCCCTGGTACCCGTCTGGATCGGCGCCGTCGTCCTGGTGATGGCGCTCGGCGTCGCCATCAGGTTCGCCAGGGACCACCGCCGCCGCACCCGTTTCTGACCGCCCGCAGGCCGGGCGGGTCGGCCGCTTCCCGCCCGGAATGAGCCAGGCCCGGCGCGGCCCCGTTCAGGTCCGTGGCCGCCGGGTACACACCATCGTGTGACGGCGGCAGAAGGCGGTGCGGGAGCGGCTGTGCGGCAGCCGTCGGTGCCTCCGTGTCCGCAACTCAGCGTTCCGCTCCGGCCGTTGCGCGGGGTGGCGGAGCTGGTGCGGCGCCGGGGGGCCGGGCTGGCGCAACCGGACTTCGCGCGGGGGCAGTTGGCCACCGCGGGGTGGGCGGCCGGTCCGCTGGCCCTGGCGCTGGTGGCGCTGCTCGTACCGCGGCTGCGCACGGCGGTCCTGGCGCCCGGCGCGCTGCTGGGGGCGTACGTACTCGCCCGCAGCTTCCTGCTCATCGTCTTCGAGCGGCTCCAGCACGCCTACGAACCCCGCTGGCTCGCCGATCAGACCGCCGCCCTGCGGGGGCACGACTTCCCGCTGCTGCGCTGCGCCGTGCGCGACGACGAGGGGCCGGCGGCGGACCGGGTCTACGACCTGACCAGCGGCGAGCAGGTCGGCGAACTGGTCGACCGGCGGGAGGCGGAGCGGGCCGGCGGCACTTCCCGCGCCACCCTGGAGTTCGGCTGCGCCGCAGCCGCCACCTCCACCGCCGCGGAGCCGGGTGCCGTCGCCGAGGTGCGCCGGCCGCTGCGCGAGCTGGAGCTCAGGCCGGGCGGCGCGCGGCAGGCGTCGGTGCGCTTCCCGCAGGCCCGCTACGTGCCGCTGCCGGGTACCGGCCCGCGTCCCGCCCGCCGGGCGTACTGGGTGCTGTCCGGGCCGGTGCTGGTGTCGGGCGCGGAGGCCACCGCCCGTACGGGCTCGGCCAGATGATGCTGCAACAGCCGGTGCCGGAACTCGTAGTAGCCGTTGGCCTGCCGCAGCACCCCGCGCTCCCGCGCGTCCTCCACGAAGGCCATCAGCCGCCGCGGGGTGCGTCCGCGCAGCGCCAGCCAGCCGCGGGTGATCACGAACCGCCCCCATGAGCTGGACCCGAAGGCCATCAGCCCGAGCCCGGTCGCGCTGAGCAGCGCCCCGCCCGCCGCGCCGAGCAACGCCTCCACGGCGGAGGGCAGCCTGCCGATCAGCGTGACGTCGTCCAGTTGCGGCGTACGCCGGCCGTCCTTGATCGAGGCGCCGAGGTAGCCGCCGGTCAGCGCTCCCGCGACGGCTCCGGTGAGCAGCGCGTAGAGCACCGCGGAACGGTCGGAGCGCAGCAGGTTGCCGGGGGTGACGGCGTCCATGGGGTCGCTCGGCTCGCTGAAGTACCGGGCCGCGGCGAACGTGATGCCGCTGAGCACCCCGCCGATGGCGATGTACTGCGGCTTCTCGTACAGGAACCGGACGATGACCGCGCAGGCGGCACCCCCCACCGCGCCGAAGCCGAGGACCCGCTGCATCGCGTACGGGGAGGTCGGGTGCACCGAGCGCAGCCGCGGTTTGGCCCGCCGCGGGTCGTCCTGCGGCACCAGTTCGACCACGAACGCGCCGACCACCGCGGCGCCGAGCCCGATCCCCAGGCCCAGCCAGAACCGGTTGAACAGCGAGAACAGCGCGGCGGCAGCCGCCGAGCAGGCGATCCCGGCGTTCACCAGGGCGAGCCCGAGGAACACCGGCCGCGGCACCGCGCGGTGCAGCTGCCACCAGGCGAGCCTGCCGGTGCCCGGATCGACGTGCCGGGCCAGGAAGGCCAGATACCGGCGGGCGTCCGCGGCGTCGATGCCGTTGCCGGAGGTGCGCGGGTAGGCGCGGCGGACGAACGTGCCGAGCAGTTGCTGCCGGATCCGCTCCTCGGTGTCCGGCGCGGTGGCCGACAGCAGTTCCCCGGGCAGCGACCCGTCCACGGCCACGGCGAGGGAGAGCATGAACGGCGTCCGGAGCGCCCGCGCGAGAGGTCCGCCGGGCTCCGCGTCCAGCGCGGTGATCAGCGGCTGGAAGCCGGGGCCCGCGGCCTGGAGCACACCGCGCGACTCACCGGCGCTCAGCGGTTGCAGCCGCACCTCCACGGCCTCGCCGAGCCGCCTGTCCGGGCCGAGCGCCGCGTACTCGCGGGTCCGGCAGGTCAGGACGAAGGACCGGCCGACCAGCCCGTCCTCGATGCCGCGCAGCGCGGCGGCCGGGTCCGCGACCTCGTCGAGGCCGTCGAGTACGGGCAGGATCTGGTGCCGTACGAGCTCCGCGGCGACCTCCCGCCCGCGGGTCTCGTCGGCGAGCGCCGGGTAGTTTGCGGTGAGCTCGTCCGTCATCCACTCGGCCAGCGGGCGGGCCGGGTCCCACGAGGAGAGCTGGAAGAGCACCGGGATGACCGGCTCCTGCCCGGCGAGTTCCAGCGTGAGCAGTACGCAGACCGCCGTCTTGCCCGCGCCCGGCTCCCCGGTCACCACCAGCCGCGACAGGTTGCCCGCGCGTACGTGCCGGGAGAAGGCGCCGGTGAGCTGGTCGAGCACGCCCTCCTCCGGCAGGTCCGCGGCCAGCCGGGTGAACCGGTCGGAACCCGGTTCGCGCCGCCAGCGCACGGCCATCCGGCGCTCGGTGTAGAGGCCGCGGTGCCGGCTCTCGGCGCGCCAGTCCTGCGTCACCTTCCAGGCCAGCGCCGACGCCTGTAGCCGTACCGCCTGATCGAGGGAGTCGGACGGCTGCCGCTCTGCCTGAAGCGCGCCGAGCACCGCCGCGACGACCGCGAGCACGGTGGGGACGAGGGAGGCCCACAGGTCGATCGGCTTGAGGTCGCCGTCCTTCAGGCCGAGTACCGCCACGATGACGGTGGCCAGCAGGATGACGGCCAGCACCGTGTAGATGGCGGCGGTGAGCGTACGCCGGGCCCTCATCACCCGGCCTCCCGTGCCGGGGCGGCCTCCGCTGGCGTCCGCGCGGGCCGGGCGGCGGGCAGCGCGTCCTGGCCGCGGGCGAGGAAGGCCAGGACGGACGAGCGGCGGGCCGGCCCGGCGGCGAGCCGGCCCAGGAGCGGAAGCCTGCGGCCCACCCAGGACTTGACCAGCAGGAAGTAGAGCATGCCGCAGTACGGCCCGGCGGCGCGGCGGCCGTAGCAGGCCGCGAGGCGCGGCCGCAGCGAGCGCAGCCGCCCTGCGATGTCGGGCAGCGTCACCACGCCGAGGGAGGGGAGGGTGGTCACCCCGTTGCCCCGGTCGAGTTCCACGTCCATGTAGTCGTCGAGGCACTGCAAGGTCTCGCCCAGCTCGACGGCGAGCTCCCGCTCGGCGAGATCGAGCCGGGGTGTGACGAGGCCGCACAGGACGAGGTTGGCGGCCGAGCCCTTGCCGCGGGTGATCTTCTCCAGCACGTCGAGCGGGACGTCCGGGTCGCGCTGCCGCCGGGACAGGGTCTGGTACTCGTGCAGCGAGACCAGCGCCGTGAACACCGACGCGTCCGGCGGGTGCCGCAGCCGCCGTTCGATGTCGTACACCAGCCGCCCCAGCAGCAGTTCGGCCTCGGTGGCGGCCACGAAGGGCCGGTTGCCCAGCAGTTCGCCGAGACGGGCGTCCGCGGCCGGGTCGCAGTCGGTGTCGATCAGGTCGTCGTAGAGCCGGGTGACCGCGCCGGCGAGCACGGCCACGTCCAGTTGCGGCGCGCGTCCGGCCAGCCGGGCGTAACCGAGCACGGCGATCCCGTACTTGACGCTCGTCGCCCGCAGCGAGACCGCGATCCTGGCGCGTTCGGCGGGATCGGTGAGGGTGTCGTCGAGCATCGGGGCGACGACGTGCTCGTACGCCTCGGACAGCGCGGGAAGCGAGCGCCAGGCGGCCACGGCCGCCGCCGGTAACCCGGTGCCCATCCGCAGGCAGCGCAGCAGAGCGCCGGCCTCCGCGACTGTCTGCCCCATCCACGCTCCCACTGCCGAGGAGAACCGAGCGTGCCACAGCGGTGATCAGCCGGTAAAGCGGTTCCCGGTTCTCCACCTCGACGCGCCCGCTGTATTCGGCATCCCCCGCGGAGGAGCGGACCAACCGGCCGCAACACCGGTAGTGGTGAGGTGCGTTCGCGGTCACGGCGTGATGGTGACGACCGCCTGGCCGCCGGCCCCGGTCGCGGTGACCGTGAAGAGACCCGCCGCCGCGTCGTACGTGACGGCGCCGACGCTGCCGGTGGAGGCGGTGACCGCCGGCTTCCTGGCCGCGTGGCCGTGCAGGGTCACCGGTCCCTCGCCGGCCGCGAAGGCGACCGTGGCGTGCACGCTGCCGTCGTCGCTGAGGTTCTGCACCCGCTTGTCGCCGTGCGCGACGAACTTCCCCGCGTCGCCGAGGAAGGCGATGCCGGAGGGCCCTACGGGGGCGACTATCCAGTACGTGCCGTCGCCGACGGTGGCGGTCACGCTGCCGCCCGCGGCCACCAGCCTGCCGGTGCCGGCGAAGTAGTCGTAGACGTAGGCGGGTCCGGTCGTGCCGAGCTCGGCCAGGGTGAACGAGGCGCTCTGCGACATGCCGGTCGGCACCGCGCCCTGGGTGACGCCCAGCCAGTCGATGTTGCCGCCGCTCGCCCCGGTGGCGGTCACCCGTACCTTGTTCGCGCCCTTGGCCAGGGTGGCCGTGAGGCCCACGACGCTCCACGTCGTCCACCAGCCGGTGGAGGGGAAGGAGAGGGTGCGGGCGGCGGCGCCGTTGACCGCGACCGCGAGCGGGCGGTCGGTGAAGGAGGCGTTCGCGTAGCGGAACTGCAGCGTGTACGTGCCCGCGGCCGGCGCCTGCACCGTCCACTCGGCGTAGTCGCCGTCGTCGTGCTGGAAGTCGGCGTAGCCGCTGCCGGTGTAGCCGGACTCCGACGAGGCCGCGACGGCGCCCGAGAGGGTCGCGCCCTCCGCCTGGTAGGTCTGCTGCGGGGTGGCGAACTGCCGGGCGTAGGCGAAGACATAGCGGTACGTCAGGCCGGTCGCGTGCACGACGTGCGTGGCCGCGACCATCGCCGGCATCCGCCCCGCCCCCTCGCCGACGTAGGTCGCGTCGGTGGGGACGATCGGCACGTCCGGCTTGACGAGGATCCCGTCGGGGCGCGCGACCTTGCGCAGGTTGCCGGCGTTCACCTTCCCCAGCGCGTCGCCGACGCCGACCGGCCCGGCCGACAGGTTGGCCAGCAGCAGGTTGCGGGTCTCACCGCTCATGAACACGTCCACCCAGGGCCACACCCCGAGCGAGCCGGCGAGCTGGGAGTCGTAGAGGAACATGTCCCACTTGGGCCGGTCGAAGCGGTCGTCGCTGACCCGGATGGTCGTCAGGTTGGGGTAGCGGGTGCTCTGCAGGTAGTCGCGCGGCAGCGCCATGCAGTACTGGAGGTCCAGGCCGTCGGCCGCCGCGTGGTGGGCCATGTTGTCGAAGAACGCGTCGGCGTCGGTGAGGTTCTCCGCGGGCTTGGCGTTGTTGCACAGCCAGTCCTGCTCGTAGACGGCGACCCCGCCCTCCCGCAGGTAGTCCATGACGCTCTGCCAGAACGCCGGGTCGATGACGACGTTGCCCGAGAAGGCGTACTCGCCGTGGTACGGGCTCGACGGGTCCATCCAGCGGGCGTGCGTGACCAGCGGCATGCCCAACTGCTTCTGGAACGCGGCCAGTCCGTCGGGGAACAGCTCCTTGTCCGCCTCGTACAGGGACGTGCCGTCGGGCAGGTCGTTCCAGTCGCCCGCGGGCCCCTTGGGGTACCACCAGCTGTCGAGCTGCAGGTAGCCCATCGGGATCTTCTGCGCCGCCCACTCGTCGCGGACGGCCAGCAGCGTGCCCGTATAGCCCTTCGACTGGTCGTACGCGTAGTAGTAGTCAGCGCCGTTGTCGGTCCAGTAGCCCAGCGTGCTGAGGACGACACCCCGGTCGTTGGCGGGCAGCGGCTTGCCGGCGAGCGTGGTCAGCGCCGAGCCCCACGCGCGGTGCGCGGCGCCGACGCCGGCCTTGGGCGACAGGATCGTCTGCCGGGTGTAGCCGGCCGGCAGGGTGCTCACCGAGCTGATCACGCCGGCCGCGATCGAGCCGTTCGGGGCTTGCGTGGTCTGCGCCTCCTGGAAGTGGTTCGCCGCGGAGAGCACGAAGGCGTTGCCCGCGTCGTCGAAGAACACCCACGGGCTGTCCGTGGCGCCCGCGAAGGTGTTGAACTGGAACCGCCCGAAGCAGTCGCTGTGGCTGAGGTGGTGGGCGAGCTTCGGGTAGCCGGTGAAGGTCGGGAACGGGTCGGTGTTGGCGGCGGCCTTGACGCGGGTGTCGGTGAAGACGACGGACGAGGCGCCGTCGTAGACGCGGATGCCGCCCTTGCGCGCGCCGGACTGGAAGGTGAACACCGTCTCGGTGTAGGCGCCGAGCGCGTCGGAGCCCGACCGGCTGGTGATGCCGGTCGCCGCGGAACCGAGCGAGCCGCTGAACGTCCAGCCCAGGACGCTCGCCGTCACCTGCCATGCGCCCGAGGCGCTGACGGCCGCCTTGAGTACCCGCGGGCCGACGACGCTCCCGGGGGCTGCCGCGCTCGCCCGGCCGGCCACGACTGCCGGCGGCAGTGCCAGGGCGGCGGAACCGGCACCGGTGACCTTGAGGAAGTCGCGACGGTTGAATCCGTTCATGATGTGCTCCTCGTCTCGTTGCGGCCGTGCTTCGCTGAGGTGCGATCCGGTGCGGGTGGGAGCTGTGCGCAGGAAGGTGCGGACGACGGACAGTGTTGCGTCGTGTTTCTTTTGGGGTCAAGAGCGAAGACAAAGAACCAGTTTCGAACATGCGCCGACGGCCGGATAGCGTGCACCGGTGACCGGGATCGACTTCGTGGGCCAGAGCTTCGTGAACTTCCGCCACCACGCCTTCTCCGACGCGGGCGCCCACGGTTTCCGCTGGGTCGACCTGAAGACGTTCCGCTTCCCGCCCGCCGCTCAGTCGGCGGACCTGCTGGCGGCCGTCATCGCGCACGAGCAGTTCCGCGACGACTACGCGGGCGGCGGGGTGGACCCGGACGGGAGCCGGCACGGCCCCTACTGGATCAGCGAGGTGCGCCCGGACGCGTACCGGCAGGTCGGCAACGCCGAGGCCGCGCGGGTGCTGCGGGACTGGGCGGTCCAGCACGGAGCGCTGCCCGGTTCGCTCGAAGCCCTCCTCGACGGCGGCCTGTTCGCCGCGACGGCCTCGGCCACCCGGCTCTACCGCCTGCGGGACCTGGGCACTTCGGCGTTCCACGACTGGGGCGGGGTGCACGGCGAGTTCCACGAGTTCATCGCCATCGACGACCGGCAGTCGCTGCTGACCCTCCTGGTCGCGGCCGACGACTGATCACGCGGGCGCAACCGTTCCGCCACCGACCTCAACGGCCACTCCGGCCCGCGGACCGTCACCGAGGGCACCGGCCGCCTCGTGGACCGGGCCGGTGAGATCGCCCGGTCCTGAGCCGGGGCGCGAAAACGCCCTCGCGGCGGTGTCGATCCGCGGGTGCCCCGTTCGACAGAAAGGTGACAGCACGATCCGGCCGGCGCCGGATCCGTCCCCCAGAAGGAGAACGGTCATGAGCACACAGACGCAATCCAACCTCACCGCCGCCCCGGCGACCGCCGCGACGACGACACGGGCGCGGTGGCAGCCGCGCGCCGCCGCCGTGGTGGCGGCCACGCTGCTGCCGGCGGCCGTCTGGCCGGTGGCGCACGCGCTGGGCGCGGGCTTCGTCCTCAAGGACTCGACGGGTTCGGTGACCATCAGCCTGCCGATCGTCCTGGTCTTCTCGCTGCTGTTCGCCCTGCTGGGCTGGGGTTCCCTCGCGGTCCTGGAACGCCGGGTGCGGCGCGCCCCGGCGCGCTGGACCGGCCTGGCCGCGGCGGTCGCGCTGCTCTCGCTGGTCCCGGTGCTGCTGGAGAACGCCACCGGCGGCACCAAGACGGCACTGATGCTGATCCACCTCACCGTCGCGGCCGCGCTGATCCCCCTGCTGCGGCGGACGACCGGCGCCAGGTGACGCCGCGTCCCGTCGTGAAAGGGCCCGCGAGCCCGCGGCGGGGCGCTGGGCCACTGGAGTGGCGAGGCCGGGGGAGCGGCGGCACAGTGGATGGGGGCCCGGTTCTCCCTGGTGACGGGCGCGTGCAGGGCACGAAGCACGCGGCTCGCGCGGACCGGTTCAGGTCCGCACCGGAGTCGGGCCGCGACCGCCCCACCCATCCAGCGAAGGGGTTTTCCCCATGACAACCACCGACAACCTGTCCCGCACCGGCCCGGCGTCCAAGAAGGAGACCGCGGGCAAGACGACCATCGCGGACTCCGTGGTGGCGACCATCGCCGGTATCGCCACCCGCGAGGTCGACGCCGTGCACGCGATGGGCGGCGGCGGCGCCCGCGCGGTGGGCGCGGTACGCGACAAGGTCGCCCGCTCCGAGGACCCGACCCGCGGCGTCAAGGTCGAGGTCGGCGAGAAGCAGGCCGCCCTGGACCTGGACATCGTGGTCCAGTACGGCGCGCCGATCGACGAGGCGGCCACCGAGATCCGGTCCGACGTCACCAAGGCCGTGGAGCGGATGACCGGCCTTGAGGTCGTCGAGATCAACATCAACGTCCGCGACGTCCGGCTCCCCGACGACGACACCGACGAAGAGGACGAGTCCCGGGTCCAGTGACCCTGGGCGGCGGCCCGGCGCTCCCGGTGCGGAGGTACCCGGACCCGCTCAGTCCTCCTCCTCCACCACGGCGGTGACCGGACCCTCCTCGGCGGCCGGCAGCCGCACCGCGATCAGGGCGATGTCGTCGGTGCTGTCCTCGCCGAGGCCCGCCATCAGCTCGTCGCAGAACGTGGCGAGCGGGGCCCGGGCCAGGGCCGCCGCGTGCTGCCGCAGCCGGGTCATGCCGTCGTCCAGGTTCTCGCCGCGGCGCTCGATCAGGCCGTCGGTGTAGAGCAGCACCGTGGAGTCCGGCGGCAGCGGCTCGACGGCGTCCGGCCGGATGGTCTCGGGGGCGGCGCCGAGCAGCAGGCTCCGGCCGTCGGTCAGGTAGCGGGTGTCGCCCTGCGCGGTGACCAGCAGCGGGGCCACATGCCCGGCCGCCGCGTACTCCAGCAGCCATGGACCGTGCGGCTGCGGCTTGGTGAGCAGGCCGTACAGGCAGGTCAGGGTCTGCCCGGGGTAGAGGATCTCGTTCGCCGCGTCGAGCCTGGCCAGGATCTTGCCCGGCGGTTCCTTGCGGTCGCAGGCGATGCCGCGCAGCATGTTGCGCATCTGGCTCATGGCGACCGCGGACTTCAGGTCGTGGCCGGTGACGTCGCCGATGATCAGCGTCAGCACGTCGTCCGGCAGCGGGAAGGCGTCGTACCAGTCGCCGCCGACCTCGGCGCTGGCCCGGGCGGGGGAGTAGCGCGCGGCGACCTCGACCGGACCGTCGTGCGGCAGGTCGGGCAGCAGCGAGCGCTGCAGGTGCTCGGCGGTGTGCGCGATCTGGGCGTGCAGCCGGGCGTTGTCGACCGTCATGGCGATCCGGTGGCCGAGATCCTCCAGGAACCGCAGCTGCTGCTGCTCGTCGTTGCCGTCCGGGCCGGTACGCACCAGGGTCAGCACGCCGAGCACCCGGCGGCGGGCCCGCAGCGGCACCAGGATCGCGCTGTGCGCGCCGAGCTGCTCGAAGGTCTGGAGCTCGACCCGGTGCAGCGCGTCCAGGGCGGCCTCCGGCGCGGGGAACTCCGTCACCCGCAGCGGCCCGGCGCCCCGCAGCGCCCGGGCCAGCGGCGCCTGCGAGGAGGAGTCGGCGGCCGGCAGCGGGGCCTCGAGGAAGGCGGCGGGCAGCGCGTCCGGCTCGCGGTGCTCGATCACCACCCGGCGCAGCCGGTCCTCGTCATCCATCAGATCGATCGCGCACCAGTCGGCCAGCGACGGCACCAGCACCCGGGACAGCCGGCGCAGCCCCGGTTCCAGTTCCAGCGTGCTCGACAGCGCCTCGGAGGCGTTGGCCACCAGCGTCAGCCGGTCCAGGGCGTCCTGCACCGCCCGGTCCACCTCGAAGGCGTCGCTTCCGTGCTCGTCGCCGTGCTCCGTGGTCACTCGTACCTCCTGTCACGGGCCTGCGGCCGTCCGAACGCCTGATCGCATGTACCGAGGGCCACCGGCAGCTTAATCGGGTGCGCCCGGCAGCCCCCCTTGTTACGCTCCGTGCCATGGAGACCGTCACCCGAATCAGCACCGCGACCGCGCGAGCGACCAGCTCGCCGGCCGCCGCCGCCTGACCTCTCCTCTTCCCCGGCGACCGGAAACGGTCCGCCGGGGTGTCGTCGACACATCGCTCACTCACCGTGCCCGCGGTCCCTTTCCGGTCCCCTGACCGCAAGGACACCGCCATGGACACCGAGCAGACCGTCAGCACGTTCATCGACTTCTTCCACGACCGCGGACACCGGCACCTCACCGGGGACACCCTCGTCAGGCCGCCCGGCGACTCCGTGCTGTTCACCACCTCCGGCATGCACCCGCTGACCCCTTACCTGCTGGGCCGCCCGCACCCGCTCGGGCAGCGGCTGACCAGCAGGCAGCGCTGCCTGCGGACCACCGACCTGGACGAGATCGGCGACGGCACGCACCTGACCGTCTTCGAGATGCTGGGCTCGTGGTCGCTCGGCGACTACGAGGGACCGCAGAGCCTGCGGTGGGGCCACGAGCTGCTGACCGGCGGCTTCGGCCTCGATCCGGAACTGCTGCACGCCACCGTCTTCGGCGGCGACAGCCAGACCGGCGAGGACACCGGCTCGCTGCGCACCTGGCAGGAGCTGGGCGTGCCGGTGGAGCCGACCGTCGAGGACAACTGGTGGTCCAACGGGCCGACCGGGCCGTGCGGCCCCGACTCGGAGATCTTCCTGTGGACCGGTGACGGACCGCCGCAGGGCACGCCGACCACCGACCCGCGCTGGGTCGAGATCTGGAACCACGTGACCATGCGCTACCACCGCGGCGAGGACGGCGGCCTGCGCCCGCTGAGCCGGCCGAGCGTGGACACCGGCATGGGCCTCGACCGGCTGACGATGCTGCTCCAGGGCAAGCGCTCGGTCTTCGACACCGACACGTTCCACCCCTGGATGACCGCCCTGCCACCGCTGTGGGGCCTGTCCGACGAGAGCTCGCTGCGCCTGGTGGTCGACCATCTGCGGTCGGCCCTCGTGGTGATCGGCGACGGGGTGCTGCCGTCCAACACCGGCCGCGGCTACGTACTGCGCCGGCTGACCCGGCGCGCCCTGACCACCCTGTGGCGCGACGACCCGTCCCGTACGGTCGCCGACCTGCCGCCTGAGCTGATCGAGCACACCCGGCGCCGCTTCCGGCAGACCGCCGGCGTGCAGCAGGTGCACACCGTCCTGCTCGACGAGCAGCAGCGCTTCCGCCGGCTGCTGGAACGAGGGCGGCAGGTGCTGCGGGGCAGCAGGTTCTCCGGGCCGCTGCGGGACGAGGACTTCGGCTATCTGCACGACACCCACGGCCTGCCCCGCGACCTGGTCACCACCCTGCTGCGCGAGCGGGACTGACCGGCGCCCGGCCGCCCACCGCCGGCCGCCCACCGCCGGCCGGGCCCGGCCGGCCGGGCGTTGTCGGACCCCGATGGCAGGCTGTAACGATGACCAGAACGCGCTACTACACGGCCACCACCATCGACGGGTACATCGCGGACGAACACAACTCGCTGGACTGGCTCTTCGAGGTCCCCGGCGAGCGCGACAGCGACGAGCCCGAGGGGTTCGCCGACTTCTTCTCCGGCATCGGCGCCTTCGCCCTGGGCGCCACGACGTACGAGTGGATGCTCGAAAACGAGGAGATGGCCGCGAAGCCGGAGAAGTGGCAGCGCTGGTACGGGAGCACGCCGGTATGGGTGTTCACCCACCGCGAGCTGCCGCGGATCCCCGGCGTGGACATCACCTTCGTCCAGGGCGATGTCCGCGCCGTCCACCAGGACATGGCGGCGGCGGCCGGTGACGGCGACATCTGGCTGATGGGCGGCGGCGAGCTGGTCGGCAGCTTCGCCGACGAGGGCCTGCTCGACGAACTGGTGCTGACCGTGGCGCCGGTGACCCTCGGCGCCGGCGCCGCGCTGCTGCCCCGCCGGCTGACCTCGGCGCGGCTGAAGCTCACCGGTGTGCAGCAGCGCGGGCAGTTCGCGGAGCTGCGCTACGCGGTCGGTTGATCGGACCGCGGCGTCAGCGCGGGCGTGCGGCCCGCCGTCGGTCGGGTGAATGCGGTGCGGGTGCGGGACGGTGACACTACGTTCGGACTCCTCACTGTTTCACCCCTGATGGGAGAGTTATGCGTACTCGTACGGTCCTGGCCACCTGTGGTCTGGCTGCGGCAGTCGTGGCCGGTGGCGCCGGAGCCGCCTCGGCCACGACCAACGACCAGGGCACCACGACCGCCAACGGCAACGGCGCGGTGCAGGCGTACGGCAACACGGCCACCGGCGGGGTGCAGAGCCCGCAGGTCGGCCTGGTGCAGGGCTCGTTGAACAAGCTGTGCGTCGGCGTGCCGGCCAAGGCGAACGTCGGCTCGCTGGTCGGCATCCTGGTGCCGGTCACCGCGCAGGACATCAACGTCCTCACCTCGCCGCAGAACCAGCAGTGCGCCGAGGGCTCGACCCAGAGCAAGGGCGACGAGCAGCTGTCGCACATCGCGGACGACATCCCGGTGCTGTCCGGCAACGGCGCCGACAACGGCTGATCCGGCCCCGCGGGCGGCCGGCCGTCGTCGTCAACTCGCCGGCCGCCCGCGGCACATGCGCCGCGGGCGAACCGACGAGGCGCTCAGGAGCGCAGGGCCAGATAGTCCAGCTCGATGTCCCCGAGGGCGCCGGAGCCGGTGCCCGCCGCCACCGCGACCGTCACCGTGTAGGTGCCCGGCCGGCGGAAGTAGTGCCGGCCGCAGCCCGACTCCCCGTAGCCGGTTCCGTCGGCGAGCGCCGTGGAGAACGCCACCGGGTCCGCGCCGCCCACCGCGGCGGTCAGCGTCGGCCCGCCCGGGGCCAGCCGGCAGCGCGCCACCAGCTCGTAACTGCCCGGCACCCGCACGTCGATCCGGAAGGTGACCGACGCGCCGGCGGTGGCGCCGCGCAGCAGCAGCCCGCGCCGGCCCGCCGCGTAGACGTCCGCGGTGCGGGCGGTGCGCAGCCCGGTGCTGGTGTGCGTGACGGGGGTCGACTCCGCCTCGTAGCGGTACTCGTGCCACTGCGGGCCCGACCGCTCGCCGTCCCGGCCGCCGGTCAGCCAGGCCAGGTCGAAGCGGGCCAGGCTGACATGGTCGATGGGCCGGCCGGCCGAGGTGTCCCTGCCGTAGAGCACCAGCGCGGTGCCGTCCGGCAGGTGCGCGATGTCGGAGTAGGTGGCGGGCCCGGCGAAGACGACCTTCTCGTAGGGGAAGCTGCGCCCCTCGTCGTAGCTGACGCTGACCGTCAGGTTCTCCCGGGCGGTGGTGCTGTCGGGGCGGCTGAACAGCAGCCGGGACACCCCGCGCCCGCCGGGGCCGCCGCTGAGCCGGGCGAGGCCGGAGTCCACCGCGGTGTACAGCCGGATCGCCGGGTCGAAGACCGGCGGCGCCCAGCTGCGGCCGCGGTCGGTGCTGACCGAGGTGATCCGCGGGTGCACCCCGCCGCTCGAGTACCTGCCGTTGAGGACCACGGCGCCGTCGGAGCGTTCGAACAGTCGCGCCTCGTTCACCGGGTAGGCCGGGTCCACCGGTATGTAGCCGCCCGCCTGCCAGGTCAGGCCGTGGTCGTCGCTGGTGATCACGCTCGCCCCGTAGGCGCGCTCCGCCGCCGGCAGCGAGACCGGGCCCCGGTGCCAGACCTGTACGAGCAGCCGGCCGTCGGACAGCGCGATGCCGTGGCCGGGGCCGGGCAGGTGGAACGGCCGGGCGGCCGGGTCGGCGGCGAACAGGCCGGTGACCTCGGTACGGTCCGACCAGCTGCGGCCGTCGTCCCGGCTGGCGCGGAAGAACACCCGGCTGCTGTTGTTGCCGGCGTTCAGCGCGTAGAAGAGCAGCACCCGGCCGGTCAGCGGGTCGGCCACCATCGTCGGGTTGGCCCAGCACTGGCCGCCGACACTCGGCTCCACCAGTACGGATTCCGGCCAGCTCGCGCCGCCGTCCGTGCTGCGCTTCACCGCGATGTGGTGCGCCCCGGTGTCCGACGGGTCGAGCCGGGCCTCGCTGCACGCCAGGACGGTGCCCCGCGCGGTCACCACCACGCCGTACAGGAAGTGCTCGACGGCACCGTCCTCACCGGCCGACCACACCACGGACTCGGCGAACCGGCCCGAAGCGGATTCCGCGCCGCGGGCCGGCACCAGGCCGGGCGCCGACGGCGCCACCGCCTGCCCGGTCCGCGCCACCGCCGGGCCGCCGCGCGCGAACGCCGGCCCGGCCCCGAACACCACCGCCCCTGCCGACACCCCCGCGGCGGCCAGCACGCCGCGCCGCCGCGGACCGCCGCCCTCGCCACCGGCTGCCCGCTGGCCCGGGACTGCCCCTTCGATTCGCGTCACGGTTGCTGCCTCCTCCGCCCGGTACCGGCATCCGGGTGGGACCCGCGGAGAACCAGCTACTGATGGGCATTAGGTACGGCCGACGGGCCGGCCGTCGTATTGCGAGGCACCTTGGTTCGTCGGAAGGCCACTGTCAAGGGTTCGCAGCGTAGTCATCGAGCCGCCGGCCGCCGACCTGCCATGTTGCTCCTAATGGCTATTAGAACTGGGACTTTTTCCCATTGGACGTGACCAAGCCCTTGACATGCCCGTAACGCAGTGTCAACCATGGCCGTACTCCCTCCGCCCGTCGGCGGAGCCTGGACCTAATACGCATAGGGAATCGTTGATGACGCCAGCTGACCCGCCCGCGGCCCCGCGCCGCCGCCCCACCCAGACCGAGATCGCCCGGATAGCCGGCGTGAGCCAGGCCACGGTCTCGCTCGTGCTCAACGGGCGGGACGACGAGCTGAGCGAGGCC
The DNA here is from genome assembly GCF_050956065.1 of Streptomyces sp. CA-111067. Lineage (NCBI taxonomy): Bacteria > Bacillati > Actinomycetota > Actinomycetes > Kitasatosporales > Streptomycetaceae > Streptomyces > Streptomyces sp. CA-111067. The sequence continues at coordinate 266,872 of NZ_CP192103.1, read as the reverse complement.
ACCCGGCAGCGGGTCCGCGAGGTGCTGCAACGCGTCGGCTACGTCGCCAACCCCGTCGCCCGGGTACTGGCCGGCGGCCAGAACCGGATCCTGGGCATCCACACCTTCGAGCAGGTCTTCCCGCTGCACAGCGGCGACTTCTACTTCCCGTTCCTGCTCGGCGTCGAGGAGGAGGCCGAGCGGCAGGGCTACGACCTGCTGATGTTCACCAGCGCCGGCGGCAGCCGCCGGGTGTTCAGCGGCGGCGCCACCCGGCTGGAGCTCGCCGACGGGTCGCTGCTGCTCGGCCGCCGCCCCGACCTGGAGGAGATCGGCCGGCTCGCCGAGATGGAGTACCCGTTCGTCTACATCGGCCACCGCGACCTGCCGGGCCGCGGCATCTCCTACGTGGCCGCCGACTACGCCACCGCCACCGCCGAGGCCACCCGCCGGCTGCTGGAGGCCGGCCACCGCCGGATCGCCTACGTGCGCTACGGCGAGAGCGTCGGCCAGCCCGGCATCGACCGCCTCGAAGGCTTCCGGGCGGTGGCCCGCGAGGAGCGGCTGACCTCCGCCGCGTCACCGCTGTGGAACGTGGACGGGCCCGCGGACGTCGAGGGCCTGCTCGACGACGTCCGCGAGTCGCACACCACGGCGCTGCTGGTCGAGCAGCAGCAGCTCGCCGAGCTGCTGCGGGCCGCCTGCCGCAGCCGGGGCCTGCGGATCCCCGACGACCTGAGCATCGCCGTGCTCGGCGACTCCATCGGCGCCCAGCGGCCCGACCCCGGCTGGTCCGGATTCCACGTACCGCGCCGCGAGATGGGCGCCTCCGCCACCCGGCTGCTGATCGCGCAGCTGCGCGGCGACGTGGCCGCCCCCGCCGTCCGCTCGATCCCGTGCAGGACCGTGGACGGCTCGACCATCGCCGCCCCGCGCACCGCGCCCGGCGCCGCCAGGCCGGCCGCCCGCCGGGCGCCGCAGCCACCGCCGGGCGAGCAGCCCGGCGGCGCGCGGAAGGCGGCCCAGTGAGCCGCGGCGGCGCCGGCATCCCCCGGCGCACCGAGATCCTCGTGGTCGGCGGCGGCCTCGGCGGGGTCGCGGCGGCCCTCGCGGCGCTGCGCCGCGGCCGGCAGGTCGTGCTGACCGAGCCGACCGACTGGCTCGGCGGCCAGCTGACCAGCCAGGCGGTACCGCCCGACGAGCACCAGTGGATCGAGCAGTTCGGCTGCACCGCGACCTACCGGCAGCTGCGCAACGGCATCAGGGCGTTCTACCGCGAGCACTACCCGCTGACCGAGGCCGCCCGCTCGGTACGGCACCTCAACCCCGGCGAGGGCCGGGTCTCCGCGCTCTGCCACGAGCCCCGGGTCGCCGTCGCCGTGATCGACAGCATGCTCGCGCCCTACCGCTCCAACGGCCGGCTGACGGTGCTGCTGCGCCACCACCCCGTCGCCGCCGACACCGAGGGCGACCGGGTGCTCGGCGTGACGCTGCGCGGCCCCGACGGCACCGACACCCACGTCACCGCCGGCTACGTCCTGGACGCCACCGAGCTCGGCGACCTGCTGCCGCTGACCGGCACCGAGCACGTCACCGGCTTCGAGTCGGCCGCCGACACCGGCGAGCCGCACGCGCCGGCCGCCGCGCAGCCCGACAACATGCAGGCGATCTCGCACTGCTTCGCGCTGGAGTACCGGGCCGGCGAGGACCACACCATAGACAAGCCCGAGTCGTTCGGCTTCTGGCAGTCCTACCGGCCGCCGTTCTGGCCCGGCCCGCTGCTCGGCCTCAGCGCCCCCGACCCGCGCACCCTGGAGCCGGGCACCCGCGAGTTCGTCCCGGACGCCCCGGTCACCGACGTGCCGGTGCTGGCCGACCAGAGCCGCGACCCCGGCGACCGCGAACTGTGGTCCTTCCGCCGGATCTTCTCCCGCCGGCTGTACCGGCCCGGCTTCGCCGGCTCCGACATCAGCCTGGTCAACTGGCCGATGACCGACTACTTCGAGGGCCCGGTGATCGGCGACGACCCGGCCGAGACCGCCCGCCACCTGCGCGGTGCCCGCGAGCTGAGCCTGTCGATGCTGTACTGGCTGCAGACCGAGGCGCCGCGCCCCGACGGCGGCACCGGCTGGCCGGGCCTGCGGCTGCGCGGCGACGTGCTGGGCACCGAGGACGGCCTGGCGAAGGCGCCGTACGTACGCGAGGCCCGGCGGATCCGCGCCGAGTACACCGTCGTCGAGCAGGACCTGTCGCTCGCGGTGCGCGGCGCGGCCGGGGCGGTGTCCTACCCCGACTCGGTCGGCGTCGGGATGTACCGGATCGACCTGCACCCCTCGACCGGCGGCGACAACTACATCGACGTCGGCTCCTGCCCGTTCCAGATCCCGCTGCGCGCCCTGGTGCCGCAGCGGATGGCGAACCTGCTGCCGGCCGGCAAGAACATCGGCACCACCCACATCACCAACGGCTGCTACCGGCTGCACCCCGTGGAGTGGAACATCGGCGAGGCCGCCGGCGCGCTGGCCGCCCGCTGCCTGACCGACCGGGTGCCGCCGCAGGGCGTCACCGCCGATCCGCGGCGACTCGCCCGCTTCCAGGACGAACTGGCCGCGGACGGCGTCGAGCTGCGCTTCCCCGACGTGCGAGGTTACTGATGACCGTGGTGATCCTCCGCCGGCTGGCCGTGGGCGTCCTCGTGCTGTGGGGCGCGGTCACCGTGATGTTCCTGCTGGTCAGGGTGGCGCCCGGCGACCCCGCGCTGGTGCTCGTCGGCCCCAACGCCAGCCACGCGCAGCTGGTCGCCGAGCGCGCCCAGCTGGGTCTGAACGACTCGCTGATCGTGCAGTACGGCCACTACCTCGGCGACGCGCTGCACGGCGACTTCGGGCAGTCCACCACCCTGTCCCAGCCCGCCATGACCGCGGTGCTCGACCGGACCTGGGCCACCCTGCAACTGGTGCTGACCGCCACCGCCGTCGCGATCGTCGTCGGCATCCCGCTGGGCACCGCGGCCGGCTGGCGGCCCGGCTCGATCCGCGACCGGCTGGTGTCGGCCGGCACCCTCGGCCTCCAGGCGTTGCCGAACTTCTGGGCCGGCATCATGTTCATCCTGCTGTTCAGCGGCACCTGGAACCTGCTGCCGAGCGCCGGCGCCGGCGGCCTGGACCACCTGATCCTGCCCGCGCTGACCCTGGCGCTGCCGTTCGTGGCGATCGTGGCCAGGCTGACCCGCAGCGGGGTGGCCGCGGCCGGCTCCGACGCCTATGTGACCACCGCCCGCGCCAAGGGCATCAGCGAGCGGCGGGTGCTGTTCGGGCACGTGCTCGGCAACTCCCTGCTGCCGGTGGTCACCGTGATCGGCCTGCAGATCGGCGCCCTGATCGGCGGCGACGTGGTGGTCGAGAACGTCTTCTCCTGGCCCGGCATCGGCTCGCTGCTGGTGCAGACCGTCAACAACCGCGACTACAACGTCGTCCAGGCCGCGGCCCTGCTCATCGCGCTGATCGTGGTCGCCCTCAACCTCTGCGTCGACCTGCTCTACCTGCGGCTCGATCCGCGTATCCGGACGGGAGCCTGAGATGTCCACCGCACCCGCCGAACTCCTGCCCGAGTCCGTACCGGCCGCCCCGCCGCGCGGACGCCGCCCCGGACGGCGCTGGGGCCTGTACGTCTCGCTCGCCTTCGTCGCCTTCTACGTGCTCGTCGCCGTCTTCGGGCCGCTGATCGTGGACTACAACCCGGTCACCACCCACCTCACCGACCGGCTGCTGTCGCCCGGCTCGCACACCTCCGACGGCGGCACCGCGTGGCTCGGCACCGACAATGTCGGCCGCGACATCCTCGGGCAGGTGATCGCCGGCGCCCGTACGTCGCTGATCGTCGGCCTGGCCGCGGCCGTCGGGGCCGGGTTGGTGGGGCTGGCCGTCGGCACCGTCAGCGGTTATCTGCGCGGACCGGTCGACGCCGTCGTCATGCGGATCATCGACATCCAGCTGGCGTTCCCGGCGATCCTGCTGGCCATCGTCATCGCGGGACTGTTCGGGCACAGCCTGCCCAACGTGGTGTTCGCCCTCGCCGTCACCCGCTGGATCCCGTTCGCCCGGGTCGCCAGGGCCGGCACCCTGTCCATCCGGGAGCGCGACTGGGTCGCCGCCGCCCGCGTCACCGGGGTGGCCAGACGCCGGATCATCGGCCGGCACATCCTGCCGTTCGTGCTGGCCCCCGCCATCGCCATCAGCACCATCGAGTTCGCCCTGATCATCGTCAGCGAGGCCGGGCTGAGCTTCCTCGGCGTCGGCCTCAAGTCCAGCACCGTGTCCTGGGGGCAGACCATCGCCGCCGGCCAGGACTACCTGAACACCGCGTGGTGGATCTCGACCATCCCCGGTCTCGCGCTGATGGTGCTCGTCGTCGCCATCGGCATCGTCGGAGACCAGCTCACCGACCCGGTCACCAGAAGCACCGCCCGCACCGCCCGTACCGCCCGCTCGTCGTGAGGACATCCGCCGTGAACACCACCCGTACCCGCACCCGCTCCCACCGCCGCGGCATCGCGCTGGCCGCCGCCCTGGCCGCCGTCACCGTCGGCGCCGCCGCCTGCTCGTCCGGCACGTCCACCTCGGGGTCGGGCTCCGGCGGCGGCTCCGGCTCGCTCACCGTCGCCGGCCCGTACCAGATCACCGGCCTCGACCCGTCCGGCACGCTGGCCGCCGACAACGGCACCCAGCTCGCCGCCAAGCAGATCTTCAGCACCCTGGTCATCCGGGACGGCACGAACTACACCCCGGGCCTTGCCACCAGCTGGAAGAGAACCGACGGCGACCGGACCTGGACGTTCCAGCTGCGCCCGTCCGCGACCTTCTCCGACGGCACCCCGGTCACCTCCGACGACGTCAAGCAGAGCGTCGCCCGCGAGGTGAAGCTGGCCGGGCCGCTGGCCGCGCTGTGGACCGGGGTCACCGTCAGCACCCCGGGCAAGAACACCGTCGCCTTCACCGCCAAGGACCCGCAGGGCGCCCTGCTCAGCAAGCTGGGCACGCTCTCGGTGCTGCCGGCCGCCTCGGTGGGAAGGTCCGGCTTCTTCAACAAGCCGGTCGGCAGCGGCCCGTTCGAGGTCAGCTCCTTCACCCCCGGCCAGAAGCTGACCCTGGTGCCCAACCCGAGGTTCTACGGCACCAAGCCGTCGGTGAAGAAGGTGACCATCACCTACATCAGCAACATCTCCGCCCGGGTCACCGCGCTCAAGACCGGTGAGATCCAGGGCACCTGGGGCCTGCCCGACGACCAGATCGCCCAACTCGACGGCCAGGACGGCCTGACCACCAAGACCGTGCCCAGCGACGCCCAGTACACCCTGTGGTTCAACTCCGGGCGCCCCGCCTTCCAGCAGACCGCGGTGCGCCGCGCGCTGTGGCAGGCCGTGGACTACTCCGCGATCATCAAGTCCCTCTACCCGGTGACCGGTACGGCCGCCAAGGCGCCGATCTCCACCACCATCACCGGCTTCGCCGCGCAGGCGCCCTACGCCTACGACCCGGCCGCCGCCAAGGCCGCCCTCACCTCGGCCGGCTTCGACTTCGGCAAGTCCTACCAACTCGCCTACAGCGGGGACGAGTTCACGCCCTTCGCGCAGGCCGTCGCCTCCGACTTCGCCAAGATCGGGGTGAAGGTGGTGCCCACCGAGAAGGAGAAAGCCACCTACCTGTCCGACCTGCTCGCCATGAAGTGGGACATCAACCTCCAGTCGCTGTCGGACGCCACCGGCGACGCCGACTACGTACTCGGCCGGCTCTACACCTGCAAGGCCGCCCGCACCGGCTACTGCAAACACACCCTGGACCAGCAGCTCGCACAGGCCGCCGCCACCGGCGACCAGACCACCCGCGACCAGCTCTACGCCCAGGCGCAGAAGACCATCTGGGACCAGGCGGTCGGCATGTACCCGATGGACGTCCGCATCTCCTACACCTGGCGGGACAACGTCTCCGGCTTCGCCACCTCCACCAACTACCAGCCGTCGTTCGCGGGAGTGAAGGTGTCGTGACCCCTCCGACCGCAGCTCCGCTCCGCAAGGAGGCCGCCGACCGCACCGGCCACCTGCTCGACGTGCACGGCCTGGAGGTCGAGACGCCGGCCGGCGTGCGGATCGTGGACGGCATCGACCTCGCCGTCCGCCGCGGCACCACCCTCGGCCTCGTCGGCGAGTCCGGCAGCGGCAAGTCCGTCACGTCGCTGGCGCTGATCGGACTGCTGCCGCCGGGACTCGCCGCCACCGCCGGCCGGATCGAACTCGACATGCCCGAGACCCGCGGCACCGACCTGCGGACCGCCGACCCCCGGCTGCGCCGCTCGGTGCGCGGCACGTCCATGGCCATGGTCTTCCAGGACTCGCTGACCGCCCTCAACCCGCGGATCCCGGTCGGCCGGCAGGTCGGCGAGATCCTCCGGGTCCGCAAGGGCGCCTCCAAGCACGACGCGGCCGGTGCCGCCGTCGAACTCATGGAGCGGGTGGAGATCCCGCAGGCGGCCCGGCGGGCCGCGGACTACCCGCACCAGCTCTCCGGCGGCCAGCGGCAGCGGGTGCTGATCGCCCTCGCCCTGGCCGGCAGCCCCGATCTGCTGCTCGCCGACGAGCCGACCACCGCCCTCGACGTCACCGTGCAGGCCCGGGTGCTCGCGCTGCTGGCCCGCCTCCAGCGGGAGGAGCGCTTGAGCATGCTGCTGGTCAGCCACGACCTGCGGGTGATGTCCCATGTCGCCCACGACCTGGTCGTGATGTACGCCGGACGGGCCGCCGAGAGCGGACCCGCGGCGGCCGTCCTGGCCCGGCCCCGCCACCCCTACACCCTGGCGCTGGTGCGCAACATCCCCAGCGCCCGCAGCCGGGCCGTGCTGCCGACGCCGCTGACCGGCACCCCGCCGGACCCGGCGGCCCGGCCGGCCGGCTGCCCGTTCCACCCGCGCTGCCCGATGGCCCGCGACCGCTGCCGCACCGAGGTCCCGCGGCTGCGCGAACTGCCCGGCGGGCGCCGCAGCGCCTGCCACTACGCCGAGGAGGTGCCCGATGCCTGACCTGGGCAAGGGGGAGGAGACGGGCGCGGCCCCGGCGTCCGGTGCCGGCACCGAACCGCTCCTCGCGCTGGACGGCCTGACCCACACCTACCGCGCCCGCGGCCGGCGGCGGCGCCCCACCGCGCCGGCCGTCCTAGACGCGAGCCTTGAGGTGCGGACCGGCGAGATCGTCGCCGTGGTGGGGGAGTCGGGCTCGGGGAAGTCCACGCTGGCCAGGATGGTCGTCGGGCTGCTCGCCCCCGACCACGGCGGGATCGCCTTCCGCGGCGAGCCGCTCGCCGTGCACCGCAGCCACCCGCAGCGGCGCGCGATCCAGATGGTCTTCCAGGACCCCAAGTCCTCGCTCAACCCCCGTATGTCGGTCGAGCGCATCCTGTACGAGGTCTGGCAGACGCACCCGGAGGCGGTGCCGCCCGAGGGCCGCGCCGAGGGCGTACGGCGGCTGCTCGGCCGGGTCGGCCTCGACCCGTCGCTGGCCGCCAAGCGGGCCGACGAGATGTCCGGCGGGCAGGCGCAGCGGGTCAGCATCGCCCGCGCCCTGGCGGCCGGACCCGACCTGCTGGTCTGCGACGAGGCGGTCTCCGCGCTCGACGTGTCGGTGCAGACCCAGATCATCACGCTGCTGCTCGAACTGCGCGACAGCCTGGGCCTGTCGCTGCTGTTCATCACCCACGACCTCGGGGTGGTCCGGCAGATCGCCGACCACGTCGTCGTCATGCGGGCCGGCGAGGTCGTCGAACGCGGGCCCGCGGAGGCCGTGTTCACCGCGCCCGCCGAGCCCTACACCCGCGAACTGCTCGGCGCCGCCCTGGAACTCGACCTCGGCGCCCCGGCCTGACCGCGCACCGCGTCCCCCGCCGTCCCACCCCGACCTGAGGAGAACCGTGACCCATCTGCTCGCCACCGTCACCGTGCCGCTGGTGACCGCGTTCGACCGCGAGGGGCGGCCCGACCCGGAAGGGGTGGCCCGGCTGCTCGGGCATGTCGCGGAGGGCGGGATCAGCTCGCTGATGCTGCTCGGCAGCAACGGGGAGGGCGTCGCGGTGGAGACCGCGGAGGTCGGCCCGTACGTGGCCGCGGTACGGGAGCGGTGGGCGCGGCTGGCCGGCCCCTCGGGGAAGGTGCTGGTGGCGGTGTCGGGGCCGGCCACCCGGCAGACCCTGGCCCGCGCGCGAGCGGCGCTGGACGCGGGCGCCGACGCGCTGGTGGTGAACGCGCCCTACTACTTCCGGCACACCGACGAGGAACTGCTCGACCACTACGGCCGGGTGGACGCGCTCGGCGGCCGGTGGATCGCCTACAACATCCCCCGCTACACCGGCAATCCGCTCGGCCCGCAACTCGTCGGGCACCTCGCGGCGTTGGAGCACTGCGCCGGGGTCAAGGACAGCGGGGGAGACCCGGCCGTGCTGGCCGGCTTCGTCGCGCACGCCGCCGACAGGCCGGGGTTCGCCGTCAGCCAGGGCGCCGAGTCCGCGATGGTCGACGGGCTGCTGGCCGGAGCCGTGGGCATCACCCCGGGCCTGGCCAACCTCGCCCCGGGGCCTTGCGTGTCGCTGCTGACGGCCGTCCAGGACGGTGACGAGCCGGCCGCCCGCGACCGGCAGTCGGCGCTCGACCGGCTGGCGGCGCTGCACACGATCCGGCCGGGCGTCGCCGCGACCAAGGCGGCGCTTGCGCTGCTCGGCCTGCTCGACGGCCCCGCCGCCGTACCCGCCGCGCCCTTCCGCCCCTATACCCCTGATGAGAACGCGCGGCTGTCCGCCCTGCTCCACGCGTCCGCCGAGCTGCTGCCCGGCGGGCGGTGAGCGGGGGCCGGTCCGAGTTGTGGAATAGAGTGCCCCAAAAAGGCCGCCACCAGCCGTCCTCCGGAAATCTTCTATTCATGCCGCTGCAATACGTGCGCGAAATGTCCGATTGTCGGTCTCCGAACGGAACGCACTCGTCCGGTGTGTCCTGATTCCGCAAGCCGAGTCGCCTTTGGGGGCATGTCTCCACCGGATAGCACGGCAGTTCAGTGGCGTCATGTTCATTTCCTCTAGACAAGGTAAAGCGGCTGCCGTACCGTCCTCGGTGGCGTCAATTGGCGGGACCACGTGGTCTTTGCCAACCGGTGCACTCCCGCCGGGAACCGGCGCCACACGGGGCTACGGGGATGGTGGAGTGGTGTGGGCCGGCTTGACGCGCGCACGAACGGAACGGGCTTATCCGCTGGCGAACGCGCACGAGCGGCACCCCACGGCGAGGTGACGCGCTTTCGCGTGCTCGGCATGCTGACGGTGACCGACGGCCGCGATTCGGTCGCACTTCAGCCGTCGCGCCCGGCCGCGCTGCTCGCCGCATTACTTCTCCACGCTAATTCGGTGGTCTCCGCCGACTTTCTCCAGCGGGTTATCTGGGGCGAGGAGACGCCTGCTCAGGCCAAGTCGGCATTGCATAGCTGCGTACTCAGGCTGCGCCGGCTGTTCACCAAATACGGTATCGCCGGGAACGCCATCGAGGCTGTTCCCGGCGGCTATCGGCTCACCGCGGATGCCGGCACTCTCGACCTCGTACAGTTCCGTGAACTGCTCGCCGAGGCATATTCGCATCGGGACCCGGAGAGCGAACTGCGGCTGCTGCGCGCGGCGCTCGCACTGTGGCGTCCGCCGCTGCTCGGCAACGTGCCCTCCGACCTGCTGCACCGCGACGAGGTGCCGCGGCTGCACGAGGAGTGGCTGCGCGCGATCGAGCGGGTCTTCGACCTCGAACTCGCCCGCGGCCGGCACCGGGAGGCGGTCGCCGAGATCTGGCCCACCGCACGCGCCCACCCGCTGCACGAGCGGTTCGCCGAGCAGCTGGTGGAGGCGCTGAACCGGGCCGGTCGGCGGGCCGAGGCGCTCGCCGAGTACCGCAGGGTCAAGGCGCACCTGGCGCGGCACCTAGGCGTCGATCCGGGTCCCGCGCTGCAACGCCTCGAACTGGCCATCCTGCGCGGCGAGCCCGATGTCCCGGCGGAGGCTTCGGTGCGCGTCGCGGCGAACAGCGGCGGCGCCGCCGCCGAGCCCGGCCCCGTACCCGGCGCAGGCCCGGTCAGCGGCGAACGCGTGCTGGACAGCCTGGTCGGCGCGGGCCTGCTGGAGCGGGAACCGCGCGGGCTGTACCGGATGCACGAACTGCTGCGGGTGTTCACCCGCGCGGCGGCGGACGGCGGCGTCGGCACGCACGGCCCGGCCGCCGGGCACGGCCCCCTCATCAGCCAGCGGCCCGGCGCCGTGGAACTGCACCAGACGGAGGCGTGACTGACATGGTGTCACCGAACGAGGCGTACGAGGAGATCGCCGGGACCCGGCCGCGGGTCCGCCGGGACGTGCTCTACACCCAGACCCCCACCGGGGCGCACTTCCACAACGCGCGCGGCGGGTTCAGCGTCGTGATGCCGTCCGCCTACCGGTTCGCCACGCTGATCGTGCCGCACCTCACCGGCGACAACACCGTCGAGGCGCTCTGCCGGGGTCTGGGGGACAAGCAGCGCGATCTGGTGGTCCGACTGATCGGCACACTCTACGCGCGTGGTTTCGCCCGCGACGCGGTGCCGCCGGCGCCCGGCGCGGCGCAGCCGGAGCCCGCTGTAGCGCGCCGCTTCGCCGCGCAGATCGACTACGTGGACCACTACGCGGACGACCCGGCGGGGCGCTTCCTGCGGTTCCGGCAGACCCGGGTCGCGATACTCGGCGACGATCCGGTCGCCCGGTGGGCGGCGCTCAGCCTGCTGCGCAACGGCTGCGCGGCCGTCGCGGTACCGGCCGGCATCGACACGCCCGCCAACGCCTTCGCCGAAGTGCGGGACGAGGCAGCCCGGTTGCGGGCCGACGACTGCCCGGCCGCGCTGGACGTCCTCGAATCACCCGCCGGGCCCGGCGAGTTCACCCGCGCCGACCTGGACGGCTTCGACGTCGTCCTGGCCACCGGCGAGCAGGCGCCCCGGCAGACCGCGCTGCTGCTGGCCGCCGGGCTCCCGGCCGCCGTCCGGCTGCTGCCCGCCTGGCGGTTCGGCGGCTCCATGGTCATCGGCCCCCTGACGAGCGCAGGCGCCCCCGGCTGCTGGACCTGCGCGGCCCTGCGCCTGGGCGCGAACGGCGACCCCTCGGACGCCGCCGACCTGTGGAGCTCCCTGGCCCCCGCGGCCCCGACCCCCGCCGGCCCGTCCCGAGCGGTCAGTGCCCCGCTTGCGGCGATGATCGGCAACCTGCTCGGCTACGAGGTCTTCCGCCTGACGACTGGAGCGCTCCGGGCGGAGACCGACGGCCGCTTGATCGTCCAGAACCTTGACTCCCTGGACACGGTGGCGGAGCCGCTCCTGCCGCACCCGAGGTGCCCGGCGTGCGGCGCGTCGGGGGAGGCGACGGCGGTCCGGACGCGTCCTGCGACGTTGGACGGCGCCCGGTCGGCGCCCCTCGGGGCGGGGGCGGATCTCGCCGACCCGGAGGCGGCCGGAGGAGCGGCGGCTGCGCCTGCGGGGTCCGCGACGCCGGCCGAGGGCGTTGCGGCGGGGAGTGGCCGGGCGGTGTCCGTCTCGCGGGGGGAGCCGGCCGCCGGTGTTCCGGCGGGGTCGGGTCCGGCTGGGGATCTGCGGCTGGTCTCTTCACCGACCGAGCCTGGTTTCGGCGGGTCCGAGGCGGGCGGAGGCATCCGGGCCGCGGCTGTGGCCGGGGGAGCGGCGTCGGCCTCGGAAGTCCTTGGCGCGGACGGTTCGGCAGGCGGGCGGGTCTCGGCGCCCGGGACGGGCTCCGGGGACGGAGATCCCGTTGCCGCCGGAGTGGATCCCACCGGGGATCTGCGGGTCGACTCCCTCGCCGACGAGTCGGGCGCCGTGCCCGACGAGGCGGGGGCCGAGGAGGATGCCGCGCAAGCGGCGCTCGCGGAGATCGCCGATCGGGACGTGCTCGTCCAGCCGGCCGCCGGGGTGTTCCAGCGGTTCGCCGATGACACCTGGGCGCAGACTCCGCTCAAGGTCAGTACCGTCGCGCTGAGCACCGGGCACGGCGTCCAGCGTGAGGTGAGCGCCTTCGACGTTCATCATGTCGCCGGTGCGCGGCTGCGGGCGCTCTACCGTGCCGCCGAGGTCTACGCGGAGCACGTCGTGCCGCTGCCCGAGCCGCTGACCGGCGGCGCACTGGAGGCGGCCCGGCGCAAGTGGGCCTCCGCCGAGACCGGACGGCTCGCCGTCAGCTCCGGCCTCGGCGCCGACCCCGGGCCCGCCTGGTGCGCCGCCACCTCGCTGCTCAGCGGGGAGACCGTCCTCGTGCCCGCCGCCGCGCTGCGCCCTTTCGGCGCCCACAACCACGGCCGGCTCGCCGAGCCCACGGCCGCCGGCACCGGTGCGGGCGGCTCGCCGCGGCAGGCGGCGGCCCGCGGGCTGCTCTCCGCTCTGTGCCACCACACGCTGCGCCGGTCGCTGTCCGGTGAGGTCGGCGCCGCCCGGATCGGGCTCACCGCGCTGGAGGAGGCCGGCGACGCCGAACTGACCTTCCTGGTGCGGTCGGCCGCCAACCTCGGTGTGGAACTCGGCGTACTGGAGCTGGGCAGCACCGAACAGCGCCCGGTGCCCGTCGCCTTGGCCCGGGCCGGCGACGCGCGCTGGACGGCCGCCGCCGGGCTGACCCTGCGCGAGGCGGTCCGCGACGCCGTGCGCGACCTGCTCGGCGCCGTCCAACTCGCCCACGAACCCCAGGCACCGGCCGTGATCGACACCGGGGACCCGCTGATCCGGGACCTCGCGCCGACCGCGATCCGGGGCTCCGGGAACAGCCGGGCCGAGCTGGACGCCGCCACCACCTGGAGCGGCCTCGCCGACCGGCTGCGCGCGGACGGAACCGACGTCCTGGCGGCCCCGGTGCACGCCCCCGACCTGGCGGCCGGCCGGCTGTACGCCACCCGGATACTGCTGCTGTCCGGCGGGGCGCCACATGACCACTGACCTGCGCCCGCGGCCCGCCATCTCCGAGGAGGGCCCGAACACCGCCGCGGCCGACCTCGGCGAGCTGATCGCCGTCTCCCTGGCGGCACTTGGCGACGGCGAGCGGACCGGGACCCGCGTCGAGGTGTCCGCACTCGGCCTGCGCGACGAACTGCGCGCCACTGACGGACCGGCCGCCGGGGTCACCGCCGTACACCTCTACGGGCAGCACGCGCTGGCCGGCCCGTTCGACGCCGACGGCACCCCGGGCTGCGCCCGCTGCCTGGCCCGCCGCTGGCAGGGCGTACGAACCCGCGGGCTGCGGGAGGCACTTGAGCGGGGCGCCGGCACCCGGGAGGCCGGAACCGCCCCGTGGGCGGTGCCGTTCGTCGCGGACGCCCTGGCCGCACTGCTCGCCGGGCAGCGCCCCGCGCCCACCGCGGACCGGTTCCCGTACGCCTTCCTGGTGGACCTGGAGACCCTCGCCGTCACTCGCTTCAGCTTCGTACCGGACGCCGAGTGCCCGCGCTGCGGCGACCGGCCGCCGGACACCGCCGCCAACGCCCTCGTGCGGCTGGCGAGTTCGCCCAAGCGCGCGCCGGACGACTTCCGACTGCGGCCCGCCGAGGACTACGACGTGCCGCTCGAACCGTTCGTCAATCCGGCCGCCGGGATGCTCGGCCCGTCCGTCGTGCCCGACCTGGTGTCCGCCTCCACCTCCTCCACGGTGGGCTCGTTCCTGCTGCGCTCGGGCGACTACCTGCGGGAGTGCTTCTGGGGCGGGCACACCCCGCGCTTCCGCTCCAGCGTGCGGGTCGGCCTGCTGGAGGGCCTCGAACGGTTCGCCGGGATGCGCCCGCGCGGCCGGCTCACCCAGGTCACCGCCGCCTACGACGACCTCGGCGAGCAGGCCCTCGACCCGCGCGACTGCGGCCTGTACACCGACGACTTCCACCGGGCCGACCCCACCGTCCGGCCCTTCGCTCCCGACCGGCCGATCCCCTGGGTCTGGGGCTACTCGCTGCGCGACGAACGCCCGGTCCTGGTACCGGAGATCATCGCGTATTACCACGCACCCGGTGGCCTGGAGCACCGATTCGTGCAGGAGAGCTCCAACGGCTGCGCGTCCGGCGGGAGTCTGGCCGAGGCCGTCTACTTCGGCCTGATGGAGGTCGTGGAGCGGGACGCGTTCCTGCTCGCCTGGTACGGCAGGGCCCGGCTGCCGGAGATCGACGCCGGCAGCAGCCGCAGCCCGCAGACCAGGGCGATGATCGACCGGCTCGCGATGTACGGCTACCGTGCCCGGTTCTTCGACACCCGGATCACCTTCCCGTTCCCGGTCGTCACCGCCGTCGCCGAGCGGATCGACGGCGGACTCGGCCGGCTGTGCTTCGGCGCGGGCGCCGGACTCGACCCGGAGGCCGCGCTCGCCGCGGGCCTGTGCGAGATCGCCACCGACGCGGTCAACCTGCGGCGCAGGACCGTACGCGAGGAGCGCAGGCTGCGGGCGATGGCCGCCGACTTCGGCCGGGTCCAGGTGCTGCACGACCACCCGCTGCTCTACGGGCTGCCGGAGATGGCGGGCTACGCGGACTTCCTGCTGGCCGCCGCACCGGAGCGGGGCGCGCCGGTGGAGTTGGGCGAACTGGCCGCGGGGCCGGCGGCGGTGGCGCCGGGGAACGACCTGCGCGACGACGTCGGCGCGTGCGTCGAGGCGGTGGCCGCCGCGGGGTTCGACGTCATCGTGGTCGACCAGACGATGCCCGAGCAGCGGGCGCTGGGCCTCCACACGGCCGGCGTCATCGTGCCGGGACTGCTGCCCATCGACTTCGGCTGGACGAGGCAGCGCGCGCTGACGATGCCCAGGACGCGTACGGCGCTGCGCCAGGCGGGCCTGAAGCAGAACGAGTTGACCGCCGCCGACCTCAACCCGGCCCCGCACCCGTTCCCTTGACGCCGCCGCCACCGGAGGACCCGCACCCAGCACACCGGACCGGCCCGCCGCCCCGCCCGTACCGACCCGCCCGCACCGAGCGAGACAAGAACCGAGCGAGACAAGAGAGGAACGACCGTGGGATTCGCCCATGAGTATGCGACCGCCATCGTCCGGCGCGGCAGGTATCCCATGGAACCCGCCGACTTCGTGCCCGACTGGGCCGACCGGCCGCGCAAGGGCAAGCACTTCCCGGCCGCCGAGTCGTTCCCGCTGCCGGCCGGTGCGGAGCCGGCCGCCGGCGCCACCGTGCAGCGCGGCCTGCACGGGCCGCGCGGCACCGGGTCGTTCACGCTGCCGCTGCTGGCCGGGATGCTCTACGACTCCTACGGCCTGGTCGGCCGTCGGCTCGCCGTGCAGGCCAACTCCGACCTCGGCACGCTGCCGATGTACACCCAGGCCAACTGGTCCCGGGGCACCGCGTCCGGCGGCGGCCTGTACCCGGTGGGCGTGCACTGGGTCAGCGGCGCGGGCGGCCCGCTCACCCCCGGCGTGCACTACTACGACACCCGGCACCACGAGCTGCGCCGGCTGCTGGCAGGCGATGTCACCGGTGAGGTGCGGGCCGCCGTCGGCGAACCGGCCCGCGGCTACGACCAGTTCCTGCTGCTGACCGTCCGCTTCTGGCAGAACGCATTCAAGTACAACAGCTTCAGCTACCACGTAGTCACGATGGACGTCGGCGCGCTGCTCCAGACCTGGCGGATCTGGGCCAGGGCCTGCGGGCTGCGCTTCGCGCCCGCGCTGTGGTTCGACGAGCCCCGGCTCGGCGGCCTGCTCGGCCTCGACCCGCAGGAGGAGGGCGTCTTCGCGGTGCTCCCGCTGGCCTGGCAGGGCGACGGAAGCCACGGCGGCCCTCCGAACGGCCCGGCGCCGCGAGTGACACACGCCGACCAGGAGCGCTCCCGCCGCGTGTTCACCTTCGACACGGTCGACCGCATGCACGCCGCGACCCTCGAAGACGCCGCCCGGCGGCCCGCCCCCGAGGCGCTGCAAGCGCTGCCGCCGGCGCCCGCGCCCGAGCCGAGCGGCGAGCCGGTCCCGCTGCCCGCCGCCGAGCCGCTGACCGCCGAGGTGCGGACGGCGCTGCGCGAGCGGCGCAGCAGCTTCGGCAGGTTCCAGGCGTCCCGGCCGCTGCCGGCCGCCGCGCTGTCCACCGTGCTGGCCGCCGCGGAGACCGCCGGCACCCTGGACAGCGACGTGGAGAGCCCGGACGCCGAGCCGCTGACCAGGCTGTACGTCTTCGTCAACCACGTCGCGGACGTCCCGCAGGGCGTCTACCGCTACGACCCGGCCGGCGGCTCGCTGACCGGCCTGCGGACCGGGCCGCCCGGCGACTTCCTGCAGCGCAACTACTTCCTGGCCAACTACAACCTGGAGCAGGCCGCGGCCGTCATCGTGCCGGCCGCCCGCACCCCGCAGGTACTCGACGCCGTCGGCGACCGCGGCTACCGGCTGGTGAACGCCGTGGTGGGCGGGATGTCGCAGGCCGTCTACACGGCCGCGGCGGCGGCCGGCCTGTCCTGCGGAGTCGCCCTCGGCTTCGACGCCATCTCGTTCACCGAGGAACTGGCGCTCGACGAGACCGGGGAGATCCCGCTGCTGATCATGATGATCGGCGACGAACGGCCGCGCCCGGCCGACTTCCGGTACGAGATCGCCTGAGCCGATGACCACATCCACGCCCGCCCAGCCCACGCCCACCCCCGCGCCCGCGGAGCCGGTACCCGCCGAGCCGGTACCCGCCGAGCCGGTACCCGCCGGGGCCGCCGCCACCGCCCGCCGCACAGAGCAGGCCGCACCGAGGGGAGCCGCATGACCGCCGCCGTGCCGGAGACCGCCGCCGACCGCCGGTCCTGGCTGCTGCACCGCCGCTTCGTGCTGCGGGTCGCCGGACTTCCGGTCGAGTCGGTGCACGGCCTGCGCGACCCCGACAGCTGGCAGTGGTCGCACCGGGTGCTCGACGCCGAGCGGCGGATCGCCGGACTCGGCGCCGAACTGACCGATCCGCTCACCGAGTTGGTCAAGGCCACCGAGGATGACGGATACCGGCGCCGGGTCCTCGCCCTGCGCCGCCAGGTCTTCAACAACCGGCTGCCGAACGACCCGGTCGCCGCTGGGGAGTTGGCGGCAGCGGTCGGCGGGAGCGCCGGCCGGCTGCTGGCCGAGTGGCTGGCCGCCCGGCTCGAACTGGCCGACCTGCACGGCGAAGGAGCCGGCCTGCTGGCCGACGGCCTGATCCGCGCCCGCGCGCACCTGCGCCAACTGGCCGCCGAGGACCGGCTGCGGCTCGGCCTGCCGCTCGCCTCGCCCACTCTGGACGGCCAGTTGGACGCCTTCATCGCCGACCGCTCGGCCGTACCGGACAAGCGGGCCAGGAAGAAGGAGCGCTCGCTGCTCGGCTACGTCCACCGCACGGCCTGCAAGACCAGCCCCTTCAGCACGTTCACCGCGGTGGCAGAGGGCCGGTTCGCCGACGGCGCCGCCGAGGTGCGCACCGGCGGCCGATGGACCAGCCACCCCCGGCTGAACGTCGTGGTGCTGGCCAGGCTCGCCGAGCTGATCGCCGCCGACACCGCCCGCCGCGGCGACCTGCCGGTGGTGCTCTCGGCCGGCTGGGAGGTCGACGACGACCGGGTCAGGTACGTGCGCCGCTCGGTGACCGCGGGGGACGACAGCGCCGCGGTGAGCTTCGACGCCGCCCACGACCGGCTGTTCTTCCTGCGCCGCAGCGGCGTACTCGACCGGATGATCGGGCTGTTCAGGGACCGCCCCGCGCTCCGCTACGCCGAACTCGAGGTGTGGCTCGCGCACTCCACCGAGTCCCCGCCGGACGAGGCGGCCCGCTACGCCGCCACCCTGCTCGACCTCGGCATCCTGCAGATCACCGGCCTCGACACCGATGTGCACGCCCCCGACCCGCTGCGCTCCTTCCAGTCGTCGCTGCGCGCGCTCGACCGCCGCTGGGCCGAGGAGACCGCCGCCCGGCTGGACGCCCCCGCCGAGTGCGTCGAGCGCTACGCCGGGGCCGACGCGGCCGGACGGCGCCGGCTGCTCGGCGCCCTGCGCCGCGAACTGCGCGCGCTACAGGCCGCGTTGGGCGACGAGCAGGCGACCCTGCCGCAGACGCTCCTCTACGAGGACGTCCGCGAGGAGCCGGTGACGGCGGACCTGGCGCGCTGGACGGAGCTGGCCGCCGAGCCGCTGCACGCGCTGACCGGCATGCTGCCCGCCTTCGACGTGGCGCTGCCCCAGCGGCTCACCCTGAAGGGCTTCTTCCTCGCCCGCTACGGCCGCGGCGGGCGCTGCGAGGACCTGCTGCGCCTCGTCCACGACTTCCACGAGGACATCTTCACCCAGTACCTCCAGTTCACCTCGCTGAAGTCGCCCTGGGCGGCCGACGGCGGCCACGCGCCGGAGGAGAACTGGCTCGGCATGCCCGAGGTGACCGCCCTGGACCGGGCCCGCGCGGAGTTCACCCGGCGGATGCGGGAGACCTGGGCCGAGCACCCGCAGGGCGCGGACGAACTGCGCCTGGACGAGGCCACCGTCGAGGCCGTCACCGCCGAACTCGCGCCGCTCGGGCGGTCGTTCACACCACACAGCCACTTCGTCCAGCTCGCCGACCGCGAGCGCGACCCGCTGGTGGTGCTGAACAACTCCTACGGCGGCCTGTGTTTCCCCTTCACCCGGTTCACCCAGCTCTTCGACGGCGGGCAGGCGGATCGCGACGGCCTGGAGGAACACGCCGGCCTGACCGCCGAGTTGCGTGAATCGCTGCGCGACTGGCAGCCCCCGGGCGCGGTCTTCGCCGAGATCACCGCGGGCTCCGCGACCACCAACCTCAACCTGCACGTCAGGCTCACCGACTACGAGATCGTCTGCCCCGGCGAGACCAGCACCGCCCCGGCCGCCGGGCGGATCGACCTGGACGACCTCTACGCCGAGCACGACGAGGCCGACGACCGGCTGCTGCTGCGCTCCCGCCGGCTCGGCCGCGAGGTCGTACCGCTGTACCTCGGCTATCTGGTCCCGATGGTGCTGCCCGAAGTGCCGCGCACCCTGCTGCTGTTCTCGCCGACCTCCCGGGCCCGTCCCGACGTCTGGCGCGGAGTGCCGGAGGGCCCGGCGACCGCCGGAGTGACGGTCCGGCCGCGGGTCCGCTACCGCAGCCTCGTACTGCACCGGCGGCGCTGGACCGCCGCCCCCGGCGCCCTCCCGGTCCGCGGACCCGGCGACGACGACGCGGCGTTCTTCCTCTCCTGGCAGCGCTGGCGGCAGCAACACGGCCTGCCGGAGCGGGTGTTCGCCACCGTGCGGGAGGACGGCCCGGAGGGCGGCGCCGGTGCGGTCTTCGGCGGCGGATCGAAGCCGGTCTACGTGGACTTCGCCGCCCCGCTGTCCCTGATCGCCCTCGACGCGCTGACCGGCGGCGGCCGGACCGGCGCCGCCTTCGAGGAGATGCTCCCCGCGCAGGACGAGCTGCACGTCCGCTCGCCGCGCGGCCGCCACGTCGCCGAACTGGCCGTGGAGATCGTGCCCCGGGCCGCCGCACCGGCGGACCCGACGGACCGGCCAGGAAGGCAGGACACCCCCGCATGACCGCGAACCCGGCAGACCCGCCACCAGTGGCCGCGACCGCGCAGCGCCCCGGCGACTGGCAGGCGCTGCACGTCTTCTACGCCGCGAGCACCCGCCCGTTCCTGCTCCTGTGCGCCCGCCCGCTGGTCACCGAACTCACCCGGGACGGGCTGCTGAGCGGCTGGTTCTTCATTAACTACTGGCTGGAGGGGCCGCACATCCGGCTCCGGCTGCGCCCCTCGTCGGCCGCCGCCGGGCCGGTGGTCGGCGCCCGGGCCGCCGCCGCGGTTGACGACTTCCTGCGCCGCCGCCCCGCGCTGTACGAGGTGAAGGGCGGCTTCCTCGCCGACCTCTACAACACGCTGTTCGAGCTGGAGTTCCCCGGCGAGGAGCGGTCCAAGCTGGTGGACGAGGACGGCCGGATGCGGCTGCGCCCCAACAACTCCTTCAGCGCCGAGCCCTACGAGCCGGAGTACGGCAAGTACGGCGGCCCGGCCGGGATCGAACTGGCCGAGTGGCACTTCCAGCAGTCGAGCGAGCTGGTGGTGGAGGCGGTCGGCGCCAAGAACCTGCACCTGCGGTCGGTGCTGCTCGGCACGTCGGCGCAGCTGATGATGACCATGTCGGGCTGCCTGCTGCCGGACCGCACCGCGCTGCTGGAGTTCCTGGACCGGTACCACGACTTCTGGAACTCCGCCTTCGCCGGCACCAACCTCACCGCCCAGGACGGCTACGACCGCGCGTACCGCAGCATGGACGCGGCCCTGCCGCGCCGCTTCCAGGAGATCC
This sequence comes from Streptomyces sp. CA-111067, assembly GCF_050956065.1. Lineage (NCBI taxonomy): Bacteria > Bacillati > Actinomycetota > Actinomycetes > Kitasatosporales > Streptomycetaceae > Streptomyces > Streptomyces sp. CA-111067. Next base: position 246,521 of record NZ_CP192103.1, on the reverse strand, counting down.
GCCAGGTGGTCGCCGAGCCCGCGCCCGAGCGGCTGCCGGGCTTCCTGCGCGGCTGGGCGGAGCACTGCATGGAGCTGCGCGACCGGGTCGGCGCCGCGGCCCGCCGCGGCGACCTTGTCTTCCGCTCCTGGGACGGCTCCCGCGACCTGCCGGTCACCGACCCCGGCCAGGCGCTGCCGATGCTGCTCTCGCCCTATATGCACATGACCAACAACCGGCTGTCGGTGACCGTACGCGACGAGGCGTACCTGTCCTACGTGCTGGCCCGCGCGCTGCGCGAGCCCCAGCCGTCGGTGGCGCCGTGACCGCCGCGGGACTGCTGGAGCTGCGGCCGTCGCTGCGCCCCGGCGTCCTGGTCGGCCCGGCACTGACCCGCGGCCCGGCCGCCGTCCACCTGCTGAAGAACCAGGACACCGGAGCCCGGCTGGAGGTCGGTGCCAAGGAGCACTTCATCATCGCCCGGCTGGACGGCAGCCGGTCGCTCGCCGATATCGGCGCCGAGTACGCGGCCGCGTTCGGCACCCGGCTCGGCGACGCGCAGTGGCAGCAGATGCTGCGGGTGCTCTCCGCCCGTGAACTCCTGGCCTGGTCCACGCCGTCGGAGGCCGGCAGACCGGCGGGGACCGGCGACGGCGCTCCGGCCACCGCCGCGCGCGGCCCGGCCGCCGTGACCGGCCCCGCTCCCGCAAGGCCCGCGCCCTCCGCCGGGCCGGGCGCCGGCGGGGAGTCGGCCCGGCCCGGGCATGCGGCGGCGAACGCCGGAACGCCCGGCGCGGGCGGGGTGTCGGTCCGGCCCGGACATGCGGCGGCGAGCGCCGGAACGCCTGGCGCGGGCGGGGTGTCGGCCCGGCGCGGGCATCTGGCGGGGAACGCCGCAACGCCCGGCGCCGGCCGCTCGTCACTGCTGAGCGGGACCACCCGGATGGTCGCCGACGCCCCGGCGCTGATGGACCGGCTGCACGCCGCCACCGGCTTCGCCCGCCGCCGGGCGGTCGTCGGCGCGCTGCTCGCGCTGTGCGCCGCGCTGCTGGTGGGGGAGGGGATCGCGTTCGGCACGCTCGCCGACGACACCTCCCGGCTCTACCGGCAGCCGGTCACCCTCTTCGCCGTCGGCGCCGCGCTCTGGATCAGCCTCGGGCTGCACGAACTCGCGCACGGCCTGGTCGCGCGGGCATACGGGCTGCGGGTCGGCGAGATCGGGCTGCGCCGCCGGTTCGGGCTGATGACGTACCTGTACTGCGAGGTCGAGGACGTGCAGTTCCTGCCCGGGCGGGGCAGGCAGATCGCGGTGGCCGCCGCCGGAGCGGTGGCGAACCTGCTCTTCCTGCTGCCCTTCGCCGTCCTGCGGATGCTGCTGCCCGACCACGCGCAGGCGCTGCCCGCGCTCGGCGGCCTGCTGCTGCTCGGCACCGCGATGGCGCTGCTCAACCTGGTGCCGCTGCCGCCGCTCGACGGCTACAAGGCGCTCGGCTACGGCCTCGGCACGCTCCAACTGGCCTCGCAGAGCCGGGTCTTCACGGGTCTGATGGTCGCCGCCGCCCGGAGGGACGGCGCGAAGGCCGCGCTGCGGGCGTACCCGCGCCGGCTGCGACTGGTCCACGGTGGCTACGCGGCGCTCTGCGCACTCATGGCCGTCGCCGCGCTGGCGGTGGCCGGACTGCTGTGCCGGCAGGCGCTGCCCGACCGCTACGGCGACTACACGCCGTACCTGCCGGAAGCGTTCGTCGCCGCCGCGGTGTGCCTGCGGCTGCTGGGCCTGCGCGCCGCCGCGCTGCGGGAGCGCGCCGCACTCCGCCGCGGTGAGCGCGCCGCCGGGACCCCGGCCGCGACCCCGGCTGACGCGCCGACCCCGCCGGAGCACGCGAGCCGCCCGGCACCCGAACGCCGTCCGGCACCCGAACACCGCCCGGCACCCCAACACCGTCCGGAACCCCAACACCGTCCGGAGAAAGGCGACATGAAACCACTCCACGCCCCGGCGAAGTCCGCCGCGGAGCCCGCCTCGGGCCCCGCCGTGGTGCTCGACGGCGTCACCAAGCACTACGGCGAAGTGCACGCGCTGGACGGGGTGTCGCTGACCGTCGGCCAAGGCGAGTTCTTCGGCATCCTCGGGCCGAACGGCGCCGGCAAGACCACCCTGGTGGAGATCGTCGAGGGCATGCGCAAGGCCGACGCCGGCACGGTGTCCGTCTTCGGCCGCAGCCCCTGGCCGCGCGACATCGCGCTGCTGCGGCGGATCGGCGTGCAGACCCAGGCGTCGGCGTTCTTCACCCGGCTCACCGCATGGGAGCACCTGGAGACGGTGGCCGCGCTGCATGGCCTCGACAGGGCCGCCGCCCGCCGGGCGCTCGACCTGGTCGGCCTCGGCGACAAGGAGCGCAGCCGGGTGGACGATCTGTCGGGCGGCCAGCGGCAGCGCCTCGCGCTGGCCACCGCGCTGGTGCACGAGCCGGACCTGATCTTCCTCGACGAGCCCACCGCCGCCCTCGACCCGGAGGCCCGCCGCTCGCTGTGGGGGGTGCTGCGCGAACTGCGCAGCGAGGGCCGGACCATCGTCTACACCACGCACTACCTGGACGAGGCCGAGGCGCTGTGCGACCGGGTGGCGATCATCGCCGGCGGCCGGCTGGCCGCGCTGGACACCCCCGGGGCGCTGATCCGCGCGCTCGCCGCGCCGGCCCGGCTGCTGGTGCCGGCGGACCGGATCACCCCCGACCAGGCCAGGGCCATCGAGGGCGTGGACCGGGTGCTGGTCGAGAACGGCGAGGTGGTGATCGAGACCCGGGCCGCCAACCGGGTGCTGGTGGCGGTCGGCGCGTTCGTCGACATGGACGCGATCCAGACCCGTACCGCGACCCTCGAAGACGCCTATCTGCGGCTGACCGGATCGGAGCACCGCCCGTGACCGCCCCCATCGCGCCCACCGGATCGGAGCACCGCCCGTGACCGCCTACACCGCGCTGACCAGGGCCGCGTACCTGGCCTCCGTACGCGACCGGACCACCGTCTTCTTCACCTTCGCCTTCCCGCTGGTCTTCCTCGTGGTGTTCGGGCTGCTGTTCCGCGGCCAGTCGGTGGACGGCGGCCTGGCCTACATCAACTACGTGGCACCCGGCGTGCTGTCCTGGGGTGTCGGCAACGCCGCGCTCTTCGGGCCCGCGTTCGCCCTGATGCACTGGCGGCGCGACGACATCCTGCGCCTGGTGTGGCGTACGCCCACCCCGCTGCCGACGGTGCTCGGCTCGCGGTTCGCGGTCGCCGTCGCGGTGGGCCTGGCCCAGGCCGTGCTGTTCACCGCGGTCGCGCTGCTGCCCATGTTCGGGCTGCACCTGTCGAGCAGCTGGCCGCTGGCCCTGCCGCTGCTGGTGTTCGGCGTGGCGGCCTTCCTGGCGATGGGCCTGGTGGTCGGCAGCCTCGCCGACACCCCCGAGGCGGTCGCCGCCATCGCCAACTGCGTGATGGTGCCGATGGCCTTCCTGTCGGGCTCCTTCTACCCGGCGGACCTGCTGCCCGGCTGGATCCAGACGATGTCCTGGCTGCTGCCGCTGCGCTACCTCGACCACGGCCTGACCAACGTCCTGGCAGGACGCGGCGGGCTCGGATCGCTCGCCCTCGACTGCGGCGGCCTGGCCGCCTTCGCCGTGCTGTTCGGGCTCATCTCGGCCCGCACCTTCCGCTGGAGCAACCGGACATGACCCTGGACACCGCGCCGAGGCCCCTGCCCGTACCCGAACCCGGCCCGCTTGAGCAGGCCGGACGCGACCTGGAGCTGCGGCTCGCCACGCGTACCGCGGCGGCGCCCGCGGTCGCCGTCCTCGGCGCCCGTGATCTGCTGGGCACCGGCGCCGGACCGGACACCGAACGGCGGGCCGCGGCCACCGTGCACCTCACCGCCGACGCCGTGCTCGTCGGACCCTGGGGCGGCGCACCCGACGCCGCCCCCGCCTGCGGCTGCTGCCTGGCCGTCCGCTGGCAGCGGTTGCGCACCCGTACCGAACGCGAGGCGCTGGAGACCGGCCTCGGCTCCGCGGCGGCGGGCGCCTGGCCGGTACTGCCCGACTACGCGGTGGACGCCGTCGCCGCGCTGTGCGAGGCGCTGCTCGCCGCCGGCGCCCGCCCGCCCGCCGCGGCGCTGCCCCAGGTCACCCGGTACGACCTGGAGACCGGACTGATCCGCAGCCACCCGCTCCTGGCAGAGCCGCTGTGCCCGAACCCGGCCCACCCTGCCCCGGCGCCCGGCCAGGATGCCGGGCTCTCCGCGCGGGAGAAGCCCTCCGCCGGGCGCTACCGGCTGCGCGCCCCCGCCTCGTACGACCTGCCGGCCGCCGCGCTCGCCAACCCGGTCTGCGGGGTGCTGGGCGCCGGCACCTGGAGCGACGTCACCTCGCCGACCACCGCGCCGGTGGCCGGCAGCGTCTTCATGCGCGGCTACGCCGGGCTGACCGACGTCACCTGGAGCGGCCAGGCCAACTCCTTCGCCGCCAGCCGCGACCTGGCCTTCCTCGAAGGGCTCGAACGCTACGCGGGCACCCACCGCCGCACCCCCGGCGGCCTGCTGACCGACTCCTACGACAACCTCGGCGACCGGGCGCTCGACCCGCGGACCTGCGGGAGCTACCCCCCGCAGACCTACCGCGACGACCCGATGCTGGCCCCGTTCGACCCGGCCCGGCCGATCCCGTGGGTGCCGGGCTGGTCGCTGCGCGACGGCCGGAGCGTGCTGGTCCCGGCCCGGCTGGCCTACTACAGCGCGGGCACCGGCGCCGACGGCTTCGTCTTCGAGTGCTCCAACGGCTGCGCGATCGGCAGCTGCCTGGAGGAGGCCGTGCTGTTCGGCCTGCTCGAGCTGATCGAACGGGACGCCTTCCTGCTCGGCTGGTACGGCGACGCGGCGCTGACCGAGATCGACCTCGGCTCCTGCGACAGCCCGGTCATCGGCGCGATGACCGACCGCGCCGCGCTGTGCGGCTACGACGTGCACGTCTTCGACAACCGGGTGGACCTCCCGGTGCCGGTCGTCACCGGCCTCGCGGTGCGCCGCGACGACGGCCCCGGCACGCTGGCCTTCGCCGCCGGCGCCGCCTTCGACCCGCAGACCGCGGTGGAGTCGGCGGTCTCCGAGATCCTCACCTACCTCCCGCACCTGCCCCGGCAGGTCGGCGAGCGGCCGGCCGAACTGGCCGCCATGGCGGCCGACTTCAGCCTGGTGCGCCGGCTGCCCGACCACGCGGCGCTGTTCGGCCTGCCGCAGATGAAGAGCCATGTCCGCGGCTACCTGGAGCCGCCCGCCGTGAAGCCGCTGGCCGAGGTCTACGCCGACTGGCAGCGCCGCCGGCCGCGCGGCCTCGACCTGCGCGAGGACGTGCTGTGGTGCCGGGACGAGCTGGAGCGCGCCGGGTACGAGGTGATCGTGGTCGACCAGACGACGCCCGAGCAGCGGCGGATGGGCCTGCGGACGGTCTGCACGATCGTGCCGGGGCTGCTGCCGATCGACTTCGGCTGGTCGCGGCAGCGCGCGCTGACCATGCCCCGGCTGCGTACGGCGCTGCGCCGCGGCGGGCTGCGCTCCGACGACCTGGCGGAGGCGGAGATCCGCCGGGTGCCGCACCCGTTCCCGTGAGGGGTTCCGCAAGGCGCCGGCGATCGGGAACGTGCCGGGACGTGCGAAGGGTCCGCGGGCCGGGGAGCCGGCCGCGCGGACCCGACGGGCGATCAGGCCGTGCAGCTGGTGGTGCTGGTGGTGCTGGAGCAGGTGCTCGTGCTGGAGCAGCTGGTGGACGACCCGAGCATGACCTCGCTGGCGTCCGAGTAGTCGGTGATCTCGAAGGTCTCGGACTCGAGCTCCAGGATCTCCTGGGCCAGCGAGGCGAGCGGCGTGTCCAGCTTGGAGATGTCGGCCATGAGGTGACTCCTTCTCGGCGGTGGGCACGGCCCGGTCGGGCCGCCGCACCCTTTCTACGCGCGTCCGCTGGCGGATCCGGCTGCCGACCGCTGTCATCCCGCTGGCACCACCCGACCCGGCACCGCGCAGCCGCTGCCGACGCCTCAGGAGGGAGACCGAGTTGACGACCACGGCCGCACCGGTCGCGGCCGGCGTCCTCGCCGGCGCCGCGGAGCTCTACCTCGACCTGCACCGGCACCCGGAGCTGTCGGGCGCCGAAGCGCGCACCGCGGACCGGTTCGCCGACCGGCTGGCCGCCGCGGGCTGCGAGGTGACCCGGGGGATCGGCGGCCACGGCGTCGCCGGCATCCTGCGCAACGGCCCCGGCCCGGTGGTGTGGCTGCGGGCGGAACTCGACGCGCTGCCGGTCCTGGAGGACACCGGGCTGCCCTACGCCAGCACCGTGACCGCGCCGGGCCCCGACGGCGCGCCGGTACCGGTGACGCACGCCTGCGGGCACGATGTGCACCTGGCCTGCGCGGCCGGCGCCGCCGCCACCCTCGCCGGGGCGGCGGACGAGTGGCGGGGCACGCTCGTGGTGATCGGCCAGCCCGCCGAGGAGACGCTCAGCGGCGCGGCGGCGATGCTCGCCGACGGCCTCTACCGCAGGTTCCCCGTGCCCGACGTGGTGCTGGCGCAGCACGCCGTGCCGCTGCCGGCCGGTCTGATCGCGCACGCGGCGGGGCCGCTGCTGGCCGGCAGCGCCACCGTCGAGGTGGTGCTGCACGGCCGCGGCGGCCACGGCGGCGCGCCGCAGCTCACCGTCGATCCGGTGGTCACCGCGGCGGCGGTGGTGCTGCGGCTACAGACGATCGTGTCCAGGGAGACCGGGCCGGGGGAGCCGCTGGTGGTCACCGTCGGATCGCTGCACGCGGGCGCCGGCGGCAACGTGATCCCCGACCGCGCCACCCTGGAGGTCACCCTGCGGGCCTTCTCCGCAGCCGGCCTCGACCGGGCGCTGGCCGCCGTCCGGCGGATCGTCGGCGCCGAGTCGGCGGCGGCCGGGGCGCCGCGCGAACCGGAGATCCGCGAGCTGTCCAGGTCGGGGCCGACGGTGAACGAGCCCGCGCTGACCGCCGAGTTGCGCGCCGCGCACGCCGCCGCGCTGGGGGAGCACCGGGTGACCGGCTGGCAGCCGTCGACGGCCACCGAGGACTTCCCGCTCTACGGCGACGCGGGCCGCGACCTGCACGGCAGGACCGGCGTCCGGACCGGCTACTGGATGCTGGGCTGTGTCGGCCCGGCGCAGTGGGCGGCGGCCGGCGCGGACGCCGCCGAGCGGCTGGCCGCGCTGCCCGGCAACCACTCCCCGCGCTTCCGCCCGCACGTCCGGCTGACCCTGGAGACCGGCATCACCGCGCTGGTGATCGCGGCCCGAGCCCGGCTGGGCCCGGCGAGGTGAAGCGCGGATGGGAACCGCACCACGCGAACCCGTTTCTGACGCCCCGTCCGACGTGCCGTCACTTCTCCTTGAACGCCTTGCGCAGCGCCCGGCCGCGCCCGACGGCGACCTTGTCCGCGTCCGGCGCGTCCAGACCGGCCGACCAGGGACGCACCCGCGTTTGCGGCGCCTGCGTGAAGGCACCGCGATCCGGCGTGCGGGCCCGCTGCACGGCGGTGGTCAGCGCCGGCGGCAGGACCGAGCGCACACGCCGGCAGGCTCGGTCCGTCCGCCGAGATGCTGGGCGCCTCGACCCCTTGCCGAGGGCCGGCGAGGGCGTGGACGAGGCGAGGGGATCGGGCCCACGGTTCGGCCGGGTTCGACCCGTAGTGGCCGTCGGCGTCGGCGAGTTCGGCCGCGGCCGTGCTGAACGCCGCGACGGCGCTCACCGTCAGCCCCTGGTAGGACGTCGCCTGGGTGGTCAGGCCCTTCCGGTAGCTGCTCGGCAGGGTGTCGCGGGCGTTTTCGAGCGCGCGGATCAGAGCTCTCAGACCGTCCCACGACATGCCCGGACCCGGGTAGCGGGACGGTTGTACGCCGGCGTCAGGGCCGGAAGTCCGCGAGCACCGCGCCGAACTCCGGCTCCGTCAGCGCCGGGCCGGGCAGCCCGGCGCCGGCGGGTCGGGCCAGGAAGCCGTCGAGCAGCAGCGCCAGCGGCCTGCGCCAGCCGCCCGGCGCCACCGCCGCGAGCGCGGGCACCACCCGGCCCAGTGCGAGCAGCGCGAGCAGCAGGTCGGCCGGCTCCACGTCGGCCCGCACCGTGCCCTCCCGCTGCGCCCGGCGCAGCAGGCCGGTCACCGTGTCGCGGTTGTGGGTGTGCAGCGCCTCCAGCGACGGCACCCCCGGCAGCCCGGTGGTCATCAGGTCGTTGGCGCCGCGGTCGCCGGCGAGCATCGTGAAGACCCGGTCGAGGTAGGAGGCGAGGCCCGGCCACGGCTGCTCGGACTCCCTGGCCGCCTCGCCCGCCTCCCGTACCCGCTCCAGCGGCTCGCGGAAGATCTCCTCCACCAGCGCCCCCCTGGTCGGGAAGTGCCGGTAGAGGGTGGCGTTGCCGACCCCGGCCCGCCGTGCGATCACATCGAGCGGCGCCTCCACGCCCTGCTCGGCGTAGACCGCGTGCGCCGCCGCGACCAGCAGCTCCCGGTTGCGCGCCGCGTCCCGCCGCCGGGGCCGCGGCTCCTCGGCGGACGGCTGCCGCGCTTTGCCGCTCTCCATTCGGGCACCGTACCCGACGGGGGCGGCCACCCGCCCTGCTAGGTTGCACCAAACGGGGACTACTCCCCGTTTCCTTCCAGGAGGTATCGCCTTGCCGGCACCCACGCTCCGCGAACTGGCCCCCGCCGGGCTCGACATCGACGAGGACCCCTACCCGCTCTACGCCGCGCTGCGCGACCGCGGTCCCGTGCACCGGATCACGGTGCCCGGCACCGGCGAGGTGTGGCTGGTCGTTGCCCGCGACGAGGCACGGGCCGCGCTGACCGACGCCCGGCTGAGCACCGACGTGCGGTACTCCTCGTCCTCGACCGACGACGGCGGCTACGCGATCGGCCGCAACATGCTGCAGGCCGACCCGCCCGAGCACACCCGGCTGCGCGCCCTGGTGGCCCGCGAGTTCACCGGCGGCCGGATAGCCGACATGCGCCCGTACATCGAGTCGGTGGCCGGCGCCCTGGTGGACGCGCTGCCGGCCGACGGCGAGGCGGACCTGGTGCAGGAGTACGCGCTGCCGCTGCCCATCACGGTGATCTGCGCGATGCTCGGCGTGCCCGAGTCCGACCACGCCGACTTCCACGCGTGGTCGACCGAACTCGTCACGCCCACCTCGCCGCAGGCCGCGGCCGGCGCGGCGACCGCGATGACCGGGTATCTCGCCGCCTTCATCGCGAGCCGGCGCGCCGAGCCCGCGGACGACCTGATGAGCGCCCTGGTCGGGACGTCCGCCGCGGGCGAGGGCGTGCTGTCCGCCGAGGAGCTGCTCGGCATGGCCTTCCTGCTGCTGGTCGCCGGCCATGAGACGACCGTGAACCTGATCTCCGCGACCCTGCACAGCCTGCTCCGCCACCCCGGCCAACTCGACCTGGTGCGCGCCGATCCGGCCCTGATCGAGGGCGCCGTCGAGGAGTCGCTGCGGTTCAACAGCCCGGTGGCCGCGGCCGCGTTCCGGTTCGCCGCCGAACCGCTGGAGATCGGCGGCACCGCCGTGCCCGCGGGCGACTCCGTGCAGATCTCGCTGGCCGCGGCCTCGCGCGACCCCGGGCACTTCCCGAAGCCCGACCTCTTCGACGTCCGGCGCGAGGCCCGCGGCCACCTCGGCTTCGGGCACGGCATCCACCACTGCCTGGGCGCCCCGCTGGCCCGCGCCGAGGCCGCCGTCGCGCTGCGGATCCTGCTCGAACGCCGCCCCGTGCTCGGCTTCGCGGCCGACCCGGACGCGCTGACCTGGCGCACCGGCACGATGCTGCGCGGGCTGGCCCGGCTGCCGGTCCGGCTCGGCGGCCCGGGGGCCGCCGGCTGACCCGTCCCGCGTGGACCACCGCCGCGCGCCGGTGCTACCGTCGGCCTCAGAGAAAACGGGGACTACTCCCCGTTTCATGGCGGAGTCCGTGCGCCGGCGAGCGGGCGGCTACCTGGGGGAGACGGCATGCGGGGAACGGCTCTGGTCATCGGCGGCGGCGGATTCACCGCGGCGGCCTGGGAGATCGGTGTGCTCAAGGGGCTCGCCGACGCGGGCTGCGACCTGTCGGAGGCCGGGCTCGTGGTGGGGACCTCGGCGGGCTCGGTCACCGGCGCCCGGATCGCGGCCGGCACCACGCTCGACGTCCTCTACGAGGAGGAGACGAGCGGCCGGCCAGACCCCCTGGACCTGCACATCTCCCTTGCCACCACGGCCCGTTACCTGCTGGCCGCCCTCGGCGCCCGGTCCTCGCCGGCCTCCGCCCGCCGCCTCGGCCGGTTCGCGCTCGCCGCCCGTACCGTCACCGAGGACGAGGTGCACGAGGCGATCGGGAAGCTGCTGCCGGTACGGGACTGGCCGCGCCGCCCGCTGCTGGTGGCCGCCGTGGACACGGCCACCGGTGAGGTCACCGCCTTCGACGCGGCCTCCGGCACCGGCCTGCCGCTCGCGGTGGCCGCCTCCTGCGCCGTGCCGGGCATCTGGCCGCCGATCACCGCCGCCGGCACCCGCTGGATCGACGGCGGCGTCCGCTCCAGTGTCAACGCGGGCCTCGCGCAGGGCTGCGAGCGGGCCGTCGTCCTCGCGCCGATCCCCAACGTGCCCGGGCCCGGCCCGAAGGCGGCCGACGAGGCCCGGGCACTGGAGCGTTCGGGCACCCGTACCGCGCTGCTCGTCCCGGACCGGGCGGCCCGCCGGGCCTTCGGCCGCAATCCGCTGGACGCCCGCCGCCGCCCCGCCGTCGCCCGCGCCGGGCACGCCCAGGGGATCGCCTTCGCCGGCCGGGTGACCGCCCTGTGGCAGGACTGACCGGCCGGGCGGCCCCCGGTCAGGCCGGCGGGTTGCCGGTGCTGCCCTTCAGGAACGGGGTGACGCTGAACAGGTCGCCGCAGTCGGTGACCTGGCCGCTGATCACCAGCGGGTCCAGGTTGCCCGGCGGGTAGATCCGCAGCTCGGTGGACTCGGGCAGGCAGGTACCCATGTGGTTGGTGGTGTGGATGGTGTCGCTGGCAGACGCCCCCGGTGCCAGTACGACCGGCTGGTAGCCCATCGGCTGGCGGGTGGCCGGCCGGCCGATCTGCTTGCCGCCGCCGTCCAGCATCGACAGGCCCGGGTAGCCGGTCAGATGGCAGGCGGTGCCGCTGTGGTTGGTGATCACCAGGTACCGGTACAGGTTGCCCGCGCCGGCGTCGCTGCCGCCGAGCGAGGCGGTCAGCTGCGAGGTCGCGCACATCGGGGTGCCGGCGGGGGTGGTCGGGGTCGAGGTGGGCGTGCTGCTCGGACTCGCGCCGGTGGTGGTCGGGTCCGGCGCGTGCGAGGCCGGGCCGGTGGGCGGCGGGACGGGCGGCCGCTGCGTCGGCTTCCCGGTCCTGGTGCCGGTGGCGGTGTCCGACGGGGTCGGCGAGGGCACGGTCGTCACCCGAGAGGTGCTGAACGGGGGAGTCTCCACCGGGTGCGAGTCGTCCGACCTGACCGATCCCACCAGGTAGAAGGACCCGGCGAGCACGGCGACGGCGAGGCTGCCGCCGGCCGCGGCCCGGACCCGGCGGCGGCGGGCCGCCCGGCGCCTGATCCGTTCGAAGGCGCCGGAGGGCGCCGGCAGGAACTCGGTGGCCGGGCGCAGCAGCGTCTCCAGCGGATCGGGGCCGCCGCCCGCGTCGTCCGTGCCGCCGATGCCCTCCATGCCGTCCTCAGGCGATCCGGTCATGCTGCCCCCCGAGCCTGGCGCGCAGCAGTTCCCTGGCCGCGTGCAAGTCGGACTTGACGGTGCCCTCCGGACGGCCGAGCAGCGCGGCGACCTCGCGGATCGGCAGGTCGGCGTAGTAGTGCAGCAGGGCGGGAGCGCGCATCCGCTCGGGCAGCGACTGGACGAGCATGCGCACGGACGGATCACCCGCCTCCGCTTGTGGCTTCACGATCTCCTCCGTGGTGACCCGGCGCAGCGCCCGCCGCTCGCGCTCCATTTTGCGCCAGTGGTCGCGGACCAGGTTGGCCGCGGTGACATAAAGGAACCCGGTGGGCTCGTCGACCTTGGTCCAGCGCGCCCACAGCCGGGTGAACGCCTCCGAGGCGATCTCGTGCGCGGTCCCGTCGTCGTCCACCAGCCGGCGGCACCAGCCCGCCAGCCGCGGATAGATCGCCTCGAACAGCTCGGAGGCCGCCCGCTCTTGGGCCCGGATGCCGCTCACCTCGCTCGGTGTCCTCGACGTGACTGGTCTGCTGCCCGGTTTCGGGCGCGACAGCCGCCGAGGCGCCCGGCCGGTGTACGGGATCAGGACGCCGGCGAGGCGTAGACGACCACGTTGTCCTGGTACCCGCCCGCCTCGGCCCGCGCGCCGCCGCATGTGATGAGACGCAGCGCGGGGTGGTCGACGTTCCCGTAGACGGCGTCGGTCGGGAACTGCGTCTTGGCCACGGTCTGCACCCGGTCCACCGCGAAGGCGGCCGATTCGCCGTCCTTGAGGCCGACCACGATCCGGTCGCCGCTCCTGAGCCGCGACAGGTGCAGGAAGACGCCGTCGCCGTACTGCCCGACGGTGACATGGCCGAGGATCACCGAGGGGCCGGTCTGCCCCGGCGTCGGTGAGCCGTCGTACCAGCCGGCCGGCGAGTGCGCCGCGATCGGCGGCACCTTCACGCTGCCGTCGGCGGCCAGACCCAGCGGGATCACCGCGGTGTCCACCCCGATCGCCGGAATCCGCAGCCGCACCGGGACCGACCGCGCCACCGGATGCGACGAGGACGGCGCCGGGCCCGTCGTGCCGGTCGGCCCGGGCGTCGCCGTGCCGGCCGCCGCCGGCGGGCCGCCGGACGAGCCGGGATCCGCCGACGCGGAGTCCTTGGCCTGGCAGCCGGTCAGCGCTACGAGGGCCGCCGCCGCGAGAGCGGCGACGGCGGCCGGAGCCCGCCGGCCCCCCGCCCGGCCCGCCGGGGAGAGCGGGCCGGGACGGGAGCCGGGCGCGGTGGTCGTAGGCGAGGGCAACGGTCAGCCCCGAGCCTGCGAGCGCGACCTGCGGCGCAGCGCGCCCGCGCCGATCCCGCCGAGCAGCAGCGCGCCCCCGGCGGCGCCGGCCGCGATGGCCGCGCCATGGCTGTCGGAGCTGTGCGCGGCCGGTTCGAGGCCGGTGTCGGGGGCGCCGCTCGGCACCACCGGGACCTGCGCGCCGCTGCTCTGGGTGGGCGACGGGGTCGCCGACGGCGCGGTCGTCGGGGTCTGCCCCGATCCGGGCGGGTTGCCGCCGCTGCCCGCGGCCAGCGGGGTGATGTCGAAGTCGTGGCAGACGGTGATCTTGGCCGGTATCACCAGCGAGTCCCGGTTGCCGGGCGGGTACACCCGCATCTGCGCCGAGGTGGGCTGGCAGCTGCCGAGGTGGTTGGCGGTGTGGACGAAGTCGCTCGCGGAGCCCCCGGAGCGCAGCACCACCTGCGTGTAGGTCTGCGCGGTCCGGTCGGCGGGGGAGCCGATCTGCTTGCCGCCGCTGTCGAGCACGGAGACCCCGGGATATCCGGTGAGGTGGCAGGTCGTGCTGCTGTGGTTGGTGATCACCAGCGTGTAGTACAGGTTGCCCGCGGCCGCGTCGCTCGCGGCCAGCGAGGCGCCGAGCTGCGAGGTGGCGCACATCGGCGTGCTCGACGCGCGGTCAGGTGTGGCTGCTGTCGCGGGAACCGCTCCGAGTGCGGCCACGGCGACGGCCGCGGCACCGACGGCGAGTGAACTTGCGCGCATTGCTGCCTCTCTTCCTTCCCCCGGCCGCCGGGCTCCCGAGCGAGCGTCACCGGCTGTGCGTCACGAGGAATCAGGAGCAGAGACGACGCGCCCTCCGACCGGGTTGTAAAGAGCGGGCAAAGCCCGGTCCGGCCGCCCGGGGCAACCCGCGGAAGTCTTCGGCTCCGGCTTGCGCGGTGTCTTGACGGGCCGCCGACAGCGCGGTCTCATGAGCCGTTGCGATCGAATTTGTTCGCTTCTGATCTTTCCTGATGAGCCGCCGCCCCCACCGCGCCATGGAAGGAACCCCCATGACGACCGCCGTGACCTCCCCGACTCCCTTACTGCGCAGACCACTTCGCCGTCCGGCGGTCTTCGTCCTGGTGGCGCTGCTGGTGTCGCTCAGCCTGTCGCTGGGCGTCGGGACCTCCCGGGCCGGCGCCGCCGGCCCGACCACCATCGCGGTCGACGGGACGAGCGCGGGACGCACCTTCGACGGCATCGGGGCGATCAGCGGAGGCGGCGGCAACACCCGGCTGCTCACCGACTACCCCGCCGCCCAGCAGTCGCAGATCCTGGACTACCTCTTCAAGCCCGGCTACGGCGCCGACCTGCAGATCCTGAAGGTGGAGATCGGCGGCGACACCAACTCCACCGACGGCTCCGAGTCCAGCCACATGCACACCGCGTCCGCCGTGGACTGCACCACCGGCTACGAGTGGTGGCTGATGCAGAAGGCCAAGGCGCTCAACCCCGGCATCAAGCTCTACGGCCTGGCCTGGGGCGCCCCCGGCTGGATCGGCGGCGGCAACTTCTGGTCCACCGACACCGTCAACTACCTGGTGAACTGGCTCGGCTGCGCCAAGTCGCACGGCCTGAGCATCGACTACCTCGGCGGCTGGAACGAGCGCGGCTACAACGTCGCCTGGTACGAGCAACTGCGCTCGACGCTGGACGCCGACGGCTACGGCGCGGTGAAGATCGTCGGCGCCGACAGCGACTGGTCCGTCGCGGGTGACGTCGCCGCCAACCCGACGTTCGCCGACGCGGTGTCGGTCATCGGGGTGCACTACCCCTGCGCCGGAGGCGACGGCGGCAACGCCGACACCTGCCCGGGCAACGCGACCGCCACCGGCACCGGCAAACCGCTGTGGGCGAGCGAGAACGGCTCCCAGGACCTCAACTCCGGCGCCCCCGCGCTGATCAGGTCCTTCACCCGCGGCTACCTCGACGCGCACTTCACCGCGTACATCAACTGGCCGGTGGTCGCGGCCGTCTACCCCAACCTGCCCTACGCCACCGACGGGCTGGTCCTCGCCAACCAGCCGTCCTCCGGCGCCTACGGGGTCGGCCGGAGCCTGTGGGCCACCGCGCAGATCACCCAGTTCACCTCGCCCGGCTGGAAGTTCGTCGACACCGGCTCCGGATACCTCGGCGGCGCGGAGTCCAATGGCAGCTACGTCACCCTGAAGTCCACGAACAACTCCGACTACTCCACGATCATCGAGACCACCACCGCCACCGCCCCGCAGACCGTCAACGTGAAGGTGTCCGGCGGCCTGTCGGCCGGCGCCGTCCACGTCTGGGCGACCGACGTCGACTCCGGCAGCACCGCGAACCAGTTCGTCCAGCAGCCGTCCATCAGCCCGTCCGGCGGCTCCTACTCGCTGACCGTGCAGCCCGGCTACGTCTACACGCTCACCACGACCGGCGGCCAGGGCAAGGGCACGGCGACCAGCCCGGCGCAGAGCACCCTGCCGCTGCCCTACAGCGACACCTTCGACAGCGGCACCCCCGGCCAGCAGCCCCGCTACCTCTCACAGCAGCAGGGCGCGTTCGAGGTCGGCCCCTGCGCCGGCGGCCGGTCCGGCCGCTGCGTCGGCCAGCAGTCCGCGGTCAAGCCGATCGAGTGGGACGGCGACTCCACCCCCTACACCATCGGCGGCAGCCTGAACTGGACCAACTACACGGTCGCCGCCGACGCCCTGCTGCAGAAGCCGGGCTCGGTGCAGCTGATGGCCCGGGTCGGCACGCAGCACGCCTTCGGCCCGGCCGGCATCAACGCCTACTACCTCCAGGTCTCCGACACCGGCGGCTGGTCGATCGTCCGCAACAACACCGGCCACACCCTGACCACCCTGGCCGGCGGCAGCACCACCGCGCTCGGCACCGGCAGCTGGCACCATCTGGCGCTGACCGCCGACGGCCACACCCTCACCGCGGCCGTCGACGGCCGCACGGTGGGCAGCGCCACCGACTCCACGTACAGCACCGGCATGGTCGGGCTCGGCACCGCCGGCTACCAGACCGACCAGTTCGACAACCTCAGCGTCACCCCGGTCGGCTCCGGCGGCTCCACCACCGGCCCGATCGTCGCCACCGCCGACACCGCCAAGTGCGTGGACGACGACACGGGGTCGGCCGCCAACGGCACCAAAGTGCAGATGTGGGACTGCAACGGCACCGGCGCGCAGAACTGGACCGTCCAGTCCGACAAGACGATCCGGCTGAACGGCAAGTGCATGGACATCACCGGCGCCGGCAGCACCGACGGCACCCTGGTCGAGCTGTGGGACTGCAACGGCGGCGGCAACCAGCAGTGGCAGCCCACCCTGGGCGCGCTGATCAACCCGGCCACCGGCAAGTGCCTCGACGACCCCGCCTCCAACACCGCCAACGGCACCCAACTGGAGATCTGGACCTGCAACGGCGGCGCCAACCAGCAGTGGATCGCCAACCTGCCCTGAGCCCCTGAGCCCCTGAGCCTCTGAGCCCCTGACCTCCTGACACCCTGCTGCCTTCGGGCACACGGCGGGACGGCGTCCGGTGGGACCGGCGCCGTCCCGCCGCCGGGCGCTGTGCTTGACTGGCCGGACCGCCGCCCGCCGCAGCGATGCGCGCCATGACCAGGGGAGTTCTCATGACCGGATCCGGCCCCGACCGCCTGCTCGACGACTCCGGAGCGCTGCCGCAGGCCGCCCCGCCGTGGCCGGCCAGGGACGGCCTGCGGGTCACCGGCGTGCGGGCGATCGTGACGGCCCCGGAGGGCATGCCGCTGGTGGTGGTGAAGGTGGACACCTCGGAACCCGGCCTGTACGGGCTGGGCTGCGCCACCTTCACCCAGCGCTACACCGCCGTGGCCGCCGCCGTGGACGAGCACGTCGGGCCGCTGGTGGTCGGACGGCATCCGGCCGACATCGAGGACATCACCCGGCTGGTGCACTACTCCTCGTACTGGCGCGGCGGACCGGTGCTGAACAACGCCCTGTCCGGGGTGGACCAGGCACTGTGGGACATCGCGGGCAAGCGGGCCGGGATGCCGGTCTACGAGCTGCTCGGCGGCCGCAGCCGCGCCGCGGTCGAGGTCTACTCGCACGCGGCCGGCGGCACCGTCGCGGAGACCCTGGACCGCGCTGAGGAGCTGCTCGAAGCCGGCTACCGGCACGTCCGCCTCCAGGTCGGCGGACCGGGCCTGGGCACGTACGGCGCTCCCGGCACCCGCGGCGGCTACCCGCGCTCGCCGCACCCCGACGGCTGGGACGTGGCCCAGTACCTGCGGGCCACCCCGCAGCTGTTCGAGGCGGCCAGGCAGCGGCTCGGCGAGGAGGTCAGCCTGATGCACGACGTGCACAGCAGGCTCACCCCCAAGCAGGCCGTCGTGCTGGCCCGCTCCCTGGAGCCCTACCGGCTGTCCTTCCTGGAGGACGTCATCGCGCCCGAGCACTACGACCGGCTGCCCGAGGTGCGGTCCGCCTCGCCGGTGCCGATCGCGGTGGGGGAGCAGACCGGCTCGGTGACCGACGCGGTACGGCTGATCCGGGACGGCGGCGTCGACCTGCTGCGGCTGCACACCTCCGCCGTCGGCGGCCTCACCCCGACCCGCAAGCTGGTCGCGCTCGCCGAACTGCTCGGCGTGCGCACCGCGTTCCACTCGCCCGGCGACATCTCCCCGGTCGGCGTCGCGGCCAACCTCGCCGTGGACGTCTCCACCCCCGCCTTCGGCTACCAGGAGTCACACACCTACAACGAGGCCACCCACGAGGTCTTCCCCGGCACCCCGGTGGTGCGCGAAGGCCACCTGGCACCGTCGGACGCCCCCGGCTGGGGCGTGGACCTGGACGAGGCGCAGGCCGCGAAGCACCCGCCGGTGAAGTTCCTGCACGAGCGCTGGTCGGCCGGTGTCCGGCACCCCGACGGCGGCCTGAACGCCCCCTGAGCACCACGGGTGCCGGACCGCTGATCATTGAAGCTGCGGCGAGTGCACCGGTTACCTAGGATGGAACACCCGTGGAGACACGACGGGATTTGCCATGAAGGGGGCCGGGATGACGACGGGGACAGAGCCCGGCGGCGCGACACGAACAGTGATCGTGACCGTTGACGACGATCCCGCGGTCTCGCGTGCGGTGGCACGCGACCTGCGGCGGCGCTACGGCGGTACCCACCGGATCGTGCGGGCCGAGTCGGGGCAGTCGGCCCTGGAGGCACTGCGCGAGATGCGGCTGCGGGGGGATCGGGTGGCGGTGATCCTGGCCGACTACCGGATGCCCGCGATGAACGGCATCGAGTTCCTCGAGAAGGCGATGGACATCTACCCCGGCGCCCGCCGGGTGCTGCTGACCGCCTACGCGGACACCGGCGCGGCCATCGACGCGATCAACGTGGTGGACCTGGACCACTACCTGCTCAAGCCCTGGGACCCGCCGGAGGAGAAGCTCTACCCGGTGGTGGACGAGCTGCTCGACGCCTGGCTCGCCTCCGACTACCGGCCGGTGGCCGAGACAAAGGTGGTCGGGCACCGCTGGTCGGCCCGCTCGTCGGGCGTGCGGGAGTTCCTGGCCCGCAACCAGGTGCCCTACCGCTGGTACACCCACGACGAGCCCGAGGGCGTGGGGCTGCTCGCCGCCGCCGAGCAGGACGGCGTCAGGCTGCCGGTGGTGATCACCCCCGAGGGCGCGGTGCTGGTCGAGCCGACGGACCTGGACCTCGCCGACAGCGTCGGCCTGGCCACCGCGCCGTCCGAGCGGTTCTACGACCTGGTGGTGATCGGCGGCGGCCCGGCCGGCCTCGGCGCGGCGGTCTACGGCGCCTCCGAGGGCCTGCGCACCGTGCTGGTGGAGCGGCTGGCGACCGGCGGCCAGGCCGGGCAGAGCTCCCGGATCGAGAACTACCTCGGCTTCCCCGACGGGGTCTCCGGCGGCCAGCTGACCGGCCGGGCCCGCCGCCAGGCCACCCGGTTCGGCGCCGAGATCCTCACCGCCTGCGAGGTGGTGGAGCTGGAGGTGCACGGCTCGGCCCGCAAGGTCAGGTTCGCCGACGGGTCCGCGGTGGCCGCGCACACCGTCATCCTGGCCACCGGCGTGTCCTACCGGCAGCTCGACGTGCCCGGCGTGTCGGAGTTCACCGGCCGCGGGGTCTTCTACGGCTCCGCGCTCACCGAGGCGGCCGGCTGCCAGGGCCAGGACATCTACATCGTGGGCGGCGCGAACTCCGCCGGCCAGGCCGCGGTCTACCTGGCCAGGGGCGCCAAGTCGGTGACCATCCTGGTCCGCGGCGACTCGCTGACCTCCTCGATGTCGCACTACCTCATCGAGCAGATCGCCGCACTGCCCTCGGTGAACGTACGCACCAACACCGAGGTCGCCGCAGCGCACGGCAGCGACCACCTGGAGCAGCTGACCCTGCACGACCGCGCGACCGGCCACAGCGAACTGGTCGACGCGCAGTGGCTGTTCGTGTTCATCGGCGCCGCGCCGCTCACCGACTGGCTGGACGGGGCGGTGGTACGCGACGAGAAGGGCTTCGTACCGGCCGGCCCCGACCTCGCGCCACCGGGCGAGCGGCCGGCCGGCTGGCCGCTGGAGCGGGCCCCTTACCACCTGGAGACGAGCGTGCCGGGAGTGTTCGTGGCAGGAGACGCGCGGGCGGAGTCCGCGAAACGGGTGGCCTCCGCGGTGGGCGAGGGCGCGATGGCCGTCATGCTGGTGCACCGCTACCTGGAGCGGCTGTGAACGCGCCGCGGCCGTGCAGCGTGGACGAGCTGCGGACGCTCTTCCTGTTCGAGAAGCTGACCGAGGACCAGCTGGCCTGGCTGTGCGAGAAGGGCCGGGTGGAGAACTTCGACGTCGGCCAGGTCTACGACGAGGGCGAGCCCGCCACCTGCTTCTACGTCCTGCTCGAAGGCTCCGTGGTGCTCTCCCGGCGGGTCGGGGCCGACGACGTCGAGGTCAGCCGGACCTCCGACCGCGGGGTCTACGCCGGCGCCTTCCAGTCCTACCTGGGCGACCGGGTCCCGCAGAACTACAACGGCTCGCTGCGGGTCACCGAGCCGTCCCGGTTCTACGTCCTGTCCGCGGACAACTTCGCGTCCATGATGCGCGACTGGTTCCCGATGGCCGTGCACATGCTGGAGGGGCTGTTCTTCGGCAACCAGTCCACCAAGCAGGCCGTCGGGCAGCGCGAACGGCTGCTCGCGCTCGGCCAGCTGTCCGCGGGACTGACGCACGAGCTGAACAACCCGGCCGCCGCGGCGCTGCGGGCCACCGCCACGCTGCGCGAGCGGGTGGCCGGGATGCGGCACAAGCTCGCCATGATCGCGTCGGGATCGCTGCACGCGCAGACGCTCCCGGTGCTGGTCGGCCTCCAGGAGGAGGCGGTGGAGCAGGCGGCCAAGGCGCCGGACCTGACCCCGCTGGAGACCTCCGACCGGGAGGACGAGGTCGCGGACTGGCTCGACGACCACGGCCTGGAGGGCGGCTGGGACATCGCGCCGGTGTTCGTCCAGGCCGGGCTCGACGTCGACTGGCTCGAACGGGTCGCCGAGGTGGTGGACGAGTCCACCCTTGAAGGCGCGGTGCGGTGGCTGAACTACACCGTGGAGACCGAGCTGCTGATGAACGAGATCCAGGACTCCGTCGCCCGGGTCTCCACCCTCGTCGGCGCCGCCAAGCAGTACTCGCAGCTCGACCGGGCCCCGTTCCAGGTGGTCGACGTGCACGAGCTGCTGATCAGCACCCTGCAGATGCTCGGGGCCAAGATCGGACCCGAGGTGAAGGTGGTCAAGGAGTTCGACCGCTCGCTGCCGCGGATCCCCGCCTACCCGGGCGAGCTCAACCAGGTGTGGACCAACCTCATCGACAACGCGGTCTCCGCCATGGGCGGCAAGGGCACGCTGACGATCCGCACCGCCCGCGACCACGACCAGCTGCTGGTCGAGTTCCGCGATACCGGCCCGGGCATGACCCCCGAGGTCAGGGAGCGGATCTTCGAGCCGTTCTTCACCACCAAGCCGGTGGGCGAGGGCACCGGACTCGGCCTGGACATCTCCTGGCGGATCGTGGTCAACAAGCACCACGGCGACCTCCAGGCGGTCTCCGTCCCCGGTGACACCCGCTTCCTGGTCCGCCTGCCGCTCGAACTACCCAAGGAGCAGTCATGACGACGACCCCTGGTATCGACCCGTCCGCCGCCCCGTCGGGCACCGGCTGCGCCGAGTGCGACGCGGCCGGCGGCTGGTGGGTGCACCTGCGCCGGTGCGCCGAGTGCGGCCACATCGGCTGCTGCGACAGCTCGCCCGCCCAGCACGCCACCGCCCACTTCAAGGCCACCGGGCACCCGGTGATCCGCAGCTTCGAGCCGGGCGAGGAGTGGTTCTGGAACTACCACACGCAGGAGATGACGGAGACCGGCCCGGCGCTCGCCCCGCCGGCCTCCCACCCGGCCGACCAGCCGGCCCCTGGCCCGGCCGGCCGCGTCCCGGACGACTGGCGCGCCCACGTGAACTGACCGCGGCCACCTGAAGCCACCCGGGTACGGGCCCGCCGCCGGTCAGTTCCCGGCCCGCGCGGCGGGTCCCGGCGCGGGCTCGTGCTCCCGGTACCGCTCGGCGCTGCGGGTGGCGGTGCGGCGCGCCCAACGGCCGGTGGTGACCAGGCCGATCAGCAGGACGGCGGCCCCGCAGCCCGCGGTGGTCCACCAGGCGGAGCCCGTCCCCGATCCGCCGCCCGCGCTCCCGGCCAGCGCGCCGGCCACCGCCACGCCCAGGCAGGAACCCACATGCCGGCTGGTGGAGGCTACCGCGGCGGCGACCCCGGCCTGTGCCCTCGGCATCCCGGCCACGGCCGTGTCGCTGATCGGGGTGTTGACGAAGCCGACCCCGGCCCCGAAGGCGCCGTAACCGGCCAGCAGCAGCGGCAGCGGTGTCGTCCGGCCCGCCACCAGGGCCAGCAGCACTCCACCCGCCATGAACGAGAGCCCGGCGGCCACCAGCGGCAGCCTCGCGCCCCGGTTGCCGGTCAGCCGGCCGGACAGCGGCGCGGTCAGCAGCGTCATCGCGGCCAGCGGCAGCGTGGCGAGGCCGGCGGCCAGCGGGCTGAAGCCCCTGGTCTCCTGCAGATAGAGCGAGTTGAGGAACAGGAAGCCGTTCAGCGCCGCGAAGGCCGCCACCGCGATCACCGTGGCACCCGAGAACGCGGCACTGCGGAAGAAGCGCAGATCGATCAGCGGCTCCACCCGCCGCGGCTCGTAGCAGAGCAGCCCGGCGAGCGCGCCGGCGCTCAGCGCGAGACTGCCCGCGATCAGCGGATCCGACCAGCCGAGGTCGGGGCTCTCGATGATGCCGAAGGTCAGCGCCGCGAGCAGCAGCATCACCAGCGCCTGCCCGACCGGGTCCACCCGGCGCGGACGCGGGGCGCGCGACTCGGGCACGAACAGCGCGGTCAGCGTCAGCGCGGCCAGGCCCACCGGCACGTTGATCCAGAAGATCGCCCGCCAGCCGGCCACCTCCACCGCGAGACCGCCGATGACCGGCCCGGCACACATGCTGACGCCCAGCACGGCGCTCCACACCCCCAGCGCCCTGGCCCGGCCCCGCGGATCGGTGAAGGTACCGGTGATGATCGACATCGCCACCGGGTTGAGCATCGCCCCGCCGACGGCCTGGAGCGTCCGCGCCGCGATCAGCCAGTCCAGGGTCGGCGCCAGGCTGCACAGCAGCGAGGCGGCGACGAAGACCGCGAGTCCGGTCCTGAACACCCGGCGGCGGCCGATCCGGTCCGCGAGCGAGCCGAAGAACATCAGGAAGGTGGCGAGCACCAGCGTGTAGGCGTCCACCGTCCACTGCAGGCCGCTGACCCCGGTGCGGAAGTCGGACCGCAGGGCCGGCAGGGCCACGTTGAGCGCGGTGTTGTCGAGGCTGACGATGAGGACGGACAGGCAGCAGGTGGCCAGGATCAGCCGGCGGCGGTGCGGGGTGTGCGGGGGCATGCGGCGGGCGCTCCAAGGGTGGCCGCCGGCGCCGCGGGCCGGGCCGACCGCAGGGGGTGGCACGGACCCGCGGCACCGGATCGAGGGGATCGGCGCGGCGGTGGGCTCGCGGGTCAGCCGCGCGGATCGCGGCCCAGCGCCCACTGGGCCGCCGCGCGCAGCAGCCGGACCCGGGCGGGCGAGTCGTAGGAGCGGGTGTCGTGGCCGAGCGCGTCGTAGACCGTGCGCCGCCCCTCGACTTCGTGGACCAGCAGCAGCGGGTGCCGGACACCCTCGTGGACGTGGTGGGTGAGCTCCTGGGCGCGGTCGGACAGCACCAGGTGCGCGTAGCGCTCGTCCTGCACGGTGAAGTCCGCGAGACCGGCGGTGACCGGGTGCCCGGTGTCGTCGACGGCCACCTCGGCGAGGCCGAACGGCGGGTGCATGGACCGGCCGGACACCCAGCGCACGCCGAGCCGGCGATGCCAGGCGGGCACGTCGTTGAAGGAGTTGGCGGCGATGTGCAGGGCCAGCAACGGCCGCTGGGAGTCGGCGTACGCGGCCAGCGCGGCACGGGCCCGCGCCCACAGCTCCGCCTCGTCCTCCGGCCCGTTCGCGCCGCCCGGAACCGCCCCGGTCTCGTCGGCGCCTGCCGTGCCGCTGTTGACCACCAGCAGGTCGGCCTCGCCGAGCCGCAGCAGCGACGCGGGCTCGGTGGGCAGCACGGCCACGGTCGCGCCCAGCGGTTCGAGCGCGGTCGCCACGCACCGCGAGGTGGCCGCGAAGTCGTGCCAGCGGTCGGCGTACCGGCCGGCGCCCGACAGCACCACGATCCGGGTCATCGGCCCGCCCCCGGTACGTCCGCGGCGGGTACCGGCGCGTCGGCGCGCAGCAGCCCGGCCGCCTTGAGGTCCGACCACAGGCCGTCCGGGATCGGCCATGCCGCCCACTCCACGTTCTGCCGCAGCTGCGCGGCCGTCTCAGGGCCGGTCAGTACGGTGCTCACCGCGGGGTGCCCGAGCGGGAAGCGTAGCGCCGCCGCGGCCGTCGGCACGCCGTGCGAGGCGCAGACCGCGGCTATCGCCGCGGCTCTTGCGGCGGTGGCAGCGTCGACCGGCCGGTAGTGGAAGGTGGTCGGCGGCACCCCGTCGATCAGCCCGCCGTGCAGCGCCTGGGCGACCACCACCGCGACACCGCGCTCCCGGCACGCCGGCAGCAGCGCGTCGAGCGCCGCGCTGTCGAGCAGGCTGTACTGACCCGCCATCAGCACCAGGTCGGGGGAGGCGTGCGTGACGAATTCGGTGAGCATCGCGGCCTGGTTCATGCCCACGCCGACGGCCCGCACCACGCCCTGGTCGCGCAGATCGGCCAGCGCGGGCCACGCCTCCTCGATCGCCTGCCGCCAGTGGTCGTCCGGATCGTGCAGATAGAGCAGGTCCACATGGTCGGTGCCGAGCCGCCGCAGGCTCTCCTCGACCGACCGCCTGACCGCGTCGGCGCTGAAGTCGAAGACCCACTCCCGTTCGCCAGCACCGGACTCCGCCGGCCGCACCAGCCGCCCGACCTTGCTGGACAGCACGTACTCGCCGCGCGGCAGCCCGGCCAGGAAGCGCCCGAGCCGCAGCTCGGCCTCGCCCGCGCCGTACATCGGCGCGGTGTCGAAGTAGCGCAGCCCGCACTCCAACGCCTGCCGCAGCGTGTCGCCGGCCGCCCCCGGCGCGACGGACGGCCGGGCGATGCCCGCGGTGCCGAAGCCGAGCGCTGGCAGTCGGGGCGGGTCGACGGCCCGGCTGCGTCCGTCCGCGGCAGGGGAGATGGGAGCAGAGGTCATGGTGGGGGTACTCATCCTTTCAGGCCGCCGCTGATCAGGTCCATCCGCCAGAAGCGCTGGAGGAAGAGGATCATCGCGATCAGCGGGATCACCGACATCGCCGCTCCGACCAGCAGCGCGGTGTAGAGGGTCGGTTCGCCGCTGCCCTGGCTGATCATGGTGAACAGGCCGAGGGTCAGCGGGAACTTCTTGGAGTCGGAGAGCATCAGGTACGGCAGCAGGAAGTTGTTCCAGATG
Source organism: Streptomyces sp. CA-111067 (assembly GCF_050956065.1). NCBI lineage: Bacteria > Bacillati > Actinomycetota > Actinomycetes > Kitasatosporales > Streptomycetaceae > Streptomyces > Streptomyces sp. CA-111067. The sequence goes on along the minus strand of NZ_CP192103.1, from coordinate 221,451 downwards.
CCGATGAACTGGAGCAGGAAGACCGTGACGAGGCCCGGCAGCATCACCGGCACCACGATCGAGCGGAAGGTGCGGGTCTGGCCGGCCCCGTCCACCCGGGCCGCCTCCAGCAGCTCCTTGGAGACCGACGCCGAGGCGTAGACCTTGCACAGGTAGATGCCGAACGGGCTGATGATGCTGGGCAGCAGCACCGCCCAGTAGGTGTTGGCGAAACCGGCCTTGGCGACCAGGAAGTACTGCGGGACCGCGAGGGACACGCCGGGTACCAGCACTCCGGCGAGCAGCACCCGGAAGGCGGTCTCCCGGCCGCGGAAGTCGAACCTGGCCAGCGCGTAGCCGGCCATGCAGGACACGGCGGTGGAGAGCGCGGCGCCGCCGAACGCGTAGAGCAGGGTGTTGACCACCCATCTGCCGTACGCGCCGCCGTCGTAGGCGAACAGGTTGTGCAGGTTCTCCGACAGGCCGCTGCCCGGCCTCAGGGTGGAGGTGCTGAACAGCTGGCTCTGCGACTTGGTGGCGGCGATGACCAGCCAGGCGACCGGCAGCAGGCAGTAGCAGGCGCCGATCACCATGATCGCGGTGGCGGCGGCCCGCCCGGGGTGGAAGCGGGCCGGGGACGTGCGGGAAGGCGCAGCGGTGGTGTGCAGCGGGATGGTGGTCATGTCAGGACTCCTCAGCGCCGGCCCGCCGGCCGAACCGCAGCACGACGGCGGACACGATCATGGTGCCGAGCGCGATGATCATCGCCATGGCGGAGGCGAGGTTCGGCTGGTTGGTGGCGAACGCGTCCCGCTGGACGTTCATCATCGGGAAGTAGGTGGACGAGATCGAGGTGGTCAGCGGGGCCAGTACGGTCGGTTCGCTGTACGCCTGGAGGGTGCCGATCAGCGAGAACAGCCCGGCCAGCGTCAGCGAGGGGGCGATCAGCGGGATCTTGATCCGCCAGGCGAGCCGGATCTCGCCGCAGCCGTCGATCCGCGCGGAGTCGTAGACCTCGGCCGGGGTGGCCCGCAGCCCGGTGAAGAGGATGATCATGTTGAAGCCGAGCGCGCCCCACACCGCGATGTTGGCCAGCGACGAGTACAGCATCGTCGGGCTGAGCAGGTTCAGATGGTGCCAGCCGATGCCGGACGCGGCCGAGGTGGCCGGGCTGGTGTCGGGCAGGTAGAGGAAGCCCCACATGATGCCGGCGATCACCCCCGGCACCGCGTAGGGCAGCAGCAGGCACAACCGGGTGAAGCGGACCAGGCGGGCCCGGGCGGCGTCCAGCAGCAGTGCGAACAGCAGCGCGCCGCCCAGCGTCAGCGGGATGGTGATCACCGCGTAGATCAGCAGCCGTTGGAAGCTGGCCAGCCAGATGTGGTCCTGGAAGGCCCGCGAGTAGTTGAGCAGTCCGACGAACCGGGTGTGGATCATCCCGAAGCCGTTGGCGGACGGTGTCACCCGCGGTCCGCGCAGGCTCAGGTAGACCGCGTAGCCGAGCGGGATCAGGAAGAAGCAGACGAACAGCGCCGCGGCCGGCACCAGCAGGACGTACGGCGCCGCCGTGTCGGCCCGCGAACGCGGGCGCCGGGGGCGGGAGCCGGCCGGGGCGGGCTCGGTGGTGGTGGGTTCCGCGGTGAGTGTCATGAGCCGGCCACCTTGTATCCGTAGGACTTGAGGTCGTCGCGGATCGCCTGCTGCACGGTGGACAGCGCTCCGGCCAGACTGCCGTGGCCGTTGACGACCAGGCCGACCTCGTCGGAGTAGTCGCTGAAGGCGAGGTTGGTGTCGGGGCCCCACTGGGACCGCATGGTGTGGTGGGCGGCCTCGGTGAGCACCTGCCCGTAGTCGCGCTGCCCGTAGACGGCCTGGGTGTCCACCGGCTGGACCCCGGCGAACTGCTTCAGGCCGACGTTGGAGGCGGGCAGGTTGCCGCCGTACCTGACCATCGCGCCGGTCCCGTCGGCGGTGGCGCCCAGCCAGCTGAGGAACTGCGCGGCCTGCGCGGGGTGCTTGGACGTCCTGGTGACCACCGTGGCCGAGCCGCCGGCGAAGCCGACCGACGGGTCGCCAGCCGTCCACTGCGGCAGCGGGGCCACCCGCCACTTGCCGATCGTGCCGGCCGCGGTGCTGGTGAAGTTGTGGCTGGTCATGTTCCAGCTGCCGCCGACGATCGACAGCACCTTGCCGTCGTTGATCTTCTTGTTGGCCGCCGGGGTGCCGGTCGACTCGGCGCTGACCGCGCCCGATGCGATCAGCCGCCCCCAGAAGTCGGCGACCTGCCGGGACGGCGGATCGGCGATGCCGACGCTCCAGGTGCCGCGGTCATTGGTCCACCACTGGCCGCCGGCCTGCCGGGCCAGACCGGCGATGAACTCGGCGTCGGTGGGGTTGTAGTTGGCCAGCACCACCGAGGGATCGGCGCGGTGCACCGCGGCGGCGTCCGCCGCGAACTCCTGCCAGGTGGCTGGCGGCGCGATGCCGTACTTCGCGAACAGGTCCTGCCGGTACATCAGCGCCATCGGGGCCTGGTCGAGCGGCACCCCGTACAGCCCGCCGCCCAGCGCCACCAGGTCCCAGGCGGCCGGGTCGTACGCGGAGCGCAGGTCCGCCGCCCACGGGGTGATGTCCCTGGCGATGCCGCCCGAGATGTACGACGGCAGCCACTCGTACTCGGCGAGCGCGAGGTCGGGGCCCTGCCCCGCCGACACCGCCGCCTGGAGCTTGGAGGACTGCTGGGTGCCGCCGCCGACGTTCTCGACGTGCACCTGGATGTCGGGGTGGGAGGCGTTCCAGACCTTCACGATGTCGGGGGCCTTGGGCCACCAGGTCCAGTAGTCCAGGGTCACCTTGCCGGAGCCGGACGCGCCGCCCGACGCACTGCTGCCGCCACCGCCACCGCCGCCGCATGCCGCGAGCAGCGCCAGCGCGCACACCGCCAGCAGCGCCAGCGCGCCGCGGGCCCGCCGCCGGCCGGTCATCGTCCCTCCAGCAGTTCGCGCACCGGGCGGCGCGGATCGGAGGCCATCCGCACCGGGTCGTCGAGCAGCGCCGTCCAGCGGCCGGCCGGCTCGTACGCCGGCCACGGCGGCAGGCCGTCGCCGGAGGGCACGCCGGTGCGGGCGAAGCCGGTCCAGTAGGAGCCGAGCGCGCCGGCCAGTGCGGCGGGCGGATCGTCGCCGACGTCGGGGCGCGCCTGCTCGGCGGCCTGGGTCTGGAACACGAACGGGACCTCCAGGGAGTGCGGGGAGCCGCGCCGCGCCCGGCTCCGCGGGTCGCTCCAGGTGAACAGGTAGGAGTAGGTACGGGCCCGGGCGGCGGCACGGGCGTCGAGCAGCCGCTGCGAGGGGTCCCGGTACATCTGCTCGGCCAGATACGCCTCGACGGTCTCGGCGGCCCGCGGCGGGCGGCCGAGCAGCCGGGCCAGCCGCTCGGGGAGCTGCTCGGCGAGGCCGGGGGCCTGCGGGAAGTCGCCGGGCGCCAGCCGGGCCGGCAGGCCGGCGTCGGCCTCCGTGCCGTCCGCGTCCAGCGGCGCGTAGCCGGACGCCTCGTTGAGGTTGGTGCCGACGATGAGATCGACGTCGGAGCCGCTGCCCGCCGCCACCGCGTCGACCGGGACGGCCGGCAGGGTGCGCGGGTCGAGCGTCGGCTGGAAGGTGATGTCGAGGTTGGGCCGCTCGGGGCCGCGCCGGTGCACCAGCGCCTCCTGCGCGGCGACCAGCCGCTCGGCGGGCAGGGTGAGCAGCCCGGCGGCGCCGGACTCGTCGAGGCCGCACAGCGCGAGCAGTTCGGCGGTGCGCTCGATCCCGTACTCGGTCGACCGCGCGCGGTCGCCGGTGCCGCTCTCCATGACGGCCCGCCGCAGCAGCCCGTCGGCGGCGGGCATCGCCAGCAGCGCGGCGACCGTCGCGGCGCCCGCGGACTGGCCGAACACCGTGACGTTGTCCGGGTCGCCGCCGAACGCCGCCGCGGCCTCCCGGACCCAGCGCAGCGCGGCCAGCACGTCGAGCAGGGCCGCATTGGCGGAGTCGGCGTACTCCGGGCCGAGCAGGTGCTCCAGGTTGAGGTGGCCCAGCGCCCCGAGGCGGTAGTTGGGCGCCACCACCAGCACGTCGTAACGGGCCGCGAGCAGCGCGCCGTCGTTCACCGGATTGGCGTTGTGGCCGTACAGATGCGCGCCGCCGTGCAGCCAGACCATCACCGGCAGCGGGCCCGACGGGTGCGCCGGCTTCCACACGTTCAGGTTGAGGCAGCCCCGCTCGTCCATCACCAGGCCCTCGGCGCGCGCCGGCTCCTGCGGGCAGACCGGCCCGTGGCGGTGGGCGGTGCGAACGCCGTCCCAGCGCGCGGGCTTGCCGGGCGCCCGGAACCGGCCGCCGTCCTGCGGGGCCTGCGCGAACGGGATGCCGAGGAACTCCTCGGCCGGCCCGAAGGTGCCCGTGGCGGTCCGTCCCTGCACGGCACCGAAGGGGGTCAGAATCGTCACCACGGCCGACTCCTGTCTGGGGTTGGGCGGTTGGTGGGGAGGCTCGGAGTATGTTCACCACCCGTTCAGGGTGTCAATGATGTTGTGCCGAGTTGTCTGACAAGTTGATTGAAGAAGCCAGAGAACTCCGGGCCGCAATGGGGCTGATACCAGTGCTACGTTGGCAAGGTGTCTGACACCATGGAACCTCCGCGGCAACCCCATCTGCTCGACCGGACGGTGCAGAGCCTGCGTGCCGTGATCGCCGACGAGCTGGTGCCCGGCGCCCAGTTGCCGGCCGAGGCGGCCCTCGCCGAGCGGTTCGGCGTCAGCCGCCCGACGATCCGCGAGGCGCTGCGCGTGCTGGCCGGGACCGGCGTCGTGCGGATGCAGCGCGGCCGGCGGGCGGTGGTCCTGGAACCCTCCGCCGAGGCGATGTCCGTACCGCTGTCGATGCTGGTGCGCACCGACCCCCGGCATGTCATGGAGCTCACCGAGGTCCAGGACGCGCTGTACATGCTGGTCGCCACCCTCGCGGCGCAGAACGGCCGGCGGCATCTGAGCAGGCTCGCCGACGCCGAGGTCCACCTCACGCACATGGAGCAGGCCCAGGACCGCCGCTCCTTCGACACCGCGAACACCCGCTTCCACCGGACGCTCGCCGAGTGCACCGACAACCAGACGCTGGTGTTCCTGCTGGAGGCGATCGACATCACCCTCACGGAGACCTCGCACTCCGGCTTCGAGAGCCAGCTCGCCCCCGGCCAGGGCCGCAAGCCGCCCGGCTCGGTCGAGGTGCACCGCGCCATCCTGGAGGCCGTGCACTCCGAGAGCCCGCAGCAGGCCGCCCGCGCGATGCGCTCGCACGCCCAGCACATGCGCAAGGGCGTACGGGACCGGGTCCGCGCGCTGCTCCAGCGCGGCACGCGGCCGGGACCGCCCATGGATGGCAGGGACGGTCCCGGCGCGGTGCCCGGCGATGCCGGTACCAGGTGAGTCACGGTGCCTGCGGTGCCCCGTGATCCGGGGTCAGGCGGGGGTCAGGCGGGGAGGTGCCAGATCTGCCAGGGGTTGGTGTTGGAGTCCCAGATCTGGAGTCGGGTGCTGTTGGTGGTGCTGCCGCCTGGGTCGTCGAGGTAGCGGCCTGACTGGGGGTTCTTGAGTTGGCCGTTGGTCTGGGCCTGCCATTGCTGGGCGCCGGAGCCGTTGCAGTCCCAGAGTTGGATCTTGGTGCCGTTGGCGGTGCCCTGTCCGGTGACGTCGAGGCATTTGCCGAGGGCGCGGATGGTGCTGTCGGTTCCGACGGTCCAGGTCTGTGCGGTGGAGTTGTTGCAGTCGTAGAGCTGGACGGCGGTGCCGTTGGTGGAGCTGCCGCCGGCGACGTCGACGCACTTGCCGCCGACTCCGGTGATGGCCCCGGTGTGCGAACCGCCGGTCGGGGGAGTCGTACCGCCGCCGGCCGGGATGTGGATGGCGCCGCGGCTGAGCACCCGGGAGTCGTAGTAGCCGGCCTTGACCTGGTCGTTGCTGTTGTAGCTCGGGTTGGTGAGATAGTCGAGCCACACGTTCCAGTACACCCACTTGGGCTGTGCGGACAGCTGGGCGGGCTGCGGGACGCTGCCGACCTCGGCCAGCGCCATCGGCTTCTTGGTGCCGGCGATGTTCGACAGCGCGTTGTACCAGTCGGTGGCCGGGAACTTCTGCCACCACACGTCCATGCCGACGACGTCCACGTAGTTGTCACCCGGGTAGTAGCTGGCCGCCTGTCCGGCGCCGCCCGCGTTGTCCTTCAGCGCCCACACCCAGATGATGTTGTCCAGGCCCTTGGACGTCAGGTAGTCGTGGGTGATCTGGAACAGCCGGGCGCTGCCGCCCGCACCGGGCCGGCCGCCCCACCAGGCCCAGCCGTCGTTCATCTCGTGCAGCGGCCGGAACAGCACCGGGATCCCGGCGTCCTTGAGCTGCTGGAAGTACGGCACGAACTGGTCGAGCTTGCGCTTGTAGTCGTTGTTGAGCGTGGTGCCGTCGGTGATCACCTGCTGCCACTCGCTGTCGGACATCTTGCTGCCGTTGACCGGGTTCGAGCCGCCCTCGAAGTCGCAGGTCGCCACGTCGGGACGGCAGGCGTGCATCATCAGGCCGGGCAGCGAGCCGTTGGCCCACTCGCTCTTGGCCTCGTTGATGACCGTCTGGCGGTTGTCGATGTCGTTCTGGCTGAAGCCGAAGTCGCCGTTCCAGATGCCCGGGTACTCGCCGGTGATGTCGTGGACCTTGTTGATCCACTGCGACGGGTTGCTGTTCGCGCCGCCCTGCTGGCCGGACAGCACGTGGTTGCCCGTCAGGCTCTTGAGGTAGGCGATCTCGTCGGCCTTGGTGACGCCCGACGGTCCGGGCGGCGCCGCGGCGGCGCTGCCGCCGGTCGCGGTGACCGCGATGCCGACGACGGCCGTGGCGGCCGCGGCGGCGACCACCGCTCGCGTTCTGCGGCGCAGGGGTGTTCTGGTGTGTGCGGACATGGAGGAGTGTCCTTCGTGAGGGGGATGGGGAGAGGGTGGAGACGATCGATCCGGGGTCAGGCGGGGGTCAGGCGGGGAGGTGCCAGATCTGCCAGGGGTTGGTGTTGGAGTCCCAGATCTGGAGTCGGGTGCTGTTGGTGGTGCTGCCGCCTGGGTCGTCGAGGTAGCGGCCTGACTGGGGGTTCTTGAGTTGGCCGTTGGTCTGGGCCTGCCATTGCTGGGCGCCGGAGCCGTTGCAGTCCCAGAGTTGGATCTTGGTGCCGTTGGCGGTGCCCTGTCCGGTGACGTCGAGGCATTTGCCGAGGGCGCGGATGGTTCCGTCGGTGCCGACGGTCCAGGTCTGGGCGGTGGAGTTGTTGCAGTCGTAGAGCTGGACGGCGGTGCCGTTGGTGGAGCTGCCGCCGGCGACGTCCACGCACTTGCCGCCGACCCCGGTGATGGCCCCGGTGTGCGAACCGCCGGTCGGCGGAGTCGTACCGCCGCCGGGGACCGTGAACTGGCCCTGGCTGAGCACCCGGGAGGAGTTGAACGTCGCCTGCAGACCGGCGGGTGAGTTCGACGACGTGAGGTAGTCCGCCCAGATCATGAACCAGGTCCACTGCGGCTGGGAGGCCAGCTGGGACGGTGACGGCACGGTGCCGACCTCGGCCAGCGAGATGGGCTTGCCGTGGGCGACGTTCTGGATCGCCTGGTACCACTCGGTGCTCGGCCAGCCGTGCTGCCAGGGGTCGAGGCTGGCCACGTCCACGTACGCGTCACCGGGGTAGTAGTCGGAGACCGAGGACGCGCCGCCGTCGATGTCCTTGACGTTCCATACCCAGATGATGTTGTTCAGGCCCTTGGACTCCAGGTAGTCGTGGGTGATCTGGAACAGCTTGGCGCTGCCGTTCGCTCCGGGACGGCCGCCCCACCAGGCCCAGCCCTGGTTCATCTCGTGCTGCGGGCGGAACAGCACCGGCACGCCGGCGTCCTTGAGCTGCTGGAAGTACGGCACGGCCGTGTCCAGCTTGCGCTTGTAGTCGGTGTTCAGGGCGCTGCCGTCGGTGATGAGCTGGCTCCACTCGGAGTCCGACAGGTGGCTGCCGTTGATGGGGTCAGGGCCGCTCTGGAAGTCGCAGGTCGCGACGTCCGGGCGGCACATGTGCCAGGTCAGGTTGACCAGCGAGCCGTTGGCCCACTCGGTCTTGGCCTGGTTGATCATCGTCTGGCGGTTGGCGACGTCGGTGGCGGTGAAGCCGAGCTCGCCGCCCCACAGGCCCGGCCACTTGCCGGTGAGGGAGTGCGCCTGCGCGGTGTACTGCGACGGATTGCTCAGCGGCTCCTTGTTGTGCACACCGCTGATGACGTGGTTGCCGCTGATCTGGTGCAGGTAGCCGAGCACCGCGGCGGGCGTCGAGGCGCCGGTCGCCGAGGCCTGCGAGGGCAGGCCGGCCAGCCATGCGCCCGCTGCCAGCGGCAGCGTGAGGAGTACGGCCATGCGTTTGCGGGTGAAGAGTTGCAGTCTCATCGAACCCTCTCGTGAGTTCATGATGGAACGTTGCACCACTTGGCGTCCGTGACGGCGAGGAGTACCCATCGCGGTCACGGGAAAAGGCCGGTAAAACCGACGTCTGGAAGCTAGAACCCTGGTCTAGTCATGTCAATGCATCCGGCAGGGCTTTAGTAAAACGTGCGAGCTGCGCCGGCCGATGCGTCCGCTATTGGGAAGGTATGGACCAGGCGGGACGGGGTGCGGTGGCGGCGCGGGCCTACGGCCGGTTCGCCGGGGGCGCGGTCGATCCGCGCGGCACCAGGCCGGGCACCTGGGCGGCGTGCGAGGCGTGCTCCTGACGTGTCATCACGTCGAAGAGGGTCTGGGTGACGTCGGCCCCGAAGGAGAAGATGTCGTGCTGCATCGCCGACAGCGTCGGCCGGGTGAGCTGGCACAGCTGGGAGTCGTCCCAGGCCAGCAGCGACAGGTCGGCCGGCACCGAGAGGCCGAACTCGGCCGCGACGCCGAGCGCCGTCACCGCCATGATGTCGTTGTCGAAGATGATCGCGGTCGGCCGGTCGGCGGACAGCAGCAGCGAGCGGCAGGCCCTGCTGCCCTGGTCGGCGGAGAAGTCGGCGACCACCGTCTGCGACTGCACGCCCAGGCCCTGCGAGATCTCGGCGAACGCCTTGGTGCGGATGGCGCTGTGCCCCAGCTCGGCCGGGCCGCTGACCCGGGCGATCCTGCGGTGGCCGAGCGCGGCCAGATACCTGACGGCCTCCGCTGTCGCGGCGGCGTCGTCGGTCCACACCGAGGTGAAGGGGCCGGCCAGCGAGGGATGGCCGACCACCACGGCGGGCAGCCCGATCGCGGCCAGCGCCGGTACCCGCTCGTCGTCCACCCGCAGGTCGACCAGGATGCTGCCGTTGACCCGGTTGCCCTGCCACCACTCGCGGTGGACCTCGACCTCCTCCGCCGGCTCGACCAGCCGCAGCAGCAGCGAGCAGGAGTGCTGCCCGAGCACGCTCTCGATGCCCGAGATGAACTCCATGTAGAACGGTTCCAGGCCGAGCATCCTGGCCGGCCTGGCGATGGCCAGACCGACGGTGTGCAGCTGCTTGCCGGACAGCGACTGCGCCGCCTGGTTCGGGCTCCAGCCCAGCTCGCGGGCCGCCTGGAGGATCCGCTCCTTGGTCGCCGGGGAGACGCCGGGCTTGTTGTGCACGGCGATGGTGACGGCCGACGGCGACACTCCCGCACGCAGGGCGACGTCCTTGATGGTCGCTTTCCGCCCGCTGCCCGCAGCTGCCGTCTGGCTCACCGGGATGTCCGCCTTTATGTCGTGACCGAAGTACCGGTCAGAATCCTATCCCAAGCCACCGGCTCCTCCACTGAAACGTTTGATCAGACGAAAAGGTGCCCGTACGCCGGGTCGTCCGGTGCGGCCGTCGGGTGCGGCCGTCCGGTCCCGGTCAGCCGCACCGGGACCGGACGCGGGTCAGCGTGCGGCCCAGGTGTAGGTGGCGGTGGCGCCGGGGGCGAGGGTGGTCGTCACATCGATGCCGGGAGCGGTGATGGTGAGGGTGTGGGTGGCCGTGGCGCTGGGGTTGGTGACCACCAGCGCCGTGCTGCGGTCGGGGTTGCTGAACGCCGACGCCTGCAGCGGGCCGGGGTCGTCCTGCGCGGCGGCGACCGCAGTCCCCACGCGCGTGGCGCCGGAGCGCACGAAGCGGGAGAAGTGCCCGAGCGTGTAGTAGTTGTCGTTGTACGTGACGGCCCCGGTCCCGGAGTTCACGGTGACGGCGCCGTCGCATCCGGTGCAGCCGCCGGTGTGCGGGCCGTGGTTCTCGTCCAGCGCCAGGTTCCAGAAGATCATGCTGCGGGCCCAGTTGTTCATCGCCCCGAGAGTGCGGGTGATGCCGCCGCCGCTGCACTCGGTCTCGAACACGTCCTTGCCGGGGAAGGACGCCTTCAGCGCGGTCTGCCTGGCCGGGTCGCCGTAGTAGCAGTGGTAGGCGGTGCCGGCGATCCACCGCGCGGCCGGCGAGTTCAGCAGGTCGAAGGGGTAGTCGAGCTCGGGGTCCTCACCGACGTCCACATGCGACTGCACGTCGAAGGGGTGCTCGGACCAGTTGTGGTCGAACCCGAGGATCTTCGTCCGCAGCCCGGCCGCGCGCAGCGCGGGACCGAGCCGTTCGATCACCTTCGCCTCCTGGGCCACCGGCATGTCGGTACCCGGGTAGTCCGTCCGCAGCAGTGCCTGCGGCTCGTTCTGCACGGTCAGGTAGTCCACCGGCACTCCCGCGGCGGCGTACGCCTGCACGAACTTCACCAGGTAGCGGGCGTAGGCGTCGTAGATCCGCGGGCTGTCGATGAGCTTGCCGTCGATCATCGAGCCGTTGGTCTTCATCCAGCCGGGCGGGCTCCAGGGGCTCGCGACGATCTGCAGCCGCGGGTTGAGCGCCTTCGCCTGCCGCAGCAGCGGCAGGATCTGCCGGGTGTCGTGGGCGATGGAGAAGTGCTCCAGCCCGTAGTCGGTCTGCCCGGCCGGCATGTCGTCGAAGCTGTAGTCGGCGGTGGCGAAGTCCGAGGCGCCGATGGGCTGCCGCAGCATGCCGAAACCCGCACCGGACCGCGGGTCGAACAGGTCCGCCATCAGCGCGTCCCTGGCCGGGCGGTCCAGCCGGTACAGGACGGCGGCCGAGGAGTCGGTGATGGAGGCGCCGAAGCCGGTCACCTTCTGGAACTTCAGACTCGGATCGACGTGGATGGTGGTGTCGGCGGCGGCCGAGGTGGTGGTGACGGCGGTGAGCGGACCGAGTTGCGGGCCGGTGGTGTCCGCGTCCGTGACCCACTGCCGTACGCCGGACGGGGCGTGCGACGCGGCGGCCGGACCGGCAGGGGTCTGCGCCGCGGCGGACAGGCCGGTCTGGGCGGTGAACAGCGCGGCCAGCAGGGTGCAGCCGGCCACGGCGGCGGCCGATCGGCGCCGTAGCGGCAGGCGGGTGAGGCGAGAGGTCATCGTGTCTCCAGGAGTGGGTGGACAGGGCCGGGCAAGGGCGCGGCGGGCCGCCCGCGAGGACGGCCCGCCGACCGGTCACTGGGTGTGGATCAGGCCGTGGTCGTTCCAGAAGTCGCAGTGGTGATCGCTGACGAAACCGCTGGTCAATCCGTCGTGCGGCAGCCGGAACTGCATCACCTCGGGCTGCGCGGCCCGGTAGCCGGGCCAGGGCCCCTGACCGCGGTCGGGACGGCCGTCGGCGATGAACGCGCCCCACTGCGCCCGCATCCGCCGGGCCAGCTGCTCCTGCGCCGGATTCAGGCCGGTCAGGAACTTCTGCGAGCCGTCGGTGCGGGTGAACCGGAACAGGTACTCCAGCTCGGTGGTGTGGTAGGCGCCCCACGCGAAACCGGGTGTGACGCCCTCGGCGGGCGCGGTGGAGTCGGCGAACTCGTAGGCGTAGGTGCGGGTCCAGGGCGACAGGGCGTTCTCCAGCGTCCAGGCCCGGCACACCCGGTCCGGGTCGGAGGCGATGGCCCCGGCGGCGTCGGCCGCCGGCCGGCCCGCGTACAGGGCGGCGATCTGCGGCGCGTACTGCGGGTAGGACCGCTGGATCCAGTCGCTGAGGGTGGCATCGGTCGCGGGCTGGGTGATGCCGGGATAGGGGCGGTTCTCGTCGTGCGTGTTGCCCACCAGCACCGGCACCCGGGCGAACCTGCCCGCAGCGATGGCCTGCCGCGGGTCGAGCGGCAGCGCGGCGCCGCCGATGGCCGGTGTGCCCGGCGCGCCCTGCTGGTCGATCAGGGTGCCCACGTCCTTGCCGCGCAGGCAGGCGGCGGCCGTGGCCGGATCCGTGCAGCCCGCGGACGCGGCGAAGGCGCTGCCCGCGCTCTGCGCGGCCGCCAGCGGCTGCGCGTCGCAGGCGCCGCTCTCGATGATCGCCCGGTCGAACAGGCCGCGGGCCGGCGGCGCCGCCAGCAGCCGGCAGGCCGCCCGGCCGCCGGCCGACTGGCCCGCGATCGTCACATTGCCGGGATCGCCGCCGAAGCTACGGGCGTTGCTCCGCAGCCACTTCAGGCCGGCGATCTGGTCGAGCAGGCCGTACTGGCCCGACATGCCGTCGGGTGACTCGCCGCTCAGCGCCGGCAGCGCCAGGAAGCCCAGCCAGCCGAGCCGGTGGTTGACGGTGACCACCACGCTGCCGGTCTCGGCGGCGAGTCGGGCCGCGTCGTACTGGCTGCCACTGCCGTTGACGCCGCCACCGCCGAAGATCCAGTACAGCACCGGGGCGCGGCCGGCCCGGGCCGCGGGCGTGTCGGGCCGCCACACGTCCAGGTAGAGGCAGTCCTCGGTGACCGACCGCGGCCCGTTGCTGTTCTCGGTCTGCGGGCACGCGGGGCTGGGCGCGGAGGCGTCACGGACGCCCTGCCAGGGCTTGGCCGGCTGCGGCGGACGCCAGCGCAGGTCGCCGACCGGCGGTGCCGCGTACGGCACCCGGCCGAAGAACTGCACCTGGCCGCCCGCCACTTGGCGGCCGTGCAGTACGCCTTGCTGGGTCCGGGCCGTCGCCGGATCGTGGCGGGCGTACGAGGCAGGGGCCGAATCGGTGGTGGCCGCCGCGCCCGGTGGCGCGGCGGCGGTGGTCGCGAGCAGCGCCGCGACGGCTGACAGCACCAGGCCGCCGAGCCGCGGGCGGCTGCTGGAGAGGAACCTTCTGAACACCTGATCATCTCCTCGATGACGTGTGCGGACGTTCGAGGGCCACGGGGGTGCGGGGTGGAGCGGCGACCTGAGCACCGCCGCGCCGTGGCCGGTCCGGCGCCGGGGCATGCGGAACCTCCGCCCGGGGGAGGCTTCGACCGATCCCTCAGGGGCCCGGCAACGAGTACGGCCGGGTGACGGGACGGGCCGGCCGGCGGAACGCGAGCAGCCGGGCAGGTCGGCGGCGCCATCGCGGCCCGGATGGACGCGCGGCGCGGGTCGGCCCTCGTGATGACGCGGGCAACTGGACGCCGCCCGCTCGGCTCGCGGCTCACCGTAGACGGCGCACCGCCGATGCGTCTATAAAACGTTCTAGAAAAATCTCGTCCCACGGGTGCGGCGCACGGAGCCGGCCCGCGGGGACCGACCGTGGGGAGCTGCTGGATGCGACTGACCGTCCACACCTGGGGGACCGGCGAGCGCACCGCGCTCCTGGTGCACGGCATGATGGCCGACCACCGCACCTGGCGCCGGGTGGGCCCCGCGCTCGCCGAGCGCGGATACCGGGTGGCAGCCGTCGACCTGCGCGGGCACGGCACCAGCCCGCGGCAGCCGGGACCCGAGGGCGCCCGCCGCTACCGCCTGGACGACATGGCCGCCGACCTGGCGGACAGCTGCCCTTCCGGCGCCGAACTGGCGCTCGGCCACTCGCTCGGCGCCCTGGTGCTGCAACGGGCCATCGACCTCGGCCTGGACGTCGGCCGGGCGGTGTTCAGCGATCCGGCCTGGCGCACCCAGCCGCACGACCTCGGCCCGGCGCGCGCCTACCGGAACGCCACCCCGGCGCAGATCCGGGCGGCCAACCCGCGCTGGGAGGACGCCGCGGTGGCCGACGAGTCGGCCTGCCTCGCGCTGTGGGACCCCGACACCGTGACCGCGCTCGACCCGCCACCCGGACTGCCCGCCGCCGAGGCCGTCCCGTCACTGGTGCTGCTCGCCGACCCCAGCGAGCGGGTCCCTCCGGTGCAGCAACAGGCCCTGCTCACCCGGGGTTTCAGCCTTCGCCGGGTCACCGGAGCGGGCCACAACATCCACCGCGACGACTTCCCGGCGTTCATGGACGCGCTGGCCGGCTGGGTCTGAGGCCCGCGCGAGCGCCCGGCGACGTGAAGCAGGCTCACCAGTCGTGCACGGTGCCGTCCCGCAGCCGGTTCACCGGCAGGTAGGCCGGTGTGTACGGGAAGCGCGCCGCGGCCTCGTCGTCGAGCTCCACGCCCAGGCCCGGCGTCTCGCCCGGGTGCAGCAGGCCGTCCTGGAAGGTGTACGACGTCCTGAACACCTCCAGCGTGCGCGGGTCGTGGCGCATGTACTCCTGGATGCCGAAGTTGTGGATCGCCAGATCCAGGTGCAGCGCCGCCGCCATCCCGACCGGTGACACGTCGGTGGGGCCGTGCAGGCCGGACTTGATCCCGTACAGCGCCGCCAGGTCGAGCAGTTTGCGCATCGCGGTGATGCCGCCGGTGTGGGTGACGGCCGAGCGCACGTAGTCGATCAGCCGCTCGCTGATCAGCGTCGTGTAGTCGTACGCGGAGTTGAACACCTCGCCGGTGGCCAGCGGTGTGGTGGTGTGCCCGCGGATCAGCCGCCAGGCCGCCTGGTCCTCGCTGGGGGTGGCGTCCTCCAGCCAGAACAGGTCGTACGGTTCGAGGTCCCGGCCCAGGCGCGCCGCCTGGATCGGCGTCATGCGGTGGTGGCCGTCGTGCAGCAGCGGCAGCTCGGGCCCGAACTCCTGCCGGACGGCGTCGAACACCCGGGGCAGGTGCCGCAGATAGGCGCGGGTGTCCCAGGTCTCCTCCACCGGCAGCGCCGGCCCGTCCGCCGAGCGGCGGGCCGGCTCGTAGTCGTAGCGGGTGCCGCCGGAGCCGGTGCCGGCGGCCACCCCGTAGACCGGCCCGAGGCCGGGCACGCCGGACTGGATGCGTACCGCCTGGAATCCGTCGGCGAGATGGGCCCGCACCGAGTCGAGCAGTTCGGGGATGTCCTGGCCCGAGGCGTGGCCGTAGGCCAGCGCGCCGCGCCGGGACCGCCCGCCGAGCAGCTGGTAGAGCGGCATGCCCGCGGCCTTCGCCTTGATGTCCCACAGCGCGGTGTCCACCGCGGCGATGGCCGCCATGGTCACCGGGCCGCGCCGCCAGTAGCCGCCGCGGTAGAGGTACTGCCAGGTGTCCTCGATCCGCCCGGCGTCCCGGCCGGTCAGCAGCGGCACGACATGGTCGGCGAGGTACGAGCGCACCGCCAGTTCCCGGCCGTTGAGGGTGGCGTCCCCGAGGCCGGTCAGCCCGTCGTCGGTGGTGATGCGCAGGGTGACGAAGTTACGTCCGGGGCTGGTGACGTTCACATCGGCTGAGCGGATCTTCATCATGGGTTCCCGGGTGCTGAGGATGGGTCGGCCGCGAGGCGGTCTTGTACCGCCCGGCGGCGGGCGCCATCCTGTCACACGTTTTAGCTCGTCCGACGGCCGACCTGAGCGCGAGGAGAAGCAGCGATGACCGACACCGAACGGACCACCGGCGGCCCGACCCCGGGGGAGCGGCCGGAAACCCCGAAGACGCCCGGCCCGCCCCCGGGCCTCTCGCGACGCGGCCTGCTGGCCGCCGCCGGGCTCGGCGCCGCGGGCCTGGGCGCGACCGCGGCGCTGGCCCCGGGTCAGGCCCTGGCGGCGGACACCGCCGCGCGAACCCCCGCCGCGCTGCGGCCGCTCTACATCGGCACGTACACCTCCGACGGCGGCGGCGCGGGTCTCGGCGTCGCCGGCTACGACCCCGCCACCGGCGCGGTGACGGCGGGCAGCACGCTGGCCGGGGTGCCCGACCCGTCCTTCGTGACGCCGTCGGCCGACCACCTGTACCTCTACGCCGTCAACGAGTACGAGGGCACGGTCACGGCGATCGCGGCCGGGCAGGGCGACCCGCGGGTGCTCGGCAGCCAGAGCACCGGCGGCGACGGCCCCTGCCATCTGACCGTGCACGCCGCCGGCGGCCACCTGCTGAGTGCCAACTACGACTCGGGAAGCGTGGCGGTGCACCCGATCGCCGCCGACGGCTCGCTCGGACCGCGCACCGACCTCGTCCAGCACACCGGTTCCGGCCCCGACGGCAGCCGGCAGGCGGGTCCGCACGCGCACATGGTGCTGAACGCGCCCGACGGAGCGTTCGTACTGGCCGTCGACCTCGGCACGGACACGGTGTACACCTACCGCCTCGACACCGGCACCGGGAAGCTCGCGGACGTCTCGCAGGCCAGGATGGCGGCCGGCTCCGGCCCGCGGCACGGCGCTTTCCACCCCTCGGGCGAGTACCTGTACGTCGCGAACGAACTCGGCGACACCGTCACCGTCTGCGGCTACGACCAGGCGACCGGCATGGTCACCCCGGGGCAGTCGCTGCCGACCGTGCCCGCGGGCGACCCGCCTTCCGGGCGCAACTACCCGGCGGAGGTGCTGGTTTCGGCGGACGGCGGCTTCGCCTACGTGTCGAACCGCGGCCATGACAGCGTCGCGCGCTTCACCGTCGGCGGCGGCGGCGCCGAACTCCAGCTGGTGGACACCGTGCCCGCCGGCGGCGCCTACCCGCGGCACATCGCCATGGACCCCGGTGGCGACTGGCTCTTCGCGGCCAACCAGAACTCCGGCACGGTCGCCGCCTTCGCCCGTGACCAGGGCACCGGCGAACTCACCGCGACGGGCCCGCTCTTCGCCTTCCCGGTACCGGTCTGCGTGCTGCTCCTGTAGATCATCCGCGTCAAGCAAAGAAACAGTAATCTCGCGCCAAGGGCCGCTCAGTCACGCGTTGATAACCACTAGACCGTTCTATAGACAGTCCGAGCTGTTGCGTCTACGTTAAGCAGCCATCAGCCGCTTCGCCCCGACGACGAGACGTCCGTCGCTACGGCACGCAGTGCGGCCGTTCAGTTCACAGATGACGGGAGTGTGGTTCGGCGTGCGAAGAACAGCTTTTGCGGCCATCGCGGCGGGTATGGCGGTGGCGCTGACCGCCTGCGGCAGCGGTTCCGGCGGCGGATCGTCGGACACGGCGACCGCGCCGAGCGACCCCTCGAAGGTCTCCGGCACGATCACCGTGCTGACCAACCGCACCGACCAGGTGCAGGACGGCACCCTCAAGGGCTACGCGGCGGCGTTCAACAAGATCTACCCGCATGTGACGGTGAAGTTCCAGGGCATCACCGACTACGAGGGCGACGTCAAGATCCGGATGAACAGCAGCAACTACGGGGACGTGCTGTCGATCCCCAATGCTGTGACGCTCAAGCAGTACCCGACGTTCTTCGCACCGCTCGGCACCTCCGCCGAGCTGTCGAAGAAGTACGACTTCACCGACCACGCGACGGTCGGCGGCAAGGTCTACGGCATCGCCAACATCGGCGACGCCAACGGCTTCGTCTACAACAAGGCGGTCTGGAAGCAGGCCGGCATCACCGACTGGCCCACCACACCGCAGCAGTTCCTCACCGACCTGCAGGCGATCAAGGCCAAGACCGGCGCCACGCCGTACTACACGAACTACCACGACGGCTGGCCGCTGACGAACTGGGGCAACGCCCTCGGCTCGCCGAGCTGCGACCCGCAGGCCAACGACAAGCTGGCGACCACCAAGCAGCCCTGGTCGCAGGGCCAGGACCTCTACACCACCGACAAGCTGCTGTACGACATCGTGCACGGCAAGCTCGCCGAGGCCGACCCCAACACCACCAACTGGGAGAATTCCAAGACCCTGCTCGGCAGCGGCAAGGTCGGCACCATGTGGCTGGCGTCCTGGGCCGTGGTGCAGATGCAGGACGCGGCCAAGAAGGCCGGCCACGACCCCGCGGACATCGGCTTCATGCCCTTCCCGACCCAGGTCGACGGCCACTTCTGCTCGGTGGTGCGCCCCGACTACCAGTACGCGGTCAACGTGCACTCCAAGCACAAGGACGCCGCCCGCGCCTGGCTGGACTGGTACATCAACAAGTCCGGTGACGCGCAGGCGTCGCTGTCGCCGTCGTCGGTGAAGGGCGCGCCGCTGCCCGCCGACCTCAAGCCGTTCCAGGACGCCGAGGTGAAGTTCGTCTACCTCACCAACAACAAGACCGCGCAGGTCGACGAGATCGACAAGGCTTCCGAGATCGGGCTGGACGCCCAGGACTACCCGCAGCACATCGTGGACGTCGCCCGCGGCGCGGCCGGCGGCGACATGGACAGCTACTTCAAGGACCTCGACAAGAAGTGGTCCGACGCCCTCGGCACGGTGGGCTGACCCTCCGCGGAAGACGCAGAAGAAGGAAGAGATGAGCAGCCTTTCCCGCCGGCGGACCCGCAGGGCCTGGTGGTTCACCCCGTGGCTGTACCTGCTGATCCCGCTGGTGCTGCTGGTGGTGTTCACCTACATCCCGGTGGTGAGCATGTTCTCCTACAGCCTCACCGACTGGGACGGCCTCAGCCCCACCCGCAACTTCGTCGGGGCCGACAACTACGTCGACCTGTTCACCCGCCCGCAGCTCTTCCAAGTCTTCTGGGTCAGCCTCTTCTACCTGGCCGGCTCGGTGGTGCAGATCTGCCTGGCGCTGTACTTCGCGACCGTGCTCAGCTTCAACACCCGGCTGCGGAACCTGTTCAAGGGCATCCTGTTCTTCCCCTACCTGATCAACGGGGTGGCGATCGGCTTCGTCTTCCTCTACTTCTTCCAGCCGGGCGGCACCCTCGACACCGTGCTGAAGGCGTTCGGCGCCGGCCCGCACCTGTGGCTCGGCAACCCGCACCTGGTCAACACCTCGCTGGCCGGAGTGTCGGTGTGGCGCTTCATGGGTCTGAACATGGTGCTGTTCATCGGCGCCATCCAGTCCATACCGCCGCAGCTCTACGAGGCCGCGGCGCTGGACGGCGCCAGCCGCTGGCAGCAGTTCCGCTACGTCATCGCCCCCAGCATCCGGCCGATCATCAGCCTGAGCGCGATCCTCGCCGTCTCCGGATCGCTGTCGGTCTTCGAGATCCCGTTCATCATGACCGGCGGCTCCAACAACAGCGAGACCTTCGTGATCCAGACGATCAAGCTCGCCTTCAACTTCAACAAGACCGGTCTCGCCTCGGCGGCGGCAGTGGTGCTGCTGGCGATCGTGCTGCTGGTGACCTGGGTGCAGCGGCTGCTGTTCCCCGACGAGAGGGTGGAGCAGTCATGACCGCGCTCACCGGTCCCGGCGCGCTGCGGGCCCCGCGCCCGCACCCCCGCCGCGGGCGCGGGATGTCACCGCGCACCGCGACGGCGGTCTTCCTGAAGTACCTCTCGCTGGTGCTGGCCAGCGCGGTGGTGGTCATCCCGCTGGTGGCGATCCTGCTGACCTCGCTGCGCACCAGCAAGGAGATGACCCACGAGGGTCCGCTGTCGGCGCCCGACAACTGGTTCAACCTGCACAACTACGCGACCGCGTTCACCGACGGGCACATGCTGCGCGCGCTGTGGAACACCTCGTTCATCCTGTTCTTCTCGGTGCTGGGCACGGTGCTGATCGGATCGATGACCGCCTACGCGATCGACCGGTTCCACTTCCCGTTCAAGAAGCTGGTGCTGGCGCTGTTCCTGATCGCCTCGCTGGTGCCGAGCGTCACCACCCAGGTCGCCACCTACCAGATCGTGAACAACCTCGGTGCGATGGACACCCGTTGGGCGCCGATCATGCTGTACATGGGCACCGATATCGTGTCCATCTACATCTTCCTGCAGTTCATCCGCTCCATCCCGATCTCGCTGGACGAGGCGGCGCGGCTGGACGGCGCGAACTCCTTCACCATCTACTGGCGGATCATCATGCCGCTGCTGCGGCCGGCCATCGCCACCGTGGTGATTATCAAGGGTGTCGCGATCTACAACGACTTCTACATCCCCTTCCTCTACATGCCGGACGACAACCTGGGCACCATCTCCACCTCGCTGTTCCGGTTCAAGGGCCCGTACGGGGCCCACTGGGAGGTCATCTCCGCCGGCGCCGCGCTGGTGATCATCCCCAGCCTGATCGTCTTCCTGGCACTGCAACGGTTCATCTACAACGGCTTCGCCTCCGGCGCCACCAAGTGAGGCGCGCACACGAGTCACGGAACGGAGAACGCATGAAGGTCCGCACGCCGCTCACCCGCGACTGGACGCTGCGCCTCGACACCACCAGGCACCGCCCGGACCACGCGCCGGCAGGGCTGGCCGATGCGGAGATCCCGGCCCAGGTCCCCGGGTGCGTGCACACCGACCTGCTCGCCGCCGGGCTGATCCCCGACCCGTATCTGGACCGCAACGAGCAGGAGGTCGCCTGGGTCGGCCGCGCGGACTGGACCTACACCACCGCGCTGCCGGCCGCCGGCACCGGGCACGAGCGCACCGACCTGGTCTTCGACGGCCTGGACACCGTTGCCGAGATCCGGCTCGGCGACCGGCTGCTGGGCGCCACCCGCAACATGCACCGCTCCTACCGCTACGACGTCACCGACCTGCTCGGCGACGGAAACGGTTCCGGCGCCGGGCCTGAGACCGGTCCTGGCGCCGGCACGGTGCCGCTGAGCGTGCGCTTCACCTCCGCGTACGAGGAGGCCGAGGCGCTGCGGCAGACCGTCGGCGCGCGGCCGAACGCCTACCCCGAGCCGTTCAACTTCGTCCGGAAGATGGCCTGCTCCTTCGGCTGGGACTGGGGCCCGACGCTGGTGACCGCCGGCATCTGGCGGCAGGCCCGGCTGGAGCACTGGTCGGTCGCCCGGCTGGCCGACGTAACCCCCGAGGTCACCGTCCGGGACGGCGTCGGCCGCGTCCTGGTCCGGGTGGCCGTCGAACGCACCGGCAGCGGGGCTTCCCGCCCGCTCACCGTCGGCCTGACGGTGGCCGGCCGCAGCGCGCGCGTCGAGCTGCCGGCCGGCCAGGACACCGGCACGGTCGAGGTGACCGTGCCCGGTGCGGAGCTGTGGTGGCCGCGCGGCTACGGCGAACAGCCCCTGTACGACTGCGAGGTGGTGCTCACCGACGCCGACGGCACCGCGCTGGACGGCTGGGAGCGGCGGGTCGGCTTCCGCACCGTCGAGCTGGACACCGCCGCCGACGAGCACGGCTCCGCGTTCACGCTAGTGGTCAACGGCACCCGGTTGTTCGCCCGCGGCGTCAACTGGATCCCCGACGACGTCTTCCCCAGCCGCATCACACCGGCCCGCTACCGGCACCGCCTCGAACAGGCCGCCGCGGCCGGGGTGGACCTGGTACGGGTCTGGGGCGGCGGCATCTACGAGGACCGGGCCTTCTACGACGCCTGCGACGAGCTCGGGCTGATGGTCTGGCAGGACTTCCTCTTCGCCTGCGCCGCCTACCCCGAGGACGAACCGCTGCGCGGCGAGATAGCCGCCGAGGCCGCCGAGAACGTCACCCGGCTGATGCCGCACCCCTCGCTCGTGCTGTGGAACGGCAACAACGAGAACCTGTGGGGCTTCGCCGACTGGGAGTGGGCGGCCGAACTCGACGGCGCCGCCTGGGGCGAGGGCTACTACCTCGACCTGCTGCCGCGGATCGTCGCGAGCACCGACCCGACCCGCCCGTACTGGGCCGGCAGCCCCTGGTCCGGTTCCTGGGAGCACCACCCCAACGACCCCGGGCACGGCACCGCGCACTCCTGGGAGGTGTGGAACCGCGCCGACTACACCGACTACACCGGCAGCGTCCCGCGGTTCGTCGCCGAGTTCGGCTGGCAGGCACCGCCCGCCTACGCCACGCTGCGCCGCGCGCTCAGCGACACCCCGCTCAGCGCGGACTCGCCCGGCATGGCCCACCACCAGAAGGCCGACGACGGCAACGGCAAACTCGACCGCGGCCTCGCCCACCACTTCCCGGTCCCCGAGGACTTCGACGCCTGGCACTACCTGACCCAGGTCAACCAGGCACGGGCGGTCGCCACCGGGGTCGAGCACTGGCGCTCGCACTGGCCCACCTGCGCCGGTACGGTGCTGTGGCAGCTCAACGACTGCTGGCCGGTGACCTCCTGGGCCGCCATCGACGGCGACGCCCGCCCCAAGCCGCTCTACCACGAGCTGAGCCGGCTCTACGCCGACCGGCTGCTGACCTTCCAGCAGCGCGACGGGCGTACGGTGCTCGCCGCGGTCAACCAGGGCGCGCAGCGGTGGACCTCTACGGTGCTGCTGCGCCGGGTGGACGCCGACGGCACGGTGCACGCCAAGCTCACCGCTGTGGTGGACGCCGCGCCGCGCAGCGTGGCGCTGGTGCCGCTGCCCGAGGAGATCGCGGTGCTCGCCGACCCCGGCAGGGAGTTCCGGGTCGCGGACGCCGACGGGCTGCGCGCGGTGCACTTCGACCGCACCGACGCCGAGTTCGGCTACCCGCAGGCCGACATGCAGATCGAGCTGGTGCCCGGCGCCCGGCGCGGCGCCGACGCGGAGGTCACCGTGCGGGCCCGCACCCTGCTGCGCGACCTGCTGCTCCAGGCCGACCGGCTGCACCCCGACGCCCGCGCCGACCGGGGCCTGGTCACCCTGCTGCCGGGGGAGAGCGTCACCTACCGGGTGAGCGACTGGCAGGACGCCGACGCGCAGCGGCTGCCCGGCGCGCTGCTCTGCGTCAACTCCCCGCGCGTGCTGCCCTCGACGCGGCAGATCCGGCGGTGAACCCACCCGGCGCGCGGGATGCCACCGCGCGCCGCGCCACGATCGGGGACATGGACCCCGGGGCCGGGGTCATCCCGGTCCCGGCGCCCACGGCGGGGGCTCTGGACGTGCACTCCGAACCGGCCGGGGAGCGGGCACTCGGCGATCGGGCACTCGGCGACCGGGCACTCGGCGACCGGGCCGGGCCGATCGGCGTCGTCGTCCCCGGCGGCGCGGACTGCGGCCTCGGCCCGCTGCGCGGCAGGCTGCTGGCCGGCCTCGCCGCCGCACTGGACCCCCGGCGGTACCCGCTGCTGCTGGCCGGGGTCGCCGACCCCGCCCGGCAGGTCTCCCAGCAGCGCCGGTGGTGGCAGACCGGCCGGATCGCCGGCTCGGTCCTGATCGACCTGTACGACACGCCGCTCGACCTGGCCGAACTGCACAGCGAAGGCGTCCCGGTGGTGGTGCTCGGCCCGCCGCGCCCCGGGGCCGGCTGCCTGTCGGTGTGGCCGGACGAGGCCGCCGCCGTCGACAACACGGTGCGCTATCTGGCCGCCCTGGGCCACCGCCGCATCGCCCGCGTCCCGTCGGCTCCCGGACTGCGGCACACCGCTGCCCGGGGTGCGTCCCTGTCGGCCCTGATCGGCGAACTCGGCCTGGAGGAGATCCCCGGGGCCCCCGCGGACCCGCTGCACGAGCAGACCGGCCGCCCCACCAGGACCCTGCTGTCCGTCCCGCGCCGTCCGACCGCGATCCTCTACGACAGCGATGTGGCCGCCGCGGCGGGCCTGGCGGTGGCGGCCGAGATGGGCCTCACCGTGCCCCGCGACCTGAGCGTGCTGTCCTGGAACGACTCCCCGCTGTGCCGCCTCACCCACCCGCCGCTCACCGCGATGAGCGACGACCTGACGACAACCGCCACCCGGGCGGCCCGCCTGCTCCTCCACCACCTCGGCCCGGACCCCGCCCCACCGGCTCCACCACCCCCGACCCTGACCCTCCGCGCCAGCTCGGCCTTGCTTCGCCACCGGCCCCTGGCCTAGGGAGCCTGCACAGCCCACCGCGACCGGGGCCCGGCAACCACCGCAAGTGGCCCGGCAGTCGGCCCGCCCGCAGGCGCGCACTGGCTGAGCGCGCAGTTCCCCGCGCCCCTTCGGGTCGCCCCAGCCGGGGTGTCGGGGCGTGTCGATGTCGGGTCCGGGCCGCGCGCTGGTTACTCCAAGGGGCACGGGGCTTGCAGCGCTTGGGCGCGAACGGGTCGGGGGCTGTGCCCCGGGCACCCAGGGGCGCGGGGCTGTGTCTGGTGTGCGGCTGGCGCCGCGTGGGCGCGACCAGCCTCTCGTCGGCCGGGGGTCCGGGGACTGCCGCAAGGGGCTTGGTGGTCGGCTCGCCCGCAGGGCGTGTCCTGGCTGGAGGTGGCGGCCGGGGCACCCGGCGGTCGAGCGCGCGCCCTCAGCCGGGCGCGTTCGCCGACCGCTCCGTGCGCTCCACGAAAGCCGCGGTCACCGCGAGCAGCCAATCCACGTCCGCGTCCAGCGTGCCGAGCGAGGACGAGGCCGGGGCGGACAGGTGTGGCGGGGCTGCCGTGCTGCCCTTGCCCGTGCGCATCGCCGCGAGCCCCGCGCTGATCGCGACCGCCTCCGCCGCCGCGTCCCGCTGCTGCCGCGCTCCGGAGGGCGAACCGTCGGCTTCCACACCTGGCGCCGCCGCGGGCGAGTAGTGCCGGAGGCACAGCCGCCCGTCGTGGATCTCGATCACCCGCCGGTACAGGGCGAATTCGGCGTTGCGCATGCTCCGCCAGCGATCGTGCGGGCTCGGCGGCGCCAGCGCGATCCCCGGCACCGCCTCGTGCAGCGCCGACCACAGCGGTTCGAGCGCGCAGTACGACCGGTAGGCCCGCGCGATCCGGGCCGGCGCCGACACCGTACGGCCCCAGATCGTCGCGGTGGCGCCGCCGACCGCGAGCGCCGCGACGGCCACCGCGAGCACCGCGGAGGGCCGGTCCTCGGTGCCGGGCTGCGTACCGTCCCGCAGTACCGAGGCCACGTCGCCGAGGATGAGCAGCGTCCAGACCACGCCCACCGCCGCGCTGGCCATCATCAGCCGCAGCCCGGTGCGGAACAGGCTCGGCGGCACCCGGCGGGCGTTCCGCCCGAGCAGCGTGATCAACACGCCGAGGCACCGTACGAAGTAGCCGATCAGCAGGAAGTCGTAGGCCGCGATCAGCCAGCGGTCGGCCCCCTGCGCGCGGACCGCCGTCGTACCGTCCTGGGCGTGCGCGGCCAGGAAGAGCACCGCGAGCGTCCCGCCTACCGCCGCCGCCAGCCCCGCGATCCGGCCGGCGGACGGCTTGTCGGCGCCGGCGTCGTCCAGGGAGTGCGCGAGCATCGCGAGGAACGTCAGCGAGCAGACCTTGAGCTCCGCGCCGAGCAGCAGCCCGAGGTGCGGCAGCGGCACCAGCCGGTGCAGGATCGCCATGCTGCGCGGCGCGAGCAGCAGCAGCGCGCCGCCCATGGCGAGCGCGAAGAAGCAGATGTAGCGGACGGCGGGATCCTCCGGGGTGCCCCGGTCGAGCACGATCCGGTAGAGGGCGAACGAGAGCACCAGGCAGGCCGCCAGATAGGTGGCGGCGTCAGCCATGGCGGCCGAACCGGTGCGACGCCGCTCCGAACATGCTGCCGAGCCGGCTCTGCTGGCCGTCCGCCAGCGTCGGGGCGTGGTCGTCGCGCGCGGCGCGGAAGCGGATCAGCGACGCGAGGAGTTCGGCCTCGTGCTCCTGCGGCTCGCTGTAGACGGTACGGCCCAGGATCCGCTTGACCAGCGAGTCCGACAGGTGGGGAAGCAGCGAGGTGGTCGCGCCGGCGGACAGCCCGGCGGAGAGGGAGGCCGTGGACTCATGGTGCCCGCACAGCAGGTGCGCGGCCTCGTGCAGCAGGATGTGCTGCTGGTGCAGCGGCGTGGTGTCCGCGGCGTAGAAGATGCAGTCGGCCTGGTCGGTGGTGATGAGCAGGCCGCAGGGGAAATCGGGTCGGGCCGCGACGGGGACCAGCTCGATCGGCCGCCCGCGCTGCTGCGCCAGCCGGGAGATCAGCACCTTCGCGTCGAAGGGTCCTGGCAGTGCCGAGCTGCCCATGGCCTGTCTGTACTTCGCCCACAACTTTCTGTGGGAGCTGTTTAACAGCATGGGAGTCCCCCCATTTTCCGATTGCCATCCCGGACGGACTGAAATTCCGGCCGGCTAATCGGGAGAGTTCTTCTCTGCTTCTCTTCTGGCGATCAGATCGATCATGTCGCTGATGGTCCCCATGCCCTCGGGAGAGAGATTGACGGCGCGCAGCGCGACGCTTCTGACGCCGGCATCACGCAGTGCGCCGAGCAATTGGAGCTCGGCGGCCACCTGAGCGCCTTCCGCGTCGTCGAAGAAATAGGCGACAGGCACCTGGAAGAACTGCGCGAGCGCTTCCAGGTGCCGCTTCGTCGGATTGTCACGGCGGCCGGTGCGCAACTGCCACAGGTAGGTCGCGGAGAAGCTGTCGCCGGTGGCCTCCCGGCAGGCCCGCGCCACTTCCTCGTGGCTGTACTGCTCCCGGTCCGCCCGGCGGACGACGCGGAACAGCGCGTCGATCTTCTCGGCGAGCGTCGTCCCCGCGGTGTCCTCCGAGTCGCCCATGACCTGGCCTTTCGTCTCCCCACCAGCTCAGCGGATATGAGCTCCGCCGCTGCCCTCATTCATCTTAGCTTATGAGGCGGGGGTACGTCAGCCCTCTGGAGGCCCGGTCCTGCGGTCAGCACCACCAGCAGACGGAGACGAAGCTCGGCGGCGTCGATTCCTCGGCCGTGGCGGCGACCGCGTCCTTTTCGAAAGGAATGGCGTCAAGGTCGATGTCGAACAGGTCCTTGATCTTCTCCGAATCCATGTGGCGTCTCCATTCGATGTGGTTCCATGACAACGGCACCGGGGCTCCAGGCGGCTGACTATAGGGACCGCCTCGCCGCCCCGTCAATCAATACCTCTCGACTGCCGAAAAAACCGGAGGCAGCATGGACGGTCCGGCAAAGGAAGAAGATCTCTCCGGCGGCAGCCGCCCGGATAGCCGGGACCGGGTTGCGGTGCTTTTCCGGTGCGCGGACCAGGTATTACTGCGCGCCCCGGTGCTCAGCCGGGACCGGACCGGGGACACCTGGCAGGCACCGGCCGGAGCCGGCGGCCGCGACCCGGCCGCGCTCACCGGCTATCTGCGCGGCCTCGCCGCCGACCCGCTGCTGCGCGAGGCCGTAGCGCTGGCCAGCCCCTCGCTGGCAGGCCAGTGGCAGCGGGCGCTCTCCGGGGAGGAGTTGCCGCCGCGCGACCTGGCCAGGATGGCGAGGGGGCTGACCCGGTACGCACTTCGCGCCGCCCACCGCTGCACCCCGTTCGGCCTGATGGCGGGCGTCGGCCTCGCCTCGTTCGGCGACCGCGGCCGGGCCGTGCTCGGCGCCGACCACCGCAAAGGCGTGCGCCCGGACTGGTCCTGGCTGGCGCGCTCCGTCGCCGGCTGGGAGCAGGACCCCGACGTGCTGCCCGGCCTGCGGGTGGTGGCGAACAACCTGTGCCGGATACGCGACGGGCGGCTGATCGTGCCGTTCAGCACCAGGCAGCCCCAAGCCGCCTCCGACCAGACGGGCGGCCGGCCGCACCAGCACACCCTGCGCTGGACGCCCGCCGTACGGGCCGCCGTCGAGGCCGCCCGGCTGCCGATACCGGTCCGCGACCTCACCGGCCTGCTGGAGAGCGCCTTCCCGGGTGTGACGGCCGGCTCGGTGAGCGCGCTGATCGCCCAACTCGTCGCCGCCGAAGCCCTGCTGACCGAGCTGCGCCCGCCGCTCGACGGCAGCGATCCGCTCGACCACCTGCTGCGCGTACTGAGCCCGGGCACCCCGCCGCACCGCCAGGTCAGCGCCGTGCGGCGGGCCGCCGCCGACTACGCGGCAGGACCGCCGGCCGGCCCCGCACCGGTGGTCACGGTCGGCGGGGAGCACGTCCGCCTCCAGGTCGACCTGGCCCTCGACGCCGACGTCGTCCTGCCGCACACCGTCGCCGTCGAGGCCGAACGCGCGGCGACCGCGCTGTGGCGGCTGTCCCGGCCGGGCCCCGGCCCGCTCGCGGGCTACCACGCGCGGTTCATCGAGCACTACGGCGCTGAGCGGCTGGTGCCGCTGGCCGAACTCCTCGATCCCGGCACCGGCCTCGGTCTGCCCGCCGGGTACCGCATGCCGCCGGGCCCCGGCGGCTCCCCGGCGCCCGCGCCCCCGGCCGCGAGGCGCGGCGCCGACGCGGAGGCGGCCCTGCTGACCGCATACTGCCAGGCCGTCGCCGAGGGCAGCCAGGAGATCGAGTTGGACGGCCCGCTGCTCGACCGCCTCACCGCGGAGCCGGCGGACGGCGACCACAGCGGGCGGCCGAGCGGCCCCGAACACCCCGACCGGGCCGTGGAGTTGTACGCCCAACTGGTCGCCGACTCCGTACCGGACCTCGAACGCGGCGACTTCACCCTCGTCCTCGCCGACAACGCGTCACCGCTGGCGGGCGCCAGCGCGGGCCGCTTCGGCTACCTCTTCCCTGAGCAGACCCGCGAGCTGGCCCGGGCGTCGGCGACGGCCGCCACCCGGGCCTCCGGGGCGCTGCCGATAAGGCCGGCCCACCCGGTCTCGCAGGACCGCTTCACCCATGTCGCCCAGGCGCCGCACTGGCTCGACCACGACCTGCTGGCCGGCGTCTACGGCGACCCGTCCGCGCCCGGCACGCTGCCGCTCGACGACATCGAGATCGGCGCCGACCGGCAGCGCTTCCGGATCGTGTCCCGCCGCCTAGGCCGCGAGCTGGAACCGCTGGCCTTCCACCACCTGAACCGGCAGGCCGGCCTGCCCAACGCCGTACGGTTCCTGCTCGAAGCCCCGCATGTCACGCTGCCGCGCTGGCGGCCGTGGGACTGGGGCGCCCTCGGCCGGGCGCCGTTCCTGCCCGCCGTCCGGTACGGCCGGACCGTGCTCAGCGCCGCACGCTGGCGGCCGGCCGGCCCCGCACTGACCGATCCGGCGACGCCGGACGCGGAGTGGGAGGCGGGGTTCGACCGGTTCCGGCGGCGCTGGGGACTGCCGGACGACGTCGAACTGGCAGCCTCCGACCAGCGGATACCGCTGCACCTGCCGGCCGCCGCGCACCGCGAGCTGCTGCGCGAGGAGCTGCGGGCGCACGGCGAGGCGGTGCTGCTGCGGCCCGGCTACGGCGGCGACACCGCGCGCGGCTGGCTGCGCGGACCGGGCGGCGGCGCCCACAGCGCGGAGATCGTGGTCTCCCTGCTGCCCGTACGGCACGGGCCGCCGCCGGACGCCAGGACAGCGCCGCCGCGTACGGCGGAAGCCTCTTCGCACGCGGCCGCCCTGCCGCCGCCGCGCCCGCGCTCGGCGGCCCACCTGCCCGGCGGGCGCTGGCTGTACGTGCAACTGGACTGCCCCGCCGACCAGCAGGACGGCGTGCTGACCCGCCACCTGGCGCCACTGGCGGCACAGCTGCCCGAGGGCGTCGACCGTTGGTTCTTCGTCCGCTACCGGGACGGCGGACACCATCTGCGACTGCGGTTCCACGGCGACAGCGCCGTCCTGCACGCGGTGCTGCTGCCCGAACTGCACGCGGTGGGAAGGCGGTTGTATGACGACGGCATGTCGGCCGGGATGTCGCTGGCGACATACGACCCGGAGATCGAGCGCTACGGCGGCCCGGCGGCCTTCCCGCTCGCCGAGGAGGTCTTCCACGCTGACAGCGCCGCCGTACTCGGCGCGCTGTCTGCGTCCGCCGCAGACCCGGACCCGCTGCTCACCACGGCGGCCGAAGTCGCCGCCATGGCACGGGCGTTCCTCCCGGCGGACCCGCAGACCTGGACCGACTGGCTGACCGCGGCTTTCCCCCGCCACCCCGACCACCACCGCGCGTTCACCACCCGTTGCCGCGCCGCGTTGGACCGCATCACGCCCGAGCAGGACTCAGCCCTCCCCGACGAGCTGCTTCACCTGCTCGCCGAACACGGCCGGTTGGTCCGCAAGACCGCGGAGCAGGAGTCCTGGCTCGACCCGGGCCGCGTCCTGGTCTCCCTGCTCCACCTGCACTGCAACCGCCGCCTGGGCATCGACCCGCGCGCCGAATCCCACGCGTACGCCATCGCCCGCGGCGCCGCCCACGCCCACCACGCCCGAGCGAAGGCCCGCCGGTGAACGGCCGCGGGTCCGCGGAAGAGTACGAGGTGGCGGCGGTCTCCGCACCCGGGAGCCGATGTCCGTCCGTCGCGAAGGCGCGGAGTGGGTGGGAGGCGGTCGGCACGGGGGAGGGCTGCGAGTGGGCAGGCGGGGAGGCGGATGCCCGTGCGGGCTCGGCCTCGGTGGGGGAGTTGCGGGCGCGGGCGGGCCGCGTCGTCAGCCAGGTGGCGGAGCGGCTGGACGATCCGGCGGCTGTCGAAGCCGATGCCGTTCGCCGCGCGAGCGCTCAGAGTGACGGGCGCTCGCCCTGGCATCCGATGTCGCTGGCCGACGGGCATCCCGCGCTCGCGCTCCTGTACGCCGAACTGGGCTACGACCAGCCGGAGTTGCGTAGTGCGGCCGACCGTCATCTGCGGGCAGCCGTCGCTGCCGGACGGCGGCCCGCCGCAGAGGGGCTGTTCTGCGGGCTGCCCGCACTCGCCTTCGCGGCCCGCGCCTCGGCAGCACGCGACGGGGACTACGCCGGTCTGCTGGCTGCCGCCGACCGGCAGATCGCCGAACTGGTAGGGCAGTTGGTCGCCGGAGACTCGGCGCGGCGCGCCGCAGGCGCCCCGCACGCGAGCGCCGGAGGCTACGACGTGGTGTCGGGGCTGACCGGCCTCGGCCGCTACCTGCTGGCGGGCGGGGCCGAACAGCGGCCGACGCTACGCGCGTTGCTCACGGCCCTTGTCGCCGATGCCACGCGCTCGGACTGGTGGATCCGGGGCGCTGGAGAGCGCCACCGCGACGACTACGCCTACCCGGGCCTCGCGCACGGCGTGGCGGGCCCGTTGGCTCTGCTGGCGCTCGCCACCGAACGCGGGGTGCGGGTGCGTGGGCAGGACGAGGCCGTCGCCACGATGGCGACCTGGCTGCTGGACGGCCGCGCCCGAGACGCCCACGGACCGTACTGGCCGCGCCTGTTCGAGCGACCGGACCGACCGGCGGGCGCGCGGCCCGATCCGCCACATCCCGACCGCACCGCCTGGTGCCACGGCCCGGCCGGCGCGGCCGCCGCGCTCGCCCTGGCCGGCCGGGCGCTGGGGGAACGGTCCTGGGCGAGCGACGCGGCCGACGCCCTGCGCTGCGCCCTGGACCGTCCGCCGGACCAGCAGCGCGTCGTGGACGCCTCGCTCTGCCACGGCTGGGGCGGGCTGCTGCACATCACCGGCCTGGTCGCGCGGGTGTCCGGCGACCCCGTGCTTGGCGCGCGGCTGCCCGAACTCGCCGCGCGCGCGATGGAGTTCGCCGACCCCGCGCAGCCGTACGTCTTCTCCGTCCCCGCGAGCCCGGCCGGTTCATCGACGTCCAGCCGCCTGCACATCCCCGGCTTCCTCGACGGAGCCGCCGGCACCGCCCTGGCCCTGCACGCCTGGCTGTCCGGCGACCGGCGCGAGCCGCCGGACCGCCCGCACTGGAGTGCCGCACTCCTGCTCTCCTGACGTAACGGCAGACACGGATGTGACGGGAGCGACGGCTGACATAAACTGAGATGAATAAGATTCAGATTCTCATCCATTTCAGTTGACACCCAGCCACCGCGACGCCATTCTGAGATGGCCGGGCCGCTCCAGGCCCCACCGAAACTCCGAATCTCCGAGGAGGTGCTTCACCATGATCAAGAAGATCCAGGTCGTCATCGCGCGTACGGACAAGAACGGTTCCTGCTGAGGCCGTTGCCCTTGCCGGTGCTCCCGATGGCGCGTGATCGCCGTCGGGAGCACCGTCTTTTTCCGGAAGGACGGACAGCATGCGGATGCCACGTCTGCGCCCGGGTGTCGGCGCGGGGATCGACTCGGAGGGCCACCTGCGGGTGATCTTCTTCTCGCAGTCCCGGCACGTGGTCTACGCGGCCGAGCCGCCCGTCATCGACGCCGTCAGACTGCTCATCGACGGCACCGGGACCGACACGATGCTGGACGAACTCCGGTCGGCCCACCCCGGGTTCAGCCGGACCGACCTGGACGAGATCCTCACCGCCCTCGACGACGAGGGCGCGCTCGACGACGCGGCCGCGGCACCCACCACCGCCCTGGACGAGCTCGAACTCGTCCGCTACGGCCGCCAGATCGACCTCTTCCACGACTTCACCGGCTTCACCGGAGCCCGCGACGCCGACGACCACGCCGCCGACGGCTCCGTGCACCCGCTACAAGCCCAACGCCGGCTGCGGCAGGCCACCGTGACCGTCATCGGAGTCGGCGGCACCGGCACCTGGATGGCGCAGAGCCTGGCCCTCACCGGGATCGGCCACCTCCGGCTGGTCGATCCGGACGTCGTCGAGCTGAGCAACCTCTCCCGCCAAGTGCTCTACAGCGCAGAGGACCTGGGCCTGCCCAAGGCCGAGGCGGCGTCCCGCCGGCTGAACGACGTGACCGGCTCCGGCGTGCGGGTGACCGCCGTCGGCACCCGGCTCGGCCCCGACACCGACCTCGACACGCTGCTGGCCGGCAGCGACCTCGTCGTCAACTGCGCCGACGAGCCCGACATCAACACCACCGCCCGCTGGATCTCCCGGAGTTGTACCGCCCTCGGTATCCCGCACATCGTCGGCGGCGCCTACGCCGGCCACGTCGGGATGATCGGCCCCACCATCGTCCCCGGCAGCACCGCGTGCTGGACGTGCTACGAGCGGGACAACGTCCGGCGCGGCGACGGCGAGACGATCACCCCGCTGTCCCCGCACCGCGACCGGCACACCGCCGCGTTCGCCCCGCTGTCCGCGATCGTCGCCAACCTCCAGACCTGGGACGCCGTGCGGGTGCTGTCCGGCATCGCGCCGCCGCTGCTGGCCAACCGGCTGGGCGAACTAGACCTGCGCACCATGCGGCTGGACTGGCGCGAGGTGCCCCAAGACCCCGATTGCCCGGCCTGTGGAGGACCGTCCGATGACCAGCACTGACAGCCTCACCGACATGGACGTCGCGGTGGCAGGCGGCGCGTTCCTGCGTGCCGCACGGCAACAGCCGCCCGAGCGCACGCTGCGCTTCCTGGCCGACTCGCTGGAGTGGGAGCGGGAGAACGTCCTGAGCGGGCGCTTCGACCGCTACCGTGCCGCCGTGGAACCGGTGTTCCGCGGTGTCCCCGCGCTCAGCGGTGACGCGCCCGCGCTCGCCGCCGCCTGGGCCGGGCACCACTTCGCCCGCGGCCTGAACACGGTGGGGCCGCTGATGTACGCGACCGATCCGCGGCTGCGCGTCGCCGCGACCGGGGCGGAGCACCTGGAGCGTGCGCTCGCCGACGGTCGCGGGCCGCTCGTGATCTCGCTGCACAGCGGTCCCTACCAGGCGCTGCCCGCCTTCCTGGCCGCCCGGCTGGGCATGCCGGTGACCTCGTTCATGGACGGCGCCGCCTACGAACTCGTCCGCGCGGTGCACGACGCCGTGGCCCCTGAGCTCCTCCCGTCCCTGGACGCGATCGGCCTGCCGGCCACGGACTCCACCCGGCGCGCGCTGACCACCGTCCGGTCCGGCCGGATCTTGATGACGATGCCTGAGTTCACGCTGGGCGAGCGCTCGGAGCAGGTGCTGCACCCGGTCTCCTTCATGGGCCGCACGGTCCAGGCCCCGATGGGAACGGCCAGGCTGGCGCGGGCCTTGC
Source organism: Streptomyces sp. CA-111067 (assembly GCF_050956065.1). NCBI lineage: Bacteria > Bacillati > Actinomycetota > Actinomycetes > Kitasatosporales > Streptomycetaceae > Streptomyces > Streptomyces sp. CA-111067. Next base: position 187,773 of record NZ_CP192103.1, on the reverse strand, counting down.
GGGTGCCGATCATCCCGGTCCGCCTGGTGCGCGACGACACGGCGCACTTCACCATCGCGGTGGACGAGCCCCTGTCGACCTCCGGCTCGCGCGAGCCGGACGAGCAGGTCACCGAACGCGTCTTCGGCTGGCTGGAGTCGGTGGTGTCGCAGGCGCCGGAGGCGTGGTGGTGCTGGGAGATCTTCGATACGGTCCTGACCGTTTCTCCCCCCTCCCCGCACCCGGCCGCCGCCACCGCTTCATGATTCGGCCCGCACGGGCTGCGGCGCGTCCGCCGCACGGTGCCTGCGGGCGGACGGTCCGCCCAGCCCCGTGCGGTGGCAGCCGGCCCGCGGGCCGGTGGGGGCTCGTCGCGCAGTTCCCCGCGCCCTTTCGGGGCTCGGCCGGCCGCCCAGCCCCTTGCGGTGGGCGCCTGCGCGCGCAGGTCCCCGCCACCCCTCGGGGCTCGGCTTGCCGGTCGGGTGCTGCCCCGGTTTCATCAGGGGCGCGGGGAACTGCGCGATCAGCCACAGCGGGCCGGCCGGCGGGCGACTCGCGGAGCCACCCGCGGTCCTGGCCGGGCCCCCGGCCGCGCGGGTGCTCCCGGTTTCATCAGGGGCGCGGGAAACCGCGCGACAAGCCACAGTGGACCTGGGGACGGGCGAGTCGCCGCACACCCGGCCGGCCGGCGGCAGGCCCCACCGCCTGGCTCAGCGGCAGCGTCCCGTGGTGACCCGCGACGCCGCCCCGGGTACGGACACCCCGGCCGCGTCCGCCGCCCCAAGCGTCCGCCGGGTGCCCCTGATCACGCTGCTGCTCTCCTCGCTGGCGACGATGATCGGCAGCACCGTCACCATGGCCGCCGTACCGCTCGCCGTGCTGACGCTCAGCTCGTCCTCGCTCGCGCTCGGCGCCGTCGGCGCCGCCGAGACCGCCGCCGCGGCGATCGGCCTGGTGCTGGCCGGGCCGCTGGCCGACCGGGTGGGGCCGCGGCGCCTCGCCGCCTGGTCCGCGCTGACCGCCGCCGTCGTACTCACCGCGATCCTGCTCGCCGACGCGGTCGGACAGCTGCACGTGTGGGTGCTGGCCTGCGCCGGCGCCGCCACCGCGCTGGCCGCCGCGCCCGCACTGGTCTGCCGGCAGCTGCTGATCTCCCCGGCCGCCCGCGCGGCGGGCGCGGACGAGGCCCGCGTGCAGTCGCTGTACTGGCTCTTCCCCCGCCTCGGCATCGTGATCGGCGCACCCGCCGCCGCCGTCCTGGTCACCACCGCGGGACCGGTGGCCGCGATCTGGGCCGACATCGGCAGCTACCTCGTCTCGGCCCTGCTGGTGACCGGCTTCCTCCCGGCCCCCGGCCACAGAGCCGAAGAGGCAGGCGCCCACGGCTACCTCGGCCAACTCCGCGAGGGCATAAGGGCGATGACGGCCAACCGGGTCATCCGCTCGATGGCGATCCTCGCCTTCGTCCTGAGCGTCCTGGACGCGCCCCGCATCCCGGTGATCGCCCCGCTCTACCTGCGGCATTCCGGGGCGCCCGGCTCCGCGCTCGCCTGGGTGGTCGCCGCGTACACCGCGGGCTCGCTGGCCGGGCTGCTGCTGTACGCGCTGCTGCTGGCCCGGCGGCCCGCACTGCCCGTGGTGGCCGGCTGCCTGCTCGGCACGGCCGCCTCCTACGCCGCGCTCGCCGGAGCGCACGGCGCCGGCGCGGCCGTGCTGTGCATGACGGTCATGGGCTTCGCGCAGGGCCCGTTCCTCCCGGTGATGGTCAGCGTGCTGACCGCCCACACCGACCCCGCCGTCCGCGGCCGCGTACTGAGCACGCTGCTCGCCGTCGTCTCGGCCGCCCTACCGCTCGGCGACCTGCTGTTCGGCTCCCTGGTCAGCGCCCTGCCGCTGCCGGCCGTGCTGCTCACCACCGCGGCGGTGTACGCGGGCGCGGTGTGGCCGACCGCCCGCGTACTGGGCCGCTGACAGCATCACAGGATCGGACGCCGGGCCGCCCGGCCGAAACCTGGTCTCACGCGGTGCGGCGCCCCTCACCCGCGCGCTCCGCGTCGCGCTTGGCGACCTCCTCGCGCACCAGCGGGATCACATGCCGGCCGAAGTCGATCGCGTCGCCGAGCAGGTCGTAGCCGCGGGCGGAGATGATGTCGACGCCCAGGTCGTAGTAGTCGAGCAGCGCCTGCGCCACCGTCTCCGGGGTGCCGACCAGCGCGTTGGAGTTGCCCGCCCCACCGGTCGCCGCGGCCGTGGGGGTCCACAGCGCGCGGTCGTAGCGCTCGCCCTGCTCCGCGATGGCGATCAGCCGCTGCGATCCGGTGTTCTCCGGCTGCCCGCCGCCGCGCCGCTTCCACGCGCCCGACGCCCGCCGCTCGCCGATGGCGGCGACCGTGCGGTGCGCCTTCTCCCAGGCCAGTTCCTCGGTCGGGGCGATGATCGGCCGGAAGGCGACCTGGATGCGCGGCGGCGTGCTGCGCCCGGCGGCTCGCGCCGCCGCCTTCACCGCCTCGATCTGCTTGGCGGTCTCGGCCAGCGGCTCGCCCCACAGCGCGTAGATGTCGGCGACGGCGCCGCCCGCCTCGTACGCGGCGGGGGAGGAGCCGCCGAAGGAGACGTCCGGCCGCGGCAGGCTGACCGGGAAGACGTCGGAGACGTAGTCGTTGAAGCGGTAGTGCGTGCCCTCGTGGTCGAAGGGCTCGTGCTCGGTCCACACCCGCTTGACGATCTCGATGTACTCGCGGGTGCGGCCGTAGCGCTCGTCCTTGGTCAGGAAGTCGCCCTCCCGCTGCTGCTCGTGGTCGGTGCCGCCGGTGATGAAGTGGACGGTGAGCCGCCCGTCGCTGATCCGGTCGAGCGTGGCGAACTCCCGTGCCGCGAAGGTCGGGTACGACACGTTCGGCCGGTGTGCGAGCAGGATCTGCAACCTGCTGGTGTGCGCGGCGATGTACGCGGCGGCGGTGCCGGGCTCCGGCGAGGCCGAACTGTAGGCGAACAGCACCCGGTCCCAGCCGTGGTCCTCATGGGCGCGGGCGAGCCTGAGCGTGTAGTCCTTGTCGAACGACGCCCCGCTGCGGGGGCTGGTCTCCGAGCCGTCGTTGGTGGCTGCGATGCCGAGGAATTCAACGGGCATGGTGGTGCCTTTCGGTGCGGTGGTGTGAGCGGAGATGAAGGCGGTTCGGTGGGTCGGCCGTCGGGCCGGAGGGCCGGTCAGCCGCCTCCCGGGTCCGGAGCGGCCGGCTGCCGGCGGCGGCCCTGCCGCCGCGGGTCGGGTACGGGCAGCGAGGCGATCAGCCGCCGGGTGTAGTCGGCGCGTGGCGCGCCCAGCACGTCGGACGCGGCCCCCGACTCGACGATCCGGCCGCCGTGCAGCACCGCCACCCGGTCCGCGACCTGCTCGATCACGGCCAGGTCATGGCTGATGAACAGCGCCGCGAAGCCCAGCTCGCGCTGCAACCCGGTGAAGAGTTCGAGCACTTGCGCCTGCACCGACACGTCCAGCGCCGACGTGGGCTCGTCGGCGATCACCAGCCGCGGGCGCAGCGCCAGGGCGCGGGCCAGGCCGGCCCGCTGCCGTTCGCCGCCGCTGAGTTCGTGCGGGTAGCGGGCGCCGTGGCCGCGCGGCAGCCGGACGGACTCCAGCAGTGCGTCGACTCTGGCGCGTACCGCCGCGCCGTCGAGGTCGCGCCGGTGCACTGTCAGCGGTTCGCCGACCGAATCGGCGATGGTCAGCAGCGGGTTGAAGCTGGTCGCCGGGTCCTGGAAGACGAAGCCGACCTGCCCGGCACGGCTGCCGGTCGTGGCGCGCCGGACCCGCCGCAGCCGTCCGGGGGTGGCCAACCGCTCGCCGAGCACGTCGAGTTCGCCGGCGGTGATGGCGGTCAGTCCGGCCACCGCACGGCCGATCGTGGTCTTGCCCGAGCCGCTCTCACCGACCAGGCCGAGCACCTCGCCCGGCCGGATCTCGAAGCCGACGCCGTCCACCGCCCGGAAGGCGGCGGCGCCGAGCCGCCCCGGGTACTCCACGACCAGCCCCCGCGCCCTGACCACCGGCTCGGGGCGCTCAACACCGGTGTCCGGCAAGGGAACTGCCCGAGCGTGTCCGGCACTGCCGAAGTCCGGCACGGCGGCGAGCAGTTCACGGGTGTACGCGTGCGCGGGCGCCGCGAAGAGCTCTCCGACGGGCGCGTCCTCCACGATGCGGCCCTCGCGCATCACCGCGACCCGGTCGGCGAGGTCGGCGACCACCCCCATGTTGTGGGTGATCAGCAGGACGGCCGTGCCGAAGTCGGTACGGCAGCGGTGCAGCAGCTCCAGGATCTCCGCCTGGACGGTGACGTCGAGCGCGGTGGTCGGTTCGTCGGCGACGAGCAGCCGGGTGCCGAGCGCGAGCGCCATGGCGATGACGGCCCGCTGCTTCTGCCCGCCGGACAGCTGGTGCGGGTAGTGGTCCACCCGGCGGTGCGGCTCCGGGATGCCGACCCGGTCGAGCATGTCCACGGCCACCGCCCGGCGCTCGGCCCGGCTGCCGCGGCGCCGCCCGTGTGCCCGCAGGCCCTCGGTGAGCTGCCAGCCGATGGTGAAGACCGGGTTCAGCGCGGTGGACGGCTCCTGGAACACCATCGCGGCCAGGGTGCCGCGCATCGCGCGCAGCCGGGCCGGCGAGGCGGTGAGCACGTCCTCGGCCGGCTCGGCCGAACCGTCGCCGAGCAGCACCCGGCCGCGGGTGGACGCGGTGGCCGGCAGCAGCCCGAGTACCGACTTCGCCGTCACCGTTTTGCCGCTGCCGCTCTCGCCGACCAGGGCGAGCACCTCGCCGGGCGCGACCGACAGGCCGACCCCGCTGACGGCGGACACCACGCCGGCACCGCCGGGACCGTTCGCACCGCCGGAGCTGAAGGAGACGTGCAGATCCTCGATCCGCAGCAGGTCAGTCATCAGCGCCGGCTCCGTCCTGCACCCGGTCCTGGCCGCCGTCCGCGCTCTTCTCCGAGTCCGTCGCCACCGCCGTCCGGCCGCCGGCCCGCAGCCGCGGGTCGGCCAGATCGGTGAGGCCCTCGCCCAGCAGCGTCGTGCCCAGCACGGTGAGCACGATCGCCAGGCCGGGCGGCAGCGCCGTCCACCACACGCCCGAAGTGACGTCGGCGACCGACCTGTTGAGGTCGTAACCCCACTCCGCCGCCGAGGTCGGCTCGATGCCGAACCCCAGGAAGCCGAGGCCGGCCAGCGTGAGGATGGCCTCGGACGCGTTGATGGTGAAGATCAGCGGCAGCGTCCTGACCGAGTTGCGCAGCACGTGGCGGGTCATGATCCGCCAGGTGCCGGTGCCGATCACCCGGGCCGCCTCCACGAACGGCTCCGACTTCACCCGGGTGACCTCCGCGCGCACCACCCGGAAGTACTGCGGTACGAAGGCCACCGCCACCGAACAGGCCGCCGCGCCGAGGCCGCCCACCAGGCTGGACTGCCCGCCGCTGATGACGATCGACATGATGATGGCGAGCAGCAGCGGCGGGAACGCGTACATGGCGTCCGCCACTCCCACCAGCAGCCGGTCCAGCCAGCCGCCGAGGTAGCCGGAGGCCAGGCCGAGCAGCACCCCGGCGAACACCGAGAGCAGCAGCGCCAGGGCGATGATCTCCAGCGCCGTCCTGCTGCCCCACAAGGTGCGCGACAGGACGTCGTAGCCGGCGATGGTGGTGCCCAGCGGATGCGCCCCGCCGGGATGTTGCTGCGAGCCGAACAGCCGGTCACCGGTGGCCAGTTGGGAGTATCCGTACGGGGCGAGCAGCGGCGCGCACAGCGCGGCGAGCAGGAAGAGCCCGGTCAGCGCCGCCCCGGTGAGCAGCATCGCGCGCTGCACACCGCCGGCGGCGCGCAGCCGGGCGGGCAGCGGTATCCGGGCCGCCGGGCGCCGGCGCCGCGGGCGGGCCGGCCGGTCCATGACGTCGTCGGCCACCTCAGTACCTCACCCGGGGATCGATCAGCGCCGCCGTGACGTCGACGAGGAAGTTGGTCAGCGCGACGACGACCGCGAAGAGCGCCACGATGCCCTGCACCGCCGCGTAGTCGCGCACCGTCAGGTAGTGCGCGAGCTCGTATCCCAGGCCCTTCCACTCGAAGGTGGTCTCGGTCAGCACCGCCCCGCCGAGCAGCCCCGCGACCTGGAGGCCCAGCACGGTGACCACCGGGATCAGCGCCGGACGGGTGGCGTGCCGGGTGACCAGCCGGAAACGGCTCACCCCCCGGGAACGGGCGGCCTCGATGTAGTCGGCCGACAGCGTGCCGATCAGGTTCGTCCTGACCAGCCGCAGCAGCACCCCGGCCACCAGCAGCCCCAGCGCGACGCCGGGCAGCACCGCGTGCCGCAGCACGTCGGCCACCGCGGAGCCGTCGCCGCTGCGGAGCGCGTCGACCAGGTAGATCCCGGTGCTGCCCGTCCGGTCCTGCAGTTCCAGCTGGACGTCGATGCTGGAACGGCCGGAGGGCGGCAGCCAGTTGAGCCACACGGAGAAGACCAGCTTCAGCAGCAGGCCGAGGAAGAAGACCGGCGTCGCGTAGTTCAGGATGGCGAAGAGCCGCAGCGCCACATCGGCCGCCCGGTCCCGGTAGGCGGCGGCGACCATGCCGAGCGGCACCCCGACGGCCAGCGCGAACGCCATCGCGTAGACGGCCAGTTCGGCTGTCGCCGCGCCGTACGTGCGCAGCATCGACGACACCGCCTGGTTGTCGGTGGCGGTCCGGCCGAAGTCGCCGTGCGCCAGCGACCGCAGGTAGTCCAGGTACTGGGTCAGCAGCGGACGGTCGTAGCCGGCCTGGTGCAGTTTCTGGTGCAACTGCTCGGGGGTGAGCCGGTCGCCGAAGGCGGTGGTGACCGGGTCGCCGGTGGCGTGCATCAGGAAGAAGACGACGCTGACCAGGACCAGCACCGTGGGGACGATGAGCAGGAACCGGATCACCAGATAGCGCGCCAGCCCGTTCCCGGTGGCGCCGCCGGTCGTGCCGGCGGCGCCCTGTACCTCCTGGGTGAGGGCGGTCATCGCTTCGCGAGCTCCGCCCAGCGGAACTGGTACGAGCTGTCCAGCTTGTCCGGCACCCCGCTGACATCCTCGCGGGTGACGATCGCGGTCGAGCCCTGGAGCAGCGGCAGCAGCGGCAGCGCCGCCGCGACCTTGCCCTGGATCTGCGCGATCAGCGCGGTGCGCTTTGCGGGGTCGGTCTGGGTCTCCTCCTGCTCGATCAGCTTCCGCACCGCGGGGTCGGAGTAGCCGTTGTTCACCCAGCTGTTCTGCGCGTAGAACGAGGCCAGGTAGTCGTCGGCGTCCAGGTAGTCGGCGTACCAGCCGAGCTGGTAGAGCGGATACAGGTCGGCGACCCGGTCCTTGCCGTACTGCGCCCACTCGGTGGACTGGAGCTTGACCCTGAACAGTCCGGTGCTCTCCAACTGGGTCTTGATCAGGGCGTATTCGTCGGCCGACGACGATCCGTAGTGGTCGGAGTTGTACTGGAGGTCGAGGGTGACCGGAGTGCTCACCCCGGCCGCGGACAGGACCTGCGCCGCCGCGGCCTTGTCGGGGCCGCCCTGCCTGTCGCCGTAGAGCGACTTGAGCGCGGGGGAGGCGCCGGTGATGCCGTCCGGCACCGAGCCGTACAGCGGCTGGAAGGTGTTCTTGTAGACCTGCGAGGCCAGTTGGGCCCGGTTCACGGAGTCGGCCACGGCCTGCCGGACGGCCAGCGCCTTGGCCGGGTCGGCCTGCCGGGTGGCCGAACCGTAGGGCTGCGTCTTGAAGTTGAACACGATGAAGCGGATGCCGTTGCCCGACCCGGTGTGCACGGTGATGCCCTGCTTGCCGGCCAGGTCGTGCAGGTCGGTGACCGTCAGCGTGCGGTAGACCGCGTCGATGGTGCCCTGCTGCACGTCGAGCTTGAGGTTGCCGGCGTCGGTGTAGTACTTCAGCTGGACCCGGGCGGTCTTCGGGGTGCCGAGCAGGCCCCGGTAGCCGCTGTTGGCGGTGAACGAGATCAGCGAGTTCTTCTGGTAGCTGCCGATCGCGTACGGGCCCTCCCACGGCTTCGCGGCGACGACGGCGGTGTCGTCGAGGATCCGGTCGGCGGGGAAGACCTGCTCGTCGGCGATGTAGCCGGCCGCGGTGGACAGCACCTGCGGGAAGAGCGTGTCGTCGGCGGACCTGAGGGTGAAGACGACCGTGGTGGGGTTCGGCGCCGCCACCGAGGCGAGGTTGTGGAGCAGCGACGAGGGGCCGTTCTTGTCGGCGATCCGCAGCTGCCGGTCGAAGCTGAACTTCACGTCGGAAGACGTCAGTTGGTGCCCGTTGGCGAAGGTCAGCCCGGCCTTGAGGGTGGCGGTGTACTCCTTGGGGCCGGTCAGCTTCACCGCCGAGGCCAGGTTGGGCACCACCTGCGAGGAGCCGTTCCTGGTGGTGAGCAGGGTGGCGTACACCTCGTCCTCGACAGTGCCGGAGCCGGCGTCCCAGGAGCCGGCCGGGTCAAGGCTGGTCACCTGGTCGGTGGTGCCGATGGTCAGGGCCTTCGCCGCGGAGCCGGTGGCGCCGGGCCCGTCGTCGTTCTTCGCGCTCGTGCAGGCGGTGAGGGTCAGCAGTGCGGCGGCGCCGGCTAACAGCGCGCCGCGGCCGTGCCGGATCGGTCCGATCTGACGGGGCATGAGGATTCTCGTTTCCGGGCAGGGGAGAGGGGCACCCGACCGGCCGTCAGGCCGGTGGCGCTGTGCTGTGTGCCTGGAGAAGCTGTGCGCCAGGAGAAGGTGCCTGGCGAAAGGGCGTGCGGAGGGGGCGGGCGGCCGGCCTCAGCGGACCGGGCGCGCCCCGGGACACAGTGCGCTGCTCACCCGGAGCAGATCGACGTGGCGCCGGGTGGCGCGCAGCTCGAAGGACCCGTGCGGATGGCACACGCCGGCGGAGTGTCGTACTCGCACGTGGATCACCTCGCACTCATCCGGCCCTGGGGCCTCGCGCTTACAGAACGGCCGTCCGTCCTGTCGGGTCGTCACCTGGAGCACCCCACCGCGGCGGAGGGTTGCCGGTCAGCGAGCCAGGGCTTGATGCTGACGCTCATAACCGTGAATCACGCTAGCCGCTCGGAAGGCTTTGGGCAATGCCCACCTTCGGCCACCGACCCGTTCATCCCCCACCCGCACCGCGACCCGCGCCGGTCGTTATCGCGCCATGTCGCCGACCGGAAGCGGTGATGCGCGGCCTCCCGCCCGCGCGCTTCGTAAGGTCGCGGTATGACCACCGAAGCCGTCGTCGACCTCGCCGCACTCGGCGAGGACTTCCGCCGCGACCCCTACCCGCTCTACGCCGAGCTGCGGGCTCGCGGACCGGTCCACCGGGTGCTGATGCCCGAGGGCCACGAGGCGTGGCTGGTCGTCGGGTACGAGGCGGGCCGCGCCGCGCTGTCCGACGCCAGGCTGTCCAAGGTGTGGGCGAAGGCCGCGCCCCGGCTGGAGCTGCGGCAGAAGGCGGCCGGGCGCACCATGCTGAGCTCCGATCCGCCGTCGCACACCCGCCTGCGCCGGCTCGCGGCCCGGGAGTTCACCCCGCGGCGGGTGGCGGCGATGGAGCCCCGGGTGCGGGAGATCGCCGGCGGCTTGCTCGACGCGATGGCGGCGGAACCGTCCCGCCGCGCCGACCTCGTGGACGCCCTCGCCTTCCCGCTGCCGATCGCCGTGATCTGCGAGCTCCTCGGCGTCCCGTTCCTCGACCACGACCGGTTCCGCCACTGGTCCAACACCTCCCTGGGAGGCGCCGAGCCCGATGCCCGCCGAGCGGCGGAGGAGGCGCTGAACGGCTATCTCGGCGCCCTGCTCGCCGCCAAGCGGGCCATGCACGGCGACGACCTGATGAGCGCGCTGATCCACACCGCCGACGAGGACGGCGACCGGCTCAGCGGCGAGGAACTGCTCGGGATGGCGTGGCTGCTGCTGGTCGCCGGGCACGAGACCACCGTCAACCTGATCGCGAACGGCGTCCTGGCGCTGCTCACCCACCCCGACCAGTGGGCCGCGCTGCGCGCCGACCCCGACGGCCTGCTCGACGGGGCGGTGGAGGAGATCCTGCGCTACGACGGGCCGGTGGAGACCACCACCTTCCGCTTCACCACGGAGCCGGTGCCGATCGGCGGCGCGGTGATCCCCGGCGACGGGCAGCTGGTGCTGATCGCGATCGGCGACGCCGGACGGGACGGGGCCCGCTTCCCCGGCCCCGACGCGTTCGACATCCGCCGCGACACGCGCGGCCACCTGGCCTTCGGCCACGGCCTGCACTACTGCCTGGGCGCGCCGCTGGCCCGGCTGGAGGCCCGGATCGCGCTGCGCGGACTGCTCGAACGGTTCCCCGGGCTGGCGCTCGACGCCGATCCCGGCACCCTCAGCCGGCGCGGCGGCCTGCTGATCCGCGGTCCCGAGCGGCTGCCGGTGCGCTGGTGATCGGACTCGGCAGGACGGGGACGGCGGCCCACGTCACCGTCAGGACAGCAGCAGGCCGACCGCGGTCAGGGCGGCCCCGAAGGCGAGGAAGAAGACGAGCAGCAGCAGACCGCCGGCCGCCAGCAGCCGGTCGCCGAGGAGGCCGAGGCTGATGACGGACGGGTCGGAGCGGGCGTAGCGCACGCCGACCTCGCGGCCGGTCCAGTCGCGGCGGCCCGAGCTGCCGAACGGGCAGACGGCGGTGACCAGATGGCCGTCACGGGTGGTGAAGGTGACGACCGGGGTGAACACGACACCGGGCCCCGGCGCCTCGTCGGTGTCGTACCGGGACGCCAGCACGGCGACGACCTGCCCGGCGGTGATGTCCCGCGCGGCCAGCCGCGCCCGGCGGCGGGCCCGTTCGGCCGCCGTGAGCACCAGCACCGTCGCACTGCCCGCCGCCCACAGCACGCCGAAGCCGACCAGCGCGGCATGGAAGCCGCCCTCGGTGGTGAAGCGGGCGACCAGCGCGGCGACGGGGACGAACAGGCCGACGGCGAGCGCCACTTGGTCACGGTCCGGGGCGCGCGGCCCGGTCACCACCCGGAACTGCTCCGGCCGGCCCGGCGGGTAGCGCACCTCGACCCTGCGGCCGAGCCAGGCCGCGTCCAGCCGGCCGCCCCGCCGTCCCCCCGTGCCGAGCACGGTCTCCCGCCCGGTGTCCGGCGCGACGAAGGCGATCTCGGCGGGGATCCCCGCCGCCCGGAAGGCGCCCTCCTTCGCCGGTTCCCGTACCCGCACCACCCGGGCCGGTACGCGCACCGAGCGGCGGCCGCCGCCGTCGGCCACGTACCGCCCGAGCCGCCACAGCACGAACGCCGCCGCCGCCGCGCACACCGCGATCAGCCCTTTGTCGAACGTCATTTCGGCCGCCCCCTTGCCGTCAACGGCGGGGACGGCCGGGTCGCGGGCGCGGTTGCGGTCAGACGGGAAAGGCGTCCAGGACCGGGCGGACCTACGACGTCCCGTACCTCAGGCGGCGTACCGCGCGTACGCCGGGCCGGCTGCCCGGAGCCGGCCCTGCCCGGTCAGCTGCCGGCCAGCAGTTCGAGGGTGTCGATGACGCGGTTGGAGAAGCCCCACTCGTTGTCGTACCAGGCGACCACCTTGATGTGCCTGCCGTCGGCGCGGGTGAGGGCGGAGTCGAAGACGGCGGAGGCGGCCTGGCCGGTGATGTCGCTGGAGACCAGCGGCTGGTCGGCGTATTCGAGGATGCCCTTGAGCGGGCCGTCGGCGGCGGCGCGGTAGGCCGCGAGCACCTCGTCGCGGCTGACCTCGCGGCTGACGGTGGTGTTCAGCTCCACGATCGAGCCCACCGGGACCGGCACCCGGATGGAGTCGCCGGAGAGCTTGCCGTCCAGGTTGGGCAGCACCTTGCCGATGGCCTTGGCGGCACCGGTGGTGGTGGGGACGATGTTCACGCCGGCGGCACGGGCCCGGCGCAGGTCGCGGTGCGGGCCGTCCTGGAGGTTCTGCTCCTGGGTGTAGGCGTGCACGGTGGTCATGAAGCCGTGCTCGATGCCGGCCAGGTCGTCCAGCACGGAGGCCAGCGGGGCCAGCGCGTTCGTGGTGCACGAGGCGTTGGAGACGATCACGTGCGCGGCCGGGTCGTAGGTGTCGGAGTTCACCCCGTAGGCGAGGGTGACGTCGGCGCCGTCGGACGGTGCGCTGACCAGGACGCGCTTGGCGCCGGCCGTGATGTGCGCGCGGGCGGCCTCGGCGGAGGTGAAGCGGCCGGTGGACTCGAGCACGATCTCCACGTCGAGCTCGGCCCACGGCAGGTTGGCGGGCTCGCGCTCGGCGAGCACCTTGATCCGGTGGCCGTCCACGACGAGGTCGGTGCCGTCGACCTCGACCGGGCGGCCCAGCCGCCCCAGGGTGCTGTCGAAGGCGAGCAGGTGCGCGAGGGTCTCGGGGGCGGTGAGGTCGTTGACGGCGACCACCTCGAGGTCGCTGTGGCGCTCCAGCAGGGCGCGCAGGGTGGTGCGGCCGATCCGGCCGAATCCGTTGATGGCGATGCGGGTCATGGGGGATTCCTTTCGTCTCGCCTCCATGGTCGGCATCGGCGCGCCGGTGCGGCACTGGCCTGGCCGACATGATGCGCAAGGATCCCGCCATCCCCGTTCCGCGTACCTTCTGCGGGAGCCGGCGCATGCCCCGACGCGGGTACGGCGCAGGTCGCGACCCCGGCTCCGGTGCTGGTCCGGCCTCAGGCCGAGAAGGTGTGGCGGTACTCGGTCGGGGAGGTGCCGAGGATGCGGTGGAAGTGCAGCCGCAGGTTCGCGCCGGTGCCCAGGCCCGTGCGGACGGCGATCTGCTCCACGCCCAGGTCGCTGCGTTCGAGCAGTTCGCGGGCCAGGTCCACCCGGGCCCGCAGCACCCACTGCATCGGGGTGTAGCCGGTGTCCTCCACGAACCGCCGGGAGAACGTCCGCGCCGAGACCCGGGCGTTGCGGGCCAGCGACTGGAGGGTCAGCGGCTCCGCCAGGTGCCGCAGCGCCCATTCGCGGGTGCCGGCGAACAGGTCGCCGAGCGGTTCGGGAACGCTGCGGGGGACGTACTGGGCCTGCCCGCCGCTGCGGTAGGGCGCGGCCACCAGCCGCCGGGCCACGTGGTGCGAGAGCCCGACGCCGTGGTCGCGCCGCACCAGGTGCAGGCACAGGTCGATGCCGGAGGCCGCGCCGGCGGAGGTGAGCACCTCGCCGGCGTCCACGAAGAGCACGTTCTCGTCCACGGTCACCGCGGGGTGCCGGGTGGCCAGCGCCTTGGTGTAGTGCCAGTGGGTGGTGGCCCGCTTGCCGTCGAGCAGCCCGGTGGCGGCCAGCGCGAAGGCCCCGGTGGAGATGGCCGCGAGCCGCGTCCCGCGCCGGTGGGCCTCGGTCAGCGCGCCGACGACCGCGGCCGGCGGCCTGGTGGTGGCCGGCTCCCGGTAGCCGGGAATGAAGACGGTGTCCGCGTGCTCCAGCGCCTCCAGCCCCTCGGCCACGTGGTACGACAGCCCGTCCCCTCCGGTCACCAGCCCCGGCCCGGCCCCGCACACCCGCACCTCGTACGGCATGCTCGCCCGGCTGGCGAACACCTGCGCCGGAATCCCGACGTCCAGCGGCTTGGCCCCTTCGAGCACCAGCACGACGACCCGATGCCGCTCCATCGCTCCACCTCCCGGCCTGCCGGACGCCTTTTGGCGCTGACGACGGCTACCGCAAGCATCCTGCCATCGGTTCGTCGGAGGTGCCGCACGGCCGACGGACCTCCCCCTTTGCCGCAGGGGAGGCCCGTCTGTGCTGTCCGGCGGAGGGAGCGCCGGGTCAGACCGCGGCCAGCTCCTGCTCCTGCTGCCGCTCCTGCTCCCGCTCGCGGTCCTGGTCGTCGATCGGGGACGCGGTCGCGGAGTCGAACGCCTCGCGGTCGAGGATGCCCTCCTGCGCGGCGACCAGGATCGGGGCGACGATCTGGCCCGCCACGTTGGTGGCGGTCCGCATCATGTCCAGGATCGGGTCGATGGCCAGCAGCAGGCCGACGCCTTCGAGCGGCAGGCCGAGCGTGGACAGCGTCAGGGTGAGCATGATCGTCGCACCGGTGAGGCCGGCGGTCGCCGCCGAGCCGATCACCGAGACGAACGCGATCAGCACGTAGTCCTGCACGCCGAGGTGCACGTCGAAGATCTGGGCCACGAAGATCGAGGCGATCGCCGGGTAGATCGACGCGCAGCCGTCCATCTTGGTGGTCGAGCCGAAGGGCACCGCGAAGGAGGTGTACGTCTTGGGGACGCCGAGCCGCTCGGCCGACTTCTGCGTCACCGGCAGCGTGCCGACCGAGGAGCGGGACACGAACGCCAGCTGGATCGCGGGCCAGGCGCCCTTGAAGAACTGCAGCGGGTTGACCTTGGCGACGGTCGCGAGCAGCAGCGGGTAGACACCGAACAGCACCAGCGCGCAGCCCACGTACACGTCCGCGGTGAAGGTGGCGTACTTGCCGATCAGGTCCCAGCCGTAGTCGGAGATGGCGTAGCCGATCAGCCCGACGGTGCCCAGCGGCGCGAGCCTGATGACCCACCACAGGGCGGTCTGCAGCAACTCGAGTACCAGCTCGCTGAGGTTGAGGATCGGCTTGGCCTTCTCGCCGGTCTTCAGGACGGCGATACCGGCGACCACGGCCATGAACACGATCTGCAAAACGTTGAGTTCGCTGAACGGGGTGATGACGTCCGTCGGGATGATGCCGGTCAGGAAGTCGATCCAGGAGCCGGAGTGCTGCGGCAGCTTGCCGTCCTGCGGGGTGAGGTCGGTGCCGGAGCCGGGGTTGGTCAGCAGCCCGATCGCTATGCCGATGGCCACCGCGATCAGCGACATGATCATGAACCAGAGCAGCGTCCTGGCGGCCAGCCTGGCCGCGTTGTTGACCTTGCGGAGGTTGGTGATCGACACCATGATCGCGAAGAAGACCAGCGGTCCGACGGCCAGCTTCAGCAGCTGGACGAAGAGGCTGCCGATCTTGTCGAGCGTGGTGGTGAGCCAGCTGATGTCCTGGCTGCGGGCGAGCCAGCCGAGCAGCGCACCGAGGACGAGACCGGCGACGATCTGCGCCCAGAAGGGGACCTTCGGTAGGGAACGGCTGCGGGGTCCTGCCGGACCGGTGCTGCCGGCGGCGGTGTTCGCGGACACGAACGCACTCCTGACGTGGCGTGGAGGGGCGGGGGACGGGGACGGCCACCACACACGCGCGGAGCGGGCGGGCGCTCGGAGCACCGGGTACCGGCTCGCGGAGGAGGCCGGGAGGTGGGGAGCGCGGAAAAGGCCGCTGGGCGGGTGTGGCGCCGGGGGACGGTGACTCAGACCGTGTGGCGACAGACCGCGGACATGCAGCGGCAGAGATCGACGTGCCGACGCGACACGAGCGGGGTGCTCATGTCAATTTCGCGATGCACGGATCTCTTCACGGGGGACAGTTAACACGGCTGCTTGGGGATACTCAAAGCCGTCCTTGGGGCCGCCCCGGCAGCCGGGCCGGTCGGATTCGCCAACACCACTGCCGCCCACGGCAGTTGGCGTGTGGGCGGCAGGAGGTGTGAGCTGGATCATGCTGCGGGGGTTACGGGCCCGGCCCGCGGGTGTCAGCCGGTGGCGGCGGTGCCGTCCAGGTCGTGGGCCAGCCGGCGCAGCACCGGCCCGTACTCGGGGTGCGCGAGCGCCGAGGCGAACTGCGCGACGAGGTAGTCCGCCGGGTTGCCGGTGTCGTACCAGCGGCCCTGGATGACCTGGCCGTACACCGCGCGGGTGGCGGCGTAGGCGTTGATCGCCCCGGTCAGGTAGATCTCGCCGGTGCGGTGCTCGTACCAGCGGGTGGTCTGCTCGCGCAGCTCGTCGATGATGCCGGGGGTGATGACGTAGCCGCCGATCGCGGCGAAGGCCGACGGGGCGTCGGCCGGCTCGGGCTTCTCGACCAGGCCGGTGATCCGCAGCAGCCCGTCGTCGAGGTCCTCCTTGACCACCGGCACGCCGTAGCGCCGGGTGTCGGCGGGCGCCACCGGCATCAGGGCCAGTACCGGCGAACTGGTCGCCTCGTAGGCGCGGATCAGCTGCTGGGCGCGCGGGACCTCGGCCACGAACACGTCGTCCGGCCACAGGACGAGCATCGGCTCGTCGCCGAAGTTGCGGGCCGCGTTGAGTACCGGCGTGCCGTTGCCGTACGGGCCGTGCTGGTCGAGGTAGGTGATGTGGCCCTGCCGGGACAGCTCGCCGACCTCCTCCACGGCGTCGGCGAACGCGGTCTTCCCGTCGGCCCGCAGCTGGTCCACCAGCGCCGGGTTGGGCCGGAAGTGGTCCTGGATCAGGGACTTCCCGCTGCTGACGACGATGGTGATGTCCGTGATGCCGGAGGCGACCAGCTCGCGCACGGTGTGCTCGATCACCGGCTTGTCGCCGACCGGCAGCATCTCCTTCGGGGTGGCCTTGGTCAGCGGCAGCAGACGGGAGCCGAGTCCGGCGGCGGGGATCACGGCCCTGCGGATCGTCGGGGGCATCAGTTCTCTCTCGGTCGAACGACACGCCACACCAGCCGGCACGGCACCCCCGACGCTATCAACGCGCCAGGGCCCGCCGCCGACCGCCGCCGGAGCGGCCGGCCGGCTCTCTCCTCCGGCCCCGCGAGCGGCGTTTTCCGGCTCCGCGAGCCGCGATCCCGCCCCGGTCGATGGCCGATTTCGACCTGACATGACCTGATCCGACCGAATGAGGGCAGAAGTCGGGCGATATCCTCGTTACAAGGATGTGGTCACCATGAGAGCACGGTCCGGTGCGGTATCCGGGATAGCCGGCATAGCGGCTGCGCTGGCCCTGGTCACCGCCTGCACGGTCTCGGACGGCCACTCGACCGGGCCCACCAGCCCCTCGGCCACCACCCCGGCACCGGGATCACCGTCCGTGCTCACCGGCAAGCCGGGAGCGGCCGGCCGGGTCCTCGCGGTGAAGATCGACAACGTGGGCGCCGCCCGCCCCGCCACCGGCCTGAACGACGCGGACCTCGTCTACGGCATCGAGGTCGAGGGCGGACTGTCCCGGATCATGGCCGTCTTCGACAGCAGCCACCTGCCGGCCACCGTCGGGCCGGTCCGCAGCGCCCGCGAGACGGACCTGCAGCTGCTCGGCCAGTACGACAAGCCCGCCCTGGCCTTCTCCGGCGCCCAGAGCCACCTGCTGCCGGTGCTCAAGTCGAGTACGAACATCACCGCCGTGACCGGCACCGGCGCGTTCTTCCGCAAGCAGGGCCGGCCCGCGCCGCACAACGAGTACCTGCACACCAAGGGCCTGGCAGACCGGGCCGGCATCGCCAAGGACATCGGGCTGCGCTTCGCCGCCGAGCCGCCGGCCGGCGGCACCGCGGGCAGCACCGCCACGGCCGCCATGCCCTCCGCCCGCTTCGCCTTCACCTGGAACGGCACGCAGTACCAGGTCGCGATGGACGGCACCCGGTCGCCCTGGACGGCCGACAACGTGATCATCCAGCACGTCAAGGTCAAGGAGTCGCGGTTCCACAGCCGTACCGGCTACGTGCCGTTCTCGCAGACCGTCGGCTCGGGAACGGCCACGGTGCTGCGCGACGGCAAGGCGTACGCCGCGCACTGGAACCGCCCGACGGAGTCCGCCGGCACCGCGTTCACCCTGGCCGGCGGCGGCCCGGCGACCCTGCACCCGGGCCGGACCTGGGTCATCCTGGAGCCGTGACGCGCGCTGGGCGCGAGGCGGGATCCCCCGACGGCCGGGCGGTGACGCGGTGTCCGGCCGTCGGGGACCTGCTCGGACGTGGATCCGCCGGGAGCGGATCGGTCAGGCGCGGACCGGTCAGGCGTAGACCCGGCCCGCGAAGCGCCGTTCGAAGCCGTCACCGACATCCGCGGTGACCGTCACGTCGTAGTGGCCGTCGGACGAGGGGGCGAGGGTGACCGTGCTGGTGCCGCCGGCCGCGACGCGGACCGTGGAGCCGCCGGTGCCGGTGTAGCCGTCGGCGCCGACGGTGAAGGCCACTGCGGCGGAGCCGGCGTTGGACAGGGCGAGGGACAGCGTGCGCGGTGCGGCCGGGGCGATGGAGAGGGCCGCCTCCGGGTGGCCCTTGGACGTGCTGCTCCAGGTCCGCACGTCGCCCTTGAAGCCGCGCAGGTAGCCGTCCGGGCCGTGCAGGTCGAAGTCGTACAGGCCGCCGCCGTAGGTCTGCGCGCTGAAGTAGTCGGAGATCGAGCCGCCGGCAGGAAGCGTGTAGCGCCAGTTGTCGTACGACCGGTAGTTGACGGTGTACGCCGCGAATCCGGCGCCCAGGGTGCCGCGCGACACCGTCTTGAACCAGATCCGGCCGGTGGCGGTGTCGGTCCAGGACGTCGTGTCGAAGAAGTAGGAGACCCGGCGGGCCGGGCGGGTGCCCGACTCCTGGACCGGCGCCACCGGGGTGGCCGGCGGCGCGGCGTCGGGCAGCGAGTTCTCCGCGTCGCACGCGGCCACCAGCGCCGTGGTGTCGGGCAGCGAGGGGAACGCGGTGTTCTTGGTGCCGAAGTCGAAGGTCGACATCAGGTCGCCGCAGACCGTCCGCCGCCACGCGGAGATGTTCGTCTCCTTCACACCGGTCCAGTTCTCCAGGAACCGCAGCGGCGACGTGTGGTCGGCCACCTGGGAGTTGACGTAACCACCGCGGCTCCAGGGGGAGATGACGAACATCGGCACCCGCGGGCCGAGCCCGATCGGCGCCCCGCTGATGAACTCGTCGGCCGTGCCGGCCGGCGGCACCGGCGGCGCCACGTGGTCGTAGAAGCCGTCGTTCTCGTCGAAGTTGAGGAAGACCACCGTCTTCGCCCACACCGCCGGGTTGGCGGCCAGCGCGTTCAGCACGTACTTCGCGGTGTAGTCGGCGCCGTAGGCGGGCGGGTAGTCCGGGTGCTCGCTCTGGCTGGCCGGTGCGACGATCCAGCTCACCGACGGCAGCGTGCCCGCGGCCACGTCGGCAGCGAAGGCGCCCGCGGTGCGGCGCTGCATGCCGTTGACGTACAGCGGCGAAGTGCTCGACGCCTTCTTGAAGTTGGTGAACCACGCGAGCGGGTTGTCGTCGTAGTTGTCCTGCTGCTGGTACACCCGCCACGAGATGCCGGCCGCCTGGAGCCGCTCGGCGTACGTCGTCCAGGTGTACCCCTTCTCGGAGTTGTCGGTCACCGGGCCGCCGTTCTTGCCGCCCGGGTCGATCATGCCGGTCCACTGGTAGAGCCGGTTGGGGTTGGTCGGCCCCTGCACCGAGCAGAAGTACTGGTCGCAGACCGTGAACGACTCGGCCAGCGCGTACTGGAACGGGATGTCGGCGCGCTGGTAGTAGCCCATCGCGTAGGCGCTCTTGGCCGGCACCCAGTTGTTGTACAGCCCGTTGTTCCAGGCGTTGTGCGTACCCGACCAGCCGTGGTCGAGGTCGCGGACCCGCTGGGCGTCGGTCTTGGCGGTGTCCAGGTGCCACGGCAGGACGAGGCTGCCGCCGGACGGTCCTGAACTGGTCTGCCGCAGCACGTCGGAGCCGCCCGGGAAGCGCAGCCGGGAGCGGTCGGCGAAGCCGCGCACACCCTTGAGCGTGCCGAAGTAGTGGTCGAACGAGCGGTTCTCCTGCATGAAGATCACGACGTGCTCGACGTCGTCGATGGTGCCGGCCGACGGCGCGGCGGCCATCGCCTGCTGGATGGGCAGCGGCAGCGCACCGGCGGCGGCGAGCGACGTACCGGCGGCGGCGCCGAGGAACCTGCGGCGGGTCAGGGGGGTCACTGCTTCTCCTTGATGAGGGGGCGGAGTCCCGGCAACGCTCCCTCCCAGGAGTGGCCGAGCACCGACGCACCGCGCAACGGTCGGTGAACCCCGCCGCAATTTCGGACTAGACCCGTTATCATTCCGCGACATCGAGGGGGCGTGAAGGCGGCGAGGCCCGGCCCGAGTTCGCGGGGGAGATCCTGCTCATCTTTGCGCGGATGGTTGCGCCGTTGATCGCCCAATGCAACACTTCCGGACGTCAACAGCCCCCCCATGGACGAAAACTGCACATCGAGTGTTCGCTTCTGTCAGTTCATGAGCAGCTGTTGAGGCCGGCGATCGCCCCGCAAGCGGTGTGGAGGTAGGAATGGCTGTTCGGCGCAGACGCGGACGGATACTCCGGCGCTGGGTGGCCCTCGGGGCCACCGTCGCTCTGCTGGGCGGGCTCGACGCCGGCCTGAGTGCTGCGGCCGACCGGCCGGAGCGGACGCCGGCCGCCGCGCCGGCCAGTGCCGCGCACCCGGCCGGCACAGCCCACAAAACCCACACGGTCAGCTACGACGGCTACTCGTACCTGATCGACGGGAAGCGCACCTACCTGTGGTCGGGCGAGTTCCACTACTACCGGCTGCCGAGCCAGGACCTGTGGTTCGACACCCTGCAGAAGATGAAGGCCGCGGGCTTCAACGCCGTCTCGCTCTACTTCGACTGGGGCTACCACTCGCCCGCGCCGGGCGTTTACGACTTCACCGGCGTACGCGACGTGGACAAGCTGCTCGACATGGCCGACCAGCTCGGCATCTACGTGATCGCCCGCCCCGGCCCGTACATCAACGCCGAGGTCGACGGCGGCGGCTTCCCCGGCTGGCTGTCCACCAAGGCGGGCAACACCCGCAGCAGCGACCCCGCCTATCTGAAGTACAGCGACGAATGGCAGACCCAGATCGACCGGATCATCGCCCGGCACCAACTCACCGACGGCACAGGCTCGGTGATCGAGTACCAGGTCGAGAACGAGTTCTACGACGGCAGCGCCGCAGGCCGCACCTACATGAAGCACCTGGAGGACAAGGCCACCGCCGACCACATCACCGTCCCGCTGGTCGGCAACAACAACGGCACCTTCAACTCCGGTGACGCCGCCCTCGACGTCGACGGCGCCGACTCCTACCCGCAGGGCTTCAACTGCAGCAACCCCACGCAGTGGAACGGCGTCCCCGACATCAGCTACGACCATCCGGCCGGAAAGCCGCTGGAGACCGCCGAGTTCCAGGGCGGCGCCTTCGACCCGTGGGGCGGCCCCGGCTACGACAAGTGCGCGCAGCTCATCAACGACCAGTTCGCCGACGTCTTCTACAAGCAGAACATCGCCGTCGGCGCGACCTCGCAGAGCTTCTACATGACCTACGGCGGCACCAACTGGGGCTGGCTGGGCGAGCCGCAGAACTACACCTCGTACGACTACGGCGCCGCGATCCGGGAGACCCGGCAGCTCGACCCCAAGTACGACCAGGACAAGCTGATCGGCTACTTCACCCAGGCCGTCGCGCCGCTCACCAAGACCGACGCACTGCCCGCCACCCCCACCGACAACCCCGAGATCGTCGACACCGCGCGCCGCAATCCCGACACCGGGACCCAGTTCCACGTACTGCGGCACGCCGACTCCACCGCGACCAGCACCGACAGCGGCCATCTGACGATCGACCTCGGCGCGCACCCCGGGTACACCTATGACGACCCCGACCCGGCCGTCACGTACACCGGCACCTGGTCGCACGTCGGCGCGGAGCAGAACTACACCGGCGGCGACTACCAGCACACCGAGTCGTTCTCCGACACCGCGGGCGACAGCGCCTCCGTCGGCTTCACCGGCACCGGCGTGAAGTGGATCAGCAACCTCGACGGCAACCACGGCACCGCGGACGTCTACCTGGACGGCACCAAGGTCAAGACCGTGGACCTGTACGCCGCGAACAAGCAGAACCAGTACGTGGCCTACCAGGCGAGCGGACTCCCCGCCGGCCCCCACACCTTGAAGATCGTCGCCACCGGCAGCGGGAACAGCGCGGCCACCGGGCAGTTCGTCACCATCGACGCGATCGACGTGACCACCGGAGCCGGCTCCACCGCCCCCGTCTACACCGTCCCGCAGCAGCCCGGCACCTCGATCGGGCTGAACGGCCGGCAGAGCAAAATCATCGTCGCCGACTACGACCTCGGCGGAAACCAACTCCAGTACTCCACCTCCGAGATCATGACCGACGCCACCATCGGCGGACGTGACATCGCGGTGCTCTACGGCGACCACGGCTCCGACGGCGAGACCGTCCTGCACTACGCCAAGCAGCCAAAGGTCACCGCCACCGGCGGCGCCGTCACCTCCACCTGGGACCCGGAAACCGGTGACCTGCGGCTCAACTACAGCCACACCGGCCTGACCCGGGTGCAGATCGACGGCGGCACCCACCCGCTGCTCCTGCTGCTCGCCGACACCGCCACCGCCAAGACCTTCTGGCGGCAGGACACCGACCGCGGCCCGGTCCTCGTCCGCGGCACCCACCTGCTGCGCGGCGCCACCACGTCCGGCTCGACGCTCGAGCTGACCGGCGACACCGGCACCGACGGCGCCATCGAGGTCTTCAGCGCCGCGGGCTCCCTCGCCTGGAACGGGAAGACCGTCCACACCCGCGCCACCGGCAGCGGCAGCCGCACCGGCACCGTGCCGACCGCCGCACCCGTCACGCTCCCCGCGCTGACCGGCTGGAAGCACACCCAGGAGTCGCCCGAGTCGCAGCCGGGCTTCGACGACACCGGCTGGCAGGTGGCCGACAAGACCACGTCGAACAGCATCACCACCCCCGGCACGCTGCCGGTGCTGTTCGCCGACGACTACGGCTTCCACACCGGAAGCACCTGGTACCGCGGCCGGTTCACCGCCACCGGCAAGGAGACCGGCATCACCCTGTCCGCGCAGAGCGGCGGCGGCGCCGCGGCTTCGTCGGTCTGGCTCAACGGCACCTTCCTCGGCAGCTCCACCGCCGACGGCCAGAAGACGTACACCTTCCCGGCGGGCGCGCTGAAGGCGACCGGCGACAACGTCGTCTCGGTGCTCACCGTGAACATGGGCCACGAGGAGGACTACAACGCCTCCAACGGCAGCAAGGCGGCCCGCGGGCTGACCGCCGCCTCGCTGGCCGGCGCCCCGCTCGACACGATCACCTGGCGGCTGCAGGGAGTCCGCGGCGGCGAGCAGCCCGTGGACACCGTGCGCGGCCCGCTGAACACCGGCGGTCTGTACGGCGAGCGCGCCGGATACATGCTGCCCGGCTACCCGACCAGGGGATGGCAGCCGGTCACCCTGCCGGCCGAGGACACCACGCCCGGCGTGTCCTGGTACGACACCGACGTCAAGCTCGCCCTCCCCAAGGGCCAGGACACCTCGGTCGGCCTCACCATCAGCGACGACCCGGCGCGCAAGTACCGGGCGGAGATCTACGTCAACGGCTGGGACATGGGCAACTACGTCAACTACCTCGGCCCGCAGCACAGTTTCCCGATCCCCGACGGCGTACTCGACCCGCACGGCAAGAACACCATCTCCATCGCGGTGTGGAACCTCGACGGGAGCACCGGCGGGCTCGGCAAGGTGGCGCTCACGAACTACGGCAGCTACGCCTCCTCGCTGACCGTCGCCCAGAACCGGAGCCCCGGGTACGACAAGGCGCGCTACGCCATGCCGGCCGCCCCGGCGTCCGAGGTCGGCCTCCAGGTGCCGGGGTCGGTCACCGCGGGCCAGACGTTCACCGCGACCGCCGCGGTCAGCGTGCCCGCCGGCAAGCCGACCGCGACGAACGTGACCGCCGCGCTCGCCGTCCCGGCCGGATGGACGGTGAGCCGGCGGTCGAGCCCGCCCGCCGTCGACCGGATCCGCGGCGGCTCATCCGCGCTGTTCAGCTGGACCGTCACCGCGCCGGGGACCCTCACCAAGGTCAACGTCCTCGACGTGAAGGCCCGCCTGACCCAGCGCGGGTCCACCGCGACCGCGCGTGACGAGCGGATCGTCGGATCGGTCCCCGCGCCGCCACCGGCCGGCGAGAACCAGGTCAGCGACCTGGAGCTGCTGTCCGCGACCAACGGCTGGGGCCCGGTCGAGCGCGACCAGAGCGTCGGCGGGACCGCACCTGACGACGGCACTCCGCTGAAGCTCGGCGGGACCACCTACGCCAAGGGCCTCGGCACCAACTCGCTGAGCGACGTACAGGTCTACCTCGGCGGGAGGTGCGACCGCTTCACCGCCACGGTTGGCGTCGACAACGGCGACCCGGGCTCGGTCACCTTCTCCGTCCTGCTCGACGGCAAGGTCCTGGCCGCCACGCCGGTGCTGCGCGGCAGTTCGCAGCCGGTCGCGCTCGACGTGCCGGTCACCGGCGGCCAGGTCGTCGACCTCAACGTGGGCGACGGAGGCGACGGCAACGGCAACGACCACGGCGACTGGGCCGACCCGATCCTGACCTGCACGTCGGGGTGACGGCCGGCGGCCGCCGGAGGTGACGGTCCTGATGCCGGCGGAGCCGGGTCAGTGCCCGGCGGCCAGGTAGTCGGCGATCACGACGCCCGCGGCCGCCGACCACGCCTGGGGGCGGCAGGCGGTCGGGTAGGGGAACGGCGGGCGCCCCGTCCTGGCGTCGACGCCGGTGTAGAGCTCCGGCAGGCAGTAGTCGAAGTGCTCCGCGGCGGCGAGTACGCCCTCGGCCAGTGCGGCGGCCTGTCCGTGGAAACCCTCCGCGGCCAGGCCCCGCACGGCGATGGCGGTGTCGTGCGGCCACACGCTCCCGCAGTGGTACGACAGCGGGTTGAAGGCGCGGCTCGCCGAGGACAGGGTGCGCAGCCCGTAACCGCAGTCGAGGTCGGGCCGCAGCAGCCGCTCCGCGACGGCCGCGCTCTCCCCGGGGTCGAGCAGGCCGGTGCCCAGCAGGTGCGCCATGTTGGACGCGGCCCCGTCCACCGGGCGTTTGTCCGCGTCCAGCGCGACGGCCGGGTAGGGCCCGGAAGCGTCCTCGATCCAGAACCGCCGGCGGAAGCGTACCCGCAGGTCCGCGGCCCACTCGCGGAGCCGTTCCGCGCCCGGCTCGCCGGCCGCTTCCAGCAGGTCGGCCGCCGCGGTCGCCGCCGCGTAGCCGTAGCCCTGGACCTCGCACAGGGCCAGGGGCGCCCGCGCGATCCTCCCGTCCGACCAGCGGATCCCCTCAGCGGAGTCCTTCCACCCCTGGTTGACCAGACCGCCGGGGCCGGACCGCCGGTACTCGATGAATCCGTCGCCGTCGGCGTCGGCACGCTCGACCAGCCAGCCCGCGGCGGCCTTGAGCGCCGGCACGAGCCCGTCGAAATCCGGGTCGGACATCCCGGCCCGGCGGCTCTCGGACAGCAGCTGGACCCACAGGGCGGTGGCGTCGATGGTGCCGTAGTAGAGCGGGGGCAGCGTCATGCCAGGCAGCCGCAGGGTCTCCCGGCGGGCCTCGTGCAGGATCTTGCCCGGCGCCTCCTCCGCCTCGGGCACGTCCGAGGCGCCCTGGCGCCTGGCCAGAGTGCGCAGCGTGCCGAGTGCCAGCTGGTCCTGGACGGGCAGCAGCAGCCGGGCCGACCACAGCGCGTCCCGCCCGAACAGCGTGAAGTACCAGGGGCTGCCGGCCGCGAGAAACCGGTCGCGCGGATCGAGGGGATCGGCCAGCAGCAGCTCCGCCAGGTCCGCCACGGACTGCTCGCGCAGCCGGCCGATCCGCGGATCCGGCGTCTCGGGACCGGCCTTCCACGCCAGCGGCTGCGCGGGCTCGAAGACCTGCCCCGGCGCGGGGACGGTTCCCCGCCGGTACCGCACGGCCAGCACGGCGGTGCCGGAGCCGCCGGCCGGCGCGGACACCAGGACCTCCAGCGCCGCCGCGTCAGGCTCGATCCTCCGCTGCGCGAGGGTGCCGACGCTCAGCTCCGCGTAGTCGCCCTGCTCGCCCGCCCAGCAGCAGCCCGTCGGGATCGGCTTCGGCGAGACCGGCGGCCGGCCGCCGCCGCCCCGCACCTCGTGCATGGGCGCGAGGTCGGTGGCCGCCCTGACCACGAGACGCACCGCGACGGGCTCTGACCCGTAGTTGTGCAGCCTGACGGTCTCGGTGAGGCCGCTCCCCTCGACCCTGCGGTGACGCTCCAGGGCGAGCGACATGTCCGCCGCCTCGTCGCCGGCGAGCCGCAGTTGGCTGCTGAACACCCGTGCGCCGGCCCCGTCGCGGCGGTGCCCCACGGCGGTGGCCGACGCTTCGGCGACCTCGATCTCGAACCGGGACAGCACCCGCCGGTCGCAGCTGTAGAAGCCGGTCAGCCCGCCGGCCGGCATCTGCCCGTCACCCTCGCTCACCGCGACCGACGGAGCGTGGGCCACCGAGACCAGCTGGTGCAGGGACGGCTGACGGGAATGGCTCATCGCGGACACCTCGGGGTCGTCGTAAGGACGGCAACGTGCAGTCGCCAGTACACCCTGTCCCCGGTGGCTCTCATGCCGGCGGGGTCCTGCGGCACGGCCATGGCGCGGTTGGGCGACCCGCCGTTCCGGTTGCGGTCGGCGGAGGTCCGCCAGCCAGGTTCGAGCTTCTTGTCCGGCTCCGCGACGGTGACCGCGCCGCGCACGGTCTCCGCGACGGGGACCGCGCCGCGCACGGCCGACCATCCGCGCGCCGACGGTGGGGACCCGGGTCCTTCAACCGTCCTGGATTCCTCCTAGAACGTGCTCTGCGACGGCTCCCACACCGAGCAGTCATGGGCGAAGAGAACCCGTCGCGGGTCGAACTCGGCGAGCCGCTCCAGCCAGGGCTGGTAGGCGGGAAGCGGCTGCTCCACGCCGTCGAGTGCCGCTTGGCGGGCCAGCTGGTCGGACGCGAAGTGCGAGGCGGAGTCATGCGCTTGACCGGCGAGTACCACCGTGCCGTCGGCCTGCCGGACGACCAGCGACTGATGCCCCCGGGTGTGGCCCGGTGTCGGCACGATCCAGACCCCTGGCCAGACCTCGGTCTCACCGGCGAGTTCCTCGTAGGACGCGGCGGGGAAGTCGATCAGTTCGTCGAAGGTGTAGTCGCCGCCGCGGGCCGTGGCCAGCTCGACGTTCTGGACCAGGATGGGCCTTCCGCCCAGGAGGGGGTTCCCGCCGCAGTGGTCGAAGTGGAGGTGGCAGTTCGCGACGAGGGCGATGTCGTCCAGTGCGACCCCGACCGCGGACAGGGCGTTCCTCAGGTCGCGGCGCCGGGGACGGTAGTGGGCCTCGGTCTCGGGGTCCGCGCCGCCGACGCCGGTGTCGAAGAGGATCAGGCCGCGATCGTGTTCCACCAGGTAGGCGAGCACCGGTTCCACCCGCGGCCGCGGGCCGCCGGTCTCCGACGCGGGCCGGACGAAGTACCCCAGATCGAGCCGGCGCACCGGCATGTTCTTCACCATGGGCCCAGCCTGCCAGTAGTACCGCGGCTCGCCGTGCGACTGCGGACCGCCGACTGCCGAGCCCGTCGCGGAGCCGCGGCCTTCCGCGGGGCCGTCAATATTGCGTATTGATCGTGTAAGTTGAACTCAGGTGTGCCGGGAAGTCTGGTCGGCGAATACGAGAGAACTCTCTTCGCGGATCGGTGGCCTTCCTGATGGTGCTCATCGTCGCCTTCGGGGCGGTATGAACGGCTGGCACAGCTGGGCCGCGGTGGCCGTCTTCGCCGGGACCTACGCGCTGATCATCAGTGAGCGGGTGCACCGGGTCGCCGCCGCCCTGGGCGGGGCCGGCCTGATGCTGCTGATCGGCGCGACCGACGACACCTCCGCGTTCTACTCGGTGGACTCCGGCATCGACTGGAACGTCATCTTCCTGCTCATGGGCATGATGATGATCGTCGGCGTCCTGAAGCGGACCGGGCTGTTCGAGTACCTGGCGATCTGGTCGGTCAAGAAGGCCCGTGCCCGGCCGTTCCGGGTGATGGTGATGCTCATCGTCATCACCGCGACGGCGTCGGCGCTGCTGGACAACGTCACCACGGTGCTGCTGGTCGCGCCGGTCACGCTGCTGGTGTGCGAGCGGCTGGCGCTGCCGGTCGCCCCGTTTCTGATCGTGGAGGTGTTCGCCTCCAACATCGGCGGGATAGCGACGCTGGTCGGTGATCCGCCGAACATCATCATCGGCAGCCGCGCGGGCCTGAACTTCAACGACTTCCTGGTCCACCTCGCGCCGCTGGCCGCGGTCCTGGTACTCGTCCTGATCGGCCTGGCCCGCGTCATGTTCCGGTCCGCGTTCGACCACGACCCCGGCCGGGCCGCGGAGGTGATGGCCCTGGACGAGCGCGAGGCCATCCGCGACCCGCGGATGCTGGTCCAGGGCCTGGTCGTGCTGGCGCTGGTCATCGCCGGATTCGTGCTGCACCCCGTGCTGCACTTCGCCCCCAGTATCGTCGCCCTGCTCGGCGCCGGCCTGCTGGTGCTGATCTCCACCGTGGAGACCGGCGAGGTGCTGGTCGAGGTGGAGTGGCCCACCCTCGCGTTCTTCGCCGGACTGTTCGTGATGATCGGCGGCCTCATCGAGACCGGCGTCATCGGCCAGGTGTCCGACGCCCTCGCCGGCGCCGTCGGCGACCGGGAACTGGGCGGCTCGATGCTGATGCTCGGCGCCTCCGGCGTGCTGTCCGGTGTCGTGGACAACATCCCCTACGTCGCCACCATGGCCCCGGTCACCGCGGACCTCGTCCACCACCTGGGCGGCGACCAGGACCACGTCATGTGGTGGGCGCTGGCGGCGGGCGCGGACCTCGGCGGCAACGCCACCGCGATCGGCGCGTCGGCCAACGTCGTCGTCCTGGGCATCGCCGAGCGCGCCCGACAGCCCATCAGCTTCTGGCAGTTCACCCGCTACGGCCTTGTCGTCACCGCCGCGACCCTCGCCGTCAGCGCCGGCTACCTCTACCTGCGCTACTTCGCCTTCGCCTGACAGGCCCGCGGCCGGCCCGACCCCGGCGCCGCCCTCTGCGCCGGCACTATCGTTCGGGGATGCGCATCGTCTCGCTGTTGCCCGCGGCAACCGACATCGTCGTCGAACTCGGGCTGGGCGGGCAGTTGGTCGGCCGCACGCACGAGTGCGACTGGCCGCCGGAGGTGGTCGGGCCGGTGCCGGTGGTCACGAGTGCGGAGTTCGATCCCGACGCGCTGACCAGCCGGGAGATCTCCGAGGCGGTGGGCGGCGCCGCGCACCAGGGCTCGTCCCTGTACACCCTGGACGCCGAGCTGCTGGCGGAGCTGAAGCCGGACGTGGTGCTGACGCAGGACCTGTGCCAGGTCTGCGCCGTGTCGTACGGGACGGTGGCGGAGTCGGTACGGGTACGGGACGGCTCGGGCCCGAGGGTGATCAGCCTGGAGCCCCGGACGCTGCCCGACGTGCTGGCCTGCGTGCGGCGGGTCGGTGACGTCCTGGGCGTCGGCGGGACCGCGGCCCGCCAAGTGGGCGCGATGGAGCAGCGGTTGGCGGATCTGCGGTCGCGGGTGGCCGGCCGGCCGCGCCCGCGGGTCGCGGCGGTGGAGTGGCTGGATCCGCTGTGGCCTGCCGGGCACTGGGTGCCCGAGCAGATCCGCTGCGCCGGCGGCGAGCCGCTGCTCGCAGCGGCGGGGGAGCACACCGCGCCGGTGGAATGGGCCGCGCTGCACCAGGCCGCGCCGGAGGTCGTCGTCCTGCTGCCGTGCGGCTTCCCGCCCGAACGCACCGTGGCGGAGGCGGACCTGCTGACCGGGCATCCGCTGTGGGGCGAGCTGCCGGCCGTCCGCCATGGTGAGGTGTGGGTGCTGGACGGGCCCGCCTACTACAACCGGCCGGGGCCCCGGGTGGTGCGCGGCGCCGAGATCCTGGCCCACGTGCTGCACGGCATCGAGCCGGCGGAGCCGGTCACGGATCGGGAGGCCCGCAGGCTGACGTAGGCCCGCCCGCGAAATCCCGGACTGCGTCATGCGTCGCCCCCGTCCTGGCGGCAGCGCCTCCGGCGCGCAGGGAGGGGCGCCGCCCCAGCCGCGTCATCACCGGCCGTAATCCCGACGACACCCGCGATCGTCCCCGGGATACTCGTCGCCCATGGATGAGCTCCAAGTCGTCGTCGCCCATTCCGAGCGCGCGACCCTGCGCGTCGGCGACGTGTTCTTGAAGGTGGACACCTATCAGGCGCGGATCGACGTCGAGGTCGAGGCGATGGCCCTGGTGCCCGTCCCGACCCCGGAGGTGCTGTGGCGCAAGCCGCCGGTGCTCGCGATCGCCGCCGTCCGGGGGAGGGCGCTCGGCCGGCTCGGTGAGCCGTCGACCGCGTCACCGGCCGCGTGGGCCGCGGCGGGCGCCGCCGTCCGGCGGTTGCACGAGGCGCCGTTGCCGCCCTGGCACGGCAGGCGGCGCCGGAGCCCCGACGAGTTGGCGGCGGAACTCGACCGGGAGTGCGAGCTGCTGGTGGCGAACGGCGTCCTGCCCGCCGACCTGGTCACCCGCAACCGCCAGGTCGCCGAGGCCGCGATCCGCCCGTGGACCCCGGCCTTCACACACGGCGACCTGCAGATCGACCACGTCTTCGTGGACGGCGCCGAGGTCACCGGCATCATCGACTGGTCCGAGGCGGGCCGCGGCGACCCCCTGTTCGACCTCGCCACGTTGACCCTCGGCCACCCGGCCCACCTCGACGACCTCCTCACCGGCTACGGCACCGACGTGGACCTCGACGTGATCCGCGCGTGGTGGTCGCTGCGAAGCCTGCTGGGAGTCCGCTGGCTGGTAGAACACGGCTTCGACCCGTCCGCGCCCGGCTGCGAGGTCGACGTACTGAAGTCCCGGATGTGACCCGACCGGGCTATTCGGACCAGGCCTGCTCCAGCAGGGTCGCGAAGGTGGCGGGTGCTGTGCCGGTCAGTTCGGCCAGGGTCGGGTCGACGGCGGTGAACTCGCCGTTTCGGGCCGCCGCGAAGATGCTCAGCATCAGGTCGGCGATCGGAGCCGGGGCGCCGTGCGCGAGGGCTTGGTCGCGGAAGGTGGCGTCGGGGAGGACGGTGCGGGTGAAGGGGCGGCCGGTGGAGCGGGTGGCGATCTCGGCGAGGGCGTCGAAGTCGAGGGCTGCCGGGCCGGTGAGCGGCGGGGTGGGTCCCTCGAAGCGGCCCTCGTCGGCGAGGATCGCCGCGGTGGCCTCGGCGAGGTCGTCGTGGCCGGTCCAGGCGACGGGGCCGTCGGCGGGGAGCGCGATGTCGCCGGTGTGGCGGGCGGACTCCAGGAACTGCAGGGCGCTGGACGCGTAGAAGCCGTTGCGCAGCGCCGTCCAGGGCAGGCCGGTGGCGCGCAGCAGGTCCTCGGTCTGGGCGTGGTCGCGGCACGCCTGGAAGAGGGCGTCGTGGGCGGCGCCCATCTGGCTGGTGTAGAGGATCCGGCCGACACCGGCCTTCACGGCGGCGTCGATGGCGGCGCGGTGGCCGTCGACGCACTCCGTGCCCGTGCGGTCGAGGGAGATCAGGAGCAGTTGCTCCGCGCCCTCGAAGGAGTGCACGAGCGAGGCGGGGTCGTCGAAGCTGCCCTGCCGGACGCGGACGCCGCGGTCGGCGAGGTCCTGGGCCTTGCGGGGGTCGCGGACGCTGACACCGACGCGGTCGGCGGGGACGCGGTCCAGGAGGCGTTCGACAACGCGGTGGCCGAGCTTTCCGGTGGCTCCGGTCACGATGATCACGGGGTTCTCCCTACGTTGTTTCCAGTGGAATCGCTTCAACGGTAACACTGAAACTAACGGTGGAAGCAAGTCTCCGATATCGTTGGTTCCATGCCTCTTCGCGACACCACCGACAGCTCGCGCCGCCGGATCGTCGCGGCGGCCGTCGAGCTGCTGGAGAACGGCGGCCCGGACGCGGTGAGCACCCGCGCGGTCGCCGCCGCGGCCGGAATGCAGCCGCCCGCGATCTACCGCCTCTTCGGCGACAAGGAGGGGCTGCTCGAAGCGGTCGCCGAGCACGGCTACGCGCAGTTCCTCGACAGCAAGCGCGCGCAGCTCGACCCCGCCCCCGACGACCCGGTGGAGGAGCTGCGCCGCGGCTGGGACCTGGTGGTGGAGTTCGGGGTCTCGCGCCCGGAGCTGTTCGCGGTGATGAACCGGGCCACCGGCCGCGGCCCGGACGCGGCGCACCGCGCGGGCCTGGAGATCCTGCACGGCCGGGTGCGGCGGCTGGCGGCCGGGGGCTGGCTGCGGGTCGACGAGGAGCTGGCCGCCCAGCTCATCCAGGCCACCGGCCAGGGCGCCGTCATCACCTGGCACTCCACCCCCGCGGAGCGCCGCAACCCGGCGCTGCTGACCATCCTGCGCGAGTCCATGGTCGCCGCCGTCACCCGCGCCGAACCGACGCTCTCCGCCGCGGAGTCCGGCCCCGTCCCGGCGGCCCGCGCGCTGCGCGCCGCCCTCCCCGACGACGCCGACGTCCTCAGCGAGGCCGAGCAGCGACTGCTGCGCGAATGGCTGACCCGACTCGCGGCGGACGGCGCCGTGCCCTCCGAGACGCGCCGGCCCGAGGAGGAACCGGTCTCACACCCGCAACTGCTCACCCCCGAGGAGGAACTCGCCGACGCGAAGAAGCTGTCGGGCCTCCCGCACATCGTCGCGATCTGCGGCTCCACCCGCTTCATGGCCGAGATGAACGAGGCCGATCTGCGGGAGACCAAAGCCGGGAGGATCGTCGTCAAACCGGGCTGTGACATGAAGTCGCCGCACGAACTCCGTTCCGATCCGGTCGAGTTCGAGACGCTGAAGGTTCGACTCGACGCTCTGCACCGGGCGAAGATCCGGCTCGCCGACGAGGTGCTCGTCGTCGGCGACTACATCGGGGACAGCACCCGGGCCGAAATCGCCTACGCCCGGTCGCTGGGCAAGCCCGTGCGGTTCACGCACCCCGAAGTCGACCCTGCCGCCTGACCGCCCGCTGCCGCCTCGGCAACCCGGGTCGCCGGCCGCCCGACCGTCCCGCGGTGATCTCGGCCCGCCCCACACCCAGCGGCAGGCACCCCTTGAGGGGTCAGGCCGGGCTGGTCGCCCGGTCGATGACGGTCATCTTCTCCTCCAGGGTGGCGGCCACCTGGTGCACGTCGCCGGGGACGCCGGCGGCGGCGAGCGCGTGGGTGACGGTGTCGGGGGTGGTGTCGGCGAGGCGTACGCGGCGGCCGGTGAGGGTGACGGGCAGGCCGGCGCTGTCGAGGGCGGCGAAGGTGTCGGCCCAGCGCGGGGTGTCGACCTCGCAGGCGGTGGTGTCGCCGATGATCTCCTTCTCGGTTCCGGCGGCGACGGCCTTGCCGTGCGACATCAGGATGAGGCGGTCGCACTGCTGGGCTTCCTGCATGTAGTGCGTGGTGACCAGGACGCCGGTGCCGTGGTCGGCCTGGTCGTGGACGGCGTCCCACAGCCGGGCGCGGGCGAGCGGGTCGACGCCGGAGGTGGGTTCGTCGAGCACGAGGAGTTCGGGGTGGTGGGCCAGGGCGATGGTGAAGGCGAGCTGGCGTTGCAGGCCCAGCCCGATCTCGGAGACCAGGCGGTGCTCGACCGCGGCCAGGCCCGGTTCGAGGGTGGGCGGCTCGGCCTGGAAGGCGGCGCAGGCGAAGGAGACGTTCTCGGCGACGGTCAGCGTCTGCCACAGGCCCAGCCCCTGGGGGACGTAGCCCAGCCGCTGCCGGGTGCTGCGGTCGGGGGTGCGGCCGAACGCGGTCACCGCGCCCTCGGTGGGGACGGTCAGCCCGAGCAGGAGCCGGATCAGAGTGGTCTTGCCCGCTCCGTTGGCCCCGAGCAGCCCGACGATCTCGCCGGCGGCGACGTCCATTGTGACCGTGTCCACGGCCGCGAGGGAGCCGTAGCGCTTGGTGACCCGGTCGGCACGGGTCAGCACGTCCTGGTCGGCCATGTCAGTGCTCCCGGTGCTGGTCGGCGAGGGTGAAGGCGATGACGGCGTCCTCCATGTCGGGTGTGACCGGCTGCTCGCCGGGCCGGGCGGGGCCGGGGTGCCAGGAGCGGGTCCGCCGCCCGCGCCGCCAGGACAGCTCCCGCGGGCCGGCGGGCGCGTCGCCGGAGGTGACGGTGCCGGGGACGTGCGCCAGGACGTCGGCGGGGGCGCCGCCGGCCAGCACCCGGCCGCGGTCCAGGACCAGGCAGGTGGAGGCGCGTTCGGCCTCGTCGAGGTAGGTGGTGGCCATGACCACCGAGGCCCCCTCGGCGGCAGTGCGGGAGATCAGCCGCCACAGGTCGACCCGGCTGACCGGGTCCACGCCGGTGCTGGGCTCGTCCAGGACCAGCAGGCGGGGTTTGTGCAGGATGGCCAGGCAGAACGCGAGCTTCTGCCGCATGCCCCCGGACAGGTTCCCGGCCAGCCGGTCGGCGGCGCGCTCCAGGCCGGCCGCCTGGAGCAGTTCCTCGCGGCGCCGAACCAGTTCGCCGCCGCCC
The DNA here is from genome assembly GCF_050956065.1 of Streptomyces sp. CA-111067. Taxonomy (NCBI): domain Bacteria; kingdom Bacillati; phylum Actinomycetota; class Actinomycetes; order Kitasatosporales; family Streptomycetaceae; genus Streptomyces; species Streptomyces sp. CA-111067. The sequence continues at coordinate 153,541 of NZ_CP192103.1, read as the reverse complement.
AGGTGGTGGGCGGCGGCGACGAAGGCGATGTTCTCGGTGACGGTCAGGTCCGTCCACACCCCCGAGGCGCCGGTGGGCATGAAGCCGCAGTACGGGGTCGGCGGCGCGCTGACCCGCCCCGACTGCGGCCGGATGCGGCCGATCAGGGTGCGCAACAGGGTGGTCTTGCCCGCGCCGTCACCGCCGACGACGGCGGCGACCTGTCCCCTGACCGCGGGCAGCGTGACGTCGTCCAGGGCGGTGGTGCCGCCGAACGCGACGGTGACCTCGAACGCGCCCCAGTCCCGTTCCCCGGGTGCGGAGGCATGGTCGGTGGCGCCGGCGACGGTCGCGCCGTGCGGGCCGGGCTCGTCGGGGACGGTCATCGGGCGCTCCCGACGGCGACGGGCCTGCGCGCGGCCTTGGGCGCGGCGGGGGCCAGGTCGCGGCGGAAGCGCAGGATCGCGGCGGTGAACACCAGGATCCCCATCCCGGCCAGCACGCCCAGCGGCAGCGCCAGGGAGTCCAGCGGGGCGTCGCGGAGCATGACGCCGTTGGAGATCATGTTGAAGTACGTCAGCGGGAAGATGTAGCCGATCCACCGCACCCCGGCGGCCATCGCCGCCAGCGGGAAGATCATCCCGGAGAGCAGGATCTGCGGCATCAGCGTCAGCAGCGCCATCTGCATGGCCTGGCCCTGGTTCTGCGAGACCGAGGAGATCAGCACCCCGATCCCCAGCACGGTGAACAGGAACAGCGCGGCTCCCAGCGCCAGCACGGCGGCGTTGCCGGCGAAGGGCACCCCGAACAGCAGGCAGCCCAGCACCGTCACGAGCACCATGTCGAAGGCCGCCAGCACGAAGTACGGGGCGATCTTGCCCGCGATGACATCCGAGGCCTTGAACGGCATCACCGCCAGTTGTTCGAGGGTGCCGGCCTGACGCTCCCGCACCAGGCCGATCGCGGTGATGATCGTGCCGATGAAGGCCATGATCATGCCGACCAGGGCGGGCACCATCACCCACGAGGTCTTCAGGTGCGGGTTGAACAGCACCTCGGGTCGGAGGACGCCGCCGCTGGCCCGCGCGGCGGAGCCGGCGGCCTGCGCCGAGAAGAGGTTCGACCCGTCGATCAGCACGGTCGAGGGAGTGCTGGCGGTCGGGGTGCTGCCGGTCGGCGTGGTGCCCTTCGGGCCGGTCACGACCACCGCGCCCGCGTCCTGGGAGCGCAGCGCGTCACGCGCCTGCTGCTCGGTGCCCCGGGGGTCGACCTTCTTGACGTGGAAGGGGGCCTTCAGCTTGGCCGAGACGGCCTGTGCCTGCGGTCCGTAGACGCGGGTGGGCACGTCGGTGACGCTGAAGTTGGCCGCGTAGCCGAAGACCACCAGCAGCAGCAGCGGCAGCGCGATGATCATCGCCATCGTGCGGCGGTCGCGCCGCAGCTCCAGGAACTCCTTGAGGATCATCGCCCACATCGGGCCCACCGCCTTGTCCCACGCACCCGGTCCAGGTGCTTGCCGATCAGCCGCCGCCGGGCGCAGGGTCCCGGGCGCGGTCAGGTTAGGGCGGGGCGAGCATCAATACAACGAGCGTTTAATTAAGTTACGCTCGCCGGGTGAACGACTCCGCCCAGGTGCAGCAGCCGCCGCGGCCCGGACGAGGCCCCGGCCGCCCGGCCGGAGCGCGGGCCGGCGACACCGCCACCCGCGACCGGATCCTGGACGTCGCCCGGGAGTTGTTCGCCCAGGGGACCTACGGCTCCACCACCGTGCGCGCCGTCGCGCTGGCCGCCGACGTCAACCCGGCACTGGTCATCCACTACTTCGGCTCCAAGCACGAACTGTTCGCCGCGGCCCTGCAACTGCCCTTGCAGATGCGCGACCAGATCACCCAGATCCTGCAAGGCGACCCGCGCGGCCTGGCCGAACGCCTCGTCCGCTTCTACCTCGGCCTGTGGCGGCTGCCGGCCTCGCGCGCCCCCATCGCGGCGATGTTCCGCTCGGTCTTCTCCGACCAGGAGGCCGCGGACGCCCTGGGCCGGTTCCTGACCACCCGGATACTCGGCCCGATCATGGACGACCTCGGCCATGACCGTCCCGACCTGCGCATGTCGCTGGCCGCCACCCAACTGGTGGGCCTGGCCATCGGCCGCCACATCCTGTCCGTCGCGCCCCTGGCCGAAGCCGACACGGACTTCCTGGTCGCCTGCGTGTCGCCCGTCATCCAGCACTACCTGACCGGGCCGCTCCCCGCGACCCGTCCCGGGAACCGCGGCCCCGGGACGGGCATCCTCTGATCCGCGCCGTCAGCCCTTCCGCACGCCGTCGAGGATCTCCGAAGCCCGCTCGAGCGACTGGTCGACGCTCGCGTCGGAATACATCGTGTCGATCATCACGTGCCTGATGCCGGTACGCTCCCGAATCCTCCCGAGGGCGGTCACCACCTGCTCCGAGGACGTGCCCGCGTCGATGTTGACCCTCAGGACGCTGTCGATGGCGTCCGGGTCACGGTCCGCCTTGCGCGCCGCCTCGTCCACGAACGCCCGCTGCCGTTCGAGTTCGTCGAGGTCGATCCAGCTCGGCACCACACAGAACGGCAGCCATCCGTCGCCGTGTTGGGCGACCCGTCGCAGCGCACGTTCGGCCTGGCCTCCCAGGTAGAGGGGCGGTCGGGGGCGGCGGGCCGGCTTGAGCGGCGCGTGGTGCGGAGGAACCGACACCAGGTCGCCGTCGTACGCGGCCGGGTCCGTCGTCCATATGGCTTCGAGCGCGCGCAGGAGTTCGTCCATCCGGGCGCCTCGGGTGGCGAAGTCCAGGCCGGCGGCCTCGTACTCCTCCGGCGACCAGCCCACGCCGAAGCCCGCGAGCAGCCGACCCGCGCTGATCAGGTCGATGGTCGTCAGCGACCTGGCCAGTTGGACCGGCGGGTAGAGCGGGGCCACCAGGACGTGCGTGCCGAGCAAGACGTGCTCGGTGGCGCTCGCGGCGACCCCCAGCACGACGAACGGGTCAGCCGCGGGGTTCAACTCGGCCGGAATGGTCGTCCCTTGGCCGCCGTAGCCGACCTTCGGGTGTACCGCGGCGAGGTTTCTGTCACCGACCCACAGGCTGGCCCCGCCGGCTGCCTCGATCCCGCGGGCGAACTCCGCCACCCGCGCGACCTCGAAAGCCTGCTGGTGGAACTGCGGTAGTGCGAATCCGACCTTCACGACACCCTCCGATACAGCTCTCGGCCCCCGCCGCCCGGCCTCGGTGCGCCGGATCCCCGGCGGCACCCGACCGCCGGCCACCGACCGGCCGTCGCCGACCGCGGCACCGGAACGACGGAGGCTCCCTCTGCGCCACTCCTGCCCCCGCGGACGCGGTAATCACCCGACCCGCGGCGGCCGGAGGCCGGTTGCCGGCGTTGGGCTGGCTGCGCAGATGATCCTTCGCAGCGGGAGGGGACGTCGTGACAGTGGACGGGCGGCCAGATCCGGTTGATGTGCGGGGCCCGTCGGCGCCCCCGGCCAGCGGGGCAGCGGAGGGTCCGGGTCCTACGACGCCGACGCGGAGCCACCCTCACGGACCAGGCCCGCGAGCAGTTCGCGGTAGTGCCCGAAGTCCGGCACCCGCGCCGCCGGATCCTTCGCCTCGTCGTCCCAGCGCCGCACCCGGACCGCGTCCCGGCCGTAGGGCTCCGCCTCGTACGCCCGCACCTGCGCCGCGGTCATCGGGCCGCCCTGGTAGCCGAGCGTGCGCACCGACTCGGCGGACAGCAGGCCGTAGTACGCCGGCTCGACCGCGCACAGGTAGCGCTTGGCGGCCACGTGCAACCGCACCGGCTCGGTCACCTCGGCACCGAACCACCCGCTGAGCAGCGCCGCCCCGTCGTCGCTGTGCCGCTCCTCCCCGGGCCCGGGGTGAATGTGCCCGACGTCGTGCAGCAGCGCCGCCGCCACCAACGCGTCGTCCGCTCCGGCCCGCCGCGCGAGCGCCGCGGTCTGAAGCATGTGATGCGCCTGCGTGACCTCCTCGCCGAGGTACTGCTCGGAAGCCGCACTGGAGAACAGCCCACCCAGCGCGACCAGCGCGGATTCGGCAAAGCCGGTCATCGTCTCGTCATGTCCCATGCCCGCACCCTCACACCGCCCACCCACCAGCCGGTGCCCAGCGCACGACCACCAGGTGAACGCCGCACGATCGCCCCGCCCCGATCCGGCCGAGCTGGCACCGCCGACGCAGGGCGACAACCTCAGTGCACGGGCCCGAAGAGCGGCTGACGAACCCACCACTCCAGCCGCCGGGCCTCCGGTGGCGCGACCTCACCGGCCGCCGGGCCGTCCGGCGCGCACTGCGGCCAGAGGCCGGCGAGCCATGCCTGCTCGGCGGCGCTCAGCCGGTCCCACCGATCGCGGAGCTCGGCCACGAGCCGGACGGCACGGTCACCGCCGGCCCCGTCCAGATGCCGGCCGAGGTAGCAGACTGCTGCCGCTGCCTGGGACTGCACCGGCAGATGCCGCGGGTCGGATTCCGGTGCCCGCCCCGGCCGGCGCAGGATCCGCTGCAAACATGCGAACGCCTGCTCCCACGCCCTGTCGTCCCCCGCGCCCGCGAGCCCCACCATCGCGTAGCGCCGCAGCACCGTGTCGCGATCGGACAGCGCCCGCGCCAGAACGTCCGACGCGTCCGCCCCGGACCGCTTGGCCAGCGCGAGCACCGCCGCGCACCGCATGTCCCTCGACGCACCAACGGTGGTCAGAACCTTCCGCAGCGCGTCGGGACCCGCAAAGCCCTGCGCGTCGCCCAGCACAGCGATCACGGACACCCGACGACCGACAGAAAGACCGTCCAACGACGCCACAAGTTCGGCCTCGCCCCCGGGGCCGTCCATCACGGCGTCTCGGAGCGCCTCGCCGAAGACCTCGATGCTCCGATGACGCAGCCGTTCCCCCGACGAGGCCACCTCGCGGGCTACTCGAACGGGGTGGGGTCGCCCGCTCCGCGGCGGAGGATCTCGCTCACGCCGTCGGAGAAGTCGATCACGGTGGTGGGCTCGGTGCCGCATTCGCCGGAGTCGATCACGGCGTCGAGCACGTGGTCGAGTTGTTCCTTGATCTCCCAGCCCTGCGTCATGGGTTCGCTCTCGTCGGGGAGCAGCAGGGTGCTGGAGACCAGGGGTTCGCCGAGTTCGGCCAGGAGTGCCTGGGTGGCGGTGTGGGCCGGGATGCGGACGCCGACGGTCTTCTTCTTCGGGTGCAGCAGCTGGCGCGGCACCTCTCGCGTCGCGGGCAGGATGAAGGTGTAGCTGCCGGGGGTCGCCGCCTTGATCGTGCGGAACACGTTGTTGTCGATCTGCACGAACTGGCCCATCTGGGCGAAGTTCTGGCACATCAGCGTGAAGTGGTGCCGGTCGTCGAGAGCGCGGATCGTGCGGATCCGGTCGATGCCCTCGCGGTTGCCGAGCCGGCACCCCAGGGCGTAGCAGGAGTCCGTCGGGTACGCGATCAGGCCGCCGGACCTGATGCTGTCGGCCACGGCGCTGATGATCCGCGCCTGGGGGTTCTCTGGATGCACGTCGAAGTATCGGGCCATCGCCCAACCCTATGTGCGCCGCCGGGCCCCAAACGTTGAGGCGGGCCCGCGCTCATCCTTGATGTTCGCGGGGGAGTTGCCAGGCGTGCCAGAGGCCGGCGTATTCGCCTTCCGCGGACAGGAGCTCGGCGTGGCTGCCGGACTCCGCCACCCGTCCGGCGTCGAGCAGGACGACGTGGTCGGCGCCCGCCGCCTGGGTCAGCCGGTGCGCGACGATGACGGCGGTCCGGCCGGCCAGGGCCCGACCGGCCGCCTCCTCCAGAAGGCGCGCGTTCGTGCTGCCCGCCTCGGCCGTCGCCTCGTCCAGGACCGCGACCGGGGGATCGGCGAGCACCAGCCGGGCCAGGGCGAGTTGCTGCGTCTGCGCGCCGGTCAGGTGGTGGCCGCCCTGCCCGACCGGGGTGTTCAGGCCCTCGGGCAGCGCGTGCACCCATTCCAGGGCGCCGACCCGGTCCAGCGCGGCGAGCAGTTCGGCCTCCCCGGCGGACGGATCCACCAGCCGCAGGTCGTCGGCGAGGGGCCCGGCGAACACGTGCGTCTCCTGGGTGAGCAGCACGCAGTGCCGGCGCAGCGCCGGGCCGCCGAGATCGTCGGTCGGCACGCCGCCGAGCAGCACCCGTCCCGCGCCCGGCAGATGGACGCCCGCGGCGAGCATCGCCAGCGTGCTCTTGCCCGCCCCGCTGGTGCCGACGACGGCGACATGCCGGCCCGGCTCGACGTCGAGGTCGACACCGTGCAGCACCTCGTGATCCGGCCGGTACCCGTACCGCAGCCCGGTGAGCCGGACCGACGCGTCGCGCGGCTTCGGCCCGGGGGTGTCCGGGGCCGGCGGCAGGTCCGCGATGCCGACCAGCCGGGCGAACGACGCACCGGCGTACTGCGCGTCGTCGAACAGGCCCAGCAGAGTGTTGAACGGGGTGAACAGCCGGTGGAAGTACAGCGCCGCGGCCGTCGCGGCGCCGACGGACGCCGAACCGTCCCGCACCAGCAGGAAGCCCGTCGCCAGGATCGCGCAGAGCCCGGCGAGTTCGCCGTAGTTGAGCCGCCCGAAGAACCGGCGCTGCAACGCGGCCATGGTGATCGACAGGTCCCGCGCCGTCGCCGAGCTCTCCTCGATGCGTGCGGCGTGCCGGTCGCCGAGCCGGAACGCGCGCACGGTGGTGACGCCGTCCACGGAGTCGAGCACCCGCTGCGCCAGCGCGCCCGCCGCGACCCGCTCGCGCCGCGAGAACGGCACGACCGCGCGCAGGTACCAGCGCAGCGCCACGATCTGGAACGGCACCGCGACCAGCCCGGCCAGCGCGAACCGCCAGTCGAGCAGGATCAGCGCGGCGAGCGTGAGCGCCAGGGTGAGGACGGTGTCGGTGAGCGTCGGCAGGACGCCGGTGGCGGCCTCGTTGACCGACTCGACGTCGCCGGTGACCCGCGAGACCAGATCGCCGGTGCCCGTCGTCTCGATTCGCCGCGCGGGCAGCCGCAGCGCGCGCTCCACGACGCGTTCGCGCAGCGCCGCCGCGGCGGTCTGCGCCAGCCGGGCCGTCAGACCGGTGCCCGCGCTGGTGAACACCGCCTGGCCGACGGCCGCGCTGAGCAGCAGCAGCGCGGTGCCGCCGATCGTGCCGCCTCCGTCACCGGTGACGGTGTCGACGATGCGCCCCAGCAGCCACGGCACGGCGAGGCCGAGCACGGTACCCGCCACCAGGGTGAGCAGCGCCGTGGCGGCGAGCCCCCGGTGCGGCCGCAGCAGATCGAGCGCGGCGCGCCTGGCCCGCGCCGCGCCCGCGATGGGCAGCGCCGCATCGGGTGTTCCGGTCGAGGTCATCCCAGCACCGCCGTCCGGTAGTACGCGTCAGATTCCAGCAACTCGGCGTGTGTGCCGACGAGTTCGGCTCTGCCGTGCCGTACGACGACGACGCGGTCGGCGGCGGCCAGCAGCGCCGGGCTGGTGGTGATGACCAGGGTGGTGCGTGCGGCCCGCATCGTCCGGATGCCGGCGGCGATACGCGCCTCGGTCACGGTGTCCACAGCGGTGGTCGGGTCGTGCAGCACGAGCACCGGAGGCTCGGCGGCCAGCGCCCTGGCCAACAGCACCCGTTGCCGTTCACCTCCGGACAGGGACCGGCCCCGCTCGGTGACGGGCGTGTCGAGCCCTTCGGGGAGCGACGCGGCGATCGAGTCGACGTCGGCGCATTCGACCGCGCGGGCGACGGCCGAATCGGCCCGCCCCCCGCCGGAGGTACCCGCCGTGACGTTCTCGATGACCGTGCCGCTGAACAGCGCGGCGTCGTGCCCCGAGACGAGGACGGACGCCCGCGCGGCCGTCGGGGCGAGCCCGGCCAGCGGGACGCCGCCGCAGGTGATGTCCCCGGCCTCGGGCTCGGCCTCCCGGCCGAGGCAGGCGACGAGCGCGGTGGCGGCGGCCGGTTCGTCGATGAGGACCCCGAGCAGTTCGCCGGGCCCGGCGCTCAGGTCCAGTCCGCGCAGCGCGCCGCGCCGCAGCCCGGTGACGTCCAGCCGCACGCCGTCACCCGGCACGTCCGGGCTCTGCGCCGCGGCCTCCGCCGTACCCGCCCCGACGGCGTAGGGCGCGTCGAGTATGTGGCTGACCCGCCGCGCCGAGGCCGAGGCCCGGGCCCAGCCCGCGCCGACGTTCGCGATGAAGCCGAACGGCCCGATGAGGAACTGGGTGAGCCCGATCGCGGCGACGAAGTCGCCGACACTGATCGTCCCCGACGCGGTCAGCCGCCCGCCGACCCACGCCACGAGCGCGAGGAAACCGCCGTTGAGCGCGGTGATCACCCCGGTCCTGACCGCGATCAGCGTGAGCGAGCGCACCGCGGCGGTCCGCGACTCCATGCTGGCCGCGGCGTAGCGGGCGGCGGCCGCGGCCTCCGCGCCGATCCCGGCCAGCACCCGCAGGCCCCGCACCAGGTCGGTCGCGACGCCCGACGCCCGGGCGGCGGCGGCCTGTTCGACCGAGCTGCGGTGCACCAGCGGCTTGGAGATCAGCGTCGTCAGCAGGAACACAGGGATCAGCCCGAGGATGACCAGCAGCCCGAGCAGCAGCGAGGCGCGCAGCAGCAGCACCGCGGCCACGATCAGCGCGCCGGCCGCGCCGGCCGCGCCCCACACCGCCGCGTTGACCATGCCGACCCGCTGGGTGTCAGAGGTGGCGGTGGACAGCAGCTCGCCGGACCGCAGCCCGGGCAGGTCGATGCCGCGCGGATCGAGCACCCGGCGGGCCAGCCGGGTCCGCAACTCGTGGGCGGCGCCCTGGGTGGCCCGGCGCACCAGCCGGCCGCCGAGCCGCATGGAGACCGTCAGCACCGCGAACAGCACGGCGAGTGCCAGCAGCGTCCAGCCGAGCCCGGCGGCGCTGTGCTTGCTGATCGCCTGGTCCACGACCAGGCCGATCATCACCGGCACCGCGGCCTCGCAGCCCTGATGGATCATCGAGAAGACCGCGGCAGGTACGACGTTCCGCGCCTGGCCGCGGATCGCCGTCCGGACTATCCGTTTGCCGCCGGCGGCCGGATCCTCGGCGGCCGTGCCGCCGGGCGCGGGGGCACCGGCCGCCAGGGGCGCGGGGGCGACGGCGTTCCCGGCGGTCACGCGGCGTCCGAGGGCGAGGCCGCGGGCAGCACGGCGGGCAGCCGGCGCGACCCGGCGTCGCGGGCCCGCGGCACGATCAGCGGCCGTCCCGTCTCGGGGTCGTCGATGACCCGCACCGGCAGCCCGAACACCTCCTGGACGAGGTCTTCGGTGACGACCAGCGACGGCGGGCCCTGCGCGACGATCCGGCCGGCGGCCATCGCGATGAGGTGGGTGGCGTACCGGCAGGCGTGGTTGAGGTCGTGCAGGACGGCGACCAGGGTGCGGCCCTGCTGCTCGTGCAGGTCGGCGCACAGGTCGAGCACCTCGACGGCGTGCGCGATGTCCAGGTAGGTGGTCGGCTCGTCCAGCAGGAGCGTCGGCGACTGCTGCGCGAGGGCCAGCGCCAGCCAGACCCGCTGGCGCTGGCCGCCGGAGAGCCGGTCGACCGGCCGGTCCGCCAGGCCGTCCACGCCGGTCGCGGCCATCGCCTCCGCCACCGTCCGCTCGTCCTCGGCCGACCACTGCCGCAGCAGCCGCTGGTGCGGATAGCGGCCGCGGGAGACCAGGTCGGAGACCGTGATGCCGTCCGGTGCCACCGGGCCCTGCGGCAGCAGCCCGAGGCGGCGCGCCAGCACCTTGCCGGGCAGCGAGCGGATGTCGTCGCCGTCCAGCAGTACGGTGCCGCCGGCCGGGCGCAGCATGCGGGACAGGCCGCGCAGCAGCGTCGACTTGCCGCAGGCGTTCGCTCCGACGATCACCGTGAACGACCCGGCGAGTATCGAGACGTCGAGCCCGTCGAGCACGGTCTCCTGCTCGTACCGCAGTGTCAGGCCGTTCGCGGCCAGCCGTGTGTCCTCGCCCATGCCGTCCCTTCCGATGTCGTGGCCGGCGCGTGTCATGCCCGCCCCGTCCGCCACTGGCCGGCCAGCAGCCACGCCATGTAGAGCCCGCCGAGCGCGCCGGTGGCGACGCCGACCGGCAGGTCGACCCCGAACGCGTGCTGCGCGACGATGTCGCCGACCACGAGCAGCACCGCGCCCATCAGCGCCGCGGGGAACACGCCGGCGCCGGGGGCGCCGGTCAGCCGCCGGGCCAGTTGCGGCGCGGTCAGCGCGACGAAGCTGATCGGCCCCGCCGTCGCCGTGGCCACCGCGACCAGCGCGACGCCGAGCGCCAGGAGCGCCAGCCGGCTGCGTTCCACCCCCATGCCCAGGCCCCGCGCGGTGTCGTCGCCCAGTTCGAGCAGGTTGAGCCGCCCGACGAGCAGACACGCGACGAGCAGCAGCACCGGGACGGCGGCGAGCGCCGGATACAGCTGGTCCCAGCCGAGCCCGGACAGGCTGCCGGTGAGCCAGACCTGTGCCTCCTGCGCGCCCTGCAGAGTGGACCGGGTGAGCAGGTAGTTGACCACCGAGCCGAGCATGAGGCTCACCGCGATGCCGACGATGACCAGCCGCTGGCCCTGCACCCCGTGGCGCAGGGCCAGCAGGTAGACCAGTACGGCACTGCCGAAGCCACCGGCCAGCGCGCCGAGCGAGGTCGTGGCGTAGCCGGCGTGCAGCACGGTGATCGCGAACACCGCGCCCGCCGAGGAGCCCATGGTGAAGCCGATGATGTCCGGGCTGCCCAGCGGGTTCTTGGACACGCTCTGGAAGATCGCGCCGCTCGCGCCCAGCGCCAGGCCGACCATGACCGCGCACAGCAGGCGCGGGCTGTCGACCGTGTAGACGATGAACTCGTCGGAGACCGTGCCGTGGCCCTGGAGGGTGCGCAGCACCTCGCCGAACGGCAGCCCTCCCCACACCAGCAGTGTGGCGAGCCCGGCGGCAACGGTGGCCAGCGCCAGCATCAGGCAGACGGCCGCGGCGCGCGGCGAGACCCGGCGGGACAGGTGCCCGCCCCACAGCCGCACCGCGCGGCGGCGGGAGGCGGTGTCCACCCGCACCGGGGCCGTGGACGTGCGCAGCGCGGGGCTCACAGCGACGACACCTTTCCGCGCCGGACGAGCGCGATCAGCACCGGCGCGCCCAGGAAGGCCGTCACCATGCCGGCCTGCAGTTCGCCCGGCCGCGCCACCACCCGGCCGACGATGTCGGCGGCGAGCAGCACGGTCGGCGCGAGCACCAGCGAGTACGGCAGCACCCACCGCTGGTCGGGGCCGACGATGCCGCGCGCGATGTGCGGCACCGCGAGCCCGACGAAGACGATCGGTCCGACGGCCGCGGTCGCCGACCCGCACAGCAGGGTGATCGCCAGCGCGCCGAGCAGCCGGGTGCGCGCCGGATGGGCGCCGAGGGCGCGGCCGGCCTCCTCACCGAGCGCCATCGCGTTGAGCGGCCGGACCAGCGCGAGCCCGAGCACGGTCCCGGCGGCCATCAGCGGCAGCACCTGGCGCAGTACGCCCGTACCGCGGTTGTCCAGCGAGCCGACCTGCCAGAACCTGAACGCGTCGAACGCGGCCGGCGACAGCAGGGTGATCGCCTGTACGAGCCCTGTCAGCACCGCCGTCACCGCGATGCCGGCCAGCGCCAGCCGGGCGGGCGTGGCTCTGCCGGTGCCGCGCGAGCCGAGCAGGTAGACCACGCAGGAGACGAGGGCCGCTCCGGCCACGCCCAGCCAGACGTACTGCCAGGGCGAGTCGAGGCCGAGCCAGGCGATGCCGATGACGATCGCCGCCGCGGCGCCGGAGTTGACCCCCAGCAGCCCGGGGTCGGCCAGCGGGTTGCGGGTCAGCGCCTGGATCAGGGCGCCCGCCAGGCCGAGCGAGGCGCCGACGCACAGGCCGATCAGCGTACGGGGCACGCGCAGGCTGGTGACGACCAACTGGTCGTCGGTGTCGGTGTTGTGGAAGACGGCGTCGAAGACCTCGTGCAGAGGTATCTCCCTGGTGCCGACCGCGAGGCTGAGCACCACGATGACCAGCAGCGTGAGCCCGGCCAGCACCAGTCCGGCGGCACGCCGGCCGGTGCTGTGCGACGACCACGACTTCCGGCCCGGCGTGCCGCGCACGGCCTTGATCGTGCCCTGCACCGGTCACCTCTCGTCGCGTCCTGCGTGTGTCGTGGTCGGCCACCGGTCGTGGCGGCGGTCGGTCCTGGCGGCGGTCGGTCGTGGTGGCGGCCGCCCGTGCGCCGTCGGCCGTGCGCCGCCGCGGTCCCCGGCCGGCGGGCACGCGGCGACGTCAACTGTCCGCGAACGGATAGTTAGCTCAGGCTAACCTAACCTATCGTGGGCGGCGACAGGGGAAGTCGGCCGCAATCACGGCCGGTTCGGGCTCCGGGACGGCCGGCGGGCGTGGAAGGGACAGCCGGTCATGGGCTCGCCGTCGCCGTCCGGCAGGAAGTACTGGCGCCACTCGCGGTTGTCCGGATCGCCGTACGAGCCCAGCTCCGCGGCCGGCTCGGCGGCGTCGAAGCGGCGCAGCCGGGTCCGGATGGTGCGGCGCGCCGCGCTGCCCCGCGGGGTGTCCTGCTCAAGCCCCTCGAAGACCCACCGCGGTTGGAAGGTGATCACGAACACCGGGCTGTGCCGGCTGCGGCGGGCGTCGTGCGCCGGGGTGTTGCAGACCACGAAGATCTCGGTGCCCTCGAAGCAGAACTCCCACAGGAAGTGCTCGGGATCGGTGGGCGTCTGCTCGGGCCAGGGCGACTGGTCCTCGTCGTGCAGGTACTGGAGTATCGACCAGAACCGCTCGTGGTAGGCGTCCAGCCCGCGCGGCGGACCGTCGTCGCGGAAGAACACCACGAGCGAGGTCTCGCGGGATATCCCCTGGTACTGGCCGAGATAGCCGGACAGGATGCCGGGCAGCAGCTTCCAGGCCGCCTCGTTGTCCAGGTCGTCGACGAAGCCGAAGCGCAGCGTCGTGCGCTTGGCGGCGGCGACGGCGAAGGTGCAGGGAAAGGGGTCGTCGGCCGCGGTGAGCGTGCCGAGCAGCTCGCGGGCGCGGTCGGCTCCCCACCGGGGCAGCGAGCCGATCGTCTGGCGGCGTATGTCGTCGTCCGCGGCGTGCGTGAGGTCGGCGCGGTCCTTGGGGCAGGCCGCGGGAGGCGCCGCCGGGGACGGCTCGCTCTCACCGGCGGCGTCGGCTGATGACACCATCAACTCCGTTGTCGTGGGGGATGGCAGGCGGCATGACCTGGCGCTCAGTCGAACTCGCGGAACATCTCCTCGGGGATGATCGGCTGGTGGTAGGTGCACGATCCGGACAGCACGGTCGAGCCGTGCAGCCGGGAGAGGGGGATGAGCAGCTTCTCGCCCTCCTCCAGCGTGATCTTGTGCGTCACGTTGTTCCAGAAGTGCATCCGGCCGGACTCGACCATCACCAGGCGGTGGTCGTCGTGCACATGGGTGGTCGAGGTCTCGTCGCAGGTCTCCACGAACGTGTCGAGGTCGACGGTGATGTTCTCCTCGGTGATCTTGCGGTCGATCCGCACCGCCTTGTCCTGGTACTCCTCGATGCGGTCGGCCCAGGTGACCTGCTCGCCGAGGTCGCGGTTCCACAGGTCGGCCAGCCAGGCGGCGTCGGCGAAGCCGCGGTGGAACTCGCCGACGACCCCGGTGCCGAACCGCTCGACCAGCGGACCGAGCAGTTCCACGACGCGCTGCTCCAGCCAGTCGCCGGTCAGGTCGGGGATCCCGTCGAGGTAGGCGGGGCGGGCGCCGAGCCCGTCCTCGAACGCGGCGGCGTAGTGCGGCGCGGTGACGGCGCGGTCGATCTCGAACTGGGTCCAGGCGCCCAGGAAGGCGAACGCGTTCTCGTGGCTGCGCGCCAGGTGGAGCAGATGGTTGCCGCGGGCCAGCGAACTGCCCAGGTAGAGCTGCCAGTAGGCGGCCGCGCCGGTGGTGAGGCCGGCTGAGGCGAGCATCGCCCGGTAGTCCTCGGCGTCGCCGTCCCAGCTGCGATAGGCGTCCAGCAGCAGTCCGCGCAGGCCCGGATGCGCGAGGCCGTACTCGCCGACGGCCGCGCGTCCGATGGCGGCGTGCGCCGCCGGCACGAAGGCGCTCAGCTGCACCATCAGGAACGAGGCGGCCTCGCGGCGGCCCTTGGTGTCGGACACCGCCTCGCCGGCGCGGCCCGGCTCGGCGCGGCGCCGGTCGAGATAGGCGCGGGCGTGCGCGACCACGTCGGCGGTGCCGTTGCCGTCGAGCGGCGTGCGCACCTCGTCGAGCAGCGTGAACAGGTGCCGTTCGAGTACGGGTTGGGCGAGCGCGGACAGCGTGCGGTTGCGCGGGCTGTAGAACGCCTGCCTGCTCGCCGTGGCCGCGTCGTTGCCCTTCGGCGGCAGGTAGAGCAGGTCGGAGTCGTAGACGTTGCGCAGCATCCGGTGGCCGAGCAGCGCTGAGAGCAGCAGCGCCCGGTCGGCCGGCATCGGCCGGGAGTAGTCGAGCCACGCGAGGTCGTCGGGCCGCACCGGGCGCCGGTACGGGTTCTCCTCGGTCGTCAGCTCCTCCCACTCCGCGGCCCTGAAGGCGTCGTTGGCCGCGAACGCTCTGACGATCCCGTTGGCGTACTCCGGGTCGTCGCTGTCGAGCAGCGATGGCAGGTCGGCGAAAGAAGAGTTCACGACCGGTTCTTCCTTTCGGGAGGGGGCTCAGCTCGAACGCACTTAGGTTAGGCTAACCTAAGTTAAATAACAAGAGCCGCTCCGTGCGCAGGAGTTGATCCCCGCATCGGGCGGCTCAGGCTCTTGACCTTCGAAAGTAAGGTTAGGCTAATCTAACTACGCCGAAACCTGGATGCCCCGCCAGATCCGTGAACGCCATACGAGGAGCCCGACACGTGAACGTCTCCATGCCGACCACGCCCCCCGGACGGGCGCTGCCGCGCCGCGGCTTCCTGCTGTCCGCGGCCGGTGCGGCGACCGCCCTGGTGGCCGGCTGCTCCAACAGCTCGGCGAAGACCGCCGCCACGGCCGCGCCGAAGCAGGGCTTCCCGGTGACCATCCCCGGCAAGCTCGGGCCGACCAAGGTGGCGAACGCCCCGGCCCGCGTGGTGGCCTGCGGGTATCTGCGCGACACCGACCTGGCGCTGGCCCTCGGCGCGAACCTGGTCGGGTTCGGCAGGAACAGCACCTTCCCCACCGGGCTGGCTCCCTGGCAGAAGGCGAGCTCCCAGGCCAAGGGCTTCGACACCGTCAACGGGCTGCCGCTGACCACCATCGACCGGCTGCGCCCCGACCTCATCCTCGCCAGCGACGACTACGGGCTCGCCAAGGACTGGGCCACCCTCGGCAAGATCGCCCCGACTCTCGGCTACCTCAAGGGCGTCGGCGAGGACAGCTGGCAGCAGATGGCCACCCGGGCCGGCGCCGCGCTCGGCAAGAAGGACAAGGCCGCCGCGCTGGTCACCGAGGTCGAGCAGAAGATCGCGACCGTCAAGTCGCGGCACCCGGAGTTCGCCGGCAAGACCTTCACCTTCGGTCCCGTCGAGGGCAACGGCCAGATATTCACCACCAGCAGCGCCACCGACGCCAGCGCGACCTTCTTCCGGCAGCTCGGCTTCACCCTGGCGCCCGCCGTCACCCAACTGCCCGCCTCCGCCACGCCCGGCCGGTCCGAGATCAGCATGGAACGCCTCGACCTGCTCGACGCGGACGTGCTCATCCTCGCCTACCAGACCACCGCCGCGCAGAAGAAGCTCGAGGCGAACCCGCTGTTCAAGCGGCTGAAGGCGGTCGAGCGCGGCTCCTACATACCGCTGGACTTCCCCACCGCCATCGCGCTCGCTTTCCCCTCGGTGCTCAGCATCCCCTTCGGCCTTGACGCCACCGTGCCCAAGCTGGCCACCGCGGTCGCGAAGTCCTGACAGCACGTCACCTGCCCGCCCCTCCACGGCTGAGCCAGAACAGGGATCGAGAGGCTGATGAAAACGGACGCAACGATCACCGTCGCGAAACCGCCGCACCGCACCGTTCCACTGCCGGGCGATCCGGTCGCCCACGCCGCCGGCCTGCTGCGGCACGGACTCGACAAGACGCAGGTGCTCTACGAGAACCAGTCGGAGGTCCGGGTCGCGATCGGCGTGGCCGCCGAGGTGACGGCGACCGGCCGGGCCGTCATCTCGCGCGGCCCGGCCGGCGAACGCCGCGTCGAGCCCGACGGCGACCCGCTCGGCGCGCTGGCCGCGCTGCTCGCGGAGCTGCCGCTGGCCGGCTGGACCGGCTACGGCTGGGCCGCCTTCGAACTCGCCTACGCCCTGGCCGGGACCGCGACCACCGGCACGGAGCCGCTGCTGCGGGTCATCGTGCCGAGGATCGAGGTACGGTTCCGGTCCGGCGAGGCTCTGATCACCGCCGCGGACCCCGGCGAACTCGCCCTCGTCGCGGCACTCCTGGCAGCACCTCACAAGCCGGCCGAGCCGGAGTGCGCCCGCGTGCCCGTGCCCGTCCACACCCGCGACGAGCGCTATCTCGCCGCGGTCGCCGACTGCCTGCGGGCCATCACGGCGGGCGATCTGCAGAAGGTGGTGCTCTCCCGCGAGGTTCCGGTGCCGGGCCCGGTGGACTTCACCGGCAGCTACCTGGTCGGTCGGCGGCACAACACACCGGCGCGGTCCTTCGTCATCGACACGCCAGAACTGCGCGTGTTCGGCTTCAGTCCCGAGACCGTCGCGGAGATCGACGCCGACGGCACCGTACGCACCCAGCCGCTGGCCGGCACCCGCGCACGCACCGGGGACGCCGGGGACGACGAGCGGCTGCGCCACGACCTGACCACGGACGCCAAGGAGATCTTCGAGCACGCGGTGTCCGTCAAGCTCGCGCACGAGGAGCTCAGCCGGATCTGCCGGCCGGGCAGCACAGCGGTGTCGGAGTTCATGGCGGTCAAGGAACGCGGCAGCGTGCAGCACCTCGGGTCCACCGTGACGGGGCTGCTGCCGGAGGCCGAGGGCGCCGGCGCGGCGCAGGCCCGCACCTGGCGGGCCTTCGGCGCGCTCTTCCCCGCGGTGACCGCGTCCGGGGTGCCGAAGCAGGCCGCGTACCGGATGATCCGCGACCACGAGCCGAGCCCGCGCGGCCTCTACGCCGGGGCGGTGTTCAGCATCGACCACGCGGGGGCGCTCGACGCCGCGCTCGTGCTGCGCACGGCCTTCGGGGTCGGTGACCGGGTGTGGCTGCGGGCCGGCGCGGGGGTGGTGAGCGGGTCGCGGCCCGAGCGGGAGTTCACCGAGACCTGCGAGAAGCTCGACAGCGTGGCGCGGTATCTCGTCCGGCCCGCCGAGGACTGAGGGCCGCCCGCCGCTGACGGCTGATCCGTCGCGCGTCCGCCGAACGTCCGTGGTCCCGCAACCTGTTGGGTGCGGGACCACGGTCGTGTTCACTCCGCGGCGAGCGCGTCGGCCAGCTCCTCCGGGGACAAGGCGGCGATCTCCAGGGCGAGTTGTGCGATCTCCTCCCAGGCCGGGTCAGTTGAGAGCAGCGCCCGCGCCATCCCGGCGGCGGTACGGGAGTCGAGCACGGCCTGCACGCGCACCCCGTCGCTCTGGGTCAGATCGCGCAGCCTGGCCACGATCCGGGTGGCGAGCACCGAGTCGCCGCCGCTGCCCAGGAACTCGTCTTCCACACCGAGGTCGGGCGCGCGCAACTCCTCCCGCCAGACCATCAGCAGCAGCGTCTCCAGCGCAGTGTCCGGTTCCACGCGACCGGCGGGCTCTGCCGCCTCCCACAGCGCGGCCTCGACGGCGGCCCGGTCCGGCTTGCCGTTGCGGTTCAGCGGCAACGCGCCGCGCACGACCACCCGTTCGGGCACCATGTAGTCGGGCAGCAGCCGCTCGACACCGGCGCGCAGCGCGGCCTCGTCGAGACCGGGATCCGCCTCGGCCATCGCACGCAGCGAGCCGCCCCGCCGGGCCGAGCACGACACGACCGCGCGCCGGACCCCGGGCTGCGCGGCGAGCGCCGCCTCCACCTCGCCCAACTCGACCCGGTAGCCGCGCAGTTTGACCTGCTGGTCGGCCCGGCCGAGGAACTCCAGCACCCCGCCCGGCAGATAGCGCGCCATGTCACAGGTGCGGTACCAGCGCAGGCCCGCGTACTCCACGAACCGGTCGGCCGTGCGCACCGGATCGCCCCGGTAGCCGCGGGCCACCCCCGCGCCGCCGATCCACAGCTCACCGGCCACCCACTCGGGCCGGTCCCGGCCCTGCCGGTCCACGACCCGGCAGGCCACACCGTCGAGTGGAGCGCCGTACGGCACCGCCCGCCAGGCAGCAGGCAGCGCGGCCGGATCGGTCACCTCGTAGAACGTCGAGTGGATGGCCGTCTCGGTGGTGCCGCCGAGCCCGACGAACCGGCACCCGGGCACCCGCGCGGCCAGCCGCCCCGGCAGGTCGACACCGACCCAGTCACCGCCGAGCAGCACCAGCCGCAGCGTGTCGCCGATCCCGTCACCCGGCTCGGCGGGCCCGCTGCCCTCGGCGGCGACCAGCAGCATGTCGAGCAGCACCGGCACGCAGTTGAGCACGGTGACCCGGTGCCGTCGCACGAGTGCCGCCCAGGCCCGCGCGTCAGGCCGCTCCGCCTCAGCGACCACCACGACGGCGCCGCCCACGGACAGCGGCGCGAAGACGTCGAACACCGACAGGTCGAACTCCATCGCCGACACGCCGAGCGTGCGGTCGGCGGCGCCGATGCCGTACCGGGCGGTCAGGTCGGCGAGCGTGTTGAGCGCGGCGCGGTGGTCGATCTCGACGCCCTTGGGCTCGCCGGTCGAGCCCGAGGTGAACAGGACGTAGGCGGGCGGGATGCCGCCGTCCCCACCGGACCAGGGGCGGGACAGCGGCTCCGGATGGGCGAGCGCGGTACGGGCGCCGATCGCCGTGGCCCCGTTCGCGGCGGCGGACGCCCGGTCGGTGACGATGACCCGGCAGCCGGACAGCTCCATGATCCGGTGCAGCCGGGCGTCCGGCTGGTCGGTGCCGATCGGCAGATACGTGCACCCCGCGGCCAGCGCGCCCAGCACGGCCGCGATCTGATCGGGCCCCTTGGGCAGGCTCACCGCGACGGTGTCGCCGGGCGAGGCGCCCGCGGCCCGCACCGCGCCCGCCACCCGCAGCGCGCGGTCCGCCAACTCGGCGTAGCTCCACACCCCGTCGGCCCCCCACAGCAGCGCGGGCGCGTCCGGCGTACTCCAGGCGTGAGCGAAGAAGCCGCCGTGCAGCAGCCCTTTGACCGCCTCCCTTTCGACGGTCTCGGGACGTCCGCGGGCGCCGAACTGCTCTGACGGCAACAGGTCCGTGACGGGACGCGTCCAGGCCGCGGGGTTCTCGGTCAGCTCGGCCAGCAGCCCGGTGAAGGCGGCGAACATCGCGTCGGCCACGCCGGGCAGCAGCAGGTTCTCGCGGACGTCCCAGTTCACCAGGACCCCGCCGCGCACCTCTGTGACCTGGGCGTCGAGCACGACCTGCGGCCCCTGGGAGATCATCCACACCGGCTCGCCGAAGGCGTCCGTCACCTCGGGCGCGAACAGCTCACCCAGGCCGAGCGCGCTGGTGAAGACGACGGGTGCGACGACGGGGGAGCCGGTCGCGCGGCCCAGCTCGCGCAGCAGGTGCACACCGGAGAACGCGGTGTGCCGGGCGCGCTCGTGCGCCTGCGCCTGGAGCCGCCGAGCGCGCTCGGCGAACGGCTCGGGACGTGACACGTCGGCGCTCAGCAGGATCGACGAGGTGAAGTCCCCGACCAGCCCCGGCACCGCCGCGTCCAGCGGCTCCCGGTCGAACACCGGCACGTTGAGCAGGAACGCGGGCTCCGTGCTCCACGCGCCGACCACCTCGGCGTAGGCGGTGGCGAAGGCCATCGCGAGCGTGACGCCGTGCGCGCGGGCCCGGGCGGCCAGCAGGTCGCGCTCCCGCGCGCCGAGCTGACGGGCCCGGCGGCCGACGCGCTCGACACGGGTGGCGTGCGGGTCGGTCGGCAGCTCCGGCGCGCCGGGCAGTGTGTCGAGCCGCTGCCGCCACCAGTCCTCGGCGGCCTCGACGGCCGGCGCCGAGGCGGCGGCCCGGTCGCGCAGGTAGTGCCGGTAGCCGTAGTGAGGCGCCGCGGGCAGCGCGGCACCGGTCACGTAGCAGCGGGCCAGCTCGGCGAGCAGCAGCCGGTAACTGCGGGCGTCGGCCGCCACCATGTCCACGTCCACGGCGACCCGGGTGCGTCCGCCCGGCAGCAGGACGACTCCGATGTCGAAGACCCGCCCGTCCTCGATGGGCAGCGCCTGGTGCGAACGGGTCTGCCGCAGCCGTTCCAGCTCGCGTGCGGCCTCCTCTCCCGTCGCCTCCCGGAGGTCCGTCACGGTCACCGGCGGGAACGGGCGCTCGGGCAGTAGGCGCTGCCGGCCGTCACCGGTGACCTGGACCCGCAGCATCGCGTGCCGTTCGACCAGTTCCTCGACGGCTCGGGCGAGCCGGTCGGGGGAGACGCCGGAGCCGTCGAACTCGGTGTAGAGGTGGGCCGCGACGCCGCCGAGACGCTGGCCCGGCTCGCGGCCGATCCAGTAGGCGTGCTGGAGCGGGGCGAGCGGGAATTCGGCGTCCTCCGTGTCTCCGGCGCTCTCTCGGCCGGGGTCCGGCCCGGCGGACGGCACGCCGTCCGATGGGTCGGCGGCCAGCATCAGGTCGTGCCAGCCGGCCAGGGTGGGCCGGGACGCGAGCTCGCCGAAGGACACGGCGACACCGGCCCCGCGCCAGCGCGCGGCGAGCCGCATCAGGCCGATCGAGTCGAGCCCCCACTCGAAGAGGTTGTCGGACGGGGCCGGGACCTCGCCGTCGTCGGTCAGCAGGACGCGCACCTCGTCGAGCAGGGCCTCGACGGTGCCGGCTTCGCTCATGTCGCGGGCTCCGAATCATGTGTCGCGGGTGGGGTGGCGGACGGGGCCGGGGCCGCGAACCGCCGCTGGAGGCGGGCCAGTTGGTCGTCGGACACGGCGACCAGGTCGAGGTCCGGCGGCGGTGGCGCGGGCTCGTCGGGGGCCACCGCGGCCTGCCGGATGTGCGCGAGCAGTCCGCGTACCGCCTCGGCCCAGCAGTCGGCGAGCCGCTCGACGTCCGGCGCGGGCAGCAGTTCGGGCAGATAGGTCCACGACACGCGCAGCCGGGCCGTGCCGAGTTCGGCGTCCACGGCGGCGTTGACGTCGAGCACGTGGGCCACCGGCATGGCCGGATCGCCTGCGCCGCCGAGCGGCCCTGCCGAGGAGTCGAGCGACCAGTCCTCGTCGCCGCCGGTGAACCGGCCCAGGTAGTTGAAGCCGATCAGCGGTTCCGGCAGTTCGGCGAGTGCGGCGGTGCTCTCGCCGCCCGCGTAGCGCAACAGTCCGTAATCGAGGCCGTGATCGGGCAGCCCGCCGACCGTCTCGCCGACGCGGCGGAGGAGTTCACCGGCCGCCGGACCACCGGCGAAGACGTCCTCCAGGTCGAGGCCGCAGGTGTCGAGCCGGACGGGGAAGGCCGTGGTGAACCAGCCGACCGTACGGGTGAGGTCGGCGCCCGGCATCACCTGCTCCTCGCGACCGTGCCCTTCGAGCCGGACGAGAGGCTCCGGCTCGATCCCGGTACGGGCCAGCGCCGCGGCCAGTGCGGCCAGCAGCAGGCGCTGCGTGTCGAGTCGCGCGCCCGGCCCGCCGGAACCGGCGACGAGCAGCGCCTCCCGGGTCAGATCGGCCGGCAGACGGGTCACGGCCTTGCGAGTGGCGCCGAGCACATCGCGCTCGGCCGAGAGCGGCCTCCCGGCGAGCCGCGGCGCCGCCCCGGCCAGTACCTTGCGCCACACGGCGAGCCGGCCGGCCGGATTCGCGACGGACCCGGCGGCGCCCAGCGCCCAGGCCCGAAACGACGTGCCGACGGCGTCAAGCCGTACCGTCCGCCCCGCGCGCACGTCCTCGTACGCGACGGCCAGATCCTCCAGAAGCACCCGCCAGGACACCCCGTCAACGACGAGGTGATGCGCCACGAGCAGCAACCGCCCTTGCCGCCCTGCTCCACCGTCACACCAGACGGCCCGCAGCATCCGTCCCGAGTACGGATCGAGCAGCGCCGCCTCGCGCCGGACCTCGGCTTCGGGATCGGGTATCCCGGTGACGCAGCGGAGCAGTTGGCCGTCTGTGTCGTTGCCCTCGGGCGGGGGTTCGGCCGCTGCTTCCCCGTTTACGCCAGGCGGTAGTTGGCCATCGGCATCGGTGCCGTTGGCGATCCGCCGGGTGTCGGCTGCGGTTACTTGAGGTGCGCGGTCGGGCAGTTGGCTGCCGGCGTCGGTGTTGTCGTCCGCGTGCCGGGCCACTGCCGTCGTCCCGGCTGCCCCGGCGCTGCCGCGCGGCGATCGGGTGCCGTCGTCCGCGGGCTGGACCACAGACTCGGGCAACCCGCTTGTACGGCGCGGCAGTTGGCCGTCGTCGCTCACCGGCTCGACCCGCAGGCGCAGCGGCGCGCCGTCCGTCACCTCGGGGTCCGGCTCCAGTCGGGCCCGGAGCATGTCGTGCGTGCGAACGAGGGCGTGCAGTGCGCCGGTCAGCCATTCGGGCCTCGCCCCCGCCGGTGTTCGTACGATCACCGACTGGGCGAAGCCCGCTACGGGGCCGCCGCGGTCGAGCAGCCGGCGCATGATCGGGGTCAGCGGAATCGGGCCGGTGGCCGGGGTGGCGCTCACCTCCGGAGCCCGCGCCGGCAGGGCATCGGCTACGAGGGCCAGCGCAGCGGGAGTTGGCGCCTCGAAGACCTGGCGGGGTGTGCAGCGCAGCCCTGCGGCTCGGGCCAGGGTGACCAGCCGCAGCGACATGATGCTGTCGCCGCCGAGCGCGAAGAAGTTGTCGTCGGGACCGGCCGAGGGCAGGCCGAGCACCTCGGCGAACAACCGGCACAGCACCGTCTCACGATGCCCGCGAGGTGACCGGCCGGCCGATGCCGGCACCCGCGTCGGAGCCGGCAGCGCGCGCCGGTCCACCTTGCCCGATGACGTCAGCGGCAGCGCGTCCAGTACGACGATGGAGCCGGGCACCGACGGCCCCGGAAGCACCTGGCTGAGCGCCTCGCGCAACGCGGCCGGGTCCGGAGCACTCGCGCCGGTATCCGCCGCCGGGACCACGTATCCGACCAGCCAGGTGCCGTTCGGCCCGTCGTCCCGCGGCAGTACCGCCGCCGAGCCGACCTCCGGCAGCGCGGCGAGCGCGGCCTCCGCCTCGGCGGGTTCGACGCGGACGCCGCGAATCTTGACCTGGTCGTCGCCGCGCCCCAGGTATTCCAGCGCGCCGCCCGGCAGCGTTCGCACGATGTCGCCGGTGCGGTAGAGCCGTGAGCCGTCGGCGGCGAAGGGGTCGGCGACGAAGTGGGCCGCCGTCAGACCGGGCTCGTCCAGGTAGCCGCGGGCCAGTTGCACCCCGCCGAGGTACAGCTCGCCCGGCACACCGGGCGGCGCGGGCCGCAGCGAGCTGTCCAGGACGTGGACGGTGGTCCCGGCGACCGGACGCCCGATGGGCACCGTCGCCGCGGCCTTCGCACCGGCCGGCACGGGCTCGTACGGTGCCGCGGTGACGTCGATGGTCGCCTCGGTCGGGCCGTAGAGGTTGTGCACCTCGGCCCCGAGCAGCGCGGCGGCCCGCGCCGCCAGATCCGTCGGCAGCGCCTCGCCGCTGCACAGCACCCGGCGCAGTGGGGGAGCACCGGCCGGGTCGCCGTCGTCGAGATACGCCCGCAGCATCGACGGGACGAAGTGAACGGTCGTCACACCCTCCGCGCGGATCAACTCGCCCAGATAGCCGGGGTCCTGGTGCCCGCCGGGCTCCGCGACGACCAGCGCGGCGCCGACCGTGAAGGGCAGCAGCAGCTCCCACACGGACACGTCGAAGCCGATCGGCGTCTTGTGCAGCAGCACGTCCGCAGGACCGATGCCGTACGCGTCGGCCATCCAGGCCAGCCGGTTGCCGAGCCCCTGCCGGGTCAGCACCGCGCCCTTGGGTTCGCCGGTCGAGCCGGAGGTGTTCAGGACGTAGGCGGCCTGTCCCGGCAACACTGCGGAACGGACCCCTGCGGGGGCCTGCTCAAATGCCCGCTCGTCGTAAGGCAGTTCGTCCAGGAACAGCAACTCCACGTCCCCGTGCGGCAGTCCGGCCGCCGCCTCCCGTGTCGTCAGCACCAGCACCGGCCGCGCCCGGGCAAGCATCCGGCCCAACTGGGCCGGCGGTCGGCCCGGATCGAGCGGCATGAAGGCCGCATTACACCGCAGCACCGCCTGCACGGCGGCGACGAGATCCGCCCCGCGTGGCAGCGCGATCCCGACCAGCCGCTCGGGGCCGGCGCCCCGCGCGGCGAGGATCTCCGCCAGCTGCCGCGAGCGGGCGGCCAGCCAGGCGTAGTCGTACCGCACGCCACCAGCACTGATCGCCGTCGCGTGCGGTGCCCGTGCCGTGACCCGGTCGATCGCGTCGAGTACGTCCTCCTGATACGCGGGCGTTCCGGAGCGGGTGCCGGGCAACTCACCGGGCAGCAGCGGGTCGAGCGTCGCCAGCGGCGCGTCGGGACGGTCCGCGACCCGTCCGAGCAGTGCGCGCAGCCGCTCGCCGATCGCCTCGACCCGGTCGCGGCCCAGCGCGGCGCCCCGGTGCCGCAGTCGTACGGTCAGGTCGGCGCCCGGCTCGACCAGCACGGTCAGCGGGTAGTGGGTGTCGTCCGACGAGTCGACGCCCAGCAGGTCGAGGCCGCCGCGCCGCGCGGTCGCGGCCAGGGCGGACCGGTCGGCCGGGTAGTTCTCGAACACCAGCAGTGTGTCGAAGAGTTCGGCGCCGCCGGCCTGCCGCTGGATCTCGGCCAGCCCGAGGTGCTGGTGGTCGAGCAGTTCAGACTGCTCCGCCCGCAGCCGCCCGAGCAGTTCGGCGAACGACAGACCGGGCTGGGCGCGCACCCGTACCGGCACGGTGTTGATGAACAGCCCCACCGTCCCCTCGGCGCCAGGCAGTTCGGGCGGCCGGCCGGACACCGTGATGCCGAACACCGCGTCCGGTCCGCCGGTCAGCAGGCCGAGCAGGACGCCCCAGGCGGCGGACAGCAGCGTGCCCAGGGT
Organism: Streptomyces sp. CA-111067; assembly: GCF_050956065.1. Taxonomy (NCBI): domain Bacteria; kingdom Bacillati; phylum Actinomycetota; class Actinomycetes; order Kitasatosporales; family Streptomycetaceae; genus Streptomyces; species Streptomyces sp. CA-111067. The sequence continues at coordinate 128,359 of NZ_CP192103.1, read as the reverse complement.
GACACCCCGCTCGCGCGCCAACGCGTCCAGCCGGCCGGTCAGTTCGGGGCCCAGCGGCAGCCGGTGCTCGGCGGCGATCTGGTACGGCGCCGGATCCGGTTCGCCCGCGAGCCGCGTCGGCCCCGGCAGCCCGTCCAGCGCGCGCCGCCAGGCGGCAGCGGCGGCCTCCGCGTCCAGGCCCGCCAGCCGGCGCAGATGCGCCGAGAACTGCCCGGCCGGCGGCGGCAGCCGGTCACCGGCGTAACCCGCGAGCAGATCGTTCACCAGCAGCGGCAGCGACCAGCCGTCGAACAGCAGGTGGTGGTTGGTGAGGAGCAGCCGGTGCTCCAGCGGACCGCACCGTGCGAGGACCGCGCGCAGCAACGGCGCGCGGCGGGTGTCGAACGGCTCGGCGCGCTGCCGTTCGACCAGGTCCGCCCAGCGCTCCTCTCGCTCCGTGGGCGTCAGGCTGCTCAGGTCCTCCTCCCGCCACGGCACGGCCACCTCCGCGGCCAGCCGCTGCACCGGCGCGCCGTCCGGCCCGTCGACGAAGGACGCCCGCAGGCTCTCGTGCCGGCGCGGCAGGCTGTCGACGGCCGCACGCAGCACCGTCGCGTCCAGTTCGCCGCCGAGCCGCAGCGTGAGCTGAGCGATGTACGCCTCGCCGCCATCGCCGGACAGCGCGTGGTAGAGCAGGCCCTGCTGCAACGGCGACAGCGGAAGATCCGCGCCCTTCTCCTCGGGCACGGCGCCGGGTGAGGCCGCCTCCGGCGCCGCTTCCGCGCGCGCGGCGAGACCGGCGACGGTCGGCGCGGCGAACACGTCACGCACCGTCAGCCGCAGCCCGGCCGCGCGGGCCGCCGACACCAGCTGGATCGACAAAATGCTGTCGCCGCCGAGCCGGAAGAAGTCCTCCTCCACGCCGACCGCGTCCAGCCCGAGCAGCCGCGCGAGCAAGTCGCTCAGCAGTGACTCGCGCGCGTCGCGCGGCGGACGGGAGACCGTGCCGCCGCGCGTGGGCGCGGGCAGCGCGGCACGGTCGACCTTGCCGGAGGGCAGCAGCGGCAGGCTCTCCAGCGCGGTGATCGACGCGGGCACCAGGTGGGCGGGCAGCCGCTCAGCGAGCCAGTCGCGCAGCACGTCCTCCTCCACGGGCACGGTGCCTGCCACGTGGTAGGCGGCGAGCCTGGTCGTCCCGCCCTCGGTACGCGCGACCACCGCGGCGCGCCGCACCCCGGGATGCCCGGACAGCGCGGCCTCGACCTCCTCCGGTTCGACCCGCATCCCGCGGATCTTGACCTGGTTGTCGATCCTGCCGAGGAACTCCAGCGTGCCGTCCACGAGCCTGCGGCCCAGGTCGCCGGTGCGGTAGAGGCGCGAGCCGTCGGCGGCGAACGGATCGGCGACGAACCGCTCGGCGGTACGGCCGGGTTCGCCGACGTAGCCGCGTGCCAGCGGGAGGCCGCCGAGGTAGATCTCGCCCGGCAACCCGACCGGTACCGGGCGCAGTTGGGCGTCCAGCAGGTGGATCACCGTGTTCGGATTGGCGCGGCCGATGGTGACGGCGCCGCGCTCCAGCCCCGGCCGGTAGATCTCGTGGCTCACCCCGATGGTCGCTTCGGCCGGGCCGTAGCCGTGGTAGAGCGTGGCATCCAGGGCGGCGCGGAACCGGGCGAAGAGCGCGGGCGTCAGCACCTCACCGCCGCACCAGACGTGCCGCAGGCAGCCCAGCCCCGCCGCGCGCTCGGTGCCGAGCATGACGTCGAGCAACGAGGACGTGAGGTAGGCGAAGGTGACGCGGCGCGCGGCGATCAGCCCGGCCAGCGCCTCGGCGTCGTGCTCGTCGCCCGGCGGGCACACCACCAGCGTCGCGCCGGTGACCAGCGGCAGGAAGATCTCGTTGACCGAGATGTCGAAGCCGAGCGGCGCCTTGAACAGCGCAGCGTCGCCGGGGCCGAAGTCGAGCAGCCGGCGCTGCCACAGCAGCCGGTTGGCTATCGCGCCGTGCCGGATCATCGCGCCCTTGGGCGTGCCGGTCGACCCCGAGGTGTACATGACGTACGCGAGGTTGTCCGGGTGCAGCCGGGGGAGTCCCGCGTCCTCCGACTCGGCGCCCTCCGTCGAGGGGACGGCCGCGACACCGAGCTCGGCGAAGGCGCGGGGATCCTGGGAGATCACCAGCGCCGGCGCCGACGTCCGCACCACCTCGGCGATCCGCTGCCACGGCCAGGCCGGTTCCAGCGGTACGAAGGCCCCGCCTGCCCGCAGCACGGCGAGCAGCGCCACCACCATCTCGGCCGAACGTTCCAGATGGACGCCGACGCGGGCCTCAGGTCCGATCCCTCGCGCCGTCAGGGCGGCCGCCAACCGCCTCGTTCGTAGGTCGAGTTGGGCGTAGCTCAGCTTCTCCTTCCCGTACACGACCGCGACCGCGTCCGGGGTGGCGGCGGCCTGAGCGGCGAACAGTTCGGGCAGGCTCGCGGCGCTGACCGGCTCGGCGGTGGCGTTCCACTCCTCGACCAGTCGGCGGCGGTCCGCCTCGGGCTGGTGCTCGATGCGCGACAGGCCGCGATCGGGGTCGGCCGCCGCCTCCTGCGCCAGCCGGCCCAGCTCGCGGCCCAGCCGCTCGGCGGTCGCACGGTCGAACCGCGCGGTGCTGTAGCGGATCACCACCTGCGGCCCGTCGGCCGATTCGGCGTCGGCGACGGTGAAGCTGAGGTCGAACTTGGCGACGTCCAGCCGGGTGGGCAGCGGCTCATCGGTGACGCCGGGCAGCCGCAGCGCGGCCGGCGGCCTGTCGTTGTAGAGCAGCATGGTCTGGAAGAGCGGGTTGCGGCCGAGCACGCGGGCCGGGGCGAGGAGTTCGACGACCCGCTCGAAGGGCAGGTCCTGGTGGTCGAACGCGCTGAGGTCGGCCTCGGCCAGCCGGCGGGTCAGCTCGGCGAACGTCGGCTCGCCCGACAGGTCGGCACGCAGCACCACGGTATTGACGAACAGGCCGATCACACCGGCCAGTTCGGCGCTGCCGCGCCCCGAGACGGGGGTGCCGAGCGGCACGTCGGTACCGGCGCCGTTGCGCGAGAGCAGCAGGGCGACCAGCGCGTGCCACACGGCGAACGGCCCGACGCCGAGCTGGCCCGCCAGGGCGCGCAGCGCGGTCGCCACGGTCCTGGGCAGCGGCACGGCCACCGCCTCGCCGGCCTGGTCGGGCTCCGTCGGCCGGGCCCGGTCGGCGGGCAGCGCGATCTCGTCCGGCAGATCACGCAGCGCCTCCCGCCAGAACGCACGCTGCCGCGCCATCTCCGCGCCGTCCGCCACCGCCGTCAGAGCGTGCCGCTGCCAGCGCGCGTAGTCGGCGTAGCGCACCGGCGGGCCGGTGAAGACGGGCGCCCGCCCGGCGGCCCGCGCCCGATAGGCGAGCGCGAGGTCGGCGCAGAGCACCGACTCCGACCACTCGTCGAACACCAGGTGGTGCAGCACCAGCAGCAGCACGTAGCCGCCGTCACCGCGCGCGAACAGCGTGGCACGCAGCGCGGGCTCGTCCTCCAGCCGAAAGACATACCCCAACTCGGCCTCGATTACGGCATCCAGGCCGTCGCCCGCCGGTCCGTGCGCCGGGCCATCCGTCGGACCGCCTGCCGAGCCGAGCGCTGGGCCTTCCGTCAGATCGCTTGCCGCGCGGGCCGCCGGGCCTCCTGCCACGCCATACACCGGGCCGTCCTCCGGACCACGTGCCGGGCCGGGCGCCGCGTGTTCCGCAGGATCGCCTGCGAGGCCGTCCGCCGGGCTTCCTGCTGGGACGTGCACAGTGCCGCCCGCCGAACTTCCTGCCGGGCCGTCGGCAGCGTCGTGCGCCGAGGGGTCCGCCGGGCTGGCTGCCGAGGCGAGCGCTGGGCCGTCCGCCGGACCGGCTCCCGCGACGTGCACCCGGCCGTCCGCCGGGCCGTCCGCCAGACCGCCCGAAAGACTCCGCACGCGCAGATCGGCCCCGCGCCCCAGCGCCTCGGCCACCGTCAGCACCTGGTGCCGTACGACGCCCTCCCGCTCCTCGAAGATTCCCCGCAGCAGCTCGTGCCGACCGATCACGTCCGCCAGCGCCGCGCGCAAAGCCACCGGATCGAGCGCGCCGGACAGCCGGCGGCCCAGCGCCACGTTGTAATCGGCCGACGGCCCGCTGCCCGCCCGGAGGAACCACAGCGCCTGCTGCCCGGCCGAGAGCGGATCGCCGTCGGGGGAGGCAGCCGACGGGGTGACCGTTCGCCAGTCCGGTGCCGTGCCGCGCGGGCCGAGGGCGTCGGCGAGGGCGGCCGGGGTGCGCAGGGTGTGGACGTCCCGCAGTGAGATGTTCGCGCCGAGCGCGGCGCGCAGGCGCGCGACCAGCCGGGTTGCCAGCAGCGAGTTGCCGCCGAGCGCGAAGAAGTCGCCGCCGCGGTCGATCGCGTCGGCCGGCTGCTCGAGCAGCTCCGCCATCGTCGCCCGGACCAGCCCCTCCACCTCCGGCGCGGTCCGGCCGGTCGAAGCGGCCGTCATCGCCCGTTCCGCTTCCGCGCCGGTCGGCAGCGCCGCGACCGACAGCCGGGACACGGGAGTTCGCGGGGCGGCCGTCGCCTGCCGCAGTAGCCCCCGCAGCTCGTCGAGCAGCGCGTCGATCCGCGCCTCGGAGAAGAGCCCTGCGGCGCAGGTCGCCTCGATCTCCAGCTCGCCGTCGATCAGGAACGCCTCGAAGGACAGGTCGAACTGCGCGGTGCCGTTGTACACGGTGCGCCACCCGCCGCGCAGGCCGGGCAGCCTGGGGCCGGTCAGATCCTGCGTGAGGAAGAGCAGCATGACGTTGAAGAGGTCGCCGCGATGGTTCGCCGCCGCGCCCTCCGTCTGCCGCAGCCGGGCCACGACCTGGTCGTAGGGCGCGTCCTGGTGCGCGAACGCCTCCGCGCGCACCTCGTCCGCGCGGCGCAGCACCTCGTCGAAGTCCGGATCGCCGGCCAGGTCGAGCCGCAGCACCAGCGTGTTGCCGAAGTTGCCGACCAGCGCCTGCGCGGCGGCGGTGTCCCGGTTCATGCCGGCCGAGCCGATCGGCAGGTCGGTGCCGGCGCCGTGCCGGTGCAGCAGGACGCCGACTCCCGCGAGCAGCAGGGTGAACGGCGTGACCCGCCGCCCCGCGGCGAACTCGACCAGCGCGCCGGTCTCGGCCGCCGGGAGCACGACCGACCGGCGCCGGCCGCCTGTGTCCCCCGGCCGGTCGGCCGGCAGCCGCAGCGGCCCGGGCAGCCCGGCGAGCCGGCCCGCCCAGTGGTCGAGATCGGCGGACGCCCGAGGGCCCTGACCGGCCGCGACCTCGGCGTACCGCGGCACCAAAGGCTCCACGGCACGGTCGGTGCGGCCCGCCGCCGCGTACCCGGCACCGATCTCCGCCGCGATGACCGGCCAACTCCCGCCGTCCCACGCGATGTGATGCACCACCAGGCCGAGCACGTGCTCGTCGTCGCCGGTACGCCACAGCGCCGTGAGCATCGGCCAGTCACGTGTCAGGTCGAAGCGGTGGCCGGCTAGCCGGGCGAGGGCCGCGTCCAGCCGCGCCGCGGGCCGCTCCCGCAGGTCGGTCACGGGCAGCGGCAGCGCGGCCGGCTCCGGCGGCGGGTCGGCGATCTGCCGCGGCAGCTCGTCGGCGCCCGTGACGTACCGGGTACGCAGCTGGTCGTGCCGGACGACCAGCGCCCACAGGGCGTGCCGCAGCGCGGGTACGTCCAGCTTGCCGGAGAGCGTGACGGCCAGGCAGACGTTGTAGGCCGCGCCGGTCGGATCGAGGCGCTGCGCCAGCCACATGTGCCGCTGCCCCGCGCTGAGCGGAGCGGGCCCGCCGCCGGCCCCCGGTGCCTGGTGCCGGTCCTGGCGGCGGCCGAGGCCGCCTGCCGCCAGCCGGCGGCGCAGCAGTGCCCGCCGGAGCTCGGCCGTCTCGTCGTTGTCCACTCCGGACTCACCCTCCTGGGGGTTCACGTGGATCGTGTCCCGTCCGCCTCTCGCGGCGCACGGGCACCGGCGGCGCGCGGCGCGCGCCACCGGATGCCTGGCGGGTTCTGTCAGGTCAGCGGCCCGCGTCCGCACGGCGCAGTTCGACGCGCAGCTCCGCGCCGATCACCGCCAGCGGCTCGGGGCGGGTCAGCTGCCAGTGCGTCGAGGCGACCGGGCAGGTCCGCACCCGGCCCGCGATGTGCGGGCGCCAGACCGCGGCCGGCGCGTGCTCGCGCGGTCTGGCCTCCCGGGTCGCCTCGATCAGCAGCAGGTCGCCCCGGTAGACCGGCGCGGGCTCCAGGCGGCGCAGCCCCGCCGAGTGGTCCCAGCTCGACGCGATCGACCACAGTTCGCCGGCCTCGAACCCGGCCAGCGGCCCGCCCCGCTCCGCGACGAGCGCCGACGCCTGGCGTGCCGTCATCTCGCGGTCCGGGGCGACCGGATAGCCGTTGACGGCCAGCAGCCTGGCCAGGTTCTCCGCGGGAACGCGACCGGCGCCGACCCCGTCGAGCCGGTGCGCCGGCATGGCGTCGAGCACCGTCAGACTGCCGACCTCCTGTCCGGCGTCCAGCAACTGGCAGGCCATCAGGTGCGCGACGCTGCCGCCGAGCGACCAGCCGAGCAGGTGGTAGGGCCCGGACGGCTGGCGGGCGCGGATCTCGGCGACGTACCGGGCCGCCATCTCGTCGAGATCGGCGGGCAGGTCGGAGGCACCGGCCAGGCTCTCGGCCTGGAGCCCGTAGACCGGACGGTCCTGCACATGCCGCAGCAGGCCCGCATAGGGCCAGGCCAGGCCGGTGACCGGGTGTACGCAGAAGAGCGCGGGCCGAGCGCCGGACGCGCGCAGTGGCAGCAGCACGCCGTCGGCGATCCTGGCCGGCTCGGCGGCGTCGCCCGAGTCGATGTGGGCGGCGAGTTCGGCGACCGTCGGGTGGTCGAACAGCGCCCGCACCGCCAGCGGCGTGCCGAGGGCGGCGCGGGTTGCCACCACCAGCCGGGTGGCCAGCAGCGAGTGGCCGCCTAGCACGAAGAAGTCGTCCGTCACACCGGCGTCCGGACGGTCGAGGGTTTCGCGGAACAGCCCGAGCAGCCGCTCCTGCGTGGGAGTTCGGGGCTGTTGCGCGGCGGCGCGCGGCGCGGGCACCGCGTCCGCCAGGGCCCGGCGGTCCACCTTTCCCGACGGCAGCGTCGGCAGCCGCGAGGTGATCACGATCCCGGCGGGCACCAGGTGTTCGGCGAGGCGGGTGCGCGCCCACGCCCGCAGGTCGTCGGCCAGCGCGCCGCCCCCACCGGCCGTATCGGTGGACGCCTCGCCCACCCTCTCGCCCGTGGCTTCGCCCGTCGTCTCGCCCGCCGCCTCCGGATCGCGCGGCACGCAGAACGCGACCAGCCGCCGGTCCCCCCGCGCGTCACGCGGCGCGACCACCGCGGCCTGGCAGACCGCCGGGTGCTCGCCGAGCGCGGACTCGACCTCCTCCGGCGCGACCCGCATACCGCGGATCTTGACCTGGTTGTCGGCCCGTCCGGCGAAGCGCAGCCGCCCGTCCGGCAGCCGCGCCGCGAGATCACCGGTGCGGTAGAGCCGGGAGCCGTCGGCGGCGAACGGATCGGCGACGAACCGCTCCGCCGTCCGCGCCGGATCGCCGACGTAGCCGCGGCCGAGCAGCAGCCCGCCGACGTACAGCTCGCCGATGACGCCGGGCGGCACGGGCCGCAGGAAGGGGTCGAGCAGGTGGACGACGGTGTTGGGGTTGGGCCGCCCGATGGTCGGCCCCTCGCGGCCCGCGCCCGGCCGGTGGATCTCGTGCGTGACGCCGACCGTCGTCTCGGCCGGCCCGTACCCGTGGTACATCGTGGCGCCGGTCGCGGCGCGGAACCGGGCGAACAGCTCCGGCGTCAACGGCTCCCCGCCGCACCACACATGGCGCAGCGCAGGACCGGCCGCCGCCGCGAAGCCGGGCAGCTCCAGCATGGCCGCGAGCATCGAGGACACGACGTAGCAGAAGCTGACCCGCTCCTCGGCCATCAGCGACAGCAGCGCCTCGATGTCCCGTTCGTCGCCGGGCCCGGCGATCACCAGGCGCGCGCCGGTGACCAGCGGCAGCAGGATCTCGTTGATCGAGATGTCGAAGCCGAGCGGGGCCTTGAACAGCGCCGCGTCGCCCGGCCCGTAGCCGAGCAGGCCGCCCTGCCACAGCAGCCGGTTGGCGATCGACCGGTGCCGGATGACGGCTCCCTTGGGCGCCCCGGTCGAACCCGAGGTGTAGATGACGTAGGCGGCGCCGTCTCCGTCCAGCCGGCGCGGCGGCGGCCCCACCCGGTCGGGCGCCCCGGACGGCTCCGCCGCAACCAGCGTCACCCCGTCCGGCACGTCGGTGCCGGCCGGCGCGCGGACGACACGGACCTCGGCGTCGGCCAGGATCGCGTCCACCCGCGCCCGCGGCCAGCCGGTCTCCAGCGGCACGAAGGCGCCACCGGCCTTGAGTACCGCGAGTAGCGTCACGACGAGTTCGGGGGAGCGGTCGAGCCACACGCCGACGCGCCGCTCACCGTCCACACCCAGCTCGCGCAGTCGCCACGCGAGCCGGTCGGCCCGGGCGTCCAGCTCGCCGTAGGTGAGCGAGCGCCCCGCGAAACGTACCGCCACCGCCTCGGGGTCGCGGGCCGCGGCGGCCTCGATGAGATCGACGACGGTGGCCGGGGAGACGGGCGCGTCCGTGTCGTTCCCGCGGTCCAGCGCCTCGTGCTCTGCCGCGGTCAGCGGGTCGAGCGCGGCAACCGGACGGCCGGGAGCGGCGACCACCTCGCGCGCCAGGTGCGTCAGCCGCTCCGCGATCTCCTCGGCGCGCTCCCGTGACAGCGCCTGCGGCTGGTATTTGACGGTGATCGTCAGCCGCTCGCCGGGTATGACGACGAGCACGAGCGGGTAATGCGTGGCGTCCCAGGCCGTACCGGGGGAGACCGTCAGCCCTGTCCCGGCGAGGAGTTCGGCGGCCGCACCGGCGGGATAGCTCTCGTAGGCGACCAGCGTGTCGAACAGCGGGGCGATCCCCGCGTCGCGCTGGATCTCGCCGAGGCCGACGTGCGGCGCGTCGAGCAGCACGGCCTGCTCCCGGTGGACGCGGCTGAGCAGGACGTCGAGCGGTTCGCCGGGCAGCAGCCGCACCCGTACCGGCACGGTGTTGGCGAACAGCCCCACCATCCCGCCGACGCCGGCCAGTTCGGGCGGCCGCCCGGTGACGACCGTGCCGAAGACCACGTCGTCCCGGCCGGTGAGCGTGTTGAGCAGCAGCGCCCACAGCACCTGCACCACTGTGTTGACGGTGACGCCCCGGCTGCGGGCCAGCTCGGTCAGCCCCCGGGACAGCTCGTCCGGGCACGGCACGGGCACCCGCCCCGGTTCGGCCGGCGCGTCGGCGACGGCGGTCCCGGGCAGCAGCAGGGACGCGTCCTCCAGCCCGGCGAGCGCGTCACGCCACGCGCGGCGGCCGCCCTGCTCGTCCTGCCCGGCCAGCCAGCCCAGGTAGTCGCGGAACGGGCGGGCCGCGGGCAGCGCCTCGGCCGCGCCGCCGGCCGCGTAGAGCGCGCAGAGGTCGCGAACCATCACCGGCACCGACCAGCCGTCGAGAACGAGGTGATGCGCGGTCAGCAGCAGCCGGTGGCGCCCCGCGCCGAGCCCGATCAGCGACACGCGCAGCAGCGGCGGCCGGTCCAGGGCGAAGGGCAGCGCCCGCTCGGCGACCGCGTGCAGCCGCAGTTCCTCGGGCTGCTCCGCGGCGGGCAGCGCCGACAGGTCCAGCTCCCGCCACGGCATGGCCAGCCCGCCGAGCACGACGCCGACGGCCTCGTCGGTCTCCTCGGCGACGAACGCGGTGCGCAGCGCCTGGTGCCGGACGAGCAGGGTGTCGGCGCACCGGCGCAGCAGCGCGGTGTCGAGCGGTCCTTCGATGTCCAGCGCGAGCTGGTAGCGGTAGACGTCGCCCACGTCGTGCGACGCGTGGAAGAACAGCCCGGCCTGGAGCGGGGAGAGCGGCAGGACGCCCGAGACGGTTCCGGTGCCCGTGCTCGTTGCCGTCATCGGCCGGCCCCGGTGCCGGCTGCCGCTTCCCGGCCCGGCTGGTCGCCCGAGGGCGATGCGGCACCGCCGTCCACGCGCCCGGCGCCCTCGCCGCCCATGCGCTCGGCGGCCTCGCCGTCCATGCGCCCGGCGGCCTCGCCGTCCATGCGCTCGGCGAGGCTGCGCGGCCGCATGTCCCGCCAGTTCGCCCGCACATGGTCGAGGCAGGCTTCCCGGACGTCTGGGCCGTGACTGACCGTCCACCCACCGGGTACGCCGGTGAACGTCGGCCACAGCGAGTGCTGGCCCTCCTCGTTGACGAGTACGACGAACATGGCGTCCGGATCGTCGAAGGGGTTCTCCGGCATCGCGGTGGGCTCCTCACTCGGCGACGGAGCCGATGGTGCGTTACCATCAGCAGCGGTTAGGTAAGGCTAAGCTTATTTTCGCGGCCACGGCAAGGGTGCCCACGACCCGGCGGATCCGGCTCTGACCGGCCGTCACGGGGGCGTCCACGCATGACCAGTCGAGGGAGAGTCGGATGACGGACGGCTTCACGCCGTGGCCACCGGACCGAGCGCGGCGCTACCGTTCCGCGGGCCACTGGCTCGGCCGTCCACTGGGCACGCTGCTGCGCGAACGCGCGGCCGACAGCCCCGGGCACACCGCGCTCGTCGCCGGCGACCGGCGCGTCGACTACGCCGAGCTCGACGCGTGGGCCGACCGGCTGGCCGGCGGGCTCACCCAGCTCGGCCTGGAACCCGGGGACCGGCTGCTGGTGCAGCTCGACAACCGCGTCGAGTTCGTCCCGCTGTGCTTCGCGGCCTTCAGGGCCGGAGTGATCCCGGTGCTCATACCGCCCGGCCACCGGATCGCCGAACTCGACGCGCTCGCCGAGCTGTCGGAGGCGGCCGGCTACGTCAGCCCTGGACGCACGGCGGGCTTCGACTACCGCGAACTGGCGGAAGACCTGCGCCGACGGCGCCCCGGCGTCCGGCACCTCATCACGGTGGACGACGGGGACGGCTCCGCGGTGTCCCTCGCCGACCTCGCTCTGTCCGCCCCCGCCACCCCGCACGAACCCGCCACCCCGCACGAACCCGACCCCGGCGGCGTCGCGCTGCTCCTGCTCTCCGGCGGCACCACCGGCCGTCCCAAGCTGATACCGCGGACCCACGACGACTACCACTACAACGCGCGGGCCAGCGCCGCCGTCACCGGCCTGACCGCCGCCGACGTCTACCTCGCCGCGCTGCCCGTCACGCACAACTTCCCGCTCGCCTGCCCGGGCCTGCTCGGCACCGTCGCGGTCGGCGGCACCGCCGTACTGGCACCCACCCCGAGCCCCGAGGACTGCCTCGCGCTGATCGCGGCGGAAGGCGTCACCGTCACCGCCACCGTGCCGTCGATGGTCCCGCTCTGGCTGGACGAGGCCGCCACCGGCCGGCACCGGCTCGACAGCCTGCGGCTGCTCCAGGTCGGCGGCGCCGTACTGACGCCCCAGCACGCCGCCCGGATACGCACCGGGCTCGGCTGCGCGCTCCAGCAGGTCTTCGGCATGGCCGAGGGCCTGCTGAACTACACACGGCTCGACGATCCCGAGGAACTGGTGCTGACCACCCAGGGGCGCCCGCTGTCCCCGGACGACGAGGTCCGCGTCGTCGATGCCGCCGGCCTGCCCGTCGGGCCGGGCGAGCAGGGCGAACTGCTCACCCGCGGCCCGTACACGATCAACGGCTACTACCGTGAGCCGGAGCGCAACGCCGCCTCGTTCACCCCGGACGGGTTCTTCCGCTCCGGCGACCTGGTGCGGCGCGGCCCGGACGGGCACCTGACGGTGACCGGGCGGATCAAGGACCAGATCAACCGCGGCGGCGAGAAGATCGCGGCCGCGGAACTGGAGGAGCACGTGGCCGCGCACACCGGAGTGCGGCAGGTCGCGGTCATCGGCGTGCCGGACGAGGCCCTCGGCGAGCGCGTCTGCGTCTGCGTCGTACCGGACGGCGCCCCGCCGACCCTGCGCGCCCTCAAGCGGTTCCTGCGCGAGCGCGGCGCCGGCACCCTGCTCACCCCCGACCGGCTCGAACTCCTCGACACCCTGCCACTCACGGCCATCGGCAAGGTCGACAAGAAGGCGCTGGCGGCACGCTACGCCGCGCCCGCGGACTGAGCCCCCTGGCATCCCGACCGGCGCCACGGCCGGGACCCGCAACCGTCCAGACACGCACCACCGCCCGCACCCGCGCAGCCCAGGCCCGCACCGCCCGCCCCCGGCGACGACAGACGAGGACGATGGACCGACCGACGCAAGCCCCGCCCCGTCGGGCGTCCCGGTGGAGACCGCGCCGCACGCCCCAGCCGGTCGCCGCACCCGCCGACCTCAGCGTGCTGCGCCGCCCGGTCCTCGGCCGGGTCACCGCGGCCGCCACCCTCGAAGCCGCGGCAACCGCCCTGTCGCTGGCCCCCGTTGTCGCCGTCGTCGAGATCGGCCGCCGGCTCCTGGCGGGCAACCGCTCCGGCGTGTGGACGATGACCTGGATCGCCGTCGGGCTGCTGGCCGCCAGGCTCCTCGCGCACGTCGCCTCCGGCCTGCTCAGCCACGTCGCCGACGCCGAACTCGCCGGAAGGCTGCGCCGCTCGCTCGCCGACCACCTCATGGTGCTGCCGCTCGGCTGGTTCAGCGGCGGCGTCTCGGCGCGGGTGAAGACCACCGTCCAGGACGACGTGTCCGCGCTGCACCACGCCGTGGCACACGCCGGACCCGAGACAGCCGCGGCCGTCACCGGGCCCGTGGTCATCGGCGGCTACCTGCTGTGGACGAACTGGCAGCTCGCGCTCCCGGTGTTCGCCGCGATCCTCGCCGCGCAGAGCGTCCGGATGCGGATGGCGAACCGGTCGTCCGAGCCTGCCCGTCGCAAGGCGCAGGCCAACGCCGAACTGTCGGCCGCCGCCATCGAACTCGTCCGCGGCATCGCCGTGAGCAAGGCGTTCGGCTCCGCGCCGCCCCGCCGGTTCACCGCCGCCGCTGCCGCGCACGCCGACGCCGAGGACGAGGAGCAGCGGATCTTCGTCCGGCAGCGCAGCCTCACCAGGGCCAGCGTGTCACCGACGACGATCCTGCTGCTCGTCGCGGGGCTCGGGCTCGCCTTCGTCGAGGCGGGCTGGACGTCGCCCCTCGACATCGTGGCGTACGCCCTCCTCGCGCCCGGCCTGTTCGAGCTGATCACCCCGCTGTACTCGGCCCGCGACCAGCGGCGCCGCGCCCACCGCGCCGCGGCCGGCGTGGCCGGCCTCCTGCGCGAGCCCGCCGAACCCGCCCCGGCCGCACCGCGATCCCTGCCGGCGCCCGCCGAAGGCACCGCCGCGCTGCCGCTCGAACTGCACCGCGTCGGCTTCGGCTACACCCCCGACCGGCAGGTGCTGCACGAGATCTCCGCCCGGCTCGAACCCGGCACCGTGACGGCCCTGGTCGGCCCGTCCGGCGCGGGCAAGAGCACCCTGGGGCTGCTCGTCGCCCGGTTCTTCGCCGCCACCGACGGAGCGATCACCCTCGGCGGCGTCGACATCCGCGACCTGGACCGCACCGACCTCTACCGGCACGTCGGCTTCCTGTTCCAGGACGTCACGCTGCTGCGCGACTCGGTACGCGGCAACATCGCGCTGCCCGATCCCGGCGCGCCGCTGGAGCGGATCCGCGCCGCCGCACGCGACGCGTCGATCGACGAGCGGATCAGCGCCCTGCCGCGCGGCTACGACACGGTGATCGGCGAGGACGCCCGGCTGTCCGGCGGCGAGGGGCAGCGCGTCAGCATCGCGCGCACCCTCATGGCCGACACGCCGATCCTGGTACTCGACGAGGCCACCTCGTCCGCCGACCCCGAGTCGGAGAACGCCGTGCAGGACGCGCTGGCCCGGCTCGCCGGCGGCCGGACGCTGCTGGTGATCGCGCACCGGCTGCACACGATCGCCGCCGCCGACCAGATCCTGGTGCTCGACGAGGGCCGGATCGTCGAACGCGGCCGGCACGGCGAACTCCTCGCGGCCGGCGGCCTCTACGCGCGGCTGTGGGCCGCGCAGGGCGGAGGCACGCGGTGATCACCCAACTGCTGCGGATCGTCGGCAACGGCCACCGGCGCGCCCTGTTCGGCTACCTCGCCGCCACGACGGTCTACTCGGTCAGCGAGGGCGCCGCCTTCGGACTCCTGGTGCCGTTCCTGACGGCCCTGATCGAGCACCGCACCTCGACCGCCGCGCTCTGGCTGATACCGCTGGGCGGCACGGTGGTGGCCGGCTGGATCGCCGGCTACCTGATGGGCCTGCGCGCGCTGCGCCTGTCGTCGCTGTGGCGCCGCGCCCTGTACGACCGCATCGGCGCCCACCTCGTCACGCTGCCGCTCGGCTGGTTCGACCAGGCGCGCACCGGCTCCGTCGAGCGGCTGCTCGGCGCGGGGGTGCGCACCGTGGCCGCCGCCCCGTCCCTCGCGCAGCGGCTCCTGGGGGCGGTCCTCGTGCCCACCACCATCGTCGTCTTCCTGCTCTGCGCCGACTGGCGGGTCGGGCTGGCGGCGCTGGTGACCGTGCCGCCCGTCCTGCTCGTCTTCGCCCTGGCCCGCCGGCTCGGCGACCGCTCCGAGGCGGAGCAGGACGCGGCGACGGCCGAAGCCGGCGAGCGGCTGGTGGAGTTCGCCGGAGCGCAGCCGGTGCTGCGCGCCAACGGACGTGAACAGGGCGGCCGGCGGATGCTGGCCGAGGCCCTGGAGACGCAGCGCCGCGCGGCACGCCGGGGTGTCGTCAGCGCGCTGCCGGGACTGCACCTGGGCCAACTCGCCATCCAGCTGGCCTTCACCGCCGTCCTGGTCGTCAGCGTGCTGCTCGTCACCCACGACGAGGTGGGCCCGGCCCGGATGATCGCGATCCTCGTGGTCGGCGTCCACTTCCTGCGCCCCATCGGCGACACGGCCGCCGCGGCGAGCTCGCTGCGCGCCGTCCGGGCGGCGATCGGCCGGATCGACGCGCTGCTCTCGACGCCGCCCCTCCCAGAACCGGAGTCGCCGCGCGCGGTGAAGGACGCCTCGATCGAGCTGCGGGGCGTGCGCTTCGGCTACGACCCCGAACACCCCGTACTCGACGGCCTCGATCTGACCGTCCCGGCAGGCAGCACCACGGCACTGGTCGGCGCCTCGGGCGCCGGCAAGACCACCGTGACCAAGCTGGTGGCGCGGTTCTTCGACGCCGACGCCGGCAGCGTCCGGGTCGGCGGCGCCGACGTGCGCGAGCTGCCGACCGCCGAACTGCTCGCCCACATCGCCCTGGTCTTCCAGGACGTCCACCTCCTCGACGGCACGATCGAGGAGAACATCCGGGTCGGCCGGCCCGACGCCACCGAGGCCGAGGTCCGGGACGCGGCCGGCCGGGCGCGCGTCGACACGATCGTGCGGCGGCTGCCCGACGGCTGGCACAGCCGGGTCGGCGAGGGCGGCCGGCTCCTGTCGGGCGGCGAGCGGCAGCGGATCGCCATCGCGCGGGCACTGCTCAAGGACACCCCGATCGTGCTCCTCGACGAGGCGACCTCGGCGCTCGACGTGGAGAACGAGGCCGCGGTCCACGAGGCGCTCGCCGAACTGGGCAAAGGGCGCACCCTGCTGGTCATCGCCCACCGGCTCTCGACGATCGCCGACGCCGACGACATCGCCGTACTGGACGGGGGACGGGTCGTGGAGCACGGCCGGCACGCCGAGCTGCTGGCGGCGGACGGCCCTTACGCGCGGCTGTGGCACGCGCGGGAACGGTCCAGCGGCTGGCGGCTGACGAACCGTTAGGCCGCGGGCTTCCCGCGCCCGAGCCGGATGGGGCCGCGTCAGCGGACGTCGTGCTTCGCGCAGTAGCTCCGGGCGATCTCCAGCTGCTCGCGCTCCATCCACTCGGCGGCTTCCAGCACGCCGGGCAGCAGCTCCCGCTGCGTGGTGACGGCCCGGAACAGCCGCGAGACGGTGACGTCGTGGTCGGGCCTGCGCACGTACGCGACCCGGTCGCCGGCGCGGATGTCGCCCGGTTCGATCACCCGCAGCATCGCGCCGGGCGACGCGGCCTGGGTGAAGCGGCGCACCCAGCCGGTCTCGCCCAGCCAGCCGGCGAACGTACGGCACGGGATGCGGCCCCCGGTCACCTCGAGCACGACTGTCTCCCCGACCCGCCACCGCTCCCCGACCAGGGCACCCGCGAGGTCCACGCCCGCGGTGGTGAGGTTCTCGCCGAACACCCCGTTGGCCAGCGGCCGGCCCAGCTCCCGTTCCCAGCCGTCGAGGTCCTCGCGCGCGAACGCGTAGACCGCCCGGTCGTCCCCACCGTGGAAGCGCAGATCACACACGGCGTCCCCGGCCACGCCGCCGGCCCCCGCCACGCCCGGGGCCGCCACCCGCACGGCCGTCGCCACCGGCCGCTTGTCGATACCGGTGACCCCGGACGGCGCCCCCGTGTAGGCAACCGCGCGCTCCGCACCGACGTTCACACTCAGAACCTCCACCCGCCGAACGCTAGCGCGCCGACCTCATCGGCGCAGGCGGTCGCCCACCCAGCGGCTCGGCGCGGCGAGGGCTATCGCCAGCGGGTTGAAGAAGAACGCGTGAGCATCGAAGGCTCCTGGACGCCCGAGGCGCACGGTGCTGAATCCACCGTCGGCGGTGCGCGTGGTCGCCTTCTTCCGCATACGGCGCAGAGCGGCTTGCGCCAGCGGGTCGCCGGCGATCAGAAGGACCGGGGAGGCCGCGATGACGGCCGCGTAGGTCAGGGGGCTGTGCCGGTTGGACCGCATACCCGCCCAACGCCCGCCGCCCGCACGGCGGTTCCCGGGCCCGCGAGAACGGCGCCCGCTACCGCGTCCACGGTGTGCCGATGCCGAGGCCGGCGGGCAGGTCGCCGACCGTCGGCGCCGGGACCCGCCAGGTACGGTTCAGTGCGAGGCGGCGTTCCGCAGGCCGGTTTGGACGTCCTCGAAATTCATCACGGGCATCAGGTTCACCTTGGCGCCGACTTTCTGGAAGAGCGGTTCGGCGAAGCTCGGAATGTCGGAGGCGTCCTTGAGGTCGAAGACGACATACGCGGTGCGCAACCCCTCCATGGTCCCGAAGTAGGCGGCCTCGGGCTTGATCCGGTCGAACACCGACTTGAGGGTGTCGGGCAGCGTCTGGTCCGCGATCGCCTTGGTCGCCTTCTCGGTGTCCATCTGGACCGTCAGCAGCACCCTCATGGTCGTTCCGCCTCTCATCAGCGAGCCGGCACATGTGTGCCGCCGCCCAGCCTGGGCGCGGCCGGGGCAGCCCGCAGCCGGGGAGAGGCAACGGAGTGACGTGCGGCCCCGTCATGGTGCAGCTCGGTAGGTTCGGATCATGGCGATCACGTACGAGTGGCGGGGCGACGTATCCAATGAGGCGCTCAACGAGCTGCACGCCGAGGGGTTCGATCACCCGGTCGGGCAGACGGATTGGCGCGCCAGGCTTCAGCGTCACAGCCTGGGCTGGGTCTGCGCCTGGCAGGACGACCGTTTGCTCGGATTCGTGAACGTCGCCTGGGACGGCGGCGTCCACGCGTTCCTCCTCGACACGGTCGTGGCGCGGCGCAACCGCTCGAACGGGGTGGGTGCCGCGCTGGTCGGCGCGGCCGCTGAGGGGTGCCGCGCCGCGGGGTGCGAATGGCTGCACGTCGACTTCGAGGAGCACCTGCGATCGTTCTACTTCGACGCCTGCGGCTTCAGGCAGACGGCGGCGGGTCTGATCGCCCTGTGACCGTTGGCCGGGGCTCTCCCAGGGCAGGCGTGTGACACGCCGGGACACCCCGGCGGGCCAACAACATGTTGTTTGGTTGTTTCGTTTGTATAGGGTGGCGCCGTGGCTGACACCTCCCGGAACAACACCCGCCCGCGGCTGCCCGCGAGCGCGGACGGCGCCACCGCCGAGGTGGCCCCGGCGGACCGGCTGGCCCGGGACGCCGCGCTGGTCGGCGACCTGGTGACGGCCGCGGCCGACCACCAGCGAAGCGGCGGCGCGGCGCCGGACGTGGCGGTCGAGGACGTGGGCGCGGTGCTCGGCCTGTTCGAAGGCATGCGCACGGAGTTGGACATGTTGGAGACCCAGGTGGTCATCGAGGCCAGGCGCCGCGGCATGGACTGGAGGCAGATCGCCGCCTGCCAGGGGCTGCGGTCGTCCCAGGCCGCTTCCCAGCGGTACCAGCGCCTGGTGACGCGCCTGGAAGAGATCCGCCAGGGCGTCCGGTAGGCGGGGGGCTTTCGTCATGACGGACCAGCCCGGGCTGTTCGCAGCCGTTGACGCCCTCCTTGCCCACGCCGAAGGTCTGGAGACGCTGCCGCCGCCCGCGGAGCGGGTACGGCTTCGTACCGCCGCGGGCCTGCCGGTGGAGGAGGTCGCCAGGGCCCTGAAGGTGCGGCCCGCCACGCTCCGGGCGTGGGAGGACGGCACCGGTCAGCCGAAGCCGGAGAAGCTTGAGCCTTACAGGCGGTTGCTGGAGGGGCTGGCCGGGCGTTTCGCCGGTCCGGCGGGTCCGGCTGAGGGCGCGCCGGCGGCACCGGAGGGGCAGCCGGCGCCCGTGGAGCCGGCGGCCGAACCCCTGCGGCCGGACGGCGTGTCGGCCGCGTCGGCACCGGGTCCGCAGCAGACATCCGTACCGCCCGCGCCCGAGCCGACAACAGCGCGCGCGGCCGGGACCTCGTCAGCGTCGCGTAGGCCGCCCGCGAAGCCCGCCCATGGCGCGTCGACCAGGCCGGCCCCCGCCCCGGTCGCCCAGGCCGAGGCGGATCCGCGGTTCGCGCACGGCCCGCTCGCCGTACTCGACGGCGACGGGTCTTTGTACGGCGCGGGCGGCCTGGTGCTGGAGTGCCCTGCCGCCACGGTGCCGCAGCTGGTGGAGTGGACGCTGGCCGAGGCCCAGCTCGGCCGGCAGCGGCTGCACCGGTCCGGAAAGGACTTCGATCCGCTGATCGTGCTCACCGCCGAGGCCGCCGTGCGGTTGGGGCTGCCGGAGCGGCTGGAGGACCGCCGGTCGATGCGGCTGCCGGAGGACCACAAGGTCGTCAAGCAGATCGCCAAGGCGAAGTGGCAGCTCACGAGGCGCGGCTTCGGTCCGTGGGCGCGGGTGTACCGGCCGGCCAAGGGCAGCGAGCGGCAGTGCGTACAGCTTGCCGTGCTGCCGTGGGGCGCGCTGGACACCCGCGCCTGGGGCGGCGCGGACGAGTTGCCGCCGGCAGAGCTTGCCCGCGTCCTGACGGCGTACGCCGGCCGGGTGCTGACCCCGCGCGGCTCGACCGCGGTGGCCGGCCTGGAGCTGATGACCGCCCTTCGGCCGCCGACGCGTGCGGTGCGGGACGACGCGACGGGCAACTGGGTGTCAGGACCGGTGCCGGGTTCGCTGACCGCGGCGGTGGAGCCGGCCCCGCCCGAGGCACCGGACGAACATCCCGTCGTGGCAGCGCTGTTCCCGCGCACGCACGAGCGGACCCCGGCCGAAGTGCTCGACGAGGAGGCGTTCGACTGGATCCGCGAGACCGACCTGCTCACCGACGCGGAGTGCGCGCGCCCGTTCGCGGTCGGCGTGGATGTGAACACCGCGTTCCTCGCCGCCGCGAACAGGCTGGTGGTGGGCCTGTCCGGGCCGGAGCACGTGGTGTCGCCGCGGTTCGACAAGGCGGTGCCGGGCTCGTGGCTGGTGGACCTGTCGGGCATCGAGATCGATCCGCGGTTGCCGTCGCCATTCACGCCGCACGGCCGCCGCCCGGAGGGCCCGGCCTGGTACGCGACGCCGACAGTGGCGTACGCGCATGAGCTGGTCGACCAGTTCGGGCTGCCGGTGACCATCGCCCCGGTCGAGGCTTTCCTGCGGCGCGAGGCCGGGCCGTACCTGGATCCCTGGTACAAGCACCTGGCGGAGGCGTACAAGGCGACGATGTCCGACCTCGAGGTGACCGCCGACCTGTCCCCGCAAGCGTTCCTGGACGCGATGTCGGAGCACAAGCAGGCCGATCCGGGCACGGCGATGGTGCTGTCGGCGATCAAGTCGACGGTCAAGGGCGGCATCGGCAAGCTGCGGGAGCGCCCGCAGGGCGCCAGGTACCGGCCGGGGGAGCGGTGGCCGGCGCTGGAGCGGCCGACGTGGCGCCCGGACATCCGGGCGGCCGTCATCTCGGCGGCCCGGGTGAACATGCACCGCAAGCTGGTGAAGACCGCGCTGGCCACCGGCGGCGCGCCGGCGCCGTCGGGTTCGGTGGCGTTCGGCCCTGACGCGCTGCTGCCGGTCGCGGTGCTGTCGGACTGCGTGGTCTACCCGTCGGAGGGACCGACGCCGCTGGACGTCCTGCCGTACGACGCGGCGGGCAAGCCGGCACCGGGCACGTTCCGGCTCGGGGTGTCGCCGGGCATGGTCAAGCACGAGGGCACCAGGGAGCTGTTCTGGGCGGTGGAGCTGCTGGAGCAGCAGCACAACCCGGCCCGGCACATCAAGGGCGACGCCGACGAAGACAGCGGGGAGTAGACCGTGGGCGAGATCGACGACGCCATCAGCCGCGCGGTCGCGAACACCGCGACCCGCCCCATCCCGAAGTCGGCGGGCGCGCAGATGCGTTTCCTGCTGAAGACGGAGAAGGGCTCCACCCGCGCGGTCGCGGCCCGGTTGGGCGTCTCGCAGCGGACGGTGGAGCGCTACCTGAAGGGCACGTTCCGCCGCCCCCGCAAGGACCTGGCGGCCCGCCTGGAACGCGAGGTCCGCAAGGCATGGCAGCCGCGCGTGCAGCAGCGGGCAAGGAAGCAGGCGGCCACGGCCACCGGCATCGTGATCGAGACGAGAGCGAGATTCGGCTTCACCGCCGCCCCCGGTTCAACGGACGACGGCCGAATGCGCCGCATCACCCAGCACCTCCCACCCGCCTACGCGAGCCGCCTCTTCGACGCCCAGGCAGCCGGCGCCACCGAACAGCACCTCCAACGCATCGCCGCCGAAGGCCTCCAGGAGATCTACTTCAAAGACCGCGGCCGCCGCGCGGCCGACCTGGAAGTCGAGTTCACCGACATCGACTACATCGAGCTGGAGTTCTGACCCCGCCCGATCCCCGGCCCGTCAGGCCCGGTCGCGGTGACTGGGCGCTTGAATTGGCGAGTTGAGCGGGCGGGTGTGACCAAGCGGGGTACATGTCCGGATGGACAACACCGATGCACGAATTCGGCCCCTGGGTATCAGCTGCTGAGATCGAACACACCCCACGCGGTGAATGGCTCGGCCTGGACGTAGATCCTGCTTCCTCGGCTGACGGCGCGCCGGCGGCCGGGAGCAGGACCATTGGGCAGGGTGAGCAAGTCGACGTTCGTCGGCTCGACATATGTTTCGGTGAGCTCTCCGTGAGCGAGTCGGTCCCGCTCCTCGCGGTAGCCGCCGTAGAAGGCGACTCGTTCGCCGTGGACGGCCACGCCCGGGTTCTCGTCGAAGTGCCCAACCCAGATATGGCCGGCCTCGTCGACCAGCAGGTGCTCGATGGCGTCCCCGACAGAGAAGGACGAGGTCTCGCACCCGAGCACGTCGAAGACCTGGACCTGTTTCGCGTCCTCGTACCGGCGGGCGCGCGACGCGGCGACGACGAACCCACCGTCCGGCAGGCGGTCCAGGTGCGGCCAGCGGGCTCGCACGGCGCTCAGCTCGGTGAGTTCGACGTTGCCGCCCGGATGGACCGAGACGACCAGCGCGTCGAAGGGCAGGACACCGCCGCCGGGCTGCGGAGCGCGTTCGGCAAGCAGCCAGTGGGCAGCGCCGAAGACGTCGATGGTACTGGTCAGGACGTGGCGGTTGTGGTGCGCTCGGGGGAGGTCGGCGTAGGGAATGAGGGCAGTCTTCTGCACGGGCGGGCTCTCCTTGGTGGGCGGTCACGGCTATCGGTCGCTGCGGTGAGCGGCGGTCGGCGGCGCGCGAGCGGTGGAGAGCGGGCGGGGCGCCTAGAGGGCATGGCCCTTTCTGATCGTCATGAGGTGATCATCGTCGGCATTCGACCCGATGAAAAACCCTTTCGGCGCACCGTCCTCATTGATCGACGAAACCGTCCAGGTCAGCCTCAACGAGGGCTAGCCTGTTCGCCAACTCGAATGCGGCTCGTCGCCCTGTACCGAGGCGAGGCTGTGGGCCTCTGCGCTCCCCAATGCCTCGAAGCTCATGTCCGCGGCTCGCTCTCGCGCCGGTCGAATTGCGGCTTCACTGCTGGTGCGGCGGGTTGAGCAGGCGTTCGGCGTTCATCAAGAACTGCCGACCTGAACACGGTCGCGAGCGAGGGATCGGCGCGACTATGCCGCGATGCCGCGATCGGTCATCATCGCGTCGACCGCGGCGACGAACAGCACCGGATCGCGGCCGGGCCCGCTGCCCCGCTTCCTACGCAGCGGGGCAGCGGGCCCGGCCGGCGCCGTATCGCGCTTCTCACGGCGTCCGTGAAAAGCAGTCTGCCTCCCAGGTGACGACTAGGAGGACGGTGTGCCCACCAATACGCGCTGCCGGTCGGCCTGAGCCGGGCGTTAGCCTCGGCAGATGATTCCTGTGCGGCCTCCGAAGGTGATCACACGTCACCGCGACGGGCAGATCCATGCCTACGCGATGGACTCCGGCGTGTTCGGGGCACTGGAGCCCGCCGCGGTGTTCCAGCCACGGCCCGGCGACGAGGTTGCGGAGTCGGCGGTCTGGCCCGACCTGGAGCGAGTTGTGTACACGACGCTGAACAGCGTCGTCTGCCTCACCCGCGCCGGTGAACTCGTGTGGACATCGAAATTCGAGCCCCACTCGGACCGGCCCCATGGTCACTGGCCTGGCTGTGCACTGTCACTGGACGGCCGGACCGTGTGGGTCTACCGGCCTGACGCAATGGCGGGACGCAGGGGCGGAGATCAGTGGGTCGTGCACGACGCCGACAGCGGGGCGGTCGTTGCCCGCCGGGAACTGGAGACGGTCGGGCACGGTGCCGGCCACCACGTGCACCCGGTGGACGGCAGCATCTACCTCGACATCGGTGAGGGCCAGGACGGCTCAGTCATCCTCAGAGGCACGGCCCGGGACGACGGCGAGGCGGAGTTCGTGACGTACCCGTGGCGTGACCGCTGCCTGATTGACCTGGCGCCTGACGGCCGGCAGTCCATGACCGTCGACCACGCGCAGGCGGATGTCGCCTTCCACCGCCACCCCGGCGGGGAGGTGATCTTCACTCTGCCGGTGGAAGCCTTCGGATACGACCCGGAGGACACGTTCGTGGAATGGTGCGGCGGCTACCTGACCCCTGACCTGGCCGTCGTCACACTGGGCGGTGAGAGCCAGGACGAGGAGGAGTGGTTCCGCCACCACCTGATCGACGTGCGCACCGGCACGCTCAGCGGCGAGATCACCGTCGAGGCGACCAACCCGTACGAACTGGTGCCCCTGGGCGACGGCTCCTGGCTCACCAACGGTCCCGACGGCGCCCCCGTCCGCCGGCCGCACACTCCGCTGCACTCCGCATCGTCGCGCCCGGAAGGTTGATGGGTGATCACCAGCCCGGATCCGGGGCTCCTTGTCGCAGCACAGCCAGTTCATGCAGGTGCCGAGCCGTGGCAGGATGGCCTGATGTTGATCCGAAAGGGAGATGCCGCGTAGGCGTCCCAAGGCCGTCCGTTCAGAGCGGTGGCGGCCACGGTGGCGGTATCCGGTTCTGAGGCTCCCCGGTGTCTCCGCGCGGACTCGGGCGGCGATCCGCCGGGTGGAGGACCAGGAGATGCGGCCCGACGCGGTGGCCAGGGCACTTGCGTGTTTCGAGCGGGCGTTTGAGCAGCCCGGACGTTATCTGGACGCCTCCGCGTTTGACTCTCCGGGAGTGGCGGATGCCCGTGATGACCTGGAGCGGGCGATGGTGCACCTTCCGCCCGGAGCCAAACGGGACTTGGGCCGGCTGATCACGCGCATCGATGAGGAATTCGAGCGCCGCACCTTGCCGGAGCCCAACTACATCGCGTGGGCAACGATGTGCTGGTGGTGGTCCAGAATGCGTGAACGCTGACGACTTGGTGTTGGAGCGCGGCCACCGGCTCCGTGCGTGAGCTCAGGTCCGGTCGTGCAGGGTGACGTGGTAGCCGTCGGGGTCGGCGAAGGTGAAGGTCCGGCCGAAGGGGCCGTCGATCGGTGCGGTGACGATGGTGTGGCCGTCGGCGGCGAGGGCGTCGTGGATGGCCTGGACGTCGGTGGCGTGCAGCCAGATCGCGGCACCGATGCCGGGCTGGGCGGCGGATGCGAGATCGGTGCCGGGGACGATGTCGCGGAGTGCGAACGTGATCGGCTTCGTGTCGAAGACGACGGCGTGCGGGGGTCCGGCCGGGGAGCGGACGAGGCCGAGGTAGTGCTCGTAGAACGCCTGCGAGGCGTCGAGGTCGCGCGCCTGGAGCGAGATGAAGTCGGGGCCGGTCGCGGGCATGGTGATGCTCCTTGTCTTCGTGCCGTTCTCTTCGTGTCAGCTTCCTGACACATCCCAATGTATGTCAGACTACTGACATGAGTCAAAGCGGCGCGGGCATCGACCTGGACAAATCACTGGGCTACCTGCTGAAAGAAGCTTCGAGCGCCCTGCGCTCCGCCATGGAGGAGGTGCTGCGCCCGCTCGGAATGACCGTGACGCACTACTCCTGCCTCGAACTGCTGGCCCAGCGCCCGGGCCTGTCGAACTCCGAGCTCGCGCGCGGCGCGTTCGTCACCCGGCAGTCGATGAACGTACTGCTCCAGGCCCTGGAACGGGACGGCTACGTGACCAGGCCCGCGGCGGCGCCGGTCGGCAAGGTTCTGCCCGCACGGCTCACGCCCAGCGGCCGGCGGAGCCTGGAGAAGGCCACCGTGGCGGTCCGCTCCGTCGAGCTCAGAATGGTGGCCGGGCTGACCGGGCCCGAGCAGTCGGCCGCGTTCGGGATCCTGCGAAGCATGATCCGTTCCCTGCGCGATGCCGACGCCGGTGCCTGACCCGTCCGCGTCCAGGGCGCCGGACAGGACGAGGGCGAGGTCGTAGGTCGGGCTCGGGCCCTCCAGCCGGCTCACGAGCCACAGGCGCTGCCGGGCGGACGGCACCGGGACCACGGCCGGGTCCGTCAGCCGGCCGGGCGGCGGGCAGTACGGCGGAACCGGCCGCGGCCCCTCGCCGCCAGCCCCGCGCATCAGCGGCTCCCCGCGCCTGGGGCGGCCGATTCCAGGTCCGCACGCAGCGGCGGCAGGAACAGCGCGGCAATGGTGCACGCCAAGGTCGCACCCCCGGCCCTCCGCCCGCTCTCGGCTCGCTGTCGCACTGTCGCACTGTCAGTTCACCCACATTCCACGCCGTGGGCGGCCTGTTGGCGAGACGCGCGATTGGACGGACGGGCGGGGGACCGGCGCCCCGTACCGGGGGTCCACCGCGGGTGTGCGCTGCGGGGAATCGGTCCGGGGAACGATCCCGCCGGCCCCAGGGACGAGCTCGCCCATGGTCGTACGGGACAGCAGATCGGCTTGATGAAGCCGCCGCTCCCGCACCGGCAGCAGCGGCTCGGCCCGAGCCCACAACCCAGTTGACGGCGATGGCGTTGTCCGACGCCGCGGCTATGGGTTGACGTCATGTGGTCGGCGCTGATCTGGGATCTTCGGAAGATTCGCCAGGACTTCGGCAGCCGCCGGTGGTCGCCCAAGGGCCGGCGCCCACACGGTCGCCCTCGGCGAGGGTCTCGTCGAGCAGTACGTACTCCGGTTCGTGCTCGCTCAGGTACACCAGACCGAGAAGCGCGCGTTGGTGCGGCGGGAGCATGCAGTGGCGGCCACCCTCGCGGGTGACTGCGAGCATGGTGACCCGCTCGACCAGCGCATGAGGCAGGTCGAGTGCGGCAGGACAGGAGACCGACGAGGCGCCTGCGCTGATGAGTTGAGACGTCGAACACCTCCTTCACCGGCACGGGCGCCCGGTGGGTGATCCACTGCTCTGCAGCAGGGGAGGGCGCACCGTATCGACGCTGTCTGATGTCATCCAGGACATCGGTGGGGGCGCCCATCTCGGTGAGTACGCCGAGGGCATCGACGCTCCTCGTGTGCCCACGTGAGATGGGAGCCGGAGGGATCATCCAACTCTGTGACTACGGGATAGCTGCAATGCAGCTTCGAGCCGAGTGCGATGGCGCTCCCCAGACCCTGATGCATGTCACCAAGTTGCTGCTCATCTGCTCCTCTGCTGCGCTGCATGGGCTGACAGGCGGATCCCTCGAGGGCGAGACTGAGGCCCATGACTCCAGACGATCACACGGACAGAGTGCAGCTACGGGCGTTCATGGAACGCGACCTCCCGTTCCTCGATCGCCTGTGTACGGATCCCGACGCGCTCGGAGAGTTCGAATGGCCCGGATTCGCTGATCCACGGGCACGCCGTAAGCGGTGGGAGACCGATGGGTATATTTCCGCCGACTCCGCGGCAGTCGCAATCGTGGGTACTGATGGCACGGTCGTCGGCATCGCCACCTGGCGGCCCCGCGGCTTTCCGTCGGGCGTCACACACGAGATCGGCGTGGGGGTGGTCCCCGAGCATCGCGGAAAGGGCGTAGGGACGGCCGCGCAGAAACTCCTTGTGGACTACCTGTGGGACCACACGACGGCGAACCGCATCGAAGCCCTCACCAATGGCGGCAACCTCGCTGAACAGAAGGCTCTCGAACGCTTGGGATTCCGCCGAGAAGGCGTCATGCGCGGCCGGTCCTTCCAGCACGGCAGGTATGTCGATGTGCTGGTCTACGGCCTGCTCCGCTCCGAACATCGCCCCGAAACCACAGGATCCTAGAACTTCGGCGTCAGCCTCGACCCGTGGATATCGACCCACCCCGATGGGTTGACTCACTGAGCTTATTGAGACTGCCCTACCGCCCGCTCCTCGGTCAGGTGTACCTGCGCAAGCACGACTCCCAGCGCGGCGAAGCCTGGTGGTGCTGCTCAGCACCGTTGTGGACTGGGCCCACGGGCAGGTTCGCGTACTACCCGGTCGCAACGCCCAGGAAGCGCAGCACCGCCAGGACGCGGCGGTGGTCGGCGTCGGCCTTGGGCAGGTCGAGCTTGGTGAAGATGTTGTTGATGTGCTTGGCGACCGCGCTCTCGCTCACGACCAGCTCGGCGGCGACGCCGGAGTTGGACCGGCCGCCCGCCATCAGCTCCAACACCTCCCGCTCGCGCGGTGTCAGCCGGTCGAGCGGATCGCTGTGCCGGCGCACCAGCAGTTGCGCGACGACCTGCGGGTCGAGCGCGGTGCCGCCGGCCGCCACCCGGCGTACCGCCTCGGTGAACTCCTCGACGTCGGCGACCCGTTGCTTGAGCAGATAGCCGACGCCCGAGGTGTTGGCGGCGAGCAGATCGACGGCGTACCGCTCCTCCACGTACTGCGACAGCAGCAGCACGGCGGTACGCGGGTACTGGTGCCGGATCACCAGCGCGGCACGTACTCCCTCGTCGGTGAAGCCGGGCGGCATGCGCACGTCGACCACGGCGATGTCGGGACGGTGCTCCTCGACGGCCGCCAGCAGCCCTTCTGCGTCGGCGACCTGCGCGCACATCTCGAAGCCGGCCGCCTCCAGCACCTTGACCACGCCGATGCGCAGCAAGAGGGAATCCTCGGCGATCACGGCGCGCACGGCAGCTCCACGGTGATGACGGTCGGGCCCCCGGCGGGGCTGCGGCAGGAGAACGTGCCGTCGACGGACGCGACGCGCTTGGCGAGGCCGGCGAGCCCGGTGCCGTCGCCGGACGCCATGAGATCCGCGCCGCCCGCGCCGTCGTCCGTGACGACCATCCGCAGTGTCTCCCCGATCCGCTCCACGGTCACGTCCGCCCGGGTCGCCTGGGCGTGTTTGACCACGTTCGTCAGGGCCTCGGAGACCACGAAGTACGCGACGGCCTCGACCGTGGGCGAGGTGCGCTGCGGCAGATCCACCGTCACCCGCACCGGGATCGGGAGGCGGGCGGCGACCCCGGACAGCGCGGCGTCGAGGCCGCGGTCCTCAAGGACGGCCGGATGCAGGCCGCGCACCAGGTTGTTGAGCTCGGCGATCGCCTCCTTCGCCTCGCGGTGCGCCTCGTCGATCACCTTGCGGGCATCCGCCGGCAGGTCGCCGAGGGTGGCCCTGGCCAGACCCAGGTTGACGGCGAGTGAGACGAGGCGCTGCTGCGCGCCGTCGTGCAGGTCGCGCTCGATCCGCCGCCGCTCGGCGTCGGCGGCGTCGAGCACGCCCGCCCGGCTCTCGGCGAGGTCGGCGACCCGGCGGGCCAGCTTCTCCGTGCGGCTGGGGCCGAGCAGGACCTCGGCCGCCCGGGTCTCCAGCCGCACCAGAGCGCCGGTCAGCCGGGGCCCGAGGAACAGCAGGGCGAGGCCGCCGGCGGTGATGTACGCGGCCTGCGTGGTGTACCCGAGGTCGGTGACCCGCCATTGCGGGGGCAGCGCCCAGATCCACACGTAGATGGAGGCGGCCACGAGAGCGGCGGCCCAGACGGCGAGGACGGCGAGGTCCAGGACGGCGAGCAGCGGACCCGCCAGGGCGTGGTAGCTGGCCTGCCGCCACAAGTCCCGCGTGGCCAGGCGGCGTACCGCCGACGTCCAGTTGCGTCCGGGCCCGGGTGCGGCGGGGCGCGGGAGGTCCTTGCCGACGAGTGCCCGGTAGCGCCGCCGCTGCCCGCCGGTAAGCGCGGGCGTCACCACGAGCGTGAGCAGCACGGGCAGCGGCGTCAGGGCCGGCGCCCCCGCCATCGCGCCGGCCAGCCAGAGCGACAGTGGCACCACGGCGAGGTGGAGCGGAAGGCCGGCGGCGACGAGCGCGGTCCGGTGTCCCGCCCCGCGGAACGGCCGGCCCGGCACCAGCAGCAGCCACGTCGTGAGTCGCATGCGTCAAACGGTAAAGCCGCAGGCCATCCCCGTGCCATGACGCTGCCGCCCGGTTCGGGGGTGCACTTTTCTCCACCCCGGGTCGGAACCCTGCGTGACTGACGGCGCCCCGGTGCGCGGCGGAGGGTGGAGCACGTGAAGGGGACAGCCGACGGGGAGCGGGAGAAGACGATGCGTCAACTGGTGTTGTGCGATGAGGAAGTGGCCGGCGCCGAGGGCTTCGACCGTGCCGAGGTGATCCCGCTCCACGAAGAGGCGGAGGAGCCGCGCCCGGCGCGGGGCATGCGGCGGGCCGGGTGGCTGCTGGTCGCCTGCGGGCTCGCCCTGCTGCCGTGGCTGTACGTGCTGGCCACCGGCCTGCCGCCCACCGCGACCGCGGCCCACTGGCCGGTCGCCTGGGTGGGGCTCGACGCGCTGGAGGCGCTCGGCCTGATCGCCACCGGCCTCCTCGCAGCCCGCGGCGACCGGCGGCACGCCCTGGCAGCCGCCGCGACCGCGACGCTCCTTGTGGTGGACGCCTGGTTCGACACCACGACCGCGGCCCCGGGCGGCGACCTCGCCACCGCGGTCGCCATAGCGCTCGGCGCCGAGTTGCCCCTCGCCGCGCTGTGCGGCCGGCTGGCACTGCGGGCGCTGAGCCGGCACGCGTGACGCGGCCCGCCCGACTACGTGCTGCGGGCCGAACCGATCCACCGGAGAACACCATGCACCGCATCACCACCGCCCCCGCCGCCCCGATCCCGGCCCGGCCCCGCAGGCGGTCGCCGGCCCCGCGTTGGCCGCCGCCTGAGGCTGTACGACACGGCGCCCTATCCCGTACGGCCGACGCGGCATCCTCGGCAGCCGTGGCGGGGCGATCATGGGCTTGATGCCGCGCTTCCACGGCAGACGGCGGTACTTGTCGACGCGTACTCAGGAGTGGTGAGAGGTCGTGGCGGGGTGTCACGCTGCGGACGCGGCTGTCCCTGAGGGCGCGCGGCGCTCGGTCGTCGCGTCCAGGAACAGCCGCACCAGGGCGGTCACGGCGTCGGGTGCGTCTTCGGGGCTGTAGTGGCCGGCGGCCGGGAGTTCGCTGACCAGACCGTGGGGGAAGGCGGTGCGGAAGAGCGGCAGGAAGTGCTCGTGCCGCAGGGTTCGGTCCTGCGTTCCCCAGACGGCCAGGGCGGGAAGCCGCGTCGCCGCCCTCCGTGCCTCGCCTGACGGTGTCTCGAAGCGGTGCTCGCCGAGCGCGAGGCCCTTGGCCCAGCCCAGTGCGCCGAGGGTCTCCCGCCGGGTCGGGAAGGCGGCTTCGTATGCACGGATCCAGGTGGGGGTGATCACCGTGTTGTCCTGGAAGCCGTTGAGTTTGAGGGTGCTCAGCGCGTTGTAGCCGAGCGCGCCGAGCACTTGGTCCAGGGTGCCGTCGGCCGCGGCGCGGGCGATCCAGCGGAACCACGGTGACCGGGCGGCGTTCGCGGCCAGGACCTCGGGCAGGTCGGGCTGGCCGAACGGTGTGGGCGCGTTCAGAGCGATGATCCGGGTGACCAGTTCGGGGCGCCGGGCCAGCAGGCCCATCCCGACGGGGCCGCCGAAGTCGTGCATGACCAAGGTGATGTCGCGCAGGCCCAGGTCGAGGACCACCGCCTCCAGGTTGTCGACGTGGTCCTGGAGCCAGTACGTCCGCTCACCCGGGGTCTCGCTCTTGCCGAAGCCCATGTGGTCCGGGACCACGACCCGGTGGGTTCCGGAGAGGCCGGCGACCAGTTCGCGGAAGAGGTAGCCCCAGGTGGGCTCGCCGTGCAGGCACAGCAGGACCGGGCCGGTGCCTTCGTCGGCGAAGTGCATGCGGAAGCCGGGGGCGGAGCTGAAGTGCGGGGTGTAGGGGAAGGAGCCGTCGAAGGTCTCGTGTGCCGCGATCATCGGAAGGGAACTCCTCGGAGGCTGACCGTCGGCGCTGGGGCCGGCGGGAAGGAAGGACGGGGACCGGGCGGGCAACGGGTGGCATTGGCATGGCCGGTGGTTTCCGGGCGTGCGGTGCGCCGAGACGACGGCCGGACGTCACGGCCGGGGCCGGGTGGCCGTTCGCAGGCTCGGCTAGAGCATAGACACAGGTGGTTTTGAATCACAACCGAAGCAGTTTTGATTTGCAACCGAGGTAGTCTTGTCGGGCAACCAGGTGTCCACCGAACGCGAACGGAGGCAGCCGTGGTCGATCCAGGCGGCGAGGGCGGGTACGACACGGACGAGGCAGTGCCGCCGACGTGTCCGGTCATGCGTACGGCCGATCTGGTCGGCGACCGCTGGACCTTGTTGATCTTGCGCGATGCGTTCACCGGCACCCGGCGGTTCAGCCAGTTCCAGCGCAGCCTGGGCATCGCCAAGAACATCCTCAGCAACCGGCTCACCCGCCTGGTCGCGGCCGGGGTACTGCGCACCGAACCTGGCGCAGACGGTACGAGCTATCGCGCCTACGCCCTCACCGACAAGGGCCTTGAGCTCTTCGACCTGATCGTCGCCCTGCGTCAGTGGGGTGAGCGCCACGCCATCGAACCGGGCACTTCTTACCGCCCCCTGATCGACACCCGGACCGGCGAACCGCTGGCCCCCATCACCTGCGTACGCCCCGACGGCACGCCGCTGCGCCACGCCGAGACCCGCCTGGGAGACCCCAGGCCGATGGCGGCCCGGTAGTGCGCGGCCGCTTCCGTGCGACCGGCGGGGCAACCGCGCCCGACAGCGAACTCCTGGTGGTCGAGCGCGCCGTCGCGTGACCCGGTGACGACATCGATCATCGCCTCGACCAGGTCGGTCCAGCGGGTGAGCAACTTGACCACCACCGCGGTACCGGAGGTCGCCGACACGCCTGCTGCCGAGCCGTCCTGATGGGCGAACAGCGCATCCGGGCGCTCACGGCACCTTTTTCACGGCACCTTTTTCATGGTGCCGGGTCCGGGGCGATCTCGGCGATCAGGCCCTCGACCAGGGTCTTGATCTCGTCGCGGATGGGCCGTACGGCCTGCACGCCCTGCCCGGCCGGGTCGGGCAGGTCCCAGTCGAGGTAGCGCTTACCGGGGAAGACGGGGCAGGTGTCGCCGCAGCCCATGGTGATGCACACGTCCGACTCGCGGACCGCGTCGATGGTGAGGACCTTGGGAACCTCGGCGGAGATGTCGATGCCGACTTCCTTCATCGCCTCCACCGCGGCGGGGTTGACCTCCTTGCCCGGCGTGGAGCCGGCGGAGCGGACCTCGACGCGGTCGCCCGCGAGGTGGGTGAGCCAGGCGGCGGCCATCTGGGAGCGGCCGGCGTTGTGGACGCAGACGAACAGCACGGACGGCACGGACGGCTTGTCGGACACGGTTGTCGCTTCCTTCGAATGCTGGGCAGCGGGGAGGGATCAGGTCGTGGAGAGAAGTTCGGCGACCAGTGCGGCGGTGCGGAGGCCGAGGTCGTCGCGGATCGCGTGCACCCCGTCTCGGCCAGCGCCGGCCGGGTCCGGCACGGGCCGGTCGAGGCGGGGCGCCCGGGGAAGCCGGCACACGGAGAGCACTTCCGGGCGTGCGGACGCCGTGAACCGGTCGGGGCTGGCATCAGCACCCACTGATATGACAGTATCAGCCCATGCTGACGTCAGTCGACACTGATCTCCTACGGGTTCTCGCCGACCCCCTCCGCCTCCAGATCGTGGGCCTCCTGGCCCGCGAGACGCTCTGTACCACGCACTTGGTGGAGGAGACCGGCGCCCGGCAGACCAACCTGTCCAACCACCTCAAGGTGCTCCGCGACGCGGGCGTGGTGGAAACCGAGCCGTGCGGCCGGTTCACGTACTACAAGCTGAAGCCCGAGGTGCTGGAGGGGCTGGCCGGCTCCCTCGCGGACCTGGCGGCCATCGCACGGGCCACGGCGGACAACAACGTCAAGCGCTCGTGCCCGTAGGAAATCCGCCCGCATGACGGACCCGCACCCGCTCCGTGCGGCAAACCCCCCTGCCGACCGGCCCGATGGCCGCCGCATCCCTGGAGACGTTGTTGAGCGCCACCGCCGACGCCGCCGTACCCGACGCCTCGACGCCCGCCCCGCGCCCCGCCGAGCAGGCACCGGCTCCCGGTGCGACTCCGCCACCGGCTCCGCTGACCGCCCGGGCGGCGGCCGAACTGCTGGGCACCGCTGCTCTCGTGGCCGTGGTGGTCGGCTCGGGCATCCAGGCCACGGAGCTGACCAAAGACGTCGGGCTCCAGCTCCTGGCGAACTCCACCGCCACCGTCTTCGGCCTCGGCGTGCTGATCGTCCTGCTCGGGCCGGTCTCCGGTGCCCACTTCAACCCGGTGGTCACCCTCGCCGAGTGGTGGACCGCCCGGCGCGGCGGCCCCGGCGTCACATGGCGCGAGGCCGCGGTCTACATCCCCGCGCAGACAGCCGGGGCGGTCCTCGGTGCGATCCTGGCCGACGCGATGTTCGCCAAGTCGCCGGTGAAGTGGTCCACCCACGACCGCTCGGCCGGGCACCTGCTGCTCGGCGAGGTCGTCGCCACCGCCGGCCTGATCCTGCTGATCTTCGGCCTCGCCCGTACTGACCGGCTCCGCTTCGCCCCCGCCGCGGTAGCCTCCTACATCGGCGCCGCCTACTGGTTCACGTCCTCCACCTCGTTCGCCAACCCGGCGGTCACCGTCGGCCGCACCTTCACCGACACCTTCGCCGGAATCGCCCCCGCCTCACTCCCGGGCTTTCTCGCCGCCCAACTGGCCGGAGCCGTCATGGGTCTGGCCCTTGTCGCGCTCGTCTTCGCCGGCCAGGGGCAGGTCACAGACCCGGCCTGACGGCCACCCCGCGGGCCCGGGCCGGCCGGCCGTGTCGGGTCCGGGCCGGCCGTGTGGTTCGTACGCCGCGCCCGTCAGCCTCGCAGGTCGAGCATCGCCGCCATGCCCGCCACCACCGACGGGGCGACCTGGTAGTACACCCACGTGCCGCG
This sequence comes from Streptomyces sp. CA-111067, assembly GCF_050956065.1. NCBI lineage: Bacteria > Bacillati > Actinomycetota > Actinomycetes > Kitasatosporales > Streptomycetaceae > Streptomyces > Streptomyces sp. CA-111067. The sequence goes on along the minus strand of NZ_CP192103.1, from coordinate 94,447 downwards.
CCGCTCCGAGGTGAGCAGTCCGGCTTCGCGGAGCTTCTTCAGGTGGTGGGAGACCGTCGGCTGGGAGACGCCGACGTCCTGGATGTCGCACACGCACGCCTCGCCGCCCGGATGGGAGGCGATCTTCGAGAACAGGCGCAGCCGTACCGGGTCGGACAGCGCCTTGAACATCGCCGCCATCTTCTCGGAGTCCTTCACCGACAGCTCGCCGGCGGTGATCGGCGGACAGCACGGCACGGCGTCGGCGCCCTGGAGGACCGGCAGCTCGACCATTCCCGAATTCGACATGCTTCTATGTTGACGCTCGTCTATCCAATGTGCAACCGTCGAATACATAGACATACGTCGAAGCAATGGGGCCGGCGGATCGCGGGCCACGCTGGGAGAAGGGCACTGTCATGTCACAACCCGCCACCACCGAGCTGCCGGTCGTCGTCATCGGCGCCGGGCCGGCCGGACTCGCCGCAGCCGCCCACCTGGCCGAACGGGGACTGACCCCGCTCGTCCTGGAGCGCGGACCGGCCGCAGCCGACGCCGTACGCCAGTGGGGCCATGTGCGGCTCTTCTCCACCTGGGCCGAACTGACCGACCCCGCCGCCGAGAAGATCCTGGCTCCCACCGGCTGGGCCAAGCCCGATCCGACCACGTACCCCAGCGGCTCGGACTGGGCGCAGCAGTATCTTCAGCCGCTCGCCGACGCCCTCGGCGACGCGGTGCGCTACAACGCCACCGTCACCGGCGTCTCCCGGGTGGGCCGTGACCGGATCGTGGACGCCGACCGCGACACCCAGCCCTTCACCGTCGACTTCACCACGGCCGACGGCAGCGAGCAGCGCGTCCTGGCCCGCGCCGTGGTCGACGCCTCCGGCACCTGGGCCCTGCCGTCACCGGCTGGCGCAAACGGCCTCCCCGCGCTCGGCGAACGGGCAGCCGCCGACCACATCACCTACCGCGTCCCCGACACCAAGGACCCCGAGGTCCGCGCCCGCTACGCCGGAAAGCGCACCGCCGTCATCGGCTCGGGCGCCTCCGCGTTCACCGCCCTGGCCTCGCTCGCCTCGCTGGCCGAGGACACCCCCGGCACCCACGCGGTATGGGTGCTGCGCCGCGGCATCTCCGGCTCCACCTTCGGCGGCGGCAGCGCCGACCAGCTCCCCGCCCGCGGCGCCCTGGGACTCGCCGCCAAGGCAGCCGTCGACGACGGATACGCCGACGCCGTCACCGGCTTTCGCACCGCCGAGGTCGAACGCGACGGCGAGCAGGTCGTTCTGGTCGGCGACGACGGCAGACACCTGGAGCCGGTGGACGAGGTGATCGTGCTGACCGGCCTGCGCCCGGACCTGTCGTTCCTGTCCGAACTGCGCCTCGGCCTCGACGAGCGCCTCCAGGCACCGGTCGCCCTCGCCCCGCTGATCGACCCCAACCAGCACTCCTGCGGCAGCGTCTACCCCCACGGCCACCGCGAGCTGTCCCACCCCGAGAACGGGATCTACCTCGTCGGCATGAAGTCCTACGGCCGCGCCCCCACCTTCCTGGCCATGACCGGCTACGAGCAGACCCGCTCCGTCGCCGCCGCGCTCGCCGGAGACCTGGAATCCGCCGACCGCGTCGAACTCACCCTCCCCGAAACCGGGGTCTGCGGCGGCGCCGGCCTGTTCGACGACCCCGACGCCGAAGCCGGCGGCGGCGGCGGTTGCTGCGCCCCCGCGCCGCAACTCGTCCAGATCGGCATCGGATCATCCGCCGGGATCGCCACCGCCGAGGCGGACAAGCCGACCGGCTGCTGCAGCTGACCCACCACCGTGTCCCGCGCCGACACCGCCGTGGCCGCGACCAGCACATCAGCCAGGTCGCGGCCCCAACCCGCCTTCGCCGCTCTCAACCGCTGGTACGGCTCACAACAGGTGCGCGCCCTGACGATCCGCACCCTGGCAGGCGGCCTCGCCGCCGAATGGCTGGAGGCACCCCGCGAGTCCCTGCGCCGCGACGTCCTGGACCTCATCAGCTCTTCAACGTCCTCCAACGCCCGGGAGTCCCCGGGGACGTTGTGTTGCGCTTACGTGGCGGAGGTGGTTCGGGTCCCGGACGCTGACGACGGGATACGTGGAAGCCTCGCCTGCCGGCCGGTCGTCTGCCGCCGCCGAAGCGGAGTGGTCGGTGGCAGCGTCACCGGGACGCGTCTCCGGTGAAGTTCACCGCGCCGAGGCTGTCGGCGAGTTCGGCGGCAGCCTTCCGGATCCGGGCCGGCAGGCCGACGTCGTCCGGCTGGTCGGTCCACTGCCCGAACGCCGTGCGGAAGACGGCGACGCCGACCTGCGCGAGCAGCGTCGCCTGCGGCTCGGCGGTTCCCCGGTCCCGCAACGCGTCCGCGAGCGCGTCGGTCACGGCGGCGAACTTCGTCAGCCCGCGTTCCTGCAGCTCCGGGCTGGTCTGGACGACGGCACGTCTCTTCACGGCAAGGGGGGCCTGGTCTGCCATCACGTCCGCCAGGCCCACGAGAGCGGTCAGAACCGCCTCGAAGGGCGGCAGGGCGTCATCGGCGGCCCGGACGGACCTGGCGAGGAGTTCCGGCATCTGATCGGAGCCGTCGAACAGCACGTCCCGCTTGTCCGCGAAGTAGCGGGAGAACGAGCGCCGGGTGAGCCCGGCCCGCTCGGTGATCTCCGTGACGGTGACGTTCTCATATCCGCGCTCCAGGAACAGCTCCAGCGCTGCCTCTCGGAGCCGGTCCTCGGCACATGGTTCCCAACGCGGCATGGGTCCATGCTAGCAGCGATGACTCAGTGAGTCGTCATCCTGTTATGATGACTCAGTGGGTCATCACATTCGAGACGCAGGAGGACACCCATGACTCTTTCCGGTCAGCGCATCGTCATCATCGGCGGCAGTTCAGGGATGGGACTGGCCGCGGCCCGCGCCGCGGCGGCGGCCGGCGCGTCGGTCACCATCGCGTCGAGCAACCACGAGCGGCTGCGGTCCGCGCTCGCCGAGCTGCCGGAAGCCTGTGACGGCGCCGTCGTCAACACCCGCGACGAGGCCGACGTCGCCGCCTTGTTCGACCGCGTCGGCGAACTCGACCACCTGGTCTACACGGCCGGTGACAGCGTGCGTCCGCAGCCGCTGGCGGACGTGCCGCTGGACACCGCCCGGGACCTGCTGGAGGTCCGCTTCTGGGGAGCGGTCGCCGCGGTCAAGCATGCGGCGCCGCGCATCAGGCCCGGGGGCTCGGTCGTGCTGACGTCCGGGACGGTCGCGGTCCGCCCCGCACCCGGTACCGCGCTCGCCGCCGGCGCCGCGGCCGCCACGGAGGGCCTCACGCGAGGACTGGCCGCCGAACTCGCCCCGATCCGCGTCAACGCGGTTCGGGCGGGGGCCTTCCGGACACCGTTGTGGGACCTGGTTCCTGAGCAGGGACGTGAGCAACTGTTCGCGGCACTCGCCGACAAGACCCTCACCAAGTCGATAGGGGAGGCCGACCAGGCCGCAGCGGCGCACCTTTACCTGATGGGGAACTCCTACGTCACCGGTACGGTGCTCACCGTCGACGGCGGCTCCCTCCTCGCCTGAGGGCCCTCCCGTCCCAGTCGGCGCGGGCGCGGACAGACGCAAGGCGGCAGTGCGGCGGCTGCGGTTCTCTCCGAGGCTCGTGCCGCCTTCACCGCACGGCGCAAGCGGAGACCGACGGATCGCGCCGGGCCGGCGGAGTGGTCAACCCGCACGGCACCACCGTCATGGCCGTCCGCGACCACCTCAACGGCCCCTGGAGGAGGATGACTTCGAGGAGTGGTACCCGCGCGACGGCGGGCCGGCCCTGCCGCCTGCCCAGTTGGCGACGGTGTCAGTCCGGATAGTTCCTACTGGAGCCGTCCAACCGGCAGGCTGCCGAGTCCGGGCGCAACCGGATCGACTTCAAGTACGCCCTGGGCATGGTGCTGGAGGACTCCGGCTTCCACCACGGCGTTCTCACCGACTTCCGCAATCGCCTGGCTGAGGAGGGCCGGGCGGACAGACTGCTCGACCTGGCGCTGGAGAAGATCCGGGCCGTCGGCATGGTCCGCGAGCGCGGCCGGCAGCGCACCGGCTCCACCCACGTCCTGCCCGCCGTCCGCGACCTGACCCGCCTGGAGTTGGTGACCGAGGCCATGCCAAGACCTGTTCCCGGTCCACCGTCAACGGCCCCCGTCCAAGATCCCCGACAGCGTCAGGCACCGACCGGAGTTGTCACGCGTCGAATGTCTCGCCGTCCGAGCCGGCTGCCTGCCGGGCCGCACTGTCCGGGTTGAACCACACGGGTGCCGCCGCACCGGAGACCGCCGAAATTCCGCCATGTGCGTCGGGGTTGAACCAGGCGGGGGTCGCAGTGGCGGTCGTCCACGGGCTCCCGCCGCGTCCGTCCGGGTTGAACCAGGCGGGTGCTGCGGTGGCGGCCCCCCACGGGTTCCCGCCGCGTCCGTCCGGGTTGAACCACGCCGGGGTGACCTCGCTCGACGTCCGCACCGAGGGGCCCGCTATGTCGGGGTTGAACCACCGTGCGTGGCTGGCGCTGCTCGCCGCCGCAGGTCGCTCCGCGGCCACCGCGGCACCCGCCCCTCCGACCGCGATGACGGGAACGGCGATCGCCGCCGCCGCGAACCCGGTCTCCAACTGCTTGCGGATCATGAACATGATTCCCCCAGATGTCCCGTACGCCAAGGGTTTCCGGCGTGTTCAGCAGCATCTGCGCCTCATCGGATGGCAGCAAGTTACGACGGAACATTTCAGACATAACTGGCAGCAAGATCGGCATCACGCCCGCCCTTGTCGTCCAGCGAGCCGACCGTCAAACGTGTCTCCCAAGTGCCGGTGAGAATGGCCGAATCCCTACAGTGCGGGGAGGTGCCGGGCCTGCGGTGATCGCGGCGCCGGCTGCGCGTCCTGGTCCGTGGCGGCCGGTGATCCAGCGCCGGCGCACCTCGTTGATGACCGGTTCAGGCGAGGTGCGCATGGCGGCCGATCGCCGTCCCGATCCAGGTTTGCGGGCGAAGCCGGTGGCGCGCAGAGCCGTCCACTGCGGAAAGACCCCTCCAGCGGCCAGGTCACCCCGGCGTTCGCCGAGGTCGCGAGAGCCCACGGCGTCCATGTGGCGATCTGCCCGCCGCGGCGGGGCAACCGCAAGGCGGTCGTGGAGAAGGCCAACCACTCGACGCCACGGCGGTGGTGGCGCACCGTCCCCGACGCGCCGACCGCTGAGCAGGCCCAGTCCGGCGTCGACAGGCTCGCAGTCCCCAACTGCACTGCAGAACTTCCTCGACCGGCAGCACCCCCGCCTCGCTCCTGTCGCGCCGCCGTCCACCCCGCAGGCTGAGCTGATCGTTCTCACAACGGCGCTCACCATCCTGCCCGGGACTCCGCGGAGGCCGGTTCCAAGCCCACCGGCCTCCCGCCAAGTCACGACTTTCCAGGCCCTTGACAGCGTCGGGCGCTCAACCCGGGTGCGGGGATCGGCCACTGCCGGGGGATCGAGCGCTCGGGCAACCGCCTCAGAGCTCTTGACGCGTCTTGTGGTTCAGTTGCTGTACTGCTGATGCTCCATCGCCCACCCGCCCCTGATACTTGGGCGATGGACAGCTACGAGGGCATGGCCACGCTTGAGTGGTGGGCCACCGACGGTGGACGACTCGTCCTCACCGCTTATCAGGCACCGGCGGCGGAGTCAGCCGGTTCAAGGCAGGTCCCGCAGTAGCAGACCTGTCCGGCGGAGACCGGGTCGTATGACCTTGAGTGCGCTTCGTGGGGGCAGCGAGACGTCCGTGAGCACCGACTGCCGGGGACGATCACACTCCAGGCCCCGTTCGCAGCCAGGCAGGTGGCCAACCGCTCGGCCAGGCGCGCGGCGTCGCTCTCCTCATGGCCACCCGTCAGACAGCCCTCGGTGAAAGCCCGAGGTCACGAGCATCGCCCGCGCCTGGCGAATGTATGCGGGTCAGGTCGCGGGTTTCGCCACCTCCGCTTCTGCGGCACGGGCGAGACGCTCGACCCAGTCCTGGTGATAGCGGTAGAGCGCACCGGGATTCTTGTGGCCGATTTCATCGAGGAAGAAGGGCCCCTGCTGCGTTTCCTCGGTCAGCACGTGACAACCATTTTTCGTGGGCGTGATCACCCAGCCGTGGTACGCGCTCGAACCGGTTTCGTCACCGTCGACCGTCGTCTCCCACGAGAGCCTGGTGAAGGGCTCATGCTCCGTCACGTTGAGAGTCATGGGAAATCCCACCGTCACCCGGCTGTAAGCGGTTCCGAGTTCCAGCACTGTCTCATCTCCCAGGATCTTGACCTTATCTTCGGGAGGAAGGTAGCTCGACCAGTTCTCAGCATCGACGAGCAGCTTCCATACCACTTCGGGCGGCGCCTTCACGTCGATATCGTTGAGCGCGTAGAGAGCCGACGTTTTCGGGTCATACCGCTGGGGCCAATTTACCTTGTCGTACATCCGCTGCTTTTCCTGTCCGAACGTGTTGGAGGGAACGCTTCAATGCGCCAACTGCTGTCTGAGGTGTATCGGGCTGTCGCGGGAGGACCGCATTCCGCTGGTACTGCGTACTGACTCCCGCCTTCGGCAGTCCGCTGCACCCGCGAGTCAGCGGGCGCGACTGTCACGCGCGGCCGCTACCTTGGCGAGCGCCGCGAGAAGGTTCTCGTGTGTGCGCCAGAAGACTTCAGGATCCCGCTTCGCCAATTCGATCCAGAGCGGGCCCCGCATCGTCTCCTCGGTCCAGAGGTGGGTTCCCCTCGGCGTGGGCGTGATGATCCAGGCGTGGTAGGCCCTGGATGTTTCCGACGCCTTGGGGTAACCACCCCAGGCGATACGCGTCACCGGCTGAAACTCCTGTACGGATGCGAAGATGTCCTGGCCGGCCAGGTTGGTTTCGAATCGAGTTCCGAGGCGCAGCGATTCATGGCCGTCAAGCAGCTGCACATGTTCGACGCCCGGGTAGAAAGTGGGCCAGGTTCGGGGGTCCACGAGCAGGGACCAGATCGTTTCAGGAGAAGCTTCGACCTCGATCTCGTTGGTGAAGTGGATCGGGGAGCGACTGGGGGCCAGGGCCGCCGGCCAATTTATCGCTTCAAACACAGAAATCTCCAGATGACTCTTGCCGTATTCCGTATTCCGATGGAACGTGGTCGGCGTTCACGCCCTGCTTGCGGCCGCAGCGTTCTTGACGGCGTCCAGAGCGGCGGTGTGCGAGACGATGGGCTGGTACCCGAGTTCGGCTACCGCCTTGTCGGTCCGCAGGGTGCACGTCTGCCCGAGGAACCATCGAACGGGCACGGGGATATCACGGGCGGCAGTCACGGCGTCCAGTTCGGCGGTCGGCTGGTCGACGCCATGGATCTCGAACATGGTCTCCCAGAAGTCCCGGAAGGTGACGCGGTGTTGGTCGGTGACGAAATATGCCTGGCCCGGCCGGCCGCGCTGCCATCCGAGCATGAGGCCCTCGACGCAGTTGTCGACGAACGTGATCTCCGTCGTGTGGCGGCCGCCCTCGATCCAGGCGAACTGGCCCGCCTTCGCCAACTCGATCAGCATGTCGATGAGGATGCTGCCGGGACCCCACACCATCCTGGGCCGGATCGACACCGTGGCGAATCCCGGCGCGTTCGCGTCGAGCACGATCGCCTCGGCCTCAGCCTTCACCGCGGAGTAGGCGGCTTCCGAGTCCGGCCGCAGCGGCGCGGTTTCGTCGACGTCCACGAGCGGATCGCCGGCAAGGAGCGCGGCCTCGGTTCCGCAGTGAACGAACCGGGGAACCTCGGCATAGCGGGCCGCGTCCACCGCCGCCTGAGTGCCGCCGACCGTCACCGCCTCCTGACGTGCGCGGTCGGCGGAGACATCGGTTTCGGCAGCCAGGTGAAACACCACGTCGCTGCCCTTCACCGCGTCCCGCCACGTGGCCGGGTCGGTCAGCTCGCCCCGGACGGGTTCCGCGCCCAGCGCCGCCACCTTGGCGGCCGACCCCTCGCTTCGGACCAGAGCCCGGACCGTGTGCCCCTCACTGACAAGCCGACGGACCAGCACTTGGCCGATGAACCCCGAACCGCCTGTGACGAATGCTCGTGCCATGAAACTCTCCTCCATCGATACCTGCCTCCCGCCTGCCTCGGGGCGAGAAGGTCTCTCTTGGGGTGTAGCAGCCCTAGGTCACCAGCCATTCCCTCGAAAATATTCATACTTCTGTGGGATGCGATAAAATTTCGGCATGGCTTCTCTTCGGGCGCTGGAGTGCCTTGTCGCGGTCGCGGACTCCGGGTCGGTCACACAGGCGGCACGGCTGCTGCATTCGTCGCAGCCCGCTGTCTCTCACCAACTCGCCGCACTGGAACGCGAGACAGGGACGATCCTGCTTCGCCGCGAACCCCGGGGAGTCAAGCTCACTCCTGCCGGGCGTGCCGCCGTCGTGGACGCCAGACGGGCGATCGAAGCGGCCGCCTCCGCAGTCCGGTCGGCCCGCGCAGCCGGTGAGGCGACCGGGGGATCACTGCGGTTGGCCTGCGCGCAGAGCCTGATCTCCGTGCTCGCCCCGGTCATTCGCGAGTGGCACGACCGTCACCCCGCGGTGACGATCACCTTGCGTGAGTCCACGTCGGTGGAAGAGCTTCACGGCTTCGTCGACGCAGACGAAGCCGACGTGGTGCTGATGCCCTCTCCTGTGCCCGACCGATTCACGGCCACCGCCGTCGCCGAGGAGGAGATCGTGCTGGCCGCACCGACGGACCACCCCATCGCCCGGCAGCCTGCCGTGTCCGTACAGGATCTGGACGGCGTGCGCCTCGTTCACTTCGCCCCGGAGAACGGCCTCAGCACGTGGCTCGACCGGTCCCTCGCCAAGGCCGGAGTCCGCCCGGAGCCCGTGATGAGGACGGCGGTCACTGTCGCGGCCCCGCAACTCGCGGCTGCCGGCCTGGGGGTCGCGGTGTGCCCGGTGAGCGCGATCAGCCCCGGATTCCCGGGCGTGGTCCGATCGTTCTCACCGCCCTGGGTCAGGCAACTGGTGGCGGTCACCTCCGCCACGCTCGACCCGCTCGCCGTGCGCTTCATCGCCACCGTGCGCAGACACGGCGTGCACGTGCCCCGCGACGTGCGAACCCAACTCGGAGGGGACGACTCGACTCCCGCGGAGGCGCGACCGTCCTCCTGAGAATCGGCCCGCCGAGGCGGTGGGCGACCAGGTCGTTGGCCGGCGCCACCAGCGTGAGCGACGACGGATATGAGCAATATCTATCGCAAGCCACACTTCTATCGATAGTAGGACGGGAAGGATGGCTCCCCGTCGGCAGTTGCACGGCAGACAGAGGGCGGGCTCACCGCTCGTCCTGTGCAACTTCGAGGAGCTTTCGATGGCGTATTCGCTGAAGGACAAACACGTTCTGATCGTGGGGAGCGGCTCGGACATCGCCGCCGCCCTGGCCGCCGACATCCTGCGCGAGGGTGCGCGAGTCAGCCTCGCCGGACGGGACATCGAGAAGGCGGCTGTCGCGGCGAAGGCCATCGGGGACGCGGTCCGGCCTGTCGCTCTCGACCTGTCGGACGAGGGGTCGATCCAGGCAGCCGCGGATCAGCTCAGGGCCGTCGGCGCGCTCGACCACCTCGTCAGTGTCGCCATGGAGCGGGCCGGCGGGCCGGTCGCCTCCCTCGAGCGCCGCGCGCTGCTCGCGGCCTTCGATGCCAAGGTCCTCGGACCCATCCTGCTGGCCAAGCACTTCGCCCCGATGATCGCCGAAGAGGGATCGCTGCTGTTCTTCTCCGGCCTGGGGGCGTGGCGGCCGTCATCGGGAGGCGTCGTGATGGCAGCCACCAACGGCAGCGTCAGCACGCTGGCATCCGCCCTCGCGGTTGAACTGGCGCCTATCCGTGTCAACGCCATCTCGCCCGGAGTGATCACCACCAGCGCGTGGAACACCGCGGTACCCGACAAACACGAACTGTTCCAGCGCGTCGCGGCTTCCGCGCCGGCGCGCCGTGTCGGGGAGCCCTCCGACGTCTCGGCTGCCGCCCGCGCGCTGCTGACCAACCCTTTCATCACCGGCGAGACCCTCCACGTCGACGGCGGAGCGCGCTGGGCCTGAGCCCCGGCGCGAGCGGCAGTGCAGAAATACCGACAAGCAGGTCGGGTCCCCACCACATCTGTCACCACTGAGGAACGAGACACATCATGAGCAACGTCAGCATCATCGGCCTGGGAAACATGGCCCGCACCATCGCCGCCCGGGCGGTCGCGGGCGGCAACGCCGTCGAGGTCATCGGCCGCGACGCGGCCAGGGCCAAGAACCTGGCCGAAGCCCTCGGCAGCGGCACCACGGCCGGGACGTTCGGCACCGCACCGGCCTACGACATCGTCATCCTCGCCGTGCCGCACGACAACGCGGCGCCGGTCGTCGCCCAGTACGGGCACGCGCTGGCCGGCAAGGTCATCATCGACATCACCAACGCCTTCAATTCCGACGCCACCGGGCTGACCACCGATGTCGGCACCTCCATCGCGCAGGAGATCGCCAAGGTCGCCCCCGCCGGCGCGCACGTCGTGAAGGCGTTCAACACCGTCTTCGGCCACGTCCTGGCCCAGGGCCGCCCGCTGGACGTGCTCATCGCCGGCGACGACGCCCAGGCCAAGGCAACTGTGGCGGCGTTCATCACGAGCCTCGGGCTGCGGCCGCTGGACACCGGCTCCCTGGAGATGGCGCGCTGGCTGGAGGGGACAGGGCTGGTGATGATGGGCCTGGGCCGCCACGGCGCAGGGAACTTCAACTTCACCCTCGGCGTCAACACGTCCGCCTGAGCGCGTCGGCGCCCGCCCGCGCGTGGCGCCGGGCACCGAAAACGGTGGGGCCGGGCGCCTCCCGCAGATTGCCCGCGGACTGCGCCTCTTCGAGGGCGCAGCCGGCCAACTCGTGAGTGCCTGCGCGGTCGGAGCGTTCCCGAAGCTCAGGGGCGCACGCGAATGACGGTCTTGCCCTTGCGCCGCTCGGCCGGGTTGAGCACGGGGACGGCGTCGTCGAGGGTCGCGACGGTTCCGATGTGCGTACGAAGGCGCCCGTCCCGCACCCGGTCGACGATCTCCACCAGCTGACTCGGAACGGATTCGACGACGAAGTCGACCGCGAGACCGTCGATCGGGCGGGTCTCGGCGGGCCCCACCACCGACACCAGCGTCCCGCCGGGCCGGATGATGCTCGCCGAGCGCCTCTGGATGTCACCGCCGATGACATCGAAGACCAGGTCGACCCCTTCGATGTCTTCGAGTTCCTCGCCGTCCAGGGCGAGGAACTCGTTCGCGCCGAAGTCGAGGGCCGCCTCGCGGTCCGCGGCCCGGCCGGTGCCGATGACGTAGGCGCCGAACTCCCGGGCGAGCTGCGTCACCACGGATCCGACCGCGCCGGCGGCGCCGTGTGCCAGGACGGTCTGCCCGGCCCGAAGGCGACCGTGCTGGAACAGGCCCTGCCATGCGGTCAGGCCGGAGATCGGCAGACTCGCACCCACCGTGAAGTCGACGTTCCCGGGCAGCGGCGCCAGGTTGCGTGCCTCCACGGCCGCGTACTGGGCCAGGGTTCCGTCGCGGTGCCAGTCCGTGATCCCGAACACCCGCTGGCCCAGCGAGAGTCCCGTCGTGCCGTAGCCGAGGGAGGTGACCACTCCGGCGAACTCGTGGCCGATGATCGCCGGGGCCCGGTCGTGGCCTGAGCGATCGACCCACGTCGAGGGCCACTCCCACTCTGCCGGGACGAAGCCCGATGCATGGACTTCGACGACGACGTCGTTGATCGCCGGCGTCGGCTCAGGCCTCTCTGCCAGCTTGATCCCGGCCGCTTCCGCGTCCTGGTCGGTCGCGACGATTGCCTTCATGTCTACCTCCGAGTTACCGCGTGCTCGCCGGCCCTGTGCGCTGTTCCGTGACGACGGGCTCTTTTTGGGCTTACTAGCCCACTACGGACAGTCAACACCGTACGAATATGGGCTGTCAAGCCCAATTCGAGGTACGGTGTGAGGCATGGATGCCACAAGGGAAGCTCAGGTGCCGCAGCAGTTCACGGGCAAGGGGCAGGCGACCCGGGCACGCATCCTCGAGCACGCCGCGGAGCTCATCTACGCCAAGGGCGTCCACGCGACGAACAACGAACAGCTCCGTCGCGCGGCAGGCGTCAGCGGATCACAGCTCAACCACTACTTCCCGAACAAGGAGAGCCTCGTCCTCGCGGTCATCACGTGGCAGGCCGAGCGCGTCCTCACGTTCCATCGCAGTGAGCGGTTCACCCACTTCGAAAGCATCGATTCACTGCGGGAATGGGCGGGCTTCTACGTCGCCTACGAGCACTCCTACCAGGAAGGCTGCAGCCTCGGCTCCCTCGCCGGCGAGATCATCAAGACGGACCTCGACGTTCGCACGGAACTCGCAGCCGCCTTCGACCAGTGGAGAGACGTCTTCCGAGACGGACTCGAACGGATGCAGAGGCTCCACCGCATCAACGCCGAGGCGGATCCCACTCAGCTGGCCTGTCTCCTGCTCTCCGCCTTCCAGGGCGGCATGCTCCTCGCCCAGGTGGCCCGGGACATCGCCCCGCTGAGAGACGCCTTGCAGGCGGCCATCGACCACGTCCAGACATTCGCGATGCCCCCTGCCGCCGGCATAGGCGAAGAGCGGTGACGTCGGTCGGTGCGTCGTGGTCATGCCGGTGGTTCGGCGGTGCCGGTCTCGATGTACTCGAAGACTGATCCATCGGGGTGGCCGGCGATGAGGCGGTCGCCGTTGGGAGTTGGCGAGGGGCCGTCAATGATGTCCGCCCCAACGCGCTCAAGGGCGGTGATCACTGGGGCGAGCTGTTGGACCAGTAGGGTCGCCACTCTGTCCCGATAGGCAGCGGTGTCTCCGCTGAGCAGGAGAAACGGTCCCACTCGGGCCAGTTGCACATCGCGGAACGCGAAGCGGTTGACTGTTTCGGCCTGTGCCAGCTCTTGGTACAGGGGAATCGCGGCTTCAAGGTCTTCCACGAATACGCGGGCGACAACTGCGGTGATATTGGGCATGCTCAGCGCAACAGCGCGGCCTCAAGCGGTATGCCGTGCGCGCCCGACCAGGTGCACAGCTTCCGATGCGGCGAGGGACCAGAGCCCGGGAACGGGGCCGAGGCTGACTCCGTGGCACGATGACGTCGTGGAGGTTCCCGGTCCGTCAGCGCGTCGTCGCATGCTGATCGAGGCGCTGATCGTGGTCGCAGCGTCGAGTCCGGCAACCAGGTCTGGGCGCGCGGCGCCACCACCGGGATGATCAAGGGTCGGCAGTCCGGCCGCTGCGTCGACGACTCCGGCTTCAACCAGGCCAACGGCACCCTGCTCGACCTGTGGGACTGCAGTGGCGGTACCAACGAGAAGTGGACGTCGACGGCCTCGAACCAGTTGACGGTCTACGACAGCAAGTACCTGGACGCCGCCGCCGACGGCACGGCCAACGGCACCCCGCTGGAGATCTGGACCTGCGACGGCGGCGCCAACCAGGTCTGGCAGCTGGCCTGACCGTCCTGCTGCGGGTCGCCCCCGCGGACGGCGGCACCCTGGTCACCGGCACGGGACCCGAGCTGTGGGGCTGCAACGGCAACGCCAACCAGCGCCGGCTGACGGCCGGCGGGGTGCGCGTGTACTGACGTCTCGGCACGGCGCGAGCGATCGATCGTTGCTCCCCTGACCTCAGAAGGAGCGCGCCCGACGCATCGCGCGGGGGCGGCCGTCGGGGTCGGCGAGGATGCGGGCGGCGGCGGACGCCAGTCCGGCTGCGGTGCGTGACAGCCGGGGGAGTGGGCAGGTCCGGAGCCGGCCCGGCGGGCGGGGGCCGCGGCGGCCGCCGGCGTGCCAGGCGTCCAGGGCTGCGGCGCACCGGGCGAAGGCCTCGAAGGCCGCCCGCGAGGGGAGCAGGTCGTCGTCTGCGCCCTCCTCGGGCCGGTCCAGATGCTCACGGGCCAGCCGCAGCCGCAGATCGCGCGCGTAGACGCGGGCACCGTCGCCCATCCCGCCGGGATCGCGCGGCTCGCGCGGGTCGGAGCGGTCGTCGATCACAGCGCAGGCCAGTTCGGAATCGTGCGTCCAGGAGCGCAGGTTGATGTTGTCGGAGCCGACGGCGGCCCAGACGTCGTCGACGACGCACACCTTGGCGTGCACGTAGACCGGCGTTCCGGCGGGGTTCTCCACGCTGTAGAGCGCGAACCGGTCACCGCCCGCGCGGGTGAGCAGCTCCACCGCGCGGATCCGGCCGATCTCGTTGAGCGGCTGGGAGAGCCGGCCGTCCTGGTCGGGAACGGGCGGTACGACGGCGATCATCCGCAGGTCCGGCCGGGCGGCCAGTGCCTGCGCGAAGCCCGTGCAGACCTCCTCGTTCCACAGGTACTGGTCCTCCAGGTAGATCAACGACCGCGCCCTGGCCAGCGCCTTGCCGTAGGCACGGGCGATGCTGCGCTCGCCCTGCGGCGCGAAGGGGTAGCCGTGCCGCAGCCGCGGATACGTGCGCAGCACCTGGACCGCCGACCGGCCGCGTGGGTCCGGGTCCGGCAGCTGTTCGGGCAGCGGGTCGGCGACGGTGTCCTGACGGCGAGCGGCCTGCCGCAGCCGTCCCGGCAGGCTGCGGCTCAGCGGGGAGGGGTCCTGCCACCGCTCGCGGAAGGTGGCCTCCACGTCGCCGACGGCCGGTCCGCGCACGGCGATCTGGACGTCGTGCCATGGCGGAGTGGGCCCGTAGGCCGCGGCGAAGGGCTGCGGCCTGGGATCGCCGCCGTGCCCGGCGTCGTCGTGGCGGCTGTGGCACAGGTCGATCCCGCCGACGAAGGCGACGTCCCGCTCGGGACGGCCTGGGTGGCGTGCGACGACGAACTTCTGGTGGTGCGAGCCGCCCGCCCGTACCCGCATGTCCAGCAGGCACTCCCCGCCGACGTCCTCGATCTCGGCGCCGAGGTGGGCGTTCTCCCGCTCGCTGAACGACAGCCGGTCCCAGTGCGAGCGCCACACGAGCCCCTTGACGATCACACCGCGCCGGGCGGCGTCGCACAGCACGGTGCCGATCTCCGTCCCGGCGCCGCCCAGCGGTTCGTCGGGGTCTCCGCGCCAGTCGGTGAACAGCAGCAGGTCACCGGACCGCTGCGCCCGGATCACCGCGAGCAGCTCACCGAAGTACTCCGCCCCGTGCACCAGCGGGCGCACCTCGTTGCCCGTGGACCAGGAGAGCCCGTCCGAGCGGCGCGCGTCCAGCCGGGTCGCCGGATTCCCGCGCTCGCGCGGGGTCAGCAGCCACTCCTGAAGGTCCATCGCCTACGTCCTTCCCTCACCCGTGCGGGCCCGCCGTCGGTGTGCCCCCGGCACCCGGACGGCTACCCGTTCTTCGGTTCGGCCGGACCGCCGTGGCCCTTGCCCTTCGCCTTCCCGTGGCTGTTGGCGGGAAGGCCGGTGTCGTCCTTGCCGCCGGCCTTGGGGGGCCGTCCGTGCTGGTCCACCCCGGCGACGGGGGACGCCGGAGCGGAGGTGGAGGGCGGCGTGTGCGCGGCAGCCCTGGCGGGGGACGAGGCGGGGGCGGACGTACGGGGACGGTGGGCGCCCGGCGGGTCGGCCGCTGCGTTCGCGGACGGATCGGCCGATCCGCCGACCGAGGTCCCGGAGCGGGTGTCGGCGCTCGGCGCGGACCCACCGTCCAGGGCGACGAGCATCGCCCCCGTCGCACTCAGCGCGATGGCAGCCGCGGTGCCCGCGAGTACCGTCCTGCGGCGCCGCGACCGCGGCCGGGAACCGGCGGCGGGAGCACCGGTGGCCGGCGGCTCCCGGCGATGGGTCACGGTGTCGGCGTCCGCGGCCACGGTCGGCGAAACGGCGTCGGCAGCCGCTTCGAGCAGCGCGTCACAGCGGGCCGCGTCGGGCCGCTCAGCGGGCTCGGTCCGGGTCATCGCCTCGATGACGGACGCCAGGGGCGCCGGTATCCAGCCCGGGATGTCCGGCGACCGCAGCAGCCGGGCGGTGCCGGCCTCCATCGGGGCACCCTGGTACTCCCGCTCGCCCTTCAGGGCCTCCAGCAGGACCAGGCCGAGCGCGTAGACGTCGCTGGCGGGGCTGGAGCCCCTGCCGAGCACCTGCTCCGGTGCGAGATACGGCACGGTGCCGACGACGGTCCCGGGCTCTGCGCGCGTGGACTCGTCGATCAGCCGGGATATCCCGAAGTCGGTCAGGTAGGGCGTGTCGCCGGGCCCCAGCAGCACGTTGGAGGGCTTCACATCCCGGTGGACGATCCCGGCGGCGTGCACATGTGCGAGCGCGGAGGCCAGTCGGGCACAGAGCTGGGCCGCCTGGGCGGCGGTCAGCCGGCCCCCGGTGAGGCGTTCGCGCAGGGTGACGCCCTTCACCAGCTGCATCACCACGTAGGCGCCGCCGAAGTACCGTCCCGTGTCGTAGACCGCGACGAGCGAGGGGTGCGTGAACCGGCCCAGCAGGACCGCCTCCTCGCAGAAGCGTCCGACGGAGACCGCCGTGGCGCCGGGCCGGAACACCTTGACCGCGACCTTGCGCTGCAACGTGACGTCCACGGCCTGGAAGACGTCGGCGGTACCCCCCACGCCCAGCACCTCGCCCAGCCGGTACCGGCCATCGAGAATGTCGCCTGCCTGCGCGCTGCGAGGTTCTCTCGAGCCTTGAGGGGCGTCCATGGGAATCTCCAGCGACGACGACGGTTTCCTGCCGCCTACCCGCACAGCCGCTCCCCACCCCCGCCGCCCCACAGGCCGGAGGCGGGAACCCGGTGTGGCGCACCCTGCTCAGAGCGGCCTTCCCGATTCGGGCTCAGTCGTCCGAGGACGACGACTTCTCGTTCCCGCCGGCACCGGGCTGCTCGGCCCTCTCGTCCTCGTCGGTGACGTCGGCCTCCTCCGGAGGCTCGCTGCTCTGCCCGACGGGCGGCGTCGGAGCCGTGATGGTCTGCGGTTCGTCGGAGCCCGGGCGGGTGCTCGGCTGAGACCCGTGAGCATGCGGCGTCTTCGTCGTGTCATCGGAATTCGTCATGGACTACGTGTTCCCGTCTTCCCCATCCGAAACCGTCCCCGTCCCACATCCGGGCCGCCCTGACCAGCCGATACGATCCGAGAGCGGGCCCGTTCGCCACGGCGCCGCGGCTGCCGCCCGGCGCGTCGGCCCGCGTGAGGGGTAGGGCGCGGGAAACCTTTACCGCCCGCCGTGACGCGGGCGGCCGCGGATGTGGCAGGGTAACAATTGCCAGACGACAACAGTTCGAGATCGGAGCGTGAGTTCATGGACCAGCGTGAGGTTCCGGCGCCACGCGCCCGGACCCGGATGGCTGTCACCCTGCAGCTGGGAACGCCCAGCGTGATCGGTGTCGCCGGGGAGGCCGATCTGGACGGGATCGGCCCCTTACAGCACGCACTGGAGCAGGCGGCGAGGCATCACCCGCACCTCGTCCTGGACCTGTCGGGCGTCACTTTCGCCGATTCCACGTTCCTCAACGCGCTGCTGCGGGCCCGGGACAGGGCTCTGGGCGAGGGAGGCAGTGTCCGCCTGCGTGCCCCGAGCTCCTGCGTCGTCCATGTGCTGGCCGTCACCGGGGCCGATGTACTGTTCCCGATCGTGGCGTAAGGCGTAAGGAGTAGGGCGTAAGGAGCGCGCGGCCTGTCCGCGACCCCGTCGCAGTCAAGGCTCCGGAGTGGAGATGGCGAGCATGTTCGGCCATGACGTGAGCCGCGCCCTGCGCGAGGCTGCACCGCACGACCTGATCCCGACCGCCCGTTCGCTGCTGATCGAACTGACCGGCGCGCAGGACGCCATCGTGCTGCTCGCCGACTACGGTCGCACCGTCCTTCAGCCGGTCACCGTGCTCCCGCACGCCGCCGAGAGCCTGTCCGCCGTCGACGGCCCCTGCGGGACGGCGTTCTCGACGCAGCAACCCGTCGTGGAACGGGTGGGGGAGACCGTCGAGACGCACGTACCCATGACGGTGCGCGGCGACCGCTTCGGCGTGCTGTCGGTGAAGCTGCCGGGCACGGACGCCGGCCAGGACATGGTCGACGAGATCGCCGAGTTCGCCGTCGCGCTCGGCCATGAACTCCTCATCGCCGACCGGGAGACGGACCTCTTCCAGCAGGCCCGGCGGCGCAGGCGGCTGACGCTGGCCGCCGAGATGCAGTGGCAACTGCTCCCCGGCTGCGGATGCAGCCGGCAGGAGTTCACCCTGGGCGGCCACCTGGAACCCGCCTACGCCGTCGGCGGTGACAACTTCGACTGGGCCAGCAGCGCCGACCACCTCATCGTCACCGTGACCGACGGCATGGGCCAGGGCGTGGACGCCTCCTTGCTGACCAGCCTGACGGTCAACGCGATGCGCAACGCCCGGCGGGCCGGTCTCGACGTGGTCGGCCAGGCGTGCCTGGCCGACCAGGCCGTCTACGCGCAGTACGGGGGCACCTCCCACGCCTCCACCCTGCTGCTCCGGTTCGACCTGGCGAACGGGCGGGTGAGCGCCGTCGACGCGGGATCGCCGCACATCTACCGCCATCGGCAGGGACGCGTCGAGCGCGTCGGACTGACCCCGCAGATGCCGCTGGGCATGTTCGAGGACACCCCCTACGTCGAGCAGACCTTCGACGTCGAACCCGGTGACCGGCTGATCGTGGTCAGCTCGGGAGTGCACGGCGCCCAGGCCGAGGACGGGACCGAGTTCGGCCGGGCCTCGCTGCGCGACGGCATCCACGCCTCCCGCGAAGCCGGCCCCTACGACACCGCCCGCTCCGTGGTCGGCAGCCTCTTCGACCATGTCGGGACGACCGACATCGAGGCCGACGCGGCGGTGGTGTGCCTCGACTGGACGGGCCGGCCCACGGCCCCCCGGAGCTGAGCCCGAGACCACGCCAGAGGTTCCCGCCGACCGGCCCGCGATCCCGCCGACCGGCCGGCCCAACGATCCGGCAAGCAGGCCCAAGCGTTCTGCGGCCCGGCCCAGCCCCGCGACCCCGCCGACCGGCTCAGCCCCGAGGGTCCTGCCGCCCCGCGCCGCCGCGGTCGAGCGCCGACACCGCCCGCAGGCCGTCGCGCAGCTCGCCCCGCCGGTCCGGCGGAATCTCCGCGAGGATCGCGGCCAGGTCCTGACGGCGCCGCGCCTCGACCTCGTCCAGCAGGCTTCGCCCGCGCGAGGTGGCCGTCAAGTGGATCTCCCGGCGGTTCTCGGGCGGGATCCGGCGTTCCAGAAGCCCGGCCGCCTCGAGCCGGTCGCACAGGCGGCTCGCGGCAGAGTGACCCACGCCGACCACGTCCGCGAGGCCGGTCAGGTTGATCCCCGGCGAGGCGCTGACGCTCTCCAGGGTCACCAACTGCTGAGCGGAAAGCCGTGGGTTGACGCTCAGCGGTGCCCGGTCCCACACCAGGGCCAGCCGCCGGACGGCATCGGACATCTGCTCGGCGAGCTCCAGCAGCCCAGCACGTTCCGCGCCGCGGCCGGCCACGTCGTTCTCAGACTCCGGGCACGAGAACACGGCCGAGCCCGCCCAGTCCGCCTCGGGGCCCGACCGGCGTGCGCATCGCTGCCGGCCCCGAAGGGCCGGGCCCTGGTGCCTCGGCGATCCGGTGACCTGCACGCAGCACGCAGAGCAACCGCACAACGATCACCTCCGCCCGCCGGGCCACCGCATATCGCCCTGTGGGATCCGCCTTACCCTGAGCGCGGCGAAGTACGCTCAGCGGCACAGTTCGTCTCCCAGCGGGCTGCGCGCGTACAGCACCATCCGGCCGTGCCGGGCGCTGGTCACCAGCCGGGCGGCGGACAGCACGGCGAGGTGCTGGCTGACCGCGCTGGCGCTGACGCCGAGCCGGCGGGCCAGTTCCGTGGTGGAGGCGGGCTCGGCGAGCAGCGTGAGCAGCCCGGCGCGCGGTACCCCCAGCAGCCGCTGCAACGCCGGTTGCGAGGGCGGCGGACGGAGGTTCTCGGTCATCGTCGCCCGGCCGCGGGCCGGGTAGCTGATCCAGGGCAGCGCCGCGTTGTCGATCGTGGTGATCGCGCCGCGGGCGAAGCAGGTCGGGGCCAGCACCAGCCCCCGGCCGCCCACGTGCACCTCGGCGTCGGGGATGGCCATCGGCCGGTCCCAGACGATCGACAGCGCCCCCTCCTCCCAGTGCAGCCGGTGGCACAGATCGGCGAACAGCCCGTCCGCCCCGCGCTCCGCGAGCATCCGCGCGCGGTACACGATGTCCGCCTCCAGGACCGAACGGGCCCGCGGCCACCACATCGGCGCCAGGCACTGCGTCCAGTACTCCTCCAGCGCGTCCGCGATGTCGTCCAGGGTGGCCTGCGGATCCGTCACGCCGCGGGCCAGCCGGGCGGGCACGGCCCGGTCGTGCGGCAGGTACGCCCGCCGCAGGTCGGCGACGACGGTCTGCGGGGCGGTGGCGCGCAGCGCGGCGAGCTCGGCGGAGAAGTCCGGCCAGGGCGTGGTGGGGCGCGGGGTGAGGAAGTCGGGCACCCACCTGTTGGTGGCCACCAGCGAGGTCAGCAGCTCGGTGTCCAGCCGCTCGAAGGCCGGGCGCATCTGCCGGAACAGCGGCATCTGCTCCGCGTAGTGGCCGGGGTGGGTCCACATGCGCAGGCTCAGCACCGCCTCCTGGAGGGCCGAGGTGGCGAAGGAGGTGGTGGCGAGGTCGGCCAGGCCGAGCCGGAAACGGATCATTAAGCTCCACACTAAATCAATTCGCCGGGCGGCCGGCCGGCGGTGAGGTGGTGGCATGACCGCGACCGCCACAGTGGCCACTCCCTCACCCGTACCCGGCAAGCGCGGCCGACGGCTGCTCCATCCCGATCCCGTCGTCCGCAGGCTGGCCGGGCTCACCCTCGTCAACGCCTTCGGCAACGGCCTGTTCATGACCACCGGCGTGCTGTTCTTCACCCGCGCCCTGCACTTCGGGGCCGCCGGGGTCGGCCTGGGGCTCACGCTGGCCGGACTGTGCGGCGTGCTGGCGAGCATCCCGGCCGGCCGGGCGGCGGACCGGTGGGGCACCAGGCCGGTGCTGATGACGCTGGTGACCGTCGAGGCGGTCGGCATGGCCGGCTACGTGGCCGTGCACCGCTACGCCGCCTTCGTCGTACTGGCCTGCGCCGTCACCGCGCTGGACCGGGGCTCGGCCGCGGTGCGCAACGCCCTGTACGCGCAGGTGCTCCCCAAGGACGTACGGGTCAAGGGCCGCGCCTACCTGCGGGCGGTCACCAATGTCGCCATCGGCGCCGGCGCGGCGGTCGGCTCGCTCGCGCTGCAGGCCGACACCCACGGGGCGTACGCGGTGGCGATCCTGGCCGACGCGGCCAGCTTCGCCGCCGTCGCGCTGATCCTGCCGACGATCCCGATCTCCGCACCCGCACCCGTCGCCGTACCCGCACCCGTCCCGGCGGCCGGCGCCGCACCCACCGGGCCCGGGGGCACGACACCCGCAGCGCCCCCACGCAGCGCCCTGCGGGACCGGCCCTTCCTGGCCGTCACGGTGATCAACTCGCTGCTGTGCATGCAGTTCGCCGTGATCGAGATCGGCATCCCGCTGTGGCTGGTCCAGTCCACCCACGCCCCGCGCGTGCTGGTGGCCCCGCTGCTGATCACCAACACCGTGCTGGTGGTGCTGTTCCAGGTACGGGCGACCCGCGGCACGGAGGAACTCCGGTCGGCCGCACGGGCCTTCCGCCGCGGCGGGCTGTTCGTCGCGGCCTTCTGCGTGACGGCCGCGCTGGCGCACGGCCTGCCCGCCGTCGCGGCCTCGCTGGTCCTGCTGGCGGCGGCGGTGCTGCAAAGCGTGGGCGAGGTGCTGTCGCAGGCCGGCGGCTGGTCGCTGAGCTACGAACTGGCCAGGGAGGACGCGATGGGCGCCTACCAGGGGGTGTTCAACGCCGGCCAGGCGGCGGCGACGATGCTCGGCCCCGTACTCGTCACGGTGACCGCGCTGGAGCACGGGCTCGCCGGATGGCTGCTGCTCGCGGCGCTGTTCGCGGCGTCCGGACTGGCCATGGGTCCCGCCGTCCGCCGGGCGCAGCGGCACCGGCCGGTGCCGGTGGCAGTGGCGGTGGCGGAGTGAGAACGGCCCCAGCCGCGACGCCGGCCGGGGGTACGCTCGTGATCATGTTCGTATTGGAGCTGAGCTACACCGCACCGCTCGACGCGGTGGACGCCGTACTGCCCGACCACGTGAAGTGGCTGGAGAAGCAGTACGAGAAGGGCCACTTCCTCGCTTCGGGCGCCAAGAACCCGCGTGACGGGGGAGTGATCCTGGCCGTGGCGGAGAACCGGGCCGCCATCGAGGAGATCGTGGCCGGCGATCCGTTCGTGACCGCCGGGGTGACGTCCTACCGGGTGACGGAGTTCATCGCCACGAAGACGGCACCGGAGCTGGCGCGGCACCGGCAGAGCGTCGCCTGACCCCCGGCAATGGACAGCGTCCGCGGCCCGATGTTAGTTTCGGAACATGTTCCGAAATACATCGAGCCCTGTCGACCTGTCCCGGACCCTGGTCCACCTCCGCGAAGGCGGTGTCGCCGAACCGAGTGCCAGACCCGGCACCGCGGACCCGGGCCTGTGGACCATCGGGGCCATCCACGCCGACAACAGCAAGGCCCTGCACTCCGACGTATGGGAGCGGCATCCGACCGGACAGGAGGTGCTGTGCGTATTGTCCGGTACGGTCCATGTGCACCTGCGCGACCACGACGCCGGCAACGAGCCCTTCGCCACGGTGACGGCCGGCCACGCGTTCATCGTTCCGGCTGGAACCTGGCACCGGCTGACGGTCGCAGAACCGGCGGACCTGCTGGCCGTCACCCCGCGGGCCGAGACCCAGCACGAACGCGTCCGGGCGGCATGAGCCGTACGCGTCATGAACAGATCGGGAGCGGGCGTTGGACGTCGTACTGATCGCACTCGGCGGCACGATCTCGGTGCGGGCCCGCGGGCAGGAAGGACGGTTGACCGGCGCCGAGATCACCGCGGCCGTGCCGGGCCTGGAAGAACTGGACACGCGGCTCGACGTGCGGGACGTGCGATCGGTGCCCAGCGGCAGCCTCACCTTCGGGCAGATCCTCGACGTCGTCGCCATTGCCGCTGAAGCGGTGGCCGCGGGTGCCGGCGGGGTCGTCGTCACGCAGGGCACCGACACCCTGGAGGAGACCGCCTTCCTGGTCGACCTCGTATGGCCGCACGAAGCGCCGTTCGTGCTCACCGGCGCGATGAGGCAGCCGGCCATGGCCGGCGCGGACGGCCCGGCCAACGTGCTCGCCGCCGTGCTCGTGGCCGCGGCGCGGGAGGCGCGCGGCAGGGGAGCCCTCGTCGTCCTCAACGACGAGATCCACGCGGCGCGCTGGGTCCGCAAGACGCACAGCACGAGCCCCGCGACCTTCGCCTCACCCAGCACCGGCCCGCTCGGACGGGTCGTCGAGGGCCGGGTGCGGATGCTCCTGGACGCGCCTCGCCGGCCGCCGTGGCCGGCCGACGTCGACCGCGAGCGGCTCGACCGTGCCCGGGTGGCCCTGCACGTGGTCACCCTGGACGACGACGGAACGCAGCTGGACGGTCTGGCGGCCACTCACGCGGGCCTGGTCGTCGCCGGATTCGGCGCCGGCCACGTCCCCGGGGTGCTGGCCGCCCGGCTCGGCGCGCTGGCAGAGCGGATGCCGGTGGTGCTGACCTCCCGCACCGGGAGCGGTTCGGTCCTGCGGCACACCTACCAGGCGCCGGGGTCGGAGTCCGACCTGCGGCGGCGCGGACTCATCGACGGCGGCTTCCTCGACCCGTACAAGGCCCGCGTACTCCTGCGGCTGCTGCTGGCGACCGGATCCGGACGTGCCGGCATCGAGGACGCCTTCGCCCTGATGGGGTGAGCCCCCGGTCCGTCCGCGGCGCGGTGACCGGGCCGCGCCGGGCGGGGCGACCGATGCCCGGGGGCGCAGAGCTGCCCCCCATCGTGCCGTGCAGCCGGGGTATGCGTGCTGGTGGGAGGATGGTTCGTATGGACGTACGAAGCAGGAACCACGTGGTGGTCTCGGGCCGGCCCGACGGGCCGGTGGTGGTGCTGGCACACGGTTTCGGGTGCGACCAGAACATGTGGCGGCTGGTGCTGCCCGCGCTGGAGCGGGATTTCCGGGTGGTGGTCTTCGACCACGTCGGGGCGGGCCGCTCCGACCTGTCGGCGTGGAGCGAGGAGCGCTACGCGGGCCTGGACGGCTACGCGCAGGACGTGCTGGAGATCCTGCGGGACCTGGATCCGGGCCCGGTGGTCTTCGTGGGGCACTCGGTGAGCTCGATGGTCGGGGTGCTGGCCGCCGCGGCGGAGCCGGAGCTGTTCGCCGGCCTGGTGCTGCTGACGCCGTCGCCGTGCTACATCGACGACCCGGAGGCCGGCTACCGGGGCGGGTTCAGCGCGCAGGACATCGAGGAGCTGCTGGAGTCGCTGGAGTCGAACTACCTGGGCTGGTCGGCGGTGATGGCACCGGTCATCATGGGCAACCCGCAGCGCCCTGAGCTGGGGGAGGAGCTGACGAACAGCTTCTGCCGGACCGACCCGAAGATCGCCCGGGTCTTCGCCCGCGCCACGTTCCTGTCCGACAACCGCGCCGACCTCGCCGGGGTGAGCGTGCCGACGCTGGTCGCGCAGTGCGCCAGCGACGTGATCGCGCCGCCGGAGGTGGGCGCCTTCGTGCAGGCCCGGATTCCCGGCAGCCGGCTGGTGACGCTGCCCGCCACCGGGCACTGCCCGCAGCTGAGCGCGCCGGAGGCGACAGCGGACGCCATCGCGGCGTTCGCGGCCGGAGCCGGCGGTGCGGCCCGGTGATGTCCGGCACCGGTGACGCGGCCGGCGGTGGTGGTGGCCTGGCCGGCGGTGGCGAGGGTGGTCCCGGCCACGGCCCGTCCCAGGAGGATGCCTCGTTCTCCGCGCTGCTGGAGGACAGCGCGGAGGACCTGTACGACAACGCCCCTTGCGGGTACCTGTCCACGCTGCTGGACGGCCAGATCGCCAAGGTCAACGCCACGCTGCTGAACTGGATCGGCTACCGTCGCGAGGACCTGGTCGGCCGCAGGCGCTTCGCCGACCTGCTCACCGTGGGCGGCAAGCTCTACCACGAGACGCATTTCGCGCCGCTGCTGCAGATGCAGGGCGAGGTCAACGGCATCGCGCTGGAGATGAAGGCCGCCGACGGCACCCGGCTGCCCGTCCTGGTCACCTCCACCGTCAAGACCGGCGGCGACGGGAAGCCACTGCTGATCCGGAGCATGATCTTCGACGCGCGGGACCGCCGCGCCTACGAGGAGGAACTGCTGCGCGCCCGCCGGGAGTCCGACAGCGAACGCAAGCGCCTCCAGCAGCTGGCCGCCACCCTCCAGGCGACGCTGCTGCCGCCGGCCCTGGCCGACGTGCCCGGCCTGGAGATCGCCGCGCACTACCACATCGCCTCCGCCGACAAGGTCGGCGGCGACTTCTACGACCTGTTCCCGCTCGGCGACGGGAGCTGGGGGCTGTTCCTCGGAGACGTGTGCGGCAAGGGCGCCGCGGCGGCCGCCATCACCTCGCTGGCCCGCTACACCCTGCGGGCCGCAGCCGTGTACAACCCCGAGCCGGCGGCGGTGCTGGCCAACCTCAACACCGTGCTCAGCCACGAGTACATCGGCATCGACCCGCGGTTCTGCACGGTCATCTTCGGCGTGCTCACCCCGGACGAGCACGGCGGGTTCCAGATCACCCTGGCCAGCGGCGGCCACCCCCCGGCGGTGCTGGTGCGCGCCGACGGCACCGCCGACTACCTGCCGACCCCCGGCGGCCAGCTCGTCGGTGTCCTGCCGGACCCTCACATCGCCACCACCACCGTCCGGTTGCGCGCCGGCGACACCCTGCTGCTCTACACCGACGGCCTCACCGAGGCCCACGCGGACCAATCCGGCGGCCGCTACGGCGACGAAGCCCTTCTCGACCTCGCGCGGTCCCTGGCCCCGGCCTCTGCGACCGCCGTCATCCGCGCACTGAGCGACCTGCTCGACAGCCTCGGCACCGGCGTGGACGACGACACCGCACTGCTGGCTGTCACCGTGCCCCGACCGACCCGTGAAGAGCAGCAGTGAACGATCTGACGATCCACACCCGCACCGCCCCGAGCGGCCCCGTCCTGGAGTTGACCGGCGGCCTCGACCACGTCACCTCCCCCCGGGTCCGCGCCCACCTGCTCCACCTGTCCCTGCTGCCGGGCCAGCTCCTCGTCGTCGACCTGGGCGCCGTCGCCTTCTGCGACTCCAGCGGCATCTCGGCCCTGATCGCCGCCCGCAACCACGCCTTGCAGGCCGGCGCGTCCATCGCGCTGGCCGCCGTCCCGTCCCGTATCGACCGGATCTTCCACGTCGTGGGACTGGAAGCAGTCTTCCCCACCCACCCGACCGCCCAAGCCGCGACGGACGCCTGGACACCCCCGGCGGTCTGACGTGCCCCGAGGCCGCGGCCCGGCAGTCGGCACCAAGGGAGGTCGGTGAGGTGGGGCGGTCACGGGCCGATCCGACCCAACCGCCATGATCGCGTCATGCGTTCTCGAATTGCTGTCGCCCACCACCAATCCGGACCTCTGAACCCGCCCGTCGCGGGAGCAGTTCGCTGCTAGAGTGCTGCCGCCAGCCGGCCCGTGGGGGGTTGACCAGGCGGTTCGCGGAGGCGGACCTTCCGGTTCGCGGGCGGGTGGCAGCAGGGGGCGGGGATGCACGGGGTGGGGACCTTGTCGGGGGAAGGCGGCGGCCACGGGCCGTCCAGGCGGTGGCCCGGCAGCGTGCGGCCCGGTGGCGGACCTGCTCGCCCGACCGCGGCCCACGACGGGCCCGCTCACCCTTTCCGACAAGGATGACGACGTGTCCCGACATGCGCTCGCCCGCGGCCTGACCGCCACCGCCACCACCGTCGTACTCAGCGCCGGGCTCGCCCCGGCCGTCCACGCCGCCACTCCCGCTGCCGCCCCGCGTGCCGCCGAGCCGGAGACCGTCGTCCCGGCCGGCAGCCGCTGGGAGCCCACCCAGGAGACGCTGCTCACCGCCGGCGCCGCCGGCTATCTCGCCACCAGCGAGGCCGGCACCACCCGGTGGGTGGACGAGGCAACCGGTGCCCAGGGAGCCTCCGTCCCGTCGTCGGTCTCCTTGCTGAACGCCGGCCTCAGAGCGAGCGTGGCCGGCGCCACCGTCAAGGCCATCGACTTGGCCACCGCCGCCACCGTGGCGACAGTGCAGGTGCCTGGCGGTCAGCGGTTCACCGGTGCTTTCCGGTCCGACGCCGTCGTCTCGGCCGACACAGCCGGGCTGCACATCCTGCGAATGGCAGCCGACAGCACGACAGCCGATCAGCCTGTCACCGGCACACCGGCCGGCGCGACCAACTACACGTTGGTCGCACAGAGTTCCGACTACGCCGCCTTCCACCTGAGCGTCAGCGGGGTCTCCCACACGTATCTGATGCGCTACGCCGACGCCTCCGCGACGGAGATCTTCGCGTCGGTGCCGGCCGCCACCCAGTACCGGACGATCATCGGCGGCACTCGGGTGCTCACGTCCCAGCCGGGCGGGACGACGGCGTACTCCGTGCGCCTGGACGACCCGTCCGGCGCGGTGGAGACGACGGCCTTCCCCGCAGCCGTCAAGAGCGACATCGACGTGAGCCCGGTGCCCGTCGGCGACCGGGTGCTCTTCGTGCGGCGGGGACCGCTCATCCTCGGCGGGCCCGGCGACCCCGGCGGCCAGACCGGCCTGCCGCTGCTCAGCGTTCCGGTCGGCGGCAGCACCGTGCAGACCCTGCTGCCCGTCTCCGACTCGTCCTTCGCCGTCGCGCCCGACGGCTCCGTGCTGGTGGTCGGCGGCGCCGGTCCCGACGACTGGGCGGTGCGGAAGGTCACCGCGGCTCCCGGAGCCGACCCGGTCCTCACCGCGGTCCGCGCGCTGCCGCCGGTGCCCGCCGTGATCTACGGACTGACGTACAGCGCAGGGCAGTTGCTCTACCGAAGCACCGTCACCCAGTCTGCGGAGATGCTCAGCCGTGCGGTGGGTACGGGCGCCGCGCCGACCGTCGGCGCCGCGACGCAGCCGTGGCACATCAGTCTCCCTTCCCCCAGAAGCTGTGGAGCCGGCGTGTTCTGTGCACCTCTCGTCGGCCTCGGTACCGGTAGTGCCGCCGCCACCGGACCAGGCAGCGACTGGGTCGAGGCACCCGTTCCTGGCGCGTCCAACGCCAGCTACGACGTGGAGACCGGTGCGACGGACAACGTCGTCTCGGACGCGTCGGACGGCCACATCCTGATCACCAGCCCCTCGCAGGGCAAGCAGTGGGTGGCCGACTTCGGTATCGGATACAGCGGCCGGCCCGAGGTGAGCCGGACCACCAGCGCCGCCGCCCTGTGGGGCAACATCTTCTGGGTGCCGGGCACCGCCGGCAAGGGCAGCGCGCGCCCGTACAACCTGACCAACCGCACGTTCGGCAGCACGTTCCAGACCGCGGCGACCTGCGCCTCGTTCGCCGAACTCCAGGCGGACGACCGGTGGTTGTACTGGTCGTGCGGGAGCACGGCGGGGGTCTACGACTGGAAGACCGGGAAGAACATCCCCGTACCCGCCGGTACCGACACCCTGCTCGGCGACGGCTACCTGGTGCGGCACGACAAGTCCCGCGGCAAGCTCGTCCTGACCGACTTCCACAGCGGCACCGCGGTCACCGGTGACGTGGCCGACCTGGCCGCCGGGAACTACACCGACGACCGCGGGGTGACCTGGTCGGTGGACAAGTACGGCGGCGGCGTCGCCTACGTGGACGCCGGCCAGCGCATCCACATCCTGCCGCTGGCGGGCATCGTCCCGCAGAACATCAACCTGCTGCGCTCCATCGACTCGGGCGCGAGCCTCGGCAACACGCCGATCCCGTTCACCGGCCAGTGGGACTACTCCCGCCCGACCGGCCCCTGGACCCTGGCGATCAAGAACACCGTGGGCAAGGTCGTCGCCACCCGCACCGGCACCGCCCGCAACGGCACGAACGTCACCGCCTCCTGGGACCTGACGACCTCCCCGGGCCACCAGGTCCCCGCCGGCAGCTACGCCTGGACGTTCACCGTGCAACCCCGCGACGGCCGCGGCCCCTGGCTGAGCGAGTACGGCAAGGTCTACGTGCCATAGACCGCCACTACCCGCGCAACCCACCAGGCGCCCGCCGGGCGGGCAACGTCGAACCGTCGGCACCCGCCCGCGGCCGTCATGGTGCGCGGGTTCAGAAACCCGTGCGCCAGGTCGGATGCCCGGGCAGCCAGCCGAGGGACCTGGCTTTGGCGTTCGCCGCGCCGCGCTCCCACGCGGCGCCGCCCTCACTGCGCGCCGGGGCCGGCGCCCCGAGGACGCCGGCGAGCACCGGCACCCACAGGTGAGCGGGCGCCGGTTCGTCGTCGACGATGTTCACCGCGCCGCTGGGCCAGCCGAGCGCGAGCGGCACGGCCGCGGCGGCGTCCTCGACGTGCACGAACGAGGAGACCGCGTCATTGGCGGCCACAGTGCCCTTGGCGAGGGCGCCGGCCACGAACCCGCCGGGTGCGTACCACGTGCCCGGCCCGTAGAACGTCCCGTAGCGGAGGATCACGTACTCGTCGATCTCCGCGACCGCCGACTCCAGCGCCCGCACGCCGCCCACCGTGACCGACCGCGGTGCCGGGGCGCCAATATCCAGCGGGGTGTCCTCGGCGGCCGGACCGGGGCCGGGCTCGTACGCCCACGAGATCGACTGGGCGACGATCCGCCGCACCCCGGCCCGCTTCGCCGCACCGACCAGGTTCCGGGTGCCCTCCGCACGGATCCGCGCGTTGGCCGCCGGGTCGCCGCCGGCCAGCGAGGTCAGTTGATGGACCACCACCTCGGGCGAGGCCCCGGCGACCGCCGCCGCCACCGACTCCGCGTCGAAGACGTCCATCACCGCTCCGTCCGCGCCGGCGTCCCGCAGGGCGGGCAGGTGATCCGGACGGCGGGTGCCGACGACGACGTCGTGGCCCTGCCGCACCAGGAGCGGCACCAGTTGACGGCCGATGACTCCCGTTCCCCCGGCGATGAAGATCCGCATGGTGACCCGCTCTCCCGTCCGCGCAGCCGATGGCCTGCCCGTCGGATCCGGCTGCCGGAAGGAGGACGGGACAGCGGCCGGGCGGCGCGCGATCACCGCCGGCCGCTGCCAACCATAACGCCAGGTCGGTGGGCCACTTGGCCTCGCGCTCGGTGGGCCAATCGTGCAGGAGCGGCCAGGAGCAGGCTGCGGCGCGAGCCGGAGTCCCGAGTCGCCGGAAACCCGAACATCGCGCGTAAACGGAACGGACTGGAGCCTCGGCCCTTGACAGGACGTCTCGCGCGTCCGAGCCTATGGCAACGTTGTCATTCAGTTGTTGGCGCAACTACCACGTCCCGCCCGCACCGTTCGTACTCGTGATTGGACTGGCCCATGGCGCACCAGGCGCAACCCCCGCGCGACGTCTCCAGGAGATCCGTCGTCGCCACCGGCTCGACGCTGCTGGCCGGCTTCGGGCTCGCCGCGGTGCTTCCGCCGGCGGTGAGTTCGGCCGCCGAGCCCGGCCCGGCGCAGGGGAGTTCGCGGCCGTCCGCGGAGCTCGCGGCGTACCGCCCGGTGGAGGTGTCCTCGACGGACTACGCGCCCACGCCGGGGGAGTTCGCGGTCGACAAGATCACCGCGGCCGGGGTGCGCGGGACCGGCTGGCGGGCCGCCGACGGCGACCCGCAGTGGATCCTCGTCGACCTGCAGACGGACTGCCAGGTGACCTCGGTCCGCCTCACCTTCGAGGGGGACGAGCACGACCCCGTCTTCGTCCGGCCGCCCGGGAACTGGTCCGACGGGACGACGGGGAAGGAGATCCTGTCGAGCTACTCCGTGGAGTTCGTCGTGGAGACCTCGCGGGACAAGCGCACCTGGACGAGCGTGTACCGCACGACCGCCGGCACCGGGGGAGTGGTGGACATCCCGCTGGGCGATCCGGTCGTCGCCCGCTGGGTGCGGATGACCTCCCGCAAGCGGTCCAACGCCAATCCGCTCGGCCTGAACGGGTTCGAGGTGTACGGCGTCGCGCGGGGCCACCGCGCGCCGGCCACCGGCTGGACCGACTGGGGCAGGCACGACCACCGCGCTCCCGCCCTGGAGGTGGCCGCGGACGGCACGGTGCCGGTGGAGTCCGGCTGGACCCTGACCATGGACGACTGGGCGGGCGGCGAGGGCGCCGCCCTGTCAGGACCCGGGGTCGACACGAGCACCTGGCTGCCCGCCACCGTGCCCGGCACCGTCCTTGCCTCGCTGGTCGACCAGGGCCGGCTGCCCGACCCGGTCAGCGGCCTGAACAACCTGCACATCCCCGAGGCGCTGTCCCGCCATTCCTGGTGGTACCGGCGGGACTTCGAGGTGCCGCGCGGGCTGCCGACCGGGTCCGGGCGCCGGGTCTGGCTGGAGTTCGACGGGATCAACCACCAAGCGGAGATCTGGCTCAACGGCCGGCAGGCCGGGACGATGACCTACCCCTTCGCCCGGTCGGCCCTCGACGTCACCGAACTGCTGGCCGACCGGGGCCCGAACGTGCTGGCGGTGAAGATCACCCCGATGCCGGTTCCGGGCAGTCCCGGCGACAAGGGACCGGCCGGCGAGTCGTGGGTCGACGCCGGCGCCGGGCAGATGAACCTCAACTCGCCGACGTATCTGGCGGTTTCCGGCTGGGACTGGATGCCGGCCGTACGCGACCGGGTGGCCGGCATCTGGAACCACGTCAGGCTGCGGACCACTGGCGACGTCGTGATCGGCGACCCGCGGGTCGACACCGTGCTGCCGAAGCTGCCGGACACCTCCGCCGCCGAACTGACCGTCACCGTGCCGGTGCGCAACGCCTCGGGCGCGGACCGCCGGGCCACCGTCACGGCCGCGTTCGACGACGTGCAGGTGTCCCGGGCGGTCACGGTGCCGGCCGGCAAGAGCCTGGACGTGGTCTTCGCCCCCGACGCCTTCGACCGGCTGCGGCTGCGGAATCCCCGGCTCTGGTGGCCGAACGGCCTCGGCGACGCGGACCTGCACGATCTCGAACTCACCGCCTCGGTGGCTGGCGCGCGCAGCGACCGGCGGACCTCCCGGTTCGGCATCCGCCAGTTCGGCTACGGCTACACGATCCCGCTGCCGTTCACGGGCGGCGCGGACTCCTACACCCAGTCGGTGGACGTCGGTGCGCGCACGGCCCGGTACGTGCGGGTCCGCTGCCTGACCCGGGCCACCGACTGGGGCTCCTCACTGTGGACGCTGTCCGTCGTGGACGGCTCCGCGCCGGCCGTCGACCTGGCCCTGCACGCGACCGCGACCGCCTCCTCGTCGGCCGACGGCACGC
Source organism: Streptomyces sp. CA-111067 (assembly GCF_050956065.1). Lineage (NCBI taxonomy): Bacteria > Bacillati > Actinomycetota > Actinomycetes > Kitasatosporales > Streptomycetaceae > Streptomyces > Streptomyces sp. CA-111067. The sequence continues at coordinate 62,018 of NZ_CP192103.1, read as the reverse complement.
AGCCGGGCAGCGTCACCGACGGCGACCCCGCCACCCGCTGGACCTCGGACTACCAGGACGACGAGTGGATCCAGGTGGACCTGGGGTCGGCGGTGTCCTTCGACCGCGTCGACCTCACCTGGGAGCAGGCGTACGCGCAGACCTACACGGTGCAGGTGTCGGCCGACGGATCCGCGTGGACGGACGCGAAGACCGTCGACAACTCGGCGGTGCCGCTGCCGTTCAACGGCGGTGACGCCAGCCTGCAGACCGAGGACTTCGCTCGGCAGAGCGCCCGCTTCGTCCGGCTGAACTGCGGCCTGCGGCAGACCAGTTGGGGAAACTCCCTGTGGTCCTTCGGCGTGCTGGACAGCGCCGACCCCGGTGTCGACCTGGCCCTGCACAAGAAGGCGACCGCCTCCAGCGAGGACCCGTCGGCTCCGGCCGCCAACGCCACGGACGGCGCACCGGGCACCCGCTGGTCCTCGCAGTACGAGGACAACCAGTGGATCCAGGTGGACCTGGGCGACAGCCGGACGTTCGACCGGGTGGCGATCCTCTGGGAGGCCGCCTACCCGAAGACGTACGTCATCCAGGTGTCCGACGACGGGCAGTCCTGGACCGATGTGAAGACCGTCAAGAACGCGCCGGACCCGCTGCAGATCAGCGTGAACGGAGTGCGGGTCCTGGCCCGCGGCGGCAACTGGGGCTGGGACGAGCTGCTGCGCAGGATGCCGGCCGAGCGGATGGACGCGGCGGTGCGGATGCACCGCGACATGAACTTCACAATGATCCGCAACTGGGTGGGCAGTAGCGACCGCGAGGAGTTCTTCGCCAGCTGCGACGAGCACGGCATCCTGGTCTGGAACGACTTCCCCAACGCCTGGGGCATGGACCCGCCGGACCACGACGCGTACAACTCGCTGGCGCGGGACACCGTTCTGCGCTACCGCATCCACCCCAGCGTGGTGGTCTGGTGCGGCGCCAACGAGGGCGATCCGCCGAAGGCGATCGACGACGGTATGCGCGACGCGGTGCAGTCGCAGGCGCCCGGCGTGCTCTACCAGAACAACTCGGCCGGCGGCATCATCTCCGGCGGCGGCCCGTACAACTGGGTCGAGCCCGAGAAGTACTACGACCCCTCGTCCTACGGCAGCCGCAGTTTCGGATTCCACACCGAGATCGGCATGCCGGTGGTGTCCACCGCCGAGAGCATGCGCAACCTCGTCGGTGACGAGCCCGAATGGCCGATCGGCGGAGCGTGGTATTACCACGACTGGAGCGAGCACGGTAACCAGGCGCCCCAGAACTACAAGGCGGCGATCGAGGCCCGGCTGGGCGCGGTCAGCGGCCTGGACGACTTCGCGCGCAAGGCCCAGTTCGTCAACTACGAGAACACCCGCAACATGTTCGAGGCGTGGAACGCCAACCTGTGGGACGACGCGAGCGGGCTCATGCTGTGGATGTCCCATCCCGCCTGGCACAGCACGGTGTGGCAGACCTACGACTACGACTTCGACGTCAACGGCACCTACTACGGGGCGCGTTCGGCCTGCGAGCCGCTGCATGTCCAGGCCGACCCGGTGAAGTGGCAGGTCATCGCGGTCAACCACACCGCGAGCGCGCTGAAGGGCGCGACCGTCACCGCCCAGGTCCACGATCTCGGCGGCAGGCAGTTGGGGGCGACGCGCAGGGCCGGCGTGAGCGTGGGCTCCTCCGCCACCGCGGAGGCGTTCCAGATGCCGTGGACGGACAGCCTTCCTGACGTGCATCTGCTGCGGCTGGTCCTCCAGGACAGCCGGGGGCGCGAGCTGTCGCGGAACACCTACTGGCGCTACCGCACGCCGGCGGACCTGGCCGGGCTCAACAAGATCAAGCCGGTCCGGCTCTCGGGGTCCATCGGGCGGGTCGGCCGCCGCGACGGCCGCGAAGAGCTGACCGCCACGGTCAGGAACCGGGGCACGGCCGTCGCGGCCATGGTCCGGCTCTCCCTGCGCGACCAGCGCACCGGCGAGCGGGTGCTGCCGACGCTCTACAGCGACAACTACCTGTGGCTGCTGCCCGGGGAGACCCGGACCGTCACGCTCTCCTGGCCCGAGGCGGCACTCCGGTCGGGCCGTCCCGCGCTGCGGATCGAGGGGTACAACTCGCCTACCGTGACGGTGAGTTGACGCGCGGCGCGGTCAGGTCGCCGGGAAGAGGGCGTCGAGCCGCGCGGTGAGGTCGGGGGTCCATGCGAGCTTCAGGGCTTCATGGACCCCCTGCCACTGGGACTCCTTGCTCACACCGATGATCGCGGCGGCGACCTGCGGACGGTTGGCCAGCCATGCCAGCGCCAGCCCGGCCGGCGTGACGCCGTGGTCGGCCGCGAGCCGGTCGAACTCCTGCACCCGCTTCATCAGCCCCGGGTCGTCCAGGAATGCGTCGGTCCGGCTCACGGTACTGGCCCGGCTGCCCTGCTCCGGCCGTTCACCGCGGCTGTAGCGGCCGGCGAGGATGCCGTTCGCCAGCGGCGAGTACGGGGTGTACGCCAGCCCCTCGGCCTGCGTGATCGGCAGCACGGACAGGTCGTCGCCGCGGACGATCAGCGAGTAGGGGTTCTGGACCAGCTCGGGGCGCACCAGCCCGAGGCGGTCCGCGGTCTCCAGTGCCGACTCCAGGGCGGGCCGGTCGACGTTCGACAGGCCGTAGGCCCGGATGGTGCCGCTCTCCACGGCCGCGCTGAAGACCGGGAGCGATGCCGACCACGGCGTTTCGGGGTCGACGGTGTGCGCGACGTAGAGATCGACCCGGCCGAGCGTGTCGATGCTGCGGCGCAACTGGCGGCCCACCCGCTCCGGGGACAGGTCGGGGCCGCTGCTGGTGAAGCCCGTCTTGCTCTGGATGAGCATGCCGGAGTCCGGGTGCTCCCTGTTCCACACGCCGACCACGCGCTCGCTGTTGCCGCCGGTGTAGACGTCGGCGGTGTCGATGGTCTTGAAGCCCTCGGCGAGCGCGCGGTCGATCAGGCCGAGGCCCTCGGAGTCGGACAGCCCCAGCCCCGGGCCGGTCAGAGTCGCCAATCCGCCGATGTTGCCGGTGCCCAGCAGGAATCGTCCGAGCTGTGCCCGGCGCTCTTGCGGTGACGATGCGATCCAGGTCATGGGAGTTCCCCTCTCTCCGAGTAAGTACGATTTTCGAACTCACTCCTGTCCGCAACGCTACCCAAGGTGAGTCCGGAAAGCGAACTCACTCGGTGCCGGGAGGGTCGGAAGCGGTAGCATGGCCGGGTGAGTCCGGAATCCGAATCGACTGATCGCGTGGCTCCCCGGGTCTGCTCCATCGCCGACGCGCTCGATGCCGTCGGCGAGCGCTGGAGCCTGCTCGTCGTCCGGGAGCTGGGATTCGACGTCCGCCGGTTCAAGGACATCCAGATCAACACCGGCGCCCCGCGCGAGACGCTCGCCCTGCGGCTGCGCAAGCTGGAGGACGCCGGAGTCATCGAGCGCCGCCGCTACAGCGACCGTCCGCCCCGGGACGAGTACCTGCTGACCGACGCGGGCCGCGCTCTGCTCCCGGTCCTCGGCGCGCTGCGGGAGTGGGGGGAGCACTACGCCACCCCCCTGCGCACCCCGCCCGCCTGACCCGACGAGCCGGCCGCCGGCCGGCAAGGTGTGGAACCATTCATCGGATGCTTGATGCCTTGACGCGGGCATGCCCCGAGATTAGCGTGACCGACCGCACTATAGATCGGATGAATCTCCGGTCATCGCCCTTCGCTGAAGGAGACCCACCGTGTGGCTGCTCATGCGTCGACGTCCCGTCCTGCCGCTGGCGGTGACGGCGGTGGCGGCCCTTGTCGCGTCAGGTCTGGTGTCCGCGGCCACCGCGGCGGCCGGCCCCGCGGCGTCCCTTTACGCGGCACCCGGTGGTACCGGCACCCGGTGCTCGGCCGCTGCGCCCTGCTCGATCACCGCGGTCCAGCAGGCCGCCCGTCGGGCCGCCGGAAAGCACACCGCCGACGTGCAGGTGGTCCTGGACGACGGGACATACCAGTTGGCCGCGCCCCTCGACTTCGACGCGGCCGACTCGGGCAGCCCCGAGCACCCGATCGTGTGGACCGCGGCACGCGGCGCCCACCCGGTCCTCTCCGGTGCGAGCCGCGTGCGGCACTGGACCGCCTCCTCCCCGTCAGGCGTCTGGTCGGCGTCCGTCCCGGCCGCCGACGCCAGCCGTCAGCTCTACGTCGGCGGCACGCAGGCGCCCGTGGCGCAGGCCACCCCGTCCCAACTGCACTTCGCCGGCGGCTGGAAGGGCTCGGCCGACGGCTACGACCTGTCGGGCGACCCGGCCGCGATCGCCTTCTTCTCCGCGCTGACGCCGGCCCAGTTGCAGCAGGTCGAGTTCGACTACCCGGGTGGCAACGGGCAGTGGACCGACTCCGAGTGCGGCGTGCGGTCGCTGTCCGGCACCTCGCTGACCATGGACCAACCGTGCTGGAAGGACGTCACCGACCGCGCCGCCTACTCGGACGCCAGCGGCACGCTGCCCTCGATGAGCACCTCGCAGATGCCGGCCTCGATCCGGAACGCGCGCAGCCTGCTGCATCCGGGCCAGTGGTTCCTCGACCGGTCCAGTCACACCCTGTACCTGGACCCGCTGGACGGAGCCCGGCCGGACGCCCTCGACGTCGAACTGCCCCACCTGGAGACCCTCCTGCAAGGTGCGGGCACTCTGGCGCGTCCCGTCCACGATCTGACGTTCACCGGGCTCACGTTCTCCTACGCCACGTGGAACGCCCCCTCGCAACCCGCGGGCTTCGCCGACGTGCAGAGCAACCTGCACATCACGGGCGCGAACAACCAGGGCATGTGTTCGTTCTCCAGCCCGGCCGGCAGTTGCCCGTGGGGGCTGCTGACCGAGCCGCACGCCAACGTCTCCTTCACCGCCGCCGACCACATCACGCTGACCGGCAACCGGTTCGCGGAGCTCGGCGGAGCGGGCCTGAGCATCGCCTACGGCTCGTCCCACAACCTCGTCCAGGGCAACGAGTTCACCGACATCGCGTCGACCTCGGTCCTGCTCGGCTGTACCGCCGACCCCACGCCGGTCAACCCCGACCCGGACCACTTCCCCGACTACCCGGCCACCAACCCCGACACGCCTCAGACGATCAAGGACAACTGCACCCCGGATCCGTCAGCCGTGGCCGGCGACACCATCGGCGTGAACGAGATCGCCACCGGCAACACGATCTCCGACAACGTCATCCACCACGTGGGCACCGACTACCCCTCGGCGAGCGGCATCACGCTGCTCTACAACCGGCACACGCTGGTCACCCGCAACGAGCTCTACGACCTGCCCTACACCGGCATCACCGCCGGCGTCATCCAGGGACACGTCGACTCGGCCGACCACCCCTCGAACTCCCTCAACATCAACGCCGACAACACGATCAGCTACAACCTCATCCACGACCACCTCGACGTGCTCGGCGACGGCGGCGCGGTGTACATGGAGGGGCACCAGGCCGCCTACCACTACCAAGCTGACGGCAAGACGATCGACTTCGACGCCACAATGGCCCACGGCCTGCAGGTGATCGGCAACGTCACCTACAACCAGGGGCCCGGCTTCGCGTCCTTCTACGACGACGCCGGCTCGGAGTGGATCCACTACGTCGGCAACGTCCAGTTCCACAACAGCGGCGCCAACGCCCAGGGAGGCTGCGCGGCGACCGGGCACTTCCTCGTCGAGGGCAACTACCTTTCCGCGCCCGCCGGCCAGTACATCTGCGCCGACGCGGTCGACAGCCACGTTAGCGGCAACACCACCATCCCGGGCTCACCGGGCCCCAACGACATCCAGCTGGCGGCGCTGGCGAACGCCGGCCCAGGCCCTTCGGGGCGGGGCTTCGCCGCCGCCACCGACCTGGAGGCCGACTACGTCTCGGCGCCGCAGGCCGCGTTCTCCGACGGCGCCACGACCAAGCGGGTGCTGATCGGCGGCGCCGGGTTCGAGCCGGGAACGCCGGTCTACTTCTCCGGCCACGCCGCCCCGAAGGTGCAGGTGCTCTCGCCGGGCTTCCTGATCGCGACGCTCCCCGCGGGTGCGGACACCTCGCAGGTGTCGGTCGGCGGTCTGGTCCCCGCGCCCCGGATCGCGGCGCCGGCGTCGGGCGCGACCGGCGTGGCGACCACGTTCACCGTCCAGGGCTCGGGGACCACCGGCGACACGCTCACCGTGACGGACGGCGGCACCACCGTCTGCCGTGTGGCAGTCGAGGGCTCCGCCTGGTCGTGCACCGCGACGGAGGCCGCCGGCCAGCACACCCTCCAGGCCGTGCAGTCCAACGCGCGCGGCGTCGACTCGCCACCGGCCACCACCGTCTTCGTGGTCGGCAAGGCCCCCGCCGCCGTCCGGCTCAACGACACGGACCCCGGCGTCCAGTACGCCGGATTCAGCTACCAGTCCGGTCGCGGGCTGGACGACTACCAGGACGACGTCCACTACGCGTCGGACGACGGCTCGACGGTCAGCTACACGTTCATCGGCACCGGGATCAAGGTGTACGGCGAACAGAGCAGCGACGAGGGCCACTTCTCTGCGGTGCTGGACGCGGGCGCGCCGGTCAGCGTCGACACCGTGCCCCCTGACGGTCAGCGTCGCGGGAACGTGGCCGTCTGGTCGAAGACGGGACTTGCCGCCGGCCTGCACACGCTCGTCCTGACCAAGGCCGACGGCACCTACATGACCTTCGACGGGTTCGAGGTCGACAACGGCTGAAGCCCGCAGACGGGTGAACCCCGGCCGCCGCGCGTGCGGTCCGGGGTCCACCCGCCCAGGCGGTCAGCCGGGGCTGCCGTGGCCGGCCGGGGTCAGCTGGTGAGGGTCCACTGCTGGTTGGCGGCGCCGGAGCAGGTCCAGATCTGCAGCCGGGTGCCGTCGGCGGAGCTGGGGCCGGTCGCGTCCAGGCACTTGCCGGAGCCGGCGTTCAGGTACGTGCCGTCGGACTGGTGCGCCCACTGCTGCGCGGCGGTCCCGTTGCAGTCGTAGAGCTGCACCTTCGTGCCGTTCGCCGTGCCGGCCGCGGTGACGTCCATGCACTTGCCGAGCGACTGGAGCGTCCCGCCGGAGGCCGCCCACTGCTGGGCGTCGGTGCCGTTGCAGGTGTAGAGCTGCACGGCGGTGCCGTTGGCGCTGCTCGCGGCTGCCACGTCGACGCACTTGCCGCCGTAGCCCGTGATCTGGCCACCGCCGGTGGGCGGCGGCGGGGTGGTGCCGCCACCTCCGGTGATCTTGTTGAAGATCCGGGAGTACGCGTAGCCGGTGCCCTTGTCGTAGCCGTCTACCTCCCAGAACGACAGCTCCTGGACGCCGTTGGTGGCGGCGAAGCTCTCCAGGGAGGTGGCGTTGGCCTGGGTGAAGTTCTCGTTGTCGTCGTTCTGGCCGGCGATCGGGGTCAGGCCGATCTTGTTGTAGGCCGCGGCGGTGGAGATCCCGTACAGGCTCGCGAGCTGGGCCGCGGTGGCCTTGGCGGCCGAGATGGCGTCGTTGTAGGCGTTCTGGCCGTCGCCGAAGTCCATGGTCATGATGTTGACCAGGTTGACGTTCACGCCCTTGGCCTTGGCGTCCTTGAGCACGTTGAGCTCGGTCGACGGCAGGCCGCCGGGGTCGACCGCGAGGGTGTAGTCCACCTGCACCGCGGGGTTCTGGGCCTGGAGGGCGGCCAGCGCCTGGTTGCGCCGGGTGTTGGCGGCCGAGTCGCCGATCACGCTGCCTTCGATGTCGAAGTCCAGCCGAGTGACCCCGTAGGTGGTGACGATCTTGTTGTACGCGGCCGTCAGCGAGGTCACCGACGTGCAGGTCTGGGCTATCTCGTTGGGGTTGTTGCCGTCCGGCGCGCCGCCGAACGAGGGGATCACGTCACCGCCGGCCGCCTTGAGCGAGTTGATCTGCGAGGTGTAGGTCCCGACCGAACCGCCGTTGCCCCACGCCTCGTTGCAGCCGGAGGTGGGGACCAGGAACGCCAGCGTGTAGAACTTGTCGCCGGTGGCGGCCATGTCGGCGGCCATGTCACCGGCGTTGCCGCCGCTGATGTAGAGGTACGGCGCCGCGTAGTGCGCGGGGAACGTGGTGGCGGCCTGCGAGGACGAGGCGTTGGTGATCATCGCCGCCGCCGCTGCCAGCGGCAGCACGGAGGCGACGAGCAGTTTCTTTCTACGTGACCATGCCATTGGTGGATCTCCTGATGTGTGGGGGGTGGGGGTCGGAGGGGGCCCGCCGCGGACGGGCGGTGCCCGGGCCGGTCAGACGGGAACGAGGTCGAACTGCTCCCATGTGCCGATGACGGGAGCGCTCGCGATCAGCGGGGAGGCGCCGGCGGCCGCAGCGGTGACGTACTTGCCGTTGACCTGTGCGCGCAGGCTCACCGACCCGCCCGGGTTGGTCACAAGGGTGAACGTCTCCCAGCCCTGGGCGGTGGCGCGGTTGGCGATGAGCGGCGAGGCGCCGGCGGCCGCCGCCGTCACGAACAGGTTGTTCGCGTGGGCGCGCAGCGTCACGCTGCCGGTCGGCGACACCGCCAGGTCGAAGGTCTCCCAGCCCTGGGCGGTGGCGCGGTCGGCGATGAGCGGCGAGCCGCCGGCGTCGGCCGCGGTCACGAACAGGTTGTTGATCCGGGCCCGCAGGGCGTACGTCCCCGAGGCCGGCCTGCCCTGGCCGGTGGAGGCGGCGAGCGGGGCCAGTTCGGTGCCGCCCAGCAGGAAGCCGCCGACGCCGAAGTCGGCGGTGCTGTCGAACGTGACGGGCTGGCTGGAGTCGGGGCGGTCGCCGACCTTCTGCACGTAGCCGAGCACGCCGTCGGAGTGGACGGCGGTCGCCACCATGCCGTTCCAGGCGCGGGCCGCGACCGGCAGGTAGCCGGCGGCGTCCACCAGGCCCGCGGCGACCGCGTACGCGGTGCCGTAGGCGAAGAAGGCGGTGCCGCTGGTCTCCGGGCCGGGGAAGTGGTCCGGGTCGGCGAGGTTCACGTTCCAGAAGCCGTCCGCCCGCTGTACTTCGGCGACCGCGGTGATCAGCTTGGTCAGCGTGGCGCGGTACTCCGGCACGTTCGCCTGGCTCGCCGGCAGTGCCTTGAGCACCTTGGCGTGGGCGCCCGCCGCCCAGCCGTTGCCGCGCGACCAGACCACCGGCTTGCCGGACGGCGAGACGATGTGGCCGGGGACGAAGTTCTTGTCGCGGTACCACAGGCCGGTCGCCGGGTCGTAGAGCCCGGGACCGCCCTCCGCGCTCTTGGTGTGCGTGTAGAGCCTGTACAGCTTGTCGAAGTAGCCGCTGTCGCCGCGCAGCACGCCGAGCCGGGCGAACTGCGGCATCGCCATGTGCAGGGCGTCGACCCACCACCAGTCGTCGTTCTTGGCCACCTGGTTGACGTAGGTCATGGTGTGCAGGCACGCCTCGATCGCGGCGATCTTGTCGGCGCCGGGGGCGAGGTCGTAGAGGTCCAGATACGCCTGGCCCGCGGTCTGGTTGTCCGCGATCCGGGTGGTGTTGCCGCCGGCGAGGCCGTAGGCGTGGGCCTGCGCCCAGCCGGTCGCGTAGTTGAGGTAGGTCACGTCCGCGGTCAGCCGGTACAGGGCCAGCAGCCCGCTCATCAGCGTGGCGTTGGCCCACTGGTTGTCGCCGCCGCCGGGGTGGGCGCCGATCCACTGGTCGGCGACGCGCCGCATGGTCGCGACCATGTCCTCCCGCGCAGGCAGGGTCCCGGCCGGCGCGGCGGCGCTCGCGGCGTGCGCGGACCCGGCGCCCAGCGCCGGTATGCCGGCCGCGGCGAGCGCGGCTCCACCGGCAAGAAAACTCCGTCGGTCCATGACGATGCCTCTCAGGAACGGCTAGTGGGGGAAAGAGCGTTGCGTTCACGAAGGCGGACGCCGGTCATCCATATGACCAGCGCCAGGAGGACGATAGGACTGGACCAATCGTCCGGTCAACAGTCGCGACAACGATCAGCCGCCGCGAGGCGCGGTCCGCCCGGGCCGGGTGGCGGCCCGGCCCGGGCGGGGACGGTGTCGGTCAGTGCGGATACGAGGTCAGCAGCGCCAGGTTGGTGGTCGCGTCCGACGGACCGCCAGAGGTGTTGATGACGTGGGCGATCGTGCCCTGGCCGCCGCCGAGCGAGAAGGTGATCATGCTGTGGAAGCGCACCTCGGACCGGCGCGGCGCGGCGAACGCGCGGTCGTTCACGATCGTCGGGTCCTCGGCGAAGATGCAGTAGCTGCCCAGGCCCCACGCCTCGTGCTCGCGCACGTGCGGCGCGACCTGGTAGGAGCGGTAGCCGCGGGTGGCGCCGTCCTGCCACGCGGCCTGGTTCGGCGGGTCGTAGGGCATCTCGTTCTGGAAGAAGTACGTCCGGCCACGCTCCCCGTTCCACTGCACCTGTGTCTTCTGGTGGTGTTCGACGAACAGGCCGTAGACGGTGACGTCGTCGCCGTCCACCACCAGGCCGTTCTCCGAGGTGTTGACCGTCCAGCCGACGCCCTTGCCGTGGTCGGCGCGCCACAGCCAGGTGTTGTCGATGATCACGTCACTGCTGTTGACCAGGATCGACACCTTCGCCCGTCCGGCCCCGGCGCCGCCGATCCGGACGAACACGTCGTGCAGCGAGGTCGGATCGCGGTCGTGGCGGCGGCGGGCCCCGTCCGGGCCGATCCGGACCAGCGCGTCCGAGACCTGCGGCCCGGCGTCGACCAGCAGGCCGGCTATCGCCACGCCGTCCACGTCGGCGACGTCGAGGGCCGCGGTGCCCTGGTCCGGCACGAGCGTGGCCAGGCCGAGGCCGAGCACGACCGTACCCGCACGGGTGATCCGCAGCGGTTCGTCGAGGTGGTAGATGCCGGGGGTGAGCAGCAGGTGCTTGCCGCCGGCCAGCGCCGCGTTGAGGTCCGCCGCGGACTCGGCCGGCTTGGCGAGGTGGAAGCGGCCGATCGGCACCGAGGTTCCCTCGGGCCTGCGCCCCTCCCAACTCGTGCCGTGGGTGTCCTTGCGGACGGCGGGCACGAAGACCTGGTAGGCGCCGTCGCCGTCCACGTACAGGAAGGGCTTCTCGCGCACCACGGGTGTGCGGGCCACGGAGGTGAAGGTCGGGGACGGGAAGGAGGTGGCGGGGGCGTTGCCCACTCCGACGAAGACCATGTTCCAGTTGGAGCCGGTCCACTGGCCGAGCATGCTGTTGCGGGTCAGCCACTGCTGCTGGGTCCCGGAGTTGACCTGGCCGGTGATCTTGCAGTCGGCGATGAAGCCGCCGCTGGAGTAGCCCCCGTCGTCCAGCCGCATGTCGCCGAGCAGGTAGACCCGCCGGAAGAACGTCGCCTGCGAGACCGCCCAGCGGGTGCTGCCGCTGCGCGGCACGATGTTGAGGTTCTCCACGCCGCGCCAGAAGTTGGTCAGCGCGCCGTGCCCGTGGGCGTCGGCGTCGGTGTGGACGGCGTTGGTGATGCTCGCCCCCGAGGGCTGCAGGCCGAGCCCGGCCGCCTGGGTGTAGTACCCGATGTTCAGGTCGACGTCGTAGCCGCCGGGCTTGAACAGCAGCGCGTAGCGTCCGGTACCGAACTCCGCGCCGGCCTGCTGGGCGTAGACGGCGTCGGCCACCGACTGGATGGTCGAGGCGGGAGTGGAGCCGTCGAAGACGTAGACGTTCGGCCCGAAGTCCGGCTCCCCGTCGGGGTGCTGGGCGGGCGGCGGGCCCGAGGCGGCCGCCGGTGCCGCGCCCTGGGCGCCGGCCTGCTCGGCCACTTCCGGGGTGCCGGCGGCGGCCGGCGTGGCGGCGGCGACGCCCGCCGCGCCGGTGGCGACCGCGCCGCCGGCCAGGGTCAGGAAGGTACGACGTCCGACACCACCGGGGTGCGGCTGCTGCTCGGACGGACTGTGATCGGAGACGGTGGACACGATGAGTCCCTTCGCGAGAACCGGAACGGAGGCGTGCCGGATGGACGCACCTCCGTTCCGGACGGAACCGGCCCTGGGACGGACCGAACCGGCCCTGGGTGGACCGACTTTGTTCGCCGCTTGGTTTAACTCGTGAGATATGTCCGCGTCAACGGTTCGGACGATCTTCGGCCCGGCGCTCAGCGCCGGCAACCAGCTGTCCGGCGCGGGGGAGCAGCCGCCCCGGGGTCAGATCGGCGCGGCCTCCTTGGCCGGCGCGCCCGGTCCTGGCTGGTCGGGGACGCCCGCCGGAGCGCCGCTCTCCTCCAGCTCGTCGTCGGTCATCGTCGACTCGTCGAACGGCAGGTCGCCGGCGAAGACCCGCTGCGCCCGGTCGCGGTCGAACTCCCCGGTCCAGGTGCCGATCAGCACCGTGGCGACCGCGTTGCCGGCGAAGTTGGTGACCGCGCGGGCCTCGCTCATGAAGCGGTCGATGCCTACGATCAGGCCGATGCCGTCGACCAGGGCCGGGCGGTGCGACTGGAGGCCGCTGGCCAGCACGGCGATGCCCGATCCCGACACGCCGGCGGCGCCCTTGGAGGCGATCATCATGAAGAGCAGCAGCGAGACCTGCTGGCCGAGCGCCAGCGGCTGGTCGAGGGCGTCGGCGATGAACAGCGAGGCCATGGTCAGGTAGATCATCGTGCCGTCGAGGTTGAAGGAGTAGCCGGTCGGCACGGTGATGCCGACCACGGGCCGGCTCACCCCGAGGTGCTCCATCTTGGCGATCAGCCGGGGCAGCGCCGACTCCGAGGACGACGTGGAGACGATCAGCAGGAACTCCCGTGCCAGGTAGCGCAGCAGATGCCAGAGGTTGACCCGGGAGAAGACCCACAGCACCGCGCCGAGCACGACGACCACGAAGATCAGGCAGGTCACGTAGAAGCCGAGCATGATGGTGGCCAGTGCCTTGATCGCGTCGACGCCCGCGGAGCCCACGACGGCCGCGATGGCGCCGAACGCCCCGATGGGGGCCGCCCACATGATCATCGACAGCACCCGGAAGACCAGCTTCTGGATGTGCCCGACACCGCGCAGCACTGGCTCCCCGGCCCTTCCCATGATCTGCAGCGCGAACCCGACGAGCAGCGCCACCAGGAGGGTCTGCAGCACCTGGCCCTCGGTGAAGGCCGAGACCAGGGTGGTGGGAATGATGCTGAGCACGAAGTCGACGCCCTCGGCGGGAGCGGCGGCGGCCTGGGAGTGCCCCACGTGCTTCAGGGTGTCGGTCAGGTGCAGGCCGCTGCCCGGATGCAGGATGTTGCCGACCAGCAGGCCGATGGCCAGCGCGACGAACGACATGGCCACGAAGTAGCCGAGGGCGAGGCCGCCGACCTTTCCGACCTTGGCCGCGTTGCGGACCGATCCGATGCCGAGCACCAGCGTGCAGAAGATGATGGGCGAGATCATCATCCTGATCAGGCTCACGAAGCCGTCGCCCATCGGCTTCAGTTCGACGGCCACGCCGGGCGCGGCCAGTCCCAGCACGGCGCCGGCGACCGTCGCGAGGATCACGGCGATGTAGAGGTAGTGGGTACGGTCTCGGTCTCGACGGCTCGTGGCGTCGTGGGGGGCCTGGGCTGACACCTTCGTCTCCCTCGCTCCGCGTGCGCCGTCCCGGGCGCCCGCGATCGGACAGGTCCCGGTGACTATGCGCGCGGCGAGTGAGCCAGGTCACGTTTGCGTTCATTGAGTTCGCGGTTCGCGCGCACACTGTTGCCATGCCGAGCATCCCCGCAGTGAGCCGAACACGCCGGGCCCGCCGGACCCGGCCGGGTCCGCGCAGCCTGGCCGGCCAGCTCTTCGCCATGCAGGTGGTGATCGTGGCCGCCGTGGTGGCCGGCTGCGCGGTGCTGGCGTACGTCAACGCCGGCAGCCGGGCGCAGGACGCCGCCCGCGACCAGGTGGTGGCCGCCGCCACCGCCGTCGCGGACTCCGGCGACGTGGTGCGGGCCGCGCAGTCCGCCGACCCGAGCGCGGACCTCCAGCCGTACGCGCTGCGGGTCGCGGCGGACGCGGACGTGGACTTCGTGACGATCATGGACCCGCACGGCATCCGCTGGACCCACCCCGACCCCTCGCTGATCGGCGAGCACTTCCTCGGCCACATCGGCCCGGCGTTGCGCGGCGCGACCTTCACCGAGACCTACACCGGCTCGCTCGGCCCGTCGGTGCGCGTGGTGACGCCGATCCGCGCCGGAGACCGGATCGTGGGCCTGGTCAGCATAGGCATCAAGATCGACACCATCAGCCACCAGGTGCGCCGGCAGCTCAGCGCGCTGCTGGCGGTCGCGCTGGCCGCCCTCACGGTCGGCGGCCTCGGCACCTACGTGGCCAACCGCCGGCTGCGCCGGCACACCCACGGCATGGCCGCCGCCGAACTGAGCCGGATGTACGACTACCACCAGGCGACGCTGCACGCGGTGCGCGAGGGCCTGGTCCTGCTGGACGCCGACCGCAGGGTGGCGCTGTGCAACGACGCCGCCCGCGAACTGCTCGGCCTCGGCGGCGACGTGGTCGGCCGGTACGTGGACGGCCTCGGTCTGCCCCCGTCGCTGACCGGCGCGCTGCTGGCCGCCGAACCCCGGGTGGACGAGGTGCACCTGACCGCCGAGCGGGTCGTCGTCGTCAACACCTCGCCGGTACGCGGCGGCGAGCAGCGCGGCACCGTGGTCACCCTGCGCGACCACACCGACCTCCAGGCGCTGACCGGGGAGCTGGACTCGGTGCGCGGCTTCGCTGAGGCGCTGCGCTCGCAGGCGCACGAGTCGTCCAACCGGCTGCACACCGTCGTGTCGCTGATCGAGCTGGGCCGCTCGGCCGAGGCGGTCGACTTCGCCACCTCCGAGCTGGAGTTGGCGCAGGCGCTCACCGACCGGGTGGTGGCGGCCGTCGGCGAACCGGTGCTCGCGGCGCTGCTGCTCGGCAAGGCCGCCGAGGCGCACGAGCGCGGGGTGGAGCTGACCGTGACCGACGACAGCCGGATGGACGACGGCGTGCTCCCGCCCGCGCTCGCCGCCCGCGACCTGGTCACCGTGCTGGGAAACCTGATAGACAACGCGGTCGACGCGGCGATCGAGGGCGCGGCCCGCGGCGGCAGCCGCCCGTCGGTCACCGTACGGGCCAGGGCCGGGGAGGACGAACTGCTGCTGCAGGTCACCGATTCGGGCCGGGGCGTCGATCCGGCCGCCGCCCTGGAGGTCTTCCGGCGCGGCTGGACGACCAAGAGCGAGGGCCGCGGCCTGGGCCTGGCCCTGGTGGAGCAGGCCGCCCGCCGCGCGGGCGGCACGGTGGGCCTGGACCGGTCCTCCGGCGGCGGCGCGCGGTTCACCGTACGGCTGCCGCTGCGGCAGGAGGCACGGGCATGATCAAGGTCCTGGTGGTGGAGGACGATCCGGTGGCCGCCGAGGCGCACCGGATGTACGTCGGGCGGCTGGCCGGCTTCGAGGTGGCGGCGGTCGTGCACACCGGCGGGGCGGCGCTGCGGTTGCTGGAGCGGCAGCCGGTGGACCTGGTGCTGCTCGACCTCAACCTGCCCGACGGCCACGGGCTCGACCTCGTACGGCGGATGCGCGGCGCAGGCCACACCGCGGACGTGGTGGCGGTGACCTCGGCCCGGGACCTGGCCGTCGTGCGCCAGGCGGTTTCGGTGGGCGTCGTCCAGTACCTGCTGAAGCCGTTCACGTATCCGTCGCTGCGCGACCGGCTGGAGCAGTGGGCGCGCTACCGCAGCGGCCTGGCCGGCGGCGGCCAGGCCACCGGCCAGGCCGAGGTCGACCGCGCGCTGTCCGCCCTGCACAGCCCGCAGCCCGCGGTCCTGCCCAAGGGCCTGAGCGCCCCGACCCTGGAGGCGGTCACCGCCGCGCTCCGCGCCGCCCCGGGCGAGGCCATCTCCGCGAACGCGGCAGCCCAGGCCGCCGGGGTCTCCCGCATCACCGCCCGCCGCTACCTGGAACACCTGGTGGACACCGGCCGCGCGGTGCGCAACCCCCAGTACGGCCAGGTCGGCCGCCCCGAGCTGTGCTACCGCTGGACGGACCGCCCGAACCCGTAGCCGCCCGCCCCTCCACGCATCCGTCAGCGCGACAACCCGGGTCCCTCGGGCCGCTGCCGAAGCAACCCGGGCGCGGCGTGGACCGGATCGAGCGCGGAAGCTCCCCTTGGCGTGCGGGGGTTGCCTCGGTCAACCGGGCAGCGCCCAGGGGCGGTCGGTGGCCGGCCACACGTAGGGCAGGTCAGGCGGGGTGCCGGCGAACAGCGGGGCGTAGTGGTCGGGCGCGCGGGTGAGCAGGGCCGACCGGTGGCTGCGGTGGAACGCCGGATCGCCCAGCCACGGCGGGAGTTCCCCGGCGGCGGCCAGTTCGTCCTGGGTGCGGACCGGTGCCTGCTCGCCCCGGTGGGCGGCGAGGTCGGAGACGAGGGTGGCGGCGCAGGTGTCGGCCCGCCCGGCGGCCGTCCACACCGCGCACACATCGAGGCCGTACCGGGCCAGCGCCTCCTCGTACCCGCCCCACATCCGCACCGCGGGGTGGTGGCGCCAGCCGTAGCCGGGCACGGTCAGCCCGCGCAGCACCTGGAGCGCCTCGACCCGCTGCTTGCCGAGGCGGCGGGCGTCCAGCGCCTCAGCGGAGGCGGTGAAGCCGGCATACGGCAGAAACGTCTGCATGCGTCCCATTACCGCCCCTTGCGCCGCCGGCCGCCGGTCGCCACGCGCCAGCGCGGCGGCGTTGACCGGCCGGCACGAGAACACCCCGGCCGAACGGCTGGCGCCGCCCCGGGCGCACGCGCATCGTCACTACGACAATTTCAGTGACGCATGGCGTATTTTCACCATGCCGTCGCGTTGCTACCTTCATGGCGTCATTATTTGCGCCGCGCGACCGGGATCCGGTCCGTGCGGCCCAGCAGGGAGGACCGCTCGTGCTCCGTGCCCGTATCGCCGCCGCAGGCGCCGCCGTCGTACTCGCCGGCGCAGGTCTCGTGGCCGCCACCGCCACGACCGCCCAGGCCACCACGCCGCCGACACCGTACATGTGCCCGCAGTTCCTCACCGACGGGGCGCACGGCCTCTACTGGTGGACGTACGGCCAGGGCTGGCTGGTGTGCAGCTACAGCCAGACCTCCGTACTGCAGTGCCGCTACAACGCGTTCAGCGGCGACGCCTGGTACAACGCCCCCAACCCCGACTACTGCCCGACCCGCGCGATCCCCACCGCCTGACCTGACGGCGGGGCGATCCCGCCCCGCTGCGGGACGTTCCGGCTGCCGCCACCTGTGTGAGTTGGTGCCGCGCGGCGTGAGGGCGGGCTGCGGGCGGGAACCCTCACCCGGTGGACACCGAAATCACCATGCGGGTCGACGGAGCCCGGCGCCGGCTGACCGTCGACACGCGCACGACGCTTCTGGACGCGCTGCGTGAACGGCTGGGGGTGACGAGTCCCAAGAAGGGCTGCGACCACGGGCAGTGCGGTGCGTGCACCGTGCTGTCCGGCGGGCGGCGCGTGTTGAGCTGTCTCACCCTCGCCGTCACCCAGGACGGCGCCGAAGTCGTCACCGCCGAAGGGCTCGCCGCCGCGGAGGCCACCGAGGGCGGACCGCTCACCGACGGCGGACTTCATCCGGTACAGCGCGCCTTCATCGACTGCGACGCGTTCCAGTGCGGTTACTGCACCCCCGGGCAGGTCGTCTCCGCGGTCGGGATGCTCCAGGAGTTCGCGCGGGGCGGCCCGAGCGCGGTCACCCGCGGCACGGGAGCGGCCGGGCTCGACCGCGCCGAGGTGGCCGAGCGGATGAGCGGCAACCTGTGCCGGTGCGCGGCCTACGTCAACATCGTGCGCGCCGTCCAGCAGGCCGCCGCGCCGGCAACCGACAGGCAGCGGCCGACCGGTTCTGAGGCGGCCCGGTGAAGCCCTTCGGCTACCGCGATCCCACCAGCGCGGCCGACGCCGTGCGCAGCGTCGCCGGCGACCCGGCCGCGGTGTTCCTCGCCGGCGGTACGAACCTGGTGGACCACCTCAAGCTGGGTGTCGCCGCACCCGGCCTGGTCGTCAATGTGGCCGGCGTGCTGTCCGCCGAGATCCAGGAGCTGGACGCGGGAGGTCTCAGGATCGGCGCGGCCGTCAGCAACAGCGAACTGGCCGCGGACCACCGGGTCCGCGAGCGGTTTCCTGTGCTGTCCCAGGCGCTGCTGTCGGGCGCGTCGGGACAGCTGCGCAACATGGCCACCACCGGGGGCAATCCACTGCAACGGACCCGCTGCGTCTACTTCCAGGACGTCACGACACCGTGCAACAAGCGGGAGCCCGGCTCGGGCTGCTCCGCGGTCGGGGGGTGGACCCGCAACCACGCGATCCTCGGCGCGTCCGAGCACTGCGTCGCGGTCCACCCGTCCGACATGGCCGTGGCGATGGCGGCGCTCGACGCCCGGGTGCGGGTGCTCGGCCCGGACGGTGAGCGCACGATCCCCTTCGTCGACCTGCACCGGCTGCCCGGCGACACCCCCGAGCGCGACACCGTGCTCGAGCACGGTGAGTTGATCACCGCCATCGACCTGCCGGGCCTGCCCTTCGGCCGCCGTTCGGCCTACCGCAAGGTCCGTGACCGCGCCTCGTACGCGTTCGCCCTGGTCAGCGTTGCCGCCGCGCTCGACATCGAGGACGGCGTGATCACCGACGCGCGCGTCGCGTTCGGCGGTGTGGCGCACGCGCCGTGGCGTGCGTACCGGGCCGAGGAGGCGCTGCGGGGTTCGGCGGCGTCGGACCCGAGCTATCGCGCCGCCGCGGACCGCGAACTCGCCGCCGCCCGCCCGGTCCGGGGGCTGGGCGGCGGCAACGCGTTCAAGATCCCGCTGCTGCGCCGTACTCTCACCGCCACCCTGCGCGGCCTGGCCCGAGAGGACACCCGATGACCTTCCTGAGCCGGCCTGAGGCCATCGGCCGCGACCTGCCCCGCCGGGACGGGCCCGCCAAGGTCCTGGGCACCGCCGTCTACGCCTGCGAGACCCCGGCGGACAACGTCGCCTACCTGCATCTGGTCCAGGCCGCTATCGCCCGCGGGCGCGTCACAGAGCTGGACACCACCGCCGCGGCATCGCTCCAGGGCGTGGTCGCGGTGCTCACCCCCGGCACCGCGGAACGCCTGGCCTCCACCGAGGACCGGGAGCTGGCGGCGCTTCAGGACGATCAGGTCGCCTTCCGGGGCCAGGTCGTCGCCGCGGTCCTCGCCGACAGCTCCGAGACGGCGCGGCACGCCGCCGCCCTGGTCAGGGTGTCCTACGCGCAGGAGGCGCACGAGGCCGAGCTGCGGGCCGACAGCGACGACCTCTACGCGCCCGAGCAGGTGAACCCGGCCTTTCCCACCGACACCTTCGAGGGCGACGTCGCCGCCGGTATGGCGGCCGCGGCGGTGACCGTCGAGCAGACCTACACCACCGCGATGTACCACAACAACCCGATGGAGCCGCACGCCACGACGGCCCTGTGGGACCCCGCGGGCGACGGCTTCCTCACCTTGTGGGAGTCCACGCAGGGCGTCCATTCCACCCGCGCCACCGTGGCCACCGTGTTCGGCCTGGAGGAGGCGCAGGTCCGGGTCGTGTGCCCGTATGTCGGGGGCGGCTTCGGATCCAAGGGGAACAGCCACGTCAACGTGGTGCTCGCCGCGATGGCCGCGCGGGCGGTACCCGGCCGGCCGGTGCGGCTGGCCCTGACCCGCCGGCAGATGTTCTCCCTGTGCGGCTACCGCACCCCCACGATCCAGCGCTGCGCGCTGGGCGCGGACCGCAGCGGCACGCTGACCGCCCTCGCGATCGACGTCGTCGAGCAGACCTCACGCATCAAGGAGTTCGCCGAACAGACCGGTGTGCCCTCCCGGATGATGTACGCCACCGCGAACCGGCGGACCACCCACCGGCTCGCGGCACTCGACGTCCCCGTGCCGTCCTGGATGCGCGCCCCCGGCGAGTGCCCCGGCATGTTCGGCCCCGAGGTGGCGATGGACGAGCTGGCCGAGCACCTGGGCATGGACCCCGTCCAGCTGCGGATCCGCAACGAGCCCGACGTGGAGCCGGGTTCTGGCAAGCCCTTCTCCAGCCGCGACCTCGTCGGCTGCCTGCGGCAGGGCGCGCGGCGGTTCGGCTGGTCGCGGCGCGACCCGCGGCCCGGCGTCCGCCGCCGGGGCGACTGGCTGGTCGGCACGGGCGTCGCGGCCTCCACCTACCCGGTCAACCGGATGCCGAAGTCGACAGCGACGATCCGGCGGGAAGGGGACCGCTATGTCGCCGAGATCGGCGCGGCCGATCTCGGCACCGGCACCTGGACCACGCTGCCGCAGATCGCCGCGGACGCGCTCGGCGTGCCGGTGGAGCGGGTGGACGTGCGGATCGGTGACACCGACTATCCGATGGCGTCGGTGGCCGGGGGCTCCTCGGGCATGACGACCTGGGGATCGGCCGTGATCGAGGCCGCGCGCACCTTCCGCGACAGGTACGGGACCGAACCCCCGGACGGGGCCGAGGCGTCCGGCTCCGTCGGCGCTCCCGACGACCGTTACGCGATGCACGCCTTCGGCGCGCAGTTCGCCGAGGCCCACGTCAACGCCGACACCGGCGAGGTGCGGGTGCCGCGGCTGCTCGGGGTGTTCGCCGCCGGCCGGATCATCAACCCGCGAACGGCAAGGTCGCAGTTCGTCGGCGGGATGACGATGGGGCTGTCGATGGCGCTGCACGAGAGCAGCGTCCTGGACCCCCGCTTCGGCCATGTCGTCAACCACGACTTCGCGGAGTACCACATCACGGCCAACGCGGACGTCGGCGAGATCGAGGCGTACTGGCTGCCCGAGCACGACCGGCACGTCAACGCCATGGGGTCCAAGGGCATCGGGGAGATCGGCATCGTCGGCACGGCCGCCGCCGTGTCGAACGCGGTGTGGCACGCCTGCGGCGTCCGCGTCCGCGACCTGCCGATCACGCTGGACAAGGTGCTGCACGCGCTGGAGGAACAGCCCGGCCGGTGACCCGGGCTCGGTCTGCCGTGCGAAGCCCGGACCCGGATGGCACCCGAGAGGACGACCGGAGGCAGCGCCCGGCGGCCGCTCACGACAACAGCGAGCGCCGCACCCGCCGGCGGCGTACCGCGGCGCGCTCACCGGCGGCGTTCGCCTCCGCTTCGGTGGCGCCCTGCCCGATCGCCTTGGCGTACGCCTTCTGCCGCTCCTCCTCCATCTTCGCCTCGGTCCGCTCGTGAACCTTCTTGAAAAGACCCATGGCCTTCACTCCTTCCGCCGATGTACGGCCTCGCTTCCCTGTGAGTGTTCCCCCCGTCCCTGACTCGCTACCGCACCTCGCCCGGACGCCGGGGCCGGGATGTCAGGGGTGTCCTCGCCGGCCGTGTCGAGGAATCCGGCGAGCGTGGGCGAGCCGACGTCGCTGCGCCAGACCGCGACCATCTCCACCGGTTCCACGGCATGGTCCAGCGGGAGGTACACCACGCCGTCACGGTGGAGCGTCGCGGCCGAGGAGGGCACGATGGCGGCGCCGATCTCGGCGGCCACCAGCCCGATGACGGTCTGCATCATCCACACCTCGCGCTGGACGACGACCGGCTCGACGCCCACCTCGTCCAGCAGCTTCCTGATCCGCGAGAACAGCCCGGGCGTCTCGTGCCGGGTGGGCAGGATCAGCGGATCGGCCGCCAGCGCCCGCAGGTCCACGACGGCAGCGGTCGCCAGCCGGTGGCTGCGCGGCAGCGCCACCATCAGGTGCTCGGTGGACACCCGGGCCGTCGACAGCGAGTCGTCCGCGACGGGGGCGAACATGAAGGCGACGTCGATGCGCCGTTCGTGCAGCTGGTGGACGAGGTCGTCGGGCGCCAGCTCGAACAAGGTGAGCTCCACGCCCGGGCAGCGCCTGCGGTAGCGGCGCAGGATCTCCGGGAGCGCTCCGTTGGCCGCGGAGGGGACCAGGCCGACGGCGAGCCGGCCCACCGTGCCGTCACCGGCGTGCCGCACGATTCTCGCGACCCGGTCGACGTCGCCCAGCAGGCGGCGTGCCTCGGGGATCAGTGCCCGGCCGGCCGCCGTGAGGGTGATGGCCCGCCGGGAGCGGTCGAAGAGCCCGACGCCCAACTCCGACTCCAGAGCCTGGATCTGCGTGCTCAGCGGCGGTTGGGCCATGTGCAGCCGCTCGGCGGCACGGGTGAAGCTGAGTTCCTCGGCCACGGCCAGGAAGTACTGGAGATGCCTGAGCTGCATTCTCGAACCATACGTGCCCGGTATCGAACGCAACGATTCACATATTAGACATATGTGAGGGGTGGTCACAGGATGGGGGTATGACCGAGCAGGACGTCCGGGCGCCGGGCGCGTGCCGCATCGCAAGCCCCGCCGAGGCGGCGGCACTTGTCAGGCCCGGCAGCGTCGTCATGGTCGGCGGGTTCGGGCTGGTGGGCGCCCCCCTGACGGTGCTGGACGCACTGGCGGGATCGTCCGGGGCGGTGGTCCCGGCCGACGGTCTGACGGTCATCAGCAACAACCTCGGCGAGTCCGGGCGAGGGCTTGGCCGGCTCCTGCTGGAGGGGCGGGTCCGGAAGGCCGTGGGGTCGTTCTTCACCAGTAATCCCGACGCGGTGCGGTGGCACAGCGAGGGCAGGCTGGAGGTCGAGCTGATGCCGCAGGGCACGCTGGCGGAGTCCATCAGGGCCGGCGGCGCCGGGATCGGCGGGTTCTACGTGCGGACCGGGGTCGGCACCGAACTGGCGCGCGGCCACGAGGAGCGGCTGATCCGCGGGGAGTCGTGGCTGTACTACGAGGGGATGCGCGCGGATGTGGCCCTGATACGCGCCCATGTCGCCGACGAGCTGGGCAACCTCGTCTACAGCAAGACCGCGCGCAACTTCAATCCGCTGATGGCCGCCGCGGCGGACCTGGTGATCGCCGAGGTGGACCGGGTCGTCCCGGTCGGGACCCTGGACCCTGAGGTGGTCATCACCCCGCACCCGCTGGTGGACCGCCTGGTCCTCGCGGAGGTGTTCCTGTGAGCGCCGACGCGTCAGCGGCGCGGGGCGGTGCGGTCGCGGTGCACCGGGACGGCGTGCCGGCCGGCCGCGCCGGCGCCCGGGCGACCGTGCAGCGCCTCATCGCCGCCCGGGTGGCACGGCACCTGACCGCGGGGCAGGTCGTCAACCTCGGCATCGGCATCCCCACCCTGGTGCCGGACTGCCTTCCTGACGGCTGCTCCATCGTTCTGCACACCGAGAACGGCCTGCTGGGCGTGGGCCCTTCGCCGCGGCCGGACGAGAGCGACCCGCACCTGGTCAACGCCGGGAAGGTGCCGGTCACCGCGTTACCGGGAGCCAGTTACTTCGACAGTGCGCTGTCCTTCGCGATGATCCGCGGCGGGCACGTGGACGTGGCGGTGCTCGGCACGCTGCAGGTGGACCGCACCGGCAGGATCGCGAACTGGGCGGTGCCCGGCCGGGCCGTCCTGGGAGTCGGCGGGGCGATGGACCTGCTGGCCGGCGCCCGCAGGGTGATCATCGCGACGACCCATCTGACCTGGGACGGCCGGCCCAAACTGGTGGACGGGTGCAGCTACCCGCTGACGTCGGACCGGCCGGCCGACCTCATCGTCACCGAACGGGCCACCTTCGCGGTGGCCGACGGCCGTCTCGTGCTCGTGGAGACCGCCTCCGGGACCACCCCCCAGTGGCTGGCGCGCCACACGGCCGCGCCTTTCACGACCCCGGCAGACCCGCCCCCGGCCGGCCCGGACCCGGGCCCGGGCGCGCCGTCAGCCCCGGCCCGGAGCCCGGCCCCGGCGAGGGGGAAGCCGTGACGTACCGGATCCGCGAGATCGCCACCCGCATCGTCGACCTCCCGATCCGCCGCGAGCACCGGATCGGGGTGTCGACCATGCGCCGCCAGAGCAGCGTGATCGTCCAGGTGTTCACCGAGGACGGGCCGACCGGGCTCGGTGAGGGTGTGGTGCCCGGCGGCGGCCCCGCCTGGGGCGGCGAGTCCGTGGACTCGATCAAGGTCACCATCGACCGCCACCTGGCCCCCGCCCTGATCGGTGTCCCGCTGACCGGCGCCAACGAGGCCGCGGCCCTGATGCGGCGGGTGTCGACGGGAAACCACTTCGCCAAGGCCGCCGTCGAGATGGCGCTGTGGGACATCGCGGGGAAGGCGGCCGGCCTGCCGGTGCACGAACTGCTCGGCGGCCGGCGGCGGGAAAGCGTGGACGTGCTGTGGTCCGTCGGCGCCAATGTGGAGGACCCGGCCGGCGAGCTCGCCGAGTTCGCCGGGGCCGGCCACCGCAGCGTCAAGTTCATGATGGGCGGGCGCAGTCCGCGGGCCGACGTGGAGCGCGTCCGTACGGCGCTGCACGAGCTGCCCACGGGGCTGACCGTCGTGGTGGACGCCAGCGGCAGGTGGGACGAGCCGGCGGCCCGGCGGCTGCTCCCGGTGCTGGCGGAGGCGGGAGTGGACATCGCCGAGCAGCTCGTCCCGGCGTGGAACCTCGACGCCATGGCCCGGCTGACCGGGCTCACCCGGGTGTGGACGATGGCGGACGAGGCCGTCCGCTCGGCCTCCGACGCCCTCCGGGTCGCCCTGGCGCACAGCGCGGACATCATCGCCCTGAAGGTTCCCAAGCTCGGCGGCATAGCGGCGGCGCGGGACGTCGCCGCCGTCACCCGTGCCGCCGGGCTGCGCTGCTACGCCGGCGGCACCATGGAGACCTCCATCGGCACCTCGGCGGCGGTGCAGCTGTTCAGCACGCTGCCCGAACTCGCCGGCTGCGACCTCATCGGTCCGCTCATGCTCGCCGACGACGTCGTCACCCGCCCGCTGGAGGTACGCGACGGAGCCCTCACGGTTCCGCAAGGGGCCGGTCTGGGCGTGGAGTTGGACGAGGACAAGATCCGAGACTACGTCAGGGAGTGATCATGGCCGTCACCGGTGACGCGAAGGCCCAAGCCGCGCCGTCCACCTTCGTGCCCAAGGGGTATGTCGTCTTCGACCTGGAGATCCGCCAGCCGGAGGGCTACGAGGCCTATCGGCTCGACGGGCAGGCGAGCATCCGCCACTTCGGCGGCCGGGTGCTGTCCGGTGAGCCGGCGCCGCGGGGAGTGGTGGAGGTCCTGGAGGGCGACTGGCCGACGAGACGGCTGGTCATAGCCGAGTTCCCCACCGTCGCCGTCGCCCGCGCCTGGTACCACTCCGACCTGTACCAGGCGGCGGCCCGCAAGCGGCAGGCCACCAGCACCGGCAGGGTGCTGCTGGTCGGCGGATGGGACCGGCCGTGGTGACCGGCCGGCTCCACCTGCCGCGGCGGCAGGGGGTGAGCTTGTGCCGGTCCTGGCGGAGCTGAACCAGGTGCAGCGCAACCGCATCCTCATGCGTCCGGTGCCGATCAGCGCCGGGACGCCGTGGACGGTGCCGCGCCGCCCGCCGGCCCAGAGCACGCTGGCGCTCGTGACCACCTCGGGGCTGCACCACCGCGGCGACGCACCGTTCCTGAAGTACGACCAGACGCACCGGGTCATCGACGCGGACGTCGCCGAGGCGGACCTGCTGCAGAGCCAGAGCAGCATCGGCTTCGACCGGAGCCTTCGGATGCGGGACGTCAACGTCGTCTTCCCCGCCGACCGGCTCAGGGAGTTGGTGGCCGAGGGTGCGGTGGGCGCGCTCACCTCCCACTTCTACTCGCTGGTCGGCGCCCAGGAGGACTCGGAGAAGACCGCCGAGACGGTCGGGGGCCGGATCGGCCCGCTGCTGCTCGAACAGGGCGCGGAGGCGGTGCTGATCACCCCGACCTGCCCGGTGTGCACTCACACCTCCGGCGTGCTGGCCCGGGTGCTGGAGGAGCAGGGCCTGGCCACCGTGGCGATCAGCCTGGTGCGCGAGTACACCGAGAAGGTCAAGCCGCCGCGCGCGGTGTTCGTGCCCTTCCCGTTCGGCGCGCCTTGCGGACTGCCGGGCGAGCGCGCGCAGCAGCTGTCGGTCGTGCGGACGGCGCTGGCCACCTTGACGGCCCCCAGGGGCCCGGTCCTGGTCGACTTCGCGAGCTCCGGCAACGGCGGCTACAGCCCCGGCCCGGTGCAGGCGTCCGGCACGCCGCGTTCGGGCCGGACCGAACTGGACGCGGCGGCCGAGACGTCCATGATGCGGCGGTACCACGAGCAGTGGGTCGCCGAGCACGGGAAGACCGCGGTCGGCCTCACCAGGATCCCGGTGGTCAGGTTCCGCGGGATCATCCGATTCCTCGAATCGTTCGCCGAGGGCGACGCGGACATGCGGGAGCGGCCCGAGGACGTGCCGCTTCCCGACTTCGTCCGCTACTGCTGCGACGACCTCAAGGCCCTCTACCTCGAAGGCAGGCTGGTGATGAACCCGGCGGAGAGCGCCGACGACGCCGCGCGGTGGCTGTGGGGTGAGACGGCGCTCGGTGCCCTGCTGGTCGGCCTCAAGGCGCGGATGGAGGCGTCCGACGACCCGGCGGTCCGGGACGCGGCCTTCGGTGTCGCCCGCTGAGCCCGCCCGCCCCGCCGAGCCGGCGGTGCGGGCCCGGCGAGCCCGCGGACTCCCCCCGACACCCCGACCCTCCGGACAGGAAGTCCGGTTCCCGAGCGACACAGCGCACCACCGACCGATGAAAGGGACCGGGATGGCCGAGTACAACGAACGCGTCGCCGCGGTGACGACCGACATCATTCACGCCGTACGTGACGTCTTGACCAGGCACGGGGTCGATCACGCCGAGTACGGGGCGGCGGTGCTGTGGATCCGCGGCCTCGTGGAGGCCGGCGAGGTGCCGATGTTCCTGGACAACTTCTTCGAGCAGACCGTCGAGCAGGCGACCTACGCGGGCAAGCCCGGCTCGGAGGGAACGGTGCGCGGCCCGTACTACCTGCCGGGCGCGCCGCTGCTCACCGACCAGCCCTTCGTGATCCCGATGCGCGACGACGAGCCCGGCGACCCGATGGTCCTGGGCGGCCTGGTCGTGGACCTCGACGGCAAACCGCTGGCCGGCGCGCTGGTGGACCTGTGGCATGCCGGCAACGACGGCACCTACTCCGGCTTCGTCGGCGACGCGCCGCCGACCAACCTGCGGGCCCGGCTGTACACCGACGGCGACGGGCGCTTCCAGATCCGGACCATCCGCCCCTCGCCCTACCAGATACCGACCGGCGGACCGACCGGCCGCTATCTGGAGATGATCGGCCGGCACGCCTGGCGCCCGGCGCACTTCCACCTCAGGCTGTCCGCCGACGGGTTCGACCCGCTCACCACGCAGCTGTACTTCCGCGGCGGCCCGTGGCTGGGTGACGAGAGAGGGCACGGCGATGTCTCGGAGGCGGTCAAGGAGTCCCTCAAGATCGAGGTGACCGAGGACCGGGACGAGGAGGTCGCCGCGCGGTACGGCCTGAGCATCCCGTTCCACTCGGCGCACTACACCTTCACGCTGCGGCCGGTGGTCTGAGCATGTGCCATGAGAAGTGGAAGCCGGGCGCGGCCGACGACGGCCT
Organism: Streptomyces sp. CA-111067; assembly: GCF_050956065.1. NCBI lineage: Bacteria > Bacillati > Actinomycetota > Actinomycetes > Kitasatosporales > Streptomycetaceae > Streptomyces > Streptomyces sp. CA-111067. Next base: position 34,548 of record NZ_CP192103.1, on the reverse strand, counting down.
CGGGCCGTCCGCGTGCTCCTTCACGGTCTCCGACGGGCAGAGCATGCCGGCCTGGCGGTACGGGGACGGCCCCGGGCGGGGCGTGTGCCTGGTGCTGCCGGACATCTTCGGACCGTCGCCCTTCTACCACAAGGTGGCCTCGCTGATCGCGGGGGAGGGGTACCGCACGGTGCTGGCCGACTACTTCTTCCGGCAGGGACCGCTGGCCGAGGCCACCAGGGAGGGGGCTTTCGGGCGCCGCTCGGCGATGGACGAGAACCTGTGCCTGCGTGACATCGGCGACGTCGTCGACCAGTTGGCCCGGGAGGACGGGGCGGCCCGGATCGGGGTGGTGGGCTTCTGCCTGTCCGGCACGTTCGTGCTCGACCTGGCGAGCGCGCGCGACGACCTGGCGACGGTGGCGTTCTACGGCTTTCCCGAAGGGCCGGGCGGCCAGGTGGTGAGCCGCGCGCCGCGGCCCATCGACGTCGCCGACCGGCTACGGGGCCCGATCACCGCCTTCTGGGGCGACCAGGACGGCATCCCGATGGAACTCGTGGAGCGCTTCGGCGCCGAGGTAGTCCGGCACGGGGCCGACTACCGGCAGCACGTCTACCCGGGCGTGGGCCACGGCTTCCTGCAGGGCCTGGTCGAGGAACGCCCCGACTCCGGGGCCGCGCGGGACGCGTTCGACCGGACGCTGACGTTCCTGTCCGCCCATGTGGCGGGATCGTCGGCCGCCTGAGCCGGCGGCTGCCCGCCCCGGTCGCCGCCCGACCTCCCGGGGGCCCGGCCCGCCGGCGCCGGGTCCCCGGGAACCCGCCGGCCGCCGCTCGCCCCCGCCCCGCAAAGGAACACAGCCATGCACACCTTCGTCCACGAGAGCCCGCCGACGCGAGTGGTCTTCGAACCGGGCGGTCGCCGGCACGCGGCCCGGGAGGTCGGGCTGCTCGGCGGCCGCCGGGCGCTGGTGCTGTCCACGCCGGGGCGGCGTCGCCAGGCCGAGGAGCTGGCGGAGCAGTTGGGACCGTTGGCGGCCGGCACCTTCACCGGGGCGGCGCCGCACACGCCGGTGAACGTGACCGAACAGGCACTCGCGGTGGCCCGGAAGCTGTCCGCGGACTGCCTGGTGTCGATCGGCGGCGGCTCGACGACCGGCCTGGGCAAGGCGATCGCGTACCGCACCGGCCTCGACCAGATCGTGCTGCCGACCACCTACGCCGGCTCGGAGGTGACACCCGTGCTCGGCGAGACGGTGGACGGGACGAAGACGACGCTGCGCTCGCCGGAAGTGCTGCCCGAGACGGTGATCTACGACGTGGACCTGACGCTCTCGCTGCCGGTCGGCATCACCGTCACCAGCGCGCTGAACTCCCTGGCGCACGCGGTCGAGGCGCTGTGGGCCGAGGACCCCGATCCGGTCACGCTGCTGATGGCCCGCGAGGCCGTCACCACGATCGTCTCCGCCCTGCCCGGCGTGGTGTCCGACCCGGCCGACCGCGCGGCCCGCGGCAGCGCGCTGTATGGCGCCTGGCTCGCCGGCACCTGCCTCGCGACGGCCGGCATGGCGCTGCACCACAAGCTGTGCCACGTACTGGGCGGCTCGTTCGGCCTGCCGCACGCGGCCACGCACGCCGTCATCCTGCCCTACGTCATCGCGTACAACGCGCCCTGGGCGCCGCGGGCGACGGCGGTGATCGAGCAGGCGCTCGGCGCCCCGGCCGCCGCCGCGGTGCGCGCCTTCGCCGAGAACGCGGGCGCCCCGACGGCCCTGCGCGACCTGGGCATGCCGGAGTCAGGCATCGCGAAGGCCGCCGACGCGTGCACGCGCGGCCCGTACGCCAACCCGCGGCCGGTCCGGCGCGACACCCTGGAGGCCCTGCTCCGCGCCGCATGGACCGGACAGGCCCCGGCAGCCGACGGCTACGGCGCTCACCCCCGACAGGCCCCGCCTCACGATCCTCTTTGACGGCCGCGAGCCCGGCGGAGTTCCGCGTGCCCTGCGGCGCCGGCCGCATACCGGCGACAGACCCGCGCGCCTGGCGGGCCCGGTTGCCTCAGGCGAAGGTGAGGTCCGCGTTCGCCGTGCCGAGGGTTGTGGCGCCCTGGGAGACCGTGACGGTCACGGTGAGTCGGTCTGCGGTGCAGCCGGGGAAGGAGCCGTAGGGGGCGGTGCGGGAGAGGCGGGCGTGTGGGGGGAGGGTCGCCTGGATGAGGATGGGGTCATAGACGGGGCAGCCCGCAGGGATGCCGGGGGCGGTGGCGGAGGAGAAGCGGCCGTACCAGGTCTCGGAGACGGTCTGGGACAGGCCGGTGCAGTTCCTGAGCTTCAGCGTGACGTCCGAACTGCCCCCGGGCGGAGCCTCGTTGGGGTCGAACGCGAGACCGCGGACCTGGACCGTCCCGGAGCAGGTCGCGGGGTGGGCGGCGGCCGCCGAGGCCGTACTGCCGCCCGTCAGCAGCACGGCCGTTCCCGCCGCGGCCGTCGTCATGACGGCGATGAGTCTGCGCAGCACTTCGATTCCTTCCAGATGCGGGCGGCACGCCCGGACCGACGGAGACGAAATCAAGGTGGCGCCCCGGCCCGCCGTTGGCAATGGACTCGGCGGCGCCGCAGGACCGCCTAGACGCGAACCGGCCGCATTCCACGAGCACCACGCGCACGCACGCGCCCGCAGGGATGGACGTACGGCCGGGGCCGGCTGGTGTGCGGCTACCGCCAGACCTCCGTACTGCAGTGCCGCCGCAACGCGTTCAGCGGCGACGCCTGGTACAACGCGCCCAACCCCGACTACTGCCCGACCCGCGCGATCCCCACCGCCTGAGCCGCCTGACCCGCCTGACGTCCGTGGCCCCGGCCGCGGCGGCCGTCGCGGTCACCAGGAGCCGCCGTCACCAGGAGCCGCCGTCATGTCCTCCATGGTGGCCGCCGTCGAAACCGTGGTGGCCGCCGTGTCCGGAGTGATGGCCGAACCCGCCGCCGTGATGGCCCCCGGCAGCGCCGTCTGATCCCCCGGAGTGGTGGGACCAGTCGCCGACGGCGCCCGTCATCCGGTTCGCGAAGTCGCGGTTCCACCAGGCCATGAGGACGACGTCCGGGCCGGGATACGAGGCGCCGGACCCGGAGCTGGGGATCGCCGGCGCCCCGAGCACGTCCAGCCGTTGGGCCCACACCGGCATCAGGCCGAAGGCGACGGCGTAGGGCAACCAGGAGCTGTAGAAGGGCAGCTCGTCAACACCCGGCGGCGGCCGCAGCCCGTTCAGCGCCACCCGCAGAGCCCGCAGTTCGGCTCGCAGTTCCTCCGCGTCGGTGTCCGGCGTCGCATCGGGGGCGGTCGGAGCCAGCCACCCCTGCGCGAGAGCGTCCCGTGTCAACCGGCGGTACACCCGGCGGATGTCCACCGAGACGATCCGGGTGAAGCGCACCTGCGACCGGCGGCCGAAGACGCCGCGCAGCAGCAGCCGTTCGTAGCGTGCCAGCCCGCGCCGCCGCGCCAGCCACCGCGCGGGCGTCCTGCTTCGTGTGAACACCCAGTCCGCGTCCCCGCTCGCGTCCAGCGCCTCTATCCCCAGCCAGCCTCGCTGCGCCAGATCGATGACGGTGGCGACGACGTGCGCCGGGCGCGGCCCCCTGTCCAGCACCACACCCGCTTCGGCGGGCCGCAGCCCACCCGCGGCCTCCGGCGGTACCCCCGTGCCTGCCATCCCGTCAGATTAACGGGAAAAGCCCGCGGCCGGCCCCCGATCGGGCCCAGTCGACGGGGGACAGGCTAGTGCGTCGGGTCCTGGCGCCAGTCCTCAGCCAGGAGACCGAGCAGCACCTCGTCCATGAACCGGCCCATCACCCAGGCCGAGGAGCGCAATACCCCCTCGCGGACGAAGCCGCTGCGCTCGGCGGCGTGCAGCATCGCGGCGTTGTCCGACAGCGTCTCGATCTGCAACCGCTGCAAGCCGCGGACGACGAAGCCGTAGTGGCAGAGCACCGCGACCACGTCGGTGCCGTAACCCTTGCCGCGGGCGGACGGCAGCAGTCCGAGGCCGATGTGCGCGGTCCGGTGGTGGGCGTCGATGCCCCACAGCGCGGCGCTGCCGGCCAGCGCACCGCCGTCCAGCTCCACCACGGAGAACTGGGCGTGACCCTGCACGGTGTCGTCCACCGCGAACGGCGAGTCCTTCGAGCCGGGCGTGATCGGCCGCCACGGCCGGCCGTCGGCCCGCGCCGCGGTGGGCACGTCGTCGTGCAACTCGCTCTGCAGGACCGCGATGTCGTCCTCGTGCCGGGCCCTGAGCCCGATGATGTCGCCTGTCAGCATACTGGTTTCCTATCCGACCGCGGCCGGCGGCGGCAAACCAATAAGGCGCCGGCCGCGCTCACGGGGCGGTGTTGCGCACGATGCTCTCCGCAAGATCGAGAAGGCGGCGCACCGCTGTGTCCGCGTCGAGTCCCACGACATCGGTGAGGACGAACAGGGCTTCCGGCCCTACGACCACGGCCAGTTGCTCGACCAGCCGCTGCTGCGCGGCCGGACCGAGAGGGGTGGGGGCGAGCGCCTCCCGCAGCAACGGCATCCGGAGGTCCGGCCGCCGGTCGAGCGCGTCCGGTGCGGCCAGCGAGAGCCCGATGACCGCGCGCACGCTGCGGTGAAAGCGCAGCATGGTGCCCAGCAGGTAGTCCGCCGCGTGACGGACGCGCACCACCGGGTCGGTCACGCCGTGAAGGGGAGCCAGGACGTCGACAGGGTCGCGCCAGACCCGCTCCGCGACAGCGAGCTGGAGGGTCGGCAGGTCGGGAAAGTGCCGGTACATCGTCGCCCGTGACACCCCGGCCCGCTGAGCAACGCCCGTCAGGCTGATCGCCGCGTCGCCCAGGGTGAGCTCGGTCGCGGCATCGACGATGGCGGTGCGCGTGCGCCGTTTCTGCGCCGCCCGCCCGCTCTCAAGATCGACCTCTCGGGTACGGGGACGTGGCATAGGCAGAGGGTAACGCGCTGTTCAGCGCTGGGGCGGGACGCGGATCGAGGGGCCGTGCTTCCGCGGGGCGATCGCGCCGTGCTTCCGGGCGCGATGCGCTCGTGAGAAATGATTCTCATGAAAGCGGGTACGGGAGTCGAGGTAGGCACTCCGACCTACTCTGGTCGGCCGAAACCCCGGAGTCGCGAATGACCGAACCCGCTCCCACCGGACCCGTTCTCGCCGAACCTGCTCCCACCGGTCCCGCTCCCACCGAACCCGCTCCCGGACCCGGTCCCGCGGAGGACCGCGCTTTCTCGGCGCCGCATCACCGGGGCCGGCTCAGGGCGAACTGGCTCGGTTCACAGTCGTCCACTCCTCAGTACACCGTCAGCCCCCGGTCAACTGCCGAGGTCCTGGAAGCCGTTCGCTACGCCGTCCGGCGCCGGATGCCGGTGCGGCCCGCCGGAGCGGGGTACTCCTGGTCGGCGCTGGCGGTGACGGGAGGCATGCTCGTTGAGACAGGGGAACTGGTCGGGATGGGCGAGGTGGATCCAGCGACCGCCCGGGTATGGGTGCGGGCCGGCACGACCGTCCGTGACCTGGGCGACCTGCTGTGGACTGCCGGCTACTCACTCACCCAGCAGGGTTTCTTCGACCGGCAGACCATCGTCGGGGCGCTGACGACCGGAACCCACGGCAGCGGCGCCGAGTTGGGGAACCTGGCGAGCTTCGTCCGCGGCGTCCGGGTGATCGACGGCCGGGGGCGGCTCGTGGAGATCACCGAGGACGACCCGGCGGAACTCCGCGCCGCGCGCCTGAGTCTCGGAATGCTCGGGGTGATCGTCGAGGTGCTTCTCCAGGTCGAGCCGCGTTACCACCTGACCCGGCAGATCAGCTTCCCGACCTGGGACGAGGCACTCGGCACGCTGGAGGTCGACCTCGCGGCCCACCGCCACTACTCGACCATGTGGTCGCCGGCCGACGACTCCTTGCAGAAGTGCTACCAGATCCAGAGCCCGCCGGGTGTCGCCATGAGTGACCGCAACCTGACCTTCGTCTTCGACAAGACGGATGCGCGGCACGGCGAACCGTCCCACCATGTGCTGTCCGCCCGGGACGGCGAATCGCCCTCGCCCTTCCACGAGTTGGAGTACGCCGTCCCCATCGAGCGGGCGGCCGAAGCGATGACTTCGGCCCGTCGGCTGCTGCGCGAGCGGCATCCCGAACGCGAACACCCGTTGTTCTTCCGATTCGCTGCCGCCGACGACGCCTATCTGTCCCCGTTCTGCGGACGGGACTCGATCACGGTCTCGGCCGGCGCCTGGCCGGACTCGGGCGAGGACGCGTTCTTCGATGCCGTGCACCATCTGCTGCTCGCTGATTTCGACGCGCGCCCGCACTGGGGCAAGCTCTTTCGCCACGAGCGCGCCGATGTCCGGCGGCTGTTCCCGGAACTTCCCCGGTTCGCCGCCGTGCGCTCCGAGTTCGACCCCCACGACCTGTTTCTCAACGACGCCCTACGCACCCTGTTCGCCTGAGAAGTTCTTTCAGTAAACCGAAACCGGCCGTGGGCCACTTTTCCCCGTGAGCAGGTCCGCCAGTCGGCCGTCCCGGTTCCCCACAGGAGGCCCCGGCCAGAGATAAGCCCCCAAAGCCGGCAAGAGCAGTCCAGTCGAGCCGGTGAAGATGTGTATACCGATATGCCTACCGAGGAGAAGAAGATGCGCGTTCACACCATTCCTCTTGCCGCCCTCGTCCTCGCCGCAAGTCTCTCGCTCGCCGCCTGTAGCGGCGACGGCGGTGACTCGGCGGACGGGGCCAGCGCGCCCGCCGCCTCCAGCACACCCTCCCCGGCAGACAGTTCGGGCTCCGGCGGTTCGCAGCAGGACGGCGGCACGGCGTCTCCGGAAAAAACCACCACCGGATCGGAGCAAGGCGGCAGCAATGAGTCCGCCGGTTCCACCGACCAGACCGCACCCACGGGGTCCAGCGGGAGCGGCAAACCCGGCAGGTGCGGTACCGACGACCTGAAGATCACAGCGAGCAACACCACTATCGACGGGGACCCCACGCCCTCCGTCACGGTGACGCTGAAGAACAGCGGTGGCCGGGACTGCACGATCTACGGTTACGCGGGCGTCAATCTCAACACCAGCGGCGGGTCGGTGCCCGCGGAGCGCAGTGGCCAGAAGAGCACCTCCGCGGTACTCAAGAGCGGGAAGTCGACGTTCTTCCCCATCACTTATCCGGCGAACAAGACCGGCGGTTCGGGCGTCAGGATCACCGGTCTCGTGGTGACACCGCCCGACGAGACGAAGTCGGTCACCCTCAGTTGGCCGGGCGAGAGCACACTGCCCGCCACTAACGGCAGCGGCACGCCGGTGAAGATCGGCCCGGTCGGCAGCGCCGGCCAAGCCAATTAGGCCGTGTTGCGACAGCGGATCAAGATCGTGGATGAGCACTGGCCGTGGGGCTTGCTGACCTGACGGACGGCCAGACAACTCAGCTGAAACCGTTGATGCGCGGAATCGCACCCGTCAGGTCCCGGTTCGGTCCGCGCCGCCGGCGCCCGGCCAGGCTGCACGCGACAGGGCTACGACTTCGAGCACCTGCGTGCCTGGCTGCGAGGCAGGCCGTGCCGCGCATCGCGCGCCGCGGCAAAGAGCCCTCCGACCGCCTGGGGCGACACCGCTGGGTCATCGAACGCACCCTGTCCTGGCTCATGGGCTGCCGCCGACTCCACCGCCGTTACGAGCGCAAGCCCGAACACTTTCTCGCCTTCGTCGGGATCGCCAGCACCCTCATCTGCTATCGCAGAAGCGTCAACGTGGACCAGTTCTAACGCCAGGTCCCTTCGACGTGCCCCGTGCGGCACCTGGGCCGCGCACTGTCAGTGGCACGGGAGATCATGCCGGCTATGACCGCAGAACTGATCACCTGGCTGCACGAGCAGATCGACGCGGACGAGGCGGCGGCCGCAGGCCAACTCCCCGTGTCCTGGCTGCCAGAAGGACTGACCGCCGACAACCCACTGTCCGCGCTTTACGCGCCCGCCCGCACCATTGCCGTGCGCCGTGGCATGCTCGCCGCCTGGCGCGACCCGGATCACGTCGGCCACGGGGACAACGACGCCCTCCGCAGCGACTGGACAGTGCGAGTCCTCGCAGCGACCGCATACTCCGATCGCCCGGGATACCGCGAGGAGTTGGCCCCTGACGACGAGTAGACCCCTGCCCTGGCGTTGGGGACTCGCCAAGCACGTGCTGCCGTCACCACCCGCTTCATCCCAACCGACCCCTCCGGCCAAGAAACCAACCCCTGCGCCGCCCTCGCCAACAATCCCGTCAACCACACCGACCCGAGCGGACCGGGATTGTCGGACGATCTCAGTTCAGAGCTCAGTGTGGTCAACATTGTTTACCAGGGCATGTTTAAGGAGAGGATGCGGCTAGGGCCGCTACGGAAAGGGCTATTCTGGATATCGGCATCTCCGGCCTGTGCACAGCTATGGCCGCGATTGGCACAGAGGGGGATCGCCGTAGCCGAAGCGGCCCCGTACTGCATAGCGATAGGCCCCCGCCCAACCCCACTGCCAGGTCCAGGAGAAACCATGTCACCCAATCCTAGACTCGCCCGCCAGATGCAAATCCTGGGCAGAGTTGAACTCGCGTGTGGCGCCCTATTGATGCTCATGGGAATTTTCCAGCCCGGTCATGGCAGCGAGCTTTTGATCGTCCTCGCTGTCGTTTTTATCGTATCAGGCGCAGCCTTTCTGTTTTACTCGATAGCCCGTAGTGAACGCAAAAAGTCATGATGGGCAACTTCCCGACCTACTTGGCGGCGGGCGGCGGCTCATACACTCAGAACATCACCACGCGCGGCCGCGGGCACCGCGACCCGGCCGATCCCGAAGGCGGCCGGCGCGCAGATGCGGTTCCTGCTCAGCTTGTTGTTTAACCTCATCTTCGTGAAGGGGGTGGGGGATGGAGCAGACGGTCTTCGCGTCCATCAGGTACTCGGCCAGGTGTCAGGACTGTGGTGCGCAGCTGGAATGCTGGGGTGTTCAGTCCCTGGTGAACGGCGTTCTTCGATGGGACACGGAGTCCGAGTGCCCGGTTTGCGGGTTTGCGGTGGCTGCTTGCGGTGGCGAGCTGCCTGCTGAACTTCGGGGTCGGTTGCTGTCCGAGTGTGGCCCAGCAGTGCTCCAGGTGGATCCTTCGGCACACAATGCTGCGGTCATGCGCGTTCTGCGTGGCGAGCTCGGCCTCGATCTGGCCAGTGCAAGGTCCGTGCTGGACGAGATCGTGACCGGAGCTTACTCAGGCACCCTGCCTGAGATGGAACTTCTGGCGGCCAAGCTGCGAAAGTCTGGGATCGATGCCGTCGCTGTTCACTCATAGGAGCCTTGACCTGGCAACCCAGCCGATCTCCGGGGTTTGGCGCCGGTCTTGTGGTGGGCCGGTCGCTGGTATGCCTCGCTGCCGGTGAGTATTCGTCCCACGTCATAGCGGGTTGCGGTTCGTCGGTTCTTCGAGCCCGGTGGGCGTCCAGGGCCGGGTGTGGCGGGTTGCGGTGCATCCGCCGGAGGCTACTGGCCCGCGGGTCGCAGGCCGTACGCCATCTCACGAACCGCTTCCAGCGCCTGCGCCTGAAGCCCCCACCGAAGGTGACCCGCGTCGCGCCCATGACGCCGAGTTCACGGGGCGAGGAACCGCCCGGCTTGCAGAGGGCGTTCACCGGAACGCCCACCGCCTCGGCGATCGGGGCCAGTTGGGCGGCCGGCGCCATGATCGGGTAGACGAGCATGCCGGTCTGCCTGGGCGCGGGCGTCTGTAAGCCGGCGCGCCCCGGGTTCGGAGTCCTCCAGGTTGCAGCCGGCGACCCCGGCCTCCAGGAGCCGTTCGACGAGTCTCTGGCCGGCAGGCCGTACCCCGCCTCGACGTCGGTCGTCACGGGCACGTCCACCGCTCGTACGATCCGCGCGGTGGCCGCGAACATCTCCGCGGCCGGCGTCTCCTCGACGCCGTGTCCGGCGTTCCTGACGGCGGCGGCCTGGGGAGCACCTCGTCCTGACAGACGGGGACCGCACCTGGAACACGGACGATCTGGCAATGGTGCACACCGCGACGGCAGGAGATCCCGCCTGGCTCCGGCTCCGAGTGGCCGTCAGCAAAGCGTGCGGCGAGCAGACGTGGCCGGGCCGGCGTACCGGCCCGTGGCTCTTTCGAGCAGCTCCGTGGCGGGGGCTGCCGTGGCTGGTGTGTCCCCTGGGGGTGCCGGATTTCGGTGGCGGTTTGTTGATGGTTTGGCGGCCTGCCCTGCGGGTGTTTTCCGCAGGGCAGGCCCGTCGGGCGGGTCTGATGTGTGCGGGTGTCCCGGTGATGTTCCGCGTGTGTTTTCTGGGTGCCCGGGGTGCCTTTTTTGCGAGCGTGTAACTCTGTGTAACTCGTTGTTCCCTGTTTGCCGGCGGGCGGCGGGGCTGTGCTTTCGGTCGGGTTGGTATGGGGATGGTCAGTGGTCGTTGAGGTAGGTGTACCACTTGAAGCCGGGGCCGGGTTTGGTCGGGCCGAGCCAGATGGAGATCATGATGTTGTCGTTCTCCGGGAGGTCGTATTTCCCGCCGTTGGAGGCGCTGTAGGTGGTGCAGGCTCCGTATCCGCCTGCGCCGGTGATGGTGTATTTGATGTCGTAGGTGCCCACGGAGTCCTGGGCGCTGACTTCGGCTCTGGGGGCGTATCCGTCGGCGGCTGTGTCGCACAGGGAGACGACATCGCCGTGTTCCTCGACGTACACCGTGCCACCGTGCTTGGCATCGATGGTGGTCCAGGTGTGGTCCCAGCTGCCGCCTCCGGGAGGCGCTACGGAGGCCGATGCCGCTGAGGCGGTGGCGAGTGCCCCGCCGGCGAGTATGACGGTGGTCGCGGCGAGGGCCGCGATCCTGTTGCGCATGATGATGGACCCCTCACTGCCCGCTCGGGCTGTCCGGCAGGCCCCACCGATATTTCTTGCTGATTCGCGATCCGGCTATACTCTTTGCCGTAAGACATCGAGAGAAACACCTTTTCATTGCCTGGAACGCAGCCTTCCTTTAACCTTTATCACGAACCTGGGATTTCGTATTCTGTGAAACCGGGACGGATTTCCCCGTGCCCGGTCCTGGAAATCCGCCGGCGCCGGCGAACCCGGAAATCGGTCGGCGCCGGCAGTTGTCGGCAGACAGCCCGTGTTCCGTCGGTTTGGGTGGCGGGGGCGGTGAGAGCTCCGAGTTGGGCGAGGCCAGCCCGACGACGTGGCGGCCGGCGAGGTGGTGCTGACCCGTGGCGACGCTGTGGGTCATCGTGCTCGTTGCGCCAGGCGGGTGGGGTGGTTGGACATGGGTGGTCTACCGGCCGGTCGAGCACCCCGCGGGTCAGGGGGCCGCCGACGACCGGCCGGCACCGACGTACCCCTGGCTACGAGCATGCGCGTGGCGACCTTCCAGGAGGTCGAGGATGCCCTCAGCCGGTGGGCGGTGCAGGTGGTGCTCTCCGGCTGCCACTACTGGGGCGGGTTGCGCAACCCTCGGCAGCTCGCCGCGATCTGCCGGACCTTCGGGGTGGGTCTGTCGATGCTCTCCAACACCCACCTCCCCATCAGCCTGGCCGCCATGACCCATGTCGCGGCCACCGTGCCCAACCTCGACTACGCCTGCGACACGCAGTACCCCTGGCAGAGCGAGGACGTCAGCCCCGAACGGCACGTCTTCGCCGACGGCCGGCTCACCGTCAGCGACCTGTCCGGGCTCGGCGTCGCCCTCGACCGCGACCCGCTGGCCGTCCTGCACCGTCGGTGGCTGGACGACGACGGCACCCTGCGGAACCGCGACGACGCCGCCGCGACGCGCAAGGCCGGCCCGCGGTGGCGAACGCAGCCGGTGCCCCGCTGGTAGCACCGAACCCCCGAAACCCCGAACCCCCGAACCCCCGAACGCCACGATCACGCACGGCGGGCGGCGCACCCGAACCCTCCGGTGCGCCGCCCGCCGTCACGTCCGCCGGTGACCCTGGCCTGTTTCACGGCAGCGGCTTCCCGGTGCCGGCTCACGGGCAGTGCTTCACGGCACCACTCACGGCACCACTCACGGCACCGCTCACAGCACCAGCGAGAGCAGCATCACGAAGCCGAGGGCCACCACCGAGATCACGGTCTCCATCGCCGACCACGTCTTGAGGGTCTGCGGGACGTCCATCCCGAAGTACTCCTTCACCAGCCAGAACCCGGCGTCGTTGACGTGTGAGAAGAACAGCGACCCGGCGCCCACCGACAGCACCAGTAGCGCGGTGTGGGTGGAGGACATGCCGTCGGCCAGCGGTGCCACCAGACCGGCCGCCGAGATGATCGCCACCGTCGCCGAACCGGTGGACACCCGGATCAGTACCGCGATCAGCCAGGCCAGCAGCAGTGCCGAGATGTGCCAGCTCTTGGACCAGTCGAGGATCATCTGGCCGACCCCGCAGTCGATCAGCGTCTGCTTGAAGCCGCCGCCGGCGCCGACGATGAGCAGGATGCCGGCGATCGGGCCGAGCGAGGCGTCCACCGTGTGCGAGATCCGGTCCTTGGTGAAGCCCGCGGCCCGGCCGAGGGTGAACATCGCCACGATCACCGCGGCCAGCAGCGCGACCAGGGGCGTGCCGACCACGTCGAAGATCCGGTACGTCAGGCTGTTCTTGTCGTCGACGATCACGTCGACCAGCGCCTTGGCCAGCATCAGCACCACCGGCAGCAGCATCGTGCAGGCCGTCGCCAGGAAGCTCGGCCGCCGATCCAGCTCGTCCGAGGCCCGGGCCGGCGTCATCCGCTCCGGTGGCTCCACGTCCACCCACCCCGCTGCGACCCGGCCGAAGAGCGGCCCGGCGATCGCCAGCGTGGGCAGCGCCACCAGCACACCGAGCGCCAGCGTGATGCCCATGTCCGCGTGGATCGCGCCGATGGCGGCCAGCGGCCCGGGGTGCGGCGGCACGAGGCCGTGCATCACCGACAGGCCGGCCAGCGCCGGGATGCCCAGCCGGATCAGCGACTGACCGCTGCGCCGGGCCACCAGCAGCACCACCGGGATCAGGATCACGATGCCGATCTCGAAGAAGAGCGGCAGCCCGACCAGGCCCGCGATCAGCGCCATCGCCCACGGCAGCCGCTTCTCACTGGTCCTGGCCAGGATCGTGTCGACGATCTGGTCCGCGCCGCCGGAGTCGGCGAGCAGCTTGCCGAGGATCGCGCCCAGCGCGATCAGGGTGCCGACGCTCGCCACCGTCGCGCCGAGGCCGGTGGAATAGCTGGTGATGGTCTTGGCGAGCGGGGCGCCGGCGACCGTGCCGAGCACCCCCGCGCCGATGGTCAGGGCGAGGAAGGCGTGCACCTTCCAGCGGGTGATCAACAGCACGATGACCGCGATGCCGGCCAAGGCGGCCAGTGCGAGCCGGAGATGACCGGCGTCGGCTATCGGTGGTGGGTCGGCGGCCAGCAGCTCGACGCTGAGTGCGGACACGGATGGCTCCAAGGGGACGGGTACGGGCGGGGACAGGTGGGGGAGAGGCGACGGCGGGAGCCGCGGGCGTGGCGCCGCCGTCCGGCGCGAAGGTCAGCGGGGGAGCGCCGCCAGCGCCCGCTCGGCGAGTTGCTGCGGGCCGCCGTCGATGGGCACGACCGCGCCCGCCTCGTCGGGTTGGAGCGGCTCCAGCGCCTCGAACTGCGAGGCCAGCAGCCCCGGCGGCATGAAGTGCTCCATGCGGGCCGCCATCCGGGAGGCGATCAGCTCGGGCGAGCCGTCCAGGTGCACGAAGAACAGCCCGGGGGCGTCCCGGCGCAGCCGGTCGCGGTAGCGGCGGCGCAGCGCCGAGCAGCTCACCACACCGCCGCGGTCGCCGCGTTCGGCGATCCAGGCGGCGATCGCGTCCAGCCAGGGCGCGCGGTCGGTGTCGTCGAGCGGGTGACCGGCCGACATCTTGGCGATGTTGGCCGGCGGGTGGAAGTCGTCGGCCTCGGCGTAGGGCACGCCGAGCCGCTGCGCGAGCAGGCCGCCCACCGTGGACTTGCCCGAACCGGACACTCCCATGACGACGACCACGGGAAGCGGGGCCGATACGGCGGTCATCTCGTGCGTGCCTCCTTGCGCGTGCGGGTGCTGGGGGCGGACCGTCGCCGGCCCGTGTTCAAGCGGGCAGTCCGTGGGTAGCAGGTGTCACCTGGGGTTGCGCCGACCACTGAACACGAATTGGTACTACTTATTCAAGACGCTGTGACATAAAAGTCATACGACAGTGCCGGCGCGGCCACCAAAGCGGTGACCTCTACGCTGGGTACATGCCTCAGGTGCCTCCCGATCCCGCCGAGAACGGCGGCCTGTACTCCCGGCTGCTGGCCGAACTCGGCCCGGCCATCGCCTCCGGCCAGCACCCGCCCGGCACCGTGCTGCGCATCGACGCTCTGGAGGCGCGCTACGGCGTCTCGCGCACGGTCGTCCGGGAGGCGGTCCGGGTGCTGGAGGCCATGCACCTGGTGGAGTCCCGTCGCCGGGTCGGCGTCACGGTGCGGCGCGCCGAGGAGTGGAACGTCTTCGACCCCGCGGTGATCCGCTGGCGGTTGGCCGGCACCGACCGCCCGCGCCAGTTGCGCTCCCTCACCACGCTGCGTACCGCCGTGGAGCCGGTGGCCGCCGGCCTGGCCGCCGCTGCCGCCACCCCCGCGCAGTGCCGCGAACTCACCCTGCTTGCCGCCGAGATGGCCGCCGCCGGGCGCGCCGCCGACCTGGCGGCGTACCTCGTGCACGACGTCGCCTTCCACCGGGTGATCCTGGACGCGTCCGGCAACGAGATGTTCGCCCGGCTCGGCGACGTGGTCGCCGAAGTGCTGACCGGCCGCACCGAGCACCACGTGATGTTCACCGCGCCCGACCCGGCGGCGGTCACCCTGCACGTCCAGGTCGCCGAGGCGGTCCGCGCCGGCGACGCGCCGGGCGCCGAGCGGTTGATGCGCGAGATCTGCGTGGGCGCGCTGCGGGAGCTGGACATCCTGGTCCCGGAGGAACCGCCGGGGGGCTGAACGGCGCGGCACGCCCTGGAGAGCGCGACGCGCAGCCGGATCCGGGCCGTACGGGACCCGCTGCTCCGGACCATCGCGCGAGCCCGGTGCCGCCGACCGGGAGATACGGGCGCTGCTCGGCGCGCCGCGCCACCGGGCGCGCTGAGGCCGGCGCCCTTCCCCGGCCCGCGCCGAGCCCGGTCGGCCCGCGGCTACGCGTCGAGCGCCGGCCGCATCCGTTCCACCGGCCGGTGCAGCGCCGCCTGCTCGGCCGGGTCCGACGTCACCCCGCCGACGTCACCCCGCCGACTGCGCGCAGCCGGCTACCGCGGTTGGCCGGGCTCGCCGTCTGCACCGGCATCCCGGGCCCGTCTCGTTCTGCAGCTCCACGTCGTGGTGGTCTTCGGCCCAGTCGTCGCCGATGGAACAGCACCGGCCTTCCCCGGCTTCTCTGGGCGTTCTGTGTGTGCAGCCAGCGGAAGGCACGGCTCGCGTTCTAATGGATCAGGTGCTCACGCCCAACCTGCCTGGCGGGCACGCCATCCCATCAGCAGTCAGGCCCCGGCCGACCAGCAGGGGCACGGTCTGACCTCAGAGCTCGCGGTGGCTCCGAAGGAGGAAGTGCGCACCTGCTGGCGGCTACGGGCCGTAGTTCTTCCTACGGCCCGATGGGTCCATGAGAAGCGGGTACGTGCTCGTCGCCCGCGATCGGGCCCTGCGCGCTCTCGGTCCCGCCGCAGACTCCGGCGAAGAGCGGGCCGGCCGGGCGCCGCGCCACGCGCGCGTGGTACGCCTCCCGTAGCGGCCGATCACGTCGTCGTGTCGCGCGCTCATGGCGCCCGTTGTCGGCGCGGGGTCCACCGGTCGGTGGACGGGAAGTTCCACCGGGCGGTGCTGATGTCCACCGGGGCCCCGCGGCCAGCATCGGGGTATGAGAAATCTTCCGGTCAACGTGGCTCGTTGGAGCGCCCGCCACCCGTGGCGGGCCATCGTCGGGTGGTTCGTCTTCGTCGTCCTGTGCCTGGGCGGGGGTGCGGCGCTCGGCGGGCATGCCGCCACCGCCGACGACTTCCGGGTGGGTGAGGCCGGGCGCGCGGAGGCCATCGCGGCCTCGGGCGGGCTGGAGCAGAAGGCCGTCGAGAAGGTGCTGATCACCGCGCTGGGCGGGGCGCTGGACGGCGACGCCGCCGACGCCGCCGCGCGGGACATCGCCGACAGGATGCGCGGGCTTCCCGAAGTCGCCGACGTGGCGAGCCCGTTGTACAACGCGGACCGTACGGCTGTACGCGTCGACGTCACCCTCAAGGGCGCGGAGCTGGACGGCAAGAACCATGTCGATCCGGTGCTCGCGCAGACCGCGCTCGTCGCGAAGGCGTATCCGGCGCTGCGGGTGGAGGAAAGCGGCGGCCCGTCCATCAGCAAGGACGTGCAGGGGCAGCGCGGCGACGACCTGTCGCGTACCGAACTCATCGCGCTGCCGGTCACGTTGCTGACGCTGCTGCTGGTCTTCCGGTCGGTGGCGGTGGCGACCGTGCCGCTGCTGCTCGCGCTGACCGCGATCGCGGCCGCCATCGGGCTGTCGATGATCGCCTCGCACGCCTTCCCGGACGCCGGTGTCGGCACCAACGTCATCCTGCTCATCGGGCTCGCGGTCGGCGTCGACTACACGCTGTTCTACATCAAGCGAGAACGCGAGGAGCGGGCCAAGGCAGGGGGAAAGTTGGGGTCGCGGGAGCTGGTGGAGCTGGCGGCGGCCACATCCGGGCGGGTCGTGGTGGTCTCCGGGCTCGCCGTGGCCGCGTCCAGCGCAACGCTCTACCTCGCGGACGACGTGATCTTCTCGTCGCTCGCGACCGGCGCGATCGTGGTCGCCCTCGCCGCCGTCGTCAGCTCGATGACGGTGCTGCCCGCGGTGCTGGTCAAGTTGGGCGTACGGGCGGAGCGCCGGGCCGAACGCCGGGCACGCAGGGGGCGTAAGGCCAAGACCCCCGCACGGCAGGGCGGCGGGCGGCTCGTCGGCGCCGTCCTGCGCGGCACCGCCAGGCGGCCCGCGGCCGTCCTCGCGGCGGGCGGGCTCGCCCTCCTCGCGCTGGCAGCGCCGCTGAGCGGCCTGAAGCTCACCGACATCGGGCGCGAGACGTACAGCCGCGGCCTGCCCGCGATGCAGGCGTGGGACCGCACCAACCAGGCTTTCCCGGAGCAGACGTCCGTGAACCAGGTGCTGGTGAAGGCCGATCCGGACCGGGCCGGCGCGGTCGCGGCGGCGCTGCGGAACGTCGCGGCCCGCGCGAAGGCCGATCCCGTCTTCGCTGGTACGTCCGCGCTGCGCACCTCCGCCGACCACCGCGTCAGCATGCTGGAGCTGGGCGTCCCCGCGTACGTCAGCTCCGACCGGGCGCACACCTCGCTCGCCCACCTGCGGGAGGACTACCTGCCGCAGGCCATGAAGGGGCTGCCGGACGTCGAGGTCGCGGTCACCGGCGACATCGCGCGCTTCGCGGACTACCCGGCGCACGAGAAGGCCAAGCTGCCGCTCGTCATCGGGGCGCTGCTGCTGGTCACCTTCGCCCTTACGGTGTGGGCGTTCGGCTCGGTGGTCATCGGCCTGCTCGGGGTGCTGCTCAACCTGCTGTCGGCGGGCGCGGCGCTCGGCGTACTGACCCTGGTCTTCCAGAACACCTGGGCGGAGGGCGCGTTGGGCTTCACGTCCACCGGCTCGATCGGCTCGCGCGTGCCGCTCTTCCTCTTCGTGATCCTCTTCGGGCTGTCGATGGACTACCAGGTCTTCGTCGTCAGCCGGATCCGGGAGGCGGTGCTGCGCGGGGAGTCCACGCGCAAGGCGGTGCTGGACGGTATCGGCCACTCGGCGAGCGTGGTGACGAGCGCGGCCTTCGTGATGGTGACGGTGTTCGCGAGCTTCGTCGGGCTGCACCTGATCGAGATGAAGCAGCTCGGCTTCAGCCTCGCGGTCGCGGTGCTGCTGGACGCCTTCGTCATCCGCGTGATGGTGCTGCCCGCGGCGCTGCTGCTGCTCGGCGAGCGCGCCTGGTACCCCTCGCGGGCGGTGCGTCGGGCACGGGCGTCGGCGGCTGCGGTGGACCAGCGCCCTGCCGCGAGCGCCGTAAACGTAGGCTGAGCTGCATGGTTCCCTGGCTCAGACCCGCAACGCAGATACGCGCGTGGTCCCTGCACCGCGGTTACGTCCTCGGCTGGCTGCTCCTCGGGCTGCTGCCCCTGGTGCTTGCCGGCCGGGACGACCCGCCGCCCGCCCGCTGGGCGGCGGTGGGCTTGCCGCTCGCGGTGGGCGCGTACTACCTGCTGACACTCGCCCTACCGGGGCGTGCGGTGTCGCGGCCGCGCACGGTGGCCTGGGCGCTGATCGCGGGGCTCGGCGGGATGTCGTATCTACGGGAGGGCGGGGCGTCGGTGTACGTGGCGACGCTGCCGCACTTCTGGTACCTGGCCGGGGCGCCGGGCGCCGCGGTCTACTACAGCGGTGTTGCGGCCGCCGTGACCGTGCTGGGCGGCGACGCTCCGCAGGGGCTGAGCCCGCAGC
Source organism: Streptomyces sp. CA-111067 (assembly GCF_050956065.1). Classification (NCBI taxonomy): domain Bacteria; kingdom Bacillati; phylum Actinomycetota; class Actinomycetes; order Kitasatosporales; family Streptomycetaceae; genus Streptomyces; species Streptomyces sp. CA-111067. The sequence continues at coordinate 16,004 of NZ_CP192103.1, read as the reverse complement.
TCTTCACCGGCAACGCGGTCGCCACGCTCGCGGCCTTCGCGGTGAGCATCGCGGCCGGACTCGCGGTGGTGCGGCTGATCGAGCAGAACGACGAGCGGGTCCGGCAGCTCAACGCCGAACTGGAGGGGGCCCGGCTTCGGTTGGTCGAGGCCTACCAGCGGCAGGGCGCCACCGAGGAGCGCGAGCGGCTGGCCCGCGAGATCCACGACACGCTCGCGCAGGGCTTCGCCTCGATCGTCGCGCTCGCGGAGGCGGCCCGCTCTGGTATCGCGGGCGAACCCGCCCGCTCCGCCCAGCAGTTGCGGTCGATCGAGCGGACCGCGCGGGACAACCTGGCCGAGGCGCGGGCCCTGGTACGCGCCGCCCCGGCGGGCGGGGACGGGCAGGGGCCGGTGACGGCGACGCTGCGCCGCGTCCTGGAGCGCTTCGCCGAGGACACCGGCCTCGCCACGGACGCCGAACTGGCCGACGTGGAGTGCGACCAGCAGACCCGTATCGCGCTGCTGCGCTGCACACAGGAGTCGCTGGCCAACGTCCGCAAGCACGCGGGCGCTTCGACGGTCGGCCTGGTCCTGGCCGCGTACGGGGACCGGGTGGAGCTGGAGATCACCGACGACGGGCGCGGTTTCGCCGTCGGCACCTCGCAGGGCTACGGCCTGGACGGGATGCGCCGCCGGATGGCCGAGCTGGGCGGCGGGTTGAACGTGACCAGCTCGGTCGGCGACGGCACCCGCGTCCTCGCCGTCATCCCTACCGCCGGAAGGGGCGAGCAGTGAACGAGCAGCGGCACAGCGGTGTGTTGCGGGTCGTCCTCGCGGACGACCATGAGGTGATGCGGGCCGGAGTGGCCGCGCTGGTGTCCGGGGACGCGACGATCGAGGTCGTCGGCGAGGCGGGCGACGGGCGCGAAGCGATCGCGCTGGTCGCGGAGTTGGCGCCGGACCTGGCGCTGCTCGACCTGCGGATGCCGGTGCTGGACGGGGTGGCCGCGACTGAGGAGATCGTACGCCGCCACCCCGGTACCCGGGTGCTGATCCTCACCACCTACGACACCGACGAGGAGATCGAGCGGGCCGTGGAGGCGGGCGCGATCGGCTACCTGCTCAAGGACGCCACGCGCGAGCAGCTCGTCGGCGCGATCCACGCCGCCGCGCGCGGCGAGACCGTCCTCGCGCCGCGCGTGGCGCAGAAGCTTGTCTCGCGGATGCGCCGCCCTGCGCCCGTGGTACTGACCGCGCGCGAGCAGCAGGTGCTGGACGCGGTCGCGGACGGGCTGTCGAACGTGGAGATCGGCCGGCGCCTCGTCATCGCGGAGGCGACCGTCAAGACCCATCTGCTGCGCGTGTTCGCCAAGCTGGACGTCAGCGACCGCACGCACGCCGTGGTCACGGCGATGGAGCGCGGCCTCATCTCCCGTCGACCGGACCGCCGTTGAGCAACTCGGTGGTGCGGGTGGTGAGATCGGTGTCGGTGATCTCGCGCAGTACGCGGCAGGGGGTGCCGACCGCGACGGTCATAGGCGGAATGTCGCGGCTGACGATGCTGCCCGCGCCGATCACCGAGCCGTAGCCGATGCGCACTCCCGGGTGGGGCGCAGGGCGCCGACCGCGGTGAACTCGGGGGTTTCCGGGTGCTGGACGCGGACGGCGCCGAGGTCGGCCGGGTGCTGCAGACCGGGAAGGCCAAGCGGTCGATCCAGCACGCCCTGTGGCTGCAGCAGCCGGATCGTCCCAATGTGGTGGCTCGCTACCACTGGGCGGTGGGCAGCTCCGGCGATGTGGCGGACCGGGCGGGCACGGCGGCGGTCGCCGCGGTGGCCGATGCGGCCTTCGATCTGGCCCTGTCGGTGGTCACTTTCGGTCTGGGTGACGGGGACGGTGAGAGCTCGGAGTCGGGCGAGGCCAGGCCGACGACGTGGCGGGCGGGCAGCGAGGTGGTGCTGACCCATGGTGATGCTGTGGGTCATCGTGCCCGTTACACCAGGCAGGCGGGGTGGCTGGACATGCGCCTGGCCTTCGCGCTGGCCGCGGTCCGCGGACGGTGAGGCCCGGGCTGCTGGTGCGGCCCGGGCCTTGCGCGTCGGGAAGGCGGCGTCACTGTCTCGGTGTGAGTCCTTTGCCGGTGGTGTAGGTGAGTCGGCCTTGGTAGACGGTGGGTTGGCAGCCTGGGCCGTTGGGCTGGCCTTTGGTGAGGGTGAGGGGCAGGGTCTGGTCCAGGGTGGGGCGGGTGCTGCCTTGGGGGGTTTCGGTGTAGTGGACGGTGACCTCGGTGGCGCCGATGGTGTCGGGTAGTGGCACGTTCAGGGAGGTCTGCGTCGTGCCGGTGCCGGTGCCGGTGCCGGTGCGGGAGTCGGCCGGCGCCGTTCGGGTGTCGCAGCGGGTGTCTACGCACATGCGGTAGGCGGTGCCGGCTTTTCCTGGGATGTCGGCCGTCACGCCGGAGCTTGCGCCGACGAGGGTGCAGGCTCTCTCGCCCGGGGCGCTGTCGCATCCGCTCGCCGTCGCCAGGGTCACCAGCGCTGTGAGTGCCCCCGCCACGGTCCACGTCCTGGTTGTCATGGCGGTGTGACGTGGCGGGGGCCGATCGGGTTCCCGGTGCGGCGGACGGTCAGTCAGCTGCGGTGCGGGCGGGTGGGCTGCGGTGGTGCGGACGGTCAGCGGGGGTGGTGTGGCGGACGGTGTGCTGCGGTGGTGCGGGCGGGTGAGCTGCGGTGTGGCGGGCGGGTGGGCTGCGGTGTGGTGGTGGGTCAGTGGTCGATGGTCAGTGTGTGGTGTCCCGGGCCGGCGTGGGCGGTGGCAGTGCCTGCGCCTGCGCCGGTGTGGGTGCCGGTGGCGGTGCCGGTGTGGGTGTGGGTGGGTGTGGGTGTGGTGGTGATGGCTGGGGTGGGGTGTATCCGGCTGCCGGGTGGGTGGGTGGGGGATGGTGATCGTCGCGGTGGTGTTGGCGGGTACGGTGGCGTCGATCCGGAAGCTGTGGGCGGTGGCCTGCCAGTGGACCGATATCCGGCCGTAGGGGGTGTCGGTGGGCTGTGACCGAGGTGGGGCCGGCGGGTGTGTAGGGCCGGATCGCGGTCTTCTTGTATCCGGGCGCGGCGGGGCGGATACCGCCGAGGTATTGGTAGAACCACTCGTCGACCGTGCCGAACATCGCGTGGTCGTGCGACCGCGGGGTGGCGGTCCACTGCTCCCGCAGTGTGGTCGCGCCCAGCGAGGCCCAGTAGCCGTAGCCGGGGTAGGTGGGCTGGGTGGCGACTTTGCAGGCGAGGTCGGCGTGGCCGTGTTCGGTGAGTGCGGGGAACAGTGCCATGGTGCCGATGATGCCGGTGTCCAGGTGGTTGCCGCCCGCGGCGATGCTGCGCACCAGTGCGGCGATGACGGCGTCGCGTTGCGTGTCGGGGACCGGGCCGAGGTAGAGCGGGTAGGCGTTGGATGACTGGCGGTACGGTGTCGCGGTGCCGGTGCGGTAGACGCCGGTGGCCGGGTCGAGGAACGCGGCGTTGAACGCGTCGCGGATCTCGGCGGCCTGTGGCGCGTAGGCCGCCTGGTCGGCGTTCTTGCCGAGCGCCCCGGCGATCTGCGCCATCAGGTCGGCGCACCGGTGGTACGGCCCGGTGGAGGTGAGCGTCGCGCCCTCCGGTGGCGGTACGTTGCCCGGTGGGCACCAGTCGCCGTAGGTGCCGTCCAGGATCGAGCCGGTGGCCCGGCCGGTGAGGTAGTCCGCGAAGCGCGCCATGCCGGTGTAGCGGGTGCCGAGGATGCCGAGGTCGCCGTACTCCTGGTAGAGCGTCCAGGGCAGCACGATCCCGGCGGTGCTCCAGGTGGGGTCGGCGCCCTGGCCCGGGCCCAGGGCCGGGGCGAGGTCGCCGAAGTTGCCGTCCGCGCCCTGGTCGTCGGCCATGACCGCCGGGAAGTTGGTCCAGAACGTCTGCGTGTCGAAGTTGTCCAGGCTGGGTGCGCAGAACAGTGACGCGTCGCCGAGCCAGCCGCGTTTTTCGTACATCGGGGTGTCGGTGGGGATGCCGGTGAGGTTGTTGGCGATGGTGTCGCGGGTCATCTGGTGCACGGTGTCGACCAGGTCGTCGGAGCAGTGGAAGCCGCCGGCGGCGGGCAGGTCGCTGCCCAGCACCCGGGCGGTGACGGCGTCGCGCGGCGGCCGGCCGGGGTGGCCGTCCAGCTGCACGTACTGGAAGCTGCCGTAGGAGAACGACGCCTCCCACGTCTCCGGTCCGGTGCCGGCGGTGGTGTAGGTGTCGTGCTGGATCTCGCCGGGGGTGATGCCGGGGTCGCCCTGGTTGTCGACGGTGCCGTCGGCGTTCAGGATCTCGCCGTACCCCAGGTCGACGGTGGTGCCCGCCGGTGCGCGGACCCGCAGCCGCGGGCGGCCGGTGACGAGGCGGGGGAAGCCGAACACGTAGCTGCCCGGGGCCGGTTCGGTGACCGAGGTGGCCTGCAGGGTTCCGGTCACCCGGATCGGCGGCATCGGCTGCGGGCGGTCGGCCGGCGGCAGCTTGGCGCCGGCGCGGACGGCCGCCGGTGTCCATCCCTTCGTCGGGGCGCCGGGCCGGTCCCAGCCCGGGAGTTCGGCCCGCGCGTCGTAGGCGTCCCCGTTGCAGACGGAGTCGGCGAGGGTGGGGCCCGGGTGCGCCGACCAGCCGCCGTCGCTGACGACCGTGGTGACGGTGCCGTCGCGGTGCGTCGCCCGCAGGACGAGCCGGGCGGCGGGCCGGTCGCAGATCCAGGACGCGTTGTCCCAGTAGATGGTGGGGCTGTCGATCGCGTAGAAGGAGCGGCCGAGGACGAGTCCGACGGTGTTGGCGCCGTGCCGCAGCAGGCCGGTCACGTCGTAGGCGCTGTACAGGCCCGCCGTGTCGTACAGGCTCGGCGCCGGGTCGAGTTCGCGGTCGCCGACCCGCCGGGCGTTGAGCGAGGCGAGGTAGTAGCCCAGGCCGCAGACGTACAGCCGGGCCGAGACGACCGGGGCGCGCAGCGAGAAGTCCTTGCGCAGGCAGGGCGCGGGGGCGGCGTTGTCCACCGTGACGGCGCTGCCCCACGGGCCGCCGCCGTAGGCGTCCTGGTCGAGCGGCACCGCCCAGCCGGAGTCGTCGAAGCCGGGGCTGTGCCAGCCGGCCGGCGCGGAGGCGGAGGCACGCCAGGAGGTGTCGGTGGGAACGGAGTCGGCGCTGTGGCCCGCTGTCACCCGGGCCGTCGCGAGCAGCCCGGCCGGGGTCGGGCCGGTGTTGGTGACCGCCAGTGCGATCGCGTTCGCGCCGGTGCGCACGTGCGGGCCCAGGTCGTAGACCTGGGCCCGCTGCCAGCCGTCGGCCGCTTGCGGGTGCGAGGCGACCAGCGTCCCGTTGGCGTAGGGGTCGTAGAAGTCGTCGGCGGTGACGACGGCGGTGGCCCCGGCGGTGACGACGGCGGTGGCCCCGGTGACGGCTGGTTTCGTAGGTGAGAGTGGGCAACGATTGTCGATGGCTTTGGGCAGCACTTGGCGGTCATTGGGCCCGGAAATGTCGATGAGAAGTAGCAACGCTTGAAGCGGGAGCCGCTCTCTGGCGCGTCAAGTCGACGAGGATGGGCGGCATGACGGATGGGGATCGTTTGGGGCGGACGGCTGTCCACTATGCGGTGGCCGATGGCGATGTAGTCGAGCTGAGAGAACTGCTCTCGGACGGGGCAGATCCGGGGGCGCCTGATTCCTCGGGCTGGACGCCGTTGCACTTCGCCGCGCAGGCGCAGGACCCGCTGGCCGCCGAGGTGCTGCTGGCAGCAGGGGCAGCGGTGGACATGGCAGATTGCAACGGCAACTCCGTTGTGGAAGGCAGTGTTCAGCTCTCGGGGTGAGGGCACGATGATTCGGGTGCTGCTTGCTGCTGGGGCTGACCCCGACCGGGCGAATGAGCATGGTGTGAGCCCGCGGGCGCTGGCGGAGCGGATCGCCAACTATGACGTCGCTGTCCATCTGCCGGATGGTGAAGACCGTTCATCCTAGGCTGTGACCTGCGCAGTCACAGCCCTGGTCCCTTCCCCGGTGCCGTGATGGTGGCCGGTCCCTCGGGCCACGTCAAGGTCGTTCGTCCTCGGCTTCGCCTGCGGGCGCGCCCACCTTGACGTGGTCCTGTGGCCGGCGAGTCGGCACCTATCGGGGGAAGCCCCAGAGCGGTCAGCCTGCGGTGGCGTCGTGCGGGCCGGTGTGGGCCCTGGTGCTGGCGAGGCGGTAGGAATCGGTGCCGGTCTGGATGATGTTCCCGCCGAAGGTGAGGCGGTCGACGATGGCCGCGCAGAGCCGCGGGTCGGTGAAGGTCTTCGTCCAGCCTCCGAACGATTCGTTGGAGGCGATCGCGACGCTGTTCTTCTCCTCGCGCTCGGTCAGAACCTGGAACAGCAGCTCAGCGCCCCTGCGGTCCAGCTCCATGTAGCCGAGTTCATCAATACAAAGAAGATCAACTCGGCCGTAGCGGGCGATGGTCTTGGTCAGTTGCTTGTCGTCCGCGGCTTCCACCAAGCTCGTTCACGAGCTTGGTGGCCAGCGTGTAGCGCACCCGGTAGCCGGCCATCGCCGCCTCGGTGCCCAGCGCGATCAGCAGATGCGACTTGCCGGTGCCCGAGTCGCCGATCAGACAGAGCGGCATGCTCTTCTTCACCCACTCGCAGGTCGCCAGTGTATGGATGACGGCGGGGTCGACGTTGGGGTTGGCCTCGAAGTCGAAGGCCCTGATCGACTTCTCGCGCGGGAAGGCGGCGGCTTTGATGCGCCGCTCGGAGCGGCGGCGGGCGCGGTCGTCGCACTCGGCCATGAGCAGCTCGGCCAGGAACCCGCGATACGACATCTGGTCGCGGGCGGCGGCTTCGGCGAGTTCGGGGAACTGCTGGCGGATCGTCGGCAGCCGCAGCATCCGGCATGCCTGGTCAACGGCCGCGTCAGCGGCCTGTTCGGTCAGTCCGCGGTGGCGTTTGAACTGCGTCACGGTATCTCTCCCTGGCCGGCGGAACGGTGGCCGGGCTGCCTCGGCCGCAGCAGCTGGTCATAGGCCGCGACCGACGGCAGCGGCCGGGTGTCGGGCGGCAGATGTGCCAGCCGCCGTTCGGTCAGGAACGTCACGCGTCCCGGTTCCGGCGGCTCCAGGACAGGCTCGGTCGCCGCGTCCGCCTCGGCAGCCTTCCGGGCCTCCAGGGCGACGGCGTCCGCGGTCAGGGCCCCGGCCCGCAAGGCCGCCGCCAGGCCGGTCACCAGGTGTTCGTGGGACATGCTCCGGGCCATGAGCAAGACCTCGATCAGCGCGCGGGTTCCGTCCCGGTCGCCGTGGGCCTTGCAGGCCGCTGCCCACCACGCGTCGTGAACAGGGGTGAACTTGCCCGCTGAGCGGGCCTGTTCCAGTGCGGTCGCCCCGGGGAACGCTCCGGGTTTGCGGACCAGTGCCTCCAGGTAGTGGTCCAGGTCCAGGCGGACACCGCCTTTGGCGATCAGCCGTTCGTGCCGGGCGACCTCCATCCGGCCGTCGTAGACCACCACCTCGGAGGCGTGCAGCATGACCCGCACGGTTCGGCCGATCAGCCGCACCGGCACCGAGTAGCGGTTGGTGCGGACACTGACCTGGGAGAACCGGTCCACCCGCAGGCTGAACAGTCGCCCCGTCTCGAACGGCTGGTCCGGCAGCGGCCGCAGCAGCCGCCGCTCGACCTCGAAGTACTCCCGCACCACCCGCGGCCGGGTCCCGATCCGCCGGTCCTCGTCCTGCTCGTCCCACTGGTCGACCATCGCGTTCAGCTCCGCCAGCGAGCCCGCCTCCGGGACGGGGACCATGTGATTGCGACGGAACCAGCCGACCTGCCCCTCGACCCCGCCCTTCTCATGTGCGCCCACGATGCCCGGCCGGCAGTAGAAGGCGTCCAGGCCGTAGTGCGAGCGGAACGCCACCCACCGCTCGTTCTCCGTTCTGGCCCGTGACCCCAGCACCCGGGCGACCGCCGCCCGCAGGTTGTCGTAGCGGACTTTGCCGGTCGGCACTCCGCCCAGCACGCTCAGAGCATGGACGTGGCCTTCGAGGAATGCCTCCTGGCCGCAGGAGGCGAACACGCGGTGCACGGCCTTGCCGGAGAACGACAGGCGCATCGCGAACAGGTAGCAGGTGACCAGCTCACCGGCCAGGCGCACCTTCACGTCCCCGAAGTCCACTTCCGCCTCGGCCCCCGGCTGATGGGACTGCACGATGAACGCCTCCGCCGCCCCTCGGCCGGCCTCGATCGCGATCTGGGAGCGCCGGGCGGCGACGTATGCCCTGACCATGGGATAGGTCACTTCCTCCGCTCGGTGTTCATCGACCAGCCGGTCGAAGATCCGCTTGACGGTGTGACGCTGCTTGCGCGGCGCGTCCAGGTCCGCACGCAGCATCTGGTCGATCAGCAGCTTGAACGGGTCCAGCCGTGTCCCGCGGGGAGGCGGCTTCTTCCTCGGCTCCGGCCAGACCGAATCCAGTGCGGCCTTGACGGTGCGGAAACCCACCCCGTACTCGCGCATCAACGCCCGGTGCGACATGCCCGAGCGGGCATCGCGGCGTATCGCCGCGTACAGATCGACCTTGGACTTCGACGGCACCATCGCCCCCTCATCATGCAGAGCACTTCGATGCTCCCACCGCAAGCCCTGAGGTGTTGTCAGAACTCGCAGACATCACCCTCCGTCGAAACCGGGCGCACTCCACGCTGAGCAACAACCGTTCTCAAATCCCGCGTACAGAACCAAACAGCCCGATCTTGTGTTCGGTCCCGTCCACGACTTCCACGGCCTTCCTGGACGGCTGCAGGTGGCCCTCACGGGCGTGGAACTGCCGGGCCGCCGCCAGGTTCGCCGCCCACTTGTCCGCCTGCGTACGGGGCGCCGGCGGCCGCTCGTCAGGCTCCGCCGGCGCCAGGTGCAGCATGTTCTCCAGCATCCAGGCCTGCGCGGGCAGCAACTGGTCCCAGTTCAGGCGCTGCGCCTGCATCCACGCCCCGAGATCCTCGCCCTGGAGCGGTCATCTGCCCCGGCGCGGTGGGCAGCGGGCTGCCGGCCTCGATGAGGCCCCGGCACAGCCGGTAGGGGCGCTGCCAGACCACCGGCCAGACCGGGCACCAGCTCGGGTCGATCGCCTCGAGCGCGTCCCTGCGCTCCTCAGTGAGCGCCCCGGTGGTGGAGCCGACCGGTAGCCCCTGCTCGCGCCGCGTTTCGATCTCCGTCAACCGCCGACAGGCCGTCCTCAATTCTTGGCCCACATTCCGACTGGATGTCCGTTGTGAGTGGGCGTCTTGGTGGCAGCAGGCGGGCGCCGGCGGCAGAAGTCCTTTGCCGGCCTGGCAGCACAGAGCCGTGTGGACTGCCCTGCTGTCATGAGGTGACTAGACGACTGCCATTGTCCGGCTGGCGCCGGCTCTGCGGGCTGTCACAGGGGCGTCTACTCACAGCTGGACTCGTTCTCCGTGAAACTCCGCCATTTCGGAGGTTTCAGATGTCCAATGTTCGCGGCCTTGGGTGCAGTGTAACCGCGTCCGGATCAAATTCTTCTAGGCCGACAATCCCTTTCGCGAAGCTCAAGGAGAGCTTGAGGTTTTTTATTCGAGCCAGAGGTGTGATGTCGATGATGTCAGATGTTGCTTCGCGGAAGTTGATGAAAACCTTCTCAAGGTTGGGGAATATATTCGGGATCAGGTCTGCTTGTGTAGCCGTATCTTTGGGCATGAGTCGGAGATAGGTGACGGCCTGCATGGGAACGGCCTGGGTGAGATCATAATGTGAAAGAAATATTTCTTCGAGGTGCGGAAGGGGCGCGATCTCTCGCCAGTCTTCCGGGGTGGGCTGTCTGTTCATTGTCAGCTCTCGCAACTGCTGCCACTTGGAGATGCCCGTAAGGTGTGGACCGGTCCCAGGGCCCAGATGTAGCGAGGTGAGGCTCTCTGGTCCGGGCAGTTCTGCCAGGTTCTGATATGACAGGGGGGTGTAGAGGCCCAGTGATGTGAGATTGGGAAGAGAATTCAGGGCTGTCAATGAGAACTCATTGGGCAAATTGACTAGAGTCAGATCGGCTAGTGGATGGTTTGCGATGTCATCAATATGTGCGAACCCTGTTACGCTTCCAAGTGCGAGTTCTCTCAGAGTGGGAAAAGAATGCAAGAATTTTAGGTTCTGCAGTCGGGCACCTGCATAGATTCGCAAGGCGTGAGTCTTGGGCGACAGGTACTCTGTGATTTCTCCCGCGGTGAACTCTTCATTTTCGAAGGAAATGTCGGTTACGGGCGTCAAGAAGCGAAGCGCATTACGCTGATCGTGGCTTTGCACGCTCAGGTAGATTTTTTCCCTAACGGCGGAGAGGATGTCCTGGGCGTACTGGTCCGCGTCGAAGTGCTCCCAACCCCTCACCAGTTCATGAGATGAGGTGTCTTGGGGTAGGGACGTCACGAAGCGCTGGAGGAAGACATAGGCCTGGTCGCTGCCGATGGCGGCGGCGGTTCGCACCACGGCCGCTACTTCATCGCCTTCCAACCCCTGAGGCTGTGGCAGTAGGTCCAGGATGCCTGGCCCAAGCGAGGCGAGGGTGTCCGCTTCCTCTTCGGAGCGGGGCGGCATGAGGGCGCGCGCGTGCTGTTCGACGAGGTCGCGGGTGTCGGGTTCGATTTCGGTCGCGTAGTGCAGGCTCGCCTGGGCCAGGAGGTGGAGTCTGGGGCGGTGTTCGGCTTCAGCATTGCCACGAGTGACGAGGCGGTTGAGCAGATCAGTGCTCTCAGCCGGACGGGAATGGGCGACGGCCATGCGGATGACGTCTTCCCACTGGTCGTCGTGGGCGTTGTTGATGAGTAGGGGGAAGTCGTGCGCTTCAATGGCGGCTTTGGCGCCGAGGTAGTCCTGGAAGGTGCGGTGGACGAAGTCGACGGTGTCGGCGGTGGGCTGGCGCAGCAAACCGCTACGGCCGATCAGATGAGTCAGGACCTGCTCGGCCGGTCCCTGTTCGGCCACGGCTTGCATGGCAGGCAGAGCATCGCCGATCAGAACCAGCGCGGTGGCGTAGTCCATTTCGGTCTGGCGGTTGCGGATCAGCCAGTAGGCAAGGCGCTGGAGAAGCTTGATGCTCTGGTGCTCGGTGAGCTGGATCCCTTCGGGGATGTCGATGCTGCGTTCGCGGTCACGGCGTACGAGCAGCATCGACAGCGCGGCTTGGTAGAGCTCCATGCGGCTGTGCGGAAGATGGCCGCGGCGGTCCCGGTGGAGCGCGCAGACCAGCGCACACATCAGCGGCGTACTGGACAACTGCGCCAGGTCGCGCTGAGCACGCACCGTCATCCGCAGCGCGGATTCCAGTTCGTCCAGGTGCGCTCGTTCATCGGCAGACTCGGCGCCGCGGCGGGCTGCAGTGTGCCACCGGCCCACGAACACCCCGATGTCGGCGGCGTTCATGGGCCGAACCGTCAACTCGGTGAAGCGCGATGACGCTAGCCATCCCTCGGGAACCGCCGACGGGCGCGTGGTGACCACGAACACAGCATCCTGATAGGCCGCCAGAAGCCCCTCCAACCAGTCCCGTGTGGCACCCCGCTGCTCTTGTGGCACTTCGTCGATGCCGTCGATCAGCACGAGACCCTCGCCCCGGGCTAGCACGGCATCGGCCCAGCGCTCGGGCTGCGAGGCTGCCAGCGGGGTACCGACTGCCGCCAGGAACTCCTGAGGCTGGGGGAGAGGACCACGTCTCACCAGTGTTCGCAGCGGCAAGACAAACGGAATCCGGTCCCGCCAGTCCGCCAGCTCTTCTGGCAATTCCTCCCGAGCTGCGGCTACCGCAAGCCACTGGAGGAGAGTGGACTTCCCGCTGCCGGCCAGCCCTCGCAGGAGCACTCGCCGGTGCCCAGACAGGGCATGCTCGGCGCGTTTGACGACGGACCTTGACCGGTCAGCTTCATCACCGCCGCCCGACCAGCTCTCGGCCCGCTCCGCCAACTCCAGGCTCAGGTAGGCCGCGTCCAACGGCCAATGGGCACGGTCCGGGCGACTGAGGTCCAGTCCCACGACAGTTAGCCCGGAATGCCGCTGTTCCACGTAGGCGCGATACCGCTGCTCGAATGAAAGCGGTCCTGACACTCGCGTAGCCCTGGACACCGACGGGCGAGCGGCAGCCGAGCGTAGAGCCAGCAACGGCTCCGCGTCCGCCTCCAGTGCCTTCGCCAGTAGCACCAGCGTTGTCTCGGATGGCACCTTGGAACCGCTCAGCGCCTGACTGAGCGTGGTCCGCCCCAGCCCAGTCCGCTGCTGAAGACCGCCCGACTGCAGCCTCCGTTGCGCCTTCAGCGTTCGTAACCGCCGTGCCAGCTCCGTCAGCGGATCGCCCGGCAACTCCGCCATATCCCGATGCTCCGTCGCTCCGATGACCGTTTTCATTCATCTTTGTGCACGCTGAACCCCGGCGAACACCAAACCGGCGAACTTCTCCTCAGCGACCCCACCGATCCTGGGAGAAGGAATGAACACCACACCCACTCACCTGATGCTCCTCCTTCTGCTCTTGGCCGTCGTCCTACTCTTCTGCATCCTGGCAGGCGCCACCGCCGGTCTGCTCGCCCGCCTCGATGGAGCCACGTATGCCAAGGCACTCATGCATGGAGCCGTCACCTTCGCCGGCTGTGCCACACTCTCGCTGGCACTCCTGACTTTCGTGATCGCAGCCGTGTGAGTCGGCCCGGTTTGCCGATGCGGCCCGAGCCTGCGTTTACCAGTGCATGCCCAGCTCGGTGAGTTCCTGGCGCCGCGCCTCGCTCAGCTTGTCGGCCCTGCGGCGGGCGTTGTCGAGGAACATGCCGAGTTTGTGTTCGGTTCCGTCCACGATTTCGACGTGCTTGCGCGGGGGCTGGAGGTGGCCTTCGCGGGCGTGGTACTGCCGGGCGGCTGCGAGGTTCGCCGCCCACTTGTCGGCCTGCGTGCGGGGCGCCGGCGGCCGCTCAGACGCCTCCGCAGGGGACAGGTGCAGCATGTTCTCCAGCATCCACTGCTGCGCGGGCAGCAGCTGGTCCCAGTCCAGGCGCTGCGCCTGCACCCACGCGCCGAGGTCTTCGCCTTGCACCGTGGCCTCGCCCGGTCCGGGCAGCGGGGCGCCGGCTTCGATCAGGTTGCGGCACAGCCGGTAGGCGCGCTGCCAGGTCACGGGCCAGGCCGGGCACCACGACGGGTCGATGGCCTCCAGGGCGTCCCTGCGTTCCTCGGTCAGCGCCCCGACGGCGGAGCCGAGCGGCAGCCCCTGCTCGCGCCGCGCCTCGATCTCCGCCGCCTTCCTGCCCGCCGTCCTCAGATTCTTGGCCCACACCCCCACCGGATGGCCGTTCCAGTTGGCCGTGGTGGGCGGGAGGAAGTGCCCGTGTGCGGCTGCCCACCCCTGTGCTGCTGACAGTCCCTCCTGAAAGGCGACGTCCCAGTGCGACCACACCATCTGCAGGTCTTCGAGTTCCCTGGCGCGCGAGGGCTTCATCTCACCCGCGTTGTAAAACCGCCTCTGGTCAGCGATCCACGTTCCCAGAGGGAAGTCAGCGGGAGTCCAGTCCTCCGGCGTGACATAGGAATAGGGAACTTTCAGATCCCCGTTCTCTTTCACGTACCGGGTCGCGGCCTGGACTCCCTGACGCCAGTACGTGTTTTCGGGCTGGAGAATCCTCAGTTTCATGAATTGCGCCAGCACGGCCGGGTCACGCGGGGTGGAGAAGGACAGCAGGCTGCTCGCGGGGGCCGACGTGCCGCGTTCCTCACCCCGCCCGGCCCCCTTGGTCTCCGCCGCCGACGGCTTGCGGCTGCGGGTGTTGGCCTGCTGCTCCGCCAGGGCCTCCACGGTGTCCGCGTCGTGACTGCGGAGGGCGGCCAGAACCTTGGCCAGGCCGTTGTACCCCTTGGACGTGAGCATGGCGTCCGGGTCTTCGTCCTTGCCCAGAAAAACGGGCACCACCAATGACGCGACCTTGCCCTCTCCCGGCTTCATGCGCAGTGCCCGGCCGACGATCTGGAGGATATCGACGGCCGACCCGCGCACGTCCCCGAAGTACACAGAGTCACAGCCTGGTGTGTCCACGCCCTCTCCGAGGATGCGAACGGAGCTGAGCAGTCGCAGGCGCATCGGGACCAGGTCGCCGTCCAGGCGCTCGCCGACCGGGTCCGCAAACGTGGCCAGCACCTCCTTGCGGCGCTTCGGTTTGTGCTCCCCGCACAGCCAGTCCGACCACACCCGATCCGGCTCCGGGTACGTCTGCGGGTCGTCCTCCCACAGCCGCCGCGCCACGGCCGGCACCCCGGCGGCCATCGCCTCGGCCTCGCTGGTCCGGTAGTGGAAGGTCAGCATCCTGCGCAGGCCGCGTTCCGCGGCGGTCTTCACCGCAGCCGTCTGCAACGCGGCGAGCCGGCTCCCGCGCACGGTGTCCGACCTGGCCTCAATCCCCAGCAGCGCGGCCGCCTGGAGCTCCGGGTCGGTCACGTCCACGCACACCACCTGCCACGCCGCGACCAGGCCGAGATTGCGGGCCTGCGAGAGCGTCAGCTTGTACGCCACGCTGCCGAACAGCCCGTCCGGGTCGTCTTCCATGCTGGCGACCAGCACCGGTGCCCCGCCGGCGCCTTCCTCGGTCTCCGGCGCCTCCCACACCCTCGGGGTCGCCGTCATATAGAGCCTGCGGTCGGCCGGGATGCGGGTGTTGTCGTGGATCGCCGCCCACGGCTTACTGCCCCGGCCGCTGACCCGGTGCGCCTCGTCCACCACCACCAGCGACCACGGTGCGAGGCCCGCCTCGTGCGCCCGCTGGAGCGTCCCCAGACCCACGCTGGCGTACGTGGCGAACACCGTCAGGTGCTCCTGGCCGCGCGTCCACGCCACCAGCTCGTCCACGTTCGTCGTGCACGCCGCGAGCCCCTGCGCCTCCTCGGCCCGCAGCGAGCAGATGCCGTAGAACGGGCCGGTGCGGCCGCCGGCCCGCCACGCGGCCGCCATCTGCGTCAGCAAATCCAGAGTCGGCACCAGTACCAAAACCCGGCCTGCCCGCAATTTCCGCGCGGTCAGCACGGCCATAAACGTTTTGCCCGAGCCGGTCGCCGCGATGACCTGCGTCCGCAAGCCCTGCGCGGGCATTTCCTGACCCGGTTGCAATTCGAGTGCCCGCACCGCCGCATCGGATGCCTCGATCTGATGCGGAAGCGGGTCCATCTCCACGACCGTGTTTTCCGCTTCGGCTGTGACCACTGCCACCATGGTTTGACGCTCCCCCATCCCGGGACGATGCGCGGCCCCGGGCGGTGTGCTCCGGGGGTGGTGTCTGAGTCCAGAGATTAGCGCACTCAGAAATTTGACGCAGCATCGATCGATCCCATGACCGGAACTGTCCGAAACTGGTTCCCCCACGCCACCCACCGACCGCCAGCGCGGAGGCCGCTAGTGTCCTGTCGATGTCGATCACCGCGGTCGGACCAGCCCAGAAAGAGGCCTGCTCATGGGATTCATGCAGAAGTGGGGGCACAAGCGCGCAACCAAGGGTGCGATCGCTGCTCGAGAGCGAGGCGAGAACACGTACGTGCGCACACTGGCTTCAACCCTCGAGGAGATACGGAGCAGACACATCGCCCTGATCGAATCCGAGGGCTGGAAGCTGGTCAGCGCCAAAGAGAACCCTGCAACCCCCAAGGAGCGCTGGACATTGACATTCCGACGCGTTGCCAGCGGAGGCGTCGACTCCGCGCCGCAGCAAGCTGACATTCCGCCCTCCTCCTAGCCAGCCTGTTTGTTGCCCGCCCCGCACGGAACGGGTGTTCCCGCAGCCGCTACGGGGCGCGGAGCGCACCGCGGGGACCTGAGCGGAGCGAGGGGCCGGGCCCGCCAGGAGGCGGGTGCAGCCCGCGTCCTGGCGGGCCGTCAACCCTGGAGCGCAGCGGAGGGGTTGGCCGGCGAAGCCGGGCGGACCGCGCGCAGCGCGGTCACGCACCCGCGGAGCGGGTGCGAACCGTGAGCAAGCGAACGGTTT